>JROE01000077.1 GCA_000783305.1 Sphingobacteriaceae bacterium DW12 | reverse complement strand
ATTCTAAAGCAGTACTGTGAAGCTGTTTTAATAAACTGGTTAACTCGGCTTCGGTCTTTAAACCATCCAGTAAGCCACTTTCTAAAAATTGTTTCTTTAAATCTTCCATAAGAAAACTGTGTTATTAAAATTAAACAAAAAAAATTAGGCGGGTTTTAAAACCCGCCTAATTTTTTTTGTTTAATTTTAATAACACAGTTTTCTTATGGAAGATTTAAAGAAACAATTTTTAGAAAGTGGCTTACTGGATGGTTTAAAGACCGAAGCCGAGTTAACCAGTTTATTAAAACAGCTTCACAGTACTGCTTTAGAAT
>JROE01000076.1 GCA_000783305.1 Sphingobacteriaceae bacterium DW12 | reverse complement strand
ACAATAAGCAGGAAGAACTTCAAAATTTAAAAATTGCTTTAGCAGAACGATGGGAACAATTATCCTCTGTTTATAAAGAAAAAATCTACATTGAAAATCCTGAAATACGTGATAAAGTAGTAAAATGGTTAAAAAAACATATAACTATTTTCAATATGACTGCTATCGATAGAGAAATTGGGGCTTCCGAGGGTACAGTACAGAAGCTTGTAA
>JROE01000075.1 GCA_000783305.1 Sphingobacteriaceae bacterium DW12 | reverse complement strand
AATCCATTTTTGATACTATTCGCAGAAATTTCAGGATGATCTTTGGAAGTGTAGATTTGAGAAAGGAATTTAAAATATTGATGTTTATTATCTTTAATGGAGATGATCTCCAGCTCGGCAAACAATCGTGAGAACAATGCCAATTCTGAAACCGTAAGATTAATTTTTCTTTTGACGATTTTGGTTTCGGCAATATCAACAATGCCAATAGTAGCTTCAGTAGTTTTATCGACATCAGACTGTTGTAATTCAGTTTGCTTTTCAAATAAATCAATCTGTTTTCGGATAAAAGTAATCAGGTATTCTTTTAGCCCTG
>JROE01000074.1 GCA_000783305.1 Sphingobacteriaceae bacterium DW12 | reverse complement strand
GTTTAGTATACAATGATTTAGCATTTTAAATTTCATAATCAAGAATTAAGAGATCTCAAACCGAAACCAATACGTATCACTTTCCTATCATTACCAAAATAAACAGTACTAAAAAATAAGTTCAAAAAAGAACAGTTTTAAGGAATTGGCAAACAAATTCAGAATAACAAAAGCATTTATAAATGGAATCTCAAGAAATCGTTTTACTGGATTTATTCTCTHTGSCANGCAGTAGGGTCAATCCAATGTAAAAATGCAGCACTATGCGCCCAGAGTAGTAGTCCTACTGCCAGAGACGAAAATTCTCGCCAAATCGTAAAGTATCTGAGAAAAGAAGATTCTTTTCCAAAGTTTTCTGTCAACCATTTTATTAGTTTTTTCATGTTATATAGCATTTATAGAGTATTTGTTTTATAGATAGGATACGTTTTGAGTA
>JROE01000008.1 GCA_000783305.1 Sphingobacteriaceae bacterium DW12 | reverse complement strand
TTCGAGCCCAGCTTCAGGAGCAATGTTGAAACCGGCTATTAATTGGCCGGTTTTTTTTTGTTTTGAAAATTAAACAACAATTATGAGTCTAGTAATTATTGGTACGGTTGCGTTTGATGCAATAGAGACACCCTTTGGCAAAACCGAAAAAATCGTTGGGGGCGCTGCTACCTTTGCTGGAATGGCGGCTTCCTATCTTTACAATGATGTAAAGTTGATTTCGGTCATTGGTGAGGACTTTGGTGATGACAATCTAAATTTGCTAAAAAGTAAAGGTATCGATACAGAAGGCGTGCAGATTATTGAAGGAGGCAAATCATTCTTTTGGTCAGGACGTTACCATAATGATATGAACACGCGGGATACTTTGGTCACAGAACTGAATGTCTTGGCTGATTTTGACCCTGTTGTGCCTGACAATTATCAAGACTGTGAGTATTTGTTGCTAGGTAATTTGACCCCTCAGGTTCAGATGACGACGCTTTCGCGGTTGAAAACAAAGCCCAAATTGGTTGTTCTAGACACCATGAACTTTTGGATGGATGTGGCCATGGGCGACTTAAAGGCCGTCTTGAAAAAGGTTGATGTGTTAACTATTAATGACGAGGAAGCCCGTCAACTCTCTGGAGAATATTCATTAGTGAAGGCTGCTCAGATTATCTTGACTATGGGTCCAAAATACTTGATTATCAAAAAGGGAGAGCATGGAGCATTGTTGTTTGGTGATGATCAAGTCTTCTATGCACCAGCATTGCCTTTAGCTGAAGTCTTTGATCCAACGGGCGCGGGAGACTCTTTTGCAGGAGGCTTCATAGGCTATTTGGCTAAAGTCAATACCGTCAACTTCAACAATATGAAAAATGCGATTATCTACGGTTCGGCATTAGCCTCATTTTGTGTAGAGCGTTTTGGGACGGAGAGTTTACAGTGTCTGACCCAAGATCAGATTAGGCTTAGGATTGGACAGTTTATAGCACTATCTAAGTTTGAGATAAGCGAATAGTCCGCTTATCTCAATCATATCAAAAGTCCAATTATTGGAAATCGTTCAAATACTTGACAGGAGTGAGGGGCATCTTTGAGTTCATCTGTCAAATCTTGACCAGCCCAATGTTCATAGTGTTTACCATCTCGCCAGAGCCTACTGCAAGACACATCGTAGATTATACCTTTGTAAGCAACCCATATTTCCGGCCTATCCTGCCCATTGCGTAATGCTAGTTTAAATCTCGAATACGAAGGATAGTTGTTTTTGTTGTCAATCATTGTGCAAAAATAACAAATTGAGCTTCTTTCGGATGCTGTTATTTGTAAGCCACCAATGTTTTCTTCATTGCTTTACGTGCAACGTGAATTCTTGTTTTGACAGTGCCTATAGGTATATTGAGGTGATCTGATATTTCATGATACTTATATCCTTCAAAGTACATGCTGAAGGGAATATAGTATTCGTCTGCCAGATTCGTCAACGCTTTATTGATATCTTCCATGATAAATTTGTTTTCACCTTCATTTTTCGTGGCAGAAACAAACAGGTTCGCACTGGTTATTTCCTCCTCTTTAGTGATGAAGGAGTTGGTTTTGACAATACGTCTATAATTGTTGATAAACGTATTTTTCATGATTGTGTAAAGCCAGCCTTTGAGATTGGTGCCTTCTTTAAAATTTCCAAAATAAGTGACAGCCTTTAGCAACGTGTCTTGTACTAAATCGTTGGCGTCATCTTGATCTCTGGTAAAGTTTTTTGCGTAGAGCTTGAGAGAATTCGCATGCTGGATAACCATTGAGTTAAATTCGATATTAGTCATACTTGATTGGTTTTAAATCTATGCACTTTTATGCACAAATGAGTTAACACTATGATAATAAGATACTCTATTTATATATGCTCAATTAAACTAGAGCTACGGTTTCAAGTCTAATGATGCAAATACTATGCTAAAATCTGCTGGAATTTGGGATATTGGAGGAGGTAGTTGGAATTCTACTGTTGATTAATAATAGAAAAAGGTGCCTGGAGAGTGAATTATCACCCTTTTGGACTATATTGGATTTGTAATTCAGTGTGTTAATTAACTCAAAATTAATTGAAATTTAATGTCACTGACTAAAAAATATTCACTTCTCGTTCAAGCTGTATTTCAAATTTACTATACACATCGTTCAAAATTGTGGACGATAGTTCAAAAATCTCTTTGCCTGTGGCTTGATTGGCATTAATCAGTACAAGTGCTTGATTATGCCACACTCCCGCTCCGCCCTGCTTTTTCCCTTTCCAGCCACACTGTTCAATAAGCCATCCGGCGGCAAGTTTATAACTCTCCTCATCTATCTTATAATGAACAATTTCCGGAAAATCAATTAATAACCGTTGCAAGGTGGATTTTGGAACAATCGGATTTTTAAAGAAACTGCCTGCATTTCCCACTGTGCTAGGGTCTGGAAGTTTTTCGACTCGAATATAGGACACTACCTCTGCGATATCCTTTATGGTTGGGTGCTGGATTAGGCGGTTCGACAGCTCTTTTTCAATAGCTCCATAACTGGTGTTGATAGTTGCGCTTAGATTGAGCTTATAGGTTACTTCAATAATGATATATCGATTTTTATATTTAGATTTAAAGATACTTTCGCGATACGAGAAATTACAATCGTCCTCATAAAAAGTAACAAATTGACCAGAGGTTGTATCAAAGGCTAGGCAACTATAAAAGACATGCATCAATTCGGTGCCATAGGCTCCAATATTTTGAACTGGAGAGGCACCCACGGTGCCGGGAATGAGCGCCATGTTTTCAAGCCCTGGGAATTGATGGTCAATGCAATACCATACCAAATCATTCCATACTTCCCCACCTTGGGCTGTTACAAAAGAATGATTTTGTTGGATAGTATACCCGATGCCTTTCAAGTTAATTTTGATTAGTAATCCAGTATAGTCTTGTGTGAATAATATATTGCTTCCGCCGCCTAATACTAGAAAATCTTGCTTAAAAAGGCCTTCATTGAAGAGTTGAGAAAGGTGTTCTCTTTTTGTTATTTCTACAAATTGCTTTGCTTGTACGGCAATTCCAAATGTATTGAAGGGTTTTAGTGAGACATTCTCCTGTATCAGGCTCTCCATTTTTTGACTAAAGTTTTCAAATGTTCAAAAAAATCACTAACTTTATCAGTGATATAAGGTGGTAAATATAGTATAAAGCTTTTATTTAAGAAGAATTAAAAATAAGAAATGGCAAACGCAGATTTGAAAAGAATAAAAATCTTAGAGGCGGCAACAAGAAGGTTTGCTCACTTTGGGATGTCTAAGACAACGATGGCGGAGATTGCGAAGGATTTGTCCTTTTCCAAAGCGCTTTTATATTATTATTTTCCGGATAAAAATAGCCTTTATTCGGCCGTCTTTGAGTATGTGATGGACGAAATGATCAATGAGATTGGTGTCTATGTAGATAGTTGTGATGATTATGAGAAGGCTATGATGTTTGCTCTCAATAAACGGATTGAACTAATAAATCGGTATTACAGTTTGTTTGAGCAATCCACTACACTTGTGAAGGAGATGCCAACTGAAGTCGAAAAGGTAATCAAGGAGTGTTTTGAGAAAGAAGCGCATCTTATAGGTCGAGTGTTGCAGATCGGCGTGAACAAAGGTCAATTGATAGTGGATGATTTGGATGGCACTTCCAAACTATTGTTGTATTCATTATTCGGTATGCGTATCGGTATTATGAAAGATATGAAATGTATGATTTTCCCAACCAAAGAGGAGTTTGACTTTATTTTGGATCTTCAAAAGAAAATGGTTAAGATTTTCTTGAATGGGTTAAGAAGTTAGTTTTTTTGACAGGATATGTGCTACAATTTGGGTGGCGTGAACTCTTGAGTTTTCGATAAACCATAAATGGGTATTTAGTCCGCCGCAAACGACTCCAGCTAGATATATTCCATTCATATTGGTTTCCATAGTTTCTAAATCGTGTAAGGGAATCATCGGGGATTCATTTGGAATAGATATTCCAATACGGCTTAGAAAGTCAAAGTTAGGTTTGTAGCCCGTCAATGCCAGTACGAAGTCGTTTTGGATAGTTTGTACGCCATCAGGTGTGGATATTTCTACACTATCATTATTTACTCTGCTGAGGAAACTGTTGTATAAAACATCTATTTCTTTGGAAAGAATACGATTTTCAATATCAGGCTTGACCCAATATTTTACCCGGGGACTTATCTCACTTCCCCGGACGACCAAGGTTACCTTCGCACCTTTTCTATATGTTTCTAGCGCTGCGTCTATTGAAGAGTTGCTGGCTCCCACTACGACCACATTTTGACCTGCGTAGTAATGTGGGTCGTTATAATAATGTCGCACTTTACTTAGGTCTTCGCCTGGAATATTCAATAATATGGGATGGTCATAGAATCCCGTAGCAACTATTACGTTGGTGGCAATATATTCCCCTTTGCTGGTCTGCACTCGATAGCTGCTGCCATTTAGTTCCGGAATTACGTCAGTAACCTCTTCAAACAACTTTATCCGCAATTCAAATTTCTGTTGAATGCGGCGATAGTACTCTAACGCTTCGATGCGTCGGGGTTTAGGATTTGTAGTGACAAACGGTGTATCGCCAATCTCTAATCGCTCTGATGAAGAGAAGAATGTCATATTGGCGGGGTAATGGTACAGAGAATTGACCAAGCAGCCCTTTTCAACAATAATATAAGAAAGTCCGGCTTTATCTGCTTCGATTCCGCATGCTAAGCCTATTGGCCCTCCACCGATAATAAGTATATCGAGTTCAACTATTTTTTGATTCATTCTCTAGCGCTTCCAATTTTGATTGTTTTTCGACATCGATGATGTGCATGACCGATTTTTGTAAATCTGAGGAAATTTTATTCAAAAACTGTAATTGCTCTGTAATTAATTTTGACTCTTCGGACTCATTGTTGTCATTTGTCCCCTTAGGTAATGAGTATTTAATTGCAAAAAATGGATGTTGTTCGTGCTCATCCTCTAAAGCTGCGATTAATTGTTCAAGGCTGTTTAGCGTTTTCTTTACCAGTCTGAGATGTTCATTGTTCAATTCCGAAGAGTTAGCTTCCCACACTCTTCTAGTCAGTGTTGCAGAGTACGAGGACAGTATATGGTTGAAGATGACAAATCTATTCAGCTCCTTTGTGTTTTTTTGTTTCCATTTAGGCTCGGTAAGCATCCGTTGAAAAGTGGACCCCATATTGGCAGTAGCGATGTATACATCTTTCCTAGCCAGTTTGAATTCCGTGAGGGTCGGTTTTTCTCCCGAAATGATTTTGATGATTTGTGCGATGTAATTATAGTTGGCCATAAGCAATTTTCGCATATTTCCCTTTACCTGTGTGCTCTCCCAATTTGGCAGAATGATGTAGCTCGAGACGAAGGCCAGCATCCCTCCTAGAAAAGTATCAATAATTCGGCTTTGAGCCATTTCCAACGTATTCATTCCATTGAAGCTTAAGAGAATCAATACATAAGGGGTCATAAACATCACGGCGACGATATAGTTAATCCTAAATAGGCTATAGGCCGTAAGAAAGAAAAATACTAGCAGTATAAATCGAGTGGTTTCGTCCTGTATGGTAACCAAGATAATTGTTCCGATAATTCCACCTACAATGGTCCCGATCAAACGTTGTACGTTTCGCTCCTTAGTAAGGCCAAAACCCGGTTTTAGGATGACCATTATTGTCAACATGACCCAATAGCTGTTGAATTGACCAAAGCCCAGTAATTTAGTCAAAAGGTAGCCGAATGTCATGACAATGGACATTCGTATAGCATGCCTGAATATTGTAGATTTTAGATTTAAATTTTCTTCAAATTGGCTCCAATCTAAGTTGACCTTATTGACAAATTTTTCGGCATTGTCAACATCTTCTTTCTTGATGTCTTTGGCGGATAGGAGACTCAAATTGTATATCCTTTCTAGCTGAGCTACAATATTCCGAAGGTTGATTACCACCTTTTTTAGAGCGATGGTATTATACTGGTATTCCTGTTCAATCCTATCAATGGATTGGACTAAGCTATCGATGTCATTGTTGAAATTGTATAGCGGTTTCGGAATTTTATTGGCATTAAGCTGATAAGCCAAGTGGTCCAGTTCATTGGTCACTTTTAATATCGTGAATTTGAAACGGTTCAAGATGCCGGTGTGGCCAAATTTTTCGCTGACGGCATTGTAATCGTAATGAGTCGCCATGCTTTGTTCAAATAGATCTACGATGTCGGAAAATATCAACGTTAGATATCTTCCTGTCTTTGTGGTGTCCTTGATTGAACGCTTACTTTGAAAGAGATGATCTCTTACATTTTCTTGATGCTCATGGACTTGAATTTGCTGGTCGATGAGTTTTAGATAGTTGGCATCATTGTCAATTTTGATGTCATAAAAATTGGCCTTAATTCTAAGATATTCCGCAACCTTACGGATTGTTTCGGCAAGTTCTTGTTGGGCCAATCGATACGGACGTACTTGTGTAAAAGATAGGCTTATAATGATATACCAAGCCGCACCGAGGATAAAGTAAAAGAGGTTCGTAGCAAATTGTTGAAATGACTCTGTTGCATCTATATGAATAAGGAGCATCAGTATACCCATTAACCCGATATTGGCCGCTCGGGAATTGAAGACTGCGAGCATCGAATTTAAAAAGCAGAGGGATGCGATAGCTATAGCAGTGAATAATATAGAACCGCCCGCGAGATAGACAACAATATAGGTGAATACAGTTATCCCTAAGCAAGCAAACATTCCATAGCGGCGATGGGCTGGAGCTCCTGGTGTATCGGACAATCCAATCAGTAATGCCCCCAAAGAAATAAGAGTGCCAGTTTGAAACACTCCCAAAATGGCACATACCACAATAGGCACAATACAACCTATTGTAATCCGTAGACCATCTGCAAAATATTGACCGTTAAGGAAATGTTTGATTTCCTGTATAATTTTCTTCATAATCTATACCATGCAAAGATACAGATAGATTTAGGATAAGCGATTGACCTTGTTAATAAAACCTTCTTCTAAATTATATACGCCGTATGTGGAGACAAGATGCAGGTAGCGATGACACCGAAACCTGTACAGCGCTTTCGTAGCGTTTACGCCTGTTGTTATACTGCTGTCACAATAACGTTTACGTTTCCTCGAGTTGCCTTAGAGTATGGACATACTTTGTGGGCCTTATTTGCAAGGGTTTGTACTTCCTCTTTGGATAGAGAGGGAACGTGTATCTCGAGTGCTGCCGATATAAAGAAGGAGTTGTCTTCTTCATTGAAGGAGACTTTCGCCGTCACGGTAGCATCTTGGAGTTCTATGTTATCTTTTTTTCCAACGGCTCCCATAGCTCCCAAAAAGCAAGAGCTCCAAGCGGCAGCAAATAATTGTTCGGGATTGGTTGCACCACCCTTTCCTCCCATGACCTCGGGCTTGTGTACTTCGAAATCTAGGATGCCATCCGAAGATTTAATTGCGCCGTCACGACCTCCAATTGCTGTTACTTCTGCAGTATATAGTATTTTGTCCATTATTATGTATAGTTTGGTATATATAATAACAACAAATTCTAAAGATTGTTGTTGATGATTTTTTAAAATTTGCACTGTTTGTGTTGAAAGTTGGTATTATAATTAATGTTTTGATATAAAAAATGTATATTTGGTTTTCTGAGGCTGAATCAACTTATACAAAACAAACAAAACACCCAGCCTCGTGTTAATTCAAAAGCATGAAATTAAGTCAAAAAGAAGCCGCCTTTCAAAACGAGGTGTTGACCCGTTTTGAACTTTTCAAAAGTTTATTTCTAACCTTGCCTTTCCAGCGGGTCAAGCATACGGGTACGTTACTACCATTCTTCACTACGCACTGTGAAAAAGGAGTAGAGGAACACCTCTCTCCAGAAGAGATCATTGATAGCTTCTTCGGACAATATGAACAGTATGTTCAGGAAGAAGATCGTATGGATTTACTTTTCCGTATAGTCCAATATGTAGAAAGGCAAGTGGTGTTATTCGATGCCGTTGAAGATTCGTCATTTCAGTCTATTGGTCATTCCGATGAGACAGGTTCTTTGGAGCCACTCTTCCGCCAGACACAAACGAATAACAAGCTCCGAAAGCAAATTGTCGATAAGTTAAAGGATTTTTCGGTTCGTTTGGTATTGACGGCCCACCCAACACAGTTTTATCCTGGTGCTGTTCTTTCCATTATTAATGATTTGATAGAGGCCATAAAAGAGAACGATATCAATAACATCCATCTTTTGCTCCAGCAACTTGGAAAGACACCCTTTATTAATAAGGAACGCCCTACACCAGTCGATGAGGCAGCTAGTCTAGCTTGGTTTTTAGAAAATGTTTTCTATAAAGTTGCTTCAGAAATCCAACACACGATAGACAATGAATTAGAAGTACCTACAGAAGATGTCAAGCAGCTTATTGAGCTTGGATTCTGGCCAGGAGGCGACCGTGATGGGAATCCTAACGTGACGGTAGAAAGTACAAAAAAGGTGGCAACCATGTTGCGGACTATCCTTTTTAGATGTTATTATCGTGATTTTCGTATTATCAGACGACGGATTACTTTCAGAGGGGTCGAACAATATATGGATGAACTCCAAGAGTTATTTTATAATAATAGCTTCAATCCCATTGAAAATCCAAAGGACGAGACTGCGCGAATATTGTCAAATTTAAAATCTATTGAGCGCGTATTGATTGAAAACCATAATAGTCTCTTTATTGACGTTGTGGAGGATCTTATTCGGAAAGTGATCACATTTGGATGTTATTTCACGACCTTGGATATCCGTCAGGACAGTCGCGTCTTGCGTGATACATTGACATACCTGATTGAATCGAATCAGGAGCTGACTAATCAGCCTACAGATTTTGAAAGTTTGGATGAAAAAGAGAAGTTAAAGAAATTTCCGTTTTCTGAATTAAATCTAGTGGTTGGTGAAGATGCTCCTGCATTGGTTAAAGATACTTTGGAAGTGATACCCTTGCTTAAAAGTGTTCAACAGTCAGGTAGCGAGAGAGCTGCACAACGGTTTATTATCAGTAATTGTCAGCAAGCCTCTGATATTCTAGGTCTGATGCAATTGTTCTTATGGTCAGGTTGGCAGAAAGAATCGTTGACGATTGATTTTGTGCCTTTATTTGAGACCGTGGATGATTTGGTACGCGCTGCTGATGTGATGAAAAGTCTCTACACGCATCCGGATTATGTGAAGCATTTGAAGTCAAGGGGGAATAAGCAGACCATCATGTTAGGGTTTTCGGACAGCACAAAAGACGGAGGCTATTTAATGGCCAATTGGTCTATTTACAAAGCCAAGATGGAATTGACCGCAATCGCACGTGAGTATGATGTTGATTTGGTATTCTTTGATGGGCGGGGTGGACCTCCAGCTAGGGGCGGGGGCAAAACTCAACGTTTCTATGCATCTATGGGGCGTGATATCGAGAATAAGCATATTCAATTGACTATTCAAGGACAGACTATCAGCAGCCAATACGGATCAATAGATGCTGCAAAGTATAACATTGAACAATTGCTTCATGCTGGGATTATTTCGGAAATCAACCAAAATGATGGTGACACACTAACGGCTAAGCAGAAAAATGTCATCGACCAGATGGCCGAAGTCAGTTATGAAAAATTCATGTCATTACGTAAAGACCCATTATTCTTAAATTATTTAGAGAACCTGAGTCCATTAAAGGCCTTATCTACTATAAATATCAGCAGTCGTCCTGTCAAACGAAATACAGATAAGGAACTACGGTTGGAGGATTTGAGAGCAATCAGCTTTGTGACCTCTTGGAGTCAATTGAAACAAAATATTCCTGGGTTTTATGGAGTAGGTTCGGCATTACAATTTGCAGAGGAAAACAATCTATGGTCATACGTTCGAAATCTGTACGAGCATTCAGGTATGTTTAATACGATTATTGACAACTGTATGATGTCGATGACTAAGTCAAATTTTGACATTACATCTTACATGCAGTATGATGAAAAGTATGGTACTTTTTGGAAGATGCTTCATGATGAATTTCAACTTACTAAAAAATATGTACTTAAGCTTAGTAATACGAAGAAATTGATGGAAAATTATCCAGTGGAACGAGAATCTATCCTTGCGCGCGAGAAAATAATTTTGCCATTGCTCACTATTCAGCACTATGCGATCCGTAAACAAAAAAATCTAAGTTTAGAGGATCCGCAGTATGATGTCTACTCGAAGCTAATTGCAAGGACCATATACGGAGTTGTAAATGCAGGACGTAATTTAGCATAGCAGTAAGAGTAGGGAAATTAGTATATTATTTATATTTTTGTCCGTAATTAAAAGAAAACGAGGTGTCCAGTGAAAACGTAGCGATGCGACACGATTGGCATATCACAAATAAATTATATAGGTATGAAATATCTATTTAGCATAATCTGCACAAAAGTGATGGATGTAGTTTAGATATTTCGTGTGACAATTGAAGAATAAATTATATATGTATATGAAACTTAATACTTTACTTGCAGCTGCAGTTATCGGTGGAAGCTTTTTATTTGCTTCTTGTAATAATAAAACAGCTGAACAGAATCAGCTCAAGTACACGCACACTTCACTGGTTGATGGAGATGGTTATCATTTTTTTCAGACTGTAGGTCAAAAGGTACCCTATGAGTTAGCTTATGCAGACTATGCCGCTTCTGTTTCATCCGATGCAAAGGTTAAAGCTTTAGCCGTCAAGATAAAAGAAGTATATAGCGCTTTGATTCCGCAATTGGACAGTGCTGCTACAGCGGTTCATGTAGACTTTCCAATTAGAGGTGCGGAGGCGTTTGCCGTCCCTGGACAACAAGGCCCTACTGCTGATAGTACCGTGTCAACTGTTGCTACAACCTATTCGGATGCTGCCTTTTTAGCACATGTCCAACACGAGCAGACGCTGATTAAAGAACAGTTTGGACGTGTATCTAGAAATACAAACGTGATTTTGCAAAAATTAGCGAAAGACAATGAAAAGGCTTTGGAAGAAGTATATACTTTGTCTGGTGTCAAAAATGATGAGCACGCACATCATTAATCAATAAAATCTACTGAATGGCTGTAAAACAGATTATTACAGGTTTAATGTCGTATGGAATGTCCGGAAGGGTATTCCATGCGCCGTTTATAGTGGGAAATGAAGGCTTTCAATTGAAGGCAGTTGTGGAGCGTACAAGCAAGCAAATACATCTTCAATATCCAGAAGTTGTCAGTTATTCCAGTATTCAAGAACTATTGGATGATGATGAAATCGAGTTAGTTATTGTTAACACTCCAAATGACACCCATGTAGAGTTTGCTACGATGGCTTTACAAGCTGGTAAGCATGTATTGATTGAAAAGCCATTTGCACCCACTGCTGAGCAAGCCAAAGGATTGTTTGATTTGGGACGTAAGATGAACCGATTGGTATTACCTTATCACAATCGTAGATTTGATTCAGACTTCCAGTCATTGGTTGAAGTTCTCCAGACCGGTAGGGTAGGGAAGCCCGTAGAACTTCATCTTCGTTTCGATCGTTTCAAGCCGGAAATTGGAGTCAAGATATTTAAGGAAACCAAGCGCCCTGCGAGTGGTATTTTATATGACCTAGGTTCACATTTGTTGGACCAAACCATTTCAATTTTTGGTAGACCAAAGTCGGTTACCAAAATATTGACTAAAAATCGTACCCACACCCAAGTGGATGATTATGCCAGCATTGTACTGAGTTACCCGCGCGGACTAAGTGTATTCATTACTGTAAGTCTGTTGGTTGCCAATCCCCAAAAGAGCTTTGTTTTGCATGGCACAAAAGGTTCATTTGTGAAAAATAGAACCGATATTCAAGAGCAGCAGTTGTTGAATGGGATGACACCTCTCACGGATGATTATGGTAGAGAGGAAGAAGGTCAAGAGGGGATTCTTACTGAAGTCCAAGAAGATGGGCTTCTTGTCAGCGAGGCCATTGCAGCATCCAAGGGTGACTATATGCATCTATTTGATGCTGTTTTTGCTGCGATACGCCAGAATCAACCCTATTTTGTGTCTGAAGACCAGATTTTGTGGCAATTGGAGATTTTAGAACCCTCTCACTAATAATAAGTGAAATATCTACATAAACTCGAAGTGTCCAAACACGGATAATCCCGAAGTAGCATGAGTACTAATGATTATGGACCATTACGAATGATATTATGTGGTTATTCTATCTGACGGATAAAAATCAAATTCCATATGAATTAAAGATTGATTAACCATTTCTTTACATTTAATTCACATCAAATCTTTAATATTGATTTTTAATATATTAAATTAGTGAATATATCTTGTTAGTAGTGGCTGATCAATTTCCTGTCCTTAATCGCGAGCTAAGTTGGCTGCAGTTTAACGAACGCGTGCTTCAAGAAGCAGCCGACGAAACTGTCCCTTTGCTGGAACGTATTAAGTTTCTTGCGATATATTCCTCTAATTTATCCGAGTTTTATAGTGTTCGTGTTGCAATCCTCCATCGTATGGTGGAAAATGAACTTAAGAACAAAAAAATAGGCTTCAAACCCAAGAAGATACTGAAGCAAATCCAGCAGAGTGTCTTGAAATTAGATAAAAAATTCGACTATCTCTTTGATCAGGTGCTGACCAAACATCTAGAAGAAGAGAATATTAATATTTTGGAAGCCGATGATTTGACCGATGATCAACGTACATATTTGCATACCTATTTTCAGGATGAAATTCTGAAGCACCTTATACCAATATGGGTTAGTGATGCATTCTTTCCAAATGTCAATGGGCGCACCCTGCAGTTTATGGTCAAGCTTACGCATAAAGGCAAAGAACGCTTATCCATCATCGACATTCCTAAAAACACGGTCAGTCGGTTCCACCGAGTCCCCAATAATGAAGGACAGCATGAGATTATCCTGTTGGACGATATTATTCTGATGTTTCTGGAAAATGTATATACAGCCGTGGAGTTTGATGATATTTCTGCCTATCGGTTTCAGATAACTCGGGATTCTGAGCTTGACTTAGATGTCGATCGAAGCGACAAATTTCTGGAAGTACTTAAGAAGAGTCTTGTCGATAGAAAGAAAGGTAAGGTGATTCGTTTGGAATATGATGCTAACATGCCTCCGTCATTGTTGAGCTATCTAGACGCTCATTTAGAAGTGGATGACGATGGATTCATTCCGATGAATCGATATATGATTTTTAGTGATTTCATTGATTTCCCAATCGGCAATCGATTGGATTTAGCTTATGAACCGGTCCTTCCTTTGGCAATTGCTGGGCTAGATATCAATAAAAGTCTTTTCAAGCCTATCAAGAAAAGAGATTATCTTATCCACTTACCATACCAGACTTACGATTATGTATTGCATTTCATCCGAGAGTCTGCTATTGATCCGTCAGTTGAGGAAATCAACATTACGTTATATCGAGTTGCAAATAATTCGAATATTATTAACGCACTTGTTATCGCTGCCAAAAACGGAAAGAAAGTAAATGCATTCTTGGAAGTCAAAGCTCGATTTGATGAGAAAGCAAATTTGTATTGGTACACAAAGCTTGAAGAAGCTGGGGTGAATGTCTATTTAGGGAATGTCAATATCAAGCTACATGCTAAGTCATGTCTGGTATATCGTAGGGAAGGAAAGAGAAGAGCAGCTTATACCTATTTATCTACGGGAAACTTTAACGAAAAAACTGCACGCATATATTGTGATATAGGACTATTTACTGCCAATAAAAACATCACACGAGATCTTAAACGTTTATTCGCAGGATTAAAAAAGAGTGTATATTATGACAACTATAACACGTTGATTACTGCTCCTTTGTCGATGCGGGGTGTTTTTTATGAAAAAATAGACAAGTTGATTCAATTAAGTCAACAGGGGATACGCGTATCGATGGTCCTCAAGATGAATAGCTTAACGGATGAAGATATCATTCAAAAATTATATATCGCCAATAATGCCGGAGTCCGCATACATTTGATTGTTAGGGGGATGTGCTGCTTGATACCAGGTAAGATGGGTTTTAGTGAGCATATCTATGTGATGAGTATTGTCGATCGGTACCTGGAACATGCGCGGGTATGGCTATTTGACTATGGCGATCACAATGAAATTTATCTCTCCTCGGCAGATTTGATGACACGGAACCTGAATAGGAGAGTGGAAATCGCTTTCCCGATAGTAGATTCCAACCTAAGAACAGAGATTTATAATCTCATGCAGATTCAGTTGAAAGACAATACTAAAGCTCGGATTATAGATGCGCAACAGAAAAATAGATACAAAAGGAGTCCAGTTGGGCAATCGAACAGAGCGCAGACAGATACCTACGAATATTTAAAAGATAAATTAGAAATTTTGTGAGATACGCAGCCATAGACATTGGGTCGAATGCAGTACGTTTACTGATAGCAGATATAGACCAGAGTAAAGAGAAAATTGATTTTACTAAAAATACTTTATTACGCGTACCCCTGAGATTGGGCGACGATGCTTTTATTCAGAAGCATATTTCGGATGTCAAGTTTAAGGATATGGTTAGCACCATGACTGCTTTTAAAAATTTGATGGATGTCTATCGTGTCACAGATTACATGGCCTGTGCCACGTCAGCGATGCGTGATGCTTCCAATGGCCAAGATGTAGTATGCGCATGTAGTAAAGTTGGTATCGATATTCAGATTATTGACGGAGCTCTTGAGGCTGAGATTATATATAATAGTCACTTGGAGCAAGATTTGGATAGAGACAAGGTGTATCTGTATATTGACGTGGGAGGTGGTAGTACTGAGCTCTCGTTGTTTGCAAATGCTAAACTAGTTGCTTCCCAATCATTCAACTTAGGTACTATTCGTATTTTGGATAATCAAGATAAGCCAGAGACTTGGGAAGATATGAAGGAATGGGTGAAAAATAATACCAAAATGTACAAGCAGGTGTACGGAATAGGAACAGGGGGTAATATCAATAAATTGTCCCGTCTGGCCAATGATAAGGTAGATAAGCCTATGTCTTATGCTAAACTAAAGGCTATTTACACGCATCTAGCTTCCCATTCGCTGAAGGATAGAATAAATGTATTGGGTCTTAAGCAGGATCGTGCAGACGTTATCATTCCCGCTGCTGAGATATTTCTCACAATTATGAAAATTGGACATCTCAAAACCATTGTAGCACCAAGGGTGGGTTTGGTCGATGGAATCATCCAAACTTTAATTGGCAGAAATCTTCGAGATAAAAATTCTGTGTAAAAGATGATATTTAAGTTGCAGGTTTAGAAAAAAGCACTATTTTTGCATCTCAATAGTCCTCAAGCCCAGGTGGCGAAATTGGTAGACGCACCATCTTGAGGGGGTGGCGCCTGTATGGGTGTGGCAGTTCGAATCTGCTCCTGGGCACAAAAAAACTAAAGCGGTAAGGATTTCTTACCGCTTTAGTTTTTTATAGTTTGTTGGCCCTTGCCGTTATCTCTGCGATGTCGAGTACTTGTATATCCGATTCTTTATCTTTTATCTTAACACCGTCCCGTAGCATGGTCATGCAAAATGGACAAGCAGCCGCTACAATCTGTGCTTCGGATTCGATGACATCTTCAATCCGTTCGATATTGATGTCTTTGTTTCCAGGTTCAGGTTCTTTGAACATTTGTGCTCCACCAGCCCCACAACACAGACCGTTGCTGCGACATCTCTTTAGTTCTACCAGTTGAGCATCTAATACTTCTAGGGCCTTTCTAGGGGCCTCGTATACCTCGTTGGCCCTACCCAGATAACAAGGGTCATGATAGGTGATTTTTTTCCCCTTGAATTCATGACCGTCACTTGGTTTGAGCTTACCTTCATCAATAAGCGACTGAATCAACTGAGTATGGTGTATGACTTCATAATGCCCTCCTAGTTGAGGATATTCATTTTTAATGGTATTGAAGCAGTGCGGACATGCCGTTACTATCTTTTTGATTTCATAGCCATCTAAAATCTGGATATTCATCATGGCCTGCATCTGAAAAAGAAACTCATTACCGGCTCGCTTAGCTGGGTCCCCAGTACAACTTTCCTCAGTTCCTAAAATAGCGTATTTGAGTCCAACGTAATGCAAGATCTTACATATATCGCGGGTAATGCGTTGAGCTCGCTCATCAAAACTTCCAGCACAACCTACCCAGAATAGAATTTCTGGGGATTCTCCCTTATTCACCAGCTCAGCAACAGTGGGTATATGAAATTGATTTTCCATGATTTTTTAAGCTAACATTATTGATTCGTCCAATTTGCCCGATCCGCTTGGGAATATTTCCAAGGCGCACCGTTGTTTTCCAAATTGCCTAGCATGGCGTTGACACTTGCCGGGGCTTGGGATTCTTCCATGACGGCATACTGCCTTAATCCCATGATGATTTCCAACGGATTGATATTGACGGGACATTGCTCTACACAAGCATTACAGCTTGTGCAAGCCCATATCTCTTCCCTGGAGATGTATGTGTCTATTAAAGCGCGGCTGTCATCTTTAAAGCTTCCATTTTGATCGATGTTTTTGCCAACCTCTTCCAATCGGTCTCGTGTATCCATCATGATTTTTCTTGGAGATAGCAATTTTCCGGTGATATTGGCTGGACATGCTGCGGTACACCGTCCACACTCGGTACAGGTATAGGCATCCAGCAGATTCTTCCAAGTAAGGTCATGTACATCCTTCACTCCAAATCTGGCTGTAGCATCCGTTTGGGGAGGTGTAAAGGTTGGGTCTAGCATAGCTTTGACTTCATTGGTGACAGTTGGCATATTCTCAAATTTCCCTTTCGGTTCCAATTTGGAAAAATAGGTATTAGGAAAAGCCAATATGATATGTAGGTGTTTGGATATGGGGAGATAGTTTAAAAACAACAATACCCCCACAATATGAAACCACCATGCTCCTCTTTCCATCATAATTAACCCCGTGATGTTGTCTGGCAATACGTTGATGAGTAACGAGCTGATAGGAAATGCGCCCGTCTGATGATAGTGGGTGACTCCAAGCGTCTGTAATTTGTAGTCTGCGGCATTCATCGCTAGAAATGCCGACATGAGAAGAATTTCCGTCACCAAAATCAGAATAGCATCTGTTTTCGGCCAATTGTTGAGCTCTTTGTTTTGAAAGCGTTTGATATTCAATATGCTTCTACGGATGAGAAAAATCACACACGATAACAGTACTGCAAAAGCTAAGATTTCAAAAGCGTAGATAATAAAATTGTAAAATTCACCCATGAAAGAGAGAATACGATGGGTACCGAATAGACCATCGATAACAATTTCAATCATTTCGATGTTGATGATACAGAAGCCGGCATAGACAAAAAAATGAAGTAGCGCAGGAATAGGCTTTTTGAACATTTTTTGTTGACCAAAAGCTACCAAAAGCATAGTTTTGATGCGCGCGCTACGATCACCAAAGCGATCTACTGATCGGCCTAATTTAATATTTCGTACGATTTTCTTCGCATTCTTGACAAAGAAAACAAGGGCAAAAATAAGCAGTATTGCAAAAATGAGTTGACTGATCATAACAATTCTACATCAGGTTATACACAAATATATAATAAAATAAATACTATGCGTGCATAATAATCAATTTAGAACGGTTAAAAATATAAAAAAGGGGGATAACATCGTTATCCCCCTTTTTTATATTTTTAAATCCAACTATTTAGCTGCAGGTGCTGCTGTTGCGGGAATTCCTAATTTTGTTTTAACATCAGTAGTTAAATCATCGCCACCAGCAAAATAAGGGATATTAGTACTTGAAATGTCAAATACATATGCATATCCTTTTGCTTTAGCAACATCATTTACTGCTGTCATTACTTTGCGCTCGATAGGTTGGTACAATTCTTCCTGTTTCTTCCCAATGTCTTCTTGTGCTACGCGTTGAATATCTTGGATGCGACCTTCAAGCTCACGTAGTTGAGTTGCCAATGTATTTAATTCCGCATCCACTGTCTCTTTATTCGCTTCGCTACGGTTACGTGCTTTATCATTCGCCGCAGTCTGTTGCTTTTGGTACTCGGCATACATATCCTGTAATTCTTTTGTTTTGGCATCTTGCAATGTCTTTAGCTGATCTTGTGCCGTTTTAAACTCTGTCGTACCCGAGATTATATCACCAAAATTGATATGTCCGATCTTTTGTTGTGCATTTGCCAATTGAGTGGAGATAAACAAACCTGCTACTAATGCCGCACTTTTTACTAAATTTTTCATTCTTTTCATGTTAATCTTTTGTCCTGCTCTTGATTAAAGAAGCAGACGATGTTTATTTTGTTTAAATAAATTTTTGTTGTCTTGTTACTACCTGTCGCAATGATAATAAAAAAAAATTATTTTACAAGTGATGCATCAGGTTTAAATCCCAATTTAGTAATGATTTCATTACTTTTATCCAATTTAGGATTAGCATAAAGGAAAGTGACTTCATTTCCTTTGTCAAGAACGATATCCAATCCTTGATTACTTGCTACATCTTGTATCGCTTTCGCTACACGGTCTTGGATTGGTTTGATGAGTCTAATGCGTTGTTGATATAATTCACCCTCATATCCGAATTTTTGACGTTGAAATTCTTTTGCCTCTTTTTCTTTTTTGACGATTTCATCTTCTCTTCTACGACGCATATCTTCGTTCAATAGGACTTGGTCGTTTTGATAGGCTTTGTAGAGCTTTTCAATCTCACCATACTTGTTATCAACTTCTTCTTGCCATTGTACGGAAAGGTCGTCTAGTTGTTTTTGCGCTGATACATATTCAGGAATATGCTTTAAGATATATTCCGAGTCCACGTAAGCAAATCGTTGAGCAAACGCCCCTGACGTAGTCAACGTTAAAAAAGCAAGGATTATAAATATTTTTTTCATTTCTATGTAGATAAATCGTTAAACAATAATCTTTTTTATATGACAATTTCTATTCCAAAAAGTTTAATGGACTAGAATCCGCCCATGTTTTGCATGATACTAAATGTGAAGTTTTGTTTCCATGAACTTTCCGGCAATCCAGGAATAGGATCAAATGCATGACCATAATCAATACCTAGCATACCGAATATTGGTAAGAAAATACGGGCGCCCACACCTGCTGTACGTCTAACCTTGAAGGGGTTGAATTCGCTGAATTTGTTCCACGTGTTACCTGCTTCGGCAAATGCCATGACGAATACTGTAGCCTGTTCATTTAACATGACGGGATGTCTCAACTCGATTTGGTATTTGTTATAAATTGGGCTGCCTGAGTTGATTGCAATTTGTTGATATCCATTCTGCGTACTCTCTGGGATGATAACACCATTTGCATATCCCCTGAGGGCGATAATTTCTGAACCTTGTAAGAAGTCAAAGCCTTGCATACCGTCTCCTCCTAATTTAAAGCGTTCGAAGGTAGATGTCTCAGTTTTGTTGGTATAGTTGCCTAAGAATCCGAATTGTGCTTGTGTCTTCAAGACCAATTTACCAGCAATCTTGATATACCACTGGGAGTCGAACTTCCATTTGTGATACTCTGTCCATTTATATTTTTCTTCTTGTGGAGCAGTTTTGTAGTTGATGTTGTTCCATGCCGAATATGGAGGCGTCAATTGCACTGAGAATTTAATATTAGACCCCGATGTCGGATAGATAGGGGCATCCACTGAATTGCGACTAATCTCCTGTGTAATGTTCATGTTGTAAGCAGTACCATTGGAGAATAAGAAATAGTTTCCATAATTCTGCAATTTATAACGCTGGAAAGACAATGAGGTATTAATCTGGAAGTAGTTATCTGGCCATTCAAGACGTTTACCCAAAGTCGCTGTAACCCCGGTCATCCAGATACGTTGTAGTTCCGAGTCTTTTACCATTTGTTCGCCCGTGTAGTAGTTGAAGCCTCCATAGGAAGAACTGGAAGTATAAGCGCTCAACCCGAAGTAAATTGGTTTTTTACCACCTAACCACGGTTCGGAAAATGAAAAGCTGTAAGACTGGTAGCGCTTACCAGATGTTTGACCACGTACACTTAGTTTTTGTCCATCTCCACGAGGCAAGGGCTTCCATGAACTTTTATCAAAGAAATTACTTGTGGAGAAATTATTGAATGTAAGACCTAACGTTCCAATAATTTGGCCTGCGCCATATCCTCCAGATAGTTCCACCTGATCCGAAGGTTTCTCTGCCACATTATAAAGTACGTCTACTGTACCCTCTGCGTGGTTAAGGTTGGTAGGTACGGGGTTTGTCTTTTGTTCATCAAAGTTTCCGAGTTGAGCAATCTCACGAACGCTTCTCATAATCAAGTCCTTGGAAAATTTTTGCCCCGGTTTGGTATAAATGGATCTCAAAACGACCCTATCATTCGTGACATCGTTACCCTTTACGATGACATTGTTGATGGTGTATTGTGCTCCTTCGTACATGCGGATTTCTACATCAATTGTGTCGTTGTATATCTTGGTTTGTACAGGATCTACAGAAAAGGTCAGGTATCCATCATTCATATATAGGGATGAGATGTCGTCGCTATTCCGAGTAGGACCTGAAAGCTTAGTTACCAATTTTTCTTCACTGAATACATCTCCTTTTTCGATCCCTAAAATAAGGTTCAAGACTGAATCCGTGTACTTGGCATTACCGGACCAACTGATATTACCAATATAGTACTTAGGACCTTCATAGATTTCCATGTCTATGACAACTTCATTAGCGTCGTACTTTTTGACTGAATCACTTATGATTTCAGCATCACGATAACCTTTGTCATGTAGTTTAGCTATCATCTTTTCCTTAGCCTCTTTATACTTCTCGTCCTTGAATTTTCCAGGGCCGAAAATGCGGTACCATTCACGTTGCTTCACCCCTTTGAGTGACTTTCTCAAGGCACGTTGAGAAAACTCTTTGTTCCCCGTGAAATTAATCTTGCGAACCTTTACCTTTTTATTTCGTGCTACATCCACGACCAGTATTTCGTTATTCGCTTGTGTGGTATCTTTGATAGTACTTGTCTTAATCTCAGGATATAAATAGGCTTTCTCTCTTAAGAATCGTTGAATCGTAAATCTTGTCGTGTTAATCAAATTTTCATTGACAATCTTGCCCGTATTACTGTTCAGTCGTTTGCGTACTTCCTCAGTTTGGCTTTTGCTCAATCCGTTTATATCGATACGAGTCAGACGAGGACGTTCTTGCACCTTGATATTAAAATAGATGTTGTCACCCTCTACACGGTCAGCATACAGTTGTACATCGTCGAATAGCCCTTGAGCCATTAAGTTCTTAATTACATTCGCTGTAGCATCACTTGGTACTTCGATATGTTGACCTACGACCAGCTTCGATAATGTGATTAGGATATCATTTTCCAGGAATTGTGTCCCGGTCACAGTCACTCCACCAATGACGTAGTCTCTAGGAGTTAAGTAGCTTATTTCGTCAGGGTTACTCAGATTAATAGGTTTGTTACCTGTGATCTGAGCAGAGGCTGAGTAAGAGTAAACCGAACTAATAAAAGATATTAAAAATACTATACGCTTCATCTATAATTTTTTATCGATGCTAAAGTACACCAATCTGTTGTTAAATTTTGTTAAAAGAAAATATTGCTAAATTGTTATCCAGCAACACATTTTGCGTGCAAAGTTAATCATTAAGATTATAATTGCTCACTTGTTTTTCCGAATCGTCTTTCGCGTTGCTGATAGTTATATATACATTCAAATAAATCTTCTCGGGTAAATTCAGGCCACATTTTGGATATGAAGCTCAATTCAGCATAAGCAATCTGCCAAAGAAGGTAATTGCTTATCCTTTGCTCACCACTGGTGCGGATGAGAAGGTCTGGATTTGGCATATCAGCTGTATAGAGATTACTGGAAATGACTTGTTCATCAATCTGATCTATGCTCATTTTGCCATCTATGACTTGTTGGCATATACGTTTTGTGGCATCTACTATTTCCTTTTGTGAACTGTAGCTAAGCGCTAACGTTAGTACACAAGCTGTATTATTAGCCGTTAAAGCAATGGTCTCTGCAAGCTTTGACTGACAGTTTTTAGGTAATTTTTCGATATCACCAATGGTTTGTAGGCGAATACCATTGTCCTGGAATGTTTTTATTTCCTTATTTAGTGTGGAGACCAGTAGTTCCATCAATGCGAGCACTTCCAATTTTGGACGATTCCAATTTTCGCTGGAAAAGGCATAAAGGGTCAGATACGGTATACCCAATTCCACTGCTCCTTCCATTGCTTCGCGCACAGCAGATACGCCATTCTGATGACCAAATATTCTTAATTTGCCCAATCCCTTTGCCCATCGACCGTTACCATCCATGATGATAGCAACATGCTCGGGTAGATTTTGTAGGTCAACTTTATCTTTGATACTCATTTTTCTAATTCATTGTACACTTACCACCAGTAACATTTTTGACTTATAAAGGTATAAGTTAAGGTCAGGCCCAGAGTCATATAGCCATCATGCGGACGACCGTCACCTCTTAATTTGCCTTTGTTGGTTTTCCAGTTTCCGCTTCTATCAGCTAGGTCTTCCCAAAGGTCGATACCTATTGCAGATCCTGGCCCGGCAGTAGGTCGAGTTGTTGCATAATTTTTACTGACATTGTCAATATTGTCAGATAGCACTGTTCGATATCCCAGTTCAGCTCCTATACTCCAAGGACCTTTAATATTATATTTAAACCCGAATCCAAAAGGGATAGCTATAGCTATTTTACCGTATGTTGTAGGATTATGCTCTACGTCGTACTCTAGTTGCAACTCCCCCAGAGCCTGTTTGTCGCCAGAGGCGAACGTGACATAAGGGCTGTGATATATTCCTGCAATACCTGCAAAAAGATACGGAGTATAGGTCAGTTTGTTCTTGCCAGGAACAAACTTAAAAAAATTAAACTCTCCAACCACAGAAAATTCGACTATCTTATTCTGAAAACTGAGATTGCGATTTTGATGAAATTCACTTGATTTGTCCTGGTCCGAGCCATACACGTGTAAGAAATTAACACCTGCCTTTATCCCCCACGTAGGGTCAAAATTGTACTTTCCATTCAATCCCCCTCCCATGCTCCTGAAGTAGAATGGATTGTCGGGATTAATATCTCCCATATATCCAGTTGTTCCAATGTTGGCCCCTGCTTCCCATTGCTGAGCGCACAAATTGCTGATTGGCAAAAGGCCAATAATGGTTAGAAAGGTGTAAACCAATTTTTGCAAAGCAGTTTTTTTGCGGTAAAGATAATGTATTTCGACCAATAGATACTTATTAAATGTTGTTAAAATACATTAAATCCAAGTATGCAATTCGCCCAAATCTAGTAGTTTCTGACATCTATTCCCCAAAGTAGTTTTTCCCTCAGTGTGCTGAAATAGCCATCGTTACTCAACCGTATCAGATTGATGGAAAAGGGCGCTTTTCTAATTTTTAGTTTTGTAGTCGTAAAAAGAGTTTCATTTTGGGAGTCACAGCTTAGAATATATTTGCCCGTTCTGCTCTCAATTTCTAGTTCCAGTTCAAATTCCGAAGAAATGACGATGGGCCTTACATTTAAATTGTGTGGTGATATAGGAGTGATGACAAAATTGCCACTTCCAGGCATCATTATTGGTCCTCCACAGCTTAAAGAATAAGCTGTAGAACCTGTGGGAGTGGCGATAATCAAACCATCCGCCCAATATGCATTGAGCAATTCCCCATTAATCCGCGCATTTACGGTAATCATTGCCGAACTATCATACCTAAACACCGTAATGTCATTAAGAGCAAAGTTCCTACCCTTGAATAAATCTATGTCATCGGCCTCCACCGTCAATAGAGCCCGTTTTTGAAGCGTGTAAGATTTGTTTATGATTTGGGTAAGTGAGTCCTCTATATCGATTTTATTAATTGTCGCTAAAAACCCCAATCGTCCAAAATTAATTCCTGCAAGTGGAAGCCCTGAATCTTGGACGATTGATACGGCAGACAGCATCGTGCCATCTCCACCTAGGCTAAGCATGAATTCAATATCCGTCGGGAGGTCACTGTGGGACGTAAAAGTCGGTAGATTTTCTTGACAGGGGAATTGACTTCTCAAAAAGATATAAAAATCTTGATAGATATAGATATCCGCCCCTTGTCGTTTTAGAAAATCGAACAATTGTTGGACAAACGGTAGTACCGAAGGGTTGAACTCTCTTCCGTAAATCGCTATTTTCATTGGAGTACAGGTATGTATTTGTGTCTACTTCTACTGGTATTCATGAGTTTTTACACTCGCATTCTTTTTAGCAATAATAAAGTTTGCCTACGACAGGCAGGGACTCTATACTATATTTTTCAAAGATGGGAAAAAGCAGGCGTAAATTAAAGATTAAGATAATTCATCAATAAGTCGTAACGTTGTTGAAGGTCATTTTCGTCATTTCCGTCATTAAATGTTGCCTTAACAACATAGTCAAAGCGCCAAAGAGTGGATATCAGAGAGGCGATATTTGTTTTGTTTACTTTAATGGTCAATTCCAGCTTCGAAGAGTCCGGGAGCGTTTTGATGGCAGTGCTAAGGATGTTCGTATTATCGGACTCAATAATGTGGGCGATGTGGGAGAGGGCATTGTCCTTTGCTCCAATCTCCAGAACAATGATCGCACCGGACTCATTGTTTGATTGCAATCCATTCAACGCCTGAATGACATCTGCCGCTGTAACAACCCCTACATATTTGTTCTCTTTGTTAAGTATTGGTAGGATATCAGCTTTGTAATTGCTTAGATAAAGCAAGGCATCATATACGTGCTGGTATTCATATAAGTAAAGGGGAGCGAGGTTGAGTTTCATATTTTTAATGATATCGTCCTCGTCCTCATGATTCAAAAGCTCATCCTCTTGAACAAGCCCCAAAAATTCATTATTAGATACTACAGGAAGATATGAAAGATGAAATTCAGCCATCTTATCCAAGCCCTTCTGTACCGTATCTGAAGGATGGACCTCACAAAATTTTTGAGATAGTATTTCGCCGATATACATGGTTCCTATTTCTTATATACTTTTAAACAATCCAAATTGCAAAACGTTTAATCGGGATATTGTTTTATTACGAAGTTAAGCAATATGTCAGTATCTGCAATAGTTACGAAATGTATTTAATCGTTAATTTTGATTCATCACATGGCTTGAGCTATGTAAATCTTAATAGTTTTTGTAATGGGTGTAGGACAAAGCACTTATTAGAGTAGCTCTAAGTTCATATAGGTCGCACTCAGAAGAAGAATAACATTTGTTAAAAAAAGCAAATTTATCTAAGTTTACAAATCAAAACCGAATCGACTAAATCATACATATGCAGGTGGACGAACAGAAGAAGTTTATTGAAGTAAGAGAAGTAATCCGGAAGAAGAGTCCAAAATTAGCAAAATGGATTCCTTCACCCCTCATTAGTTATTTAGAAAGAATTATTCATGAAGATGATATCAATTATATCATGAATAAGTTTGAAGATAAGTATGGTCTTGACTTCGTAGACGCTTTATTGGAAGAGCTGGGGGTGGAAGTCGTATTAGAGGGAGTGGAGCATATCCCCACGAGTGGGAGTGTAATATTCGCATCCAACCATCCTTTGGGTGGCCTTGATGGAGTTGCTTTTATGCATGCTGTAGGTCAATATAGAAGAGATGTCAAGTTTTTGGTCAATGATATATTGTTAAACATCAAGAATCTTGAACCGCTCTTTATTCCTGTGAATAAACTTGGAGGGCAGGGAAAAAGTGGTATTGAAATGATTGAACGGGCATATGCTGGCGAAGATGCCCTATTGGTCTTTCCTGCCGGGCTGGTTTCTAGGAAACAGAATGGTATGATTATGGATTTAGAATGGAAAAAAAGTTTTATCAATAAGTCAAAAAAATATCAAAAGGATATCATTCCAGTATATATTGACGGTAAGAATTCCAACTTTTTTTATAATTTTGCTCGACTCAGGCATAAACTAGGTTTAAAAGTGAATCTCGAGATGTTGTATCTACCCGATGAGATGTTTGCCCAACGGAATCATCGCGTGACAATTAGGATTGGAGAAAGGATTCCTTATACTTATTTTGATACATCAAAAAGTGAAAGGGAATGGGCTCAAGAAATGAAACGATTGGTCTATAGTATGGCTGAGGTAAAAAAATAATCTATGCAAGAAATTATTGCTCCCGTTGAGAAGCATCTGATAAAAGCAGAATTGACAAAGGATGCTTTTATTCGTTATACCAACAATGGAAATAATGAAGTTTATCTAATTAATAATCATAATGCCCCGCATGTCATGCGGGAGATTGGGCGTTTACGTGAAGAGACGTTCAGGGCCGCTGGCGGAGGAACTGGCTTGGCTCTGGATATCGATGAGAATGATATCAGTGAGGATTGTTACGATCAGCTAATTGCTTGGAATCCTGAAGAAGAGGAAATTATCGCCGGTTATCGCGTTATAAAATGTGAGGCAGCCAGCTGGAAAGATGGCGTCATCAATCTTTCTACAGCCCACTATTTTAATTTTTCGGATCAATTTATCAAAGAATACTTACCTTATACGATTGAATTAGGACGATCATTTGTTCAACCTCGATTTCAACCGGCTATCGACAATCGTAAAGGGATATTTTCTTTGGACAACCTTTGGGATGGATTAGGTGCGTTAGTGATGATAAATCCTGAAATCAAATATCTTTTTGGCAAGGTGACCATGTATCCCCATTACAATGTGGAAGCACGTGATTTATTACTCTATTTTATGGAGTATTATTTTCCCGATCATGAAAATTTAGTCACACCTATTCATCCTGTTGGCTATAAGACAGATATTAGTCCATATATGGGGGTTTTTGATGGCTTGGATTATAAAGAAGGATATAAAGTGTTGAATTCGAAAGTTAGGGGATTGGGCGAAAATATTCCACCACTTATCAATACCTATATGAATCTATCGCCCACAATGAAATCTTTTGGAACAGCTCGCAATGATGAGTTTGGAGAAGTAGAAGAGACGGGAATTTTGGTGACGATAGCTGATATATATCCTGTGAAGAAGGAGCGTCACATGTCTACCTTTGAACGAGATCGAGAATATGGAAACCCTAAAAAAGTTAAATAATACAGGGGTGGTTTAGGTATTTACCACCATACCTGTTTCTCGCCTTAAACGATGATTGGCTATTAAGCAGATTTAGAACTTGAAGGACAAGGTCGAATTGAAACTAATATCGGTGACTAGAAATCTTATAAATTGGATGAAGAGAAGAGAGAGAAAAGTAGTTAAGCAGGCCGCCCTCTATAAGAGCGACTTGCTTGATTCATTTGGTATGGTCCCATAACATTTCTATATGTGGGATGTCGTCTTCTAGATATTCTTCAGACACTTTCATAAAGCCGAAGCTTTCATAGAATTGCTGTAGATAACTTTGCGCACTGATTCGGATATTAACAGGGCCGTATTGCTCAACGGTCGCGTCAATAGCTCGTTTCATCAATTCTCGACCGAAGCTCAGCCTTCTATATGCCCGATTGGTCGCTACCCTCCCAATTGAAGCTTCGGGATAAGAGACTCCTGGTGGTACTATCCGAGCATAAGCGACGATGTCCTGATCCAACACTCCCCACAAATGGAGGGATTGCGGGTCTTTGTTGTCACAGTCTTGGTAAGCACAATCCTGCTCTACTACGAAAACTTCATTTCTGAGCTTGAGGATATAGTACAGATGAGAGACTGATAATTCATCGAAGGACTTACAAAACCAATTAGGCGTGATATGTTTCCGCATAGATTAAGAAAGGAGGCTTTTGACAACTTCAGATATCGTTCTCCCATCTGCTTGTCCAGCGAGTTTTTGATTAGCAGCACCCATCACTTTTCCCATATCTTTTACGCTTGTAGCTCCCAATTCTTCAATGATTGCTTTTATAATCGTTTCAATTTGACCACGGTCGAGTTGTTTGGGAAGGTATGTCTCAATTACTTCTAACTCCTCCATCTCGATTTGATAAAGATCTTCTCGATTTTGAGTTTTATATATTTCCGCCGATTCCTTACGTTGTTTCACTAATTTTTGCAAAACTTTTATTTCGGCATCCTCATTGAAGGTGTCGATATTTCCTTTTTCGGTTTTTGCAAGTAGAATCGCAGCTTTAATCGCTCTTAAGCCCCGTAATTTTGCACTGTCTTTGGCAATCATCGCTGCTTTGATATCTTGATTTATTTTTTCTTCTAAAGCCATGATATGTAGTGTTTGAATTATGAATATTTTATTTTTTTTCTTTTATGAATAACCCCTGAAGAGCTTTTCTTGTTTTATACTTATTTTCCTCTATTGACGATAGTGCCCGTTGCCTGAGCTGTAGGCATTATCAATAAATCGTTGATGTTGACATGTGGAGGTCTGGAAAGTACAAATGCGATTGTATCTGCGATATCCTTTCCGCTTAACGGCTGTAAATCTTGATATACAGCAGCAGCCCGCTCCGTGTCTCCGTGGAAGCGCACCTCGGAGAATTCTGTCTCTACCATTCCTGGGTTTATACCTGTCACTTTTATCCCTTTGGGTAATAAATCTATGCGCATTGCTTTATTCAAAGCGTCCACTGCGTGTTTGGTAGCACAATATACATTTCCATTGGGGTACACCTCCTTCCCTGCGATAGACCCCAGATTGACAATATGGCCTTGACCTCTTGCTACCATCAGTGGGGCCACAGTTCTAGTGACATATAGCAATCCCTTAATATTAGTGTCAATCATCCTATCCCAGTCCCCAATGTCGCCACTTTGGATTGGGTCCAATCCCTGGCTAAGACCAGCATTATTGATTAAGACATCAATGTGTTGCCATTCATTTGGAAGGTTTTCAAAGGCCTGTTTGACCTCTTTTGCGTTCCGGACATCTAGTTTGAAGATGTATATATTGATATCTTTATGTTTTTCTGTTATTGATTTTTTTAAATCTTCCAATCGTTCTAGGCGACGGGCACAGAGCAGTAAGTCGTAGCCCTCATCGGCTAGTACTTGTGCACAAGCAGCTCCTATTCCTGAGCTAGCACCTGTTATCAGGACAATTTTTTTCATTGGAATCTATTTGTTTATTCGTTCATTGTATAAGTTACTCCTTAAGGCAATCGCACTGCCTTGTAGTATGTGTTTATTTTTCTCAATATTGGAAGAATTAGCTTAGTATCCTATTATTGAAAAATTAGACTAAAATAAATGTTTCGGAGCAATGTTTTATCCAACGGAGCCATGAAATGGTTTCCCTTTGTTAATTGGTGGTCAAGATCGAGGGTACTTCCAAAGCTTTGGGAGAACTTAAGTTCTGGAGAGACCTTGAAATGTGTGAAGAAGATATCCGCTCCGATTCCCGCTTCCCAAGATAGGTAGTCAGGCTTAATAATAATAGGATCAGGAGAAGTTTGGTTGCTTTCTACTAAATCTTGATATTCCTGTCCTTGTTGACTCCATTTTGTCCATTTGACGCCACCAAGTATATAGCCTCTGTATCTGTTGAATTTATTTTTCAATATTTTTTCGTCCGATCTGAATTTTAGACTTAAGGGGAACTCGAAAGAATTAAAGTTTGTTCCTTTCTCGGAACGGGAAATATGGCGTTGTCTTCGTTGTATGGTAGGGACGGATGTGCCATCTGCTAATTGTCCATCATAGAGGATGCTTGAGCCATTGATAAATACAAAAGTAGGGCTAAAGGTGGTATACAAGTTGTCCGTGAGCCTAACGTGCATGGGTATTCCCACGCCCATTCCATGACCTACTCCAGACTTTATCGATGTGAGGTTGTCTATTTTCTTATAACCTGGTGGATAATCGAGCTGGTAATCCTGCCAATTTTTCTTTAAGCCAATGACATATCTAGAATTAACATAAGAGTAATGTATTCCAAAGAGGATAGTCGCATTTTCATCATACCTCGAGGAGAATGGTAATGAAATAGATTGCCCTATAGAAAAGAAAGGCAATAGGATAACACACCCTAATAAGGCTAGTTTTTTCATCATTTCGTGGCCACATAGATGGTACAAATCCCAAAAGTTTGAGGTCTTACCAATGTTTCAGAAAATCCTACTCTAGACATAATGGTCGCAAATCGATCCCCATCTGGGAATTGAGCGACGGATTCGGGTAGATACACGTATGCACTGTTATCTTTCGAAAAGATCTTGCCGATAAGTGGCATCACTTTATGAAAGTAGAAATTATAGAATTGTTTGATGGGAAATGCCTTCGGATTTGAGAATTCGAGTATAATCGCCTTGCCTCCCGGTTTTAAAACCCTACAGATATCCGCTAGCCCTTTTTCTAAATTTTCAAAGTTGCGTACGCCAAATGCCACCGTTACGGCATCAAACATGTTATCTTCAAACAAGAGACGTTCAGAGTCACCAAGTTGAACTTCGAATTGCGATTCGAGATTACGATTCTTTATTTTTTCTTTTGCAACTTCCAACATTCCAGCAGAAATGTCGACTCCTATTATTCTTTTCGGATTCAGAATCTTAATGGATTCAAACGCAAAATCTCCTGTGCCAGTTGCTACATCCAACATGAGCTGAGGCTGAAGGGACTTTAATGACCTTATCGCTTTTTTACGCCAAATAATGTCGATGCCAAGTGAGAAAAAGTGATTTAGGAAATCGTAAGTTTTTGAAATGTTATTGAACATATCAGCGACTTGCTTTTTTTTACCGCCTTCAGCGTCTTTATAAGGTTTTAAAGTTTGAGAGTCATTTGCCATAGTACAAAGATACAATATTATCTTTCAGCTGTTCAAGCTTACTTACATAAAAAATATTCCAATTTTAGTATAAGTCGTTGAGTCTTATAGGTCTATAAAAATGAGGGGAATGATATACTGATTATAATCAACTATAATTTGTAAATTTATGTTGTTAACAAGCTCTAAAGTTATTAACATATTTATAATATATTGATGTTTTGGGAGTTATAATTTATACTAACATTTTACTAACAATGACTGTTGATAACAGTAGGTTCCTATTGCGTCTGTATCAAGGGTTTTTGGTATTGCAAATTGGAGGATATTTTGACTTGTGTACAACTCTTTGAACGGAGCAAAAGTATTTTTCATACTTTTGTTATCCCCTAGGAGTTTACAATATATTTCTCCATCAACAGGAAATCATTTTTTCATCAACACAAACAAACGCAGGCCGTCGATATGAGCAACGAAAACGAATTTTCAGGCAATAAATTTGATAGCGCAAAACGAGGGAATTTTGGTGAGCGAAAGACCCGTCTTAACAATCTTGTTAGTGGATTGGGGAAGCTTCCTCCTCAAGCACTTGATCTTGAAGAAGCTGTCTTGGGCGCTTTGATGCTTGAAAAAAATGCGTTGAGTGAGATTATTGATATCCTAAAACCGGAATCCTTCTACAAAGAAGGACATCAAAAGATTTTCGAAGCGATATTTGCGTTATTTCAAAAGACATCGCCAATTGATATACTAACCGTTACTACTGAATTACGGAAAATGGGCGCTTTGGAAATGGTAGGAGGGGCGTATTATATTACCCAGCTTACCGATCGTGTCGTTTCTGCCGCAAATATAGAGTACCATGCTCGTATTATTTCTCAAAAATATATTCAACGCGAATTAATCAAAGTTTCCACCGAAATTATCAATAGTTCGTATGATGAGACTGCCGATATCTTTGATTTGTTGGACCATGCAGAGAAAAGTCTTTTTGACATTGCACAAAACAACCTAAGACGAGATTCTCGAAAGATGGATGACATCATGAGAGAAGCAATCTCTCAACTGGAATTATTAAGGGACAAGACAGATGGTCTTACCGGTGTACCATCAGGGTTAACAGCACTCGATCGGATGACTTCTGGGTGGCAACCATCCGACTTGGTCATCATTGCGGCAAGACCTGCAATGGGTAAGACGGCATTCGTTTTGTCAGTTGCGCGCAATGCGGCCGTGGATCATAGTAAGGCAGTGGCAGTCTTCTCATTAGAGATGTCATCGGTTCAACTTGTGAATCGTCTTATTGCAGGTGAAACCGAGATTGAACAAGAGAAACTCAAGAAGGGTAATTTGGCCGATCATGAATGGCAACAGCTACATTCTCGCATCGGAAGGTTGACAGAGGCTCCTCTCATTATAGACGATACACCCGCACTGAATGTTTTCGAATTTCGTGCGAAATGTCGTCGACTTAAAGCCCAGCATGATATCCAAATGGTTATTGTCGATTACCTGCAGCTGATGCATGGTAAAGCCGAAGGAAAGGGTGGGGGTAACCGTGAGCAGGAAATCGGTAGTATCTCTCGAGCATTGAAATCTGTTGCCAAGGAATTGAATATTCCTGTACTCGCACTATCTCAGTTGAGTCGTGCCGTAGAGTCAAGACCAGGTAATAGTAAGCGTCCAATGCTTTCGGATTTGCGTGAATCGGGGTCTATCGAGCAAGATGCGGATATGGTTTTGTTTCTTTATCGCCCCGAATATTATGGGCTTACAGAAGATGAGGAAGGTCGTCCTACTGCTGGTGTCGGTGAGGTTATTATCGCTAAGCACCGTAATGGTGAGACTGGAATCGTACCGCTTCGATTTGTGGGTAAGTTTGTGAAGTTTGTCGATTTGGAAGATGAGTTCTCGGGTATGGGAGATCCTGGAGCAGGGTTTGGAGAGCCTACTTCATTCTCCTCTTCTGCAATGAATCCATCAGCAGCATTTGATGGATTTGGCGGAGGTGGTATCACCATGCCTTCTCGTATGAATGATATGCCTGATGACGCTCCTTTTTAAAAGTATCTCCATACTATTTGACGCATAGCGTTTTTAATAAAAATGGGGTTTTCGTTGGATAACGAAAACCCCATTTTTATTAAAAGGTGATTTAAATTAAACTAGCCAGACTCTCTTCTAGAATTTTGATTTTTGTTTCGGCATCCGCCTTCTTATTCTGTTCATTTTGAATGATTTCTGGCTTGGCATTCTGAACAAAACGTTCGTTAGATAGCTTTTTGTCTACTGATGTCAAAAATCCTTTCAGATAATTGATTTCTTTAGTAATGCGCTCGCGCTCAGCATCCACATCAATGTTGTTTTCCATTGCTATATAGCACTCATCGCGTCCTGCCAAGAAACTGACCGCTCCAGATATTTTCTCGTTCACAAAGGTAAGTTCCGAGATATTCGCCAATTTAATGATATGGTCTTGATATTTTGCAAAGCTGATGTCCTGTGCGTTTATTGCCAATGGCAAGGCTACCTTCGGTGAAATCTGTTTGGTATTACGTACATTCCGCACTTCCGATATGACCTGCTTTACGATGCTGAATTCTTTGATGATTTGCTCGTCAAACGTGTTACTCCTTGGATATTCAGCTACTATACAGCAGTCTCCTGCCGCGCGCTGGCCAAATAACTCATCGTGCCATAGTTCTTCTGTTAAGAATGGCATGAATGGGTGCGCCAGTGTTAGTACGTTTTGGAAAAATGTTTTGACCGTCTCAAATGTTTCACGTGGGATCGGGGAACCATAAGCAGGCTTAATGAGCTCGAGATACCACGCACAAAAGTCATCCCATATCAATTTGTAGGTCGCCATGAGTGCGTCTGAAAGCTTGTAATTGGCGAAGTGTTCTTCAATTTCGATTAAAGCTTGATTGAACCGGGCTTCAAACCATGCGGCAGAGATTTGGTCTGACGCTGGAGCAGGCCCATCAGATATTTCCCATCCTTTTACCAATCTAAATGCATTCCAAATCTTGTTTGCAAAATTACGGCCTTGCTCGCAATACGATACATCAAACATAAGGTCATTGCCGGCAGGGGATGAAAGCAACATCCCCACTCTCACACCATCTGTACCGTATTGTGCCATCAGTTCGATCGGGTCAGGTGAGTTACCCAGTGACTTGGACATTTTGCGCCCCAATTTGTCACGCACTATTCCAGTGAGATATACATTCTTGAAAGGTGCTTTTTCGGTATAATTGTGCCCCATAATCATCATGCGTGCTACCCAAAAGAAGAGTATCTCAGGTGCTGTGACTAAATCATTTGTAGGGTAATAGTATTTAAAATCTTCATTATCAGGATTACGAACGCCGTCGAAAACAGACATTGGCCAAAGCCCCGAGGAGAACCATGTGTCGAGTACGTCCTCTTCTTGTCGAATCTCATTTGCAGATTTTCCCTGATTTGTAAATTCTTGTAGGGCCTCTTTCTCAGTTTTAGCGACAACCCACTCGTTTTTATCGTTATACCAAGCCGGTATACGTTGCCCCCACCAAAGCTGGCGAGAAATACACCAATCCTTTACATTCTCCATCCAATGCTTGTAGGAAGCTGTGAATTTGTCGGGAATCAAATTGACTTCACCACTTAATACGTAGTCTAGAGCCGGTTTAGCCAGTTCATCCATCTTGCAAAACCATTGCATAGATAGTTTTGGTTCGATAGCAGCATCTGTACGTTCTGAAAAGCCAACTTGAGATTTGTAATCTTCGATTTTTTCAATTTGGTCGACCTCTTCCAGCAATTTAACCACCTTTTTACGGGCGATAAATCGATCTTCACCAATAAGGATAAGCGCTTTTTCATTGAGGGTACCGTCGTCGTTTAAGATGTCAATTACTTCCAGATTGTGCTTCTGTCCAAGTTCATAGTCATTCAGGTCATGAGCAGGCGTGACTTTAAGGCACCCTGTTCCAAATTCCATGTCCACATACTCGTCAGTAATAATCGGAATCTCGCGGTTTACCAATGGTACAAGTATGGATTTTCCTCTTAGATGTTGGTAGCGCTCATCATTAGGATTAATACAGATTGCTGTATCCGCCATGATGGTCTCCGGACGTGTGGTAGCGATGATAACAGATTCAGTGCTATCCTTCACCTTGTAACGTATGTAGTAAAGCTTTTGGTTCACTTCCTTACGGATGACCTCTTCATCGGAGAGGGCCGTTTTTCCTTGAGGATCCCAGTTGACCATGCGTACCCCTCTATAGATATACCCTTCTTTATAGAATTTGATAAACGTATCAAGTACCGATTCTGATAAATCGGGGTCCATTGTAAACTTTGTGCGCTCCCAATCGCATGAAGCCCCAAGCTTTTCTAATTGTTTGAGGATGATACCCCCATATTTTTCTTTCCATTCCCAAGCATATTTCAAAAATTCTTCGCGGCTAATGGATTTCTTATCGATACCTTGCTCTTTTAACATAGCGACTACTTTGGCTTCGGTAGCGATAGAGGCGTGGTCGGTACCAGGTACCCAACATGCATTCTTGCCCTGCATCCGTGCCCTACGGATTAACACATCTTGAATCGTATTGTTTAGCATGTGCCCCATGTGTAATACACCGGTCACGTTAGGTGGAGGCATGACAATTGTGTACGGTTCACGGTCGTCAGGAGTAGACCTGAAAAATCCGTTGTCCATCCAATAGCTGTACCATTTATCTTCAGCTTCTTTGGGATTGTAAGTTTTCGCTATGTTCATTTTTTAGTCCAAAATAAAAGACTACAAAAATAAGCATTTAGAACTACTTATCAGCGGATTCCAATCGTAAAAAGAGTTTCATAAATTGATAATATTATGTTAATGACAAATTAACTAGCTGAATTTAGTGTACTTTTGCAGCATTCTTAATAATTGGATACTCAAATGATTACTATTACAGCTGAAGTTAGAGCGTTAGTGCAATATTTTCTCTTCTGGCTTCTTATAACGTTTATCGATAGATTGATCTTTATTTTTGCTTTTTTTGAGAAAATCGGTCTCTCCAAGCTTACTGATATATTCAACATCTATTACAATGGCTTATCTTTAGATTTATCTGCCGTCTCCTACATAGTTGCTGCACCCTTTCTAGTGTATGCTGTACTTTCTTTTTTTCCTAAAGTCCCGATATCTCGCAAATGGTTGAATAGCTACACCGCAATGGTGTTGGTCATCTATTTTGTCATTACATTTATTAATATTAACATATACCGCGAGTGGGGGGATAAGATTTCTAGACGAGCAATTGACGCTTTTTGGGCCTCTCCGTCGGGTGCTGTGGCATCTGCTGAATCTACGCCTATTGCTATTCCCATCATAGGAATGCTCGTGAGTATAGCATTGGGGTGGTTGCTCTACAAGAGAATGTTGGCCAAGGTACAATTCTTTAATTTGAAAACCGTAGGAGCTAATGCTCTCAAATTGCTAGCCGTTGTTTTCATTCTTTTCACTTTTATAAGAGGGGGGTATGGTAGGGCGACTTTAAATCCAAGTAAGGCTTATTTTTCGGATGAAACCTTTTATAATCATGCTGCCGTAAATACACAATGGGCCCTTTTACGAGATTATTTCAAAAAGAGCACCAAAGTGAAAAATCCTTATGTTTTCTTTTCTGATTCCAAGGAACTGGATACGATCCTAAAGCCTGCTTTTTCAGCAGAGGCAGACTCTTCGGTTCGGATTTTGAAAACCGACCGTCCAAATGTTGTTTTTATCTTACTGGAAAGCTTTGTTGGCGATTTGATTTACACTATGGGTGGAGAACAGGGCGTAACCCCTAACTTTGAAAAGCTCATCAAGGACGGTGTTTTTTTTGATCATATTTATTCAGCGTCAGATAGGTCCGATAAGGGGATGGTGGGGGCCTTTAGTGCCTTTCCAGCTCAAGGACCCGAGAGTATCATCAAGTATATTGATAAACATGAAAATATGCCCGCAATGGGACAAGAGTTAGATTCCTTGGGGTATCATACCTCTTTTTATCATGGAGGACAGAGCGAGTTCTATAACTTTAAATCGTATATGTACATGCACGGTATTTCCAAGATTGTAGACAATGCCAACTTTGGTCCCCAAACAGAACGGGCATCCTGGGGGGTGTATGATCATGAGGTCTTTAAAAGAATGCTTACGGATTTCGATAGGGAGGAAAAACCTTTTTTCTCGACTATCTTTACATTAATTAATCACGAGCCCTTTGAATTGAAAAATGGATACAAATTTGGGAGCAAAACCAACGCGGACAAATTTAGAAGTACTGCCTACTACACCGATTCGGTTTTGTACGATTTTATTCAACAAGCGCAAAAGAAGGATTGGTATAAGAATACACTCTTTATCATGATGGCCGATCATGGCCATCGCTTACCTTCTGAAAAATGGGATCTTTCACATCCGAATCGTTTCCATATCCCATTATTGTTTTTTGGAGACGTGATCAAGCCTGAATTTAGGGGAAAGATAGATTCCAGAATTGGCAATCAGACTGATTTGGTTGCTACCTTATTTCATCAACTAGGTATCCGTTCAGATCGCTATCATTGGAGTCGTGACCTCTTTAATCCTACTACTGCACAAATTGCATTTTATAATTCAAAGGATGCATTCGGAGTAATTACACCCGAGCAAGCTTTAAGTTTCGACAATGTAGGTCGTATCATAAACTACAATCAAAATAAGCAGTATCCAACGACAAAAAATGATAGCTTGTTGAATATTGGAAAAGCCCTATACCAAAAGGTATATGACGAATTTTTAAAATATTAGGTATGAAGAGAATAACTTTGTCGGGTTTCGGAGCTCCATATATAGCGCTATTGATTCGTTTTGTAGTTCTCCTGTTTCTTTATGGACTGTTAAGATTGGGATTCTATGTTGTACATGTTGAATTATTTCCCAATGTCAGTCCAAATGAGTTGATGGTAATGATGGGTGGAGGAGTCAAATTCGATATCGCAGCTTTGCTATATCTTAACATCCTGTACATTCTTCTAATGATTCTACCCATACCTTATAAATATAACGACGTTTATCAACGGGTAGCGAAGTGGATTTTCGTGATCACTAATGGGATTGGTATAGCATTGAATTTAGTGGACTATGCTTATTATCCTTATACATTGAAACGAACTACAGGAACTGTCATTCAGCAATTTTCAAACGAGAGTAACCTGTTAAAGTTAAGCTTTGATTTTATCATTGGTTATTGGTATCTCTTGCTTCTATTTGTCGTGACAATCTACTTGTTGATCAAGACCTATGATATTCTTCGTATCGTCAAGACATCCAACTTTACTTGGAAGACAGCCTTGGTGCAATTGATATTGGTGTTCGGGTGTGCATTTCTCTTCGTCGGAGGGGTGAGAGGTGGATGGGCACATAGTACGCGGCCCATTACTTTAAGCAACGCTGGAGATTATGTCAAAGTGCCCGAGGAGATGAACATTGTTTTGAATACGCCGTTTGCTATTCTAAAGACCTTGAAAGCGGTCAATTTGAAACCTGTTCATTATTATTCCGATACCGAAATTCAGGCTATTTATCCAACCGTTCATTATCCAACCCATAAAGGTGCATTCAAAGGCCTCAATGTGGTATTCCTGATATTGGAGAGCTTTGGAAAGGAGCACATAGGGGCCTTAAATAGAGATATACAAAATGGACAGTATAAAGGTTATACACCATTTTTAGACTCTCTTATTGGAGAGTCCTATACCTTTAATCATTCCTATGCTAACGGACGTAAATCTATAGATGCCCTCCCTTCTATTATTACTGGTATTCCGTCTGTAGGAGAGCCATTTGTATTGTCCATTTATTCAGGTAATGAGACTACAAGTATTGCTAAGTTGTTAGGACAGAGAGGCTATGAAACTGCATTCTTCCATGGGGCACCAAATGGCAGTATGGGATTTTCGGCCTACACCAAATTGGCTGGAATTAAGCATTATTATGGTAAAAATGAATACAATAATGATGCAGATTTTGATGGTGTATGGGGTATTTGGGATGAACCTTTTATGCAATTCATGGCCAATAAAATCAATACCATGAAGCAACCTTTCTTTAGCAGTTTTTTCTCGCTATCTTCTCATCACCCATTCAAGGTTCCTGAACAATATCAAGGTGTCTTTCCAAAAGGCAATCTACCTCTTCATGAACCAATGGGTTATGCCGACCACGCGCTAAAAGAGTTCTTTAAGACCGCATCTAAAATGCCTTGGTATACCAACACCTTATTCGTGATTTGTGCGGACCATGCTACCGTAAGTTACTTACCAGAGTATAAAACATTACCCAGTTCATATGCGATTCCAATTGTCTTTTACTATCCAGGAGGGGAGTTGAAGGGGATATCAGATAAGCTTATACAACAGATGGACATTATGCCTACGGTATTGAACTATCTGAATTATGATCAAGCTTATTTCTCCTTCGGCTTCGATGCCTTCGACATGAAAAAACAGGATAACTTTGTGGTCACCAATAACTCAGGGTCATTTAATTTCTTCTATAAGGACTATTTTATGACCTATGACGGGAAAGGGCCGCTTACCTTATTTGATTTGAAGAAAGACCGGTTGATGAAAAAGGACCTTATAGGCGAGAGACCAGTTATTTTGGATACGATGGAGGTGAAGATGAAAGCATTCATCCAAGAGTATAACAATAGAATGATAGATAATAAGCTGACCTATAAAGCCGATTTTAAATAAAAAGTGGCTCGTTCGGGGTTAATACACTACCGTTTCAAAATTGATTTTGTAAACAGGTAGCGCAATGTGAATGTTTGTTGATTGGCGATTTGTCCAGGGGTAAAGTGCAAGGCCAGTTTGAAGATTCCTTCAATATTAGCCGATTTGAAAGGAGACCAACCGAGATCCAGTCTATTGTAAGTCTTGGATCGATAGTAACTGTCTGCATAGGGTGTATTTTGACTTTGACCGCTGTAGAATGTGTTCTCTAACGAAAATTTCCGGTACGCCATATATATATTCGCAATGAATCCTTTTGGAAATCTGAATTCATATTCACTACGTATCCGGTCCATGCCAATGAGTATCCCCGCATCTACAGTCAATGAGTCCAAGATAGTCTTCCTGCTTAGATCTGCACCGAATTTGAACATCGCTGTCCCATTGTCTTGGATATGTTGTTCTATGCTGTCATTGCTACTGAGCGCATTATGCCACATGATGATATCATCTGAGAAATAGAAGCTACCCCATTTTATTTTTCCGTTCAGACCGACAAAAAATTGCTCTCTATCCTTATCAGATTGTTTACTAGTCCAGTCGATGAATAGCTTTTGGTTAAGCATATTGTTCTTGTAAGCCAATACCATACCTTCGATATTGGGACGATAATAAAGCATAGTGTCTGACAATAGTGCTCTAGGTGTATTTTTCATGAGGTCATAGCGCGGTATATGACCAATGGAAAAGTCAAAGTTGGAATCTTGATAATTGTAGTAAATAATAGGACGGACTGTGGGGTTATTCTGCTCTTTCTCCCCGAAATCCTGGCCAATATGTACTCCACCATGAAGTTTGTGGTTTGGGCCTACTTGAAAGTATAGGTCTGGTGAAATGCGGGTTCCGAAAATAGTCTTAGGAGTCGTATATGGCAATTTATACTCCCGATTGTCGGCATAACCTAAAAAATCAATGTTAAAGCCTACTTCTTGGGCTATTGCAGAAAGGTTGAAAGATAGAAAAGTCAGAAATATTATTATTTTTTTTGGCATAGTTCAATACACATCTGATAGGAGGATAAAGATAAATAAATTGGGCCATACAAGATATGTACGGCCCAATTGTTTTGTCATATTTAAATAAAAGATTACACTTCTAGTAAAAGTCTAGCAGGATCTTCTAAGAGTTGTTTGACACGTACCAAGAAGCTTACAGACTCACGGCCATCAATGATGCGGTGGTCATAAGATAATGCAATGTACATCATTGGACGAATGACGACTTGACCATTTTCAGCAACTGGACGTTGGATGATGTTGTGCATGCCTAGAATTGCAGATTGCGGTGCATTAATGATAGGAGTAGACATCATAGAGCCAAATACGCCACCATTGGTGATGGTGAAGGTACCGCCGGTCATTTCCTCAATCGTCAATTTATTGTCACGTGCTTTACCAGCCAATTCACCAATCTTTTTCTCTATTTCATGAAGAGAAAGTGATTCAGCATTACGAATAATAGGGACTACCAAACCTTTAGGAGCAGATACCGCGATAGAAATATCGGCAAAGTCGGAGTATACCAATTCGTTGTCTTCGATACGTGCATTGACAGCAGGCCATTCTCTCAGGGCTGTCGTTACTGCTTTTGTAAAGAAGGACATAAAGCCTAGGCCTACGCCATGTTTTTCTTTAAATGTGTCTTTGTATTTGGATCGTAAATCCATGATAGGCTGCATGTTTACTTCATTGAATGTCGTTAACATAGCCGTCTCATTCTTAACAGCTACCAAGCGTTTCGCAATAGTTTTGCGAAGAGAGGTCATTTTCTCACGACGTTCGTTACGAGCTCCAGCAGCTGGCGCGGATACGGTAGGAGCAGGAGCGGCTTTGGGCTGAGCAGCCTCAGGTTTTGCAGTTACTTGCGCTTTTTCAGCATCTTCTTTTGTAATACGACCATCCTTACCTGTTCCTTTGATTGAAGAAGGGTCTATTCCTTTCTCTCTCAAAATCTTGGCAGCAGCCGGAGAAGCAGTACCTGCAGCATACGAGTCTGGGTCTTCGTTATCTTTAGCCGAAGTAGCAGTAGGAGTTGCTGCAGCGGCCGTTGTCGATTTATCGGCTGCTTTTGGAGCATCACCAGACGGAGCACCACCTTCTTCGATTGTACATACTACAGCACCGATTTCTAAAGTATCACCTTCTTGTGCAATGATTTTTAGAATACCTGCTTTTTCAGCTGGCAATTCAAATGTTGCTTTATCGGATTCCAATTCGGCGATGTTTTCGTCCATCTCTACGTAGTCGCCATCTTGTTTCAACCACTGTGCTAAGGTGACTTCCGTGATAGATTCACCTACTGCAGGTACTTTAATTTCTAAGCTCATATACTCTCTTTTTGTGAACAACAGATGATAACAAAATAATCTGCCATTGTATGTGTTATTTTTTTATTTCGAATGCTTTGTTTATGATATTTGCTTGTTGTGCCGCATGCTGCTTCATGTAACCAGTAGCAGTGCTTCCACTCTCTTCTCGCGCAATAACGGTCAAGTTCAAGTCTGAACCGTTAAATTTACGAAGATAGAAAGGCCAAGCACCCATATTTTCATTTTCTTCTTGTACCCACACAAATTCTGCTTTTGCATATTTCTTGCGTAACGTCCCAATTTGGTCGAAGGCAATAGGGAAGAGCTGCTCTACTCTAACAATTGCAACGTCATTTCGTTTTTCTGCTTCTTGTTTTTCTAACAATTCGTAATAGATTTTGCCCGAACACAGCAATACGCGTTTCACAGACTTTGCCGTTACGTTTGCATCGTCTATGATTTCCTGAAACGATGCATTGGTAAAGTCTTCGAGCTTGGACACAGCTTTAGGGTGACGTAATAAGCTCTTTGGAGTCGCCTCCACCAACGGTTTGCGGAAGTCACGATGAAGTTGACGACGCAACAGGTGGAAGTAGTTGGCAGGTGTAGTACAGTTAGCTACAATAATGTTGGCATTGGCACACAACTCTAGGTAGCGCTCTATGCGAGCTGAGGAGTGTTCCGGTCCCTGACCTTCGTATCCATGTGGCAATAGCATCACTAAACCATTAGAGCGTTTCCACTTAGTCTCGGCACTCGATATGTATTGGTCAAATATGATTTGAGCACCATTTGCAAAATCTCCAAATTGAGCTTCCCAGATTGTTAGAGAGTGCGGATTGACAGACGCATAGCCATATTCAAATCCCAATACACCATACTCGGATAGGTGAGAATTATAAATGTTGAATTTATCACCTCCTTCTACATTGGCTAAAGGAATGTATCTTTCTTCGGAATCCTCCAACGTCACAACCGCGTGACGGTGAGAGAATGTACCCCGTTGTACATCCTGTCCGGATATACGTACCCGATTGCCTTCATTTAGAAGTGTAGCATAAGCCATCAATTCACCCATTGCCCAGTCATAGCTGTCATTGGCAATCATTTTTAAACGGTCTTCAAAGACTTTTGTAATCTTGCGGAAGAATTTTTTATCTGAAGGAAGCGTACTTATTTGTTTGGCAAGCTCTAAGAACTTCTTCTTGTCTACTTTTGTATTTGCAACCTTGACGATATCGTTTGCTTTAGCCTGACGCAAGCCTTTCCATGCTCCAGAGAACATGGGTGTTTCATCATTCAATTTTTGTGAACCCTTCGCTTCGTCCAATCTTTCTTGTAATAAGCTCCTGAATTCTTTTTCCATCTCTTTGGCAAGATTGGCATCTACACTACCTTGATCTAATAATTTCTGAGCGTAGATTTCACGCGGATTAGCGTGTTTCTCAATCGCTTTGTAGAGTAGAGGTTGCGTGAATTTAGGTTCATCTGCTTCATTATGACCAAATCTTCTGTAACAAAGCAAATCAATGAATACGTCCGTTTTATATTTTTGACGATATTCCACTGCTAGGTTAATCGCATACACAAGGGCTTCTACATCATCACCATTCACGTGGAATACCGGAGACAACGTTACCTTTGCTATATCGGTACAATACGTTGACGAACGAGCGTCTTTAAAATTGGTCGTGAAACCCACTTGGTTATTGATGACGATGTGGATGGTACCACCAGTCTTATAGCCATCTAATTTAGACATCTGGATGACCTCGTAGACGATACCTTGACCTGCAACAGCCGCATCTCCATGGATCATAATCGGTGCTATCTTAGAAGAGTCGCCATCGTACTTCATGTCGATCTTTGAACGAACCATACCCTCAATAATGGCATCTACAGTCTCTAAATGGGAGGGGTTAGGTGCGAGACTCAAGTGGACGGATTTGCCGTCGTCTGTCTTCACATCCGAAGAGAACCCTAGATGATACTTGACGTCTCCTCCAAAATGAATCTCAGGATCTTCCTCATACATCTTGCCTTCAAATTCTGAGAAGATATTTTTATAGGATTTACCCATGATATTGGCCAATACATTCAGACGACCTCGGTGTGCCATACCGATTACAAATTCTTGGATTCCTATTTCGGATCCCTTTTCGATAATAGAATCCAATGCAGGTATTAAGCTTTCGGCGCCTTCTAATGAAAAACGTTTCTGACCAAGAAATTTAGTGCCTAAGAAACTCTCGAAGACAACCGCTTCGTTCAGTTTCTTAAGGATACGCTTCTTCTTATCAAGTGAGAAGGTTGGGACATTACGGTCTGCCTCCATTTTGTCCTGCAGAAATTTGATTTTTTCCGGGTTTCGGATATATCTGAATTCAGCTCCAATAGAACGGCAATAAGTCTCTTCGATCAGTTGGCGGATTTCTCTTAATTTAACAGGACCTAATCCTACCTCCACACCGGCGTTGAAAATAGTGTCCATATCGGCTTCGGAAAGACCAAAAGTCTCCAATTCCTTTCCGGGATAATACTTACGACGTTCTCTAACAGGATTAGTCTCTGTAAACAGGTGACCACGATCACGGTAACCATTGATCATGTTCAATACATTAATTTCCTTTAAGAAATGCTCTGGAGCAGCTCCTGCATCTCCCGAGACTCCGCCTTTTTCACCCGAAAGGCCAAAATCGAATCCTTCGAAAAATTTCTGCCATCCAAAATCAACGGATTCTGGGTCCTGTTTGTAAGCTTGATAAAGACCGTCAATATAACTTGAATCGGCGTTGCTCAAATATGTTAAATTGTCCATTTAGAAACGTAATAGTATAATTTCGCCAAAGTTAGGAATTATAAAAGAGTTTTGGCTAATCATTTGTGATAAAATAATGTGATTTTTGACTTCATTATGAGTGTATTGACCATGATAAGGGCAGTTTATAGAAAAGTTGAAACAAGCAAAATATAATACCTGTAAAACGTCTTCTTTTCGTGGTTTGTTGCGCAATTTATTTGATTATGCCAAAATATTTTGGCTCAACAATATGTTTTCGATTCCATTTGGATAATTGCTCTTGAGTTGACTCTGCCAGGGGATACTTACATTGTCTTTAGGGCTCGTTCCGACTCCTGCAAAATGTGCCCAGTAGCCATACGTTGTAGCTGGTGCAAAATCAATCAATACTTCCTCAAAATAAGAAGCTCCCTTTCGCCAGTCCACTTCATATTCTTGTAGTAGAAAGGAACTCACTATTTTTTTGAGTTCTATAGGAAGGTTTCCAGTCTGTTGCAGAAGTTGCATCGCCTTGTCTATGGTCTCCTGTCCGACTTGGCCCTTTTGCCATTTTTCGAGAATACTAGCGCTGTTTTCTCTAGATAAGGAGTCATTCCCTTTTGTAGCTCCGTGTTTTTTGAAAAAGACATTCGGATATTTTTTAAGCATAAAACGAAAATAATCTCGCCAAAGTAATTGCAAGATTAGTTTTTCTGCCCTCTTCTTATGTTCTTGCAGCATCACATCTTTTATTCGATGATACAGGTAGATGGGAGACAATGCACCAGCAGCAATATAAGGAGATAGAGATATGTAATCCAATTGTTCGTTTTCCTTCCCCATAATGATATGCTCGACTCTTAAAAGAGCAGCATCCTCACCTCCCTCCAGTAACATCGGATTTGATTGTCCTAGATGAATCTCTTCAAGCGAAAAACCTAAATCTTCAAGCGAAGGGAGTAATGTTTTTTCTAAATGAGGGTGAGTGACCAATCCTGTTGGCTCTGGAAACGGTTGTCTTACTGTACTCTCCCGTTCGGTTTTCTTTTTGAATATGGTAAAGTCATTCGGAATGTCGCGAATTGGAAAAGGAAGGTCTTCCTTATGATAGAGGGTGTGCCCTATAAAGTGTTTAAGATTAATCTTGAGTTTCCAAAGTTCAGTTTCAACATTTTCTGAAATTTTGGTTTCCCTTGAGGCAACCTCGCGATGATGGTATACCTCGTGCACTTCGTATTTGGCCGCCAGACGAGGGATAATCTCTTCTGGTTGCCCTATATAGGTCAATAAATCGCATCCTATCGCATTAAATCTTTCTTTTAGTTTCTGAACAGATTTTAAAAGAAAGAGGGCGCGATGGATGCCCGTATTCCGATAGCCACTGGTATTTTTAGCGAAATAACGCGGGTCAAAACAATAGACAGGAATAATGATAGGACTCTTTTGGATTGCTTCAAAAAGTAATTCGTTGTCATGAAAACGAAGATCATTTCTAAACCAAACAAGAGTCACTTTATTTTCCATAGAACCTTTCTTAACACCCTGAATATTTAATATTGAATCTTTCCAAATAAGCACAAATATACACATTTGTAATGCATTTTGGGCTTGATTGGCCCTTTTGATATTATATTGACAATAATCGGACATTAACGGTCAAACATCTATTTTTGTAAAAATTTGATTTTTATTAAACATAAAGGATGGAATGGTGTTCCTAAATTATAAATATGAACAGAGAAGCGCACACCTTTAAAAAATAAATTAGGATGAGAGAGGTTTTGATATGCGGTCTGAACAATTACTTGGGGAGGAGAGCAGTTGCACATTTTGCGAATGATGAATTGAACGTAACCGCGATTACTCGAAATACGACGCTTTTTTTTTCTCGGATGAAAGAGCCTCCAACGGCAAAATTATATACGGTAGACCTTGTTAGGCGGACTGGAGATTTCGAAAGTTTTAAAATTATTAATCTCGAGGCTGCTTTCTATTTTGCCCAGGCACCCACACTCAATGATACAGTTAATATTAAACTGGAAATTCTAGCCCTTAAAAACTATATAGAGCTTGTGAAAAGACAGGGTTGTTGGCGTATTATCTATGTGGCTAGATTGATGGATAGGATGTATCTCCAACCCGTTGTTGAGCTTTTTAATGTAGAAGGTATTCAATATACCATAGTCTTGAAAAACTGTGCAGTAGGTAAGGGTTCTATGCTTGACAACATATTCAAAGTATTAGAAAAGCAAAAGATTGTAGTTTACGTCAACCAAATCGCGAAAGTGAGGTTCCAACCCATTGCTGCACTTGATGTAATTCGTTGGTTGCAGTCTATGTTGACGATTGATGCATTCGTGGATAAGATTATTGAGTTGGGTGGCCCCGCTGTCATGAACTTTAGAGATTTTTTTCAAGTCTATGGCCGCTTTAGTCCAACCCATACTCCCCCTAGGACATTGTCTCTCCCGAAGAAATTAGTTAAGTTTATTTTCACAAAATTGTATAAGGTGAACGGCGAAAATTTCGAGGAATTTAGACATGTAATACGACATGAAAATTTAGTTGACAATACCCTATGGATGAAATATATGCCGTTTGAGCTCACACCTATTGAGAAAGCTGTCGAAATCGATTGCTAATCGGAACATGTAAATCTGCGCTTTTATCATTTCGTTCACCTTGGATATCAGGAGTAAGTTATCTAAGTTTGTATTCTTCATCAGTCACGATTATGGGATACAACAGTTTAGAGCAATGCGTATTGGATTTAGAAAGACACGGGCACTTGATTCGGGTCAAAGAAGAGGTGGACCCATATTTAGAGATGGCCGCTATTCAAATGCGTGTGTTCGATGCTCAGGGACCTGCTTTATACTTTGAACGGATAAAGGGTACTGAATTTCCGGCAGTGTCCAATCTTTTCGGGACACTCGAACGTTCGAAGTTTATGTTTAGAGATTCTCTGGATCATTTAAAGAAACTTGTCGATGTCAAGATGAATCCCGCTGCCGTCCTGAAAAGTCCATTTCAATATATAGGCTCATCGATGACCGCGTTGGGCGCATTACCTTGGAAGCGCAAAAAGAACGCTCCAATTCTCTATGGGAAGACCCAGATCAGTAAGCTACCGCCTATTGTCAATTGGCCGATGGATGGAGGAGCTTTTGTGACGATGCCTCAGGTATACACCGAAGACATTACCAAGCCGGGGATTATGAATGCAAATTTGGGTATGTATCGTATCCAATTAGATGGAAACGAATACATACAAGACCAAGAAATTGGTTTGCACTATCAGCTTCATAGAGGTATCGGCGTGCACCAATCCAAAGCAAATGCAATTGGACAGCCCCTTAAGGTAAGCATTTTTATAGGAGGTCCTCCTGCACATCCTCTCGCTGCCGTAATGCCACTTCCGGAAGGTCTTTCAGAGATGATTTTCGCAGGTGCATTAGGAAATAGACGCTTTCGCTATTTTTATGATGATGAGGGATTCTGTATTTCTGCAGATGCTGATTTTGTTATCACGGGTACGGTGTATCCAAATGAGAATAAACCCGAAGGACCTTTCGGCGATCATATTGGCTATTACAGCCTTACCCACCCTTTCCCCTTGATGAAAGTTCACAACGTCTACCATAAGAAAAACCCCATCTGGTCATTCACAGTGGTGGGGCGACCTCCTCAGGAGGATACCAGTTTCGGCGCATTGATTCACGAGATAACTGGATCGGCGATACCACAGGAGATTAATGGCCTTCATGCTGTACACGCTGTCGACCCCGCCGGTGTTCATCCGTTGTTGTTTGCAATTGGATCCGAGCGGTATACGCCTTATCAGCAAGTCGATCGGCCACAGGAGATTTTGACGATAGCCAATCAAATATTAGGCAAAAACCAATTAAGTCTAGCCAAGTATCTCTTTATAACGGCCCATGAAGACGAGCCTCGATTAGATATTCACGACATTCCGCAATTCATGGGACATGTATTGACCAGGATTGATTTCACCAGAGATATACATTTTCAGACCAATACGACGATAGACACTTTAGACTATACTGGTGATGGGTTGAATGCGGGTTCTAAAGTGGTTTTTGCTGCCGCAGGTTCGATCAAGAGAAAATTAGCAACCGAGCTACCTATAGGGTTTGATCTACCCAAACCTTTTCAGCACGCCAAAATAGCAATACCAGGAGTTGTAGCCATAGATGGTGCCCCGTTCACAAGCTACGATCAAGAGCAACGCGTGATTGAAGATTGGTGTAAGGAAGTTACACATTTGAATTGGGAGGGCATATCGATGATTATCTTGACTGATGATGCCGGCTTTACTGCCGATACCGTCAACAACTTTGTATGGGTGACATTTACCCGAAGCAATCCCGCATATGATATCTATGGTATAGACAGCTTTACCCGATTCAAGCATTGGGGCTGCAATGGACCTGTTATTATCGACGCACGTACTAAGCCACATCATGCTCCTGCCTTGATTAAAGATGAGTCAGTGGAGAGAAGGGTGGATCAACTTGGTAAAAAGGGCGGATCTTTATATGGGGTTATTTAGCCTTGCATCATCTGGGATGGATGATGGAGGCGTATGTACTGTTGTATATTGACCTACCAATTGGAAATGCATATATAGGCAATAGAATAGCGGAATACCGAGAAAATAGCTTACTTTTAATATAGATACCTTGAAACGTATATTGTTGATTGACGACGAAGAAAAGCTTCGGAAACTAATGGCTCGTATTATTGGCTTAGAAGGTGAAGGGTACGAGGTGAACGAGGTCAGCAACTTGCGAAATGCTGCGAAATTACTGTCACATACTGATTTCGATGTTGTTTTATGCGACGTCAAACTACCGGACGGAAACGGAGTTGAGTTTGTACGAGAAGTGAAGCGATTACAACCTTATGCGGAAGTCATCTTACTCACAGCATATGGAAATATTCCGGATGGTGTTCAAGCGATTAAGAATGGCGCTTTTGACTACATTACAAAAGGAGATGACAACAATCGAATCATCCCACTTCTGAATCGCGCATACGACAAGGCATTTCTAGCCAAACGGGTGCATAAACTCGAATCCCAGATTGGAAAAAAATACTCATTTGATAGCATCATCGGCAAATCTAAATCTGTACAGCAAGCTATTTCTTTGGGTAAAAAAGTTGCTCCTATGGACACTACGGTACTCTTGTTGGGCGAGACAGGAACCGGCAAAGAAGTGTTTGCGCAAGCAATTCATTATGATAGCAGTCGGAAGCAACACGCATTTGTAGCCATCAACTGTTCGGCATTTGGACGTGAGTTGTTAGAAAGTGAGTTGTTTGGTCACAAGGAAGGTGCCTTTACAGGTGCATCAAAGGACAAAAAAGGATTGTTCGAAGAGGCAAATCTGGGAACTATATTTTTAGATGAAATCGGAGAGATGCCCATTGATCTACAAGCGAAGCTGTTGCGGGTTTTGGAATCCGGAGAATTCTTAAAAGTTGGAGATACTAAGCCAACTCGGGTTAATGTACGCATATTGGCCGCTACCAACCGGGATTTAGAAGAGGAGATCAAGAAGGAGCACTTTAGGAGTGACCTGTTTTACCGACTCTCGGTGTTCACCATTACACTACCGCCCCTTCGTGAGCGGCAAGAAGATATCCCCTCTTTAGCTAGTCATTATGCACAAATATTTGGACTTAAAGCGAATAGAACGGGGCTTAGATTGACATCAGCTTATATTGATGCTTTAGGTAAATATCCATGGAAAGGCAATATTCGCGAACTTAAGAATATTATCGAACGTAGCGTTATTATTGCAGATGGTGACGAGTTGGATGTTGACAGCCTCCCCATGGAGTTCAAAAATAACGGACATCATGATTCCCGACTCGCTTCCCCATTTTCGTTGGCCAAAGTAGAGTCCGATCAAATCGAAAAAGTATTGCATCACACCAGTGGTAATAAGGCTGAGGCAGCTAGATTGCTAGAGATTGGGATCGCAACCTTATATCGTAAAATTGAAGAATACAAGATTAAAATATAGATGCCCATCCTATTGGTTGCTATCAATCTTTTAGATTTCCGTCAATATCATACATCGGTTTGAAATCCTGTCTGTAGGTTTCTTCAGAGAAAAGGCAAATCCTTTACGTCACAAGTCGTATACTCCTTCCATTTTAATAAAGAGCCTATCATTTTGATAGGCTTTTTTATTTTAAAAACTTATTGATTAAATGTTTTCTTGTTGATAGATAGTGAGTTGTGTTTTTAGTTTACTTGTTGGTCTTTCGTTTGGCCTAGGCTATCCCAAATAGCATCTATATAATATGAAACGAATAAAAAAAAGTAATCTTTTTCAACTTATCTCTTCTGAGATACCCGAAGTCCAGGACGAAGTTAACAAGTTGACGTCTCGAGACAACATTGCAGGAGCCATCCAAATAGTAGTCACCTTTATGAAAGATATGCTCCGCGTACACAATATCTCTCGCGTCAATTGGAGTATGATGTTCATGGGATGGTTATATGGTAGAGGAGATAGCCGCTTGAAAGAGCTTATCGAAAATCTTTTCGTCCGCTCCTTTAATAGTATGAAGAGACATTGTGATCCGCAGGAATGGTACATGGTTCAAAAGAAGATGCCCTTCAGTCTGCGAAAAGTCTATGCCTATCAAAATGCTAATCTATAAACAAAAAGAACATGCTTACAACTATCCTCATCATATCAGGATTGATATGCTTCATCCTGTTTTATAAGTCTATCAATTTTTTTGATAGGATCTAATTAATAATCTGAAGAAGAAAATGGAAACTAAAGTTTTGAAAACCATAAAGGAATGGGTTCCACAAGCTGTCGAGACAAGCGTGGAGAATGATTATCAAGCGCTAAATGAATTAGCCCAGTATTTTATACAATCGATGGCGAAGGGAGGAGAAGGGCAAGAACGAGCTTCAGAGTCTATGCAGGTCGTCAACTTGCTGTACATGAACGGAAAACTGCACGATAAGAATGCTATAGAGAATGAATTTTTAGCTAGGATTGCTGAAGAGGAAAGTCCGGGGAGTCTAAAGAAGCATCTGCAATTCTTTCCGAAGGAACTTAGGCAAGCCTATTTGAAAACCATAATCGAAAACTAAAATGATAGCATTATTTGTCGTGGCAATACTCGTGTTTTTATACATCTGCTATGTATTGCTAAAGCCTGAGAAGTTTTAATCACACGCTAAAAGCCGATCCCGATTATCGGGAGTGTGCTCATTAGCAATTGAGAAGAAAATTAATATCCAAAAATAAAAAATATGAATACTGAAATTCTAGGAGTAGTCTTTATGTTTCTACTGACAGTAGTACTGGCTATTCCTTTTGGAAAATATATAGCCAAAGTCTTCCTGCATGAAAAGACCTGGCTAGACGGCATATTAGGGCCATTGGACAAGGCTATTTTCAAATTGACAGGGGTGGATCCTACTGTCGAAATGACTTGGAAGCAGCATTTAGTAGCCTTGTTGACCATCAATATGGTCTGGTTCCTGTTAAGTATGCTGGTGCTGATGAATCAAGGTTGGCTCCCGCTGAATCCTGATTATAACCCCAGCATGTCTGCTGACCTAGCCTTCAATACTACGATTTCGTTTGTCGTGAACTGTAACCTGCAGCACTATTCTGGTGAGACAGGGATGAGTTATCTCGGCCAGTTTTGGTTGATGTTTTTACAATTCGTGAGTGCAGCGACAGGTATTGCTGCTGCGGTCGTATTGTTCAAAGCTTTTCAGGTCAGATCCAGTGCCCTGTTGGGTAATTTTTACGACTTCTTTATTAAGTCCTGTACCCGTATTCTATTGCCACTTTCACTCCTAATTGCTGTAATCTTGGTCTTCAATGGTACTCCTATGACCTTTGAAGGGAAGGATACCATGATCTCCTTGGAAGGGGATACTGTACAAGTATCCAGGGGGCCTGCTGCAGGTTTTATTGCGATCAAGCATGTCGGGACCAATGGTGGTGGTTTCTTTGGAGTGAATTCCAATCATCCCTTCGAAAATCCCAGTTATCTTTCCAATATAACCGAAATGTTTGCCCAAATGATCATTCCGTTAGCGATGATTTTTGCTTTTGGTTATTTTATCAAACGCAGGAAGATCGCATGGATGATATTTGGTGTGATGACCATCGGTTTCTTAATATTGGCGATCCCTAATATCGTGATAGAGGCCAAAGGAAACCCCATGATTACGCAAATGGGGATAGACAATTCGCTGGGGAACACCGAAGGTAAGGAAACTCGTTTTGGAGCCATTGCTTCCGGTTATTGGAGTATTGCGACTACAGTTATTTCGACCGGGTCGATCAATTCTATGCACGATAGTACGATGCCTTTGAGTGGAATGAATCAACTCTTGGCGATGATGATTAATGCTTTTTATGGCGGCTGTGGAGTAGGAATGCTCAATTTCTTTGTCTTTATCATTTTGGCGGTCTTTATCAGTGGTCTGATGGTAGGACGCACACCAGAGTTTCTCGGGAAGAAGATTGAAGCACGGGAGATGAAGATTGCCATGATTATAGCATTACTACATCCATTTCTCATCCTGGTAGGGACAGCATTGGCCACTGCATTTCCGGCATATGGGATGGCGACGTTGAACAATCCCGGTTTTCATGGGTTTAGCGAGATGCTGTACGAATATACGTCATCTGCAGCCAACAACGGCAGCGGATTTGAGGGGCTGGGAGATAATACCCTTTGGTGGAATATCAGCACAGGCTTTGTATTGATCCTGGGACGTTTTCTCCCGATTATAGGCCCGGTGGCGATAGCAGGATTACTAGCGAATAAAAAATATATCCCCGAGAGTGCCGGAACCTTGAAGACGGATACTTCGACTTTCGGATTGATGGTCTTTGCTGTTATTGCGATTATTGCTGCCTTATCATTTTTTCCGGCACTTGCACTAGGACCTATTGCCGAACACTTTTCATTAAAATAATCGAGAGATATCCTACATACTATTCTTATTATGAACTCAGAAAATAAAAAATTGCTTCAACCCGACTTACTGAAAGAAGCATTTGGACAAGCGTTTTTGAAGCTTAATCCAAAAAGTATGTTCCGTAATCCAGTCATGTTTACCGTAGAGATCGGTACAGTGGTGATGCTGATTGTCACCTTATGGACATTGACTGGTGAGCGTTCCCAAGGTAGTTTTGGGTACAATTTCACCGTCTTTGTCGTTTTGTTGCTGACGCTATTGTTCGCCAATTTCGCGGAAGCAATTGCCGAAGCCAGAGGCAAAGCTCAAGCGGATAGCTTGCGCAAGACCAGAGAAGAGACACCTGCCAAAGTCTTAAAAAAGAATTCGACAGAAACCGTTCAGATCGCTTCCAGTCAATTACAAAAAGGTGCTATCTTTTTGTGTGAAGCGGGTGATATCATACCCACAGATGGTGAGATTATAGAAGGGCTAGCGACTATTGATGAGAGTGCCATTACCGGCGAATCGGCTCCTGTGATACGAGAGGTCGGTGGAGATAAGAGCTCTGTCACGGGGGGGACGAAGGTGCTCTCCGATAGGATTAAAGTGGTCGTCACCTCGCAGCCAGGAGAGAGTTTTTTGGATAAGATGATTGCATTGGTGGAAGGTGCCAGTCGTCAGAAGACGCCCAATGAAATAGCCTTAACTATTCTATTGGCAGGATTTACCCTTGTATTTGTCATTGTAACGGTCACACTCAAACCATTTGCGGACTATGCAAATGTATCCATTACGATCGCATCCTTCATCGCCTTGTTCGTCTGCCTGATACCGACTACCATTGGCGGATTGCTCTCTGCGATAGGGATTGCAGGGATGGACCGTGCACTTCGTGCAAACGTGATCACGAAGTCCGGAAAAGCTGTCGAGACTGCAGGAGATATCGATGTGCTGCTTTTGGATAAGACAGGTACGATCACCATTGGTAATCGTAAGGCCACTCAGTTTTATGCCGCTGATGGTATTGCTGTTGACAGATTGATACGTGCAGCAGCATTGGGATCTACAGCGGATGATACCCCGGAAGGAAAATCTATTGTCGAATTGGCAGCGCTTGATCCCTTATCCTTGCATGTAGAACAACCACGTTATATCAATTTTACCGCCGAAACACGGACTTCGGGTGTTGACTTTGGAAATACCCGTATTCGTAAGGGCTCCACAGATGCCATCAAGGCGATTGTGATGCAGGCCGGGCATTCTTTTCCAACCGAAGTGGACGAAAAAGTTAAACGCATCTCAAGCAATGGAGGAACGCCTTTAGTCGTGTCCGAGAATGAAGAGGTAATGGGGGTAATCGAATTACAGGATATTATCAAGCCCGGTATTCAGGAACGTTTTCAGCGACTTCGCAAGATGGGTATTAAGACAGTAATGGTTACCGGAGATAATCCGTTGACCGCAAAGTTTATCGCTGAAAAAGCAGGAGTAGATGATTTTATTGCAGAGGCAAAGCCTGAGGACAAAATGAACTACATTAAACGTGAACAAGCCGAAGGACGGTTGGTAGCCATGATGGGAGATGGAACCAATGATGCCCCAGCCTTGGCACAAGCCGACGTAGGAGTGGCGATGAATAGTGGTACACAGGCTGCTAAAGAGGCTGGCAATATGGTGGATCTAGATAATGACCCGACCAAATTAATAGAAGTCGTCGAAATAGGAAAACAACTCCTGATGACCAGAGGAACCTTAACGACCTTCTCCATTGCCAATGATGTGGCCAAATACTTTGCGATCATCCCAGCATTGTTTATTACTGCTATCCCAGCTTTACAGGGGTTGAATATCATGAACTTGACGAGTCCACAAAGTGCAATCCTTTCTGCCGTCATTTTCAATGCCATTATTATCCCAATGTTGATCCCTTTGGCGCTCAAGGGAGTCGCGTACAAGCCCATAGGTGCATCGGCTCTATTACGGAGGAATCTATTCGTGTATGGATTCGGGGGAATCGTCATTCCATTCATAGGCATCAAATTGATCGATGTTATCGTGTCTTTATTTATCTAACAAGAAGGAATATAATAGCTTGGTCACCCAGGTCTGCTTAAGATAATCAAGAACAATTGGTGAAAGCTTTTAAATGCAACTATAGTATCCAAAAACAGATGAAACCGATCTCGGTATTCGGGTGAGCTCTCATCAACCATAAAAAAAATAAACAAATGAAACCACATCTTCTATCCGCCATAAGACTGACTTTCGCAACTCTTGTGTTGTTCACGGTCATTTATCCCTTGATTATTTGGGGCATTGCTCAAGTAGCACCTAATCAAGGAAAAGGTTTTGTTGTACGGAATCATACCCAGACTTCCCGTTTTTACGAAAATATTGGTCAATCGTTTACACAGGACAAGTATTTCTGGTCGAGGCCGTCAGCTGTAGATTACAACGCAGCAGGATCTGGAGCGAGCAATAAAGGACCTTCCAATTCTGAATATCTTGAAGTGGTAAAGGGACGTATCCAAACGTTTATGGAGCATAATCCGGATGTTCAACGGGCACAGATTCCTGTTGACTTGGTTACTGCCAGCGGAAGTGGACTCGATCCACACATCTCTATCCAGGCAGCAACTGTGCAGGTCAGTCGTATTGCCAAAATACGGAATATCCCAGCCCTTCAGCTCAAGAGGCTTATTGATCAGCAAGTTGAACAGCCCCTTTTCGGCTTGTTCGGTCCTCAACGTATTAATGTATTGAATCTCAATTTGGCGTTAGATGCACTTGTCCAATAACAATTTGCCGTAATCATTAGTAATATTATATAAAGATGAATACATTCATAAAATACCAGACACTTGGTGTCATAATTTCTTCATTCCTAGGTAGTGAAATGTCTTATGCGCAAACAACAGCAACTAGTAATCCTTTAATCGTTAGTGGATACGTTGAAGCATATTATACCCAAGATTTCAACAAACCAAGCCAGAATATGCGTCCAGGATTTATCTACAGTCACAATCGGGCAAATGAAGTCAATCTCAATCTCGCTTATATCAAAGCCAACTATAACACGGAGCAGGTGCGGAGTAATCTTGCTCTTGCATCAGGAACTTACATGAATGCCAATTACAGTGCCGAACCAGGCGTCCTGAAAAATGTATATGAAGCCAATGTAGGTATTAAGATTTCTAAGCGACATAATCTTTGGATAGATGCCGGGATCATGCCCTCCCATCTGGGGTTTGAAAGTGCCATAGGCAAGGACAACTGGACGTTAACACGTAGTCTTTTTGCCGAAAATTCACCTTACTTTGAAACTGGGGCTAAGATTACTTATACCACCAACAATGATCATTGGGTATTAAGTGGTTTGTTTTTGAACGGTTGGCAACGTATCCAGCGTGTAGATGGCAACAGTACACCTGCATTTGGTCATCAATTGACTTTTAAACCCAATGAAAGATTACTGCTCAATAGCGGCTCGTTTGTGGGCAGCGACAAAGCCGATAGTGTCAAGCAGATGCGATATTTTCATAATTTGTATGCCATATACCAAATCACTGACAAATGGGGGGTGACAGTGGGATTTGACTTAGGTGTAGAGCAGAAGGCCAAGGGTAATGAGGAGTATAGTACGTGGTATACTCCTGTATTGGTCGCTCGATATTCTCCTAGTAAACACATCAATATTGTTGCGCGTGCTGAATATTACAAGGACAAAGATCAAGTTATCATATCTACAGGAACCAGTCGTGGATTTCAGACCACAGGGTTTTCTTTAAACATGGATTATGTGATATTGGCCAATGTGATGTGGAGGACAGAACTGCGTAATTTGAAAAGTAAAGATGCTATTTTTACAAATAGAGATATAGAACCGACCGATAATAGTCTGACAGCGACTACAGCATTGACTTTTAGCTTCTAGGACGTTGTAAGGGGCAAGCATAACGTTTATATGGAAAACGATAGAAAAAACGCCGAATATTTCCTTTCCTTGATTAAAAAATCAAGGAAAGGAAAATTTAAGATTTATATAGGCATGAGTGCAGGTGTAGGGAAGACCTATAGAATGCTTCAAGAGGCGCATACCTTGTTGCGTACAGGAATTGATGTTAAGATTGGTTATATCGAGACGCACCATAGAGCCGAAACCCATGAATTGAGTATTGGATTACCCACAATTCCAAGGCGCAAATCCTTTTACAAAGGAAAGGAATTGGAGGAAATGGATGTTCAGGCTATTCTCAATGTAAGACCTGAAGTGGTGTTGGTTGACGAACTAGCCCATTCCAATATTGAAGGTAGTAAAAATGAAAAGCGCTGGCAGGATGTCATCGAGCTTCTAGAAGCGGGGATTAGCGTCATTAGCGCAGTCAATATTCAGCATATTGAGAGCCTTAATGAAGAGGTTCGGGGCATCACGGGTATAGAAGTCAAAGAGCGGATTCCTGATCGAGTGATTACTATGGCAGACGAGGTCGTCAATATTGACCTGACGGCTGAAGATTTGATCATCCGTCTCAAAGAGGGGAAAATATATCCACAGGATAAGATAAAGACCGCACTGGCTAATTTTTTTCAGAACAATCATATACTTCAACTTAGACAACTTGCGCTTAAAGAGGTCGCGAGCCATGTTGTCAGGCAAGTCGATCATGTTGTGCCTCGCGACGGGACAAATAAGCACGACCGATTTTTAGCCTGTATTGGGAGCGACGCCAAAAAAGCTAAAAATGTAATTCGAAAGACAGCTCGACTAGCCAGTTACTATGGAGGGGATTGGTTTGTTCTATACGTGCAGACGCCACGAGAAGATGTGCATAAGATACCTTTAGATAAGCAAAGGATGTTAATTAATAATTTTAAGTTAGCGACCGAGTTAGGGGGCAAAGTATTACAGGTGAAGGACCGTAAAGTGCCCAACGCAATTATGGAGCAGGTTACTAAGATGAATATTACAACTGTATGTATTGGTAAGCCCAAATTGTCTCTTATCCGTATTATATGGGCTACTGGAGTGTTCAACGAGTTGCTAAAGAAACTTTCCTCCGCGAATATAGATTTGGTAATTCTCTCCTAATTGAAAACGGATTCAGCAGATGTATCTTAAATCGTTTGAATAAGATGTAAGTTTGTTAGGGTAATGAGGTGAGATAAGTAAATTAAGAGGATGAAACCAAGATAGTAAATAATATGGATACATGGAGCAATCATTGTTTATGCGAGCTCTCATCAGCAATCGAAAAGAAAATAATTGGATGAAACCGAGATGTTAATAATAAGGGTGCATAGCGCAATTATTATTTACTCGAGCTCTCATCGGCAATTAAAAAGAAAATAATTGGATGAAACCGAGATGTTAATAATAAGGGTGCATAGCGCAATTATTATTTACTCGAGCTCTCATCGGCAATTAAAAAGAAAATAATTGGATGAAACCGAGATGTTAATAATAAGGGTGCATAGCGCAATTATTATTTACTCGAGCTCTCATCGGCAATTAAAAAGAAAATAATTGGATGAAACCGAGATGTTAATAATAAGGGTGCATAGCGCAATTATTATTTACTCGAGCTCTCATCGGCAATTAAAAAGAAAATAATTGGATGAAAATTAAAGCAAAGTTGACCCTCGGGGTTGGATCCTTATTTTTATTAATAATATTATTGGCCGGGGTGAGTACCTATTATGTCAATAGCCTAAAGAAGGATACTAAGAATATTCTGCGTGCCAACTATAATACATTGGAATACGGCCGTGGAATGTTGTTGACATTGGACGAAATCCAGAAAGACCCCACCGCCATTGAGGTATTTGAATCTAATTTGCAGAAGCAGATTCAAAATGAGACAGAGCCTGGGGAGAAGGAGGCTACCGAACAAATTGTGAAACACTTTGACGCCTTGAAAAAGGATCAGAATGATTCTGCTCTATTGGTGTTTCTAAGAAGAGACATTACCGAGGTTATGCGACTCAATATGGAGGCAATCGTGCGCAAGAGCGATGTTGCTAATAATACGGCTGAATCCGCAATTGTGTGGATATCGGTCACTGGGGCGCTTTGTTTTTTATTTGCCTTTGTCTTGTTGGTTAATCTGCCTGGCAACATTGCCGATCCTATCAAAGAACTTACCGTCAGTATTAAACAAATAGCTGCACAGCACTACGGCCAGCGTGTGCATTTTGAGGGGCATAGTGAGTTTGGAGAATTGGCCCAATCTTTTAATACGATGGCGCAGAAACTGGAGGAGTATTCCAATAGCAAGTTGGCGAATATTATGAAAGAAAAAACCCGGATCGAAACGCTAATTAATAATATGCATGACCCAGTGATTGGTATTGACGAGCATAAAAAGATACTCTTTGCCAATGAAGAAGCGCTAAAAGTGGCTGGTCTAAATTGGCTGGACATACAAGGTCAGCAAATCCAAGATATTGCAGTCTCTAATGATTTAGTCCGCTCGCTGATTACAGATCTGGTGGCTGGTCACTCAGTGTCAACAAATGGGGAGCCTATTAAGATAGTAGCAGATGGTAAACAACAATATTTTGATAAAGAAGTGTTGAATATCAATATCGTACCTACTGGAGAGCACACCCCTCAGCTCATTGGGCATGTGATTCTGCTTAAAAATATCACGCCCTTTAAAGAGCTTGATTTTGCGAAGACAAATTTCATTGCAACCGTTTCTCACGAACTTAAGACACCTATTTCTTCGATTAAGATGAGTCTCAATATTTTGAATCATGTGCGTACGGGGACACTCAATGAAGAACAACAGCAACTCTTAGAAAGTATAGGAGATGATAGCGAACGGTTGTTGAAAATTACCTCCGAACTGCTAAATATGTCCCAAGTAGAGACAGGTAATATCCAATTGAATATGCAGCAGGCCAATCCGAAGAATATCCTAAAGTATGCGCTTGACGCGACTAAGGTCTCTGCGGACCAAAAGGCACTTCAGGTGAGCACCGTTATAGAAGATGATTTGCCAATGTTGAATGTCGATGCGGAGAAAACAGCTTGGGTACTCACTAATTTCATTACCAACGCTATTCGCTATGCCCCTGAGCAAACAGAGATTATTGTATCATTATGCCGTGACAACGGTCGGATTCTATTTTCTGTTCGGGATTTCGGTCCGGGAATAGATCATCGGTATCAGGAACGTATATTCGAACGCTATTTCCAAATCCCGGGTAGCTCAAAGGCTGGGACGGGGTTAGGATTGGCAATCAGTAAAGACTTTATTGAAAATCAAGGTGGACGAATAGGTGTGGACAGCGAGCAAGGAATGGGTAGTACTTTTTATTTTTATTTCCCTATCCGATAATAAGAAAGTTCTGGCAGATTGCTAGAGGGCGCTATTAGCAAGTATTCCGTGGTCGAACCTTGCTGCTTATTCTCCAGGGAGAATAAGCAGCAAGGTCAGGATAGAGACTAAAAAAGTACATCCTTAATTTCTGGGGTTTTGTCGAAGACTGACTTTGCAAAAGGGCATAGCGGCAATATTTTTATATTGTTTTCCCGCGCGTAGGAGACGATTTCCAATACAATCTTCTTTCCGATGGATTGGCCGCGATACGCATCGTTCACATCTGTATGATCAATGATAATCTTGGTGTCTCCGGCATGGGTATAGGTTACTCTACCTGCTTCTTTCTCGTTGTCTATCATAGAGAAGTAACCCTTTTGAGCGTCTTTAATGTGTTTGATTTCCATGTTTTTTATTTTTTAATAATCGTATATGTTGTCTTAACCTGTAATATGTATCATCTATTTTCTTTTTCTTCTCACAAAGGTACTACCCGATTTGGCAATACATATTGATATAGGTTAAGAAATCGCGTTAGCATGCACAAACATTTTTTTATTGGAGTCTTACAGATACCGTGTCAACAACACTATGGCGACAGTATAAGGATTGGATATACCAAAAAACACTATGGTCACGACCAACTACTGTTCAGTAGCCGTCAGAATTACTAGCGATTGAAATTTTTATGTGTAAGGTCTTTTCGCACCCGACTCAGGCTTTCTGGGGTGATGCCTAGATAAGATGCAATCAAAATCTGAGGAACACGTAGTGTCAGGTTAGGGTATATCTTAATAAAATCGAGATAACGCTGCTCAGCTGTCGCACTGAGCAATAAGGTGATTCTTTTTTGGAGATGCCGAATATGGTTGTGTAGCGATTTATTGTTAAACTCTAAAAAAGATTGGTTTTCCTTGGCCAACTGTACGATGAATTCTTCATCAATTTGTACAACTTTACTATCCTCTAGGGCTTGGATATAATAATCAGAAGGGAGACCAAAATAAACACTTCCTCGATCGGAGACGATCCAGTTCTCTGGAGCGAACTGCAAAATATGCTCCTTACCTTTGTCATCAATGGAATATTGCTTGAGTAAACCTTCTTCCACAAAATAAGATAGTTTGCCTACTTCGCCGGCCCGCAGTAGGTAGTTCCCCTTTTTTACGGTCAATACTCTACAATTCATGACCAAGTGTTCTATGGTTTGAGTATCTATATCTGTATTGGATGTCAGATATCCGGAATAAGAGAAATTTTTCATCGAAATGTTATGTGTTTAATGTCCTAAAATATTAATATTATTTAGGAATGGAAAATTAGCAAGTATGTACTCGTATCTCTTGATATTGAAAAGACAATTATTAGGTATAAATTGTTGTTTTCTAGCTATGAGGCAAATCTTTTTTATTGCAAGGGACGATCGATATGATATTTTTTTCAATTAAAAGATTATATTGCATCGATAACACTTGTTTTTCGATATGAGATAGTTGTTTGCCAAAATTTATGCCATCAATAATTTCGGAACTATAAATTGAGACATACTGACACCTAGGGTAGACGACCAAAATCTAAGGATATTTTATTACACTCAAATAAAGCAGGTTTTGTCGCAATAGCAAACAAATTGTTCGGATGAAAAATAGACTTGCCTATCGACTACTTTGGGAACGCATACGGAATGGCGATGAAGATGCATTTTTCGATCTTTATAAATCGTTGTATTATGAGTTGGTTAATTTTGGTGTACGTACAAGTGGTGACGTGGATTTATCTAGTGAAGCAACAGATCAAGTATTTGTGACAATTTGGGAGAAGAGAGAAAAATTGGAACGTGTAGAAAATGTTCAAGCCTATCTAATAACTTTTCTAAAGAGAAAAATTCTAAGACTACTCGAAAAACAGAATAAAATCAATAAAGCCCTTCAAAATGTAAAAGCCGAGGACGATTGGTTTGAGATGCCATACGAAGAGTTTATCATACAGGTCCAAACCAATGAATGGATTCAACATCGATTAAAAGAGGCCTTGGATAAATTGACTTTCAGACAAAAGCAACTTATCCATTTGAAATTTTTCGAAGGGCTTACCTATGAGCAGATTGCCTCACATACCAAGCAAACAATTAAGACTGCATATAATACCGTCTATGATGCGTTGAAGATTCTGCGAGAAGAATTAAAAGACATTTAAATATCTATTTGTCAGTGTTTTGTGTTTTTATTTTATTTTTCCTTAGGAAATTTTCAAATTCTAAGGCACTATAAAGTAAATAGCACCAAATGATAAACAATAAATATGAAAACGTTGAAGATTTTCTAATCGATAATACTTTTCAAGAGTATTGTGCTGGGGACAATCAACAATGTATCCAATACTGGAATAATTATCTGCATAAGCACCCCGAACAGGAGGCCACGATGATACAGGCAAAGAGACTGTATCACATCCTCGTTGGCAACAAAAGACCCTTGGATGCTCAGGTTGGTAAGTTGAAAGCCGATATTCAGGCACTTGCTCCTATCCCAACCACTTCTAAATTTCAATTTTCATTTTGGATTAAGACTGCTGCGGCACTTGTCATATTGACAGGCGGGTTGCTTTGGGCTATCCAAAGATCTAGCGTTGAAGGTGTCGCTTCCCAACAGCAGGACGTCAGCTACGTGACTGCCAATGGCGAAAAGAAAACTATTGAATTGGCAGATGGTAGTAAGGTGACCCTAAATGCTGGAAGTAAATTGTTTATGGACAAGGGATTTAATGTGAATGAAAGGCATGTCCACTTGACAGGAGAAGCTTTCTTTGATGTCAGTATTAACAAGGAAAAACCATTTATAGTGCATACCCAGGATTTTGATATTCGCGTATTGGGGACATCCTTCAATGTAAAGGCTTATCCCGATGAGACTACTTCAGAAGCGGTATTGATTCATGGGCTCATTGAAATGAAAAGCAAGAGAGGCAATGAAAATCTAGTACTACTGAAGCCCAATCAAAAAGTGACGATATACAAAGCTGAGGAAAAAATCGAAGGTAATGAGCGTGTGAAGAAAGTGAAAAAATCGCAACTTAAGGAGATTGCCATACAAGATTTAGAACCAGAAGAAGATAACTTGACATTACCGGATGTAGCCTGGAAAGAGAATCGTCTGGAAATTATAGATCAAGACTTCTCCTCGTTACAACATGTGTTAGAGCGTTGGTATGATGTCGAAATCCAGCTGCAAGACGAGCACCTACAGGATTATAGATTTACAGCCACCTTTAACAAAGAGCGTATCGATCAAGTATTAAATGCCTTACAAAAAGTACAACCCTTTAAATATAAGATATATGGAAAAAAAATAACGATTTACAAATAAAAGAAAAGGATGGTGGTCCAACACCATCCTTCCAAACTGATTATCAAACCGGCAGTCCCATCTAAGCTAAAAAACGAGCTGCCAAGTTTAAACTTTAACCAAGTACCAAAATATGATTAAAAATTGCTTAATGCAAGTGCATAGAGTATATTTTATGCGCTTTAGATTCATTATCTGGATGAAACTAACCTTAATTATGATGTTGATTGCAAGCCTTCATGTGTCGGCTAGCGTCTATTCTCAGCAAAAAGTTTCTTTTGATGTCAACAGGGCTAAGCTGAGTAAAGTGTTGAAGATTATTGAAGAAAATAGTGATTACTATTTTGTCTATAACTCAACCAACCAATTATTAAACAAAGAGATTTCCCTTGCAGTGGATAACACCAAGGTAGTGGATGTACTTGCCAAGATATTCAAAAAATCTGGACTTCAATATTCTGTATCAAACGAAGGATTGGTAGTGGTGAGCCAAAGACAAGATTTGCAAGTTAAAGGCATAGTGACAGATGCTGAGGGCCATGCGCTTTCGGGAGCTACCGTCCGTTTGAAAGGCACCGCTATTGGCAGGGCCACTGATATTAATGGTCGTTTTGAACTGGATGTTCCTACTGGTAGTGTACTAATTTTCTCATTTGCGGGCTATCTATCTCAAGAGGTTGCCGTTCAAGGGAACAACGAACTCAAGATTGTACTTCAAGAAGATAATCAATTATTGAATGAAGTGGTAGTTACTGCCTTAGGAGTAAATCGTGAAAAACGTACTTTGGGATATTCTGTCACCCAAATTAATGGGGAGACCTTGACTCAGGCACGGGAAAATAATATAGCTAATTCGCTGGTTGGTAAAGTTGCGGGGTTAGACGTTAGCTCCACTTCTGGTGGGGTGGGGGCTGCGACTAGTGTTGTTATTCGAGGTGCATCCAGCTTAAGCCAGACCAACCAACCTTTGTATGTGATTAACGGTGTCCCTATGGAAAATGCGCCTGTTGGCTTTGGTAATACCAACCCTAATGGCAATAAAGGTAGCCAATGGGATAATGCACCCGATATGGGAGATGCAATAGGTAACCTCAACCCGGATGATATTGAGAGTATCTCTGTGTTGAAAGGTGCTGCTGCTTCAGCTCTTTATGGTTCACGAGCAAAAGCGGGTGTTATTTTGATTACGACCAAATCAGGAAAAGGTTCTGGGATTGAGTTCAGCAGCAATTACGTTATAGAACAGGTCATGGATCGGACCGATTGGCAGTATGTATATGGACAGGGGGCCAACGGGGAAAAACCTCAAGATGGAATTGCAGCAGCTCAGGTAGGCGGGTCAAGTTGGGGAGCCAAGTTGGACGATAGTAATGTGCCACAGTTTGATGGAGTTGCTAGACCATATGTAGCGCAGAAAAAAAATATAGAAAACTTCTATAACGATGGGCATACTTGGACTAATTCCTTGGCACTCAACAAAGCCTTTGAAGGTGGTGCACTACGTTTTTCTGCTAGCGATCTCTCCAATAAGTCCATTATGCCTAATTCTGGTTTAGATAGACAGTCCCTGAATTTGACAGGTACTTTCGAGCCTGTTAAAAGGCTGGCCATTGACGCACGTGCCAATTATATTATTGAAAATGCAAAAAATCGTCCTATGCTTTCGGATGGTGCGGGTAGTGCTAATTATAATGCCGTATTCCTACCTACGAGTTTGGATATTCGGGATCTGAAACCATGGAAAACAGATAAAGGATCTGAGGTTCCTTATAATACGGGGAATTCATGGGACACTAACCCTTGGTTTGCTGCTTATGAAGTTCAGAATAATACAGATAGAAATCGTCTAATTAGCTCGTTGTCTGCTCGATATACATTTGATAACGGTTTGTTTGTACAAGGACGCGCAGGACAAGATTTTTATACAAATAGTTATCTGAGTGTGCTTCCTACGGGTCTTGCCTATGCACCTCCGAATAATCTGGTATCGCAGAAGATGCGGTTCTCAGATCTCAATGCAGATGTGCTAGTAGGAAAATCGTTCAAAGTGAATGACGAAATTGCATTAACACCTAATTTAGGAGCAAGTTACCGCAATACAAAGACAGATCTGACCATCAACCAAGGTTCAGGAGTTTTGGTGCCTGGAGTCTATACGATTGTCGGGTTAAAAAATAAATCTGTTGCCTATGCAGAGACAGAGCAAGAGACACAGTCGGTGTATGGGACTTTAGAATTTGCTTATCGGGATATTTTATACCTGACGGGGAGTGCTCGTTCAGACTGGTTTTCTACTCTTGCAGCACCTGGCATGAACAATAAGTTGAGTGTGCTCTATCCATCCATTAGTGGTTCTTTTGTCTTTACTGAGTTTATAAACTCTGCAGCACTTAGTTTTGGTAAGTTAAGGGCAGGGTATGCAGTCGTCGGTCAGGCTACACGTCCATACCAGACCGCTTTAACATATAGTGTCCTTAGTCAGTCTTTAGGAGGAGCTTCTCTAGGGCAAATCACAAATTTAGAAATTCCAAATTCAGGACTTAAAGCTTCCAAAGCCTCTGAGTTGGAGATAGGTACAGATTTACGGTTCTTTAGCAACCGTTTGAATATCGATTTGACTTGGTATAAAAAGCGCTCGGATGATGAGATTACGAGTGTGACTACGTCAAGTACAGTTGGTTATGATGGTGCTATTCTAAACTCCGGATCTATTGAAAATAAAGGTGTCGAAGCTTTGGTTTCGGGTGTCATCATTAAAAAAGACAATTTCAATTGGACTTCCTCTTTAAATATGACCTACAACAAGAATACCGTACTGTCACTCGCGGATGGCGTATCTGAGCAACTGATTGCAACTTCGCGCTCAGGCGTGGGCTTTCTCAAAAATATTCGTGGAAAGGCTTTGGGGCAGATTGTAGCATACGACTACAAATACGATGACAACGGCGAGATTATGAAATTGGCAGACGGCTCACCTGATCGTGGTGAATTGAAAGAATATGGTTCAGCTTATAATAAATGGTTTGCTGGCTGGAACAATGATTTTACCTATAAGCGCTTTAATTTCGGTTTCTTGATTGATGGTAAGTTTGGAGGTAAATTATTCTCAGGAACAGATTATTTAGGCTATATCAAAGGCTTGCATAAAGAAACGTTGGAAAATCGAGAAGGTTTAGGTAATACGGCAGCCAAATTCTATGAGAATACCGCCAACAATACATCTTATCGTTTTGTCAATGACGCTAGTTTTATCAAATTTAGACAATTGACATTTGGTTATAGTTTCCCTGCTTCGGTATTTAATAATAAAATTAGTGGTTTGAATGTAAGCCTTGTTGCACGTAATCTTTTCATACTGATGAAGAAAACGGATAACATCGATCCCGAGTCCAGTTACAATGCGACTTTTCCAGGTCTGGAATTGGGTGGTATGCCTCCCGCCAGAACCTTTGGGGTGAATTTGAATGTTAAGTTTTAATTGAGAAAGGACGATAAAACTGAGATGCCAATAAAATCAACTCGAACGCTCATTAACAATGAAATGCAATCGGATAATTGATGAACAAATAATTATATTCTGATGAAAAATAACGTAATAAAAATATATGGTCTTTTAGTGGTTGCCGGGCTTATGGGAATAACCGCTTGTACCAAAGACTTTGAAAAGATTAACACGGATCCAGTCAATTATGGTCCGACAAACTTTGATCCTAATTTTACCTTTTCTACTGCACAGTTGACCTACACAGGCAGTACGGATCTAGCATATGAGACCTGGCGGGCCAATCTCATCTATTCAGGTACCATGATGCAGGGATTATCTTCTGTAGTAAGCTATTGGGCAGGGGACAAATACCTGTTGACCCCTTGGTATACCTCTGCCTATTGGGAGCGCGCATATGCCGAGCAGGTAAAGCCCATAGTAGACATTGTGGAATTGACACGTGACAAACCGCAGTATAAGAATCTACATAATATCGCTCGTATCTGGAAGGTATTGATATTCGCTCGATTGACAGATTTGTATGGGGACGTGCCATATTCAGAAGCAGGGCTTGGATATTATAAAGGCAATCTTTCCGCTAAATATGATAAGCAACAAGATATCTATATGGATATGTTGAAGGAGGTGGAGGCGGCTATGGCAGCATTGGACCCTGCAGCAGATCAAGTGACGGGTGATGTTATCTATAAAAGCAATTTTGAAAAATGGAAACGTTTCGGAAACTCATTGATTTTGAGGTTAGCGATGCGGCTCACAAAAGTGGACGATATCACCGCAAAAAGTTATGCGGAAAAGGTTGTTGGGAAGACGATGGCCAACAATGATGATAATGCTTTTCTTAAGCATGATGAAACGGGTGCCCGTATAACCCAAAACCGTAATAGTCAGGTCTTATTGGGAGATGGAGGACAGGAACATTACTATGTCAAGTGGTCAGACACTTTTATCAATACACTAAAAAATAGTAATGATCCGCGTATTAAGGTTGCGGTCACCAAGCTATTTCTGACACCCAGTGAAGTGGATGACACTGGAAGCAAAAAGAAAAATATGGACTTTGTTGCAGATCCAGCTGTTCAAAAAGGGATGCCTAATGGAAAGGATTTGAATACTAATCCCCTGTATGCTATTAGCGCCCACCCATCTTACACCACTTTTCCTGAGTATTCGTCGCCACATCCAGGTATGATCAAAAGGGATGGAGTTACCTTTATTCTGACGTATGCAGAGAGTGAGCTTCTGCTGGCTGAAGCGGCGCAAAGGTGGGGTGTGGGCGGATCGGCTGAGACTCATTACAAGAATGGTGTCAAAGCTGGAATCACCTTTCTGGGGCAATATGATGCTGCTCTAGCCATCAGTGACGCAGATGCGGAGGCTTATGCTACCGCACACCCATTGACTGGAGGATTGAGTCAGATTGGATTGCAGTATTGGATTCATCAAAATACGGCCTTGAATTTTTATGAAACTTGGTCCAATTGGCGGCGTACGGGCTTCCCAAATCTGACACCTGTGGTATACCCTGGTAATGCAACCAATGGTACTATACCTCGACGTTTGCCTTATCCAACCGCAGAAGAAGCAGGGTCAAATAGCGCTTATTATAAAGCTGCTGCTGCTGCTGTTCCTGGTGGCGATAATTTATCTGGTCGAGTGTGGTGGGATAAGCAATAAATAGGCTCACTTTTTTCTATTATATATGGGTCATTCTTGAAAAAGAATGACCCATGTTTTTGTTCCTTGAATGTTTTGTCTAAAATTTTTCATACATCCCTAAAAATCCAGTCAATCCACCTGTATGGATTAACAAAATTTTAGTATCCCGTGCGAAATAATCTTGTCGGATGAGGTCATATGCTGCATAAAAGAGTTTTCCAGTATAAGTTGGCTCGATCATGATGCCTGTTTGGGTTACAAAAGATTGGATAAAAACCAGTAAATCGGGTTTCGTTTTGGCGTAGCCGCCAAAATGGTAGTCTGTATGCAATTTGATAGTCTGTGCGGTTACCCCTAATTGCTGCACCTCTTTACGAATGAATTCTCCGCCTTTTAGCACGGGTACTCCATGTAGTTGCACGTCCATTGCCTTATTTGAAATACCTTGTTGCAATCCGGCCAACGTAGCACCAGTACCACAAGCACATAAGATATCATCGTAGGAGTGCTGTAACTCTGTTATGATTTCGGCACATCCTTGAGCAGCTTCCTTACTATATCCGCCCTCATTAATAAAGAAAGCAGCGCTGTCCAATCCAAATCTTTCCTCGAAAACGGATTGCTTATCCCTATAATCATCCCTTGAAATAAAGCACAGTTCCATCCCATATAATTTACAGAGCGCCAATACTGGGTTGTGCACTTCATCCCCTCTTACATATCCGATTGTGCTAAATCCGAAGGTCGCTCCGGCACAGGCTGTGGCTAAGAGGTGGTTGGACCAAACACCTCCAAAGGTTACCAATGTTGACTTATTTTCCCTGCGCGCCTGTTGAAGCGTATATTTTAGTTTTCGCCATTTATTGCCCGAAATAAAAGGATGAATCATGTCGTCCCGTTTGACGAATACTTGTACTCCCTTTTCTAAAAATAGAGGGTCGTTAATTTCCTGTTCAGGACTGTGAAATTCAAAAGATAACGTATTCATTCTATGCGATAAAGACTAAGCGACGACTGATATTCATGCTTAACTTAACAAAGTTACGGGAATTTGCATGAATTCATCTAACTTTGTACAATGGCAGAAGATTTAGAATTATTAGAACAAGACGAACAAGAATTATTTGAACATCTGAGAATTGAGGTTGATAAGGGGCAAGCTCTGTTGCGTATAGATAAATTCTTGATGAATAGGGTGGAAAATGCATCTCGAAATAAGATTCAGAATGCGATAGATGCCGGTTCGGTATTGGTCAACGATAATGTTATCAAATCGAGTTATAAAGTTAAACCTTTTGACGTCATTTCTGTAGTATTGCCAGACCCACCCCGAGATACTGAAGTATATCCGGAGGATATTCCATTGGATATCGTCTATGAAGATGACGATGTTATGGTGTTGAATAAGGTCGCAGGCATGGTGGTACATCCAGGGTTTAATAATTATACAGGTACGCTGGTTAACGCATTGACGCACCATTTTAATCAGTTGCCAACACTGCCTGGCAATGCTGGTCGCCCGGGACTTGTCCATCGTATTGACAAGGATACTACAGGTTTGCTGGTCATTGCAAAATCGGAATGGGCCATGACCCATCTTGCTAAGCAGTTCTTTGATCACAGCATTACGCGAAAATATGTGGCGTTGGTATGGGGTGATATTGAGCAAGATGGCACGATCACGGGGTATATCGGGCGAAATCTTAAGGATCGACGAGTCATGACTATGTATGATGACCCCGAAAATGGTAAATGGTCGGTTACGCGTTACAAGGTACTAGAGCGATTGGGATATGTGACCTTGATTGAGTGCCAATTGGAGACAGGTAGGACCCACCAAATACGTACTCATCTCAAATCTATAGGTCATCCATTATTTAATGATGCACCCTACGGTGGAGATCGGATTTTGAAAGGAACAGTCTTTAATAAATATAGACAGTTCGTGGATAATTGCTTTGCTCTTTTGCCTCGTCAAGCCCTTCATGCTCAAGTTTTGGGATTTGTACACCCCAAGACAAAAGAATATTTAAACTTTGAGGTACCATTGCCCGAAGATTTTCGTTTAGCATTAGAGAAGTGGAGAGCCTATTCCAGCTCATCTACCCAAGAGCAAGATTAATAAGGGAGTAGAATAGTTATGTCAACGATATATATTAATTATAATGGAAAGATTGTAGCCGAACATGATTTGGTGATTTCCGCTGAAAATAGAGCATTTAGATATGGCGATGGTCTCTTTGAGACCATGCTTTGGAAAGACGGTGATATCCGCTTTCTGAATTTCCATGTCCAACGTTTACAGGAAGGTTTGGGTATGCTTCATATGGAGGATAGCCATCGTTTTGATACATTCTTTATCAAATCCAAAACAGAGGAATTGATTCGGAAGAATAACATGTTGGGACAGCAGGTCCGTGTGCGACTCATCGTATTTAGAGAGGGCGGTGGCTTGTATAGCCCGGATACCAATAAAACTGCTTTCGTTCTGCAAATTGCCCGGATACCTGATTCTTTAAGAGACAAGAAAATTGGCTTGATTATCGATTTGTATACGGAATATAGGAAACCATACAGTGACCTTTCGAAGTTGAAATCCAATAACGCCCTCATTTATGTGCTGGCAGGATTGCATAAGCGAAAACATCGCTTTGATGAAGTCTTGTTGCTCAATCAAGAGGGTTTTTTATGCGAAGCCCTATCTTCCAATATATTTATTTATTATGAGAAGGTCTTATACACACCGGCTATTTCTGAAGGATGTGTGGCAGGTGTTATGCGTCGAGTCGTGATGGATATGGCCGCTCATGAGGGAGTAGAAGTCGTAGAGGCCCAAATCAGCCCAGAAATCATGAAACAGGCTGATGAAATATTCTGTACCAATGCTGTTCATGGGGTACAATGGGTCATGGGTTATAAGCAGAAACGTTACTTCAATAAGATTTCGAGAATATTGCAAGAAAAATTATTGACTTGGGGGTATGATGAGGACAATTAGGACAAGCGAATCGTGATTTTTGCAATCGAATAAAAGATGCTGGACGGCGTATAGTGAACTATACGCCGTTTCTTATTGATATGGTAAAGGGGGGGAGATATCTAATCCTATCATTGACTCATTAAGTTTTGATATAAAATTTGCTTATTTAGTTATCTATTAATAAGTTTTTATGTATGGTAGTACTTGATTTAATTTTTTAGATTGGAATTGCTCAACCTCTTGGAGACTCCCCGTTTGGACAAAAATCAGGTCATGGACAAGCTCAACATTCAAGACTCGACCTATAGCCGCTATGTAAGAGATGGTAAACTATGGCCGATGAGCTTTGATAAGATCGTCCGGTTCTTCCGGCGGAATCTGGTAGAAGCCTTGATAGAGAGTCGCCGAAAGGGGAGATTATAATCCATTCGCAATAACCTTTATGAGCTGATAACGTGGGAAAACTGTAAGTAGTTTGTTATAAACTCCTAGTAAGTTGAGCCAAACAGTAGGTAGATTTCGAACAAGTGTCAAGACTTTGTGAACAAATGCTATGCATTTGTTGCAAACTGCTATACGTTATCCAACAAGTGCTATGACTTGGTAGACAAGTATCGTGCGTTTGTCGAAAACTGCTGTGCTTTATCGAAAAACTGCTATGACTTAGTGAACAAGTGTTGTGCGTTTATCACAAACTGCTATGTGTTTTTGAAAAACTACTAGCAGTTTGGCTCAAACTACTATGCATTTTTTGGCGTATCACATCGATGATGATGGATTGGAAATAGCAAAACGCAAAGCTGGGGCTGATAGGCGCGATGGTGAGCTTTGTTGCGAGCTACTGGCTGTCCAAATGGATTCGGCGACAGCCAGCGTGCTATAGCGATACGACTCCTACGTTAGTCTAAAGTAGAGGACGGGCATATGGAGGAGGTGCGCCTTAGGTGATATACCTAAAGCGTGCCCCTTCATTAACACTTGCGTCGCGCCTTTATCTAAGCAAAGCGACAATTGGATTACGCCTTTATACTCAAAAGATTATAGATGAATTTTGAAACAGTGATTACTCGTTGACATACCAAATAATAAAAGTGAAATTACCTGCATGGGTAAAAAATACTGAAGGTGTCATCAGCTCATCGATGTAATGACACCTTCTATTTTCGTGTATGATAAATTATAGTTGTCTTTTTTTATTTCGTTTCACCAGAAGGTACCCGATATATAAGAGGAGTAGCCAAATGGGAATGAGTTCGACCGATATTTTGAGCCCTGTAAGCCACATCATGACCAGAATGCCAATCAAAAATATAAGACATATGTAGTTGCTGATAGGATAGAGGAACGATGGGAACAGTGTCTGATGTCCATCTTGTATTTTCTTCTTTTTAAAGAATAAATGGGTGATAGAAATCATAAGCCAATTGATGATTAATGCCGAAACCACAAGTGACATGAGAATGCCCAGTGCTTTTTCAGGAATCATTTTATTGATAACGATACAAATGGCTGCAAAAGCCGCCGATACCAAAATGGCCATTATCGGCACATGATTCTTGTTGAGTTTTAATAAAAATTTGGGCGCATTACCTTGTTTGGAAAGTCCATAAAGCATTCGACTATTACTATATACACTGCTGTTGTAAACGGAAAGAGCTGCCGTCAAGACAATGACGTTGAGCGCATTGGCAATAATAGAAGTGAAAAAGAAAGTTTTTCCGAACAAAGAGAACTGGAAACCTTTGAGGTTTTCAAAAATCATTACAAATGGGCTACTACCTTCCGTAATATTACGCCAAGGCGATAAGGAGAATAAGATAATCAAGGCTCCTACGTAGAAAATAAGAATACGATAAATGACTTGGTTAGTAGCTCGAGGGATATTTTTCTCCGGATTCTCGGCTTCTGCTGCAGTGATGCCAATGAGCTCTAACCCTCCAAAGGAAAACATAATCAGTGCCATAGCTGCAAGAAGTCCTTGAAAATTACCCTCAGAACCTTCCGAAAGCCAGCCTTTGGGAAAGAAGCCTCCGTCATTCCATAGATTTGCAACTTTAGCCTGTTCACCACCATTGCCGCTTAATAACAAATAAGAACCGAAGATAATCATGGCAATAATGGCCAAAACCTTTACAATGGAAAACCAAAATTCGGCTTCACCATATACTTTTACGGATGCTAGATTCAAGGCATTGACCACAATAAAGAAGAACAAGCTGGATTGCCATAGCGGTATCTCGGGCCACCAAAATTGTACATATACACCAATTGCCGTGAGTTCGGACATACTGACTAAAATATACAAAAACCAATAATTCCAGCCGGATGAAAATCCCGCAAAAGGGCCCCAATACTTATTGGCAAAATGACTAAAGCTACCCGACACCGGCTCGTCGACGACCATTTCACCCAATTGTCGCATGATGAAAAAAGCCACTATACCCGCTACTGCATATCCTAAGATTACAGCAGGTCCTGCTAACACGGCGGCAGGACCTATTCCCAAAAACAAACCAGTGCCAATCGCTCCGCCCAAGGCAATCAATTGGATGTGGCGGTTTTTTAATCCTCTATTTAACTCTTTTTTTTCTGAAGCTTGCTCTTCCACGCTGTTTGATTTTATTTACGATTGTTAATACTGGTTTCTCCAAAGCCCAAAAATTCATCCCAAAAGGTGCCGATTTTGCGATTGTACAATAAAATTTGGTAATTATTGCCCGTCTCGTAGAAGCTACCTGAAAAAGCATCGGTGACTACATTGCCGTTGAGATCCTGCAATACATATTCGTAATCATAAAGCCCTTGTTTTAGTGGAAGCGTGACTTGCCAAAGTTTGGTCTTCTCTTCATAATGAAGTTTGTTATGGGCTGTTCTTTGGTAATTGTTAAAGCCTCCAACGAGGTATATGTCTCCTTTTATTTCTTGATCGGTTTTAAGCGAAAAGGTTACCTGCGCATAGTCGCCCTCTACATTGGCTTCCGGCTGGTCCATATTCCGGATATAAAATTTTCCGTTTTCGTCAAAAGTAGAAGCATAGGTGGATTGACTGTTATCTTCATCTATATGTAAGGAAACGCGAACTAGCGAATCTACGTGTATACTTTGAACCCGTTCGGACCCGAGTTTTAAACTGCGTAAGTCAACATATCTAAACTCATTATTTCCTTTAAAATCCAGTGTTTGGCTATTGTTATAACTGATGTCACTTCCTCCAACAAACATGGGGTCATTCAAACTCATCATATTGTCCATACGCTGATTTTGCATAACTACTACGCGTAAGTCTCGTTGTGGATTAGCGACTGTGATGGCGCCCGTTTTAACGAAAACATCTAATTTTTGATTTTGACTTCGCTTGGCTACAATGGTGGACGGCGATACTTTTGCGGCTACGCCCATCAGATTACGGACGACATAGAATTTACGGGTAAGGATTAACCTGTTTTTGTCTGCATCTTCATAGACTTTTAAAAGGTAGTTGCCCGGTAATTTCGGTGCTACATACTCATCAGGAAAGTTGGCAGAGTAATGCGTGTAAGGTTGGTAAGTAGATTTAGAGCTGGTATAGTTGTCTATGCGACCTTCATTGAAGCCTTCCGCGTATTCAAGCGGGGAGAGTCTGCTTGGTATCCAATTGGCATCACAATGCTCAATGCCGAAATAGAAATTCCGGATGTCGGCTCGTAAATCATCAAAGTTAAAAGTCAATGTATTCCTTTTCTCCAAGTCAATAATAGGTAAGTTGGTTTCTGTATTGCCGGTCAGGAATTGGACGGATTGAATCGAAGGGAGGTAATTGACGTTATCATAAACTAACTCCTGCTTAGGAGATTGATCACTGTCATTGTTTTTCTTTTTTTTCTTCTTTTGCGCAAAGCAACAGCTTATTATTAGAAGAAGAGAAATACTTACGACTATACATTTTTTCATGCCGTCAAACTTAGATAACTTGTTCTTTTTTCGCAAGAATTAGTTAGTATTATCCAAATAAAATTAAAAAACCGCTGTGTCCCTACAGCGGTTTTCTAAGATAGCTATTTTTAGTAAATATTTACTTGCTTGTCTTTTGGATATTTTACGGTGTATCCAAAACGTATCTTTTTTGTCGCACCAGCCGGTACATCTAAACTCCATTTAAGGAGACCAGTTTCTTTGTTGATATCTGCACCACCGTTGTCATCTAAGGTTATTTCCATAGATTTATCCGTGGATACTGGTATTTGATCTTGCAAAGAAATACTTACATCGTTCTTTTTATTATTCTTGATGGTGATTTCGTAGACCAAACTTTGCTTTTTGCTTCCACCTAATATTTTGGTTTGGGATAGATCATTGATTTTTTCCCGTTTGATGCTGATCATCTTATCTCTGCCCATGCTTAATTTGAGCGTGTCTATGGCATCATTTGGATTAATAACAGTCTTGCCTACCAGCATGTTTTCGAACATGACGTTGGCAGTACCTGGCATCAAATTAAGTTTTTCGTAATCTGTTAGCTCAGCCAATAAATAAATGTTGGGGTCCAATCTAGGTACGGCTAGATAGGTATAGCTTGCAGCATGTTTGTAGTCTTTCAAGGAAACGCTATGCGGCTTACCATTAGACGCAATATCATATGGGATAGAGATGTCAAACGTTGTATTCAGTTGATTTTCGCTTTGTTGGGTATAGGATCCGATACTAGAAGCACCTCCAAATCTTACATTTTTTTGTTTAGTTACGACAACTTCATCTAGCGTTGCACCAGCGATTAGACTTTGAGGTGCTGAATTCACTTTAGCTCGCAAGTAGTCCTGCTGATAATAAAGCTGCCACGGTTGCAATATAGGGGCAACTCCATATTGTGAAGGGTTGCCCGTTGCCAACGTAAGATGAACTTGCTTCCAATCAATGCCAGTAGATTGGGAAACATTGGCTTTGTATACAATTTCTAACGGTGAGTTTGTATTCGTAGCGCGAAGATCATAAGATGCATACCAGGAAGCTTGTGGAGAACTGTAGGTAATATCAAAAGGTTGGTTGCCAGCTTGGTTGTTTATTACTTGAACGACCAGTTGTCCACCCGAACCTGTTGTTTGCCCGCGAACTTCGTCCAATTGCACTTTTGCTTTATTGACCACATCCTCCTGAATAGCGATTTTTTCTTCTAGACTTGAAATCGTGTTTTTCACTTCTAGGTATTTAGTTTTGTAATAGTCTGCCATTTTGGAAAGTTCTGCTACAGTCGTAGTGCCATTTGTACCTGCAATTTTCTGATTGCTTTCCAGTAGTTTAAGTATACTTTCTTCTGTTGATTTTTCATTTTGTAGAGATTTCAAAAGATTGAGTTCCTTATTATAGTGGTTTTCTACTTTAACAAAACCCTCACTCTTGACATCAGCATCTATATAATTCAACATAGTTCGCACGGACATAATTGTGACGTGAAGGGAGCTACCGATTTGGATACTATTTTCATCTATACCATTTGCTACATGTGTAAATACGATTTCACTGGTACCTGTCGGTAGATTGACATTGGCTTGATGATTTAGTTCAGCTGCATTTGTGTAAAGGGTTACATTTTTAAGTTCCGCCTTTATTACTTTGGGCCCTTGGGCGAATAAGCCGGTGGTAAGCAAAGCACCACCTATGGCTAGAGAAATCTTTATTATGTTCATCGTTTTCTATAATAATTTGGACAAGGATGCGTAAGGATACCAAATTCCACAAAAATATTTCTTGTATTTAATAAAACTTTTATGAACCAAATCCCAGAGCTATCAGAAAGATACTCGCCAGCAGACTGTTGCTAATCTTAGGGGCAATCCCAATGACTGTAGTTGGATGTGATATTTATGGGTAAGATAGCTATATTCAGATGTGTAAAAAAAGAGGAGCTGTATTAAACAGCTCCTCTTTTACGTTTATCGGGAGTATTTACCCCACAGCCGCCGCCTGTTGAACACCCGCAGCTGCCTTTGGAAGAACCTCTCATTTTTTTATACAAAAAGATGATGGCTCCGATAAAGACTATTCCGATAATCAAATATTGAATGGCTTCATTTGTCATAGTTGTATTATTTTAAAAGCTGGTATGCAATAAATGCAGCAATATAGGCTAGCCCCGTCATCATACCTGTTTGTATCAACGTCCATTTCCAAGAGTTGGTTTCCTTCCTTACGATGGCTATCGTACTCATACACTGCATTGCAAACGCATAGAATAGTAATAATGATATACCTGATGCAAAATTATAAGCGGGCAGTCCTGTGTTTCTATTGATTTCTTTACGCATCTGTCCTTGAATGGTCGTCTCATCGTCTGTGTCACCAAGGGCGTATACAGTTGCCATTGTACTGACGAACACTTCTCTAGCAGCAAAGGAAGAAATAAGACCAATTCCAATCTTCCAATCATAGCCTAACGGTGCTATGGCGGGCTCAATGGTGGTGCCTAAGATACCTAAATAGGAGTTTTCAAGTTGGTAAGATTTGATATGGTTTTCCAAATCCTCAGCAGATGCATTTGGATAGTCTCGTTGTACGATTTCTTCTGCACGGTTAAAGTTTCCAGGTCCAAAGCTACCCAATACCCATAAGATAATAGACATGGCTAGTATGATCTTACCGGCATCGATGATAAATCCTGAAGATTTTTCCCAAACATTTACAGCAACATTTTTCCAATCCGGAAGTTTGTAGGTCGGTAATTCAAAAATTAGGAATGTCTTATGTTTGCTTTTGATTACCTTTCCGAGTATCCAAGCAGCGCCAAGGGCACTTAACAATCCCAATATATACATGCCGAATAAGGTCATTCCCTGCATGTTGAAACCCAGTACTTTTTGATTGGGAATGACTAATCCGATAATGACGATATATATAGGTAATCGCGCCGAGCAAGTCATGAAGGGGGTGACCAATATGGTGATAAGTCTTTCCTTGGCATTTTCAATGTTACGGGCAGACATGATTGCAGGAATAGAGCAAGCAGCTCCAGACATCAAGGGGATGACTGATTTGCCATTTAGTCCAAAAGGACGCAGCCAGCGGTCCATCAAAAAGACGACGCGACTCATATATCCCGTTTCCTCCATTAAAGAGATAAACAAAAATAGGATTGCAATTTGGGGAATGAAAATAACAATCCCCCCGATACCCGCAATAATCCCGTCTGTCAACAACCCGGTGATTGGGCCTTCAGGAAGCATCCCCTGTACACTCGCACCCAAGGATGCAAAGGTTTCGTCAATGAAATCCATCAATGGCGCAGCCCAGGCAAAGATAGCTTGAAAAATAAGGAACAGGATTCCGAAGAAAATCACATAGCCCCAAAGTGGATGGATTAAAATCTTATCGATGCTGTTGGTTCTGTTTTTCTGCGGTTGATGATTATAGGAAATGATATTGACAAGGTCTTTGTCAATCTGATGATGACGTATAAGTGATTCACTTTTTTGAAGCTGCCCCGTTTCTAAGATATATTTGGTTCGGATCTCCTGTAGCTTTTCTTTCTTCTCCTCTGTTAAAAAAGAAACGTTCGCTTGAGCCAAAAACTGCCAAGTAGAATACTCCGTTTCCAAAGGAAACAACTGCTTAGCTTCCGAAAGTGCGGATTGAAATTGTTCATCTATTTTTAATCCCCCGAAGTAACTACCTGTCGTGATTGAAAATTGTTGAGTGAGCTCATGGATTCCTTCTCCAGAGCGAGCGTTCGTTTGAAAAATTCGAGTCTGTAGATACGATTCTAATTTCGGGATATCGACAGACACCCCTTTTTCTTTGGCTTCATCTATCATATTCAAGACGAAGATGGCGGGAAGGCCAAGCTCCCGAGCTTGTTGATAGAGTACAATAGATCTTTTTAGATGCATGGGCTCACTCACCACGACCACAAGGTCTGGGTAGTTTACATCTTGTTTATTACTTAACGTGTTGAAAACGATTTCCTCGTCCATTGAGTTTGGGAACAAGGTATATGTCCCGGGTAAGTCGATTATACGATAGGTGACATCTTTCACCCGGACAGTACCTTCACGTTTTTCGACTGTAATCCCGGGATAGTTTCCTACCTTTTGGTGTAGCTTAGTGATTTTATTAAATAGGGAGGTTTTTCCCACATTTGGATTCCCTAAAAGGGCTATTATAGGGGATTTCATACTATTTTTCAACGATTATGTGCTTAGCTTCGGATTTACGTAAAGCAACTAGTGAATTGTTTTGAATGATACTAACACATATTGGGCCATTGAAAGGTGCAATATGTTTGATTTCGATATCAATCCCAGGAAGGAAGCCAATCTCAAAAAACTTTGCAGGTATTTCGGATGAGGAATAGCTCAATATCTTAGCTCTTTCTCCTTTTTTTAATTTATCCAAGCTATTATTGTGATGCATTTCGTATATTTAATATTATTTGAACAACATAAACCCCAAAGATAAATAAATGTTTTGAGGAAATTGAGTCGGAAAGTGTCATTTGTGTGTATTAAATTTATTTAGATTAATTATGAAGATAGAGGAGGAGCTACAAGTTAGGCAATTCAAAAGCGAGTGGCATAAGGCAACAGTAAACCTTGTTTTTACAGCAAATAAATTGACGGAAATATTAGAGAAAAGAGCTGAAAAGCAGCAGATTACCTTGCAACAATTTAATGCATTGCGCATCTTGCGAGGGCAGTATCCTCAACCCGCAAATAACAATCTTTTAAAAACCAGATTATTGACCAATACGCCTGATATTTCAAGGCTAATGGATCGTTTGGTGGCCAAGAATCTGGTGTCTAGGTGTAAAAGTGCCGAAGACAAACGATCAGTAGATTTGGTGATTACCGATAAAGGACTAGTAGTGTTGGAAGAGCTGGAAGAAACCATGTTATTAAACGACATACTTCCCAAGAACTTTAAAGAAAAGGACTGCGAGCGATTGAGCGATTTGTTGGATAAGTTGCGCAATTCACTTCGCTTGGAAGAGTAGAGTATATTTTCTTGCTTATTCGATAGCATTAAAAAGGCCATGATAAATTTTATCATGGCCTTTTTTTCATTTAATGATTGTGGTCGTGATGATGCTCTGTGGGATGATCATGGTTGTGTTGGTGGCTACCATGGTCATGGCTTTCAAATAAGAAGTTTAACAAAGAAACTGCCACACCTAGTATTACTGCAATCATTTTTTTCTTGTTGAATTTATGATGATCTGCAGATCCAGATTCGAAGAGTATAGTGGTGGATATATGTAAAAAGATACCAATGACTACAGCCATTATCTTATCGAAGTACTGGTGTATATTACCCACCTCTCCCGCACTGATTCCTTTACTAAGCATAAAGCCTAGCGGAGTCATTGCTGCGAAGATGACTAAATATATCGTAATCTTGTTTTTCGTCAATTTTGTGTTTAGGAGAAGACTACCTAGTGCAAAAGCTGCAGGAATATGGTGTATAGCAATACCAAAAACCAATTGTGTTTGATGACCAGAAGCTAATGGCATTCCTTCTAAAAAGGCATGTAGGCATAAGCTTGCCATAATTCCAAGTGGAAAAGCTTGATGTGAATGATGGTGGATGTGTCCATGCTCGATACCTTGCGAAAACTGTTCTAATACAAGTTGAAATAAAAATCCACCTAGAATATACAATCCAATTACTTCAGGATTAGTATTTGACCCTTCATAGACATGTGGAATAAGGTGTAATACAGTAATCGCAAAAAGATATGCACCACTAAAGGAGAGAATCAATTTGAGACTATTCGTATTATCGCGTTTGACAAAAAAAACAGCTACTCCGCTGACCAATGCAGAAATGAATAAAATGGCGACTATAAGAGTTGCACTCATGTAGATATGGGATTAATTGTTGTTGTCGTGAAAAAATTGGGCATCACTTTTTTAAATATATTGCCCGTTAATAGCCCTATACATATTCCCAGCAGTGCGCCGCATAGAATATCGAAAGGATAGTGTACGCCAACATATATTTGAGATATGCTGATTAAGGCCGCCCAAGTAATAGCTAGCCAAAGGGTATGTTTCCACTTGCGTCTAAAGAGGACCACCCAGAAAAAGGCCATCGCGAAGTGATTGGTGGCGTGCGAAGAGGTAAAGCTGAATCCTGATCCGCAACGCACCCGTATGTTGACTTCTTCTTTAAATTCAATGTCATTACAGGGGCGCACTCGCTTCACGGTTTTTTTTATAAGATGAGAGGATACTGCGTCTGATATTCCAAAATTCGCCAAGGTAAATAAGACAATGATGATTCCTGTCTTGCCATAGGTTTTGACAAAGAAAATAACCAAAAATAAATATAGAGGAGCCCAAGTATATGGATTTCTTAGTATAGGAAGTAACCAGTCAAAAAAGGGATTGCTTAAACCTTGATTAATAGCCAAAAAGATGGCCTGATCAATTTCAATGAGTTGTTGGATCATGTTTTCTAGTTTATGATGAACAAAATCTAATTAAGTGGAATCAAACTTAGATAAAATGCGTTGCATTCACGAAAACCAAGTAGAAAAAATACACGATGTAACTTGTTCTTGTAGGCAATAGTATTAAATTGGGGCAAGAAGTAATGTTTCAAGTTTTCCTCTATCATGGAATGATTTCGTTTAGAGAGGAAAAATAGAAATAATTTGCACATATTGAAAGTAATCTTTTAAAAGTAACTTTGTTGCAACAAATATACGACATGTCTTTTAAAAAAGAAATAGTTAATTATAAAATATACAGCTATTCTCTTAAATTTACCCAGTAAATATAATTTGAAATGACATTAATTAAATCAATATCTGGTATCAGGGGTACTATTGGCGGTCGCTCCGGCGAAGGCCTTACTCCAATTGACATCGTAAAATTTACAGCGGCTTTTGGGAAAATAATCGTCAAGCAATCCGGTAACAACAAGATTGTAGTTGGTCGTGACGCGCGGATGTCCGGTCAAATGGTCAATAATCTCGTTGTCGGAACACTACAAAGTATCGGAATTGATGTGATTGACCTCGGCCTTTCGACTACCCCTACAGTAGAGATTGCGGTTCCCAAGGAAAATGCAGGCGGAGGAATTATACTGACCGCCTCTCATAACCCTGGACAATGGAATGCACTTAAGCTCTTGAACGCCAAAGGGGAGTTTATCAATGATGCCGAAGGCAAGGCAGTATTGACCTTAGGGGAGAGTTTGGATTTTGACTTTGCGGAGGTTGAGCGCTTAGGAAAAGTAACCAATGATGAATCCTATTTACAAAAGCACATTGATGACGTCCTGGCTTTGGATTTGGTCGATGTTGAAGCAATAAAGACTGCTAATTTCAGGGTAGCCGTAGACGCAGTCAACAGTACGGGAGGTATATTTATTCCAGCTTTACTAAAAGCGTTGGGTATAGATACGGTCTATAAAATCCATTGTGAACCTAATGGTGAATTTCCGCATAATCCAGAGCCATTAAAAGAGCACTTAACAGATTTAGCTAAAGCCGTAGTGGATAACAATGCAGACATCGGTATTGCAGTGGATCCAGATGTAGACCGTCTGGTCTTTATGATGGAGGATGGCGAGTTGTTTGGGGAGGAATATACATTGGTGGCAGTTGCTGACTATATTCTTCAGCATACAAAAGGTAATACGGTATCAAATCTATCTTCTACCCGAGCGTTGAGAGATGTGACTGTGAAGCATGGTGGAGAATACTTTGCGGCTGCAGTAGGGGAAGTGAACGTGGTAACCAAAATGAAGGAAGTAGAGGCGGTGATAGGTGGAGAAGGAAATGGAGGCGTGATTTATCCGGCTTCCCATTATGGAAGGGATGCGTTGGTAGGTGTTGCTATATTTTTAACGCACTTGGCCAAATTGGGTAAAAAGGCGTCTATCTATCGTGCTGAATTGCCTCAATATTTTATGTCGAAAAATAAGATTACCTTAACCCCCGAATTGGACATTGACAATCTTTTGGCAAAGATGGAAGAGAAGTACAAGCATGAGCAGCACTCGACTATAGATGGTTTGAAGATTGATTTTGAGAACGAGTGGGTGCATTTGCGAAAATCGAATACTGAGCCCATTATTCGTATATATTCGGAAGGACCTACTGCCGAAGCTGCTGACGCTATTGCGCAAAAGATAATAAAAGAGATTGAAGAAATCATTAGTTAACAACATAAAAAAAGCCGCTTTAAGCGGCTTTTTTTATGTTGTTATGACCATCTCCAGGCCAATATGCGACTTATTTTATTTCCTTGTTCCATCTTGATGATTTCAATATCTTTTGCTTTTTTAAACTCAAGTACAGCAATCAAGGGTTTTAGATTATTTTTATCAGACACTAACGTCGTGCACCAGCCGAGTTGGTCTTTGAAGTCCAAACTTTCATAAATCATTGAACGGATAAAAGCTTTTTCACCACCCTCATACCAAAGTTCGTTTGCGTGACCTCCAAAATTCTGTACCGGGATTGCCTCCTTATTTTTTGTGACATTTTGAAATTTTTTGGTTGTACTTTTCCAATTGTCTTCGCGTGAAGAGTAAAAGGGTGGATTACATACAATGAGGTCGTATTTCTCTTTGGGTTGGATAATTCCTTTGAAAATGTGCTCCTTATTGGGTTGGAAACGAAGTTCTATAGTTTTTTTTAACGACTCGTTTTTCGAAATGTTCAATTGAGCGTGATGTAAAGATTGTTGATCGATATCTGTCGCCACAAATGACCATCTGTACTCTTGGTGGCCTAAGATTGGGTAGATTAAACTGCTCCCCGTTCCGATATCCAAAACCCTTACCTTCGGTCCTCTAGGTGTCTCTCCATTGTGGTCCTTAGCTAGAAGGTCGGCCACATAGTGTATATAATCTACTCGACCTGGAATCGGTGGGCATAGGCTATTTTTGCCAATTTCCCAGTGTTGCATGTCATAGTGTAGCAACAATAAAGTTTTATTGAGCGTAAACACCGCCTTTGGGTTGGCAAAGTCAATGGTAGATTGTCCATGTGGGCTTTCTACTAAAAAACTCTTTAACTCCACATTTTTTTTAACCAATCGCTGAAAATCGTATCCGGAAATATGTTTATTGCGGGGATGTAGCGTTTTCTTTATTTCTTTTGAGGACATTTTCATACGATAACAATTTTAAGGAGCAAAGGTAAGATTTAAATCCTGAAGTGATTGGACAAATTAATATTATTGTTTGGAACCACCGATATAGATCGGAGCATTTGGGATATGGATTGGACTGCCATCCGTTTGAATAATGATTGTTTAATATGTAAGTAATCTTATTCGTGTCTATTTATTAATATGGAATGATTAATTTCACATACTAAATTGTAAATATGAACCCTAAATCTATTACCACTATTTTCATGCTTTCGGCGATGATGGTGTCTCAATCAGAAGCTCAAAAGCTCTTCACTCAGAAATTCAAGTCTGCACAGGAAATGCATGCTGCCTTTAAATATGCTCCAAATAAAAAGATAATTAGTGGCCATCGTGGCACGATTGAAGAAGGGATGCCTGAGAATTCTATTCCCGCTTTCGAGGCTGTTTTGCGACATACTCCTGCCATCTTTGAAATCGATCCTCGCCTCACCAAAGATAGCATTCCAGTGATGGTACATGATGCGGACCTTGAACGTACGACCAATGGACATGGAAAAGTCGCCGACTATACTTGGAAAGAACTTCAAAAACTTAGACTCAAAGATCATCATGGTAATGTGACTAATTATAGGATAAATAGTTTGGACGAAGTTATCCGATGGGCAAAAGGAAAGACTATTCTAAATTTGGATAAAAAGGATCTTCCTTTAGAAATGACTGCTGCTATTATCAAAAAGCACAATGCATATAATTGGGTATGGGTAACGGTGCATAATGTAGAACAAGCAAAGTTCTATCTTACACAGCATCCAGACCAGTATATGTCTATGCACATTAAGGATCAGGCGGGATTAGATAGATTTGATAGCTCTGGACTACCTTATAATCGGATGATTGTCTATATCGGACCTGAAATAAAAGCATCAAATCAGAAGATGTATGATTTTTTCCATGCTAGAGGTGTGATGTGCATGATATCATCGGCACCTACTTATGATAAACTAGAGACGAAATCCCAACGTGCGGCCAAATATCAGGAGGTATTTGAAAGTGGAGCCAGTATTTTGGAATCGGATTTACCGATAGAAGTATCACAAGCCGTAAAGTGATAATAAGATCCAGCTCATAGAACTGGATCTTATTATCAGGTTCCTAACTTAGTAGTTAAGGGAGAGACCTACTCCAAACCCCATATCACTATCATAGTGGGTTCTGGCACTCATATTCTTAGTCAATATATAGTTGAGTCCTACCATATACTCTTGGTCGGTGTTATACATAAAATCACCTCTCAATCGTTTGGACAGTGGAATATCCTCTCGCATGAGGGATAGACGTAGTATGCCATCATGGTATACCTCGGCCTGGAAGTTGACTAACATGGGAAGGGTGTACATGAAGCCTAGACTGACAGCACTTCTGCTATCTTTTTTATTACTTTGTCCAAATAGATTCTTTTCATGTTCGTCTTTCCCCATTTTGCGATATCGCCAATCAAAGCCTACAAAAGGCATGAACCATTGCATTTTTCCAATATATCTTCCCACATGTGTCTCTACTTCGTACCCGTGCATCTTGTTATAGCCTAGACGCCATTCTGTTCCCACACTCCATCGCGCATTTTGGACCATTGCTTGGCCATCATTACCATTGGTAGCGAAATCATTTTGGGCCATAAAATGCCACATATTGCTTTCTCGTTGCAACATTTTATAAGCGCCCTTTTTATCAGGGAGTAGGGGGTTTTGATAATCACCTACTTCGAATACTCTGTTCATACCCGACATCATGTGGTATAAAATATGACAGTGGAAGAACCAGTCACCCTCCTCATTGGCCAAAAACTCAATTGTGTCGGTTTCCATAGGCATAATATCAAGTACATTCTTGAGAGGTGCATTTTCGCCCTTTCCGTTAAGCACCCTAAAATCAAAGCCATGGAGATGCATAGGGTGGCGCATCATCGAATTGTTGTGAAGCGTAATGCGCAGCACTTCTCCCTTTTTGACGGATATTTTATCTGACTCCGAAAGAACCTTATTGTCCATACTCCATACATACCGATTCATATTTCCGGTAAGTACAAATTTCAAATCCTTTATGGGCGCATCTTTTGGCAGAGTGGTGTTATGTGGTGATTGTAGCATGCTGTAATTTAGAGTCACAATATCTCCTAATGCGTTTGCATTATAGCGATTGGGATCTGTATCCATGTCCATGTTATGGCCGCTATGGTCTGTTTTTTTCGAAGAAGAACCCGTAATTTCGGGATACATGACCACATTCATATCCATTTTGTTAAGACTCATTTGCATTCCCATGTCATCTAGGTCGCCATTCATCTTCATCATATCATTCATCATCTTCATTCCCTCAAAATATTTGAGGTTAGGTAGCGGTGATATCAACTGTTTGACACCATCACCTATGAAATAGCTTGACGAGTTACTGCGATCTTCGGTAGTGGCCATGAATTCGTAAGCAATTCCATTCTCGGGTATTGTCACCACTACATCGTAGGTTTCGGATACCGCAATGATTAATCGGTCTACTTCTACCGGTTCAACGTCGTTACCGTCGTTTGCCACTACTGTTATCTTTCCGCCTGCGTAGCGAAGCCAAAAGTACGAGGAGGCGCCGCCATTTGAAATACGAAGTCTTACTTTATCCCCTGCCTTCAAAGGCTTCCCGTCTATACCTTTTAAGTCCGTAAATACACTACCATTCATGAGTATTTTGTCGTAGTATACATCACTCACATCCATTGCTAGCATACGTTTCCATTCATTTGTAAGCTTGGTTTTTAGCTGTCCTTCTTGAATAGCCTCTGCATATGACTGGGTTGCACCTTTCTTAATTGCCGCCCAATCATTGGCGCTATGTAACATCCTGTGGATATCATCTGGATTTAAGTTTGTCCATTCACTTAATACGATTGGTACAGTGGGTAGGTCATCGATGCCCCGTCTAAAGCTCTTATCGTTCGCTCTTTTTTTCATGACAAAGTTACCATACATACCGATTTGCTCCTGTAAGCCTGTATGTGAATGATACCAATGCGTGCCATGTTGGATAATCGGGAAACGATAAGTGAACGTTGCACCAGGAGCGATTTGTGGTTGTGTCAGATAGGGTACTCCATCCTCTTTATTGGGAAGAAATATACCATGCCAGTGCAAAGATGTATTTTCCTTTAACTCATTGTGGACCACAATTTCTGCGGTATCCCCTTCTGTAAATTCGAGCGTTGGCATTGGGATTTGTCCATTGACTGCTATCGCTCGTTTATGTTTTCCAGCATAGTTTACAAGGGTATCTCTGACATATAAGTCGTATCTTTTGACCTGTTGAGCCGCTAACTCCTGCAGGAGCAACGATGAGATAAAGGTTAAGAATACTATTTTCAATTGATTTTTCATGTAATTTACTTTAAAAGCGCATCTATAGAGCAGCGCTGAATGAAGATTTTATTTGCCATTTGCTAGTGTTGTGTCTAATCCCTCTTCTTTTGTAACTAGCTCATTAAAGTAAGAAATCAGATTATTTTGCTCATTTTTTGATAAGGATCCATGTATCAAAGTATAAGAAGGCAGTGGCATACTACCATCTTCCAAAACTTGGATAATGCTTTTGAATTTTGCCAATTTCTTCCGTTTTCGATAAAATGCTAGCTCGTCAAAGTTTAGTTTTTCCTTTCCCTCTTTAATATGGTCGAACATGAAGTATTTCACCGGTTGAAGATTTGCATACCAAGGATATTCTGTCTTATTGCTATGGCAATCAAAACATGAGGCCTTTAAAAGCCGATGGGTGCTTTTCTCGGGAGCGAAATGGCTTACAAAACTGTATGCATTCTTATTTCCATTATTAAGAGGAGCTACGGGGATAAATTGAAGAACAACGAATAGACCCATTATTATCCCCGCAACTAACTCTATTTTCCTCATTGTTTTAATGTCTCGATCAATTCACCGCAGGGCTGTTGATTCTCTCCTAGATAAGGATTTTGTACTTCCTTGAAATTGCTTAGCCATATATTCGGCTTATTATCTCGTTTGCATTCAAATTTGTACAGCTCCTGAGCTGTGCCAAATAGTTTAATCAAATCATACATATCTTGGCTCACAATCTGATAATGTTCTACTTGATGACTTAAATCCCCTTTGCTGGCGATGATATGCTGTATGTTTTCTGTTGAATTCTCTAAGATGTCCTTCAAATTCTCTTGCGAAGATGTTGGTGCTAGCTCTGGTCGTTGCTGTGTGAGTACCTGTGCAAAAGTAGTGGCGACGGTTGCTATTTTTGCCTCGTCGCGATTGTATAATGCTGTACCCAGCTGTAAATAAGATTCGACCATGGAAGCAGTTGTGAATACAGCTGAAGCATCTTTATACTCGATCGAATCTTTTGTGACTATTTTGTCCTTGGACGTGGGAGATTGGCACGCTGTAGTTATCAAAGCCACTGTAGCGAATACCCATATTTTGATTTTTTTCATCTCGATGTCTGCTTAGTACAGTAGGTTTTACTATTTAATGATCTCTTTGTTAGCGCCACATGTTAACATTTGCGAGCCATAGTAGGGATTTTGAATAGCTTTCTCTTTACTTAACCAATTTGCTCCTTTACCATCATTGTACATTGGACAGTGACTATAATAGACTGTGTAGGCAGGATCGGTTGCTTTAATTAACTTGTAGATAGTGTCAGATAATGATGAAAAAACCAATCTTTGACTTTCCAGATTTTTTGCTGATACCAGTATAGTTACTTGCGTGTTGAGGTCTTTCATCACGGCCATCCAAACATCATGTTCCTTGGACTCGAGTTCGCCCATCTTCACTGCTGTAATTGCTGATTTCAATGTCTTAGCTTTTGCACTCACTGTTTTAGTGTCGCCTTTTATTAATGCATCTTTAATCGCAAAATAGTGGTTATAAAGAGACTCCAATTTTGACGTCGATGATGAAGATGCAGTGCTGTGATCCATACTTTTCTCGTGGTCCATGGTCGAATGGTCCATGGTTGCATGATCTTGAGCTACCTTATTTTGATGCGTATTCCCTTTGATTTCTCCTTTATATTGGCATTCTTTGTCAAGACTTTGGTATACATCGATTGGGGCATTGTAAATTTCGTTGTCGAATCCCGCAAGAGCTACACGTTTAAGCACTTCATCCTTGGAAGTTTTTTCTGCATTATAGGTTAATAGCGCTTCTTTTGTTGCCGCATTCCACGCTAATTTTGATTCATGATTCTTATTTGCAGCCTTTTCGATCTGATTTTTACAGTTGGTGGAAGCTCCCTCGATTTTAACTGTTTCAGTCTTTGCATTTTTTATTTGAGCTACCGCCAATACCGGTGTCGTAGCAATTCCCAATAGAATTGATAGGGTAATAATATTCAATGTTTTCATTTTCAGAAGTTTTTATTAAAAATATAATACGGATGAATAGCATTTTGTTTGCTGTCCATTTACAGATAGGGGTCTTTTGGCAAGACACACCATGGGCTATACAGTACTATATTAAACGAGTTGAGGCGGTTGCCAAATGGGGAGATAGACTGCCGGGAAAAACATGTTATTTTTCCAATAAAGGCGTTTGTCTATAGTATGTGGAATGCTAAAAACAAGCGTATGACCATGGGCGAGGGGAGCTTTTGCAGGAATTTGGCAGATATGCCCTGCACACTTTTTGTCACAATCCTTAGATTCGCCATGTTCGTGCCCATCATTGCAACATGATTTGCTTTGTTCTTCTTTTGAAGGCATCGGGCAATGCTCCTCTGTATTTACATCAGAGCTTATCGTTTTTTCATCGCATGAGTACCCCAGCTTAGGTAATAAGAATAAACCTAACCAAAGAGCCGCAAGTATGATATTGAACTTTTTACCCATTTGCTTACAAAGGTAAGCTATGTGTCATTTAGTGCAAAATCTTTATAGTATATTATTATGGATTACATGTATATAATTATTTTGAGAGATTTAGTTTATTATATCCACTAATCCTTTTTTGTTGTCAGCCATCACAAGTAGCTGAAATTGTATAACCTTTCCTTGAAATAGTATAACCGTTTTACCAATCATTTCTTGATTTTTGCAGAGACGTATACAGGCATCAAGAGCAAAGATTCTCATGACTCTTTAACACCTCTCGACGATAATTATTTCAATGAAAAAGCTGTTTTTAATATTTCTTTCTTATTTGTATCTGCTGTCCGTCTTTGGCCTGACAGTGCAGACACATTTCTGCAAGAAAGAAGTTATTAAAGAGACCAATTTTTTTTCGAATACAATATCTCAAAGTGATCCCTGTGCGATTTGTGTCAGCAAGAACAAGGAGCAGAAAGTAAAAAAGAATGGTTGTTGCCAACACGATACAAAAGTCGTTAAATTGAAGGACAACCAACATAAAGTCGTTAAGCAAGAGCTCTCCTTCAAATTTTGGAATGATGCCATTTTGCATAGATTCTTTGGTGCGGTATTTGAACCCGCTCAGGTATTAATTGACGACCAAATTGTTAGAGATCTCCCTGATTTCTTTTCTGTACACGAGACACCGTTGTACATTTATCACTGTGTATATCTGATTTAGACCCGAATCTTGGTCCAACAATAAGCTATTACCGTAGTTGGTTCGCATCGACTACGTGTGTCCGTACACCACGTTGTACGTCGAAGTAAGCTGTTCGACCAATTTGTAGATTCAATCTTATTGTCTATTACTCAATTTACACATTATTTATATATGTATCCAAAATTTATTGTATTTGGGGTGCTATGTCTTTTCGGTACAACTGCTAGAGGACAGGCTTTAAAACTCTCCGATGCATTTCAACGATCGACAAAGAACTACCATACGATTAAGGCAAAAGAGGCTCTGGTAGAAGCTTCTGTGCAACATGTCGATTTTCAGAAAAGTCAATATCTTCCAGATGTTACAGCGTTAGCCCAGCAGTCGTTTGGGACAATCAATGCTCAAAATGGACCAATGTATGCCTACCGCGGGTTAGGTGCCGCCTCTACATCAATGCCTTTGGCTGAGCAAAATTGGAATTCGGCCTTTGGGTCGCTTTACTTCGCAAATGTCAATTGGGATCTCTTCACCTTTGGTCGCCTCAAAAGTCAAGTGAGTACCGCCCAGGCCAATCAACGATTGAAGATTTCGGACCTGGATCAAGAGATTTTTCAACACCAAGTTAAAGTTGGGGCCACCTACCTCAATTTGATTGCCAGTCAGCGAATCAAATATGTGCAAGAGCGTAATCATTATCGCGCCAAAGTGTTTTTTGAAATGACCGCAAGCCGTGCGCATAGTGGACTTATTCCTGAAGTAGATGCCTCTCTTGCAAAGGCCGAAGTTTCCAATGCATTATCTGCTCAGATTAAGGCGTATGATAAAGAGCTCCATTATTCCAAGCAATTGGCCGTGTTGATGGGCGAACCTTTCCAGCACTATCAAATGGATAGTGTCTATAATACTTCTAAGCCCTATGTGTTTTTCGATGGACGTACTTCTTTGGTGGACCATCCTGCGATGGTCTTCCAGCAGAGTCGGATAGATTACAGTATTGAAAACGAAAAGCTGGCGGAAGCTAGTCGAATGCCCTCTCTTTCTGTATTTGGTGTTATTCAAGGACGGGGTTCAGGCTTTGACTGGAACTATGTGCAAGAAAATTCCGCTTTCTCTTCCTCTTACTTAAAAGGTGTGGGCATTGATAGAGGTAATTATTTATTGGGTTTCAATCTAAGTTGGAATTTGACCAACCTCTTTCGTTATGACCATAGGAGGAAGGAGCAATACTACATAACTCAATCCTTCAAACATGATTACAAGTTGATGAATGAAGAATTATTGGCACAAGATGCACTCGCGAAGGCGCAATTCCGCAACGCGGAAGAAAATCTGCTAGAAACCAAGACGCAGCTAGAGTCGGCATCATTAGCCTATAAACAGCACACAGCTCTCTATGAAAATGGTTTAATTACTTTAGTCGACTTTACACAGGCCCTTTACACGCTCAATCGTGCAGAGATTGAATATGAGATTGCGCAGAATAATATCTGGCAGGCATTACTGTTACAGGCAGCCGCTCAGGGTGATCTCAATCTATTACTTAACGCAAGTCAAAAATAAATCAGGAATATGAATCTTATTCGCTTTGCACTACGCAAACCTATATCCATTATGGTAATGGTATTGGGACTTTTATTCTTCGGAATTAAAGCAACCAGAGAAGTTCAGGTTGATATTTTACCTGAAATGAATCTGCCGGTGGTATACATAGCTCATTCTTTCAACGGCTATACTCCACAGCAGATGGAGGGATATTTTACCAAAATGTATGTTAATATGATGCTCTTTGCAAATGGTATTAAGAGCATAGAATCCAAGAATACACAAGGATTGACCTTGATGAAAATTAATTTTTATGAAGGTACAAATATGGGCGAAGCAATAGCCTCAGTCAACGCTCTATCCAGTCGTTCGCAGGTGTTTTTGCCACCAGGGGCTCCACCACCCTTTATCATCCGCTTTGATGCCTCTTCCCAGCCTGTGGGTCAACTCGTATTCAGAAGTGATACCAAGACCAATAATGAGTTACAGGATATCGCCAATTTCAATGCACGCCCATTTTTGATTGCCATTCCGGGATTGACGACTGCTCCCCCTTTTGGAGGTAGTCCACGTACGATTGAGATCAATATCGATCCTAACAAATTGAGGACGCACTCGTTGTCTCCTGATCAGATTGTCGAAGCCATTAGTAGACAGAATATCACCTCACCATCTGGTAACGTGTATATCAAAGACATCAACTACCTGACACCGACCAATAATACGTTGAAGACCGTGGAAGAATTTGGCGATATTCCTATCTTTAAAGGACAGGTTGACAACGTGTATATTCGTGATGTCGCCACTGTAAAGGATGGTGCAGATATTACCACAGGATATGCATTGATCGATGGTAAACGTTCTGTTTATATCAATATAGCCAAATCCGGTGATGCCTCTACGTACGATGTCGTCGAGAATCTTAAAAAAGCAATCCCCAATATCCAGCGTAATCTTCCGGAAGGAGTATCCATATCCTATGAATTTGATCAGTCGGTCTACGTGATCAATGCAGTCAAGAGTTTGGTCATGGAAGGTGTATTAGGCGCATTATTGACCGGATTGATGGTTCTATTGTTCTTACGGGATACCCGCGCTGCTATTATTGTAATACTGACAATCCCGATCTCGATTATATCAGGAGTATTATTCTTAAAATTATTTGGTCAGACGATCAATATCATGTCACTCTCTGGATTGGCACTCGCAATAGGTATCTTGGTTGATGAAAGCACAGTCACTGTCGAGAATATCCATCAACATTTCGCGATGGGCAAGACCAAGGCACAAGCAATTTGGGATGCTTGTAAGGAAATTGCATTTCCTAAGCTTTTAATCTTACTCTGTATTTTGGCCGTATTCGCGCCTGCAGTAGTCATGACTGGTATACCAGGAGCATTGTTTATGCCGCTGGCGCTAGCCATTGGATGCTCCATGACCGTATCTTTTTTAATGTCGCAGACATTTGTGCCCGTCATGGCCAACTGGATGATGAAGAATAACCACAAGCATGATGAAGAACCCAAGGTGACAAAATTCGACTTGTTCAAAAATCGTTTTGTCGGCTTTTTGGACATTTTGATGCGCAGTAAAAAAATGGTCTTTACAATCGCCTTTACGATTGCTTCAGTTGCCGTTTATTTCATGTATATGAATATTGGTAAAGATGTATTGCCGACAGTCAACTCCCGTCAGTTCCAAGTTCGTATCACAGCACCAGAAGGTACCAGGATTGAAAAGACCGAGGAGAAGATCAAAGCTGTCCTCAGCGAATTGGATAGTCTATTGGGTAAAGGAAATGTTGCCATTTCGTCGACATTCATCGGACAGCATCCCTCAACATTTGCTGTGAGTCCGATTTATCTTTATAATGCAGGTCCCCATGAAGCCTTGATGCAGGTTGCGCTCAAAGAGTTTGATGGAAATACGGATGAGCTGAAAGATAAGATCCGTAAGCACCTGAATGAGAAGATGCCAGATCTCAAATTGTCATTTGAGCCTATTGAGCTCACCGAGAAGATCTTGAGTCAAGGAGCCAATACTCCGGTCGAAGTCCGGATTTCTGGAATGATGAAGAAGATGAATATGATGTATGCCAATAAGCTGTTAGCTAAGCTAAAGGAGATCGAATACATGCGCGATCAGCAGATACCGCAGTCCATGAATTATCCGGCATTGGAGATTAATATCGATCGTACTCGCGCTGCCCAACTTGGCCTTGACGCGCAGGATATTGCTAAATCGTTAGTTGCGACAACAGCTTCTTCACGTTACACCAACAAGAACTTCTGGGTAGGAGGGATGATGCATATTGCATATGACGTGCAGGTGCAGATGCCTCAAAATTTATTGACTTCACAAGACGAACTCGCCAATATTCCCTTGTCAAAAAATTCGGACCGTCCTGTTTTAGGAGATGTCGCGACTATTACACCGACCAAGACAATGGGTGAAAGTTACAACGACGGCACTATGGGTTATACTACTGTAACCGCTAATCTTCATAAAACAGATATCGAACGGGCCAAGAAAGACGTGGAGCTGGCCATTGCCTCTTTAGGAGAGCTTCCTAAAGGAGTCAACATCAAAATGTCAGGCATGGCACCGGTATTGGATGATACACTTGGCAGCTTGCTGAGTGGCCTATTGATCGCTGTCATCGTGATATTCCTAATGTTGACGGCTAACTTCCAATCCTTTAAAGTCTCCTTTGTCATTCTGACGACCGTACCATTTGTGATACTCGGATCATTGACGCTTCTGAAGTTAACAGGTTCGACCATCAATCTACAGTCCTTTATGGGGATTATTATGTCCGTAGGGGTATCCATTGCCAATGCCGTCCTCCTGATCAATAATGCAGAGACACTGCGGCTGCAAACTGGTGATGCAACGACAGCAGCATTACAAGCCGCTAACTTACGGATGCGCCCCATCATTATGACTACACTGGCCATGATCGCCGGAATGTTGCCAATTGCTATTGGATTTGGAGAAGGTGGAGATCAGGTATCTCCCTTAGGTAGGGCAGTGGTTGGAGGGCTATTTGCCTCTACATTTTCAGTGTTGATTCTATTGCCATTGCTATTCAGTTGGCTACTGGACAAGACATCAACCAAGTCAGTTTCCTTAGATCCGGAAGATGAGGATAGTATCCATTATTTAACCCCTAACAATAAATAAAACATGAAAAGTTTAGTATATACATTGCTGGCATCGACATTAACGTTCGCGGCATGCTCCGACGCTAAGAAAGAAGAAAAGACTGAAAAAAGCGATAAAGCAATGCCCATGATGATGATGCCATTAGAAACAGTTGCCATCAACAAAAGTAACCCCCTTGTGAAGTTGAAATTGGCTGGAGAGTTGGCTCCGGATCAGGAAACCGAACTCTATGCCAAAGTCAATAGTTATGTCAAAAAGATCAATGTTGATATCGGTGATCGCGTGAGTCCTGGCCAGGTACTGATGGTGCTAGAGGCTCCTGAGATACAGTCGCAATTGGCTACTGCCAAAGAAAAGTGGAAAGCACAAGAAGCGATATACATCGCCACTAAGGCCAACTATGATCGTATGTTCAAGGCTAATGAGACACAAGGTGCTATAGCTCGGGATGCATTGGATCAAATTACAGCCAAAAAGCTGTCCGATGAAGCGCAGCTCAATGCTGCTAAAGCAGCTTATGCTGAAATTCAAGATATGGACAACTACCTTATTATTCGTGCTCCCTTTGCAGGTACCATTACCAATCGTAGTGTGGATTTGGGAGCTTATGTCAGTCCCATGGGCAAAGGTGGTGAAAAGCCACTTTTGGTTGTTCAAAATACGCAAAAACTGAGACTGTCTCTCGCCGTTCCCGAGGCTAATACTCATTTTTTGCATATAGGTGATACGATCCATTTCAAAGTCCGGTCATTACCGCAAAATAAGTATTCAGCAAGGATATCGCGTAAATCCGGAACATTAGACCTCAAATTGCGCGCAGAGAAAATCGAAGCTGATTTTGTGAATACTGGTAACCAGCTTAAGCCATTTATGGTGGCGGAGACCGAAATCCCTTTGCAGCATAGCGAAGCCACTTTCTTTATTCCCAAAACAGCATTAGTCGAAAGCAACCTAGGCGTCTACGTCATAAAAGATGACAACGGCAAAGCCGTGAAGGTTCCCGTATCCAAAGGGAGGGTGATGGCTGATAAATTTGAAGTATTCGGCGAATTAAATGATGGAGATCGTATCGTCGTAAAGGCATCGGAAGAAATTCAGGAAGGAACGACAATCCCAGCACCAAAGAAATAAAGCGAGTCTAACGAACTCATAAAGTTACAGTGTGCTTACTTTCATGTAGGCTAAATGAAAGTAGGCACTGTATTGCGGAAGGCTGCTTGAATACCTTCATCATGAATAATAGAGGAACAAATAATTATATATGAAACCGAGACGTAAATAGCTTTGACATACAGAGCAAATATTATTTACGCGAGCTCTCATCCATAAATAAAAAATAAATGAAAACAATAAAAAGATTAAGTGCCCTGACGTTGATATTAATTGCCATGGTATCGTGTCAAAATAGTAATGCTACTCATCAAGAGTCTAATCAAGACAGTCCAACCAAAACTGCTTCATCGGGCGATTTGAAAGTTAAAAAAGGGGATCATGTACCGTCTGGTTTGGTTTGCATGGTTAATGATGTCTATATGGGTAAGGAGCAAATTGCTGTGCATGTAGGAGAGAAGACATATTACGGCTGCTGTGATATGTGTAAGGAACGTATTCCTAAAGATGCTGTTATTCGCAAAGCAATCGATCCTCACACGATGCACGAAGTGGATAAAGCGTCAGCCTATATCGTTATGATTGGTGATAATGGCGAAGTTGCCTATTTTGAAAGCAAAGCTACATACGATGATTTTTTAGAAAAAAATAAGTAACTAAGCCCATTTATATGCTGAACAGGGCACTGTAGTGTTGGCTATTGAAAAAGTACTTAGTCAAGAAGACTAAGTTTCAGTGTGTGCCTGGGTTCATCACCCAGGTGATGTTCAAGAGCCCGTAAGGGCTCTTGTTTTTGGAATGGGTATTAATTTCTGTTCAGATTTTTTTAGGCGTAAAAGACATTTACTTTTAGTTTTCGAGATTTTTTATATATTTGTGGCATACATAAACACATACCACCATGTGGATAGCTACACCAAATATCGTTTTTCCCGTTCGCGACAGATTTGTCGCCTAACTGTGGACAGAATTTTCTTTTAAATTCTATCTTAATGAATCGAGTCTGATTCGTTGATTAATCATTTTTTTATTTTACGCGAAAATGCAATAGCATTTTCATCAATGTTTTTTTATGCAAGAATCTTGGAAAAGAAAATTCTCCATCATATGGGTGGGACAATTTATCTCCATTTTAAGTAGTACAGCGGTTAATTTTGCTGTTATCATATGGTTAAGTCTTGAGACCGGGTCAGCAGAAGTGTTGGCCTATGCCGCTATCGCTGGTTTACTTCCGCAAGCCATAATTGGTCCGATTGCCGGAGTCTATATAGATCGTTGGGACCGTAAGAAAACGATGATTTTTGCTGATAGCTTTGTTGCTTTTTGTACCCTCGTCATGTCCATTAGTTTTTACGTTGGGTATGAGAGTCTGCTGCTGATCTATGTTATGTTGGCGTTACGCTCCGTGGGTTCGGCATTTCATATGCCGGCTATGCAAGCTGCCATTCCTTTGTTGGCACCTCAATCTGAATTGCTACGTATCGCTGGCATCAATCAAATGATCCAATCGGTATCGAGTATTGCCGGCCCGGCTTTAGGGGCATTAGCGATTGGATTATTTTCGATAGGCAATGTGTTGTTATTGGACATCATAGGAGCAATTATTGCCATCATCTCCCTCCTCTTTGTCCATATCCCTAACCCTGAAATTGTCGACAAAGCAAAGGCCAGTGTGGCACAAGTGTGGCGCGATATCAAGTTGGGGCTTGGCGAAATACTCAAAAATAGAGGATTGACCTTGATGTTTCTCTATTCCGTGATTGCTACCTTTTGTATCATGCCTGTTGCGGTCCTTTTCCCTTTGATGACCATTAATCATTTTGGTGGAGATAAGTTTGAGATGAGTATAGTGGAGATTGCCTGGGGAGTTGGGATGCTAATCGGTGGAGGCCTACTTGGTATTCTAAAACCTAATATTCATAAAGTGATTATTATCAATACTATGCATATCTTGTTGGGACTAAGTTTGGCCGTGTCCGGATGGTTGCCACCCTCTACATTTATTATTTTTGTGATTTTGACAGGTATGGGAGGTCTAGCCGCATCTGTTTACAATGCTAGTTTTATGACTGTAATTCAGGAAGAGGTACAGCCAGCGATGATGGGCCGTGTATTCTCGATGTTCTTTAGTATTGCAGTTATTCCTTCAGTCATTGGACTGTTGAGCACTGGATTTGTTGCGGATACTATTGGAGTCAATCTTACTTTTATCATCCTAGGATTGGTCGTAGCGGTAGTCGGTACCGTATCCTTCTTCACCCCGTCGTTGATGAAGTTGGGTAAATAGAAAAAAGCCTCTTGAATTCAAGAGGCTTTTTTCTATTACTTTTTGTTTTCAATCCATTTTCGAGCATTTACAAATGCTTCTATCCATGGTGACACTTCGTCTTGGCGCCCACTAGGATAGTTGGCCCAGTTCCATTGAAAAGTCGAACGCTCGATATGTGGCATAGTTACCAAATGACGGCCTGAATTATCACACATCATGGCTATATTATAATCCGATCCATTAGGATTTGCCGGATATTGTTCATAGGCATATTTGGACACGATTTGATATTTACGCTCTTCATATGGTAAGCTGAATTTTCCTTCCCCGTGTGATATCCATACACCCAAAGTTGTACCTGCTAATGTCGACAGCATGACGGAGTTATTATCCTGCACTTTGACCGAGATAAAATTAGATTCATGTTTTTGGGAAGTGTTGTGCAACATCTTACCATGTAACTCATGATCAGGATTGATAAGTTCCAATTCCATAAATAATTGGCAGCCATTACATATACCCACCGAGAGTGTATCCGGACGAGCAAAGAACTTGTCTAGTGCCGCTTTGGCTTTCTCATTGTATAAGAATGCCCCAGCCCAGCCTTTGGCCGAGCCCAATACATCTGAATTTGAGAATCCCCCGACAGCACCGAGAAATTGGATATCTTCCAATGTTTCACGACCGGAAATCAAATCCGTCATATGTACGTCCTTTACATCAAATCCGGCCAGATACATGGCGTTTGCCATTTCCCGCTCGGAGTTAGATCCCTTTTCACGTAAGATTGCAGCCTTTGGCTTTGGTTTGGATATATCGATTACAGGTTTCTTTCCATCAAAATGAATCGGAAATACAAAGTTCAGGGGCTGATTTTTATAGTTATTGAAGCGCTCCTGTGCCATTCCATTCTTAGATTGTTTCTGATCTAATAAGAAAGATGTCTTGAACCACATATCTCTCGTTGCAGCAACGTCAAAACTAAAATTATCACTATTGTTTTTGAATGTTACTGTAGTTCCTGTGATTGCTTGCCCTATTTTTACGGCTACAATACCTTGCTCTGCCAATGCTTTTTCGAAAAAATCATCTGTTTTAGCTTGAAGTACTACAGCAATATTTTCATTGAATAATGCTTTGACCGTATCAGTCTCATTTAGCCCCGATAAATCGTAGTGGGCCGCAAGATTGACGTCCGCAAAGGTCATTTCCAATAACGTCGTCACGAGACCACCTGAACCAACATCGTGACCAGCTACAATTTGTCCAGCCTTAATTAGTTCCTGTATTGCATTGAATGCTTTTTTGAAGTAGTCGGCATCTGCGATTTTAGGAGTATCTTTACCAATCTTATTCAAGATTTGTGCAAAAGAGGAGCCACCTAGTTTAAAGGTGTCTTGCGAAAGATTGATGTAATATATAGAGCCACCATTTTGGCTCAATACCGGCTCTACTACCTGATTTATATCTGTACAATTTCCAGCTGCTGAGATGATGACAGTACCTGGGGCGATCACATCCCCATTCGGATATTTTTGCTTCATCGATAGTGAATCTTTTCCTGTAGGGATATTGATTCCTAGCGCTATTGCAAAGTCCGAGCAGGCCTTTACAGCCTCATAGAGACGGGCATCTTCCCCTTCGTTGTTACATGCCCACATCCAATTGGCCGATAGAGATACTCCTTTAAGGCCATCTTTGATAGGTGCAAATACGATGTTGGACAATGCTTCCGCAATAGCTGTCTGAGACGCCGCAGCAGGATCTATTAAGGCTGCAATAGGAGAGTGTCCCACAGTTGTAGCGATACCCTCTGTTGATCTGTAATCGAGCGCCATGACCCCTACATTGTTGAGTGGTAGTTGTAATGGTCCAGTACATTGCTGTTTGGCTACGCGACCACCAACACATCGATCGACTTTGTTTGTTAACCAATCCTTAGAAGCAACAGCCTCCAATTGAAGGACTTGCTCCAGATATGTCGGTATATTCGAAGTTTCATATGTGAGGTCGGCATATGACCGATTTACGGTTTTATCCGTCATGATCGTCTTGGGCGACGAGCCAAAAAAATCTTCCAAAGCGTAGTCCATTGGTTTGGCTCCAGTAGTCTTAGAAGCAAAGGTGAATCGGTGGTCCCCTGTTACATCACCCACCGTATACATGGGTGAACGTTCACGGTCGGCTACCTTTTGTAGGGTCTCCAAATCCTTTTCGCCAATTACTAAGCCCATGCGCTCTTGCGATTCATTCCCAATGATTTCTTTAGCGGAGAGAGTAGGATCGCCTACTGGAAGTTTATCCAAATCTATTAAACCTCCGGTATCTTCTACGAGTTCCGAAAGACAGTTGAGGTGGCCTCCAGCACCATGGTCATGGATAGACACAATCGGATTGTGATCCGATTCGACCAATCCACGTATAGCATTAGAAGCACGTTTTTGCATTTCGGGATTGGAGCGCTGGATAGCATTGAGCTCAATACCTGAGCCAAAGGATCCAGTATCAGCTGATGATACAGCTGCACCACCCATACCGATGCGGTAGTTTTCCCCTCCTAGGATGACGATTTTATCACCGGGGGTTGGGGCATGTTTTTTAGCTTGTTCCAATTTACCATAGCCGATGCCACCTGCTTGCATAATGACCTTGTCATATCCAATCTGGCGCGCATCCTCTTCATGTTCGAAAGTAAGCACGGATCCAACAATTAGTGGTTGTCCAAACTTATTGCCAAAATCTGAAGCACCGTTAGATGCTTTGATTAGAATATCCATTGGTGTTTGATACAGCCAAGCCCTCTCTTGCATCCCTTTTTCCCACGGGCGCTCCTCGTTCAACCGGGAATATGACGTCATGTAAATAGCGGTTCCGGCCAACGGTAGAGATCCTTGACCACCAGCTAAGCGGTCCCTGATTTCACCACCAGATCCTGTTGCCGCACCTGAGAAGGGCTCCACTGTAGTCGGAAAGTTGTGCGTTTCCGCTTTTAGTGAAATGACCGAGTCAAATTCCTTTTCACTGTAGAAATCAGGTTTGTCTGCAGAGTTAGGTGCAAATTGTGTGACACGAGGGCCTTTGACAAAGGCGACGTTATCTTTATAGGCCGAGACAATGGTATTGGGATTCGTCTCGGATGTTTTTTTGATCAATTTAAATAACGAAGTAGGCTTCTCTTCTCCATCGATAACAAAAGTTCCGTTAAATATTTTGTGGCGACAGTGCTCCGAATTGGCTTGTGAAAAAGCAAATACTTCCGAATCCGTCAGTTTACGGCCTAATTTTGTGGAAAGGTTGTTCAAGTATTCGACTTCCTCCTGGTTGAGTGCCAGTCCTTCTTGTTTATTGTAGGTTGCGATATCATCCACCTCTATAATAGGCTCAGGAGTAATGTGAATGGTGTACATTTCTTGTGTCAGCGCCTCATATTTTTGGGATATCATAGGGTCGAAGTCCGAAAAATCGGCTTCAACTTTTTGGAATTCTTCAATCCGGATGATGCCTTCGATAGCCATGTTTTGCGTGATTTCTACCGCATTAGTACTCCACGGTGTAATCATGGCAGCCCGAGGGCCTACATAAAAATCATCAAGGGTAGTTTTTTCGATTTTGGTAGCGTTGCCAAACAGCCAGTTGAGTTTAGAAATATCTTCGGTTGATAAATCTTTTTGAGTTTGAACCCCATAAACGGTGTTCGATTGGTTCACAAAGAAATGAATCATTATTATGAAATTGTTGTCTTGTAGAATTAAAGTACAAAAATACGTTAATCCTTTGACTTAAATAGCATAACAACGTAAAAAATGAAAACCTATTTTGCCTTGAACTCAATATCTCATGAGAGTTGAAGAACACTTTGAGAGTTCGCCCAATGTAAAGTGTATTCCAAGCATGCTCTATATTCAAGTATAGCGAATAGAAGCTATTAAAGACCTAGCGCTTCGAACGCTGAGCTGAACGAAACAAACTGCTTTCTTGCCTTAACCGTTCTTTTACTTTCTGTCACGTAATCTCAACACTGGAAGGTTGAATTAATAAAAGGAATTTTAGGATCTCTTAAAATCTGTATTTCGTTACAAAGTTTTATCTTTGTGCTACATATAGTAATAGATAATGAATATTTCATATAACTGGTTAAAGAATTTTGTTGATATAAAGGACAATACACCCGAGCAGATATCCCATATTTTGACTGATATAGGTCTAGAAGTAGAAGTGTTAGAAAAAGTACAGAGCGTACCGGGTGGATTAGAAGGTCTTGTAGTAGGTGAAGTAAAGACTTGTGAGCAGCACCCAAATGCAGATCGTCTACGTGTCACTACCGTCGATGTGGGAAGAGAAGAACTACTCCATGTCGTGTGTGGTGCTCCCAATGTAGCTGCTGGGCAGAAGGTTATCGTTGCGACTGTAGGGACTACGGTGTATCCTTTAGAAGGAGAACCCTTTAAAATCAATAAATCCAAAATCAGAGGAGAAGTATCTGAGGGAATGATTTGTGCTGAAGATGAAATCGGACTGGGAAAATCACACGATGGTATTCTAGTACTTTCAAAAGATACCCCTGTTGGAAGGACAGCTCAAGAATACTTCAATATAAAAGACGATTATCGCTATGAGATAGGGTTGACGCCTAATCGTGCCGATGCAGCTTCACATCTAGGGGTAGCCCGTGATTTGGCTGGATTTTTCAGGACCTCATTCACCCTGCCGGATTTGTCTTCATTCAACGCTATTGAAGAAGGTGTGGCTACAACCGTATCTGTTTTGAATACAGATGCTTCCCCAAGATATACAGGTGTCAATATATCTGGCCTCACAGTCAAGGAATCTCCAGACTGGTTAAAAGAAAAACTGAATGTCATTGGGATTAGGCCCATTAATAATATTGTCGACGTCACCAACTATGTACTTCATGATTTAGGGCAGCCTTTACATGCTTTTGACGCTGATCGGATTGCTGGGAATAAGGTTATTGTCAGGAATGCAGTTGAAGAAGAAGAGTTTGTAACGTTGGATGGTGTGGCACGTAAGCTGACCAGTGAAGATCTTGTTATTGCTGATGCTGAAAAGCCTATGTGCATTGCCGGAGTTTTTGGCGGATTGCATTCTGGGGTTACCGAATCTACTCGTAATGTATTTTTAGAAAGTGCCTATTTTAATTCTGTTTCCGTACGCAAGACGTCCAAAAGACACGCGTTAAAAACAGATTCTTCCTTTAGGTTTGAACGCGGTACAGATCCAAACATGACCGAATTGGCGCTGAAGCGTGCAGCGTTAATGATTCTTGAGGTAGCGGGAGGTCAGGTGAGCTCAACAATTACTGACATTTATCCTAACCCTATTCAACCTTTTGCGTTTACCGTTAATTACAAAAATGTACAAAGGCTGATTGGTAAAGAGATTCCGAAAGAAGATATCAGATCCATAATTGTGTCCTTGGGTATTGCAGTCGTCAATGAAAATGATTATGAACTCTCGGTAGAGGTACCTCCATTTAAAGTTGATGTAACACGTGAGGTAGATGTAATTGAAGAGGTGCTTCGTATCTATGGTTATAATAATATCGAAATCAAGCAGCAGATCAATGCATCTTTGAACACCTCAGAAAAACCTGATAGAGAAGTCGTTTTAAATCAAGTTGCCGATTTGTTGATTGCCAATGGTTATCATGAAATACTTTCCAATTCCCTTACAAAATTGGATTACGTAGATAATCAAGATACAGCAGTTAAATTACTGAATCCGTTGAGTAGTGACTTGGATACCATGCGTCAGAACTTGGTGTTTTCGGCCTTAACTGCCATATCATACAATCAAAAACGCAAAAGTCCCGATATCCGATTCTTTGAATTTGGTAGAACATACCACCTTACTGAAGAAGGTTATCAAGAAAGGCAACATCTAGCATTGACGTTGTCAGGAAAGAATACTGCAGAACAATGGAATGAGAATGCAAAAAATGTAACGTTCTATAATCTAAAAGCAGCAGTAGATACTATTATCCGTAGGTTGAATATACAAGGTCTGGAAGTAATCGAATCCGATTCCTCCTATTTCGATTATGGATTGTCCTATAAAAAGGGAGTCAAATCGTTAGTTAGCTTTGGAGCAATATCTACTTCCAATCTCAAAAAAGCAGACGTTGAAAATCAAGTGTTTTTTGCAGACTTTGATTGGGATTTGGTATTAAAAGCAATCCGTAAAAATCAAATCAAATACAAAGAGGTTTCTAAATTTCCAGCTGTCAGGAGAGATTTGGCACTGTTGGTGGACGAATCTGTTACTTTTGAGAGACTTCGGCAGGTCGCCGTGAAGACCGAACGTAAGCTTCTAAAAGACGTTAATATTTTCGATGTTTACAAAGGCGATAAATTACCGGAAGGTAAAAAATCTTATGCATTGAGTTTTGTGCTGCAAGACGAAGAAAAAACTTTGACAGATAAACAAATTGACACGTTAGTTCAAAAATTAATTCTTAACTTTGAGAAAGAAACTGGTGCAGTAGTGCGCTAGAGCGTGATATCAAAATTTAATTGCAGAAATATATGGCATCTTTATCAGCACAAATGAATGTTATCGTTGAGAAAACGAAAAATTTAATTCAATTGTGTGAGGCCTTGCAAGAAGAAAATGATTTACTTAAATTAGAGGTGCAATCATTGCAAGTGGCTCTAGAAACAAGTTCTGAAAAAGTAAAACAGACGGAAGAAAAGGTGAAAGCGTTGGCTGTAGCACGTACTTTGGAAGACTCAAGCGGCGATAAAGAGGCAATAAATGAAAAAATACTTGATACAAAGCAGAAAATTAACGATTTTGTTAAAGAAATAGACAGATGTATTAGTCTGTTAAAATAGTAACCAATCGTAATCTTAACAGTTTTGTGTTATTAAGCTCAAAGAAAAATGGGAGATATTTCCATAAAAATAAATATTGCTGATCGGGTTTATCCGTTAAAAGTGGATGCAAGTGAGGAAGAAATAATCCGTCATGCAGCAAAAATGGTTAATGAAAAAATAAAGGAACTACAGGATAATTATGCGGTTCGAGATAAGCAAGACTTATTGTCCATGTGTATTTTGCAGTATGCAACAGGAATGTTGAAAGCAGAAAAAAATGCACAAAGCCATGAAGAAGGCGTGGAACAATCTGTTCATGAACTCGATCGGTTATTATCGGATTTCTTTACTAAATAACTATATCGTTCTTATATCATAGAGCTTTGTAACAACGAATTTGCCGCAATTAAATTCGGGTTGTCACTATTTTAAACTTAACGCTTCAATATCACGGGCGAAAAAAGATGTAGGCCATTTTGCGTAAGCCATCTAGGTCATGATCAATCGCTTAATCATGTGTAATGGAAGTTTAATAATACTTGGTACCCGTTTATATTTAATTGCGGTTTTTTTTTGATTTTTTTTGAATAATACATATAGAAACATTTTTTAACAATTATATATTACACACATACAAATGAACATAATGATTACCATAGCGATAACAATCATAATTTCCCTAGTCGTGGGTATTCTGATTGGTCGTTATCTGTTGCAAATCTTATTAAAAAAGCAGGAACAAGCAGCACATGATAATGCCAAGAGAATAGTAAAGGAGGCTGAGCAAGAAGGGGAGCATATTAAGAAGAAAAGACTTCTTGAAGCAAAAGAGAAATTTTTGCAAATGAAGGCAGAGCATGAAAAGGAAGTCAATCAGCGGAACAACTCGATGACGCAGAAGGAAAATTCAATCCGCCAGAAAGAGCAATCTATTAACCAAAAACTCGAAAATCTAAATCGAGAAAAGCAAGAAATTGATACCGCGAAAAAACAGCTTGATAAACTTGTCGAACTCAACGAACGTAAAAGTGAAGAGGTGGATCAAATGAAATCTCAGCAAATTAAGCAATTGGAAGCCATCGCTGGAGTAACTGCTGATGAAGCTAAGAATCAATTAGTAGATTCTTTACGCGAAGATGCCCGTTCGCAAGCGATGATTCAGATTAAAGATATCGTTGATGAAGCTAAGTTAACGGCAACTAAAGAAGCCAAAAAGGTCGTTATCCAAACCATTCAACGCACGGCGACTGAGTCGGCGATTGAAAATACGGTATCCATTTTCAATATTGAGAACGACGAAATCAAAGGTCGTATTATTGGTCGTGAAGGACGAAATATCCGTGCGTTGGAAGCGGCTACAGGAGTAGAGATTATTGTAGATGACACTCCGGAAGCAATTATTCTCTCAGGATTTGATCCCGTCAGAAGAGAGATTGCTCGCTTGGCATTGCACCGTTTGGTCACAGATGGACGTATTCACCCTGCTCGGATAGAGGAGGTTGTGGCCAAGACCCGTACACAAATCGAGGATGAAATCGTCGAAATTGGCGAGCGTACAGCCATAGATTTGGGAATTCATGGGCTACATCCTGAATTGATACGTATGGTAGGTCGTATGCGCTACCGTTCATCATATGGACAGAATCTATTACAGCACTCCCGCGAAGTTGCTAATTTTGCTGCTACAATGGCTTCTGAGCTAGGACTCAATGTCAAGCTTGCTAAGCGTGCCGGATTATTGCATGATATTGGTAAAGTGCCTGATGATAATCCCGAACTACCCCACGCTATCTTGGGTATGCAATTAGCCGAAAAATATAAGGAACATCCTGAAGTTTGTAATGCCATAGGTGCCCATCACGACGAAATTGAAATGACCTCCTTAATTTCTCCAATAGTCCAAGCATGTGATGCTATATCCGGAGCTAGACCAGGAGCAAGACGTGAAGTTGTAGAAAGCTATATCAAAAGACTTAAGGAATTGGAAGAATTAGCACTGTCGTACCCAGGTGTAGAAAAAACTTTTGCCATTCAAGCTGGTCGTGAATTGCGTGTGGTAGTTGAGAGCGAAAAAGTAACGGATGCGCAAGCTGAAATTTTAGCTGCAGATATCTCCAATCGTATTCAAACCGAAATGACATATCCGGGACAGATAAAAGTCACTGTAATAAGAGAGACTAGATCTGTGTCCTACGCTAAGTAAAAATTAGTAAATTTAATGGCTAAGCTGTCTAAGGGAGAAATCTATTAGACAGCTTCGTTTTGTAAAGTAGCATCATGAGCAATAACAAAAAGAATAAACACACAAGTAACCCAAAAGAAGAGTTAAGACCCGTAGATATTTATTTTAAAGAATTGGCTATTACTTTTGCCAATCCTCAGAATAGGATAAGTTATGTCGTTTTGTTGACATTATTTTTCTTTGGTGTGATGGGGTTGATTTGGATGATACCGTTTCCACAGTTTGATTTTTTGGTCAAGATGGGATGGCATACTTTCCTTAATTGGGGGTCTATCTTTATCGCCATCGTTGTATACGCATACCTTAAACTGGCACCCACTCTATCTTATGCCATGTTGATTGAGATTGGTATTATGAGTTTCTTTATCGTCCAGTTAGAATATTTTGAAAGAGACGGCGGACCTGCTGTTTGGATGCTTACAGGGGCAATCGCTCTTTTGTCATTTTTATTATTGTTGGTGGTCAGTAAAAAAGAAGCTCGTCCAGTTTCTTCTGCCGATTTTCTGAAACTGTTGGCAATAGGTCCGATATGGATGTGGAGCATGTTATTTAAGAAAATGAACCTTAAGTTCTAATAAACTTCAAGCTTTAAAAAGGCCTATTGATATTTCAATAGGCCTTTTTTTGTATGCTAAATTCTCTGAATAAACAATTGCGCAGTCCGATTGTCTTTAGTATAGTGTATGTTACCAGCTTTTACATCGTATGCGAAGATGAAGTTATTATCCGTTACCAACAAAGGTCTATTCTGCAAGCAGGCCAATATCTATATCGATCCATGGCATCCGGTAGACCGAGCCATCATTACCCATGCACATAGCGATCACGCTCGGTCAGGTATGGGGCATTACTGGTGCCATTGGAATAGTATCCCTGTCCTCAAAATGCGAACCGGGGCAAGTATGAATGTGACAGGATTGGCGTATGATGAAGTTATGGAGGTCAATGGTGTACATATCAGTCTGCATCCTGCTGGTCACATCATAGGTTCGGCACAGATAAGGTTGGAATATCAAGGAGAGGTATGGGTGTTTACGGGTGATTACAAGCTAGCTCCAGACGGGGTGAGCGAACCATTCCAATTGGTGAAATGCAATCATTTTATTACTGAATCTACATTTGGATTACCGATTTATCAATTCCCTTCTGTATTTGATGTCTATGAAGATATCAACCAATGGTGGAAACATAATCAACGGCAAAATCTTAATACAGTGTTGTTGGCGTATTCCTTGGGAAAAGCACAGAATATTTTGAAACACTTGGATACCAATATTGGTCCAATCTACTTGCATGGCGCTGTTGACAATGTGAATCAAGCGCTGAGAGAAGTAGGCTATCAATTTGAAGGTGAGCGTATACAATCAGATACAGATCGAGATAAAATAAAAGGAGCGTTGATTATAGCCCCACCCTCCGCAGCAGAGACTCCTTGGGTCAAGAAATTAAGGCCTTATAAAATCGCGATGTGTAGTGGGTGGATGCAACTTAGAGGCGCTCGCCGGAGACGAGGAGTAGATCAAGGATTTATTCTATCCGATCACTGTGACTGGGTACAGTTGAATGAGGCTATTATACAGACGGGCGCTCGCAACGTTTACGTCACGCACGGTTACGAGACCGTATTTGCTCGTTGGGTTCATGAACATTATGATATAAAGGCCACTGTATTGAAGACCTTGTTTAATGAAGAAATGGAGGGAGACGAATGAAGAAATTTGTATATCTATTTGAACAGTTGGATGCTACGACCAAGACTAACGATAAATTAGAGGCCTTTCATCAATACTTGTCTACAGCAAATGATGAAGACAAATTGATTGCAGTCGCTTTTTTGATAGGTAATAAACCAAAGAGACCAATCAAAACAAGCCTGCTCAAAAAGTGGGCTGCTGAAATATCGGCTATACCCGATTGGATTTTTGACGAAAGCTATTACGTTGTCGGCGATTTGGCTGAGTGCATGACCCTTGTCTTACCGAAAGTCGACAATCAGAATCCATTCTCTCTGAAAGATATCTATCAAAAATTGTTAACTTGGTATGGATTGGAGGAATCTTTACAAAAGCAAGCTATAATCGCTTACTGGCACGAACTATCAGGCACTGATTTGTTTGTCTTTAATAAATTTTTGACTGGCAATTTTAGGGTAGGGGTCTCCAAAAAATTGGTCATTAAAGCGCTCTCGCGTTACCTCGTCTTGGACCAGACATTTGTTGAACATCGCTTATCAGGTAAATGGAATCCACTTCAGGAAAATATAAATACCATTTTTTTAGGCAATCTGCAAGAAGATAGACATTTTTTACCCTACCCTTTCTATTTGGCTTATCCGTTAGATACATCTGTGGATACATTGGGAGATATATCGGACTGGATATTGGAAGCGAAGTTGGATGGAATCCGGGGACAGTTGATTTTTCGCAAACAAGAGCTCTTTGTCTGGAGTAGAGGTGAGGACTTGATGACAGATAAGTTTCCTGAATTCGCCCCATTAAAATCACTATTACCCAATGGAACGGTAATCGATGGCGAAATAATTCCATGGAAGGATGGTAAACCATTGAATTTTAATGTCATGCAGACGCGGATAGGTCGTAAGAATTTGTCCGCAAAAGCATTGGCTGAAGCGCCACTGGTCATGGTTTGTTATGATCTGCTCGAATGGGCAGGAAATGACATTCGCGACCTTCCAATAGTTGATAGACAGGCCTTATTGAAACAGTTGCTGGATGACATACAATCACCGGTATTGTTACTTTCTCCTCCGCTCCATTTCGATAGTTGGGAAGAGGCTATGGACTACCGGATCCATGCTCGTGACTACTATGCTGAAGGATTGATGATCAAGTATAAGCAGAGCCCGTACGAAAGTGGCCGAAAACGAGGCAAATGGTGGAAATGGAAAACCGATCCAATGACTATAGATGGTGTATTGATCTATGCACAGTCTGGACATGGACGTCGCGCGAATCTATTTACAGATTACACTTTTGCGGTATGGGATGGTGACTTATTGGTTCCTTTTGCCAAAGCATATTCAGGCTTGACAGATAAAGAACTGATTACGATGGACAACTGGATTAAACGCAACACCATTGAAAAATTTGGCCCTGTGCGTAGCGTCAAAGCCGAGATGGTCTTCGAACTTGCATTTGAAGGTATTAATCTTAGCTCGCGACACAAGTCAGGGGTAGCCCTCCGATTTCCAAGAATTTTGAGATGGCGCAGAGATAAGGATATTCATGATGCCAATACCAAACAAGATTTGTTGGACTTAATAGCTGCATCAACATGAATCAATTCGCAGATGTTTGGTTTTATAACCAAGGGTGGAAGGCACATGATTTTCAGCAGAAAACCTGGAAGGCTATTCAAAAAGGTCATTCAGGGTTACTGAATGCTCCCACGGGATACGGGAAGACCTTTGCTGTCTGGTTCGGAATCCTCGACCATTATTATGCACAGTTGGAGGGCAGAAGGAAGACTAATTTGCATACCCTTTGGATTACCCCATTACGTGCCCTGTCCAAAGAAATCTATAAAGCCGCCAACACCGTTTCAGAAGGGCTAGAGTTGGATTATAGGATTGAATTGCGTACGGGTGATACCAGCGCAACCAGTAGACAGAAGCAACGCAAGAATCCGCCACACGCCATGATTACCACACCAGAGAGTGTTCATCTGTTGTTGGCTTCAAAGGAGAGCACTATCTATTTCAAAAACCTTGAATTTGTAGTTGTCGACGAATGGCACGAGTTGTTAGGAAGTAAACGTGGCGTACTAGTAGAGTTGGCACTGAGTCGGCTCCAAGCTATCAATCCAAAATTGAAGATATGGGGAATTTCGGCTACTATTGGCAATTTAGAAGAAGCTAAGGAAATATTGCTAGGGAAGAAAAATAAAGGCGTTTTGGTAAGGGCTAATGTCGATAAGCGAATCCAGGTAGAAACTGTATTGCCTGATTCAATAGAGAAGTTTCCCTGGGCAGGCCATCTCGGTATCCGTTTATTGGATAAGGTAGTCCCCATTATTCACGCACATCAATCTACGCTTATTTTTACCAACACACGATCCCAAGCTGAGATATGGTATCAGCAGTTGATTCTCAATTACCCTGAATTTGCTGGACTGCTGGCCATACATCACGGCTCTTTGAGCGATGAGATAAGACTATGGGTTGAGGATGCACTCCATGAGGGACGGTTGAAAGCAGTTGTGTGTACAAGCAGTCTGGACTTAGGAGTAGATTTTCGACCCGTGGACTGCGTTGTTCAAGTGGGTTCGCCAAAAGGTGTCGCACGCTTTCTGCAACGAGCTGGACGATCTGGACATCGTCCAGGTGAAATATCCAAGATCTATTATGTCCCTACTAATTCATTGGAGATTATTGAAGGAGATTCACTGAAATATGCTATTCGTCAACATATAGTTGAACAACGGATTCCTTATATCCGCAGTTTCGATGTTCTGATCCAATATCTAATGACGTTGGCAGTGGGAGACGGATTTGATGCCGATCAAATTTTTGCAGAAATCAAGCAAACCCACTGCTTTGAGTCCGTTGCTCAGGAAGAATTTGAGGAATGTATGGCGATGTTGATACATGGGGGAAAATCTTTATCTGCTTACGACGACTTTCATCGACTAGAGAAGATAGATGGTCTATTCAAGGTCACTTCTAGAAAATTGGCTATGCGACATCGTTTAAGCATTGGTGCTATTGTATCAGACGCTATGATGCGGGTCAAGTTTATGAATGGAAAGTATCTGGGGTCCATAGAAGAATCTTTTATCTCCAGATTAAAGCAAGGAGAGGTTTTTTGGTTCTCAGGTAGGCAATTGGAGCTTCTGTCCACCCATGGAATGGATGTGATCGTCAAACCATCGACTAAGAAAAAGGGTGTAGTTCCTTCTTGGATGGGCGGGAGATTTTCCATTTCACCCGATTTGGGAGAAGCTATCCGGCACAGTTTTCAAAATATTCAGAAACCAAATCATCAGCGTGAGGAAATCGCTTTCCTAAAACCCCTCTTCGAGGAGCAGAGACGCCGGTCGCAATTGCCACTTGATAATGAATTGCTTGTAGAATATATCGAAACTCGGTATGGATACCATCTATTCGCCTACCCTTTTGAGGGCAAGCTGGTACATGAAGGGATGTCTCAAGTCATTGCTTATCGTTTAGGAAAGCTTAAACCTGCCACATTTAGTATTGCGACCAATGAGTATGGTTTTGAGTTAGTATCTGAAACACCTTATGAGGTGGACATCACGTTGCTAAGGACACTTTTTTCTCCTGTGCATTTGCATGAAGATATCAATAACGGAATAAATGTACAAGAGATGGCTAAACGGAGATTCCGGGATATAGCCGGTATTGCAGGGTTGGTTTTTCAGGGATTCCCAGGGAAGAATATGAAGACCAAGCATCTACAGGCAAATTCCGGTTTGTTTTTTTCGGTCTTCCAAGATTACGATCCCAACAATTTGTTATTACGTGAAGCCTTCGACGAAGTGTTTGATTTTCAATTAGAAGAAGGTCGAATGCAAAAGGCGTTTAATCGTATCAATGCCCATCATATACTCCTTTCGTCACCGGAGAAACTAACTCCTTTCGCCTTTCCCATCTTTTCGGAATCATTTAGAGAGCGATATAGTAATGAAGATTGGCAAAGCCGTTTGGAAAAACTTAAAATGCAATTAACTTTGGAGTAATGGCAAAGCGGATTGTATTAAATGGATTGGATTGTTTTATGCTGCCACAGAAGGTGCTCTATATTCCGGACTATAGATTGCTGGTCGTTTCCGATTGGCATTTGGGAAAATTGACCCATTTCAGAAAAGAAGGTATTTTTATTCCGCCAGTACAAATCAATGAAGAAATAGATCGAATGGAGTTGTTACTGGAGGAGCTTCCCGTCGAGCGGGTAGTCTTGCTGGGGGATTTATTCCATTCTGAATGGAATGAGGATTGGCGACAATTCACCTTCTTTATACAACGCTATCCCCACATATCTTTTGTACTTACCAAGGGGAACCATGATATTTTAGCTATTGACCATTGGCGTGAGGCGAAGATCAAGGTAGTACCACAGTATGTGTTGAAAGAAGGATTAGTCTTCTCTCATGAACCTCAGCCCGATTTACCAAACTATATGATTAACATAGTGGGACATGTGCATCCGGGATGTTTGTTAAAGGTTAAAGGGAGGCAAAGCTTCCGGTTACCCTGTTTTCACTTAGCTGAGCGCATTCTCACTCTTCCTGCATATGGAAAATGGACGGGTGTTCAGGTGTTGCCCCAAGTAGAGGGAGTTCGATTTTTCCCCATTATTAATGATGAGGTTTTGGAGCTATAAGCGTACCTTGATTAAAATCTCTTATATATTTGGAAAGGTCCGTGCGCTTGGAACAGATAAGTACTAAAACATTCATACGGATAAATGGATTGTAAATCGTATTTTTAGCCACTTTAAATGTGGAAAACCTCTCCATACATAGCGGTGACTATGGATAGATAAGCAATACATGGGCATGAAATTACAGGATAGACCTTCAAATCTTACTGAATACCCCTTGAATATGGGGGTTGAGTCGGATTTTGATTATATTTATTCTGCATACTTTGCTCCTTTATGTTATTTTACGACCAAGTTCGTAGCGGAGCACGGAGTCGACATTGTCAATAGTTTATTTGCAAGAATGTGGGCAAATCATATCGAATTGAATAATTCGGCACATGCACAATCATTTCTCTATCTATCAGCAAAAAATGCTTGTCTAGATTATATTAAGACAAAAGGAAGGGAACGAGAACGAGAAAAAGAGTACACGTATTTACTTCAACTTTCAGATGACGATTTACAGCTTGAAGTTATCTACGTAGAGTATATGGCTGACATCTACCGCGAGATTAATAATTTACCCTCACAATGTGCGAAGATAGTGACGCTCAGTTATATAGAAGGGATGCAGAATAATCAAATTGCTGAACAACTCCAAATCAATGTCCAAACCGTGAAAAATCAAAAGTCAAAAGGCCTGAAGATATTGCGAAAACTGTTTATTAATAACCCAAACAAATATCTTTTTTTTCTTTTCTTGATTAAAATGTAATTTTTTTCAATACGGGATGGTACGATGTGGAGGTCTTGTCGTATTAGTATCAAGAAATGAAAAATCAGAATAGAATCTTGTATTTATTGACCCGTAAGAGAAAGTACGGATTAGACGAGCAAGAACAACAGGAACTGGACAGTTGGATTGGGGAAGATGATTCTAAAAAGATGTTATTGAAGCAGCTTGAGGATCAAGAAAAGCAGCATGAAGTCCTTCAAAAGTTCCAACGCTTTTCCAGTCAGCAGTCTTTGGCCGAATTCAAAAAACATCATATTAACCTAGTTCATTCGACAAGCCGCCTCTCAACGAAAACCAAGCCGCTTGTTTACTGGTCAGTTGCAGCTTTGGTGTTGGTGTGCAGTACGATTGCGCTTTATTTTATGACGGATAGACATACAACTAACAAAGCAGATGAATTATCGATTGCTGCTAAAAATATCGCCCCGGGTAAGGATAAGGCTATATTGAAGTTGTCTAATGGCGATTATGTCATATTGGAAGATATTGCCTATGGAACCTCGAAAAATGTGAATGGTTTAAATATCATCAAATCTCCTGAGGGAGAGATTTCCTATGAACCTTCAGGCAATACAGAGTTGTCGATGATGGTCAATAAGATTGTTACCCCTAAGGGAGGGCAATATCGCATTCGTCTTTCCGATGGTACACGTGTATGGCTGGGTGCCGAGTCGGAATTGGAATATCCCCTTCAATTTGCTGGAAACTCTCGACAAGTCAAGTTATCAGGTGAAGCTTTTTTCGAGGTTACTCGACATAAAGGGGCTGATAATGTCCATGTTCCTTTTCAACTTATACTTCCTCAACAGACAATCGATGTGCTGGGAACTTCCTTCAATGTGTCAGCTTATCCAAATGACCCTATCAATAGGACAACATTGGTTAAAGGTAAGGTCAAAGTGACAACTTCACATAGCTCCATTACCTTGGAACCCGGACAGCAGGCTTTAGTGGTGAAAAATGAGGGGACACTACAAATCAATCAAGTAGATGTTCGCAATATGGAGGAGTGGAAAAATAGGAGCTTTAGATTTGAAGAAGAGTCCATTCAGGAAATCATGAAAAAGATAGCTAGGTGGTATGATGTAGAAATAAGCTACGAAGGAGACGTGACTACAGAATTATTTACAGGAGCAGTCTCTAAGTATGAGAGCCCGTCAAAAGTTCTCAAACTATTAGAACTGACTGGTAAGATAAAATTTAGAATAGAAGGAAGGAGGATTATCGTTATGTCATAAATCTACCCAGATCTGACGATAAAGATACAGAGCATTGGTGGAACAATGCCCTGTAGATAATTGTCAGGTTACTCGCAGTATATTGAACATTTATTATTACTTATAACCCTATACCAAATTTATGAAAATAAAGAACTATAAGAAGGCCTTTATGCGTATTAATCTTATTTTTATTATGTTGCTGTCTACCGTTCTGAGTGCTTACTCCTCAGTGAGTTATGCACAAAAAGTGACGTTGGAAACTCGAAATTCTTCAATTAGAGAAGTGTTTGAATCCATCAGACAGCAAACATCTTACAATTTTATCTATTCAAAGCGATTGCTATCCAAGTCTAATCCAGTGAATGTAAACTTGAAAAATGTCTCTGTGAAGGAGGCGCTAGATGCCTGTTTTGAAGGTCAACCCATTAACTACTTGCTCCAAGGGGAGAATATCGTCATTAGTTCAAAAGTAAACTCGAACTCTACTACGGAAGTTATTGATTTGCAGTTTGATATACGTGGAAAAGTGCGCCTTAAAACAAATGATGAGCTACGTTCTGCTGCAGGTGTCAGTATCCGTATCAAGGGAAAGGATGCGGCAACATCTACAGATGGGAATGGTAATTTTCAAATTAAGGCATCTATGAATGACGTGCTCATAATCTCCTTTGTGGGCTATGTTACAGAGGAAGTTACCATCCGAGGTACCTCCAATTTGGAAATTACCTTAGATGAAAAAGTCAATGAGCTAGATGCGGTGGTCGTGACGGGGTATACGACACAAGAGAAGCGATCGATTACTGGAGCGATGTCATCCATCAAAAAAGAGGCGTTAGAAAATGTTCCGGTGCAATCGTTCGATCGTGCAATGCAAGGACAAGTATCCGGTGTCAATGTAATGGCAGCTAATGGGGTTCCAGGCGGTCCCGTTCGTATCAATATTCGAGGTACCGGCTCTATCACTGCTGGAAATGAACCTTTAATCATCGTTGATGGAGTACAGTTAAACACGTCCACATCCTCTGGGCAGACAGCAAGTAACCCGCTTTCATTCTTGAATAACAATGATATCGAGTCCATTGAAATCTTAAAAGATGGTGCCGCAGCATCTATATATGGTGCACAAGCTGCGAATGGTGTGGTACTGGTGACCACGAAAGCTGGTAAGGCTGGAAAGACCAAAATCAATCTAAACTATTACAACGGTATCACTAGTCCAATGCCTGAGATGAAGATGATGAACTCTCAACAGTTTTTTCAATCCCGATTCGAAGCAAGAAATAATCGGTATCCCACTCGTACGCTGGAAAGGAATAGAGCTGATATTCTGTCTGGGCTTGGTCTTCCAGAGGATATGACTGACGCAGAAATAGCTGCGTTACCCACTTATAATTGGCAAGAGGCTGCTTTCAGGACTGGACATACCAATAACGTAGATCTCTCAGTTAGCGGCGGAAATGATAATACCACTTTTTTTCTATCCGGATCATATAATAAGACGGATGGAAATGTAGTTTCTATTGATTTCGAGCGCGCCACTGCTAAATTGAGCTTGACACACAAACTTACAAATAGACTTGCCCTGTCAACCAATGTCAATCTAAGCACCATCACTCAGAATGGAACTTCGGGAAGTAATGGATCTACTGGGGCATATGCAGCGCCCCAGTATAGTGCACCTATGATTCTCCCATACATTCCCATCTATATGCCCGATGGTAGTTATAATGCGCCTATCGATGGTTTTCCTGGTTCATCCAACCGTAACCCAATACAAGAGAGTGTATTGGGGACATTAAAGAGCCGCACTAAAGCCATCGTGTCTAATTTTTCGGCCACTTACCAGATCAATGACAAATTGAATTTTAAGTCTTTTTACGGAATAGACTACCGTATCATAGATGACGAGCGCTATGTTGACCCTCGTACTCGGAGTGGAGCGGCCTCCCAAGGGTCACTGACTATAGGGAACCGTCAAAATAGCAACTTCTTAACCAATCAAACCTTAAACTATAAAACATCTTTTGGAAGTCATCATAATCTTTCTGCGTTATTAGGAGCCGAGTATCGCTATGATAATAGAGAGATATCTTCGGTGACTGGTACAGGATTTACAACGTATCAATTCCGATCTATGCAATCCGCTGCAATTGTCACTGCTGGTAGTGGCAGCTGGACTGGATTTAAGCGCGCAGGTGTGTTTGGTCAAGTCAACTATGATTTTCAGAAAAAATACCTTTTGAGTGGAGTGTTGAGATATGACGGTTCGTCCCGATTTGGGAAAAACAACAAATTTGGATGGTTCCCAGCCATATCAGCGGGTTGGAATATAGCCGAAGAGTCTTTCCTCACTGACCTGGCTTGGGTCAATCAACTGAAATTGAGAGTAGGGTATGGCGAGACAGGCAATGATGATATTGGCAATTTTGATTCGAGGGCGCTTTATGGAAGTGCAAGCTCTTCTAACTATAATCAGGAACCAGGTATTTATCCAATAGGTATAGAAAATGCTTTACTTAAGTGGGAACGCAATGTTACCACCAATATTGGAATAGACTATGCCTTCTTCAATAGTCGTATACAAGGATCTGTTGAACTTTTTAGAAGAGTGAGTAAAGATTTACTTTTGAATAAGCCATTACCTTATCTAAGTGGCTTCTCTAATGTAACCAGTAATGTGGGAGAGCTCAAAAATGAGGGCATAGAGTTCGAAATTAGGACACGTAATATTGAATCTGATAATTTTTCATGGTCTAGTAACTTCAATATTTCTTTTTTACGTAACCGCGTGACCAAATTGTTCGGAGAGGATGATGTCCTGCCTGGAGATCAGTCTGTAAGAGTGGGGTATGCATTGGGCACTAACGTGACTTATGAATATGCTGGAGTCAACTCTGCTACGGGGAGACCCATGTGGTATGATGCAAATGGTAATGTTACCTATCAACCATCTGCCCCCAATGATTATAAGATTTTTGGAAATAAATTAAGTGATTTCTATGGTGGATTCACCAATACCTTCAATTATAAAGGTTTCTCTTTAAATGTATTCTTTCACTACGATTATGGACGTGAGCTCAGCAACAGTGGTATGAATTCGAAGTGGTACGCCAATGGCGGAGACAACAGAAATACATTAGAATGGATATTCAATAACAGATGGACTACACCTGGTCAGTTGACCACAGTACCGCGTCCATATGATGGTAATGCAGAGACGAACGGCATGTCGCAAGTATCTTCAAGTAGTAGATATTTGGAAGATGCGTCATTTATCCGTCTTAAGAATGTGTCGTTATCTTATCGATTGCCTAAATCCTGGACCAATCGTATTAAACTATCAGATGTTAAAGTGTATGCACAAGGTGAGAACTTAGCTACTTGGACCAAGTGGACAGGGTACGATCCCGAATTAATCATTGATTCAGGAGACTTTACCTCTTCTCAAGGCGCGATTCCACAGACTAGGGCTTATACACTAGGCATACAAGTTGGATTTTAATCGGGATGCAAGATCCTGGAAAGATGATTAATAAAGTAAACTTAGACAGATGAAATCGCATATAATGAAATTAGTCATTCAGTTGAAAAATATATGCATGAATAAATATATTCGAATGAAAATGAAAAAATCAGCATTTATCATACTATTGGCTACTACTGTGCTAGCCAGTTCCTGTGAAAAAATATTAGAAGTAGACCCACGTCAATCCATCGACGCTTCTACGGCGCTCACCAGTCCAGAGGCATTAACTGCAGCTACAAATGGGGTGTATGCAAAATTGCGAGAGGTAAGTCTCTACGGTCGTGATTTGATTGCCATACCAGAGGTTCTCGCCGATAACGGTGTTAATACAGGTGCCGGAAATAGATTAATAAAAGAATCCAATAACGAGATAGGAGCCCATGTGTCCAATTGGCAACAGTCTTATTATGGAATCAATCGCATCAATCTGATTCTAGATGCTTTGGACGGAGTGGCGATGGAAGAAAGTGTGAAAAACAACATCAAAGGACAAAACTTGTTTCTGAGAGCACTCCTATATCATAATCTCCTAAGGGTATATGCATACGACCCGACCGCTATTGTTCAGGAGTCTAATAGGGGAGGAGTACCCATTTTGGTTAAAGGCGTGCTGGAAGTCGATGATATTCCCTTTGCCGCTCGTGGCAGTATCAAAGAAGGCTATGATTTGGTATATCAAGATTTAGCGGAAGCTTATACCCTTATTTCAGATAAGAATAATGCGCCAGCATTCGCAACTAAAGGAGCCGTTGCTGCACTTTTTAGTAGAGTTGCTTTATATAATGGAGATCATCAGAAAGTAATTGAAGAAGCAGATAAGGCAATCGCAAGTAAGGTAGCAACCTTTCCTGGGAAAGCGGAGTTGCTTAACTCTTGGCGTGCAGAAAAACATCCAGAGTCTTTCTTTGAGATTGCATTTACAACTGCCGATAATCTGGGTAGTAACGAATCATTAAGAGCTACCTTTATGACCCGTACCACCGTAACGTCTAGCACCACGGCGTCTTTTGGGAATGTAGTCGTCAGTGATGACCTTTACGCGGCCTATTCCGCTAGTGATATCCGAAGAGGATGGATTCAGAAAGGATTGGGCGCTAATGCCAATCGAAATGAAATGACAAAATTTGCTAGTAAGAACGGAGTGGCCAACCTAGACAATGTGCCAGTGATTCGATATGCGGAGATTCTGTTGAATAAAGCAGAAGCCTTAGCAAATTTAGATAGAGTAGAAGAAGCCAATACCATCCTAAATCAAATTCGAACGCGCGCAAATCTTGCAGAAGTGTCTCTTTCAGGAACGGCATTACTTGATGAAATTCTCTTGCAAAGAAGATTGGAGCTTGCGTTTGAAGGACATCGTTTTTTCGATCTGAAGAGAAGAGGGGAAGACGTCATTAAGGACGCCGGGAATGTATCATTCCATGATTTTAGAATGTTAGGAAGACTTCCTATTAGAGAAGTCGAAATTAATCCGAATCTTGTTCAAAACTTCGGTTACTAGAAATTGTAAATTAGAAAAACAGAGCAATGAAACTGATTTCCCAATGGAAAAGTTTTTATTGGCCTTTAAGAAAAACAAAGAGATGAAAAGATATATAAGTTTATTAATCGTCGTGTTATGTATTTCGATGACTTCATGTTTTAAAGATCATGAAGAAGATTTTTATCTTCCAGATTTTAGAATAGAGTTTCAAGATGCTGTAATCACGACCAATACTCCAGGACTGTCATATCCAATTCTAAAAGATCTTCGCACCAAAGCAGGTGTTCAAAAGTATCAGATTAATTTGATTGGAGGGTTGAAAGATACAGACCAAGTTGTTAAGATTAAAATTAGGGAGGAGAGTACTGCAAAAGCACAAGAACACTATTTGCTCCCCAAAGGGCTGGAGATTGTCATTCCCGCAAAGACAGCTTTTGGTTATTTTGAAGTGGAGATTCCGGAATTAAGCAATACCAGTGCTGTTCGTTTAATTTTTGATTTAGAATCAAATGAACACATTCAAGCAAGTGCAAATTATAAGACGTTAGGGCTGTCCATTCGAAAATAACTTTTGACGATAAAGCCACCAGGCTGTCCGAAATGTAGCAGTGCCATGGCATCCATTCATGTAAGAGTGACTAGGCAATGAGATATTAGGACAGCCTTTTTAATGAAACATATTTATGCAATCAAAAAGACACATATCACTCCTTTTGTTGATATGCTCCTCCTTATGGAGAAATCACAGCGTATACGCCCAACAAAGTACCCGTCCAATAGAAGAATTGCCTCACATTTTCTTTGAGAACAATTCCACCACACTTAAATGGGTCGAGAACGGTACCACTAGACAGGTCAATTCTGACGATCGAAAAGCGTTTACGAAATATATAGGTTTATTCTCTAAAAAGTTGCAAGTTGATATTCGGCGACTGTTAGTTGAGGGTGGAAATCCTAAGAGGGGAACCGAGACTTTTTTAGAGCAATACGACCATGTTCAACGTTTTGCAGCTGTAAGTGATTTACATGGTCAACACGACTTATTTGTTAAATTATTACAGCAACATCGTATAATTGACCAGCATGGCGATTGGATTTACGGTAATGGACATTTAGTGATAGTGGGAGATATCATGGATCGAGGGGATAAAGTGACCGAAAGTCTATGGTTATTGGTCAAGTTGGAGAAACAGGCTACAAAAAAAGGTGGAGCAGTACATTATGTTATTGGCAATCATGAACTCATGGTTTTTGATAATGATTTACGTTATATCCATCACAAATATCAAGAGATTGCTGATATGTTTGGTGTCGGTTACCATCAATTTTTCGCTCAAAATACGTTCTTTGGTAGATGGTTGAAGCAAAAGCCAGTTATTATAGGGATTAACAACATCTTGTTCACACATGGAGGAATTTCGCCTGAATTTGTGACTCGTGGATTAACAGGAAGCCGTACCAATCAACTTTTTGTGGATAGTATTTTTACACAGCCTAAGCAACACTATCGGAAGAATGAAGAGTTGGAATTTTTGACACGGTCCAAGGGGCCGCTCTGGTATAGAGGTTATTTCACCGATACAACCTTTAATACCGAGACACTGGATTTTGTTCTGCACGGCTTAAAAAAAGAACATATAGTAGTGGGACATACTTCACATCCGACAATTGTCAATTTATATGACAATCGTATATTCGGAGTAGATTCAAGTATCAAAAATGGGAAAAGTGGCGAAATCTTGCTTTATGAAAATGGAATATTCTATCGTGGCTTGTTAAACGGAGAAAGGCAAAGCTTTTTAAACTAATCTTTCCAGATTTCTTAATTATCAAGCATCAGGTCAAACGATATATTTCTATTGCATATTAAACCAAATTTATCTAAGTTTATAAGAACATGTTTAAATTTATATTGTGAAATTTTTATAGACTGTTTTTGAGCGAGACAAGCCATGTTTATTGATTGCTTGTTGCCATTTAAGGCGTTCATCTACCGTTAGGTGGTTGGAAGAGATAGCAGCGATTCTGATTCGAAAAGATATAACGAAATCATCGCCAAAAAGAGACATACAGAAATCTTAGTTGAATTTTAAACAGGCTCCAAAAGTAAACTTGAAAAATATGGGACTATTAGATAAGATTAGAAATGAATTTATTGATATCATCGAATGGGTTGATGATACCAAAGATACCATCGTTTGGAAATTTCCGAGATATCAGAATGAAATCAAGATGGGAGCCCAACTTACTGTCAGGGAAGGGCAAGCTGCTGTCTTTCTAAACGAGGGGCGAATTGCTGACGTTTTCCATTCAGGGAGATATGAACTGTCCACCCAAAATATGCCCATCATGACTACGCTACAAGGATGGAAATATGGTTTCAACAGTCCCTTCAAAGCTGATGTTTTCTTTGTAAGCTTGCGTCAATTTGTAAATCAGAAATGGGGAACAAGTAATCCGATTATGTTGCGCGATGCCGAATTTGGTCCTGTACGTTTACGTGCATTTGGGAATTATGCATTCAGCATGAAAGATCCCGGCCTATTTATCAAAACCATAGCTGCGACCAATCCGACGTTCACAGTTGATGATATCAATGAACAACTCAAAAATATTGCAGTTTCCAGAGGAATGGATGCTATTGCTGAATCGAAGATTCCAGTACTCGATCTCGCTTCCAATTATGATGAGGTGTCAAAACTTATCCAAGATAAAATTGCTCCTGAATTTGAGGAAATAGGTCTTACACTCAATAAATTTTTAATCGAAAATGTTTCATTACCCGACGAGGTGGAGAAAGTATTGGATAAAAGAAGTAGTATGGGGATTGTTGGTGATTTAGGTGCCTATGCACAATATCAGGCTGCAAACTCCATGGAAAAAGCTGCTGAAAACCCGAATGGTGGTGGACTAATGGGAGCAGGTATGGGCGCAGGACTAGGCATGGGCATGGCGGGAAATATGGGAAATGTCTTCCAAGAACGAAAATTTGACGGTAATCAACCCAGTACTCCTCCTGCGACGGCGGCGATACCTCCTCCACTACCTACACAGATTACCTATTATGTCGCCGTGAATAACAAGCAAGAAGGTCCCTTTGATATTAATCAACTTCGCAATATGGTAACTACAGGAAGTTTGATGCCCAATACGTTGGTTTGGAAAACTGGCCTTGCCAATTGGATTGCTGCAGACCAAACAGCTGACTTAGCCAATCTATTTCATCAGACCCCACCCCCAATTCCAGGAGTTTAGATTAATTCGTTTAGAAGTAGATGGCATTTGAAGAGAAAACAGCCGAAATCAATAAAACATTTAAGTGTACCGGCTGCAGTGCTCCACTAAAATACAAGCCCGGCACCAACTATTTGTTGTGCCCGTATTGTAGTACACGTAACGAAATCAAGGAGGAGCAGGCAGCTATGCCCCCTCTTCTCTTTCCAATTGATTACCAACATTATCTAGACTCCCTAAAGGATGTTAACGACCAGCGATTTGAACAAGTACAGGAGATTGCCAAATGTACAAACTGTGGCGCCTCTACGACGTTAGAGCCACACGTCATGGCTTCCAATTGTCCCTTTTGCGCATCACCTCTTGTTATTGACCATCATACGGAGCACGTCGTTCGGCCCCATGCACTAATCCCCTTCTTTATCGACAATAAGAGTGCCTATCAACAATTTAAGAGTTGGGGTGGCAAGAGGTGGTTTGCTCCTAATGATTTTAAGCGGATATTTGATACCTATTCCCTCAATGCTTTAAAGGGCATATATATACCCTTTTGGTTGTTCAATGCACAAACAGATACCGATTACACAGGCGAGAGAGGTCGTTATTACTATGTCAGTAGGACTGTACGTGACAAAGACGGAAATACCACTACCGTCCAAGATCGACATACAGATTGGACCTATACCAGCGGCAATGTGGATGTTAATTTCAAGGACATAGTGGTCTGCGCATCACAATCTCTCTCTCAATCCTCCAGTGATAAAATAGGACCTTGGCATCTAGATAAATTGGTGCCTTTCAATGAGCAGTATATGAGCGGCTTTTCAGCCCAGACCTATCAATTATCTCCCGAGGTAGCAATGACTGTAGCGAAGTCTATCATGGAGCATCAGATCAAGGGGTATATTGAAGGTGATATTGGGGGTGATGAACAACGAATACTGTCTACTCGCACCACGTTTAGCAAAGAAGGGATAAGATATGTATTGCTCCCTGTATGGCTGACCTCCTATAAATACAATGGTAAGCCTTATCAGATTATAATCAATGCATTTTCGGGTAAAGTCTATGGCGGTCGCCCCTATAGTATTTGGAAGATTATAGGAGCAATTCTTTTGGGATTACTGATCTTATATGTTATAGCCTTATTTTCTGGAGCCGGATAGAAAAAATGCAAACTATCAAAAAAACGCCTTAAGGATAGTAGACCTTAAGGCATTTTCTTGTTATTTAATAATCCGTTTAATCTTATTCGATTTTTTGATTAATTTATGAAGTCGCTCATAGTCTTCTTTGTCGATTGCATCATATAGGGATTGTAGTTGCTTGATATGCTCGTCCAGTACTTCAAGAACATTGGTCCTATTCTGTTTAAAAATGGGGGTCCACATATCTGGAGAGCTTTTTGCCAGACGTACCGTGGACTCAAACCCAGATCCGGCCAGTTCGAAAATGCGTCCCTGAGATTTTTCTTTGCCCAGTACTGTCAATGCAAGTGCGAATGATGTTAAGTGCGAAATATGTGATACATATGCTGTATGTACATCATGTTCATTTGCATTCATGAACGAGGTCTTCATTTCCAATATCTCCGTAATCGAATCGGCTAATTCAAAAGCATCTTCATCCGATCGTGAAGCTTCGACGTAAACCATCATTTTATCCTTGAATAGATTTGGTAAAGCTGCTTCTGGTCCTGAATACTCCGTTCCAGCCATTGGGTGTGCAGCCACATAACGACCTCTGTTGGGATGGTTCTCAATCAACTTGAGGATATTCTCTTTCGTAGATCCCATATCTATCACCACTTGGTCCGTTACTAGGTCCAATACTTTTGGTGCCAATTTCAATATCGCATCCACGGGAGCTGTCAAGATGATAACTTTTGCATCCTTCACAGCATCTTCCAGCGTTGCTACTTCGTCCACCAAGCCCAATTGAATGGCTTTTTTCTGGTTGACCTCACTTTTGTCAACACCTATTATTTTGGAGAATGGACCTTTCTCCTTTAATCGGATAGCTATCGACCCACCGATAAGCCCTATTCCGACAATTGCTATATTCATTTTATAAATAAAAGTAAAATTTAAAAAAATCTTCTTGAAGACCGGGATTAAAGAGCAAAGACCTACCGTCTAATATCTATTGCCTAATTCTCCCAATTGCTTCTTCAAATATTTGTTCCGTGGCACATAGACTCACCCTGATATATCCATTACCAGCATCTCCAAAAATACCTCCCGGTGTGATAAATACACGAGACCTGTTAAGTACTTCGTCGCTCAGCTCGTATCCAGAGCTATAAGAAGCTGGAATCTTTGCCCAGATAAACAGGCCTACTTGATCTTTTCTATATGTACATTGTAATAAATCAAGCAGTTCTAGGGCTTTTTCTTTTCGCTTTTGATAAGCTGCATTCAGTTGCGTATACCAAGTCGAATCAAGACTTAGCGCTTTCGCTGCTGCAAGTTGCAGCGGCAAAAACATGCCCGAATCCATATTGGATTTAAACCGAAGTATTTCATTGATACGTTCCTCGGCTGCTACCAACATACCAATTCGCCAACCCGCCATATTGGATGATTTGCTAAGCGAATTCAATTCTATTGCTACCGCCAGAGCACCAGGGGTAGACATTATGCTTTGCGGTTTATCATTCAAGATAAAACTATACGGATTGTCGTGGCAGATGAGAATATTATGTCTTTGACCAAATGCAACTACATCTTCAAAAAAGGTAGATGTCGCTTGCGATCCTGTAGGCATGTGGGGATAGTTGATCCACATCATTTTGACTTTAGATAGGTCCATTGTGGATAATTCATCCAAATTAGGTAACCAATCGTTCTCCTCCGACATGGAATAGGTCACCGCAGTTGCACCACTTAGACGTACCGCCGAAGCATAAGCAGGGTAACCTGGGTTTGGAATCAGTACTTCGTCACCCTCTTGCAGATAGGTCATACAGATGTGAACAATCCCTTCTTTGGAACCAATCAGAGGCAAAATTTCTTTTTCAGGATTGAGAGATACGTGATAATATCGTTTGTACCAGTCAGCTATAGCTTTACGTAACACCGGACTACCTTTATAATTTTGATAACCATGTGTCGTGGGCAAGCTTGCTTGCTCATGAAGGGTTTGGATAACTTCAGGATGAGGAGGTAGATCTGGACTCCCAATTCCTAAATTAATCACGCGAGCTCCACTTTTATTCAGCTCGTCGATCTCTCTCAATTTCTTTGAGAAATAATACTCTTCCGTTTGTTGCAGCCTTTTGGCAACCTGAATCTGCATTTTAATGTTGTTTTTAAAGTCCTAAAATTAAAGATTATGTGTCGAAATTCTGCAGATTTATCATAAATTATATAAATTGAGCTAAGTCAGGTTCGTTTTTTCCGTCTTGCATACCAACAGGATTATCAGTAGTTTGCAACAATTTAGGATAAGAACCTCAGCATTTTAGAGTTGTTGATTATCTTTTTACTATTTTTGCTGCCTTATACGATTTGATGAAGACATATCTTAGACTACTTTCATTTGCTAATCCTATCGGGAAATATGCTGTTCCGTATATCATTACGACAGTCATTACGGTGATTTTTAGCACGCTCAACCTTGCACTCTTGGCTCCACTGTTGCAGACGCTATTCAATGCTGAAAATGAGGTTAAGGGGGAGTTGGTCAAACCAGACAGTATGTTCAATTTGCTGGATAATTTCAATTATTATGCTAATTGGATCAATCATCAATATGGGCCCTATGAAGCATTGAAAATGGTCTGTATTGCGGTTATTATTTCCGTGTTAATCAGTAATATATTCCGCTATTTTTCTCAACGTATTATGGAGAATCTGCGTATACATACTTTGCTCAATCTTCGTAAGGCTGTGTTTAATAATGTAATGGATTTACATCTGGGCTTCTTTACAGGGCAGCGCAAAGGAGATGTAATTTCAAAAATAGCTTCCGATGTTCAAGTCGTGCAATATTCGGTCACAGGTACTCTGCAGGTTGTATTCAAAGAGCCGCTCCAGTTAATTGCTTATTTGATTGCTCTTTTCGCTATATCGATCAAGCTCACCTTGTTTTCGATGCTCGTTATACCCATATCGGCCTTTTTTATCTCTAGGTTAGTCAAGAATTTGAAATCACAAGCTACCGCGGGCCAACAGTCCTATGCGAATATGATTACCTATTTGGATGAAGCATTGTCGGGTGTTCGAATTATCAAAGCCTTCAACGCGACCACATTCGTTAAAAATAGATTTGATAATGAGAATAGCAATTACGCAACTATTATGCGTCGTATGGTGCGTAGGCAACAGCTGGGGTCACCTGTGTCGGAGTTGTTGGGCGTTATTATGGTCGCGATCATTTTGCTATATGGGGGTAGTTTGGTGCTAAGTGGAAGTGACGAATTGCCAGCATCAGAGTTTATAGCTTATATCGCAATTTTTTCCCAAATCATGAGACCAGCGAAAGCCATTACGGATTCATTCAGCAACATTCACAATGGAGTGGCTGCCGGAGAACGCGTATTGGAGTTGATAGATGAGAAAAATGAGGTCACGGATAAGCCAGATGCCAAAGTGGTAACCACCTTTACCCAAAATATTCGATTTAACCATGTGAATTTTGCATATGGTGAGAATCAAGTACTGTCAGATATCAATTTGACAATCGAAAAAGGCAAGACAGTTGCCCTTGTAGGCCCATCTGGAGGTGGTAAATCTACTTTGGTAGATCTCATTCCTCGATTTATGGATGTGACAGATGGACAGGTGTTGTTTGATGGAATTGATGTGCGCGACTTACAACAAGAATCTTTGCGTAGATTGATTGGGGTTGTCAATCAAGAATCAATTCTGTTTAATGATACGATATACAATAATATAGCCTTCGGTAGTGAAAATGCAACTCCCGAACAGGTAGAAGCAGCCGCTAAAATTGCAAACGCGCACCAATTTATATTAAACACAGAAGAGGGGTATCAGACTAATATTGGTGATCGTGGCTCCAAATTATCAGGTGGTCAGCGTCAACGTATTTGTATTGCGAGAGCAGTTTTAAAAAATCCACCCATCATGTTGTTGGATGAAGCAACTTCTGCGCTAGATACCGAATCTGAAAAATTGGTACAGGAAGCTTTGTATAAATTGATGGAAAATCGAACGACTGTCGTTATAGCGCATCGCTTGAGCACCATTCAAAATGCAGATAGAATTATTGTTGTGGAAGCCGGTCAGATTGTAGAGTCGGGGTCCCATTTAGAATTGATTGGTCAACAAGGACTATACAAACGACTCATCGATATGCAGCAGTTCGCTGAATCGTAATCTTTCTGTAAAGGGTTTCTTTTAACATCTAATCTTCTCGTATTTTTAGTCTAATATTGGTACATTTGTCTAATAGGAGAAGAGATATGGAAGCTAGATACAAGATAGATTTTTTAATCAACAACAGCCGTTTAGATCCTGAACTGCGTAGCATAGCCCAAAAAGTTTTAGACAGTGAGCGCTTGACTTTTGAGGAAGGTGTATTACTTTTCGAAAAAGGTGAACTTAGTTATCTTGGCGTACTTGCCAATTTTATTCGTGAGCGCAAACACGGTGACATTACCTATTTTAATCGAAATTTTCATATTGAACCTACTAACGTGTGTGTATACGATTGTAAGTTTTGTTCCTACTCTCGCATGATTAAACAACGGGGAGAAGGTTGGGAAATGGACGTCGATGGAATGATGGAGGTCGTCAAAAAATACGATGAAGAGCCCGTTACGGAAGTCCATATCACAGGTGGGGTAGTCCCCAAGCAGAATCTCGAATTCTACGCTGATTTTTTTCGCAAATGTAAGGCATATCGTCCGGAGCTACACATTAAAGCACTTACTCCAGTCGAATACTACTATATCTTCAAAAAGGCTAAATTGAGTCATTATGACGGGATGAAATATTTGCATGAAGCGGGACTTGACTCTATGCCTGGAGGAGGTGCCGAAATCTTTCATCCCGAAATTAGGGAAAAGATAGCACATGATAAATGTACTGCCGAGCAGTGGTTAGATATTCATGAGCAGGCGCACAAGTTAGGTATGCATACCAATGCGACAATGTTGTATGGGCATATTGAGCACTATTGGCACCGTATAGATCATATGGAACGATTGAGACAGCTCCAGGATAAGACTGGGGGCTTCCAGACCTTTATTCCTCTCAAATTTAGAAACAAGGAAAATCAGATGTCGGACGTTCCTGAAGTGTCCGTTGTTGAGGATTTGCGTAACTATGCGATAGCTCGTATTTACATGGACAATTTTCCACACATTAAGGCGTATTGGGCAATGATATCACGAGACACTGCTCAGATGGCCCTCAGTTTTGGCGTAGATGATATTGACGGTACACTTGACGATACCACAAAAATTTATAGCATGGCTGGAGCGGAAGAGCAAACCCCGGCAATGAGTACACAGGAATTGGTCGAATTGATAAAAAATGTAGGGCGTCATCCAATAGAACGCGATACCTTGTACAATGTCGTGACCGACTACAAAGATTATGTCTTTGAAGATGCGGCTGCTAAAAAGAAAAGTTATTATTCCCTACCCGTTATCAATAGTTAACATTATTTGGAAAAGATATTTTATTTCATAAGACACGGTCAGACTGATCTGAACCTTCGAGGTATTGTTCAAGGGCGGGGTGTCAACTCTCCTTTGAACGAAAATGGGCAAAGACAGGCCCAAGCTTTTTACGAAAGCTATAAGGATATTAAGTTCGACAAAGTATATACGTCTACTTTGTTGAGAACGCATCAGACGGTAACCCCCTTTCTGGAGCAAGGGATTGCTTGGGAACAGTTGGAAGGGTTGGATGAAATCAGCTGGGGAATCTACGAAGGACGTGAACAAAATCCAGCAATCATGTCAGGGTTTGAGAAAGTTGTTGGTGCTTGGCGCAAGGGCGACCTGGATCTGAATATAGAAGACGGAGAATCTCCTAACCAAGTTGTCGAACGACAAAGGCAAGCAATTGATCATATGCTTAGGCAACCCGAGGAAGATACCGTTTTGGTGTGCCTGCACGGTCGTGCATTAAGGATATTGATGTGTGTATTGACAGATGTAGATGTTAGACTGATGGATGATTTTCCGCATACCAATACAGCTCTTTATGTTGTCAAATATCAAAGCAACCAATTTAGCATTATAGATTATTACAATATCAAACATTTAGAAGGAATAGTTGAGAATGGATAAAATTAAAATATCTGCTGTATCCTACACGAATACGTTACCCTTTTTAAACGGAATTGCTCACTCTCCTGTAAAAGATAAGATAGACCTTCGGGTAGATCATCCAAGTGCATGTGCACAGCGCGTGATAGATGACGAGGTCGATATGGGGATTATCCCAACGGCGGCTTTACTCAGCTTACCCGAGTATTATATCAACACCGACTTTTGTATTGGAACAGAGGGTGCCGTAGATTCTGTTTTCATCTTTTCGGAAAAACCTGCCAATGAGATTTCGTCTATATTACTGGATCAACAATCCAGGACGTCCAATGGACTAGCTCGTATCCTACTGAAATACCATTGGAATCGAGACGTTGAGATTGTCACCGATGGAGAGGCAGATGCCTATGTACTGATTGGCGATCGGACTTTTGGAAAGAAAAAAATGGTGCCATATGTATACGATTTGGGCTTAGAATGGAAAAAATTCACAGGTTTGCCTTTTGCTTTTGCGCTGTGGGTCTCCAACAAAGAGCTGCCTAAAGGGTTTCTAGAAGAGTTCAATGAAGCCTTGAAATACGGCGTCCAACATGCTGATGATGTCATTGCTGGATTGCCTGTCTATCCCGATTTAGACTATCATCAATACCTGACACAAAATTTGGATTTTCATCTGACGGCATCCAAAAGGTTGGCTGTTGAAAAATACCTCACACTCTATAAGACCCTATAAGTTGCGGAGGTACTTTTTTCGAATGCGAAAGTAGAAAGTACGCTTGTTTTTGCCTATTTTCTGGGCGCTGTAGATGCCCTTTCTTCCAGAACAAAGATAAGCTGCAAAGCACGCAATAGCTAATACGATTCCATACTCTACTCCAAATAACTCCATTCCCATCACCGTACACGCTAAAGGTGTATTAGTAGCTCCGGCAAATACCGCTACGAACCCCATTGCGACAAGGATTGACATCGGTATCGGAACGAATAAGGCTAGCATATTGCCTAGCGTCGCACCAATAAAGAAAAGGGGTGTGACTTCACCACCCTTGAAACCGGCACTCAGAGTGAAGGTGGTGAGCAATAGTTTGGCAATGAAATCATATGTTGGTAGTTGGGAGTCAAAAGATGCTATTAACGTGGGAATTCCAAGACCTATATATCTTGTCGATCCTGAAATTAATACAACACTCGCAATGATAATTCCACCAACAAAAGGTCTCAGAGGTGGAAATTTGATTCCTTTCTTGAAGAGATGACTAAAGAGGTCTCCAGTTTTGGTAAATAGGAGAGCTGTCACTCCAAAGATGATACCTGCGATGATCGTATATAGCAACAGCGATATAGATAATGTGGGAAGAGGAGCACTCACTTCATAATGGGTATGCCCCACTTGCCATAACCGACAGGTAACATCGGCGATAAATGCACACATCAGACTAGGAATAAATAGATGTAGCTGCCTTTTTCTAATAATCAATACTTCCAATGCAAAGATAGCTCCAGCGAGTGGAGTGCCGAAGACAGATGCGAATCCAGCGCTAATTCCCATAATCAAAAGTGCTTTTCGATCTTCGCTATCTATTTTATATCGTTTGGAAAACTGATCGGCTATTGTTCCACCCATTTGGACAGCCGTACCCTCACGGCCCGCCGAACCGCCAAATAGATGGGTTATTAGTGTGCCAATCAATACCAATGGGAACATGCGGAAGGGGATATGTAAATGAGGTTGGTGATATTCTGATATCAAGAGGTTATTTCCTTTATTGGCAGTGCCTCCCCAATAGTGATAAGCTAATCCAATACACAGACCAGCAATTGGTAAAAATATAATAATCCAATTATTTAGATCTCTATATTCCGTCACCCATGATAAAGAGGTCAGAAAAAAAGCTGATGCGGATCCAACAAGGATACCAATAGTCAGGCTAAGCCAAGTCCATTTGAGAAGGACCGAACCTATAAGTCGTGAAGGTGGAAGTGTGGTTTTGAACATGTTCGTCTACTTGAATATTAATCAAAATCCCCTATCTATTAGCATACCTAATCAAATAGATGTGGGGTCAGTAGACGTCATCAGCTTTTTACGGCGGTTTAGGGCAGACATCATTGCCATATGTATATCAAATCTAGGGAAACTTATATATAAATGCAAGCTAATTCTGATTCGAAAAATCGAGTTATTTAACCGATTAAACCAACTTCATAATAAGTGCCACCCAGCCGATAATCATTAGTAATCCCCCTAGCGGCGTTATGGGCCCTAAGAATTTGAAATTCTTCTTCCAATAATCTGCAAATGATAGGAAATAAATACTTCCAGAAAATAGAATCGTTCCAATAGTGCTTGCATAATAGGCTGTCTTTTCGGAAGGGGCGTCAAAGGTTAGATTGAATCCTATAACTAATAGAAACATGGCAGTATACATCTGATAGCGGACCCCAACTTCAAAGGAAGCAAGCTTGTCCTCACTTAATATTTTTTGAAAGCATGCGCTCCAAAGGCTCCAAGCACAATTCCGCTGGCACCTAAAACTCCTGCTGTAATAATAACTAGCTCTTGCATGGCAATGTTGTGTTGTATGAATGTCAAACCTAAATAAATTCTTTTGCAATAATCGTATTGATATATAAAAATGATGTCATCAAGACTCTTTTACTGTCGATCGTCGAATTTCAAGAGAAGAAATGGGGGCAGTGACCTAAGTACTTGGTGTTGGCTTCGACATACCTTTGGGATAGATTCAACTCTATTTGGATAATACTCTATCCTTAATACAGTATTAATCCTGTATTAATTACCCATTTGTATAGCAGTACTCGTACAATTGACCTGAGGTTGCACCGAAGGTATACGCCCCTATCGAACGGATGAAAAAGAGTGTTATATATATGCAGGTTGCAATGTAGGGAGAATGAAAAAGAGCGATCAAAATAGACCGCTCTTCTTTTTACGTATTTGATAAATCTTATTGGTAGCCCAATAATTTCATGACTTGTTTTGAATTTTGTTCTTCTCCAAATACCTCGTAATTGAATGTCTCGTCGCGATTACGACGTATCAATACATGCTTAGGGGATGGTAGTAGACAGTGGTGAATGCCACCATAGCCACTTAATACGTCCTGATAGGCACCCGTATGGAAGAATCCTAGATATTGTACTTTTCTCGTTTTTGGCATGAACACAGAGTTCATATGGGCTTCCTGATTGTAATAGTCTTGGCCATCACAAGTAATACCACCTAAGTTGACTCGTTCGTACTCCGAATCCCAATTGTTGATAGGAAGCAGGATATACTTTTGATTAAGGGCCCATACATCAGGTAGATTGGTGATAAAGGAACCATCAATCATAAACCATCTTTCACGGTCATTCTGTTGTTTTCTGCCCAGTACTTTATAGAGTATACCTGACGCCTCTGCAACTGTATATTTTCCAAATTCAGTAATAATATCTGGTTCCATCACTTCGTGATGCGCACATATCTGCTTGATTCGGTTGACAATTTCATTGACCATATATTCATAATCGAAATCATGAACCAATGAGTCTTTGAAGGGCATTCCGCCACCAATATCAAGTGTGTCAAGTTCTGGATTTACTTTCTTGAATTTGCAATATAACGTTACATACTTCTCTAATTCGTTCCAATAATACGGCGTATCCGAAATGCCGGAATTGATAAAAAAGTGAAGTAATTTAACTCTAAAATTTGGATTTTCAGCTATCTTGTTGTTGTAGAAATCAATGATGTCTTCACTTCGTATTCCTAGACGAGAAGTGTAAAACTGAGAGTCTGGTTGCTCTTCCGAAGCTATACGGATCCCTAAATTGCAGGGTTCTTCCATTTCAATTTCATCATCGTATAGATTGAATTCTTCTTTATTGTCCAATACAGGGATAATATTCTTGTACCCATCATGGATCATATCAATGATGTACTGTTTGTACTGATAGGTTTTGAACCCATTACAGATTACCGTAATATCTTTCGTGACAGTTCCTTGTCGTTCTAACATGTCAATCATTGGCATGTCAAATGCAGAGGAAGTCTCTAAGTGGATGTCATTTTTTAATGCTTCTTCGACAATGTGTTTGAAATGCGATGATTTAGTACAATAACAATATTTATACGACCCGCGATAATTATGTTTCAAGATAGCGGTTTGAAACAAAATTTTAGCTTGTTGAATTTTTTTGCTGACGATAGGCAAATAGGTAAAACGTAATGGTGTCCCATACGTTTCTATCATTTCCATTAGATTCAAATCATGGAAATACAATTCGTCGTCGATGATTTCGAATCCGTCTTGCGGAAAACCAACACTTAGGTCAAGAAATTCCTGATAGCTCTGCATTTTTTATTATTTTTGGCAAAGATATGCTTTCATCCCGAATACAGGTATAGCGAATGCTATTTATTTGTCGTTCATAATCAGAAAGTTGTAAAAATTACTTATTCATTACATGACTGTATCTATTGAAAATGCGCTTGTGGACCTTACGGTGCAAGCAGTAAAAGAGCTTTATCAGGCCGAAATTCCCGTTTCGCAGGTTACCTTGCAAGAGACTCGAAAAGAGTTTGAAGGTCAGATTACTATCGTTGTTTTTCCGATAACGCGATTTTCAAAGAAATCTCCAGAGCAAACGGGAACCGAAGTCGGCGAGTTCTTGCAATCGAAAATAGCTGAAATTGCTGCCTTCAACGTTATTAAGGGCTTTCTCAATATCAGTCTGTCGGATGTGTATTGGATTAATCTCTTAAATTCGAAATTGGTCGCCCCTAATTTTGGAAGTTTCCCTTCAAATGGAAAACGTATAATGGTTGAATATTCTTCTCCAAATACGAATAAACCACTGCATTTGGGGCATATCCGTAACAACTTGTTAGGTTACTCAGTAGCAGAGATTCTCAAAGCTTATGGCTATGATGTGGTCAAGGCCAATTTGGTCAATGACAGAGGTATCCATATCTGTAAGTCCATGTTGGCATGGCAGAAATTTGGAGACACCGAGACGCCAACTTCATCTGGTATGAAAGGTGATCATCTTGTGGGCAAATATTATGTCATTTTTGATAAGGAGTATAAAAAGCAAATCGATACGTTAAAGGCCGAGGGGCAGACGGAAGAAGAAGCAAAGAAGAACGCTCCTTTAATACGAGAAGCACAGGAGATGCTTCAAAAATGGGAAGCTGGAGATCAAGACGTGATTGAATTGTGGACCATGATGAACGGATGGGTGTATACTGGATTCGAAAAAACCTATAGGCAACTTGGGGTGGACTTTGATAAGTATTATTACGAATCCAATACTTATCTTTTGGGAAAGGATATTATACAAGAGGGTCTTGCAAGTGGAGTTTTCTTCAAAAAGGAAGATAACTCGGTTTGGATTGACCTGACTGATGAAGGCTTAGATCAAAAATTGGTATTGCGTGGAGATGGTACATCTGTATACATTACCCAAGATCTGGGAACGGCCCAGTTAAAATATGATGAGTTCAAAATGGATGAATCTATTTATGTCGTAGGGAATGAGCAAGACTATCATTTTAAGGTGTTATTCTTGATTTTGAAAAAATTGGGTAAGTCCTGGGCAAACGGACTATTTCACCTTTCTTATGGAATGGTAGATTTACCTTCAGGAAAGATGAAGTCTAGAGAGGGAACCGTGGTGGATGCCGATGACTTGATGTCTGAGATGGTAGATACTGCAAGGGATCGTACCGAAGAGCTCGGAAAGACAGAGGGGTTTACGGACGAGGAGAAAGAATCACTCTATCAGATTATTGGAATGGGGGCATTGAAGTACTTTTTGCTGAAGGTTGACCCGAAGAAGAGGTTGTTGTTTGACCCAAATGAGTCAGTGGATTTTCAGGGCCATACCGGACCCTTTATTCAATACACGCACGCACGTATTAAATCAGTTTTGAACAAATCAAATTTCTCAACAACCGATGGTGTGGCTGTGCCCCCGTCTTTATCCTCTTATGAACGTGACCTGATTCAGTGTTTGGGCAATTATGGAAATGTTGTAGCGGCCTCTGCAGAGGAGTTTAGCCCTGCACAATTGGCGAATTACGTGTACGATGTGTCGAAGCTTTATAATAAATTCTATCATGAAGAGACTATTTTGAAAGCAGAGGATCAGGCTGTTCGTACATTCCGTCTCCATCTCTCTGCTGTTGCAGCAAATGTGCTCTCAAAAGGTATGGGGTTGTTGGGTATCGTGGTGCCTGAAAGAATGTAAGCGGATTGACTTTTTGTCTTTTCAAGAATTAGCATAAAGCCATCATCCCACCTAACAGGGATGATGGCTTTATTATCATAGTCTCAAGATTTTCGATTGACTGTCATCTAATGCAGATGCAATAGGCAGAAGGACTTGCTAAAGTGGAGCAAATAATACAATTATAAAAGTAATTAATGATTTGAATATGAATAAAATACGTGTTGGACTAATCGGCTTTGGTATATCGGGACAGGTATTTCATGCACCTGTTATGCGGTCTGTGGCTGAGTTGGAATTGGTTAAGGTGACCGCTCGGAAGGAAGAGCAGAAGGCTATTTTGCGCACGAAGTATCCTCAAGCTCAGATTGTAGAGTCTGCTGAAGATATATTTACTGATGAAGAAATCGATTTGGTCGTTGTCGCAACTTCCAATGATATGCACTATCCATTTGCTAAAAGAGCCTTAGAGGCAGGAAAGCATGTGGTCGTCGAGAAGCCTTTTACTAATACCGCTGAGCAAGCTGATGAATTAGTACAATTAGCTACACAAAAGGGAAAAATTCTTTCGGTATATCACAATTATCGCTTTCACTCGGATTATCGTACACTTCAAGAGGTGATCAATGAAGGGCGTTTGGGAACAATTTATAACGTCGAGATGCGATTTGACCGGTTTCGGAACTTTTTGCGACCGAATGCATGGCGAGAGGAAAATTTACCAGGTTCGGGTATTTTCTATGACTTAGGCGCACACGGTATTGATTTAAGTTTGCAATTATTTGGGAAGCCAGAGGCTATATTTGCCGATTTGGCGGTTCAACGTCCTGGCGCAAGAGCGATAGATAATTTCGATGTTCTGCTTTACTATCCAAACATGCGTGTGTCGATAAAAGGAAGTATGTTGGCAAAAGAACCTACCCAGCGGTTTATGGTTTTTGGGTTGAACGGTAATTTTACAAAGTTTGGTACAGACCCACAAGAAGTACTGCTACGTGCTGGACATTTTCCTGATGAGGATCCTAATTGGGGGAAAGAAAGCACCGACATATATGGCAGGCTGAATTTGTTGCTTGAAGACCGCGATATTGAAGAAATAGTCCCTTCAAAGATAGGTAGCTATCCAGACTATTATCAGAATGTAGCGGATGCGATATTAGGTAAATCACCTTTAGTCGTAAAGCCTGAGCAAGCACGAGATGTTATTAAGCTTATCGAACTGGGATATCAAAGCCAAGAGGAACGCAGGGTAATTCCTGTTCAAGGGCAGTTGATTAGCTATTAATATGCAATACGACGCAATCATTATCGGAGGTGGAGCATGTGGACTTATGTGTGCTGTGCAGGCTGGGTTGTTGGGTAAAAAGACATTAATCTTGGAACGAAATGACAAGCCTGGGGCTAAGATTTTGATTTCGGGAGGGGGGCGGTGCAATTATACTAATCTCGGTACATCATTGGATAATTTTGTTTCTGAAAACCCTTCGTTTTTGCATACTGCTTTTAATCTTTGGTCTGTGTCAGATACCCTTGATTTTTTTGAATCACAGGGTATCGATGGACAGGAAAAGACACTTGGTCAACTGTTTCCGACAACTAATAAGGCCAAGGATGTGGTGGGTGTGTTTACCAAACTGATGTTTGAGACTGGTCAGGATATTTGGTTGAACAGCTTGGTTACATCGGTAGAACAGAGTGGGGCTATGTATCGTGTGAAAGTGGAGACGCCTTCGGGAGAGAAAGTCTTGTCTTCACCGAAGGTAGTTTTTGCGAGTGGGGGGCTCCCTGTTCAAAAATTAGGTGCATCGGACTTTGCTCTTCGTGCTGCCAAGCAGTTTGGACTTAAGATTGTACAAACCGCTCCCGCACTGGTTCCATTGACCATTACTGGTAAGGATGCCGATTGGTACGCCTCGCTTTCTGGTAACAGTGTATTCTGCCGGGTGTACAATAAGAAAATTAGTTTTGAGGAAAATATTCTCTTTACACATTGGGGATTGAGTGGCCCTGCTATTCTTCAGATTTCTTCCTATTGGCGTCCCGGGGAAGAGTTTACCATGGATCTCTTACCTCGCTTTAGCTTGGAGCAAATTATTAAATCGGAGCGTGATAATGGGGGGCGACGCTTGGTATCACAAGTTCTACACGATTATTTTACTAAACGGATGGTAGAGGCATTGGGTCAGTTTCTTCCGATAAACACAAAAGTCGCCTCGTTGAGTAAAGCGGATTCGAAATCAATCATAGATACTATCCATCGATTTAGAGTGAAGCCAGCGGGTGACAAGGGATATGATAAAGCGGAGGTGATGCGAGGTGGAATTTCGACCGATGAGTTGAATGCGCGTACATTGGAGTCCAAGAAGATGGCTGGTCTGTATTTTGGTGGCGAAGCTGTGGATGTGACAGGTTGGCTTGGAGGCTATAATTTTCAATGGGCGTGGGCATCTGGCTATGTCATTGCGCAGGCTATCTAAGGATTGTTAGGCGCATTATATTACTTTTCTCATATTAGCAGAAGTATTCCGATTATAAAACCTTATTTTTGCAGGCGAAGCAAACCGGTTCTATCGCTGTTTCGATTTATCGGAAGAGAGGAAAGTCCGGGCAACACAGAGCGACTCACTTCCTAACGGGAAGGATCCGTATTCACGGAGACAGCAAGTGCCACAGAAAATATACCGCCACATTTTAATGGGGTAAGGGTGAAAACGTGAGGTAAGAGCTCACGGTATTGTATGGTGACATGCATTACGGTAAACCTTGGGTGTTGAAAGACCAAATAGGTTACGAAATCCGAAGGCTGCTCGTCTTCTGCGGTCTATGACTGCATTCGTAATGGGTAGGTTGATTGAGCTTGTCAGTGATGGTAAGCCTAGATAAATGATAGAGGTTCGATTCGTCGTCCACAGAACCCGGCTTATAAGGTTTGCTTCCTTTTTGATTATTCCGCTTTAATTACTATTTTGCTTTCGCAAAAGATACAGCATATAACTATTTTATGGCTACAATATTAATAATTGATGATGAGCGTGCCATTCGTAGTACGTTGAGAGAGATACTTGAATACGAAGACTATAAGGTATTTGACGCTGACAACGGGTTTGATGGACTAGACATATTGAAGAAGGAGAAGATAGACCTTGCTCTATGCGACATCAAAATGGAAAAAATGGATGGTCTAGAGGTCTTAACTATGGCCCAGACGATTAAATCTGAAGTCCCCTTTATTATGATTTCGGGACATGGTACCGTTGAGACCGCAGTAGAGGCCACGAGGAAAGGAGCGTATGATTTTCTGTCGAAACCTTTAGACCTAAATCGGATATTGATAACCGTAAGAAATGCTTTGGAAAGAGGCTCTTTGGTGGAAGAGACGAAGGTCCTGAAGAAAAAGGTGTCCAGTTCAAAAACAAAAGAAATTTTAGGAGGGTCGGAGACCATTTCAAAAATTAAGGAAACAATCGAACGAGTTGCACCGACCGATGCGCGCGTGTTGGTGACAGGTGAGAATGGGTCGGGTAAGGAGTTGGTTGCTAGATGGCTGCATGAGAAATCTCAACGTTCCAATTTACCTTTGATAGAAGTCAATTGTGCTGCTATCCCTTCAGAGCTGATTGAGTCCGAATTGTTTGGACATGAGAAAGGGTCATTTACATCTGCTGTTAAGCAACGAATTGGTAAATTTGAGCAGGCTAGTGGCGGAACGTTATTTCTAGATGAAATTGGAGATATGAGCCTCTCGGCGCAGGCAAAGGTGCTACGTGCCCTGCAGGAACATAAGATTACAAGAGTGGGGGGGGAGAAAGAGATAGAGGTAAATGTCAGGGTAATTGCCGCTACAAATAAAGATCTATTAAAAGAGATTGATAAGGGTAATTTCAGAATGGACCTTTACCATCGCTTGAGTGTCATCTTAATCCATGTACCTTCTTTGTCCCAACGCATAGATGATATCCCGACAATCGCGACTAGTTTTTGTGAAGAAATCTGTGGAGAATACAATATGCCTGCGAAGAAGATTACGACGGAAGCAATGGATGCTTTACAGTCGTTGCCTTGGACGGGGAATATCAGGGAACTACGGAATATGGTTGAGCGACTGATTATTTTGAGTGACAAATCCATTACGGATAAGGACGTATTGGCCTACGCCAACCCTTCTATTATACAGCCGCGTAATGGTACTACTGCTGAGGTACATACTAACGGAGAAGTCAAAGGTGAATCTGCTGCTTTAACATTTGAGAAATTCGATTCCTTTCAGGATTATAAAGATCATGCGGAGAAGGAATTTATCAACTATAAATTGGATAAAAACAACTGGAACGTATCCAAAACTGCGGATGATATCGGCATACAAAGAAGTCATCTATATAGCAAGATCGAGAAGTTTGGTCTTAAAAGAGATTAATGAAAAAGGGGACGAATAATCGTCCCCTTTGTTATTTAATGATTGAATGTATACAATTATCAATCGTTGAATTTCCGTTTCTGTTTGTTGTAAAGTGTTAGTACAACGATTGCTATTAGGATCAATCCGATAATCAGATATGCCGTTGTGGAATGATCTTGTAAATCCCTTTCATTCTGTGCAAATCCGAGATTTGCAACTCCCATCATTAAAATTAAAAACCATGCTCTCATATGACAATAAATTTGTTGACTCGTTAATTTACGGATATAAAATGAATATACAAAATTTATGTGTAAAAATATTGATACATAAAATAGGTTATTTTCTTTAACGAACTATCTTATGACATTATTTTTTTCTAGCATGTTGTTTTTACGGATGGGTAGCAACTGGGTGGATGGAATATATGAAGAAAAAAGCGTTGCCTTGTATGTACAAGTACAACGCTTTGGTTGGGAGCTGCGAGTTGCAGCAGGTTGGTTATGGTTGATTTACCTGTTATTCAATTTCTGCAATAAATACCCCACTCTGCTTGATGTCGGCTTGGTTCTCAATAATATGTTGAAGATTAATTTTTCCTATTACATATTTGAAATCATTCGCAAAATAACGCTCACTGATACTTGTAAATTGTAATTTTTCAATTAGCGTATCATCTTCATATCTAAGATATACTTGAAGCTCATAGTCAGTAGAATATGTTAATTGTTGTGCGTCCAAGTGTTTTTTGTATTCATAGCGATAGCCGTAGCGTAAGGCCGTGATATCGGAGAGTACGGCAGAACCGGTAGGGTGGCCACCTGCACCTTTACCAAAAAAGAATTGTTCATCTGCAAAGGCTGCTTTGACCAATACGCCGTTGTTTTCATTTTCAACGTTGTAAAGTATATTCTCTTTACTGACAAATTTTGGGAGTACATATAAAACAACTTTCGAATTGTCAATCTCTTTAGCCAACGGGATTAATTTGATTTTATATCCTTTTTCTCTTGCAAAGCGTATATCCTGTTGTCCTAATTTATCAATTCCGACATTGAATATACTGTCAGGTTTGATATATAGTCCGTAGGCATGTGAGGCAACGATAGCTAATTTGAATTTTGGATCATACCCACCAACATCCAATGTGGGGTCAGTTTCTGCAAATCCCAATTCTTGGGCTTTTTTTAATGCTTGGTCATAACTCTGATTTTCATTAAAAATCTTAGACAAGATGTAATTTGACGAACCATTGAAAATTCCGCTTACCGAATGCAGGAGTTCGTTATCGTAATACTCTTCTAGATTTCTAATGATGGGAATACTGCCACATACAGCACCTTCATATAAAAGGCTTGCACCTGTCTCCTGTTGAATTTCTGTAAGTTCTTCGAGATGGGTTGCAATCATTTTCTTATTTGCAGATACGACGTTTTTCCCAGCTCTAAGCGCAGTTACAGTAATGTTATAGGCAGCTTCTGCATCATCGATCAATTCTACAACTGTATTTATCTCGGGATCATTAAGGATGGCGCTAGGGTCTGTGGTGAATAATTCAGCTGGTAACGACCGCTTCTTGTCGGCATTTTTGATGACAAACTTCTTAATTTCTAAATTTAGATTTTTTGTTTTTATGATGTCATATAGGCCCTGTCCAACGACTCCAAATCCAAACATGCCCAAGGTTAACTTTTTACTCATTTGATTGTTGCTGACTTTAATTTATGCTGTAGTTAATTCTGTTGATTTAATTTCTGCCCTATTGTTATTTAAAAAATTTGCAATGACTTGGGTCAGATTCGCGGTTTCTACTAAAAAACCATCATGTCCATAAAAGGATTCCAGTTCATAGTACACTGCGTTTGGAATGTGTTTCGCAATGAATTTGGATTCCTCAGGTGGGAATAATATATCCGTCGTGATACCTATGATAAGCGTATTGCTCTCTATTTGGCGTAAGGCGTGTTCCAATGAACGACGGCCTCTTCCCAGATGGTGGCTATCCATTGCCTTGGATAGGTACCAATAGCTATAAGCATTGAAGCGATTGACAAGTTTTTCGCCTTGATAGCTTTGGTAGGATGACGACCGATAGTGGTCTGTTTTTTCGGTGTCTGATTCAAGTTGTGTTGCACCATAAGTGGTGTAGGACCTATATGAAAGTAAAGCCATACTGCGTGCCGCTTTTAATCCCTTTGCGCCACCAGTAGGTTGGTTTGCATGAAATGTCCTATCGGCTGTGATGGCTAATCTTTGACTTTCGTTAAATGCGATACCCCAGGGGGAGTGTGCAGCATTGGTCGCGATGGCAATCAAGCGCTTTATACTCATTAAGCCTGAAACTGCCCATTCAAGCGCCTGCTGTCCTCCCAAGGACCCACCAATGAGCACGTCAATTTTTTTTATGCCTAGGTAGTTGGCTAATAGTTGGTTGCCTTTTATAATATCCCGTATAGTAAATTGAGGGAAAGCAAGATAATATGGGTGTCTCGTGTCTTCATTTATGGAAAGTGGATTGGTGGATCCATAATGAGAGCCAATGACATTGGCACATATAATGAAGTGGTCTTTGGGGTTGAAAAAATCGTCTTCACCAAAAAGCCCACTCCACCAATCCAGTACATCCGAACTAGCGGTCAGTGCATGACATACCCACACTACATTGTCTTTTGTTTCATTCAGCTGTCCATAAGTATGATAGGCAATCTCCAAGCCAGTGACCTGTTTGCCATTTTCAAATACAAATGGTTCGTTATGCTTATATGTCTTAATGCTCATGGATGTAATGTTGTATTCGCCAGCACTGACTTTTGCTTATTTTATTTTTTCGAAAGCTTGTTGCAAATCAGCTTTGATGTCGTCAATATGTTCGATTCCTACAGCCAGTCTTAATGAGCCAGGGTAGACTCCTGCGGCGCGCTGTGCATCTTCACTCAGTTGTTGATGTGTTGTAGCAGATGGATGTATGATTAATGATTTGGTATCTCCGACATTGGCAAGATGGCTAATCAAGGACAAGCTGTCAATAAAGTCATTTGCTTTGTTGGGGTCTCCTTTAATTGTAAATGAAAGTACTGCTCCAAATCCGTTTCTCAGGTATTTTTGAGCATTTGTAAAATGTGGTGAGCTTTTCAGTCCTGGGTAGCTTACTTTTTCTACTTGTGGATGACCTTCCAACCATTGTGCAATCTCCAAGGCATTGTCAACATGGCGTTGTACTCTCAAAGACAAAGTTTCGAGGCCTTGTAGAAGGAGAAAAGAGTTGAATGGAGATAATGCCGGACCGAAGTCTCTAAGTCCTTCAACGCGGGCTCTGATGGCGAATTGAATGTTGCCAAAAGGGCCGCCTTCGCCAAAGACATCGGCAAATACCAATCCATGGTAGCCTTCTGATGGTTCAGTAAATTGTTTGAATTTTCCATTTCCCCAGTTGTAATTTCCACCATCTATTATGACTCCACCAATGCTTGTACCGTGACCACCAATCCATTTGGTGGCAGATTCTACAACTACGTGCGCGCCATGTTCCAATGGCTTGAATAGATAGCCCCCAGCGCCGAAAGTGTTGTCCACGATAAGCGGAAGGTCATATTTATTTGCAATTGCAGCTATTTTTTCAAAATCTGGAATATTGTAACTTGGATTTCCGATTGTTTCAATATAGATGGCCTTGGTCTTGTCGTCAATTAGTGCTTCTATGTTTTCAGGTTCGCCGTCTTTCGCAAATCTCGCTTCAATGCCTAACCTTTTAAATGAAACTTTGAACTGATTATATGTGCCTCCGTATAGATTCGAACCTGCAACGAAATTTTCACCAGCATCTATGATATTGTTGAGCGCTATGAACTGGGCAGCTTGACCAGATGCCACTGCTACTGCAGCCACACCACCTTCCAATGCTGCGATTCGTTTTTCAAACACATCAGTGGTGGGGTTCATGATTCGTGTGTAGATATTTCCAAACTGTTTAAGTGCGAATAGGTTAGCGCCGTGTTCTGCATTTTCAAATACATATGATGTAGTTTGATAGATAGGCACCGCACGGGCTCCTGTAGTCGGATCTACGACTTGACCTGCATGTACTTGTAAGGTTTCGAATTTGAGGTTTGTATTTTCTGACATGTTCTCTAGCTTTAAGTTTTATTAATTTGTTGTTGATAAATGGATATGTTCGATACTCCTTCTTATAGGGAGCAAGGCATAGTACTATAATGGGGGTGATAAAGGTATTTCCTTAACAGCACATCATAGCAGACATTCGCATTCGGGTGTGGGGCTCCACAGAACGCAATGGTGCATTTTTGGTATCCTGCTTAGCGGATATTCTTGTTGATGTGTACTTGTTAAATGTAATTGTAATGATCATAGCTTTTTTTATTTATATTCTCCAAAGCAACATTGCTTTGGACAGGATTTGGCACCTTTTCAAACTTTTTTTGAAGGTTGCCAGTGGGTCATTGAGCCAGTCTCTCGCCACTTCTTTATAAATCAAAACCCTACGATAAAGAGAGGTTGTGATTAGGGGTCTTTCTCGAAGACCTTACAAATATATCTTTTGATTTTTAGTTTCGCAAATAAATAAGGTAAAAAAATATCCTAAAAACCTATAACTAAGCCTTAAATAAATCCTTAAAGTCTTATTAGAGCCGTCTGTTAGTCTTTGGAAAGGTGTGTAGTGCCGAAATATGTTTGTGGCAGCTTAGACCAATTTAGGTTCTTTATAAGTGTATACATTATAAGGGTACATCCATTTGACCAAGTATTTAGCGATTATACTGACGATGGTCAAGGGTATGAACAAGATATATCCTCCTGGCGCGATACTGCAGATGAGAAAAATTGATGTCAATGGCGCATGTATGGCTGCGGACAGTGTTGCTGCGGCTCCAAAGAGCGCAAAGTTGAGCACGATTAGCTCGGTGCCCAAATAAGCATTGCACACTAGTGCGAATAAAATGCCAAGAAAGGCCCCTGCGACTATGCTAGGGGCGAATACACCTCCATCTCCTCCTGCGCCCAATGTAAGTGAGGCTGCTAAGGGTTTTAGAATGACCAATAATAAAAGTGTAATACCAAAAGGAATGGATAGGGTCTCTTTTAAACCCTGTTCAATTACTTGTTGTAACCCGTGATAGCTATCTCCATACAAATAGGGAAAAGCGAAAATCATAAGGCCCAAAGATAAAGCTCCAAGATTTACCCGGATAAAATTGTTCTCGATACCACTAAATACTTTTTTGATATGGATAACAATTTTGGTGAAGTATAAAGCCAATATTGCGGCCAATAGACTGAGACCTATCACATAAGGTAAAGCAGTCCAATGCCAGGTTTGAACGGTGAAAGGTAATAGTTTTTGACCCGCTATAAAATATCCAAAAAGGGTAGCCATTAGTACCGAACTCGTGCAGCTGATTAGTATAGGTCTGCTGACTCGGCGAGCAATCACCTCAATGGCAAACAACCAACCTGCAATAGGGCTGCCAAACAACGTCGCAACACCAGCCGCCACACCTGCGCAAATTAGCTCATTTTTATAAGCAAAGGCTATTTTCCCCTTTTTATAGACGACATTTCCGACGGTAGCAGTGGCTACTACGGTAGACACCTCTATGCCCGTTGACCCACCAAATATTACGGTTAAAAAGCCATTGAAGTAATGGGAAGGAATTTTAAAGATGGGCAGATGATCTTTTCGAGTTTCTAAGGTGGTGTAGATCTCTTTTATACCTTTGTTCTGCCTCTTTTTGAAGGCATACTTCCTTAGGAAATAAATGACAGTGATGCCAATAGAAGGTAGGATAATATAGAATAGGGAAGAAATACTGCCTATCCCAACAAATATTTTATGCTGATAGCTTTCGGTGATGTATTTTAATGAATCGGCAAGAAGGGTACAGATTAAACCAATAAATAATGATGCTACAACTAGTTTAAGCGAGTTATATATTATAATTTTCGTTCTCATTTTTGAGTTCTATTCTTTTAGATGGAGAGAATACAAATGTATTGGATAATTGACCGATATCCAAATCCTTCTGTTCTGTATGCTACTCTGGTACAGAATTCGAACCACTTATTAAAAGATTTAAGGCGATTGAACCCATTGAAAATCCGTTCCAATAAGATGTTTTTGGATATGGTTTATGCCAGTCAAAATAAACATATTCAGCCTAGAAATCCTAAAAAGACAGGAGGGTTGAAAAGATTTTGTAATTTGAGATTTCAGTACATGACTTAAAATAAAAAGCTTCAAGTACATCTATTTTGTAAAATAATCGTGCTCAATATGGCTTGAGAAGCTAAAATATAGTGTATATAAGATATTATCCTTCATCGCTGAATCTATATGCTTTTGCACTGATTTATCAGGTTGTTTTGACTTTGGAGCTATATTTCTTAAATAAAGTATCAAAAGATTAATTTTAATATTGTCGGCAAATATTTCTTTAAGGGGATGAGCGCTATTAAGCATATCGAATTGAAGTATAATGAAGAAGGGTTAGTTTTTAAATTTAGGAATAGCAAGAGCTTATCGGTTGGTTGTGACATGACAGCGTTTACAACAATCAGTATGTATTTAAAATCTTTTCAGTAGTTGGCAATGAAAATTATAAAAATGCACCGGGGCTATGTTCAAGTCGAAATAGACGGATACGATCTAAGGATAACAGGTGGCGCTATGTTGCCTAAATTGCTGCCTGAACCATCGGAATATGTCCTTTATAAAAATACCTTGAGTTGGACAAATACAGATATTCACCCGGATATCGACGAAGAAGTACTTTTCTCATTTTTGAGAAGCGAATTTTTTTGAACGAAGCCTACTTTTAATTGTTGAATAGAATTTTATTAGAAACTGTTTAAAAATAAGCGCATGATAATATAATAGAAGCTGACTATTCTTATAAAAATATATCCACCAGGCACGAAGCAGCTAATTGGAAGCTCAGGAGCCTCGGCAAAGAAGTATTAAATCTTAAACGTTTATGTATTGTATCTAGGCGGGCCTTCAAATAATTCGGAAGCTTCGATTAGATATTTCTGTTGCTCCTGATTTTTTACAATTGTAATTACACCGCAAGTAGGAACTTGCAATTCAATCTATACTGAAATAAAAAATGAATAGTGGAATCGACGATACATGTTTTGTTTGCCTATGACCAACAATGATACCTAATTTTGAATACGTTAATTCTGATATTTAAGGAGTGCTACCATTAGCCGGACCTTTGGAGTATCGACTAACCAGATCAATTACTATTAGTGAAATCATTACGCTGTCTATGTGTTTTAGATTCCGTGTAAAAAAAAACAGAAATATACTTTGTGCAATCAAATGATTGCAGTTATATTTGCAATCAATTAGTTGCGAATAATTAAACAATGAATAAAAGAAGAGACATATTTCAAGCTATAGCTGATCCTACTCGACGGGCCATTATTATGCTGTTAGCTGTTGGAGCAATGACACCAAATGCAATTGCAGAGCATTTCGATAGTAGTCGACAAGCCATATCTAAACATTTACAAATCCTCACATCTTGTGAAATCGTAAAACAGGAACAGCAAGGCCGACAGATACAATACCACTTAAACGCTGATAAAATGAAAGAAGTCGAAAAATGGTTAGAACAATTCAAATTACTTCTTTCGAAACGATTTGAGCAGCTTGATGAAGTATTAAAACAACTAAAATCCGATATACAATGAAGAAATCAGTTTTATTCGACTTTATTGTCGACAAGGAAAATAATAAAATCAATGTCGAGAGATCTTTTGACGCTCCCGTTGACTTAGTGTGGGCAGCTTGGACAGAGGCAGATATCTTAGACAGATGGTGGGCTCCAAAACCGTATCAAACAATCACAAAATCATTGAATTTTAGTGAAGGTGGTCAGTGGCATTATTATATGCTGAGCCCTGAAGGTGAAAAATATTGGTGTACTTTTGATTATGAAGTAATTAGACCCTTGAGATTTTATTCCGGAAATGACGCTTTTTGTGATGAAAATGCTGTAGTGAATGATACTAAGCCAAGAGTGAAATGGGAAAATGGTTTTACCTCCAATGACAATCAAACCGTAGTAAACATCCAATTACAATTTGAAACCCTTGAGGACTTGCAGACCATTATTCAGATGGGATTCAAAGAAGGATTTACGGCAGGTATGGAAAATCTGGATCAATATATCTCCGCACAATTTTATCTCAGACAACAAAATAAAGCCAACAATCAACCAAGAGTGACTACCTACGTGAATTTTCCAGGCAATACGGAAGAAGCATTTTCGTTTTACAAATCAGTTTTCAAAACAGAGTTTTCGGGTAAAGGCATTCAACGTTTCGGTGATATTCCAGCTGAAGCTGATCATCCAGCAGTTGTAGAAAGTATAAAAGAAATGGTTTTACATGTAGAACTTCCACTTCTAGGTGGGCATGTATTAATGGGTACAGATGCGCCAAAAGAAATGGGGTTCACGCTTACTCAAGGAAACAATATGCACATTTGCATTGAACCCGAAACGAGAGAAGAAGCCAAACGAATTTTTGATGAACTATCGAAGGGTGGAAATGTCACCATGCCTCTACAAGATATGTTTTTCGGAGCCTACTTTGGCGAGTTTTCTGATAAATTTGGAATCAACTGGATGATTAATTTTCAAAACACTAAGCAATGAACAAATTAAACGTAACAAAATTTAGTGCTGTTGGATTTATATTAATTTTATTATTGCTGCATTTACTTAATACGTCGGTAAATCCCAATTGGCAGCCTATTAGTGAATATGCATTAGGCAATTTCGGTTGGCTAATGAATTTGGCTTTTATTTTATTTGGGGTATCATTTGTTTTTTTGGGTATTGCAATATTTCAAAAATTACCAAATATCAGTGCAAAGATTGGAGCTGTTCTATTAATTTTATCATCAATTGGTAACTTCATTGCTGTTTTTTTTAACACTGATCCTATTACCACAAAGCCAGATAACATATCAACTAGTGGAGAGGTTCATAGTATTGCGGCTAGCTTTTTGGGATTTATGATTTTAGCCACTATATTTATAACAATACAATTTAATAAACAAAATTCACTGAAACCATACAAAAAACCAATGTTGATTATAACTGTTATGCTTTGGGTTTCAGAACTAACACTAGTTGGTGTTATGGGCTATTACTTAAGTGAAACTAACGGAATGATTTCTGAAGAAACACCAATAGGTTGGTATGGAAGGATTGTTGTGATACTATGTGCAATTTGGTGCTATATGTGTGCCAATAACATCCGAAAAAGCGAACTTTCAATTTAGATGATGCCATGAATAAAATAGAACAATTCATCGAGGGAAAAATTAAACCCGAATTCAGATCTATTTTCTTGAATTTCAGAACATTGGTTCAGAACAAATTCCCGTTTATACAAGAGGAAATGCGAGGAGGGACAGAAAGATACTATGGTGTACCAGTTTACCGAAACAACAAGATTATAGTTACTGTCAGCCCAACACAGAAAGGAATCACATTTTCATTTACCGAAGGCAAAAAAATGAAAGATAAGTTCGGAAAGTTAGAAGGGGTTGGAAATAAATCGTTAACCTTAAGAATTACAAGTTTGAAAAATTATTCGGACGCAATGCTTGAATATTATATTATGCAAGCGATTGAAATTGACTCTATTGAAGAAAAGAACAAAGTAGCAGAGGGTAAAAAAAAATAGAATAAAGCAGTATTCACAAGGGGAGATGCACGAGGTTTTCTTTTTAAAGCAGTAGGTCCGAGCTTTCTATTAGTAGGTTCCATTTAAGGTATTTATAAAGCCTCTAAGAGCGAAAGGATGCTTTCAGAAAATGCCTCAAAAGAGAGAAACGCATATTATAACTACTACCAATGTAGCTCCCCTGCGGTACAAGGTGTAAGGCAGAAATCGCAAATGAAGCTTTTGTAAAACAATTACGGTATTCATCACCAAAGACAGATTTGGTAGATGTCTTTATTGAAGCGTTTATAAGCGATTTCATTATGCCAAAACAAAGCCCAAGACAGGGAAAGAAAAGGTCCCAAGAAGTGATTCCGCTGGGATTGGTTCAGCCCCACAATCCCCAAACACCGTCCTGAACCTTCTCCGAATCGAACCCGGCCGACTCTTCTGTTCTTATCCTATTGGATACAAGAAAAAGCCCAATCTTTCGATTGAGCTTTTTTTTGTGATCCCGCTGGGATTCGAACCCAGGACCCATACATTAAAAGTGTATTGCTCTACCAGCTGAGCTACGGAATCCTTTCTTTTTGTAGGAATTAATTCCGTTTTGAAAGTGATGCAAAGGTAGGTATTTTGTTCAAAAATGCAAATTATAAAAGCGCTAAAAAAGTGAAAATAACTGAACGTATTCATTTTTAGTGAATTATTTTTTGGGATTGATTGTTGTAGTTTTGCTATCTTGACGATATTACCGTTTCTTTCCAGAATTAAACCTTTATTTTTGCTACTGTTGGATGTGTGTGGTTATTGTGGGATATCACTGAAAAAGAAAAACAAAATGAAAATACTAATCGTTGAGGATGAGATTGAATTACAGAAAAGCGTGCAACAATTTTTGATAGATGAGCAGTATGTCGTGGAGGTTGCATCGGATTTTTATTCGGCTACAGAAAAAATCAATCTTTATGAGTACGATTGTATCCTGTTGGATATTTCATTGCCGGGGGGGAGTGGGTTGGATCTATTGGCGCAGTTGCAACATAAGCAGGAGCATAATGTTATCATTATCTCGGCAAAGGATTCCATAGATGACAAAATCGAGGGATTGAATCTTGGTGCTGATGATTATCTAACTAAACCCTTTCATTTGGCTGAACTCAATGCACGAATCAAAGCCGTATTGAGAAGGAAGCAGTTAGCGGGTAGCCAAGAGGTGATTCTCAATAATGTAAAGGTGGATTTTGATGCTCGGACGGTGTGTGTCAGGGAGGAGAATTTGCATTTGAATCGTAAGGAATTTGATGTGTTTTCCTTTTTTGTACTTAATAAAAATAAACTGGTGACCAAGACTTCTTTGGCCGAGCATGTGTGGGGTGATGATTCTGACAATGCAGATAACTTGGACTTCATCTATTCGCAGATTAAGAATATTCGTAAGAAGTTAAAAGATAGCCACGCTGAAGTCGAAATTCAGGCGGTATATGGTGTGGGCTACAAAATGATTGTTGTATGAGGCTTTTGAACTTAACGATGTTGTATCTTTCAGGTGCACTGTTGTTGATATTAAGTGTTTGGGCCATCGTGTTTTATGTTGATATGATGGATGAAGTATATGACAGCCTGGACGATGGACTGGAAAATCATAAAATGCTCATTATACATAAAGCGAAAGAAGATCAGATGGTGTATCAAAAAAAGGATTTCGCAGAGAGTAATTATAGACTCACGCCCGTAGACCCTGATGTTGCCATAAATGGGTTTGAAACCTATTCGGATACGTCTATGTATATGGTTAATGAAGAAGATTTTGAAATAGTGAGGATGTTGACGACCTATTTTCAAGATAATGACGGACAATACTATAAATTGCAGGTCATTTCTTCTATGGTAGAAGAGGATGATTTGATTAGTAGCTTGTTGTATTCCATTATTACATTATTTGTGGTGGTGTTGGTCTCTATTTTTGTTATCAATAAGTTAATCTTGAGCCGGGTATGGCGTCCGTTTTACCAATTAAAGAATGAGCTTAGCCGTTTTAAACTAGGGAAAGATAACAGCTTTACGGCACCGCAGACAAGTGTTGTTGAATTTAGGGAGTTGAACTTAGCGATTGACAAGTTATTGAAAGAGAATACGGAAGTCTATGACAAGCAAAAGAGTTTTATTGAGAACGCATCACATGAGCTTCAGACACCTCTAGCAATCTCCCAATCTAAGGTGGAAATGTTGTTGCCTGATTTTGAAGAGAATGAAAAAGTCTTGAACCAGTTGTCAGATATTCTTGCCCAGTTGGATCGCATGAAACGATTAAATAAGACGTTATTACTGCTGACAAAAATAGAAAATCGTCAGTTTAGGGAATATGCGTCTATAGACTTTAATTTACTGTGGAAAGATCAAATTGAAGCTTTTAAGGAGTTGTTGCAACATAAAAGTATAGCTATCCATATAGAAGAGAAGGGGCAATTGAGCTGTCAATTTAATCCCGACTTGGCAGCAATGCTGGTTTCTAATCTTTTGAAGAACGCTATGGTACATAATGTGTATGGTGGGCTCATTAAGGTGTGTGTGTGGGAAAATCGGTTTACAATAGCTAATACAGGGAATAATAGCGCATTGGATGCTAAATCTATTTTTGATAGATTTTATAAAGATGTTGAAAACCAGCAGTCTACAGGTCTTGGACTTGCTATTGTAAAATCGATAGTGGAGCTGGAGCAAGGGAAGGTGGTCTATCAATATCAGAATGATATGCATACCTTCGAGGTTGTCTTTGAACGACAGCTTCTGACCGTCGAGTAGACACTTAATCGTTGCGAAGGTACTCTTCGTCCTCCTGGCTAATAGAAGTGGGGGCGGGTGGTAGTATGGGAGAGTCAGAGTTAACCGTATAGCTTGAAGGGTGTTGGTCTTTTTTTCGCCTTGGACGACCCAAAAGTAGGCCTACGATTACACCTATTAAAAAGAATATAGCCAGAATAGCAAGTTTAGAAATATTGTAGTTTCCAAATACCCAAAAGGTTACCTCTTCAGTGTTTTTCATGAGAATAATGGTCAGTAAGACCGTGAGTATAAGGAGTACAATTGTTTTTGGACGCATATAGTAATTCTGAGATGCAAACTTAGAGAAACTTTTTTTGATATGAAAGTTTATGGGAGGGACACGGACATAAAAAAGGGGATAACATTGTTATCCCCTTTTATTTTGAATATTGTAAATGCTATTATTCAGCAACCACTTCAAAAGGAACTTGAACTTTAACTTCTTTGTGTAAGTTCAAGTTAGCGATGTACTCACCAACCAATTTAGGTTCAGTTTCGAAAGTGATGCGACGGCGATCTACGTCAAAACCTTGAGCTTTCAATGCATCAGCAATTTGGATGCTGTTTACTTTTCCAAAGATTTTGCCAGATTCACCAGCTTTAGCACCAATTGTCAACTTAATTGCTTCCAATTTAGTTGCTAATTCTGTCGCGTCTTTTTTAATTTTCTCTTGTTTGAACTGTGCTTGTTTAATGTTCTCAGCCAACACTTTCTTTGCAGAAGGAGTTGCTAATGTAGCCAAACCTTGAGGAATTAAGTAGTTACGACCGTAACCTGGTTTTACGACGACCACATCGTCTTTTTCACCTAGGTGTTTGATATCATGTTTTAAAATAATTTCCATGTCGTAATTCTCCTTATTTTAATGAGTCAGTAACGTAAGGTAACAAACCGATGTGACGAGCACGTTTTACAGCTTGAGCAACTTTACGTTGGAATTTCAATGAAGTACCAGTAAGACGACGAGGTAAGATTTTACCTTGGTCATTCACAAATTTCAAAAGGAAATTAGCGTCTTTATAGTCGATGTATTTGATTCCGTTCTTTTTGAAACGGCAATATTTTTTACGGTTGTCCTCTACTTTAGGAGCAGTTACGTATTGGATGTTTTCGTTTGCCATTATTTTGCTACCTCCTCAGTTTTAGTTTCTGCTTTCTTATTGAATGCACCGCTACGTTTTTTCTCGCTGTATGCAATGGCGTGTTTGTCTAACGAAATCGTTAGGAAACGCATTACGCGTTCATCACGTCTGTATTCAATTTCAAGTTTTCTGATTAATTCACCTGGAGCCTTGAATTCAGTTAAGTGATAGAATCCAGTTGTTTTTTTTTCAATTGGATACGCTAATTTTCTCAAACCCCAATTGTCTTCAGCGACAATCTCGGCTCCGCCTTCTGTTAAGATGTTTTTGAATTTTGCGACGATTTCTTTCGCAACATCTTCAGAAAGCAACGGGGTAAGAATGATTACAGATTCGTACTGTTGCATTTTGTTAATTATTTTTGTTAATTTATATTCTCCGCACTTACGGAAGTGCAAAGGTATAAAATTGTTTTTATTCATGAAAGAAAAAAATGGATATTACTAAGGGTGTATAAATATTTGATAACTTTACAATCTATGAAACGAATCAACTATTATATACTTACGTTACTGACTGTCTGTTTTTTAGGAAGCTTTCAATCAGAGGTGCTTGCGCAACGAAATCCCCTGGATGATGGAGTTGTGCGTATTTTGGCGATTGGGAACAGTTTTTCGGAAGATGCCATTGAGAATTATTTGTATGACCTTGCCAAAGCCGAGGGGAAATCTATGGTGATTGGGAATCTTTATATAGGCGGTGCGCCGTTGACGTTGCATCTTAAAAATGTGGAAGAGAACAAAGGCGCGTACAACTACCGAAAGACGGAAGTAAATGGCCAAAAAACGGCTGCCACTGATGTCAAAATAGCGGATGCCTTACTCGATGAACAATGGGACTATATTAGCTTTCAACAGGCGAGCCCTTTGTCGGGGATGTATGATAGCTATGCAGCCTCACTGCCCAAGCTATTTGAATACGTACGTGGAAAGGTACAATATCCACAAACACAATATGTACTTCATCAAACCTGGGCTTATCAACAAGATAGCAAGCATGATGGGTTTCTTAACTATGGTAAAGACCAAATGAAGATGTATAACGCGATTGTAGAGACTTCCAAACAGGCATTCAGATTGGTTCCTTTTGATTTGCTAGTGCCTTCAGGTACAGCGGTCCAGAATGCTAGAACAAGTTTCATTGGTGATCATTTCACTAGGGATGGTTACCATTTGCAACTGGATTATGGACGATTTACAGCAGCTTGTACGTGGTATGAAACGTTATTCGGGATGGATGTCCGTAAAAATAAATATAAACCTTTGACTGTCACGGGAGTCCAATCTGAAATCGCAAAGGAGGCGGCCCACAACGCCGTGCAACATCCATTCCGTGTGATTCAGTTGACTGCTTTTCAGATTATGGATATAAGTCATTAAGGATATTCCCGTCCTTAATTTTTATGAATTGGTTAGATAAGTCGAGATTGTTCTATCCGTTGGAGAATAGGTCGTAATGTAATTGTAGTGCTTGCGAAGGAATATAAAATGTGCCCTATGAGCTGGAGTTGCTTGCGCTTATCAGTAGAACATAAAAAACCACATCTCTCTTTATCTTAGCAGATGAAATAGAATATGGGGGGACTGACGAGCTTATGATCAATATAGGATTAGTAGTTTTTCACATACCATTGAACTGAATACTTCTTCTACTTGACCGTTGATGGATACTGTCATGTTGCCATCAAAAGTCTCTTTGCCAATTATTTTTATTTGCGCACCTAATTGTATGTTTTTTGAATTGAGGTATTGCAAAAATGCTTCGCTCGAATCACTGATGGCCATCAATACGACTTCGGTATTTAGGTGAGCAGTAGAAAGGGCTTTATATTTCGGTATAGCGACTTTGCCGTTGATGTCCGGTATAGGGGAGCCATGAGGGTCAAACTTAGGATAGCCTAATAGTTCGTCCATTTTCTCAAATAGTTTTGGCGACTGGATATGTTCGATTTGTTCAGCTATGGCATGTACCTCTTCCCAGCCAAATCCCATCTTTTGGAAAAGAAACATTTCGGTCAAGCGGTGTTTACGAAGAATCATAGCGGCTTCTTTTTTGCCTAATTTTGTTAGCTTCAGTGGTTTGTAGCTTTCGTAATGGACTAGACCTTTTTCTGAGAACTTCTTAATCATACCATTGACAGTGGGCATCTTGAGATCCAGTCGTTTACTTAACTCATTGACGCTGACCTCTCCCTGGTCGTTTTCCAAAGATAGTAGCGCTTTTAAATAGTTCTCCTCAACAGCTGAATACATAAATTCAAAATTATAAAAAATGTAAATGATTTGAAAGTTTATAGTTAGTTATTTTGAAAATATTTTGTTAGTCTAAGCTAACTTTTTATATTTGCATAATCTAATAAATTAAATTGCAGAATTTAAATCAATGTTGGAATTGGCGCAATGCAGGTATTAGGGGCTCGCAAATGTAAAATGATATTTAAATTTATTAATGACAAGATATGGATGCTTTGATTGATTATCTTTCTACGGTTGACCCTGTTCTGGCAGCATTATATGCTGGACTTTTTACTTGGGGAGTGACCGCATTAGGCTCTTCTTTTGTCTTTCTCTTTAAAGAGATTAATCCGAAATTGTTGAACGGCATGTTGGGCTTTACGGGAGGTGTGATGGTTGCCGCTAGTTTTTGGAGTTTGCTGACCCCTGCAATTGAGATGAGCAAAGGAGAAGGGTTTGAAAAAGTGCTTCCATCGGCTATAGGATTTTTGCTAGGTGCTTTTTTTATATTCGGATTGGACAAGTTGATGCCTCATCTCCATATCAATTTTAAACGAACAGAAGGTCCAAAATCTTCCCTTCAGCGTACGACATTGCTTACTATCGCTATTGCGCTGCACAATATCCCAGAAGGGCTTGCTGTGGGAGTGCTATTTGGAGGTGTGGCTAGTGGTATCCCAGAGGCTAGTATTGCTGGAGCGGTGCTGTTGGCTATTGGAATAGGATTGCAAAATTTTCCAGAGGGTGTAGCGGTGTCGATGCCTTTAAGGAGGATGGGATTGTCTAGGTGGAAAAGTTTCAATTATGGGCAGCTTTCTGCAATCGTTGAGCCTATTTTTGCTGTGTTGGGCGCTTTGGCTGTTGGTTTTTTTATGCCTATCTTGCCTTATGCACTTTCCTTTGCTGCTGGGGCTATGATTTTTGTGGTGGTAGAGGAAGTCATTCCCGAGACACAACAACAAAAGCACTCGGATATCCCAATTATGGGGTTTATCATAGGGTTTGTCGTCATGATGGTGTTGGATGTTGCCCTGTCATGATTGATAATATGACGGTTTGTTCATCTTAATTTAATGAAAAGAAGAAGAACATCTGCTAAATTTAAGGTGTCATAGCGGCGGGATTAAAGAGTGGGAGGGATGTTGGAGACGACCTATTTATAGTCGAAAGTTGGATTGTCTAATTTTGCGTTTATTTATAACAGTGATATCAATAGAATATGGAAAATCTACATCATAAAAAGGCCATTGTAACAGGTGGAGGAAGGGGACTTGGTAAGGCAACAGCAATTGCTTTGGCTAAGGAGGGGGTATCGGTTGCCGTAACCGGACGTAATGAAACGAATTTGATTCAGACTGTGAGGGAGCTGGAGACGTTGGGTGTAAAAGCAACATATGGTGTGTTTGATGTTGCAGATAAAGAACAGGTTGCTTCGGTTGTTCCTAAATTAATTGAAGAATTGGGTGGGATTGATATTTTAATCAATAATGCGGGTATTGCCGAATTTGGTTCATTTTTGGAAATGGATTCAGCGCGTTGGGAGCAGATTTTGATGACCAATGTGATGGGAATATATCATGTGACCTATGCCGTATTACCTCATTTGGTGGCTAATAACAGTGGAGATATTGTTAATGTGAGTTCGACCGCTGGACTATCCGGTAATCCGGGTACATCGGCTTATTCAGCATCCAAGTTTGCGGTAATAGGACTTTCGGAGTCTCTAATGAAAGAAGTTCGAAAAAACAATATTCGTGTATGCACATTGATGCCGAGCACGATCGCGTCAGATATGTCTATCGATTTAGGACTTACTGATGGGGATCCTGAAAAGGTCTTACAGCCTGCTGATTTCGCTGAGCTAATCATCGCAAATCTCAAACTGCCGAGAAGGGCATTATTGAAATCTGCTTCTCTGTGGTCCACCAATCCTTAAAAACAAAAGCCCATCGTAGACGATGGGCTTTTGTTTTTAAGGAGAGACCAGTCAATAGTTCAGGACTTTTTCTTACTTGTGTATGTTAGTTCTAGGAATAATTAATTGTTAGGTTAGGCTAACTTTTTGTATATTTGCTTATTCAAATTTGTAAAGATTGATATGGAATATGTAATTGAATTGTTGGAAAGAGAGCGGAAGAGTTTGGAGCGAGGTGTCAGAGATCAGGATTTGATGCATAAAAATATGAATCAGGCCACCTTGCAGTTGAAGTACATCAACGAACTTAAAAGAGCTGTGAAAATATTAAAAGGGAAATCCACCGCGAATATCCGTTAGTCCAGTGCGGTATAGAAATTATTTAATATTAAAAATTGGAATAGTTTATTATTTTTGAAATTCATTTAGATATTAACCTTGAAACTGCAACGATATAGAAATGTACTCGCGTATGGCATGAGCATCTGGTTCATGTTGACGGTATTTTCTGGTGCAGTATTCACCCACAAAGAAGTGACATCTACAGGCGAGATTGTTATCCACAATCACCCATATGATTTCACTTCGAAGAAAAAAGATCATCACCACAAGACAGATGATGAAATCCAATTCCTGAACGTTATTTTTTGTCAGGTATTTACCTCTACGGATTTTGTCACGTTTCAGGCGCCTATACGCTCTGTTTTTGACATACATCGAGATGTCCAATATGTGTTGTCTTTTGCTAGTCACACTGTCTCGCACCAATTTCTTCGTGGCCCACCCACGTCTTGTTAATTATATTGGTTCATGGGGTTTTAGAAAGATTGCATTAGCTCTTACAAACTGTTATTTGTATTCTTTTCTGATTGGGAGATGGTCATGTCGCTATTAGGCGGATGCTGTTATGGTATCTTGAAAGTAGCGTAGACAGACCTTGGCTGACCTCATTCTTATCTATTGTTAACATACTATATTAAAGAAATTTCTTTTATGAAAATTATTCGTAACGGACTACTAGTGGTCTGTTCTATGCTATACACATCTGTTTTATTAGCACAATCTATATCTGGGAAAATTATAAATGAAGATGGAGAACCGATTGCTGGCGCTTCGATTCAAATCCATAAAACGACATTAGGAGCTTCCTCTGATGCGGAAGGCCAATATGCGGTTAAAAATATCGCAAATGGAACTTGGACAGTGAGGGTAAAAGCCATTGGTTATATCAATACGGAAGCGAAATTGACAATTACGGGTAAAGATCAGAATAAAGATTTTGTCCTCGCTTCTAATAGTTCTTCTCTTGACGAGGTAGTTGTCTCAGGAACCATGAAGGAAGTTTCTAAATTGGATAGTCCTGTTCCCGTGGAGGTCTATACCTCCAGATTTTTTAAAGCTAATCCTACTCCTTCAATTTTTGAATCCTTACAAAATATCAATGGGGTAAGACCACAATTGAACTGTAATATCTGTAACACCGGCGATATCCATATTAATGGACTGGAGGGGCCTTATACAATGGTGATGATTGATGGAATGCCGATTGTATCAGGGCTTTCTACGGTATATGGACTTAGTGGAATTCCGCAATCGCTTATTGATCGTGTTGAAATTGTCAAAGGGCCGGCCTCGACATTGTACGGAAGTGAAGCTGTCGGTGGCCTGATCAACATCATCACCAAGAATCCAAAGAATGCACCCCTGCTTTCTGCGGATGTGTTTGGCACTACATGGGGAGAAATCAATGCAGATATAGCCGGTAAATTCAATGTGGGTAAATCTGCACAGTCTTTGATCGGTGTAAGTACATTTAATTACGCTAACCCGATTGATAATAACCATGATAACTTTACGGACGTGACGCTCCAAAGTCGGGTATCAGTATTCAATAAATGGAACTTTAATCGAAAAGACAATAAAGTTTTTTCATTGGCGGGACGCTATGTCTATGAGGATAGATGGGGAGGGGAGATGAATTGGTCTAAAAAGCACAGGGGAGGAAGTGATGTGTATGGAGAAAGTATCTATACCAAGCGTTGGGAGTTTTTTGGTACATATGATTTGCCAATTAAAGAAAAGGTATCTATCATGTTCAGTGTCAATGGGCATAATCAGAATAGCTATTATGGGAATCAATCATTTATGGCGGATCAATATATAGGATTTTTACAAACTACCTGGAATAAGACTATTAAAAATCATGATATCTTGACAGGAGTAGCATATCGATATACTTATTACAATGATAATACTGTAGCTACAGAATTAGAGGCCTCTAAAATTAGTTTGCCAGGTCTATTTGTGCAGGATGAAATTTCTCTTAATGAGCAGAATAAGCTGTTGGTAGGTGCGCGATATGATTACAACTCTTTACATGGGAGTATCCTTACCCCTCGAATCAACTACAAATGGAATTCAAAGGATAAATCCGATGTGTTGCGTTTAGGGATTGGAAATGGATATCGTGTAGCAAATATCTTTACGGAAGATCATGCAGCTCTTACCGGAGCGCGTAAAGTGATTTTCGAAGAAGATCTGAACCCGGAGACTTCCTGGAATGCAAACTTGAACTATGTAAAGAAATTTTATTCTAGCGGAGGCTCGGTTTTTGGGTTGGATGCAACGACGTTCTATACGTATTTTAATAACAAGATTATCCCAGACTATGAGACGAATGTAAACGAAATCCGATATTCTAACCTAGACGGACATGCGGTTTCTAAAGGATTGACCTTAAACGCGGATGCATCTCTTACCAATGGATTGAAAATATTGATAGGAGCGACGCTTATGGATGTGTATAGTGAGGAAAAGGGTGAAAAAATTGAGCAAATGTTGACTGAAAAATTTATGGGAACGTGGAGTGTTGGCTATACAATACGTCATCTAGGGATAACAGTTGACTATACAGGGAATCTATATGGTCCGATGCGACTTCCTCTACTTGGCGACCTGGATCCAAGACCAAGTAAGTCTCCATGGTGGAGCATTCAGAACATCCAATTAACTAAAGCATTTTCTAACGGGATAGAGATATTTGGGGGTGTAAAGAATTTATTGAATTGGACTCCTGGGAAAAATGCAGCTTTCCTTATTGCAAGAGCTGAAGACCCGTTTGACAAAAATGTTCAATGGGATTCTTCAGGTAATCCTATCCCAACACCAGATAATCCATATGCGTTAACATTTGACCCCAACTACGTATATGCACCTAATCAGGGTATTAGAGGGTTTTTGGGATTCCGTTACAATCTATTTAAATAGGAGGAAATTATGCGTTTTGTTTACTTGCTATCTTTTTTGTTGTTGTGGATTGCTCCGCTAAATATATTGGCTCAGGAGGAGATGCTATCTATTCAGGAATTACAGGATAGTATGGAAAACGACCCTAAGCCGGTATTGTTATTACTACATACTGATTGGTGCAGCTATTGTGCACTGCAAAAAAAGCAGCTCGGTAAGCGTAAAAACAAATTGAAAGATGTGTATGTGGCTTCCTTTGATGCCGAGAGCAATGATGACATAAATTTTAAGGGACGAATCTACGGATATTTACCTCATGGAAACAGGAGTGGAATACATGCTTTGGCACTCAAACTGATGGGGGAGAAGTCGAAAGGATATCCAACATGGGTGTTATTGGACAGGGAGATGAATGTAGTGGAACACTATGCTGGATATCTGAAGCCTAAAGAATTGGATTTTATTGCAAAACAATTGGTGATGAGGGAGTAGTAACGTTTTTAGATGGCCAGGAAAAAGAAAGTCCCATTTGTTGCTTATGCAACAAATGGGACTTTCTATATATTAGTCTTTCCAGCCTCCACCCAAAGAACGGTAGAGGTCAACGTAAGATTCTAGATGTTGCTGTCTTAATTCTACTAAATCTAGTTCACTGCTCAAGGCATTGCTTTGTGCGGTGATGACTTCTAGATAGGTTGCATAGCCGCTTCTAAATAGTAGGTTTGAATTGCGTACTGCGAGTGCGGAATTTGCTACTCTTTTTTTAGCAAATTCTAGTTGTTCGCGTTGTTTCTCTACTGTGATAATAGAATTGGAAACTTCACTGACAGCCTCTAAGACGGTTTGTTGTAATGTCAGATCGGCCTTTTCTCGTTCTAATTTGGCGACTTCATGGTTTGTTTTAAGAGTTTTGTTTTTAAATATTGGAGTGGCCAAATCACCTGTAATACCTCCCAGTAAGGCACCGGGGATATTGAACCAATTTTTGGGTAACATAGCATTCACGCCCAGGGATCCACCAATAGAGAGGGTGGGGTATTTCAAGGCCTGTTGAATATTTGCGTTGGCATTGGCGGCGATAAGCCCAAACTCAGCACTTCGGATATCTGGTCTATTGCGTATAATTTCCAATGGCGAACCTAAGGATATGTCTTGATTTTCGGCAATCAGATGTTCGAAGCTGTTAATCCGTTGCACATGTGCTGGCATTTGCCCTGTTAGGGTTCTCAATGCATTTTCTTGAATAGCAATTTCTTTCTCTAATTCGGGCACGAGTGATGCGGCTAGCAATCTTTGGGATTCTGTTTGTTGGATTGCTAATGCTGTAATTTCCCCAGCCTCATACTGAAGTTTGATCATCCGGAGTGTACTGTCGTTGAGCTGTACATTGCGTTTGGCTACTTCAATCTTTGCATCAAGCATCAATAGATTGAAGTATCCTTTGGCAATGCTCGATATGAGGTTAGTTTGTACAGCATTTCTTGCTTCATGGGTATCAAGATATTCGGCCATAAGCTGGTCTCGTTGACTGGATATTTTGCCCCAAATATCCAGTTCCCAACTGAAACGGACCTCAGTACCGAATTGGGAAAGATAGGTGAACATGTTTTCGGAGGCTTCTTTTTGATGCCTATCATACCATTTTGCTGACGGGCCACTTCCAAATTCCTTGGAACGCCACTGCTTATTGGCACTGGCAATTGTAGCATCGACGGTGGGTAGGTAATTTGCTCGGTTTTGCAGCAGTTGAAGATTTGCAATCCGCGTATTCAAAAGTGCGGTCTTTATATCGTAATTATTGGAGATACCACTGTCTATCAGCGCAAGTAAGGTGGAGTCATGGAAAAAATCTTTCCATGCAATTTGGCTGATACTGGTTGTGTCTCCAAAGTAGTCTAAAGTATCTCCTCGAAATTGACTAGGGAGATGAAGGTCTGGGCGCGTATATTTCTCTCCGACTTTGCAACTCTGTACACCAATCAGTATGAGGCAGAATGAGATAAGGAGATAATATTTATTTTTTTTAAGTTTCATCTTTTTGTATTTTTCGTGATTTTTTTGGAGGCGGTATAAACATGCTCTGTTAATCTTGTGGTTTTATCTTGCTTCTTACCTTTTCGTCTATCGTCTTAAATACAATAAATAGGATTGGAATAATAAAAATTCCCAGTACGACTCCTGATAACATTCCTCCGGCGGCACTGAAACTAATGGAATGGTTACCGATTGCTGAAGGTCCTACACTCCACATCAAAGGGACTAAACCAGCAACAAATGCTAAAGAGGTCATTAAGATGGGACGTAATCGTAGTCTAGCTCCCATAATTGCGGCCTCCACGATACTGAGTCCTTTGTTGCGCTGCTGGACAGCGAACTCGATAATAAGGATGGCATTCTTGGCTAGCAAGCCGATCAGCATAATAAGTCCAACTTGTACATATATGTTGTTTTCGAGGCCTACGAATAGTATCGTTGCATATACGCCTACCAAGCCCACTGGTACTGACAAGAGTACAGCCCATGGGAGGATATAGCTTTCATATTGGGCCGCTAGCAAGAAATATACAAATAATAGACTTAAGCCGAATATCAAAGTGGTCTGTGAGCCGGATTGGCTTTCTTCATAACTCATCCCGGTCCATTCGAAACCGTAATTGCCTGGAAGGTTTTCATCAGATAGCTTTTGGATTGCCTTCATAGCATCCCCGGTGCTATATCCATCGGCAGGTTCGGCATTGATGGATATGGCATTGTAAAGGTTGTATCGGGCAATGGTTTCGGGACCTACGACTTTTTCGAGTGTCAGTATAGTGCTGACCGGTACCATCTTCCCATTTTTATTTCGAACGAAAATGGAATTGAATGATTCGGGATCTTTACGATAGTCAAAGTCAGCTTGTACGTATACTCGATATTGTCTTCCAAATCTGCTAAAATCACCCGCTTGGACACGAGCGAAGTAGGCACGGATAGTGGTCATCAATTCCTTGATATCAACACCCAACGTTTTGGCTTTGACTGCATCTATGTTGACTTCGTATTGTGGGAAGTTAGCTTTGAAAGAAGTATAGGCGTTGTTAATTTCAGGTAATGCATTGAGCTGATTGATAAATGTATCTGCAATAGTGTTGAAATCATGTATGTCGCCGCCCAAACGATCTTGGAGGACGAGTTCTATTCCAGCGAAATCACCGAATCCTTGGACCGTAGGTCTTGGGAATACGGTGAACTTAGCTTCGTTTATCTGCGCAAGGTCATGACGGATCGTATCCATGAATGCATCGATGTTGTGGATGTGCTTGCGTTGGGCATGAGGTAACATGTTGATATAGCCTGCAGCAAATGCGGGACTGGAACTTCCGTCCAATACATTGAAACCTGATACGGTGGTCATTCCTTTTATGTCTTCTCTTTTTTTGAGAATACTATCGGCGCGTTTAAGCACTTCTGTCGTACGAGCCAATGATGCTCCTGGGGGCATCGCTAACGAGTATGTGACAAAGCTATCGTCCTCAGTAGGGATGAAGCTTTTGGGAGCGTTTATCATTAACACAATTCCTATCACAGAAATGATTATCAATCCGGTCCAAGCGAGAGTTTTCTTTTTTATCAAGAACTTGACAGCATCAATATACTTTCCTGTGAGTCGGTCAAAGGACGTATTAAAGGCCTGGAAGAAACGTAGTTTGTAGGTCGAAAATTTGTTTTTTGGAGATGTACCCTCGTCTCCGGTATGTGGATTCTTCAAGAGCAACGCGCATAGGGCGGGACTCAATGTAAGCGCATTTAATGCGGATATGAGAATGGCCGTGGCCAGGGTGTATGCAAATTGTCTGTAAAAGATTCCCGCTGGGCCTTCCATAAATCCTACGGGTAAGAATACAGCTGCCATCACCATGGTAATGGAAAGGATCGCGCCTGTAATCTCAGACATAGTGGAGAGGGTAGCTTCTTTGGCCTTAAGTCCTGTGGCGTGCATTTTCTGGTGTATAGCTTCTACCACTACTATGGCGTCATCGACCACAATACCAATGGCCAATACCAAGGCAAACATGGTCAATACATTGAGTGAAAACCCGAACAATTGAAGAAAAAATAAGGTGCCAATGAGTGACACAGGAATGGCAATGGCAGGAATCAAGGTCGATCTAAAATCCTGTAGGAAAATAAATACGATAATGAATACCAAGATGAAGGCCTCGAAAATGGTATGCTTAACTTGTGTAATCGATTCGTCAATCTGGTCTCTCACAGAGTACGTAACATCATATTTAATCCCCTCTGGAAATGATTTTGACATCTCTTGCAGCGCTTTTCGGACGGCAATATCAATGTCGTGGGCATTGGATCCACTTGTTTGGGTAAGGTTAAGTGTGAGTCCGGGGTGTCCATCTACTTTGTTATCACTTCCTAAATTGGTTGCTCCAAATTCGATTCGGGCAACATCTTTAAGATAAAGTACCGATCCGTCTTTATTGGTCTTGATAACTATAGTTTCAAATTCTTCGGGTTGTGTAAATCGACCTTTGTGCTTAATTACGGTTTCAAAGGCTTCGTCAGATGTCTCCCCGAATTTTCCAGGCGCAATCTCAAAATTCTGGTCTTTGATGGCGCTCATGACATCTTGGGGCACGAGATTGTAAAGTGCTAATTTTTCGGGATTGAGCCATAGTCTCATGGAGTAATCTCGAGCGCCTACGCGAGATACCTGCGCAACACCATCGACGCGTAATAAGGGACGCATCATATTAATTTGGGCATAAGCCTGTAAAAAGGTTTCGTCGTAGGCACTATCTTGATGGTCAGAGTATAGATTGATGGTCATGATAATCCCACTTTGCCTGGGCATCACGGTGATACCCGCTTCGTTTACCTCTGATGGGATGGAGCTAATGGCCTTGGATATGCGGGTTTGTACATTTACGGAAGCGACATCGGGGTTGGTGCCAGTCTTAAAAAAGACTTGTACGGATCCTGAACCAGAGTTGGATGCAGATGATTTAATATAGGTCATGTCCTCTACACCATTGATGGCTTCTTCTATGGGAAGTAATACGCTCTTGGCTACTGTCTCTGAATTAGCCCCGGGATAACTTAGGGAAACGACTACGCTTGGGGGAGCGATTTCTGGAAAGCGGGAAACGGGAAGTAATTTTAATCCGACTAAACCCAGTATTACCAATAAAATGGATACTACTGTGGCTAGAACTGGTCTGTTGACAAATGTTTTTAACATATCTTTTATCGATTTGGATAGACAATAGAATATCTATCTTCCTCTTTTGAAAGAGGAAGGAGCTGGGTATTGAGTCTTGTAACGTTATTGTTTTTGAGGAATCGGCTGAATAATCGATCCTTCTGTAATTTTGTCGAATCCGCTTAGTATGACGCGATCTCCAGCGGTAAGGCCATCGGACACAATATAGTTTGCCTTACTTTTGCCATTGACTTTTACGGTCTTCCGCTTAGCTTTATTCTGTTTGTCCAATACATAGACATAAGTTTGATCTTGTAGTTCGTTGGTGGCGACCTGTGGAATCTGAATGACGTTCTTCTTGATTTCGGCTATCTTCAATGTACCGCTACTGCCCGTACGGATGATGTTTTCGTGATTAGGGAATGTTGCGCGCAGGGAGATTGCTCCTGTGGTACGATCCACTTGACCATTGACTGCATCGACTTTTCCCTTTTTGGAATATTCTTCTCCGTCGGCAAGGACTAAGGTTGCTTCAGGAAAGGTCAATTGATTGTGATTATTGTATTCAATGCCTGCTATGCTGTCTTCACGAGCTTTGGCTTTCGAAAAATATAAGAAATCAGATTCGCTCATTGCAAAATATACATATACCTCCTGAACATCTGATAATACAGTCAAAGGATCTTTATCCCCTTTGGAAACTAGATTGCCTATACGCTTTGGTATCCGACCGATATACCCACTCACAGGAGCTTCTATGAGCGTAAATCCTTTGTTGATTTCTGCACTTCTCACTGCAGCGTTGGCTTGGTCAAGTGAGGCTTTGGCTACTTCATACTCGGATTTAGCAGCAGAAAGTCTGACATCAGAGATGACATCATTTTGTACCAAAGGTCGTAACCGATCTACCTCCAGTTGGGCATTGGCGAGCTTTGCTTTGGCCACTCTAGAGGTTGCTACCATATTGTTAAGATCTTCTTGATAGGTGGAAGCATCTACTTTGAACAGCTTTTGTCCCTTCTGGACAAAAGAACCTTCATCGACATATATCTCTTGTAGTAATCCTTCAACCTGAGGACGTATTTCAACGTTTACCTTTCCCTCGATTGTTCCGAGGTAGTCCTTTACTGTACTTGCATCGCTGCTCTGTACTTCATAGACAGGTAGAGCAATCGCCTTATTGATGTTCTCTTTTTCTTCTGATTTTCCTGCAGTGCAGCTGGCTAAACTTAAGCTGATGGCTAGGAACCCTAAAACATGAGGAATAAATTTTAAATTAAATAGCTTCGTTCTTTCCATTAATATATAATCTGTACCGTGCAACTTTCTTGTTACCGTATTGCATATACAACGCCAAAAAAACAGATTTGGTTTGTTTTTAACAAAAATTAACAGATTAACTAATAGGTCAGCTTGTGAATATACTGACCAAATTAGTAGATGTCTTTCTGAATAGTTATGATTGAAATGTGTTATTCTTGAGTGTGCTCTTTATATTCCATCCAATAGAGATCGAAGCCTTCGGCCCAATAGTCTTTTATTACTTCTTTTAAGATGAAGCCATTTTTCTGATAAAATAGATAGGCCAGTTGGGAAGTTCTCACAGAAATTAAATGAATGTGGGAGAGAGACTTAATGTAAGTTAATCTGTATTCGAGTAGTTTTTTGCCAATACCCTTTCCATGAAAATCCGTCGCAATAAAGTCCCAACTAATTTTAGCAATATTTTGAGGGATATCAAAATTTATACCGCCAGCACCGACAATCGTTTGATCTATTTCCGCGACAAAATACTGCTCTAGCTGATGTTCTAGATAGGTTCGAAAATCTTCGATCTCACTTTCTGCAAAATAGGTGGGTACATTTTGTTTCAATAGTTCAATCAGCGCGCTTTTGTCTGATTTTTGGTATGATCGTATGGTGATGGATGAGTACATTTTTATTCTTATATCATGTCTGGGATATGTCTGATATGAAGGTAATGAAATTTGCCAATGGTTTGGGTATCTGTAGTCGATTACTAATTTATTTTTTTTAACTAAAACAATTACTATCTACGAATTGTATCTAATAATACCAATTGACAGTGTTTAACTAATGACCTAGTAGCCTATGCGAAGTATTGTTACGTTTCTAATTTTATTTTTTTTAGTCACATTCGGCACAGTGTGCTCCTTATATGCGCAGGTGCCGGATAGTACTTGGGGAAAAGAATTTGAAAATTATCCAACGTTTAAATTTAAGGGGCTTTTCCAAGCGCGTTATATAACGAGTCTTGCTAAAGATGTAGATGTAGGTGGTTTACATCATGTCGATCATTCCGGAACGGACAATACATTTGCCTTGAAGTACATGCGTGCACAGGTACAGGCCAAGATCAGTAAACGTACCGAAGTCGTAGCATTGGTGAATCTAGCTGATTTCAAAAATGATCCGAAGACAAGGGTACTCGAAAATGCTTACCTCAAATATACGTTTAATCCGAAAATAGCGATTACTATAGGACAATTCAGACCTTGGTTCGGTATTGAGGAGACCTATCCAGTAGATGTCATTAAATCTTTGGAATGGTCTAACCAGTATGCTGAATTTGGAAAAAATGGATGGACTAGTTTTCAGATTGGGGCCTCTATAGGCGGTACGCTTCAACTGGGAAATCTTCCATTCCAGTATGCCGTGTCGGTTGTAAATGGAAATGGCAAAAATCAAGTTTCAGATAGCGATAATGGCAAACAGTATATGTCGAGGTTGGTCTTTGGTATTTCTAAGAAATATGGAGTCAACATCGGTTTAAATGGTGGTGTAGGGGAGGTTGTCAAAAAAAATGTTTATGCCTGGGGTGCAGATATCGTAGGGAATATCCCGTTTTCGCAAAAATGGAATCTAGACCTTCAACTGGAGGGTAAGCAGGCCACAAACCATAACCTCTATACGTCATTGTCGGAGGATGAGCGCATCGGGGGTATCAACAATTATCTAGTTCGGGGCTTTTACTTTTTACCGAATCTACGCTACGAAATCAGACACAAGAATCTAAGCGCAATAGAAGCATCGTGCCGATTTGAATATTTAGATCGTAATTTTAGTATGAATCCAAACCCACGACAGACATTCACACCTATGCTTGGACTGGAGTTCTTAAAGAATTATGGCGCTAGGATTCAAGTTGGTGTACAAATGGATCGGTATAAACATCAGTACGAGAACACTACAACCTACAACGGCAATCTATTTATTGTACAGGTGCAGAGTAGACTTTAGAAAACTAACCCCTAAGATATGAAGGAAATTAACATTAAGAAGATTGGCATTACCTTTCTGGTTGCATTGGCTATCTGGTTTATGCCTATACCGGAAGGTGTAACACCGGAGGCTTGGCACCTATTTGCAATATTTGCATCCACTATTTTGGGAATTATCCTTAAGGCAGCTCCAATGGGAACGATGTGTATGATGGCAATTGCTTTTACAGCGTTTACTCAGGTATTGGCCCCTGGAAATGCAAGTGCTTCAATCGTTAAGTCCCTGAGTGGGTTCGGAGATAAAGTCATCTGGCTAATTGGAATTTCATTTTTCATAGCAAGGGGTTTTATAAAGACAGGGCTAGGTAATCGAATAGCTTTTTTGTTTATTCGGATATTTGGTAAAAGCTCCTTGGGACTGGCTTATGGGCTAGGACTGGCGGATGTATGCTTGGCTCCCGCGATTCCGAGCAATACAGCTCGGGGTGGAGGTATAATCTACCCGATTATGAAATCTATGGCGATTAGTTTTGGTTCTGTGCCCGACGATAATAAGACTCACCGAAAGCTTGGCGCTTTTTTGACCTTGAATAGTTATTATATGAATCTTATCGCGTCGTCCATGTTTTTGACAGGAACGGCCAGCAACCCAATGTGCCAGAAATTCGCTGCGAATCTGGGCATTGATATCACTTGGATGTCTTGGGCGATTGCTGGATTTGTACCGGGTCTCGCCGCATTTTTTATCGTTCCGCTTGTACTCTATAAATTATATCCACCAGAATTGAAGAAAACTGAGGGGGCGGCGAAGATGGCGAATGACAAATTAAAAGAGATGGGGCCAATAAAGATGAACGAGTGGCTGATGTTGCTAGCGTTTTTTATCTTACTGGTGTTGTGGATTTTCGGTGCGTCACTGTCAATTGACGCGACAACTACAGCATTCATTGGACTCACATTACTGTTGTTGACTTCAGTATTGACATGGGAGGATGTGAAATCTGAAAAAGGAGCTTGGGATACCATTGTCTGGTTTGCAGTATTGGTCATGATGGCGAGTTCGTTGAATGAATTGGGATTCATAGGTTGGTTCAGTGATTTGGTTCGGGTACAAATTGGTGGCCTTAATTGGATGATTGCTTTTCCTGTTATCATTTTGGTCTACTTTTTTAGCCACTATATATTTGCGAGTGCTACAGCGCACGTTGCTGCAATGTATGCGGCACTACTGGGAGTGGGTGTCTCACTGGGTATTCCACCTATGCTATTGGCCATGATGCTGGGTTTTATGGGGTCTATTTATGGCGTACTTACTCATTATGGTCATGGTCCGGCCCCGGTGTACTTCGGGAGCGGCTATGTAGAGTTAAAGGCTTGGTGGCTGAGAGGGTTGGAGATTGGTATAGTACTGTTGATTATCTACATGGTGATAGGAGGATTATGGATGAAAGTAATTGGTTATTATTAACGATAAGCATATGTTGACAACACTCGCTCGAAAAATAGTTATGTGTCTGACAGGACTTTTTCTGTGTTTTTTCCTTATTATCCATTTGTTGGGGAATCTTCAATTATTCCTACCCCCAGAAGAGGCTCGGCTTCAATTTAATTGGTATTCAAACTTCTTGTCTGGCAATGTACTTATTAAAATAGTGTCGTATGTGCTGTATCTCAGTATTCTTCTACATATGCTAGATGCCTTGGTGATTACCATCAAGAATCGAAAGGCGTCGAAGCCGTATAAAAGAGATGGGCGGGATCGCGCTAGTAAGTGGTACAGCCGCAATATGGGTGTTTTGGGGACAATTATTTTTATTTTTTTAGTGATTCATTTTCAAAACTTTTGGTATGTGTACAAGTTTGGCGAATTGCCGTTGGATGGCAATGGGCATAGAGATTTGTATTTGCTAGTCGTTACTACATTTCAAGAATGGTGGTACGTCATCATCTATGTTGTGTCAATGATCGCCCTGTGCTATCATTTAATACATGGGGTTCACAGCGCTTTTCGGACATTAGGACTCTTTCATCCCAAGTATATGAAATGGCTAAAGACTGTTGGGGAGATCTATGCGGTAGTCATCTGTATAGGGTTTGCGATGATGCCTATTTATATTTATTTCACGATGCATTAATTTAAGAATAAACGAAATGGATTTAAATGCGAAGATTCCCGAGGGGCCCTTGGAGCGCAAATGGGAGAATTATAAAAAAACTGCAAAACTTGTTAATCCGGCGAATCGGAAGAAGCTTGAGGTTATCGTGATTGGAACAGGCCTTGCTGGCAGTTCGATCGCGGCTTCTCTTGGAGAGATGGGCTATCAAGTGAAAGTTTTTTGTTTTCAGGATAGCCCAAGAAGGGCCCACTCTGTGGCGGCTCAAGGTGGTGTTAATGCAGCAAAAAACTATAAAAATGATGGGGACAGTGTGTATCGAATGTTTGTAGATACCTTGAAAGGCGGAGATTTCAGGGCACGAGAGGCGAATGTGTATCGAATGGCAGAGTGCTCGCTTAACTTAATTGACCAGGCTGTGGCACAAGGAGTCCCTTTTGGTAGGGAGTATGGTGGCTACCTGAATAATCGCTCTTTTGGTGGGGTGCAAGTAAGTCGGACTTTCTACGCAAGGGGACAGACTGGGCAACAGCTGTTGCTAGGGGCTTATCAGGCTTTGATGAGACAGGTAGGAAAGAAGACCGTTCAGTTATTTTCTAGGCATGAGATGCTTGACCTTGTGGTAATAGACGGAAAGGCAAGAGGGGCAATTGTTCGTAATCTGGATACAGGTGCGTTGGAGCGGCACGCTGCACATGCTGTTGTACTAGCAACTGGAGGGTATGGTAAGATTTATTACTTATCTACATTGGCCATGGGGTGCAATGGGTCGGCCATTTGGAGGGCACATAAGAAAGGGGCATTTATGGCGAGTCCGAGTTGGATTCAGATTCATCCGACATCGTTGCCGCAGTCAGGGGATTACCAATCTAAGCTTACATTGATGTCTGAATCGCTGAGGAATGATGGGCGTATATGGGTGCCCTTGCAGCGCGAGGATAGTCGCCTGCCAAATGATATCCCTGAAAAAGATAGGGACTACTATTTGGAAAGAAGGTATCCGGCATTCGGGAACCTTGCCCCACGAGACATTTCCTCTCGAGCTGCAAAGGAAAGGATAGATGCGGGATTTGGTGTTGGTCCTTTAAAAAATGCAGTTTATCTTGATTTTGCAAAGGCGATTAAGGAACAAGGAGTCGATAAAATTAGAGAGAAATATGGAAACCTGTTTGACATGTACCATAAAATAACAGGATATGATGCTTATCAGGTTCCTATGATGATTTCTCCTTCGGCCCATTTTTCTATGGGAGGATTGTGGGTGGATTACGAATTGATGACTACCATACCAGGTCTTTTTGCTCTGGGGGAAGCTAATTTTGCTGATCATGGTGCAAATAGATTGGGTGCCAATTCATTGCTGCAAGCATCTGTTGATGGTTATTTTATTGCTCCTTACACAATTGCAAATTATTTGTCTGGAGACATACACACGGGTAAGATGTTGACTACGGACGTTGAATTTGAGGTTGCGGAGTCAGCTGTAAGAGAAAATCTATTGCGATTGATACGCATCAAAGGGGATACGACTGTAGATTATTACCACAAAGCCTTGGGTAAAATCCTTTATGACTACTGCGGTTTGGCCCGAAATGCTGACGGTCTGAAATGGGCCATTTCGGAGATAAAAAAGCTGAAGGAAAATTTCTATGAACACGTGAAAATACCTGGAGATTTAGATGGGATGAACGCTGAATTGGAAAAAGCAGGGCGGGTGGCGGATTATATGGAAATCGGCGAATTGATGTGTTACGATGCATTGACTAGAAATGAGTCTTGCGGGGCACATTTTAGAGAGGAATATCAAACGGAAGAGGGGGAGGCCATGCGCAATGATGCAGAGTATCAATTTATATCAGCTTGGGAATGGGACGCTAGGAAAACAGAGCCTACTCTTCACAAGGAACACTTGACATTTGAGGTGGTGCAGCCTGTAGTACGTAGTTATAAATAGAAATTAGATAATTGAGTTATGAAATTGAACCTAAAAATTTGGCGTCAAAAGAATCGTGAATCTGAGGGACAATTGGTAGATTATATATTGGAGGACTTAAACCCGCATATGTCTTTTTTGGAAATGCTGGATACCTTGAACGAAAAACTGGTGCTATCGGATGAAGATCCAGTAGAGTTTGACCATGATTGTCGTGAGGGTATTTGTGGGCAATGTGGTGTAATGATCAATGGAATCGCACATGGACCGCTCAAAAATATAACCACTTGTCAACTGCATTTACGGACGTTTAAAGATGGTGAGACTATTTTTATTGAACCTTTTCGTTCGGAAGCTTTTCCCGTGAAAAAGGATTTAAAAATTGATCGTTCGGCATTCGATCGTATTATTTCGAGCGGTGGGTTTGTATCTATCAATACTGGACAAGCTCCGGATGCGCATGCACTTCCAGTGTCACATCAAACGACCGAAGCAGCTTTTGATGCGGCCGCATGTATCGGTTGTGGTGCGTGTGTCGCAACTTGTAAGAATGGAAGTGCTGCCTTGTTTACTTCGGCCAAAATCCATCATATGGTATTGCTGCCTCAAGGGAAAGAAGAGCGACAAGAAAGGGTACTCCATATGGTCAAGCAGATGGATAGGGAGGCTTTTGGGCATTGTTCGAATACGGAAGCCTGTGAGGTCGAATGCCCACAGGGCATCTCTGTCCTAAATATCGCGCGGATGAACTATGAATATAATAGAGCGCTTCTATTTAGGAAATAGGTATTGTCATGCCAACTGCTAAAAATCTTCCGGAAATGTGTATACTAGGCTGTTGATGTTCATTCCAGCTCCCATAGCTGCCATGACAATATGCTCGCCTTTTTTGAAAGCGTGTGGCTGGAGCTTACCTTGTACAATTAAATCAATAAGGGTGGGAATGGTGGCAACGGAACTATTGCCCAAAAATGAAATCGTCATAGGCATCCTATTTTGTGGTACCTCGAGAATGCCATACAATTCAAAAAGGCGAGTAAGCACGGCTTCGTCCATTTTGAGATTGGCCTGATGTATCAGAAATTTGGATATATCCGTGATTGAAATCTTGGCTTTCTGTATACTTTCGTCGATGATAAGTGGTACGTTTTTAAGAACTTGTTCATATAATTTGCGTCCATCCATTTTGAGAAAAAGGTCATTCCCAATATAATTTGGATTATAGGACTTGTCTAATCGTAGATAATATGCAAATGGATCGGCATAGGTTTTAGTACTGTGGGCGATGATGCCTATTGGCGTAGCACTTTGTTGTGCTGCTAAGATAATGGCTCCTGCGCCGTCGGAGTATATCATACTATCTCGGTCGTGGGGGTCGCATATACGGGACAAAGTTTCTGCTCCAATTACCAATATGCGTTTGGCACTGCCTGCTTTGATATACTGGTCTGCTTGGATAAGTCCTTGTAACCATCCCGCACACCCAAAAGGCAAATCGTAAGCGATGGTCTCCGGATTGTTGATCTTTAGGTTGTACTTAACTCTGGAGGCCAGGCTAGGTACCATATCGCTTCGGCCAATGTTACTTCGGATATCACCAAAGTTGTGGGCTAGGATGATATAATCTAGCGATTCAGGATCTATACCACTGTTTTGAAGTGCTTCTTTGGCCGCGAATGTTGCAATATCGGAAGCTACTAGATGATCTTCAACATATCTCCTTTCCTGTATTCCGGTGATTTGAACTAGTTGGTCGATGATTTGTTGATTTGTTTTTGCAAGTTGCTGCCCACTACTATCATAAAACGTATGGGTCAAGAAATTATCGTTTTTGACTATTTGTGTGGGTAGGTAACTACCACTACCCTTGATTATCGAGTAAATATGATCTGACATATTAGGATACATTTTAAGACCTCTGTCGCGCTCAGCAGTGACTAGGTTATGATGATGTAAGTTACCATTTAAACTTTATCAATACAGCAAAATCAATAATATTTTGTGCTAGACAAGAGGGCGCTAGAGGTGATTTACAAAATGTACTGTTATGCGCGATTGAAAAATTGAATGAATTGTGGGGCGAAAGCTGATGTTTTTATCATTGATTTAGCGATTCTATTTGATGATTTTTATCAAAATGACCTAAACATAGTTATAGTTTTAAAAATTTGATTGTCAGTGTATTTCGTTGTTATTCAATCGTTAAAAATCATAACTTTAATCAGTGGTAAACAAGCCCGTGTTATGATTTTAAGAACAATAAGAAATCAAGTATAAACTAACCTATATTTTATGTCGAATTCATCACAAGAGAATTATAGTTTTTTAAAAGGAGTTGGTCAAAATTTTGATAAAGCGGCTGGTTTTACTCGATTTTCAGCGGGTATTCTGGAACAGATTAAGGCTTGCAACTCGATTTTGAGGGTCAAATTTCCGGTTAAGATAGGCGATACGGTAGAAGTAATCGAAGCCTATCGTGTGCAGCATTCGCATCACAAGCTCCCCTGCAAGGGAGGGATAAGGTTTAGCATGGAGGTTGATCAGGAGGAGGTTATGGCATTGGCTGCTTTGATGACTTATAAATGTGCGATTGTCAATGTCCCATTTGGCGGTGGTAAAGGAGGGATCAAAATCGACAAAAGCAAGTATACCGAATTTGAACTTGAAAAAATAACGAGACGCTATACTTCCGAATTGGTGAAGAAGAATTTTATTGGTCCTGGTATTGATGTGCCCGCACCTGATTATGGGACAGGTGCGAAAGAAATGAGTTGGATACTGGATACGTATTCATCTCTGAATCCGAATGATGTGAATGCTCAAGCGTGTGTGACTGGTAAACCTCTTTCACAGGGTGGTGTACAAGGAAGGACGGAGGCAACGGGGCTAGGGGTATATTTCGGTATTCGGGAGGTCTGTTCTGTCAGGGAAGATATGGAGAGATTGGGGTTGAGTGTCGGGATAAAGGGCAAAAGAGTGATTGTACAGGGATTAGGGAATGTGGGTTACCATGCGGCTAAGTTTTTTCAAGATGCAGGGGCTATCTTGGTTGGGTTGATTGAATATGAGGGGGCGATTTATAAAGAAGATGGTCTAAATGTAGACGAAGTAGTCGCACATCGTAAGTCCACAGGATCCATTTTACAATATGCGGGAGCTACTGACCTTGCAAATGGCGCTGATGGATTGGAACAACCTTGTGATATTTTAATTCCGGCAGCGCTGGAGTCCGTGATTCATGCTGGCAATGCTGATCGGATACAAGCTAAGATTATTGGTGAAGCGGCTAATGGACCTTTAACACCTGACGCGGATGCTATTCTACTCAAAAAAGGGGTTTGGATAGTCCCTGATATGTATCTGAATGCAGGAGGGGTAACAGTGTCGTATTTTGAATGGCTCAAAAATCTTAGTCATGTGCGGTATGGTCGACTGGAAAAGCGATTCAGCGAGAATATGTATGCCGAATTGGTCAATATTATTGAGTCCCTAACATTGAAAAAGGTATCTGAGCTTGAACGAAAAATTATCTTGAGAGGACCCGATGAGATTGATTTGATCTATTCGGGGTTGGAAGATACGATGATTGGATCTTATCAAGAGATTAGGGAAGTATATGTAAATACGAAAGGTGTAGATGACCTTCGAACGGCTGCTTTTATCTGCGCTATCAACAAAGTGGGTGCTGCATATGAGCAGCTAGGTATTTTTCCATAAGGACTAGCTCTCTATCTTTGCATATTCCTCATTTTTAATTAAGTGAATTGAGGGATATATTAATGAATTGAAAAATAGCCTGAGGTATGGATTAACGCACTTGTTAATGAGGTTCTTTGGATGCGTTATCCTAGATTCTCTTTTCTGTTAACCAAGCAAACAGTTTGCTATAGACGAATTCTCTTACTTCTTTGGAAGATAGCACTAAGTCATGTACTCCGTTTTTGACAGACATAGTCGTGATATCGCCTTTTAATTTTTTGGCTTGGTTTTCAATTCCCTTGACATCGAGTACCAAATCACTTTTTGTCACATCGTCATTCCATTCGTTGTTTTTTTTACTTTGGGTACTGTACATGATGAGTGTTGGTACACTGATTTCAGGGCTTTGCCAGAGTACTCGATGTACCCGATGTACCGCCTTAATGAAGTGGATGGATGAATAGGGGAAATCTAGGGGTTTCCAGTTGAGATTAAAATTCCATTCACCAGCATAGTCTTTGTGTAGGCTTCTAGCATAGTGTTTGTTTAGTCTATTGGGCAGTTGTAAAGTAGGGAGCAATCCTGCCAATCGGCTGGCGAGAGGAATACCAATTTTTTTGGTGAATGAATCTACATTAAAGTCGTAAAATGGACTATTGAGCCACAACGCTTTTAAGAGTGGGTGCTTCGGATGTCGTATCGTATAGTAAGTCGTGGTCAACCCGCCTGTTGAATGCCCGCACATAAGAACGGTATCATGCCCTTCATCTCCAATGATATCTAATGCCATTGAAATCTCTTCATCATATTCTTGCAAATCTTTAACCAGAAAAAGGGATTGGTGAGGAAGGTGGGACCGACCGTATTTTCGAAGATCGAGTGCATAAAAGTCGTAACCATGAAGATTGAATCGTTCGGCCATTTCAGTTTGAAAGAAATAATCGATATAGCCGTGTATATATAGGGCTGCCTTTTTTGTTTTCTCTGAGTTCTTTTTGCGAATTAGGGTCGCGACAACTTTGCCTTCGTAGTCATCGGCTAGTTTTAAAACGGTTTGCTCATACGGTGGCCCGAGGATGTCGGTTTGATAAGGATGACTATTTGTTTTCATGAACGATCTGAATTGACGGTTAACTAACGGTATTCACTGCCTTGGATTGCTAATGACAGGACGGTGTTATAGTTCAGTTTGGTTGAAACTTCTGAGCACTTCTTTGAGGCTTCCTAGTATAGCAGGATTTTCATGGCCATATACTACATTGTCTATTTTCCATTTACCCTTTTTTAGTACATGAATATCATCTGTCCAGGAAATATTTTCCCCGATATTATTGTGGAAACGGACCTCCACGACGGCAGTGCTGTCGCGAATACGTATTTCTAGTATTTCATGGGAAGTAGATCCTTCATACAGTCCTGTAAAGATATCACCTTCTATAAGAAGAGGTTTATCTGTAGGATAATTGCTTTTGGAAATCTTTTCAGCAGATTTTTTTTCCTTTTGCTGTGCACTATCTATGAGTGCAACAAGTTCAGCTGAAAGTAGACTCCTATTGACATTTGCATAGTTTTCGCGTGTGCTATAGAAGGTGTCGATAAGCCCAGCAATCTCGCTTTTATCAGTGCCACTACAAGCGATTATCAGCATAAATATACTCCATAACAAACCTGTTGAAACCTGCTTCATAGTCTTTAATGTTTTTATAAAGGTAGTTACCAAATCTCGATATTGCAAGGTGGTCAATCTATGGGACAAAAATTAGCATTCAAGATGTTTTTCCCTAAAAAACTTCATGATATAACATTCAAATAGAGGAATGTATACGCTATTACCGGTAGTTTCCGATTGTTACGCGTTAAAAAATAAAAAGTAAAGTAAACTTGTCTTTTTGAGTAGTTTGTTTATCTTTACTGTGTTAAGCTTAAAGAATATGAACGCAAAAAAATTTTCGAATCTCTTCTCATTTCAACGATATGTAGGGATTGGGGTGACTACACTTGGTATATTTGTAATCATTGGAGACCGTTCAGCGGGGGCTACTGTACCTCTTATGGTGGGTTTATTTACGTTGTTTACTTCGAGGGAACGTGTCGAGGACGAACGATCAATATCTATTAAGACATCTTCTCTTTATTTTGCACTTGTCATCGCCTATACCATTAAATTATTGAGTTCTTATTTCTACTCGGAGGGATTGATTCACTGGCAAATTACAGAGGTTGATTATTTCATAATCTTATTATTCTCGTTAGCTTTAGTGATTTATTATTTTAGATTGTACTTCGGAAAATAGGGCCTATCATATGACAAACACACTGAAGGTAGAGCGGGCAAAACGTAACATGACACAAGCGGAGCTTGCTGGACTGGTAAATGTATCCAGACAGACTATTAATTCGATTGAGATTGGAAAATTCGTGCCTTCCACATTACTGGCGATGAAAATCGCACATATATTCGAAACGAAGATAGACGATATCTTTACGCTTGAAAATGCGGACTGGAGTTAAAAATATTCTCAAGTTTCGTTACTTGAGATCGACTCCAATGACTTAAACAAATCTCCAAGTTCATTCAGAAAGAGCAACGGAAAAATTGTACAATGGCCATACTAACCATATGAAAAAGGCGGTAAAACTTTGCTAGTGTTGACCGCCTTATTTTAATTCTTACCTAGTCGAATTCTGCAGTTTCGGATTAACTATCAGATTATTTCTTGGATTTACCTGATAATTTGGAGGTTAGGGTGGGAACGTCTTTTGAAACAGTATCTTTTCCTTTTTGATAATCAGATAATTCCTTTTCTTTCGATCCTTTTGCCTTTTTCTTTTCTTTGCTCATGATTTTGTTTTTAGTTGTGTTTAATATTTTGTTCCAATTGTCGTATGTGCCTGTCTAGGAGATTGTGATTCAAATTTTGGTAGTTGTCGGCACGAAATGTCTTCAGCGTTATAATGATTTTTGTGGCTTCTGAAAGGAGCGAATTTATATAACAGAGTGCTCCTGATTTAGCTCTTTCCATAGCCAATATAATGTCAGTATAGTCTCTAAATTTATAAAAATTGGGATTCAGGGTGTAGTGCTCAACGTCCGTTGATGGCTGCTCTTGTTGGACTTCATTACTACAGGACTGCCAAGGCGATCTTGCGAAATCATTTGCAGATATAGTGACTACATCTGTCTGGTTTTTGTAGACCCGATAATATTTGATATAATTCATGACAGTATTTTTTAGTAACGTTTGACCGCGTTGCATTTATCATGAAAGAGTATCTTGTTGCCTCAAGGCCGTCCGATAGATTCCAGACCAAAAACAAAGTAGTTTTTAACCAAGGCATTCCTTATTCGGTGACTGTCCCTTATGATATGCCCGGTGGCATAAGGGTGTTTAGTAAAGATAGTGAAATATATTGGTTATCAATTATTTATTGCGATAATGGTGTATCTTTACGCTTTGTTATCCTAGGATATCACATTTTATTTTTTTATGTAGGGACGTTGAAGATATTTGTTAAATATATGGTAAGCAATCGCTGTAAGTTGATTGTTAAGGCTGAGCTTGATCACCTGGGTATTATATACGGTGATATTGATCTTGGGGAGATAGAAATTAAGCAGCGCTTGACAGCATCGCAGCTGGAGTCTTTTAAAGTAGCGCTATCTAAGTCTGGTTTGGAACTGATGGATAATAAGCGCGCAATCTTGATCGAGCGAATTAAGAATGCAGTCATCGACTTGGTTCATTATACAGCAGATTTTCCGACTATCCGTAAATCCGATTATCTGAGTGAAAAGTTACAGTATGACTATACCTATCTGGCCAATGTATTTTCGGAATCGACAGGGACGACCATTGAACACTACTTTATTCTACATAAAATTGAAAAGGTCAAGGAATTGCTCATCTACAATGAGATGAGTCTATCCGAGATTGCTTTTCAGCTTAATTACAGCAGTGTGTCACACCTTTCTAAACAATTCAAAAAAATAACCGGCCTGACCCCCACTTTTTTTAAAAATATGCGTTATAAAAAGCGGATTAATCTGGAGGATGTATAAATTGAATGGCAACAGCTGAAATATGTTATTTTATATCCAGCTTCTCTAAGGTAAGTCTTGCCAGGAGATAACTTACAGTGGATTCTGCCCCCTGATTCAGATTGATGTATTCTTCTTCAATTCCATCATAACAACCGCCGGTTACCGGATTATAAACGATTTGATTCAAATGATTCTTTCCTAAGAACCAATCAAAAGCCTGTTTAATCTGTAGGGCATACTTTTCCTGTGGGAATATCTTTTCAAATTTATTAAGAGCCAAAATAGTATAGGTAATATCAATCGGTTGTTCACCCCCAAGCGTTGGATTCTGGCAGATACCCTTGTGTGCCCATCCTTTGTTAGAAATTACGTGTATACGATCGTTGACAAATATTTTGGAAAGGAGAAAGTCGAAAGACGATTTTGCTATTTCTTTGAAGATGGGATCTTGAGTGGAAATATAGGCACAAAGGAGGGCTTCGGGTATTGCACTATTACCATAGGTAAGGTATTTTTCAAACCATAGCCAAGAATCTTCTGCTTCCGTTTCGTACATGGCAACCAACCTGTCCGCAAGTTTTGATAGGATGGGAAGATTTATCTTGTTGTTTTGCAGGTGAAGCCCCTTAATTGTGAACGACAAAGCTCTTGTAGAGCATATTTGTTGTAACATTGGAAGAGCTTTTTCTAATATGTCATCAGCCTGTTGAGTATACCTATTGGGCAGTATGTTTTTTAGCGATACTACATGCCCTAACGCCCAAGCTGCCCTGCCATTGGAATCGTCTAGATTGACCTCGGCATTTTGACTAGTGAATGCTTTTTCACTATCCATGTAATTCAAGAATTTACCATTTTCTTGGAGACAATGGCCAATAAAATTTAGGTAAATTCCAATAAGTCTTAAATCCGATACGTCTCGATAGAGCTCGAAGTGCTGACTTAAAGCGACCAATGCTCGTGCATTGTCATCTAAAGTGTATCCTGAAGAAAGATCAGGTGTACTGGTTTTTGCAAATTGGATCATGCCAAAGTCGGTCGTCATTCTCTCGATATGATCGAGATTCACTTGGGGTAATGAGTATCTGATTATTTTATTATTGTCTTTAATCTTAAAGATATTGGCGTGCGCTATCGCTGAATTTTGCCAAGATGTGCACACCATCTTTTGAAGACTGTTTAATCCTAGCCATTCCTGTATATCCGTATTCTCGAGTATATTGTTTGCAGCATCTGCTAGTTGAGTGAAAGCTTCAAAATCGATAATAACCCCCATATCTTCTTTTAATACCTCGCGTACATGGGGTATTGGAGTAGATATGATGGGGCACCCACTACTGATGGCATACGAGAAAGTGCCACTGACAGCTTGATGTCTATCATTAGACGTAAAGAGATAAATATCGGTTAATAGGAGGTATTCGAGGAGATTCTCTATAGGCAGATATTGATCGACTAAAAGGACGTGTTCTTCGATTTCCAGTGTCTTTATAATCGATTTCAAATGTTCTCTATATTGCTCACCTTCATTTTTAACAATGGATGGATGTGTTTTGCCAATTATCAAAAAAATAACGTCTGGATTCTGTTTGATGATTGTAGGAAGTGCATGTAAGGTAGTTTCAATGTTCTTCCCAGGACCTAAAAGCCCGAATGTAGAGAGCACTCTGCGATTAGGGACCTTATATTTCTCTTTTAACTCGTCTTTATCTTTAGCAGGTAGAAGATGGGTGCCATGTTGGATGACCTTAATTTTTTCAGGTTCAATGCCATAGTCTTTCATCAATATATTTGCGGAGTGGTTGGTCATGACAATGATACGTTTGCAGGCTTCGGCTATTTGCTTTATCTGCAGTTTGAGTTTTTCATCCGGATTGGGTAAGACTGTGTGGAAGGTGATGATTACATCTTTCTTGAGTAGATTCAAGAAAATACCAAACATTTCTTCTTGTTCTTTAAATAAACCAAATTCGTGTTGGACAGATACCACTTGGACATTATTAGCCTTGTTGATATTATCAGCTAGATTAATGTAGGATCCCGTGTCTGATGTGTCTAGTATATATCGGGGCGTGCGTTCATATTGGAGGTGTTCATGGGATGCTTCTACAGGGACGATAGAGATTTCGAAAGATTCGTTAAACTTCTCTTCTATCGCTTGAATCAAATCAGTAGTATAGGTTGCTATTCCACATTCTCTTGGTGGGAAGGATGAGATAAACATTAGGCCAGTACGGGGATTGGTAGTCACTACCGCTGGTAGCGAACCTATAATCTCACTTAATTGATTTTTTTCAATAATATGATACATTACGTCTTTAGTTTTCATAGTGATTGGGGGAATGTTGGGTAGAGATATGAGATTTTTTCGTTTCTGTATGTTGGAGTTCAAATAGTAATGCGCTGATCGATACAGACGCTACCGCAATCCGTTCATCCGCAGCCCCGTAATAGATGTAGAGCATATCTCCTTCCACTACGGCCCCTGTGGGAAAGCATACATTACTAACTTGGCCCATGCGTTCGTATTCTTCCTCTGGGAAGAAAAGTGGGTAGGGTAGTCTGCCGATTTCCTGTTGAGGGTCGTCGAGATCTAGCAAGGCGGCACAGCAACAGTAGGTATATCCTGCGATAGTATCGCGCACTCCATGATAGATCAGCAGCCAGCCTTCTGAAGTCTCGATAGGAGGACAACCGCCTCCAATATAACTGACTTCATGTGCGTATTTTGGTGTTAACAGCACATTTTCTTCAAAACGTGTAAGATAATTTTTCCAAAATTGCTCGTTCAACTCCTCTAAACTATTGATACCAATCAATAATTGTACATCGGGTCTTATTCTATGTAGAAAATACAGTCGATGATGGATCCTCCTTGGAAAGAAAATTAGATTTTTGTCCCAAACCATAGCATTTCCATCGGTATGTGGCTTTTCAGTCATATCGATGTTGTATCGCCTGTATTTAACATTCAAGTGGGCCTTAGTTTCCAATAATGTTTTGAATTCATCATAGGTAATCTGCGGTACTATAATCCCATGCTTATGCCATTTGGTCAAATTGAGGGAGGTCGCAAGTGCGCCAAGAGCATTTACACCGTCATAAGCCGTGTAGGTAAGGTAGTACAGCCTGTCAATTTTGACAATTCGAGGATCTTCCATTCCATGAATCTCAAAGTTGTACTCTGGGCTCATAATCGGTATATCCCGTCGTTCTTCTATGACTAATGGGCTCGATAGTCTGCAATACCCAATAGAAGAAAAATTACCCTTTCTAACAGCCCGATAGAAGAGATGGATATGTTGTCCTTCCTTAATGACGCCAGGATTGAGCACGCCCACATTTTCAAACGCAAGGTCGGTCTTTTGTAATAGTACCCCCTCCTTTCTAACCTTGATTGTTCCCATAATTGTTATCTGTTTTTTTTGCGTGCATTCAATGGATGATTGGTTATTAGTGTATACCCGCAGAGAAGTAAATCGTTACATCAAAGGTGGTGTTTTGTTGTTCGATCTCGTTATATCATTTATCACCAAGTTTGTATTATTCACACATTTTACTTTTTGTGACATTATCATGTGTAATAGGGATATTGTATAAAGTGCAGATTGAATTATGCACTGTCCGTGTTTGCGACTATCCAATAACAAAATGTATAGAACCATGGGCATGCTCGTGTCAATGCTTTTGAATCTATTATCCTCCGATTTTTGCCGATGGATTGTCAAACAAATTAGTGACTTACCTGTTTTTTACATGTACTACCATATAAGATGGTTCTAATAAAAAGAGATGATTATGCTAGACCCCAAAAAAAATAATCAAGAATCAGAAGATAATCAAGATTTTCCCGGGTATCCGCACTATTCGGCAAAGGAGGATATTTTTAGTAAAGAAAAGCGGGTATTGGACGAAGAATTGGGACAGGAGCCCTTATCCAAAGCCGATGAACGGTCTTTGGATGAGGGCTTGGATGTGCCTGGTTCAGAGCTGGACGATGACCGAGAAGAAATTGGTTCAGAAGATGAAGAAAATAACTATTATAGCTTAGGAGGGGACAATCACGAGGATTTAGAACAAAGCGGGGATTTCTAAATCCTCACTTTGCTTAAAAATATCCTCTTGTTCAAGGTCGATGTTTCAGGGGTTCGTTGGGATGACTTGGTGCAATATGAATATAATGTAGCCGATATCTTAGGTGCGCTCGTAAGCACTTTTTTGACCTATCTTGTCATTATAAAAGCTATATATTGGTTACTATTTTAAGTTCCTTGTTCACTTTCAATGGCATATATAAAGCGATCGGATCGATAATAACCTTTGTTGTATTCGATCGGCTTGCCCTGCTTGTCTACTACATAGCGACGTCTAAACAATATTGGACTCCCTATTCCAATGTCTAATTTTTCGGCAATCTGATCATCTGCAACCATTGCGCTAATCTCTTCTTGTGATTTGTATGCGATTACATTAAAAGATTGCTTTAACATTTCATATAGTGGAAGTTTGAAATTCTCATCACCCGTCATTCCTATCTTTGGATCGAAGAATGATTCGAAATATACAAATGGACCATCCGGAGTACCGCGCAGTCGGGCTAGTCTTAATATTTTACTATCCATTTTGATATCAAAAAAAGTTGCTGTTTTTTTTGTGGGATTGACCCACGAAATATGGAGTTCAAAGTTTTTGATCGGAATTTCACGGGCCGCCATTTCCTGAGTGAAACTCATCCAGTTTTTTGATTTGGAGCTGATATGACGTTGTTGATTCACCCACGTACCACGTCCCTTTTTACGGATGAGGAGTTCTTCAAATACAAGCTTATTAATCGCTTGACGTAATGTGGTGCGTGATACACCCATTACTTTGGCAAGTTCCAATTCATTGGGTAGTAGCTTTCCATTTTGATATTCTTTGACGACTATCAGGTCTCGTAACAATGTTTCTACCTGCTGTGTCAAGGGGATAGATGAAGTTGGGTTGATTTTTAGATTCATGTAATTCTCTTCAATAAAATCGCGTAGTAAAATATAAATACGAAGCAAATGTATGTACAATTTATTTATTTAACTTGCATATGTAGATACAAAGTTTTATAATTGTGTATTAAACCAAGTGAATTATTCTTTTTGACGGTATGTGTATAATTTTATGTGTATACATTTTAATGAAATATGGAAACAACATTTTTGCAACGAGGCACACGGCAGCCTGTAATGCCAGCACAGATTCAATCTACTTCATTTGAAGGATATACTATTTATCCCTCTTTTTCAATAGCGAGTGGCCAGATTCATGGAGGGTATGACTCCTTGGTTGATTGGTTGAGCAGTCAAAAGCAGGTTATGGTAGATGGTTATGTGGGAGTGGATTGGAATGGTATCCGTGTTGCTTTGGATGCTGGGTTTGTGAAGCGTGGCCTTCGTGTAAATTGGATTGATACACGAATGTTTCTAAAGAGTGAAGAGACTTTGGATGCCTTGGTGGCTCCCTATATGGGTGCAGTGGATTCGGTCTGGGGAAAGGTGACCGATTTAGAATTGGGGCAGTTTTTTAATCTTGAGGAATTGGAGTCGGTCGCGGCAGATGATAGCTATGATATCAATATCGTTTGGGGCACAGGGGCACTATTTGCTAAGCGCTTTACTAGATCTATTTATTTTGATTTGCCAAAGAATGAATTGTTGTATCGTGTTCGAGGAGGTTCTGTTTTCAATTTGGGGTCAAGCCACTCTATTAATGGGATGACAACCTATAAGCGTCTGTATTTTGTAGATTGGATTGTTCTAAATAACCATAAGAAGAAGATGTTGGGACGGTTGGACGCCTATGCGGATACACAGTGGGTTGATACGTTGAATTGGATGGAGGGTGCAGCGCTAAGTGAATCGATCAAAGCTATGGCAACTACAGTTTTTCGCCCACGTCCTTGGTTCGATCCTGGAGTGTGGGGGGGGCACTGGATGAAGGATAGATTTACAGAATTGGCTCGTGAGGAAGAAAACTATGCGTGGTCTTTTGAAATCATAGCGCCTGAGAATGGAGTAGTGATGGAAAGCGATGGTTTGTTACTTGAGGTTGCATTCGATACGTTGATGTATGCACAGTCCAACGTTATCCTAGGGCGTGATCACGCTCATTTTGAAGATTTCTTCCCTATTCGGTTTGACTTTTTGGATACTTTTGATGGGGGTAATCTGTCGATTCAATGTCATCCGTCATTGAAGTATATCCAAGAGCAGTTTGGTGAAAAATTTACACAGGATGAAACCTATTATATCATGGACTGTAAAGAGGATGCTAAGGTGTTCTTGGGTTTCCGTGAAAGCGTCGAACCAATCAAATTTCGTGAAGCTTTAGAGTCTAGTCAAGCGAACGAAGAGCCGCTCGATATTACACAGTATGTAAATGTATTCGATAGTAAAAAGCATAACTTTTATTTGATTCCGAATCAGACTGTACATAGCTCGGGTAAGAATAATATGGTTCTAGAGATTTCGGCGACGCCATATATCTTTACGTTCAAAATGTATGATTGGTTGCAGAAGGATAAAGAGGGAAAGCCTAGGCCAATCAATATAGAGCATGGTTTTAACAACTTAGATTTCACTTGCAAAGGTGATCGAGTAGAGCAAGAATATATTTCTAAACCCTATGTAATTAGCGAGGATCAATCGCATCAATTGATTCACTATCCGACCCATGAACGTCATTATTACGATGTACATCGCTTGGATATCTATACAGAAGTGTGCGTGGAGACTAATGACCAAGTGCATGTGCTGATGTTAGTTGAAGGTTCGGCGATAGAGGTAGAGGATGCATCAGGCCGTTGCCAACGCTTCTCTTATGCTGAGACCTTTATTGTGCCTGCAGGGAATGCACGATACACTATTCGTAACCTAGGCGATGAACAGGCGAAGGTAATTAAGGCATTTCTGAAATAGCCACCAAAGAAGTAACCAATAAAGAAAACTTTATGAATAAACGAAATAGATTTTTAGTAACCGCGGGGATGCTTTTCCTTGCTTTTGGCCAACCGGTCTTAGCACAAGAAAATGTCGTTTGGGAGTTGGGTAAGACCGATGGCTCGAGTGGTGAGTTTGCACTATCACCAGGTGATTTTAAGAAATTTTTAGCCCATGATATGGGTTATGAAGATAAGCAAGTAATCATTGGCCGTAGCCAGCTTGGTGCGGAATTGCCTTATGTACTTCCTGGTCCAGCAAATGGTTGGGGTGGTACGGGACCTACTTCAGGTTTACGAACACACTTCCTAAACTTTTACTACGCTTTGGACAAATCAACGGATAGCACGCCTTATGCATTAGAAGTCAATCTAGTGAATTCGGATCCTAAAAACCACCCGACGTTGCAAGTATCTATTAATGGAAAAAACTACAACTATGACATCAATAATGGTTCAGGGAGCGGTGACCCTGGCATTGGTGCCGTAGGTAAAAAGAAAATTGTTGTCAATCTAGATCCATCTACACTTCGTCAAGGATATAATCATGTAACATTGACGGTGTTGAAAGGTGGTTGGGTGGAATTTGATTCTTTTCGTTTGTTGGGACCTTCTAAGACCAAACTGGTCACAGGATATGATGCTTTGGTGAAACAGGTGAAAGTTGCTGATTTCGAATCAAATAGTAGTAAAGGGCGTGTACAGAACCTATTGGTTGAAATATTAAGACTGAATGATGCCCAACGTGTCAAAGTGCTGGTGGACGGAAAGTCTGTTTATCAAGGTGACTTAGGCAAGGGCTTGTCGATGTTGGAGTTGCCTCTTACTACTGTAAAAAAGCGCAAACAGAGTATATGTGAGATTTATATTAACGATAAGTTGTCTCATCGCACACAATTAGAGAGAATGCCTAGACGTCTGGGGGGTGCATCGGACTATGTTAATACCATGATTGGGGCGGCGCACTCTCGTTGGATGATTGCACCAGGACCTTGGATGCCTTTTAGTATGGTCAAGATAAGTCCTGATAATCAGAATACGGGCTGGCAAGCTGGATATGAACCTTCAATAGAATCAATAGGAGCTTTTAGTCATATTCATGAATGGACTATGGCGGGCTTGGGAACTTTTCCTACGTCGGGCACCTTACAAACCAAGATTGGGGATCAATACGATCCTGATTCGGGATATCGGTCTCGTATAGATAAAATGACAGAGCGTGCACCGCTTGGGTCTTATCATGTAAAGTTGACGGATTATGATATAGATGTGGATTTGACGCAGACTACCCGTGCCAGCTTTCAGCGCTATACTTTCAACGCTTCGGATACAGGGCGTGTGATGATTAATCTAAAAGCAAATGGAGAATACCCATATCAAATATTGGATTATAAGATTAAGAAAGTCTCAGATACCAAAATCATCGGATACAGTAGTCAACTCTCGGAGAATGTCTGGTCTACTGACGCGAAACAAGACTATATTGTACACTTTGCAATTGAGTTTGATTGTCCTATCCTCCATTTCGGAACATGGGAAGGCGATAAAAGAAAGACAAGAGAGGATGGTCAAGGTGGACATGTGACGGAGGCGGGAATGTCTGTGGAATTTGACGTGCGTAAGCAGAAATCCGTACAGCTGCGTACAGGTATTTCTTATGTAAGTATTGAAAATGCAGAGGAGAATCTTCGTGAAGAGATCAGTAAGCCATTTAATTGGTCCTTTGATAAAGTTGTCGCTCATCAGCATGAGGTATGGAATGAGTTGCTTGGTAGATTGGAAATATCTTCAGATGATTATTTAGAGAAGGAAAAATTCTATACAAATATGTACCGCGCCCTGTCCCGCAATACTTTCAGTGACATCAATGGTCAGTGGCGTGACTCAAGAGAGGTGGTTCGAACTTTTGAAGACAAAAATGATTTGGCTCTGGGGTGTGATGCTTTTTGGAATACATTTTGGAATCTGAATCAATTTTGGAACTTGGTTACACCAGAATGGTCCAGTAAATGGGTGAAATCTCAATTGGCGATGTACGACGCGGATGGGTGGCTCGCTAAAGGTCCTGCGGGAATGGAATACATTCCAGTGATGGTTGCCGAGCATGAAATTCCACTTATTGTCGGAGCCTACCAAATGGGAATTCGTGATTATGATGTAGAAAAGGCGTTTGCAGCGGTTAAAAAGATGCAAACAACCAGTCCCTTAAAGTTTGAAGGTGGTTTCGCTGGAAATCGAGACCTAGATGTCTATTTAAAATATAAATATGTTCCTTCGGATTTGGGACGATTCTCTAATGCATTGGAATATAGTTATGATGATTGGACGGTAGGTCAATTCGCTAAATCACTAAAAAAAGAAGCTGATTATGCGTATTTCAATGATCGGGGCACCTGGTGGAAAAATGCCATAGATCCCGAAACTGGATATGCACGTATGCGAGATTCGAAAGGTGAGTGGCTAAAAGACTTTGATCCATTCAAGTCTGGTGCCAATCATCACTATGTGGAGGGAAATGCATGGCAATTAACATTCTTTGTGCCTCAGGATTTACCAGGGTTGTCGAAATGGATAGGTGAAGATGTTTTGTTGAACCGTTTGGAATGGGGTTTCGGGGAGAGCGAAAAGTGGCGCTATAACGGACCGAATGATCAGTACTGGGATTATCCTGTCGTACAAGGTAACCAACAATCCATGCACTTTGCCTATATCTTCAACTATATGAATAAGCCTTGGTTAACGCAAAAATATAGCCGTTCAATTGCTGAACGCTACTACGGGCAGGGTATCTCAAATGCATACCTAGGAGATGAAGATCAAGGACAGATGAGCGCTTGGTATGTCATGACGGCAATTGGTCTTTTCCAGATGGATGGGGGTACGCGTAGTAATCCGGTGTATGAAATCGGCAGTCCAATGTTCAAGGAAATCAAAATCAAGCTAGATAACAAATATGGTAGGGGAAAGCAATTTGTGATTAAGGCTAATAATAGTAGTAAGAAGAATATCTACGTGCAGAGCGCACTCCTTAATGGGAAAAAACTTGATACTTTTTATTTCGATGCAACAGCACTGTTAAGTGGTGGAGAGTTGATTCTAGAAATGGGGCCTGAACCTAATAAGCAGTGGGGCCTAATGAAGCCATAGCGTAAAGCGGAAACAAACATAAATCAGAAAAAAATTATGAACACAATGCTTTTTGGTGTGAGGTTGGTATATCCGCGCGGGAGCACGGGTAGCACATGGTCTTAATATCTATAATTACAGCGAACCATTAACGGTGACTATCCCTTAGTGGATATCCCATAAATCTAATAACAGTGAATTTAACAACAAAACAACTTATTTTTATTGCGATTGTTGCTTCCTTAGGTGGTTTGATCTTTGGTTTCGATATGGCCGTGGTATCGGGGGTATTGCCATTGATTAAGTCGCAATTTGCACTTGACACCTTCTTGGAAGGCTGGTTTGTGTCGTCAGCTTTGCTTGGCTGTATCCTTGGAGTGCTTATTTCTTCGTATTTATCTGATCGCTATGGTCGCAGGGCCACGATGCAAATTGCTGCGGGGATATTTGTACTAGCTACGCTAGGCTGTGTGCTTTTGGAAACTTTCTCACCTATTATCTGGGCACGAATCCTGACAGGAATAGGTATTGGAATAGCTTCAAATGTAGTTCCTCTTTACCTCTCTGAAATTGCTCCAATAAAGGATCGGGGCAAGTTGGTGACTTTCTATCAATTAGCCCTGACCTTCGGAATCGTACTTGCTTATGCTTCGAATGCGTTGATCATCAAGCAGCAGCCTATTTTTGAAGAAATGTTTAACTCGGGTATATTTCGACATATTTTTGCGGAGCAAGAGTGGCGTGGCATGATCAGCATTGCAATGTTGCCTTCCTTGATCTTTTTTATCGGATTGCTTTTTGTTCCAGAAAGCCCGAGTTGGGGTAATGCTGCTAGGAAACAGTCGGCAATGGGGTATGGTGAGTTATTTAAGCCTATTTATCGTAAAGCGATGCTTATAGGTCTTTTACTGCCTATTTTTTCTCAATTCTGTGGCATTAATGTCATCATATACTATGGACCTACTATTTTAAAAACATTAGGGTTTAGTTTAGATAATTCACTCTATGGACAGATTATTATCGGTGTAGCCAATATGCTTTTCACGATGATTGCGATATGGAAGGTAGACAGTTTGGGAAGGAGACCACTGTACTTGGTAGGGACGATAGGGGGAGCAGTATCTCTTTTTGTTACGAGTCTTCTTTTCTATTTGGATATGGTGGATAGCTGGTTATTGGTCTTGAGCATTGTAAGTTTCTTGGCTTTTTTCGCATTCTCGATCGGGCCTTTGAAATTTGTAGTCGCTTCGGAGATTTTTCCGGCAGGTATCCGAGCTAAGGCAATGGGAATTAGTATATTGGCGATGTGGCTGTCGGATTTCCTGATTGGCCAGATTACGCCGTTTCTTTTAAGCGATTTGGGGGTGTCAGGGACATTCGCTGTCTTGGGTGGTGTTTGTTTGTTAGCGTTTGTGTTTGTATACCGCACCCTCCCTGAAACGAAAGGTAAAACTAGTGAAGAGATACAAGAATTGTTAAAAGGAGGATAGAAGATGATAAAAAGAATAAGCTATTTGTTAATCCTATGCTTGAGCATGATGCAGGGTGCATTTGCGCAGCAGAACTATGTACAGTATGTAGATCCTCTGATTGGGACTGCACACGCCCGTTGGTTTCATTTTGTGCCAGGGGCGATACCTTTTGGTATGGCCAAGCCTGGGCCTTCCACCAATGGAAGCTTTGGTAATCACCACGGCTGGGATGCTACGGGATATGACTATCGTCATACAAGTATAGAGAGTTTTCCCAATTTTCACGAATTTCAAGTGGGTGGTATTGCCTTGATGGCTACTACTGGTAAGTTGCAAACGGTACCTGGTAGTTTGGACGACCCGACTACAGGATACCGTTCGCGCTTCGACCGTCAAGACGAGCTTGCTCAAGCCGGATACTATAAAGTGTTTTTGAAGGATTATGGAATTCTTGCTGAACTGACTTCTACGGTACGTGTCGCTTTTCACCGCTATACCTTTCCGAAATCTGAATCATCACATTTGATTTTTGATGTGGGTAATATCATGGGGGAAAGTGGTAAAGTGAAGGATGCCGAAGTACGGGTCAATAGCGATGGTAGTGTGGAGGGATACGTAATCACCATACCGCGCTATGTGGAGAAATACCAGTCAGATGCTGATGTTCGGATGTACTTCTATGCAGTGCCAAGCAAGCTTGCTAACCAGGTGGGGGTATTTCATCAGGATAAGGTGCAAGCTGGTCAACGGATGGCTCGCGGTGTAGGTGCTGGAGCATATCTTGATTATAAGACAGACGTAAATGAGTCAATCGAAGTAAGGATCGGTCTGTCGTACACTTCAGTCAAAGAGGCGAAGGCGAACTATGAAAAAGAGGGCAGTAAGTTGAATTTTGATCAGGCTAAATCCCGCAATCAATCTGAGTGGAATAGTATGTTGGGACGTATACATGTTGAAGGTGGTAAAGATGTAGATCGTAAAAAGTTTTACACCGGTCTATATCATGCATTATTAGGACGTGGGCTTGCTAGTGATGTAAGCGGAACTTATCCCAAGAATGATGGATCTGTAGGGCAGATAGAGACGGGAAGTGACGGAAGACCACTTCATGCCCATTATAATACAGATGCAGTATGGGGTGCTTTCTGGAATTTGACACAACTTTGGACGATTGCTTATCCCGAGTATTTATCTGATTTTATAAAGAGCCAATTGTTGATTTACAAAGATTCGGGCTGGTTGGCTGACGGGATTGCCAATAGCAAGTACGTATCTGGAGTAGGGACTAACTTTGTCAGCTTGGTTATAGCAAGTGCTTATATGCAGGGGATTCGTGATTTCGATTACAGACTTGGATATGAAGCGGCATTAAAGAACGAAATTGATGGAAAGCAACGTCCTCGTGGCGCGGGTAAATTGGATGTAGATCGATTCGTCCAATACGGATATGTCAATCATTTGGATAAAGGAGATGATTGGGCTGAAGCCTGGCAGTTTTCAGCTTCACATACATTAGAGTATGCCTATAGTTCATATGCTGTAGCCCAATTTGCGCAAGCATTGGGTAAGAAACAAAATTACCGTCAGCTGATGAAACTATCCGAGGGTTGGAAGCATTTGTTTGACCCTTCTTTAAAGTTGATTCGTCCCAAGTTGGCAGATGGAACCTTTATCGAAAATTTTGACCCTAGCGCTCCTTGGAGAGGGTTTCAAGAAGGTAACTCTTGGCAATATACATTTTACGTACCCCATGATCCCCGTGGATTGATACAAAAGGTTGGCCAAATAGATTTCAATAGTCGACTCGATAGTATCTTTATTAAATCTGCTCCACTCGCTTTTGGTGGTGGGACTACGCTGGATGCATTTAGCGGTTTACAAGGATTGTACAATCAAGGAAATCAACCCAACTTGCATGTGGCTTGGCTTTTTAATTTCTCAGGACGTCCTTCGCTTACGCAAAAATGGGTACGCGAAATCAGTGATAGGTTCTACGGTGCCGATGGTATCCATGGCTACGGCTATGGACAAGATGAAGATCAAGGACAGCTAGGTGCCTGGTATGTGATGGCTGCTATGGGGCTTTTTGATGTCGGTGGGCTTACTGTTGCTGACGCTAAGATGGGACTCGCTTCACCACTATTTGATAACATTACGATTCAGTTGAATCCCAAATATTATAAAGGTAAGCAGTTGCAGATTCAACGAAAGGACGGAGCTGGAAGCAATGGATACATTCAAAAAATACTGGTCAATGGTAAAATACAGCACACTCCTTTTGTCTCTTTGAAAGCATTGACTGCAGGGGGAACGGTTGAATTACAAATGGGTAATACACCAGTGGATCGTTATTGATCCACCGAAAAATTTTAATAATGTTATTCTAGCTATAATAGGTAAGTGGCACTTGTTTAGTGAACCTACAGGCTTTGATTATAGCAAGATACGGTTTCCTTATCCAGCTAGTTTCTTTCAGAAGAGTGAGGGGCGCCCAGCGATGGAACGACAATTGATCGTTTTGCTAATGGAAAAATATTCATAGCGGGGTTTTTAATCCCGCTATTTCTCAAGGCAACTTAGCACAATTGTTTTCTATGTATGTGCAGTCGAGGATAGATAATAACGAAGTTGCGTTTCTTCGATTAGTAATTCGCAGGACGTATACTAATCAATGTACCATGAGAGTACGGGATAGTTATCGACTTCATATGACATATATTTGCGCGTATACCTGAGAGGCTATATCTTACCATTTTTTTAAGGACTGTTGCAAACAACTTATGATTTATGAAAAGTAGGGTATAGCGTGGGGTGCATCTTTCTGAGGTTATCAATGGGAGGGAAATACAGTAATGTTGAGAAAGTCATCCCTAACTATTGATAGAACAGGTTTAAATGTGTTATTTTAGGATTCAACCTGTTTTTTGCTAAAACGAATTATCTAATTCATGACTTTGTCAAAATCGGCCTGTGTTGTATCGTTTTAAACTATGAGAAATGAAGTATCTCTATTTGCTGTAGAGCAGTATTAAAAAGACATTATGCAATTGTGGAAATTTAAACAAATTATATTGCTAGCATCCTTTAGTGTGTGCTGCAAGACTTATGGTCAGGATCATGGCAAGTTATGTGAACCTGTCGAATTGAAATGTGAACATTTGACTGCTCCCATAGGAGTTGATACTCCACGTCCAAGATTCACGTGGATGTTAAAGGATGATAGGCAAGGGGCTTTGCAAACAGCATATCAAGTACTGGTAGGGACTGATTCTGTTGCCGTAAATAAGAACCAAGGGAATGCTTGGGATACAGGTAAACAGTCCCAATCAACTTTACTGGTATCTTATGGTGGCAAGAAATTAGCTGCTCAGACCAAATACTTTTGGAAAGTTGTCGTGTGGGATAAAGATGGAAAGCAGAGTGCCTCTAATATCGTATCTTTTGAAACAGGTATGATGGGGCGTTCCAATTGGAAAGGTGCTTGGATTAGCGATCATCATGACATCCATCATAAAGCAGCTCCTTATTTCCGTAAAAAATTCCAGATAAAAAAAGCCGTAAAATATGCACGGGCTTATGTAGCTGCAGCGGGTCTATTTGAGCTTTCTCTCAATGGTACGAAAGTAGGGACAAACATCTTGGATCCTATGTACACACGCTTTGATAAGCGTACGCTATATGTGGTACATGACGTTACTGAGCAGATTCAGTCTGGTGATAACGCATTGGGAATGGTATTAGGTAATGGTTGGTACAATCACCAGTCACTTGCGGTATGGGATTTTCACAATGCACCATGGCGAAATCGTCCTGCATTTTGCTTGGATTTAAGGATTGTATATGTTGATGGTACAGAAGAGACCATTGTGTCTGAACAGGATTGGAAAACCTCTTCTGGACCTATTATTTATAATAGTATTTACACTGGCGAACATTACGATGCCCGATTGGAGCAGCAAGGCTGGGATAAGGCTAATTTTGATGACTCCAAATGGCAGGGTGTTCGTTACCGGAGTGCGCCGGCCGATCTTATCGTATCCCAGCAGACTGAGCCTATTCGTCTGATTAAAGCGTATGCTCCTAAGACAGCCAAGAAAATCGATGAGCAAACTTATGTATTCGATATGGGACAGAACATGGCTGGTATTACACAAATCCGAGCTAAAGGGGTAGCAGGTACAATACTGAGGATAAAACATGGCGAGCGTTTATTGGACGATGGTCGGATTGACCTATCAAATATCGACGTATACTACCGAGGGGATAGGGAAGCGGACCCGTTTCAGACCGATGTGATTATATTGAGTGGAAAAAAGGAAGATGAATTTTTACCAAAATTCAATTATAAGGGATTTCGCTATGTAGAAGTAAGTAGCAGCGCACCCATAGCTCTTGAAGATCTAAAGATAACTTCGTATTTTATTCATAGTGATGTTGCTCCTGTAGGACAAGTCAAGACGTCTTCTAAATTGGTAAATGATTTGTGGGAGGTTACCAATAATGCATATTTATCCAATTTAATGGGGTATCCTACCGATTGTCCTCAACGTGAAAAGAATGGCTGGACTGGCGATGGGCATTTAGCGATTGAGACTGCATTATACAATTTTGATGCCATCACTATATACGAAAAGTGGCTTGCAGACCATCGTGATGAGCAGCAACCGAATGGCGTATTGCCTGATATCATTCCGACCGGTGGGTGGGGCTATGGTACGGCAAATGGTTTAGATTGGACAAGTACGATTGCAATCATTCCATGGCAGATGTATATGTTTTATGGGGATAGCAGACTTTTGGAGGATTGTTACGAAAATATTAAACGCTATGTAAATTATGTAGACCGTATCAGCCCGAACGGACTGACCACTTTTGGACGGGGTGATTGGGTACCTGTCAAATCAACTTCCAATTTGGAACTTACGTCCTCGATTTATTTCTATGTAGATGCAGTAATCTTGGCCTCAGCGGCTAAGATGTTCGATAAGCAGGAGGATTTTAAGAGATATGATATGCTGAGCAAAAAGATAAGAGAGGCGATTAATAATAAGTTCCTAGATCGTACTACTGGTATTTATGCAAGCGGTACTCAGACGGAGTTGAGTATGCCATTGCATTGGGAGATTGTGCCTGAGGATATGAAAGCTAAAGTAGCAGCGAATTTGTGTAAAAAAGTAGAGGAGTCGGGGTTTCACTTGGATGTGGGAGTACTTGGTGCTAAGGCTTTATTGAATGCTCTTACTAACAATGGCTACGGCACTACGGCTTATAAAGTGGCCGTACAAGATACTTATCCGTCCTGGGGTTGGTGGGTTGTGAATGGTGCTACTACATTGTTGGAAAACTGGGATTTAAATGCAAAGCGGGATATTTCAGATAATCACATGATGTTTGGGGAAATAGGAGGGTGGTTTTTCAAATCTATCGGAGGTATCCTTCCAGACCCAGAGGAGCCAGGGTTTAAGCACATTCTATTGAAACCTATATTTCCCGAGACACTAGAGCATAGTGAAGTGATGCATGCATCTCCGTACGGGAGGATAGTCTCAAAATGGAAGAAGAACAAGAAGATTATTACTTACGATATTCAAATACCAGCCAATTCCAGTGCTACCTTTTTTCCTCCAAGCAATGTTAAGGATACTTCAAGCGTAAAACTGAGTGCCGGTAAGCATCAGTTGAAGTTGCATCTTAGGTAATGCGGCAAGGGAGGGGAATTTATTGTAGTTTATTTATTGAATAAGGAAGAGTAAATATTATCCGTGTTTCCCCAAAAAACTTTGGCTAATTTCTGAGTTTTTTGGGGAATATGAGATAAGTGATATGTTACTGTTAATTTACTATCCTTTATCTCCTTTATTGATAAGCGGGATATTTGTCATTCGGATTAAATGCGCTTACAGATCCTTTAATAATTTCATGCCAAATCCAGGTGATGGAGGTGGAATTAATTTACCTTTTTGGATGGTATAGCCTGATAGGTCAACATCATCTGACGTACTTGTGACTCCTTCAATAGTGACGGTATTACCTAGGCCTCCAGCGAGGTGGGCGGTATAATATGATTTGAGTAGTGAGCCCCAAGCATGTGGCGAGGCTTGCGCGCCTAGCTTTTCAAGTTCGGGCATTAATTTTCGCCAATTGGTAAATCCCAATCCCTCTATATCCGTAAGATGGACATCCAACAGCTTCTTTTCTATCAATTGTTTGAGCAATCGCGGGTCTGGATCTGCTTCGCCATCTGCGAGGAGGGTCTGTATGCCTTCGCTTGTGAGCCAATTTCGCAATCTTTGATAGTCGGGAATGGTTTCATGAAAAGGTTCTTCAATCCAGAACAGTTTTACCGGTGATATCCCACGTAGGTACTGAATAAACTCATCTACTAAAAAGCCGTTATTACCATCGACCAAGATTTGACAGTCAGGAAATGCTTCAGCTACTTTTTTAGTGACCTCAATGTCGCGTTCTAATCCGGCCTTGAAGGGCATCCAGCGATGTCCACGACCTATTTTAAGTTTGAATTGACGATAACCTAAATCATAATCGAATCGGCACTCTTCCAATATACGATCTATACCACCAGGCTTATGGCTTGGTTCTAAATCGTCAAAATAGATCATCCCACTATAATAATCCGTAGTAAAGGGTTGTTCATTCCCGAGTAGCGCATAGACGGGTTTATTTAATATCACCCCTGCGAGATCGTGTAATGCAATGTCAAAGGCGATATGTTCGTTTAATAGTGTTCCGACATGAGGTTGAAAAACAGCTGTTACTTTCTTGCCAATCAGTTGCCCAGCTACATGTTCAGCATCCCTTTTTGAACCTCGTAATGAACCCCAGCCCCTAGCTCCCTTGTCGGTAATTATACAACAGATTTCCACGAGAGGGCCATAGCCATGTAAATCAAGTCGAGCATTTTTACCCACTAAACGCGGATATTGTAGGCGTACATGGGCATATTTGATTTCTTGGATGGTGTGATAGCTAAGTTCACTGTCTGCGGTGATGATTTGTGACGCCATTTCATGTGTACTTGCATAGAGTTTTGAATTTAGCAATGCAGTAGATGCGATACCTAGGTTCATCGCTTGTAAAAATGTCCTTCTTTTCATTGGTGATTATTTCGTGTCCTACTTAATTAACTTAGTGGTTTATTTATATGGCCTATTTTAAAAAAAGGTGTCAATATTCCTCTATCTTTAAAATTGCTTAGGGAAATCTACTCTTCAAAAGAGAATGATGATATTCAAATCTAACTTTAATTTATCGGTAAATACTTTAAAATAGTCTCATTTTCAGTTTGTTTTGTCTCATTTTGTCTTTTTGTAGCTGAGGACGGATATTTATATTTTACCGGAATTTTTTGTAATCACAAGCTGTTTTTTCTCTGTGTACTGGAAGAAATAGGTAATCATGCCGTCTAGGTATCCTCCTTTTAAAGAAGAAAGTATACTACCTTATATTTGTGGAGGGCAATGGTTTGACGGAGCGCTTTGTGAAATAAAAAAGCGAGGACAACTCTGGACGAATATGGGTGTATTGTTCTAAGATTTTTCACTTTGCTTATTGAAAATAGTTCGAATCACATGATCGCTATATTTTCAAGCTTTCTATAACCTCTTTTTTATAGCGTTTACTTAGTGGAATAAGATGGTCGCCCACTATTAGATGATTGTCATCTATCGTCTTGATATGTGATTTCCCAATGATGTAAGACCGGTGTGTCATACAGAATTCCTGGCTTGGTAATTCCTTAAGGATGCCCTTCAACGTCATGTAGGTCACAATTGTTTCTGAATGGGTATGTATAGCGATATAGTTGTTTAGTCCTTTGACGAAAATAATATCTAATAGACGGATGCGGTAATATTTATGCTTAGCATCACCTTTTATTGTTATATAAGTCTTTGTCTCTAAGGTACAACATGCCGTGAGCTGCAACTGACGAAATTTGTTCACAGCACGACTAAATCGTTCGAAAGATATTGGCTTCAGCAGATAATCCACAACATTAAAATCAAATCCCTGCAGTGCATACTCCGAATATGCTGTAGTTAAAATAAAACGACATCTTTCGCCGCATAATCTTAAAAATTGAATTCCATCTAGCCCTGGCATCTCAATATCTAAAAATACGAGGTCTATCACCCCCTCATTGACATAGTTAACTGCTTCAAAGGGATCGGTCAATGCTGCTACAAGTGTAAGGTCACTTTCTCGCTTTATGTAAAGTGATATAATGTCCGTTGCGTAGGCCTGATCGTCCAATACTAAGCATCGATATTTCTGATTATTATTCATCCAGTAATCTTGATTGTTAAACAGATTTTAAAGAGGTAATCATCTTTAAATATCGTCAATATATGCTTAGCCGGATACATTATCTCGAGGCGTCGGCGTAGGTTGTCTAGGCCTAGTCCGCTGTTAAGATCTGTAGAGCGATTGGAGATATGGTTTTGCATTTTGAAGATAATCTCATTATCTGTGGTTTCTAATATAATCGAAATAGGCTTGTTGGCATCATTCAGTACTCCGTGTTTAATCGCGTTCTCAACGAAGGGCATCAGTACTAGCGGGGAGATTTCTTTACCATCAAGCGGGCCATCTATAAACATTTGAAAGCAAATCCCCTGATTGTGTTGCAATGCATGGAGCTTAATGTAATTTTCAATGAATTGGATTTCCTCCTTCAAGGATGTCAGCTGTTTTTCATTTTGAGTCAGCGTATGTCGCATCGTGTCAGATAGATGTAGGATTGCGTCGGCAAGCTTCTGTGAAATAGGGAGTGCCTGGGCATACATGTAGTTTAATGTATTGTATAGGAAATGTGGATTGATTTGTGATTTTAAAAAAATGAGTTCGGCCTGTTGTACATCGGCTTGCAAGTTTTTATGGTCTTGTTGGGACTCCAATAACTGCACCATTAAGAAGGTTATTAATGCTATAAAAATACCTGGTAGTGAGTGATAGAAATTTTCGTAGATAAAGAATTGAAGGTTTAGATTTGCCGTCTTCGGGAAATTGAGCAAGAGGACGAATAAGACTTCATCGAGCAAATATCGAATAGCAATGACTGCTAGGATTAGTATCACTGTAGATACGGTCAATAGTGGAATCTTATTTCTTTTCCAATATTTTGGAAAGATATAGAATAGGCAGATTAGCATTTGAACTAACAAAATGATTTGAGAGGAAACGACTAATATGAGCCCGTAGTAGGTTGAGTTTGCAAATATAAGAGTGCCCAAGAGCAAGTATAGAGTAGATATCAACCAAAAAAGCAAGATAATGTAGAGAAGTTTTCGATTCTTCATTTTCAAATTTAAATATTAAGCGAGTAATTAGCTAATGACGTTATGCGAACACTTCAAATTATTATGCGAATGGGCCGATAATGCCAATGGCGTAATAATAGTAACTTCTCGTGTAATAAAATTTAGATAAAGGTATTGAATAGTGATTTTTGACAAAAAAATCAATTCAAGATGCTACTAAGGAAATATTTGGTGATTGGTGCAATCTTTTTAGTTCAGCTCTGTGTGTGTGCACAAAATAGTGAAGAATCTGTTAGCCTTAGGGAGATAAGTGGGACGATTAGAGATTCACTAAATATGAAGGAACTAAAAGGCGTTACTATCACATTAATCGAAGAGAGTAACCAAAAGATAATCGATATGCAGGTTACAGATAAGAGTGGAGATTTTACATTTTTCATGGACAAGAATATAGCGTGTCAGATTAAAATTACAATGATTGGCTATCGCACCAAATTGCTTCAAGATATAGAACAAGGTAACCTACCTGCCAAGTTAGGGACGATTGTGCTATCGTATGATATCAAAGAGCTGGAATCCGTGGAGATATCGGCCGTAAAATCCATATTGGAAAATAAATTGGATCGACTTGTTGTACATGTTGAGCGAGATGCCATGTTAGATGGTGCTACTGCTTTGGATGCCTTACGAAAAGTACCAATGGTAGCGATAGATATGGAAGATCGCATCTCTTTGCGAAGCAATCAACAGGTGCGGATATTGATTAATGGAAAGCCTTCTGGTATGACGGGCAGTCATGTGGCAGATGCCTTACGTATGTTGTCAGCGAATCAGATACAGACAATCGAAGTGATGGTCAATCCTACTGCAAAGTATGATGCTGAAGGAGGAGGTGTAATCAATATCATCACAAAAAAGCGTATCCAGCAAAATTCACATGGCACTATAGCCTCTACAATTGGTACACGGCAGGGAGACTGGAATGCTGGCCTCAACTTTGGGGGACAGAGAATAGGACTATCAACTCATATCGGAAATACGTGGAGCTGGCCAGTAATGACGCAGATTACATCTGAACACCGCACGTCTGATGGAAGACTAGTTGCCTTTCAACATAACGATAGTAAGAATCGACGTCTTGGTTATCAAACTAACATAGTGATGGACTTCCAAGTGGATACTAATAACATATTTACCTCTACCTTTAATTTTAATCGGTTTGCTATTCTCACCAAGAATAAAATTACAAACCCATATCACATGATTGATCTATTGCCTATTCTCAACAATAGTAAGCAGATGTCTGGTGGCCTTGATTGGAGTTTGGATTATAGAAGAGGATTAAGAATGAAAGGACAGGAACTCGCTATGTCCGTCCAACTATCTACAAGTAAAAATGATATGGATTTGTCGGTAGACAGCCCTCAGTTCCTAGAAAAGGTACGTAACTTTGGAGCCAATAAAGAAACAACATTACAGATTGACTATGTACATCCAATTGGAATGACGAAAGTTGAATTGGGAGCTAAGGCTATTTTTCGAGATATTACGAGTGAAACCATACAAGGTATTCATATCGCCCAAGATCCATCCCATGTATCCAACGATGGATCGTTGACCTATCGTCAGCAGGTTACAGCCGCTTACACTAGTCTAACTATGGACATCGGTAAAGATATTCAGGCTATTTATGGGCTACGGTATGAGCACACTTTTTTAGCTAACAATACCGATAAAGGAGCGGAAGGGTTCGTACATCGATATAATCATCTTATACCCAATATAATCTTGGGCTACCAAGTCCATGAAAAACTCGGGCTCAAGACCAGTTATAGCCAACGTATTGCCAGACCGAGTCTATATTTTTTAAATCCTTTTCTCAACACATCTGACCCGATCAATCAGCAGCAAGGGAATCCAGCTTTGCGAGCCGAATTAGCTCATAATTTGGAGCTTGCTAGTAATTTGGTAGACAGAAATCTAATGATGAGCATGACCGTCTATTTTAGAAAAACGAGTGATATTATCGAATCAATTTATACCCCTAGGAATCAGGGCAATCAGACCTTGATGCTGCAACAGTTTGACAATATCGGTGAGGCTTATGTATACGGTATTAATATGTTTGCGTCAACCACCTTATTCAAAGTTTTGAGTTTTCGCGCTAATCTGGATTTCAATCTGCAAGAGATTAGACCCTATTCGCAATATACGTCGCATAGTATCTACGTAAATCGATGGTTGTCTAATTATAAATCTTTTGCTGGAGCTGCTGTAGATCTCAAGAAAGGTTACTTGGTTGAATCATATGTATTCTTTGATTCACCACAGCGTGTTTTTCAAGGCCACTATTCCGCGTTCAATTTGTGCACTTTTACGATCAAGAAGAAAATTGGTACAGATAGCGGTACTGTAGGTCTTAACCTAGTAGATCCTTTTAGCCGAAGAAAAAATCTTCCATCGAACTTTAGGACGCCTACACATGAGGTGAGTGGGAATTTTATACTTCCTTTTAGATCGTTAGGTGTAAATCTTTCTTGGAAATTTGGCAAAGGGAAATACAGTTCACGAAATCGTAAAATTATCAACAGCGATCAGAAAATCGAGGGAAATGCGGGTAGATAATGATTTCCTTTTTCATCCTAGACGCTCTGCCCGAAAGTAAGCAAATTGTTGTCTGGGTCGAGTAATGAAAATTCTTTTTGCCCCCAAGGTTTCGTTTGTAGATGACCAGCAGGATGTATCGCCACTCTCTTATCGAGAAGGGATTGATATAGTCCCTCAATGTCGTTAGTACGGATATAAATCTGTCCATAATTCTCTTTGGGGTCGAGATTTTTGAATGCGTAGAAATGAATCTCAATCGCGTCTCTTTTTACCATTAAATATTCAGGATAGTCTGCCGTTCCCAATTCTTCAAAGCTTAGTCTATTTACATAGTATTCCTTTGTTGCGGTTTTATCCCGCATGGGTAATTTGGGGTTTACACTTGTCAACATATCTTTTTGTTTTTCTCTTTCTAAATTTACACAATGTTATGAAACGACCATCCCTTATGAATAACTAATGTTCGTTCCCTTTGTATATCCACATCGGAGAGGTTTGTCCTGCCCGACTGAAACCAACTTTTTCATAAAATTCAATGGCTTTGCCATCGGCTGTCAACATCTGCATGTGAAAATTACCATATTTCTCCTGCATTTTGTTGACTATCATTTTCCCGATGCCGTTGCCTTGATAGAAAGGATGTACCAATAAGTGTGGATAATAGACTACGAGGTGTCCGTCAGAGATAGCATTCCCTATTCCTACTAGTTTGTTGCCGTCCCAAGCGGAGATTAAGGAATCGGAATTTATCAGCGCTTTGTACAGTTCATCCGGTTTATCAGCAGCGCTCCATTTATTTGCGCTATAAAGATCAAGTATAGCCTCGAGTTCTATATCCCGAGTATCAGAGATTGTAATAGACATTGTATAATGTTTGTGTGCGGTGTACAAAGTGTTCGAAATCCTATTTAATCCGAATAAAGTTAAAATTTTTGAATGAATTTTGTAAATCTATGTAATGCTAGGAGAAGTTGTACCTCTTATGGGTATAGGGCTGGTGGATATAGTAGTAAAACATGCCTCCCAAAAAATATACGACTACATCCCATAAATCGGAGGTATGGTGGATGGTAAATTCTGGCATCATCCATTCAAAGACATAAGAAGTAGCAAATGAGATGAGTAAAATCTGGAATAGTGGATAGCGGAAAGGTTTTTTAGTTTGGAGAAAGTAGATACCAACGGCTTGAGACACGTGAATTATCAGTGGAACGAATACAAAGTCGGTTAACCAGTTGTTGAGTAAAGGGATAGGGTGTCCACCTTGTCTAGTAAAGCGAATGAGTATCCAGCTGATGGAATAGCCAATAAAATAGCTGTCGTCCAAGAGGTAAACTAATGCACGAACGAAACGGCTACAAGCATGGCTAACGCTCCACATGTCATCAGTATTAAAAACATATACCACCCAATTGCTTTTTGCTTTTTCTGGAAGGATGAATCCTCAGGGCTATTTTCAAATAGGGTCTCGCGAATCTCTTTTAGATTTCTAGATAACCAACCCTTTTTTCTTTCAGTCATATACCTGCTATTTATTGTAAAAATACACATTCTTTCTTTAATTAGAACATTTGTTCTATTTTTGATAAAAAATAGTTAAACGGATGGCATGAGCTTCGATACACGCTGTCTAATCTGATGATGCGACCTGTAATCGACATTAAAAAATGTAATAGATGAAAACAAGTGATAAGATTTTGGATGTAGCCCGGCAACTTTTTAATGAATCGGGGATTAGGAATACAACGACAAGGGGTATAGCGGCTTCAATGGCTATTAGTCCTGGAAATCTACACTACCATTTTAAACATACCGAAGATATCGTCATTGCGCTTTTTCGTCAGTTGATAGATTGGTATGATCATATTATTGAACAGGTTCAATACTTAAGCTTAGAATGTATTGATGACTTAACCCCAATTTTAGAGTTGATATATGAAAAAATGGACGAATTCCGATTCCTGTTTCTACATTTCGTAGAAATTGGGATTTGGATACCTGATATACGAACAGATTATCAACACCTTGTTGCAAAGCGAGAAAATCAATTCATAAATTGGTTGGAGCGATTGGAAGAACAGGGAGTATTTGTAAAACTATCCCCTCAAATAAAGAGTAATTTGGTGAAAAAGCTATTTATAGTTGGTGATTTTTGGATATCCTATAATACGCTTTCCTATCGGTATTCAGGTATTGAAGCCAAGAAGGATTATGTTGACACCATGATGTCTCTGTTGTTACCTTACGTAAAAGACAGATAAGAAATCCACTGTCCGAAAGTGGACATCCAATTGTGCGATGGCGAACACCTAGTGGTATTGGTGTCGTCTCAATGTTTTGAATAACAGTGCTTTACTTTTTGGCAGATATATTGTTCGCATGTATGACGAACGGAAATTCAGTAATTGTACCATGATAAAGAACTACTTCAAAATCGCTTGGCGTAATCTCAGAAGGCAACCGACCTTCTCCTTGATTAACATTGTAGGCCTTGCTATTGGATTAGCGACTTGCATTTTGATTAGTATCTATGTTTTGGATGAATGGAGTTACGATCGTTTTCATGCTCATGCAAATCGAATTGTTCGGGTTGTTTTTAAGGGTACTGTCCCTGGCGGCAAACTCAATGAAGCACATGTCATGCCGCCTGTTGCCCAGGCTCTGAAGGTCGAATTTCCAGAGGTTGAGGAGACGGTACGTATACGCTCAGGCGGACGTCCTAAGTTTGTCATAGCCGACAAGCTTTTTTACGAAGAGGATATGGCTTTTGTTGATCCGACTATTTTTAAGGTTTTCTCTCTACCCCTTGTTGAAGGTAATCCCCAAACGGCTTTGATTGAACCTAACACTGTTATTCTTTCGGAATCCACTGCCGAAAAGTACTTTGGGACCACGCAAGTTGTAGGGCGTTCGCTGACAGTTGAGGATGATGCCAAGACTAATTTGACTATTACTGGGGTAATGCGTGACATTCCATCCAACTCCCATTTTCAATTTGATATGTTGATTTCCATGGCCAGTTTTTCTGGCGCGCAATCAACATCTTGGATGGAGTCCGAATTTTTCACCTATCTACTTCTTCGTGAGGGTACTGATTTTAGACAGATGGAAAGCAAATTGCCAACCATTTTTGAAAAATATGCAGGTCCACAGGTGCCCGAAGCATTTGGGATGAGCTACACAGCCTTTCGTCAAATGGGGAATAAGATTGGTCTCTATCTCCAACCCCTCACCGATATCCATTTGTATTCAGACTTTGCCTATGATCTAGGGTTGTCAGGAGATATCCGCTATGTATATATTTTTGGATCCATAGCGGTATTTATGCTTATCATTGCGTGCATCAATTTCATGAATCTATCTACAGCGGGCGCATCCAAACGCGCGAAGGAGGTTGGCATACGCAAAGTGTTAGGGTCTAGTCGAAAGGCACTCGTTCTTCAGTTTTTTGCAGAATCTTCAATGTTGGTTTTCATCAGTTTGCTTTTAGCCCTAGGACTGGTTGCTGCTGGTTTACCCTTATTCAATAAGCTTTCCGGTAAAGCATTTGACGGGACGGTATTCCAACATTTTTGGGTTTTTCCAGCAATCTTATGTTTTGGTCTCGTCATCGGTGCTCTAGCAGGAAGCTATCCCGCACTTTTCTTGTCCTCTTTTAAGCCGACTAGGGTCCTAAAAGGGAAGCTGTTTCCAGAAAAGAGAGATGTCAGTCTGCGTGGAAGTTTGGTAGTTTTCCAATTTTTTATTTCCATCTGTTTACTCATCTGTACTGTGGTCGTTTATCAACAGCTTCTTTACATTCAGCAAAAGAAATTGGGATATGATAAGAGCCAAATCTTGATTATCCAAAGTTGGCCGCTAGGTAAAAGTGAGGGTGCCTTTTATGCAAAGTTGATGCAAGATTCACGTATTCTTCATGCCACACATTCCCATTACATCCCTGCGGGTCCAACAGCCAATAATAATTTCTTTGTCCATTCCCAATCCGCTCCTCATGAATGGGTAAAAACGTTACGCTACGATGTCGATGAGCACTATATTCCTACGTTGGGAATAGAAATGAAAAGTGGACGTAATTTCTCTAACACCTATGGTACAGATTCTTTGAGCGTTATCCTGAATGAAACTGCAGCTAAGACTTTTGGATGGAATGGGCAAGAAGCTCTTGAGCAGACCATTACCAATAAAGATCATCAAGTATATCGTGTCGTGGGTGTTGTTAAGGACTTTCATTTCAAATCACTGCATGAATCCATATCACCATTGGTCATGATTATGCAAAAAACCACGGGAAATTTGTTAATAAAAGTAAAGACAGAGGAGATGACTACAATTCTGAATTCGTTGAAAAAACAATATGAATCTTTTCGTCCCGACTTTCCGTTTACCTATTCTTTCCTTGACGATCGGATTAATGACACATACCAGTCCGAGGTCAAGACAGCCCATCTGCTTGGTATATTCGCTGGATTGACTATTTTCGTTGCCTGCTTGGGCTTGTTCGGCTTAGCGATGTATACGGCTAATCAACGTACAAAAGAAATTGGTATACGAAAAGTATTAGGTGCCTCTGTTCCCAATATCCTCCATCTTTTATCCAAGGATTTTATTAAACTTGTGCTTATTGCGCTCTTGGTTGCTACTCCGATTACTTGGTGGATCATGCAAAAATGGTTAGATGGATTTGCCTATCGAATAGAAATTCCTTGGTGGTCTTTTGTGATATCGGGGTTTGGCGCAATTATTATCGCTTTGTTTACAATTGGCTTTCAAGCAATGAAAACTGCGATTGCTAATCCTGTGGATAGTCTACGAAATGAGTAAACTGAACGGATCAAAAGCGAGTGATGATCTGCCCAATGCTTTCCATTTACAAAAATGAATCGTATCCTGTTATTAAGTAGTTGTCAGAATTGAATACCATTGTAAATTTTTCTCAGTACGGATTTAATTGTTTATATCCAGTAATCGATCTCTTACTAAAAGGCAAGCTCCAATCACACCTGCTTTCTCCTGTAATTCTGAAAGTTTAATTTTCGTATCTGTACTCACTAAGTTTAGTGAATATTTGTTGATTGCGCTCTTAATAGGGAGCAGTATGTAATCGTGAGTTCGAGCCAATGAACCGCCTAATACGATCAGCTGTGGATTGTATAGATTTATTAACATGGCTATTGCTCGCCCCAACTTTCCACCAATCTCGGCTAACAGCTCAATCGCCAATACATCGTCATTTTGTACAGCTTCGAGGATATGTTTCAATTTGATGTCATCTGGGTCTATGGTCTTGGTCAATGTACTAGCATAACCTTCTCTTATTTTTTGAATAAAGAGGTTATTCAGTGCTCGTCCTGAAGCTTCTGTTTCTAAGCAACCCTTTTTTCCACAGTGACATAGAATTTCGTTGTCGAATAAAGGAATATGCCCGAATTCGCCAGCAAATCCCGATTCCCCGTAGTAGATGTGACCATTGATTAACGTTCCCATTCCAATACCATAATCTAGGTTCAAGAAAAGGACATTCTTTTCTTGCTTCACAACTCCCGCCATGAACTCGCCGTAGGCCATAGCCCTTGAATCGTTTTCGATGAAGGTCTTTATTTTTAAAGTATCTTCCAAATATTTGCTTAGGGGCGTCTCGCTGAAGTGAAAAAAACTGTAACTGTAGCCGGTCTTGTAGTTGATTCGACCACTAAGATTCAGACCTAAAGCTAAGATTTTGTCTTTTGGGACTCCTGATCTTTTGATAAAGTTTTTAATAATTTGACACAGGTCATCAAGAGACTCTTGACTATTGGCGAGTTGGTAAGGAAGGTTCTCCGCAATAGAAACAATAGTCTTGTTTAAATCTATCAATCCTATATTTACATGATTGTGTTTCACATCAACACCTACAAAGAAGCCAGACGTAGGTACTAAACCATACATATTCGGCTTGCGCCCGCTGAGTGTCGTTGATTTCCCATAATCTTTAACCAATCCGTCTTCTATCAGTTCATTGATTACATTGGTCACCTTAGGTACACTTAGTTTCAACTCTTTGCTCAGTTCGGCAATGGTGCTGTTTCCGTCGTTTGAAAGTATAGCAATTATGTTCTTCTTAATGGAGTTGTTCTTATAAGCAACTCCAGAAACGTTTTCGTTTTCTATTTCTTCAAAAAATGTCATGATTCCTATTAAGTTTAGCAAAACTAACAAATAAAACTGTACATATTTAATTTTGTGTTCAGTAATCGTTAATTCATCATTATTATTTATATCTGATGGGTCAATCTTAAAATAAAATAATAATCGACCGTTGATATATTAAATTTTATTTTTAATTTAGCCCTTGAAATTGTTCGAACCCTTATCTCCGTATAGAAATATAAGATAGAACGAAATACCAAGTAACTGTGTAAATGTTATGAATAGAAGCAATAGAAGCAGAATTTTTATGGTAGTCGAGTTTATTACACTCAATATGTTAGAAGTTTTGTTTGAACAGCAACGTAAAACCTTATACTATATAATAACCTGAAAAAAACGAACCTAATAAAATGAATCAAACAATTAACTTAAATTATATCGGTTTTTTATCGATAGTCGCAGCCATAGGAGGCTTTCTGTTTGGATACGATACTGCTGTTATTTCGGGAACCATCGCTCAGATAAGTTCACAGTTTGGATTGGATACTGTCTCACAAGGCTGGTATGTAGGGTGTGCACTGATAGGATCCATAGCTGGCGTATCTTGTGGGGGATTCCTCGGCGACCGTTTCGGGCGGCGTAATACGTTATTTATTTCTGCTTTTTTATTTACTGTTTCAGCGGTATACTGTGCGCTATCATCGGATTTCAATCATTTGATATATGCTAGGATTATAGGTGGCGTTGGAATCGGTGTTGTATCTATTGTATCGCCAATGTATATTTCTGAATTGTCGGTGCCACAGTACCGAGGTAGATTGGTGTCGCTTTATCAATTGGCGGTCACAATTGGTTTTTTGGGAGCATACTTGGTCAACTATGCACTTTTAAATTACTCCTTAGGGGATGCACAATATCTACAAAATAGTTGGTTAAAGTTAGTTTTTCACGAAGAGGTGTGGCGCGGTATGTTGGGTGTATCGGGATTACCAGCTATCTTTTTCTTTATCATTATCTTTTTTATTCCGGAGAGTCCACGGTGGCTGGTCATGAATGGTCGTACCGAGCGTGCACAAAAAATCTTGACACTTATTTATCGCTCTGAGAATACAGCTGTGGCTGAGTTGGACAAGATACAGCAGGTAAGTATAACAAGCCAAAAGGTAAATTGGAAATTGTTGGCTCAGCCAGGTATAAGGAAAGCTGTTTGGATAGGAGCAGCTATAGCGATTTTGGGACAATTTATGGGCGTCAACGCGGTGTTGTATTATGGTCCTACTATTTTTGAAAGTAGTGGTATTTCTGGTGGCGATTCGCTTTTTTATCAAGTCATTGTGGGATTAGTCAATGTGCTGACTACCGTGTTGGCTGTCTTTATTATTGACAAAGTTGGCCGTAAGAAATTAGTATATATGGGCGTGTCGGGGATGATATTCTTCTTGTTGCTGATTGGTACGTATTTTTTCTGGGGAGCGGAAATTGGTCTATCCAGCATGTTTATGCTGATTTGCTTTTTAGCATATGTTTTCTGTTGTGCAATTTCTATTTCCGCAGTCATTTGGGTATTACTTTCGGAGATGTACCCCAATTCTATCCGAGGATTAGCTATGTCAATTGCAGGTCTATCGCTGTGGATAGGAACTTACCTGATTGGTCAACTTACCCCTTGGATGTTGGAGAATTTAACTCCTGGGGGGACATTTTTTCTCTTTGCTGCGATGTGTATCCCTTATATGCTCATCGTTTGGAAATTGGTGCCCGAGACCACGGGTAAATCCTTGGAGGATATCGAACGTCATTGGATTCATTAACCTTAAGTATAGTACGTAGAATAATACAATAACATGAATTTTAAGAAACTTAGTGAACAGTACAAAACGGAACTGTTGGAGAACGTATTGCCTTTTTGGTTGGAAAAATCATTGGATAGAGAGCATGGCGGATACTTTACTTGTCTAGATCGGGAGGGAAAAGTTTTTGACACGGACAAATTTATATGGCTACAGGCACGAGAAGTATATATGTTTTCATCCCTGTACAATAAGATCGAAAAGAACCAATCGTGGTTGGATGCTGCTGAACATGGTGCTGCTTTCTTATTGGAACGTGGGCATGATGGAAACTTTAACTGGTACTTTTCATTGGATGTTGAAGGAAATCCCCTGACCGAACCTTATAACATTTTTTCCTACACATTTGCAACAATAGCTTTTGGACAGTTGAATTTAGCTACCGGCAATCAGCTTTATGCAGATGTGGCCATGAAGACATTTGACATCATCCGCTCGAAGGTGGATAACCCCAAAGGCAAGTGGAATAAAGCGGTTCCTGGTAGTAGGGCGCTGAAGAATTTTGCGCTGCCTATGATTCTTTGCAATCTGGCATTAGAGATTGAGCATTTACTTCCAAAATCATTATTAGATCAACTTATTGAGGATTGTTTACATGAGGTGTTGGAGGTGTTTTATAGACCTGAGTTGGGTGGGATTATTATCGAAAATGTGTGTATGGATGGAGAATTATCAGACACTTTTGACGGGCGTGTGGTCAACCCTGGACATGCTATCGAAGCGATGTGGTTCATTATGGATCTAGGTGTACGTTTGCAACGCGAAGACCTCATTCAAAAAGCAGTGAATATCACCCTTAATATGTTGGAATACGGATGGGATAAAAAATATGGAGGTATATTCTATTTTATGGATAGGTCAGGACATCCACCTCAACAGTTGGAGTGGGATCAAAAGCTATGGTGGGTTCATATGGAAACCTTGATTTCTTTGATAAAAGGCTATCAATTGACTGGATCGCAAGAGTGTTTAGTATGGTTTGAGAAAGTTCATAACTATACTTGGACCCATTTCAAAGACGTCGAATATCCAGAGTGGTATGGTTATTTGAACCGTCAAGGAGAGGTCTTGCTGTCCCTAAAAGGGGGTAAATGGAAGGGTTGCTTCCACGTACCACGTGCCTTGTATCAATGTTGGAGGACATTGGAAGACATCGCACAAAAGGACTTGATTGTTCATGTTGTTTAGTTTAGGCTGGCTCTTGAGCCAGCTTTTTACCACATTCAAAATGTATCAGTGAAAGTAAAAGTAGATGTGTTAGTCGACGATCTAGCCCCAAATTACCGATGTCTTGTCTCCTATCGAAGATGCAGCCCGGTAACCCCATTATCTGTCACTATCATAATCCTCTAGCTGAATATTAAGGACCCTCGTCTTGTCGAGTTTGTTGCACGCTTAAGTTAACTCAAGTATGAAAAGATTGACCATATTATGCTGGTTTGTTTCGCTTTTTTCTGTGGTCGTATCCTATGCCCAATCCGTATCCAGGAGTGTCCAAGGTCGAGTGACGACTACAAATGGAGGTGCCTTGGCAAACATATCCGTAACTGACGGACGGACTATCGTACTTACTGACGAAAATGGGAATTATCGATTGACTACAGCACCAGGTGCAAAGCATGTATATATCACTATTCCTGGGGGGTATAGAATACCTATAAGAGATCATGCGCCTTGTTTTTATCTGGAGTTGAATGATGCAGCATTTACCAGATCTTATGATTTTCAATTGGAGCCGACGCTACCGGATGATCGCCATGCCATGATTGTTGTCGGCGATCCACAGGTGTACACGCATCAGGATGTGGAGGCTTGTCGGCCATTTATCCAAGACATGCAGAAGTACATATCTTCTCATTTAGAAGGATATCCTGTCCATGGTATGGTTACGGGCGATATGGTTGGAGATAAACCTGAGCTTTTCGTCCCCTTAAAGGAGGTCTTTTCAGACATACAAGTTCCTTTTTTCTACGCCAAAGGCAATCATGATATCCAATTCGGGACACGGTCCAATATTCAAGCTGATTTGGCTTTTCAAAAGTATTTTGGTCCTAATTATTATGCGTTTAATAGAGGAAAGATTCACTACGTAGTGCTGGATAATGTTTTTTATCTAGGGCGAGCACAAGAATATATCAGTTATTTACCAGAGGAGCAATTGGCGTGGTTGGAGCAGGACTTGAAGCAGGTACCACCGGGAAGTACGGTTGTGCTGATGCTACATATTCCTACAACTAACAAAGCATTTCGAAAATCAGAAGGGCAACAGATTTTAAAAAATTCCGCTTTTCTATATGACCTATTGCAGCCGTACCAAGTGCATATCATCTCTGGACACACTCATTTACAAGACCATCATCGACCTGCTCCACATATCTGGGAACATACACAGAGTTCTATTTCCGGTATTTTTTGGCAGGGGCCGGATTGCGCGGATGGTACGCCTCCCGGATATATGGTATATATGGCAGATGGAAATCAGTTATCCTGGAAATACAAAGCTTTAGGCCTTGAAGACCATGTACAGTCCCGAGTATATGCTGTAGGGGATAATCCAGAGCGGCCAGATGATTTAACCGTGCTGATTTGGAATTATGACCCTACTTGGACGGTATCTTGGTACGAAGACGATGTGTATAGAGGTGCCATGCAGAATTACATTGGGCGCGACCCACAGACGACGAAAGAGATTATTAAAAATAAGAAAACCTACAGCTACGATTGGATTTGGACGACAGAGACAGATCATCTTTTTTTCGCCCGTCCGCAGCGGAGTGGTAGTAAGCTGACTGTAGAGATACGTGATGGTTTCGGCAATATATCTAAAGAATATGTACAATAAAGTAAAATACAACATTTACATCTTTAGCCTATGGATGCTATTGGCTTCTATAAGCTGTGTTAAAGCCCAAGGCGTGGCATCCGGCATCGTATCATTGAACAGTTATGTTATTCCGCTTGATCAACCGGGGGTGGCGATTGGAAAAATTATCAAGCCTGAAGTTATTAAAGGGAATCGGGTCAAGCTAAGCGCTGATACCTCGGGTTTGTTTCGGATATCGAAAGATGGCATCATTAGCTTACGCAAAGGTACGATGGTGAACACGGAGAGTGGTCCCCACGCGTATGGAATAACTTTGAAAATAGCGTCTGCATATTACCATATCGAACTTGTTAGAAATGAATTTATTCGCAATAAAGTGATAGCCCATCGTGGGGCTTGGCGTCAAGCTGGTGTCATGCAAAATTCTATTCGCTCATTTTTGCATGCTGCTAACCTAGGCTGCGAAGGGTCTGAATTCGATGTATGGTTGACTAAAGACAAGGAGGTTGTTTTGTCCCATGACCCACATATCGGTGGATTATCCGTCGAAGAGTCGACGGCTAAAGATTTGTATTCATCTACGTTATCTGGCGGAGATCCTGTTCCTAGGTTGATCGAGTTCATTCAAGTGGCCAAACAACAGAACAAAACCAAAATGATTTTGGAAATCAAGTCGTCACCTACGGGACGTAGTCTAGAATTGACTGATTCTGTCCTATCCATTGTACATCGGTTGAAGGCGCAGGGTTATATCTCATACATCAGTTTTGATTATGAGGTTCTCAAACGGATTCGTCAGCTTGATCCATCGGCAGAGACGGCCTACCTCTACGGGAATAAAACTGTGGATGAGTTGAAACGTGACGGTATCTCTGGTTTGGATTATGATTTCTATCAATACGGTAATGACCCTATGCTAGTGGAAAAAGCAAAACGTTTGGAACTTTCAACTAATGTTTGGACAGTGAATGAGGCGGGGGCCTTACGGAAATTCTTACATAGTGGAGTCGATTTAATTACTACTGACGAACCAGAAATCCTCCTTCAGTTAATACAAGACGAAAAAAAGTAAAATACATGAGCAATATGAAGAACTTGAATTTATTATGGCTAATCCTGTTGGTAGCAATCCCATCGTTGACTTGGGCAAAAGAGGGAATTTCACTGACGCTGATACCTCCTACTACCATTACGAATAAAGTAGATCTCGATATTCGAGCTGGACTTAAAAATGAAGAAAATAGATTTAAAAAAATTGAATTGTCAATTTACCACCAAACGGAGAATCCCAAAAATCTGTTACACTACTCCAAAAAGGAGATTGCTCCTGGGGGGAGTTTCGAGGTAAAGCATGTGCTGCCTACGACCAATTTAGTTGGTAAAAATACGATTGTTTTAGTAGTAAAGGATGGTGGAAAGACCTACCGTGAGAGCAAGGAGATTGACGTGATTTCATCTGATATACGGTCGACTCGATTGATTGATGGGGCTTGGGCCGGCATTTACCATTGGAGTGAAACCGAGGGAAAACATTGGAATGCAGACATCAAGAAGATGACCGATGACCAATGGCGGGAAATGGTGCGAGGTATGCACAAATTGAAAATGGATATTGTCGTCATACAAGAAGTCTTTCGTAATGAAGAATATGTTGGCAAACATCAAACAACTGTAGAAAACTATAAAGGTCAAGCATTTTATCCTTCTAAACTTTATGAGGGTAGAATGCCGATTGCTGCCAATGACCCTATTGAAGCCATCTTGTCGGAAGCAGATCAGTTGAATATGCATGTTTTTTTAGGTGTGGGCATGTTTGCTTGGTTTGATTTCACAAGTGAATCTCTGGAATGGCATAAAAAAGTAGCGCAGGAATTGTGGGATAAATATGGACATCACCGATCGTTCTATGGATTTTATGTATCCGAGGAGAGTGGCGGCAATCTTGATAATTGGGAACAGACAGAAGGTAAACGTATACAACGGAAGAAAGAAATTGTCGATTTCTTTAGAGAATTTAAAGCGTATTGCAACAGTATAGCCCCCGCAAAACCCGTTATGCTCGCAACTAACAGTATGCAGGTACCTACGGGATTGGATACTTACCCCGGACTTTTACAAAATCTAGATATTCTTTGTCCTTTTGGATTTGCTCGTATGCCAGAAGGTGACTTGACTGGCAAGGAGTCCGCTGACTTGCTACAGTCGCTGTGTGATACGGCAGGTGCTCACCTATGGTTTGATTTGGAAACTTTCTTGTTCAACGAAGATCAGTCCCTTTACCCCCGTCCGATGGATGAGATTATACGAGATTTGAATTTATTTCAAAATTTCGAAAAGATACTCTGCTATCAATTCCCGGGGGTGTTTAATGATCCCAAGATGTCCATCCGTGTAGGAGAAAAGCGGACATTGGACCTTTTTAAAGACTATCAAGAGTATCTACAAAAAATAACAGCAAAAACGTTGCCCCCTAGCCTTCATAGGAAGTAACCTATGGAGTTAGCGCGTATGCTCCAATATACTAGAACACATATATCAATATCAAATACAATCATTTTTATTCAGAAACAATTAACCAGTAATCTTTTATGAAGACATTAAAAAAAATGCAAGAAAGAGGGAGAAAGCGGTTTCGATATGCTTTGCTGTCGAAGAGCTTGCTTCTGTTTTGCGTCGTCTCCTGCGTGCTTACCGCGGCTCATGCCCAACAATCTCGAATTGAGGGAGTGGTTCGTAGGTCCCTAGACCGCCAACCTCTTGATGGTGTTACCATCCGTTCTACCAACCAGAAAGTGAATGCTTTCAGTAATTCCAATGGGCGTTTCTCCTTGCTTACAGAAGGTTCGAGCGTTCGTCTCTCTTTTACGACCATTGGCTATGTGTCGAAAGATACGGTGGTCAAAGTAGGCGCAGGCCCCATCGAAATCTTGATGGATCAGGATAATAGTCAATTGGATGAAGTAGTCGTGGTGGGCTATGGCCAAATGAAAAAATCTAGCGTGACCGGCGCGATCGCACAAGTTAGCGGTGAGGAGCTTAAACAAGCCCCTACTGCAAATTTATCATCGATGTTGCAAGGTCGTTTGCCAGGATTGGTAACCCGCCAAACGAGCGGACAGCCAGGATCTGATGGGGCATCTTTAATGGTGCGGGGCTACAATACCTTGGGTAATAACAGCCCCTTAATTATTGTTGATGGTATCGAGCGAGAATTTCCACAAATCAATCCGGATGAGGTGGAGAGTATCTCCATATTGAAGGATGCGTCAGCAGCCATTTATGGCGTGCGTGGAGCAAATGGGGTAATTATGGTCACTACCAAACGAGGTAAGGCGCAGAAACCAACTATCACGTACAATGGCTCCTATGCGTTGAGTACCAATACTTCCTTTCCCGAATTTTTAAATGGAAGGGACTATGCTTATTACTACAATAAAGCCCAAGAACTTGACGGGGTGGCTGAGGCTTCCAGACGATTTACCACCGCAGAAATCGATCGCATCACCAACGGCGATCCAGAAGGAGTCTATGGTAATACAAATTGGTTCGATTTGTTGTTTAAAAACAGTGCACCTACCCTGACCAATAATTTGACGCTAAACGGTGGAAGCGATCGTTATCGCTATTTTGTATCTGCAGGAGCTTATAACCAAGATGGTATCATCGATCGTACTTCTTATGATCGCTATAATGGTCGGATTAATTTTGATGCAGATGTCTTGGATAATTTGAAACTGACATTAAACGTGGCTTATCGGGATGATGTCCGTAATGAACCTGGATTATCTGCTGGATTAGGCAATAGTTATGCTTCTATCTTCGCTCAGGCCATGATGTCTTATCCCTATTTGCCGGCTTATAATGCCAACGGTGTACCGGTAGGAAGTCTAAACCCGGGTAATGGCAATCAGAATCCTATAGCAGCCCGAGATTTATCTGGTGAGAATTCGACCCGTTCCAATCGCTTGCAAACCAATTTATCCTTAACGTATCAGGTGCCCGGTGTATCGGGATTGAGTCTCAAGGTCAATGGCGGCTATGACAAAGGATACAGTATGAAGAAAAGCTATTTATTGCCGTATCAACTGGATGTGTATAACAATTCGACAAAGCAGTATGCATTGGGTTGGGCGCGCCATGCCAATGCTGGGGTAGCAAGCTTGAATCAGTGGTTTTCTGATTCTTGGCAAAAAACTATCCAGCCATCTATCAGTTATGCCAACAAATTTGGAGATCATACGGTCAATGCATTACTTCTCTATGAATATATGCGGACAGACAATAGCGGTCTTTCGGGAGGACGCCGAGGATATCCCATTACCGACATCATGGATCTGACTTTTGGCGAGGAGGTTATCGATGATTTGGTAAAGGGGGGACATAGCATGTTTAGTCGGGCGGGATACTCATTTCGTTTTAACTACGACTATGCCGATAAATATCTTTTAGAAGTGTTAGGCCGCTATGATGGCTCGCCAAAGCTGCCAGCGAAGACACGTTGGGATATTTTCCCCGCGGTATTGGCAGGCTGGCGTATTTCTAATGAACCGTTCTTCCGGGATAATGTGAGTTTTGTCGATAATCTGAAGTTGAGGGCATCGATTGGAAAACTTGGAAATGATCGTATAAGCGACTATCAATTTTTAAGAACGGTAGGATTGGGTGCTAACCCGGTAGTGTTGATTGGAAATACCCTTTCTAAGCCATTGAATGTTACAGCTTTTCCTAATTTTGATGTACGTTGGGAGACGACCATGACCTATAATGGAGGTGTCGAAGCCAGTCTGTGGAATGGCCTATTAGGTGTAGAGGCCGATGTTTTCTATCGGGTGACCAAAGATATCTTGCAAGGACAGTCTGGGCTTAAACCACCATCATTCGGCGGGTATTTTCCTGGAGTAATTAACTCAGGAATCGTAGATAGTCGAGGTTTTGAGCTTATCTTGACGCATCGGAAGCAAATTAATGACTTTAGTTACAATGTCCGAGGTAACCTGAGCTTCGCACGCAGTAAGGTGATTGAGACTACCGAAGATGCAAACGTGCCCGATCATCTACGTCGTACAGGTAAGCCAATCGGGCTTAAATATGGTTTCGTAGCCGATGGTTTTTTCCAAAGTCAGGAAGAGATTGATCACAGTGCCCTTTTTGGCCCTACCCGCCCCGGCGAAATCCGATTAAAGGATCTCAATGGCGATGGACGCATTACGTGGGATCAGGATTGGACAGTTATCGGTAAAGGAGATTTACCAGAAATGATGTTTGGCCTGAATTTCAGTGCAAGCTATAAAGGTTTTGATGCCAGTGCTTTCTTTCAAGGGGCTGCTCTTTCAGATGTTGCACTGTCTGGATTATATACCAATTCTGGTGTACACGACAATACATTTTACACCATGCCCTTCTATCAAGACGGCAATTCGCCCAAATATTTGGTCGAGAATGCCTGGACTCCTGAAAATCCTAATGCCACTTATCCACGCTTGAGTACACAATCTGCGCAGAGTGGGGGCAAATTTTCGTCCTTTTGGATCAAAGATGGTTCTTATCTTCGTTTAAAAGCAGCTCAAATTGGATATACCTTACCAAAATCTTGGTTGAACCAAGCCAATATACAGCAGCTTAGGCTTCACATCTCGGGTAGCAATCTTTTTACTTGGAGTAATTTGGATTATTTAGATCCGGAGATGCCAAGTGTCAATCAGGGATATTATCCACAACAGCGTATTTACGAATTTGGTCTATCCTTGACGTTTTAATTATTGCGACACAGACTTTGCAATCACAGATGAACATAAAGTCGTATAAATGCAAAAATAATATATAGAAATAAGGTCATCCGAATGAATTTACCTAATGGATGACAACAAATAATCAAATGGACCGCCGGTTGGCGGATCACGAAATAATTAAAAAATAGATATGAAATTCAAACATATATTTTGGACTCTTTCGATGGCGACCGTCATTACAGTGAGTAGCTGTACGATCGAGCCTGAATTGACAGATGTCTATAGCGAAAGTGTCGCTTGGAGCAGTGAAGCCAATGTGGAATTGTCATTGAATAAATTCTACCCATTAATTGGACAGACATACTATTCTGCTCATGTCAATCAAGATGCCTATGCCGATTTGCTCAAGAAAAATACGCCCAATGACGAAGTCAATCTACTCATATTAGGGTCTTCTTCCATCACTCCGGGAGCCAATGCGCTCGATAATTGGGCATGGAGTTATTCATGGATTCGTAATTGTAACGAATTTTTGGACGGATTACATACAAAAGGGACCGGTCTTCCTTCGGAATTCTACCAGCGGGCCGAAGGCGAGGTGCTATTTTTTAGAGCCTATGTATACTTTGAGTTGGCCAAGCGATACGGCGCCAGTGTCATCTTATACGACGGCTTGAGTGATGATATTGGCAAATCCGTGAGTACTCCCGAGCAAGTCTGGGATTTTATAGCTGCTGATTTGGACAAAGCCGCAGCACAGTTGCCGGCTACCGTTCCCGCTACAAAGCGAGGAAAGGTGACCAAAGGGGCTGCATTAGGACTTAAAGCTAGGACGATGTTATATGCCGAGCGTTGGAAGGCATCCTCTGACGCAGTGGTTGCTTTGCAGGCATTAAATCTGTATGATTTATATCCCGACTATGCGAAATTATTTAATCAGCGTCGTAGCGAAAGCACGGATAATAAGGAAAGCGTGCTGGAGTTTGGGTTTTTGACGCCTAATTTTACCTATTCATTTGACTACTTCTTCGGGCCACCATTGGATGGGGGATATGCGCAGATCAGCCCGACTGATAATTTGGTGAGGGAATACCAAATGGCAGATGGGTCTAATTTCAGTTGGAGTAATCCGACCCATGCCGCCAATCCTTACGAAGGAAGAGAGCCTCGTTTTTATGCCTCCATTTTATATAATGGGGCGCCTTGGAAGGGACGGACAATGGAAACTTTCGAAGGGTCCAAAGACGGATATGCTGTAGGTGGTGGTACTACGTCCACAGGCTATTATATGCGCAAACTATTTGATGAGAAGCTAACCGATCTGGGACGGGGAGAGTTGACATTTTATTTTATGCGCTATGCTGAGGTGTTGTTGATCCAGGCGGAGGCTCTTGCCGAACAAGGACAGCTTGTATTAGGTGTCGAGGCTTTGAACAAGGTGCGACGTCGGGCTGGCTTTACGACTGACCTAGCTGCCACGAATAAGAACCATTTATTGGATTTGATTCGTCACGAGCGTATGGTTGAGTTGGCTTTTGAAGGGCATCGTTATTGGGATTTGAGACGCTGGGGACTTGCTACGACTTTGCTCAATGGAACACATGTTGAAGGGGTCAAGATTACCAAAGCTGCGGAAGGTAAATTTAATTATCAATTGGTTGATGCGGATAACGGACGGACACGAGTGTATCCTGAAAAATATAATCGTTTCCCAATTCCTATCGCTGAGATTCAGCGGAATCCGAATATTCAACAATTTGACGAGTGGAAGTAAGGTAAATGATATAAGCAATGGAGCCTGTCATGTTTACATCGCGTGCTAACAGAAGCCAATTGTTGGCTTAGTTACATAACATGAAATCATACAGGTGTGAAGCCAGCGGTATACCACAAGGTTACATTGCTTTTTTTAACGCAATTTGTATTCTAATGAAAAGATTAATAACATATACGCTTATAGCGAACATGGCACTTGTATTGGGCTCGTGTCAAAAAGTGGAGTTGCATAAAGGTACCAAATTCGATAAAGGTCTTTTGAATTTTATGCTGACCATTCCTGGGCAAACTTCCGAATATACAGCCCGTCAATCGGGACCTTATGCCAATGGTGATACCATTTATGTAGAAGTCCCTACGACAGAAGATGATCCTTTGGATTTGTCGCAATTACGAGCTACTGCCAGTTTAGAGAATAACGCGACTGTAGAGCCCGCCCTTACTGGTATAATGGATTTTACCAAACCCTTGGATATACGCGTCACTGATGGAGATGGAAATGTCAAGCAGCATGTCATCAAGGCAGTAGCTACCCTTCCACGGACGACCTTTAAAAAATTGTGGTTTAATACGTCGGATCAGCTAGGAGTATTGCGAACCAATATCTCGGGTTTTGCCGTGGTTAAGGACAAGTTGCTAGTCGCAGACTTCTCAGGAGGAAATCTAGGGGCGACTGTGGGGGTACGCGTTTACAATGCTAACGACGGAAGCTTTGTGAAGACAATCCCCGCGCCAACGACCTTTTGTATGCAAGTAGTTGCTGATGACGCCGATCATTTTATTGTCAACAGGTACAATATCTACAGTGCAGGTTTAATGCTGTATTACTATGAAGATATCGATAGTGATCCTAAGCTTATCCTCGATTATACGGCAGCGGCTGGAGCACCGGTAGAGTTGGGGCGCAAAGTGACAGTAATCGGTAATTTGAAACAAGGTAAAGCCTATGTATATGCTACAGCTCCAGCAGTCAATAATCAGATTTACTACTGGGAGTTTAATGACGGCATCGTGAAAGATAGCAATCCGACGGTGATTCGTTACGCAGCGGCAGAACCATGGACGTATGCTACCGTGCAACGCAAATCCCTAGAAGCCAATTCGGACCATTACCTAACATATTGCAATTATGTCGCCTCGGATGCCAATCGTGAAAAAGGAAGTCGTTTTGTACAATTTTCTCCCACCATGGATGTCATCGAAATGGCACCTTCCAATCATTACTATAAAGTTCTGGATTTTGAAGTATTTACAGTAGATGGCAATCAATTCATGGCCATGTTGACGCAAGGCTTTTTTGCGTGGGATGCAACGCATGTTAAGGTCTATGATATTACTGACCCATCCAAAATGACTTTGGTAGCCCAGTCAAGCGGCTATAGAGATTTTATGCTCTTCGAGTCTGATGCATATGGTGGTACCAACTACAATAGGTACGGTGATATCGATGTTCGTGTCGTTGGTAAAAAGATTTCAATCTATGCCACTATGGCTACTAATGATAAGGCTTACGCTGGTGTCATGGCCTATGAAATGAAATACAACCGCTAGTTTAGCGAATTCACTATGCTGCTTTATTCGTGATGTTGATCAAGGAATAAAGCAGCAATTTAACAAAATTATGGTTCATAGATGTATAAGTATATTAATGATTTGGGCCCTCGCGCTCACGGGTTTTTCTCAAGATGGAAAAACAAAGAAGATATCAGCCAATTCTGCTAGTATCACCTATGTGGGGCGGACACTTATCGGTGATGGTGGAGAGGTAACATTTGATTGGCCTGGGACCTATTTTCAGTTTATGCTCACGGGTGAATCTTGTTCCATGCGAGCTTCTGATACGGGTGAAAGCTATTATAATGTTTTTGCAGATGGTCAGTTGGTAAATCAGATCATGATCTCTAGCCGGGATACGACTGTTCAGCTAGTGTCTAAGCTGCACAAAAAAAAGGCTCATCACATCATTGTTCAGAAAAAATCCGAAGGAGAGTTTGGCAGGACGACACTTCATGAATTTGTCGTGGGGAAAGATGCTGTTATCAAGCAGTACCTGAACAAACGCAGTCGTTTTATTGAATTTATCGGCGACTCTTACACCGTTGGATATGGTACCGATGGAAAGCACCGTGACGAGCCATTTGCTGTAGCTACAGAAAATGCAAACAAGACTTATGCGCGCATGGTCGCAGATTATTTTGATGCTGACTATGCTTTAATAGCGCATTCGGGTCGTGGAGCTGCCCGAAATTATGGAGATTCGCTTACCCAGTCGGCATATACAATGAAAAATGCGATGATGAATACGCTAAATAGTGATACATCAACTCGTTACTCCTTTGCGCAGTACAAGCCTGATCTTGTTGTTATTAATTTGGGGATTAATGATTTTTCTACTTTACCTAATCCCTCTCAATTGGAGTTTCAAGAAGCTTATAGACGTATTATCAACCAAGTGCAACATGCGTATGGCTCTAAAGTAAAGATACTATGTGTTATTCCCTATTTAGGAGGTGCATTAGAGCAATATATCAATAATTTGGTTGCCGATCTAAAAGATCCAAATATAGGAGCGACCGCTTCATTGCGTGGGGTAATCAATAGTGACTCGGATATGGGAGCAGCGTGGCATCCCGGATACGCAGGACATCAAAAAATGGCCACGTTTATGATTCCATACGTCTCTACCTTTACAGGTTGGCAGATGGAAGATAGATTTATTAAATAGATTCATTAAAAAAATTAGATTATGCGAATTGGATTATTAAAAATATTAGCTTGTCTTTACCTTATTGTTCTATGCGGTTGTAAGACCTCCCCACCTAGCCCCAAAGACAAGCCAGGGGGAGAGGGTGATGACGATCACACAAATCAAGTTTTTGTCGAAACTGACCAATTGAAGAAAATAAAAGGTAACTCTATTCAAATCGATCCAAGTGTACTCTATCAACAGGAGATTTCGCCAGAAAGATTGATTGCCGATTTGAAGATGGCAAATATCAAATCTGTTCATTTTTTTATCGCTGGTTTTTGGGATGGTAGCAAAAATGACCAACTGCTACGTCCCGAATATCTTGCCGCTTTAAAAAAGGAGGGAATTGGTATTTGGATTATGTTGCTGGGAAATTGTATATATGGTACATCGACACTGCCAAAAGAATGGCACATGGAGTTTTTGACACCCTATCCAAGTCAGGGCATTAGTTTTTACTCTTTTCATCGCCCCGAATTTGTAGATTGGCAAGTCAATAGGGTAAAGCAGATTCTTCGGAATTATGAAATAGAAGGGGTTGAATTTGCAGAAAGCTACTTTCCAGAATGGAAGACGCTAGCCGGAAATGGTTTTTACGGAGACATAAGCCTTTTTGCTCGTAAAAAATTCACAGAAAAATATGTAGGTAGCAATTCAGCGACTTTATCCTTTGATTTTATTCGAAAAGATATCACACTTTACAACAAATGGGTAGACTTTAGGGTTGATGCCATTCTCCAATTCAATAAAAGGATAAAAGCTGCGGTCAAGGAAGTGGCGCCAGATGTATTGTATGCGGCATGGGGTATGGGCGTACGCAACGGCACAATGGCTGAGATTCGAGAACATTTCGGCTTGGACATGATTCAGTTGGTGAAGGATGTGCAGCCTGATGTCATGGTCTTGCAGACATCGGCACAAGATTGGTTGGATCCCCAATTGCCGTACGACTATCTTAAAGAATATGCTGCCTTGACCAAAGCTATACAAGCAGCCAATCCTAAGGTTGCCTTAAGTATTCAGGCAGACATAGTTTCCTTGGGATATAGTGACCCTAAGGTTGCAAAAAGATTCCCAGAGTGGTGGTTACGCTTTTTTGATTTCTCTTTGAAATCAGGTTATTATACCAACACGGCCTATGAATACGCTTTTTCCAAAAAAGATGGAATATGGCTTAAGGAAAATCTGTTCGATCGTACGCCCCGTAAACTTTATAAAGAAGCTTCCCTACAAGCGGAGGTCTTAGCTGAGGCGGTAGTACCATTAGCGCTGGTGCAGGCACAGGGAGATCATTGGAAAATGGTCTATACCGAAAAGGGATTAGGTTGGTTTTATCTTAATTAATCAATTTCAAAATGCAATTCTTTATAACCTGTGATATGGGTTGTATATTGCGAACACAAATTTTAAAACAAATCCCCAATATATATGAAATTATATTCTTGTAGAACATGCTTTTCCTTCCTTATGTTATTACTCGGCCTGTTCGGTAGTCAGATTCAGGCACAGACCGTAAAGCCGTTGAAGGGAAGCTGGATTAATCTTCCTTACCAGGACGTACGGAACAAGTATATGAATCCGGCTCATGTAGATTATATGAGGCCCGAGTTTTGGAAAACAAAGATGGCAGAATACGCCCAAATGGGACTTTCTTATATTGTCATTATGGCGGTGGCCAACGATCAGAAATCTTTTTACCCATCTCAATTTATGTCACCAGCATATCCAGAGGGGCAACAGAGCCCTGTTGAGGCTATTATGGAAGCTGCGGATAAGCACAATATGCACGTATTCATGAGCTGCGGATGGGCTATCGATCAAGATGACAATATTCGCGATCCTAAGATCAAGATGCTCCAACAGCAGATTATGCAAGAGACGGCGACGCTTTTTGGTAAGTATAAGTCCTTTTACGGTTGGTACCTACCAGTTGAAGATAGCATGGAACCCATTCTTCCAGAGCAAGCTATTGAAGCTGCCAATGCAATGGCAATCACGGCTCGTAGTTTGACACCCAATAAGAAAATTATGATATCCCCATATGGTATTTGCCATGCGGATATCGACAATCCAAAGTTTGCAGAACAGATTAAAAAATTGAAAGTAGACATTATTGCTTATCAGGATGAGATCGGATGTGTACGTGAACCCATGCCTATACCAAGGATGAAAGCCAATTTTAAAAAACTAGGGCAGATACATAAAGAGACTGGGATTCAATTTTGGTCAAATGTTGAATCTTTCACATGGGAGCGCGAGGACAACTCTCGTGAATCCGCCTTGATTCCAGCAGCCTTCCCGCGATATTTATCCCAAATTGTAGGCGCTTCCATGGCTGGAGCTGAGCAGGTTATTAGCTTTTCGGTCTATGGGATTATAGACGATGTCAAGTCTAGTATGCCTATCGGGCAACCAATTGAGTCGGCTCAGTCATTCGTTGACTTTACGGAATGGCAGCAAGGTAAGGGACGTTGGCCTTTACTGGAAAGGACGTTCAAAGGAGACGTGCAGCACGAGGGAGTAGGGGCTAGAGTGACTTACGAAACAAAGCCTTCCCAGACCTACAATAGCGGTAGCTTGACGGATTCTCGACTTGGACAGGAAGATTATAGACAGAGCCAATGGGTAGGTTTTGAGAATGGAAAAATGAGCCTTGTCCTTGATTTAAAGAAACAGGTCTCCCTACGATCGTTGGCTGCTAGATTTTTACAATATCGTCCTTCGAATATCGCTTTGCCTAATACTGTGGATTTTTACGTTTCGACAAATGGGAAAACTTTTGAAAAGGTCAAAACTGTGGTCATGCATGCTTCAAAGAATGATCGTCATGACTGTTGGATTGATATCGCTTTGGCCGACAGTTTCGATATGGAAGCGCGCTATATTAAGGTGGTAGCTAACCAAGATGTTGCCGCCAATATCTTGTGTGATGAGATTTTAGTCAATGTAACGAAGTAGTTGACTGTTTCATTAGCTTCAAGGGAGCACTTGGCGATACCCCAAGTGTTCCTTTTTTCTGTTTGGATTACCTTAAGTAAGGCTTTCCAATTGATTGCCTAGGTAGCTCACAATAGTGCGGCTTATCTGCATATCTTAAGTTCTTGCTGAAGAAACTGATAATGTTAAGGACGCTATCACAGTTTGGGCTTTTAACACTATCCATTTTTGTAAATCAAATTTTGCAAAAGTCGTTGCAAACGTTTAGTAATAGGTCCTGCCTGTGGGGCAAATTCCTTATATCCCAATACGGATGTCACAGGTGTTATATTTTTGGTAGTAGAGCTGATAAATGCTTCTGATGCACATTTCAAATCCTGTAAATTGATATCCCGGACTTCCACATCTATTTCAGTAGACGCCAGCTCTAGAATCTTTTTACGGGTGATACCTTGTAAGACGTCATCGGCCGGAGAAAGCAGTTTGCCCTCTGGACTTATCAAAAAGAAGTTGGCGCGTGGACATTCGGAGATTAACCCATCTTGTACATACACCACGTCATCGGCACCTTGTGATTTCGCTGCTTTTAGGGCCTTTATCCCCATGACATAATCAATCGATTTGACCTGACTGAAAGGGCGGTGATAGTCAAATGGTAGTAATTTTAAGCCTTCTTGTTCTAAGGTGATGTTGCGTTTCAGCGGGTGCTGGCTGATAATTAAATTCGGTTCGGAGATACTGTACCCATCTGCGCTGTATCCTCCCGTTAGTAGCAGTTTAATGCCCGAATCAGGCATTGCATTGGCCCGCATTAGCGTGTCGATTAGACTTTTGAGTTCCGTTTTGGAGTAGTTAACCGGCAGGTCCATCAAATTGGCCGATTGATGAAAACGATTTAAGTTGTCTTCCAAAAAAATTGGGACACCCGCAACAGTTTTAAAATAATCGAAAATGCCGTATCCACGTACAATCGCTAGGTCATTAATGGATAATTGGGCTTCGCTCTCTGGAATTAGCTTTCCGTTGAAAATCACATGAGAAATTAGCATGTCCTGTTTGTGTTATGTGTACTTTTGTGCAGGCAAACCTAGGTAATACCTCTTTCAAATACAAGTTTTAGTAATCTACTAAGTCTTTTTCGAAAAGTACAAGACACCCCTTTTTTGGGGATGCATACCCTTTATTATTTCCTGTTGTGTTTGTTGATGGGTATACTGGCATTAATTCTTAGAATAAGTAAATGGGTTCTTTCAAAAATAAATATGGTTGTGACCACTGGATGGAGCTAAGGAGTCCATAAGTTTATGGGTATAGCTCTTTGATCAAGTGCAATCCAATCTTCCTCTACTTCCCATTTGTCGTATGTCAGTAACACAAAAGTGGGCAAATTCCCTCCCTATTATCTGCTCACTTTTGCGCCAAATAGTAAGGTGTTATTCTTTCACAGATATAAAAGTCTCGACCTCCGCTTGATCTCCGTCGTAATATTTCTTTCCATGAATTGTAAAATCTGCCTTATAGGCTCGATTTAAGTTGGTATTTTGCCATATTTCTAACCAAGTATTGAAAACAGCTTCCGGCATTTTACCTTTTGAAACAAATTTCTGGTACGTTGCTGTTTCGATTGTTAACCCAATCATTCCTTCGGGAATGTTCTCCAATGTATGAACTGGAAGACCAATGATGGTAGTATAAGGCCCGGTAAAGTCGGTCTCGTAATCGGTATATACGGCGTAAATTTCTTCACTTATGGCATTTGGAATTTGTTTTTGAATCTCTTCGCTCCAGAACTTACTCCATAATGCCTCGATATCTTTTGCGGATTTTCCATTATCATTGGTCGTCCTGGTTGAAATTCCGATTACATTAAACGTTTTAATAATTTGATTGTTCATAGTTCTATTTGTTTTTGTCCGTATTTGCGACTGGGCTGTGAATGGTTGAAGTAGGAATATAAAAAATACCCAAGGATATACTTGTTTCATGATTTCTGTGCTTTTATTTGTGTAATCAAATTTAAGATGTACCTGTGACAACCCTATGTCAAGAGGGAGGACAATTATTTTGCAAATTGACTTTTATTTCGGGTGTAAAGCGAATATCATAGTAGATGAGGAGCACCGGCTCCAGTAACAGTTAGAAAAAAAATAGGCCTATCAAGAGTCTAGGGAAAACGGGAACGTAAAACGCAGTGAATAATGTAATTGATTTTCAGGGGTGTAGCAGTTTCCATCGTCTGTGTTATTAAAAAAATTACGTATATTTAACGCAGGCTATTCACGAGTGTAGTTATCATTATTAACTTAATATTATCCCCTATGGCGACTCTATTCAAATACCTATTTATCATCATACAGTTTGTGTGCCTCTGTGTTCCTATGCATGCACAATTCAATGTAGATAAGTACGACAAGCTTAATTTTCTTTTAGGGACGCTCGATGAGTATATGGGGTATGATCGCAGTTTTGTACCTGCCCGTGGGCAGCGTAGTTATCAAAAGGTTGACATCTTCTATAAAGAGGAACTCAAAAATACTTTCTTTATGCAGGACCTTTTTAAAACTCAATATCCAGACCTTTATATAGAGAATAATTTTGCTCCAAAAGGAATCGTCCTATTTTCTCCAAAACTCTCACAAGAGATAGATCGTTTTTTTGAGTATAAGCCTTCTGGTAATTATTCATTGGTTGGAGACACCGTGTATGCTGGCACAATAAAATCCGATATGATTATTACTGAACAGCAAAAACGTTCTTATATTCTTGGGATTCTCGTCCGCGCTGGCTATAAAAAAGATGGTGCAGGAGTTTATACAGTTGGTCTGCCCAATGCTGGACCTAAAGCTGCGTTCCTATCCAAATTGCTCCAAGAATTAGAGTGTGAGGATGTACAGTATACAATTTCGCAAGGTTGGATTCCAGTCGGGCACTATGTACGGTTTAAACCTTCCATACAAGTTGATGAAATAATTGATGATGCTTACCAGCTCAGAAGTCAGATTGCAGCAATAGACGTCAGTACGGTAGCCTTCAAGTCGAACGGCCGTCTAAGTGCCCGTTTCAAACAGAGTCCTTTGGATATATGGCGTTTGACGCTCGATAATTGAGTTCGTGTTCTAATCTGTTTTGGCACCCAATAGCTCTATTTTTTATATTGAAATGCAAACCCTACGATGTTTTATCTACGCTTGCCTTCCCTTCATATTACTACAACAGGTTTGATGTAAAAGATTGCCATATTCGTGTTTAGGAATAATTTCAGAATTCAAATACTCTCGATGTCATTCTTCCGTAACCAGTAAGCACAATTCTTTTGGAATATAGGTCTATAGTACCGTAGGAATTTGTCTTATCCGTTTCGATCATACCTTCCAATGTAACCATAGGAATCCCTTTATAAGTTCCAAAATTGCCCTCGTGATGATGTCCCGATATTACAGCGCGGATATTGGTGTACTTAGTAATTATGGATAGAATTTCCCTGTTGTTCAAAGTTTCCAATCCGTTCTCGGGAAATAAAGGGTGATGCGTAAATATGATGACATCTTTCGATTTTTTTTGCGCCTTTTTTATTTGTTTTTCCATCCATTGGAGTTGTTTATTTCCTACACCTCCATTCCAGGGTTGCGCATTCTTCCTTTTTTTCGATGTTAGACCGTCGTTCATATTTTTCCACGCCTCCCGTTCAGATGAGCCTAGCTTAGTTGCATATTCGGATAGTTCATTTGTATTGAGTAAAATAAAAGTCCAATTGCCTTTCTCAACAACGTAATAGGGGGCTTGCATGCCCAACTCCTTGTATAGTTGAGTGCCGTCTTCAGTATCTACGAAGTCGTGGTTGCCCAACATATTGTATACTGGTGAATGTAGTCTTGCAAGTCGTCGTTGTACCGGTTCAAGATCTTTTGTTCCCACATCAACTAAATCACCGAGTACGATCGTAAAATCAACTTTCCCATTATTTAGGACCTCCGAAGCCGTGTCTAGTTTTAAAAGAGAATTACGATAGAAGCGACTACCTTTACTATCTTTGTCTGCATATTGTGGATCGGCTATTACTCCTAAACGTACCTTTGTCGATTTTTCTTGCGCGTAGTTGATGTTATGCAAGAGCGAGCACAGAATAGGTATCAATAAAAATCTTATTCCCATTTTTGGATCTTGTTTTAGGTCAGTATTTGCTATTATTTATGCCAGATAAATATTCTTTATTATCTTCATTTCTGAAATATCATAGGAAGTAAAGTCGATTCTTTACTGTCTCGATGATGCTCATTAATTGGATGTAATACAAACTTAATAGATTTTTCGAATTTTTAAATATCAAATCGACATCAATCGATTGGGTTCATTTATTATATTTACAAATGAGATTTAAATACCCAACGATGGATGAAGAGGGATATTAGGTATAAGATGTTCTATCCAAAAATTCTATAAATATCGGATGATTTCATCTTTTTTGCTTGAAAACAAAAGTATGTACTATGGATGCAACATTTTTTAAGCCGTTGTTTGATTATTCCCATTATTATAATCAACAGTTGTCAGCAATCTTTGTTAAGAATTCAACTTTAGGTGATTCAAAGTCTATGCGATTATTTTGTCATATACTGAATGCTCATCACATCTGGAACTCGAGGCTGTTGGGGAACACGATCCAATACGATATTTGGGATATTCATTCTGAATTTCTCCTCAGTGAGATAGACGCTGAAAACTTTCGAAATACGGGATATATCTTGAGCAACTTGGACCTACAGAATATGGTGTCATATCGAACCATGAAGGGACAGCCCTTTGAAAATAGGATTTGTGATATTTTGTTTCATGTTATCAATCATTCGACCTATCATAGGGGGCAGATAGCAACTGATTTTAGACAAATTGGAATAGAACCACTTGTAACAGATTATATTTTTTGGAAAAACGTAATAGATGAATAAGCATCTTAGATACCATACTTGTAAAAATATTCCTAAGGTTTCTAATATCTAGTACAATCGTAAATGGGAATGGGAGAGGGACTTTAGGAAAATCTTATATAAAAGGCTGCCATCCCGAAGAATGACAGCCTAACTATTACCTAAATAAACAATATTTCTAATTTACCAATCTTTGCTATAGATTTGACTTCGATCGATTACCAGTTCATCGTCAAACAATATTTTAGCGACATTTTGCAATGCAGGTGTTTGAAGCCATTCGAAATTGCTCCTGTTTGGGTCAAATGCAAAAATCATGTGTGCCCCAAATCCCCCTGTTCGAATCTCGTTCAAATCGGACGTGTAAGGAATATAACCTCGTGCGTATTCTGCTGAAGACATTCCCCAGCCAGATTTCGGAAGTCCCGGATAACTATTTGACAAGTCATAGCTACCACCGTAATCGTGTAAGGCATAGTCCACATATTGCCCCGCAGGTATCCCATCAATGGCATCACCAAAGTAACCTGTAGTTGAATAAACGTAGACCATTGTTAGCTTATTCGGCATGGCCTTTTTTGTTTCATATACTAATCGGGCAGCAGCTTTATATGAAGGTGAGACAAATCCTGGAGGAACTGGGTATTCATACTTAGAATACTCGTCATCAAAAAATACCCCATCCAAATTATAGGCATCACACACGGCCTTAATCTCTTGGGCAAAAATCTTAGCCGCAGCATCAGAAAGATTGGCTACTCCCGAACGGTCGTGATTCCCCAATATACTCAAGATTACTTTCATGCCCTTATCCTGCAAAGGTTTAATATATTTAGCACGATTGGCCAATAGGTGTGTCACATTTGGATTATGAGTTACTTTCACCTTACCTGTAGCAGCATCATAGTTGATATTCGAAGAAAACAAGATGACCATATCGATGAGATATTTATCACTATTCTTTAGCTTCAGGCTCAAATTATTCAACGGGTTGGTATCATTCACCTCCATACAACTGATAATCTTGATTCCAGTACTTTTGTCTGTTGATGGTATTTTTGTTAAGTCATTTACAAAAAGTAGCAAGTCGCTAGATTTGGAGAGTACTCCACCCACTAGTAGCGTTGTACTTAAGGGAATGACATACGTTTCTTTTGCGTCTACCTCAGCACCTGTCTTCACAGACACATGTACGGGGTCAGAAGACACTGCATTGGCTTTCACTTCTACCTGACCATTGCCTGAAAAAGTTACCAAAGTTTTCGGAAAAGGCTTGAAAGTGGTTCCATTCTTTTGGTTATATGCATGGAGGACCTCCTCATTGTATATGACGGCTCCCTTCACACCTTGTGTATTGGGTTTGGACAGTTGCAGCAGTACATCGTACGTTCCTTCACTACGAAACTCCAAAGTAGAGTTATCTATTTTCCCATCTACCCCGGCTAAATACCCAATAGATTCTGCATTTACTTCATATCTGGACTCGTCTATTGATTTGACGGTGATAGCATCATCCTTGCAAGATTGCAGGGCTATCATGGAGAATATTGCGACCAGTCCCCAAAGTAGAAGACTGTATTTCTTTGCTAAATATTTCATGTGTGTATAATTATTACATGAGCTCGTTACACTCGGTTTGATTTTCAACAGTCACATGGAATATCCACACTATATTCATTCGTGTTTGTGCAGTCGGTGCTACATGGATATTTCATATGTTTATAATTTATCGTCTATTATTTTGCAGGCAGTGATACCGGTATCCATTTCACGGCCTGTTTCGCTGTCAGATCATTGCCATTGACTGTATGATCCTTGACCACACTGCCACTACCTTCATTACATTTCCAGTAAGCGACCAGACCGTCGGCAGTAGGACTTACTTCGTAAGGGTTGCCGGCAATTTCCTCGGCAGTCCGTTCGACATTCCAAATACGACATTCCGAAATATCACCTGCTAAGAAACGTGCATCCTCATATGATCTACCAATGTAGAATCCATTCGGCCCATTTACACCAAAGCTCACTGTGGATAAAGTCGTGGTTGCTTCTGATTGTAGTTTACCATTGACATATACACGAATCTTCTTGTCCTGACCATTAAAAGCTACTGCGACATGTACCCATTGATTTGTCGGTAATCCTTTAGTAGCAGCATCAGAACCAGGCATGTTTCCAGCAGATGTAGCTACTTGAATCTGGTTTGGAGGGAAGTTTGCATCGCCCAGACGAATCAAGAATCTACCCTCGATTCCCATGATGGTACTGATCATGCGGTCATAATTGCGAACCTGGATCAAAGCCTCTAAGGTAAATTTTGATAGGTTATTGACAGGTGCCGGAGTTTTCCATTGATCGATGTGTAGGTAGTTATCTTCTATATCCGCGACAACATCTATCAAAGCCCCGCCTTTAATGACATAGAATACTGTTTTTTGACTCTCTAATATGGATATACTTCCTCCCGTAAGCGATATTGGGAGCACGAAGATTTTTTCTCTATCGAGACTGTTGATTTTATCAAACGTTACGGTGAGTGGTGCAGACTCTACCGACCCCTGACTTATTTGAACTTTATTGTTGGATATTGTATAAAATTCGGAGGGTAGCATCTCTACTTTTTCATTGTAAATTTTGGTGTACACATCCAGTTTTGAAGGGTCAACACCGAGATTGACTTCTACAGGAGCCGATTCGAGGTTGGCCATTGCTACTTTAATATCAAATTGCTCCGTAGTAACGGACGGTTTATTGATAATCCGCTCCAATTTTCCTGTCGAAATGTAGACTTTATTATCGAAGGTCTCCTCGCTTTTGCAGGATACAAGTAGGGTCAACAACGCTATCATGAACCCTAAGGAATAAAAATGTTTCTTTCTCATGGTCTCTTATTTTACTTTTATTGCCGGATTTGTAATTTGAATCGCTTCCCTACTATATTGATAACTTTTTAATACATTGAAGTAGTCGTAGGAAAGGTTTTTATAGCCCACTCCCTGTATCCGTAGGCCATTTTGCAAAGATGCGGCCCATCGTGCCGTAGCTATAGCTGCACGTGTACCGTCTGCAAAATAACCCAGTTTGACCTCATCGGCTTTATAGGATGTCATGCTGGCTAAGACTATATATTTGTCTACGGGTACATCGTTCATGGTTGCGGATAATAATGCGTAGCCCAGTCCTCCTGCATCTACTGCATTTTCGGTTGGTAAAATAATGTAATTCACTTCTTGCAGGATGTTTTTGCCGATTAGGTATTGGGGGCTTCCTTTGAAAAATGATATTTTGTCTACATTTTTTTCGAACCAAGGACTTACAAGTCCAAAGAAGAGGTTTTCCTCTGCCTCTACCTGCGTTTTTTCAGCTGCCGTCAAATGTAACAGCTCTTTACCCTGATAAGATACAATCAGACCTTGGTAAGGATACTTGTCTGTTGCAGTAAGAATGGTATTGATTGTATCTTTTAAGAAATCATCCAATATCAGCGTTTTATCTTCTTTTTTGACAAAGGCGGTCTTAATACTGTTAAAATCAATTTCAAAGATGACTTTGGTACCCTTTTTCTCCAAAAGGTTCTTCATCTCGCTGGTCTCTCTGTCCACCAAGGCTATCGGAGATTCTAAAACAACGAAATCCAAGCTGTCGGGCACTTTCGAAAAATGGTCGCCTTGGCTTACAAGTTCCTTCCTACTGTTATTGAACCAACCCATGTTTATTTTATGAGGATTCCTTTTAAAGGCACGAAGGTCTTCTAGATATTTTGCATAGAGTTCCGGATTTTGTTGTTCCATATCTTGGCTTGATATCTCCAAAGGCTCCGCCTCCGTCCATTCATTACACGCTGTTACATTTGCCAGTACTGCTCCAAGCAGTAGGGCCATGCTGTATTTCTTTATCTTGAAAACTACTAAATTCATAATTCAAATATTACTTTTTGACCCACCATAGATCTGTACCCATATTATCGGCACCTTTCAATAAATTAGTTACTGCATCCGTGACATTCTTGCCATTTTCGGTATACTCTTCCTGTGGATACGGTAAGCGTCTCGCCATACGTTTGCTATCCACGCGGCCACCACTATTATTGACCATTACCTCCATTAATTTAGGATATCCAGTACGGCGGTATTCCGTCCAAGCCTCAATTCCTAGCGGAAAGTTGGCAATCCATTTTTGGGTAATGATACGTTCCAGTTTTTGTGAAGTCGTACCGGCCTCTTGCCATTTGATTGTGATGGCACTTGGTACACCAGCATATGAAAATGTACCTAGTGGATCCACATATGCCGCAGGTCTGTTGGTGCTGTTATTTAAATAATCGTCTGCACCATTTACATTCCATTGTTCAAAAGATAAACGTATTCCTTGGTTATAAAGGGCCTCTGCATTGGCACCAGCCATATTCCATCCCTTCAAAGCCCCCTCGGCCTGAAGAAAGGAAGTTTCTGCGGCATTAAACCACAACAGTTTATCACTTTCTGCTACATTCATGTTGGTGTACTCTTTCGGGGTATTTCCACTTGGGATTTGTATTCCTGAACGAATGCCATAGTAACCATTTGTTATCGTTCCTGTAAATGTAGAAGGTGTAAAATACTTCGCCCTACGAGGATCGACGTAACCGTTCATATAGGAAGTGATATCGGCAGATACACGAGAATCTCCGTTATTGTATTCATACATGATGATACGGAATGGATTTCTGTTGATGGGCTTTATAAAAGCATTGTCCGAATTGCTACGGATTACACCCACTTCATGGTTTACTGCTTCTTCAGCTTTTTGACGACCCTTTGTAGGGTCTACATCTGAAATATGGATGGCCAAGCGCAATTTTAGAGAGTTGGCAAGTTTAATCCATTGCAATACATTGCCGCCATATACCAAGTCTGCCTTACTCGAGAAATTTTGTGTTCTACGCTCTGTAAGTACGTTGATTGCAGCGTCCAATTGTGTAAACATTAAGTCATACACTTGTTCTTGGGAGTCATATGGAGCTTCCAAAGCACCATTTTCACCGACTTTGGAATAGGGAATGGGACCGTATATATCCGTCACTCTAGAGGCCGCCATCACTTTGATGATGTCAGCTACAGCATGTACTGACACATCTTGAGACACTTGTCTAATAGTCTTGGTCTGTACAAATAGTTTGGGCAGTATATCATTAAATGGTACCCGCGCCCAACCATTTTCAGGATTATACGTAGCAAAGTTCTTACCGTTGAACCCATTGTTTGAATCAGCCAAATAACCGCCCATGGAGCCACCTAACAAGCATTCGATAAATTGGTTTGCATTTACATCTAAAGGCACTACCCATGCTTGTAGACCAATCATTGCTGAAGATAGCACATATGCGTCGCGTTCCACCTCCTCAGGAGTTGCGCCTGCAGGATCTGTGTTGTATTTGTCGAAGTTTTTGGTACAGGATAAGTGTGTCATTGACGACAGCATCGCTCCCCAAAATAAAATCTTATATAGTTTCATAATTAGTTTAAAATTTAAGACGAACATTAAAACCTAGATTGCGGGTACTTGGCGTCATAAAGTAGTCTATACCTTGATAGTAATTGCCTGTACTCGCCGTAGATTCTGGATCAAATGGTGCTTTGTTGTAAATCATCAATAGATTACGGCCCACTAAGTTTAAGCTCAGGGCAGCTTTATTTCCGAAGAATGATTTTGGGAACGTGTATCCAATCGTTGCTTCCTGCAACCGTACATTGGTCGCACTATAGGTGTAGAATTGGGGAATACCTGAGTTGATTCCTACTACATTATAGTAGGCTTCCGCATTCACTTGGTCTGTGCCATTCACGATAAAGCCACCATTGTCACGCGCTTGAGCCGAAGCCTCCGAGACACCGTAGTAGTCCATGTACGCCTGCGTCGCTGAATATACCACTCCACCAAAGCGAGCTGCAATCGTAAAGTCGGCCATCCAGTTTTTGTATTGGAAGCCATTTCTCCAAGCCATATTAGATTTTGGGAATATACTGCCTAAGTAGATGTCGCCCACATTGTTATTATTCACTACTTTTCCATCTGGTGTCACATACACTTGTCCATTGTCGTCACGTAGCAAATCCGACAAAGAGTACAGGTCTCCTAGTGTACCTCCTTCTTTGAGGATAAATCTAGCTTGTGAAAGTCCACCTACGTCTAAACGATTTTTATTGATGACCGCGCCGGTTTCAGGATGTACATAGTCCCTTACCAACTCTTTTATTTCATTCCTATTCACAGTGAGGGTATAGTTGGAATTCCATTGAAAATCAGCCCATTTCTTTTCATAACCCAATCCAATTTCGATACCCCTATTGACTACTTTACCCGTCTGTACATACAGGCGGTTATACCCAGATGAGACAGAGAGTTGAGGGTTAAATGTTTGATTGAGCGTAGTTGCATGGTACAAGGTCAGGTCCAGATGAAATCCGTTCAAGAATTTGGCATTCAATCCCACTTCCGCCGAATTGGTACGCTCTGGTTTTAAATTAGTGATAGGGTAATTCGATAAGGCCTTATATTGTTGTGTGGCAACATCCCACTCATATACAGGATTTGCTAGAAATTCAGGGAAAGGTCTTCCTACAGATGCGTACGAAGATCGAACCTTTAAATATTGAAATACATTAGACATATCTACAATCTGCGATAGTACTGCTGTACCACCTATCGAAGGATAGAAGAAGGAGGATTGGGTAGACTTTGGTCCAGCCAAATTGGAATGCCAATCATTTCGACCAGTTGCCGTCACAAAATAGGTATTCTTATAACCCAATTCTACACTCGCAAAGAGCGATTGAGACTCTCGGCTTCTATCGATCATCGGTGTTTTCTTCCGATCGTCAATCTGGGTAATGTCAAATTTGTTGGTCAAGCCATTTTCCATAATTGGTCCTCTGATTGGTAGCGAACCTGTTTTGTCATGTAAGATTATACCGCCTAGATTGGCCTGTAGTGTAAAATCATTGAACGACTTGTTGATATTGGCCATTACATCTCCATAGTATTGATTAGACTTTTGCTCATCTAAACCGAAAAATCCATTTCTCGAACCTTCAGTGATAGTGGTATTTGTGCTAGCATATAGTTTTTCTGTAAATCGACCTGTCGTATTATCCATACGGCCACGAGCTGATAAGCTCAACCAATTATTCACTTGATAATTTAAGCTCGCATTTATCATGTAGCGGTCTTTGTTCGTCTCTCTTAAGTTACGATAGTTAATCCAATATGGGTTTTGACCTACCACCTCGTTCAATCCCTGTGGCCAGTATTGTTCATATATTTTGCGTGACACATTATATCTTTCGTACATACGTATGGCATCCCAGTCATCGCCGCGTGGGAATAAATAAGCTGTAGTCAACGGATTAGAATATATTCCCTGATTCGTCATATTCAAATCGCGTTGCTTGATATAGTTTAATCCAGCATCCAAAGTCAATTTATCATCTAAGAATTTGGACGTATTGCGGAAGGTGAAGTTGTATCGATCGTATTTGTTGTTGGGTACGATACCACTGGCATTGACAGCGCCCGCCGATGCATAGGTTTGGTTTTTATCCGTCCCGGTAGAAAATGAAATTCCCTCAGTGGACACTATTCCGGTTTGCAGGTAATCTTTGGATGGCGAGTAGTGATAATTGTTGACATCCGTTAGCGGAGCTCCCCAGCTTTTATCATTGACACCTGAGGCCAACCCCGATCCAGTACCATATCGATTTTGGAAAGAAGGCATGACAAACGCGTTGTTAAACTGTGTGTTTTGTGTTAAGGTTAACGATGTCTTGCCGGCGATACCTTTACGGGTATTTACAATAATAGCTCCATTCGCTGCATCGGATCCGTACAAAGCCGCTGCCGCTGCACCGGTCAATACTGACATCGACTCGATGTCATCGGGATTAAGGTCGGCAATACCTTCCGATGTGCCCGTGGAAGCAAACTCCGAGCCTTCCGTGGATTTTTTATTAAACATAGGAATACCATCTATGACATAGAGTACATTGTTGTCCTGCTCGATGGTTTTGGCTCCGCGCATCACAACCTTAGCGGCTCCCCCAATGCCTCCCGAACTACTATTAATCGTTACCCCCGCAATCTTGCCACTGAGGGAATTAATCATGTTGGCATCTCTTACCTGCGTTAAATCATCACCCTTCACTTGTTGCACATGATAACTTAGCGCTTTTTCTGACCGTTTAATGCCCAAGGCTGTTACGACCACCTCATCAATTGAGGCTTCTTCCTGGAGCAGTCGAATTTGAATTTCTTTGTTTACATTTTCAACGACTATTTCTTGCGGTACATACCCTACATAACGTATTGAAAGGATGTCCCCTGCTCTTACATCGTTGATTGTAAAGATGCCTTCTGCGTTCGATTTAGCCCCTTTGTTTGTCCCTTTCAGCAAGACACTTGCACCCAAAAGTGGTTTGCCCGTTCCATCAACAATGAGCCCCTTGACCGCTTGTTGCGTCGCTTTTGTTGGCATCTCAGCAGTCGTCTGCGTTTCTTTTGCTGGCAAAGACGTTATGAGCAGGGTGTTGTCTTTCTGGTCATAAGATAAGTTTTGATCCTGTAACAATGCCTTCATCACCTCATGGAGACTTGCGTCTTTGAAATCGACATTCAAAAGGCGATTGTCATTAAGCATTTGGTTGGAATACAGTACATTATACCCCGTTTGTTTTTTGATTTCCCTGATGAGATCAATGGCCTTGATACGTTGTTTGCGCAACGTAATACTCCCTTGACCCGCAGCTGATATGGAAATCTGAAGCATAAGCATAGAGATGCCTACAGTTCGTATCATTTTAAATGATTTAAACCACATAATTCTACTTTTGGATTTTAATTGATATTGTTGAGTTTATAAAGTTATTGCTGCCCCGAAGGGTCTTTTTGGTTATTTATTATTTTATAGTTATGATTCGACTTTGAATATCAAATTTTACCTTAGAAGTCACCTTTAAAAGATTTAAGACATCTTCAACCTTTGCATATCGAGATATCTCGCCATTAAAGGTGATGTTTCGAGTATCCATGTTCTCAAACGTATAGTCTACATTGTACCATCTACCGACACGTTCCATTATGGATTCCAAGCGCTCATTTCTGAAAATAAAGGCATTATTTTTCCAGTCCACAAAATCATTGACATCCACATTCTTGACACTCACATGGTTTCCCTCAACATGGGCTTGCTGCCCAGGGCGCAATCTTTGTTTCTGATTGATGAGTACCGATCCCTCTAACAGCGTTGTCAGGTTGCGTGCGGCATGGTAGGTATTGACATTGAAAATAGTTCCTAATACTTGGATTTCCTGTTGTTCTGATTTGACGACAAAAGGTCGTTTGGCATCTTTAGCGACGTCAAAATATCCTTCCCCTTTCAGTTCTACAATACGCTTGGTTTGATGATGCATATCTACTGCAAAACGTAAGGAGGATTCAGCATTTAAGGTTACTTGGGAGCCATCAGGAAGGACAATCTCGTATTGCCCACCCCGGGGAGTCGTAATGGTATTGTATCCTTTTCCTACAGCCAAGTTGGGGTCTATTCTATACTGTAGTAGGCCCTCTGTCGTTTTCGTGATTGAAATACCTTGATCCTTGGTCGTTTCCGAATGGTTGTCTGTCAATGCGATTTGACGACCATCACTTAGGGTCAATACAGCTTTGTTTTCTCCAGGAAAAATATCTGTGCTCACTAATTCGGATGATAAATCTATAGCATTATCTCGTTGGGATACGAAATAAGTGCTTATAGCGAGCGATATCACAATCACAGCTGCTGCGACCCACCGATAATATATGGGCTTGATAATCGGCACAGTAGGTGCACGCTCTGTTTTAGATTCTATTTGCTGCCAAAGTCTGATTTTATCAGGCGTACTAAGGGGATGTCGATCTTTGATCTCCTGTTGCTCAAACCACAGCTCGAGCAGTTGCCGTTCTTCGACCGTACAAGTGCCTTGGGCATACTTATTCAGTAATTTTTTGATTTTATCCTTGGTCATAATTGATTATTTTACTGCCTAATCACATACATGTTGCACAAGTAAGTCTTAGGGAGTATAAAAAAAATCAATTATTTTTTATCCCATAAAAAAGCAACCAAAATAAGTCCTTCAAGGGTTTTGTATCCAAGTTTATACCGAAAGACTTTGAGGACATTTTGGACTTGTTTACGAACTGTTTTTTCTGAAATATCCAATCTTTCGGCTATCTCTTTATACGACAAGTATTCTTTTCTACTCAGACGGAATATCTCTTGTGCCCTTGGGGGCAATTTTTCCAGCTGACTATCCAGATACATTTGGAGCTCCTTTTCCTGAATTACTCCCAAAATAGGGTCATAAAAAGGAGACACAAAATCTACAATACTTTGCATGTACTGATCTCTGTATTTCTTTTTTCGTAATTGATACAGCGCTTGTTTACGAACAGACATGAACAGCCAGGCACCTAGATTTTCAATCTTCAGATCAGCTCTACGCAACCACAAAGAGGAGAATACTTCTTGGATAATATCCTCCCGATCGGAATTGTCGAGTGCAATCTTTTGGGAAAATAAATATAATTTATCGACAAAACGGGTGTACACTTCCGTGAATGCTGCGTAATCTCCACGCTGAATTCCGAAAAGTAAATCTTGTTCAGACCAACTAAAATAGTGTGTGACAGCATTTCCCATGATTACGTTTTTTACGAATAGAAATTATAACTGGTGGGTCAAATATAGGGGATATTTTAAAATGTTAGATATCCTATTAACAAATTTATAACGATTTAGCTACATTAGAATCACATAAATGGCGTCAAATCTTCTTCTATGATTAAACTTACCTACGTCATATTATCAGATTCATGGTAGAATCTTTCTTCTGTCCAAAGTCAGATGTAAGGAGCTTAACCACGTTATTTGGATAAGAATTTATTCCGATACAATGAAAAATATCACTACGTTATTCACATTTTTTAAATACGTACGTACCTCGCCGCTAGCTAAACATTCCTCCTAGAAAATCCGCACATAGGAATGAAGAGAGCTTAAGTAGAATTGCAGACAGTAACAAACCCTCCAGAGTATGATGTCCGAAGGAGGTCTTGATGTATTTTCAATTGCTTTCTGCTTAAAATAAGACGGTGGCTTTAGACAAGTAGAGTCTCTAAAATTGCTTGGGCTTCCGTTGCTGTCCCGCTAATTCGGCTATTTCTTTTATACGATTTTGGCGGGTTTCAGGTCGCTTTGCAAGTACCACCCATTGTAACATCATTTTTTTTATACTCTTACTTAATCCTAAAAAATATTCCGTTGATCCAGGGTGCTTTGTGAAAGCATTTTCCAAGTCCACAGGTATAATCACTGCTTCTACTTCGTCAAGGATAGTCCACGAGCCGTTTTGTTTAGCTATTTCAATGCTTTCATAACCAGCTTTTTCCATTAATCCCTTTTCTATAAGTTGTGCGACTTTCTCTTTATTGATTTTTGACCAAGTACTTTGGGCTTTCCGTTTGCTGAAAAATTGGTGCGAGGTTATGTCATCTATCTTTATTTTTTTACTATCTATCCAACCAAAACAAAGAGCGATATCAACAGCTTCCCGCCAAGTAATTGATGGTTTCTCCGATAGTTTAGCATGAAAAACGAGCCATATAGACTGCTGTGAACGATGATTCCTCTCTAGCCATGTTCGCCAATCGGTTTGACTTGTGGGATAAAAAATTTCTATTTTTTGCATGCTTGTGCCCTCCTTTCCAAAAATAGACAATAAATACATATCCTATATCTAATTCTGTATACCAGGGACAACCTTCCAAAAAAATCTACTCAACTATTTGCATGGGGTGTTACCTCCCCATTACAATCCTGCATAGTAGGAGATGGTTCTTATGTAAAGGAATTAGTCTATAACATGAATCCATCAACGTGTCACGCTTTTAGCACATCTTTTTGCAACAACTTCTTAAATTACCGTGGGGGTCGCAGCAATTTCAGGTGACCTTTGGTGCAATCATATTGCACATAAAAATGAAATTATGTAAGTTTGAAAAAAAATAACTCCCATAAGGCATAAGTTAGGTTTTGAAAAGATTTTGTACATATATACTATTGGTCGCTTTGACACTGCAGTCGTTTTACCGCAGTATCATGACCGTAGACTATCAGATACACTTGCCGGACTACCTAGCCAAATGTATCAATAAAGACCGAGTACAGCTTCATTGTAATGGCCAGTGTGTGTTGATGGGGAAAATTCGAGATAACGAAAAAAAAGAAACCAAAAAAAACTTAGTGGTTTACGAATATAGCTCCCTCTATATCCACAAGGAGAACGATAATCACATCGTACAACAGCCACATGAGGAATTTTTCGAAGATCATTTTTCGCGATATCTCGTTGACTATCGGTTCACCTATAACAACCCTATTTTTCATCCCCCCATTAGTTAATTTTCACCAATAGTACATATAGCTTACACTTATCTGTCGTAGTCGCTTGGGTAGACCTTCGTCCTTGATGAGGATATAAGGTTCCATATGTAGCGTCGGTTAAGTCGGTATTGTGCTATTTATTTTGGTAATTATCTTTCAGGGGTCTTTAAGATTAGGTATTTCCTTATCTTTTTTCTCCCCTTAGACTGCCATATCCCCAGTTGTCCTCTATAGGATTACTACTATTGGTTTCTAATTATTTTTTCACTAAACATTCATCTATAATGAATAAAGCAATACTATTTCTAGCCGTATTGTGCTTTACAATGTTGTCCTGTACCAAAGAAAAAACGGACTACGAAGCAGAAATCGATACGGTAGTTCCGGAGAACCAGGAATTTAAAGAAGCCTATACAATCCATAGCGATGGATATAAAATCAGTATTGAAGCCTTGAACGGCACCTTGTATACAGGCTATAACCAACTCCGTTTCAAGGTTAGCAATAGTCAGACCAATCAACCTGTCAAGGCCTCTGCTATCACATTCCTACCTATCATGACCGGTAGTGATGGGACTCAGGTGTCCTGCCCACACCGATATCATACGTCTTTAACACCAGATGGTACTTCTTTTTTTGGATACTCTGTATTTACGGAAGAAAGTGCTACAGGACGCAATTGGCATCTCTATCTTAACTTTACCATTGCCCAGCAAATCCATTCCATCAAGCAGGATATTTCTATCCAGAAGCAGCCTAACAAAAACCTCAATATGACGACATTCATTGGAAAGGATGACGAACAATATTTCATCGCACTGGCAGCACCACAGAAGCCCAAGGTAGGGGAGAACGAATTAATAGCTGGCATTTACAAATTCAACAGACCCACTGGCCCTCCAGTCATGAGCTTTCCTGATCCCCTACAGTTTTCATATACCGCAGTAGAAGACTACACCCTACAATTGGATCCGCGTATGCCAGAACCTTCTATGGGCAATCATTCATCACCGAATAATAAGGATTTGATCAAGCATACCGATGGCTTATATCACGGAGTTGTCAATTACACCATGACCGGTAACTGGACGTTGAATTTTATTTTGTTAAATCAAAATGGACGCATCCTAAAAGGTACCCAAGTCCCGACTGATTTTACACCTGGAATTGTAGGCGTGAAAAGTGACTTACATATTGACATCCTATTCTAAGAAACATGAAAAATATAAGTTTTGCCTTTTTTGCTCTTCTACTTGGGATGGATGTAAATGCCCAAATCAGTCCTATCCAGGCAGATAGCATTAAGCACCTTGAAGAGGTGAAAATCAATGTCATTGCCAAAAAGAAAATTGAGACCGAATTGAAGATGGCGGTTTCTGTAGATGAATTTTTAGCCTCCTCTGCCAATATCAGTTTTATCAAGCGAGGGGCTTACGCGTGGGAACCTTTGTTGAACAACATGAGTACAGAACGTTCTGTCATCACCATTGATGGGATGCATGTTTTTGGAGCATGTACCGACAAGATGGACCCCGTCACCTCATATGTCGAAAGTAACAACCTTTCGGCCATTGATATCGCTTCTGGTCAGGAAGGAAGTATGCACGGGTCGACGATTGCTGGTAGCATTGATCTGAAGAGGAAAAGCACCTCATTTGGCCTCGAAAAGCAGTGGAGCGGCGCGTACCAGACAGGCTTTGAATTCAATAACAAACAATTTTTCAATCTTGCCAATCTCTCCTATTCAAGTGATAAGTTTGTAGCAGACGGAAGCATTTCTATTCGCAAAGCAGGCAACTATTCCGATGGCAACAAGAATGAGGTGCGCCATTCTCAATATAACAAATTCAATACCTCTTTAGGATTGGCGTACAAGACTGGTTCACTTTCCTCTATACGCGTAGATGCAATTTACGACAAAGCCAAAGATGTCGGTTTTCCGGCGCTCCCGATGGATTTGTGGCTCTCCCGAGCCATCATTACCTCTGTATCCTACAAACAATTATTCGAGGATGGAATATGGAAAGCCTGGGATACCAAGCTTTATTTTAATGCTATAGAACATTATATGGATGACACCAAGCGTCCTGAAAATTTAGTTCATATGGACATGCCCGGTTGGAGCACCACGTACGGACTAGTATCCCGTGCCAATTTGAAGAGCGGTGACTTAGCTTCGGAAATCCAGCTCAACGTATACGATAATCTATCCATTGCGGAGATGACCATGTATCCACAGGATAGAAGCAATAAGACGATGTTTGCCTATAGTTGGCCTTGGGTTACGACCCGTTTTGCTGGTCTTTCCATGAATAATTCTTGGGATATCTCCGAGAGGAGTCGGTTGAATTTTGGCGGTTCATTAGGCTATAATTACAACCACTCCAAATATGTCGAATTCAATTGGATCTTCCATCCCGGAGCTCCCCAACAGAAGAGTAGAGTACTCCCAGGCATCCATGCTAGTTATCAACTCGATGTCAATCGGTTTGATTTTTCTATCGGTACGGGTTATGGTCATAGAGCACCTTCCGTTTCAGAAGGCTATGGATATTATATTTATAACAGTTTTGATCGCTATGATTATATTGGTAATCCCGATTTGAACAACGAGATTTCCTACGAGGCCAATGCCAGTGCGGGCTTTAAAAACGAAAAGCTGCGTGTCGAAGCTAAAGTAAACTATTTCTATATCCAAAATTATATAATTGGACGAATCCTGAGTTTAGGTAGCCCGATGAATTATCAGTCTGTAGGTGTCAAAAGCTATACGGCGCTAGAGCACGCCAAGCTTTTCAATTTGGCTTTGAGTGGCACCTACGATATTCTACCTCATTTACATTGGAAGGGCACCGTTACTTATGCACGCGCTACCGATGATAAGAGTACCAATTTGCCATTCATTCGTCCATTGAGTTATCAATCCTCCCTACATTACATGCACAAAAAAATAGGTATACAGACCTCTGTCCATGGTGATTTGGCACAGGAGAATTATAGTCCCGAATATGGAGAAGATCTCACCTCCGCTTACCAAGTGTGGAATATATCTGCAGACTATACCTTCAACTTCAAAAAAGTGACAACCATTTTGCAGGTAGGCGCTGAAAATTTGTTCAACACCTATTACAGCACCTATGCTGATTGGGGAAATATCCCACGGATGGGGCGCAATGTCTTTACATCGTTAAAGTTCAATTTCTAATGCTATGAGGTCGGCTTTTTGTGTTTTGATGATGATTTTGTCCTTGTTGATCGGTTTTCAGCAAGCAATTATTGTCGTACATTTTAAGCTAAATCAGGCAGCTATCGAGCAGCAATTCTGTGTCAATAAGGATAAACCTCAATTGCATTGCCACGGAATATGTCATTTGAAAAAGCAGTTACAAGAGACCGAGAATACAGATACGGCTTCCCTCAATATTTTTCAACGGGTGGACATGCTGCCCATTACGATTTTTAAATTTGAAGCTTATAAGCTCTCGATTGAATTATTGTGTACTCCATCCATCTACAAAGAAATCCCATACACTGACCCCTATCTCGAAATCTTTGTACCGCCCCCACTGGTTTGACAATTATCAACAATTTCATTCAATCGCACTTCATTCATTTCGATTCCCGGAGGCTGAAGGGCTATTGATAATTCTACGAAACATAAGATATAACGATAATATGATGCTGCGATGTATACAGGTCCTCAGGATAAGTGGTACGAGCGCAAGCACTCATTAACAATTTGAAAATAATAAGATGAAACCATTCTCAAAATACCTTTTACTTTTCGTTGCTTTGCCGTCATTAATAGCCTGTGGCAAAAATGATAACAATCCTGTGGCGAATAATATCACTTTACAGTTCAACAATACCCTCAACAATACCACTATCCAGCTTGGTGATGCTACATCCCTCACGGCAACTAAAGCCACCTCCGCCGAAGGACAGGTCCATCATTTCTCCGAAATAAAATATGTAGTTAGCAATATTCGCCTCATCAAGTCCGATGGCAACGAGTTCCCATATCATATCAATGATTTGGATAAAGGGGCTACTGTAATTAACCATTCCAAGCCACAGACACTAGATTATATTTTGAGTAATATTCCAGCCGGTGAATACAAGCAGATAAAATTTGGATTAGGAGTAAAGCAGCAGCTGAATAAGCTAGATGAGGTCAAATTTCCAAAATTCTATACAGAGGCTGGTGCCAATGACACCAAGATGATGTGGGAGTGGGGGACAGGCTATCGCTTCACCAAATTGGAAGGTTTTTACGGTACAGATAATAAGCAGATGTCCATCCACACAGGCAGTACCATAGAAGGTTCTGCTGAACCCTATACACAAGGGGTAGATGGCTATCGAGATATTACATTGAATTTAACGACGCTTGCAATAGTAGGTCGCAATGCACCTAAGATTATCATCAAAGCAGATTTTGATAAGTTGTTGAGTGGAAAGACCAATACCATCAAGCTTACAACAGGTCCAGGAATGGACGACAATGCGACCCCCAATACCCACACTGCCCTTCAAATGGTCAAATTTGTGGATAATTTAGGAGGAGATGGAGCCAGCGATCTCTCCGGAATGTTTTCCATCAGTAGTGTAGAAAATTAGTATCCTTTCATGAGCCACCATAAGTCCATTGCGTATGGTGGCTCTTTTTCTGGATTGTTATCAGCTAGGAGTCAGCCCGCATTCAGAAATAAATAGTAGATAAATGAAAAAAATACTCAGCGTTATATTCACGTTATTATTGCTGTTATCCTGCAATAGAGAAGATAGTTTGACGCCAATATCGGGTGACAATCCTCCACTTCAATTAGCGGTCCCCGTTGGTTTTCCCTCGTTGAACCGATTCGTTGCAGAAAATAGTCCCACTACACATGGCGTAGCATTGGGCGAAAAATTATTTCACGAGAAAAAATTCAGTGGTAACAATACCATTTCCTGTGCCAGCTGTCACAATCAGTCCAATGCCTTTGCTGATAATAATATTCAGGCCATAGGTATTTATGGTAGGGTGGGGCTGCGCAATACACCTTCAATCCAAAACATGGCATTTATGGAATTCTACAATTGGGATGGACATATCCGCCAATTGGAGAAACAACCCTTGGTTCCCATCATCACCTATGAAGAAATGAACTCTTCCATTTTAGAAGTAATCGGGAAGTTAAAAGCAGATCCGCAATATCCTGTCCTATTCAGAAAAGCATTTGGAGATGAAAGCATTACTTCTGATCGGATCTATCGAAGTATTGCACAGTATGAGTACACCTTGATTTCAGCCAACAGTAAATATGACAAAGTAAGGCGGAGTGAGGGAGAGACATTTACCATTAGTGAAGCGAAAGGGTATAAAGTATTTAAAGCCAAGTGCGCCAGTTGCCACAGTACTGAACTGTTTACCGATCAGAGTTTTCGAAATATCGGTTTCCCGCTAAATCCCAGTTCGGAAGAAGCTGGACGCGCCCGTGTGACCGGTGTTCCTGAAGATTATATGCGTTTTCGAGTGCCGTCCCTAAGGAATGCGGCCTATACAGCCCCTTATGGTAGCTTCGGTCAGTTTCCCACCTTGAAGGCTGTTTTGGATTATCTTGATAATGGAGTTTTGGATGCTGCCAATCTTGATCCTATTTTGAAAAACAACGGTAATCAGATACCACTTACCGAGCAGGAGAAACAAGATCTAATTTCCTTTATTAATACCTTGAGTGATCGTTCATTTTTAAATCATTGATTTTTGGATAATAATTATTGTTGAAATATACCGCTTCAAAGATATTGGTAGAAAGAGGACCTTTAAATACCTTTTTTGGTGTTTTTAATTGCTTAATTTAAAACATGCTCGACTACATTACTGAGATAGTTGTGGGAAAGCAAATCGAATAGTGGAGACAGCGTCCCCACTATTTTATTGAAATGTTTGATTGGTTACACCCAATGCGAATTCGTGTTTTCCAGCCCCGATGTCTTTCACCAAAATATAATTTCCGGTTCGTATTGCCCCTTTTACTAATTTTCCATTCTGCAAAAGTGTGAAATCTTTCACATGTTCAGGAATGGGAATATAGACATCGGCCTCGATATTTGCTGGCAAAGATACCATCAGTTTGAAATCGATAGGTTGACTGTCAAACCCAACTTCGATAGCTCCACTGATAGTTGGTATTTTTGCCTTAGCCCAAGTAAGCCCTGATGGCTGGGGCTTAATACTTACCCTTCTGAAACCAGCTGAAGTCGGAGTAATCCCTATCAATTTTCGAGGGAGTATATGGGCTGGAGATGAGCTCCAGGCGTGGCTCCAACCATTATTTTTTTTGTACTTATTGTCCCAAGCCTCGGTGGTCATAGTAGCTCCTACAAGTAGCATGTTGTACCAACTTCGATCACTTTTTGACGTCAAAAGTGACAGTGCGTATTCTCCTTCTTCTGCATCAAAAAGCCCCTCTAATAAATAATTGGCACTGTAAACACCACAGGCCATACCTTTTGACTTGATATAGTTCAGTACCCGACTTCGTTCCTTCTTTGGGACCAAACCAAATACCAAAGGATACAGATTTGCATGAATCGATGCGTGGTCTGTTCCAATCCCGTCTGTATAGACTCCTCTTTCACTATCGAAGAATTGGCGTTGGAAGATGGTATATAGTCTTGTGTGTGTTTTTTGAAATTGTTCAGCCTCTTGCTGCTTTCCAGTAATGCGTGCCATATGTTCCATTAATCTCAATGTGTGGTAGTGGAAGGCATTTACTACTGTATTATAATGCGTAAAGACATAATTATCTGTTTCGCCACCTTGGGGAAGAGCGTCTGAGCTATGGGACCAATCTACAATATCCTGTAATGTCTTCCCATTAAAAAAAATGGATTTTTTAAATTCATCGGTTATTAAACCCGTGGTTGTCGAAATTAGTCCATTGGGCATGGTCAGAGCATCCATCAATTTAGGTCGAATATCATCATAATTTTTTAGGATTACGCTCGTATCTCCAGTATGCAAGAAATCCATCCATACCATCATGATTGAATGAGATATCCACTCCGTGGGCCAGGTCGCGTGGTAAATCATATTTTCCAAGCTATACCGAGCTGTTGCAAATTCACGGTCGACTGCATAATGTCCCAGTTGGTGAATATAAGCGTCAGCCTCATACATCATCCGTTCACGTTGGCTCGCAGCGTAATCACCATTAAAAGTATTCGCGATAATGGAATAGCGGCATAGGTCATAAACCTTGTTCAACAACGTGTCGCTGCTCACAAAATAGGATGCGTATTCATCAAATGGCACATGAAGACTCAATTGCTCGGCAGAGACTAGTGAAACATCTAAATCAGAACCGACTACTTCTAGGAACTGAAAGGGGATTACTTCCATCATGTGTATAGGCATCACCTGACTATGTGGATAACGAGCCTTAAAACGCGGAATGTCTAAATAGTAGGTGTGCATACCCGCCTTTATGGGTAACGTGTACTCTTGGTATATCACACCGCCGCCTGGATTAGAATCGATGGAATCGCCGACATTTTTCTCGCCAATACGAATATATAGCGTCGTGTCTTTGCGTTCACTTGGAGCTGTCTTCCAATTCAAGGTAAGTGCCACATTGGCGAATCCGGCCCGCTCAAATGCGACAAACCAAGTACCATTTGACTTACGACTCAGACGTACCGGATACGCGGGATGATATTGGATAGGAGGGCGGTCTTCAAATGTCCACATTCCTTGATCTTGCATTGTATCCAATCGTACCCAGCGACTTTCGCCCGGCCATTGTTTGCTTCGTGCGGCATCACCTATATTGAATTGCTGGATTTTACTGTATTCAGAAGGTTCGCCACCTTCATTCCAGACACGGACCTTCCAATAATATGTCGTATATGGCTGCAGTGTTTTTCCGGCGTAGGGAATATGCAACGCATTTCTGCCTTTGGTTTTCCCACTGTCCCACACATCTGGGGAGCTCCCTTCCAGTGCGGCCATAGACGATGCCACCAAAAGTTGGTAGGCTGTTTGATGGTCGTGGTTACCAGTTGTAGGTACAATCCAACTAAATGTAGGGACCAGTGTTGTAATGACAGATATTTCGGGTTTTGTCAGCAAGTTGGTCATTAGTCCTGTAGGTGTTACAATTGTGTCGAGAGGAGCAGCTTTAGCCATACCTACTATCATCCACACCAAGCAAAATGTTAATAACTTTCTCATCAATTTAGTTTTTAGCCTACACAATATATCATCAATTATCTATTTTGCCAACCTTCATTTTGCGGAAGTGGTACATCCTTGTTCGTATCAATGACGGTGTTGGGAATTGGCCAGAGGTTGTAGTCAAATGTTAAGGTTGCTTTCGCTTCTGGCCAAAATGCATGTTTACGAATCCGATTGACTGCGATGGTACCTCCCATGCGCAGCAGGGTGTTCCAACGGCTTTCTTCGTACAGTAGCTCTCTCGCGCGCTCGTCCAAAATCAAGTTGAACTGATCGTCGACATCGGCTGCAGTCACCAAATAGGTACATTTTGCTCGTTCGCGTAGCAGGTTGATATCCGTAGCGGCGCCAGCTTTATCTCCCAATCGTTGTTTAGCCTCTGCTCGCAGTAGGATAGTCTCCGACAAACGGATGAAGTAATCGTCTCGAAACAAGTTGCTTTTATTCTCGCCATCTGCTAATCCAGTGTAACGATCGGTAGCAATTTTACAAGAAATGGGGTAGCATAAACTTTGATTCGCCATATTTGTGTTGGCATCATTGCTACCATTATACATGAGTTCCCAAGGCACGGGTTTCCCAAAATATGGGGATGTGGACACATTTCCGATGATATTTCGACGGAATACGATATCTGAATTTCGCAGGTCATTTCCCCATTGGCCTACATAGATTTCGTCACGTGCATACATGGTCGGTACAATCTGGGCGATACCCCTGCCCCCCACATCCTCATTCGTTCCTGTAAGGTGAGCGGGGACAGCATCCCGGAATACGGGGCCATATGTACGGGAATAGGGTAGCTTAGATTTGCTATCTTCTGCACGGTAAGCCATATAGTCGATCTGTAAAGCCCAAATTGATTCTGTATTCCCATTTTGATAATTGACATTTTCTTCCTGGAACAGGTCCCAATAGACGTTTCCTTGGGTTTCCTCTTTACGTGAACCGAATCGGGATTTCATTAAAAAGAATGTTCCACCGTTGATGATTTTGTCGGCGTTTGCTAGTGATTGAGTAAAGGCTGACTGCGCGGCCGTCACATTCCCATCGGCTGCTAGCTGTGTGCCCATTGCGAGGTATGCCCTAGATAGCATGTGTTGAGCCGCACCACGAACCAACCGACCACCACTAGCTGTTGTTAACGGAAGTCCGTTTTCCACAGCCAACAACTCGTCTATAGCAAATTGATAGGTTTCAACCCGTGTGGTGCGCGAAAAATCATACTTTGGTGCGGTCGTGATTTCCGTCACAAGAGGTACCCCCCCAAAGAGTTCGGCTAGATTTAGATAGGCAAATGCCCTAAAGAATCGAGCCTGAGCCACGGTGTAAGCTTTCTCTTCAGCGCTGGACCAGGAGATGTGGGACAAATCAGCAGCATAGATTGCTAAGTTTGCCTTGGCAATGATTTCATACCATGCACTATATATCTCATAAAACGCGGTATTATCCGGATTGATATTGCCATAGTTGTTGAAGGAAGCTCCTCGACGAATACTGGCCACGTCGAACATGTCCGTTCCGTTGCCACGAAGTACAAAAATCCAAGCTTGCTCAGTGGGGTTGGCCCACAAATCACGAAGCTGTGAATAAATGGCGACTAGTGTTTGGTCGATTTGGGCTGATGTGCTGAACGCGTTGTCAACCGTGTAGAAGGTCGGCGGTACTTCCGTCAAAAAATCCTTGTCCTTACACCCCACTATACTCAATGTTAGGCTTATGATTGTGATGACACTGTATTGATAAATCCTTTTCATATCTCTGTAGTGATAGCGATTAAAAACTTAAGTTAATACCCAATGAATATGTTGAAGCAACAGGTAGACGCAATGCTGATTCTGTCTCCCGGAGTCGGGTTCCCGTTTCAGGATCGCCGCCAAACCAGTTTGTGAATGTGGCCAGATTCTTGGCTGTTGCAAATACCTTTAGCGAACTGATATGCGCAGCGGACAACCACGGCTGTTTGAATGTATAAGATAATGATATATCTTGTATACGTACGAACCCACGATGTTGAAGTCCAAGAAAGCGCCCGTCCCCTGCAAACAATGCCGAGGGGTATTCATTGCTTCTATTTTCAGAAGTCCAATACGGAATATCAGGCAAATTATCGTTGAATCTTCCAGTTCCATTGACTAGGTAAGCCGGTAGATTGGACTTAAGGTACATATTATTGCCACCGAATGTACCTGTCACCATTATGTAGAAGCCAAAATTCTTATACGAGAGGTTATTGCTGAAATTCAAACGAAAATTCTCTTTGTCAACGCCCAATACTTTTCGGTCGGCTGCGGTGATACCGGGCTGTCCGTCTAAGTCCCGGTATTTTGGTGCTCCCGGCTTAGCGCCCGTCAATGCTATGTATTCGGTGTCATCTTCCTGTACGATACCGATTTGTTCATAACCATAGATGGCGCCCAATGATTCGCCGATGAACAAACCATTGGCAATGTCATCATCTTCCCGTCCATCGCCATCTAAGTCATCTCCATAGAGAGAAACCAACTTATTGAAGTTTTTCCAGAAAGTGAATGTTGTACTCCACATGAGGTCTGTTTTCTTTATATTTACTGTCCGCAGGGTCGCTTCTATCCCCGTGTTATTGACCTGTCCCATCGACGTTAGCATTCTTTTGAATCCAGTCATCACTGGAATATTACGGTTAAATATTTGGTCGGTGGTTTTAGAAAAATAGAGGTCCAGATCAGCAAAAACACGATTACCGAGCCATGCCGATTCAAATCCAGCGTTCCAAGAAGACGTAGTCTCCCAACCCAGTGATGTATTGCCGAGTGTACCTTGGTATAGTCCATAGTAAATTCGCCCCGGTGTATTCGAAAATTCATACCGTGCTCCGCCACTGGCTGCATTTGCTACTGTTGATAATGTCCCATAGGGAGCAACACCTTGATTCCCATTTTGACCCCATGACACTTTCAACTTTAAATCATCCAAAGCTTGGATTGGCTTCATAAATGTTTCGTTGCTAATTCGCCAAGAAAATCCAGCTCCAAAGAAATTGGCCCATTTGTTATCAGTCCCAAAAACGGAAGCACCATCGCGACGATATGATCCCGTAAAATAATAGGTATCGTTTAAGGAATAGTTGACCCGACCTAAGTATCCAACATTCGAACGTTCATAATTACGCGTCTCTAGATTATCGGCATCTGTTCCATCATAATCGATTCGTTGTACGGTTGCTTTGTGTAGTCCTTGCAGACCAAGTGTGGTATTGCCATTTGCGGCAAAATCTCGTCCGGTCATGACATTGCGTTGATATTTTAGGTGGTCTCGCGTAGCTACCAAAGTGACATCGAGAGAGTGACGGTCAAATTTTCGATTGAAGTTGAGGATATTATCCCATACGTAGCTATTCCCTTTACGCTTCTCGATACTCCCATTAGCATTCGTTAACAATGCTTGAAGAGTCGCAGGCGAATACCGGTCAGGAGATTCTCCTTCCTGCACATAGTAATCCTCGTAGAAAAAATTTCCGAAATGTGTCTCATCCTGATTAATCAGATAGTTTATGCGATAACTCAATCCCTCTACCCAAGGGGCTTTTACCACAGCGTAGGTATTCAATCGGTAATTGTATAAAAAATCCTCATTATCTCGTGTACCGTCATTTACGCCCCAAAGTGGGTTTACCCCCGATTGCGTATAGGGGTATTTCTCTAGGTTGCCTTGGTCGTCGCGGTACATCACACCATAGGGAGACATGGTTTGCGCCTCGTTTATGTTTGCCGCTATCCCTGAATAATCTCGTTTGGAATAGCCAGCATCAACCCCAACTTCCAGCCACTTAGTAACATCCATATTGATTTTACCCAAGAGTGCTATACGGCTAAATTGATCCCCCACAATGATACTCTTATTATCGTCATACGAAGTAGATAAGTAATAGTTAATGTTCTCTGTGGCACCTGATATAGCAGCTTGGTAATTTTGCATTACCCCAGTACGGGATACTTCGTCTAGCCACACCGTCTCACGCCCTGTATCCCGATTAGACAATTCACCCTTCTTCAGCCAGTTGATGGTGCCAGGAGTGTACTGATTTCGAGCATTGACCATCTCGATCCATTCCTCACCTTTTAACATTACTGGTCGTTTTTGCCATTCCTGAAAGCCCACCGAAGAATTAAAACTTATCATCGGTTTGCCACTGCGACCACGCTTGGTACTAATAGCGATCACGCCGTTGGCCGATCGTGAGCCATATGCTGCTGCCGATGTTGCATCCTTGAGTACATCGATGGTGGCGATATCATTTGGATTGATGTCACTCAGACTACCCATAAAAATTACGCCGTCCAATACAATCAAGGGAGTATTAGTTCCATTAATCGAATTTTGTCCCCGTATTTCCATTCCAGGTTCTCCACCGGCTGAGTTTGTCGAGCCGATATTCAATCCACTGATGCTGCCTTTTACAGATTCCAATACGTTTAGATTTGGGGCCAAGGCAACAGGCGAATTTTCGAGATTTAGCGATCCTACTGAACCAGTAAAATCTTTCCGTTTCGTTGTGCCGTAGCCTACCACCACCACCTCATCCAGATTGGAAGATTCCGATTGAAGTATTACGTCGATAGTGCGCTGATTTCCTATAGTAGTTTCTTGAGATAAGTAACCTATAGCGGTGAATATTAATACTTCTCCTGCTGATGCTTGTATCTTAAATTCTCCCTTGGCATCGGAGGCAGCGCCACGCGACGTTCCGCGTACGAGTACGGAGACACCTTCGATAGGCTTCCCCATTTCATCTCGCACAAAGCCAGTAACAGGCTCCTGACTCGTTGTAATCGGTAATGCTGTTGCCATCAGGGTGAATGTCGGGGCGCATAACATCAACATTGTCATCATGCCCATACAAAGCAATGGATGAATACCCTGTTTCTTAGAACAGATTGTCGTAAATACTTTATTCATAAAAAAATCTTGATTAGGGTTATAAATGGTCTCTATCGCCCTCCGTAGAGGTCAAGACGTTTAATGCACATGGCGGTTGTATGAGATAAGTTTTAATCTCTTTATTCGAAATCCTCCTTTCAGTTTCGTATGGTTTACATGTCAATTATTCTTAATACAGACCATTCTTGTAGAATCGATTCTTTGTATTATTCGAGATAAGCCTTATAACGCTCTTCTAACATCTGTCGCATCCAACAATTGATTTCCCATTGACCGGCAATGGGTTGCTGAGTGAAAGGCTGGTATTGCATATAAGGGTAGGGCCCGAATTCAGGCGTAATGGTAGTACGATTTGTCCCGATTGTCTTTAAATAGGTTATCCACTGATCCCACCAGGCAAGATGGTGCTGCAGAGCCTGATGGTTTTCGGGGGCACGTGGATCCGTAACCTGTGGTCCCTCTAAAAATCCCACACGTGCATGTAGATGTCGACCATGCTTGATTGCTAAATCGATAGCTTCCACCTGATCCTCGAGATAACTCTCAGAAACACAGACCCAATGTGAAAAATCAAGAGCTAGCTCAAGAGATGGGAATTCCGTTAAATAGTCTTTAACTACATGTGCTGCAAATGACCATTTGTTGCGATGCGTTTCTTGGACAATCTTAATCGAGGATTCTTCACTAATCCGGTCACAGATAGCAAAGCATATTTCCATCTGTGATCGACTGTAATATTCTCTTCCAGTTTGCGAAACAATAAACTCTGGTTTCGAATATCCATCTTGATACTCCAGTAACGTATATAGGTTGCGTTCAAGTGCATATATATATCGATTGAAATCTTTTCCTTCTTGGAGTTCGGCATGGAGTAGGATGTAAGAAAGACCCGAATCACCGAATGTGGTGACCATATCTATGTTGTTCGGCTTATCGCCCAATGGAAAAACCTCTACACCGGCAAAGCCTTCCTGCTTCACTTTTTTGGTGAATTGGCACCATGGGATGTGTTCGGCACCCCAGCGTGGGCAATAGAAATCGATTTGCATTATCGTTTATAGATAAGTGGATTTTGCACATCATTATCCAACACGTCTCCTAGCTGAATGGTTTTCAGGTATTCATGAGGCAAGATGTTGGGAATCCCGTTGTAGATGTTTCCATCTGGCATATAGGCACATGTCATCGCACGACGAAATCCTGGCGTCATATTGGCATGGGCTCCATGGATAGTCAATCCGTTGTGGAACGAACAGCTACCAGCTTTCATGATGGCAGCATATGGTTTCGTCCGTCTAAATTCTGGATAGACCTCGAAAATACCCCCCATGTTTTTCCCGATTCCGGAATTTTCGAATGTTGTTGTTTTGTGCGATCCTGGGATAAAGAATAAACATCCGTTTTCTAAAGTGGCGTCGTCCAATGCAATCCAAATAGATAACGCTCGTCTATCCGAAAATGACCAAAATGGAGTGTCTAGATGCCAAGATGTAGGATTAGCCCAAGGACGTTTGATGAGCGCTTGATCATGCCAAATACGGATACCATCTACACCCGCGAGGTCTGCCGCCATCTTGCCGATGCGTTCATCAACCATCAAGTTCTTCATATCTCTGTTCGTTTGCCAAAGGTTCAAGAGTTGATCGAATACATTGTTGAAATATGCAGCATCTGTATTAATGCCATCATCATCGCCAAGACGAACGTCTTTTCCTGGCATTTTTTGACCGTTACGTTCCTCTATAGCTTTGGTGACTACGCTGCGCCAGTGTTCCAGTTCTTCCGTATTCAAAAAATCCTCTACAACTAGGTAGCCGTTGTTGCGGTAAAAATCAATTTGATTTTCGCTCAAGTTGGTGTTCATAATGCACTTATAATTGGTAAATCAGTATTACAAATATCGTCTTATACCTGATAGATAAAATGACTGATTCTGATGTTTTTTTTGCACTTTTTGATATTTTTAAATATTTCAATGTGTAGATTTTATCTTGATAAATCCTATTGGATTTGGTATGTTTGATATGCTGACTCATACATGCTCATTATGACCAATTACCACAAATACCTGCATATACGCGATATTGATCGTGATTTGGGTTTTTATGTGACCACGGTAGGGTATAGTAAAATTGACAAGTATACCCACTATCCAGATGTTGACCAACATCCTGCAGACCATGTCTTTTCTTGGAATAACGGTCGTATCCTTGATGGATATTACATCGTCTTTATCACGGCTGGGCGTGGGGTATTTGAATCCGCTAATACTTCGCCTCAAGTCATGGAACCCGGTATGTGTTTTCTTTTATTTCCAGGTATTTGGCACCGGTATAAACCTGATCCTGCATTTGGATGGGAAGAATATTGGGTGGGCTTTAATGGCAATTATCCCCAACATATCATGAGTCGCCTTTTCAATCCTGAGTCCCCATTCATTAAGACGGGGCTGAGTAAAGATGTCATGGGGGCGTTGACCCAGTTATTGGGAGCAGTTTCTCAGGCCCAAATCGGTTATCAACAAGTCATTTCAGGCACCACACTACAGATTATTGGATTACTTAATCGAATCAATCTAACCGAAAAGACAGATAGTGATCCCGAAACCATTTGGGTATCCAAAGCCATATTCAAGTTTCAGAACGAATTAGCGAATCCAATCAACATGGAAGATTTGGTTGCGGAATTCCCCATTAGTTATTCGAAATTCCGAAAATCTTTTAAACGGCTCACGGGTAAATCTCCAAATCAATATCACCTTGATCTTCGTCTTGACAAAGCGCAAGAACTGTTAAGGACCACGCGACTCTCAATCACTGAAGTGGGGTATCAAACAGGTTTTGATTCTCCATTCTATTTTTCGAGGCTTTTCAAAAAGAAGTTTGGGCTTTCTCCAAAGAATCTGCGCGGATGATAGTCGTGTAGCTTTCAGTATTGAATTTAGAAAAGCTACTAATTTTCATGCGTTGGCAGAAAATACGGGTTGTAGTAACCTCAATACCTTCATTGGGAAGACTCGTCACAGTTCTAATTATTAAAGACAGTATGGTATTATTTTCACGACCGGTAAGAGCAGGATGGGTTGTATTTCTTGGTAGAACGTCATTTTATTTCGATACATTTGGTGAACGATAATTGCGCTGGATGGTTTTTCCAATTCAGTTGACATGTGGGATTTTCATATGATAAGGTACCTTTACCTTTTTTAATTCGAAATAATAAAACCTAATGATGAGAAAAATAACCGTATTGCTTTTTACAGTACTTACCAATTTAGTATGTCTGGCTCAACAAGGTGAAGAAGTGGAGCTGTATGTCCATATTCCCGGACAAAAAATATCACAAACCTATAAAGAGAAAACAGAGACCGTTGTAGACGTACATCCGTTTCTATGGATAACAAAAGTTTCAAAACCCACACTTAATTATTTCCAACCCGCTGCCTCCGCTAAGACCGATGTTGCTGTAATCATATGTCCAGGCGGTGGGTATGGAGGATTAGCCGTTAGCCATGAGGGCTATGATGTGGCAGCTGAATTTGCGAAAAAGGGTATTTCTGCATTTGTATTAAAGTATCGTTTGCCTAATGAGGAGATCATGGAGGACAAGAAAATCGGTCCCTTGCAGGATGCGCAGCGCGCTATACAATATGTTCGGGAGAACGCGTTGAAATATGGGATAAATCCAAACAAAATTGGTATCATGGGATTCTCCGCTGGGGGACATCTTGCTTCCACAGCCTCTACACACTTTACACGACATACCATTCCAAATAAAAATAACACAAGTCTTCGCCCTGATTTTTCCATTTTGATGTATCCTGTGATTACTTTTGGCGAGTTTACGCATATAGGTTCCCGAAATAATCTGATTGGACAGGAAGCTACTCCCGAATTAATTGATTTATATTCAAATGAAAAGCAGGTCACTGCCCAAACACCCATTACATTTCTCGTTCATTCCAATGATGATAAGGTGGTGCCGGTCGAAAATGCCTTTGGCTATATGAGAGCTTTAAATAAATTCGGAGTAAAGAATGAGGCTCATATCTACGCCACAGGCGGGCATGGGTATGGGTTAGATAGTAGCAGAATAAACGATGTGTGGTTTGATCGATTACTCAATTGGATGAAGGGTAGCGGCCTATTTTCCAGTAACTAGACGCTTGTTTTGAATCGAGTGAACATCTCACGAGGTGGATTTTCGGACGTACTGCGCTTACGTATGTTGACGTAGATAATAGGTGTCACTATATATCCATTAGTATCCTCTAAGACGTTTTCTTAGGTTCCGAAAAGTTCACCATACTATTGTCAGATTTTCTTGTCAAATTCGAATCATCAAATATAAAGAGATTATGATATTTTTTGCAAACAGATGATAGCATATGTCTGTTTCATATTTAAAATCTAAAAATTATGATAGTAAAAATCATCAATTCGATCCTGATTCTCTTTGCCGTTTTTATGGGGACAAAGCATGGCTGGAATATGTTAACCGCTAAACCCGAAATGCTAGAAATGTTCGGAAAATGGAATTTTAGTAAAAATGCTGTAATCTTTAATGGTGTTGTGACCTTATTGGCCTCTCTCCTGATTTTATTCCCTAAGACATTTGTTTGGGGAAATTTACTCATGGCCATCGGGATATTGATGATTATGTGTTTACAACTCCTACATAGAGATTTAAAGGGGGCGGCAATAGAGGTCCCCTTTCTATTGCTAAATCTGGTTATTGTTTATTTGCAACATCCGTTGAAAAACCCTTAGCATGAATACGGCAAGTCATTATAAAATACAGCATTTCATTCCATGGACACGGAAGAAGATTTATACGATGCTTTTACTAAGTATTGTACCTACGGCATTGGTTTATTTTTTTGGCTGGAACTGGTTAGCTATTCCTTGGGTTCCCGTCGCTTTGATAGGTACAGCTGCTGCTTTCATTTCGGGGTTTAAGAATACACAGACCTATAATCGGACTTGGGAAGCAAGACAGATTTATGGAGCAATCATTAACAGCAGTCGTACCTTTGGAGTAATGGTACGAGATTTTGTGCGGGTAGACGATTCTGCAATCGCCGCAGCATTGCATAGCGAGATTATTTATCGACATTTTGCGTGGCTCACAGCCCTACGTTTCCAATTGCGGGAAGTTAAAAGTTGGGAGAATGTCAAAACCAAAAATTACAACCGTGAGTATCTAAAGTACTACCAGGTCCCAGAATGGGAAAGCGATCTAGAGCGTGAGTTAATGCCCTTTCTGTCCAACGATGAGAGACAGGAAATTCTTTCCACCAAAAACAGAGCCACCCAGCTATTAGCACGTCAATCTTTGCAGTTTAAGGAACTCAATATCCAAGGAGTCATCACGGACTTCAATTATATAACATTAGAAAACCAATTGAAAGATTTGTATGATCAACAAGGTAAGTGCGAACGTATCAAAAACTTCCCCTATCCCAGGCAGTTTTCGAGTATCAATCTCTATTTTACTAGCCTGCTTTGCTTTCTGATACCCTTTGGGTTTATTGGGGAGCTGTCCAAACATACTGAAACATTTGGTGAATGGTTTATTTGGATGAGTGTTCCGTTGAGTGTGTTGGTCGGTTGGGTATTTTTGGTATTGGAGCAAATAGGCGAAAGTACCCAAAATCCTTTTGAGGGTAATGCTAACGACATTCCAATAACCCAAATAAGCCGTAATATCGAAATTGATTTAAGGGAAATGCTGGGTGAGAAAGATTTACCACCTGCTATTCAACCTCAAAATAATATTTTAATGTAGCTATGAACAAATAATATCTTTCCAGTATCACCGGAAAGGATACGAGCTTTAAGAAAGTAGAATGTTAAATTTAATGCAAGACTATGATAAGGGCCAATAAGCCAATGCTAATCATGATACTTTTGATTACATTCGGCACAACACAGAACATCGTGGCGCAAAGGCTAATCAACAACCGATCTGGAGTCAATAATCTAAAAACAGAAAGCAAAATGGATTTATCGAAAATATCAAACCTAAAGGTGAAAAAAGCCATTGAGGCACTACAATCGAACGACAAAAAAGCTTGGTATTCTTATTTCACCGACAATGCCCAGTTTTCTGACGATGGTCGGGAAATGAACTTTAAATCGTTCTTTGACAATGCTTTCGATAAGAAGGAAAAATTCCTGGACATTCGAAAAGTGGAAAACGAAGGAAGGGATATCTACGGAAATTTTTACGCGGGACAATGGGGGACTTTCTTAGTTTATTTTAAATTTCATCAAGACCATGATGGAAGATTTAATCGGTTAGAGATTGGTCAAACCTCGAATTAGTGTTAAAAACGAATAGTCCTATATAGAAATAAGGAACAGGTATTGGCTTAAGCAGACGATGTAACTGTCGCTTAAATATTATATTTTTGTGAGAGTTAAATCTTGATCCGTCTTCTTCTCTATTAAAAGAGATGATGATCGGTATCCGTATAGTAGTTGTCATTTTTGCTTAATGAACACCGGAAATGAAGAAGAGACTTTTTAGACCCAGTTTCATAAAAGTATGACAAGAATACTTATTTCAATTTGTTTATTTTGTATCTGGATTTCAGTTGCTGCACAGCAGCCATTGAGTAAAGAACAGGCCATTCAGATAGGTGACCAATTATGGACTGAATATTTGCAAAAACTCAAACCAGAGGCAAATCAGGCTTGGGAAGAACGAGGTATACGTTCTGGTGATTTTTTTGCCAAGATAAAAGGACACATATCTGGTGGGAAGCCTATTGACGGTCGTAGCCTTTATATTTCTTTGCACGGTGGCGGCAATGCGCCTGCCGAAGTCAACGATCAACAATGGCACAATCAGGCTGATCTGTATGCACCAAAGGAAGGTGTTTATGTAGCTTTGCGGGCACCGACCAACACCTGGAATTTGTGGCACGAAAATCACGTAGATGAGATATTAGATTCTTTAATCCGTTATATGGCGATTTTGCATGATGTCAATCTCAATAAAGTATACGTCATGGGATACTCGGCAGGTGGAGACGGGGTCTATCAGCTTGCTCCCCGTATGGCCGATCGTTGGGCAGCTGCGTCCATGATGGCCGGACATCCAGGGGATGCCGTAGCTGAAAACCTCCGAAATCTCCCATTCGCTATTTTTATGGGAGGTAAAGATAACCCATATGATCGGAACAAATGGGCCGAAGTATGGAGAGTAAAGCTGGATAGTTTACAAAAGATTGATCCTAAAGCCTATACACATCAAGTGACCGTCTATCCAGATTTGCCGCATTGGATGGAAAGAAGGGATACAGTTGCTGTAGATTGGATGGCTCAGTATGTTCGTAATCCACTCCCTGATAAAGTGGTGTGGATCCAGGATGATAGGTTGCATACGCATGCCTACTGGTTACAGGCACGCGATAAAGTGGCAAAAGTTGGAGATAAAGCAGTGGTCTCTATCGACGGAAATGAGATATCTATTCATGAAAATACGTATACTGAATTGTATATCAATCTCAATGATAGGTTATTAGATCTGGACAAGCCCGTATTGGTAAAGCAACGAGGTGAAATTCTGTTTAATGGGAAGCTAACGCGGAGAGAAAGTATCCTTCAAGCGACTTTTAATACCTATCGTGATCCCAATTTACTGTTTTCTTCAAGACTTGTCATAAGAGGCAATCAGGTGAAAATTTTGTAGACTTGTATTAATCGAAATCGCACATTGTTTGACTCTATTAAAATAGAGGACTTGCCCTTTCATGCCATTAAGTATTGACAGACCATGAACGTGCTGCAAAAGTAGATATCCTACATAAAATTATTAAAGTATTTGTTTACGATTTTTGATTACCGTTTGTCCATTCATTATCCATTATTTGTAATGAGTCTAAATATTGCTATATTTATGCGGTTTTGGAAAGTTCTCAACATATCATACAAATCGATAAAAAGCAATTTGAATTTCTCTTTCAATTATATTGGAAGCGCATGTATGCTTTTGCAGTAAAAACCATACAGCATGAAGATGACGCAAAAGAGATTATTCAAGAAGTGTTCAAGTCATTGTGGGAAAGACGAGAAGAGTTGAAACTTCACGATGCAGAACGTTACTTACTCCGCTCGACCAAATTTAAATCATTAGAATATCTGAGGAATAAAGGAAACAAACAACGCCATCATGATGTGATTTTGCATCGTGTTCCCAATTATTATGAAGACCAGCAAATACACTACAAGGAGCTCCAAGACCGATTGAACGCTGTTGTCGAAACTTTGCCCAAGCAGTGTAAGCATGTTTTTAAAATGAGTAGGGAAGAAGGTTTAACAAACAAAGAAATTGCTAAAAATTTGCTTATTACAGAGCGAGCAGTTGAATATCATATCCATAAAGCCTTGACAATCATTAAGTCCGGAGTGGACGAATTACACGATATAAATATTGCCAAATAAAACTAGGATTGCTATGTTTTTTGTATTTTTGAAATGACTCAACTTTATTTAATGAATATTAATCCAGAGATGCTCAATAGATATGCGTCAGAGCAATGCTCTGAGGAGGAAAAGCTATTGGTCAACAAATGGCTAGAAGACGATTCATGGGCAAGCTTGGATAATACCATCCCTGTCAAAGATGAGGTTGGCGATGAGATATGGAAAGATGTGAGTCAGGCTACCGTATTGGTTAAAGCAACAAAGTGGTGGAAATATCTATCTGTAGCCTCTGTGTTATTTTTAATTGGATTTTCTTTCTTCTATTTCAAATCCGAGAATCTAGATTCACTTACTTTTTCAAATAAATCTTTTGATACATCCAAGTTTTTTGCGGAAACTCACTACGATGTCATTTTAGGTGGTAATACGAATGCAAGTATTGATTTGATCAATAATAAACTGAGCTTTTCGGGAGATTTTATAATCAAACCGAAGCGCGATTTTAAACTCTTGGACACCGATCACAATACGTTGAGTTTTAAAGCTGGACGAGAATATTTTGTTTCCGATTCCCCTGATTTTGGTAAAATTATCGTGTTTCAGAAAAGCGATTTGGCTTTCTTGCCATCTAGTATGCAAAATAAAATCATAGCCCAATTTCAAGATATTTAGCACATCGGATGAGGAAATTAATATTATTATATTGTATTTCGACTTTTCTTTTTTCTTGTAACCAAACCCCTGAAAAAAATATAGATCCAAATTTTGTTCTTTGTTTGTTCAATAAAGACGAGAGTCCAACTAGCTTCTTATTGGTTCAAAACTTGGACGAAGATGAAAGCCCTTCCGTGCAAATTCCGCTGTCTACCTCCCGAATCCGAGAAAGAGAGTACATCCAAAAAAATGGTTTTTTCTATCGATTGTCCAGTCGAACAAATGTTTTTACCAAATATCAAGTTCGAGGTGCTGAACTGGTGCTGATAGACAGTTTACAATTAAATAATCCTAATTTTGAAACTTTCTCTTGGAAAGATGATACACATTTACTAGCTGTCAGTCGGGAAGAAATAGCAGATAAAAAAAGTCAAGCCCGAGTCTATCAAATCAACGTAAAAGAGATGAAGATCGTGAAGGAAGAAACGATTGTCCTACCTTTTGCAACCCAACAATATTGGGCCTTGCATGTTGGCCTTGTAGATTTAGATAAAGACGATTTATGGCTCGCTTATTCTTTTTTTAAATCAAAAGGAAAATATGGACATACAACGTCCGACACGACCTACTATGCAACAATAAATTACGATAATTTTCAACTAAAAAATATCCAGAAAGAAGTCCGTTCAACCTATCCCGGAGGCTTCAATATTATACAATCCTATAGTTTTAAAGACGAACAAGGGGATTATTATTTTATGACCAACCCTGGGATAGCTTTGGGGAATAATATCAAGAGACCTACAGCCATTTTTAGAAAGAAGAAAGACCAGCATCTCGTCGATGAAGATTACATGATTAATATTTCCGAATCAATAGGTAATCATGCCTATGGTATTTGGTATGCTGGGGATGGCAAAGCTGTTATTCGTAACGAACAACGCACATTATTTAAGGACTTTTCTGACTATCACTCGGTGTATCAGTTTGAATACAGGTTGGTAGATTTAAAGTCCGGCAAAATAGAGAAGATTCCTTTCCCATTAGATAAAGGTACGCAGAAAGAGAATGTATGGAGCGATAGACGCTATGTCTACGCAGCAATCGATGATTCGAATGATGAGCATCGCGTGTGGAAATACAATCTACAAACAAAGGAAGTCTCTAAAGGAATCAAACTACCCAATACCACAAATTATACCGTGCGCCTAGATTATTTAAAATAATTTCCATCCATATTACACTAATTTTATTCTGCTTGTAATCAGTGTTTTAGATTGTTTTTAAAAAATAATTAACAATCTACCTTCGTAAAAGTTAAGTATATGCTACACTCTTATGTATACTTAATCTAAATAAGGAATTGAAATCAACATTTACTACTATACTACTCGTAATATTTACCGTATTTGCTCAAGCACAGACATCCAGTAAGAATACCGTTTCAGGATTTGTAAAAGACAATTTTGGCAAACCTATTCAAGGAGCTACTGTTTCCATTCTATCTGTTACCACCTTATCTGATGTGGATGGATATTACAAAGTAATAGCTACTCATTTGTCAAGTGACGTCGTAATCCAAATTACTGCTTTAGGCTACGTTTCAGAACTACGGTCGTTAAACGGGAAATATACACAAGACTTCCAATTGAAGGAAAGTCAAAATGCCATTCAAGAAGTATCCGTATTCGGTCGGACGGAGAATGAACAGCGCCTTGCTGAGATAAAGCGCTCCGGATTTAATGTAAGTGTGATAGACTTGAATAAGTATGCCAATGAAGCCGCCAACCTAACTCAGGTCTTGAAGAGAGCTACAGGCGTGACCATACGAGAGGATGGTGGTCTAGGTTCCAATTTTGTGTTCCGTATAAATGGATTAGATGCAAAAATATATATTGATGGAGTACCCATGGAAAACTTCGGTTCATCCATGTCTTTGAATAACATCCCTGTCAATCTTATTGATCGTGTAGAGATTTATAAAGGGGTGGTGCCTGCTTTTTTAGGATCAGATGCCTTAGGTGGAGCTGTCAATATTATTACCAAGCGTAGAGCCAGACCCTTTTTAGACCTCAGTTATTCACTAGGCTCATTCAATACCCACCAAGCAGCCTTAGTGGGGACATTTACCAACCCCAAGAATAACCTGTCATTTCGATTGAATGCTTTTTATAATCATTCGGACAATAGCTATAAAATGTATACAGAAGAAAAGTATGGCGTCGTCTTAGAAGAAACCGTCGATAATAAGTTTGTGCCGGTTTCCGAAGTTAAGCGATTTAATGATGCGTATACATCGGCGATGGGACAGTTTGAAGTTGGCTTTAGGGATGTGTCTTGGGCAGACCAGTTTTATGTTGGATTGACGTATTCTCAAAATCATAAACAAAATCAACTAGGAGCCAGTATTAACGCTGTCAACGGCGGGGCGTGGTCCGAAAGCAATTACTTGATGCCGACATTGAACTATAAGAAAAGCAACTTTATTGTGGATCGTTTGTTTGCCGATATTTTTACCAGCTACAGTTATGATACCCGGCATGTCAGGGATACTGCTTTGTACAACTATGATTGGTCTACGAATTGGATTTCCAATCAGATCGGTTCAAAACCCAATGACCCCGTTTATAACAAATTTAATCTCTCTAATTATCTCGCTAGAGTCAATTTGAACTATGACTTTGATGAAGAACGTAAGCAAAGCTTAAATTTCAATTACAATTTCAATAATAATCATCAAAAAGCCTATGATATGATCGCAAACTATGACCAATCAGGCCTACCCTCCAACCTGGGACGACATATTTTTGGTTTATCATGGCAAAATCAATGGTTTGATAAACGCTTGTCCAATGTCTTAGCCTTTAAATACTATCGGTTGGACGCCTCGAAAGACGTGGACGAAAGAAAATTTGATGGTGATAATAATCTGATAAGCGGGGATATAGTGCATCATCAGAATGCCTGGAACTTTTATAGCATGAGCATCGCTTCCAGGTATAGAATTACAAAAGATGGTGGCTGGAAATTCTCATACGAAAAAGCCTATAATTTGCCTACGATGATCGGGCTTTTTGGAGACGGTCAAAATACAGTTTCCAATTGGGATTTAAAACCCGAGCGTAGCGACAATTTCAATACAGGCTTCTATTACAATACCTTTATCAACGAAGATAATTTTTTAAATGTAGACGTGACAGGTTTCTATAGACTAGCAGGTGACTATATCAATACACGTGTGGTGACGCAGGATGGGGGCGATTATTTCCAATATTATAATATCCCTGGTGTTAAGTTGTACGGATTCGAGGCAGAAGTGAAGTATGGATTCAAAGATTTGGTAGCCATCACACTCAATGGCTCATATGATAAAGCCATTGACAACAAAAAGTATACAGACGATTCCAACCAACAGGTGAGTTTGAATTATGGCTATCAAGTTCCTAATCGTCCTTGGGTATATGGCAATATGGATGTAAGCCTCATTCAAAATGATTGGTTTCAGAAGGGGAGTCGAGTTCAGTTGTCTTATCTTTCTCAATACACCCATTGGTTTTACTTAACTGAAGCCCACTTGGGTTCTCTCGAGTCCAAAAATCATATCCCATCTCAAAATATTCACTCAGCAGTCCTAAGCTATTCTTGGGATCGCAATAAGTATAACGTTTCCTTTGAAGCGCGTAATTTGACGGATGAGCGAGCTTACGACAACTTTCGCTTGCAAAAACCGGGACGTGCATTTTACCTCAAATTGAGATTATCATTAATGTAAAAACAAAATAAATATTTTTATGAAAATTACACAATTAGTAATGGTTTGCTTAGCAGCTACATCATTGCTTGCATCATGTAAAGATTCCCCAGATACGCCTACACCAGACGAAACTAAACCTACTTCCAGTAGCTTGTATAGTGTATGGGTTACAGCATCCACAGGTTCATATATCCTCACGGCAGATAATTTGATGAAGGATACGTTGTTGACACCGAATAACAATCAAGGTATCGATATATCGGCTCATCTTCCTGCCGCTTTCCATGGTGTATATGCCTATGCATATGAAGGCAAGTATTACCTGTCAAATGATGGAAAGCGCTTTAGCCAATTCGAAGTAATAAATAGCAAATCTTGGAAAGAGACGGATAATTATGCTTTTCCAAGTGCATTTTATTTAGGGAAGGTATTGAATGAAATCAGTACCAAAGATGAAATGGTGATGACCAAAACTGCTGGGACTTTCAACGCTACAAAAAATGCACTCGAACAACCCATTTATTTTATGAATGTCAAGGATATGACACTTAATAAGACGTTGACCGTAGACATTCCATTTTTAGATTACACTCCGCTTACCCCTGATAAGACCCCTTATATCGCTCCTTACATGGTGCCAACTAGTTTTACTGTAAGGGGAGACAAATTGTTTGTGGGACACAAATTCAGAGGGTCGGATGGGACAGGAAATAAAGACATATTGGATTCAGCATTGGTGTATGTTTGTGATTACCCTTCAATGGCTAATGGTAAGCTCTTGAAAGACCCTAGAGGGGGGATAGTCGCAGGTCACTGGGAAGTGAATAAAACCACATTTTTAGATGATAATAACGATTTGTACTTTTTAACTAAGAAAATAGCAACAGCAACATACGGCCTATTACGCATCAAAGCTGGGCAGACGGAGTTTGATAAAGACTACTTCTTTGATTTGAAAGATTATAATGTATTCAAAAATACATCATCTTCCACCATCCAAAAACTGGGTAATGGCAAAGCATATATCAGTCCTTACGTAGTAGATCCTGCCAATAAGAAAGTCGTTGCCGACTTACGCATTTTAGTTGGCGGGGGAGAACCGAAGACAACCATGAACTTTATGGAAAATGGCAAACTGTATGATGCCTTTAAGACCGATGAGTCTAGATGGTTTATATACGAATACGACCCAGTAAATAATTCGGTAAAACGTGGAGCTGAAATCGATCCAGGGATTACCCATGTTTATCACCTTAATAAACTCAAATAGAGGTAATTATATTTTGATGGACAAGTAAGTGGACCTTCTGAAAAGAAGCCTTACTTGTCCATTCAGTATAAATCCAAATTATGAAATCAAGGTGTAAATAATGTTGACACCCAGCGCAAATATTATTTACTCGAGTTCTCATCAACAAATAAAAAATAATTAGATGAAAAAATTAATATTATCTATCCTCACACTTTTTGTTGTGTTATCAGCTTCGGCACACGCTGTATTTATCGAGACTACGTTAAAAGGTGTTAAAGGTAAATCTCATGCCGTAAAAGTCGTTTACGGTGAGCCGGATGAGCATGAAGCTATTGACAAATGGTGGTGGTATAAAGAAGGTATGCAAGTTACATTGACCCTTACAAAGCCCGACGGAAGCAAAGAAACTTTGAGTACCACGGCGCAAGCAGATCATCTTTTGGCCACATTTGTACCAGATCAAGATGGATACTACCATGTGTCATTACAGCGAGATACCGAGCGCAAAGAAGGTGCGAAAACTCAATATCAAATTAATGCCGTTGGGACAATCCAAGTGGGCAATTCTACATTAGGAAATACAGCATCTAATATCGGTAACGAATTGCTGGTCCATGCAGATCAAAGCACTTATAAAAATAAGAAAGAAGTTTCATTGACACTCTACCAAAAAGGTAAGCCAGCGGCCAACTCTTTTTTTCAAATCATCGCGCCAAGCGGTTGGATTAAATGGGTGGAAACTGACGACAGCGGCATTGCCCGGTTTATACCGGAGTGGAAAGGCAAATATTTTGCCGAAGTATCAAAAAAGGAAAAAGTAGAAGGGGAGGCTTTTGAAGAATATAGTCGTGCTACTTCGATGAGTTTTGAAGTCAAGTAATTTGAAAATGGCTGTAAGGGAGAAAAAGAGGAATTTGTCAATATTTCGATTGGTCAACAACTGGCTGCATCTTTGGCTGGGGTTGATTTCGGGTATCATTGTATTTGTGGTTTGTTTGACGGCTTGCCTTTGGGTTTTCAATCATGAGATTATAGACCTGATGATTCCAAAAAAGGAGAGACAGTATATTCTTGCCTCCAGTCAATCCTTGATTTCTCCATCGGAGATTATCGCTATTGCAGATTCACTTTATCCGGATGATCTTGTTCGAGGGATTACCTATGCCCGAGATTCTCCGGTTTCATTTTCAGTTAACATAAAAAGTAGCGACCCTACAAAAAAATCAAAGACCGAAGTTAATCTATTACATCCCTATACCGGTAAGTACTTAGGCCTACAAGTTGAAGATAATTCCGAAGAAGCCCAGTTGAGAAAGAAGCTAAATAGCTTTTTTGCTTGGACCCTTAGCGGTCATCGATTTTTATGGTTCCCTCGAGATATTGGACGTCCTATTGTCAATTATGCAACCCTGATTTTCTGTATCACGTTAATCACTGGTTTAGTTTGGTGGTACCCGAAGAAATGGACCAAATCCACCCGTGAAAAAAGCTTTAAAATCAAGTGGAAAGCAGGTTGGAAACGGATCAATTTAGATCTTCATAATGTTGTTGGATTTTATTCCTTCCTGCTGGTTCTTTTATTAGCCGTGACGGGCATGTACTATGGTATCACTTGGGTTAATAGTGCATTGTATTGGTCGACTAATTGGGGGAAAAGTTTACCAGAGCGTACATCGGTAAGTTCGGACACGAGTCAGATTGCTCATTCCGCACTTTTTGCACAAGCATTTGACAAGGAAGTACACACTATCTTGACACAATATAAAGATCCTCACTATCTCACAATCACCTACCCGGATACGGTCAAAAAAGGAGCGACGATTTCAGTATACATTCGCAACGATATGGATAGACAATTTAATAATCGGTATTACTCTTTCGATCAGTATACAGGAGCGTTTCTGCCTAATAATATTTCACTATTCAATAAGGATTATTATGAGCTAAGTGCAGGTGAAAAGTTCCGAAGGCTTAACTATGATATTCATGTCGGCTCTATTTGGGGATTCCCGACCAAGCTTCTCGCCTTTTTCTTAACATTTATTGCCGGCTCCCTACCAATTACAGGTTTTATCATTTGGTACAATCGCAAATGGGGAAAGAAAAAAGGTCGAACCAAAGTCTTGAAACGTTCTGATGCCGTTTTGGATTTGAAGACGACATCTGTAGCCGACTATTCCACTCTTGAAAAGCCACCCGTTCGCTTCCGACCCAAGATCAAGGATAGTTAGCGCTTGAAGTTTTCGAAGTACGAGTTTATGACAACATCTGTACTTCGAAAACTATCAAATGTATGTTATTTAGGGTCATTGTAATCTGCAAAAACCTTATCGTAATAAGGTTGGGTCAATACGTCTAATTGATGCGTATATGAGCGACCTACCTTTGCTTTTCCGTGCAGCTTGCTCACATAATACAATACGACATCCTCCTCCTCTAATTTTTTTAAATCCGTATTTTTTGCTTTTTTACCGTCGATCCAAACCCCGTACACTTTTGTATCTTGCCACTTGTTGAATTCCTGACTTGTTGGTGTTCTCTTTTTCGGCTTTGTCATAGATGCGACCCAATGCTTGGGCGAATTGATGTCATGAGGCGATAATGTCCGTTCTTTCATCTGTTTTTCAGACATTAGCGAGGCAATGTATGCCATTCTTTTTCTATCCACCGACTGCACATTGATTCCGGTGATGGTTTTTCCGTTGTTGTCCTTCCTCGTAGTCGTGATGGAGCGCATTACACTGTCGTATTCCGCTAATAGCGCTGAGGAAGCTCCAAGACGCTTTATTGTGTCTGTCTCCATTATATGGGCTGTTGCCGATATTGCTGTATTCGCCATTAGGACGTTCTTTTGTGCGAAGATTGCTGAGGCTCCGATCATCACGCAGGCCGTGAGTACAAACAAACCGAATTGTTTTTTCTTGGATGTTTTTTTAGTCATCATAATTAATCGATTTTTTAACTGTTTATAATTTAATTGACTTGTTAGATTTGATTCGAGTTCTTGTGCGGGTAAATCTAGTAAAAGATAGCAATACTCCTCTATATGGTCTTGATTCTGAATCACGGCGCTGTCCGCTAAGTACTCATGGTTTAATCGGATCGATCTCTTTATGAAATTATTCATCGGATTGATCCAAAATATACGGGATACCACTTCTGCCAATAAGATATCCAAGGTATGCCATTGATCGACATGTGTTTCCTCATGCCGCCATACGGCTGGGTGGATACCTTCATGATAATCCGTCTCATTCACGAATATCTGTTGCAGAAAGGTATAGGGTGTGGGGGTAGATTTGTTCAGTATAACGGTATAGCGCTGGCGTTTTATTTTCCGACCCTTACGGATTTGGTATTGGATTTCTAATACACCGGCAGCAAATCGAGTCAACAGTATTAGAGCAATGGAAAAGTAAATGAAGCCAATAACGTATGTCCAGCTGAAGACATCTTTTTGATGAGGTATCCTGCTATTATCGATTACATTCTGTGTTGTTGTATACTCAATATATGCTAGATTGGGTAGGAGTGGGGCTACTGATGTGGGATCGTCCTGCTTGATATTATACTCCATTGTCGGAATACATAGCGGTAGTACCAAGGCTATTAATAGATACGCTCTTTTGAAATTGTGCATGTTAGACTGTGCGATCCATAGGTGGTAGGGTATATACAGCACTATGGAGCACAATATATAATTGATGATATAGGCTATCATTTTATTTTCTTTAACACTTCGTTATCAATTATTTCTTTCAGCTTCAAGAGCTCATCTTGGCTCAGGTTTGTACTTTTCGTAAAAAAGGAAGCAAACTGTAGCGGAGAGCCATCGAAAAAATCTTTGATGAGATTGTTTACATGCTTTTCAAAGTATTCTTTCTTATCGACAAGAGGATAATACTGTCTAGAATTTCCGTACATCCGATAGCCTACGTAGCCTTTGTCCTGCATTCGCTTTAAGAGTGTCAATACAGTGGAGTTTGCAGGAATAGGGTCGTCATAGGCTTCCATGATTTCTTTAATGAAAACATTGTTGTGCTTCCATAATATTTCCATTAGTTGTTCTTCAGTCTTCGAAAGGCTCATAATCTACAGTTGTTTATTTAAATCTACAAATGTAGATTTAATAATTAATATTCCAAATTATTTTTTTTATAAAAAACAAGGAATGTCTGCAGTCGTTTCTTTCGAGGAATGGCAATCGTTGATACGTTAGATGTTATTGAAAAAGCCACATGGTCATCCCATGTGGCTTTTTCTTATTACCTATTTGGTATTTTGATGCTGGCTTTTGGTTGAGGATATCAACTCTACAAATCGGTCTTTTATTTGTTGGCTCTGCTTCTCATCGACCGTCAGGTATCGATGCCTTCCACGTTTTCCCTCTTCGAATAAGGATTCACCTGTAGCGGTGATTGTGACTTTCCCCTTTTTGGAATAGCCAAAATAATGATTTCCATCTTCTATAGCCTCTAGTACACTTGTHTGSCANGCTTTTTTTTCCGCAAAAAAAGGAAGCAAAAAAACTCGTCGCTTAGAATTTTTGCTACAAAGGATTTACGTTACTTACCTCCCGCAAAATTCTGTAGGCGACATTAGCGCATATGTATGTGATTGCATCCCTGCTCTTGGCACTATTCCCAAACACGGCCTAGGCTGTGTAGGCGTTAAGAATTGTCGAGGATTTCCATCAACAGTCGGACTTGTCTGATCCGCCAGTTGGCGGAGAGTTTGTCCGATTGTAGGCAATCCGAAGATAATTTAGCCGAGCAGCCAAGCCTTGATTTAGCTTCGCTGAGCTCCGTTGGTCGGTTTTTGGTTCCTTTTGTATCAAGACAAAATTGCGCAGCAATCATCCATTCCTTAGCATTCAACTCATTCATGGATAACTAAAGAGGCCGTCCGCCGATGAGGACAATATCACTATCATACAAGCCCCGTCGCCGTTCGAGCGACAATAAGAAACCAGAATCGCCACGCCTGCGACAGAGGCGCATAAAAAATCACCCCTTAATCAACACAAACACCTTTCCCCCTTGATCCCACAGCGAGTACACCAGTGCCTTTAGCTTCGCAAGTGCAGGCGCGCTATTATCTCCTCGCCCTTCACCCGTATGCGTCGTCACAGGAGCGATACATCCTTGCAATTCTCCCTGCGCATAGTTCGCAACATGGAAGAGGATACCCGATCTGTTTGGCACTCCTGATATACCGATTTCGTTCGGATATTTATGGGAGTGATACCCCCTCAGCCTGTACGTTCCCTCTGGTATGCAACTCGCTTTCTTCTCGTTGTTTTTATCCGGCAGCTCGATGGTATGGCATATTAGCTCACCAGCATAGTAGATGGTTCCGTTGGTTCCTTTCGTTCCGTACTTCCGCCGGAGTATCAGGATATGTTTATTGTTCATTTTTTGATGTTAGTAGTTAGATATTCGTAGTTAGTATGGAGATATGCGTAGTGCGAAAGATGAACATCGTCTTTGCGAAGTGAAGCGTAAGAATACGAGAGGGCGTGAAGCAATCTTCTAGACTGCTTCGTCCTCATCTCCTCGCAGTGACGAAACTGCTCACTATCCCCAAGGCCGACCTAGCATTCAACTCATTCATGGATAACTAAAGAGGCCGTCTGCCGATGAGGACAATATCACCATCATACAAGCCCTGTCGCGGCTCGAGCGACAAAAGAATGCCTCTCCTCTTTTTACCTCACCAGAATAGTCGCCATTTGGCTCCAGTCTCCTGGCCCTTGTGTATTCACCGCCCTTACCCTAAACTCATACCATTCCCCTACTTCCAGTGGAGCGACGATATTCCCGCGGGAGGATGTCGTCACCATACGTTCGCCCCAGGCCTGGGCGGGCACCGTCACCTTCCGATAGCTATATTCGTAGAGCAGTACTCGCTTCTGCGCCACGAAATCTATCCGCACCTGCCCAGACTGCCTACCGTCAGAAGCTTTCAACCCTTGTACCGGAAGCGGCACCAAGCTTGCGGTTGCGGGCGCTGTCGTCGCAAATCCCGAGCTTAGCAATACCGACAGCTTTCCTTGGGCCACCGAGTTGACATAGTATGCCAACTGTTGCAAAGCCAATGTCAGCGGCTCCTTGCTTTCATCCTTTATTGCGGTATCCTCTGGAGACCCTCGCTTGCGAGCCGCCGCTAGCTTTGCAGTAAAATCATCCAGTAGGTCCTGTACATCATCCAAAGCCGGTGTTGGCGTTGTAAAATGGGGGTTGGTGGTCATCGCGCCGATTATTGTCGTCGCCGCTACCATTAGCTCATCGTCTTTCATTCGTGCAAATCCGATAAGCGCTTTTGCTTTTGTTGCCATATTGATCTAATTTTGAAGTATCCCGGTTTGGTAGGTCATGCTCCCAAAGCCTATCTTTTACCGAACACCACAAACATAGCTTACCCGCAAAAAATGAGCGATTTATGGACAGATAAGGACACATTTGGACGTTATTGCCGCCATTTGGACCGACAGACCGTCATTTTGCACACCTTCAAGTAGCTTTCGCACCCATGCAGCAGCATCTTGTATATGCTCCACCACACCAACTCTCCATAGCGGGACCAGATGTAGGGGCACATATCTTACCTGCATCCCTACAGACAGAAAATAACAAGCCCCTACCCCCTAATGGAGCAGGTACACACACCTCCGAACAAGAAAAATTCAAGAAGTCCCCCTACAGGTATGTAGCGGTCCTGGAATAACATATGCCATCCTCCCCATTTCCCTTGGCTGTCGCCAGGTCAGAAGAGCATGTACAGGCACGATCACCACCAGCCCCCTTACAAAAGCCACCTGTACATGCGCAATATCCAGCAGTTCGAACGCCTATAGGCGTCCTTTGCGCTTGCTTTCTTGGAGCGCCTCCTCTATATCCTGCTCGTAGTACATATCGATACCGTAAAGTGTCATTGGGGTGAGGATTCCCTTTTTGACATATCGGCGATACGTCGTATCCGATATCCGTAGGCGTGCGATCACCTCCAATTTGTTCAATAATGGCTTCGGTCGGTTCACCGCATGCTGTTCTCCCGATGCCTTGATCGCTAGCAATACAATATATATGTCCCTCAAGAGCTGAAGGAGCAGTTGAAATGAATTGTTCATAATAAGGGTATTTATAGGGTATTCAAATCCTGTTGTCCAATCTCATTGGTATCCGCTCCCCAATAACTCATAATCTATCATCCTTACAGGCCCTGCACGATCCGCCCCAGCATCTTAATCCAGTATATACCATTTTCTGAATGTCCGGGTCATCTCCCGGCTCAGGTGTGTGTCTACCTCCCCGACTGGCTTTAATGTCAGGCGTACCTGGCCCCTGCCCCCTCGCTTTACACCCACTACAGCGGCTCGGTGCACGATCAAGCCGCGACCCACTTTACAGAAAGCTTCCCTATCCATATAGTTTTTTAGAAAATTGAGCGAACAGTCCGTCATATGCGAGTTGCCGCTCCAGGTCATATAATAGGTAGACTCCTTGGAGGAGAATAAGTAGGCAATATCAGACCAAGGCAATTTGCCGACCAACTTTGTGTAGGTGGCATGCCTTCTGCTTGTCCCCAGCAAGAGCAGTGGAGTTTCTCCCTCTTCTTGGGCCATAGTCTCCACTTCTGGCTCATCTACACCTTCACGTTCCGCATGCTCCAGCAGTTCTATGATGGCCTTGTACTTGGGCATGTTTCTGACCTCCCCTTTTCGGCTATCCGTCCTATACCGTACTACGCTGTACTCCTCTACCAGCGTCACCTCCTCAAATTGGTCTTTTGTCCACGTATAGTGGATGAAAGCCAGTATGATCTGCAGGAACAATAAGCACGCGACCACCACATAGATATCGAACTTGAAGTAGGAAGTCTCCTGTATCCGTTGTCCCTGCACCAGTACGATCAATATCCAGGCAAAGCCAAATGCCACTAGAAAAGTGGGCAATGCACTCATCAATCCCTGCACCGCATATCGACGTACAAAATAGCTACGCAACCTCCTCTTGAAAGGGTATAAACGATCTACCCGACGTATCGTCGCATGCTGCACCTTCAATACGATGAATATCGAAAGTCCCGCACCTAAATAGTTAAGAAAGAAATCGTCATCAAATACGATATCCCATGGGTAATCCTCTTCGGCAGCGAAAATCAAAAATAATCCCCCCACCAATGAAATAATAGCCCTCCACAATGTGTTTAGATAAATTGGTCTCATAAGATTGATAATTAGCATTTAACTATAGAGCCTTTAAGATAATGAAAAACAATATATTAAGCACAATTATTACAAATATTGAAAATATAAGCACTTTTATTAACATTTCAGTAACAACACCCTAGTCGTTATTGCACAGGTTACCCTTCTCTGACCGCACAAAATCATTTCTTCCCCCCCCTTTAACAAAAAAAACGGACGAAAAAATCCAAAAGGGTCAGTTCACTGAGAAAAAGGGTCAGTTCACTGAGAAAATGCCCTTCACGGCACCTATTTATTGAAAAAAGCTATAGAGATTTGTAAAGATAAAAACGCATAACAAGCAATGGCGGGCAAGCCGTCCATTGATTTTCAACCTTAAAACTAGATTGATGATGAAAAGATTTCCATTTACTACCGCAGGCGTCCAAGAGGCCAACATCTATTTCTACGGTCTATCGCATGATGCCCTCTGGGCAGAGGTAGATGCTGTACAACAAGACCTCAAGCTGTGGATCACCACCTATTTTGATATCCATGGCCAAGATCTTGATTGCCTCCAAAATTTCAATGCCCATACCCTCTTTGTATTGAGCAATCAACTCGCAGTGACCCTTAGTCTACGACTGCCTTTCCGATTGGAGCGACGTACGATCCATCCCGACATCTCCCAGTTAGGTGCCAAGCGCGGCAAGAATCACAATCCTATCGGTGTCCAGACTGCAGGTCCCAATGCACCTTTGGGCGAGGGCGAATTGGTGTATATCATTGAATAGCTTTATTTATGCAGCTCCCACAATATACTATACTCATCATACGACAACGGCGCCAGCACGTGAATGGACCAGGCTACACATTGCGTCTCCTACCCCGGTGGTCACCACCGTATCCCATCGGCTACTGTTGCGGTATGATCCCGTCGAGCCACTTCCCTTTTCAGGACAGATGGACACCCCGGGTGGGCAATCATTGCTGTACGGGCCTGTCCAATGCGGCACATATGGCACGTTATCGACGCAAGTTTGCCGTATTCCCGGTGACGGTACGTACAGGAATGGTCTGGCAGAATAAGGAGTCCCACCGCCAAGAACCAAAAGGCCCTCTAAGTGAGGGCCGGGGCCAATGCAGTATCTGATTTTCTAACCAGGACAGATACGGCATTGTGATCGATTCATAAATCTAAGTTACCTAATTATTACGATTATGGCACTACAATGGTTTAGATATACAGGTTCAAACCCGGCATCACCGTCGAGTTTTACAAAGCACGGTGAAGATCCCCCAACAGATTGCTCGACACCTCGTCAGCAACTTTGTGCGATCCAGGCAGATGACAATAGCGGAAGCCCAGAACCTGTTTTGGATGTTGATATTGCACTTGAGATGGCGCAAGCCCTGCAAAATCAAACAAATACCGGCAACGTGTTACTTAAAGCCCGTTAAGCTAGGTTTCGGCATGAATGTGCCGATGGAATGAGTATCAAGGGTATGGTAATGGGCCATACCCTTTTGCTGGCCCCTTAGTCTACCTCTTCGATGACAAGGACATCCACATTCCGTTCTTTTATCTCCCCTTTGACACCATAAGCGGCCAACTGTAGATTCAGCTCTTCCAAAGTGCTATACGGCTCCAATTGTATCATATCCTCCTTCTTTGCCTCGTCGACCGTCGGAGGAAATTTGCCTCCATAATCCAAGAAGATGGATAAAGCCGTGGTACCTTTATAGGTCATTACCTCTGTGCCCTTTTTATCAAAAGGGACAGTCTCAACTGGCTCGAGGACCAGACAAGGCATTGCCTTGGCCCCCACATACACCTTAACGCCATACAATCGCTCAAAGTCGTCCATAACGATACGTGCTTGTAAAGAATCAGGGCGTCCTTTCCGATCATAGCGTTCATAGGATACCGCATGGTCTATCAGCCAGACATCGGCAGGACTGCCAAAATTCTCATACTGGGTAGAGTCTGCGACCTTCCAGACTACACGGTCCATCCTTGGAAAAAACAGGGGATCCAACATCTTTGCTTTGGAAGACAGGCTCAATAGCGTACCGTACATACTGGCATTATATAGCGAACTCTTGTACAGGCCCGTCAGGCTATCCTGTCCAAATCTCCAGGGTTGATATTCTACCCCATCCTGATAACCCGAAAAAATAATCCCTGCTTTTATCCCCCCTTTATCCATGTCAACATCAGTCACTAAGCTTGCTTTACCAAAATCATCTTTCAACGGTAGTTTTATCTCTCCTTCTCGATGTAGACGGAGGATATTATCACTATTGACAAATCCAGATGAAGTAATGGCCTGGACTTTGCCCCTGTACAGCAGTATCGCTTGGGGGATACTCTTATATGGGAATAGCTTCCGTATATAGTTATCGCTGTAGATCACGGGTAGGTTGATCCGATGCTCCTTTAAGTACTTATTTTTATTAAAAAAGTCGGTCATTGTCTGCTTGTCCTGGGGCGTAACGACAAGTACTTTAAAGATATCGCTGTGCTTCTTTTCCAGTTCTTGTAGATGCGGCATGATCTGTATGCAAGTGCCGCACGTGGTCTCGAATAGATCCAAGAGCACCACTTTGTCTTCCAACGCTTTCCAATCAATCTTGCTATCCGTACCCCGCATCATTTGTACTGAAGGTGGAGGTACAAATGTATCTCCCACCATCAGTCGTTGGGACAGGTCATAGACCTTTGTTTGCTGGGCAATCGAGGGCAAATGACCCAATGTAAATAAAACAACTGCAACTATCTTAAAACTTCTCATATTCTTCATTTTAATACTTTCTAAAAAATCGTTTATCTATTATTCTGTTGGATCCCACTCAGCTCCAGTACCACTTCGGATATCCGGTAGGCATAGCGGAGGTCATTGGGTGCCAATGTGTAGGTCTTATCTCCTATCGTACGTGTTAACGTGGTCTGGAAACGGGGGTCTAGGTTCAACCGTTTCAGGTCAGCCCATCTCCTTCCACGAAATACCAGTTCTTTCCGCCGTTCGTCCAATATGCATCGTAGCAACTGCTCCCCATCAGGCTCGGAGATGGGCGTATACACGGCATTCTTATCCCAGCGCGAGCGTAGCAACGTATTAAGGGCATCTTTGGCTTCCGCCACCTTCCCTATCCTACATGCGGTCTCTGCTCTGATGAGATACACTTCACTTGTCGTGATACCAAAGAACAAGGTATTGCTCTGGTCGTAGCTTCCCTTATAGTAATGAGAATTCGGTGGATTATTGTTCGGCCTGAAAAAGGCTTTCTTGCGCAGGTCGCCATTTGAATAGGAATCATATAGCAGGGTATCCATCAGGGCCACCGTTGCTCCCATCGGAGCCGCTCCAGTAGCCAATGCCGAAAACAGCACCTCCACGTTGAACCTGGTCATGGGAAAATTGGTCGTGACCGAAAGATGATTAAAATCCAACAATTCTGGTCGCAACACCAAGCAGGAATCCGCATAGCGGTACGCCCGCTCGAAATCTCCCTTATCCAAATAAACACGCGCCAATGCGGCATACGCACTAGCCTTATACGGTCGCCCCTTGACGGCCTCCTCCACTGGAAGATCGGCCACGGCTATCTCGAGATCTGCAACGATACGCTTGTAGGTATCTTCGAGCGATGCCCGCACCGACTTCCCATCCACCTCGGGTGTCAAGCGCAGCGGTATACCTAGCTCATGCCCTGCGGTAGTGGCGCTGTAGGCCGGTGAATAGATCTCGGCAAGTTGATGGAATGCGAATGCACGGTAAAAATGAGCGGTGCCCCGCACACGCCTATATCCTTCACCGTTATCCTGCAATTTTCGCAAGATATCCAATACCTGATTGGCTATGTATACTACTTTATAGGGCCGCTGCCATTGCAGGATATCCATATAGGGTTCATCCGCCCAGATATAGGCCATCCGTTGCTCGTAGTTCGATACACCGTCCCAACGCTGCTCGGTCAGGTAATAATCATCGGTTCCAACCTCTCCGAACACAGGATAATTACTGTTCATCGTGCCATAATCGTTGAGCAACAGGTCTGCATCCGCCAATGTCTTGGGGACCACCAGTTTGATATCGGGCTTCTTATCCAAAAATTCGGCACATGAGCTGGCCAATAATAGCATAGATATGCCGAATGCATGTAAATATTTCATATCGATCCTGATTTAAAGGTTAAAATTGATTCCCACGGATGTCATCATCGGATCGGGATACCATGTGCCATACTCCGGGTCTATCCCTCTCTTGTTTGCGCGCCAGATGGTTCCCAGGTTTTGCAGATAAGCGTATATGCGCATATTTTTCAGTCCGTACCTCGTCAAAGCGGGCAACTGCACACTCATCTGTATATCCCTGAGCTTAATCTGCCCGGCATCCTCGACCAACGCGGACGATGCCCTGTACAGGTCGCTCCCTGTAGCATTGTTGGGATAGGTAAACGCAGGGACATCTGTCCGGACTTCATCTCCTGGCTTCTGCCAGCGGTCCTGATAGTCCGTATGACCAACTTTTTGGTTAAGAAACTCTGCGTTTATAAAGGACGTCCGGATAAACCTGTGCCCCAATTGGTAAGATATATTCCAGGACACTTCCAAACTTTTGTAACGGACGCCATTGCGCCAGGAACCAAAGTATACCGGGACCTGCGAACCATGATTGTCCAAGGTCTGTAGTTTAGCTCCTGTTATAGCAGAATAATTTTTAGAAACCTCACCGTCCAAATAGCCCCTCGGAGTGCCATCCTCGGGATCTAGACCAGCCCACTTGTATGTCCGGAGGCTATGCAGGTTTTCTCCTTCTACCGGTACGGTCTGGGCGCCGGCCAGCAACCATGCTATATCCGTCGCCAAAAATGCCTTGGTGACCATCGTCCGTGAATAGGCGAAGACCAGGTTGGAATTCCATTCCCAATCTTTTGTCGAGAGGGGCTTTCCGTTCAACGAGATGTCCCATCCTTTGGTGTGCAGATTAGCAAAGTTGGTCCGCATGGAAGCGAAGCCTGTCGTGGGGTCGATCTGGCCCGCGGCGATCAGGTCTTTGGCTTTCTTTTCGTAATACTCGATACTCCCACCCAAAAAATTTCCTTTAAGGGCAAAATCCAGACCAAGGTTGAGGTTCCCCACCCGTTCCCAACGAAGCTTTGGATTGGGAGGCGTATTCATCTGGGCGTAGTTACTGCCCGTTATAGTATTAGGCCTCGAATTGAGATAGATTATGGGGTAAGCCGATGTTTCCGTGCTTACATTGCCATTGTACCCATATGTGGCCCGGAGCTTCAATAGAGGAAATAGCCCTTCGTCGATAAAATCATCCTTCGAGAGCAGCCACGCTCCTCCTACGGACCAAAACGGTTGCCCTTTGTCATTGGTCTTTACGCCAAACAGATTGGATGCATCCTTGCGCGCACTGGCACTCAGGATATAGCGATGCCTATATGTGTACGACGCATTACCAAAATAGGAGACATAGCGGTTAAAAAAATCTTCATAAGAATTGTGGTCAGGGAGTGCGCCCGTCCCGAAAAGACCGTTCAGGATCGGAACAATACTGCCGTGGGCCAAAGATTTGAAAGAACCTGTCTCCGGATCAAATCCATCATACTGCACCACTCGAAGGCCTCTGTTCAAACTACGGATATCCAAACCTCCAAATAAGGTCAGGTCATGGTCTCTCCATTGATATTGGTATTCGGATGTCAACCTTGCCTGATGAACAGTCGTACTCCACGTACGTTCTCCGTAATGGTCGCCCAAAGGCAGGTTCCACGTCACGAGATCATCGTTCCAACTTGCAAAGTCATTTAGTCTCATCCTTTGCATGTAACTTGCTCTCCCGTACCAGTTCTCGGCTGGATTTTGATTTCGTTGGTAAGCATAAAGACCTGTGATACGCAATCCGGAAGGAAAGCTATAGCTTGCAGAGATATTGGCCAATAGATCGTGATTGTATTGTCTCTGCTGTGTATGATGTATATCTTCCAATGGGATATATCCGTATCCCTGTAACCGTCCATGGGCCACCGTATCCCGAAATGAGCGGCTGAACCCCGAAATATCCACAGAAAGTGGATTCCCGGCTTCATCGGCCAGTTTCATATAGGGCCAGTTTGATACTCCTTTCGCCAGGCCATTATAGGCTGCTGACTGAAAACTTTGTATCTTCCTAGATTCGGTATAGGTAATCCCTAGATTGAGCAATAGGCCCTTTGTCGCTTTGATCTGTGTATTGGACTGCATATTCAACCTGTTATAAGCAGAGGTCACCAACTCTTCACGATTTTTATCGTACCCCACCCCAACCGAGGTATTGACCCTATCGCCACCGGCATTCAACCGTACACTATACTGTTGATTGACGCCTTTACGATAAACGTACTTCAAAAAATCGTCTCGTATATCGATGTTACGGAGTGCGTCCAGCTGGGTATTGAGCTGTTCCTTGGTAATCTTATTTTTTCGCGCTTCGTCCATCAACAGCACTATAGGCTCGGGATTACTGGCCCAATCATCGAGGTACCAATCAAACCTGCCTGCATCGAAAAGACTCTTTGTTACATCTATATAATCTGTAGTGCGCAGTTGAGGGAGGTAATAAAGGTCGGGTTTGTCCTTTATACTGATATTCGAATGGATGTTGACCACGGTCTTCTCGTTGAACTTTGCCTTTTTTGTAGTTATTACGATAACACCATTACCTGCTCTTGCTCCCCATATCGATGAAGCGGCAGCATCTTTCAGGATGGTGACATTTTCGATATCATTGGGATTGATATTGTTGAATGTCCCATACCCTACATTGTTCAGCTTACTTTCATAAGGCACCCCATCGATCACGATCAACGGCCAGCTGTCCCCACGTAGTGTGCTCAGGCCACGTATATTCGTATTCATGTAGTCTCCTCGAGCATCCGGACGGTATTTATTGGTAGATAGCCCAGGAACCACATCCTCGAGCCTACTCAGGAAATCCGTAGATACCTTCCTGTTGAAGAGTGCAGAATCGATGAATTCGAAGCTGCCCGTAGCTCTTTCCTTGGGTATCTTCTGGTATCCGGTACTTACGACTTGAACCTCCTCGATGGTGTTCTCGAGCGGCTCGAGGCGGATGGTGATAGGGGTAGATGCAGGGCCATAGCCTACTTTTTGGGCCTGATAGCCCAGGTGGCGTACCTCGAGGCTCCCCTCTTGCTCTTGTACGGTGATGGCGAATTTCCCTTCTTTATCCGTGCTGCGCTGTTGCTTGCCTATCCGGATGGATGCCCCTTCGATGGGGCGCCCATCGACAGCCGAGCGTACTTCACCATGGAGTACGGTCCTCGGCTGCTGGACGTGCCCGGTCGCTGCCCGTTGGTTGCCGGGCAGCTCCTGGGCATAGATACACATATTGAAACACAATATCGTTAGCGTTAGCAACAAGCCTTCGGCTATCCGCCATCTGCCGTAAGCTACATGCCATAAGCTATAGGCCATCAGTAAAACCATATATATCACGAGCTTAACTCGATAATAAACATATAGACACTTTGCAATGCAACCTAAAGCCACATCGCTCGGTCTCTTTTCCGGGGATTTCTGCGACCTGGTCACTTCACTATCCACCGATCTGCCATCAGCTATTTGCCATGGGCTATTATACCATCTTACGTTCCGACTGCGAAGGCATTCTGATAATTGCGCGTCAAGAATAAAACGCTGTTTGAGCGGAGCGAGTTCCGTTTTATTTAGTGCCATCGAAGAATGACAGCATAAAGGAAGGCAGTCTTGGCTTTTGGGGGTACACTTTGTTTCAAGACAATGGGTAGCAGCCCGTCGCGGCTTGAGCGACATAATAAACAAGGATATTAAGGTTTTAGAAGACCGTACAAACGTATTTAGTCTTGAACTAAATGCTTCTGCACAGCGCATACTTCTCCCCTTAGCATAAAAATGCTTCATAATAGTTGGTTTAATTGGTTATGGAGCGGCGCCCCAACTCGCCACTAGTCGATAACAACCAGTAACTGAACATTTATTAAAAAAACCAAACCTCCCACTATAAGTAAAATACAAAAAATAGTATGTAAATACCCTTGCTTAACTCGAAAAATCAATCTAACTTTAGAATGCTAAAAATAAAATATGCTGACCGCTCGAAAAAAATAGAGCAACTTTAGTTGTTTCTACAGGAAGGAGGTTGGCTTACAGACATATTTAAGGAATTGAGTTGCTTTTATTACACCCTACATACTACCCATGAGCGTCATTCTGTCCGCCACCCAGCGGACAGACTCTCTAATGTGGTATGCACGGACGCCGTCAAAGCGCACAGCTTCTCCCCTTTTCTATGGTCTGTAAAAAGAGCACTTGTTTATTCAGGCGCTCGGATGACGTTCTTTTTCAACTGTAAATAGAGGAACCGTTGACCACGATCGTGGATCGGATCTGTGGAGATTCTTTTGGTGGTTTTTAATCGTCTCATAATCATTTAATGTTTATAAAAACGATGTGGCACCCAATAAACTTGAAGAAACGCCCTATTGGTAAAAAATCAATAAGGCGAGTCTCAATGCTTTGAACGTGGCACCGCTAAGAGCCCTCACGACCGAAATCGTGATTCCCCAAAGGCTTACATGAGACTCGCCCTATTGAACTTATATCACAAAGATAATAAAATCCAATAGACAGCGAGCTCACGATTGACTCATAGGGAAAATTAGCGGTTTTCGTTTATGAGTGACATCGTACGAAGAGAGTTAAATCCCTCCCTCCTCCTGTTAGTCGCTTATGTAACTGAAACAAATATACAACAATAAATACGAAGTGACAAATATTGTACACTCGAATAAATAAAAATTAAGCAATAATGAGTAAATCAGACGAAATAAAGCTCATAATCAACCTTTTAGAAACACTAAGAAAGCTTTTTAAGATAACTAAAAGTGAGATAGATAAATATGCAAAACTTAATGTTCGTCAATATTCTAGAATGATTGAGGGTAATCAGAGCTTTGATTTAGGGTCTTTAAGAAACATCTGTAATAAAATCTATAATTTGTCGATTAAAGAGTTGTTAAATCTTGAAGGTGTATATCCAAAAGCAGAAGACTTACCTAGAGAAATCCAAAAGCTTATTAGTGGCCGTGTAAAAGTTCGATCTCAAACAAAACTTGATTTAACATCGTATCTAATCATAATCATCAACGAGTATTGTATCTTAAATGAGGTAATAAATAACAAACTTATTCGTCCACATTTACCGAAAGACCTTAAAGATAAAGCAATTGAATTAGGCAAAACGACAATCAGAGGTTTTATTGAGGATATAAATACAGATAAGGATAGCACTAGAAAAGTATACAAGTTAATTTCTGTAATACCTAAAGAAATGATTGAAGCCGCTAAACTAACTGTAGATTCACTTTGGCTAAAAGAATTCGAAGAGAAGTCAAATAAGAAATAAAGACCAATTATAACCACGGGGAATTATGAGCAAGAAATTAACCTCTGCGGACAACTCCATCTTTGAGAGCATCAAAAAATTGGATGAGCTAGGCAATGAATATTGGACTCCACGCCAGATGTCCAAAATATGCATGAAAAACCGATTCTACTATATAGCATTTTTATTCGTATGCTTCTCTTTGGCATCATGTAATCTGTCAGATACCTTGTCTATACCATACTACTATTACCAAGGGAATTCTAAGCATCAAGAAAAAGATCTTAAGGGAGCTATTGAGTATTTTTCAAAAATATTGGAGATAAAGAATACAGAGGTAAAAGCTCGTATATCTAGAGGAAGCTCATACTTAGATTTAAAGGAATACCAAAAGGCTATCGACGACTACTCGGCTGCACTAGAGCTAGAACCAGGAAATGCACTAGCACACGCATATCGAGGTAGAGCATATTACGACTCTGATAGTGTTGAACTTTCACTAGCAGATTACAACAAGGCGCTAGAAATAGATCAACAAATGGTATTTGCTTACTATGGTAGAGGCTTACTAAAATTCACAAATCAAGATCTTGCTGGCGGATGCAAGGATTATAAATCGGCAGCTGATCTAGGTGATAAGGAATCCGCACAAGTAGTGGATAACTATTGCTCAGATATTTTAAAAGATTAATGGACCAGTTAAAAACTATTGCTCGCTTCATAGACTTAGATAACGCTCAAGACTATCTGGATTATCTAGAGTCAACAAATATGTAGAACCAAATCATTAAAGAAACTAAAATTATGATTATAACCGCAATTTTAATGTACTTAGTCCGGGCAGCTGTAATAGTACTCATTATCTATGCTGTCTACCGAATGTTATCGGCATTACTTGAAAAGTACCAAGATCACGCTTCTGCCTTACGAGAGCAGAGTGAAGCACTTAAAGAAATAGCCTCTGCTATTAGAGAATCAAATGATAAGAACGGAACACCGCAGGAGATAATATAATGTATAAACTAATCTAAAACTCAAGGCTTATTTAATTTGGATTCCAACTTACAAGAGCTAATACCAATATGAAACAACTAGCAATCATTGTATTTTTCTTGTCATTGACCACGATGGTCTTTGGGCAGGGAATAACTAATACCACAACGCAGACCATCACCCAGACCGGAGTCGGCCTAGGATCTATAATCGCCGTAGTGGCTTCCTGGGACCGTAACAAATCCATCATGTGGACAATACTACATGGGATATTCGGCTGGTTTTATGTGATATACTTTGCGTTCACGAGGTAGATTTAAAAAGGACAGTTTGGCTGAAAAACAAAAATCAGTCTCGCCCCTATTTAACCATATTGGACTACTGAAGAAAATCGCTTCAGCGATTGAAGTAATTTTCGGAGAAGAAGTGATTAGTAATATATGTACTTTAAGGTTATCTGCGAATTTACTATCGAAGTAGCCATACCATAGGATTAAATTTATTTAAACATGTTTGGAAGATATAAAATTGAATTATCAAATGAAATCACACTTCATTTCATAAACATTGATTCATACTCCCCGCGATTAAAGAGCTATATTGAAGCAAACATACATCAAATTTGGAACGGAGATAACGATATCATTGAAAGCAACAACGATATCAAAATTACAAAATTAGAACTTAAAAACTTGCTAACGAATAAAACTGATTTGCAAAAACATGGAATAATTTCTGAGTTTATTTGTCACCTGTACTTACGCGCAAACAGATTTAAGCAACATTTTCTTTTTAGCAATCTAGAAGAAAAGGGAATGAAAAAAGGATTTGACGGTCTATATGGCCTAGAAAATGAATTCTTTATTTACGAAAGTAAATCTTCATTAGACACGACTCTTACTGCTACCCATAATTCCAATATTAGTGAAGCCTATAATGATTTGAAAAAGAAAATTGAAGGTTCTAACACTACTAACAATCCTTGGAAAAACGCATATCATCATGCTAGTCTTAGAGCAGTAAATTTCAACGATACTATTTCTAAAACTTTGAAAAAGCTATCTAAGGATTATGTGGAGAAGAAATTTGAAAAGATTGATTCTCTTAATATAATTCCCAGCTCAACTATTTTTTTAGGAGCTAGATATAATATGATTGACAAAAGTGACTTAGTTAAGAAATTGACAGCTTTAACGAAATCATATAAACATAAAAAACTAACTATAATGTGTTTGAACAAAAACACTATTCAATATTTCATAGATTATCTAGATGAGTAAGACGAGTAGCCAAGAAAAGTTACAGTTAAGTATATTAAAAAATAACGCGGCATTCATCAGTTGTATTAAAAAACTCAATTTAAATCAACGATTAACGTTTGAAGAAGCTCAATATATACTTACTGTATCTCTAATTTTTTTTAGATATTATAATAATGATAAAAGGTTTAGAGGTTATTTTAATATAGCATACTACATAATTTTAAAATACAGTTTGATTCACGGAGATTACAGACCTCTATATGACATAGCTTTACAAATAGGTTTTTATCCGATTTCTGATTTTATTGTAGCTAACGAACTATTAAACGAACAGTTTTTACATGAAGCTATAATTAATCAAGAGATAAGAATACAATACAAAAATTCTAATTACATTGAAACTGTCGAACAACATAACAGATCAAAAGAAATTTTAGAAAGGATTGTCAAGGGGGATTCCGCTTATATTGCTCCGACGTCATTTGGGAAAAGCTCTATAATTCGAGAAGTTATTAAGCAAAACAACTTCTCAAAAATTGGAATTATTGTCCCTACAAAGTCACTCATAACTCAAACTTATTCAGACATAAGGAGCTTGAGTTTAAATTATAAACTCATTTTACATGATGAAATGTTTAACGGTGAAGAGAGATTTATTGGTGTTTTAACACAAGAAAGGGCTACAAGGCTTATCAACAAGTTTGGTGTTACATTTGATATATTATTTATAGATGAAGCGCATAATATTCTAAAGAACAATAGCAGAAACCACTTGCTATCAAGACTTATTATGCTCAACTACAAGAAAAACCCTAATCAAAGACTATTATATCTATCTCCACTTGTGAATGACACTAAAAATTTGAAAACCAAATTTACATCCGAGGCACAGATATTTGAGAGTAGTATAAGACATAATTTAAAAGCCTATGACGTTTACTATTTAGATAAAAAGGGCAAACTATCTTTATATAATAGATTCTCAGATGAACTATATCCAATAAAAACTAATATTACATTTAACAAATATATAATTGATAATTCTCAGATAAAAAACTTCATATATAACTATCGTCCTAGAAATGTTGAACTGATTGCAAATAAACTTTCATTATCATTACAAAATGTGGGGAGTGAAATTTTAAATTCGATTTCAAGAATTATAGCTAGTGAAATATCAGAGGACATTGACCTAGTCAGCTTAATAAAAAAGGGAATTATATATTTACACGGAAAACAACCCACCATCCTTAAAGAGTATTTAGAATTCCAATATAAGGAAAGCTTAGATTTAAGGCATATTATAGCTAACTCAGTGATTTTAGAGGGTATCAATTTCCCAATTGACACATTGTTTATTACATCAACTTACGGACTGAATGTAAAAGACTTAAACAACTTGATTGGAAGAGTTAACAGATTAAACTACGTTTTTCAGAACTCATTATCAAAACTAGTATCTATCATCCATTTTGTTGACTCTACGGAATTCACGAATTCGAGAAGCAATATGTCAAACAAACTTCCTTTATTAAGAGAGCATACTTTTGTTGACGAGAACAAAAATCCATTATTAGAAAATTATAGAATTGAAGAACTAAAGTTAAATAAAGCAGAACTTATTAAGCAAAAAGAAAAAAACGCGAAACTGATTAATCTTACAGAATTTTTAATTGAAGACAATATTCCTTCTTTAGAGAACAGGATTAAACGAAATCTTATCGAAAACAATATTGATGATTTTTATAAGGATATTGATTTAGTAATACCAACAATCATTAAAAATTCAAGAACCATATCAAATAACAATGATGTAGTTTCAACTATTTACGAGGTGTTTATCAAAAATAATGAGAATCAAATTAAAGATTATGAAATTGAACGTTTAAAAAACGAACAAGCGAGAAACTATTACAAGAATTATATTGATATTTTACAATTATTAAGCCTAAAAGAAAAACTAATAACAACCCTACGGTATTTTGAAATAAAATCTCAAGACAAAAATGATAGCCATTTATTTATTGGTAGTTCTTTCGGAGAAGTAGTCAACCCCTCTCCGAAATATCAAAATTATGAATATCTCCAAGAAGTATACATAAACTTACATGGAAAGAATAGGCAACAGTTAGCGAATATAGCATTAGTCAAAATAAAGCTAGAAGAAGACTTTGTTAGTTTCAAATTAAAAAAACTAATAACTTTTTTATATGATTTCGAACTCATCACAAAAAAAGCATACTTTTTAGCTACATATGGAACGGTTGATGAAGATGTTATTAATCTAACTAGAATCGGTCTAGGGCCAAACGTAACTAAAGTTTTAAAAGATAACAATCAGATAAATAACGTCTCATTTGACGTAAATGGGAATTTAATATCGAATGCCGAGTTTAAAACCTTTTTAACGAATCAATCCGAACTCTTTAAGTTCGAGGTCAATAAATATGTAAAATAATCCTGTGAGTATTAGCGCCCAACTATAAAAAACAAGCTTAATGAACTGGCAAAATTTAAAAAACGACATACAAAATATAGCAGCACTCTCAATAGAAATTAAGAACGCTATAAACGACCACAATAAATTATTTGATATTGTAGAGAACTTACCCATAGAGATTAAAGAGAAACTCTATGAAAAATACAAAAACACAGGTGGACCAATAACCAGTATAAGAAGAGAATTAGCCTTAGGATTAAAAGAAAATAGTGTAGACAGGCAAAAAATAATAATGCTGTTTCAAACAGGTAAAGTTGAAACCCCAAAACAGTTCACTCAATATAAAGATTTATATTCTGTTTTGTACCCGTTTATTACACTAAGCAGTAATGGATTAGTTTATAGTACACTTGATAGTTTAGCTGAATCAATCATTAACGATTTGGAGATAGGTAAATTCTCTACATATAAATCAATCGGATTTGACGGAGGACGCAATACCGGCGCTGATCACGCTTGGTTTGCTATCTACAACAAACAGCACCCTAATCAAACGACGGCTAAGCAATTGTTCTTTTCAATTGACGATGGAGTTTTACTTTATGCTCTATATGACAGGCTAAATGATAAAATGGTGTATGCTGAAAAAGTGCCTGTTAACCAGTTTGAGTATGATAATTTGCTTGCATTTTACAAGAAACATGTCAATGCTATTAAAGAAGATGGAAAAGAGGTTTTTTCAAATTCTATTTTGGAAGTTATTCAAGATATCAAGGAAGGTAAAAGAAAGTGTTGGGTTTTAAAACCAGGTGAAAACGCACATCTGTGGCCGGACTTCATAAAAAATGAATATATAAAAATTGGTTGGGGCTATGTTATTGAAGATATGTTCAACCAAAATAATTTTACAGATGAGTTTATTATGAATTCACTTGATGAACACTATCCCAATGGTAAGCAGCAGAAAAACAACAAATCTACAATTAGAAACTTTGTTGTTGACTTTAACATAGGCGATGTTGTCTTTGCCTATAGAGGAAACTATGATATTATCGGCTTAGGTATCATAAGATCCGAAGTTCTGTTGGACGAAAATGAGGACGAGTTCAAAGCTCTCCACGAAATGGATTGGCTGGTTGATTTAAGAAACACACCTTACCGACCTGATTATTCAGTCGCTCAGAAAACTATTTCTCCTTTTGATGCAGAATATGCTGTTCCTATTCTGCAAAGCATTTTCATAGATAAAAATAAGCCTACAAATACCTCCTCTAATAACATGGATACCTTCGGAAATGAAAACAAGAGATCAGCTCCTCTGAACCAAATACTTTTTGGCCCTCCAGGAACAGGCAAAACATATCATACAATAAACAAAGCATTAGATATTCTGGGGTATGATTTTAACGGAAAGAGCAGAAAGGAAATCAAAGAAGAATTTGAAAAGAGAGTAAAGAATAGGCAAATTGTATTTACGACGTTCCATCAAAGCTTGAGCTATGAGGATTTTATCGAAGGATTGAAACCTATTGCGCCAAAAAAAGAAGGAAATCCAATAAGCTATAAAGTAGTCGATGGAATATTTAAGCAAATGTGTGTAAGCGCTTTGCCTTTTAGTATTGGAGACGATATCAATGGTTACACTGTAGAATCAGTTACTTCCGAATTATTGACATTAAAGAAGAAACGAAGTGAATCTCTACTGCCTATATCACTGCGGATGCTCTATGCGTTGAACAGATATTTGCAAGAAAAAGGGTTCTCGACAGAAAATGTAAGGAAGAAGATAAGTTTTAGCCAGGAAGACATAGAGAGATATCCAGAAATAGAACCTTATCTTGTAAATGGATATAATACCATCCTACCACGCTTACTCGATAAGCTAAACGAAACGCAACAAGCAAATGATGTTAAGGTATTGATTATCGACGAAATAAACAGAGGAAATGTGTCTCAGATATTTGGAGAACTAATAACTCTTATCGAAACGGATAAGCGCAAGCCTCCGCATACTGTTGATGGTGGGGCAACAGAATATCTTGAAGTAATTCTACCATACAGTAAGAAACCTTTCTCCGTTCCTGATAATCTTTATATCATTGGCACAATGAACACCGCTGACCGTAGCGTGGAGACTTTAGACTCAGCTCTACGTAGACGGTTCGTGTTTGAGGAAATGACTCCCAAACCCGATAGAATAGCAGGAATAAGAAGTAAAAAGGGACTTGATAGCCACATTGCAGGGATTGATCTGGGAACACTTTTGAAAACTATTAATAGTCGTATTGAAAAACTACTGGACAGAGATCATGCTATCGGCCATAGCTATTTCTTGGACTGCCGAAATATAGATGACCTAAAGGATACATTTTACAAGAATATCATTCCATTGCTGCAAGAATATTTTTACGGAGATTACGCAAAAATTGGTTTAGTATTAGGTGCTGGATTCATTAAAATACGAGAAGATAAAGATGTTGTATTTGCAGCTTTCGACCATGAAAACATAGATATGTTTAATCAAAGAAAACTATACGAAGTAATTGATTATAGGAATAGCGAAATGCAATCTGTTTCGGTAAAGAGCAAGGCTGAGCTAATATCGTTTGAGCAAGCGATAAGTCTTTTACTTGGTATAGAAATCAACGTATCTAATGGTGGGCAAGAATAGGTATACTGTCTTTGAACATGAAGCTTTGTATGTGCATCGCGGAGAGCAAAAGCTCTCTGGTACACAATTAAGGGCGTTACAGCTTTTTTATAAGGAAAGAGACTTCCCTTACTACTCTCTAGTACACAATGGCGTCCGCTTTTGTGAGTATGTAGGGGTTATTAAAGTAGGTAACTTAACGATAGAGGTCTTGCCGAAAGCGGATAAAACCAACAATGAGGAGTATTGGCGCAGTATGCTTATTGATATGATGCGATCGACTGGCTTATTGAATCCGGATGCGCCAAGTTATTCTAATCTGAAAGTGAAGAATTCAACGGTATTGGATATGTACCTTGAATTATTTGCCAACGAGGTGGAAAGATTGATACACCAGGGACTGATAAAAAAGTATAGAAAAATGCAATCTAACCATACTGCGTTAAAAGGCAAACTACTAATAGGCAAACAGGTTACACTGAATGCTATTCATCAGGAACGTTTTTATATAGAGCACACTATATATGACAAGGAACATCTGCTACACCAGATCCTATCCAAGGCCTTGACAACTGTCGTAAAAATAGGGACTGCCGCTCACTTAAAATCTCGATATAAGAGGATATTGTTGGACTTTCCTGAGCAAAGGGATATCAAGGTAAGTGAATCTCTATTTAGCAAAATAAAGTATGACCGCAAGTCGCAGTCTTATCAAACAGCAGTGGATATTGCTAAAATAATTCTGTTAAATTTTCACCCTGATCTAAGCCAAGGCAGTGCCCATATTTTGGCAATCATGTTTGACATGAATGCGCTATGGGAAAAATTTGTACTGCGCAGTCTGCAAAGATATTCATCTGATGAGTTTGAAGTATCAGACCAGGTGTCAAAAGATTTCTGGGTACCGGAAATTGGCCACAAAAAAACTATTCGACCCGATATTGTGATTTCGCAAAATGGTATGCCAAAAGCAGTATTAGATACGAAATGGAAAAATATTGGAGAAGGCAATCCTTCTGATGATGATCTTCGTCAACTCTATGCGTACAGCAGATATCATAATAATGTTCCCTCCTACTTGGTCTACCCTGGCGATGTAAACAAATTAATCAAAGGTAATTATAGTATGGCCTTTGAAGGTGATTTGGAAACTCCTGGTGGTGTTATTAAATTAAAGGTAATGAGCGGAAAGAAAGCAGGGATGGAAGACATTTCACTAAATTTATTAAACAAAATGGAGAACTAATAACAGGAGTAATTGTGACAAAACAAGAGCGACTTTTGCATATGAAAGAATTGAAAAACAGCTTACTTTAGTAGATATGAATCATTTTCCCCTGGACAGTAAACTACCAGTGCAACACTTGGCAGCCTCTTTTAACAGTACATCGGCAACTTACAAATTCTATTGGCTGCTGGCGATACTGGATGCTATACAGAATGGACAACAAGAAATAAGAAAAGAGCAGTTGTTCGCGAGTATGCTATCCAATGCTTGGTACACGGTCAATTATTTTCAGGTGTCTTTTGGTCAGCAGGATATGATACAGGATACGGTACGTAAGCTGAAAGATATAGAAGGTCTCACTATAGATGCAGACCGTTCTCGAATAAAGGCGCAATTAGAAAGCTCAAGTAATCCGAATACAAGGAAGCTGTTATTTCACTTTGACAATCAAGTCCCCCACTGGTTTCTAAGCCCATGGTACCCGGGCGTAAATAGCAAAGGTAAAATATATGAGCTGTCACAAGCCGATGTGAATACACCTATTTACAGGCTGTACAAGGAAAAGATAGTGTTGTCGGATGTATGGTTTGGATATCTCACAAAGCATATACGTGTAATAAGGGATTACGTATACTGGAACTTGTCACTCTATTTGCAGGTGCGCAATCCGAATGTACCTGATATCCCCAATAAGCTGATAAAGCCAGCTACGCGTAATTCACTGACCAAGCAGCGTAAATTCTGGGACTATATAATAGATGTTAATGGTCCTTTGAAATGTATCTATACAGGCAATGAGCTATACAAAGGGCAGTATCATGTAGAGCACTTCGTGCCGTACAGCTTTGTATCGCACGATCAGATATGGAACCTGATACCAGCCGATAGCAACTTTAACGTGAGCAAAAGTAATAGGCTCCCTGTGCTGGACAGATATTTCGAGGCTTTCTATACGATGCAGGATATGGCAGTGCGCACATATATGCGTGACAAACCGAGAGAAAGGCTATTAGAGGATTATTTTTATATTGGCACTGATCTAAATAGTGGTCTATCGCGAGAAAAGTTCTATAATGTGATCAGCCCATTGGTCACCATCGCTTCGAATAATGGATTCGAGTATTTATATTAGACCGTAAATAAATAAGACATGGCAACATTCCTGGATTATTGTCGCTATACCCTTTCAGCGGTCAAACGGCCCACAAGGCATCTTAATGAATCGGGCATGCAGAGAATTAAAGCACTGATACTATAAAAAAGTAATATGAAAATACAGATCGTCAGTGACCTTCATCGTGAATTTGGATATACTGACTTGGAGATAGACCTAGCTGATGTACTCATACTCGCTGGTGACATAGACATCGGAATTAAAGGGGTGGAATGGCTTAGAAGCTTGAAATTGGATATACCCATACTATACGTGCTCGGTAACCATGAATATTACAAAGGCTCCTACCCGAAGACGCTTTCGAAAATAAAAGAGGCAGCTATCGGCACCCATATCAACATATTAGAAAATGAATCCATAGACATAGCTGGCATCCGTTTTCACGGGACGACATTGTGGACAGATTTTTCATAGTGACCGTGGCATCCAATATGCCAACCATGAGTTCCGTAGGAGCTTCAAGGGGCTGCCGGTATTGCAAAGTATGAGCAGAAAGGGAAATTGCTGGGACAACGCCATTGCCGAAAGCTTCTTCAAGACCTTGAAAACGGAAATGGTATACCACAGAAAATTTGAAACCAGGGAACAGGCAAAGCTGGAGATATTTGACTATATAGAAGTGTGGTACAACAGAAAAAGAAGGCATTCCGCACTCGAATACCTAACACCAGTTCAAGTGGAACAGGTGATGAGAAAAAATAAAACAGAAGCTGCTTAAAATGTCTCTACTTTTCTATTGCAATTCCAATAAAGGACATCTCTAAAAAGTGGACAATGCCGTTGCACAACTGGGGCTTGACCATATCCCAACTTTACATTAAATTTGGGGAGAGGCTCAAACTTGATAGAGGCTTTTAGATTTTGGTTAATTATCCAATGACACAGTTTGAGTTACACTCCCGTAACAAACAATTTAAGTCAAGTCTTTCACTATCTCCCAATATCCACCAAATGTTCCTCCCTTTCTTATGAGTATTCCTGCATCTTTTAATTTAGCAATATGCTTTTCTATTGTTCTTGATGATTTACCAATAAGTTTTGCTATCTGTTGTGCTGTGGCTTCAGGATTTTTTTCTATCCAATTTAATGTTTCAAGCACTTCCTTTCCGAACTCTTCCCGAACCCTTTCCGAACCCTTTCCGAACTCTTTCCGAAGTTCTCCCGAACCCTTTCCGAAAAGCGTTACCAATAAGCCAGTCTGAAATTCTTTTATTTCTGGTTCGGGTAATCCCGCTTCTTTACAGGCATTATATATTTTCAACATTCCACGTCCCCAAGAATCAATATACCCGCCTTTGAAACAAACATCAGCAATGAGGATATTTCTTGGTTGGGAAGCGTGAAACCCTTTGAGTTCCTCTATGCTTAACCCTTGCGGTAAAGTTCCCTCATTCCAAAAGACGATTTTATCATCATAAACCCTGATTTGAGTTGGTGCTCCCATATAATTACGATGCACTAAAGCATTCAGTATTACTTCACGCAATGCCTCAACGGGGTACTCGTTGGTTTCTATTCTTTTCATTCCTTCAAAAGAAACTTTCCTAATAAGGAACTTGTGATGCAACTGCTCTAAAATGGTTTGAAGTATCACAATCAAATTACCCTCTTCATTCTCCTGAAAGATAAGGTCTGCATCATCTTTCCCAAAGCGACCAATCTTTACAAAGATATTCGGATAAAATTTTGCAGGGTCTTTGGCAAACAAAACAATTGCACCTCTTTTTAGTTGCCCGTTTTCGGTAAGCCTCAATTTATCAAATAACTGTGGAATGGTTAAACCTTTGCTCTCGGGTAAACGTCCTGAAAATTCTGCTTCCTGAACAAAGGTAGTAACTGCTTTTTCGTCAATATCCTCAAATGTTGCTCTTGGTTCAACCACATCATCCCACGTTTTACCTGATTTTTTCAACAGAAATTCATTGAGCGATGCTCCTGTCAATTCCTGTTTGGTGCTTCCGCTTCGGTAATAATATCTGCCACGCAACGAAATAGGAACGGAATAAGGATGTGTAATGATTTCAATAAAATGTTTTCTCTTTTCTTCGTGTAAGTTTACCTCAACAGTAATTCCCATTGCATTACGGATTTTGTTGGGAATGTCGTCCATTAATCTTTTGTAATCGTCTAACCCAACAACACTGCCATTATCGTCTTTGCCGATATAAATTACTCCGCCTTGCGCGTTAGCAAAACCACATACCCATTTCAGGTAATCATCGTGCCAAGCACTTTTGTATTCTATATTTTGTTGTTCGGGCATAGTAAATTAAATTGATTGAAATAGGATTTCATTGCCTCCAAATATAGTTGGATTTATTGTAGCAATATTTGTTAAGTCCGATTTGAATTTAACTTCTGAAACTCTTTCAGGAATATTAATTCTTTCAACTTTTGAAATATCTTGATGCTTGTAAAATCTCAATGAATTTTTAGCTATATCGTAGTCGTATTTTATTTTTGTAGTTTGCTCAAAAGTGTTTCCGAGTGTCTTTGAAACAACTCTGTAAATTTTATCCTTTAATTCGTCATCTACAATTCGATTGTTTATTGTATTCAACAAATCCAATACATTCAAACCGTTTGAAACTTGTTTGGTAAATATCGAAGCAATAATTATTTGGCTTTCATCAGTTGGATTGAGCTGTTCTGCTGTAAAAATGTGAACTCTTTCTTTCATACAGTCAAGCTATTGAGCAAAAAATAAAAGATTCTTACTTTCAAGAAGAAAAATCTAATCTCACAAAAATACTCAAAAAAAGTTCAAGTTAAGAAGTATGGTATAAACATTTCAGCCTGGGTAGTTAATCTTGAAAAATCTTATTTATAGTCCTTATCTACGATTAAGATTAACATCAAATTTTCTAACGTATACCTTCGATAAAACTTGAGATACCCCAAATAGAATACGAACGTCATAGAGGTAACGGCAACAAGACACAACGCAAAATAAATCAAATTCTTAACACCAATCCAATCCAACTGTAAATGATGAGTCCACAAATATGAAATAAATATATAGTTAAAGAATAAACAGGACACCAAAGTAAGAACCCGTAAAAAGCCGTAGAGCGACACGTAGTTCATTAACTTATGTCCATGATATTTAGTGAATTCGTAGTTATAATGAATCAATAATCTGTGGTAATTATTCGCTTTATCTTCAACTACATCTTCCTTGTGCCCTATATCTCTAAAAACTTCATTGATACGGGATTTGACCAAATCTCTATATGGTGCCTCTATCTTTTTTAGATAACTATGGTTAAATTTGAGAAATCTTACTAAAATCCAATCATAAACAATTAAAGGCCAAATCAAAATAAACAATACAAATCTCCACCGATTTAACTTTAGAGACCGCACATCATTTTTGGGTTGAAAAGGCGTATCAGAGAGTAAAATTTTGGATGGATCCTCATAGACTAACCGCGTATACTTCTCAATAGTCAAAGTTGAAAAGAAACTTAAAAAATGTCCAATGCAATACGAAATAATTACATAGAATAATAACATATGAATTGGAAGTTCTAAGAAGTTTTTAGTGGTATCCTTAAAAAAGTCCTGCGAAAAATAGCTAAATATATCATTTTGTCCCAACACAATAAGATACAAAGCGAGTGCGCCAGGGAAGAAATATCCCATAAAGTCGTATAACGAGAAAGGTCCCTTTTCCATCATGTTTAAAATTTAGTTCGTTTCCATAAAATGAATTGGAATTCATCCATTCCAAGCTTCAAGAATATAGAACCTTCAACACAAAACTGCATAATAAACACCACCCCTGCCACAACCTAGAGTTGTATTTACAAAAAGCAATTAAATCATTGGTACCGACGCCATCTATTCATAGTGCATATTAGCACCATATTCATTAGTTTAGTAGCATGCAACTCTTTCCACTAAACAACATACTCCAGACTCAATACCTATCAGCGTGCTTCAATAGCACATCGGCTACATACAAGTACTATAGGATGCTCGCGATATTAGATGCTGTCCAGAACCAACAGCGGAAGTAAGGCATAGAGACCCCGAACCGCAAAGAACGCAAAATAAGTATGAAAAGATTAAAGTTACAACCCTAGATTGTAAAGTTCATACTATACTTGACTAGCATAGAAACATTCAAGATATTAGACAATTATCCTGAACATCAATGATTGAAGAGAAATCCTTTGCAATTAATGCAAATACATGTACACTTAAGTACAATACCCAGAAAGGTGGAACAACTATATTAGGTAATGATATCCGATATATTATTCCTATATATCAACGCCCTTACACTTGGGGCGAAGAACAAATTCGAAAATTTGTCTCTGATATATTTATATCCTTTTGGGGAAATGATGGAATCACATCTACGGAGCCTATGTTTATAGGTACGATGCAACTATCTGCAAAAAATGCAAACAATGAGCATGAAATAATTGACGGCCAGCAAAGGTTGACGACGTCCCTACTTCTTTTGAAAGCACTAAAACTAAAGTATAATGAGTGTCAAGAGTTGGATACCTTAAAATTGGATTGGTTACGTACAGAGGTCAGTAATGGTGCACAACAACTTTATCTGGAAGAAGCAACGAATAGTAATCGACTGCTTGAAGAAGACTCAATCAATCCGTATTTACAAAATCTCGCGCTTCTCAATGAAATATTGGATGAGCATTGCCGGGAGGAAGATGATACTCAAAAGACCTTCGATATCAATGAATTCGTAAATCATTTATTAAGTTCAATATACTTTGTCGTTATAGAGACTCGAGCAGGCCTCTCAAAAACGTTGCAAATATTCAATGCTATAAATACTACTGGCTTAGACTTGAACGGAGGAGATATTTTCAAAATTAGGATGTATGAGTACCTCAATGATAAAAAGGGATTAGGGGAGTCCAGCTTCGAACAAATCAGCATGTTATATCAGAAAATAGACGAAGGTAATGCGGAGCTGAAACGAAAAGTGACTGATATGAGAGGAATTCTGGAAATTTATCAATTTTTAATCATTGCTAAGTACCAACTCCCCGTCACGCTGTACAACTTAGGGACCGATTCGTTCTACGAACGCTTATTCGACACTCTATTTAACATCAATCAATGGGAGCATTTCCGAAACAATGTGAACCGAGTAGAGCTATCTTTAGAAGATATTGACAGAATAATTGAAGTAAGATATGCCTGGGAAAGACAGGATTATAATACCGCTGAAGATGCAGCAGCCATGCATTTTATTTGGTGGTCCCGATACCGCAGATATTGGACGCTTATTTTTGTATTTCTAAATAGCTACAGCAATGAAGAGAACTATTGGGACAAGTTCTTTTATTTTGTAAGACAGCTCAGCAGACTGTTCCTGATATACAGTATCCGTTTTCAGAAAATCAAAAATGAAATCTTCTATGGTTTTATGCATAAGGTCATCCACACTATGGTGCACGGATCTCCGGATGAACTCATGCATCTGATTAACAACCAAATTGCGACCGAAGCTGCCCATAACAATGGATTTTATGATTTAAACTATTTTATAGGAGAAAATCTAACTCAAAACACGAAGAGGAAAAATCTTCTGTGCCGCTTATCAGCATTGCTTGAAGAGGATTATAAAACAAAAAATCAAGATGAAATCAATAGAATAAAGAACCTCTTATTTGAAAATAAAATAGATATTGAACATATACAGTCCTTTCACGACAAAGATGGAAACCTCAGACAGGACATATGGCAACTATGGGGAGACGAGATTAATTCTATCGGAAACTTAATGGTCTTAGAACAGGCTATCAATAGATCAATCAGTAATCATGTGTATTTGCGCAAGATTGATTCAAAAAACATGCACAGTTATCATAACAGCAAATTTGCTATTGTAAGAAGCCATGTAAGGACAAATCCCAGGGAATGGACATTGGCCAACAGTATCCAAAGAAAGGAAACAGAAACTAGAAAAATATTGAACTATCTATTCGATAAAGAGAAATAACATATAAAAAATAGCTACAGAATAGTAATTTGAAAATACAAAGTAAATTTCTAACTTGTTGAAAATACAGCATGCAAAATAATAAAAAACAATAAGAAATACACACAACCAATTGTAACCTCGGGAAATGATGAGCAAGAAAAACATAATACAAACTATACCTCCGGATGATGAAATACTTGTAAGCAAGATATACATCATCAGAAAGCAGAAGGTGATGTTGGATCGTGACTTGGCTCATCTATACGGCGTAGAGACGCGCATGCTCAAACAAGCGGTCCGTAGAAACATGGACAGATTTCCTGAGGATTTTATGTTTGAAATGTCTGATGAAGAATTTGGGGATTGGAGGTCACAATTTGTGACCTCCAATTCTGACAAGCAAGGATTAAGATACGCTCCGTTTTGTTTTACAGAACAAGGGGTAGCCATGCTATCAACAGTACTAAACAGCAAACTCGCTATTCAAATCAATATTCAGATCATGCGAATATTCACTCGCATGAGACAGCTACTTTCCGACAATACGGAGGTAAAGTTGGAAATTGCCGAAATCAAATACGCGGTAGAGAAAATAGCTAAGAAACAGAAAGGCCAGGACCAAAATATTGAATTGCTATTTGAATATATCGACCGCTTGCAGGAAACTACGCCCCGCCCCTCTTCTAAAGGAGTAACGGTAGTGAAGGGTTTTGATGTGGCAGGCAAGAAGAAGTGACCAAGTACCATTGCTCATCCAACAAAGACTGTCATCACACAGATGAAATCGCTATTGCAAAACGAGGCGATTAAAAAATTGAAATAGACCTTATAAATTTAAGACACATAGAAATGACTAAAAGACTGCTTTACACAACTTACCTAACGCTTATTACTTTAGCACTATTTAGCTGTAAAAAGGATGATAAAGACGATACGGCCGCAAATAATCTAGAAAACACCACTTGGGTCGCTACGATAACCGATGGCAACCCAAGCACCAATCCTCCGGGAGAATTTGGCTTGAATGGCATGAACAATTATTACCCATGGTCGGAATGCCATATGGACGATACATTCGCATTTTCCAAAGACCGACTAACGATCAACGATAAGGGAACGGCTTGCGAAGATGGTTTAGACCTAATCTTTGAAACCAAAAACCAAACATACGCCTACAATGCCACGACCAAGAAATTGACAGTGGGCAGTGGCGATGATGTGGCGATTCTGGATGTGTATGAGTTAAACAAAGACAGGTTGAAATTAGGGATCCCTATAGTTACCAATGGAGGCGGAGGCAATATCATACTGCTCTTTAAAAGGAAGTAAATCACAGTTGCTGAACGATAAGATAGGAATATCGAAAAGGGTTTGTTTAACTACCAACAAACCCCCTGAAAATTATCAGCGGGTTTGTCATTTGGAAAGGAGGCTGGGTATATTCCTATTTCTTTAGAATTTGTAAGTAAGGCCCGCATTCAGTACGGATACCCCATATCCCAACTCGGCGTAAGCACCGATACGGTCGGTAAAAAACCAGCGCCCACCTAAAAATCCTGTAAAACCAAGGCCGCTACCGTAGCTGTTCGCGAGCGAATTATCGCCGCTGTCCGACGTGTATTTCGCAATATTGTAGCCGAGCATCACCCCGCCATAGGCATCAAGCTTCGATACGTTGGTAAAGCCATTATAATGGTATGCTCCGCGTACACCCACGATGGTATAGTTCCATTTGGCAGTATAGCCTAGGTCAGTATATTTGTACCCGGTATTCCCAACATAACCACCTAAACTGATGACTCCCGGGCCACCGATATCCCACATGCCATGGTCTACGGACAAAGAAATAGCCGGACGGGCCGTGCCGAGGCCGCCCAAAGCGGTCCCCAACCCGATACCGAGATTGGCGGTGGTGGTACTTTTTTGAAATTGCTGCGCCTGTGCAGCGATGGCGATGACGACCGCCATAAGGATAAAGATTGCTTTTTTCATTATTTTATTTAAATTATGGTATGCCATTGCTGGTATCAAACTGCGCATTCATCGGCGCGGCATGGCAGGGATTTTCTCTTATAGTTTATTTGCTTTTTTGTAAGTGTATTCCCGAGTTTCGACCAAAGTGTTTGACTCCTTATCGTAAACTTCTGCTTTTTGGGGATAGCCCGGGCTGTTATAGGTATACTCCCAGCGGTCGCTCTTGGTAGAGACGGCACCTTGGGGGCCCTGTGAGGTCAATAAATAGGATCGGGCATTGTTCACCGAGCCTACTTTCCATGCCCAGGGGTAGTTGGTATACCGACACGGATTGTCGTCATAATCACCGTATTCAAGGGTAAACAGGATAATGTTCTGCATACTGGTTACAGCTTTTATGATATTCTTGCCCGTTTTGTCGTGGGTATAGGTATTGACCCCAGTTTGCTCGCCTTCCATATTGAAGGATGTTTCTGTAATACTATTGCCGGAATAGGCATAGATAATATTTGCTATCGGCTCACCCTTATTGCTTTTGAAGACTCCTGTGGTGGGCCTATCTCCGTTAGCATAGAAGTATTCCTCGGTCATGACAAGTTGGTTATTGGATTTCCTTTCTACTTTGATGATCTTATCGCCATTATAGGTAAAGTCTTCTCTAACGATGTTCCCGTCAACTCCATGTACATAGCGTACGACGACCTGGTTACGATCGTTGTATTCAAATCTCATTTCGGTCCGTCCGTTTGTCTTTTCCTCCGTTAGCAGGAGCGTTTCACCGTGTCCAATCCCCACATAACAGAGGCTATTTTCGTCATTGGGGTCACAGTCGTCATTTTTTGAGCAGGATGTCAGGCTAACTCCAATAAAGAGCAGACCTATTGTTTTTCTGATGATTGTTCTCATTTTTGTTTATTTTTATAATTGATGATTTTTTTCCGGATAAAGGCTACCAAAACACATTGACCATTTTCCTTCATTTGATAAAAACAAAGGTATAGTGACAAAACTTCCCCCAATACCCCCCAAAGGGGGTTTTTAGCAGGGGCGCATACGGCTACCTTTGTCTTATGAACAATTGGAGTAAACCCGAATAACCAAACAGGATGATGAAAAGATATATACATAGTCTAATACAAGGGGCATCACATTTATCGCTATATCTGTTGATAGCACTTGTGCCGATGATAAGTTTCGGACAGGATCTGGACTCCTTAGAGCAGCTATTGGCAAAGAAGAAGCTGACGGACCAAGAGAGAATCGACATTTACATGGAGTTGGCGCAGGGGTATTTAAATGACGACCCTATCCGGTCCAGGTCTTTTAGTTTGGAAGGTCACGATTTGGCGGAGACGACGGGCAATCAAAAATCCAAGGCTAAATTTCTTTATTATCTGGGGTCTTCCTATTACGTGAGCATGGTATTCGACTCTGCCGCTTTTTATTTGGATAAAACGTTGGTCCTTACACGGCAAAATGAGGACAAAGATGGCGAGGTGTCGATTCTTAAGATGTACGGTCAACTCTATCGTCGGCAAGGCCAGTATGAAAAAGCCTTGGAACGGTATTTCGAAGCCGCAAAACTGGGTGAGCGACTGGAGGATGACCAAAAAATGTGTGATGTATACATGGGAATAGGTGGGACCTATCACCTGATGCAAAATAATAAGCAAGCGTTATACTACTACGGGAAAGCAGAGGAAATTGCGTCGAAGCATAAAAACGCACAAAACTTGGGCGACATTTATCTTTCATTGAGCAGTGTCTATAAAAACGAGGAGGGCGGTAAGGAAAAAGCGATACATTATGCGAAGGAATCACTTAAAATCCATCGTAAGTCAGGTGGCCGTTCGAACGAAATCAGTGCGCTACAAACACTTTGCGGAGCTTACTTTCAGTATGATGACTACATCAATGCGATGAAATATGCGGAAGAGGCGCTTCTTCTGGCGAAAGAGATTGGCAATACAAATTTAATTGCGCACTCCTACGCAGATATCTCCAGTATCAGCTATTACATGCAACAATATGAAAAATCTGCTGAAACTGCGTTGGTGGCGCTGAAAACGGATTCGACAGATCATCATTTGAAACTAACGATATTTTCCAACCTACCCCTGATATATGCACACTTAGGAAACCTAGATGCGATGGAGGAATACATGGCGCGGTATAAGTCGGTCATAGACAATCACAGCAATGAAACCTATCAAAGTTCACTCTCCGCTATGGAAGTGAAATATGAGACCGAGAAAAAAGAAATCAAAATAGGTGCATTGGAAAAACAACGACAATTATACATCTGGCTCGGTATTGCCGGGGCAACTGTTCTCCTGATTGCATTGGCTTTTGCCTTCATCCGCTATCGTCTGGCGGTAAGCAAGCGAAAGTTGGCTGAAAAGGAAACACAACGGCTGGAACAGGAAAAACAACTGGTGGCCGTGCAGGCCACGCTGGATGGAGAAGCGGCGGAACGAACGCGTTTGGCAAAGGACCTGCACGACGGATTGGGTGGGATGTTATCTGCCGTAAAGATGAATTTACCACAGGTGAAAGGCGATGCCCTACTGGAGGCGGTGGACGTAGCCCGTTTTCAGACAGCCCTGGGTATGCTGGACGATTCGATACAAGAGCTCCGCCGTGTGGCGCACCACATGATGCCGGAATCGCTGCTACGCTACGGACTGAAAGTCTCACTTGCCGATTTCTGCGCTGCCATTCCAACAGCCAATTTCCATTATTTCGGGAATGAAGCCCGATTGCCCGGAAAAATGGAAATCATGGTGTATCGGTGTATCCATGAGCTGGTCAACAATGCGCTGAAACACGCCGGAGCCAGCCATATCAACCTGCAGTTGGTACAGGAACCTGATCGTGTTTCTTTTACGGTACAGGACGATGGAAAAGGATTCGATCAGCATACTGTTTCCGAAGGAATGGGGTTGCAGAATATCCGGCAGCGGATAGATACATTTCAGGGGAAATTGGATATATTTTCTTCGGAAGAGGGAACAGAGGTGCATGTGGAACTGACAAAAAATGAACAACATGATTAAGGTAGCTATTGTGGACGACCATAAGATCCTGACGGACGGACTAAAAAGTCTTATTGAAGAATCAGGCATCGCGAAAGTGGTCGGTGTGGCACACAGTGCCGCCGAATGCCGGAACGCTATCGGCTTTTGGAAACCTGATGTGCTGCTCCTCGATGTAGGCTTGCCGGATATCAACGGAGTGGATCTATGTAAGGAACTCAAAGAGCTTGTTCCAGAACTCAAGGTGCTGGCACTGACTACGCACAATGAATACAGTGTGGTACGGCAGATGTTGGAAAACGGTGCCTTAGGCTACTTGATCAAAAATGCCATGACCGAAGAGGTTCTTGCTGGGATACAGGCGGTGGCGGCTGGCGAAACATTCCTGTGCCATGAAATCGATGTGCTGATGAAACGGCCCAAAGAGACTCATCTCTGGTTGAGCCAGCGAGAACGGGAAATGCTAAAACTAGTGGCCGAAGGATTGACCAACGGAGAAATAGCCGACCGTATTTTTCTAAGTCCGGAAACGATCAAAAGCTATCGCAAAAATCTGTTGCTTAAGCTGGATGCCAAAAACACGGCTGTATTAGTCAGAATAGCTCTTGAACAAAAGCTGATCTAATGTACGGTTTAGCACGAACATGCTTTATTCTAATTTCACTTGAAGGTAGTACACTATTTTTTTGGAAACAAACTGATTCAGTGGAGATAAAAAATTCGCTATGCCCTCGATAATATTTACTTCGAATAATGTACGGGAGTGACTATATTAGACTCTCAGCAAATAAGATATGGCAACATTCCTGAATCATCGTCCTGCTAATACCAGATTTTGCTCATCGCAATACCGTGTTGAGACTAGACAAAAAATGGAATACGATTATGTGTCGATTTTTTTGAATCTCCTATAATTGAATTATGAAAGGGCTGCTAGTGCTATCGACTATTTTCTTTCTGGCCATAAATACACTGTATTTTTGGGAAGGCAACTTGGGCTCTTGGTTAATCCCTTTAACCTTATTCTTACTCATCCTTTATATAGTTCTTATCATTGCATTATTCAACCAGATTCGACTTTCCGTAATGGAAAAATTTGTCGTCAAATCACGACTTCTAGTCATAGTCTTTTTGACATTTGTATTGGTAAGTACGGCTATAAGACCATTTGGAATCATTGACTTCAAAAAATTTGAAAGGGACAATTTGTTAGTTGCCCAAAGAGAGGGCGTTGCCAACTGTACGGTTACGCTAAAATTAAAGGACAACATGACATTCGTACAAAGGAACATATGCTTTGGCATAACGGATACCAAAGGGAAATATCACCTAAAAAACGATACGATATACTTTGACAATATGGAACCTGGCCGACATGAAACGATTTTTTACGAATTTGCAATAGTCACCCGCCCACGCCCTGTCAAACCTGAAAAATACACGCATCTAACATTGTACAAGAATGCAACGGATACCAGTGGGTTGGAACTCGTAATTACCAAAAACGAATTGCACAAAATCAAGTTGAAAATACAAAATTAATTACCTAGATTACAGACAACTCTACTACCCGCATATTCAAACGAATAGTGGTCCAGCCCAAACAGCGGTAAGGGTTATTTAATGATAATAGCTAATCTTTAATAATCTACAATATGCGAATCAATACATTCATTAATTACTCATGCTGAATTAGGAGTATAAATTGAAAGATATTAGATAAATACAGATATCATGGTCGGGAAAACAAAATACTTCAAAATAATACTAACCATACTATGCCTAGCAGGAGTTGCTTACATCGCGCTATTTGCCTATAATTCAATAGCAATTATATCCCTTTCCAAGGAATATACGGTATCGCAGAAGGTGTATGGCCAAGAAATCAAAGATACGGTGATAAAGGCGCTAGGAAAAGAGCAACCATATAGCATAACAAGTCAATCCCTATATAAATATGGGGAGAAAGTAACCAAGTTAAGATCAAATGGACAAGCGAGCTATTTAATTGAACTGCCGATAAAGAATGTGGAATTGGTCTCGTTGGAGCAAAAAAAACAGCCTTTCTACTTTACAGGTCGATTCGTAGAGCCGCTAAACATATGGAATGCGACTGCTTATTTCCGAATACGAGATGCTGAATTCATCCCGTCTAAGGAACTGATTATTGGCTACACAGGTGTATTAAACAAACATTCCGGCAAATACCTATTCGACTCCACTGACTATATCTCCATCAACACAGAAGAAGAGAATATATTTGATCTGAGTTTTTCAAATAAAACTACACTAGAACTTACGATAACGAAAAGTAAAGACGGAATCACAATCCTCATGACACCGTATACGGTGTCCTACCATTTATCAAAAGATGATTTAAGCAAGTATGATTTTGGTAAATCTATTTACCAAAACAGGGACGTTCACCTTATTAAATTTAACTCTCTGAGGCGGTTTTAAACAGATGAGAACAGATTATTGCGTAATTATAATCGCACCATTTTTAGCCTTGTCTCCAAAACGTTGAACAGCAATTAAAGTATCTTCTACAAACTCAATGTCAGAAATTAAAGATTGATTAAGTTCCTTTAATTTTGAAAATGAAATATTTTTTGAGTTTAGTGTAATGTAAGGGTTCTGTAAAACTTTGTCTTGAGCATCTACACTTTTGATAAGTATTTCATTTGTCACTTTTAGTTTAAATGAAGAACCTAAATTTATTATAGAAATATTTATACGGTTATCGTTTTTATCAAGAATTGACAATGTTCTGAAGGGGTCATTTACTTTATAAATATTCACCTCTATCCCAGTATCTTTATTTTTGGTGTCCGCACAACAAGTATTAGTCTGCGAATATAACGAAACATTGCCCACAATAATAAAAACAAAAATGTTTAAAAAATACTTTACCATAAAATTTCATTTAATAAGTTCGTGGTTTCTTCCATAGTACACATTTCTAAATTGACCGTTTGGGGCGAATTTGAATCTGGAATGCCGAACGTCTGTTCTATTGTGACATACCCTAAAAGGCGAACTTCGATTTTATAAGAGCCGGCAGCGACGTATCCTACATGGAAATCTCCATTAGGTCCAGCAGTGATGGTAGCGACAGGCGTATTTGGATTACCTAAACGCGTAATTTTAATTGTTGCTCCAGCTAACTTAACAACAGGATTTGTATGACATTCTGTAACAACCCCAACAATTTGATTCGTCGAGAAAGCGGGATTATCTAATCTACCTGCACTCAAAGAGAATAATCCGACAAATATTGTCAATACAAAGATAATAAGATTTTTTTTCATAATTTAATTAAGGTTTTTAGTTTTTCTACTTATTACAAGTAAGCAAATACAATTTAAATAATTAAATATAAATATAAAAAAATATATGGATAAATTTGATTATTTCTATAATTTCTCTTAAACGAGCCTGAATGTTAGCAACTAAGTATTAAAAATACACTGACTATTAAACCCTCGTATAAGTATGAAAATTAAAACTTGTTTTATAAAGAAATTTAGGATGGCAGCTTTCATACTATTAAAGCATCCTCTGCTTTGAACCTACAGAGCCTGAACCACACTAGTGGCTGCGAATCAAATCCTAGGTAAAGTTGGTAGACTTCGGAGACACGCTCCCTGCTAGATGAGCGAACAAAAGGGAGTGATACATTTGACTAGTGGGTCAAATGAGCCTAATCCAAATTCTATTAAAACAACTACCCTAGGGTAGCCTATCGCTACTTTGCCGATGTCGCAGCCTCTTGCGTTAGCACGTAGTCGATGGCTTCATCTTTACCTGCCTTGAAATTATGTATGGAATAGACGATTGGATGATCAGGTTTCAGGCCTCCTTCATATCCTTTCCAGACTTCCCAATACCGGGTCGAATAACCGATTTCTAATTTTGAATGTGGCAATTGAAAACCCCTTATTTCGCCATAATGATTGACACTTCCACTTGTAAGTTCTCCGACGAGAATGGAGTTATAGTTCCTCTTCAAGTCAACAGCATTCATTAACGCCGAGGAAAAAGTATTTTTCCCTATCAATACATAAAGTGCACCTTTTGTATTTAAACTACTTTCTTTCAATTTCTCCAAAAATGGCTGCAAAATAGCGGAATTACCTCCGCTATTATTTCGAAGATCTATAATAATTCGTTTTGGTCGTCCAGTCTCCACTTCTTGAAACAGTTGCTGACTGAAAGCCTCAAAGGGCTTTCCTACTTGCTCACTACAATTTTGATAGTTAAAATATAAGGTTTGTTGATTGTCAATAAGGCTGTACCAATAATTATCATTATTACTATACCTCAACAGAGGCGCTTGGATTTTGGCCCTTTGCGGTTCGTCGGGATAACAGGTATGCCGTTTGCCTGCTAAAATGAAGTCTGTTTTCAGGTCAGAACGTGATATACCGATTCCGTTTAAAATCGTTGGGTTGGCAAGCATACGTGTTAAATAGACATCATAATAGGATGGATTGCCTTCTTTAATCAGGGTTGTTAACGCTTTGATTATTTGGTCTGTTGCATGATCTTCAATCCCGTCGAGCTGTTGATACAAAAGCTCTGGATTGGACTGATCTGCAGCAACTACAAATATCCCTTCTTTAAAGATATCAAACCTTATGGGGTACGCTTTAGGGTAGTTGGACTCAAATATCATCGTGTGTTCGTCACCAATCTCTTTTATAAGCTTAAGTAGTGCGATAACAAAGCTTTGTTTGGTCAAGCTTTGCTCTTTTACTTGGGATAGCTTGTTCAAAAAATCTTCTTTACTAATCTTGGCAAATAGATTCTTATGCCGCTGCGTTAATTCATGACCAAAAAATTCTATGTCTTCGACATATTGCTGGGTTGTCATCTCTTGGCCCTTGGAGGGTGTAGAGGTAAGTACTGCTAATAAAAGAAAAACTATAAGATTTACCTTTTGCTTCATTGGATTGAATCTGCTTGTATCGTGAATTGATAATCTAATATAGGAAATCATTCGAAAATTTGGCTATCGACCTATAGGTAAAAAACGATACAAGGGAGATCAAGGGGACTCCTAACGTATATTGCTCTTGACATGGGTTAAATCTTCTGGGGCAAGGTTGTTGACAAAGCTCAAATACCGACCTAAATAATCTTTCAAATTCCACTTGGAGCAATATGGATTGACTTGTGCAGCAGACACCAGATTGCGGATGCAAGGAAGAAGTTGGTTCCAACTAGAAGCTACTTCTCCACCTGTCCCATTCCATACCGGACATTCGATTTTTCGACCGGCTGACACCATCCGATTGGTCTCGTCGGTGATAGCGGCCACAAGTGTATTATTCGCTTTGCTACAGACTGCAATCGCTGCTTCGAATTGTTGTTTTAAAAGGTCCGAATTCTTTGTTGCACTTTCTCCTAGTTGCTGCGCATGGGCGATATCTTTGTCCAGTACAGGTTTTATTTCTGCAATTTTATCTTGTATTTTTTTAACTAGACCGGCATCTAAATAGGAGATTTCAGTTGCCAAAGCTTGATTCTTACCTTTAAGGTCGTTAATTTCACGTTGCACGATTTGGAGCAAAGAATCCCGTTCGGGATGAGTACTGCTTGAAATGCTATCCTTTCGATATTGCTTTGTGTTGATAAGCTCATCGTTAAGAGCGATTTCCTTATTCTTCAAGTCTTTGAGTTCCTTGTTTTCGATCTCGAGGCGTTGCTTTAGTTTCTCGCTTTGCACTTGAAATTCCTCTTGGTATCGGAGCGCTCTAGCACGCTGTATAGCCGATTGGTCATTGGATATTAAGATATCATTGACGACATCGGTAAGTTTTTGGACAAAACCATCCTGTTTGGCCCTGGCTTCTTTCAATACAGCAGTCTCGTAATCCTTACTTAATTGCGTAACTTCCCGACACAATGAGGCATTGGATTTGGTCAATTTGTCGGTTTCATTTATATTGGCTTGTACGGCGTCGTCTCCCTTTTGTAATCGTTGCAACTGTACTTTTTGGATAGCTATTTTCTCATTGTATTGTTTCCTTACACCCTCTAGCTCCGATGTGGATGCAGGAACGGCATATCCTTTGACCTCGCCCAGATGCTGTTGAAAATCTATCCCCTCCTGCTCTAATTCGGTCTTCCACCTTTGACATTCACTGCACCTGGCTCCAACCTTCATGTCGGCAACTAAGTTGTCCCTTTCTTTGAGCAGTGCTGTAATCTTGTCCGATATATCTTTTATCTTTTGCTTCCATTGATTTTCCAAATCAGGCAATGCTAGCCGGAGTTGCGCTATCCTATCTTTATTTTTTTCATAGGCCTGCACTTTGGATTCAATGGATACGACATAGGATAATCCGGATGTCCGATCTTGTGCAAACAGCACAAACCCGTACAAGGAGAAAAAGAGGACAAAAAGTGATTTCATATATTATAGAAATTTAGATTTAACCACCAAATGGATCATCCTCGGCTTTCACCAAATCCCGTAAATATTCGAATGCCTTTTTCACTTTGTTGAAATTCGTGGGGTCTCCCTTTAAATAATATAAATATGCAACACTACTCTTCGCTTCACTTCGATCAACTTCTTTCCAATCTGTACAACGACCCATCAATACTCTCGTATATGCTTCGACAGTACTTGTTTGATGACCTGTATTAGACAACAGCGTCAATTTGATAGTGCCAACGGCCTCGCTTTCATCGTAATTTTTATCGGCTTCTATACTGACAATGTGAGCGGCATTGAATTTTTCATAGTCATACAACTTTCCGTTGGGACAATCTGCCCCGCTTAACGTTACAGACCTAGCCAATGTTTTGGTGATGAGCCCTGCATCCGAAAGACTAATAGATTGATTGTCGATAGTGGGCGTAAGCTTACCATTAGATGGCGTTTTCTTATGCTCGTGGCATTCTGCCAACTTCTTGTTGATGTAGTTTACAGTTTCCTCTTTCGTGAGCGTCGCATTCTGTGCAAAACTAGTGGCGAATATGCCGACTAGTGCAAATGATAAAATAATCCTTTTCATAATAGTGTGATAGTATAGATCTCAAAGAGGCTAGGGCAACCCGACATAGCTATCAAAACTAGAATCGTCCTCATGGTCACCCCTCCCATGATTTTTTTCAGTTAATATAATATCACAAATGTCGAAAATAAGAACACTCCAAAAAATACCTAAAAAGGAGTATTTTTTGGAGTGAGTTTTGGCTATAATTTTAGCGGCACCCATAATTCATCGATCATAGCAACAGCGGTATCGTTAGATCGAAATGATACGATTGTACGCTATAAAAATGGCAGAGGGCTCAACCTAGATAGAATACGGGCTATTTATTATTCGGGGAGGATTCACAACATACCATTGAGCTATCGGATACTAACGTACAGATATGTATGCAACTCTGCGCGGATAAAGAATATCAGCATGATGCATAAAAAGTAGGTCAGCGGCTGCCAAAACTGAAGAAAGGCGGAACCGCAGCTCCGCCTCATCAGGTAGGTTGATTAAAGAATATCTTCGTGAGGAAGCAAAATAAACTGTTGATAATTTTGCTTGGACAGGAATCGGCTGCTGTTCTTTTTAATATTGGCCGGTGTAAGACGTTCCAAGAGCCCATCATTCAACTGTTGTCTATCTGGACTAGCTTTATCTCGATAAGTACCGAGTAAATAAGATACCCAATACTTATTACTCGCTCTCAAGGTCTGGTTGGAAACTTTCTTTTCGGCTATAAACTTCTGAACTTCATCAGCTGTAGGTCCCTCTGATTGTAGTCGTGCAATCTCCTCTTCAACGGCAGCAATAAGCTCGTCTACTCGATTGGGATCGCACCCAAAGGAAATACCAATACGATACTCTTCGCTAGGCTTGTTACTATAGCTGACCGAAACGCCAGGAGAATAGACCCCGCTTTCTTTTTTGCGGAGCCTGTCTGTCATCCGGAATTCCAATATTTGCTCTAACGCATTCATCGCCATATTATGACGAGGGCTATATTTATATCGACCAGAAAAAACCAATTGTACCGTGGCTTTGTTTTCTTTATTTGCACGGATTTCCTTCTTCAAGAAACCGGTAGGTGAAGGTATCACCAACTCTGTACCCTTCTCTTTTCGATTGGTCACAGGGAGATTGGCAAGATACGTATCTAGCATAGGTACGAGTTCTTCGGCGGTAATACTGCCCACTACGATGAAACTAAAATCAGAAAAATCTCGGAATCGCTCTTGGTATATCGCATAGGATCTATTGACATCTATCTGCTCGACTTTAGCTAGACTCGGCCCCGTGCGTCTAGGATGGTAACGACCGAGGATGGCATTTACGGTATCGGCAAACACATTCTGGGGATTGTCATATCGGTTGGTTAATGAGCTCTTGTAATTGGAAATCAACCCTTGAAACTGAAGACTGTCTAGACGTGGCGCCGTGCCGTATAGATACATGAGCTGAAACATATCTTCCAAATTGCGCTTGGAAGACTGTGCCTGGAACCCTTCAAATCTTTCGCTGATGTAGGGACTTACTCCAGCAATCTTGCCAGCAAGCAGTTTGGGCAAACTCTTTGAATCCCACTGCCCAACCCCACTACTGGTAACCATACCCACTGCATTGACAGCCGACTGATAGTCGACTTCGGGATATTGGGAATATCCTCCGGGACTAAAAGCGTAGACATTGATTTCGTCATTTTTGAAAGCTGTGGTCTTCAGATATACGTGTATCCCGTTGTGTAAACGGAAATGGGTAGTACCCGTCTTCTTGTCAAAAGAAGAGGATTTGACAGAAGAAACGGTCTTGAGGGGAGACATTAACTGCGCGCTGACATCAAGGTCTTGATAAGCCGCCAACTCCATGTCACGGACTTCACGGATCCACAAAGCGATATCCTGCTGGGTGGGTAAACTAGTTTTATCTTTTTCGGGCCCCATAACCAGAATATCTTGATTGGTGTCTACATAATATCGGTCTACCAAATCTTGAATATCCGCTAAGGTAACCAGCGGAACCTCTGTTTGATAATATTGATATAAAAATTCTTGTGATGGAATAGACTCGCCTTGAAGAAAATGTTTGACATAGTCGTCCACAAAACCTTGTGATGTCTGCTTGTCCTTTTCGTTGTAAGCTTTCTCCTGATAATTGAGGATAACATCTTTGGTGCGTTGCAACTCAGATGCGCTAAATCCATATCGCTTGGCACGTTCAATCTCTGTTAATAAAGCCTTGAAGCCAACCTCATGCCCATCGTGCTTGACATTGACCACTGTCGTGACGGCATCTACATTTTGAAAAAGATGTCCAATGGAGCTACTTGCAGAGATGAAAGGGGGATGCTCTTGCTTATTCAACTCGGAAATCCTATTTTGAATCATATAATTATACATGCCAGTCAGAAGCTGACGATGTAATCCATCTGCGTCAGAACTATCGTCACGATAATGCTTGTTGTTGATTTGGATGGTGTAGCGTGTATACTCAGGATCGAGTATAGTAGCAAATTGATTGGCACCCTCGAGCTTAATACCGTATACAGGTCTATCGACCTTATCCAAAGGGTTACTAAGCTTTCCAAATTGTTGGATAACCTGCTCTTGGACCTGATCTACATCAAAATCTCCTACGGCAATAAATGCTTGAAGATCGGGACGATACCATCGCTTGAAAAAATCGAACAAAGTCTGTCTACTGGCTCCGGAAATGACCTCTTCGGTACCAATTGGGAAACGATCGATATACTTGGCCTTATTGAGCAATACAGGAAGAAGTTGTCGCTGAATACGCATACTTACATCTTGCCGTTGCCGCTTCTCCTCCAAGATTACACCTCTTTCTGTCTCCATCTCGTGGGGATCTATCAGCGTACCTGAGGCCCAATCACGCAGGATTTCTATTCCCTTGGCTGTCATCTCAGGGGTAGATGTGGGGATAGGCAGTTGATAGACTGTCTCTTCAAATCCAGTATAGGCGTTGAGATCGGCGCCGAACTTGACGCCCATTCGCTCTAATAGATCAATCATCTCATTTTTTGGAAAATGAGTAGTCCCCTTAAAATTCATATGCTCAAGGAAATGTGCAAGTCCTTGCTCGTGGTCTTCTTCCAATACGGATCCAACCTTATTGACCAAATATAAAACTGCCCGCTCCTTGGGTTCTTTATTCTGCCTGATGTAGTAGGTAAAACCATTTTCCAATACGCCAATCCGGACATCTGGATCGGTAGGAACAGAGTCCAGCAGTGCCGGTGAGCATAATGCTGCACCGGTGCTGAACCAACATATGAAACAAATCGTTACGGCTTTAAAACCTTTCAATAATACACTCATTATTATCGTCTATTTAATTCTATTTACGTTTTCTTCTTCTTAAGATATACATACCGCTTCCCAAAATAACCAACGGAACTAAGCCGATGAGAAGAATTTTTTGAATATTGATGGCACGTCTACTGACTTTCACAACAGTGTCCTTGCCTGCTTCTCGACCTCCTGAAACAGGATATACCCCATCTGTGAACCATTTGAACGTACGGAGTGCAAACATCGCATTGACACTCGAGATGTTGAACCGCGACATCTCCGCATTGCTTATATAGTCGGCATCTCCGCTAACCATTATTTTTTGCGTACGCTCCCCCATATCTCGGGTCAGTATCATAGCGACGGGTAGCTTTGCCTTCGTATCTTTGGAAGGGTCGAAGGTGATCTTGGTTTTATTCAAATCGATGTCTCCGGTCTTATTCCAAGTGGTAGCACTATCGGTATATAAAAGAGGTGTGATAGCAAAGCCTTTGTCCTCGATTACTTTAATGGCCGAAGCACCATTCATAACGACTTTGGCCTTAGGATAGAATTTGAAACCATTATCCGCCGCCGCCGCATCAAAGTGCAGTTGTAATAAAGAAAGTTCGAAATTCTCGCTTTCCTGTAATAACATCCCATCTTCCAGAGTAAGTCCAAGTAGGTGCATGAGTGGGTTAATAACTTGATGATGCTTGACATCTCCGAGCAATAACATATTCCCTCCTTTGTCAAGATAATCTTTGACCTTGGCGACTTGCTGTGCCGTATAAGGAACCTGTGGGTCGGCAATGACGATAGCATCAAGACTATCGCTGATATGATGTCCCCCTCCCAAATCAAGTTGTTCTAATTGAAAGCCTTGGTTGTAAAGGGCTCCTCTCTGCCCTGGTCCATTCATAATAATCTTGAGACCGCCTTCATTCATTTGTTTACTGGAGCGCTCGCCATTCCCAGAAACTACGCCAATACGTGCAGGTCCATCTAAGAGTCGTTTTAGAGCGGCCGATATTTCAGGTTCCTTAGGATATTGCATGAGATCATCATACATCCGCAATGGCGTCATCTGTCCCTTGTATGATACAAATCGAACAAAAGTATTCCCTTCTTGAGCGACCCAAGGATACGCCTTCATTTGAGCAGGAGTGTATAAACGCTTGAAATTAAACCCTAGGGCATCAGCCGATTTTTTAGCTTTTTCGACCAAAGTCTGGGTGGTGTCATAACCAAATGATTCGGTAGAATCATAATAGGCTACATACTCCATCTCCATGAACGGGATAAAGCGTTGGTATTGCTCAAATTGCCGCACATCTGCATTTCTATTTTGGGAGGCACCGTAAGCGGCTTTATAATCGATGACATTGGTGTAGTTAATAATCTTTAGCGAATCACGAATGCGTCCGGCAATCTCTTGGCCTGAAACTGAAAGTGTCCTATCCTTGACTCGGGTGGTATCAAAATAAACCGTCGTGGTGGGTAACGACGAAAGGTAACCGATGACAACGACCGCAGCGAACACGGCTAGATAACGTGCTGATTTAATAAATTTATTTCCATTGCTACGCTCGTGGCTGAGACCTAACATCGTAAAGGATAGGAACAGCAGGATGACCAATACAAAGTAGAGCAGATCCCTAGTGGTAATCAATCCGTTGACCATATTTTCTGCTCGACCACTGATACTGATCCAATACGTGAGTTCGCGAATCCAATCATACTGCTGACCTACGGCGCCGATATAATTTAGAAGGGCGAGTACGGCTAAAGTACTGATGGCCGCAACAACCTGATAGGCTGTCAGACTGGACATATAAAGCCCAATGGCGCCATATGCACAAATCAGGAGAAATAAAGCCGCAAAACCACATACAATAAATCCTACATCTAGACTTTCTACCGAGAAATAGGCAAACCCAATGAAAACCATCAACAAGAGAATCAGTATAAAACCGTATGCCATCAGTGAAAGGTACTTGCCCAACACCATCTGCCTAATCGTAACGGGCGAAGATTGAAGTAGCTTGATAGAGCCGCTTTGATACTCCCGACTAAATATGCCCATAGTCAATAGCGGGATGTATAGATACATATACTCCATGATGCTGGGCAATACGCCTGAATCACCAGCAAATAGGATCCTGGTCAATACGGTCAGGGGACGTTCCAATTGCTGCTGAGTCTCCTTGTCGTAGAGTGTCTCTGTATAAACGAATGCACATTGGACAAAAACTATTCCCAAGATAAGCCAGGCAATTGGCGAATAGAACATTAAACTTAACTCTAACCGCGCAATACGAATGATTTTCTTCATGTGCTAGACCTCCTTGTTGGTGACAATGGACAATTGTGCGAAGATGCCATCCAAAGAGCTCTTCTCTAGATAGATTTCAGACAGTCCCCATCCTCTGGCTGCAGATAACGCAATCAAATGTTGGGTAATCTGGGTGCCATCCTCAAATATTAATCTAAAACTGTGCTCACCAAGGGAGACAACTTCCTTGATTTGACTGATATCACTCAGCTCCGCTATGGAAGGAGGATTATCCAGATTGATGACAAGGGAATTGGGCTCTACATAGTTGTTAAAGGCGTGCATGGTATCCGCAAACACAACGTGCCCGTGCTCAATCATAATGATGCGATCACAAGTGGCCTGTACCTCGGAAAGGATATGCGTGGACAGAATGACACTCCGATCCTGTGCAATCTCTTTGATTAATTTGCGGACTTCTAATATCTGATTGGGGTCTAAGCCATTGGTAGGTTCGTCCAATACGACCAACTTCGGACTATGAATGATAGCTTGTGCGATCCCGACCCGCTGCTGATAACCTCCAGAAAGATTGCTCAATACACGATTGCTAAAATGAGCAATACCACATTTGTGCTTGGCCGATTCGACGGCCTCTTTGACCTTGTCGCTAGGTATATCTCGTAAGAAGGCACAATAGGTTAAATACTCATCAACGGTCAACTCTAAATGAAGAGGGGCTTTTTGAGGTAGAAAACCAATCAATCGCTTGGCCGCCACAGGATGCTGTCTAATATTAATCCCATCCACGAAAACATCTCCCTCCGTCTGATTGATGACACCGCAAAGAATATTCATGGTGGTCGACTTACCGGCACCATTGGACCCCAGTAACCCTAAAATTCCCTTTTCGGTAATTTCAAAATTTATGTCTTTTATGGCCCAATTTTTAGTGTATTTATGCGATAGATGCTTAATACTCGCTATACTATTTGTCATGATGTGTATCCTATTTTTGTTTTCTTTTGATTAATAATAATGCACCGATAATCCCCAATAAAAGTGGAAGTGCACCGGCCCAAGCGTATTTCATATATTCTATATGAGTTCTTTCAACCAATATCTTGTTGTCTAAAGGTGCAGGCCTAGTGATATCCACAGGAAACTCTCCGTCAGAAAACCATTTGAATAGCTGGGTTGCAAATTCTCCATTTTGCGTGTTAAGATTGTTCCTTGACAACTCGCCATTGCTCCAGATATCGGCATCTCCTACTACCATAATTTTTTGCTTGGCCTTGGTCAACACAGCCGCCATCACAGATGATGAATGAGGTAGTGATGCTGGTAAATGCTGGGCATCCATCGCCGCGATATCTACCTTATCTTTCCAAGATGATGTAGCATTACTCAGCAGGATAGGCTCATAATGATAATCGCCAAGTAGTGGCGCCACAGCTATCGAAGTAGCTCCTGACAAAGCAATAATCGATTTCTTCTTTTTGGAAAACCCAAATTTATCGACCATGGCCTTGGGAGGAGTTGCCTGAACTAAGTCTAGATCTAAATCCTTGGAAAGCTGATAAACTTGTCCGTCTTCAATCTTGACTGGCAAATCGGCTAATAAAGGATTAATCAAATGTGCCTTTCCAGGCTCAGACATCAAACAAATATTGCCTCCCTCTTGGATATATTGCTTAACTATTGCTTGCTCACGCTCGGTAAAGGCTTGATAAGGATCGGCAATGACCAGCACAGCAAGATTGGTATTGCCGCGTTCCAATTCTTGCAAGGTGAGTTCACGGATAGTAAACCCTTGATTGATGAGTGCCTTACGATTGGTCAGCTCCAATAGTACCTTGTTATAAGACTTGTCGCCCAACTTGCTGGGGCTACGCTCATCATGTCCTGTTAAAAAACCGATTACAGGTGATGGCTTCACAAAAAGCTTGAGAGCAGAGGCAATTTCAGATTCGGATGGATAAGCTTGGGCGTCCGTAAACATGCGAAGAGGAACGCTATCTTGTCCATGATGGACAAAGCGTACAAAACCAGTGGTCTCTTGCTTTAAATCTACAACGCGCTTCAACTCTTCTGGCGACAATACTTGTGAAAAGTCTAGACCGAGGGCCAAAGCAGCTTTTTGAGCTTTTTCAAGAATATTGACGGTACTGTCGGCATATACAGGGACATGATCATAATACAACACGTAAGAGTTGGTCATGCTTGGTATGAAACGGGTAAGTTGCTCGAACTGCTTCTCGTCAAATTTTCGCCATTTGAGTGTGGCTAACCTGCCATGAGGATGCAAGATATTAGCATAGGTGGTCATGTGTACGGGTTGATCCAACTGAGAAATGACAGCTTTAGAATTGGAAGTCAACGTATTGGCCTGAAACCTACTTAAATCCAAAAATTTGCTAAACTGTGGAATAGAGGATACATACCCCGCAACGACAACTATCCCGATGAAAGCTACATATCTAAGGATTTGGGTGGCCGAGCTGCGGACAACCCTACCCTCGCCCATCTTCATCACCGTCAATCCGACAAACATGATGATAACCAGTATAAAATATAAGGCATCTTTGCTGCTGATCATCCCATTGATAAAGTGATCGGTGCGGCCGGCGAGTGAAAGCCAATACGTAACTTCTCGAAGTACTTCATTGCCCTGAGCGAGCATTCCTACATAATTAAGGGCAGCTAATACCGCTAGTGTACTGATGGCGGCCACAATCTGATAAGAGGTCAGACTGGACATCAACAGCCCAATAGCCGAATATGCAGCAATGAGCAGATAAATGCCGAGGAGGGCGGACACCATATACCCGTAATCCATGTGATCCACAGCAAGGCCTGCCGTAAGGACCAAACCTCCAAGTATCACGATAAAACCAAACCCGTAAAGCAATAGCGCAAGATATTTGCCAAGTACGACCTGCAAATTAGTGACTGGGGAGGATTGGATAAGCTTGATGGAGCCGGAACTAATCTCTCGACTAATGATACCCATGGTCAACAGCGGGATATAGAGGTATATTTTCCGCAAGATGGTTGAAAAAAAACCGAGCTTGCCGGCGAAGATTTTATTGGTCAGGTTCGACAATTCATAAGCCAGCTGCTGAGAGGTCTCTTCGGCAAATAGGCTGTCAGCCAACGCCATCCCTCCCTGGATCATAAATATAATCAACACTACCCACGCGATAGGGGAGTAAAAAAGAATCTGTAGCTCTAACTTTGCTACTCTAAATATTTTTGTCATAGTAAGTATTTAGCCGGATAGGATATAGTAATAATCTATCCGGCATTAAAGGGGATACGTCTATAATTGAGTGACAAATTTGATAATCTTCCCAAATCCATCGTAGACCTTGATGTTGGGAACGTCTATATTGGCAACTCCCTCATTGATGAGAGGCAGGATATGGACCTTACCACCTGTACCATCATGGGTACCCATCAAGAGCTGCTTATTATTACGCTCAAAATAGGGCGGACCAGCCATAGGGTAGTTAGCTTGCTGATACACACTTAAAGCCGTTATCTCGTCGGCGCCTTGCAAAGTATAACGCAGGCTATAAGTGGCTGTCTGCGTGCCATACATTACGGCATATATCTTTTGCTTAGTAGCATATAGGATGACCTTTTGATTGTCCAACAAAAGGAAATGCTCGGCTTTGTCGATTTCGGGAGCAGCAGACAAATCGATACGTGCCTTTGGACGGGATGGAATCACGTACCAATCGGTAGTATGCCAGCCCGCTTTTTCCAATACGTACAGCTCGTACTTACCGGTAGACTTGTCTTTCAAGAGATGCAGAAAATCCATATCCGTATTGACGCCTGCAGCAACATTAAGCTTATTGACCACAGCAGCGGGGTTGAATGGACCATTAGTGGACGCAGGAATTGGATAAATCTCACGATCCAAAGGGACTTGCATGGATGATTGATAGGCAAACAATCCTTCCTTCTCGATGTAGAAACTATTTCGGACATTGACGTCACCAGGAAAAGCATTGGTCACCATGATATCGGGAATGATATAAGGCGTAGAAAAAGGTGCACCAAATGACCCCAATTGTAGCCAAGTAGAGAAAAGTCGGCCATTAATAACTGCCACGTCGAATTGGCTCATCCCGGTCAGATAGCTAGCCCCATAACTAGGCTGCGGTGTATAAAACAGTCGCTGGTCGTCAGCCCCCAATGAATAATCTAATGTCTTGACCGAAAACAGGGAACGCGCAGTGGAGCCTAATAAAATGGTACCATCGGGTTTGGACCTTGTATATCTCAATTGTGTGACCAGGCCATCTATAGTATGTCCATTGACGCCAGATAGGATACGATAACGAATGGTCTCCTTGTCATAATCTGGTGTCACCAAAGGCGACATCAGGTGACTGAAATCAGTAGAGACACCGTCGTAGGTCTCCACAACTACCACACCTTCACCAATACCATTTTTCACGTTCAAGGGCCAGCCCATCAAGTAGTCCAGATTGTTTTTTTTGTCGGTCACCTTCAAGCGAAGTTGATAAGCGTCTAACGATGCATTGGGCAACAGATTCACCTCGAAAGACAGCTTTTTGGTATCCCCAATGGTTACATAATTGGTCTTTTGGGGGGTGGTATTGACAGACCATTCGTACTCAAGATCGGCCTCTGTAATACCTTCCAACTTAATCTTGGGATCAAGTTCGAACTTGTCAAATTGATTAACGGTAATGGTACTTTGTCCCACTGTATCTACTTCTATATTTGGAAGTTTGTGAACATCCAGGGTGCTGAGATCATCTTTACAAGAAATTCCGAAACATATCAAAATCCCTATTAACAAGCAATAATTTCTATTCTTTTTCATTACTATTGGTTTGAATGTTACTAATGACTATCTATATTTTGACTTATCATAATAGACGGGTACAATCGGCTTTCCAGCCTGGGTGCCATCATCATGTACCAAGATATCATCAGGGTGATCAAGATTCCATTGTTTGATATAATTTCCAAAATCGGTCCCTAATGCTTCGGCACCAGCCTGGAGATAATTCCTAAAATCTGCGGCGACAAAATTTGTAAGTCCAGTAGTCTCTACAAATATGCGATAGGCCTTGGTACTACCGGCAGCACTAAAGAATGTTCGGAAATAGACGCCCCAAGTCGGCATAATAGCCTGATCGCTCCACTGTAAGAGAAAATCATCCTTCTCCTGGATGCCGAGCTGAAAATTGTCATTCTCTTTGATAGCCAGATGTAATTTAGCAACAGAAGACTCCAAATCTTCGGAGTTCTTGACGGCGATATACAATGTATCGATCGAATTACCTGCGTGCACAGTGGATGCTAGGATCTCATATTGCTCCGGGGTAGCTGTAGTTAGCTCGTCTTGGACTATCTGTATATCGAAGACTCTGTCCCTATCAGAAGGAAAGCCGGTAATAATCATCGGAATCTTGACGGTATGTGTCGGATCGCTTTTCCCTAAAAAAGAGTAGTTGATAGCGTTTTCCTTACCGCCGATACCATATTGAAAACTAATGCCGGGAGCCGCCGAAAAAGAAAGCGGATCGGATTTTTCACAACTTAAGAGGAGCGATACGACCAGAAAGGTAAGTATGCTCCATGTTCTATAATATCTATTCATCGTGTTTAATACTAAATTATTGGACTCTTCCCCCAAATTCAATTTCCTGCTGTGGATAGGGAAGCATATAAATTTGATCGTCTATTACATTGGGAGAAGAATAATTGGGAATATGCTCTAGGCCCATTCGCTTATAAAAAAAGAACAATTGTCCTTCGCTTACATACTCTTTTTGATATTCCCTTTGCAACTCGGCAAAAAATGATGATCGATCCATAGATAGGGGTAGCTTCTCGACAATGCGACGGCTTTTGCGAACCTCTTCTAGTAAGGATACGGCTTTCGAAAGATCGACGGTAGCGTAATACTCTGCAGCTATATAGTACATCTCGGGCAATTTTTCCAAAGGCATCAATTGATAACCGATCTGATTTGCATTGACTTGCTTTAACTTGCTACTAACCATTGCCAAGCTTTGATTGTCAAGGAGCGTGTTGTACCTGACATCCACAAGCCCAATCGTCGGAACATCGGTTTCGTAGAGCTCTTCAGCGGCCGTACTGGAAATGCGCAAGGAATTAACCCCGCCTACATCCTGTCCTTCAAACAGCGGGTTAACGATATTGGCAAATTTATCAATGTTGAGGCTGAACAAATGCTCGGAAACAATGGTCCTGTCTTTTGAGACATCCACATTGGGTTTCAACAATTGAGCCCCAGAATACTGGATGACTTCCTCGGCAGCTAATGCTGCGCGTTGTAAATTGCTCCCTCCCTGCCAACTGTATACTCGAGCAGCCAATGCTTGAACGGCATAGTAATTCATCCTTTGCATACGGCCGTTGTAAAATCCGTTCCGATTGATTTCACTATATTGACCGGGTGAACGAACGGATTTATGACAAATAGGATCGTCTTTAAGTAACTCGGAAGCTTCTTTAAGATCCTTTTCGATTAAAGCAAAGGTCTGTTCATAAGTAAGCTGTCCGGTGGGATCCTTACCGTAATGCAATACATAAGGAATGGTCAAAGTACTCTTTAATTCGCCACGATCAGCATAACCAGATCTGCCAAATAAGCGCAACAGGTCAAAATGTAAAAATGCGCGCAATCCCAATAACTCGCCTTTGATAATGTTGTACTCAATCTCGTTCCACTGGATACCTGACTTGTCAAGATGGGTGAGGGCACTGTTGACATTTGCGATGATGTTATATTGTTTTTCCCATAGGCTCTCGATCTGTGCCTGCGACCTCACCTGATTGTAATCAAACTGCTGAATGGCAAAATAAAGACTTGTATTAGACAGCAGTTTTGTATATTGCTGCGAGAGCAAATCTACAAGATTGTAGGTCATATCTCGTCCGTATACATTGGGACTCCCCATGCCAATATAGACACCTAGTAGGGCATCTTTAAACCCATCGACCGAAGAAAATTGCTCTTCGGCTTTTATTTCATTGCTGGGGTTTACATCAAACCACTTTTCACAAGATTGATTAATCAACATCAAGCCTAGTAATACGGGTATAAATAATTTACGTTGTTTCATTTTCTAAAAAGTTGCAGTTAATGAAAAAGACATGGTCCTGGAGAAGGGATAGCTCGTACCTCTCTCTATCGTGATGGAAGAAAACTGTGCCAGATCATTCATATTGAAGGCGGCTCTGAGCCTTTGTAATCTGGATTTCTTTAACCAATCGTGTCTATAGAAATCATAATACAGATTAACAGCAGAAATAGTCAGTTCTCGCCGATCTTGAACAAACCTCGATGTAGCGCGTGTCATCTCTTGAGCAGTGTTCCCCACGCCCGCCTCATCTACAAAGTAATAAGTACCCAATCTCTTAAATTGAGCATTCTGGCCTGGTGCTAACCAGCGACCAGTCAATACTCTTTTATCGACATTGTAGGCCATATCCACATTCTCTACCCGATCGACAAGCGTCTGATTGTAGAGCTGGCCACCACCTAGGTAACGGCACATCACACTGAGACCAATCCCTTTGTACTCACCACTAAACCCAAATGTACCTTGGTACTTGGGCCGTGCTACTCCTTGCACGACCATATCACTAGCATTCCAAAGGTAGGTCTGATACCCCTCCTGGGTGACATATATCTCATCTCCGGTAGAAGGATCTATCCCTAAAGATGGAACGGCCCAAATGGCATCCATAGACATTCCATCCTGATATTTTTGGATGGGCTTACCTCTGCCCAAATCACTGGCGATGGCATCCATCTTTTCATTGTACGTTTTCATCGAATTGGACAACTCAATAATCTTAGAAGTATTGGTCTCGATACCCCCTTGAATACTGAAGTAATCACGCCCCTGTTGCCAAAGGGTATAATTTATGTACCCTTCCAGTCCTGTATTTTTTATTTTACCGAGATTATCCTTCACGCTATTGAACCCAGTAGAAATGGGGACGCTAACATCGGCCAACAAATTCTGGGTATAACGCTGATAATAATCAAATCGAATCCCTAGCCGCTTGAATCTAATATCGGCCCCAGCATTATAGTCAAATGATGATTCCCATTGTAAACCTGGATTGGCCAGATTAATCAATTGAGATCCGGGTAGCTTCTGGTAGAAAGCATCAAGCGCATACTTATAGGTGGCGATAGAGGCATTTCGATTGAAATTCTGGTTTCCTGTAGCGCCGAGAGACCCCCTAAGCTTAAATTGTTCAACCCAACCTAAATCCTTTAGGAAGGATTCGTTGTGAAGATTCCACCCTATACCCGCACTCCAAAAAGAAGCCCATCTCTTGTCTGCTCCAAACTGAGAAGAGGCATTGGCTCGGTAGGTAAAGTCCGTCATGAAGCGATTGTCCCACATATAGGAGGTGGCAGCCAAAAATCCCATATCACGAGTGATACCATCAATACCAGCAGGACGGCTATCGAGGGCATAGGATCTGGCAAAAATGATATCTTGTAAACGATCGCTCGGAAATCCTTCGGCAAAATGGGTGAGTTCATGATATGACCGCTGACTGATGTTGTAACCTATGTTACCAAAAATATAGTGCCTATTGATCTCCTTACTATAATTGACGTTCAAATCACCAGAAACATAACTGCTTTTCCCATTGTTGACCTGATAAGAACCTTTACGATAAATATCTTCATTGAAATAATTCTCAAACCGAGTATGGTTGGCTGGGTAGAACTCATCCGCATCGCTGGATTTAAGATCTATACCAAAACGCCCTGTGGCTCTTAAGCCGGGCTTCATAGTCCATTCTACATATAGATTATTCGTAAAATTGAGGTACGAATTTTCTAATTTTGATTGAAGAGTCGAATTAAAAAGAGGATTGGTTACCTTAACATCATTGGGTAAAATTTCGGCATAATAGGGTATGGTACCATCCACATTAGTGGCTCGCCAATAGGGATTCATACGGACGTATTCATCAAATGTACCATATGGAGAATCTTTACTCCTATTCTGAGTGACTGAAGTAAGATTGCGGAACAAAAAGTTGTCAAGCCGATAAGAAGCACTTATACTTCCCCCCATATTGCGACGAGAAGACCCAATCATAGCCCCCTGGACGTTATTATAAAGAACATCAGTCAATACTTTGAGATCCTTGTTGCCCAATTCTATACTTAAAGCATGCTTCTGCCCGATACCATTTTGCAAGGGCTTGGCCAACCAGTACGTGTCCAATCCTTCGGCTATTAATTTTTTTCGACTATTGTAAAGCTGTTGAATTTTTAGGTATTCTCCAGCAGGATCAGGACCTGTCATAGGCAAGTACATACCGTCGATTCGCTCCGCTTCCAGCTTCTCAGCGGCATTGGTCAGGTTGTAACTGCTTAAATCGGGCATCTCTATATTAAGGCTCCCATTATAGGTAACCATAGGCTTATCACTGGTCATGCGAAAAGTTTCAATAACAATAACGCCATTGGCAGCTTTGGAGCCATACAACGCTTTGGAAGCTGCATCTTTAAGAATGGTCACACTCTCAATGCGATTTATATCTAGATCGAAAATACGCTCGACACTCGCCTCAAATCCATCTAGGATAAACAATGGCTGCGTAGGGTCCTTCAAATAATTTCCTTTAAGGCCTTGAGTCAAATCACCATCTTGTATGGGTAAACTACCATTTCCTCGAATCTGTAGATTGGGTAAGGAATTGGGATTGGAGCCCATTTCAAGATTGTCTAAAAACATACCTGGGGATATATTTTTCAATGCTTGGAACACATTGACACTACCGGCTTTCTTTAAATCTGCATTCTTAAGCGTCATCGATGCACCTGTAAAGCTTTCGGCCTTACGTGTATATACACCTGTGATCACGACATCCTCGATCTCCATCACGGCTTGCTTTAGCGTAACCATAATCTCCCGTCGTCCACGGAGGGGCTCAGAAAGTTTCTCATAGCCCAACATCGAAAAACGTAATGTATCGGACAAGGAATTGACCATAATCTTAAACTTTCCTTGATTGTCACTGCGGCTGCCAACAGACAGCGAACGATCCCCACGAGCCTCAATATTGACATTGGAAAGTCGGAGTCCATCTTGATCAGTAACGACGCCTTGGACCACCAATTGCTGCGGGGTCATGGCGATTGTTAAATTGTTGGGTTTATTGACGTATACAACACCATTCTTGATATTGTAATCTAATCCAGATTTTTCAAAAACTTCATTTAAAGCAGTATTCAAATCTACTTTATAAAAGTTGACGGAAATAAGATCTACTTTGCTCAAATCGGCTTTGTCATAAAAGAAATCGACTTGGGTTTGTTTTCGAATCTCCATCAGCAACTCTTCTACTCTGATATTTTTCTTGGATATCGTGACCTGCTGCGAAAAGGCAGATAATGCACTCGCCTGCATAACACATGCGAAGAGGATTAATATGGTTATTTTCATAAGAAATATAAGATCGTACCAGCTTTTTGGGCCACAAAAATGCCTATACGAAATTTGGTTAATTTTCATACTTTTGATTTAGGGTAATTATAGTCTGTTGATTAAGATTTGTGCCCTGATTATTGGCCAAAAGTATTCGCTGTACTTTTGGCTTTTTTTTATCAAGACATTTGTTGGGTAAAGGTTATTTAATCACGGTCACCTCCTTTCCTTGAATTTGGAACCTCACACCTCCTTTATTCTCCAAAACTTTAAGTACTTCAGAGAGATTTTTCTTTTTTGAAATAATTCCTCCATATTGTTTTCGATCTAGTGGCGTATCGGGGTAGATTACCTTCACATCATACCATCTTGCCACTATATCCATAATTTCTTGTAAACTCTCACCGTCAAAGAAAAAGTCACCATCCTTCCATGCTTTGTACTTCAATGGATTGACCTGCAATACATCAATCTGATCAGAACCATTGGATATAGCCATATCACCAGCTTTGAGGATGTGATGTACCGCCTGTTTTCCAGCGGTACTGACTTTTACAGACCCACTAACGAGCACGGTACTCGTACTGCGCTCTTCGCGATAGGATCGTACATTAAAATGTGTACCCAACACTTCAACCAACTGATGTCCGACATGTACTTTAAAAGGTTTCGACCGATCATGTTGGACCTCGAAATAAGCTTCCCCTTCTACATAAACTTCTCTAGTACGACCAAAATAAAGGGGGAAACGGATACTCGAAGCCGCATTCAACCAAACCTTAGACCCATCTGGCAAGACAACGGAATACTCGCCCGCACGAGGTGTCACAATTGTATTAAATCTATTGCTCGATGCTAGATTTGGTGATGGATGAATTAAATCATACTCCAACTGCCCATTATTTGTGCCCTTGATCTGATAATCCATTTCTACAATAGTGCCTTGGCTTAGACTATCACCTAATTCAACTCGACGACCATCATCCAAAATTAGTACCGCGGCGTCCTTACCAGGTGCTATATCGGCAACTTGATTGCTCACGATGGCGGGGCCAACCGATGATTGTTGACGAGACATATATATCCAAATTGAAAATGACGCAACAAGAAACAATGAAGCTGCAATTGCGCGCCACGGAATAGATTTCTTGACAGGAGGAAAGAGATCACGATGCAGCTTATCATAAATCTGTCGGTCGATTTCTGCTAATCTCTCGTCCGATAAAGAAGCGCTATGATCTGTATGATAAGCGTGAAACCATCTTTCAATCAAAAGAGTTTCTTGATGTGTACAGGTTCCTTCTTTATATTTGGAAAGCAGTTCCTTTGCTCGTATTTGTTCTTTTCTATCCATATAAGGTTTAGGCGGTAGAAAACCGCTTTATATACAAGACACCTTACTGAAGCAGTGAGGGTACATCTATTTTATTTTTTTTTGTCTTATATATTTTGAAGGAGAAAGGCAAAAATGACAACCCCTAATTTACCTCTTAGAAGTTTTAGAGCACGTTTCATTTGAGTGGATACCGTATGTTCAGAGATTTTGAGCAATTCTGCCACCTCTTTATTCGTTAATCCGTCTTTATATCGTAACTCAAATACTGACCTCATTCGATTAGGTAGATAGGAAATCTCCTTGTTGATGACTTCTTGAAACTCATTCTTAAGTGTCATTTCGTCTGCGCTTTCAGCATAATAATTCACATTGTTAGCTAAGGAGTCTATATAACTATCTGATACTTTTTGATTTCTAAAAATGTTGAGTGACCTATTCAGGGCTTGTCGGAATAAATATCCAGACGTAGAGGTATGAATATGGAGACTCTCTCTATCGATCCATATTCGGGTGAATATTTCCTGGACCACATCTTGAGCTTCCTCCTGATTATCAAGTTTTTTGTAAATATATAAAAACAGCACCTTACTATAACGATTATACAATTCCTCAAAAGCTGATTTATTGCCTAGTTGAATCTGTTCAATCAATACTTCGTCGATATCGGGAGAGTGGTCTTCCATTTAAGTTAGGATGCTAAAACAAAGATAATAAAGATTTTGGAAAGGTCCGGTAGTGCACAAATAAATCGTCGCGTAAAAAAGCGCAAAATTAAAAGGATTAGCCCGTCCAAAAGATAATAGGGTGAGGTTTATCTCATCCAAGGAGCTGGTTATTGGCTATACTGGCGTATTAAACAAACATTCCGACAGTAGCTGCCGTATCGAAAGTAATGATGGTATTCTTAAGTTCAGTATTCTTTTTTATTCCAGGTCCACTTACTATCCAGGGAATCTGCACCTCATCAAGCGATTTCCCGCCATGCCCTTTGTCTTTTCCGCCATGATCAGCGGTCACTGATATAATAGTCTCATCAGCAATGCCTGCCTGTTTAATAGCTTCAATAATTTTGCCTATACGTGCATCTACATTTTTGAGCATGGCAAACTGTACATGCCAATCAGAAGCTGATGATGTAACCCATCTGCGTCAGAGCTATCCTCACGGTAATGCTTGGTGTTAATCTGGATGGTATACCGTGTATACACTGGATCCAGTATGATAACTTAAGTTAAGATGCTAAAACAAGGATAATAAATATTTTTTGGAAAGGATAGAAAACCCTTTGCAACAACTTCCTATAGCAATCTCAAAAAAATAAAGATCAATCAACAAAATCTTTTGAAAAAAATACGATTATTTCTAATAAAACAATAAAAATCCTTATATTTAAATAGCTAGAAACATCAAACTACCTATTATGCCTGAATTGGAAATCCATAGTATCAACGTGAGCCAGGGAGACAGTACGCTTATCATCAATCGTGACATCAATAAACTCGAACAGAATATTGATAAGGCAATCAAAGCAAAAAAAACATTGGGCCTCAAACCCATAAATCCTGTGGACTTTTTGCCTTTTGCCATATCCGAAAAGATTGACTTGAAAAACACCATACGGATGGCCATGCTCATCGATGCGGGAGATGATATCTATGGTGGCGACGTGGCAAACTACTTGGAACAGCAGGGAGTGGATAACACGACCGAATTCTATACACTCGCGACACATTATCATGCTGACCATGTGGGGGGCTTCTATGCCGTATTCTACAAAAACTATGACGTCAAGAAACAACTTGATTTGCAAACGGTCAACCTGGCGCCCAAAGTAGCTTATGACTGTGGTGATCTGCTGAAATGGGACGATACCTTGACCAAAACAATTTATAAAGCATATATCGCTGACCTCAAGCGCCGAGGACTTACCGACTCTGGGATTTTTGACTTTTCTAAAAAATACAACCTCGGACAGGATAGCAACGGTGAGTGGATATGCCTGCAGGCTATAGCTTCAAACGGTACAGTATCAGTAGATGGCCAGAAGAAGAAGAAACAGGCAATAGACCCCAAAAAGAGTCCCGACCAAAATGCTCGGTCGGTAACGCTAATCCTGACATATGGTGAGTTTAGATGTTTCCTGGGCGGAGATATTGGCGGTAAGGGAGAAGAATCAGGAGGTAATTTCGGTGCCAATAAAGACACTCGTGTCAAAGCATTTTATTCCTCACACCCCGATATTGAGACACACATCACGAAAGTGCTTCCCAAAGTAATAGTAAAGGATCCTGCCCGTGCTCGTACAGCTCCTGGGCACATTTGCTTACACAGCGCCAACCACCATGGATCGGCTTCATCAAATGATGTTTTCTTGATCGAACAGATGCAACCTAAAGTAGTCTTTTGCTCCGCCGGAATCAAGGCTTCCTTCCATTGCCACCCCACACAAGAGTTTTTCCAACGGGTGGATAAGAATGTGAAGTATAGTCCTTCATGGCAAGCCCCAGGCAATACAACAACGTCAAATCCAACCATACCGAATACCGTTGACGGATATTATATTACTGAAATGGCCCAAGATGGAAGGTATGGTAAAGGTAAAGCCGCCAAACAATACAAACGAACGCTACCACAGGGGAAAATATTGGGGGATATCATCATGCGCCCCATATCTCAGGTAACCCCCAACCACATGTTATTCTCCGGAAGCATTGACATCCAAGTATACGGGACAGGGATTACGACTGATTCGACCATGTCTCCGATATCTTTGCGCCCTATGGAACCAGCAACGCAGGCGCCACTCTATCCAATTGGGCCATTCATTCATTCTTGCGATAAACACTAGACCATGGCATTAGAAAAAATAGATATCGACCACCTTTCTATGGTAAAAGGTGTATATATGAACCAAGGAGATACTCCCCTATTTCTCGGCGAAAAGGCTAAATCCTATTTCGATAAGGGTTTCTCCGGTAGTAACATTGCGATAGGCTTTGATACCCGTATATCCCCTGCACAAGTCCGAATATATTACCAAAGTCCAAAGTCTCACAATGAAGTCGATCCTGATACCCATTATGGACTCATCATGACCAAGCAGCTGAGCTTTGACGATCTGCCCATCTTACCCAGTGTATTTTCACCCGCGCTCGAGTATCAAGATAACTATTGTGCATTCACACCCAATGGAATTTTCCAGCATAAGCCTATATCCCCCGCTTTTGCGGTCGATATGCTTCCTCCAAACGAGTATGTACAACTGGGACTGGCGGATCCATTCTTTGCCTACAACGCCGTACTGCATACCGACCACCTTAAAATGGAGGATATCTTCAAACTCAATGAAGACAATGGCTATATGGCCAGCTACAGTATTACTGGAGACGATAGACAGCCGCTATGTGCTTCGCTATTTGCTCCGATCGGAATTGATATCGAAACGCCCTATCTATCGGACATCACAGACTTCATTGCGCACCAGAAGCAACAGGGAATAGAACCTGTAGGTCGATTTAACATTTCGCCCCAAGAAATCAGCCAGGGCTTGCTGTTAGATAAGGTGTTAAGTATCGGCGGTACACAGATACCTATAGAACAAGTGCTCGATATGCGAATGGTAGGGGACTATATGATACTGGTCATAGACGACCCTGAAAACTACCCGGCAGTGCTCATAGCCGACCCCTGGCAAAAATCTGTATACCTATATGATATTGACCTGATGGAAGATATACAGCAACGGAACATCCGAAATCTATTCGATCGGTTTACAACTTTTGCTCAGAATAACTGGCGTCACAATAAGAACTTCCCTAATCTATATTATTTTGGAGAATATACAGCCAAGCAACAAGTGGATAAGATGCGATCAGGGGGCACACATAGCATAGCTTGTCATTATCGCGTATATGCAGTAGAACGCTGGAACCTTCCGTCCGGTGAGTTGATGCATACATGTATGGAAGGTCTGGAATTTGTCGTCAAAAGAACATTCGACAAAGGTGACCTACAGTTCAAACCACTCGAAATCACACTGCCTACGTTTATGTCTAAATACGAGGTATCCAACTTCGATAAACAGATCAATAAAATACATTCGCAAAGAGGTAACAAGGTGTATCTACCAGAGCTGAAAGCGTATTATAACAGTTTATTGAAAACTTTACCTGCTACTATAGATGCTACTCAATGGTTTAGGTCTCAACCGGCTCTCCCTGCAAGTATCATCTCCATAAAGGATTAATAATTCAGCCTCTTTTGTAATGAATCCGATAATACAAAAAAATAGCTTTACGTCCGATGCCGAGGGCTGGACTGTCATCACTTATCCCGGAAAAGCGAATGTAAGAGAAGCAGTATGGTCAACGGGAAAGATATCGTATACTCCTACTCCACAAGAAACCGACTATTATTTCAACGCCCCAGCAGGCTATACGGTGCTTCAGGAACGTCTTTTTGGAAAGACTTTATCCTGCGAACTGGCCTTCGGATCAGCGCCCTCACGCCTTGAGGCCGTGCCAGCCATCATAATCGTTGGAACGACCAAACAGTTGGCCTATGTACTCCCAGAAGGGACGGAAAGCATAAATGGCACGATAAGCCTATCCACAAGAATAGATGCTACGGGGGTGTGGAAATTACTTCCCGAGAATACCTTGGCCTCAGATGAGGATATAAAAGCGGTGCTAAAAGATGTGCAGCATATATTGATCTACGGAAGCTTGCCCAACCAGCCCCAAATAGATGTATCCTTGAGCAATGTAACGCTGGCTGGAGCCAATCCAGGCTTACTAACGACAACCGTCCGAGCCTACTATCAAAACGGCCATTTGTTTGCTGAGTGCGATACCATAGAGGGCGCTACGGCCTACACCATAATCGTAAAAGACGATGCAAACAAGGAAGTACTGGCCCTCACGTGGAGAAGCGCAGCTTTTGTACCTCCGGTACAATTAAGTGGTCCAGATTTTACACCGATACTGGGTAAAAGCTATACAGTGACGGCTGTCATCAGCGGACCGGAGAGTGACGCGCTACCCATTGTACCGATCGAGATTACGGAAACTATGCTGTCGGTCTTAGTCGATGAAGAAGGGGCTAATTTCTCTTGGGAACCGATAGATACTGCTACCTTGTACGAACTCTTTATCGCGAAAGCTGGCGCACCAACAGTAGCTGTATACTCAAATGAACGCTTGACCACCTCACCTATCTTGGTAAAGGAAAATGAGGGACTGGAAATGATGGTATCTTATATTGCTCGGATACGGGGACGTGCAGGCCTTTCTTATGGGCCATGGTCTGCAGACCTCTCCTTTGAAATCAGTCCAGCCAAGCGAATACTGAAAGCGCTCAAAAGTCGTCTCGAATCGAATAAACCGACCGAAACGACTATTGGACTGAATAGCACAACGCTCCCGGAGGGGAAAGGAAACCCAGCTGCCATATTGCAGCTGATCAAGGATTGCCTAACTGTAGATGCACTAACAATTGCCTATACAAGTCTACCCGCACTATCGGATGATGGACTGTCCCTGACCGTAATTGGGAAGGCGGATTGGAATGGGACAGCTACTGAGCTCAACATATCGTTCGAGGTGTCGGCTCAACAGGAACTTACACTCATGATGACGATGGAACTGCCTGAGAGTTGGAAATTTGCAGACTCTTTTATAGGCATGGATTTCAGTGAACTCAATTACCTCCTTATCCAACATAAGGAACTAATATTGACTTCTTTCGAGCATGCAGAAGCCAATCGATTCAAGGGGCTGATCAGGGGGCTTAACTTCTTTGGAGACTATACATTTCCGGAAGACTTTAAGCTGGACAAGCCCGCCAATACGTATAATAGCGTAAAAATAGGTGGTAGCATCATCCGAACCACAGATAGTACGGAGATAAAGCTCATAGGAGAAGCTAAAATACCAGATGTCCATATCGAATTGACGGGGCTTCCTGCTTTGGTATTTACAGAGGGAATCTTATCCGTTTCCAGCCTACCAGTCGTAGACGATTGGAATACAGATGCTGTAGTATGGGATGGATATGTAGCGCAATTTGACGACAGGATCGCTTACCAACTTTCTGCGCCTACCTCAACTGGTAGCGAGTTACAGCTTAGGCGCAAGGATAATGCTAAGGCTTATGCGCTCCCTACCTTGCTATCCGGTACAGCGGGCAATGTATTGGAAGGACTGCTGCCTACTAGCCTGTTGCAGCTTGCTCAACTCAAGATCAGGGAGCTGGAATACTGCAATATAAATGCTTACAACAGGTCTACGGAGGTATCGATGATTGTACAGCCAGAGGAGAGGGATGTCTACGAACTGTTGCCTTCATTGGTGGCACTATCCGACGTCAAATTTGGTTTAAATGTAATCCATACCCGAACAGGGGAAACATTAAGCGCTACTTTTTCGACAAGTGTCTCTGGGCGATTTACTTTTGGCGGACTACCTGTAGAAGTCTCGCTTTTTGTCCCGATACAACAAGATTGGGTGTTGTGCCTGAGGCCCATTGACCAAGCTACGGCATCGCTATCAAATGTCGAAGCCTTTACTGGAGAAGACCAAGCAACGATATTGGCAATAATGCCCAGTTTTTTCAAACAGCTGACTGGATTTGAAGTAGAGGAAATTAGGATTGGAGCTGCTGTCATACCACCAAGTGATAGGGTTGGAGATTTTAGCCCCCATCTTTCTTTCATAGATTTCAATTTAAAGCAGCCAACACCTTGGAACATCGTGGATGATGTGCTCCAACTTGCAGACTGGACATTAAAGACCAAACTGGTAAAGCAGACAGATGGCTGGGACACATCGGGTGTATTAGCGGGAAAATTGAATCTGGGTAAAAATACAGCTAGTTTTGAAATTGAAATGATGGTGCCCATCGGAGAGCTTGGGTGGCGCATCGGATTGGCAGAGGAAGGTTTCGACCTGCCGGGAATTGGCGAGATACTGCGTATAATAGGTGCCGACCGAGTAACTGATATGCTTCCAAAAGGAATACAGTCTTTCGGCAAGGCTCATATTTCGGTCTTTGAAGTTTACTTCGACCCAACCGCAAGCCCTATAGTAAAAAGGGTAAGCTTTCAGATGAACACGACGGAGCCATGGAAAATCATCGAGAACAAAGGACTAGAGATTACAGATATAGAAGCTGGACTGACATTGGTAAATGGTTCTTCTGAATCTTATACACTTGGATTTATACAAGGCACGCTAACCATCGCTGGAACAGCTTTTAGTGTCAATGCAGGCCGTACGGCCAAAGATGCCCCTTGGATCTTTCAGACCACGACAATCGATACCGTACACCTACCGGGACTGAACGACCTCACAGCTTGGATGCTGCCGGATACACTGGTGCGCTACATCCCGACCAATCTGATGCCATTTGCCCAGGGCGTGGACATCACAGCAGCAGGGTTCGAATTTGACTTGAGTAAAAATATATTAAACCATGTTTCCTTTTCGATTGCCAATCGTGAAAAATGGAATCTCGTAACAGGATTCGTCAGTATTGATGAGGCGGTACTGACCGCTCAAATAGATCATCCACTGGAGGAAAAACCGGGGTTGACCCTACTGGCAAGTGCGTTGTTGGAAATCGCAACTTTGGATATAGCAATTAAAGCGGAGAAAAATGCGCCCGAGGCAGACTGGATCTTCACAGGTGAATTGGCAAAGCGAGCGGTCTTCAATTTTGACGATGCATTGTGTAGTCTGTCGATGAAACTTTCCTTAGCCTACAACCTGGGCTTTCCGCGAGAAATTGTTCTGGAAACGGCAAAAGCCACTGCAAATGCGACAAAAGGTGGGTTTGAAATTGCGATGACTTCCACCTTTGACTGGCATGTGGGATTTGGAGTGGCTTCGCTATCGATCAAATCCTTAAATGTAGACCTCAAGATCGACGCCATTCCTGAAGCTCCTGAAGCAGGACAATCATCAGAACGAAAATACCGCAGCTCGGTAAAAGGGGGGCTAGCAATAGGCAACCTACATACTGATATCCTTTACGTAACAGGCAACAACAGCGCCGACAAAACAATACTGACAGCAACGGTCACACCCGCTGAACTCGAAAAAGTAACGATAGACAGCTTTGTGGATACACTGACCGTAACCGATACAAAAGGTGAAAAATGGGAAACAACTAAACCTACGGCCTATACAACACCAGTATTTGAGGCAGCTTACCTGCACCTCAACCTTTCGGACAATATAGGTTTTTTATTTGGCTCGGTGTCGCATTTTGCAGAAGCTGCAGTGATGATCAAAAAAATCGATACCGATAACTGGGGTTACGCCTTTGGACTGAATCTGGGAGAGGATTTTAGATTTGGTTCGATATTACCAGCTCTAGCAATCATCGACACCTATCTCCATATCAAAAGTGCGGGCCTATTTGTAGTGTCTTATGAGGAATCGGCAACGTCGTTGGCCCAAGACCTGCAACAGATCACAAACTTTCCAGACAAACCGAAAGAGTATACCAATGCAGTGACCATATCGGGACTGGGCGATATCAAGTTGTCAAAGGGTATGCTCCTCTATGGTCACTTGGATATCAACACCAGCCCTCTATTCAATAGGTTGCTGGAAATCGGAACCAACGGTGCAGCGAGTGTGGTGATATCGGCCATAATCGACAAAGCGGACTCGATACGCAGCACATTTGTCGCTGAATTGCCAGACATTACAGTATTGAGCACGATTGTATTCACCCATACAGACGCTTATACGGGTATCCGCGTACAGTATGCACCCCAAAATAAAAATGAGTTTACACTTGTAGCTCGATTAAAAATAGACGCTATTTTTGGTAAGAATTATGCTTTCGATGGTGCACTAACGATCAATGAAGATCGTTTGGATGCCAACCTAACATTGATGACAGGTGCTGTAGACAACGAAATCGTACGTCCATTTGGCATCCCGGGATTAATCGTCCGTGAGTTAAAGGCTGGTGTAACTTATATCTTTGCAAACGCGACAGGTACCGTCCCTCACACGACCTCCTTATTCACGATAAGCGGTAAGGTGAAAATAGGCACTCCTCCAGCGATAGACACACCCGATAGTAGAGCAGACCTAGACATAGCGCTGTGCCTAGCTGGAGCAAACCCGACGCTGGCACGGGTCTCGCTAATAGAAGACCTGCCTGTAGGCGCGTTCTTTGCTCAATTCCTGACGGGAGATGGTACAAATTGGCCTTCGAATTTTTTCGAGATTACCTTTAAAAGTGGCAGCGAAATATATTATTACGACAAAGAAAAAGATACAAACAGCCGTTTTCTGAACGATAAAAATCAAGAGGCAAGGAAGTATCTGGATGGATTTAATATCCAAGCGGATATCATACTCCGTATTCTAGTGGACATCCCGATACACTTCAACCTACATGCAAATAAGGATGCGAATGGTAAGTTCAATGGTGTAATCGCCTCGGGTAGTATATTGGCCGGACCGATAGATCTTTACGTATTGCAGATTGCCAGTGAAGAGCTAGGTAGTGAAAAATATGTCGGTCCGCCGAAATTTACGCTGGATACAACTAAAAGATCCAATGCCGTAATGGGCTTTGTTGCCGGATTCAATTTCTTCCAAAAACCCTTCGGGAAACTTGGTTTGACGATGCAAAGAGTGGAAGGCACCGAAGAACTGCAGTTGCAAGGAAGATTGGAATCGGCGCAGGTATTTGAAGTATTTGGCGCATTGAGCCTCGACTTTAGCTATAGTGAATCCCAGGGATTTAACATCAACAACTGGCCTGCTTTCGACTTCTTGAGGGAAGCGGTAGACTTTGTCAAGACCTTGCAAAAAATAGCCGAAGCGGGTACGGGTCCCTGTGGTAAATTGATGGATTTTATCATTGAAAATGTCTACCAAACAAAATTCACGATTACCCCAACATTCAAAACGGAAAACGGTGGACTGTATTTTGTGCTGAACGGAACCTACGCTTTGTCATCAATGGGACATGAGTTCCTATCGGCAAAGTTTCCGAAAGGCATACCTTTCCGTTTACCAGAAGACCTGTCTTTGGATGCTCTACCGGGTGAGATATTCAAGTCTCTAACTGGAGCGGCCAAATTATTCGTCGAATCACTATTGGACAACCCCGATGCCATAGCCAAATTCTTGGTCATCGTGGGGGGTAAAAAAGCCGCTCAATATGCTGCTGATTTGGTATGTCAAGGATTGGTAGATGCTACCGTAGCGGGGGCGGCAGAGGCAGGTACGGTGGCACTGGCGGAAGCAGGAGGTATGGCAGCAGGAGCAGCAGCAATTGCAGCAGCATCTACCGTAATAGCGGCAGCCGTAAAGGATGCGACCGGTAGACCTAGCGAGGTGACCAACCCAGAACCTCCCTCCGGAATAGAACTATTACACAGCAACGGTGTGTTAACGGCTACCTGGAAGGCAGCATCTTTTGCGTCTGGATATGAAGTCGTGTTTTTCAACGATAAGAACGAACGTCTGAAATCGGAAACCATAAAGTATATAAGATCGGTAAGCCTGACTATTGAGCCTGACACAAGAAACATGGGCTATACGGTAAAAGTCGCCTCTTTGCGCGGTGATTACAAAAGTAGTTACAGTGAACATACCATATCGCGATGGGAAACGCCTGCTAATGTGGCATTAACACCTCTTAACGATACACGAAAACTTCATGTGGATTGGATAGGAAATGCACCAAAATATGAGGTGTGCCTTTATCTTCAGGATACGTTTATCAGCAAATCGACCTTCGGACAGTCTCCCGCTACATTGGATACGGGTACACTTATCGCGGGAGGTTATCATGTAGTCGTATACGCCAAAAGCGACGACGCGAGCAAAATTCCTAGTCTTGTCTCTCCAAATTCAAACCTTATCATAATATTGGAGAACCCATCGGATATCGGAATCAACTATTTGCCCGACACAAATGAAATAGCAGTTACAGGGAAAGGAGGTAATAGCCCTGCTGGATTTGAAATAAAGGTACTGGATGAGGCAGGCATAGTACTCACAGAAACCAATACAGCTGTAGCTACTGAAGGAAGGCTATCGTACACCTTTGGACTTAATAATTTAGTGGTCAAATCTGGAAGCTACCACGCGGCAGTGACAGCACAGGGTGACCAGAGTCATCTAAAAAGCCTAACGGTAAGTTCGTCTGATAGGCTAACAAAAGCCGGGCTTGTAGAGGGTGTAACGCTGATCGCGGACGACGATAGTGCCAATATTATCGCAAACTGGGATGGCATAGACAATGTCCATCTGTATACCCTACAGCTATTTGGACAAGATAAGACAGTCCCATTAAAAGTCTACGCAGTCGATAAGGTCGCAGCAGAGGGAAAAATAAACTACCCAATAGACATAAAGCCGTTTTCAACACCTACTGCTATGGCGTTTACAGCCAAAGTCGGGGTAAAAGGCGACAGCAAGACAATATCTGGCGATTTGACCACCTCTTCAAACCTCATACATCAGCTTGCGGCACCGACTGCGATAGTCGCAAGATGGTCCGAAGACGATGAAAAAATAACGATCACATGGACGAATGCGGCAGCTGCAACAGCCCTGCTCTTAAATTTAAAGGATCTGGAGACTGACGGAGTACTTCTGGAAAGAATATTGACAAGTACGGATACACAGTTTGAAATCGCTGTAAGCGATATACCATCGTCGTTGAATGGAAATTATCAAGTAACGATAACAGCAAAAGGTATCGAAAATGTACTGAATAGCATACCTGGGTTGAGCAACGAGCTACAAGTCATACATCTTCCAATTCCTTCTCTTCCGACATTAGCGGTAGAAAACGGCAACACCCTAAACGCATCGGTACAGGGATTGGCTAAACTGGCAGAAGGGAATGAAGCGCAATTAATAGTCGATGAGGCGACAACAGGCGAAATTCAGAAAATGGTGCTGTCTGCAGATGAAACACCTACCTATCGCATATCATTCACCCTAGATGAGGGGCTGCCCGGAAACAGATTTGCGGTACATACGCGAAGTGTAAGAGCTGGTGTCAAGCCTAGCTCTTGGGTGAAATCATCGGATACCCTAACCCGTCTGGGACAGGTGCATACACAACCTCTTGCGATTGTTGACGATTTCCTAATCGTCAAACTGGCTGTGGAGGTAGCCAATGCAGCTAAATATGAAGCAGTACTTCTGGTCAACGGAGTGGTGGAAGGGAATCCTGTCGAACTGATCAAGGAAGTGGGGGCTAGTGAACCATGCGTGAACATCAAACTCAAAAATGAGTTGATCGGAAGCGAATTGCAAATCAAGGCACGAGCGATAGGCGACCATCATATCAATAGCCTCTGGAGTACATCGGAAGACAGCATCGTGTACAAACCGATAGCCCCTCCGCAAGCACCTGAACTTGTGATAGATAGTCCGAATCTAAAAGTTCGCTGGAAAGAAATTCCGTTGCAAGGCAGCATGTATCAAATCGAAATCAGTGATGGTACCAATGGACAACCACTAACACCACAGCCGGCAATCGATGTTTCGCAAAATGAAGGCCGCATTGCGCTCGCGGCACTTGACTATAACAAATCCTATAAAGCTCGAATACGCGTACTAAAAAACATGCGTATACAGGTGCTAAAAAACGGTGATGCGCTGGAGGGGTTTGATCACTGGGATATGGTAAGCAACTTAGGAAACAAATGGGAGATAGAACATGGTCCAGGTGAATCCTGCAAAGTCAGTGAAGGAAGTACCAACTTTGTAACGAGCTACGATTGGGATCGTAAAGCGCAAACCGTAGAACTATTGAATCAAGGATTTACGGTTAATCAACTTGATGAAATGCCAAAAATAACTGTTTCTGACTGGATATGTTCTAGGTTTGATTGTCAAGGAGCCTATGAGATGACCGTGCGCTTATTAGATCGGGATAGAAAGGTAATCGCAGAATATAAATCTGGACTAGTAGATGCACCAATGCCGACCAAAGATGGATATTCTTGGATGGAAGTGGGACATGTATTCGAGAATTATGGAGAAGGACTGCGATTTATCCATTTCGAACATGCAGGTAAAGATAAGAAAAGATGGCGTGGACACTATGGAAGTAAAATAACGGGGGGACGTATCTACTTAGACCTAAAGACTGACACTCAACCAGGGCCTTGGTCGGATTTTTCAAACGTAATCAACACCAGTCCCGATCCAAGAGTACCTACAGTAGTAAGGATTCCGGCGACTACAAAAATCGATATTCCGGATGGGCTCAAAAAAGTTGCCTTGTTAAACCCAGATACCTTAGACCACAATCCGAATTATCCGGTCATCCAATGGAACAGTTTGACATTTTGGCCCCTTAGCTTTGACAGTAACGATTACCGAATGGCCGTGGTGGCTTATGACAACACAGGAAAAATCGTAAGTCGTAAAGATTACTACGGTGCCCGATATATTTATACTATTGAGATAGATAAGCCAAGCACACAAGTGACATTGATTGGTCAAGTTAATAAAAAAATCAACATTCCATGGAATGATCTTTTTAAATAAGCTAAGCTGGCCCTTATTTCGGCATCGGCGGATCGATAATAGAAGCGACGAACATATTGGGTTAGGAAAAGTAGAATACCCAAGAGCCGTTTGATGGTAAAACGGCTCTTGGATATTTCTATCAATATTTTCATGTAGTGATTTTAGGATTATAAATCACCTTTGCATACTGGTCTTAAAGCCCCCCCTATCTCGCTCTTGAACAAAATAGGGGCGATGGATTACAAGTTTACTTTGCCGACTACATTGACAACATACTTGCCATTGGGATCTGACCAATGCGTCAAAGTAGGATTGGATGCCCATTTGACAGCGTAGCGGCTATCATACTGGAGGGACGAACGCTCTTCGGGCATCCATAGACCAACGCTGTACTCGCCAGATAACCCAACGTCCATGGTGCCCTTAATCTGATGTACCAAGGGGCGATAATCATTGAGTTCTGGGTCAAAGGGTTGCCAGTCTCCCCCCTTTTCCATAATTTTCACTTCTTTGACAACTTGTCCCTGCTCATTAATAAACACGAGGTAAATAGGCTTGGGATTGATGAGCTTAGCAAAGCCGGTATTGGTAAACTGGAAATCATAGGCTAGAGTACCTCCAGCCCCAGCGACAGTAGTACTAGGCAACATATTGAGACGGTATCCTAAGTGATCCCGCACGAAGTCAAAATATGTCCGGGCAACGGCCCTCCCCCCACTGTCTTTGAAATAATCATCCGAAAAAAGGATATTGTTGCTACGCAAAAAAGAGGGCGTGACAGACTGCTGCTTCCATGATGTAATATTAAGCTCAAAATTTTGCGTGATATCGAATGCCGAGTAGTGGTGATCACGGAGAATCTGAAGTGTCTTGCTGGTGCTAATCAAATCAAACAGCCCCCACTCAGATTGCTCTGCGTAAGGTATCTCGCCGCTGACATAGAGATAAGGAGACTCCTTATGGACTTGCTTGTACCAATCATCCCCTGGGACAAAATCATTGCCTGGAGCATGCGAATGCCCCCCAGCAGTGAAATAATCATTGGCATAGCCAATACGCGAAACATAGCCTTCAGGTAAGGTCAAAGCATTCTTGAGTGTAGGGTATCTGATCTCTACGGTCAAATCTTGAGGCAAAGCCTCTAGAAGTGCACGCACGACGTTATTCTTCGCAGATTGATTGTCGGAGAGAGGGCTGGTGTGCCACTCCCCCCAAGCACCAAGAAAGCCTATCTGGACGGTGGCAATAAGACCGGCATTCTTTTTAAATAAGGGCTGTAATTGCTCGATATGTCTCAAAATCCACTTCTCGGACTCGCCACCGGAGGTATTAAGGCCTGTATAATTGTAAGCAAAGCGCAGGATGGCCTTGAAGCCTTTGGTACCCAGGCCATCAAACATCTTCTGTATATTGTCAAGGCCTTGGGGTGTGATATCCCGACCTACCCACTCCGTCAGGTATATATATAACTGGGTGAGAGCAATACCGTCCTTATCAGCTCTATAGGTCTGAAGACGTTTGTCGATGAAGCCATCTGGATATACCTCACTGGTATTGAATGGATTGATAAAATTATGAGCAAAGAAATTGGATTCGAGATGAAAACCACGATCGGGATTGGCGAGCGCATCAATGGGCACGATTTCCAAATTTTCCTGCTCTTCGGAATAGTCCATATATTCTCCAGCAGGAACCATTAATTTCTTGGTGCAGGACAATAATATCAGCACCACAGCAAGGGTCAATGATGATAGTAACAGGTCTTTTATTTTCATGATATGTAAGTGGTTAAAGGGTGCAAATTATTTTTCTTCTAAGATATACCTGGCGGTGGCGGCATCGGTCCACGGATACCACAGCGTAGCACCGCCATCATGAAGGACACATTTCCAAGGCTCGACATCAGCAGCATGGAGATAGCAATACACAGACTTGTGATTCACGACGCTACCTCCCTGCCATTGACCTGCAGACACGAGTCCCAACCCCCACGAATTGGCATTGCCACCGCTGCGATCAAAGTTTTCATAGTAGATCGAATCTTTTAAAACGCCAAATCGACCAGCTACAAGCGAGGCTTCGTAAAAAAGCTTTTCGAACTCCGCTACAGTAGGTAACCGCCAGCCTGTAGGAGCCGCTTTTACCTTCACGCGATCATTATAATAAGCCCCGTAGCGTTTTACAAAATCGGCTCCAAGTGAATTGGGCGCAACGTTTACCAAATCTGGCTCTATTGAAGTGCCATCGGGATACAAACGGGTACGGAGATTTTCGGCCATCCACACAAGAGATGTACCATCAGGATAGGTGATACGAGTCACCTGGTATCGGATAGTCTCTGGACCTCGCTTATCCAAGAGGATCATCATGCCCAAAACCGAAAGGTTGGAGGATGAACGAGAGAGAAGCTGCTGCTCGTTGACGCGGTAGATATTCCAATACAGGGAGCCCGAGGTGTATTTTTTATAGCCCAATGCATCCAGCGCGTCTTGTAGCTGCTGGTGGGTAATATCGGCACCGCTGCCAAAATCAACATCTATGGCAATCTTTTTTGAAAAATCAGGACTGGTACCCAACCATATTTGAAGGGGCTCGGATGATATCCCCTCGACACTCCATGAGAAATGGACAGGGAGCTGTGGCTCGGCACCATCAAGTTGAAGAATGGATTGATCTAAAGGCTTCAAAAGTCTGGAAGACATCCTTTGGCACTGAAGGGATCGAATATCAGCAGCGGCATATTTAAGCTGAGCTGAGGGCTTGACGGTCCAATAGATAGTGCCAACCTGCCCCGACTGAAAGCCAAATGTAGAAAGGTATTGATCCATCTGATCGGCAGATATAGACCATTGGGTAACCTGCCCAACATCAATGTTTAAAGGATCTAACAGCTGCTTGCTCTTGCTGAGGACCAAAGTACTACCACTTTCCGGCAACTCGTTCCAAGAGAAGGCATAGGTAGAGACATCCATTTGATCCAAATCGAAGCTCGCATTGTCCAAAGGGGCAGAAAGCTGAATGTGGGAGGTAGGAACGGCAATCTCAATCTTATCTCGCGTGCAGGAAAACAACAAAAATGAGATCACGAAAGTATATATCAGGAATAGATAATTGTTCATTGGAATATATATTTAGAATGGTACATATTAAAATCCGGGATTTTGTTGGATAAGACCTTTACCTTCATTGATGATCTTGGTAGGAATGGGAAAACGCTCATACTTGTACCTCCCATCTACCATAGTCGAGATCTTGCCGATAGGCTGACCTGCAAACTGGGCCTTCTCGATGGCGAAGGGAATGAACTTGCGATGTCTGATCAAATCTTGCCTACGGACCCCCTCTAAGCAAAATTCATGTCCTCGTTCCAAAAGCAGCTTCTCCAAAAAAGTGACCGTATTGGGCAGATCTTGAGCGGTATAGGCTTTCAACCCTGCCCGTATGCGTACTTGGTTGAGATAACCAATGGCCTCAGTAGTAACTACATTGCCATTACGGACGATGGCCTCGGACAATAGGGTCAATACATCAGCATATCGATATATGGGCATATCGATTTCACTCTTCTCCCCTACGACACCATCAAAACCATACTTGACAGGAACAGCTCCTTTGTACAATATACCTTGGGTGCCATTATCCCGATCGAGCTGTCTATTGTGCAGGACGCCTTCGGTGCCGAGATATTCACCATAGATACGTTCCTTTCTTTTGTCAGCGGCTTCAAAGGTTTCGTAGAAGGGCCACGCAATCTTGTAGCCTCCCCACTTGGTGATAGTCTTGCCACTGGGGGTCGGAAAATCAGCGGTCAAAACATGAGCATGCCATTGACCTTCCATAATGCCAGCCTTGGCCAAACATGAAAAAATGGTCTCCCGATTAATCTCACCACTCAATGTGAAAAGGGAATGATAGTCCTGAACAAGGCTGTAACCGTAGGCTGGATTAAGCAGCTCTCGACCCATAGCCTCGGCCTTGGTCCACTGCGCTGTCATCATATAAAACTTCAAGAGCACTGTATTGGCCAGCCCCTTGGTAAACCGACCATAATTGGCCGCATCATAACGATAAGGAAGTGTCTGACTGGCCTCCAACAGATTTTGTTCGATAAAGACTTGCATCTCCTGCTCGGATAGACGTGGCAAAATCTTCTCTTCCATTGGATTTTTTAGGATATCCAACGAGGGTATGGGTATTGGACCATACAGATCATACATCAAGAAAGAAAGGAACCCTAAGCCACATTTGGTCTCGGCAATATAACGTTGCTTAAGCTCTTCGTTCATATTGACGTCTTTGATGCGATCCAACGTCAAGGTCATAGCGGATAGATATTTAACAAAGTCATATACCCGCCTACCATCCCCATCAATGTGCCAATCGTTGGCCTCGTACGAATTGTATAAGGTAGTCCACCCCCATGTATTCTCACAGTGATCGGTCACGATATCCGACACGATAGTATATCCGGCAGCAATGCTAAAAATACCGTATGGACTAAAGACATGATACGTATTAGCGGAGACCAGCGCACGGACATCCTCTTCATTGGTGGGAAATACACCGGGATTGATCTTGTCGTAGACTTCGTTCTCGACCTTGCATTGAGAAGTCAATAAACTGCTACCGATAAGTAAAAGAACTGCTATTTTGTTGAGATACTTTTTCATTGGAATAGTTGCTTGGTGGACATAGGTGTTCAACGGTACAAATGCGTGTATTCTGCTCGGCTTGTGAACGGTACGTCCATGTGGTTTCATAATTATAGTGATAGGTTCAATCCAAAATTGTACGAACGAATATTGGGATAAGGAAACTCTTGATTATCGGTCTCGGGATCTATCCCTGTCCAGTTGGTGAGGACAAAGGGATTGGTCACGTCAACGAATATCCTGAGATTCCGAGCGACCTTGCCCACGTTGGGCAGGCTATAACCCAGATTGATATTCCCGCAGCGAATAAAATTGATAGACTTTACGTAATAGTCTCCCCAACCATATCCACCTCGTAAATAGGTAGGATGTGGAGATTCCAGATTGGAACTACTGAAGGCTTCATAAGACATCTGTGAGACGTTCTGTCCATTATCCATTCTGGTCCAAGTCTGTTTATAACTCGCGCCACGCTTGCGTCCGGTCTCGCCATAGAAATAGATATTGAAATCAAATCGTTTGAATTTAAGGCTGTTGTTAAAGCCCATGATCAGCTTGGGATCACCATTATCGACGTACACCATATCATCGTTATTGATGTTATTATCGCCATTTTGATCTTTCAATATCATCATACCCGGCAACAGATCTGCCTGTGCGGCGGGTGCTGTAGCACCTGGCTGCATGATACCGACAGCCTCGTAGCTCCACCACGCGCGAATAGGATCATTGAACTTTTGATAGGAAGAGGGCTTCCAATCGGGATCTCGCTCGGCCCATCGGTCATAATAATGGGACAAGGTGAAGGTGGTATTCCAGGAGAGATGTTCTTTCTGGATGTTATTGGTATTTAAGGTCACTTCTACCCCACTGCTCTTGGTGGCACCGATATTAGCCGCAACGGTAGGTACTTCAAAGTAAGACATCAATATTTTAGTACTCAAGAGATCTGAAATCTTGCGATCGAAGACCTCCGTGGTCAAATTGACACGATTGTTGAAAAAGGCGAGATCTAACCCGAGATTCAGCTCACGGGTAGTCTCCCAAGTAAGAGAAGGGTTGCCTATTTCGGAAGCGAATACACCAGGATTTTCAACTTGTGTCTCTCCGAAAATGGCATTTCTACCTACAGAGAAAAAATCTTGTATACGATAGCCTACGCTAGAGTTACCGGTCTGGCCAAAGGAAGCCCTCAGCTTTGCAACATTGAGCCATCCTTTGCTAGATTGCATAAAGGACTCTTCAGAGATGGTCCAAGCAGCAGATAAGGATGGAAAATATCCCCACCGATTCTCAGGCGTAAAATTGGATGCGCCATCAGCACGTAATGTACCTTCCAGAAAATACTTACCCTTATAATCATAGTGCATGCGCAGAAAATAAGAGGCAATGGAATTTTTCCATGCCCAAGACCCGACAATAGGCTTTTCATAGGTACCCGCTCCAATATTGTGATAAAGAAAACCATCTGTTAAAAAATCTCTATTGCCTGCGGTGACGCCTGCTCCATTAAATTGTTGGTACGAATAACCGACTAAGGACTTGAGCTTATGATCTCCAATGGAAAGACCATAATCTGCCGTGAGGGCAAGAAGATAGTCCGTCGCATCTTCTTGTGAAATATTGGCGGATCCATTGTGCTTTTGGCCTTCAAGGGTAGTCTTGGGAAGGTAGTTGGACCGCTTTTGAATCTTCCGATCGGCACCAATCTTTAACTTCAACTCGAGCCCAGTGATGGGTTTGGCAGACAAATAACCAGAAGCAAGAAGTCTATCCTTATCGGTCTTGTCCAAGATATCCAATAGCGATACGGGATTGGGTACGAAAGGTCGATAGGGATCTATGTAATAATTGCCAATGGCATCAAAAATGGGAATGGCTGGATTGGCCTGGATAGCGGAGGTCAGCACACCGGAATATTCATTTTGCCCATCGCCTAAGGGCACATTGTCGTACTTATTCTTTGAATAATTGGCAGTAATCCCTAAAGTGAAGATCCTAGATAGGTCTTGATCGAGATTTAAACGAGTGGTAAATCGATTGGCATTATTATTACGAACGATACCCTCTTGCCGCATAAAATTAAATGACGTCAAGAATCTGGTGCTGGCCCCACCGCCATTGATGGACAGATTGTGCTGGGTCATAAAGCCATTGCGAGTGACATTATCCAACCAATTGGTCCCTACGGCTTGATGAATTTGATCATTGGTATACATGGGCGTAAAAGCGGCGACGACATGGTCGTTCGGCAGACTGATGTAATCCGAGTAAATACCCAAACCGTTGACTTTAAGATATTCTTCATACAATTGTTTATTGCGCATATCCATATATGCATCGACTTGGAGCATATCAAAATTATTGCTCATCCTTTGAGCGGAGTAATTTCCAGAATAATCGACCTTTGCCTTTTGATTTTTACCTCTTTTGGTATTGATGATGATGACGCCATGGCCTGCACGCGCACCATAGATGGCTGTGGATGCAGCGTCTTTGAGGACGGATATAGATTCAATATCATCAGGATTGATAGATTCCAAGACATTGTCGGTACTCCCAGACTGATAGATATTGCCACCGTCAAGACTCCCACCGGAACTTACGGGAAATCCATCGATTACAATCAGAGGATCGTTACTGGCATTGATGGATGCCTGACCCCGAATACGAAAATTGGCTCCGCCGCCAGCTTGTGCGGAAGTGCGATTGACACGAAGACCAGCGGCCTTACCTGCCAGAGAATGAGAGATGGTACTTTGAGTGCCTGATTCGATGTCATCCATTTTAACGACAGATACCGCGCCTGTTAAATCTTTCTTACTTTGGGCACCATAGCCGATGACGACCACCTCATCCATCAGCGTGGTATTTTCGTCCAACACGACATCATAATTGCTCTTGTCAACGATATTGACTAGCCGATCGCTATAACCTAAAAATGCAAACTGAAGTTGGGTTGATGAACTAGGAATGTCAAGTATATACTTGCCATTGCTATCTGTACTGGTCGAACTGCTTTGACGCAAGACACTCACGGTAACACCTCGCAAGGGGGTCCCATTTACATCTTTGACGGTACCTGTCACCTGTCGCCTTTGACTATTCGTAGCGGAGGATTTGAGGTTCGGGGAGGAGGTGAGCACAATCTGCTTGCCGACAATCTGATAGGAATAGGTAGTATTTGATAGTGCAGCCTTGAGAACCTGGTCTACGGTACTATTTTGCTGATCAATACTGACTACGACGCCGGCATTGACCTTAGAGTCATTGATAAAAAATGTATAGTCGCTTTCGGCTTCTATCGCTTTTATCAATGCTGAAAGGGGGGCTTTGGAGAGTCGTATGCTCAGACGCTCCTGAGCATGTGCCACAAAGGCCAGGGAAATAAGGAGAAGTGTAGATGACAAAAATTTAAATTTTGACATAATTTAATTGGTTTAATGATTGATAATAAATTGTACAGCCAAGTCATACGGATATACAATCCACTTACCACCAATGCAGGTAAAAAGCAGATTGCCGCATATGTCTATTTTCAGAGCAGATAGTGGCTGGTTTAGATTTTTTGGGGTTATAGGTGTGTGTTTTACTGGTTGGTCATATGCTTATTGCTTTTGATGGTATGACATTACTGGGTGAATATTGATACGGACTGGTTAGCTTGATCGTATCTATAATGGATGAATGTGGTCTGTTGCATCAGATGGAGTACCTCGGCAAAAGTTTCATTTTTGACCTTGAAAGTGAATCGCTCTTGAAGTAGCTTGGCCGACTGTACCGAAATCTTGATTCCGTACCAAGTCTCCAATCTTGGAATAATATCGATCAACTGCTCATTTTCAAATGCGAGACCGTCGTAATTTCTCCACGAGAGATAGCGATCGGCATTTTTTTCTTGCACGCTAAACTTCCCAGTCTTGAAATCAATGGTAAGCCGCTCATTTGGCCTCATCGTATAAACAGTCTCCGCAGCAGACTCGGAATGCTGTTGCGTAACACGTACTTTACCTGTCAACAAAGTAGTCTCCAAAAGGTTCCGCTGCTTGTCGTAAAAAATCTCAAAGGATGTACCGAGGGCAGTAATCTTGACGTCCTTGACGCTAATGGTAAATGGTCGAGAGGCATCCTTGGCTACGTTAAAAAATGCTTGTCCATTGAGTACAAGGTCTCTTTTTTTGGAGGAAAACCTCTCGGGATAAACGAGTTCGGAATTGGCCCCTAACTTAACCTCGGTGCCGTCATCGAGTAGGAGGTTTTTAAAGTCCAACTTTCCTGTACTCACGGTATTGATATACTTGGATTCGGAAAATCTAGCTTGATAAACAACGGCTCCGAGGAAGAGTAAACAGATAGCCGCAGCTGCTACAGCAACATACTTCAATACGATAACTCGATTGGAACCATAGGGCTTGAGCTGACGTAAAATCAACGCCCATGTGCGATCTCTTTCTTGAGAATCTGTCGGATCATAGCCATGTCCCATATTCCATTGACCATCCATCTGCTCAAAAACTGATGGATGATCCAAAATCTTATGACGCTTGGACAAATGAGGGTTAGACTTATTATATCTTTTCATAAAAGTGCTTCTATGACTAAATACACAGAAAATAGGCGCACCCCCCAAGCCGCTTGAAAAAAAAATTAAGAAAACAGGGAAAGAAAGATGAGCAGTAGTTTCAGATTGGTCCGTAAATACTTCAGAGCTTCATTTATATGGCGTTCAACGGTCTTTTCGCTGATACCTAATTCTTGTGCTATTTGTTTGTAAGTTTTGTGTTGCTTCCGGCTCAATGTAAAGACAAGCTTACGCTGAGGGGGCATATCTGCAATCAAGCGATCAATCTCAGCTTCGAGTTCTTTAGCTTCCAAAATATCATCTATGCTATAGGAATGCTCTAGTGCATCGTAGAGTGTAGTCGTGTAGAGATCTACGTTAAAAGTTTTGGAACGAGATCTATTAAACACACAATTACGGGTGATGATAAATAAAAAACCGTTAAAATTCTCCTCGTTCTTTATATTCTGCCTAGACTCCCAAACGTTGACAAAAACATCTTGCACGACCTCGCGGACTTCTTCATTATCTTTAATATAAAGAGAAGCAAACCGTTGTACTTGACGCCAATATACTTGATACAACTCTTCAAAAGCGCCTAGATTGTCAGATTTAATAGCTTCTAATAGTAATTTGTCAACCATAACGATCTTAACTTAGCTTGAGACAAAAAAAATAGACTTGATTCACAATGTCAAAAGTAATATAAAAGTGGAATATCCAACTTCAATTTTATTTTTCAGACTCTTTGCTGCTAAAAAGATGCTCTCATGAAACCTATATTACAATGACAATGAACACGATACAACTAATGGAGGGTTTGTTGACAACAATAACAATATTATCGAAGATAAGCTAAACTAGACACGTAATATTAAAATTGTATTGTGATCACTTCTTTAAACGCTGACGATCGTTCTTGAAAGGTGTACAAATTAATCTATTGATGCTGTTGTAAGAGTTTATTAACTTGGCCTCTGACATCAATCAACATGGTATCTGAAGCGAATTTGATTATTTTGATATTTAAATTTCGTTCGGCCAAACCTGGTAGCGTGTCTACTTTAAATTCATCTTTTTGAGGGTCATAGTATAATGCCGGTAGAGAATATGTGTAGCCCCATCTTCCACTTGAAAAAGAGTTGCTTGGCCGCTACGGGTGACCACGACCTTCAACTTGGTATCCATACCTTGTATAGAGGGCCATTCGCCAACAACTTGCCTGTTCTGAACTTTCTATACACAGGAAAGGGAATTAAAAACAACAATTAGAAAAAGAATCAAGCTGGCTTTATTAAATATATTAGTTGTAATAACCATTTGCAAATAATTTAATGTACCACATAGGCAACAACACCATAATAAGCTATTAATTAGAATATTACCTAAGGCAAGATAGGTCTTTTTTTCGCTATTTCAGTTGGTAGAAAGAAAAGTTTAATGGTTGATCAACCTATATTCTAAGCGATCACGACTGATTAAACCAGTCGTGATCGCTTAAAATAATGGATTATGATTTATATTATCTAAGGAGGACCTTTAGCAACTTATACGATGTGGATATATATATTCAAATAAGCATTTTTTAAATACCGGACCGGCCACTTATTCCCGGCCCGGAGTATAATCCTTCGGCCTGCTGAAACGGAAGGAATCTTTTTTTATTGGGAGATCCTAGAAAGTATATCTCACCCCTAGTTGGACCTGTACCCTTGAGTTGAAGTAATCGATGCTATAGGGTCTTCCTGGATCACTGAAAGTGAATACTGGCCAGTTGCCCGCATTCTGCTGTGGCGGAAATAGGGTCGGTGTGAGCCCCACAGAGCTTGTTGAATTGAACGTATTGGGCGAGAAGTACTGCACGCCCCATTCTTTGTACAGCAAATTGGTCAGGTTGACGATGTCCGCAGATATCGTCAAGAACTGTCCGCTCTTGGTAACAGGTAGGTCATGCGCAATCCGCAGGTCTGCCTGCACATTCCACGGTGTGCGTCCGGTGTTGCGCTCGGTGAAATCACCTCGTCTTGACGACAGATATTCGTTGCCATCAATGAATGTATTGAATGCCTGCGCCTGTTGCTGTGCAGTGTGGCCTCCAGCAATATCCTTAAAGTAACGAATCGCCTCTCCTTCAGTGGGAATGTACATCAACGATACCTGCTGCGGCAGCCCCTGTATATTGCCGTTGACAACGCCATAGGTAAAGGGGGACCCCGACTGGGCCGAAAAGAACAGATTAATATTGGTACGGCCTGCAGATTTCCACCCGTGGGTATAGCTGACACTGGTCACCATACGATGGCGGATATCGAAGTTGCTGTAAGCCAACTTCGGGTCATTCGGGATGAGCGACTGATTCAGCTGCCAATTGGACTCCATAGAATTGCGCACACCGTTGGAGATGTCCTTTGACTCGCCGAACGTGTAGCTCGCCGTAACATGTAGGCCTTTGTAGGCCTTGGCAACGGTACCAGTGATACTGTAACGGTAGCCCCGACTGGTATTAGAGAGTAGGTATACATTGGAAAAGCGTGAATCCACTGTACCATTGTAGACTGGCTGTTGCTTATCTCGATCATAGCCGTACCATAACGGATTGTCCTTGGTATTGAGTTGTTGGAACATGACATCGCTAATATTGCGGGTGTACATCCCCTCCACCGTAAACTTCCAGTCACCCGGGGCTTCATAATCGATGCCTAGGCTCGTGCGGAATACCTGCGGCAAAGTGAATCCGTTGTCGACAAGGTCGACCTGTGTCTTACCACTGTTGGGATTATTTGTCACTGCACCATTCTGCCCGATGAAGTCCGCCAAGCCATTGGGGCTTGGCTTGATGGCGTCCGACCCCGGTGCAAATGGCTTCTGATCAGCACGTTGATCGAAGGCTCCATAGCTATCACCGGTGTTGTAATACGCATAGGCCAACCAGGCAAAAGGTATCCGTCCCGTGAATAGACCGGCTCCACCACGTACAATCAAATTGCGATCGTCCAAGGCTTCCCACCGGAAACCAACACGAGGTGAAAGCTGTATACGGTTCATGAAATCATTATTTATCCGATTGATAGGTGTATAGGTGTAGCTTGTCCCGAAATTGGGATCGGTCCACATATCCCTTACCTTGTCGCTCAATGTGGGCATGTCCGGCAAATGGGCAAGGTCCGCACGTAGTCCAGGGGTGATGCGAAACCTGTCGTTGACACGGATCTCATCCTGAATGTACACACTGTACATGTTCACGTTGAAATTTGCCGCGGGGTGATGCAGAATATAATCCCGCGTATTGTCCGTATAATGATAGCTCCCGCGTACACGATAGGGATTGTTGTTGATAAAATCGTCGATACTGTTGTAGTCGACACGTCCATTCCATGCGTTGACGAATCCATAGCGAATGTTGTAAAGCTCATTATGCGTACCGAAAAGTAGCTTATGCCGGCCGATATTCCAGTTCAGATTGGCGGTGACTTCCCAGGTCTGCTGCTTCATATCGAAAATGCTGGCCTCCCGGTCGGTACCGATGTAAATCGTCGTACCGGGTGTACGTCCCTGTATCTGTACCTGTGGAAGTGTAGGATCGGAGAGTGGGTCGCGCCGATCGTTGACCACTGTAAAACCAACAACTGCATTACCAGACAACGAATTGGAGAATCTGCTCTTCAGCTCAGCCACAGTACTGCTCTGATTGTTCGCCTGCTCGAATGCCATGCTCGAAAAACGAAAGTCCTGCTGATCGCGATCCATATGCGTAGCCGAACTCCGAATGGTGTTGTTTCTTATCGCCAGCTGATGGCGGTCATTGATATTCCAGTCCAGGCGGTTAAAGAACTTGACCGACTTACTCCAATTGGTATACAACCCAGCCGTACCCGCATCGAAGATATCGCCGTAACGACTCCGAACGGTGCTGGTTATATTTTCTGCATCTATTTCGTTTAGGATGTGGGAAGTTTCGGACGTGCCGACAAATAGCTGTGTAGGGTCCTGTCTTCGTGTAATTTCTTCATTTGAAAAAAAGAATACCTTGTCTTTGATAATGGGGAGACCGATGCGGAAACCTGCTTGATAGTCGTAAAAGTCGGAATTCATCTTACCAAGGGTGCCCACACGATCCTTACCCGTTAGCGCAGCGTTGCGGCCGAAGCCATATACAGAACCTTCTACCTTGTTAGTCCCGGATCGGGTCACGGCATTGACCGAGCCGCCAGTAAAGTTTCCAATCTTCACATCGTAGGGTGCAAGGTACACCTGCATATCCTGGATAGCATCCAAGGAGACCGGATTGGTACGTGTGGAGCTACCGGCCATACCTGATGTGCCGGTCTGTCCGCCCAGAGATGGTGAAAATCCAATAGCGTCGTTGTTAATTGCTCCATCAATCGTCACGTTGTTATACCTAAAATTAGTACCTCCGAAGCTGTTGTCACGACTCCCTTGGGGGGTAAGCCGAGTCACGTCGGTGATGGACCGATTCACCGTTGGCATGCCCTGTAACTGCTGGGCGTCAATATTTTTCCCTGCCCCATAGGTGTCGGCACGTTGGCCCTGTGCCCTTGTGGTGACCGTCACCTCGCCTAAGGACTGAGCACCTATGTCCAAGACGAAATCGAGCCGCTGTGCACCACCCAGGCGGACCTGTATATTGTCGCGTGTATCTGCCTGCATACCAACCATCGATGCGATAACCGTATATGGTCCACCTATACGCATGTTATTAATCGTATAGTGTCCACCGCCATCAGTGGACAGCGCATAACGCGTACCCGAAGGAATGTGAACAGCTGTTATCGTGGCAGCAGCCATGCCCGAACCCGTGGAATCGGTGACACGACCAGTAAGGGCTCCGGAGGTCTCTTGTGCCCAACTCATGAATGGAGCTAGGAAAAGCAGAAGCATAGGGATCAGTCTAGTTGCTATCCGTATTGCAATCTTCCATTCCGAGATAATGGCAGACTGTACTTCCATACCTGCATCGAACGCAACTAGGGTTAGCCACTGTTTTATATATATCGTTTTCATTGTGTTTTTCTTGCTTATTTCGCTTCGAAATCTTTAATCATTTGTTTTCTTGTCGACTATTTAAATATTACTTTACGAACAGCCGCCTGTCCGACATCAAGCAAATAAATGGCATCTTCTTTATCCATGGCGATATCATTGATAGAACCCCACTTGGCACTTGATAAGTCCCCATCAACAAAACCTCGTTCGACCTTGACCAGCGTACTTACGGTTTGTTCCCTTAAATCAACCTCTCGGATAGCATAGTTATTGGCATCCATGATGATAAGGTTGCCGGCACTGTTGATTTTTAATGCGGTAATTCCATATCCTATCTGCGCAGTCGAAATGGGTCCATCTTGATAACCGTAAGCTCCAAACTTGCCAATCCAGTTTAACCCGCGTTCGCCAGGTCGTGTCCGATTTATAATACCTTCGTAGTCATCAAATCCATGATAAATGGTGCCGTCTTCTGCTATTGCAACCCTACATTTATCGGATGCTCCCCCCGTATTCATGCTCTGCACGGTACCTGTGGGCAGCGTCACCTTATGTATGCCGCTCCAAGAATTTGGATAATATAGATTTCCTCTACTGTCGACAGAAAGATTGCGTGGAGAGAGGGACGCGGTCTGAAGAATACTGACCTGACCACTAAGGGTTACTTTCTTGGCGATACTCCCGTCTGCGACATAGATTACATCGTTCAGAATGTCCATACCCATGATGCTATTGAAACCGCTTGCTAAAACAGAGCTTGCTCCTTCCTGCGTAATCTTCCTAATAGATGACAAATTGCTTACGTATAGATTTCCTTGTGAATCAATGACTATTTTGGAATAATTAAAATCGAGTCCTGTCATATCTCTGATTACGGTCATCACCCCTGAACGTCGGAAGGTCTGCGGAGCATGGGCAGATAGATTACCGACTTCCACTTTTAAAGGGCCTGTACTCAGATTAGATGGTGCTATAACTTTGAGTGAAGATTCGGTGGCCGAAACAATCTGCGCACGAACACCATTGAAAGACACGCTGTTGCTTAGCAAGTCCTTGGAAAATCCTGTCCCTTGTATCGTGACTTCGGTACCCGCCAAACCACTTTCGGGGCTTACCTTGACAATACCTAAATCCTGATTGATAAACTCGGGACCGACCACTTTTTGGTCATTGACTATAACCTCAATTTTGCCACTACCTATGTTGGCGGGGTACTTCACAACGAGGTCGGTGCTTGTCGGGTCTTTTTCTAAAGGAACTTCTTTACCATTAATCAATACCTTGTTTTCGTCTTTTACGGGACTAAATGTGCTACCTTTTATGGTTATCACAGCTCCGACAGGTCCACTTAATGGAGAGACGGCAGCTATCTTTGGCAAAGGAACGACATTAAAAACAGCAGTACTAACGGTTTTCTGTCCATTAATGACAACAAAAACCTTGTTCGTCTCGATTCCCTCTGGTGCAAGCACCACAAGTTGATCTGATGACGCTTGTAAAACGGTAGCTTGTTTGTCATTGAAAAAGACCTTATTATTTTCCTTCACCCTTTCAAAACCCTCTCCACTTATAGTAATCTTGGTTCCTTTTCCACCTGTCATGGGTTTAATACTGCTTATTTCCTGATAGGTAAAAATCTGTCCCGTGGACTCCATATCGTCCACGAAAACTTTTACGACTCCGGTACCTGCTCCAACAGGTACTTTTGCGACAATGAGGGTGTCGGAAATATTGACAACTAAGGCGACAGAGTCATTAATGGTTACTTTTGCTGGCTGCTTCAGGCTACTAAATCCTTCGCCAGTGATGCGAATGTTAGAGCCGGCAGGTCCGTTGGCAGGAGATATCTTCTTTAAGCTCAGGCTTTGATAAGTATAGGTACCTACTTCGACAGTTTGATTTCTACTTTTGACGGTCAACTTGCCTGTGGTCGCTGCTTCGGGAGCAAGAACAACGAGTTCCGTGGACTGTGCTGAAAAGACTTGTGCTTGTACACCCGAAAATTCGACAATATTATCCGTTATACGCGTACCGAATCCTGTTCCCTTAATGGTTACTAGGGTGCCTGCTTTGCCACTGTTGGGAAAATATTGTTCTACGGACAGGCCGGGTAGAGTCTCTCGAATATCGTCTTTCTTACATGAAGAAAGCACAAAAAGTGTGGAGAACAATACAAACCCTATGATATGTTTGATATTTTTCATATGTGTATAATTTGCTTTTTTATCTATCATATATGGAATACCCCTGGAGTTTGTACGTCGCTCTACATGAGTATTTCATTTGAATAGATTATTTGGGCGTGTTCAATCAATAGAATACTTGTTCTACATTTAATTTAAAAGCACTTGATCAATAATATGCAGTACCCCATTGCCGGCTAATACATTTTCCCTGATTAGATTTGTTTCGGTGGTGTTGCGTATACCTAAAAGCGTTATTTTACTGTAAAGACCCGTTCCGGAATTGAAGACTAAGGTTATGCTGAGGTTGTCGCCATCCAACATAGTTTCTGTTGTCTTTACATTGGAATTACCATTGGTAGGCGTTGTCAGTACATAGTCATAAACAAATCGTCTATCTGGTACAATGTGGTATCTCAACAGTTTCTCCAGTTCTTCGACTGGCTTTTGGTTGATGATTTCTAATGTACTATACCCATATTTTACCATAGCGGCATTACTGGGGGCATAGACTGTATAGGCGCCCTGCTTTTGCAGCAAGCTTTTGACGTCGGCCACGCGTTCTAGCACATGATTGAACAAGGTGATATCGTACTCGTTACTTATCGCATCGCTCAGATAGTCGAAAAGATAGGGCTCGAGCAACTGATTGATGACTTGGATCTTGCCGTTGTTGGCGTCTTTCATTACCGGAGTAACAACGGCACCATTGATGGTGATTACTGTATCCACATCTTTAACCCATTTGGTAACAAACATCTTCCCTCCGGTGTAGGAGTAAATCTCCTGATTAAACTGAAAAGGAATCTTATTGAAGTCATAAACCCCGTTGAGTACGTGATACTGCATGATTTTGGTCAATCGGTTCAGACCAGTGGAATTGACGTCAATCGTAAAGGCATCATCTGAAGGGGCGAGCTGAGTAAAAGGTCCCTCTTTGAGCAGCATGTCGGACAATTCAGTGCGTTTATTGGCTGCATTGAGTTTCGATAGGTTTGCATTATCAGAAATGATCATACTGATCAGGTTGGCATCGAAAGAATAACGGTTTGTCTCATCATCTTCACAGGCTACAAATGTCAGGAAGAATACGGCAACTAACAGGTATTTTAGTATATTTTGCATCACAAAGGGTTTAAAAATGATTGGGTATGAACAACCGATCCACAATGTACAGCGGTCCATTAAGTGTCAATATATCCTGCTCTACTATAGTGGCCGCCTCGGTTCCTTGCTTGGCATTTTTTAGTCTCATTTTTTTCTTCCCGTTTTCATAGGAAAAGGTGTAGGGACATGTCATCCGGGGTTGGCTATTGGGACTTCCTGTTTCCAACTGCAAAATATAATTACCTAGGTACTCGTCCTTTAAGTCATTGGAGAAAAAGACAGTGGAAAATCCTCCTCCTCCCCCATCGGTGGGATAGTATCGCTGAGCCCAACCGTGGTGGTAGGTAAGGACAGAGTCTGTCTTATGAAAGGTCCGATAGTTATATGGTGCTCCACCCGCGAACGTCAAGAACTCACCCCTATATTTCCAATGAGCATCATTTAATTGAATAAATTCTGTAGCAGTAGTGTACCCCGCCTTAATAAAGGCTTCGTTTGTAGGAGCGAAAATTGAGGTCGACCCGCTGATAAAAACATTGCTTGGATTATATTCATCAACAGTGACATCTAGTTGGGGTCTCATGACTGCTTCCTCCATGGCATATGTACCCCACGGCTCTTCGTCATAATAAAAACTTTGTCCATATAACTCATCATTGGCTTCTACTATTTCCATAAACATAGAAAGCCTGCTATCTTCTTTCATAGTCTGCCAAAGCGTCTTTTCGGGCTTTTTAAGAAAACTATCTATAAAAATGACATCTCCCTCGGCAGCCTGACTTATTTTATAATCCCCGACAATCCTTCCATTAATCAGTACTTTATTGTCCGTGATGGAAAAATAATGTGAATAAGTATATGCTTGTGAGGAATATCTTCCCCCCAGTTTGAGATTTTTATTCTCCAATATGGATTTTATCCGGATGTTTCCATAGGTCGATCGTACATTTGCGGTATCTACTTTTTCCGAAAGCACGTGGTACAGGATAATCGAATCCAAATCTGTGGTATTCATATTTTTCAACTTTTCCGGTGTAAAACCGGCCTCGGTAAAAGCCGCATCAGAGGGAACCAAAAAAGTAAGCGGAATATGCTTCCACTTGGTGCTCAAGAGTGTGTGTACTGTACTGCCATCCAAAGCCAATTTGAATAGTGAGCTCTTAGAATCCGTCAACAGGGCGTCTAGGCTCTTTTTATCCGTCTCTTCATACGAAACCTTCTCCCCGTAGGGATCGGGCATGTATTCCTCCTGTTTGCAGGATATGATTACGGCAAAAAGTAACAGTATGGGAATAATTTTTTTCATTTGTAAAATTGTTTTTTCAATGGTGATGACACGATTTAATTTTCAGTGTTTGGTAAAATGGCTTCATCTGGGCGAAACAATAATTTCTCGATATTGTGTACCGTACCATTGTCTGTGAGATAATTTACCTTATTATGTTTGGATAGCGGCGTGAACCGGCCATACTGACCTGCTTCTTGTGTACTTACGGCAAACCAGCGGATATCCACATTGTAGAAAATGCCTCGACTCATCCTCGCATCTCCTTCTATTGGAGGCGCCAACGATTGCTTTGCCAAATCGAGGTCTGTGAGAAAAACACGAGTATCGAACAGGTAGACGCCCATAAAGCGGTTGTAAAATTTTGCGGGTTGCATGCGGTCAATACTATCGGGCGTGATCCCGTCATTTTCAAAGGCTTTATTGTCCGGAGCTACTACTGACCATTCGCCTCCGGCAAGTCTCTCCCAATAACCGAATTTCTTAAGGGCCGCCACAAATGTGGAGTATTCACGTCTTTCGGAGAGGAAATCCTGAACAGTCCCTTGGCGATATTTGAAGCAGGCATTAACAATGTTCAATATGCCGTTGGTCAATGTGATGTCGAACCTGACAGCTTCGGCGCCGTTGACAAATATCTTGGTCTTATCCCACTCATTGGTGCCACTATATTTTGAAACTATTAAATCCTTCCCGGCCAGGTTTGGATATCTAGCTTCGAGCGTCTTAACGGGGATATCGTCACTAGACAGCACCCTGTCGAGTACATGAAATTGGATCATTGTTTTTAAGCTGTCTTGGTCGAGCTTGTCAAAATCCGAAGCGCGGTATATTCCTAACGCATTGAATGCAGCGTTGGTAGGCGCAAAAACGGTTACTTTTTGGTCGATTGTAATCTCTTTCAAAATTCCTGTTTTTTCCAAGGCTGCATAAAACAAGCTCAGGTCAAAATTGTTTCCGATATAGTCTCCGACATTCCTAGTCTCCGTATTCTCTTCATATACCAGAAAATCGTCATGGTTACAGGCTTGTAATAGTACCAAAGCAAGGAGAAAAAGGAGATATTTGTTTATTCTTTTTATTTGCATGACGTTGTTATTTATAGATTGGTGGATCGAACTTACGTTGAATAGTCATGAGGTAGGCTTCTCCATTCACCACCTCAATGGTGTTTATTGCAGGAAATGATTTAGGATTATAGACCCCTGAATGCGTATTGATAAACATACTCGGAAAGCGAGCAGAATTGACCCTACCAGGAAGAGCTACCAACTCATTTAAGCCATAAAAAGTAAGGTGGGAAGCCAATCCTTTAGGCATCGTATTTCCTCCAATGCCCATATCTATAAAATTCAATCCCGGAGCCAAAAAGGTGATATTCTGCATCATATTGGTGCTGATAGTTTTAGTGTTATCTGCAAAGAGAGGAAAGTTAAAATAGGGGCTCACAGTCGCCTCTTCCGTATTCCGATAAATGGGTTGGAGGAATCGAGCATAGAAACCGGGCAAAGCTGTTGTACTATTATACAACGTTGCTTCTTGTGGATAAAGTGATAAATACACATTCATCTCGTCCTTCATCCCAGCACTAAGTGTTACCATTCCGGCGGGCTTCCTATCTTCGGATTCCAGAAAGCCTTTGGCACTCATATTGTAGAAATTAACGTATACTAACGAGTCCGAAAAAGGCAGGTTCTGAAAGTTTTCCTTACGTAGTAGTAGCCCATTCTCTTTGGTTTGGAAATCTTTTTGGACCACGTGCAAGGTATAGATATCCCTTTCTTTCAAATCATAGGTTCCTTCAATAGCAATATGCTGCTTTAAATCGTCGGTCAGTTGAAAAAAGGGAATGTCATTGACGGGTCTAAAGTAAAAAACAATTCGGTGGGAACCAGACGGTATCTGCGCCCAGCTTGAAAGATCGAATCCATTCAGAATCGGGCCAACCAGCACATTTTCCTTACCCGGGTATTCGGGATTATTGCGCTTTGTGCTTCCTGCACTGTGCGTAGGATAGGGAGCTGCATACCGAACTCGCTTATCTAAGAAATCACCCACTATTGCGGCATTTACAGGAATGCCATTTTCGTCGAACTCGGGATCGATAAGCATGGTCAAATATGGAACCAAGAGCTCTTTATCGCCAAGATTAACTTCATAGTTGAGGTTATTGAACACCCGTAAATAAGCTGGACTCTCGACTTCGTGATACTCGATTTTCGTACAGGAAGGCAAGAGGATACCTATAGTGAAAAACAGTGTAATCAGATAAAATTTTATTTTCATTACTTTGTGTGTTTAACGATTATCATTCTTGATGTGTAGCGTGCATCTTCGGTCTGTTTTCCAATCAGGGCCATACTATAGGAACCAATATCCATCAACGGCATATCGCCCCTGACATCATATAGTTCTGGTCTTGTAATCAAGTCCTTCGTTGTCCTTACGGGTACCTCATCTGCCCATTTTCCGGGGGTAGTATACTGTGTCGAGTGGTAAGCCATTATTTTCTGCGGTTGTATAGCGGTGGAGCCTATCAATTGTAGTAACCTGACGCTGGGGTGGACGGAAGGGACAAAGCCGGGGGTCAATTGCTCTGTGGATCGCTCATCAAATGCACGTCCATTATTATTAAACGGCCTTCCATTGTCTGAGGTAAATGTTGCATAGGGGAAGCTGTTATTGAGATTAAGGAAGCGTAAATCTGTATAAAAACTGGTCTTGTGCCTTTCATAGGTACCATCTTGTGTGCCGGCGCCCCCAGCAAATGTGACACCTGAAAGGTTGTTGTGCGACACGACCATGGTATCTTTGCCTGCCTGGGTCGTGTAAAGCCATACGGTATAATTATCACCGGCTTTCACCTCGTAATCAATCGATGTAAGGAGGGTATTGTTATGCAAGGCTTCAAACTGATGTCTCCCGTGGACCGTAGTCAGGTAATCGGCGTGCTTTCCAAACGGTATGACGCTGCTACGCTTATCCGCTACTTTTAGGGAGACTTCGCCATCCGCGGCTTTGGCATTTACGAATTGGATACGGGCATAGGCATTGTTGACGGGCGCATCCACATCCGCTATAATCCGGAACCCATTCTGCATTTGATCATGGGTGTACTCGGGGTCGTTCAGATTCGGATATTCAAACGGCTGAGAGTAGACCACCACCGTATAAACTCCCCCGGGTTTAAAATTAGTGATGGGACTGTAGGTCAGATAGGTGGGAATCACCGCCGTTCTATTTTCAATGAAGCTTATCGATGACGTCATATAATCCATAGTAGGACTGCCGGAAGAGGGCAATTGTCTATGATTTTCGGTCAGTACCTTTAGCTGGTATGTTCCATATGGTATCTCGACGTAATCTGATACTTGCCCGACGGGAACATGACTGAGTCTGTCGTTGATTGGTGTTCCGTCTGACCAGGTAAGGCTCACTGGCCCGAACAAATCCTCTATTTGTTCCTGCTTTTCGTCGATTGGTCCAGGCTTTTCACAAAAATTTATAATCCGAATCTTGCAGTTCTCCGGATTTCTTGGTGATTCGATACTTCGGGGTACTGTTATTACTTCAGGAAGTCCAATATTATAATAGTCCCCTAACAGGGTGTAATAGTCAACCGGAGCCCCATTATCCTGCACTTCAAACTTTTTATGTAGACCTAATCCAAGCCCTTGATAAGAAACAAAAGTAACCTCAATTTCAGCTTTGTTATTCGTATTCAGAAGGTCTTGTGGAACTTTCCATAGCATCCCTAAGCGACCATCTTCAGGAAAATACTTGGTTGCAGGATATCGACCAGACAAAGGATCGGTCTCTCCATATCGTACCGTAAAATTGGTAAGGCTGTCTCCATTGACCACTACTTGATTGGAACCTCCTAAGTTGACAATGCGTACATTGGAGCTTTTGAATGCTTCGGTACTGTATCTATTGTCGGTACTTTCAACGAATTTGTCTTTGGTACAGGACGCTAGCAACACTAAGAATAACAGCGCAAACATTTTGTTACTATATTTCATAAGTATGGAATTACTTCGTGATTCGTCAATTGGTAGATCGATTTGATTTTTAATGGCCCTATGGTATATCCAAGTATATTTGTACTTATGGAAACATGAATCTTTCATATTAAAATAGGTTATAGGTAAAACCAAGCATAATTTCACTGCCCCGCTTGTAGCTACGATTTATATACTCATTTCCATACCATTTACCACCAGTACTGGGATTAGCGTAAACAGTCTTAATAGCGGGATTGAGTATATTCTTGGCATAGCCTTTAAAGATTAGCCGGGGGACTATTTTCTGGCTAAAGACAAAATCCAGTGTAGGAGCCGGCTGGGTATAGAGATCTGGTTCACCTGTGAGGTTAATCTGAATCAAGCGCTCGCCCACCATATTGAAAGTAGTGGTAAGGTCTGTCCCCGTTTTTTTATTGTTATAATTTAGCCATGCGTTTATGGAATAAGGAGCCTGCTCGAACAAAGGGCTGTTAAGGGGTGCATGACGGTCTATAAACCTATTTGCAGCAAGTCTTTCCTCTGACTTTTTGATCTCGCTCTGCGCAATCAAAAGATTCGACCCAAAAAATAGCACATCCTTTTGTCCCCAGAATTTACTTAAATCTTTCACTGCTTCAAATTCCAAGCCCCAGACCCTACCGGTATTCTTATCGTTCTGAAATTGCACAATTGGAAATTCGGGATAAGTGGCTGCAAGGCCTTCAGTTTTGAGGCTGAATACCTTCACCAATTGGTTGTTTATTTGCTTCCCGAATGCAGAAATAGCAAATACTTCTCCGGCATCAGGAAACCACTCCCAACGAAAATCGAGGTTCTGCGTTTTCTGGTTGATCAGATCACGATTACCCACAATTAAACCCATTTGGTAGGGATCAAATTCAAAGACATTGGTAATCTCTCTTAATTCGGGCCGAGCTAACGTACTGTTGTAAGCCAAGCGGAAGTTCATATCTTCCTTGAACGTATAGGTGAGATTGGCGGAGTAATAGGGAACATATTTTGTCTTGTAAACTGAATTGGCATCTCCGAAGGGTGTGACAAGGATATTTCCATCTTCATCCACTGTAGCAAGCTTAGGATCGACATATACGTCTTTTGTATCTACTCGGGTCTGAATATTTGTTTTCTCGACACGTACTCCCCCTGTTAATCGGATGTTTTCTGGCAATTGTAGATCGAGCATGGCATAAGCTGCTCTAGTTTCATAGAAACCTTTATAGTTATTTGGAGATTTTTTGCTATTGTATAAAAAACCACCTACTGGTATTTCACCCTCTCCGGTGCCCCCGGTGGGTACTTTCACGCCAATAATTTCATTGCTTACCATTCGGTCTAGATTTCCTTCCACGTCGAGGAGTGTGATCCGGCCTCTATCGTTGAAATTGGATCCAGGAAGAAAGAGAATATTTTCGGTAAATGTACGTTCTCGGTACAGATAGTTGACGCCGGTTTTCAGCTCTTGCTTTTCGCCGAAAAAAGGAAATGGAATGGTGAAATCGGCTTTGTGATTGTAACTGTCTTCATTTAAGTTTCTCCATCGTCTACCATTTGGCTCGGCCTGTATGGTCCCATAGGCACCAAATCCATTCACATATCCGGAACTTAAGGCGTAAAGATGCTCTGTATAGGCCCATTCGGTATTGCCCCCCCCCGGAGGCCCTATAATCGGCCTTTGATAATAAGTCCCTCCTACTGGCACATAGTCTATCAGGGAAGCATACCTGAAATCAGGGTCATTTTGGCTAGACTGGGACATGGACAGATTGTAGCTTAATCGAGGTGAATAGGTAGATTTCAGAAACTTGTGTTCGCCTTGAAAATTGAAGGTCTGCAAGTCTCGAAAAGATTGCTTGAGGGAATAAATCGTACTGAAGACATCGCCAGCAAGTCCGGTATATTCATAGGCACCGTTCATATTAGTGGCGGTGGATTCGCCACCCCAGCTCCCTACATACTGTGCACTGATTTCATGCCTAGGACTGAACCGATAGGTCAACCCGGCCAACATACCGTAGTTGAGTGTCTCTACACCTGTATTCTCTTTGTATGTTTGATATCTTCCCATGTACAGACTATTGGGTGTGATGTAGTTGGGAATGTGACGGTAACTATAGATATCCGGGTTGCCGGTGACGACTCCTTGGTAGATACTGTATTGGGTAAGGGCACCATCATAAATATCCGTAGTGCGTCGATAGTAATTTCCTCCGAGGATGAGTCCAAGTGTGTGCTTGTCTTCAAAAAGTTTATAGGAATTACCAAAGGTGGCGGAGTAAAGCTGGTTGAGCGGAGCGCGTTGGTGCTTGGTCGTCATAACTGGGTCAAACCCCTGCATAATCCCGTTAATCCGCTCTACTTCTTTCCTTGTCTGAGGGTTGTATCCACTGTTTGCAATCAGATTATGAATATCCCCAAGGCCTTTAGGGTATTGGGTTGATAGGTTTAAAAAATCTGGAGTTAAATTTTTGTCATTAATCTTGGTTCCCAATACCCCCATCCTACTGTTCCAAAAACTATTGTAATCTCCACTCAAGCCAATATTGGTATTCAGTCCTGTCTGCGCGATGACCTCAAAGGTCATCTTATCGGGTACCGATTTGGTCTTGAGCTCTACGATGCCAGAAGCCGCATCCGCCGGTTTGTCGGGAGTCACAGTTTTATAAACCGTAATATTATCGAGAAGGGAAGCGGGTACAAGATCTAGCGGGATAGAACTCTTATCCGGATCGGAGGATGCTAGACGGACACCGTTCAATTGTCCAATGACGGAGCGATCTCCTAGCCCCCGAACGGCGACATATTTGTCGTCGGTCACAGTCACTCCCGTAACTCGAGAAAGCGCTTGTGTGGTCGTAATGCTAGCCGTACGCTCGATCTGTTGGGCCGAGATGGCATCTTGTACAATGGCTGCTTTCTTGCGTTCTTCAAGCACCGAAGCTTCCGTATTGATACGACGTCGGGCTTGGACGGTGACAGCAACTTCTCCAAGTGTCTCTGTAGCCTGTTTCATTCGTACGGTAATATTAGTATTGTTGGATCCGACCTCAACTTCTTGTGCTTGTAATCCAAGAAAAGTAAACACGAGAGTGGCCCCTGAAGGAGAGACGGATATCGAAAACTGACCATTGGCACTGGATGACGCTCCAGTGTGTGCTCCCTTAATACGAACAGAGACACCTGAAAGTGGCCTATTATCGTTTGCGTTGACTACACGACCTGTAATACGGAGCTCTTGTTGTTGTTTTGCAACTTTTTCATAACCTGCCTTTCTCGTAATGATGACAAAGCCTTCATCAATCGAATAGTCGTATGCTTGACCTTGGAAACACGCTTTTAAAACCTCACCAAGTGTAGCATTTTTGACACGCAGGGTTATGGGTTTCATATCGCCAAAGTAGTCAGGGTTGTATAGAAAGTTATAGCTGGTCTGCTTCCTGATCTCTTCCAACACAACATACATACTGCTATTTTGCTTATCCAACGTTATACGCTGTGCATAGGACGAAGCACTCACCTGTACCAAAAAGCAGGTTAATAATACCATGGTGATTTTCATAACACGCATGATTTGATAAAAATTCATATATAATTAATGGTTCTCAACGGCAATAGGAGATATCCATTTACGGTGAATATTTCATACTTTTGTTGACGTTAATTTATCTATTAATGTGACGTTCAAGAATGCATTATATTGGTAAGCTTAACATCCCGCCAAAGGTGCGCTAACACCTTTGGCCTTTTTATTAAGTCTGCCGATGGTATAGGTACTATTCGCTCACTACAAGCCTCCTTTCGCTAACGATGATTTTAAGTTCAGAAGTAGATTCTATCATTTTGATGAGTGTGGAAAGCGGAGTAGACCGAGATACCATACCACTCAGTTTCCTTTTTTCTAGATGTTGTGGGCAATCGACATCTATGTCATACCAGCGAGACAGCTGACGTAGAACCTCATCAAGATGAGAATCCTTAAAAACAAACTCTCCCTTTGTCCAAGCCAAGTGTTGCTGGACATTGGCGGTTTGGATATATATCCGGTCGTTCATAGTTGACTGTTGACCAGGTCGAAGCAAAACGGAGTGGCCATTGACCGTATTGGTGACACGTATGCTTCCTTCTACCAATGTGGTTCTGATATTGGGTTCATCGGCATAGGCCGATACATTAAACCGTGTACCTAAGACGTGAATCTCCTGGATATCCGTATCTACATAGAACGGAACGTTTTTTCCATTCTTTGGATCCTTGACCTTGGCAACTTCAAAATAGACCTCTCCAGTCATTTTTACTCGACGCTCGGTATCCTTAAAATGCACGGGGTAAATAAGCGACGATGCGGCATTTAACCATGCCTTGGAACCGTCAGGCAGGGTAATGCGGTATTGACCTCCTTTTGGGGTGGATACGCTGTTTTGCACGCTTGCTGCCTCATCTGCCGAATGGAGTGGTTTATAGATAATTTCGCCTTCTGCAGTTTTTTCCACCTGTGTTCCGGCTTGTTCTGTCAATCGCCCATTAGCCGCATCCGATAAAGAAATCGTCCTTCCATCGGCCAATGTAAGCAAGGCCTTATCACTGCCCTGAAGCACTTCTTCTGGCTGATTTACGAACTTATTGCTACTTGGCTTAAATGAAGCTTTATAAACAAAAAAAGTAGTGGCGACGATTAGTAATATCGCTGCTGTGCCAACTTTCGCCCAAGCTGAAATATGGAACGGCTGCTTCTCTACTTCATTTGCCAGAGGCGCGAGTTGCCCAAAGGAGGCCCTTTGAGAGTGAAATCGTAGCTTCAGCGCTTCCAAATTGGCATCATCGAATTGCGGACTCTCGTCTACCTTCATTTCTACCCACGCTTCTTTGAGACAGGACTCCACATAGTCTTGGTCGATGTCCATAGCGAGGTATAAAACCATCAATTCAATTTCATGAGGGAGTGATTTACCCCGGAAGTAACGAATCAGTGTATGTCTTGATGGTCGGTTCATTTCATTCTCATTTTTGGAAAGTACTTAATCCCACTATAATAAAGAATGTCAAAGCCGGCCCTAACAACTAGATGAAAAGCACGATTTAATGATTTATTAATATAGATACACAGCTGTTGATGATTAATTAACAGAGATGGTAAGAAAAAGAATAAAATCAACAAAAAAAGAGGCTAGTATGTGGGCTAGCTAGCAATATTAGGAGTAGTATTTCGGGATTGTCTTTCATTTCTTCACGGAATACCTTCAGGGCTGCTGTCATATGGTTATTCACAGTGTTAACGGACAGTCCCAACCTATCGGCTATCCCTTGTTGGCTCATATCTTGTTCTCTGCTGAATAGAAATATCTCCCGTTGCTTTTTGGTTAGCTTATTCAAAGCAATGTGATATCTAGTCTGCAGCTCTTGCAGGGTGAACTCGGACTGTTGTACAGAACCTAATTTATTCAGGGCAACATCTTCGATAGGCACTTGAACTATGACGCGCTTTCTGGAACGGCCTACGATTTCCTGCCGTAGGATAGCAAACACATAATCGTCCAATTTCAGCACGTCTGATAATCGATTTTTGTGCTGCCACAGTTTCAACATTGTGTTCATGACCAGCTCTTCGGCATCTTCATTATTGTGGACCATTTGTGCAGAAAAAACCATTAATCGCGGAATATAGTAATCCATAATGGCATTAAAAGCCAATTCATTTCCGGCCTGCCATAATGCTATGAATCTATGTATTTTATGTTGCTGCATTTTGTAGTGGACAATTGCGCAGCAAATTTAGCCAATACAAAAACAGTTAAAGGTTATGTTTTGATTAATAAATCATTAGGTGTAACCAACTCCGAACGTCGCTTGCTACCTAATGCAATTTTTCAGTTTCAGTAAGACGCATGGGAATTGTCATTTTGCTACCCATTTTGAGTACTATATTAGCTCCACCTTCCGCCGTATAGTTCTCGATAAAGGTAACGAAATAACGAAGTACGGTAACTCATTGGAAGATACGTAATCATAAAGGTTTGAAAGATTTAAATACAGGGAAAAATAACACTGATAAAACGATTATATTTACTGTATTATACCACTTATTATGCTAATATGAATGTTACCCTAAGAACGACAGTTTTCCGATTTTTGCGGGGCCGATATATGTTCTTTTCTCTACTCATGCACGCAGCGATTTCCTATGCTCAAGAAATGACATACCCCAGCTTCTTATGGGAAATCACGGGTAAGGAGTTAAAAAAACCTTCCTATCTATTAGGTTCGCTACACCTCAAAGATAGTCGGCTCATCGGGACGAACGATTCGATATTTATAGCAATCGCCAATACGGACGCTTTTGCAACCGAACTGCACCCCGACTCTGTATATAAAGAGGTCTTCGAAATGCGCTTCGGTAAAAAGCAGCCATTTCATAACAGAATAGAGTTGACACCGGTTCAAAAGGAGGAATTTATAAAACGTTATAAAAAAGAATATGGTGTACCCCCCGACTCTACAGAATGGACCAATCCGCTCCTAGTCCGATCCATATTAAACCCAAAGCACGATAAAGAGGATAATATAGCCTCCATACTAGACACCTATCTGTATGGATTAGCCAAATCAATGAGAAAAAAAATTATAGGCCTCGAACCTTTAGAAAACCAACTAAGGTCGCTAGCTGAACGTGATCTTGTCGAACTCAAGAACAGCAAAGACAGTACTACATACTACAGGTATTTTGAGGACATGATTCAGAAATACACAGAAGGAGACCTTCAATGGGTATGGCAACGTGCCTCGCCTTACCTCGATCTAAAAGAGCTGGAAAACCGTAACCGAACAATGCTCAGCAACCTCATCGAAGAGCTAAAACACGGGACAGTCTGCGCTGTAGTGGGAGCCGCGCATCTCCCAGACGAGCTAGGTCTAATCCATCTACTCAAAGAGATGGGATATACGCTTCGTCCGGTAAGAAACAAAAAGACGGAGTTGACGTCAATGCATAAGATAGACTATAATACCATGAATTGGACCACGAACCGAGATACCAGCTATAGCTATGTGGCCCAATTACCGGAAGGATATGTTTACAAATCGAGCGGTCCCTTCGAATCAAGGATGATATATGGCGACCTCAGTACAGAGACTGAACTGCTGGTAACAGCAAACTATGTCGGAAATATGGGAGGAATGGCGGCCGAAGAATTTTTGGAAAAGACAGGGAAAGAACATGCTCTGAGTAATGAACAAAGGCTTCTTTCGCAAAAAAAACTCGAAAAGGGAGGAATTAAGGGCATCCAATTTGTTTCTTCTCGGAACGAAGTCTTCTTTAGAAGGGAACTCTGGCTAAAGAACAATACCATATACGAACTACTAGGATATACGCGAGTGGGGAAATTGGAGGAGGGTTTGTCTAGATTCTTCGAAACCTTTGAAATCTTACAACAGAAAAGCTACATAAATACAGAAGAATTAATCGTGGAGGGAGGTGCATTTGCAATTAAGACAAATACGACACCGCAACATCGATTCAATCTAATCTCACAAAAAGATGGCGACAAAGAATTGCAACATAGCATACACAGCTATTTTGCAGTGGACAAGATTCGAAAAATCAATTTCCTTTTACGCTACAATGATTATCCCTCGGGGTACATCCTATCAGACAAAGCTGCGGCACTGGAAGGGATGCTGGAACCAATAAAAAATTTGGCAGCCACAATAGACCTTTCTGAACCATTACAGAAAAATGGCATCACCGGTCAGGCTACCACAGCATATCTCGAAAAGTCCAACATATTTATAGAAACGTGGATACGAGGCAATAGGATATACATGTTGATGCAGGAAAACTTGGATAAAAATAACAAAGAAAAGGACAACCAATTCTTCGACTCCTTTAGACTATTGCCGTACAAACAAATGGAGTGGAAAGACTTTACTATAGAAAATATGAAAATAACGCTCCCAGTGGCTTCGTGGACATCGTCGCTAGACGCTGATTCGGCAGATACGAACGCTTTAAAGACTAATATATACGCTGCAATCGACAGCAACTCATCAACGGCCTATATTCTAGAAAAAACTAAACTTCCTAAATACTTTAGAACGGAAAGAAGTGATACCCTGTATGCTCCAATCTATAAAGATGTAAAAACGTACTCTGAGCAACTGCTGAAATTTAAAGCGCTAGCGCACGGAGATATAACGGTAGCAATCTTTACGAATCACGATACAGAAATAGACAACTACAACAAAAGATTGTACTGGACAAGGGGGGATGAACTGTATAGTCTTAACACGTTCGGTTCAAAGGAAGCCATTGAAAACATAGATGTGCACAGGTTGATAAAATCCATCCAGTACACTGGAACTGTCACCAAGTTTGACCTATACAGCTCGAAAGCAGAACTGATTGTCAACGACCTTTCCAACATTGACACCGCAGTTGGAGACCAAGCTATGACGGCGATACTTACCTATTACGAATTTAAGAAAGACGAGCTACCAATCGTATATAAAGCACTGAACCGAACATATCACGATGACGATGAAAGTGACGGAATACGCGTCAGCCTGATTAACAAAATGATAAAAAACCATGACGAACAGAGTGTCCCAACGCTGAAGAAAATATTCAATGCGCCTGCAACTACCGCGATGATGAGATCGGCAATACTGACAAACATCTGTGATATAGACTCAACCCAAATGGATTGGTATCTCGAAGAACTGAATAAACACAGGCCGGAGACTGATGGTTACCAATGGCAGCTGTTCCAGCCATTGCGCCGGTCGGGGAAATATGTAATGGCCAATCTGGATAGGGTAACCCCCCTTTTCGAAGTAAGCCGTTACCGTCCTTCCTTACTGAATATATATACAACAATGTTAGAAGATAGTACCCTGACTGATATAGATAATGCTATAGAAAAATATCTTCCCAACATTCTACAATATATGGATAAGGATTTAAATGATGTTATTGCCGATATCGACGGTACGGGACTGACCAATGAATATTCAATGGTCAGCTACCTCCAACTATTGACCATATACGATCAAAAAAAACGACTTCAAAAATTCGGTGAAAGGACTTTAAAACTTGATAGCTTAGTATATCTACAAACGGCAACTGCGGCTGCATTCTTGGCTTTGGACCTGCCAGTGAATCAGCAGATAGTGAATCGAGCATACGAAAACCTTAGCAGACGCACTATATTGATGAATCTGTTAAAGCAAGCTAAGCGATTAGACCTAATACCAGCGATGTATAAAGAACAGACTGAAATAGGTAGGATGATCGTGAACGAACTTCTAGAGTCTGAATTAAGCCCGTCTTCTCAAATAGAATTCTTAGGACAGTTAACACAGGATAATCAATCTTACCTGGTATATAAATATCAAATCGAAGATGATAAACATACATACTATGCTGTATATAAGCCACAAAATGGAAATTGGGAATACGATTATGAAAATTGTCATTCCGATTTTGTACCTAACAAAATCGACTGGCAAGAACATGCCATTGAGATAATAAAACAAATGAATGGCACGTAATAGAAATTGCGACAATAAAAAGAAAGCGATAAAAGTATCACCTAGATAAAAATGAGGTTATCAAACAAATCTATACATTCTTTGCATTGTCTAATAATCATTACAACTTTGCACCTATACTTTTGTCACTTAAAAACATTTAATAATGGCAATGAGAAATGTTAGTTAACAAAAACGAATATTAAAAATAGAAGGAAAAATGGAGTCTAAACCTACAATAGAATATCCAAATTACTCTCCATAAAATATTCCTGTTAAACCACATCTGCTTGCAGCTATCCGTAGTTGGCACTCTTAAAAACACGTCCTACTAGTTACGCCTGTCTATTTCTTGAAGAAATTTTTGAGCCTGCTTGGCAATGTAAGGATTATTATGCTTGGCTAATGCGACGATATTCAATTTTATCTCTGGATAAATCGTAGCATACTTTTGAAGGCAGGTCAAAGCAGCATCCAACAATGCCCCATTGAAGCCGCTAAGCTGCTCGCTAAGCGCCAGTAAAATGGATTTGTCTAGACTTTGGCTCTTAGCTAATTTTTGAATCAAACTAGGTTTTAATGCAAATGGGACCTCATCAAATCTAGACCAAAGGGCTTGCTGAAAATCAACATCAACACACCATTGATCGGGGATGGAGGCAATCGCTTTTGAAGCGAGACCAAATGAATCCTTGCTGATGAACGAAAGGGCTCTTTGCTTCAAGGCATCTGGAGCATCCACCACCAAGTACACTCTATCCAAACCCCACATCCAATCCCAAGGGACCGGACTCTGCATGATATCCAACAACAACACTGCATCTAGTGTGGAAGCTGTGGCTTCTTCGACATCACGCTGCATCTGCCCATAAACCAAATGCCACATCGAATAGGTGGTAAATACTGCACCCTTGACCACATGCTGAAGGACATCTATAGATGTGGGGCGGGTAACACCATCTACCAACGAAATAGGTGCCTGTTTGGGAATCAATTGTTCGTAACGATAAGTACCCAAAGCGGAAAGGCTATCAGCGAGTATAGCATGTAACTGCTCATACTCTTGCGACACAAAAGGCTTGTGCTCGGCTTTACTTAGAAACTCCTGGGGAGGCAGTTCAAAGCCTAAATAACGTCCTGTTACATTCCAATACAGATTAACTTTCAAAACACGGCAACTGCCATCAAAACAGATTTCTTTGACAATCTTGCGATAATAGGAAACTGGTTTATCAACCTTCGAAACCAATTGAAATAACGTATCCTTACTTAAAACCCCACTCCCGGTATCTACGGGAATGGGGACAATATGTGAGTAATCTTGCAATATCGTTGCCGTATTGAAATATTTGATCGTGCCTTGATAAATGCCTTGGGCATGCAGGGTCCAACCATTGCCAAATACCAAAAGTCCTAATAAGATAAGATTTAAAATACACTTGCCCATTACACTAATATCATGCTTTGTTATTGGGAACAATAGCTCCATACTGAGTCAGCAGTTCTTGGAGCTCAACAACATTGACCTTAGCAGGGGTGGTATCTTTACTGTGGGCCAACACGGCTGCCGCCGCTGCTGCCTGCCCCATCCCCATACAGGAAGCCTGTACTCGTAGGGCAGAATTGGCCAAGCGATCACTCCCAAGACATCGACCAGCGACAATAAGATTACGACTTCCTTTAGGAATCAGTGCACGCAGAGGTACGGTAGCCACCCGCCCCTCTTCGAGATGCTTAGGTACTACACCATGTGCATCGTGTAGATCGATAGGGTAATAAGAGTAAGAAACAGAATCATCAAAATGCCGACCGGTGACATAATCTTCATGGGTAATATTATAGATGCTATCTATCCTGTAACTCTCACGTGTAGCAGTTTCATTCTGCATGTCAAGGATTTTCAATTGTTCTAGTCCAGGTAAGTTGCGGAGGAATTTAAACGTGCGCAGCAAGGAAGCACGCCCCTTCAAATTACACAATGTATGCGATGTGGAGGTCGTAGCGTCAGCACCAGCGATATGCTGAACATTATCGCCTGCATTACGAAGCAGGGACTCTACATTCAAAAACTCACCTTTAATCAAATCACCCCGAGCGATGGCCTGATTAAATTCTTGTGCAATGGCCTTCATGTCCAATTGATCGGGCTGATACCCCCCAATGTTGAACATAAGGGTACCGGGTTGAATCTCAGCTTCTCGCAAAAGGTTGAACCCAGCTAATGACACCACAAGAGCATTTCCTGTACAGTCAATCAACTGATTGCAATAGATGTCTGTTTGGGTACCTTTACCAACGGTAGTTACCTTCCAGCCATTCTTGTGCTCCACGACGGATACAGGGGTCTCGTAGAAGCGAATATCAACCCCCGCCTCTACACATTTGTCTTCTATTACCAAAGCGTAGAGTGGGCCATTCAATCGGACTTGATGCTTCCAATGCCACCTCCCATGGGGGACGGTAAAATCTGGCAAGCGATCGTTATTCAAGGCAACAGCTTCCTGGACCAATTCCCAGCCTATACCACCTATCACTTGCTTGCCCCAGGCAAAGAAAATGCCGGGAAATGCCACTCCTCCTGTGGTAGTCGTCCCCCCCAGCATACTTCCATTCTCTACCAAAACCGTCTTTTTACCAGCCCGACCAGCTTGAATAGCGGCGACTACGCCTGATGTCCCACCACCTACCACCAATATATCGGTATGAATGGTTTTCTTGTCAATAGCACGAGGTTTGTGCAAAACCTCACCTTTTAATAAACTTGTCGATGTTAGGCCCAAGGATAAAGCTCCTAAAGCGGCTAACGCCGATCGTCTTTTCATTTTTTCCATCTTTATGTCTTTATGATGCGATTAGTATCCAGGATTTTGATTTGAAACCGGATCAATTGCATCGTTATAATTCGTTTCGGAAAGCGGAATAGGCCATAGTAAGTGTTTTTGGACAACGGTCTTCCCTTTTCCATACTCGATATATTTATTCACTTCATCTATACGCTTCAATTCCAGCCATCGCTTGCCTTCATACATAAACTCGTATCCACGCTCTTGGACGACGAGATCGATAAAACCGTCTAAAGTATAATCTGCAACTTGATAATCAACCCCAGATACGGAATTTGGTGCGAAACCATAGGCCCGACGGTGGACTTTGTTCAATGCTTCCATACTCGCGGAACTGACTGAGCTACTAGCACGAGCAGCTGCTTCGGCATAGATCAACAAGGCATCAGATAGTCTGTATATGGGTAGGTCGTTGCCTGCCGTATTGCGATCCAGCGCACTTGGATCTATATATTTTGAACTTACTAAGGTATTGGGACCCAAACCAAAGTTGACTTTGTCCCAAAGTTGCTTTCGGATATCATTATCGCTCCAGCTTAGGTAATTGGGATTAGTAGCATCTCCGTGAACGGCATAAGCACCTGTACCATCAGCAGTAAATAATTTGGTGCTGGGATGATTGGCAATCCACAGGATATAATTACCTTGACCAGGTAGGCGCGCATATTTGAAGGCAAAGATTTCTTCGCTGCTCGAGATGATATCTGGACCGAAAATTTTATACTGGAAGTCCTTCTTTTCATTGACACCGACCAAACTAAATCCGCTCTCTGAGACCTCTTTAGCATGTTGGGCTGCATCTGCATAACGTCCCAATTGGAGATATACATCTGCCAATAATACTTGGGCAGCCCATTTGCTGGGTCTACCGCTCACCAAGGGGGTAACAGGCAGAGACTCGATAGCGGAGAGTAAATCCGCTTCAATCAATTGATAGACTACTTCGGATGAGCTGCGGGCTAAATCCTTTTCGGCCATCGTGGTCTCTGTACGCAAGGGGACGTCACCCCAATTTCGCACCAGTTGAAAATAACTATATGCACGCAAAAACTTAGCCTCACCGACAAATGGGACAAACACCTGCTCAGCGGGGGAATTAAGGATGACTAAATTAGCATTGCGAACAGCTAAATAGAAATTGTTCCAAAACCCTTCAACGCGTGTAATATTAGCATCATCCAATCCCTGAAAATTACTTAGCGGAGACCAACTCCCTCTGCCATACATCCAATCTGATTGACACTCTAAGGTGGCAATATAGTTGCTCATCAAATCATTCCGGAGCGGATTATAGATTGCATTTACAGCGGCTTCCACCTCTGGTACAGTGTTATAAAAATTTTCGACTGCAATTTGTTTGGGTGCCTCTTCCAGAGATTTTTCACATCCACTAAAAAGTAAACTGACGCCCAATAGACAGGATAGGCCTCGCTTTATATTTTTATTCATTTTCTTCATGTTATCAAGTATAAAAATCCTTAGAACGCGGCGCGAATACCGAAAGTGATAGATTTTGCCGCGGGGTAGGTATTATGGTCCAATCTAAAATTTGTCTCGGGATCCCACCATGAATATTTCGTGGCCGTAAATAGGTTCTGTCCACTGACATAAACTTGCAGCTGCTGTATCTTTTGTAAGTTCATGGCCGTCAAGGGCAAGTTGTAAGCCAGTGAAATATTTTTCAACCTAAGGTACGACCCATCTTCTATAAACCTAGAAGACATTTTTACAGGAGTAGAACGACTGATACGTGGATAGTCTGCATTTGTACGATCGGGTAACCAATGGGTTTGGTAAACGTTTTTAGGCATATTCAACCCAAATCCGTAGTCCATGGTATTGGTAATGGAGCTCGCATTCAATATATCATTGCCGTAGGTACCTTGTATGAAAAAAGAAAACTCAAAGTTCTTGTAGCTCATCTGTGAATTGAATCCATAAGTAAAATCGGGATTAGCATCGCCTATATACGTTTTGTCTGCCGAGCTGATCTTGCCATCACCATTGATATCCCGAAAGATGATATCTCCCTTACTGTCATAACCATCTTCTACATATCCCCAAAACTGACCTACTGGTCGTCCTTCGCGTAATATACTGGTGGCATCGCTGACGATTATCATACCAATATTATCACGCAGCACGTCTTCCTGATTATAGAGACTAATCACCTTGTTTTTATTAAAGGAAATATTGGCTTGTACATCCCAAGTAAAGGTCCGGGTAAAGGGCTTGAATTCGATTCCAAACTCAACTCCCTTATTTTGTACTTTTCCTACATTTTGAATGGTGGAGGTATACCCCATAGAAGAAGGCAAGCGAACATCACTCAATAGATCACGTGTATTTTTGACATAAAAATCGGCTGTGAGAAGAATACGATTGTTCATAATCCCAATATCTGCCCCTACATCCAATTGTTCGGTAGTCTCCCAAGAGAGGTCATTGGGCAACCGTGTAGAAGGCCCTACGGTATTATAATACTCGTTGCCAAAAATCGTTTTACCGGATGACAACAGATTCAAGGTAGTATAAGGATCTATCGCTTGGCTACCGGTAAGCCCCCAGCTGGTCCTTAATTTTAAATCGGAAACGATTGGCACACCTTTCATAAAATCTTCATTGGAAACTCTCCATGCTAATGCTCCTGACGGAAAATTACCCCATTTGCTCCCTGATGAATAACGAGATGAGCCATCTCTACGAAAGCTTACTGTGGCCAGATAGCGATCATCATAACTGTAGTTGACACGGCCTAAAAACGAAATCAGTGTGGACTTGACATATCCGGAGCCCGGTACTCCCGGAGTGCCCGCCGCTCCCAGATTGTAGGTCTCAAACAGGTCTGACAGGAAGTCGGTGCCACTGGCATTCAGTGATGTATTGACAAAATTTTGATACGTGATACCTCCAACCGCTGAAAGGCTATGCTTTTCTTGGAATACCTTTCTGTAATTTAGGGTGTTTTCATTCAATAAACTGGATTGCTGAGAGGTAGAAACACTTGCATTACCAGGACTGTCAAAAAACTTAGTCGAGGTATAATTATCGGAACGGTCATCTCGATTCTCTAGACCTCCGGCTATTTTAAGCAGGAGATCTGGAGTAATTTGATAAGAGAGTGAGGCATTTATCAGGGCTAAATTAGCCTTGGTCTCCGCCTTACTTTCGTTAATCCAATTAATAGGATTGCGTAGGTCTGTCGCCAAAAAGGGGTAGGCCGTATGCAATATCCTATAAGATCCATCATCATTGAATGGAGTAAGTATAGGAGGCGCAGAAATTGCAGCTGCTATCATAGAATTGCCTCGATTGCCACCACCACTATCTCTTCGCCTAGTCGTTAGTCTTGACAATACACTGTTCAATTCAACCGTAAACTTTTTGTTGATCTGATGCTTTAAGTTGCTCTGTAAGGAATAACGGTCGTAATCACTGCCTTTAACTATTCCATTTTGACCGAAGGAGCTTCCTCCAATGGAAAACTGGGTTTTTTCATTTCCACCTGAAACACTCAATGAACTAGTATACATAGGAGCACGTTGGAATACGAAGTCCTGCCAATCAAAACCTTCTCCGAAACTCTGGATGTCTTCCTCGGTAAAATAGGGAGCTAACTTATCATTGACGGCCTGTTCATTATAAAAACGCGCATATTCTTGTGCATCCATTAAATCCAACTTGCGTATCAATTGTTGTGTACTGTAGCTGCTCTCAAAAGAGACATTGGTACGTCCTTCTTTCCCCTTCTTGGTCGTAATGATAACCACACCATTGGCTCCCCTCGAACCGTAAATGGCGGTCGCAGAAGCATCCTTAAGGATTTCAATGCTCTCAATATCGGCAGGGCTGATAATTGTTGGATTGTTGCCCGCTATTGGAAATCCGTCGATAACATATAGGGGTTCATTACTTCCTTTGATGGAATTACCGCCACGTACCCGCACGGACATAGAAGGTCCAGGAGCACCTGAACTTTGACGAATATGTACACCTGGTGCTCGACCGGCTAAAGCCTGTAGCGCATTGGCATTGGGAAAGGCATTGAGCTCCTTGGATTTGACCTGTGAAACGGAACCAGTTAAGTCTGATTTTTTGACGGTACCATAACCGACAACGACTACCTCATCCAATTCGTCGGGCTGGACTTCCAAGACCATGTCAACCACCGACCGGCTTCCAACACGAACGGCTTGATCTTTATAGCCAAGAATAGAGACTAAAATAATAGCTTCAGTATCATGGATTTTGATGGAGTAATTCCCTTGCTCATCAGTAGAGGTACGGATGTTGGTCCCTTTTATTGAAACCGTGGCCCCAGCGAGAGGTTGGCCCTCGATATTCTGGACACTGCCAATAATTATTTTTTCTTGATTGGCATACCCATTCATATCGTCGGTATCAGCTGTCAATCTACCTTCTTTCCTCACAAGGACAATATTGCGCTCCAATTTCTTGTAATCCAAATCATGCTTGGTCAGCAAGTCTCTCAAGACGTCTTCAAAAGCAGCATCCTTAACCGAAACACTTATGAGGGCTTTAGATGGAAGTAGTGATTTATCATAAAAAATATGGTAGCCACTTTGTTTTTGTAAGGCTTGCAAAACAGAGGAGAGTGTCACATTATTTTTTTGAAGCGTTATTTTCTGGCCGTATGAAAATGCACTGACTTGTAGTGTAACTACGAGTAGTAAAATCAAGGATAGTTTCATCAATAACAATCTAGGTTTTAGACACCTACAAATAGAAGCAGGTATCGCGTAATTTTTATACATTTGCGATAAGATTGGTTGTTATACTTTTGTTCAAACAGGGGCGACGTCAATCTTCAGGCCTAAAAGGCTTAAACGATCAGGTGTGTCCTACCACACCTGATTTTTTTGCGTCTTTATATTCTCAAATAAATTTATTTCATAACTAAAATCCTCCTTCCAGTACGATTAAATTTCATCTCTCCCGTCAATTCTATCGTTTTCAATACCTTCTCTATATCGTCACTTCTTGACATGGTACCCGAAAACCGCTCGCCACTAAAGTCGCCCTTAAAATGTACTTCAACGTCATACCAACGACCAACGCTTTCCATAACATCATAAATGGAAGCATCTTCAAACGAAAACGACCCGTTTTTCCAAGCTATAGCAAAGAAGGGATCCACCTCTGTTATAGTGGTGGAATGGGCTTGGTGTTCATAATTGGATTGTTGATTGGGTTTGATAATCCGGCTTTGACCATTTCCATAGGATAGCTTCACAGAACCTTCGACCAGGGTTGTCTGAATAGATTTACCATAACTATTAATATTAAATATGGTGCCGAGTACCTCGAGAACCTGCGGACCTGTCTTGACGATAAAGGGAATATTGTGGCCATTTATAAACTGCTTGGTCACATCAAAATAGGCTTCTCCATCTAATTCGACTTGACGACTGCTACCTTCAAATCTAACAGGATAGCGTAGTCGCGAAGAGGAGTTGACGAATACTTGGGTTCCGTCTGAAAGGTTAAGCTTATACTCCCCTCCTCTTGGTGTGACAATGGTATTATAAATAACTGTTTTCGAATCGACATCGTTATCAAGGATATAGCTGATTGAACCGTCTGTTCTTTTCTGGAGACTATACCCCGCTAAATGAATAACAGTATCGGGCTTTAACTGTTCCAAATCAATCTCTGTCCCATCCGTCAATACAATCCGAGCTCTATTCCCTCCTGGTAAAATTGCTTCCTCTGCCTCCTTTGAGACGAACGCCTGATCTGTAGTCTGCGGTCGTTGGAGATAATCTATACCCCACTTTAGAAATATGATTAAACTTGCGGCTGAAACAATACCAATGGAAATGATTCGTAGACGCCGCCACGATACCAATCTATTCTTTTGGACGATAGCTGACTGTAGCCTACCATCCGATATTATTTTATCAAATATATCACCCTCATTAGGGATATCTTGAGATAAATCAATAGGGAATTCGGAAAAATTATCCCAGATATCCAACAAATCTTCTTCAGATTTCTGTTTTAATTCATTCCGTAGTTGAATTAAATTTTCATCAGATATAGCATCTATCAAATACTGATGAATCAAAATAATGAGCTGCTCCTGTTTCAACGTTTATAATGGTTGGTTATATATATAAACGAACTCCCGAGCAAAAGGGGCTAGTTGAAATCTGAGTTTTTTTAAATTTTCATCAAAAAGAAGATTAGGTAAATACCTCTCATGATAAGTTTGACAGTCTTGGATGCTGTAATTAGATGATTCTTTACGGTATTCTTGGAAATACCGATTTTGTCTGCTATCTCTTGATAAGATAAGCCTTCAAGTTTGTTCATGGCATAGACTTCTTTTTGCTTTTCTGGCAAGCTGGCTATAGCCCTATCTAAAAAATAACTGAGCTCCCTACTGGCTAGGGATTCCTCGGTATCATAATTCTCCTCTTTCCATATATTCTGTAAGTGCACTTCGAATTTTGATTCAATGATCTTCTTTCTAAAGCTAGAAATAACCAATCGCTTGGTAATTGTAAATAAATAGGGATAAACTGCTGCTGCATCCTCAATTTTCTCTCGATTGAGATACAACAGAATAAAAACCTCTTGAACCAACTCTTCGGTGTCTTCATGCTGCTTGAGAAACCGAAGCGAATAATGATAGATGAGCTTATAGTAAATATTAAATATTTTCCGAAATTCGATTTGATCCCCAGATTTAAACCTTACAAAATCTTCTTGCAATATTTCGGGAAATCCTTGATTCATCTCTTGGTTATATAACTATTGACGACAATTAAAGTTAGTATTTTCAGATTAACAAATGTATCAGGCTGCTAGCAACTAACGTGCTGCTACAAACTAAAACGTATCAGTATACCCCTCTTATTGTATAATAAATATACAGACGGGGAACAGCCCTATAAATTTTATATTCGATTTATTTACTGATTGAACACACTCATAAATTATGGTTACCAAAAATAAATGTATTAATGTTGAGTACAACAACTGTCCTGTACTTTCATGCCCTAAAAATACGATTAAGTTAAAGCCACCCAACGAGCCAAAAAGTAACTGTGGAGCAAACCCAACACGACGAAAAAGAAGTAAGGCCACAAAGTATTGTCAAATGTGATAAAAACATATAAATTTAAGGATACAAAATCAGTAAAAACATGGTTGAGGATAACAAAATAAAATCAACACTATGAGTGTATTCACTTATCATTTGGTAAAGACCGATATCATTACGGCTCTGAAGGTGATATTAGCCCCTCCCTCCCCAAAAAACACTCCTGGTTTGATCCACGCTGAATGCATGACAGCAATGACGTTAGGTTCACCGGTTTTTTCGACTTCTCGCATTTTGGTACGACAGGTTGCTCTATTTGCAAAATGGGAAAACGAGCGTGCAATCGACAATTTTTTGGAAAACACCAAGATTGGCAAAATGCTTGCAACCGGCTGGCATACAAGACTAACCCTTGTTCGGCAATGGGGCAAATTTACAGAATTTGGAGTCCCGCACGAAAATATAGAACCTCATACATTGAATGTACAAGCAGTGGTAGTGGTAACTATAGCCCGAATGAAACTATTGGAAATACCTCGATTCATACACTGGGGTAGACCTGTTGAAAAATTAGTAAGAGACCATCCTGGCACTACCCTATCACTGGCTTCAATTAGACTTCCTCGTACGGTATCTACATTTTCTATTTGGAAATCTCAGGAGGAAATGGCAGGTATGGTATATGGTCACAGCGATGTACTCCATCCTAAAAGACATATAAATGCAATGTATGAACGAGACAGAAAAGATTTTCATATTGAGTTTACAACAATGAGATTCAAAGCTACGTCCGAGTTTGGAACGTGGAATGGTAAATCCAATATTATCCCTAATTTCAACAAACTGTAATAAATGGGACTAGCTTATCCAATGCAAAAATTTCAAGATTGGTTTACCCAACAATGGGTCATTTTGTGGGGTAAAAAAATTGACCCGGAGGATACGAGCTGGCTCATGGGACCATTGGGAAATCTAAATGGAATAGGCGAAAATTTTATAAACGAATTGGCCGAAAAAGAAAGGCTTATCATCAAACGAGGAACCGAATCACAAGGACTGATCGAGTCCATCGATGGGTTCCAACTTCCAGAAACTAAGCTAGCGAGACTCTCAAAAAATGTAATTGACTTCTACACAAATACTTCGGATTACGACTTGGATTTTAGTATAAAATGGAACCCCTTTTTCAGGGTATTCGGAGTAATGGTAACCAAATTATTCAGCAACAGAATAAAGCAGTTGAATATTCCCACTAAAAATATACAGCAGACAGAATCGTTGACTAATGAAATTCTTACGCTTATCGATCCTAATACCAATCGGATAAAATATACAGCTTGGTATCGCACGATTAAGAAAAATGGTAAAGTGGTATACTCGGGAATTTACGGAACATGTATCTTGCCCTCGGGAGAAACCTGTTTGAAAGCGATATTTCCACTTCCAAAGGGTAACGCAACAGTAATCATGTCTATAGATACCGGTCTGAAGGGAGAACTAATACTCAATTCATCTGGAAAGAAATTTGGTGATGCAGGTTTTTATTTTTTATTAAACGATTCAAAGGGGAATTACTGGTCGCAATACATCCGTTCTTTTCAAGACCGATTAATCATAAGCCAGCAAGACAAGCACCTTCTAGCCGAACAGAGACTTACCCTTTGGAAACTAATGGTCCTCCGTCTTCGCTATGAAATCAAGAAAAAACAATAGCGACATAGGATGGGGTTTATCTTCACTCCAACTTACAATGCAGGTAGCTTGTAATTGCTATTGCTTTGAATACCGTTTTAAAGTATTTTTATAGAAACAATTTACATTACTCAGCAACTGCCATCTATAATGATGAAGCTAGAACAATACTTTCTAGGTGATAAATAGTGGGGAAAATTTACGGATTTGTATCGAAATTCATTAAACTCAGCAACAGTAGCTGAATTGAAAAAAAATCCACCTATACTTCCTTAGCTTATATAATGGCGGGCATACTGAAAGAGACCGCTTTACAATGGATTGAAAATAAAGACCCCGCTTTGGATAAACTATGTGTCATCGATGGTATTGGTAACATCGAATTTGAAAAAAGACTGAAAGCAATGTAGATGCGTATGGATTTATGAAGTTTCTGATAATCCCTGTAGCAAGACAACGATTTTTTATTTAACAACAAACAAAAATTATAGCAACATGGTCCAACCAGCAATTCCTAAGTCTATAGCCATTCAAGTCTCAAAAGTGTGCGGCATCATTGAACGCTACTTAAAGACGTCATTAAAAGCGATACATCTATTCGGCTCTTCGGTAGATAGTGGCCTGAAGCCACAGAGTGACATTGACCTGCTGATAACGGTAAGCGAGAAGCTAGAAGATTCAACTCGCAATAGATTGATGTTGGAGCTACTGGATTATTCGGCACCACCAGGTCTAAATAAAGCTTTACGAGCTTTGGAAGTAACTGTAATATGTCATTCGGAGATATCTCCCTGGAGATATCCTGCTATACGTGAAATGCAATTTGGAGAGTGGCTGAGAGAAGATATTCTGAACGGAGTAATTGAATCGGCGACCGTGGATATCGACTTAACCCTGCTGTTAAAAAAAGTACGGGAACATAGCATTACCATAATAGGTTGTCCCGCTGAAACACTATTTGACGAAATACCAGATAAAGATTTTATTAAAACACTGAGAGATACGTTGAAGATTTGGAACGCCCCTATAGATTGGATTGGGGACGAACAAAATGTAATCCTGACTCTGTCTAGAATTTGGTATAGCGCTGCTACGGGAAGGATTACATCAAAAGAAGATGCTGCCAATTGGCTCATACCGCTCTTACCGGATTGTCGTCGTTCTGTACTATTTGAAGCTCAACAGGCTTATTTACGTGGCAGGCCACATACATTGGCAACATACCCTACAGAAGTTGCCTCATTTATCCAATTTGCACAATCAAATATCCCTTTGTGAATGCTCTTCGAATATATAAAATCCTCAACGCAGCAAAAAATAAGCGAAAAACAATGAATAATATTTTAGATTCTTACGCTTAAAGATTTGCTTGAGACTGGAAATTGCCTTTGATTTTGCAAAGTACACAGTACTAGCGGTAGTGCCTAGTAACTCACAAATCTCGTTGGTATCGAAGCCTTCAAGATAGGACATACGAAATACTTTGGCCTGCAGCTCAGGAAGCTTTTCTACCTCTGCCGAGATAATATCGATTAACTCGGCATAGATAATCTGAGATTCTAAATCAGGATCGGCATTAGCTAGGAAGTCGCCATCATTGTTTTCGAAGCGGATTTTGTTTTTGGGACAAACTAAATAATCGTAACAGGCATTGCGCGTGGATAGATATAAAAAAGCTCGGATATTTTCGACAGTCTTTATTTTGTCCCGGCCCAACCAAAGTTTATAAAAGGAATCGGAGACAATCTCTTCACATACCGCCCTGTCATGTACCAATGAATAAGCAAAATAATGAAGAGAGCCCCCAAACTGAGACATATAATGTCTAAGGCCAGACTCTCTTCCATCCTTGAAATTACTTAAATGGATTAAATTAGTACTCATAATGGGGCTGATCTATCGGTCGTCGGTATACGTTTAAAGATAACATTTATTTAGGTAAAAAAGTAGCAATGATCTTACTATTATGTGAACATGATTTCAGATAACAACTACTTTTATAGACTGAAGTTTACGAAAAAAATAAAATCAGAGGCTATTATAGTGAGCAATTAAGTCGTAGCAATTGATTACCTTTTCATGTAAGTCCTGTCCAACATAGAAATATTGATTTGAGGCCTCAAACCCTATCCTAGAATCATTCGATTGAATTTCGGCCAATCGTCTAGCAATGGATAACTCGTGCTCAAGAAGAGCTATCATATCCGGCAAAACAGCTGATTGTAGGGTGTCATCAGCAACCAATTGATCACGGAGCACTACAAATCGACATTGATTGGCTACACTCTGATAGTGCAGATAGACAGTCTCCGCTATACTAAGTTCGCGTTGGAGAGCATATAAATGCTCCGGTTCAGTCACAATATCTCGTGTATCTTGTCTTAAGACAGCCAATGCATCCTTGAAGCCGATTGCTGTTTTAGTGAGCTGTTGGATAAAGATATCTGTCGGATATATGCTACGCCAAGACGTCAGGTCATCATAAGCCAGGCCAACCATAGTGGCCCGATATCCAGTAGGCTGTGACCACAGTAGATTGGAAGGGCCAGATTGCAATGGAGCCGAGTAAACAACACCTACGTGATAAGGGAATTGACGAAAGGCATCACTATAGGACTTCCAAGCACGCACAACGGCCTCAGCCGCCACTTTGCCATAAAACTCTTCCGCAACAAGGTCAATAGCCTGACGAACCGTCATCGCAGGATGAGCACCTAATAGGTTGACCAGAGATAGATTAGGCGAGGGATAACCACCTAGACTCCAACCCAACATGAGACCTTTAACATTGGCTTTGCGAAGATTGTCAATATGCTGTCCAACATTAAACAACGCCGGTATGTAAGGTACAGCAGCAATCTCCCAGCTATTGTTGGCCTGAATCTTGGCAACACAGGAAATGCCCAATGAATTGGCTAAAGCCCAATGCCGCGAAGCGCGGGGCCCTGGGCCAATACTTGAAATGGAATACTCGCCGACTTTGCTCTGGATACCGCCACGCTCTATTGGAAGATCCCACTCACTGACACTCATAAAAGCCAAGGATTGTCGATGAAGAGCTGGCAGCACCTCTTCGGCAAGTCCATCACGCCACCCCCAATCCCAGACGATCAACTGAGGGCATTCGTATTCTACATTCCTATCCAACTGCTCATAACCTTGTTTGATGCCTTCTAAATAATTGTTATTCAAAGTAGATATTACCGAAGCCGCACCTAATTTGGAGCAATGTGAACACTGATCGCCTTGTCCGTGAGACCAACAATTAGTCGGATTCTCGGAAGCAGTAATGGAAAAGAATCCGCCTAAACCAGGTACGCTGGAAGCAACCAGCGCCAACGAACTCTTCAGATAATCGCTTACTGAGGGGATGCTGGTACACAGGGAATAGCCACTGCCCTTCAGCGCAGGATACTGACGAAAAAACTGCTCACTTTGATTACGCGGCTCATTGAGATAGAGAAACAAGCGGATACCTCGCTTTCTTGCACGTTGGACGAGCTTCGACAAATTCGCCAGACGGAGCTCCCAATCTTGACTTTGGGTGGGATCCCAAGGGAAAGGAGTAATTTTACTGAGTACAATATGCATCCAAATACTGTCGACTCCTTTTGCATGCATCCTATCCAAATAGGCGTCAGGATAGGACTCGGTAGAGTTGGACAATAGAGGATCTCCAAAGAGTGCAAAATAGGGATAGGCAATCCGAGGGCTGAAACCCGAACCTATGGATGAAGAATTGTACGTACGGGGTTCAGCGGCGGATAATTCATGAACAAAATGAAAGTAAGACTCTTTCACCCCAGGAACACCTGATGGATAAAGCGTATCGAGATATTGACCAAAGCGTTCGACTTTTTTCAAATCCAATTTGGACATGGTGTCGGCCCATAGAAGTGCATCACAGTGAGGTTTGAGACTACCTAATTTGATATAAAAAAAATCATCCTCTACCAGCGTGAATTCGAGCTTTGCTTTGTCCCAATTCATAAGTGTGAGCAGCTGCTCTTCGGGAAGTAAGTGCCAATTGCGACGGATAACGGTCAAATAACTCCGCTCCCATTGACCTGGACTAACAACCTCTTGCGGAGGAAGGCGCATCGCGTGGGCCAACTGAATGATATGTGAAGAATCGGTATCCACAGTCTTGGCCATACGCTCCACAGGAACAAGATTCCAATTACGCCAAACGAATGCATGCAGACGCGATGGAAAATGAGCCGGAACCAATCCCCTGGGGCCGCGATCAATTATGGGTAGGCCATTCGTACTACCGAAACTTAAAGGAGCAGTCAAAAAAGCTCCGAGAGCAATGGCACCTGTAGCAAGGAAATGCCTGCGATTGAGATGAAGGGAACTGCTCATGAGGAGCTCCCCTTTCTAGCAACGCAATCGACCTCAACTTTGAGGCCTTTCATCAAGACAGACTGCACGGTAGTCCGAGCAGGTTTAATTCCCTGAAAATACTTACTATAAACCTCATTAGAACACTCAAAATCATCAATATCGCTCAAATGGACGGTACACTTGACGACATCTTCCAGCGTCATACCGACTTGCCCCAAAATAGCTTGAATATTATCGAGGGTACGCTTCGTTTCTTCTCGAATATCTGCCAATATAAAGGTGCCGGCAAATAAATCAACGGAAGCCTGACCACTGACATAAAGCCAATTGTCCATAAAAATGGCGTCCGACAACGGCAACTCAACTATTCGTGACTGCCGCAAAGGATGCAGGATACTTTTCTTTTGTTTCATAATGCTATTGATTTGTTAGTTCATAAAATTGGGTACAGTTATGTCCCCATAATTTCAATTTCTCACTATCGCTAAGACCCAAGGTATTGTCAGATACAATATGACATACCTGCTCATAAGCTGCTCCTACCAAACACACCGGCCAGTCACTTCCAAACATAACACGATCTATTCCAAAAATATCTATGCTGATAGAAATGTATCGCTCAAAATCTTTGATTGTCCAGGACTTCCAATCGGCTTGGTTGATTAGTCCTGCTATTTTACAGTACACATGGTCAAGTGATTTAAATCGCTGAAGCTCCCTCTCCCAATTCTTATAGTCCTGTGTTCGGATAGGTGGCTTAGCGATATGGTCCAAGACAAATCTTTGGTCTGGAAACTCCATGCAAAAGGTAAGCGCATGCCCCAAATGCTTGGGATAGATCAGCACATCATAGGTGTAATCATATTTGCGTAACAACCCAATGCCGCGACAAAAATCTGACCTCAGGAGAAAGTCATCTTGGGCCTCGGATTGGACAATATGCCGAAATCCTTTGAGCCGAGGGAAAGAGGAATAGTAATCTAACCTAGACTCCACTTGTGGAGACCGTAAATCCACCCATCCTACAACTCCCTTGATAAAGCGATATTGAGTGGCTAGATCTATTAAAAAGTCATTTTCGCGTTCACTCTGATCGGCCTGAACGGCTACGCCACCATCAAATCCTTGATTAGTCAACGCCGGTAAAAGATCATCAGGCATAAAATCTTTCTTTATCACAGTCATATCACCAGTAATCCAAGCGTCTTTAACGGGATGATATTTCCAGAAATGTAAATGACTATCAATTTTCATATCTCTATTTTTTTATTAGATGTCTATTCGGCCAACCGGTGAATTTGCTAGTGTCACAACGCAAATGAATCTTAGCGACAGCAAATTTTCATATCTAAGCTTTGTGTTCAGTAAGTTTTATTAGGTCAGACAAGAAGGCCCCAGCGGTTCAAAAAATTTGTATCCAAGTGAAAACTCAAAATGGCCAAGTTGCTCCGCGCAACTGAGCTTACCCTGTATCACGCATATGACTTCTTCTAAAATCTCGTCTGCAACGGCGTCCAAGGAACAATTTTCACTCAAAATCTTGCCTGCATTGATATCCATATTTTCATGCATACGGGAATAGGTCTCGGGATTGGCACAGATTTTAATAACAGGAGCAATAGCCGAACCAGCCACGGACCCTCTACCGGTCGTAAACAGCACACATTGGGCTCCCGACGCAATAAGCTCATTAATCTCGGAAATATCATTGGGATTAGGGAAACCGAATGTAGGCGGGCCATCGGGTACAATATCAAGTAAATAAAGACCTGGGAACAAAGGTAGATCGCATGGTTTCAATAATCCGACAATACGCGAACTCCCACTTTTACAGTACGCACCTATGGATTTTTCTTCTAGGGTGCTCAAACCGCCGGCTGCATTACCCGGAGCAAAGCTACCGTGTCCCATGGCAGCATAATAATGCGCGGCCTTGACTATTGTATCACGCAGTCGATCGCCCAACGCTGGATGTATAGCCCGTCGATATAAATCGTCTTCCAGGCCCACCATCTCACCGGTATTTTCAAATATAGCAGTGGCACCGGATGCAACAAGCCGATCAAAGGCAAGTCCAGTGGCTGGATTGGCCGTGAGACCACTTGTAGCATCACTACCACCTGATACAACACCGACAACTAGATCTTCAAACCTCATCTCCACTCGCGGTACAAGCCGAATCTGCTCTAAACCGTTGCTGACAAACTCCGTTCCGAGAGCTATAGCCGAGCTGGTACCACCTTCCTGTTGTATCGCCACGAGTTTAACCGGCCGACCACTCTCTTGAATAGCGTGATAAAGAGACTCATTATTGAAGCTTTCACATCCAAGGGATACCAACAGCACCCCCCCGACATTGGGATGCTTACATAATGCATGCATCATCTCTTCCGCGTATTGATTCGGGTAACAACCGCTGAAGCCGATAAGATGTACCTCGCGCTCGTCAAATCTAGATGCTATTTTTTTGGCGACATGGTGTGCACACTCTACAAGATAAGCAACTAAGAAGATGTTCCTGATTCCCTTTCGGCCATCTTTGCGAAGATATGCAAGTCCTAAATTTCTCATACTGAATTATTTTGTAAAACGATGGGACGATGTATATGTCGGTAAATAATCACTTTGCAGATTGTGGATATGAACATGCTCACCAACCATTATATCTGCTATAGCCGAACCGATAGAAAGACCAAACTTAATAATCTTGTCGCCTTTTTGGATAATTTGAGAGGCAATCTTGTGCCCTCTATCCAAATCGTATGGGACCTGAAAACTAACACCATCAACTTGCACAACCTCTCCTTTAGCAAGAGGAATCTTGACAACAAATACGTTATCTTGGGAGTGAACCTTAAAAACCTTTTCCATATTCATATTTTTAAACTGTGCGGATTTGACTGCCCACTCGCGCGTAAAAAAGGATGTAGAGATAGGCCGGAAGACAAATCAAATAAGCATGTTGATAGTTCCATTTCTCGGCCAAGAATCCAAAAAACAGAGGTAGAAAGGCTCCACCAATGATACCCATAACCAAAAAGGATGCTCCTTTTTTGGTAAATCGTCCCAAGTCGGTAAGTGCCAATGGAAATATTGTAGGCCAGAGTAAAGAATTGGCAAAACCAAGAAAAGCAACCAGATAAATAGAAAGACGCTCAGGAGAAAAGACAATCAACCAGGTAAAGAAAATACCCAAACATGCACAAATGGTCAATCCCTGTTGTTGGCTCAACCTTTTAGGGATAAAGCCTATCCCCATACTATATCCCAGCACCATTGCAAGTGTTGTATACCACACGTAGAATTCGGGATGAGATAGCCCTAATGCATTTGCATAATCATTGATAGATCCCAATGCGATAATCTCGACCCCAACATCGAAAAAAATAGCAATGGCACCTAAGTACAAATGGGGAATCTGGAAAATATTCTGTTTCAAATTTCCGTAAACCTGTTGGTTTATTACGGAGCTATCCATCTCTTCACCCTGCGCCGACAATTCTGGGAGGGGAGAAAAGTATACAAGGACCCCGATAAGCAAAGCAAATACAGCAATCAAGTAAAAAGGTAAAATCGCATCATCTAGATTGACCTGAGATAGGTCTAGAAATAACGCTAGTAACAAAGATGCGCTGGCCAAAGCAAGTTTATCGGCAATCCCCATCATACTTATCCGGCGTGCCGCACTACGGGTAGGTCCAAGGATGGTAACGTATGAATTGATGGCATCGGTCAGCAAAGTTTGGGCTATACCAAGAACAAACAAAGAACATAAAAATACTGGAAAACTGACGACAGACGCCGAATACCCAATCAGGAAAAAGCCTATAGCGAGAATCAAAAAGGAGGTGAAAATAGATTTTTTGTAACCAATGGATCGAATTATACGCTCAGCAGGCAAAGCAAAAAAAACATAGGCGGAGAAGGTGGCCGTCATAATCAAATATGAGACGGCCCTAGTTACAGTGAATGCTTCTTGCACAAAAGGAATAAAATATGCATTGATTCCGATTGAAAACCCGAGAACTACATACATACATCCAATCATCAGAAGATATAAAGAGACACTACTTTTGTCCATAATAAATACTTTGATAGTAAAAAAAGACTACTTCAATAATAACCTTAAATGATCTAAAATCTTGGCCTTTATCTCTTCTCCGAAGCTGGCAGAAGCATCCTTGGCTGTCTGCGCATACCAATTATCCGTGGTAAACCTATCCATATCTACGCCTTCGGGACATAAGGACATCATCATAGCCGTCTCTAACTTACCGGCATGGTCTATTGGGTAATCACATTGCAAAGATTCACTCAAGAGCGGGCATACTTTAATCCAATTAAAGGGATTGTCACCCGCATGATGACCTTCGTAATAACCCGATGAGGAATTGCGTCCCCACCATCCTTCCCCTCGTTCTTTTTCCAAAAAATCAAATGTGGCCTGTCGCGCAGCCAGCTTAAAGGATAGATCCGTGGGCATCCCAGCCGCAAAATTTTCGCTCTGATGGTGTACAATTATATATATATTACGAAAGCCTATGCGTAAAAGATTGGTAAGTATACTGGAAGCAAAAGGAACCAGTACTTGAGAATCTACATGGATACTTCCTTTGCCTTCGGGTGGCTCCACAGCATAACTAGCCGCCCCGTAATAAAAGGGAGGCATAATCACCAGGGGTATCTCCTGCTCGAGGATATCGAGACATCGGGTTATAACAAGGGTGTCTACCCCGGTACTAAGATGCTCACTGTGATATTCCAAAACGCCCAAAGTGAACACAATGGGGGTATGCTGGGCGATAGCTTGACGGATATCTGTCGGAAACATTAACTCATATTTCATAGTCAAATACGGATATAGTGTTTATTAATACTACAGAACAAATACAGTGTACATACGATTGGGTATACACACAGTATATTCCGGCTTTCTAATTCCAATCTGGATTTTGTTCCAAATTCTTATTCTTGGTTATTTCGGACTGCGGAATGGGCATCCAATACATTTTGGTCTGGAAAACTATGGGGTTGGCATCGACCTCGTGATAGGCATAGGTAAAAGACCCATTGGGCATTTTGGTAATAAGCACACCTCTATAGCGCTTGCCATTCAATCGTTGTCCAGCCTCCTTCCATCTCCGCAAATCCCAATATCTCTTTTTTTCGAAGCATAATTCAACATATCTTTCATTGTGGATGAGTGCCCTCATCTGAATTTTGTCCAAAGAACCCAGCGATAATGTAGTAGTAATCCCAGCCCGCTTACGAAGCAAATTCAAGGCTTCATATACAGTGGCATCGGGGGTAGCTAAAGATTCATTTTGTGCTTCGGCATAATTCAATAATACTTCAGCGTAGCGGAGCTCAATCCAGGGTTGATCACTGCCTGTAGAACCTGTGTATACGGTATTATCGGGATTGGTAGCTTTTCTGGTATAATAACCGGTAATGGTATTGTAAATGGTATTCTCCTTGGACTGATCGTAATCTCTTCCTCCTTGATAGGTCTCAAGCGTAATTTCTTTGACAGGTGGGCCACTGGTGGTCCCTTTTACTTTAGAGCCGTTGAAAGCGATGAAAGCATAGAAGCGCATGTCTCTGCCTATATAGGGATTATTGGGGTCGTAGTCAGCTCCCGATTCGTGAATCGTCTTTCCGTTGGCCATGGGAAAGGCGTCTATCAACTCCTGTAGAGGAGAAAGCTGACCAGCATTATTATTGGCTAAAATCAATGGGCGTAGACCGGCGTCCCAACTGTGCTGCTTCTCAGGAAGCTTGTATTGAATCTCAAATATAGATTCCACATGCGCATTGGACTTATCCAACCAGAGCTTATCCAAATCGGGATATAACGAATACTTATTCAAGTCGATGACCTCCCTATTAGCTTTTGCAGCGGCTTCCCACAATTCGGTATTGTTGGCTGTATTATACATTGGACTAGCATAATAGAGCAACGCTCTTCCTTTCAACGCCATAGCCGCTCCTTTTGATGCCCTGCCACGCACGGTCTGAAGAGGTAGCTCTTCGGCTGCAGTCCCCAGTTCGCTAACGATGAAATCCATAGATTCAGAAAGACTATTCCTACCAATCTGAAGGTCATCGGAAATACTCTGTAATTTATCGATGATAGGTACTCCACCATATCGCTTGACCATATCAAAATAAAGAAAAGCACGTAAGAAACGAACCTCACCTTTCAACCGCTTCTTGGTCGCATCGTCGAGGCTTGCTCCATCCACTCTTGCCATAAACTCATTGGTTTTACGCACCTGTTGATAGGCCCAAAAGCCGATGGGATTGGTGATTTGATCCCATTGACCAGCCAAAATCTGATTCGGAGCATCACCAGGGTAATTGCAACGTCCCTCGTCGGTAATATTATCTTGAGTATTGGAATATTCGTATCCTGGACGATCATTGTACATCTGATTAACAAAAAGTTCAATAAGCTTTGGATCCTTCCAAACATCATCCTCAGATATGGCTTCGGGGTTGGAGGGATCAAGAAAATCTGAATTACAGGATGGCGGAATCGTGATGCAGACCATTGCAATAAAAATGTATATGTATTTTTTCATGGTATTTAGGTTTAGAAAGATAATAGCAATCCGAGGTTATAATTGCGTTGCTGAGGGTAATAGTTACCTGCTCCAGTGGCCGCTTCAGGATCCATTTCCTTGATCTGGCTAATCGTAAATAAGTTATATCCCGACATATAGACCCTGAACTTGCTGATCCGCAAATCTGAAAGCCATTGCGATGAGAAATTATACCCGATATCTAAAGATTTCAATCGAATATAACCTGCCTTTCGCAGCCAAAACTCTGAATCCCTATTGTTAATTAACCGAGAGTCTATCCAAGCCAAGGGATATTTTGCATCGGGATTATCTACACTCCATGAATCGGCAAAATAAGAAAAGTTGTTACTAGAGCCTCCATTGAGATACATTACACGACCCGACGAAGTCAACATTAAATTGCGCTGAGCAGCTCCTTGAAAAAAGAAATTTAGGTCGATTTTGCGCCAGGTCAGATTGCCCGTCAGACCATACATGATACGAGGTTCGTTACCATAATCTGAGATAACTTTCTGATCTTGGATAGTAACCTGTCCATCACCATTGACATCAGCATATTTGATATCTCCAGGTAGATTTTTTTGTCCAAACTGTGTTCCTCCAAACCAAGAAGCTGCCTCAACCTCGCTCGTGATAAGCCCTAAAGACTCATATCCCACCCGAAATCCAATAGGTCGACCTAGCTTTTTGTCAAAATCCAAAGCATTGGCTGGATCATCTATCTGTGTGACCTTATTGGTTGCATAGGAGCCTACGAGTCTGAAATTATAGGATAGACTGTTAGCAAAGGTCTTTTGATGCGTTAATGTCAATTCAACACCATTGCTATTGACCTTAGCATAGTTTTCATCTGGTAAAACACGTCCGAAGGTACCGGGTACAGACCGATCTCTATTCCATAAAATATCACTCGTCTTTCGGAAGAAATAATCGATTTCTAATCCAAACATGGAATTGAGGAAATTGATATCCAACCCAATATTGGTATTGTCTTGTTTTTCCCAAGTAATCGCTTGATTGGGGTACACTCCATAAGCAACTTGGGACACAGCCTGACCATCTATTATAGGTCCAACACCAGAAATCAATGAATAGGTCTCCTGGAACTGATAAGCATTCACACGATCATTGCCAATCAGACCTTTGGAAAATCGCAACTTTAGATTATTGATAAAATTCAACCCGGAGCTTTCCTTGAAAAAACGCTCTTCCGAAATACGCCATCCTGCAGAAACTGCTGGGAAGAAACCAAACCTATTTTCTTTGGGAAAACGATATGAACCATCGTATCTAAAGGTACCCTCTAACAAATACTTACCGTCATAAGCATAATTAAACCTACCCACTACGCTTCGGCGCGCGTCACGAATGTACCCGCTCCCGCCGATGGATTGATTATTAGGCCCACTGGCAAAAAACTCGTCTTTGATATTGGTCGCAAAATCTTCTTTGTTAGCGTTAAATCCCTTGCCTTTGGAACTATATTGCTCGAACAACAACAGTCCCGATATATCGTTTTTCAGAAAACTACGTTGATAATTCAAAGAAATATTATATGTATAATTGGTTAAATCATCAAAAGCTTCATATAGGGAAGTACGACCTCCAACCATCTTTTGATTGACGATATTGCCATCTGAATCCTCATCATACATGACATAAGGCGTCGCGAATTTTTTATTGAAATGCTGTTGCTTAAAGTAGGAAAAATTGCCGTTAAAGGCCAACCCCTCGGTAATATTTATCAATTTTTGGTTAAAAAAGAGGGTACCCTGGAATATATTGTATTCTGACTGGTTATATCCTGAAGACCTGATCATCTCAACAGGGTGTGACCCTGTGGTATTGGCTGCCCTACCACTAGGATAATAAGCCTTACGTGTAGGAGAGACATTGATGACACGGTGAAAGATGTCATTGGCATCCCAACTGGGGGAATCGAACAATTCCTGTCGAGCATCTACATTGAGTCCAACAGTTAAACTCTCCGTAATAGAGGCATCGATATTGGACCGTAGATTGAACCGCTTAAAGCCAATATTATCATAAATTCCATCTTGATCTAAATATCCCAGGGAACCAAAGTACCGGATGGATTCAGATCCGCCAGCGACGGAAAGATTGTGCTGCGTCTGCATACTCTGTTTCTTAAAAGACTCACTATACCAATCTGTCCCATTTTGTTTGAAGCCCTCTAACTCTTCATCCGTATAGAAAAAATTCTTCTGGACGGGATCGGTTGGATCATAACCTTGATTTAAAAAAGCTTGGTTCCTTACCTTTCCATATTCAAAAGCACTCATCAACGCAGGATACTGAGTAGGTTGCTGTAGACCATACATACCTGTATAATTAAGAACTGGCTTACCTACCTTACCTCGTTTGGTGGTTATCAAAATCACCCCATTCGCTGCACGGGCACCGTACACCGCGGCAGCTGATGCGTCTTTCAAAACCGAAATATTGGCAACTTCATTGGGATCTATATTTCCAAAGCCATCCGACCGAATAATCCCGTCCACCACGACAAGCGGACTATTGTCATTGAGTGTGCTCAACCCTCTCACCCGGATTGCAGAACTATTCCCAGGGCGCCCATCACTATTGACAGAAGAAATACCTGCCATCCTTCCCCCAATGGTATTGGTCAGATTATTGGTTGGGGTCTTGGCAATCTCATCACCACTAACGGTCGCAACCGAACCTGTCAGATTTAGTTTTTTTTGGACTCCATAGCCCACTACAACGACCTCATCCAGAGCATCAACAAATTCTTGAAGCGTAACGCTAATAGTCGAATTATTAGAGAAATACACTTCCTTACTGCTATAGCCAACGAAGGAAAACACAAGTGTAGTACTATTGGCCGACACCTGTAAGGAGAATCTACCATTCTCATCGGTGGTGGTCCCGTCATGATCTCCTTTTACAAATACCGAAACACCATTCAAAGCATCCCCCTTCTCGTTTTTAACCATTCCAGTTACGGTCTTTTGTAAGTTTGGAATGATAGAATAATTATTTATCAGCTCTTCACCAGGTCTACCAATTCGACTTCGGGGTTTGATAATAATGGTTTCACCGCTTAGTTCCCAAGATACAGGCTTATCTTTCAACAACACATCCATAGCTTTATGCAGGTCGAGGTTTCGAATTTCCACATCGATATGGATGTCAGCAATTGCCCTCCCTTGAAGAAAAAAAAGCTTGCCACTTTGCTCCTGAACACTGTACATAGCATCTACTAATCGAACATTCTTAGCCTTAAGATTGATCACTTGGGCCAACGTCTTGCCCGAGACGTGAAGGGTACCAAGCAGGGTTAACAGAAGTACTAATTTCATATAAAGCAGTATTGACTTGATTAAAGGCCGGCGGAAGCCCTTAACATGTGCGAAAAAAATCATAAATTTGAAATGTTTAAACTCGTTAAAAGTTGTTTCCTAATCACTTTTACTTGCATTTTGCAAGTGTTATAACAGTTTAGCAAACCATAACCGAATAGTGTTACCGCACTATTCGGCTTTTTTATAAACCGTTACCTTAATCCTAATTCAAATCTGTCGTGTCTTTTTCATAATTTCTATTTATTTAAATGGTCTAATAATGATGATATTTAAAGGACTACCAATCGTTTTACTCCGTTTTGCTGTTCAATCCGAAATTCCAAGCCGCTCGATTTCAATATTTTTAACACCTCAATCAATCCGCTATTGCGATTTATCTCGCCATAAAAATGCGTAGGAGGCACATTTCTCTCATACTTGATTTCAAAGCCGTACCATCGACTTAATTCCTTTAAAGCTTCTCGCAGTTCAGTATCTCTAAAAATAAACTTGTCTTCTAGCCAACCGATTTCAAACTTAATATTGACGGTCTTTTTATGAAGCTGACCAGAGGTTAGGATTCCCTGTTCCCCAGGAGACAGATGGACAGATTGAGGTACTACAGTACTGCTTTTCAATCGGACTGCTCCATACAGCAATGTCGTCTTGGAGCATATATCATCAGCGTATGCTTTTATATTGAATATCGTCCCTAGAACCTCAACTGACTGTGTTGCAGACGTCACAATAAATGCGGTTTTTCTCTTATCGGCTTTTGAATCTTTCTGATAGTACTGATGTGCGACGTCAAAATATCCTTCACCATCAAGTTCCACAGAACGAAGGGAATCTGAAAACCGAATCGGATATTTCAATGTACTTCCCGAATTGAGCCACACTTTGGTCCCGTCGGATAGTGTCACCTGATATTTGCCTCCTTGGGGTACTTTCAATGTGGCATAACTTACGGCATCATCCTCCACCGCACCGACAGAACTACCATCTTGATAGCGCATATCGGCCCCGACAACAATACCTCTTTTGTCTGCATCGAGGGGAATCAGGGTGCCATCCGAAAGCTCTAGAGTAGCAGTACCGTATGTTGGGGAGATATCTTTAAGCACTTGGATATGGGATGCCGATGAGTCTATTGCGATATAAAAGTAAATACCTATCGCACTAAATAAGAGTAACAAACCTGTATACTGTAAGTATCGACGGGGGCGAGAACGATGTGGCCTATCGTTGTGCTTGTATCGATCGATCTTTTCAAAAGTCAATCTATCTAATCTTTCATCCCAATGTTCATCAATAGATTGCTTCAATTGAATATTATTCAAGACGTCCTTCCAAAAATCCTCATCTGTATCTAGCCTATCTAACAGGGCTTGGTAGCTAGGGTCCTGTTCTGCCCATTGAAGCAATTGTTGCTCCTCCAGAGGACTTATGCTACCATCTAATTTGGCTTTTATCAAGTGGGCAATCTTTGGAATCATAGTGGTCTTATTGGTTCAACACACTAGATACGAGAAATGTCAGAAAACCTTAGCATCTATTTTCTTCTTTCTAATAAAATCGCCGCCAAGTCAGTTTTTCATGGAAAAGATATCGATGCCTTGTTATAGATAAGACCTCTTATTACAGAAATTTACGATTAAAGAATAGCAGCCGTCGACATCAATATCAATAAAATACTACTTCCCTTCAACCCGAAATTCACAACCTGTCAAATAAATGTATACTTTTGGAAGTATTGGTAAATATCGCCAATTAAAAAAATGAATAAATGAAAAAAATCAGAACTCCATGGAAGGAATACAGATGCAATAACAGTCTGGCTTTAGCCGTCTACTCGTAGGATGGCAAATGTAATAATATAATTGACAATCAGCTATCCCTCGCCTCTTGGTGGGGATTTATATTTTTTAAATTCACTCTTCTGTAAGTTTTATCAGAATCTTTCAACTAATAATCTAAATTGAAAAAAATGAAAAAATTTTACGTTATTATTCTGCTTGCATTAGCAGCCTGTCGCCCCCAATCCTCTCCTGAAGGAAGGTCAAAAATAAGAGATGAAAAACTTCAGGAAGAAGTTGCCGACCTAAAGAATCAAATGAATGCTATACATGACAGTGTACACATTATCCGCAAAGAACTAGACGAACTTAAACCTAATGCTAGATGAAAGTACAAACTGATTGTTGAGCAACAATATGCTTTAATACTATCCCTCTCTTTAATTGTACGAGATAAAAAGACCACCGCTTAGTCTATTACAGGTGGTCTTTCAAGTATACAAATTCACTATAACTTACTTTGAAGATACTTCCGTGCCGAATTTTATTTGGCAGAGATATTTGATTGGAAATATCCTTCCAAGTTCGAAGGTCAGTAGAACTGATCGCTCCGTAGAGTCCCTGTTGGTATTTATCAAAATAAACAATCCACCGCTGGCCCATCTGTAAACTAGTTGGTCCTTCTGCCCAATAAGCGCCTGTAATTGGCTCAGATGCGGGGCCATAAGGTCCAATCAAGTTATCGCTGTAAGCAACTTTAAGATTCTTTGCAACAGGTTTCAAACTTTCATCTTTCAGAAACATCACGAATCGCCTCCCATCCTTGACGATACTGGCGTCAATGACATTAAACCCAGGATTATACAATAACTTCGTTTCTGAAAACTGCTCAAAATTCTTTGTGGTGGTATAATACAACCGATGATTATAACGATCTTCGGACTCGGTAGAGGCCGGAAAACAATCAGGAATAGTCGTTGCCCAATAAATCATGTAGGTCCCGGATGTGGAATCGTAGGTAATTTCGGGTGCCCAGGCATTTCTTGCATGTGGCTCATGGTACATCACTGGGATGATTTTTTGCAGCGTCCAGTCCACCAGATTTTTGGATGAAGCATAACCGATGCCTTTCTCCGTCCAACTAATGGTAAATACCATATGAAATAAACCGTCGGCCCCTCTGATGATGCAGGGATCGCGCATGAGTTTATCCGGTCCGAGTATCGGTTCTAAAATCGATCGATCATCTTTTAGTGCCTTCCATAATAAACCGTCATGGCTATAGGCAAGATGTAACCCATCCTGCCCATTGTCTTTAAAGTAACTAAAAAGGTAAACGGTATCTTGTAGAGCCATGAGCTGATTGGACACGAAGAACAACCAAGCGAATAAAACCAAACGTTTCAATATAGATATTTCTAGAAGTAGATGCTTATCCAATGGATCTACCAATTATCCGATCGAAACGGAGAAACAGGAAGACCACGACTATTGAAAAGATTAGGCATAGCAATCTCTGAAAATCCAAAACGAACGGCTACAGGATTTTTCACCTCTGATGATTGAATAATCAACTTATTTCCTTTGACACTGCCTTTCGCAGCATGAAAGACTTTATCTGCACCCGCAATCTGTAAATCCGTAATATCGCCATTCGCCTTTAGATTACCATCTAGATTATAAAAAGTAACCACAATGGAATTGCCTTTAACTTCACTGGATTGGTAAATTGGTGATTTATAGTCTTTGATATTGTGTTTGTAAATGTCGACCAAAGCCATTTCAGAAAGACGTAGGGCTACTTCCCTTTTTTGCGTTGGATGTATATCCTTTATATTATCGACCAAATCAGTAACGACCACCATCCCTGTATTCCGTAGCTCTAAGGCTGTTTTGGCCTGTTGTTCTCGCAGATAGGCTGCTAGGGGAGCTTGATTATTGTACGTGTAAGGGGCGATCTGAACAAAGTAGAACGGAAAATCATGATTCCAAGCCGAACGCCATGCATTGACCATGGTCTTCATCAATTTATCGTATCCCTGCCATGAGCCCACGTTACTTTCCCCTTGATACCAAAATGCTGCCGTAAGATTGTATCCCACAAAAGGAGAAATCATACCATTCCAAAGGACACCTGGTTGATTGGGGCGGTAGTCAGACACGCCTTGCATTTTAGACTTCTCCAATAAGAGAGGATCATGATTTATTAAATAAGAAGGTGTCCAAACTTCAGCGGGAGTCCCCCCCCAACTTGAGTTGATGACACCAATGGGAATATTTTCCTTGGCGTTGATTTCCTTGGCTATAAAATATCCAATAGCAGAGAAGGGCTTCAATGTTTCGGCATTCAATGCAGTCCAAGAATTAGGCAATTGTTCTTGGGCGGCCCCCGCTCCTGCACGACTAACCTGTAGTAAGCGAATATTTGGATTATTCGCAGAGGGCAATTCATCGATAATTTCTTTCAAATTTTGATTGCCACCCCATTCCATGTTGGACTGTCCAGAACACAGAAAGACATCACCCAATAGGACATCTTGCAATGTCTGATTCTCGCCATTGAGGCTTACATCAATTTGATAAGGTCCCCCAGCTTTGCCTGCAGGTAAAACAACTTTCCATTGTCCATTTGGATCGACTTTTGCAGTAATAGCGTCCTGTGACCAACTGACTTTAACTTGAATCTGTCCTCCAGCACCTCCCCAACCCCAAAAATTAATAGGGGTATTGCGCTGTAAGACCATATGATTAGAGAAAAAATTCGGTAACCTCAGTTGTGCAAGTCCCTCTTGGGCAATTGCAAATAGCAAGGCGAAACATAGCGTAATATGTTTTAGGATATTCATGACCATAGATTTAGATTTACTAGCTGTAAATGTACAAAAATCAAAAACAAAAACCGTCCTGTACCACTAGGTCGCGGCTAAGTTAGTTGTAAAATTTTTGAGATTATTTATTGATTAGAAAAAGAGAATCGGTGTACGGTAACCGGAAAGAAGGCATTCCTTCTGGCGATAGTTAGCGTGGAGACATTCAAAATGACAGTGCATCGTCGCACCATACGACATCGAGACAAATAACATAAGATTGTTAAAATTCATAGAAATACACTTAAATTTGATTTGCTAAATAGCATTAGCAAAGTGGCATCTTCATTAACTTAATAGCGCAAAATAATATGGAAAAGAAAAATGCTTTAACATTTACTTTTAGTGTAATAGCAATCATCTTGGGCGTGACACTATACCGAAAGTTTGATTTTGAAACGCTACGTTTCGAAAAACCCGGGCTAGCGATTATTTACATCATCACGTTCATTATCTCCATCATTTTTTTGTTATGGAATAGAAAAACGAAATAACCTGTAACGGGTACAAGTACCTACACTCGTGCCATAAACCAATCCCCCCCTTCTATCATCCAGAAGGATGTGAATAAGGGCATTGCTAGACAAACTTGTAGTTATCTTGAAGGATGGGATTATCTCGATCTATTTTCTATCTTAGGTAAATTAAATCATTAACCAATGAAATACCTGCTCATACTAATCGGTTTGTGTACACAAATTTGCATAGCACAAAAAATGGCAACCTTCCACTTTGTCGTAAATCAAAACAGCAGTTTTAATACGATAAGTAGCAAAAAAACCTATTACATCACGTTGCAACAACTCAAGAAACTATCAAAAAACAATAATCTGATGGAGCTAAAGGTAGATGGTCTTGACATGGAGGGTAAAGGAGGAGTCGATCGTACATTTTCTACCGGAGACTTGGGCCAAGGAAAAAACTTTATGAGTTCGGCTTCGGCAATTACCGACATTTATGCTTTGAAAAAGCCGTTGCAATTTACAGTCAACAGGGGTATGGTCAACATCGATTCACTTAAATGGAAAGATGAAATCAAACAACAGCTTACCGATTGGGCAATCAAAGAGGACGTGATGGCCAACATATCGGCCAATACATTTTCGGAGTTGTCGAACCTCGTACATTCTCTATATTTTTCGGAACCGCCTGTATTAGGTGGAAAAACAGCCAACGACGCAAACATAACCAAAGACGGCGTAACATATCATATTCTCAAACGGAATAAATCTATGGTATCACTCAACTATACCAAAGCAGATAGTACCTCAATACTGGAAGGCAATGCCAGCTTTGACCCGAAAACGAACCTGGTGGACATCGGAAATCGGAACGTAATCTATTCCTTTTTGGTGGAAGGCGGACAAAGAATAAAAAATTATAATAATCTAGCAATTCAGCGATCGGACAAATACTGCTCAAAGGCTATCGAAGACGATTATTATGAGATGATTGTGAATGGTAGTTATTGGAGCAGCGCATTAGGCCAACAAGACAAAACAGATAGCTTGAAATTGTTCCAATATATCGAGTTGTATGAGCCGAAATATGCAAAAAATTCTGAATATGTGACCACTAAATTAAGGCATCTGCAAAACTTTGGAGACTACAAGATATACGAAAAAGCTTTAAAGAGTATATCTCCAAATCTGATTGCACATACTTACCACCTCAGCAACAAGTTATCATCCGGGAATATCCCAATAGACGAATTCCGTCAAATCATCCCACTACTGGATGATGGGCAGTTATACAGTTATCTACAGCAAACGTTAAGTCAGCATGTACTGCACCTCGACACATTATCGTTGCAATACCTGCAAATTGTTGCCAATCAATTTGGCGAGAGGGAGCGCATCGCAGCCAGCCCCATGTATCTATGGACAACTGCAATGCAAACAGAGCATGTTGACACGCTTAAGCGTATCCAACAGGAAATACTAAATATGGAGAGGCCCTATTGGGACCAAGGCAATGCTGGGAGATATGCCTTATTGGTTCAACAGCTCCTCTCCAAAAAGGGAGCTTCAGACGTCCAAAAGATCCAATATATTATAGACAAAATACGTCCATTATACGAGGACGAGACAGATAAGAAAAGATTCTTACAAAAAGCGCATTTGGCGTATGCGCACTATTTAGCCTATGAGGCTACGCCAGTGGACCAAGAAGAACAAGCACTTTCCTATTTAGAAAAAGCAGCCTACTATTCTCCAAAAAGTGGTACAGAAAAAGCTTACGGTAGTTTCTACGATCGCGTGTTTTTGAAATCAAAAGAAAACTACAGTGAAGATTATTTTAAGTTGTTAAGTAAACGAGGTAAAATGATGTCGCATTGCAAAGTTATATCCAAGAATTCCTAAATAATCCAGGAAGCGGCTTTCACAGCCTATCGACTTTCTATCGCGAAAACTATGACTCAGCCAACTTTGGAAATTTTTTCAAGAATGATATTATTCCGCAACTTCCAGATGCACCGTCGTTTTTATTAAAGGATATTGCGGATAAGGATTTTTCTTCCAAGCAGCTTGAGGGTAAATGGACGGTAGTTGATTTTTGGGGTACTTGGTGCGGCCCTTGTGTCGCAGAAATGCCAAAATTAAATCAATATTACCTAGGATTAAAGCAGGATAAAATGAGTAATATAGCTTTTATGAGCATAGCTTGTCGTGATACCAAGGAAAAAGTACAACGCTTTTTGTCGGACCACAACTATGATATACCAGTGTTGATATCTGATAATCAAGTGGAAATTACGTATAAAGTACGTGGATATCCAAGCAAGTATATCGTCACACCCGAGGGCAAGTTAATTTCAACGGATTTTGGATTCGATTGGCAGACTTTGGTCGCTCAATTGTCCAAACTGTAGATAATAGAAGCCATGTTTACTGTAGAACAAATTGAGCAGGCTCACCAAAAAGTAAAATCAGGAGCTGATTTCCCTAAATATATCCAAGAAATCAAGCAACTAGGTGTATTCGCTTTTGAAACATGGGTCGAAGACAGTCATACGCAATACTTTGGTAAAAATGACTTTCAAACCAAATCTGAACCGCAATACGACGATCTAACAGTCGCCGAAGTTAGTGATAAAAAAAAATTCAGCTATTGTCTAAAATTACATCAAAAGGGAAAAACAGACTATATAACATTTTGTAAGCATTGCGCAGAAACGGGGATTGAAAAATGGTACGTGTCCCTGGACAAGATGACGTGCACCTATTACGACAAAGTAGGAAATGAAGTCATGACAGAAGCAATACCTCAATAGGTGAGAATCTAAATTTACCCAAAATTGGATGGGAAGCTATCATAAACGTTAGCTCCCCATCCAATTGTGAAGGATAAATCACAATTCATTCTCTATCGCATCGATATTCTGAATGACTGATTTTATTGACCGCTTTGCCGCACCATCTTTGTAGGAATAGTTCAATGTAAATCGCTTAGAGATCGCATCATATTCGCTTCCCCCTTCATCGGTGACCTCTGAGTCTTTATAGGATTCTACAACGACGGATTTACCATCTTCCTGTATCGTCAATATCATATAATTGGTAGCCAACATTGCCTTGTCATCAGAAAGATTGTGTATGGGCAATCGAACTTTATTCCTTTCCATCGCAACGAGTTTCGGAGAGATGGCTCTTGGAGAAGTCTCGGTAGACAATTTGGATGACCCGGTGAAAATTCCGGAAAATCTATTAATCATAACAGGCCTATAAGCAATAGACTGCAATTTAGGATTGATATCAAACGCCCTATCATTAGCAGTAAGTGTAATGGGAAGAACGTACTCTTTATCAACATCTATTCCAGTTAACTTAACCGGAATCTTCAACAAGCCGTATTGTGTACCCGTACGAATAATCGTCGATCCATTTTCGAAACTGTAACGCTCTGCCCCCAACAGTTCTTTGGGGATATAGTTAGCGTTGCCCAGACTGTTGATAAAATTCAGAGAATCTAGGACTCGTGGATCCTTTTTTAGTGATACTGTCAAATCACTGGTAATTGGCTCAGAGGAAGAACAGTAAATCGAAAACGTAATGGTATCGTCGACATTTTCAAAGGAGTGCTCTCTAACGTATTCAATACTCTCCGAGTGCACGAGATATACCGTCTTTTTATACTGCTCTCCATATTGAGCAAGTGGATCCTTATTACACGAAACGCTAAATGTAGCAACAAGTGCCATTGTCACAGGTAATAAAAAAATTTTTCTATTCATGATACTGAATTTAATATCCGATATTTTGTTGTAGGTTATAGTTCTTGTCTACCTCACCTTTTGGGATGGGCAGAAAAGTCTGTCTTGTCGTGAAGACCTTATATAGATACGATCGCTCATTGAGCCTTACAATGGAATAAAACTTATCTTTCTCATTTTCCTTTGCACTAACGTTGAGTCCCATCTGTACTTCATTTTCATAAACCATTGCCTGCTTGGTTCTTCTTAGGTCATGATAACGTCTCTGCTCCCATGCAAACTCCAACTTTCGTTCTCGAAGGATAATCTTTCGTAGTAGGTCTCTATCTGATAGCTCGGCATTGGTGAGCCCAGGAAGACCAGCCCGGAATCGAATCATATTAAAGTACCGTTTCATCTCTTCGATATCCCGGGAAACTACAATGCCATTTACGGTATGTGAGCCGGTAAGTTCGTTGAGGGCTTCTACATAATTTAGATATACCTCTGCCATTCTATAGGGAACACTATATTTGCGTTTCAGACGTCCACCCGAGATATAAGAATCCTCAAAATGTACATACTTTTTACAGAGATATCCCGTCATAGGATAATCTTCCGGGTCGGCGTTGGTACCATTCAACGCATAGTCTTTCCCGCTTTTTGAATCTCGGAAGTACTTAGCCACTTTGCCATCTTGAGGATCGATGGCATTGGGAGGAGTAGAAGTAGAGGGGTAGTACGAGTTGTTGAATGCAACAATAGCATAAAACCTCATTTCACGATTTACGTACCATTTGTGGGTATTGGGCAACAGCGTAACTCCATTACCCTCACGATCTCCAGAAAAGATGGTCTCATTAGTTGTAAAGTCAGATCCATATGGATATTCTGCGCTCGCATTGTGGATATCCCTTCCATCTACCATATAAAAATCATCGACAAAATTCTGCGATAAGACTAGATCGGAATATCCACCCACCATCCTAGGCATAAGGTATCGGGTACTGAAATTAGAGTTCATCTTAGCAAATAAAATCTCCGGGTTTTCGGATGGAAGTACACACTCGCCACTAAAGATATCTGCATATGAATGGTAGGGATCTATCCCTCCCACGCCGTCCGGAAAACTTCCTTGAAATTCGGCAGGAACTGGAAGATGTGGCGTATTCGACATTTTAGGGACGGTATAGAGGTCGTTTGGTTTTTTGAGAATCAATTTCTTTGCAACAGCAGCAGCTATAGCCCATTTTTCAATATCGAGATTCGGATTGAGTAGCGGCACCCCCTCCTTGGTCTTCAAATTAGAAAACTCCCCGTTCTGACCATTATATAAGGGGCTCGCACTATATAAACTTAAGCGGGACAACACCGCTAGTGATGCATTTTTGGTCGCCTTACCGAATTCAGAATTGTCACGAGGTACCTCAGGTAGCATCAGTTCGGCCTGTTGGAGCAGATTGCTGACATAGATATTGCATTCATCCCATGTATTGCGTGCTAACATCATCTGATCGATGGGTGTATCAAAACTAACGGGATTATCGGGTACGATAGGTACGGGGCCAAATGCCAACATCAGTTCAAAATAAAAATTGGCTTTAAGGAAGAGTGCCTCTCCTTTCCATTCCGAACGTTGAAATTCAGAGACCTCTTTGCATTTATCCACATTTTCAAGAAAGACATTAGCTTTTCTGATACCTTGATAGAAGAAATCCCAGCGATTGGAATATCCCCCAAGTCCTTCAGAGGTCATCAGATTGTTGGAAAAACGATTATAATTATGCGTACCGATTTTGTCAAGAGTACTGATAGCCTCATCACTAATCAATGAATACGGCATAGACTGCGAAGTATAATAATTGGACGAGGCGTAGTCAGGCAGGTGACTATAGATATTAGACAGATACTTTTGGGTATATTCTTTTCGATTGAATACAGAATCTAGCGTAAATTGATCATGCACATAAGGATCTATTTCCAGGAAATTACACGAATGGATACCGAAGGATCCTAAACTTAGGAAAGTAAAGATGATATATTTATATGTCTTTTTCATAACGTTTTGCTTTAATAGTCCAGTATTAGAGAGAGAGCTGAAGGTTGAAAGTAAAGGATCTAGTCAACGGATAGACCGACCCATTGGAATTAGCTTGCTCTGGATCCCAAAGCTTCACATTATCCCAGAGATGTAGATTATCCCCTATAATGGAAATTCGAATTCCCTTGGTATAAATGCTCTTCGCCCATGCCTGTGGAACAGTATACCCCAATTCTAATGTCTTCAATCGAAGATACCCTGCATCGGCCAGCCAGTGGGTCGAGGGACGATTATTGTTGCTATTTTCGCCATAGGTTAACCTCGGGAAACGAGCGTTCAGATTTTCTGTTGCTGGGTCTCCTGAATAAGAGGCTGGGACATAGCGATTACCTGGGTCGTTTACGATGGAAAGCACGTTGCCGGTTTGCCCGCCAACAAATGGATAATATCCTTTGCCGCCCATGAAGTAATCCACTTGATTCGCTCCCCTGAAGAATATATTAAGGTCAAAATCTTTCCAAGAGGTGCTTAAAGCAAAACCGTACAAAAACTTAGGTATATTGGAATCGCCTATTGGGACGATGTCATCGGAGTCGACCTTTCCATCGCCATTGACATCCATGTATTTGATATCACCAGGCATCAGATTACCAAACTGAACAGGGCTATTTTCGATATCCTGTTCATCTTTGAACAATCCAAGCGCAATGAGCCCCCTGGTCACATTATTACTAGTTCCCTTTTTCCCCAGATAAGGGTAACGTGGTTTTACCTCATCATAGTCAATTATCCTATCCCTAGTTATTGTAAAATTACCGCGACCTTCAAAAGTAAACTCGCCCACCATTTTACGATAAGAGACTGTCCCGTCTGCACCCCAGCTTTTCATCCGTCCAACATTACCCCAAGGAATAGTAGAAGTACCGATAGTCCCTGGTAATGTAGCTCGCTGCATGAATATATTGTCACGGTGATCGAGAAAGCCATCAATATTGATGGTAAGATCGTTAAAAAGTGTAAGGTCAAGTCCAAAATTCTGCTTGACAGCCTTTTCCCACACCAACCCCGTTGACCCCATAACTTCTTCAGTGACCCCGCCATAATTGGTCTGCCCTTGATCCCCAAAAACATAGGAAGGAGCCGACATATCTAAAGTAGTAAGATATGGAAAACGTACATTTCCACTGATCTGGTCATTACCGACCAATCCAAATGAGTAACGGAACTTAAGGAACGATATAAAGGCTAGGTGCTCTTGCATGAAGGAATAGCTCGTAGGAACCCAACCTGCCGAAACAGAGGGGAAAAAGCCCATACGCTCTCCTTTCGGAAAATTTTCAGAACCATTATATCCGAAGTTACCTTCGATAAAATAGATATCATCCAGAGAAGCCGTGACACGGGCAGCAATACCTTGACTCCTTCTAGGAATAGCGTAGAGAGATGTTCCAGCATCGGTACGTTGCAGGTCTCTTTGATTATATAGAAACATGGCCGCTGTACGGATGCGTTCATCCAAAAGATTTTTCTCGTAATTAGTCTTAGCCTCTATATATATAGTCTTTACACCGAATGAATTAGAACTAAAATTAGAAGGTGTAGCTACAACAGTTTTTTGTGTCAAGAGGCGACCATTATTCCAATCTCTGCCTACAGCCTTATATAAATCAGGCATCTTGGTCCTACCGGTAGTATAATAGTTAGCATTGTCAAAGGAGACTAATCCAGAGGCCGAAAGTCCTTCTGTGATAAAGGAAAGGTCTTGTTTTAGATTAATAATGGATTCTATGGTATTGCTCTTCTCAGTATAAAAACCGGTTTTATTTAATAAGACACTGGGTGAGGTCTGATCTTCCTCTTTGCCATAAGCTGGGAATTGTCCGTTCGAAAAAATAACTGGAACCGTCATCGGCGTGAGATTGGCGGCGGCCTCCCAAATCCTATCGGTAGTACCCAATCCGGGACGATTAAGATCAATCAATTTAGCTGACAGAGATAGGCCCAAAGAGGTCGTTTTTGTAACATCGACGTCGATATTAGATCGAAAACCGTACTGCTGACGTTTGACATTGGAGTTATAATCCTCCATGCCGCTCTGCTTATAGATTGCATCGTTACCACGATAAGTACCGCTCATAAAATAACGGGCTACCTTACCTCCCCCTGAAATATTGAGATTGGCCTGCGTGCCCCACGTCTTGGGTTTGAGAATTTCATTTTGCCAATCCACGTCGGGATACAGATCTGGATCCATATTATATTTAATAATATCGAAGATTTCTGAAGAATAGACAGACTTCTCGCCACGAACGAGCCTTGCTTCATTTGCAAGGGTGGCATAATCGTATGCATTTAGATATTTTGGAAGTCGGGGTAGATATTCAACCATAGATTTAACATTGGCACTAATGGACATTTTACTTTCGCTACCGCGCTTAGTGTTAATAAGCACAACACCATTTGCTCCACGGGCTCCATATACTGCCGTAGCAGAAGCATCCTTCAGTATTGAAAAACTTTCGATATCCTGTGGATCAAGATCATTGAGACTGCTTGCTCCCCTGTCGACCCCGTCGATAAGTACTAAGGCACTGCTATTGGCGCCAAAAGTACTAATCCCTCGAATCCAAAACTCGGATACATCCTTACCAGGTTCGCCACTTCCCTGTACCCCAATAAGTCCTGCGATTCTTCCCGCAAGCATATTCGATAGAGATGTAACTCCACCACGGTTCAATTCCTTAACATTGACCGTAGAGATTGCTCCTGTGACACTGATCTTTCGCTGGACTCCATGTCCGACAACTTGTACTTCTTCGAGAGAGGAATTGATTGCGTCAAGTTCGATATTGATGATTTGATTGGGATTTTCGGAAATGTCAATTTCCTTGAGGCTATATCCGATAGAACGAAAAACAAGAACGGATTTGGCAGAAACATTGATTTCGTAATTTCCCCCATTGTCCGAGGAAACCATATTTGTCGAATCCTTCTTAGGAAAAACGACAACTCCCGCCAATGGAGACTTACTTTCAGCGTCAACAACTATCCCTTTTATTTTCGATTGTCCGAACGCAATACTCGGAGCCAGTAATACAAATAGTACGATAGAATTTATTTTTTTGATATACATAAACATCAGCTTTTGATTAGATTATTGGATTGCGACACATCTAATTACTCTGTTGAAGGTATCTGCAACATAGAGAATTCCATCCGACGTCGCGTAAACACCATAAGGACTGTTGAACTGTGATTCTTTAGGGATTCCGTCCTTATATCCACTGACACCAGGAGTACCTGCAACAACAGTTGCATTGAGTTGAGGGTCTATCTTCCAAATCACATGATTGTCAAAGTCACAGGTATACACATTTCCATCCGCATCACAGCTGATGCCCGAGAGGCTACCCGTCTGAGCAGAAGTACCTACTCCTTCTCTTACCTTTCCTCTACCGGTACCAATCAAATGCTCCAATTGACCGTTGCCAATCCAAGGTTTATCATTACCTGCAGGCGTGTATTTAGGATCGAATCGATACACACGTCCCCATTCTTCAGATGCAAGGTATACGTAACCATCTTTTTTATTAAACGCTAGATAGCTCCAAGAAGAGAGATTCAGCTTTTCGCCGATTAGTTCTACCTTACGCGTCTGTTGGTGCACACGAACAAGTTTTTTCGCACCAGAGGTAATAAGATATACGTACTCCTGATCCGCTGTCATACCGACTATTGTTTCTGTGCCGAGGATGTAATTACCATTATTATCCTTTTGATCGTAGAAGGGAACCGGTTCTAACCAATTCTTGTTACGATACAATCCCCTGAATAAAATTGGTTTCGAGGCCGTGGTCCGCTCAGCGATAAAAAGTGCAGACTGATCCGGGGTATAGGAGGACTGCCATGGATAAGAGAAATCAGTCGAAAGTGTATAGACCTTGTTATCCTGTAGCGAAAGCGCAGCAACACGTCCTGCATCATCATCCGAAACGATGATGATATTGTCGTCACTAACGGCTACAAACGATGGGCGTTTAAAATTTGCTTCTAAAGCAGGCCCATCTTTAACGGCAGAAACGTTGAAGACACCTGCTACAGTAGTCACAGAAGCCTTTATATGGTATTGGAATCTGACATCTTTAAGCACAGCCTCCAGCGGCTTGGCTACATTTTTGGCGACAATCTTTATCTCAGAAAGATCTCCCGGTTGCTTGGGTACCATGGCGTAAATAACAGTAGGCTTAACTTTCAATAACAAAGCCTTCTTTTCGTTGAAGTAGACTTCAATTTTTGAAGTGTCATTTCCGAAATTCTCCCCATTGATGATGACACCGGTACCCAACCCGCCCTCTTTGGGTTTGATGTCTGTAACTTCTATCGATTTATTAATATCGATAGGTTTAGTCTGTTCGCCTCCATTAGTCTCTCCATCCTTATTGCAAGAAAAGATTGAAAAGAGCAGAAGCATAGACAAGGTTAACTTTTTCATTTTGCTCATAATTTTTGTGGATTAATGATGTTTTGGAGAAACATCTTTCAAAGTATAGGTTAGTATACTTTTGGTTTTTAAATTGGTTAATTTAACTGCTTTTTATAACTATTGAATTTATTTATTTCGTAAAAATTAACTAAAAGAACGTTAGGATACTCATCCTTTGACATGAAAGGATGGTAATTTGCTATTTAAAATAAACTACGGGAACTCTTACGTTGTTACGAGGGCGCAACAGAAAATACATACTCAACTTACATCTATCACCCCTCGTTAATATTTTGGTTTACTGTCTTAAATGGTATGCTTTGGGCTGGACAAAAGCTCGGATACCTTGCGACGACAAGGTGGATCCAAGTCCAGAGTTTTTACGACCGGACCAAGGGACATTGGGACTTACTCGATCACAACAATTCCAATAAACAGTACCTGTATCCATCTCTTTCAAAATGGCCATAGCTCTGTCACGATTGGATGAGAACACAGCAGCCGTCAAACCATAATCAGTGTCCCGCATTAGTTGAATGGCTTCTTCATCTGAACTGACTTTCTGTATACCGATAAGCGGGCCAAACGTCTCCTCTCTCATCAAAGACATATCATGATTGCAATCTACCAATACAGTCGGTTGGTGATAATATCCTGAACTATCAATAATATGTCCTCCCAAGCGCAGCGAAGCTCCTTTCAACAAAGCATCTTGAATTTGCTCCTGAAGAACCACGAGCTGTACTTCTCGAGTCAGAGGACCTATAAATGTGTCGAGAAGCATAGGGTTACCAACGGGATAGGATGCGACTTCATCAATGAAGGCTTGGACAAATTGGTCGTAAATCTTGTCCGATACATAAATCCGTTCAACTGCGCAACAACTCTGCCCATTATTATAAAAGGCACCTTCTGCTGCCGATACAGCTGCCTGTTGCACATCTACAACATCTTCGGTCACATACAGAGGATCTTTGCCGCCCAGTTCCAACTGAACGGGAACAAGTTTATGAGCGACAGATTGAGCGATATGAACGCCCGTTTTGTAAGATCCTGTAAAAAAATATCCGTTTAAAGATAGGTCTAGCACCTGCTGTCCAGTCAGAGAATCACCAACCACACATCTAAAAACATCTTCGGGTACTCCCGCCTGATGAAGGTATTTTTCGAATTCCCGTCCGGTAAGAGTCGCGAACTCAGAAGGCTTATATAGCACTGCATTTCCTGCGACTAAGGCATATAAGAATACATTAAAACCCACGTTATACGGAAAATTCCAAGCAGATATATTGGCAATTACTCCTAACGGCTCGTAGACAATCAATTCCTGCGTGGCTCCTATTGGGGTGACATGCTCAGTAGAGAGCCACCGTTCGGCATTTGATACAAGATGCTCAATCCGATTTTGTGCGCCCTGAATTTCATTGATAGACTGCGAAATTGGCTTTCCAGTTTCCTTCGTCAGGATTTCGGCAAGTTCCTGTTTATGAGACAATATGAGTTGGCCAAATTTAACAACATGTCCCAAGCGCTCTTGTAGCGGATATTGAGCCCATTTTTTTTGCCCTTTGTGTAAATCGACTACTATTTTTTGTAGGTCATCAAGTTCTATTGCTGCCAACGTGGTCAGCACAGTATCGGTGGCTGGATTTTTAACTAGCATTTTTGTTCTGTTTTACATGTTGGAGAAAGGCATTAAATATCAAATTTTCGTCCAGTAGTTTACCTGCCTGTGTATGAGAAAATTCAGGATGCCATTGTATACCCATTACTTTGCCCTCGGGTGCTTTTTTATAACCGAATGCTTCAATAAAACCATCATCTGACCGAGCATAGACTTCAAGATCATGCCCTAACACTTTGACCGCTTGGTGGTGCACCGTATTGACAACAGACTGTGCGGGATGACCGTACAACCTATCCAAGTATGCTCCAGGCACAAACTGTATGGGATGATTTATTTTATCATATTGTTCGGCTGATCTATGGACATTTGCTTGAGGAACCTGAGACGGGATATCTTGGTAAAGAGTACCTCCAAAATAAACGTTCATGAGTTGAAAACCTCTACATATTCCCAAGATTGGTTTGGAATTATTTATCGCATAGTCTAATATTTTTAATTCGTAATCATCCCTATATGAATCGCCTTCCCAAATACCAATCGGTGCTTCACCATATTTTTCAGGTGCGATGTCACTACCACCTTGAAGAATGACCCCATCCATTTGCTCAAGAATGCCGTCCAATATGGAGACCTCTACATCAGGAATCAATACCGGCAATATTCCTTGCCTACAAATCCATCTCATCAAATCATGCTCCACATATTGTAGGGTTTTGTGGCCAAATACCGTCCTTGCACTATCTGGATATAGAAAACATGAACTTATTCCGATTGTCAACATAGCTATCTAATTAAAATGCGCGTCGGTAAATATTATGAAAATCATCCTGAGAAACGGGCTTGGGATTAGATGGGTGGCAAAAATCAGCATAGGCCAGCTCTGACAAAGCATGTAAATGTTCACGTTCCACACCTATAGAGGATAGGCGAGTCGGCAAATCTAACCGATTATTGAGATCGAAAAGATAATCGACTACCGTATTTCCTACATGATGGCCAAGCCCCAATGCGCTTCCAATCTTATCAAAACGAGGTTCACATCCTTCATAGTTGAATTGCATTCCATACGGAAGATTGACGGCGTTAGCCAGTCCATGATGGGTATCCAATAATGTAGATAGTGGATGAGCAAGACTATGGACTACGCCTAATCCTTTTTGAAAAGCTACAGCCCCCATTAGCGATGCGAGGAGCATTTTGGAACGAGCCTCCAAATCCGGCTTTTTTGTCGCAGCTACAATTCCATCAGCAATTAAAGCAATCCCTTCAAGCGCAATACCATCACAAATAGGATGATACCCTTTTGCCAAATAAGCTTCTATATTATGGGTCAGCGCGTCCATTCCTGTCGCCGCTGTTGTGAAAGGCGGTAGATCCATGGTAAGCATAGGATCGGCAAAAACAATCTTAGCCATTAACCGTGGACTGAAAAGTATTCTTTTCCTTTTGGTATCGTCTTCGGAAATGATGGCACTGCGACCGACTTCACTACCCGTCCCGGCAGTAGTAGGTACGGTAATCAGATGTGGAATTTCATTTGTTACATAAATATCTCCACCAATAAGGTCGTCGTAATCGAACAAATCCCGATTGTGATGAACCCGCAGTGCGATAGCACGGGCCACATCCAAGGCTGCCCCCCCACCCACACCTATAATGGAATCCCTTTTACTTTCATGAAATGCGTCTCCGCCCTGAAGAACATCGGATTTCACTGGATTTTTGTGGAGTTCCTTATAAACAATCGTATCTATACCCTTGCTTGTCAATTTTTCTAGAATCTTTTTAAAAAAAGGAAGTCCAGCAATGATCGGATCGGTGACCAACAAAGGACGATGGAGACCATTGCTCTTCAGATAGTCGGGCAATTCATCTATAGATCCTGCGCCAAAGCGAATAGGCGTAGGAAAATTAAAGCCATAAATTTTATCTGTGTTCATTGTGATGTTAAATAATTTCAAAGTATCTCTTTGTCTCCCAATCTGTGACCTGCTCAGAGAATTGTCTCCATTCCCAAAATCTCGATTGGGTGAAATGGTCTACGAATTTCTCTCCAAAGAGCTCGGACGCCAGCTTAGACTGACTCATCCGGCTGGTTGCTTCATAAAGATTGACTGGCAATGTACCGAATTCTATGTCTCGATAGCCATTGCCCACCGTATGTGGATTGTCTAATGACAGCTTGTGTTTAATTCCATATAGTCCGCTGGCGAGGCAAGCTGCTACAGCGAGGTAGGGGTTGACATCCGATCCGACGACACGATGCTCTATACGGGTAGATTTCGGACCTCCAGAGATGACCCTAAGAGCTGTAGTCCTATTGTCAATGCCCCAAGTCAAAGTGGTTGGAGCCCAAGCTCCTTCGGTAAGCCTCTTATAACTATTAACCGTGGGGGCAAACATGGGCAGTATCTCTGGGAGGCAATGGAGTTGGCCCGCAAGATAATGTTTCATCAATGGGCTCATATGGAATTTATCTCTTGCATCGTAAAAAAGATTCGTCGCTTTTTTGACATCCCATAAGCTTTGATGTACATGTCCGCTACAACCAGGAAGCTCTTTCGTCTGTTTGGCCATGAAACTAGCTGCGATTCCGTACTTCTTACCAATATCCTTAACAGCAGATTTGAAAAGCGTGGCCCTATCAGCTGCTTCAAGTGCTCCACTACATTGAATCGCGGCTTCCAATACTCCGGGACCAGTCTCTGTATGTAATCCCTCCACGGGGATATCAAATCTTTCGAGCATCTGGCACAAATCACGGAAGTATTCAAAATTGTCTGACATTCTTAAAATAGAATAACCAAACATTCCGGAGGTGATTGGTGTCGCTTCCCTAAAGCTAGCTAGATTAGATCCCGGTTGAGCTTTTAGAAAATTAAACCACTCAAACTCTTGTGCAAAAATAGGGATATACCCCTGTTGTTGCGTCTGATCTATTACCTTTTTGAGGAGTGCCCGAGGGCAAACATACTCCCCATCGGAACGCGAAGAATCGAAATCTGCAAGAAAAAAGGGAATATCTTCCTGCCAAGGAGTAATCCGAAATGTGCTTTCATCTATCCTAGCAGGAAAGTCTCCATATCCAGTATGCCATCCTGTTATAGCAACGTTATCATAAACCTGGTCATTAGTATCCCATCCGAATACCACTGAACAGAATCCGAATTCGCTCTCCAACGCCGAAATAAATTTTTCTCGATGCATGAGTTTACCTCGCAGTACACCATCTATATCGGTCACTGCAACCTTTACGTGCGAACTTGCACTTTCTTTCAATTTAGAAATAATCTCATTTCTGTCCATCATAATTTAGCTTTTTTATCCTTGCCAAGGAAGAGTAAGAAATACAAATAGGATAAGCCCACTAAGCTTGCAAATACAAGTGCTGTCTTCGGATTGTAGTACATCATGGCAACTAGACAAACACTAGCGATTACCAATGCTGTCATGGGAAATAAGGGATATAGTGGAACCTTAAAAGGTCTGACAAGGTCTGGTTCTTTCCGCCTCAGAGCAAAAAACGAAATCATAGATATGATGTAAAGACAAATGGCTCCAAAACATGCAATAGTGATAATCTCACCAGTTTTTCCAGTAAAAAGAGCAATTACCCCCACGACCATATTGGCAACTAAAGCATTTGCAGGAGTCTTAAAACGACTATGCACTTTTCCAAGCATTGGAGGTGCGTACCCCACCCGTCCAAATTCAAAGGTGGCACGTCCACCAGCAAGGATAATACCATGAAATGAAGCTATCAGCCCTAGCAACCCGACACCTATCAACAGCTTGTACAAAATATGGGAACTATCTATAACCTGTGCGATGGCCAACGGCAGAGGTGAATCCGACGGTTCGACACTTCCGGGTGGATAGACAATCGTTTCCCACCCTGCAACTCCCACTGCTGATAAAAATGTAATTACACATAATACAACCAGCGTCAATATTGCAGAACCGAAACCAATTAATACATTTCTTTGTGGATTAATCGTTTCTTCTGCCACATTCGCAATACCTTCAATGGCAAGAAAAAACCAGATTGCAAATGGAATAGCAGCAAAGATTCCAGAAACACCATTGGGCAATGCATTGTGTTCGAGATTAGAAAACTCAATTTCTGGTAATGTAACACCTGCAAATATCAATAGCTCGATAACAGCGAGAACAGTAATCACAAGTTCAAAAGAGGCAGCCAATTTGACCCCTAGAATATTCATAGAGGTAAAGATGACGTATGCACCTATCGCAAATGTCAGATAGCCAATGGAGGGATAGAGTAAATTCAGGTAAGCGCCAATCGCAGCAGCAATAGCTGGAGGTGCAAATACGAATTCTATATTCTGGGTAATTCCAGCTACAAATCCCAATTGCTTACCCAACCCCCTATTAGCGTATTCGAAGGCTCCTCCAGCTTTTGGAATGGCACAGGCCATCTCTGTATAACTGAATGTAAAAGTCAGGTACATGGCAATAATGAATACTGTAGCGATAGCGAGGCCCAGTGTCCCCCCCTCTGCAAGTCCCAGGTTCCATCCAAAATACATACCGGAAATCACGTATCCTACTCCCAACCCCCATAACATGACAGGACCAAGGACTTTCTTTAGTTGAGGATCACTCATAATTGATGTTAGGTTAATATTAAGTTAATCAGTTTAGTAAAGTGAAATTACTGTTTTATTTTCTACATTAGCATAATACAACTAGTATCTTATGAATTTTTAGTAAAATAATTTTGTTTTACTAAATCTTACAGTTAAATACTACTAACATACTAGTAGGTACAACCATTTTTAGACTTATATTCCTATAAATATGAAATTTGACGAAAAAGACCTCATGATTTTAGATATTTTGCAACGGGACGCTAATACGAGCAACAAAGAAATTTCGGATCGGGTCAACCTATCTATGACACCTGTATATGAACGGATAAAAAAGTTGATATCCATGTCCATGTTAAAAAAGAAAGTCTATCTGTTGGACAGGAAAAAGCTTGGCCTCAATCTCATGGTGCTCGTATCGATCAGTATGGAAAAACATTCCAGTGAAAACGCATTGTTGTTTATGGAAGAAATCCAGAAAATTCCAGAGGTGGTAGAGTGCTTTCATGTAACAGGTGCATTTGACTATCAACTCAAGGTCATGGCGCGGGATGTAGATCATTACCATGAATTCAACTTTAAAAAATTAGCGACAATTAAGGGCATCAGGCATATGGAAAGCTATTTCGTCATGAAAGAAGTGGTGAACTCAACTGAGCTTCCACTATTTATTTAATCTACTACATGCAGCTCCTGATTACTTTTCGAATAAATATTCTATCAGCATATAGCGAATAAGCCTTATAATTCATAGCTTTGTTATAATCCAAATCGGCCCTTGTTAACAGTTTGTTATTATAAACTTCAACATTCATTGTTAATGATTTTATATCCAATTGATAGTTTTGCCCGAAGTATGATGAGAACTACGATAGAAAATTCAACACATGTATATTGGGTTGTCCGGCTGCAGTCAGGTGACTTGGAAGCCTTTGAATGGCTATATAGCACATATAAGTATCAAATAACGGCAAATCTTCTCAAATTGCTCAAATCCCCCCAAATGGTTGAAGATATGCTCCACGATATCTTTCTCAAAATCTGGGAAAACAGGGTCGATATAGATCCGAATCGGTCTTTTGGGGCCTATCTATACCGCATAGCTTCCAATATGGTCACAGATAGTTACCGTAAATCTTGTCGCAATAGGGATTATAGAGATTATTTGACATCTGTAAGTGAAATCAGTTATCAACATATCGACCAACTGTTGGATGACAAAGAGCGGAAAGAATTATTGGACAGAGCTCTGCAAAGACTCTCACCACAGTGTAGACAGGTATTTGAACTGTGTAAGATTGAGGGACGCAGTTATCAGGAGGTTTCGGACTTATTAAATATCTCGACCAATACCATCAGTACCCATCTTACAAGAGCTAATAAAAAAATGCAACTCTTCCTGACGGACCCCGTCAATCTCCCCTATTTGCTACTGTTCTTCTGGATAAGATAATTTTTTTATTTCGTGTAGTGACTTTTTCAAAGTTAAGCGTAATGTATATAAACGACCAACTTGGAAAGAGAAAAAGACATATCACGATTGTTTAATGATTTCATAAGCAATACTTGTACACCATCCGAAATAGATAGGCTATTGGCCTATTTTGGACAACCACATTCAGACGAGAAACTTCAAGAACTGGTACATCGCGAATTGGAAAAACAACAGGACACCTATTCGGATGAAGTCCATCGAATAGTGGGGAATGTTGACCTACGCTTGAAAGAAAAAGTCGTACGCTCTTCAAAACAGCGAAAAATCAAACCACTGATCTGGTCTGCAGCAGCTGTGATACTGATCAGTATAGCAGGTATTTGGTGGCGTCACCGTTTGATTGACAAAGCAGAACCGTCCACCCTTACTATTGCTCAGATACAGCCGAATGATATTGAACCCGGAGGTAGTCAAGCCCGCCTATTACTCTCGAATGGAAAAACGGTGAATCTAAACGGTTCAGATCAAATACGGGATAACATTAATGGAGCCGAAATTCATTCCGACAATGGAAAATTGAGCTATATGGGGACTAATCGAGCTACAAATACAGCCCAATGGAATATTCTAGAGGTGCCTATGGGTGGGACTTTTGAAATGAAATTACCGGATGGGACAAAGGTGTGGCTCAACGCCAATTCCAAACTGTATTTTCCTGACCAATTTGCCGCCAATGAAAGAACGGTAAAAGTCGAAGGGGAAGCCTTCTTCGAGGTAGTAAAAGATGCAAAACGTCCTTTTAAGGTACAGGCAAATGAACTAACGATTGCCGTATTGGGCACATCATTCAATGTACGAGCCTATAGTCCGAGGCATATTTCCACTACCTTAGTAAGCGGTCTAGTAGAAGCCAGCTATCAGAACAACATACTGAAACTATACCCTGGTAAAAAGGTGACCGTTAACGTAGACAACAACGAATTTAGAATGACGGATGCAGATCTCGAAAGCGCCACAGCTTGGAAAGATGGCTACTTCTATTTCAAAGAGGAGGCATTGGCTAAAATCCTTCAGGATGTGGCCCTCTGGTACAACCTCAACGTAACAGTGGAAGGAGGTGCATTGCCCACAGGACGCTACAGCGGTAGTGTGGATCGTAATAGTAAGTTGAGTGGTGTATTAGCGATGCTCAAAGCAGTTAGTAAAGTCGATTTTGTACTACACGAAAAAAATCTGATTGTAAAACCATAAAAATAAGGCCTATGATAAAAAACCCCGACAAATAACCCTTTGATATAACAAAAACGGAGATGGTCGTAACATCTCCGCCATTTGTTCAATAAAAAGCTGTTCAATAAAAAAATAAACAACCTCATATTCAAAATTATGGAATATTTCCCTCATGGCAAAAAACCAAAGAGTATAAATTGGTATTGTCTTGACAAAAAAATGATTTATCGAAAAATGAAACTGACATTTGCCTTGTTTTTTTTATTTTCACTTACACTGCATGCGCGCACAAATGGCCAACAGATTAGTATTACTGCAAGGAACTTATCCTTAGAAGCGGTACTAAAGGACATTGCGAAGCAAACCCACTATAAGTTCTTCTACTCGAGTTCACTTATCAATAAGTCGGCTTTAGTCAACATGTCCATAAGGAATACTCCGATGGACGAAGTATTGGAACAATTACTGACTCCTCGCAAACTAACTTATCAAAAGATGTCCCGCACCATTACGCTGATGGAATCTCATGCCGAGGTAAAAAAAATACCGCAGGTAGAGGTTACGGGGACCGTGAGGGACTCCGCAGGAATATTGGCGGGTGTATCTGTGAGGAGTAAACAAGATAACAAAATTGGAACCACGACCGATGAAAATGGCCATTTCTCGCTCATGGTCCCCCTCCATACAACCCTGATTTTTACGTTTATCGGGTATGACAGCAAAGAGGTAGTAGCTAACGGGACCACCTTAAACATTACACTCGAAACCATATCCAGTCGTATGGAAGAAGTCGTCGTGACGGCCCTGGGCATTAGCAAAGAGAAGCGTAAAGTAGCTTATGCTCTCCAAGACGTAAAAGGCGAGAGTCTGATCGTAGCGCGCGAATCCAATGTCGCTGCTAATCTAGTAGGTAAAGTAGCTGGACTACGCATTGACGCAAGATCAACGCTTTTCGAAAATCCGGCTATAACCCTACGTGGAGCCGCTACAACAATCGTTATCGATGGAGTACCTGCTCCTGATGGGTTTGACATGTGGAGCCTCAATGCCGATGACATTGAAAATATTACGGTACTTAAGGGTACAGCTTCCTCGGCACTCTACGGATCGGTAGCCCAAAACGGCGCCATCATGATTACTACTAAAAAAGGAAAAGGTGGTGCTGCAGGTGTAGAATTATCCTACAATTCGAGCACACAGTTTCAGGCAGGATTTTTAAGAATTCCAGAAACACAGCGTGAGTATGGAATGGGATTCAACGGCAAGTATGCATTTGTGGATGGAAAAGGGGGGGGGATCAATGATGCATATGGATATGTATGGGGCCCTAAGCTCAACCAACCTGATGCATCTACAGCTAGTGGATTTGTTGAGATTCCGCAATACAACAGTTTACTGGACCCTGCTACAAACAAGTTAAAACCGCTGCCTTGGATATCTAGGGGAGAAGACAATCTGAAGAATTTCTTGAATAGTGGACTTATGACGACCCACAATCTAAGTGTAGCAGGAACTACTGATCGTACGGATTACCGTATTTCCCTTTCGCATATGTATCAAAAGGGACAGGTGCCTAATACAAAACTCAATGCAACGACCCTCAATCTAGCAGGAAAGCTCAAAATCAATAACAAATTAGAAGCTGAGGCTACACTATCCTACAATAGACAATATTCCCCCAACTATCCTACCAGTGGATACTCACCAGACAATTTCCTCTACAATATTGTCTTATGGATGGGACCTGAAGTAGACATCATGGATATGCGGAATTATTGGAAACCGGGCCGCGACGGCTTGGAACAACTTACATACAACTACAGTTGGTACAACAATCCGTGGTTTCTAGCTTATGAGAAAGAACGGGGCTACACTAACGATGTAGTTGTATCGCAGGGTAATCTTAAATATACCTTTACCAACGACCTCAAATTATTAGTAAGAGGTGGTATTACCTCCAATTTTGCAAACAGTGAGTCCCGTACACCCTATAGCTATATCAATTACGGAACAGATGCAGCACCATATGGTAACTATTCCATCAATCGCAATAATAGGATGCGATTCGTAAGTGATGCACTTTTGACCTATAATAAGCAGGTGAGCTCGACATTCAATCTGACTGCCAGTGTCGGTGCGAGCACTAGATTAGACCAATACAATCGGTTAGAGTCGAGAACAACAGGTGGATTATCCGTTCCAGGATGGTACAATCTGGATAATTCACGTGACCCATTGCGCTCCACCAATGAACGTATAGAGAAGCAAGTATACGGATTGTACGGATATGTAGATTTGGATTACCGCAATATGGCTACTTTGAGCATTACCGGTCGTAATGATTGGACATCGGCACTTCAATCTCCGCACAATTCCTATTTCTACCCATCAGCATCACTTAGTCTGATGGTCTCCGAGATGTTCCACCTACCTGACGCAATATCTATGTTCAAATTGAGAGGCGCCGTTACCGATGCGACGACAGACGTCTCTGCGTATAGTAGCTTGCAGACATATACAATTGGGAGTAGATGGAATGGAACTCCATCACTATACTTACCGTATTCATTGATATCCCCAGGATTGAAACCAAATAAAACTATTTCTCAAGAGTATGGGGCCGAACTTCGCCTTTTGAACAATAGGATTGGGGCAGACTTTACCTTTTTCAACTACGACTTGACCAATAATGTGGTGGATATACCACTTTCGACTGCATCTGGTTATCGCGAAGTACGAGTCAATGGCGACCGTAATCGCAGGCGTGGTATCGAAGTCGTAGTAAGCGGTACTCCCATACAGACCACAGATTTTAAATGGGCCACAGTCATTAACTACTCCAAACTACGCAATACCGTATTGGAATATCATGGCGGAGAAGAAATCCGTGGCGGGGTACGAGTTGGCGAACGTCGAGATGTATACAGGGGATGGGCTTGGCAGAAATCTCCTGATGGACAAATTGTCCACGAGAACGGCATACCGCAATATATCAATCAAGAAGTCAACCTCGGCCATATACTCCCAGATTGGGAATTCGGCTTCAGTAATAATTTCCAATATAAGGATTTTGGATTGTCCTTTGCCATCGATGGGCGTATTGGAGGGAAGATGTACAACGGATTGGAAGCCAAGATGTATGAGGGCGGCATGCACCCTAATACTGCTAATAGTTACCGCGACGACGCTTATGCAGGTAGCAAAACCTATCAAGCAGGTGGTGTACAGCAGTCGGGAGGCTCCATATCATATGACGCGCAGGGGAATATCACCAGTGATACACGCACATTCGAAGCCAATACAACTGCAGTTAATTATGTAGACTGGGTGTTTGCTCGCTACACCAATGGAATCGACGAATCTAATCTATATGACCGTACTTTCGTCAAATTACGGGAAGTCACACTCAGTTACAATATGCCAAAAAGCTTATTGGCCAAGACTCCTTTTAAGAGCGCTAGTCTTTCTCTCGTAGGGCGAAATCTATTTTTATGGTCCAAAGTACCTTATATGGACCCTGATGGATATAATGGTGGAGCTAATAGTGACGAGTTGTACTTAGCAGAGCCCACTACCCGTAATATCGGTTTCAACATTAATCTTAAATTTTAAACAGCAATCAAGCTCATGAAGATCATATATTTAAGTATCATTATTTTGACCGCTAGCTTCCTAACCACTAGCTGTCAGAAGTTTGACTATTATCAAGACAATCCCAATAAACCAACTAATGCCACTCCGGCACTGTTAATGTCTAGGATTTGTCAGACGATATTCAATAATAATCCCATAGACGCTGCCTACGCCACGCGCCATTTGACCTACTACGAACGTCCGAGTGAATCCATTAATTACAATTGGAACAGGAGTTCATTCGGTGGCTATGAAAATCTAATGCAGGTCCAAAAGTTGCAAGATCTTGCTAAGGACCATCCTAACTATCAAGGTGTAGCCAAACTTTTTAGGGCTATCTTTTTTTCAAGATTGACCGAGACATTTGGTGATATTCCTTACCGAGAGGCCCTACTTGCCGAAAAGGATATACGCAAACCGGCCTACGATACCCAAGAAGATATTTACGAAGGTTTACTTAAGGAGCTCGAAGAAGCGAACGATTTACTCCAACCGACCAATGGCACTATAGATGGCGACATTATATATGGTGGTAATATCGTACGCTGGAAGAAACTTGTCAACGCTTTCCGACTACGTCTGTTGATCCACCTGTCCAAGAAAGAGGGACAGTCTAAGATTAGAATCAAAGAACAATTCAATAGCATAATCAGTAATCCTACCCACTATCCATTGATGGAGAGCAACAGTGACAATGGTCAAATCGTATTCAACACCACTGACCCATCCAACTACTACCCTACTGCTGGACACCTCAGTGTAGCTACACTCGTGTCTTTAGAAGAATCCTTCGTCAAACTTCTGCAGGATCGTCAGGACCCAAGGTTGTTCTCATTTGGAGATCCTATCTCTGGAAAGCCTGCAGGTCAATTTTCCAGCTATAAAGGTGTAGATGCGGGGCTTTCTCCAGCTGACCAACAAAGCACTGCAGCAGGTTCATCCCTTATTGCTCGAAGATATGTTGACCTACGTAATCCGGTTAATGAGCCTATGATCTTTATGAGCTATGCTGAGCAGGAATTTATCATCGCTGAGGGCATTCATCGAGGTTGGGCAGCAGGCGCTATTAATCAACACTACCGCAATGGAGTGGTAGCATCCATGGGCTTTTATAAGATTGATGAACAACAGGCGGATACCTATCTCGCGATGCCGCTCGTCGCTCTAAGTAGTGGTGATGCGCTGATTAAAATCTTGACCCAAAAATATATCGCTTTCTTTATGAATTCCGGTTGGGAACCTTTCTATGAACAACGTCGTACAGGCGTCCCTATCTTACGTGTAGGCCCTGGCACATTAAATGGAGGCAAGGTGCCAAAGCGTTGGCAATATCCGCTGACAGAGACCCAATACAATGAAGAACAGGTACAGCAGGCAATCGAAAGGCAATATCCTGAAGGAGACAACACGAATGCTAGCATGTGGTTAATCAAATAGTAATCATATAGCAGTTAGATATGGATAATAGAAGAGATTTTTTAAAAAAAGCCGCTATGCTGGCTGGAGGAATGTCATTCTCACACCTATTGCCTCCGGCCATCGCTAAGGCCATGGCAATCGAACCTGAGTTGGGCAGCACATTCTACGATGCCGAACATGTGGTTTTACTTATGCAAGAAAACCGATCATTCGATCATGCCTTTGGCACATTAAAAGGTGTTAGGGGGTTTAATGATCCACGTGCTGTGCGGCAACCCAATCAACGGAAAGTATGGTTACAATCCCAATCGAATGGAGAGACGTATACTTCCTTTCGATTGGATATAAAGGACTCCAAAGTTACTTGGATGGGGTGTCTACCACACAACTGGACCGATCAAACAGATGCTCGTAATCAGGGAAAGATGAATCGGTGGCTGGATGTTAAGCGATCAGGCTTTAAGGAATTTGCCGACATACCTCTGACGATGGGGCACTATACACGTGAAGATATTCCTTTTTACTATTCGTTGGCGGATGCTTTTACCATCTGCGATCAACATTTTTGTTCCAGTTTAACCGGTACTAACCCCAACCGACTCTATTTTTGGACAGGCAATATCCGAGAAAACCTGACCGGAAAGGCTTTAATATGGAACGGTGACTCTGAATTTAGTGGTAAGGCCACTTGGAAGACCTTTCCTGAGCGACTGTCTGATATAGGTGTAGACTGGAAAATTTATCAAAATGAAATTTCTTCCAGTAGTGCAGGCTATAGTGGTCAGGCAAACAGTTGGTTGGCAAACTTTGGATGCAATGTCATGGAGTACTTTCCGCAATATCAGGTCAAGTACAGTAAACGGTATCAAGACCTCCTAACGGAGAAAAGAGAACAATTGGAAACAAAGTTACAAGAGCTTAGCCAAGCGGGAATTATTAAAGGAGAGGAAGTTGGGAAATTGCAAAAGAAACTCCAAGACCTCATCACAGAACAGGATATCTATACACAGGAAAATTTTGAGAAGCTAAGCGAATATACAAAGGATATACACAAACGTGCTTTTGTAAACAACAGCGAGGATCCTGACTATATGCAACTAGAGAAAATGGAATACCAAGAGGGTGACAGTACTCGTGAACTTCATATTCCCAAGGGTGACATACTTTATCAATTTCGTAAAGACGTCCAGTCGGGCAAACTGCCTACGGTATCATGGCTAGCACCACCACAATTATTTTCAGATCATCCGGACTCTCCATGGTTTGGCGCTTGGTATGTGAGTGAGGTAATGGATATTTTGACCGAAAATCCTGAGGTATGGAAAAAGACCATCTTTATCTTAACCTATGACGAGAACGATGGGTACTTTGACCATATAGCTCCATTCGCCGCTCCCAACCCTTATCGAGAAGGGTCGGGTAAAATCTCTAAAGAAATCGATACACGCCTTGAGTATGTACGCAAAGAGGACCAATACCACCCAGAAAGCGGACGCGATAGCAATATTGGATTAGGATATCGAGTTCCAATGATCATTGCCTCACCTTGGTCCAGAGGGGGCTGGGTCAATTCACAGGTTTTCGACCATACGTCTCCGCTACAGTTTTTGGAAAAATTCATTAGTCACAAAAAAAATAAGGAGATAAAAGAGAGCAATATTACGGCTTGGAGAAGGACGGTATGCGGAGATTTAACATCTGCATTCAGAACTTATCATGGAGAGGTAATTGCCAAACCCCAATTTATTGACAAGACCTCTTTCATGAAGGAAATACATCAAGCCCAGTTTAGGAGTGTACCGAAGGGTTACAAGGTATTGAATTCTGAAGAAATGGATGAGATAGAGAGTCAATCGAAGACATCTCCTCTATTTCCAAATCAAGAAAGCGGACTTCGCGATTCATGCGGACTCCCATACGAACTTTACGTAAATGGTCATTGGGATCAAGACATTTCTAATTACACCATTTCATTTGAGGCAGCAAATAAAGTATTTGGGAATCGTGCCGCTGGGTCGGCGTTCACGGTATACAACGAGAAAAGCTATCAAGGAGAAGTGGGGCGTAGTTGGAATTATGCTGTGACTCCTGGAGATAAGCTACAAGATAGCTGGTCTCTGCAAGATCAGGATCAGGAGGGATATAAGTTATCCGTCTATGGTCCAAATGGATTTTACCGGTCATTTATGGGTGACGAGCAAAATCCAAAGCTTAAAGTCTATTGCGACTATGAGCGGAAAAAGAACGGGAAAGGATTCACAGGCAAATTACTAATACATTTGACAAACCTAGGACAACATAATCTTGAAGTGTCACTACAAGATCTAAGTTATGGACAGCCATCTCGTACGATAAAATTGAAACGAGGCAGTAGTTCTACGGTGACTATTAATCTGACAAAGCACTATCATTGGTATGATATCCTCGTAAGCTGTAATGGATATGCAGGGTTTTCTGAACATTTTGCTGGACGTGTAGAAGTGGGACAAGCTGAAAAAAGTGATCCTTTAATGGCCTAATCGTATCCTTGCAAAATGACCAGCCTAAAGCTATTGGGCTGGTCACCATTTTAGCCGTTCATAGATTTATCTTATGGCCTTCAAAGAATTGCTATCGATCGACCAAGACCTTAACCGCCTCTCCATTCCGATCAACAAATTTATTTGTTACTTTAAATAAAAGATACCATTTTCTAAAGGTGCCAATAAATACAAGTATCATTAAAAACATAGCCAGTATAGCCAAGGAGGCCAATAAAATCTGGCCTTTGGGAATATAGATATCTATCACTTGTAGATAACCGGCCCAAAAAGTGATGCCCGCCATAAAGACGCCAGGGATAGCTGTACATAGTGCATATTTGCCTCTATTCATTCTAATCAACATAGTCGTGCATACAATAAGGCCACAAGCAGCCAACAATTGGTTACTAATGCCAAATAAAGGCCAAATACTACTAACACTGCCCGTAAAAACAAGATAACCCCAAGAGAAGGTAAACAGAGCACTGCAAAGCCAAATGCCGGGCTTCCAATCTTTATCCTTAAAGGCCGGGATTACACTACCCAACATTTCCTGTAGAAAAAAACGACCTACTCGAGTACCGGCATCGATGGCAGTCAAGATGAAAACAGCTTCAAACATAATCGCAAAATTATACCAATAGGCCATTACATCATCCATAAAAGGCACCTTATCAAAAATATGCGCCATACCTACCGCTAAGGACACTGCACCTCCGGTACGTCCGTGTAAGTCAACTCCTATCCGTTCGATAAAATGAGGCAAATCGACGGTATGCCAATGTGGGTGTCGTGCCAAAAATTGCGCATAGTCTTGTGTAGGTGTATTGATTGCAAAATAATCGCCAGGCATTAAGGTACAAGCAGCTATCATAGCCATTAAAGCCACAAAACCCTCCACGAGCATAGCTCCGTAACCAACAAAGAGAATCTCTCGCTCTGTACCTAACATTTTTGGTGTAGTACCTGTCGCAATAATAGCATGGAAGCCCGATATAGCTCCACAAGCAATAACGATAAAAATAAATGGAAGAACAGGACCACCGATGACAGGACCACCACCATGGACAAAACTAGTGAATGCCGGCATCTGAATACTAGGAGCCACGAATACAATACCAACGGCCAACATTAAGATAGTACCAATCTTAAGATAAGTAGAGAGGTAATCACGAGGTACCAAGAGCAACCAAATAGGCAATACTGAAGCAAAAAAACCGTACACAGCGATGGCAATGGAGATGGTCTTGACATCCCAATCAAATAAATTATGGATGACCGGGATTTCCATCAAGCGATGGCCTGCGATAATACCAACAATCAATAATATTCCGCCCAATATACTGGCTAACGTTACAGAGCCATCGCGATACCGCATCAATAGCCCCATGAATATAGCAATGGGCATGGTCAAGATAATGGTAAACAGAGACCAAGGCGCTTCGTGCATTGCACTGATACAAGCTAACGAAAGCCCTGCTAAGGTCAAAATGAGGATGAATAAGACAGCCACCCCAGCAATACCGCCGACTATCGGCCCTATCTCCTTAGACGCAATGGTAGCCAAACTCTGGCCCTTGTGACGCACGGATGCGAAGAGTACGACCATATCGTGTACTCCTCCCCCCAACACGCATCCGATTAAAATCCACAAAGTACCAGGGAGATAGCCAAACTGAGCCGCCAATACGGGTCCCACAAGTGGGCCAGCAGCAGCAATCGCAGCAAAATGATGACCAAACAAGACTTTTCGATCGGTCTTGACATAATCATGTCCATCGGCAAATTCAATAGCAGGCGTAATCACTGCATCATTAAGCCTTAATACCTTTTTAGCGATAAAAATACCATAAAAACGGTAGGCGATAGCAAAGATTAGAATCGATGCAAAAATTAACGTAAGCGCATTCATATTATCTAAGTCCATCATAAATCAAGTCCGAAATATTATTTTAAGTTATCATTTTTCTCCTAAAATCTGGCCAGAAGACAACAGATGTTTTTTCAACAGGTCATAATCTACATTTTGCACAATTCCGTCATCATCAAGCGCTAGGGCGGCTATCCATCCAGCACTTTGTCCTAAGACCATAAATACAGGTTCCATACGAATGGAGCCAAAGGCAATATGCGAACTAGATACACACACGGGGACCAATAAATTCGTACATTCGTCCTTTTGGGGCAATATGGAACCGAGAGAAATAGCATAGGGCTTGGGAACGTGCACTCCGATGTCGCCTTCGTTTTGCACCGTCCCATCTTCGGTAACATACCTTTGGACATTGTGTGAATCTAAAGTGTAAGACCCCATACCGATGGGGTCGGAGACAAACCGAGTTCCCAAGATATTCTGTTCAATGGTGACATACTGTCCAATCATGCGTCTAGCCTCGCGAATATACAATTGGTAAGGCCAATTGCCATTGTCCACAAACTCATCCTTTGCTAAACCCCATGTAGCCATTTTGTCACGAACAGTCTGCGGTACGGACGTATCATTGCTCATGAAGTAATACAGCCCCATTTGATAGTCCTTATGCGCCTGCACTATAGCTTTTCGCTCTTTATAACTAGCTTCTGGATAATTATAGTTCATCCCAATGAAATCTGTACTAAAAGGTCCGTGATTATTAGCATCGGTCTTATGATTGGGGACCAAATCAAATTTTTGGAACGTCTCATCCCATCCATGCTGATAGAGACGCTTGAGCAATTCATAATTTTCGGGCTTGTAGCGAGCTGGTTTTTGGAAATCGACTTTGTTGTTGACATTGTTGCTCAAACACATGCGAAAACAATAGGCCTGTAATTTGTGATCAGCACTTCCATATGTTCCTGGAACTTGATTAGAGATGCCATAAAGCAATCCGCTTCTGGGATTGCCCTCAATGTTGTAGGGACTTATCGGAATCGCAAAGTGATGACGATGCTGAAAAACACCTGTCTGCACACCATTCCACTTTTCTCCGTACTGTTGATTCGACTCCCGTCCCACTGCGTAACTTACTTTTGCCAATGCCATGAGATCCCCTTCATAGGTGGCATCGATAAAAATTAATGCTTTATAAGTGGTACCGTCTAATGTCTTAATAGATTTGATTTGTCCATTTTGCATATTTATGCTCTTAGTACGTCTATCCAAATAAGCCTCGCGTATTACGGTTATCGTATTATCCTTCACCCATGATTCGAAAATATACTCAGCGACATGAGGCTCAAAAACCCACATAGTCTGGTGTTCACTATCCATAGCAACTGTACCCTGTCCCTTGTTACCGAAAGATTCTCGGGTTTGCCATTTCCAACTCGATTGCTGAGAATAATAATCAAACACATCTTGATAAAATCTCTTAGCCATACCACCTATTACAGTCTTATTACCTGTATCTGTAAACCCCAGCCCTCCAGAACTTAAACCGCCCAAGTGCTTATCAGGTGAAAGAACAATAACAGACTTACCCGCTTGCTTGACCTGTAAGGCTGCAGTTAGAGCCGCTGGAGTTCCTCCGTAAATCAAGACATCTACGGTATTAGTATTAGACTGTGCTGCACCGTGTTTCAAAACGAACAAAAAAAGAAATAAAAACCATAGATATCGCATAATTATTAGTTTTGGTCAGAAATTGGTATCCAGATCAATGCATTTGCAGCCAATACACCTGGAGCGTTAGAACGAATCTCTACATATGGATTCTTCGCTCCGCTCTCAAAAGTATACTCCCCCACTTTTACCCATGTACTGGTGGTCTGTCCTTCAATATTGACATCCTTAAAGTTAACATTTTCCCCAACAATTTCGCTACCTGTAAATACTGTAAATATACCAGACGCGGCACTTTCAGCTGTCTTAGGGAAATAGCTATACAACTTATATTTACCAGCGATAAAATCCTTTCCCGGCGAAAAGCGGGCAGTAGCGGATGGATCATCTTTCACCTCCTGATAGCTCATACCATATCCCTTCCTGGGAGATTTAATCCAATCGCCCCGTAATGCTATCTGATTGGAGTTATCAACTTGAATAATGTAATCGGCTTGACGACCGTCGGCTTTCGGGTTATTTTGTAATACTTGACGGATTCGCTCAACATCGACATCCTGTACAGATAGGTTCTGGTCGATGGCCTGGCATGCAGCAACAGCTGCTGATTGCGCCAATACCATGAATACGGGTTCCATCCTGATAGATCCGAATGCAATGTGACTTGCAGACAGGCAGACGGGCACCAAAAGATTGTTGACCTCTTCCTTTTTAGGTACAATCGCTTTATAGGAGATTGGGAAAGGTGAAAAGCCTCCGACCTCGACATTGCCCTCATTTTTGACCATTCCATTCACAACTACTCGATCACAGTTGTGCGAATCCATAGTATAGGCCGCAAAGCCGATACCGTCGTTTACCGTCTCATGTCCCTGACAGTGCTGCTGCGTCATGACAACGTCACCAATCATTCTACGTGCCTCACGAATATATAATTGAGGAGACCAATGCTCATAATCTACATATTCATCCTTGGGATAGCCCCATTTTTTGAATTCGTTCTGAATAGTTGTAGGTACCGAAGGGTCATTGGCTACAAAATATAACAACCCTTTGGTATACTCTTCGTGAGCTTTGATAATCTCTTTTCTTTTGAAATAATCTGCTTCAGGATACTCCCAGTTCATACCAATCATATCCGTTGAAAATCCATTTCTATTGTTGATATCGGTCTTACCATTGGGCATTAAACTCCAGATAAATGCATCTTGAATGCTTTTCCAGGGTTGAATTTCTTTTTGTCTTTTTAGGAGCTCGTACTTAGACGGGTCATAATTATCCGGTTGTGTAATAGTTATCCTATTTTGGGGAACGTTCGTCAAGGTAATTCTATAATTGTAGGCTTGGACTTTATTGTCACCTGTGCCATTATCTTTTATAGGTTGGTCGTTGACTCCCCAAACGAGACCGCTTGCGGGATTTCCTTTGACTTTATATGGATCTACTCCATCCGGAAACTGATGTCCATCTAACAACTGTACTCCATTTATAGTCTCACCATATGTATTATTTGCCTCTCGTCCGACATGATACGAGACTCCTGCCTGGGCCAACAAGTCACCCTCATAAGTACAATCCATAAACATCTTGGCACTAACAACAATATGCTTGTCACCATTACTTTCGCTAGCTGTCACGGAAATTGATTTAATCAATCGATTGTCAGTCTTCACGTCCACCAATCGATGTCCTAGCATTTGCTCGGTAGTTGAATTGGACAGATAATTTTTGAAAATGGTTTCGGCCACTTTTGGTTCAAATATCCATTGCTCAAAACCGTTGTAGTGTCTGCCTATTTTTCGGTAAAAATCCAACGCTACCCCGGTAACGACATACTTGTTACCGATATCTGTTTGGCCTAAACCACCTGAGCTGAGCCCTCCCACTCTTGTTCCAGGATCTATAAGCAGTACCGATTTTCCAGCATGCGAAGCTGTATATGCGGCGACAACGCCAGCAGAAGTAGCTCCATAAATACACAAGTCCACTTGTTTCACCGTCTGCCCATGGGACATCTGAAGGATAGTAACCCATGCAGCTATAATCATTAAAAACTTGTTCATCATCATTTTATATTTTTAGAGATTTAATATCCAGGATTTTGCTCCAGATTTTTATTGGTTACGATTTCGATATTAGGAATAGGCCATAAATAATTTTTGCTTGAGTCGAATTTACGAATCTCTATGACACGCATATCTTTCTGATTAGCGACTTGCTGATAACTCACCAACCCATCTTGGTCGATAGTGGGTGCATTGGCAAGCAATCCCTTGGGAATCCGTCCGTACAAAGTCGAATTCATTGCCCTATCTGCCAATTTCCAACGTCTCAGATCTACCATCCTAAAACCTTCGTTGGCCAATTCATAAAGCCTTTCCTTACGCACAATCTCACGAAGCTGCACTTGTGACTGACCGCCCACAATCGCAGGCATATCAACCGTAGGACGTTGTCTAATCGCATTGATTGCATCATAAACACTTTGATCTATGGAATTGGATTCAATCTTTGCTTCGGCATAAATCAATAACACTTCGGCATAGCGGCTTTGGATAATGTTCAACTCAGAGGTTGTCGTAAATTCCTTGTCCTTCATGTCGACATATTTCTTCCAACAATAACCTGAAAAAGACGCATAAGCATTAATCGCCTCATCATTTTTGATACGAATCGGAGTCGAAGTGTTGTAATTGTAATTCCAGCAGAGCAGACTATCCTTATGTGTTTCAAACTGGAATCCAAAGAATATGGATCCGGGAATCGCAATGGTATAGCCCAACCTCGGGTCACGATTGGCAAAGGGCTTCTTGGGATCATAATCTGGTGACTTATCAATAGCCAGGCCATCTGTACAAGCATAGACATCAACAATTGATTGGGATGGTATCTTATTAGATGTACCTTGTGCATTTCGCGACAAGAATGCTCTTGTAGCAGAATGCGTCTTTGTCTTTTGCAACCGCAAGTATTGAAAAGCATAAATCACCTCGCTAGAGCTCTCACCATCGTAGGTAAACAGTTCCCCAAAATCAGGATGTAAACTATAAATCTTGAGATTCATCACTGCTTTTGCCGATGTAGCAGCCTGCTCCCAAAGTTCATTATTAAGAGCCGTCCTAGCTCTTATAGCCAGAGCAGCTCCCTTGGTGGCCCTACCAATATCATTTTTGCCGTAGCTCAAAGGTAAGTTGGTTGCTGCATCCTCTAGCTCTTTTAAGATAAAAGAAGCAATTTCTGCTTTTGGAGTTTTGGGAATATTAGCATCGGCTAGACTTACACGACTTGTGACCAACGGAACTCCTCCAAAGTAATCGATTAGATACTGATAGACGTATGCACGAACGAATTGCGTTTCGGCTTTGTATCTTTTTTGCAAAGCCGCATCCATCTTACCGTCCAGCTTGCCGATATTGTCTAAAATGAAGTTACATTTACCAATCACTTTGTACGAATTGGTCCAGATATTTCGAACATATCCATTATTGCTATCGAAATCTCCGCGGCCTATAGCTTGCAAATCGGAGGTATTGCGGTCCCAACCAATATCAGTAGCATCATCAAGTGTCAAGTTAATGGGCATATCATCTGTTGGATGAATGACCAAAGCACTATACAAGCCATTGACAACCAATGTCAATTCCTCTTCATTAGCAAAATAACTTTCATCCGAAGGACCATCTAATGGTGAGCGATCCAAGTATTTATCACATGCTCCCGTTAAAAACAATATTCCGACGAATACTATACTGAAAGCGTATTTATATATATTTTTCATGAATTCACAAATTATAAAGTAACATCTAAACCAAAGGAATACACCTTGACCTGCGGATAAAAATTGCCATAGCCGATTGGTGCTTCTACATCGTACCCCTCCCAAAATTTGTCAATACTGAACAAGTTGGATCCGTTGACAAATACACGGAGCCTGCTGACACCTATTGTCTTCAAACTTTCTGCATTGAAGGTATAACCAAGCTGCAAATTTTTCAATCGCAGGTAAGATGCATCTTTCATCCAAAATTGAGAGGCCTGCTGATTATTATTCTGTCCGAAAGCCAAACGTGGGTATGTAGCATTGGTATTCTCTGGTGTCCACCGATTCTTGTTGTCCTCTCGTATAGTACCTCCGATAGCACCAGTGGTAGTAAACGGCTGTATACCGGCACCATACAAATACCCATCGGCCTTTCCGACTCCTTGCAACAAGAAGCTAAGGTCAATTCCTTTTAAACTCAAATTAGAGTTGAGCGAATAGGTATACCTCGGAATAGTACTACCAATGATAATTTTATCAGATTCGTTAATAACGTTATCGCCATTTTGATCTTTGTATTTCAAATCTCCTGGAGCTAATGTGCCAAACTGAGTAGCATGGGCCTTGACTTCATCTGCACTTTGGAAATAGCCTTCTGAGACATAGCCAAAGATAGAATTGATAGGATACCCTTCCCGATTAACAGTAAGGCCTGTTTGATTGACACCGCGCATGTTCAACACCTTGTTCCTGACATCAGAAAGATTGAAGGTAAAATTATATCGAAAAGCTTCTCCAGGATTATTCTTATAGCCTAGGGACATTTCCCAACCTTTATTTTCAACGACACCAGCATTCTGATAAGGTTTATTTAACCCGATGATCAGTGGAATATCGAGCAAAAGGAGGATATCACTTGTTTTTCGGTTGTATAGATCGGCGGTAAAAGTCCACCGTTTGAATAGTGTGAGATCGATACCGAGATTCTTTTCTTCCGTAGACTCCCATGTAATATCGGGATTCGACATATCGTTGAGTGCGGCAGTGTTGACAATACCATTACCCAAGGTATAGGAGCCCAAATCTAGAGAGGCAACGGAGGGATAGGTTCCAATATTTTGATTACCTAATCTGCCCCATGAGGCCCGAATCTTACCTTCACTCAACCAACCTTTGGCTGGTTCTAGAAATTCTTCTTCAGAGAATCGCCATCCTGCAGATGCTGAAGGGAAGAAACCATAGCGATTACCTTTTGCAAAGCGAGAAGAGCCGTCGTATCGAGCGTTAAGTTCTAAGAGGTACCGATCCTTGACCACATAATTGATTCGGGAGAATAAGGACTGTAGGGCCCAATCGGAGGCACTTCCTGTGGCTGTTTGGTTCAATGCGGAACCAACATCGAGCACATCATATTGGGGGAGCACATAGGTATCTCGAAAACCCTGCATGTATTCGTTCTTATAATCTTCACGAGAACCACCTATCAACCAACTAAGCTGATGTGGACCAAAATCTTTATTGAAAGTCAATGTGGCGCGCATATTATTATAAAAATCTTGACCATTATACTGCGTCAAGGCCGCCCTTTCCGGGACGGAGAAACTGGTAGTGCCATCTGGGTGATAAGATTGAACAGCTTTGCGAAAGTTCTTATTCACCTGGGTAGCATATTTGGGGGCATAGTTCACCTCTGCCGTGAGCCATTCTTTTGGCTTATATATCAATGAAGCATTAATGCTTCCAAATGGACTTTTATTGGTAGCAACTCCCCCATCTGCCGCCGCGGATACAGGATTATTGCCATTCCAACCAAGTCCCCAAGTACCGTTTGAGTTTCTAAAAGTTTGATTGGCGGGGATGCTGCTCATCCATTGGAATAGCTCTTCAATACTTGCTGCCGGTGATGTAACAATTGGATTGACGTATTGAAAATCAAATTTCAGGGCAAGTTTCTCAGAAAACTTGACATCGACATTGTTTCGAATGGTATACCGTTTAAATGAACTGTTCAAAGTCAATCCTTGTTGATCAAAATAGCCTACAGAAGTTAACATTTTGACTTTATTGGTACCTGCATTGACTGTTAGAAAATGACTGTGCTGGAATCCATTGCCCTGCAAAGATTCTTTCTGCCAATCCGTATTGGGGTATTCGTCAGAACTGCCATTTCCTTGTGCTTGATAGGCTTTAATGATATCCTCTGGGTACAAAGGGCTCGCTCCTACATTGGTATATGCTTCGTTGGTAAGTAACATATGGTCCAGTGCATTGACAATCTGAGGCATATTCGTGGCGGATTGCCATCCGAAATAATTATTGTAGGATATGGCTACCTTATCGGAGTTTCCTCTTTTAGTCGTCACCAATATGACACCGTTAGCTGCCCTTGAACCGTATATGGATGATGATGCTGCATCTTTGAGAATTGAAATATTTTCGATAACATTCGGATCTATATTGTTCATAGACCCCTCAATACCGTCAATCAATACCAAGGGATTGGAATTACCAAGTGTACCGATACCTCGAATACGAATGTCCCCTCCATCAGCACCTGGTTTACCCGAACGCTGAGTGACAGTCACACCAGATGCCATACCCTGAAGCGCAGCTGACGTTTGCCCCGTAGGCCTATTGTTCAAATCATCTCCCGAGACCGCAGACACAGCTCCCGTTAGATTGACTTTTTTCTGTACACCATAGCCCACCACGACGACTTCATCAATGACCCCTGAATTCGGTTTTAGTCGGATGAGAACAGTATTTTTGCTAGTTGAGGTGGCCACAAAATTTTTGACGGAATCTGCAGAATAGCCTAAGTAGTGTGCGAAGATGGAATAGTTTTCATCAGCGATCAGCGGACTAAGGATAAACAAGCCGTCGTTATCGGCAATGAAAATCAGTTTTTTATTCGTCTTTTCGTGGATGAGATCGATAGTAGCACCCGGAAGTGCATTACCTTCTGTGTCTACCACTTTTCCGTTGACTTTTAGGTTGGATTGGGCAAATCCGGTCGAAAAATATAGGAACAGTTGTCCCATTAGCATTAATTTGATTAGAATATGCTTCATAATTATATATGTTGGTTATTAAGGGGTTAAAAGTTGATTTAGTTTGATCGGTGTCCTATTGCGGTTCCTCCTTTCTTGTTACATTCTTTACATGAACGATACCATTATCAAGATTAAATGAACATCCATTTAATTGACAGAAATTAGTAAAGAAAGTTTCCAAAGGCTCCTTACGATTGATGCTTCCTGTAAATGAGCTATTTAACAGTTCGGGGTTTTCACAAAAAATGGATACGTCGTAAAGACGCTCAATTACTTGTAAAAGTTCTATATTCTTAGTTTGGTTAAAACTGACGGTCTGGTTGGTCCACTCCACATTGGCCAATAAATCAGGGATGAGCTCCACAATCTTCTTATCTGCTCGCGCAAATCGATTCTTCATCAACTCATGCGCCGAAGATTTAACCATTTGATGCAAGCGTAAATCAATCAGGACCTCTTCATTCGGATTCAAATACAGTAAGCTTTCTTTCGAAGCCTGATATGGACCTACAGAAATTTTACCTTCCAATAATTTGATAAGGACATTTTCGTTGGCTTGGGGATTTATACTAAAAATGGTACCCAATGCTGTAGTGATATACCCCTTATAATGAACCTGGAATGGTGATTTCGGATTTTTATACACTTGATAAATGACTTTGCCCGCAACATGTTGTACATTCCTACTTCCCTTCTTGCTACTTTCAAAACCAATCTTGGCATTAGGATAGAGAATAGCGGTAGAGCTATCAGGAAGCAAAGTACTGACCGCATAGGAATGACAATTTTCATACCACGATAATGTAGACAGATTGGTTTCGTGCCTCGAACCATGCAATACATATAGCCATGAAAGTATACAGAGCACCACCGCTGCACAAGAACCCCAGGTCCAATACGCAATTTTGCGGATTCGATTAGTTTGCGGTGGATCAAGAGCATAGATATTTTTGAGCACCTTCTTGTGTATATCGGCTAAATTGGGTAGCGACATTTGATGAGCGACCGTCTCGTTCTCCTGATTTTCGAATTGCTCTGTTATCCATTGCTCCAGTTGGACAGGGTCCACCTTGACCATATGTTCAAAAAAAGCTTCGAAGTGCTGTAAATCGAGCCTATTGTGGATATACTCCACCAATTGGTATTTAAAGAATTGTTCCTCCAAAACTGTTTATAATTAGTTCAATACATTACTGTATTTTCCTATCTATACGCTCGTCGACAAGATTCACACTATTGTTATTTTACTTTTTTTTCAAAGTTTGAATAAAAACGCTGCTAAGAAGCTAATAATGTAGTCATTGCGATAGTTTTTATGAATATATTCCTTGATATCCTTTAGGGCACTAACCAATTGATTGCTTACAGTTGAAACAGAAATGCCGAGTTCGTCAGCTATTTCTTTATAGCTTTTTTCTTGAAATTTGCTGAGCAGCAGGATTTGTTTTCTTTTAGGACTCAAGGAATCGATTGCTTTGGACAATATATCTCGTGTATCCTTTAAAAAGACAGCTTCTTCGGTGTGATAATATAACTCTATAGCTGATGCCCATATTTCCAATTGTAGGGCTTTATCTCGCTGTACCTTGCGGAAAAAGTCCATGGCTAAATTGTCTGAAATATGATTGAGGAAGGACACAAAGCCACTGGTAGGTTCGATTTTTTCTCTATTGAGCCATATTTTAGTGAAGACATCTTGAAGAATCTCTTCAGCGATAGTAGGGTCTTTCACAAGCTTAATCAACCGAATATAGATTTTGGGAGAGTATTGAAAATAAATCTCATTAAAGGAATCAAGGTCTCCATTTTTCAGTTTTTCGAGTGTGGCGGTTTCTATAGGAGACATCATCTTTTGTAATTCATGTAATTGGCGAGTGCAATCGATTTTAGGTAAAGATAAATAATTCAAAACAAGACAACTAAATTAATTCGTCAAAGCAATCAGAAAGTTGATCCCTGCTGGTGCGACTTTGTAAAGGTATCAGCAAATGGGATACTCATATGTTATCACCTCAAATAATAGATTGCAGCAAATACCTGGACCCAAAATCAAGAATTTCTTTTTCGCAACTCGCTCACGTACTCCGGAGTTAATCCCAAATAAGAAGCCAGCATATACTGGGGGACACGTCGTACAAACTCGGGAAACAAACTGACAAACTGACGATAGTTATCTTCTTTAGACGCAGCATGGAAATATTTCACGCGCATCTGTGCTGCCCCATATGCCCGTTGCATCATTAACCTAAAATAGCGTTCGAGCTGCGGCAATTGCTCCAATAAATGGTCTTGCTTATGGTATTCAATTGCAATGACTGTAGAAGCTTCTACCGCTTGAATATTGAAATGAGACCCATTTTGCATGGTGAAGCTCATATAATCCGCAATCCACCAGTTTTCGAGGGCAAATTGGGTAATTTGCTCGTTCCCTTTGTGATTGATAAAAAACATTCGGAGTAAGCCCTGCTCGACAAAATAATTAGCTCTACATATTTGACCTTCTTTCACTAAAAAGTCCTTTTTATCGATGATTAACGGCTTCACACTCGACAGAAGCAATGCTACTTCATCATTGCTCAGCGAAATGTATTTTTTAAGATGCGTGACAAAATTTGGATACATGACATTACTATGGAACAATACAAACATACAAGAGTTATTGGCATATGTGAAAAATTATCTACATTTTCCTTTTCCAAAGAGTATGCAATAACGGCCTACCATAGACAGAACAGAAGCCTAACGTGTAAATAAACACTGATACTGCATTCATCTAAATATCTTTTATTTAAGCTAGCTTTGTTATACAAATTTAGCTTATTAAAAATGCTTCTGGAAAATCTACTCAAACAAATTGATTTCATAAAAGAAATAGACAAAGTCAAGTATATACAAAGGAAAACCAAATTATTCAATAGCGACAGACATGAAAACGATGCTGAACATAGTTGGCACTTGGCTATTATGACCATTGTCTTAGCTGAACATGCCAATGAACCAATTGACATTCTAAAAGTATTGAAAATGGTACTCATTCATGATATCGTCGAGATTGATGCCGGCGACACTTTTATATACGATACACAGAAAAATCACGACAACACCAACGAGGAAAGGTTAGCTGCGCATCGGATCTTTGGATTGTTGCCCGAGAATCAATCAGCAGATTTAATCGAAATCTGGGAAGAGTTTGAGGCCGGATTGACCCCAGAAGCCAAATTTGCAAAAGCAATGGATCGCTTAGAGCCCCTATTACAGAATACATCAAATGAGGGTGGCACTTGGAATGAATACGATATCAGATACAATAAAGTATTCGAAAAGAAAAAGGTCATTGGCGAAGGCTCTAAGACAATTTGGGAATTTGCAAAAAGGCTAATCAACGAAAGTATTGAAAATGGAATTTTAAAAAAGGACACCCCAAAATGACGCCTCAACATCAGCCATAGTTTAAAACAAAAAAGTCAACGCTATTAAGAGCCTGTTTAAAATTCATCTAATAATTTTTCAAAAAAATAAACAGGCTCTAAAAATCTGAAACAAAAACTTTTAATGTTGTCCTGACGATACTTAAGCCGGTTGTACGAGTGTAGCTATACACATTCTATTCCATCCGTTGATAGTGATGATTGCTACCATAATCTGTGCCAGCAGATTATCATCGAAAAATGATTTGGCATTTTGATACGTTGCTGCCGAAACACCTCCGTTCGCAATTAAAGTCATTTCTTCCGTTAAAGCCAAGACAGCTCTTTCTTCTGCAGTATATAATCCTTCCACTTCTTTCCAAGCATTCAAAAGGTAGATGCGCTTTTCTGTCTCTCCTTGTTTTCGAGCATCTACCGTGTGCATATTGATACAAAATGCACAACCGTTGATCTGGGAAGCTCTAATCTTAATCAACTCTTTCAATGTCTTATTAATTGTCGTCGTAGCAAGATAATTTTCTAATCCTATTAATGCGCGATAAGCCGCAGGTTCAAGTTCTGCTATGTTTATTCTCTTTTCCATTTGTTTGATTTTTAATGATTGCCAAAGGTAAATCAAAATCACATCTATAAACTTAAACTGGTTTAAGAAATGAAACCACTTTGATAAGAAATCCTTCATATCTGGCTTGCCTCTTATTGGCCCCTGATTGTCAAATCTCTATATATAATCTCAAAAAGGGATGGCCAATCTATAGAGATTTTCTAAAATCGAGGAGCAGCAGATACGAACAAGATATAAACGTCCTCAAAAAAATAGGCTACGATGCCCATTCCTAGAACAGACCCTGCACAAACAGGAAAGCCTACGGAATAAAAAAATAACGCTCGACTCACCAACGCTCGCTGTTATTATACTAGAAAGGGGCCAGAGCACGACAAGTCAATAATCCTCCTTTCCATAGGCTGGAGTATATTCTCCACACTTCAACGTGGTTCATTAACCAGCCAACCCCTTTCACAGAGTTCTATCCGACAAAAGATACAGGATAGTACAGGATGCAAATTAATACTTTTAAAAATAACTTTACAAAAGGTTGAAATTCAACTCACATAATATCCAATAAATAAATACTTAAATTAAATTTGTTTTTGATACAGTATAATCAAAAATAACAATAACATCTAACTATAATAACAATATAAAAATAATTACCAACTAATAGAGCAAAGCCCCTCATAACCTTTAAGCTGTATAACCATTAATGATTAGTTGGAGTTGCCAATTTTTAACAGGAAATATACCTAAAACGTTTTAATTAGTTTATTTAATAGAAACAGCAAATTAAAACAAGTGCACGACTTTGGAATAAAGGTTGGGCCACCTTATTTTTCTGTTAGGAAATAATAGATGAAAATCACTATTTAATAACAAAATACTAAATTATGGTAAAAGTAAAATTTCATTTATTGAAATTTTCTTTCTCTATTTGCTTTTTCTATTTCCTTAATATTGCTACACATGCGCAAAACCTAAGGATTACCGGAAATATCAAAGAGGGTGAAGAGAATTTAACAGGCGTCTCTGTGCAAGTTAAAGGAATACCGGGACAGGGAACACAAACAGATCAAAAAGGCAATTTCATCGTAGAATTGCCCAAACTTCCAAGCACGTTAGTATTCAGTATGGTCGGCTATCTTACACAAGAGGTGATAATAGAAAACGAACGTGCGCTCAATATCCAAATGTCCGTCGATCCAAGCACGCTTGAAGAGGTTGTCGTGGTAGGCTTTGGGACCCAGAAGAAAACCGAAGTCGTTGGCTCGGTGACTTCCGTCAGACCCAAAGACCTTAAAATACCTTCCAGTAACCTTACAGCTGCGTTTGCTGGAAATGTAGCCGGTATGATTGCCTATCAACGTAGCGGCGAACCTGGGGCAGACAATGCCGATTTCTTTGTCCGGGGGATTACCACTTTTGGAGCGAATACGCGGCCCCTTATCTTAATTGATAATATCGAACTCACTACCACCGACCTTGCAAGATTACAACCCGACGACATCGAGAGTTTCTCCATTATGAAAGATGCGACGGCGACCGCTCTGTATGGGGCAAGAGGTGCCAATGGGGTCATCTTGGTAACCACCAAACGAGGAGTGGAAGGACCCGCCAAAATTTCTTTTCGGACAGAAATGTCTATGAACCGCCCCACACAAGATATAGCATTGGCAGACCCTATCACCTATATGAAACTACATAACGAATCTGTCCTGACACGTAATCCGCTGGGAGAATTACCGTATAGCCAAGATAAAATCGAAAACACCCTCAAACCAGGTTCTAGCCCATATATATACCCTGCGAATGATTGGCACAATATGCTGTTCAAGGATTACGCAACCTCTCAAAGGGGGAACTTGAGTGTGACAGGTGGCGGTAAAGTAGCGCGATACTTCGTATCAACGGCCTTTACCAACGATAATGGTGTGTTGAAAGTAGATAAACGTAATAGTTTCAACAATAATATTGATTTTAAGAACTATACGCTTCGCGCCAATGTCGACATCAACATTACGCAAAAAACACAGTTGGCAGTTCGGTTGTCCGGAAATTTTGACGATTACAATGGCCCTAATATATCTGGAGAGGACATGTACAATTATGTCATGCATTCTAACCCAGTGATGTTTCCAGCATATTACCCAGTAGATGAAGATTTCAGTTATGTGAAGCACATTATGTTCGGAAACTATCAGGGCAATTACCGTAATCCTTACGCCGAAATGGTTCGCGGATATAGCGACAGGACCCGCTCCCAAATGTTAGCAAGCGTTGAATTGAACCAAGACCTGAATTTCATTACCCCTGGATTAAAATTCATGACCATGCTGAATTTATCTCGATTATCAGAGTACTATGTCAACAGATCATACAACCCCTATTGGTATCAATTGCGAGGCAACTATGATAGCTTCACAGGTGAATATCATTTAGAGCGATTCAATGAAAATGGAACTGAATATCTCGATTATCGGGAAGGGCCAAAAACCGTTGAAGCTACTACCTATTCCGAATCTAGGCTCAATTACAACAATACTTTCGGGAAGCACGGCGTGAGTGGGTTATTAGTATTTACCACCCGCCAATGGATAGCGGCCAATCAAGGTAGCTTGCAATTGTCCTTACCTTCACGTAACGTCGGCTTTGCCGGAAGATCCACCTACAACTATGACAACAAGTATTTCTTTGAGTTCAATTTTGGATATAATGGTTCCGAGCGTTTTGCAAACAATCATCGTTGGGGCTTCTTTCCCTCTGCCGGTTTAGCATGGGTAATATCTAATGAAAATTTCTTCGAAAAATATAGACCAACTATCCACAACTTAAAACTTCGCTACACCTATGGATTAGTCGGGAATGATCAAATCGGCGATCGCTATGATCGCTTTTTCTATCTCTCTCAAGTCAATATGAACGATGTGGGTAGAGGTTCCTTTTTTGGAGAGAACTTAGATAAAGGTGCTGCGGGGATTCGAATCAATCGGTACGCAAACGAAGCTATTACTTGGGAAAACTCAACTAAGCAGAACTTTGCCGTAGAATTAGGATTGTTCAATAAAGCAAATATTATTGCAGAATACTTTACGGAGCACCGTCGTAATATTCTCATGACCAGAGCTGCTATCCCTTCCACCATGGGTTTGCAAGCAGCGGTCAGAGCAAATATTGGCGAGGCAACAGCACATGGTATGGATATACAATCTGACTTTACTCATTCTTGGAATGAGCATTTTTGGACTTCCGCAAGAGCAAATTTCACTTACTCAACCAGTAAATTTAAAGTGTATGAGGAGCCCGACTATAAAGAAGCGTACCGTTCACGAGTAGGCTACTCGCTAAGTCAGACTTGGGGATTCATCGCTGAGCGACTATTTATGGATGATGCAGAAGCCAATAACGCTCCGACCCAAACATTTGGAGGATTGTATGGTGGAGGAGATATCAAATATCTTGATGTCAATCAGGATGGGCAGATAACCGCAGCTGATATGGTTCCTATTGGGAATCCCACTTCCCCAGAAATCATTTATGGATTTGGTCTGTCTGTCGGATACAAAGGATTTGACGCCTCCGCATTTTTTCAAGGGTTGTCAAATGAATCTTTTTGGATAAATCCAGTCGAAACATCCCCTTTCCAAGATCAAACACAATTGTTAAAAGCTTATGCGGATTCGCATTGGTCCGAAGATAACCAAGACATGTATGCACTATGGCCTCGCTTGAGCAGTACTTTGGTGAATAACAATGTACAAACTAGCACCTGGTTTATGCGGGATGGTACATTTCTACGGCTAAAACAAGCTGAAGTCGGATATTCACTCCCCGGAAAATGGAAGGAACGAATTCATCTGAATAATTTTCGAATCTACCTAAGCGGCACCAATTTACTCAACTTCAGTAAGTTTAAACTTTGGGATGTGGAGATGGGAGGTAATGGCTTGGGATATCCGTTACAACGGGTCTTCAATGTGGGGATTAACATGTCCTTTAACTAACTAACAATCCGTATTATGAAAACAATTATTAAAAATATAAAGTTGAGAATCTTCGCTTTAATAACATTGACGTCATTTTCGGTATCCTGCAACAACTATTTGGACATCGTTCCAGATGATGGTCTAGCGACTTTAGAAAGTGCTTTCACGCTGCGTTCCACAGCGATACGATACCTATATACATGTTATGGATTTATGACATCAGAGGGTAATCTCGATGGTGATAATGGATATATGTCCGGTGACGAACTTTGGTCAGTGATAGACCGTAGAGAGAGCGGAGCCATATGGGGTGGAACGATGTTCAATATGGCCAGAGGATTCCAAACTGCTTCAGGTCCATATGGCAATGATTGGTCTGGCATATATGAAGGAATCCGTGCCTGTAACATCATGTTGGAAAACATCCACAAGGTACCCGATCTCCCAGAATGGGAGAGACTACAATGGATTGCGGAAACAAAATTCTTAAAAGCCTATTATCACTTCCATTTAATGAAAAAATGGGGCCCAATCCCTTTGATTAAAGAGAATCTATCCATCAATGCGAGTGTGGAAGAGGTCCGTGTATATCGAGACCCAATGGATGAGTGCTTTGATTATGTTATTGAGCTATTAAATGAGGCCATTCCAGACCTCCCCAGCAAAGTACAAAGCCGTGATGAATTAGGTAGAATTACTAGACCCATCGCGGCATCCATGAAAGCGAAAATCATGGTATACGCGGCAAGTCCGCTATTTAACAACAATCAGGACCAAGCCAACTTAATTGATAAAAATGGAAAGAAGCTGTTCAAGACCGATAAAACGCCTGAGCAGGTCAAAAAAAGATGGGATGATGCTGTAGTCGCCTGCAAGGAGGCTATTGCAATATGTCAGGAGGCTAGCCATGGATTATTCACTCATCAAGGAAGGGTTCGCGTCAACGATACAATACAATTGCAACTGGATATCCGTAATGCGATTACCGAAAAATGGAATACAGAAATTATCTGGGCTAACGCACACACTTCTTTAGGTGCAAATCGCAACCTACAATTAGCCTCTGCTCCAAATCTACAATGGGAACAGTATCCCGACATGCCTTCTCTATACAATCATATCCAACCGCCACTAAAGATTGTCGATCAATTCTACACAAATCATGGTATCCCTATGGAGAATGATTTAGAATGGTTGAACAAGAATCCCCTAAGTCTTCGCACAGGAGGGGTCCAAGATCGTTGGTACATCCGACAAGGGTATGTAACAGCAGAAATGAATTATAACCGTGAGCCACGATTTTATGCTTGGCTGGGTTTTGATGGCGGGCAATGGTACGGACAGAAGCCCGAGGTCAATGATCCAATAGCAGGTGACATGTTTTGGATAGCATGCCGAGCGGGCGGGAATCAGCAGAAGAAAGGACATGATTGGGGTCCAGTATCCGGATACTTCTTAAAGAAAGTCGTTCACTATCAAAACCGGCAATCATCCGCCACTGGTTACGATGCGATTACCTACCCTTGGCCCATGTTGCGCCTTGCGGACTTATATTTATTGTGCGCTGAGGCTATTAACGAATCTGAAGGTCCGAACGGCGTCAACAGTAGCTATCTATTTGAATACTTAGATGCCGTCCGAGAAAGAGCAGGTCTACCCGGTGTGAAAGAAGCTTGGGACAAATATTCCAACAGCCCCAATAGATACGGTACCCAACAGAATCTTCGTGAAATTATCCACAGAGAAAGATTGATCGAGCTTTCTTTTGAAAGCAATCGTTTCTGGGATATCAGGAGATGGAAAAAAGCAGCAGTGGAATATGAAAAGGGCATGTATGGATTCAAGGTCACTGCTGGTAAACCAGAAGAATACTATCAGAAAATACTGATGACCAACCAAAAATTTTCGATAAAAGATTACTTCTGGCCAATCCAGATTTCCTTGATCGAACAAAATCCAAATTTAGTACAAAATACAGGATGGTAAATCATTTGAATAATAAACATTATGAAAAGATTAATCTATAGTTTCGTGATATTATTTGCATTCAATGGATGTAAAGAAGAGGGCCGAATTGATTTTATTGATGACCAAGCCTCAGCCCCGGCTCCAGTAGAGATTAAAAACGTAAAAAATATCTCGGGTGGAGCAATCATAACCTACAACATGCCGAGCGACCATAATCTCCTCGGCGTAAAGGCTGTGTATGTCAGAAATGGCAAGACAGTAGAAACCAAAGGCTCCCTATATGTCGACACGTTAATAGTAGAAGGTTTTGGGAATACGAACGAGCAAGAAATCGAATTGTTCAGCATCGGCCGAAACGAAAAACTTTCGTCTCCTGTTTCCATAAAAATCAGCCCTTTGGCCCCACCGGTACGGCTGGTCAAATTTGATCTAGAGGCTGGATTTGGAGGTGTAGTGGTTGGTCTTGATGAGAATAAGACGAATGCCGATTTATCCATCGTGCTATTAGCAGATACTATGGGCAATGGTAAGTACGTCGAGATGCAAACCTTCCACACCAAATCCGGGAAAATAAAATTTTCACGACGAGGATTGAAGATACAGTCCTCTCAATTTGGTCTTTATTTGAGGGACCGTTGGAATAATGTCTCCGACACTATCTATCGAAAATTAACTCCAATCGAAGAGGTAAAAATACCAAGTGATCTCTTTCGAAATGCAGCCTTGCCTACTGATTATTTTCTCACTGCAGAAGGTAATACGGGTTACCGATTAGAACAGTTGTGGCTTGGAGCAGATGCTTCTGACAATGCATTTTATGCTAGCTCTCATAGTGCTCCCATGCCACAGTGGTTTACTATTGACCTTGGAAGAAGGGTATCCATCAGTCGAATACAAAAATGGCCTCGACCTGACTATGAATTGTATTCCAGTACAGCCCCTAGGACCTTCGAAGTCTGGGGTAGTGAGGCACCCAATCCAGATGGCAGCTTTGACGATAGTTGGTTTTTGATTGGCGAGTTTGAGCAGTTCAAACCCTCTGGCTACGGAGAAGGAAGGGAAATAGGTCCTGTTACAAATGAAGATAAGGATTATTGGTATAATAGAACAGAGTTTGATGTCATACCTACCGCAAAAGCCCCAGATCCATATAGACCAGTAACGCATCTTAGGATCAAAGTGACATCTACTTTTCAGACCTACGGCACCGAAACAAATAGGAGCCAAATTATTATAGCACAACTGGCATTCTGGGGTCAGTTAAAATAATCAAATCGTGCGTACAACTATAAAAGACAAGAACATGAATAGGTATATTTTATACATGCTTTCGGCCATACTTGTCCTTTCTGCTTGCAAGCAGATGGACATTGAATACAAAGACTTTATTGTCGCAAATGGTCATATCTACCTCCAAAAAGCCGACTCTTTAAAAGCATATCCCGGCTATTACAAACTACGATTAAAGTGGATGAAACCAAAATCTCCAACTGTAAAATATGCGATGGTTTACTGGAACAATAATATAGACTCACTCAAGGTAGAATGGGGTTCTGATGATGACACCCTTACCCTGGATATATTAGAATTGAATGAAACATCGTATACATTTTACATTAAAAATTTTGACCATCAAGGCAACGTATCTCTACCTTCAGAAATCACCGGCACACCTTATGGGACCAATTACTTAATCGGTGCAACGGACCGAATCTACATTAGCGCGCTCAGAAATACAGAAGGAGTAGGGACAATCAATTGGGGTGCAAAAACTTCGGATTTAGTATATACTGAAGTGCGATACACATCCATGGATGGTACGAAGAAAATAGTCCGCACAAACGTAGATCAAGATATTACAAAATGTCCTGACGTCAAGCCTGGAGAATTATTCGAATATCGATCATTCTTTTCACCTAGAAACGGTATTGACCCCATTCCCCGAGAATGGCAGACATCAGAAAAGCCATTTCTATACAAATACCCTAGAACCGGCTGGACCATACAAGCCAGAAACGGTCATCATGCTTGGGGTGATGGCGGTGGTGGGCAGCCAGCGTTGCTATTAGATGGGAACATGTCGACGGGTTGGCATTCTACGGCTGCAGGAGCCCCGTTACCGCAAGTAGTCGTGGCCGATATGAAAGAATCTGTAACAATCGATAATATCATTATTTACCCACCTTCACAGGTCAACTGGAGGTATATGAACAAAGTTAACATATACTTATCCGATAACCCATTAGCGGCAGAAGAACCTTCGCCTAGCTGGGGAAGCCCTGTAGCATCAGCAACTTATACAGGTGGCGATAGCTTCAAAATAACGTTTGATTCTCCAAAAAAAGGACGCTATATGGCCATTGTATTTCTAGACTCAAAAACAAATACCTACATCTCCTTCATGGAACTTGAAGCATACGGATATTAAAACGTACTATCTGGTTAATAGGCGAATAGTTGGTACAGGTCCTGTCGTAAAAAACAGGACCTTTTTTTATCTCCCGATTTATTCTCAAAAAAAAAAGAATCCTCACTCTCTATTTCTAGAAAGTGAGGTCTTCTATGAGAACAAATAATTACAAGGCAATTATCCTAATCTGTATATTTTTATTATCTCCTATACTCTCATATTGATTAAAAGCTATCTTATCATCCTGCCTAGAAAACACTGGCGCACCTACAATTCTGTCGTCGTCAAGCCCATAAGTCGTCAGCTGTGAAGCCACTTTGCTTGCGATATCAAAGAGGTATACATTGTTATTCGCTACAAAAGTCACCTTATCCCCTTTATGACTGATATTAATAGGAGATGCTATCGAGAACTCGAAGTTTGACAAATAAGTAAGTGTCCCGTCTTTTACAGCACACTGTACGAGCTGATTGTTATTATCTTTATCTTTTGCAAGCGCATAGATATATCGACCATCTTCACTGCTACGCAGCCAATGTCGAAGATTGGACAATCCTTTTACTGAAAATGTCAGCCGTCGCTGTTCGATACCCTTTGGTACCTGTGGACGTTTTCCTTTTTCTCCTACCGCGTACTTATCACCCTCTATCAGTTGAGGGTCTATATCAACCAAAAATATTTCTGTCACAGATTCCCCCTTCTCATTTTTGATATTTCCTTGGAAAGCAATTGTACCTCGCCCCGCTTTGGTATCCAAGTTTGGATTAAGCCAACATTCATCATATGCCTTATCGATTTCATCTGAGCCGGGTCTAGGATGTGTCACGACCTCTGATACTATTGCCGAATAATAATGTCCCAAAACATTTCCGGGAGTCTGATCGATCTCGATTTGTTCCTTTCTCTTAAACATCACCCCTACCATCCGCAACCCTGGCTCCACCAATTCGTCATTATAAGTAAAGCTCAACATAGCTCCATCCGGGCTCCAACAATGTGAGTGCGTGCCTCCACGGAGGCTACCCGGCGTATAAGGAGCAGTCATGTCTCTTGCATCCGCCGGTACAGCGTGTCCAGGTTTATTAATATCCACAAACATGCCCGTACGGCGAGACATACCATATGGATGCTCTGCGTTTGCATTCGATAGCCCATGGATGAAAATCACACAATCATCCACGGGACTAAAAGAAGCTGCTCCCACGCCTGGACCGTGTACAGAAGGATCTGTAGTACGATAAATGATATGCTCTTGCCCAGTTTCAGTATTCACGACACCTATTATAGAAGTTTCGCCGATTTTCGTATCGTCATTACGGCCGTCAAACACCACCCATCGACCATCTTCCGAAAAAACGCCATGATGATGCAACATGTGGCCTATACCTGTTTGCGTCAAACGATCAACAACTATTTTTCCCATATCATTTTTATCTTGCACTCCATTCATACAAATCAATATCCCTAAAAAGCCCAGCGTACGCATATGATTTTGTGTATTTTCTCCTTAGAGGTTATACTATCAATTTCGCAAACCTTTACCTTTCAAATAAGTAATAAGTTGCAAAGATAAGTCCGTTTGCACAACATTGACATTCGGCATCCTCGAAAAGAACTGTTCAAATCCATTCTTATTGCTCCTTTCAGCTTGATCATAGTCACCAAGAGTATTTATCCAAACACGCATACCACTATCCAAGAGTCCCTGCATTAACTTATTCTCGTAGTAGCTATCGTCGATATGGATAATCTTAATAAAATCATATTGTTTCAAAAAATCCAGCTCTTCCACCGATCGCGCGCGCGGCATTATTTGAATTCCCTTAGCCAATGCATGAATTGGCACCACTTCTTCTTTATCATATAGAAAAATAAGCAATTGTTCCTGGACATTATACTGCTCTGCCAAATCTACAATCTTTGCGTAAGATGCCTGATTTTCAAATTTAACATCCAAATCAACCAAGATTTTACCCTTTATGAGCTTAAACACTTCTTCTAGTGTCGGCACTTGATAAGTGGTGGTATCGCCCTCATGTACAAGTCGGAGCCCGCGCACGCCTTCCAATGTTAGATCGGCCACATTTCCAATCCCGTTCGTGGTCCGGTTTACACTGCTATCATGCAGAACCACCAAGTGTCCATCTACGGTCTCTCTTACATCGATTTCAATGATATCAACTCCATGCTTTATACAGGATTCTATCGTCGCAATCGAATTCTCTGGATATGTATTCTCCCCAGTATTTGCCCTATGGGCCACAACCCATACTTTACCCTGTTGTGCCTTGTTCAATTCCGTAAAGCTGTGCTGTTTCGATTCCGAGCAAGCACCAAACATCAGCAATACACCGCACAACCAATACACGTTATTCGATATTATCTCTTTCATTTTTCTTACCATGGTTTACTCGTTCCTTGCAATAACCACATCTTAGACCATTGGCTATTCTTACCGCGGATGTTAGAATATGGTGTTTCTTCAATTTTTTCAATAGCCGCATTGGCGTTCTTTTCATTGGCAGACAATTCATTGTTCCCGTAGATGAATCGCAATGGAAGCACAGGCTCTGCAGATGCGGGCCCCGCCACTAACTGGGGTAGTCCTGTACGTCTAAAATCCATCCAGGCCTCCACCGAGCAATTCCAACTTGCTATCCATTTCTGTTCGATAATTCGTTCCAAGGTACCGTTATATTTCACATTGGTCTGGCTGATGAATGCGCCGTAACCGTCAGCAGCTCCCCAAGTGGCCAATGATTGGCGTACCGCCTCATTGTAAAAAGTCTCCGCATTGCCAGATATCCATCCACGTTGCCCTGCTTCCGCCAAAATAAACAGCGTTTCGGATGCAGATGCTATACGACGTCTCAAAAAATCGCCTGTGGTAGCTCGGTACTTAGGTGCCAGCTGCGATACATGCTGATTTTCTACCGATTGGCCGGGAGTAGGATTGTTGTTGTAACCATCAGGCACCATCGAGCCCACTGGAATTCCGACGTACAGCCGAGTGTCCAGATGACTTCCTAACAAATTAGGATTATAACGACGGGTAAACTTATGTCCTTTTGCAATCTCAGCGACGTATTGCGCATCGGTTAACGAAACATAAGCTTGTTGCATCCCATCTTTCCGTACAAATGATTCGGTAGCAACCGTTAGCGATAGGTCTTCAACCCACTGACAATGTACAGGTGCTACCCATACTTTCAAACGGGGATCGTCATTGGCAAGGAGATTATCTAACAAAGTCTTTGCAAGCTTACGTCTACGAAAACCACTTCCACCTTCAGAATCGAATTGCTGTGCCAAGTACCATGAATCAGCACTCGTATTACCTAGAAAACGTACCCCTGCGTCGTTGCTGCTATTATCTATGTATACACCTCCATCATATACTTTTTTGACATATTCAGAGGCTACATTAGGTAATTTCGCAGATAGTCGCATGGCATATCGCAACATGAGAGTATTGGCCAGTCGATGCCATTTGTCAATGTTACCTTGATAAACCAAATCATGGTTAGCAATGACACCAGTATTGGTATTATTTTTAAACAATGCTACAGCTTTATCAAGATCTGCTAATATCCCTCGATAGATTGTTTCCTGATTATCGAAAGTAGGTTGAATGATATCGTCACCCGCTTTGAGTGCTTCTGTGTAGGGAGCGTCGCCCCAAAGATCCGTTATATTGCCAAAGGCAAATGCCCGAATCACATAACCTATCCCTTCATGCATCGGAAACTTTCCTGCTATAGCACTATTGATCATCAATTCATTATCACGGAGCACATTATACCAGTTTCCCCAATCTCGATTAGACCACACGTAGTGGTTGTAGCCGGTAAACCAGCCGTCTTCCTGCATATGCTGTACCACACCACTACTCACACTATTATCCAATTCTGCGTAAGCACCTGAGACTTTTGATAAGATACCCGGAAGCAAAAGATTCACATTTGCTTTATCGGGATCTACACCATTTGGATTTTGGTTCAGCTCGGTTAATTTATCATTACATCCTATCAATGTCAGGATGGCCATGGCCGTTGCAAGGTATTTATAGAAAATATTTTTCATCACGAATAAAGATTATAATGTCAAATCCAGTTTAAACCCAAATGGTACTGTCCAAGGACTTAGATTTAGGGTTTCGATACCCTGTCTAAAACCTCCAGCATCTGCTTGGAATGCGCGCTCTGGATCTATACCTATTTTAGCTTTCGTCCAAAGCATGATATTCCGAGTAAAGACCGACACACGTAGATTTTGGACATGTTTAATTCCTTTGATATCATAGCCTAAAGCCAGTTCTCTTAATTTCAAGTAGTCTGCATCAAAGGTGACCTGCTGATTGTAATTCCAAGAGTATTGATCAGATGCACGATACAATATTGTTCCATCACCACCCAGATGTTCTTTGTAGCCGGTCAATTTACCCTCCGAATCATATTGTGCTATGACTCCTGGGATGAAAACACCATCATAACCTGCAACACCTCCTTGATTTAAATAATAACCACCAGTCTCCTCAGTCAACCCGCCTACCCTTGGAAAATTGCCGTTATGGGGAATGATATACTTTTCTGGATTTGATTTCAAAAACGCAGCCATTTCCTCAGCACTCATCTTTCCCCCTGGTATCATCAGATCCAACTGGTGTTGTGATTTCCAATCCGACCCCCCATATCGATATGTCTGCGATTGGAACTGCCCGCCGTAGCGCCAATCCAAGCTAAAGCTTAAATGTATGTTCTTGTAACTAAATGAGTTTTGCATCCCCGCCAAAAACTTTGGATTGAAATTTCCGACTTTGATTCTGTTTTCAACAGCATTGTCCTGTATCCATTTCCCATCATTCCCTAATACCGGCCACATATAATATTGGGAAGTAGGGTCTGTAACACGTGCATATCCTCTACTATACAAGTTACCGACCTCTTCGCCCACCCAGGTCATGGCTCCCGAGCTATTTTCACTCCAATATTCATAGTAGTCTATTCCCGGAGCCAATTCCAATATCTTTGTACGATTTTGAGAAAAATTAACATTTACATCCCAAGTGAAACTATTGTCTCTTTTTATCGGTGTACCGCCTAAACCAAACTCCCATCCCTTGCTTTGCAGCTTTCCAGCATTAATCAGCTTTTTTGCATAACCCGAAGATTGTGCAGTGTTTACGGGAAGAATTTGGTTTTTATTTTCCACTTGATAATAGGTTGCTTCAAATCGCAATCTATTACCATACATATTCAAATCAACCCCTGCCTCATAGGACGTAGCGATTTCAGGTTTCAAATTAGGAGATAGCAATGTCTCGGGCATCTCCATATAGATTAAATCCCCCCATCGTCCTGTCGATAATACAGGATTAAGTTGATACGGATTGGTGTCATTACCCACCTGTGCTATACCTCCCCTCAGCTTTAACAATGAGATTTGAGCTGGTAGAGAAAAAGTTTCATTCGCAATCCAACTCAATGACGCAGAAGGATAGAAATATGATCTATTCTCAGCTGGCAATGTACTAGACCAATCATTGCGGGCGGTGAGATCCAAGTATAATTGACTCTTATAGCTCAAATTTGCCATAGCGTATAAGCTATATATGGATTTTTTATATTCCCCATTTCTGATATCCAAACCCGCTGCTGGGATATTAGACAAGCGGTACAGTCCTGGAATAGTCAAACCTGCATTACGTTTGGATCCGGCATACACATCGGTATTATATTGGTTCATATAATTTCCTCCAGCAGATATCGAATAGTTAAAATCAGGTAACTGGGCCCCACTATTGTAGGTAAATAAGAAATCGATGTTGTTTTCTCTATTTTTTATATCCTGTAGGTGATATCCCCCTTTCATGTCGCGGCTATAGCTCCACGGTATCTTCGTCTCTCGAGTTTCTACAGAACGTGTCTCAGCGGCTCTAAAAAAAGCGGAAATACGATCACTTATATCCCAATCCAATTTGACATTACCGTAGACTCTATCCCTAACAAAGGCATTAGTAAGTGCATATGCTAAAAAATAAGGATTGTCTTTTCCAGCAACAACTTGACGCTGCTGTATGCCTTCCTGTCCGTCCATCCAATAATCCTTTAAATCCAAGACATTGACATGAGGAAAGTTATATACAGCTTGTAACGGATTTGATCCTCTATTACCAGTTGCAGGCATGTCATTGGATTTAGAGCGCACAAGATTAATATTGCTAGATAGCTTTAAGCTATTGGCAATTGCATACGTCACGTTGGAGCTTATACCGTTTCTATACAGGTTACTATTGGGAATCAAACCCTTATGATTCATATTATTGACTGAAAAGCGGTATTGAAGCTTTTCCCCTGCCCCTGCAATGGATAGATTGTTGGAAGACGTAATTCCTGTATTCAGAAAATTCTTCATATTATCGGAATATGATTTCAATTCCGTAGGGATTTTATTACCATCCGCCCCTATCGGACTATTCCATTGTATTGCAAGATTACCTTTATCCAATTCTGGTCCAGCCCAATAAGCCGAGTTTTCCGCCAAGGGTCCTGCTGGCCTCGTACCCGAAGCATATTTATAGTGAAAATCCAAGAATCTCACAGGTTTCTCAAACACATTATTTGTTGAAAAATTAATAGAGGTTTTTTGTCCCTTTTTACCTGATTTGGTAGTAATCAATACCACACCGTTCCCAGCTCTTGACCCATAAAGTGCCGCAGCGCTGGGGCCCTTCAATACCGAAATACTTTCTACATCATCTGGATTGATGTCCGAAATAGGATTTCCGTAGTCTACCTGGTTTCGATCGTTTCCAAAACTACTGACATTGTTCATACCACTTACCAAGGGTACACCGTCTATCACATAAAGAGGTTGATTGTCTGAGCTTAAGGATGTCGCTCCTCGAATCACCATACTAATAGAAGAACCTACTCCCCCAGTTTGATTAAGCGTGACACCAGGAACTTTACCCGCGATACCACCTAACAAATTCTCTTGCACGACAGTGTTCAAACTCTCGCCATCTATTTTGCCCACTGAATATCCCAAAGAACGCTCAGAACGCTTGATGCCCAATGCCGTCACCACAACCGTTTCGATTTCTCTATTAGAAGGTTCTAACTTAATTTGAAATGATCGCTTCCCTTCAAGATTGACTTTTTGCCCTTGATACCCTACATGAGAGAGCGTAATAGAAAGATCATTTGGGGTCAGTTCGATTGAAAATTTCCCGTCTTCATTGGTACTCGTTGTCCTTGAGGAGCTATTGGTCTTTACACTGACTCCGGCCAATGGGCTACCATCAATTGATGACGTTACTACGCCACTGATGGAGGTATTGCTTTGTTGAGCCGTGACTGGGTGAATAATCACGATTGCGAGCAATAAAGTCCAAAAGCAACACCAGCCTTTAAATGAAATGATGTTTGTTTTCATAAATATTTCTTTAATTGATTCTATAGGTGAAATAACTATTTACATGTTAATCCAACTTCACTTTATCATTAATCTTTATTTTTTTGAATGCGATGTTAGATCGGTTCCAGGTGTAAGTAAGCGCTACCCCTTCTTCACTGGACACAATTGCGGGATAAGAATACTCGTCTCCTTCCTTACCCTCTTCAAGTTTGACAACATCTATCCATTTCTCCCCATTGTCCGTAGATATTGCTAGATTTAGCGCAGCTCGCGACCCCCAATTTTTATCATCTGGATTGTATAATAATGCCAATGTGCCGTCTACCAATTTGACTAAGTCAATTCCACTATTGGGGTTAGGCAGACTAGTCGCATAGGGCTTATTCCATGTCGCCCCGTAGTCATCCGAATCACTTCTATAAATAGCCCCACCACTGGTCCGTAGAAGCATATGTACCTTCCCCTTGTCTGACTCCCATAATGTAGGTTGTATCATTCCCTCTCCTCCCAAGCTATCCACATCGAATGGTAAAAAATCGGTCTTCTCCCAAGTCTTACCCTCATCCTTGCTAATATCTACAAAAGCCCGCCATACCCCGGATTCATCCGAAGCTCCAGCAATCCAGTAGCCATTAGACAGTACAATAGGCTTATTTCGCACCGGACCACGTCCGCCACGATCTCCAGCAACAAGCTCCAAAGGTGCTGACCACGATTCGCCATTGTCAGTGGATTTGATATACCACGTTTCCCAAATAGCAATTTCTGACCCCACCTTAAAGAATAAGATAATCTCCCCATTGTCCCTGCGAAACAATACGGGATTCCAATGTGGCACTTCTCTGATTTTGGCGACTTCTTTTGGAAAAGACCAAGAATCGCCATCGCCTTTCGTTAACCATATACCCACATCATTGTGTTTTTCTTTGGTTCCGCCAAACCAAGCGACCAAAAATTCATCATTGCCCAACGACACCAATGTCGACGCATGGGCCTGTTCAAAAGGTCTATTATCTGGTAATACGAAAGAAGCCTTTTCAATACTCGTTTGATTTACTTTCTCATGTTGACATGAAGAAAAAGCAGTAAGCAAAAAGACAATTGCAGGAAATAAAAATACTCTCATCATAATTATCATGTGTTAGTGGATACCTCAAAATTAGGTCAAGACCTTGATCAATCTTTCTAATAAATTATCATATTTATTGCAGATATTAGCAACTACAGTATCTAAATAACTGGTCATCAATGGATAATTTGAAGATATCTTCCCATCCAGTAAGGCAACAACCAAATGTCGCCTGCGCTATTTTCGGCACGACCACCATTGCCTCCGTCCAAGACAAATCGATTGGCATTATGTCGCGATATCTTTAACTCATCCGGTGGCAATACCACCTTCGTATACTGGTTTCTGAAGTTACCTTCAACCATTTCAATATCCTTCCTATCGCTATTCTTAATATTCCAATGAATAAGGTCCAACGGATATTTCTGTAAATACCAAACCGCATCATTCATCCCACAATCTGGTATTCCAGTCATCGCAGTTATGATATTCCATAGTGCCTCTTTTTCCGGAAGTTCAATTTTCCAATGATCTACGATAGCTTCTTTGAATTTCTCCTTCAACTCATTGTTAAAGGCGTAGCGATAGAGCCCCCAATATCCCAAAAAATACATCTCATCGTCCGAATGGTTCCAATACACAGAAAGCAATTGGCTCAAATCATCCTCTGTACCATCAGACTTGCCAATCTGGTCCATAGGTCGCATCAGGTTTTCAAGATAACCATGCTTATCCATTAATTCAAAAGCTTTTGTCTTAAAGATTTCTTTTTTTGTAAAATGATAGGCCGTTTGTAGCATTGCAATAATATTTGAAGAGTTTAATTTCCGATCACCTACATTCTTAGAAAAGCCATTGACATATGTTGGGTTCCATTTACCCCATTCTGTGGGTTTTCCATCATAGTCAATCAAATAATATTCATGCGCTACAATATGACTCATGAGCGAATCAATCAAACGAATAGCTTGATCTTTGATGTCCCTATCCTCTATAATCTCAGCGATTACACCAAATGCAAAAATATGCCCTATAGCTTCGTCTGAACTTGTAGTAGCCTTCCAATCCCAATCTTTATGGGGTGATTTTTGCCAACGTTCTGGATCAGCCAACTCATTTATATGTCCTGTGCGTTCAAAAGATCGAGCAGGGAATCCTTTTATCGGATTAATGCCATACAGACGATCCATAGCGTCCAAAGACTCACGCGTATTCTGTAATGCTTCAGGATCTTTCGTAACTACATATCTAAAAGCCTGTCCTGCCAGATACATCGATGTCCACAGCCCATCATTATCCGAGTCACTCATATACCCCGTTGAGATATCTCCATCAGTCATGCCTGAAAGCGTGGAGTTAAATCCATTTCGGATATGCCTGGCCCTCACTTGATTTTCATAAAAAATTGCCTTTTCAGCTAATGTCATAGTCTTAGAAACAATCTTTGACAATCCCTTATCCGTGAGAATAAGCATGTTGCCATCCGTTCCCAACTTAATATCCACGATCCCATCATCAGCCAACCAACGCTTACTGGCGTAATATTTTATTTCTCCTCCCTTATCCATCCGAAATGCTCCCTGCTTACTTCCCACCCATAACTCTCCATTCAAACTTCTTACCACCTGAAGCGCCAAAGAAGGTAACTTTGGATTTTTATGCGTCAATGCATAAGATTCGTTAAAAAAATATAATCCTTCACTTTTATGGGCAATGACTACCTCGTTACCATGTTGGGCGACGGACACAAAGCCATTGCCCTTATAGAGCGATTTGGTTTTCATATTGTTCAATTCCCCCAGTAGGAGCTCTCCATCTGTTAAGATTAAAACCTGATGCGCATCATTGCCCTTTACCACCTCTAACAGGGTAGATTGGGGTAATGTCGTACTCCATGCTGATTTCCCATCTTTCAAGTACTGGATTTTATTTTTACCATAGACAACATATTCCGTTTTAGACAACGGTATCAGTCCTACTGCATCTTCCACATCATGGGGGATGTAAAGGGTTCCCGCCCATGCGTTACTGAAAATAACACGCTTGTCCAAGTACACAAATTGACCATCAAGCTGCGCAATATCTACTATCGCCTTATCCTTCATAAAACGATAGCTATTATCATCAACGATGGTTCCCGGTAGCAAAAGCTCTCCCCCAGACAGCTTTTTAAGGCTGCCGTTGCTCAAAAGCTGGATATTCCCATTGCGGTCGGACTCTACAGTTTGAGGTTCAGACGTAGCGGTATATTTTATGGCATACTCCTGTGTATAAGGATGGTCTCGATGGGTTACTTGAGCATAGAGCGGAAACAGCAACACACTTAGCCCAATAGATACTAAAAGTCTTTTCATCTGTAAATAATTTTATTCCATCAATTGGATGGAGTTTATCGTAATTAAAATTTATATTTCTTTATGTGACAACATTGAAGTTTTCATCACGAATGGTTTCTATTACATGCTTAGTTAATCGATTTTGGATTGATTATCACATGTTCAATCGATTTGGTTTCTCCGGCTTTATGATGTGAATATGTCAAATGGACCATTCCATTAGATGTCACTATCATGGCTGGATACGAAAAGCGTCCAGTTGTAGTCTTATCTTCCACAATAGGTCCCAAACTATTCCAGCTCTTGCCTTCATCCTTCGACTGGTATAACGACAGTCTATGTCTTCCATCCTCGGTATCGTTCACAAGCAATAACCAGTTGTTTTGTCTTACTTTCACGGCTTCAACACTTGCCGTACTAGGAATATCGATTTCTTGACTTGCAGTCCAACTTAAGCCTTGATCTTTAGATACACTAGTATGCAGCAGAGCCGGCTTATCTCCCGTATCTCGCATGTAGGCGATAATCTCACCTTTCGAATTTTCGATTAAGGTCGGTTGGATGTTGCCTCGGCCTACAACTGGTAAACTTGATTTCCAGTGTTCACCATCATCATCCGAATAGGCCATTAAAGAAAAGTTCAAACCGTCCGAGTATATCGGCAACAACAATCGTCCTGTAGACAGCAACAATGGTTTTATTCGAGTCATCCAGCCAAAGGAACGTTTCATTAAATCTTCAGAAGCCTTGATGACCATATCATCATATCTCGGAGCATACTCCGCCCAACCGTGACCAGTAGAGGGCAACTCTTTAAAACGTCGCTTCACTTCATCGACAAAGTGTTCATCAGGTTTGAGTAAGATATTGTCCTGCCATGTCCAGTTTACCTGCTCTTTCTTAAAATCTGTACTATTCTTTACACGCAAGATAGAATACTCCCATCTGTTGGCTTGCACGGCAATCCAGACTAAGTGGAGCTTCCCCTTATGTAAAAATAATACTGGATTACAGTCGGGTATACCTTCTGTATCTGCCAATATATAGGGGGTCCCCCATTTTTTTTCCTTTGAAGAATACTTCGCCCCCATTATCTTCACATCATCTGCCGTCCTTTCCCCAGCCCCCTGAAACCAGGCCGCCAATAAGTTACCATCCGTCAGTTCCACTATTGAGCTTCCATGGACATGCTGTCCCTGGAACGGAAAAATAAAACTCCGGTCCACAACCTCAAAACGGCTCTGCTGACCGAAGGCTAAAGTGTAACAGGTCATGCACAAAAAAGCTATATAAATTCTCTTCATATCAATTGGTTTTAGTTAGTTTAAATTCATCAATATTATTTCCTAGACTATCTACACTCCTCATGTGCAAACTATTGCCATCTATCTTTACGTGCTGATATAGGTATCCTTTATGCACGCCTACATCACCAGTCTTGACTTCTATCTCTTCTCCCTTCTCTTTTGTCCCAACAGACATTATATAAATCGGTGAATGCGATTTTTCTCTATTCAATTGCGTACGGTGATAGTAGTGGAAATGGCCGGTCAAGACCAAATCCACCTCGTATTTTTTAAATAAAGGCTCCCATATCTGGATGATATCTGTATACGTACTTTCAGCGGTATGCGGAGCAAAATGAAATACCGCTATTTTAAAGCGTTCTTCACTACCCACTAACACCCCTTCAAGCCATTTTTTCTGATCGGAGACAGAAGTACCAACCACGTCCAGCATCAAGAAAAGCGTATTACCATACACAAAATGATAGCTTAGTCCCTCCGCCACAGTAGGGCCGTTGTGCGGATATTTCAAATAATGGAGGTACATACTTGGGAATAATCCCTCCTGACTATCATGGTTGCCCGGTACTGCCATGAACGGTTTATCATCTAATATGGGTTGGGCCGCATGCAGCAGTTGGTCCCATTGATCTCTATATAAACCTGTATTTACGAGATCTCCAACTTGTAAGTAGAACTTTGCTTCCGGATATATTTGTCTCCATCGCGGGAGTAAGTGCCCCCATCGCTCATCATTGTGTACATCTCCAAACCAGCCGAATTCAAATTGGGCTTTCCCCGAATCGGTCTTGAAGGTATATACTTTACTAGCGGTCGGTCCCGACAAAATCTGAAATCCATATGCCGTACCTGGCTTGAGGTTCGTTAACTGGACGTTAAATCTCTTTATATCCGGATTATTAGCGAGTAGTACATCGTGGATTAGAGTTTCATTGGCTCGCACCTTGCTTGTATCCACTTGTCCCTGTTGCCAATATGCAATAGAGCAGGTTTCCACATTCGTATTCGTTCGCCAACTGAGATCTAGCGTAGTCTTAGGGTCGTCGGTCCAAGTCCGTATAAGTTGGTCCGGCTCAAGCGTGGCAGGATAGGTCGTGTGCCTAAATGCGCCGATAAGGTGTGCCTCGCGAGATCGACCTCTAATGGTAGGTAGCACATACCCGCCTTTAAAATGAGTAGGGATTTGAGTCAAAGTAAGCTCCTCCCAATCGTGGTATACCACGCTGCCAATCTCAACAGGATTGACCTGTTGTACAATAGGCCATATAGGTCTGATTTTCAACTCACCTCGCCCCTCTAAAGCCTTGACCACAACAAAGTATACATATCGGTGCCTGTCAAATCCATTCACCCCTAATTGTACCTGCCCCTTCTTAAACACCTTACGCCAGACCTCGTATGTTACATTATCGTTTTTTACTGTATCCTTTGTTTTTTGAAAATTATGTTGGATAAGCCAGAATGGGACCTCTTTTTGCTTCATATCCCTACAGACAAATACCTCTGCATCTGCGTTCACCTCAAATACCCAATAGTCATTGGCTAAAATTTGTAATCCATCCGCATCAAAGTAAGTCAACACTTCCTGCTGACTTATGTCTTTGAATAAGTCTACCTGTTGCCGTTGATAGATTTTTCGTATCGTTTTTTCCATGACATGCGGAACACGATATTCTTGCAAATTCGAAGAACAGCCCACTATGGACAGGAGCGTGAAATAGGCAACAGAAACAAAAAAGAAACATCGGTATAACATCTTATTCTGGTTTTCGTTAATGTATAATATTATTTATACCATTCGTCTTAAGTATAGTAAAAGCGTCCAAAAGATCACCATTAACTTTGTATGATGAAAATGTAAGCTTATCCTGACTTACTTCCACTCCATGAAACAGCTGCGTAAAACTAGCTGAGCAATCCATCCAATCTGCCTCCTGTACTTCACTCATCTTGGGTCCAGATACTGATACTACATAGGCTGCGTGCGATTCTCCCTTACCGTCCATTGGCACGCGTTCCTTACCTCTCGCATAGGTATGATCATGTCCTTGCAACACCAGATCAACCTTGTACTTATCTATCAATGGCTTCACCAACTTACGCAGTTCGACATTATCTCTATTTCTCTTTGTAGAAAAAACAGGATGGTGGAATAGCATGATGACCCAGCGTTGTTTATGGTTCGCTAAGACCTCTTCCAACCATCGCATTTGATTATTTTTATCTTTTTCATACGTATTGAACATTTCAGTATTGAACACCACGAATCTCACATTCTGTACATCAGCATAATAGGTCGTCCCTTCTAATCCCATAACTCCGTTTTTTGGAAGTTCAAATTGTTTGTTCCAATACTCCGAAATACCATATACCCCCGTATCGGAGTCTCCGTGATCATGATTTCCTGCGGCTGGCATTATTGGTATTGATTGGTGCATATTGCCGCTGGCATAGTACCAATCTTCCCATTCGTTGAGGTTGTTCCCTCTATTTACGATATCACCCGCATAGAGGACCATCTGTGCATCTGGGAGGGTTCGGATTGATTGCTTCGCAATCCTGGACCATAAGCTTTTGATATTAGCTTGTACATCGCCAAAGCAGATAAATTTTAATGTAGTTTCTGGTCCCCCAGTAGTCTTAAAATTTATCCATTCGCTCCATTTATCCCCTTGGCCGACTCGATAAGCATAAGTCGTTTGTGCCACTAGTCCCTCAATCAACACCGAATGGTGCCAAGTCCGAATGCCCTTAAAATCCAGTAACTCCGACCTTGCCGTCAATGTCTCTGCAGAATCGGCTATATTGAACTGCGATTGATCCTTCACAATCTGCAATGTACTATTACCTGTATTTCCATCGGTACGCCAACTAACAGCAATACTTGTTGCTAAATTTTCTGAAATATTGAGCACGATTTGATCGGGATACCCGTTACTGACTGCAGGCGTGTACTGCCCCCAACAATCCATCGCTATCCACAAGAGTGAAAAAAGAAGGAAAAGAGCGTGTCTTTTAAAAAAAATCATAGTATTCATTTTAGGAGTTTTTTACTAGGTTCATTTCATATCAGTTGCTTTACTAAAACGCATATTTACATTTCCAGATTAAACCTTAATATAAATTTTCTTTCTATCGAGTAAATATCCGAGGCCCCACATCAGTCCCAAAAAACAGATGGAATATAGGAGAGATCCTAGTTCAGGCGGTCCTGGTATTTGGGCACAAACCGTATTATAGAAAAATTCTAATAAATTGCTATTTTCTTCTAATGTACCTCCCCAAGACACTTGACGAATACGAATCAGTTCCAAAGTACCAGGTACTATACTGCTCATGATGTAGATAAAAAGAGGGTTCTTGCCAAAAATTTCAAAAAATCTTGTCATCCTGTTTCGCGTTTCCTGAACCTCTACAAACCAAATCGCCACGCCTAGCGTCAACACGGCCAAACCTGTGGTGTAGAGAACGTAAGAGCTTGTCCAAATCTTTTTATTTATGGGAAATCCCAATGACCAAATCCACCCCAGTACCAACACAATAAATCCAGTGACCATAAGGGCAGATATCAATCTAAAATTAGTCTCTGAGCTCAATGATACTTTTCGCCAAATCCAAGTTACCCGCCCTCTCTCCATTATAAATAATCCCACTAGATAACCAAAAAGGACCTGTACGATAGACGGGATGGTACTCATCAAACCTTCAGGTTCGAAAGCCAGCCCTTCACCATGATACATATGTGCAGTACCTAAAATATACTTGTCGACTTGATTACCAAACCATCCCACCAAAGAATAGGGATCGCCATCACCAAAAGCAATACACAGACCCCAATATGTAAATAACAATATAGCTGATACATATATGACACTTCTTGGTTTTAAGAAATAAGCACATATAGAGGCAAAAAAGTAAGCCAACGCAATGCGTTGGAGCACCCCCAATATACGCACCCCATTAATTGCATCGGTACCTGTCCACGTACTAAACTGTAAACCTTTATCATCCCAATAGAAGAAAGGCCACCAATTCAAGAATAAACCAATTCCGAAAATCAATATCGTCCGTTTGACGACTTTTTTCCAGAATAGGCCGTCTCCGGCCTCTTTCATTTTAGGAATGACAAACGCCATAGCATTCCCCACAGCAAAGAGAAAAAATGGAAAAACCAAATCCGTAGGTGTACAACCATGCCAATGAGCATGTAACAATGGTGAAAATACATGGTCCCAGGTGCCTGGATTATTGACAAGAATCATGAGTGCGACAGTCGCGCCTCTAAAAACATCCAAAGAATAATAGCGTTGCTTCATCATCTCTATTAAAATTATATACGCTTATCCAACCCTATGTTTGGGGCAAATTAGCTATTCAACATCCAGTGTATTTATCCAAATAATCCATAGGAAGTATTCTTACGACCAGGATTTTAATATCAATTGTCAATGACCCTTTTTGAAAAACCTATCCTATGAGATAGTTTCTCAAAATCATCCCACAACTGGTTAAGCTGCTTTTTCGTGTCCAGAGAAAGAGACTCACTTCTGTTTCTACAATACACTCCGATATCCAAGCTCCGCTGCCTCAAGATGTATTTTGCACTCGTTGGATATGTCTCATGCATCACGTCCATGTTGTCTATAAAAAACTGCTGCACCAATGATATCTCTTCTTCCCTATCTAGATTATCATAGTTATCACATAGCCAAACAACCAGTTCCGGAAAATAATTCCCTTGTATACACGAAAGCCCAGCAGAACCCGCCCGGAGCGTTTCTACTGCGTGCGCCATATAGGCATCATAAAGGCCAAAGTCTGCTACTTCAAGTGTAGACACAATCTTTGCTTTTACATTTTCAATATCCAAAGAAGTATCCTTGTGATATTTCACCCGTCCACTTTTAACCAATTTTCCTAGAAAATCGGAAGACATCACCCGTTTATAAGGAACTGGACACTCGTAGAAGCCCAAAGGAATATCTGCCGTCAAACTCAACAGTTGTTCTACATTTTTTTGAAATACGGCTTCGCTATCCGTTTGCTCAGCTAGCAAACTTGTAATCACGATAACACAGTCAATCCCGGTAGTATATATTTCCTTTACAAATTCGGCTTGATTCTCGATAGTATCCGCAAAAGTTCCCGTTGCAACAATTGGAACTCTACCGTTCACTTTGTCCACAATAAAGGCAACTGATTTAAGCATTTCCTCTTTTGACAAATTGAACATCTCGCTAGAAAGGCAATTTGCAAACAAACCCTGTGCTCCCGCTCGAATATAATACTCAACAAGTTGATTTAAAGCGCTATAATCTATCTTCTCATCCTCTTGAAAAGGCATAAGCATGACAGGAATAAATTTTTTCTTATTCTTCATTACTAAATATTTAAATGTTTTTGTATCGGAAACAAATCATCATTTTGCTTCCCTTAGGCATTCTGGTAATTCTAATCTTATTCTTTTCCCCTCGCTCTGATTCTTCTACTTAGGTTGCCTGCCAAAAAGATAGACAGTGTCCCCACCACGATAATCATATTGGCATGCAATGGGTTTTTCAGATAAGCATATTCATCTGGAATAAGGTAAGAGAAAGTCATCCATAAGATGATACATATTCCAACTATAGTCCCTATTAGTGCATCTTTATTTGCTGCGTTCTTACTAATCAGTCCCAATAAGAAAAGCCCCAACATACCGCCCGCAAAAATCCCCGATAATGTCCACCATATATCCAGTAGACTTTTTACTCCTATCATTGCTATACCGCAAATCATTCCCACCAATCCGACAATCACTGTCGCGATGTACAAGACACGGAGGCTATTCTTATCCGCTGAATTTTTGTTAAAATATCTTTTATAGATATCTTCCGTGAAGACAGTGGCCGAGGCATTCATACCCGAACTGATGGTGCTCATTGCTGCTGATAGTATAGCCGACACAATCAATCCCAACAAACCTGTTGGAATCATGTAGACCATAAAATGGGGCATAATTTTATCTCCATAATCAGACGGCTTCATCGTCGCTGCCAATTGACTTACCTGCTCATCGTTGATAGCTAGTCCGAGTTGCTCAGCCGCCGCTTGCAGTTTAATACTTTCCAATAGTGCCGGATTCTGTTGGTAGTACGTATATAGACATGTTCCAATAACAAAAAACAACAACGATACCGGAACATAGATCCACACGCATAGCCAAACAGATTTATTTGCTTCTTGAGGCGAAGTGGCTGTATGATAGCGCTGCACGTAATTTTGGTCCATCCCAAAATTATTCAGATTTATAAAAAAACCATATAGCAGTACTACCCAAAAAGAAGAATTCACAAAATCAAGATTCATCGATCCCAGACTAAATTTATGCTCCGCATTGCCGACCTTAATGATATCACGCCAACCGCCGGGGACCTCTTGCACTACCAGATAAATGATAATAATTGCACCTAGTGTTTTCAAAACACCTTGCACCACTTCCGTCCAGATAACAGCCTCAATACCCCCCATTACCGTATAGATAACAATACATACCCCCGTGATTAGCATAATGGTAATAAGGCCGTATCCAGTAAGGGCTTGAAGAGTGAGAGAAATACCAAAAAAAATAGAACCTATTCGCGCTAATTGTGTCAGCAAAAAACAAACCACTGCGTAGGTTCTAGCCCAGGTGCCAAATCTCTTTTCCAAATTGGTGTAAGCAGAGACTTCTCCTGTACTTCTATAAAAAGGCACAAAATACTTTGTTGCCAACCATGCTGCAAGCGGCATGGACAGACTAAACACAAAAGCATTCCAATTACCTCCGTAAGCTTTTCCGGGCACACCTAGAAATGTATTCGAACTTAGAAAAGTCGCATAAATGGATATTCCTATTGCCCATCCTGGTATCCTTCCTGCGGCTTTCGTGAATTCATCTGCCGAGGTATTTCGTCGAGAGAAGTAAACACCGACAAGAATCATAGCAATGAGGTAGAGAAATATGATAGCAAGATCAAAAACGGGTAGGTTCTTCATGGTTATAATTGAGTTAGCGAATTGTATCTTTTATAAATAACGTCATATTTCTTTTTATTTACCAGAGATGTTGGATAGGTTTTGATAATTTTTGCGGCCATGGACATTTTAGCCTCCGCAATATCGCTATGTATGCCAGCTACCATCGCCGCAAATATCGCCGCCCCTAGGGCACAGGTTTGCTCACTGTCTACCACGTGGATATCACAACCCAACACATCTGCCATTACCTGCACCACATAGGGAGATTTATTAGGTATTCCCCCCGTTGCAATCACCGCCCGTATTGGGATATCAAACGTATTAAAACGCTCAATGATTGCTCTTGATCCAAATGCTGTTGCCTCCACTAATGCTTTAAATATATGAGTGGCCTGAGTAGACAGGGTAAATCCTCTTGCAGCTGCGCTTGTGGTAAAATCCGCATCGGGAGTACGCCTACCATTGAAATAATCGGTAAACAATAGGTCACTATCACGCACTTCCATACGAGCCGCTTCCTCCGTGAGGTGAAAGAAAAAATCAGCTTCCAACTTCTCCTTTTGTTCCCGGGTCAGGCTATTCTCCAGAATAGCGTATACCGGCGTCAACATCATTTTTCGAAACCAGTTAAATACGTCTCCGAAAGCCGACTGACCGGCTTCAAGGCCAATCATACCAGGATCTATCGAGCCATCCACCTGTCCACAGATTCCACGTACCAAAGGAGGTGCATCTACCTTTGGTATCACGAGCATATCACAGGTAGATGTTCCTACTACTTTCACTAAGGTATATGGTGCTGACCCTGCTCCCACTGCACCATGATGAGCGTCTATACCGCCTACATTAATTATCGTATCTGGTTTAAAACCATATTTATCGACAAAGTAACTTGAGATTTTCCCAAAAGACTCGTCCGAAGTATACGTTTGGTCGTAAAACCTATTCATCAAGGGATAAAATGAAGCATCCAATGAACACAGAAATTCTGCAGAAGGTAAGCCTCCATGTGATTCGTTCCACATCGCTTTATGCCCAGCAGCACATCTATTGCGCTTTATTTCGGCCGGTTTCTCAAGTCCACTTAGATAACATGGAATCCAGTCAGACTGCTCGACCCAAGTAAAAGCATTGTTCCTGACTTCCAAATCCTCCCTATTGATATGTAGTATCTTTGACCAAAACCATTCGGACGAATATATCCCGCCACTATAGCGGGTGTAATCGATTCGCCATTTCATGGCTAGTTCATTTATCTCTTCCGCCTCTTGAATAGCCGTGTGGTCTTTCCACAATACAAACATAGCATTAGGGTTATCCTTAAATTTATCCTGCAAAGCCAATGGTCTGCATCGATCATCTACCGCTACCGGAGTAGATCCAGTTGTATTGGTACCAATAGCAACTACATCTTTGACCAAACCAGAATGGTCAGCTTGGAACAGCGTTGAAAAAATGTCATCAATAGCTTCCATATAATCCAGCGGATGTTGGCGATACTGATCATTCTCAGAATCACTATATAGGCCTGCTGCCCATCGGGTATAATAGGATACCGCTGTTGTCAAGATTTCACCGGTATAGGGATTCACCAGTATCCCTCTTACCGAGTCCGTCCCAAAATCCATTCCGATAACTAGTTTATCTTGCATTTGGACCTTTTTTATATTCCACAAAAATTCACATGTATACCCAACGTATCCAGCGTAGCGGCTTTGATATTTGCGGCTCGTTTCACATCGAAATCGCCATCTACATACACGACCTGTATATGGTTGGCTTTGTGTTTGGCCATTAGTTGGTCTCGACTCATACCCTCCAATACTGCATGCATAATTGGCCATTGCTCATCCGTCAACTTCCATCGACGCTCGGTCTCTTCATTTGGCATTTCCACTACCCTTCCAGTTCCGATATCGCAGTACAGTTCATTGTTTTCGATGTAAATCCTACTCCATACAATCTGCCCCGGACGACTTACACCTCTTAACGTACCACCTCCTTTTTTAAAAAACATAGGTGGTTGCCGGTGACTATCTGCTCCTGCATATCCATTTATAAAATGAGAAGCTGGAGCAGCTCCGGATATTAGGAATACCCACACAAATTCATCCTTTCCATCGATACTATAGAATTCACCATATCGTATATCATGTAAAGTATTATCACCATTTAACCCCAATTTCCGCCACAGATGATAGGTCACATATCCATCTATCCCCGCACATTCATCCACCTCGTTAAAGTGTGGTAACGCTGCATTCTCGTACAGCAGTTCCCCCTTTTCATTGGCTACAGGAGGTCTCTCTGAATTATTCAAAAGCCCTTCAACCAAATCACTCGCAGGCACAAGATCCTTCAGACCTTGCTGGTATTGGATGCCTATCGTATCACATCCATACTCATCCGCTAGGCGTAATGCCGCGATATACATCTTACACTGTTCTATTGTTTGATCTTTGGTCAACTCCATTGCTGGGTCTGTTCCCCATGCAAATTGCATCCCCTTGCTGAGCATCCAATCCAAAACAACACTAGCCTCCGCATCAGTAATGGTCAACATTTTGGCATATAAAGTGGACTGGCTGAGTCTTTCCTTATAGATACCCAATCTATGGATTAGTGCATCAGGTACGATTGCATTGAACATACCCATGCACCCTTCATCAAATACCCCCATCAATACTTTATCGTCCTGTATTCTCTGGGCAAAAGTCGCTGCCAATTGCTGGTCAGCATCATTCACCTCTGCTCTTTCAAAAAGTCGGACATGCGAATAATCATGTGTCACCGTACCTGTAGTCAGCCACTCCGATAACCGTTCCCTAAAAAAGATGTCCGTAAAATCCTTACTCCACAAAAAACTATAGTTGACCCCAGCTTTGGTCAATGAGCCTACCAAGTTCAAGGCTCCTACCAATCCTGGATACGTCCCATCCCAATTGGCCACTACCAAGATTGGACCATTATGCGAGGTCAATCCGGCCAGTAAATGGTGACTATACTGCCATACACTTTCCGCTACAATCAAGGGCACATCCTTGTCTATCGTCCTGAATACCTTAATCCCTATATGCTGATAGTCTATAAATCCATGTCTTTTTTCTTTATCATAGTCATGGGCTCGTTTTGACTTCCAGCCCAATTCTTCTAGTGCTTCACTCAACTTCTCCTCCATTTTTTTCTGCATTGGCCAGCAATTTAAATTGGCAGATGGTCTCAGATCTCCGCTGCACACTAGCGTCACTTCTTTTGATTCTGTTTGTTCCATGAGATGTTACATTGGTTATACAATACAAATATCTCCATATCTATCAAGCAGTTACTTTGAAAAATTATCATAGTTTTCTAACATTTTATCATAATCCCAGTAAATTTCATCTAAAATCTTATTTTAGGGGCAAGCATATGACCACATTATGAAACCAAAATTCCACCAAGTCCCCAAACCGGCAGATAACACATTTAGTATCAGACATGATATAGTCCCTAGTTTTGGTACAACTTGGCACTATCATCCAGAGATAGAACTACATTACATGGTAAAGGGCACTGGCATACGTTTCATTGGAGAAAATATCAATAACTTCGAAAGAGATGAGTTGATACTTCTCGGATCAAACATTCCACATACATGGAAGTGTAATGCCAGCAACAACAATGACTATGTTGAAGCATTGGTCATGCATTTCCACCCTGAATGCCTTGGCACGGCATTCTTATCTTTACCCGAAGCCAAGAAAGTTCAAAAGTTTCTTTTACTTGCTAATCAAGGGATACTTTATTATGGGGAGACCAAGCAAAAAGCTGTAAAGTTTATGCGCAAAATGAAAAATACAAGCGGATTGGATAAGATTATTTTTCTACTAAAAATTTGTGACCTTCTTTCTTCATCGACAGAATATGAAATCATATCTTCTCAGTACAATTCTGGCAAGCTCAACAAAGCCGATGAACAACGGCTTAATAAAATATTGAATTTCACCTTTAGCAATTTTAGGCAAAAGATATACATTGAAGACATTGCGGATCTCAGTAATCTAAGCGTTACTTCTTTCTGTAGATACTTTAAGACCTCCACCAAAAAATCCTACTTCGATTTTCTTACAGAAATAAGGATAAGCTACGCATGCAGATTATTGGTCAATTCTGACCAACCTATCAAGTCAATAGCAGAGGAGAGTGGTTTTGACAATACCTCCAATTTTTACCGTCATTTCAAAAGATTTAAAAATAGTTCTCCTAATGAGTACAAAAAGAGTTACTTATCTAATGATATAAATTGAGGTAATATAGATGTGGTTATTCACAAAGATTTAAAGCAACGTAAGATATGTTCAGAAATAGTAAAAAAGAACAAGATCTCCTATACAGAATTTGTCATTAGTCCATTATTTATGCTGAAACACCCTTCACAAGTCTATCAACGAGATGATCATTAGCCCGCTTTAAGGTAAGCACAGTCACTTCTGGCCAAACCCCCACTCTGCCTCTCAGCCCATGATAACCAAATCCCCTATTAACATATAGATATTTACCATTTCGTTGATAGAGACCGGCCCATTGCTTATAAAAGTATTGGATAGGACTCCATTTAAAGCCAAATAACTCGATACCAAACTGCATACCGTGAGTATGCCCCGCTAAAGTAAGATGCACGTGTTGGTGATAGTCGACAGTCACTTCGTCCCAATGTGATGGATCATGTGACATGAGTATTTTAAATGAATCACCGGGTACTTGGGCCGTTGCTCGTTTCAAATCACCATATTGATGAAAACCACCCTTACCCCAATTCTCCACCCCTATCAGTGCAATACGCTGACCTTGCTTATGCAAAATCACAGCTTCGTTTAGCAATAATTTGAATCCTGTTTCAGCATGAATTTCCTTTAACCGTCCCAAGTTGGCAGCTTTATCTACTGGACTTTTCCAACGAATATAATCACCATAGTCATGATTACCCAACACAGAATATTTGCCATATGCCGCTTTGAGTTTGGTGAAATGTGGTATCCATGGATCCATCTCTGAAGCCATGTTATTAACCAAATCTCCAGTAAACAATAATAAATCACTATCCTGGGCATTGGCCAGATCAATCCCCCGTTGAACACCTTTCTGATCGCTCAAACTTCCGGAATGTATATCTGACAATTGCGTAATCGTAAAACCATCGAAAGCTTTTGGTAGATCGGGAAAATAAAGAGTTTCTCTGCGTACTCTGTAAAAATGTTTACCTCGTGTTAGCCCAAAAACAATAACTAAAAGAATCACACAAGCAACGACAAGGGTGGCCTCACTAACATACAAGCTTCGGTCAGGAAAACCTCGAATCAAACGAACGATATCTTCAGCAAATAGAATTGGGAACGAAAATATTTTTGGTATGAATATGATTAATATAGAGGTAATCAAAGTGGCAATCAAACGCTGAATGATACTTCCCAAACTACGCATAAATAAAATAGATACGATACCTAATAATAGTATAATGTCTATAGACCAATAAGCAGTACGGACAATCGGTTGTGCCCCCATCGTAATGATTGCCTGATAGAAGTAAATATCTGCAATTAAGAAAAGAAATAAAATTAAAATGAGTCTCTTTGCCATAAACAATGCGTTTAAAATGGAGTAGACGAACTTCAAGCACAATTACTTTAAATCAATGGAATTTAACCCAAACTCCAATCATACAATTGCTTTTATGAACTAACACTCCAATTTGAGTTCAATTTTGAGAGAGCCAGACCTTTCAGTATCATTTGGCTATACTTCAGGGCAATATGTCACCAGCCGATGCTAATCAACAATAAAAATCTCTTTACTCATAGCACTTCATGACAGTAATGGATTAATCAGTGATGCTAGGTCATATATAAAGCAATACTGCTATTGATAGCAACAACCGAAAGAAACCAGCCAATTATATGCTTTTTTCACTTCAACATATCTTTCATAACCGTAAAAAAATCCTCACTGAGCCCAACAAATCGTTGGACAATTCTCAAGTCTTTGTCTATAATTATTTTTGTTGGAAAAGACTGTACGCCATATAGTATTGAAACGTCGTATTCTCCGTCATTTACCAGTTGTACCCAATCAAGTCCTTGGCTACGAATAACGGCTTGCCAGTCTTTCGACTTATCGAGACAAGCAATACTTACCAATTCTACTTTTGTGCTATTATCTTGATAAAAAGACTTTAATTTAGGTAATTCTTGCATACAAGGTCCACACCAAGTACCCCAAAAATCCAGTACAATTAATTTCCCTTTAAAGTCGTTTAGTGAAACCAAACGCCCCTCATTATCCTTAAGACTAAAGCTCGGTGCCTCTTTACCAGATAGAAGCTCATTTTGGGCTAAATTGGTCGCTAGGTAATTTTGATAATTTTGATAAAAATGTTCAAGTACCGCACCGAACATTCCCTCTCTAACATTTTTAGATAGCTTGGAATGGTAGTAAGCGAAAGTCTCTAGTGGAAATCGCGTGATAAAATATGCGGACAGCTCCGTGTCAAGATTCATATTTATATATTGAATTTTAACTTGGGAAATCGTATCGAAGTATTGATTTCGGATTTTGAATAATTGATTGATGCTTTCCTGCCTTTCACCAGCGCCTCTAAGCGAATCCATTTTCAACTCTAATTTGACGGTTTCTATCGCGGCAGATTTATAGCATTGTCGAAATTGAGATAATTCGGCACTGACATCATTTCCAGTGAGACTATAATTCAGATAATACTTTTCTAAGGCACCTTCTATCGTTATATGTTCATTTGGTTGAGTAAAAAGCTCAATCAACTTAGTTTGGGCAATATAAATGCCACCGGTGTTCCTTCGATGTACGGCATTGTGCGGAATTATAGCAAAGGCAGTAGGCTCCTCGGGTATCCTATAAATAAAGGTATTGTTATGAGCTACTAAAGTATCTTTCTTGATATCATTTATATCCGACAAGGGATAATGATAAATGTATATCGTGTCGTTGTCAAGTCCAGTAAGGGTTGCTTTGATTTCCCCCTTAGTTTGTGCAAATGAGGCCATTAGTGATATACTGCATAAGCTAGCTAATAAAGTCTTTTTTCTCATATTCAATCTTAAAAGTTTAAGCTCAAAAGTATCTAAATATAAGAAGGCGAGCTACTTTGTGGGATGAACAAGCCATATTATGGGACCAATCCTCTTACCAAGAGAGGAAAACAAGCTTACAAATGATAGAAAACAACCCATTTATAAATAACTCCATAAAAAGTACTACCCAATAGGGTACTAAAAACATCTTCCTTTTTGGCAGATTGTCTGCCGTATCCTTAAAAAAATGCTGTATAAAAGATATACAGCATTCAACTAAACTAACCACATATTACGCCACATGGGCTCTAATCCGATATCTCTTACTCTTTATCAACGAATATTGCATTTGACAAAATTTGTTTGATTGTTCGAAAATACATCTGTTTTGAGATTTGGCAAATACATCTAGTTTTCCACTCCTGCTGTCTTTATCCATTACCCCATTCCTTGTTTTATTATTTTTCGTTAATCGTCTTAATCTGCATATCCTTATATTCAATTTTCATTGGAGGCCCGACATGTACCTGTACACCAATATATCCCTTTTCTTTTCGATTTACGGCATCATCATCCAATACTTCTGAAATTAGTTTTCCATTGATATAATGAGACAGCTTGTTGCCCTCTGCTACAATCATAATTTCGTTCCAATCTCCAGGTTTAGTCAGCTCCTTCAGCTCCTCCGGAGTAGCGACTGTATCTCGCACGACGAGGCTACTCCAAGCATTTCCTATAGATTCGCCTTTTACGCTTGACGGGTTAGGAATTTCTGTTCGCTGTCCACGATAGGCCAGAGTCGTCCGGTTACGTTCCTCATAGTTTTGGCCAGTATAATTATGTTGACCATCAATATCAGCCTGATATCCTTTAAGAGCATAAGGCACTTCGGCAAACCGCTCACTTCGATAATTGATACCACTGTTTCCCTGGTCGGAAATTCGAAATTGGGTCCTTAATATAAAATCGGCTGGCTCAGCGTCTTTCCAAATCAAAAAAGTATTGTTTTTTAATGGTTCAGCATTCGCCTTGATTTCTCCTACTAACACCCCATCCTCCATTCTCCAGATACTAGTATCACCTTCCCACCCTTCCAAACTATTGGATGCAAACATGGCTACAAACCCTTCCTCTGTGGGTAAGGTAGTTTCATTAGAATTAACCTGCTCATCTGTCTGATTGGCTGCACGACCGTTGCAAGCGAGGATTACAAAAGAGGTAAAAACGCTCAAACAGCTATATTTCACAATCTTATTCATATTCTTAGATTAAGTTTATTGTTTAATTAATTGTTCCAATCTACATTGGTGTCTTCCCATCGCCTATTCTTTGCAGATAGGAGTACCGCTTCACATACTTTCTGTGTTTCATATGCATCTCGAAAAGTTGGGTGGCAGACTTCGTCAGTTTGCATACTTTTCAAGAAATCGGCAACTTGATGGACAAAAGAATGTTCATAACCAATCGATAGTCCCGGGACCCACCACTTGTTCATGTAGGGTTGATCTCCATCAGTCACATGGATAGAACGCCATCCTCTAACCATGGACTCATCGGCATTGTCAAAGTATTCTAGTCGATTCAAATCATGAAGATCCCACCGCAATGAGCCCTTCTCTCCATTGATTTCCAACGTAAAAAGCGCCTTGTGCCCCCTTGCATAACGAGTAGACTCAAAAAGGCCTAACGAACCGTTGTCAAAATGACAATGAAAAATACAAGCATCATCAATTTTCACCTCTTCCATTTTACCTGTTTCTTCATGCAACCGTTGTTTGACAAAAATTTCTGTCACCGAAGAGACATCTTTAATTCCGCCATTTAGCCACATTGCCAAATCTATACAATGCGCAAGTAAATCACCTGTAACACCCGACCCAGCAGCTTCAGCATCCATCCGCCAAAATGCACGACCACCCTGTGGCAAATTTTCATTGATTGTCCAGTCCTGCAGGAAGTTTGTCCGATAATGAAAAATCTTCCCCAACTTACCGCTATCGACTATTTGCTTGGCAAGCGTTACTGCGGGTAGTCTGCGGTAATTGTACCATACCGTATTTTTAACCTTATTGGTTTCCACGGCTAGCACCATTTTCTTTCCTTCTTCCAGTGTTCTTGACAAAGGTTTCTCACATAAGACCATCTTACCTGCTGCTGCAGCTGCTACGGCAATCTCCATGTGCATATTGTTAGGTGTGCAAATATCCACAGCATCAATATCATCCCTATTAATCAACTTTCGCCAATCTGTCTCATAGGATTCATACCCCCATTGTTCAGCGAAGGTCTTCACCTTATCCTCACTACGTGAACAAACTGCCTTCAATACGGGTAGATATTCCAAATCTGGAAAAAAATCACCGACTCTCTTATAACCATTGGAATGGGTTCGTCCCATGAATCCACAACCTATCATTCCTATTCTTAATTCTTTTTTCTTCATAAGGGATTTTATCAAATTTTACACTGACCAACCATGTGCTTCACGCACCTTTATCAACGTTTCTAAAATAGAATTCCAAGTCTCTTGCCTATGCATTACCTCGTTGGGAAACATGCATCCATCCCAACAGATATGATTAAAGGCTTGGGTTGGTTTTCCATTTTCATCTCTTAACCAGTACCCCGCATCTTTCACGATATCTAACTTACCATTAGGATCTGTCGGTAGACAATGTCGACCTGTTTTATCATGTGAACCGGAGCCAAACACCGTACCATCATTCTGCGCCACATGAAAATCGATAGTCCATGGCCGAAGCTGCTTTGTCAAAAACTGAAGTCCTCGCTCCAACTCTTCCCGATCTTTCCATTCAAAGTCATCTTTGAGAATTCGATCTTGCGGAGAATTGTAGCCTAATAAATATAAAAAGGTATGGGACATATCGGCTTGAAATCCCATATTATCACGATCGACCATTTCTAGCGTTTCCAGCATGCTCTTCCAGCTTTGCATACCCCCCCAGCAGATTTCCCCTTCGGCAGCAAGTCGCTCGCCGTAGTCAGCGGCCACATCACATGCTCGTCTAAAAGTTTCCGCAATCATTTTTGTATGTTCTAATGGGTTCTTAGACCACTCCTCCACACTGGTTGCAGAATCTATACGAATAACATTATTAGTTCGGATACCTTGTTTTCTCAACTTATAACCAAATTGACAAGCTTTTTTTACAACACTAACAAAGCGATCCCTATCTTCTTGCGTGCCCATTGCTGACCCACCATCGGGAGGCCAAATTGGTGCTACGAGAGTGCCTATTTCTAGACCGTATCCCCCCACTTTATCCACTAACGTACTAACGTTATCGTCCGCAGGATCTAGCTTTATATGAGCGTCAAAGAGACCAATGTCGACTCCATCAAACTTGGCGCCATTAAAGGTAGCTTCGGCTGTCTTTGCCAGAAGCTCATCTAACGAAATTATTGGCTCATGCTCTCCTTTACCAACAATACCCGGCCATGTGGCATTGTGTAATTTTGGAAAATTGTTCTTGTTCATATTCTAACCTTTATTATGAAACCATCGTGATTTATTCAAACCACACAAGGGAATGAATAGATCTGATAGCTTCATCACCTTTAAAAAACAAATTATATACAGATGAAAAATACTACTCTTTTATTTCCAAATCTGGATTATCAGGCCCGAAATGCTTCAGCATCACGATAGGATCTGTAAGGGAGTTATTTTTAATCGTTACTCCCTCTATAGCAGCAGATTCAGAGACGAAATATTCATCGTAGGTCAACTGCCCGTACCGGATTAATGCCGGTGTCTCCAAAATCCAATCATTCAATTTTCCGCACCCCTGCATCATAATTAGACCATAAGCAGCGGCATCTCTAATCGTGACCGTTTGCCCTGGAAATACAGTTAGCTCTTTTGCACTAAATGCGGTAGACTTGTAACAAATCCATTTCTCACTATATCCAGCGGCTTCCATCTCCAATTCGGGCAGCACAGATATCGGAAGCATAAACCTATTCTGCATCATATTTGGATCTACATTAAGATCCCAATCAATGATATCCATCAAAGCATCATAGTCACCATGCTTGTCTTCTGGAACGCCTTTCCATAGTAGTTCTTCTGGAATAATCGCCTCATTGACCAGTGATTGGTACATAGCAAATACATCAGAAGCTTTCTGAGGCTCATAAGTGCACATACTTCCTGGTGCATGTAATAATCCCGGAGGCACGTCCCATCCTGTTCCTGGCTCCAATCGATAGGCTTGTGAATAATTAGTAATTTTATTATCCCCTTTTGTAAAATTCTGCAAGCATTCTTTAATATGTTCCTTTTTGGTACCCGGAGCAATCCCCATAAAAGTATAGGGAAAATCTCCTCCATGATTATTAAGTTGTGGTGGAAAATAATAGGCTTCAGGTTTTCCACTTTGATCGATTAGAGCTGCTTTCTCGTCATTATGATGAATATGGTGCGGTAAGGGTCCCATGTTATCAAAGAATTTAGAATACATGGGCCAACATCGATAGGTTGACCAAATACGTTCTCCAACAAGTTTTTCTTTGAGGTAATCAACACAATCTGAAAGCAATATCTGCTTCATTTCGCCAGCATCTTCAAAGACCACAAAACTGAGCCCTTCGAACTCTCCTGTTAACGGACCATTCTTAGCAGGCGTTGTCGAAGACAACCAACGCTCATCAATCCCACCACGTTCGCCACCTAGTATATAATAATCGTCTGGGTGAAGTTTAATCCGCCTCCCCGGAACACAAAATGATCTTGGCACCCAGTTCGGCGCCAATCTGAATATCCCCTTACCTTGTTCAAAGGCTTTTTCTATATTTTCCATAACAACGTATTTTTTAGTTTTTATATGTTATTTGTAAATGCATGAATAGCGTCACGAGTATCTAAGATGGATAGAGAAAGTTCATAGACTCTCTTTTCATTAGGCTTAAGAAAGGTGAGTTCATCTTGTTCTCGCATTTGCTTTTGTCCCAACGGTGGGTTAGTTCCTGGTTCTAATCCCGTCACATATTCTCCAGGTCCCCAATGTTGCCAATTCGTCAACCAAGGAAGTTGCTCTTTCCTAAAATTTAGCGCTACTGCAAACCCCTGCTTCTCATTCAACAAGCCACATCTACAATTTCCCTCACTATCACTATCAGGAGATATAAAGGCTGCCTCTTCTCCTGCTCCACGATGATCTTGCCGTGGTTCGGTACACGTCTTGAAATCATTACCTTCTTTAAAAATCTTTTGATCTACGTCTGACTCTCTTGCTCGCCAATTACCCTCCCATAGTATCTTCGTATCTGCATCAACTAACGGCCAGCCAAAATTAAAATGATACAAAAGCATATGGGGAACCTCCCTGTTTCCAACATTTTGGACTTCATCGACGATATATAGCGTTGGGTCACCCAAATAGCAACGTATAGTACGCGTCATTTCAATACTGTAACCAAGCGGGTGTCCTTGTAATATCCGACCTATAATAGACATCTCACGATTTCCACTGATTAAGTCCGGCTGTTTAATCTGGATAATTTCTGCCGGGATATTACTGATTTGATCATGAAGCCCTCGACTACCAAATGCATCCGTTTCAGGTCCACCAACATGTGTCAGTCCACAAGTGACCAATAACCCACCGCCAAAAGTTCGTAACCAATCAGCACCTTTATCAGAAAAAGGTTGAGGAGGTGTGACACCCAGCTTACTAATCCAACTTAAGTTGAACTGGTTGAAACTTGCATCCGCAATATCCATTGCCCTGTCAATAACAACTTTGAAACGTAGCCCCGCACCAGTATTAATCCAAGCTATTCGAGTACCTCGTCCACGTCCGTTATCCAATATCGATGTTTCTATACCACCCACCTGTGCCACATGTGACACCTTATCCAACCAGTCCTTATTTGAAAAATCCACCTTGTATTATTTTCTATCCTTTTTATAAACTACATTATTTTCATTTCCACCAGACATTAAGTAAGCCATGATATCGCGTAGCTCGTCTGGACTTAATACATTGAGAGTACCGGGAGGCATTATGGAGATTTCAGAAACCTTGATGTCCTGCACCTCCTTCTTGGCTATCTCTTTCGTGAGCTGCGGCGCATACGGATTCTGTGAGATAATATAACTCGTCTCATTTTCACCCATCAATCGTCCCATATTTTTAGTTCCATCTTTCAAATGGAATACTTTAGATTCATATTGGTCCGAGATTACCTTACTAGGTTCAATTAGTGACTCCAACATATCTTTAGTGGAAAACCGTGTACCCAATTGTGTCAGATCTGGCCCTACCGAACCACCCTCGCCTTTCATTGTATGACAAGATGCACAGCGCAAAGCAATAAATAACTCATTGCCACGTTTGAAATCACGTATTTCCTTATTTTCATTAATATACTTTAAAGCCGAATCAATTTCCCAATTTCTGCCGGGTCCTTTAGCACCTACGACTTTTTCTGCCAAACGGTTGCCCGCTTGGTTAACCAAAGAATCCCCTGAGATTTTACCGTAATGCGCCAATTGGTCTTTACTGACATTACCTAAAGCAATTTTGCGTGCTTTATCAATAAAGCCGATATAACTGTTTCCACCCTTATACCCAAATCCTTTATAAAACCATTTAAAATACTCTTCTTGCAACTCGGGACTCCAACCAGTTGTTGCCGAACTCAACATGGTTGCCAAATAAATCTGTTGTGCAGGTGGAATATTTGCCAACATATTCGCGATATCCAATCCATACTCTGGATTTCGCAAGATTAAGTTAGATGAATTCATAAAATTGGCATTTGTAGAATCATCTTTTGCAGTATACATCAAAGGTACCGTCTTTCGAACGACACCTTCATCGCCTATAGCTACCAATATTTTTCCAAGCTCACGATCGATAAGGTTCACTTTTGACGGATACATGCCCCCTAGTCTATAAGACAACAAGACCCGCTGTGCATCAGTAGGTCTCCCCATTCGTGCAATAGCAACCTCATAAACTCGTAACAGATTTAACACCATCTGCTGTGATAACCCATCTATTTTAATAGTTGCCAACTTGTCGAATATGGAGCTTTGAAGGGATTTGTCTCCATTTCTGACTAAGGCCAACATTGCCTCTGTCAAACGAAGTACGTTGCGCTCTTCAAAAGCTAATTGCTTCCATGTATCTACAGGTTGGTGCTCAACAGCTATACGTGCTGCATAACGGATAAAACGGTCTTCATGCCCAAGATATTCCCATAATTTCTCAGCCGTACCAGGAGCAGATGGTTTATGATATTGTTCAATCTCCCGACGTAACGCTATATCTTTGGTTACATCTTTTTTGCTACTTGTTGTACTTCCCTTGATATCGTCATGATTTTTATAATACACCCGATACAAATCAGATTCCAAACGCCTTCCACCAGTCAAAAAGTACAACGCACCATCTGGCCCAATCTCTCCATCTGTTAAGGCAAGTGGAGATCCCGACACAAACTCTTCTGCTTTTGCAGTATAGCTAGCCCCTTTGGGATCTAACTGAACAGAATAAATAATACCAAAGCTCCAATCAAATGCTAATAAACTGTTTCTATACTTCTCGGGGAATTTTGCATGACTAGCGTAAAGTAAATTAGTCGGCGATCCCTGTCCAATATTCAGAACCGCGGGAAGATTATCTGGATATCGGGGGTCCCATTTGCCATTCCCTGTACGCCAGCCAAATTCACTCCCACTGGTAACATGGCAGATTCGAGTAGGTCTATACCAAGGCATTCCAAAGTCCCATTCCATATCTGAATCGTAGATAAATAATTCCCCATCGTCATTAAATGCAATATCAAATGGATTTCTGTAACCGGCACTTATCAATTCCCAATGCTTTCCTTCAGCATCAGTTTTTGCAATCCAGCCCCCAGGTTCTTTACGGTCAGTAGCATGTCCCTGAGGATCCACTATATGAGGCAACAGATTATCATGATGCCAATTAGAAGGCAATCTATAAGCATCCATTTTCGGCAAATCTGTATGATTGCCTGCAACCAAGTAAATTGAGGAATCTGGTCCTAAAATAATACTATGTGGCCCATGCTCTCCTTCACCATTCAGAGCCAACAATTTAGTCATCTTATCCAGCTTATCATCGCTATTTGTATCCTCTAAACGATACACCCCACTTCCTTGGGAAAACTGATCGTTGGGAGAATGATTCACGACTACATAGAGGCTGTTGTTCGCCCATAGTAAGCCTTGGGCAAATCCTATACCCACCTTCTTAGAACTGGTATCAGCTGGATTACCAGTAGGGAATTCCAACTTTTCGATTTTGGCCTTCACTGTACTATCGGCCCCGATAGGCGGAAGCTCAATACGAAACAAAGCGCCATATTGGTCAGATGTAATCATCCTTCCCTTATTATCGAAAGTCATTGCAACCCATGACCCCTGTTTGTTATCCGATGGACTATAAATATGATCAACAGCAAACCCGTCGGGTAGCACGAATTTCTTTGTCTTCGGATTTGTGTCCTCTACAACATTCTCTTTGGCCTGTTGACTGCATGACCCCACTAACAAAAGCAGGAGCAAGGAGAACAACAGCAACTGTACATTTTTGATTTTTTGCATTGTGGCTCTTTATATTGATATTCTGTTTTGATTCATTCCTTTATTGAGTTAATATCCTGGATTGTGTTCTATCCTACTAAGCAAAACTTCCCGCTGCGGAACTAGAAAAATAATATTTATACCCCTACAAATTGGTTTTAATGGCAAATTACCATCCGTACAATATTTGACTATCGTTTTGTGATATTGGTCATATGGCATACCCCTTTATGGTTTATTGGTTTTAAGTATTAAGAGCATCATCTCTCTTGATTAGCTACATTTAATTTAGTTAAAATCTTTCAGCAAATTTCGACTGTGCTCCAACACTGTCGATTGTTCTATTTCAGGTCTATTTGTGAATGTTATGACTTAGCACCCAAAACCTCCTTTTTATGTACGTTATATTTCATTGCTTTTTAGATTTAGAGGTCTAGGTTGAAAAACACCTAATCATATCGTTTATAACCAGAGGCCGCACAGATGGTCCAATGGGGCTATCCCAAATATAGGAATCCAATGCAGCATAGGCATCCTGCACCATCCTGACATCTGTTGCGCTTCAAAAGTGTTAAATATAATTAAGGAATTAGATTATGACTAATAATCAAGAAACAAGCATTCACGATATTGCTACTGACAAACCGCAGCGTATTCAAAAAAGATATGAATTATAGTAGCAGCATAATTTTCGACAACCCTATAACTTTAAATGTTAGTCTAATCTTGATACAGAATAGGCTAACGTCGTGTAAAGTCTTAAGGCCCTATCTTTCTGCACCTAGGATGTGATGTGTTTATAATATTCAATCCAATTTCTTACCCATTTCGAGGTAAAAGAATTAGATATTTTCATCATTCATGGCAGGCATATTAATTTCCTTCACACAACTGGCAAATGTGGTCGAGAGTATAAAACGCAAAGCATTAATAGCGTCTGACAATGGAATCAAATCACCTTCCCTTTCGTTTAATACACTTTGGGTATCCGTAAATTCGTATTCCGTAGCTAGGTAGCCAAGATTAAGAATCGATACAGCTATACGGCTTGCTTTCAAACTCTCCCTTAAAGCATGTACCATACCACGCAATGCGAATTTGGTAGCAGAAAAGACAACTTCTTTTCCATTATGGTTGTCTAAGCCCCAAGTAGAACCTATAAATATCAATTTAGAATTATTGGATAGCTTGAGATTTTTAATAAAAGATTGTACCGCTAACAAGCATGATGTGATATTGGTATTAACTATTTTAACTATTTCTTCTGGACTTTCCTTCTCAAAATCATAAGCAGTAGAAAAAGCGTATTCTTCCCAAACACCAACATTGTAAATAAGGCAATCTATCTTTTGATTGCCAACGACTTGTTTTATTTTATGAGCTGAGACCATAGGATTAGATAAATCTGCTGAAATCCATCTTCTATTATCGCTTCCTACAAAATATTGCGGTTCCGTTCTCGAAATGCCAAACAACATATCTCCATCAGTAACTACATGTTCAGCAATAGCCCGACCGAGTCCCCTGCTTACTCCATATACAACAAATGTCTTGTTCATCTGATTAGAAATTGTTCTACACATATGGAGAATCGGATAATCCTTACCCATACCATCTGTCGCAGACATACTCCTGATTTCGAAACCCATTTTCCGATAGAACCCAATAGCCTGTTCATTTTGTTCGTTGACATCCACCTGCACCACTCCCAAATAGTGCAAAGCATATTCTATCAGCTTCCTTCCATAACCCTTTCCTCTAGCATCATCTTTTACAAAGAGCATTTCCAAATGGCTTTCATTTACAGCAATAAATGCCTTCAGGCCATTGTCTTCTAAAATATAAATCTCTAACTTCGGTAGAAAATCCGTCGGAATTATTTTTTTATAAAATAGAAAATCATCCTCCTTCAAAAAATGATGAGTTGCTTTTACAGAAGACTCCCACACATCCATAATAGCTGCATAGTCTGCTTTAGTATATTTCTCTATTTTCATTTCAGATTTTTTTGCTTTTTCCATTTCCGAATCCTTCCTGTAGCATTGATATAAGGAGATGCTGTATTAAACTGAATCATTCTACCTAATGTCCACTTCTGATACCACACAATTCCATAGAGTCGTTCGTTTGTCTTTTTTTCAATAATGGCTAAAATATCACCAACGGTCTTGTCTAATTTTTCTTGCAAGGTAACATAATCATCCGCACCATAATCCAAATAGAACTTTTGGGCCAGTTTACCCAGTTCATTCCATTTATAGCCTTCTTCAGGAAAATCAACGAGCTCTTCCCTATCCTTTTTATCAATCCACTTTAAAACCAATTGCCCCCAACCAATCAAGTACGACAGAAGATTGTTGATACTCATTAATGTTCCTTTACTATGGCCTTCTAGCTCCTCCATCATGGTTAGCTCAAACGGAATAGACATCAATTCCTTACGAAGCTTATCATAATTGATTTGTATGGAATTTTGCAATTCACTTTTATGGATGGGTACTGCCATTTGACACTCGTATTATTTTATATTTAATGATAACCAGATTCAGCAATTCACACCTTTAAATCTGTCCCCTTTTTTAACCAACGTTACAGATAGCACTGTACCAACCAATCGCTGTTTAAAAAGTATGTTCACATTATTTAATTCTCCTTTTTATTAATATCAAAGATACAAAAAAACAGCGCCTTCAATTATGGATTGAAATTCAAAATGAGGGAGCTTTTAGAGATACATTTATATGGACCTCCTAACTTTCAAAAGCTAAGTATCTCATGATAAAGCCACAAGACATTCAATGCCCATTTCACGGACTTTCGGAGGATTTCTGACATATCCAAAAGCAAGTAGCAAATACGACGTCAGAGTATCTAGAAATCGATAAAAGCTTCACAACTAAAGACACTGATACCTCTTTAGTTGCGAAGCTTCCTTTTTAAGTATGTCGGAATATGCTTGACTATTTTTTCAGATAAAGAAATAGTCAAGCATATGACTGTTCACTTATTTTATCTGACCTGCAAGCAATTTATCCGCCAAGAGCTTCATGTAGAAACCACCGACTACACTCCTTGCTTTGAAATTTTCACGGATACCGGTATTAGAATCATAAAAGTCATTCAACGGAACCCGAGATTCGGTCTCAATAGCATGTCTATATACTGGTTTGATCAATGCATCAAATTCCTGACGAGTAGGTGCAAAAACAGCGGTCCACAGAATCCAATCGTTCTTAGTGTAAGCTTTTCTGCTATCCAGTGGTATACCAAACTTATTTTGTTGAGTCAGGTAATATTTAATTTCGGTGTTATATACTTTTTGCGGAAATAAATCCAGTCCTAGAACTTTGTCCCATACCAAATTGTATTTTTGGCTCCAAGTATTTTTGTTATCAAAAGTAAGCGCATAGTGGTCGCCAGCATCTGCCATCTCCATCCACTTTGGCACCATCTGATCGGCTATAGCGCGATATTTCTTGGCCGTTTCAGTTTCACCGATTACCTCCGCCATTTGTGCATAACAAGCTATACCTACAATAGCCTTGACCGACAGGTTTGCATTTCGGGCCAAATGACCTGCAAAATCGTCAGTACACAGCTGCGTCTTAGGGTCGAAGCCTTCTTTCACAAGATAATCTACCCAAGTAGTAAGCGTCTTCCAGTGTTGCTTGGCATAACTGCCATCTTGTAGTACCTTAGTAATGGCTGCCGTTAAAATAATCATATTGCCAGACTCCTCCACTGGCATAGGCTCGCCATAGGTCTGACCGTTAGCAAAAGGGTAGGTACCTAAGTCATGTGCGGCCCAAGGATAGGGATATTGACCACTCTCACTAAAGTAGAATATACCATTTAACATCCCCTTTAGCAATTCAGGATTGTAGATAAGGTACAGGGGTGCTGATGGGTAGGTGACATCTACCGTGTTGATGAATCCACCGCTGTTATTTTCTTTGGACAACCACAATAGTTCCCCTTCAGGGCTTTTGACTAATGTATGAGCAGCAATACTCTGACGATACGCAAGTATAGTCAGGTGAGCATATTCCTTACCACCAGAATGGAGAGCATCAGCATATACCTGTTTATCAAATGAAGTACATTTGTTCACCACAGATTCATATTCATCGGCAGCTTTAATAAGCTGATTCTCTATAGTTTCTGTACCCGAATTGTTCCACCATGGCCTTAGGTTGTTTTTAAAATATTGAATTGCATAAATCTCATCGTATCCTAGTTCAACGAAATGTTTCACTTCAGCATTCCCAACGTTACCAAAAGGAATCACCGTGTTTAAGGACAATGAAGTTCCCTTTGAAGCGGTAGATGTGTTAACGCCGTTTCGAAACGCATCCACAGCAGTGGCCACAGGCGTTACAAATTGTTCGACACCATTTGCTTTTGGCGCAGCTACATAGAAATACCCCCAGTCTATACGCATATCATCTGCACCTTTTCCCAAGACAGGCTGTTCAACAGTCCCTGCTTTTAGTATCGACAGTCCTCCTGTTGTATATTTTTGAGCTGTCACCTCCTGTGATGGTCTATACACTGCTATATTAGATGATGCACCAAGAAATACTTTTACTGCGTGCCGTTTATTATCATTCGCTTGTACACTATATGTAATATAGGAGACTGGTCTAGACAGTAAATTCAAATCGTCCATGAGTAGAGGAGATGTGAAAGTCAGTTTAAGATTTACTTTGCCTGCTACAAATTTATAGATTGTTTGTGTCGCCGTAATCTCTACATCTTTTTGCACAGCCATCTGTATTTTGGGCCCGCTTTCCTTCAACCTATCCACCAAACCAAAATCTAGGAATCGGCCACCAGCAGTATTTACCAAATGAATAGCTATTACATTCTGTCCAGCTTTAAGATCCGTTTTAAGAATTGGCAGATATTCAAATTTATTGGTCCAACCAGCTTTATCATAGATTTTTTTGCCGTTCAAAAATACCTCAACATTATCATCGTGGTTCAATTTTAAGAAAAGTTCATTGATGCTAGCTGGATTAACGATATCAAAAGTTCTCCTTACCCAGATATCGTCCGATTTCCAAAGTGTTTTGACATGCTTTTCGTCATCACCTATAGGTGCAGCACCCGATTTCCAATCGTCCGCGGAGTAGTTCAGAGATGTCCAATTTCCATGCGGCTTAGTTTCGCTATATTGTACCGTATATGGGCCGTCATGAGAAGTATTAAGTATCGTTTTATAGTTTGGTTCTTCTTTACCCAAGAAACGGTAAATGTTTCCATCTACATTAATTAACCCAAGCAAAGAATGATCTGCATCTGTCCAGTGCTTAGTAGTAGATTCATTAAGTTGATCTGTAGTTGACCAGATACTGAAATTCGGATTGTGCGTGATTAAAGGATAGGCTGGGGCCTTCCTTTGTTGGGCTTCGACTTGGCCTATTGCCAACATGCAGCATAAAAAACACCAAACATTCATTCTTTTGAGTTTGTTCATCTCAATAATAGATTTTTGAAAAGGTTTAAACATATCGTACGAAAAAATTGACGTGAAGCGCATATGCGGTTCTTAATACAATCGCTACGGTCTTCATGAAATAATAAAATGCTTTTGAATATCAGTTTCGAACTTGTTTGGATTTATATTCTAAAAATGCTTACGACCTACTTTTTGAAAAAAATAAGGTATCTTTTAAAGATAATAGCAATATTTCTATCTCAAAAAACGCAATAATATTGTAGCCAGAAAGAGCTTAAACAAATATTTAGATAAATTTCAAACAAATCCTTAATCCTGAAAATCAAATAACGCTTTAATATTTTAGAATCAACAGCGAAATCGTATCAATTTAGGTTCAATTCATATCAATTTAGTAGTGCGCTGCTATTGCACTATTCTATTTCTCCAAAAAAACCTTCATCATGCTTCACAACTTTTCTAAAGGTTTAATCATTGGATATTGGTCAAATGCTCAAAAATAGCATCCCATGTATACGGCAAAGCTAATTACCTACAATTAACAGACTAAGTATCGAAAAGCAAACATGCCAATAAGTCACATTACTAAACAGATCGGAAAAAAATTGACTTTCTATCTCAGTAGCTTCGACTTCAATATTTCTTTTATATCGAAATATCAAAAACATCCTGAAGCGCCAGCTTAGCCGCATGGTAACCGCACATCCCATGAACTCCTCCCCCTGGTGGCGTAGAAGATGAACAAATGAAAACCTGTTTGATAGAAGTCCTATATGGAGATAGACTTAATGTAGGTCGGGTATATAATTGGCGAATATCGATAATTCCACCATTGATATCACCACCTATATAATTTGGATTATAGGCTTCCAAAGCATGCGTATCCATTACACTTGTCGCTAAAATTCGATCTTTGAATCCTGGAGCAAAGCGCTCTACCTGATTTTCAATCTGTCTTGTCATATCCTGTTTAGAGCCATTAGGTACGTGACAATAGGCCCATACGGCTTGCTTACCATCTGGTACACGAGTTGCATCAAACAAGCTTTGTTGCGCCAGCAGTACAAACGGCTTTTCAACGTGATATCCCTTTGATGTTTTCCATTCAGCTTCCGCAATCTCCTCAAATGTATTACCCAAGTGTACAGTACCAGCAGATTGGGCTTCGGCAGATACAAAGGGAACTGGTCCATCTAATGCCCAATCAATTTTAAAAACACCCATACCATATCGATATTTCTTCAATTGACCTCTATACGATTTTTGAAGTCGAGCACCTAGAATCCTGTCCAGTTGAAGGGGGCTAACATCAAACAGCACTGCGCGGTGGGAAGGCAAGTCTTCTAAATCTTCAATCCATACACCTGTATGAATCTCCCCCCCCAGTGACACAAAATATGCAGCCAAAGCGTCGGCAATAGATTGTGATCCTCCTTTAGGTATTGGCCATCCCTTATTGTGCCCTACAGCCAACAACATCAACCCAACTGCTGACGAAGCTACATTATTCAAAGGTTGAATAGCATGTGCAGCCATTCCCGCCCAAAGACCACGAGTTTTAGAGCTTCGAAATCGATTCACCAGCCAGCCTGCGGGCTGCAAAGCCTTTAGACCAAATCTAGCCATTAATAAAGGGTGTTTCGGAAAGCGCAGTGGTCCCATACTATCACGAGATAGCGCATCCCACTCTCGAACGAATGGCTCTATTAATGATTTATACCGTTCTGCATCTTCCCCTAAGCCATGTGCCGTAGCGGTAAGAGATTTAGATAGATAAGCCGAGCTTCCATCATCAAAAGGATGCGCTGCCGCTAGGGGAGATTCAATAAATTCTAGACCGTAATCGGCCAATGGAAGTGTAGAAAAGAAAGGGGATCCCACTGCCATAGGATGGATGGCAGAGCACACATCATGCGCATAGCCAGGCAGCGTCAATTCCAAAGTACGCATACCACCTCCTATCGTATCCTTCCCTTCTATCAACAGAACCGAAAGTCCCTGCTGTTGCATTGTAATAGCGGCAGCAAGACCATTAGGTCCAGATCCTACGACTATAGCATCATATTGGTTTTTATTCATCAAAACTTTACTAGGGCTTAATATTTTTTATAGCGGGACCGAAATCATAAATAACAGCATCCGGACGCCCCCGTCGAAGTAGGCTACTTCCTATTGCAGACCGATAACCTGACGCACAATGCACTATAATAGGTTTTTCGGTACGGATTTCAGAGATTTGCTTCTTCAATTCTGGCAACGGAATATTCACCGCATGGCTAAAAATACGGTTTTTATGTACTTCATTCTCATTTCTAACGTCAATAATGTAATAATCTTCGGGATGTTCCAACACATCATTTACATCCAATTCTATTGGTCCCTCTTGGAATCGGTTATAAATCAAAGCGCCCGATACCTGACCTTCATACCCAATCTTAGCCACTTGTTTTAGTCTTTGGTGCAAGTGTTCCTCATCCTCACTAATGAGATAAAACTTCTCTCCCGGCTGAATGATTGTACCCAACCAGGTTTCAAATTTACCATTCCCAGGTATTTGGATAGCACCTTTGATATAGGACGTGATAGCGTACTTCTGCGGTCGAGTATCTAGCAGGAGGACATCCGAGGGAAGTGGAGTATTCGTTGGCAGAATATCAATCAAGGACAAACTGGATTGGAGATTTTCCGCGCCCTTCAGATTAAGATTCACGTCAAACGGGAAATAAGCTGGAATAAATGCCAAATCTGCCAATATCCAAGAAACAAATTCCTCCTCTCCTTGTATCTTAAAAGCTGGATTATGAATGCGTTCATAACCCAGAGTACTGGTTGCTACATCCCGAATACCCGAGGCACAGAGTGATCCCGCACCATGTGCTGGATAAAGGGCAAGAGAATCTTCCAATACACTCAATTTGTCTCTCACCGTTCGATACATCGCACGAGCAAGTGCCTCTCGACTACTAGGCGAACCTTCATCTGTATCTCGCAAATCAGGACGACCGACATTTCCAAAAAGCAAAGCATCTCCTGAGAACAATGCGATATTCCGATTCTGATCTTGTAAGACCAAGGATATACTTTCTGGAGAGTGCCCCGGAGTATGCAATACCTGTAGACGAACGGAATTATTCAAAACAATGTAATCACCTTCTGTCAAGGCCTTATGGCCAAATTCTGCTAGATAGTCTTTACCCACATAAATTGGAATTTGAAGTCTACGCTGCAATTCGGCATGCCCACTCACGAAATCTGCATGGGGATGGGTTTCGATTACAGCAATAATCTTTAGATTCTTTTCCTCTGCAAAATCCAGGTAAGGCTGCACATCTCTTGCTGGATCTATTAGTAAAATAGATTTTGTGTCATAAACCGCATATGCAAATTGTGACAGACCTTCATCGACAAATTGTTGAATCTCAAAATTTCCATTTACTTTGTCTTTATTTACAGCCAGCCCTTTCTCTGATAGGTATATTAGCCCCAATCCTATTATCCCCTCTTTAACAAATTGTCTTCTCTTCATCAGTGACATCCCTTTCCGTTGTTATCCTTGTTTACCTTTTCACCTATGAAATAGCCCTTTTCCTCCCATGCCCTTATTCCTCCCTTGAGATCCACCACTTCTTGGAATCCAAGATGAGTCAAATAATCCGCAGCTTCGCTACTTCTATTTCCGCTTCTACAATAAATGTATACGGGCCGTCTTTTATCTAATTTTTGCACGCCCAGCTCGAAGGCTATGCTGTCTTTCCAGTTCAATAGAATAGCCCCCGAAATCGTCCCCTCTGCAGTTTCGATAGGTGTACGTACATCAATCAATTGTATGGTCGTGTCCACAAGCAGACGATCATGATAGTTTTCAGCTTCGCAAAGCTTCTTTTGCTGTGCAAATCCGGAATGAGCGACAAAAAACAAGAGACCTACCATCCAAAAAGGTCCCATTTTTCTAATTTTCAGATTGTTCATAGGTATAAATATTGTTACGTGTATACCATCCTTCGCCGATAGCATGCTGATGCTTATGCTTGCTTAGTATGACATTAATGGAGTCTTTGTCATTGATTCGTCCCGCCAACCTAATATTACCGTTAGGCAGCCGATTATACTCCCAACGCAAGATATGCAAACTATCTCGCCACATCGTTTGGTACTTGTCCCTCAAATCCATCCTAATATTACTCCGCTCACGGACCAGTTCCCTAGCAAATTTCTGGTTCTTATCCACGAGGTACAAATAATTTTCAGCACTATCGATTTCATAATAGAGATATCGCTTTCCTCCGGCCCGACCAGTAAACTCATAATCTTTGAATAGATCAGTGGCTTTGGGAGTACCATTATCTAGGTTTATGGCGTATGCTTTGTTAACTGTATAGACAAATGTGGAGTAGCGTTCAAAAACCGCATCATGCCATCGAACAGAGTCACTTGGATCGTATGGTAGTGTCTTGCCATTGAGATCAAATTTAGAGATATGATAATATCCCGCCGCATTGGCAAGTCCGGGTACAATTGGTTCCTTGAGCTTACCTTCGTTGTAGTGCATCTCATAGCGTTTGTATCCATAATAGAAAAGAAACAATAATATAAAAAGGTATTTACCTCCAAGGTATGCTACTCTCCACCCAGGAGTGCTCCAATTGGGGGTATAATAATTGGGAGCAAAGTTTTGTCGTTTAATAAATACCTGCCAGATGCCCGGTAGATATTGTAATAAGACAAAAACAGACAGTACTACAAAATATCCACTATAAAGGTGTACAGCTCCATCATAAGCCAGGTTTGCATGTGCAATATTATATAGAACACCTGCATTAATAATAGCCCCTAAGGCTGTAGTTTTTCTAAAAAACATCAATACCCCAGCTCCTATTTCCAAAAGTCCTAGAAAGATCTGGTACCACAGTGAAAGTCCTACAGCTTGCCAATACAATTTGAAAGGAGCGTAGTCACCAAATGCAGTATGCAGATTAGCCTCTGAGGGAAATGGCATCTGCATTGGGTACAATTTAAGATAACCGAAGGCAATGATTCCAATAGCGATACGATAACGTGCGAGTACACGTAGCCAATAATACCCCTTTGCGACATTAATCGGGGTCGCGTTACGACTTAACCACGCCCAGAGGTAGGCTCCTGTGGCTGCGATGATGGCTGTAAGTCCCCAAGAGGCAAAGGAATACAATCCCCACTTACCACTTTCTCCAGCGATATCGATGAGTCCGGGACGGAATCCGGCCATCGAAGACAACACCTCATATAATGATTTGCTTTTGAAGAGATGAGCATACCATTCATACTTTACAGGAATGACAAAAAGTAAGATAAATATAAAAAAGAAACGGAAAATAATATTTCTTCCAGAATTCCAACGGTCTATGGACTTATTCACATATTCCGATTCGACGATAGTGCTTTGTGTCATAGTTATTAATAGATTTTAATAGGTTTACGTCGCCCTTTATGCAGTAAATATTCCTTAGAAGTACGTTGCAGTACGACCTGTAGTGAATCTTTCGCATTGGATACTCCGGAGAGGACAAGCTGATCTTTTCCCGACTGTTTCACATGGAAAACAAAGCGATCATCTTTAACAATCTTATTTTGCAGCTCTATCCGGCGCCCCCCATCACGAATTTCATAACGATAAAAATGTCGGCCTCCGTTACCCAATTGTTCAAAATTTCGAAGACTATCCACCTGATACACAATTTTGGGCCTGGTACTGTCCACTACACCTACGTTATTATCTCGAATACTCAATGTATTCCATTTTTCAAAAATCACATTTCTCCAGCGCACATCATCATCCTGCGAATAAGCAATTGTGTCACCATTGCGGACAAATCTAGTTACCTCATAGTACCCAGCAGCATCTTTAAGTCCCGCTTGATTGGGATAGGGATACCGTTCGTTGGACCAAATTCGATATGTCCCTCCCATTAGTAATAGTACCCAGATGACTATTGCTATCTTGAGCCCTTTTCTAAATTTCAAATACCGCTCTTTATATACAGGTTCGTAAGTATCAGCCTTAGTATATCTTTCTAAGAAAAGTAAAGCGTATAAACGAGGAAGGTCATACCACAAAATGGCAAACGACAGCAATAGCAAAAAGGAACTATACACTTGCTCACCGATACCGTATGCATAGTTAGCCAGGACAATATTGAGCAACAGGCAGAATGCTATAGCAGCACCTATTACGGTAGTCTTTCGAAACAAGAGCAACAAGGCCGCCCCTATCTCCATAAGCCCAAGTGTCGGGACATATCCTGCAGAGCTGATAGAAGTGCTCAGAAAATAGACTTTCCATGGTAAAAAATCCCCATACTCGGTATGCAAATCGCTAAGCGTCGGTAGAGGCAACATAACGGGAAATAGCTTAACGATACCAGTCGCAAATAGTGCTATAGCAAGACGATATCGTAGCAAAACTCTGAGGATATAATAAAGCCTATCCGCTGGAAGTGGTTGCTTATATAACACCTGTAGGAGCGCACTTCCACACAAAGCGACAACCAATGCAATCAACCAATTCAGATAACCTGTCAATTGCAGCCCTATTTGTTGAGCTTCTCGAAAGAATGAAGTATGATAAGTGGTCAGCTGATAAAAACTCTCAACACTCAACACTTTACGACTAATGTCAGCACAAAGTGTAGGATTGAACGGAATGCTCAATAGGCCAAAAAAGAAAATAGCAACAAGCAGAACAAAGACCTGGCCTTTGCTCCATGAATCACGTATGGATGTATTCATCTTAATTACGATTATTCATATCCTGGATTCTGTACCAGATCAGCATCTACTTCCACATCATTATAGGGAATAGGGAAAATCCACTTACGCTGGTCGGTCACCCCCAATACAGCCGCTGCCCTACCCGTACGCACCAAATCAAACCATCTATGTGGCTCTAAGGCAAACTCCGCCCTCCGCTCTTGCTCTATATCTGTCAATAATACTTCTTTAGTCGTAAGTAGTTTTACACCGACATTTGCACGTCTACGCACTGCATTCAGGTCGGAAAGTGCCCCCTCTAAATCAACAGTGGCATTTTTTGCACGTGCTTCGGCTCGAATTAGATATTGTTCAGCTAGACGCAGAATATAAGTCGGATTATCCCCCGACGAGCGCCAGTACAATTTTTGTATAAAATAATTACGAATTGTTGGAGTAGAATTGTCTACAATCAAAGCTTTACGATCCCCACCTACCTCAGTTTGTTGCAAAAATTGATAGACCTCCGCGCTAGGGCCATATTGATTACGGTAACTGAGACTCGACCATGACCCAAAGTGCGCGCTTTGATCAGCAGCCGAAAAAGCCAGCTCAAAAATAGACTCTTTGGTATTCAGGCCCGCCAGAATTGTCGGCCACGAGATGAGTTCATAATTTGCATTATTAATAATTTTGCTAGCATACTCAGTCGCTTTATCCCAATTTTCAAGATAGAGATACACCTTCGATTTAAGTGCATATACCGTATTCTTAGTGACTCGATTTCGATCCACAGTCGTCGGCAACAACGTCTCCGCCTGATCCAAATCTTTTAATACTTGGGCATATACTGTCTTTTGGTCACTTTGTTGGGTACCGTTAAAATCCGAAGGTGATTTTGTAGCTTGCAATACAATCGGAATATTGCCCCATGCTTTTGCTAAATCAAAGAAAGCCAAAGCGCGTAGAAAGTAAGCCTCTCCCGTAAATTTATTCCGCGCATCGTTAGCGATTGATTCATTGCTCAAGGCCGCCACCTTTTCGATAACATTGTTCGCACCGTTCACCACCTTATAGATATCATACCAGACGTTATTAATCAAGGTATTATCTGGTCGATATTCGTGGACCGGAAAAGAATTGTAGTAATTGAGTGTCCCAACCCAAATATGATCTCCTCCCGATAGGTAAGCCATTGCTGCATATCCATCACCGCCATAGTACAAACGTGATTGTAATGCACTATAAACGCCCAGTACAGCCGTCTCGGCTGTATTTTGATCAACAACAATCGTATTACCCGAAATGGATTGCGTAGGATCAACGTCTAAAAAATAATCCGAACAACCGCTGAGTCCAAACAACAAAGTAGTGACCAACAGAAACTGTAATATAGCCTGATATTGTGTTTTCATTTTTAATGTATTTATGATCAAATCGTGAAAGAAACTGTTGATTACAAAGTCAAGTTAACCCCAAACTGATAGACCCGTGCATGTGGAGGCATAGAAAAATCTAACCCCTGCACTGTTGCCCCCGCCTGGCTTTGCGCCACATTTACCTCGGGATCTGGCCCACTGTAACCCGTAAATGTCAAGAGGTTTGTCGCATTGAAATAGAGACCCAGTTTTTTAATCACATGCTGTTTTCCAAGCAGTGCCGTTGGGAACGTATATCCGATATTGATATACTTCAATCGGATAAAAGAAGCATCTTCCAGAAATCGGCTACTTTCATAATTGTGATTATAGCTTCCGTCTGCATTTTGCAAAGTCGTGACACGCGGAATATCCGTCACGTCTCCCGGTTCTTGCCAACTGCGAAGCATACTGGACAACATGGACCAAGAGGTACCCCTACTCCCTGCATGTTCCTGAAAATATCGATTCATGTTGAACACCTTATTACCCTGCGAGAAATAAAGATTAAATGCAAATGAAAAATTCTTATAGCTCAGTTGATTGGTCAGACTTCCATAAATGGATGGCCAAGCATTGCCAACTATCTGACGATCATCAACAGTGATCTTTCCATCACCTGTCCGTGAGTCATCATAAACGGCGTTGCCCGTTTGTGAATCGACATACAATTGCTTGTACAGCCAGAAAGAGTATAATGGGTAGCCTTCCTCAATCCGCACCCAGTCCCTATTATATTGCGTAAATGACTTAGATAGTTTTTCAACTTTATTTTTATTGTGAGAAATATTAAAAGTCGTGTTCCATTGAAAATTATCATTTGTAATATTTAGCGTCTTCAATTCAATCTCAAAACCTTTATTACTAATCTCTCCAAAATTTTGATACGAAGAACTAAAACCAGTCTTTGCTGGAGTAGGAACCTCTAAAAGCAAATCGCGCGTATATTTATTATACAGATCTATATTTAAGCTTAATCGCCGGTTCAACAAGGATGTTTCCAACCCCACATTCCATTGCCTCGTTGTCTCCCATTTTAGGTTTTCATTACCCAATTGTGTCGGTGCCACACCAGGTTTATCAAGGTAATTATTACCTCCAGTCCAAAGCAACTGCGAAGAGAAATCAGGAATACCTTGATTTCCGGTCCATCCGATACTCCCCTTCAATTGTAGTGTATTCACAAATTCTAAATTTTGACGCACAAAACTCTCCTTCGCGATATTCCACGCAGCACCTATAGAAGGGAATGTTGCCCATCGATTGTTAGCGCCAAAACGTGACGAAGCATCAGTCCGAACATTAGCATCCAGACTATATCTATCTCTGAAAGTATAATTGACACCTCCAAAATAAGAGATTAACCCGTTATAGAGCCTACCTGTCGCAGAAGCAGTAGTCACTGCTGCAGAAGAGATAGTCGTAAACTGTGTACTGGGATAATTGGTACCAGTTAAAGAGGCTCTACTGATAAAGCCACGTTGCAAAGTATTACCAAGGAAAATAGAAAGAAAATGCTGTTGATTGGACAAAGGAATATAATTAAGCAATTGCTCTGCCACCCAAGTAGTCTCCGTCGAAAGCACATCACGGCCACTTCCGTTGGTTGCCAAACCCTGATTAAGATTCGCGTTGTAGTAAATGACCTCATTATAGGAATTGTCATCTAAACTAAAAGAAGACTTGAAACTCAAATTCTTAAGGATATTCCATTTAGCAAATACGTTTCCAATTAAATGTTTGCCATAAGCATGGCTATTGCTATTTTCGAGTAATACATACGGATTATTAAATCGCTCTCCTCTGTTAAAAGTTCCATCTGAATTAAATAGAGGCGTTAATGTAGGTGTGTGTAACCCCGTATTTGTAATTCCCCCCGTATCACCTGTCGGCACAGTCTCTCGTTCGGTACTACTATATGCAATACTGGTCCCTATGGAAAATACCGAACTAATCTGATGGTCGAGGTTCGTCCGGAATGAAAGACGATTAAAATCCTGCAATTTTAAAATAGAGGGTTGTTTGGTAAATTCTCCACTTAGAAAGAACGAGGTTTTCTCTCCTCCCCCCGCTACAGATAAATTGTGGGTAGTCTGTACTGGGTCACGAAAAATCAAACTCAGCCTGTCGTATGTACCTTGATCCTCTGGATTGCCGGCACCACCTTCACTTGCTGGTCGATAGGGTCTGCTTTCGTAGCTCTTACCGTCGTTTACCCACTGTTGGTTGAGGACCAAAGCATGCTCCGGTCCAGTTACTAAATTCCAGACCTTAGGCGTCACCGCTTTACCAATGACAGAATTAATATTTATACGTGTTGCCGCATTGCGTTTACCTCTCTTAGTCGTAACGATTATAACGCCATTAGCTCCCCGCGAACCATACATTGCTGTCGCATTTGCATCTTTAAAGATTTCAATTGATTCGATATCCGCAGGGTTGATATCGGCCAGTGGATTTATATTTTGCCCACCTGCATTTACATTCTGAAGCGACCGACTATTGATGAACACACCATCAATAATATACAAAGGATCATTATTAGCATTAATTGATGTTGCTCCACGCAGCCTGACTAATGCTGACCCTCCTTCTACTCCCGAAGCAGATGCAATTTGTAGACCTGGGGCTAGTCCCTGTATTTTCTCACTAAGACTGACACCCCCCTGATACTCCAATGCCTTACCCTTCAATTCGGTGATTGCACCTGTTTCTGAAGAGCGACGCTTTTGAGCGTAACCTACTACCACAACCTCGTCAAGAAAATCTTGATTTTGCGACAGTACAATGACCGTTGGCGATGATCTAATAACGACAGTCCGTTTGGTATATCCCACGACACTGACAATCACAGTGGCGGGAAGCTTTTGTCCAGTTACAAGCTTAAAGTTTCCCAATTCGTCCGTCTGTACTTGATGAGTTACGGCTTCGAGCCGCACCGTAGCTCCAGCAATTGGGCTGCGTGTAAGCGAATCGATTACTTTTCCCGCAATCGAAGCATTTATTAAAGGAGTCGACTGGGCTTGAGCCAACGTATGGGTTCCATACAAGAAGACCATACAAAGAAGTGTACTAAAAACACGGTTTCTAGTAATATTTTTCATATTTTTGAGTGGTTTTAATATAAAATTTCAATAACAAGCCACAACGCCAATTGGACACTTGTTGTTGATATGAGACCATTGAGGGAAGTATCGTATACTTCCCTTTTTTGGGGTATAAAAACTCCATGACACCCTTAGGGTATCTCTAATTATTACTTATAAATATGGAGGTGGATCAGTATACTAACACATGCACATGGAACAATGCATTCGTAATACATGAAGGTCTAATAACGGAAGAAGGGTGGTAAAGGTTTGTGTTTTCATGTTCTTAAGTAAAAATAAGTATTACATTCATTATTAATTCGCTTTAGTGAGGTGCCTGGATTCCAATAACAGGAAAATTCCCAACACAAATAATAGTACTAATTAGTATATAAACACAAACATACAATAAAATCTACTAAATCAATAGACTTTATTATTTATTTTACATTTCTGTAAACTTACTCTTCCATAAAGGGTATTCGCAATACCACCAAACTATTCTATAACAACCATTTTCCTAAATAACGTCATAGTCAGCACAAGCAAATTACATCGCTTAGATATCAAGTATTGGACAATATTCCTAGCATTTAATTATGTAAATTTGGGCATTAGCATATTTTTTAAGTACACCAATAAGCAAAATCGGTATGATAGATATTCTTATAGTCGGAATTGGGGGCATTGGAGGATTCTTCGGCGGATTACTCGCCAAGCGGTTCGAAGAAAGCCCGCAAATTAAAATTCATTTTTTAGCTCGTGGGACCAACTTAGATGCAATCAAAAGAGATGGCATTCGAATCCAAGATGGAGAATTGACATTTACCACTCGACCTACATCCGCGTCAGAAACTATTAATCATCTTAAAAAGGTACACTATATCATTTTATGTACCAAAAGCTACGACTTGGAGAACACCGTCAAAATGCTATCCCCCTGTGTAGATGAGATCACTGTTTTCCTGCCCTTGTTAAATGGTGTGGATAGCAAGTATCGTATCCAAAAAATATTTCCGTTCAATCTAGTTGCTGAAGGGTGCGCCAACATTATCACAAGACTTATAGCCCCTGGACAAATAGCCTGTTTCTCTACGTTCAAAACGATTACTTTTGGACTCCAAGACGAGCAGGATGCCCGCTTAGATTATTTACATACATTATTTTCAGAAGCCGGTATTAGCGCTCTGTTAACCTCCAATATCTGGAACGCCGTTTGGCTTAAATTTATTTTTATCTCTGCAGCTGCTACCGCCACTTCATATGTCAACAAATCTTTTGGCGAGATTATAAACAACCTCGAATATAGAAAAATCTACACAAGTCTCCTTTCCGAGATTTGTCAACTAGCTGAATTGAAAAATATCAAACTCCCGAAAGATATACAGCAAAAATCAATCGACATACTTCGCGACGCCCCACCTACCAATACGACATCCATGCATTCAGATTTCATCAGTAATAAAGGAAATACTGAAGTGGAGTCCCTTACGGGTTATATTGTAAGAGAAGCCGAACGCTATCAGCTAGACGTACCAACGTACGAAGCTATCTATACTTTCTTATCTAACCCCACTATGCTTATCCACTATCATGGCATTAATCAATCAACACAATAACCGATAGAATAGTTACAATCCTTCAAGTCAAAATAAGTCGATGTCCCATTTTTGAAACACCCCTTTATGAGGGCATGTTTACAGAAGTTCGTACGCTACGCTATCTTTATAATCCGTTAAATAGTATCGGTTTGCTATATTCGTCCGAATACTATCACTCAGGCTTTTAAACATTTCCCCGATGTATCCCGCTTTGTCGTACTGCTTAATGTAAAATAAATCTCCTTTATTCGGTTCACTTGCCTTAATTTGCGTTCTTAAAAGCAGCTTTGTACCCAAGACATCATTTGTACACCATAGCATCACCCACCCATCATTAGCTATGCCGACACTGAAGGTATTGTATTGCTTTAATTTCTTGTAATCTTTCCAAACTTCCGGTTCAAAGTCTGCAATAGGCAGTACAGCACGATAAAAAGAGGTGTCGACATAGGAGAAATAATTTATATAGAGAGAATCTGGATAGTTTATGAAATTATTATCCACAGATGGATAAAATAACTTCCATGCAAAGTACTCAGCACTCGGATACTCAAAATTTCCAAAATCTTCACTCCGACGATCCTTCAAATATAGTTCTCTGACTTTGATAGGTACAGCCGTAAAACAATGCGTGCTATAATTAACTTTTTGACCTACATTGCGGATAGCGACTACCGATAGGATTGATGTCACGATAATCAATATACAATATACCTTATTCAGAATATTCATAATATCAATTCTTAAAAGCAGCGGCCAATCCGGTTATGTAATAAAAAAATAGTCCAAAGATTATAAGCAAGGCCAATACCAAGATTAGAATAATCCCCGCCGCCGACCGCAGCTTAGTTTTGTAGTACAGCATAAAACTCGATTGCAGTACCAGCATTATTATTAAATAATAAATAGGAACTACAAACTGATCATTTTCCGAAGGAAAGCTAATAACCAAACAAAATAACACCAGCACATACAACACCCCTAACAATCTAACGCTTAATCGTTTCGATTTATCTCCTTCATTTCCAAGTTCCATAATTAATCTCACTTAACATCTTTTAATAATCAGGTTACCATTTGCATCCATATCCGTTTTTTTTCACCTAGATAACGATCAGCACTCCCTCCACCATGACAGCTCCTGCTCCATAATCAAACATTCTCTTTTCGGCATTTTATCATAAAGAATGGCTGGTTTTCCTGAATGTCTATAATTTCAAATAATCCAGCACCACCAAACTCTGTCTCTATGGAGTCCTTATCGTAGAAAAACATATTTACACCATCAAATATTTCATAGCGGTCTTTACTAACAAACTTACCCTGTCCATAGCTATGTGCCGCCTTGGATATGGCCGTGAAAATCATATAACCTCCAATACGAAGCTGATTATAGCAATCACGAATTACCTTTTCCCTTTCTCTGCTATCCAAAAGATGAATCAAAGCATAGCAAAATATACCATCATATTCCCTTTCATCAAAAGGCATATCATTTACAGACCCATGATGAATTACGATTTCTGAATCATAATACTTTTTGGCCATTTCTATAGCGGTATTTGAAATCTCTATTCCGGTTACGGACATTCCGTTTTCTATAAATACTCGCGCATTACGTCCGTAACCAATTCCGGGAATTAAAATATTCTTCAGTGACTTTTGTGCAAACATATCCCTAGCCAATATCGCTGATTTGGCAGGCTCTAATCCCCACATTTCCTTCTTCTCAGTAAAGGCCGTCTCCCAAAATTCGGGTCTATCACTTTCTTTGCTCATACATGCATATTGCTGTGTTCTTTTACCAATTATTCTGCTAGAATCACTAAATTAACAATAAATACATGTATGCCTGTAAAAAAATCAATTCAAATTTATGACCAATCTTCCAAGAAGATATAATCTCATCCACATCAGTTTCCTCAACATAGACTCACAATTTCATTTTTTGATGAATGTATTTTTTGATGTGAAATACGAATGAATAACTTCATCGATAAGGATAGCCTATAGATCGGAAATTTTTATGTAATATTTCCTAAGGACTAGCCTAGACATATTTTAAACTAGTATTTGACAAAAAAGTAATATATTTAGTGCTCAACAAAAAAACACGATAATCAACAATACCAACATGATAGAAGTAAAACCTAATCCAAAGATGCTGGTGCATCAAGGCACCTATGGAGAATATGGGGGAGCATATATTCCACCCGTCCTAGAAAAACAACTGCAGCAGTTATCTGATTTCTTTGATCAACAAGCTGACACAGACGAATTCAAAACCGAGTTTGTTCAACTTCTAAAGAATTATGTGGGACGACCATCTGCCCTGTTTTATGCTAAGAATTTAAGTGAGTATGTCGGCTCCAAAATATACTTGAAACGAGAAGATCTTAATCATACAGGTTCACATAAAATAAACAATTGCATCGGTCAGATACTACTCGCTAAAAAGATGGGAGCAAAGGAAATCATCGCCGAGACTGGAGCTGGACAACACGGCGTCGCCACCGCGACCGCCGCCGCATTACTTGGCATACCCTGCAAAGTATTCATGGGTGCAATAGACGTAGAGCGTCAAGCACTCAATGTACGTCGTATGCACCTATTAGGTGCGGAGGTTATACCCACAGAATTGGGAAGTCGCACACTTAAAGATGCAGTCGATGCAGCATTGGGCTATTACATCGAAAATCCAGATTCATTTTACTTACTTGGTTCACATGTCGGGCCTCACCCCTACCCCAAAATGGTAGGTTATTTTCAATCAGTAATAGGTCAAGAAGCCAGGCAACAGATTTTGGATTTTGAAAATCGATTACCAGATAGCATTTTTGCATCCGTCGGTGGGGGTTCCAATGCAATTGGTCTTTTTTCAGCCTTCTTAGATGATACCGAGGTCGAAATTCACGGTGCCGAGGGTGGTGGTGATGGGCAGTACCCAAACACCGCAGCTACCCTCACATTCGGAAAACCAACTGTCTTCCAAGGAACTAAGTCCTATTGCCTTGTAGATGCCGAAGGGAATCCTATCCCCTCTAAATCGATAGCAGCAGGATTAGATTATCCAGGTATATCTCCCCAACATGCTTTCCTCAAAGATTCAGATAGAGCCAAATATTATCCTGTCACAGATCAAGAGGCTGTATCAGCATACAAACTATTGTCAAAACTTGAAGGCATCACCACAGCCATAGAAAGTGCTCACGCTGTAGCTTTAGCCATCAAACTACTTAAAAATAAAAATTCGTTGGCTATCGTCAATGTATCTGGACGCGGCGATAAAGATGTCGAGCGCGATATGTAAGGAATCAAGGGGGATATTGCAGTCCCCCTTAATTCAGTTTTGATCCATCAGCATTTCATATATCCATTCACTGGAATTACTCCAACGCATACACCGCACCATCTGCCGAACCGAAGTAAAGCGTTCTTCCTTCAACCCATATCGTCGAAAAAATACTCCCCATTTTCAAATAATCCGCAAATAGCAGATTGACATCGTAGTTGTACGTTCTATCCAAATCCGATCTTAGCTTACCTGTCCCATCAAAGAATTGCGCGCTGTTCATTTTTCCAGCATCTGTTTGAAAAATGGAGCTAATTCCCCCAGTCGCAAGATCTAGTTTATATACAACTCCATTAAGAGCTCCAAAATAGGCGCACTTACCCGATATGGAAGCACTACTAAAAACATTTATAGGAACGTTGGGCTCGTAAATCATTCCTCCGTAATCTTTATCCATGACCAACACACTGTAAGAGTCTGACATGGTGGCAATCAATTGCTTCCCCCCCAGACTCGGCACACTAGGCCAGCTTCCATGTTGATGATCCACCCAATGCCCCCCACCATCCTTAATCTTTAATGCATACAGATTAAAATCTCTAGATCCAAAGTACACTGTGCTGTCTGAGACAGTCGCATGAAATTGAATCTCCCCAAGAGGAAAGTAATGTTGCCCTATTGTATTGAATTTCCAACGCAATTGACCATTGGTTTCTAAACAATAAAAAATACCATCAAAGCTTCCAATCAGTACAGCATCTTCGGTCAATGTAGGTGATGCATGTACTATCCCCCCGGTTTTAAACTTCCATTTTAATGCACCCGTCTGCACATCCAATGCATATATATGACCATCTCCACAACCAAAATAAATCACTCCACCTTGTATTGCCGGAGACGATTGATAGTAATCCCAAGTATCGTAGATTTTTTCACCCTCCGTCTTAAATTCCCATTGCAGCAGTCCAGAATCAGCATCCAGTGCATAGAAAACCCCATCGCTAGAAAGGAAAAATACTCGATTGGAGGCAATCGCGACTGACGACCGTACTTCACCATTAGTTTTAAATTTCCAAAGCAACTTTGCGTCGATTTTATCGAGTGCATATAAGTTACTGTCACATGAGCCGATCAGCACCTTATTTCCAAACACTACAGGAGAGGAAAATATCTTTCCTTCCGTTTGGAATTTCCATTTGAGAATAGGCCTATCCTTTACCGAATCTATATTGGTGAAATTTTGTCGATTCGCCGATCGCGCAAGTTGCTGCCCATAAATGCCTTTTCCACCCAAGAGCAAAAAAGCAATAAAAATCAGTATCCTAAACATTAAAAAGAGGTTAATAATTGGCTAATAATCACTAATCTAACAAAATAAACATAAAAGCCAAATTCCTTAAGCTATCACATTTCCTTATCAAAAAGCAAATCCGCCTAAACCATACAATAGCATTCTGATGAATCAACACCAACAAATCCGATCCAGCAGAAGCGGCAAGGAAGTAGAATTATTTAAATAAATCAAGGATTTCGTCTTGATTGACTTTCCCAAAATATGCTGTCAAATCTATCCCATCGAATAATTGTGCAATACGCTCAAGACTATGTTTTTGACCAATCAATACCTGCTCCAAATCTTCTATGGGCAGAGATGCAAAGAAGTCTCCAAATATTTTTGCCTTACGGATGAAGCCTTTATCGACGTCCAGATGTATTTCTATAAATCCAGCCGGTATTTTGACAGCCTTTTTGAAATTATAATGGGGAGAAGTGCCAAAGTTCCAGTCCCATGTTTCATACTTTTCCTTCACCAACTTTTCAATGCTCTGAATATCCTCCTCATTGAACTCATATATCTGAGCGCCCACGTTATTTTTTAAGATTTCAGCAATTAATCTCCCCTTTAGTATCGTTATTGTTGTATTCTCGGGTAGGTATTCAATAAGGTTTGTCACTCTTGCTCTATTAGATTTGACAGCCTTATCGACAAATTTTAACGGGTTGACCTTCAATGCACCCACCAATACCTGCATTTCCGAGTCAAATAATATAGTACCATGTTGAACCATCTTCCCATTTTTTGCAAACTTAGCATTGCCACTAAATTTTTTACCCGCTACCAGTAAATCGTTCCTACCTTCCAATTTAGCAGGTACGTCCATACTGTTCAACACGTTTACAACGGGCTGCGTAAATGTAGAAAAATCCATAAAATCATTAGATTCCAACAATGCGTGGAACGAAAAATTCAGATTCCCCATATCGTGGTATACAGCACCTCCTCCCGACATTCTCCTCACCACTTTAATATTTTGTTGGTTTACGTAATCTAGATTGATTTCAGCAAGCGTATTTTGAAATTTACCAACGATTATAGAAGGAGCATTGATATAAAGAAGAAAGATATCTGCCTTTGGATATTTGTACAACAAGTACTCCTCCGAAGCAATATTGAAAAAGGCATTATGGGATGGAGAGTCAATGATCAGCATACGATTTGTCATTTTCACAAATTTAGCAAGTTTTTATTGATAACGGGACCCTTTGACCATTTAAACACATTCGCACGGTACGTATATATTAACTGAGTCAAAGTACCTTCTACCCTTTCCAATATTTCTTCTCTACAAAACGATAATTATTTGTATATTAACATTTACCAACTCAAAAATCTATGAACACTTATTTCAAACAGTCACTAGGTTCAGTCTATATTTTGGTAACCATTTGCTTTTCCCAAGACCTCTTTGCACAGAATACGTATTTCAAAGACGTCACATCCAGTCATCTTCCCCAAGACGCCAAAACCCATGCATTAGATGTTGTACTTCTAGATGTGGACGGTGATGGTGATTTAGACATGGTGCTAGCATTAGAGTCACAACCCAATAGGCTGTACCTCAATGATGGCAAAGGAATCTTTACATGGAAGAAAGGCGCTTTTGTAGAGAAAAATCATGATACCGAACATGTGCGTACTGCTGATTTTGACCACGACGGTCACTTGGATCTGATTTTTGTTGCCGAAGATGATCAGAACCATGAGTACTATCTAGGTCGTGGGGATGGCACCTTTACAGATGTCTCTGATCGGCTACTTGGAAAAAGTGAAGCAAATGGATTAGATGTAGCCGACGTTAATGGAGATGGATTTGCAGACATTGTTATCGGTAATTCTGGAGATAAACCCCAAAATTTCCTCTGGATAAATAATCCTGATCGTCCAGGGCACTTTATAGATCGCACCATGACTTCCCTGCCTCAGGTTTCTGACCAAACCCAATCGGTCAAATTGGTTGACTTAGATGGTGATGGACATATCGACATGGTATTAGGCAATGAAGCACCTCCAAACCGCCTATTATTCAACGACGGAAACGGTAATTTTATAGAGCATACCGCAGGATTACCTCATGATGTACCACTACACACCCGTGAAGTCATAGTCTTTGATGCAAATGGAGATGGAAGACTTGATTTGCTTTTTGCAAACCTAACTAGCAATGGTGGGGCGTATGACAAAGACCCTCGCGCACGATTATTCATCAATCACGGTAATCGCCGTTTTATCGATGAGACCACCTCTCGAATGCCTGAGCAATCATTTTCCACCTATGCTGCCACAGCTATGGATTTTGACAAAGATGGACATATGGATATCATTCTCAGTGCAATCAAGATTCCTCCCTTTGAGGAAATGCAAGTTCAGGCCTTAAGAAATGATGGGACAGGTCACTTTTCATTCGCTACAAAAGATGTCATTCCAAAAGAAACTAGGGGTAGAAGTTGGGGAATTGCTATTGGAGATGTCAATGCAGATGGAATTGACGACATGGTGATTGGCGGGTGGGGCTCACAAGTACGTCTCCTATTAGGACAAGCACCGGAATAAATAATTTCGACCCAATAGAAATCATTTATCATAAATATCTTATACTTTTATAGCACATCAGCACGTAACCGATATGATTAAAAACACCCTGCTAGTACGTTTGTTTTCCACTATGCTTTGCATGCTATCTCTGCTGTCATATGGACAGGAATCCAATAATGGAAAGAAGTTATGGGCCAAATCTATACTCAATGAAAAAGCCCCAACATTGCATGTAGAAGAGTGGCTGTCAGCCCCCCCGCAAAATGAAGGGAAATTTCTATTAATTGATTTTTGGGCCACATGGTGTGGTCCCTGTCGCGCAGTGATTCCAGAATTGAACGAGTGGCACAAAAAATACAGTGACCGCATTAATATCATTGGTATATCTGATGAGACAGCCGAAAAGGTTAAATCCAATAAGCAAATTCAAATTGACTATTTCAGTGCGATAGATACCAAAGCTGTCTTAAAAAACAACTTAGAAGTGAAAGGCATACCCCACTGTATAATCGTGGATCCAGATGGCATTGTGCGTTGGGAAGGATTCCCAACATTAGAAGGTCACCAGCTCACTGAAAAAGTACTCGAGAATATCCTGCTCAAATATTCCAAGAGATATCAATCCGACAACTCGGAGACCGCACTAGCACTTAATCATTTTTAAAGATTATTCAGGTCCCTGATAAATTCATCGACCTGACTTTCTTCCGTTGCCCAAGATGTAATCAGCCGAATAGCTGATTGATGCTCATCAACTACTTTCCAGACAAAAAAGTCATACTTTTGGCTTAAAATATCAATATATGCCTTTGGCAAAATCGGAAAAATTTGATTTGTCGTTGAAGGTGTCAAAAACGGATATCCATTTGCTTGGATAGCAGATCCAATTTTCGTTGCCATTTCATTAGCTCGTCTTGCCAATGAAAAATAGAGATCATCCTTGAAAAGTTCAACAAATTGAATACCTAATAACCTTCCTTTAGCCAACAGCGCTCCTCGCTGCTTTAGGATATAATCAAATTCCGAAGCAAGGTCCGGTTTATTAAAGACTATAGCCTCCCCCATTAAAGCTCCATTTTTCGTTCCCCCAATGTAAAAAACATCTGTTAATCGAGAGACGTCAGATAAAGTCAGGTTATTCCCCTCTGCCGTCAAAGCATGTCCCAATCTAGCTCCATCCAAAAAAAGATATAATTCTCTCGAATTACAATAAGCAGATAATTGCTCCAAGTCTTCTTTTCTATAGAGCGTCCCTATCTCAGTCGAGTTGGAAATATAAACCATTTTGGGCTTTATCACATGAGGTCGCATGGCATACTGCTGCAATACCAGCTCAATATCCGATGGGAGCAGCTTTCCATCTCGAGTTTCGACAGGGATTACCCGATGTCCGGTAGCTTCTATAGCGCCGGTCTCATTCGCATAGATATGTCCTGTCTTCGCGCTGATGACTGCTTCATGTGTTCTTAATAAAGAAGCAATAACCAAAAGATTCGCCTGTGTCCCCCCCGAAACAAAAAAAACAGCAGCAGCTGAGTGATTCATCTTTTGTCTCAGCAAATCTTTTGCTAGACTGCAATAAATGTCCTCTCCATATCCCATCTGCTGCACCAGGTTCGTATCTACCAGTGCCTTAAGAATATTAGGGTGTGCCCCTTCCGAATAATCATTTTTAAAACTATACATTGCGATGCCGTAAATTTTATCCGTGCAAAAGTAAAGAATATAATTCGACCTATATGATCCACATCGACAATTCGTACACCATTGACCCTATCCCTCCGAACCATTATTGATCCTAATATATCCGTTATCGAACGTATAGGGATAATAAAGTCAACACGCAGACCACTCTCTCGCCTCAAATGAAACAATAAAGCTGCCCCCCCTTCATCCTTGATAAATTGATACAGATTAATAAACAATTGAACAGCTTATATCAACATCTTTAGTTATTTTGCTCTTTAGAATAACCATCGCACAGTAACATTATGATTCAAAGAATTATCGCACTGCTGAAGGCCGTGCTAACTCCGTTTATTGAACAACCAAAGAGCCAATTGATTGGTTTTCATAGAGGAAGTATCCGTTAGAAAAAAATAACCCTAGCAATCCAATTAATAAAACAAATCGCTTCAATTCAGCACCTCAGTTCGTTTTCATAATTTGCAGATGGGGAGCCTATCAAAAACAATTAATATTGGTATATTCGTGTACCCAAACCATTTATATCTCTTATGAACAATCACGCCACATCTCGCTCGACTATACTTATAGCCGATGACCATCAAGATATACTCGATTTCATTGCCGAAGTCTTAGGAGACAGTTATATCATCGTTAAAGCGAATAATGGGCAAGAGGTGTTGGATTACTTATCCGAACACGCTGTTGACCTCATTGTAAGTGACATCATGATGCCGTATATCGATGGATATGAACTCTGTACCAAACTAAAGGAGGATATCACCTACTCGCACATTCCATTTATTATGTTAACAGCAAAAATAAGTCTTCAATCCAAGATTGAAGGGTTAAAGTACGGAGCCGATGCCTACATAGAGAAACCCTTTTCCCCTTCTTTTTTACAAGCTCAGATTGATAGCCTCTTGCGTAACAGAAGACATGTAAGGGAACACTATAACAAATCTCCAGTAGCACCCCTACAGAGTATCGCCCTTAACAAATCCGACCAAGCATTTCTTGAAAAACTCAACATGTTGATATTAAAGAATATTTCAGAACCATGCTTAAGCGTTGATATGCTTGCTGACAATATGAATATGAGTCGTCCAACATTATATCGAAAAATAAAGGCCGTCTCAGACCTTTCCCCTAATGAATTGATTAATATCACTAGATTGAAGAGAGCGGCTGAACTGTTACTGGACGGCGGTTACAAAATTTATGAAATATCCACTATGGTAGGATTCAATTGGCCTTCTCACTTTACTCGTAATTTTCAAAAGCAGTTTGGTGTTGGTCCGAAGGAGTATGTCGAAGTAAAAGTTTCATAACCCTCATCCAAGAATAGCAAACCTCTCAAAAATATATTTTTGAGAGGTTTGCTATGTACTATCGGAGAAAAAAAGGCCCGTTTCACTGAGGCTTGACAGTCGGTCCCTCCACAATCAGCTGACCGCTAGGCAAAATCTTCAATTCATCTAAAAACACTAAGCGCTGACTTCCAGTTTTAGCTGTACGTGCATGGTATACACACCATACTTTGCCTTCTTTATCTTTCAATATACTGTTATGCCCTGTTCCCGAAACGATCCCCCCATTTGGTGTGTTTTTCTGTAATATGGGGTTCGTTGAAGACTTCTCGAATGGCCCTAGTGGATTCGAGGCTGTTGCGTAGCCCACAGCATAATTCTCTCCTCCGAAATGATTAGCAGAGTACATCATGTAATAAAGCCCATTATGCTTAAACAGATATGAGCCTTCTGTCCATCTTCTATTCACTTCACCTGAAGTTACAGATCTACTCTCCCATTCAGATTGTTTATCAGCCAGCGAGACAGGAGGGCGTAACAACAATTTAGGCTCACCTATGACATGCGAAAAATCTGCTGCAAGCTCTACTCCATATATCCAGCTCTCTTCTATCTCATCAAACATTCCCTTCTGCTTCGCCCAATCTGCAATTTCAGATTGAACTGGATTTTTATAACAACATCTGGAATAATAAAGATACAATCGTCCATCTTCAGCGAAGTACACGTTCCCGTCAATGATTGGATATCCCGGGTCAAATAGCGGACTACCTGTCATATCTATAAATGGACCTGTAGGACTCGTTGATATAGCAATACCAATCCGATAATTTTCCAGTTCCTCATTAGGATTATCTTTCCAATGCGCACTATAAAACATATAGTACTTACCCCCGCGCTTATATACTTCAGGAGCCCAGAAATCTTTCGTTCCCCAGCCTTTTTCTTGTCGAGCTGTGTACACAGTACCTTGGTTCTCCCACTGCTTTAAATCCTTGGATGCATAGGCCACAAAGCCATTTTCCACTCCTCCAGTGCCGTACATATAATAGCAATCCGTATCTTTATCATAAAGCACAAATGGATCTCCAAAAGCAACATCCAACGGATTGTTTGATTGGGCATGTACTGTTGAGAAAAACAGCAACCAGCAACCAATCAATAAGGATACTCGTAAATTTTTAGTTATCATATTTCATCTTTTTAAATACAGGACTATCATCCAAGGATTGACTCGGTTCACCCGTGCCAATCACTGGCCATCCTTCTGTCCATACAACTTTATCCAACATCAGCATACGTCGACTAGCACCACCCGATACCTTTCCATTACTTTTTTGAATGGCATGGTAAAGTAACCAATCCGTCCCCTCATCGTCTTTTATAATCTTACTGTGATGTCCTGGTCCTACAATTTTATCACTTCCCTTGAGCACAAGTGTTCCTGCCCCTCGCATGTTGATATCTTTACCCAATCGATCTAAATAAGGCCCCTTCAACGATTTAGATCGGGCCACCAATACATGGTACTTACTATTTGCACCCTCGCAACAACTCCCTTTTGACCCAAATAAATAGTAATATCCGTCACGTTTGTGAATCATCGCTGCCTCCCAATCTCCAGCCGCTACCTTAAATTTCTCTTGCAGATCATGCACACCAGTCCCATCGGATGTAAGAGGGATACCATGTATCCCTTGCGAAACACCCTCCCCAAAGCTCCCCCAGAATAAAAATTTGTCATCTCCCTCTTCAAACAAGGATGGATCGATAGAATTCGGCACCTCGACCTCACTACTCACAAATAATTTACCCTTATCCACAAAAGGTCCTCCTGCGTTTGCTGATACAGCCAATCCAATCCCAGGATCAGGATCACCCCAAAGCGAGTAAGAGTAATACAAGATATACTGATCATTTATCTTGTTAATATCTGGTGCCCATAGACCACCCCGATCCTTCCAGTTAGGCTTATCTTTAAACACATTATCAACCTCCGTCCAATGAATTAAATCTTCCGATCGCAAAATAGGCATCAAACGATTTCCTTTACCATCTCCCCAATTGTCTTCGGTTCCATATGCATAAAAATAACCTGTTTGCTCATCCCTTATGACCGTAGGATCTGCCAAAATAGGTTCAAATACCGGATTCATGTATTGACTTCTTTTATAGCTGCTAGCTTCTACATTAGCTTTAGGTTCAAATACCCCACATGAATACGTCGCTGACAATATCCCAATCGAATAGAACAAAAAACTAAAGCCTTTTCTTATTTTTATAACCATATTCTACTGTACATACCATGGATTTTCTATACATCCCAAGCCTATCAACCTCGGTTTCTGTATTTTTCCTTAGCCTTTGTAAATCTTATATATATTTTTGTTTATAATTGCACTGGATCCCAACTACAAGTCCAGTATAAAACAAAGGTGTAAATTACACTTTGTATAAAATTGCCTTTTTTATTCAAAATAACCCCAAATTGTATCATTCATGAGAATTAAGTTATTTTTAGTGCAGACTTGCCTTCCTATTCTCACATTTTTATTCATTTGGACACCCGCTGTCCAAGCACAATTATACTACTTCAATCATTTTCAAGTAGAACAAGGACTTTCCAACAATGCCGTCTTATCTAGCGCTCAAGACAAAAATGGTTTTATGTGGTTCGGCACACGAGATGGCTTGAATCGGTTTGATGGCTATAATTTCAAACATTTTTACGCCGACACCGACAACGAAAATGGGCTTGGCAGTAACTACATCCATAGTATTGCCATCAATAGACACAATCTAATCTGGATTGGCACAGACCAAGGGGTATACATATTCGACCCCAAAACCGAACAATTCAATCCCTTAAAAGAAATGGTTAACAGGGAAATCCTTAGGATTGAAGAAGATCCCGAGGGCAATATGTGGTTTATTGCTAACAACGAACTATTTTGCTATCTCATTGCCGAAAAAAAAATTATTCAAAAAACACATATACGTCAATATCAAGTATCAGGTTTCTGTTTTGACAATCATAATCAGGTTTGGATTGGCGACGGCAAAAATCTTATTTGCCTAACCAACAATACCTCCTATCCCCTCCCCATTCAATCCCCCCTTCCTACTGAAATAAAAAGACTATATACCGACCGTCAACATAACATTTGGATAGGCACGTCCAAAGAAGGTCTATTCCACTACAATCACAAAAACCATCAGATCCGCCAGGTCATCGCCAGCAATCGCAATTCACCATTGTACATCCGGGATATACTACAGGTCAACGATACCGCCGTATGGGTTGCATCCGAATCAGGATTGTATATCTGTGATCAACTTGGCACAAAGTACAACCTATTAAAACGTGAAAAGGACAACCCATGGAGTCTTGCAGACAATGCTATTTACACGCTTTCCAAAGATCACCAAGATGGATTATGGGTAGGTTCCTATTTTGGAGGAATCCACTATTTCCATCCACAACACACCTATTTCCAAAAAATATTCCCGCGGGCCACAACTAATTCACTACAGGGTCACGCCATTCGTGAAATCGTAGAAGACCATCAGCACAACCTTTGGATAGGCACCGAAGATAATGGACTCACTTTTTGGGATTATCGCAACAATCAATTCAGCACATTAAATCAAGATACACAGCTTGCACATAGCAATATCCATGGATTAGCGATAGCTGGGGATAGCCTCTTAGTAGGAACGTTTCACCAAGGGATGGATGTTGTCAATGTTAAGACCAAAAAAATCATTAAACATTTCAACAACAAGAATACAAATGGGAAGCTGGGTGACAACTTTGTTTTCTCGATATATCGTACACGTGCCGGCCGAATACTCCTAGGCACCTCTCGAGGTGTATATGAGTTTTTTCCGGGTAAAGACGAGTTTCAGTTGTTAAAACCCCTGAAACGTCATATTTTTCACACCTCCATATATGAAGATCGCGCTGGCAATATTTGGTTCACAACTTGGCGTGACGGACTCTTCAAACTAACGCCTTCCACTGGTGACCTGGTCCGTTTTACCCATGACATCAAGGACCCCCAATCACTCAACAGCAATAGAGCTACACGTGTATTCCAAGATTCGAAGGGTACGATTTGGGTGGCTACCGAAAATGGAATTGCCATATGGAACCCAATTACCGACAAATTCCATCGCATTACCAAGAAAGATGGGCTTCCCAGCAACTTGATTCTAGGATTCGAAGAAGATGACAACGAAAATTTATGGATCAGCACTTCTCGTGGGCTAGTTAAGATGGATATCCATCGAAATCATATCGAATTATTTGATACCGAGTTGGGACTATTAGATCTCCAGTTCAATTACAATTCAGTATTCAAAGATGCTAAAGGATACCTTTACTTCGGATCCTCACGAGGTTTGATTCGCTTCAAGCCCGAATTGATGTCCGATCATTTTAAAAGCAATTCGTTAGCCCCTCTTTATATCACCGGTATCCAGACCCATCAGCGCGAACTCACCATTGGAGGCAAAGAAGGAAATCTGAGCCAAGCAGTTATATACACCAACCAATTAGAATTAAATCACGACGAATCCACCATTAGTTTAGATTTTGCAGCTTTAAACTTCGTATCCGCCAAGTCTACCTCTTACCGCTATAGATTAGTAGGCCTCGATTCTTCTTGGACAATCTTACGCAACCATAGCAAAGCCTATTTCACTAAAGTACCACCAGGTAATTATACTTTTGAAGTTGTAGCGACAGATGCCAATGGTGTTCCTATATCCGAACAAAAAGCATTACAGATTACCATCAATCCTCCTTTATGGGCGAGTACACCTGCATTTATCACCTATATTATTCTTGCTGCCGCCTTCATATGTTATGCGATATATAGCTATGACAGCCGTATCAAAGAGAAAAATAGACGACGTCTGGCCATCATCAAAACGCACAACGAAGAGGAGCTGTACAAAGCAAAAATGGATTTCTTTATGCGAATCACACATGATATCAAAACGCCGTTGACCTTAATAAAAGGGCCATTAGAATGGATTTTGAATGGCACCGACAAAGAGAATACGAACAAATGGTTGCATACCATTCATCAAAACACCGAAAAACTTATCACACTGACTGACAACCTCTTGGATTTTAAAAAAATTGAAAGCAATGACTTCGCCTTGCAACTTCAATTTGAAAACATTAGTAAACTTGTTGAAATCTGCATCCAAGAATTTAAACCACTGATTGAAAACAAGAAGATTGACATTCAAATTGATCTTGATGAGCAAATCAATGCCAATATCGACATCGAAACCATTTATAAGATTATTTCCAATCTATTACACAACGCCGTTAAATATGCCGATAAGGTCATCATCATCAGTCTTTATCAGGTCCCTAAAGACGAGATTTTCTGTATTGCGGTCAAAAATGATGGAGCATTATTAACCCAAGAAGAGATCCAGCAAATTTTTAAACCTTTTCAGCGTGCATCATCCCACTACAGGATCAAAGGCTCAGGACTGGGACTAGCCCTTACCCATTCCTTTGCCACACTCCACGGAGGCTCACTACAATATGTCCAAAATGAAGAACGTCTAAACATATTCCTATTACAAATTCCATTGTAATCCCCCCCTATTCCATCCCCCTCTTATTCTTTAAAAGTTACTCCGACAGGTCCAGATTTGCAGACCTGGCACTTGTCGTACCCTCGAGGTATAAGATTCAGAATTTCATCAACTGTGATACAATTTGATAATTTATTGATTGAAATAGATATTTTTTTATACGATATAACATAGACATTTGACTAACGATTAATTTAAAAACCGATTATAAGCAAGAAGTAGTCAAATACCTGTTTAAAAATTCATAAAAAACTATCGTTCGATGGCTGAAATTTTAAGGGCTAAGGTGGAAACAAAAAAGGGAAAGGAGTAAAAAGAAATACAATTTTGGATACCTCTTAAAAATAGGAATGAGAACCGTAAGGAATTTAAGTCTATCAGCAAACGATGGGTTGTAGAAAGAGCGTATTCATAGTTCGATAATGACCGTGGACTTTGCAGAAACAATGGTCAAATTATTCGTCATAAAATTATTATTGACCAAAATTTAAACTATCTCTTAAGTATAAATATCGACTATTTTCGTTAAACCTCTAGGTGTGATAGCTCTAATAAATTACAGTAATCAGGTGTAGATTTCGGTGTGTATGTTATTTCTAAATTCAAAGATATGAAGCTTGCTTTTGTAATTCATTTTCTACTCTGATATAAGAATAATAATCAAACTGAATAACTAAAACGTTTTCGCAAATAAAAACCGACCAAATAGAGCAGTGAAATTTTAAATTTTATAATATTGTGCTAACCAAATATAAATTAAAGCCTAGAAATGAAATATAAACCTTGAAAAATCATGTTTTATACGATACAGCACAAGGCTTTTTTAAGTAGAAAACCAATTAATTATGTGTAAGATAAAATCAATTATTTATACTTCAATAACAAGTCAATTAGTCATTGCAAGAAATGTTCTACCCGCACAAGTATTCGAGAAATCGGCTTTCGGAAGTGTTAAGGGATGAAGGGGAAAGGTGTTTTGGCAGGTGTAAGCATTGTTGTGAAATGTAGCTCTACAAATGAGAAAGGTGAATTTGCGATTGAAATAGAAGACGGCCACCAGCAATATTCGTTTTTCTTTTAAGAGTTATTCTTCTCATGAAATGATTGTCAATAATCAAACAAATTTACAGATAGTATTAGAATCTTCAGGGGAAACTTCTGAAACAACAATCAAATTATTGACCAAAATTTAAACGCGGCAAATAAATAAGACGTTGATTCGACTTTTTATTTAAACAAATCTCATTGTACAACCACATATTATTCAAATGGATACTATAAAAACACCCATGAGGAAATATTTGCGATATTTTTTTTGAAAAAGCAATAAAACACACCAAGGAGACAGACGATTATGCAAATATTCCGAAGACATTCAACCTCCCGACCTATTATATTACTAAAACTGTAGAATCTATTTATTAAACCTATATTTCAATGCAAAACAGTGTAAAAATTGGCAACTCACCCGTGCCTCTAGAACTCAGTTCTCTCATTCAACGATTACAAGACATCCGGACATCCTCCTTCTGTCACCACTCTGCTATCGTGCCCCGTATACTCAGGCATCATTATCGATAAGAACGCCCTATCGACACCACACAGATAGCAGTTAAAAGATTTCATAGATGATAATCACTATTAAATAACCCGACTTCAGTCGGAAAAAAAAGCAATATCCTTATGGAAAAGAAAAACAGAATTAAACCCATATCTTGGCCCATTCAGGTCATAATAATCTTGCTTACGACGCTTTGTTTTATACAGTGTAAAGAAGACAATGACAAGCAAACTATCGGTTTTGACCCTTCAAAACAGGTCGTGATTACCGACTTCTATCCAAAAGAAGGCGGCGTAGGAAGTAAACTGATTTTGTATGGAGAAAACTTTGGAAATGACATTTCCAAAACCAAAGTAGTCATTGGCGGAAAAGTAGCCAAAGTCGTCGGTGTGCAAAACAATAGCGTATACTGTGTTATCCCAGAGAAGGCCTACGCCGGAGATATTCGAGTCAGCATTCTAGACGATGAAGGCAAAGAGCTTGTAAATGTCGAAACCAAAGAACGATTTGAATACACGAAAAAATTATTGGTCTCCACCTTTCTCGGCAAGTATTATGAAGTAGGAAGCAATTTTGAAGAAAAGGAAGGACCATTTAATGATTGTGGTGCATTCAAAGGCATGCTATGGTTCTCGTTTGACCCAAAGAACTCCAATCATCTATATTTCTCTGCCGACTACAACAGTGCCCGATTAATCGATTTTGAGAAACAGTATGTAAGCTATTTTCGGACTGGCTTTGACAGAGTGTCCGTACTCAATTGGAGACTTGATGCCAATCAAGATATGATTGTTTCGCACAACCAAAGCAGCGACACCAGGTATGGGAATTACCTATTCTCACGCGAATCAAAGTTTATTCAAAATAATCCCATCCCCGTGTACGCCAGAGGTGTAAACGGCACGATCATTCATCCACAAAATGGAGAGCTATACTATTCCAGGTTTAGAGCCGGAGATATCCGCCGCTACGATTTCGCTACAGGAGAAGACAAGTTAGCATTCCCTAATCCTTATAGTGCTGTAGCTATTTATATGGTTGTACACCCTTCCGGCGATTATGCCTATTTAATCCAGTACGATAGACACTTTATCATGCGTACCGATTATGATCATGCCAGAAAAACATTTACAACTCCCTACACCATCGCAGGAGCAGCAGGTTCATCCGGTTATGCAGACGGAGTCGGCACCAATGCCCGCTTGAATAACCCCGTACAAGGCGTCTTTGTCAAAAATCCCGATTACGAACAGAATGGCGGAGATCAATACGATTTCTATTTCTGTGACAAAGAAAACCATGCCATACGACGGATGACCCCACAGGGAAGGATCAGCACCTTTGCAGGACGAGGAAACAACGGCACCAGTGGTTATGCTGACGGTGATTTAAGAACAGAAGCCCGCTTTAAACAACCACAAGCAATCGCATATGATGAAGCGAAAGAATGCTTTTATATCGGTGATACCGGGAACTGGATCATTCGAAAAATAGCAAAAGAGGAAGAGGAAGAAGCAGTAGAAACCACGAATTAGTAGTAGCCTAATAATTGAAAACACACTATATGATGAAGAAATTTATTTTATTAACATATATCGTATTACAGGGGATTACCTTCGGTGCTTGGGCACAGCAAGAAGAGGTCATTGTAACCGGAGTCGTCACCAACACCAACAAAGAACCTTTGCTTGGCGTCAACATATCAATCAGCAACATGCCTGGATTGGGTACCCGGACAGATGAATCAGGAAAATACAGCCTAAAAGTCCTTCCCTATCAAACCTTGGTATTCACCTACATTGGGTACGAAAAAAAAGAAATCTTGTTAAAAGAGCAACGGATTATCAATGTCACCATGCTAGAAGCCGATGCAAGCGTACTTGACGAAGTAGTTATTACAGCTACCGGACCAGAGAAAAAAATCTCCGTCACCGGTGCAATTACGACTGTAGACGTAGAGCAGCTGAAATCTAATCCCTCCACATCCATAGCCAATGCGCTAGCCGGCGTTGTGCCTGGTATCATGGGGATGCAGACTTCTGGTCAACCAGGTAGTGTTTCTGAGTTTTGGATCCGTAGTATCTCTACATTTGGCGCCAGCAATGCAGCTTTAATACTTGTCGATGGTTTTGAGCGGGATATGAACGAGGTCAATGTTGAAGATATTGAAACTTTTACACTCCTAAAGGATGCCTCTACAACTGCTATATATGGAAGCAGAGGTGCAAACGGAGTCGTATTGATTACCACCAAACGAGGGAAAGAAGGAAAAGTCAACATCAATGCCAAAGTAGAAGGTTTTTACGACAGGCTCACCAAACTTCCCGAATTTGTAGGTGGATACACCTATGCATCTTTGGCCAATGAAGCAAAGGCCGCCCGTAATCAAGAACCCTTATATTCCAGAGAAGAACTAGAGATTCTACGTTTGGGATTAGACAATGACCTCTTCCCCGACGTCAACTGGATGGATGTACTTCTAAAGGATGGAGCAAAAAGCCAGCGTAGTATGCTTAGTATGAGCGGCGGTGGCAAGACAGCCCGCTACTATATCTCTGGGGGTTATCATAATCAAGAAGGGATGTACAAAGTTGATAATGCGCTAAAAGATTATAATACCAATACTAATTTTAAAAGATACACTTATCGCTTGAGTGTAGACATGGACATTACAAAATCCACGTTATTGAGAGCGGGGATATCGGGTTCTCTACGGAAGAAAAATGACCCCGGAGTAGGAACAGGATCCATATGGACCGCCCTTATGGGATACAACCCTATCACCGCACCCCTCATGTATTCCGATGGCAAGATTCCAGCAGATGGCAATGACAACGGTGATCGATTCAACCCCTGGGTACAAGGCACCATGACCGGATATAACGAGAGCTGGAACAATAATATCCAAACCACGTTAAACTTAGAACAAAAATTAGATTTCATTACCAAAGGTCTTCGGTTTATCGGTCGATTCGGATATGATACTTACAACAACAATTGGGTCAATAGATTTAAGCATCCCGAACTGTGGAAGGCGAGTCGCTATCGTGACGTAAATGGAGAACTCATATTCCAACGTATCACTGAAGAACGAAAAATGACACAATCCTCAGGGTCGGATGGCGATAAGCGGGAATTCTTTGAATGGGACCTTCATTACAACAGAGCATGGGGTGCCCATCAATTCGGAGCAGTTGCCAAGTACAATCAATCTTCAAAAGTATTTACCCAAAATATCGGAGATGACCTTAAAAATGGGATAGCCCGTCGCAACCAAGGCTTGGCCGGTCGTGTCAACTACAATTGGAAGACACGCTACTTTATTGATTTCAACTTCGGATATACCGGTTCAGAGAATTTCCATAAAGACCACCGATTCGGCTTCTTCCCTGCCATTTCTGGAGCCTGGAATATCGGACAAGAGTCATTTATCAAAGATTTGGGTTGGGTAGATATGTTCAAGCTGCGCTATTCCTATGGTAAGACAGGAAATGACAATCTAGGTAACACAAGGTTTCCCTACTTGTATGATATCGAACAAATGAGTGGCGGTGGGTACAATTTCGGTGATTTCGAATCTTCAAACCCATGGACCGGTATACGATACTCCTCTATATCCTCTCCATTTGTTTCCTGGGAGATTGCCACCAAACAAGACTTAGGATTAGATTACAACTTTTTCAAGGGCCAAATCGATGGGTCGATTGACTTATTTCATGAGCGCCGAGATGGAATCTACATGTCGCGCAATTTCCTTCCTGGATCCGTGGGCGTAGAGAGCACCCCTTCTGCCAATATAGGCGCTGTCAAGGTCAAAGGTTTCGATGGTCATATCAAATTAAAACAGAAAATCAATCAAGTAGACCTTACCTTCCGTGGAAATCTTACCTATAGTAAAAACGAAATCTTAGAAAGAGATGAAGAAAACACCATTTATTGGTACAAACTACAAGAAGGATATCGTGTAAATCAAGCCCGGGGTCTAGTAGATATGGGATTATTTAAAGACTACGACGACATCCGCAATAGCCCGAGACAGACATTTGGCGAAGTGATGCCTGGCGATATCAAATACAAAGACGTCAACGGGGATGGAATAATAGATGACAATGACAAAGTGGCCATCGGAGCTACCACTAGGCCCAATCTTACCTACGGTTTTGGTGTATCCGCAAGTTGGAAAGGCATAGACATCAATATGCATTTTCAAGGAGTTGGCAAGTCCACATACTTTATAGATGGTTCCTCTGTATATATGTTTAGTCTAGGTGACGGCTGGGGCAATATATTGAATGACATCGCAGGTAGCAACCGTTGGGTTCTTGGGGAAAACGAAGACCCGAATGCCGAGTATCCACGGTTGACCTATGGTCCGAATTCCAACAACTATCAGAAATCCACTTTCTGGCTCAGAGATGGATCTTATTTACGACTAAAAACATTGGATATTGGTTACTCTCTCCCCAAAAACTTGGTTAACAGAGCCCATCTAAACAATCTTCGTGTATTTTTTATCGGCACCAATCTGCTTACATTTTCGAAATTCAAGCTTTGGGACCCAGAATTAGGTAGCACAAACGGAAAAACCTATCCGCTCAGCAAAACGCTATCACTAGGACTATCAGTTAATCTATAAGCAACAAGAAACATGAAAAGAATAGCTATAATTTTATCCACCATCGGATTCATATTAACAACCACCGCGTGTTCCAATTATCTCGATTCAGATTACCTGTTTGATGAACGTATGACTACCGAGGACGTATTCACCAATTCAGATTATGCAAATAGATGGTTGGCGCGCGCATACTCATTTCTCGGCAGTAACCATATGCAAGACGTCAGTAGCAAGAAAAGCTTACCGTTCAATTTTGCGGACGACATGTATTACGGGGATGAGAGCGATGGATACAAGAGATGGAAAAATGGAGAATACTCCGAGAATGGATTAAACGGTGAAAGTAAGACAATATGGGATACCGGATACAAAGGTATCCGCCAAGCCTCTATTTTCTTAAGCAACATCGACCTCAACAAGGAGTTCTCGGCCCAAGAATTGACCGACCTCAAAAGCCAAGCACGCTTCCTACGAGCATATTTCTATTGGATACTCCTTAGAACCTATGGTCCTGTGCCCCTTCTGCCAGAAGAAGGTATCGACTATACCAAAGAATATGATGCCATAGCCCAACCACGAAACTCGTATGAGGAATGTGCAGAATATCTTGCTCAGGAACTTGCCGAAGCAGCCAAGGGACTACCCCTTCAACGCGGTATACAACAGATATCTCGTCCTACACGAGGTGCTGCTTTGGGTCTACGCGCCCGCGTGTTGCTTTTCGCTGCAAGTCCCCTATTCAACGGAAAAGCACCAGCCGACGTAGCTGCCGCCATGGTCGACAAACAAGGAAACCCTTTATTATCACCAACATATGACGAATCCAAGTGGGCAAAAGCCGCAGCTGCTGCCAAAGATGTAATCGATTTAGGTCGTTATCAACTCTATGTCGCCTATAAGAAAAACACGGGAGATATTGCCTATCCAGCAACAGTCACCCCCGCTAATGATAATAATTTTTCGAATAGTGCTTGGCCTACCGGTTACAACGACATCGATCCTTTTGAATCCTATCGCGCGCTCTTCAACGGCACTATCCCAGCATTCCAAAACCCAGAGCTGATTTTTACTCGTGGTCAAAATCAAGGTGGCGAAGGAATAAAAGTATTGGTTCTCCATCAATTACCTCGCTTAGAAGGAAAAGGGTATAATTCACATGGTATGACCCAAAAGCAAAGCGATGCCTATTATATGCGAGATGGCAGTGATTTACCCGGCATGAATGACATGTACCAAGGTAGACAGGGATATGAAGGCCGGTACAATACACAGCCTCGTCAGTTAGGGTTAGTCCGTCCAGACGAACTAGCCAACTATCCCGAACTAGGGCCATTAGGCAAAAATGTTAGTAAACAATACGCCAGACGCGAACCTCGATTCTACGCATCAGTTTCATACAATGGTTCAACTTGGCATCTCCTTAAAGCTGAAAAAGAAAGAGATGAAGTCAGTAATGTACAGATATTCTACTATCGCGGTGATCCAAATGGGTACAAGAATACAACCTATTGGCCCCGTACCGGGATTGGCGTAAAAAAATATGTTCACCCCGACGACATTAGCAACGTAGCAGTTTCAGCATACGACCAAACCCGTATTAGAGACAAATCTGACCCAGCTATGCGCTATGCTGAAGTACTTTTAATTTATGCAGAAGCGTTGAACGAGTTGAATGGATCCCACACCATCCCCGCCTGGGATGGCAGTAAGACGCATACAGTATCGCGTAATGAAGCTGACCTCAAGCAAGGAATCCAACCCATCCGAATCCGTGCCGGAGTTCCCGACTACACCAGTGATGTATATGCAGACCAACACAGATTCCGCATTAAATTAAAGCGTGAACGTCAAATTGAATTATTTGCCGAAGGACACCGTTATTTCGACCTTCGTCGTTGGACAGATGCACCAGCAGAAGAGTCCGCCCCTGTTTATGGATGTAATGCATATAGTACGAAAGAGCTCCCTGATTTATTTCACACACCTGTAGAAATCCCATCACTACCCTCTATATTCACCCTTAAAATGTGGTTTTGGCCTATTCATTATGACGAGCTTCGACGTAATAAATTACTCACTCAGAATCCAGGTTGGACAAATCCAGAATAATTAATCCAATTACAAAAAAATCATGAAGAATATATATATCCTATTTTTGGTGACGATTACCTCTCTCTGCTTTATATCGTGTAATGATGAATGGGAAAATGAGCAGTACCTACAGTTGGCCTCCTTTAAAGCAGAGCCCAACGCTCAAGGTGTGACAACAGCTTACATCCGATACAATCCATCTGGAAAAATCCGGTACAATCTACCCGTTATTATCAGTGGTTCTACGCCCAATACAAGCACACGCACCGTCCATATTGGCCTAGACCCCGATACGCTAGCAACCTTAAATAGAGAGCGCTACGGCCATCGTCAAGAGCTCTATTTTCAACAATTGGAAAACCAATATTACAGCATGCCCGAATCAGTAGAAGTCCCTGCTGGCAAAAGCACGGTTACCATGCCCATTGAGTTTTCCTTAGGCGATTTGGACCAAGCCGATAAGTGGGTCTTACCCTTACAGATCTTAGAGGGTTCATCCGATAATTATCAAATCAATCCACACAAGCACTATCGCAGAGCTATGCTACGTATCACCCCGTTCAACGACTATTCAGGCGAATATGGAGGCACACTCTATAAAATCTTTCTAGATGGAGATACCAAAGAGCCGTTGACATTGAATACACATCGGACTTTTGTAGCAGATGAAGAGACGATTTTTATCTATGCCGGCACTAGAGATATTGATTATGTAGACCGTAAGAATTATAAAGTATTTATAAAGTTTACCGACGATATCATAGATGTACAAAAGAGAAAATTAGAAATATGGAGTGACAATGCAGCAAACAACAAATTCAAAAAAGGGAGCAATCAATCCTATTATACTATTGAAGAAGAATGGGACCCTAAACTTCCATACATGAAGCATAAATATATCACCCTATATTTGTCGTACGAATTTGAGGATTACACCAGTGTACCAGGTCAAAAATTGAGATACACCGTAGATGGCACATTATCCATGCAGCGAGACCTCAACACTCTCATACCGGATGAAGATCAACAAATTCAGTGGTAAAAAAATAGTCAATCCGTGAGCAGATTTGAGCTTAACAATAAATATTATGAAACACATTCCTTATCGTCTATTATCGATTACATGTTTACTGCTTATGCTGTCCCTATATTGTAGGGGCAGCAATAATAGACCTCCACAAATTATCGACAGCAAGCTACCTATTGCAGACCCTTACATATTATATCATAGCGGCAAATACTATGCTTATGGCACCCGAATCGATGGTTTTGAAGTGTATATTTCCGAAGACCTAAAACATTGGAAGCGTAGCAAAAATCTAGCCCTTTCACCTCAAGATTCCTGGGGCACACGATGGTTTTGGGCACCTGAAGTATACTATGTAGCTTCCCAAAAAAAGTTTTACATGTTCTATTCCGTTGATGAACATATTTGTGTCGCTTCCTCCTCTAGTCCCGAAGGTCCTTTTATCCAAGACGAGAAAAAACCTATTATTGCCAAAGAAAAAGGAATCGACACCTCTCTTTTTATCGACGATGACGGAACGCCATATCTATTTTATGTTCGTTTTACTGATGGAAATGTAATTTGGATGGCGGAGATGAACAAAGACCTACAAAGCATAAAGACAGAGACCCTCACAAAATGTATTAGCGCTACCGAGCCATGGGAGAAAAAACAAGCCACAGTGGCAGAAGGCCCCTCTATCTTGAAACGAGGAAACACCTACTATTTAATTTACTCCGCCAATCATTTTGAAAGCCAGGACTACGCCGTAGGCTATGCAACAGCCAGTTCGCCCAAAGGACCTTGGAAAAAATACAAGGGCAACCCCATTCTAAGAAGAGATCACCCCTCAGCATCTGGATTAGTAGGCACAGGTCATGGAGCTCCATTCATAAGTGCTGACGGAGGTTATAAATACATCTATCATGCACATGCCAGCACCAGCAGTGTGGGCCCACGTACATCTTACATAAATGATATGGCCATTTCATCTGATGGTGCACTCAGCATTGTTGGAGATCCCATCAGACCAGTTGTTGTTAAATAGTAATCCCACAACAGGATTTCAAACATGACAGCTCTATCTCCTTTTCAGCCGCAAGTACTTGCGGCTGAAAAGGAGGTAATCATATTATATGTCACCATTTTTAAGCGCTTTGACAGCATGATCCACAGCCCTTGCTGTCAATGCCATATATGTCAAGGTCGGATTTTGCGTAGCTGTTGACGTCATACAAGCACCATCAGTGACATACACATTCTTACAAAGGTGCATTTGGTTCCACTTATTTAATAAAGAAGTCTTCACATCATTCCCCATTCTAGCCCCTCCCATTTCGTGAATATCGTTTCCGGGGCGCCGATGATCATCCGCCGTCTTAATATTAGAAAATCCCGCAGCTTCGTACATTGCTGTCATCTGCTCATAATAATCTGTCCGTCTCTGCCAGTCATCATCCGAGTAGTCAATAGAAATATGTAAAAGCGGCACTCCCCATTTGTCCGTCTCAGCTCCATCCAGCCATACCCGATTGTTTTCTTTAGGAATAGTTTCCGCCATCATGTGGGAGTGTACACGCCAGTTGCTCCATTTTGACTGATCTAACAAAGCAGTCTTCAGCGAGTCCCCGAAGCCGCTCGTTTCCCGGATTGGGCTTCTATTAGCACTAAAAGCCGCTGCCCATCCACGCAGAAAATCGGTCTCTTGGCCATTAACATTCCGAAAGTTCGGAATGTAACCGCCACCAGCAGGATTTCTACCATCCGTCCTGTATTCAAGCAAACCGTCATATTCTGCACTGATACGAGCGGTATAATTATGAAAAGCCACGTATTTACCCAGCAAGCCACTGTCGTTTCCTAGCCCCTGAGGAAAACGCTCTGATTTCGAGTTCAACAAAATTAGATTCGTATTCAGCGCCGATGCATTTACAAAGATGACCTTAGCAAAGAAATCGATTTCTTCTAAAGTTTCCGTATCCATTACTTTTACGCCAGTAGCTTTGCCCGACTCCTGATCATAAAGAATGGAGTGGACCACTGAGTGCGGCCGCAGTGTGAGGTTACCCGTTTTCTTCGCCCATGGAATAGTAGAAGAATTACTACTAAAGTACCCCCCAAAAGGACATCCTCTCTGACACAAGACTCGATTTTGGCATTGAACTCGTCCTTGTTCAATATGGATAGGTTGTGGATCCGAAAGATGTGCGCATCGAGCACTGATGACATGTCTATCCTTAAATTGTTGACGCACCGATTTACGAAAATAATCCTCCACTACGTTCAAAGGATACCCTCGCAAAAAATCACCATCCGGAAGTGTGTCCAATCCATCCTTATTTCCTGCTATTCCGACAAATCGCTCAACATAGCTATACCACGGAGCAATATCTCCATATCGGATTGGCCAATCTACCGCAAATCCGTCTCTAGCCGGTCCTTCAAAATCATATTCACTCCAACGTTGTGTCTGTCGAGCCCACAATAAAGATTTGCCACCAACTTGATAGCCCCTAATCCAATCAAAATCCTTTTCTTGTACGTAGGGATGTTCCTCATCCTTCACAAAAAAATGTTGAGTATCCTCACGATATGCATAGCATCTATTCGCGATAGGATTAGCCTTCTTATCTGCATATACGATCTCATTGCGGTGCTCCAATTCATACGGATATAGATTGGTGGTGGGATAATCTTTTACATGCACGACATCTCGACCACGTTCCAATACCAGTGTCTTGAGCCCCTTTTCTGTAAATTCTTTCGCTGCCCATCCTCCACTAGCACCGGAACCGATTACAATTGCATCAAATGTTCTCTCCTTGACACCATCTATATTCAGGTTTGCCATAATATGTTGTGGTTTAAAATTGTATTCAGACTTAGTCTCTTAATTAATGCCAACAAGATACATATTTTTATTTACCCTTACTATCACTCGCTAAGGCATATGCACACCACAAAAGAGCTGCCTGACCATGTAGATCTCCCGTTAGTTTTTTCCGATCAAGATAATATTGATAATCATTCTTAGCCCCTGTACCTTCACACACATTCCTAATATTGTTATCCTCATTCAAATATGTCAACAAAGAAAGCCAAGCTTTGCGTGCAGCAGCTCCATATATCTTTTTATCCAACCAGCCGTTCTTCACACCCGTCACCATAGCATAGGTAAACATAGCTGTTCCCGAGGTTTCTTTCCATGAATTCGGGTCATCAATAATTTGCCCCCACATACCATCATAAGCTTGGTAACGCAAGAGAGTCTCCATCATTTTGGCATATGCAGCTTCGATTCTTGGTCGATATTGATTATTCTTCGGAAGCATTCTCAACATCTCCGCCATCCCAACAGCCATCCACCCATTGCCTCTACTCCAGAAAAAAGGTGTCCCCGGAGCGTGATAAAACAGCCCATTCTCACGTTGTATACGGTCTAGATATAATACCATCTCGCGCGCTGCCCGATCTATGTATTTCTCGTCCCCAGTTGTCAAATAAGCTTGCGCTTGGACGGCCGTTATCATAAACATGTCATCGATCCAAATCCGTGTCTGCCATGAGTATCCCTCATCGTGCCATTTTTTCTCCGTTTGATTCGGGTTTTCCGGTAAGATCCACTGACCATCTGCGTATTTCATACCAAGATCTAAGTACTTAGCATCTCTGTTCACTTTATATAGCTCTAGCGGAAGAGCGCCAAAAACATAAAAATCTACCACATTATGATCCTTTGGACGCATGCTCGGCACTAAGTGTTTTTCAGTAGTAAATAGCGGTTCAAATCGATCCACTAGCCGACCGTACAGCCCCTCGTCCTTAATCGCTTTCGTAAACCATAATCCACCCAACCATACACATACATCAGGATAGCTAATCAGTGTAGTTTTGTGTTTTGAATTTATATAACCCCAGTGAGAGTGGGGCGTTTCTAGATACCGCTCTGTAAGTTTGATTCCGATTTCTTTAGGCTGACTTCCTTTTGGAAAATGTTTCAGATCATAGCTCTGTGAATGTGCATTTTGAACGATTAGAAAAGATAGTAGTACATGTGCTATCAGCAAGCGAATTACATTTTTACTCATGTTTGTTTTAATTTGGTATATAGTAAAGTTCTTCATTATCTCAGTAACCCAATAGAACATTTAGTTCAAAAATCACCATTATCGTCTCATAGATTTTGAGATAAAAAGCGCCATTCACAAATCGCTTTTTTTCTACAATAGACCGACATAAAAGCCAGCCCACCTTTGTATCTTCGATAGACATGGAAGCACTGACAAACTGGAAACATTAACGAATACCCATCAACGCAGATATGAAACAACATATATATACGTCGCAGATTGTATGGACCGGCAACAACGGAACAGGCACCGATCACTATAAGAATTACGAAAGAAGCCACATCATTGCCGTTCCACACAAACAGGTTATTGAAGGCTCCTCTGACCCAGCATTTCGTGGAGACCATACTAAGCACAATCCCGAAGACTTATTCCTTTCCTCATTATCATCTTGTCATATGCTTTGGTACCTTCACTTTTGTGCGGCACAGCATATCATCGTTGAAGAATATATGGATATGGCCGAAGGCATCATGTTGGAAGAACGAGATGGCAGAGGATACTTTTCCGAAGTCACCTTACATCCCACCGTGGTGGTTAAAACCGAAGACATGATTCAAACAGCAATCGAATTACACAAAAAAGCAAATGAATATTGCTTCATGGCCAATTCTGTAAAGTTCCCCATAAAGCATGTCCCCGTCGTGAGGGTTGGGTGACACAACATTTGGCCACAGAGAAAAAAGCAAAATCATGAGCAACACCGTGCAGTATAGCTATGAATACCACAGTGCTACGTGTTCGTTATTTTGAACCGTTACCGATCAATAATATAAACGACGACAACGGTGCCCCGCTTTAGAAAGCATCTCTATAATCTCACTACTGATATCAGTCTTAGCTTCCACTCTCAAAATCTTATCTACATCTTCTAGGTCTACAGACCAGGAGATCAGGTCCATCAATGACGTCATATTGAGTCTCAGCTTTTCATTAAGCTTTTGAATATTCGTGGCAAATATTAATACAATCATAGTTAATAGTTTAATGCCTTTTAGACAATGGGACATGTTTAAATCTAACCCACTGCACGAGGTGCAGCAGGCTAGATAGACCCTTTTAAAGAGGATCTCCACACACACTTCTTTAAAGACTTCCCCCGCCTAAAGAGCGGTATAATACAGTTAGCGCCTGTAAACGACTAGTGCGCACATTGGCTAGATCCAGTTCAGCTTGAAGCTTATTGGTTTGTGCTAGAATAATATCAAGATAAGTCGCGCTATCATACTTAAACAGCATCAATGCTTGCCCCACCACCGCATCAGCCTTAAGCACCAATTGTTCGGTTATTTGATGCTGCTGTTCTAACTTCTCGAGTTGATTAAGCGCGTCAGATACTTCGCCTACCGCCGTGAGCACACTCTGTTTAAAACGAAGTTCGGCCTGATCGTAGTTCACTTGAGATTGAAGATATCTTGTTTTCAGTTGTTTGCCTTGAAATATGGGTTGGGCCAAACTTCCGCCCACTATTCCAAATAGTGAACCTGGAATACTAAACCAATTACTAGCTTTAAAAGCATTCAATCCTCCCTGCGCCGTAATATTAACAGCCGGGTACATACTTACTTTAGCCACGTGAATAGCTGCAACGCTTTTACGTAGCTCCACTTCGCGTCCTTTAACATCCGGTCTGTAACTCAGCAGCTCAGCAGGCACCCCCGAGCTTATCGTAGCATAGGGAGCCGTATCCTCAAGTCCAATAGATCGCGTTATCTTGCTCGGAAAACTACCCGTCAATACACTTAAAGCATTCTCTTGTATCTGTATTGCATTTTCAATGGTCGGAATACGATTCATAATTTGAATTTTAGCCACTTCCTGTTGTTCCACCGGTAGTGACTGTATCAATCCTAATTCATATTGCTTCTTCAAGAGCAGCAAGGCACTGTCTGCAAATGCCAGATTGGCGTTCGTAATTTTCAATTGCTTATCCAGCATTAGTAGATTGTAGTATCCCTGTGCAATTTCTGATATCAATCTGATCTTCACGACCTTCGCCCCCTCCTCACTGTTCAGCAAATCCATCAAGGCCCCTTCTTGTGCACCTTTTATTTTCCCCCAGATATCCGCCTCCCATGATATAGCCACAGCACTGTTATAATCTTGCATATATCGATCTCCAAGAAATTGCCCAGCCATCATACCATTCATACTATTGTTGGACGGTCTCGTAATAGTAGTACTTCCGATAGTCGCGTCTACTCTCGGCAACCCAGCCAACTTAGTTTGCTTATAACCCAACGCTGCAAATTCAATTTGCTTCAAAGCTATCCTAAAATCATAATTATGTACGAGCCCCCTGTCAATAAGTCCGATCAAAACCGAGTCTCTAAAAAAATCTCTGTAGTCCAATTCGGCGACATTCTCCACCGTATCTACCACACCAGTATATATATTAGGCAGCTCCATATTAGGGCGTTCATACTTACGCACAGAGCAGGCCGTCATTAGCCCCATCATATAGAGGGGTATTATTATTCTCTTTATATTTACTAACATCATATATATTTATATCCCTATGAATCTTTAATAATCCCAATCCTCTTCAGAAACCTGCTTACCGCTCAACCTTTCCTGCAAAAACTGAAAAACTACAAATAGCACCGGTGTAGTAAAGATTCCTACAACCGTACCGAACAGCATACCAAATATCGCAGCATATCCAATAGAGTGATTTCCCAAGGCTGAGGGCCCAGTAGCAAACAGAAGAGGCAGTAACCCCGTGATAAAAGCAAGGGATGTCATTAATATAGGGCGAAATCTAGCCTTTGCTCCTTCTACCGCAGCTGCCACCAAGCTCTTACCGGCCCGACGTCGTTGGATCGCATATTCAACAATGAGAATACCGTTTTTAGCCAATAGACCAATCAACATGACCAATGCGACCTGCACATATATATTGTTCGATATATCCGCAAGTGTAATCCCAATAAATACACCCAGTAGACCTAGCGGGATTGAAATCAACACCGATAGCGGTAAGATGTAACTCTCGTACTGTGCCGACAGTAAAAAGAAAACAAAAACGATACATAGTCCAAATATCACAAGCGATTGCCCCCCCGAACCACGCTCCTCCCTACTCATACCTTTATAATCATATGAGTAATTCGCAGGAAGTACATCGGCAGCCACTTCATCAACGGCTTTCATCACCTGTCCTGTGCTGAAACCTGGTTTCGGCATTACCGTCATATTCACGGCATTGAATAAGTTGAACCGATCGACGACCTCTGGTCCCGTTGTCGGTTTGAGACTTACGAGTGTGCTAATCGGGACCATCTCATTCTTATCATTCTTTACAAAAATCCCCTGTAAAGACGACTGGTCCTTTCGGTATTCAGGTGAGGCCTGTACCAGTACCCTGTAGTATTTTCCAAATCGATTGAAATCCGAAGCTTGGATACTCCCATAATACCCCTGCATCACGGTCATGACATCCGCTAAACTTACACCTAACTGATAGGCCTTCGCCTCATCTACAACCACCTCAAATTGCGGAAATCCGGTATTGAAGGTTGTAAATGCAACTGCAATTTCTGGTCGCTGCATCAGTGCTCCTATGAAACCATAGGCCGTATTTCCAAATTTATTCAGATCTCCCGACCCTTTATCCTGAAGAACGAGTTCCATACCACTGGTATTACCAAACCCATCTACCGTAGGCATATTCAACACTAAGAAGGAAGCACGCCTATCCTGGGATAGTTGCCCTTGTAATTGTCCAATGACGTCGTCAATCTTTTGGACACCTCCCCTATCCTTCGGCAATTTGAGTCTGACGAACAGCGCTCCAGCTGAAGACGACATAGATGAGCTCATTAGATTGAAACCTGTCACCGCCATTACTCGATCCACCGCAGCATGGTCGCCCAGCACCTCCTCGACCTGCTTTATGACAGCATCGGTCCTATCCTGCGAAGCTCCCGGGGTCAAATTGACTGCCACCACTATAAAGCTCTGATCCTCATCCGGAATAAAGCCCGTAGGCGTAATCAAGAACATCCATACAAATAACACACCCAATACCCCCATCCCCACAAATGCAATCCATTTACGTTTGATAAGCAATAGGATAGATTTTCCATATCGAAATGTCAATTTATCAAACGCCGCGTTGAATCCTATAAAAAAGCGCTGCTTGAATCCTATACGGGTATCCACATCTCCGTGACCATCATGCTGTTTCAGAAATAATGCACACAATGCCGGGCTCAACGTCAGTGCATTTACCGCCGAAATCACAATCGCAATAGCCAGCGTCAGCGCAAACTGCTGATAGAACAACCCCGTCGAACCCTTCATAAAGCCGACCGGAACAAACACGGCAGACATCACCAATGTAATGGATACTATTGCTCCCGAAATCTCACTCATGGCTGACATAGTCGCTGCACGTGCATTCAGTTTTCGCTTTTCCATCTTCGCATGCACAGCCTCCACCACCACAATGGCATCATCCACGACAATACCGATAGCCAGTACTAACGCAAATAATGTCAGAATATTAATGGAAAAACCAAATAAATTCATGAAGAAAAATGTACCTATGATAGATACCGGAACTGCAATTGCAGGAATCAAAGTCGACCGAAAATCCTGTAGGAAAATAAACACCACGAAGAATACCAAAATGAAAGCTTCGATCAACGTTGTCACGACCTGACTAATCGACTGATCCAATGATTCCTTTGTACTATATGGAATATTATATTCCATTTTATCTGGAAACGTTTTGGCTAGCTCTTCCAGCTTGACCATCATGGCCTCTTGCACTTCATTAGCATTAGACCCTGCCATCTGATATAGTGCCATTGTCACTGCTGGTTTTTTATCTGCCCGCGAGCTTACCAAATAACTATATGCACCGAATTCTAATTTTGCCACATCTTTTAATCGCAGCACGCTCCCATTATTGAATGCCCTTAGTATAATATTCTCATACTGTTCAGGGTCCGTAAATTTACCTTGATAGCGTAGTGCATACTCAATAGCTTCGGTCGTAAGCTCTCCAAACTTTCCAGGAGCAGCTTCTAGATTTTGCTTCTGTATAGCCATACTCACCTCCGTGGGCGTCAAGTTATAAGCCGATAATTTCTGTGGATCCAGCCATACCCGCATAGAATAGTCCTTATTCCCATATACCATCGCATCCCCTACACCTTTGACACGTTTCAGTTCCGGCACTACATTTATTTTGGCATAGTTCTCTAGGAAAAGATCATCTAACGACCCATCATCACTTGTTAACGTCACCATCGCAATCATACTATTCTGCTTTTTCAGCGTTGTTATACCACTTTGTACCACCTCAGCTGGCAATTGGTTGGTCACTTGCGCTACACGGTTCTGCACATTGATAGCTGCCTGATCAGGGTCCGTCCCTAATTTAAAAATCACAGTAATAGACAGTGTACCGTCATTACTTGCAGTAGAGGTGATATAATCCATGTTCTCCACACCATTTATTGCATTTTCCAATGGTGGAGCCACGGATCGAGCTATAGTTTCCGCGTTGGCACCTGGATAGCTTGCCATTACGTTGACCGTTGGAGGTGCTATATCTGGAAACTTAGTAATCGGCAACGTCAGCATCCCGACGATACCGAGGATAACCAGCAGCACAGAGATAACCGTAGCCAAGACTGGTCTTTTTATAATATTTTTTAACATTTTACGACAAAGTTGTTGTACTTGAGTTATTGATTTGCTTTCTCTACCGATACTGGCGTTCCCGGCTGTAACCTTTCGAAACCAGCTACAATATATCGGTCACCTACAGATAGCCCCTTAGACACGATATACTGATCCCCTGATTTCCCTGAAATTTCAATAGGCACTTGCACGGCCTTGCTTTCTTGATCGAGTGAGAATACATATTTCTTATCCTGTATAGCTATTGTTGCTGATATCGGCACCAATACCACATCACTATATTGCTGCGGAATCAGTACTTTGCCCGTATTGCCGCTTCTCAAAGTTATATTCGGATTGTCAAACTTTGCCCGTAGGGTAATGGAGCCGGTACTTTTGCTAAACTGTCCTTCGACCGCATCAATCCGGCCCGTTTTATCATGAAGCGTCCCATTGGCTACCATCAGAGATACGGCAGGGGTCCCCGCTAGTTTTTCCTTAATAGAAGCCCCCTGATATTGTGCCTGAAAATCCAGAAATTCGTTCTCTCCCATGCTAAAGTAAGCGTACACATGATGAACATCCGATAGGAGTGTAAGTGCCTCCAAATTTGTTGGAGCAATCAGACTTCCCAGACGATAGTTGAATCGACCCACATACCCATTCACTGGAGCTTTTATAGCACAAAAATTGAAATTTATTTTAGCCGACTCGACCGCAGCCTGTGCCTGCTGGACTGCCGCCTTGGATGCGGCATACACAGTCTCTGCTTCTCGTACCTGCAAGTCAGATACCATTTTACTGTTCAATAGTTCTTTTTTGCGATCCAAATCCAGCAAGGTATTGGAGAGGTTGGCTTTAGTCGCCATCAGAGAAGCCTCTGCATTTTTTAATTGTTCGGCAAAGGGACCGTCTTCGATTTTAAACAACACCTGTCCAGCGTGTACATAATCACCTTCATCTATCAGGATTTGTTTCAAGTAACCCGACACCTGCGGACGGATCTCCACATTGGTTACCCCCTCTATTGCAGCTGTATACTCCGTATGAAGATGTGCGTCTCCAGACTTTACCACATCAACGGGGAGTACTATTGGTTGTAATTGATAAGACTCCTCTCCATTGGGCCGACTGCATCCAGCAATCAAGAAAAGAGATAAAAGAAGTCCCGAGGACTTAAGAAAGGAAAGCTGATTCATTTATATATAGATTTTTTTAACACCGACAAAAATGAAGATTTAAAAAAATCAGAAGGAAAAACGAAGTCGCCAAAATTTGTCCAAAAGTCGCCTTCAAAATCAAACATGACAAAAGGTCAACAATTCTGATTAAAACTGTAAAATCAAGCAAATAGACAATAAAACCAAAGTCAAATAAAGTCCATTTTATCAAAAAAAAACAACATGGATTGCAGCTTCCTAGAACGGATTGGTATTAGAAAAGGTCGTCACGTTTATAGTCCGACGGATTGGTACCAGCGTGCTTTTTAAAGAATTTACTAAACACAGCTTGATCCGAAAAATTAAGTTGCTCAGCAACTTGACAGACATTATTACTCGTATTTCGTAGCAAGAGTTTAGCTTCAATCGTCAAGATTTGGTTGATGATATCACTTGGCGTCTTAGACATTGTTCTCCGAATGACACGACTCAGATATTTTCGACTGATACACAATTCATTCGCATAAAATTGTATATCATGATGAGCGACAAAGTGCATCCGTACCAGTGCAAAAAAATCTGTCGTAATTTCCTCCTCTCTAGAGGTCAGCAACCGTACTGTTTCATTCCTTTTGAAATGATTATCGATCTCATACATCAGCAATGAGAAGTGATGCCATATCATCTCGTTAAAATAATAGTTTTCTGCGTCAGGACGATTTAGCGCCTCCAGTTCCTCCATATGAAACATCAATCTTCTAAATAACCCCGATTGTTGAGCAATCACACCCGAAGGATGGTCTGTCAGCCGGCGCAGCATATCATTTGATTTATAGTTGAATCCCGCCTCATTAATAAATTCATTAGAGAAAAAAATCTCCTTTGCTTTGTAATCAGGAGAAATATAATCAATGGTAAAAGACTCCCGCAGTACCGTATAGATGACATCGTTTGCCTTGACCTCAAATGACTGATCATCTACTGTAAAACGGCCACTTCCTGCTGTCACCAAGACTATTCCTGAATAGTTAGCCTTGTACCAAAGATTAAGTTTAATTAACAGATTACTCCGATCCGTATCAAATACGATATAGTCCTTAATCCTCAAATCTGTATTGAGATGTGCAATCAAGTCTTCAAAGTTGAGGATAGCAATTTGATGTTCCATGCAAAAGCACGTTGTTAAAAAATTACAACGTCTGTAAAGGTAGGTTTACTTCGCTAATTTTTCTAGACCTCCGATCTCCACATATCTGTTTTTTTTGTTGCTAGCAGCTGCTAGAACGTTATTTTGACCTAATTATGAATATCACCTTTGCCGTTGGTTAGAAAGGAAACTTATAAATAACCGCCTTATCCTCTAAAAGATTGGTCAAATACCAGGCATGCTATTCGGGTGTGACCCTACAACAAATCCTTTTGTTTCTCTAAATCCGATTTTCTCTTCTTATAGCTCTCTTTACGTGCTTTTTTTCTGCTTTTCGCATCGTATCATCATGTTGATATTCGTCCTCAATCCTCTTCAAATCCTTTTTGTACTCCTCTTCTAATACCTTCAACTGTACTTCTATATCCTTCTTGGCTTGTGCGCGCACAGGAATAGAATCTATATACCGATTCCATTTCTCGCGCTGAGCTTCATCGAGGATTTTATCGATATCTTGTTTAAATACCTGCGCCAATTCACGTTTCTTTTGCCCCTTCTGCTCGCCCGTTAGCACATGGCTCTTAGATATCGCCGAGAATTCACGGCCTACCATTTTCTTTCTTTTTAAGATTGCATCCTTCTGCTCACTACTTAAGCCATAGTATGCACTTCTATTGAGCAGATCCGAAGCGTTTACTTCAATATCTATTGTTTCCTTTCCCTTCTGACACTGTGCAGTGAGATTAAGAAATAGTGCCATCAAGCCTAGCAGAAGAAATCTTTTCATTATCATTGAGTTTAAAATAAGTAGACGATGCATTTATTCGCATTTGCCGCTTCACCAGCCACTTGCGAAGACATTCACTTTTACAAAAGATCAAATTACCAACAATTGTTTGCAAAAATCCAAAGTATTTCACCTCGAGCTAATTGGTCTTGCTTCCATGAGAATGGCCCCGGTTAATATAACCGAGGCCATTTTCTAGTTCCGTTCGCCTGTTGTGATCACGATTTCGTCACTGTTGACCAAATCTTTATGCAATATCTTAAAGCCTTTGGATTTCTTTCCATCAATGGTAATCCCTTTAATATACCCTCCTTCTCCCTTTCGTTCACGCCTAATAACGATTTTATCCTTTCCGTGATGGTATTTTGTATCCAAGTGTATAGTGACTTTGTCAAATACTGGCGTGACGACAGTATATTCAGGTCTCCCCGGACAGAGTGGATAGATACCCATCATATTCATAGACGCCCATGTCGACATGGTACCTGTATCATCATTCCCTGGTATTCCTCCGGGAGTATTTTTAAAATGTTTCTCCAAGATTTCAGTTACCAGTTTTTGGGTACGCCATTCTTCCCCCGCTATCTCCGAAAAAATATGCGGATAAAGCATATCAGGTTCATTGGTCACATCAAAATATCCCTTATCAAAAGTTGCCTGCAATTTATCTACAAAATTGCGTTTCCCTCCCATTAGCTTGATTAATCCAGGAATGTCATGCGGAATAGCGAAGGTGTAATTCCAAGCATTCCCTTCATGGAAACCTGGATTAGGTTCAAAATTAGCCCCCAGCAAGGGGTCAAAGGGAGTCAAAAAAGTGCCATCGGGCAATATAGGTCTGAAAGTTCCATATTCCTTTGAGTAATAATGCTTATATCCCTTTGCCCGTTCAGCAAACACTGCCGCATCACTATTTTTCCCAAGGGAAGCCGCAAATTGCGAAAGGTTCCAATCAGCAACATAGTATTCAATCGAATGCGACACCGAATTGTCAAAAGGTTCCCGCAACGGTACATATCCATATTTTACATAATCCGCGTTATCTGGTCGTATTCGATTTTCGCTATCCGTACGTGTAGCAGATTTATAGAACGCTTCGTAAGCCGCTTCATAATCATAATCTCGAAGCCCTTTCATCCACGCATCCACTATTACGGGAATCGCAGGATCTCCATCCATTGTATAAGATTCTCGACCATACAGTTCCCACTTTGGCATCCAACCACTCTCCTTATAAATATCGATCATGGACCGGATCATTTGCGTTTGTCTATCTGGAAACAAAAGGCTCATCAAAGGCTGTACATTCCTGTACGTATCCCATAACGAAAAAACCGTATAGCGATTACCATCAGTGCGACGCGTTTCTCGGCTCTCCATGGCTGGGTACTCACCATTCACATCCTGCAAAATATTCGGATGGATCAATGCGTGGTACAAAGCCGTATAAAAGACCGTCTTCTGATCATCCGTACCCCCTTCGACCTCTATTTTTGACAAATCCTCATTCCATTTTCGACTCGCCTCCGCTCTAATCTGGTCAAATCCACCCACCGGTTGTTCCTTTTCCAGATTTTGACGAGCATTCTCTACACTGACAAAAGATACCGCCACCTGCACCTCCACCTGTTCATTTTCTGTGGTTTCAAAACTCAGATAAGCACCGATATCGTCTCCTGACATATCATGTTGATAAGCAGTAAACAATTTATATTTTCCCGCATCCTTATTCCATATATTCTCCCATTCCGCACCTTGACGTTGAAATTTCCAGTATCCTCGTTGCGATGGCTTCTTGCTCAATCGAAGTACAAAATAGATCGGATATACTGCCTGATTGTTAACGTAGCAAAATGAGCCCAGCAGTTTTGAGCCCTCAATCTCCCGATCATTGACAAAGCGCATAGTCGCTCCCGTCTCATTAGTCAACCCTTCACCCAAGTTCAGCAGGATATGGCTTTCACCTTTCGGAAACGTAAATCGCGATATACCTGTACGAATTGTCGCAGTCGCCTCAGTCTTCACCCCATACTTTTCCAATCGATTGGTATAATAGCCTGGTGAAGCACTTTCCGCTGTATAGGTACTCCCATAATCGCGATAATCAACCTTTAGGTCACCTGTCGTCGCCATTAACAACAGACTTCCCATATCTGGGCATCCCACACCGCTCAAGTTCACATGCGAGAACCCGGTAAAAAACTTATTGTGATACTCGTAAGGAGTAGACCACCAGCCCGCATCCTTATCCGATTTATTTAACGATGACCCCATGACATTAAAAGGAGATACATTCATCAGCCCTTGCGGCACTTGCGCTCCAGGGTTTGTCGTCCCATAATTAGTGGTCCCAATAAACGGATTGACATAATCAACAGGTTTCTTCTGCGCGTATGCGCATTGGACAATCACAAGAAAAAATAGTAGAAAACGAGTGTAAAACATGATAATAAAGATGATTGGATGATTGCGAAAAACTTACACCTACTTGCTATAGCTTTGTTTGACAAATTCTGCCTCCGATAAATATTGGAGACTCTGTCTAAGACTTGTTTCTATATCCTTTGTGACTTCTTCTATCTCCACAAAAACATGTTTAACCCCCGCCAGTTCCGCATTTTTAAAAATAGCATCAAATCCCACCATACCACTTTGTCCAATCTCTCTATTGTCTTTTATGTGCAACGTCGTAAAACGACCTGGATACGTTGTAAAATAATCGACAGGACTCGCTTTTCCAATCACTGCCCAATATACATCCATCTCAAAAAACACATTTTCAGCGTCTGTATTCTCAAGCATATAATCCAACATCACGTCCTTACCTTCAATCTTTTGGAATTCATGAGCATGATTATGATAGCCATACTTAATACCTTGGGCCCGACATAGCTTTCCAACTTCATTCAAATAGTCACATTGAGTTTTCAGTTCCTTTAAAGTTTTGGGAGTATCTAACCAAGGCGTCACGATATACATCATACCTGCAGCTTTATGAGCCGCAATAGCTTCATTCCACCATTTCAAGGATTGACTAAAATCCCCAGAAGCCAACTCTTCCTTCGATAACGGTTTCATACAATGCGACGATAATATCTGCATTCCGGCTTTTTCTACATTCTTCTTGAATTCTTTCGGATCCGTATTGTAGAACTTTCCATCCTGATACCCCGCAGCTTCCACGGCAGTATAGCCTATTTTTGCAATCTTATTGAGTACAGGTTGATAACTAGCACCATCACCATTCGTATTGGCTTGGCTTGCCATTAAATCTCGTACCGAATAAAGCTGTAGGCCTATTTCCTTTCTAGAAGGATTTTCCTGAGCCACGAGCTCCTGCCCAAACATAGTAACGCCAAGTAACAACGTCGTAGTAATAAAGGTTTTCATATTCATTATGGTGTATTCACTTTATGATCGACCAATTGATCAATCAGTTTATTTATAGACAATGTACATTTTTATACATACAGTGTTGACTAAAGCAATCTACCCTTCGATGGAAATAGTTTATCCTAATTCTTTACAATCAAAATCAACCTGTTTATATTATAACCAGCATCGAAAAGCAGCAACTCTCCTTCAGTCGATTACATTTGGAACGTTATCAACTATCAACTCGCAATAATAGGCATAATTGCAAGATTGTGCAACCACGAAACAAACAATAACGTTATGTAGACGATGTTTTTATCGTCCGAAACTCAAGGAGGTGGTAAATTTAGTACACCTAGACTAGGTATGTGCCAATAGCGGTATCATGAGTCTATTTTCTTCAAATAGTGCCTTTAGGTCAGCACTTACAAACAATGTCAAATCCTCTTCTTTATGAACTGTATAGCGCATGGTCGAAGACGAAGGCGTATAACCAAATACCACCGTATCGACTTCCTTTGGAGCCACTGCCTGTATGATTTCTTCAATGTCCCTATCCGCCAATTGAAACACCTCAACCAGTGTCAAGACCTTGTCCTCTATCTGCGCAACGACCATAGCTTCCAAAGCTTCTATATAATAAACAGACGTCTTGAACCCCAAATCTGGATATACGTAACAATAGAAAAATGTCAATCCAAAACTTCGAATATCGAAGAATGGATGAGGCGTACTATTTTTGACATAATAAGCAAAGAGCTCCCGTTGGAGTATATCATCCAAATCGACCCTCTTGACTTCTAAAGCACTACATTCGTGGCCAATCGTCCTACTCGCTTGATATTCCTGCACCGCAGCAAAACCAAATTTGGGATAGAAATCAAGAACGGAGTCATTCGCAAAAAGGAAAAATCCTTGCAACTCACTACAGTAATCCCGCTGGATCTCTTCCATCAAAAAACGGGCTAATCCTCTTCGCTGATAAGCTGGATCGGTCATTACGGTGCCGAGTTGTCCTATCTGTAGCGTATCTCCTTTTACTTTGCTCTCCAAAATACTCAGCGTAGTATGTGAAACGATCCTGTCTCCGTCAAATAGCGAATAGATGATACAATTCTCATCCCAAAACCCCGATTGATAATATCGTTCAAAATCAAATCCCCAAAATTCATTTGTCATTCGATTGAACTCCATGCGTAATTCAACCTGTGACTGATATCCAACCCACAACCTATACCGTTCACCTCTTATTGAAATCTCTCTTGTTTTGGCCTTTTCCATTTCACAAAATAAATCATTTCTTTATCGAGATCTATTGGTTAATATTCATAAATAATGTGCAAATTGTTCTTTTTTATATCAAATGGCGTAAATTTACATATCCGCTTCAAGCAGTTATGACTATAAATCACAATCCTCAGGAATTGCCACATTTACCGATCCTATTGATAGAATCAAAAAAAGTAATACCAGAGGAATTTTACACCGGGGGTTATTTTAAAGATGGGATTTTGATCTCACTATGTGTAAAAGGTTCGATTGAAATACAAGCCAACCTGCAAAATACAACAATGGCAGCCGGCACCCTGCTCGTACTATTGCCGCAGAGCATCATTAATTTGGCCAACACATCCCCTGACGCATCCTTCATCAGCATCCTGTTTCGGTTTGAAACAATATCCGACCTCATCCTCCCAACAGATTACAATTTTTTGAAGACCCTTCTCCATTCGCCCATCATCCAGCTCCATCAAAAGGATATCAGCATCTCAATACGATATTTGGAACTCCTAAAAGATTCCTGTAACCGTACCTATTCTGTATTTAACGAAAGCGTAGTCAAATACCTCTTGTTCTCACTGATTGGTCAAATCAATATTTTTTATCAACAAAATGAAACCGTATTAGGTCCCCCTTCAAAAAAGGATAAGATTATCTTCCAATTTCACAATCTCGTTCATCAACATTATAGTACAGAGCGTACAGTACATTATTATGCCGACCAGCTGAAGTTGACACCTAGGTATCTCACTACCTTAATTCGTCTACGCACCGGAAAAACCATCTCTACGGTAATTACTGAACTGGTCATTATCAAAGCCAAATCCTACCTGTACGCATCAGATCTGACCATATACCAAATCGCCGAATTGCTTCATTTTGCTGACGCATCCACATTTTGTCGATATTTTAAAAAATATACGGACCTATCCCCCCAGTCCTATCGACTCTCGACTCGCTAGCGGAGGATAAAGGCCTTCATTTTCTTGTCTTATGGCAAGAGGGCTTTCCAAAAATTACATTAAAATTGTCTATTGAATGTAATATCCTACTATGCGACAGCATCTTATCTGAAGACCTATTATAGTCCTGTTCCTCAAAAAAAGAATGCGATACAAAAACAAAAAAGGACATGCTGACATTCTAATTATAGCACTAATGAAAAAACAAGATAATCCCGACTCAATTAATGGGATTTAATCCACTATTAAATAAAAAACAAGGAAATGGAAACACTAAAAAAAATTATGCTGACCATTGGAGTCAGCATAGCACTACCGCTTCTGAGCTCGACGTCGATATCGGCTATGGGGGCTTCATTTGGAAATTCTACGTCTTTCCCACCATTGCCTAAGGTACAACACGTCACCCCTACACCACCTCAGGGCAATATCGACTCTTTGCTCCGGTATTTTGACCATACCACACAACTGCTTAAAGACAATGTGACCGGGTTAAGTGAAGCTCAATTACAATTCAGCCCAGGTGATGGAAAATGGTCAATCAGCCAATGTTTGGAACATATTATCCTTTCCGAAAAAATGTTATTCGAAATGGCCAAAAAAGAACTAGCGAAACCTGCTCAACCCGAGCGCAAGGCCGAAGTCAAAGTCACGGATGAGAATCTGATTAACATGATGACAGATCGTAGTCAAAAGTTTCAAGCACCCAAAGAATTACAGCCTGCCGGTCAATATAAAAATAGCACTGTTGCTATTAATGACCTTATTGCTGCTCGACAACCGGTATTGGTCTACATCCAGAATGCAAATCTGGAGGATTTACGCAATCATATCAGCGAGTATCCGACGGGTATTGTAGATGGATATCAGAACCTACTATTCATTGCGGCACATTGCGCAAGACACACCAAGCAGATAGAAGAAGTAAAGGCCGACCCTAATTTTCCCAAGAAATAGTCATATACGTACACGCTCATCCTGCGTCCGCATACCCGTAAACAATCAACATATGAAATATCCATGGAGCAGCATGAACAATCGCTAACACAAAAATAGGATCATACTATAATTTGGATATTCCATATAACAGATAACATACTATACACATATGAAAACATTAGCATATCACATCGACATACATGCTCCAGCATCCCAAGTATTTCACAAAATGCTGGACAAGCCCACCTACAAATTGTGGACAGCCGAATTCAACCCCACATCCGATTACGAAGGCGGATGGAATAAAGGTGATAAAATCTATTTCGTCGGGACTAACAAGGACGGCAAACGTGAAGGGATGGTCGCCGAGATTGCGGATCATATTCCAAACGAGTATATTTCTATCCGTCATTATGGCATACTAGATGGTGACAAAGAAATAACCGAAGGTCCTGAGGTTGAAAGCTGGGCAGGTTCCACTGAAAATTATTCCTTCAAAGAGCAAAATGGTACGACTACTGTTTCCGTCTCGGTAGACACCAACGAAGACTATCTTGCCTATTTTGATGAAACTTGGCCTAAGGCCCTACAACGCTTGAAAGAAATCTGTGAATAGCAAAGCGTACCGGTAATTGAATGATAATAAAAATTTTACGTGCGATCGCAATTGTTGGTCTATAAATTGATTGTACTACTTTATGGGAAAATTTTTCAAAGTAATATTGATATTGGCAATTATCGGTACCCTTGGATGGTTTGCTTGGTCAAAATTTGAATCCAAACCTACAACTGTCACCACACACCAGCTCTTGATAGAGCGAATTGAAGCCATGGGCAAGTTACAGCTAGTGAAGTACCGATTCAGTGATGTACTCGAACATAAGAATATCAGCACGTTCTTGCCAGACGCGAGTGTGCTGCTTATCATCAAGGCGGACGCGGTAGGTTGTATCGACCTAACCAAAGTCAAGCAGGAAGACATCCAAGTCTATGGCGACTCTGTAGCCATGCGACTTCCGCAACCAGAGATTTGCTACATCAAGATAGACCACAAAGCTTCACGCGTATACGATACCAAGATGGCTTTTTTTAGAGAAGCTGATTTAGTAGATGAAGCCTATAAAAATGCAGAAAAGGAAATTGCGGCAGAAGTTCAAAAATCCGACATTCTCCAGCAAACGCGTTCAAATGCGTTAAATGTATTTACACCTTTACTTAAGGGACTTGGCTTTACTAAAATCAGTTTGTCCTTCGAGTAATCAAGAATAAACATCTTACCATTCAAGGGCGGAAAAATATTTCCGCCCTTTTTTTGTGTTATCCCCCCTACACACAATTTTACCGACAAAATATGATTCTTTGGGAAATCCCGTCAAATGTTCACCGACTGAACACCGCCTTTCACCGAAATAATTTTGGCTTTGGTCTAATCTCCATTCCCACTTAACCCACCCCTACCTACCTTTGAATCAAACAATACGACATAACAACTTAAAAAACTTAATACAATGAAAACATTTATCACCACCATCATGACAGCATTGCTTCTAGCTTCCTCGCTCCATTCATTTGCTACCACAAAGAACAACCCTTTGAAGGAAATGAATTCGACCAACATCATCAAGACCTATATGGAAGCTACAGCCCTCGGCAACACCGCATTCAACGAACACTTGTTCGCTAAAGACTTTCAGTACCAAACAGCGGCCAATCCGAATACAAAATTTAACAAGAAACAGTACAGCACGTTCCTTAAGGCTACCAAAGGCTTACAGTACGACTGCAAAACATCTTATGACATACTAGACGAGAATAAGGATTGCTGTGTTGCAAAAGCAACGATGCAGTTTCCCAACTTCACCCGTGTAGATTACATCACCTTGTGCCGAAGTCAGGATAGCTGGCAAGTGAGCAAAGTGGTCACGACATACCCCTAACCAAGGTATATTTTTGTTTCAACCTAAGCCCACGTGGAGACGTGGGCTTTCTTTTTGAGTAACATGAGCCTATTATACTTGATTTGGATATATTTTTTAATATATTGTGAACGACTTCCTGTAAAATAGAAGGGGACTACAAAAGACAATTGATGGATAAAATATACCTATCAGCGGTAGAACGCGTTTCTGATTTTCACGAAATCAATGTAGTATCACGATAACACCATCATTATTCTCACATGAATACCAACTCAAATCCCGTCGTCTATTTCGAAATCCCAGTACATGATATGTCACGTGCCATTCGATTCTACAGCAAAGCCCTTCAGTTCACTTTTGAGCGCGAGTCTTTGGACGACAATGAAATGGCTTATTTTCCTTTTTCCGAACAGCACTCCGGCATTACTGGGGCATTAGCCAAGGGCGATATATACAACCCCACGAAAGACGGTGTGCTGATCTATTTCTCTACCGATGATATTGACAGCACCTTGAATCGTGTTTTAGCCACTGGTGGTGAGATGCTCTATCCAAGGACGTCCAACAGTGAATATGGTTTTGAGGTTGCTGAGTTCGCTGATAGCGAAGGCAACAGAATTGGACTACACAAACGACTTTAACTTTTGCAGCCTTCCTTCGATCGCATTGACCAACAAACAGGAAAAAAAACAAACTTAAACCACTCATATTCTTACTCTTAAAACATAGTACAAGAAAAAATATGTATCTTCAACAAACCTAAAATACAGCACTAGCGATTTCTTTCGCATCGCTGAATTCTTGAAAGGTTACAAAAACAAATGGAGCCATGGAAAAGTATTCAACAATTATCATTGGTAGTGGATTATCAGGTTTGGTCGCTGCACATGAAGTCACTAAAGCAGGAAAAAAAGTACTTGTATTGGACCAAGAGACCGAAGAAAATCTAGGTGGCCAAGCTCACTGGTCTTTCGGAGGTTTGTTTTTTGTTAACTCACCTCAGCAGCGTACCATGCGGATCAAAGACTCGTATGAACTTGCAAGTCAGGACTGGAACGGAACCGCCGCTTTCGATAGACCCGAAGATTTTTGGCCTCGTCAGTGGGCACAGGAGTATGTTCGATTTGCAGCCAACGGCAAATACAAGTACGTTTCCGAATTAGGCATGAAATTCTTTCCTGTAGTAGGATGGGCCGAGCGCGGTGATGGCTCAGCAAGTGGTCATGGCAATTCGGTCCCCAGATTTCACATTACTTGGGGCACCGGTACAGGGGTTGTCGCTCCTTTCGTCAAAAAAGCATATCAAGCACAACAACAAGGCCTGCTTACCTTTAAGTTTAGACATCGCGTCACTAAACTCCTCTCCGAAAATGGACGAATTTATGGTGTGGAGGGCGATATCCTAGCGTCCGACAATAAGCCCAGAGGCCAGAAAACCAATAGAGTGGTTATCGGGACTTTCAATTTTCAGGCTCAACAGATCATTATTGCATCTGGCGGTATCGGAGCAAACCTAGATCTTGTCAAAAAGAATTGGCCCAACCGTTTAGGACCACCTCCTCAGCACATGGTCTGTGGTGTTCCGGACTATGTCGATGGCAAGATGATTGGTGTCGCAGAGGAAAATGGTGCACATGTCATCAATAAAGATCGAATGTGGCACTATACCGAAGGTTTGAAGAACTGGAATCCCATCTGGACCAATCACGGAATACGCATCCTTCCGGGCCCATCGTCTATTTGGTTAGATGCCAAAGGTAACCGATTTCCAGCCCCTTTCTTTCCAGGATTTGATACTTTAGGCACCCTCAAACACATCCAAGATTCGGGATTTGATTACTCCTGGTTTATATTGACACAAAAAATCATCAAAAAAGAATTTGCCCTTTCCGGTTCTGAACAAAATCCCGACCTCACCAATAAGGATTATCGCCTGATATTAGGTCGACTATTTGGTTCAAAAGCAACAGGACCAGTAGAAGCATTTAAATTACATGGCGACGATTTCATCGTTGCCCACGACCTAGAAAACCTAGTCAGACAGATGAATACAAAAGTAGGTTCCACACTTCTAGATTACCAACAGGTCAAATCCCAAATTGAAGACCGTGACCGTCAACTTGATAATAAATTCAGTAAAGATGCTCAGGTAAATTACATACAACATACCCGAAAATATCTTGGTGACAAATTAGCTAGGACAGCAAAGCCCCATAAAATATTAGATCCGCAGAATGGGCCATTAATTGCCGTACGTCTGAATATTCTGACCCGAAAGACATTAGGAGGTATTGAGACCAATCTAAATGCACAAGTATTGGATGCTGAAGGTAAAGTCATACAAGGCTTATTTGCCGTAGGCGAGGCCGCAGGCTTTGGTGGCGGAGGGATGCATGGATACAGAGCATTAGAAGGTACATTTCTGGGTGGGTGTATATTTACAGGAATGAAAGCTGGGCATTACATTGCAAAACAATAGCATGCGACCCCAGAAGACCCATTAATAAAAATCACTGGTTACAGCTACTCCATCTTTTCGACAGATATACTAATTTTACAACATGAAACACCTAGTTGTACTATTCATCGCATTCTTTAGCTTGAGCACGACCCATGCACAGGATGCCGTTGCCTATGCTGTCAACGACGATTTTAATTTTTGGAATCTGACCGTTGGACAAACATCTTATGTCTTTGCAGACAATGCCTACATAAGAGCCTACCCCGCCACCGATGCTCAACTGATAGATTCCGTTACTGCCGGAACAGCCGTCAAAATCACAAGCATAGCCTACAACGGGAATAAAGTAAAAGGCTTCTATGCTCCTTGGCACGAGGTCACCTATCAAAAAGACAACCAAACCAAGACAGGGTTTATATGGCTGGGCTTACTCGCTTTAGGACAACATACAGATAGCAATGGTAATCGGTACATCTACGGGTTTGATCGCTATGTTCCCGAAAAAGGGGATGCGGTGGCTTACTATATTAGCGATGTTAAACTCTTTAGTCCTGACGGTATCTTTATTGCCAAACACAGCTTTCATTGCGACTATTCCGATCAAAGTTTTATCCAAAGTAAATTACTGCCCAATATGGGGCTGGATGGTCTCCAAAATATATTCCGTGTAGATTTACTCGGAGAAGCCTGTGGCATTCCTTCAGAATACTATTATGTAGCATGGAATGGCAAACAATTCATTGATATGCCCCGTAGATACAGTGTTGGAGATGCAGGAGCCTTTTATCATGAAGAGACCCTACTATTTCCCTCCGAGCACAAAAAAGAAGCAAATATGGTTTACAAAATGATAGAAGATGCCGAATATGAAGATATCGATGATCCAAATCCAAAAGTTACCAAAAAGCAAGAAAAATATATCTGGGACGGAAAAGTCTTCTCTCAACTATTGGAAATGAAAATCATAGAATAGTAATTGCTTGGGTCTGTCTTGCGACAGACCCAAGCAATTTAGCAGCTATTTCACAAGACGTTACCCTACCCACTCCAACAAATTCACCGACTCTAAATCGGTTTTTACCGAATATTTCACGGTATTAGTCTAATGACCGTTTCGATGCCGTATTTTCTGGTCTACTTTTGATTCAAATAATACAGAAAATCACTAAGAAACTTAATACCATGAAAAACATTATCAAACCCCTTGTCACCGCATTCCTACTGGTTACTACGCTTAGTTCATTTGCGATGGAGAAGGCAAATCCCCTAAAAAACTTAAATTCGATGAGCATCGTCAAGACCTACTTGCAAGCTACCACTTTGGGCAACATTGATTTTAATGAGCACCTTTTTGCTACCGATTTCCAATATCAGACGACATCAAACCTAGAAGTCAAAACCAACAAAAAACAATATTGTGCATTCCTAAAAGCGAACAAAGGACTGACTTATGATTGCGAGACCGCTTATGAAATATTGGATGAAAGTGGGGACTGTTGTGTTGCCAAAGCGACAATGAAGTTCAAGAATTTCACACGCATTGACTACATCACCCTCTGTCGTACACAAGGTACCTGGCAAGTGAGCAAAGTCGTTACTGCTTACCCATAATGACGATAACGCTATGTGCACGAATCATACAAAACATGCCCGTGCACATAGCGTCTTGATTAATCTTCCCTCCATTAGCGCCATTTGGTAAAGAGTTACACACGACGGCAAAGCCGCACAAAATTATCCAAAAAATTAAAAAGGCATCTCTTTTTTCAGTAGATTCGAACGTAGAACCCGAGTATTCAAACATATATTGAATGACAAAGCTAAATAGAGATGACCTCGACATTATCATTCCCCATAGCAACATGACCAAGGCGGATGTCGATAAGCTACTCAAAGTCGACATATATAACGACAGCGAAAACTGGAAAAAATTTCTTCGACTAATCTTAATCACACTTGGAGTAGGATTTTCGGTTACAGGTCTTATTTTCTTCTTTGCTTACAATTGGGCCGAACTGCACAAATTCATCAAAATAGGGTTGATTGAAGGGCTTGTTATTGCCGCTACCCTCCTAGCGGTTTTCTCGAAGATGAACACCACGACCAAAAACATTATCCTAACAGGTGCTGCCCTGTTGGTCGGTGTTTTATTTGCCGTATTTGGGCAAATCTACCAAACCGGGGCCAATGCATACGATTTTTTCTTAGGATGGACAGCCTGCATAGTCCTGTGGGCCTTAGTCGTACAATTTGCCCCTCTTTGGCTTCTATTCACGACATTGGTCAATACCACCTTAATACTCTACAGCGAGCAGGTTGCAGCAGATTGGTCGAGTATTTTCTTATTCGGATTGCTATTTTTAGTCAATCTCTTTTTCTTTGTTGTAACACTCGTTTGGAAAAAGCACAAAGACGAGATGACTTTTCCACATTGGTTTTCATACATCCTTGCCTTAGCTGCTATCTCGTTTGCGACCATAGGCGTGTGCTACGGCATCCTGTCTAACTATGACCCTATGTTTATTTATCTGTTAATCCTTACTATTTTGGGATTTGGGCTAGGAATATGGCATGGGATCCTGCAAAAGCAGAGTTTCTATATCGCCACCATTCCACTTGCCCTTATCATTATTTTATCCGCTTGGCTTCTGAAAATATCAGATGATGGCAGCATGTTGTTGTTCATCAGCTTATTTATCATTGTCAGCATTAGTTTAGTCGTGCGCAATCTCGTCCTTACCCAAAAAAAATGGAATAATGGAACAGCATAGCAACATACAACAATTATTAGCGCGTGTACTACAGCTTACAGGGCGTCCAGTAGTATTTAATGAAGCGCAGATACATCAGGAGTATGCGCAAGAGAAAGCACATCAGTCTGTCACCGCCATCAAGATTCTATCCGTCATTGGCGGATTCCTAGCAACCTTAGCTTTTTTGGGCTTTTTGTTCCTTGGAGGCATCTATGACTCAGGCAGCCTGATGATTGTTTTGGGATTGGTATTCATTATAGGCGCCATAGGACTCAACTTTGCTTTTGACAACCTCATTATTGGCACCTTTAGCGTGACCACCTTCATTAGTGGTTTCATACTCGTAGCAATAGGTTGTATCATGCAGGATATGGATGAAAATACCGTCGTATATCTACTCATGGCACTAACCGTCATCTCCCTTTTCTTTACACAAAATTATATTTTAACATTTGTATCTACATTAGCAATCAGTGGATATATACTGGCGCTTTATATAATCAATGATAAGCAAGAATACGTATTTCTCCACATCAACATATTGACCCTTTTGATTGCATATGTTTTTTTTCAAGAAGGATTTATCTTATCCCTTGGCAAAAAATGGAGCAAACTATACAGGCCCCTGAGAGCCGCATTGGTGTTCTCTTTATTCTCCATCCTCTTTGCCAACAATTATAGGTACCTCTCTGAAGCCAATCTATACGGACCTTGGGTTTCGTCCATTATTCCGATTATCGTTATCCTATATCTCGTCTACATACTTTTGAAGCTTACACCCGACCGAAGCAGTGTCCTTAAAATCATCATTGGAGCAACCTGTCTATTGATCCTGATACCGACATCATTCGCCCCCGGCATCCTGTGTTCCTTACTTATCCTACTATTAAGTTTTTACGTCAATTATAAGACAGGGCTAGTCTTGAGTATCGTAGCGTTTATATATTTCACTTCGGTATTCTATTACGACCTTCAGATAACTTTATTAGTCAAGTCTCTACTTCTATTTTTTTCCGGCGTACTCTTTATCGTACTCTACCTATTGACCAATCGCAAATTAAAAGCACATGACGAGATATAAAGGCATATTGATTGTATTGAATTTGGCAATACTTTTGACTTTTTTCAATTTTTCGGTGGTAAAAAAAGAAACCATTATGAAAGAAGGGCAGCTCATTCTTCTAGAATTGGCTCCGGTTGATCCTCGTTCGCTTATGCAGGGCGACTACATGACTTTAAACTATTCAATATCCAATATCTCTGATATGGAGCAAGTTCCCAAACGTGGTTATTATGTCCTGAAGCCACGCACCAATGGTCTTGCGGACCGTGTACGCATACAAGAAAGCAAATCCCCCCTACACGATGGAGAAGTACTTGTCAAGTACACAAAGGCCGATTGGAATATCCATATTGGAGCAGAGTCTTTTTTCTTCCAAGAGGGTCATGCCGATTGGTACGAGAATGCTAAATTTGGAGGATTGAGAGTAGACAAAGAAGGGAATAGTGTTCTCATAGGCCTCTATGATGCTAATCTGAAGCAAATTAGTTGCGCCCCTGTAAAATCCACCAATGAGATTCTCTAACCGCTTTACTATTTATTGTCTTTAGTTCATTAAAACTTTATGGATCGCCGCTACATTATTGATCAGCATCGGTATCTTAAGCAGATCTATTAGCTCAAACTCCTTTCTTCCTTCCCGCAGCATATCATTAATAAGAGTGACCATCATGGTCGCACTATTTTTAATTGCATTTGTAAAATCCATCTGTAGCTTTAATTGTATACACACAAGTGCGGTAAACAAATCCCCTGCCCCAACAGGATCCAAATTTACTTTGAGATTACTGACGTATCCATATCCGGAGGTATCTAGGATAACATTATTTACCGTCTGTACATATTCATGCCCCAAGTGACAACCCGTAACAACCATTTTCTTTCCTTTCAATCGCGCATCATCGCAAAAAGCAGTCTGCATCTCGCCTCGACTGTACAAACGCCTTCCTACTATCCTTTCAAATTCAAAATGATTGGGTGTCAAGAGATCTGCTAAGGGCACCAGTAAGGATGTAATGGCATCTGCAACACATTCAGATACAAATAGACCTCCGTCCTTAAAGTCGCCCATCACCGGATCACATACATATTGAACGGTAGGATTTTTCTTTTTTAAATTATTAATCCATGCCGCCGTCAATACCACTTGTTCTTCCGAGTCAAAAAAACCGGTGATAATCGTCTCTACATGTTGGAATACATCCAGTCTTACTATTCCTTCCAATATTCCTTCAAATGTGCGAATAGAAATAGGACCACCTCCAACGGTATCAAATCCTAAATGATTGGATAACACGGTTGTTGGGACGGCAAGCGTCTCCTGCCCGTTTAACTTCAACACCAAAGAAGTCATATTCCCACCCACATAACCGTAAGCCACTTGACTACTGATTATCACAGTTTTTCCTTTTACCGACATGCGCATTAGTATTTGATGACGCCACAATATTCTGAAATAAAAATGAAGACAGATTGGTCCAGTTTAAGGATATATGCGGATCCAGATTAAATCTTTGTCCAGAAATAGGCATTTAGAATGTTAGGACTGAACAAGGCTTATCAAACGTTTGGCATAAAAGTATCGTGATAGAGATAAAAAGACACAAAATGAAGCTTCTTTTTTACCCATACCCGTTTCATTGTCGACCTGCGGTCAATACCTGTGCCAAGGCGAGAACACCTTCTTTCAGTTGCTCTTCAGAGAGCGCGCCATATCCCAATCGGATACCTTTGGCCGTCTGGTCTCCACTATAATGATCAGGAGTTACGATCTTGATGCCCTTAGCCAGCAGCGCTTCAGCAATCTTAAACCAATCAACTTTTTCCTTTGCAGTAATCCATATTGCCAATCCGCCATCCGGAATACTATATTCTACCCACTCCGCGAGATATTGGTCAAGCAGTGCCTCTGTATAATCCCGCTTTGCTTTATAATAGTGTGAAGCTTTCTTAAGATGCCTTCTGATGGTCCCATCATTGATCAATTGCAGTACAGCTTGTTCCATAATGACATCCCCTTGTACATCTATAATCTTTCTTAGCGATTCCACCCGATCGATCAGTTCCTTATTACGGCTCACCAAGTAGCCAATCCGTAATACAGGCGCTACAACTTTGCTCATGGTACCGATATAGACATAATTTTTCAGCTCAGGTGAGCTAGATAAAGGCAGTACTGGCCTATAGCCAAAATGAAACTCATTATCATAGTCATCCTCGATAATCGTAAATCCATGGGCATTTGACAACTGGATTAGTTCCATCCTTCGACGTAAGCTTAGTGTCACTGTAGTGGGATACTGCCTATGTGGAGTCGTATAAAGAGCTTTTATCTTTTTTCCAGCCTTTAAGTAGCGAATGACGTCATCGATAATCAATCCCTCTTGATCGACTCCAATAGGAATCAATTTTGCTCCAGTTCTTTCAATTGCTTTCCAAGCAGGTTTATAACCTGGATCTTCCACCATTACATAATCCCCTGCTTCAAACAAACATTGAGAGGTCAAATACATCGCCATCTGACTCCCCCTGGTAATACATATCGAATGATAATCGACAGACATTCCTCGATATTGATTTAACATCTGTCCAATCGCTTCTCTGAATTCCAAATCGCCCAATGCGCTCCCATAGCCCATCATTTGCCATTTGGCTTTTCTGTTGAAAAAATGCCGATATGCCCTTGCCAATTCTTCCACAGGCGCTATTCTACTATCGGGATATCCATCATCAAAGTGAATGTGATAGTTACCCTTCGCGATCTCTATCCCATTATTAGCCATATTTAATCGTCCGGACTTAGGGGCTATCGGCAAGATGTCAGCTACAAAAGTACCGCTTCGTTCCTTCGAGATTAACCACCCCTCATTCAACAATACATTTAAGGCATCTACTATGGTATTTCTATTCAACCCCAAATCCTGCGCTAAGGTCCGACTTCCGGGCAAAGCTGTTCCCTTCATCAATCGACCCGAGCGAATATCGCCGATAATCGCATCTGCAATCTGTAGATAAATGGCTTTATCCGACTGTGGATCTAATTGTATTTTCATTTTCCAAGGACGTAACATCTGGACTATTGGTTTAGAAATAAATAATGCCGTATTGAATTCCAAACTTAGCTATTTTTACAAGCATTAACAATCAAATTCTGGACCATCCAATTTTCAAAAAACTGAACCATTACCCTCACCCAATATTTCTCTAGTTTTGTGAAGCAAATAAGAAGAAAAGGTCGGATGGCTGAGTGGTTAGGCAAGAGTACGCAATACTCTTCACAGTGGTTCAAATCCATTTCCGACCTCCATTAAATCACACAATATTCATTTAAAACTAAAATTAAAACACCATGGCAAAATCAATTTTCTATCACGCAGGATGCCCTGTCTGCATAAGCGCAGAGCATGATATTATTAGCCTTATAGGCGAAGACAATGTAGAAGTGGTGCACATTGGAGAAGACCGCCACAGAATAGATGAGGCCGAAAAAGCAGGTGTACAATCTGTTCCTGCCTTAGTAACCACAAACGGAAATGTTCTTCACATTAATTTCGGCGCCTCCCTTGCTGACGTAAAAGGATAATGATGCGTCCCACCAAAGCCCATTAGGGTATAGCATACATCCTCGATAATTGCCTACGTAATCTGATAAATGATTTTATCAGATTACGTAGGCAGTTGTATTTTCATCTTCCCGTTAAAGTAAAATATGCCCCCGCATTTAGATGCAAATAATACCACCTAGAATGCTATACCTAGCTAATTCTACGGGCATGTCCAATCTCCCCTTGGACCATCTCATTTTACACAAACTGAACCATCATACCCAACCAGATCATCCATACATTTGTATCGTAGTCCAGAAGAGAACTTCTATGTTCTTAAGATGATTACAACAACAAGGTCGGATGGCTGAGTGGTTA
>JROE01000073.1 GCA_000783305.1 Sphingobacteriaceae bacterium DW12 | reverse complement strand
AAATAAAAAACCTAATTCGCAGACCTCTATACTAAATACGAATATCTAACTAACTAAAAAATGAAGAAATTCATAACCAAACTAAGCCGTGCAGTACAGGTGGTGCTGATGGCTCCGATTAAATTGCCAGGAAAGGCCTTGACTATTATTAAATACATCGCGCTAGGGCTAGGAATAGTGGAGCAAATCGTGAAAGACGAAGAGCGTGATAAAAGTGAGGAAAAGGATGAGTGATGGTGGGATTTTTCTAAAGTCGCGACAAGCCCGATTGTTGACGGAAATCCTCGGCAATTCGTAACACCTGCACAGCCTAGGCCGTATTTGGGAATAGTGCCAAGAGCAG
>JROE01000072.1 GCA_000783305.1 Sphingobacteriaceae bacterium DW12 | reverse complement strand
AAGGTGCAATAATTTCAAATAGTGCGTTCCAAAAAAACGAGGACTTCAAAGCCGTAATCCGTCAGCGTATTTCTCACCCGTTGGCTATACGTTAGATATTTCAATCCAGAAATCATTATCTCCGCAAGCCACCCTGAGCATACTATACTGGCGGATTGGCTTTGTTATTAACGAAAAATTCGAACAGTACAACAAGCAGCGCGCAGCTGTGGTGAAAGATTGTCGTATCACTGATACGACAATTGAGTTGGATATTTCGTATACCCTCCTTGTTTATCTCGCACGCAATTAAAACTCAAATTAGGTATTCAAATCTTTAGTCTTGTATTTTTATACAATATTT
>JROE01000071.1 GCA_000783305.1 Sphingobacteriaceae bacterium DW12 | reverse complement strand
CCGTGTTATGGGGCGTACCATTTTTACAAGCCTACACTTTGCAAATAAACCGCAGCATAGCGATGATTGATTGCGTAATGATTCCTCAATATGTTGTTATTTTCACACGATCGCTTTGCTGCCATGGAAGCTATCCTTAACCAAACTCAAAAATCACAGACTCCTTTTTTGTCAGTTTTATCGTAATTAGCCTAAAAAAGCGATTTTTTTGCACGTTTTACTCCGAAACCCTCCGTTTTTGTGTTTTTTTTATCGCTTTTTTCCTTTGGATTCGACACTGACCTCTGCAAAAATTATCAGTCCATCCGAGCGAGTTTTGTCAGACGTTGCGTTTTGATTTTCAGAGCTACAGTATGCCCCATAACGC
>JROE01000070.1 GCA_000783305.1 Sphingobacteriaceae bacterium DW12 | reverse complement strand
GGCTTTGAGCGTTTATGAGTTTTGTCTAACGAGTAGAATGTACAACTGTTTCCATCATAAAAATAGACAATACATTTGGTTAGGGAACTACTTGGTAAATTTGGCGAAATCATATAGCAATAGGTTTTAATAGCATTCGCTGTAGACTTTTCTCATATGCTTTTAGTAAACATTCATCAGTATAGCTAGAAAGGCGTTGTTGCTGGATTCTAAAGAGTTGTAAACGACTTTTATGCTTATGTATACCTTTACCCTGATTGTGATCTTTCCATTCTTGTTCTGATTTTTGGATCAAAATCTGATTTCTGATTTCTCTTTTTAGAGTTTCCTGTTTGATAAACCATTGATAGGTTTTATTAAATCCATTAC
>JROE01000069.1 GCA_000783305.1 Sphingobacteriaceae bacterium DW12 | reverse complement strand
AGGGTTCAAAATCGTGTCTATAGTATTTTTTATGGTCGTTGGTTTCATTCTATTGGTTTTAAGAATAGTAAACATTATCTGATTAAGTGTGTAACTTAATATATTGATACTGCTGCTTTAAGACTATTTTCTAGCTTAACAATTTTGGCTTCTATGTCAGCTAAAGATAATTCTTCTTTCATTCTATTAAATGTTGAAACAAATCGAGTAACATTCTTTTTGTTTTTTCCGAAATCTATTAGTTGACTTTCGATACAAGCACTTTTTAGACGAATAGAGCCATTATTAATACTAATCGTTACTTCTTCGCTCCATGATCTCCACGAGAATTTAGTAATTGCAACACATTCTGTTTTGAACAAAGAATCAATATTCCATTTTAGTTCTTCTATAGTTTCTATAGCTATAATGAAT
>JROE01000068.1 GCA_000783305.1 Sphingobacteriaceae bacterium DW12 | reverse complement strand
GCGTATCGACCACTGCTTCGATTGGCACCCAAGGTAATGGGGTGATTGTACAGTCTGCACAATTTGGATCTGTAGGATCCCCAGGATTTGGCGTATTACCGGAAGTAGATTCGCCAGTAACTGGATTATCTTTCGGATCCTTACCTTCTGCTTTCGCAATGTTAGATACAAAGCCTTTAATCATATCGGCTTGTGTAATCGTATGGAATGCCGTTAACTGTACCGTTTTCCCTACCTCTAATTTTGCAATAGTTCCAACATTTTTAACATCGGCATTAGCATCCGTTACAACAACATCAAATAACGTGACCTTACCCGTATTACTAACTTCTATTAAATATTCAATTTTATCACCAGCGTGCAAAAACCCTGTTACTGGAAGACTCGTTTTCACGACCTTAAGCTCTCCTGCATCATCTGCTTCAACAGTAGTAGGATCGCCAGGTGTCTTGCC
>JROE01000067.1 GCA_000783305.1 Sphingobacteriaceae bacterium DW12 | reverse complement strand
GTGCACGTTATGTAGTCTGGAAAGACAAAAAAGAATTTACTGGAGATATGAAGCATATTTACAATGCTCCAAATAAAGAAATGGCCAAAGTAGAACTAGATCGATTCGCAGAAAAATGGAATGACAAATATCCTTATGCGGTGCAATCCTGGCAAAGAAACTGGGAGGAACTCACTGTATTTTTTGACTTCCCAATAGAGATCAGAAAGATTATTTACACCACCAATCTTATCGAAAACCTTAATGGTAAAATCAGAAAGTACACTAAAAATAAAATGGCATTCCCAACAGATGATGCCCTCAAAAAATCAGTATATCTAGCATTAATGCAGAGTACTAAAAAGTGGACAGCTCCAATACCCAATTGGGGATTAATACTTAATCAGTTCTTAACTATATATGAAAAACGGGTTCAACTATAAAAAGTTAAACCCGCTGAAATTTTATTTACACAAAATTATGGATACTGTCA
>JROE01000066.1 GCA_000783305.1 Sphingobacteriaceae bacterium DW12 | reverse complement strand
GATTAATATAGAAATAATTAAAGTAGATGATACATTCAGAAATAATTATGCAGTTACTTCTAAAAACAGATACGGAGTAACAGGAATTAAATATAATATTTTTAGTAAAGAAGTTATAGGAGATACAGAGACGATCTCACAACCATTAACGGATTTATAAATCTATTTTGGTTAATAAACTGGTCAAAAATCCAGAACAGTATTCAAAGCCTCGTCAGTTTTAGTATGATCAAAATTGGACTGATATCCAATAGTTGTACTTAAATGTGAATGTCGGTATAGCTTTTGAAGCATTTGTACAGGAATATTAGCTCCTGCAATATTACCAAAACTGT
>JROE01000007.1 GCA_000783305.1 Sphingobacteriaceae bacterium DW12 | reverse complement strand
CAGAAACAAATCCAATATCCCTTCTTTCAAGCGGAACGACCTCGCGATCGGACCATACCTCCCTTGCGGAGTGGTGCAAAGGTACAACTTTCAACCAACCACTTCCAAACTTTCAAACAAAGTTTTTTACCTAAAACTGGTAACGGGCTGATTCACTGGAAGGTTAATTTGCAATTCCAACTATCTGCAATAAATAACAGAGGAAATTATAAATTATAATAGCAATAAATAATCAATAGAATCAAAAGAAGTACTACACATCCAATCAACACATAATTAGGTTTTTTCTTTCCTAATACTTCATCATTATAGCTAACAAAAGACGAGGGTTGAATAAGAGGTTCATCTCCTATGTAGGAATCTTCCATTTCATCCACGATAAGTAATGCCTCATCTACATTACATTTTGAACAGTTTATAACATATTGAACAGCCGTATCCTTACCCTTCACGTAAAGTGTAGTCCGTATTGCTTCTCTTTCAATAGATACACCGTTAACAATCAAAGTATCTTTCATCTATATTTAATTATTTCATGAGCTCATTACACTCGATTTATTTTCAAAGTGATAAAGCTATCAGATTTATTTCATGAATTCTTATGCTCAGACTGCCTCCTAATTCTAATATGGAATATCTACATTAATTTCATTCTTATTTGTACTACCTCCACTATATAGATATTGCATATGATTTTGAACAGAGAAAACTAAATTATAAAAATTAAACCACTCTTATCAAGAAAAACCTTCTCAGCTATATACCATTGCAATCTCTCATTAAGCAACCTCACATAATCATAGAAGATATTATTGATAGACCTTTACCCAATCAACTATCATTTGGACAGGAAGATTAGCCGGATTGACCTTCCCGACCCAATTTCCTCCCAACTGCTGATCGATAAGCAAATAGAAGGGTTGGTCATAAGGCCACTGCGACGAATCTACACCTTGTACTCGTGGATAGGTAAACGTATCTTTCCCATTCAGTTGGAAAACAATCCTATCTGGATACCAGCTAAGGCCATATATATTAAACTCTCCAGCATTGATTTCCGCTGTGCCTGAGTGTGGAGGATTGCTTGTTTGCTTTAGATTAAGGGTATAGTGAGAATGTGTTGTTTGATAAATAATTTTATCATAGTTTAAATGCTCCATAATATCAATCTCTCCATTATGGGGATATTTTCCATATTTGTCCTGCTCTGCAAGCATCCACATTGCGGGCCATGCACCCTGTGCAGACTCCAATTTCGCTCGAATTTCTATCCGACCATATTGAAAAGCAAACTTACCCTTTGTCCACAGTCCACCTGTAAGAAACAGTCTTGGATCTCCGCTCCTATCTGGGTTGTTGATACCTCTAAGATAAAGCAATCCATCACTCAAGTGAAAGCAGGAATCATGACTACTCATATGTAAATTCCAATCTGATTTCCCAGGAGGTATGCGCGTCCATTTGGAAGTATCTACTGCAGAACCATCAAACTGATCATCCCAAACCAATTTCCATTTTTTTGTTTCACGACCATATTTCTGAACGTATATATGCTTGCTGGATCCTGATCGCTCAGTAACCTTACATGCGGAAAAAAAAAGAGGTACGATTAATAGTAAGACAACAATTCTGTTCATTTTGGATACGAGGTTTTTAGATATTCTTCATGGTATAAGTTTAAGACGGTTAAAAATACTAATATTTCCTCAACAGTTTGGTCATTCATGAGCGTTTTAAATCAAATGTCAAATATAAGATGCAAGCCCCCTCCCCTAGCCCAAGATATATCCAATAAATCAAGATGACCCAAGACTTACTACAAAAAATACAATATTAATCCAACAATCTGTGTACGTATTTAATGTCAAAAAACAAATAAAGGTACATTCATATAATGGAATTACACGGACAATATATAATTCTTGAAAGTGAGTTCAAAAACAGACCAATATTACTCTTTCTTGCTCAAAACTACAGAAAGCGGTTTATACAAATGTTTTTTTAGTTTCCGAATAGGTAGATAAGTAAACAGGACGGATAGTATACCCGCAAGGACACCATCTAGAATTGCCATTGCTAGTGGATCTAATTTGTAATATTTTGATAAGCTGAACTGTGCAAAGAGTAAGAAACTTAAAATCAAGAGACCTGTTACAACGGCGTGTATGATACCTAACTTGGTCATGAACTTATTTTTATTCAATTCATTGGCAATACGATATTCAATAGCACCTTGATCTGCTGCTACTGCGACTCTTTTGATGATATCTATCGTTAGGATCAACGGTAGAAATATTGCCATAGGTAGCGTTAGCCGTGCTAGACTTTGCGGTCCTTCAAAAAAATGTGTAAATCCAATTTCCTGAAAACTAGCATAAGCCACGAGGGTATTGAACAGGATGTTGGGAACAACATAATAGATCATACGTTTTCTTAAAAAGCGGCTAAGCGTTGTTTTCGCTATTTTTTTAGGACGAGGGGTGGGAAATTTAAATCTCATAGAGGCTCGTTTAATAATTGCGTCGCTTTATCTTTAATTGCAATAGCTTGATCTTTAGTTAGAAAATCGGCATTAGACATCAATATGAAATCCATTTGGTTCTTGAAAGTACTTACAACCAGTGTATTGGAGTTGAGCCAAGGAAACGCAACTGTGGGGCTGTATAGTGTTTCAAGTTCAAAATTTTTGAAGTTATCTGGTATATTGAGTTTACCCATATTAGACAGGGTGATATCATGACCACCTGGAGTTGATCGCAGTATGGCTATCATTTTCTGGACAATGGGGTGCATTTGTTCGCCTACCCAAAGAAGCTCTCTTACGTTCATTTTGTTTATTTTATGCAGGAGGTCTTGTTTGATTCTTTTTGCATTTTCTAATAGACTTCCTGATTTCAACGTGAGTTCGACTGTAGGTGCAAATGCAAATATATGATCTTCTTTGATTTCCGGTATAAAGTGACGGATATCAACAGGGCTTATTACTTTGCCCTTGGCACTCCTACCTTGTATTTGTTGAAATACCTGCATAAAGACGGCGCAAATAAAGGTATGGACCGAAATACCATTCGTTTTACATTTTTTAGTGATTTGCTTTGTTGTTTGCAGATCTAATTTCCAATGTAAGGCATAATGGTCGCCTGAAGTCTTTTTTTTACTACATCGTTTTATTAGAAAAAATAACCGTGCTAATCCCAAATAGAATTCTGCTTTGAACTTTTTGTTTTTACTGCTGTATTCCACAGGCAGGAATTCATGGATAGACTGGTAGGGCTTATACGTCTCTAATGATAACGACGGGTCATCCAGTAAACAAAGAAACTCGCGCATTAAGTTGGCGATTGTTGTGCCATCACAGATGCAGTGGGGTATGACCCAAAGAATCTCGGATACACCAATACCTTTGAGCCAAACTAGTTGTGCTAATGGTTTGTTTTTTTCTACAAATAAACGATACCATTCTTTTTCCGATTCGGTAAGCCAATCCTTATCCGTTTTTCGTTCAATGATACGAAGGGGGATGGAGTCAATATTTTTCTGTTCAACAAAGAGTGGTTGCTTCTCGTTGCTATTATCTATTGTTGCTCTTAATAATGCATGTTTTTCTTGTATTTTAGCTAAGACGGCATGTATCTGTACTTCTGATAACTCTCCTTTGATTTTTGCTGTAAAAACAGCATTTAAAGGTGTAGTAGAGTCCACATACATGATCCTCTCTACCATCAATAATTTTCTCTTTATCATGCTGTTATCAAAGAATCTAGTTGTAGTTGGATTGTTTGGTTTATTTCATCGCGCATAGCTAATGCTTCTGCATGTGGTAAATATCCTTCGCTTGCAACAAAGGAAAAATCCATTTCGTCTCTAAAGGTGGATGTTATAAGTGTAGTCGTATTTCCCAATGGACCGATGACAGTTGGACTGAAAATAGTGTCCAATGTAAAGGATTTATACTCATGTGGAATTTGAATGCGACCTAAATTTGAAAACATACAATCATTCGATGATTTTCCATTTTTTAATAACTTGGTAAAATTATCTAAAGCATCATGTGCTGATTCCATAACCATCATGGTGATGTAGGGATTGAGCTTGGTGGTTTTGCGGTCTACGCTTTCTTGCATGAAATGTAGATTGTCTTCGAAACCTATCTTTTTATTCGAGGATAATACTATCATGAGTCCAAATGCAAAAAGATGATCGTCCTTTATCTGTGGGGCAAATCTTCTAATATCCACAGGACAGGAGACTTTGTTGAAAGCTGCCTTTCCTCTTACTTTTGAAAATGCTTGAAGTAAGATCGCACATAGGAATGTGTTGACTGTGAAACCTTTTGATTTGCAATGGTTGATGATTTGTCTGCTTAATTCTTTGTCAAATTTCCAGTGAATCAGGTAGTCTTCTTTACGTTCGACTGTTCTTTTGCCAATAGGAATAAATTTAATAGCAGTAGCGGCCAAACGGCCGATAAACTTGGCTTTGAATTGTTGTTTGCGATTAGTTAGTAAGCTTTGAGGAACGACGTCCTGAATACCAAATATGGGCTTCTCTATACCAATATCCACAGTAGGGTTGTCCAGTACGGCTAGAAATTCGCGCAACAAGGACATCGCAGAACCACCATCACATATACAGTGGTGAAAAACCAACAGCATATCCGAAACTTCTTGTCCTTTTATCCAGATGAATCTTATCAGGGGCAGTTTATGACCATCAAATGATGTATTCCATTCTTTTTTTGATTCATGTAACCAATCATCATCTGTTTTTCTGGTTATTACGCGTATTGGTATTGGAATACCCTTTTGAGGTACTTCAAACCAAGGTATTTGTTTTTGATCATGACTAATAAGTGCTTTTAGCCAAGGATGTTTTTCTTGAATTCTAAATAAAGCATGTTGAATGGCTGCTTCGTCAAACGATCCTTTTAGTCTAAATGGAATAACCGCATTGAAAGGTTCTGTTCCATCACCCAAAAGCATACGTTCTCCAAATAACAATTTTCTTTTCATACCTTATACTGTCCCTAATGTTGCTTGTTCTTTTTCTGCAAAATTTTCTAACAATGCTACCGCTTTGTCATTCCCGCCAGCAGCGGTAAAGGTGTTTAACACTTCTTTGGCAGCATTTCTGTATTTAGGATTTTCCAATAATTCAAAAACGGTTTCACGTAGTGCTTCTACTCGTAATCGTTTGTATCGGATACTGATACCACAACCTGCTTGTTCAATTAATTTTGCGATATGAAAATGATCATAGGCAATCGGAGTAATTAACATCGGCAATCCATTTCGGAAAGTATCATTAACCGTATTGAAACCACCATGACAGATAACCATATCCATATGTGGCATTAATGCTGATTGGGGTACAAAGCTGCTTACGATAAAATTGGAAGGCCATTCGTCAAAAATTTCGGGTGGAGTAGCTGCTACAATAGTGACTGGTTGATCGGCAAAGGCTGCAATGATTTTTTCAAAGAAGGCTTTTCGAATATCGACCAACAGGGTACCTAATGATACAAATATTTTTGGTGTGGTAGATGCATTTAACTTTTCCCAATCAAAAGGTGCATCGTTGGGACGTCCTTTTACTGGACCGACAAATTTCATGTGCGGTGGAACGGTATCAAAACCGGCAAAAGCCTGTGAGGTAAATACCATATTTAATTTATGCGAATGAATAAAAATTCCTTCATCATAAATGCCCACTTCTTTTTGGAGTCCTTTGATCAGATTTTGCTGCCATTCGAATATTTTGGGTGCGCTCTTTTCGGTATCACCCATTACATCCGGAGGGACAGGAGTAGTCGTAACGCAAGGAATATTGTGTTTATGCGCAAAAAGTGCTCCTCCAAAAGTAATACAGTCATTGATGATGACATCAGGTTGCCAGTTTTGCGTTAGACGCGTTAATCCTGGCATCATCATTTTGGCAAATGGAACATATGTTTCCTCTAATGCTAGCTTCATGACTTCAGGACCTGAACAGGCTGGGCCGTCATCCTGTCTTTTTAGAATACGCTTTATTTCATCCTGATGCGGAATAAGTTCTTCTTCAGGATAATAATAAGATCCTCCTTCTGGAATATGTTTGCTGTCCAATGGGGTAATACCAAACCATTTGACTTCGTGGCCACGGGCAATAAGACTTGCTCCTACGCTCAATGTCGGGCTGATATGTCCAAAAAACGGAGGGATAACAAATAAAAATTTAGATTTTACCATGGATTTAGCTGTTATTGTCGTGATTGTTTGTTCTAATAAGTCTGCAGCTGTGGAAGTGCCACCAGCATCAATAAATGATTGACCAACGGATTGAGCAGCTTTGCGATAACTTGGATCATCCAAGATGGTGTAAACGGCATCTTTTAAGTGATGCGATTTAAATCTGTTAAAATTTAAACGTTCACCAGCACCTGTACGTACGACACGACCAGCTACATGCGATTGGTCGTATGCAATCGGGATAACAACTAGTGGTAAGCCATGAATTAATGTTTCGGAAACTGTATTGTGACCACCATGACAAACAACAGCATCTAAATGTAGTAATAGCTCCAATTGCGGTACTTGCTCATAGACGATGAAATTATCTGGCCATTGGTCAAAAAGCTTAGGATCTGATACGACTACTGCCGTAATTTGTTCGTCTTGGAATGCATCAATTACTTTTTGGAAAAATGCTTTTTTATGGTCATGATCGAAAGTTGTACCAATACTGACCAAGATCTTTCTATTGGTATCTTTATGAAATGTATCCCAATCAAATTGACTTGATGTTCGGCGTGTTGTCAAAACAGGACCCGTAAATTGATAATTTGAAGTTAGTTCCATTTCACCAAAGAAATCTTTGGATGTCAAAACAAGCGTCATTAAATCAGAACAGGCCAATGAATGCGCGTCAAGAATTCCTAATTCTTGCTGTAATGCCACGATTTGATTGACTTCCCATTCGTGAACTTTTGGAAGTTCATTCATGATCTTAATAGCTGCTGGAGCTGTAACAGTGGTACAATATGGGATTCCAAGTGTTTTTGCCGCAATTGGACCTGCAAATAATTGCTGGTCTGAAATGATCAAATCTGGTTGGAATGCTTTTAATAAGGTAATGATACCGTTATAGCAGTGTCTATTTAGGGGGATGAGAACGTCTTCGTATAAAAACTTGATACTATCGATACCATAAACGACCTTTCGGGAAATGATGTCCAGGTATTGTTCACTTGCCTGTTTTTCATCATCCGTTTGATCATATTGAATGAGTAGTAGTTGTCCGCCTTCTGGAAGCTTGGAAATCAGGTTTTTATCGAGGCTGATCCATGCAACTTCATGCCCTCTATGCAGTAATTCGGCACCGATACTTAAGGTTGGATTGACATGGCCTGTTAAAGGTGGAACAACGAATACATATTTAGCCATAATTTTTGATAAAGATGTTGGTGAAAAAATGAACGATGGTTTCTGCTATACGAGTAGGTTCTTGTATAGGAATGTTATGATCACCCGGTATTAACTTAAGTGATGCATGATTGATCTGCTCTTTTAGCCATTCGCCAGTTGGTCTGCAATTTGAATCAGCTCCATACAGCAATAGGGACGGCATGGGCAATTGCGCATGACGAATGTCTTCTAGAAAATGCTTCTCCGTGACCATATCTGTTTTGATACTGGTTTGTTGAAACAAGAATTCATATTGACGATGGTTTTTTTCCATCTGTCTTTTACCCATTTTGACTTTAGTCGTATCGGTAAAGTTAGCGACGTAGTGTTCCAGAAATTCCTTACTGTACTCTTCGATGATATCACGTGCTTTCTCATCTTGTGGATCAGGAGCTTCCATGATAACGAGTTTCTGTATGCGACTTGGGCTGAGTATAGCGGTTTTTAAGGCAATAAGACCTCCAAAGCTATAACCAACTAGGAATACTTGCTCGAGCTGCAGATGATCCATCAGGTCTAACAGGTCCGTCGCCATATGATCCAGATCATAGCCGGTCAAAACACGTTCGCTCATTCCATGACTTTTCAAGTCATACATCACCACGTGAAAGTGCTTCGCCAAGATTGGCGCAATATTAAAATAATAAACAGAAAGATTGCTAAACATACCGTGGATCAATACCACGGTTTGCTTAGCACCTTTGTTTAGCTCTTGTATATGAACTTTTTTGTTGTTTATGTCAATTATTGGCATTCGTAGATATAGTTGATAATCATGCGGAGGTCAAGGTTGATCAATTGATCTAGATCCATAGAAGATAACCATCCTGTAAAATCGATTTGATCGCCAAAATATGTTTTGATTTTCTCTGAAAATGATACGATCTCAATACTGTCCATTTCCAGATCTTTTGTAAAAGAGCTTTCAGGAGTGATATCCATTTCTTCTACAAATTCTTCACCTATTACTTCTGTAATAAAACCTTTTAAAAGTGTGAATAACTCTTCGTGGTTCATTTTTAATGTTGGGTTTACAGTGTCCATCCGATAATATAATTATTATGTTTTATAGTTTTAATTTCAATATTGTTGATCCACAGGTGATCGTCAAGAATTTTTTCGACAGCATATGCTTTGGGATTTCCCTGTAGTCCTTTACCGATGAATTTTCCATAGGCTTCTTTGGCTACCCAAAAGCGGGTCGTCCACTCTGCTTGATCTCTCTCTTTTAATAATTGGAGCTCAGCATCGGTAAATACCAGTGGATAGAATCCAGCGCTACGTTCTTCTATAATCTCCATATCAATACCTACTGGTCTATCATAGCGTGCAATAGCAACGGCGTCTTTTCCTTTGTGGGCTAATGAAACGTGGATGTTATCCGTAGCCTCACCAATAAGATAGGGTTTACCTGCTTCATCAGTACTTGTTTCAAACGTAATGGGGTAGTGTGCATCTCCTTTTTGTTTGAGTAAAAGGTGACGAACAGCATCTTTTACTGCTACTCGACTAACCATCCAGGTTTTTCGTTTATTGGGCATCAACTTCGCGTGGTATTGTTTCTCTGTTTGGTTGAAATAACGCTTAAGTACAAAATCCCAAGAAGCAACTCGAGAGTAAGCTTGGTGGAAATAGAATACTTCTGGGGTTATTTGCTCAGATAAACGGTTATGCGAAGGGGACATGGAAACGTTCCATAAGGCGTCATCAATTTCCAGTCTTCGGTTTTGCCATCCACTGATCGCACACCATACTTTTCCATCTCGCTTGAGTATGATTTCTCCAATAGCAAATTCTGCATTTAACTCCGTCAGCATACAGGTACATTCAAACATACCTTCTTGGTCAAGCATCTCTTCGAAGAATTCAATTTCTCTGATTTTAACAGGAAAAGCAATCCGATCTTGCGTTAAAGTGAGCTGTAACCACAAACCAAATAACTGGCCTGCATTATCCAATAATGATCCTTTCCCCCCATTACCTTTAATCATACCGATGATACCTTTGGTTCCAACGGCCACAATTTTTGTGATACCCTGATAGGCGTGTCCATGAAACATATGATTTTCATAGATTTCTTCAGGTGTTCTATGGATTGGTAACAAATCTCCAATAGATAAATTGAATGCAGGTACTGGTATTGCTGAAGTTTTTAAAAGGACCTCGGCATTCGCAAAATTTTCAATATCTAGATAGGCATGATGTGATGCTCGCCATTCACCTTTTACGGTTTTCTCAAATGTCTTCGCCACATTCATCCATTGGAATACATTCACATGCTTAATTTTATGTACTTGTGTTCCCGGTATTTCAGCCTGTGCTGTTTCCGCTAGTAGCTCAAAGATCATCGTCATCGGAATGACCGGTTCCATATCTGAAACAGGTGTCCAACCAGCAGGCTGTCGAAGCAAACTATGATCGATTAAATACGGATCGCTGTCTAAACTGACTTGTAAAAGTTTAGTGAAACTTGTACTTGCTGGTGCATGAACGACACTTACGCTTGAAGGTGAGTGCGCCGTATATGCAGGTAGGGGAGCAGTGGTACTGTTCAATAAATTGTTCTCAGAACGCTGTTGGAAAAGAGCCAATACTTCTTCTTGCATACTGATCATATCTGCTATGTTCTCCTGAAAGGCTTGGACAAGCGGATGACTAACTTTACCAGTGGTAGCACGCAATGGTGTTACTGTTCCAAATGATTTGGCAAAGGACTTAACTTCGTTAAAGTTCCGGATAATCGGTAAACCCAGTTGAAGTTTTATGCTGTTTGCTGTTGACTTTGTTGTTGTGGTTGCGTGCAAATCTAGAAAATCTAGTGCAACGGTCTTACCTTCAACAAAAAGAGCACTGATGACACGTTGTAACTGGGCCAGTGCTGAACGAGTAGGACCGCTTGACGTAATTGTACTGAATGGTTTACCTTTTAATGTGTCATCAATAAAACCGATTAACCCGCCGGCACCGACCTGAATAAAGAAGCGTGCGCCCTCTTCATAGAGTTTTTCAGTCAGTTCTCGAAAACGAACCGGTTGTACAAGATGCTCGGCACTTAATTTTCTGATTGCATTTTGATCCTTTGGATAAGGTGCTAAGGTTGTTGCTGACCATAAGGGAATTTTTGTCTCTTGGAAACGAACCTGATCCATACCCGCTAAGATAACATCAAGCTTGTCGGCCACAAATGGTGTATGAAAACCTGACTGGAAGGGCAATATCTGGTGAAATATCTGGTTCGATTTTAATATAGGCACCAAAGTATCTAAAGCAGTATTGCTACCGCAAAGGATGACTTGGTGTGGGCAGTTATCATTCGAAATATAGAGATTAGGTATCTGCTCAATAATGGGTGATATCTGTTCAATACCCGTACCGATCGCAATAAATTTTGAATCTTTTAATTCAAAAGTTGATGGATGGAGTACATTGATCAAGGCTGTTACAGAGCTCGCTTCTGCCAATTCGGAGGAGTAGCCCGCAAGCCATTCGCCCAAACTATGTCCAGCATTCATATCAGGGTATACGCCTAGTTTTTTCAATGCGCTATCCAGTATGCTGCACTTATTAAAAATAGCTAATGCATCTGTTAATAATCCTTCACCCTCTGTTTCGATGGGTGCTGTCAATCCAAAATAACGGCTCACAGTATCTACTTCGCCTTTTGCGAGGCCATCTAAGCCTGGGAATACGAAGGCAATTTTGCCACCATTTTTTAGTAGAGGCGTTGCGGTATACCAAATATCCTGTTTGCTGCGCCACGGGTTGCCTTTAGAGACAATCTTCACTGCTTTTTGTATTCGTTCTGGAGTCGGGTCGAAAATTGCAATCCGATGGTCACCTTTACCGACTGTATGCTCGTTGTTTTGCAAAGCTATAAGAAGTTCCTCTTGACTGTTTCTCGCAAGAAGCAGAACTGGATCTTTTTTCGGCATATCATAGCCTTCAAGCACGACATGCGCGTTGATACCACCAAATCCAAAAGCATTGACAGCCGCTATTTTAGGCAAACCAGTCTGAGACCAGTTTTTAGCATCCTGTACAGGAGCAAATCGGGTGAGCTGCATGTCTGCGCTTGGATCTTCGCAGTACAGTGTCGGTGGTAAAATGTCATGATGAAGCGCTAAACAGGTTTTTATCAATCCTGCTATACCTGCAGCAGGCATGGCGTGACCTATGTTTGATTTGACAGAGCCAATACCAGCGCTTTGAGCATCGTCATCCTTTCCGAAAAATTGCGCTAAAGTCTGCAGTTCTGTTTTATCTCCAAGGGGTGTTCCTGTACCATGTGCCTCTAAATATCCGATTTGTTTTTCATCGAGATTGGCATTGCTCCAAGCTTGTTGAAGAGCTTTTAACTGACCTTTGACAGATGGACTCATGACGCTAGTGCCACTACCATCACTACTCACACCTACACCTTTGATGACAGCATATATTTTATCTTGATCCTGAATCGCATCTTCTAATCGTTTTAAAACAACAAAACCGCAACCTTCACCGATCAATAACCCATCGGCATCTTTACTGAAAGGTCTGATTTTTTCTTGTCTGGATAAGGCGCCGAGTTGTGTGAAAATACTCCAAAAGGCTGCATTTTGACCTGTATGTACACCACCGGCGACAATCATATTGCATCGTCCTCGGTGGAGTTCCTGTACCGCATGGTCAACAGCAATTAGCGCACTGGCACAAGCAGCATCGACTGTAAATGCAACACCACCTAAATTGAAGCGGTTGGCAACTAGAGAAGCGACCAAATTGGGAATTAATCCCATGGCTGTATCGGCACTAAAGCGTCCTTTACGTTCCTGAAAAGCTTGTTTGACTTTTTCTAGGTCTGCTGAAGATACTTCTGGCAGTAGCTCTTGTAGTAAAGAAGAAATCTGTTCACCGGTACGTACGATCTCAATAGCACGAGTCGCACCTGGGCCAGCATAGTTTCCTTTACCAATGATGATACCGGTTTTCTCAAGGGATACCTGTTTACGGAATACACCCGCATCTTCCAACGCTTTTTGTACGAGATCGAGTGTTAATAGGTGGTCAGGCTCAGTACCTTCCACTGCCAACGGTAAAATACCGAAGGCAGTTGGGTCAAAAGTATAGTCTGGGATAAAACCACCACGCTTACAGTAAAAGCGATCTATTGCATTGCTGTTTTTACTAAAATGAACGGGATCGATCCGGTCTTCTGGAGCTTCTTGCGTCGCATCAACTTTATTGACAATATTTTGCCAAAAAGTAGCTGCATCTTTTGCTCCGGGGAAGACACATGATAGTCCGACTATCGCAACATCTGTATTTGTCATAATTATTCTATACCGATGTTTACCAATTGTTTCCCGACATAATCAACACTTGATTTTCCGTTCCGTAATTTATTTCATTCAGAAAAACTTCTTTTCCTTCTTCTAAAGGAATTAATGAAATACCACGACGTTCATACTCTGTTTCTAAAGATTGAGAAACCATGCCAGCACCTTTCCATGGACCCCAGTTGATTGAAATCACTTTACCAGCGATGCGTTGGTTCAATGCCTGTGCATAATCATCCATGACACTGTTAGCTGCAGCATAATCGGTTTGACCTTTGTTACCGTAAACGGAGGCAATACTTGAAAATAACACGACAAATTGACAATCAGAACGTAACTGCTCTGCTAGTATACGTAATGGTTTTACTTTTGTATCAAAGACACGGCTGAATGAGCTTGCTGTCTTCTGTCTGAAAAGTTTATCTTCTAATAAACCGGCACCATGAATGACACCGTCTATTTTTCCATATTCCGTATAGATACTATTTAACAAAGCGCTTAGTCCTAGTTCGTCGCAAAGATCTAGGGATTGATAAACGACTGTGCTTCCAAGACGCTCCATATGACGGATAGTACGTAGGATTTGATTGTTTTTGAAAATTCTTACAGTCTCCTTTTCGATTTGAGCAGGAGAAGTGAATCTTGCAGTTTGAATCAGATAGCTTCTAATTTCCTCCTTAGTTGTCATACTTTCCATTTCCCTCAGTTCAACTGATTCGATTCGTGGATCGGCCGAACGACCGATAAGGATATACGTACAAGGGTGTGCTTCGGCCATGTGTTTCACAAGTTCGGAAGTAATGCCTTGTCCGCCACCGAGTACCAATACGACTGATTTTGAATCCAGTTGGATTTGTGCTTTGTCAAGATTGTTCGGGAATGGTGAAGGTATCAAATCCATGCGGTGTCGCTGCTCATCCTTATAGATGACCTCCGCTTGCTTTTCTGTTGTTAGGATTTCTTTTAGCGCTATTTCTGCAATTTGTTCAGTCCCTAGCGGTGTACTTAAATTAATCAATCGACAAGTCGTGTGATCAAATTCTCTCGCTAAGCTTTTGAATAAACCAGCGTAACCCTGATAATGTCTCAATACATTGACATCTTTTACTTCACCAAGATGTGATGAAGTGTCTGAAATTAAATACACCCACTTCGCTTTATCAAAATCAAGTTTCTGAATTAACGAAATATAATCAATGATGGTATGCTTGACCGTAGATGTGAAAAGGTGTAACATGATGAGTCCATCAAAATCAGCCAGTTCGGCATTAATGTCGACCAATTCTACATGTGCCCCATATTTCTCCAGATTACTTTTTATAGCTGCTACTTGCGTACTATTATCTTGTGTAATGGCAAAACGTTTTCCTTTTATAAGATCCATGTTTTGTGTTAATGGTAAGTCTGCTGGAGCTAATCCAAGACTTAGGCGTGATAAGCTGCTTGGTACAGGCTCATCTTGACTGATGTCCTTAATCCAAGTTGCTAAACCATTCAACGTTTTGATTGCTGCCAATTTTTCCATCAAATCATCTGCTTGCTCAATATCGTCGCCAAAACCAATTTTGGTTTTCAGATCACTGATGATCTCCATACGTTTAATGGAATCGATACTTAAGTCAGCTTCCAGATCCAAATCAAGTCCGAGCATCTCTTTTGGATATCCCGTCTTTTCACTTACAATATCCAATATTGCTGTTTGGAGTTGTTGCAGGCTCAGCTGACCCTGATTTTTTGAATCTTTGGTCTCCGTAGGTGCAGATTCGATTTCGGATACAACTGTTGTGCCCGTGTATTCTTTTAGCCAAGAAACTAAACCACTTAATGTTTTGATTGCAGCTAATTGTTCCATGATGGTATCTTCATTGCTATTATCGCCAGAAAAGAGACTAAGTTCGGTACGAAGTGTTCCGATAATCTCAACTCTTTTGATTGAGTCAATGCTTAGATCTGCCTCAAGATCCATTTCCATGCCAAGCATCTCTTGCGGATAACCTGTTTTTTCACTGACAACCTGTAATAATATGGTTTTAATATCTTTAGCAGAAGTCACTTTTACTTGAGTTGCCGTAGGTAATTGCTGTACGATTGGTGCAGGAGCAAGTGTTGCCGGACGGCCGATGATCATATTAGGTACAACTGGAGTGTGAACTGGCATTGGGCTTATACCAGGATTTTGCCCTAAAAAGGTAAGCATCACATCGCGTTGTGCCTGTATGAGCATTTTCATACTATTCAGATATTCTTGCAACATGCGTTCGGTAGCAAGTTGACCATCAGACGAAGATGCTGGTTGATTGGCAAAGTTATTCATTTGCAAAGGAGTTAATATTGGTAATGCACCATTGGCAGGCAATGTCCCCGTAGTTGGTAGGGCAGATTGACCATTTACACGCCAAATAGCAGGATTTTTTTTGTAAATTTCGGGTTGATCGATTTGGATAAAAGTAGTGTCACGACCTTCAAAAAGTTGATTCATGTTGAAGTCGCGGCCAGTACCTAAGTATTGCGCTAGCATACCCAATAGATGGGTCAGTTTATCTCCGTTGTTATCTTCGACATGGAGTGCAACCTCGTCTTTATTTAAACAAGATTTGGTTAGACCTGTCAACACTTTTCCAGGACCGACTTCAATGAATATACGTGCGCCGTCGGCATACATCGCTTGAATTTCTTCGACAAATCGGACAGGCGCTATTAAATGATCCGTCAATCTGGTTTTGATCTCCGTACTATTTGTTGGATATAAGGTAGCAGAGGTGTTAGACCAAACAGGAATTTGCATATCCTGAAAATCAACATCTTTTAGTATGGTGTGATACAGTTCTTTGGATTTCTTAACCAGTGGACTGTGAAAAGCACAGGCTACTTCTAATTTTTTTGCAGAAATACGTTCCTGTTTTAATAATTCCATTAGTTTATTGATACCAATGGTGCTTCCTGCTACCACACATTGTGATGGAGCGTTGAAATTAACAATATAGCAATGATCTACTTGGTCAACAATAGGTTTTAGACGGTCTGTTCCTGCATTTACAGCTAACATTGTACCGGGGTCACCATCTTCTACCGCATTTAATATAGACTGAGCGCGTTGCGAACTTAACTCAACTAATTTCTCTTCATCAAATACACCAGCAAAACATAAAGCAGGTAGTTCACCATAACTATGACCTGCAAGCATATCAGGTATAATGCCTAATGACTTCAGGAATTTTGCAATGGCAAGATCTATAATACCTAAAAGTGGTTGTGCTAAACGGGTATCCTTAATGGTTTCCTTTTGCTGTTTTAATGCATTGTCGTTGAAAGTAGCTGGCGGGAAAACGACTTGTTCTAGTTCCGGATGATCGGCTAATAACTTGCGCATTTCAGGAAATAGCACGAATAAATCACGCGCCATATTGATACGTTGACTACCTTGTCCAGGGAAGATGAAGGCAACTTTACCCGGTTTTTGTTTGACGATGTACGTGTCTTTACTTTCAATACCCGAGAGTACCAATTCGATTTTCATCATTAAATCTTCTGCAGTATCCGCAACAATACTTAATTGGATTGGATCAGTTGAGCCTATAGCTAAGCTATAAGCAATATTTTTTAGCGGAAGTTCATCATTGGTATCTAATATAGCTTTGATCTGCAGCAATTGATTTTTGGCCTCTTCATAAGATTTTCCTCGAAAGACAAAAAGTTCTGCTGGCCATGCTTGTAAAGTAGCCGTTTTATCTGCTACAGGATGATTAGCGATGACGGTGTGAAAATTCGTACCCCCAAAACCAAAGGCACTAATACCCGCATAGCGGTTCTTTTCATTCCATAATCCACTTTCAGCATAAAATGCAAATGGACTCGTTTCCGCATTATAATAAGCATTAGGCTGTATGAGGTGTAAGGTAGGAGGTTTTATACCATGATATACGGCTAAAGAAGCCTTGATTAGTCCTGCCAAACCAGCCGCACATTTGGTATGTCCAATTTGTGTTTTTACAGATCCTAAATGCGTCTGACCGGGTAATGCACCCGATTTGCTAAACAGATTGGTTAGGGCACTTAATTCAGTTTTATCACCGACTACGGTTCCTGTACCATGCGCTTCTACTAAGCCAACACGCGCAGGACTAATACCTGCTTGTGAGTAAGCACGCTCTAATGCACGTACCTGACCAATTTTTCTTGGCGCAGTAAGACCTAATGCTTTACCATCACTTGATCCACCCACACCTTTAATCACAGAATAGATACGGTCACCATCACGTACAGCATCTTCGTATCGTTTCAATACCATGATCGCAACACCCTCCCCTAATGCAATACCATCGGCATCACTATCAAATGTGGCACATCTGCCTTTACGTGAAAGCGCGTGCGTACTGGAAAACATCAGGTAATCGTTGATACCATTATGTAAATCGGCGCCACCAGCTAATACGACGTCTGATTTGCCTAAAATGAGTTCTTGACAGGCCAAATCAACAGCTGCCAATGAGGACGCACAAGCTGCATCAACAGTAAAATTGCGACCACCAAGGTCAAGGCGGTTTGTAATTCGACCTGCTATAACATTGGCTAAAATACCTGGGAAAGAATCTTCAGTTGTATGTGGAAGTGCTGTTTTTACTTCTTCATGCAATTCACCAAAAACTTGTTTATAGTATCCTCTAAAGCTATAGCTATTGGCTAGATCATTACCACCTTCGGCACCAATGATAACTGAAATATTTTCTCGGTCAATGCTTTTGTCTGCATATCCAGCATTATCCATAGCACGTTTCGCAACGAGCAGCGTTAATAACTGAGTAGGTTCGATAGCGGCAAGAGATTGTGGAGGAATTCCAAAAGCTAAAGGATCGAAATCAATTTTAGGAATGAAACCGCCCCATTTCGAATGTGAAACATCTGGGCCGTCTACATCTGGGTGATAATAAAGATCTTTATTCCAGCGCTCATCAGGCACTTCTGTTACACTGTCTTTTCCTAAAATGATATTACGCCAATATTCTTCAAGGTTTTTTGCACCCGGGAATATACATTCCATACCGATAACAGCAACATCCAACGGTTTTTCCAGTGATGCAGGTTCTTCAGGTAAAACGGCTTGTTGAATATGAGCAAAATTAGCTGCACTCACATTTTCATGAAGTTCAGTAAGTGAAAGCGCTTGGTTCTGCATCGTAGCAACTTGTCCAATCATATACATACCCAAGTCTAATTGATCATCTTTCGCTATAGTGACAAGCTTGTCCCCCTGACGTTCTATACCTTTAGCTGCAATTCTTAAGCGGCCTACATTTAATTTTTCAAGTTGTTCCCACACTTGTTTTTTATCGAGCCCTGCGGCTAGCAATTTTGCTTTTTCGGTTTTGAAATGGGTAGCAAAAGCCGTATTAAGACAGCGGGTTTCATGTCCAGGAGCCGTTTCTAATAAAACGGTATCTTTTGCATGAAGGGCTTGATTCTGAAACTCCTGTTGGATTGCGCCGGTGCTTACTGCTTCTCGTGTATAGAGGTAAGCAGTCCCCATAAGGACACCTATCTTTACACCTCTAGCTGCTAGTGGGGCAGCCATAATCGAGACAAAAGCAGTAGAAAAAGAATCATGGATACCACCTGCAAAAAATACACTGATGTTTTCAGGATGGTCTTCCTTTAAAATACGGTCAATCTGCTTTTCCCAAAGCACCATACTTGAAAGAGGACCTACGTGTCCACCACACTCCCGACCTTCAAAGATGAAGTTTTTAGCCCCTTCTTTTAAGAAGATATCTAAAAGTGCTGGCGAAGGCACGTGAAGGAAAGTTTTTATGCCCGCTTTTTCAAAAACTTTTGCTTGTGAAGGTCTTCCACCAGCAATTAATACCACTGGAGGTTTTGCTGCTAGTATATGGGCAGCTTGTTCATCTCTTAACTCTTGAGGAGCAAAACCTAAAATACCAACTCCCCAAGTGTTTTCACCAGCGAGCGCTTTAGTTTCCATAATCAAAGCTTTTGCTTGTTCCCCTTTAAGTAGGGATAATGCCACAAAAGATAATGCTCCTGCTTCGGAAACAGCACTGGCAAATGCTGGAACATCACTGACACGCGTCATTGGTCCTTGGGCGATAGGATATCGTAGGCCAAGTTCTTTGGTCATCATATTATCTTTGTTGATGACATTTAATGTCTTCGCTTGTTTCAAATGCCCATACATAGCCTCCTTGAATCCAAAGATCATTTTCTTTAAAGTTTTGAAATCTTCATATAAATCTATGGCTAGTGAAATATCTTGTCCCATTGGTATATAGCTATGGGTAGGATCAAGGTCTTTGAAATATTGCTTCAGATTTTCGGCATTAATTTCCTCTGGTAGCGTAGGGGAGTTTGGTCTGACCAACACCCTATGATTTGCAATTATCTTAGTTTCTGTGCCATTTAGTTTTGAACAAAGCTCTTTTAAGGTTTTAGGTACAGCGCTTTCAGGAAATAGTGCCAACTGGCTATCCAATACGATACCAGCAGCACCTAAAGCCATTGCTGCTGCTGCGGTATGAATTCCGACACCGCCCTGAATCCATATTGGTAGGGTTTTAATTTCTTTGATTATGCGCTGAAATAAGACGAAAGTTGATTCATAACCGATCAATCCGCCGGCCTCATTACCTTTTATAATAATACCCTTTACACCTAATTTCTCAGCTTGTCTAGCTTCCTTGATACTACCTACTTGACACAAAATAGGAATATCCAAACACCCTTGTCTTAAACTTCCAAAAGGGAGTATAATATGCTTAACTTTTTTTGGAATTCGGAGCGACTCGAGCTCCAGAGAAGGAATATAAAGACCACACGCGGGTATATCCAACTGCTCAAGCAGATTCAGATATTGCTGGGCTTCTGTCAATTGACAGCCCAAACTTAGAAACGGATATGCGCCAGCCTGATGCAATTTAGGCAACAGGTCGACATCAGCCTTCTCAAAAGGCGTTAATCCAATAATTGTTAATTTTTTCATTGTAGATATTGAAATGTTAGCAGGCGCTTCCATAACAAAACACTAACCCTTTCGGCATTAGCAACGGTAGATGTTTATGGTGCAATAAAAGTAGTTAATTTTTATTGTGTTTTTAATAATAAGAGTAATTTGATAATGGTTTTTTAACAAAAAAGTATTAATACCTTGAACATGATTAACTAATAACGACCAAAGGAATCAAAAAATGACTTTACTATTGATTTCCTGCCTAAATAAGTGATATACCAAAAACAATATTTCTATATAAGAGGTATCAAAAAAATTAGAAAATAACATTATAAGCAGTATTTCATCCTTACTATCAAAAAATTCGTCTATTGAAACATTTCTTAAGGACCAATAGCGCTCGCTGCAAAAAAAATGACCATACAATTAACAACAAACATCACATAAACAAGCTAATTTTCAAGTTTTATTATTTTTTTCAGATTTCAGCACGCCTATATTTCCAGTTATTATTCACTGCCAATTATTTTCACAGGTATAACTTTAAAAAGTCCCCTTCTATTTAAAATCAACTCACTCACTTGATTTCACTTCTTGAATATTCATTAGCATTTATATAATTTCTTTCGAGGTTGATTCTTGCCTCTCTTCTCCCCATTACGCAACTGAGTTCGTGAAATATTTATCGTATGTTGTCATTAAAACATTGTCATGTTACATATCAAATTGTTAACGAGTAACATTTGTTTTTATAATTCTCAAGGAACATCTTTGATTACCTCATAATATAAATATCACAGGATGATGATTATATAGCTTTTTCAAACCCCTTTAAAGAGAAAATTCTTACATTTTTATTAAATTGTGGCTTGATATTTTTACACAAAAAAAAGAAAACGAACATTCTTATGAGTAAAAAAGTAATCCAGGCATTTACAGCAATGACGCTGATGTTGACGCTCTGTAGTTTTGTAATACCTCGTTCATCTGATAAAGAAAAACAGAAGAATAGAATAGAAAGCAAGATTGTTTATGACAAGAAGAAACGTAGTATGACCTTGACTTGGCCAGCATTCGGCACTTCGGGAAATTATGTTATCACCAGAGGCGGCAGCCGCTTGGCATCAAATTTTGTATCCTTGGGTTCAACCTCAAAATCGACATTTACAGATAATAGGCCAAATACAGATAAATACGAAAACTACTATAAAATTACTCGTAACGGTATAACCATACTCCTTTCATTAGAGCATCAAATTTTTGGTCAGAATATGTATTTCTACGATCGAAAACATGAACAAGCGGAAACTGCAAAAAACGAGATTAATACACACTTTGGAACGATTGGCCTAGGAGGGTTAAACGGTGAGTGGACCACAAAACGTCAAGCATATTATTTCAAAGCAAATATTGATGATCAAACTTATGATCCTGGTGGATCGGGTAGTGCCTCAGCTGCAGAGGCGAACTCAATAGAGTTAGGATTCTACTCCCACATTGGGGGGTTGGGCAAAGTGCCTACGGATGTTAGACTAGGTTCTATATTCACGAGGCCTCACCTCTCAGATGGAGCAAACGCGACATGCACATTTTGGCGTTCTATGGAAAATGTAACGGTGATGCGAGATTTTGCTTGGACAGTTTCTCAGTCAACTAGTGCACGAAGAATGTTGATAGAAAGCACTTCAAAATATATTTCGGATATTGGAAACAATAACTTTTGGGGTAGCGGTGGTTTTATTGCTGATACGCGCTATACCTCATCTCGGCCACACTGGGGTGGACAACAGCAATGGTATACTCGAAATACAGTTTTCCCTCTAGGCTCAGGGGAGATGGGTGGTTCGTATAATATGGTTTGGCAAGGTTGCATCAATCCTCCAACAACGGATGACATTAACTCGCCAATTCCTACTACGCCCATTATAAGAGAAAAACCTTTCCTTTTTATAGACAACGATGGTGAATATAAGGTATTTGTTCCGGCATGGCAGAAAGATAGAATAGGCGCTTCTTGGTCGTCAACAAATATAGGTGAAGGCAAAATTCAGGATTTGCTTACCGAATGGTATGTCGCCAAAGAAGGTGATACGGATTTAGAAATCAATGCAGCGTTAAAATCAGGTAAAAATATATTTTTCACTCCTGGTCATTACGCATTGAATGCTCCTATCCAAGTGAATAGAAAAGATGCAATACTTTTAGGAACCGGCATAGCATCAGTTACTCTTGAACCCACCGAGAACAACATTTGGGGATGTGTCTATGCTGATGACAAGGATGGAATCATCATTGCTGGACTTCTTATGGATTCATTCAACAGTACAACTTATCAAATTAGAATTGGTGATGACGTGTCAAATGTAGACCATTCTGCCAATCCGACCCTACTCACAGATATTACGTGTAGAGTCGGTGGGATCCAATCAAAAAATGTACAAGTGCATACTTCGATGCAAATAAACAGTAACCATGTAGTAGGCGATCACTTTTGGCTATGGCGTGCCGATCATGGCTCTCAACGCGGTGGCGATGCACGTTGGATAAGAGATCGATGTAAAAATGGACTCATTGTAACTGGCAATAACGTCACACTCTACGCCCTATTTGCAGAACATTATCAAGAATATGAAGTTTTATGGCTCGGAGAACGGGGCAGAACTTATTTCTTCCAAAATGAACCACCATATGATGCTCCAAATCAAGAAAGTTGGAGCAGTCAAGCTGGCAAAGTAGATGGTTATGCAGCATTTAAGGTCGCTAATACCGTAAAGGAACATCATAGCATAGGCATGGGTTCGTATGCAGTTTTCACAGGTACTGATGGCAATGTAAATAAGAAAAATGGATTTGAGGCACCAAACAATCCAAATGTGAAACTCGAGAAAATGTGTATCACTCGTTTTGCTGGCACAGGTAATATCCAAAATGTAATCAATGGTAGTGGTGGCAGCACAGCAACGGGTGTAAAACGTGTTGCATTATACAACAATAATAACGGTATACAACCTGATGATGAAGAATTTGAATTACCTAGTCGTGAATCGTATCCTAAGTATATCTTTATGGACAAGTAGATGTAAAAAACGTACATCCATTATTTCATACATGAGCTGATATTCCCATACATCTAACTTCGTCTTGTCCCAACCATACATAAAAAAAGCTCGACTTCTGTCGAGCTTTTTTGTCGGGGTGGCAGGATTCGAACCTACGACCTCCACATCCCAAATGTGGCGCGATACCGGGCTACGCTACACCCCGAAAAGGTATCACCTTTGTTTTTGTGTGGCACAAATATACGGTGAAAAAACAGTCTTATCAAAGAGAATCCACAACATAAAACATAAGTCACTGAATAATTGCACGATAATTTTTAATTTACTTAAAAATTTGCCCTTCTTTCTAATTTATTAACGCGATTAGGGTATCCCACCTACCATTTTTCCTTGAAAAGGATAAGGCCAAGGAAAAATGGTGGAGCTGTTTGTCATCCATTTCAACTTATACATAGCAACGTGCCGATACATTTAGAAGGTCCTCCTATTTATAACATAGAACAAAAAGAGTCTCTCGATTGTTACCTACCATAATCAAACATAAAAATCACCATGAGATACTTTTTCATGCTAGCCATAGCGATTCTTTTGACTGCCATTGCATGTAATCAAACTGCTGACCGACAAGATAAAAAAGCCACTTTAGATGATTCAGCTAGCACCCAAATTCTTAGCAATAGTTCATATGCCAACTATCAAAGCTTCATCACATCGTTGGATACAAATGACATACAATCGATTGGTAAGGCAACTCAGAAATTTAAGGCCTTATTTACAGAGGGTGACAGTACGGTGAACGACTCCGCTTTCTTATTATTTGACAAATTATGGAAAAAGGTGGAGCTGAACGCTTACCGTGCCCTCCCTGCGAATGTAGACTTGACACCACTTGTAGATATCGAAACTGGTCCGGCCTCTGTCCCCATTCCCGAACAACTCAAACCTATTTACAAGACAATCCATACAAACGGTTACCGTATTTCCTCCTCTGAGGGAATGTTTACGGTTATTCAAAATGGGGATTTTTTAAGTGAGCACTTTTACCCCTATTTATCCAAGACCATGCAAATTATGTTAGGGCAACTCAATCAAGAAAACAAGTTAGGTTTTGCTGATGATGGTGCCATTATCATAAATGCGGAGGAATTTACAAATCGATTAATCTGGTGGGAAAAATTTATCCATGATTTCCCAACGTTCCCTGCTCTCGCTATGGCAACGTCCAAATACAAAGAATATCTAACCTTCTACATCTTGGGAATGAACAATACACCCGCCCGTCAAAGCGACAAAAGTGGATTAGAAGACTATTTTCAAAACGCTTATACTCAAATGCAAGCGAAATATCCCAATTCTAAAAGCAACCAATGGGTCAGTCCTTATTTTGAGGCATTCAAGAAGAAAAATTATACAACCGTAAATCAAATCATAAAAGACTACCGCGAACAAGGAATTATCATGTAGTCGCTGCTTTACCTTTCCCTTTAGACACCCAGTGGAGTAATTAAGCGCGTTATATGCGGCGTTTTATCCGTTGATGAGATGTCGAGTACCTAATAATTTACAGCGTATAAATACTTTCTATATCTCGGTTCTGTCGTTTAGAATAACGAAAAAATCAGATGTAATCCAAGGGGTTTCGCTGTCCCCTTCCTAATCGTTGCGATTTAAATTCCGTAGGCGTCTGTCCAGTTATTTTCTTAAATTGTGTAGACAAATGCTGTACACTGCTATAGTCCAATTTATAGGCTATTTCTTTAAGAGATAATTCGTCATAGAAAAGGAACTCCTTGACTCGTTCTATTTTCTGCCGTATGATGTATTGCTCCAGTGTAATCCCTTCGACTGATGAAAAAAGAGAACTAATCGCTGAATAATCCAAATTCAATTCCTTAGCCAAGAGTGTAGACCAGTTTATTTTCAAATCCAACTCCTCTTCATGGTGTATACGTTGGATTACCACATTCTTAATTCTCTCAATTATCTTAGCCCTATCCGAATCCAGTAACTCAAATCCAAATGAACTTAACGTTGTTGCGATGGTTTTCTTTTCAGCTTCCGTAATAGGCTGTTTTAGCTTTACATAGCCTAGACCAACTTCAGAAGTTTCAAATCCTAGATTTGCTAGTTGCTGTTTGACAACCATTATACAGCGGTCGCAAACCATATTTTTCACATTCAGTTCGTTCATTTGAGTACAAATTTCTCTACCTAATATATCATCGTATTTACTACTAATTTGATTAAAGAATCAAATCTCTTTCAAAGAAACGCATTAATCCTTATATCCATGACATTGATCGTGAGGATTCAGCAAATAAAACAGACAATATTATTCTCATTAATAGAAATCTGTTTCCTTTTGAGATTAGTTTTAATTCTCACAAAACTTTATATTCGTATCATAAAATCCGATTATTGACATAAGCAGTATATTCATGACCAAATTCATCTTCGCAATGGGCCTACTAATGGGCTTCCTCTATTCTGCAAACGCACAAGAATCACCATTTACTAAACTATCTATAAATGACTTCAAATATGATATCCTTTCCTTGGACTCATTTGCAAATGCCGTTGTCCTTGATGAGATTGGTAAAAGTAGATTTTTTGTAGATGACCATGAGGGTCGTCTCTACATCGAACATGAATATAATGTACGTATATTGATCCGAAACAAAGAAGGTTTCAAAAAAGCCAATTTTACTATCCCGACTTATAAAGACGATTCAAAAAAAGAATATCTCAGTAATATTGTAGCCAATACCTATAACCTTCAGGATGGCCGTATAGTAAGTACCCCCCTGGGCAAAAACAGTGTATTTAAAGAAAACCACTCTAAATATACCAACCTAACTAAATTTACGCTTCCAAATATTCAAGAGGGGTCCATTATTGAAGTCAGTTATATCCTAAAATCACCGCACATCTTCAACTTCAGAAATTGGGATTTCCAAGATGACATACCAAAGGTCAATAGTACTTACATAGCGTATATTCCTGCCAATTACAGTTACAACGTCGCCCTTAGAGGTCCATTAAAACTCAGCAATCAAAAATCAGATTTGCTAAGAGAATGCATTGTAATGGGAGGAAGAAGATTCGACTGTTCCAAAATGACATATACGATAGCGAATATCCCAGCATTTGTCGAAGAAGACTTCATGACAGCTCCATCCAATTTTTTGTCAGCAATCCATTTTGAACTCTCTGAGGTATATATGCTTAATGGTTCAAAACAAAGCTATACAAAGAAATGGTCTGATGTAGATAGAGAATTACTATCCGACAAAAAATTTGGAGGACAATTAAAGAAGGATGAACTCTTTAAAGACGACCTGCCTACCGTAGCTCCAGAATCGCTCTCCAAGCTCGAACGTGCCCAGCTGATATATAAATACATAAAAAGTAAAATTAAGTGGAACAAATACTTTGGAAAGTATAGTGAAGAAGGAATAAAGAATGCTATGGAAAATCAAAGTGGTAACATTGGAGACATCAACCTAGGCCTTATCGCTGCATTAAATGCAGCTCAGATAGACACCTACCCGGTTATCTTATCGACTCGAGAGAATGGTCTTCCGAATAAATTGTTCCCAGTACTGTCCGATTTCAATTATGTCATTGCCAAAACGACCATTGACGGGGTGGATTATCTATTAGATGCCTCAGAAGATTTACTTCCCTTTGGAGCCCTGCCCCTTCGCTGTATGAATGAAGAAGGAAGGGTTATCCATTCTAAAAAATCATCCGATTGGACGCCAATAAAGTCTACTTTACGAATTATTAAATCCGCTTCTATAGAAGGTGAGTTAACGACCCAAGGGGTATTAAAGGGTATCCTCTACATTACTAGTTCGGAGATGGAAGCATTTAACAAACGAATTGAATTTGCGAAATACAATTCGATAGTTGAATACGTCGAAAAAATGGAAGAAAAAATACCCAATCTAAAAATACTTAACCATAAAGTTAGTGGGATAGAAGAATTAGAAAACCCGTTACTCGAGGTGTACGAAATAGAATACAAATTATACGACGTCCCTATCAGTGAAGCCTATGCCTTCAATCCCAATTTTATGTTCAAAATAACAAAGAATCCTTTCAACTTGACTGACCGAACATACCCTGTCGACCTAGGCTTTGCAAGGATTGACAATTATACCTGTAACATCAAGTTACCAGAAGGATATAATTTAAAAGAACGGCCGAAAAACATGGCCTTAACATTACCAAACAGTGCCGCCAAATTTCAGTTCAATGGTCAGGTAAAAGACATGCAATTCCATCTTGAGCAACAAGTAAATCTAGCGAAACCTGTCTATGATGTCGAAGAATATTTTCATCTAAAGGAACTCATGTCCCGCATTATACAACAACAAAAAATTGATTACCATTTTAGTAAGAACTAATGAGAACAGTTATTCTAATTACCTATCTAACGTTACTGTCCCTTCAACTATTCGCGCAAGACTATGCTGTTGACCTCATCCCCAGCCATTTAAAAAGTCGAGCTTCGGCAACAATACGCTATGCTGAAATGAATGTTGAAATGAAAGCGGACAACAATGTGGTCATTCGCGCCACTAAAGCAATAACCGTATACAACAAAGCCGGGAATGAATATGCCAGAACCGTACTTTTTTACGATAAGAGCACCGACATCAAATCGATCAAGGGTAAAGTTTACAATGCATTGGGCATACCTGTTTCTGAATTTACACAAAAAAATTTCACAGATGAGAGCGCAGGGGATAACGTCAGCATGTTTAACGATGGTCGGGTAAAACACTACCTACCCAACATGCAAGATTACCCTTTTACTGTCGTCATCTCATATGAATACCGCAACAAACAAAATCTTTCTATACCCGCATGGAATCCGAATGGCAACGACGAGATATCCATAGAGAAGAGCATATTCAAATTCTCTTATCCGGTACAAGAAAAAATAAGAATCAAATCACAGCACTATAATGGAAAAGTCAAAGAAGAAGAATCCAATGGTATGCAGACGCTCACTTGGGAAGTAAATGACATTGTAGCCAATAAACGTGAGATTTATAGTAAACCCAAGTACCTTACCTCGACCATTATCAGAATCGTACCTGAGAGATTCAGTTATTATAATAAAAAGGGAGTATTTTCCAACTGGGAAGAATTTGGACACTGGGTATCTAAGGACCTCCTTGCCGATAAACAACAGCTCAATGAAAAAACCATTCAACATGTGCGAGATTTAACGAGTGCAGCAAAAACGGATAAAGAAAAAGCTAAGATTCTTTATGAATACATGCAGAATAAAACACGATATGTGAGTGTGCAGGTAGGTATTGGAGGGTTACAGCCTTCCTCAGCATTAGCGGTTGATCAAACTGGGTATGGAGACTGTAAAGCATTAGTAAATTATATGCAAAGCTTGCTTTCGGTAGTGAATATCCCCTCCTATTACACCATTGTGGAGGCAGGTGATACCAAGATGGACATCGACCTTGATTTTGCCAACGTATCAGATGGCAATCACATTATCCTGGCTATACCATTTGCCAATGACACCACTTGGCTAGAGTGCACTAACCAGAAGATTCCCTTTGGATACTTGGGCTCTTTTACTGATGATCGTGCCGTATTGGCAATCACGCCTGAAGGAGGGCGTATTATGCGAACACCGAAATACGAAGGTCAAGACAATATGCAGAAACGGAAAGCTATGTTAGACGTAGAAGGCGACGGATCTATTTCAGGTACGGTATCGACGTCTTTTCGTGGAAGCCAATACTTTAATCACTTTGGTGCGACTTTATTGAGTGGCAACGAGCAATTAAAAGAGTTGAGCCAATACTATGATATTGACAATATATCCTTTCAGCAGGTCAAATATCAAGAATTACGATCAGACACTGCAGCTCTTCAAGAAGATCTCAGCATTTTTATCAAAAACTATGCAGTTCTAAATGCTAATCAAATGATTATCCATCCCAATCTATTTAATATCAAAGGTAATATTCCCGACCTCAGGAGTCGGGTAAACGAGTTGTACATCAACAGGAGCTATACCGATATCGATGAAATTACGTACAATTTACCTGAGGAATATGCGGGTTTGGTTAAACCAGAAACCAAAAAAATAGTGTGCGACATGGGGGTCTACGAACTAAAGGCATATGTAAAGGAAGGCACGTTATTCTTCCATAGAAAACTTGAGATTAAAGAAGGTATTTATCCACCTGAAAAATATGCTGAGTTCAGTAACTTCATCCGAGAAGTCAACCAATCGGACAAAGGTAGATTTGCACTGGTTAAGAAAACATCACTGACTAATGGGGAATAAATTCTACTCCCATGAAAAAAGGCCGTCTTTAGACGGCCTTTTTAGAATAACCTTTATGCAAGTTCAAATTTATACCCGACACCTTTTACGGTAGCGACATAATTTTCACCGATTTTCTCCCTTAGCTTTCGGATATGCACATCTATTGTCCTATTGGTGACCACCACAGAATCTTCCCAAATACTTTTTAAGATTTGCTCTCTGGTAAACACTTTATTCGGCTTAGAGGCTAATAAATAAAGTAGCTCAAATTCCTTTTTTGCCAGAACAATTTTATCACTTCCACGGTAAGCCAAGAACGAATCTCTATCAATTACCAAGTCAGCCACTTCCAATCGATTGCCCTCATGCACCTCATCTTCACTTGTATTCCTTCTCAAGATTGCATTGATTCGACTCATCAGCGCACGTGGTTTGATAGGCTTGGCGATGTAATCATCAGCTCCTACATGGAATCCCGCTATTTCTGAATATTCTTCGCTCCTTGCCGTCAAAAATACCATAAAGGTATGTTTAAATTCAGGCATAGCTCGCATTAATCGACAGGCCTCAATTCCATCCATCAGAGGCATCATAACATCCAAAATGATCAAATCTGGATTTGCCTCTTTAGCTTGGGCGATTGCTTCCTTACCATTGTTGGCCGTAAATACCTGATATCCCTCTCTTTTCAGATTATAAGCAATCAGTTCAACAATGTCCTGCTCATCGTCTACCACTAGTATTTTATGCTTTGCAATACTCATACGTGTTTTTTTGCTAAATTATGTACTTAATGGCAATATAACGTTAACTCAATATTATCAAATCGTTAACTAACATAAGGTTAATTAACATAACATTTTGACTAATTTAATGTTTTCTTTAAGAAATCTTCAAGATCCCTTCCTCTTAAATTTTTAGCGGCAATCTTGCCTTCGGGATCAAGAAGGTAAGACGTAGGTATAGCTTTTATTCTATACAATCCCACAACTGTGGATCCCCAGGCTTGCAAATCGGATATATTGGTCCATTCCAATCCATCATCTTGAATTGCCCTCATCCACGGTCCAGGATTATTATCCAGTGATACACCTAAGACATCAAACCCCTTCCCTTTAAAGACATTATATTGCTTTACTATATTTGGGTTTTCCTGCCTACAAGGTGCACACCAAGATGCCCAAAAGTCTACCAATAAATATTTCCCTTTTAGATCGCTTAGCTTTACAAGTTTATTTTGAGGTGTATATCCCTCAAAGTCTGGCGCAGGCTGACCGATTGCTAATACCTTCAACTTTGCAGTTTCAGCTTTAAACTGCTCCACGTAACCATTGTCTTTAAATTTATCCTGAATCTCTTCTGCATACGCTATAATTTCTGCTTCGGCAACCTCTGGATCAAGAGTACTCATCGCATAAAAGCCCGCAAGATTAGGATACTTGTCCTTAAAAGTGATAGCTTGTTGATTGTAATATTGGAGAGCTTCCTTAAATTTTGTTAGATATTCTCCCCTCAGGCTCTCTATTTGTTGTGCGTTGAGACTACCCGTTCTTTTAGCAAATTCCCGCTGTAAAGAATCTTGAATAATATCTCTCTTTATCCGTATCGGAGCAAATTCCTGTATGGCATTAGAGAGTTCAGACCCATCTATATTATACACATGTGATTCCTTCTGTAGGTCAGCCTTAAATGTAAGTTTCTCTCCTGGTTGGGCGATGAAGTAGTATCGCTTTTTACCCGCCTCCAAAGACAGTAGGCGAGCTTGAGTTGTACCTCGCTTGAAGGTAAACTGTTGGCTTTCGTTAAGATATACCGAATCTAATTTTCGATCTCCTTCATAGAGAGAGACTACTTTTATGTTTCCTGGATTTTCAATTTGTCCAGAAATCACGTACTGGTCAGGATTCGAGCATCCAATCAGCATTAGGTTTAATACGGCAACGAAAATTAACAGTCTATTCATGTTTTCCTCCTTAATCAAGATATGTTTTAGCTTTAGCAATAGCATTCCCTAGTCCGCTAGCATTTTTTCCTCCAGCGGTAGCAAAGAAAGGTTGCCCTCCCCCTCCACCATCTATTTCTTTGGCCAACTCTCTCACAATACTTCCTGCATTTAGCCCTCTCTCTTTAGACAAGTGCTCGCTAACGACAACAGTAATGCTTGGTTTACCATCGAAATTAGCGCCTAACACGAGGAACAAATTATCTATAGCACCTTTCAATGCATATGCTAGGGTTTTCAAAGCTTCTGCATTGGGTAGATCAACGACTGTAGCCAAAAAACGTACGCCATTTATCTCCTCGATTTTTTGTTCTAAATCGGTTTTTAGGGCAAGTGATTTTTCAATAATACTCTTTTCTATTTCCTTCTTTAAAGCAGAATTTTCATCAATTACCTTGGTGAGAGTTGCGACAAAATCCTTGGGGTTGTGCAAAAGCTCCCCTAATTTATGGACCAAATCGAAATGCTCACGTATCACAGCCGCAGCTTTCGTCCCAGTGATGGCTTCGATACGTCGTACGCCCGCTGCAACAGCTGATTCTGAAATAATTTTAAAAAAACCAATCTGACCGGTAGCCTTTACATGTGTACCTCCGCAGAGTTCCTTAGAAAATTGATCTCCAAAAGTAATCACACGGACATAGTCTCCATATTTCTCGCCAAATAAAGCTGTTACCCCAGAGTCCAAAGCCTCCTGAAAGGGAACGTTACGATTTTCCTTAAGCGCAATATTTTCACGAATTTTAGCATTCACAATATCTTCAACTTGTTTAAGCTCTTCCTCAGTCACTTTAGAAAAATGCGAAATATCAAACCGTAAAATATCGGCATTGACCAAAGATCCCTTCTGATTGACATGGTTTCCTAATACTTCCTTCAATGCTGCATGAAGTAAGTGCGTGGCGGAGTGGTTATTCTCCGTATCTATACGCTTTTGCAAATCTACCTTAGCTTGAAAAATTCCAATTAGCTGAGACGGCAGTTGGTTAGAAAAATGGACGATAAGACCATTTTCCTTTTTAGTATCTGTAATATGGATTTTTTCACCCGTCTCTTCAGAAATCAAGACTCCTGTGTCCCCTACTTGCCCCCCACCTTCCGGGTAGAATGGCGTCACAGATAGGACAAATTGTACTTGTTCTCTTCCTTTGGCCGTTACTTTTCTATATTTTAAGATTTCCGTCTTTACTGTCAACACATCGTACCCTACAAATTCAGCCTGTTCTTCGTCATTGACGATTACCCAATCACCGGTATCTATAGCAGTAGCTGCCCTAGATCTTTCTTTTTGAATCTGAAGAGCTTGTTGAAATCCAGTCATATCGACCTCTAATCCCTTCTCTCGTGCCAAGAGCTCCGTTAAGTCAATAGGAAATCCAAACGTATCAAAAAGTTCGAAGGCAAAATCACCATCTACCGCTGTATTCTTTTCAGCATAAGCCTCAAATCGTTGTACACCCGCCACCAGCGTCCGAAGAAAAGAAACCTCTTCCTCTAAGACCACCTTTTGCACAAAATCCTGTTGACTGATCAACTCGTCAAATACACCTTCAAATTCCTTTGCCAAAAGAGGCACCAATTCATTGATAAATGGCGTTTTGAAGTTTAAAAACGTATAAGCATAGCGTACTGCTCGTCGGAGGATGCGACGTATGACGTATCCTGCTTTATTATTGGAAGGCAATTGGCCGTCAGCAATGGCAAAGCTTACCGCACGTATATGGTCAGACAACACACGCATAGCTATATCCGTCTTTTCGTTGACACCATATTTAATTCCCGATTTTTCGGAAATAAAAGAGATTAGCGGTTGGAAGACATCCGTATCATAATTAGAAGACTTTCCTTGAATGGCTCTTACCAAACGTTCAAATCCCATCCCTGTATCCACATGTTTGGCGGGTAGTGATTCTAGCGTGCCGTTCTTCAGCCTATTAAATTGCATAAAGACCAAATTCCAAACTTCTATCACTTGCGGATGATCGGCATTGACCAACTCTTGTCCAGCGACAAGCTTACGATCCTCATCTGCGCGCATATCATAGTGAATTTCAGAACAAGGACCACATGGCCCAGTCTCGCCCATCTCCCAAAAGTTGTCCTTCTTATTCCCTAATAATATACGGTCTTCAGCAATCCATTGCTTCCAAAATTCAAACGCCTCTACATCCTTTTCTAAGCCTTCGTCGGTATCGCCCTCGAAAATGGTTACATAAAGTCTATCTTGATCCAGCCCGTAAACAGCAGTCAATAATTCCCATGCCCATTCGATAGCTTCTTTTTTGAAATAATCGCCAAAACTCCAATTACCCAACATTTCAAACAACGTGTGATGATAGGTATCGATTCCAACTTCCTCCAAGTCATTATGCTTACCAGAGACACGCAAGCATCGTTGCGTATCTGCTACTCGTGTATACTTGGGTAATGCTTCACCCAAGAAAAAATCTTTAAATTGATTCATCCCTGCATTTGTAAACATCAATGTAGGGTCATTTTTAACAACTACGGGAGCTGATGGAACAATTTGATGAAGCTTAGTTTTAAAAAAATTCAAGTAAGCGTCACGTATTTCTCTATTAGTCATGGACATCTAAATAATCTTCTTATTAAAATCGAACTGCAAAGTTACTCAAAATCGCTTCCTTATGCAATTGATGAGCAACATAATACTTAACAATTCAGAATTAAACAACCGACCTTAAGCAACACGATCGACTTATGACAATTCAAAAGCAATTAAAGCTAAATAAGGTTACATTATAAGAAAAGAAAAACCTAAATTAGAGCAAGAAATCACAAGTCGATTACCCAGGTAAAAAAGTAGCAATAATTGGTCTTAAACACCACAGTATCTTTATTCCTGCACCTTGATAAGGTATGAAGCGGCATGTATGCGTCCAGTGATGCCATCGGGCTCATACACTGATAACTAAAAAATTAACAGATGAAAAATACCATAGCAACCTGCATTGTTATACATTAAAAATTACATCAAATGAAGAAGACTTTATTAGTCCCCACAGATTTCTCAAACAATTCGCTATCAGCTGCCAAATATGCCTCTAAGCTAGCAATTGAAAGAGAGTATTCCGTGCATTTAATCCACTACTATACGGCGCAATCCTCCTCATTTGCTACTGAAGAGCTAAGTAAAGAGTTTGAAAACAGCCAAATATTAAAAGCGGACTTAACCATTGTGGAGTTTGAAAAAAAGCTACAAGAAGAATTCCCTACCGTAAACTACACCCATCGTACCGCTAGAGGATTTCTTCAAGACACCCTTCCACAAGAAGCAAAGAAGTCGGAATATGAGATTATTGTAATGGGCACCAAAGGCCACAGCGATAAAAAAAGTGTAAGATGGGGCAGCAATACGTCCGCTGTCGCGGCAAAATCCCCAATCCCGGTATTGATTGTACCCAATTACTTCAATCAATTTAAAACGCAAAAAATTGGGCTGTTGACGAATTTTAAAACCGAAGAATTAAATACGGTACATGAATTTGTCGATACTTTTGGTCCAATATCACAACTGGAGCTGATTCACGTCTACAACAAGGACGAGATCGAATCAACCGTTCGTAAAAAACTAGATGAATGGTCATTGAAAATCAACCAAAGCATATCTATTGACCAAATCAATCCTTGTATAGGCCATCTTCAATCTAACAATAAGGAGCTTGATACAATCGCTGAAGTCATCCATGATCTAGTCGACAAAAACGATATCGATATCGTATTGATTACCAAATCCAGAAAGTCCTTTTTCGAACGACTCTTCAACCCTTCCGTCTCGAAGGCAGTAGTACTAGATATCAACAAGCCATCATATTTTTCTAAAGTATAACTACTATGAACAAGCCCCTTTTAGTCCCTGTAGATTTTTCTGACAATGCAAGAATTGCTACAGAATACGCTGCACAAATAGCTGCCGATACTCAACGCGACGTGCACGTGATCTATATCATGACGGAGCATACCAATAGATTTGCGAATGCCACTTGGAATAAGGATCTTATCGAACCTCTTATCCAAGAAGCATTAAAAAACCTGGAGGAAATGCTCATCCCTATTAGACAAAAACATCCGAATGTCAACTTCACGACATCGACTAGAGACGGTGTCCTTGCTGACCAACTTCTAAACGAAGCAAAAGACGATAAGTATGCCGCTATCGTCATTGGCACCAAAGGTTCTTCAGGTCTTGATTCGGTTTTTATCGGCAGCAATGCTTACGACGTCATCAAAACAACCGAAACACCAATTTTGACTATCCCAAAAAGCGTAACAAACTATACGAAAAACAATATTGGATTACTCTGTAACTTTAAAAATGGAGAACTGGAGGTCCTCAAACAGGCCATTGCTCTATTCGGCAGCAATTTCCACCTTCAACTTATCCATATTAATCGGACGGATGAGACTGTTGAATCAATCGACCAAAAACTCAGGACATGGATTGACCTCATCATCAGCGAAACAGGGCTCGATGATATCTCCTACACGGTAAAATCTCAAGCTTATTATATTAAATACAAAGAGACAATTGCTCATGCAATCCAACAGATACTGATTGACGAATCCGTCGACATCCTATTGGTAACGAAAGGCAGAAAGAATTTTTTCAATTACATTTTTTCTGAAAACATCTCAAAAGAGTTAGCTTTTCAAAGTAAAATACCCAATCTTTTTGCCCGGATTTAATCTTAAAGAAACGCCGTAAAAGGCATATATAAATACTAAAAAACATACACATCCCGATACAGACTGTCCCCATTTAGAGACACGGCGTATCGGGATTTTTCATGTAGACACATTTCTACAAGAATAAATATAACAAACTAAAAACCAATATTTTACACCAATAAAATAAAGTACAATTGTATCTTTTGGCAGATAAATTGCACAAGCACCAATGTACAATAATTACACACTATAAAAAAAACTATATGAACATTTATTACAAAAAAACAGCACTCTTGGCTCTTGCAGGAATGATTGGCGCAACTTCTTTTGCACAGGAACGTAATAATTCCAGCATAGAAGGAACAACGCCACTTGGTTCGGCGCAACAGTACAGGACATGGTCTATCGGTATCGGGGCTGGAGCGACAAGTCTTATGAACATCGCTAAGTTCAACACAGCAGGTTACGATAAGTTAGATTGGAATTTAGGTTACAATGCATACATCAAAAAACAAATCTCTCCATCATTCGGCATTAAAGCCCAATATTTCGGTGGCAAGGTTGGTGGGACCAATGAAAACGTAGGGACCTCTAATCCACATTCTTCCTTCGAAACCAAGACACCTTGGTCAGCAGCAATATCAGGAGAATTTCTTGCGGCCAATACAAACTGGAGATTTTTTAACAGCTTTATCAAGCCTTATGCTGCAATTGGTGTAGGCGCATTGAATTTCGAAACGATGACCACAACCGGTGGCACGGAAATGAAAGCTGAGAAACAGACCAAATTATATGTTCCTGTTGATTTGGGGTTAAAATTTGCTGTTGCTAAAGGCATCAACTTTGAATTGGGATATCAATTAAATTGGGCTAATCAAGATTTCGACGGCATCCAAGGAGGACAATATAAAAATGATCTCTTTTCTTATGCACATGCCGGCATTGAACTTGCACTAGGCAACAGTAGCAAACCTGCACTTAATAATTCCAATCCAGTGGCCACATTGGTCAATGACTACAATGTAAAATACGACGACCTAAAAGCGCAGAACGATGCTTTGAGTGCGAAGAACCAAGCCTTGCAAAGTCAATTAGATGGTCTGAGCAATGATTTGAAAGATGATGATGGCGATGGTGTGGCTAACAAATTCGACAAATGCCCTGGCACTCCAACCGGAACCCCCGTTGATGGTGCAGGTTGCCCTATCGTCGTGAAAAATGAAACTAAAATCGTAGAAAAGGTAGTGGTAACCGAAGCTGACAGGCAAGTTGTTGACGAGGCTATTAAAAACCTGGAATTCGATTTGGGAAAATCAACGATTCGCTCGACTTCATTCCCAAGCTTAGATAGAGTTGCGGCCCTATTGATTGAGAAAAACTTCAGCTTGAAGTTAGCTGGCCATACAGACAACACTGGCTCCATGAAAACTAATCTAAGACTATCAAAAGAACGTGCAGAAGCTGTGAAATCATATTTATCAGGTAAGGGAGCTAACCCATCACGCATCGAAGCGACTGGATACGGACCGAACCAACCTATTGCAACGAACGCAACAGCGGAAGGTCGCCAACAAAACCGTCGTGTTGAGTTTACAATATACTAGTAGATAAATATTATAAATAATGCTAAGGCCAGTGAAAAATTCACTGGCCTTTTTATTTTCAAAAAAGTCAAGATATTACTACAAAAAAAAACAACATCCATTCGGTTTAATTAATTAAATTTGCAGAAAATTTATATCGAATATTTTTATGTTGTCCAATTTATTGCCCAGGCCGCGACATTCCTGAGCCACCTGAAGAACAAACCATCTCCATGAAATCCCGATGTAAATGATTACTATAGATCAATAAGAAAACGAAAAAATAAATAGATGAAATTAAACTTAAAATCAGCAGTAGTACTAGGCATTGCCGGGCTATTGGCATCCCCTTCTCTCGCACAGGACAAATCTACAATCGATGGCACGACTCCCTTGGGCTCGTCTTCGCAATACCGCACCTGGTCTATAGGTGTAAATGCTGGAGTTCTAAATCAAAGTAATGGATTTGGCGTAAATCGCAAAGGCTACAATGACCTAGAGAACAATGCTGGCTACAGCGCATACATTAAAAAACAAATTTCTCCGTCTTTCGGTGTAAAAGCTCAGTATTTAGGTGGCAAAGTTGGAGGCAAGACAGATGTCGGCTCCAATTCCTTTGAAACTAAAACGCCATGGTCTGCAGCGTTGTCGGGTGAATTTACCCTTGCAAACACCAATTTCATGTTTTTCAACAGCCTAATTAAACCTTATGCTGCAATTGGTATCGGTGCGATGGATTTTGAATCTACCACTACGATCGGCAGCGTCACCACTACACACGAATCCAAGACGAAATTATTCGTTCCTATGGACGTTGGATTGAAATTTGCCGTTGCTAAAGGTATTAACCTAGATCTAGGATATCAATTGAACTGGGTCAATCAAGACTTTGATGGCGCACGTATCGGTACAGTAAAACATGATCTATTTTCATACATTCACGCAGGCCTGGAATTTTCATTGGGAGACCCCAGCAAACCTGCTTTAAACAATAGCAATCCCGTAGCTACTTTAATTGGTGACTATACAGCCAAATATGACGAACTGAAAGCAGAACGTGATGCGTTGGCAGCTTCCAATGAAGCGTTGAAATCTCAAATTGAACGAATTTCAAATGATTTGAAAGATGATGATGGTGACGGCGTAGCTAACAAATTTGACAAATGCCCAGGTACTCCAGCGGGTACTCCAGTGGACGGATCGGGCTGTCCCATCGTATTGAAAAACGAAACAAAAATCGTCGAGAAAGTAGTCGTTACGGAAGCTGACAGGAAAGTAGTTGATGAAGCGATTAAGAACCTCGAGTTTGACCTAGGCAAATCCACTATCCGTTCGACCTCTTACCCAAGCTTGGATAGAGTTGCGGCGTTATTGATTGAGAAAAATTTCAGCTTGAAATTAGCAGGACATACTGACAATACAGGATCAATGCAAACCAATCTTAGATTATCAAAAGAGCGTGCAGAGGCTGTAAAATCGTACCTATCTAGCAAAGGTGCTAATCCTTCACGTATCGAAGCAACTGGGTACGGTCCAAATCAACCCATTGCCACCAACGCAACTGCGGAAGGACGTCAAGAAAATCGTCGCGTAGAATTTACGATATACTAGTTATTGATAATAGAATAAAAAAAAGAGAGGCTGTGGCCATCACCATAGGGCCTCCCTTTTTTAACTTATTCATTTCAAAATAATTAACATTGAATATTATTTGTTTTTATCAATTATTATTCTCATCTTTGCACCGCCTTAGGCAATAGAGCCTATTGTATATATTATTTCATGAACCCATTTTTAGAACTGGGAATCCGTCATGAAGTTGTTAATGCCATCTCTGAGTTAGGTTTTGAAAAACCTTCTCCTATTCAGGAAAAAGCCATTCCTGTTTTACTGACTGGTAACGACGATTTTGTCGGATTAGCCCAAACTGGCACAGGAAAGACCGCGGCATTTGGTCTTCCATTATTAGAACTATTAGACTTTTCTCAAAAACATCCTCAAGCGTTGATCTTATGTCCAACTCGTGAGCTATGTTTACAAATTGCAAGAGACTTAGAAAGGTTTGCCAAAAACCTTGACAATGTACACGTAGTAGCTGTGTACGGTGGCGCAAACATTTCTGACCAACTGCGTCAGATTCGTCGTGGCGTACAGATTGTGGTTGCGACTCCAGGTCGTATGCTTGATATCATCGGGCGTAAAGCTATTGACTTCTCCGGCGTGAAATACGTTGTATTAGACGAGGCGGATGAAATGTTGAACATGGGCTTCCAAGAAGACATCAACAATATTTTGTCCGAAACTCCAGATGAGAAAAAAACTTGGTTATTCTCCGCAACAATGCCTAGAGAAGTTCGTCGTATAGCACAAAACTATATGACCGATCCTGTAGAGTTGACTGTAGGCACCAAGAATACTGGTAATGCAAACATCGAACACCATTATTATCTAATCAAAGCGAAAGATAAGTATGCTGCTTTCAAACGTATTGTAGATTCTAATCCCGACATTTTCGGTATAGTATTCTGCCGTACTAAAATTGAAACACAAGAGATTGCGGAGTCTTTAATCAAAGATGGTTATAACGCAGACTCTTTGCATGGCGACCTTTCACAGCAACAACGCGATAAAGTTATGAAACGTTATCGCGATCGTAGCCTTCAATTATTGATTGCTACTGACGTTGCAGCTCGTGGAATTGACGTTAATAACGTGACACACGTTATCAACTTTTCCCTTCCTGACGAAGTTGAAAATTACACCCACCGCTCAGGCCGTACAGCCCGCGCAGGAAAGACTGGTATTTCTCTATCATTGGTCAATGTGAAGGAATTGAACAAAATCCGTCATATTGAAAAAATTATTGGTAAAGCTTTCGAGAAGAAACAAGTACCGCAAGGTGCTGAAGTCTGTGAGAAACAACTTTTCTCAATCGTGAGCAAAATCGAGAATGTGGAAGTAAATGAGGATCAAATCACTCCGTTCCTACCTGCTATCATGGAAAATCTCGAATCTCTATCTAAAGAAGACATCATCAAAAGATTTGCTTCACTAGAATTCAACAGATTCTTGGACTACTATAAAAATGCACCAGACTTGAACATCGACGCTAGAGATACAGGTCGTGGAGAGCGTGGCGAACGCGGAGAAAGACGCGATGATCGCCCTCGTGGTGGCTCTAAAGGCTATACTCGTCTTTTCATGAACTTAGGTTCGGTCGATGAGTTTAGCAGAGGAGACATGTTAGGCTTCATCTGTAACAATGCTAAGATTTCTGGAAAATCTATCGGTAAAATTGACTTAAAGGGTGTATTTACATTCTTCGAAGTTCAAGACGAAGAGGTTGAAAAAGTATTTTCAGGTTTCCAAAATGTAGATTTTAACGGACGTAACGTACGTATTGAAGTTTCTGGAGAGGCAAGAAGTGAAGGCGGTGGAGGAAGAAGTCGTGGTGGAGATCGCGGCGGAAGACGTGAAGGCGGATATCGTGGTGGCGAGAGAAGAAGCGGTGGAGGCGGCGAAAGACGCGACCGTCGTGAAGGTGGAAATAGCGGTGGTTTCCGTGACTTTTCAGGAAAACGAAAAGAATCCAATAGCAGATATTAATTTGCAATTATACGTTATCAAAAGGTCGGGTGTCAACACCTGACCTTTTTTATTTATATATTATAACCATTCTCCTTCAACAGCAGCCCATAAAAAAAACCTTTGGCTTTCCCCAAAGGTTAGATTTCAATATCCAATCGTATTTCCATCTCTTTCAGTACATTTATTTGATCGAGACACGTTGACGAATCGCCTCGTAAAGGACAACACCAGCCGATACTGACACATTTAACGACCCTATCTCACCAAACATTGGGATCTTGGCCAAATGATCGGCAATACGAATCAAATCATCCGACACTCCCACATCTTCTGCTCCCATAATAATACATGTAGGAGCTGAATAATCTACATCATACACACTTGAATCTGTTTTCTCGGTACTTACAACCAATTGAATACCTGACTCTATTAAAAATTTACCGACCTTAGAGATACTCTCATGCCGGCATACAGGTATCTTATATAGCGCTCCCGCAGATGTCTTAATTGCATCTGGATTGATTTCAGCGGAGCCTTTATTCGGGACAATTATAGCGTGTACACCAGCACATTCAGCAGTTCTTGCAATTGCTCCCATGTTGCGCACATCTGTCACCCCATCCAACATCAACAATAGGGGCACCTCTCCTTTTTCGTAAATTGTAGGGATAAGATCTTCAACTTTTTGATAAATAATCGGAGAAATAATCGCGATCACACCTTGGTGATTCTTACGTGTAATCCTATTCAGCTTTTCAATAGGCACTTGTTGAAAACCGATCTCACGTTCCTTCAACAAATTTCGCAATTCAAGATATAAACTTCCTCCTAATCCACGTTGCACAAATAGAGATTCTATCTCTTTCCCACTGTCAATGGCCTCTATCACCGCACGTATACCAAACACCATTTGGTTCGTTTCACGCTTATCACCTCTATTATTATTTTGAAAATTATGCATCTCTTTTTTTAAGATAGTATATGTATAAATCTGTTGACTAAGATTAGCTCAAACCGAGATTGAATTCTTGTCTAAGTTTTTCCAAGGTAGGATTTTTGGCTACCATAGCCTGATATTTTTCCTGTGAGGTATACGGCTTACGAGATACCTGATGCTCCATCATAGTTCCTTTGATATCCAATGAAAAGTTTTGAAGCTCCACTCGAAGAAAATTAAGCATATCGATCTTTGCTGAATTCAGCACGTCCATCTGTATGGCATTCTCCACCTCTACTTCAATAAGGCTATTTCCACTTAGTCTGGGCTGGGCCACCGTCATCAAGGTAAACAAGTTTATCTTGTTTTCATTTTTGAGCCGTTCTGCAAATTCTTGCCATTTTTGCAAAAATTCATTCAGGCTTACCTCCTTATTAGCATCTCCCCTTACCAAAATCGGCTTGTTGTCTTCCTCAATAGCCTTTTCTTCAAAAATCGCGTTGAGATTCGGGATACTGGCGGCAACCTTTACACTTCCCCATCCTTTTTTTCCTGTATCGGACATTTTTGGGGGATGATTTTCCACTGGCTTGGAAGGTACAGGAGTAGTCAGAGTCGAGGATTTGACTGATTCTGGTTCAACAGGAACATCCTGCTTCTTTATTTCAGCAACCGACACAGTTGTCGAAGTTACCGTTGGCTCAGGTCGTTTTTTTTTTTGTTCAGCTAAAGCTGAAAATGTACCGTTGTCACTCAACATTATCGCACTGGCGATATGGCACATCTTCAATAAAGCTAGCTCGACTTGAAGTCTTTGGTTCTTGCTGCTTTTATAGTTTATCTCACATTGGTTGGAAATATTCAATGCTGACAATAACAGTCCTGAGGACAATTGTTGAGATTGCTCCAAATAACGCTTTTTGATATTATCGCTAACATCCAAGAGTTTTAATGTCGATGGATCCTTGGTCACCAGTAGATTACGAAAATGCGAAGACACCCCCCCAATAAAATGATTACCATCGAATCCTCTATTGAGTACCTGATCGAAGATTAGGATAGCTTGCGAAGCATCTTCCTTATAGATGGCATCTGTCAACTTAAAATAATAATCGTAATCAAGGATATTCAAATTATCAATGACCGACTGATAGGAAATCTGCTTATTGGAAAAGCTAACAATCTGATCAAACATAGACAAAGCATCACGAAGCCCGCCATCAGCCTTCTGAGCGATGATATGAAGCCCATCCAGTTCGTACTGGATGGATTCTTTATCCGCAATACGTCCCAGATGTTGTGCCATATCGTCGACTCGTATTCTATTGAAGTCAAAGATTTGACAACGTGATAATATAGTAGGTAATATCTTGTGCTTTTCAGTAGTCGCTAAGATAAAAATCGCATAAGAAGGGGGTTCCTCTAACGTCTTCAAAAAAGCATTAAAAGCTTGTTGAGACAGCATATGCACCTCATCGATGATATAGATCTTGTATCTACCTGATTGCGGCGGAATACGCACTTGATCGATTAAGCTTCTAATGTCGTCGACAGAATTGTTGGATGCTGCATCCAACTCATGTATACTGAATGAGTTACCATTTTGAAAAGACTTGCAGCTATCACATTCACCGCAGGCTTCAGCCTCACTGGTAATCTGCTCACAGTTTATAGTTTTTGCCAAAATACGTGCACAAGTCGTCTTGCCAACACCACGAGGTCCACAAAACAAGAATGCTTGCGCCAACTGATTGTTGAGGATTGCATTCTTTAATGTCCCTGTAATATGTTGCTGACCAACGACCGAGTCAAATGTGACCGGACGATATTTACGAGCAGAAACAATAAAATTTTCCATCGTACGAAGATACACATTTTGCAAATCTACCGCAATATAAAAAATTACAGCCCCGCTATGCGTTAGACTCCTTTTTGGCTAGATAGCATTTCTGTGGTGGCCTACATACTGTTCTGAGCACCGTCATCGAAATAAAAGGGAGATTTATTCTTGATTTTTACGCTATTTGCGTATATTGATTACACACCTATAACCATATCAATTGCTAGCGCAGCATGTGATCTCCATCACTCATCAAGTCCGTAAAAGTCTGTAGAAGTCCGTAATTACTGTGGATTAACTTCGCCTTAGCTCTGAGTTAGCTTCGTGTTAACTCCGGCATGGCATTGACTCCCCTTCGAGTGGGCTTCGGGTAGGCGTCGGCATCTTCCCGACGACAGGTCGAAGCCTGCCCGAAACACTCCCCTAGCAGTCTCGAATACGACCCTAGCACAACCCGAAGCCGCTCCGCATAGCATGCCGACAACGGATCAGATGTCTATTGTGTCTATCTATACGGAAAGTTAGTGTCAGCCCCTCCTATCCAGATTATTCCTAAATGTATTCTACAGCTTCTTCACGCCATTCCTGCCACAAGCTGGTCTTTTTGTTAAAAGACGGCAAGCAGAAATAGATATACTTAGCGCCTGTTTAAAATAGATTCTTAATAAAAAGTTAAGGGTACGTGCATGATTCTTTGTCATAGCATAAGTACGCATATCAAATGATCAAGTTTTTAAAATGAAGAAAATACTATTTTTAGTACTCGCTGTTGTCCTATACACTAATGCCACTGCTCAGGTCCAAGTGGAATTAAAATCTGAATATTTAGGAAAATCAAGCTATCGAATGACTGAGGGCGAAACAAGTAAAAAGGTCGGAGACAGCAAAGGTTCGGCAATGGTCCATCAAGCTAATGTAAGTATTCCAATATCGTTGAAGTTGAATGAACTGAAACGTCCCACGATGTGGGCAATAAATGTGGGGACAGCATATGCCAAGCTTGACAATGAGAATTTTACAGAGCCGTTGGTGATCAATAAAATCATGAATATAGGGCTGAGCGTAAACCATCTACGTCCTCTAAATGATAAATGGTCGATGGCTGCGACCTTAGGTGGCGGAATATATATGCCAAGTAGTAATTTCTCCGACATGGAATTAAAAAATCTACTTGGAAGTGTGGGTGTTGTCTTTATTCGTCATTTAAAACCGAATTTGGATTTGGGAGGAGGGCTTGCACTAAACAATTCTTTTGGTGTCCCCATGGTCTTTCCAGCGTTCTATCTAAACTGGCGAACGGAGGGAAAATATGATTTTAAGATTGCGCTGATGAAGGGATTGGAAATGTCCGTAGGATACAATTTGCACCGAAACTTACGACTGAGTGTTATCGCTGAAATAAATGGACAGACAGCCTTATTGGAACAAGAAGGGAAGGACAAAATATTCTCTCATCTGTATATGGTGACGGGCTTCCGTCCGGAAATAAAGCTTGGTAGAGCCATATCAATCCCCATTACAGTGGGTATGAATGTCTGGCGCCCAACGCAAATGACAGATCGTACGCTAAAAAGTATATTTCAAGAAAAGGAATATTATTTTCAGGCATCTCCTTATGGCTCGGTCGGTTTAAAAATGAAATTTTAAATAGACATAATTTAAAGCTCCTCAATCCCTCAGATCCATTTAGGAGGTGAGTGATCAATTAATCCAATTGACCTCCTTAAATCACTTGTAAAAAGGCTGATTCTATGGACTTATCCCCTATAGGAAAGATTCATTATAATCTGAGAGCTAAGATGTGGTAACGTCATCGATGACGTTACCACACTTGGCATTTCATTAATTGGCTTTGAGATACTATCATTCCAAATTAAATAAAACTATCTAGAGCCGTCTGTTTGTTCAAAATGGAATAATTTATCTGAAAATGATAGCTGCTCGTTTCAGCTTCTAAGCGTTTCAATATTTTGGTTTGGAATAAGCTGAGAGCTGGTTTACACTAAATTCACCACTAATGTACTATTTAGATATCCTTTAGATGGCCTTAACATAGCCAATGGCTATGTTAAGGCTATGTTATCCCTATGTAAATACCCTGTTAATCCTTAATTTGACCTTAATTTAGTCTATCTGAAAACTTTTCTATTCTGTAAACTTTAACGAGAAAACTCATACGACAATGAATAGGAAGGATTTTGGGAAAGAAACGGGCGATACTTGCCTCAAAAGAAGTTTTTTTCGCATACTCCTTGTATCCGTACGCCTCTCTTTGGGCTGCTTGAATCCGTTTCCATTCTTTTCATATTTTGCATCAAACAAAATGGGTAGTTATCACTTCGTAATTTTAATGCCTAAAGTTGTGACTTCTGAGCATCCAAGCCAAGTGATATAAAAGTTTTTAATTGAATGCTTAGAATCATCAGATTATGGTGTAAAAGCTATTTCCATATTTTACAAAAAAATATGACAAAAGAAATATTAACTATATCAGCTATATGTGTTAAATTTATATAAATAAAAAGTTATGCAATTGTTAATTGGAAATGCGAAGCTTAGTCAAACATATCGTCTATATGGTGAGTTTAGTACTCACAATGACATTATCCGTTCATAAGACAATTGCACAAACGACTAGTTTTGAATTCTATGAGGAAGCTTTTAATTTCATAGAAGACCCGTCCATTAATATTGCTTTTGACGACAGTCTCTCGTCCTCATCAATCCTTGAATTTTATGATATAATCGACAAAAGCAATTATAATCCTTTGATAAATAACCTATTAGACTACAAGGAAAAGTACAAACTAAATGATTGGCTCTATTACCAATTAATCCGAAAGACGGCACAACAGCTAAGTGCAAAGTCTGACAACTACGCTCGATATACACTTTATAAATGGTTTTTGATGGTCAAGTCAGGTTACGATGCAAGACTAGCCACTGGAGATAATCAGATTATTTTTTATGTCAGAAATGATGAAGATATTTCAGACATCCCATCCTTCATGTTAGACAATAACAAATATATGTGCCTCAACTATCACGACTATGGAAAGCTCTTTAACGGAAATGGTGCATACAAACCCGTTAATATCAATGTGCCAAATGCACACAAGGCGTTTAGTTATAAAGTAACCAGAATGCCTGATTTTAAACCCGATCGATATGTGGAAAAGCAATTTGAATTTAAATATAAGAGTAAAGCCTATCACTTTAAAATAAAGCTAAACAATGACATTAGCGATATATTTGCAAACTATCCAGGGGTAGACTTTGAAAGTTACTTCAACATCCCTTTAAGTAAATCAACTTACCAATCACTGATTCCCGTTTTAAAGGAAAATGTGAAGAAAATGACGCAAAAAAATGGTGTTGATTACCTAATGAGATTTACACGATATGCTTTTCTATATGAAAATGACGAGGATAACTTCGGAAAAGAAAAAAGACTATCACCAGAACAGACTTTATTAAATCAATACAGTGACTGCGATGATCGAGCTGCACTATTCTTCTATCTGGTTAAGGAAATATATAATCTACCTATGATTACGCTTCTTTACCCAACTCATATCACGATGGCTGTTCAATTTGAGAAACCGATAGGGGACGCTATTCTTTTTAATGGAAAATATTATTCTGTCTGCGAACCAACACCCCAGCAGCAGAATCTGAGAATAGGTGAACTTTCGAACAATCTAAAGGGTCAACAATTTGAAATCGTTTACCATTATGAGCCTAAATAGCAAAGACCATTCCGACATGAAACAGTCTCTGCTAAGAATTAGTTTTTAATATTTATTAGTCTTTGGAGTCCAGCTAGCCCAACCTTTAGTCCAATCTGTAGTACCCATAGCACCTATAAATGTTTCTTTTACAAAACCTGAAGCTAAATCTCCTTCGTACTTAGCTTTATTCAACGCTGGTGAGGTAGATTTAAGTAATAGGTCTATTGTTGCAATACCCGTATTATTAAGGCCAGCAGCATCCACGCTAGCAACTGAGAATACTCCTAAGTCATTTAAGAATGTAGTGACCGCATCGACATTAGCGAAACTTGTTACATCCTTCAAACTGAAGTTTCCATCATTTCCGAATATCATATTATTCGAAAGTATAGAACGACCTGCTTTCAACTCCGCTGCAGGAAAATCTGAATTAAACTCTACCGCATATGTTTTAGCTCCTACGATAATCGAATTTGCCAAAACCATACGGCTGCTTAATCCGAAATGTATACCTGCACCATGTTTCGAATTGCTCTCTTTTCCAGGACCAATGAAAGTAAAATTAGATAGTACTGGACGAGTGTACAGATTATTTGCAACAGCTCCCTTATTTTCTAACTCAATTCCCCTAGATGTACCAGCACCATCCGCAATAATCGGATCCTTTATAGATATACCGTATTGAATACTACCTGTGTAGCCTTGATCAAAATCAAAATCATCATCAGTTCCTCGGTAAGCGATTAGATGAGTCGCATTCACCGTACCTCCAAAAAATTCAAACGAATCATCACCTCCGTAAGATACTTGAATATGATGAACTTTTGTTCCAGAACCTACAGCGCATAAAGTCAAGCCATTAATCTCTTTATCTGTTTGAATTGCATTACCTGCAAATTCGATGCGGGCATAACTCAACTCTCCTGAATTGTCATCCAATATCGGGGTCGCTCCACCGCCATAGTTTGCAACTGATGCTCCAAGAACACCACTTTCATATTGAGCAGTACCATCTGCAGAATTCACCTTTGATTTTCCACAAATAATTATACCGGCCCAGTCTCCTTCTTTACGACCGCCATCAGCTTGATCTGATGTGAAGACAATTGGATTTGTAGCTGTTCCATTGGCTTTAATTTTTCCTCCTCTTTCAACAATTAACGCAGCTTTAGAAGCTTTCTCTCCCTTTATTATAGTTCCCGCAGGAATTTCCAATGTCCCACCATCCATTACTTGTACATATCCTTTCAATAAATATGTTTTGTTGGCATCCAAAACTTTTGCATTGGATATCTTTCCTTCCAACACAACTTGCTCTCTATCTCCGGGTTCCGGAGTAGGGGGTGTAGGTTTATCACTGTCACTACAACTTACAATTGTTAGTGAGGTTGCAATTATTAAAGAAGCAAACCATTTTGTTGTTTTGATGAATTTCATAATCTGTTTTTTTGTAAAATTATCTATTGCACTTAACCTTAATGTTAAGCAATGTTTATCTAATGTTTAAAACCTGTAGCCAAATGAAAGAGAAAAATTCCTGCCGTAGTTTACCGAGTTCATTAAGCGGTCATTATTTGCATTATATTTGCCACTATCGTCTACATCTTGATAAAAAATTGACTTCGTATCTAAGATATTGCCGACGTTTAACTTCAATTCAGCTTTATTCGAAATCAACTTCTTAGCGACTTGTATATCTAAAACACTTCGTGGGGCTTCGAAGATATCTGAATATTCATTGATGAAATTGCTATTTTCATATCTACCAAACCCGACAACGTCAATTCGTCTTCCAATCCTATTAAAAAATGCATTTGCTTCCCAACCTTTTGCTGAAGAATACTGTAAACCAAAATTCAATAAGAAGGGTGATTGTCCATACAGCGCTCTTTTGTTTTCCATAGTAGGCTGTGTATTTTCAAAGTTCACTTCGGATTTTATTACCGCGGCATTTGCGCTGAATACGAGGTTTTTGAAAAAATCAACATCTTGGTTAATAAATCCAAAATCATGACGAACTTCTAACTCCCCCCCCATTATGTATGCTTTTGGAGCATTAACATAAGACATCAATTTGCTAGCTGGAGAGGAACCTGCTATGATGTTAGATTCAATAGGATTTTTTAGGCCCTTATAGAATGCAGAAACCGAAATCAATTTCCCTAAACTTGGATAAAATTCATATCTCAGGTCAAAATTTGAAATTCTAGTCCTTTTCACATCTGGATTTCCCTTTTTCGTGATGCCAGTCACAAAATCATAGAAAGAAAATGATGCTAGTTCTCGAAATTGTGCTCGGGCTAAAGTATTCGAATAACTAAATCTTAGGTTTGTCTTAGGGTTTAATTCATACGTTAGATTTAGAGAGGGCAAAAAGTCATTATAAGTATTGTCTACATTATTACTTTCACCAGAATTTAAAGCTCCTGTTAGTAATGTCTCCTTATAATTTTCATAACGGACACCGACACTCGCTTTCAACCGCTCTGCAACCTTCCCTGAAACCATCATAAATCCCGCATTTAAATCTCCAGTACCTTCATACGCGTTGTCTGGATTGGTAATATCTTCCAAATAAATCCGATTTGACGCCATATTTTCAGGGGCAAAGATATCTTCTAGCGTCATCGACAACAAGGCCTCTTGATCTGAGAACGTCTCAGTTGCATCTCTATAGGCTAAAACGCGCGCGTCCACATTCCGTTTTTTGTATTGTTTTAATGCGCCTACTTTTAATGTTTGTTCCTGACCCAACAATTTCAATCCGTAAGACCAATTCACACCTCCACTGTAAATATTTTCATTTAGATTACTATAGAATCTTCCGGCACCTGAGGGAGATGGACTAGTACCTACACTAATTTGATAAGGTCTATCTGGATTATTCGGATCAAGTTTCTTACTGTAAATTGTACGTCGCAAATCGGGTTGATCCACATTAACATTACTATATGAGAAATTCCAAGATAATTTAGACTGCTTCTCATTATTCAAAAGATACTCACCATCCAATACCGAATTAAACATTCTCTTCTGAACTGTCTCTAATAGGGTTACCTTTCTTAGCTCAATTCCACCATCATCAAACTCACCTTCTCTGTCTGTATAGCTCTGCTCTAAACCTTGATTAAATATGTTTTTCCAAGAAATCTTCAGATTGTCTTTGAGATAAGAAATATTACCAAGCGCCCCTACATTCGAATTGAATCTATAATAGGTGTCATTGTACTTGAAGATGTAACTATCTTTCCCTTGATCGATAGAATTATAGTCATTGCGGATTTCAGGAGAAATTGTTTCAGAATTTCTATAAGAAATAGAGCCTATTACTCCTAGCTTTCCTTCATTCTTAAGTATATAGGTATTTCCAAATAGAGCTTGCGCACTCTGAGTAGGGAGTGCTTTACCCAATTTCTCTGTAATCCAGGTGTTTTTAAATTCTTTTGAAAAATTTACCTTTTCCGCAGAATTCAATTTAGAATAATCGCTAAACGAAGATGGAAAATTACTTGGCAACTTGTTCTCTGGGTTTAAAGTTCCAAAATAATTACCAGTCGTTCTCTTATTACCAAGAAAATCCTTGAATGTACTCAATGAATTATAGCCTAGTCCAACATTAAATTCAATAGTTTTTCTATCCGGGAAATCTTTGGTTTTAACATTTACTGCTCCGCCTGTTAAGTCACCAGGTAAGTCTGCTGTTGCTGTTTTACTAATAACGATATTATCGATCAACGAAGAGGGAATAATATCGAATGAAAATGCTTTGCGATCTGCCTCTGTACTAGGAAGTGGACTATTGTTCAAAAGAGCCGCATTGTAGCGATCACTTAATCCGCGGATAATAATGAACTTATTATCTTGGACACTGGCGCCACTCACTCGCTTTAATACTTCGCCTGTGTTTTTATCTGGTGTCTTCTTGATTATTTCGGCTGAAATACCATCTGAAATCGCTATGCTATTCTTTTGTTGTGCATAAAGAGCATTTATAGACTCTTTTTTAAATGACCCCGTCACCACAACCTGATCTAACATTGTCCCTTCTGAATTGTCCATCAGTACATCTAAAGTAGTCACTTCTTTATCCTTAATCTCAACATCAGTAATCTGTTTGGTTGAATAACCCACATAACTAAATTCTAACGTGTGCTTGCCAACAGGTAATCCAGGAATATTGTATATACCGGAAACATCAGAACTCCCCCCTCTAGAAGTTCCCAATACTTTGACCGTCAATCCCACGATAGGTTCGTTTGTTTTACTATTAATGACTTTACCAGTTACTTTTCCACTTTCTTGAGAAAAAGCTGTTGTCGTCAATACAAAAAGAAGTAATGTCAACAGGGCATTTTTGAGTTTTAATTGCGATTTCAATTCTTTGAGTTTTTTGTTTCTGCAAAACTATTACCGCAGTATTAGCATTGTGTTAACAACAAATTACTATTACATCAATTGGTTGTTAATAAATTATTAACAAGACCTAATGGACGAATACAAGTAGCTATTCAGTAATGCATTTTGATGGTTTTGAAAAGTATATGTTAAGAAAGGAGACATTAACACTATCCAAACACTAGATGTAATAATCTTGTACGGATTCGCTTTTATTCGAAAATAGCACTAATTTTCCACTTTAGATTTATACTCCCTACGATGACGAAGAATGTAACTACTTACCTGTAAATGCCATTATAATTGCATTTCTAAGCAAGATTATCTAAGTTTAGGGTATTATAATGTATATAAATTTCTTAGCCATATGGATTACATTCTAAAAGCTAACGACTTATCTTTCCGATATCAAAATGGTACGTCCTTACTTTTCCCCAATATTGAAATAAACAAAGGCCAACATACCTTGCTACTAGGAGATTCAGGAAGTGGCAAGACAACCTTGCTTCAACTTCTAGCTGGATTATCCCTTCCATTGAGCGGAACAATTGATATCCATGGACAATCTGTATATGCACTCGACTCCAGCAAGCTGGATGCCTTCAGAGCACGTCATATAGGATTTATATTTCAGGAGGCACATCTCCTCAAGAACCTTACTTTGCTAGAAAATATCAAGCTAGCACAAAGTCTAGCCAAACTACCAGTAGATGAAAAATCTATCTTGAGTATACTGGAACAACTTCAACTGAGGGATAAAGCGAAAGCGCGCCCCAATGAGCTAAGTCGCGGACAGAAACAAAGAGCAGCAATAGCAAGAGCATTGATCAACAAGCCGCTCTTATTGATTGCTGATGAGCCTACGGCTTCGTTAGATGACAACAATACTGAAAGGGTGCTACAACTATTAACGAGCATAGCCGATCAATACGGATCCACGTTGTTGATTGCTACACACGACAAACGTATTAAAGATCAATTTACACATACCTATCACTTGAAGTAGGCAGTAGGTATCAAAAATCAGTTTGGTATCAATAGGTACCAAGCAATTTATCTAAGTTTAAGTTTACAAGACATGAATACACTACAGATTGTTTGGAAGAATATCACTAGGCAACTAGGCTCTACTTTATTGAGCATTATATTAACAGCTTTTGGTGCGGCTATCCTGTGTGTACTATATGTGACCGGTGATAGCTTTGAAAAACAGCTTGACAGCAATAGTAAAAACATAGACTTGGTAGTGGGCGCCAAAGGCAGCCCTCTTCAGTTAATCCTAAGCGCTGTGTACCATGTAGACAATCCTACTGGCAATATACCACTCTCGGAAGCGAATCAGCTCAAGGACAATCCCTTTGTAAAGTTGGCAGTACCATTATCGCTAGGAGACAATTACAAAGGCCACCGCATAGTGGGCACCACTGCAGACTTCCTCACACTATATAATACGACAGTCAGTGAAGGGAAGCTGTTTGACAAGTCTTTTGAAATCGTAGCTGGCGCTGAAGTGGCGAGAAAAAGAGGCTTAAAAATCGGAGATCAAATCAATAGTTCACATGGGCTAACCGAGAGTGCGGACGACCATCACCATCATCCTTTTATCGTAACTGGTATTCTAAAAAAGAACAATAACGTCACGGACAATCTGATTCTTTGCAATTTGGAGAGTGTGTGGGATGTACATGGAATCGCACATGGTCACGAGGCGGCTGAACATCGTCATGAAAAAGAAGCGATGGAAGAACAGTTGGACGCCCACCAACATCACCATGGCGAAGAACACCACGAAGAAGAGCATAACCATATACAGGAAGAATATGTCAAGAACATCGGACAGGAGCTGATTGAAGATCATGGTGAAGAAATAACGGCAATGCTTATTCAATATCAATCACCTGCAGCAATAGGGATGTTGCCAAAGATGATTAACCAAAGTACCTCTATGCAAGCAGCCTCCCCAGCTATAGAAAGTGCACGTTTATTCAGTTTACTCGGCGTAGGTATAGATTCGCTTACCATTTTGGCCTATATTATTATGCTTATGGCTGGATTCAGTGTATTTATAAGCTTATACAATGCACTAAAAAGTCGTAAATACGATTTGGCTGTCATGCGCACATTGGGAGCCTCAAAACAAAAACTCTTTACCATAGTACTCCTAGAAGGTTTTCTAATCACCTTCTTTGGGGGGGTACTGGGACTAATATTAGGACATATAGCTCTCTTTCTGATTAGCCAACAAACTGGACAAGGCACAGATTTTATTCAGGCTTTCCAACTTCAACCGACAGAACTCGGCATATTGGCACTTGCTTGTTTAACTGGCCTATTAGCAGCCTTGATTCCCTCATTGAAGGCATACAAGACAACTATATCAACTATTCTTGCAGACAAGTAACAACGGGGCATACAATCTCGTCGAATTAAAAAACACATACCATATGAACAGATATCTAATCGTCACCTTATTCTTATTGACAATATCGGGAATAGCAAATGCGCAAATTGGGAACAGAGATCCAGGGGTACCAGATCATACCCCTATGATGAATAGTACCTGGGAAGCAATTGACAAGATGATGTACAAGGTTACATACGAAGGAAGCAAAAAAATCTATACTCCCTCCTACCCACCTCCGCTTAAGGCGCTCGAAAATAAAGTCGTCACATTGCCAGGATATCTAGTACCCTTGAATAGCGGACGTAATCACAAGGTATTCATGCTATCGGTATTACCGGTCATGCAATGTCAATTTTGCGGAACAAATGGAATTCCGCCTATGGTAGAAATATTCATGAAGGATGGTTCGGTCAAATTCACCGATGAACCAATAAAAGTGAAAGGAAAGATGAAGTTCAATCCTAAACCTTTGGAAGGCAATTCAGAGATTCAAATCGTTGATGCAGTTTTGATTAAATAGTATTGAGTAGTTAGTAATTAGATACCCAAAACTAGGTCTTAACGTTGGAGGCCAGACATTAGTAGTTGAAAATCAGTGTTAGGTGTTATCGAGCTGGCTGATTTGTTCGTCCATTTATCTTAACGATTGAGCAGTGCGACCTCTACGCAAGATGCTAGCGCCGCGGTCTCTGTCCTTAGACGAGCCTCTCCCAATGAAACTGGCGCATATCCCGCATCCAAGGCTTGAGCAATTTCATCTTTTGAAAAATCTCCTTCAGGACCAATCAATAGCAAATAGTTTCCATTGGCTTCAAAAATTTGATTCAAGTACTTTTTATCCGTCTCTTCGCAATGTGCAATTGCTTTAGCAGCTGAATCTTGCTCCATTTTCTTTAGAAATTGCGAGAACGAAATCGCGGGATTCAATTGAGGCAAGTATGCTTTATAAGATTGCTTCATCGCTGACACGATTACTTTATTCAATCGTTCCAATTTCACCTCTTTTCGTTCAGAATGCTCGCTTATGATTGGTGTTATTTCATGAATGCCAACTTCGGTAGCTTTTTCAAGGAACCACTCCACTCGATCGATATTCTTGGTAGGTGCTATAGCAATATGAAGACGATAAGAGGGTTTCTGAAACTCGCGTTGAACGTCCAGGAGTCGAAGCTCGGTCCGTTTGGGATGAGCATCAATAATCTCGGCCAAAAATAGGTTACCTTGGCCGTCAATAAGATGAAGCTGATCCTTCACAACCAAACGAAGCACACGTATGGCATGTTTGCTCTCCTCTTCGTTCAAGGTATAAACAACAGCATCTGGATCGACATCTGGGGTAAAGAAAAGTTGCATATCGAAAATGGATTAGCTATTCTTCGTTATCGTCATTAGGCGTTTCTATCATTTCCAACTTGACAAACTCGATGTTTTGCTGGGTTTTTTTCATGATTGTAAAAGTATAGCCATAGACTTCTTTATATTCTCCTACCTCCGGTATCTTGTCGAATAAATCGCTAACCAAGCCTGCTATGGTGTCATAGTCCGAACTCTCTGGCAACTCCAAAGGTAAGTAACCATTGACATCGTGTACGCTAGCTCCAGCATCCACCATATATTCTGTCTCCGAAATTCGTTCTACGACAGGAGTCTCCTCATCATATTCATCCTGAATCTCTCCGACAAGCTCTTCGACAATATCCTCTAAGGTGACCATCCCAGCTGTTCCACCAAATTCATCCAACACAATGGCTATCTGAATACGTTTTAGCTGAAATTCAGCCATTAGGTCGTTGATCTTCTTGGTCTCTGGTATGAAGTAAGGCTTACGCATGATATTCTTCAAAACCACCTCTTTTCCTTTGACAATAATGGGTAGAATATCCTTGGTATGTACAATCCCTATGATTTGATCGATATTGTCATCATAAATAGGTATCCGTGAATAGCCCTCTTCCATGACCGTATTGATAAATTCGTCTGCGGTTGCATCCTTGTCAATGGCGACAATTTTGGTGCGCGGCACCATAATATTCTTGACAATACGCTCATTGAAATCAAACACATTCTTAATCAGTTCGTGTTCGGAGATATCCAACGCTCCGCTTTCCTTTCCTTTGTCCAATAGATATTGGAGCTCTTCTGATGAGTGGTGAGACTCTCCGACATTGACTTGAAAACCTAGGCCTCGTAAGATTAAATTGGCAAAACCATTCAATACCCAGATGATAGGTCTAAAGATTAAATAGAAAAATTGCAGAGGAAGAGCAATTTTCATTGTGGTTGCGACTGGTCTTTGAATAGCGATGGACTTAGGTGCAAGCTCACCGAAAACAATATGCATAACAGTAATGATACTGAATGCCAGCACATGTCCTAGATTTGTTGCGATTTTTCCAGAAAGCTCAACGTTGAAGAATCCAAAAAACTGATGGACAATTTGTGTCATTACGGCCTCGCCGACCCAACCTAGTCCTAGGGATGCCAACGTAATACCTAGCTGTGTTGCAGCTAGGTATCCGTCTAAATGGTCTGTAATATTTTTAGCTATTTTTGCTACCTTACTTCCTGATTTGGCTTGTAGTTCTATTTGAGAAGCCCGAACTTTTACGATGGCAAATTCGGCAGCCACAAAAAAACCATTAGCAAGTACTAACAAAAGGGTCCAAAAAACGTCCAGCGCCATTATATGATTTATTTGTTAACAAATGTTTGCTTGTACAATTCGAGGCTTTCCAATAAAATCTCCTTCGCTCTTTCGCGCCCTTGAACACCTTCTACAAGTACTTGCTTATTCTCCAATGCTTTGTAGGTCTCAAAGAACTGAACAATTTCCTTCATGGTATGAGGAGGCAATTCTTCTATATTGTTAATATAGTTCATAACGGGGTCATTCTTAGCTACGGCAATAATCTTGTCGTCCTGCTCACCGCCGTCAACCATATTCATGACGCCAATAATCTTAGCCTCAACAAGACTCATCGGCATGATATCAACCGAACAGATGACCAAGATATCCAGTGGATCGTTGTCATCACAATATGTTTGAGGAATAAATCCATAGTTGGCTGGATAGGTGACTGCAGAACTCATGACACGGTCCAATAATAGGAGTCCACTCTCTTTATCAAGTTCGTATTTCCCTTTGGATCCGTTAGATATTTCTATAATTGCATTGACTGATTCTGGCATATTACTTCCAGGGGAGACCTGGTGCCAAGGATTTTGTGTACTCATTTAATAATAATTACTGTTTATCTGTTGTTTTATTTTTTCTTGTTTGTAATCGCACGTTTAATCAAGGCTATGATAATAGGAAGAAACGCAATAACAATCAAACCTACGATGATATACTCGACATAGTTGATTATCCCGGGAAACTTTACGCCTAAAAAATAGCCGGACAACGTCAGAAGAGAGACCCATAAAAAGGCTCCGAATACATTGTACACGACAAACTTTTTAAAATCCAACTTCACCACCCCAGCGAATATAGGAGCAAATGTACGAATAATAGGAACAAACCTTCCAATTATTAGAGCGGTACCGCCATATTTTTGGTAAAACTCTTCAGCCATAATGACGTACTTTCGCTTGAATATCCACGAATCTTTTCGCTTGAAGAGCATCGGACCGGCTCGATATCCAAACCAATAGCCTGCAAAATTGCCCGCTATCCCGGCCACTATGATACCAAAATACATGGTTTCAATACTGACATCAACTTTATTGAGGGCACAGAATAAACCCGCTAAAAACAATAAGTAATCACCTGGAAGAAAGAATCCAAAAAATAATCCAGTCTCGGCAAAAACAATCAATACAACTAAATAGAAACCTCCAGAACTCAATAAGTGTTCGGCATCCATTAACTGCTGAAAAGACATTAACAAATCTTGCATATAAAATAAAATACGGATGGACTAAGTGCTATCTCTTTTACGCTATCGAATACATTAACGTATCTCATCGATAAGCAAAGTTGACACACTGTAGATCATCCGTTGGGGTTAAATTTTCAATCTAAATGTTAGTTACCATTCGTTACCACTGCAATAGCTTCTCTTATCTCCGTCGCTATTTGCTCCATCTCTTCAGCGGGAAGAGATAATTTGGGCCTTTCAAAGTTCATATCCTGCACTGCATTCAAAGGAATCAGATGGATGTGTGCGTGATTGACTTCGAGGCCTACAACAGCTACGCCAACTTTGAGGCAAGGAAAAACTTTTTTTATACCTTGAGCGACAATTTTGGCAAATACCCACAGTCCCATATATTCGTCATCGGCGATATCAAATATATAATCCGTTTCTTTCTTCGGTATCACCAAGATGTGCCCCTTTGTCAAGGGTTGGATATCTAAGAAAGCCAAATAATCAATACTTTCCGCTACTTTATAAGCGGGGATATCACCGGCAACAATCTTTGAAAAAATAGTTGACATACTCTATATCTATTAATGTGCAATGACAAATATATGAAAAACGGTCACAATTATATTGTGACCGTTCAAAAATATGTCATTGAAATTATATGCGGTTATGGCAAAACCGCCCATAACCTCTTATAATCGTTACCTTGATATCTCCAAGATTTCCAACTCGATTTTCCCGGCCGGGACATCGATAGTGGCTACATCTCCTTTCGATTTACCTAATAGTCCCTGCGCAATTGGAGATTTGACCGAAATCTTACCCGATTTCATATCAGCTTCCGTCTCCGAAACGAGCTGATAGGTCATCTCCATACCATTCTTTTTATTTTTGATACGTACAATGGATAGTGCCAAAACCTTTGAAGTATCCAATTTAGACTCGTCAATCAATCTCGCACTAGATAGTACGTCTTCCAGTTTAGCAATCTTAGCTTCATGCAGCCCCTGCGCCTCTTTAGCAGCATCATACTCTGCATTTTCGGACAAATCACCTTTGTCACGTGCCTCGGCAATAGCTTTAGCAATGTTAGCCCTTCCTTCTGTCTTTAGATAATGTAGCTCTTCTTTAAGCTTATCTAACCCCTCTTGGTTGTAATAAGTTACTTCTGCCATAATTATTTAACTTTTAACTTTTCTAACTTTTAAAAACATAAAAAAGACAAGACCACACTGGCCTTCCGGACAATATGGTCTTGCTATTTTTACGAAGATAATGATTGTTTTGAAATAAACAAAAACTATCTATCAATTCCAACACTATTCATCTTCATCCACAAACTTATACCCCAACCCTCTAACTGTCTGCAAATAATGGGGTTTGTCAGGATTGCGTTCTATCTTCTTCCTCAGGCGTACGACATGCATGTCTAATGTCCTCGTATTGACATTGGAACTATATCCCCATACAACTTCCATCAACTCTTCTCGCGTAATTTCCTTACCTACATTCTGCAGAAAATGAAGGAGAATCCTGTTTTCCAAAATGGTCAGCTCTATTTTCTTACCATCTCTGACCAAGGAATGCACATTGGGCTGATGCTCAGTATTTCCAAAATGATATACCTCGGCACTGTTCTTCGGCACGAAGAAGCGAACTTTGTTTTCGATCATCGCGACCAGCACATCCATATTGAAAGGTTTGGTTATATAATCGGTCACTCCAAAACTGTATGCATCAATCTTATCGATATCCTGAGACTTAGCCGTCATCATAATAATGATATTTTCGAAGCCAGCCTTCCTAACATCCACACACACATCATTTCCTTCTTTCCCAGGTAACATCCAGTCCAACAATACAATGTCGGGTTTTTGGTCCAAAATTAATTTTTCAGCATCAAGCCCATTCCCAGCCTGGATGACCTTATAATTTTCGGATTGTAAACGATGACTTACCAAAAAACGTAAGTTTTCATCATCTTCTATTACGGCAATAGTAATATCTTTTTGCATATCTTCTCTAATTCTTTTAAACGGGGAAGGTGAGCGTAAATGTGGTACCTTTTCCTAACTGACTTTCAACGCGGATCTCTCCTCCCATAAACTCAGTTATTTCCTTACAAAATGCCAACCCCAGTCCGATACTCCCCTGTTGATTATATTGATTTTTTACTCGATAAAACTTCTTAAATATATGATTATGCTCCTGCTTACTTATCCCAATCCCTTCATCTTTAAATATGATAACAAAATTCTTCTTATTTTGTTGGATATCAACATCTAAAACTTTGTTCGACGGATTGGAATACTTATAGGCGTTATCAATCAAATTCTGAAAAACACTCGACAGCAATACGGGGTCCGTTATCATATCATTTTTGACTTGAATTCTATACGAAAGTTTAAGGTCAGGATAACTCAATTTTGTGGCCGAAAACAATGTTTCACATAATTCTTTTAAATCTACTCGTTCTCGTTTAAATTTGATGGATTTATTTTCAATTTGCGTAAAGGACAGCAACTTATTCATCAAACTATTCAACTTATCTGCTTCTTGATCCAAGATACGTCCATACATCATGCGTTCCTCCTCACTTATATTTTCTGCACTTTTGATATTATTGCCCGCAATCTTGATAACACTGACGGGGGTTTTGAACTCATGCGTGAGGTTATTAATGAAATCGTATTGTAATCGATACAACCTCCCATTGGTCATGACATTCCGGTAAATAAGGTATGCAATCAGTAATAAAATGAAATATATAATCGATATACCAAATACTACAGGTAAAAAACGGCGGTTGGTTTCCTTTCTAATAAAAGATTCCGATGAGTTAAAAGTAATCTTGTAGTCAGAAAGTGCTCCTGGCAAGGACACTTCAGTATAAAGATAGGGTTTCTCCCCGGTCAAATTGACACTCACCAATGGCACAACATCTATATGCTCATATAAATTGGGATAGACATTTGTAATTCGAATTCGTTTGGGGTCTATAAAAAAAACAAAAAGATCCTGATCATAGCTCACCGTTTGCTTTATTGCTCCCCTATACAAATCTCGATAAGACACCAAGTCGCTAATCCGCGGGATATTCATATAGGTGACTTTGCCCGGAGCCATGTCATAGAATATCTTGAAAATCATGTTGTCCGTCAATTTGGTTGATTCGTTTACACGATCTAGGAAATTCCCCAACTTCATGGTCATCGTACTGAAATCCTCATAGTAATCTTTAAGCTGATCCCCCCCAATTCTTTTAGATATCAAATGATAGGTATCATTTAACGTATAAGAGTACACCGAGCGGGACTGTATCAACAGGTTATTCAACTTGATATCATAGGGCTCTTCAACATCATTCGTGAAGGCAATATCGTAGAAAATGGTTTCCCTAACAAAGGGGTATTTACGAAGGACATTGTCCATCATACCTTTAGCTTCATTGGTATCCAAAAAACCTTGATAATATGAAATCTCGGGTATACGATTTTGAAAGAAGTCATTGAACGGAACCAACGACTTGTCATACACTTCCACTTTACGATTGGAAAACTCACTATCTACAAAATTGGATATCATAGTGCGAGCAAAGAACACCGATACGACAAAAAGTATAGTGACAAACACCACAAACGCAATGAGTAAGCCTATGTTCTTTTTATACGTGTACTTTGTTGAAGTGGTCATTGGTGGTGTATTATGCCAATCGTTCGATTATTTCAAATACTTGTTCAAGAACTGCTCCAATTCTTGATAATAGGTAACCACATTTTCTTCATTCCTGAATCTTTTCCCCTCTTCGTCTTTGACAATATACCTTACAGGCACGTTATTGTTTTTCAAACGCTGGACAAATTGGTTGGCATCATTAACGGAGCTAAATTTATCTCGTCCTCCCTGAACCATAAAAACAGGTATTTTTACTTTATCCGAATGGAAAACAGGGGATATTGCCTTGAATAAATCAGACTCAGTCTCAGGATTACCAATTACTTGATAATAGAATTGTACGTAAGGTTTAAAGTACGGTGGCACCTGTTTAAAATAGGTAAACAGATTGGTATAACCTGAATTCGATATTGCACATGCATATAAGGAAGAGTTAAAACAAGCAGCATACAATGCTGAGTATCCTCCGAAACCGTAGCCCATGATTGCTATTTTATCTCGATCGGCAATTCCCTCATGAATTAACCACATCACACCATCGGTGATATCATTTTGTATTTTCCCACCCCATTCCTTAAATCCAGAGGCCCAAAAAGCCTTCCCGTAGCCTACCGAACCTCTGTAATTCATTTGAAATACAGCATATCCCCTATTTGCCAAAAACTGCGCTTCTGGTTGGAATCCCCAATCCACGCGTCCATTGGGGCCATCATGTGGAATGACAATCACAGGAAGATTCTTTCGGTCAGTATTTAAGGGATAAGTGAGATACCCTTGTATAGTCAGTCCATCTCTGGTCTTGTAACTAACCGGTTCCATTGTGGACATTTGTCGAGAGGTAATCTTCGGATTTAAGTCGTTTAATTTTTGTAATTTATCCTCGTTTGCATCGTAGTAGTAAATAGCACCTGGATTTCTATCGGTATAGCTTTTAATAATGAAACGGTTTAGCGTTGAGTCATGATCTAAAAAATCAATCTCAGCACCATCAACTTTGGCTTGGATGCGACCATTGATCTCCTTAATTCTATCATTAAAGAAAAAACGCTTTTCTTTATCTAGGGAATAGCTAGTGTATATCATCTCCTGTAACTCACTTACATATCCACTGGACGTGAGATCCGCATCTTTGTTACTGTAGAGTTCTTTTACTTCCACACCTTTGGCAACATCATATTCAATCAAGGCAAGCTTATCTCGTCCAATATTGGAAAGTGCATATGCTATAGAATTAGATCCTTTTTTGAATCCTAGTGGCGATACAGTAGTCTCAATACTATTGGTCACTACCTCACGAAAAGGACCTATCCCTTCAGGCCTGTACAGAATGGACTCTTCGACACTATCACTGGTTAGGGCCAGTCGGACATGTCCATCTGTGGACCCATACCAAGAGATGACATTGCCCGGATTATGTTCCAAAAGCACCTTGGGTCTACCGTCTAAATAGACTCTATAAACATCAAATACTGATGAGTCACGTTCATTAATGGCAGCTAACAAGCTATTGTCTCTAGGGACCATAGGATGAATCCAACGTAATCTTTTCTTGATGGGCTTGAATAAAGGGGTAGCGATTTCGCTAGCTACATTGATGGAATATAATCGTAAACTGTCCTCTGAAGATTGAGTATTAGAATAAATAATCTGATTATCATCTGTCCAGAAGAAGTACTGAACATTCATATCTACCTGATAGGTAAGTTGCTTAGACTTAGACTTATCCTCTAAATTCAAAATAAAAATATTCTTGCAGTGGTTTTCTAAACCAAGATAAGCAATCTGCTGTCCATCAGGAGAAATTTTGTAACTACTCTTTTCCGGTACGCTAAAGAAATCTTGCACGGGTATCCTACTGTTGTCTCCTTGATGGGAACAACCAACACAAACCAACAACAAGCCTATCACGGCATATAATATAATCTTAACCATACACTAAATGTCCCCTATTCCAAATATTCAAATTATTAATGACACTGGCAGAAATGCAACCTTATTTTTACATAAATTATTCATTAGTTTGGTACATTTGCAACATGTATTTATATAATGTTTCTATCATTACCGAAGATTCCGTTAACGCAACCGTAGTTGAGTGGTTGAAAGCTGAGATTTTAAGCCAATCGACATTCAACACCAAATTTTTGGAATTGTTGGACTCTCCTCACGAAGGTCACACACACTGTATCCAAATAATAGTGGAAAATGAATCCGAAATTGAGTTGTTTAATGAAAAGCACCTGATTCCTCTCCAAGAGTATATCGCCAGTTCATTTCACGGAAGAGCATTTGTATTCAATAGTGTGATGAAATACCTATAGCACGACACTGTTCAAGAGCCTATAACTTTGACTGCTCTTCTTCATATCTTGGATTGTATGAAATTTTTGGCGTCAAATAATGAAGAAGTACCAATCGTGAATATCTAAAATTAAAGGGAGCAAACAAGAGAATAGTAAATATAAGTACCCCGAGATACACCCAAGGTGACTCACTCTTGCTCAACATGTAGGTACCAACGGCCAAGCTCACAACCTCTGCTACCGAAAATGCATAGCTAACATACATTGCTGCGTAAAAGTAACCAGGTTCGACTTCAAACTTAACCCCACAATGTGGACACGATTCATTCATCTTTTGTTTACGAAAACCATATACTGGACCTTCAAAGACATATCCAATCCTACATTTCGGGCATTTGGATTGTGCTAAAGCACTAAATTTGGATGTAGCCATAAATACTATTTGTACTATAAATAGACTTTGTCATCTTTTTTACGGAATTTTTTGTACCATAAAAAACCTACAGCTGAGACAATAATAAAAGGTGCACCTAGTAGGAAAAAAATACCATTGTTCAACCCCCGCCCTTGTGTATTACCTCCTTTAGTACTATTTTCTGCATTCAACGAGCACATCGCACATTGTGCATTTGTTACGTCTACATTCGATACGACTAATAGTAAAGAGCAGAATATCACAGCTACATTTCGCTTAATTGTTGTCATCCGTTTACTTTTTATTGATTGGTGAATAGCCTTCCGATTTAATACAAGCGGCATTCAGCCTACAAAGTTAAGCATTTCTTCCTTAAAAGTAGCCTCTCTTAGGAGGTAGAGCTATCGGCGGCTTGATTTGTACAACAGTGTGGATTTATAGGAGAGTATTAAATTTTTCCCAAAAGCCGTCCACAGGCAAATCTGCCGTAAGAGCCATGGCCTCACCTTTGATAGGATGCTCAAATGTCAACCCTCTTGAGTGCAAACAAATACTCCTACGGAGGCTCCCTCTTGGATAGCCATATTTGTTATCTCCGACAATAGGACAGCCCATGGTTGATAACTGCACCCTTATTTGGTGGGTCCTACCGGTTTTGGGCTGTACCAATAGCAAATAATATCCCTCTAACTCTCCAAGAACCTGATAATTTAGCTCTGCATAGCTGCTTCCTTTGACCTCTCTGTTAAAAGCTTTAGTAATCATTTTCTTTCGATCCCGTAATAACCAATTTTCGAGTTTCCCTGCCAAATGAGGTGGTTGAGTACGTACCACTGCAAGGTAGGATTTCTGTATGTCTCGATCATGAAACAGCTTATTCATCCGGTCTAACCCCTTGCTTGTCTTGGCAAATACAATAAGTCCACTCACTGGACGGTCTAACCGATGAATAACGCCGATAAAAGCATTGGGTTTACTATATTTTTGTTCCAGATAATCCTTAACCATCATGTCCAACGACTTATCACCAGTATCGTCGACCTGAACAATATCCCCCGCCCTTTTATTGATTGCGATAATATGGTTATCTTCGTATATAACGTCTTTGTCTGTAATCTGCATAATCCTAATCTTGCTGCAAAAATAGCTTAAACTTAGATAAATTTGTGTATAAATAAAACCTTTGAAGGTGTACTACTGCTGATGAAACTATTTTAAGTGCATTCTCAGAGCATCACATACATCTGAAAAATACAAGAAGAGCAATCATACTGATTGCTCTTCTTCAAAAATGATTTTTTTATGTCTCTAGTTATTATTTGTTTCTACAGCTTTTAAGCTATCGGCCAAAGCCCTTTCCTGTTCTTTCTTTTGTTTTTTGAAAAAACCTCGCAATAAGAAATTGTGTTGCAGGGCTTCCATATTTTGATCCAACTTGGAAGTACTGACATTCAGATTACGAAGGATTTGCTTAATCTCTGCTGCTCCTTCAGGATCATTGGTCAGAGCGCCTACTACATTGTTTTTATCATTGAGACGGGCCGAAGTTTCATTCAAATTAGCCATCAATGCATTGGCTGTCTGCGTGACACCTTGCAATTGGGCTGCAGATTCTCTTAAGCTAGCAAAGACTGCTGTATCGGTTGACAAATCATGGATAAGCCCCTGATTGCTGTTCAATTTATTGGTCACTGTGGCAAGATTTGCAGAAGCTAGATTTGCATTGGCCATCAATTTATTTAATTGGTCTAGTGACTTACTTAAGGAGACTACCATCGTAGTATCTGTAAGCATAGCACCTACCATACCTTTACCGTCTACAAGATTCTTAGAAAGAATTGCAAAATTCTTAGTAATTTCTACCAAATTATCGTTATTAACAGAAAGTGTAGCCATCATAGCTTCCATATCTGTGCCCTTGGCGGACATCAACACATCGCCATCTTCTATAGATGCTGTAGCTTGAGAACCGCCCACAAGTGTAATGATTGAATTACCAATCAATCCGTCCGAGCCTAGTTTAGCAACCGCATCTTTACGGATAAACTCGCTAGACTTTGCCTCAATGCTCATCACCACCTTGACAAACCTGATGCTTTCAAAGGAGATATCTTTGACAATACCGACCTTGACCCCCGAAAACCAAACGTTGTTCCCGACTTTAAGACCTTTAACGTCTTCAAATTCAGTAGTGACGGTGAGTGTTTTTGTAAACTTCTTTTGCTGGCCACCTAATGTCAAAATACCGGCTATCAAAATAATCAATCCGATAAATACAAATAGACCTACAACCAATGTGCGTTTATTGTCTGCTGCGCTCATATTCTTTTATACTATAAAATTGTAATCATAAAACGCTTTTACGCGTTTGTCATCTGTGTCAAATATTTCATTAAAGGTTCCTTGTCGCTCAAACTTTCCGTCCAACAACATGACTATCCTATCTCCTACCGTCTTAGCACAAGCCAAGTCGTGTGTAATGATAATAGAGGACGTCTTATACCTCGCTTGTACTTCGTTAATTAATTTGTTAATATCTAAACAGGTGATGGGATCCAAGCCTGCTGTAGGTTCATCATACATCATGATATCGGGTCTTAATATCAATGTTCGGGCGATACCGATACGCTTACGCTGTCCACCGGATAGCTCCGAAGGCATCTGGTTAATAGCTTGTGACAGCCCTACGCCTTCCAAAACATCCTCGACCTCGGCATTAATTTCTGCCCGGGTTAAATTTCGCTTATTGCGTACTAACGGGAATTCAAGATTCTCCCTCACGGTCATACTATCGTATAATGCACTATTTTGAAACGAAAATCCAATTTTCAAACGTAACTTCTGCAGTTCTTTGACCTTCAGCTCTGTAACGGACTCACCAAGTACATGAATGGAACCAGAATCGGGCGTCAATAATCCGGAAATCAACTTAATAAGTACCGATTTACCTGTTCCTGAACGTCCAAGCACCACCAAATTCTCGCGATTAAATAGTTGTAGATCGACATCTCTTAACACATGTAGGTCACCAAATGACTTACTGACGCCTTTGACATCAATTACGACATCGTTATAATCTATATCTAAACCGTGCTTCTTTTCCATATGGCTAACTAAAAGCGGCTAAAATTTGAACAATTAATATCTCTTCTATAAAAACGATAAACATGGACGCTACAACTGCGCTATTTGCCGCTTTACCGACCCCTTCAGTTCCTTTTGATGAATAATAACCACAGTAGCTGCTCACCGCTCCAATCGTGAAACCAAAGACAATCGCCCTAAAGACCATCGCAAAAATATCCTTATAGGCGATAGCTTCGAAAACCTGAGTAAAGAAACTTAAGAAGCTAACATCATCCTTACTTGCAATACTCAAGTACCCACCCACAAGACCAATTCCCGCAGTATAAAAACAAAGGATTGGAATCCCTATTGTGGTGGCCCAAATACGACTGACTATTAAAAATTTAAATGGATTGGTTCCGGACACCTCCATCGCATCGATTTGCTCGGTCACATTCATAGAGCTTAATTCTGCACCAATTTGAGAACCTACTTTACCAGAGGCTATCAATGCTGTAACGAGCGGGGCGAGAGCACGAATGATTGCGATGGATATTAATGAAGGTAACCAAGAAGTAGCACCAAATTCTTCTAATGATGGGCGCGATTGTTTTGTGAATACAAAACCTACGATAAATCCAGTTACACTGATGAGTGGAAGTGATCTCCACCCTATTTCATAACATTGACGGATTATTTCTTTAAATTCAAATGGAGGACTGACAACTTCCTTTAAAAACCGCATCAAGAAACGGTGGATGTTAGCAAACTCTATAAGTAAATTCCTTACTTTATTCTTCATTTACACAACAAATTATTTACTTCTACTACTGTAAATTCTATTCAAACAGGCTGTAAAGGTACTAATTTCTAAATTTGATCCGGATATTTTTTTTCTTAGCCCTGAAGAGAGAATGTTTAACAAACAAAACAATATCTAACCTGCATTATTCAATTACAAAATGTTGGCCATTTTGTTTGATAACTTGAAAATAAAAAATTGCTATCTCTTCTTATTAAACCTACAGTGGGTATATACAGTCATACCAATAAATAGGCAAATATATTTACGTTTTAAATGACAACACTATGAGACGGCTAAAAAAATCAAGCATATATATCATAACCATCATCGGACTGGTTGGTTTATTTTTCGTATCACCAGCTGGAGCTCAAGTGAGAGGGGGAGTATCAATCGATTTATTCTATGACGAATTATCTCCCTACGGAGATTGGGATAGAGACCCAAGCTATGGAGATGTATGGTACCCCAATGAGGGCCCAAACTTCAGACCTTATTCGACGAATGGATACTGGGCGATGACGGAGTATGGTAATACCTGGGTATCAGACTATCCTTGGGGATGGGCACCCTTCCATTATGGCAGATGGGTCCATTCCAACTATAGAGGCTGGGGTTGGATTCCTGGATACGAATGGGGACCTGCATGGGTAGATTGGCGAACCGGCAATGGGTATTACGGATGGGCACCAATGACGCCTTCTGTCAACATTGGCGTGTCAATAGGCATGGCTAATCTTTGGGTATTCTTACCTTCACGTTATATATTTGACCGTCACTTCCATCGCCACTATGCCCATGACCATCGGACTATTTACAATAGGACGACGATTGTGAACAATACTTACGTAGTGAATAATAATCACTATTACGGAGGCCCGTCTCGTAGAGATATGGAGCGCTCTACTGGTCGCAGTGTCGCTGTACGGAGTTTAAGAGATAGCGATAGACCGGGCAGATCGCAGGTAGACAAGCGTTCGGTATCGATATACCGTCCAGATAGAAGTAGAGACAATGGTCGCTCAACGACTGACCGTTCTGCGAGGACAGATAGAAACGACAGATATGACTTTCGCTCGAACAACTCTTCATCTCGGGGAGACAACTCACGGACTACTGACAGGACAGTTGGAAGAACGAACAGGGCCAACAGTGAAAGAGATCGGACTATCCGTAATGACCGGAACGGTAACGCACGTGTAGAAAACAACACTAGACGCGAATCTGGTCGTGTGGAAACCAATCGGTCTGAACAACGATCCTCCAACACATCCCGCCCTACACGTGGGAGTGACTACCGCTCTGTAGAACGAGGACAATCCAACACCGAGATATCAAGAAATAGAGGTGAACGGAATACACAGCCAAACAATGGTGCAGCGAGTCAAAATCGTACGGAAAGAAATAATTCAGGCGTTGAGCGCCAACAGAGGTCATCTAGAGGAGGTGAGTCAACACCTCAAAACAGACCCTCGATAGATAGAAAAAATACACAGCCGCAGATGGAAAATAGAAGTAGAAGCCGCTCTAGCGAAAGCTCGACTCGTTTTCAACAAGCCAGCAATAGAGAACAAGTGCAAAGTACCTCTTCGCGCAGCTCAAGCAGAGGAGAGAGAGGAACGACACAAAATACAGGAAGACAATCTAACACTGGGAGCGAAAGAAGTAGCAGAGGTCGCTAATATATAGTTTAATTGAAATAAATTTGTGAAGGAGGGTGCCCTTATAATAAGGGCACCTTTTTTATGAGACTATGACTAACAGCGGTCTTGCTATGATTAAATGCGTTAAAAAGCCTATGTTTGCCGTAACTTTTGTATTTTGGTGTATTAATAATGGTCAAACTTGCTAAGAACAAAACATGACAACACTCACGTCTATACTGGATAACGATTTTTACAAATTCACCATGCAATTTGCCGTCGTCAAGTTATTCCCAAAGGCCAAGGCTCGATACCATTTCATTAATAGAGGTGAGCACAAATTCCCAAATGGATTTGGCAAATTGCTGGAAGAAGTAATACAGGCTATGGCGAAGCTCAAACTAACCAAGGCCGAGAAAAAGTTTTTTTCTGAAAACTGTCCTTATATTGACCCTACTTATTTTGACTTCTTAGAAGGTTACCGTTATGATCCGGATGAGGTGATAATCCAGCAAAACGGGACAGACCTATCTGTCCAGGTTGAAGGATATTGGTATAGAACAATCCTTTGGGAGGTCCCCATAATGGCTTTAATATGTGAATTATACTATACAACGACCTTCCAAGATCGAATCTCAGACGCTGCTGTCATCCATATTGCCAAGGAAAAAATCCTCAAGTATGACAAACTGGGTGTTACTATCGCTGACTTTGGAACGCGAAGACGGCACTCTTATTTTGTACACAATCTAGTCGTAGAGACCCTAAAGAAATATGGAAAAGGTACATTCATAGGATCGAGCAACGTACATTTGGCCATGGTCCATCAAATTAAACCAATTGGCACGCATGCTCATGAATGGTTTATGTTCCATGCAGCCAAGTATGGCTATAAAATGGCGAATCATCTGGGATTAGAGCATTGGTCGGATGTATATCGTGGCGATTTGGGAATCGCCCTAGCAGACACTTATACGACAGACGTTTTCTTCAAGCAATTTGACAAAAAACTATCCAAATTATTTGATGGAGTACGCCACGACAGTGGGGATGCTCTAGTATTTGCAGATAAAACTATCCAACATTATGTGGCAAATGGGATTGATCCGCTCTCCAAAACCATCACCTTTTCTGATGGTTTGGATTATGAAAAGGTGGAGAAAATATCAACCTATTGCAAAGGAAAAATTGGTTACTCATTTGGAATTGGCACGAATTTCACCAACGATGCAGGTGTGCCAGCAATGAATATTGTATTGAAGATGACGGATGCACATCCTGAAGAGGGCGAATGGACATCCGTTATTAAACTATCAGATGAACCCAAGAAGCATACCGGTAATGATGAATCCATCGATTTAGCAAAGAAGACACTAATGATTGAAGACTAATGAATAGAGATGTATATGGAGAGGCGCTGCAAGATTATTTTGCAACGGGTGAAGAGCTATCACCGCTCTTGCTACATAGCAGCTACGGTGATATAGAAGAAATGCCTATAGATATCTTTTTTAGGGAAGATGAGGATTATACAGAACTGGAATTCATTGCCCTATCGCTATGTGATGGTAAGGTACTGGATGTTGGTGCTGGAGCAGGTACGCATGCACTCTATCTCCAACAGAAGGGATTTGGAGTCGAAGCACTGGAAATTTCTACCGTAGCGACCAACATAATGGCCCAGCGTGGTGTGCATCATATTATTAATAAGGATATCTTTCAACTGCAGAATACGAAATACGACACTCTTCTTTTTCTGATGAATGGAATTGGTCTAGCAGAAGATATTGAGGGGTTCAAAAGACTATTAAAACATTGCAAGTCTTTACTTAGCACTCGAGGACAACTTTTATTTGACTCCTCAGATATTTCCTATTTGTACGAAGAGTATAGAATACCCAAACCTGATCACTACTTTGGGGAAATCAACTATCAATATGAATACAAAGGCATAAAGGGATCTCCTTTCAAATGGCTATACCTCGACCAAAAGATGTTGATCAAGATTGCTCGGGAGGAAAACTGGGTCGTACAAATCTTATTTGAGGACGACAATGATCAGTATCTGGTACGAATGGAACCACGAAAGAATGAAAAGTATTTCGACAAAAAGGTTCTTACGCTAGCGTAAGAACCTTTTTGTCGAAATAAAACCATCAATCTTTTCCTAGTCAATATATTCAAACCCAGTGTACGGCACCAATATAGCCGGAATCTTGATTCCTTTCTCTGTCTGGTTATTCTCTAGCAATGAAGCTACTATACGGGGTAGAGCTAGGGCCGAACCATTCAAGGTATGTGGTAGTTGCATCTTGCCTTCCTCATTTTTGAAACGAACCTTCAAGCGATTGGCTTGGTAAGTTTCAAAATTAGAAACAGAAGAAACTTCTAACCATCTTTTTTGAGCAGTACTATATACTTCCAAATCGTAGGTAAGCGCTGCGGTGAAGCTCATATCACCACCACACAGACGCAATACTCGATACGGGAGTTCCAATTTGTTCAGTAGTCCTTGAACGTATTGACACATTTCTTCGATAACTTCATATGATTTGTCAGGATGTACAATCTGTACAGCTTCCACTTTGTCGAATTGATGAAGTCTATTCAATCCTCGCACATGTGCACCATAAGAACCTGCTTCGCGACGAAAGCATGGCGTATAGGCACAATGACGAATCGGGAACTCTTCTTCTTTTACAATGACATCCCGATACATATTGGTTACGGGAACTTCTGCAGTAGGAATCAGATATAAGTCATCCTGCCCCACATGATACATTTGTCCTTCTTTATCAGGAAGTTGTCCAGTACCAAATCCAGAGGCTTCATTCACAACGATGGGAACCTGTACTTCTTTATATCCTTGCTCGCCTGCTTGATCTAAAAAGAAATTGATCAAGGCGCGTTGAAGCTTTGCCCCCTTACCTTTATAGACAGGAAAACCAGCCCCTGCGACTTTATTGCCCAATTCAAAATCAATGATATCATACTTAGCTGCCAATTCCCAATGAGGCAATGCATTCTCCTCTAAATTAGGAATAAGCCCTTGCTCAAAAATAATCTCATTATCCTCTGCCGCCACGCCTCGTGGTACAGTGATATGTGGTAAATTAGGCAATTGCACAATCTTGTTGTGTAGCTCAGACTCAATTTCAGACAGTTTTTCTATCATGACTTTAATCTGCTCCTTATACCCTGAGGACTGGGACTTGATAGATTCTGCTTCGTCTTTTTTACCTTGGCGCATCAAATCTCCTATTTGCTTCGCTGCAGCATTAGCTTCTGCTGAAAGAGCATCCGACTCCGATTGAGTTTTACGACGTTGTTCATCTAGACTGATGATTTCATCTACCAAACCCATCTCCTTGAAGTTCTTCACTCCTAATCTTTCGATTACCTTATCCCTGTTTTCACGGATATAATTTAATTGCAACATAATAGCATGTGTTTTATAATCAGCAAAGATAACAAGTGCAGAGAAAAATCTCGATATCAATTCATAAAAGGTTTGACAAGAAGGTGTGTAACATGCCCCTTATGCCAAAAACGATGTGAATTTATTAATACAAAGATATTGTTCTTACTATTCGTAAGGTTGCAAAGCACTTAAATCCCTATCTCTGTGGACAAGAATCTTAGATAGTTGGGACAAACTGAGAACATTTATCTAGTGGATAGTCATTTAATAAAGCAAGCATATGTTAGAACTAATTGACCACAAACTAATTCTACGCACACGAAAGTATTCATGCGTGAATAACTTGACACTTACAAAAAAACTTTACCTTTGACTATGCTATACTTAGTACCCACGCCGATAGGCAATCTTGAAGATATGACTTTTCGTGCCATACGCATCTTGAAAGAGGCCGATTTGATTTTGGCTGAGGATACACGTACTTCGGCTCCCTTATTGAAGCATTTTGGTATTGATAAAAAGGTATTTGCTCATCATCAGCACAATGAACACAAGGCCGTTTCCGAAATCATCCGTTTTCTGAAAGAGGGTCAACACATCGCCCTTATCTCCGATGCAGGGACTCCCGCAATTTCGGACCCTGGTTTTCTATTGGTTCGAGAAGCTATCAAAGAGGGCTTGGAAGTCCAATGCTTGCCAGGTGCAACGGCATTCGTTCCAGCACTTGTCAATTCGGGCTTACCAAATGACCGTTTTTGCTTTGAAGGTTTTCTTCCTGTAAAAAAAGGACGCCAAACGAGGTTGAAAAATCTCGCTGGGGAAAGCCGCACTATGATATTTTACGAATCTCCACATCGACTACTGAAGTCTTTGGACGAATTTATAGCTACATTTGGGGAAGAGAGATTGGCTTCTGTATCCCGAGAACTGAGCAAAATGTATGAGGAAAATACACGTGGAACATTAAGAGATGTTAAATTACATTTTGAAAACAATCCGATTAAGGGAGAATTTGTAATTTGTGTAGCAGGATTAGACTAATTTTTAGAGAATCTTATTATTTATCCAAATAGAGTAGAAAATGATTGTTGATAAGTATATACAGGACGGACAAGACGTCAAAGTAGTAGAAAAATTGGTAGACAAGCTACAGGATATGATGACCCCTGGAGAGCAGATAGACTACATTGCTCTGCAGAAAAAACCTGCAGTAACGATTCTACCGGACAGCATTGCGGTAAGTAGCAAGCGTATCTTCCTATGTGAGTTTACAAAATTGGGACTAGCCACTAATTTTGAAATCTTTAGCTGGAAAGACATTAAGGATATCGCATTTAAAGAAGAAATCTTTGGTTCAAAGGTGACGGTCATTCCACTCACGGGCGAGAATCTCAGCATTGATTATATTCCAAAAATACAAGCCCGCAAACTATATCAGTTAATCAAAGGTGCTTTGGAAACCAACAAGAAAGAGGAGACAAAGATAGAGCGAATAGCAGAAATCCCTAAGCCCGCACCTGTGATTATAGAGGAACAGGAAGAGCGCCCAAGTGAGTCTCATCTTATTTCGGAATACACAACACCTGCCCAACCGACACCTGTCCCATCTTACACAACGGCTCCATTGCCTCCACCCTTGAGCGAGCAGGCCACACCTGTAGAAGAGGCTGATGATGAAATTACCCTGAAATTAAAAAAATTGAAATCACTGTTTGACAAACAGCTGATTACTCAAGCGGAATACGAGAACAAGAAGAACGAATTACTTTCTCAACTGTAGACGTGAACAACAAATATGTATTGGCACTTTTAAGTGCCTTTTTATTGTGGCTGGCATGGCCGCCGATTCCTTATACTGGCCTGATTCTACTGATTGCTTTTGTCCCCTTACTGTTGGGTATAGAACAGATTATAAGGAATGACAGCTCCGTAAAAGGTAGAAAAGTATTCGGCTTGGCTTTTTTGACCGGTTTCATCTGGAATACGGCATCTATTTATTGGGTTTACAATGCTATGAGTGCCCAACTGCCTGCCTATGCCGCGCTTCCCATTTCTCTTATCCCATTTGGCTTGGCCCCACTTTTGATGGCAACAGCCTTCTGGTTATATTATCAACTGCGAAAAAAAAGAAGCTTACCGATTTCATTGGTTGGACTCGTTTCATTATGGATCAGCTATGAATACCTCCACCAGACTTGGGACTTAGCTTTCCCATGGATGACGCTTGGCAATGGGTTTGCAACCTCTCACCAACTCGTACAATGGTACGAACTGACAGGTATATACGGTGGTTCTTTATGGATTTGGCTAGTCAACATCCTTCTTTTTGTGCTTTTTCTACATAGGCATCAACACTATGTCCTCAAACGTCATAAGCTCGTATTAAGTTTATTGATTGGAATTATAACCATTCCCGTGATTGGCTCAATAGTTCGATACTCTACGTTTGAAGAACATGTCAATCCCTCTGAAATTGTAGTGGTCCAACCTAATATCGATCCTTATAGCAAATTTGGACCAATTCCCCCCGAAGATCAGTTACAGACTCTTCTTCAACTTTCTAAATCGATAAGCAAACCAAATACAGAATTTTTCATTTGGCCCGAAACGGCTATATCCTCCCGCAGCTGGATTGATGAAGAAAATTTTCGCGAGTATCCTGCATACGAGGAGATACTGGCTTTTCTGGACTCCTACAAAAATGGCAATGTACTTTCAGGAATCGAGAGCATCCGTTTTTACAATGACCAGCGCACAACCACAGCACGGCCTTACGGGAATCAATTCATGGATCATTTTAATGCTGCCGTATTGGTAGACAATTCTTCCAAGCTCCAATTTTATCACAAATCCAAACTTGTACCTGGTGTAGAGCAAATGCCCTTTGGTTCGGCTCTTAGTTTCATGAAGCCACTTTTTGCGCAGTTTGGGGGTACTACTGGCGGCTATGGACGTCAGGACGAACCCAGCGTATTTTATAGTCAAAGTGGCATCGGAGCAGCACCAGTAATCTGTTACGAATCTATATGGGGCGACTATGTAAGTGAATATGTCCGACAAGGTGCTCAATTCATCGCTATTGTGACGAATGATGGCTGGTGGAAGAATACTTCAGGTAAAGACCAACACCTCCACTATGCCAAGTTAAGGGCGATTGAGAATCGTCGCTGGGTGGCACGTTCGGCAAATACGGGCATTTCGGCCTTTATTAACCAGCGGGGTGATATCGTCCAGCAAACGGAGTGGTGGGTACCCGCAGCGCTAGCTCAAGAGATTAACCTGAACGAACAGCTCACGTTATATACCCGATGTGGTGATCTTATTGCGTTTGCGTCATTAATAACAGCATTTCTGTCAATCCTATTATTGATAAAGCCTACTAAAAAAGTAGTTTAAAAAATGAATACTAATTTCTAACTTTGCTGAATGCAAATTTATTTCGATAATGCTGCGACGACTCCACTAGATCCTGAAGTCATCAAAGTGATGGTAGAGACCATGCAAGAGAATTTTGGAAACCCCTCTTCTATTCATTCTCATGGTCGACAAGTTAAAACAATAGTTGAAAAAGCTCGAAAAACGGTATCTGCCCTATTAAAGACTTCTCCTTCTGAAATCTTCTTCACTTCGGGTGGCACGGAAGCAGATAATATGGCTATAGTTAGATCGATAGTAGACCTTGGCATCAAGCATGCAATATCATCGCCTATAGAACACCATGCTGTATTGCATACGCTAGAGGAGTTGGAGAAAGCAGGACAAATACACCTTCAACTTCTCCGTGTCGATGAAAAAGGAAATGTAGATCTTAATCAACTAGAGGAGCTATTGGCACAGCAACCCCGGACATTTGTTTCACTGATGCACGCCAATAATGAGATAGGAAATCTAACCGACATCAAATATGTAGCGGAGATATGTACGCGCTATCAAGCGGTATACCACGCGGATACAGTACAAACTATGGGGCATTACGACCATAATCTTAGCGAATTAAATATAGATTTCATTACAGGTGCTGCACACAAATTTCATGGCCCGAAAGGAGTTGGTTTTCTATATGTAAATGCGAAAAACAAAATCAAACCATTGATCTATGGTGGTGCTCAAGAACGTAATATGCGAGGTGGGACGGAAAATGTATATGGGATTGTAGGTTTGGCAAAAGCACTTGAATTGTGCTATCAACACATGGACCAAGATCGGGAACACATCCAGAGCATCAAATCTTATATGATGGAAGAGCTTGCCCAAGCAATACCTGATATCCAATTCAATGGCGAGACGGATCAGGATCGCTCATTATATACCGTATTAAATGTCGCTTTTCCATGTACTAACATGTCAGATATGCTATTATTTAGCCTTGATATCGCGGGCATCTCCTGTTCCGGGGGTAGCGCATGCAGCTCCGGAACGGACATAGGGTCACATGTATTGACTGCCATAGGAGCGTCAAGCGACCGACCGTCTGTTCGATTCTCTTTTTCTAAACTTAACACAAAAGATGAGGTGGATTTTGTCGTTGCAAAGCTCAAAGAGCTTTGTCAACATGATGCATTGGTGTAGTAGTATTCCATATGATTATAAATAAGCAAGGAGCCTATTAATCAATAGGCTCCTTGCTTATTTATAATCCTTGACTAATTTTCAATTTTGGATAGCAGATACTGGTCGGCAAGATCACCTCTCATATCATTACCTGACAAATCCAATTGTCCCAAGTGGTCTTCAAAAATTTTAAATTTATAATCGATACCCTCTAGACTCAATGTACTTGCATGAATCTTCCATCTACCAGCTTTGATGAAATTTTCGTCACTTTTGCCAAGATATTTTGTACTTAACCGATATGATTTATCTGCTTTGATTTGCAGGATTGTCTCAATACCTTGGCAATCAGTACAGGGCAATACACCTCTATAGTTTCCCAAGACCTCACTTCCGCTAGTTGCTACGCCATTTTGTAGTGCAATATTCTGTTCGGTAGAGTTAGAGTGTTCATTTTTACCTTGACGGTTGTTAATACAACTCGCCAATGCCATAAGCAATAAAAAAGTGGCAAAAATGTACGTTAACGTTTTCATGATTCTAGTAACTTACCAAAAGCGAATCAAAAGTGATACCACAAAATCAATAATTATACGTTTTCGCTAAACTTTAACATTTAATAGTCGTCATCTTCGTCCTCGCCCAAAGCGAGTCTATATGCTCCCCTAAGTTCATTCAGTGCATGCATATTGCGCTTGCTCTGTGCGACAACCATGCCCTTTTCATAATAAATTATAGCTTCATCGGTACGGTTTAATTTCTCCAACAATTTTCCTAAATGATAGTAAGTACCCACATAATCGGGAAATTGTTCGGTAATTGCGACAAATCTTACCAGCGATTCTTGTTCATTCCCTAACTTCAAATACTCATTTGCTAAAGCGTAATGCAAAAAAGGGTCTTGTGGAGTTTCCTTCAAAAAATCTTGAAGCTGTTCTAGTTTAGAAGACATATGTTTCAATCCTTAATATATATTCAAAAATAATCATTGATTCGTATAAACCTAAATCTGTAGGAGAATCACGGTATCTCAAATCATGATTTACTATGCTAGCATATAAAATGACATTCCACTGACGATTAGTATAACTTCATTACCAATTCGAAAGAAACAATCACAACAAACTTAAAAACAATAACTTAAAAAAATAAACATACTTAAAGAAGACATATTATTAGTCAAAAAAGACAGGAAATCAAAAAAGCAAAAAACAGAAAACAGACTCCTCTTGTTTTTCTTTTACACCAATTTATATTAGGTTTGTGTAAAACGCATCCGATTATGAGAATATTAGTTTGTATAAGTAATGTCCCCGATACGACATCCAAAATAACATTTGCTAATAATGGTTCAACATTCAATACGGCAGGTGTTCAATTTATCGTGAATCCATACGATGAAATTGCTCTATCCAAAGCTATTGACCTAGCTGAAGGAGGAAAAGGCACTGTGACTGTCATCAATGTTGGTGAAAGCAGTACCGAACCCACAATCCGAAAAGCTTTGGCAACTGGTGCTGACGATGCCGTTCGTGTCGACAGCGAGCCTAGAGATGCTTGGTTTGTAGCCAACCAAATTGCCAGCTATGTGAAGAGTAATGCTTTTGACCTCATCCTTACGGGTAGGGAGTCAATTGACTATAATGGTACGCAAGTGGGTGCTATCCTTGGCGAACTGTTAGACATCCCATCTATCTCCATTGCTAAGAAGCTGGATATTGAAGGCAATAATGCGACAGTTGAGCGCGAGATTGAAGGAGGCAAAGAAGTCTTGAGTACCACCCTTCCAATAGTGGTGGGTGTGGCCGAAGGCGTAGCCGAACCTAAAATCCCAAATATGCGTGGTATTATGAGTGCGCGTACTAAGCCTCTAGCTGTGATTGCACCTATCGAAGTGTCTCAACTCTCTTCCGTAAGCAACTATGAATCACCTGCCCCTCGTGGTGCTGTCAAAATAGTAGGTGCCACAGAAGTGGAAAAGTTAGTGGGTCTTTTGCATGATGAAGCAAAAGTCATTTAATTCATTTATTGAAAAAATTGAACATTATGTCTATACTCGTTTATATCGAAAATATCGAAGGACAGTTTAAAAAATCGGCTTTCGAAGTCGTTTCCTATGCCAAAGCCGTAGCTACTCAAACTGGTGACACAGTTACTGCAATATCTATTGGTAATGTGGAAGCCTCAGAATTGGAAAAACTAGGGCAATATGGTGCAGAGAAAGTCTTAAACGTCCAAAGCAATGATCTCAAAAACTTTGTCAACCAAGCCTATGCGTCTATAATTGTTGAGGCGGCGAGGCATGAGGGCGCTAAACTTGTGGTACTTTCAAACTCTTTCAGCGGCAAGGGATTGGCTCCACGTGTCGCAGCTAAACTGCAGGCAGGACTTGCTGATGGGGCAATCGAATTGCCTCAAATAAATGGAGATTCACTGTCTGTTAAGAAGACCGCATTTTCCAACAAAGCATTTGCAACAATCACATTGACATCTCCTATCAAAGTAGTCTCTTTAAATCCAAATGCATTTGAAGCAAAGACGTTAGGAGGTACTGCGAGCATTGAAGTTTTTGCTCCACAAGTTAATGCAAAAGATTTAAGTACTATTGTGAAGGAAATCGTAAGGGCTACTGATAAGGTATCATTGCCTGAGGCCGAGATTGTGGTCTCAGCTGGTCGCGGCCTTAAGGGACCAGAGAATTGGGCAATGGTTGAAGAGCTAGCCGAGGTACTTGGTGCAGCAACAGCTTGCTCAAAACCTGTTTCAGACGCTGGTTGGAGGCCTCATTCCGAACATGTTGGGCAGACGGGAATTGTGGTCAGTCCTAATCTATATATTGCCATCGGTATTTCGGGAGCTATCCAGCATCTAGCAGGTGTAAGCTCCTCCAAAACCATAGTCGTTATCAACAAAGATCCTGAAGCCCCTTTCTTCAAAGTTGCTGACTACGGTATCGTGGGTGACGCTTTTGAGGTTGTACCTAAACTGACAGCAGCATTAAAATCATACAAAGGAAATTAAAAAACAACTCCTTATTATTCGAAAAAGTGGTTACTCTATATAATTGCAGTAGCCACTTTTTTTTGGTCATCAATTTACATGTTCTGGCAGTGAAAAAACGATGTCGCGAATGACAATGTATAGGGTGACAAATTGCTTATATATCACGCTATTAAATTGCATATAAAAGCAAATTTGTCTAAGTTTGTACATCGTAAGAGGGAAAATGAAGAAAATCAATTTAGATATTGTAGGGCTTTCGTATAGCCAGACCCAATCGGGAGCATATGCGTTAGTACTTGGCGAAGTTGGCGGGAATAGAAGATTACCCATCATCATTGGTGGCTTTGAGGCGCAAGCCATTGCCGTCGAAATCGAAAAGATGACACCGAGTCGCCCACTTACCCATGATTTATTTAAATCATTTGCAGATGCATACGAAATTACACTACAAGAAGTAATCATATACAACCTTATCGATGGCATCTTCTTTGCAAAGCTTATTTGTAGTGATGGCAATGCGACAACAGAAATTGATGCTCGTACCTCTGACGCTATCGCTTTGGCTGTGCGTTTTGATGCTCCTATATTCACCTACGAGTTTATCATGGCTGCGGCAGGAATTGTAATCGAAAGCAACGACTTTGCCTTTCTAGAAAACATAGAAAATGTAGAAACAGCTCAGCTTTCCAAGGAACAACACAAATCTCCTCCCCCGCCTCAGACCAAATCAGTTTACAGCTCATTGAGTGACGAACAATTGGAGACAGCTTTAGACAAAGCAATCTCTGAAGAACAATATGAGGCCGCAGCCGCCATTCGAGACGAAATCTCGCGCCGAAAATCTACCCGCTAGATTTAGAATTAACGAAATCCTTACTACATGTCCATTAAACTCCGATTGACTATCATGAACTTCATACAATTCTTTGTATGGGGAGCTTGGTTAATCACAATTGCAAACTTTTGGTTTGGCACAAAACAATGGGACGGCACACAATTTGGCGCTATTTTCGCCACAATGGGTATTGCGTCTCTATTTATGCCAACCCTTATTGGAATAATCGCCGACCGATGGATAAATGCGGAACGTTTATATTGCACCCTCCACATTTTATATGGATTGATACTGTTTTACTTACCTCAAGTCACTGATCCGGGATCTTTTTTCTATATCATGCTTGCAGCGATGTGCTGTTACATGCCCACATTGGCGCTATCCAATTCCATTGCTTATACAGCTCTGATTAAAAACAACTATGATTTGGTTAGGAGTTTTCCACCGATTCGAGTATGGGGCACAGTAGGTTTTATAGCGGCGATGTGGATTGTCAATCTTTCTGGTAATAAGGCTACTGCTAATCAATTTTATATAGCAGGAGCAGCAGCTATTGCTTTGGGCCTCTATGCACTGACACTTCCAAAAAATACGCCTCAAAACCTAATTAAGGAAAAAAGCTCGTGGATTCAAACATTTGGTTTGGAAGCGTTCAAGCTATTCGGAAACTACAAGATGGCATTGTTCTTCGTCTTTTCCATGTTTTTAGGTGGGGCATTGCAGTTGACAAATGCCTATGGCGATGTTTATATCGACGAATTCAAGTTCTTTCCTAAATATACAGACTTATTGGTTGTAAAATATTCGACAATCATCATGTCGATTTCTCAGATTTCGGAAACATTGTTCATCTTGGCCATCCCCTTTTTCCTAAAAAGATTTGGCATTAAAAAAGTTATGCTGATTTCGATGGTAGCATGGGTATTGCGCTTTGGACTATTCGCATATGGCAATCCGGCTGATGGACTATGGATGATCATCCTATCCTGTATCGTATATGGAATGGCATTTGACTTTTTTAATATATCTGGATCTCTTTTTGTAGAAACTTCTACGAACTCCAAGATACGCTCTTCTGCTCAAGGACTCTTCATGATGATGACCAACGGGTTTGGAGCAGTACTGGGCAGCCTTATTTCGGGCTGGGTCATCGACCACTATTTTACGATGTCATTTGCCGACGTCAATCACCTCGCAAGTTTTCTACAGACACAGGTAACAGATGGTCATTTTCTGGACTTTATAAAGGAAAAAGGTACGACAGTATTGAGCAATGGAAATTTTGAGAAACCTATCTTCTTAAAAAACTGGCACCACATCTGGCTTGCATTCTCTGCATACACGCTTATAGTAGCCTTACTGTTTGCAGTATTGTTCAAGCATGAGCACGACCCAAAAGCCCTTGAGAGCACAAATCATTAATAGATGTTGTGTTAGCTTATAGAGAGTTGTACACAATCAAGCTGAAGGTTAACGACAGACTTGTAATCGACTAACGACCGGGAGAACTCAATAGGATTGGATACACTTATTTACAAAAAAAGGTAGTCTGGCGACTACCTTTTTCCATCTTAAAACAAACTATGTTACGCATGTGTTTCACAACAGATCGCTAACATTTTTAACCCTAACATTGGATATAAACAAAAATTACTCTGACACAAATATAGGGTCAGGATATTAAGGTATCATTAAGCATCAATTAAATCATCATTATTTTCATCTGGTTAATACGTGTACAAATGCATCGTATATATCCCAGATACATTGGGAGGGGCATCTCAAAAAAAAAGACATCTTAACCAGATGTCTTTTCACAAATTCATATATTGCTTGTTAAACAACTAGCCGTACCACTAGTCACTTAGACAATTATCGAATCAAAAAGGTACTGCTCTAAGAATTTCATACTTACCTCGCTTGGGCCTCGGCCAACATTTTTAAAATCTCGTCCACCACGGTCTTTGCGGCATCCTTCATTTTGGGATTTCCCGAATAATCTGCATCGAGAGTTACTTTCTTAGATTTATCTTTATAGTTGTATTCGACATAAAACCTTGGAATCTCTCGTCCCACTGTCGAATCCGGCCGCGGGGTTGTCATATCGTTATCTAGATTCCAAAATCCGAGCTCCATAGCCTTGCGGTGCAGATAAAGTAAATCGTCTTTACGCAATTTTAGGGTATCACTGATTAATACATCATTTTTATCGAGATATTGATAGTGATGCGTTTTGGTATTGTACTCATTGACCATATGATGTGGTTCACCGTACTTAATGACAATGGATTCGAAATCAGCAAACCGATATGGTGCATTCTTCACCATATTTGAATAATAAAACACACAGTACAATAAGAAAGGCACAACAATACAAAGCCCAATGAAAATCTTTCTACTATTTACATTCATCTCTAAATCTTAAATTTTAGACAAAAGTACGCAATTATGTTAGGCTAAAAAGTTTTCCGTCTTTTTTAATGGTTTAGATTTTCAAAGCACCTGCTCCTGTGAAGTATTTGGCATACCACGAATCGGTCAGGTCTGAAATAATCACGCCCTTACGAGTAGACACATGGACAAATTTGTGATTATGTAGGTACACGCCTACATGATCGATTGCCTTACCTCCAAAAGAGAAAAAAACAAGATCTCCCTCCTTAAGTTGACCCTCCTTCTTGTTTTTTACGACAGTCTCAATATCACGAGATGTACGTGGAATAATCTTACTATAGACATCTTTGTAGAGTATACCCACAAAAGCCGAACAATCTATCCCATTCTTATTCTGTCCACCAAGGCGATGCGGACTACCAATCCATTGATTGATAAAACCATAAAGATACCTATTGTCTAACTCTCGCACATTCACACCCAACAGCTTGGCATAATTCTCCATGTTGCTGCCTGTTAAATCTAAATTTCTAGCGGAACTGGCATCCGAAAGAATCTCATTACTACCTATAGGTCTACTATTAGGTCCTATCAAAACCTTTTTACGTGTACTACACGCTGTCAACAATACTAAAAATGTTAAACAAAAATAAATGTAACGCATCCTCATGTAAAAGTTGGTCATATGCAAATGTACTTAAAACGTCAAATGGCACCAACATATTAACGGGAAACTTGCTCTATTCGTACTTTTCCTCTGACATAAGACCTCTAATGAAAAAGAAGATGTTAATAAATCCATCGTTTACAGACTAAGGCAATTATATTGTAAAGGAAATTATTTAGGTTTGCCACGAACATTAGCATATGGGAAAATTAAAGGGTGTATTAGCCGTATTTATTGGTGCAGGTAGTTTTGGTATACTATCCACATTTGTGAAACAAGCATATTCCCAAAATTTCACACTTTCAGAAGTTATCGGGATGCAAGTACTATTTGGAATGGTAATCTTGTGGATCATCTATCTTGGCATGCAACTATTTAATAAAAAGAGATTAGATAGCTACCCAAAAAGAAGTAAGATGTGGACTATTGTGATAAGCGGATTTTCTACGGGACTGGTCAGTATCTTATACTATAAATGCGTATCGCTAGTTCCAGCATCATTGGCTATTGTCTTACTCATGCAATATATTTGGATAGGTGCACTGATTGAGTACATTGTCTTCCGTGTCGTACCTAGTAAAAAGCAATCAATCGGCATTGCAGTCATTCTCATATGTACACTCCTAGCTACCGGTTTAGTAGATAAGGGAATTGAATCCTTTGACTTAATGGGAGTAGGTTATGGGATATTGGCAGCTACGGGCTATGCTGTATTTCTAATCGTCAACGGACGTGTGGGCAACGACTACCCACCCATTCAAAAAAGTGCATTAATGGTTACTGGATCCTTCATTTTAATCTTTGCGTTATTCCGACCGTTCAACCTATTCTCCGGCGAACTGGGAAATGGGCTCTGGCACTTTGGTCTCATACTTTCTATCTTCGGAACTGTACTTCCTCCCCTACTGTTTGCATACGGAATCCCCAAGATAGGAGTTTCATTGAGCAGCATCTTAAGTGCGGCAGAGCTTCCTGTCGCGGTCGGCATGTCTTATTTTGTACTTCTGGAACCTGTAACCACTCTCCAGTGGATAGGAGTCGTCTTGATTCTGATAATCGTAGTCTGGATGAATATTCGGAATAAAGAAGATGATGGCCGATACCACTAATGCACCAGCGCCTCAGGGAGCTCCTCTACTTCGACCTCACAGCTATCCGTTATAGATGTAAATTTGACGGGAATGACTTCATTGACCAATAATGGATCATATGGAGTGCGCACTTTCACATAGTTCTTAGAAAAACCATGCATGTATCCTTCTTTCTCATCGCCTTCAAATAATACCTGCCCCATCTTGTCTAATTGTTTCTCATAAAATGCTCGACGTTTTTTTTCCGAAAGAATATGTAACATTTTGCTTCTATCGCTACGCTGCGCTCCTGGTACTACACCTTCCATTTGTGAGGCAATGGTATTTTCACGTTCGGAATACGTAAATACATGCAGATAGGATATATCCATTTCGTTGAGAAATTGATAGGTATCCAAAAAATCTTCGCGGGTCTCGCCGGGGAATCCAACAATAACATCTACGCCTATGCAACAATCAGGCATCAAAGCTTTTATTTTTTCTACACGCTCCGCGTACAACTCACGTTTGTACCTGCGGCGCATAAGCCCTAATACTTTGTCGCTGCCCGACTGTAGGGGCATGTGGAAATGGGGCACAAATCGCTTAGATTGTGCAACAAACTCAATGATATCGGTTGATAACAAATTGGGTTCTATAGATGAAATTCGAATACGATCGATACCGTCTACTTCATCCAACGCGGTAACTAAGTCCAAAAACCGATCTTCTCGTCTACCATCCCGTATTCCAAAATCTCCAATATTAACACCCGTCAATACAATTTCCTTAACACCAGAATCGGCTATTTCTTTGGCTTGACGAACGATATCTTCAATGGTACCCGAACGACTTGCTCCACGAGCCAACGGAATGGTACAAAATGTACAGGAATAATCACAACCATCCTGCACCTTCAAAAATGTACGCGTACGATCGCCGATTGAATATGCGGAAACGAATTGATTGGTTTCATCAATAGGAGCATTATGAACAATGGTCTTCTCTTGTTTGGTCAAATCATTGATATGCGCTATGATGTTAAACTTCTCGGCAGCTCCTAATACCATATCTACTCCAGGAATATCCGCAATCTCTTGTGGCTTTAACTGCGCATAACACCCTACAATAGTGATATATGCATTGGGCGAATATTTTAAAGCCTCTTTTACTACCTTCCTACACTTCTTATCTGCATTGTCAGTAACCGAACATGTGTTGATTACATATACATCTGCTTGGCTATTAAAAGATGTGGTTTCATAGCCTGCATCTTTAAAAACACGGCCAATAGAAGATGTCTCTGAAAAATTGAGTTTACATCCAAGGGTATAGAAAGCTACTTTTTTGTTCATGATAATTCTGCAAAAATACATAAAAACTGGCAAAATGTGAGTTGTTGAAAAATTGTGACACTTCAATGGTCTTAAATCTCTTATCTTCGTCTAGTCTTTTAATAAAAATCATGAAACAATATCTAGATCTCTTACAACACGTATATAACCATGGTGTCGTCAAAACTGACCGTACAGGTACCGGAACGAAAAGTGTATTTGGTTATCAGATGCGTTTTGATTTGAAGGAGGGGTTTCCACTTGTAACGACTAAAAAATTGCATCTTCGCTCGATTCTACACGAGCTTATCTGGTTTTTAAAAGGTGAAACAAATATCCAATATTTAAAAGAAAATGGGGTAAGTATCTGGGATGAATGGGCTGATGAAGAGGGCAATCTAGGACCTGTATATGGCTCGCAATGGCGTTCTTGGCCAACACCAGACGGGCGACATATCGATCAAATTGCACAAATCATCTCACAATTGAAAAATACACCTGACTCGCGAAGGATTATTGTATCGGCATGGAATGTTGCAGAAATCGAAAATATGGCTTTACCTCCCTGTCACGCTTTTTTTCAATTTTATGTAGCACCTGCACAACCAGACAAAGGAATATTAAAACCACAGCTCTCTTGTCAACTCTATCAACGAAGTGCTGATATCTTCTTAGGTGTGCCTTTCAATATTGCGTCATATGCATTATTGACAATGATGGTAGCACAAGTTTGTGATATGGAGGCATCCGAATTCATTCATACCCTAGGGGATGCACATATTTATAGCAATCATTTTGAACAGACTGAGTTGCAATTAAGCAGAACACCTTTGGCCCTGCCCCAAATAAAAATAAATCCCGCAGTCAAGAATATATTTGACTTTAAGTTTGAAGATTTTGAACTGGTCAACTATGAATCTCATCCGCATATCAAAGCACCTGTTGCTGTATAGGTATTAAAGAAGATTAAGATTTAAAAATGAACTAGGAAGATTAAAAATATTGAATTACTTTTTTCTACTCTTAATCCTATTATCCTTATTCCAAAAACAATGAACAATCTTACCATAACTTTAATCGTAGCAGCTACGGAGAACAATATCATAGGAAAGAACAATCAGATGCCTTGGCACTTGCCTAATGATTTTAAATATTTCAAAAAAGTCACATTAGGACACAGTGTTATCATGGGTAGAAAGACTTTTGATGCCATTGGCAAGCCCCTTCCCGAACGTCGTAATATCGTGGTAACTCGTAATCAAGACTTCAATCCGCCAGAAGTGGATACGGCCAATAGCCTGAACGAAGCTTTGCTTTATTGTCGAGATGAACGGGAGATATTTATTATCGGCGGTGCCAATATTTATGTGCAAAGCCTGCCTTTTGCAAACCGGGTATTGCTTACTCGTGTACATACCGAGTTAGATGGGGATGCCAAATTCCCAGAACTTGCTCCACAAGAATGGCTATTAGAAAGTGAAGAGAGACATGAGGCAGATGAAAAGCATGCATTTGCATATACATTCCAAGTATATGTTCGCCAAGCCAAATGAATGTGACGGATGGTGAATTAGTTATTTATTGGTTTCGTCGTGACCTTCGTCTGACGGACAATCATGCCTTATATCGGGCTTTGGTGTCTGGGGGGAGAGTTCAACCTGTTTTTATCTTTGACACCAGTATACTATCTCAAATTGAGAATAAGGAGGATGCAAGAGTAACGTTCATCCATGAACGACTTTCGCAAATCCAGAGCCTATTGGAACCTTGTGGCTCAAGTATCAAAACTTACTTTGGAGATCCTAAGAAAATATGGAAAGAAATACTATCCACATATGCTCCAAAGGCAGTATTTGCCAATAGAGACTATGAACCTTTGGCTTCTCAAAGGGATCAAGAAATTGAGAACTTACTATCGAGAAGCAATGTAGATTTCTATTTGTTCAAAGACCAAGTCATCTTCGATAGAGCGGAAATTGTAAAAGGTGACGGCACACCTTATACCGTCTATACACCATATAAGAATAAGTGGATAGATAAGCTCGAACAAGATGAAACACAGCTTCTAGTATTTCCCTCACAGGAGCAACTCGACATGCTCTACCCGTCAAAAAACGCCCTACATACGCTTTCTCAAATCGGGTTTACAAAGTCGAATATCGAATTTCCGCCTGATATGATAACTGGTAATATCATAACTCACTATCCCAATACAAGAGATATACCTGGGCTAGATAAGGGCACTTCTCGTCTGGGATTACATTTGCGATTTGGGACTATTAGCATACGAAATCTAGTTTCCAAAGCTTACGCAAATCAAGATCACACTTTTCTAAGCGAACTGATTTGGCGGGAATTTTTCATGATGAACTTGTGGCATTTCCCCAATATGATTAATACCGCTTTTTACAAAAAGTACGATTACATTGTTTGGGAGAATGACACGCTACAATTCGAAGCTTGGTGTAAAGGAAAGACTGGATACCCGCTCGTCGATGCAGGAATGCGCGAGTTGAATGCTACGGGTTTTATGCACAATCGTGTCCGTATGCTTACTGCTAGCTTTCTATGCAAACACTTGCTCATTGATTGGCGATGGGGTGAGGCTTACTTCGCTCAAAAGTTGCTCGACTATGATCAAAGTGCCAATGTCGGCAATTGGCAATGGGCCGCAGGGTGTGGTATGGACGCGGCTCCATATTTCCGCATATTCAATCCAACGCTGCAGTTGAAAAAATTTGACCCTCAATTGATTTATATTAAAAAATGGGTTCCCGAATTTCAAGAACTAACTTACCCTCAACCCATTGTCGACCACTCTTGGGCCAGAGAGCGAGCTCTTGTGCGTTACAAATCGGCACTCTCAAATTCTTAGCCTATTTGCATTTTTATGCAAATTTTGACTACCTTCACTCAAGAATAAGCTTTAAACATCAGTGCTCGACCTATGTATCATCATTATTCATTCACCTAAATGGACTACCCAACTCGCACTTGGATGGGAACTATTCGTGAATACTTTAAAATATCCAATGCCTAACCAAATGAAAAAGACATGTTGTTTACTATTGAGTTTACTTGCTATGAATAGCTTCGCACAAAGCACAGATACTACGTACTTAAAGCAGCTCCTGCAAAAACATTCTGATGTCTTCGCAGACGTCCTTAATCATCCTCAACATCACGAGGTGCAAATCTTATTTACACAAATCAATCGAAATAAGAAGAATGTTGCGAGTTTTCAATCCTTTTCATATAGATTGGATTCGGAATGGTATTTCTATCCAGCTAGCACGGTGAAATTACCGACCGCTATATTTGCATTGGAAAAAATCAATGAGTTAGACATAAAGGGGCTTACTTCGGATACTCCTCTACGAATCGATTCGGCATTTGACAAACAATCTAGTGTCTACACTGACCTGTCTGCGATGAATGGACTTCCTTCGATAGCTCAATATGTTCGTAAAATCCTATTGACGAGTGACAATGATGCCCAAAATAGACTTTATGAGTTTATTGGTAGAGCGGAACTCAATAAAAAGCTAAAAAAACATGGAGCAAAGCACAGCCGTATTGTGAATCGGTTGGCGATTGGTGATAAAGGAATATGGTCTAAGCATACCAATCCCATTACCTTCTTCCTGAATGATACGATTGTCTATCAACAGGCCGCTCAATATGACGCTAGTGACTATCCCATTGTCTTACAAAACACAGTACAGGGCAAGGGTTACATGAACGAAAAAGATGAAGTGGTGTATGAGCCTTGGAGCTTTGAAGGACTGAATGTATATACTATTGAAGACCAACAGATGATCTTAAGAAAACTGCTATTTCCAGAGTCATTTCCTGTATCAGAGCGATTCTGCCTACAAGAAAGGGACTACCGCCTATTATATGATTACATGTCTATGTATCCACATGAATCCAATTATCCCAGCTATGACACTGTGGAATTTTGGCCGACCTATAGTAAATTACTCTTTTATGGCAGGGAAAAAAATGCAGTTTTAAATCCGAACATTCGAATCTTTAATAAGTATGGAGACTCCTACGGATACAATATTGACAATGCCTATATCGTAGACTTTAAAAATGGTGTGGAGTTTCTCCTCACAGTGGTGGTGCAAGCCAATGCCAATGAGATTTACAATGACGGTATATATGAATACGAAACTGTTACTTACCCCTTCTTGAAAAATTTGGGTCGAATATTATACCAAGAAGAGTTGAAACGGGTGAAGGAAGTAAAACCCGACCTGAGCAAGTTTGATTTCGGAAAAAGACTAAAGTAAAAAACTATTAAGAAAGGGAGGATAGTGTAATTATCTCCCCTTTCCCAACAAGGCAACGTTACACCTTAATTACTTCTTTAACGCGACTTCGATCAACTGCCCATAGAATTCTGTCTCACTCATCCCTGCCGCTCGTACTTGTTGGGGGATGAAGCTTTGGGGTGTTTGACCAGGTATGGTATTGATCTCAATAAAATAGAATTTATCCGTGTCCTTTTCAAGAAAAAAATCAATACGAACCATGCCTTTACAGTTGAGTCGTACATAGATTTCTCTAAGTAATTGTGCAATTCTTGTCGTTTGTAATGTGGTCAAATCTGCTGGTGTAATTTCTTCAGTCAGACCCGGCGTATACTTGGCTTCGTAATCAAAAAACTCACGCGTAGTCCTTACCTCTGTCGCTGGCAACACGACCAACTCTCCTTGCTCATTTCTATATACCCCCTCTGAAAACTCACGTCCAGTAACAAACTCTTCAACAATCACCTGCTTGCCTGTATTTTCGGCATTAAATGCTTTGGCAATGGCATCAGGCAGCTCAGTGGCGGTCTTCACCTTAGTCATACCAATGCTACTGCCTCCGGCATTGGGTTTCACAAAATATGGAAGAGCCAGGTTGGCCTCGACTAACTCAACGGCATGATCGTATTGGGAATCAAACAGCAAAACAGATTTTGCCATATGAAGATTGTCAATTCCTTGCAAAACAGATTTTGTGTATCCTTTATTCATCGTCAATGATGAGGTCAGTGCGTCACAAGATGTATATGGAATATCCAACATGTCAAAATATCCCTGCAGTCTACCGTCTTCTCCTGGAGTCCCATGGATCATAATAAAAGCCAAATCAAAATGAATCTTTCTGTCTTCCAATTGAAGCGTAAAATCTTCTCTTGAAATTGCATGTTTAATTCCAGCGTCATTAACATAAAACCAGTGTTCTTTAGTAATCGTAATAAGGTAGACATCATATTTTTCATGGTCTATCTTAGCATATACGAAAGCTGAACTTTTGAAAGAAACTTCCGATTCGCCTGTATATCCTCCAGTTAATAATGCTATTTTTGCTTTCATAAAAATTTAGTGATTCTTAATAGCAAATATAATTTGCTATACACGGAAAAACGAATAATTTTGTTTTAATATTTCCGCTGTAAAAGTCATCTTTCAGGAGCAGCGGAAAGCCGATTTGTGGACAGGATGTCCACCATAGGTAAATGAATAAATTTGTTTTATATCCAACATAGATGGTGTCGTATATAAAAGCAAATTTATTTTTAGTTTAAAAAAGACGAGGTCAAAATTAAAGGATGGCTTTAATTTTGCATGTCTTATTTACGTAATGTACTAATAGACTCTTAATTTTTACAATGTCAAAAATATTCACTTACCTACGAACTGACACGTTCAGAAAGAACTTAATATTAGCAATTGTCTTCTTTGTCATTCTATTCTTGGGCATATACTTTGGATTAGGCATCTACACCAAACATGACGAAGCTATTCCAGTACCTACGGTAAAAGGAATGACAATCGAACAGGCTATTGCTGCTTTAGAAAAGGCAGACCTTGACTACCAAGTAGACTCCGTGTATCAGATGGATGCAAAGCCAGGTCTGGTTATCGAACAAGATCCTGAAGCAGATTTCCATGTCAAAAGCGGCCGCACAATCTATTTAACTATCATTACGAAAAGTGCCCCTGAGACAGATTTTCCGAATATCATAGATAAAACCTTAATTGAAGCTACAGCGATTCTAAAAAACCATGGATTCCGTATGGGAGACACTACATACGTGGCAGATATTGCCAAAGATGTAGTACTGGATGTTAAGTTCGCTGGGCAAAAGTTAAAAGCTGGTCGAATGGTGCCCAAGGGCTCACGCATCGAGCTCGTATTGGGTGATGGTCGTGGTGAAGATGAAATTAATATCCCTAACTTAATAGGCTTGACGCTTAGTGAAGCCAAATTTGCGTTACAAGGTGTAGGACTTAACCTAGGTGTTGTCCAGTACCAAGGTGCTATAAGTGATTCTACCGCTGCTAGAGTTTCTGCCCAAACCCCAGATACCACAGGTGGATTGGTGAGCTTGGGGACCCCCATCAATCTATCACTTTCACAACAATAAGAAATGACGTCAAACAAGAGAAAAATGCCTAAGTGGCTTGGAGTTATATTAGCACTGATCATCATTGTCGGTGGGTATTTTGGATGGCGCTACTACGAAGCGTTTTTTGGTGCTAGCGTAACAGACAAGCAAGAGTACCTCTACATACGTGATGGAGACAATTACGAAAAAGTACTCCGTACGATCACGGAAAAGGGTATGGTTGATAATCCGGATTTATTTGATGTGGCAGCAGGTAAGATGGATTATAAAAACAACGTAAAGCCAGGGCGATATAAATTGACTCCGGGAATGAACAATCGTCGTCTTATCGGCAATTTACGGGGGGGATATCAAGAAGCTGTAAAATTTAGATTTGAAACGGTAAGGCTAAAAGAGAATTTTGCAGCATTGCTGGGCAAAAATTTTGAAGCGGACTCTACTGTATTCATTTCCTTATTAAATGACCCAACTACAGCCGAAAAGTATGGATTTACACAGGATAATTTCTTTTCGATGTTTATCCCAAATACTTACGAGATTTATTGGAATACTGCTCCAGAAAAGATGTTTGCGCGATTCCACGACGAATATAATAAGTTTTGGAATGAAGACCGTATGGCCAAAGCTAGGGCTATCAATTTGACTCGACAAGAAGTCAGTGTATTGGCTTCCATCGTCAAAGGTGAGGCGCTACATAAAAATGAGATGCCAACCATCGCGGGATTGTATATCAACAGATTGAAAAAAGGCATGCTTCTGCAAGCTGACCCCACAGTCATATTTGCGACAAAAGATTTTACAATTCGTCGGGTTTTAAATAAACATCTCCGGACTGAATCTCCATATAATACCTACCTCAATAAGGGATTGCCTCCAGGACCTATCAGCCTGCCTACCATCGCTTCCATAGATGCCGTCTTGAACTATGAACATCACGATTTCATTTACATGGTCGCTAAGGAAGATTTTTCAGGATATCACAATTTCTCCAGAACAGAGAGCGAGCATCTTGCCTATGCTCGTAAATATCAACAGAAACTGAATGAAAGAAATATAAAAAAATAAACGGTAGATATCCATGTTTGTATTCGAGAATCACCTACGTGTAAGATATGCTGAAACGGACCAAATGGGCTATATGTACTATGGTAATTATGCTGCTTTCTATGAAGTAGCGCGTACAGAAATGCTACGAAGTACTGGAATATCATACAAAGAACTGGAAGAAATGGGTGTGATGCTACCTGTATTGGAACTAAACTGCAGATATCTGAAACCAGCGCGCTATGATGAATTGATTACCATCAAGACAAAAATCAGGGTCAAGCCATCTATACGATTAAAATTTGAACACGAACTCTTTAATGAGGCTGGTGAACTCATCAATACAGGCTCGGCGGAACTTGTATTTGTAGATATTGTCAAAAATAAACCCTGTCTACCTCCCGCTATTTTTCAGGAAAAAATGTCCGCTTATTTTGGAGATTAATGAACCGGTTTCATCATATATTACTCTCTTTCAAACCATACGACCATTTTATCGAATGGACTAAGGGCGTAGTGCTTCCTGGCTTTGGCTCACTTCCTTTATATACGGTTGGAACGTTTTTTTTTCAGGAGATTGCTCGGGAATCCATTATAAATAAGGCTTCTTCTTTAGCATACAATTTTCTACTGGCTATGTTTCCGGCTATCATTTTCCTTTTTACATTGATACCCTACATACCCATTGACAATTTTCAAGAGCAGCTATTAGAATTTCTAAAAGTAATCATACCGCACAATGCATTTGGTGTAATCCAAACTACCTTGGAAGATATTATCAAAAACCAGAATGGGGGACTTCTTTCCTTTGGTTTTGTCTTGGCAACGTTTTTCTCGACCAACGGTATGCACACCCTGATGTTAGCATTTAACAAAGCATCGCTGACAACTGAGAATAGAAGCTGGATCAAACAGCGCTTAGTGGCATTAGTTTTGTCATTCATCATTATCTTCGCGTTAACGGTGGGTATGAGTATATTTACATTTGCAGGCATTGTCATCAATTATTTGAAATCCAACATATCCGTAGACGCTTCTTGGTTCTGGACATTCATAATTAAGGCCGCAAGATGGTTAATTCTATTTGGCACATACTTCTTTACGGTAAGTTGTCTCTATAAATTTGGACCGGCCTCAAATCGCAAATGGAAATTATTTAGTCCGGGAGCTACACTTGCCACAATTCTTGCCATCCTCACCTTCTCGGGATTCGCATATTACATCAATCATTTCGGGGCATACAATAAGCTATATGGCTCAATCGGAACGATTATCGTCATCATGATTTGGATGTATCTCAACTCCCTTATCCTTCTTGTGGGCTACGAACTCAATGCCAGTATCGCGCTGTCTAAGCAAAGCATTAAAATAGTGAGACCACGCACCTATAATTCATTCAAGCCTGTAGATTAGACGCTACATTTTCAAAGATTGATAAGAGTCGGCTTAATAATAAAGCTTTATTTTGTATCTCTTTCATCTTATGAAAAAAACAAATGTATCGTACCAAAAGAGTAATAGAGTAAGAAATCTACTTCTTTTCTCCACTATTGTTTTGTTTGCATTTATCGTGCTGGTCTTTCTCATTTCATTTCAACAATACCAGAATATTCAGAAGAGATTAGAAAACATCTATAGCTCCATCAATGAAGAAAACAGCGATTTTTCAAACATATTGACTAAATATAATGAAGCAGAGAATTATTTCCGTCTATTCTCGATAGATTTTGACAAGGAAAATTACCAAAAATATGAACACACATTATTGGATATTAATGGTGTGATAGACTCCATGTTGATTGTCTTTGAAAACAGTGACAAATCCTCAAGTTCATACAATGATAATATTGAACGACGACGACAAATAGCGGATGATTTCGTATTGTTAAGATTGCGAATCACTGAGATACTTGACTTTTCTGATACGCTAAAAAACTATCCTCAATTACTTATTTACAACAAAGATTTTACTCCGCCCCCACCACAAATCGAAAAAAAGAAAGTTCCTAAAGAGCAGTCATACGTAGTGATAAAGAAAAAATCCTTCTTCAAAAGGCTATTCGACAATAAAGCGGATACCATTAAACTTCCCAATCTGGAGGCCATTGAAGTCGAACAACAACAGCTTGAACAGCAATATCAAACGCAAATAGTAAACGCTAAAAAACACACACAAGATAGGTTATCAGAACTTAAAAAATCATTTTACGACCTTAGACAAAAGGAAAGAGAACTACTATCTACAAATTTCGTACTCCTTTACGAGCTCAATAAAATCATTCGTGATGTACATGATAGGCAGCTGTTACAAAAGCATGCCAACACGAGTACAGAAACCAAAGTGTTGTTCCAAAAAACAAATCAATTTAAATGGACATTGGTGAGTAGTATGATATTTATGTTTATCATGATTTGCTTTATTGCTTACTATCAATTATACAGCAATTATTATGAACGGAAACTGATTGAAGAAAAGCTATATGCCAACAATCTTGCCGAAGAAAAAACAGATACTTTGGCTGAAATCACACATGAAATTCGGACACCTATCAACTCCCTAATAGGGATTATAGATTTACTCAAAAAGAGAGGAGATCTTTACACTAATAAAGACCGTCTATTGCTTGAATCGGCATATTCCAGTATCCAAAGTACCTCCAAAACCATAAATGACATTCTCAACCTCAGCAAAGTTGATGGGGCCGACAGCAATCTATTGCTCAGCGACTTTGATATCAACGAACTATTGATTGACGTTACCGAACAATATCGGAATCAGGCCGAACTCAAAAACTTGTCCTTAAAATATGTTATTGAAAAGAGCAAAAATACGGTAATACATTCGGATGAGTTCAAAATCAGGCATATCTTGAACAATCTTATTTCAAATGCTATCAAATATTCGCAAAAAGGAAATATCACAACAACAGTCAAGATTAACGATAAAAGTCATCAATTACTCTTAATTGTCAAAGATGAGGGTATCGGAATCTCTGAAGACCTTGAAAAAACCATCTTCAGAAAATACTTCACCGTCAATAAGACCAACAAAGTAGAAGGTGGGGTGGGATTAGGCTTGTTCATTACGAAAAAACTGGCAAGTAGCCTTAAAGGCAAAATCAATTTTAACAGTGTTGTGAACCAAGGAACAATCTTCCGAATTGAGATACCAATCCCTGCCGCAAAAAGACCCAAACTACCTAGCACTGAACGCGTAAACTCAATTGCTGAACTTGGGAAGGACATTTCTTGGTTGATTGTGGATGATAACGCATTGAATCTACTTTATATGAAGCAATTTTTTGCACAGCATCCATTTGTGGAAACTGCTACAAATGGAATTGAAGCATTGGAAATTATATTAGAAAAGAGAATTGATGTAGTCATCACAGATATCAATATGCCCCTGATGGCGGGAGACGAGCTCTTAGTGCGCATTCGGAAGGACGAAAAATACAACCATATATTTACCATAGCAACATCATCTGATAACGAACAAGTTAAAGCTCTCGAACTGAAACATGGGCTAAAATTTGATGGTATATTAATCAAACCATTTAATGAGAAAAAACTAGTTGATACCATCCTATTGACCTTAAAATCAAGGTCTGAAGTGATTTAACAGTCCGACTTGAATCACCTTACAGCATGATTTCATCATAAAGTCAATATTTTTTTCACATAAATACTTGTTAATAAAAGTTTTTCGTATTTTTGCAGTCCCAACTGAGTTGGGAAAAGGAGATAAAATAATTAATGGCAAAAAAACAAGAAGCAGAAAAAGAGTTAGCAGCGAAAAACGCAGAGCTACACGGTGCTGACACCAAAGTGGTGAAAGACACAGAAAAAATTGAATCAGAAGCTGATTCGAAATTAATCGACGAAATCAAATCCAACACTTGGATTACACCTGAAGGTGAATTCGATTGGGATCTTGACGAGAAAAAATTCGGAAGCTACAGCGACGCAGAACGCACTAAATTAGAAGAGCAATATGCTGGAACTTTCAACCAAATCAACCAAGGGGAGATCATTGAAGGTATTGTAGTATCGGTTAACAACAAAGATGTTGTCTTGAACGTTGGTTTCAAATCAGACGGTTTAGTTGCACTTTCTGAATTCCGTGATCTACCTGACTTGAAAGTTGGTGACAAAGTTGACGTTTTTGTAGAGTCACAAGAAGATGCTAACGGTCAGTTGGTGTTGTCTCGCAAACGCGCTAAAACTCAAAAATCTTGGGAAGCTATCAATGAAGCATTGGAAAATGATGCAATCATCGATGGTTTTGTTAAGAGCCGTACTAAAGGAGGTCTTATCGTGGATATCAAAGGTGTAGAGGCTTTCTTACCTGGATCTCAAATCGATATCAAACCTATCCGCGATTACGACATCTACGTTGGTAAAACAATGGAATTCAAAGTTGTTAAAATCAACCACGAATTTAAAAACGTTGTCGTATCTCACAAAGTATTGATTGAAGATGATTTGGAAAACCAAAAATCTGAAATCGTTGCTAAATTAGAAAAAGGTCAAGTATTAGAGGGTACTGTTAAAAACATTACAGATTTCGGTGTGTTCATCGACTTAGGTGGTGTAGACGGACTTCTTCATATCACAGATATCTCTTGGGGTCGTATCGAGCATCCAAAAGAAGTGTTGTCACTAGATCAAACAATCAACGTTGTTGTGTTAGATTTTGATGACGAGAAAAAACGTATCGCATTAGGATTGAAACAACTATCTGAGCACCCTTGGGAGTCATTGGATAAAGACCTTGTGATTGGTTCTAAAGTAAAAGGAAAAATCGTAACAGTTGCTGATTATGGTGCTTTCTTAGAAATTATCCCGGGTGTTGAAGGATTAATCCACGTATCTGAAATGTCTTGGTCACAAAACTTACGTTCTCCACAAGAGTTCTTAAAAGTAGGTGATGAAATCGAAGCCGAAGTATTGACTTTGGACAGAGACGAACGCAAGATGAGCTTGGGTATTAAACAATTGACTCCTGACCCTTGGAAAAACATCACTGATCGTTACCCTGTCGGCTCACAACAAAAAGCTGTTGTGAAGAACATGACTAACTTCGGTGTATTTGTTGAACTTGAAGAAGGTATCGATGGTCTAATCCACATTTCAGATCTTTCTTGGTCTAAGAAAATCAACCACCCTAACGAATTCACTAAAGTTGGTGAAACATTAGAAGTTGTTGTTTTAGAATTAGATGAAGACAACAGAAAATTAAGCTTAGGTCACAAACAATTAGAAGAGAACCCTTGGGACACTTTCGAAACTATCTTTACAATTGACTCTGTTCACGAAGGTACTGTATTGAAAGTTGGTGAAAAAGGTGATATCGTAGCTCTACAATATGGTGTTGAAGGATTCTGTCCATCTAAACATTCTGTAAAAGAAGACGGTACTGCATTGAAAGTTGACGAAGTTAACCAGTTCAAAATCATTGAATTCAACAAAGAAAACAAACGCTTGGTTATATCTCACTCTCGTATTTGGGAAGATGAGAGAGCTGAAGCTCGTGTTGAAGAATTCAATGCACGTAAAAAAGAAGCAAAAGCGGCTACTTCTGCTGTGAAAAAAGTGAAAGATTCGGTTGAGAAATCTACTTTAGGTGACTTAGACGTTCTAGCACAATTGAAAGAGCAAATGGAAGGCGACGAAAAGAAATCTAAATAATTTTTAGATTATCCAATACTTCAAACCCCTAGTGAAATCACTAGGGGTTTTTTTGTTTATATTAGCAGGGTATCCTAATCATATAAACACAATGGATAAGACCAATAAATGGAACGAAGAATTAGAACTATTGCATACCATCATACTAAAAGCACTTTTGATGGAAACAAGGAAGTGGGGAGGCCCCGTCTTCACTTATAATGGTAAAAACGTGATTTCATATGCGGGATTCAAAAACCATTTTGCATTATGGTTCTTCAACGGATCGCACCTGCCCGATACTGCAAATGTGCTTACCGCAACGCAAGGAGAGAAAACTAAGAATCTACGACAATGGCGATTTATAAATCGGGAACAGATAGATGAAAAGATGATTCTAAAATATATTGATGAAGCAATTCAAATTGAAAACGCCGGACTAAAACCTAAACCAGGAAAAAAGGTCTATATTCCAATACCTGAAGTCCTACAAGTTGCCTTAACAGAGAACAAAAGTTTTGGAGAGGCATTCTCAAGATTAAGTGTAGCTAAGCAAAATGAATATAACGAATATATAGAAGAGGCCAAGCAAGAAAAAACTAAGTACACACGGATTGAAAAGATAAGACATATCATTTTAGAGGGCAAAGGCCTAAATGATAAGTACAAGTAGTGGAATAATATGCTACAAGCACATCTTTGCTCTCTATTAGAACACTGTCTTCCAATAATAATGCTCATCTTGGACAAGGAGCAACTCTTCGTCCAATAGCTTTCGAATGACTTTCAGTCTTATATCGTCATCTCCAATGGTCAACCGATCCACAAGATGATGTATGCCCAAGGGGCTGTCAATGAGGAGATGCTGTATTTCATGACGAATCTTTCGTTCTTGATTATTTCGATGCTTCCTAGTCAGGCACAGGTCGCACTCGCCACACGCGGGTGCATTCTGCTCTCCAAAATATTGTAGGAGCGCGATACTACGGCACTCTTTAGCATCTAAATAATTATATATAGCCTTTAGTTGCTCTTCTTTAACCACCTTTCGCTCTTTGATGAACTGGGTATCAATGTAAAGGTTTTTATAATCGACACGATTTTGCAAGAATTGTAGCTGAGGAGCATCGGTAGACTTCAAATATGTAGCTACTCCTTGCTTTTGCAAATCCATTAGCATCTTAACGATTTCTTCATATGGCACCTTCAATTTCTTGGCAAATTCATACTCGTTGATATGGATATGAAAATCGAAAACGCCACCATACGACCGTAAGATAGCTTTAATCAGTCCATCAAATTTTGCATTACTGATTTGATACTTATACAACTCTTGATAGTCTATTTCAAACTTAAATCGGGCCGGTATAAATACCGCGTCGGAAAGGGACACCCATCCATCTCTCTCCAAAAACTTAAGTGCACTCATGGTTTCTACCAAGTCAATTTTGTACTTCTTTGCAAATTCTATTACGTCAAAATCGAATATTGTCCCCTCTCCAGCACCGTAAGCTATCTGAAAATGGTTACAAAGATGATGGTAAGCTTGTTGGATAAATATAACAGAGGGAAATGATGACACCAAACTATTCCAGAGTCGATCGCGATCTTGCTGTTGATAAAGTAATACCGGAAAGGCCTTTTTACCATCACGCCCGGCTCTACCAGCCTCCTGGTAATAGGCTTCGAGAGAATCAGGAATATCCATATGGATAACAAACCGTACATCTGATTTATCAATGCCCATTCCAAAAGCATTTGTCGCGACAATTACACGAGACTGATTACTCATCCATTCATCCTGTTTTTGTGCACGTACTGAAGTACTCAATCCCGCATGATAATAATCCGCCGGTATTCCATGGTTAAACAAGTGTCGGGCTATTTCTTGGGTTTCTCGTCGATTTCGCACATAGATGACCCCGGCTCCTCCCTGCTTCTGAATAATACGAATCATCCGTCCCCATTTGTCTTCTTCTGATAATGCCATATAGCCCAAATTCTTCCGTTCAAAGCTCATCTTAAAAACGTGGGGTGCTTTAAATTGGAGCTTATCTTGAATATCTTCCACCACCCTCGTCGTTGCTGAAGCTGTAACTGCTAGAAAAGGGATATCAGCATGTAGTTCACGAAGTGATATCAGTTGAAGATAAGAGGGCCGAAAATCATATCCCCACTGCGATATACAATGGGCCTCGTCGATTGCGAAAAGATTGACCTTCATATATCGAATGCGCTCCCTTACCAAATCACTATACAACCGTTCGGGCGCGAGATACAAGAACTTAATCTTGCCGAAGATACAATTGTCCAAAGTAATATCAACTTCTCTTGTCGTCATTCCAGAAAAAATGGCAACCGCTTCAATGCCTCGCTTCTTCAGCTGCTCGACCTGATCTTTCATCAAAGCAATTAAGGGACTGATGACTATACATATGCCTTCTTTCATGAGAGCTGGCACTTGATAACACAGGGATTTACCTCCGCCAGTAGGCATCAGCGCAAGGGTATCTCTCCCAGTTAGGATAGCCTCAATTATTTCCTCCTGCAGCGGACGAAACGAGTCATACCCCCAATATTGCTGTAGAATTGCTTTGCTATTCATTTTTATGGTAAATCCTTATCCCAAACATAAGCAAAATTATTCTTCATCGCATAATAGGGAATCGCCAAAGAATCCAATTGACGAATATACTTCATTATTCTTTTATCAGAGCTCGATCCATCCAACAGCACCAACTTTGGAGGCACTTTAGGTATTAAGTCAGGCAGATCGACAGTGCTATTCCTACGTAAGAAAAGGATATCGGCTGTACTAAGAGTCTCGGGGATGTAGGGCCCTTCCAAAATCATCAATCTGACATAGGGTGCTGCTATGAATAGATTTGACTTTTGCTTCGAAGCTAAGATTCTTTGAAAAACAATTCTTTCTTTTGAGGTGTAACCGAGTATATCGGGCAAAACGCGAAACGCCAATACCGGATGGTACAGAGAGTCCAAATTTGAAAATAAGGTGACACGGCCCCTATCAATATATGCAACCGCTACATCACCTTTTACATTATAAAATTTTACCCCTTGGTAATTCTGATGGCTAATATCGTGATTAATCAGGGTTATATTTAGAACTAAAATAGATCCGACCACCGCCCATACACCCGTCTTACTCCTAGAGTAATAAGAGACAAATAGACTACATATCACAACAAAAAACAAACTAACTTGCAAACCATTGAATACAACACCACGTGTAACTGCCCCTGGCAATGCACCTAAAAACTTCAATCCAGAAAGCATTACAATAATCAACTCATTTAGCAAATATCCCAATACTGCCCCCATGCTTTCAAATGGCAAAATGGCTAATCCCATGCCTAGGTACATGATCAAAGACGATGGGATAGCTATAAGAAGGTTAGCAACTAAAAAATAATTGGGAAACTGTCCAAAGTAATATAAGATAAGTGGTAGCGTAAATAATTGTGCACCCAATGAGACATAGCAATAAGTTAGTATACTTTGAATATATCTGTGTTTGGGGCGGTAGATAGTTTTCAAAACAGGTACAACCGCGACTATACCCAATACGGCCATATAAGACAATTGAAAGCCAATATCAGCTAATTGCTTACTGTCTACAATCAACATAAAGAACGCAGAGGCTGCTATCGTATTATAGATATTTGACCTTCTACGTATGAGGGTAACCAAGATATAGAACGAAATCATAATGGAGGCCCTTATCACAGGAGCCGACATACCAGTCATAATTGAATATGCCCATACACACAATAGTATAATCAGCGTACGAATTATTGCCCCTCCCTTCATCCTATCCATCCAGGACAGTAACCAGACTAAGATTCCAAAGACCAATCCAACATGTAGACCTGAAACGCTCAAAAGATGGATCGTGCCAGTATCGTTGAATGCACTGATAATCTCTTCGTCCATGTGAACACGATACCCCAATATTACGGCCGAGGCCACATGAAATGCTTGAGAATCTAATATATAGTTTCTGAATTTTTCGACTAGATTATCCCTAACTTGAAAGGCAAAAGCTTGCAAGCTATTTCCTTGATTATGTCTTCGTATCTGAATTTGGCTTGTCTCCAAAAAACTTTGATACCAAATATTTGAATAGGAAAGATATCGCGCATAGTCAAACTCGCGAGGATTGGATGGGCGTGCTACTTCTTTGATATTGTTATGAAGAATAATCTCATCTCCATATTTCAAAATTTGAGAACTATCAACACCTGAAATGGTCATCATTAACATCCCCATTCGAGATATTTCCAGACTGCCATCTACTCCTCCAACTATGCGAATAGGACATCGCAGTAAATCTCCCTTACGACGTGGCTCATCATCCACGATGCCAATCAAAAACTTATCATCAAAGTGAGCAAAATGATTAGGATGATGGATAGGATTTTCACTAACGATATTATATATACCCAACAACAACAACAATACATAAAGTGCGAATACATATAGTCTCTTCCATAAGCGCTTACTACTTAAGAAAAAACTGAGGATGAGTATTATAACGATGATAACGCTTATTGCTTCAAGGTAGAAAATAGGAAATGATATGTCCTCCACTACAAACCCTAGCCAGATCCCCATCATAAGAAAAAATACGACTTTAATAAGTGGGACATGTTTAGGTATGTAGTGTTCCATATCTATTAGAATTTTACCCTTAATTGCAGCTTTATATCCGACTTTCGATTTCCAGCAATCTCATCCAACCCACTTCCTATTCGACCTAAGTTCCTATAGTATGTAACTCCATACCGAGCCCATACATCTACTGCACGTGTAATTCGGAATCTACAATTAGCATAGGTTCGGATACCAGTATGATAATATATCGGGAACGACGAGGCATACAATACGTCATTCTCATATGCATAAATTCGTGAATTATAACCATCCGTATCAAAATAGGCCAATCTCATATTGATCCTTACACGCTTGTTCCTATTATTCCAGAAGAAGTCTTGATATACTAATAATCCACGCTCAGATGGAACAAATTCTTTTTCGTAATGAGTCCCCTCGACGCGACTGCGAACAGTCCAATGCTCGGACAATTTCATTTGAAATTCAATGCGAGATTGATAGCGTTTGACATCAGCAAGGACAGGCCCACTTACTGCCAAAGCGTTTCCATTTTCTTGCTGCTTACGGTGTCGAAATCGAAATGAAAGCTTGCCTCTCTTGTACCAAGAATACGAAAATTGAGAAAACACATCATATCCTTCGGTAGGACCATCCGCTCTATACCGCAACCATGGAAATTTAAAAACATCCACGTAATTGACCCATTCTATCGCTCGCGATGGATGGAAGACAACCCCTGTATACAGTCCCTGTTCATTATTGACATTCCCTCCCTCTCCAGGTCCTTGTCCAAATAACTGATGATAATTTTTTTGATAATAACGATGCAAAGCTACAAAAGACAATTTAGGGCTTAGACTCGCTACCGTACCATTTGTAAGCGCGATCCCACTACCTAGACTATGAGCAACCTCTCCAAATACAAACACATTTCTAAATGTATACTGATAATAAGTAGTCCAGTTAGTCAAACGCTGTCCACGGAAGGCAAATTTGTTACGCATCAAGTCGGAAGGCGTGATTATTCCGTTATAATGAGTCTGAAACGCCGCAAATCCTATTTTCAATCGAGACAAGCGATATACTAGATTAGCACCATATACCATCTGATTAATCGCATTTCTATTTCGCAATTCTGTAGTTGTACGATGTAGGCCCGAGTGGGATATAGCCATGATACTAGGCACAGAATCTGCAGGTGACATATTCCCACTCAACTTGTTGAATGAAAAGAAGGGAGTAAGCTGAAAACGTCCAAATTCAAGATCTCCTGCAATTCCTCTCAAAAAATTAGACTCATTCAAGGAAGTATAAGCTTTCAGACCAGAAGCTTGCTTAGCCATTCCCGCTATCCATGCCCCTTTACCAAAACTGAGTCCATTCCACATGGCCAGCCCCTGTCCCAATTGTAATGCATAGTCTCCTATCACAAGATGTCGAAGAGTTCCTTTCAATTTAAGAGAGAGGCTTATTGAGTAATAATCAAATCCGTATTTCTGCTTTTCTTTCAAAAAGGGTTCGCCGGCATCCTTATCCATATTTACAGCCAATCGAATTGTATTTTTATAATCCAGACGGTACCGTAGCGCTAGACGATTAGGATCCCCTAAATAACGGGACTTCGTAGTATCCTCAATTTGGTATCCCTTTGGTAGCTCGAGTCCCCTTCCATATCGCAGCATGACTTCTTGTTGTGCTTCATTCCACAATCTTCTCCAACTCATATCCTCCAAGTGCGAAGAAGCACTTACCGTCACAAAGGGCAAAAGTCGTTGTAAGCTTTGGCTGTCAAACCCTTCGACCCCTTGGAGTTCGAGCGGAGATAGTATCCTTCCCGAAGCCTTTCGATGTGCAATAATATTAGCAATCTGTATTGGGCTAAGAAAAAAAAGAGCCGCTAAATCCTGTTCGCTTACGCTGTTCAAATCAAGTGGATGATTTACAAGGCGTCGTAATCGTTCTGTAAGTTCGGAGATATCGATGTCATCATCCGCAACCTCCAGTAACTGTTCTACAATTAATTCCTCTACTTCTTCACTTAGTTCCTGCGCATGAATGGATAGCGAAAGAATGCACATGTAAAACAATCCAATGATTCGAAATCTACAATACATAGGCCAACGCAATTTGGGGGGATGTACCCAATCTAGGATGAAAGGAAGACGATAAGTCAATTGTAATATTATTCAAAACAAACCCCACTCCCCCGTAGTATTGGAGGGGATTTGAAGACAGGCCCATCCTGACTAGAAAAAAGGGAGATAGTGCATAAGCCAATCCACTTCTTATAAAAAAATGATGTTCTAAATCATGAGCCAAATCAACATTGACTCTTAAAAATTGGGAAACAAAATAATCCATTCCCAACACCAACTCTCTGCCTATACGTTCGCTGACGCTATTATCAAATTTAGCTCCGCTAACATTACGAAAGAGCACACCTACCTTAAGGCTATTCTTGACTGAATACTGTAGTCCGAGATCCACAGACAACGTCTGCCCTCCACCATATGTTTGGACATGTTTTCGATGATAATTGGCAGATATTGAGGCTTGAAAAACAGTTCCAAAAGACCGAGCATATGAAAGATTGCTCCGAAGGAATGAAGTTACAGATGGTATTCCATAATTGTGTATGGCCAAACCAATAGCTCCCTTTCTTTCTAATGGTATTCCCAGATAAGCTGCTTGTGTCTGAATATCGGATTTTAAAACATGTTGTTGATAGGCAATCGCAGCCGTTACTCCTTCCAACATGACCAATCCAGCGGGATTGGCAGTCAAACTGTAAATTCCTCCTTGTCCTACGCCAGTATTCCCCATCCCTAGAAAGGGTGCTGCACTAAAATCTTGCCCAAATACTTCAAGAGAAATTAACATCAAAAACATTAACTCCTTAACTTTCATGATTTAGAAATTGGTCTAATATAACATGAAGTTAAAAAATATTTTTAAAATAAAAAAGCCTGCTGAATACTCAACAGGCTTTTAGTATAGTTAATCGGCTAGTGATTAGATGTCAATCTTTGCATATCGAGCATTTTTCTCAATAAATTCACGACGAGGGGCTACTTCATCTCCCATCAACATAGAGAATATACGATCGCATTCCGCAGCATTTTCTATTGTAACTTGACGTAATGTCCGATGTTCGGGATTCATGGTTGTCTCCCAGAGTTGCTCTGCATTCATCTCTCCTAGACCTTTATAGCGCTGTACATGTACACTATCTTCCTTACCAGCTCCTTTTAATCGTTGAATAGCATTCAAGCGTTGGTCTTCTGTCCAACAATACTCAGACTCCTTACCCTTTTTGACAAGATATAGTGGCGGTGTCGCGATATAAATGTATCCATTTTCAATCAGTTCCTTCATATACCTGAAATAGAAGGTCAAGATTAAAGTAGCAATGTGGCTACCATCCACATCGGCATCGGTCATGATTACAATCTTATGATAACGCAATTTCTCAAGATTTAAGGCTTTTGCATCCTCAACAGTACCCACACTAACCCCCAGTGCTGTAAACATATTCTTGATTTCCTCATTCTCATAGATTTTGTGTTCCATAGCTTTCTCCACATTCAGAATCTTACCTCTCAATGGCATAATAGCTTGAAACTTACGATCGCGACCTTGCTTAGCAGTACCACCCGCCGAATCTCCCTCGACAAAAAATATCTCACATTTTTTAGGGTCATTATCGGAACAGTCGGCCAGTTTACCTGGAAGTCCAGACCCACCCATGACAGTCTTACGTTGTACCATCTCACGCGCCTTACGTGCAGCAGCACGTGCTTGAGCAGCGATGACAACCTTTTGAACAATTATCTTGGCTTCTCGTGGATTTTCTTCCAAATAGACACTCAAAATCTCCCCCACGGCTACGTCCACAGCTCCCATGACCTCGTTATTTCCAAGTTTGGTCTTTGTTTGTCCTTCAAATTGAGGTTCTGCAACTTTGACCGAGATAACTGCTGTCAATCCCTCCCTAAAGTCGTCGCCTGCAATCTCCACTTTTAGATTCTTCAACAAGCCTGAATCTTCCGCATATTTTTTCAATGTGCGGGTCAGCCCCCTTCTAAATCCTGCAACATGAGACCCACCTTCAATTGTGTTAATATTATTCACGTAAGAGTGTACGTTCTCGGAATAGGTATCGTTATATTGCAAAGCCAGTTCAACAGGGATTCCCTGTTTGATTCCTTCAACATAAATTGGAGACGGAATTAATGACTGTCTATTACCGTCCAAGAATTCAACAAACTCCTGTAAACCTCCTTCAGAAAAGAATACGTCGCCTTTCAAAGAGCCATCATCCAATGTCTCTCTTTCGTCGACAATTGCCAAACGAATACCTTTATTCAAAAAGGCTAATTCACGAAGTCTGTTGGCCAATGTATCGTAATTATAGACCGTTGTAAGGGTAAAGATTTCGGGATCCGGATGAAACGTAACTGTAGTACCAGTTTCGTCACTTTCTCCAATCTCTTTAACGTCATACATTGGTTTCCCTTTTTCGTATTCCTGCTTGAATATTTTTCCCTCACGTCTTACCTCTGCCACCAGAAGCGTAGAAAGTGCATTCACACAAGATACCCCGACACCATGTAATCCTCCAGAAACCTTATATGTATCTTTATCAAACTTACCACCTGCATGCAGCACTGTCATGACAAGCTCCAATGCTGATTTGTTTTCTTTTTTATTTATTCCTGTTGGGATACCACGACCATTATCCCGAACAGAGACGGAGTTACCTTCGTGGATAGTCACCAATATATCGTCACAATATCCGGCAACCGCCTCATCGATAGAGTTATCAACGACTTCATAAACCAAATGGTGTAACCCCTTGACACCCGTATCACCAATATACATGGAAGGGCGTTTCCGCACGGCTTCTAAACCTTCTAATACCTGAATATTGTCGGCTGAGTATGTGGATAAATTCTTGTTTTCTTCGCTCATGTAAGATTATTCTATGATTTAGTTCTATATTCAAAAATACGAAATTTTAACCACATTTACAAGTGATTAATCCCCCCTTCGAACACTACCTAAACCCCTAACAACAAGGTATTTGATACATATTTTCAAGAGAATTATCATCTAAAAATAAGATTTTGATTTTTTTATAGTAGGTTTGTTACTTCAAATATGACAACGACAAAACAAATGAATAAATTTTTAACAACTATTTCGAAAGCAACACTAGGTGTTATTATCGCAACGGCTGCCATCTCTTGTAATCAGAATGCTTCAAAACCAGCAGGGTCTACAGACTCTTCGGCTTCGAAGGAAAGCTCATCTTCCTCGTCCGAAAAAATCGTGTACATAAATGCGGATACATTATCTGAAAAGTACGAGTACTTCAAAGATATCAAAATCAAGATGGAAGCCAAAGTGAAAAAAGCACAAACGGATTTACAATCGAAAAGTCAGGCTTTTCAACGTGAAGTTGCCGATTATCAACAAAAAGCTGCCACGTTAAGTGCTTCTGAGCGTCAAGCAACGGAAGAGAAACTCGCGCGTAAACAAGATGAGCTAGGTCGTTTGGACCAGAATGCTTCCGCATCTATACAACAGGATGAAGCGACCGAATTCAACAATGTATACAACAGCATTACCGAATACTTAAAGAAACACGCTTCTGAAAAAGGTTACAAATTGGTATTGACCTATTCTAAGTCAAATCCTACAGTTCTTTTTGCAGACGCTAAATTAGAAATTACTAATGAAGTTGTTGAGGCCTTGAACAAGGAGTACAAAGCGACAAAGAAGTAAGTAAAAGATAATACCCTACGAACAAAAGGTTAGTCAAAAAGACTAGCCTTTTTTAATGACCGATTATTTGCATAATCACAGCATCGTCATTATCTTGTACAAACAATTATCTCCGATATGACAGAAATACTGATAGAGGATGAAAAACTTCCATACATATGGATAGACATTACTAATCCGACTCGAGAAGATTTTAAGGACCTAGCCACTCAATACAATCTTCATGAAGCTTCTATAAAAGACTGTCTCGAAGTAGGGCATCTTCCTAAAATAGAAGAATTCGAAACTTATCATTTCTTAATCATTCGTTCCATTCCTCAAAAATTTGAGGAGACCTCAGACACATTGACCGAGATTACCGACCGAGTTTCCATATTCTTTAATGAAAAATTCATCATTACGGTACACCGCAATGAAATACAATATCTTAATAACATAAAAAGGGCGGATCGCACAAACAAAAAATTCAGCAACACAAAAAGCCTTATTAATTTCATCACTTCGGAGTCGTTGAAAACATTTGAGAATCTAGTCATCACAGAACTCAACGAACGCCTAGATGAATACGAGGAGATTGTCTTCCTACACAGCAAGAGAAAACCTTTCTTAAAACGGCTATATTATCTCAAGCGGCAGATTGATGTGATTCGAAATATACTGGCCCTGTGCAAAGATATTGTGGATTACTTCCATATGCCTGAGTACAAGAATATTTATACACAAGACCTGAGAGACCTCTATGTACGGACATCCACACTATATCGTAACCTTAGTGAAAATACTAGTCAGCTCCTCTCCGTATATTTCAACATAGAGTCCAACCACACTAACGAAATCATGCGCACCCTGACGATCATATCGGTATTCTTCATGCCTCTAACATTCATCGCTGGAGTATATGGGATGAATTTCAAGAATATGCCCGAGTTGGAGTGGTATTATGGCTACCCGCTATCACTTCTGATAATGGTATTTGTAGCAGTATTGATTTATTATTGGTTTAAAAGAAAAAGATGGATGTAACTATTTCTTTTTAGGTGTTGTTGCCACAAAATCTTTTAAGTAATATGGCTCAAAATATGCCACATCTTCAAACTCCTCCCGACTCAGTTTGATTGTAGCTCTAGACGTTAGAAATGCTGCTGAATTCAAAAAACTATCGTGTACCGTTAGATTTTCTACTTCCTTGTACAAAGCGTCAAATTTAACAGCACCAGAGCCAAACAAATGGACGTGCTTCCCCGCTTTAATCCAAGCATCAAATGAATGCTCATCAATGATATTAGCTCCGATCGGCTCCAAATCTCTTCCCGCCTGATCAACCATACAGGAATATACCTCCATTCTACGGGCATCTATCATCGGGCAAAAGATATGAATACCATCCTCACTAGAAAAGCGTTCCTTGAAACCATCATACATCGCATACAAAGTATTAACAGCTATCAATGGAATATCCAAAGCATAGCACAAACCCTTGGCGACTGAAACGCCAATCCGAAGCCCTGTGTATGACCCCGGCCCCATACTCACTGCCACCGCCGACAAATCATGTAGAGTGATGGATACCTTTTCAAGAACCTGTTCTACAAATACTGTCAAATGCGATGCGTGAATATTATCTGCTGAGGCCTCTACTGTAGCGATTATCTGGCCACCTTTACTTATGGCAACCGAACATACAGGGGTAGCTGTTTCAATCTGTAAGATAAAGTTGTTATTCATTTACGCCGATTATTACGGGACTGGATCATGACCATGTCCACCCCAAGGATTACATTTTAAAATTCTTTTGATAGTCAACCATCCTCCCTTAAACGGTCCATGCTTACGGATTGCTTCCACCCCATATTGGGAACAGGTTGGGCTATACCGACAACTACCACCCAACATTGGGGATAGCAAGAGTTGATAGGCTCGAATGAGTGTCAAAAATAAAAATCCAAAAATTGGTCTAATTATTTTTTGCCAAATATAGCGGATGACTTTCATGTTGCATTCGTTGTAAAGCCAGGCCTAACTTAGCACTAATCTCTGTAAAAGAAAGCGTTGTCTTACCTACGTATTGAATAGCAAACAACAAGCTGCCTTGATTCAGTGGGAGCTGTGCATATAGATTCGTTTGTTTTTGCAATCTATAAGCCTCTCTAATCCTTCTTTTCAAGAGATTCCTGCTGACGGCTTTCTTAAATCGTCTTTTTGGCACAGAGATAATCACCTGAGCCGTAGCATCAAGATCGGCAGTGACCCAGAATACTATCCGAAACGGATATAAAACAAAAGAAGAACCATTATGGAAAAGACTATCTATAAGTCTTTTACTACATAATCGTTCTTCTTTTTTAAAAGTAAAATTTTCCATATCCGATGACTTGAGTAAGCCGGCTATGCAGCGCGAGCTATAGGAGTCTCCGGCGATGTGAAATTATGCTTTGTGACGAGATTCGTCAGATACTGTTAAACGTTTTCTACCTTTTGCTCTACGAGAAGCTAATACTCGTCTACCATTAGCAGTGCTCATACGTTCTCTGAACCCGTGTTTATTTCTTCTTTTTCTTTGCGATGGCTGAAATGTTCTTTTCATGGCGCTTATGCTGTATATTTAATATTTTAAACTTCTTTTATACTCTAAAGAGGAATGCAAAAGTAATGTTTATTTAACAAACTCACAAACATTATTTAGAAATATTTGGAGAGCCTGTCAGTCGCATACCACTTTCAATCTACTGGAGCAGGCCAACACGCGTTGGCTCCTCCAAATAGGAAAAAGTTAGAAATACCCCCTTATGGCTGAAAGATAGGTCCTTCGCTTAAAAAAGCACTATTTATTTTTTAGGATATCCCTAATCTCTGTCAACAATGTTTCTTCCTTGGTAGGCGCTGCAGCAACTTCTGGCGCAGGTTCCTCTTTACGCTTTAATGAATTCAATCCTTTTATCACCAAAAATATACAGAATGCTACGATTATAAATTGGATAATAATGTTGATAAAATTACCATAATTGATTGCGACTTCTTTAATTTTTGCGACTTCGTCCGCTGGGGTAAGAACGTACTTCATATCTGAAAAATCAATACCTCCGGTTATAAATCCAATAGGAGGCATAATAATGTCGTCAACCAACGAAGTAACGATTTTACCGAATGCGCCACCGATGATAACACCCACAGCTAAGTCAACTACGCTACCGCGCATTGCAAATTCCTTAAATTCTTTAATAAATCCCATTTTTTCCCTATGTTTAATAATCAATTAATACTAAGTAACAAAAATGGCGATTAAAATCATAGTTTTTGAAAAAAAAATGATTTTACGAAATAGTACATCTTTTTTGTTATTTTTGATTGAATATAACATTTTAAAATATTGTTAAAAAAATATCTCAATGATTTCGCTGAGACCGTTTTGAGTAAATTTTTAACATTAATAATATCTATTCATGAAGAAGATTTTAATTGCTGACGATCACAGCATTGTAAGACTTGGGGCGTCTGTTATTATAAAAGGGGTTATCGAAAGCGCAAATATCACCCAAGCACAGGATTACAATGAGATTAACAAATTACTGGACAATAACAGCTATGACTTATTGCTACTAGACATTAATATGCCTGGTGGTAATAATATTAAAGTCATACACGAGATTCTGGAGAAACAACAGGACCTCAAAATACTAGTTTTCTCATCATACGACGAATCACTATACGCCCTTCGTTACATTGAGGCTGGAGCTGTAGGCTATTTAAATAAGAATACCGCTATGTCTGAGCTCGGGAATGCAATAGAAAGTATCATCAGCAGAGGAAAGTACATGTCTGACACAGTAACTGATCTCTACCTGAAGAAATTAACACAAAGCAAGTCCAGCTTACAAAAGTCAAATCCACTTTCCAAGCTTTCTAACCGAGAAATGGATGTTGCCAAACATTTGACACAGGGCCTAGGAATATTAGAGGTTTCAAACGAGCTAAAACTGAGTGCTTCTACAGTAAGTACCTATAAAAGTAGAGTTTTCGAAAAACTGGGCGTGAGTAATGTGCCCGAACTTATTCAATTATTTAATTTACATTCCAACTAATCTATTGATTCGTTGGAATGTAAATTAGATTGACAGGATTAGAGTTGATCCATACTTACCACAGGAACATCCTGAACCTCAGGGTAAGAAAGTAATCCACCCGCCTGATAAGTATAACCTGTTTCGGCATTCAAATTCCATAACATTGGAGCCAAAAAGTTGATGCAGGTTGAGAATCCTTGATTGGTAGCAGCGAAGTTGCCAGTATCTTTAGAATTTTTAGCCTCATTTTCAATCTCAAATGGCATGTTGTAACCCCGCTCCTGTAGCGCGTCAACAAACCCACGCCAATCCATGCTATCTGAGCCACCAAAACCCGGTAACATCGCTTCATAATGGTGTCTATCCCAATCATGTTGAGGAATAGTAACTCTCGCAAGATGGGCTAAAGTAGCATCGACATGTTGCATAGGATACATCCCACCCCACTCCACCCGCGCTTGAGTCGAAAGGTTACGCGTAGTCTTTACATGGATCCGTTGAAGCCTGCTCATGTCGGTCAATTTAATCACCTCTACAGGATCGGTATTCTGCCATACATCATGAGATGGGTCATATATCTCCCCGTGCGCTTGACTAGGAATAGCAGCATACATAAGCTTGCGAGCTGCAAGAGTTGCTGGAAGATTATTATAGGTCGAGCTAAATCGCGAAGAACGCCAACCTTCCATTGGACAGTTTTCATAAAGGATAGTCACACCTAGCGACTCAGCATACTTTACAATAGGTGTAAAGACGCGCTTGTACTCATCGATATTCTTTTGGAAACCGTCGATTTGATTACCCAACTCATGGTTGTACCCGACAAATGTCCCTACTTTTACATTATTTTTGTCCCCTCCTAAGAGATAAGCGATACGAATCAACTTCAGCAGATGATTTTGGTTCTTAATACGTTGCTCTTCATCACCTCCAATCATATTCTCGAAGGCCCCGAGTGACAACTGCAATCCAGCATCATTAAATTGATCTAAAATTCGCTGGGCATCCTCTTGGGTAAAATTCTCATACTCTAAATGAGTTGCCGTATGATCCTGACGGGTACCGTCCTTTCTAAAAACGCAGAGATCTATTCCTTGCGCTCCTACATTTTTCGCTGTCGCAATAAGCTCTGTTAGTGACAATTTATCGTAGGCCGAACTCATGACCCAAATTGGATTGTTCAATTTATTAGACATGTTATTGATAGTATTATTTTGTAATGGTATATCGTAAAGATAATAAAAAAAGCCCTTAAAAAAGGGCTTTAAAATATGTAACCAATAACTTAAAATGGTTTACTTCGAATTCTTCGCACTTTGAATTTCCAATCGCAATGCTTGAGAATGCGTTTTTATATCTTGCAAAGTTTTTCTCACCCGTGTACCTGCAGCACTATTTCCCTTATTGAAAAATTTATCTGCATCACCTTCAAGACCATCAACTAAAGCCTTTAATTCTTTGAATTTATCAATACTTGCCATAATTTGTTTTTTTAGTTTTAATAATCAATCATTTATCGTTGTGTAAGCTAAAAATAACATCTATTTTTCAAAAAAACAAAATCTAAAACAATTTTGACATTTACAAAAAAAGCGGCATGAATCACTTCAAGCCGCTTTCCATATAAATAGAGTTGTATGACTAATCGACGTTATCGTGCAAAAAAGAGTTGTTAGGTCTAATTTCTGTTTCACCTTCATCAAATGATAAAGTAAAACGGGATACAGATGACTGTGATGAATGCGGAAGATCCTCTAAAGACTTTTGCTTACGTTTGTATGCTGGCTCATTCTCAAGTTCTTGAAGACCATTTGAGGACTTAAGTTTCATACTCAATTCTTTCAATCTCAATATCCGCTCTTTTGTTTTCAACAACTGATCTTCGAAACTTGCAGGCTCTTCTACTTGACTAGAAACGATTGCCTCTTCTACCTCGTGACCGATTTCTCTGTTATTGTCCTGTGTATTTTGATACGAATCAAATACCGAAGGCATTTCAAATTGGAATACTGAAGGAGACGTTTTGAGTTCAAAGCCATCATTCTTACTTTCCTCTTCCTGCTTTATAACAGTCTCGTTAATCTCCAATGTATGCCTAACAACAGTATCTACTTCTGTCTTATTCGTTTGCACAAATGAATTCGAGACGCTTCCATTTGTTTTCGATGGCGAGAACAAATCCACCTGTGGTTCCGAAATCTTATTTTCAAGGGGGGTAGGCTCTTGCGTCGCAGGATTCACTGCTGACGAAGCGACTTCTCTCGGTACAAACTGATTTTGAGATACAGGGCGCACAAATGGGTTTGTAGATGCTTCGGGAGTCAAAGGTAGTGCAACTTTTTCCATTTCCTTCTCCTTCACACGTTGTTCACTTGTTTGGAATCCAGTTGCGATGATTGTTACAGAAAGTTCATCCTCCAATGTCTCGTCGATACAGTTACCCCAGATAAGATCTGCAGATAGCCCCGCCTTATCTTGTATAAAATCCGTCACAATGGCTACTTCGTCCATTGTCACTTCCATTTTCCCAGATGTTATGTTCAATAAAATATACCGTGCACCTTCAATTTCGTTATCTTTCAATAGCGGAGAAGCCAAAGCACCCGTTACAGCCTCTAGTGCTCGATTATCACCTTTCGCTTTTGCATTACCCATTATAGCTACACCACTGTCGCTCATGACCGTACGCACATCTTTAAAATCTACGTTGACATAACCTGGAATAGTTATGATCTCAGCGATGCCTTTTGCAGCAGTGGTCAAGATATCATCAGCTTTTGCGAAGGCGGCGGTCATGGTCAGATTGCCGAAAATTTCACGAAGACGATCATTCGATATTACTAAATACGAATCCACATACTTACGTAATTCTTCTAATCCATCTTCAGCTTGCGCTCTCCGTTTCTTACCTTCAAATGTAAATGGGGTAGTCACTATTGCCACAGTCAAAATACCAAGCTCCTTAGCTGCTTTAGCCAATACAGGACTCGCACCAGTGCCGGTGCCACCACCCATACCAGCTGTAATGAACAACATTTTGGTGTTCGTACCCAGCATGCGTTTTAGATCTTCTATACTTTCAATTGCAGAGTTCTCACCCACATCAGGGTCAGCACCAGCGCCCATACCTTCGGTAAGGCTAACTCCCAATTGCACCTTGTTAGGTATTGGGCTCAACTCCAATGCTTGCGCATCTGTATTACATACGATAAAATCTACTCCGCTGATCCCCTGGTTATACATGTGGTTGACGGCATTGCCACCTCCCCCACCAATCCCGATAACCTTGATTATCGACGATTGTTCCTTTAACATTTCAAACTGTATTGACATAACTTATCCCTATTTAACTATTGTTGAGCGCCTTACATTTTACCATAATCTTCAACAATTCTAATGTAATAATACCAAATTCTTAACAACAGTTTTCCACATTTGTTAGATTGTGGAAAAAACCCTGATTGTTGAAAACTATTTCTTTCCAATAAATGTATCATCATCAATTCCGGTATCGTCCTTGATAAATTCGGTCAAAAACTTTTTTAACCAACCTTCCTTCTTTTGCTGTTTCTCGGCAATATCTTTCACCCCTGGTCCATTGCTCTTTGTCACTCGTTTCATTGTATCTTCTTGCTCCGCTTCCTCCTCATCCTCAATGGCTTGTATCCCTTTAATCAAAAGTCCAATACCCGTTGCATACAGTGGACTTTTCAACTCATCAAACAATTGCTTGTTCAATAAATCCGTCTTCGCCAGATATTCATTTGGATATCCAATTCGACAATCGATTCCAGTAATGTACTCGACAAGTTGCACGAGGTGTTTTAACTGTGCTCCACCACCCGTCACTACGATACCGCCGATAAGCTTATCTTCATAACCAGATGATTTAATTTCATAATATACATGCTCGATGATTTCTTCCATACGAGCCTGGATGATATACGCTAAGTTTTTGACAGAAATTTCTTTAGCTTCTCTACCACGAATCCCAGGAACACAGATAACCTCGTTTTCTTTGTTTTCATCAGCTAAAGCAGAGCCATATCTTACTTTTAATAATTCAGCTTGGTTTCTTAGAACCGAACATCCTTGACGGATATCTTCAGTAACGATATTTCCGCCCAAAGGAATAACAGCGGTATGACGGATGATTCCCTCATGAAAAATCGCAACATCAGTAGTTCCTCCTCCAATATCCACTAACACAACTCCTGCATTCTTTTCGTCTTCATCCAATACAGCTTCGGAAGACGCTAAAGGCTCCAACACCAACGAAGAAACTTCTAAAGATGAGTAATCCACACATCTCTTGATATTCTTAATGTCAGTAACACGCCCTGATATAATATGGAAATTAGCTTCAATGCGCCTACCCGCCATCCCAACAGGCTCTTTGATACCGGGCTCGTTGTCGATTGTAAACTCCTGGGGAAGCACATGGATAATCTCCTCTCCTGGAGGCAGCACTAATTTATACATATCTGATATCAACCTTTCGATATCCCTTCTACCCACTTCATCATCATCATTTTTGGTCAGGATACCACGATGTTGTATGCTTTTGATATGTTGGCCTGCAATTCCCACATTGACGACTTTAATATCTACATTGGACAGCCCCTCTGCCAATGCCACAGCCTCCTTAATGCTGGTTACTGTCTTTTGGATATTGGCTACCACCCCACGGTTGACACCCGCAGACTCTGCTTTCCCCACGCCCAATAATTCAATTTTGTTCGTACCACTACGACGTCCAACGGTGACACAAATCTTTGTGGTACCGATGTCGAGACCCACGATAATTGGATTCTCTTTTTCGTTGTCTGTAACTCTTGGTTTCATATTCCTGTGTATTAATGCTGTATATTATTATTTCCTTTATTGCAATTTTTTAACGACTTGCGCACTGTCAATAGTCCAAGCCCCTTTTCGTTCGCACACGATTTGATGCGCATACTTCACGTTTACTTTATTGTAGGCTTCCGTGCCTACCTTTGGTAGGATTTCATTGTAGAACAATTTCAATCGCTGAAACTTGCTATCCAATGAATCCGCATCACCAATTATCAAATCTTGAGTACCTACTCGAGGAATCAATTCGATATCCATATCCGTATTGACAAACAATTGAACGACTTGGTTACCCCATAATTCATCTTTGTTCACATACTTGACAACCTCTAGCAAATCTTTCAACGTAGCAGATGAAATAGGCTCTAAGGGCTCCTTGTATCCCTCAGCTATATTCCCTGTAGCCACCATTACGCGAGGGACGTACTTTAAGGTTACTGGGATTTTCAATCCATTCGGATCAACATAAAAATCCTTCCCTGACCTATTAATCACACGCATTAATACCTCTCGTTGCCGCACTTTGACCTGCAATGCACCATCCATATCCATATGTATTTCAGCAGAAGAAACATAGGGCAATTTTTCTAAGCTTTCTTCAATACTATGGATTGGTATGGTGCTCAGTTCCTTTCCACGAACTGCTCCATATGATTTGTCTATCAATTTGGAAATATCATTTTGATCGATAAAAGTCTCCTTCCCCTCAATCATCACTTTTAGATCCGTACAAACCTGCGTATTATCCTTTTTCCCAATAAGAGACATTAACATACCGAGGCCTACCAACGCCAATAGCCCTAGCACTGCATAGCAAACTGCTCCCCATCGTATGTTACGCAACCTATCTAGCATTCATTATCTCCTTTAATGGTTTGACCAATCTATCAATATCACCAGCACCTACAGTGACCACCAGCTCGGGTTTTTCAGATGAAATGACCTCCAATACTTCCTGCGGCGTTAATACACGTTTATTTTTTAGCTTCACTTTTTCAGCCAACCACGACGAGGTAATCCCTTCCAAAGGAAGCTCCCTTGCAGGATATATTTCCATCAACAACAGCTCATCCGCCATCGCCAGCACTTCCGCAAAACCCGCTACAAAATCCCTCGTCCTTGTATACAAATGAGGCTGAAAAACAACCGTTAATTGTCTTTCTGGATATAGCTTGCGCATAGAAGAAAGGAAAGCACGTAACTCTTCCGGATGATGTGCATAGTCATCAATATATATCGCCTCCTGCGTCTTTACAATATATTCAAACCGACGCTTTACACCCTTGAAGGCACTTAGTGCAGCAATGATAGCAGCATCTTCAATTTCTAAAAGCCGCGCAACTGTAATCGCCGCTACGGCATTTTCTACATTATGAATACCCGGAATTCCTAGATGTATCGCGTTGATGCGACCATTAGCATGCACATAATCGAAATAGAACTCGCCCTCTTTTACATGTATATTTTCAGCGTACACATCCCCTATTCCACTTCCTGAATACTTTAATTCACTTTCAAAAGGCAATCCTACTTTCACGATTCGTGTGCCGCCGTCTACTAGACGTTCTAGGAATAGAGAGAAAGATTCTACCACATGGCTTTCATCTCCATAAATATCCAAATGATCGGCATCTGCAGACGTCACGATGGCAATATTAGGATGCAAAGTCAAAAACGAACGATCATATTCATCCGCTTCCACCACTACGGTATTATTGTCACCAAACAGCACATTGCTATTATAATTTGTACTGATTCCACCCAAAAAAGCAGAACAATCGTACCCCGAATGCTTTAATACATGCGCTATCATGGTCGAAGTTGTAGTCTTACCATGGGTGCCAGCTACCGCAATCGTAAATCGACTAGCACTAATAAATCCCAGCACTTGTGACCGTTTGTATAGTTCCTGTCCAGCCTCCAAAAAGAACTTCTTTAGTGCCAATTCCTTTGGAATAGCAGGCGTATAGATGATAAGGGTCCCGGCATCCACTGGACAGAATTCTTGAGGAATAAGACCTACCTCATCCCGATAGATTATCGACATCCCCTCCTCTTCCAGTTGTTTGGTCAAATCAGTTTCTGTTTTATCGTATCCAGCGACAAGGCATCCCAGTTTATGGAAATAACGAGCAAGCCCGCTCATCCCAATTCCACCAACACCTATAAGGTAAACCCTTTTTATATTATCTATATTCATACCCTTACTTCGCTAATTCTACAATATGTTTTGCTATAACCTCATCTGCATCCAGCAATGCAAGCTTTTTAATATTCACACTCAACTCCTCTCGCCTCTTATCGTCTTTGAGCAATTGCACAGCAGACTTGATCAGCGTATCGGTAGCTTCGCTATCCCTTATCAAGATGGCGGCATTCTTATTGACCAAGGCCAAGGCATTCTTAGTTTGATGATCTTCGGCCACATTCGGTGATGGAACCAAAATAACAGGCTTCCCTACGACGCATAGTTCGGAAATCGTTCCTGCACCAGCCCGAGCAATAATACAATCCGCCGCAGCATAGGCATAATCCATACGTTGCAAAAAAGCCGTCAACTTAATGGATGATGGCAATATCGTCCCTAACTCATCCTCCAATTTGGCATGATAATACCCTCCGCATTGCCAAATAACTTGGACATCATTTGAGACAAGGAAGTCCAGTCCATTCTTCACGCAAGTATTCAATGTCCCCGCCCCAAGACTGCCACCCGTGATCAAAATCGTTCTTTTCGTCGATTCAAGTCCAAATGCATGTAAGGCCTCCTCCCGCTTTCCCTCGATATCGACCGATGCCCTTCTAATAGGATTGCCTGTCAATAAAATCTTATCTCCAGGAAAAAAACGATCCATTCCCTCGAATGCAACGCATATTTTGGCAGCCTTCCTACTCAAATTCTTATTGGTCACTCCAGCATACGAGTTCTGTTCCTGCAGCAACGTGGGTATCCCGAGACGATTCGCCACCATTAACAAGGGTCCCGAAGCAAATCCACCTACACCAACAGCAACATCAGGATTAAACTTTTTAATAATCGCGCGCGCCTGTCGCATACTTCTCCAAAGCTTGTAGGGCAATGTAATATTTTTCCAAAGCTGCTGCCGATTAATCCCCACGATATCTAACCCTTCTATTTGGTATCCAGCGGCAGGAACCTTTTCCATTTCCATTTTACCATTGGCTCCAACAAATAAAATTTCTGTAGCAGGGTCCAAACGCAACAATGCATTAGCTATTGCTATCGCAGGGAAAATATGTCCCCCGGTACCGCCACCACTGATGATTACCTTTTTTGCCATGCTACTTATACTTTTAAGCCAATGTCCCGACCACTACCTTCTTAGGCTTCGGTGTTTCCTCAAGCTCCTGTTTACCTTTTAATTCTTCAATATTCCGACTAACGCTCAATATAATCCCCAGTGCGACACTCGTGAATAAGATGGAGGTCCCTCCCATACTCACCAATGGCAATGGCACCCCTGTTACCGGACCCAATCCCACAGCAACAGCCATATTTGCCAACGCCTGTATTGTTAAGCTAAAACCTAACCCCGCCGCCAAAAAAGCCCCAAATGCACGTGGGCTCATCGTTACAATACGAATACATCGATACATCAAAACAATATATAATACCAACAGGATTACTCCTCCTATAGTCCCGTACTCCTCGATGATAATTGCAAAAATAAAATCCGAATATGGGTGCGGGAGTACGTTACGTTGCATACTATTTCCCGGCCCTTTTCCAAAAACACCACCTGTAGCAATTGCTATTTTAGCGTTGTTTGCCTGATAATTTTTATCATCTTGAAATGACACCTTCTCTGTAGGATGGACTTCCTCTGTCTTAAAATAGGACTTGATTCGACTATAGTAGGTCGCACGCCGAGGTCCAAATGAAATTACTAGTAACAACAGAAATCCCACGCCCATGCTGACGACCGCAATTTGTTTAAAGCTTATCCTACCAATGAGCAACAACAAAATACTTACACCAAAGAGCATCAATGCTGTTGAAAGATTGGCAAGAGCAATCAACACAAAAATCACACACACCGATCCCATTATTGGCACAAATGACTTCTTCACGTCTTTAATCTCCTCTTGTTTACGGGAGAGCATGCGTGCTAAAAAAGTAATCAGAGCCAATTTTGCCAAATCCGAAGTTTGGAAGGTTTGATTAATCACCGGAATTGTCACCCAACGACTCGCGTCATTTACCTTACTTCCAAAGAGCAACGTATACAACAATAATGGTATCGTCACAATCATCAGCATTTTGGATATTCCTGCGTAATATCGATAGTCGACCTTATGGGAAACATACATTAAAATAAAACCTATGGCAATGATGGAAAAATGCTTCAACAGGTACATTTCCGTTCCTTTACCTTCCTTGTATGCCAAAGTTCCGACCGAACTGTATACAGCCAATAGCGACCACCCCGACAAGATGATGACTATTATCCAGATCCAGCGATCGCCTTTTGCCTTAGAAAATAGTTGTTCCATATTCCACTTTTGTTTTAATGTTGACACGCCTACTCGTTACAAGGCCATTACCGCTTCCTTGAATTTATCTCCCCGTTCTTCATAATTTTTAAACCAGTCAAAACTTGCGCACGCAGGTGACAATAACACCGTATCTCCTTTTTGTGCCAAGTGCGACGCAATCTCTACTGCATCTCGCATAGATGAACTATTGACGATCACATCAGTATCATCTTCAAAAGATTCATGGATGCGCGTATTATCTTTTCCAATACAAATGACAGCACGGACCTTTGACTTCACTAGATCCCGCAACATCTCGTAATCATTTCCTTTATCAACCCCACCCATAATCAAGACGATTTGAGGAGAAAAACTTTCCAACGCGTACCATACAGAATTCACGTTTGTCGCTTTGGAGTCGTTAATATAATTTACACCACCGATACAAGCTACATGTTCCAACCGATGCGGAATATTCACATATGAACTCATGCTTTCTTGCATGGAGCGATTCCTCAATTCCTGTACTTTTGCTACTAATCCTGCCGCCATGTTGTTATACACATTGTGCTTGCCCTGTAATGACAAATCTTCTGTATTCATAATAAATTGTTCTCCTTTTGAGGTATTGATTATAATATTTTTATCTCCGTCCAAATAAGCTCCATTCTCTACGATTTGCTCCTGCGTAATGGGCAGGGCAATAGCTGGAGTATGATGTCTCTTTAGACCTTTAACTGTTTCTTCGTCATCAAGACAGTATATAAAATAGTCGCGGGCTGTCTGATTGCGAACCATTCTAAACTTAGAATCCACATAATTGTCCATCTTGTGATCATAGCGATCCAAATGATCGGGTGTAATATTTAGGATGACAGCTACATCTGCCCGAAAGTGGAACATATCATCCAACATAAAGCTCGAAATCTCTAGCACGTAAGCATCAAAATCTTCGCGTGCCACCTGTAGCGCAAAACTCTTCCCTATATTTCCGGCCAACCCTACATTTACCCCTCCCTTTTGCAACATATAATACGTCAACATAGTAGTTGTAGACTTACCATTTGAACCTGTTATACAGTATAGTTTTGCGTCCGTATATTGAGCGGCAAACTCAATCTCTGCAATAACAGGGATACCCTTAGCTTTCAAAGTCCTTATCAAAGGTGCATTTTCTGGAATTCCAGGACTCTTTACAACTAAATCAGCCCCCAGTATTTCGACCTCGCTATGTTGACCAGACTCGTATCTTATACCCTCCCTCTCCAACGCCAGAAGATATTTCTCAGTAATCGCTCCTTTGTCTGACACCAATACATCAAAACCCTTATCCTTAGCCAGAATAGCAGCGCCCACGCCGCTTTCTCCGGCACCAAGGACAATCAGTTTTCCACTTTGAGGGTAATATATATTTGAGATATTTCCCATTCTTATCTTACTTTAAGCGTAACAATTGTCAAAATTGCCAATATCACCCCCACGATAACAAATCGCGTGACAATCTTAGCTTCATGATATCCCTTCTTTTGGTAATGATGATGCAGGGGAGACATCAAAAAAATACGTCTTCCTTCACCATACTTCTTCTTTGTATATTTGAAATAACTCACTTGCATGATAACCGATACATTTTCTAAAAGGAACACGCCACACAATACAGGTATCAAGAGCTCCTTCCTAATCAAAATTGCAAATGCTGCAATAATTCCCCCTATGGTCAAACTACCCGTATCACCCATAAACACCTGAGCAGGATATGCATTATACCATAGAAATCCGGTACAGGCTCCAATGAATGCACCTGCGAAAATGACCAGCTCGCCAGAATTGGGAATATACATTATGTTCAAATAGTCCGAAAAAATGACGTTACCAGAGACATACGCCAGAATTGCTAAGGTGATACCTATGATTGTCGATGTTCCCGCAGCCAGTCCGTCAATACCATCTGTAATATTAGCACCATTGGATACAGCGGTCACGATGATAACCACCATTACCAGAAAAACCATAAACGTGATCATATCGCCCTTCAATCCAAACATTGTAAGCACTTTGGCATAGTCAAATTCATTGTTCTTATACAGAGGAATATTCGTTTTACTGGACTTGACATTTTCAGTATAGTATTTTTCACCCGTCTGGCTGTTGATCGATACTTCAACAGGTTTTAACGAACTAGGATGAGCCACTTGCTGCCTGACAACGATTTCTGGATGAAAATACATGGTAACAGCGATAAAGATGCCGAGTCCAATCTGACCAATTACCTTAAACTTACCTTGCAACCCCTCCTTATTCTTCTTAAACACTTTGATATAATCATCCAAAAAACCGATAGCCCCCATCCACAGCGTGGTTACTATCATCAGAATGATATATATATTATCCAATTTGGCAAACAGTAATGTAGGAATCAGGATCCCAGCAATAATAATAAGCCCCCCCATAGTTGGCGTGCCTTGTTTTTTCTTTTCCCCTTCTAATCCCAGATCGCGAATTGTCTCACCCACCTGTTTGTCATGCAACATCTTGATCAAGCGACTACCGTATACTGTCGTAATAATCAGAGACACGATAACCGCCATTGCCGTACGGAAGGAGATATATTGAAACAATCCTGCCCCTGGAATGTGGACATGTTCATTTAGCCATGTAAATAAGTAATATAGCATCTCTTCTTTATTGTTCGTTAAAGGTTTTCTCCAATTCTTCCTTGTCGTCGAAATGGTTTTTCACGCCATTTACATCTTGATATTTTTCATGCCCTTTACCTGCAATCAGCACGATATCCCCTGATTGTGCCAAGTGGCAGGCCGCACGTATTGCCTCCCTTCTATCTGTTATAGAAAAGACATTCTTCTTTTTATCTGCCGGCACACCACCTTCCATGTCTTTTATAATCTGCAAGGGATTCTCTGTTCTCGGATTATCAGATGTGATGACGACTTTATCGCTCATCTTGGCTGCAACTGCAGCCATTTCAGGTCTTTTTGTTTTATCCCGATCTCCTCCACAACCCAACACTGTAATGATATGTTGGCCTTTCTGGCGCAAGTGCTGAATTGTACTCAACACATTTTCTACGGCATCAGGAGTATGTGCATAATCCACGATTCCGATAATTCCATTTTCAGCCTTTATAACCTCGAAACGACCCTCAGCACCTGATATCTGACTTAACGCGGTCAACACCTTCATTGTCTCTTGCTCCAAAAGGATGGCAGCACCATACACGGCCATAATATTAGAAGCATTAAATCCACCGACAAGTTTCACCCACACTTCATGCCCATCAATATTCAGCAACATTCCATCGAAGTGGCTTTCAATAACCTTTGCCTTAAAATCAGCATTGCTTCTAAGTCCATAATTCTTTTTATGCGCAAAAGTATTTTGCAACATCACCGCTCCGTTCTTTTCATCAGCGTTTGTCAATGCAAACGCATAACGATCTAAATCGTCAAAGAACTTCTTCTTCGCCTTTATATAATTATCAAATGTTAGGTGGAAATCGAGGTGGTCATGCGTGATATTACTAAAAATCCCTCCCGCAAATCGCAATCCTGCAATTCGTTGTTGTACAACTGCATGCGAGCTCACCTCCATAAAACAATAGTCACACCCCTCGTCGACCATCTCGCGCAAAAGCCTATTTAACGCAATAGGATCTGGGGTGGTATGGGTCGCAGGAATTATCCGATCACCAATCTGATTTTGAACAGTAGACAACAAACCCACGTGATAACCCAATCTATCAAAAAGATTGAATAGCAAAGTCGCAATTGTTGTCTTTCCATTTGTACCAGTCACCCCCACCAACTTCAAATCTGCTGAAGGATTATCATAAAAATTACTGGCTGCAATACCTAAGGCATAGGCCGTATCAGCAACCATAATATAAGTCACGCCATCAATTTTTACGTCTGGAATCACCTCTACCATCACTAGCCTGCACCCTAGCTTGACTGCTTTGTCCAAAAACAAATGACCGTCGGTATGTACCCCTTTTATGGCAACGAAAAGACTGCCTTCTACTGCCAAACGCGAATCAAAGCACAATGAAATCACCTCAACATCAAGCTGACCCACTACCTCCTGTACAGGAATAGCATGTAATATGTCTTTGAGTTTCTTCATTGCTTTTTCTTTAATTCAACACTATTGCTACTTGAGTTCCATACTTCAGTTTGGAACCTGGGACTAAGGATTGCTCGACGACCTTGCCTTTACCTGAAATGTAGGCCTTAAAGCCCGCATTTTCCATTGTATAAAGCGCATCCATCAACCCCATTCCCTTCACATCTGGCACAACACCTTCTTTTATCTGAACATCAGTAAAAGGAATCCCACGTCTCGAAGTATCTACTACACCTTGAGCTGCCGCATTCCAATCAAATGATTTAATACCTAAGCCTTCATATACTTTCATCGATGCCTCTCTTGAACCTCTCAGCGTAAGCGGCATCTTCTCCCCTGCCGGAATCACCTTTTTCGAAGCAAACGTACCATGCATAGAGAGATCATTTGCAAAAACCATATCCGCTAACTCTTTAAATACGGGACCTGCCGTCGATGCCCCATAGTATCCCTTTCGTGGATTACGAATCACTACAATGATGGAATACTTTGGATTTTCAGCGGGAAAATACCCTGCAAAAGAAGATTGATATTTACGCTGGCTATATCCCCGAGCACCATCCGCGATTTGGGCAGTTCCCGTCTTTCCCGCGGAAGTATACAACGGATTTCGCAAGGATTTACCCGTCCCTTCTATCATCGTACTCTCCATCATACCCCTCAATTCGGAAATCGCATGATCAGACGCTATTTTCTCCTTTATCACACGCGCATCAAATTTCTCAACCGTATTACCTAAATGACGTATCTCCTTAACAAAAAGAGGTGCGATCATCTTTCCGTTGTTAGCAACAGCATTATACAAAGTCAGTGTTTGCAAAGGAGTCATTAACAATTCATACCCATACGCCATTTGCACCAATGACAATTTGCTCCATGATGTCGCTTTAGGAGTCTTGATTACCGGATTGCCTTCCCCTGGAATTTGGAGACCCAAAGGTTTTCCTAATCCCATATCTAATAATTTCGAGGTAAACCTCGCTGGATTATCTTTGTAATGCGTATTCACCAACTTGGTAATGGCCACATTGGAAGATTGCTCAAACGCATACTTTGCCGACATAATCGATTTACGCGGGGCGTGCGAATCTTTGATGGTATGCCCCGGGACTTTATACGTTCCGTTCCCTACATCTACCGTGGTAGACGAATCTATCTTACCATCATCGATCAGTGCTAGATAGGATGCCAGTTTAAATGTAGATCCAGGCTCTGCGGATTGTGCAATAGCATAATTAAACTTCTCCCTAAATACTCCGTGTTCATCTCTGGTAAAATTGGCTACCGCCCTTACTTCACCAGTCTTCACCTCCATCAATATCACACATCCATTATCTGCATCTACAACCTGCAATTGCTTTTCTAGCGCTCGTTGTGCCATATCCTGCATATTGACATCTATTGTCGAGATGATATCCGAACCGTCTACAGGAGCCACTTCCATATCTCTATTGACAGGTACCCACACTCCTCCCGCTATACGCTGCACCAATCGTTTGCCGCTACGTCCATCAATATATTGACCATAAGCCCCTTCTAGTCCGACTAGAATAGAGTCACCTTTTGTATTTTTATATCCAATTGTTCGAGCTGCGAGATTGGTAAACGGTAAGATTCTCTTATTATGACGTTCCGCAATCAATCCACCCGAATACTTGTCTTTCCCTATTTTAAACGACTTAAAAAGCGGAAAATCCTTCACAATCTTTAAGTCTTGGTGACTCACCTCACGCATAATGAGCACATAACGTTGCTTCTTGCTCCTAGCCTGTTTGAGATGCGCTAAATACTGACGCGCAGATCTATCCTTAAAGAAGGTAGACAGCCTATAAGCCAATGAATCCACCTTTGCGTTAAAAATATCGTTATCCTCCTCAGATATGGCCATCGCGTCAAAACGCAAATCATACTCAGGAATCGAGGTGGCCAAAATACTGCCATCGTTAGAATAAATATTCCCGCGTGCTGCCTCGACTTCTCTTTCCTGTATTGTCAAACTATCCGAAATAGCCCTCCACTTACCTCCGTCCACATATTGCAAATGCACCAGTTTAGCAAATACCATCAATGCCCCCAACACCATTAGGCCGAATGCGAGATACACTCTTAGAAGTATGGATTTTCTAATATTCATGCCTATTTACTTTATTTACTTTTTCTCCTCTATGATCACTTCGATTTTAATTGGCGGTTCTTTCCGTTCCTTCAACCCTAAGGTATCGGCCCGTTTTGCAATTTCCGACTGTGTACTCCTCTTCATCAATTCGGCCGATAACGACTTATAATCCCACCCCAATTCTTTCACATCCTTCCCTAATCGATCAATCTGCCTCACCGTTCGCTCTGCGAGGTGTCTATTCGAAATATACAGCAACGCCAAAAAAGCAATAAAGGCGATAAAAGGCAGGTTTTTCACCACAGCGTACGTAGTAATCTTTTGTGGAGAAAATATTGATTTCAAAAAATCCTTCGTCTCTTCCGCTTTTTCCTCTACTGTATCCTGCAGTTCTTCCTGAACCTCTTCACTTAATTCCTTCTGCTTTATTGTATTGCGCTTCATATCCCACCCCTCTTTACGATATATCTATTTTTTCAGCCACACGCAGTTTTGCACTCCTAGACCGATTATTCATTAATAATTCTTCTTCAGATGCCGTAATGGCTTTACGTGTAATCACGCGAAAAGGCTTGATTTCATTTCCGAAAAAATCCTTCTCCACATCTCCTTTAAATTTGCCTTTGGCCATGAAATTTTTGACCAACCGATCTTCCAAAGAATGATAAGACATGACCACCAGCTTTCCTTCTGGCTTCAAGACCGATATAGTCTGCATCAAAAAATCTTGAAGGGCCGCAAGCTCTTGGTTAACTTCAATACGAAGTGCCTGAAAAACTTGCGCATGATATTTATGTTCTTTCCCTTTCGGAACAAGCTTTTTAATCCGATCTTTCAACTCGGCCACTGTCGAAATTTCGCCACTTAATCGTGCTGTGACTATAGTTTTGGCCAGTGATTTTGCATTCATAATCTCGCCGTACATACCAAAAATCCGATGCAGGTCTTCCTCAGCATATGTATTCAATACCTTTTTAGCGTCCAAATCAGAGACCTGATCCATCCGCATATCTAATTCCGCATCAAACCGAATCGAGAATCCACGATCTGCAGCATCAAACTGATGCGAAGAGACACCCAAGTCAGCCAAAATCCCGTCCACCGCTTTCACCCCATTCAAACGAAGATTATTTTTCAAAAACCTAAAATTCTGATGAATCAAGACAAATCGATCATCATCAATCACGTTCTTTAATGCATCCGGATCTTGGTCAAAAGCATACAGACGCCCACCAGACCCCAAATGTTTCAATATCTCACGCGAATGCCCTCCTCCGCCAAAAGTCACATCCACATAGGTTCCATTTGGATTTATAGCGAGCGCATCAATGCACTCTTTCAACATTACTGGTACGTGGTAAACATCACTCATTCATTAATCCTCCAAAATCCATTCCGCCCATCACTTCCTCTGCCAAAGCAGCAAAATCATCGCCCACCCCTCCGTTCATCAACTCCTCGTACCCCTCTTTCGACCACACTTCTATTTTATTAAACTGACATGCCAATACCAATTCGGTGTTAATGTTAGCATACTCCAACAATCCTTTTGGCAATAATACACGCCCCGCCGAATCCAACGTTAACTCCGTCGCCCCTCGCGTAAACGCCCGCACGAACATCCGACTCTTTTCATTAAATTGATTGAGCTTAGCCAATTTCGCCGTGATTACATTCCACTCTTCGCGAGTATAAAAAACCAAATGTTTCTCAAATCCTCGGTTCACAACAAGCCCATCACGCTCAACATTCGGCAATTGCCGCTTGAGCGCTGCGGGTAACACCATTCTTCCTTTGGTGTCAAGCTTGCATTCAAATTCTCCGATTAGATGATTCATTTCGCTAACTATCCTATTCTAATTTGATGTAAAAGTATACACTTTCCCCCACTTTCCCCCACAATCCTCCACAAAAAAGTTTTCCACATAGTAAAAACACGACCAAACACATTCACCAACAACACCAAAACACCAATAAAAGACTACAATACAACCGATTAAATAAACATTTTGAACCCATTTTAATTTCGGTTCAACCTCAAAAACATTTTATTAAACACTAAAAAAAACCGAGCGTTCAAAATCAATTTGCTCCTAAAAGTTCCTTTTCTTGGAACTTTTATCCTAAAAGTGGAGCAAAGTGGAGCAGGATTTCCATCCCTCCATAAACGAGCCAATTACCATCGATGGAACACCTCATTTCTAGACACACACCGCTCCTGATTGTAGTGAACATTTTCAATTATAATACGGGACAATATTCTTTATTCTCCTCCAAAACAGATAATTTTGCAGGATAAACATTTAAATCAACATGCACAGAACACATACTTGCGGTGAACTTAGACTTTCGGATTTAGGCAAATCGGTCACTTTAAGCGGTTGGGTACAAAAGTCCCGAGATTTAGGAGGAATGACATTTATCGATGTGCGTGACAGATACGGAGTGACCCAATTGGCATTCAACACTGATGATGATGAGCAACTTCGCATTGGAGCACGCGAATTAGGCAGAGAATTTGTCATTAAAGTCCATGGACAGGTTATTGAAAGGTCCAGCAAAAACCCCAAGATACCTACCGGAGACATTGAAATCAAAGTTACTTCCCTGGACGTATTAAATGCATCCAAATTACCGCCCTTCACCATCGAAGATGAAACAGACGGAGGGGAAGACTTACGCATGAAGTTCAGATACTTAGACCTACGTCGCAACCCTGTCCGAGAAAATTTAATCCTGCGCCACAAAATGGCGCAAGAAGTTCGTAAGTATTTAGATGAACAACATTTTATTGAGATAGAAACTCCTGTATTAATCAAATCCACACCAGAAGGAGCTCGTGACTTTGTAGTTCCAAGCCGTATGAATGCAGGCGAGTTTTATGCACTACCCCAATCTCCACAGACATTTAAGCAGTTGCTTATGGTCTCCGGGTTTGACCGATACTTCCAGATAGTAAAATGTTTCCGTGACGAAGACCTTAGAGCCGATAGACAGCCCGAGTTTACACAAATAGACTGCGAAATGTCATTTGTAGAACAAGAAGATATCTTAAATATGTTTGAGGGATTGGCCAGTCACTTGCTCAAGACCATAAAGGGTGTAGACCTTGGAAGCGTCCCGCGCATGACATACGCAGACGCTATGCGTCTATACGGCTCAGACAAACCTGACATTCGCTTTGGGATGCAGTTTGTTGAGCTTAACAAACTCACAAAAGGGGTAGGTTTTCCAGTATTTGAACAAGCAGAACTTGTCGTCGGCATCAATGTCCAAGGTGCTGCCCACTATACACGCAAACAGCTTGACGCCTTGACCGACTATGTAAAACGGCCACAAGTAGGCGCTTCGGGACTAGTGTATGCGCGTTACAATGAAGACGGAACACTGAAATCATCTGTTGACAAATTTTACTCAGATGAACATCTCAAAAGTTGGGCATCTGCATTTGAGGCTGTACCTGGCGATCTATTCCTTATCATGGCGGGCCCTCAAGATAAAGTCCGCAAACAACTTAATGAATTAAGACTGGAGGTGGGAAACCAACTAGGTCTTCGCGACAAGAACAAATTTGCACCTCTGTGGGTCCTAGATTTCCCGCTGTTGGAGTGGGACGAAGAGACGGGACGCTATCATGCTATGCACCATCCGTTCACCTCACCTAAACCAGAAGACATCCCCTTATTAGATTCCAACCCTGGAGAGGTTAGAGCAAATGCATACGACTTCGTTCTTAATGGAAGTGAAATTGGTGGAGGTTCTATCCGAATACACGATAAAGACTTGCAAGCATTGATGTTCAAGCACCTGGGATTCTCTCCAGAAGAAGCGCAAAAGCAATTTGGTTTCCTAATGGAAGCATTTACCTTTGGCGCACCTCCGCATGGCGGCTTAGCTTTCGGTTTCGACCGTATGGCTTCAATCTTTGCGGGCTTAGATACCATTAGAGATGTGATTGCATTTCCAAAGAACAACTCTGGAAGGGATGTGATGATTGATGCACCTTCAACGATAGATCAAGTACAATTAAAAGAATTAAGCTTGGTGCTGAGCCAGAAGACCCCATCATAGGCACAATCCGGGTTACTAAGTGTATGTACATCCAGCTGCTTAGCTTCTAACTTGACAAATATCCAAGTGCGGGACAGCTAATACAGTGACAAACCGCACGCCCAAAAGAAAAGAACAAGATTTGTATGCCTAACAACTATATTGTATGCAAACACAATTTTTTCTAAGTTTAACGTTATCTTTATAAAGTTGGTAATTAACTACCAACTTTTTTACTTTTGTAATAACACTAAAAACTGTAATAAATTCATGTCCCAAACGGTTGCCGAAAAATTTATTAAGGAAAGCTCGTCTAAATCTTTTGATCAAAGACATCGTGATATCATCAATACCAATATTGACAAATACAATATTGCGTTTGAGAAGGGGAAAAGTAAATTTTTCAATCTAGAGAATTCCAAAACAAAGGCCAACTTAATCAAGTGGAAGGTTATGGAAAATCTGGATCGTTTGCTCCCTGAATTTGAGGCTAATTTTACGGCACGCGGAGGGAAGGTAATATGGGCCAATGACGCAGAGGAAGCGAGGGAAGAGATTTGGAAAATCATGCAAGCTCATGACGCAAAGCAGGTCATCAAATCCAAATCGATGGCCACAGAAGAAATAGAGCTGAATCATTTTTTAGAAAACAAGGGAATTGAGCCCATCGAAAGTGACCTTGGAGAATTTATCATCCAACTATTGGGTCAAAAGCCTTATCATATCGTCACCCCGGCCATGCACCTCAGCCTAGAAGATATAGCGAAGTTATTCCATGATAAATTTGGCACTCCACTAGACTCCACCGCAGAACAGCTGACCATGAAAGCTCGCGAACTTCTACGAGAAAAATACACGACAGCAGATGTTGGGATTTCAGGCGCCAACTTCCTAATTGCAGACAGTGGGGCAATAGCTATTACCGAAAATGAGGGCAATGCAAGACTCACCACCAGCTTTCCAAAAGTCCACATTGCATTAGTAGGCATTGAGAAGATGGTCCCCAGCATGACCGACCTAGATTTATTTTGGCCACTACTAGCGTCACATGGAACAGGTCAAAACCTGACAGTCTACAACACCATCCTAAGTGGCCCAAGACAAGCGGGTGATGCTGACGGTCCCGAACATATGTACGTAGTCCTGTTAGACAATGGTCGTACCACTTTATTAGCCGAAAAAGAGCAACGCCAAGGACTGTATTGTATACGATGCGGCGCTTGTCTCAATGTATGTCCCGTCTACCAAAACGTTGGAGGTCACACTTATGACACGACGTACTCCGGACCTATAGGCTCACTCATTTCACCTCATTTACATGGGCTTAAAGAATTCAAACACTTGAGCTACGCGTCCAGCTTATGTGGCAAGTGCACTGAGGTATGCCCCGTAGGTATAGATATCCAAAAAATGTTGCTTCTAAATCGTCGCGATGCTGTGCAAGAAAATCTAGCACCTGCAATGGAGAAGAAAGCATGGAAGGGCTTCACCTATTTCATCCGGAAAAGGAAGCTGATTGATATGTTTGGTGGCAAGTTTAAAAACTTTATCCTTCGCAATTTTTTCAAGAAAGCATGGGGAAGTAAAAGAGATCTCCCTCGGTTAGCTGATAAATCCTTTGCACAACAATGGAAAGACCAGCAGAAAGAATTAAACAAATAAATACATGTTAAAAATAAGTACGGATACCAAGTCCCATTTTGAATGTCTTCTGAATGGTGCTAACCTCTTTATTTTGAAAATGGCTAATTAAATACAATTCATTAGCATTGTACTCCACATAAAGACCTATTTTCTCTAAAGGTATTGATCTCTTAATCATTTTGGGAAATAGTATAACTTCATGCGATATGGAAATATGGGGTCGGATTGCAGTCGACCACCAGTAATATCCTTTAGGGTAGTTATTGTCATCCCACTTAGAGTCGAAATGACGCCCCCCGTGGTAACTCACAAAAAAACCGGGATTCAAAGGATGAAGGATTCCCCAATCCCAAAGCTTTACGGAAAAGGGACGCCAAGCAATCTTTGCCGTAAAGATATTAAGAGGCCCTCCCTTCGACTTAGGCACATGACCATATAGCAAATCCAAGGTTGTCCTTCCTCTTTTATTGAGGTTGTATCCCACACCACCACTGATATAACCAATACTTCCGGCATGTTGCAGCACTCCACTAGTTGGTAACCACCACTTCCTTCCAGACTCGGCAACACTATCTATAACCACATCTTGCGCAAATACACAAGCGGACAATAACCAAACCGCCATCAACAACAGACTAATACGCCACATTCTCATACCAGATTAACTTATTACCAACCATCTCAACATACAAAAACTCACTATTTATTATCGCATTTGAAACGATAAAAGGAATCTCTCCATCCAAAGGATAGGAAACAGAATGATTGTTGACATGCGAATGGAAATTGGCGACATATTTCGGATGGGTTACAATCATTCGTTCGTACTGTTGCCGACTTTCTTGGTCAAAATCATCAGAAATAGGAGGGACATGAGATACACCGACTATTCCAGAAACATTTGCTCCAACCGCAAATTCTTGTGCTAGCCAAGGTATATTAGGAGCAGTTTTATCAAAATGATACTCTCTACTATTTGTATCGTGACACACAAATTTGACACCCTTATAGACAAAACTAAAATTTCGGTTTCCAAACATGCGCTCAAAAACCGCTTGACCATTGGCTACCAAATCATGATTCCCGATCACACTGATATACGGCACTTTGAGACCGTTATAAATCTCTGCCACAAGTTTCATCTCTTGAAGCAATCCAAAATCAGAAATATCACCATTGAGAAAGACGAAATCTAACTTTTCGATCTTGTTAACGACATTTACCAATCGAGCAGCTTGATCATAGGCACGCTGTGTATCACCTGTCAATACAAACCGAATAGTATCATCCGCTGTATCCTGCCCTGCATATAATTTTTCTAGATTTTTTGCATTCAAATCTCGAGGACTATACTTATCAAAAATCTGGTTTGGACTATATTCCAATCGCTCACAACCAACTATAACCAAAAAAGTCAAAAAGACAACACTAAAATATACTGCTTTAAACATATAAAAAGGAAACAAAAACTAATAAAACAAATATACTGACCATATAAATACAAAAAGTCAGTTTAATGTTATTTTGCATGCTATTCCATTCCTTACCTAGCTTCTCTGCATAAAAAAAAGAAACTATTTTGAATCACCTGTCCCTTAAGGTTCGGCATTATAACAAATGCTGTTCACCTATCGAATACAATAAAAATTTCCATAAACAAGAAAAATGAATTATTTTGAGCCCCGAAGATGAACCGCAGCGGCATATCCACACTTTTTGAATCAAATGAGCAGTTACTCCTCAAGAACTATCGAGATACAGGAGACCTGTCTTATTTAGGCAAACTCTATCAAGACCATTCCGAAATGGTCTATTACGTATGTTTACGCTATTTTCAAGATAGTGAGCGGAGTCGAGATGCTGTAATGGACATTTTCGAAGAGCTTGTTACAAAAGTTAACAAACAAGAAATCCAATCTTTTGCAAAATGGCTCTATGTACTATCCCGGAACCATTGTTTGATGATTTTGAGGGCCTCAAAACATCAACAACACATTTCTCTTGACGAATTTGTGGAATTTCCCTTCGATATGCATCAAGACACTAATGTGGAAAATAGAGAACAGAAACTGACAGTATTGGAACAATGTTTGGACAAACTTCCAGAGAAACAGAAAAAAAGTATCGACCTCTTTTTCTTAAATGAAAAATGTTATTACGAAATATCAGATATAACTGGCTATAGCCTTAAAGAAGTTAAGAGCTATATCCAAAATGGGAAACGGAACTTGAAAAATTGTATGGAGGCGCCCCATGAACATGAGTAAGATAGATTTTGATTTAATTCGGCGCTATCACAAGGGCGAGCTTAGTGCTCGTGAAATGTATGAGCTGGAGTATAAAGCAGAGCATGATCCTATGCTAATGGATATTCTCATGGGTATGGAGCAGCAACGTGTGATAGGCCAAGAGGCACCGCTTGCGGATATACGCAAGCGTATAGAGAGACGCGTCCATCCTCAAAAAACAGTATCCATTTTTAATTGGAAAACCTGGTCGATTGCAGCAACGACAATACTATGTCTGGGTATTGGGGCTTATTTCATCTTTTCACCAAGAAGTAAAGAACAACTGGCCTCACAAGATAATTCTGCTGCGGAAACAACACCCGAACTATCCGACTCCAAGTCTAACATGTCAGTGGAGAACTACATCAATCATATGGGTGGCGATTCAACTTCTCGATTGGCTGATGCGACGACAAATTACCCCAAAATCCAGGAAGAAATCAGTAAAAAATCAAGATCTAAGACAAATACGAATGTCGAAAAAACGAAAGCGCTTCCCTCACCAATCACATTGGGAAGTCCGCGACAAGCCAGCTCTTTAGATTCTAATTTTGTCATCAGGAAGAACCGAAGCAACAGGCTTGCTGCCAATACAACTTTTAGAGAAGCAGACCAAATTTCGGAATTATCGCCCAATGGCTCTTCAATGAAGCTTATTACAGGTAAAGTAGTAGACAATAGTACACGAGAACCCCTATACGGTGCGACACTTAAAGTAAAGAACTCCAAAGATGCCGCTGTCACAGATTCCACTGGAGATTTCAAGTTATCATCCAGTACCGCCAATCCATTGGTGGAAGTTCGGGCAATAGGCTACCAGACACAGCAAGTGCCGTCCAATATACTTGCAAACGGAAGAATCAAACTAAAACCCGAAGGCATGATCATCGGCAACAATTCTCCAACAACCAATAATCCATTACGGAAAGAAATCAAATTCGGCAAAGCGCAACCCATAATGGGCTGGAGTGCCTACAACGATTATGTGGAAGAAGCAACCAAACAGTTTGTGTATAAAGCGACGGGTGCGGTAACCTTATCTTTTAAAATAGATGTGGAGGGCAGTCCTGTGAATATCAAAGTAAAAAGCAGCGATAACTCTACTTTAGATCAGCGTGCTGTCGAAATCATCAAAAATGGGCCAAAATGGCGAGCAACCATGAACAATCCAAGCGAAATCATCTTATTCACGATAGATTTTCAGTCCAACTAATCACGCTCATATTTTCCGAGTACAATACTCCCAATGTAAGGTCACCCCGACTGCGAGATGATCAGACAACGGGATACCGACCCTATCCTTGAAGGCATCAACCTCAACTTTATAACTTTGTGGTGTAAAATGGATGTGTTCACTATTGCGAAATATTATCTTATCTATTGTCTCGCAATTATCATGTACATGCAGCATTTCTAAAGCTTTAAAAGAAGTTTCCACCCGTGGTATACGCCCCTTATTCTTGAGATACACCCAAGTGTCAAGCACACCTGCTTTAACAACAAAATCACGAATATTGTCAAGTTCAAAACGATAGTTGGCATTGAAATCGCCCATTAATATCACAGCTTGTCCTTTTGAATGTACATCCATAAATTCGAGCAGTTGCCTCATATTCTTCCGCCTAGCAGCACTAGCCTCTTTTGAATCTTGTGCATTTGCATGCACATTATAGATATCGACCCATACGTCTTTCGCCAATTGAAGCTTAGCATAACTAAAGCCTTTCGGTGTAAAACAATCCGCTCCTGTACAATCGCTCCATTTGACTCTCCTCACCTCAGAAATCGGAAATCTAGAAAGTGTATTCAATCCATCTCCAAACGGAACCTTCCCCATAGATTTGGTACGAAAAGGATGACTATTTCCACTTGAATACAGCTCGTCATTATAATTAAAATCCTCTTGTACATTGACCACATCAAATCTATTTAATCTTTCACCTATCGTTCTAATACTACTACCTCGCGGTGTCTTGGCACTGGAGAGGGGCTCTGGTAATCCGGCTATATTATACGTTAGTAAAGAAATCACGCCTTCTTTTGCGTCCGTAGGTATCCAATTGACCGTTGATGGTAAGGTGGATGTTCGTTTCATAGACGATGCTGGTCGTAGGGTATGCGTCAGATTCCAAGCGACAAATGTTAAAGAAAGTGGGATCAAAATTAAGATCCATCTCCGCTTCGGTAACTTAGGATAGTGAAGGTACATAACTACTCATCATTGTTTTCATAAAATTAGACAGTCCATATAACCTATACCCTAATTTTAAATTAAGATTTTAAGAACCAAATACGTAAAAAAGTGTCAACATGCTTATATTCTAGACGTTGCGTTTATATTTCGATTACATACTGTTAAAGAAAAACCAACATATTTATAATATTGAGTTAATGAAGAGGCTACATGATATATGTATCATTGGCAAATGCTAAATAACATCAAGGATGATAAAAGTTGCTTTTTTTGCAGAAATGATGATTGAAGACTTCGATGGAGCTTCCCGCACCATGTTTCAATTAATCAACAGAATCGACACCAGTAGATTTGAATTTTTCTTCATATACGGAACAGGGCCAGAACAACTTGACTCGTTCAAATCGCTTAGAATACCAGCTTTTCACATCCCCTTTAATAGAAATTACACATTAGCCGTACCGGCAATAGCCCAAAAGAGTATTCGAAAACAATTGAAAGAATTTCAGCCGGATGTAATCCATATCGCTACCCCCTCGATGTTGGGAAATTATGCCCTCCAATATGCAAAAAAAAATGAGATTCCTACCATAAGCATTTACCATACCCATTTTATCAGCTACATCGATTACTACCTCAAGAAAACGCCCTTTCTTATCACCCCTACAAAGAAGCAATTCATTAAACAGACTGTTCGTTTTTACAATAAATGCTCGAAAGTATATATTCCCTCAAAAACAATTCAAAAAGAGTTGACCAGTATCGGAATTAACCCAGAAAGGCTTACACTCTGGCAAAGAGGAATTGATACGCAGTTATTTTCACCTCGAAAAAAGGACCTCAAATACATCCGCAAGATTACCCAAAATAAAAAACCCAACATCCTGTTCGTAAGCCGATTAGAGTGGGAAAAAAATCTCACAACACTGATTGCAATTTACCAACATTGCCGTGCATTGGCCTTGGACTGCAATTTCATCATCGTGGGCGACGGTACAGCTAAAGCTGCATGTATGGAGCAGATGTCTGGTGCTCACTTTTTAGGCAAACGCTCTCATCAAGAGCTCGCCAAAATTTATGCTTCAGCAACTCTATTTCTTTTCCCATCTATTACGGAGACATATGGAAATGTGGTTATCGAGGCCATGGCCTCGGGACTGCCCTGTATCACGGCTGACCAAGGTGGTAGTTCGGATTTTATTCAAGATGAGATTAACGGGTTCAAATGCAAAGCCCAAGATACCTACGAATACGTTTTCCGTATACAGCAACTCATAGATAATCAGGGATTGCGAAAAAAAATCAAAAAATCAGCTCTAAAATACAGTAAGCAATACAATTGGCAACATCTGGCAAACACCTATTTTGACGACCTTAGCGAGAGTGCGGGGGTATTAACACCTAGCGAAAAAAAATACCAATCTGCATAGCCATGATGAAAGCTTTAAAATTAATCACCTTCATCACGGTTGCCGTTTTTATTGCCGCTTTCATTTATCAGACAGATTTTGAAGCCATGCAACAATCAATGACAGATTTTGGGTTCTATTTTGTAGTCTTGATTCCACTCACTGCACTTGCCTACTTGATGGGCACTTGGGGATGGAGATATTGTCTGCCCCCAAATTCCCGAAACATTTCGTTGCACAAGTTATTCATGGTCAGACAAGTTGGAGAGACCATCAGCTTGTTTAATCCTTCCAATATCATTGCTGGGGATTTATTCAAAATTAATATCCTGAAATCTTCAGCCTTAAGTCAAGAAGACATCTCGCGATCGGTATTTCTTTCCAGAGTGATTGCCATCATGTCCCAATTGTTACTCCTTATCACCGTTTTGATATGGTTCGGGATACATAACATGACTCAAAGTACCAACAAAACTTTGGCCTACATTTGCCTATTTACAACCCTCCTCCTTCTCCTCCTCGTATTCGGTTTTTTCATCGCTATAACCCGCTTCAGCAGCACTACTACATCAATTGTAAAGACGAGTTTGATTACTAGGCTCCGATTACGACTCTTCAACACCCTTCAACAGACCTCCCTGTTTTACAAGGAAAATAAACGTTCATTTTGGCATTCCTTTCTTTGCTTTACCCTACATTGGTTTATTGGTTCGCTTGAGTTTTACCTAATTATTCGTCTGTTAGGGATTCACATTACGGTATTCCAAGGGCTATTTATAGATATGGGCGCTGTTCTCATCAAAAGTTTAGGAGCCTTTGTCCCGGCACAAATAGGCATCGAAGAGTTTGGAAACAAAATCATGTTGACCGGACTAGGCATCACGTCTGTATCGATCTGGCTCAATGCCAGCCTACTGCGTCGTGCACGACAATTGGTCTGGATTGCGATTTCAGGAATATACTACATCAAACTCAACAAAATCTATGGAAATCCTGTTCGTCAGTCATAAGTATCCACCAAGCACCGGAGGTATGCAAAAGCAAAGTTACGAACTCATCACCGGAATGAAGGCACATTGTAAAGTCCATTCCCTCGTATACGAAGGGCAAGAATCCATCTTAAAGTTCTTCCTGTTGTTGGAACGACGCATTTGCACCTTGTGTAGACAACATCCCAACATCATAGCCATCCACTACAATGATGGATTAATGGCGGCATTCTGTCTCTTACACCACAAGTATAATCATCTTCGAAAGGTTGTAACACTACATGGGCTTGACGTCGTATTCCCAAACCACGTCTTTCAACGATATATACTTCCTAAGTTCAATAATTATGATTTATTGATTGCCGTTAGTGAAGCCACTGCTACCGCTGCATTAGAAAGAGGTATCGCCAAAGAAAAAATAACGGTCATTCCCAATGGTGTACATACTGTTCCCACACCATTGGTCTCCGATACACAAGTCCGGCAACTCTATCAAGATTTCGACATTCATCCTGAATGCAGCTATCTAATAGCACTGGGTCGTCCCGTAAAGCGAAAGGGATTTTCTTGGTTCATCAGACACGTCATCCCCCATTTAAACCCTTCCATTAAACTCCTTATCATCGGTCCGTTCCGACAAGAGAAACGGGCGCTTGATCACTTCCTCAATCTATTGCCTACAAGGCTTAAGGAGCAACTCATGCTATTCTTCGGTTACCCTTCCGATGAGGGAGACATCAGGGAATTACTGCAAAATGAACATGTGGCCCGTAGGGTTCGTCATTTAGGCAAACTGCCCCAAGAGCAATTGCAGATATTGCTAACCCATTCACTAGCCTTTATAATGCCTAATATTCCCGTAGAAGGTGATATGGAAGGTTTTGGCTTGGTCTGTTTAGAAGCCAATCAATGCGCTACAGTAGTCTTAGCTTCTGCTATTGACGGTATCCCAGATGCCATTCAACATCACAAGAATGGCATCCTTCTACCGCCACAAGAACCCACAATTTGGAGTCAACAAATCCATGCACTATATCACGACCAAATAAGCCGAAAATCACTTATCGAAAAATTTCAAAACTTCACCACAGACACCTACGGATGGGATAAAATGGTTCAAAACTATTTCAAAGCCTTTACACAACTTCTCCATCACTAATTCCGCAATGCGTAGCCATCGGACAGACCCGTTATTGGACTGTATTCAATCGAATGGGCAATGAATAAGATACTCGTACTGGACGTCCATTTTGGATACCCGGTGTCCATTTACGCGCTTTCTCCAATAATTTAATCGCCGCTTCCCCCGCACCATACTCAAGGTCACGCGTGATTTTAATTGCAGTAAGCGCACCGTCTTTCTCAATGACAAAAGATACCATTACCACCCCCTGTACCCCTTGCTCCAACGCACCCGATGGATACTGATAATTGTCCCCTACCCATTTCATAAATGCTTTCATCCCTCCTACTGGCTCAGGCATTACTTCCAAACTCCCCATACTATACACCTCATTATCATTTCCCATTTTACTGCCTATTCTCTCACCAGTAAGCTCTCCATCCCGTTTTTTACTTCCAAATTCCCCTCTTGCTACAGTAGTCCCACCAGGAATTGACTTCAGTGTCATTCGTCCCGGCATTTTTTTATCATCCTTAAAATCGTCTTGAGAGGCCACATCCTCAATAGCCTTCTTCGCATCAACTACAGTTGGTTGTGAAAGACGAATCAAATCTAAGGCTGGCACGTCCTGCGCGATTTGCTGTAGCTTATTTTCTACGGGAAGTGGATCCTCTGCCTTATCCTCCGGAATCTTTTCAATCAATTCATCCATCGTCACCTCTGTAATTTGTTGAGGCTGCACGATATACTCCGTCTTTGGTATACGATCATAGGCGAATTTGCCAATGCTCAACGCCAATACTACCGTCGAAACAATGGCAAGACCATAATTTGTGGCCCTAGTCGACAATTGACGAAGCTCAAAAGCGCCATAGGTCTGATTTCTATTTTGGAAAATTACCTCTAGCCATTCTCGTCTGTAAATGTTTAATTTTGAACCGAACATAAGCTTTGAATTTAAATTGTGAAACCTTTTTCTTCTGTGATGTAAAACACAAAGCATTTCCATAAAATTAATTTAACATGCTATCGATTGCTATTATCAAGGTTCTTTCAATAAAAAATACTAGTTTTAAAAAAATTAAAGACAGCTACTTTATTGTCATAACTTATCATGACTGCAGCTGTTATTCAAAAACTAAGGATATCATAAACGAATGAGGTATTTCGTAATTCTATTAATGTTGTTAGGCTTATTTTCCTGCCGACAACACTCCAAAAAAACAGAACATCAAGCATCTACAACAGATACTATTACCCATCGTTTAGCGGATACAACAGCTTTAATAACCTTTGGATTTATCAACGCAGAGGGTAGTCAAGTACTCACACTGGAGCAAGATTCACTAGACTCTCCACAAGATTACACCTATCTCATCCACGCTGACGGTGGCGAACAGGACATAAGCTATCTGCGCCTTCAACAAGCAAATGAGCAAGATAATGGGAGACAGACAGCAGAAAATTTCAAAAACAGCAAGGGTTATCTATATCAAATTGCCGTCCCTACAGCGCCAACTGAAGCTATAGCAGCTACCTTGGTCAATCGCGCATTTTTAAACAACCATAAAACACTGGCTATCAATCCACCCCATTCCAGTGACAATATCCCAGATCACATTCAACAACTTTCAGAAGAAAAAGACAGAAAAATCAAAAAACACAAAAACCTCGCTCAGCTGACTAATCAAGGAACAATCACCTTGGTAGAATTTGAAGTGAAGGACAGCACAGCCCTAGCTGTATTAATCTATCGATCTCCAGGGAAAATCATCACGAAAGAGTTTCCTGCAAAATATGACGAAATTAGCACTTGGCGTGTGGATGATGGAGGGGAGTTCGATATGGATTACTTCCAAATCTTGAATGTCTTCTCCAATGGAGAGAATATCGAACTTGTAACTGCTGATTTCGGAGCAGAGGGTTACGTCTTGCAATATCTAAGGGAGAAAGACGGCAAATTTATATTGGACAAAGAAGCTTACGGTTACTCTGCCCCACTCTAAAGAGGAATGAAGTCCATTTATAGGTGCATCCGGGCTAGTGGAGACACATCTTGCCCTACAAAATCTTGACGCAGATATTTATGGTATCCAGCGATGGCAATCATCGCAGCATTATCCGTACAATACTCAAACTTGGGGATATAAACCTCCCAACCATATCGAGCACCCATATCGACCAATGATCGACGCAAGCCCGAATTAGCTGACACACCACCTGCAATAGCAATTCTTTTCACTCCCGTTTGCTTGGCAGCCTTCTTGACCTTATTCAGAAGAATGGATACAATTCGATCCTGCACCGATGCACACACATCTTGGAGATGTTCTTGAAGAAAATTAGGATTTTCTCTTTCCTGTCTCTGCACTAAATAAAGAATCGCAGTTTTCAATCCTGAAAAACTAAAATTCAAATCCTGAATCTGAGGTTCCGGAAGTGTAAAAGCTTGGGGATTACCCTCTTGAGCATATTTATCAACCAAAGGCCCTCCAGGATACGGAAGATTAAGGATCTTTGCCGTCTTATCGAAAGCTTCACCAGCAGCGTCATCCAACGTCTCACCCAACAATTCCATTTCAAAATAATCCTTCACCAATACAATTTGTGTATGCCCCCCCGACACAGTCAGACATAAGAAAGGAAAACTAGGTCTTGGATCTTCAATAAAATGAGCTAAAATATGTGCTTGCATATGATTTACATCTATCAACGGGATACCCCGAGCTAGGGCAAAAGATTTTGCAAATGAAGTTCCAACCAATAGTGCACCTAATAATCCAGGACCACGGGTAAAAGCTACTGCATCTATCTCATTTTTGTGTACTTTTGCGTCACGTATTGCTTGTTCTACAGTCGGAATGATGTTCTGTTGGTGTGCTCGAGATGCAAGTTCAGGAACCACTCCACCATATTTTGCATGAACAGCTTGACTAGCAATAATATTTGACCTAATTTCACCGTCTATACATATGGATGCAGATGTTTCGTCACAAGAGGATTCAATACCCAAGATAATGGCCATGTTAAATAGGAGTAACTTTTAAATAGATTACAAAGTTATCAAAAAAATAATAAAAATAACGCTGATTACGTTAACAAGCATTACTCTGCTGTTAGCGATTTTGGTGTTTTCCTTGCAGTACAAACCTATACAAACCTACTTCGCAAAAAAAACAGCGGACTATTTATCCAAAGAACTTCACGCAGACATTTCAATTGAGTCGCTCTATTTCAAACCATTTTCATCACTGGTCCTCCAAAATTTAAAAATTGACGACAAGAACGGGAGCAACATTTTCTTCTCTGAAAAGATAGAGGCCGATATCAACCTAAGCCAATGGAGAAAAAACAAGATTATTGTCAATAAACTATATTCAAAAGATACGAGAGTAGATTTCCAAATCTTCGAAGACAGCACTAATTTCACCTTTTTAATTGACTATTTTGCCCCGAATAAGAGGGTCCCCAAAAAAAACACCTCTTCTACACTTGCTCTAGTCTTGAATGAAATCGTCCTTGAAAACAATCACATCAAAATTGTCAACAACACTAAAAAACATACTCAGCAAGGAGTCGACTTTGGCAACTTAGAAATTAGCAAATTGTCAGGTAAGATCGACCACATTCAAATTGATAGCTCTCAATCCATATCGGCACATATCACAAAGCTCACCTTTTCTGAAAAATCGGGATTACAACTAAAAGAACTATCTACAGAAGCTTTTTACAGCAATACACGAATGGAGTTTAACAAACTCAAACTCATCACCAATCGGTCTCGGGTCACGAACTATTTAAAGTTTGAATATGACAGTCTTGCTGACTTCACCGCATTCATGGATAAAGTGAAGGTCAAGGCTGCTCTCAAAAACTCCTTCGTATCATCCCGAGATATCGAATATTTTGCAACGGACATGAAGTTCGTTAAGTTTGATGTATTGATTCCTTCCGCGCAACTATCTGGAACCGTCGCCAACGCATCTGCCCGAAATACAACTATGCGCTTAGGAAAGGATACCGAACTCGAAGGAGATTTTACAATCAGAGGATTGCCACACATAGCCGAGACAATCTTTGATATCAATGTAAAAACCCTGAAAAGCAACGCCCAAGACCTGGAAGACCTTATCCCTAAATTGGGCAACATGAAGTCCTTCGTCCTTCCAAAAATCGTACACCAGCTGAAAAACATCCATTACACGGGACTATTCAGGGGATTTTATAACGATTTCAAGGCGACAGGCAGTTTGGAGACTGCTCTCGGTAATATCCAAACAGAGACTAGTATCAATTTAAAGAAAGAACTCACTTACAAGGGGCACGTTCAATCCAATCATTTTGCCATCCATGAAATTGCTAAGGTCAAAAATCTTGGCCACACTGGCCTCTCCCTTACATTTGATGGAAAGGGCACCAAACTTGAAAGTCTTGACCTACAAGTAAAAGGTCGATTTAACACCTTAGAATTCAAGGGCTACCAGTATGAGAAATTGGACATTGATGCGCAAATAAACGATCGTTTTCTGCATGTATCGGGATTGCTGGATGATAGAAATGCAAAGCTCGACTTCCATACCGATATGGACTGGAAAAAGAGCACGCCTTCCTATCTACTTGAAGCAGATATCGAAAACGCCGATTTGTATGCACTAAACCTATTCAAAAAGGATACAATAACGATTCACAAAACCACACTTTCCACGAATATACAAGGAGACAACATCAATAATATTATCGGAAACCTCGCAGCTAAAAACATACATTTCACATCCTCCAAGGGCACTTTTGATATTGATTTCCTAGATTTTAATGCAGAGGGAAATGAGGCCGAACGCCATCTTATCCTTAATTCGGATATACTAGAGGGCAATCTAAAGGGTCAAATCGACCTAACTACAATTGTGCCCTATTTCAAATCCCTGGCAATGCGATATGCCCCTGCCATCGGAATCGAAATACAACCCTATAACAAGCAAGAGTTCGACCTCTTCCTGAATATCAAATCCTTTGCTCCGATAGCGTCCTTTTTAGACCCTAATCTGACCTTGGAAGATGGCGCGACGCTTAATGCCAACTTCTCGTCTGAAAAATATACAGCTCAATTTCAAGCCTACAGTCCTACCATTAAATACAGTGGTATCAAAGTCACCAATCTAATTATCGAAGAGAATGCCAATCAAGAGTCCCTTGCTCTTATGGTCACAGCCGATAAGCTCAATCTCTCGGACAGTTTATATATCGATAACATCAACCTTACCAATATTCTTTCCAATGATAGTTTACACTTTAACATCAAACTATCCGAGCAAGCCCGTCCCAATTTCATGGATTTAAATGGAAACATATTATTTGCGCATAACAAACCTGCATACATCCATTTCTTCCCCTCTACGCTCCAAATTAACCACGAAGAATGGAATATCAATCAGGACGCTCTTGCCCGCATTTCAAAAGGCAAGCTTTATTTCGACAATCTAAAATTAAGTCAGGGAGAACAGGAAGTTATTGTTGATGGCGTCATGTCAGACCAGGACGACCGGATTAAGTTTGCATTCAACAATTTTGGTCTTTCTTCATTGGATGGCTTCACAAAACCACTAGGTATTCGAATGCAAGGTAAAGTAAATGGTAATATCCAACTTAATTCATTATTCAAGAAGCCCTATCTTAATGCCGATCTACAAACTACTCCAATCATATATAACGGGTTACCGATTGGTCAACTCGCCTTACAGGCAGCCTACGACCCTGATGAAAGACTCGTCAATATGGATCTAAAATTGACCGATGGCGATCGCAAGAGCCTCACCCTCGCTGGTACATATAACATTAGTGATGACAGAAAAAATGAAATCGACTTAGTCGGCAAGCTCGTCAATACAGACCTAATCATCCTACAGCCTTTTTTAAGAAATCTCGTGTCTGACCTTAGAGGTACCGTATCGGGAGATGTCACGATCCTAGGATCGGCCACACGGCCAGAAATCAACGCCGTCACCCGATTTAAAGAGGCCTCGTTTACCGTCAACTATTTACAAACACCCTATCGCATAGCAGATGACATCCTCCAACTGTCTAAGAATAATATTATCCTTAATAATTTCAAAATATTTGACCCCAATAATCATGTTGCAACAGCTAATGGTTATGTAAATCTCAATAGGCTTTCAGACCCTCATATCGACATTGATATTGATGCACGAAATTTTCTGGCACTCAATACAACCTATAAAGACAATAATCTGTATTTCGGAAAGGCTTATGCCACTGGTGAATTCAAGTTTAAAGGTCCCACATCAGCTATGAATATCGACATTCGCGCTAAATCCAATGAAAACACCACCTTCACTATACCATTCAACAGTGCCATGACGGTGACAGAAAGCGATTTTATCTATTTTATCAGCCCCGACTCAGCTGAAAACAAGAAAAAGGATAATCGTAAGACGTTTCAAGGACTCAGTATGAATATGGATTTGAATATCACTCCAGATGCAGAGGTAAACCTACAAACGGATTTAGGCTCGCTTAAAGGTAGAGGCACTGGAGCATTAAACCTAAAAATCTCTAGTCTCGGCGATTTCGAAATGTTCGGAGACTACGTCACAAGTTCTGGCAAATTCAATTTCACAGCACAGGATTTCATAAATAAAATATTTGACATAAAAGAAGGTGGCACAATTCGTTGGGCAGGAAATCCTAGTGACGCAGTTATCAACCTAAGTGCCATGTATGAACAACGCACATCGGTGGCTCCTCTCTACAATGCTGCAGGAAGATCGGGGAATGACCAGCGGGTATTGGCACAGGCAGATATGGTACTCAAAGGCAATCTGACAAAACCTGACATTAGCTTCGCCCTGAACTTTCCACAAGACCCTTATATCAAAGACGAACTTCAAAGTTACCTAAGTGATGCCAACAATGTGAACCAACAGGCCATGAGCCTTATCATGCGTCGAAGTTTCTCTCCTGGGTCGTCAAGCGAGTTTGGAAAGGAAGTTAATAGTACCTTACTCTCGGCAGGAACTGAACTGGCCTTTAATCAACTCAACACAATCATATCACAGTCCTTGAATATCAATTTCTTTGATTTGAACATCCGTTCTTTAAATGATGCATCAGCTTCGCTCCGCTTTTTTGACGATCGCTTGATTATTACGGGAGGAGTGACCGATCGCCGAAATCTACAACTCAATGACTTGAATGTCTTTTCGGACGAAGTTGCCACCGATGCCGAGTTATCTTATCGCCTCCGAAAAGATGGTAGTCTTATCTTAAGAGGTTCTAACCGGTTGAATACTCGCAATTTCCTACTATTGGGCATGGACAATGACTATGTCAGCGCTGTGGGTCTAGTGTACAGGCAGGAATTCAATAGCTTCTCCGATTTTTTTAAAAGGATGCTATTCTGGCGCAGGTTGGAAGACGAAATAAACCCGCAAAAGAAACAAATTGCCCCAAAATCCAAATAGCAGCATTTATCCCAGCATTACTCCTATTAACATGAAAGTCAACACCAGTTGAGTTTGGGAACTGTGCTGCTTAAAAAGGGAGAAAACTTTATACCATTTTTAATAGTAAGCAGGATTTACATCAGATATTGTAGGGCTTTGATAAGGATTTCATTCGGATATATCCGAATGAAGTCCGGACTAAGTCCGTATTAAGTTCGAATAATATCCCTATTAATATACAAATTGGTACAATTATAATATGAACTTGCTCCCTTTCTAGTATGAGGCGCAGTGCAGCTAAATGGAACTAATTTTTTAAAATAATTATGAATCAAGATGGCTTCACACAGCCCTTAGGAGAGATTATTTTCAACAAAAAAGGCCTCTTTAAAGAGGCCTTTCATTATCTATAAATACAGCTTATGCTAATTTTTCAAATTTATCGTAATCTATTTTTTTAGATTTCAGTTTTACCAATCCTTTTAGGTAGTCGAACACTTTAAGTGCTTTGGCTTCTTCAAAAAGACGATTCGCCTGCTCTCTATCTTGCAACAATTGTACTGCATACTGAGCCAATTGCTCATCAGCAGGTTCTTCGTTGATATTATACATTTTAATCTGTGCGTAAATACGCTCCTTAGCAAGATTAATCACCTCATCATATTTTACCTCTAAATTATTAGCTGTAACAATACGGTTCTCAATGATTGTCCATTTCAAATTATTGATAAAGTCAGCAAAGCCTTCTTCCAATTCCTCATCAGAGATGTTTGGATTAGTTGCTTTCAACCATCTTTTCAAGAAGGCTTCAGGGAATTTTACGTCTACTTTTTCCATTCCGAAAGTGTAGATATCGTTACGAAGTTTTTGAGCTGAATTTTGTTTGAATAAATTCTCTACTTCTTCCGTTACCTTTTCTTTGAATAATTCTTCAGTGGTGACCTCACCTGCAGGAAATAATTTATCAAAGAACTCTTGATTAAGATCGGATTCCTCTAGACGATTGATGTTCTTTACTGTCAATGCGAATTTTGAAGGAGAGATAGCTTCAACTTCAGCTTCCGTAATCCCAAGGATACGGGCTAAATCATCTACTTTAAAAGCCTTCTTAACGTCTATTTTTACAGTATCGTCTTGCTTTAAGCCCACTAAAGATTTTTTAATCTTCGCATCTTCTACAAGATCTGTCCGGATTGAAGTTGTCTTTTCGATTCCCTCTTCTCCATCTTGCTTTAACGTAGCGTACAAGACGTCACCATCTTCTGATACTTCCGGATTGGTCATTTTACCATAGCTACGACGAAGATTTTTGATGCGGGACTCTAATGTCTCTGCATCTGCTTTAATATCGTATTCCGTAAATTCAGTATCTTTTGTAAACGGGGTTTCGAATTCAGGAGCTAAACCAATCTCGTAGGTGAAGCTAAATGTATCTTTGTAGTCCCAATTATACTTACCTTCATCTTCTGTGGGAAGCGGTTGACCTAATACTTCTAATTTTTGTTCTGAAATGTACTCAGCAATTTTGTCGTTGACAAGTTTATTAACTTCTTCCAATAAAATGGCCTTCCCATAAGTTCTTCGGATATGACCAGTAGGAACCATCCCTGGACGGAATCCTGGTAACTTCGCTTTTTTAGCTTGCTCTTTTATTGCTTTATCAACCTGAGGGTTGTAGTCTTCTGGTGCTAGGTCAACGATGATACTTGCGTTGATGTCATCAATTTTGTTGTGAGAAACTTTCATACTTTATTCTAAGCGTTTAATCGCATTATTTTTTAAAAAAAAATCCTCCCGATGATAAAATTTCGGGAGGACATCAAGTGCGGAAGAAGGGACTCGAACCCCCACGCCTTGCGGCGCCAGATCCTAAGTCTGGTGCGGCTACCAATTACGCCACTTCCGCAGTTATTAGGACTTTTATTGTGGCACAAAGATAGAAACCAAAACGATATCTTGCAAGTATTTCCCAGGTATTTTTTTATTTTTTTTTTAACGCAAAATAAAAGTGAAAAAAAACTTTGTATAATCCACTATAATTCATTTACTTTGAAAATCAAAGTACTTTTATGACAGACGACGATTTAATTAAAGATATTTCCCAAATCAGGAAATTGATGGAAAAATCCACAAAGTTTATCTCCATCAGTGGTCTTTCCAGTGTTCTAATTGGGATATATGCCCTACTTGGTGCCGCCTATGCGTACTATGAGGTCTATGGATTCGATAGCCAAGCGGGTTACCGCGATCATTACGTGAATGAACCATTGGTGATTACTAAGTTGATGGTTGCTGCGTTAATAGTACTAGCAGCTTCAATCGCGACCGGTATCGTTATGGCAAAGCGTAAAGCTAAAAGACTGCAACAACCTATTTGGAATAAAACAAGCAAAGACCTCTTATTTGCCATAATTATCCCTTTAGTAACAGGTGGAATATTCTCGCTTCTCTTGATACAAAGAGGAATGTTCTTTGCTGTGTCCTCTTCTCTACTCATCTTTTATGGTCTAGCTTTGGTTGCTGCTGGCAACTTTACTTTTAAAGAGGTCAAAGGACTCGGTGTTTGCGAAATTTTAATGGGACTATTGGCATTGGCTTTTCCCGGGTATGGTATTGTCTTTTGGACATTGGGATTTGGGGTACTGCACATTATTTATGGAATAATCGTACACAATAAATATGACAAGTGAAGATTAATTTAGATCAATACGACAAGATATTTGAGAATAAGGTTCGCCTACAGATCATGAGTGTGCTGGTCGCGAACGATGAATACGATTTCATCTCGTTGAAGACGCTTTTGGACATCACAGATGGAAATCTGGCATCCAACTTAAAGTCGCTCGAAAAGGAGGGTTACATCGAAATTTTAAAAACATTCATCGATAGAAAACCGAATACGCGCTATCGAAAAACTGAGAAAGGAAAAGTGGCCTTCTTGAATCACCTCACAGCATTAGAAAATTTAATTAAAAAACGGTACACATAATTTTTTTTATCCAACAACTTTGAAATTCAAAGTACTTTTAAAATAAACAAAATGGAAACTAAAGAAAAAACACTTTTTGAAAAACTAGCACAATCGGTCGTCGTGAAGCTAATGCTCATCTTACTCCTCATCCTATTTATGCTGATTCCGATGCATTGGGTCAGTGAGCTTATTGATGAAAGAAGGTACAGAGAGCAGGAAGTCCACAGCGAGATTGCGTTAAAATGGGGTAAGCAACAGGTTGTTGGCACACCCGTACTAGCTATTCCTTACAGCAAAATCGTGGATGAAGTGACTGTCCAAGCCAACACCAAAATTAGTACAAAAGTCAAGACCACTGAGTGGGTCTTTGTACTTCCCAACCAAATCAAAATAGACAGCAAGGTGACACCAAAGTCGTTAAAGAGAGGAATATATGATGTCGTGGTATACAATACCAAATTAAAGATGTCAGGTGATTTCGACCAAGTAGATTTGACCAAATTAGGCGTAAATGTAGCGGACATCATGTGGGATCAATCGAAAATTATTTTTGGTGTAGAAGATTTTAAGGGCCTAAAGTCCGCGCCCAACCTGTCGTGGGGAGACCAAAGCCTACATCTAGAGACAGATTTCAACAATCTAAAACTATTTCCTCAGACATTGACCGCACCTGTAAATATTAAAAGCTTAATCGATACAAAACAGAAATTCGAAATACAATTTGACTTAAAAGGATCTAAATCTTTAAACTTCCTACCTTTGGCGGCGCAAACACAGATTTCGGCAACTGGAGACTGGTCAAATCCTAGTTTCGATGGTGCGTTCCTACCTGAAAACAGGAATGTATCTACCAATAGCTTCTCCGCACAATGGAGCATCCCGAGTTTCAGTCGCAAACTGCCACAAGCATGGACTGGGAATGCCGCAAGCCTCTATCTATTCGATACCAATGCCTCATCTGACTTTACCAATACGACAGCGTACGCCGAACCGGCATCTGCGTCATCGGATAGCAATCAAATCTTAACCAATGATGATATGGTGTCAATCAACTTCTTACCCGAGGTCAATAACTATCAAAAGACCACTAGGGTCGCGAAATACGGATTGTTAGTGATACTGCTTACATTCACAGCTTTACTCTTCACCGAAATCATCAAAAAGCAACGAATCCATATCATACAATACATTTTGATTGGCGCGGCTATGGTTCTTTTCTATTCTTTATTACTAGCTTTCAGCGAGCACATCGGATTTAATTGGGCGTATATCATAGCTGGTGCGGCTACCGTCTCTTTGATTGCCACATTTATAAAAGGCATTGTCAAACAGACCAAAACCGCATTGGTATTTGCGGCCATCCTTTCTACATTCTATGCCTTTATATTTGTACTTATGCAACTCCGTGATCTTTCATTAATTGTTGGCACAATTGGCATTTTCATCATCTTAGCGGTATTAATGCGCTTCTCTACGAAAATCAATTGGTATCAATTTGACAATAAATAACAACTTGGGGCTTCTTCAAAGAAGCCCCATTAAGATACTTCCTTCATGTATTTCATCCGATTATATATCACATCCATATGGATACTATTCTTGCATAAATAAGGAGATTTGTTCCTGTTTTTAAAGGCTTTTAGTAACTTGCAGGATTACGCATATTCAACATTTATGAAGAAAGAAATATTAGCCATCGCTATGGTTTCGATTTCAGCGTTCGCGGTAGCTCAACGGGCTCCCGAGAAAATGATAAACAAATCTTTAATCGATCATCGCATGGCGAATCAATCCAACTCGGCACCACTTTCCCCCGAGATGCTGTGGAAACTAGGACGCGTGTCTGCAGAGGGGCTCACAACTGACGGCAAATCTTTAATCTACGCAGTTTCGCAATACGATTTGGAAAGCAACGCTTCCGAAAAAAATCTCTTTACCGTCCCTGTCGCTGGAGGCCTCCCTACCCCATTCTCTACAGAAAAAGGTGGTGAGTCAGTAGTACACATTGCCAACAACGGAGATATCATCTATTTACTGAAAGGACAGCTATGGAAAAGAAACATTAACGGTAACTCAGCTGTACAATTGACAAAAGGAAACACTGACCTGGAAAATGTAAAATTGTCGCCTGACGGCAGGTTTATCCTTTTCAGCCAACCAGTTCTAATCAAAAAATACCACAGTCCTGACCGTCACCCTGACCTACCAAAATCCGATGTCTATATTTATGACAACTTGGACTACCGCCATTGGGATACTTTCAATAATGGGAAGTTCAACCATCCATTTGTAGCCTCTTATTCAGATGGCGTTATTGGACAACCTATTGATTTACTACAGGATGAACCATTCTATAGCCCGCAAATGCCATTTGGAGGAGCGGAGGACTTTACCTGGTCCCCTGACAGCAAATCGGTCCTATACGTTGCTAAGAAGAAATTTGGGACAGACTATGCCATAAGTACCAATACCGATATTTATAGATATGACCTAACCAGCAAACGGACAATCAATCTGACGGAGGGCATGAATGGCTACGACACCTCACCGACCTACAGTCCGAATGGCTCGAAACTAACTTGGCTAAGTATGAAGACAGATGGCTATGAGGCAGATAAGAACGATATTATCTTATTTGATAAAGCGAGTGCTATTCGCTTGAATCTCACTGCGCATTGGGATGGCACGGTCAACTCTTTTATTTGGAGCACAGACAATCGTCGAATCTACTTTACAGCTCCAACGAAAGGAACTGTGCAGCTTTTCGAGTTGACTATCCCTACAAACTTGAAAAACAAATCGCTTCCCACTATCACACAACTAAGCACAGGTCAATTTGACATCACAGGGATTGTAGGAATGGTAGATAATGCATTGGTCGTCACCTCTACTAAATTGACACACGCACCCGAGGTGTACCGCTTCGACCTCAACAAAAAAACATTAAGTCCCATCACCAAAGTAAATAATGATTTATATAGTGGTATTTATGAAAATGAGGTGGTATCCAGAGTCACCAAAACGTCTGACGGAGCCGACCTCTTTTCTTGGGTAATCTATCCTCCAAATTTTGATGCGACAAAAAAGTACCCGACTATCTTGTATTGTGAAGGTGGGCCTCAGTCAGCATTGACCCAATTCTATTCGTTTCGCTGGAACTTACAATTAATTGCTTCACAAGGGTACATCGTCATCGCTCCCAATCGTCGAGGAATGCCTGGGTGGGGAGTTAAATGGAATGAAGATATCTCAAAGGATTGGGGTGGTCAGCCTATCCGAGATTACCTAGCAGCTATCGACGACATATCAAAAGAGCACTATGTGGATACAAGTAGAAGGGCAGCAATCGGGGCAAGCTATGGAGGCTACTCGGTCTACATGCTAGCGGGTGTACATGAGAATAGGTTTAAATCCTTTATCGCTCACAATGGACTATTTGATATGCGTAGTTGGTACGGTACAACGGAAGAACTATTTTTTGCCAACCACGATCTGGGAGGTCCATTTTGGGACAAGAATAACGCGAAGACCTATTATGAATTCAACCCGATTGAATATGCTGACAAATGGCATACTCCAATCCTTATCTTTCAAGGAGGAAAAGATTATCGTGTACCAATTGGACAGGGATTGGCAGCTTTTCAACTAGCTCAACTCAAAAAAATCAAAAGCAGACTGGTCTATCTGCCTGACGAAAATCATTGGGTTCTCTCAGGTCACAACGCCCAAGTATGGCAGAGGGAATTCTTTGGCTGGCTGAAGGAAACCTTATAACAACAGAAAGGGGACGTGAAATTTCATATCCCCTTTCTGTTGTTATATTAAAGTTGCCTATTTGGTGTCTTTCTTGCCAAAAATTGACAGCCGAATGTATCGACTTGGTCTTTCTTTTACATCCTTAATCAAATGATCCAAATCACGGGAAGCGTTGTTAAGGTTATTATAGAGTTCATCATCATTGATCAATAAACCAATTGACCCTTTTCCTGAATTAATTTTATCTGTAATGGATTGCACATCTTGTATGGCTTTATTCGCGTTGTCAACAGTTGCTTTAAACTCCGTTTTAGCCAGCTGGTCAGACATAGCATCGAGATTGTTCATAACCTGATCAAGCTTCTTACCATTGGTCTTAAAATTGGTCGTTATGGATTCCAGATTGGCCATGATACGACTCAATCGTACACGCTCGGTACCGAGGAGATTATTGACTTCACCTGTAATGCCTTCTATATTCTTCATCGATACTGACACACTGTGCATACTCTTTTGAAGATCCTTTTGAAAGTCTTTGTTTAAAATTGAATTTACGGCAAATAATACAGAATCAAGGCGTGATGCTATATTTTCAACTTTCTTTTGAAGGGGTTCTACCTTCTCCATGAGATTTTGTTGAACATCAGATGTGAGAGGGTCTCCATCTTTGGCCATCGTCGTACTATTACCTAAATCAAAAACAATAATCTTACTTCCCAATAAATCCGCGCTCATAATACGAGCGACGGTATTCGAGGGGATTTCATATTCTTTTTTAATTTTAAACTCTGTCCTGATTTGACCATCTGTCATCAAGGTCATTTTGGAGACTCGACCTATTTGGTATCCATTGACCGTCACAGGTTTAGACACAGCCAATCCGTCAACGTTTCCATAAACGGTATAAAAAGAATTTTCGCTGCTAAAGACATCATTTCCCTTTAAAAAACTGTAGCCTATAAATAATAATGCTATGGCAACGACGGTCAATGCCCCTACCTTGGTTTCATTCGCTATTTTCAAAATCGTATCTTATTACAAACTTAAAGAAATCAAAACTACTCTAAACAACACTCTAATATAGGAATTGTTTACCGTTCGACACTTCTTTTGAAGGTTTTTATTGCATTCAACAGATTCTGAGTGATTTCATTCTGCCCTGCATCAGTCATCATAAACTCTTCCTCGGCCGGATTACTGATGAACCCAATCTCCGTTAGGACAGCTGGCATACCGGCACGAGCAAGTACCGCCAAACTTTTCTCCCAAACGCCTCTATTGGTACGCCCAGATTTCACATATTCATTTTGCATATATGAGGCCAACTTGATACTTTGATCACGGAACTGATTTTTCATTAGAGAAAACACAATGTAACTCTCTGGATCTTTGGGGTCAAATCCTTGATAGTTGTCCTTATAGTTGGATTCTAATAATAGGGATGCGTTCTCCCGTATGGCGGCATCTTGCTCTCCTAAGCGCCCATATCCTGAAACCAACGTTTCTGTACCTTTGGCAGAGGTATTGAGTACTGAAGAGGTGACACGCTTTCCTTTCTTATTACGCGAGGTCACTCGACTAACGCCTCCAGAGTTACAATGGATAGAGATAAAAAGGTCTGCATGGTTATCATTTGCGTAGTAAATACGCTTATAAAGTTCCACGAATTCATCTGTTTTACGGGTGTATAACACCTTCACTCCGGGTAGCTCGGCTTCTATAAGTTTTCCCAGCTTCAAAGCCACCTGTAGTGCCAAGTGCTTTTCCAATGTCTGATGCCCTTTAGCTCCCGAGTCATGCCCTCCGTGTCCCGCATCGATGACAATGGTTTTAACTCTATATGCGGACTGACTCTGTGCTTGACCAAAAAAAGGGAGGAGAGAAATAGTGACTAGTAAAGAGAATGTGATGAGCTTAGATTTTGTTAGAATCATTTTTATTTCCATGTGATATCTTATCTTATTTAAACGAACTCAAGATGAGCTCTTTTGATTAAAACGCAAAAATAAACCATTTAGCATTATTTAACATTAAATCAGCTGTTTTTTCTACATCTTTTTTGACTAATTTTGCAGCCAAGAGTTTATCTTTATCACAAAAATAATATTCATTATCAATTTTGAAGGCGTTAACGGACTTTTTAACATATTTATTACTTCTCATCATGTGCTTTTCCTTAGTGAATGCACAAGAAGTCACTCCTTCAAAAACTGTGATTCCGAACGCCCAAGACACTTCCAAGACCCTTTCGGACAGCACAAAAGTAGTGCAACAAGATAGTATACGTGACTCTGTCATTGTTAAAGATAAAGATGGCCTCCAAGCCATGGTGAGTATTGTTGCCGTAGACAGTCAGTATACACAGGTTGATAAAAACATTACCCACTTGTACAAAGGAGCGAAAGTGAAGTATCAGGATTTTGAACTTTCTGCAGATTATATCCGATTGAACCGTAATACCAACGAACTATTTGCTAGTGGCGTCATTGATCATAACGGCAAATATGTAGGTCGCCCGGTCGTTCTTTTTCCAAATGAGACACCAAAATCTGTAGACTCCCTTACCTACAACTACAAGACTATGGAGGGTAATACTTTTGGTATCATGACAGAGGTCGATGGGGGGTATATACAAGCCAAGATTGTCCGTAAAAACATGTATGACGAGATGTCCATATATCAAGGACTCTACAGTACCTGTGACCTCCCCTACCCTCACACCCATTTTGGACTTCAGATTTCAAAAGGTATAGTTACTAAGAATCAAATCATCGCAGGTCCTACCTACTTGGTGGTAGAAAATATACCCGTCAAATTTGTCGCCATCCCTTTCGGCTTTTTCCCGAAGCCAAACAAACGTTCATCAGGCTTTCTCTTCCCTTCGTTTGGTGAAGATGCTACGCGAGGATTTGCCATACGTGACGCGGGTTGGTATTTAGCATTCAATGACTATTGGGATAGTGAAATACGAGGAACTCTTTACTCGAAAGGTTCGTGGGAAGCCTCGGTCAACACACAATACAAAGTAAATTACAAATACAACGGAGGATTTAATATCCGTTATGCATCTACAAAAACAGGTGTAGAAGGAACAGATGATTACGGTTCCAATAAGGATTTCAATGTCACTTGGAATCATACACAGCGTCAAGAAGCCAATCCAGGGACCTCTTTCAGTGCATCCGTAAATTTCGGTACGAGCTCCTATTTCAGAAGGACAGGTGTAAATACGACCAATAGCTACCAAGATTTGACACGTAATAACATGTCTTCGTCCATTAGTTATGGAAAAGTATTTGCGGATGGTAAAGTAAACTTTACATCCAGTCTAAGCCATAGACAGGATATGGCCACAGGACAAGTTTCTTTAGAATTACCTTCCTTCAGTTTGAACGTAGCTTCATTCAACCCCTTCGACAGTAAACAAAGGGTAGGCGAGCAAAAATGGTATCAACGTATTAATGTAGGATACAGCTTACAGGGACGTAATTCTATAACAGCTGGAGATTCCATACTTTTCACTAAAGAAGGCTTGAAGAAATTCACGAACGGATTCCAACACTCCATCCCAATAAGTCTTTCCTTAAATGCATTTAAGCATTTTCAATTCAACACAAGTGTTAATTATACCGAACGGTGGTACTTGCAAAGTATTCGTAAATTCAATCTCAATGAACCGGGCGGATATAAAGAGATGGTAGATACTGTACAGGGATTCAACCGCGCATACGACTATTCTTTCTCGACAGGACTCTCGACCAAGGTATACGGTCTGTATCCAAAAATAGGAAAGATTGAAGCCATTCGTCATGTGGTCACTCCCTCTATCAACCTCAATTATCGGCCTGATTTTTCAGACCCGTCTTTTGGTTTCTACAGAGACTACACCAATTTATCTACCGGTAGAACAGATCGTTATTCCATCTTTCAGAACGGAATTTTCGGAGGACCTGGATCTGGCAGATCCATGGGTATAGGTTTTTCAGTAGATAATAATCTTGAAGCTAAAATATTAAGCAAGACAGATACAGCCAATAACGGGATTAAAAAAATACCTATTTTACAGGGATTGACTTTTAGTGGGAATTACAACTTCGTAGCTGACTCCTTAAAACTTTCACCCATAGGATTTTCAGGACGGACCGCTTTATTTAACGAAAAAGTGAATATTAACTTCAATGGATCCTTAGACCCTTACAGCATGGATAGATTCGGCCAAAAGATAGATCGCTATGCTCTTAAAGATGGTAAATTGGCGCGACTGACCAATTTTGGATTCTCATTCGACTATAGTTTTAATCCCAACGCTTCCAAGAGTCGTAATCAAAATATCGATTCGCTCCGAAATACGGCACCTAACATGACACCGGAACAGGCCGAGGCACTATCTAGAATCAGCTCCAATCCCAATGCATTCGTCGATTTTAATATTCCGTGGAATCTTGCTGGATCTTTTAGTTTTCAATATAGCAAACCAGGCCTAGAATCCAACATCACCGCGACAGTCAATGTACACGGAGACTTTAACGTTACCCCTAAATGGAAGGTACAATTTAACTCAGGCTATGACCTTAAGGCCAAACAACTTTCCATGACGCAATTCCAAATTTACAGAGATTTACACTGCTGGGATATGTCTGTGGGATGGGTTCCCTTCGGACAGTACAAAAGCTACAACATCACTATCCGGGCCAAAGCATCTGTTTTACAAGATCTGAAATTATCCAAACGCAACAGTAGCTTCAGCAGATATTAATACGGGCTAGGCTACTGCTGAATCTAAATATCTAAATCAATGACGGCAGAAATCATTACCATCGGTGACGAAATCTTAATCGGACAGATTATCGACACCAATTCGGCGTGGATAGCCAAACAGCTCAAAGACATTCATATCTCTGTGATACAGATGACATCGATATCTGACAATCAAGAGGCGATATTGACCACCTTGGGCTCGGCTTCACAGCGAGCAGATATTGTTATCGTAACAGGGGGATTGGGTCCCACAAAAGACGACATTACCAAAAAGACAGCAGCCAGTTTTTTTGGCACAGAATTAATGCGTGACGAAGTAGTACTTGGTCATGTGAGGTCTTTTTTTGAGCAACGATCTTTGGAGATGCTCCCCATCAACGAGCAGCAGGCGGATATACTTGCTAACTGCGAAGTCTTGTTCAATGATGTGGGTACCGCTCCAGGAATGTGGGTGCACCATCAGGGCACACACTATATATTTATCCCGGGTGTACCATTCGAAATGAAATTTTTGATTACCCAACGTGTGCTACCTAAACTGTCATCTTTATACAAATCAGCTACCATCTGGACACAAAATATCATTACTGCAGGTATAGGAGAGTCTTTTCTGGCAGATAAAATCGCAGATATTGAAGATAAACTCCCTTCCTATATAAAACTTGCCTATTTACCCAAATATGGCTCAGTGAGGCTGAGGCTCACCGCCTTGGGAGAACATCTACCACAACTACAAAAGGAGACTGCTCACATAGCATCAGCTATCGTGGATCGTATACTTCCTTACGTCATAGCCATAGAAGACTTGAGTATCGAAGAGGTAATCATTCAACAATTCGTACAGAAAGGACTCAGCTTATCTACTGCTGAAAGTTGTACTGGAGGTTTTCTGGCAGCACAACTTACTGCCATCCCCGGTTGTAGCAAAATGTATAAGGGTGGGATAATCCCATATTCCAACGTGCTGAAAAAACAATTGTTAAATGTTCAGGAATCGACCTTGCAAGCTTTTGGGGCAGTCAGCGAACAAACTGTCATCGAAATGGTGAAGGGTCTGAAGCAAAGTCTCGGAACAGATTATGCTATTGCTACTAGCGGCATAGCTGGTCCTGATGGCGGAACTACTGAAAAACCGGTAGGTACGGTATGGATTGCGGTAGCAGGTAAGGGACACATCATCAGTAAAAAATTCTTATTCACCACCAATAGACAAGTGAATATAGAGTTGGCAACTGCTCAGGCATACATTTTGCTCTGGAATCTATTTAAACAGGAAAACAACTTTAGTGTGAAATAAAATATTGAAAATTTCAATATTTCAATATTTTATTCTGTTTACTAGAACTAACGCAATAAATAATTAACTTAGTAGTTTGACAACGAATAATACAAATGGCACTATATAATTTAACTCTTCCCAAAATGGGAGAAAGTGTATCCGAAGCCACTATCACCAAGTGGTTAAAAGAACCAGGTGATTGGATCGGTGAAGATGAACCAATTGTGGAGGTTGCGACAGATAAGGTAGATTCGGACGTCCCATCACCTGTGGCAGGAGTTCTTAAAGAGAAGAAGTTTCAAGATGGACAAGTTGCGCAGGTAGGTGATATTATAGCAATTTTAGAGATTGAAGGTGAAACGAACACTAGTACAGAAATACAGGAAGCTGCTGCTACCCCAACCTTAGTGAAAGAAGAATATGAAACTTCTGAAACGACAAGCCCTGCAGCAGAAATCCAAGAAACGGATATTCCAGGAATAACACAATTAGAAACATCTACACAGCAAAATAGGCCAATAGCATCCAACAGTATCCGCTTTTACTCACCATTGGTACGAAATATTGCTAATGAGGAGGGCCTCACGCAACAAGAATTAGATAGTATCCCGGGCACCGCGAATGATGGTAGATTGACGAAACAAGATGTACTTAACTACTTACAACAACGTAAGACATCCTCTCCGGAGACAACGGTCAACGTGTCAATAGCAGCCAAACCAACGTCTTCAGAACAGGCAAGTGTCCAACCAACGCATACCATTACTTCAGCGGGAGATGAAATCATCGAAATGGACCGCATGCGCAAACTCATTGCTGACCATATGGTAAAAAGTGTGCAAACCTCTCCACATGTATGCTCATTTGTTGAAGCCGATGTGACGAATATGGTCAATTGGCGTAACAAAATGAAAGATGCTTACAAGAAGAGAGAAGGCGAGAATATAACTTTTACCCCACTTTTTATCGAGGCGATCAGCAAGGCATTGAAAGACTTCCCCATGGTCAACGTATCAGTAGATGGTTCTAAAATCATCAAAAGAAAAAATATCAACATCGGGATGGCTGCAGCTTTACCGACTGGGAATCTGATTGTACCTGTTATTAAAAATGCTGACCAACTTAGCTTAGTGGGACTCAGCAAATCGGTCAACGATCTGGCAACAAGGGCGCGTGCCAACAAATTAAAACCAGATGACACGCAGGGTGGTACCTTTACTTTCACCAATATCGGTGCATTTGGAAATATTATGGGAACTCCTATTATCAATCAGCCCCAAGCTGCGATAATAGCAGTGGGTACCATTACTAAAAAGCCTGCTGTCATCGAAACCGAGTTTGGTGATATGATTGGAATACGCCACATCATGTATTTGTCCATGTCGTATGACCATCGTGTTATTGATGGCGCTTTGGGCGGGACTTTCTTAAGGAGAGTGGCAGATTATTTAGAACAATGGGATATCAACAGAGTCATCTAAAAGATGAAAGCGGCTTATCAGTAAGATAAGCCGCTTTTTCTTTTAATATTGTGAAACCGAAACACTAACGAAACACTAACGAAACACTAATCCTTTTGCAAAAGGTATTTGCCAATGACAGCTCTGTAACGAGCGTACAGCAATAAAGATGAAGTCAACAACCCCAATGTCAATCCGTACCACACTCCCTTCACGCCCCAACCGAGTTCTATCCCTAATACATATCCAATAGGTAGTCCCACTATCCAGTATGCGATAAAAGTAATAAAAGTAGGCACATTCACATCTCCCATTCCTCTTAGGATACCAAGCCCCACCACTTGTGTGCCATCGAACAATTGAAAGAATCCCGCTATAATCAATAGTTGCGCTGCAATTGCGACGACTGCTACATCATCGGTGATTAGATAGGGTAAATATTGATTAAAGATTGCAAAAACCGCAGCGGCTATTAACATAAAAATAAGCACGAGGAGATAAGATGAGGCAGCAAATCGCTGCAATCGGAAGTAGTTCTTATTTCCAAAACTGTTCCCTGTTTTAATCGTAGCTGCTGAAGCGATACCGCTAGCCATCATATAGGTCATCGCTGCCAGTGTAATGGCTACCTGATGAGAGGCCTGTGCTTCAGCACTGATCTTTCCTGCAATTAATGCCGCCCCCGCAAAAGCACCGATTTCAAAAACATACTGCATCGCGACCGGCGCCCCTATCTTGAGGATATTCCAAAGCTTTTCTCGATTCAGATATCGAACTTTGAAATACTGAATATAAGGCCTAAATACGGGCGATTTCATGACATAAGCACTCATCACCACCATCATCATCACACGGTCTATTAAGGTAGCTATCCCTACCCCTCTTATCCCAAGTGCAGGCAAGCCAAACATTCCTTTTACCAGTATGATAGCTAGGATAATATTTAATATGTTCCCCCATATGGTGATGTTCATCGCTTGCTTTGTAAAGCCCAATCCTTCGGCAAATTGCTTAAAGGTATTAAAGACCATCAAAGGTAAAATCGAGAGGCTCAACAAGAAAAGGTAAGGCTTGGCCTCTTTTACAACTCGAGGATCTTGATCCAAATGTTCGACCGCGTACATAGAGCCATAATATACCAAACAATATAGGAGAAGACCAGATATAGCATTCAACCAGAGACTATTGGATAGTAACTTGGCACATACCTCTTTATTACCACGTCCATTTTCTTGTGCAATAAGAGGCGTCAACCCATAAGCGATACCCAAGCCAACGACTAGTACCACCATAAAAACGCTATGTACCAAAGATACAGCGGCTAATGGAATAGTCCCGGCAAAATGTCCAACAATAACGGTATCTGCCGTTTGGACCAATGTATGTCCCAACTGGGAGACAACCACAGGTCCTGCAAGCAAAAACGTACTCCAGTAGTACGGTTTATAAGATTTTATCCTACCCAACATATCGAAAAAATTTCAGCAAAAATAGAAAAGTTTATGTTGGGAATCGTTAATTGAAAGTCCTAATATGTTACTATTCATATCCATGTTTTGTTAAAATCACACAATAATTACAAAATCTTGTTGGACATTAACACAATTTACACTTACCTTAGTTCTAAAGATTATAAATACAAATAAAATTTCGTCACACATGACATTAGCATTTTTAAACATTGGCACACAAGAAATGATTCTAATCGTAATCGTTTTGTTGTTACTTTTTGGAGGCAAAAAACTTCCTGAATTGGCACGTGGGCTGGGAAAAGGGATTCGTGAATTTAAAGATGCATCTGAAGGCATCAAACGTGAAATATCAGATCAAATCAACAACTTTGAGAAAGACGTAGATGAGAAAAAAACAGCAGAAATACCTTCCTCATCTGTTACAGAAGAAGTAGAAACGGCTTCTACCGACACAACATCTGAAGAAAAGAAAACACCCCAATTCTCAGCACCTGAAGGGACTTATCAACACGACCCAGGCCGCCAGCCTGACTATGATCCACATGCTGAGCACTACAACTATGGTTATAAGGATAATTTTGCTAGCAATACGGACAGCGGATCCGAAGCATCAGTGGAAAAAACACAGGGGTATACTGATGAAATTGACTCCCTAGAAAGCAAACCACAGACTAAAGACGCTTAATTTCACACTACCGTTCCTACTATAGGCTTCAATCTATAGTATGGACAATTGGTGGGTTGGTTTTCAAAATCAATGAATCCTATTGGTTATCACAGCGAAGCCAACCAGGGAGCTAATAGATAAGAACATGTGTGGAAAAAATTAAAATTACTATCTACCATTTTTTCTATTAGGCACTCGTGAATGCAATGCATTTTATCTAAGTTTACAAAAAATACGATAAGGCTGTTGGCTAAACCCAACAGCTTTTGGTTTTAATGTACTACAATATTCGTTTATGTCACACGAAATCGTCATTTCGAATGAGCTATCCATTAGTGATAGACAAGTTCGCACTACCCTTGGATTATTAGATGAAGGAGCCACGGTACCCTTTATAGCCCGTTACCGTAAGGAGATGACAGGCAGTTTGGATGAGGTTCAAATTACGGCTATACGCGACCGTGCCCAACAACTAAGGGACTTGGAAAAACGCAAAGAAGCCGTGCTAAAATCGATTACCGAACAAGGCAAGTTAACAGCAGAGTTAGAGAAGCTTGTTCTCTCTGCGGAGACGATGTCTAATTTGGAGGATATATACCTTCCCTATAAACCTAAGCGTAGGACTCGTGCCAGTATTGCGCGCGATAAGGGTCTTCAACCCTTATCGGATCTTATTCTTTTACAAGAAAGTAATGATTTTGAATCGCTTGCAGCTTCATTAATAGATGAAGCCAAAGGGGTAAATAGTATAGAAGAAGCACTTGCTGGTGCTAGAGATATCATTGCCGAAACAATAGCGGAGGATGCAATTGTCCGCGCTAAGACTCGTAAGGTTTTCTTAGAAAAAAGCAGTTTTGTATCTCGAGTAGTACCTGGGAAAGAAGAAGCAGCACAGAAATACAAAGATTACTTTGAATGGTCAGAATCCTTGAAGGATGCCCCCTCACATCGTGTCCTAGCTATGCGTCGTGGAGAAAAAGAAGAACTCCTATACCTGGATATAGATATTTCGGAGGAAGATGTAATACCTGCTATCGACTCACTTTACGTTAAAGCTGCAAATCCAGCAGCCACACAAGTAAGGCTAGCGCTGTTAGACGGATACAAGCGCTTACTCAAACCTTCGATGGAGACTGAGATACGCGTAGTTACCAGACAAAAAGCGGACGAAGAAGCCATAAAGGTATTTGCAGACAATGTTAGACAGTTGTTATTGGCAGCACCTCTAGGACAAAAAAGGTTATTAGCTATAGACCCTGGGTTCCGGACAGGATGTAAGACGGTGGTGCTCGATGAACAAGGCACGCTCTTGGAGAATACAGCCATATTTCCTCATACGGGGGCTGGTGGAGCCGCTGAGGCTGCCAAAACGGTACAACATCTAGTCGCAAAGCACAAAATAGAAGCCATTGCTATTGGCAATGGTACTGCTGGGCGTGAGACAGAAGAATTTGTCCGCAAGTTGAACCTACAAAATATAACCCTTGTCATGGTCAATGAAAGTGGTGCTTCCATCTATTCAGCATCCGATACTGCGCGTGAAGAATTTCCAGACCACGACGTGACGGTACGTGGTGCAGTGTCGATAGGAAGACGACTCATGGACCCACTTGCCGAATTAGTCAAGATTGACCCTAAGTCCATTGGCGTAGGACAATATCAACACGATGTCGATCAAAACAAACTACAAACAGCATTGGATGATACGGTGATCAGTTGTGTAAATGCCGTAGGGGTGGAACTAAACACCGCTTCAAAGCAGATCTTGTCATACGTATCCGGTCTAGGCCCCTCACTGGCCCAACAGATTGTCAATTACAGGGTTGCTAACGGACCTTTCAAATCGAGAAAAGAATTAAAAAAAGTACCTCGTTTGGGAGATAAGGCATTTGAGCAAGCAGCGGGCTTCTTAAGAATCCGGAATGCAGAAAATCCATTGGATGCCTCAGCCGTACATCCAGAGCGCTATCCGCTGGTCGAGAAAATAGCAGGTGACCTTGGTAAGAATGTATCCGATTTATTGAAAAATGAAGATCTTCGTAAATCCATTTCATTGAAAGAGTACGTTTCAGAAGAAGTAGGATTGCCTACGTTAAAGGATATTATATCCGAATTGGCAAAGCCGGGGCTAGATCCACGTGATCAATTTGAAACATTCTCTTTCACCGACGGCGTGAATAGTATTTCGGACCTTAGGATCGGGATGAAATTGCCAGGTATCGTGACCAATATTACCAATTTTGGAGCATTCGTAGACATTGGTGTCCATCAAGACGGTCTTGTTCACTTAAGCCAATTGGCCAACAGATTTATTTCAGACCCCCATGAAGTCGTAAAGGTGCAACAGAAGGTAAATGTAACTGTAACAGAGGTGGATGAAAAAAGAAACAGGATAGGGTTGACCATGAAATCAGATGAAAAAATGGCCCCTAGAACCAAGAAAAAAGAATTTTCAGGCAATCAACGACAACGCGAGAATCCGCAAACGGATATGGCCTCTAAGCTTGCTGCGCTCGCCAGCAAGTTTAAATAATAACAAAGAAATGGCGCCTGTTGGCGCCATTTCTTTGTTATTATTTATAATAGAAAATACTGAATAAGATACCCGACCATCTCCTTTCCTAAAAAATTTTCTAGCATCTGTCTAAATCGAGTCTCGACCTCATTACGCTTCATGAATTTATTTTTCTTCTTTTCAAATACAGAAAGGTCATAGGCCACCGTGTTGGAAAATTCTACCTTGGAAGCAAAGTACGACACATGGTCGTACGGGACTACCAATCCCAGTATCATGCCCGGTAGACCGCCGATAGATTCAGGCCCACCACTAATCGGAATTTCATTGGTATAGTATCCAATCACATACAACGAGTCTTGGGTCAAGCCATTCGCTCGCCTACATTCATAGCCTGCTATATCACGATACTCATCGGTTATCTTCCACTTAACACCCAATATAGAATCTTCAATGACCAAATCGTCTCCTGCAAAGCTCTGAAACCGCCTGTATTTCTTATTTGTCAAATTGACATGAACAATACCGTCTCCAGTAATTGCATGGGCTTCCATAAAAAACTTAGCCTGTGGATCTATCTCTGTCTTGATATTTTCAAAGACATACTGATCTTTGTCAAACTTGAGCGACTTTTTCTGCACGACGCTTCCCGGCAATTTGCCCTTCAACTGATCATACCATTGACGCGTCATTCCCTCAGATTTGGCATAGAGCTGTTTGGTCAGCATATTCTGAAGATAAATGGTCTTGTCGTATGTAATAGTCCCTGTCTTAGGGAACAACGTATACTGTCCAAAACTAAGTTTGGTAATCAGTACAAAAAGTATGAGAATGGAAATCTTAATTATCTGCATGACTGGACACTTTCTTAATTAACAAACATTTTAGTAAAATCCCAAGATACCTTTAGCATATAGTACCTCCGGATGGTATCCGATCTTCTTTCGGTAAAGAAAGTATTGCTAACGGACCTACTGAAACCCGTATTTTTATTGAAAAGGTCATTAACCACAAAATCGAGTGCTAGGGATTCATTTTTCAGGAACTTCTTACTAATACCCGGATGCACCAAAAATTGCTCAAAATTATCGGGCATTGCATCTGTCCCCGCTTGGTACACGTAATTGTAATCCACATAGAATTTAATTTTTGCCGGTAGATAGTACGAAACAGACCCGTTACTATTGAAGATAAAGCCATTATTACGTTGATCGGGTTGTAAACTAGATGTCATCTGCTGATATCCTGGGGAGAACATTAAATTGAAATCAACCCCCTTAGTAGTGCTCTTTGAAAAATTGTATCCAAAAGTATAATTTGTGCTGTTGATCTCATTGAGATCTTCATTAACCGTATTAAAGTTTTTGTTACTATTTATCGAAACTCGAGGTCCGTTAGAAATGTTGAGTTTTTTGCTCAATTTAAACGAATACCCTCCCCACACGTTCCACGAAAAATTGGTATGGTCCTTCAAATTGTCCCATTTAAACTTGTTAAGTCCATTCTCACTATCTATATTTTGAATCAATGCGTTCTTATTAAATTGAAAATATCCCCCTATATATTTATAAGACCCTGTGAGCAACTTTGATGAATTATAATTGACATTGAAGCTATTGGTAAACGAAGGCTTAAGATTTTCATTACCGAGATACTCGTTTATAGGGTCTTGATTATTTCGTAACGGTTGTATTTGACTAAGCGAAGGTAATTGATTCCTCCCGCTGTAGTTAAAATAGATATTGGAGGCACTACTCAATTTGTAGGACATCGACAATGAAGGATTGTATGTCAAAAATGAACGCGTCAACTTATCCGAGTTCGAATTATTCTGTTGGTGCAACCGATCGTTGTTTAAATTATTGGTGAGATTGGCCCAAATTTTATCATTGTTTAGGTTCAACGCTACTCGATAACCATTGCTCGTTCTATTAAAATCGTAATCATTACTAAAGATGGGATCCAAGATATCATATTCTCCTGTGCCCTCATTCTTATTGAAAGATTTCGACAATGAGGAATTATCATTTCGTGTCAAACTATAATTCAATGTCAAGTTCAATTCGCTCGTTAGGGGTTCGGTATAGGAAAGACTACCTCCTTTTGTGGTAGATTGCTGTTCATTCTTTTTCCGTTGATCCACAATAAGGCTTTCCCTCACGAGACCATCCTCAAAGATACGTGTATTAGAGGACAGCGAACCTCCCCCATCGCTTTCATTGTTATTGATGCTAAGCCCAAGTGTGATGGACCTTCCCTTCTTTAGAAACTTTCGTGTGAACAATGCTCTTGCGTTGAGGCTTTCGACCTTACGATTGCTAATATCAATGGATCTACTGGTATTGAGCGAATCTAAGTTTCGATCTAACGTCGTAGAATTATTGGACATACTGTTCCAAATATTGTCCCGTGAAGCATTTCCTGTAATCATTAAACTCGTCAAGGAGTCAAATTGTAGATCATATTTAAGGTTAAATTTTTGCCTGTCCTTATCGGCAGCTATATCCCTATTGGCATTTGTGTACTGTACCCCATCTTGCAAGTTGTTCTGACTAAAGGTGGATTCGGTCCCATCATGTTCAATCTTGCCATATTTATAGCTGAGATTCAGCTTATGTTTTCCATCCTTGGTCTTATCAGAGAACATGAGCCCGGAGTTAATAGCCTTAGGTCGTCCAATGACTCCCTCTCCCGAGAAATCGTCACCGCCCCCACCGAAGGAGTACATCTGTCCGCCATCATCAGAGTAGGATACGTTGTCGCTCTCCCCGTATTTTTCATAATCTTGCCATGACAGACTGGTACTTGCATTGTTGCCAAAAAGACCAAAAGCAGCTATTTTTTGAGACCCTTTAAATTTATTGAACATCAGCTGTCCCATGTAATAATCGTCTGTCCCTCCGCCTGCCAAAGCCTTTCCAAAAATCCCATTCTTTTTATCTTCTTTCAGTTTGACATTAATGGTTTTTACCTTTTGCCCATCATCGACTCCTGTTCGTTCGGCATCTTCAGATTTTTTGTCATATACCTGTACTTTGTCTACCATATCAGAGCGGATATTCCGTGTGACAAGCTTTGGGTCGTTACCAAAGAACTCTTCCCCATCTACCAAAACCTTTTCTACGGTCTTTCCTTGCGCCGTAATCTTACCCGATGCATCTACCGATATACCAGGGAGGACTTTGAGCAAATCTTCTACTTTAGCATTTTTTTCGACGGTAAAGCTTCCTGCATCGTATTCGGTGGTATCTCCTTTTACCACAATAGGAATTCGTCCAATGACGATAGCTTCTTCCAACAACTGAGCCTTTGTACTCATTTCAATATTGAAAGTGGAATAATCATTTTTGGTATCAATAACGCTGTAAAAATCTCCATACTTAGGATAACTGGAGATAATCAAATAGGTACCGGTGTCAGGGAGTTGGATGGAAAACCTCCCATCTTTATCGGACCTAGCAAAATCGACCATTATCGAATCACTCGCATGTAGGAGCATGATTGTAGCGTTTTCCAGCTTTAGCTTATCTTTTTCATCTTGCACCACTCCAGAAAACTTCTTTTGGGCGAATAGTGAATTGCTTGGCACGGAACATAGTAATAGGACTGAAAACGCGAATAAAAATCGCCTCATAGTATATGATTAAGGTTTAAATTATCACAAGGGTTAATACCACGCGCAAATATAAGGTTATTATAAATTCTAAATTATAGGTTAACTAAAATTTAACATAAAGCATATATCACGACTCCCTCACTTAGTCTTAGATGTATCTTAGATTCGCTTTCCATAAAAAAATAAATCTTTTTTTGGACAGGTATAATCCACCCGGTGGATTTTCATTAACAAAATAGTTTTATGTAATTTTGGTGCAAATACATTCATACTATGCAAAATATCAAAGAATATGTGGAGGCAAACAAACAACGCTTTTTAGATGAGTTGTTTGATTTGCTTAGACTTCCCTCTGTGAGTGCAGACCCTAAATTTAAAGGGGATATCGAAAAAACGGCTGAATTTGTAGCTCATAAACTGCGCGAAGCGGGCGCTGACAATGTGGAAGTATGCCCCACTGCAGGTTACCCTATTGTATATGGGGAGAAGATCATTGACCCATCTTTACCTACAGTATTGACATATGGCCACTATGATGTGCAGCCAGCAGATCCATATGAACTTTGGGATACCCCCCCGTTCGAACCAACTGTAAGAGATGGTAAAATATATGCGAGAGGATCTGCAGATGATAAGGGTCAGTTTTACATGCATGTCAAGGCATTTGAATACATGATGAAGAATAATACTTTGCCTTGTAATATCAAGTTTATGATTGAGGGTGAGGAAGAGGTTGGTTCTAAAAATCTGGGTACTTTCGTCAAAGAGAACAAGGATAAGCTAGCTGCTGATGTCATTGTTATTTCTGACACCTCCATGATCAGCATGCAACAGCCTTCTTTAGAAACTGGCCTTAGAGGTCTTTCCTATGTAGAAGTTGAGGTCACAGGCCCCAACAGAGACCTTCATTCTGGGGTATATGGAGGAGCTGTTGGCAATCCGGCTACAATCTTATCCAAACTGATTGCTTCGCTACATGACGAGAATAATCATATCGCAATCCCAGGATTCTATGATGATGTCGTTGAGCTATCTGAGGAAGAACGTAAAGCCCTAAATCAAGCTCCTTTTGAAATCGAAGAATATAAAAAAGATTTAGGCATAGCGGAAGTGTGGGGTGAAAAAGGATTCACGACTATCGAACGCACCGGAATCCGGCCGACATTGGAGGTAAACGGTATCTGGGGTGGATATATCGGTGAGGGTGCCAAAACCGTGCTTCCATCAAAAGCCTTTGCAAAAATCTCGATGCGATTAGTTCCTAATCAAAACTCCGAAAGAATCACAAACTTATTCAAAAAACACTTTGAGTCGATAGCTCCAGCATACGTTAAAGTTGAGGTCAAACCTCATCATGGAGGAGAGCCCGTAGTAACTCCAACGGACAGCGCGGCCTATCAAGCGGCTGAAAAAGCGCTGGAAGAGACATTTGGCATTAAACCTATTCCAACTAGAGGTGGTGGCTCTATCCCTATCGTTGCATTATTTGAAGATGTGTTGGGGATAAAAACTGTATTGTTGGGATTTGGATTGGACAGTGATAATCTTCACTCACCAAATGAGAAATATGGTATTGAGAACTATCTTATGGGAATTTCGACGATTCCGTTGTTCCACAAGTATTATGCGGAACTAAGTAAATAGTCCTAGGTGAGGTCCTGGCAAAATTTCAGCTCGTGCTATCTCTTGCCCAGGACCTTGACTTTCTATAGAATTAAGTTTCCGTCTACATTACTATGTCTATGATCAGGATATTCAGAAAAATCCATCGGATATGCTATTTGACATCCGTGTTTCTATTTTTCATTATATTTTTCCCCTTCCTATTATTTATGTGTAAACGGCCTGAGAAATATTATAATCAGATTGCCTTTTGTCGAAAATGGATTAGCATTTTAGGGGCTTATACGGTAGGGATACGCTTTCAAGTCCGTCATGAAGTGCCTATCGATTGGTCCCAACCTTATGTGCTATGTGCCAATCACACCTCAATTTTGGATATTACCGCCATTACCCATCTTTGTAAGCAACCCTTTTCTTTTCTAGGTAAGGTGGAGCTTCTAAAAAACCCAGTAACGCGCATCTTCTTCAAAAGTATTGACATTACTGTGGATCGAAAAAGCAGGATATCAGCCTTCAAGGCGTTCAAAAGAGCGAACGAATTGCTCGTTGCTGGACGATCTGTAGTTGTGTTTCCTGAGGGTAAAATAGATGATGGTTACCCGCCACAACTTCACGAATTCAAGTCAGGTCCTTTTAGGATGGCTATACAAAATAATATCCCCATCATCCCTATTATTATCCATAATGCCTGGGACGTTCTTTGGGACAGTGGACTTACATTCGGTTCGCGGCCGGGTATAGTCCAATCTACAATCCTCGCCCCCATTTCTACAGATGGATACACGGATGAGAATTCAAGTGAACTACAATTGCTGATTTACGAAAAAATGAAAACCCATTGGGAAACAAATAAAATATCGTAACTTTTGACCAATAATTACAGAACAAATGGCGGAGCATCCACTGATTGAAATAACAGATATCGGCAGAAAATATATTATTGGATCTGAGACTATACATGCGCTCAAATCAGTTTCTCTACATATCAACAAAGGAGAATTTGTTGCGTTGATGGGTCCTTCAGGCTCTGGCAAATCTACGTTAATGAACATATTGGGATGTTTGGACACTCCTTCAAAAGGCGACTACATTCTCAACGGAATCAATGTAAGTCAAATGTCGGATGACGAGCTTGCGGAAGTCAGGAATAAAGAAATTGGATTCGTATTCCAAACCTTCAATCTATTGCCTAAATCTACTGCATTAGAGAATGTAGCGCTTCCGTTGATATACGCCGGCAAGTCCAAAAAAGTAAGGGACGAGAAAGCACTGGCGACACTCACCAGCGTAGGATTGGAGCACCGTACCGACCACAAGCCTAACGAGTTGTCAGGTGGACAGCGGCAACGCGTAGCCGTTGCACGTGCATTGATCAACGACCCGTCGATTATACTAGCGGATGAGCCTACCGGTAATCTGGACACCAAGACGTCTATTGAAATTATGGGGCTCTTAGAAGACATCCATTCTAAAGGCAATACGATCATACTTGTTACGCACGAAGAGGATATAGCTCAACATGCACATCGCATCGTCAGAATGCGAGATGGTTTAATCGAAGATGATTATCCAAATACCGATGTAAAATCGGTCTCACCAAGAATGTCTGCACTGAAAGAAAGAGGAGACGATTTTGAAAAAATGTGACATTTAGCAATTAATAATTATCCAATTTCATCGCTCAATATGCAAATAACAAGTTTGTTACTCAAAAAACAACAAATTACAATCGAAAGACTTGGATAAGTCAAATTAAATATTACTTTTGCGGAAATCCGAAATTTTAAATTATTAGATATGTATTGGACATTAGAATTAGCTTCGCACCTTGAAGACGCCCCATGGCCAGCAACTAAAGATGAATTAATAGACTATGCTATTCGTTCAGGAGCCCCCGTAGAAGTTATAGAGAATCTCCAAGCCTTAGAGGACGACGGCGAGCCTTATGAGAATATTGAAGAGATCTGGCCGGATTATCCGACAAAAGATGATTTCTTTTTTAACGAAGATGAATACTAAAAAATGCTGAACGCCTTAATTTCGATTAGGGCGTTTGACATTTAAGTTATATTAATCCATTCCAAAGACGAAGAGTCAAATAAATATATGACAATACTACTAAAGCATATCTACACCTTTCTCTTCGCTCTGATGATTGCTCCATTACTATCATTTGGTCAATCCAATAATAGTGACATCCCTTATCTAAAACGATTTGTACACGATCTGTCCGTAGATAGTATTGCGACAGATGTATTGCTTAGCCAATATGTTACCATCAAACAAGAGGTCGATGATGACTATCTCGACTATCTCATTGCTAGCTTGGATGAAGTAAGGCTGAACATACAGAATAAGAATACGAAAGAAATCCAATATCTTAATTGGACTCAAATCCCCAAAAAGGAAACACGGGATATAGATCCTGAGGGACTAGATACAAATAACATGTATTTTCTAAAATACAAAAACCGCCAAGTTGTTGCTATATACTTGGAAGATGGCAAAATAGCTTCGTTCACCCTTGTTTCCAAAGGCAACAAAGTCGCCCATTTCGTTACCTATTAAATTCATGTAGGGCATAAAATGGGTGTATTGACCATATTTAATGGATGATGGAATCATCAATCACCATATTCTTTTAAAAAAAGTTGTTTTTTTAGAAAGAATGCATCATATTTGTGATATTGATAATAAAAATGAAATTAAAGCATGTAAATACAGAGTGGTGGTGGCACAACAGCTAATGTTGTGGCAACTATCTATTGCTTGAATTATTTACATATCAAAGAATAGTGGGCTTGCCTTTTTTGGCGAGCCTTTTTTATTTTACTAAATCATGAAAGAAATATTAGCACATTTATTCGAATACAAAGCTTTCACTCGGAAGGAGGCGTATGATATTCTGACTCACATCACGGAAGGAAAATATGACAGTCACCAAGTGGCTGCTTTCATGACGGCTTACGGAATGAGAAGCATACGTGTTGAAGAATTAGCGGGCTTTCGAGATGCGATGTATGACTTGTGTAAGAAAATAGATTTGAAAGACTACAAGCTCATTGACCTATGCGGAACTGGAGGAGATGGTAAAAACACATTCAATATATCTACCCTAGCTTCCTTCGTAGTAGCTGGAGCCGGATATCAAGTAGCCAAACATGGTAATATCGGGGTATCATCGGGGTGTGGCTCTTCAAATGTCATGGAGTACTTAGGATATACTTTTACGAATGATGAGGACTTGATCAAACGGCAACTGGATGAAGCGAATATTTGTTTTCTTCACGCGCCATTCTTTCATCCTGCAATGAGGACGGTAGCTCCAATCCGGAAAGCATTGGGCGTTAAAACATTCTTCAACATGTTGGGCCCCCTCACAAACCCTGCAAACCCAAAGTATCAATCCGTGGGGGTATTCAGTCTGGAATTAGCACGTCTTTATGGCTATTTATATCAAAATACAGATAAGCAGTACGCTATATTACACGCTTTGGACGGCTACGACGAGATATCCTTGACTGGCGATTTTAAAGTCATCAATAACCAAGGCGAACATTACTACACCCCTCAAAACCTGGGCTTCGAAAATATTGATCCAGCGTCTATCAGTGGTGGCCATACGGTAGAGGAAGCTGGAAAAATATTCTCGACAATACTCAGAGGTGAAGGAGATGATATCCAAAACAGTGTGGTGCTCAGCAATGCGGCATTTGCCATCAATACATTCAATCCAGAGAAGTCATTTGCCGATTGCTATTATGAAGCCGAAGAATCCCTATTGGGATTGAAAGCCTTAAATGCATTCAAAAAACTGATAAGCCAATGAAATCCATTAAAATCAAAGTTTGTGGGATGAAAGATCCATCCAATATTCAGGCACTGGGTCTATTGAATATTGACTACATGGGTTTCATCTTTTTCGAAGGGTCAAAGCGCTTCGTCGATAAACTTGCACCGCTAGACATACCTCTCATACCAGCTATCCAACGCGTGGGTGTATTTGTCAATAGCGACTTTCGGTTTATTCAAGAAAAAATAAAGGCATTTGAGCTTCAGGTGATACAATTGCATGGAAATGAAACGCTAGATTTATGCAGAAAGGTAAGGGACTCAGGGGTAACAGTAATCAAGGCATTTGGCATAGACTCTGAATTTGACTGGTCTATTTTACCAGCCTATGTACCCTTTGTAGATTACTTCCTCTTCGATACCAAAAGCAATCAGCATGGCGGAACGGGAACGGCATTTGATTGGCATATTTTAGAGAATTACAACCTTCAGGTTCCCTATTTTTTGAGTGGCGGCATTGGACCACATAACATTCATGAGGCCCTACAGAGCAGTGACCCGAGGCTTTATGCGGTGGACCTAAACTCTAAATTCGAATCCGCACCCGGATTAAAAGATATAGAATTATTAAAAAAAGTAGTGAAAACAATTCAACATGAGCAAATATCAAGTTAACCAAAAAGGGTATTACGGACCATTTGGTGGAGCCTATATTCCAGAGATGCTTTACCCAAATGTAGAAGAACTACGTCAAGATTATCTCCGCATCATCCAAGAAGCGGACTTTCAAGAAGAATATCAGCAATTGCTAACGGATTATGTTGGGAGACCTTCACCGCTTTATCTTGCGAAGCGTCTCTCGGCAAAGTATGGTGCAAATATTTATTTAAAAAGAGAGGATTTAAACCACACAGGCGCACATAAAATCAACAATACAATCGGACAGATTTTGCTGGCGGAACGATTGGGTAAAAAACGTATTATTGCTGAAACTGGTGCTGGTCAACATGGCGTGGCTACGGCAACGGTCTGTGCGTTAAAAGGTTTAGAATGCGTAGTATACATGGGCGAAGTCGACATTGCTCGCCAAGCACCTAACGTAGCACGTATGAAGATGATGGGGGCAGAGGTAGTGGCGGCAAAATCAGGAAGTCGAACACTAAAAGATGCAACCAACGAGGCATTGAGGGATTGGATCAACAATCCTGTAGATACACATTACATCATTGGATCTGTGGTAGGCCCGCACCCTTATCCAGACATGGTAGCCAGATTTCAATCCATAATATCCGAAGAAACAAAAAAACAATTGTTAAGCAAAACTGGCAAAGAGAATCCCGACTTTGTCCTTGCCTGTGTTGGAGGTGGGTCGAATGCCGCAGGCATGTTTTATCACTATCTAGATGAAGAAGAGGTACAACTTATTGCTATTGAGGCCGCTGGGCTAGGAGTTCACTCTGGAGAAAGTGCCGCGACAACAGTATTGGGCAAAGAGGGTGTGCTACATGGCAGTAGATCGATTTTAATGCAAACCGAAGACGGGCAAGTCGTAGAACCCTATTCAATTTCAGCAGGGCTTGACTACCCTGGTATTGGCCCGCAGCATGCGTGGTTGTTCAAAAGCGGCCGAGGACAATACGTGAGTGCTACAGATCAAGAAGCAATGGAAGCGGGACTTCAACTGACTCGTCTAGAAGGTATCATACCCGCTATCGAAAGTTCACATGCTTTGGCCCATCTTGAAAAAATGAATTTCAAAGGTGGAGAGACCGTAGTGGTATGCCTATCGGGCCGAGGAGACAAGGATTTAGACAATTATATGAAATACTTCGATTTTTAAACCATGAGCAGCACACTATCACTTTCAACAAGTAAACACCTATTATCAATATATTACACCGCGGGCTACCCGACTTTAGATAGCACGCTAGATATTGCGGAAAAGTTAGAGCAAGCAGGCGTCGATTTTCTCGAAATAGGCTTCCCTTATTCAGACCCCGTTGCAGATGGTCCGACTATCCAACACAGCTCTGAAGTTGCATTAAAAAATGGGATGACATTACATGTTCTATTTGAACAACTAGCGGGTTTAAGGAAGCGGGTGAATATTCCAGTTTATTTAATGGGATATTTTAACCCGGTCTTGCAATACGGAATTGAAAATTTTTGTAAAGCGTGTCAGCGTGTCGGGGTCAATGGGATAATCGTACCAGACCTCCCTATGTATGAATATGAAGAGCTTTACAAAGATATCTTTAGCAAGTACGGTATTAGCAATATTTTTTTGGTAACGCCTCAAACGAGCGAAGACCGAATAAGAAAAATAGACGAATTATCAACTAATTTTATCTATCTATTATCTTCCAATGCGACTACTGGAAAACGCTTGGATATTGATGACTCGACCGTCTATTTCGAACGAATACAACATATGAAGCTAAAGAACCCTCTGGTTATTGGATTTGGAATATCCAACAAACAGACGTTTGCTCAAGCAACTCAGTATGCACGAGGGGCCATCATCGGAAGTGCGTTCGTCAAACTATTAGCTACTGACGATTATATGGAGAAAATTTCAGATTTTATACATCAAATCAAAGATTAAATGCAAAAGTCCCAATGAAGATTGGGACTTTGTATTTTACTATCTAGTGGGCTAGACTCGCTTTATCAACGTGCTGTATACTTTATACAGCGCACCTGCAATGGTAAGCAGTAGGACAGCGCAAATGTACAACAGCGTCGAATTAGACATTAATTGTTCCATCTTGATTAATTTTAGGTTTATACTTAATTCAGCATCAATGTTAGACCTAAATTAGTAAACCGTAAAAACAATTACAAGACCTTCAACCCATTAGTTATCAACATTTTTAAAATTCCCTTCCAAATCAAAAACCAACTCAATTCCTGTATTTAGTTTTATTTCTTGAAGTGTACGCTCTTTTTCCCATTTAACAATGAAGGCATCTGGATATTTTTCCGTAGCATATGTTAACAACTTCGGCGGAATCACACTAAAAGGAAGCTTTAAAGTTTTTCCATCGACGCTGTGTATTTCGCCTTTCTTGTTAAAATCCAATTCGTGTCCAGTGGATAGGTATACTTCGTAGTAGGAATCATTATCCCCTTTATCTTCGACTACTCTACTGATGTTGGCTTCTGGAAAATGAAACGACACATACTCTTGAGCTGTACTAGGCAAGGTAGTGGGATCGATTACTTCATCTTTATCGCAAGAGGTAAAAATTGCCGTTAAGGCGACAACGAATGATACAATTTGTAGTTTTTTCATCTGTGTATAGTTATTGAGGAGTGCTTTTTCTCATTTGCATCAATGAGCTCGTTTCACTCGGTTTGTTTTTAAGGCCGATGGAGTTATCAGGCTTATTCATTTCTGGGTGTTACTATTCGTTCACAATTTGTTTTTAATTGCATCATGAACTCGTTTCACTCGACCTGAATGAACCATGATGGTCTCACCACATGTTTTGATAAAATATGTTGACTAATCTATTTTTTTACTGATTACTGCTCCACTTGCAGAAAATACGACTTCGTATTCTTGTGGACTATTTTTTAAACCGACTTTATAAGTAACCTTTCCCTGTTGATCATAGCGATCAACATCATCGATTCTAAATCCTTTAAATTCCTTTTTAATGGCATCTTTCACTTCTCTGGGAAGCTGTTTTGCAGTAATCTCTTGTTTATATGACACTAATTTGCCTTCAGGTGTGTAAAGGGCTGTATGGTCCTTTCCTGTAAGGCTTGTCTTAAAATCAACTTCATACACGCCATTATGCTTAATTTCCCACTCGCTGAGCTTAGCATTTTTAAACTGCAGTTTGTATGCATTCAAGATTACAGCAGGTACTTGAGACTCTTTGATATCCTGTGCATAAATAGCCTGGATACTGAATAAAAGCATTAATGCTAAAATTAGATTTTTCATAATTCTTATCTTTTATATTTCTAACACAAAGTAAATTGTCAATTTGGGAAAGATTTGGGAGAAGCTTTTCCAATTATAACTTTTTTGTAACAATCACCATTTTCGTGCCAAGGCGATTGGTTTTTATTATATTTGCGATTGATGAAAAGATGGTTAGCACTATTTTTATTGATTATATATTCGTTCACGTCGAGCGGAGCGACTCTCTATTTTCATTTTTGTAGCAGCGGAAAAACGAATTTGGTTTCATTTTCTAAAGAAGTCGCTTCGCATGACAACTGTTCACTCTGTTTAAAAAAGGACAGCCCAAAGCATGACAACATCAAGATGTCATGCCACCCAATGGGAAATGTGGATAGTACAAATAAATGTAAAGACGTAAAACTGGACCTTGAACAGTCGTCTGATACTTACTATTCTTCTGGCCAGCAGATTAACTCCTTTACGTTATTTGCCCCAGCAGTAATTACATTATTCTGGGTATATAATTTCAATCCTATTGAGGATATCGCTATTCCACATCTGTTATCGAATATTAACTCCTCTCCACCTATATCGGGTACCCGATCACACCTCCTACATTGTAATTTCAGAATTTAGCATTAATTGTCTTTGAAATAAAGGATGTATAGTGTCCTTTTATCCCCCCAAGCCTGTGACTGCATTGCCTACTTTCAAAAACCACGTTGACCGTGCTTTGATATTAGGGGCACACTTTCTAAGGGATTATTTATTCACATACAATTAATCATTACAAATGAAAGCAATATCCCATATCATACTATTTTTATTCATGATAGGTTCATTACCAGCCTTTGCCCAAAATGGTAAAAAAGATAATACGGCGTCCTTTAAAGTCGGCGGAAACTGCGCCATGTGCAAAAAGAGAATCGAAAAAGCGGCCCTTATTAAAGGTGTGAAAACTGCGCAGTGGAACGATGCGACCGGAAATATCCAAATCGCATACGATGCCTCTAAGGTAAAAATTGAACAAGTCAAAGCAAGTATTACAGCAGTGGGTCACGATGTAGAAGGCAGGAAAGCAAGCGACAAAGTGTACAACGAACTACATGAGTGCTGCAAGTATGAGAGGCTCCCCGCTCCGCCCCCAGCCGCAACCAATACTGAGGTACAGCTGCATACAAAAAAAGACAGCACAGCTATCTTTGAGGTGGCAGGTAACTGCACCATGTGTAAAAAAAGAATCGAAACCGCAGCTTTGACAAAGGGTGTAAAATCATCCACTTGGGATAGCAATACGGGGATAATCACCGTTCAATATGATTCGGAAGTCATAGGACTTAATCGTATCAAACAAAATATTGCGGCAGTTGGACATGATACGGACGCCGTGAGAGCAAAAGATGATGTGTATAATGAATTGCACGAGTGTTGCTTGTACGAAAGATTGGGGGCTACAGCTGGGGATTCCGAAAAAAACGAACACAATCACGAAGATAGTGGACACAAAGAGGAGGACCACCATGACCACGATCATGAAATAAAGGGAGTCGTTGTCGATGAAAATAGCAAAGGTGACCTTACTCCTATCGCAGGTGTAAATGTCAGATGGCTGGAGCACAAGGGTAGTCAGACATTCACCAATGAAAACGGAGTTTTTAATATCATGCATGAGAAAGGATATAAGTATTTGATATTTTCATTTGCCGGGATGCGCTCAGACACGGTCGAAGTCAAGAATCTGCATGAAGTATTAGTGGTCCATGCCAAGGAGAATGTTCTTTCAGAGGTAGTCGTATCTGGCAGACGCAAGTCTAGCTATATATCAGCATTAACTCCCTCTCGCGTTGAAGTATTGACTTCAAAAGAGCTTTTTAAAGCTGCATGCTGCGACCTCAGTGAAAGTTTCGAGACCAATGCTTCGGTAGATGTGGTCAGTAATGACGCAGTCACTGGCAGTAAGCAAATACAGATGCTTGGACTGAGTGGCATATATACACAGCTTACTGTCGAAAGCCTACCTGGACCAAGGGGGCTAGCCACGCCTCTAGGACTCAACAGTATAGCAGGTCCTTGGATTGAGTCCATACAGATCAGCAAAGGAATCGGATCGGTCGTCAATGGATACGAAAGCATGGCTGGACAAATCAATGTAGAGCTAAAAAAGCCCCAAAATTCGGAAAAGTTATTTTTCAATGCTTATGCAAATGACATGGGGAGAACAGATATCAACCTCAATCTAGCACAGAAACTTGGAAATAATTGGTCTGTAGGTTTGCTTTTACATGATAACTTCATGTACAACAAAAACATGAATTTCAGCAACAACGGATTTCGCGACCTTCCTGTTGGTAATATTTTTTCTGGGGTGAATCGATGGGCCTATGAAAATGGTAAAGGTTTTATTGCACAATTTGGTGTCAAATATCTCAAGGATGACCGTATTGGGGGGCAAGTGGATTTTGACGAAAAAACCGACAAACTGACAACCAACCGCTATGGTGTAGGTTTTGATATCAACCGATTCGAAGGATTTGCTAAGTTTGGGTATGTGTTTGAAGGCAACTCCCATCGCAGTATAGGCTTGCAATTATCGGGCACGTACTATGACCAAAAAAATTACTTCGGTATTCGTACTTATGATGCGGAACAAAAGAATGGATATGCTAATTTAATATACCAAGATATTATTGGGTCTGTAGCCCATAAATATAGAACTGGGATGACCGTGACCTATGATAATATAGATGAAACATTGGCCGGTATGGGTTACGCCAGAAAAGAAGTGGTATCGGGTGTCTTTGGAGAATATACTTATAGTCCAAATGAAAAGTTTGATGCCGTATTGGGGATGCGAGCGGACTACAACTCGTTGTACGGTTGGTTCGGGACCCCACGTATGCAACTTCGTTATCAACCAATCCAAGGGACCACCTTAAGGCTGAGCTCTGGAAGAGGACAACGTACGGCCAACATATTTGCCGAGAATATGGCAGCAATGGCTAGCAGTCGAGCATTGGTAATCAAATCAAATAATCCTCAAGACAAGGCTTACGGTCTAAGTCCGGAAGTATCTTGGAATACAGGTATCAGTGTAGACCAAACTTTTCAATTATTAGGAAGAGAGGCTGGGGCTTCTGTGGAGGTCTTTTCAAATCATTTTCAAAACCAAGTAGTTGTTGATTTTGAAAACGCTAGGGAGGTCGCCTTTTATAATCTTGACGGGAAGTCCTATTCTAATAGCATGCAGGCCGAGCTTAGATTCATGCCTGCACCTCATTTAGAAGCACGCATGGCCTATAGGCTTTTAGACGTAAAGACCGACTATACCAACAAAAGACTTAGCAAACCACTTCTTGCCAAACATAGAGGTTTTCTGAACCTTGCATACACCTTACATTCGGGCTGGAGCTTTGATTACACCCTCAACATTGTAGGACAAAAAAGGCTACCTTCTACAACGGCGAATCCAGTCGAATACCAACTTCCTGCGTATTCTAAGTCTTATGCCACGATGAATGCACAAGTGAGCAAAACTTTTGGAGCAGCGAAGAATTTTGATATTTATGTGGGAGCTGAAAATTTCACTAACTATTATCAAAAGAACCCTATTTTGGCACATGATGATCCTTTTGGCAATTATTTTGATACGAATATGCTTTGGGGTCCATTATCTGGACGCCTATTCTATACCGGAGTACGTTACCATATCAAATGACATAAAAAAAGAAGGGGGACGCTAAGCGTCCCCCTTCTTTTTTTATGTCATATTTTTTTCAACTCCTGATAGAGTCTGGCTGTCGGCAACCCTACCACATTCGTATAAGTACCTTCTAATTTAAGAATGCCGACTAAACCGATCCACTCTTGAATTCCATAGGATCCAGCCTTATCGAACGGTTGATATTGATTAACATAATATGCAATCTCATCATATGTCAATGGATTAAGTGTAACTGCAGTCACTTCCACAAATGTATTGACCTGCCCCTTCCAGAGAAGAGTAACTGCACTCATCACCTCATGCGTATTTCCACTAAGGAGTGACAACATCTCTTTTGCAGCATCGCTATCTTTGGGTTTACCTAGTATCAAATGATTAGCTACTACAATGGTATCTGCCGTGATGACGAGTTTATCTTGAAATTCGGTGGTTTGAAATGCTGAAGCTTTTTGTTCAGCAATAGCGACAGCTATTTCTTTGGGGGACAAGGCTTCGTCATACGACTCGTCCGTCGTTTTGACCACAACTTCAAAATCTACACCCATAGCTTTCAATAGTTCGCTACGTCGAGGTGATTGAGAGCCAAGTACTATTGATATATTTTCTAAATTCTTTAACATGTGTTAGATGCTTTTCACATTATTATCATCAAACCATTTATTTTGGAGCTTCAATGTCTTTTCGATGAGTTCACGCACCACGCCTTTCCCTCCGCTCTTGCCCGATACATAGTGTGAGATTTGTCTAATTTCTTCAACTGCATCGGCAGGACAAGCCGCAATCCCAACAGCTTTCATACAGTGATAGTCGGGCATATCGTCTCCAATGAACATGACTTCTCCCAATTCAATTTTGAAACGGTGCAATATATTTCCTAGCAAGGTTAGTTTGTCAGCAACGCCTAGATGAATCTCCTGTATACCTAGTCCCTCTAATCGTCGTTGTACACCTGCGTTCTTTCCTCCTGAAATCACAACGATAGGTAGCCCCTTCGAAATGGCCAAATGCATGGCATAACCGTCTTTAACGTTAAACGTACGCAACTGCTCTCCATGCTCGTCCACTTGGACAGTTCCGTCTGTCAGCACGCCATCTACATCCATTACGATTGCTTTTATTTTTGCAAATTCCTGTAAAATCATACCTCGATCTTTTAATGTATTCAAACTTAGATAAACTTGCATCTTTTAACAAGTAATAGTTTTCTTTTTATAATGCTGTTACTATTAAATTTATATCTATTTCCATCATTTACTGAATGAATAATTACTAAATCAGAACCAAGGAAACTTCTGTGAAGAATGAAAGTATTCGGTATAAAAATATGGATGATATATGCTTCATCAAATTAATGTCATGAAATAGTTGTTATCGCAACTTTTTGCTCAAATCATTTGGAGCGAGACCCGATTAGATTGTATCTTTGTAGAAGATAATTAAAGGTTATCTAGTCGTTATGGTGACGGCTAATTTTAAAATGTCTTTTCATAATTTAGGTTTATAATTGGTTAGTAACGAACCCTGGCGCCCATCGTCAGGGTTTTGTTTTTTTCTAACGGTACGATAAAAAAGGGATAAAGTAAAATATAAGAATATCGATCACCTTAAACTGTTTACAACAACTAATCGGGAATTCAAAAAAAAAGCAGCCAATGGCTGCCTTACACTTTGTTATATCAATTGCTTATTTCAAAGGCAAATTATTAAAATCAATCTCTGGAATCTTTCCAATAGACTTCCGCTCGAAACGAGCATCTACTACTGTTTTATCCGCAAAAAAACCACAGTTTCTGAGGAAAAAAGAATCACCTTTCACACCACCTGCATAATCCAGTCGGTATCCTTTTCGGGCTGTCTGATCGGCCGTAAATTTACCTTTTGTACATTCAATCCAATTGCCTTGTGCATCTCGCACCCATTGATTCCCGAACGTCACCTGACGTTGGTAAATTCCTTTGGTAGGATCAAAATTTTCTAAAAAGGAATGGAAACCTTTTAAATACGAATGCGTCTTGGGCCTCTCAAACTGTGCAATGAGTTGCCATTTTCCTTTCTCTGGGGCGTAAAACCATGCCGTATACTCGGTGTAGTCATCTGCAACGGGTCTTCCTTTCAGCAAAAATTTATAGGTATTGCCGGTAATCCAATTATATCGCAAAAAACTTTGACCACCCGACCCTTCATTCCCAAACTCACCCGTATGTACTCCCTCCCCTTTAGCCTTTAGGATAATCTTATGATCATCGGGGATTGCGTTTGGGTCATCTGTGGTAAAGGGACTCCATACTGAAAAAAGTATTCTTCGTTCTGTTTTACTATTCACCTGCATACCAAAATATCCGCCGGAGAAACCATTCGCCATGTAGTATGAGCCTTCTACGTCATTACCTTTACCAACTGTCACTTCGTTATAGTAATATTCAATTTCTTTATCCTGAGGCTGTATGTATCCCATATGTACCGATGGCCCTCTCCTGCCCCAGTAAAAAAAATTACCTTCATTGGTCGGCACAAAATTGGCAGAAGCTATCAAAAGAGATTTACCTTCTACTTGGTAACCTTTAATATCTGCAAAATGACGCTTTACTCCTTCTGCGACCAATTCAATCGCATAGTACCCGGTATCTTTTACACTCCACTCTCCTAAGTCAACTACTTTTTCGTTGGACAGTACAATCGCCTTCTTTTTTTCGCCAATCTTAACGGTATATTTTCCGCCATCGTTTATCGCCGATATTACCATTTTTAGATTAACTTGTCCAGTTCGTCCAAATCTGACAAATGATTTAAAACTAATTTGTGGATCGTTCCATCCTTTGATTTCATCTCCTTTTAATAGATTCTGGGTATTCGTGGCTGCTGGGTACTGCCAAGTATTTCCGCCAATTGGCAAAAAGAAGGTGGTCGCTCCTTGTTCTACGATTTGCTGTGCTTGTGTAAGAATAGGAAAGAGGAGGAAAAACAAAAACATTTTTTTCATTGGAATATTGTTTGGTTTTAAGGATAAACTCCAAATTACTACGGATAGGAATACCTTATGATGGGGAATATTTCCATCCAAAAATTAAAGTTTGGCTAAATATAGCGGATTCGAACTGAACATGGTAACTTAAGGCAATCAACTGAACATAAAAAAACCGATTGTGCAATACACAATCGGTTGACTATTTTTATAATATTTCTATTACAATAGAAAAGCCTATTTGTTCGTCCCCTTATCTCCAGCATTTGGCTTGGCAATCGAGGATCGCATTTCGGAATCGGCCTGTATATTTTGTATCTTATAATAATCCATAACACCAAGGTTACCACTTCGGAATGCTTCTGCCATAGCAAGTGGTACTTGTGCTTCGGCATCTATTACTTTAGCCCTAGCTTCTTGCGCTTTTGCACGCATCTCTTGCTCATTAGCTACTGCCATAGCTCGGCGCTCTTCCGCACGTGCATTGGCCACTTTAAGATCGGCCTCAGCTTGATCAATTTGTAATTTTGCCCCAATATTCTCGCCGATATCGATATCTGCAATATCAATAGACAAGATTTCGAATGCAGTACCAGAGTCCAAACCTTTTGATAATACCGTCTTGGAAATCCGATCGGGATTTTCTAGCACCTCTTTGTGATTGACAGAAGATCCTATCGTGGTGACAATCCCTTCACCCACCCTAGCCAAAATAGTCTCCTCTCCGGCGCCACCAACCAATTGATTGATATTAGCACGTACGGTAACACGCGCTTTGGCAATCAATTGTATACCGTCTTTTGCGACTGCCGCCACTGGAGGGGTGTTAATAACCTGTGGATTCACCGACAATTGGACGGCGTCGAACACGTCCCTTCCTGCTAAATCAATAGCAGTTGCCAATTTAAAATCCAGAGGAATATTAGCTTTATCAGCAGAGATGAGGGCTTTTATGACCTTGTTCACATTTCCGCCTGCAAGATAATGGGTTTCTATTTCGTTGGAGGTAATATTCAGGCCAGCTTTAGTAGAAATAATCATGGCATTTGTCACCAATGAGGGTGGAACCTTTCTCAATCGCATCAAAACTAGATTCAATAGACTAATCTTAACATTGGAAAGCTGTGCCGTAAACCAAAGATTAACAGGCAACAGATACAAAAGAAAGAAGAAGGCAATGAGGCCTCCGATAATAAATAATACTAGCGAAATTTCAGGATTCATAAGTCAAATTAACAATCAACAGTTCAAACTTCATAAATATACCATAATTTATTCAATTGTGAATAAAATTGATAGATTGAATCAAAGCAAACAAGAGTTTTTTTGTGATACCTCCGGCTATATTTTTCAGATCAGTGACTGACCTAAACTGGATTTCTCAAAAAAGTTAGTGTCCCATCTATTACACTATGAAATAAATAACGAGTCAAAAAACAGGTCCGTCATCCTCAAAACATCAGTATCTCTACTTCTACGCGATTGATAATCAAAGAGCTCTTCTTACACAGACCTACATCCACGGCCCCCTCCCACTTTATTCCACAAAATCTTAAATATAATTTTCGTGTAATAAAACATTTAGAAAAGGAAAAACTATCTTTGGTATTGCATTTGAAGCCTATTAGCAATCTTCCGGAGACGAAAGTAACAAGGCTTTAATAAAGTGGCGAGGAGACTAATCCTCAAAACTAACTACTATGAAATTCATTTATTAATGGGGACTATGCTCGACCACCCTAAGGGACTGTATATACAGAAACTAAATGGTCCAAATTGAGCAAATCCCAAGGAGACAACATATGCCTTTACCCATTTCGCAATGTGTGAAGAGGCAAATACTTATTTAATCTTACTTTTTAAAGATGAATAAAATTAATTTTAAGACACAAGTAACAATAGGAATTGTTATCTCTTTTTTGATCATTCTGTTTGCGGTGGTCTTCTTTTTCATTTCATTCGACAAAAGTGTCCGATTTAATGATGAAGTCATGGGATTGTCGGAACAAAAATTCAACACGATTAACGATCTGGAAATTAATTTAGGCATCGTCAACAATAACAAACTACTATACGCGAGCACCCAGGATCCGCGCATGCTGGATATTATCCAAAGCAAGCAAACTATTATTAAAGAAGATTTGGTTGACCTCTTCAAGGCCACAGCCTACTACACTCCAAACCGGGTTATGGAAACTACCTTTAAGTCAGAGGTAGAAGCATTTCTAGATAATCGACAGTTAAAAAAAGATGCACAAACAAATGAAAAAGAGCTTATTCACAGCATCATACAAGACTACGATCAGATTCAGAAACACCTCACGAATACAATTAACTCCGTTGTAGATAGCCGCGCAAAATTCATTGATGAAAACAATGAACACCTCAAAATAAGTAGATTAGTTACCTATGCGTTAGTTATTCTTGGGTTGGCGATCATGATCTTTCTATTCGTAAGGATCAACCAGGTCTTTATAGTATTGCGTAAAACATTGAAAAAAGAGCAACAAAGTTACGACCAATTGAAAATGCTCGGCAATCAGATTGAAGATTCGAACTGGGTACTCCAGCAACTGTCACAGTTAGACACTGTAGTAAGAGGGGATTTTACAGAAAGTCAACTGGCCAAACAGGCACTTTCGTGTATATGCAAGAGTATCCATGCGACAGTAGGGACTATGTATTTTAAATCTTCAGAAAGTGACTCCTACAAATTGGCCGGCTCGTATGGTACAGATATAGACCAACTACCCAAATTTATTGATAGCAAGAGTGGATTACCTTTTGAGGTAATTTCCTCCCAAGAGCAAATGTACGTCCCAGCTGTCAGTAATACTCAGCTTCATGCATCAAGCATATTGGTTGCCCAATTTAATACCGATCTTTACATTGTACCGTTTATATATGAACATGAAACTGTAGGAATCATTGAAATAGGCGTACAGATAGATGAAAAGCATGCTGATAGAACCAAGGAGTATCTCGACAAAATCGGAAGCACGTTGGCAACTGCAGTCAAAGTAACACAAGCACATAACCAAATGTCAGAGATGTTTGAAGAGATGCAACAGCAGACTGAAGAATTGGAGGCTCAGCAAGAAGAACTACGTACGACTAACGAAGAGCTTATACATAAAACCAGTTTATTAGAAGCTTCGGAAGAAGAGCTCCGTGTGCAGCAGGAAGAACTCACACAGACGAATAATGAATTAGAAGAAAAAGCAAAACTGTTAGAGATTAAAAATAATGATTTAGATAAGGCCCGACAAAATATTTCCGATAAAGTGAAGGAAGTAGAACAGGCAAGTCATTATAAATCCGAATTCATGGCCAATATGAGTCACGAACTACGAACTCCCCTCAACAGTATATTGATATTAGCAAAGCTGTTGAAAGATAATAAACATGAAAATCTCAATACCGACCAAATCAAATATGCTTCGGTGATTCATAGCGCAGGATCAGACCTGCTTCACCTCATCAACGAATTGTTAGATTTGGCTAAAATTGAATCTGGGAATGTAGAGTTATCTCAAGATAGCATAGACATTAAAGCTTTGGTGTCGAATATTGAGGAGTTGTTCCGCACTACTGCGGAAGAAAAGGAAGTCAATTTTAGCTTAATTGTTGACCCTTCTACACCAACATCCTTTTTATGTGATGAGTATCGATTGGAGCAAATATTAAAGAATTTACTTTCAAATGCTTTTAAATTCACACAGAACGGCGGACATATTAGCCTTCAATTCAAACAGGTGAATTCTAATCTGCATTTTGTAGTGAAAGACGATGGAATCGGAATCGCGGAAGAGAAACAAAGACTTATTTTTGAAGCCTTTAAACAGGAGGATGGTTCCACTAGTCGAAAATTCGGTGGTACCGGGCTTGGTCTTTCTATATGTCGAGAGTTAGCGAATCTATTAGGGGGTCGGATTTCACTAGAAAGTAAGCCAAATGAGGGGAGTACATTTACATTTATTGTCCCTTACCAACCGGTCTCGGAAAAACAAACGCGTACTGAATTCAGGACAACAAATAAAGAGAGTGTCACTCCATCAATCATTCAGTCACCCTTATCGAGTGATATTAAAAACAAGCCTGATAAAAATCGCTTGCTGATTATAGAGGATGACATCAATTTCGCTGAAATACTTAGAGATTACGCCATCGAGAAAGGATTTGAACCATTGCTAGCCTACAATGGGGTCAAAGGATTGGATATGGCCCTCGAACACCAACCTAATGCTATAATCCTAGACATTATGCTTCCGTTAATGGATGGTTGGGAAGTACTCAAAAAATTAAAGAGTAACGAGATTACTCATGACATTCCCGTACATATGATGTCTGCGGCTTCACTAAACAAGAATGAGCCAATTAATAAAGGAGCCATTGGATTCTTACGCAAACCAGTCACGGAAGAATCTCTTGACAATGCGTTTAAAACTATAAAATCACTAATCTCCACCCCTTTAAAAAGAGTACTCATAATAGAGGATCATGCGCTACAAAGTGATTTCATCAAATCTTCGCTAAATGAGGGTAACACAGTAGTGGATCAAGCGTTCAATGCAAAAGAAACAATGGAAATCCTCTCCAAGCAAAAGGTATATGACTGTATTATCCTAGATATCAACCTACCTGACAGGTCGGGTCTTGAACTGTTGGATGAAATCAAAGCTATGTCCCTATATCAAAATACACCCATCATCATCAATACAGCGATGGAACTACCTGCTGAAAGCACGGAACGAATCCTACGACATACGCAAGCAATGGTATTGAAATCGGGCAAATCCAATACTAGACTTATCGATGAAGTCAACCTATTTCTCAACAGGCTAGAGGATATTAAAGAACAAGGTAAACGACCTACCAATACAAAGGGCGAAGTAATACTTGAAAAAGCATTAGCGGGCAAAAAAGTATTGATAGCCGATGATGATATGCGCAATGTATTTGCGCTCAGTACGGCATTCGAAGCATACAATATGCAGATAGAAGTTGCCAATAACGGCCTAGAGGCTATTCAGTTATTGGAAAAGGGCAACGATTTCGACCTTGTATTGATGGATATCATGATGCCTGAAATGGATGGTTTTGAAGCCATTGAAAAAATTCGTCAAAATAAAAAGTTCGCGAATCTCCCTGTTATAGCGGTAACAGCAAAAGCCATGAAGGGAGATCGTGAAAGAACAATTCAAATAGGAGCAAATGATTATATAAGCAAACCGATAGATTTGGATAAGCTTATCTCATTAATGCGTGTTTGGTTAAGTTAATAAACGATATGATATCCTTTGAAGAGTTAGATGAGCTAATTGAGTTTGTAAAGAATGTGAATGGGATGGATCTATCAGGCTATTCCAGGGCATCTTTAAAACGTAGGGTTGCCAGGTTGATGAATCTTGACAAATTAGATCTTGTTGCGCTAAAGACTTCTTTGGTCAATACACCGGGTTATTTCAATCACTTCATCATCCAGCTGACAGTCAATGTGACGGAAATGTTTAGAGATCCTCTTTTCTATAAGGCATTACGTGAGGAGGTCATTCCATATTTAGCTTCTTTTCAAAGAATCAAGATTTGGAGCGCTGGATGCTCTACCGGAGAAGAAGTATATTCCTTGGCCATTTTGCTAAAAGAGAGCAAAGTGGATAATCGCTCTTTTATTTATGGAACAGATATCAATAGTGATGTTATCGAACATGCAAAAAAGGGGATTTATTCTTTGCAAAAGGTGAAAGAATATTCGGATAATTTTCTAAAAAGTGGCACCACAAATTCGCTCTCGGATTACTATACAGCAATGTATGATGCCGTAACTATTCATAGTGAATTGAAGAAAAATGTACTCTTTTCCTCTCACAATCTGGTATCGGATGGTGTATTCAATGAGTTTCAATTAATTTCGTGTCGTAATGTACTCATATATTTCGACCCTAACCTTCAGGAAAAGGTCGTTGAGCTTTTTCATGACTCGCTCTGCCTTTTCGGCTTCCTTTGCTTAGGTTCTAAAGAAAGCTTACATCAGCATGCGGTATCCAGTAAGTTCAAGCTGGTGAACAAAAAACACAATATTTACCAAAAAATTGCATAACGGACGAATGGATAAATCAAGCATCATCATATTAGCCGGTTCAGCAGGAAGTTATGGTATTTTGGTAGATATTATCAAGGCCCTGCCCTCCGATATGACGATTCCAATTGTCGTAGTACTTCATAGAAATGCGAAGTATGAAACCCATATTGAACAAAATTTAAGTTCGAAATGTGAAATTACGGTTAAAGCAGCAGAAGAGAAAGAAGATATAGTGCCTGGTGTAGTTTATTTTGCGCCTCCTGGATATCATTTACTGATTGAACCCAATTACACCTTCTCACTTGATCTATCCGAGCCTGTACAGTTTTGCCGGCCTTCAATTGACGTGACGATGGAATCGGCAGCAGATGTATACCTGACAGGGACAATCGGAATACTTTTTTCTGGAGCCAATCAGGATGGGGCAGATGGCATGGCTTATATCAAACAGATGGGAGGCACTTGCATTGTCCAAGACCCGCAGACAGCTGAAATTCCGACAATGCCGGAAGCAGCAATTAGACAAGCTGCCTATGATCAAGTTTTGGACAGTGTCAGCATCCTAGACTATATCCTCACTTTAAACAAACCACACATCAAGAATTAATTCCATGAAAAAATTAAATCTATTAATTTTAGATGATAAGATTGAAAATATCATAAGCCTCCAAGCATTATTGGAAGATATTGAGGGAATTAGCATCCTGAGCAGCACGGATCCAAACGAGGCGCTACGGTTATGTTGGAAAGAGGACATCGCTATCGCACTGATAGATGTTCAGATGCCTGATATAAATGGATTCGAATTTGTGTCCATTTTGAAAGGCAATCCTAAAACTCGAGATATCATCGCGATTATGGTCACAGCCATATCCAAGGAAGACAAGTACTTGATTCAAGGGTTAAATAGCGGTGCAGTGGATTATTTGTACAAACCGCTTAGCCCCGAGATTACTATTGCAAAAGTAAGGTCCTTTATGCAGCAAGTCTTTACACAGCAGCAAATAAAGGAAAAAAATGCAGAACTGGAATTTTCAAAACAAGCCTTGATTCGTTCGAAAGAAGAGGCGGAGCAAGCTCGCAAATCAAAAGAGATATTTTTGGCCAATATGAGTCATGAGATTCGTACACCGATAAATGGTATTATGGGAATCACACAGATGCTCCGCAGTTCAAGCTTGTCTCCTGAACAGAAAGATTGGGTAGGCCGGTTGGATAATGCATCTCACTCGCTCTTACTCATCATCAATGACATCTTAGACATCTCGAAAATAGACTCTGGAATGATGAAACTAGAGTTCGAAAATTTGGTTATGCAAGATTTGTTCGATGACTTGAACAAAATTTTTAAGATTAAAGCTGCCAATAAGCAATTACAATTCGAAATGCAGACCGATCCTGCGCTCCCAGTATGTGTCAAGACCGACTCTTTGAGACTCCAGCAGATTCTCAGCAATTTTATTTCCAATGGTCTGAAATTCACAGAGAAAGGTAAAGTCACGCTGCGAATCAAAGTCCTCGAAACCATTGACAATAAGCATTTGATTCGATTTAGTGTAAGGGATACGGGCATCGGAATTCGCACTGCATCACTCAACAAAATCTTTATGGCATTTGAACAAGCGGATGATGGCATTACCAAAAAATTTGGCGGAACCGGTTTGGGACTTGCCATCGTAAAGCGATTGGCTGATCTATTCGAAGGAGAGGTGGACGCTAGTAGTGAATATGGAAATGGAAGTGAATTTTCTTTTCAATCTTGGTTTGAAGAGACAAATGACTTTGCAATTGCAGACCCCAAAATGGAACAACTCTATACACAACTCCCGAAGTTTGAAAAATTGCATGTCCTCATCGCGGAGGACAATGATCTCAACAGTTTTATGTTGTCACATATCTTAAAAGCTTGGGATTGCGATGTAGACATCGTCAAAAACGGAAAAGCAGTGCTCGAAAATATTGAGCATCGAAATTATGACTTAATCATGATGGATACACATATGCCTATCATGAGCGGATTTGAAGCAATCAAAGAAATCAAGAATCATACGGATTACGAGAAGGCCAATACCCCCATTATTACTATATCTGCTTCTGTTTTGGAATCGGAACAAGCTGAAGCCTATGATGTGGGCGCCGATGGCGTAATCGGAAAACCTTTCGATGCGATTGACCTATATCATAAGGCGATTGAGGTAATCGAGAAAAAAAAGGGAATAAAAGTGACCTTCAAAAGGAACTGATTTAGAGATGAGATAAATATTGTGTATTTTGGTCAAAGATTAAATTTACAGTTCACAATGAAAAAATTATTTATTATTCCTGCCTTGGCTTTGGCTGTTGCCTTTGCTTCTTGTGGAGGAGAAAGCAAAAAAGCGACTACTTCTGAAAACACAGCACCAACAGAGGAGACAGCACCAGTAGAAACAGTTCCAGGCATCGAAAACGAAGCTATTTCAAATACTATTTCCCTAGAGGGAAATGATCAGATGAAATTCAGCAAAGATTTGTTCCGTGTAAAAGCTGGCGAACCTGTTGAATTGAATTTTAAGAATGCAGGAGAAATGCCAAAAGAGGCGATGGGGCATAATGTTGTCATCCTAACTCCAGGTACAGACCTTGCTACTTTTGGTGGAGAAGCTGCAGGTGCAGCTGCAGACGAGTACATTCCTAAATCTTCTGCTTCATCTATTATTGCACACACCAAATTATTAGGTCCAGGAGAAACTGATAAAATTTCATTCACCCTTGAAAAAGGTGTATACTCTTTTATCTGTAGTTTCCCAGGTCACTTTGGCATTATGCAAGGTAAGATTGTTGCAGAATAATCAAAGTTTGCTATAACGTTTAAAAGACGCCCTATGGGGCGTCTTTTTTATGTCAAAACGGCTATATTTTTCAGCAGTTACTACCTTATTAGTCTTAATAATCACTAACTTTGACAACAAAATAAAAATCAAACTTTATGCAATACGACGTCATAGTAATCGGTAGTGGCCCAGGCGGATATGTGGCTGCAATCCGTTGTGCGCAATTGGGTTTAAAAACAGCCGTAATCGAAAAGTATAGTACATTTGGAGGAACTTGCCTAAATGTGGGCTGTATCCCTTCCAAAGCATTGCTCGATTCGTCAGAGCACTATCACAATGCTGCCCATAGCTTCGAAAACCATGGGATAAGCTTAAGCAATCTAAAAGTTGATATCAACAAAATGATGGCTCGCAAAAATGATGTCATTGCTCAAAATACTGCAGGTATCACTTACTTGTTCAAAAAGAATAAAATCGACAGCTTCCAAGGAATTGGCTCCTTTGTAGACAAGAATACCCTATTGATTACAAAAGAGGATGGAACAACAGAGCAATTGACAACAAAGAATGTCATTATTGCAACGGGTTCTAAACCTACAGCACTTCCTTTTCTACCTGTTGACAAAAAACGTATCATTACTTCAACGGAAGCGCTTTCATTAACTGAAATCCCTAAAAATCTCATTGTCATTGGCGGAGGCGTCATCGGATTGGAGTTAGGCTCAGTATATGCTCGTTTGGGCGCCAAAGTAACCGTTGTAGAATATGCGAAATCTATCATCAGCACAATGGATGGTGGCTTAGGTAAAGAGTTGCAACGTGTCTTAAAAAAATCTCTTGGCATGGAGTTCCTGTTGGGACATAAAGTAACTGGAGCCTCTGTTAAAGGAAAGAAAGTAACCGTTACTGCAGAAGACACTAAAGGCCAAAACATAGCTCTAGAAGGCGATTATTGTATAGTGGCAGTCGGACGTGTAGCTTATACCGAGGGGTTAGGCTTAGATAAAATAGGAATCAAGACAGAAGAAAGAGGCAACAAGATTCCGGTAAACGAGCACTTAGAAACTGCTGTTTCTGGCGTCTATGCAATTGGTGACGTGATCACTGGTGCGATGCTGGCACATAAAGCAGAAGATGAGGGTGTCGTTGTAGCCGAATTCATAGCAGGCCAAAAACCACATATTGACTACAACTTGATTCCGGGTGTCGTGTATACATGGCCAGAGGTTGCTTCGGTAGGTCAAACAGAAGAACAGTTGAAAGAAGCTGGAAAGAAATACAAAGCTGGATCATTTTCTTTCAAGGCTTCTGGTCGTGCCAAAGCTTCAGGGGATACAGACGGATTTGTCAAAGTATTGGCAGATGTCGAAACAGATGAAGTATTGGGCATACATATGATTGGACCACGGGCTGCAGACATGATTGCTGAAGCCGTGGTTGCAATGGAGTATAGAGCTTCCGCTGAGGATATCGGTCGTATCTGCCATGCTCACCCAACTTTTACAGAAGCATTGAAAGAAGCTGCCTTAGCTGCCACAGCTAATCGAGCTATCCACGCATAGAAACACATAGAAGGGCAAAACAATTTTTGCCCTTCTTTTTTAAGCGTCTTAATGCTAAGATTATCTGACCCAAAATGTGCATTAATTACTATACCAGCACGCTTATCTTAAACACTGAATTACCATGAATTTTTACACTAGAAAGTGGATTAAACCTGAAGATCTCAATCCCAATGGTACGCTATTCGGGGGGACGCTCTTGCGATGGATTGATGAAGAAGCGGTTATCTATGCCATTGTACAATTGGGCAACCCATTTGTTGTAACCAAGTATATCTCTGAAATCAATTTTGTAAGTTCTGCCAAACAAGGGGATATAATAGAACTAGGAATTGAAGCGACCGCTTTTGGACAAACTTCTTTGACTATGAAATGCGAAGTGCGCAACAAAATAACGAGAAAAACAATCCTATCGATAGAAAAATTAGTGTTCGTGAATCTAAATGAAGAAGGGATACCTACGCCACATGGCAAAAAAGAAATCACCTATGCTTATATGGGGATCGAAAGCATCAAAAAATCAGAGTAACTGTTCCCTTAGACTTTAAGGTAGTAGTTTCCGTATCCTAAGATGGTATTAATCTATAGAAAAGGGGTCGCTTACTAAGCAACTCCTTTTCTATTTTTGGCTATTTCCTTTTTAAGATCAATCTCTACCCAAAACGAAACAATTGGAATTAATGAGATGACAAAATATTTGACGGCCTTCATAATGGACCATTTATACTCTATGGTGCATACAATCAACATCACGACAAATATCACAACTAAAAAACCGTGAATGGAGCCCGCAATACGGACAGCTTCAGGAATATCTCCGAAATATTTGAGCGGCATCGCCAAAAAAAATAAAAGAACAGTGGAAATAGCTTCCCAAAGGGCGATTTGTTGAAAGAGTCTAAGCATATCTATAGTATCAAACTTCAAAAATAAGATTTATTGTCACATGTAGATTGCTCTAAATATCTCTTTGACCAAGGGGTGACAAAAAAAAGAGGAAGACCTACCTTATCGATTTCGGCCGAATTATTGAGTTTAAAGCCGATGAAGGATTAAAAAATTATACGTACATTTGGAGGTAATTATGCTCCCAGTCTAGTAAGGGAAGCGGGTTTGTTAACAAAATAAAATCAACTGAAGGAATTATCTTATGAAATATCCATGGAGTGCTAAACGACTCCAACGCTAAAAAGTGTGATTGGGATATTCCATATAGCCTTTACAAAAACAAATAGTATACATATGAATTACGACATCATTGTAATTGGTAGTGGACCCGGAGGTTATGTTGCTGCCATCAGAGCTGCGCAACTAGGTTTCAAAACGGCTATCGTAGAACGCGAATCCTTAGGAGGAATTTGTCTTAACTGGGGTTGTATCCCAACAAAAGCGTTAATCAAGAGTGCTCAGGTATTCGAATATCTCAACCATGCTGAGGAATATGGGATTAAAGTCCAAGGCGGTGAGGCTGACTTTGATGCTATCGTAAAAAGGAGTCGTGGTGTTGCTGATGGGATGAGCAAAGGTATACAGTTCTTGATGAAGAAGAATAAAATCGACGTCATCAACGGAGTAGGTAAGATTAAAAAGGGCGGCAAAATTGAGGTCAAAGCTGCCGATGGAACTACGAAAGAATATAGCGCTAAGCACACGATACTGGCAACTGGTGCCCGCTCTCGCGAACTTCCAAACTTACCGCAAGACGGCAAAAAAATCATCGGATATAGACAAGCTTTGACACTTCCACAAAAGCCTAAGTCGATGATAGTCGTGGGTTCAGGTGCTATTGGAGTAGAGTTTGCTTATTTCTACAACGCAATGGGTACACAGGTGACCATCGTTGAGTTCATGGATAGAGTTGTCCCTGTTGAAGACGAAGAAGTTTCCAAACAATTAGAAAAAAGTCTGAAGAAAGCTGGAATTAACATTCTGACAAAATCAGAAGTACAATCCGTAGATACAAAAGGTGACCTGAGCAAAGTGAGTATCAAAACCGCCAAAGGGGTCGAAATCCTTGAGGCAGAAATCGTGCTTTCAGCAGTGGGTATTACACCTAATATTGAAAATATCGGTCTTGAGGAAGTCGGTGTAAAAACAGATAAAGGTCGAGTATTGGTTGACGATTTTTACAAAACAAACATCGATGGGGTATATGCTATCGGAGATATTGTAAAAGGACAGGCTCTTGCTCACGTAGCATCAGCCGAAGCGATTACATGTGTAGAGAAAATTAAAGGTCTACACGTGGAAGCTATCGATTACAACAATATCCCAGGATGTACCTACTGTTCGCCAGAAATCGCTTCGGTAGGGTATACTGAAAAAGCAGCTAAAGAGGCTGGATATGAACTTAAAATCGGTAAATTCCCATTCTCAGCATCAGGAAAAGCATCCGCTGCTGGCGTAAAAGACGGATTTGTGAAAGTTATATTCGATGCTAAATATGGTGAATTACTAGGCGCACATATGATTGGTGCCAATGTCACAGAAATGATTGCCGAAATCGTTGTAGCACGTAAATTAGAGACAACAGGTCACGAAATGATTAAATCCATTCACCCTCACCCAACAATGAGTGAGGCGATTATGGAAGCATGTGCAGATGCTTATGATGAAGTCATCCATCTGTAGTCATGGGAAAAATAGAAACAAGAAAAGCCTTCCAAAATGGAAGGCTTTTCTTGTTATTGTAAAATCAAACGTGATTTGAATATATATTGTTGAGGAGCCAAACCTTCCTTATTCTCCAATCTTTCAAACAATATTTCGGCGGCCTTTTTAGCCTGTTGCCCAGGAAACTGTTCGATACTTCCCATTGGAGGATTTTCCATATACTTCCATAGTGGATAATTGGCAAAGCTAATGAAATGTATATCCTGATTTATAGAAATTCCCTTTTGACGAGCAAATTTCATTACATCTAAGGTGACAAAATCACTAAATGAGAGTATGGCAGAAGGGCGGTCCGAAAGACTCAATAGCCGATTCATAGCCTCTTCATTCCCCTCTTCAGTCAAGTCTGTATTCACCAAATAGCGTTCGTCGAAGGCAATATCATTTTTCCTTAATCCTTTTATATAAGCCAGTTTTCGCTCTTCAGCTGCTAAAAGTGTATCAGGACCATTGATCAACGCAATTTTTTGATGTCCTCTCGACACAAATGCGTCAATAGCTTCATAGATTCCTGTAGCCAAATCACATTCTACACGATCTATATCATTCAAATCTGGAACGCAGTCAAAGAATACAATTGGTATTTCGGATTCCTCCAAATTTTTGATAAAATCCATATTATTCGTATTCTTCCCCATAGACATCAAGACACCATCTACGCGATGTTTTTTAAGTGTCTGCAGGATACGAAGCTCGCGTTGAGCATCATCCAAGGACTGCCCCATGATGACCGTATATTTATGTTCGTTCGCAAAATTTTCAATTTCGCTGATTGCCGCAGAAAAGAATGGTTCGGAAAGACTTGGCACGACAACTCCTATCGTAAATGTTTTTCTCTGCTTAAAAAATATGGCTGTTTGATTAGGCTCGTAATTCATCTCTTCGGCCATTTTCTTGACACGCATCGTGGTTACCAACCCAATACTTGGATGATCATTCAACGCGCGAGAAACGGTAGAAGGCGATATCTTCAATTTTCGAGCAATCTCTTTTATTGTGGTCGGTTTTTCTTTCTTCATATCGTTCATAAATCTATCCTCTTTCGCAAAATAACAAATCTTGGCAACATTTGCCACTATTTCATAGGAGCTTCTTTAAACTTATACATCCCCTTCATATGCCGATTTTTCTCTAAAAATCGGACTCGTTGATTCCGCTCGTTCTTCACCTTATTGGCAGATGCTATTGCAACCCTAGCATTGGCTAAAACCCAATTTCCTGTAGCACTGTAAGTCAATGCCTCGGCAATCATGCCCTCCTGAGGATCGCCAAAATCCTTGAAGTAATCTTCGGACGTGTGACGATCGGGTACTAAACCATTAAAATAGTCGCCATAATTGTCTCGATTAAACATCTGAAAGGAGGTTACGAAGAGATCTGTTTTATCATTAACAATTCGATATCCAAAAAAACCAACAGGCTTCCCGTAGGTGTTTTCGGGAATACGAGCTCCCTCGCTATCCAAACCATATGTTCCAATTATCAACAAATTGCTTCCAAAATAAGGCTTCAATACGTTAATTAAAAGTTCGCTAGCCGAGGCTGTAGAATTCGTAACTAAAAAATAAACCTTTCCTAAATTCAACTTTCCTTTTCTTAAAAAATTAACAGGTCCAAACTCAGCTCCCTCTTTAGTATCTCCCCACTCCACCATCGTCCTGTTCACCTTGTAGCTCAACATACGTTGACCATTGGCAGAAGCTGGTGCAAGATAATTGGCCAAGTACTCCGCAGTATTTACAGCTCCTCCCCCATTATAACGGATATCGACAATCAGCTCTGAGATATTATCCCGTTCGAAGGTCCGAAATACTTGTTCAAATGCTGTATACATAGCCGAATTAACGCCATTGACATTTACACTTACAAATGAATTGAATGCCAAATATCCGATTTTCTTACCGTTCTGCTCAAACACCTTCGAACTCAAGATTGGATCCATATCATACAACGTGCTCGTCAATTGGATATCCTTAGTAGCACCCGCAGGATTGACAATTTTTAAAGATAAGCTCTTTGAGTAGTAAATGGCATCATCCACCATTCTAAAATCTTGGGCTTTTTGTGTATTGTAATCAATATTGGTATTGCCATTGATACTCAAAATCCGATCTCCTCGGCGCAAACCAGCAGCGTAAGCTGGAGAATTTTTATCTACCATTCGAATGTACAAATCCGAATTATTTCCAGAAGTACTCGTTCGTAGATAAAACACATATAACCCGTAGCTGGAACTGACGCCGTCTTGAATCTCATTGCTCACCTCGCCTTCTCTATCCAAGAAACTATAACGATCGATAGGCTTGCCCATGAATGGGGGCGTAAAACTCATCAAATGACTCAATACCTCTTCACCGTCCCTGAAATCTTTCGTATAGGAATGTAAAATCTCTCTGTCCTCTACAACATTCTGTGGAGGTATATTGTCAGTCCAAAGAGAAAATAGCTTTGTGTAATAAAGGACATCCTGTTTGATGAGGTCCTCCTCAGTATAATAATCTCCATTAGATACACGATCGGAGGATCGAGACGATGACGACTTGGCCCCTTCATCAGGCTTAACATTTGTCGTTTTGGTACACGCTGTCATACAAGAAGTCGCCAGCACCACTATCAAGATAACGCAGATTTTATTTATCATATATTAGATTCTACACAGAGGTGAATACGACTATTCATTACGAACGCATACAATTTCCTCAGGTTTGATACCAAATTCATCTGCAATATAACCAATTGGCTCTATATTTCTGAAGTTCAACTCATCTAAAAAGTAGACTTTCAACCCTTTATCTAATCCTTGCCAATCCATATGCTTCATTTTATTGAGTTGTTCCAATGGATTACCTTTAGTCAGTATAGCCATCTGCTTGTCATTACTCTTTAAATCACGAATTAGTCTGACCCCGTCTGGAGCAAGTAGAAGCTTTAAAGGAAGCTGCGCATGCACTTGAATACGACCAAATTGATGACGGTACTGCTCATCTAAGTCAAATTTAGACTTTATTTTATCAAACAAATCTGTATCACCCTCCGAGAGATAATTATCACGCATAAAAGTAGTCATCGCCCCTGCAAGGGGTCTAGATTCATTGAACTCGACATAGTTTGCGAATAAGTAGTAAACTTGCAGTAAATAATCTTTTTTTGGAAACAACACGTCATCCAATTCAAAAAGGAACATTTTAGCGTTGTGTGGAAATTCCTTGTAAGCTATCATACTATTTATCTGAAACTATACAAAGCGAGGCGTGTTCTCCCGAATCGGACAAAGCAAGCACTCCCGAATACTGATTGTCTAACAGCCGTTGGTCTGACAAGAAATCCATTCCTTCTTTGAGAATATTGATTTCCAACCCTCGTTCTGGATTCTCAATTAGAAATATTTCATTAAGCAGCTCTTTGGAGGGTAGCAATACCTGGATTCCGTATTCTTCAAACAAGATTGCGTTACCTGTCAAAGTTTCTATTTCGGATCTCCCCAAAGGCAATACATAGTCTATCTCTAAATCCAAGCATACTTTTAACAATTCGTGAGCATAAGTGGGGTTTACACCATGCGGAATCACTTTTACGCGTCCGGACTTCACAAACAAATCTGGAACAGCTTCGCAAGAGACGAGTTGGACAGTCAATTTTTCGGACAGCAGTTGTGCAATACGTTGGCCAAATGGCCTAGTCCCGTATGTGATTAATATCTTTTTAGTCATTTAACTTAATACTATGTTTCCGTCTCTCATATGCACGATACGATCGGAGATATTTGCCAATTCATCGTTATGAGTGACGATAACGAAAGTCTGATTCATTTGGTCTCGCAAATCAAAAAACAATTGGTGAAGAGCTGTCGCATTTTCGGAATCCAGATTCCCCGAAGGTTCATCTGCCAAAACAATAGATGGATTGTTGATGAGTGCCCTTGCTACAGACACCCGTTGTTGTTCTCCTCCAGACATTGCGGATGGCTTGTGTCCAGCACGATGAGCAACTCCAAGAAGTTCCATTAGTTCCAAAGCCTTGGATTCGGCTTCCTTTTTGGATACACCATTTATAAATGCTGGTATACAAATATTCTCTAAAGCTGTAAATTCAGGTAATAAGTGATGGAATTGAAATACAAAACCAATATGCTGATTGCGAAAAGCACTTAGCTTCTTTTCATTGAGTTCACTAACCTTTACACCATCAATCCACACTTCGCCAGAATCAGATTTGTCCAGTGTACCAATGATGTGTAACAACGTGCTTTTACCTGCACCCGACGCTCCTACAATGGTGACAATCTCTCCCTTATCGACTTCCAGGTCAACCCCCTTCAAGATTGTGAGGTCGCCGTAGGACTTGTGAATACCCTTTGCTTGTAACATCATACAGCGAAGTTACTAATTTTTGCCACCGAACATATGATTAAATTACAGCTTCAAAACCAAGTTTTATCAAATTAATATTAAAAACCGCTATGGCACTTGACCTTTAGAGTTAAAAACCATATTTTTACAACTTAAAATTGTCGAAATGAACATTCACGAATATCAAGGAAAACAAATACTAAAAAGTTTTGGTGTTACTGTACAAGAAGGAATTGTAGCCGACACTCCTGAACAAGCTGTAGAAGCTGCTAAAAAGTTGAAAGTAGATTACAACTCAGACTGGGTTGTCATTAAGGCTCAGATTCATGCAGGTGGTCGCGGTAAAGGTGGCGGTGTTAAATTGGCTAAAAACCTTGATGAGGTCAAACAAAGAGCAACCGATATTATCGGTATGCAATTAGTGACTCCTCAGACGGGACCTGAGGGTAAAAAAGTAAACAAAGTATTGGTAGCACAAGACGTCTATTATCCAGGAGCTAGCGAGACAAAAGAATTTTACGTATCTGTACTACTTGACCGTGCTAAGGGACGCAATATCATCATGTACTCGACAGAAGGAGGGATGGATATTGAAGAAGTTGCAGAGAAAACCCCTCACTTGATTTTCAAAGAAGAAATCGACCCTAAGGTGGGGCTCCAAGGTTTCCAAGCTCGTAAGATCGCTTTTAACCTAGGCCTAACTGGTGGTGCTCATAAAGAGATGGTTAAATTCATCGCTGCGCTTTATAAAGCATATGATTCTACAGACTCTTCTATGTTTGAAATCAATCCTGTATTAAAAACATCTGATGACAAAATCCTAGCTGTAGATGCGAAAGTTGACATCGATGAAAATGCTCTTTACCGTCATGCTGACTATGCTGCAATGCGTGATGTTACGGAAGAAGATCCTACTGAAGTTGAAGCTGGAGAATCCAACTTGAACTATGTAAAACTAGACGGTAACGTAGGCTGTATGGTCAATGGAGCTGGTCTAGCCATGGCAACAATGGATATCATCAAGATCGCAGGTGGTGAGCCTGCCAATTTCTTAGATGTAGGCGGTACTGCCAATGCTGAAACGGTGAAAGCTGGATTCAACATTATCCTAAAAGACCCTAACGTCAAAGCAATTTTAATTAATATCTTCGGCGGTATCGTACGCTGTGATCGTGTGGCACAGGGTGTAATCGACGCTTATCATGAAATTGGTAATATCCCTGTTCCGATCATCGTTCGTCTTCAAGGAACTAATGCAGAAGAAGCTAAAAAATTAATCGATGAGTCAGGATTGAAAGTATACTCTGCAATCCTACTGAAAGAAGCAGCAGACTTAGTAACTAAAGTTTTGAAAGGTTAATTCTTTTAATAGTAATACGAAAGCCTCTGACGAAAATCAGAGGCTTTTTTCTGAAATGTAGTGATATTATTGGTGGACAAAGCTGTAGATGATCCATATAGATAACATCCATCCTGACCATCGAACCATTTCATTCTATATTGATGAAGGTAGTACTCAGTCTCAACGCATAACGCGCATAACTTGATACTGTTCTAAAAGTGACAAACAGCTCCGAAACTACTGGTTTCTACCTTTTACAATTTATTTTATAGCGGAAATAAAACGAGGTTTTTCACAAATTATAAACTATTTTTGTGACCTATACAGATTATCAAAATAAGTGATTAGGTTCAAAAGAGAACCTATATTAATATTAACAATAAAATGGAACACACACGTATTAAAGAATTATTGAATGCCACTGAATTTGGGCAAGAGGTTGTTGTCAAAGGATGGGTAAGGACCTTCCGAAACAATCAGTTTATAGCTATCAATGACGGGTCGACAATCAATAATATTCAGGCAGTTGTTGATTTTGCCAATACGGATGAATCTCTATTAAAGAGGGTCACCACTGGTGCTGCGGTACGCGTGAAGGGAAATCTTATTGAGTCGCAAGGTAAAGGTCAAAAAGTAGAAATAAAAGTCAATGAGCTGAGCATCATCGGTGATTCAGACCCTGAAAAATTCCCACTACAACCCAAGAAACATAGTTTAGAGTTTTTAAGAGAAATTGCGCACCTCCGCTTCCGCACGGGTACATTTAACGCTATCTTTAAAGTTCGTAATGCCCTTTCTTTTGCTGTGCATCAATTTTTTAATGAAAGGGATTTTGTCTATATGCACACGCCTATTATTACGGGATCCGATGCCGAGGGTGCAGGTGAAATGTTTAGAGTGACCACTCTTGACCTCAACAACCTGCCACGCACCGAAAGTGGTGAAATCGATTTCAGAGAAGATTTCTTTGGTAAATCTACAAACTTAACGGTATCTGGACAGCTAGAAGGTGAATTGGCAGCAATGGCATTTGGCAACATCTATACGTTCGGTCCTACTTTTCGAGCAGAGAACTCCAACACGACACGTCATCTAGCGGAATTTTGGATGATAGAGCCGGAGATGGCTTTTTATGAATTGGAAGATAATATGGACCTCGCCGAGTCTTTGTTGAAATATGTCATCAAGTATGCCTTAGATACCTGCCCTGAAGAAATCGAATTTCTTAAAAATCGTCTTCTTGAAGAAGAAAAAGGCAAACCAGTTACGGAGCGCTCGGAGATGGATTTGGTTGAAAAACTAAGATTCTGTCTGGATAATGACTTCGAAAGAGTCAAATATACAGACGCCATTGAAATCTTAAAAAGAAGCAAACCCAATCAAAAGAAACAATTCAAATATTTGATCGATGAATGGGGAGCTGACTTGCAGTCAGAGCACGAACGCTACTTGGTCGAGAAGCACTTTAAGAAACCCGTCATATTAACCGATTACCCTAGAGAGATTAAATCTTTCTATATGAAGCAAAATGAACCTGACGCGCAAGGCCGTAATACTGTCCGTGCAATGGACATTTTATTCCCTGGCATTGGCGAGATGGTTGGAGGATCACAACGAGAGGAAAATCTAGAAAAGCTACTGGTAAGAATGGAAGAAGTAGGGATTCCTGCAGAGGAGATGGATTGGTTTCTAGATACACGTCGTTACGGGTCAGTGACGCACTCCGGATTTGGTGTAGGATTTGAACGACTGGTGTTATTCACCACTGGGATGACCAATATTCGCGACGTCATTCCTTTCCCGAGAACACCGAAAAACGCCGAATTTTAATAAATAACAACAGCCAAAACAAATCATTTTGGCTGTTGTTATTTTAAGTAGATGGACAAAACATAGATTGGAATGCGTAGACTACCGTCTAACTTATTTAGATCTAAAACCTAACATAATGTTATTAAAAATATACGAAAATAATCCAAACGAGAAGGCCATCCAACAGGTCGTTGATGTACTGAAACAAGGAGGGGTAATTATATACCCTACTGACACGGTATATGGAATTGGCTGTGATATTACACATCACAAGGCCATCGAACGCGTCTGTGAGATTCGTGGGCTTAAAGTAGATAAAGCTAATTTATCCTTCATCTGCTATGACCTAACAGATATATCGCAATACACCAAACCGTTTGACACCAGCGTATTCCGAGTATTAAAGAAAGCACTCCCAGGCCCCTTCACATTTATCTTTAATGCGAGTGGTCAAGTCCCCAAACTGCTCAGCTCAAAGAAAAAGACTGTCGGGATACGGGTCCCGGCCAACAATATTGTCAGAGAGATTGTCAAGCAACTTGGCAACCCAATTGTGACGGCATCCATCCGTGATGAAGACGACATTTTGGAATACTCAACGGATCCCGAATTGATTCATGAGAAATATGAGAATCTAGTTGACATTGTCATTGACGGAGGGTATGGTGATAATATAGCCTCTACAGTAGTCGACCTTACGGATGGTGGATTTGAAGTCCTAAGAGAGGGAAAAGGTGATTTGGAACAGTTCTTATAATTAGAGGATAACCAACTCCTCAACAACAACCTGCCCCACAAATTCATTGATCCGACCAATAATCTGGCGACGCATAAGCGCCAACTCATTTTTGATTACAGCAGATTCGACTTTGACATACATCTTTTTATCTTTGATGTATATCTTTTGGGTACGATTGGCGATTGCTTTACCAATAATTTCAGGCCAAGCATTCACAATAGAGGATTCATCAAATTTTCGACGTAAACGATACGTATCAACCCACTTTTCGATTGCCAATTTAATACTTACGTCGTCCTTAGTATGATATTCGTCCGCCTTTTTCTTATACATGAATAGCTCCTTCTTTGATATCAAAGATACGGATTGGTTGTTCGATTTCCTCAAAAATTCTTTGCAAACGATCCGAGTCCGTATCTGTCAGAAAAATCTGACCAAAATCATCTTGCGAGACCATTTGCATTAATTTGTGTGTTCTCCTCTCATCAAGCTTATCAAATATATCGTCTAGCAGCAACAGCGGTTTGAAGCCCTTTCTAGCTTGAAGAAAACTGTACTGCGCTAATTTCAAGGCAATCAAAAAAGACTTTTGCTGTCCTTGTGACCCAAACTTCTTCAAGGACATGCTTTGGTGTATCGTAAAGTGAAGGTCATCTTTGTGGATACCTTGAGATGTCCGTTCTAATGCACGATCACGATCGAGATTCTTGTCCAATAAATCAAGAAAGCTATGGCTCAACAATGGCGAATCATACGCTAAAGACACTTGTTCAGCGCTGTCTGTCAGAAAATGATAGTGCTTTTCAAATTCAGGCAAAAAAGCCTCCATGAATTGTCTTCGTTTATGAAATACAAGCTCACCGACCTCTACTAATTGTAGATTGAGTACATCTATTAACCCGAGATCCAATTGGCCCCTTTCTCGGGCCTGTTTCAATAACGAATTTCGTTGAAGTAGTATTTTATTGTAGGTGATAAGTTTATCCAGATAGTGACTATCTGTCTGGGATATGACATTATCCATAAACTTCCGTCGCTCTTCACTTCCATCGGTGACGATTACACTGTCATTAGGAGAGATCATAACTAACGGAAACTGACCTATATGGTCCGCAAGCCTGGGATAATCTTTTTTATTTCGCTTAAATTGCTTTTTCTGATTTTTCTTTAGACTACATGATATCAAATCAGTACGCTCGTCCATCTCAAATGAACCCTGTACCATAAACCAATCGAAGCCTTGTTTAATATGCTGGGAATCTACAGGGTTAAAATAGCTCTTACATAATGACAGGTAATGTATGGCATCCAACAAGTTAGTCTTCCCAGCTCCATTGTCACCCGCAAAGGCATTGACTTCTGGCAGAAATTCCAGCGCAGACTCGGTATAATTCTTGAAATTTAAAACAGATAATTGTTTAAGCCACATACAGCACAAAGATAAGCTTTTCTGCTAGGAGAGTCGCCTATTTAATCTCTTCAAAATCCACGAACTCACCAGCAGTGGACGTACCGGATTTGGATTTGGTCTCTTTCGTTGGATTGACCTCTATACGCACTTTACCCTCCTCTTGGGGATTTTGTTGATATTCACGATATTCAAAAGGGTTTCCGCCAGTGGTATATTGAGATTGTTGAGCTTTTTTCATAATACGCTCCGCCGTCTTACGCATGGCGAATGGTAAAATAAGCCTAAAAAGAAATCTAACTATGAAGTAAACAGCAAAAGCTATTAATAAGAATTTCAATAATGGACCCATAATTATTCTAAATATTTTTTATAATCAAAAACGGCCTTCTTAACAATGCACTCGTTAAATAAAAAGTTGTCGAATGGCCATGTACGTTTCCAAATTTAATAAATAATGGAGTGTCAAAGGGAATGATTTTGTCAGATAAAAATCAATTAACAAAATTTTAAGCTTTGTTATTACGTCGTGCTTTTTCTATCGCCTTGAACAACTCTTCTTGTTTATGGGTGCCTATTACATAAATCAGCCCTTCTTTATCTGTCACCCAAACAGCATCGTTGCCTCCTGAATAGAATCTTATTTTGCCATTTTTATGAAGGTTGTAAACCGGATTATTGAAAATAAAGGTACTATACTTCTTCTTCTCTACTTGAGCAATGCTATTCAAATCGATTTTAACGAGACGGGTGGTCCATAGCCCACTTATACTGATATAGTTATCTGTCACAGTAGTCCGATAGTGCAGCATGTACATCATCAATATAGAAATCAATATAACAGCTGCCCCTACTATAAAAAACAATTGGCGAGAGGCCAAATGATCCAAGTTAAGGTAATAGGCAACAAAACAGAACAACGCTAGAATCAAACGTACGCTAATCCAAGTTTTATCCCGGCCCAAATATTGATTTTCGACAAATAAATTATTTTCTCCCATAATTATTATTCACAGACTAAAGTAAGCACTTTTTTTGTATTGTCAGTAATCTTAAAACGATTGTCCAATCTATAGTTCGCAATCCAGATGACCTCACCACTACCATCGATCAAAATGGGTACTCGCGCCTTATCAAACAAATTAATTTTCTGCTGGATAAAATAATCGCTAATTTTTTTCTTCCCACGCATTCCTATCGGATAAAAGACATCTCCCTCCTGCCATGACCTAATCTGCAGTGGAAATATTATCTTCTCCCTATCTATGCAAGCCACATTTCGATTAAAGGAGATCGTAGGTATTTCAGAATAAAGAGCTTGAAAACGCATGTCATTCCAACAAATCTCCGTATCTCCTTCAGCAATCCATGTAATATCATTTTGCTCTTCCTGTATAGATTGTATTGGACGTAAAATCAAAGCACTTCGGTCTACTAAAATATGATGCGTCGTAGACTCAAAGATGCGACCATTTTCATTAGACCAACTATTCACCAAATCCATTAATACATTCTTTTGAAAATGATACGGTTCAAAAAGAGCATACAGTAAAGGGATATTTTTTAAATGAGGTTGTAATTCCTCCTTTCGGATTACAATCTCATTCTTTACATCCCTGTTTTTAAACAATGCCTCTCTAATAGGGTCCACAAACTGCTTCAGCAGCGTATATGCATCACTGAAATGAACGACACTCTGACATAAACCTTTGACAAATTCGGGGTTTATTTCTTCCAAGCGCGGCACTACGTCCAACCGAATCTTGTTTCGCGCATATTTTGTAGAGAAGTTAGATTGGTCGTCTCTGTATGGAACACCGAGCTCCACAATAAAACGTGTGATCTCTTTCGCATCCAAAAATAATAGCGGACGAATGATTGCACCCCGCTTTGCTTGAATACCTTGAAGTCCTGCGAGTCCAGTTCCTCTCACTATATTCAATAGAACAGTCTCTATGTGATCGTTTTTATGCTGTGCAATTGCGATACATCGGCAAGCGTGTTCACTTCGAAGCTTTTCGAACCAATCATAACGAATGTCACGTGCTGCCATCTGAATCGATATCTTGTGGAGCTCTGCATAACCAATCGTATCGAACTGTTTCGAAAAAAATGGAATAGCATACTGTTCAGCAAATGTAGCCACAAGTGTCTCGTCTTTATCAGACTCTTCTCCACGAAGTGAAAAATTGCAATGTGCAATAATGATATCAATACCAGCATCAATGAAAAGCTTAACCATTAACATAGAGTCTTTGCCCCCGCTCACCGCAAGCAATACACGATCATCGATTTGAAATAAATTGTTGTGATAGACGTATGCTTTAAATCTTTCCAGCACATTCATATGTAACATATTCTCTTTGTTTTAATGGCTTTCAGGACCTTAAGCTACTAGATATCCCCTCTTCTACACTGATTTAGTTGCCACCTCAATGGCCTAGCCATACGACCAAAGTTAAGGATAATTCAGGCAAAGCCTACTTTGCAACGAAAATTTATCCTTTAACATCATTTTGCACTTTATTTGCATATTTTTGCTCTCGTGAAACATCATTTGCTACTTATCCTGACTCTGTTGTTCATTTCTCCATTGCTTGCCCAGCAACCAACCGGAGATGAGCTAAAATTGGTATCGTCATCGAGCATGCGTATAGAACCAAAGACAGACCGTTCAGTTTATTATAGACCAGTATTCGAGCACAAAGGTAGTACCCTCTCAGCCGATAGCGGCTATCTTTATAAAGACGACATTGGCAGGCAGTTTTTTGAAGCATTTTCCAATGTCGTTATCACACAACCGAATGGTACAGTGATATATGCAGACAAATTACATTATGATGCAGCCATCCAACTCGCCACGCTTACGCGCAATGTAAAGATGGTAGACAACAACTCGGTATTGACGACCAATTTCTTGACGTACAACATGAGAAGTAAAGTTGGAACTTATACGACGGGAGGTCGTATTGTCAGTAAAGGAGATACCATCACCTCCAAAAATGCCTACTACTTCGAGACTACCCAAGATGCTTACTTCCGCAATAAAGTGGTGGTACGAACACCTGATGTCAAGATATATACAGACACCATGAAGTACAATTCGGCAGAGCGAGTGACCTATTTCTTCGGCCCTACAAATATTAAAGGAAACAAGGGAGAGAATTTATATACAGAAAAAGGAAACTACGGCACTGCCACAGGAATTGCGAAATTTTCAAAGAACAATCTCTATACCGAAGGCTCCAAATTCCTAAAAGGAGATAGCCTATACTACGACCGAGCTACAGGAGAGGGTAAGGCCTATCGAAACGTTGTCTTTATCGACACCCTCGATAAGTTTTATGCCTACGGCGGATACGGACTCTATAGACAGGCTGACGAATCCATCACGATGACGGACAAACCATTGGTGACCATGGTCATCAAAAGTGATTCAACACAGCAAGACTCGGCGGAAACGGCTCCTGTCTCCAAACCAGATATTACGGAAAAAAGCAAAATCAAGAAACAGAAAGATGTAGCTCCTGCGGTCACTCCGCCCCCCGACACTGCCAAAGTAATCTCTACGAAGGACTCCGTCCAAACGGACTCATTACATGTCCCTCCTCCCGAACCACAAGTTGATTCGGCCTATATGACGGCTGACACATTATTTTCCAAAGTGATTTTGCTAAAAGACTATAAAGCACTCGATTTCAAATTAGATCGAAATGGCGGACTTATCGAGGAAGTCAAGGAAGAGGACTACGGCGATGAAGAAAATTTTACAGATAGCCTTACCGTTAACAACGAGCTAGACTCTCTAGTAGATAGTGTACAAACCGATTCCGCGAAGACAATTTTAGAAGGAAAGTCCACGCTTAAAAAGGTCGATCGGGACAAGGTTAAAGAAAAAATTGCCGTGATCAAGAAAACGCCAATCACGAAACAAGAAACTGGCGATCCAAATAAAATATTGATTGGTAAAACGTTGGCTGCTGACAGCATATTGCGGCAAAAAACGGTTCTACCAAAAGGCAACGAGAGTGACAGTCTCATTAACAAAGCACTGGAATCTGCGCAAGCCATAGATTCGATAAAGCTCCTAACGCCTAAAGATAGCGCCTACTTGGATACGGCTAAGACGCGGATTATTAAGGCCCATTACAACGTTCGCATGTTTAAATCTGACGTACAGGCAGTAGCAGACTCTTTGTACTATGGCATGGCAGATTCTATGTTCAGGTTTATGGGACGTCCAATGATGTGGGCCGAAGGTTCACAGATTTCTGCAGATACGCTTTATCTCCAAATCAAAAATCAACGCTTGGACAACACGTTATTGGTTAATAATGCATTCATGGTTAATGCTGTCCTAGACACCATAAAATTTAATCAACTTAAAGGACGCAAAATTACCGGATTTTTTAAGGGCAACAGCTTGGAACGTTTATTTGTAGATGGCAATGCCGAGAATATGATTTTTGTCGTTAACGAAGAGAAAAAAATAATCAGCGAAATGTTCCATGACCGAAGCAGTCGGATTAAAATCATCATGGAAAATCGAAAGATAAAAGACTATGTCTCGATTCGTAAGGTCGATGGAAAAGTGTATCCACTCAGTATGATTACGAATGAGAACGAAATCTTACCTGGATTTATCTGGAGACCAGAAGATAGACCAAAATCCAAGGAAGATCTCCTCAACCGTAAACGGGAGCTTCCAAAAGACTCGACTGCTCCGGCGGCTATCCCAACAGATGAAGCATCAGACAAGTCTCTACCACCAGATACAGAAAATTCTGATATTAAAATGGAAAACAAGCCTAAGATGGAGCCCACTAAAAAGGATCCACCTGAGACCATTGTAGAAAAGTCGGAGCAAGAATCTAAAGAAGTTGAGATAAAAGAAACAACTAAATAACAGAAGCGGTCCTTATGGGGACCGCTTCTGTTATTTTAAAAGTATATCCATTGAAATAAATCTGGATTGGCAAGTCAGCTAGGGTGCTTAGTAAGATTTCAAAAAATCAGCAAGTTTACCTACAGCTATCGCACGATGACTAATCCTGTTCTTTTCTTCGGCAGCCATCTCTGCAAACGTCCTATCATACCCATTCGGCACAAAGATAGGATCATAGCCAAAACCTTTTGTCCCTTTCCGGGAACCAACGATTTGACCATCTATGGACCCTTCAAAGAAAAATTGTTGTTCGTTCAAAAAAAGTGATATCACAGTCCTAAAACGAGCAGCTCGATTAGGATTATCGCCCAATTTCTCCAATACTAGGTCTATATTTCTTTCCATATCCCGAGATCCTGAATAACGTGCTGAGTAGACTCCCGGCTCATTATCTAGGGCGGTTATTTCCAAACCTGAGTCATCTCCAAAACAATAGAGTCCATATTTACTGACCAGATAATCTGTCTTTTGTTTTGCATTTTCTTCAAATGTGACTCCCGTCTCTGGGATGTCATCATGACATCCTATATCATCAAGACTCTGAAGTACGAAGCGACTTCCCACTATAGCTTGGACTTCTTCCAGCTTATGAGCATTGTTAGTCGCAAAAACTAGTTCTAACATATTTTAATATTATTATAGGGTTATTGGCGATACTGTGATGATTTTTCCCTGACACATTACCATATTCACTAGAAGACATGGTAAGGACCTCACCTGACTTCTTGCTAACTACCTATAAAAGTTCTAAATTCAGTCCAGAAGGCCTTTTTCTTTTCCAAATCCACAAACATTTCCTCAAAACTGTAGGTGTTGAATACAGTTGCAACGCGGCCTTTCATATAGGAATTATGCGCGATTGCAGGCAAGACCAATGACGCAGGCTCTACTCCTAAAAGAATAATTTTGGTGGGAGTAAAAAATTGCATTATGCGTTTGAAGTCATTGGGATTATGTGGATTAGCCAAGTTGACCACCGCTACATCTTTTGGAGAAAGTTGAAGAGCGCCAATAGTTTTTATAAAAGCTTCTTCTCCCCCCGGTGAAAAATAAGGATACTCTTGATAGCGAAGGATAAAGACAATTCCTCTCTCCTTACTACCTTGATATACAAACTCCTCTACAATAGACTCCTGAACAGCAGGAATATGGGGTTGTACAGGAGATAATGGTGCTTCCTTAAGAGACATTTCATCTACAGAAAACCCTGTCGAAAACATAGTTTCTGACATTAACGCTTGCAATGCTATTGGATTATCTGTTTTCAACATAAGAATTGCTTAAAGTATTACGAAATGCGTACTGCTTGAAGATAGTCTCTACGCAATACGCATCTCATCATAGATTATTATTGACCCAAAATATAAGCAAATATCAATGGGGCGACAATCGTCGCATCAGATTCAATCATATATTTAGGCGTGTCGATATCTAATTTACCCCACGTAATTTTCTCATTTGGAACAGCTCCAGAATACGATCCATAGGAAGTAGTCGAATCTGAAATCTGACAGAAATAAGACCAGAAAGGCACATCTGTCCACTCCAAATCTTGATACATCATGGGTACTACACATATTGGAAAGTCACCGGAGATACCACCAGCGATTTGGAAAAAACCGACTCCCTTACCACCAGAATTAGCACGATACCATTCTGTGAGGTAAATCATATACTCAATACCAGACTTAACAGTGCTCGCTTTTAAATTTCCTTTGATGACATTGGAAGCAAAGATATTGCCCGTCGTTGAATCTTCCCATCCCGGACATACTATCGGTAAATTCTTTTCAGCAGCAGCTACAATCCAAGAATCCTTAGGATCTATCTCATAATATTGCTCCAAGACACCTGAATTTACCACTTGATATAAATACTCATGTGGTAGATAACGTTCTCCTTTAGCTTCAGCAGCATGCCATACATCCTCCAAATGCTTCTGAAGACGACGGAAAGCTTCTTCTTCAGGGATACAGGTATCCGTTACGCGGTTAAAATGTGTGTCCAACAATTCACGTTCTTGCTCCGGTGTCAAATCTCGCCAATTCGGGATTCTCTTATAGTGCGAATGTGCCACTAGGTTCATCACATCTTCTTCCAAGTTTGCACCTGTACACGAGATAAAATGTACCTTATCTTGACGGATCATTTCTGCAAGTGAAACACCTAGTTCAGCAGTAGACATCGCCCCACCTAAGGAAATCAACATCTTCCCGCCCTCTACAAGGTGTGATTCATAACCTTTAGCAGCATCCACCAAAGCAGCTGCATTAAAATGACGGTAATTGTGCTCAATAAATTGGCTAATAGGCCCTTTTTGTATACTCATCTTTTATTCTGTTTTAACAAGTCCCACAAAGGTACTGAATATAATCAATTTTAGTCCTTCAAGCTACGATAAAGCAAGTCATAGCCAGTTTTTTTACAAATCTTTAAATCACTTTCTCTTCAGCAAACGGGAGAACACCATGTAAAAAATCACGACGATAACCACTAATATCAACAGAATAATGATTTCCGAGGTACCTACACCCCAACGCATTGAATTCATATGTATATAATTGTTTAATAATCCACTTGCAAGCGAATAGGTTTAATTCTCGTTTCCGCTAAACCATCCATTTTTCACATTTATTCAAAAAGTCTTCTTTCATATCAGCTCCGATGCCAATATTATCGGCTACCGAAACCTGATATCCTTCGTACTGAACCCCACCTTCTACCGGATCTTCCAGATGCCCTACCATACACGTATCTAAATCAAAAAATTTGACATTAGGGGCGGCATAAGCAAAATGCACTTTTGCAGCCAAAGCCAATCGGGATTCTAACATACCACCAACCATACAGGGTACATTATATTCTCCAGCCAAATGTGCGATATGTAAAGCTTCGCGAATCCCACTGGATTTTGAAAACTTAATATTGATATAATCGCAAGCATCCGCTCGACAAAGACGCTCGGCGTCATGGTGATCGAACACCGATTCATCAGCCATAATCGGCACGATCGTTTCCGAACGCAGCTCAGTGAGCATATGGTCATTATAAGTGCGCATTGGTTGTTCACAGAACTGTATTTTGAAAGCTTCTAATCCTCGTAATGCCTCTACGGCTCCGTCATAGGACCACCCCTGATTAGCATCAATACGTATTGGGAGATCAAAGCCTACTGCCTTTCGGATAGATCTAATACGTTCAATATCTTCTTGAGGTCCCTTACCGAGCTTCACTTTCAAGGCAAATGCGCCTCCCTCTTTGAGTCGTAAAGCCTTAACGGCCATCTCTTCGGCTGAAGCTATGCCGAGTGTAATATCCGTGACAATTTCTCTTCTTTGGCCTCCTAAAAACTTATACAGGGGTTGCCCCGCATGCTTGGCAGCAATATCGTACAAGGCCATGTCAAAAGCAGATTTGACTGTGGTATTTCCCGCTATATAAAGGTGAAGTTCGGCCAGACGCGCATCCATATCTAGCGGATCCTGTCCTTTCCAAATTCGAGCAAAGTCCTGAGCAACACTGATACAGGTATTCTGGGTCTCTCCCACAATCATTGGAAAAGCCGAGCACTCTCCAACCCCATATAACCCAACATCTGTGTGCACGCGAATAAATGTATTTTGCGCATAATCCATAATACCTGTTGCAATGACAAAAGGCTCCATCGGAATACTCAGTCTATATATTTCTATCTTCGTAATCTTCATTTTACAAACTTATAGTGTTTACTTGTCGAAAGTTAAAAGTAAAAAATAACAAACAAAAAATATCTTCTACAAAACATGCACCTCTTCTATCGATCTGCCTACTCAATACCACAAACAATCTATCTCCTAATCGGTCCATGAAACAAAACAGCTATAAATCGAGACAAATCGTCCGTAAAAAAACGAGCATTCAACCTAACTTTGATAAGTAACCATATTTCGTATTACAAACAACATGCACCTACGCACCTACATATTAGCCCTATTACTTGCTGCTGCTGGCTGCTGCTGGAGTCAAGAAAAAAAGTACAATGTCTTACTGATTCTCGTAGATGACTTACGTCCTGCATTGGGCACTTTTGGAGATAAAACAGCTATCAGTCCAAACGTTGACCACTGGGCAAATGACGCAATAGTTTTTGAAAGGGCATATGCTAATCAAGCAGTATGTGTAGCATCTAGATATAATTTGCTTTTAGGCTCAAGATCAACCTCCACCGGACTATATGATTTCGGAAGAGCGTTTAGACAGTTTTACCCTGCAGCAGTCACGTTACCACAATTGTTCAAAAACCAAGGCTTCTATACCGCAGCCATTGGCAAAGTATTCCACGTAGGTCACAATACTTACAACGATGCCCAATCCTGGTCTGTACCACATTGGCATGACAAAATCATCGAGTATGCGGATTCCAACCATAAAACCGAAACTCGCGAAGAGGCATTATTTGCGAACAAGACATGGGGCTATGCTAATAGTTTAGAAAAGGGATCCGCTTGGGAGCAATTGGATGTAGAGGATGAAGCTTATGCAGATGGACGAGTAGCAAAAGAAGCCATTGCTAGATTGACCACACTCAAAGACAATCAAAAACCATTTTTCTTGGCCGTAGGCTTCGCCCGACCGCACCTCCCCTTTACCGTCCCCAAAAAGTATTGGGACTTATATGATCCTTCCAAATTATCCCTTCCCATCACACAAACTAGCCCTATAAATGCTGCAACTGTCGCCATCAAAAGAGATGGAGAAATTGCACAATACACCGAAATTCCACAAGCCTCCGAAAGCAGCCCGTTTCCTGAAACACTGACACGGAAATTAATACACGGTTACTATGCAGGAGTAAGTTATGTAGATGTTCAGATTGGAAAAGTATTACAGCATTTGAAAGAATCGGGGCTAGACAAAAACACTATTGTCGTACTTTGGGGAGACCATGGCTACCTTCTTGGCGAAATGGGAATGTGGACTAAGCATGTTAATTACGAACTGGCTAACCGTATCCCCCTAATCATACGACATCCAGCACTAAAAAAGGGGATGCATACAAAGGCATTGATTGAAACAGTGGATATCTATCCTACTTTAGCCGACCTTGCCGGAATACAGCTTCCTCAAACCCCACAACCACTCGATGGCTTAAGCTATGCGGACTTTCTTTTTGACTCCAGAAACCCAGTGCGTAAATCCGTATACCATTGCTTCCCAAGAGATGGGAAGCTAGGACGAGCTATCCGCAGTCAGGACTATAGGTTAATTTCTTGGCAAAGCATAGAAAAAAATGAGGAGCCTACATATGAGCTGTACACGTATAAAGACGGCTTAGTAGAGACTCGGAATATCTGGAATAAAGACCATCCAGAATTTATACGACTAAAAAGAGTATTGGATGAAATGCCTCAACCACTACCAGCTAGACCAGAGTCCAAAAGAGAAAAGTAAAGTAGCAATTTATTTTTATTTGAAACTAAGATAGACATCCCTCAACAGGGCTTACCAACCGAAGGACATCTTACCTTGAATTAACTCTATCAGATCAACACAGACCCTACAATCCTATAGTTAGAAAGCTAGGGAAAAGAATATCCTAGGTCCTTTAATATTGATTTTTTGCTTTGCGTCAGTATTAGCAGATATTCCATCCTCGCTAACTTCCCAACCTAGAACATTATGTTTTGAGCTGCCCCAACGCTGCTCAACCCCTAACCCAATTATGCCATAATTGAAGGTCACACCTGTCACAAAGTACGATCCAAACCCTCCACCAAACTCTTCATTATTATTATCGTACATAGCAGAATAAGATGGCGCATACCGGAAATAGGTCTTTATCGCTAGACGTGTTACTGGCAAGATTGTGAAAGATGGTCCAATCTGCATAGCTACCTCAGCTTTATGAATCATGAATGGATCATTTTCTTGGCTAGCATACTCAGGATTAGAGATAATAGAAGTCTCTTCAAACTGACTATAGTTCAAATCGAGATAGGTCCAATCCAGTCCAATTTTCAGTATATTAGCCACTGGACTACGATGCATATAAAATGTCCTTCCAGAAGTTAAGTGTGCTCCAATTTTACTATCAAACGAGAATGCATTACCACTATCATGCAGGTTGTGCTTTGCAAAGCCTAGATTCAGATACCTTTGACTCATTTTCTGCAGTTGCATTCGTTCAGAGACAGCATCTACAATTTTTTGCTCATCAGATTTGTTCAATTGACTTTGTGCCAATCCAATTTTTACCAGCCCTAGTAATAGGACAATAAAGGAAAACTTTAAATTCATAACGACATTAGATTAATAAAGTACAAATGTAACCCCGTGCCACTGTCTAAAAAATACCGTAATATAGGTATTTACAATATTTTATTGCAAAATACGTACACACCGACACGGTTCCATTCTGACTGGTGTAGGAGGACATTTTTTACGTAGCTCTGACCAACGAATACCTATTAAAAATCAATATTTATCCACATCAGCTCAGATTTACTAGACCATATCAAGACAATGTAGCTTGCCTATCTCTGACTATCATCGCTTCCAAGTATACCCCCACTGCCCAATATATCCATAGCTTAAGGACTTCCACCCCTACAGCTCAAATAATATAAAATCGCTCACAAATCAATATTTATATTAGAAAAAACATAATAAAATGAAATTTTTATTATGTTTTTTTGAAAATATATTTTGTTTTATTCCTATATTAGCAAACTGAATAATTATTTGAGGAGAAAGATGACAAACGAAAGACCGGAGAGCAAGGGACTCTATAACCCTGATTTTGAACATGATGCCTGTGGAGTTGGTTTTGTAGCTCATATAAAAGGCCACAAGTCTCATCATCAGGTTAAAGATGCGCTTACTATGTTAGAAAACATGGAGCATCGCGGAGCATGTGGCTGTGACCCTGAGAGTGGTGACGGCGCAGGGATTATGATTCAATTGCCACACGAATTTCTGTGGGAAGAATGTATTTCATTAGGTATTCAACTAGAGGAGCCCGGATACTATGGAACGGGAATGTTATTCCTTCCTAAAGATCCCGAGATGAATGACATCTGCCGAGAAACAGTTATCAAATCTTGCGAGGAGCGCAATATGCGATTCTTAGGTTTTCGGTCTGTACCTGTCAATCGGGAAGGAATTGGTCAGACAGCACTAAGCGCTGAGCCCGAAATTGTCCAATTCTTTGTAGCGCGTCCTGATGGCATATCCAACACCGAAGAGTTTGAGCGCAAACTATTTGTACTTAGACGCTTGATTATTAAAAAAATAAAAGAACTTCAAGCTTATCCACTCCCTATTTATATTGCGTCACTATCCTGCAAGACTATTATCTATAAAGGACAGCTCACTACTTATCAGGTCGGCACTTATTTTAAGGATTTGAGAGACCCGAGAGTAGTCTCTGCTTTCGGATTAGTACACTCCCGTTTTTCTACAAATACTTTCCCTTCATGGTCGCTGGCCCAACCGTTCAGACATATCGCTCACAATGGCGAGATCAATACCTTGACAGGCAACCTTAACTGGTTCTATGCTGGCGTAAGATCATTATCATCCCCTTATTTCACCGACGAGGAGATGCAGATTTTACTACCTGTAGTAGACAAGGGGCAGTCAGACTCCGCCTGTTTGGACAATGTCGTAGAACTTCTATTGCACAGCGGTCGCAGTCTTCCACATGTAATGCTGATGCTAGTCCCAGAAGCTTGGGATGGCAATACACAGATGGACCCTCTTAAAAAAGCTTTTTACGAATATCATGCTACCCTAATGGAGCCATGGGATGGTCCAGCGGCTTTGTGTTTTACGGATGGAAAGACCATTGGAGCCACATTGGACCGCAATGGCTTACGTCCTTTGAGATACGCCATTACATCGGATGACCGTGTAGTTGTAGCTTCTGAAGCCGGAGCCTTACCTATCCCGGAGCACACCATTATCAAGAAGGGGCGTCAACAACCCGGTAAGATATTTGTAGTGGATATGGAAGCTGGACGTATTCGTACAGACGAAGAGGTAAAGGGTGAACTCATCCGTCAACAGCCTTACGGAGAATGGCTGAACAATTACAAAATAAGATTAGAGGAATTGGCGGATCCACGTGTGACATACACCTATCTATCCAAAGAGTCTGTTTTTAAATATCAACAAGGATTCGGTTATTCGCGAGAAGATTTAGAAACTATCCTGACCCCAATGGCGCTAACTGGATATGAACCTATAGGATCTATGGGTACAGATGTACCCCTTGCCGTACTATCCGATCAGCCACAACATTTATCTAGCTATTTTAAACAATTCTTTGCACAGGTTACCAATCCTCCGATTGATCCTATCCGCGAACGATTGGTCATGAGTCTAGCAACCTTCATCGGGAATGCAGGCAATATTCTGATAGAGGACAAAAAATTCTGTCATTGTGTGATGTTGCAGCACCCTATCCTGACTTCCAGTGAACTTGAAAAATTACGTTCTATTGATACCGGAGTCTTCCAAGCGAAGACATTACAATTGTACTTTAAAGCCGATGGCAATCCTGGATCATTAGAAGATGGTATAGAAAGACTATGCCGCTATGCCGATGACGCCGTACGTGATGGATTTGAAGTATTAATCCTATCCGATCGTGCTATAGATTCCCAACACGCACCAATTCCTTCTATCCTTGCCGTGTCGGCCGTACACCACCACTTGATTAAAACAGGCAACCGCGGTGCTGTCGGATTAGTTGTTGAAGCGGGTGATGTATGGGAGGTTCACCATTTTGCTTGTCTATTGGCTTTCGGCGCTACAGCTATAAATCCATATATGGCATTGGCGAGTATCCGTACCATGAAAGAACAAGGAAACATGGATACTGACCTGGTTTGGGACACCTTAAAGAAAAATTACGTAAAAGCTATTTGCGGCGGATTATTGAAAATATTCTCGAAGATGGGTATATCCACCTTGCAATCGTATCACGGCGCTCAAATCTTCGAGGTATTGGGTATAGACTCTAGCGTAGTAGATAAATACTTCTGTGGAGCAGTATCTCGTATTGGAGGGTTATCATTAGATGACATCGCTACAGAGGTGTTGGCCAAACACTGGTCTGCATTCGGACATGCGCGGACAGAGAAGAACCTACTTCCTGAAGGAGGTTTATACCAATGGAAAAGACGTGGCGAAGGTCACTTGTGGAATCCACAGACTGTACACCTATTACAACAGGCCTGTCGGACCAATGATTATGAGTCTTACAAAAAATATGCAGGACTAATCAACAACCAAAAGGAAAAAATGTATACCCTTCGAGGCTTACTAGACTTTGCAAAGCACCGTATGCCTGTGCCTCTTGAAGAAGTAGAGCCAGCACGCGATATCATGAAGAGATTTGCCACTGGAGCGATGTCCCTAGGTTCTATTTCAACCGAGGCGCATAGCACATTAGCGGTCGCTATGAATCGTATCGGGGCCAAGAGTAATACAGGAGAGGGAGGAGAAGATGCGGCTCGGTTCGTACCTTTGGCTAACGGGGATTCCATGCGCTCAGCGATTAAACAAGTGGCTTCTGCTCGCTTCGGGGTCACCTCACATTATCTAACCGAGGCGGATGAAATTCAAATCAAAATGGCGCAAGGTGCCAAGCCTGGAGAAGGTGGTCAACTCCCCGGCCATAAAGTCAATGACTTTATTGCGAGACTGAGACACTCTACTCCAGGTGTAGGATTGATATCTCCACCTCCTCATCATGACATTTATTCAATCGAAGATCTTGCGCAGCTGATTTTCGATCTTAAAAATGCAAATAGAGAAGCCCGCATCAATGTTAAATTGGTATCCAAGGCAGGTGTAGGCACTATCGCAGCAGGTGTTGCAAAAGCACATGCCGACGTTATTCTGATCGCAGGATATGATGGTGGAACGGGCGCTTCTCCAATCAGCTCAGTGAAACATGCTGGACTGCCATGGGAGCTTGGTCTAGCCGAAGCCCATCAGACACTGGTACAAAATAAACTGAGAAGCCGTGTAGTACTACAGGCTGACGGGCAAATGAAGACTGGTCGTGATATTGTCATCGCAACCCTACTTGGTGCTGAAGAATGGGGAGTTGCTACCGCAGCTCTAATTGCGGGTGGGTGTATCATGATGCGCAAATGTCATCTGAACACCTGTCCTGTAGGTGTAGCAACACAGGATCCGGAGTTACAAAAACTATTTTCGGGCAAGCCGGAGGACATTGTCAACCTTTTCCAATTCTTAGCGGAAGAAATTAGGGAAACAATGGCACAATTGGGCTTCCGTACCATCAACGAAATGGTAGGCCGTGCGCAATTCCTGAAGAAAAGAGAAGGTATCCTACATTGGAAAGCAAAGAAAATTGATTTCTCTAGCATACTCCATGTACCGACCAACGCTCCTGGTGAATCACTTCATAATACGGAAGAACAGGATCATGGCATGGGTATGATTCTGGATTGGGGCCTTCTAAAGCAAGCGAAATATGCATTTGAAAGTAAGACTCCTGTATTCGGAACTTTCCCGGTCAAGAATACGGATCGCACAATCGGAACGCTATTGTCCAATGAAATATCCAAAGTCTTCGGTGCTGAAGGGCTACCAGACAATACCATCAACTTTAAATTTGAAGGATCTGCGGGTCAGTCTTTTGGTGCATTCAATACCAAAGGGATATCATTTGAACTTGAAGGTGAAGCCAACGATTACGTAGGAAAAGGTCTTTCTGGTGCACAGTTGGCTATATATCCTACAAGTGATAGTCCACTCATCGCTCACGAAAATATCATCATTGGCAATGTCGCGTTGTATGGAGCGACTTCGGGGCATCTGTTCATCAACGGAATGGCGGGTGAACGCTTTGCCGTACGAAACTCTGGTGCGACAGCAGTAGTGGAAGGTATCGGTGACCACGGTTGTGAATACATGACTGGAGGAAGAGCATTGATACTAGGTCCTACCGGTCGTAACTTTGCTGCGGGAATGAGTGGAGGAATCGCTTGGATCTACGACATCAATGGGACGTTCAAAGACAACTGCAACCCTGAAATGGTAGATTTAGACCCTCTAGACACCGAAGATGAAACCGCAATAATAGCATTATTGAAACGCCATACCCACCTGACCAAAAGTGAACGTGCAGGTTACATCCTCCAAAACTGGAATACGGAGAAATCCAAATTTATCAAAGTATTTCCACGGGAATATAAAAATGTATTACTTAAACAATTAGTAGAGGCCAAATAAGAGGGAACGTCATGGGAAAAGCAACAGGATTTTTAGAATATGATAGAGCACTTCCTAAAAAGGAAGCAGCAGAAAATAGAAAACAACATTATCAGGAATTTGTTCAGAGCTATTCTGATACACAACTCAATGAACAAGCGGCGCGATGCATGAATTGTGGAATACCTTTCTGCCATTCGGGTTGTCCGCTTGGCAATGTCATTCCAGAATTCAATGATGCAGTTTATGATGGTAGATGGGAAGATGCCTACAACATTTTGGTATCGACCAACAACTTTCCTGAATTTACGGGAAGAATCTGTCCTGCACCATGCGAATCCGCATGTGTACTTGGCATCAACAAATCCCCAGTATCAATTGAGGAAATCGAAAAACATATTATTGAGATAGCTTTTAAGAAGAAATATGTAAAGCCCAATAAGAGCTTTTTAAAAACAGGCAAGCGCGTGGCCGTCGTAGGTTCAGGCCCAGCAGGTCTTGCCGCCGCCGCCCAGCTAAACAAAGCGGGGCATGATGTTGTTGTCTATGAAAGAGACGACAAAGTGGGGGGGCTGCTGCGCTATGGTATTCCAGATTTCAAATTGGACAAATCTATCATTGATAGACGGGTAGACGTCATGAAAGAGTCAGGGATAGAATTCCGCACCAATAGTGAAGTAGGCAAAAATATCCCTGTCAGCGAGTTACAGGAGTATGATGCTGTCGTGCTCTCTGGTGGATCTACAATACCTCGGGACCTTGCTATTCCAGGTCGCCACTTAAAGGGGGTCCACTACGCTATGGAGTTTTTAAAACAACAGAATAAACGCGTAGGAGAATCAGCTATTGAGGTCGAAGAAATCACAGCTACAGGCAAAAATGTACTGGTCATCGGTGGCGGTGATACTGGATCTGACTGCGTTGGAACGTCCAACCGCCACGGAGCGAAATCAATCACACAGTTTGAACTCATGCCACAACCACCAGCTTCGCGATCAGCGGCCATGCCTTGGCCTACCTATCCCATGTTGCTCAAGACTACGACATCGCATGATGAGGGTTGTCAACGTCATTGGAGCATCAGTACCAAAGAGTTTTTGGGTGATGAACAAGGAAATCTAAGAGCAGCACTAGTTGTAGATTTGGAATGGGAAACAGATGGATTGGGAAGACCTACAAAATTCAAAGAGGTAGAAGGTTCACAAAGAGAATTGCCTTGTGAACTTGTCACACTAGCAATGGGTTTTTTACACCCGCAGCAAGAAGGGTTACTAGAGCAATTGAAAGTAAGCCTAGACCCTCGCGGCAATGTTCTTGCCAACGAAGGTGAGTATAAAACTTCTTCAGATAAAATTTTCGCTGCAGGAGATATGAGAAGGGGCCAATCCCTAGTCGTATGGGCCATATCCGAAGGTCGCGAGTGCGCACGCCAAGTGGACAAATTCCTGATGGGATATTCCAATTTGGAAAGCAAGGAAGCAGTATACGAGTACGCTTAAATCAACCTAAGTAAATAAGAAAGCGCCCGATTGGAACATTCCTGTCGGGCATTTCTGCTTTTATAGGATTGCTAATGAAGCTTACGAATGAGCAATTCTTTTTGACGCCGTTCTATTTTGGTCTTGATATAAGGATATAAAAATACGGCCCCCAATACGATGGCGGAACCCATATAAAAACCTACGCTCATTGTCTCTTGCTTCCCAAAGATAAGTACTGCCAGTAGAATACCATATACTGGTTCTAAATTGGTCGTCAATGCCACCGTAAATGCTGTAAGCTCTTTCATCACTGCCACTCCCAACACATAAGCTACAGCGGTACATACGACACCTAAGAGCAGCAAATAAAGCGAATCCTGTACACCAAGAGCCAGTTGACTATTGAAATCGCCCGAGAAAAGCATAAATACACTGATCCAAAAGAAAGCGCCCAACATTTCATAAAAAGTGATGATTGTCGCACTAGCCGATTTGACCATTTTACTATTCAGGATCGAGAAGATACTCGCGCAAAAGGCGCAAGCCAACCCACTTAATATCCCCATCAAATATTGCGTCTCAAACTGAAATATCGTATAAATACCTAGAATAATAATAAGTCCCACCACAATCTCCAAACCTGCAATCCTTCTTTTATACAGGATTGGTTCCAAAATAGCGGTATATAATGTTAAAGATGACAAGGTGACCAATGTTACCGAAACGGTAGATACCTTTATCGAATAAAAGAATAATACCCAATGCAACCCCACGACCGCACCGGTCATGAAGAATTTAATAAAATCGACTTTACTAACAGCTATACTTTGTCTTTTGAATAGAAAATAGACCAATAAAGAAAGCGCTGCTATCAAGACCCTATACCAAACTAAATGAATAGCGGAGACTGAAATCAAATTACCTAATATACCTGTGAATCCCCAGATTAAAACCGTCAAATGCAGAATGAGGACATTCTGGTTGTTTTTAAAAAAAGATATCATTGATTAAATATTATTTAGGAGCTTTATACAGTAAGTAGACCGCCAAGGTCAAAAAGATAAGATTCGGAATCATCACTGCTATCAACGGTGGTAGTCCCCCTTTGAGCGAAAACATGGTCGAAAATTGAATCAATACGATATAAACAAAACTTAATGCAATCCCCAATCCAAGACTCAAGCCGATGCCACCTCTTACTTTCTTCGATGAAAGCGATACGCCCATCAGCGTCAAGATAAAGGCAGAAAAGGGGTAGATATAACGTTTGTATTTTTCCAACAGCAAATCCGTCATCATTCCCGTACCTCGGGTCCCTTCTTTTTCAATACGTTTATTGAGCTCATCAGTATTCATGGCTGTAAACATATTGTCAAATTTCTCAAAATCAGAGGGCCTCATATCCAATGTGGTATCTTTCTGATCTCCCTTATCCATACGCTCACTCAGACCGTTGACTATTCGATTAGTGTAACTCTCGATTTTCCATTTTGTAGCAACTGAATCCCATCGAATCCGATCCGCCATCATTTTCTCAATGAGTTTATCTCCATCGAATTTTTCAAGGACAAAGTTATAGCCAATCTTTTGTTTGGTATCAAAATTATCAATGTATACGTAGCTGTTCGAATCTATCTGCATATGGGTAGACGAAGTCGACCCTCCGGCACGATCGGGCTTTACGTATACATTTTCAAAGCTTACCTTCATCTTATTCGTCCGGGGGATGATGTAAATGTTGAAGACAAAAGTCACCGCAAAGATAATCGATGCTGCAATCATGTAAGGTCTCAACATCCTATTGAAGCTCATCCCACCACTAAGTATGGGGACAATCTCCGTCTGATCGGCCATCTTAGATGTAAAGAAAATAACAGCGATAAAATTAATTAGTGGAGATAAAAAATTAAGGTAGAATGGTATAAATCCGGCATAGTATTGAAAAACAATCTTAGAAAGCGGTGCTTTATGCTCTAAGAAATTATCCAGCTTTTCAGAAACATCAAAAATAACCATGACAACCGTGAAAATAGCCATAGTGAAGACAAAAGTCGACAAATATTTTTTTATGATATACCAATCTATAATCTTCATGGGTACATGCTTCTTTCGCTATTTTACAAACGTTGTCCTAAAATTTTGACCATTTTATTTTTCCAATCATAGAAAGTACCTTCTACGATTTTCTCACGCGCCTGTTCGACAAGCCAAAGATAAAAGTGTAAATTATGTAATGATGCGATCTGCGCTCCTAAAATCTCTTGGGAGCGTATTAAATGTCTGAGGTACGCCTTGGTATGAATTTGGTCAACCATTAAGTCACTTTCCGCTTCGATAGGCGAGAAATCATCCTTCCATTTTTCATTCTTGATATTGATGATTCCATTCTGTGTAAATAGCATTCCATTGCGAGCATTGCGAGTAGGCATCACACAGTCAAACATATCAATACCCAAAGCTATATTTTCGAGTAGATTGATAGGCGTACCTACGCCCATGAGATAACGAGGTTTTTCCCAAGGTAGGATATTACAGACCACTTCGGTCATGCCATACATATCTTCAGCTGGTTCTCCGACCGACAAACCTCCTATCGCATTCCCTTCTCGATTAAAAGACGCTATCGCTTCGGCCGATCGCTCCCGTAAATCTTTGTATACAGACCCCTGTACGATTGGAAACAACGTTTGATCATAACCATATAAGGGTTGGGTTGCGTCGAATCGATCGCAACAGCGTTTCAACCAGCGATGGGTCATTTCCATTGATCGACGTGCATACCCATAATCACATGGATATGGCGTACACTCATCAAAAGCCATTATGATATCAGCACCGATAATCCGTTGTGTATCCATCACATTCTCCGGAGTAAAAAGATGCTTGGATCCGTCGATATGCGAACGGAAAGTCACCCCTTCTTCCTTTATTTTACGAACTTCGGTAAGCGAATATACTTGATACCCCCCGCTATCTGTCAAAATAGGACCGTCCCAGCCGTTGAACTTATGTATACCTCCAGCTTTATTCAAGACATCCAATCCTGGACGAAGATACAGATGATACGTATTCCCCAAAATAATCTGTGCTTCAATATCGTTTTTCAATTCATGTTGATGGACAGCTTTGACAGTACCGGCAGTACCTACAGGCATGAAAATTGGTGTTTGAATTTTACCGTGAGCTGTTTCGATTTCCCCAGCACGGGCTTTAGAAAATTTGTCGTTTGCTTGAAGCGTAAATTTCATGAAATAACCTCTCTATTCTATGCGATATCTAAGGCGCAATACGCTAACCTCATACAGATGGTTCTGAAAGCCAATATACAGACATTCAAAAACACTTGCAAAAGTACTACAAAATATGGCATCTCTTTATAGATGCTATACAAATATTATCAGATAACGTCTCATTTTGACATTAAATAACTAATTTTAACGCTCGAATCACAGATTCGTCAATACTTCTCCATAATTTTGACTCGTGAATATATCTTATTTTTCTAATCTTAATTTTACCTTCTTCCATCTAGCATTAGCTATTATAGGGGTACTACTGTTGATTCAACTCTTTTATATCCTATTTGTATATGGAAAACTTTCGTTGCATAAGGTCAAATCCTTTCAGACGATGGATAGTACAATCCCACTCTCCATTATCATCTGTGCTAGGAATGAAGAGGAAAATCTGAAAACATTTCTCCCTTTAATACTTGGACAGGATTATCCACATTTTGAAGTCATCGTCGTCAATGACTGCTCTAGTGACGATACCAAATGGGTATTACAAGACCTTGAAAGGCAACATGGCAATCTAAAGCTTGTGGAGATCAAGGAACACATACAACTTAAACACAATAAAAAGTTTGCCGTCACACTTGGTATCAAAGCCGCTAGTCATGAGCACCTCTTATTTACCGATGCAGACTGTCAACCGAACTCTAGTCATTGGCTGTCCGAAATAGCAGGCGCCTTCTCAGAAAGGACCGAAATCGTACTTGGCTATTCTCCATATTTTAAAAAGAAGGGCTTCCTCAATAAACTCATCCGATTTGAAACCACGCACACCGCGATGAGCTACCTCGCTTATGCACTCAAAAAAAATGCTTATATGGGCGTAGGACGCAACATGGCCTACAGAAAATCGCTTTTTTTTAAATCCAAGGGATTTACCTCACACATGCATATCAAATCTGGGGATGACGACTTATTTGTCAATCAAAATGCCAACCGAACCAATGTTAAAATCGCGATTCATCCGGATGCACATATGTATTCGGTTCCTAAGGATTCCTGGAAAAGCTATTACAAACAGAAGGCTAGGCATTCTGGCGCTTCAGTCTTGTACAAAAAGAAGCACCAACGCATGCTAGGAACCCAATTGATATCTGCAGCATTATTTTACATATCCTTATTAACAATCGTGTCCGTCTTCCCATACATGTGGCACTATGTGGTAGGAGCCTACTTTATCAGATTGATCATACAGATTTTAGTCTTTCGTCCAATCTATAAAAAACTAGCCGTACATGATCTAATATGGTGGCTTCCATTTCTGGACCTGTATTACTATTTCTATATTTGTATCAATGGCTTGTTTAATAGAAAAAAAACGCAACGCACTTGGAAATAATCGTTCACGCTAAACTATCAATATTTTGAATCCTACAGTAGACATAATCTATCAATATTTCCCAAACCTGAATGAAGTTCAAAAGAGTCAGTTTGCGCAGCTTGCTGAGCTCTACCCTTTTTGGAATAACCAAATCAATGTAGTCTCCAGAAAAGACATAGAAAGCCTATATCTGCATCATGTCCTACATTCTTTGGGTATCGCAAAATTTATAACAGCGTTTACCCCTGGCACTCATATCTTAGATGTTGGTACGGGTGGTGGTTTCCCAGGCATTCCACTAGCCATTCTTTTTCCTGAAGTAAAATTTCATCTAGTTGATTCCATCGGCAAGAAAATAAAAGTAGTTCGTGAGGTCGCTGCTGCTTTGAAACTTACCAATGTTGAGGCAGACCATATACGCGCTGAACAATTGGACTATAAATATGACTTTGTAGTATCTAGGGCGGTAACTAGATTAGGAGATTTTGCACCTTGGATACGCAACAAGTTTCTCAAGCAAGACAAAAATGGCATACCCAATGGGATTCTCTACCTTAAAGGCGGAGATTTGAAGGAAGAAATCAAAGAGTCCAAACTCAAAGCAGAACTCCACCCTCTGTCTAGTTATTTTAAAGAAGATTTCTTTGACACTAAATATGTCGTATACGTGCAAATGTAGAACGTCGAGCGGATTAAATAGTGCGTATTGGGTAGCTATGGACGATAATAATAATCCTCTTTATGCCAAAGCCAATACGCACATTCTACCTACTACCCCAGCTCCTCTAGAATCTTCTTCCCAATCAAATGAATCTCTTCGTCCATACCAAACATAGGCAGCCCAGTTTCAGGGTGTAATTTTAGCCAACTTGTATCCGTATCTTTTATAATCTGTACATATTCCCTTCCGTCTTTAAATACCACATAAGTATCCTCTTCTTCTGGAAAAATAGAATAGATGATGTTCTCTATTTCTATGTCAAAAGGTTCCTTCATTTCCATGCTAATGTTTTCTATTTATTGATTACGTGTATGAACACTACGGCATAAATGACTTCACTATACCTCGTTTAATTGTTAATCCGTGTAAATAAATAATATATGCACGATGTGTCTATACTGATTAACATTTCAATACATAGGGGACAAAGTTACTATTCTTTACAAAAGAAGCCCAACCCATTCGTGATTTTAAGAATTATTCCTATATTAGGATAACCATTTATGAGCATCTTACAAAAAATAGCATTGACCAAAATCAAAGGCATTGGGCCTAAGCTATCGCGGTCATTATTATCGCAATTGGGCGCAATAGACGCTATTTTTGAAGCTTCGAAAAAAACACTCCAACATATTCCTGGTGTTGGGGAAGTACTGGCAAATGAAATTCTCAGCAAGCAAGCACTATTAGATGCCGAAAAGGAACTCGCGTTTATTGAAAAACATCGCATTGTCCCACTTTGGTTGGAAGACCTCAACTATCCCAAAAGATTAGCAAATTGTGAAGATGCTCCTCTAATTGTATACTACAAAGGATCCGTATCCTTAAATCCACCTAAAGTCATCAGCGTAGTGGGGACCCGTAAGGCCACTGCATATGGTCGAAAGATGACCGAAAATCTAATACGAGATCTCCAACACCTTGATGCACACATTATAAGTGGCTTGGCCTACGGCATCGATGTGCATGCCCATACCATGGCCTTAAAGCATCAAATACCCACAATAGGTGTGCTAGGGCACGGCTTGGACCGCATCTATCCAGCGGCACATCGGGATATTGCGTCCAACATGATTGACTGCGGAGGTCTAATTACGGAGTTTCCTTCGGGAACCAACCCCGATCGTCAGAACTTCCCGATGCGAAACCGCATCATTGCGGGCATGGCAGATGTCACCATAGTCATTGAAGCTGCCGCTTCAGGCGGAGCTCTTATCACCGCAGAAATTGCCAATAGTTATAATCGAGATGTGTGTGCAGTTCCTGGGGCTATCGACCAAGAGTTCTCAGCAGGGTGCAATTATTTAATCAAGACCAATAGGGCTCACTTGATACGCCATGCAGAAGATCTGTGCTACCTCATGAATTGGGAGCCGGACAGACCTAAGCTCACAAATACCCAATTTACACTACACCCCCCAAAATTAACAAAGGATCAACAGAAAGTCTTTCAATATATCCAAGAGCGGGAGCAGGCGACAGTGGATGAAATCGCATTGTACTGTGATTGGCCCCAAAGTAAACTGGCTATCCTCCTGTTAGAAATGGAGATGGAAGACTTATTAATATCCCTACCTGGAAAAACATACAAGTTACAACAATAACCTATACCTAAACCCAACTATGCAAGACCCTGTAAACAAAAAAGGAATCTGGAAAGTCATTGGTGCCTCTTCCATGGGCACACTTATTGAATGGTACGATTTCTTTATCTTTGGAAGTCTTTCCATTGTCATTTCAACCAAATTTTTTCCGTCGGACAATCCCACCGCCGCCTTTCTTTCTACACTAGCCACATTCGCTGCTGGCTTTGTTGTCCGCCCCTTTGGTGCTCTATTCTTTGGCAGGCTAGGTGACATGATTGGTCGAAAATACACCTTTATGGTCACCCTATTATTAATGGGGGGCGCTACGTTTCTCATTGGTTGTATCCCAAGCTATGACTCGATTGGCTTCTTGGCTCCGCTTTTGGTCCTTATTCTTCGATTACTGCAAGGGCTCGCCTTAGGAGGTGAGTATGGCGGAGCAGCGACATATGTTGCTGAGCATGCTCCCAAAGGGCAGCGCGGATACTGGACTTCGTGGATACAAACGACAGCCACATTCGGTCTTTTCATTTCACTAATAGTCATTCTGCTCACCAAAAGCTTTCTTACTGCAGAGCAATTCGATCAGTGGGGATGGCGTGTGCCGTTCATGCTCTCTATCGTGATGGTGTATGTATCTTACTTAATCCGTAAGAATATGGATGAATCCCCTGAGTTTAAGAAAGCCAAGTCAGAAGGTAAGACTTCTACAAACCCACTAAAAGAAAGTTTTGGTAACCGATATAATCTGAAATTTGTACTATTAGCGCTTTTCGGTGCAGCGATGGGACAAGGTGTTGTCTGGTATACAGGCCAATTTTACTCTATGAGTTTCATGAAGACCGTGATGTTCCTAGATTCGGACCAAGCAGATCTTATTTTGGGAACAGCCCTTCTCTTAGGCACTCCCTTCTTCATTGTATTTGGTTGGCTCAGTGACAAAGTGGGACGCAAGTGGATTATGCTCTTAGGCATGCTGCTGGCACTATGTACCTACCGGCCCATATATGAAGCCATGTATACCATCACCAATATTAGCAAAAAAGAGCAATCAGCCGATAAGAAACTACTATCACAGAAAAAAGATGACCTGCATAATTCAACAATCTATACCTCAGAAACACGCTATAGCGACCAAACGTTAGTCCAAGAAGTACGGACAGTAAGCAATGCTGATAGGCACGAAACATCTAAAAGCATCGTCACAATAGAAGGACAAAATAGATGGTGGCTCACTTTTCTTATTTTCATACAAATCATCTACATCACGATGGTATATGGACCGATTGCAGCATTCTTAGTTGAAATGTTTCCAGTTAAAATACGCTACACATCGATGTCACTGCCATATCATATCGGAAATGGCATATTCGGAGGCCTTTTACCTGCTGTATCCACCTATTTGGCCACCAATGCACAAGTCGCACAAGACCCTGAGTTCTACCTAGCCGGCTTGTGGTACCCTATCATCATATCCGCTGTGTGCTTTATCATTGGGGCATTTTATATCAATAAATCTATCATTCATAAGAACATAAACGACTAATATGGGAATCGTCAAAAAAATATTGGGAGCTATCTGGATTATACTTGCATTGCTAACGGCATACTTCTGCATTGCGGAACTAGGTATCCCTAAATTAGTTACTGGCCATCAAGAAGACTTGGTATTTGGTATTATTATCCTGGGTATCCTTACACCCATTATATCCATTGGCTTGGGATTATTTGGATATTACGCGCTGATTGGCGAATATGACGACAAGAATATGTGATATTACTTAATGTGACCATTAGCAGATTCTGTTAGGTGGAAACAATCACAGCGTCGTCGAAAAAAAATAATAAGATGAAAACCAGCTCAGTAGCAAATTAAAGGATATTTGTTTTCGCAAATCCCAATAATTTGCTACTTTTGTGGTGGGTAAGTCTTTTACGACCAGCTCCCTTTGAATCCCCCAGGGTGGGAACACAGCAAGGGTATTTGGTTGAGCGGTGCGATAAAAGGGGCTTGCCCATTTTTTATGCCTAAAATTTTGAAAGGTGTTCTGTTCCATCGGATAACTGTGAAATATAAATTCTTTGATCGTTGGACGATTTTTCACGGCTATCTTCTTGAATTCTTCATCAAATACCCTATATTTCTATTCGTCACATTTAAAATTGCATCTTTAAATCTGCCCTAGAAAATGTTTCTGCTCAAAGATAGCAACTCCATACCACCTGTGTTCCAAGATGTGGTTACCGAATGGCAAACGGTACTTCCTGAATGCTATACAGTGATTACCCTATTCTATCGAGGTACCCCTATTTTATAACACAGTGCATACCATTTGGCATAGTGTGCCACCCAAAAGCCAAAGGCATATCACGTATTTGCTCTCTTTTTCGGATTTCCAATATCCCTTTCGCGAAAGTCTTATTGTTTTTTATGCCGTACCACTATCAATGAACAGCCGAAGACACCCCGTGATTCACACTAAGAAATATTGGACGATATCTGGGACCCCTAATGGATTATTAAGCGATGTAAACACTGGACAGATAAGTCCATCCTTAAGGGAAACTAGTAGAAATTGGCAATGGAAAAACATTCCGAAGCCAATTCTACAAACATCAAATAATTGCATATATCCTCATCGCCCTATATTCAAGCGTCCCCTCTTTAATCGCAATAATAAAAACACTTGTGAAAAGAAGCATTTTTATCTAAGTTTGTAGTCGAATAAGAACTTTTATATGAGTTGGTTTAAAAGAGAAAAAGCAGGGATTAATACCGCGACAGAAAACAAGAAAGAGGCACCAGATGGTCTTTGGAATAAATGTCCGGCATGTAAAAAACCCTTATTAAATATTGAACAGATTGAAAATAACTATGTTTGCCAATATTGTGGATATCATATCCGCATTGGATCCGCGGCTTATTTTTCAATCCTATTTGACGACAACAATTTCACTGAGCTATTTGCGAATCTCAAATCTGGTGATCCTATCCATTTTATCGACACGAAACCCTACGCCGAGCGCCTTGTTGAGGTAAGAGCAAAAACAGGTCTTAACGATGCACTAAGAAGCGCACACGGCAAGCTTGATAGCAAAGATTTGGTGGTGGCCTGTATGGATTTCACTTTTATAGGCGGATCCATGGGATCGGTAGTAGGAGAAAAGATTGCAAGATCTATTGATTACTGTCTAGAGCACAAGGTCCCTTTCATGTTAATCTCCAAATCAGGTGGAGCACGCATGATGGAAGCAGCTTTCTCTTTGATGCAGATGGCCAAGACTTCTGCAAAATTAGCATTGTTAAGTCAAGCAAAAATTCCTTACATCTGTCTATTAACAGATCCTACTACAGGAGGAGTAACTGCATCATATGCGATGCTTGGAGATATCAATATTGCCGAACCAGGGGCATTGATTGGCTTTGCTGGTCCACGAGTCATTAAAGAAACAATCAAGAAAGACCTACCAAAAGGATTTCAAACTTCAGAGTTCCTATTGGAACATGGTTTCTTGGATTTCATTGTCGATAGACGTGAATTGAAGCAAAAGATTTCGACTTTCTTGAAGTTGATTCAATAGCAAATGAAAGAGCTCCTTTAGGAGCTCTTTCATTTGCTAATATACCGCCAAAACTGCCAATACCTACGCCTATCCAAATAATGTGAATCATGTTCATGCAGATAGGCTTCCTGTTCAAAGGAAATCATTAGATATGCCTTTCTAGAATTTCGATATCGCAACATTCGAATCCCAAACTCGATAAGGTACCAAATATAAAAGAATAGTATACCCAGTTCAAGCGCCTGTCTCAAGTGAATACGTTCATGATTAATGAGTGTCTGATCGTCCAAAAGCTGCCGCTTCTTGAGAAAGATAAATGGATATATCGTTACAGCGTGTGCTTTACCAAACGAAAACAACTTTGTCCAAAATTCACTAACGATAAGCATAACTCAAACTTAGAGAAAATGCACTGCATTCACCAATCCAAGCTGAGAAAACACGAGATGTAATGTGTAAACGAACCATATTCGGCTTGTGAATATGAAGCATTTTATCTAAGTTTGTTTGATTAGGACTAATGTAGATAAATAATATGCCTTATAAGGAACGTGAAATAAACAAGCTATACTATACGATGGGTGAGGTGACGGAAATGTTTAATGTCAATGCTTCACAAATTCGGTTTTATGAACGCGAATTTCCTATCCTTCAACCTAAGAAAAATAAGAAGGGTAATCGCCTATTTACGCAAGATGACATCGCTAATCTAAAGATTATCTTCAATCTAGTCAAGGACAAAGGCTACACGTTGCAAGGTGCGCGTGATTACCTGCGCTCGAATAAAAATGAAGCCAGAGAAAACCAACGTGTTGTAGACTCACTTGAAAAATTAAAAGGATTTCTATTAGAAGTAAGGGATAGCCTGTAAGACTACCTCAATACTGCATCTAAGGTCTTAAGAAATCCTCCACTTTTTCTACCATTTCTCGGCTCCCCATTATAGCCGAACACCGCTGGTGTAATTCCCTAGGCACGATATCTAGTATACGTTCATATCCTGTAGTCGCTTTACCTCCTGCCTGCTCCACTATAAATGCAATTGGATTACATTCATACAATAAACGGAGCTTACCCTGAGGATGACTTGAGGTTGTGGGGTATAAAAATATCCCTCCTTTCAACAGGTTACGATGTATATCGGCAACCATAGAGCCAATATATCGGGATACATAAGGACGTCGGGTGGCTACGTCTTCGATTTGACAGTATTTAATATAATCTTTTATTCCTTGCGGAAATTTAACGTAATTACCCTCATTAATCGAATAAATATTACCCTTTTCAGGAATAATGATATTAGGATGGGAAAGACAGAATTCTCCGATAGAAGGGTCCAATGTAAACCCATTCACGCCCTTACCCGTGGTATAGACCAACATCGTCGAAGAACCATAGATAATATACCCAGCAGCAACTTGATGAATGCCCTTTTGTAGAATATCTGATAGCGTAGCCTCTCCTTCTGTTGATTTTCGTCTATAGATAGAAAAGATAGTCCCTACCGAGACATTTACATCGATATTAGAAGAACCGTCAAGCGGATCGATGCAGACAATGTACTTGGCATCTTTAGAAACTGTTGAATTGAGATAGACGGCTTCATCTTGCTCTTCCGAAGCAAACACACAGCACTCTCCCCCACTACTTAATGCCCGCATAAATTGTTCGTCAGCATAGACATCCAGTTTTTTTTGGCCTTCACCTTGAATATTTACGTGCCCAGATTCACCCAGAATATCGGCCAGCCCCGCTTTGTTGACTTCCCGATTGACGACTTTTGCAGCGATACCAATATCTCGCAATAGCCGGGAAAGCTCCCCTTTCGCATAGGGAAAATCAGCCTGTTTCTCAATAATAAACTGGCCTAATGTTTTCATATTTGTCATTCGTTTGTTTTGTTTATATGATTTGCGCCAAATGTAGGTAACCAAAAACATTATCGCAATCAAATGACAACCAGACCTTAACGATTAGCCAATTCTATTATTTCCAAATTTTCAATTTTATTCACGTTTATATCAAATCGCATCAATGTTCTCACTTTATGCCAACCTTGCTTACCAGCAGCCCCTGGGTTTAGATGTAAACATTGCAATTTTTTATCATACTGAACTTTTAAGATATGCGAATGTCCACAAATGAATAATTGCGGCGGGTGAAGATAGATTTCGTTTTTGACTGCAGGAGCATATTTTCCCGGATACCCACCAATATGGGTCATCCACACATCTACTTCTTCGCACTTAAACCTCAAATTTTCGGGATATTGAATTCGAATATCCTTACCATCGATATTACCATATACACCCTTAAAGGATTTGAACGCAGCAAGGGCATCTGCCACTTCAATTGTACCAAAATCCCCAGCATGCCATATTTCATCACAAGATTTGAAATACTCAAATACCGCATCATCTAAGTAACTATGTGTATCGGATATCAGTCCAATTTTTTTCATATGTACGTAATTATTTCATGAGCTAGCAAGCTCGGTTTGCGTGGAGTATACCATGTTCAACATCTACTTAAAATGCCAAAAAATAAGGCTTTAACAAGGCTTTGTAACCCGCAGAGTAAACTCCTCTACGTTCATAAATCACGAATATATTCTCTTCGCTATCAACTTTCATTCGTTTACGAAATGAAACAATATGTCTAATATCTGCATCTTCAGTGTAAGACTTGACACGGAGAGTATGTGCGAGATAAAGCTCCTGTGATATGGCTCTGCTCACCACCTCAGCAGCTAGTTCTGGCGGCAAAATAAGTCTTAGCATCCCCCCATCATGGATATGCAAGCCAGCAAAGTATAGTAATTTATCAAAAAATGATTCATCGGCATGTCGAGCCACTTTCTTTCGCTGATCGGGATTGTGTAAAGAGTCTACATAAAAAGGTGGATTAGAAACAATCAAATCATAAGTCCCTGTTACTAACATCTCTTCAAAGGAGCCAGAATGCAAGCGCAACCGCTCAGCAAAAATGGAGGACTGAAAGTTAGACCGCGCCCGATTCGCGGCAGCCTGATCGATTTCCACGGCTTCTATTGCCGCATGATTAAACTGTTGGGCCAACATCATCGCAATCACTCCGGTACCAGTACCAATATCTAAAATACGTCCGATAGGAAGGGTAGGTGTACTTGCAGCGAGTAATACTCCATCGGTATTGATCTTCATGGGACAATCAGTTTGATCCACCTTGAATTGCTTGAATGAAAATATTGACGACATCTCACAAAGATAGTGCTTTAGAACTTTAACAAGTCACTATTCTACATTCCGTAAATCATAAAATTTCACTACATTGGTCTCCATATTCTAAGATAGACATGAAACTTACCCTGACGTTCAATCCGCTGTATCTGATACTTATCATTTTGATAACTCCGTATTCTGCATCTGCTCAGCAAGCTAATGCCCAAAGATGTGAACCCCTAATGCATGAATCTCTTTCCAAATTAGTACCCCTATTGGAAAAAAATGATTTTGCCAATAGTACACAGGTAATAGAGTCCATGATAGCAGCTTGTGGTACAAACGAGTTCAACCAACGTCTAAAAATCACATTGGCACTCATTTCTAATAATAATACCCCTAGCCAGATTACTCAATATTTTAACGATGGATTGGATCAGAAACTTATCAAAAGATGGAACAGTACCGATAAAAAGAATTTCCAAGATTTATTTAAAAAGCAACCCCAAGAATACGATTTTGTACCACTGCGTCACCCTATCGACTCCCTTTTGAAATTAAAGGCACAAGCTCTCTTATCCTCAGCCTCGTATGACTGGTCCCCACAAGAGCGAAAGCTCATCGCCTTATTTGCAGATGATTTTGATGAAATAGCGGCGCTAAGTACCCCCTCAGAAGATCAAATTGACATAGAACATTACAAAAGAAAAACAGGGATATTAGCCTATGTGGGAGGGTATGGTCCTTTAGGTGGGCGTAATACCACATTTGGATACAATCCTACATTAGGCATTACGATAATGAGTTCATTAAATAGGAACTTCATCTTTGAAGGTGGCATCAAAGTCCGAATCAACAGCTCAGACAAAAACTTTGACTACCAATTGTACGATGAAGTAGTCTCAGTCAATTCATCTGCAAGCATTTTTGTGGGCGGGAATGTTGGCTACAAAGTCTATGACCGCGGTAAATACATTATAATCCCGAAACTAGTAATTGGTTGGGATATGATTACCACCGGACTTTCCGAAACGGTATATAACGACAATTACTATGACGAGTATGGTGATGGTTCAAGTACCAAATTTCACAATGTTAACACCTTACATCTAGGTGCTAGTCTCGCTACAATGTACCGCGTATCCAAACGAAACTATATTGGACTAGAGCTAGGATACCATCATACCCCTTATCAATGGGACAACAACTTAGTGACCAATATCTACCAACACTATGGCAGCTTAGAATTGTTTTTCAGATTCTAATTCTTTAGGAGTCGCTGGATTTCATCAAGTTTCATCAATGCTTCGACCGGAGTGAGGGTATTGACATCTAGATTATTCAGCATGTCTCTTATCTTTTCCAGGATGGGATCATCAATGGCAAACATCTGGAGTTGATAGGCCTGTTTTTGTATCTTACGCATGCTATCTTTGATTTGCTCACCCCCTGTCCGCTCCTGTTCCAACCGTTTAAGGATTTCATTGGCGCGCGCAAGTAATCGAGGAGGCATACCGGCCAATTTAGCAACGTGTATTCCAAAGCTATGCTCGGAACCTCCCGGCACCAGCTTACGGAGAAAAATAACCTTATTATTGACTTCTTTCACCGTCACATTAAAGTTCTTAATTCGAGGCATTGAAGTGCTCAATTCATTCAATTCGTGATAGTGTGTCGCAAAAAGAGTCTTGGCTCTTGCTGTCGGGTGATTGTGCAAAAATTCGGCAATAGCCCAGGCAATAGATATACCATCATACGTACTGGTACCTCGTCCAATCTCATCCAATAATATCAGGCTTCGATCCGAAAGATTATTCATGATACTCGCAGTTTCATTCATCTCCACCATAAAGGTAGACTCGCCAGAGGACAAATTATCCGAAGCCCCTACCCTTGTAAAAATCTTATCAACCAATCCGATATGTGCCTCTTTTGCAGGCACGAAAGAGCCCATTTGGGTCATCAGTACAATAAGACCCGTTTGACGAAGTAATGCGGACTTACCCGCCATATTCGGTCCCGTAATAATAATAATCTGCTGCCCATCATTATCCAGATAAGTATCATTGGTAATGTAGTCCTCACCAATCGGCAAGTTACGCTCAATCACAGGGTGTCTTCCGCCTTTTATATCCAACACTTTGCTCTCGCTGACTTCGGGCTTGACATAATAGTTTTTCTCCGCAATCACAGCGAAATTCAACAATACATCCAATTTTGCAATCAGTTGTGCATTTAATTGTATCGGTTTGATATAGTCCGCTATCGCTATTAAAAGCTCGGAATACAATCTATTTTCAATAGCTTGGATTTTTTCTTCGGCACCAAGAATCTGTTCCTCATATTCCTTCAGTTCTTCCGTGATGTAGCGTTCTGCATTTACCAAAGTCTGTTTACGAATCCAGCCTTCAGGCACCTTGTCCTTATGGGTATTGGTCACCTCCAAATAGTATCCAAATACGTTGTTGAAGGCTATCTTAAGAGATGGGATCCCCGTAGCTTCCGACTCTCTCCGTTGGATTTCGAGTAAGTAATCCTTGCCTCCAAATGCAATCTTACGCAATCGATCCATTTCGGCATCTATACCATCGGCCATGACATTACCTTTGTTCAAGGCCACTGGGGGTTCGGACTGTATCTCACGCTCAATCTTTTCACGGATCAAGAGGCATGGATTGAGTTGTTCAGCAATCACATGCAAAGCTTCAGAATCCGTCGCCTGTGTGAGTTCTTTTAATTTTTCTATGGCGAATAGCGATCGTTTAAGCTGTACGATTTCTCGAGGATTTGCTTTTTGCAAACCAATCTTACTAATCAATCGTTCGAGGTCACCTACTTGCTTGATTTCCTTTATCAACTCATCCCGTAGGGGTTGATTTTGATAAAAATAATCGACCGTATTCAATCGCTCTTGAATTGATTTCTTATCTTTCAAAGGCATCACAATCCATCTTTTCAATAGCCGAGCTCCCATTGGAGACGAGGTATGATCGAGTACATCTGATAGCGTGGTTGCATTATCATTGGCCGAGCCAATTAATTCCAAATTACGTATCGTGAAGCGATCCAACCACATGTAACGATCTTCTTCTATCCTTGAAATATTGGAGATATGCTGTAGATTACGGTGTTCGGTCTCATTTAAATAATGTAAAGCTACTCCAGCACTTACTATTCCAACAGGCATTCGTTCAATCCCGAACCCCTTCATCGAGTTCACTTCAAAATGTTTGAGCAAATTCTCTGAAGCATAGTCGCCCGTATAAGGCCACTCATCTAAGGTGTACGTATAGAAATGACTTCCAAATGCCTCTGTAAATTCCTTCAGCTGTTTTTTAGGTAGGATAACCTCAGTCGGCTTAAAGCCTTGCAAAAGTTTATCAACATAGTTGCTGCTTCCTTGCGCAACCAAGAATTCACCGGTAGAGATATCCAAAAAGGATACCCCTAATATATTTTTTTCAAAAAAGACAGATGCAAGGTAGTTGTTGGATTTTTGATGAACGATATTGTCACTATAGGATACTCCAGGCGTCACAAGTTCGGTCACTCCCCTTTTTACAATAGTTTTGGTCATCTTTGGGTCTTCTAGCTGATCACATATGGCGACCCGCTGTCCCGCTCTTACCAATTTAGGTAAATAAGTTTCTAAAGAGTGATGCGGAAATCCAGCCAAAGCAGTTTCCGATTCCGTTCCGTTGCCCCTTTTTGTTAGTACAATCCCTAAAATACCCGCGGCTTTAATCGCATCCTCACCAAACGTTTCATAAAAGTCTCCTACTCTGAATAATAATAATGCTCCAGGATATTTAACCTTTATCGCATTATACTGTTGCATAAGAGGGGTTTCTTTCTTCACTGCCTTTGCCAATTTTATTGAATTTAGATAAGTCGTAAAAATAAGAGAAATGTACCAATTAGGCAACTTATCAAGGGTAAAGTCATTCCTAATCTTTTTCCTCAACAACTATATATTCCAAGGCCATCAGGAATTCTATATTTTATGAGGATTGACACTATGATAAGTACAAATACAGGTATTTTAAAATAAATGTATCAACAATGCTTAATACAGCTTAAGTTTGCAGCAAAAAACAGAGTAGGTAAATGGCTATCAGAAGAGGAAACAAAGTCAAACGTAAATCCGGCACACAGGATTTAAAGAAAAAGATATTGAAATGGACACTACGTGTCGTTGGAGGCTTTTTTGCGCTGACTATCTTTTGGGTTATCTGTTTGCGTTTCATTGACCCTCCCGTCACCTATCTAATGCTCAAACGAGGTTTCGAACGCAAAGGTGCAGGCAAAGAATGGAAATTAGAAAAAGAATGGTTGGACTATGATGAACTCTCGAACAATCTCAAAAGAGCGGCAATCGCCAGCGAAGATGCTCGCTTTATGGATCACAATGGTTTTGATGTAAAAGCAATACAGACAGCCCTTGAGAAAAACCAAAGTGGAAAGAAGCTTCGCGGTGGTAGCACCATCAGCCAACAAGTCGCCAAAAATGTATTTCTCTGGCCTGATCGCTCTTGGGTAAGAAAAGGCTTTGAAACGTACTTTACTTTTTTGATAGAGCTTCTTTGGAGCAAAAAGAGAATTCTTGAAGTCTATCTCAATGTAATCGAAATGGGGCAAGGTGTATATGGTGCCGAAGCTGCGGCTCAGTATTATTTCCATAAATCAGCCAAGAGCTTGACCAAGAAAGAGGCTGCCCTCATCATTGCAATCTTGCCAAGCCCTCAAAAATGGGATGCGAGAAATCCATCACCGTATGTCAACGGCAAAGCAAATCGAATCGTACGGTACATGGGGCATTCTAACATACCCGAATAAGAAAGAAAGGCGGAAATCCATTCGCCGCCTTTCTTTCTTAATTAATCTACCTCTTGTCCCTTTGCTCGCCAATCGGCCATACTCCCCATATAAATCTTCAAATTCTTAAATCCGTTCTTCTTTAATATCGAAGCAGCTATTGTCGCCCGATCGCCACTCTGGCAATAAATAACAGCATCCTTATGCGTATCGATGTTTTCTAAATGCTGTTCCATCCTTCCCCACATGATATTTTTGGCACCAGGAATATGTCCAGCTTCGTATTCAGCGGCACTGCGTACGTCAATAAGCTGAACAGAGTTATCTCCTATGATTTCTTTCACCTCTTCCATAGACATCACCTCAGTAGTTTGAAGTGGTAGGTCCAATCCCTCCATTCCCGAAATGTAACCTACTACACGGTCTAACCCAATCCGCATAAGCAATCGGGTAAGCTGTTCTATATGCTCAGAGGCAGCAAGAAGTATAATAGGTTTGTCATATGCGATGGTCCATCCAGCCCATGTAGCAAAAGATTGCCTAAATTGAATATTAAGTGCCCCCTCAAGGTGTCCCTTGGCAAAGATATCCTTAGGACGTGTATCGATTATGACGGCCCCCTCCCGTTGATATTCCTGAAATTGTTGATTTCTCAACAAGGGGACCCTTGGAACCTCCACAAGCAAAGGTCGCTCGATCTTATTGAGTTTTTTCATCATCGCAAAATAGGTCGGTGCCTCAGGTTGCCCTTCTAATAATTCCATCACAAACTGCTCTTCATTCGTTTGTAACAGTGCCCAATTGCGGATACGCTCATAACCGACTGTACTACTAGGGACAGCACCTAGAGCCTTCCCACAAGAAGAGCCGGCTCCATGTCCTGGCCACAACTGCACGTAGTCAGGTAATGTTAAGAAACGTTGTAATGAATGAAACATTTGCTTTGCGCCAACTTCGGATGTACCTTTCCAACCGGCCGCCTTCTCCAATAAATCAGGACGCCCGATATCTCCAACAAATACAAAGTCACCTGTGAATACCATAATGGGTAAATCCGAAGCAGGGTGATCCGTTAGTACAAAACTGATACTCTCAGGTGTATGCCCCGGTGTATGCATCACCTCTAGCGTTAGATTTCCTATCTTTATCACATCTCCATCTTTCAGCCCGATATGATCAAATTCATACTGCCATTCGCTCCCCCCCTCATCTGACAGGTGTAACGAGGCCCCTGTGGCCGCGACTAGTTCCCTTGAGCCACTTAAAAAATCTGCATGTATATGCGTCTCGGTCACGTTCGTGATTTCTAGTTTGTTTCGATTAGCTACTTCTAGATAAGTATCAACATCTCTTTTAGGATCAATGACAATGGCCACTCCTTTTGCTTGACAGCCTATTATATAACTCGCTTGAGCTAGACTCTCATCATATATACGTTCAAAAAACATAGTAAATACCTTTCGTTAATGTCTACTTCTTCTAAATATTAAAAACCTCCTCAACCAATATCAACAGCCCCATGCCCAAAACAAACCATCCAAATATAGTCTTAAGTCGTTGCCCACTTACTCTCTTCGCGATTAGTGTTCCTATCAGAATCCCCAAAATAGCCGCCAGTGAAAAGATAAGCAACAATTTCCAGTCCACTTGATGTCCATCTATCTCAATAAAACCTACAAACCCTATCAACGAATTAAAGGCTATAATCAACAACGATGTCCCAACCGCTTTCTTCATTGGCATTCCCCCAAAAAGAACTAATGCAGGAATAATCAAAAATCCGCCCCCTGCCCCGACCATACCTGTCACCAACCCCAAGAAACCGCCTTTGATTACGATCTGTTGATAATCCAGAGTATGATTTTCTTGAAGCGAACAATCTTTAGTTCGAATCATTGAAATCGAAGCCAACAACATAATCCCTGCGAATAGTAACATGATCAACGCTCCCTTTGTCAATTCAAATTTACCAACCGACAGAATATGCTCGGGAATCAATGGCACCAAATATCCTCTAGTTATCAAGACCATCATAATAGAAGGTACCCCAAAGAGAAATACCATTCTATAATCTACTTGTCTGTGAATCGTCTGCGTGACTCCGCCCACCAACGATGTCAAACCTACGATAAATAAAGAATAGGCAGTCGCGAGTATAGGATCGATATCCAACAAGTAAACCAATATTGGAACAGTCAATATAGACCCACCACTACCGATCATACCAAGTGATATTCCAATCAATACTGCTAACAAGTACGCGACTATTTCCATTTTCTCTTTTAATGATTAGACTACAAAGCTATTCAGCTCCGCCCACTAAAACGGTAACATTTGTTACAACAGGTGATTATCAAGTGAGCACTTCGAGGGGAGGTGGGATTTCCATCCAACTCTCAAGAGAGATCAATGGTATTTCGATTCAGCCTTATCTTTCCTTCATTTTCAAAAACTTTCAAAATACGGGATACGACTACACGCGAAGTATTGAGCGCATCGGCTATCTCTTGATGGGACTTGTTTATAGTACGACTTTGACCTACTTTGGCCAATTCTTCCAAATAGTTCATAATTCGACTATCCATTTTATGAAAAGCCAGATTATCAATTGCACCTAGCATCTCTTCAAACCTATTATTGTAACTGGAAAACACAAAATTACGCCATGTCCCATATTTGGCCAGCCATTCCTCCATCTTAGTAATCGGCACCATCGCTACCAACACATCACGTTCAGCGATAGCTTTGATTTCACTTCTCTTATTGCCCAGACAACAAGCCAATGTCATCGCACAAGTATCACCTCTTTCCAAAAAATACAACAGCAACTCCCCTTCGCGCGCATCTTCACGCAATATTTTGATAGCGCCATTAATAAGCAAAGGCATCATCTTTACATATTGTCCAACATCTATGATCGTATCGCCTGTTTTATACTCCATAAAACGTGCGCTTTCCTCAATCTCGGCCAAGAGTCTAGGCTCAAAGACGGATTGATAGGCCTGTAAAAGTGCCGCATGCATTATACTATCTTTTTTTAATGAGGTAATTTATTACGCAGCATTCCATACATCCAGGTTCCGAAAATAGTTCCGAAAATAACGATTAAAATCGGAAACACCCCAGCGCCGATTAACACAAACATTGGCAAAGGGCACGCTCCAACTAAGGCCCAACCCAGTCCAAAACTAATTCCTCCAAATAGGTACCGTTTAAATACTTTTTCTTTGGGTTGTATCGCAATAGCATGGCCATCGATGTCCTTTATACTCTTCCTTTTGATCCACTGGATTCCCCCAATCCCAATAAGCAGAGCCGAACCGATGAATCCATACATATGAAAGGACTGGAAGCTAAACATTTCATATATCCTAAACCAAGATGCTGCTTCAGCCTTGTACATCGTCAATCCTAAGATTAATCCGATAAAGATAAAAATCAATTTTCTCATGTCTTAATACTTAAAAAATAAAGGGAAATAGAAGATGTACCATCACCAATCCTCCTATAAAAAAACCGATAACGGCAATTAGGGACGGTAATTGTAAATCGCTAAGTCCTGAAATGGCATGACCAGATGTACACCCCCCAGCATATCGAGTACCAAACCCCACCAATATGCCACCAAAAAGCAATAGGCCCAAAGATTTGATGGTCAAATCCTCATAGAGCTCTGTTGGCGCATAAGCTTGCCCTGCACTGGCAAATCCCAAACCTTGAAGGTGAGCGATAGTATCTGGACTGATATCCGGTACCTGCTGTCCATTGGACAATAGATGCGCACCTACATACCCACCTATCACGGCACCACCTAAAATCAACAAATTCCAGATTTGGGATTTCCACTCGAATCTAAAAAAATCCGACGTTTTCCCTGCACCCAGTATAGCGCACATGGTCCTAAAATTAGCCGAAACACCGAAATTCTTGCCCAATAAAATAAGTGCAATCATAGAAAACGCTACAAGCGGACCGCCTATATACCACGGCCATGGACCATAAATCAATTCCATATCATCATTTTTTATCTTTTGCAGATGAGAGCTCCCCTTTAGTATTCGAAATCGCTCCCATATGCTTTTTATTTTCTACAAAGATCAGCTTTAAACCTCAATAGTTTGGCTACTTAAGTTACACAACTTCGGATATTGTATTCCCTAATCATCCTCAAGAGATTCCCACCATTCATTTTGAAGACCCTCAATATCTCGTCTATCTCGTTTGGTAGGTCGTCCAGCTCCTCTGTCTCGTTGCAAGACAGGTTGAAGAAAGACAGACTTATAAGCATAAGTCTCTTCCAAAGGAGTATGATCTTCATAAAATTGTACTGCTGTCTTGGCATCCACCCGACGTTCTAGTAACCCCACAACCTTAATCACCCGACGCTCTGCGCCCTTCTGGATGGCATAAGTCTCTCCGACTTTGACGGGATAAGAAGGCTTGATATTCTGCCCCTTTAGCTTTACCCTTCCTGCTTTACATGCCTCAGTTGCCAAACTTCGTGTTTTAAATATCCGGATGGACCATAAATACTTGTCTATTCTAAGTTTTTCCTTTTCTTCTGCCATAGTTTTATTGGAATAATTATATTGTAACTTGCCTATTGTCCCAGACCTATGAATCAATTTCCCTCTGTCGGCAACTTCGTAACATACACTATCTGATTGCTCAGATGTCATGGTAGACTCAAAGTTAAAAGTAAAAAATGAAGTTATGAAGACGCAAAAGTAATAAAGACGTTAACGAGCTATCCTACGTTAAAGGTTTTATGCTAGGATTTCGTGATCTCTCGTACACATCCACGAAATCTAACATCACCCTCCCTATACCTATCACCTGTTTTAGATGCTAACTAGATAAATTGCTATAGCGATGGGCACAACCAAATGATATCTCCATTTTGGAAGATAGCCCTACGGGCCCTAGAGAATTTCCTAAGCCAGGTTGAACACATATGCAGATCGCAAATATTGCGATAAATCCAACAACTAAAAAATACACAGAAAGCACAGTCAAATTAGTAGATAAATTTTAAACGCCCTTCTGATGTCAACATTTTTTTTCATCTTTGTTATACAACATATCAGATATAGTTCGATGGAATTAGAAAATTTGCAAAAATTAATTGAAGACGCTTGGGAAGACAGGCAATTGTTAGAGTATAAAGAGTACACCGAAGCCATTCGCACAGTTATTCAAAAATTAGACAACGGAGAAATCCGTGTAGCTGAACCTATTGGTACAAGATGGCACGTAAACGAATGGGTAAAAAAAGCGGTCATCCTCTATTTTCCTATCCGAGAGATGAAAGAAATGGAAGCTGGTCCTTTCGTATATCACGACAAGATGAAGTTGAAAACTAACTTCAAGCAGTTGGGTGTACGTGTAGTACCTGGGGCATCTGCACGATATGGAGCATATTTGGCTAAAGGAGTCATCATGATGCCTTCGTATGTCAACATTGGCGCTTACGTAGATGAAGGCACTATGGTAGATACCTGGGCTACAGTAGGTTCTTGCGCTCAAGTAGGTAAGCATGTACACCTCAGCGGAGGTGTCGGTATAGGCGGTGTATTAGAGCCTCTACAAGCTTCGCCCGTTATTATTGAAGATAATGTGTTCGTAGGATCGCGTGTGATTGTTGTAGAAGGTGTTCGCGTAGAATCTGAAGCTGTCCTTGGTGCAAATGTTGTATTGACAGCGTCCACAAAAATCATTGACATCACTGGACATGAACCCGTAGAGTACAAAGGACGCGTACCTGCCCGTTCCGTTGTCATCCCAGGGTCTTATACAAAAAAATTCCCTGCTGGAGAATACCAAGTACCTTGTGCATTAATCATAGGCCAACGTAAGGAATCTACAGACAAAAAGACATCACTTAATGATGCACTTCGCGATCACAATGTCGCTGTTTAATTGTACTTCAACCGGATGAGTACAATAGATCGAGAAGATATCAATAAAGCCCTCGAGACATTAAAAAATGGAGGGCTCATCCTATACCCAACAGATACGATTTGGGGCATAGGATGCGATGCCACGAACGCAGAAGCGGTAGAACGTGTATTTGAATTAAAAGGACGTGCAAAAGAGAAGAGTCTTATTGTATTGCTGCACAATGAGAATCAGCTGGCAGGATACGTCAATGATGTTCCAGAAGTAGCTTACCAACTCATAGAGTACACTGACAAACCTTTGACGATTATTTACTCCAATGCCAAAAACCTCGCCTCTAATGCGGTTGCAGACGACGGGTCTATTGGAATCCGATTGGTAAAACATCCCTTTTGTGAGCAACTATTGCAGCGTTTTAGAAAACCCATCATTTCGACCTCCGCCAATATCAGCGGCCAACCCTCTGCTGCAAAGTTTGATGATATCGACGAAGAGATTATCAAAGGTGTGGACTATGTCGTGAAATACGGACAACAAGAACGTACTATTGGAACTCCCTCCACCATTATGAAATTAGACCCAAGTGGCAAATTTGAGTTTATAAGAAAATAACGTCTCCGTGGAGTATGGATAAACGAATGACCCCTGTCTAGAGCAGACGGGGGTTCTTCAGCTAACCTACTAGCACGAGTTCACCGATGCTTTCAACTATCAAAAACACCTATCAGTAATTATTTCCCGATGAAAAAAACAACACTATTTTTGATTTTATCAATTGCATGCATATCTTCAAGTATAGCGCAGCAAACGAAGATTCCTTCAGCTACGTCTGGTATGCAGTACGGAAAGAAAATAAACTACAATCAGGCTATCTCTGTAGCCAAGCTGGAAAAATCTTTCGGGAAAGATAGTGTTTACACGGGTAAGATAGAAGGAGTCGTGCTCGAGGTCTGCAAAAAGAAAGGATGCTTCATGACCATCAAGCGAGACGGAGGAAAAGAACCCATCATGGTTCGTTTTGTCGATTATAGCTACTTCATGCCACAGGATATTGTCGGTAAGACCGTAATCGTAGAAGGCAGAGCTAGGGTAAAAGAATCCACTGTCGCTTGGCAAAAACATTATGCTGAAGATTTAGGCAAAACCAAGGAAGAAATCGCCAAAATTACAAAGCCCAAAGAATCTATAACCATCATAGCGGACGGTGTAATTGTAAAATAATAGGCAAACAGTTCAGTAGACATCGCTTAACATCGGCCTTTCTATCATTTATGTCCTATGAAAATATACATATTCATCGTCCTCGCATTGCTGACCTCCCTTACAGGATGTATCAACCACTCGAAAAAACAAGAACTCGCTCAATCGGAGATTCCACCCACCCTCGTCGATACCACAGGCACCGTTAAATTCACCTCGGACAGCTTGCAGATCTCGGAGATAGACTCTCTTGCTTTTACATACCTCAAAACTTCAACGGCCTATCAGCCTGACACTTTATATACAATCAGTGATTTCGAGAAAGTAAAGAAAATGCTGGAAGGTCGGGTCGTCTTCGCCGGCTACAACGAACATGCTGCATTAGATTCTACCATTGATGGACCATTTGTGAGTAGTATACAATTCAAGAATGGAAAATTACACTATTACGAGACCTACGATTCCATAGAGCAAGTCAAACGAGTGACGGATGTCGCTTTTGTAACATACTGCCCCTCTGAAGATATATTACTTTGCGAGGGTGGCCACACATCCGATTATAGCTTTAACTTAACAACTGGCGAACAAGGCGGTGAAGTAGGAAACCCGAACTGTATAAGGTATAATCAATCTCAGACCATCAGACTCAATGGTTACTTCCCTGGACAAGAATGTGAGGAATATTTTATCCAGAAAAAAAACAATTCGGGGTTCAAAACCATATTTAACCTGCGAGATTTTTTCGCATTTCTTGAAAAAGAAAACCTCTATTTTTGCTTTATATCAGATGTTTTTTGGCGTGGCGACAACAAAATGTATTTCAAGCATATCTATTATCCATCTGCAGTTCCCATTTCTAAATTTTACGCCATAACGATTAACAAAATATAATTTAGTCTATCTTCTCTCTCCTAAATCACACTTCTCTTCAAAAACAAGTGTCGAATGGCTTGTAAAAGTTAATATTATGTTACAACCATCAGTAACAGATTGGCAGGAACAGATGATTAAATTCATTTTATGGGTTATCACAATTATATTGTAAATGAATTTATTTAGGTTTGTCTACTATGAAGATGATGCATACCCACCAAGCTCAATCAATCAACGTAAAAGGAGAGCTTATCACATTTGACTACCCACAGTTAATGGGCATAGTCAACGTCACCCCAGATTCGTTTTTTGATGGAGGTCAGCATACGACCATAGCCCAGGCCCTGCTAAAAGCATCCCAACTATTGAATGATGGGGCCAATATTCTGGATATCGGAGCCTATTCTTCTCGTCCAGGGGCTCCCTTAATCTCTTCCCAGGAAGAAATGGATAGGGCACTCCCTGTCATTGAAGCGATACATCATGCCTTTCCTAACGCCGTACTCTCGATCGATACCTTCCGCGCGGATGTCGCGGCAGCGAGTATCCAAGCAGGTGCTAGCATTGTCAATGATGTATCTGGTGGCACTATTGATCAACACATGTTTGCCACAGTAGCGAGATTACAAGTCCCGTATATTCTAATGCATATGCGTGGGTTACCCGAGAACATGCAGGAACTCACCGTTTACGAAGATATCGTCACGGATGTCGCTACTTTTTTAGGAAATAAGATTTCAGAATTGCGGGCACTTGGTGTGAAGGATATCATTCTAGACCCCGGATTTGGCTTCGCAAAAAACACCGCTCAAAATTATGAACTCCTACATCGTATTGATGAGTTGCATTATTTCGGACTTCCTATTCTAGGTGGACTGTCCCGAAAATCAATGATTTATAAAAAACTTGGACTCCAAGCCCATGATGCACTAAATGGAACGACAGCCCTAAATACAATCCTTCTTAGTAAAGGTGTCCAAATACTGCGTGTCCACGATGTGAAAGAAGCCAAACAGATTGTGGATTTATTGTTTAATTAGAAAGTCCTATTATATTTGCGGGACAGAAAAACAAAATCAACCCGTCAAACCCCATACACATTGAAAAAAATCAGTGACATCACCACCTTAGGCTTTGCCTTATTTGCCATGTTCTTCGGAGCAGGTAATCTATTGTTACCCCCACTCATAGGCTTGAGCAGTGGCAGTCAATGGGATTTGGCTATTTTAGGATTTGGGCTCACAGGTATTCTCCTTCCTTTTTTAGGTGTATTGGCCGTCATTAACTCAGGGGAGACTTTTAACGATTTAGGGAATAGATCACACCCGTACATAGCCACAACACTTGGGATCATGATCATGTTAGGGATAGGTCCACTTATAGCCATACCCCGTACGGCTGCCACTACTTTTGAAGTAGGACTCTTACCGACCTTCCCGAACCTATCTCCTATTTGGGGTTCAGTGATATTTTTCGCAATAACTTTTACACTCTCTATCCGACCTTCAAAAGTAGTCGATGTCATTGGAAATTTTTTGACCCCTGTATTATTAATCCTTTTATTAGGATTAATCCTCATGGGTATATGGCATCCCATTTCTTCCGATTTTGCTACCAAAATAGCTAAAAGCGAAGCCTTCAAGATTGGATTTATGGAAGGCTATCAGACCTTGGATGTATTGGCTTCTGTCATTTTCACTGGCATCATCATCTCAGCAGCCAAGATGAAGGGGTACGAAAAGCTCAAAGACAAGAATAAGATAGTCACCAGTGCCGGTCTCTTAGCTGCAATATTTCTATTCTTGATTTATGGAGGACTTGTTCTCTTAGGTGCTACATCAGGTTTTCCACTGACTGATGAAGTCAAAAGAGCTGGACTATTACTCTATATTTCACATCAGATATTTGGCAGCTATGGCACAATAGCTATATCACTAAGCATCGCCCTTGCTTGCCTAACAACAGCTATTGCTTTGACATGTGCTGTAGGTACATTTTTCAGTAAGCTATCAGGGGGTAGGATAAGCTACCAATGGATTGTCACTATCTGCTGTATCTTATCCGGCGTACTCGCCATCACAGGAGTAGAATATATTATTCAAGTAGCCTATCCCTTTTTAGCATTCATCTATCCCATTGTCATCACGCTAGTCCTGTACGTGCTCGTCTTTGGGAGGATTGTTTCTACGAATCTTCCTTTTATAGGGGCTATGATAGGTACTACTTTAGTCTCGACCATCTATCTGTTATCGAGTTTTGACCTCCATCTTCAAGGTGCTGAGCACCTGGTCCAAGCTATTCCCCTAGCCAAGTATGAGCTTTGGTGGGTCCTGCCCTCATTTGCATCTTTCTTGCTATTCTTACTATTTGATTACTGGAGAAAGAGAGAAGCGGCCTAAACCTTCAGAATAACATAAAAAGGGCAGATCCTATCAATCCGCCCTTTTCGTTATAGCGATATATACAATAATATTTTTCTATCTCACTGTACTTCCAGGTTGAATGGCAGTCGATGGTTGTACAAAATCCAAACGACCATCCATGTCCTCAGCCATCAAGATCATTCCTTGTGACATGATGCCCTTGATTTCTCTCGGCTCCAAGTTCACCAATATGGAGACTTGACGTCCAACAATAGTTTCAGGGGCGAAAAATTCAGCTATCCCAGAAACTACCGTACGTTGATCTATTCCTGTATCAATCGTTAACTTAAGCAATTTTTTGGTTTTAGCGACTTTTTCGGCTGCAAGAATAGTACCCACGCGGATATCCATCTTTACAAAATCATCAAAATTAATGTTTTCCTTCACTGGCGCTGCAGGCACCACAACTTTAGCATTATTGGCCTTCGCAGCAGCTAGCTTGTCCAATTGGAATTCAATTTGTTCATCTGTGATTTTTTCAAACAATAGCTGTACCTCACCCAAAGCATGTCCATCAGCCAACAAATCTTCTCTTCCCGCCTGTGACCAATCCTGTTGCGGTAAATCTAGCATTTCAAAAAGTGTCGTTGACGTTTTAGGTAAGAAAGGTTGAGCAAGCACCGCCAGATTTGCAGCAATTTGCAACGACACGTTCAACACCGTTTTGACACGTTCTTCATCCGTTTTGATTACTTTCCAAGGCTCAGCGTCCGCTAGATATTTATTACCTAATCGCGCTACATTCATAAATTGTGCCAACGCTTCACGGAACCGATACTGGCCTATACTTTGCGTAATCTGCTCCGGATATTTCTTCAATTCATCAAATACATACTGATCGGTCTCCTCCAAAGCAGAACCTCTCAGGACTTTTCCTTCAAAATATTTATGCGAAAGCACCATTACCCGATTCACAAAATTTCCCAGAATAGCCACCAGCTCATTGTTGACACGTGCCTGAAAATCCTTCCACGTAAATTCACTATCTGAAGTTTCAGGGAGAATGGAGGTCAACACATATCGCAACTCGTCTTGCTTACCCGGGAACTCCTCCAAATATTCGTGCAGCCATACTGCATGGTTTCTAGAAGTTGACAATTTATCTCCCTCAAGATTCAAGAATTCATTGGCGGGAATATTATCAGGCAAGATATATCCACCATGTGCATGAAGTATCGCTGGAAAAATAATACAGTGGAAGACAATGTTATCCTTTCCTATGAAATGAATCAAGCAAGAATTGTCTTCTGGATTGGGTTGTTCTTTCCAATAGTCTTCCCAATTCTTACCATTGTCCAAAGCCCATTGTTTAGTAGCAGAAATATAACCTATTGGAGCATCCAACCATACGTATAGTTTCTTTCCTTCAGCCTCCTCCAATGGTACATCTACCCCCCAATCCAAGTCACGCGTCATCGACCTTGGGTGTAGGCCAGATTTTAACCAAGAAGAACATTGACCAAACACATTGGACTTCAACTCATCTTTCTTACCCTCAATCAACCACTTTTCTAACCAGGGTTGGTATATGTCCAACGGTAAGTACCAATGCTTCGTCTCTTTCAATACGGGAGTCTTCCCACTCAGCGTTGATATCGGGTTAATTAAGTCCGTAGGACTCAATGAAGTACCACATTTCTCACACTGATCACCATAGGCACCTTCGGAATGACAATTAGGACAAGTACCCACGATATATCGATCCGCCAAAAACTGATGAAATTCTTCGTCGTAATATTGCTCTGAAAAGCGCTCGACGAATTCACCTTTCTGATACAAATTCAGAAAAAACTCTTGGGAAAGCTGATGATGTATCGGTTCGGAAGTACGATGGTAAATATCAAAAGATATTCCAAACTCTTCAAAACTATCCTTTATTTGTTTGTTGTATTTATCAATAATCTCGCGAGGAGTAATACCTTCCTTTTTCGCTTTAATCGTAATAGCTGCGCCATGCTCATCCGAACCACATACATACACGACATCTTTCTGATTAAGACGCAAATAACGGACAAAAATATCTCCAGGGATATAAGCTCCAGCCAAATGCCCAATATGCAATGGTCCATTGGCATAGGGCAATGCCGATGTAATGGTATAACGTTTTTTATCTGTACTACTCAAAGTATAATTGTAATTTAGATGTGTTCAAAAAATAAAAAACAAACATTTTTTGTTTGTTTGACAAAGATAATTCAATTTGCGCTATTAAAATAAAGATATACGTGAAAATACCTGATTTTATTCAAGTCGGAGATAAGGTTGCAATTGTAGCACCAGCCAGTTTTATTCGTGGCAATATAGACGAAGCCGTCAATATTTTAGAAAACTGGGGATTGGAAGTACAACTCGGTCAGTCCGTCAGTTCGACACATCACCAATTCGCAGGCGATGACAGTTTAAGGGCTCAAGATTTACAAGACGCCTTGGACAATCCGGAGATAAAAGCAATATTTGCAGCCCGCGGCGGTTATGGCTCAGTGCGTATCATAGACCGTATCGATTTCACCAAATTCCAGAAAACCCCCAAATGGATCATCGGATTCAGTGATATAACCGTATTACATAGCCACATACAACAATTGTATAAGATCCCGACCATTCACGGTCAGATGCCTAAATCTTTTGCAGATGGCACCTCTGAATCATTAGAAACATTGAAAGCGGCCCTCTTTGGTCATAAGATAGATTTCAATTATGTCCAAAAGTCATTCGCCAACCGTTCGGGATTTGGTGAGGGCGTGCTCACAGGTGGAAATCTAGCCATACTACAAAGTATCATTGGCTCGCAATCGGATGTAGACTATGCCGGAAAAATACTCTTCATTGAAGATGTCGGAGAGCAGTATTACAACATCGACCGCATGTTATGGACACTTAAGCGAGCCAACAAATTAGCGGCACTCAATGGCCTGATTGTAGGCGGTTTCACCTCGATGAAGGACAGCGCCCCTTCCTTCGGTCAATCTGTAGAAGAAATCGTGATGGATAAAGTAATGGAATATAATTACCCAGTTGCATTTGCTTATCCAGCAGGTCATATAGACGACAATCACGCACTCGTGATGGGCCGAAAGGTCCAATTAGTAACGACCAAAACCAAAGTAAAACTCAACTATATAGATTAATAAAATGGCGATATTCTCTTCTTTATCAAAACAAAAAGATTTAGGCTTACTCATCCTACGTGTAGGCGTTGGTGCATTTATGATTTTACATGGTCTTCCCAAATTGATGGGCGGACCAGATGTATGGAATGGTGTAGGTAAGTCAATGGGCAATTTAGGCGTCACATTTATTCCGGTATTTTGGGGATTTATGGCAGCCATTACGGAGACTATAGGTGGCTTATTCTTGTTAATGGGACTATGGTATAGGCCCGTTTGCATTTTGTTAGCTTTCACGATGCTTGTCGCAGGTGCAAAGCATCTAAGCGCTGGCGATGGTTGGGGTGGAGCATCCCATGCATTGGAATTAATGTTTGTCTATATCGGTCTAATATTCATAGGTCCCGGCTCATATAGTGTAGACAAAAAGTAATAAAGAAAGCGGCCGTTGAATATCAACAGCCGCTTTTCTCTAATTATACTAATTCTAAAAATTCGCTTACAACTCAATTAAAGACCTTCGCGTGCCAACTCTTCTTAAATGGAATTTCCCATTCATCCAATAATGCAGCCTCTTCGGTCACCATATTATTAAAGACGATAGTATCGGACGTAATAAAACCGGCTTGTACCAGCTGTTCGAACTCCTGTCTTGCGGCTACTTTAATTTCACCCTGATCTCGATAGGCCAACTGAAAACGATCAAATAAACTCACCCCGAATTCGCTTTCCAATCCCTTCAAAAAATGCACGGAACTATCTATTGAACAACCTGAAGGTGGTACTTGCTTCTCATCGACTCCAAGTATAATAAAAAGTCCATGTCGCAATTCAGCTTTAGCGGCCAAAGACTTCCCGTGGGCATTCCAAACCTCTACAAACGCAGATAGTCTTTGCTGAATTATATTCTGCTCTTCCACATTGAAGCGACGACTTGATTGATAAATCCAAACTCTCATAACTATTAAAATTATAAAGACTAACTTGACAACACAAAAAGTATTATCCAGATTCTCCTAATACAAACTATCTATATCCAGTAGGGACACTGGTATCACCATACGTCAATCGCTGTACCAAAAGCTAGTGCGCATAGTAGGGTGAAATCATTAAATAGACAACAACTCCAGTAACAGCTACATACAACCACATCGGATAGGTAATCCGCGCCAACTTTTTATGTCTCTCGTATGCCCCTGCGATTCCTCTTACAAAGGTAATCAGTACAAAAGGTATTATTACAATCGATAGCAGTATATGTGATATCAAAATGACAAAATAAACATATCGCATAGCGCCCTCACCACCATATGGTGTCGAATCAGCAGTCATATGGTAGGCTACATACATCCCTAAAAAAGCTACAGAACAAGCTATACAGAGCTTAATCAATCGTTCGTGTAGCTTTCGATTACCCTTTTTGATGGCAGCCACCGCCCAAACCAATAAAATAGCGGTCAGACCGTTAATAGCCGCATATATAGGTGGCAAAAATGACAACGGTGTCACATCGTACCCTAGTTTTCTCAAATTTACGCCGAAAAGTATAGCTACGACAACGGGAATAATGATAGACAGTATCACAATCCATTTATTATACTTTTTCTCCTCCAGTGTCTGTTGTCCCATATTAATCTCTTTTTTCGACTTTCGTCGGTATATTGCGAAATTCCTCCACCAATTGTACTTTAACTTCTTCCTCTAAGCGTTCCAGCTCAGTCGTCAAATTCAAATCGTAAAACCCTCTAATACGTCTCTGCGAATCCAATAATACATAAGAACTACCAATAATCAACTTCGAGGAGTCTTGCGTATCAACCATAGCATCTAATAATAGTTCCTCTCGCGCAAACTTTAGTATGTCAACGGATGGACTAGTCAGAAACGACCAATTCTTTTCCTCCGACCTATATCCTTGGGCGTATATCTCCAATATCTCAGGAGTATCACTATTCGGATCGACTGAAATAGAATAGAAACGTACTTTTGGATTACGCTTCAAATTAGTGGCAACTGCATTCAATCTATTGATCATCGTTCGTGAGAATGACTTATCCTTAGTATAGAAAAGATGAACAACAGATATCGTTGAATCGTTATCAATAAAATTAATGGTCTTCCCATTCATATCCGTAAATTGAATGACAGGAACTTGATGAAACAAGGTATCCTTAAACTCCCTTCCCATCTTACGACTTACAGTACCACTAAGCACTTTCTCTCCGTAGATGGGGAGCTTTACATATGTATTAGAAGCACCCATACGGTTCACCAATACATACAAAAATCCTGGCAGCAGGAGAACCATAGCCAGGATTATTAGAGTAGAAATACCTTTCTTACGAGAAGTATTTTGCATGAATATTATTTATTTGGCCACATCGGGTACTCATGAAAATGGTGCAGTAAGTAATCACCTTCCGTCAGCATGAGAATAATAAAGTAAATGATAAAGATAAAAACAATACCACAACAGACAATGAAGCTCGATTTTTCAAATTTCAAGTGCATAAAGTAAGCGACGATATAGTACGCCTTCACTAAGGTCAATACGATATAAATGGTATTGACCAATGCACCTTTAGCTAAGATTTGCCAGTGATGAACAAATCCTAATGCAATTAAGAACTCTAAACATGTTAGCGCAAGGAGAACAAAGAAAATTCTCCAGATGCCCTTCTTATCCATTCCGCCGTGGTCATGATCATGACCTTCGTGTGCAGCTATATTATCGTGATGATTTGACATAATCAGTTCGTGTTAAAAAGAAATTAGACTAGATAGAAGAATGTAAATACGAATACCCAAACTAAATCGACAAAGTGCCAGTATAGACCCACTTTTTCAATCATCAGGTAGGAACCTCTATTTTGAAACGTATTGTTCATTGTCATAAAAAGAACAATTATATTCAAGATTACCCCAATAGATACGTGAAATCCGTGGAACCCTGTAATCGTAAAGAACAAGTTCGAGAATTGAAGTGCCGATACGTAAGAAATATCATTCGTGAAATAAGGTCTCAAGGCTTCCGCAATGGCATCTCCTTCCAAACCAGTTCCTGGATTCTGACCAAACCAAAAGCCTAGGTGATGTAAGTGTGTCCATTCTGTAGCTTGACAACCTAAGAAGGCCAAACCACCGAGAATAGTCCACAACATCCATTTCACGACTTCGTCCTTTTTGTTACGATGACCAGCATCTACCGCCAATACCATCGTAACGGAACTCATGATTAAGATAAACGTCATGATACCTACGAAAACCAGAGGCTGTCCACTATCCGCGATAAGAGGAATAGATTGAAAGACCTTATCTGGATCCGGCCACGTGAAATGCGCAAAACGTTGAGCTCCATAATAAATCAAGAAAGCCGAAAATGTAAATGCGTCCGACACAAGGAAAAACCACATCATGATCTTTCCATACTCTAAGTTCCAAGGTGACTTACCGCCACTCCAAGGGCCGTCCTTTACCTTATCCAATTGCGATACAGTTGTACTCATTGTTTAGTATTATTGATTCAAAAGTAAGAAAACATATATATAAATCCACAAAAGATCGAGAAAATGCCAAAAAATAGTGGCAAGCTCCATGCGGAACAGGTTATCGCCATGCGGAATTGGTTTAACAGTCCCCGCAAAACATCTAACCAGTACGATCACGCCCGCAATGATATGCGCTAAGTGCATCCCTGTAAATACATAAATAAAAGACTGGGATGCATTGATATTCAAGAAATAAATCCCTCTATCAATCAACACCTGCCAAGAATGTACTTGACAGACAAAAAACAATATCCCCAACACGACTGTAGCTATAAGCAAACTTCTTTGCTTCGTGTATTCTTTATTCTTAACTGCTACATTCGCAAAGTGAAGGGTGACACTACTCAATATAATAAGAATTGTACTGTAAATAAATGCATTAGGAAGTGTCGTCTTGATGCCTTTATCGACACCACTAGCTGTATACACGATAAAGCCACTTGACAACGCTGCAAACATCATGAACATACCAATCATACCCAGCCAAAGATTAAATTTCTTTGCCTTCCTTGACTGCTGTAATTCCTCTTGTTGTAATTCGGTATTCATATCTAAAACCATTATCTCAACGGGATAAAATCAAACAATAATACCAATTGTGTAACTGGTAAATAAATAAACGAGGTAAACATTACCTTTTTAGCTGAGCTAATACTTCTTTCTTGTAAATGCTTGTATCCGTACCAACTAAATGCCAACCCACCAATCAACGATACAATTGTAAAAACGAGACCTCCAAACCCAAAATATAAGGGCAAAAACCCTGCAGGTATCATGAGCAATGCGGACAAAAATATCATCCATGCCGACCCTGCATCTTTCTCCTTCGTTGGCAAAAGCCTAAATCCCGCATTTCTATAGTCTTCGTCAGCCACCCAAGCAATAGCCCAGAAATGAGGGAACTGCCAGACAAACTGAATTGCGAACAATACTAGGGGAGTTACCACTACGGCCGCCTCGCTGATCGCTGCATATTCTAGGCCAAATCCGGCCGACTTAAATGCAGCATAGTAACCAATCAGAGGAGGCAACGCTCCGGGAAAGGCCCCAACGAAAACGGCAATGGGAGACTTCTGCTTCAAAGGTGTATATACAAATGCATACAAAAAGATTGAAAAAACAGACAAAAGACCTGCAATAAAATTAAGTTGCACCAATACAAGCGTTCCCGAAATACCCATAAAGACACTTAAGACCAGCGCTTGCCCGGTCGTCATACGGCCTGCTGGTAGAGGTCTATCCTCTGTACGTTTCATCAATCGGTCTAAATCCTTTTCAATGATTTCATTGAAACCATTGGCAGCGCCTGTCACCAAGAAACCACCTAAAGTAAGCAAGACCCAATTGAACCACATGATTTCACCCTGTTGAGTAGCACCTATCAAAAATGAAATAGATGCTGAAAATACAACAGTTAACGTCAGTCGTAATTTTACAAGCTTGTTAAAATCAGAAATAAACTGCTTCATCCCTTCCGCCCCCTCTCTGTAACATCGCTATAGGCATAAGCCGAGCAAATCATTCCAATATCTAACATTAACATCCCTTAATATCTTATCTTTTAAATTTCGAAAGCAACAACATGACATAATATTGAGCGCCAAAAAGCAAACTGGCAATCACCAAATGTGTTGTTTGTGCAAAAGCTGGTACGTCGAATCTTGCCAATACAATTCCTGAAATCATCTGAATCAACACCAAAACGAACATAATCCACGCGTATTTGGCTTGTATAGAAAGTACGCTAAATCTAGACTTGATCAAGAAGAATAAAATAGCGACCAAAGCTAATGTAACGTAAGCCAGTATTCGATGAATATCGAAATGAATCCCAATAGAAGTAATCCATTCCGAACGTGCAGTCCCAATATCGCTCAAATGATCGATATGTTCCCGTACTTCCGTACCGTACACGACTTGTACAAGAGTGGTGAACAGTGCCAGACCAGCCAATATCTTAAAGCCTACAAACTGATGATTAACAAGAATATTCTTATTGCGAAGCGTAGTTGCTTTAAAGTATGTATAAATACTTATCCCAACTATCAACAACGCTAAAAGCATATGAACGGTAATCACCCACGGCGTCAGATTAGTAGAGACAACAATCGATCCCAACCAAGCTTGAACAACAACGACAAAAAGATTAAGAACGCTCCATACTGTGATGGACTTTTTACTTTTTACATAGGTAAACGAAAAGATAGCGGCAAACAATAAGCAAAAACCAGCGGCGACACCAACTAAGCGATTAACATACTCCGTCCAAGTCTTTGCAGCATTGAACTCTTCATGTACCAATATTCCCTTATCAGTTCTTATCTGTTCTGCCTTTTCCGGGAATCCAAAGAATTCGACCATTTTTGCAAAACGCTGATTCTTTTTAGCTCGCCCTTCAATGTAATGCTCCTCGTAGCCAGCAGGCAGTTGAGAGACATCAGTCGGCGGAATGATCTGATTAAAACACTTTGGCCAATCAGGGCATCCCATACCCGAGCCCGTACTTCTAACAATTCCCCCAGCCGCAATGACCAAAAAAAGAACGATAATTGTTATTCTATTGGTTCTTACAAAACGCTTCTCAGCAGCTGGATACATATTCAAATCGTTACCTCTATATTTAACCTATAGAGAGCTAAGCCTATTGGCTTAGCCTTCTCCTGTTTCTCTATTATTTTGTTTATTCCACTCCTCCTGAAGACGAACAGCTTCTTCATTACCCTCAAAGTCATGAGGCAAGTTTGAGCTCATTGTTTCAGAGAACGGTGTACTCTGCGGAATAAAATCATCATCATGACCTGGCTTACTGTAATCATATGGCCAACGGTGTACTGTCGGAATCTCTCCTGGCCAGTTACCGTGAATATGCTCTACAGGAGTAGTCCATTCCAATGTATTCGATTTCCAAGGATTCTGAGTTGCTTTTTTACCACATACGATAGAAGAGAAGAAGTTCCAAAGGAAAGCAACCTGTCCAAGACCTGCGATAATAGCTGCCCAAGTTATCAACAAGTTTACAGAAACCCATTTTTCCATAAAAGGGAATGCTGTAAAAGCATAGTAACGGCGAGGGACACCATCTATACCCATAAAGTGCATAGGGAAAAACACCAAATAAGCGCCGACAAATGTCAACCAAAAATGTAAATATCCCAATTTAGGGTTCATCATACGTCCGAACATCTTAGGATACCAGTGGTAAACACCGCAAAGCATACCAAAGATAGATGCAGAACCCATTACCAAGTGGAAGTGGGCCACAACAAAATATGTATCATGTAGATTGATATCCAGTGTAGCATTCCCTAAGAACAAACCTGTCACACCGCCCGAGATAAAGAATGATACCATTCCAATCGCAAACATCATTGCTGGAGTGAAGCGAATGTTACCTCTCCATAAAGTAGCTAGGTAGTTAAATGCCTTTACAGCAGATGGCACTGCAATAATCAACGTCGTAATCATAAACACCCCTCCTAAGAAAGGATTCATACCCGTTACGAACATGTGGTGACCCCATACGATAAATGAAAGTACAGTAATACCCACCAATGAATACACCATCGCGTGGTATCCAAAAATAGGTTTACGAGAATTCGTAGAGATAACCTCAGAAGTCAGACCTAATGCAGGCATTACTACGATATACACCTCAGGGTGACCTAAGAACCAAAATAAGTGTTGGAATAATATTGGTGAACCACCTTCATTTGGCAATACTTCACCAGCTATAACCAAATCTGATAAGTAAAATGAAGTACCAGCACTACGATCGAAAATTAATAAGACAACTGCAGACACTAATACTGGGAAGGATAATAAACCTACGATAGCCGTCAAGAAGAAAGACCATATCGTCAAAGGCATTTTCCAAAGATCCATTCCTTTAGTACGCATATTTAGAACGGTACTGATATAGTTGACTCCACCCATTACCTGAGAAGCTATAAACAAGACCATACTCGCCAACCATAATGTCATCCCCAGACCGGAACCTGCTATAGATTTAGGTACCGCTGATAACGGAGGATATACCGTCCAACCAGCAGATGCAGGACCACTCTCGACAAAGAAAGAAGCAATCATGATCACGCAGGCTATAAAGAAAAACCAGTAAGAAAGCATGTTCATAAATGGCGAAGCCATATCTCTAGCACCAATTTGATAAGGAATCAATAGATTACTGAACGTACCCGACAGACCGGCGGTCAATACAAAAAACACCATCATGGTACCGTGAATGGTTACCAACGACAAGAAAAACTCAGGACGAATACGACCTCCCTCAGCCCACTTTCCTAGGAAAATTTCCAAAATCGGGAACTCTTTATCCGGCCAAGCGAGCTGGATACGGAATAATATCGATAATACCATGGCAAAAACTGCCATAATAATACCAGTGATCAAGAATTGCTTGGCAATCATCTTGTGGTCCATGCTAAATACATATTTAGACAAGAACGACTCTTGATGATGTCCGTGCGAATCGTGATGTTCTGCGCTATGCGATATAACTGTACTTGACATATTATTTTTTAAAAATTCTTAATACAATTTATTTCAATGAAGCAGTCTTGACAACTTCCTCTTTATTCTCATTTGACTCCTGTGCAGCAAACTCCTTCTGCAAATCCTCATTGAAGTACTTACCTTGTGTGCTCAACCATTCTTTGTATTCTTTCTCTGTCACGACAACGACCTTCTTCTGCATATTGTAGTGACCTGAACCACAGATCTTGTTACACAACATCACGAAATCATACTTAGGATCGTTCATGCGTTCACGCATTTCTGCGGTTGTCACCTGCGGTGTGAATTGGAAATAGTTGGTCATACCCGGTACCGCATTAATCTGAACTCTAAAGTCTGGAATAAAGAAAGAGTGAATAATATCCTTGGAAAGGATGTGGAAACGGACCGATTTATTTACCGGTAGCACTATATCCGAACCCTGGATATCATCCCAAGAGTTCTTATCATTGAAATCAATACCATAAGGATTGATTGGCGTGGTCATTTTGTAGTTACGCTTACCTATCTTTCCGTCAGCCCCAGGATATCTTACCGACCAAGCAAATTGCTCGCCCAATACCTCAACTTGTAGCGCGGATTTTTGAAGGTCTTCAGGAACATTGGTAATTGTCCTCCATGTGAAGAACCCGAACAACACCAATACCGTCAAGACAACTGCAGGAATAATCGTCCAAATCTTCTCAATTGTATTGTTGTGTGGGTAGTAATAAGCTTGACGCTTCGCACGCATTCTGTAGACAAAAGGAAATGTCAATAGTAGAATATGCGTCAAGATCAATACCAAAGTAGTGATTACGGTCGTGATGATAAACATATTATCAATCAACTTACCATGCTCCGTGACAGCATCCCGCCATGCCCATCTTCCCCAAACATCATATCCATAATACAATCCATATAGGAAGAAAATTAAGAACAATCCCAAAAGGATGGCCTGCAAATTGTTTCCTGCCAATAGATTGTATTTTCCATTCATCTTAGTCACTAACTCGTAAAGAGAAAGCACCTTTCCAACTACTGCAACAACCGTACAAATAGCTAGGAATAATAAGATGTAATACACTAAATTTTTATAGACCTGTGGATCGATCTTTTTCACCTCTTCAATGACAGGCTTACTCTTTGCACTTGAAGTTGATGAAACAGTAGCACCCGCCGCAGCTGAATCTACTGCAGTTGTAGATGCAGATTCGACTTTTGCTGAATCAGTCGGAGCAGCTACCGCAGTTGTCTGCACCGCCGAGTCTACAGCGACGGTATCTTGACTTGCAAATGTGGGAGTTGAAAAAAACAAGCCCATTGCAAGCGCACAACCCATTATGGATCTGAATCTGTTATGTAATTTGAATTTCATTTCTTATAATAACGTTAGAACGTAATATCGTTTTGATTAGAAACCTATATCTGATGATTTAAACTCTCTTCCATAAATGGATGATGCTTCGGAACCAAGGCATGCTTGCCCAACTTAGACATCACTAAGAATGTAAACAATCCCACAAATCCGATAGCAGTACCGATTTCGATAATCCCAAATCCTGGATGATTATCAACTGTACCTGGCATGATCATGATATAGTAATCCAACCAATGACCTAAAAGTATAACTATACATACGAACAACATCATATTCAGCTTACGCTTAGCATCACGGTCCATCAATAACAATACTGGAGCGACAAAGTTAATCAATACATTCACCCAAAACCAAGGTTTGTATTCCGGTTCCCATCTTTTGTAAAAATAGACAGTCTCCTCTGGAATATTGGAATACCAAATCAACATGAACTGTGCAAACCATACGTATGTCCAGAAGATAGAAAAACCAAAGATTAATTTACCTAAATCATGTAAATGATTTTCATTCACCCAACTCAAGTAACCTGCCTTTTTCAATAGAATCAAGATAATAGCGATTGTGGCCAATCCACTTACCCACATGCCTGCGAAGTTATACCAACCAAACATAGTCGAAAACCAATGGGCTTCCAAAGACATGATAGTATCAAAAGACCAGATTGGTGTTGTAAAACCAAAAATAACTAAGAATATCGCTGATAATTTGAATGTCTTCTTATAAGAATTCAATCCACCTTCCAAATCCTCTTTGTAAGAAAGTTTTGCCAGTACAAACGCAAATATACTATATGATCCCATGAATATCACCTGACGGATTAAAAAACCAGGTATATTCAAGAATGCTGACTTACCAGCGACCAAAGCATCATAGTTAGGGCTATTCGGATCGGTCAATCCCTCTCCTGTCCAATGATGATAAAGGTTATGTGTATTCAATCCAAAAGCCAAGATAATAAACAATACAATGGCTGCAATTGGCAAAGTACTTGCCATAGCTTGCGGAATACGAATTAGTCCAGCGGACCAAGCCGATTGTGTCACGCTTTGCAAGGCCACGAAAAAAGCCCCTGCTGCGCACACGCAAGCAAAATAATATCCCATCAATAACAGGTTAGCGTAAGTACGCTCTGTCGTATGTGAATCACCAGCAAATAAACCATAGGCTATTGCCACTAATCCAATAACGATAGCGATAATGCTAAACAACTTCGCTTTACCACCGAAAGCAAACTGTTCGCTAAAATTATAATCGTGATGATGACTGTGAGTTCCCATTTAATATTTCGGTGTTAGATTATTTCTTCTGTAATTCATGAACATACATTACCACTTTCCAACGGTCATCAGGTGACAGTTGAGAAGCATGCGAGCCCATCGAGTTATGTCCATAATAGATGGTATGATAAATCTTTCCATCCGTTAATTCGCTCATTAAGCCTCCTCTTGAAGAACTTGCAGCATCTGTTTTATGATAAGACGGAGGTGGCGGAAAATTCTCCAATTTACGAGTTCCACGTGAATCTGTAATCTCTCTATCCTTAGTGATAGGTCCATCTCCTTTTCCATCTGGTCCATGACATACCGCGCAATATGTAGTGAAGAGCGCCTGACCATCAGCCAGATTAGCTTTAGTCAATTCCAATGGATTGACGGCCTCTCTACCTGCACGTTCGTACTCCTCCAAAGTATTCGCATACTCAAATCTATCGAATCCGATAGGATTAGTATGCTGGGGGGGAGTCTGAGCGGTTTGTTTATTTTTAAAATTCTCATTTGGTTGATCCGGATTATAACCAATTGGATCATACATATTACGAGAAAATTCCCATCCTCTACTACGAGTGGTCCCATCACCACAAGCAGAAGCAACTGCTGCAAAGGCTAAAGCTGCACATACAGTTCCAAGAAAATTCTTCTTATTCATAGCTAACATATTTTCTTTCATTGTATTTAACTTCTACGGCTCCCGCTTCCTTCAACAAAGAGTCAATCTTCTCATGATCAGTATTTTCGTGTGCATCAATAGCAATGATAAAACGATCATCAGTGGCTCTTAAATCCATAACGCGTGGTGAGCGTCCTGGGAATAAGTGATTGCGATAAAAGAATGTAGCAACCATACCTAACGCACATAGTAAAATCGTCACCTCAAATGTCACTGGAACAAAGTTAGGCAATGGCATAGAGGGCTTTCCCCCAATATTCATTGGCCAATCATATGACATGGTGTAATACAATAAACTAAATCCTAAAATGGTACCTGTAATTCCAAAACAAAAAGCTGCAATTGGAAGACGTGATGGACGTACTCCTAATTTGGCTTCTATACCGTGAATAGGCATAGGAGTAAAGCAATCGTAAATGCTGATATTATTTTCCTGCAATTTGTCTATCCCATGCATCATTTCGTCTGGGTCAGCAAAACTACCTAGTATATATTTTGTATTGCTCATTGCTATTATTTTTGTAACTCTTTAATATCCTGTTCAGTAACTGAATCATATTTCTCCAATGAATCTCTGAAGAATGCAACTTGTTCTTCAGGGAAAGCACCTTCTTTAACCAATTTGGTCTTCTGTTGTAAACTTGAACTTTTCAATAACAACTTGACCTCTGCGATAGCAATACCAGGCAAGAAACGTAGGAACAATAAGAATAAAGTGAAAAATAGACCTATAGATCCGACGAAGATACCTACATCCGTCCAAGTAGGGTAAAACATAGCCCAAGAAGAAGGGAGGTAATCGCGGTGCAATGAAGTTACGATAATTACAAAACGTTCAAACCACATACCGATGTTTACAATAATGGACAATACCCATGAAATCGGAATACTGGTACGGATTTTTTTGAACCAAAACAATTGTGGAGAGATCACGTTACATGTCATCATTGACCAATATGCCCAAGCATAGGGTCCAGCGATACGATTTTCAAATGCATACATCTCATACTCCGAACCTGAATACCAAGCAATGAATAACTCCGTCAAGTATGCAATACCAACGATAGAACCCGTAATCATGATAATCTTATTCATTGCTTCGATATGGAACATCGTAATGTAATCTTCGAAGTTCATCACCTTACGAAGAATCAATAACAACGTCTGCACCATTGCAAATCCGGAGAAAATCGCTCCCGCAACGAAATATGGCGGGAAGATAGTCGTGTGCCATCCTGGAATAACAGACGTTGCAAAGTCCATGGATACAATCGTGTGTACTGAAAGTACGAGCGGAGTAGATATACCCGCAAGGATAAGAGAAACAATCTCAAAACGTTGCCAAGTCTTGACTGATCCGTTCCATCCGAAAGATAAGACCTTGTAGACCTTCTGTTTCATTCCTGTAGCGCGGTCACGTACTGTAGCGATATCCGGCAATAAGCCACAGTACCAAAAGACTAACGATACTGTGAAATACGTGGAGATAGCGAAGGCATCCCATACTAAGGGTGAGTTAAAGTTTACCCAAAGTGACCCAAACTGATTTGGAAGGGGGAAAATCCAGTAAGCTAACCAAGGACGTCCCATGTGTGCGACAACATATGTTGCAGCACAGATAACGGCAAAGATGGTCATGGCCTCTGCTGAGCGGTTGATAGAGTTACGCCAATTCTGACGGAAAATCAAGAGCACCGCTGAAATCAACGTACCCGCATGACCGATACCTACCCACCATACGAAGTCGGTAATATCCCACGCCCATCCAACAGTCTTGTTAAGCCCCCAAGCACCGATACCGGTCCAAAAGGTATAACCCACACTCACTACCCATAATAAAGCGCCTAAAGCAGCTACTGTAAATCCAATCCACCAAGCTTTATTTGGCTTATTTTCAACTGGTAGTAGAATATCATCCGTGATCTTAGCATAGGTGATATCACGACCAGTCATTAATGGTTCTCTTAATATTGATTCGTTATGCGATGACATAGTTTTTTTAATTTCAAGTATTGAACAAGATTAAGCTTCAAATGTGTTTCTAACTTTCGTCATATAACCAATACCTGGTTGTACGTTGATTTCTTCTAGAACATAATAAACACGCTCGTTGCGTAACGCTTTAGAAACTTCTGATTCAGGGTCATTGGCATCACCGAAGATGATAGCATTTGCTGAACAAGCCGACTGGCAAGCCATTTTGATGTCACCATCTTTGACTTTTCGGTTTTCCATTTTAGCATGCAATTTACCAGCTTGGATACGTTGGATACACATTGAACATTTTTCCATTACCCCACGTGAACGTGATGTAACATCTGGGTTCAATACCAACTGAGTGAATTCATTATTCAAGTAGTTGTCGAAACGAGAATCGTTCCAGTAGTTAAACCAGTTGAAACGACGTACTTTATATGGACAGTTGTTCGCACAGTAACGAGTACCGAAACAACGGTTATAAGCCATGTGGTTAAGACCTTCTGAAGAGTGAACAGTTGCCAATACCGGACATACCGTCTCACAAGGTGCATGCGCACAATGCTGACATAACATCGGCTGGTGAACCACCGTTACATTTTCGAAATCTTTAATATGAGCGATTTCTTTCTCTTTTGTATACGTCTTACCTTCCTCTTCAATCGTGTAGTAACGATCGATACGCAACCAGTGCATCTCACGACGACGGCGCACCTCGTCACGACCCACAACTGGAATATTATTCTCGACGTTACAGGCTACGATACATGATCCACAACCTGTACATGCGTTCAAGTCGATAGCCATTACCCATTTGTGACCTGGCTGTTCAAACTTATTCCACAAATCATATGTTTTATGATTATCGGAGAATTTACCTGACTCTGACGCTGGGTTTTTAAGGTATTTCGCGAATGAAGTTTCTCTGATGATATTACGTCCTTCAATCGTATGATGCGTTTGAGTTTGCGCAAGCTCGTATGTACCAGACGCTTTCGTCACGGTTGCTTTAGCAGCAAGTTGTACTGTACCGTTAACTAGACTAGCAAAAGGATAAGCATTCTTACCAACCCCATCACCAGCTTTACCTACTTTTTCGCGTCCAAAACCTAAAGCTACAGATACTGTTTTCATTGCCTGTCCGGGTTGTAATACTACCGGAAGATCGATTTTGTAACCATTCGCCTCTACTGTAACGATACCATTCTCTCCCAGCCCCAACTCTTCAGCATAGGCAGGATTAAGAGCAGCATAGTTATCCCATGTCACTTTAGATACTGGATCGGGCAACTCTAATAAGTAAGCGTTGTTTCCGTAACGGCCATCGCGAACTGTAGTTGGTTCGTAAAGCTTAAGCTCTACATCGCCAGCGATATTCTTTGCCGCCGCTGATAATGCAGACACTGCTGAATTGACATTACCCGCAAATGCTACAGCAGCACCAGTGCTGGTTCCTTTGTAAACGAAACCTGTTTGCAATACATCTTTCCAAGTCTTACCAGATCCTGGCAAAATAGTGGCTTCCCATGTTTGCTTAACAAATTCGTAGATATTGACACTTTCTCCAGCCCAGACTAGCAAACTTTGTTCTGCTTGTCTTGTATTGAACACGGGATTGATCGTCGGTTGTACAATGGTGTAATAACCCTCTGTCGCCGAGGCATCACCCCAAGATTCTAAGAACGTACTGTTAGGAGCTATTGCTTTCAATTCAGAAGCAGTCTCATCTGCACGATCGGAGAATGACAAGGTAAATTCCACTTTAGCGATTGCAGATTTTACATCCTCCGCTTTAAAGTAGTTATATACTGGGTTACTGTTCAAGAAAAATGCTACCCCTACTTGCCCTGCTTTCGCATCAGTTAGGAATTTTTGGAATGCTGCATCCGAACCTTGGTGTTGTTTCGAATAGTTTGTCAAATCGATAACAGGACCATAAGCACTAATAGCACTGTTGATAGCATTTACCAACACCTGCGCGTTCACGTCATTAGAACCTGCCACAACTACCGAAGCACCTTTATTAGCCAGCAACTCCTTCGCCGCCAATTTAACAGCGGTTTGTGCTTTTTGCACTGTGATACCACCAGGAAGGCTTGAACCTGTCACTTCATTATAAAGTGAGATTAAGACCGCCCCTTCTTCTGAAGGCTTAATTGCAATACGAACATCCGCATTTGAACCGGTCATACTAAGACCCGACTCGAATTGAATATGACGTGACATCTTACCATTTTTCAATGATTTGTAGTCACGATTTTTCATATAATCTTGCGTGTGCTCCTCACCTGCTAACCAACTTCCTAAGAAATCAGCAGCAACTGAAACAACCACTTGAGCTTTATCAAAATGATAGGAAGGAATTACAGACTTTCCGAAGCTTTGATTGTTAGCTTCAGCAATACCACTGTAAGAGACAGCATCCACTTGCACTAGGTTCGTGGTTGGGTATTTAGCTGCCAATTTAGCAATTGCTGCTAATGCCGTAGGGCTATTAAGTGTGCTAGAGACAATCGCAATCTGTTTTCCAGCTCCAGCAGCTTTATCTAAAGCTGCTATAACTGTACTATCCAATTTGGACCACTCTACTTCTTTACCTCCAATTTGAGGGTTCTGAACCTTTGACATATCGTATAGGTCCAATACGGATGCTGATGTAGCAGCATCTGTACCTTGAGTCAAACCAATAGAATTTGGGTTGGCTTCTAAGGAAATAGGACGGCCTTCACGTGTTCTAACCAAAACGCTTTGTCCGTTGAAAGAAGAAGCGTAGAAGTTAGGGATTCCTGGGGTAATCTCCTCAGGTTTGATAACGTAAGGCACAGCCTTGTGCACAGGGGTACGATTACACGCTGCAAGTGTTACAGCACCTAACCCAAAGCCCAATGCTTTTAAGAAATCACGGCGAGGAGTTTTAGTACTCAAGCCGGCTTCATTCAATACATCTTCTACAGGAATCGATTCGGCAAACTCACCTTTGCTGTTTTTCACAAAAGCAGGTGTTTGATGCAATTCTTCCAAACCTTTCCAATATTTCTTGTTGCTATCCATTTAAGCTGTATATATAAGATTGCGTATTCCTAAATAATAATTATTAATAGTGACATTTACCACACTCAAGACCACCAATCATCGCTGCTGTCATCTTCTCACCTTTTTTCAATTTCTCGTGAGCTTCGATGAGTTGGTCATAGTATTTATTGTCAGTATTTACTTCAGTTGTTCTGTGACAATCCACACACCATTTCATTGTTAATGGAGAGTATTGGTACACTTCTTCCATATCCTGTATAGGTCCGTGACAAGTTTGACACTCTACACCAGCGACAACGACGTGTTGCGAGTGATTAAAGTAAGCAAAGTCTGGAAGGTTGTGAATACGAATCCACTGAATAGGTGTAGGATTGCTACCATACGTCCGAGTATCAGGATTGTAATCCAATGCCTTGTAAATCTTAGCAATCTCAGGAGAAATCTCTCCTTCGTAATGCTCGGAGGCCGTTACAGTGTTGTGACAGTTCATACACACATTCGCCGATGGAATCGACGCATTTTTAGATTGGTAAGCGCCACCATGACAGTACTGACATTCAATCTTGTTTACACCTGCGTGAAGTTGGTGAGAGAATTTAATCGGCTGCACGGGCTTATACCCCTCATGCACACCAATTTCCCACATTGTTTTCCAACCTGCAACGGAGAGAACTGCGACAATCATCAAAACTGCAAAAAACACAAGCTTTTTGTTTTTAACAAAGTTTTTAGCAAAGACCAAGTAGCGGCTATCTGTTCCAGTGTGTAGGTTTGCATCCTCAGCAATTTGACTTTTCGCAATAACTTTCTCCAATGTCTTAGTGACACGATTAAGCAACACGATAACAACTACTGCCAAAGCAATAATACCAAACATACCTAAGATAGACCAAGTTGAAGCACCAGTATCTTTCGTACCACCACTACCCTCAGCACCACCTTCTTTTGGAGCGTCAGCTTTTACACTCTCCGCATCGATGTAAGCTAAAACACCTTTGATTTGATCGTCAGATAAATCCGTAAATGAAGTCATCACAGATTTATTGTACTCTTCAAAAATCGCGATTGCATCAGCATCTCCAGAAGCGATCATTGCCTGTGAATTCTTAATCCACTTGACCAACCACTCTTCATCTTTAGTCTTCGTAATATCCTTCAATGCAGGACCTACTAATTTTCTGTTAATCGCGTGACAGGACGTACATTTAGATTTGAAGATAGCTTCACCTTCCTTAGCATCCTGCGCTTGCGACACATTCGTAACGGCAAATAACAATACCACACATACTGATATTGACTTCGCAAGTCTTCCCAAAACGGATGAGATATTTCTCATATTTAGCACTTTATACTATTTATTTATGAATATAAAAATTTTTAATCCGACCACATAATAGGACACTCCTATTACACAGTGCCACAAAAGTATAACTTATTAAGGAATAGCTGACAATTTCATGACCTAATTTATCAATTTATAAACATTCTAAATAACTCTGCGATTTAGGGGGCTGGGGGCTTGACGGCATAATCGGAAAAGATGCCCTCAGTCCCCTGATTTAAAGTTATTTTTGTATTTACAATGACAATTGTCAGGGATTTTATTACGAGATTTAACCCCCAAATAAAGGGTAAAGATTGGGGTGCATTCTTAAGGATTTGGAGAATAGCCTATTCGACATTTGCAAGTATGACTTTGGTCATTTTGTGTTCAGAATATTTTTTATATCGTTACTGATTCGAATCTCTTCAAGCGTTCGCCAACAGGTAACCAACACAAGGAATATAGAAAGATCCATCAATTGTTGAGCTCGCCCTATGACACAAACAATCTTACCCTATGATACAAAAAATAATATAAATTGACGGAACAACATGAAAGACGAGGGAAATTACAATAACTTGACAGCGGAAGAGACCTATGTAATCGTACACAAAGGCACAGAGTATCCTTATACTGGAGCATTATTGAAAAACAAAGCCCACGGAACTTATATCTGCAAAAGATGTGAAGCACCTTTGTATCGATCCATCGACAAATTTGAATCCCATTGCGGATGGCCTAGTTTCGACGATGAAATACCTGGCGCAATCCAAAAAGTGATGGATGCCGATGGGCGCCGGACGGAAATTGTCTGCAACCACTGCCACGCACACCTTGGGCATGTTTTTATCGGCGAACAATTGACCGACAAAAACATCCGACACTGTGTAAACTCCATATCCATGAAATTTATAGAAAAATAGCCTGCATAAAGCAAAATGTGAGCGCAGCGCTTTAGTAATTCAATATGAAGACTAGAACAAGTCAGCTAGCCTTCATATTGATTGACTGTTTGCAAAGATGACTCCCGGACTTTGAGGTCACAAGGGAGGACAATTTGCCTTAGTCTCTTATTCTTACCCTGAATCTGTGCAAGCAGAGCCGTAATCAACTCATCCGCTATTTCCGCTATCGGCTGAGACACCACCGTTATCGACGGCTCGTATAGTTTAAAGAGCGTATGATCGTCGAATGCAACGATTGCAGGCAAATTTCGTTTATTCAATTTCACAGCTTTAAGGCCATCTATGGCGAGATAATTAGTTGCAAACACCACAGCATCCAATCGATTCTCTTCCACGAACTCATCTATCTCTTTTATTCGTTCCGCTTCCGCTGCATCTTGTTGCACTTTTTTGATAAAAGCTTGCTTCTTATGCTTATCCACAGCTTTCATATATCCCTCCAATCGATCTCGCATCTGCGTTTGGCTGGAATATAGCGAGACCAGTCCCACGCGTTTGAAGCCTTGATCAATAAGATGATCCGTCGCATCATAAGCACCTTTAAGATTATCAGTCACCACATAGTTGGTCTCCACATTAGAGAGATATCGGTCAAATAGGATAAGCGGCACATTATTCTGCAACAGCTGCGTAATGGTCTCTTCCAGCCCCTCTGAGGGGGTAATAATAAATCCATCGATCTGCCTATCGTAGAACATCTGGATCAACTCTTTGGATTTAGTTTCATCATTGTCCATACTACAATAAATGATGTGGTATCCATTTGCATATGCTTTACCCTCGATGAGCTTAGCAATGTTAGAGAAAAAAGGATTGGAGATATCTTCCACTAAAAGTCCTAAAATTTTAGTCTTTCCAGTACGTAAACTTTTAGCAAGTTGATTGGGTTTGTACCCAACCTTCTTCACATATTCAAGTACGCGTTTTGTTAAAGCATCACTAATACGCTTCTCCTTGGCCTTATCATTCAAGATGAAGGAAACCGTCGTTACGGAAATACCCAAAGCTTTAGCAATATCACTGATGAGGATTCGTTTCTTCATGATTCAGTTGATAGGTAAAATTGATTACGATAACGAAGCTAAAAAAAATTTAGCAAATAAGCGACTACATTTTTGAGAAAAATGCTAAAAGGTTTTAATAGCTCAAATTGAAATATTTTTCGTAATATTATCCCTATTTTAAATATAACCACAAAAAAAATATAAATGAAACGTATAGGAATTAAACTTATAGCCTGTCTTTTTCTAGGTAGCGGGCTATTTACGTATCCTTCTTATGGCCAAAATTTCACCCAATATGTTAACCCTCTTATTGGGTCCGCCGACCATGGCCACGTATTTGTTGGAGCGAATGTCCCATTGGGCGCAGTACAACTAGGACCCACCCAAATTGCACAAACATGGGACAAGTTCAATGGCTGGGATTGGGTCAGCGGATACAACTACAAGAGCAAAGACATATTAGGGTTCACACACACACACCTAAGCGGGACTGGCATAGGCGACCTTAATGATATTATGGTTGTCCCTGCTAATGGAAAGCTTCAGCTCAACCCTGCTCAATTCGACAAAATGGATACCGGTTATGGATCACATTTCGACAGAGCAAATGAAACTGCGGCGCCCGGATATTACGGGGTATACTTAGACGACTATAAAATTAAGGTTAACTTGACCTCATCCGAGCGTGTAGGCTATCATCAATACACTTACGAGAAGAAAGACAATGCCCATATCTTGGTAGACCTCGCCTTTAAGATGAATTGGGACAAAACCACAGATTCCTATTTCAAGCAAATCGATGACACCACCTTTGTCGGCTATCGCTTTTCAACCGGCTGGGCAAATGACCAAAAGGTATATTTTGCAATTACCACTTCTGTACCTATCCAAAAAGTAGAGCTCTATGATGATACGACCCCCAAACATGGGACTAAAGTCGTCAAAGGTTTGGGGATAAAAGCAGCACTGTACTTTGATGCCACACAGTACCCGACCCTCGAGCTGAAAGTCGGCTTATCTCCAGTAAGTACCATCAATGCACTCGCCAATATACAAGCAGAATTACCGGGTTGGGACTTTGCACAAGCAAAAAAACAAGCAGACAATAAATGGAACAAAACACTAGGTAAAATTGACTTCCAAGGTGATCCAGACGTCATGAAAATCTTCTATACGGCACTATACCACACGTACTTTGCCCCTACTATATTCAACGATGCCAACGGAGATTATCTAGGCACAGACAAGCAGGTTTACGAAAAGCAAGATTTCACAAACCATACCGTCCTCTCGCTATGGGACACCTACCGTGCCCTCCACCCACTCATGACCATCACCGAAGACGCACAAGTCGTTAGGGATTTTGTGAAGACCATGTTGGCCATTTATCAGCAACAAGGCAAACTTCCTGTATGGCACCTTCAAGGTAACGAGACCAACACCATGGTAGGCCTTCCAGCCATTCCGGTAGTTGCAGATGCGCTACTCAAAGGTTTTTTGAGCCCGGCGGAACAAGAATTAGCTTGGGAAGCCGTCAAAACAACAGCTATGGGATACGACAACGGATTAAAATACGTCAGAGACCTCACCTATATCCCGATAGACAGCATGGATCACGAATCGGTAGCTTGGGCATTAGAATACGCGATAGCGGATTTTGGAGCCTATAAAATCGCCGAGAAATTAGGTAAAGTAGATGATGCGGCATACTTTAAAAAGCGCTACAAGCTCTACGAAAAATATTTTGATAAAGAAGTAGGTCACTTTGTCGGCAGACACACTAATGGATCCTTCAGACGACCTTTCAATCCACTCATGGCCAAACATAGAGAAAATGACTACTGCGAAGGCAATGCATGGCAATATACATGGCTAGTACCTCAAGATGTAAAAGGACTTATCGATTTATTTGGCGGAGAGAAGAAGTTTCTGAATAAGCTAGACGAATTCACGACCATGTCATCACAATTGGGAGACGAAGCATCACCTGACATCTCCGGTCTTATCGGTCAATATGCACAAGGTAATGAACCTAATCATCACATTCCTTACCTATATGCCTATGCTGGCGAACAATGGAAAGGTGCCGCGCTTGCACGCAAAGCCATGACCGAGTTCTATACCAACACACCTGCTGGTCTTTGCGGAAATGATGATGTTGGTCAAATGAGCGCTTGGTACGTATTTTCGGCAATGGGCTTCTACCCTCTGAACCCGATGATTGGCACCTATGTCTTTGGTTCACCCATGATGGACAAAGCTTCCATTACCTTAGGCAATGGAATCAAATTCAACATCAATGTGAAAAATCAAGGTATAAATAACCCCTATATCAAATCGATCAAATTGAATGGACAGCCTTACATCAAGACATATATCACACATGCTGATATCATGAAAGGTGGGAATCTGGAAATCGAAATGAGCAGCACAGCAAATAAGAATTTTGGAAAAAACAAAGCCACATGGCCTTCATCCATCGAGGATTAAGATTTGTCAGTAAGATCCAGTTTGAAAGTATAGAATAGGGAGGTGTTGTTACACCTCCCTATTCTATACTTATTTATTAGCATTTAGAATCTGTTCCACCTTTCTGTAATCATTCAAGTCTACATTACGCAGCGCCGCTACTGCCGCTACCCCTCCTGGGATAATAATGTACCGATACGATAAAGCTGTACTCAGGTTTACGGGGATTCCACCATCGTGAGCAAATCGATATACCACTATCTCTGATGGTTTGAGCAGGTAGCCAATTGTACTGGCTCTCTGTGCTGCGAACGAGGCATAAGGCAATGTAAATACTCCACCTCCAAAATTGAGATAGACCAAAACAGTTCCGCGATTTAACACATCTGTCGTAACTTTCGGAGCGTGAATATGGCCTACCATTGTTTTTGTTCCATCGATTATAGAATCTTTAAAAACTTTGGCTAATTGCCAACCACTATAGATTACATTGGCCGTACCTGTCGCACCGGTTGCGCCTGTTGCCCCTTTCAAACTCACTCCTACACCCCAACCTGCAGCTGTCTTCGGTCCAAAAAACAAAGAAGTATTGGTTTGGAAATAAAAATCGCCAACAGCACCAACGCCCACAGCAGGAACAGTAGTTCCACTTAATATTTTTGACCCCGCGGCACCATTACTCCCGTTAGTACCATTTGTCCCTTTCAGTCTAACGGCTGCACCCCAACCCGCTGCCACTTTAGGACCATATAAGTCACCTGTGGTCGTGCGAAAATAAAAATCACCCACTTTTCCCAAACTCGCTGCTGGAATTGCCTCTCCACTAAATATTGTCGAGCCATTATCTCCCTTCACCCCTTGTACCCCCGTTTCTCCTTGGACACCCTTTTGCCCTTCGGGGCCCATATCACCTTTTTTGCAAGAAGCAGTATATACTATTACCACTCCTATGAGCATTGCTATTAACTTTACTTTCATAATCTATTATTTTATAATAAGCGTCCTTTTTAAAAATAAAGGTATAGGATTGAGCTGGATGAATTGATCACAATGAGTGAGCAACGTCTTCTATTTAGCTAACGGCCCATCCTAGTGAGGGAACGACCGAGAATCTAATGTATTGCATCAATTCTAACATCCCTTAACGGGAGAAACGTATCCCAGCGCCGAGGGGCCCTCTACTGAGGCCGCAGTACTGCAGACTAGGTATCCAGCTTTACATCCCCCGTTATCAGAATAGCGGAATATTTATCAATCGCTTTCTCCTGACAGAATGACATCGAAAACACAAGGGAATAGTATTTGTTATGTATGAAACGTAAAAAGGAGAAAACATGAGTAATTTAAAAAACATAAACATTCAGGATATCCCTGACGGTGGTGACAACCAACAAGATTTCTATGCTACCTTTAAAGAAAGATTGCAAGATGTAGAGACCTTCCCCACAGATTACACTTACAAATTCATTCTTCCAAAGGACGAAGAGCAATTTAATCTAATCAAGAGCATCTTTGCCAATAAAGACGCGAAATTTTCTGTAAAAGAATCCAAGACTGGCAAATACAATTCCATCACGGTGATAGTCAACGCCAGCGATGCTGACGAGGTAGTCAAATATTATCAAGAAGTATCTAAGCTGAAAGGCATTATCATGATGTAAGTTTGATACATCTAAATACAAAAAGGGCTGTTGAAAATTTCAACAGCCCTTTTTCTTTTACACTGGAACCCAGTATCTATGCTTGAGGAGCCTGGTCGGCAGGTCTCTCTTCTTGCTTAGGTTTATCTTCTCTTGGAGGACGTGGCAACAATGCTTTTCTAGAAAGCTTCATTTTACCTTGTTTGTCAACTTCCAAAAGTTTGACCGTCACTTCATCACCTTCTTTGAAGATTCCATCCATTGTTTCAAAACGCTTCCAGTCGATTTCGGAGATATGTAGCAAACCATCTTTACCTGGCATGATTTCAACGAAAGCACCAAACGGCATGATTGATTTCACTTTACCTTCGTAAGTTGCTCCTACCTCCGGTTTCGCTGCGATAGCTTTAATACGTGAAGTAGCATCGTCGATTGCTGCTTTATTGTCAGCAAATACTTGGACGATACCTTTGTTATCCACCTCTTCGATAGAGATAGTCGCGCCAGTTTCGCGTTGCATTTCTTGGATGATTTTACCTCCTGGACCGATTACAGCACCAATAAATTCTTTATCGATGATCAATTGGACAATGCGAGGAGCATGTGGTTTGTAATCTTCACGCGGTGCAGTAATAGTTTTCGCCATTTCACCTAAGATGTGAAGACGAGCTTCTTTAGCTTGATCCAACGCTTGAGTCAGCACCTCCCATTTCAAACCATTGATTTTCAAATCCATCTGACATGCGACGATACCATTAGCAGTACCTGTTACTTTAAAGTCCATATCTCCTAAGTGATCTTCGTCACCTAAGATATCCGATAAGATGGCATATTTCCCTGTTTTTTCATCCGAGATCAATCCCATTGCAATACCTGATACTGGAGCTTTCAATTTAATACCAGCATCCAATAAGGCCAATGTACCTGCACATACTGTCGCCATAGAAGAAGAACCATTTGATTCTAGGATATCGGAGACAATACGAATAGTATAAGGATTTTCAGCCTCAGCAGGCAATACCTGTTTCAATGAACGCATAGCCAAGTTACCGTGACCAACCTCGCGACGACCAGGGCCTCTATTTGGTCTCACCTCTCCCGTAGAGAAAGCCGGGAAATTATAGTGAAGGATAAATTTATTGTATCCGTTGATGAATGCACCATCAATCATCTGTTCATCATCTTTTGCACCCAAAGTCACAGAAGTCAACGACTGTGTTTCACCGCGGGTGAAGACAGCCGACCCATGTGCTGCAGGAAGATAATCTACTTCAGACCAGATAGGGCGTACAGTACGCGCATTACGACCGTCTAGACGAATTCCTTCATCCAATACGAGGTTACGAACCGCATCATACTGTACATCGTGATAGTATTTTTTAAATAAGAATTTAGTCTCATCGTCGACTTCCTCACCAAGTGTTTCGTAGAACGCTGCACCAATAGTAGCAAACTTCTCTCCTCTTTCACCCTTTGTTGAGCCAGACTTAGCCACTTCATATACTTGATCATATGTAGCCGCAAAGATTGCCTCACGCAATTCAGGGTTTGTCGGCTCGTGGTTAAATTCACGTTTTACGTTCTTACCGACCAAGTTCGCCAACTCTACTTGAGCAGCCACTTGTTTTTTGATAGCCTCATGTGCAAAAGCAATCGCTTCTACCATCTCCTCTTCTGAAATCTCCTTTGCTTCCCCTTCTACCATACCAATATCTTGAGCAGATCCAGCTACGATAAATTCCAAGGTTGCGCGTTCCAATTCAGACAATTTAGGGTTGATCACCAATTGGCCATCAATCTTAGCAACACGCACCTCAGAAATAGGACCATTGAAAGGAATATCAGAAACGGCGATAGCTGCAGAAGCGGCCAAGCCCGCAAGTGCATCAGGCATAATATCTTTATCGGCCGAGATCAAACTGATTGCCACTTGTGTATCTGCGTGATAGTTTTCTGGGAATAATGGACGCAAAGCTCTATCCACTAAACGAGAGATTAAGACTTCGTAGTCTGACAATCTCGCCTCACGACGTAAAAATCCTCCTGGGATACGACCGGTAGCCGCATATTTTTCTTGATAGTCTACTGATAATGGCAAAAAATCTGTTCCTGGCTTCGCCTCTCTAGCAGAAACGACTGTCGCCAATAACATGGTATTACCTTGTTTCAGCACTACTGATCCGTCAGCCTGTTTAGCTAGCTTTCCAGTAGAAAGTTCGATTTGGGTGCCATTACCCATATCGATGGTTGTTTTGATTTCGTTATAACTCATTGTGTGTTCGTTGTAATACGCTTTTCATCGTTTTGGCAGCGCATTAATCTATTAAAACTTTTTTAAATTCCCCACAAAGGTAAGATAAAACTTTCATGATTCCATACAATCACCAATAGTCATGAAAACAAAAAAACCATCCCGAAATCGGGATGGTTTCTAAAAAATTTTTATCAAAAGTCTATTTGATGATATCACGTAAGCCTAAGCCTTTGATGATAGCACGGTATCTTTCAATATCCTTTTTGTGCAGATAAGCCAACAAAGAACGACGTTTACCAACTAACATCTGTAGTGAACGTTGCGTTGCAAAGTCTTTTCTGTTTTTTTTCAAATGCCCTGTTAAGTGAGCAATTCTCTTTGTGAATAAAGCCACTTGACCTTCCGCAGATCCTGTGTTAGTTGCTGCGCCAGCAAATTCTGCGAAAATATCCGCTTTGTACTCTTTACTTAAATACATCTCTTGAATAATATTAAAGTGTTAATAAATTTTTGTTAACTGCGCACAAAGGTACGGATTAAAATTAAAAAATAAAACGGATATATTTATTTAATACATAGCCTGCAAAGCCACCTCAAACCGTCTGAGACCCAAACTACACTTTAATATATATCTTCCGTTTATCCAGCACATAACAGATTCCCCACATTAAAGCCAAGAAACATAAGGAATAGACAAAAGACCCCACTTCCGGTGGCCCTGGAACCTTTGCGCATACATGTTGGTAAAACCAGCTGAAGGCATTAGTATACAAAGGCTCTCCCCCATCGTTCACGCCATTCGGAATCCTTATCAAACCTACCAATCGAGGTAAGATACCGCTAAGCACGAATATGAACAATGGATTTTTACCAAAGACATCAAAGAACTTGGTCAGTTTATTTTTGACCCCTTGCACTTCAATATACCAAATCATACCTCCAATCGTCATCATTCCCAGCCCTGTAGTATAAAGTACGTACGAACTCGTCCATATCTTTTTATTGATAGGAAAGCCCAAAGACCATGTCCAAGCCAATACCAATAGTATAAACCCTGTTACAAAAAGTCCAGATAGCAATTTAAAATGAGGCTCCTGCGATAGCGGAACCTTCTTCCAAAGCCAATCGACCTGCCCTTGTTTTTTGATGTAAGTTCCAGCCAAATATCCCAACACCACCTGTATCACCGCTGGAAGCGTACTCATGAGTCCTTCCGGATCAAACGGCACCCCCTCACCTTTATAAATATGGGCCGTTCCTAAGATTTGAACATCATAAGCTGTCCCAAACCAGCCCTGCAGACTGTAGGGGTCCTCCGGAGCACCCAAATACGCACATATACCCCAATACAGGAACAAAATCGCAGCCGATATCCAGATAATGGCTCGCTCTTTAAAATAATAAGCTATAATAGACGCAAAACAATAAGCAAGAGCTATCCGCTGTAAGACTCCCAATATCCTCACCCCTCGCATAGGATCGTCAGCATACGCCCATTGCTTAAACGCCAACATATCTCCTGACCACTGAACGAATGGCCACCAATTGATAAAAAGTCCAATCGCAAAGATCAGTACCGTCCGCTTCAATACTTTCTTCCAAAATACCGATGGCCCGGCTTCTTGCAAACGAGGCATTACGAAAGACATAGCATTTCCCACCGCAAACAAAAAGAAAGGAAAGACCAGATCCGTAGGCGTACAGCCATGCCATGATGCATGCTTCAGTGGAGCAAACATATGGCTCCACGAGCCGGGGTTGTTAACCATGATCATCAGTGCTACTGTAGCACCACGGAAAACATCTAATGAATAATAGCGTTGTTTCATAGTAAGATACGAAGTTCTATCATAAAAAGGTTACTTACCCAAATAAGGTTAATACGGCTAAAGATAGAAAAAATATAGAAAGCGTAGACTATATTCTTACCAAAGAATCAAATCCTACCCTATTACGACAACAAAAACGCAAAAAAACGCAAAAGTTAAAGCTGCTGTTGCTTATGGTGAATATACATCTGCTTTTTCATCGCCATCTTTGTAAGGAAGAAAAATCATCATCATCGTCATCATCTCCTGAGTAGATTGCATATTTCCGTACGAATATATTGTCTGTGGAGGATGAAATGGATTAAAGGGGTTATCAGCCGTATTATCATATTCGCATTCCATATGAATTTTCGAACCTTTTGGCACCTTTACAAATTTTTTAAACTTATATAACTCCTGCCATCTAAAATCCCAATTTGGGATATTCACCAAAGGGATGGTATCCTGTTCAGACGTGACGATAAAGGCCTTGAAGCTTTTTCCAATATAATGCATGTGTGGCCAGATGGACATAATCGAGAAATCTTCTCCAGGGTTACTCAAGGTTAGCTTATATGTACTAACCTGATTAGGCTTTATTGCAAAAAAATAAGGTGTAATTTCACGTTCGCCGATTCCGCCAGATCCAAAACTTATGACTTTAACTTTTCTATCGATAGCTTTTTTTGAAAAGAACAAATTCACACCAGAAACACTCGTCTCGTCTTTAGCAGAAGGGGCATAATGAACGGTCAATAATAAGACACCTCTTTTAGGTATCTCCCATCCTATACCACTTGGGTAGTATTCAAATCCAGCCCCCGGCACCCATCCACCGTAATAAGCCATACTCTTCGATTTAAACCGACGAAAACCATCTGCACCTGGTTGGTTTAAGTCCATATAGCTGGGTTTTCCAAAAATATCAACTTGACTATCAATTACTTCATGGAATTCATAATTTGCATGATGAACAACTTTTTTATTATCACTTATAAATTCAATGGCTTCGATAGGTTCTCCATTAGCGATTTCGAAAGGAATTTTAAAAATCGAAAATCGTTCTTTATTATCTCCTTTTTGGACAAAAGTATCTTTAGCAACTAATGTAAGATCCGGGAGTCGATGATAAGAGGTCTGCTTAAACAACTCTGCTTCATCTTTTCCACGTCCCTTTGGCATCTTTTTATCCACCCAAGCAGCAATAGTGTTTATCTCCTCATCACTCAATGATCGATCATTTGCAAAGTGTACATATGTATTATCTGCCTTCCAAGGAGGCATTACACGATCTTGAACCACTTTCTTGATAAAAGTCGCACGTTTAGCCACGTCTTCATATTCCAAAAGATTGAATGGAGCAGCTTCCCCTGGCCTATGACATGGCGCGCACTTTTGTATAACAATAGGCGCTACATCCTTATAGTACGTTTGTGCCATCACGATTTTCAAGCTAAGGAAAAAAACAACAAACAATCGACTCCTCATTATTAATAATCGTTTAATAGACATCCCTTTGCTTCGGTTTTAGGTACTGATATTGGCTTATTGGAGATAAATTGTTTAATTGCATCATCTAGATAATGTGCAGTCACGACAACCCTTTTCCTACCCAAGCCCTCTAACCAATTGTCAATTGCCCCTTGATAACATGCCTTATTTTTTTCATCAAGCAAGATGACTTCCGGTGTCACCGACACTTGATATGCCTTGCTTAAGAAAAATGCAGTATCCAAAATTTTATAACCAACCAAATTATATTGCTTAGAAAAGTCGTCAACCAGTTTTTGATTATATTCCCTTCCCGAAAAGACGTAGTTCAACATTATTTTCTCTCCGTATTTAGTCGATAACTCATTCAGTATTGTCGTATAGTTTTTACAGAGCGGACACACCGTAGACATAAAGATGACCAGCTTATTCCCTTCCGGAACCCCATGTGATTCAAAAAAAGCGCTTCGAGCCTTTGTATCAAATGCTAACTCTTGGGCTGACGCAACACCAACTAGAAGTAACAATATCCATAAAAATAAAGGTTTCATCTGCATAGTTATATTTGTTGTATACCATTAGTCCTTAGCAGCAAGATAATATGATTGAGCCAATATCTCTAGTGACTTATTTCGGCCCGACCGCTTCTTATTCAAAAAATTGCAGCAGTACCAATCTGTGGTACCACTGCAATCCAACACTAATCTACAAAAACAATATTAGTTTTTATCCCACCACACTCTTCCGAATGGATCCCCCGGACCCGTACCGTAGTATCCAGACGTCATCATTTCCTCTAAAGCTGCTTTCTGATTTTCATAGTTCAGATTAGAAGTAGGAAGATAAGATTGAGATGGTCTACGAGGCAATACTAGCTCCACTCCCTGGGCGATTAATTTCTCCCAAGCAAATATTGTAGAGCTCGTAGAAGGGTATCCCGTTCTTTTCCACCAGCTCCAAGCCTCAAATGGGTTACGATAGAAATCAAAATACGCTTGTATTGCTATTTGCTCTACAGCTTTTGAAGCATCATATTTTACACCCGCCGCATTATAATACGCATCTTTTTGCGGCTGCGTCACCCCTACATAATTTGGGATACCTACGCCGGTACCATTTTCACGCGTTTTTGCTCGACGATCATAGTAGTCTATGGAAGCGTATACACCTTTCTGATACCAATCCGCTGCATTATCTGTGGTATATCCTCGTGCTGCAAAATCAGCTCTTAAAAAACAATATTCCGAATACGTAATCATTGGGAAGAAAGCAGATCCGGTGCCAGCCGCACCGTCCGCCACTGCATTTGGTGTAAACAAGCGGAGTTGAATCTGAGCAAAGCCTGTGAGACCTGCTGCGTACAAAGCTGCATTTTCGGGCTTACTTGGCGCATCAGGGCTCGCAAAGCCTCCCACATAATTTCCACTTGCATTCGGCATATAATAAACCTTCATGCGTGGATCGGCCTTTGCTTTCATAAAATCAACCACATTTTTAGTGGCGATAAAATTCGCCGGATTCCAGTTTGAACCCGCATCTGCATAAGTAGGTCCAGCCTTAAATTCCCAAGAATCGTCAACCGATGCCATCTGCGCGCTATTACTTAACACATCCGTCGCTATCGATTTTAATTTATTAGCATCTACCTTCATAAATCTAGAAGCTATCCGAAGTCTTAATGCATTTCCTGCTTTTGCCCATTTAGTAGCATCTCCACTAAAAAATGGATCATTTGCACCCAATGATTTTTGTGCAGCTCCACTAGCTGCTAAAGTTGCTACGGCAGTTTTCACCTGTTCATCCAAGCGAGCAAAGAGATCGGCTTGTGTGTCATATTTGGGTGTAAGCGTACCGTCATACCTTGCCTGGAATGCCTCCGAATAGGCTATGCTTCCATTCGTATCACTTGTATAGAATGCGTAATAACACAGCAGAATTTGTGCAATACTTTTAATCTGTGTATATGCAGCCTGCTCAGTTTCGGGCATTTTTTCAATAATCTTTATAGCATCTATCAATTTAGGGCCTACATTCCCGTATAGATTGCCGTAACGGTAATTGAAATTCCCCCCGGGCAGATTGAAATTAAGACTGTTTCCTGCGGCTGGCGCACTGTACTGCAACCAATAATTCATCTTTCGGTATACATCATAGTAATACTCAAAGTCATTATTCACTTGACGTGATGCCGCTAAGAATTGATTCTCTGGTGTAACGGTGTATATAGTTTCGGGATTAAGATTTGCTTCCGCAAAATCAGCTTTCTTGCAGGAAGACACGGACAATGCCACTCCCAATAAAGTAAACCCGATATATTTTTTCGATATTTTTTTCATGATCTTAATTTCTTATTGTTAAAATGACCCTCCAATTGTGAAGCCTATCATCCTCGAATATGGTAAAGCTCCTGACTCCAAGAATGAACCTGAACGATTACTAAAAATAGATTCGGGATTCACTCCATCCTTGGCATTTTTCCAGAAATACAGCAAATTACGACCGGTAACTGTCATCCGCAAATTTTTCATTTTCACACTCTCCGACAGTCTCTTCGGTAAATTATATCCTACCGACACCTCACGTAATGCTACCCAAGAATTTTCAAAAACAGACTCTTCACGGATACCACTGGACCATTGCGTTAGATTTTCATAGTATGCATATGCCGGAATTGGTTTTAGATAACCACTTTTTACAGCATCCGCATAGCTCATACCACCTAGGTCAATAGTTTGTCCACCACTGGATACCGTCACTCCATCGGCCAGTACACCTGTAGGGATAATACCATCGTTGCGCGTAACCCCGCCATTATCGACATAGCTCACTCCCCCTGAGGCCTCATCTCTGCCAAAAAGTGAATTAACAATAGATCCGTTTGCCGAGCCATATTGATGCGTTGTAGAAGCCATCATACCCCCTACTTTGGCATCCACTTGGAAAGACAAGTTAAAATCTTTATATCTAAATTCCTGAATGGTATTTAGCAAAAAACTTTCCATAATATTTCCTAGTACTTTAGTGGAGCCTGCCTCATAGTCCTGCGTTCTCAAATATGAGAGATAAGACCCAGTGGTCCCATTTGGAGGTGCTCCGATAACGCGTTGTCCATTACTCGGATCAGCTATAGGATTTCCGTTTGCATCCTTTTTTTGATAAGTTGCATACGCATAACCCGAGCGAATTGTACCATATGCACCTCCTGGAATTGCAACAGCCTCCACGTCAGCACCAAATGCAGTCTCCAATTGGTAAGCAGAAACTCCCTCGGACAGTTCGATTACTTTATTACGATTACGGGTAAAATTAAAAGTAGAGTTCCACGAGAAATTATCGTTTCGAATAGGGTTAGCAGTCAATAATAATTCTATACCAGAATTCTGGATATTACCGGCATTCGTGAGTAATTGCGTCACCCCACTTTCACTTGGCATAGGAATTCGTACGATTTGATTATAAGTATTTTTCTTATACCAAGCCGCATCTAACCCCAACCGTCCATTAAAAAACTTAAGATCTGTCCCGAACTCAAACTCCTTTGTCAACTGGTTCTTAAGACCTTTTCCTTTTAACACATTATCACCGAATGTAAATACCGACTGATTGCCATTATTAGCATTATTAAATGTACCGTCTATTTTATAATAACCGACTGTATTCAACATCTGTGGCTCCAATTCTAGTCCAGTCTGTGCATAAGAACCTCGCAGTTTTCCGAACGAAAATACGGATTGTCTATCCTTAAAATACGGTAACTCCGTAAAGGTCCAAGCCAATCCTACACCGGGGTAAAAGTATTTATATTCTCCCTGCCCCTCTTTATCCAACAGTGTTGAGGACCAATCGTTTCTTAGTGAAAAATTCAACGTCAATTGATCCTTCCATGTTAAGTCACCATAGGCGTAAAGCGCATCTGTACGTTTACCAAAGGTTGGTCTGGCGACAGTAGTTGCCGGATTAACAGAATTATTTATATTAAATACACCAGGAGCTAATAATCCCCCGTTGGTTTGAGAGTCATTATATAAACCACTGACATTTCTATACGTTTCACCCCCTACTGACAATGTCCCATATAGATCTTCAGTAAGTTGTTTGTTAGCATTCAATAAACCCTGCACACGATAGGTCGAATAGTTTTCTTGGGTCAATTGATAATTGCCTCCAGTAAAGTTTACACCATTACCTAAATTTTTCCTTTCAAATCGTGAAGTGTAATAACTTGTATTGGTCCTAACTAATGCATTCAACCAAGGCGCTATCTCTACTTTTAAGTCCACGTTAGCCAGTAGGTTGTTTTCCTTCATCGTTCTATTATCTTCATACAACGGAAAAAATACGGAGCTTAAGCGATATGGATCATATCGATCGGCTTCTGATGAAGATAGCTGTCCTCCCGTCACCGGGTTGATATAGTTCTTCTGATAGTACAGTAAATCCACATGACGAGGCATGTAGTAACTAAACGCGTATGACAAGTTATTTCTGCTACCCGTCCGGCCAGGATTATCCGTTTCGGTAAGACTATAGTTCACACTCGCATCGAGAGACACGCGTTTCGAAATATCATATGTCGTTCTCAAGGCAAAATTATTCCTTCCGATCTTGTTGTTCGGCAATATACTTTTATTGTATAGGTTGGAGTACGAAAAACGGAAAGTAGCTCCATCTTTTTTTCCATCCAACGCTACGTTGGTATTTCTAAATACTCCCGTTTGATAAAGGTCCAATGGGTCATTTGCAACCCATGGCACCATCCGCCCATCTAGCTCCTTAACCATATGCCCGTCAAATTTAGGCCCAAAGGAATATCCCCCTTGATTGATGTTCGCAATAATAGGGATTATATCCACTCCATTGGCATCCTTCTCGAATGTCGGGTAAATACCGCCTCCGTATAAGTTTTGATATTCAATCGGCGTTTTGTAAGCCGTTTCAAACGATTCGGTATGATTAAAGCTTACTCCTATACCATTTTCCGACCTACCTTTTTTTGTCGTGATCAAGAGTACTCCATTTTGCGCTTTCGACCCATATAATGCTGACGCCGCGGAGCCCTTCAAGACGGTTACGCTCTCATAATCATCAGGGTTTAAATTCTTCATAATATTACCAAAATCAGCAACATCTCCCCAGACACTGCCCCCAGTAGTCCCTGGCTCGACCAGTACATTATCGATTACCAAAAGAGGCTGCGTATTCTGGCTCAATGAACTATTCCCTCTGATTCGGATTCTTGAACTGGATGCCGGTCCACTAGCACCTTGATTGATCATAACCCCGGCGACTTTTCCCTGCAATGCGTTCACAATGTTGACATTATTGGCCTTCACCAAGTCGTCTCCTTTTACTTCTGTAACGGAGTAGGATAACTTTTTCGTATTCTGGCGAACCCCGAATCCAGTCACCACCACTTCCGAAAGCTGATTGTCTGTTTTTTCCAGCAAGACACTCATACTCTTACCAGCTTCGACCTTGCTCTCCTTAACATTGTACCCTACAATAGAGAACACCAAAATATCGCCTGGTGAGGCATCGATCGTGAATCGTCCTTGATTATCGGTTTGTTGTGCTAGATTACTGCTCTTGATTTTAACGGTTACTCCAGGTAACCCTCCGGTAAGGTCAGAAACTGTACCTCTGACCACACTTTGGGCAAAAGCGCTAGCTGCTGCGACCAAAAAGAACAGCGTTAGTACTATTCTAGTTTTTAAGCTTTTCATAATTGTTGCTTTTGTTAGTTGTTAGTATTGATTTGTTTATAATTTTTATGGTCTTAAATGCTAAGACCAAACTTCAGGTGAGTTATTTTTATATCATAAGCGGATTATTAGGTTCTCTTTTTATATGAATTAAATATCTTGACGATGTCATAGAGGCGAATTATTACTTATTTATTCACTTACGCCACCGCCCAATATGGATGGATATTTTTTTAGTCTATAAGCTATCTAAGAGGCAATCGGGGTATGGAAAAAATTGAAAGACTGTTATAGTACAACTGTTATACCACCCTATTGTTACCTTAAATTGATTAGTTAAGTGCTTTGATGTTCAAACTTAATAAAAAAAACATTTTGTTTTAAAAACTTTTTATAAAATTTTTAAAAGATTATTTGCTCATTCATTTTCCACAATATCTTCGGGCATAGCTACAATTCTTTTTTTTACTACATTTAATATTTTTTGAAATATCACCGATATGTATTAAATAGGATATTAAACTATAATATTCGACCATTTGCATATAATAAGAGGTAAGTGTCCAGCTAGACAAACACACACCAATTCGCTCAACCTTAAGCGACACACGCAATTAACACCACACGAAAAGATAAAAACTTATTGTTTTTTTTTAAAAAGATTTGGATTTAATGTAACAATAACCCTAAATTTATCTCAAATCACAAATCAATTAAAAAACCATAATCAAAAATGGAAAAATCGAATTACGGGCTCAAAGAGCTAATAATTAACCTATTGTATTACGAAAACTCGTATTCCATTGCCGATTTAAGTGAATTGATTGGAAAAAGCATACCCAGCACTACCAAAGTAGTTAATGAACTAATAGCTCGAAGTTTCCTTGCCGAACATGGCTACGCGAGATCTACTGGCGGGAGACGTGCTGCGAAATACACCATAAATCCGAACCTTAATAAGTTTATATTATCAGTCGCTATAGACCAGCATTACTGTCGCGCAGTCGTTTATAATCTAGCAAATCAAGAATGTACACCTATTTTCAGCACAGAAAACCATTTGGATCATGCGGACTCCTTTCAAAACATAGTTGCCATCATCAATCAGGCACTTGAGCATCGTCCTTTCAAACAAAATGAAATCTTGGGTATAGGGATTAGTCTACCTGGATTTGTCGACAATAAACAAGGCACCAATGGGTCATTTCTAGATAAAAATGAACAACTCTATCATATCAAACGTGAAATAGAAAACAAGTTCCAACTACCTACTTTTATTGAGAATGATTCTACCGCTATTGCAATAGCCGAACAAAATTTTGGAAAGGCAAAGACTGCTTCACACGCTTTGATTATAAATATGGGATGGGGAGTTGGATTAGGAATCATCGTGGACAACAAGCTTTTCCGCGGCCACAGTGGATACGCGGGGGAGTTTAGCCATATCCCGCTTTCAGAGAGCGGCAAACTGTGCTCCTGTGGAAAAAAGGGATGTTTGGAGGTGGAAGCATCTTTATCAGCAGCTGTTGAGCGTGCAGAAGAAATGATAAAAAATGGAGACAAGTCCCCCTTGAAAGACCTCTTTGTTCAAGATCATCTCAAAAAAAGTGAAACACTTATTAGATTAGCATTGGAGGGGGATCAATTAGCCATCTACACCCTTAATAAATCAGGCTATATGCTCGGCAAAGGCATTGCCACCCTTATCCACATCATGAATCCAGAAAAAGTCATCTTAAGTGGCAGAGGATCGAGGGCCGGAGCCATACTAATGCCTCAAATTCAGACCGCAATCAATGAGTTTTGCATCCCCAAAATCGCACAAAAAACGACAATAGAAATTTCCGAGCTCAAAAATAACGCTCAGCTTATCGGCTCGGCATGTTTAGTGCTAGAATATTCTTTACACCAATTCGTCAACGAAGTCTAATCAGGCTAATCGGGCAAAACACAACTTACTTCCTAAAATTCACACAGAATTCTCAAAGGCTACACCGAGGAAACACACAAAGACCATATTACTTATTATTAAATTTTAAAAAGTATTTGATGTTTCAATCTATTTAACATACCTTTAACGCCAAATCTATATTAGGTTAATAATCAATGCATATGGAGAAGACCATTTTAGGACTCAAAGAGTTTGTAGTAGACTTATTATATTATAATGGGACTTACACCATTGCGGATTTAAGTATGCTAACTTCGAAAAGCATTCCGAGCATCACGAAAATAGTTAATGAATTACTTGCATCAAAACTTATCTCCGAAGAAGGTCTAGCACCATCCACTGGAGGGCGACGGGCTATTCATTACACCATCAACAGTGAGCTGAATTGTTATATAATGACCGTAGCCTTAGATCAACACTACAGCTCAGCAGCGATTTATAACTTACATAACAAGGAAGTCACTTCAAAGCAAACGATAGAAAATCCGCTTGATAATGGGGATACAGCTTTTGAGAATATTGTCAAGCTAATCGAAAATATGCTCTCTGACCACCAACATCCGAAATCTAGCATATTAGGGATAGGAGTTAGTATGCCTGGCTTTGTAGATAATGTTGCCGGTACGAATGGTTCTTTCAAAGACAGTAGTTGCAAACTATTCAACATTAAGGAACAGCTTGAAGTTGTTTTCGAAATCCCTACCTACATCGAGAACGATTCCACAGCCATAGCCATTGCCGAGCAGAATTTCGGCAAGGCAAAAGATATCTCCCACTCATTGGTCATCAACATGAGTTGGGGTGTAGGGTTAGGCATTATTGTAGACGGCAACCTTTTCAGAGGCTATAGCGGTTACGCTGGAGAGTTCAGTCATATCCCACTTTCTGATAGTGGAAAGCTATGTTCTTGCGGAAAGCGCGGATGCCTTGAAGTAGAAGCTTCGCTACTTGCCACTGTTGAAGATGTAAAAGAAAAACTCATTGCTGGAGAAAAGTCCATTTTAAAATTGGCCAATTTTACAGAGCAACTAGCTTCCACCGAAGCTTTATTTTCTGCTGCTCAAAATGGCGATCAGCTTGCCATTTCGGCTTTAAGCAGAGCGGGGTATATGCTGGGTAAAGGAATTGCCACTTTGATACATATCATGAATCCAGAGAAGATCATCATCAGTGGTAGAGGGGCTCAAGCTGGCAAAATCCTTATGCCACAGATTCAAACCGCTGTTAATGAATTCTGTATTCCCAGAATTGCTAACAAGACCCACATCGAGATATCTGACATGAAAGACGCCCAGCTTATCGGTACCGCCTCAATCGTGTTCGAATATTCATTATCCAAATTTGTAAACCTTAATTAAATCATCAATAAAATGAAACAATTCTATCAAACATGCTGCATGATGCTAATGATATCGTTCTTTTCGATATCAGCTGCAATAGCACAGCAGACTGTTACTGGAAAAGTAACAGATGCCCAAGGTGCCGTAGCCGGTGTTACCGTAGCGGTCAAAGGGACTTCGAGAGGTACCCAGACAGGTATCGACGGAACCTATTCCATTCAAGTAAATGTTGGAGAAACAATACGATTCTCCATAGTGGGGTATACATCTCAAGAGATTTCAGCTACCACCGCTAAAACGTTAAATGTCACACTACAGCAAGATGCGAGTGCTTTAGAGGAAGTGGTTGTTACTGGTATGGGTATTAAACGAGAAAGGAAAGCATTGGGATATTCTCTACAAGAAGTCAAATCCGAACAATTATTAGAAGCGAAAGAGAACAATATTGCCAATGCTTTAGTCGGAAAGGTATCTGGTCTACAGGTTATCAAAGGCAGCAATGGCCCTGCATCCTCTACAAAATTAACATTAAGGGGAAACAACTCACTCACAGGAGACAATCAGCCATTGATAATTGTAGACGGCGTACCTGTTAATAACTTTATTGGTGCCAAAAACAATGACTATTGGAACCCATCGTTGGATATGGGTAGTGGTTTAGGGGATATCAATCCGGAAGATATTGAAAGTATGACCGTCTTAAAATCCGGAGCGGCATCAGCAATCTATGGATCTAGAGCTGGAAATGGTGCAATTGTGATTACCACTAAATCTGGAAAAGCACAAAAGGGAACAGGCATTACCTACTCGTCAACCCTTGGCTTAGAAACTTTATTTATGACGCCTGATATCCAGAGCAAATTTGGCCAAGGAGAAAACGGTGTCGCTGAAAAGACTAGTACATACAATTGGGGAGGAGAAATTAGCAACGCATATGATAATATAGGTAACTTTTTCAAGACTGGTGTAAACCATACTCAGAATGTTTCGTTTCAACAGCAGATAGGAGAAAATACAAATGTATACACTTCTGCCACCTACCTCAATGATGACAGCAAAATACCTGGTTCTTCTTTCAAAAGGTTGAATTTACTATCTAAAGTGAATACGACATTTGGACCAAACAAGCGTTGGGTTACAGATGTCAAAGTACAGTATATGAATACTGAGGCCGTTAACAGACCTCAGAGTGGGCAAAACGATTCAAATGTTTATTCCACCTTATTTAGAATGGCCCGCGATTTAAATATTCTTGACTACCAAGATGCTGTAAATGCAGATGGCAAAATGCTTTGGTACGGAACAGGGAATGCTATGAATCCTTATTGGTTAGCAAAATATAAGTTAAATCGAGATGTTCGAGACCGTTATGTAATGAACGCGAATTTAAAATACATCCTTACAGATTGGTTGGATGTGGAAGCCAAGATAGGTTCGGATAGATACAACACCAACTATGATGATCGCACCTATGCTGGCAGCCCACTTACCGCAACGGGTCGATACTCCTTAGGTAAAAACAACTTTTATGAGAATAACTACACAATAGCCCTAAACGCTCGTAAGGATAATTTATGGGGAAAATGGGGTGGATCGGCCTCTATCTTTGGTCAACTCATGAATACCAAAGAAACGGGACTTAGTTCCAATGCTGGCGAACTACAAGTACCAGATATTTTTACCATTAACAATGGCAAGAACAACCCTACCGTAGAAGAGACTTTCTATAAAAAACAAATCAATTCGTTGTACGGTACAGCCGAGTTGAATTACGACAACTACTGGTTCATTAACTTTACAGGAAGAAACGATTGGTCATCAGCGCTACGCGAAGATAACCGTTCATTCTTCTACCCTTCTGTCAGCACTTCATTAGTAATATCCGAAATGGTTTCCAAAAATGGAGGAACAATGCCATCTTGGATGAATTTCACAAAGGTTAGGGCTTCTTATGCGGCTGTAGGAAATGACTTGCGATCATATAAGCTATATAATGTGTACAGTACAGGCAAAGACCCTGACGGTAACACCGTAGCCAATAGAGACAATACTAAGTATAACCCTGCTGTTGTCAGCGAACTTATCAAAACAATAGAGGCCGGTTTTGAAGTAAGGTTACTCAATAACCGTTTAGGTCTAGACTTTGCCTGGTATAAAACAAATGCCACAAATCAGTTGATTGCACTTCCAATGAATCCAATGAGCGGTTACAGTTTTGAAATGGTAAATGCTGGAGACATCCAAAACAAAGGTTTTGAAATTATGTTGAATGGCGTAATTCTTGACAATAAAGAAGGACTCTCTTGGAATACAAGTGTCAATTTTTCCAAAAATGAAAACACTATTGAGAAATTGACTCCAGATCGTGATACCTACTCCTTAGGTAGCTTCGACAATGTTGCAGTTAGAGCAGTCAAAGGAAGTCTATACGGTGACATTTACGGAACAAAATACAGAAGAGTAACTGATGAAAATAGCCCTTACTATGGAGAGCTTCTACTCGATGGAAATGGACTACCACAGGCGACCACGGACTTAGAAAAATTAGGAAATCAATCCCCTAAAGCATTAGTGGGATGGACCAACTCATTTGCATACAAAAACTTCTCATTCAACTTTCAAATCGATGGTCGTTTCGGCGGCGAGTTTTTCTCGGGCACCAATGTGGCACTTCAAGCCAACGGAGCGGCAGCCAAAACAGTGGTTAATGGAGCTCGAGAAAATATGATTGTTGCAGGAGTTATCAATAACAATGGGACATTAGAGCAAAACACAAAAGAAGTATCACCTCAACGCTATTGGAGGGCTGTGACCGAAACAGGCAACTTAGGAATTGGTGAGGAAAACATTTATGATGCTACCAATATTCGTCTACGTAACGTTAATTTAAGCTACAGCCTACCTGCACACTTGTTCAAAGGTAATTTCATCCAACGCGCTAAAATTGGCATTACAGCCAATAACGTATGGATGATTAAAAGCTATGGTAATGGAGTTGACCCAGAGTCTGTATTTTCCATCAGCAGTAACGCCACTGGATTTGAGAATTTCTCGACCCCTACGTCAAGATCATACTTTTTCAACTTAACCCTAGGTTTCTAAAAAACGAATGACAATGAAAACTATTATATCTAAAATGGGGATAGCGCTTATGCTTAGTGCAGGCCTGTCTTCTTGTAATAAATTTGAAGAGATTAACACTTCTCCAACCGCAGCAAATGGTGATCAAGTACAAATTGAGTACTTCCTCAATGGCTCCATCACTGGGGCACAGATGAATCCCGATGTAGCGGAGAGATCATTTGTATTGTACTGGAAAACAGCTGCAAGACAACATTTCACAACAGGGATTGCTGGTGGCACTCATAATGATGACTGGTCTAAAGTTTACTGGGAGCAAGTATCAAAATGGCTTAACAACGCTAATACTGGAATACAAGTAGCTGAAGAGCAGAAAGCAAAAGGTGCCGGAAAAGAATACACAGACAACCTTATCCAAGTATCGAGAATTTGGAGAGCCTATCTATTAAGTGAGGCTGCAGATATGTTTGGTCCACTTCCTATCGAAGCCTTTCAGGGAGTAAACCCAGAGTTTAATTCGGTAAAAGACGTGTATTATTACATGTTGGCAGAGTTGACTGACGCCAGTGAAAAACTAAATAATACGATAAAAGTCCCTGGGGATATTGAGAAATTCGACCGTGTATATAAGTTCGATTTTACAAAATGGCAAAAGTACGCCAATTCTATGCGTTTAAGGTTAGCCATGCGCCTATCGGAAGTTGACACTGAAAAAGCTAAAACTGAATTTGAGGCTGCAATTGCTACCGGCAAGTTAATTACCGATCCAACCGACAATTATACTGTAAAAGAAGCTGCTGGATGGAATGATCTATCTGGTGTAATGTCTCGTGAATGGAATTCTCAAGTACTTTCGGCGACTCTCAACAACCTATACCTTGGTCTAGGTGGTATTAAATCGACAGACCAACTGGATGCCTCCTTTCATAGTGCGATAAAGGACGCTGATTATATCGGAAAAAGATATCTCAACCACTATTCCGTGATGACCAATGATCCGTCTGCAGGATACTGGCTTGATGGTCTTCCAAACACTATTGACCCCAGAGCATATCAAACCTTTTTCATCCCCGGAGATTTTACCGGTACAACTTTCTCTAACTACCCGTCTTATACAAGCGATGCTGTTACTACAGCTACTAAGTTAGTTGTTGGAAAAGATGATGACGAAGAAGGGGCAAATGAAAGCAATGATATCAAACTTGATGCAAAGAATACTTGGAATACTTTTGCAATTGGTGATTGGGGCGCTAAAGGAACTTTGAACAAAGCAAAGACAGTATTGATTGGTAAAGCTCCCGGCTTATCAAAGGAATTCAGATTAAGTAACAACTCCAGAATATTCTTCGCCAACTGGGAGACATATTTTCTTATGGCTGAAGCTACAGTAAGGGGATGGAATACTGGAACCACGGCTCAAGTGGCATACGAAAATGGTGTGAAAGCCAATTTCGATTACTGGAAGGTAGGTCAATTTGCCAGTACTTATCTATCATCAGAATCGTATAATCGCGTAGGAACGTCTGTGAAATTCACACATACTACCGAACCAGGAAATAGCCACACGATGAAGTTCATTGATGGATATACTGGAACGGCCGGGACAGCAGTTATTCCTTATCCAACCAACGATTTATACAAAGCAGGCACGGTGAAAAATGATCAATTAACAAAGATTATCACGCAGAAATATATCGCCAATATGCCATGGCTTCCCTTAGAATCTTGGAACGACCAAAGAAGATTGGGTTTACCATTCTTTGAAAATCCAGCAATTGAAAATAGTTTAACAAACTTACCAGATTTAAATAGCGGAAATTATAAGACTAGTAATATCAAGTTCTTCCCTCAACGCATACCTTATCCTTCCTCACTTAGAGAGAGTGATGGGGTGGGGTATGCAAAAGCAACCGAGCTCTTGAATGGTAAAGACATAGTCCTTACCCCTCTTTGGTGGGCTAAGAAAAACTAAGTTTTTTATGCTAATAAATAAAGTCCCCGGTACGAAAATCGTACCGGGGACTTTTATTTAGAGCACTAGCTGCTCATCATACACCTTTCCTTGTAGCAAAAACTTGTATTGGCTCGTTTACTCTTAAAAATCAAAATTATGAAAGTTATAACCACAATGTTTCTATTCTTAGCATTTGTATTATCCTCTTGCTCAAAAGAAAAAATTGAACTCAAACATTTAGATGGCGATTATGCCGGAGCGTTCACCGTCTACTACAAAGACAAAACAATGAAAGGAGAAGTTACCTTAAAGCTTAAAGATGGTCATTTCTCCTGCAGTGGAAATCCCAACAGATTTCCCGCCGGTGGATCAGGCACTTACCATATCGAAGAAGAACAGATTGTCTTTCAAGATACAAACGCCTGGACAACCGAATTTGATGGAGCACTGATTATGAATGGTACTTTTAATTTCAATAAAAAGGGAGACAACTTAACCTTAAAAAGACCCTCTACTAATGAAAACACCTATACCTACGATTTGAAAAAGGTACTCGCTCCATAAGTATCTTCATACTATAGCTAAAGCCGTTTCCCGCATCAATCTCCCTGTCGTAAAGTTAGATGATAAACACGTTAATAGAATACCTGTATATATAGCTTTCGTCAGGGATCACACCTGTCACAATCCATTTATCTAAAGCAAGAAATTAGCTAAATATCATCGATTATTTGTATTTTAGAAGGTACTAACACAATCTAATTTGATGATGCAAACACGCAAATTTACACTCTTGCTACTCTTCACAGTCATATTATACCTGTCCGCTTATTCGCAAGCACACAATGTGTCTGCAGGTTATCAAAAACCAACGGACCCTGCAGTTATCCAGAATCTGGAGGCCTGGCAAGATATGAAATTTGGCCTCTTCATGCATTGGGGTACCTACAGCCAATGGGGCATCGTAGAAAGCTGGTCGTTATGCCCCGAAGATGAAGGTTGGACGCAACGCAGACCTGAGCATGGCGCGACATACTACGATTACGTCAAGAATTATGAAAGTCTTCAAAAAACCTTCAACCCCACCGCCTTCAATCCCCAAAAATGGGCCAAAGCAGCCAAGGCAGCAGGCATGAAGTATGTAGTCTTCACCACCAAACACCATGATGGCTTTGCCATGTTTGACACGCAGCATTCCGATTATAAAATCACAGATTCGAAGACACCATTTTCATCCAATCCACGTGCGGACGTCACGAAGGAAATTTTCAACTCCTTCCGGCAGGACGGTTTCAAAATCGGCGCATATTTTTCCAAGCCCGATTGGCATACCGAATACTATTGGTGGCCCTATTTTCCGCCGAAAGACCGCAATGTCAATTATGACCCCACTAAATATCCTGAACGTTGGCAACAATATAAAGATTTCACTTATAACCAGCTCAATGAACTGACCTCCAACTACGGCAAAGTCGACATTCTCTGGCTTGATGGCGGCTGGGTACGTCCATTCAAGACCATAGACCCCTCCGTAGAATGGCAGCGTACCATTAAAGTCGAGCAGGACATAGATATGGACAAGATTGGTACTATGGCGCGCAACAATCAACCTGGCATCATCGTAGTAGATCGCACCGTACCCGGCAAGTGGGAAAACTATGTGACTCCGGAGCAAGCCATTCCAGACCATCCCATGGACATCCCTTGGGAAAGTTGCATTACCATGGGCAATTCTTTCAGCTATATACCCCATGACCAATACAAGCCCACCAAAAAGATTGTAGAAACCTTGGTCAAGATTATCTCTAGAGGTGGCAATTACTTGCTTAACATCGCGCCAGGTCCTAATGGAGATTTCGACCAAGAGGCATACGCTCGACTTGATGAACTTTCATCTTGGATGGATATCAATGGCTCTGCTGTATTCGGTTCGCGCTCCATTGCGCCATACCACGAAGGAGACTATTATTACACCAGAAGCAAAGACCATAAAGTCGTTCATATATTCCATCTTTCCGAAGATGAAAATTATACCCCTCCCCCTCAGTTTGAATTTAGTCTCCCCGCAGGATTCAATCTCTCCAAAGTGGAAATACTGGGGCACAATGGCAAGTTGAAATGGACTAAGACAGGAGATAAAATAACCGTACAAAACCCCAAAACGGCTTTGAAGTACGCAACCGTACTCCGCCTCCTTAGCAAATAATTGATTGTTTTATTCCTTGGTCCAACGACCAGGGAATAAAACAACAATTAACAAAAATACCTATTATCTTCCCTAATCTGTATGCAAACTCGCAATCATACAGTTACCCTTTTTTATTTCAGATACTTCAATAATAGCAGCGATATACTGTTCGCGAACCATATAGTTGCTAGAGCAACTTAATATTGAAAATATTTCATATCACCATAACTCTGCCTTAAGCCAACTTTTTGACAGCACATACGATTGAGTTATGTCGCTAAAAGGTTTTATAACACATAATATATTTTTAAAAAAAATTTGTTGTACCAAAATTATTACGTTAATTCGTATCAAATTACAAAAGCAACCGGTTGCATTTTCTTTAAAAGAAATACATCCTCTGCAATAATCACATTATAAACAAACTTATCTTTCACTAACGACAAACACATGTGGCACTCTGACAAAATCAAACTGATGACAGGCACCAAGAAGTGGATTTTTCCACTTGTCCTGTTAGCAACCAGCTACACGCAGGTTCAAGCAGCCCCTACCCATGCCTCCTTAAAGAAGGAGAATAGTTCCCTACACTATCAGCAATCAATATCTGGAACCATCAAGGATGGCAGTACTGGTCAAGTCATTGGAGGTGTGACGGTAACTGTAAAGGGCACCAGCATCGCTACGCAAACGGACAAGGTCGGACGGTACACTATTGCTGCCAAGCCCGGACAGACCTTGGTGGTTAGCTTCGTCGGCTATGAACATAAAGAAATCACGGTAGGCAATAATACATCACTAGATATCCTGCTTACCAATATAAGCACCAATATTGAGGAGGTTGTCGTTACAGCACTCGGTATCATGCGCGAGAAAAAATCGCTCGGCTATTCCACAACCTCCGTCAAAGGTGATCAATTTACAGGTGCCCGTGACCCCAATCTAGGCAATGCGCTGACAGGCAAGGTCGCCGGTGTCAGTGTCGCTGGAAATTCGACCGGCTTAGGTGGTAGTAGCCGTGTCATCATCCGTGGGAATGCTTCCATGACACAAAATAACCAACCACTCTATGTTGTTGATGGGATACCTCTTGACAATCAAAACCAAGGCTCCGCCGGTCAATGGGGTGGCATGGACATGGGTGATGGATTGAACAGTATCAATGCCGATGATATTGAAAGCATGCAGGTCCTGAAAGGTGCCGCAGCATCAGCTTTATACGGTTACAGAGGCGGGAATGGTGTCATCATGATCACGACCAAGTCTGGAAAGGGCCAACAAGGGGTCGGGGTCGAGTTCAACAACAATATGACCGTCAATACTATTTATGATTACCGAGACTTTCAAGAAATATACGGGCAAGGCCTACAAGGTACTAAACCAGAAACGGCAGGTGCCGCAAATAACACCTACAATCAGAGCTGGGGCGCACGAATGGATGGTAGTCAAGCGGTCAATAAACTTGGGAACAACTATGTCTACTCGCCGATTGACAACTGGAAAAATTTCTACCGGACCGGATTAAGCAACCAGACCTCCGTAGCAGTAAGCGGCAGTGACGAAAAGTCTAACTACCGTTTAGGCCTCAACAATATCTACGAAGGTTCAATTCTACCCAATGCCAAGTCCAATCAAAGAGGTGCCAATCTGAATACCACGTATAAGATTACTCCGAAAGTACAATTGGGCATCAATGCCAACTATATGTTTGAGTTTGTCGACAACAGGGCAAATCTTTCCGATGGCAACGGAAATACCAATGCCAGTTTACTATACTTAGCCAACGGTTACGACGTCCGTTGGTTGGAAGCTGCTGTGGACGAATTTGGGAAAGAATTACAACCCGGAAATGATGTCTATTTTAATAACCCTTACTTTCTGCAATATCGCAAATCAAATTCCTCTACGAAGAAGAGGCTGACAGGAGGGTTCAACCTTCGCTATGATATCACGGATTGGTTGTATATACAGGGTGCCGCCACCCGAGACGGATTCAATCTTGCTTTCAAGCAGATCCAACCCAAAGGAGCTTCTGCCGATCCAAATGGATACATCAATGAGTATAACAAAGAGTTTGAAGAAACCAACTTCAACTACCTTATCGGTGCTAAGAAAAACGTAGGAGATTTCTCTATCTCAGCAACAGTTGGTGGCAATAGCCAAAAAACCCGTAGTGAGACATGGGGCACAGATGGTGGTATCCGGCCTTTCATAGTAGATGGTGCTTACAACACTGGAAATGTAGCAGCCGGCACCCGTACCTTCAAAAAGTTATATAGTGAATATCAAGTAAAATCACTTTATGGTACAGCCGATTTTGGTTACAAGGACTTCTTATTTCTTAACCTCTCTGCTCGTAATGATTGGTATTCTACACTCAATCCTGACAATAATGGGTACCTGTATCCATCAGCAAGTTTGAGTTATGTATTCTCGGACCATCTGGATTTACCAGACTGGATCAATATGGGTAAATTACGTTTATCTCGAGCAGCAGCATCCAATGGTACTGACCCTTATCTCACCGCTCTTGCTTACAAAACATTGTCCTACGAACTACTTGGCCAGCCTGTTGGGACCATCGACAATACCACTGTACCCAATGCCAATCTGAAACCTGTTCGGATTAGCGAGTGGGAAGCTGGTGCCAACATCGAATTTTGGGGCAACAGACTAGGTCTAGACCTTGCCGTATACCAAAAAACGACCACAGATGATATTGTTAAGGTAACCACCAGTACGGGATCGGGCTATTCAACCGCTGTAAAAAACATTGGGGAGCTCCGCAATAGAGGTATTGAAGCCTTAGTCTACGGAGACATCATCCGTAAGGACAACTTCAAGTGGAAAGGCTCGATAAACTTTGCTTTCAATGATAGCGAAGTCTTAAATTTGGGTCAGCAAAATACATTAAGCGTCGAAGGAGGAGTCTCACGATCCGGCAACGCCGCCATACAGCAAATCGTCGGGCTATCTTATGGACAAATTGTAGGTTATAAATACAAAACTGATGCTGCGGGTAACCGCATTTATGACGACAAAGGCCTCCCCGTTCGCTCAGATGCCATTGAAGTACTCGGCAATGGTGTTTATCGGTTCACTGGCGGATTCCGCAATGACTTCACCTACAAAAACTTTAGCTTAGGAATGCTATTGGATGTAAAATTAGGTGCTAAGATTTTCTCCGGCACAAATCTCAATCTTTACGGATCGGGCTTACACCAAGCGACACTAGAAGGCCGTGAAGGTAATATCGTGGGCAAGGGGGTGACACTATCAGGCGAGACTAACACCACTGCCGTAGATGCACAAACGTATTGGAAGCACGTGGTTGACCAATCCTTTACCGAAGAGTTTGTATACGATGCTGGATTTGTCAAATTAAGGGAGATTTCCTTTGGATACAACTTACCGTCCTCGATACTATCTAAAACCCCATTCAGAGGAGCTTCCTTCTCTTTGGTAGGACGTAATCTTTGGACTATCCACAAAAATACGCCTAATATAGACCCCGAATCCGCTTACAACAACAGTAATGCGCAAGGACTTGAATTGAACGGCTACCCAATGACACGCAATATAGGTTTTAATCTTAATCTCAAATTCTAACGTCTATTATGACTATTATGAAAATGATAAAGAAGAAAAAAATCAGTAACAACAAAAGAATGAACACCATGAAAAGGAAACTATTATATATCCTCATCGCACTTGGATTCGGAGTATCTTCGTGCAATGATTTTGGAGATGTCAATGTCAACCCCGAGGCTATAGACAAAGACATTATTGACTATAAGCTACTATTTACCAATGTACAACAATATGCCTATGGGACAGAATATGAAGCTTGGCGTAATGGACTCATCTACATTAGCACAATGATCCAACATACAGCATCCGTCGAAAGCTACTGGAACGGAGACAAGTATACCTACAATGCGAGCTATAATGCCGCCTACTGGGATCGCATGTATCCAAATGGCGTGCGTGATGTAGTCGATTTGATGGAAAATTGGAAGGACAAAGAGGCCAATTTCACCGAATATCAAATGGCGCGTATCTTGAAAGTCGTTTTATTCCATCGCATGACAGACCTCTATGGAGATGTCCCGTACTCAGAAGCTGGGCAGGCATACTACAAAGAAAACGGATATCCGGTATATGATACCCAGGAATCTATCTATTTGGATATGCTCAATGAACTCAAGGAGTCTGCCACCAATCTAAATGGCAAAACCTCGACCATCGGTCAGGCCGACATCATCTACAAAGGTGATGTCGTTAAATGGCAAAAATTCGCCTATTCACTCATGCTACGTTTAGGGATGCGTCTTTCTAAGGTCAACCCCGAGCAGGCTAAAATCTGGGTGAATACCGCAGTATCCGGAGGACTCTTTGTGAGCAATGATGAGAGTGCACTCGTACTCCATCCCGGTGCCGTAACAGCCAACAATAGCGCCGAGCCATTCGGTAAAGTATATGTGCACGAAGACCCCAATAACTATCGCATGAGCGAATCGTTCATTAATCTATTAAAAAACACGCAAGACCCAAGACTCCGATTTTTAGCAACTGTAGTAGCGGACCCTTCTATTAAAGTTGACGATTCCAGATGGTCTAGAGGCGATACCACTACTGCGGTTCAACTGGGTATGCCCAATGGTTATGACAAGACCACCAAAGGAACAACGTTTATCGAAAACTATCCTTTATATCCAGGTGATTTAAATAAGTATTCTGTCGTCAACAGGTACACCTATGGCCGTATTGATGCCCCCACTTTCTTAGTGACCTATGCCGAAAACCAACTCTTGTTGGCCGAAGCTGCACACAGAGGCTGGATTACAGGATCAGCGAAGACCTATTATGAAGCAGGAGTGGCAGCAGCGATGAAACAATTCACCCAATTTGGTATAAGCGGCATCGACGATGCATCCATCGTACACTACCTCAAACAAAATCCGTTCGATGAGGCCAAAGCATTCGAACAGATCAATACCCAATACTATATCAATTCATTCACCGATGAATACGAATCATTTGCCAACTGGCGCCGGTCCGGATATCCCGTATTGAAGCAAGTCAATTACATAGGTAATGCTACTAATGGGACCATCCCTAGACGCTTTACCTACCCGACGGAGGAGTCCTCGGTCAATGCCGCTAATTATCAACAGGCTGTGGGTCGACTCGATAAAGGAGATCAGATGACTTCCCGTGTATGGTGGGACAAACCATAACGGCCAACTCATAATCTTGAGACAAATGACCAACATATAATTGTTGGTCATTTTCATTACTATCGTTTTGAAAATTTAATTTGTGTAGTTTTAAAGCAAGTCTAATACGATATGAGAAAAATACTATTCACGCTTTGCTTTATCGCTTTTTTATCAAACAGTACAATTGCGCAACATACCACACCCAAAAGAACGGACTGGTTTACCGACGCTCGATTCGGCATGTTCATCCATTGGGGATTATATAGTGGTGCTGAAGGTCTTTGGAAAGGAGAAAAACTACGTTACGTCAATAACTATGCGGAGTGGATCCGCTATCGCAATCGGATTTCTAAGGAAGAATATGGAACACTCGCCCATCGCTTTGATTGGAATAAGATTAATCCCGAGGAATGGGTACTTCTTGCAAAAAAGGCAGGTATGAAATACATCATCATGACCACCAAACATCATGATGGAGTCGCTATCTGGGACACCAAAATCGGAAACTACAGCCTTCCCAAATTAAGTGGAAGCGATAGAGATGTCATCAAGGAACTCGCTACCGCGTGTCGTAAGCATGATATGAAATTGGGCTTCTACTATTCCCATTGGATAGATTGGGAGCATCCATACGCTTGGGACCACAACCAAGAGCTGACCGGAAGAGTTTCAGATGCCCAGTTCAACCAGTACTGGACCGAGAAAGCACTGCCTCAGCTGCGGGAGTTGCTGACCAACTATGGAGATATTGCTATCATGTGGTTTGACATGTGGATTCCGTATGAAAAGACCATTTTCAAAAAAGAGCAACTGGAGCAAGCAATTGCTTTAATCAGGGAGTTACAGCCCAATTGCTTGATTAATTCCAGACTAGGTCTTCCTGCAACCAATGAAAATATTGATTTTGAGACATTAGGCGACAACCAATTTGGAACCGCCTATACCACCCATCCTTGGGAAACACCCGGTACGATAGCCCACTCCTGGGGATATAATGCGCAAGAAAACGAGTGGAAATCTACGTCCCAATTGTTCCAGTCCTTAATCGACAATGTCAGCCTTAATGGTGACTTCACCCTCAATATAGGCCCCCGTGCAGACGGTACCGTCCCGTATGAAAGCATCAGTCGCTTGGCAGATATGGGCACATGGTTGACTAAAAACGGGGAGGCCCTCTACGGCAATACCGGATTGGAGCTACGCGCAAATCAACATGACTGGGGAAAGCTAACCACCAAAATGGTCAATGGCAAGCAGATTGTCTATGCTCATGTCTTTAACTGGCCCTTAGACCATACGCTGAGAATAAGTGGCATCACCTCCTCTCCTTCAAAGATCGAACTTCTAACAGACAATGGACGGCAAACACTCACCTATCAGCAGACGGGACCTTTGCTGCATATCAAGGTACCCCCCACACAAAGCGACCGTTATGTATCTGTCTTGGCCTTGACTTTTGAGGAGCCTATTGTACTCGATAAGAAAAGCGTAGCAGAGGCCACCTTTGGAGGCTTCTCCCTAAATGGGAGCAACGCCATCAATAGCCCCTTCAAGCACGTACGCTATGATGGCAAGCGACCTACACATACCCTTATCAATGAGGCAAAGCCTCTAACATGGCATATATATATTCCAAAAGCTGGAAAATATATGATCGACATATCCGCTCACAATCCCGAGAAAGCTCCAATAGATGTACGCTTGTCAAACGGGAAGCAGCAAGTCACCGCTCAAATCAAGCCGAATGGTCAAGTGGTAGCCGAACCAAATGAGGACAATTACACACAGGAATTTGTCGATCAGTCCATAGGGTTACTTGATTTCCCAATTGCAGGCAAGTATGAGATCAGTTTTCAAATCAAAGACCACAATACCCTTTGGCTAAACCGAATTTGGATAGCGCAGAAATAAAAAAATACCCCAAGCGGGTGCTTGGGGTCGCACGAACCAATTATTAACCTAAACCTACTTATGAAATCCGAGATGTAAATAATATTGACAAACAGCGCTACTATTATTTATTCAAACTCGCATATGCCATTGATTTCATATACATCATAAATAAAGAACCACCGTTCACGAACCCAGTAACAACAGAACAAACATAGCACCTCACTATAAGTGAAAAAGAATAATAAACACCAAAGAACGTGAAAAAAAAGCCAGTCTTTTTGTCTTTCGCGTTCATTTAATAGATATAATACTCCAAAAAACGCATAGTAGTTTGAGCCAAACTGCTAGTAGTTTTTCAAAAACACACAGCAGTTTACGACAAACTCACGACACTTATCCACAAAGTCATAGTACTTGTTCGATAAAGCATAGCAGTTTGCGACAAACTCACGACACTTATCCACAAAGTCATAGCACTTGTTCGATAAGGTATAGCCGTTTGGATCAAACGCATAGTACTTGTACAACAAGTCATAGCACTTGCTGGATAAAGCAGAGCAGTTTGCAA
>JROE01000065.1 GCA_000783305.1 Sphingobacteriaceae bacterium DW12 | reverse complement strand
ACAAGTGTACTAGAGGCTATAGAGGAGGGAAGTCATTATTTTGGTTATTCAAAAAAGGGGAAAGTCACAATCACCGCTACTGGTGAATCCCTCTTCGAAGAGGGAAAACGTGGAAAGCATCAATATCTAACAGTCGATGAGAAGCAGAGCCAAAGAATAAAAGAACGATTTGTAGAGTTGATATCATCAACCAAAAGCCAGCATCAAAATACCAAATAGGTAATAAGAAAAAGCCACATGGGATGACCATGTGGCTTTATGAATAACATCTACTGTATCAACGATGGCTATTCTTGGAAAGAAACGACTGCAGACATTCCTTGTTTTTTGTAAAAAATAACTTAGAAATTAATTACTGATTCTGCATTTGTAGATGTAAATAAACAACTGTAGATATATCCTCTCGAAAACAGAAGAACAGCTAATTGAAAATACCTTGGAAGCAGAACAATTCGTTCAAGAAAGAAATCATGGAAGTCTATGAGG
>JROE01000064.1 GCA_000783305.1 Sphingobacteriaceae bacterium DW12 | reverse complement strand
GGTTACATCTTTGATTTCTCGCGGAGTAACTTGTGATGCTGATAATCTTGTTGACTATCAGTCTGACTCCACAAGCACCCACACGAATTGCTTGATTCAGTTGTTAAAGAGCGGTTGGTTAAGATCTTTCGTCTCAACCGAGGCGCGCATTCTACAGCAGCCTCATTTGCTGTCAAGTGATTATTTTCAAAAGTTTTCAAAGTTTCCTTTGTAACTTCAACCACTTGCGCTTCCGATCTCTCGTTAGCGGGAGGCGAATTCTACAGCGTTACACGCTGCTGTCAACACCTCTTTTTCTCCGCTTTCGACCGAGAGGATCGAAACGTTAATAGAGCCAAACGACACTGCTCTACCAACTCCTTCTGGGCTTCGATGAACTGAAGCAGGTCGCTGTCGAATCTTGCGTAACTCTTTGTTTACCAAGGAGTTTTCCGTTTCGACTGCGCCGGAAGTGGGGCGAATTATAGACTTCCAGAATCTGCCGTCAAC
>JROE01000063.1 GCA_000783305.1 Sphingobacteriaceae bacterium DW12 | reverse complement strand
ACTATGATAAGGATAATCCATCAATGAATTATAACCTAGAGATCATCGATGAGTTAATCGCTGATATACGATGGGCTGAGAAATCTAAACATAAAGAAGCCGAAGATTTCGAAGACTCCCTGCAAGAGTATAGAATGGTACTAACATTAACCCCATCAAAAATTCCAAAAAGTACCAAGCCAGATAACCGCCCTACGCTAAAAAGAGAAGTAACCTTTACCATTAATTATAGGAATGAATTTTCTCCTGATCTGCATGAGCCAGAATATATCGCACAAGTCGTAAAAGTAAAACAACCACCTCTAGTATCACAATCATATGAACAATGCCATTATAGCCAATTAAAAATTACGCAAGGAGATAAAGAATTAATCCTGCTCAAAGAAGAAGAAGACGGATCACTCACAGAATGTAGTAGAGATAACAAAACCCCCTATTACGAGTTTGTAGCAGGTAATAATACTAATGTAAAAGAAATAATCATTAATGT
>JROE01000062.1 GCA_000783305.1 Sphingobacteriaceae bacterium DW12 | reverse complement strand
CAACAACAATTACAAAGTGAATTTCCTAATACTGTTTCTTATAATCGTTTTGTAGAATTAATGCAATCTAATCTAATGCCTTTGACTCTGTTTTTGAAGACTTGTTGTTTGGGAGAGTGTACAGGTATTTCTTTTATAGATTCGACTCCAATTAGAGCTTGCAAGAATAAGAGAATTAGCAATAATAAAGTCTTTAAAGATATTGCTACTATAGGAAAATCAACAATGGGATGGTTCTATGGTTTCAAGCTTCATATCATTATTAACGATAAAGGTGAACTCCTTGATTTCATTATTACTCAGGCCAATGTAGATGATAGGACGCCTTTGAAAAGAGACAACTTTCTAAAGAAAATATTTGGAAGTTTATATGCCGATAAAGGCTATATATCTAAGGAATTAACTTCGATATTATTCGATCAAGGATTGCATTTAGTGACTAATATTAAAAATAATATGAAAAATGTATTAATGACAATGAGAGATAAGATACTACT
>JROE01000061.1 GCA_000783305.1 Sphingobacteriaceae bacterium DW12 | reverse complement strand
AACCAACTGAGCTATTCAGGAATTTCGACCTTCGAAAACAAATTGCGTTTGTTTTTGAAAGCGATACAAAAGTACAGCTTTTTTACTAATCTACAAATATTTCAAACAAAAATATGCCGCTACGCCTATATTGCGTTGATTTTCAAATAAATCATTTCAAATAAAAAAAAATCGAGCGGAGAACAAGCGTGTTGACCTGATCTCTTTTGATAGCGACGCTACAAATACACGCTACTTTTGAGAACCATAGCGACTCCAATCTACACATCCATTTGATCCACTAACATTGGACTTATGGAAGGCGACTCTGTTAATCGCAGTATGGCTATAAATCTCGGATGTGAATATTGAGACAGTCCTCTTACAGATAGTCCTCAAATATGGCGGACAAGAGAAGAGCGATAAGAGAAAATAAACCATCAAAATAAACCATATCAAGTGACTGAAAACGAAAAAATCGCTTTCCAAAAGAAAAGCGATTTTTGTTGCTCCTGAAGCTGGGCTCGAAHTGSCANGTAAATACCTCTGCTCCATCTGCACCAACAGTAGTCATTACTGAAGATACCAATAACGATGGGGTCATCAGTGCTAGTGAAGCTACTGGTCCTGTAGATGTCACTGTAACACTACCGGCAGATGCTATTGCAGGAGATACTGTAACCATAACAGATGGAAACGGAAATACTCAAAATGTAACCCTAACCGCTACTGATATTACCAATGGAAACATTGCTGTAAACTTCCCGAATCCTGGAGATAACGGAACGATTACTGCAACTGCATTTGTAACAGATCAAGCAGGGAACCAAGGAACATCTGCTAATGATACAGCAAC
>JROE01000060.1 GCA_000783305.1 Sphingobacteriaceae bacterium DW12 | reverse complement strand
AAAAAAACAAAGAGGAAGACAACAGTGTCCTCTGCTTGAGAAAGCTTCGGGCTATTAGTATTGCTCGGCTATGGTATCTCTACCTTTACACCTACAACCTATCGACGTAGTCATCTACTACGGCCCTCGAAGGAAGTCTCATCTCGTGGCTAGTTTCGCACTTAGATGCTTTCAGCGCTTATCTATTCCCGACGTAGCTACCCTGCCGTACACCTGGCGGCATAACAGGTTCACCAGCGGTCGGTCCAACCCGGTCCTCTCGTACTAAGGTCAGATCCACTCAAACTTCCAACGCCCACAACAGATAGGGACCGAACTGTCTCGCGACGTTCTGAACCCAGCTCGCGTGCCACTTTAATGGGCGAACAGCCCAACCCTTGGGACCTTCTCCAGCCCCAGGATGTGACGAGCCGACATCGAGGTGCCAAACCTCCCCGTCGATATGAGCTCTTGGGGGAGATCAGCCTGTTATCCCCAGCGTACCTTTTATCCTTTGAGCGATGGCCCTTCCATACA
>JROE01000059.1 GCA_000783305.1 Sphingobacteriaceae bacterium DW12 | reverse complement strand
TGTTTGACCTTAAAAGGATATGAAACAGCAGATATTTGCGTTTGCAAAAGCTCAAGCCTCCGCCTTTATAGGCGGAGTTTTTGATTATGGGGTAATGGTGTTCTGCAAGGAAGTTGTCGGGCTCGATGTCAAGAACGCTATCCGTATATCCGGTGCCCTAGGTGCCGTGGTCAATTTTTCCCTGAATCGATATTGGGCGTTCCAGCAAGGCGACAGTCCCCTCGGGGGGCAGGTTTGGAAGTTTATATTGGTGGTGTTGGGCAGTATTTTCTTGAAATCCGAGGCGACCCCGTTCTTATCGCAGGTATTCGATATAGATTATAAGGTAGGTAGGTTGGTCGTTGAGCTGGTCGTGTCCCTGGGATTCAACTATCCCCTGCAACGCTACTGGGTCTTTAGGTGATCCGGGGCCGTCGGTCAAGGCCCTAGGATATATGGAAAATAGGGCGTGATTTCCCCGATTTACCGCCCTATGTTGTTTTTTATTCGACAGGTTGATAGGCCGTTACCAGTTTTAGGTAAAAA
>JROE01000006.1 GCA_000783305.1 Sphingobacteriaceae bacterium DW12 | reverse complement strand
CTCGATATCAGTATCGTTGGTCAAGACATTACCTGTAGCAGGAACATCCTCTAATACGGCTATCGCATCATCGACTGCCAATGGCGCGGTATTGGACTTTAACGTTAAATTGAGTGTACTTCCGTTCAATATAGTATAATCCCCCAATGTCCGTCCGTCGTCTAGCGTTGTCCCATTAAACGTTAGCTTTTGCTGGTTAGCCTCAATACCGCTCTTATCTTGAACCTTTTGTTTTACTTGTTGGATTGCATCACTACTTTCGGAAAGGATAACCAATGTTTTGCCGTCTGGCTTTTTTACAAAAATCACCATCGATTGACAGGCAGGTGAATCTCCCACAATATTCCACCCGTACTCGTCGATAAGCTTCTGCCTTGCTTCCGCACCTGTACAATATTGCAAGCCATTAGCTCCTAGACTAACATTTCTTTTTATATCAGTCTTCGCCGCCCAACCAATCAAAGTCGCATCATAATTAGCGCCTGATAAATGAGAGTCACTTAACATTCCTTCCATCTTGGTAGTCCCGGATACGCTCCATAAACCAAGCGCCTTATCAAAAGATTCTGCTAACGAAAACATCCACGAGAAATTCGTTACATTGCTCACATTCCATTGCTGAATGTCTTGATCGAATACCTTGGTCTTAGCAAACATAGCGTACATATCATTTACATTCGACACGTTCCAGCTGCTTATATCTTGATTAAAACGAGCAGCCTCCTGAAACATCCATCTCATATTCTCAACTTTGGATACATTCCATCCACCGATAGGTTTATTAAACGAATTCGCCCGTTCAAACATTGCTTCCATATCCGTTACATTAGCCACATTCCACCCTCCAATTGCTTGGTTGAATGCAGAAGCCTCATAGAATACACGCCTCATTTTTGTCACCTTTGAAACATCCCAACCTCCAATCTCACCATTAAATCGAGAAGCATTCGCAAAGAGTTCTTCCATATTCGTTACTTTGGAAACATCCCATAATGCTAAATTTTGGTTAAACGATGATGCTTCCATAAACATAGCATACATATTAGTGACACTCCCTACTTTCCATCGACTAATATCTTGGTTAAATGTAACAGCACCAGCGAACATCGCCCCCATTTGAGTTACCTTTGACACATCCCAACTGCCAATATTCTGATTGAATAAACGAGCTCTACGAAACATGTCGGTCATTCGCTCCACCTTGGAGACATTCCAAGTGCCTATATTACCATTAAATACCTCCGCACCATTAAATAGATATTCCATACCTATGACATTCGAAACGTTCCAACTCGAAATGTTCCCGTTGAAGCTTATCGCATTTTCAAACATCCTTGATAGTTCACGTACATTTGTTAGATTCCAATCGTTCAAATCCGAATTAAATAATGTACAATCCTTAAACATCGCATTTAGGGTAGATTGAGCCGAGAATATTGGTGCATCCAAATCCGACTCTTTGGTCAAGTTGATGCATCCATCAAATCCATGATTCATGCCTTGCCACTCCTGTGTGCCCCATTGCTCTATCGTTAACAATTTGGCATCGTTTATATTATCGCTGGCAACGCTTCCAAATGAGATAGCTGGAAAATTTCCTGTTATAGATACCGTATAAATCCCCGGTGTGGTGTAAATATGAGTAGCATCTCCCGAATGATTGGTGGATATAACCCCATCCCCCCAATTCACACTGTAATTATATCCAGTAACCACAATGTTGATTGGTATCTTAATTTCCTCGCTGACCTGGGTTGTTTTCCAAGTCGTTACGAATGCTCCCGGGGTAAATGGCTGTGCCAGACTTTGGTTGCCCAACGAAGCAAATATAATTGCAATCAACAGCAAGATGCGGAGTACAGCCTTTATAAATTCAAAAGGAATTTCCGAAGATATACATTCAATTGGTTGTAAACTTTTCATAGTACTACAAATTGAGCATAATTTATAGTACTATGGTATCCCCATTTAGGGGGAGGAGTGTCTATTTATATTTCCGTGTAATCAACGCATGTCGATTGTTGACTTCCAATTTCTGATAGATATGTTTAATATGATATTTGACCGTTTCCAACGAAATATCGAGTCGTATGGCCACTTCCTTATTGGTACATCCAGCTTCGATTGCCGCTACAATTTGGGCTTCGCGAGGTGTTAGTTTTTCTTCTAAATCGGTGGCATTTTTCGGATTGAAGTATTCAACAACCATTCGCGCTATACTGGGTGACATGGGAGCACCACCTTCGTGAACAGAGAGCACCGCCTCCTTCAACTTCTGAAGAGGTGTTTGTTTCAAAAGATATCCCGAAGCACCATTACATAGTGCTTGGAATACACGTTGGGCATCATCATATACTGTTAACATGATAACTTGACATTTTGGAGCTTGACGTTTGATACGGGCCAAACCTTTAATACCCGACTCACCAGGCAGACCAATATCAGACAATATCACATCAAGGTAAATATCCGATTTCCACTGTTCAAAGAATGATGCCACTGAATGTGCCGACAGAAGACAATTGAAACCAGTTTGTTCACTAAAGTAGTTAGCGAGCATTTCCCGAATTTGATCGTCATCCTCTATTATCCCTATACGTACCATACTGTAAAAGTAAAAAAAGCACGGCAAGATTTACATCCCTCTTTTGGGGAGTGCCAAATTAACGAAGTTGAGCAATCTCCACTGTTAATAAAAATATACCATTTCCCTCCTCAATGCAGAGTCTTCCTCCCATCTTGATCGCGCGCGTTTCCATATTATGAAGACCTCGTCCACCTTGTCTTTTGGTGACTTGTTGTAGACCGTTCACATAACTATTACGGATTTTAAGGTAAGGATTTCCATCAAATTGAATTTCTATACTTATTGCTTTTCCATCTCCATATTTAGTTGCATTGGTAAGGGCCTCTTTGAAAATAAGAAAAAGATTCTGCCGTACAATCTGAGATGCAGTTAGCGAAGTATACTCACCTTTCACCTCAAAGTGATAAGCAATGTTCAACTCCTCTCGTAATTTATACACATAGTCCTTCATCCTGTCAATCAAATCTTTGACGGTATCAAAGCGAGCGTCAATAGACCAAACCATGTCACTCATCGTCAATAGTGCATCCCTACTCGTTTCAGCAATCTGTTCAAGCTGTTTGCTTCCATTTGATAATGGGATAGCCTTTGCACTTAAGCTGTCCGCTTGGTAATAAATACGTGTAAGCGAGCTTCCAACTTCGTCGTGTAAATCACTGGCAATACTGACCCGCAGATTCTTTTCCTTCCGAATAATATATTCTCGATACTTAAAAACACACCAAATTAGGAATAAGAACATCAACACCACCAATCCTTTAAACCAAACAGTCTGATAGAACAACGGGACAACCGAAAGAGGAACCGTTAGCTTCGTATCTGTCCAAGTACCATCTGGCAATTGAGCCGTAAGATGTAAATTATACTCTCCCGGAGGCATTTCTACAAATGTAATCTCCTGCCTACTCCCTAGCGGAACCCACTCCAATGCACTATCCAGTTTATAAAAATATTTCAGTTCACCAGTAGACCCACTTACACCTCCAAATCCAATGGTAAAATATCGCGTCCCTCCCTCAATCGTTAAGCTTTGATTCGCTAGATATGGAAATGAATAATTTCGATGCAATCCATGATTAGCGTGTTCTGTAGTTAAACTCGTGATGTGCAGGGCTATGTTCGTAGAGGCAGAAGTGGAAAGGGGCAAGATGGTGTCATTCGACCTAAATTGTAAAATTCCATTGATTGTACCTAAATAAAAACTATCTCCTTCATGAAATGCAGCGGCTTGGTTAAATTCGTCTGCAGGCAATTGATCCAAGCGCGAATAATTATGGATTTGCAGGGTCTTCCGATCAATGACACTAAGCCCATTGTGCGTAGCTGCCACTGCCTTCTTATCACTGGTCAATATACTATAGACAATATCATCGGCCAGCCCATGCGCATTGTCTAAAGTTTGGAGTACTTGACCGTTTCTATTCAATATTCTAATCCCAGCTCCATGGGTACCTATCCAAAATGTATCGCTCACCGGTATAACGCAATAAACCGGATTTTTCTCTGTATTCATGACTATCTTATTCTGCCCACTGTTCCACACAGTCAATCCAAGTGGAGTGCCAATCCATAGTTGATCTTCATTGTGTGCCAAGCTCGTTATCTTGAGCTGTCCTAATACATTTTGTTCGATTGGTTGATGCGTCTTTTTTTTCAAATCAACCAAAAATAGACCACTATATGTCCCGACCCACACCTCTGTTTCACTCTTTCTTACCAAAGCGGTAATATAACTACCTGGTTCACGATTATTCACGTTATCCGAATCAAGTCTAATCGGTGAAATTTTCTTGCTTCTAATATCATACCATAGCATCCCATCCCCTTCTGTACCTAGAAGGAGACTGTCAGGTCCCCAAGGCAATATCTTATAAACAAAGTGATTGGAAATAGACTCTTTCTTACCCGTACTTTCGTCGATACTAATGAAGCGATCTTTATACGAGCCAACGTACAGTGTACCTGTTTTATGCTTGTAGATACTACGAATACTATTAATGGCTACAGCATCAGTCAGGATAGATTTGAACATGTTTTTAGCCGGAGCAAGTTCAAGTATCCTGTTATTAAGCGACATAAATAACGTATTCCCCGGATTTTTAAACCATTCGATGTGATTGCTTCGCAAATATTCCGGATAGGTCACCAACTGATGACGGGTACTATTCGTTTGAAAGTTATAAACAAATAACTGCTCCTTCCCTATATCAGGCTGATTGGTAAAGATTAGTATTTCATTTTCCATATAGGGTGCTAAGAATACGATTCCCCGTTGCCCAACACCATTGTTAGCCAATTCCGGAATTTTATGGAAACTACCTTTACGCGTATCGAATATATAAATACCATGTCCTGTAATATTCAAAATACATTTCCCCGAACGATGAAAGTATGCTTCACGAATATTAGCACGATGGAATTCGGGCAATCCAAAATATTCAGGCGGCATATATTGCCCCCCCCTTATACGAATACGGATCATCTTTCCCATTTCAGTCCGCAACCACAATTCATTGGGATAAGGTTCGGACACTGCAGCGATGGAAGGCAGATTGTATTGATTGGGGAATTCGTGATTGATATCTAAGAGTACCTGCAGACTATCTTTCTCCACACGAAAAAGTCTACCATCCAATGTCCCTGCATAAATAGTTCCGTTCCTTCCCTCTCCGATACTTTCAAAATGGGGTTGTCGAGACGGAGCATCTTTGGAATAAGCCGTCTTTACCTCTGTCGTCATCCACTTATGGAGGTCGAATCGTATGAGTCCACTCTCCGTCCCCAGCCACATGTTGTTCTTTGTATCCGAGAAGATGGATGTGATTTTGCTGTTGTTGAGTGCTGGTTGACTTTTACCATCAAAAAAGATGGCTTCGTTTCCATCGTAACGGTATAGACCGCTGTTAGTGGCTAACCAAAGCAGACCCACCTTGTCCTTCTCGACATTGGTGACAATTTTATTCCTAAAACTTTGAGGTAACTTGAAATCTCGAAATACAAACCCACTTTCCTGCGAGGCGGCATTCCATCCCAAACAAAGCAAGCTCATAACAAACAGTATTCTTCTCATTAACTGGCAGATGTGGGACTAAAAGTAAGAAATATTAGCAGACTTGCAGCTCTTAATATATAGTTTTTTGAGAAACTACTCTATAATTTTTAAGATAATGAATAATAATCCCTTTAATAAATGCCAACACACTTCCTATATTTGTAGTCCAACAAATCTAAAATCCTAAGTCATGACGTTCGTAAATATCACACTATTGCTAACCGCTATCACAACGGCACTAATGGCTGGCTTCTTCTACTCTTATTCCATTTCCGTTAGTATAGGCCTTGGAAAATTATCCGATTCGGTTTTTCTAAAGGCAATGCAAAGTATCAATAAGGAAGTCCAGAATTCATTATTCTTTATTTGCTTCTTAGGAACGATCGTTCTACTTCCACTGGCTGCTGTACAACATATTGAGTCCCCATCATTCCTATTTTTACTTTTTGCCAGTGTACTTTATATTATAGGTGTTTTGGGCGTCACTGTAGCCGTTAATGTGCCGCTCAACAATCAACTAGAGAACTTCCAAATTGAAGCCTCAACTCCTCTTCAAATAAAAGAAATGAGAGCTGTCTTTGAAGCGCGATGGAATTATTGGAATAATATACGAACGTTAGCCTCCATTGGCGCGATAACTTTAGTCCTACTCGCTTGTATTATAAAAAAATGATATAGACAAAGGTTTCAATCCTAACTACCGTTTCATAGCATTGGCAATCTCGCCCCAAATTGCCACGAATCACATCCTAATCATTTTCAAAATACAAGGAATAATGGCATATTTGTATTGGATATGAACACAATAAACTATATATGCGGAGCAATTTCCATATTGGCACTACTCTCTTGCAACAATCGAGAGCAATCTTTAGAGCAATTGGATAAAAAATCAGCTCGTGAAGTAACATTAAAGACGCTTACAGAGGGGGATTCAGTCCTTCACATTACTACACAACACATCTGGTATAATGGGGAGCAGATTGCCTTTAAAAGTGATACCCTTGTGACTGCTAGGACACCTAATACGTGGAATCAGGTAGATTCTACCCAAACCCTAAGCAAAGTTCCAATCTATGTAACTGTACAATAATGAGAAAATCATCCGCAAAAAACATACAATTGGTGCTGATTACCTCCGTATTGGCGTCTTGTGCTCAACCTCGTCAAAACTCAGAAGATAAACAGCGTGTATATATGCGCGCTGATTCTACAGCCCAATATACTGAAGTAACAAACAACTATTCCCAAGGACAGACTGGCGGCGGAATGGGATCTTCCCTCCTTTGGTTCATGGCCTTCAGGCATATGGGCGGCATGATGGGATACGCCAATAATAGCTTGCATCCCCAATCTGTGGCAGGGACTAATGCTGCAAAAGCTGCTGCATTCAAGGCACAACGTGGCGGTTTTGGTAAAAGTGCAGTTTCCTCATCTCGATCATCGGTAGGTTCCTAATGCAAATCAAGAAATTACGTATTGACCCCCATTGGGAATCCCGATTAGCAAATATCGGTTACGGTTATCATACATTGGATAACATCCCTTATTGGATTGATGATTATTACTACGAGATAAGTAGTCAAGAGGCAGATTTGATATACAAAGCAACCAATGAACTTTGGAGCATGTGTCTGGACGCTGTAGAATATATCATAAAGAATAAACTGTATCATCATTTTCGCATCCCTGCGTTTATGATTTCTCATATTGAGCGTGCTTGGGAGCAGGATGAACCCTCCATTTATGGACGTTTTGATTTTGCTTACAGCGCCATAGACCGACAATTGAAAATGTTGGAATTCAATGCCGACACCCCCACCTCTCTTTTCGAAACAGGCATTGTACAATGGTATTGGAAAAAACACTATTTCCCAGAGTTGACAGATCAATTCAACAGCATTCACGAGCAATTGATTGATAGCTGGACCCAATTGAAACCTTATCTGAAGGGAAATATTTTGCATTTTGCATGTGTTAAAGAGTCATTGGAAGATTTGACCAATGTTGAGTACCTGAGGGATACTGCCCTTCAAGCCAATATACAGACCAAGTTAATCTATATAGATGATATGGGCTGGACGGGAAGCCATTTTGTCGATCTCGAAGGCGAGCCTATCCAATCAATATTCAAATTGTATCCTTGGGAATGGATGGTGCGGGAAGACTTTGCCTACCATATTGTGAACGACATCCATCGTGCCCAATGGATCGAACCCTCTTGGAAAATGCTATTATCCAATAAAGCAATCTTACCCATCCTATGGCAATTATTTCCAAATCATCCCCATTTGCTTGCTGCTTATTATACCGAACCGAATCATTTGCAGCATTTTGTCAAAAAACCCCTTCTTTCACGTGAAGGAGCAAATGTGCAGATGTATTACGACAAACGGATGATCTATGCGACCGAAGGTGAATATGGATACGAAGGTCATATCTATCAAGAGCTTGCCAACTTACATCGTGAAGAAACTGGTTTTTCCATTATAGGTAGCTGGGTGATTGGTCAAGAGTCTTGCGGCATATCATTTCGAGAATCCGACATGCCCATCACCACAGACAAAAGTCGATTTATCCCCCACATCATCAGACATTAGAAATAGTTAGAGGATTATTTGGCAATCATCTTTTTAAACATTTTTGCTTGTCGTGTGTATATTATATATTCATCAAACGACACCAACCTCAAAAAATAAAAATGAACAATAAAAAGACAGTGGACAAAATGACTAATGAAGAGTTACTGGACGACAAAAAAAAGATGGTAACCATTAGTCTAATGCTAACTATACTGTTAATAGTATTACTAGCCATGGGAACATATATATCCGTAACAAAGGCCTTCTCCGCATTAGTAGCCATACCATTTGCACTATCCCCAATTGTTATTATAAGCCTAAAGAGAATAAAGGATATCAAACAAGAGTTGAAAACACGAAATATTTGAGCTATTTCCAGAGACGCGTTAACTGAGATGTGCTCGATTATCTGGGTCAAATTCATAAAAAGCGCCTAAAAACGATATCCTGTTTTTAAGCGCTCAACTTACAAACTAACTTAACGATTAAAGTCCTATTGACACACCGAGATTAATTACACGTTGATTTTGGTAGGCATCCCCTGCGGTATTAGAGGTCACTTCGGGATCCTGCTGATAGAGTGAGTAATTTGTCCACGTGAACAAATTGTATGCACTCAAATATAACCGAGCGTTATTCATCTTAAAAGGTAACCAACGCTCTGGCAATTGGTATCCTAATTCAACTGATTTTAATCGCAAATAGGTCGCGTTTATCAACCAAAAATCAGACATATAGGAAGAGGGACTGTTGATTGTTGTCGGATTGGTCGTTAGTCGGGGAAACTTCGCAGTAGCGGCGGTCCCAGGGGTCCAACGCTCCTGATGTATGGGTTGAAACTGGCTCTGGAAGGGTTCAATACCTGCTCCCTGTACACTGAAGCTATAGCCTGTGGTCCCTTGCAATAGAGCACTAAAGCTAAATCCTTTATAACTCCCCCCCAATGTCAAGCCAAAGCTAGTATTTGGAATATTCGGTTTACCAATGGCTGTTCGATCATAATCGTCGATAATGCCATCTCCATTCAAATCCTTGTAGCGAAGATCGCCTGCTTGAACCTCATATGCACCCGCTGGTTTAGGGCTGAGCTCTAAATTATCAGCCGTATAAAATCCATCATAGACATAGCCAAATGGTTGATTGACCTGACGTCCAGTCACCTGCAACCACGGGAAAGCGGGCATCGGTTCGTCTTGAAACAAGATTTTGTTTTTGAAATAGGTCAACACACCTTTGACATTGTAGTTAAAATCGCCAACATTGTCATTGTAACTGAGCTCAAATTCCATACCTCGATTTCGTACGCGTGCTATATTGGTAGGCGAGACTCCCACACCAATGAGTATGGGTAACGATTGCGAAGTCACCAATTGATCATATCGGATATTATTGAAATAATCCAAGACCAACGAAAATTTATTATTCAACAAACTAATATCCAAGCCGACGTCGAATGATTTTTGCTTTTCCCACGTCACATTACTGTTGCCAAGGTTTCCTTCAAATATGGTTCCCGAAGGCTGATGAGTTTCTCCAAAAGAATATCCTCCTCCTTCGTTGTAGACTTGTTGATAGAGATAACGATCGCCCGCCACTTTATCCGACCCCACAATTCCATAGGAAGTGCGTAACTTAAATAAATCCACGAAATCAAACCGATCTTTGAAAAAATTCTCTTTAGCGAGGTTATAACCTGCAGATATAGCGGGAAATACCCCATAGCGTTTACTAGCCTGAAAGCGATCTGACCCGTTATAAGCTAACGTAACGTCTACTAGATACTTCTCCTGATAATCATACCCCGTACGGAAAGTAAAACCTTGAAAGTTTTGTGGAATCCAATTGGTCATCTTATCCCCCTTTGTCTTATAGGACTCTCGATTATACAGGAATAAGGTGTTGACTCGGTGACTGCCAAATGCACGGGTATAGTTCAAGTTGGCTTGCACATTTACCCGACTGTTATAATCTCCTTGGTATGCCCGTAGGGTATAGTTTTCCAATACATAGGGGGCGCCACCTTTTAATTGATAATTTCCAGTTTCGGGAAAATACCTGTAGACCGGAATTTGATCCCGCCCTTGTTCACGGCCATTGGATTCAATGCTTGCATAAGCAATACGTGTCGAGAGAGAAAGTCCCTTCGTCAATACGTCCAACTCCTGCGTACCTCCAAAAAGTATATTGATATCATTTCGACGATTTAGGGTGTAACCAGAGGTAGCCAACCGAGCATTGATAGTGGGCAAAAGCTCTTGCGTATCATTTGCATAAGCATACGAACCGTTAGGATTTAGAAATGGAGCTGACCAAGGACGTATTTTATTGAAATTGAACACCTCACCTACAATATTTCCAGCTCGTGGATTATTGATATTGTTGAAGTTTGCCCTAAAATCCATTCGCAATTTTAAGCTCTTGGTAGCCTGCACATCTAGATTGGACCGCAGATTAAATCGACGATAGTAATAGTTGTTATTGACATTATCGCCTTCATTTTCAAAATTGTAGAGGTTGCCATCTTGCGAGAAGGCCCCACCCGAAATGAAGTACTTGATGCTTTGGCTTCCACCGGAGATATCCACATTACTGTTGTATTGCAAGCTGCTCGGCTTAAAAATCTCCTTATACCAATTCATATCCGGATGGCCGTAAGGATCATCCCTGAGCCGGAAATGCTCCAAAGACTCAGAATTAAACGGTTGATAGGTATTATCACCCACTGTATTGGTAATGGCCTCATTCCACAACAATGCACTCTCGTAGGCATTGAGAAAATCAAGTTTGCTGACAGGACTCTGCATTCCTGACTCCAAACGGACATTGATCTTGGGCTTACCCGATTCTCCACGACGGGTTTTAACCACCAATACCCCGTTTGCACCCTTGATTCCAAACACTGCCGTAGTGGAGGCATCTTTTAATATGGATATGCTTTCGATTTCATTCATATTAATCTGCGATAATTGCTCGTAGGTGTACTCAATATCATCCACGATAATGAGGGGTTGATTGCCATCCGGATTAAGGGAGCTTACTCCCCGAATATAAAAATCCGAAGCATCACGTCCGGGTTGGCCTGAGCGTTGTACGGATACAAAGCCAGGTAGTCTTCCAGAAAGTGCATTCTGAACACTGGAAGTGGGCACTTGTCTTATTTCAGCCCCTTTTATTGAGCTTACAGCTCCAGTACTCGTCAGTTTCTTAGTCGTACCAAAGCCCACAACCACCACTTCATTGATATCTTGACTATTAGATTGGAGTATAATCTCCAAGTTTTCGCCACCTATAACCTGTCGCTCTTGCGTAGTATAGCCTATACTACGGAATATAATGGTTTTGCTCCCTCGGAGCTGTAGTGTAAATCGCCCATTTTGGTCGGTTTGGGTTTGATTGTTAACTCCTTTTTCAAGAATGGTCACCCCTGCCAATGGACCTGAAGTATTCTTGACCGACCCCGAGACCACGCCTTGTGCCATGCTAAGGAGTGGAATACTAAATATAAATAGTAGTAGATATATAGCCTTTTTCATGCGTATGTTCACTAATAGAAATTAATTGAATTACCAGCCCGGATTCTGTACCATTTGAGGGTTTTTAATAACCTCGGTAAATGGTATCGGTGCCAAATACATTTTCTTCTCAAATTTCATTTTCAATATCGGCGCAGTTTGGCGAATTGTGCCAGTGCCAGTCTGATAAATGATTGCTGCATGCAGATCTTTGTTAAAATCGACTTCTGCCGTTTTCCACCTTCTCACATCATAAAAACGTTGTTCTTCGAAAGCCATTTCCTTTCGTCGTTCCTGTTGGATAACCACACGCATTTGCCGCTGACTCATACCCGTAGGTAATTCGAAAGGAGTCAAACCTGCCCGTTTGCGTATTTCCTCTACAGCTTGATACACACCAACATCTGGACTGCCCAATCGTTCATTACGAGCCTCCGCATAATTCAATAGGGTCTCTGCATAACGAAACAAGATGAAGTCATGATTCACATTGCTATAGTTGGTGGCAGTTTCAAAATTGCCCATAAACTTGCGAACATAATAACTGGTTTTGGTTTGTTGAACCGAACCTCCGGGCTTATCAGCTCCACCTTCAAAAGTTTGGACAGGACGATTCAACCACATTACACCATTATAGAAAATCGTTGCGTAGAATCGCGGGTCTCGACCTATATATGGATTATTCGCGTCATAGCCGGAACTAGGATCGCTAATATCCAGTCCATTGCTCATGCCAAAAGCATCGACCAACTCTTGAGTAGCACTTGTCCGACCGTTGTTGACACCAGCAGAATACCCTATTGGTCCATTGTTGTTTTCTACGCTCGTATTATTGTCTCCTTGCTTGGAGAAGATACGTTCCATATTACGGGTGGTGAATACTTCGGCAAAATTGGGTTCCAATTTATAAAGTCCCAGATCAATAATAGCTTTCGCAGCATTTTCAGCTGCTTGCCAACGGTTCGATGAAAAATCGGTGTATCCAGTCAAGACATTTCCTGCATCAATATTTCCGCCGTTGAACAATGGACTAGCCGCATACAAAAGTATCCTCGATTTCAATGCCATAGCCGCTGCATTCGTGGGTCTTCCGAAAAACTGAAGATTCATCGGATCTATGCGCAAACTATCACGAATAACATCGCATTCTTGTACGATAAACGATACACATTCGTCAAAAGTATTACGAGGTAGCTCGATATCATCGTTCAATTGATATACCTTATCTCCCAATAATGGAACGCCTCCATAACGCTTCACCAGTTCAAAATAGAACATCGCCCTCAAGAAACGGGCCTCTGCTTTCCATACTTTATTAAAGGATGTGCCATTTTCCAATTGTCCTTTAAGTGGAACATTATCAATATTGGTTATAAATATGGTTGTACGTCGGATACCTTGATAGCATGTAGCCCATAGATTATCTTGGTAACTATCGGAAGTATAGGATCCCGTAGCAAGTTGCTGCACGGAGGTATTGGTCGGATTTGAGGATACGGCATCGTCGGTAGCGGCATCCAAATAATCACCGCCAACCCGATTCCCTGTACTGGGTAAAAAGCGATAACAGTCTGCAAGAAAGCGATTCGCATTGACACCTGCGGAGTCACGCTTATCAAATACTTGATCCAAGGTCTGTAGTTCGATAGGTTCTGTTTCGAGGTCACTCTTACAAGAGAAGGTAAACATCATCATTAATAAGCCGAACCCTGTTAGATTTATATAATTCATATTTGTAGTGACTAAGGTCTATAATTTGATGTTGACACCCAAGCTGATAGTTCGTTGTGCTGGATATGCACCGTTTCCATTGATTTCTGGATCCAGTCTGCTGTAGGGAGTAGTTGTAAATAGGTTTTGGGCATTTGCAAAAATTCGTAGAGTAGACACATTAATCTTCCGGGTAATGATGGAGGGTAAGGTATAACCCAAATCTACATTGCGAATGCGTAGATAATCGCCCGAACGTGTCCAATAACTTGAATTGTTGAAATTTGGTGTATTGGTCGGGTCAGGCCCTATTGTAAGTCTTGGATAAGTCGCGGTAATGCTGGTCTCTGGTGTCCAACGTCCTAGAAGGAAATCGTACCCCTGTCCGTCGCCACTAGTACCAAATGAATAGTCCGTCTGTTGGTAGCTTCGATTGGCTACCCCTTGAAAGAGTATGCTAAAATCGAAACCTGAATAATTGAAACCTAGTGTAGCCCCATAGTATATGATTGGATCGATATTGCCAATAGCCGTTTGATCGTAAATATTGATGAGACCATCACCATTTAAATCAATCAACCGTACATCACCTGGCTGCACCGCATCACCATCTAAACGTGGGGCTGCATTCGCCTCTTCCTGAGTTTGAATCAGACCATTTGCTAGATACCCAAAAGTCTGCCCCACTGGCATACCCGTACGACGATTCCATTCGTACTTTTGGAAAACCTCATTCATATATCGTACCTCCGTCTTCATACGGGAGGCATTGGCAGTGATGAAATAGTTGAAGCTCTCCAATCGATTTTGATAGCTAACACTTAACTCCTGACCTACATATAAATTTTTTCCGATATTCTCATTCGGATAACCAATACCTATCAAATCAATGGTAGATCCGCGCTGTTGTAGCAAATCAAAATAGTTATCCCGAAAGTATTCAGCAGATAGCGTAACCTTAGACTTCCAAAAAGATGCATCTAGTCCAAGATTGAATTTATCACCTTTCTCCCAAGTTGCATCAATATTTGCCAATCCTTTTTCAGCAATACTATTCACGTATGAATATTCTGAACCAAAATTGTATCCGTTGTTACCATCCTGTCCATATGAGGCTCGCCAGCTATAATAACCCAGCGCCCCCTCATTGGTATTACCTGTACGACCATACACAGCACGAAATTTCAATTGGTCCAACCAGTCAGACTGATCTTGAAGAAAATCTTCTCGTGCAACATCCCAACCAAGTCCTACAGCATAAAACAAACCATATCGACGTCCCGGTTGAAAACGGTTAAAGCCAGAATAGTTGATTGCCAACTCTGCGAAATATTTCTGTTTATAAACATAATCAGCTGTAGCCGCCATATTGGTATAAGTGGCCGGTAAATCAAATTGATAATTCGCATTTTGCCGATCAAAAAACAATTTAGCTCCGACCTTATGGTCCCCATCGATTTGCTTATCATAGCCCAATGCCGCTTGAAAATAGAAAAAGTTAGCCGTTGACGTACTCGCAAACGAATTCGGTTGATCAGCTATGTTACCGTAACGCACATATATCAACTCACCTTGATCGTTGTAACGGACGTCATAGACAGGTTGCTTGCGGTTACGGTCGATAAAACTTGACGATGTCGCCGATACGTTGACCTTTCCTTTTGCATACAAACCGGGCAACCATTTATCAAACTTATAGTGCAAATCCAGATTAGCCAACAGGTCACGTGTATTGTCTAATAAATATCCAGATCCCGTCACTTGTTGATAAAGGTTGGTACGATATACTGACGATCCCCCATAAGAACCATCGTTGTTAAAGATTGGATAGGCATTATTAGGAGTACTATATAGCGATTGGAGTATATTTTGGCTTCCCGCACCCGGCTGACGCCCATCCTGAATACGTCCAAAAAGCTGTAAACCAATGGTAAAGTCACTGTTCACATCCACATCAATTGCACTATTGATCAAATACCTGCCCTGATTTAAATTGGTCTCGTAATCAAACTCATCAGATGATTTAAACATTCCATCTTGCCTTAAGTAGCTAAGTGAAAAGGCGTAACGAGCATTTTTAATCCCTCCATTTACGCCCAGATTATACTTACTAATCGGATTATTATCCCGAAGTACTGCATCGTACCAATTCACATTGGGGTAGATCAATGGTGAAGTCCCGTTTTGGAAAGCGTCAAAGTCTTCTTGAGTATAGATAGGTTGACGACCGCTATTCAAAAGCGCTTCATTGTAGAGGTAAGCATATTGACCAGCCTCCAAGGGTTTGGGCTGCTTCAATGCATTTTGTAGCCCGTGTTGAGCGGTGAATGATATCCGTGGAGGTCCTGGTCTTCCCTTTTTTGTCGTTATCTGTAGCACACCTCGTGAGCTCCGTTGCCCCAACAAGAGCGATGACAAGGCGTCTTTGGCAACTGTTATGGATTCAATACTTTCAGGATCTATGGAATAAATTTCACGCTGTACACCATCAATGATAGTGACAGGATTCTGTCCACGTAAATGAAAGGCTACCTCTGTATTGTCACTGATGCTCGAACTATATTTAGTTGCGTTAGTGGGCAACGAACCTGCCAAATCTAAAGAAGTAATAGCCGTAGATCGAGGCGTGCGAAAACCATTCGTCTCTTGAGTATAAAACCCTGGTAGTCTACCAGTCAAAGCATTCAAGTACAACGGTGTTGGGGTGCCTTTCAGTTGACTGTTATAAACCACAGCAACCGATCCCAGCAAGCTATTTTTTTGACGCTTATCGTATAGGACATTTACCAATGAGTCCTGTGCCAGATAATGAGGAGTCAACGAAACTGTCGTAACCCCATTTATCTTAATCGTCTTGGTATAATACCCGGGATAAGAAATCAGTATCTTCATTTCGGCATCCGTAAACGCAATCTCGCTCTTTCCCTCCTCATCTGTTGTGCCGAGTAGCAATTGTTGCTGTGAATAGATATTGGCGCCTTCCAAAGGTTTGCCGTGCTCGTCCAATACCCGAATAGGTCCCGTTCTCTGGACTGTATAATACGTCGATTTATTCCCTATCGATGAAAAAGTATTCGCTTGGGCAATAGTACCACCTGCACACATGAGGAGCATACTTATTGCATATTTTTTTATAGCATGATTCAACATATTCAAGTTAATTAGGTTTTTTACTTGGTCTATCTTACATCCTGTTAGTCACAACGGAATGTATATTTGAACGGCTCGTTAGTGTTTCCATATCCAACAACTTTTTTCCCCGTTTTATCCGTGTAGAAATACGTCAAACGAGAAATACTTGTTCCTTTCTTTAGACCAAAGTATCCGCGCGGCCATAGATCTAGCAAATATCGCTTACCACCAATGGCCTTCAACTTTGTAGTAGCTGTTTTTTCCTTAATTTGACCAATCAGTTTGTCTTGAGAATCAAATGCACTAACTTCCAGGTAGATATCATTTTCCCCATCCAACACGGTAGCAGTTACACCGGCATCAAAGGTCAGAGTAATGATGTCATTATCGAGACTCTTGACGGGCTGAACAGTTCCCAATTGCGGATTGATAAAGTCTATCACGTCTCCATCTCCACCGGTAACTTCAAATGCCTCTGAAAATGTATACTTCTTATAATCTGTATCTTCAAGTCGCAGATTTTCGATAGAAGACCCTACATAAAAGCCAAGACTCACCAACATATTCTCTTCCCCGACTGGGCAGTCGACTTTGACGTCAAAATCTATATCTTCGTTATTAACAAACGTATATGATTGTACACTCCTGTAAACGATCCATTCGAAGTCATCAATCAAATTAGGACCTATACCAAACATCTTCTTGGCAGCTTGATGCCAATTGAGTCCTGAGACTGGCTCAATCTCCGAATCTGCAATCATACGTAGGCTTCCATTGCCCTTGGGGCTAGTGAAGGTCAGTACGGCATTCTTACGTGCATTCCAGCTTTTGGGCACCATTATACCAGCCAATAGTTGTGTTGTATAGCTATTCCCATCACCGGCAATACGCGGTTCGGCACCACTGTGCATGGTAAAGGTCACACGTTCGCCAACATTAGCACGTGTAGGTACAGTTACCGTTAATGATTTGAGTCCACATTGCACCAACAAGAAAATCGCTAGGACGCCCGTGAATAGATACAGATAATATATTTTTTGAAATGAACTTTTCATGTGTATTAGTTTTGGCGTTCAAAATTAAATTGATAACTGTTGCTACTACATCCTAGACTGAAGCTTAAACTAAGCTGTCGTTTGCCTGCAACGACCGGGAACTGAAATTTGACTGCTACCTCTTTCTCCTCTCCTTCGGGCCTCAAAATCAAACTAAAGGGGAACTGCGGATCATTAAACATATACCGCCCAGAAGCATCTACGACAAAGGGAAGTTGCTCCGCCAGTGTATATGTACCATCAGTATTAAAATTGATTTGGAAATCTTTGACTTCCATCCGCTTACTTAAGTCTTCACCATTACGGATTAGCTGAACGACTTTCCAATTGCCGGCAATGTCTTTTATGGACTCTTCATTTGTGACTTTGGCCATCTCATCTTCACAGGATGACAAGGTCAATAAACTCATGATTCCAAACACCAATGGTGCTAATATCTTTATCTTCATCTTGTGTATTATTAATAACCAGGATTTTGTATTAAATCAATAGATTTGGCCACCTCCGATTGTGGAATTGGCCACAGGTACATCCGCTTGTCAAACACACGTTTACGTACGTTTATCGTATTATAGCTGGTTCCAGCGGCAGTACGAACGGGTTCAGTACCATGCATTTGACGACTTTCCATCGTTTCTGCAATTTTCCAGCGTCGCACATCAAAAAAACGATGCCCCTCGAAGGCTAACTCTTTTTGACGTTCATTTTGAATAATCTCACGCATTTCCTGCTGAGAAAGCCCTGGGGATAATGCATAGGGAGACAACCCAGCTCTTGACCGGATACTTTCTACCGCCTCATAGACTTTTTGATCAGGCGCAGCCAAGTGTTCATTACGGGCCTCGGCATAATTTAGCAATATCTCCGCATAACGTATGATAGGCATACAACGGGGAGTCACGGTATTGAACCAGTCGGCCCCTACGTCTCTGTTCACCATCTTATAGGTGTAGTAGCCTGTTGGTGTCCCTTTATAAATAGCATCTTGACTCGACACTACGTTACTTGGATTAGTTTTGTCAATGTAGATATTGACAGGACGTCTCGCAAGCCCATCCCGATGAAATACCAAAGACTGGTCTCTCGTAATGCTGTTTGCGAAACGAGGATCGCGGTCTTTATAAGGTTGCTTGGGATCATAGCCCGAGCTAGGATCATCAATGGGTAGGCCATTTTTCATTCCGAAAGCATTAACTGTCTCCAAATAAGGATACGCCCCGGGATTGGTCACCCCAAAGGTGGGCGGATTCCAAATGCCCTCTAAATCACGATTGGTATTTTGCATCCGAGCCAATAGATATTCTGAATTTTTACGTAATTGGAACACTTGATAAAAACCGTAACCGGGTTCGTTACTATTTCCTTGATGTAAGGTATATATGCCCGATTCCATCACTTGGACAGCAGCATGCTCCGCTCGTTCCCAACGACTCTTATCCATATCTGGGTACGCCACTACAGCTTGTAGAGGTCCATCGCTAGCCATCCCCTGTCCGTTAAACAATGGACTAGCGGCGTACAACAACAAGCGAGACTTAAGTCCATAGCAGGCGGCCTTGTTAATGCGGCCATAATTCTCACCACTATGGATCCAAGGCAAATCTTCTGCAGCGGCTTCACATTCCTGCACGATATATTCCACGCATTCGGCAAACGTATTACGTTTAGAAGGAATCGTACTACTAGCGTTAAATACACTGTCTCCCAATAACGGAATGCCAGCATAGTGCTCCAATAAGACGAAATAATAATAGGCTCTTAAAAAGCGACTTTCGGCTTTTACCCTCACTTTTATATCATCTCCAAATTTCGCATTTGGCAAATTTTTCAACATGATATTTGCCCGTCGAATATTGGTATAACTCGTAGACCAAGCATCTCGGGTAATCATATTGGAATTGACCGTACCAGTTGCGAATTGTATAAATGTATTGATGCTTCCCAGGCCTGCACCTTCCGCTTCATCAGTACTCGCATCTAGTCCTCCCCCTCCAAATCGCTTCGGCCAAGTCGCAAATCCAATATCGTTGTAAATACTGGACAAAAAATTAATCGTATACGCACTGTCTGAAAAGACAACCTGTTCATTCAAATCTGATGACTTTGTTTGATCCAGAAATCCTTGCTTACTACAAGACAGAATAATCAGAATAGCAAAAGCTATATAAATAAAGAATCGCTTGTTCATAATTTGATTTATAATTGGATATTCCAACGGCTTACTACAAATGGTTCGTTTTTGATTCAGTTGGAATGTTGACATTTAAAATTGTTAATTGCATCGTCGAGTGGCCACTAACTGTGGCCATGCGCTCCCGTTTTCTATGGCCCACCTTGTTGATGGACAAGCAGCACCATCGCACTCCATAACCCGTCATCTATACACCTATATCTTATCGTCATCACTCTGTTATTTTACTTAAGGAAAAAGGTCTCGCTTCAAGAGCCACGCCTCTGGTATAATTGGGTCTTTCTCCCATTTCAAGTTCTAATACACCTCCATTCAGGATATCAGAATAGGTAATAAAATTCTTGTCGTATTGTACACCATTCAGCCGAGCAGTCTGTATGTATACATGCTTAGGACTATTATTTTTGGCATAGACGACGAAGCGGTTGCCATTTTCAAGTGTTACGGTTGCTTTTTCAAATACAGGACTGCCAATCACATACTGATCTGTACCTGGACAAACACTGTAAATTCCCAAAGCACTGAGTACATACCAAGATGACATTTGCCCTTGGTCTTCGTCACCAGGATATCCTCTCTCAGTAGCATTATACAGTTGCGAGGTTACCATCCGCACTTGCTTTTGAGATTTCCAAGGTTGACCACTAAAATTGTATAGGTAAGAGACGTGTTGTGTCGGTTGATTTCCATGCGCATACTGCCCCATTTTGGCCAATAACATTTCCCGCATTTCATGGATTTCCTGCTTGTAAGACCCGTATTTAATGCTCTGTTCCATCGTAAAGAATGAATCAAGTTTGGCATTGAACCTTTCTTCACCCCCAATCAAGTTTATCAATCCATTGATATCATGCATTACCGACCAGGTATACTGCCAAGCATTGGCTTCTGTAAAAGCTCCACCCCACTCCACTGGATCAAAATCAGGCATCCAATCGCCATTAGGTAAGCGACCTCTTACAAAGTTTACACTCGAATCGAATACATTTTTATAGTTATACATCTGTCGAGCGTATATATTCTTATAGAATGTATTTCCCGTCATATGGGCTAATTGATAAGCACAAAAATCGTCATATGCATATTCCAAAGTTTTGGCCGTACTCTCATGTAAATCTTCTGCGTAAGGGATATATCCTTTGGTAAAATAATCTTTCCAGCCCTGACGTCCGTTCGACCCTCCCCAAAAACCTTTATTGGTAGTCTCGTGGTAGTAGGCATTCAAGGCGCTATCTGGATCGAACGTATGGATACCCTTAGCCCAAGCATCTGTCAATAACGAAATAGCATGGTTGCCGATCATGACACCAGACATTCCTGGATTGGACCAAGTCGGGAAGAACCCCGCCTGTTTCTGTGCAGTGAGCAAAGATTCCATATAACGCCCTTGCAACTCCCGGTGCAAGATATTGCTCAACGGAAACTGGGCTCTAAAGGTATCCCAAAAACCATTATCAGTATACATATACCCTTGATGGACCTTGCCATCATACGGACTGAAGTAGTAAGGATTTCCCTGTGCATCTACTTCATAAAATTTTCGGGAGAACAAATTTGCGCGAAACAGGCAAGAATAGAAAGTTGCTTTCTCGGCTTCTGTCCCGCCCTCTACAAGTACCCTATTTAACAGGGCGTTCCAGATATCAAAAGCTTTCTTTTTTGTAGTCTCAAAATTACCCTTACCTTCCAACTCTTGACGGAAATTGCGTTCAGCTTGTTCCTGACTGATGTAAGAAGATGCAATCTTCACTTCTACCTTCGTAGCAGGCTTGAATTCCAAATAGGCACCTACTCCTTTCCCTCGTGCATGGACCTGATTTCCGTGTTGTGTATTATTGACATTCTCCCAAGTACCATAAGCTTTAAAATCTTGATCAAATACCAACACAAAATAATTCTTAAAATTCTCCGGGACAAATCTACCGTTATTGACGTAGCCGATTATCTTACGCTCGTCGGGGAGAATCGTTACCTCGCTGTCTTTCAAGAATCCATCCAGTATCAGATATGCCTTTTCGCGTTTCGGGAAGCTGAATCGCATATGCCCGCCGCGTTCTACAGGACTTACTTCTGCTTGCACACCATTATCAAATTTGACTGAATAGTAGTTTGGTTTGGCTATCTCATTTTGATGTGAAAAAGGCAATGCTCGCGCATCTTCCTGTACTTTTAGCTCGCCGAGAGCAGGCATCAAGGAAAAAACGGCATAGTCGCCCATCCAAGGACTACATTGGTGTACCTGTTGAAACCCCCTTATCGTATTCGCTTTGTATTGATACTTCCAGCCATCCCCGTTCTTTCCTGTCTGTGCCGAGAAAAAATGCACCCCAAAAGGGAGACCTACCGTTGGATATGTATTGCCATAAGAAAGAGACCATTCTGAATCCGTCCCTTGCAGGGTATTAACGTATTTCACGAGATTGACCTCCTGCCCTTGACAAAGACCTATCGGTAACAAAATACCTACGATACAGGATAAAATGCTTGTTTTAATTCGATACATAATTTGAGTTGTCATGATGAATATTTCTATTGATTCTTAAGGTGAAGGATATCTTGTTCGGAATGGCCATATTGCTTCCATAAAAGTGACGCCTGTGCCAACTGGGCTCTAGCTACTCCGGCTATATTGATTATTTTCTCCTCTCCTGGCATCAAACTGAAATAGTTTTCGGAAAAAAGCACCGGCAAAATCCGCTCTCGGGTAGCGCTATTTTCTAATCGTAACCGATTTCCAAACGATATCGTTCTCCCTTGATTTTTAATTCGTACTTGTGGAACTCCGACCTCTGTTCCAGGGATGATTTCAAAAGATAATTTCGCTGCTGGTAAAGCATTCAACGCGGTATAATCCAAATCCTGTTCACCGTTACGCCAATAGAAATTTTCTGAAATGAGTGTCCCTAGGCTGTCTTTCAACTGCAATTTTATAAAGTGCAAGGGAGAGAGCTCCGTTGTTGCTTGTCGCTTGCCATATACTTCCAATTCAAAAATGGAAAATCCAAACTCAGTCGCACGTTCTGTTCCTACTATCTTTACGAACCTGGCCTTCACTCCTTTTAAGGAAATATCCTCCACCCCGCCTTTTGATTTTTTAACGTGTTCAATCGTACGCCAATTTTTAGCGTCATTAGAGACTTGTACCAAATAGGTCGCTGCATACGCTTGTTCCCACCTCACACGGAGTGTGTGTAAAATCTGCTTTTTTTCAAGATCAACATAAATCCACTCCTGATCGTTAGGATTACTTTCCCATCGACTAGCACTAGCCCCATCGGTCACGAATTCGGCTTTTCCATTCATTTGGGCCGATGAAGAGTAGGCTGCTTTTCCGAAAGCTAGGTTTCCCTGATTAAAATTTAGTCGAAAAGCCTCCTTCCTTTCACTTGCCGGGATGTCCAGCTTTACAGATGCGCCATAAAGCGGAAGCTCTTGCCCCGCTAGATTGTACACTCGGGCAGTTGCATAAGCTCCAATTAACGGTTTAGAACTGCTGTTAATACCTTTGACACTGTTGTTGGAAGCATTCCACTGAATATGCAAAGGTTCGCAAGCTTGCTTTGCGCCCCAGTACGCTCCTGTCGCATCATAATAGTAATCATAAGTCTGCCATACAAATGAAGGATAAGCTGACTGACTCATCCAAATCAACATCCCGGTAGCATCGTCCCACATTTTGTCATTCCACGCCTCATACATACCTTTCATTACTTCAATGTTTAGATACTGGGCTTTTTCACAAAAAGATTCTAAATTATCGGACTGGCCAAATTGCGTATTGACAGCATGTTTATATCGAATGGGACTAGCATTAGACGCCTCTTTCCCAAAATAATGCTTATTCCAAACATTGTCATCATCCGTCTCCAATTGATGATCTGTCGGCAACGGCCATAACTTATCCGCTGGGATAAAAGCCCTTACACTTTCATAATTTGGAAAAGTTGCAGTTCCAATCTCAGTACGCAAACCATATCCTCTGTCAGACCCATATGGATATGCAGGGTCATTCCATGCTAAATTACTGCCTGAACTCTCAAAATGATGCTTTGGAGGCTGATTGCCCCACCACCCACTTCCTGAGAGCCCATCTTGATTAGAACTTGATTTATATAAACGATCATTATGATCCTCCAAAGCAATGATTGAGCGTAAGTAGTTATCCAATTCGGGTTTAGGTCGCGTCTCATTCGCCCCGCACCAAATGGCGATGCTCGGATGATTGCGTAATCGCTTGACTTTGTCCAGTGCATTTGCTTTGAAATCCTCTTCGTCAGCAACATCATTATAGGCCACATAGAGCCAAAAGTCGTCCCAGACCATAATACCGTAACGATCGCAATAGGTATAAAACTCATCATCCGTCACCGTACCTGTCCAAAGTCGGATCATGTTGTAGTTCATATCCTTATGTAGCCTAATCTTCGTTTCATATTCTTCGCCATGGCAACGAAGTAAATACTCGCTCATACCCCAATTACCACCTTTTAAGAATATTTTTTGCCCATTAATGAAGAAAGTCAACACAGGCCACCCTGCTTTGTTGGTTACATACTGATACTCGTATTTACGGATTCCAAAACTAATCTCACGACGATCCGACGGTTGTCCATCATAACTACAGCTCAACGTGCAATTATATAGATTAGGTTCGCCATATCCATTAGGCCACCATAATTTAGGATTACGAAGCACAAATTCTTTAATTTCCTCTTTACTCAGGTATACCTTTATCTTGCTATTAGCAGTTACTTTTACCTTTTTGCTGAAATGAACATTACCAGGTTGAATGACGCCCGACAATTCGACATCCCTATCAGTACTGCTAGAGTTTTTGAGTTCGGTAGACACGAAGAGATAAGCAATCTCATTGGATTCCAATTCTGACCTGACCCACGGATCCTCCAAGGTAATGTCACCCGTGGTATTTAGCGAGACATTTCCTGTGATGCCTGCCAATCGACCCGGTACATAAGGCATCCAATCCCAGCTTGCAGCCGATAAATAGGTGGGGCTGGCTACAACACCAAAAGGATCCTTGGCATCACGAGTTTTTTTCTGGTCGGCATCTGTAATCAATACAGCTATCGCGTTCTCCTGTCCAGCAACTACTAGTCGACTAATGTCATATTTCGTACGAAGCATGTGGCCGCTAACATCCTTAGTTGACCCAGCTGTACCTGACAGTTTGACGCCATTTAAATAAAAATCAGCATATCGATTAGTATTATCAAACTGCAACCAAAGACGTTGATCAGGTTTGTAATCGGCAGGAATACGAAAGGTAGTTCGATACCAAAAAGGACGATTGAAATTGCGCTCGTCTACACGATGTATATTGTCTGCAAAATTGGGATCAGGAACCAACTTTGCATCTACATAGGCCGTAAATACGACACCTGGCACCACGCCTTTCACTGCACCATCCAGCTTAAAGTTTGGAAGGGATATTTCGCATCCAGTAGACGCAATTTCGGCTTGGGGTTTTACCTCCCAAACTATATTAGGGTTGCTGCTGTTCAAAGACATGTGTCTGAGCTGACCCATGGCAAAAAAACTCCCCAGTACAAAATACAGCAATAAAATGGTTACTCTTCTCATCCGTTTATAAATTGTCTTTTACTTCTTCAAGTCCCCATTCTTTATTGGGTTGATCTGTCATGAATAATTCCAACTTCCCTCCAGTGGCTATATCGTTAAAGTCCAAATAGCACTTGTTATAAGGCTTACCATTTAACATGGCCTTCTCGATATAAATATTCGTGGCTGAATTATGATGGGCTTTGATAATAAACTTTTTTCCTGAAAAATAATCTCTGTCTAGTGAGAAGGCAATCTCATCAAATACAGGACTGGTGATCTCATAGCGCGTACTACCTGGACAAGAAGGATGAATCCCGGATGCACTTAAGACATACCAGGCCGACATCTGTCCAACATCCTCATTGCCCACTATGCCTTCTACGGTATTCTTATAGGCTTTATCACATATATGACGTGTCCATTTTTGGGTCATCCAGGGTGCTCCTAAATGATTAAAAAGAAAGGGAACCAAATGCACCGGTTCATTGGCATGATTATAATAATCATTCCACAATAAGCTTTCGGGCGTTTTGGCAAAAAAATCGGTCAAATCAGCCAAAACCTTTTCACGTCCCCCCATAAGGGCAACCATACCAGGTATGTCATGCGGCACAAACCAACCTTGTTGATAGGGATTTGATTCCATCGTTCCATACCACTCTTTAATGCGACCTTCTTGCGGCCAGGCTTCCCAAGCCCCGTTCTCTTTCCGGGGACGAAACCATCCTTTTTCTGTATCGAAAATTTGGCGATAGGCTTGTCCTTTTCTGTCATAGAGATTAGCTTCGTCTTCCTTTCCAAGCTGCTTTGCCAATACGGCGATACACCAGTCTGTATATCCATACTCCAAAGTATTGGAAATACTGAAAGGAGGACCTGTATAACCCAACTTATCATTCCCGAACAACTTAGAGGTATTTTTAGCGTACAGGTAGGCCTTCTCGACATCATAATCTCGAATACCTTTCACATAAGCGTCAGTAAGCACTGACAATGCGGGGTTACCAATCATACAACCTGAATAGGCATTTAAAAGCTCCCATCGTTCATAGTATTCTTTCCCAGATTCATCCGCCATGCTGATAAGAGAGTTGAGTTGATCGCTCACTAACCTAGGGTTGATGATAGTCTGCAATGGAAACTGACTACGGAAAACATCCCATCCGCTGAAAATCGTACGTTTCGTAAAACCCGCATTACGATGTACCATCAAGTCACCACCTCGATAGCGACCATCTACATCAGTGTAGGTTCGAGGGTCTATCATCGTATGGTACAAAGCTGTATAGTAAATTGTCTTTTGCTCTTCCGTCCCCCCTTTGATAGCGATTCGAGCCAACTCCTTGTCCCAAGATTGACGAGCCTCCTGACGAACACGTTCGAAGTCCTTTCCATCTATTTCTGCTTTTAAATTTCGCTCAGCTCCCTCCATGTCGACAAACGAGATTCCGACTTGCAAGGTGACGACTTCGTCCTGCTTGGTTTCGAACTCCGAAAAAAAACCTAAATGTTTACCCTGTTGCGTTGTTCCTTCTCTTTGTACTTCGGCTTGTTCAACTCGTTTTAAATAGGGGATACTCACCACTTCATCACGTTTCCGAACCCAATCATCAGGAATGTCAGCTCGCCAAAATCCGTAACGATCTAAAGGTTTACTAAAACGAGCATAAAAATAAACCGTATAATTCGCTTTGCCCTCGCCATTGCCCCAGCCTCCACCGTCTGGTGTACATTTCATCCAACCTTTGATGGTATGCGAATCTATCTTAGTCACGTACTGTTCTGTGGACGTTCCGCCCACTCTACGCGCAAGGTCAATCTGGATACGAGACGATTTGTTTTCCGGATATGTAAATTTCAACATGCCGCTGTGCGCAGCAGCAGTGGCTTCTACCTTAATATCGTAATCCAATAACTCTACCGCGTAGTAACCTGCTTCTGCATGCTCTGTCTCTTTATTGTACGAGGATCGATAACCTTCGATACTACCGTCTTCTTTACCCGCTATAGTCTTTAATTTACCAGTGGTAGGCATTACCAAAAAATTTCCCAAATCTCCAAACCATCCCACTCCACTCATTTGGGTAAAAGCAAATCCTTCTATTGTTCGATGTTCATGGCTATAACCAGGACTATTATCACCGCCAGTAATCGTATTGGGACTAACTTGCACCATACCAAAAGGAGTCGCAGCCCCAGGAAAAGTCTTTCCTAAACCGTGATATACCTCTGCAGCCCCTACACTAGTACTCGCTCCAATAAATGGATTTACATAGGTGCTAGGTTGGAAATTATCTCGGTTGCTCTTGACTGCGCACGAGCCCAAAAACAAGACAAGGGAGGGTAACGTATATAATATAATTTTGTTTAACATTTGCTTTAAGTTAATAGCTATTTCTTTATCAAGAATGTCTTTATCCCATGACGAGGGAGTTGAAATTTGAAGCCCGTACCGGTTAAATCTTCGTTGGTCGCTAACCGCTGTTGCTCCTCTCCGTTGAGCAAGACTTCTGTTATTGACCTTGCCGGAAAACCAAGACTTATCTTCTGCGGCCCGGAATCTCCAGCAGCATTGTAAAGACGGAGTAAAATATCGTTGTCGGTAACTTTCATGGTACTAATCTCCAAACCCGGCTGTTCTACCTGTACATAGGAGTAATCTATCAAAGGGATTTCCGCTTGAAGGACCGCGACCAACGGTTCATTCCAACGATTGCTATGTGCCGAAATATTGGCGTCATCCCACTTTCCACGATGTGGAAAAAGTGCATACTTAATCCTTGATGGGCCATCGATTTTATAATCCATTCCCCATAATCCAATCCCCGAATATTGCGCCGTAAGACTTAAAGGTTGGTCTGGCCCATGACCATATGATGTGGTATGGTCTGAAAATAAAGCCAACCCATAGGTCTCGCCCCCCTCCAAAAGATCCACCCAATTGAGAATAATATTGTGCTCGATTCGATCCCATTGACTAAAAAAGGTACTATCTAATCTGCTTTCACATACATCAAATGGTGCATTTTTAAATAGCTTCGTCCTTTCAAGACTATTAGGAAACATAACTTTCAATTTATAACGATCGTTGGTATATGCTCTTCTATTTTCAGTCCAGTCAGCTCCTTGTTTATATTCGCCTATGCCGACATTATTTTTCCAATCAATGGTAAGGTCAAAATCTATACGAGGCTCTCCTGCTTCGAGTGTAATCACTTGTGTATACGGGTGCGATGCGATATTTCCAGTAATCTCTACTTTGACAATCATCCCGTTGTCGGCCAAGACTTTGAATGTAGCCGGGCTTTCTTTGGAGGATTGAAATTGATGTGTTTCGTAGAAAAATCCAGATAGCTCTCCTAAGGCATAACTTCCATCACGAATAGCAAACTCCTTATTATCAATCTTTTTTGCAATAAGGCTGTGTATTGATCCGCCTTTACTCTTATCAAGGACAATTCTGTAGTTCTCATTTTCGATGATACAGTTCCCAACAGCATCAAAGGACACCGCTTCGACGACGGATGCAGACTGTTTACCTTGTTGTACGACATAGCTTGCAAACCCAAACGAAGGTACCGTAGGACGAAAGGTCAACACCATATGCTCCTCCTCTTGACGTATTACATGAGGGAGATGTTCGCCCTTACTATTGGATATAACCAAATTGTGGGTCGCAGATAAGGCAGGCAGTTGCACAGATACTGCTTCTGTACGCTCTTCAGGCAGGGTATTGTATACACGGATGTATTGCACATCTTCTTCATTGGCGTTGGTTACTACATTAAAGCTACCAATAGCATCGTCCTGGAGAGATTTAACAAGTGTATTGGTACCATCCGTCCAATTTTTTATCGCCTCTATCCAGTTTTGTCGGCTGTTGAGCTGATTATAAGGTACTATCCAAGAGTCGTGATGCTGAGCCATCATTAGACTCTCCCAAGCTTGAGAAAATTGCTGTTCAGCTGGAACGTACTGATTGGCAATGTTGGCCATTGCACTCAGTTTCTCCCCCATCACAATGCTATTTTCAGCAGTACGCACCTGTTGTCCAATACGTTGTAATGCCTGACTACCCCACATCAAGTTGACAAGAAAGTCCTCTTGCGAAAGTCGCCAATCATCCTGTGTACTCCCGTCAGAAATCTCCTCGAAGTATTCTCTCCAGGTCACATATATAGATTTATTCTTGATATTATTACCGTAGCCCAACCAAGGTCCATTCTTCCACCCAGCATCTTGATAACACATTCCTACTGGATTGGTGATACCGCTGGCATAACTGGATTGCAGAAAGGCAACCGAATTGTTCCAAGCCGTGGTTTGCCATGTTGAATTTTCTTCGAGGGCTTCGCTTTGATAGCGGGGTACGGTGAGAATAGAAGTACCATCGGGTCCAATCCAATTAACCAATTGTCCTCCATAGGCACGTGCGTAACCTCCCCAACAGGTGTTTGGTGATTTAAGAACAGCATATCGAAAGCCAAATTGTTTCAATAACTGTGGCAAGCTACTTGTAAAACAAGGTTCTTCAACGGCATAGGTAGTGAAGGTCAATCCCGGAAAATGTCGGTGCAAACGCTTAATCCCGTATTCAAATTGCCGAATCAAACTTTCCCCTGAAATGTTATATCCATATGGCTGAGCATAAGTTGGATTAGTAAATTCTATCCTCCTATCTAGCACTAGCTTACTAAAACTGGCATACGCTGCTGGGGATTTGACTCTTACGGTATCCCAAGTCTCTGGCTCTATTTCCAATCCAAGCTTCCACTCTGGATGCTGGGCGAGTTTGTCCACCATGAACTGTGTCACCCACAAAGGATAATGACCGTATATGCCTCCGTGGTAACCGTCCACGAAATAGGCTTGTTGTGCCTGGGTATTTATCCAAAACAAGTAAAAACCAAATATCAAAATGTACCTTTTCATTCCGTAACAACTAGTTGCTTTTCACTAATGTAATTTTACGTTTCTTTGGAGTACTTGTATCTTTAATGATATCCAGTAACAAATCCATCTCGCCTTGCCATGCTTGCCTTACTTCTGGAAACATCGCTTTGCTGTAAAGATCACGTTTGGCATTTAACCAACCATCTTTATCTTTATGCTGGTCCAGAATTTCAATCGATTTTCTATTGTTGGCGTCCAACAACCCCTTAGGCTGAAAGAAATTATATTGAATCCAAGCATAGTCCCGAAAACGTCTTTCGATCTCCCAACGTTCTTCATTGAGATACATAATACGTAAGGCTTGCTGATATTGCGGGGTCTTGTCGAGGGTAGCCAGATTGATACCCTTCGCATATTCTTCAGCTGACCAATTCCCGACTTTCTCACCGTCTATTAATAGTTCATACACACCTTGCAATCCATTGACAACAAGTAATTCTTGATTCATCTCATTAATAAATGGAATTACTTTGGTCGCCATAAACTGGCTTTTCTTACTACCCCAACCACGCGCGACCGTATCCATGGGATACGGTAAGGCTTCAGCTAAATAATCAAAACTGACACCCGTCGTTGTTTTTTTAATATTGGATAGCTGGCAATTTTCTACTTTTGTCGCACGTTTACTTTCGGCATCTACAGTCATTCCAGCCACTTTTTTTCCTCCCCAGCCCTGTGCCTTTAGGAAAAGGTAGGCCATCACCATATGTCCGTCATTGTCTGGGTGGATACGATCGCTACCACACAAGGTAAAGCTAGGCTCCTGTTGTTGAAATTGCTTATTTAATGCTGTCATCGATGTGTTGAAGTCAAAGAATTCCCATTTATTGACTGTGGCAGATTGCTTTTGAAAATCGACGATACGCAACATGGCCTTATTCTTATTTTTGAAAGGTACATTGCCTTCAATCTGTGCCGTTTCATCATACGGTGAACTGCCTACTAAAACAATCCGGGTACCGGCGAGCCCTTTAAAGCGAGCTTCCATTTGCTTGAAGGCATCAAATGACTCTTTTACTTTTTCATCGGCAAATTTATCGGCATCTGGTCCATTATATTCGAAATATCCAGAGTCATTCATACCAAAAGTACCGACTAGTACAGTTGGCCGTTTACTGAATACGTCACCATCCAACCTCTTCACCATATCACTAGCCTTATCGCCACCGATACCTGCATTCAGAAACATGACATCCATTTTTGGAAAACGAGTCATATAATATAGCCAAATGTAAGAATGATAATGACCACCATCGGTGATACTGTTGCCTAGGAATACGACGCGATCGCCCTGCTTAAAAGGACTTACCTGTTGACCATAGCCCAACGCCCCGTTAAAAAATAAAACAAAGAAACTGATGATATAACAGCAAAAGGTTGAATAGTTTTTTTTCATATGTATATAATTATTTCATAATCTGTCATTAGCAGATTGATTGGTTTTCAGTCGTAAGGTGCTACTCGTTTACTCCTCCCCATTAGGGATACCACAAAAGCCTAGAGAATATCATGTTGATGATCTATAATTTATAAAATGGTTATTTGCTAATCGACGAGATGTGATCAGTCATCACCCAGGTAGAACAAGCGAAAGCAAATCTATAAAGCAAAACGCCTACCTGTATGCACAGGTAGGCGTTCTGGTAAACTATTTTATCCAAAAAAATAATACAACTAAAAGACAATAAGATACTTACAATTAAATGGAAAAGCCAAATTAGTAAATGGAGTAGAAAACAATCAGGCGACAAACATACCTATTTTCTTTACTTTTTCCTCAAAATGATCACTATCGACCAGTGCTTTACCTTTCATCTTGCTCTTGTAATTATAGATCGTCTGTAAAGAATAGCGCAAAAATGTGGCTATTTGATTAACGTCCGTTATTCCCAAACGAATCAAGGCAAAAATCCGCAACTCTGTATTCAACTGCCCTTTGTTCAATTTAAAACGTTCCTCTTCTCGAAGCAATAAATTGAGTTCATCTACAAAAGTTGGATAGACCTCTAAGAACGTTCGATCAAAATCCTGATATAATTCCTGTGCATCCCTATCCAATGTAGTCGTCGACGAACTAATCTCCTGCAATCCTGCCAGTTGACCAGATTTAATCTTGCGATTGATATTCCTCCGATACTCATCGAGCTTGTCCAGATATACAGCACATTGGTTAATATAATATCCAATATACTTTTCCCGAATAAGATTGGCTTCATCCAAACGTTGATTGACCGCTGTCAATTGATCATTCGTACGACTAAGCTTCTTTCTGGACGTAGATACGATTTTATTCTGTCGATATAGAAAATATAGCGATAAAATCAATACAAAAGCAAATATGCTAACTGTTATTGCATATAGATGCAAATTTTTACGTTGATGCTCTATCTTTGCTAGATAGGTAGCTTCTATGATCGGTTGTGTTCGTGCTATGACTGCGTTACGAAATCGAGAGTTATAGAAATTAGCATCATCTAAAGCCGCTCGCACATAGTTGTACGCTCTGCTTACATCATTCTTATCATAAAGATGTATTGCCAAGGTGAGTAAGGATTCATTTTCCTTCACAGCAAGTCGAGTGTCGGTGATAGCAGCCAAAATCAGGTATTTCTCCTCTAACTCAGGGTTGTTCAACTCTCGATGTACCATCGCCAATCCCATTGCACTCATGGCATAGCCGTGTGAATTGGGCTCTTCTCCGATAAAGAGCTGTTCCTGGATTTGGGCAGATGTTGAATAATCACCGTCTCCCTTTAGCTTAAAGGCTTTTTCTTTGAGATACATCTCACTTTTGGAATCTAGTAATGCCATTAGCAAATCTCTTGATTTTTTGTTTTCTAACTCATATTTAGCTCTGTATTTAGGACTATCACTATACTTAATGAGGTTTTCATTGTAGCGTATATGGCTCCACCAATATAAGACCTTGAGATGATGAGGTAGAGTGTCATAATCAATCGTATCAAAGATTTCCGCTGCTTGGGTAAACAGGCCGGACATTGAAGCGACAAAAGCAAATCGCAATTTACTTTCCGAAAGATAATTATCGCTTTTCAAAGCACTGGCTATTTGCACATTCCGCTCAATATAAACCAATGCCGAATCACATTTAAACGATTGGTATTCAGAAATGATATCACCGTTAAGCCGATATTGATCATCCAGGGAACCCTGCTTTTTCAAATTCTTCTTTATAGCATCTATGCGCATTTCCTTGTTTAAGGTAAATGCTTCGCGATCTGCAATGGTCTTGTCCAACACCTTCAATAAAGAATCAATAGCTTTAGAAGCGTAGACAGCATGGCAGGAAAAAACAAGACAAAATATGGCTAGTAGTGCTCTTCTCATGGTTCCCCTCACTGGTCTATAAAAATGGTTGTGCGCAAATCTACAAAATATATCCATAATGCACTCGGCCTAATCTACGCATTGTAAAAACCAAGGGGTAGTTGCTACATACCGGACAACAGCAATAATGATTGCCTTATAGCACTAAAGAACGAACGCTTATCCAATTTGTCCTTTCCAATCCACTTACCAATTAAGTCTCAGGCATAACCCACAACAAATTGATTAAAAAAGATTTACAGACTTACCATCGAATAATGATCTACCAAAGAGTATGAGACGATAGGAACATCCCTTCTGCAACGATAGATTTGTGTCTAATCCAAGAAATAACGTTCTAAATTTAAACCTAATGAACAATAAGCTTTACGCATCCGCCTTCCTAATCTTTTGTATCCTTGGCTTGACGAGTGGACGCAAGAAAACAACTATCGCAGTTGTTGATTTACGATGTGAAAATCTAATCAATCCTCTTGCCATTGACAACACGCAACCTCATCTAAGTTGGAAAATAACACATACGGATGGAAATACGCAGCAAGCCTTCTACCAAATACAGGTTGCATCTGACAGTACGGCCTTGGCGGATAAGAATCTAGCAGATAGATGGGACTCAGGAAAGACTAAATCCTCATCCTCTGTGCTCGTTTCTTATAGAGGTCATCCACTCAAATCTAGGATGCATTCTTATTGGCGAGTACGTATCTGGAATGAAAAAAATCAAATTTCCGAATGGAGTACCATCCAGCGCTTCGGCATTGGAATAATCGGAGACGACAAATTGCAAGGGGCATTCATCGGTTTACAGGAGGTACAAAGTCCACTGGTACAGAAAAAATTTCAGCTTTCCAAAGTAGAAACGACATTAATCCATGTCAATGCCTTAGGTTATTTTGAGCTTTACATCAATGGCAAAAAAGTAACTGCAGATGTATTGGCACCTGCGGTCTCGCATCTTGATAAAAGATTCTTGATCAATACCTATGATATCACGAACTACCTAAGGACTGGTAACAATGCTATTGTGATGTGGCTAGGCACGGGATGGTTTAAACCAACCACAGGTTTTGATGTTAAATTTAATGGAGCAGTCGTGCGTGCACAGATAGATGTATTTCGAAACAAAGAATGGCATACTATCTTACACACAGACTCTTCTTGGGAAGGATCTCCTACAGGATATAGTGACAGCGGCACATGGCGCGCATTATCCTTCGGAGGCGAACGCATTGATGCCAATCTCAACCCCTCTACATTGACCAATAAAAGTATGGATAATCGTATATGGTTGCCCGTTGAAGAGGTGGATATTCCGCTTCATCAGGCAAGTCCACAGATGGTTGAGCCCAATCGTATCACCCAAACTCTTACCGCTAAAAACATCAAACGACTCCAAGATAGCGTCTGGTTAATTGATATGGGAAAAGCAACAAATGGTTGGCTCGAAGTGGAATTCAATGGGCTACGACATAAACAAGAGCTCCAGCTTGAATATTCAGATCACTTGGATAAAGACGGTAACTTTGCGAATCAAGGACAGCGCGATATTTACATCGCAACCGGAACCCCAAAAGAAATCTTTCAAAATAAATTCAATCATCACGCCTTTCAATACGTTCGTATTACCAATTTAGCGACTGCCCCCCATCTCAAGGATGTAAAAGCCCATTTGATACACACCAACTTTCAAAACGGCTCCTCTTTCGCTTGCTCAGATACGGACTTGAATGCGATCCACGATATGATTCAATATACCATGCGTAACATTAGCTTTAGCGGCTATCAGGTTGATTGCCCACATTTGGAACGGGCCGGTTATGGAGGTGATGGCAACTCTTCTACAAATACATTCCAAACGATGTATGGTGCGTCGCCCCTATTCGCCAATTGGGTGCAGGCGTGGTCAGATGCTATGCGCGAGGAAGGCAGCCTCCCCCATGTAGCTCCTAATCCCGGAGCGGGCGGTGGTGGTCCGTATTGGTGTGGCTTTTTTGTAATGGCACCATGGCGTACCCATGTCAATTATGGTGACGCTAGACTGATAACAAAGTACTATGAAGAGATGAAATCTTGGGTAGGATATGTAGATAAATATACGGTTGATGGTTTGTTAAAGCGCTGGCCCGATACCAAATACCGAGATTGGTTTTTGGGAGATTGGCTAGCCCCAATTGGAGTGGACGCAGGGAACCAAATATCGGTCGACTTGGTCAACAACTGTTTTATAAGTGAGTGTTTTGCAACCTTAGAAAAGATTGCAACAGTATTAGGCCAAACCAAGGATGCAGCGGCTTTTGCAACCCGTAGAAGCAGGCTCAATACCCTTCTACATAAAACATTCTTTAATCCATCCGACTACACTTATGCAACTGGCTCCCAATTGGACATGAGCTATCCTATGCTCACGGGAGTAACACCTCCTGAGCTGGTAGCGGTAGTTAAAGCCAAGCTTCTTGCCCTAACGAAAGAAAGGCACAATGACCATATTGCTGTAGGACTTGTAGGGGTACCTATATTGACACAATGGGCAATAGAAAATGATGTACCAGACTTCATGTACAACATGCTGAAAAAACGGGACTATCCGGGTTATCTTCATATGATAGACAACGGTGCAACTACAACTTGGGAATACTGGAGCGGGGAAAGAAGCCGTATACACAATTGCTATAATGGCGTTGGTACCTGGTTTTACCAAGCGGTGGCTGGAATCCGCCCGGACGAAAACCGCCCCGGCTATCAGCATATGACAATCAAGCCACAAATCCCTAACGGAATCACGTGGGTCAAATCTCACATAGATAGCCCTTACGGAAAAATCGTGGTGGATTGGTCAATCAGAGAACGTCAATTACTCCTGGACATACAACTACCTGTTGGCAGCAGCGCAACCTTTATCGCTCCCGAAAACACCCAAATAGTTATGTGGAACAGAAAGCGCGCGGAAAGTAAACAAACATTGGAGCTAATGAACGGTAAACACACCCTCGTACTGGAGAGACTTCCCTAATCTCCAGTATCTGTATGAAATGGAGCGATCGGCCGTCAATATCAAGCAGCTCGGGTAGTAAAATTTAATATACGATTAACATAGAAGATACAACAACTGCGTAGATTTAAAGTGTATAATAAATGTATGAGACAATTTAATACATTTCGATTATGAAAACACTCGCTAAATTCTTCCAAAGGATGGTATTCCGCCTATTTTTGATACAATTCAGTTCATTCTATTCACCACTAAGATCTCATAAAAATTAAATACATAAGTTAGAAATCGTATATTACTGCCTAACTTAATGACAAACCCATATCATAGATGCTTTTAACGAAAGATGCCTTTGGCAAGGATTTTATTTGGGGAGTATCGACTGCGGCATATCAAATCGAAGGCGCTCATGATCTAGATGGGAAAGGCCCGTCTATCTGGGATATATTTGTACAGAAGCGGAATAAAATATTTCAAAACCATAAAGGGGATATTGCCTGTGACTTCTACAATCGCTACATCGATGACCTGCAGTTGATGCACAGCTTAAATATTCGCAATTATAGGTTTTCCATTGCCTGGAGCCGTATACTTCCGAACGGTATAGGTGAGGTAAACAAATCGGGTATAGATTTCTATAATAGACTTATCAATCTGTCACTTGAATTGGGCATCACACCTTGGGTAACACTATATCATTGGGACCTACCTCACAATCTTGAACAAAAAGGAGGCTGGACAAACCGAGACATCAAGGATTGGTTTAGCCAATATGTGGCCATCTGTGTAACCAATTTTGGAGATCGAGTCAACCACTGGATGGTCCTAAACGAACCAACGGTATTTAGCGCTGCTGGTTACTTCTTTGGGGTACACGCTCCAGGAAAAAGGGGCATAGACTATTTCTTAGCAGCAGCACATCACGCAGCATTATCACAAGCTGAAGGAGCTCGGATAATTAAATCACTGCGAAACAACAGTATTGTCGGTACAACTTTTTCCTGCTCCCATGTAGAACCATTTACAAATCGTGAAAAGGATATCATTGCTGCAAAGAAAGCAGATGTACTCCTCAATCGGTTATTTATTGAACCTCTACTAGGAATGGGCTATCCGACCGATGAAATTAAGGCGTTGAAACGTATCGAGAAGTACATGAAGCCTAACGATGAAAAGGAGTTAAGCTTTAACATGGACTTTATCGGTATACAAAATTATACGCGAGAAATCATCAAACATGCCCTATTCGTTCCGTTTCTTAGAGCTAAAATAGTGACGGCGAAGCAACGTAAGGTAGAAATGACAGCCATGAATTGGGAAGTCTATCCAGCTTCTATGTACCATGTGCTGAAAAAATTTGCTGCATATCCAAATATCCCGCCCATCCTCGTCACCGAAAATGGTGCCGCCTTCCCAGATAGAGTAGAAAATGATGGCGTGGAGGATTCTAGACGACTACAATACCTGCAACAAATCATTCAACAGGTACATAGAGCTAAGTTAGAGGGAGTTGATGTAAAGGGTTACTTTATATGGACATTCTTGGATAACTTTGAATGGGCTGAAGGTTATGAGCCTCGATTTGGATTGGTTCACGTCGATTTCCAAACTCAAAAACGTATTGTCAAATCTTCAGGAAAATGGTATGCCGACTTTCTAAAGTAACGGTGAGCTCCAAAAACAAACCTGTACTTCTCCTTAGAATCCAATTGCAAAAACAGCAACAATTAGGTATTTTAGCCATTGGAGAATAGATGCTAATCCTTTCGTCAATACATACTGACCCGACGTGTTTAATTAAAATAATGGAAGACAATGATGACCTATGAGCAAGCCTATGCATTTATGATTGAAAAGACCCATAGGCACCAAGAAAAGTATAAAGATAGTTATAAAAACATAAAGGCGACTTTGGACTACAAACCTATCACTATTGAATACCCCGGTTACAAAGCCAATGGAGACTATAAAGTGTGGTATCAAACCGATAGCATGCACACCGCAAAGGCATATACGCATGCCGACATCGTAAGGGCCATATATAAACGGACCAATTTGGAAAATTTTGAAGAGTGTATCAATTTTTTGGAATGCCTCTTTGCCAAAGGCTTGAACTGCACAACTACAAATCGCCTAAAGGAGCTTATCTTTTGGCTGACATTGCAAGAAGACCTCAATTATCCTATGCCTAGATACCAAGGGAGAAAACTTCCTTTTCAAAGATATTATGAAGCGATTTTGGCAAAAATGGGCTACTACGAGATAGAAGATATTGTGAGAAGGACCAATAACCATGGCATGGACAAGCCAGATTTATTAACACTTCCGAAGGGCTGGAGGTCCCCTATCTTTTATAATCTGGAAGCTATATTTTGATCCGTAACGATTTTCTTGATATACCCACTATTTAGCCAATAAGCCTTTTTCTTTTCCCAACGACCAGAGGCCGTTTCCATCAAATCATTGGCATCACGCCCTTTGGGTCGGACGTGGCAAATCCTTCGATCTGCTATCTTGATAAAATTTTCGAAATCATTCCGAATAATCTTAGCCTTGGTATCCTCCCAAAATAGCTTTGCTACCTGCAGATCCGCAGTAGGCATAGTCCAAAAGAAGACCTTCAGGAGACGGGGCTCGCCAACCGCATCTTTTTGAAAAACGACAAAGAAAAAGCGTTTCGACAATACGTGATAAAAATATGAATCCGACCACTGTTCATCAACGATGTCCTTATATTTAATCTGTTGAAATGACATACTCTCTCTCAACGCACCATTGTAGTCCAACACAATTGTCTTCATCTCTACATCCGCCTTTTCGAACTCCGCGATACGCTTCCCCTTTACTCCCAGAATACGGTTACAAATCACCTTATAACGATTTTTGGCTGAGGGGATTATTTGCAAATCGAAATGGGCCATTAATTCCTGATCCGACCAGCCTAGGTAGGCGTCAAACCGTTCTTGCACCAATTCTTCAAAAGTCTGACCCGGTCTATATTGATCTACGGATTTAACAGCGGATTCCACTTCCTGTAGCCCAGGGTTACGAAATCTAGAATATTCCGGATGAGTTTGCTTATCTTCCCTCAATACATATTCATACTCGTTTTCATCTATAATATGTGAAATATTTCTGAAAGACTGCTCGATTATAAAATTCAAGTATTTGGATTTTAAGGAAAAAGCCCGTTGCATAGCCCGTACAGAAGAAAAAGGCTGCTCACGCATACTATTTTTGCTTGCCCCCTTGGTACAGGCTCCCAAATACAAGGTGTCTCCTTCTGACAGTTCGTGGGCTCGTCCTGCCCGTATCTTATTGACAATAGTATTCCAGTCATCGATAATAATCTTGAGATCTTCAACCGGAAACCGCCATAATCGAACAATTTTGAAACAATAGTCTAAAGGGATTTGTTCACCATCATGCAAATAGAAGAGCAACAGAAGTTCCTTGTTTTTAATCCAAAACGAACTAGTCGCAAAAGTTGCCTTATATTCTTCCATATAGTTAATGATATTGAATACCAGACGTTCCTTGGATGACAGTCCCTTTCCTATTTGTTTCAACGGTGTGGTCTTTAGTTCTAGACCAGCTTCTGGAAAATCTGCATAGGCTGCCGAGTTGGGGCTATATTTGAAATACAGCTCCTCTACCATATTCCCGAATCGACCTTTGCCCAGACGCTGTAGCGCAGAGTCGTCGTCTACGTCCAATTCTTCACGGAGCGATTTCCCAATCAGTTTCTGCGCATACCGCAATATCGACTCCTTATCCTGTTTATCATAAGGTAATGGAGCTGGTATATGGCTAGAGGTTTTCATATATATTTAAGATAATAAAAAGGGCTTCTTACGAAACCCTTTTTATTAATGCTTTACCAATTCGTTCAATAATGCCAACCACCAGGGCATTTCCCATGAAGAAGGCACGCTTTACATCTGGAGCCTCTTTGGTGTGATCATCAGGAAACATGTTTAACCGTTCCAACTCTAAAGGTGTCAATCTTCTCAATCTACCCGAAGCTGTCTGTATTACATGCTTAAATCGCGAGGGGGCTGTTCCTCCCTCACCTGTGATGATAGTTCGGGAAGGCTTATCGAGAGCATCGGGGAATATCATGGGCCCCTCTGAATAATTGTACTCAAATCCTGCCGCCTTATTCACACGTAGTTCACTTTTAGCGCCCTTCAAATAGGTCCACTTATCTAAATCGGCCGCATTGATAAAATAATTTTCAGGCACATCATGCTCATTAATCAAGATATCTTTCAATTGGGTATACGCCCCCGTATAGTCCGGCACAGTCTTAATAGTATATACCTCCCTATTGACCATTACACCTGTATTTTCGAATGCGCTTTCAGCGATTCCCTTATCTTTATTGAAATATGCAGTCACATAGTCCAATGTTCCCGAGATATCAAATCTGCGAGATATACCACTGTCGACTCCTACCGGAAACGCATCGGCCAGCACACCATCTTCCTTAATCCATTTCTGGCTATCAGTATTCTTCAGCTCCTTGCACAAGGTTGAGCTTTCATGATAGGCCATAATAAAGATGCGTCTACGACGTTGCGGCAAGCCATACTCCGCAGCGTTGATAATACGCCATTCGACCGCATATCCTAAATCAGATAATGAAGCCAACATAATAGCAAAATCGCGTCCTCGCTGTTTGGCAGGAGACTTAATCAAACGATCTACATTTTCTAAGAAAAGATATTTGGGTCTGTTCTCTTTCTTAAGCCTCAATATATCGTGTATAGACCACCAAAGCACACCTTTTTTACCCTCAATACCACCCGACCTTTTTAATGTACTAGCTACGGAATAATCTTGGCACGGAAATCCTCCTACTAACAAATCATGATCAGGTATAGATTCAAAATCTTCTTCAATAACTGCTGCGATATCACTATTGGAATGTGCGGTCTCTGGAAAACGGGACCTATAAATATCAGAAGCAGGTTGACTTTTGGTCGCTGGCTCCCACTGGTTGCTCCATACCACCTCGTATTTACTAGATGCCTGGGTCAAGCCCAAATGAAAACCACCAACTCCTGCAAAGAGTTCAATTACCTTAATTTTTTTTGCCATATAATCTAACAAAAGTAATGTTATAGTTCTAAATAGTCAACTAATGGAATTGATTAAAATTGTTCAAAAATCTAACTTATTCATAATCCGCATGCTACTTCAAATGTCTAACGACGGTTTTTGTCCCCCCCTTCATCAGTGGTACAAACGTAAATACAAATTGGCAACACACTAATACAATTAGCAATTTCATAATCTGGGAAAAGTAATTCCAATAAAAAACGAATCGCGCCCCCATTTGTTATATTTGCAGTATGCCCACATATGATGCTGATAACGACCGAATAAAAGTACCGCGATTTGAAGAATCTGCAGGATTTTACACTTCTCCTGCTCGTAGCTACCTCATGTCTAAAATAAAAGGAAAGCATTCCAAACCCGAGATGGTGCTTCGGCGTGCACTATGGGCTAAACATATACGATTTCGAATACATGACAACAAGCTTCCCGGCCGACCCGATATTGCCATCAAAAAATACAAACTAGCCATATTCGTAGATGGTGAATTCTGGCACGGATTCGATTGGAAAAATCGTCGCGAGCAAATAAAGTCCAACCGTCTATTCTGGATTCCGAAAATCGAACGTAACATACAAAAAGATGTGAAGGTAAACCAGTCATTAAGAGATATGGGGTATACCGTATTTCGATTTTGGTCACAAGATATCTTGAAAAACCTACCCAAGGTCACCAATCAAATTGATCTTTTTTTGGAGACCAGAAGACTTTATAAATAAAAGCGCAACATAGATATCTCCTAAAAAATCCACGCCCAGTAATAAAATCTTTTTTAATGTTTTGAAAGAACTCTTTATAAGTATTAACTTACCTTAAAAATAGCAATTCGAACAAATGAAACCAATCATGAAGCATTACCTATCACTGGTTATACTTTTACATATCGCATCTAGCGCTATATCGCAAAATATTAGCAAGCTTCCCAAAGGGCACCTAGTCGCTTGCGGAGAGGATAAAGTTATCGTTGTAGATCCAAAAAAATCAAGTGATACACATACGGAAATCGTTTGGAGTTGGTCAGTTTCTGAAGCTACGAATCTTCCTGAGGAGTATCAAAAGCTACTCATTCCTTTGGATGAGTGCAAGCCTGTAGTTAATAATTCCAAGCTTTTGCTCACCTCTTCTGGAGGAGCGACCATTCTATTGGACATCGCTAAACGTAAAGTCGAATTCTACGCCAAGACACCTATGGCACATTCAGTGGATTTACTTCCTGGTAATCGCATCGCAGTAGCCAACTCAACACACAAAGCGGGCAATAGCCTTGAAGTATATGATTTATTAAAACCTGAAAAGGTAATATACAAGGACACGCTCTATTCGGGACATGGCGTGGTTTGGAATACAAAAGACCAGCGACTATATGTGTTGGGTTATCTTTTATTAAAAGCCTATTCCTTAAAGAATTGGTACACCGACCAACCCATTTTAACGCTGGAGAATTCATGGGCACTTCCCGATGTCGGTGGACACGATCTTTCTCAAATAAACGCTTCCACTTTTTTGATATCTACCCATCATGGGGTTTTCAGCTTTGATCTAGAGAAACAAAAGTTTACACCTTTCGAACCGCTCAAGGACAAACACAATATAAAATCTGCAAATGTATCCCCGAAAACTCAACAATTGATATATACCATTGCTGAAGAAAGTTGGTGGACTCACCATATCTATATGGACAATCCCACAAAAACAATAAACGTCCCAGATATAAAACTTTATAAAGTGAGAATAGCTCTTTAAAAAAGAAAGCTCAACACCGTATTTTATTAATAAAAATACACATGTACACGGATGAGCTCCGATTACAAAAGTAAATGGAGCTCAGATTATCATACTTTCCAATTCAATCTTGGAAGGAAGCAAAGCCATTAAAGCTACACCCGCAATAGCCCTCTAAAGCCCCTAGCGGCATAATATGACTCCGCACCATTGTGATAGATAAAAACACGCCCAAAACGCCAATCGCCAAAAATAGCGCCACCAAGACTTCTTACATTTGAAGGCGTGAGAATCCAACTCGAAGTTTTTGTATCAAATTTCCCTAGCTTTTGCAATGCATGGTATTGCTCTTCATTCAACATTTCAATCCCCATCTCGTCGGCCATCGCCACAGCACTATTCTTAGGTTTATGCTCTTTCCTAGATTCTAAAGCCTCATGATCGTAACAAATACTTCTACGTCCTTTAGGGCTTTCTATCGCGCAATCACAAATGATGTGTTCACCAGTCTTTGTATCATAACCAATAATGTCCGGTTCGCCACCAGTTTCTTCCATTTCATTAAGCGACCAAAGCTTATCGAGATTATTTTCCAGTTTATGCTGAACATCACTCCATACAATTCCTTCATGACGATCCATGTTTTTTTCAAATCGTTTTTTCAAAATATGGAAAAGCTCTTCAATCCGTTGTGGTGGTATGTCAAATTTTTTCATTTCTATAGGTATTAGATAAATTAGGAAGTTTTCATTCTTCTACTCGCAGGCCTTAGGTACCAAGATATAATCGTAAGCGCTAGAAGCAATATCGAAGGAAAGACATCTGACAGGCCGTCCCCTAGAACAACATGCGAAATAGTCGCGCCCGAACTAACAAAGAAAAATCCAGCATATGCCCACTCTTTAAGTAGCGGGAGTCTTGGCATAAGAACTGCCACCACACCCAGAATCTTCCATATTGCCAATATAATCAATAAATAACTTGGATATCCCAGATGGTCAAAAGAAGCGAGCTCCTCCTCTGTACCAATAAACTGTACAATGCCCGTAGAGAGCATTCCCAATGCTAACCAAGCAGTAAAAACCCAATATAATATTTTTTCTGTTTTCGTAGAGCCCTTAGGCTCAGCAATACCTGTATTCATCATATGTTCGTTTGGTTCATAATTTTCTCAAGACGGTCGTGTGCCATATTTATGCCAGCAGCAAATGGCATTTGTAATAACTGATCCCTGTCGTTGACCGTTTTATAAATGACATGTATGGTCAATTGACATCGATCAGTCGTAATTTTGGTGAATTCTAAAAATTCAAGTTGGACCGGAAAAGGTGTATTTTCCATTTCAAAAGTACGTGTAATCTTCTGATTCGGCACGAACTCATGAATGATTCCATTAGCTCGAAACAGCACATTGCCAGCTCGGTCTCTTGTCTCAAATTCGTAACTACCATGAGGCCTACTATCCATCTTCAACACCTTATTCCCCATCCATTGTTCCACGAGTTCGGATTCTGTATATGCTTTAAAAAGCAGCTCTACTGGTAGTTCAAATTCGCGAATAATCAGTATTTCTTGCTTACCTGATTCAGCTTTTACTTTAGTTTTTTGCTCCATACAATTGGTTTATTTGGTTTTATATTGCTGCATCAAAGTTTCCAACTTATTGAATCGGTCCTCCCACATTTGGCGAAAAGGTTCGATAAAGTCAGCAATTTCCTTTATTTTTTTAGGGTTCAGTTGGTAGTAGATCTCACGTCCCTGTGGATCTTTTTCAATCAATTCACATTCCGTTAAAATCTGGAGATGTTTGGATACCGTAGGTCTAGCCGAATCAAAATTTGCGGCAATTGCCCCGGCCGTCATAGACTGAGACGTCAAAAGCAACAATATGGTGCGCCTAGTTGGGTCGGCAATCGCTTGGAATACATCTCTTCTTAGATTCATTACGTAGTCATTTGACTACAAATATAAACGTAGCCACTTAGCTACGCAAATTTTTTTTCAACTTTCTTGAAGCAGTTCAACTTAAATAAACATACAAAAAGAGCTAAATCTTACCTTAAAGAAAACCAAGTCTACACGTTCCAGAAAAACGACATCATGAAATTACCACTACCAATCCATCATTAATAATTAACACACAGACTGTTAGCTATTATTATATTTACAAAACCCTGTATTGAACAAGACAAATAGTTTGCCTATTGTCGATATAAAAAATGACGTTGACCAAATATGCGGCGTGAGGAATGATTGGTATCTTTGTTTTTACGCCCGGCTTTCTATTGACCATGCATAGTGTTTGGTGAATAGTAGATGAGGTGCCAGTTACGGATGTCCTTATACTCGAGGGCTTCCTGTTTCTGATTCTTGGACTTATGTTAATAAATACTCATCAACAAATAGAATGAAAATGAAAACTACAATGATTGCGATTTGTGTGCTATTGGGAGCTGCAGTTGTTGTTGCCGCAAATTCACACATTTTTACAAGTAATTCTGTGACGGAAAAACAAACACAAAAAAAAGAAGAAAGTATGAAAAATGGTAAAGAGATTTATTTTGCTGGGGGATGTTTCTGGGGGACAGAGCATTTCTTTAAACAAATCAGAGGAGTACTGGCCACTGAAGTTGGTTATGCTAATGGGAATACGCCAAATCCAACATATGAAGATGTCTCCTATAAAAACACAGGCTACACAGAGACCGTTAAAGTCATATACGACCCGCAAGTACTGGAATTAGGAAAACTAATTGACTTCTACTTCAAAACGATAGAACCCACGAGTGTGAATCGCCAGGGTAATGATGTGGGTACACAATATAGAACCGGAATTTATTATAAGAATGATGAAGATGCACCTCTCATCACACAAAAATTGAGCGATCTAGCCAAGCATTATTCTGCCCCTATAGCTATTGAAAATTTACCGCTTAAGAATTACTATTCTGCCGAAGATTATCATCAAGACTACCTCGATAAGAATCCAGGAGGCTACTGTCATATTCCACCAAATCTATTCGAATATGCTAAAAATGCTAACCCCGCACCAGTATCTGAATATACCAAACCAGATGATACTACGTTAAAAGCCAAACTCACGCCCCTACAATACGAAGTGACGCAAAAGGGCGCTACAGAACGCCCCTTCCAAAATGAATACGATGCCGAGTTTAGAGAAGGCATTTATGTAGATATTACCACCGGTGAACCTCTTTTTGTATCTACAGACAAATTTGATTCTGGTTGTGGATGGCCAAGCTTCTCAAAACCGATCAATCAAGACATCATAGAAGAAAAGGTAGATAAGACACATGGCATGATACGTACTGAAGTACGCAGCAAAGCAGGAGATGCACACCTAGGACATGTATTCGATGACGGACCTGCTGATAAAGGTGGATTGCGATACTGTATCAATAGTGCATCTTTAAAATTTGTTCCAAAAGAAGATATGAAAAAACAAGGATATGAGAAATACTTGCCTTTATTAGACAAGGAATAAAAATCTATCCGTTACATTTTCCAAAAAAGAAAGGTTAAGAATATTGAATTCTTAACCTTTCTTTTTTGTCCTTTAGAATCCTCACGGTATAGATAAAGCAAGTTGAATAAAACAACAAGTTCCCTGAACTTGCTCAAAAAGAAATGCGAAGCTTCACGCTCCGCACTTCCAACCTATAAACTTAACTCAACAAACTAGCTTTTATAAGTGAACACACTCATTTTCACTTTTACCATTCTATAGACTGATCCTCGTCAGGAATTTCGGTATTTAAGCGCCGCTGTAACGTTAGCGACCCAGTCACCTTATAGTTGATATCAACATTAGGGACCATTGTGTAATCTGTAAATTTATAATCGATGTTATTGATCGATATATACCGACGAAGTAGATATGGACGTACAGCATCCATCTGTTCGGAGATGGTGTAACTGGCATCCTTATTCACGTTAAACTTAATACTGGGATTGTCAGCACGGAAGCTGACTCCCCCTGTTGCGTTAAAAGTTGCGTAGATTTTATAATTGCGACGATCTTGCCGCTCTTCGTCTATATTTCCCGCGTAGAAAAAAATGGTATTCTCGTTTACCACATAACTTTTGATTTCACTTTTAACAATGGGTGTTTCATTTTCGTAACCTTCCATACTTGTTTTGAGAGCCGTTCCACTGTATGTCCCCGAATAATCATTGAACGGATTAATCCGCAAGAGCGCCTTTCTGTAGTGCTTGCGGGGGTTAGCTATGTAATTATAAGAAGCATCTTCCTTAATTGCCAGAGGTAGTACCCACTTATCCACCATGTCAATATCTTTAAGTGTAAAATCTATCGTCATTAAAGCTGTATTCTCTCCGGCTTTCACTTCAACGGTACTAGGCATGGAGAAATATTGGTCATTAAGCTTTCTGTAGTAAAAATCTTCTCGATTTTGGAATCGTTCGAAGTTCAAAACACTCAACGTATCAGAATCTATACCAATATGGACACTCATATTTTTATTATTAATAGCAGATCCACTAACGATTAGTGGTAGCTGAAAAGAGGTCTTTTGATCGCTCTTGTATCGAACATAAATATTCGATACCCCCTCGCTTCCCAAAGGGGCTTTGAATGAAATAAAATTTTCAAACTGTTCGTCTTTCCACTCATCATTACATCCACCACAGATGAGTAGCAATGAAAGCAGCCAGAGCTGTATATATGTTTTTTTCATTGAAATATAGTTTTTGTTCATCTTTATTTATTCATTAAGGCATTCGCGCTGCGCTAACTACATTACGCCCAAGCGCTTTAATGAATCCGTTTTTTTGCATTCATTTATTGAGATTGTTGAAGCCGTCTTGAATCCAAGTTTCGCTATTTAATCGTTATACGTCCATCCTGGATTTTGTGTCAAACGTTTATTTCGTTTAAGCTCATTATGGCTGATTGGCCAAAACCACATCTTATCTGCAAAAGTAGTTTTGAGCGCCCATACCGCCACCGGTTGATGAAAAAGATCACGTTCCTTTCCGTTCATCAACACATTACATCCATAGACAGGCAATGCCTCTTCTACCGGGGCATCCATCCAGCGGCGCAAGTCATAATAGCGTTGCCCTTCCCCCATCAACTCAATAAAGCGTTCGCGCTTTAAGGATTTACGTAGCTCCGTTTTACTGCTGTATACCGTAGTAGGATAATCAGGTACTCCCCCTCGAATACGAATAGGATGAATACCTCTTTGCATCTCACTGATATTTCGACTGATAGCGTAACTTCCATCACGCCATGAAGGGATATTGTAAGATCCGTCAAGTTCATTCAGCGCTTCGGCATACGCAAGCAGAATGTCTGCATAACGAATAGCAGGCTCGGCTTTTGGAATTACACGTGCAGCGCTTCCTCCTTCATAGGTATCGCTCGGGTGTACGAACTTCTTAACACCAAACCCAGTACGTAACCAATACGCGTTGGACGAATTAAAGCCATTACCTCGATTGTCATCCCGATAATAGAATACCTGTTGATTACGATTTCGTTCTTGAGTTTCATTTAAGAGTGTCCAAAAACTGCCGTTATAAGCTACTGAAGCATAAAAACGAGGCTCACGATTTGCATATTGCAGAGATACGCCTTCTCTAAGCGGCTTGTATTTACCTGCATCAAAGTCTTCTTTGCTTACGTAACCTTTCACCCGTTCGGTGCCATTGCCACGACCGATTTCGTTGTCTTTTCCCGGCGCATCCCTTCCATCGTTCATATAATAAGCATCGACTAACTTTTGGGTAAGCCCATGTGTATTCCAGCCTGTAGCCGATCGCGGTAGTTGGTGGATGACCATCGCATCTATCCCTTCTCCTTGCTGATTGTTACCTCTAGTAAATATCAGCTCTGGATTTCCCGACGCTTGCAATGTACCATCAAAAACCTGTGCGTAAGACTTAGCCGGATCAATATTTGCCCAACCAGCTGGCCAACTCTTTTCTGAAAAGTTATTATCCTTTGGTGGTATTACCGTAGCATCTTGACCGGTTTCCTGGATTGGAACCCAATAAAGTTGATACACACCAAGCTCAATGACATCCCTAGCAGCTGCGGCAGCTTTGGCCCATTTCTCCTCTTGATAATCGGCAGAAAGCAAGCGCTTACCTGAATCATCGACTAGTCTTGTGGCAAAGTTGGACGTATTTCCGTTGGCAAGCGGACTTGCAGCATATAGCAAAACTTTGGCCCGAGTAGCCAACGCTGCTCCACAAGTGGGACGAGCGGAGCCATCTTGCCCTCGATTCATGCCTAATTTTTGCATTTCTTTGGCGGCTTGCAACATTTCATTGCTGATATAGGTTGCACACTCTTCATAAGTACTACGCGCGGTAGCGATATTATCATAGCTTTCGGTATAGTCAATCCCTTCGTCTGGCAACAGTGGAATGGGGCCATACTTCCGAAGCAATTGCCAATATAAGTAAGCCCTTGCAAAACGCGCTTGCCCTCTGTAGTCTTCAATTTCCACTGGACTCATTTCTACATTCATGTACACATTCTGAATGAATGTCGTTGCATTACGAATCCCCCTGTAGCATTGTGTCCAAGTACCTTGCTTATCATTCTCGGTGTAAAGTCCCATTTTGAACATGTTGTAGGAGAGTTCGTTTTTCGAAGGATCATAATCCTTATCCCGATCACCATAGTACATATCGTCCGCAAAATTATGTGGAGTAAGGCCCTTACTCGCCACATCAGCATTGATGCCCTTAAACTCTTCATATACATGCGCTAGCCATTGTTCGGTATAAACCTTGCTTTTGAATACTTTCTCAATCGTTATTCGATCTTTAAAAAATTGGTCCGACTTCAAGTAATCTTTTTTACAAGAAGTAATGATGTGGGTGCAAAGCACAAGTAAGACCACGAAATATATTTTCTTTTGCATCTTTGTTCGATTTATAGGTTAATACTTAAGCCCAATGTAAAGGATTTAGGCAACGGGTAGTCCTCGCCTCTTGGACTCGCGAGTTCAGGGTCCCAAAGCTTGAATTTTGACCAGGTTAGCAAATTACTCCCAACAAAAAATACTCGAATGTTGTTAGTTTTGATTCTATTTGCTAAATGTTTCGGAATCGAGTAGCCAATATCTACTGTTTTGAGACGGAGATATTGACCATTTCGTAGCCAAAATGTAGATTCCCTAAAATTATTAGGATTTGGACCAAAACTCAAACGCGGATAAGAAGCATTAGGATTCTCCGTTCCTGGATCTCCAGAGATTTCAGCAGATATCCAACGATTTTCGCCCATTACCCGCTTCATTACTTGTCCCCACTCTCCTTCACTGAACGCATACACCGTCTTTCCATATGTGAAAAAAGTAGATTTGCCTGCCCCTTGCAAATGGATATTTACATCCAACCCCTTCCAACTAGCAGAGGCCCCTATTCCATAAATAAGGTTTGGTCGTCTGGTCGCACCAATAGGTACCCGATCTCCATCATTGATTACACCATCACCATTCACATCCTTATATTTAATATCTCCAGGTTGGTAGTTGCCAAAAGTTTGAGTTGGACTATTACGGATATCGTCATAATCTTTGAATAGGCCTAAAGCAACTAAACCCTTGGCTTGATCTACACGAAATCCTCTTTCATTCTGATAACCATAGACATTATTCTCTTCATCCCTTTCCATAATAGTGTTCTTACTATAAGTGATATTACTTCTAGCGGTAAGATTTACTTCCCCAATTTTTTGTTTGTACTCAAAGCGTCCATCAAAACCTCGAGATCTCACAGCGCCGACATTGGCTCTAGGAGTGCTTTCCAACCCCACAATCTCAGGTAAAAATCTCCGCTCCATATAAATCCCTGTCCGCTCCTCATTAAAGAAATCCAAATTAGCAATAACCTTATCGTGAAAAAGCGCAATATCAAAACCTAAATTCTGCTTGGTAGCCATCTCCCAAGTTACATATGGAGAAGCTACCTGAGTAAACCTCATCCCATCGTAAGATCTATTAAATCCATAGTCTGCCCACTGATAGCCACCTCCGCTTCCAATCGCATAGAGGTAAGGAAAGCGTTCCAAATCATTACCAATTTTCAGCTGATCATTACCCACCTTGCCCCAAGAGTAGCGGATTTTGAACATATCCATCCACAGGACATTCTCTTTGACTATTGACTCCTCCGCCACATTCCAAGCTGCTGAGAATGCAGGAAAAAAGCCATATTGCTGTCCCAAAGAGAAGTTCTCAGAACCCGTATATCCGAAGTTAAAATCTGTAAAATAACGATTTTTCCAATTGTAGGTCACCCGTCCAGCCAAAGCCTGATTTCGTCGGGACAAACCGTTTTTGATATCGTCACCAACATTTACCGTTTTGACCAGCGCATCACGTGTGAATCTAGCCACTCCCCCTACGTTATGATTACCGATACTTCGGTCATAATTGAACATCAAATCCAAAAACTCTCGTCTTTCACCTTCCGCCGTGCTGTATTGATACAATTCTCTAGGATCGGATACATGTGTAAATATGAGGTTTCCGTTTTCATCCCGAGCTCGCTCAGCTCGCCATTGCTCTGGCCATTTACGACGATGTATATTGCTCTTATTATTTGTATCAAATCCAAAGATTCCTCTAGCACGAAGTCCCTTTGTAATAAAATCAAAGTTTTGCTCGATGGATATATTGGTTTGTATATTATTTGTCCAATGTTCGTTAAATCCAGTTTGTGTAGCCACCACCCAAGGATTGGTTTGGTTTCCGATCCCAATGGCAGGAACATAGCCATTCGAATACATAATTGGGGTACGAATAGGTGAATATCCGAACAACACCCCCCAAAAATCTTCATCACCTAATCCTGGGCTATTACGCTTACCCAGAGCACCTGCAATACCCAGTTTTGCCACAGTTGTTTTGGTAATGTTAAAATCTGTGTTGAGGCGATAGTTCCAACGTTTATAGTTGGCATTTGTATTGTAATCATTCCTTAACGTTTCATCAATCTTATACATTCCTCCTTCTTCTACATAACTGCCAGAAGCGAAATAACGAGCTGTTGCCCCACCTCCACTCATATTGAGATTGGCCCTATAGGTCATTGCACCGTCTTTAAGCAAGAGATCCTGCCAATTCACGTTGGGATACAAATCTGGGTCTAAACCCAATCTCAAGATTTCCAGTTCTTCATCTTGATAGATAGGTGCCTGATTACGAGTGACCCGCGACTCATTTAACAACCTTGCATACGTCACCCCATCTTCGAATTCCGGCGTAATCGTTCGAGTATTGTAAATAGTTTCATCTTTGAAATTAATGTCAATCTTCCCCTCTTTACCTCTTTTGCTCGTGATGAGAATAACTCCATTTGCTCCTCTAGACCCATAAATAGCTGTAACAGCGGCATCTTTCAGTACAGAAAACGATTCTATATCCTCAATATTGATTTCATTGATATCACGCTCTATGTTATCGACCAATACCAATGCTCCAGTACCACCCCCAAACGTCGAAATTCCGCGAATCCAGAATTCCGAGATATTTTTTCCAGGTTGGCCTGATTGCATCATTGCCATTATACCCGGAACATTTCCGGCCAAGGCATTAGACAAGCTCGAAGTCGGGTTGGATTTCAGATCATTTACATTTACGGTGGTCACTGCTCCGGTCACGGTCAGCCTCTTTTGAGTACCTGTTCCAGTCACCACAACCTCGTCCAACACGCTCATTTCTGATTTCTGTAGTGTGACGTTGACCGTAACACCATCTTTTATAAGTATTTCTTGCTTTTCATACCCTAGATAGGAGAAAGTCAATTTCTTGTATTGCTCTATCTTAATTTTATATCTACCATTATTGTCAGTAACAGTACCTAAACCTGGCGCATCGGTCACAAAAATACTAACCCCAACTAATGGTTCCTTTTGGGAATCGGTTACGACTCCTGTTACTTCGACAATCTCTTGCGCCAGTGCGCTAAAAGTCGCACCGAGAAGCAACATACATATTGTTAAAATTCTTTTCATCATGAAAATCACTGATTGTGCGTTATTTATTTTCATCCATTTCTTCAAAAGCAATCTTGCGGATACGACGATTCGATTGGTCTCCAATATAAAATGCGCCTTCTGCCTCATTATAGGCTATGCCCGATGGTCGATCAAACCGTGCTTCTTGCCGTAAATCACCGTCAACATAGCCGTATGGGTTTGCGTTGATACTCGAGCTCCCTCGTCCAGCAAAAGTATTCACACTCCCGTCAGGAGACAGTACGCGAATAGCATGATTCTGTTGATCAGTAAAATAAAAATCATATTCATCCGTCTTGCCTGCAGCCACATATGCAGGATTCTTCACGAAGACCCCCTGATAAGGATTACGCAGACGAGCGGATGAACCTACTGCATCTTCATAACCCGCTCCTTTAAGTTGGCCACAGACCAAGTATGGCTGATTGAATTGCTTCTTGTCCCAATTATAATCTACCCGGAGGATATAATGCTGGTTGATGACCACGATGTAGGCGTAGTTTCCGGTAGGATGTATCATGATTTTATATTCCCATTGCGGATCATGCACCACGAACAACGTCTCATAGTCCTTGACACCAAGCCCTTCATTAAAATACTTGTTTAAATCAAAGCGAAAAAACTGTCCTTTTTCGTAGCTATTGAAGTACATTTCTCCATTCACTGGATGGACGGATGCACCATTACACTGCCTGTATGTAGTCAGGATTTCTCTATCTTGCCAATTTCGATCTCTCGATAAGCGATACGTAGCTCGGTCATTTTCTCCGCCACGATCTTCTGCAATAATCATGTATTTACTATCAAGCGTAAAATCGATACTCCGCGGACGATCAAAGTCAGAACGCTTCTTAGTTACCGTACTATCTGCAAAATTGATTAGATAGAGCCCATTATTATTATCAAATGTCATCCACAAGTGCTTTGGGTTGACAGGGTCAAATTTCAGGAAAGAGGGTTCCCAAAATCCGCTCGCCATCTTTGTCTCATCCGGATCTTTAAATTTTCCGTCTTTCCAAGGCTCGTCACCTCTAGCATTCCGATACCCGATGATAGTCGATACCACCATTTTACGTTGATAGTCAAAAAGTTGTTCGGCTTTACCTACCACTACTTTATCTTGGCCTCCGACACGCACCTCTATATTTCCACCGAAAGCTTGCCTTGGCACCAAACAGTACAAGGATTCCCCTTCCACATTGATGACTTTCGCCTCTTTTCCTCCTATAGATACCGACACTTTTGCGAGATCATTCCCAAAATTTTGGCCATAAATAACTAAGCGTTGCCCCATTCCTCCCGCCCTGGGTTTGAAATCAGACACGACGACTGGTTTCGAGGGGTCAAAAGGTAAGGCCTCAGCGACTTGCTGACTGTCATCCTTGCACCCCACAAAGCCTAAACTAAGTGCAACAAAGGCCCACAACATTCTGCGCAGGAAGCCATTATTGCTTTTTACCACATGTGTAGTTTTCATAAATATAATTTCTGGTTAGCGTGTTTTAGTTGGTGTATTTATAATGTAGCATGACATTATCCTCGCTCATTGATTGTCGATTAGTTTTTTAGCAGATACTGTTTTATACAGTATCCCCTTATTACGCTCGAATAAGCGGTATATGCATCGTAGATTCTGAAAATCCAGAACACAATCTAAATCTCAAATCAGGGCGGCGTGACTAATAATTTCTTTTTTTGCCCGGTATCCGCATTTGAACGATTAGGCAGTGCCCTTATCAAAGAAAAGCTTCGTACTAACATTCTCATAATTGATTATTTATATTTAAGCTAAATGGTATTAGCTTTCTGATTAAAAAACTCGAGGGTACGGCTTACCGAAATCTTCGTGATTTATAGCGGCTATTACTTTAGGTTTCCTTTCAACAATTTGTACAATTCATACCACCCAAACTATTCGTGATATAACATGCTTTTTCTGTAAAATTCCAGTTCTTATCGACTTAAATTTTTAGAGATTTGCGGAGCATGCTAGATTGTTCGTTGCAAAATCGTTGTCAAAGTATCTAAAATCTACTTGTGTATCTAACGGTCTAATTCTATAATTGATTAATCAAAATTAAGAATTGTAAAAAAATCGATACTATCGAATTATCTCAATCGTATGCGTATTCGTATCATAATAAGCACCATAAAAGCGATTCAACAATATATTTCCGCTAAGACATCTTACAGCCCCCTTTTCTGGGACAAACCCAAGAGAATTATTGAAACATCAGGAAATACGTACAATCCAAGTGTACAGCATATGATTAACGAAAATTTAAAAAATTGAGATGTATATATGGGATTTCATGATATACGGCAGTAAGATTGGGCCGTATTTTCCAACCTCAAAAAAATAGGTTGTAAAGAAAAGAGAAAGGAAAAAAATTGAGTACAGTCTACACTCTACATATTGTTCTAAAGAAACAGGGGTATATGTCTCAATAGATGTATAGAACTAGTGGCGGAATCCTATATGTTAAAGCCGGTCTCGGAAGTACTTTCGGACAGGTTCGTCAATTTTGCGTAGCACAAGATAAGATAATCCCAGGAGTAAGAATGTACCTACTACGATTATTGCTGTCATTTCCAACATCCCAGGCTTAAATTTCTCCACATAGCTCATAAAAATCCATATGGCGGGATAATGAATAATATAAAGTGGGTACGAGATATCACCCAAAAAACGACAAATTCTATTTCCCTGCAAGAGGCGATTGCCATTCCCTAGAGCAACGAGAAGTGGGAAATAGAAAACAACAATTATTGGATCGATAAACTTTCCGTAAGCTACTGAATATGGCACAAAAAACACAAGTGACAATAGACAAGCAAAAACGGTAAATGCCATCATATTGGGCAACATCCATCGAGACCGAAAGATCAAAATTCCCATCAAAAAGGAAAACCACAATCGAATTCCTCCAGACAAAAAATCATGTCCCCCAAAGCCTACCGCCAAATAACCTGCATGTAAAGATACGACACATAGTAAAATAGCGCCAATACCAACTAAAATCCAAAGAACTTTTTTAGATATCCGAATAAGTACGATTGCATAGAGGGCATTGCCAATATATTCCCACAACAGTGTCCAAGTTGGCGGATTCAAATGAAACAAATTAAAATAACGCTGAGGTACGATTGGATAAGGGATCAGGGTAATTCCACTTAGAAACATTCCTATTTTTTGTAGAGGACTAAATGATTTTGTAAGATCACTAAACGGGTCGTATACAAAAGCCAATAGCCCAATAGAGGTTCCCAAAACCACCAATGGGTGTAATCGGATTAATCTTAACTTTAAAAATTTAGAAATTCCTATATGGGAGATTCTATCATCATAAGCATAAGCAATGACAAATCCCGACAAACAGAAAAAAAAATCAACAGCCAAGTAACTACGTGGGATAAAACTATCACTGTAATCTGGAGTAGCAATTTCCATAAAATGAAAGAGCACCACTGCAATTGCAGCAATACCCCTTAGCCCATCTAACATTTCGAAATGCTTTTTGGATTGGTTGATCATATATCTATAGGTAAGTGTACTTTTAAAGAGAATCGTATTAGTGAATGGATAAATGCGTTAGTTATTCATAGTATAAAAATGGCCTTCACGTCTCCGTAGAAGGCCTTCACATTTTAAATAGACTATTTTTCTAATTTTGACTCCAACATTTTGATGAAATATCCCCCTACTACAGATCTTGCTTTAAATCCCGATCGCTTGGGTCTATCCGTAAATGTCCAATCGGACATCGGCACGCGATCAACGGTCTCATTCATAAAACGATATACTGGAGCGATAAAGCGTTCGAAAGTTTGCTTATCATCAGCCATTGTTGCTGTCCAAGTTATCCAGTCCGTCTTGGTATAGGGTTGACGATTATCCAAAGGTAGGCCATAGATATTTTGCTTAGTCAGATAATAGGCGATTTCAGTACTTCGAATATCCTCATCAAAGATTCTCATCTTCAACAATTTGTCCCATACCATATTATACTTCTGGCTCCAAGTACCAGATTTATCAAACGTTAATTTGTAGTGATCGCCATCCTTTGCCATTTCTTTCCACTTTTTAGCCATCTCTCTTGCCTTAGCGATGTACTTTCCACCTGTTTGCGTATCCCCCTGCATCTCGGCTAGATAACCGTAAGAGGCAATTCCCAGAATTGCTTTAATCGACAAGTTCGCATTGTGGGCAAAGTGTCCCGCAAAGTCATCCGTACACAATTGATTTTCAGGATCTAATCCCTTATCTACTAAGTAGTCGGCCCATGTGGTCAATACTTTCCAATGCTTCTTGGCATAGTCAGCGTTGCCTTCCGTTTTCGCAACAGCATATGTCAAAATAAGCATATTACCAGATTCTTCCACTGGCATATCCCCCCCATACGTCTGTCCATTAGCTAATGGGTATGTACCTACGTCATGCGCAGCAAAAGGTTTAGTCCACTTATTACTCTCACTATAGTAAAAGATGGAGTTCATCAATGCCTTTGCCAACTCCGGATTATAATACAAAAACAAAGGTGCCGAAGGGTAAGTTACATCCACCGTACCGATGGAACCATTACTATCATTTTCTTTGGACAGCAATAATAGGTCGCCGTTCGGCGCTTTTACCAATTTGTGAGCTGCAATCGCCTGTCTATAAGCCAACGCACATAAAGAAGCGTATTCCGTCCCGCCTACCGCTATCGCTTTTTGCATCAGCTCCGCATCGAAACGATCACAGGCTTTTAACAATTGTGCATATTCCTTATGGGCCAGTTCAAATTGCTTTTCGATTGAACTATTCCCTTTTTCATTCCAATACGGACGTAGATTATCACCAAAATATTGGATAGAATAAATATCATCATACCCCAAAAGTACCTTATCTTGGTAAGTTTTGGACACATCAAAAGTTTGAATCAATGCCAATTGTCTACCTGTACTGGTTGAAGTTTTCCCCTTCTGCCCTGTTAAGAAATTTCCCCTCAATTGGTGGCTATTTCCCACCACAGCTTGTGTATTTTGTAGGTTAGATGCCATGTAAAAATAACCCCAATCAATGCGAATATCATCCCCCTTATTTCCTAAAATCTGTTGGCTCTTACTTCCTGTCTTCACAAACTGAAGAGAGCCATTTTTAAATGTACTACTTACCGCATCCTGAAGGGGAGAGTTTAAGGCCCAATTTGGGGCAGCTTCCAAATATAATTGGATTTGGTGTTTCTTACCATCCTTCGATTCCACTTGATAGCTCATGTAGTTAACCGGTCTAGAGGTCAACTCCAGATTGTCCAAAAACATAGGTGCACTAAACGTAACCTTTAATCGCACGGCTCCACAGTCGAAACTATAATGCGTCTGCGTTGCTTGAACATCAACCGACTCTTGCTTAGCAACCTGTTCGAAATGTGTGCTCCCCTCTTTCTCCAAAAACAAACCAAAATCAAAAAATCCATTAGCTACTCTATTATAGCAATAGCCAGCAATAATATTCTTTCCCTTTTTCAAGGTCTTGACTACGTCTGCCGAAAGCTTAACACGGGAGGCCTTACCAGTCGCATTACCTGTATTGGCGACTTCAATCCCATTTACGTATATAATGGCATCGTCATCATGCGTAAATTCCAGATAGACAGATTTACCGACAAGATCTTCATTCAGGTCCACGGCTCTGCGGATCCAGATTTTGGATTGTTGCCAATCTGTATTCACATTCGGCTCTTTGTCTTTTGTACCGAAAGGAGCAACTCCTGAGCTCCACTCCGAATCATCAAATGACAATTTAGTCCAGTCAGCAGAAGGTTCGCGCTCAGTATACGGGGCACTCCAACGTTCATGTACGCCCACTTTCGCAATAGGTTCTAATTCGACTTCTTCCTTTCCTAAAAAACGGTAGGACTTGCCATCAACTTTGATAACACCCAACAAAGGAAAGGATTTGCCCGACCAATGGCGCACTGCATCACCATACAATTCATTACTATATGACCATGCACTGGTGTTCGGATCGATAGTGACCAACGGGAATGCCGGAGCCCGCAAATCATTTTTATACGGTCTTTCCTGCCCATAAAGTGAAAACGATTGACAAAAAACGGCTACAGCTACTAAGAGTTTTAAGTTCATTATAAATTATAAAAAATGGAAACTATTGAGAAATGGTATTATTAACCATGATAGAGAATCAGTGCTTTCTTGCCAATCTAGCAGCAAGAAAACACTGATTCTTCAACTCTATTTTACTGGGACCTTATAGAGCGGTTGATGTAAGTTGTTTAACTCCTTTTCAGACATCTTCATCACTTTTCGATCATACGTCATCAACCCATTAGTTTCAATTTCCACATCCGTAGTTTGTGTATACACTGCTGCCGATAGTCCCATTGGTATCAATCGATTCAGATCGTGTATGAGTCTCTTATAGCGATCTAGTAATTCTGTACTATTTTTAAAGCTTTGGTATCCCCAATTATCTTTTTGTTGCCAAGAGTGTCCTTCAACAGGGAGACCTAGACCTCCAAATTCGCCAAGCGCCAATACTTGATCCGCACCAAACAGAGAGGGGTCGGGCATCGCAGCATCAGGATAGTTGTGAATATCAAGGATGTGTCCCGTCTCCATAAAGTTACCTCCACTAGCGCTATTTACAAGTCGGGAAGGGTCCTTTGCAATCGTCCATTCGGTAATTTCCTTAGTCTTAAATTGTCCCCAAGCTTCATTGAACGGCACCCACATCACGATACTTGGAAAGTTATGCAAGACTTCCATTATAGCTTTCCATTCTTTTCTGTAATAACCTTCTGATACTGCAGAACGTTCCTTATCACGGTTGCCCGCCGATATCTTACCGGGTTGCATATCCCAGTGATTTCCACCTAAATCTCCACTAGGCATATCTTGCCACACCAACATGCCAATACTATCACAGTGACGGTACCAGCGGGCTGGCTCAACCTTAATATGCTTACGTATCATATTGAAACCCATATCTTTCGTTTTGATAATATCATATTTCAAAGCTTCATCCGAAGGTGCGGTATGAAGACCATCTGGCCACCACCCCTGATCCAACGGTCCATATTGAAATACAAATTCGTTGTTCAGCATCAGCCGTTGGATTCCCTGCTGATCTTTTTGCATAGAGATTTTACGCATAGCAAAATAGCTTTTCACTTGATCGATTACTTTTCCCTTGCGAATCAATTGAATCTCCAAATCATACAACTTTGGATTGGTCGGAGACCAAGCTTGTGCTCCAGGTACTGAAATTTCAAAGGAACCGTTAGGTTCACCAGATTGCTCCTGTATAACCTTATTACCGTCCAGAGCTCTCACTTTTATCTGATCGCCAGCTTGACCTTCTTCAATCATAGCCTGAAAAGATAAGCTGCCTTTATCCAATTGCGGCGTGTGCTTCGTACTCGCAATATATGTCTGCGGGACACTTTCAACCCACACCGTCTGCCATATACCGGTCACAGGTGTATACCATATACCATGAGGATTCTTTATCTGTTTACCTCGCGGCTGGGGACCATCATCGGTTGGGTCCCATACACGGATGGCTACATCCTGCTTACTACCCTTCTTCAAGAAAGCGGAGATATCCATTGAAAACGGATCGAATCCCCCTTCATGTCTTCCTACCAATTTATTATTGACAAATACATCACACTGCCAATCTACAGCACCAAAATGCAGAAGCACTTTGTTTTTGTTTACGGCTTTATCCAAGGTAATGGTATTGTTGTACCACAATGCCTTATCTTTGCCCACTTCTTTTCCCACGCCCGACAAGGCTGATTCGACTGCAAAAGGGACTAAAATATCACCATCCCACTGGTTGGGAATTTCGGACGTTCCGGCACTTGTAATCGCATATTTCCATAATCCATTTAGATTTTGCCAATTATCAGTTCGGATCAATTGGGGTCTTGGATACTCTGCATGTGGTTTTTTTGCATTCACATTCTCCCCCCAAGATGTCAAAATACGCGTACCGGCTGGTTTCCAGTCCTGTGCAAAATTCAGTTGTGTAGCCATCAGTAAGCTGGCAACTAATAGGGTTTTCTTCATCATCATAAAAGCTTTAGTCTTTAGTATATTTGTCAATTTTATTTTACTACTGGAAATGCCGATATCCTTAATCGTGCTGCCCCCATTGGAATCAGCTCTACCTCAGTTATGGCTTCTTTACTCTCTATGGGGCTAACTGGTAAAAAGCCTGTCAACCCATGTTCATCAATACTCCATCCGTCGATTTTCTTTGCTTTTGCAATAATGGAGATCGGGACAGCATTGGCTTCAAAAGGAAATGAATCCTTAGGCCATTCGCGTTTGACAACTTTCAATTTACTGACATCACGCAATTGATCTTGCAGTAATCCGTAATTCCATTCACTAGCGGGAAGAATCTCAAAAGAAGGCCATTTATCTGGATCCGCAGATTCCTGCCATTTGGAATCTCCAATAGCAGAGGTTTTACTACTTTGTTGTACATAGTTTTCTTTGATTTTCAGTGCATAGGTTAACGGACCCCTATTGATACTCACAGAATTGCTGTTAGCTGTCCATTGCTTTAGTTCTATCGTCATGGGCATACTCAATTCCACTCTGTCGCCATCTTTCCACTTCCGTGCAATCTTGATATACTTACTCGGAGTAGCCACCTCTACCATTTTTCCGTTGATCTTGAGCTCGTATCCTTTGGTCCAAGCTGGGACACGTAAGTAAAGTGGAAAATCTACGCTATTGGAAGACGTTGATACCTTAAACGAGACAGTCTCTTCAAAAGGATAGTTGGTTATCTGTTCAATTCCGACCGTCTGATTATCGCCTACTTTTATAGTCGCCTGTGACGCTGCATACAAGACTGCCGCAATCCCATTGTCATTGGTGCCCATATATAAGTGCTCAGCATAATAAGGCCATCCCTGACTGTGGTTGTGTTGGCAACAACGCGAACTAAAAGGATTCATCATTAAAAATGGGCCACTGTTGTCAATACCTGGTGCGTGGTTGTGGCTATCACTGATGCTCATATTCGGACTCGTGATGTAGCGTAAAGCCCTAAAGTCAGCAGTCACTGCAGCAGGATAAGTATTAAAGGCCACCTCTTCGGCATGATCGGCCCAAAATGGATCTCCAGTAATACCAAGTAATATTTCATTTGAAGCCATCTGCTCTACCATTCCACAAGTTTCTACTCCTTGTCTTGGATCCGTATATCCGGGTCTAGCATTTTCATCGGCACCAAACATCCCCCCTGGCACCTGACCAAAAACCTGTCGCACGTAGTGAAAATTGTCATAAGTAGCTTTCAAATCGGCAGCAACATGGCTTTTCAAGTAATAAGTAGCAGGCTCGCGAAAGCACTGTGCAACATTTACGTTGTGCCAATTCGGCAAATCGTCCGTTTGCCTCCAATTAGCTGTGTTACGATGGATTTTGTCTGCTAATTCCATCAACCAATCATTACCTTTGGTACGGTTGTAAAGCCAATATACGGATAGAAGATTATCTCCACCTCGGCTATTTTCCCAATAATCCTTTAAGAAGAAACTATCTGGCAAGTTCAATTGCCATTTGAAATATTTAGTCATCAGATCTAGCACTCGCGCATCAGAACTGTATTCATAGTAAGATTGTAAGCACCAGAGCATAATCATATTACCCCAGAGATCAGGCTTATTGTGTCGAAGAATTAGCGGACCAAAATAACCATCTGGTCGTTGGCTCCGAATTGCGCCTTCCAACCAGACTTTGGACTCTTCAATAATTTTCGGATCCTTAAGGATATATCCCATATTGGCGTAACCTTTCAGCCAATAGGGGACTTCCTCCCAACCGTAGTCTCCTTTTCCGTCCGAACTGAGCCACGCATTATTTTTCTTCGAAAGCCAAGCACTGATTTCACCTAGATGTCCCGTCAATCCTTCTTTTTGTAATGTTAAATATTGACCAAGCCAACCATGTGGTACAATACTTCCCACAGGCAATTTTATCAATACATTTTGCTTCAATGGAAGCCTATTGTTGATATAATTTGAACTTTTGGAATCCATAGGGAGTTGCTCTACTCCCGTGACGCTCCCTATTTGGGCATGACTAGAAGACCACAAGGCCATAAAACTTACTAATAATCCAATTTTTTTTATCTTCATTTTTTTATGGTGTGTTTATTGAAACTCTGATTGAGTAGAGCCTATTTCCCGATGACAATTGATATCTTTTCATAGACTTGAAAGATTTTTATAATCTCGTTATATCTATAAGGGAATATAATGCTATAATTGATTACCCAAAAATAAGGTATGTACACCTTACAAACCTGTCGAATTATCTCAATAATCTGTTCTTTTGAATCAATCCAAAGTGTTGTAAAAACAGTAACTGTATACAATTACATCAATTCTTCAACTCGCGAGTCAATACCACCCTGTGTTGTAGCTAGATTTGCCGTTCTATTCTTCACATGCCGCTCTTTTCAGAAAAAAGTGCAATCCTAGTTACAAAATTGCACCTTCCTCAACCTACCGTTGATAATATTTCCTATTTTACTGAGAATCTATACAGGGATTTGGTTTGATAGACCTGTCCAGGATTTAGCTCAGTAGATGGAAAGCTAGGCTGGTTTGGCGAATCTGGAAAATGTTGCGGTTCCAAACAAAAACCTGTCCGGAAGGAATCTTTTGTTCCATTTTTCAACTGCACCAACTCATTCATAAAATTACCACTATAAAACTGAATACCTGGTTCCTGTGTCAGTATATCCATGACGACTCCAGATTTATCCCCCACTACATGGGCCGCCTTGTACCACTCTCCTTCTGTTTGTTTGCTCAGCACAAAATTGTGATCGTACCCCTTTCCGTAGGTAAGCTGTTGGTCATCTGCATTAATATCCTGACCAATAGTTTTTATCGATGTAAAATCGAAGGCACTACCCTGCACATGTTTTAGTTCTCCTGTTGGAATCAATGTACTATCCACTGGTGTAAATCGATCGGCAAATATTTGCATTTGATGATCTAAAATCGTTCCGCTTCCCTCACCATTCAAATTGAAATATGCATGATTAGTCAAATTGATGACCGTCATTTTATCTGATTGTGCTTGATAGGATATCATCAACTCATTTTGATCATTCAACGTATAGGTAACCTCCATGGCAATATTGCCTGGAAAACCCTCTGCTTTATCAGCGAGTGTATAAGCAAATGTAATTGAAGATTCGTCACTGGACTTTACAGACCAATTAGCAAAATGCACACCTTTGAAACCTCCATGTAGTGTATTGACACCATTGTTTATCGGAAGATTATAGGTCTGCCCGTCCAATTTGAAAGTTCCCTTGGCAATCCGGTTGCCGAACGGTCCCACGATGGTACCGAAATACGGTTCTTTGGGATTGTTGTAATCTGCAGCCTTTGTAAAACCCAATACAACATCACACAAATTACCATCCTTATCAGGGACCCACAGACCAACTATCCGCGCGCCAAAATTTGTAAAATAGGCTTGTAGCCCATTTTTGTTCTTCAATTCATATAAATGAATGTCCTTACCATCCACTTTTCCAGCAAATGTCGCACTGTCCATTTTTACACTTGTTGAAGTGTCATACTGGCTCTTGGGAGTTCCTGGCTGTTGACAAGCTACAAAGATGCTGATAACACCCATTATCCCTATAAGTCTGAATCTGTTTATCATAAATAATTTATTTTTGACCCATCAACTGACAGATCGATTGTTTATATGCGTTAGTTTTATAAATCAGCTCCTTACAATCAATTGTATCTTACACTACAATATGCTTCAATTGGAAATATTATTGATTATTTCTTGTATACAAATTAGACAATTACGCTCATGAAACAAAAAAAATCAAAATTAGTATGCAGCTCTTATATTTTTCTTTAATTTTAGATGCTACAGAACCCATGGCTAAAATCCTGTTTTTTTGAAATATTAATCAACAAAATTGTATCAATATTTCGCTGTTTTGTATCAATAACCAAATAATCATGTCAATTTCTAGATTTTTTCTCTTATACCTTATATTTTTATGCCTGCACCTCTCTGCTCAAGCTCAACCCTATTACTTCAATCACTATCAAATTGACGAGGGGTTATCCAACAATGCTGTCATCTGTAGTATGCAGGATAGTTATGGATTTTTATGGTTCGGTACCAAAGATGGATTGAATCGATTTGACGGCAATACTTTTAAACAATTCACATCCGCTCCCAAGCAAAAAGGAAGCTTGGGAAGCAATGTAATCATCTCATTAGTAGAGGATGACCAAAAATGCATGTGGATAGGCACTGATCAAGGAATCTACTCCTACAATCCCGCACTTGAAGAATTCAACATCTTAGATGAGGCCTTTCGAAATACGGAAGTGCCCATCATCACAACTGACAATAAAAATCGGATATGGTTTATTTCAAAAGGCATGCTCTATTACCATCATCTAATAAACAAAGAAACCCGCCAAATAACGAAACCGGACCTATACATCACCGCTGTAGCTACGACCCGAACTGGGCACATTTATTTTGGCACCCCCGAAGGCAGAGTATATCGTGTCACTGATTCCAATACGGTATCCTTATTTCTAGATCTACCCGTTCAATATGGGAACCATGATTGGTTTAGTATCCAAAAAATATTCGAAAACAAAAATGGCGATCTTCTTATAGGCACCTCTAAAGCTGGTGTATTCACCTTTAGCTTCCAAAGCAACACCTTGACTCCTTTACTCGGACAATCCCAAGTCAAACAATTCCTATATGTTCGAGACATCCAGCAACCCAACGACCAGGAGTATTGGTTTGCAACTGAATCAGGTCTATTTATATATCACATAAAAAAACAAACCTTTATTAACATAAAAAAAGAAAAAGACGATCCTTGGGGGATTTCGGACAATGCTGTTTACAACGTGTTGCTAGATAGAGATGGTGGCGTATGGCTAGGCACCTATTTTGGTGGCTTAAATTATTATCATAGTCACAACAGCATTATAGAAAAGGTTATACCTCGAGATAACGCATTCGGTTTACAAGGATCGGCGGTACGTGCCATTAAAAAAGACCAAGATGGCAACATCTGGATAGGAACTGAAAATGGAGGACTTGCCAAATGGGATACACGTAGCAATAAAATCAGCAACTTTAATACCCAAAACAGTGGGCTCGCCGACAACAATATCCACGGTCTACTCCCAATAGGAGACAAAATATTAGTAGGTCCGTTTGTAAATGGTTTAGATATTTTCGATATAAAGAAACAACAAGTCGTCAAACATTTGGATAGAAACAGCTACATAACGTCTGATTTGGAAAGCAATTTTATCCTCCATATATACCAAACCCGTTCTGGAGAACTGCTCGCTACTTCAACAAATGGACTTTATAGATTTGACGTCAAAACCCTCGAATTTCATATCGTCAAAGATGTGCCTACTCACATTTTTTACACGACACTAATAGAAGACCATAAGGGCAATATATGGGTGGGTACGGGAAGAGACGGTCTATTTTGCTACAACTCAAACACCAAGTATTTTAAACATTTCACACATAATTCTCGAGATGAGCACTCCTTGCCCAATAACAGGATTAACAGTCTTTTCGAAGACTCTCAAAAACAGCTTTGGATAGCCACCGAAGGAGGAATATCGATGAAGCATTCCGAAAAATCCGGATTTGAAAATATTGATACAAAGAAAGGACTACCCAGTAATGTTGTCCTTGCTATCTTAGAGGATAGGCAAAATAACTTATGGGTCAGTACTTCTAAAGGACTAGTTAGGTACCATTTATTCTCACACAAATTGCGTACCTTCAATATGGAGTCTGGGCTCCCATCCTTACAATTCAACTACAATTCTTCCTTTGACGACGACACGGGAAATCTTTACTTTGGCACAATCAATGGCTTGATTCGATTCAATCCCGAAAGACTTAACAGCGTTACGTACAATAGTACCATTCCCATTTTTATTACAAATCTGTATGTCAATAATGAAGAGGTAAATCAAAGAAGCAAATCTAAAGTTCTGACAAAGTCGATTCTATTTACCGATGAAATCAGATTGGAACATGACGAATCCTCGTTCAGTCTAGATTTTGCTGCGCTTCATTATCAAGCTCCCCAATCCATTACTTACAGTTACAAAATGGAGGGGCTAGAAGAGAAATGGAATACCATACGTGGAAGCCAACGTGCCTATTTCACCAAACTAGCGCCCGGAGAATACACCTTTATAGTAAAGGCCGAAGACCCTAACGGCGTGACCATTCCTCAATTCAGAAACTTAAAGATTAAAATTCTCCCACCAATATGGGCCAGTTCAAGTGCATTTTTATTTTACGGCATGGTTTTATTGGGGTTGATTGTCTTCATTGTACATCATTTTAATGAAAAAGCCAAACAACGAAATCGACAACACTTACTTACTATCCAAAATCTACGTGAGCAAGAGCTATACCGCTCTAAAATAGATTTTTTTACGGATGTCGCCCATGAAATCCGTACGCCGCTGTCTTTAATCAAAGCACCATTGGAAAAGCTTATGGAGAAAGTAGAGCGGAACCAATCTATTGACAAACTGCTCAACACCATGCAAAACAATACCGACAAATTGATTACCTTGAGTAATCAGTTGCTAGATTTTAGAAAAGTTGAAGCTGAGGGGTTTAAGTTGCATTTCGAATCCCAGAACGTCAGTCATGCCCTTAAAGAGATCGTCAACAATTTTACGGTGACACTCGCGGCAAAGGAAAAAAATTTGACCTGTAATATCCAAGAAGACATCGTTGCCCTAACCGATCTCGACGCGTTTGAAAAAATATGTTACAACCTATTAAACAATGCATTAAAATACTCCGAACAACATATTGAAGTACATCTAAAAAGAAATAAAACCGAAGATATATTTGTGATGTCAATAATAAATGATGGACAGTTAATCCCTGAAGAGGAGCAGCAACGTATTTTTGAACCCTTTAACAGATTGAGATATAATAAAAATATTCCCGGAAGCGGTTTAGGCCTAGCATTAACCAAATCCTTGGTATTAAAACTTCAAGGCACGTTGATTTACCAAGCCTCTTCGCCTCTTTATAATATATTTGTATTAACATTACCAATTAACCAAAGTTCAAAACCAAAACTATGAAAGCAAAAGCTAGTTTACTATTAGTAGATGACCATCAAGAGCTACTTGAATTTATCGCAGATGATCTACAAGAGGAGTATCAGATACAGACTACCAACAATGGTATAGAGGCAATGCAATTACTAGAGTCTGAAAATTATGATTTGATTATCAGCGATGTCATGATGCCTGAGATGAACGGTTACGAACTGTGCCATCATATCAAAGAGAATATTTCATACGCCCATATTCCCGTCATCTTATTAACGGCCAAAAATAGTATTGAATCAAAGATACAAGGTCTCGAATTTGGGGCAGACGCTTACATCGAAAAACCATTCTCTCCTGCATTTCTAAAAGCGCAGATTGCTAGCCTACTAAAGAACAGACTCAAGGTCAAGACTTTTTTCATCAACAATCCCTTGTCACAGATACAAAGTATTGGACAGAATCAAAGCGATCAAGAATTTTTAAAAAAAGTAGATGAAATCATTTTAGAACACCTCGATGACCCTAAATTCAATGTTGATCGTATGGCAGATATACTTTGCATCAGCAGACCTACATTGTACCGCAAAATAAACGTTGTTTCCAGTCTCTCGCCCAATGAACTAATCAATCTAACGCGGTTACGAAAAGCGGCAGAATTATTGACACAACGTAAGTACAAAATCTATGAGATATCTGATCTACTCGGATATAGCTCAGCTACCCATTTCTCGAAGAACTTCCAGAAGCAGTTTGGACTCAGCCCTTCCCAGTTTCAGGAAAACCAGAAGAGTATTGCCTCTGAAGACTAGCGAATTTCTACTGCTCAAAATAGGTACTATACCCATCAGCTTACATTAAGAAAACGAAATAAGAATGTTTGATTTCCGATTAAAAGTGTTCAATACCGTTGCTAAACGACTTAATTTCACAAAGGCTGCAGAAGAGTTGTTTATAAGCCAACCCGCTGTCACCAAACATATACACGAAATAGAAGGTCATTATAAGATTCAATTATTTGAGCGAAGAGGTAGTAAAATCACACTTTCAGAAGCAGGCAAGATATTATTAACATATACCGAGCGTATATTTGATATCTATCGGGATATGGAATTTGATATGAACAGCTTCACCCAACATCACGACGGCATATTGAGAGTGGGGGCCAGCACAACGGTGGCTCAATACATCCTCCCACCTATCTTAGCGGCATTCCATAATAAATATAAGGATATAAAAATCTCACTGACTACTGGAAATACCGAGCGTATCGCATCCGACCTTGACAACGGGACCATTGACTTGGGAATCATCGAAGGAAAATCAAAGAATACAGCCTTTAAATATACTCATTTTATCGATGACGAAATTGTCTTGGTCGCCTCCACAAGCCACCCAAAGGCACAAAAAACATCACTAACCCTAGAAGAATTGACAGAAATCCCCTTACTCTTGCGGGAACCAGGCTCTGGGACATTGGAGTACATCGCGTATGAACTTAAAAAAGCAGGAATGAGACTATCAGACTTATCCGTTGAAATGCAAATGAACAGCCCCGAAAGTATCAAAGCATATCTGCCCAATTCCAAGTGTATGGCTTTCCTATCCATCCACGCCATATTAAAAGAGCTTCGCTACAATGATTTCTCAATTATCGACGTAAAAGAATTGGACATTAGAAGAATTTTTCAAATCATACATCCTCATGGAGGTATTAGTGGATTAGCAGAATTGTTCATGAAATACGCCATCAACTATAACTTCAGGTAATCCTATATTAGGAATAGTGATATAAATGGTGGTCTATTTATCCTCAATTTTGTTCCAACAATAGCAAAAGAGATGGAACAAGAGTTAAGAACAAAAAATACCCTATCAACATTTTGGAACAAATTACTGGGTAAAAATATCACCTTCCGAGAAATCATATTTATTATACTCGCCCTCTCCTGCTTATCCACTTTGGTATCCCCAGCCGTGGCTTTACTGCTGGGGTTCTGTGTTGCACAATTTGTTGGTCACCCCTACCTTCATCTAAACAATAAGATTGTACACCTTCTCTTGCAAGCGTCCGTTGTAGGCTTAGGTTTCGGGATGAATGTAGAAAGTGCATGGATTGCGGGTAAAAGTGGATTTATTTTTGCACTCGCTTCTATTTTGGCGACCCTATCTTTGGGAATTATACTAGGTTATTTTTTGAAAGTAGAAAAAAAAACATCTTATCTCATTACGACGGGCACAGCGATATGTGGTGGTAGCGCCATCGCAGCAATCTCGCCCGTAATCAAAGCAAAGGAGCATCAAGCTTCCATATCCTTAGGTGTCATATTCATTCTCAACGCAGTAGCACTTTTTGTATTTCCAAGCATAGGGCACGCATTCGATCTTTCGCAAACACAATTTGGACTTTGGTGCGCTATCGCCATACATGACACCAGCTCGGTCATAGGAGCCGCCAATAAATACGGGAACCAAGCTCTTGAAGTCGCCACTACCGTAAAATTGGCAAGGGCATTGTGGATCATTCCATTGACTATTGTCTCATTATACCTATTCAAATCTGACAAATCGAAAATCAAATTCCCATATTTTATAGCTTTGTTTATACTAGCAATGATGGCCAATACCTATTTTACCGTTATTCATCAGATTACTCCTTACCTAGTAAACGTCTCAAAAGTTGGAATGACTTTAAGCCTATTCTTGATTGGCTGCGGCCTATCCATCAACAAACTCAAGCATATCGGAATCAGGCCAATGCTACAGGGAGTCATACTCTGGTGTACGATTTCGGCTATGGCATTAGCAGCGATCATCGCCATGGTATAGCCAGCCCTTATTTCCGAAACACTTGTATTTTGCTTTAAATCTTCACCTTATGCTATGAACGCGTCATTCTGTAGGCCACAAATACAAATGGTATAGTAGTGGCCATCACTACAGAAGTTGCCAAAAGTGCATTAGACGAAAAAAGGGAAACTATCGCGCTCGACAAAAAACAAACCCCCAACTGTATCGCATTTTGTAAGGCGGCCGCTTTACCCAGACTTTGCGGAAATATACTCAACGCCCGTGCTACCACGATGGGGTAACAAGCCCCGTTAGCCAAAGCCATCATGCAAAATGGAATCAACAATACGGTCAAAGTCGGCACCATGGTGACGCTGGCGATATAAATGGACAAAAGCGATATCGAATACAAGGTGAGCAAGACCGGAATCAACTTGCCACCGTCTACTCGATTGGACAATGACCTATAGCCATATCCACCTACCATAAATGCAATAGTTTGCGGAATAAAGCTAAGACCGATTTGGCTTTCGTCGTATCCTAATTCTTTAAGAAAAAAAGGAGACCCTGTAAGCCATGCAAAAAACGAACCCGAACAAAATGCATAGATTAACACATTCCCAATATAGAGGCGTGAGCCAAATAAGGATAGGTATGTCGAAGGGGCCCGAGTGTTATCCCTTTTTTCAATTAATGCTGGCGATGTTGTCTTATTCCCGACCAACTTTAAGGTGTAAATCAAAAGCAATACAGCCAAAATAGCCAAGGCAACAAAGATAGACCGCCATCCTAGATGGTCTAATAAATACACACCTATCAAAGGCGCCAATGCCGGAGACAGAGCTACTAAAGGCATTATCGTAGCAAATATTTTATTGGTTTGATGAGGTGGATAGCGTTCTACGACCATACCTTGCCAACTCACAGCAGCCGCACAAACACCCACCGCTTGGATAAGACGGAGAACCAATAAAAGAGCTACGCTATGTGTAAAGTATATACTCAGTGAAGCTAATGTGAAGATGACTAATCCGATCAAGACAGTCTTTAGTTTACCCAGACGATCCGAAATAGGCCCCCACATCAACTGCGCAAGTGCATATCCCGCCAAAAACAAACTTAGACTCGCACTTATACTGCTTTTGTCCGTTGACAAATCCAGCCGCATGCTGTCAAATGCTGGTAGGTACATATCCGTCGCTAAAAAACCGATGATGCTCAACCCCACCAAATACACCAAAAACAGTGAATTATTACCTTTTTTCTCCAACATACCTTAAACACTTTTCACGGACAAAGGTAGCAAATTGAACGGAGAACAACCTGTCACATCCAGCCTACAAAACAAGTCCCTAATATTGCGCATCCTACCAAAAAGAGATTTACACGGGCATGCTCTATCTGATTGCTCTATTTCCCAAAAAAAAGTTATTGCGCTAAATACAAAAAATGTACTATTTTAGAGCACCAACAATCGCTGAATTAGATATGGAACCAACAGCACATCCCGAGAACAAAGCCATCAATAGAGAGCACCAGCAATCAGACAAGATCTTTGATCATAGAACTTTGGAACAAGACTATAGAACACTTCCCTCCCTTATACAAAAAGGTATGGATATACTAGATATTGGCTGTGGTACCGGGGCTCTAACTAAGGAAATGGCTAAGCTTGTTGGTCGTAGTGGAAGTGTGATAGGGATAGACAACACTCCAATGTTTATCCAAAGCGGTCGCGCATCATATGCTGACATTCCAAATCTGCAATTGGAGCATATCGACCTTTTCCAATACCGCCCAATCACTAAATTCGACTTAATTGTATCCGCCCGAACCCTTCAGTGGATGAGCAAGGTGCCCGCAGCACTTCTCAAAATAAAATCTATGCTCAAACCGGGCGGAATGATATCCATCCTAGATTACAACCATAGTGCTATCAAGTGGAGTCCTTCCCCTCCAGTCAGCATGCAGGTCTTTTACGAAACCTTCTTAAAATGGCGCAGTGATGCCGGTATGAATAATAAGATTGCGGACGAATTGGCACACATGCTTCAAGAAGCTGGCTTCCTACAGATTGAAACATTAAATGCCGACCTGCATTACACAAAAGACAATCCAGCATTCGATTTCAACTTGGGCATATGGTCCAAAGTAGCGGCTTCCAAGCAAATGGTAGAGGAAGGTTATATTGCGGATACCGATCGCCTTCAAGCTATAGAAGAGTACAATCAATGGATCCGTACAGATGCACAATCCATGACGCTAAAGATGAATGATGTAAGAGGGCATATCTAACAAACATTTACCGATGAGATTTATTCAAGTACTCACCATGTCAGCGTGTACCACGTTACTCGCTTTAATCACTTCCTTTTTAGCCTTACCTGACAATTCAGGCTATTTCGGACTCTTCCTCATCGGCGTTAGCCCTGCCGGGATATTGGCCTTTCTATTTTGGAGCTACGTCCTAGCATACCTCTCCAATAGACACCCTATATTCAATACTATATTTGCTTATTTCATATTGACATGTATAGCTTGTTATTCCTTGATATTGCTCACTATAAATACGCTTAATGACGGTCAGGATAGTGACTTCAAAACGTTTTTATCAGATGCCAAGGATGCCCTTATTGATGTACGGATATTATTATGCGTCGTCCTAACTGCGGCCCTATACAGCACCATATTCAATTGGCTGAAAAACAAGAGAAATCCCACCAATGGGTAGCAATTACTCGCGATAAAGAATCTCGTCAATCTTAAACGTTTTCCCATCAGAAACCAAGCGCAACGAAACATTGTAAAATTCATTCTCCGCTTTAAGATGTAGAGAATCTACCCCCATAGACTGTACCTTTACCTCAAAATAATTAGTATCCCGTACTTCGTTTTTCCAATCACAAGATATGATTTTAACAATTGGAGGATCAAAGCCACCCCGATCGTACTGCCCATTATTAATAGTATAATGAGCGCTATACTTCTTCACAAATACATGATAAGACTCTTCAGTGGCCCCCTCTCCCATCACTGCGTCATTCCCCGCTCTCAAATAAGCCTTATACCGATCAGAATATAAAGGATTATCATAAGAATGGTCCGCAAAGTCATAGTGTTCCAAAATCCATTGTTTTGCAGCTGATCTCATCTCATCAGTTTTCGTATACTGCTGATCTTCCGATTCATTTAATTCTGTTTCCACGACAGGCTGTTTGACTTCAGGTTGGTGACACGCCAAGCACATCAAGGTTAGCCCTGCCAGGTTAATTAATTTATGGACATACATATCATTCAGCTTATTTCCAATACAGTCATTGTCTAAAAATACTTCCATTTCCAGCACTTATTCCACATGAATAGGGACTGCTCGCAACATTCCTCCAAAAATAACCAAACTTAAATGATTTCAACAAATATTGAACACATCTCTCTATACTCACAGTCACCCATAGCAACTGGATGGACGTTAGAATTCGAATGCATTCATGTTCAAATCCGAGCAGACGACATACTCCAAAACTTCATAAACAATTAAAAATAACCGACCTATACAGTAATTCGATTATCAGTTGTTTGCTGTAATAAGGTAGTATCCATACCTCCAAGAAAAAATACAAGCAACATAGCTGCTTATTATCAGCACCCTCACTTCGCGACCGTGCTTCTAATTGCGACAGAAATGACTTTTCTATAACGATTGTTGATTATTTTTTTTAGCTTATGACAAAAAAAAACAACAACTTGCCGACATAAGATATCAGGAGCTATGAGTAATATATATCATTTAAATTGCACTCGGATTATTTCCCCCATCAATGACAATGTATGTAGACACTGCTTGTTGCTTCAGGAAGGTGACAAGCTGATGCTAATCGATACGAGGATTGGACCTTTGGATGTACAAAAACGGCCAAAGCAAGAGCTGAAGACGACGCACTCCGCCTCCTTACAATGGAAAAAATCAAAAAAAATCGTACTGGAACATCCCAACATCGAAATTTTCGGATATCATGATATCGAAGAATTCGACAGTCCCAATCCTTAACATTATTCACAAGAAATGCCCACCATCCGACTCGAAACATTCATCGATGCCCCTCGAGATCGTGTATTTGATCTTGCACGAAGCATTGACCTACATCAATCCTCTACCCAACAAACCCATGAAAGAGCTATTGCTGGACGTACCTCCGGACTGATCCAACTGGGTGAAACCGTTACTTGGAGAGCTAAACACTTTGGTATTTATCAACAGCTAAGCGTACGCATTACCGCATTTGACAAACCTCACATGTTTGCAGACAAGATGTTAAAAGGCGCCTTTGCCTCCATGGAACACATCCATCTGTTTGAAGAAGAACAGACTGGCACCAACATGATTGACATATTCACATTTAAAGCGCCCCTTGGAATATTAGGATTGCTTGCTGAAAATCTTTTTCTGACCACCTACATGTATAACTTTCTGAAAAAGAGAAATTGGGAAATTAAGATCATAGCCGAAGGACATCAATGGGAACAGTTCTTGCCCCCCCTTTCCGACACCGAATAACCCACAAATAATCAATCGTTATGGTAACATTCTAATGGAACTATTTCGCTATCTTTCTATAAATCTACCAAGCATTTTCAGTGTCCATGAGTATCTTAAAAACAACCTACACTTGCCTTCTTGTTGTCCTTTTACTCCCATATCTCCATGCCCAACAGGCAGATTGGATAAAACTTGACAAAGAACTAACAGTATTCCCAAATAAAAAAAGTTGTCCATATTGATTATGGACAACTTTTCATAAAATCAAAATACCGTAACGCTTACAAGCAATACTTAAAAATCCTTATCATAAGTCCTATTCCAATGCTTGTTTCTGTCCATTGGTGTAGGCTTCACTTTATATTCCAATCGAATTCCATTCAAACGCCTTTGCTTAAGACGCTTATTGACCTCGTCTATATACGCAATTCCGACCACCTCATATATACCATAGCTCGTACCCTTCAAATGTTCGTCTGGATCTTCCTCATCCAGGAGTCTCAATGTGAAAAAACAATTTAAATAATCCTGCCAAAAGAAAATAGGATTATCTTCCTTATCTTGATAGCTATCTTCTGCGTAACAGAGCTCATCATCCACCTCAAAATAATCCGCCAATAGCTTATTCGTCTGCGCTACAAAATCGGTTGCCACCTCTTTATCTTCAAAAGGCATAAAAGAGACGATGTCCCCCTCCTCCAACAAATCAAACATCAAATGGTTATTGAAGCAGCGAATCATTTCTGGCAGCAATTCGACTACATCATTGTACATTTTCTTCATACAGCAAAGATACAAACAAAATCACTATTTTTTTTCCATTCCTCCCGCTGCTGGCCATACCGAAGTAAATCCATATTATTCATAAGATTGATATACCCCACAACGAGCAATCAAGTTAATTTAGCTCGTGGCAGGAAAGTTAAGTAGCATACAGATATCCTCCACCTGACTAGTGTACACAAATCTGAAATCTACCTTACTCCATATGCATACCCACATTTGATTTTTTGCTACATTTACACCATGGGCGAACAAGCAAACAATCCTCTTCACGGAAAAAGATTAGATACCATTATTGAATACTTGGTAGAATACTACCAAGGCTGGGACAAACTCGCGCAGAAGATTCCTATTAAATGCTTCTATAATAATCCCAGTGTAAAGTCTTCTCTTACTTTTTTAAGGAAGACTCCTTGGGCCCGTCAGAAAGTTGAAGACCTGTATATAAGGATTGTATCGAAAAAATCACGTTAGAGATTACTCCGTTCCGTCTGCTTGAAACTGCAACAATATCCTTGTCCGGCCCTAATACTATTTTCGTAAAAATGCCTATTTCAATAGGGCAATACCGCCTCCTGCTGAATGGTCAACATCAATCTACTCTTCTGAAAAAACATCATCTAATAAAATCAGAGATAGTGGATTATATTTTATAATACCTACCTTTGCGGCCATGAAAAAAATTGCAGACTACCGAAAACTTTTGAATGTAGATAAATCTGTCGATCTCAAAACATTGAAATCGACCTACCGTACAATCATGAAAGAGTGTCATCCAGATAAATTTGTAAATGACGAAGAAGGAAGATTAGCTGCGGAGGCCAAAAGTACAGAAATGATTGAAGCCTACCATTTCTTAGTAAGCATCTGCTCGGAGATGTTGGAGCAACAATTGCCTATCTATAAAGAGACTATCGCTAATTCTGCCATCCAAGACTTTGACTGGAAATCACAAGTATTGGAAATTACTTTTCAAGACGGAAGCAAATACGAATACTTTGGGGTCGCTAAAAACGACTATATCAAATTTATCAATGCTGACTCACCAGGACGTTTTGCAAGAAGACATATCTTCCATTCCTACCCATACAGAAATGTATTGAAAACATCGGAACCTGCATAACAAATAGTGGAGATCTAATACCCTATAAAGAATACTTTATATATCAACAACAGTTCTATCGTGATTTGCACTTGCCTATCTTCAATTCATAGGCAAGTACAAGTCGAACCATCCGATTATATCGGTCCATTCCTTCCGCCTGGTTGTTGTGCTGGAGATATTCATTGTAAAACAGAGATGTTAACCGATTCATCCAGCCTAGATATTCCGCCCAAAACAAACGTTCTTCTTTCAAATCACTTAAGACAGCTGCTGAAAGTCGATTCCTGTATATATGATATAGATTCTGATCTATTCGGTAAAGCTCCATTATCAAATAACTGACTGTTTGCAAATAAGCCGAATATCGATAAAACACCTCAGGATGTCTTTTCAACCGTACAAAGGCGATAAAATTGGCTTCATCTTCGAAACCCACTCCCTGTTGGTGTGCCAACTCGTGTATATAGGTAAATGGCTTGGAAACAGCGGGCATAATGTCATTGATCTGTGTCTCATGAGAAAAGGGATTGAAATAGCCCGATACGCCAACATACGACACAAATGTACTGTTCAAAGGTGATTTGGCAACCACGTTGGATCGAGATAGAAAGTTTTCAAATGTAGTATCTTGTTGCACCCATTGCATCATGTCTTGAGCTATCCGACTTCCCTTATCCTTCCATCTCACAGGATCTGTCTGTGTTCTTAATGTATTTACGCTATCCACCATCCTTTCCAGAATCACCAAATAGTCAGCCAGTCTAGGATTTGTCAACTCGATATGAGCATTCAAGGCAAGAGGCTGCCGATAATAGTTCAGTCCCCAACTGATATAAAAAAAAGCATACAGAGCCAATATAGCATTCAAAAGATGAAATCCGATTTGGAGCGCTCGTCGCCGTTTTTTATACACCAAGGACTTGACAAGCACAAAAATTAACCATAGCAATGCAACGATGACACCTCCGTATAGTAAATCACCTATACTGAACGGAATGTATCCGAATAGCAACTTCTGAAAACCATTGAAAAGCGGGTACCAAGATTGCGAAAACACTGATTCAACCCATTCTGGACTCCCTTTAAGGAAAGAAAGCACCGCTATTATAAATAACAGTGAAACAAATAAGATCCAAGATGCCCGCAGTCGTAATCTCATTAGCTTTCGTTTTCGAAATAGACCTTATAATAGTTCATTCCCTTTTCATCATCGAATCCCTTCTCCAAATATTCGCGTTTGCCGTGGATATAGATATGAAAATTCTTATCCAATTTCAAAACAGTCTTATAAGACGCCTCCATTTTCTTCACCGCTTTATTTGCAATGTCAAAGTTACTCTGAAAAGGTGTCTCAAACTCATTTTCCAATGTACCACGATAGTCTTGGAACAAAGAAATGGCTTGTGGGTTGCTCAACACCTCTTCTTCAAATTCTTCTTGTACAAACGTTTCCTTTTCCTTGAAATAATTCATCGAGCGGTTGAGCAAATCGATTTTATCTGCCTTTTCCATTTCAAAAGATTCATCAAGCTTTTCGTTGACAAAGTTTTTGTAGACTTTCAAATAATTTCCAGTCTGGTTAAAACTGTCATTGCGGATTCGCAACTGCAAAAACTCATCTTTCCAATACACCGCCTCCTGTGTCTTATTCGTTTGATCAATCACCAATACCTTATACCCTTCTTCTCCCTCTGTATCGATGATGAGCACTCCTTTGTCCAACTTATTGATATTGATGGCCTCTTGTTCGTATTCCAACTTAAAAGCCCCCTGCTCAGGATATACTTTCAAATACGTTTCCTTATTCTCCGACTTGAATATCCCGATCGCCTGGTGGTCTTCGCCTTCCATCTGTACGTCCCTTAGATGGACTACATACACCTCGCCCGCCTTAATCTTCGGATGCCCCGACACCTCATAAAGGTGTTTACTCACTTGCTGCGATAACTCGTGAAACGAAAGCTTACCATCAAAAAACTGCTTAGTAAAATGATAAATTTCATTCAACTCCAAATCCTCATTCGGATGATAAAATCGGTAGACTTCATTTAGTTTAGAAAATGGTGATAAAAAGTACTGTTTCAAAAGCGGAGGCATCACCTCATCTTCTCCCAAGTTGACAGGTTCATCCGACAGGATGTAAAACTCGTCTTGGGACTTGTTGCCCACACGGTGTATGGACAGGTTTTCAAAAGTAGCGTCTTGGTGAAAAAACATAGTATATATTAGTATATTATTCTTACGAATTAAAGATTATAGATATCGATAGCCCCTCTAAATGTCTCCACATGCGCATTTACGATATCTTTAATATGTGTAGAGTACCCTCCGCCCATACTGATTTGCAAAGGTATGTATCGAGTCTGACAAGCGCGAAGTATCAATGCATCCCGCTCCTTACAAGCGTCCGCGCTCAACTTTAACTTCCCTAACTTATCCGTCTCCAACACATCAACTCCGGCCTGGTAAAATACAAAATCAGGTCCCAAATCTTCAAACAGTCGCCCTAAAGCATCTTTCAGGACAGCAAGATACTCCGAATCTGTCAAGCCATCTTTTAAGGGAATATCCCAATCAGAGTGCTCCTTGATAAAAGGAAAATTCTTATCACCGTGCATGGAAAACGTAAATACAGCAGGATTGTCACGAAAGATATGTGCCGTACCATTCCCTTGATGCACATCAAGGTCAATAATCAGCACCTTCTTAGCAAGTCCTAGCTCGAGAAGGTAAGCCGCAGCAACGGCTTGATCATTGAGTAGGCAAAAACCTTCTCCATAATCGTACCCAGCGTGATGTGTACCTCCAGCTACATTAAATGCTACACCATACTGTTGAGCAAACTTTGCAGCTTGTATTGTCCCATCCAGTATATATCGTTCACGGTTCACGAGCTCCACAGACAATGGAAATCCAATCCGACGCACCATTCCAGCATCCAAGGTTAGATTCAACAGATGATCTACGTATTGCGAATCATGCGCAAGGCAAGCTATCTCGCGACTAACAAGCTCAGGTTCAAAAAAATTAGCAGAACCAACCAAACCTTCACGAAGCAATTGCAATGGAATCAGCTCGTATTTACTCATCGGAAAGCGATGTCCCTCTTTAACTGGGTGAACATATGCCGTATGGAAAGCAATTTTTAACAAATGGTCCTATTTATATCAGATGACGAAGATACAAAATTGTAATGGCACGAAATATGATAATTCCGTTCATTGTTCACAAATTTTCCTTCCAATTCTGTCATCCAAGCAAACTAACCCCTGCTTTTTTTCACTGCTATTCGTGAATTTAAAGCATTTTATCTATGTTTACAATTGAACAATTATATTATTTGACTTACTTCTATGGAATATAAATCTTTACCACAATTATCCGCCGAAGAATTAAGGGTATTGGGCTCCTTATTGGAAAAATCCAAGACCACACCAGAATACTACCCTATGACCCTCAACGGATTACAGACTGCCTGTAATCAAAAAACATCCCGAAAACCAGTCGTTAATTACAGCGAATCTACTGTCATAGAAGCATTAGATGCTCTAAAAAAGAGAGGATTGATATCCACAGTTGTAGGTGGTGGTAGTAGGGTCACCAAATACAAGCACAATCTGGCAATCCAATTTCCACTTATACCTTCCGATTTGGCTATACTCTGCCTACTTATCCTCAGGGGTCCATTGACTCCTGGCGAAATCAACAGCAACTCCGGACGTCTGCACGAGTTTGAAGGCTTGGAAGATGTACAAGACCATTTGAACAGACTCAGCGAGGGCGAAATTGTCTATACAAAGCAATTAGGCAAGCGTCCTGGGCAAAAAGAAGTACGTTATGTGCACCTTCTGGGCGAAGTCAACGAAGAAGATTATGACACACCTAGCTCCAATGAAGGAAATAGCAGCAGCAGAGTACACGAACTAGAGAGCAGAGTGGCCACCCTTGAAGAGCAGTTAGTCCAGCTCCGAGCTGAGTTTGACAGCCTAATGCAGGAACTCAGATAGTGAAGAAATGGCGCTCCAAAACAAATGGAGTGACTTTGCCGGAGAGACAAACTAACCGAAATACAATGTCGATTAAAAAATTTCTTTTCATGTGGGTTCTTGCGCCTCAGTTTCTTTTTGCGCAGACCATTACACCACTTGTTACCGGCATCAACAGTAGCTTTAGAGGCCTTTCAATAGTATCTGATAGCGTTTTATGGGTCAGCGGCAGCAACGGCACTGTAGGTCGCTCTGAAGATGCAGGGAAAACATGGGCATGGATCAACCCTACAGGTTATGAGAAGTACGATTTTCGTGATATTGAAGCTTTTGACGAGCAACGCGCAATTGTCATGAGCGTAGGCTCCCCTGCCATTATACTGCAGACCCTTGATGCAGGCAAGAACTGGTCTGCAGTATACACCAATAATCATCCGGACATTTTTCTAGATGGCCTATCATTTTGGGACGATCAAAACGGTATTGTATATGGCGACCCCATTCATCATGCTCTACAAGTCCTGACGACCCAAGATGGTGGTATGTCCTGGCAGAACATCTCGGCAAATCTAACCTATCAAATGGCCGTGGGCGAAGCGAGTTTTGCAGCGAGTGGGACTACCGTCGAAACCATGAACAACGGTCAAGTATGGATAGCAACTGGTGGAACCGTATCCCACGTATACTACTCTGATGATTATGGTCAGAATTGGACTCGATCAGCATGCCCCATTGCCCAAGGCAAGCCATCTACAGGTGTTTTTTCCATTGATTTTTGGAATGAAAAGGCGGGAATTGCAGTCGGAGGCGACTACCTACGGGACCAAATACACACTAACAATGTACTGTTGACCACCGATGCTGGACGCTCATGGCAACCACCTGCAACATCTGTCCATGGCTTTAGATCAAGCGTGATTTATGTGTCAGCTGACACAATATTGGCCACTGGAACGTCTGGCACAGATATCTCCAATGATGGCGGACAGCATTGGACCAATATCGATACCAGTAGCTTCAATGTTATCCAAAAAGCAAAAAAAGGAAACGCCATCTACCTAACGGGAAGCAAAGGCAGTATTGCCAAGCTGCAGCTAAGATAAACAAACTAAGGGATAGCCAAGGACTCCATTGGATACGCCTTTGGAGGCCGTTAAAAAACGTTATTTCTTCATAAACCCCATGCCCAAAGCCGCTCCTGTCCCCAATACAGCGCCAGCCGCTACATCTGTAGGATAATGCACACCCAAATACATTCGGGAATATCCCACGCCTCCAGCCCACAGTATCGCCGGTGCGATGACATACCATTTAGGATAGGCATGGGACAAAGCAGTAGCCGTACTAAATGCAGCTGAGGTATGTCCCGATGGGAACGAATATGAACTCGGAGCAGCTAGGGCCACAAATTCCGGATATTTCTTAAAGGGACGAGATCTTTTAAAAATCTGTTTGAGACCAATATTCACAAGAGCGGTGACCGCCGTGCTACTGAAAATATATCCTGCATTCTGACGCATCTGCTTATCTCCATTAATAGCACCTGCCACAAATAATCCCGCAGGAATAGCAATCTGCATATAGTTATGCGTATCCGACAGGATCCTGAAAGTCGTTGTCTGACCTGGGCTCCGATGCTCGGCTATGGACTCGAGAATACGGATATCAACAGTGCTTCCCGCTGCCTCCTGCCCCTTTGCCGTCATAGAACTACTGCATAATAGAAACAAAATAAAACAATGAACTGTCAAACATCTATTCTTTACGCTCATATCGATAAATCTTAACTATATGTAAATTCGTATACATAATCTAAACTGACAATTTTCTCATTTACAGCCTGTATGTGCTTTCGTCTACCCGAAATATCATACACCACCATCAAATGATTCCCTCGTTTTTCGAGTCCTTTTCTGGCTACGGTAACTTTTCGTTCCAAGAGCAACTCTTCAAAATCCTTCAGATGGTGGAGACCAATATCTTGGAAGGTGATGTAGATAGTCTTGGTAAAAAAGAAACTCGACAAGACCCGTTCAATCTTATGAAAAAACGCAAGAATGATAAACATGCAAGCAGTCAGAAAAAAGGCCAGCACAAATTCTCCCGTACCTATTACCATTCCGATGGCAGCCATAGACCAAATTACCGCAGCGGTAGTCAACCCCAGTACGGACACCTTTCCTTTGAATATAACCCCTGCCCCCAAAAAGCCAATACCGGTAACAATATTAGCCGCTATACGATCGTCCGAATTTTCGCCTAACATGGATACCATTGTAAATACGGTAGATCCAAAACAAATCAATACGACTGTCCTAAAGCCAGCCGACTTATTACGATACTCTCTTTCAAACCCAATTACGCAGCCACAAATAATGGACACGAATACGGCCTGAACACGTTCATCATTAAAGAATTCAGGAAACATAGTGATCTCTTAATAATTATTATTAATCAATGTAAGCGTATGTAATACCGTCTCCCCCTCTATCCGCATGTTCATCTTCAAACCGAGATACATGGCTGTATTTACGTAAGTATTCGCGGATGAATTTACGTAAAATTCCGTCACCTTTACCATGCACGATTTTCAAGTTCGGATACCCGATCATCACTGCGCGATCCAAAATTGCCTCCAACTTTTGAAGGGCATCCTCCGTACGCATACCACGCACATCCACTTCGGGACTAAAATCGGCACCAGATGGCGTATGACCACTACTCTTCTTAATGGCCTTAGACTTTTCCTTACTTCTCAGCTTAACCACTTTTGCTCGCTTCACCACAGTTCTTAAGTCACCTAGTGCCAAGATGAGGTTATTGTTCTTAGCGACTTCTATTACTTCTGCTTCATTACCCGAATCTATAATCCGCACCCAATCTCCCACCTCAATGACAAGCTCTTCAGTTCCAGTTGCTACTATTGGAGCAGCTTGTTTAATCGGCTTCACACGATGCGCATCTGCAGCCTGCGTCAATTTACCGCGGATCTCTTTTGTTTTCTCCTTATCTGCCTTTACAGACTTAATGTCGGCAATTGTATTCTCAACGAGCTTATTCGCATCTTTTAAAATCTGTTGTGCCTCATCCTTAGCCTTCCGTAATATCTGCTTCTTATTCTCATCAAGATAGGTCTGCAATTCTTCATATTCGGCCTTAAGCGAGATTAACTCTCGCTCACGCTTACCAATGGCAACTTTCGTATCCAAAACTTCCTTCTTATCCCTTTCCAGGTCTACCAAGAGCGTATCTACTTTTTTCTGCTGCGTCCCTATTTTCTGTTTGGCCAGTTCTAGTATATCCTTTCGAAGACCAATCTTGTGAGCAATTTCAAAAGCATATGAACTCCCCGGCTTCCCCACTTGCAAGATATACATCGGCCTCATCGCCTCATTGTCAAATAGCATAGATGCATTCTCAAGACCTTCTGTATGACTCGCAAATACTTTTAGATTAGAATAGTGTGTCGTCACTACTCCCCTCACATGTTTTTTATTTAGCGTTTCCAGTACCGCTTCTGCCATAGGTCCACCAAAGAGAGGGTCGGTACCTGTTCCAAACTCATCTATCAAAATCAATGTACGCGCATTTGCAAACTCTGTAAAATATTTCATTTTAGAAAGATGTGCACTATAGGTACTCAAATCGCTCTCAATAGATTGATCGTCTCCAATATCGGCAAAAATTTGTTTGAATACTCCAACTTTTGAAGTGGCCTCAGCTGGAATCAACAAGCCTGATTGTACCATCAGCTGCAGAAGACCAACTGTTTTCATACAAACAGACTTTCCGCCTGCATTAGGTCCCGAAACGACAATCACCCGCTCATCTGCATTAATGTTAATATTGAGCGGTACTACCGTATGTTGTTCCTTTTTGGAATGTAAAAACAATAAAGGGTGCCGAGCATTGTGAAGTGAAATCTCCGCCTCTTTTGACAATTCTGGCATCTCCGCTTCGACATCTATCGCAAATAAAGCCTTTGCTCGAACAAAATCCAATTTACTCAGTAAGCTGTGATAGGACAAAAGCAACGGAATATGTGGTCTTAACATCGTCGTCAATTCCACCAAGATACGAATCACTTCGCGTCTTCTTTCAAACTCTAAATCCCTAATCTTATTATTTAAGTGAAAAACTTCTTCTGGCTCAATAAAAGCTGTTTGCCCTGTCGCAGACTCATCGTGGATAAGCCCTTTGAGTTTCCTTTTGTTTTCCGCTAGAATAGGAATAACAAGGCGTCCGTCCCGGATGGTCAGATTACCATCAGCAGTCCAGCCACTATTCTGCGCCTGTTTAAAAATGATGTCAATGCGTTTATGCGCTTCTTGCTCAGCTTTTAAAATCTGTTGGCTTAGATCCAACAAGAGCCTCGATGCGTTATTTTTCATTTTACCACGCTCATCTATCACCACCTCAATATCCTTTACGATTTTATTTTCAATCGGCAGATGTTCAAATAAGATTTCTAAATTAGGATACAAACCCTCTCGCTCATTAAAATATCGGATTACAGCGTAGACTGTACGTAAAGACAACAACACGCGATAGAATTCCTCCTCAGCCAAAAAAGCCCCCTCTACCCTTGCCTTTTCTGCAAGTGGCCTGATTGGATATAAATGATCCACCGGTAAAGGAGCATCATTCTCCAATATATCCTTAAATTCATTCGTTTGTCGTAAGAAACGATCTATTTGCTCCAGTTTGACCTGTGGCTGGATTTTATCCACCATTTCACGTCCCGGTTCACTTAGACACTTTTGTTTTATATATAGCTTAATCTCAGCAAAGCCGAGTTTATCACTTGCATTTTGGGGGTAAATCATTTCAAATATTAATCATTTAATCAACGGTTTACAACGTTAAAAAGCGCATTTATCGTATGACAGGCTTGAAACGTCGTCCGTCGGTCGGTATTATTTTTACGCTACTTGTATCCTCTTTTACTTCTTCTCGACGTGCTGCTTCTGCTGGTTGCGTCGAGGGTGCGGGGGTTGGTGTCAACGCTGGCGCGGGGGTCGGGATATAAAGAATACGTTCGGCGAGCGTGCCAAGTCCTGCATCACTCAAGAAATAGGTGGCAAACGACTTGTAATCCATTGTGGTACTATCCTTCTTCACATTCAAAATTAAATCTTTGGATTTTTGCGCCTGCATAATCAATCGGTTGACACGAGTTAGGCTATCTTGCACAATCACATTCCGAATGGAATCCAACCTATTATAATCCTTTTCTAGCTTCACTAACCGATCATTGACCTTACTATACACATCTGTCATCAATAAAGGATCTTCTGCATAGAATTCCATACTCTTATTGAAAGTAGCTGAATCCGTATCGAAGGCTTCGAAAGTTTGCTCGTAATAGCCTCCCAACACCTTGCGCGCACTATCTACATTTAAGGTATTCAGATAGCCATCAATTAGATGTACTTCCACCAGAACATCCGTCATCTTTGCCTTCGACAAAACACCTTTTGGGATTCCATCGCTGCATGAAGACAATAGAAAAAACACTAAAAATATACAGAGTATTGAACGTTGCATTTCGTAATTTTGTACAAATTTACAAAAAGGCGTTGAATATGGTGCTTTTCGAAATTTTATATCCTAGATTTGTACATATATGAGTATTGCAGTCAACATTGAGAAAATAAATCAAGAGATCGAACCACTAGGTATTACATTAGTCGCCATCTCCAAAACCAAACCCGTAGAAGATATTTTAGAGGCCTACAATGCAGGGCAACGTGTATTTGGCGAGAATATGGTGCAGGAACTAACGGACAAATACGAACAGCTTCCAAAAGATATCCAATGGCATTTGGTTGGTCACCTTCAGACGAATAAAGTCAAGTACATTGCCCCTTTCATCTCCATGATAGAATCAGTAGATTCTATCAAATTATTAAAAGAAATAAATAAACATGCCATTAAACACAACCGTGTAATCGACTGTCTTTTACAAGTGTATATTGCGGAGGAATCTACCAAATTCGGCTTAGATCATATTGAACTAGTGGAATTGCTTAGAGATGAAGAATTCCTGACTTTAGACAATATTCGCATCAGAGGTTTAATGGGTATTGCGACAAATACTGAGAATGAAAAAGAGGTCAAAGAAGAGTTCTACGAATTGAAAATGCTTTTTGATGGCATTAAGGCAAGTTTTTTTCGAAAAGTAGATACTTTCGACACCCTTTCCATGGGTATGTCTTCAGATTACAAAATAGCTATTGAAAATGGAAGCACCATGATTCGTCTGGGAAGTACCGTATTTGGGAAACGTATCATCAAACATTTTAAAACAGACCAAAACCAATGAAAGAAGTCCTCATCCGAAAAGCCCAAAAGACAGATTGTATCCAAATGATGGATTTAATCCGCGAGCTTGCCCATTTCGAAAAAGCTCCGAATGAGGTGACTGTAAGCTTGGCTGAGTTTGAGCTAGCTGGTTTTGGGCCTTCACCTGTATGGGCTGCTTTCGTGGCAGAGGTAGACGGCTTCATCATCGGAATGTCGTTATTTTACATCCGCTATTCAACCTGGAAAGGTCGGCGGTTATACCTAGAAGACTTAATCGTCACCGAAAAAATGCGAGGAACAGGTATTGGAAAGCAATTGTTAGACGAAACGATACGATACAGCCAATCACAGGGTTATTCTGGTATGATGTGGCAGGTCTTGGATTGGAATATCCCTGCCATTGAATTCTACAAAAAATATGGAGCTACATTTGATACAGAATGGATCAATGTAACCGTGAATCATTAGTGAAGAGGATTATGGTGTTAGAAAAATCCAAATATGCAGCAGTATTAGGGATATGGATTACGATTGTAGCCAATAGTTGCCAATCGAATCCCAATAGTGGTAAACATGAGGCGCATCAGACATCTCGTGATACCCTCCCCTACAAAGTTGTCGATTTTTTTAAAAATAGTCCTTATTTCCTAGATGGCGAGCAAGGTATAGATACCACCTATTTCTATGCTTCCTATCCCGACTTTGAGAACAAGAAAATCAATCAATTACTTCGGTCATCGATTCTTATTGATGGTGAAGACAGTATACAGCAAGCGGCAGATAGTTTTTTGTCCGGTTTTAATGAATTTGTCGAAGACTCATCGGATCCCACCTACCATACGGCCTGGTTCAGGGAAATCAGGACCAATATCCTGGTCAATCGCCCTAGCCTGCTGAGCATAGCAACAGAGATTGATGACTTCAGCGGCGGTGCCCATGGAAACCATGTCAAATTGATTGCAAATTTTGATTTGGTAAACGACAAAAAAATAGTGTTCAACGACCTCGTCAGTAGAGAAAAACAAAAAGAATTTATTAAAATTGCAGAAAAATACTTCCGAAAAATGGAACGCTTAGGTGATTACGAACGACTGGACGGAAAGTATTTCTTTGAAAATGGACAATATGCACTCGCTGAAAACTTTGGATTGGAACGGAATAGTCTACTCTTCTACTACAATCCTTATGAAATCAAATCGTATGCAGAAGGAAGTACCTCCCTACGCATACCTTATGAAGCCATTGAGCATTTACTTACCGATTCAGGTAAAGTGTATGTCCAGCGTATAATTAGCAATCAACCCAAAACATAGTTATCATAAATGCAAGTATTCAAATTCGGGGGAGCTTCAGTAAGAGATGCCGAAAGTATTAAGAATGTGGCCTCAATCATTGCGAAATATCAAGACGAACCCTTACTCGTCGTTGTATCGGCAATTGGCAAGACTACAGATTTTTTAGAAAAGCTCACTAATACATTTTTCAAACAATCTGGCGACCCCTTTGAGCTACTCAACGAAGTCAAAAAAAGCCATTTCTCTATTTTGGAGCAACTTTTTGAAGACCGATTTAATCCAATCTTTGACGACATTGCCAATTCGTTCGTAGAAATCGAATGGATTCTAGAAGAATCCCCCCAAGATGGGTATGATTACCTATATGACCAAATCGTGTCACTGGGGGAGCTACTTTCATCCAAAATCATCACCGCTTATGCCGCTTCGGTCGGTGTTCCCTCTCGCTGGATAGATGCCCGGGATTTTATATTTACAGACAATACTTACCGAGAAGGCAAAGTAGACTGGGAGAAGACCGAGGAGAAAATCCGTGCCGAATTACCCATCTTGCTTGACGACTACGTGCTTATCAGCCAAGGATTCATTGGATCTACTTCGGAAAACTTTACAACAACCTTAGGTCGAGAAGGCTCAGATTATTCGGCAGCTATATTTGCCTCTTGTCTCAATGCAGAGTCCGTTACCATTTGGAAAGACGTACCCGGCGTACTGAACGCAGACCCTAAGTGGTTTGAAAAAACTCAACTCATCCCTGAACTATCCTATACCGACGCAATCGAGTTGACCTACTATGGTGCCACGGTCATCCATCCGAAAACAATCAAACCGCTGCAGAACAAAAAAATCACCTTGAATGTCCGTTCTTTTCTAAACCCCGACCAAAAAGGGACCCAGATCAAAAGCACCAACCAGACATTACCTGTACCATCCTTCATTTTTAAGGTCAATCAGGTTTTTATCAATATATTGCCCCGTGATTTTTCATTCATTGTGGAAGACAACTTGAGCCATATCTTCAACCTATTTCACCAACATCGTATCAAAATCAATATGATGCACAACAGTGCGATTCAATTTTCGGTTGCCGTCGACCAGACAGGCGACAACATTGCAGCGGTATTGGAAGAGCTGGAAAAACGCTATAAAGTGACTGTAGAATCTGGACTGGAATTGATTACCATTCGATACTATAATCAAGAGACCATAGACCGCGTCTTGGTCAACAAAGAAATCATCAAAGAGCTCAAAGATAGCTATACCTGTCAAATGCTTGTTAAAAATAAATAATTGAACAACAATATATTAAAGAGAGAAGTTCAACAATTTATTCAGGACAATATTCATGTCCCGCCAGCGGGTATTGCCTTAAAAAAGAGTCCAATAGAAGGTATCACCAGTGCGGAGTTAGCCAATCAAATTGATGGGAAGCAGCGTGCCATCCATAAGCTTCCCACTTGGTATACGACCGACAACATTTACTTTCCTGACAAAATCAACCTCGAACAGTGTTCCTCCGAAAGAACAGCTTCATTCAAGAGCAAGCTGATTCCGAATGGTTCGCGGGTCGTTGATTTGACAGGTGGATTCGGTGTGGATGATTATTTTTTTTCCCGTGTAGCCCATCAAGTGACACATTGCGAACTCAACAGGGAGCTCTCTGTCATCGTTAAACACAATTTTGAGGCCCTACACACCTCCAACATTACCTGCTTGGCAACAGATGGCGTCCAGTACCTCCGAGACCAAGAGAATGAGGCCGTAGATGTGATTTACGTTGACCCTTCTCGTAGGGTCAACAGTAAAAAAGTGTTCCTATTGGCGGATTGTGAGCCCAACATTGTGTCCCTCCAATCTCTATTTTTTAAAAAATCCAGACTTGTTATCAGCAAAATTGCTCCTTTGCTCGACATCAGCCACGCACTATCTTCATTAGCCTTCGTCAAAGCTGTGTATGTCATCAGTGTAGACAACGACTGCAAAGAGTTACTCTTTGTACAGGAGCGCGATTATAGCGGCCCAGTCCATATCCACTGCACCAGATTATTTCAAGACCTTGAGCAACACTTCACCTTCTCATACGATGAAGAACGTAATACAACTAATAGCTACAGTATCCCGCTCAACTATTTGTACGATCCGGACGTCTGCATCACAAAAGCTGGCGCTTTTAAGAGCTTAGGTGTCCGATATACATTAGGCAAGCTCCATCAACACACTCACCTTTATACCTCTGCAGAATTAGCACCATCATTCCCTGGAAGAGTATTTCAAATACTGGAATGCCAGCGATACGCCGATTTTAAAAAATCAGACTATCCCACCCAAGCCAATATTGTCGTCAAAAATTCAGGAGAAAAACCAGAGGCTATCCGTAAAAAATTCAAGATAAAAGACGGAGGAAATCTTTTTCTTTTCTTCACACAAGACCTCAACAATAATAATATTGTAATATCTGCATCCCGCATATACTAATCCTACATTCCCATTACAAATCTCTCTATTCAGAGCTGTATATTTAAATCTCAAGCACCCGATGCGCTTCTTGTCATCCTGTAATCAGGGGATTGATTCGCATGGCAAAGAAAAATAAAGAGGTTAAGGATTTGTCTATGATACATACGGCTAAAGCTGGCGGATGTATCCAGAGGAATCGATATAGGATAAAACAAATAATAACATAATAGATGAACAAAATCAAATTATCTGCTTTGGAGCTGGCACCGGTAAAGAAAGGTGGAAATCCTAGAGAAGCTATACAGCGGGTACTCACAGCCGCACAACACGTTGAAAAATTAGGCTATGAGAGGTTGTGGCTCGCCGAGCATCATAATATGGAGTATATTGCCTGCTCAGCAACTGTTGTCCTAATTAGCCATGTTGCCGAGCATACTTCTACCCTACGCGTAGGGTCTGGTGGCATCATGCTTCCCAACCATGCTCCACTTGTAGTTGCCGAACAATTTGGCACGTTAGAAACCTTGTATCCTGGACGTATAGATTTAGGACTTGGTCGTGCTCCGGGCACAGATCAATCAACTGCCATGGCCCTGCGTCGAAACAACATCAATACCCAATTTTACTTTGCAGATGATGTCAAATCCTTACAACAGTATTTCAGCCAAGACAACTATAGTTCCAAGGTCAGAGCCTTCCCTGCCGAAGGGTTAGAAGTCCCCCTTTGGATTTTGGGCTCCAGCACTGATAGTGCTTATCTAGCCGCTGAACTCGGCCTTCCCTATGCCTTTGCGTCACACTTTGCACCAGCTATGCTTCGGAATGCGCTCGAAATCTATCAAAACAACTTTAAGCCTTCGGCCCAATTGCAACAGCCCTATTCCTTGGCCTGTGTCAACGTAGTGGGAGCCGATACGACAGAAGAAGCCCAATATCTATCTTCCAGCTTATACAATATGTTTGCTGGAATCATCACCAACACCAGGCGCCCCCTTTCCCCACCTACCGAAAAGACAATCTATGCAGGTATTACAGAAATCGAGCAAGCCGTACAAAGCATGGTCTCCTGCACCTTTGTTGGGGACCAAGCCAAGCTAACCGAAGACTTAGCTGACTTTGCCAAACGATACAACCTCGATGAAATCATGACCACATCGTATATATACGACGACGATAAGCGCTTGAAATCATATGAAATACTCGCACATGCTATAAATAATATAGCTTAGCAAACTCTAAAAGCTATTATTTGTTATCTTTATGAAGATTAATAATAGCTTTTTATGTACAAATATGTTGCCCTTATCGGTATCTCTATGCTACTACACAGCTGTCAACCCAATGGCAATAAGACAACTGCTAGCGCAGATTCCTTGCCACAGCAAGCTGTGATGGATAGCGCTCGAGATACCACTCCTGTAGACAAGTCTATCCTGACAACCAATGCCAAGTCACCAATAGAAGGACAAACCTTTCTTCTGGGAACCTATAGAGTATTCGATGAAGAGGTGGGCAAAATGGAATTTAAACAGGGCTGGCTAGACCTTAGAGCTGTAGATGGAAAATTTCAATTGGCTGCTCCGGACTACAACATTGAACAAGGCTTTGATGAATGTACTGCCATGAAATCCGAGGCTATTATCTCCAACCATAATTCATTGCTTTACTTTCAAATCCCCAATTTAAATGCCGGCGAAGTCAATTCTCTGAAAATCCTTAAGGACAAGGTCTTACCCAACCACCCCCTTACTTATACCTTTGAAGACATAAATTATCAATTGCAAGCCGAAGGCAAGTTATCCGCAGAATCAAGCTCTCCTTCCTCGATTACAGACTACAAGCTCCATTTAAGTATCAATGGTGCACCTGTAGCCGTCTTGATTGACCAATCTCAGTTTAATGATACATTCATGAGGATTACCTTTGTAGGAGACCTAGATAGAGATGGCAAATTGGATTTTGTTTTTTCCGTCCCTCGTGACTATGAAGAAGAGCGGACTTTGGTGTTCTTGTCATCCACAGGGTATGATCAGATGTACGAAGCAAGTAGGCAATTTGATTGCTAGCGACTATCCGCTAGCAGAGGCATTCGAAAAACAACTATCACAATGAAAGAAATAATTCTTATAACTGGCGCTAATGGATTCATAGCAAACAATCTATCAAAAATATTAAAAGCACAATATGAATTGCGTTACCTGACACGTCATGTCAAGAGAGATGGTGAATTCAAGTGGGATATTGCATCTGGCGAAGTGGATAGAAATGCCTTTGCCAATGTAAATCACATCATCCATTTATCTGGAGCAAGTATCTTTGATAAGCGATGGACCGACAAACAGAAGCAACTATTACGAAGTAGTCGAATAGATGCTTCCCAACTACTGCTGGATACTTTGCAATCGCTAGGCCAACGCATCAAAACCTTTATTTCAGGATCAGCAATGGGATATTACGGAATGACGACTTCCAAACACATCTTTCACGAACAAGACCCTCCTGGAGATGATTTCCTTGCCAATCTGACCAAGGACTGGGAGGCTAAGGCGGACTTATTTAATTCAACCAAAGTCGCGGACCGCGTAGTCAAGATCCGAACCTCTATCGTCCTAGCCCATGATGGGGGCTCACTCCCTTTATTGATTAAACTATCCAAGTACTACGCCAATCCCGTATTAGGTAGTGGCCAGCAGTATTTCCCTTGGATTCATATCGATGACCTTATACACATCTTCGAATACGCTTTACGGCAGCCCTCCGTTATAGGTGCCGTCAACGCTGCTGCTTCAGAACATGTCACCAATAGACAATTCACCCATCGCTTAGCAAAGCATCTTCACAAAAAGGTCATATTACCCGCTGTTCCGGCCCCCGTCATCAAGCTTGCGCTAGGCCAGCAGGCAGATATGATCCTAAACGGATCACGCATCTCCAACTCCAAAATTATGCAGTTGGGTTATCGATTCAAATTCCCGGTGCTAGATGACGCACTACACGATATCCTCTCTTAGCTCCTCCCTTTTACTCGTCACCGTCCTCAGCGAGCAGCAAACTATGCTGTGTCGCCGTAAATAAGTTCCGAAAGACAATATTTAAAATATGGCCACGCTGTGCGGCCATTATTCCACAAAATGGATAAAGAGCAATTACTTTCTTTTTGATAAAAGAGACCATCCGTCGACTATTCTCGGCAATCCGAGTATATACATCCTTATTGTCCACCCCTTTCAGAAGGTTATCCCAAGAGAGGGCTATATCGGTATACACCTCTTCTCGCATCTTTTGAAAATCGGTCATTACTCCACTCGATAGTTGCATTAGATAATCACCATAGGTAGCTTGCCATTTTGCCGACGATGCCTTCTTATGGAATACATTTGTCACCAAATCTAGGAACCGACTAAACATACCCATATAGTTGGCTAGCAGTGTAACCTCGGCAAAAGGCATAAAAGGATACTGGTAGAGTATTTCCTTCCGTGTAGCACAATCCGGACGAAGGCTATATATTTGGTTCTGGGGCACGAATACATTATCCATCATAAAGCTATGACTAGCTGTACTTTCAAGACCAAATGTACACCAATCCTTTATTATATGAACTTCCTTACTGTCCACGAATATGGTGATGTACACAGGGTTGCCCACTCCATCCACTAGCGGTCCATTGGCATCACACACTTGGACATTAGCCGTGAAATGGGTAAGATGAAGTGACCCTGTGGCATACTTCCACTGTCCACTTACTAAATATCCACCCTCCACAATTGTCGCCTGCCCATTAAGCATACCGCTCCCCCCCAAGCACACGCACTCGTCTTTAAAGACTTCGTCTCCCTTCTCCCTATCAATAAACCCCACGAATAGATTTGCTCCCGCACACAAAGTCACTGTCCAGCCTAGACTGCCGTCCAAATAGGCCAAGTTCTCTAAAAATCTTACACCTTCAATCAATGTCAACTCTTCACCGCCCAATTCTTTAGGCACCCAAAGCTTAAACCATTTTTCACGGTAAGCTAAAGTCAACTGTTCATCCGTAAGACATTGTTTTTCAATAGATATAAACACATTATTCTCTACTATACCTTCATCTATTTTATTCATTAGCATAACCGAGTTTTGTTTCAATATTCATCAGTTTTCTCCAATTGAAATATCCCAAGAAAGCAATTATGAACAAATAGGATGTCAATATCGCGTACAACAACAACCCCTTATGATAATACAATGGAATGGCAAACAAATTCGATATATTTAAGAGAATCCAATTCTCAATCTTTCGTTTCGCCAATAACCACATACCCGCCCAAGCTGTAGCCGATACCCAAGCATCCCATACTGGAACGTCAGAATCAGTTAGATGCGTCAAGACGTAATAGAAAGTAGCAAATGCAATTGCCACGATAGCGAGTACAACCATCCAATCCTGTTGTGTGCAGCTGCTGATTGGCTTTTGCGAGGCTGTCCTATTTGCCGTCCAATACCACCAACCGTATATGCTCATCACCAGATAATACATATTCAATGCAATCTCTGCATAGAGCTTAGCCTCATACAGGACAATCATGGTCGTCACGATACTGACTATTCCAAATATGTAATTGGATACTTTATTATTCTTGGACAGCATGACTTGGGTAACTCCCGCGGCCACCCCTAGCCATTGTAAAAAAGAAGTTTGGATAATCTGTTGATAGAGATCTTTCCATAAGGCAATCATTTCCATATCTAAGGAGTATATCTAAAAATACACACCTATGGATTCGGCTATTTAAAACAATATATTTCGAAATTAAAATCCCTACGCCGGCATTACCCGGATCAGGTATATACCCAAGCTATCCGGGTTTGGAAAGCTTGGGTATTGGGTATAATCTCAGCCTGTTTTGCGGCAACAGTTATGCAACTACCACCTCAGCACCCCATAAGTATTTTTATTTGGTGTAATCCAATTTCAAAGCCGTATGTGTACGACGACGAGTAGCATCACATAAAGCAGGGTCATCGGCAAGAGCTTTCCCCCATGTTGGGATCATTTCTCTTAACTTCGCCCGGTATTCATCTGTTTTTGCACGTTCGGGGAAGCATTTTTTCAACAGCTCCACCATAATTTTGACAGAAGTCGACGCTCCCGGAGAAGCACCCAAAAGAGCCGCTAACGAACCGTCCGAGCTGGCCACAACTTCCGTTCCGAATTCCAATACGCCACCGTGCTTCTTGTCTTTCTTTATCACTTGTACCCGCTGCCCGGCAATCTCCAATTCCCAATCCTCCTGTTTAGCATTCGGCATATACTCTTTAAGTGACTCCAATTTGTCTTTAGGACTTTTCATCACTTCTGTAATTAGATATTTCGTCAAGTCCATGTTATCCCATCCTGCTGCAAGCATTGGACGGATATTGCTAAGTTTAATAGACGCTGGTAAATCAAAAAATGAGCCCTTTTTCAAGAATTTGGTCGAGAAGCCTGCATATGGTCCGAATAAAAGTGCCTGCTTTCCGTCAATATAACGAGTATCCAAATGCGGCACCGACATTGGAGGAGCGCCTACAGAAGCTTTACCATACACCTTTGCATGATGTCTCGCAATCACTTCCTCATTTGTACAACGCAACCATTGCCCGCCTACGGGGAAACCACCGTAACCTTTGGCCTCAGGGATTCCAGATTTTTCTAATAAGAGTAGGGAGTGCCCCCCAGCACCAATAAATACAAATTTGGCTTTTAAATCTCTCTTTTTACCTGTATTAAGGTCTTTGACTTCTATCTCCCACCTACCATCATCCTCACGCTCTATGTCTTTCACCTCATGCTCTAAGCACAAAGCAAAATTATCCTTTTTAACCAAATGATCGATCAAATCACGTGTCAACGACCCAAAATTGACATCGGTTCCGATATCCATCTTCGTAGCGGCAATTTTCTCGTTTTCATCCCTTCCCTCCATTACCAACGGAACCCAATTTTGAAGCACCTCTTTGTCTTCAGAATACTCCATCCCTTTGAATAGTGTATTTTCTGTCATTGTCGTGAAGCGTGTTTTGAGAAAATTGACATTTTCCTCTCCAAAGACACAGCTCATGTGAGGGATGCTTTTGATAAAGTTAGCCGGATCTCTTACAATCTCCTTTTCGACAAGATAAGTCCAAAATTGTTTCGAAATCTCAAATGATTCAGCAATGCTGATTGCTTTCTTAATATCGACACTCCCGTCCGCCTTCTGAGGTGTATAGTTAAGTTCACATAATGCAGAGTGACCTGTACCGGCATTATTCCAAGCATCCGAACTCTCCGCCGCGACCAAATCCAACCGCTCGAACATCTCAATCTTAACATGTGGGTTTAATTCATTTATCAATGTACCCAAAGTAGCGCTCATAATTCCTGCGCCTATTAATACGACGTCAACGTCTTCGTAATTCTTTTTGCTTTTACCCATGTCTTTGTGATTGTTGCAAATTTACTATACAATTTGATTTATTACCAATGCTTTTGTCAAATTTCTTTCATTAATCTACATTTTTATCAAAAACGGCCCTTTTCTTTTTTGAGAATGACAACCGACAAATATTCAGGAGCATATCTACGACACTTCCCATAATATTGTAAACTTTCTTAGGGCAAAAATTGGTAATATACAAGGATTTTTAACACTTTTGTGGTCAATCTGTAAATTTACAACTTTAGGATACGGATGGAGGAGCGATATCATCCTAGTCTTAACTTTACTTAAGCATAGAGAAGAATCGATTCTGACAATCACATTTAGCAACAAATAAATCACATATGAGCCCGACCGAAATAAATCAAGGTCCGTCTCGTCAACCCTTTTAAAAGAATATAGATGAAATTATTGGAAGGAAAAACAGCTCTAGTCACGGGAGCATCCAAAGGTATAGGACGAAAAATAGCAGAAGTATTTGCGCAAAATGGTGCAAATGTCGCTTTCACCTACCTATCTTCCGTGGAGAAAGGTCAAGCACTTGAACAAGAGCTACAAGCTTTCGGCACAACTGTAAAAGGTTATCGTTCCGACGCTTCTAAATTTGCAGAAGCTGAACAACTGATCAATGATATTGTTAATGACTTCGGCACTATTGATATTGTGGTCAACAATGCGGGAATTACCAAAGACGGACTTTTGATGCGTATGACTGAGGAGAATTGGGACGATGTTATCAACGTCAACCTTAAATCTGTATTCAACGTTACCAAAGCGGCTTCCAAAATAATGATGAAAAACCGCAAGGGATCCTTTGTCAATATGTCATCTGTAGTGGGCGTACAAGGTAATGCTGGCCAAGCCAATTATGCAGCTTCCAAATCGGGCATCATTGGCTTCTCAAAATCTGTTGCAAAAGAATTAGGCTCCAGAAATATAAGAGCCAATGTGGTCGCTCCGGGTTTCATTCGTACCGAGATGACAGAAGTTTTAGACCCTAAAGTGGTAGCAGGCTGGGAAGCTGGAATTCCTCTTAAGCGTGCTGGAGAAGCAGAGGACGTTGCCAATGCTTGTCTCTTCTTGGCTTCCGATCTTTCAGCTTACATCACTGGCCAAGTAATACCAGTAGACGGCGGAATGCTGTAGTCAGCCGCTCAGACGACTATGTATACAAGCAGGTCCTCCTCTCCACTAGATAAGGACCTGCATTTTTTCCAAATCTCGATCAAGTTGCCCCCCATTTCCAATCGCTTACCATCGCATTTTTTTAAGAAGCGATAGTTGCACAAAAAAATCGACCACGACCTTGTACAAATATGCGGACTACAACATTTTTCATATAAATTTGCTTTTCTGTAGAAGCTTTCCTTTATTTGTACTTCCTCTTCGGGATGTAGCGTAGCCCGGTATCGCGCCAGCATGGGGTGCTGGAGGTCGTCGGTTCAAATCCGGCCATCCCGACCATTTAAACCCACACCGTATTGATTGTATCCATTTTATGTTCACAACAGCAACAAAAAGGATTCAATTAACCCATAAAGATTCTTTTTCAACTCATCTCCAGCCTATATATTCAGCCGCTCCAGCTCTATTTTTGTGCTGTTGTCACATAATAATACAGTTTTGCAGTAACGGTATCTTCATCGGGTATTGGCGCAACATGTTCAAGTTGTTCGGTGGCACTCAATATTTCAAACCCATCAAAGCTGGCATCGATACCATTCTTCACTTCCTGTTCTTTCACGGAATCCTCCATTGAAAGCCCACGCTCATGAAAATATGGATATTCCGCCGCATCCACGATTGATCTTGGAACAGTCAATAATACATGTATTCGCTCTATTTTTGTCTTCATGTCGCTAATATATTCAAATCCTCGTTTATTTTTTTCATCGCTCTATTTCGCATCCATATTTCTCCTCATCAATCTCACAAGCCAACTCCTTTTCAATGTACTGACCTGCATACATTTCAGACTGTACCTCCTCCTCTCTTCTACCAAATGTGTGCTTCCAGGCATAACCTAAGTCTCCCTGACGTCCCCATGTGAGATTATTTAATCTCCCGAGTATACATGGCTCAACCATTCGAACAAATGGCTATATGACGACAATGATTTCCCTACTGTAATTTGTTCAGTGGCCAGAAGTTTTTCAAAAAATGCACCTATCTGCTCGTCATCTCTATTGCTGAATACCAGCAATTTGATTTTAGCTTCAGGCACCACGTACACGACATTGCGAAAGCCTGTAGTCTCTCCCGAATGAAAAAGGCACATCCTTCCCACACTATCCCAACTCAAAAACCATCCCATACTGTAGTATATTCCATCCCTCACCCATACTTTGTTAGCCAAAATGGTATCTAGGTAAGATTTATTCTTTGAGGATGCTATCACACACGAATCCAACCATTTCGCAAATTCTTCCGTAGATATGTAAACCCCGCCATCCCCTTTAGTCGCACTGGTGAGGCTTTGATCGGCAAATACATATTTGCCTTCACGAGGATGATATCCAAATACTCGATTCGGGATAACTCGCTTGGGGGCAAAGACACATGCGTTGACCAGTCCCGCTCGCTTAAACATAAATTGTTCGACATAGGTCGAATAAGATTGTCCTGTAATACGCTCTACAATCAGCGCTAATAAACAATATCCCGTATTGCTATATCGAAATTGCTGTCCAGGCCTAAAATAAGTCTCCTCCTTTCCTCTGATGATAGCCAAGATATCGCTGTCCAGCAGCTGTTCGGATTGATCTTTTGGCATTAGGGATTCATAGTCCCATATTCCAGAAGTATGCTGCAGCAATTGTCCCACCGTAATGCGTTGGATTGCCTTTGGCAGACCATCAAAGAGATCGCCAATCACTGTGATGGACGATAGCTTCCCTTCCTCCATCAATTGAAAGATAGCACGAGCAGTGAATTGCTTACTAACTGAGGCCATCCTAAATTGAGATTGCGATGAAATAGAAGTCTTTCGTTCGAGATCCGCCAGACCACTATTGGCATAGTGGTCCACAGTCTGTCCCGTTGCTACTAGCACGGCCACCCCAGGACCATTTTTATCTGGATATTTAGCAGCGACAAAGGATTTTAATGCCGTCGTTCCCTCCTGACTAAAAGCCTGGCCCGAAATCATCCCCATCACCACCATTGCACATATACTTTTTAATAGTATAAACAGATACCCATTGACCGGTTGAATTTGTGACATCTTCTATGTAAATATTAATCCATATATCAGGAAGCATCCGAAAGGGATGTCCTGTTTCTACTGAAGGAGTAAATCAAATAAAAAAGTGTTGGAAGTATAAAAACACTACCGATCAACAGTGCCCAGCCCAGCGAATTGATGGCAGCTTCGGCTCCAGAATGATCGATGAGCGATAAATGGGCCCCATTCTTCAACAATATCAAATCGGGGTAATGTTGATATGTCGCCGCAAATAGGATCATGACCACCTGAAATCCAGCAAGTATCCGCATGACGGTAATCGATTTCTTTTTAAACGCCACAAACAGCCAAATCACCGAAAGTGATGCCAATACAATGGCCAACTGCCCCCAAATATCTCCGAGTACCCAATCCAGTAACGGGATATGCGAGTAGTGGGCGGCTACAAAAACACTTAGACCACAGGCCATCACTACGAATACAAACAACTTGGCCAAGCGCACCATCAGGATTTGCTCTTCCATATTCGCAATCTGCCCGATTGCAAATATGGAAGCCAAATAGCCACATATCGCTACTGTAAAAAATCCGACAGCCACCCCAAACCAGTTAAACCAACTGCCCACATAGGCGGTATAGAAATCAGCAGCTTCGACGTCAATACGCCCCGATACCGTAGCTGCTGCGATAATACCTAGAAAGAACGGTGTAATCAAGCTCGATACCGTAAATATTCGAAAATAAATACCTTGCATCGCATCATCCACGGCATCATAATTACGAAAAGCAAAAGCCGTACCTCTAGCAATAATTCCCATCAACATCATGAGTAGAGGAAGGTGCATATACGTTGACATAGTCGTATATATTTCTGGAAAACCAACAAAAAGAATAACGATAGCAATGATCAACCACATGTGGTTGGCCTCCCACACAGGTCCTATCGCTTTATACATGATGCTCCTAACACGTGGACGTGCAGATCGTTTGGTCACAAGCTCGACAATACCCGCACCAAAATCAGCACCTCCCAGAATGAGGTACAAGCAGATTGCAGCCCATAGATACGCAATAACAACATATAACATAGTCTTACTTTTTAAGTTTGAAATGAGGGTCCGTTGGATCATAAAGATGGCCTACCATCGTAATCTGACGGTACAATAAGTAAACCACAGCTAGGGATAGCGAGATAAATACCCCCGTAAATACATAAAACGAGTACACGATTCCGGGCATAGGAGTCACCGCGTCAATGGTACGCATGATCCCGTAGATAATCCAGGGCTGACGACCGACTTCTGTGACTACCCATCCTGCCTCGAGGGCGATATAGCCCATCGGTATAGCGATGACAAAAAGACGCATCAGCCAGCGACTCTCCAACCAAGATTTCTTTTTGAACAGGGCTATAAAATAGACGATAGAAAGGCCCATTAACAGCATACCCAATCCAATCATAATTTGAAAGGCATAGTGTGTAATAGCCACTGGAGGCCATTCATCCCTCGGAATATCATGAAGCCCAGTCACAGGAGTCGTCAAGTCTCCATGTACCAAGAAATTAAGAATACCGGGAACCTTCAGGCCGTACTTAACCGTTCCCGTCTCTTCATCGGGTATCCCACCTATCAAAAAAGCAGCATTTGCCTCTGTATCAAAGTGCGCCTCCATAGCCGCAAGCTTAGCAGGCTGACGTTTGCCCACGTCTTTGGCAGAGATATCTCCACTAATCGGTTGCAACAATGCCGAGATACAGGCGGCTATTGCCGCTATCTTGAAGGCTGCCTTATGAAAAGCCACGTTCTTACCTTTAATAATCATTAGTGCATGCACACCTGCAACCGCAAATCCCGTTGAAACAAAAGCCGCCAATGTCATGTGCAGCGCCTGAGAAAACCAAGCGTCGTTGAACATCGCCGCTATAGGGTCGATATTCAGATACTCGCCATTCACATAGTCAAATCCGGACGGACTGTTCATCCAAGCATTGGCAGCGACCACCAGTATCCCCGAAGCAATCCCACTGACTCCCACCACCAATCCAGTCCCCCAGTGAAACCATTTATGGAATCGATCCCATCCATATAAGAAGAACCCTAATGCAATAGCCTCTATGAAAAATGCCGTTCCCTCCAAAGAGAACGGCATTCCAAAAATAGGACCAGCATGCTTCATGAATCCCGGCCATAACAAACCAAGCTCAAAAGACAACATCGTACCCGATACCGCCCCCGTAGCAAACAGGATAGCAACGCCCCTACTCCAGGCCTTTGTAAGCCCTTTATAGATTTCATTTCCGGTTTTCAAATAAATATAATGGGCAATAGACATAAAAAAAGGCATCACCATACCTACACAAGCAAAGATAATGTGAAAGCCTAGGGACATGGCCATCTGCGAGCGAGCAGCAATAAAGTCATCCATAGTAGAGAGATTAATGAGTACTTCACCCTAAAAGTACGAAGGTATTTCCGATTAAAGGAATATATTTCAAACAATTCACAAAACTAGACGGCTTCTTCTCCCCCCTTCCAGTCTGCCTGCACCATGTTTGCTCCACCACCAATCAAGCTTGTTTAAAGTACTCGATTGCATTTAAACATATACACTTTCAGAAAAACGAAAGTTTGTCTAATTTTGTCATTCAGATACACACATGGATACACACGCTATATTTAACATACAGGACGATATTGAATTCAATGATTGCTGTTTACAGACCTTTCACTACCAGATTACAAATTGCGAAATCTATCGATATTATGTTCAATATATAGGTGTGGATCCTCAACATGTGAAACACTACACCCAGATTCCCTTCCTTCCTATTGAACTCTTCAAATCCCAGCGCATCCTTGCATCTGGTCGTGTCCCTCAAGTGACATTCTCTAGTTCGGGCACTACAGGGATGATCACCAGCAAACATGAAGTTGCAAACGCTGCCATCTACGAGACATCATTCAGAAATGCCTTTGAAGCTTTCTACGGCAATCCAGCAGATATCGCAATACTTGCCTTACTCCCGTCCTATTTAGAGCGTTCTGGCTCTTCGCTCATCTATATGGTGGATGACTTGATTAAGCAGAGCCGCCAACCAGCGTCCGGCTATTTTTTATATAACCATCAGGACCTGGCAAATACCTTAGCAAAACTGAGTGCCGAAAAAACAAAAACCGTGCTCTTTGGCGTTACCTATGCGCTACTGGACTTTGCCGAACAATATAAAGTCGATTTTCCTTCCTTGATTATTATGGAAACAGGAGGTATGAAAGGTAAACGTAAAGAAATGATAAGAGAGGAAGTGCATGAAATATTGTGTAAAGCCTTCCATGTGCCTAGCATTCATTCCGAATATGGTATGACCGAATTACTTTCACAAGGATATTCCACAGGCAATGGAATATTTAAATGTCCCAACTGGTTAAAGATACTTGTCAGGGATACCAATGATCCACTTTCTCTTTTGACAGATGCCAAGACCGGGGCCATCAACGTTATCGACTTGGCCAATATCTATTCCTGTTCCTTCATTGCTACGCAGGATTTAGGAAAAATATACCCGGATGGATCATTTGAAGTCCTAGGCCGATTCGACCAAAGCGACATTCGCGGATGTAATCTATTGGTACAATAAATACGGAAGCTATCTAGCGCAGACTACTGTCGGAAAAGGTATCACCTGCTTTCATATCACCTGTTTCATATCCCTTTTTAAACCATTTGGCACGCTGCTCTGAGGTGCCATGCGTAAAAGATTCGGGTACTGCATATCCCTGCGCTTGTTCTTGAAGCTTGTCATCACCCACCGCTTCTGCCGCCCGCATACCGTCTAAAATATCGTCATAGTCAATCTTGACATCCGAAAGTGCATTTACATGATGTGCCCATACTCCCGCATAGAAATCCGCTTGCAATTCAGTCATGATGCTGATTTTATTATACTCTTTTTCGCTCATTTGCTCACGCAAACGATTCGTTTTACCAAGTGTCCCTAATAGATTCTGGATATGATGTCCCACCTCATGGGCGATTACATATGCCAAGGCAAATTCGCCCTTTGCCCCAAATTTTTGCTGCAATTCATCATTAAAACTCAAATCCAAATAGACTTTCTGGTCGCCCGGGCAATAGAATGGACCATAGGCAGCTTTACCTATACCACAGCCTTGTGTTTCTACCCCACCGCGATACACCGTTAGTACCGGCACCTGATAGGTCAGTCCATTGTCCGCAAACACTTTGTTCCAAACATCCTCTGTGCTAGCCAATACCGTCTTAGAAAAATCTGTCAATTTCGCTTCTTCAGGTGAAAGTTCGATTTCTCCCTGTTGCATTTGGGTCCCCCCTATATTTGCATCCTGCACCTGCTGCAACAATTGTGCGGGGTCACCGCCTAGCATAAAACCAATAATCAATACAATGACACCACCGATGCCACCTAAAGTAAATTTCTGTCCGCCGGACAGACCTCTTTTGTCTTCGAAATTGTCACTTTGACGACCGCCTTGCCATTTCATAATTAGTCAGGATTAAAAGTTATACCAATATTACAAAATCTCTGCCACTTATAATATCTCCAATCCCTTATCTAGGAATTAAATTCGCTAATCTCCTAAAATTGGTTAATTTTAGGGCCTATGGACTAGAAATGGACTACATGAGGACAACACCACTCCCTATTTTAAGGAGAGGTCTGCTTACAGCAATCCTGATAGCCAACAATAACGAAGAGAAAAAACAGATAAAAATGAGCTTACAACAACAACTTATCGAAAGATCGGGTAACAAGTGTGAATTATGCAATCTTACGGAGAATCTAAATGTTTACGAAGTTCCGCCAACCTCCAACGCCAATTTGGACAACAGCATCTTGGTATGCAATACCTGCCTAGCTCAAATCGAGAAAACCGAACAAATCGATGCCGATCATTGGAAGATTTTATCCGAAACCATGTGGTCGGAACATATCCCCGTACAGGTCATGGCATGGCGGATGTTAAGCAGACTCCGCAATGAGGGTTGGGCTGCTGACAATCTAGATATTCTCTACTTAGATGATGACACGTTGGAGTGGGCCAAGAAAACCGGAGACCATGAAATGGATGCCCTAGTGCAGTTCCATCAGGACTCCAACGGCACCAGGTTGTATGAAGGCGACACAGTCGTACTGACCAAGACATTGGACGTTAAAGGCTCAACTTTGAGCGCCAAGTTGGGAACCGTTGTCAAAAACATCAAATTAGTACACGATAATACCGATCAAATAGAAGGTAAAGTGGAAGGGCAGACCATTGTCATTCTCACAAAATACCTTCGTAAAGGTTAACGAAACCCATCTATCCAACACAAAAAAGCCGTTCCCAAATAGAAACGGCTTTTTTGTGTTGGATATCACTTTAATACTTTACGGGATAATCACGCATGTGTTCAAAGTGATAGTTTGAATGTGCTTGGAGACTATCAATGAGATCAGACAGCAGCTTCTGCCCCTTTTTATTTTGGAACATATCATCATGCATCAACAGTACCACATTGTTTGCCGTGAATGAATCCTTTTTCCGCAACCTATTCTTCATCCGTTGATAGATTTCGTTGACCGACTGTACAGGTTGTCCCGTAAGGCCATGTATTTTCCACTCCACATCCCACCCCATTACTTTGTAGCCATTGGCAAATAACAAATCCGCCGTACTAGCACCGCTCTGCAAATCCACCCGTCTTCTGTCATTGAAGTACCAAATATTCCGCCCAGGAAGACGCACGATTTTGTATTTAAGTGCCAAATCCTGTTCATTTTTTTCAAAATCAGAAAAAGCATGATCTGGATTACTATAGAACACGTTGAATTTGTTGTTCGCATGCGTATAACTGTGATTGTAAGCGTCAACCAACGGGTTGTTGTAATATCGGAGATAATCCTTTTTCAGACGCTTGCTCATATTGGCATGCTTGCCAATCAAGAAAACGTTTATTTTTATATTCTTCGCTTTGGCTATCGAGTCTATTGCCGAACTTCCAATCAAAGGTCCATCGTCAAATGTTAAATAGATATGCTTAGGGAGGCTATCCAAGCGGATATTGATAGAATCTCGCTGCGCTTTGCTCTCCTTTGGAGCTGGCTTTTCAACGTGTTGCACCACTGTGTCTTTCATCACCGCCGTATCCTTCCGTGCCGGTTCTTCATTCTCTTTTACCTTCACACCACGATCGATCTTGATAGAGGTATCTTGTATTTCAGTAGTTCGCTTTGAAGACGTTTGATCATTACCACAGGATTGAGTACCGAAAATCAGCACCGACAATGCCAATCCCAACCCTACATTTCCAAAAAATCGCATGATGAATTATTTTTTTTGTATTGAGCTTTATTAAAACTTTTGCAAAAGTAACATATTAAATACGTCTTATACCATTCACAAGAAAAAAAATTTCAGAGAACAAAATTTATACAAATTCCACCAATTCATCTCATACCTAGCGCTATGTCTAGCTCAAAAAAAGAGGAGCATTAAAGCTCCTCCTCTACACAAAAAAAACTAAGCATCAATCATCATCCCTTCCGTGTCTGCCACGATGCTTATGACCTTTATCTCGCCGATCATGCTTATGGTAGCCGTCGCGCCCCTTTTTATAATGCTTGTCGTCCCTATCATATCGACCTCTGCCATCCCTCAAGACCACTTGAGAATAATTCGACCGGTGACGGTGATATTGTTTATGATAATGTGAATGCCTGTGCCAAGGATCTCTATCATTGATGACCACTTTGTAGGTTCGGTACATATCATAGTGCCTGTATCGACTAGGCAAACTCGCTCTTGTCACCCATTTCCGACCATGGTAGTATGTATAGCGACGATGGACCACATCGTAGTACACATCCATCTCCGGCATGTAGTAGAACCGGGCATAATCATACCCCACTGGGCCCCATAACGGTTGACTCCCAATATTGATGTTAACACTTACTTGCGCTCTCGTCGGATTAAGGTATAACATTCCCCCAAGAAGCATCGCGATGTAAAGTAATTTCTTCATAGTACCCTCCCAATTTCTTTTTTTAATAGTGTTCTTGGTGGTATGACTTCCTTATGAGGCAAAAGGCTTAACCGACAACTGAAGATAAATGATAATACATTGACAATCTGTCTTTTATTTTTTTCTCTATTCAATAAGTATTTAACCCACTGCCTGCATCCCTACGACCTAAGCGAATGGCGGGATGTTATGGAAGAAAAAGAACCGGAGCTGCACGATACTGATTTCATAACATCGTGATCGTATGTAAACCCTCAAATGCTTGGAGGCATGACGACCGTTAAACGAAATATTACGTTAGAAAAGGAAAATACCGAATTACAAATAAGTGGATAGAATAAGTCTACAATGCCACAAGACAACGGGATACGACCAAGTTGTACTCCTTTTATCTATTCAACTTATCCACTTGTATAGCTATAAATTTTGGCAAATAGCTAGGTGTACAATTTTTAGCGACTATTTCATCTTTATATAACCCTGTACGTTCACCAAGAGCAATGCACCTAGAACGATATTTTTCCTCATAAATTCCAATTTGAGCTGCTGTAAAATTCATTGCCCATTGTACTTCCGGCACTTCCTTCCCGATACGTGTTTCGATTTTGAAAAGTAATTCTTCACTGTTGGGTGGCGGCGTTTGTCCAACCCACCGTAGACGAGCTTGATAATACCAAAAAATCCGTCTCTGCAATGAAGATTGACTTTCCTCCCATGTTTCCATTAACGAAATAGTCCTTTTGTCTTTGGAAAGTTGGTTTGCCATTAACCAATCCACTAATTGAAGTCGCTCATTTTCATCATGCTGTTCAATGTCGTAATCTAATTTATCGATGAATTGTTGCGAAAGTTGTTTGCTGTCCATAATAAAAATTGCCAACTGCCTGGGTAAAAATTGCCCCGTTGACCAAAGCTCCAGCGCTAATTCGTGATCTTTTTTTATGTCATTCGCAACCTTCCGTAAGTCACCCAGCTTGGTCGTCCCTTCGTTTATTTGTGCTATTATATCTTTTGCTCTCAATGATAATTCCACAGTTGTCTTAGATTAAAAATTCACGGATTTTTTGCTCACCTTATTTTTACAACAACACAAAATTAGACAAATATTTTAACTGATTTTTGAAAATATATAAAAGGTATCACTAAATCCAAATATAGCTTTTCCTACTCCTGACTAGCTCTAAGATAAGCATATCATCTATCTGGAATGAATAACCATTCAGAATCACACTCGCCTTACCCTCAAGTTTGCCCCCTCCCAAACGCAAAAAACCTCCATCTTTCGATGAAGGTTTTTCTGCGGAGAGCGAGGGATTCGAACCCCCGAACCTGTGACAGTTAACGGTTTTCAAGACCGCCGCATTCGACCACTCTGCCAGCTCTCCGCGACAAAAGTACAAATTTTATCTATGCTCACAAATAAAATTTCACATTTTATCGCAATAAACCAAGCTCAGGACGCAACTGAGCTGATTATTAGCTTTTTGAAAACTGAATATCTCCACTCAATTTCACCTCCTCACTCACCATGACCCCGCCAGTCTCCAGAGCTGCGTTCCAAGTCAAACCAAAATCACTTCTATTTATTTTTCCTGAAAAGGTAAATCCAGCTTTTTTATTGCCCCAAGGATCTACGGCATCACCTCCATACTCCACATTCAAGGCAATCGACTTCGTTGTGTCCTTAATCGTCAAATCACCGATAACGTCATATTCCCCTTCAGATTTTTTCGTAATGCTCGTAGACACAAACTTAATTTCGGGATAAGTCGCTGCATCAAAAAAGTCAGCGCTCTTCAAATGCTCATCACGCTGTCCGTTTTTGGTATTGATCGAACTAGTCTCGATCGAGGCTAATACGGTTGCATTTTCAAAACCGTTATCTCCCCCATCAATCGATACATCAAAATTTTCAAAAAGACCTCTCACATTCGAGATCATCATGTGTTTTACTTTAAATTCAAGCTCGCTATGAGCTTTGTCCAAATTCCATGTTGTTGCCATATTTTTTAATTTAATTTTCAATACAAATATACATGTTATAACACATATATTTGTTTATTCTATGTCATATCTTCTCTAATTCGCCAAATATGCCCCGTAGGACTTAAAATCAATACACTTGACAAACAATGAATTACTCAAAGTGTTCTAAAAAAAACTACTTTTTTTTTGGAAGTATAATGGATTTAAGTACTTTTGCATCACCGAAAGGCATGCGCTCATAGCTCAGCTGGATAGAGCATCGGTTTTCTAAACCGACGGTCTCAGGTTCGAATCCTGATGGGCGTACTTAAAACCCTACTTATTTCAAAAATAAGTAGGGTTTTTTGTTATATGCCACAATAACCGATTATTTTTTACACAAAATCGAAAATTTCATATACAAAATCAAAAAACTACATAAAAAATCATAAAATCCATGACATAAAATCACAAACAACACAAATAAGACAAAAAAAACACCAAAATAATACACAAATCACATTTTTTTAATAAAAAAAACAAAAATAAATAGAAATAAAATCAAAAAATAATAATAAAAAATAAAAAAAACATAAAAAAATACTTGTATTTAAAAAATTCATCACTATATTTACAGCTCCTCAAATCATAATTTATAATTGGTTATTAAAAGGCTCTCATTCTCCCCGCTTGAGAGTCTTTTTTATTATAAAAAACACACAAAATCCATTAAAAATCATTTAATTTCAACAAAAAAAATCTCGAATGCACATATACACTCGAGATTTACATCAAAAAAAAAGAAATAATCACCTATTTATACTATTCAAGCAAAGATTACCCCATTAATCTTCCAACAAAGACAAATCGTTTGATGGTTTAGGTAGATTCATCTGACGGATAGCTGCTTTACATTCAACTACCATCTCCTCCGTCATTTCATATTTGAACTTGCCATAGTCGTCGTATTCCAACGTGCCAACGTAAAAGAACCCATATTTGTCGAAGAACTCCGTCAAATCAACTTTTCCTATCTCACATACCGTTTTAACAAAATTCAATTGGTATACCGCAGGATTCTGTCCTCTTTCCATATAATTACCACGACGCCCTCTTCTATTCTGTCCCGCCTCCTGAGCAGCTTGTTGACGAAATTTTTCAAAAAGATCAGGATAGAAGTTTGGATTGTGCCCTTTTCCAGAGAAATAAAGCTGCAGCTGCCAAAATGGGACTAATCGATTAAAGACATCCGGATCCTGCAAATAGCTTATTCCTTTACCATAGATGCTTTGACGAGCTTTTTCATAGTTTTTCTGCTCCGACAGCCGACTCTTGTTTCCAAAGGAAGTCGTGACATACAATGAAAATATATTATTGCTCACCTCACCTAGGCCACCCCAGCTCAAGTAAGGCCGAGTTTGGTGCACATGCCCTACCTCATGGCTGAATCCCCAACACGGATCACCTTTTATAACGCTGGCCGGATCCACCACCATAGCCATGGCATACCCCGGCTTTGCTCCCATGTAGGCCACCCCATCACCATCCCTAAACATATAATAATTGTAGTTGACCCGCGATAGGATTTTATTTTTCGGCACTCGATTGTGTCTTATTAATCCTAGGATACGATGTTGTCTATAGACCAAAGAATCGTAATTACTGATTAGCTCCACACCTTTACCATATGCGTACTTTTTAATTGCCTCCACTGGATATGCAATCTGTATATGCTCCCCTATGGCGTCGATTACAGGATACACAGCTTCATCTACCAGTTTGTTCCAGTCCTGATCTGTATTCTTTTTAATATCAAAATAACCATTTACGGCCGCCCCCATGAAATGCACCTTGATCGGCGCCTCGTTTTCGGGTCTATCTGAGAAATAAGCAATATATGCTAGGCCGGAAAAATTTTTCACGTCAACAACATTCACACCGTTGCGCAAATCAAACTCTTGCTTTTCTATACCCCAACCTTTTGGGTCTTTCGTTGGATCTAAGCCCTCGGGCGCCCTTCGCTCCCAATTTGGGACCATCAATTTCACAATCTTATCTTTATCGGCACCATCTACCAGTACTAACTGCTTCCCTAGCGGCAAATACACCCCTGTAATATTTTCATACTTACTGTATCCGTCACCGATAGAAAGCTGCTCGCCTAGTACAGTAGGAGACAATATTGCCGGGTATTCCGCAACTCGGTACTCCGTATTGTACTCGTTCCTCAGCAATTGCTCGGCTACAGTACGTATCTTGTCATTCTTTATTTTCGTGAGGTCGCTCTTTTTTATGCCTTTTTTTAATTTGGTAGCCAAGGCATTCTCAAACACATCAAGCTCTTGGTAGGTTTCCCTTAGTTCACGTGCTGACTGTGCCCCCGAAAACGAAAGCCCACCAGCAATAAGAAGAAATAAGCAAATTGATTTTTTCATAATTATGAGTAAGTTTTTGCTTCTAAAATAATGCAATAAACCATTATCCCTTTGGATGATATGTAATATTGTAGCGATATAAATACCATTATTCTGGATAAACAGCGATAGCGCCTTATTGCAATCGGTTGACTAATTTTTCAACAATTACCCTGCTAAATAAATCAAGATTCGGTATGCCAGTGCACATAGTATCAAGAAAGTCAATATCAATGTCATATGCAGAGAGCCAAAAAAAACACCCGATGTCGATTGATTATCTGTAAAACTTCCTAATAGCCGCAGTGTATGTTCCAGTAATTTCATAAACCTCCCCTTATCATAATATATCGGTAAAGGTAAGACGACCTATCCCTTGAAAGTAGTCTCATCGGATTAAGTTTACATTAAATGATCATGACACTACCCAGTACCCCAATATGTTGATATATCTTTATACCGTTCCACAATAAATTACTAATTTTAAACCTATGAGATTTAAACCTATTATGATAATACTAGGCTGCTTCATGGCCACTTTGGGACACGCGCAGCAATCACCTAACATCATTTTTGTCCTAGCAGACGACCTCGGCTACTCAGATTTGAGCTGCTACGGTAATCCCAGCATCTCAACACCATTCTTGGACGGTATGGCGGCCCAAGGTATCCGCGCTACCGACTATGTCGTCACTAGTCCTTCGTGCACCCCTTCGAGAGCATCCCTATTAACAGGGAGATACGCCTCCCGCTACAACCTCCCTGACCCCATTGGCCCTGGAGCCAGCAATGGACTTCCACCCCAAGAGGTAACCCTCGCCGAAATATTAAAGGACCGTGGATATCGAACGGCATTGATAGGTAAGTGGCACCTCGGTGATCGTCGTGAATATCACCCGAATGCACAAGGATTCGATTATTTCTATGGCATGATGTACAGCCATGACTATCGTGACCCATATGTCAAGACCGACACCACCATCAAAATATTCAGGAATCAGACTCCCGTTGTCAGCCGTCCTCCCGATTCGGCATTGAGCCGCATCTATACCGATGAAGTCCTCCATTTTATCGCCGATCAGAAACAAGAGAAGCCATTCTTTCTTTACTATGCCCATAACATGCCGCACCTCCCTGTTGGTACCGCTGCTGTGTCCAACCGCATGAAAGAACTGCATTTTGCAGGGCCATTGGGTGCTGTCCTCGAAGACCTCGACCATCAGCTCCAGATTATGTGGCAGGCCCTCGAAAAGAGAGGACTAGCTGATAATACCATTTTTGTATTCTCAAGTGACAATGGCCCTTGGATCGAGTACCCCGTACGCATGAGCCAAGATGGTATTACCAAAAACTGGCATGTGGGCACAGCGGGCATGTTCCGGGGTTCCAAAGCACAAACCTATGAAGGAGGCGTTCGTGTACCTTTTATTATGTATTGGAAAGGCCACCTTGCACCGTCTGTACTCCGTACACCCATCAGCAACGTAGACGTGCTCCCGACTTTGGCAGAATGGACAGGGGCCTCTCTCCCCGCAAAAAGAACATTGGATGGACAATCTATCGCTACCTTGCTAACTGGCCAAGTAGACCCCAAGACCTACCATCATAGGCCCATTTATTTAGTGAATCACGGAAAAGTGGAGGCTGTCAGAAAAGACAGTTGGAAGTATCGCGAATTACCTGCTGGTACTAATAACAATTCTGGAAACTCCTATAAAGCAGCTCGAGAACTCTTCAATGTAGCCTACGATCCAACGGAACGAACCAATGTCATTGAGGAGTATCCAGAGATAGCATCCGAACTCAAAAAACTATTTGATGCCTTCGACGCCCGACACGATAATTACGAAAACTAAAAAATAGTTTATCCTTTCAAAACCACTGATCAACATTTCACTTCCCCCTAACATCTGAGCGATTCACCCAGATTTAGAGGGGAATTTCGAACTGAAAATCGTAGATTTGAGGTATGAATCTTATTAATCTAACTGTTTTTAAGCAATTTTTAAAGTCGAGTACCGCTGGCGGGATTATCTTATTCAGCTGTGTCATCATTTCACTCCTAGTAGCTAACTCACCGCTTGCGGGCTATCTATCTGGCTTTCTCAACCAACAGATAGGCTATGAAAGTGAGGCGATACAACTTCGCTATCCGATTTTGCTTTGGATTAACGATGGTCTCATGGCGATTTTCTTTCTATTAGTAGGTCTTGAAATCAAAAGAGAACTGGTCGAAGGTGAACTCTCCTCTCCAAAAAAAGCTTTATTACCCATCCTCGCTGCTATAGGTGGTGCAATTCTACCTGCTGCGATTTATGCCGTCATCAACCAAGGTACCGATAGCCATCATGGCTGGGGTATCCCAATGGCCACCGATATTGCCTTTGCATTAGCGGTAATCACCATGTTGGGCAACAAAGTCCCTGCGAGCTTAAAGATTTTCCTCGCGGCACTAGCCATTGTGGATGATCTATTGGCCATCTTAGTGATTGCCATTTTCTATTCTGGTGATTTACATTTCACCTATTTGATGTACGCCTTAGGTATTTTCTTAGCCTTATTGGCGCTTAACAAACTTGGAATCAAAAACATCTGGGCCTATCTAATACCTGGTGTTTTTATCTGGTATTTCATTCACCACTCCGGCATACATGCCACTATCGCTGGTGTATTGGTGGCCATGACCCTTCCTACCACTCCCGATGCAAAGGAATCACCACTTGAAAAATTGGAACATGCCTTAACTAGACCTGTCAATTTTCTAATCATTCCCTTATTTGCATTGGCCAACACCAATATCACCATACATCAAGATATGATTGCAGGACTGACCTCAACCCTTGGAATCGGTATTATTGCAGGGCTTATCGTCGGCAAGAGTCTAGGTATTTTGACCACTTGCTTCCTTTCTACGAAATTGAAAATAAGCACACTGCCTGAAGGGGCAAATTGGTCACACATAGTAGGTGTGGGACTCCTCGCTGGGATAGGATTTACCATGTCTATCTTTATTTCCATCCTCTCTTTTGACAACGAATTGATGATTGAAGAAGCAAAGTTTGCCGTACTGATTGGCTCCTTGCTTTCCGGATTGATGGGATATATATTACTATCTGCAGCTAGCAAAAAGCAAACAATCAACAGCTAGCATACCTTATTCTATAGGATTCAGAGAGGTTGCATTGTGCCTTGAAATTCTTGTCGTCAGTATTTTCGATGACAATTACATGGTCGTCTATCCCATCCTTATTGAGGTCGCCACTTTCCTGCACAATCATTTTCCATCCCTTCGGGATGAAGTCTTCGATCAGGTTCTTGGTATTCATCCTTGCAGCCAGCTCATTGCCTTCTCCCCTAGGGTTATCCCCTTGATTGGTATCGACTAAACTATGAACGTTCTTTTGGCCGTCTCCTTCCAGCAAGTGGTCACCTCTCCCTGCATCATCTGATTTCCAGTTGCACGAAGTCAACGACAACGTGATGCAAAAAAGTATCCAAAATATTTTCATTTGTTTTTCAATCTGAGGTTAAAAAGGCCGATTACTAAGCCGTAGCAGAGCACCACCAAAGGGTAGCCGACTACCGACAAAACGATATACCCATGTCGGGATTGCTTCTGCAACAGCAAATCGATAAGTGAATAAGATGCAAAGAACACCACGTAACAAGTTATAGGAACCAGAAATATTCCCAGCCAGAGCAACAACCGTCGCCGTTTGCATATCCTCATCCACCTGATATGCAACCATGCCAACAGCAGCAAGGCGACAGCCGCCAGGCCAATCGGTTGGATCCAAAGCAATACCTTTGACAACCAGTTCGATTGGTGATTAATCGTGATCTGTATATCCTCACCAACCGTATCTACGATCCATTTGACCGTCTGTCCCTGTATCTTGGGTTTTCCGAGATTTGAATCTGTTAAATCGGCAAGTCCATTGAGGTCTAGCTCCACTTCGATAGGACCAAAGGAACGCCAAAATCGAGATGGATACAAAGAGTACTGCAGCTCAAAATTATCTAAAAAACCATAGGTATAATATCCAAAATCGGCTTCATATTCGACATAAATAACGTTATCCCCTCTCTTCAAATCTGCTTGAAAATAAATCAGCTCGTCCAACATCACAGACACTCTTTCATCCGCCGTATACTGCGCCTCGTAATAAGGATTTATGGAATCTTTGGTGATAAAGGGGTACTGCTGTACAGATAAGCTATCAAGTAATCCGGGGACTACCGCAACATGGTTGACAACTATTTTCTTGGCATCAGATAGGCCCTTTCCAATGAATAAGAGTGGAATCTTTTGATTACTCTCTGAGTATATACTATATTGAATACGAAATAGGCCGTGTAGCCTATCGTCATCGATATGCTGTTTGCGGACCTCAATATTGATTTTCTCCCGTACGACCCGGCACTCCTTGTTTCCATACAGCACATTATGTGATGACCCCGCCACATACGGCACGCCCATATTAGCAAACGCCAACAGGGCATTTATCACGAGAAGAAGTACGATAAAGACTCGTTTCATTGTGCTACGATCGTTCCTATTTGACTATCCTGTCAAGGCTCTATTAAAAAAACCTATTAAATTTACATTAATTTTCAAGTACAATAGGTGTACCATTTACGATCTGATTTTCACGATTTATGATTCGTAGACATGGAAGCTGTAAAGAATGCTATTCTTTAAGTGTTCGGGCGTAGGATAAGCTTAATACCACGCGACGCAATACATTCTTGGAAATAGAAGAGGTCCTACACCGTCTAAGCCTTTAATACTTTACACTAACGAACACCTGACCGTTTGGAAGCCTTCAAAATGCACTACCGAATTTATCTCGAAGAGAGCCATTAAGTCCGTCATTTAGAATTACCATAGTTTTAAATCATTAGATTTTTGATCTAAAACAAATCAACATTTAATTAGATTCAACTTCTACCTTAAGCCACTTTTAAATTAGCCTTAGTATAGCATTTACATAGCAATTAGCTAGGGTAAGGCTATCTAAAGGCTATGTTAACCCTATGTAAAGGTTAGTTTAATACTTGACTTGATTACAAGAAGAGCTTAATGAAATATTTCTTATCTCGGGTATCTCAATTATATTGGGCTTTATTCCGGTAGACAGAACTATTGGAAAAATCACTATATCCTACCCAGTATCGCTTGGCTATACGATTTTTTTTTGGCTTCAAGATTCGCTGTAGAATATTGCTCCAAATAGGGAATAACATCGTGTACCTTTCCATCTCTTATGACGGTCTTCATTGCAGCTATGGCTTCTTCTTTACGTCGCCCGGTAGTCCCATTTCATCCATATATGACGGCATGAATGCTACCTTTAGTCTGTAAAGAAGTCAATAAAGCTGCAAATCGTTTTGTATTCGATAATCCAATGCTGCATGTAGGGTCAGAGATTCAATTTGTCGATACTGGTCTATTTGAACAGTTTATGCTAAAAAAACACAATTGGATTTCAAAGAAAAACTTGCAACACCTTTATAGCCAAAGCTGCTACTACGCTTTAAAATAGAAAATTAGCGGATACAATTGGTTCGACAACATAAGTTATACTTTGATTTTTACAAAAAAGCATTGGAATGTTGTGCGGTTATTGTTTTATTTGCATCGGCGCCTATCAAATGAGCCATAATAGTTCATGCAGCAAGAAGAATCTTATCGTACTGACCACCAACTTTTGGAATTACTGAAATCGTCGGATAAGGCTGCTTTTATGCAAATCTACGAACGCTATCAAACACCTCTGTATCTATTTGCATGCAACCTGGTCAAAAATGAGGATTTAGCTGCCGATTTGGTGCAAGATATCATGATGAGCCTGTGGGAGAAAAGAGAATCTACAGCGTTGAACTCTTCGTTAGAAAGCTACCTTTTCAGTGCGCTGCGTTACCGTTTCTTCGACTGGATAGACCGACAAAAGGTCAGACAGGACTATATGACCCGATTTCAAGCATTTCTGGATCAATCGGAATGGCAAACAGACAATGTTGTGGCGGAGCGTGAGGCACTGCAGATGGTAGAAGAGCAGATAGAAAAGCTACCGCAAAAAATGAAAATAGTCTTCCTGTTAAACTACAGGGAACATCTAACTACAGCGGAAATAGCTGCAAAATTAAACATTTCGAAAAAGACAGTTCAAAACCAAATCAACAATGCCAATCATATATTGCGAAAACAACTGGGCAAATTCTTCTGGTTAATCTTTCTTATTTAAAACCTACTTAAAGATACATCTGTCAATTTGAGGTACTTTTAGTAGAACCGTTTCCCTGTCGTAGCAACATTGCTATCACCTCCAAAGACATATTATTTTTGTCTAAAATACACGAGGATTATTTTCAAAATATAAGTTCAAAAAGATTGTCTGTTTTTTTTATTTTTTTGTCTGGGATTATCTTCTCGTAAACCTACAATATAGTAGAAGTACTAAACCAACTCATTGTATGGAAAAGAAATATGATGCAGCCATGCTGATTACCAAATATCGGAATGGTACTGCTAATGCTGATGAACGCTTATTGGTGGAGGCTTTTATGCTCATCGACCTAGAAGATAAGCGTACACTCCCTGATGAAGAAAATCTGCTACTGCACACTGCTCAAATTGGTAAAAACCTTAAAGCACATATCGGATACAACGAACATGCTACTAAGAAACGAGCTAACCGTATAAATACCTTGATTCGTTCACCATTTGTTAGAGCTGTAGCCGTACTGGCGATAGTCGTAGGTGCGTCACTTATTGTTATAAAGTTGAAAAACGAAATCCGCGCTCCCACCACTGATACAGAAGCATTTAAGCAGGTCATCGAAGTAGTTCCTGGGAAAAATAGGGCCTATGTAAAGACAGCTGACGGGCAGACGATAGATTTGAATGAGAAGCAAAATACCATACATGCAGGTGAAGATATTGCTTATCAAGATGGTACCGTAGTATGGTCACCTCAAAATACGGTAGAAGCAAACGCTATGAATGAACTGCATACACCAAAAGGAGGCAACTATACCGTAATCCTGTCAGATGGAACACGCGTCACGCTCAATGCGGAAAGCAAACTTAGCTATGCGAATCGATTCAATTCGAGTGAACGCTCGGTACTGCTGGAAGGAGAAGCTTTTTTTGAGGTGCGACCTATCCTAAAAAGTGGTAAAAGAATCCCCTTTTCAGTGAAGACAAAATCCCAAGAAATTCACGTATTGGGGACAGCATTCAACGTAACGGACTACAAAAATGAAAAACTAGCAAAGACGACGTTAATCAATGGAAGCGTACGGGTGAAGCTCGTTGGTAGTGCCACATCTCAGTTGCTCTCTCCAGGACAGGAAGCTCGGATATCCGACAATGCGATAACGACCGTCACCGTAGATACTTCGGTAGCACTGGACTGGAAAAACGGAATGATCAGTTTTAATGATGAAAATCTGGTCACGATCATGAAGAAAATAGAGCGGTGGTATGATGTTGATGTCGAATTTCAAAATATAGATCCTCAAATGCGCTTCGGAGGTAGTGTCTCTAAGTATAAAAATCTATCTGATGTGCTACGCCGTCTCGAGCTAACGGGCGATGTAAAATTTATAATCAAGGGAAGGAGGTTGATTGTGACCAAATAACCTAAACTGATACACATGTAGTCGGAAGTGCTGCAAACACTCCCGACATGATGTTCCGATAAACCTATTTATTAATCATTCACGGGTATATAGGCGATGATGTCGTCCAAAACATTGCCATCGCACTATCCATCAAAACATACAACAAATGTATAAAAATTTACGTACACTAATTTTTCCCAGGATATTGAAAACGATTACCTTACTCCTCACTGTTTTCCTGTGCCAGATCAGTGCTCATAGCATGGGGCAACAATTTAGTCTAAAAAAAGAACGCATCAACCTTAAGCAATTTTTCGTCGCTGTACAGCAGCAAACGGGGTACCGCGTGGTGTACAATACAGCGCTCCTCGAAAACATTCCCCCTTTCAGAGTGGATATTAAAAATGAATCACTACCCAAAGCGCTATCTCATATATTAGCACCCAGAGGTTTGGCCTTTCTTGTAGAGGGGCAGGAAATTATACTCACAAAACTTCAAAAAAATGAAAAGCCAGAACTCGTACAATCCACAATCACTGGAACAGTAGTGGATACTATCGGGAATGCTTTGATTGGAGCTACCGTCCGTGTAAAGGGATTGGAAATAACAACTAAAACCGACCAACAGGGAAGATTTCAGATTACTGCCGAAAAAGATATGTTAACGCTACTCGTGAGCATGTTGGGATTTGAAACAAGAGAAGTAGCGGTTAGTGTGCAGAGCAACAACCGCATTGTCCTGAGACAGTCTACAACGATAATGGATGAAGCTATTACTATCGGATATGGCACACGCAAACGTAGTGAGGTAACAGGTTCGGTGGGGCGGGTTACAAACCTCAAACCTGAAGAGAATATCGTAAGTAACCCAATAGGCGCATTACAGGGACGTATTGCAGGTCTACAGGTGCAAAATACAAGCTCTACTCCTGGCGAAATGCCAAATTTTGTGGTACGCGGGGTCCAGACAACGCAAGGAAGCATAGGTGGTACAGGCGCGAATCCTCTTATTGTGGTGGATGGATTGGTGATTGATGCGATCGGTAATCCAATGTCCGCAACCTCCACAAATGCAAACTTCAGTCTATCCAATCTCAACCCTCAAGACATTGCATCAGTAGAAGTCTTGAAGGATGCAGCATCTTCGGCAATCTATGGGGCTCGTGGTGCGCAAGGCGTTATCTTGATAACGACCAAGAAAGGACAATTAAATAGCAAGCCTACAATCTCTCTTAACAGCTACTATGGAGTGACTAAGACTCATTTTGGTTACAAGCCTTTAAATAGCGTACAGTATCAATCGATGTTCAACGAGGCGCGACAAAACCGCATCAATGATATCCACAACATTATTGCAACAGGGGGATTGAGTCCCGAACAAATCGCCAACTTAAACGTGGAAAATGGACAGTTGAAAGGACAGATCAATAGCCTAACAATGATGGATAATAACCATAACTGGGTGGATTTACTTTCGCCTAATCATGCAGGCACTTACAATCTGCAAGCTAGTGTAAGTGGTGGTAATGCAAAAAGTGGTTACTATGTTTCGTTTGGAAAATTCGGTGAAGATAATTCCATCGGAAAAGGGCGCTTTGGTCGCACGAGCGGAAAACTCTCACTCATACAACAACTATACCCTTGGCTAGATCTCCAAGCGAATATACAAATATCTAATGCAGTGTCGAAGGATATCTATGGTGACATGTTTGCAACGCTTCAGGCTAGACCTGACACACCACTGGAGGTCAAAAAAAATGACGATGGCACATATGGCTATTGGTTTGGCGCCCAAAGTCATCCACTGGCGGCAAGGGACGGTTATCGGCCACATGTCTCCACATGGAATTATGTAGGTAATTTTTCGGCCAATGCACGCTTGTCGAAGAATCTATCTTTTCGAACTAGTCTAGCGGCTTCGCAGAGTAATATTGAAGACAATGCTTTTTACACTCCATTTTCATACGAAGGACAATACAGTGCTGGGAGCTATACGGTGAGACAGAATAAAGGAATCCGATATACTTTTAATAATCTATTGACTTATTCAATAAATCATAGCTTACTGAATGGAGATGTGGTATTGGGGCAGGAATATATGGAAAACAGTTATGCTACCAGCGGATATAGTCTAGAGGGATTTCCATTGAGTGAAAGTCTTTGGTCGCCCGGCAATGCCTCCACGTACAACAACAATTATGCTTATTTAAATCGAGAGTATCTTGAAAATTCTTCTTCATACTTCATGCGCACCAATTTAAGCTGGGATGGTCGATACCTGTTGAGTGCATCTTTAAGGCATGATGGCTCCAGTAAGCTAAAAAACTTCCGTTATGCATGGTTTCCCGCGATATCAGGTGGCTATATCTTGAGCAAAGAACAGTTTATCCAAAATCAGTCTTGGGTAGATTTTCTAAAGGTAAGGACTAGCTACGGTATCACCGGAAATATTAGACCATTAGGCCTCTTTGATGTATACAGCCTAGCAGGTACACAAACTTATCTCAATGAACCTGCACTGCAGTTGAGCACAACACTTGGAAATCCAGATTTACAATGGGAACGAACCAAACAATATGACTTCGGAGTGGAAGGTACGTTTTGGAAGGATCGTATTCAATTGACAGCAGAATACTATGTAAAAAGAACGGATGACCTCATCACTAGTATACAGATTCCGATGTCGAGTGGAGGATTCATTTCGCAAAAGGCCAATTTAGGAGGAATGCTTAACAAAGGATTGGACCTTTCAGTATCCTTTGGAAACTCATCGCAGCAGACTTCGGATTGGAAATGGCGTGTGGGTACGGATTTGAATATCAACCGAAACAAGGTTACTGAATTACGGGATAACATCATCGGTTATGGAGGTTACGCTCCTGGCGGACCTAGAGGTTTTATACAGATTGGTCGACCTGTAGGTTTGCTACAGATGTATAATGCACTTGGTGTAGATTCACAAACGGGTGATGTTATCTATGAAGATATCAATAAAGACGGTATCATCAATCAGGCAGATATGGTCTATGTCTCCACAGCGCAGCCAAAAATGTCGGGTGGCTTTCACGGAAATGTCTCTTATAAAAAAATATCCTTATCGGGTTTATTCGTATTCTCTGTAGGCAGTAAGGTGTACAATTTCAGCGAACAGGATGCTCGTCAATACGGCTTTGATGATTATGTTGGTATTATGGTCAACAAACCTGACTGGGTACTAGATAGATGGACTTCGCCTGGATCGGACTCGAGATATCCTAGAGCTGTAATGGGGCCGCACGGGGCTGGTATGACCACTGATTGGAATACACGTGTGTCTACCTTATACTTATACAATGCTTCATTCCTAAGGCTTAAAAACCTGACAGTGGGTTACGACCTGGCTTCAGAAAGGCTTAAAAATATCGGATTCTCTACTTGCAGATTGTACTTAGCTGGTCAGAATCTATTTATACTGAAGGACAAGGCCCTTAATTCCAATGATCCGGAACAAGCACAGGGAAGTGGGTGGCAACAAGCGATAGCCCCACTACCTCGCGTCTATTCAATCGGTTTTGACATAACTTTTTAATACTTCAATTCGAGCATACATGAAAACAATATATACACTACAAAGACTATTTGCAGTTATCGTCCTGGTGGCGGCTCTTTTCTCTTGTAACAAATCATTGGACAAGCCGACTCCCGATACTTCGGTAGCTTTGGACAAGGTACAACCGGGAGATATCCCGCTCCTACTTCGAGGGGCTTATAAACCAAGTGCAATCTATTATCAACCATTCCCGGTATGGGATGTATACAGTGATGATGTGGTGTCGCTACAGGGTTCTACCCCTACTCAATATAACCCACGCTCTTACGATGATTGCAGTCCGAATGTAGAAGATGGATTTGGCAACGGCAGGTTATATAATAGCGCTTATACGGCCATCGGGAACGCAAATTTTATTATAAATTACATCAAAAATAAGAGGATACCTAACATGAGCGGAATACTTGGCGAAGCGCTAACTATTCGAGCATATAACTACTATCGTCTTGTAGAATCTTATGGTGGTGTAATCCTGACTCTTGACCTAGAAACGGACATTAACGTCATCCGGAGAGATAAGAACAGTGAAGAGGAAGTGTACCAACAAATCACGAATGATCTAACAGAAGCTATCCCTCTTTTGGAAGCATTCAAATCAGCAGATTATGTGAGTAAACCTACAGCACAATTGCTTTTGGCGCGTGCCTACCTACATCTTGGCAAAAACAAGGAGGCTTTCGAATTGTCAGAAGAGGTCATTAAAAGTGGTAAAAACAAGTTGGAAGATAGCGATTTTGGAGAGGTTTACCGCTATAATAGCAAGAGCTCGGAAATGCTATGGAGACTGTCAGAGCCTATCAATAGTTATGAGCGAGGAGGTTTGTACACGATGTACTCTCCGCCGCCGCCATTTCGTGGAGCTAGCATGGGGCTTACTTGGATAGATCCTGCATTGGCACAATCCTATGAAAGTTCGGACATCAGAGCTTCATTGCTTCTAAAAAGGCATAACAATACAATTGGAGAGCAAGTAACATACTTACTAAAATTTTCAACAGATACACTGCAACCTTCATCTAATGCATTTATCGTATATCCTCTTGTCCGCATTGGCGAAGCGTATCTAATCTCCGCCGAAGCTTCTGCAAGACAAGGTCAGGTCGTAGTAAGTCGCTATAACGAACTCCGTAAAGCTAGGGGTAGTAGTCAAAAAACGAACAGTGACTTTGCCGACGCAACGCAATTTATTAAGGAGATCGAAGCAGAACGCCGTAGAGAGTTTGTGGGGGAAGGAAGAAGATGGCAAGATATGAAACGCTTTGATAAAGCCCTTGCTTTCTTGGACTCAAAAGGAAAAGATGCTACACGGCTATATCTACCTTTCAACGCTACAGAATTAGCTAGAAATATCTATCTGAGCCAAAACAAAGGCTACTAAGTCTAATAAGAAGGTGGGCGTTCTCAAAGGGGGAATCGTGTTGAAATCACTAGGCAGTTGCGGCTTAGTTATTTCAACATCTCTATCTAAAATGCTTCCTGAGATGTACACGTTAAAGTCAGAAAAAATATTTGCTATAAATAAAAACCCGACTCCTTGCGAGTCGGGTTCCACGCTATTACTTTGACATCGTATGTTGTTAAGTTCTAAATCCCCTGAAAAACAAAGGGTTTTGTGTCTACAAATTGACTGGACGTTTCTCCTGCATAAATTTGATTTTTATCCAATGCCAGTTTTTTCACCCTGGCGGTTTTACTGAAATCTAGTTTTTTCAAATCCACCCAAATGGCATTTGGACTAAGGGCATCTTCGAAATAATACACGAGATTTTTCTGGTCAGAGACTGTTCTCCAACGTGTGGTAGACAAATTTGGGAAACCTTCAGTAGAAATACCGTAAGGAACAGAGCACTGCCTGATAACACTGAACGCACCAGCTACGGCAATTCGAGTATCATCTGTTTGCGGAATAGCTGTAATATAATAGGAGGCGCGTACGTATCTATCTGCAGCTCTGTTAGTACCGGGAAGAAAGATATTGCCAGGTATGCCTTTCCAGTATTCGTTTATTGCGAGTTGTTGTTCAAATACCGGGTCGTTTGTCATGACGGTATAAGAGGGGTCGTGGTGGACTACCAACTTTCCATTTATATATTCCAAAATAGCATTATCACCGCTAGCATCTGACAAAGACAGATGGACTGTTGTAAATTTGTCTGTTCCCGGAATAAAATCCGTCACTATCACAAATTCCTCTTTCTTCAGTTCTTGTACAGCCTCAGCTACTGTAGCAAAATTGTCCAATGCATATTGTGCCCATAGCGAAACTGCCAACCCTTTCTTTCCATTGCCTTCTTTCGAAAATGGAGGATACTTTGAACTTACAAGCCACAGCATATTGGCAACAAGACCTTTTTCATTCATACCGTCCGATACAGCAATATCCCAAGAGCTGGTAACCATACTGCCATATTTGGAGGTCCATTTTGCGGTATTTTTTCCCGTACTTCCGTCACGCTCCATCCCTCTTGGGAATAACCATAAATTAGAAGGAATAGGTATGGTAAAATCCATGCTCCTAGCGGTAATAATAGTGTTATTAGGTCCTTTATAAACTACTCTTGTACAAGCGTCTATATTTTTAGCTGTGCCCAATAGAACAACCGCAGTTAAGGCAATTGCATTTTTAAAAATTCTAGTTTTTTTCATATGAGTAGATATTTTTTAAGCAAATAATCAAAAGACACAATTGTTTACAATGGGTAAATTTAGAAAAAATGACGCGCATAACCAACAGCATATCGTGGATTTTGAAGATTCTAATAGGACATAATTTAATTAAAAATACGTATCCGTAACAATTTAGAGTGCTCATACTAACAATCAGAATCTACCACTTACCTATACACCCCCGAATAAGCGGCCAAGGTTGTTTTTTTGAATAGGCGACAGTATCACGGCTAGTGAAAAAATGAGACTATCTGTCTAGATTTTGATACTATTTGACCGATTTTAGATAAGTTGTTTAGCTAATTTAACCCCATTATTTCTAAACCTTAAATTCTATATACAAAACTGATGAATAACAATAGTCTTTCCGCGAAACCGCATTATCCTATACTGGATGGATTACGTGGAGTTGCCGCCATAATCGTTGTAACCTTCCATTTGACCGAACCGTTAGGAACTAGCCATTTGGATATCCTAGTGAACCATGGTTACTTGGCTGTTGATTTTTTCTTTCTGCTGTCAGGTTTTGTGGTGGGTTATGCTTATGACGACCGTTGGGGTAAAATGACTGTCGGTACGTTCTTTAAACGTCGGATCGAACGACTTCAACCAATGGTGATATTGGGTATGACCCTCGGGGCAATTGGATTCTATTTTACGGATTCGACTATCTGGCCACTCATCCACACCATTCCGCTTTGGAAAATGTTACTGGTGATGCTCATCGGTTACACTATTTTGCCAATACCTCTATCATTGGACATAAGGGGTTGGCAAGAAATGCATCCGCTGAATAGTGTAGGTTGGTCATTGTTCTTTGAATATATTGCCAATATTTTATATGCTATTTGGGTTAGGAAGTTTTCAAAAACAGCGCTAAGCGTATTGGTATTAATCTCAGCAATAGCGCTTGCACATATGGCTATTACAAGTCCCAACGGAGATGTCAGTGGCGGTTGGACACTGAATACAGAGCAAATGCGTATAGGTATCACCCGAATGATGTATCCTTTCTTTGCAGGCTTACTACTTTCAAGGGTGACTAAACCCACCCGTATTAAGTATGCCTTCATATGGTGCACTCTCTTACTTGCTCTTGTGCTATATATGCCTCGTATCGGTGGAGCTGAACACCTTTGGATGAATGGAATATATGAATCGGTGTGTATTATCATTATTTTTCCACTTATTGTCTATCTAGGTGCCAGTGGCGTAGTACAAGCCCAGACAGAGCGTAGAATATGTAAATTCTTAGGTGATATCTCTTATCCGCTCTATCTGGTGCACTATCCCTTAGTATATTTTTATGTAGCCTGGATCAGCAACAATAAGGGCGTGACTCTTGTACAAGCGTGGCCATATGGGCTTGCAATTTTGGTAGGTGGTATTATTTTAGCGTATGCCAGTCTAAAATGGTATGACGAACCCGCTCGTAAATGGTTGAGAAAAAAACTTGGATAGACAGACTTACAGCAGTTTCAGCGCTTCCTTAATACTCACATATATGTAATCCAAATCACAATCGCTAATGCAGTATGGAGGCACCAGATAGATGATGTTTCCTAAAGGTCGAAGCAGGATGCCCCTTTCCAAAAAAAATGGATACAACACTTCTCCCAATTTGCTGAAGTACGATGTACTTTCCATATGATTCCACTCAATAGCGATGATTGTGCCTCGTTGCCGAACGTCTTTCACCTTTGGCCAATTGGTTATCTCTTCCTTAAATGCCCGATGCTTCGCTACAATGCGAGCTATACGGGCTGTGGTTTCAGCTTTAAGTAAGAGCTCCATACTGGCCAGGGCTGCGGCGCACGCCAACGGACTGGCGGTAAAGGAATGTCCGTGATATAATGCCTGCCGCTTGTCATCCGAGTAGAAGGCTTGGTAGACCACATCCGAACAGGTCGTAACACCTAGGGGCATAGTACCTCCCGTCAGACCTTTTGAGAAACACATAATATCTGGGTATTCGCTCAAATAGTCTGCTGCAAAGAGCTTACCTGTACGTCCGAAGCCTACAAAGATTTCATCCTGAATCATTAAGACGCCTTTATGACGACAATGGGCCATTAGACGGCTCAAATCTTCGGGGTGATGCATCAACATACCAGCGGCACCCTGAATAAGTGGTTCGTATATAAAGCAAGCCAACTCATCGGCATGGAAATCAACTTCTTGTATTAGCAATTCCAGATTATCTACCGTCGGTGTATCTATAAAGACAACGTCAAATAACATATCTCCGAATGGTGCTGTCCATGCTCCACGTGCGCTTACAGACATGGCGCCAAAAGTATCCCCATGATAAGCATTGCGAAAGGCTAATATTTTCGACTTGGGCGCCCCCCTATTCACATGGTATTGTATACACATCTTGAGCGCAACTTCTACAGCGGTAGAGCCATTATCGGTGTAGAACACTTTTTGTTGGTTTGCAGGTAGTAGTTTCAATAAATTTTCAGAGAGTTGAATAGCTGGTTCATGGGTGAAACCGGCAAATATTACTTGCTCCAAGGTATGCAACTGATCAGATACCCGCTGGGCGATATGCGGATGTGCATGACCATGTAAGGTCACCCACCATGAAGAAACAGCGTCGATGTAGCGTTTTCCTTCATTGTCATACAAATAAGCTCCTTGACCACGGACAATGGGGATAATGTCCGTGGCGCCTTTCATTTGGGTATAGGGATGCCAATTGACTTGCCTATCCCGCTCCCTTAGCATGTTGTACACGACTCCTCCTTTACTTCCTTGGCCATAGGCTTCAATCCTAGGTTCTTGAACATAGCCATATCTTCGGACACACCTGGATTAGGTGTCACCAGCAAGGTTTCACGTTCGCCGGTGAATATAGAATTGGCACCTGCCATAAAACACCAAGCTTGCTCGGTCTCACTCATTTCTATTCGCCCCGCACTGAGCCTGACTATGGACGCAGGCATGACCATACGTGCTGTAGCAATCATACGCACCATATCCCATATATCTACCTTTGGATTATTTTCTAAAGGAGTGCCTTTAACCCTTGCTAACGCATTGACCGGGACCGATTCGGGATGCTTAGGCATGGTGGCCAATGTCAGCAGCATCGATATACGGTCCTTATGTGTCTCACCTAATCCAATAATACCTCCAGAACACACGGTGATACCTGCCTTGCGCACATTGTCGATGGTATTAATGCGATTGTCGAATGTGCGAGTGGAGATAATCTCATCGTAATATTGCTCAGAGGTATCCAAATTATGGTTGTATGCATAGAGTCCGGCTTCTTGCAACCTCATGGCCTGATGCTCGGTCAACATACCCAGCGTGCAGCAGACCTCCAAACCTAAGTCGTTCACACCTTTGACCATATCTATGATTCTATCAAAATCTCGATTGTCCCGCACTTCTCGCCAAGCAGCCGCCATACAGAAACGGGTGGAACCGCTATTCTTTGCCTTTTGTGCATGTGCAAGAACAGTTTCTGTAGGTAAGAGCGCTTGTACTTTAATATCGGTATGATAACGGGCAGCCTGTCCACAGTATGAACAATCTTCAGGACAACCGCCTGTCTTTACAGACAACAGCGTACATACCTGCACTTCCTCTGCACTATGATACGCCCGGTGGGTAGTGGCTGCACGATACACCAACTCCAAAAGGGGGAGATCATATATTTCCTGAATTTCTGTTTTGGTCCAATTATTTCTAATGATCGCTTTCATGTCTCTCTGTTAAGATTAAAAAATTATTTGATCTGCTATATTTTTAATGTGTATCGCGGTGACGACTCCTAGTTCAGGTATGTGCAACACCTTGGTATCTTTTGTCAGGGAACGGCGGATGACGCGTTCGCTATCAATATCTATTGCACCATTGAAAATCAAATATTTCAATGGAATATGACGATACCTTAACACTTCGATAGACAATAGGCTATGATTGATACAGCCTAGGTAATCCCTGACTACCAGGGCTACAGGAATATTCAAAGACGTTATTAGGTCGAGGATACTATCTTCGTCATTTAAAGGCACCAACAATCCGCCAGCCCCTTCTACAACCAAATGATTGGCGGTAACAGGCCGTTTAAAATCAGTCAACTGAATGGAAACACCGTCACGTAATGCTGATTTGTGCGGCGATGCTGGAAATGTCAATCGATATCGCTCGGGGTGTATCAACACATCACCATTGAGCAGGTGACTTATAGTCATACTGTCGCTCGCAGACAAATCGCCGGACTGTACAGGTTTCCAATAATCGGCTTTCCAATACTGGGTCAATACCGCTGCACAGATAGTCTTCCCGACACCTGTACCAATTCCCGTCACAAAAATGGATTCTTTCATCTGTAAATATTTTTACTCCTATCGAATAGATGGAATTCACCCTGCTCAAAATTGACTTTCACATGAGTGATGCAATGAGATTTAAAACATGTATGGTTCATTATTTTTCGCTATAAAACTGCTACTTCATGTATTACTTCAGTCAAAAGGTCTATCTCTTGTTCCGTATTAAAAGCGTGTACACATATCCGCATGCGCTCCTCTCCTTCCTTGACCGTAGGTGCTAAGACAGCATAAGTATGCAAACCATGAGCTGAAAGGCTATCCCTCATCTGAAGCAAGCGCTGTGGCTCTATTCCCTTTAGGACTTGGATTGGACTTGTGCTGCTCGAGCTCAAGGCGAGCTGCTTGGCCCTTAAGTATTGAATACGCTGTTGTAGATTGATGGCTAAATGAGGATTGCTTTCCAAAAAACGGTATCCTAGTGTGATGCATCGCCACGTAATGTCGGGCATAGCTGTACTGTAAATAAAGGGTGAGCCATAATTGATTAGGTAAGACTTGACCCTCTCCCGACAGAGCACAGCAGCACCATGTCCGCCCATAGCCTTCCCATAGGTAATCAAGGTGGCAAAGACCACCTCTTGTAGACCCAAGCGATGCACAAAACCGTAACCAAATACGCCAAAGGCGTGTGCTTCATCCACAATAAGGGCCGCATTGTAATGTGTCGTAAGACGACCTATCTCCAAGAGAGGTGCAAAATCACCTTCCATAGAATACAAACTTTCGACTGCGACATAACAGCGTCCTCTAACGCGTTTTAGCTTAGCTTCCAAGTCGCACAGGTCATTGTGCTTAAATTTCCATTTCGTAGCCTTACTCATCATGCAGCCGTCATGCACGGATCGGTGGATATATTCATCTACGATAATCGTATCGTGTTTTTGAGGTAAGCAGGAGAACAAGCTCAGATTGGCGATATATCCTGACGCAAATAGTACAGCCGATTCACTGCCATGTATTTGGGCAATAAAGAATTCGGCATCGACCACCTCTTCTGACTGACCACTAATCAGTCTTGAACCGGTATTGCCGGCAATCAAAGCAGGCGATGCAAGCAAATCCGCAAGGACTGTCCGATGAAAGCTATCATCGGCACTTAAGCCGAGATAATCGTTACTCAAAAAATCTGCACCTACACCTCGTACTATTAACTCACGAAGTTGGCCTTCGTCTGCACGAACTTGTAGACGACTATCCAATAGATTGTAAACGTCTGACATCTTGATTCAACTCCTGTGCAATAGCGTTTATCCACTCTTCATGTAAAACCTGCTCAATGGCCTGTATATCTTTGGCGTACATCTCCCAATCTGGTGAAAACGACTGCAGTTGGGCTATCATCTCTTCGAGATGTCCTTCTTCTTCCAAAATGATAGACTTGACCATCACTTTGCTTTTCAATTGATCGAGTGTGTCTTGATACACAGGATAGAGTTCATCCGCTCTCACTTCTATAGCATAAGTTACAAACAAATACGCTGCATGCTTGAGTTCAATAGCTCGCAAATCAAAGGCACCTTTGAGATAGCGGCAAGATTTAATGTCCAACTGATGTAGATACTGCTTAGTACACCTAGAGGCTAGGAGTTCATCATCTTCGTATGTTTCGCAAATCGTCAAATCCAACTTTCCAATCTGCTTTTTCAAGTAATATGCATGTCTATGTTCTTCAGCCGCATGCTTGAGCTGAATCAAGTTTACTTTGGTCGGATGCTCACATGCTGAAATTTTTCGCGCACCGGCATTTTCCATATAGGACAGTGTATTCAACCATTTGGCATGTACGGTATCCTGTTCGACAATATGTAGAAGTAAATTATGCATATCTATATCATTATTATCCGACAAAAGTATTATCTTGCCGGACAATCATCATGTACCAGTTTTTATATTGTGAATAGTCCGGTTCAGATTTTATACTTGAATTTTATCAAAATTGAGCGAAATTCAAGCACTTCCATATATCTTCAGGTCGCCAATCAATTAATCAACGCGATACAGCGAGGATTCTTGACGCAGGGAACCAAGCTTCCTGGCACACGAAAACTGAGTGAACTCCTCCAGGTACACCGCAATACAATTGTAGCCGTGTATGATGAATTGAACGCACAAGGATGGATAGAAACCTTACCTAACAAAGGGACTTTTGTATTAGGACATGACGAGCACAAGCCGTTAAAGATTCGCACCTCCATTCAAAATCAACTGGTACAATATCCCCAAACGACAGGGTATGACTTTAGACAATCCAGTCTTTTGGATAATCCATTTGAACATTCGTCATGTGACTATGTATTCACGGAGGGTACACCAGACATCCGCTTGACACATATCGATCAACTTTCAAGCCTATATAGCGCCAACATGAAGAGGCGCAGCAATCGAAAAAAAATGGGATATTACAATCAGGATGGGAGCGAATATTTCAAAAAAAATCTATCCAACTATCTAAATCAATCTAGAGGGCTACATATTTCAAAAGACAATATCCTCATCACTCGCAGTACAGAAATGAGTGTATACATCTGTTGCGAAATATTATTATCATCAGGAGATATCGTATTGGTAGGTGAATTGAGTTATTTTTCTGTCAATATGATTTTCCAGAAGTCGGGAGCTCGTATCCTGCATGTTCCGATAGATGAAGAAGGCATCGATGTAGATGCAGTAAGGGAATTATGCCAAAAACACACGATACGCATGCTCTACATCACCCCGCATCACCACTACCCCACGACCGTGACATTGAGTGCACAAAGGAGGCTAGAGTTGCTGCAGCTCTCGACCACCTATGGCTTTATCATATTGGAGGATGATTATGATTATGATTTCTATTATGATAAGGCACCAGTACTTCCCTTATCGAGTGCCGATACAGAAGGGATGGTGGTGTATGTAGGATCGTTTGGCAAGTCGCTGATACCTGGATTCCGCACGGGATTTATCGTTGCTCCTGAGAATCTGATGACCGAAATGCGCAAGTATTTGGGTATTATTGACCGTCAAGGAGACATTTTGATGGAGCAGGTGTTGGGTGAAATGATTGAAGAGGGCGAAATCCATCGTTATCTCAAAAAATCACTAAAGGTCTATCAACAACGCCGAGACCGCTTTATGGCGTTACTCGAAGAACACTTTTCCAATCAATTAACCTTTCAAAAACCGACAGGAGGATTGGCCATTTGGACAACATGGAAGCAGCCTATCAACCTAATGTTCTTGAGTCGAGAATGCGCAAAAAATAATCTCTTTATCCCGAAAACATTGCTTTATCAAAACAAGTACATGACCGCGATGCGATTGGGTTTTGGCCATTTCACGCTTGAGGAAATGCAAGAAAGTCTATATATCCTCAAGCAGCAGGTCGACAGGATGAGCTAATTAATAATGTCTATAATTGATCCTATAGATTCTACTTGCTAACAAGTGCCTCTCCATCAAAGGACACTCCTTCCCATCCATTCAACATAAACTGACGGATATTTTGATGATTATCACCATCCGGATCGATGCATACAGCATCATAATGCTCGGCAAATAACCGTAAGGTATCCTGCTGATTCAAATCAGTCAATTTGGCAAAATATAGTACCTTTGCACTACCTTGATTTTCAGAAGCGGAATTGTATTGAGCACCGTTCATAAATCCAGTAGGAATATGGTTGTAGCGATTTTCAATATATGTAATGACGTCGACAAATTTAGCGTCGCCTGCAGCCAGCATGGTCAGAATGTTGTTCATGTAAAAAAAATATGTATCTAGAAAGGATAAAGATAAATAAAATAGATATTTTGGAAAGTGCTTATTGAAGAAAAACATTCTTTAAACCTCATCTCACGAGCTTATCTTTTAACGCTTTCCGTCCGCCACTTAACCATTCCGGCAGTAGGATACTAAGTACAGCAGAATCTCTACGCGTACCATCAGTCCTATAACCATTGCTTCTGAGTACACCTTCAAATGTACACCCAAGGCTCTTGATAGCAGACATGCTTCGGTCATTCTGACTATCCAACCTGAACTCAACGCGTTGGAAACCGAGTCGGTCGAATACAAATTCAAACAACAGGTATTTGCAATGCTTATTAAGCCCTGTTCCTTGGAAGGCTTTACCATACCAGGTATATCCAATGGATAGATTCTTGTTCAGGAGATCTATGTCATAAATGCGGGTACAGCCTGCATAAGTGTCCTGTTGCTTATCATAGACAACAAAGGAATAACCGCGTCCCGCTGCTCGTTGCAAAAGGGCATCGTCTATATATTTTTTCATCCCTTCGGGACTTCCTGCATTTTGCAATGAAAACTGCCACAATTCGGGTTCGTAAAGAGCAAACTTGACTAGTTCGTCGTAATGCAGCTCTTGCAGTGGAATCAATTTGCAATAATCGCTTTCTAAGATATAGTCATGCTCTAAATCAAATAAATATGTCATATCCATAATTTACTATAAACTTAAGCAAATATTAATGATATGCCTCTATTTAACAAATTCTTGATACTCAGTGTTCAGGACTTTAGCCAAATGCGATATGATTCAAGCTTGCGAAAACGAAAATAGACCATACTTGAGTGCATAGCCTATCTCTATTCATGAAATTATTTTATAATATTTCTTCTAGTTTTTTGTGAAGCTCCTCTCCTCTGAGATTACTTGCGACTATCCTACCATCAGGTCCGATTAGATAGTTTTGCGGAATACTCCGAACACCATATAAAGTAGAGGCTTCGTTCTTCCAGCCTTTGAGATCGCTTAATTGAGTCCACTCTAACTTGTCATCTGCAATTGCCTTAAGCCAAGTTTCTTTTTTCCCGGGATTGTCCAATGACACCCCTAACACCGTAAAATTCTTATCTTTAAACTTATGGAAAGCTGCGACTACATTCGGATTTTCGGCCCGACACGGACCACACCATGAAGCCCAAAAATCCAACAGTACATATTTGCCTCTGAAATCAGAAAGTTTGACAGGTTGATCTTGCACATCATTCTGCACAAAATCCGGAGCCACAGCCCCTATAGTGGTTAATTTGGCAGCAGCAATGCGATTAGCAAAGGATTTTCCAACCTCACTATTTCTCACATTAGCGGACAGTGTCTTGTACAGAGATTCCAATTCTAAAATTGCCCTTCCATTGTTCGCCAAATCCTGAATAGCTCGAGCACTGAAATAGGAATCTGCATGACTTTTGACGTACTCTTCCTGAATCTTACTCTTCTCTGCTGCCATCTCCTTAAATTTTCCACGTAAAGCACCTACGAACTCGGCATCTTTCTTTTGTTCGTCTGTAGCACTACGGAAGCTATTGTTTACGACCGTCATCTGTGCGTCTATGTCTTTCAGGAGATTAGTGTAGGAGGCAAATTGCTCTTGAATAGGGCTTCCCTTTATAATCGCATTTTTCAGGGAGTCTGTAACCGTTAACGTAGTGATGCCATTGTCCACATAAAAACTGACCAAATCAACAGATCGATCTTGTCCCATCCACCCTTTATTCTGCTGATCGTACATCAATACGACTTGCGTTGGGCTCTTAGCAGTCCCATTGAAGCGAAATGTGCCGTCTGAAACGTCCACAGAATCCAGCTGTTGTCCATTTGCTGAATTGATGGATAAAAAAACCTTGGAAGGTTGCTTTGGTTTTGCAATCTTTCCCTCGATGGTATAATCACTGCCACTTTGTGCCCACACCAATGCTGGTAGTGCGAGCATCATTGCAATTACTGTTTTCTTCATTGTCATGCTGCATTTAGAAGTTCCCTGTTAAGAGGAAGATTAAAAATTAATAAAATTTCCATAAATATACCTCCCTTTCCTTCATTTTTAGTCAAAAAAAAATAGATTTTTCTATAAAATTTGAATAACCTGTCTATAACTTTAAAGTCTTCCATTCTCCCATTTTTTTTCATTTATGAGTGTATCATATCGCTAACTATATACGTTCTATTTTCAAGCTGCATCTGCACGGATACCTAGCCTATATCAATCGGGAGCATGCTCATCAGCCAGTAACAATAGTAGTTCTACCTGCTGGTAGGGCACTCACAACGTAAATTAAACAGATGAAATCATTATTTCTAGCATTTTTGGCATTTTTTATACTGTCGTCCTGCAGTACTTTACACAGCACGAGTAACTCGGCATTGATCAGAGACTGCCCTGAAGAGAAAATCGTCAATAGGATGCCCGGCCCCCCTGCCAAGGGCGATAAAGACAAGTCCTACTACATCTACAAAGGTAAACGTAAAAACCTGAGTGAATTTGACAGTAAGTGGATAGATGAAAATTGTGATGTGAAAGAGACCGTTGTCTACTAACGAACAGATACTTATTTCCTTAGGTATTGTGCCCTTAAGGTACCCCGCTCCACTAGCCTGCAATCAATGATATGTCTAGGTTCTCCATTAGGTGATGGAGAGGGGTTGTTAATGCAAGGCATTTTATCTATGTTTGGTATTATAAGGCGGGTCTAGGGCTATCTAACCTTAAGCCCGACTTACATAGCAATATACCTATTGGGATATGAAAAGATTTTATATTTGTTTTCTTGCGACACTGCTGTCTCTTTCTTCGGCATTAATGCTTTCAGCTCAGCAAGTGGATTCCGCAAATGCGACAAAAAAAACAGACTCGTTGACCACCAAGGAACAGGGACTGAGCTCCCTATTAAATGGGATTAGACAACAACAGATCAACGATTCATTGGAGCGTCTGAAATTGCAAAACGAAATCACCAACCTAAAGGCACAAAATAGCCCCAAGAAAGAGAACCTCCAACAGCAATTGAATGAATTAGATCAAGAGAATAATATTCGAAACCAACAGGTGAAACTCAAGGTGGATTCTATTAAGAAAACCACCAGTCGCTACGCCGTAGCCCCTTTCAGCGATACCCTATTTTACATTTACAACAAGTTGGGTTCATCTTTAGCCAAGGATAGGGCTTCAAATGTCGTGAATCGAATCCAGAATCTATATGAGGATGATTTTGTCCGGGTAGACTCCTTTAAAATTGAAAATAACGAAATTAGTTCAGACATCGTTTATAAAGACCTGATCATCACCTCGGTAACTGAGCTTGATGCGATGCTCGAAGGCAAGCATAAAGAAGAAGTTGCCGCACAATACCTCAAAAGCATTCAAGAGACCATTACCAAGGAAAAGGAAGCCAATAGCCTAACAAAACTATTGATACGGACAGGGCTTGTAATCTTGATCCTAATTATATTTTCAATTTTGATTTTCCTGATCAACAAGTTGAAAAAGTATAGCGTACAACGTATCTTGAGTGAACGTACCGAACGGATCAAGGATATCAAGATAAAGAATTACGTACTGGTCACTTCGCTACAAAAAACTCGCATACTGATCAATGCAATCAACATGCTGAGGTGGGCGCTGATTATATTGATGGCGTTTATTATGCTTCCGATTATTTTCAGTGTGTTCCCGTTCACACAAAGCTGGGCAAACAACCTGATAGGTATGTTTACCAAACCTTTAAAAAAGGCATTTTTGGCTATCTGGGATTATATACCTAAACTGATTACGGTATTCGTGATTTTATTTATTATGCGATATGCAGTGCAGTTCGTGAAATATATATTCAGTGAAATAGACAAAGGAAAACTAGAAATCAATGGTTTCCACCGTGAATTTGCCATGCCTACTTTTACCATTATCCGCTTTCTTTTACATGCTTTCACCTTGGTGCTCATATTCCCTTACCTTCCTGGCTCTAACTCTGACGTATTCAAGGGCATCTCTGTATTCATTGGTGTATTGTTCTCTCTAGGTTCATCTTCAGCCATTTCTAATATCATCGCTGGACTGGTCATTACCTACATGCGCCCTTTCCGAATTGGAGACCGTATCACGATAGCAGATAAAACGGGAGTGGTCATTGAAAAATCACCGTTGGTAACCAAATTGCGAACCATCAAAAATGAAGAAATAACCATCCCCAATTCGTCGATTCTTTCCGGAAATACGGTCAACTATACGACATACTCGCATGAAGGGATATGTTTTCAAGTTGAATTGACAGTAGGATATGAAGAGCCATGGCAACGTGTCCATGAATTATTACTACGTATACCAGCCCGTGTAGAACGGGTTAATACGACGCCCGCTCCCTTTGTATTACAAAAGAAGTTGGACGATTTTTTTGTTTTGTACGAACTGAATGTCTATATATCCAAATCTGGAGAAATCGAATTGGCGAAGTCAGAAATATTTCAGCACATTCTGAATGACTTCTTGGCGGCTGGCATCGAAATGTCTGCTCCGCATATATTTACCAAGGTAGACCCTATCCCCCAATACAAGAGCGGTCTTGACAACAATTAGATATGCGCTGCTGACTAATGTTCAACATCGACAAGCACCTTGCTTTCCAACTCTGCAATGATCCGGGACTTCATGAGGGTGTGAACATAGTCCCGTGCTTCGGCGTATGAAATACCATACCTAGGTGCGATATCGTGCAAGTGTATCGGGAAAGGTTGTAGTATTTTTTGATAGTATACGTCCAATTCTTGTTCACTAGGCATTTCATACTTCAAGCGGAGTTGAAAGCGCCTCAATAAGGCTGCGTCGATTAGATCGTAGTAATTGGTTGCGCAAATCAATAAACAATCTGCCGGGAAATAGTCAATCAATTGAATCAGCGTATTGACCACTCTTCTCATTTCACCTGAAGAAGAATCCTTTTCGTCTGCTATCCTCATTTTGCCAATCTGATCGAACTCGTCCAAAAAAAGAATCGATTTTTCACGCGCCACCTTATCAAATATCGCTTTGAGATTTGAAGCCGTTTCTCCTAACTTAGATGAAACCAACGTACTTAAATTCAAAATATTAAGGGATTTGTCCATTGCATTGGCAATGGCAATGGCAGTAGACGTCTTACCACATCCCGAATATCCATAGAGTAATATCTTATTGTCTACTGTCAGTCCGTATTTCTGAAGTTCGTCAATATAGTGATGCTCTTTAATAATCTGACTGATGATATCCCTATTTTCGGCACTGAATAGCAAATCATCAAAAGTGACTTTCTTTGGAGCCCCCAGTATAAGATTGTAAACACTCATATCTACTCTTGATTTTTAATTCTAACTGTGCAAAAATACATCATTCTTTGTAGATATATATAGTCCAGTCTTGCTAATTACCAATGATCCAATACCAAACTTATGACCATCGCATGTCTGGTGATTGCACAAGCTATCGGATACGGATATACTTCTCGATGATTTTTTGATTGACCCCTAGTTCAGGAATATGCTCGACCCCACTCTGTATTAATGTATCTCCAGCCATGTGCAGCTCGAAATCAAACTTCTTACCTTCCCACTCCCTGAAGCTACAATAAATCAATTCTTCTTGATACGCATTTCCCGTCAAGGCATATCGTCCAGAACCGCTGACGAAGAAAGCTGCACTATCCGTCCCCTTTTTTTTGTCGTGATTGAAAAAAGCAAAATCAGTTCCATTGAACATTTTGACCATCTCGCTCTTTGTCGTATCGGTATGCGCCTGTATGGTATCTTTTCCTTTTATGGTTTTACTTTCAACTAGTTTCCAACTTCCAATGAGTGAAATGTCTTTTTTTTCGTCTTTAGCCCGGCAGGAGAATAACAGGGCAATGGCAGCGAAAGAAATAATTGATGCGTTTTTCATCTAGGTTTCATCTTAAGGGTTATAAGTATAAACTTAGCTAAAATGCCTTGTACTTGCAATACACTACAATTCAATATCCTGACGAGACTCGAGGGTATCTTGGGGATTGGATATGTAAGACACACCTTGAATGCCGTTGGGAACTAGAGCCCTATTTTGGACACCAATTTGCAGACAGATTCGATTAGAGCATTTGGTCACCTATTAAATATTCCTTAACTTAGGGCTGGCTTTAGGGGTATTCATGTAATATGAATTGAGATAGTCCCTTTGAACCTGATTCGGTTAATACCGGCGTAGGAAAAAGTTAATGACCTCAACACATTCATGTTGGTGTCGCATACCGCACAAATCTCTATAGCCATTTTTTTTATTCAACGTGACGCATTAAATACATGCCAGAGGTAAATAATATCGACGGAAAGACCGTTATATTATTTACAGGGCTTATTATCAATAAAAAAATCGTACTAGGTGCTAATTTTATTGATTAATATATTGATACCGCAAAGGCTGTATCAATACGCGACAATAGAACAATAGACTAATAATGGAACAAATAATAGGTGTAGATGAAACATAAACTTTGGCAGCACATTGAATCGATCAGAAAGCAATCACCTCTGGTTCACAACATTACTAACTATGTGGTAATGAACAATACGGCAAATGCGTTATTAGCCATAGGAGCCTCTCCTATCATGGCGCATGCGCATGCAGAAGTGAAAGAGATGATGCAAATTTGCCAATCTCTGGTCATCAACATAGGCACCCTTGATGAGTACAAGGTAACGTCGATGAAAATGGCCATCGAAAAAGCCATCGAACTTCAAAAACCCTGGATATTGGATCCTGTCGGTGCAGGTGCGACGCCGTACAGAGATCTAGTCTTGTCTGAACTACTATCTTACAAACCCACAGTGATCCGGGGCAATGCATCCGAAATCATGGCCCTTGCCCAAACCAATGCTGCGCCTTCAAAGGGTGTGGACAGCACCCACAGCAGTAGTGAAGCCATTGTATCAGCTAAATATCTGCATGAAAATTTTGATAGTATTGTTTGCATTTCTGGGGAAGTGGACTATGTGATTGCGAAGAATAGTGTTTTCGAGATCAAGAACGGACACCCCCTGATGACACGCGTTACGGGATTGGGTTGTAGTGCGACAGCGATTATAGGAGCTTTTATAGCTGTTGTAACCGACAAAACAGAGGCTACTATCGCTGGAACTGCCTTATTGAGTATCGCAGGTCAGTTGGCGCAACCTAGAAGCGGGGGGCCGGGAAGTCTGCAAGTGAATATACTCGACGAACTACAAACGCTATCTAAAACACAGTTTTTGGATACTTTAACCCTATCAGGCGCATGATACATCCGCTGTTCCCCTATCCACTCTATCTGGTTATTTCTGAAAGTGATTGCCATGGCAAAGATATGCTGACAGTGGCAGAACAGGCTATACTAGGAGGTGTAGACATCATTCAATTAAGAGAGAAGGATTTGTCTACAAGAGCCTTTTTAGAAAAAGCCTGCAGATTGAAAGAGCTTACAGATAAGCATGGGATATCGCTGATTATCAACGACAATCTGACTGTCGCCATGCAAGTCCAATCCTATGGGATACATGTGGGTAATTCGGACATAGCTCCTACCGACATACGGAAACAATGGACAGGGGTGCAAAATATTGGGTACTCAATAGAATGTCTTTCTCAACTTCTCAGTTCGGAAACGGAGGCTGCGGACTATTTGGGCATCAGTCCGGTATTTAGTACGCCTACCAAACGAGATACCATCACCGAATGGGGTCTGGACGGAATTCGACAGATTGCCAGTTTAACAGACAAGCCTTTGGTCGCTATAGGAAATATGAAGCTTGAAAACGTCGAACACGTAATTGCTGCTGGGGCACATTCAGTAGCAGTGGTATCTGCGATATGTGCAGCCGATGACCCTCAAAAAGCGGCATTTGAACTTAAAAATAAGATAACAAAATGAATCAAGAATATAGCTATCGCAGCGTCCTGACGATTGCAGGATTTGACGGAAGTGGAGGTGCTGGAATCCAAGCGGATATCAAGACTTTTTCAGCATTGGGGTGCTTCGCAACGTCGGTACTTACGGCTTTACCTGTACAGAATACTTTGGGAGTAAAAAGCATCTATCCGATACCTACTTCAGTCGTGCAAGATCAAATTTGGACGATACTGGATGACATCTTTCCCGACGCCATCAAAATAGGAATGGTCCATACATCAGAACTTGTAGATGTTATCGTAGACACGCTACAGGGATATCCAGGTATTCCATTGGTTTTTGACCCGGTAATGGTTGCGACCAGTGGCCACCGACTTATAAAAGACAGTACGATAGAAACCATTATTGAACGACTGTTTCCGATTACCGAAGTAGTGACTCCTAATATGGACGAGGCTGCAATTCTTGCCGAAATGCCAGTCCGTACACTCGATGATATGTATATTGCTGGTCAAAAAATACTGGCATTAGGATGCCGTTCGGTCCTACTAAAAGGAGGGCACCTACGGACCCCTACATTAACATCTCTCTACTTTGACAGTAATGCTCAAATCCATAAATTTGATTTTGAAAAATTTGAGACCAGGAATACCCACGGGTCAGGCTGTACACTTTCTTCTGCCATAGCAAGCTACATTGCGCAAGGAAAGTCTCTTCTTGAAGCCGTCCAACTTGGACAAAATTACGTACACGAAGCCATCTCAAACGGTAAAGACGTAAAAGTAGGTAAAGGGAATGGTCCCTTAAATCATTTTTTTAACCCACAAAAACTTATTAAGTATGAACTGGTCTGAACAGGCATGGCAAGAGATAACGCCAATTTATAAGAATATTTTAGAGATGCCCTTTATCGTTGAATTGACAGAAGGCACACTCGATATCCAAAAATTTCAGTTTTATATGGCGCAAGATTCGGCCTATTTAGAGCACTTCGGCAGAGCTCTTGCATTGATTGGTGCACGGGCATACCACATACAGGATGCGCTAACCTTTATGCGATTTGGCGAAAATGCCATCATTGTGGAGAATGCCCTACATGAGTCCTACTTTGCTGACTTCGGTCTTACGGCACGTGGACAAATCCAACCTGCTTGTCACCATTACATCCATTTTTTGAAAAGTACTGCAGCTTTGGATACAGTAGAAGTAGGTATGGCTGCGCTACTACCCTGCTTTTGGATATACAAGCAAGTGGGTGATTACATCTACTCGGCTAAATCCCAACGGGACAATCCCTATCAAAAATGGATAGATACCTATGCGGGCGAGGAATTTGGAAATGAGGTTAAAAAGGCGATTGGCATATGTGACCGCATTGCATCAGCAACTACGATCGACATGCGCCAAAAAATGACAGAAGCCTTTGTCACTGCGGCCCGTCTAGAATACGACTTTTGGAATGCCGCCTATACGCTTAGAACTTGGTAAATTAGGCGACAATAGCGCTGTACCTTTAGCTTCGCACTGTTATATAGATGGGGTCGATGGCTTTACTTTAGAGCACTTTGACGTTGTCATCAGGGGTGTAATCCATAAATATGCCACCATCCAATTCAACTTTTTTCACATTTCCTTTTACAGGTACGCTCAGTTTAGTTTGTTTGGGTGTTTTCTCCCACAGGTCAGGACTATAGTGCACCGTCTTAGTCGTGCCGTCCGCTAGGTTGATATGTAAATCAAAAGGCACTGCAAATCCTCCCACATTGTCCACCGTAATCTCCAATTGACCTGTTGCTTGCTTAGCTTCGCTTATCTGGAGGTCTATGTAATGGTTGCTGAAAAACCAATTGTTCCAAAACCAATTCAGATTTTTGCCAGCACCAATATTCATCGAATAAAAGTAGTCCCAAGGATTCGGGTGCTTCCCATTCCAATTGTCCATGTAGTGATGTAGCGCTTTTTTGAACAATTCATCACCAAGATATTCTTTCAACGCTAAGTACGAGAGTGCCGATTTGATGTAGGAATTGTTGCCATAGCCGACCCCTGCCAGTTGCGAACTCATCGAAATCAAAGGTTGATCCTGTTCGGCAGATGGATCTGAAATCCAACCCTTGACTCTAAAATCTTTAAACATTTGTTGGGTCACTTCCAGTCCGTTCTCGTCTAGACCTATTAAATACTCAAATGCTGTGGCCCACCCCTCATCCATATACGCATACCTACTTTCATTGGTTCCCATATAAAACGGGAAGTAAGTGTGTGCAATTTCATGATCGGCGGTTTGTCTGGCGTCCAAAAAATTGTCTGGTACGCTGGAATCATTGATCATCATCGGGTATTCCATATCTGCAAATCCGTGAATAGCCGTCATGACGGGATAAGGGTATTCTATACCCGGCCAATGCTCTGAAAACCATTTAATCGCATATTGACACCAATCCACATATTGTTCAAAATCCTTGGTACCTGATTTGTATGCTGCTTGTACACTTACACGCTTACTAGCCAGCTGCACGCTAGCGGCATCCCAGACATAATGATCACTCAAGGCAAAACAAAAATCGGTGACGTGGTCTGCTTTAAATTTCCAGACATTCCACTCTTTCTGCTGAGTAACGCTGCCTGATTTCATCTCGCCAAGATTGGCAACATGTATACGCCGATCACTAATCAGGGATTGTTTGTATCGCTCTAAGGATTGGGAGGTCAATACTTCTTCGGGATTGAGGAATATCCCTGTAGCCCACACCACAAAATTCTTTGGAGCTGTAATACGGAATGTATAATCGTTAAAATCATTATAAAATTCCTGACGTCCATTATGTGGTAAGAGGTCCCATCCGTTGTAGTCGTCATATACAGATATACGCGGATACGAATAGGCGAGGTAAAAGGTAGATGGGTCGATTTGTCCCTCTCTATCACTCAATATCGAAAGCGGATATTCCCAAGATATTGTAAACGTAGCATGCCCACCAGGGAGGATGGCTTCCTGAAAATCGCCCAAGGTCACAGTACCCCAATCTTGCGCATTAACTTCATATTGTCGACCATTCATGGCGAAAGAATGAATCTTCAATCCACTGGTCAAAAAATCGTTCTCTGCATAGTTTGCCCGTGGTGCATTGGGTTTATGCACATTATTATCAAATCGAATAGCCACCTGTGTAAGCGTGTCCGGACTGTTGTTGGTATAAAGTATGGTCTCTGTACCGCTCACTACTTTTGTTGTTGCATCGACTTTTATCTGCACGTCATATACTCCCTTGTTTTGCCAGTAAGCTGCACCAGGAGCACCTGTTGTACTGCGTGTGCCTTGTTCATAAGCTTTTTTTATATTTCTAGGAATATAAAGCTCCTGTGCAAAAGCAGAGAGCGTCAGCAGGGATAATAGTATACTGAATATTTTTTTCATCTGTAATTAATAATAAAAATAACGAGTGTTCGCTTCTATTGCATGACTGAACTTCAATTCATCGATTATCCAATCTTCAAGGAATCCAAACGATCTTTAGTGATTATGATATGGAATTCTAGTCCAATTTGCTTTCTCTGATAGAGTTATCCATACAGCCAATTTAATAATAGGTCAAAAATAAAAAATGCCAATCTAATAGATTGGCATTTTTTACAAAATGTCTAAAAAGTCCTCTACTTTGCCAAATAAGACATGGTAACTTGCTTTTCTAGCTACCTCTCATAAAAAGGCTAAATAGATTCCAAATATTGCGCATAACAATATCCTTCTTCATTGTCTTTAGTACGAACTAACCACCATTGATCGTTGGCCTTGCTGATCAAGGTAATGATTTCCCCTTTAGCGGCCTTACCTACTATGGGCTGATCTGTGCCTGGTCCCTTTCGAATATTGAGATTACTATTATCGGTGATGACCCGGACTTGACTACCAGGAACCTCCGTTGCCACATCTACATTCATGACTACATCTCCTGTCAAAAAATTGGGGTCGATTTGTCCATAGATATCCCAAAGCTTGTTCTTCACATCTGCTGTGGGTGCTGTTCCTGCAATACGCAGTACGCCATCCTGCTCGGCCACCTGTAAATCATTTATACCCGAGGCCCTAGCCGTATCGAGTAATACTTTATACTTATCTTGTAGTGCCATTGTTATACGTGTTTTTGAGATTTGATTATTTAACGGTTACGCCTGATAAATCGACTTTCTTAGGGTTAAGATTGTCTAAGGCTTGCTTCAAAGTCATGATACGAGTCTGTTCAAGCGTACCTGTCACATGGATAATACCATCTTGCACCTGGGCAGTAACTGACGGAAAGTCCTTCAGGGCGTCTGTCACATTTTTGACCAAAGCATCATCTGCGGGTATTGGCAATACCGATACCGGCGCTTCTACGACAATATTATTGACCACAGATTTCACGCTTTTTTCTGCCGCTTTTGCGGCCGTTTCTAAACTGATTTTCTCCTGTTCTGTAGCGACTGTACCTGACAGCGTCACAACGCCATCTTTAACATCTACCAATACATCGGGATTGCCGCTTACAGCAGTCTCTACTTTGGCCTTTAGGTCTGCATCCGAGATTTTGGACTTGCAAGCTACCATACTCATGGTCAGTACACCAGACATCAGCAGCAGGGGGATAAATTTTCTCAAATTCATAATTATTAATTTAGCATGTTCGATTTAACTTATCAACCTAAGACCAAACGATACAGGTCTTCGCGATTGACTTTTCATGCTAACAATCTGCTTACAAAAATGTTTTGTTAAATCGATCAGACGATATTCTTCACCACCTGCTTAGCCCCGTTGAACTCGAAGGATTGTCCTATCTGTATTCCATTCAAACATTTGCCAATTGGGGAATGCGCCGAGATGACGGCATAGCTCTTGCCCTCCACGCTAACTTGCCCCAAACTTGTTGCAAGAAAATAAACCAGACGATCGGTGGTGACCAATGCTCCCAAACGTCCCACTGCAATCGGAACAAGCTCAATTTTACTCAATATTTCTAATTCCTTTAAAACTTCTAGACGTTGCTTTTGCAAGCGTGTAATATCCTGCTGTATCATCTCTCTAGAAGTTTCGTATTTGTCTCCTGCACTACTTTTTGTGTCATCAATGGACGATTCGCGTGCCTGAGAAAGGGCAATATCGATTTCCTCCAACCGTTTGTTTGTAACAGTGAATATGTGTGCAACTAGCTTCTCTTTAATTATAAGGTCTTCATTCATGGTCCTAATCTAATACTATTCCAAGTAAAAGAAAAGACTAAGCTTGTACTTAGCGCCATTTCTATCTGCAAAACTATTTGCCTTCTCGACAAAATTCGATACATTTACGTATGTTGAATCATGTCTAAATAAACCGTAAAAATTCTATTTTGTCGACGAATGAGAGGACTTTGGTTATAAAAAGCCGCTGTCATCCCATTGATGGAACAAAAACCGAACATAGCGAGCTCATATATACCGTGGAGAATAGACAATTATATCAAGTAATTATTGGCAGATGAAGCGAATTCTTTCGATAGATGGAGGGGGAATCCGAGGAATAATACCGGGTTTATTAATGGTGCACCTCGAAGACAAATTAAAAGCTGGGACTAATGACCCTAACGTGCATATTTCTGATTTTTTCGATTTTTTTGCAGGAACAAGCACAGGTGGGATATTGACAGCTCTGATTCTCTGTCCTAGTGAAGAAAATCCCAACAAGCCTCGTTTCAGTACGCGCGAGGCGCTTAACATTTATCTGGATCATGGTCCAGAAATTTTTTCGACGACACGATGGAGGCGTTTTCTAAGTCAATTCGGTCTGTTGAGTGAGCTCTACGATGAAACCACATTTGAGAAAGTGTTGATGGATTATTTCGGAGATATTAAACTTAGTCAATTGATTAAGCCTTGTATCATCACAGCCTACAATATCGAATTACGTAAGAATCACTTCTTCCGCCAACAAAAGGCAATTAGTCATGGCGAATCACGAGACTTTTTTGTGAGAGATGTATGTAGAGCTACTGCCGCTGCGCCAACATATTTTTCGGTTGCTGAAATATTCTCGCTCGCCAATATTCGCTATCCGCTTGTGGATGGAGGGGTATTCGCCCAAAACCCTTCGATATCTGCACTATTGGAAGTACTTAAGACCTTTAATACGTTCAAGATTACAGATATATCCATCCTTTCATTGGGCACTGGAGCTGCCAGAAATGCTTATAATTATGAGGACTTCAAAAAGAAATGGGCCATATCTATCGGTCCCGCTTTGGTGGACATCATGACGAGCAGCTCATCCGAAAGCATAGATTATTTTCTTCGCCAGCTTTTTAAGTCGGTACATCATTTGGAAAACTATACCCGAATTGAACCTAATAATTTACTTTCTGTAGAATCATCCCTTGATGCAGCCACAAAAAGCAACATCCAAAAATTGGAGTCTTTGGCTGACCGAATGATCAGCGAAAATGAGGATATTATCGACAAGCTGGTTGTTGAGCTGATCGAGGACCGTAATTCCAGAAACCGAAAATCAAATTGGAATTTTTTAAAAAAAAGAGATTAACGCCTTGTAAAATACAAAAAAGCATTAATCAAGAATGAAAATATCAATAACAGGTATCTGAATCGATATAGATTGTTGTAAAAGCCCGTTTTTTATTGCACTTGTTCTTGCACACATGACAACAATTATTGCACACTTCGGCAAATAATAATCCTTTTTTTTATTAGGTATTCGTGAATGCGAGGCATTTTATCTAAGTTTACGATAACAAACACACAACATGGCCCTAAACTACGTCTGGATTGCTTTCTTCGTAATCGCTTTTATCGTTGCACTCTGCAAACTAATCTTCTTAGGTGATACTGAAATATTCTCACAAGTAATCAATGGTATGTTTGACAGTGCAAAGACAGGTGCAGAGATTTCCTTAGGATTGATTGGTATGATGACATTTTGGTTGGGCATCATGAAAGTAGGTGAACAAGCAGGAATGATTCGTGTGTTTGCCAAGGGCGTAAATCCATTTTTTAGCAAATTATTTCCTGGAGTACCTAAAAACCACCCTGCAAATGGCTCTATCATCATGAATTTTTCAGCAAATATGCTGGGATTAGACAATGCGGCGACTCCCGTAGGGCTGAAAGCCATGAAGGAACTTCAGGAGCTCAATCCAGATAAAGATACGGCAACGAATGCACAGATTATGTTCTTGGTCCTCAATACCGCTGGAATAGCGCTCATTCCTACCTCTGTAATGGCTTTACGACTTTCAAATGGCGCTGCCAACCCCGCAGATATCTTCATTCCTTCACTAATCGGTACCTTTATTTCATTCATCGCAGGTATGGTTGCTGTCGCAATTTTTCAAAAAATCAATCTCTTCAAACTTCCAATTTTAATATTCTTGGGGATTTTTGTCGGGTTGATGGCCGCATTGTATTTCGGACTAAATGGGTTACCTCCAGAGCAAATTGAAAAAATCACGGGATTAATCGGCGGGTTGCTTATATTCTCTATCATTATTCTCTTTATCGGATATGCAGCCATAAAAAAAATCAATGTTTACGATGCTTTTATTGAAGGGGCGAAAGAGGGGTTTAAGACTTCTGTCATGATTATCCCTTTCCTTATCGCCATCTTAGTGGCCATCTCTGCATTTCGCACCACGGGCTGCATGGACTATATTGTGAATGGGATAGGTTCTGCATTTGCAGCAATGGGATTTGACACGCGTTTTGTACCGGCCCTTCCTGTAGGCTTGATGAAAACCCTTAGTGGTGGTGGCGCGAGAGGACTAATGGTGGATGTCATGACGACCTATGGAGCCGACTCGTTCCAAGGAAGGTTGGCAAGCGTGATTCAAGGATCTTCGGAGACGACATTTTATGTGCTAGCGGTATACTTTGGTTCGGTAGGAATCAAAAACACAAGACACGCACTGACTTGCGGCTTAATCGCCGACCTGGTTGGATTGGTTGCGGCAATCATTTTGGCCTATATTTTCTTTGGTTAATTTTGGAGTAGTAGATGAATAACAATATGCTAATGAAAAAAACAATTGCATTAATTGCCCACGATGGAAAAAAGGCCGAAATGGTCGGATTTGTCAAGGACCACATTGAGTCCTTGAGACGAGCCCATTTGGTGGCAACAGGGACTACTGGATCGTATATCCAACAAACTGGCCTTTCTGTGGAACTCAAATTGAGTGGCCCCAAAGGCGGGGATGCACAGATTGCAGCTATGGCAGCGGAGGGTCTTGTCAATGGCATTATCTTTTTCAGAGATCCCCTTGGCAAACATCCACACGAACCCGACATACAAATGTTGATGCGGATCTGCGACCTATACAATGTACCATTGGCCACCAATCCAGCGACTGGAAGCCTTATCATAGAAGGACTTCTTGAAGACGACAACTAACAGTATTTTCCATTTTTATTTAAGCCCAACAATCGGATATGAACAAAGAAGTCACCGTAGTAATCGAACAAATCAAGTACACGACTACCATCACAACCCAAAATCATACCGTCATTGCAGATGAACCTAAGGAACTTGGGGGACAGGATGAGGGGCTTACCCCAACACAGTTATTGCTATCGTCGCTAGGAGCCTGCAAAGTAATGACAGCCAGAATGTATGCTGATCAAAAAAAGTGGTCTCTTGAAAAAGTGACTGTACACCTATCATCTGAAGTGCAAAAAAGCGAACAACAACAAGCTACCTATGTCAAATGCCACGTATCTTTCGATGGCGATTTGGATGATGACCAGAAGAAACGTCTTTTGACAATTATTGACAAGTGCCCTATCCACAAAATATTATCCAATCCCATCATTATCGATAGCAATCTTCTTTAATTATTTTGCTTTAGTGTGCTTAGAAAAGGTCTCGTAACACTGCAATAGCATACTTCGGAGTGGAAGATAGTTACAAAAACCTCAGATATCCATGACTACCTTTGAACAGATGTTACTAGGAATAATTCATTTTCTATATCTATGGTATTATTTTGCAAAAGAATTTATTTAGGTTTGCATCTCAAGAGTATCAATACGGATTAATGACAGAATTAGCAACTTTCAATAGCCCATTTCAATTGCTTTCCAGAGAAGAATGGAAGCAATTAAACGGTCATTTTTCGCATAATATCTCGGATAGTGATATCCAATACTTACGTGCGCTGAACGAACCACTTACCATGGAAGAGATAGAAGACATCTACTTTCCATTGGCGCATCTTTTGCATATCCATATACAACACGCGAAGATTCTGCATCAAAGTACAAATAGTTTTTTCTTGACCAACAATAAGAAACTACCTTTTATCATTGGTATAGCTGGATCAGTGGCGGTAGGCAAAAGCACTACCGCTCGTGTCCTTCAGAAAGTACTCTCCCTACTTCCTGACAAACCAAAGGTGGATTTGGTGACTACAGATGGCTTTCTCTATCCCAACGACACCCTTTTAGAACGGGGTATCATGAATAGAAAGGGATTCCCTGAAAGCTATGATGCAAAGGGCTTATTAACGTTTCTAGCAGATGTAAAATCTGGAAAGGCCAATATAGAAGCCCCATTGTATTCGCATTTGGTATACGATGTATTGGGTGAAAAGATTGTCATTGATGCACCAGATATCTTGATAGTTGAAGGCATCAATGTACTTCAGGTCAATTCGCAACGTACTGGAGTATTCGTATCTGATTTTTTCGATTATTCCATCTATGTGGATGCCAAAGAGAAGGATATCATGGCCTGGTATATAGACCGCTTCGAATCACTTAGAGCCACAGCTTTCCAAGATCCCAAATCATACTTCCACAAGTTTGCGGGAATGGATAAGGACGAAAGTAAGCAGATGGCCACAGATATCTGGAACGAAATCAATCGGCCCAATTTGATTGAAAACATCCTCCCTACTCGCTATCGAGCAGACCTAATCTTAGAAAAAGGAGATCACCACTTTGTTGGCAAGATTAAGATTCGAAAGATTTAAACCCGGTTCCGTTGATATTTTAAGACTTCAACCAATACCTCATTTTCCAATTGACGGTGAAGCTTATTCGTGCTATTGATGGCAATGAATTCTATTTTGTACTTGACGTAGTCTTTGCCTATATCAATTACTTTTAGCACCACCTCATTGTTCCAGCTGACTTCAGGGTGGTTTTTAAGAAGTTTTTTGAGGTCTGTCTCCAATTGCTCCAAAAATACGGCAGACTGCAATGGCAGCTCAAACCTAACCGTCAACTTGTTGGACTGATGTACAGATTTATTCACGACTTTTTCGGTGAAAGCCGCATTATTAGGAATCAACACGATATCATCATCATCATTTTTGACCACAATATTGGCGAGGGTAATATCGACAATCTTACCGTTGTACTCGCCCACCTTGATGCGGTCTCCTACTGAAAATTGATCGGAAAACATTAAAATCAATCCACTGATCATATTGGTAATATATTCTCGGAATGTAACCGCTATGGCCATAGCAACAATGGTCATACTCGTCACAAAATCCTTAGGATTAATACCAAAGGCTATCATAAGAGAGATAATGCCAAAGACTGCATTCAAGACAACCGTAACCCTATTGATCCCCAATACAAAATTCCCACGCACACTATGCTGCGCACTGCGGCGATTATACAGGGCAATCAAGATGAAACGTCCGACCGACAATAAAATGCTAGCCGTTAGGAAAGTATTCAATGCATAGCCCATTTGCGAAAGATATGTACTCTTCTTATATGCATCTTCCATCACAGGAAAGGAAACGATAAGCCCTACCCATAATGTGCTCTTAACAATAAAAGTAATAGGCCATCCGCCTCGTTTGTTGTTATTTTCCATATCTTATCCTAACTTTTGCTAAACTAACAATTTTTCTACTTTCTTCAACATTAGATTTCAAAAGCTGCCCCATTCTTATTCGGAATTTTTATTATTCTCTTCAATTCATTATATTGGATATATGAAGCACTATCGAAATTTATTGTTCGACCTAGATGGTACCTTATCTGACCCTGCGGAAGGCATCACCAAATCAATAGCTTATTCTTTAGCACATTTTGGAATCCAAGTCGATGATTTACATAGCTTGGAACCGCTTATAGGCCCTCCTATCAAACAAACACTATTGGAAAAATATCATTTCACTGAAGCGCAGGCTGATATGGGAGTATTGAAGTATAGGGAACGCTTCGCGAAGAAAGGACTATATGAAAATATACTTTATGATGGTATCAAAGACTTACTAGCCACTGCCAAGAAAAATGGCTACCGGTTATATTTGGCGACTTCAAAACCGACTATATTTGCCGAACAGATACTTGACTATTTTAGTATTCGCGGTTATTTTGACTTTGTGGGAGGCAGCGCACTTGACGATTCAAGACCGACCAAAACACATGTCATCCAACACGTATTGGCCGAAAACAACATCCATGACACGACACATACGCTGATGATTGGCGACCGTAAATACGATGTCATTGGTGGGCAAAATACAGGGATGGACACGGCGGGTGTATTGTACGGATTTGGAAATCGCCAAGAGTTGGAGATGGCTGGAGCGACATACACCATCGAGAGCGTAGCAGCACTCAATCAGTTCTTAACCACTAATCGCCAACCAGCATGACCAGACTATATCCATTGTTGACATTCGTACTGCTCCTCACCTTAGTTCAACGAAGTACTGCCCAAGATATCGAAGAGCACACAATAGATGCATTAGTTGCAAAAACATTAAAAACCTTTAACGTACCTGGTGTTGCATTAGGCATTGTAAAAGACGGAAAGGTAGTCCTAAAAAAAGGATATGGTGTGACCAGCATCCATACCAAGCAACCTGTCAATACACAGACAAATTTTGGAATTGCTTCCAATTCAAAAGCATTTACAGCAACTGCCCTCGCCATCCTCATTGACCAAAAGAAGCTGCAATGGGATGATCGAGTACAACAGTATATCCCAGAGTTCAAACTGTACGACCCCTACGTAAGCACACACTTTACAATCCGTGATTTGCTTACACATCGCAGCGGACTAGGGCTGGGTGCAGGAGATTTGATGATCTGGCCTGATAGTAATGATTTCACACCTAAAGACATTGTTCATAACATCCAGTACCTCAAGCCTGTCTCCGGGTTCAGGACAAAATATGATTATGACAACCTGTTATACATTGTTGCAGGTGTAGTCATTGAACGTGTATCTGGGCAAACTTGGGCGCAATTCATATCTGAACATATTTTGACTCCACTCCAGATGGAGCGTTCCGCACCAAATTGGCACTTACTGAAGAGCTCTGAAAATATAATCGACCCACATGTACCTATTGATGGCCAACTACACGTGGTACACAAATATGATGGCACTACGATGGATGCCGCAGGTGGTATCTATTCCAATGTAGATGACCTCATCAAATGGGTGTCCCTACACTTAGAAAATGGGACCATAGCCGGTCGTCAAATTGTATCCAAACGACAGATGGATGAATTGACAAAACCACAAACTTTGATGCCCGTCTATACCACCCCACCATATAACTCTCTCTTCAGGGCGTATGGATTGGGATTCAGACTCACCGACATCGCGGGTAAATTGGAGGTATCACATACTGGAGGTTTAGAGGGTATGGTGACACAGATTGTGATGATTCCACAGCTTCAATTAGGCATCATTGTACTAACCAATCAACAGGAGGGCGCGGCTTTCATGGCCATATCCAACACGATAAAGGATTTTTACCTCGGGATACCTCGACAAGACTGGGTTGCCAAATACCAATCCGAAAACGAATCGTCTACTGCAGAAGCTGACAAAATCACACGTGATGTCTGGCAAACGATAAGCAATCAAAGCAAAAAAAATAGACTTTTAGAAAACATATGGGAAGGAAAATTTGTTGATAATTGGCTGGGAGAGGTGAAGATCTTTCGCAGTAATGGGAAACTGAGATTCCAATCCAAACGATCACCACAGTTAACAGGGCAGCTCTTTTTCTATAAAGATGATACGTTTGTCATAAAATGGGACAATCGTTATTTTCAGGCAGATGCTTTTGTTAACTTTAAGGTGTATCAAGATAAGGTTAGTGGATTCACAATGAAAGCAATATCTCCATTGACAGACTTCAGCTATGATTTCCACGACCTAGAATTTAAGAAAATAAATTGACCAGATAAATGACAAAAGCAATGCAATGGAACCCAGACCAATATACGCTGTTTAAAAGAGAGCGATTTGCACCTTTTTTCGATTTGTTAAATTGGATTGAGAAAAGACATGATATGAAGGTGGTCGATTTGGGCTGCGGCACCGGGGAGCTGACCCATCAGCTTTCCGAGTACTTGCCCAATGCGAATATCGTTGGAGTGGATTCGTCCGCAGAAATGCTCGCCAAGTCCATCCCCTTCGTTAAGGAGAATGTTTCTTTTGCCAAACGCAGTATCCAAGAACAACTGGCGCAGGAAGAGCAGTGGGACCTTATTTTTTCGAATGCTGCACTTCAGTGGATAGATGACCATGCCACTCTCATCCCTAGGATTGTATCTAAATTGAAACCAGGAGGTCAACTGGCCATACAGATTCCTGCACAAAATGACAACATCCTTAATCTGATGATTCTCGAATTGGTACAGCAAGAGCCCTATGCATCTGCACTGGGACATTGGAAACGTGAATCCCCAGTACTGAGTATTGATGACTATGCGCAGATATTATTTGAGAATGGCAGTAAAAAACAAGAGGTGATGCAAAAAGTATATCCGATTATTGCAAATCACCCCAATGATTTATTTGAATTCATTTCAGGGTCAACCTTGATCCCTTATATGGAACGTTTAAATGGAGAAGTAAGAGAACAATTTGTTGCCGAGTTCAAGAACAGAATAACACAACGAACTAAAAGGCTTCCTGCCCTATACTCCTTCAAACGGAATATTTTATATGCCAGTTATTAAGTTGTTAGGATTACTTGTTTAAGGCAATTAGGGATTTCGTCTTCGATTACGTAATGGATCAAATACGACCACGACCATCAGTCAAAGCGAATAACGCCAAACACTTGCTTTTCATCAAATTTGACCAACAATTCATCAATGATCAATAACAACTTGCTTCTTGTAGACTCTTCTGTCCGCTGGGGTGTAACCTCAACCGCTAGATATCGTTGCGCATTTTCCACTTTAACTGGAATATAAATTGGCGTTTGGTCGTCAGCACGCTGATCGGACACCAACAAAGTGAACCCCTTAGCCTTGAGATCACGAAGAATCTGATAATTTACACGTTTGAAAATCATGGCCATCCATTATTAAGTATAAACCTATATCTGCATAACAAAGAAAACGTTCTCTTGTTTACTCAAAGTAAAGGAATCCTTAAAATTTAATTAAACAACTGACCAAAAGTTGATTAAGAAATCTCCGCAACGCAAATTATTGAACAAATACGTCTACCCTATCGAAAAGAGGTACATTTTTTGCAATCATTATTCTCAAAAAGCATAGAAGTTGCAAACATTATGAATTTATCCCGTAGAAATCTCATCCTAATTACCGTTGCACTAGTGACAACACACCTATATTCCTGTCAAAACAAAGGAAAAAGCTACACTGTCAATACACAGCCTGAACGTGCACAACATACCTTAGCCACACTCCCATTAGACTTCCAAAGCTTGGAAACGGAAGGTATTGCCATCGGAGACTCGATTGTTTTATTGAATGATAGCTTAATGGCCATTGACACACTTATAAATGAAGGTAAAATAGTTCAGATTACGGGAATATCCGAACTATTGATGAATGGCGAAGCAATACAAACAAGTGGAACGGAGAGTGCGCAGGTCTATCTACGGATAAAAACGTCATTAGGAGATGCTATAGTCGACGGTAAGCAGATATACTCTCCATCCAGTTCCTTTGCCCCAAAAGAGATGCAAATTGGCAATACCAAGCTTTCGTTCGTCCGATTAAAAAATTATGAACTGGATACCACAAAGAATAGCACTACCACTTCCTCCCCGTCTCATTACCCTATTCTTTTCATAAACAGTGATGATGGATACAAGGGCTTGATTACACAAACCAACAATTCCATATTTGAATCTGATTTTCCTTTTTTTGAGGTACTGGAGAACGACCAAATCAGAGAAGTGAATTTAGATAATGGTAATATCCTCCTGCTGATGGAAAGGAAAGACAAAAACAACCTTGCCTCCTTGAGGATAAAAATTCTAAAAGATGCCATAGTTGGCTATCGAGCAGAAATAATTGACATTGAAAACATCAAAAAATAGTCTAATCTGCTATCTACAAATCTATCTACAAGAGGTTAAAAAGATGGGTTAAGGCACTTTACCATCCACCTACCTAATCACGTACCCCATCGCTTGCAAACTCAACCGACAGATTGCACAAATGCTAAAGATTGGTTCAATCTAAATTCAGATAAATTCACAATAGATATTACAAAATTTAAATAACTGATTATGAAATAAATATGATAAATAAAACAGAAAATAAAATTAGGTTTATAGATTGAGTAAAATGATTTGAACCTATCTAGTAGTGGCTGATATCGATGTAATTTCCGAGGGCCGTTTTTAACAAATTTAAAAGCCCAAATGATTCCAAAAATGGGTATTATTCCGTATCTTCGCATGCGTATGTCACTTACAAGAGTGGCTACGGTAATGCATTAGTTTTATCGAACCCAACTTAATATGGCTGAAGAAACAGAAAACGAAAACAATTTGTCCGCTAACGGCCGGATAATCCCTATTAATATTGAGGACCAGATGAAAGCTGCTTACATCGATTATTCGATGTCAGTGATTGTTTCCCGTGCTCTTCCAGATGCGCGCGATGGTCTAAAACCAGTCCATAGACGTGTGCTCTACGGCATGCTCGACCTAGGGGTCACTAGCAGCAAACCCTACAAAAAATCCGCACGTATTGTCGGAGACGTTCTCGGAAAGTATCACCCACATGGTGACTCTTCGGTTTACGATGCGATGGTACGTCTAGCACAGGATTGGAGTATGCGCTACCCGTTGGTAGATGGCCAAGGTAACTATGGATCTATTGATGGAGATCCTCCTGCGGCAATGCGTTATACTGAAGCTAGATTAAAGAAAATTGCGGAAGAGATGCTTTCAGACATCGCCAAAGACACGGTTGATTTCCGTCTCAACTTTGACGATTCATTGGAAGAACCGACTGTATTACCATCCCGCATCCCTAACCTCCTAGTGAATGGTGCTTCTGGAATCGCGGTCGGTATGGCTACCAATATGGCTCCTCACAATCTATCGGAAGTAGTAGATGGTACCATTGCCTATATTGATAACCGTGATATAGAGATTTCAGAGTTGATGCAGCACATCAAAGCCCCTGACTTTCCAACAGGCGGAATCATCTATGGTTACAACGGCGTTAAAGATGCTTTCGAGACAGGGCGTGGACGTATTGTCATGCGTGCAAAAGCCGAGATTGAAACGACCAAAAACGGGAAAGAGACCATTATCGTCACTGAAATCCCGTATCAAGTCAACAAAGCCGACATGATCAAACGTACGGCAGAATTAGTCAACGAGAAAAAACTTGAAGGTATTTCCGAAATTCGCGATGAGTCAGACAGAGAAGGATTTCGTGTTGTCTATGATATCAAGCGTGATGCAAATGCCAATGTTGTTCTAAACAATCTATACAAATATACAGCCTTACAGACCTCTTTTTCAGTAAATAACATTGCCCTCGTAAAAGGAAGGCCGGTCATGATGAATCTGAAGGACATGATTCACGAGTTTGTGGAGCATCGTCACGAAGTAGTGATTCGCCGTACTAAATTTGAATTGGCTGAAGCAGAAAAGAGAGCTCACATCTTAGAGGGTTATTTAATCGCTTTAGACCATTTAGATGAAGTTATTAAGTTGATTCGTGCTTCACAAACACCAGAAGACGCGCGTATGGGGCTAATGGAAAAATTTGGTTTATCAGACTTGCAAGCTCGCGCCATACTCGATATGACCTTACGTCGCTTGACAGGACTGGAACGCGACAAAATCAGAGAAGAGTACGACGAGTTGATGAAAACGATCGAATACTTAAAAAGCGTCCTTGGCGACGAAACACTTCGTATGCAGATTATCAAAGATGAACTTGCAGAAGTTAAAGAGAAGTATGGCGATGAACGCCGTTCAATAGTCGTACACTCGGCCGAAGATATGCGAATGGAAGATTTCATCGACGACGAAGAGATTGTCATCACCATTTCGCACAACAGCTACGTCAAACGCACCCCACTATCTGAGTATAAAAGACAAGGCAGAGGGGGAAGAGGTTCTATCGGCACCAACACCCGCGAAGAAGATTTCACGGAGCATATCATTACCGCTTCGGCGCACAATTATATGTTGTTTTTTACTGAAGCTGGACGCTGTTTCTGGCTGAGGGCCTTTGAGATACCTGAGGGAAGCCGTACCTCTAGAGGCCGTGCTCTACAGAACATCATCAACATTCCGAAAGATGAAAAGATCAAGGCATACATTAAGGTCATCAACCTGAAAGACCAAGAATACCTCGAGAACAACTTTATCATCATGTGTACCAAAAAGGGTACGATTAAGAAGACGTCTCTTGAGGCATACTCTAGACCTCGCGCCAATGGTATCAATGCAATCAATATCAATGAAGGCGATCAACTTATCGAAGCCTCATTGACCGATGGTAGCAGTGAAATAGTCATGGCGCTACGTTCGGGTCGTGCTATTCGTTTTAATGAATCTACTGTACGTCCTATGGGTAGAACAGCCACAGGTGTCCGTGGAATTACCTTAGGCCATGAAAATGACGAGGTAGTTGGCATGATTAGTGTGAATAATCCAGAAGTCACCGTACTAGTAGTCTCTGAAAAGGGGTATGGAAAACGGACAGACATTGAGGATTATCGTGTCACCAACCGTGGTGGTAAAGGTGTTAAGACCATCAATGTGACCGACAAAACCGGCGAATTGGTAGCTATCAAAGGAGTGACAGACAATGAGGATTTGATGATTATCAACAAGTCGGGCATCGTTATCCGTATTGGCGTAGCGGACCTACGTGTGATGGGAAGAGCAACGCAAGGAGTACGATTGATAAACCTCAAGGACAATGACGAAATCGCATCTATTACTAAAGTAGAAAGAGAAGAGGAAGAGGAGATTGAATTCATCGAAGGTGAACCAGTCGAAGGCGAGGATACTGCAGCTACAGATGAAGACACAACTATCAACGACACTGAATAAAAAGAAACAACCCATGAAAATTTTAATAGCTATATTAATTTTCACTACATTCAGCTTTACTGTTGTTGCCCAATCCAATATCAAGGAGGGCAACAACAGTTTTGCTTTATACACGAAAACAGGAGAATTTAAACATTTAGAGAATGCCCGCAAATTTGCTGACGCGGCATTTGCCACCAAAAAAGATTCTGCGCAAGTCAAAAACAATGTGCTGCGAGCATTGGTGTATAGTTCCTACGCTGTTACTGATTCTTTGCGTCAGCAAAAGTATAGCGCTGACCCTATCGAACTTTCGGAAAAAGCACTTCAACTTATCGACAAAAAGGGAGCTTCTGACGAGTACAGCTCTGAAGTCAACTATGTAAGGCAGAATCTAATCTCTGCACTTATCTTCAAGGCCAACAAAGCCCTTAAAGAAAACAAGCTTAAAGAGGCCTATTCTTTTTATGAGAAGGTAGATGCGTTAAATTCCAACAATACAGCTGTGACAGCAAATCTTGCCATACTAGCGTTAGAGAGCAAAGATTATACTAAGGCGGCTGAATTATACGAGTCTATTGTAGAGTCAGACAAGGTAACACCTAATGATTATTTAAAATTAGCACAAATTTACACGGTTCAAGATAAGAAACAAGCAACTTTGGACGTTCTATCCCAAGGTAGGTTGCAATTTCCTAAAAGTAAGGAGATACTCTTCCAATTGATTCAGATTTATTCGAACAACAAATCTTATGATGCGATTGTTCCGATTATTGACGAAGCAATTGCTTACGAGCCCGAAAATATTGACCTTAATTATCTAGCTGGATACGCGAATGAATCGCTTAACCATATTGAAAAGGCTAAAGAATACTATGAGAAGGTCATCAAATTCGATCGCAATAACTACGAAGCTAATTTGGCAATAGGCCTTATTTATCTGAATGGTTTTTTGGTCAATAACGATGATAATGAGGCGCAATACAATGCTCAGAACTACCTATTGAAAGCTAATGAAGTGAAGCCTTATGATGTTAATGCGCTTAAATCATTAGCAATGTATTATACTGCTTCTAAAGATATGGCGCAATTAGACCGCGTCAATTTATTATTGAACCAACTTACAAATAATTAACAATGAACATTAGAAAAACAATAGTTTTATCCGTGATGGTATCCGCAGGAACACTTGTTTTTGCGCAAACGGGAAACTTAAAAAAAGCTAAATCTGCAATTGCAAAGTTTGAGGAATTTAAAGGCGCTGGCCAGCCAAAGTTGGGCGAGACAAGTTTAAAGACTGCATCTGATGCGCTTAACGAAGCTATTGTACATGAAAAAACAAAGGATTTAGCCGAGACATGGACATATTATGCTTTGGTGAGTGCTAACTATGCTTCTCTAAACAATTCAGCTGAAGAAGCGGCAAAAGCCGAGGAAGGCATTAAGAAAGCTAAAGAGTTGGATACGGATAAGAAAAATGCTGAAAACATCAAGGTGGCCGAACAAACGTTGGGTCAGTATAATTTTAACCAAGGGGTAGCCGCTTGGGAAAAACAAGATTACCCTACTGCATATACAGCGTTCGACAAAGGATTGGTCTATCTACCAGGTGATACTACATTGACTTACTACTCTGGTCTAGCTGCTATCCAAAACAAGGATTACAAAAATGCAATTGAAAAATATAAGGCTTTGATTCCTGCAAAAGAGTTTTCAAACCACAAAAGTATATTAGTAGACCTTCCAAAATTATTCCTATCTGCGGCTGATACCACCAGTGCACTTGAATATGCTGCAATTGCAGCTACCGAATACCCAACTGACAATGGCGCGGCTGTACAAAATATTGAATTGAATCTAATAGCAGGGAATGAGCAAAAAGTAGTTTCAGATATAGAAAATCAAATTGCGAAAGACCCTACCAACAAGACGTTATACTATTATTTGGGTATTGCCAGTAGTGCAACCAAAGATATGGACAAAGCGTTGACAGCTTATCAAAAAGCAATTGAATTGGATCCAAACTATTTTGAGGCCAATACAAATGCGGCGGTTACGATTATGAATCAAGTACGGGAAGACATTAACAAAGCGAACAACGATCGCACTTTGAAAACCGCTGATTACAATGCCGCTGTAACAGCTGCTAAAGACAAGTTGAAACCAGCACTACCTTATCTATTGAAATTAGTAGAGCTGGAGCCTAAAAATGCAGATTCATTGCGATACCTAAAAAGCTACTATGACTTTGTTCAAGATGAAGAAAAAAGCAAAGAAGTACAAGCTAAAATCGATGCTTTGAACTAAAAGCATAATAAGCATAAAAAAAATCCGAATCTTAAAGATTCGGATTTTTTTTATGTCCCTACACAAATGGCGGTCAACGTCCGCTTTTCAATATCCCCTTACAAATATCCGAGACCAAACCTGGACCTTCGTAGATAAATCCAGTATACAATTGAATTAAGCAAGCTCCCGCATCCAACTTTTCTATGGCATCTTCGGCAGTGTGGATACCTCCCACCCCAATAATAGGAAAAGCTCGATTAGACTTTTCAGAAAGGTAACGGATGACCTCGGTAGATCGCTTCGTCAACGGCTTACCACTCACTCCCCCCATTTCATTGACCAATACAGGATTGCTACGTAGTCCTTCTCTCGATATCGTGGTATTGGTCGCTATAACGCCAGCAATTTTAGTTTCTTGAACGATTTCGATGATATCATCTAGCTGGCTATCAGTCAAATCTGGAGCTATTTTCAACAAAATGGGTCTAGACACTCCATTTTTAATGTTGATATCCATCAATTGTCGTAATATATTTTTCAAAGGCTCTTTTTCCTGCAAATCCCGCAAACCAGGCGTATTGGGCGAACTCACATTGACCACAAAATAATCGACATAATCAAAGAGTGCCCGGAAGCAGTAGAGATAATCCAGTACTGCGTCTTCATTAGGTGTCACTTTATTTTTGCCAATATTTCCACCTATAATGACTCCCTCCCTTCTCTTCAGGTGTCTCAATCTTCCAGCAGCCACATCAGCACCTTGATTATTAAAGCCCATACGATTAATCAAGGCCTCATCAGGTACCAATCTGAACATTCTCGGCTTCTCGTTCCCCGGTTGAGGTTTGGGGGTTACCGTCCCTATCTCGATAAATCCAAATCCGAAGTTGGCCATCTGATCGATATACTCTCCGTTTTTGTCAAATCCAGCGGCTAGCCCTACGGGATTCTTGAATTTTAAACCTAAAACCTCACGTTCCAATCGCTTATCCGTTATGGAATAAATAGATTTTAGTAAAGATTTAGCTCCCCATATTTTAGTAAAGGTCTGCAATCCACCAGTCACGGTATGATGGGCAGACTCGGGATTCATGGAAAAGAAAAAAGGTTTGATCAACTTGTACATGTTTGCAAAGGTAGAGAAAGAAGCAGAAATTTCACTACTTTTGTATCCGAAATGATATCGATAAACAACTTAACATTTGAAATTGGCTCTAGAGCATTATACGATGAAGCCAATTGGCATATTAAACCTGGCGACAAGGTAGGCCTAATTGGTGCCAACGGCACTGGCAAATCTACGCTATTGAGGCTCATTGTCGGACAGTACACCCCTACTTCGGGCTCCATATCGATGGCTAAAGACCTCAAGATTGGTTATCTCAACCAAGATTTACTATCTTATCATTCGGATAAGAGCATCTTGCATGTAGCGATGGAAGCTTTTGAAAGGCAAAACCAACTGCACACAGAAATTGAAAATTTACTTCAAAAATTAGAGACAGATTACTCTGACGATATTCTCAATAAGCTAAGTGACAAGCAAATGGAATTTGAAGCCCTTGATGGTTATAGCATTGAATTCCGTGCACATGAAATCTTGGCTGGTCTAGGTTTTTCCGAAGAGGAACAAAAGAGACCACTCGCGACCTTCTCAGGAGGTTGGCGCATGCGGGTCATGTTAGCCCGGATATTATTGCAAACACCCGATATCTTGTTACTGGATGAGCCGACCAACCACATGGATTTACCTTCCATCAAATGGTTGGAGAACTATTTACAAGCATTTGAAGGTGCAATCGTCATTGTCTCTCACGATAGATATTTTCTGGATCGAATTATCAAAAAAACAGTAGAGTCCCGTAAAGGGAAGTTGACACTATATGCTGGTAACTATAGTTACTATATAGAGGAGAAAGCTCTTCGTAGCGAAATGCAATCTAGCCAATTCAAAAATCAACAGGCAAAGATAAAGCAAGAGGAACGTTTGATTGAGAGATTCCGTGCGAAAGCATCAAAAGCTAAAATGGCGCAGTCTCGTATCAAAGCCCTTGATCGAATGGAAAAGATTGAAGATGTAGATGATGAGAATCCTACCGTAAATTTTCAATTCAAATTTTCCAAACCATCTGGAAGACATGTCGTCACCCTTGAAAAGATTAGCAAGTCCTACCCTAATCTGGAAATTCTAAAGGAGACGGATGGACTTATCGAAAAAGGAGATAAAATTGCATTGATCGGGGCCAACGGTAAAGGGAAGTCAACTCTACTCCGAATCGTTGCCGATGCCGATAAAGAATACACTGGAACAAGTACCAAAGGGCACAACGTCTCTCAGACATTCTTCGCACAGCATCAATTGGAGGCCCTCCATCTAGAAAATTCCATTATTGCAGAGATGCAAGCTTTTGCACCCAAACATACCGAGACGGAGCTGCGCTCTATTTTAGGTTGCTTCCTATTTTCTGGGGATGATGCTTTCAAAAAAATAAAAGTCCTTTCAGGAGGAGAAAAATCACGTGTCGCCCTGGCTAAGGCTTTAACTGCAGATGCTAATTTTTTGGTATTGGATGAGCCGACCAACCACTTGGATATGCAATCCGTCAATATCCTTATCCAAGCCCTTCAACAATATGAAGGTACACTGATTGTGGTATCTCATGATCGTTATTTCTTAGATCATGTGGCGAACAAAATATGGTTCATTGAGGATAAAAAAATCAAAGAATACCCAGGCACCTACCAAGAGTATGAAGAGTGGAATTCTAAACGGGTTATTAAACCCATAGATACTAAAATTGAGAAAAAAGCAGTCGTAGAACAGCCGAAAAACGAAAAATCAGTTCCAAAGGAAGATAAATTTAAGATAATTAGTAAAAAGAATAAAGAGTTGTCCGCATTGGAAGTAAAGGTATCTGAAAAAGAAATCGAAGTCAACCACCTCGAGCAACAGATTGCAAAAGAAGAAATCTATTCCGATTTGCAGAAGCTGCAAGACCATACCCGTAGATACAACTCTGCACAAGCTGAGCTTGACCAATTGCAACGCGCATGGGAAGACTTAGCTGAAGAAATCATGGAATTGGAGAGCTAAACTTTCTTCTTCTCCACAAGACCAATCGTCCTGTAAATTCACTTTTGCAGGACATTTTGTTTATACATCTGTTCGTGAATACAAAGCTTTTTACCTAAGTTTACTATAAACCAATTATTTACAGTATGGATATTTCATCATTTTCACCATATATCATCAGTACATGTATCGGGATAGGACTTGCCGCTGCAACTGGTTTTAGGGTGTTTTTACCGTTTTTTCTATTGAGTATTGTCTCATTTTTTGATTGGGTGCCGTTAAACACCGAATGGTCCTGGCTAGCAAGTTTGCCCACCTTGATTATTACAGGTGTGGCTACAATAGTCGAAATCCTAGGCTACTACATACCTTTTATCGATAATATACTGGACACCATCAATATCCCACTTGCCACCTTAGCGGGGTCATTGCTTTTTGCCAGTCAATTTGCTGATATGAGCGCACTCCCACAATGGGCACTGGCCATCATTGCAGGAGGAGGCACCGCCGCTGTCATAGGATCTGGATTTGCAGGGACTCGCGCTACATCTTCTGCCACGACTGGAGGTTTTGGCAATTTCATTGTCTCAACCATTGAAACCGCGGGTGCTATTGTACTCTCCATCCTTGCTCTATTCGCTCCAATCCTAGGCTTTATCTTGGCAATTACCATGTGCATATTGATGATTCGGTATGGACGACGACTTTGGAAACGCTATCATCATACCTGATCAATCATGCATTGAACTTGTTATCTTATTGATGTTTAAACTATTGGCCATCGCCATAAATATTTTATGATATACCCCTTTGTGCTCGTACAGTTCCTCATGACTTCCATTTTCGACTATTCTTCCTTTTTCCATTACTACAATATGAGATGCATCGATAATTTGGGATATACTGTGCGATACAATAATGACCGTACGCCCTACCTTTATCGCATCCAGACTATTCTTGATCTGTTCGGTAGCAATGGCATCCAAATTGGCGGTAGGTTCATCTAAAAAGATGATAGGTGGATTTTTAAGAAAAAGCCGTGCGATAGCGACCCGCTGTTGCTGCCCCCCAGACATCAGGTGGGCTTCTGCGTCATACCCATTCGGCAAGTCAATTACCTGGTCGTGTATATAGGCTTGCTTGGCGGCATAGATGACTTCTTCTAAACTGGCATTTGGTTTTCCATAGCGAATATTATCCGCTACCGAGCCCTTAAAAATATGGTTTCGTTGCAGGACCAAACCGATATTCTCTCTCAAAAAAGCCGTATCGTACTCCTGCAAATCCACACCGTCCAAAAGAATTTGTCCATTCGTTGGTGCATAGAACTTGTCCATCAGATTTATTACCGTACTCTTACCAGCACCACTTAATCCTACTAAAGCAGTAATCTGATTGGGTTGAATCAGCATATTAGCTTTGTTCAACGCCTTGGTACCATTAGGGTACTCAAAATCTACATTCTTCAGCTCAATCACTCCCCTCACTTCAGAAGGCCTATAATTGCCGCTCGACTCGATTTCATTATCCGCCTCCAATATTTCAAAGAAACTCTCAGAATAGATTAAGGCATCATTCACCTCATCGTAGATCCTGTGCAATTGTCGAATCGGAGCAGAAACATTGTTGAACAACATAATATGAAACATGATGGCACCTAATGACATTTGATTATTAAGGACAAAATAGGCCGTCAAGATGATTACGATAACCACACCAATTTGTTCAATAAAACTCTTGATACTATCAAACAAAAAACTTGTCTTACGGGTAGCCATCTGATTTTCTGTCATCTCATATTGAATCTTTTCATGGCGCTTTGCTTCTAAATCTTCCCTAACAAAGGATTTAATAACGTTAATGGATTCGATTAAGTTGATAATCTGATTACTTTTGTTCTCCCTGTACCGCCTCATATTACGTCGAAAACCACCCAGCTTATTGGCTTGTATCTGACTAACATAAAAATAAATAGGCACAATGAGCAATCCCACCAACCCGACATAGAAATTTGCGACAAACATACAGCCCAACGCGACGAGTGCATTAGCAAATAAAGGTAGAATATCTATAAAGAAATTTTGCACCAAGCGGGTAAGGCTGCTGATACCCGCATCTATTCGGGTCTGCAACTTACCAGATTCATTTTGTGAGGAAGTATAAAAAGCCATTCGATAACTCAGAATCTTGGTTACGATCAATTGCGAAAAATCACGAGCAATATAAATCCGTAACTTTTCACCATAGAACTTTTGCCCAAACTGCACCACTGAATATATGATTTCCTTCAGCAGTAAAACAACTGAAATTACAGTCAATAGATACAGACCCTTAGACAGAGGTTCATCTGCCACCAAAAGGTCGCTGATGGAATCCACCGTATATTTCAAGATAAAAGCATTGACCTGTGCAGCAAAAGAGCCGACAACAGTCAATAATAAAGTATAGAATATCAAATTCTTATAGGGCTTCGCAAATGGCTTTATTTTTTGAAGTAAGTTAGAAATAGTCATATTTACTTATTTAGTTTCGGAAACATAAAAGGCAAAAATCTTAAAGAATAGCTTGGGAAACATTGATAATAATCAAAAAAGCTCTTCCCTAATAACTATCCCCTTCCCCTTTTGTTTGCATAAATCTACTCATTTTCGAACCATCTCCTACAAGCGTATTGTAGGGAATGGAATAGAATGGAATGATACGACAACATTACCGTGTTGTGGAGTGAGCATGCTGGTAAATAAGCGCGTATAATTACGAACGCTATCAATCCTCTATTGAATATGATGTCTACATGTTTACATCATGTATAAAACATAAACGTAATTCTTCATCCCAAGAGGTTTGTATTTTATAGTGCTTCAAAAAAACTTCCTGTATCTTTACAAGATAAAAGAAAATAAAAATGGCTCATACCCCCCCTGCTTCGCAACATACAGCTCCATTGGCATTTCAACGCCTATTAGATGTCCTCTATACCCTACGTGTTGAATGCCCGTGGGATAAAAAACAGACGATGGAATCCCTAAGACACCTCACTATTGAAGAGCTATACGAGCTTACCGACGCTATTCTAGATCACGATTACCCTGAAATCAAGAAAGAACTAGGAGATGTCATGATGCATCTCGTTTTCTATGCACGTATCGCCGAAGAGGAAAATAAATTTTCCTTGGTGGAGGTCCTCAATGCTGTCTGCGACAAGCTTATCAGCCGCCACCCCCATATCTATGGAGATGTGAGTCTAGAGAATGAAGAGCAGGTCAAATCTAACTGGGAAGCCCTAAAACTTAAAGAGGGGAATACATCTGTACTCTCTGGTGTGCCTAAAGGACTCCCCGCGTTAGTAAAAGCTTATCGAATACAAGACAAAGTCAGAGGTGTTGGTTTTGATTGGGAAGATAAGAAAGAAGTTTGGAAGAAAGTTGAGGAAGAGCTAGCGGAGTTCAAGACAGAGTTTAATATCGAAGACCACAAAGCTATCGACACCGAAAAAGCAGAAGCAGAATTTGGAGATTTGCTCTTTTCGTTAATCAACTATGCTCGGCACGTCGGTATAAACCCAGAAAACGCGCTTGAACGCACAAATAAGAAGTTTATTCATCGATTTACATATATCGAACAGAAAGCACAGCAAAACAATCAACGACTCCAAGATATGTCTCTAAGGGAAATGGATGTCTATTGGAATGAAGCCAAGAAACAACGTTGATTGCTATATTCAATAAAATTCATTATGTTTGTCATACTTTAGGGGTGTCCACGCATGTGGGCTGAGAATTACCCTTTGAACCTGATCTAGTTCATACTAGCGTAGGGAAAAGTAGAAGACTTATGTCTTGTGCAGCAGCACAACGTAGGCATTCCTAAAGTGTAGATATTAACATATATTAAAACTTTAGGCATATGCAAATTACATTCAACGGGCTCACCAAGCCCCTCGCCCCATCTCTTACTCTACAGCAATTGCTCGATCAGGAATTACCTGACAAGCAAAAAAGCATAGCCGTATCTGTCAACAATACGGTTGTCCCCAAAAATAGCTGGTCCACTCATGCTATCTTTCATCAAGACAATATTTTAGTTTTTACTGCTGCACAAGGAGGATAGCCAAGCTATCTCCTACAAAACCAACCAATATGACTACCGAAACACAATCGCTTTCCACCACTCCATTTCCCAACTCTCAAAAAATTTATGTAGAGGGTCAGTTATTCCCCATACGTGTAGCGATGCGTGAAATCACGCTAAGCGATACGAAGCTATCTAATGGGACTACCGAGCATAACCCACCAATCACCGTGTACGACACTTCCGGTCCCTATACCGATACTGACATCGAGGTAGACATTCGCAAAGGGCTCCCTCGTCTTAGGGAGCAGTGGATATTAGACCGCAGAGATGTAGAGATATTAGAAGATATTACGTCCGATTACGGAAAGATAAGACAACAAGATACCCATCTAGACTCATTACGATTTGAATATGCGCATAAACCGAAGAAAGCCATTTCAGGCAAGAACGTCACACAGTTGCATTATGCCAAACAAGGAATTGTCACAGCGGAAATGGAGTACATTGCTATCCGAGAGAATCAGCGTATAGAACAACTTCAGCAAGCTACTAAAGGGATGGAACATGCACATCAGGGACACTCCTTTGGTGCCAATACCCCCAAAGACAAGATAACGCCTGAATTCGTCAGAGATGAAATAGCTGCCGGAAGAGCCATTATCCCCAATAATATCAATCACCCTGAGAGTGAACCCATGATTATTGGCCGCAACTTTTTGGTCAAGATCAATGCAAACATTGGCAACAGCGCCGTCACGTCCAGCATCGAAGAAGAAGTAGAAAAAGCCGTGTGGGCGTGTCGTTGGGGAGCAGACACCATTATGGACCTCTCTACTGGTCAAAATATTCATGAAACCCGGGAATGGATTATCCGCAATTCACCAGTCCCTATCGGCACGGTACCTATTTATCAAGCCTTAGAAAAAGTGAAAGGAGTAGCCGAAAACCTGACCTGGGAAATCTTTAGGGATACGTTAATCGAGCAAGCCGAACAAGGTGTTTCATACTTCACTATCCACGCTGGGGTATTGCTTCGCTATATTCATCTTACCGCGTCCCGCGTCACAGGAATCGTCTCTAGGGGCGGATCCATTATGGCGAAATGGTGTCTGTATCATCATCAAGAGAATTTTCTCTATACCCACTTCGAAGAAATATGCCAAATCATGAAAGCGTATGATATCGCATTTTCCTTAGGTGATGGTCTACGTCCCGGATCCATTGCTGACGCAAACGATGCAGCCCAATTTTCCGAGCTTGAGACATTAGGCGAATTGACAAAAATCGCTTGGCAATATGATGTCCAAGTGATGGTGGAAGGTCCGGGTCATGTACCGATGCACCTAATTAAGGAAAATATGGAGAAGCAACTACAAGAATGTCAAGAAGCACCATTTTATACATTAGGCCCCCTCACCACTGATATTGCGCCCGGATACGACCACATTACCTCCGCCATCGGCGCAGCGATGATTGGCTGGTTTGGATGTGCCATGCTCTGCTACGTCACCCCAAAAGAGCACCTAGGGCTACCCAATAAAAAAGATGTCAAGGATGGAGTAATTACCTACAAACTAGCGGCCCATGCGGCTGACTTGGCAAAAGGACACCCAGGAGCGCAGTATAGGGATAATGTGCTCAGTAAAGCTCGATTTGAGTTTAGATGGGAAGATCAATTCAATCTATCCCTGGACCCAGACACTGCTCGCGAATATCATGATGAGACATTGCCTGCCGATGGAGCGAAGGTCGCTCACTTTTGCTCGATGTGCGGACCGAAATTCTGCTCGATGAAAATAACCCAGGAAATACGGGAAGCCACCCAACAGGGGCTCCTTGAAAAATCTCGGGAATTTATAGAAAACGGCAAACAAATCTACATCTGATGATTATCATCACACCAGACATTATCGGCAACAAGGAGCTTGAGCTTATCCATGCTATATCTTGGAATGATAGGCTCATCCTCCACTTGCGATTATCTGTATATAAAGAGAGTGAAATAGAAAATATTCTTCGCGATATGGATAGCTCCATCTACCCTTTCATGGCTATACACAATCATCCCCAACTTGTTAAGAAACATGTGCTATTGAATCGTATACACCTTTCCGAGCGCCATAAAGAATGGATTACCGATATACCAGATGATACGACATGGACCATCTCGACCTCCGTACACGACATTCATACATTCAATAGACTGGATAGGCGCTTCTCCTACGCCTTCATCAGTCCGGTGTTTCCAAGTATATCCAAAAAAGACTATAAACAAACCTTGGATTTTAAGATGGATAATATCAAAGAGCGGACTAACGACCATACTAAGCTCATTGCATTAGGTGGCGTACATAGCCAAAATATGCAAGAACTTATTACAATGGGGTATGACGATGTCGCCTTATGTGGCTACATCTGGCAAACTCAAGCACCTTCTATAGCACTGGAAAGGGTACGTTTTGCACAAAGCGTACTAGAAAATGCAAACGATTAACCAATGATTTCAATGAAAGAGTACAGTAGAATACAATATATCTCCTCAGGTGAGACAGTCGAAGAACAGTACAGGAACATTAAGAAAATACTCGAAGCAGGTGTTAAATGGGTACAACTACGATGGAAGAAAGAGCCAACCGCTGACTTTTTAGCGTTAGCCACACAACTGTACGAACTGAAGAAGTCGTACAAGTTTACCTATATCATCAATGATCACATATCCGTTGCATATAAGGTCAATGCTGATGGCATACATCTTGGGCTTGATGATTTAAGCATACACCAAGCCCGCACACTTCTAGGTCCGGATAAGATAATAGGTGGTACTTGCAATACAAAAGATCAGGTATTGCAACGGACAGCGGAAGGTTGCAACTACATCGGATTGGGTCCTTGTCACTTCACAAGCTCTAAGCAAAAATTAAGCCCCATACTCGGCCATCAAGGGTACGCCTCTATCCTTAATGCGTTGGACGTCCCATCAGCCATTCCACCCATATACGCTATTGGTGGAATCTCCACAGAAGATTTCCAGCCACTAAGTGTCATTGGCGTATACGGCGTTGCGCTATCGTCCCTACTCACCAAGCATCCATCACCTCATTCCATACTTCAGCAAATCAACCTACACTACAATGGATAAATTAACAATTGCGGACCGTCAATTCACCTCTCGTCTTTTCATGGGATCCGGTAAATTCGGTACAGGACTCGATTTTGAAAAAGCCGTGTTAGCATCAGAGAGCGAACTCGTGACTCTTGCTTTAAAACGTATAAATGTGCAAGAAAAACACGACCATTTACTGAATCATCTAACCGCACCCCACATCAATCTTCTTCCTAACACTTCGGGGGCACGCAATGCAAAAGAAGCCATACTCGCTGCTCAGCTAGCTCGAGAAGCATTAGAAACGAATTGGATCAAATTGGAAATCCATCCAGACCCTCATTATCTCTTACCAGACCCTATCGAGACACTCCTTGCTGCCGAAGAATTGGTCAAACAGGGATTTGTTGTCCTCCCGTACATACATGCTGACCCTGTCCTGTGCAAGCGATTAGAAGAAGTGGGAACACAAGCCGTAATGCCGCTTGGCGCTCCCATCGGTAGCAATAAAGGACTCAAAACATTAGATTTTTTAGAAATAATAATAGAACAGAGCAACGTTCCCGTCATTGTTGACGCGGGTATAGGTGCACCGTCTGATGCCGCTCAAGCAATGGAATTAGGCGCAGATGCAGTATTGGTGAATACAGCCATAGCAATAGCCGACGAACCTGTCAGGATGGCACGGGCCTTTAATTTGGCTGTGCAGGCAGGTAGGATGGCCTACCATGCCAAATTAGCGTCCATCGGGACCAAAGCTCAAGCATCTAGTCCATTTACAGCATTTCTAAACACTTAGCAAGCATGAATAGACAATTTATTGAAATACTGAAACAGTATAAATGGGAAGACGTGAAAGAAAAGATATACAATATCGACGAGCAAGATGTAAGAAAGTCACTTTCCAAGACTAAGCGAAATCTAGATGACTTCCTCCATTTCCTATCCCCAGCGGCAAGGCCATTCTTGGAAGAGATGGCGCAAAAGAGTCACGAAGCCACAAAAAAAAGATTTGGAAAGACCATCCAACTTTATGCGCCTTTATATCTAAGCAACGAGTGTCAGAATATCTGCACCTACTGTGGTTTCAGCATGGACAACAAAATCAGGCGAAAAACACTCAATGACAGCGAACTGCTTGAAGAAGCCAAATATCTGAAATCGAGAGGTTTTGACCATATCCTATTGGTGACAGGGGAGGCTAACCATACCGTCAATGTATTCTATTTTCTACATGCAATTACACTTATAAAACCTTACTTTTCCAACATATCTATAGAGGTACAACCCTTGAGTGAGCCTGAATATCAGCTGCTTTATCAAGCGGGAGTATCATCAGTATTGGTCTATCAGGAGACCTATCATCGTGAGGTATACAAGAGCTATCATCCCAAGGGCAAAAAATCAAATTTTGATTTCAGACTCGATACCCCCGACCGAATCGGGCGAGCTGAAATCCATAAGGTCGGACTCGGTGTCCTCCTAGGCTTGGAGGACTGGCGAGTAGACAGCTTCATGAATGCACTTCATCTGTGCTATTTGCAACAAACATATTGGAAAACCAAATACTCAGTTTCATTTCCTCGTCTACGTCCCGCAGAAGGTGTTATCAAACCCAATTTCCATATGGAAGATAGAGATTTGGTTCAGTTAATCTGCGCTTATCGGCTATGGAACGAATATTTGGAAATTTCGATTTCTACTCGCGAAAGTGAGCATTTCAGAAACCATATCATCCCTTTAGGAGTGACCACCATGAGTGCAGAATCCAAAACCAATCCAGGGGGATATACCGTAGACCCACAATCTCTAGAACAATTTGAAATCTCCGATGAACGCAGTATCCTAGACATCCAACAATTAATCAGTGCTCACGGTTACGAACCCATCATGAAAGATTGGGATAGTGCATTCCATTAAAAATAGCTAAAGCCAAAGATAGTAAGCACACAATACGAGCTACGATCCTTAGGTCAAAAAACATGCATAAATCAAAATATACTTACCTACGCCACACTAAAGACTAAAAAAATGCTCCCTAGAACAGAAATATTACGATACAAAAAACACATTATGCTTCCAGAAATTGGAATTGTGGGACAAGAGAAAATCAGAGATGCAAAAGTACTGGTAGTCGGAGCTGGCGGATTAGGAACTGCCATCCTCCCCTATCTAGCTGCAGCCGGAGTTGGTACAATTGGTATTGTCGACTTTGATAAGATAGAGCTAGATAATCTCCATCGACAAATCTTGTATGGAGAACAGGATATCTGTCAGAAAAAAATAGAATTGGCTATAAAATCACTCCAAACCAAGCATTCAACCGTGACTTTTATTGGCCATGACATCAAGCTTGATAGTGCTAACGCTGTATCCATCATACAAGGTTATGATATTGTATTGGATGCGAGTGACAACTTTGCTACCCGATATTTGGTTAACGATACATGCGTGTTATTAGAGCGGACTTTCGTATTTGGAAGTGTACTCAATTTTCAAGGACAGATAGCCGTATTTAACCATCAAGGTTCGAAGCATCTGAGAGACCTGTTCCCCCTACCCCCACCTCCAGAGGATGTGCCTAATTGTAATGATAACGGCGTAATCGGTACCCTACCTGGTATAGTTGGTACAATGATGGCGCATGAGGCCTTGAAATTAATAGTCGGAATCCCTTCTTTAGACAATCAATTTCTTATTATAGACACCTTAAGAATGGACTTTCAAAAAATAAATTTTTAACAGAATAGCTAAATAAGTAAACGACCTCGTGAAGCAGCAAGGAAGCAAACCCGGTCTACAACAGAAAATCCCTCCGGAAAAACGGAGGGCAAAGCAACAAAAGCGCAGCTATTTCTTCTTTCTTTTTTTCTGATCAAACAAAGGAGTGAGTAATACGTCTAGTGATTTTTTTACCCGAGCTTTGTCCTCTTGTTTTTTAAAGTCCAGTCCACAAAATTTACTACCATTGTATAGATGGTGTAGATTAAGGTAGTAAATACCTCCAATCAAAAGTGCACTAATCGCCCGAAAGTCAACATCCGTTCCGGCAAATGATTCTTCGTACGCTTTCAATAATCCTTCTCCTCTTTTCTCACGCGAGTCCGCTAACTTACGAAGCAAGGGATCCTTTTGAGCGAGCTCCCAAATGAGCACATTTTGTAACTTTTTATTGCTGCTAATTTCATCAAATTGCTTCAACAACACACCTAGCGCAAGATCTTTATCAAGTGTTGCATCTTCAGGCGTATCTATATTCATCCAAAAGTCAGTCCGGGTCAAATAAGCTGATATCAATCCCTTTAAGTCCGTAAAATGAAAATAAATGAGCTTTTTGTCAATTCCCGACACATTCTCTATGTTAAGGACTTTCAGCTCCTGAAACCCTTTTGTTTTTACGATTTTATCGACTGCTGATAGCAATCTTTCTTTCGTACGCTCGCTGTCTCTCTTTTTTCCCATTACATATTAGGTTAAATAGTTAATCAAATATAACTAATATAAGACATTATTTTTCAAACTTTTAGATATAGGGATAATTTTTTTGAATTAATATGTTCTATATTACAAAGAAATAAATATAAGATAAACGCACAGCCACCGCCAATTCGAGCCGCTCACACAGCCAATATAATAATGTTATATCAAAGTGATGGCAAATACAGCATTGATTAATGCGCAGTTCTAATCCTTGTAGGCCAACTCAATTTCGGAAATAATGGTACAAATCCTCATTTTCAAACCATTAGGCTTTAATATTTCAAAGATACCCATTGCAAAAGCGGGTCATACCCTATAAAGCGACATATACAAGCGTATAATATTCTAATAAAAATCGCTAAATTCGCATCAATATGGAAACTGTTGTTAGTGGTATCAGAAGTACCGGAAAATTACATTTAGGAAATTATTATGGAGCATTGAGCAACTTCGTCAAAATGCAGGACGAGTACAAATGTTTCTTTTTTATAGCAGATCTTCACTCTTTGACCACGCATCCTACACCACACGGCCTCCAACAAACAGTGAGGCAGGTAATTGTGGAATACTTGGCCGCCGGCATAGATCCTGAAAAGTCTACTATATATGTGCAGTCTGACGTTCCCGAGGTAGCCGAACTCTATCTTTATATGAATATGAATGCCTATTTGGGTGAACTAGAAAGAGCGACATCGTTCAAGGATAAGGTGCGAGCAGACCCCAACAATGTGAATGCAGGCCTCTTAACCTATCCTGTATTGATGGCATGTGACATTTTAATACATCATGGGACGAAAGTACCTGTAGGTAAGGATCAGGAACAGCATTTAGAGATGACTCGTACTTTTGGCAATCGATTCAACAGACTTTATGAAGTTGACTATTTCAAAGAGGCATTTGCCTTTTCCTATTCCGACAAGCTAGTGAAAGTTCCGGGTCTTGACGGTCAAGGCAAGATGGGAAAATCGAATGGCGATGCTAACTGTATATATCTATCAGATTCACCCGAAATAATTCGCAAGAAGGTCATGCGTGCAGTATCTGACGGAGGTCCTACAGAGATGAACCAGACCAAGCCAGAAGCAATCCAAAACTTGTTCGACTTAATGAAAGTGGTCTCATCTACTGATACCGTAGCGCATTTTGACGCCCTATACAACAAGTGTGAGATTCGTTACGGGGATTTCAAAAAACAACTTGCCGAAGACATGATTATCGCTACAGATGACGTCCGCAATCGTATTGAAGAGATTTCTAAAGACGATGAATACATTGCCAAAGTTGCGAAAATGGGCGCTGAAAAAGCAGGGGAATCTGCACGCCAAACAATTAAGGAAGTCCGTGATATTATTGGATTTAAAAAATTTTACTAAGATTTACTAAGCAAAAGAGATATGCATATTGCTATTGTGGGAAACATTGGTGCAGGTAAGACAACCTTGACTCAATTATTAGCCAATCATTTCAAATACGAGCCCCAATTTGAGGCCGCAGACAACAACCCCTATCTGGAAGACTTTTATGCAGATATGAAAAGATGGGCTTTTAATTTACAGATTTTCTTCCTGAACAGTAGATTTAGGCATATAGTCCAACTACAAGAGAAGGAAATCAACATGATTCAAGACCGGACGATTTACGAAGATGCCTATATATTTGCGGAGAACCTTTTCGATATGGGATTGATGAGTGAACGTGACTTCGAAAATTACAGCAATATTTTTCAAAGTATCATCCATTACATCAAACCACCGGATTTACTCATTTATCTCAAAGCTTCTGTCCCCACATTGGTCAACAATATTCAGAAAAGGGGACGTGATTATGAATCAGGTATCCGATTGGACTATCTATCTAAACTCAACGACAAATACGACAAATGGATCAACAACTATAAAGATGGGAAGGTGATGATCTTGGATAAAGACAAATTAGACTTCACTAACAATCCCGAAGACTTGGGCTTTATCATCCAAAAAATAGAAGCTGAATTATTTGGGTTATTTTAGTACAGAGCGGGTTAAATGGATATCATTTGATGTAACCAAAGTTAACGGTCACTACAGAAATACAGACACGCATTATATAATTAAACACTAATGAGAACTATAGGCATCATTCCCGCGCGGTATGCATCATCTAGATTTCCTGGAAAACCCCTCATCGATATTGGTGGTAAATCCATGATTCAGCGTGTATATAGCCAGGTCAGACAAACGGCGGGGCTTCATGAAGTCATCGTCGCCACAGATGACCAACGGATTCTGGAACATGTCCAAAGTTTTGGAGGAAACGCGATGATGACCTCTACAACGCACGAGTCTGGTACCGATCGTTGTGCGGAAGTCATCAACAAAATAAGTGGATTTGACATCGCCATTAATATACAGGGAGATGAGCCCTTCATCAGTCCGCTCCAAATCGAGTTATTGCTTTCCTGCTTTCAATCAGCAGATACACAAATTGCAACTTTGGTAAAAGAAGTAAAGAGCGAAGAAGAGTTATGGAATAACAATACACCAAAAGTAGTGCGCAACCTCAAAGGGGAAGCAATCTACTTTAGTAGACAGACCATCCCCTTTATCCGTCGTGAGGCACAAGACCAATGGTTGTCAAGCCACAAATTCTATAAACATATCGGCATCTATGGGTACCGCACGGATGTCCTCAAAGAGCTAACCCTATTGGGTATATCAGAGCTTGAAAAAGCCGAGGCGCTTGAACAACTAAGATGGATTGAAAATGGTTATCGGATACAAACAGCACTTACCGATCATGAAACCGTAGCAGTAGATACACCCGATGATCTGGCCAGTATTATAGATCGCTATTTCAAATAAGAAAAACTGGTTTTTTCTCCTACTGGATTCGAAAGTTTTCGAATCAAATCTAGGGGATGATGGTGCCGTTTCACATGGCGCAATGCATGTGTCTGCAACCCAGCACTACTCAAAAACAATTAGCGATGTTCAATATATTTGAACGTTCTAACACCATTTTTAAGTTGCTTTATGTCAGACTCCTCCAATCCATCCACTACATTGGCAATCTCTAAAATCGATTCTAACTGCGCCTTCGTCCGTACCCCCATCACTGCTGCAGCTACGGCAGGATGACTCTTTGCGTATGCAATTGCAATCTGCAGGGCAACAGCTTTTTTCTCCATCGCCAATTTCTTGATATTCTTAGCTGCATGAAGTACCTCCCCTGCCGTAAATTGCAGATAACGCTCTGCTGGCTTGTCGACCAATAAGCCCTTAGCAATGGTCCCCCTAGCCACGACGCCGATCTGCCGCTGCTGTAGATATTCCAACATTTCTTCTTCGGGTCTATGATCCAACAAATTGAGCTGCATCATGACACTGACAATATTCGATTTTTCGGCATAGCTCCGAATCACATTGGGACGTATACTGGACAGTCCATAGTACCTTATCTTTCCTTGTTGGACAAGCGTTTCAAAGGCCTCAATAATCTCATCAATGGGATCCTCGATAGTGCCTCCATGCAGCTGGTACAGGTCGATATAGTCGGTCTTCAACCTCGAAAGAGAAGTCTCCACTGTTTTGATTATGTAAGGTTTAGAGGCTTTCCAATCCCATCCGTTGCCATCAGCTCGCCATCGGTTGCCCACTTTCGTCGCCAATAGCACATCCTTACGAAAACCTGCTACAGCTTGTCCGAGGAACTCTTCATTCCACCCGTGATCATACAGGTCGGCGGTATCAAAGTAATTGATACCACCTTCAAATGCCTGCTTGATTACTTTTAAATGGGTAGATATGGTCAAACTTTTTCGGATGGACATACATCCAAATCCGATAGTCGAAATCCGTAGATTGGATTTCCCCAATTTATTGCTCTGCATCTTCAATCGCCACGTTATCTCCTTCAGCTTTTTTAATTTCGAGCAGCTCCACTTCAAATATCAGCGTACTATTGCCCGGAATAGGTCCAGATCCGTTAGGACCGTAACCTAGCTTTGAAGGAATATAAAATCTATATTTGGCTCCAACGGACATCAAGGGGATACCGATCTTCCATCCCTCAATGACATTCCCTAAGCTCAATTCAATAGGCTCTCCGCGATCGTACGAGCTATCAAACGTTTTGCCATCCAATAGTGAACCCTTGTAGTGTACTTTGACTTCGTCGTCTCGAGTAGGTTTTGCCCCCGCAGCATCCGTGATAATCTCATACTGCACGCCCTCGGAGGTCACTTGTATACCAGCCTTTGCTTTGTTCGCCGTCAAAAACTCTTCTTCGGCCTTTCGAGCTGTTTCATTCTTTTTCTCGGCAGCATTTTGCATAGCATTGCGGATAAATTCTACATTCTGCTCCTTTGTAAATTTACCATCTTTGCCCTTCATCACATCCTCCAGAGCCATTTTCATGACGTCAAGATTAAGATCCAGCCCCATTGACTTAATAGAAGAACCGATATCATATCCCAATGCATAAGAAACCGAGTCAGCTGAATTTTTCAGCATTAGTCCCTGTGTTGCAGCTGTTTTAGTCGCTGTTTTAGTGACCGTTGTTTTTTTTGTCGTATTCACTTTTTTCTTTGTCTGTGCTGTAGCACTCCATGTTAGCGCAGCTAAAAAACTGACGGCCAATACTCTTTTCATGTTTTATTGATGTTTGTTTAAGATTTTATCTATAATTTCTTGCGTATAGTCCGGGTAATGGACATCTATCTTGCGACGACTATTCAGCCACGATTCAATGGCATACTCATTCTTAGGTTTCAAACTGCTGATTACCGGCACGCCCATTTCTTCTAAAGCCGCGGCATTGAGGTGTTGCTCGTATTGATTTTTCATAGGAATCACCAATAGCTTCTTTTGCAAATATAGCGCCTCCGCTGGAGTTTCGAATCCAGCCCCACATAATACCCCAGATGCTGTAGACATACTCTTGATAAATGCATCACTATTAATCGGCTGAATAGACACGTTTTTCATCCGAAAGGGTCTACTATTATGTTTGCTGAATACTTCCCATCTGATGTCCGGAAATCTACCCAAATGCTTCAACAGATGCGCATCATCATAGGAAGGAAGATATACGGTATAGTGTCCGTGGTCTTCGGGGTCGATCTCCCGTATCGACTGCCTAATCACTGGTGTAAAAATATGGTCTTTATAAGATTTAAAATGAAATCCATAGGAGGATGAGCTCGGCGCATAGTTTTTCATGATAAATTTACCCAGCATATCCGTTTCCTCGGGTTTGGGACTGGATGAGTCCAGAGCACCAATTTGGTGACTGAGCCCTATGCAAGGCTTATCTTTAGAATAGCAAGCCCAAGCGGATATAGGTTCGAAATCGTTGATAATCAAATCGTACTTTTCGATGGGCAACGACTTAATCTCTTGCGTAAATTTGCGCACGGTAGAGCTCATAAAAGTTCTCCATAAATCCACCCCTCCCGATTTCCCAAAGATGAAACTCAATCCATGAAGCCTATATTTAACCTCAAACGGAAGAGCAATATCGGCCTGAATACCACTCACCAGCACATCTACTTCAGCAGCTTTCCGTAAGCATGGGACAATATCCATAGCACGACATAAATGTCCATTTCCGGTGCCTTGGACAGCATAAAGTACTTTCATATGCAATCAACTATTAGCTCGCAAAATACAAATTAATACTGACAATGTTTTGTTAACAAATCTTTAAGTTAAAATAATTGACTGACCACATTTCATCCGTTTTTCAATTATATTGGCTATATTCGAGATTAGGCTTCCAGAGAGATAAAACCAATTAATGCCCATGAAAGCTTTTTGCATACCTATTCTCTTAATACTTACATGGCTATGCTGTAGTTCATGGGGATTTTATGCCCACAAACTGATTAATCAGACCGCGGTATTTACGCTGCCCACGACCCTCGCTATGTTTTATAAAACACATATCCAAGAGATTACGGAGCGAGCCGTTGATGCGGATAAAAGATGTTACGTAGACACACTGGAATCACCCCGACATTTTATAGACATTGATGATTACCAAGATCATGATACGATTCCCATACACTGGAGCAAGGCTAAAGAAAAATTTACAGAACGACGGCTACTAGCAGCAGGCATTGTACCCTGGCAAATATCGTTCACCTATCAAAAGCTGGTCGCTGCCTTTCGAGATCGAGATATGGATCGTATTATCCGCCACTCCGCAGATTTGGGCCACTATATCTCCGATGCACATGTACCATTGCACACCACCAAAAACTATAATGGCCAATACAGTAACCAAATTGGTATCCATGCCTTTTGGGAAAGCAGGCTTCCAGAAATGTTTGCATCCTCCTACTCTCTCATAACAGGTAAAGCCATATTCATAGATGACCCCTTATCGTTTGCGTGGAATATAGTCCATGAAAGCAATGCGTTAGTCGACTCTGTACTTTCCTTGGAAAAAGAGCTAACAGCTCTCTTCTCTCCCTCACAAAAAATGTCGTATATAGTTCGAAACAATGTCTTGACACGCACCTATTCAGACCAGTATGCTGGCGCCTATCATACAGCACTGAATGGTATGGTGCATAGGCGTATGACCCAAGCCATACATGCCGTTGGAAGTCTTTGGTATTCGGCTTGGATAGAAGCAGGGCAACCAAAACTCAACAAAATAAAAAGACAAAAAGAGGTTTCCGAAACTACCATCAGCCCCCCAGCGTCAGGTCGTATTCTCGGCAGAGAAGAATGGCATTAATACCCTTTCTATTTCAGTTTGGATATTTATCTTGTTCTTTTAGCGAACATTTTGCTAAGTTTGGAAAATTTTCAACCAACATGAAGAGCTTAGGATGGGTGCTGGTCGCCTTATGTACATATAATACGGCATATGGTCGTCAAGATAGCGCTCCAACACACTATTATTCCTTACTTACAGATACAACCAAACTGTCTGAAGTTCAGATCCAACAAAATAGATTACACCTCCCATTTTCGAAACAAAGTCGAAATATTCAGATCATTACCTCCGAAGACATCCAAAAGCTACCCGGCAGCTCTTTGAACGAAATCCTTCAATTTGCTAACGGTGTGGATATACGCCAGCGAGGTCCATTTGGTTCACAAGCAGACATCAGCATAGATGGCGGCAGCTTCGAGCAGACTATTGTGCTACTGAATGGGGTAAAGATGGCCGACCCACAGACCGCGCACCACGCTTTGAACCTTCCTATTCCAATCGATGCAATTGAGCGCATAGAGATTATCAGAGGTCCCGCTTCACGTATCTATGGAATCAACAGTCTCACAGGAGCTATCAATATTGTCACAAAAAAAACAACAGAAAACAGCTTACAAGCCCATGCCTATCTCGGGAGTTCATTCCAAGACAACGAAGAAAAAGCAAATAGAAAATATTACGGTGCTGGTGGGCAAATCGGTGGCACTTGGTATCGGGAAAAACACAATCACTTGTTCGCATATAACTATCAAAAGTCAAGTGGGCAGCGCTACAACACAGCTTCTGAAAACAACAAGCTCTATTATCAAGGGGAATATGCCCCTGATAGCGCCAATCAACTAAACTGGGCTGCAGGCTACATCGACAACAAATTTGGAGCAAATGGATTTTATGCAGCACCCGGAGACGTCGAATCGGAAGAAAAGGTAGAAACAGTCTTTGCGATGATTTCCTCAAAACACCAATTGACTCCAAGGCTCACTTTCTCACCCCGTATAAGCAATCGATATAATGAAGATGATTATCGATACTATCGTCATGACTTTTCGAAAGCTAGAAGTATACACTTTAACAACGCTTTCAGTATGGAGTTGAACGGTGTGTACCAAACATCATTTGGTGATTTCGGTGTAGGATTCGAGTCCCGGTGGGAAAAGATAAACAGCTCAAATATAGGACGACATGAGCGCAACAATCAAGGTGCTTACGCTGAATTTAAAACCGAGCAAGTCCAAAATCTGATGATTAATATCGGAACGTATATTAATTACAACTCAGATTATGGGTGGCAGTTATTTCCTGGAATAGACCTGGGATATGATGTCGCTCCAAAATGGAAGTTAGTATTCAATGCAGGAAGCAGCCAACGCATCCCATCCTTTACAGACCTCTATCTTCAACAAAAAGGAAATATAGGCAATCCAAGCCTCCTTTCAGAACAAGCCTACCAAGTCGAAAGTGGGGTTAAATATATCGATAATAATCTCATTGCCCAAGTGGGATACTTCTATCGTTCAATCCATGACTTCATCGATTGGACTCGCCCCGAAGATACAGTACCCTATCAACCGTTCAATCTTGGAAAAAATAATGTGAACGGTATCAACACCTCTTTGCAATATCGCATTGGTGACAGGCAGGATATAAATAGGTACTCCATTAACATTGGCTATAATTACTTACACCCTTCAACAAAGAAAGTTGATCAGCAAATAGATTCCAAATACGCCATCGAGAGCCTCAGGCATCAAGCAATTGCCAACCTGACTTTTCAACATCGTGATTGGTCAATTACCACTGCCAATCGTTTCCAAGAACGTATTTCCTACAGAGCATACTTTCTCTCAGACATCAAGTTAGCATATCAACTTCGAAGTATTCATCTCTATATGGATGCCCAAAATATTTTTGATGTCTCTTATATTGAAAGTGGGGCTGTACCTATGCCGGGAAGGTGGTACAGTATAGGCGTTAAGCTGAACCAGGTTTTTAGGAAATAGAAGTTATTTCCCACCTAGTACATATTTCAATCCGCCTAAAACGTGTTTTTGAAAATCGATATCGTCATAAGCTTCTTCCGTATGACCCAAGCCCGTATAGAATATTCTTCCGCCATCAAATTCCTTATACCAAGCGATTGGATGATTATCACCCATTTTCCCTCCTTTATAAGACTTCTCGTCCAACTTCATCAATACTTTATTATCTGGCTGTACATTTTTAAAATCATACCACTCATCTCTATGTTTCCAATCGGACTCAAGATGCTTGGTAGATAGATGTTTGCGATTCACCACGTGGATAGTAGCTTCCTGTACCGCTGGATGGCTAGCGAAATAACCACCCACCATCTGTCCATACCAAGGCCAGTTATATTCGGTATCACTGGCCGCATGTATGCCTACAAACCCCTTTCCCGATCGAATGAATTTTTCAAATGCGGCTTTCTGCGATTCATTAAAAATATCCCCTGTTGTACTCAAGAATATGATGGCATCAAGTTCAGAGAGTCCCGCGTCCGAAAACAAGGCCGCATCTTCCGAATGTTGGATAAGAACTCCCTGCGCTTCAAACATTTTTTTCAAAACCGCGGTTCCATGCTCGATGCTACTATGCCGGAATCCCGAGGTCTTACTGAAAATCAACACACGCTTATTAGCCAGTTGAGCATAAGCAGGACAAAAATGAATCAGCAACATTGCCAAAACAAATAAAATGACCGTTCTTTTCATAAGTGTATAATTTGATTTTTGTCTGTCATATGAAAGGCTCAGGAGCGTATTTCATATGCATACAAATTACTTCACGCATCAACAGTTGATCAATAATCTGCTGGATATCGGGGGTAAAACCCTAACACCACCTAACAAACAGGTATCTCGTCTACCCAAACTATCAACTTGAGCATCATATCACCTAGATATAAGCTCGCGATAGAAATCAAGGCTTTCAATAATCAGTTCCTCACCAACGTATTGATCGTACTCACATTTACCTATACTGCTTAACAGTGCGAAACCAATTTTATCACCGACATTCTTTTTGTCATTCTTCATCAGTGTAAAAAAATCATCATAGTTTTCTATTGCAATGCGGTAGTCGGGAAAATATGCTCGGAACGTGGCTATCAGATCGTTCAATTCTTCTTCAGGCAGTCCCGTCAATTTATGAGAAAGATATCCTTCGCAAATCATCCCGACAGCGATTGCTTCACCGTGTAGTAATGGGTTGTTATCATTGAAAAGCGAGTATCCCTCGATCGCGTGTCCTATAGTATGTCCAAAGTTAAGAATCTTACGCAATCCCTTCTCAGTTGGATCTTGCGAGACTACCTCATTCTTTATCTCCACCGAACGGAAGATAATATCAGCTGCTATATCACGCACTTTTAATTCCTTGACATTGTTATATAAATCTCTATCATATATCAATCCGTGCTTAATTACTTCCGCAAATCCCGAGGTCAGCTGTCTATCATCCAATGTTTTCAAAAATTGTGTATTGATAAATACAGCTTGGGGTTGGGTAAACGTCCCGATAATATTTTTCACGTTGTCCAAGTCTATTCCGGTCTTACCTCCAACCGACGCATCGACCTGACTCAACAATGTCGTTGGTATCTGCACGAAATCTACCCCCCGCTTGAATGTTGCAGCTGCGAAGCCACCCATATCCGTAACGACACCACCACCTAAGTTAATCATCAAACTCTTCCTATCGGCACCAAAATCTAACATGGTCTTCCATACACCGATACAAAAATCGATGTTTTTGTTTTCCTCACCAGGGTCTACCTCAATGATATCATAGTCCTCAAGATCATTAAAGACCACCTGAAGTGCCCCCAGACAGTGGTCATTTGTATTCCTATCGACCAAGACCAGAACTTTTGAATATTGGCGTTCAGCTAAGAATGTTTTCAATGAAACCAAAGAATCATCAAATATCACTTGATAACCTAGACTGTTTATTACTTGCATGTTATATGGATTGTCTGCTAAAGATAAGGATTTTTAAACTACTTTCACCTGTTGGCCATCAAATTCAACCACATCTCCTACCTTCACTTTTAGCCGTTTGCGATAATCTACGGTACCATTGTATTTTACATATCCCTCCGTCACGACCATCTGTGCCATCGCACCATGCTCTACCCAATTCATTACTTTAAGCAATTGAATCATTTGGATATACTCTCCTTCTAATTTGAACGTCTGCATAGCGCAAAAATAATTTAAATTAAACTGCATTCCAACAAGAATATAGCATCCTACCAAATAAACAAACTTGCTCCATGTCCCCCTCCAAACTTGCATATAAAAGCAAGTTTATCTAAGTTTGTGCCGTTATTTAAAATACAAATATGTCAAACATAGCTGCCCCCGGTAAATTGTCCTTTGACAATACCGAAATAGCATTTAAAAGTAAAAGCGACAAAGATTTAGAACGTGCATATTGGCTATTCAAAATGGTCGCCAGCAATACTTTAATAAAAATTGGCACACCCCTCACCAATTTTTCGCTCAACATCGGCCTTCCTATCCAAGGCATCATCAGAAACACGATCTACAAACAATTCTGTGGAGGTGAGACCATAGCGGGCTGTGCTCCTGCCATTGCTCACCTAGGCCAGAATAATGTGGGTACTATCTTAGATTATTCGGTAGAAGGCGAAGATACAGAAGCTGTATTTGACTACACCTGCCAAGAAGTTCTTAGAACGGTCGCCGCAGCAAAAAACAACCCTAATATTCCATTTTCAGTATTCAAACCGACTGGACTCGGACGGTTCGAACTCTTTGAAAAGGTAAATGCAAAAAAAGAACTATCAGACGTTGAACAGGTAGAATACCAAAAAATGTGGGACCGTACCAATCGTATATGCAAAGCATGCTACGAGGCTGACGTCAAAGTACTAGTAGATGCCGAGCATTCGTGGATCCAAGATGTAATCGACGATATCGCGAGGGAGATGATGGAGCTTTACAATAAGGAAAAACCTATTGTGTACAACACCTACCAACTATATCGTCACGATAAATTAGCGTCTCTGAAAGCCGATTTTGCCTATGCTCGTACCCAAGGATTCTTTTTAGGAGCAAAGACGGTCCGCGGAGCTTATATGGAAATCGAAAGGGAACGTGCCATAGAAAAAGGATATCCATCACCTATACAACCTACAAAAGAAGCCTCAGACGTCGACTATAATGATGCACTATTATTTTGTCTAGATAACACCGAGCACATTGGATTAATGGCCGGCACACACAATGAAGAGAGCAGCCTGTTATTGGCCGAAGAAATGAACAAACGAGGTATCGATCATAAAAATCAACATATATACTTCGCTCAATTATTAGGAATGTCCGATAACTTGACATTTAATCTTGCGGCGGAAGGATACAACGTGGCAAAGTATATGCCCTATGGCCCCGTCAAAGCGGTAATGCCTTATTTATTTCGTAGAGCTCAGGAAAATACCTCTGTTGGTGGACAAACAGGCCGTGAGCTTTCCCTTATTATTAAGGAAAAGAAAAGAAGAAAACAAGCTAAACGATAATACATGTCTCCAAAATCCCAGGAAAAATTCCAAAAACTTCAAGATATTACGCATTCCTATGAAGCCCTGCTTTACGATGTAGATGGTACGTTAGCAGACAATATGCTTGCGCACAAACTCTCTTATAAAGCTGCCGCGGCAGAATATGGGATCGATCTAGACACAGATTTGATTGATGAGACAGCAGGTTGGCCAACGGTAGCCGTAGCCAAAGAAATTGCTGACCGCTATGGTAAGACATTCGATTTCGATGTATTCTCGAAACGCAAATCTGCGATTTTTATAGAACGATTTATCCAAGAGACCAAACCCGTAGATTTTGTGCATGCCCATTTGCTAGCCAATCAAGGCCGCAAACGAATAGGCATTGTATCGGGGGGATCTCGCTCGACCCTCACCATCACCTTAAGCGTTATTGATGTAACGGGACGTTTTGAGACATTGGTCTGCGCAGGCGATACACCAAAAGGCAAACCCGCTCCAGACCCTTTCTTACTCGCGGCCCAACAGCTCGGAGTAGCCCCTGAAAACTGTATCGTTTTAGAAGATGGTGACCCTGGAGTACAAGGAGCCATCAATGCAGGAATGGCTTGGGTCAGAATAGATCATCTTTAATCCATGAAAAAAAAGAGCGACTGTTATTATAGCCGCTCTTTTTTTATCCCCCTATTGACGAACGAATGTCCTCATAATGCACACGTGCAGGTTGTCTACTTATAGACCACAAATGTAGCCAAAAGAGCTTTATGATCCGTGGGCCATACAGCCTTCGGCAATATAAATCGATCTTCACTATCCTTTATTTGCATCTTGGCTCGAACCACGGTTTCAATAGGCCCAACAATTCGAATATCCTTTAACTGTAATCGCTTATGTGGCAGATAATATAGATAATCTATACGGTCACGATCATCAGCATCAGGTGCCCAAGCCAACTTCCCAATATCCACATCTTTATTGTAGGCCGGATAGGTAAATCCGGGATGGGTCAAAGGGTTGGGGTAAAATTCCCGAAAACTGTCCATCAACCCTCCCTCCTGCAGCATCACAGAACAATGCCAAGGAATGACAGCACCGCCATGATCGAACAAATCTTTGGTAGCTACGGTCCAGTCTAAATGTGAGGGTTCATTAAAATCTCCTCCTAAAATGATGATTTGCCCCTTATCCTCTTTCTCCATATCCACAATTACATCTCGAATAGCTTCATCCCTTTTCGAGCGCTTATTTGCAGCCAACACAACCTCATGGTCCACTATAGGATGAGACATCTTCTTCCAGGTCACCCCATCATATCCACGAGGAAGGTAACAGGCATAGTTGGTATAATCAAGATGTGCCGAATAGAAAATAAAACGTTGCCCTTGAATGGACAATTTTGTCTTCAATACACTTCCGGTGTTGTGCCCCTCTTCAGGATTGGGTGCTTGTGTCTGTATCGGATATTTGGAAATCAGCCCTACATCCAAACTCTCGCCGCTACTCTCACCATAATAAGTATTTCCCTTGAAAGCCAAATATTCTCTAATACGCTGTATGAAATCTGTTTTATTATAATTGCGGATCTCACTAAACAACACAATGTCAGGATCCTTATCTAGAATCTCATTTCCTATCGCTTCAAATCCACCCGGAACCATTGTTCCCTCCTGCCAGATATTCATCTGGAGCACTTTCAGCTCGAACTTTGGTTGTTCAGCAAATAGATACGCTGCACTAAAAGTGAGGATTATGGACAGGATATATTTTTCGATATTTTTTTGATTTACCATGCTATAAAGCTAAATAAAACACATTGTTTACAACACGCTATCCATCAGCGTGTCCATGTATGCATTGAAGACAAATATAAGCATGGAAAGACTTAACAACAAAAATAAGATTTGCGACGAATCGCAACAGACTTGACAACTAGAATAACAGGTGTTTATCACCTGCTATTGAGGGACTTAAATAGCAATATCTGAAAGCTGTCCCAATAGAAGATGTGGGACTATCTCCATGCTTCTAAATACATTAAAAATTGGTGATCACCTTTACCCCTCCATTAGAATAATTGCCATCGGCACTTCTGAATTGACCAAGTGGCACCCTATAGAATGGCTCTACGGATATCGAGAATGATTTTTTCAATGGAAGTTTTCGACCAATGGACAGATTTATAAACCCATTGAACCCATCTGTATTCACATTCTCTTGGTCGGATTTTATAGTTCTATTGACGGCTTGTATTCCGGTATTGGATGATGCAGAACTGCCCTCCTTAAATGTATTTGCGCTGATATTTTCCACATAGTGATTTACCCTGCTCTGTTGCAATACAGACACCATCGACATCCCTACTGATGTATAAAACGTCCTTGTGAAGTTATATTTCATTTCTATAGGAATATCCAACGTCAAGACCGAACCAGACACAGCTGTAAAATTAGGGTTCATACGCGCGCTATTACCTACTACATCCGTCAGAAAAGCATTCCCCTTCGCTGGAGCGTCCATACTGGCTGGAGCATTTTGGATGGGATTAAGAGCCATTGCCATTTGATAATTCTGAAGGGCCACACCCGACCTCACACTTAATTTTTTGGTCAAATTATAAGCGACAGAAAGTCCTCCCCCCATACTCATTTCATCATTTGAACTCGCAGGGGATACAAAGGCGCCCAGTTCCCACTTACGCCCCATTGTCGGACCATTAACTGGATTATTGGCCAATCCTAAGGTATGGCTGCGCTCTAGGGCACCAAGAGTAGATATTGTCAATTTTTGATCAGGTTCCTCATTTTTGATATTCGACAGCATCGGATACGCTGTCAAATCCCCAATCGCTGGAGACAGCGAAGGACTCACTTTTCCTTGCGTCTGCTTCACCCCCAAGCTTATAAGCTCTCCCAAATCAACTACAGGCGTAGCACGCTCTTGAAGTGAATGAGCTGGGCTATAAGCCAATATTTGCGCTTCATGACCCGTATTTTCAATCAATAATGACTGAGTAGGCCGTCTCTCGGTAGTCGTCGGCGACGCAGCGCCCTTATCCGCTCCCAAATTGGATTCTACAGCAGCAATAGCGGCTGAATCAGGAAATATGATAGCAGGTTTTTCGACTACAGTATTCAATTTTGCTACTTGCGGATGCTCCACAGTAGCATTATTCCTGACAGTCAGATAGGAGGCACCTACTGCCAAAAGCACGGCTGCGGCACTCCAATAAGGCCAAAGGACACGTCTCTTCCTGCTATTCTCCAAAGCAGAAAAACGTTCCCAAGCCCCTTCTCGATACGGCAATTCGTTATCGCGTAGCTTACTTGCTATGTCGTCGATTAACTCCTTATTATTTCCTGTTGCCATTTTACTTAACCTCTATGATTTGTAGCATCAGCTTCAAACTGTTCTACGTATAATTTTCTTAATTTCTGCTTCGCTCGTGTCAGATATGTCCGGGATGTACTATCCGGTATATTAAGTAGAGTGGCAATTTCATCGTGTGAAAACCCTTCCACCTCATACATATTGAATATCGTACGTTGGATATCTGGAAGCTCATCCAACAGCCTCATGATATCCTGCACCTCCAAGTTAGATTGATTATAGACCGCATGAGGGACCAACTCAAACTCGGATACATCATCCAGCATAGCCATTTGCTTTCTACTTCTTAAAAAATCTATGGATTGATTGACCGCGATTCGGGCTATCCACGAACGGAATGATTTCTCTAATCTATCCTCTTCAATATCTGCATTGAAAGATTCGATCTTTAAAAACACCTTCACAAAACACTCATTCACCAATTCCTCGGCTTCCATCTCATGTTTAACATATCGAATAACAATGGCCATCAAATAGCCATAATATTTCTTGTACACCCATGCCTTCCCTCGTTCGCTCTTTGCCATGCGACAGTCTTCCAAGGCTTTTCTTAAGCTCAAGGGTTCTGCATGGTTAGTATTTTTACGAATAAGTTTCACAAACGGCGGATATCTCTATGCTAATTGAACATCAATTTACGAATTATTTACATAACATTAGAAATCGACCGCCATATGGTCTGCACTAAAAGTTTCAACATATTTTATACTAAGACGAGCGTACGTACGAATTCGCTACAGGCAAACGTTCATTTTTCACTATTTTTCCAACCTCATCAATCTATAGGGAGATTAAGTGTTTATAGGAATCAAAAAGACACCCGAGGCCCCCTTATACACTTTACTACAAGCTTGCATATATAAGCAACTTTATCTAAGTTTGCAACTTAACAATCGAAAATAAATGAGTACTGTATTATCCGAACAGGAACAACAACGTAGACAAGCTCTTCAAGCACTTATCGATTTGGGAATCGACCCTTATCCTGCCGAGGAATTTGATGTCAATGTCACGGCAGCAGATATCTTAGCAAACTATGAACGTGATAAGATAAGCTATAAAACAATCAGTATCGCCGGTCGTATGATGACTCGCCGCGTAATGGGAAATGCTTCCTTCATCGAACTTCAAGATTCGACAGGACGAATCCAGGCATATTTCAAGCGGGACGACATTTGTCCTGGAGAAGATAAGACTCTTTATAATACGGTTTTCAAAAAACTCTTGGATATTGGTGATATCATCGGTATCAAAGGCTATGTGTTCACGACGCAGACCGAAGCCATATGTATACATGTCGAGAGCTTTGTCGTACTAGCCAAATCGTTAAAACCACTTCCTGTGGTCAAATCGGCAGATGGCAAAACATTTGATGCCGTCACGGACCCAGAGTTCCGTTATCGTCAGCGCTATGTCGACCTAGTTGTCAATCCGCAGGTGAGGGAGACTTTTATAAAAGTATCCAAAGTCAAGACAGCAATTCGTGATTTCTTGAATACCCAAGGCGCGCTTGAGGTAGACACGCCGGTATTGCAATCCATTCCCGGTGGAGCGGCTGCACGTCCCTTCATCACCCACCACAATGCCTTGGACATTCCATTATACTTGCGTATAGCAAATGAACTCTATTTAAAGCGTCTAATAGTAGGCGGGTTTGATTGGGTATACGAATTCAGCCGTAATTTCAGGAATGAAGGAATGGATCGTACACATAATCCCGAGTTTACTGTTCTTGAATTCTATGTAGCTTACAAAGACTATGTTTGGATGATGGAAACTACAGAGAAACTTCTCGAAAAAGTAGCTCTGGAGACCAATGGAACTACTTTAATACAAGTGGGAGACAAAGAAATCAATTTTGCTCCTCCATATAAACGTATCTCTATTTACGATTCCATTAAAGAGCATACCGGATTCGATGTAAGCGAAATGGACGAATCCGGTTTAAGAGATGTCTGTAAGCAACTTCACATCCCAACATCCGAATCTATGGGTAAAGGAAAATTAGTTGATGAGATTTTTGGCGAAAAATGTGAAGGCAACTATATACAACCTACCTTTATCACAGACTATCCGAAAGAGATGTCTCCATTGACCAAAAAACACAGAGAAAAAGCAGGGCTTGTTGAACGCTTTGAACTCATGATTAACGGAAAAGAAGTCGCCAACGCATATTCAGAATTAAATGATCCAATCGACCAATTGGAGCGTTTTGAAGAACAACTCCAACTAATGGAACGTGGTGACGACGAAGCCATGTTTATCGATTACGATTTCGTACGTTCATTGGAATACGGTATGCCCCCAACAGCAGGTATCGGTATCGGTATCGATCGCCTAGCTATGTTGATGACCAATCAAGCATCTATCCAAGACGTACTATTCTTCCCGCAAATGAGACCCGAAAAGGTGAGCAAAATCGCTTCGACAGAAGATTATACTGCACTAGGTATACCTGCAGAATGGGTACCGGTACTTCAAAAAATGGGATTCACGACTATTCCAGCATTGAAAGAAGCTAATCCCAACAAGGTATTCAATGACCTAGGTGGAATGCGCAAGAAAATGAAACTTGACATGACCATGCCTTCTAAAGATGACGTCACAGCTTGGTTCAACTAGAGCACCCATAAGTTAAAAAAGAAGAGGGCGATAAAATTATCGCCCTCTTCTTTTTACTAGCCCTCAGACTGCTGCAGATGTAGTGTGCGCTCACCCTGCTCGGCATTGATCTCGGCTTTTCGATTTTTCTTCCAAGTCATGTGTGCATGCACGAGCATTCCGTTCGAAAGCTGAGGTTCTACGGACTTCAAATAAAGGATATCTCCTTCGAAATCAAACGTCCGTTCCTGCGTTTGCCCTTTCCAATTTGGAAATAAGGAAGTCTTGATCTCATAAGAGACAATTCGATTTTCCAGTATCCGATACGTCCCACTAAAGGAGATATACGAAGACACAGAAGCGGTATGCTCCTCGCAAGATCCGATGCGCCAATCATCAGAGGTATAAGTCTGTCGTTGTTGCCCTGCAATCTGTACAGACATATATCCATCCGGACTGTACATGAGTATCCCATCAGGTTGCTGCCCCATGGGAAATAGAGAATCTGTGCCGTTAATAGGTAATTCGATATAAGAAAGAAGCTTCCAACTTCCAATTAATTCATTTTTTATTGATGCCATACTGCGTCGCTAATATTTCGTGTGTATACCCTATAATAACGTATATCTTAGTCCTATGGTTTGAGATTCGTACGATATGATAATAGCATGACATTCATAAATTATTCCTAAATTAGAGTTAAAAAAACAACTAGCCAGTATGAAGTTATCAGGAGTGGATACCGTCGAAAAAATCAGTAAACAATACTTTGTTGACCATTATTTCAAACCTCAAAAACCGGTGCTCATCAAGGGATTTGCCAAGCAGTGGGAAGCATACGACAAATGGAACTTCGACTACATCTACGAGCAAGTCGGAGAGCAAGTGGTTGGACTTTATGAAAACAAACCTGCTGATGCTAAAAAAAGTACCGACGCCCCTGTGCAAAAAATGCGCTTCAAAGACTATCTCACCTTGATACGTACCCAACCTTCAGACTTACGTATTTTCTTTTATATCATTACCGACAAACTTCCCGCTCTACTCAAGAACTTCGCTTATCCTGACCTTGGCATCAAATTTTTCAAACGCATCCCGACGCTATTTTTTGGAGGAAGTGAAGCACGGGTATTGATGCACTATGATATCGATTTGGGGGATTTCATGCATATACACTTTGAAGGAAAAAAGCGTATACTTCTCTTTGACCAAACCCAATCGGACCTCTTATATAAAGTCCCTATGTCTGTCCATACCATTTACGACGTAGATTATGAAAACCCCGATTATGAACGATTTCCAGCACTACGATATACAGAGGGCTACGAAATCTATATGGAACACGGAGATGCACTTTATATTCCTGGTGGATATTGGCATTTTAATCGCTATTTGGAACCCGGATTCTCCCTTTCGCTAAGAGCACTGCCTAATAAGCCACTTCGTTTCTTCAACATGTTATATCAAGTTTTTGTCATGCGTTACAGCGACAAATTGATGCGCAAGCTTGGAAAGCAAAAATGGGTGGACCATAAACAACGATGGGCCCACAAAAGAGGAAAAAAGGCATTGGAAAAACATTTGACGACCTTAACAAAATAACTAATGGAAATATTGCTATGCCCTTGCGGCAGTGGAGAAAATTATCAACACTGCTGTGCTCAGGTTCATGAAGATTTGACAAAAGCTACATCACCTGAAAAAATCATGCGGGCTCGATACACGGCATTTACAATGAGCCTCATTGATTTCCTATACGAGACCTTTCATCCTGAGACGCGAATCTATCAGGACAAAAACGAAATCAAGCAATGGGCCAAAGAGAACAAATGGATAAAACTGGAAATAACCCGTTGCACGCCCAATTCGGTCGAATTCAAGGCACACTACATCAATATTGATGGAGAAGAATCCGTGCATCACGAACGATCTATATTTAGACAATGGGAAGGTTGTTGGTATTATCTAGACGGAAGCCTCTTACATGAGCACGCTTAATAAAAAATGCCCCCAGAAAGTGTCTAACTTTTGGGGGCAATGCATTTAGGCAGACTTTTTAAATTCACCTGATACTACCAGATGACGATTCGATTTTCTTTTGGAACATACATCTTATCCCCTGGCTTCGTTTGAAATGCTTCATGGAAACCGTCAAGATTGATGATAGGTGCAAATGCACGGTATTGCGCTGGAGAATGCGGATCTGTTTTCACCTGATTAATCACAAACTTATCCGTAGTCTTGGTTCTCCAAATCGTAGCCCATGACAAGAAAAAGCGTTGTTCTTGTGTAAATCCATCAATCAGCCCTGGATCACCTTTATCTTTCAGATACATTTTCAAAGCGTCGAATGCCACGGAAGAGCCTCCCAAATCTCCAATATTTTCGCCCAACGTAAAGCGTCCATTGACGAATACCCCTGGGACAGGCTCATAGGCCTCAAATTGTTTAACCAATGCGTCTGCAGAGGCGTCAAACTTCTCCTTATCCTCTTCAGTCCACCAATTGTTCAGATTACCATTGCCATCGTATTGGGCTCCAGAATCGTCAAATCCATGCGACAATTCATGACCAATTACCGCACCGATCCCCCCAAAGTTAATCGCTGCATCGGCTCTATAATCATAGAAAGGCGGTTGAAGAATAGCCGCTGGAAAAACGATTTCATTAAACAATGGACTGTAGTAAGCATTTACAGTCTGAGGGGTCATCCCCCACTCCGACTTATCGACAGGCTTCCCTTGCTTAGCCAAGTTTTCTTCAAATGCCCATTTGTTTACTTCGTGTACATTCTCGAAAAGTGAGGTTCCGATTGTCAACTTCGAATAATCTTTCCACTTATCAGGGTACCCAATTTTAACATTAAACTTCGACAGTTTTTCAAGCGCCTTCTCTTTGGTCGCTGGTGACATCCAAGCCAGCTGCTGAATATGTACTTCAAAGGATTTAATCAAGTATTTGACCATTTCCTCAGCTGCAGATTTTGCCTGCGGAGGAAAATTATCTTTCACATACAACTTACCCAACAAATCACCCACGCGATCGTTTACAAACGCCAACCCTCTTTTATCCAGGGCACGTTGTTCTTCTTGTCCATTCAGCTTTTTGCCCCAAAACTCAAAGGACAATTTATCCAAATCCGCAGTCAATAGAGTAGCCGCATCATTCATCACGTTGAAACGCAATAATTCTTTGATCTGTGTTAAATTCTGAGGCTTTAGAATTTGGTCCATTTCTTGAAAATACTTCAACTCCGAAATGATTACCGTGTCTGCCTGGAAGCCTAGGTCACGCATGTATTTGGCAAGATCGATATTTTTGACCATCTTTTTAAGGTCATTGACCGCCACAGGATTGTACCGTTTTTGCGCATCACGAGACTCTTCGATTGTCTTCAATTTAGTTGCGATTTCCTTTTCAAAAGCCACCAACTTGGGCCCTTTCAAATCTCTAGTCTTTTGACCAACAGCACTGTTAAGCGCCGATACATAGGCCGAATAATCAGCCAATGTTTGTGTATTCTTCTCGTCCACCTTTTGATAGTACGAGCGTCCTAAACCAAGACTTGCCGCACCAAGATAAATAGCATTCATCTTACTATTCTTCATATGGGCGTACACATAGGCTCCAAAAAATGGATTTCCCCCCTCCGGTGCCACTTCCACTAAATACTTGTAGAGATCATCAAAGTTTTGAATGGCATCTATTTTTGCTAAATACGGTTTTATAGGTTCGATACCTTTTGCATTACGAGCATCAAAGTCTACATATGAGCGATACAGATCTGCGATTTTCTGACCATCTGTCCCCTGCTCGAACTTCTCCCCCAGAGACTCCTTTAGAATCTTTAGCGTAGCCTCATCCGTATTTTCACGAAGCTCATCGAATGACCCCCATCTGGCTTTATCAGCTGGGATTTTAACGGTTTTCATCCAATTGCCGTTCACATAATTATAAAAATCATCTTGAGGTCGGACAGCATTGTCCATAAAGTCGGGATTGATTGCCTTCGGCGTTTGTCCAAGAGCTATTCCCGCTCCCATCATCAACACAGCAACAGCTACATGCTTCTTCATATGCTATAATTTGTTTAAATGGAATATCTGGATATATGTGGGAGTATCCCAATATTCAGATATTGTAAAAAATAGTTGTTCAGACAAACTTACTAAAACTTTGACACAATAAAAGTGATCAAGTTCGAAAAAAAACACACCCACTACTTGCTCAAAAACATAACTTTATTTTATTAATATTAACTTCGCTTACCGTGAGAATAGAAATTGATGGATTTTGGTATGAGTGGGTAATCTCTACCCAACAGGAGTTCAAGGTTTTGGAATCTTCTGAACACCTCATTCGTATCCAAGTACCTGCTGATGCAGATGAATCATTGGTTAGGAGCTTTATCCAATTAAACGGCAACATACTTCGCAAACGGAATGTACAAAAAGAGCAGGCCGAGATTCAAATGCTAACGCTCTTTGACACCTCCTATTTCATCTATTTGGAGACTTCCCTTTCCCAAGCCTATATAAAAGGTAGTCGAATTTACGTCCCCCATCACTCCAAGCAACTATCTACTCGTAAAATAGCAGCACTAAAAAAGCATTTACTACTGACGGAGTTATCTCATCAGATTGGACATTGGGAAGAGCAATTGGGTATGCTATGTGGAAATATCGTCGTAAAAAAACTGAAAGACAAATGGTACACCACCAATACTAGTACCGCAGATATTAGCTTTTCAATCCTACTGGCCAATCAGAGCCACGCCCGACTAGGCTACATCACGCTACGTTCCCTACTGGACACCACAACTATGGACAACAGCTCCAAACAAGCGCTGTTAACCCAACATATTCCCAATCATTTTGCAATTGCTGACGAACTCTCTTATGAACAATCAAAATCTAACACTTAGCATCACCTTGGCCACCGGAGATATCGCACGAATCACGAATGCTCCTCAAGAACTTTTGACTATGATACCATCTGACCAGTGGGATACCATCCAAGATCTTATCGTCGGTGCACTAGACGACCAAGACGGCTCACCGCAATTGGACGAAGTAGAAATAGGCAATCTGGAATATCATGAGAACATACATCAAGGTACTTTTCGGATGTTTTTCTTAATCCATCGACGTTTTTGCTGCAGTGAGCAAGTCTCTTGGGCAAAAGACTACGTGGATTGGACATTCAGTATTCAACAAGATAAACTCCTTGCTACTGCCGCCTATTTTAATTGGACACTTGATAATTAGCAACACATGATACCGCCTCTCCGTTACAGACTAAATACTTCATCATTTGCCCATTACTGGTCTCAGGGGATAGGTGCTACACTTTTGAAGAAGCTCCCACACACGCCAGACCTAGCACAAGCAGACCAATTCGTCCCCTTACTTTTGCAGGGAGATGATGTGGGTGATGCCCTTATCAAAGGATTACATCAAATAGTCGGATTCAAGCAGGGCAATATCTTGACATTTCAGTATCTAAAAGACCCCTCCACTGTTGCCGCCCCCCACCGACAGCTACTTGACCAGTTCTTTTCGTCCTTTGAAACCAAGCCCGATTGGATAGATGAGCAAAAACTAGATATTGGCGCCCAGCTGAGTAGACGCCCCGGTATTAGCGCTCTTATCGTATTACGAGACTATTGCCTAATGGGTGGGTATGAATCTTCCGCCATTAATAAGCCCCTAATTTATACCGGAGCCCTCAAAAAAGGGGCAGTCAAACGTTTGACCGATACTGTAGATTTCTGGGTCAATATTACACGTGAAGGAGCTTTCCAATCAGGAGGTGAAGGCTTTCAGAATGTCATTACCACGCGCTTGATCCATGCATATGCAAGAGTCAACATTCTTCAATCTACAGATTGGGAAAGTCATAAATGGGGCTTGCCCATCAACACTTGGGATCTGCTGGCCACCAATCTTGGGTTTTCACTAGTTTTCATCGTTGGTCTCCGACGCATGGGAATTCGGCCTTCCGAAGCCGAAATAGAGGGGCTCTTTCACCTCTGGAAGTATATCGGATACCTGATCGGGATACCAATCGAGCTCCTGCCCAATAATGAGCAGGAAGCTATCGAATCGCTCTATTATTGGACCATGACACAAGCTGATGGCGACAACGATTCCAAATCCTTGGCCAAAGCTTTAATGGAAGAGCCCTATCTAGCCTCCTACCCACCGCACAGGATTGGACGATTATTAATGAAAGAGATACACCTTTATTATAATCAGTATTTATTAGGTAACTATTCTTGCAATATATTGGGTCTTCGAGATACCCTAATCGGTAAAGTTGCATATGCTAATATTTTAAAGAATAAATCAGACGAAAAGAAGATACATCAGCCCTATCAACGGGAGCTACTAATCAAAAAAGGAGGCGATGCACAGGCAAAAGTAAAAGCCATATATCTCAAATATAATAATCATTAAAAATGTTAAAATTTATCTTCCACAAATTGAGCACATTAGTCTACAAGGCATGTTTTTTTGATAAATAAATTTTGGATTTACATTTTTCTCTCTATATTTGCATCACCAAAACGGAAAGAGATACACACTCCGAACGTTAAAAGCGAAAGTAGCTCAGTTGGTAGAGCACAACCTTGCCAAGGTTGGGGTCGCGAGTTCGAATCTCGTCTTTCGCTCCGCAAATCACCTGCCTAGGTGGTGGAACTGGTAGACACGCAGGACTTAAAATCCTGTTCCCGTTAAGGGAGTGCGGGTTCGATTCCCGCCCTAGGTACAGCAAAAACCGCTTCGGATTCATCTGAAAGCGGTTTTTCTGTATTAAATCCAAAATCGGCACCTACATAGGTGCGTTGATTAAACGGAGTATATCGAATTCTTCATGAGGTAATCAATACCCCCCCCCAAAAAAAACCGCTTCATTTCTAAAAGCGGCTTCTTTTGATAAGCGCATTCCCCAATACCCTATCGCCCGGTCCCCTCTACATGTTTTTCATTTAATATATCTTATTTACTCTAGAATGGTCTACTTAATTCACGACGACGGAGTCACTTTTTTATCTCTTTAAGCCTAGGTATTCCCCTCCTATTTGCTAACCGATTAGTCATTTTGATTTTTTTCCATAAAATATTGCGCAAATAGATAGATTAAGCTGCTAACGCAGAACAGACATATGATTCCGAATACAATCAAGAGTACATTCATAATGGTTATTTTCAGTTAACAAATGGATTTTTGACACACATCTTCCTAAAATGCGCGACCCTTATATATAATAATACAAAGTAAAATCAATTTTGTTTTGATAATTATATAAATTTCCTAAAAACATATCCAAAAGCTAATACCGTATCCAAATTATGATTAAATAGTATTGCCCCTATTTAATCATCTCACATAACCAACGCTAGGTATTAATATTCATCCTCCATTCCAATCTTTTACGTATTTTTCTTGGTTTTTATCGGTATCATTGTGTAGTAAAAGAATTTGAATGAAGACAATTGTTGAGATACTTTCACCATTGAAAGAAGGAATAACCTTTAGTAATGCCGTACTATACAAAACTGCCCAACTTAAGCAGGATATAATTTTCTATTTAATAAAAAAAGAAAGAGCTACTATTGCCGAGCTCTCCCAACACACCAAGACCAGTATCCCCAAAATCAATGAGACTGTCAATGAGCTCATTCATGAGGGCATCATACTGGATCACGGAAAAATACTCAATGGTGTAGGCCGTAAGCCGAATATCTATGGCTTGAACCCAGACTGCGCCTACTTCCTCTCTGTAGAAGCGACTCGCCAACATATCAATATTGCCATCGTCAATTTTTTGGAGGAACCCATCCATACCCAGCGTGACATTCCATTCACATTGGAAAACACCGACGAATGTTTTGAGAGACTTTGCACTATCATCGAAGAGTTCCTGTCTATCCCCGATTTTGACCGCACCAAAACAATAGGTATGGGGCTCAATCTTATCGGCCGTATCAATCAAAAATCAGGAAATAGTTATACCTACTTTAATTTTGAAAACCAACCCTTGAGTGAGGTATTAGGAAACAGATTTCAAATTCCTGTATTTATCGAAAATGATACCCGCGCCATGGCATATGGCGAATATGCAAAAGGAGTCATCGAAGAAGAGAAAAATGTACTCTTCATCAACCTAGATGAGGGTATAGGGATGGGAATTATTATAGATGGTATCCTTTACTCGGGCAAGTCGGGTTTCGCTGGCGAATTTGGGCACATGCCTATTTTACACAACGATATCTTATGCCATTGCGGAAAAAAGGGCTGCCTAGAGACCGAAGCATCTGGACTCACGCTGATACAACAGACCAAGCATGCTATACGACAGGGTACAACCACTATCCTCACCGATCACATACATCATGTTGAAGATATCAAACTGGTCCATATTATAGACGCCGCATTACACGACGACATGCTGGCAATAGACCTTATTTCCAAAGCTGGGGAGCGAATAGGCAAAGGCCTTGCCATCCTACTCAACATATTCAACCCCGAACTTGTAGTCCTCGGGGGTAGAGTCGCCCTTTCAGGTCCAATTGTGCTCCTCCCCATTCTATCGGCTATCAATAAGTTTTCACCCAATCTGGTCAACGGAGATACACAGTTCAAGATGTCCAGTCTTGGTGAAGAAGCGGGCCTTATCGGTGGCGCTTTATTAGTGCGCAATAAGCTTTTGTCTATAGAACAATAGATTTGAATTATCGTCTTTTAAAGACCGTATTCCCTGTATACTGTCGATTCACGACGATCAATAGCGAAGGGTGCAGCGTGTAAGATAACTTATCGCCCTCTTCAATATGATAATCGAGCACGATATCCGCTCCCTGTTGCCAAAGGTGATTGGCTTTTATAACAGTCTTTTTATCGGTCACCTTTCCAATTATAGCCAACACATATTCCTTGGCAAAATCAATAGAAGTTGGCGTTCCATCTTCCCCCATTACAGCAGCCATACCAAAGATACGATCAAATTCCTCCTGTGTGTCGATTTTAAGCTCATCAATCTCCGTATTGTTGTACGTATTATTGACAAAGTATCGTTGTGCTTCTGTAAATGGTATCTCCACACCACCTTGGTATGGGGTCTCCGCCAAAGAATCTACCAACGTACTATCCTGCTGCGGGGATGACCCTGAGTTACTATTGGACTGACATGATACGCCTATTAATGTAGCGCCCAACATCGTTGCAAAGACCTTGATTTTCATACACCTATAATTATTTCGTGAACCCTTACTACTTATAAACCTAGCTAAAATATTAGATATTTACAAATCATCCCTTCTAGCAATTATTCATCTACGTACCCAACGCTTCCCTATTTAGTTGGCCATCTTACTATTAATAAATTCCCACTCTCGGATATGCGCATTTTGATGTTCACGCTTGACGATATCATCCAATACTTGAAGTACAGCCGGATGTTTGGACGCAACATCGGTTTGCTCCTTAGGGTCATTTTTTAAATCGTACAGCATCCAAGGCGCATTCTCATTTTCCTTCACATTCAACCGTATTCCCTTCCAATCCTGAAGACGCACCGCTATTTGACCACCCTTTTCCGGATATTCAAAGTATATAAATTCCCGTTCTTTTTGATGGCTACCCTTCCCGAGCAACGTTGGCAAAAAAGATACCCCGTCTGTCTTCCCAACCTTACTACCCGTGAGTTCACCCAACGTCGCCATCATATCGTATTGGACAGAGGGCAAATCGGAGACCTGTCCCGCCGGAATACCCTTTGGCCAGCGAGCAATAAATGGCACACGGATCCCGCCTTCAAAAACATCCATCTTCATCCCTCGTAATCCTCCCGTACTATTGAAGAATTGACCATCTACTCCTCCGTTGAAGGTGGGGCCGTTATCACTTGAGAACATCACGATTGTATTATGATCGATTCCCAAATCTTTCAATTGCTGCATAATAAGACCAACCTGTTCATCCAAGTAGCTGATCATTGCTGCATAAGTAGACAACGGGTATTCACTGGGGTTATAGCCCTGCTCGCCATAATACGGTTTTTCATTGGCAAATCGGCCTTTGTATTTGGCAATCCATTCCTGCGGAGCCTGGAGCCCCACGTGTGGGATCGTGTACGGTAAATAAAGAAAAAAGGAAGTATCTTTATTCGACTGGATAAACTGCATCGCTTTGTCTGTCATTTTATCTGCGGCATATTCTTCACCTTCAAACTTAGCAAACAATTCGTCCCTATTGCCCTTGGCCTCGATGTTCTGATGGAGTACCATCGTCGCATTACGCAACGTATCCCATCGACCATTTTCCCAAAGGTGGGTGGGGTAGTAATTATGGGCCTGTTTTTGGTCTAGATAGCCATAAGCGTAGTCAAAACCTTGTCTATTAGGATCACCTGTAGTAAAAGACATACCCAATCCCCATTTACCTACAATCCCAGTTTGGTATCCTTGCGACTTTAGCATATGTGCTAAGGTGTAAGTACCTTCCGGAAGCGGCATCTGCCCGCCCTCTACATCATCTCCAAATCCGCCCATCTCGTAGTTGCCCCGAATGTACGAATGTCCACCATGTTTACCCGTCAACAACATGGCCCGAGCCGGTGCACACACCGGCGTGGATGTATAATGTTGCGTAAAACGTATCCCCTCCTTTGCGATCCGATCCAAATGGGGTGTTTCGATAAGTGCTTGCCCATAACAACCCAATTCGCCATATCCCAGATCATCCGCATAGATGTAAATTATATTCGGAAGTTGCTGAGCATTCGTGCTGCTCCAATGGAGAAGCAGCGCGGTAATAATAAAGGTGTATTTCATCCTATTCTTTTTTATTTATTGCATATATGGACACAGACGAATCATAAGCCCCTTATGACCGGTTCAATTACTGACTAGCGAGCCTATAAACAATAATTGCCTATCTGGCAATATGATTGACTTTTCGATTTCATTTCCAAATTTTGAATATCTTCAAACCAATTAGCTCCTAAAAATATAACTTATTCCTATATAAGAAGATAATTTAGCTTAAAATATCGAGAGACAAATATCTATAATAGAACAGCCTCACTTGTGTAAGTGAGGCTGCTCTATTATATGCGACCTTATCAGCTGCCGCTGCTGTATTATACATGGTACAACGGGCCAAAAGGATTATTCCAAGGACGCTTTTAATTCGTCATAAAGTTGCATATTAAACTGATTGGTCGTCGGATCGTCGATATGGACCAAATCAAACAACATAATACCTTTGGTTTGTTGCCTAATCATTTTTATAGCATCCTTCACGTTTTGCAAATTTACCCATTGCGTATTACCTATATCTATTGCACCGTAGTGGATATTAGCACCCTTCAACACCTTATTAGCACCATTTATCTGTCCTTGGACCGTCCACCACCCCGGTCCCGTCAAAGCCGCAGTATAATTGCCCGTCATAAACATATCCAGCAGTTCGGCATAGCCAGTATTTTTATACGTAGGCGTCGCCCAGTTAAAGCCATCAGATGAAGGGTCGTATGTATTACTCGCCCAATTTACCCCAACTCCATAATATGAATCATACCACGAACCTGCGTAGGAACAAAAGGCTAAATTAGGCTTTACTTCTTTAACCATTCCCCCTGCCTTACTTACAAAATCTCGTATCGTCTGCGCTCGGAACTCCAACCAGCTATTAAATAATGGCCCAGTTTTCTGTGGAGTGACCGCTCCGTTTGTTACTCCCCACTGCTGGACAATATCTGTCCTGGAGACAGATGGTAATTTTGCCCATTTTCTGAAACCTTCGATGGAATAATCCGAAAAATCAGCGCTGATATCATAATAACGGCAATAATCCAATACAAAACCATCTACGTCATAGTTAGAGATGACTTCCTTGATAAGAGAAAGCTCATAATTTTGCGCCAATGGCTGTAACGGATTTAACAAACCATATGCGTGTACATCCGTTATTTTCTTGACTTCACCCGTCACCGTCATTACCTGAGCCTGAATATCTGAAAAAGCATTATCCGTATATACTTTTCCCATAGGAGTACCATAATAGTTCATACCTTCGGCAAATACGCTCATAGACACGAAAACCTTTAATCCCTTCTTTCGCCCCTCCACAATGGCATTCTGCAAATAGTCAAAATCTACTTTTTGAGTATAGCCATTCCAAGTCTTTAGTTGTGTAGCTATCTTCGAATCGTAGTTGACTAATCCCGGTATACCTTTGACGTCAACCACTATTCCCTTAACGCCTATATCGGACAGTTTTTGAAAAACTGTAGCCATTCTCTCGGCTGTCCCCAATCTTGAAAAATTAGCGGCAGCTTCAATCCACACCACCACGGGAGCTTTTTCAAACAACTCCTTAATCACTTCATTGCCAGCACCAGGATCGACTGGCGTGATAGGCTTTTTTGCAGGAGGCAATAGGTCTCCCTGTGTACGTTCACAAGAAAAGGCCAAAATACAACACAGCGCAAGGATACCTGCGTAGTTTAATAATTGTTTAATATTCATATCCTTAAGTATTAAATAGTTATACAAGCAGATGAGGTAATCTAGGCTCCCTCATCTGCTTGTTTCATTAAAATGCGTTTAGATCAATACAATTTAGTTCGTAAGCCACAACCCCTCCGTTTGTCACCAAAAAATACACGGTCATCGTATAGCCATCAGAAGACACAGCCCCTACAGCAACATCCCCTGTCACATTCAAGTTTGGTGAAGGACTGGCAACATATTCAGCCGACCCATCAAATGCGTGGAAAGCAGCATAGTCACTACTCGATGGTGATGTTGATATCTTCGAAGGGTCTGTAACGTCAAAGATATGCAAGGCACTACTGTAAGCACTTGCATCTATTACAGCTGCGTACTTGGCATTATTAAATTCAAAATACGTCATACCAGATATATAGCCCCTTGCACCGGTGATATAATCACTGCTGAAAGCATATTGGATAGATTTTGACGCCCAATTTGTATAATTGATGAAAGCTGGGGAATTTGAGCTGAAATAAAAGTCATCAGTAGGTAGTGGTCCCGTTGGCACCGCCTTGGCAACATACCCATACGGCTTTGGATAGGTCATCACTTCTGGATTTTGTGACACGAGGGCGCCATCCTTTATCGTCCATTTCAATACGTTATTGGCTGAGCCTATTGTGCTACCATCTGTAGTGGTCATAATAATGGCATTGCTATTTAAATCACCATACACTGCCAATTTTCTACCGTAGAACGTACTACCCACGCTACTCCAGTCTGTTGTACGGGCCAATAATCTAGGCGTTGCAGTCACATCGTCCCAAACATAAAGCCCAACGTTATTGCCGGCATACAAGTTATTGATGCCTATAATTTTACCATTGACATCATTGGCCACAGCGTAAATACCATTTGCTCCACTAACATTCAAATTACCCGCTATCGTTCCTGTTTTACGGTTATAATATTTAATATTAGAGCCACCAAACCACTCATTCGAAGTCGGGAGAACAAAGTAATCACCACTAGTCGCAATGGATATTTGACGGTAATCCTCAAATCCCAAATCGCCGGATGACTTCGTCCAGAGTTTCCTTACCGTACCAAATCCCTTAGGCAATTTGACAGGTGTTCCAATCTCAACCGTATATTTTTTGATCGTTCCGTCATCTGCTGTTACCGTGTAGACAACAGGTTGACTATAGTCGCGTACGACAGCGGGATCTGGAGATATCTTAGCATAATGAGATAGTTCGATTGTTGCGGTTTGATTGGTTATATCGACATTAGAATAGGGAATCATCACCTTATCATTGACGACCACTCCCATTATCTCGGCTTCTGCCAACTTGAACGAAATGATATCAGCTTTACTGCTTCTTTTCCGTATAGCCGTGATTTTATAAGTCTGTGTTTCGCCGTTTTGAGCCTTTAATGCGAATGTTTTGGGAACGGAAAGATTGACCAAACCAAAGGAAGGCATCATATAAGCACTATTAGGTATACTTCCAGTGATAATCATACTGTCTAGGGATGTTTCAGTATAAGAGCCCTCGGGATAATACCATGGTATTTCAATAGTAAGATCACTACTATAGGGTTCAGGCTCTAGTGGCTTGAATCCTCCTGTACCATCCGTAAAATTAACCTGTACGGTAGTCAAGGTCTTTGCTTGGCTTTTTTCCAAAAATTGAGAATCTATCTTTGCGCAAGATGCCCCCATTATTACGCACACTGCTATGAATATGGGGTTTATTATTTTCTTCATCTGTTTACTTTTTTGTCAGGAGCTGATGAGTGTTTGGTCTCACCAACCTTGAATTTGTTTACAAGCCGGATTATTTATTAATTCGGATGACTGTATTGGGAATGAATAAAGTTTAGCCGGGAATTGACGCGGTGTGTCGTCACAACGTATATATGTATATCGGAATGAATTGGCCTCGCCTGTTATCTTTATGCCATGCACATACTTACCCGTAAGCGTACTTTCGGCATCCTTCCACCTTCTTAAGTCCCAATAATGCTGTCCTTCACCTGCCAACTCTATTGTACGCTCCTTTTTTATTTGAGCAAGTAAGCTCGCCCCACTTAGGTTCAATTCAGGCAATCCCACACGTCCTCGCACTTCTTTCAAGGCTTTGTTAGCATCCGTTATTTTGTCCAGATGGTAGGCAGCCTCAGCGAAGTTCAGATATACTTCTGCCAGTCGTATCTCTACCAAGGTTTGTGCACTTGCTATATTCACAAGATCAGCGTGGCCTTCATCAAGATTTTTTCGAAGAAAATATCCCGTTACCGAGGCTCCTCTATTACTCCCCCCAGCCGGTGGATAGGCTGTCCATCCATCACGCCCGTTGACAAATGTTTCTATCGTCCGGCCCTTCCAAGTAGCGCCATTGTATAATACAGTCGCATGAAAACGTGGTTCAAGTGTTGCCCAAGGTGGTGTACTAGCAATGATGTCGCCATGCCATGCATCCCAGTTGACCTTCCCCCCACCTGCTTTTTCATACAGTTCAACTAATTCTTGAGTAGGCTGTACATCTCCTCCAAATTGATATAAATTGTCGTCCCCACCAGGACTAACAATAGCATCAAATGAGTGGGTTAGCTGAGGAAAACTATATCGAAATTCAAGTATAGCTTCTTTATTCCCATTAAAGTATGAGCCAAACGCACTTTGATAAGCCGGATTAAGGGAATAGGTATCTAATTCTTCCACTTCGACAGCTGCGTCATAGGCTGCTTGCCATCTTTGCGCATACAGCATCGCTCTCGATTGCATAGCATAAGCAGCCCCTTTGGTAATACGTCCGACATCCGTTGCTACTGCTTGTAGATTTTTAGCAGCGTAATCCAAATCTGCTTGCACGACATCCCATCCCTCCGCCTCTGTAGTTCGTGGATTGTTCGGTGTCGTTGTAAGCTCCGTCAGCGCAATCACACTTCCATGGTTTCTCATCAATAAAAAGTAGAGATAACCCCTAAAAAACCTAGCCTCTGCTGATAAATTGGTTTTAGCTGTAGCCGGCAGGCTGCTCTTCTCCAATCCCGTCAAAAATTCGTTGATTAACCGGATATAGTAATAGGCATTACTCCAGATATCCAACGAATTTTGGTCTGGGGTAATTAAGCTTGGATTCGTAGCATAGATGTTGGCGCTTGCCCCATTCGACCCGATGGTACTTCCCGCCGTTTTCATGATATCGGTCAATCCATCCGTATACATATTTCCACCTATATAAGCGCTCCCAAACAAGCCGTAGTGGTTGAGGATGGGGTAAAATGAATTGACGTATAACTTCGCGTTGGTTTCGCTACTGAATGCAACGTTTTCAGAATATCTATCGGTCGGTTCAGGTAAGAGAAAATCATTACATGAGGTCCCCAATAACATTACCGTTATCGTGATTAAATAAATACTATATTTTTTCATCCTAATATTATTTGTCATTTTACAAGGTATTTAGAAAGTAACGGACAGCCCCATGCTGTACGTCTTCTGTTGTGGATAATATCCGTTGCTGACACTAGGTGCTTCGGGATCTAGGTATTTAAACTCTGAAAACGTCAGCAGATTCATTCCCGCCAGATATATCTTGGCATTGGACAGTCCCCATCGTCCTCCTATTGATTTGGGTAGGTTATAGGCCACCTGCACATTTTTTAAACGTAAATACGCTCCACTCACAATCCACATAGATGACGCCCAATTATTATTTGGCCGCCATTGGTTATCTAACCTTGGATATTTGCCTAAAGGATTATCAGGTGTCCATGAATCTGCCACCAAATATTTAGGTGTATTACTCCTTCCATAGAAAGTGCGCGTAAACTGCGTATCATCCCAGCCGATCCCATCATAATATCCCATTAAGGCATTGTCGCTTATTCCAACCCCCTGTATGAGGAAAGAGACATCGAAGTTCTTATAACTTGAATTGAAGTTGAAACTATAGTTTAACTCGGGTACGTGGCTACGACCAATGACTGCGACATCCTGTTCATACGTTATCTTTCCATCACCGTTTATATCCCTATACTTAATATCTCCCGCCCTGGCTGAGGTATTTACGACCGGTGACAACTTCGCCTCGGCATCACTTTGAAACAAGCCTTCTGCAAACAAGCCTGTTTTAGCACCGATGGATTGCCCAATAAGGCTTTGATATTCCGGAATATCGATAGATTGGTCCATGCTCAAAATCCGGTTATGTGCCCAACTTACCGCTCCGGTTATTGAGTATTTAAAATCATTTATTTGGTTCCGGTGATGCAGTTCCAGTTCAAATCCGCGATTATCAACTTTACCCGAATTTACAGTTGTTGGAAAATACCCTCCTATTGAAGGTGGGTACGTATTGCTGACACTGGTCAGAATATCTGTTGTCAACTTATAGAATCCGTTGAAGTCGGCACTTAACAACCCGTTCCATAGCGCTATATTCAAACCTATATTGGTAGATTGGGCTTTTTCCCAGGTTAAATCTGTATTCGGATATGAAGTCGGCAGCATGCCGTTCACATTCGCCCCGCCCAAGTGAGCTACCGGTGCACCAGAAAGCGTCATAAAACGTAGATACTGATAAGCGCCTCCAGTGACATCATTACCCAATACACCATAGGATGCTGTAAGCTTTAAGCTAGATACGGCGGTATTTAGCCTTTTAAAGAATCCTTCTTCCGAAATACGCCAGCCCGCAGAAAACGAAGGAAAGAACCCGTATCTGTTATTGGCCGGAAAATTGGTTGACGCATCGACACGGCCAGAGAATTCAGCTAGGTAACGATTATCATAGGTATAGTTTACCCGTCCTACATAGCCCAGTCTATTAGCAGTATTGTCGCTACCAGTAGGCTTATTGGGGTTGTCTTTCGCAAATCCAAATTGATCTAAATCCGTAAGATCAAAGTTTTGGGCAGACGCCCCTAGTCCAGTATTATTGTAACTAGATTGCTCGGCTACTATTAATGCATCAACAGAATGTTTCGTATTAAAAGTCTGTTTGTAGTTAATAAACTCCTGCATGGTCCATCGTCTGGACTGCGTATAGCTTTCACTAAGCATGGCCAATGTACCATATGGTGATGCCGTCTCATACAAAGTAGGGGTTGCATTGCTGGCATCTGCCGTCCAAAGGGTATAAGGTGTATAGAATGATTTGGTATGGTAATAATTCTTATCGAAGCTACCCACCGCTTTGAAAGATAGCCCTTTTAAAAAAGGGGCGTTATAGTTAAGCGTTAGGCTACTCTGTATACCGGTATTATCGTTATCATTATATCCCGAGAGGTCTCTAGCCGCTAACGGATTATTCCCGGGCAATAACGACGAACTCAGGTATCTCCCATCTGGTAATACTGTTTGGATATAAGGATGCGCAGAAATGATTTGATTCATCAGATTCGTCCCTACCGAATTACCATTTCCAGTGAAGTTGGATATCTGAGGGCTATTTGCCGCTGATACGTTTCCGGCAACGTCTAAAGAAACAGACAAGTCCTTGGTGACCGTTGCATCAATATTTGTCCTTAAGTTATATCGCTTAAAGTCCACTCCCTTTATGATACCCTGCTGATTCAAGTATCCCAAAGAAGCAAAATATTTGACTGCACTTTGTCCCCCCCTCAGGGTCACGTTGTGCTGTGTAGTAGGTGTTGTAGATTTGAGTATCTCATTAGTCCAGTTGGTATTGCCATACACGCCCTCTGGGTCGCCATTAAATACTTTATCCACTACAGCATCCGGAAACGTTGGGCCTCGTCCATTTATTTCGTCGGCATAATTATACCAACTGACAAATTCTCGACCATTCAGATACTCCGGCATGCGTGTATTCGAACTTAGCGTGTAAGAGGCAGAATAAGTCAGTGAGGGTTTGCCCTCGGCACCACGTTTGGTTGTCACCAAGATAACACCTGTGGCCCCGCGAACCCCGTAGACTGCCGCTGATGCCGCATCTTTCAATATCGTGACCGATTCGATTTCTGCAGGATCAAGATTATTGAACGAGCGTTCGACACCATCCACTAATATCAAAGGGGAATTTCTATTTAACGAATTAAATCCCCGTACATACAGGTCTACTTGATCAGACCCCGGTAATCCGGAGGATTGGGTAGTCACCAATCCTGGCAATCGACCTACCAACGCCTGCGATAGGTTTGTTACCGGGACTTTGGATAATTGTTCGGCCTGTACCGAGGCCACCGACCCCAGCAAAGATGCACGCTTTTGCGTACCATACCCCACCACCACCACCTCATCCAATGCATCCACCTTCTCCTTCATTGTTATTGTATAATACCCTTGTGCACCGATAGTCTGGGTCTGCACTTCGAATCCCATGAGTTCAACAGTCAATACATCCCCTGTAGTAACATTCATCTGAAAATCTCCATTCTCATCTGTTGACATACTGGTCCCGCCTTTCACACTAACCGTCGCCCCGGCCAGCGCTATCCCCTTGCTGTCCACCACCTTCCCCTTGATGTTTTTCTGGGCTTCGATAATCGGAGCCTCCTTGGTCGTCCAAATAGGTGCTCGTTTGATGATGACCGCATTCTGTTCGATTACGAATGTGAGCGAGAGTGGTGTCAGTATACTATTGAGCCCCTTATCCAAGGGCACGTTATTGAGATTTAGTTCCGGTACCCGCAAGGTACTTACCACACCAGTCTCACTGATCACATCGTATTTCGTTTGTTTCTTGATCTCTTTCAAGACATCTGTGAGTTTGGTATTTCTCCCCTTCAATGTCAGCATTTGGGCATGAGTATGTGCATGTACTTGACAGAGGGTCGCTACCATAAATAATGTAATGAGTTTCATCACAATAAGGAATTTTAGGAGAGAAGTGCGTATAGGGTCTCCTTCTCTCTCATAATTAGAGGTTATTTTCATTATATTTGATTAGTAATAGGTTTTTACATTGAGAATACCTGTAAGTTGTTCAATGTAGAATATTGCGATACCGCTAGAGAAGCCTTCAACCTTCTCTAGCATATTTACATATTCTTTGAAGTCCACTCTTATTTGGGCATCATATACACCCTCCTTCCTTCAATACGATATGTAATATCTTCACTTGCCAATTTGACCAATCTCAATACTTTATCAATCTGTTCGGATTTGGAAATAGAGGCCCAAATCTGGATATTTGCAATCTTCGGATCTACCTGTACTTGCACGTCATACCATCGGCCCACCCTGATCATCACTTGTTCTAGCGTTTCATTATTAAAAACAAAATCACCATTTTTCCAGGCTATGCTTTCCTCAGGATTGAAAGATTCAACCTGCATTCCCGTCAAACCATTGACCGTTTGTTGGCCTGGCGACAGTAAGGTCTTGTAGCTGCCGTGCTGTGCAGACACCTCTACTTTACCCTCTAGGAGCGATACCCTGGAGGTAGCTTCCTCTCGATAGGCATTTACATTGAAATGCGTACCGAGCACTTTCACTTCTTCTGTAGCAGTCTTGACAATAAAAGGCCGCTTTGCATCCTTCGCCACTTCAAAATAGGCCTCACCTTGTAGCTCCACAACACGTTGTCCTTGCACAAAAGCAATTGGGAATTTCACTTCTGACGCTGCATTCAGCCAGATACGTGTACCATCGCTCAGTTGGATTTGATACTGCCCACCATTGGGTGTAGATACACTGCTTTCTATGATGTCCTTCGAATCCATGTCCACATTGCCCTTCAATATGTAGCTGATTGCCCCTTCTTTTGTTTTGACAATCTCCACACCACCCCTATTCTCCAATATTCCATTCTTCAATTTTTCAAGATCATAAGCCTGTTGATCCCCCAATCGTAGATTACCCTTATCTGAACCCGGCATTATCGCGGCTATCTCAGCAGTATTGATTTCTGTTTTTTGCCTCGTATAGAAGAATGTAGAGATTCCTACGATTACAAGAATAGAAGCTGCCCAATAGTATATTTTTTTGAAACGGTGGATACGGGATAGTTGTTTGGCTTGATCCATCCCTGCTAGCGATTGTATCTGCTTATAAAGGTCTACTTCTATGGTCTCTAAATTTTCTGCGGTATAATCTTCTACCAAATGATCCTCATATGATAAATACCACTCATCAAATTCTATTTTCTCTTCCGTTGAAATGGTACCCTTCAGCCATTTATCGGCCAAATATTTTAATCTCTCGGATTTCGGTTTATACGTCATAATATAGGGGCTATACTTATAAGCCCCTTGAATCTGACATATCCCTTAGTCTGAATTAAAAAATCTTAAAATAATGGGCTAGCTGTAGAATAGTCACGATACTCAAATCGGTACGGATGTGTTTTCTGGCTTTAGCAAGGTGGGCCTCTACCGTTTTTTCAGAAATATCCAGTTCTTTGGCAATTTCTTTTTGGCTGTATTCCTTTTCTAACCGCAAACGAAATACGAGCTGACATTTTTCAGGAAGTAGACAAATCGATTGCTCCAATGTTTCCATCAGCTCTTTTGCTTCCAATGCTTGGACCGTGGAATCATCACGCTCGGACATTTCTTCACGCAATACATTCCGATGGTGGTCCAGATGACCCTGTCGGGAGAGAAACTTCAGGACTTCGTACTTGGCAGCGGTTGCAAAATAAACGGCAAAATTTTTATTCAACTCGAATGACGCCCCTTTACGCCAGAGATTCAGAAAGATGTTTTGGACAATCTCATATGCATCGTCCTCACTTCCCAGTCGGTTCTTGGCGACCAAAAAGATACCCGACCAGTGTCGTTTGTAGATTTCATTAAAAGCATGTTGATTTCCGTCCTGTAATAGTCGAACCAGTTGTTCTTCAGATAAAGACTTAAAATCAGCCATAGGTTTATTATAATTCTTCTGCGAGTAAATGTAAGATTTTAAATCCCAAAAAAGAAGGTATCCTTTTCACTACAAAGGATACCTAGATGAATATTGTTGTAAAAGCTAGTATGACGGATTTTATCAATACATCGCCATCCCCACGACGACTTGTTATGTTTTTTTAACTCGCTGTATCGTTTTCAAGATAGTTTCCCTATTCTTTACATCCAATACCCCTTGTATCAATCGGTAAGACCTACTATTGTTATCGAAAGGCAATCCCACACAATTGCTTTGCCTTTTCGCAATATAATTTTCTATCAGGACTAGGTGTTCCAGATTATAAGCCCACAACAGTCCATTTTGAGTATCCATTTGGTACCAAACCTCAAATCCAAAAAAAGGGTCGCATGGACTATTGAGCATCAATAACCTGGAGCTGATATTTTGCCCGCGCTTATTGGTGTACACCCTAAATTTAGGAGTATTGGTATATTTCAGGACATAGTGACAGGTTGGACAGGAGAAATGAACTTTATGCTCATATTCTGCAAGCATTTTATCGGGTTCCCCGCCTGAAACCAGCGCCTTAGCTTTGCATTTTGGACAGGCAACTGCCACTTCTCTTATAAAATCCTGCCCTTTCAGCAAATAAACAAAATCTTGCATAATAGGTATATGATATATTTACGCAAAATCTCTGTCATTAAAACCCTATTCCTATTTGAAAAGCAGGTTTATCTTTAATTAGTTGTATACCCGCTTTTAAAATCAAACTCCTGGCAATTCTACCTTTCAATCCAAATTCGGGAAAAAATTGCCAAGAATTTTGACCGGCTATTTTATAGGAATCTGTACCATCTTCATATGTTTGGTATCTCACACCAATACCGGCATAACCCCATAGCGGATAACTAATGTTCATGGTCAATCCAAAACTTGAGGTAAAAAATCCTGTCTTTAAGGTGCCATCTCCAGCATAGTCATCGAGGGATTCGAGTTCCTCCAGCGAGGAAAACCCAGGTAATGTAAATCCATAATTGAGTCCCCAATAAACAGATGGGTTATGAGAGATTTTTAATTTGCCGACCTCTAGTCCAGCACTTTTGTTGGTTGCATAGTTGATCATAAAGTAGGTCTTGTCACTCCTACTTGCGATTACCTCTGCCCTTTTTATTTTTCGAATTGCTTCATCATATTTCATCTGCGCTGACTTTATATGGCCACCAGAGGGGAAGATACTTTTGTATTTACCATAAAGCTCTTCCACTTTTTTATAATCTTTAATACTCGAGGCCTGTTGTCCTTCTTTATGTAGGATCTCAGCATAAAGTTTTAATACGGCTTCTTTATTTTTACCAGTTGGATAAGCTTCCAAATACTTTTCGCAGCCAGCGACAGAGTTATCTCGTAGTACCTGATCCGATGCTTCACTTTCCCTCGCTTCGTACAAAGCCTTTACCACCACATTCTTGTGCTTTCCATCATTAAATAAAGTTAGATAATTTTCATAGCCTCCGATTTCATCCTGTAAGATGGCATTATCATACGTCCGTTGTTCCTCATTTGCTAATACATCAAGCACATGTTGTCTTTCGTTATGAGTCGGATAATCTTTCAAAAACTGTCTGATGGCAGTCAGGTCACCTGACATCGCCGCTTGGTAGCTTTTAGCTTCAGCTTCCTTCCTTCTTCTTTCTTCTTCTGTAAGTTTTCCTTCCTTCTCCAAACGGTTTACTTCTAATAGGCGTTGCAGCGATATCTCCTGCTCTAACATAGTTTTTTCACTTCTTTCTATCCTATTTAAATAGCTGAGCGCCTCCTGCTTCAATGATAGCTCGGAAGGCAAATCCGAAAAAGTACTGAGCGCTCTTTTAGTCTCTTCGATCTCGCCCAATTCATAATAGCTCTTTATCCGCAACAGTTCTATTCGCGCATTGGTAGTCTTTAATTCGTCCGTAACGCGTTGACAGTATTCCAATACTTTGGAATAATCTTTTTTCTCGAATAGTCTCACAGCTTCTTGATAGAATGCTTTCGCTCTATCCTGTGAGGTCTGTCCTATAGCATAAAAACTACTAAATAGCAAAACACAAATGCTTATATATTTTTTCATTATTTTATATTAATTAAAATGTATTTGATGTATTTGAACTCAACTACATATATCTTTATAACAATCAGTCTACAAAACAACTTTATACTATCTCTCATTTATCCTATGTCTGTATATATTATCTACAACAGTATCGCAAATGTTAAATTGCACTACTTATCTTGAGTTATCATCGTGCATTACCGTGCAGGGATGAAAATCATTAACCTTTTCTAGAAGAATTGGACTATTACCGATAGTCATCTTCTTATCAGGACTATCATACGATTCTATCTTCTCATTCCGAAATTTTATAATTTGCTCTTTATCTAATACTCTCCCTTCATCCTGTATTCCTCGATAACGAGCATCCGTGAATTTGTCAAAAAGCCATCCTTCATTTAAAGTTTTTCGAACTTCCATGACCCCATACTTCGGATCACTTAAGTTTTTAAAACAACCTTTATCGTATTTTTCCATCACTAGGTTATAAAACTTCAGTACATAGTCGCTGCACCCTTCCTCAATCTTAAAAACATTGGAGATAAAATCTCGTCTAGTATTCGTACAGTGGTCTAAAAAGTATATAAAAACAACTGCATAACCGGGAGGTTTCGAGGGTTGATGTTCATTTTGGGAATCCTTTTCCTTTTCTTCAACACCTTTTCCAACGCCAGCATTGCTATTTTGAGAATCTTCCCCAGCTTTTTTTTCGTCTCCCCCCTTCCAAAAACTATCCGTCTCCGTTTTGGATTGCGCTTGCGGCTTTTCACCCCCTGTCCCACTTAGTTTTATCTTTAGCTTATCAAGGTCTTTAATTTTTGCATCAGCCAATTCTTGTTGCTTTATTTTTTCGATATTTTCGGCATTTTTTTGATTATTTTCATTTTTACAACTGGCTTCTTCCTTTTCATTGACCGCTTTTACGTAAGCTTCAAGAGCTGGTAGTATAGCTGATTCATCAGCTTTGAAAGCGGTCATTTTTTTACCTATAATTTTAACTTCTGAAAGGTCAAAATCACCTTCAATTTCATTGTCTGACCAATACACACCATTGTCCTTCACGCCCTTTATCATATGAGCAACCCGATATCCACCATTCCTATAGTTCTTATCTTTGACCCAAATGAGTATCTCAAATTCAAAAGTAGCGCTAGCCGTATTTTTAATCTTTTCAAATGGTTCTTTTTCAATCTGGGAAGATGAAAAATTATAGTCCAACCTTTCTATTATTTTGCCATAGATGCAACTCTTCACACTTATCCCAGGTTTGTAGATGTACGAGTAAACATCATTCATCGATATTTGCTGTGTTCGCAAAAGTATTTTATAGTTGTCACCTACCTTTCTTTTTTCTACCATCGCCTGTACATTAAAGGATACATGAGACAACCCTTTATAATTTTGAAAGGTTTGATTGGTGGCGCTCATCAATTCAGTATCATTGGCCGCTATCTTCACAGTTTGCCATTGTGCTTTCACTTCTTGTGCACTAAATAAGCAAATCATCGCGAACATTCCGATTAGGATTTTTGTCAGCATCTTCATATCTTGTCATAATATTTGTCCACTACAAAATTCGCACAATCCTTTTTCTCAAAACATCGCTAGCACTAGGTATTTCTTACGATACTGCTGTATATGCAGAATATGCCTTCTAAAACATCTTCTTGCTTACCGTTAATTTTTTACCTACCTTGGCCAACACCAATTATTCCCCCTATGGCTTTAGGCAGTACATCATTTGATTTTCAGAAGGCGGAGCTATTCCAACGGCTACATGGCGTACAGCAAAACCTGAAGAAAGGCAATTACGCTATTGACGACTTGGGCAGTATTCTTCCTGCCTCTGTCATGATGCACGATATGGACAAGCTACAACCACTAGCTGTAAGCTACATGAACAATTGGGGTGCTGAGCATTTGGGCACTTCTGTGGATGAAATCAATGCCCTAGGTTATGCATATTATGACAAATACTTTATCCAAGAGGAATCCCTTACCATATTCGAGGGAATAAAAAAATACCTCCATGAGGCTGATTTCGACAAGCAATACAATTTTTTTCAGCGTGTCAAATTACATCAGGAAGTAGACTATAAGTGGTTTTACTCCGTCTGTAAACTGATCAAAATAAAAGAAGGCGACAATACTATCAATAAGATGATCATGCTTTCCAGCCCTGTCGAAGGCATTGACTTGATGATATCTAGGGTTAATAAAGTACTGGACGAAGACATTTACGTTAAAAACAATTACAAGATATTTGCGACACTTACCAGACGTGAAAAAGAGATTATTGCCATGATTGCCAATGGTAAATCATCCAAGGAAATAGCCGATGAATTATTTATATCTATCCATACAGTAAATACTCACCGTAAGAATGTTATCCAAAAGACCCAATGCAATTCATTCGCTACTTTACTTAAGTTTGCCATCGCCTTCGAATTGCTCTAATATATTCCTCATTATCCCGTTTTCATCATCCCAAACTTTCCTATCACTTATTTCCGACATCCTACAAGGCCATCACCCCTCTTTTCCCTGTACCCTCTTTGATTTAAGCTGATTAGAGCCCTTTTAAGGGGTGATAAAATTCCAGCCAACATCAACCTCATTGACTGCAATATAGCACGGCAAATCGTCTGTAAATGCGTCAGTTTCAAAAGCATTATCCTATCTCCCTTTTCGGGATTATTTTTACCCTCATTGCGAGAAGGTACGACGCAATCCGTGACCTTAGTCTCGGTAACGGAAGCTTCTCTATCCTCCGGCACCCAAGATAACGCAGTATGCCCCTTGATACCCATCCTATCCACGACCCACTTACCAGCAGCTTGTAGATGTCCGGTACCTCTTTGGTAGCTCTTTAGTACCTTCTTGGTGAATCTCCAGTACCTCTGCAGTACCTTTTCGGTACCTTTCCCGTGAACTAACCGTACACCATTGGTGCATCCTTGATGGACTATCGGTAGGTTTATCCTATACTCATCGGAGGCTTGTTGCAGGCTCAAACCAGTGCATAGATAGTCTATAGCTAGGCTCATCCTATAGTCATTGCAGGCTTGAGGTAGGCTCATCCTATAGTCATCGTAGGCTTGAGGTAGGCTCATCCTATAGTCATCGTAGGCTTGAGGTAGGCTCACCCCTATTTTTCCTCTCTTTTTCGGACATTCTTCGGAAATCATTCGTCTCCGCTTCGGAGCTTTACTACCTTCCGACCACCTTATTACTACCTTATCTTTACCTTTATCGTGGTGACGAGGTAATGATTTGGTTATGCCGAGGTTAAGCTGAGGTGGTCGAGCTCCGAATAATTGACGAACAGCGGACGAAGTTGGTAGGAAAGCAAATTGTCCTATTCCCTTATTGTTTGTTTGGGGTTCCGTTACTGTTTCTTTGTTATTTGTTTGGTGTTTTATTGCCGTTTGCTTGCCGTTCCTTTGTCTTTCTAGGGTATTTGCTTGGTCTTTGTTCGAGACTCCTTCGCTGTTTGCTTGCTGTTTCGTTGCCTTTTCGTTTCTGTTTGTTTGGTCTTTTATTGGTGTTTGGTTGCCGTTTGTTTGGTGTTTGATTGCTGTGGAAGCAAGGACACACCCATGAAAAAGCGACCGCTTACCAATGGATTGGCCTTTCAAGTACGAACTTGCACGCCGGATGAAACGAACGAATAGCGAAGTTGCTATTGTATTCCAATAATCGACCTGTACTTGATAGGCACATTTTCTCTTTGCAAAAACAAACTCATCACTCGCTCGATTGCTATTCTAGTATCACAGTGGGCTTCCCATCTTGACATATTACCGACCTGGTCTCGAATACTTTATAGAATCGACCTTTTACATCACAACTTTGTTTTTCATGTTGTATTTTCATTACCATCATTTGATTGTAAATGTCTATTTTCGAGACCATTTCTTCATTTCGAATCGTTTTATGGACAGCTATCGGCTCAACATTACAACCTGAAAAAATATAACGACCGATCCACTGAGTTGCATCGCTACATACCTCGTCTTTGTAAAAATTGTTTATCTCGTTGTATCTAACAGGTAGCTCCGCATTGATTTCCTCTATAGAAAGGTCTTTCACATACACAAGTTTCGGTTTGCCATTGTCGCAAATCTTCCTAACAGGATGAGATGGAATCGTAAGGGGTAGGTCTCCGATCCAACCTTCTCTCGCTCTTGCCGCATTTCTTTCGACTTCCAGTTTTTCTAATTCTCCTTGAAGATTGTCAAAATCCGCTTTCACAGACGGGTGTACTAGATAGTAGTTATTCTTTTTAATAATTTCAAATTCGTCAATCACTGTACAGGGGACAGACTGAACCAAGGTAAAAATCTCTTCTCGCTTTTCGTTCACTAAATTGTTCCAATATTCATAAGATTTTGGCTCTGATTCGTTCTTGGAACATGCAAGAAAAAGAACCATTGTAAATACATAAAAAAAAGTTATGCGTTTCATTTTCATAATTTCATTTTCGTGGAACGTAAACTTAATAAAAAAGCTTTAGAAACTGCTGGTCTCAGAACGAACTGACGATTTTTTGCACTACACTTATATTTTCAATCTCTCCAATTATCCGAAGACGAGGATTTCTGTCCGAAATATGTTCGAAAGCAGAAAAAAAAACACTGATAATCAGTGGATTTTATCAGGAGTAGCAGACCTTAACAAACACTCAACCTTTAGGAAAGTGGCGTGCTTTGCCGCGGAATAATTGGTAACTGTCTTGTCCTTAATTGAGTAGTGCCCCCAGAAAGTGTCTATCTTTTTGGGGGCACTGCATATATAGCATCTGCTATTTACTTGATAGAAACGTCTGCGCCCATCACCTTTTTATTCGTTCGTGATACGTTATTTTGATCGACCAACAATCGAGAGGCTTCTAGCCCCTGTAGATTGGTAGCTAGAATTTCGAGTTGCAGTCTAGACATACCATCTGTGGTAGCCACCGAAGTCCCTTTCAATGGCAACGTCTCGGCATACCCCCCGTTCAGTCCAAAGACCGAAAAGGAGTTTGAAGAATCAAACTGTGCATTCGTCAGATTCCCATCAAAATCAAGTGCTTGCGTACCTAATATAGACGATTTGACCGAATAAACGGCATAAGCACTTCCTCCTATATCAGGTGAACTGCCACCAACATTGCCCGAGACGATGGAGTTGTAGATATACAAATTATTGTTATTTGCGGACGAATTGTGTATGCCTATCCCGCCTATAGCAGTCGCATTTACCCCAGCTTCGTTGCCTGACACCGTCGAGTTTATCAAGTGAAACGTAGTAGCCCCATATAACGCAATACCACCCCCAAAATTGGTACCACCGGCCTTGTTTCCATATATCGTGGAGTTTACTACATAGAACAAAGATTTTTCCCGAGCATATATGCCCCCACCGACACTATTATTTCCGAAAATACCGCACACATTTCTCGCAATCGTGACATTGTAAAGTATATTGACACTTTCTACCGCCGTATTCAGACTATATAGGCCTGCACCTACCCCACCAATACGATTACCCACAATTTCTGAATCGTACATCAACAAACGTGAACCGTCATTCCAGATACCACCACCATTGGAAGCTGCAATGGTGGTATAATTATTTTTTACGGAAACATGATCCATAGTCACATCCGCCAATGCAGTAATATATACACCCGGAGCATGATTGGCCGACCCATTATCTATCACAACAGAGTTTTTCAGAAGCAAGTTGGATTTGGACACAAATAGTCCGCCACCATGCTGTCTGCTTACCGTAGTACCAGCAGCATTGACACTACCCGTACCACCGGCCAATCCTTTGGTGATCGTGATACCATTCAACTCGACCTGGTGTCCCTGCATCTTGGGTGCAATCACCGTCACCACATGGATAGCCTTATTACCTCCATTCAATTCTGTTTTGTACAGAGCGGGATTAGCGACCGCGCCGTCCGTCGCTTGCGCAGGATAACCACCTATGATATGGACATTCTCTACGACCTCAAATGTGACGTCCTGTGCTGATGTTCCATTTGTAATCATTTTTGTCGGTGTATACACACCCGCAGCCACATGTATGTAATCTCCATTCACTGCTTCTTCCAGTGCATTGTGCAGTGTAGTCGCCTTACCCCACGAAAGACCATCTGTCGTGGGCTGTCCATCTACTTTCACGTAAAAATGACGTGTAACATCAGGTGCTGGGTCACCAGCAGATTGCTTTATCTGCAATTCCGTCAGTACACCTTCCGTGATGTAGGCCACCACTGTAGCAATCCTTTCGGTCAAGTCGCGATTGCGGGCTACGATAATACCTACTTTTTCAGATGCCATCCCATTCGGTTTGACAAATGACAGCCAACTAGCTTCCGTTTTCAAACGAAAAGGTAAATTGCTATTCAAATCTACCCACAGGGTATCCACGGTATTGGCAGCATCTAATGTTGCACTTGCAAAACTAATGTTGCCTGCCTCGGGATTGAAACTTTCTAAATCGGTATCCTTACAAGACAACAAGCTGAACGTCCCCAATACCAAGAAGAAAAAAAACTTTATAATACGATACATAATACTTCCTATTTAGCTATTATCAATAATCCATTTGCCACGGCACGCTCAGCACCGCCATTGTCAGATGGCCAATTGCGCAGTTTAAATCTATCCGTCGCAAAGTCCGGTGTGCTACGTTGGAAATACGTACTAGAGCCTCCACCATCGAGATTTATGGCATCGTAAGCCCCTAAGGCTTTGAGACATTGCCCTAATTCCTCGTAGCTCATACCATTCGAATAGTGGAAGCGACGGCCGTCCACTACCAGCATATATACCTTGCTACCGTCCTGAGAGACACCTATAGCAGTGCGCGGCTCCAATACCGCAGAAGTCTGTGGTTGCAAGATACCATCTGAAATCAATGTTACCCGTCCACCTACTGCCTCTTGGATTTGGCTCTTAACGGCAGTATAATCCTCTTGGTCCCCGACAAAAGCTTTCCCATTCTTTAGGATTGCAAAAAAGGTATTTAATTGGTCGGTCACCGTTGTTTTTATAGCTATTCCTTCTTTGTACACAATGCCCTGCGGTGTACCGTTGGTCATGTTGTAAAAATCTGCATTGATCCCAGCCCATACTTTATGTCCTTCGACATCCTCAAACGTCGCCTGAGTACGCATAGGTTGCATACCAAATTGTGCGGCATTATTGGGAGTCGATGCCTCTATTCCTATGTTCGGGATGTTCAAATCTGTCTCCACTACGAATATTTTCTTAGCCAATCCCGTTTTTGAAATGTAGCTAATTTCGGTAGCCTTCACTCCATCCACGATTGTATAACTCGTATCTTGATGGATATGCACCATCAAATCTGTCTGTTCCACTATTTTTTTTGCCACTTCCGTAATGGGTACTAGTGAGTATGTATCCGCTACCCGTATAAACTCATCTTTATTGCTACAAGAGAGTATTGTCAAGGATACGCCTACTACTGTGGTCAATAGGGCTCGTTGTAATTTTATACCTTTCATAATTAATATCCTGCATTAGGTGTTAAGTTAGTATTTCGCTGCAATTCGCTACCTGGTATAGGCAATAGGGTTTGATAAGGCAGTATCCCCAATGTGCTTACAGCATTACCGGTCCGTATCAAATCGTAGTACCTAAAATTCTCGCCTAAAAACTCCAACTGTCGTTCGCGAAGTACTGCGTCCAAAAAGTCAGCCTCTGAAGCAGGAGATACCGCAGCCAATCCCCGATATTGACGGACCTTATTCAGGTGCGCTAATCCATTGTCTAGGCCAAGCGCCTCTGCCGCTATCAGATACATTTCCGATATCCGAGAGATAATAACAGGATCCCGCCCAGTCTGTCCGCTAGGATATTTGTTTACACAGTCAGTGCCCGCAATATTGATGATGGTCATATCACGTCGCTTGTCATTGGAAGAAAATCGATTGACCATCTCGTTCGTGATCCTATAGGTCCCCTGCCCCTTGTTGGGGTGCGCATACGAATAGAATAAGTCCGAGATATTGATTGAAGATTCCTCTGATAAGTTTTCAAAGGCAAATATCACCTCTGTATTGCCTAGCTTTCTAAATATTTTTTCGAAACCATCCAAGGCATATTTACCCGAAGATATCAGTCCTTCTGCTGCTGTTGCAGCCTGCGTTTTTTTGCCTTGGGCTAAGTAGACACGAGCCTGTAAGGCTGTCACGGCATCTGCAGATACATAGTAGTACGATTTTGATGTGGACAGGTACTTAGCTGCCTCGGAGAGATTGGACTCTATAAAGGCCCAAACTTCCACTTTGGGAGCCCTAAATGGCTTCTCTAGCGTATTTTCAGGCAGTACGGGCACATCCCCCCACCGTGTGACCAAATTATAATAATTGAGTGCTCTAAAGTAATAGGCCTCCCCCAAAGTGAGGTTACGAATTGCACTCTCAGGTTGTGCCAGACAGATAGAGAGCACATTATTGACTTGGTAAAGCGAGCTATAGTAGCCGTTCCAACCTCTAGAGACCACAGCATTCAAAGGGGATAATGTGGAATTAATCAAATTGATAGGCGAGCTATTAGCGCCCCCTTGCAAGTCCCCACCAAGTAGGTCAAAAAGAATGAAATTGTGCACACCGGGGTCATTCTGCATATTGTTGTACATGCCCAATCGAAGTGCAGGTATATCATTGGCTGTCACCTCATCTGGAGACATCGCTGAATGTGAGTAAAGGTCTAATTTGTCTGCACAGGAGTTAAGTGATAATGTTGCAGCACAAGCAATAATATATAGATTTCGGAATTTCATGATTTACAGATTTATATTTACACCAAAACTAAATGTCCTAGGTTGAGGCACACCAAATAGATCAACACCATAGAATCTAGGATCTAAGTTGTTATTGACCTCTGGATCCCAACCGCTATAGTTGGTCAGTAGGAACAAATTATCCACTGTCGCAAACACACGCAAACCATTCAGTCTAGCCCGTTTAATCAATTGTTTATCAAAATTATAAGCGAGGGTCAATGACCGTAGACGAATAAAAGAACCATCATCCAAGAAACGTGTTGAATTTTTGGTATTATGCCCCAATCCTACCAAAGCCCTAGGATATACATTCGTGGTCCCAGGACCTGTCCATGCATTCTCGATATAGGTCAAATCTTTTGTATAATTGGATCCCAGATTTGCCATACCTGTCGCTTTCCATTCTGAATACACATCGTTGCCATAAGCGTAGGTAAATAAGAAGTCAAGCTGAACCCCCTTGTATGCGAATGAATTACTCCAGCCGCCGGATAATTTGGGATTTGAGTCACCAGCTATTACACGATCGTTATCATTGATAATATTGTTGCCATCCAAATCTCTCCAACGGACATCTCCAGCGCGAACACCCAGTTCAAACTGCTCCTGTGGCACTTCCCCATCATATTGGTATAATCCATCCCAATCAAAAAGATAAAAGGCCCCAATACTCTCTCCTACCTTAAGTGCCCTATTACTACCTATCGCAATAGGGGCTTCATCCTCCAAGAGCGAAGTGATGCGATTGGTATTGTGCGCAATATTCAACCCTGATTTCCAATGTACCTGGCCTAGCGGTATATTCGTATTGATTCCAAGTTCAAGCCCCTTGTTCATCATAGAGCCAACATTACTCACAATACTTGTCATCCCTGTGGTGGCATGGATAGGCATACTGTAAAGGAGGTCATAGGTCTTTTTGTAATAAGCATCAAATACCACATTCAGCTTCCTTTTAAAGAACGACACGTCAAATCCTACATCATACTGATCTGCTTTTTCCCAACGGAGATCATTGTTCCCGAAAGACGAAACTGATATACCGGACTCATTACCATAATTTTGTCCACCTGACATCAATGCCTGATAAGCATACTGCCCTATACCCTCCTGATTGCCGGTGACGCCATAACTTGCCCTGAATTTCAGGTCATTCTCATTGCCCTCCATAAATTCCTCATTCGAGATATTCCATCCAAAAGACAAGGAAGGGAAATAGCCCCAACGATTGTCACGGTGGAATTTAGATGAACCATCAGCACGTAATGTAGCTGTCATCAGATACCGATCTTTATAGGCAAATGTACCTCGTCCAAAATAGGACTCCAACGCGTACTCGCCCAGCCCACCGCTAGCGGCAAATATTTCAGAAGCGACTGAGATGACTTGTAGCGAAGGTGTTGGAAAGCCCCTACCATCGATAGACGAAGAGCGACTCATCTGCTTTTGATACGAATGGCCCAACATGGCCGATACCGTCAAGTCTCCAAAAGAATTATTATAATTCAAGACGTTATCAAAAACCAAATTTTGAATCAATCGATTGTAGTCCAATAATCGGCCTACTCCTGTCCCATAGGGATGTTTTTGATTATAGTACGTATAATCGTAGGTATAGCCTATATCTGCACTAAAAGAAGACCTAAAAGTAAAATGATCCAAGAAATTAGCTTGACCATAATACGTACCTAAGTATCTATAATTGTCTACATAGGCATCCTGTTCATTCAAAATCTGTAGCGGATTGTGACGCGTCAGTTCGTCGGTCCCGCCCACATAATAGTCCCCATTCGGTTTGAAAGGGCGGTCAAAAGGACGTTGCTCGATAGCACGTGCTATAATGGTAGAGCCTAAATTGGCTCCCGGAACTTGATTATTTTTGATAAAATTCCCCATATTATTAGCACCCACTTCCAACCAATCCGAAAATTTGTGGCTTACCTTTGAATTCAGATTATACTTACGAATGGCGTTGTTCTTAATCACGCCAGATTGGTCTGTCATCCCTAAGCCAAAGTAATAGTTGGTTTTGGTATTACCACCAGATAATGCAGCATCATAATTTTGAAAATACCCCGTCTGTAATATCAATCCCATCCAATCTGTATCCGGAAGTCCTTTAAAGGGATTTTGTATATGCACTTTATAGTCCGAATCCCCTATTTGACGCCCATACTGTTCATTATAATTGGTAACACCTTGGTTATAGCTTGCCAAATATTGATCTGAGTTGCTGAGCTTTATTTTATCCTTGTTGGCAAATTGGCTAAAACCTGTTGTCACATTGACCCGTATATCGTTTCGGCCTGCTTTTCCGGATTTTGTGGTTATCAGAATCACCCCATTGCTGGCTCTAGAGCCATATATCGCAGCTGAGGCCGCATCCTTCAATATCTCTATCGACTCGATATCTGCATGATTGAATGCAGCCAAGGGGCTATAAGATTCACCAAAACTAAACAAGGCCATATCCGATGTATTGATTGGTACGCCGTCTACCACATACAAGGGGTTATTTCCAGCACTGATGGATGAATTGCCTCTGATGGTAATCTTTTCACCCGAAGCAAGGTTGCCTGATCCCATCGAAACATTTACACCAGCTACCCGTCCTTCCAATAGACGTGTGGGACTAGCCACCTGTCTCATATTCGAGTCGTCAATCTTCAGACTCGCTACCGCACTGGACACTAACGACCTACGCTGTGTACCATAACCCACCACCACTGTTTCTTCCAGCAGATTTTCTTGTACATTTAGGATAATCCTTGGTGCTTCGTGTAGACCAATCTGTACTACTTTAGGTTCATACCCCGTATAGCTAATACGTACAGACACCGTATTCGATACGGTAGCCAAGCTAAAGTATCCCTTGTCATCGGTCTGGGTTGCTTTAGAGCCGTCAATCAATTGAACAGAGGCCGCAACGAGTGGCGTTCCCGTTTCATTCACCACGAATCCCGCGACAAATTGCTGGATACGCTCGACCTTTGGCAAATCTAACTCTGTCTTTTCCTTAATGACAATCACTCCTTGATTCAATTCATAGTCAAAAGGTTGATTTTTAAAAATCGTAGGGAGTAATTCGGCCAGCTCGGTATTACGTACGCTGATAGATACCCGATTGGCCTCTCTACCAAACTGTCCGTCAAACAAATAGGAAACGTTGGTCTGTTGCTTAATCTTCTTAAAAACATCGACCAATTTTTCATTTTTTACGTCTAAGGATACCCGCTGAAATGGTATCGCATTTACTGCCGGCATCATCACGCCCACTTGCATGGCAAGGGCTATCCATAAAGCCCCCTTTTTTCTCTTCAAAAAACTCATGAATTAGATTGTTTAATTAGGTTGTTCAATCGCATATTATTTATCTTGATTTATATCTACAGAAAGTTTACCATCACGAGTTATTATCTTCACGTTCGATGTCGTCTCGATCAGATCCAGCAATTGGTTCAACGGTACATTTCTATTAATCAATCCATTCAGTTTATTGCTCGGTAGATTTTCAAGATTGACCTCTATATTGTACCATCGTCCTATCATGGTCATGACCTCTCGCATAGGTGTATTATCGAAATAGAATTCGCCTTTGCGCCAAGCGGCCACGTCAACAGCATTGTCTAGGGCGATATAATGAATATGCTGTCCAATATGGGCTTGGTGACCAGGCGTCATACGTACTTTTTCGTTATGCTTGGACGATGCTTCCACCGAACCCTCTATTAGCGTCACCACATCACTGTGTTGGCCGGGGTAAGATGTAATGTTGAATTTGGTTCCTAGCACTTTGGTCGACTGTAGGCCTGTATGGACGATAAAAGGAGCTTGTTCATTGTGTGTCACGTCAAAATAGGCCTCACCCGATAGGAACACTTCTCTTTTATCGTTCTCGAAATGAGCCGGAAATCGAATCGAACTTGCGGCATTGAGCCACACGGAGGTACCATCAGGCAATTGCAATTGATAATATCCGCCTCTTGGTGTCACAATTTCGTGCATGGCTGTTTCGAGTCCGCTATCTTCCCGATATATCCCCTTATCCTCCAATTGCTCAAGGTCGGCAAGGGAAGCTAGCGAATATACCTCTCCACTTTCCATGATTAAGTTAGCACTCATCTTCCCCGGGGCAACATTATGCAGGTCGATTTGTGGGGAATCGCTCAGTCTCCAATAATATCCACCGATCAAAAATAAAGGAAGGAGTACCGCTGCTGCCCAACGCCAATAGGCTACACGCGATCTGCGCAACGACCTAACATGTCGCTGCCCCTTAATATTGTCGAAGATACGGGACTCGATTTCTTGGAGCTCTAGCGAAGATTGCTCCTTAGTGATATCCTTTTCGGATTCCAATTCCTGATAGAAGCGATCTACACGTGCTTCCTCTTCCAGGCTGGCTTTACCCAAAAGGTATTTTTGTACTATTTCTTTTAATGTGTTGTTTCTCTTCATCATCTGTTGTTATTCTAAAGACAGATGAAAAATGCAAAAGCCCAGTCACATTCCTAAAAAAAATAAATAATTTTTTGGTACCTCTCAGAACATTGAACGTCCAAGATTACAATAGAAGAGCTGCCTTATCAGAAAAAAAGCAGGATTAAAAATTGCAGGATATCACGAATTGCGGAAATAGCCCTTCCTAAATGATTCCGAACAGTTTTGACTGATATCCCCATCTCCTGCGCAATCTCATCAGTCGATCTATTCTCCTGATAGCGCATTGCAAAAGCTGTACGCTGCTGAGGAGGCAACGAAAGAATCTTTTTATTAAGGTTGTTATAGGCTTCCTTTGTAAGCAAGTCTTTTAATGGTGAAGAATCGTCGTGCAAATCCTCTTCGTAGTCCGTTATTAGGGTAGGCTTATTCTTCAGGATGAAGTTTAGCGTTTTATTTTTTGTCAGGACGAATAGGTAAGGTTTTAAATTGTGAATCGTCGTGTTTTCCCTATTTTCCCAAATTGTCGTAAAAATATCCTGTGTAATATTCTCCGCATCATTTTGGTCCTTTAGCCGTTTGTAAGCTTCATTGTAGACAAATACCCAGTGTAGCCGATAAAGTTTTTCAAATGCTTCGTGGCTACCAGACGCTAACTCGCCGAGCAGAGCAGCTTCCGCATCAAACTCATAGTTTAAATCATTTGGATTCACGTCGGCAAATTTAGGTGGCCTAGAATAAAGCTTATATTATATCTAGGTTAAGTTATCTTTAATGTATGGTTTTCGGCATCAAAAGTACAGAATAAAATTTTATAATTCGAAACACACCTCTTGTTCAGTCAGGCGGTTGATTATTGGCACATAAGCACTTGCCCAAAAAAAGCCAGGGGACGGCAACACTAAACTTGACGCAAGAATGCTGGTTTTCAGGGATATATATACATATAAAAATTTCGTTTCTTTGCTTGTCAATAACAATAGTTTTATATTACCTATGAAAAAAGATTACTATCCCTCCGCAATAGGTTCACTGATAAGCTCATCAATGGGGTTAATATCCTTTTTGCTAATTGTATTCGGTCCGGTATCTTGGATGGATATGTCCATTCTATTTTATCTGTTTTTCTTTATAATAGCTTTATTATTGGGAGCCTACAGTCTCATTATCAAGAAAAATCAATTAGCGGGAATAGGCTTGGCTTCGGCAGGCATTTTCCTGATTATATTTATTGTTATGATACTGATGTTTAGAGATCTCTGCGTAATCTGTTGATTAAGCCTCCGGTGACATGTTAATTTCATAAAATTATCCGTAGATACAACAGCACTGTATGATATCGTTCATTTTCCATCAGCAGCATACCGATCCACCAATTTTTTTGTACCTTTCGGACAACTATAACCTTAAAAATCAATTTGGTAATGAGTAAACTAAAGCAAACCTGGATGACCCATCACCTCACGAGGGTATCACTTGTGATTCTCCTATTATTGGTTTGCTTTACCTTCGACGCTTGCAAGGTCGTCCGCTTTGTCGTGTACAATTTTGCCGATATAAACGATCATAAAAAATTCCCTTCTCGTCCTGTACACAAGGGCGATGAGATTTTTTCATTTGTAAGCGACACGGTCGGAAAGGCACCTGAATATTTACCCCTCAATGGCCAACAAGTACCCTTTGAGGCTTATTTGAAAGACAACAAGACCGTCGCTTTTTTGATTATTAAGAATGACAGTATCCAGTACGAAAAATATTGGAATGACTACGACACAGCCTCTATCGTACCTTCATTTTCAGTGGCCAAGTCCATCACCTCCATCCTTATCGGCTGTGCGTTGGATGACAAGTTGATTAAGTCTGTAGACGAACCTATTACCAATTATATCCCTGAACTACTGCCAAATGGCTTTGATAAGGTGACCATCGAACATCTATTGCAGATGACCTCTGGCCTAGACTTTAACGAAGGCTATTACAACCCCTTTGGCCATGTAGCAACTTTCTATTACGGCACCAATCTTCGTAAGGCCATCAAGAAGCTAAAACTCAAAAGAGCACCCGGAGAAAAGTTTGAGTACGTGAGCGGCAGCACCCAGTTATTGGGATTAATACTGGAACGTGCACTCCAGACAAAAACCATCAGCAGCTATTTAGAAGAAAAGCTTTGGATTCCTTTACAAATGGAGCACGATGCGAGTTGGAGCTTAGACCGTAAAAAGAATGGTTTGGAAAAAACATTTTGCTGTATCAATGCTACCGCACGAGATTATGCCAAAATCGGCAGACTATATCTCAATGGTGGTAATTGGAATGGGAAACAGATCGTCTCCCATTCTTGGGTGGAGCAATCTACCACCCCTAGTGGTAGTCCAGGTAGTGCATCCCACTATCAGTACCAATGGTGGATACCGTCAAAAGGAACATTCTTAGCGCAAGGTATCTTGGGCCAATATATCTATGTAGATCCATCAAAGGACCTGATTATCGTACGACTGGGAGCTGGTAACGGGAAAGCTGACTGGTGGGATGTGTTTGCCGCTTTGAGTGAGATATACTAGTTCTCCACAATCCGCAGCAACACGATTAGAAATGATAACGTATATAATATCCGCTGACAAGAAACTCATCGGACCTACATACAACTTGTAGCCAACGACATAGGTTAGTGTTCCAGTTAGTATGCAGTATCTTCTTTTTTGACGAGGTTTTTTGGATTTAGATTTCCTGTTGGTCTACAAAATCTTTTATGGGACTAAATAACATATTTGAGAAATCCTGTATAGTTCGAATGCTATCAGAGAGCGAAACTGATGCAAGGTGACCTTTAACCAACAATTTGGAGATACTTTCAGATAGCGCCCTAGGATGTCTATAGTCAGAACCCGGGATGACCAATACCGGGATAGCTATATCTTTCAACTCTTGAATATTCTGGAATGAGCGGTCGTATACAATTGCAGCAGCAGCAATACTCTGCGCATCAGACCGATGTATCGCATCTCGGACCATATGTCCAATGACTGGAGATAGACTATCAAGCAGTGGTTTCCAAGCAGCTTCGATTCCATCAGATTCTACCCGTGAAGCAAATGACTCCAAAAGTTTAATTTCCAATTCCTTTTGTACATCATCTTCCATATCCTCGATGCTGATCAATACTAGGCTTTGGATACTATGCGGATATTTCAGAATGGTTTTTAGACTGATTGTTGTCCCGATACCAGCAGCAACTACGACTATACTTGGAGCGTTTACAAGGGTAATCAACATCATTAAATCATCACTATACTGCTTCCAAGTATACCGATTTCTATCCCGGCATACCGAGCGTCCGTATCCACGGATGTCAGGTAGAACGACGCTATATGCATCCGTAAACTTTTCACCAAGTGGAAGCATGCTTTTGTGATCCGGTCCACCACCATGTAAAAAAATAATCGTTGATTTGGGAGTCTCCAATTTACAAGTCAATACCAAAGCAAAAAGAGGAGTTCCATCACTGCCAAAATAAGAAAGCTCATTCGTCATGTCTACCTTTGATTTAGGGTTACTCCACAAAGGTAGTGGGCTATCGAATGTATTTCCTTATAGGATTAAGCCAAAATGTTATAAAATTAGTCGAAAAGCAGATATGGCAAAGAGTGAGGGAAAGGAAGCTGTACTACAGCTTCGATACTTTGACAAAGCTCCCGTTATAAAAATCGATTTTGGTTACGTAATACTCCATGCCATTAGCTGCTAATACGGATCCGATAGCGCCAAACATGGCTGAAGCGGCAATCATATTACTGGCAGAGGCTGTAGTCTTGCTCGGTCCATTGAAAAAATAGTTGTTATCATTTCGATAAAGCGCATAGAAATTATTCTCACTCCAAATATAGGCTATCCCATTGATAACCAAAGCATAATATTTATGATTCTTGATGCGCTTTAATTTCCCTTTGGGGTCATGGGAAAAAAAACCTTTGGCTATGTCGTGATCTTTGAGTGAGGCCTCTCCTTGTGGCAACTGATCTCTAAAATGACTATAATCCAGATACAGACCGTACTTTAGCACATCATTACGATAAAGAGGTATGCTATATTTTCGAGATAAAACAAGGAAAATCCTAGTAAACTTGATACACTCGGTTATTTTGTGGGCATGTTAACAGTCGAATGATTTATTCTTTTGCTTCAAACTGGCGATACAGGTCATAGTCAAAAGGAATTGGAATAGACAAGTCCTTGGCTTCCCAAGGAGCTCCCTCCGATGGTTGATAGAAATCATAAGCAGTTTGAAGAAAATTTTCGCCATCTGGTGCTTCCTGCCAATCTTTCTTGTCTCTATTGTAAAGTAAAATCATACAGCTTACACAATTGGAATTACCATCGAGATTTGGGTTTTCATAACATGTCCCCACCTTGATATTGATTTTCTGTTGGATGATAACATCCGTCAATCGTCCCTGTGTGGATCTGATCAATGCCGCTTGGGCGTCTTCATGATCTGGCCTTCCCTTGGCTACAACAAGACTTTCAAACTTAGCCTTTTTTATCTTGGCTAACTCACGTGCTTTCACTTCGGGGGCTACTCGATTGGTATCCACTGGATAATTATCGATAGGAGATTCGACTTCGGTCACATTGACTCCAACATTATCATCAATTGTGTTGTTGGCAAGCATTTGCTTATTGTGTTCATAATTCTCCCAGTCCGTCTTGGAATAGGTGACGTATTGCTGCAATTTGTAAAACAAGGTTTCATGATGAGACACTTGGATAAAATTACTGATGAGCAATAATATGCCGATTGCGAGGACGATGATTAAAAGAATGGTGGACTTTCTCTTCATTAGAATAGGTATAATTAGGTTAAATTGTAAAGGTAATGGCGAGCAGTTTAATGATAAACAGTGCCATAAAAATGCCGACGAGGTAAAGCTGGACCTTGTTGACTTTTGTCGATCCAAATTTCCAAACGCAAATTCGATCGACAATAATCACAAGCAAAACTGGCACCAAAGCAAATCCAATATACACAGCAGCTAGTTTGTCAGGTGCGGAAGCCCCACTAGCCAATACGATTGCCCAAACAACACCTGCCAACATCGACAGAATGCCGAGAATTAAAAAAATCGTTGCTTTCTTTTTCAAAAATTTCATCATATCCTATTCTTTGATAAACTAACTTGGGTAATTGATGGGCTAACCTGCTACGATTATCTCTTCAAATCTCAGTTTTTGATTTTTAAAACTAAAAATATAGATGTAGGAGGCTTCCGTGACCTGCTCCCGTGGATAAAGGGTACCTAAACTAGATCCTCCCTGTAGACCAAACTCAAAGGCGATGCGATCGTCATTTATTTTCAAAGCATAGACTTTGACCATATCGCCGTTGTCTTTGGTAACACTAGATAGTCCTTCCTTCTTGAACCAATGGATATCGTCCAAAAAGAGCTCATCCAACACATTTTTGATAAAATCGTCTTTTTGTCCCAAACTATAATTAAACTGTGTTTTTAATTGTTGCTGATTACCTGCCTCAACCAAGGCTTTGAATTTTTTCAATTCAGCGATCAACAGCTTCCGTTGGCCTTGGAGCACTTTGGTTCGATCTTGAAGCAGTTTGATATTTTGATTTTCTATGGCGCTGTATTCAATAGTGTAGTTGGCATTTACAGGTTTATACCACTCCTTACTAGCATAATAGGCATCGATATCTGCATCCTGAAAGGCATAACCTTTTCGAGCGAAAAGGTCATTGGTCAAATAACGGATTTCGTCGATGCTCAAATCTTTTATATGATCGGCTTTGAGAAACTGCTTTGAACAGCTAGAACAGTCAGTCAACGTCTGTCCATGGCCGCTCAACGTAGAGGTAATAAATAATAGCGCAATTAGGTATTTCATAAGATTATCAATCATATACATCATGTTTAGGTAATAGCTTATATCAATGCTCGAATCTTGGGATTTCCATCTGTAGGTTCAATCAGCTCCAGCGCACGCTCGTCTTCTATAATGGCAACGGTTATCATCTTTCCATTTTTTATACAGCGTAAAGGTAAGATATTGTGCGTATAGAAAATTAGGTTGGTTTATGATTCGTTTTAAGGTTTTACAAAGCGAAGGATGCAATCGCTCAGCGCTAGCATGTGAAGAGCAAATTGAAGAATAGAAATATAGATAATCGCATTGATTATCTGCTATTTTACTTACGGATTACCGTGACGTATCCTTTGAATACACGCGGTTTGTACTCGGGTCCCTCTACCTCGAGAATATAGAAATAGGTGCCCTGTGGGAGCGTCTCGGCGGTCCAATCGTTTTCATAGTGTTTAGCATGGAACACCTCATTTCCGAATCGATTATAGATGTGGATGCTTCTCTTGGTGAAGAGTTCCAGTCCTTTTATAAAGAAGGTCTCATTCCTATCGTCATTATTAGGAGTGAAGACATTCGGGATATGTAGGAATACAATATCTACTGCTGAAGTGGCTTCATTGTTCGTCAAGTCATGCTCCGATTCTTTGGCCGTAACTTTGGCCATTGTGATGGCCTGACCATCCATGATTCCTTTTACAGAAATCCACAATGCGCGTGAATCTTTCGCTTGCAGTGTAGATATTTTCCAGATCAGTTGTCTGCGCTCGGCATTATACACTAACTCGCCAATATAGCTTCCCGTGGGTTGTAGATATTCTAATTCGGAAGGAAGATCAAACGTGACAACCAAATTGGTCGCATCAGTCTTCCCGTTATTGAGGATCATGAGCTGGTAGTTGAATGTATTGCCCAACTCTGCTGTATTAACATCAGGTAAATTGCGAATTTCTAGATCTACCGTAACTTCACCCCCATCGGGGTCGACAATGATTTCGACGGGATCTGACAGATCAGAATTACAGCCATCACCCAATGCAATAACGGTGTATACACCTGCTTCGGTGACTACGATACGCTGGTCATGCAGACCGTTGATTGGCTCATTATTTCGAAACCAGATATACGAAATAGCATGGGTAGCATCGGCGCGCAAGGTCACCTTCTTACCTTTAACAATATGCAAAGTCTGCCCCTGCTGCGCCATTGCTCCTTGAGAAAGGAACAGCAGCACAGCTAAGATAATCCCCAAGTATCGGGACAGACAACGCATATCGATCAGTATAATAGTTAGTTAATGTTTATTAGTTGCTGACAATTTACCAAGTTTCTCCTGTTACTCCTTCTACAGTAATAGTCGGTTTAGTTGGTTTCGCTGTAACAGTCACTGCTTCAACAGCACTTAAATTAGAACAATATTTAGTCGTTCCAACAAGATAACCAATCCTAACCTTGTAAGACGTAGTGTTTCCTGCAGTAAGACCAGTAGGCGTAAATGTGCTATTCGTAGCACCCGATATTGCTGTCTCGGTAGTTCCATCAAAAGTATACCACTGATAAGTAAAGATAGTATGTGCATCTGTAGTCGTTGGCGTTGCCGTAAATGCCTTAGGGTCTTCTTCACAATAGTCATCCGCACCTGTTATTGCCGCTGTAAGCGGAGCAAATTTATATACTGGAATAATCTCAGGCAAAGACTCACAGGCATCTTCAGCAATCGTAGAAATGTAAAAATATCCTGTCTGAAGACTTCCTGCTGTAATGGTCGTCCCACCAGTCAATACCAACGGTGTAATTAAGTTCAACTGCTCCGACGTAAGACTCGGCGAAGCACTAAAGCGTACTCGCCATTCTGGATTTGTCCCCACCCCTATAGGCACAGCCCCCAAATTTAAATCTGCACCGTCACAAAAGATTTTCACATTGGGTGTAGTGAGTGTCTGTGCCTTGACAGATACAGTCGTACCAACAAGTAGCAATACCACTACTGTTAGGATTTTGTTTAATTGACTTTTCATAGTTTCGATATTTATGTTTTTTTGATCTTTTAATATTGAGAATTTGGTTGGATTTCGACATGTGGTGCTGGGGGCTTGGGTTGAATCGTCACCGTCACCGCTGTGCGCGCCCCACTTACGCAATTCGAACTATTTATAGCGTCAACATAATATGTTATCGCTGTAGTTGGATTGCTAATAGTAATAGTGCTCCCTGTTATAAAATGTACTCCTCCACTAGGTGCCATATACCATCGATAGACAGTCCCGTTTATAGGATTGAGCACCGATACCGTAGTACTCACACCAATACAAGCAGAAACATTGGGTACGACCGGATCCGTGGGGAGGGCATTCACTGTTAATGTAACAGGTGTACGAGTAGCACTGGGACAACCAGTACTATTCACACTTTCTACATAATATGTTGTTGTTGATGTTGAGCCTTCCACATTGTAGACATTTCCTATAAAAGCCGCAGTTCCTCCGGTTGCAACAGTATACCAATGATAGGTATTTCCTGGTTCTGGAGATGTCACAGTCAAGATGCCAGTTTCTCCTAAACAGATACTCGCTCCAGATAAAATGGGTGTTGCAGGGCGTTTTTTAGCTACAATTGCTATTTTTGTTCTTTGGGATTCGGCTGGACAGCCCGTTTTCCACGAGGAAGCAACATAAAAAAAAGCAGTATCAGTTTCACTTGTAAATGGTATAGGCGGCGTTGTATACGAATCAACATTGCCAGCACTTTCCCTCAATATAATTCCGTCATTAACAGTATTGTACCACCTCAGGATACTACCAGCACTTGGAGACGTTGCTGTAATTGTCACAGTTCCACCGTCACAGACTTCAATTACAGCAGGATAGGCTATCGGGACCTGAGGTTTCGCTGGAGTACGTGTGACTTCATGTACACGCAAACTACCTAACAATCCAACGGTATTAGTCATGGAAATTGTAATCCTATCGAATATTCCTGTAGGAACAAAAGAAACAGTGTATCTATTTCCTCCATTCAATAATCCTAAAAGATCCAATGATAGAAGACTATTTAAACCTGCGGATGAAACCAATTGATCCCCATTATAGGCAGAAACTGAGATATTGCTTAGGAGACTTAGACTCAAAATTGAACTTGGCACAGAAAAAGTAACGGTAGCCGCATCGCCCACGTTAGAAAGATTAGATAAATATACATGCTGATTAAGCGTAGCTAACAGACCTAATGTAACAGAAAAATTAGAATAGGTTGTCATATTTTGATCTATAGCATTAGCCGGCGACGTAATAGATCCTAATGCAACGCCCGTAATATTAGTGTTAGTCCCCAACACAGTAACACACTGATGACCAACAGGTTCACAGAAAGCGTAATTAACTTCAACTGTAGTCATTGTTCCTACCAATACAGCTCCACCTTTCGCAGTAATCCGGATACGATCAGCAACAGCGGTAGTATTCAATCTATAATAATCGCCATCTAGCAAGGTTATTCGCGAAGAAACTACAGAAGACGCTGACGTAGTTCCGTTAAAGGCCTGTAAACTAATACTTCCACCTCCACCACCTATTTCAACAGCAGACACCTTGACATAAAAAGTGGAACCAATTGGCACGGTCCCTCCCAAACGTAAGGTTATATTTCCGGTAGTACTACTACCAGTAACTGAAATCTTAGCCTTAACTGCTGAATTAGGGGCGCTAACACCATCAATGCTAGCTGCATTTGAAGCATTTGTAACACCTGTTCCGGCACCAATAGTCTCAATTGCATAAACCCGCTGCCCATACACCTCTCTTTCCGTCCCACAGAACAGCATCACCAGCACCAACGTCCATACCCAATTGAGCGCAACTCTTTTCATAGATTAATAAATGATGCAACCGGACCTGTAGGTCAAGCACAGATTACATCGATACGTTTTCATAGTAGATAATCAAAACTTGAAGAAGTGTAAGACAATCCTCCAAAGTTTCTTATTGCAAAAGTAAAACTAAATTTCAATTTCGCAATCAACAACCAATATATATTTTAACAGTTAATTAACGATATTGTTTTTTATTTCCATATACGTTTATTTTTGATTTTAAAATTCACCTTGTAATGAATACAAAAGTGATTTAACTCATAAATTTGGATAAATGAGATGTCAATGTTTTTTGAAGAAGAAAAAAATGATAAACAAAAAAAGGAAAGATAAAGTGGATATATTGACTGAACGTGTAACACAAAAAAAGGAAAAATAGCGCAAATAAGATGAGCAGACACTAAATAGGTCATGGCGATAAGGACAGAAAAACAAATCCAAAATTGACGCTAATCTCTCGTGTAGCCTAATGAGAGTGAAACAAATAACTAGTTATTAATCTGTGTTACTTTATGGAATAAGACATTATTTTCCAAATGGATATACAACCTGACCTGGTCATCTAGATTTTTGAGTTTCCGGACCAACCACTTTTCTTCGTCCTGTTCTTGTGATTCAGAGGCAAGCACATAGTTACAGATACGTTTCACCTTATTGGCAATCACCTCGTGTTCCTGCCTCATGATATCTAAATGTCGCTCCAACTGTTCGGCCTCTAATGAAGGGATAGCTTCGCCACTGTCTTTGGCCAAGGATATTTTTCTAAAATAAGGGAGTGAAAACAATTCTTCCTTCTGATGGTGATGCTGCAATCGGCCCAAGGCCAAGGTCAACAAACGTTGTAATTCCAGCCAATACCTTTGTTCAGAAATGGCTCGCGCCCCTTTGGCCTCCACTTTCCCAAGGATATCCCGCAATTCATTTTGTAGGTAGCGGTGTATCTTTTCAATATGTGCAGTAAGGTCGTCCATGCTCCATTTATAGTAAGGGACTTCGTGCGGATCTTCAATATGTAACGAAATCTGCAACTGCTTCACCAATTCGTCTACATCAACAGTGTTTTCATCACAAGCCTCAAGTAGACTCCTATTACCGTGACAGTAATAATCTATTCTATATGTATGGAATACGACGGTAGTATTGTAGTACTTGCGAACAAGATCGCCAATTAGAGTCTGCGCTGTGATATGCATAGGAGTGGGTAAGTAGGATGAAAGCCTTAGGTAAGCGGCTTCGACTGCAAATTATTAAAATACTCAATCTTGGACAGAAACATCGCCGCCATCTTCTCGCCCCTCAAGACAGCCTCATCGGCTTTCTCTCCTTCGAAAAATTCATAGACCGTACGACGCCAAAGCCCCAGCCAAGTCTCAAAATGTGTCAGCGTAAGTGACATCGCAGCGTGGGGTGGAAAGGGACTACCGAAATACGTGTGCTCATCCAGAAGTAAGGTCTCCCAAAAAGCATACATTTTTTTCAAATGCTCCTCCCACCGACCATCGAGTAGTCGATTAAAGATAGGACCAATCAAACCATCTAACCTTACCCTGCCGTAAAATGTATCCACCAGCAATCGGATTTCCTCCAATGATGTTATATCTTTCTTTTCCATAGATGCTCCCATTAATATGCCTCCACAATATCCCTCTGTCCTATCTGGGTAAACAAATATATGTATAATAAAAGAGTAAAATATCTTTTATTGTAATATTATCCTCATTTCTCCTTAACTTTAATACATGCAACCTCAGATTAGTATCAAACGGATATATGAAAAACCTGACGAAGAAGACGGATATCGTGTGCTTATAGACAGACTATGGCCAAGAGGGCTCGCTAAGGAAAATGCTAAAATAGATGAATGGGCAAAAGATATTGCTCCATCGACGGAAATTCGGCTAGCGTATGCACATGTTCTTGAACGTTGGGAAGTGTTTGAAGCACAGTATAAAAAAGAGCTTACCCTAAATGAACTCCTTCCCACTTACCTGGACAAATGGGAAGACCAACCGACCATCACACTGTTGTATGCTGCAAAGGACCCACAACACTCCAACGCTATCGTACTAAAGCAGTACCTTGAAGAATACTACAAAGAGCAGAGATAATCATTCATAAATGACCTAAACCTATACAAATCCAATATGGACACACCTAAAATCGACTTTGAAACTTTGGCTTTACATCAACAGCACACCCACGACAAGTATGCGCATCTCCAACCCATCTATGCCACCTCTACTTTTACATTCGACAGTGCCGAACAAGGTATGCGTAGGTTTACGGGCGAAGAAAGCGGATATATATATTCTAGATTTGGCAATCCGACTACCGATGCGACAGCACGGGCCATTGCCGACCTTGAAACTTGGAATATTACAGACACCGAGGGGCAGCCATTGCAAGCCCGAGCCTTATTGACCGCAAGTGGACAAGCCGCAATGTCTACCCTATTCATCTCTACACTCCAAGCAGGAGATGCCATACTCGCTACACCTTCTTTGTATGGCGGCACACATGAGTTCATCACCAAACTGCTACCTCGATTCGGGATCAAAGCATATTTTTCGGACATGACTGATATCCATCAAGTGGAGGACATCCTAAAACAAACTCCCGAAATAAAATTGGTACACTTTGAATCTCCTGCAAACCCAACCATGCAATGCATCGATATGGAGCAGATAGTCCAACTTGCGAAAAGATACAATAAGCTTGTATCGGTAGACAATACTTTTGCCACTCCCTACCTCCAACAGCCCTTTAAGTATGGCGTAGACTTTATCTTCCACTCCACCACCAAATTCCTGAATGGGCATGGAAATGCAATAGGTGGCGTATTGATAGGACGCGACACAGCTGCCATGAATGGCCATATCTTGCATACGTATAAATTATTAGGCGCCAATAGTAATGCATTTGATGGCTTTTTGGTCCTACAAGGAATCAAGACATTGGCCCTACGCATGGAACAACACTGCCGCAATGCCATGGATCTGGCCCTGTTCCTGACCAAGCACCCTGAAGTTGAAAAAGTTCACTACAACGGCCTCTCTACCCACCCCGATTACGACATCAGTCGCAAGCAAATGCGTCACGCAGGCTCGATTATGAGTATTGATCTAAAAGGAGGATACCAAAAATCTGTAAACTTGGTCAACAAACTCCAGATTTGTACCAGAGCAGTATCCGTGGGCACCGTTGATACACTGGTGTCTCATCCCGCTTCTATGTCACACTCCGGTATACCGAGAGAAATTCGGCTACAAACAGGGATCACAGATGGCCTAGTTCGTATCAGTGTAGGATTGGAGGCAATAGCAGATATTATAGCAGATTTTGAGCAAGCGCTCCGATAAACCAAGAGTTTGTCATCGTTTGTTCAGAAAGATTAAATAATAAAAGAGTTTACACTCTTTTATTATTTAATCGCTACCTTTGTTCTGTAATTGAATCGAATCAGACATGGAAACAAAGAAAGATAACCTGCCTGCCTCCTTCACAGAGGGAGTAACCTATGGAGACAACAAACCATCCGTGACCCTCGTATTGGAAACAAGCACCACCAAGGAAATCCGAATATGCCTAGCAAACGGCCAGACCATGGACGAACACCAAAGCCCCTTCCCTATCGTAATCCATATCTTGACAGGGGAAATAATCCTAGGTGTACAAAGTGAGCAACACCGTATGAAGGCGGGGCAACTGATTGGATTGGAAGGATCCGTTCTCCACGACCTAACAGCTGTGCAGGATACTATCGTCAGATTGAGTATACACAAAAATGACCACTTGCATCGGGTGCAAAATGTGATTAATAACAATTAGATATGTATCTTTATCCTTTTGGTCACATATTAAATTAAATCAAGAATGGGTGTTTTTTCAAAAACATGTGAGTACGCAATCCGCGCAGTCTTTTATATCGCTCAAAGTTCCCACGAAGGTCGGAAAGTGGGCATCAGGGAGATTGCTGAGAAAGTAAAATCTCCAGAACCATTCTTGGGTAAAATTCTTCAAAATCTCAGCAAGGAAGGACTCATCCAATCGTCAAAGGGACCGAATGGTGGCTTTTTCATAGATCCCGAGGGGCTAAAGAAGCCTATTGCCGATATTGTCATGGCGGTGGATGGCGAGCAGATTTTTATAGGATGTGGAATGGGATTGGACTATTGTTCGGAAAAAAATCCTTGCCCCCTGCACAATGACTTTAAGAAAGTCAGAAATCAACTCAGCATCATGCTCAAAAAGACAAGCATTGGACAATTCAACCTTGAATTGATTAAAGGAAACTTAACGCTATGCAAATAGCATTTTTTTAACATAATAGAAGATAAAAAACTCTTCTATTAATCGCTAATAAATATGATGACCCCACAACAAAAAGACCTTGTAAAGGCAACAATCCCTGTACTTAGGGAACACGGTGTATTGCTAACCACTCACTTTTACAACCGTATGTTTGTACACAATCCAGAGTTGAAGAATGTCTTCAACATGGGCAATCAGCAAAATCAACGACAGCAAACTGCGCTCGCCATGGCGGTACTCGCCTATGCCGAACATATTGAAGACCCCTCCGTACTGCTTCCAGCTGTTGACGGAATAGGACACAAACATACCAGCTTGGATATACGTCCAGAACATTACAGCATCGTTGGAAGACACTTGATTGCTTCCATACAAGAGGTATTGGGTGAGGGAGCCAGCCCCGCACTTTTAGAAGCCTGGACGATTGCATACGAACAACTGGCAACGCTTATGTCAGGGCATGAACAGAAGCTATACCAACAGCAGACCGCAAAATTAGGTGGATGGACAGGGTGGCGACCATTTATCGTCAACAAAAAAGAACAAGAGTCGGCTGAAATCACATCATTCTACCTCTACCCTGCCGATGGTGGTTCTGTCGCAGATTTCCAACCTGGTCAATTTATTAGCTTGCGACTATTCCTCCCTCAATTGAGTCTCCTCCAACCCCGTCAGTATAGTATCTCGTGTGCGCCAAATGGCATCTATTACCGAATATCCGTAAAGAAGGAAATAGGCAGCCAGCATCCAGACGGCATGATCAGCAATAGGTTGCATGAGCATATACAAGAAGGTGACCACATCGAATTGACCGCTCCAGCTGGAAACTTCACGTTAAAACAAGAAGGTAATCGCCCACAAGTATTTATCAGTGGCGGCGTGGGTCAGACACCTTTAATGGCCATGCTTGAATCATTAACAAAGCAACAAGTCAATATTCCAATCACATGGATACACGGCTGTCGCAGTGAACAAGTCCATGCATTCAAAGACAAAATCAAAGAAATTCAGACCAATAACGATAATCTCAAGCAGCACATATTCTACGACAGCGTAGAAGCCATGCAAGAGGACCTACATCAAGGCTGGGTCTCACTTGACCAAGTTCCAGCTGATGTATTGGACACACAGGCACAATACTACATCTGCGGTCCAGCACCTTTTATCAAAAAACATGTAACATATCTCACCAGCAACGGAATAAACATAGAGGCGATCTACTTCGAAGAGTTTGGCCCCGCCTCTTTGAATTTCAACTAAAGCCGCATAGACTATCTGCATTTAAAGCAACCAATGCCTGGTTGATTCTTACTCAAATATAGAATCGACCGCATCTATAACCAAAAAAAGGCCTGAATAATTTCAGGCCTTTTTATATACTAGAATCGGTTTTTACAAGGCGTCTGGGTCATCTGTCCGATAGGGTCCCTCTTCGTCAAACTCACCTTCCCATTTGGCCACTACAACAGTAGCTAAACAGTTACCAATAACGTTTACAGAGGTCCTCGCCATATCCATCAACTCATCTATACCCAGAATGGCAGCTATGACAAAAACGGGGAGCCCAAACTGGTCGGCCGTAGCAATCAGGATAATCAAGGATGCCCTAGGTACAGCTGCTACCCCTTTGGAGGTAATCATCAATGTAAATGCAATAAGCAACTGTTGTCCCAAAGAAAGGTGCATACCAGCGGCTTGTGCTACAAATATAGAAGCCAAAGACAAGTACAAAGAAGTTCCGTCAAGATTAAAGCTGTAGCCCGTAGGAATCACAAATGAAACTATACGACGAGGTACGCCAAAGCGCTCCATAGCACTCATTGCTTTCGGAAGAGCAGCATCAGAGCTAGTCGTTGCAAATGCAATGGAAACAGGCTCCTTGATAGCGCTTATAAACTTACCAATAGGTATTCTGAGATACAGCGCCACAGGCAATAAAACCAAAAGTAAAAAGCCAATCAACGCCAAGTATAGAGTTGCCAGCAACATAAACAGATTCTTGAGGATGTCAACTCCCAAATGCCCCACCGTATACGCCATCGCTGCTCCCACTCCTATTGGCGCGAAGTACATGATGATATTCGTAAATTTGAACATCGCTTCGGATAGACTTTCCGTAAAGTCGACCAAAGGCTTTCTTTTCTTCTCTTCTACCAATGCCAGACCTATCCCAAACAGTACAGCAAAGACCACAATCTGTAAAACCTGATTTTCATGAACAGATTTCACGATATTCTCCGGAAACAAATCACGGAAGAAAGAAGTGAACTTATAGACTCCGTGGACGTTCTCAGGCAGATGTTCCAATATCGCCTGACTGGCATCGACCTTCTTAGCCGGTAACTCTTCGTGCGGCATATGTTCTATATCTACTCCCACACCCGCTTGTGTGATATTAATTGCCGCCAAGCCTATAAAAATAGCACAAGTAGTTGCACAGAAGAAGTACAGCATCGATTTCCAAGCCATACGCCCCACCTGTTTCAAGTCCGAATGGCCAGCAATACCATACACCAAAGTAGCAAACAATATAGGACCTACAATCGTCTTCACAAGCTTAATAAATCCCTGGCTTAGGGGTTGTAAGGCGATCGCAAAATTAGGGAAGTCAATTCCTACAAAGATACCCAATATCATACAGGTCAAAATCCAAGTCGTCAGATTCTTACGTCGTAAGGCGGTGATGACCAAAACAATTCCCACAATCCAACGAACCACCATCATTACAGCAGGCGAAATATTCACCCACCCAAACTCGTAGACAACCGTCAGGATCGTGGCTATTGAAAGAATTGCAAAGGTCAAAAGACCCAATTTTGATTTAAACATTCAGTATTTATTAAGGTTATTTAATGAACAAAAATAAAAAATCTAAGGTGATAGACAAATTTTATTCGCTTGAACGAACAATTTAGAGCGTATAAATTAGGAAATAAGGACAAAAAATCCAATAAAATATCCCATCCTCAGCCGACTCGACAAATGGTCATATCCCTACGATAAGAAGAATTCTATAACACAAAAAAAGGCTTACTCCTAGAGGAATAAGCCTTATCAAAATATCTTTAAAGGATACTATTCACCATGAAGCCATGCCTTTTTGGCCAAAAGCTCGTCTTCGCTCTCGCGAATATCCTCGTCGTCAACACAACAATCTACTGGACATACTGCAGCACACTGCGGCTCATCATGAAAACCGACACATTCTGTGCATTTGTCCGATACAATATAATATACTTCATTGGAAATTGCATCCTGTGTCTCCCCTGCATCTAACGTCACGCCATCACCAAAATCAATGATACCGTCCAAGGATGTTCCATCCGAAAATTTCCAACTTACTCCAGCATCATATATCGCATTATTAGGGCACTCCGGTTCGCAAGCTCCACAGTTAATGCACTCATCTGTAATTTTTATCGCCATTTATAACCTCTCAATTCTGATAAATAAACTATTTTTGTACCGCAAAGATAATATATTAGACTATTAATCGTATAGATTTTAAATCAATAATCCGAATATAGTCTCTTTGCTCTCACAAAGATAGCACAATTTGAGGCTTTAAATATAGAAGAATTGAACATTTTGACAAAAGAACAACGCATCAAAGCCTTCACTGAGTTAGGTCAGCAATTGCGAAAAACGCCGGAGTACCTCGCTGAAACCATTGCCAACGCGGTATACAAAAATCCGTGGTACACCGCTCCCAACGTAGAGCAGTCCATTTCCGCGATATCGGCCAATCTTGAAGAAAGCAAACTCACAAACTGGTTACAGCCCTATCCGGACGTAACATCCGAAAAGACAGTAGGGCTCGTGTTGGCGGGTAATATACCCTTGGTCGGCTTTCACGATATTCTTTGTGTACTTTTGGCTGGATTTAAGGCCCAGATTAAAGTTTCCTCTGACGATGCAGGCCTCACCACCGCTATACTTGGCTTACTGGTAGATGTCGAACCTCGATTTGCCGAGCGCTTCCAACTCGTGGATAGACTCCACGACTTCGACCTCGTAATCGCCACCGGCAGTGACAACAGCTCTCGTTATTTTGAATACTATTTCGGAAAAAAACCACATATCATCCGTAAAAACAGAAATTCCATAGCCGTCCTTTCCGGAAATGAATCCAGTGAACAGCTCCAACAACTAGGCCATGATATCTTTGATTATTTTGGATTGGGTTGCCGATCCGTTTCTAAGATATTCGTACCCAAAGGATACAATGTTGCACATTTATTTGAAGGTCTGGAACAATTTTCAGCAATTGGCGATCATTTCAAATACAACAATAACTACGACTACAACAAGTCTATATACCTTATCAACAAGGACCGTCACTTTGACAACGGCTTCCTCTTACTTAAAGAAGATGACCGTACGGCTTCGCCCTTAGCCGTCCTATTTTTTCAAGAATATGACAATATACAGCAGGTCGAAGACACCTTGAATGCCTCGGCAGAGCAGGTCCAATGTATCACTACGGCAATAGCCTTGAAAACAGAAATTCCAACATTCCAATTTGGCCAGAGTCAATGTCCAGCGCTCGATGATTATGCTGACGGCATCAACACATTAGACTTTTTATTTGCAAACCAATAGGGATAGGTTTATTTTAGCATTCATAAGTCAGGTTTATCAAAAAATCATAACTTTGTGTTGATATGTATATCGTTAAAGTAAAAGGTGTCGCAAAAATACCAGACTATGTGCAACTTAGAGATGATGAATTCACGCTATTGGCTTATTTTAGGGTGGACCGTCCCGACAAATCGTTGGAAAAAATAGGTTTGGGAGATAAGACAGAATATATCATGCAGGTGGTCAATGAACTGCCTTTTGGTCAAATCAAAAAATTAGAACTGTAAGTAAAGATGATAGGAAATACCGTAATAACGTTAAAAAATGTTGATATCTATCAACAGAAACATTTAGTACTGTCAAATGTCAATCTTAAAATAGACCAAAACGAGTTTTTGTACCTCATCGGTCAGTCGGGTAGTGGAAAAAGTAGTTTATTAAAAATAATCTACGGCGACCTTTACATCGGAAATGGCGAAGGCATGGTGGCAGGATTCGATCTTCGTAAATTACACGACAATGACGTACCGTTTCTGAGACGTAAATTGGGTATTGTCTTTCAAGACTTTCACCTGCTCAACGATCGTACTATTGAAAAAAACCTTGAATTTGCACTCAAAGCTACAGGTTGGAAAGACAAAGGTCTTATTGAGAATCGTATGCTAGATGTACTTGAAAAGGTGGGCTTACGCTCCAAATTGAAGAAAATGCCACACGAGCTATCTGGTGGTGAACAACAGCGTGTCGTAATAGCCCGTGCACTATTGAATAACCCCGAGATTATACTGGCAGATGAGCCTACAGGTAATCTGGACCCTGCCACTTCGGAGGAAATTGTATTGTTATTGAGAGATATTGCTTCATCAGGTACTGCTGTATTGATGGCCACGCATGATTATCAGATTATCCGCAATATGCCTTCACGTATTATCAAAACTGCAGATGGTGCCCTACATGACAATGTAGAAATATAGCGGTATAAAGACTGACACAAAAGATAAAATTCAGACAGATTGTTAGTTCATGTTCGACATTAACTGACAAGCTGTCTTTTTTTTTGGTTTGGCAGCAACTTTGAGCCAGCAAAAGCAGGTATTTTAACAATTTAAAGTATTTATATCCGGATCATGAGCGAAAAAGAAAATATAAACGAGGAGCAACAAACTCCTCTAGATGAAAATCAAACAGTTGAAAATCCTACAGAAGAGTCTGTGGAGACACCTGTAGCAGAAGTAACCCTTGAGCAACAATTGCAAAATGCTCAAGACAAGTACACGCGCCTATTCGCAGAATTTGACAACTACAAAAAACGGACTTCCCGAGAACGTGTAGAGTTGATTCAATCTGCAGGAAAAGAAGTGGTATCCAAATTATTGACAGTATTGGATGATTTTGACAGGGCTTTGAAAGCAATGGAAACTACGCAAGACGTGCAAGGAGTAAAAGAAGGTATCGATCTTGTCAACAATAAATTTAGAAAAATATTAGAGCAAGAAGGCCTCAAAGAAATGGAAGTCATTGGTCAACCATTCGATGCTGACCTTCAAGAAGCGATTACCTCTATCCCTGCACCATCAGCCAATCTGAAAGATAAAGTAGTAGACGTTATTGAGAAAGGTTACTATCTGAATGACAAAGTGATCCGTTATGCAAAAGTAGTCGTAGGTAAATAATAAGGAAGACAATGTCAAAGAGAGATTATTACGATATATTAGGGGTAGCTCGCGGTGCCGATGCTGCAGAGATTAAGTCTGCCTATCGCAAGCTAGCAATCAAATATCACCCTGATAAAAACCCGGACAACAAAGAGGCCGAAGAGAAATTTAAAGAGGGTGCTGAGGCTTACGAAATATTAAGTAATCCTGAAAAGCGTCAACGCTATGATCAATTTGGGCATGCAGGCAACTCTGCATCCGGATTTGGTGGTGGCGGTGGCATGAATATGGATGACATCTTCAGCCAATTTGGCGATATCTTCGGCGGAGGCGGAAATCCGTTTGAAAGCTTCTTCGGTGGTGGTTCTAGAGGCGGAGGTCGCCGAGCTCCCAAAGGAAGTAATCTACGTATCAAAGTCAAAATGACACTAGATGAAATTGCAAAAGGAACAGAGAAAAAGGTCAAGGTCAACAAACAAGTAGTCTGTAATACCTGTACAGGAACCGGAGCAAAAGACAAATCGTCATACCATACCTGTAGCACATGTGGCGGAGCAGGATCCGTAAGAAGAGTCACCAATACCATATTAGGTCAGATGCAAACCACCAGCACCTGTCCAACTTGTAATGGTGAAGGAGTTGAAATCACAGCCAAATGCCAAACTTGTAAAGGAGAAGGCTTGACCAGAGGTGAAGAAACCATTACCATCAATATTCCAGCAGGTGTCAGCGAAGGCATGCAGCTTTCTATGAGTGGAAAAGGTAATGCAGCTGCTCGCGGAGGAGTACCAGGAGACCTTATCATCTTAGTGGAAGAGGTACCTCACGAACAATTAAAACGTGATGGCATCAATGTCATCTACGATTTATACATCAACTTTGCCGATGCGGCATTGGGCACGTCCGTAGAAATACCTACCATCGATGGTAAAGCCAAAATAAAAATCGAACCTGGAACCCAAGGTGGAAAAATATTGCGTCTAAAAGGAAAAGGTATTCCAGAAGTCAATTCTTATCATAAAGGAGACCAATTGATCTACATCAACATCTGGACACCAAAGGCTGTATCCGCAGATGAAAAAGCACTCTTAGAAAAGCTAAGAGAATCGCCAAACTTCAAACCACAGCCGGGTAAGAGCGAAAAATCGTTCTTTGAACGTATCAAAGAATACTTCGAATAATAATTGAAACACTAGCATAATACAGCCATTGATCTGAAACAGGTCAATGGCTTTTTTTATGATGGTGCTATGACCCTTCTAATTCAAAACAAATGAGTATTTTCGAAGCACAAACAGATATTCATTTGATGAAGGAGTTGACTAAAAAAAAACATGCCTGTTCAGTTCACGATCCCGATACACAGTCCCCTTTTGCGGTAAGACGTAGGCTTTGAACACCACCTCTTCATAACATTTTAAACAATAAGTAGATGAAAAGACAACTAACCCTATTTTTTATTGGATTGGCTAGTTTCAGTTTTGCCCAAGAGAACATAACCTATCAAAAGCCCTCTGCAGAAATCCTCCAATTAGCTGAATTTGACAGACCACCAACAGTATCCATGAGCGGCAATAAAGAATGGATGGTTCTCTCTTACCGAGCCACTTACAAGACCTTGGACGACCTCAATCAAGAGGAGATGAAACTGGCAGGCCTTCGTGTCAACCCCACCACCAATATTTCCAGCACAGCAACCTACTTCTACAATTTAAAGCTTAAGCGTGTCAAAGACAACATAGAGACACAGGTCAATGGTCTCCCTACCCATCCCAAAATCACCAACATGTCCTTCTCCCCTGACGAGAGAACGATTGCTTTTACCAACACCACATCCAAAGGAGTCGAACTCTGGATTATTGACTTAGCTACAGCTCAAGCAAAAAAACTGACGGCTGACAATCTCAATGCAAATCTGGGCTCCCCGTACACCTGGTTTAAAGATTCCCAATCCCTTCTCGTCAACCTATTACCGACCAACAGACCGGCATTATTGGACGAACGAAAAGACTTACCAAAAGGTCCAATCGTGTCCACTAGCGATGGCAAAGTCTCCCAAAATAGGACCTATCAAGATTTATTGAAAAATCCAAAGGATGAGACCAATTTTGAAACGCTAGCCTCTTCGGACCTTGCTAAAGTAAATCTTGAAGGCATTCTTACACCATTCAAAGCATCTGCTATATATACATCCAAATCCTTTTCTCCGGATGGCAATTACATTTTGATTACAACTATCAAACGTCCCTATTCTTACATTGTACCATTGAATCGATTCCCAATGGAGACTACCGTATACGACCTCCAAGGTCGAGAAGTCAAGAAGGTCAACGAGGTTGCATTAAATGAAATCATGCCAAAAGGATTTTCTTCAGTAAGAATGGGAAAACGAGGAATTTCTTGGCGAGCAGATCAGCCAGCGACACTCTATTATGCCGAAGCATTGGATGAAGGAGATCAGGCCAAACAGGTAGAATATCGCGATCAAGTATATACTTGGGAGGCACCCTTCACCGCAGCCCCCAAAGCACTGGTCAAGACCAAAGATAGATTTGCCGACATCCAATGGGGAGATGCTACCCACGCTTTCTTATATGAAAGCTGGTATGACACCCGCAATCAAAAATCGCACTTGCTCAACCCGACCACTGGCGAAACCAAACTGTTCAATGATCGTAACTTTCAAGATGTGTACAACGACCCTGGAAAAGTACTGACAGCTCGCAATCAATACGGCCGACATGTTATTCAAATCAAAGATGGAAAGACGTATTGGATTGGCGATGGCTATACCAAAGAGGGACAGTTCCCATTCATCAATGAAATGAACCTCAAGGATTTCTCTATCAAGCGTATATACACATCCAACGTCAAAGACCAAAAGGAAGACATCAACGACATATTGGACATCAAAAAGGGCGAGATTTTGGTCATGCTACAATCCAAAAGTGACTACCCTAACTATTACATCAAAACCATCAAAGGCAACAAACTTACCCCTTTGACACATTTTGCAAATCCATTTGAAAGCATTAAGAATGTACACAAAGAAGTCATCAGTTACAAACGCAAAGATGGAGTAGACCTCTCCGGTACCCTCTATCTACCCGCGGGCTATGACAAAGTCAAAAAAGAAAAGTTACCCCTGCTGATATGGGCCTATCCTGCAGAATATAAAGACAAGAGTACCGCAGGCATGAGCACGGCCAACCCGAATGAATTTACATTTCCATACTATGGTTCATTCGTATATTGGGTCACCAAGGGATATGCGGTATTGGATGATGCAGCATTCCCAATTATTGGCGAAGGTAAGGAAGAACCTAATGATACTTTTGTCCCACAGCTCGTCGCTAATGCCGAAGCAGCAATAGACGCCGTCGACCAATTAGGATACATCGACCGCAAACGTGTGGGTGTCGGTGGGCACTCATACGGTGCGTTCATGACCGCTAACCTATTGACACATTCCAACCTATTTGCGGTCGGTATAGCCCGAAGTGGTGCTTACAACCGAACATTAACTCCATTCGGATTTCAATATGAACAGCGCAATTATTGGGATGTACCCGAAGTATACAACACCATGTCACCGTTCATGAATGCCCATAAGATGAAAACGCCTATGTTATTGGTGCACGGTGAGGCAGACAATAACCCCGGGACATTTACATTGCAGACCGAACGCTACTTTCAAGCCCTTAAAAACCTCGGGGCTCCCGTACGAATGCTCTTATTACCGAAAGAATCCCACGGATATGTTGCCGAAGAAAACATCCTACATCTCCTCTGGGAACAAGATCAATTCCTTGAAAAGTACTTAAAAAAATAAAGTAACCAACTCCCAAGTAATCCCAACTTGGGAGTTTTTTTTGATTTAATCATTTCTTGACATTTGTCAATGTTTGCGAGTCGGAGAACCTACACCTTTGTCCATATCCAAACAAAACACGATACAAATGACTCAAAAGTATTTTAAGTACATCAACACACTCTTTGTTGTGATTCCGATGACCCTCATAATGTCCATAGTTGGTCTTATGCGCACCTATGGCTTTGGCGAAGATTGGTTTTTCAAATTTCTTAAATCTTGGACAACAATGCTTCCTGTCGCTTATCTTGCGGCCTTTGTCATCATTCCCAATGCGCGCAAAATTGCAGAAAAACTTATCCTTAAAAAGTAAACATCATGAGCAAAGACATCTCTCTTTTAGCATTTGGCAACTGTCCAAAAGAAAGGGTTGAAAAGGCCTTGGAAGCACTTCAACTTGGCAAAGGTATCCTACTACTAGACAATGAAAATCGCGAAAATGAAGGTGATCTTATTTTTGCAGCAGCGCATATCCAAGAAGAAGACATGGCGCTAATGATTCGGGAATGCAGTGGAGTCATCTGCCTATGTCTTACTAACGAAAAAGCAGATACCCTCCAACTCCCCTATATGGTCACGCACAATACCAGTCAATTCCAAACACCCTTTACTGTCAGTATTGAAGCCAAAAAGGGAGTCACTACCGGACTCTCCGCCGCAGACCGTCTTCAAACCGTCAAAAGTGCCAGTCATCCCATGGCGCAGCCGTCGGATATCGTACGTCCCGGGCATATCTTTCCCCTCCGAGCACAACAAGGTGGTGTATTGGTACGCAATGGCCATACAGAAGGCAGTATAGACCTCCTCTTATTAGCCGGTCTTGCACCACAAGCTGTATTATGTGAATTAATGAATCCAGATGGTACGATGGCTAGGCTCCCTCAGGTCATTCAATTTGCGCATCTGCATGGGCTCACGGTATTGACCATTGAAGATATCGTTTATTACCGTACCTTTGTCAGAGATTATCCCTATGAATGGTTCAACAACTAAAAAAATATATTCAGGACTCCATTGATGTATCAGCAGATGAACTGGATGTAATCCTCCAATATTTCAAACCGCTAACAACCAAAAAGAACGAGCTCCTACTTCATAATGGAGAATCCAGCCAACGGACCTTTTTCGTTGGCAAAGGGTGTTTAAGAATATTCTTCATCAATGAAGATGGTCAAGAAGCAACTCGCTACTTTGCATTTGAGAATCAACTTGCAACTGCACTCACCAGCTTCATCACCGGTGAACCCTCTCTTGAATTCATACAATCGGTAGAACATTCAGATATCCTCTATATCTCTCACCGCGATTTTCACAATCTACTCAAAGAGGTGCCCCAATGGGAAAAATTCTATCGACTGTACTTGGAGTTCGCCTATGTCAATAACACCAAGCGACTACAGTCTTTCATTACCATGGATGCTTTGGAGCGGTATAAGAATTTGCTACACAAGAATCCGGTTATCGTCAGAAGACTACCCAATAAAATGGTCGCCTCTTATCTCGGAATTTCGCAAGAAACATTAAGTAGACTTAAATCCAAAATTTGAAACAATGGATTCCCTTATCTCCATACAACATACACCAAGCGAAACGTACACAAGCGGGTTTGACTCGCCATATTATCAGATTATGCTATTTGACGGCGTAGGCTCCTTTGAAGTAGATTTCACCCGTTACAACTTTAAGTCCCACACGATTCTGTTTCTTTCACCTTACCAGCATTTGAAGTGGAGTACGGACTGTGACATTGACATCTATCAATTGCAATTTCATGGCGACTTCTATTGTATTGAATATCACAAAAAGGAAGTCGCCTGCAACGGTCTCCTATTCAACAACATTTACCTACACCCACACTTGCCCCTTTCTTACCCCTCTTTTGAAGAAATCACAGCTATCTTTGACAAACTCAAATTGGAAGTCAAAGATACCCATATATATGCTGATTCGGTACTGCGTGCTTACCTCCAATTGATACTCGCGCTATGCAGTAAAGAGAAGAAGACAATCTTGGCAAGCCAAGCCCATCCCATTAATGTACCCACTGACATGGATCAGTTTCAGCAACTCCTCGAACAGAACTTTATACAGCAGCGTAGCGTAGCGCATTATGCTGATCAGCTGGCCCTCAGTACCGATGCCTTCAGCAAAAAAATCAAGAAACAATTCGGAAAGACCCCCAGCCAACTCATACAAGATCGCGTCGTGCTAGAAGCAAAAAAAAGATTGCACCTCACTTTCAAATCTATCAAACAAATAGCATCCGAACTCCATTTTGAGGACGAGTTCTATTTCAGTCGATACTTTAAGAAGTGTGTAGGCCTATCCCCAGCCCATTACCGTGAGCAAGTAGGCATCTCCGTCGTTGCAAAATAGTCTATGTCAAGGCCTTATTTATCCATTCCATAAGCTTTGGGAATGGGCTATCTTTGGATATATTATTCAAAATCCAACGTATGAACGCTATCATTTCCATATTGGCGAAGTCGCAACCTACATTTATCAATTTCCTTCGACTTGCTATCTTTATAGTCATGGCCTGGATTGGGGGGCTCAAGGCCTTTCAATATGAGGCGGACGGCATCATTCCTTTTGTTGCCAATAGCCCATTCATGAGCTTTTTTTTGACTAAAGAAGCACCCGAATATCAACAATATAAAAATCCAGAAGGCAAGATGGTCAAAAAGAACATCGATTGGCATGAGGCCAACGGCACTTATACCTTTTCTTACGCATTGGGCAGCGTCATCTTGGCAATAGGCATCTTCACACTTTTAGGGATATGGTATCCCAATATAGGGTTATGGGGCGGCTTACTGACATTTGGTATGTCCATCGTCACCCTCACATTTTTGATAACCACTCCCGAAGTCTACGTGCCCAATCTAGGAGGAGATCTACCGACTCCGCACTACGGATTCCCCTATCTTTCTGGAGCAGGGAGGTTAGTACTTAAAGATATCATTATGATGGCCGGCGGCTTGATTATTGCAGCTGATTCAGCCAATAAACTCAAGAAACGCGGCCAAGCACAGGATTGACCACGTTTCACATTTTTTGACTAGCAGAGCTGCTATTTTAAGCCCTCCCACCAGTGCTTGAATACCTGTGCAGAATCCGTAAGTCGTACCACCTCTCCTATCATTGGCGTGACCAGAGGTATCCCTGCCTCATCAGCTAAAGTAGAAGTCCGGATAAGGGGTTCATCCCAGGGATGCTGCGCCAGCATAAATTTAGACGAATGCGCCGGAAAAACACGTTTGGCCCCCAAGTCCTGGCTGGCCTGAATTACCTCCTCAGGCAGCATGTGGATGGCCTGCCAAGCGACATTATATTGCCCATTGTCTAGAATCGCTAGGTCAATGTGTTCAAACTTGCTTCCAATCTCTTTGAAATGTGTATCGTATCCACTATCCCCCCCGATATAAACCGTCATGCTAGGTGACTGTAGTATAAAAGACAACCACAAGGTATTATTTCGTTTAAATCCCCGGCCCGAAAAATGTCGAGTAGGAGCCGTATCCAAAGAAAATCCATCGCTCAAGGGGATGTGCTCATACCAATCTTTCTCGATAATAGCATTTGGTGCAAATCCCCAACTTTCCAGATGCCCCCCTACACCAAGTCCACAGACCACCATGGACACCTTATCTTTGAGCTTCAACATAGTCGTATAGTCCAAATGATCATAGTGATCGTGTGTGATCAGCAAATAGTCGATATCAGGCATATCTTCCGCTTGATAGATGTCTGCTCCTCTAAAAGAAGTGTTTGTCCCGGGTATAGGTGAAGCATTGCCACTAAATACAGGATCTACCAAAAATCGCTTCCCATCCAACTGAATGAAATAAGACGAATGACCGAACCATACCAGTGCATTCACATCTTTGGGCAATGTATGCAAATCCGTCTTTACAGACGGTAAGCTGTCCAAAGGTCTACGCCGCGGAAAGCTCTTGGTCAATTGATCGTACATCACACCGCTCATACTATACCCCTTAGTCAGCGTAGGTGTATAGTGTATATTCTGAAAGGCCCCATCTTTGTAATGTTTCGACCGCTCTATCGCTTGTTGGCGAGCAGCCTGAGGCGATTTGCCAAACTCAGGTTTTTGCATGTACCAGTACACGACAACCGCCAGAAGAGCTAACACACTAATAAGTATAATCATTGTTTTCTTTAAAATTTTTAGCGTTCTTTTCATTTTTATGATCTCATTCTTTTCGCCAATTGTACTTCCTGTCCGACTCATTCTCTTTCAAATAGCATGGCATTCAGCACCATATCCTTTGTCTTGATATTCCGTACAATCCTAATGCAATCTAGATACTTTTATCGATAAATCCAGTAAAATCAATGGATGGAAGTGTAAATATTGCAGCACGCAGACTAAACTCGAAAACCGACAATATCTCAAGGTTAGGATAGTAATTTCAAAAGATTTTAACTTTATATCTCTAAATAGTTTAATTTTAGTTTGAAAAAAGATATCCGAATACCATGATGACTGTCTCCCCTTTAATACAACCCCACGAGTGGATAGCGCTATCTCAACATGATGCCTCCAACCTCGTGCTAGTAGATGCGTCAGCCGGACCAAATGCGTTTGAAAACTATAAGCAGCAACACCTACAAGGGGCGATATTCGCCAATTTGGAAACTCAGCTTGCTGAAGTAGGCGAAGATGCTGCCCTTGGGGGTAGGCATCCCCTTCCTACGCCCGAATCATTTTCCGAGACACTCGCCCATCTAGGTATCAGCCCAACATCTTATGTCGTGATATATGACGACAAGAAGGGCTCCAACGCAGCGGCTAGATTTTGGTGGATGCTCAAGGCAGTTGGCCATACACACGTCTATGTCCTAGATGGAGGTCTTCAACTTGCGTTGCAAGCGGGAATCCATACTTCACAAGGGGAAAATATACCGCAATATACAACCCCTTATCCGACGAGCGATTGGGCACTCCCACAAGCTACTCTTACAGATGTGCAAAAGGCCAGCGAGACAAATAGGACAACCATTATCGATGTCAGAGATACTGCTCGATATGCTGGCCAGCATGAACCCATAGACCTCATCGCGGGACACATTCCTACAGCAATCAATATCCCTTTCGTTCTTAATCTCCATGATGATGGGACATTCAAGGATAAAGAAGCTCTCCATGCACTATATGCTCCACTTTTATCTACAGTTGGCCCCGACAATGTCATCGTCCACTGTGGATCCGGTGTCACTGCATGCCATACCTTATTGGCCTTCGCTTCTGCTGGACTACCAATCCCACGACTGTATGTCGGATCCTGGAGCGAATGGTCTCGAAACAACTTACCCATGATCACCCAAAAGACCAACTAGCGATACGATGATATTTAGACATGCCATATTAGCAGATTTGATTAAAATTGTTGAAATCTACAACTCCACTGTTGCTTCCCGAATAGTAACCGCCGATACAGAGTGCATCAGCGTCAACAGCCGCATACCTTGGTTCGAAAAGCACGATAGCAACAAACGGCCACTTTGGGTAATCGAAGACGATCAGCAACAAATCGTAGGCTGGATCAGCTTTCAATCTTTCTATGGCCGCCCTGCTTATCAGGGCACCGTCGAAGTCAGCATCTATTTGGATGAAAACTCCAGAGGCAAAGGGCTGGGAAAGCAAGCCATTCAATACGCCATCGACCAGGCCCCCCACTATGGTATCAAAACCTTACTGGGATTCATATTTGCCCACAACGTACCAAGTATCGCCCTCTTCCAACATTTCGGATTTGAAGAGTGGGCCATGCTCCCCAATATCGCCGAACTCGATGGAATAGAAAGAAGTCTAAAAATATTTGGCAAAAGGATTGACAATTGACTAACAACACTAGATAATAATGAATACCGCTAACCCGAGAATATGTATTTTTGACGATTTACAAACCTACTCGATAGCGTCAGCAAAACAACCATAATACTTTTATGAACAACGAAAACAATTATATTGATATCAACAAAGCCTTGTGGAATAACAAGACAGATATACATATCGCTTCCGATTTCTACGATGTGGAGGCCTTCAAAAAGGGGAAAAGCTCCCTTAATCAAATTGAATTAGATTTATTAGGGGATATCTCAGGGAAAACCATCCTACACCTACAGTGCCACTTCGGCCAAGACAGCTTGTCACTGGCCAAAATGGGGGCCAACGTTACCGGCGTAGACCTGTCTGACAAAGCAATAAAACGAGCTAACGAATTGAATACCGAACTCGGCTTAGATGCAACGTTCATCAACTGTGATGTATATAGCTTGCCCGAGCATCTCAATCAACAATTCGACATCGTGTACACCAGCTATGGTACGATTGGCTGGCTTCCCGATCTAGACAAATGGGCCAAGGTAATTTCTAAATTCCTCAAACCAGGTGGTCAATTCATATTTGTAGAATTCCATCCCTTCATGTGGATATGGGATGACAATTTTCAACAAATTATCTACCCTTACTTCAATCAAAGTGCCATTATCGAAACCGAGACCGGAACCTATGCCGATAAACAAGCAGATATCGTAGACCAGTCCGTATCCTGGAATCATAGTTTAAGTGAAGTTTTCACTAGCTTATTAGGCCAGAGCCTACATATTCAGGATTTTAAGGAATACAATTATTCGCCATACATCTGTTTCAATCAACTCGTAGAGCAGAGCCCTGGTCAATTTCAAATCAAGGGAATGGAAGGAAAAGTCCCTATGGCCTACTCTATTGTGGCAAAAAAATAAACGCCCTTTGTCCGTAAACAAATAAATAAGGGTCCGTATCTATCGCGATACGGACCCTTATTTATAGAAATCTGATTTTATAGTACTATTTTTTCGATACTTTGATCAACCACCCTGCATCCGTGATGGCAAACAGTTCGCCATTAGTCCCCTCGACCACCGCCCTAAAGCGCTGTCCTTGATCCGTCAGCAGTCTTTCTTCTCCCACCACCTTATTGTCCTCAATCACCAATCTAGCGATGTGCGTACCACTTAATGCCGCGATGAAAAGATTGTTCTTCCATTCTGGAATTACGTTTGAGCTGTAGAATGTGATACCACTAGGTGAAATAACAGGATCGTAATAATAAACAGGTTGCTCCATACCATCTTTTTGTTGTATAGCATCTCCAATTTTTGCACCACTATACTCCAATCCATACGTAATTGTTGGCCAACCATAGTTTTTACCAGGCTTAATAATGTTGACCTCATCTCCACCTTTTGGTCCAAATTCGGTCTCCCATAAATCGCCTGTTTCTGGATGGAATGCCAACCCCTGCACATTACGATGTCCATAAGAATAGATTTCAGGATTAGCAGCAGCATTACCTTCAAATGGATTACCAGTAGCAGGTTTTCCATCAGTAGTAATACGGATAATTTTACCCAAGCCAGATTTTAAATCTTGCGCCTGAGGTCTAGTTTCCAAATCCGAACGCTCGCCCGTACTGAAAACGATATTCCCCGCTTTATCAAAAAGAATACGTGACCCATAATGCAGCCCGCCTTTGTAAGCTGGCCCCGCTTGGTAGATCACTTGCGCATTTTCAATGCTCTTCTCATCATTCGCCAATTTACCTTTTCCAACAGCTGTCAGATTCTTATCTCCTACTTTCTGCGCAAAAGTCCAATACACCATTCTGTTGTTGGCAAAATCAGGGTCCACCGTGACCCCCAATAAACCACCCTGTCCTTTGGTGTCAATTTCTGATATTCCTTTGATAGGTTCGCCAAGGTTCCCCTCTGAAGCGATTCGAAGCGTACCTTCCTTTTCCGTAATCAACAGTTTACCATCTGGCAAAACAGCTATTCCCCAAGGAGATTTAAGCTCCTTGCTCAATACGGTCACATCAAAAGGTGTTGTGGTCTTTACCCCCTTTACCCTCGTTTGTCCAGCAAATGCAGGTTTATAATCCGTATTCGCGGCATTCTTTTCTACTGAAGGGTACGAGGTTGTATCTGCGCCCCCTGCATCGCTTCCTTTCTCCGCATTCGAATTGCATGACGTCATCAAAGCAAGTCCTGAAAGTAAATAAGCAAGTTTTAGGTTTGTTTTCATTGAAATATAGTTATCTTTTTTTAAGGTAATGAAGCAGCTATCACCCATCAGTCGATGGATTCGTTTATTTTATTCATCATAAGTCTGCTTTATGTGACCACTAATTCACGCATCTAGTGTCCGTAGGTCACTTATTTTCGGTTTATAAAGCATTCCTATACTTTTGGTGGACCTATCGATTCATGTACCACCCCCCACTTTACATCACGTAAATATATCATTTTTTTTAAGTCGACGGTCATTGCTATCCGATTTTTTACAGAGCACTGCATTTGACTCATGCCTATCAAACCCTATTAAACAAAAAAAAGCAGTCTTTTCAGACTGCTTTCAAAAACGATGGGTGGAATATGGGGCTCGAACCCACGACCTCCTGAACCACAATCAGGCGCTCTAACCGACTGAGCTAAAACCACCGTGATTTTGTGTTACAAAGGTAGAATAAATCACCACATCCTGCAAATGTTTTTCCATAAAAAATCCTCATTATTTTGTATCATAATGAGGATTAAGCAATTATTTTATCAAAAAACTTAAATAAGCGCTACACTTCTCTTCACAAAGGCTGTTAAATCAGCCCCAGTTAGCAATCCTCTTGACAATAATGCCAAGTCAAAAGCCTGCTTCGCCAACTGTTCACCCTCTCCTTCCGGAGCTTCCAAGATGCGTTTAATCAATGGGTGGTTACCGTTTACCGTCACTTTATAGTTGTCCGGAAGATTACCATAGAATCCCATACCCCCGCCTGTCTTAGCCATATCTTTCATCCGACGCATAAATTCATCGATCGTGACCGATACAGGTGCTTCATCAGCATGTAGCGCATCTACTTCTACTTTCATATCTGGACGAGTGATCGCCTTCTCAAAGATACCCAACGCTTGCTTCGATTCATCCTCTGTCAAAGACAATTCTTGCTTCTCGTCTTTTGCGATCAATTTGTCGATAACATCTGCATCTACACGCTTCAATTGGATTTTCTCTCCTCCTTTTTGTTCTAAATACCCCACAAAGTGAGTATCTAACGGGCCATCCAACAACAATACATCATAGCCCTTTTGCTTTGCTGCAGCTATAAAGCTGTCTTGTTGCAATCTATCATGTGTATATAAGTATACGATATTACCGTCCTTATCCACCTGAATATCCTTCACTTTCTCGTAGTATTCCTTGATTGTGAAATACTCGTCTGTCGCATTTTTGACAAGGCAAAAATCACTCGCTTTGTCGGCAAACTTTTCATCACTCAACATGCCGTACTTAATGAAAAGACCAATATCATTCCATTTCTCTTCGAAGCCTTTGCGGTCAGATTTGAAGATTTCTTGGAGCTTGTCCGCCACTTTCTTAGTGATGTAATTGTTGATTTTTTTCACATTTCCATCTGCTTGCAAGAAAGAGCGTGATACGTTCAACGGAATATCTGGAGAATCTATCACCCCATGAAGTAGCATCAAAAATTCTGGAACAATATCTTTCACCTCATCCGTGATAAATACCTGACGAGAATACAATTTGATTTTATTGCGTTGTATTTCTAATTCATTCTTGATTTTAGGAAAATACAAAATCCCTGTCAAGTTGAACGGATAGTCTACGTTCAAGTGTATCCAAAATAAAGGTTCATCCATCGAGTATGGATACAGTTCGCGGTAGAAGGCCAAATAGTCCTCATCCTTCAATTCAGAAGGTGATTTAGTCCATGCAGGATGCGTGTTGTTAACAATGTTGTCAACCTCTACCGATTTGTATTTAGGCTTGCCTTCTTCATCTTCACCGTCTGGCTCCGAAGAGGTTTTGGTGCCAAAGCGAATTGGAACAGGTAAGAAACGACAGTATTTATCCAATATCTCTTGCAATCTAGACTTATTCAAAAACTCGACAGACTCCTCGTTGATATGCAAGATAATATCCGTCCCACGTTCTGTACGTACACCTTCCGAAATCTCGTATGACGTGCTACCGTCACAAACCCACTTCGCAGGCTCCGAACCTTCTTGATAGGACAAAGTCTGGATTTCAACACTATCAGCAACCATGAATGCCGAGTAAAATCCTAAACCAAATCGACCAATAATTTCATTAGCATCATTAGCTTCCTTAAATTTTTCCATGAATTCGGTGGCACCTGAGAATGCAATCTGGTTAATGTATTTTTTAACCTCTTCAGCAGTCATTCCGATACCTTTATCCGAAATGGTAATGGTTTTCGCCTCTTCATCAAATTTGACGTCCACCATCAAATCACCAACTTCTCCCTGATATTGTCCCAATGAAGCTAGACGCTTGATTTTTTGAGAAGCATCTACGGCGTTGGAAACCAACTCTCTTAAGAAAATCTCGTTATCTGAATATAAAAACTTTTTAATGACCGGGAATATGTTCTCGGTGTGAATAGAAATACTTCCTTTTTCTGTGTTCATATATCTCCTAAATTTTATACAATTTTGTTAGAATATGTACATCAAGGAATATTCCAAACTCTGCTTTCTGAGTGGATATAAGACAGGTTGACAGTCCAATGTGACAAAATAGCTCTCCCTTGCTATTTCAAAAAAAGCGGTTCATCCAATTTAATGGCAATACGATAGGCCGCATTCATCAATCCGACATGACTATATGCTTGCGGAAAATTGCCCCATTGACTACCATCCACCTCATCGATATCCTCACTAAACAACATCAGATGGTTGCCATATTTCATCAGATTTTCAAAAATACGTTGAGCCTCGTCTACCCTTCCTACACAAGCCAGCGCCTCTACATACCAGAAGGCGCAGATTAGAAACGTAGACTTAGGTTTGCCAAAATCGTCCTTGTGGAGATAGCGGTAAAATAATCCCTCATCTGTTTTCAACTCTCGCTCCAAACCTTCTAAGTGCTTCCTAGCGCGCTCACTACCCGGGTGAAGATAATGCATCATAATCAATTGTAGTGTGCTCGCATCCAGATTATCACTTCCACGCGCACTCGTATACACCATCCGCTCCTCATCGTAGCAGCTCTCGATATATTCTGCCGCTTGGGCCATCAATTTTTGTGCACGTGTCATGATATCCTGATCACCAATCTGCTTCGCAATCTTCAATGCAGCGGCACTACCTGCCCATTGAAACAGGTTACTATAACAGTGATGATTCTCAAAATTGCGAAACTCCCATATGCCTGCATCCTTTTCATCTATCGTCTTCTCGATACGTTGCAAAAAATAGTCAAGCCAATAGCTCACCCCCGCACGTTCCTTATAAGTAAATCGGTGATCGGTAAAAAGAGGCAATAAAGCTATGATAGCCTGCCCATACACATCGTTCTGCACGTGCTCGTAAGCTTGATTGCCTATCCTCACAGGTTGGTTACCCTGGTAGCCCGTCAAATGATCCAGTATGGTCTCCTTCAGATCCCTGTTGCCCATGATACCATACAAGGGCTGTAACCTGCCGATATCCGACTGCGTGATTCCTGTGATATAAGAAGCATATTTTTCCATCTCTTCAAAATGCCCAACATGCTCAAGCGCATTCAACACATAATAGCTGTCTCTCAACCAGCAATATCGGTAGTCCCAATTACGCCCCGCCCCTGGATGCTCTGGCAAACTCGTCGTGCTAGATGCAATAATAGCTCCCGTATCTTCATATTGATGTATTTTGAGTGCCAAGGCTGAACGAATCACCTCTTTTTGATAAAAGTGGGGGATAGAAGCCTTTTTAATCCAATTACGCCAATACCGCTTTGTACTATGGTAAAAATCCTCAACAGTCTTAACCAGAGGAGCCTCTAAGGCACTGCCATAAGTCAAAACAAGATATTTCGTTTCATTCAAGGGTAACGGAAAATCTGAGAAGAAATGACTTACGGGCACATTCGTGGTCAATCTAATTTTTTCATTCTCATTTGTAAATTCGACGTGGTTACTACCCCGTTGCTTTTCAAACTCCCCTTTACCATAGTCATATGTCAAGCTACAGTTGATTTTTATTCTAGGTCGTCCAGAAATAACCTCCACTTTACGAATCAACATCAAAGGCTTATAATATCGTCCAAACTGCTCAAAGCGAGGTGCAAAATCTGTAATCTGATAGCTCCCCTCGTCTGAAGTAATCACCGTCTGCAAAATATTAGTGTTCTCCAAATAACTTTGGGCACTTTCATAAGTTCCTTCGGCTGGAAGTATCGAAAACTCCCCCCCTTTTTTAACATCCAAGAGTCTTCCCAATATGAATGAATCCTCAAACGATGGCCAACACAGCCAGTCGATATTCGTATCTTTATTAATATGTGCAATGAACGAACAATTGCCCACTATTCCCGTATTGTAAACATGCCTATCCTTAATCATTAGCGCTCCCTTTACAAGTTAACATATCCTTCAATAATTGCATTACCTCCCCTTGCCCCTCGATATAGTAACGAGCAGAAGAAGGTTTATTCCCCACTTTGATCGTAAAAGATTGCTCCGGTAAAGACTGAAACATATCTTCATCTGTCTTATCATCCCCCATAGCAAGGACAAATTGAGGATTATAATCTTTCCATATTTCCAATGCAGCTCTCCCCTTATTCACCTCCGAGTTCTTGACTTCAATCACATCATCCCCGTCCAGCAATTGTACACCATATGTAGGAACGATATACCGTAGCCTATCCATTAGCTCCTGCGCCCGCAATCGGCCCAAGCCCGCTTGTACTTTTCGATAGTGCCAAGCCAAGGAATAATTTTTCTCCTCTACGAATGCGCCTGGTGTACGATCAGCATACTTTTCCATTACATCTTTGATGACCTCTTTCCAAGGTGTAGAAAGCCCCTTCTTTGCTTTCCACTCATCATTTGGATAATTGGACCAAGCACCATGTTCACCAACCATTGTCATCTCCATTCCCAAAAACCACGATTCCAACGTTTGGTGCTTACGTCCACTGATAATGACCACTAGATTTTTGTCGTCATTATTCAATTCGTTCAGCACCTCGTAAAGCTCCATGGTAGGCGTCGCCTTCTCCGCATCCTTGTTAAACCCCACCAATGTACCATCATAATCCAGTAATATAAGTCTGCGAGAAGCAGCTCCATATTCCCTACACATCTCCTCCTTCACCCGATCACCCACCTTACGGGCCAATTCATGATGCTGGAGCTCTTTGATTTCGCGCAGGCGTTCCATAAATTGACGTACCCAATGATGAATATTGAATTTGCGGATATTCGCAAGCATAGGCATCATACGTTCGGTCTGTTCAGCTACAGGCATCTCCAGTGCCTCACGCAGACTCGCCGCTACTCCAGCGGCGTCATTGGGATTGACAATCAAGGCCTCCGTCAACTCCCGAGCAGCCCCCGCCATCTCGCTAAGCACAAGCACCCCTCTTCCTTCCGGATGACTAGCAATATATTCTTTACACACCAGATTCATTCCATCCCGTATAGGAGTTACCAAGCACACATCAGCCGAGACATATAGCGCCGAAAGCTCTTCCAACGGATAAGAACTGTAGAAATAAGCAATTGGCGTCCAATCTTGTTTGCCATATTTGGCATTCACACGTCCTACCGAACGATCCACTTCATCTTTCAACATCTTATACTGTTGAACTTGATCCCGAGACGGCACCACCAACATATAATACACGATTTTTCGCTCATAATCGGGATACTCCAGTAGTAGATTTTCAAAGGCATGGATTCGTTCCAAAATACCCTTACTATAGTCCAACCGATCCACAGAAAGGATGATCTTCCGATCCTTCAAATCCTCTTTAATCCCCAATGCACGACTTCTTACCTCATTTGTCTGAGAGAGGCCCTCAAATTTCAAATTATCGATTCCCATCGGATAGGCCTCCACAAAAACTGTACGCCCACCATGTTGCAAACTATTTTCTTTGTTTTTGGTACCCAATATATGTGAGCAAGCATCTATGAAATATTGGGCATCATTAAACGTGTGAAAGCCGACAAGGTCAGCCCCAAGCAATCCATTCAGCAGTTGATTGCGCCACGGAATAAGCCTAAATATTTCATGCGATGGAAAAGGTATATGCTGAAAATAAGCGATAGAGATATCATGTTTAAAGGCCCTTACTAAACTAGGCAGCAACATCAACTGGTAATCGTGTATCCAAATCTCGTCTTCATCCGCTACCTGCTCTTTAATCAACGTTGAAAATTTAACGTTCACCCGATAGTACGTTTCCCAATTTGCTTCGTCATACACAGCATAGCTAGGCTTATAATGACAGATAGGCCAGATTACTTCGTTCGAAAATCCTTCATAGAAGCCTTCCAATTCTTCCTGGTCCAAAAATACCGGAATCAAGTTCAGTTCTTTCAATTTCATCCGAATCTCCGATTCTTCCTCTTCATTCTCAGGTACTATACCTGGCCAACCTATCCATACATTACCGCCGGTATTATAGATAGACCCCAGTCCGGTTGCAAGTCCACCTTCACTAGGAAGAATATTCAAACCCTGTTCGGTCCGTTCTATTTTTATAGGAAGTCTATTCGAAACAATTATTGTTTTACTCATTTTTAATACGTTGTATTTGACCTCAGATCAGATCCTGAGGATTTATTTAGGTGAGATGCTTTCAATAAGCGAGTTAGGTAATTAACAATTAAAGGCCTATTTTGTTTTAAAAACCTCGAATTTGCTTTAAAATCCTACAATTTTAACCGTCAGATTTGCATATAAAAAATAAATACTATAACTTTGGTAGAGTATTCAGAATTGTCTATTGACAATACCAACCGAGTGGAGTCACCACGGTGGTAAATATAATACGGGTGTTCACCAAAATAAACGTACTACACGAGTTATTTATCAAACCCAACTTCTGAATACAATTTATGTTAAACTTTTAATTTTAAATTGTATGTCAACAGCAGTCGAACTTTACCAAGATTTTTTGGAGTTATTCCAAAAATACAGCGTCGATCAACTTATCGAAGTCAACAATCAGGACATCAAACATCGGGATTGGATCAGTTCTAGGGGTGCGTTTCGGAGCGCACTGCTCCATACGCTGTCAGCCAGAGGGCTCGACCTTTCAAAAATTATAGTTCGGGAAGATGGTTTTACATCCGTCAAGATTACCCAGCTGCGACTGGAAGACAATATTGTCGTGCCTATAAATTGAAAAAGCCAGGAGGGAATTCCTGGCTTTCATTATAATCATGTCCCTACTGATGGAACAGGGCATACAATGCAAACGTTCCTAACCAATGGCTTCCCATGTAATCATCATTCGAAATATTCGGAAGCGAATAAGCAAGATGCTTATGTCCTACCTGTTTGAGATGCTTCAATTCAGGTAGGGCGTGTGCTATGCCACTTAGACAGGTAGACCTACTAAAGTTCAATCCATCCAAATGCACCAGCTTACCATCAGTACGGTCTTTAACGATTGCTGGTTCCAATTCAAAATCAGCATGGAACAAAGCAGGCATAAATTCCTTTAACCATTTCTTATATTCTTCCTGTGGTAATATTTTACTCATCACCAAAGCCTCTTCCAAACAAGGAGAAAGAAAATCAGACCCACTAGGTTCATAAGCAATATCACAGTCACGATCCGCCGTATACAATCTACGTGCATGCGTTATCAACACTTTTTCAAATGCCATATGCTTCACTGTCCGAGCATAGTCCAACGACAATGAAAACCCAAAGGCCGAATTATCGTGCTGTCCCGAGCGGATAGGATACACCAACTTTGGCAGGTACTCTTCATAGCGGATCACCAGTACGTCTACAAGAGGCTGCAGCGCGGCGGCCCATAATTGGGCATCCGGATCATCCCAAGTCACCAATTCCTCTTGAAGCTTAAACAACCATGCCCATCCATAAGTACGCTCAAACCCCAGATTGTTCTTATCTTGAAAAAAGGCTAATTCAATTTTTGCATTAGCTGTCGTAATATGCTGTTTTAGCAAATCCCTTATCTCCCCATCCTCATCCAATTCAGGGAAAGTCTTTAATATCCGAACAATAGACCAGTAACCATGTACCGACGAATGCCAATCAAAGCATCCGTAAAAAATGGGGCGCAATTGCTTTGGTGTCTTCAAATCTTGCTCACTACCAATTACTTGACCTAATTTATTGGGATATTCCGTCATCAAGCAATGCAAAGGTAAATCCAAGATACGCTTTGCCTCTTTTATATCGAGTGCAATAGTAGCATCTGCTGAAGACTCAGTCTGTGGAGTATTTGACTGACAGGACATTACAAAAGACAACAGGGGGATTGCAAAAAATAATCTTTTTATCATATCTAGATCATAGTTTGGCTAAAGATAGTCAAAATAAGCTCATATTGAAGATCTCCATTTTTAATTTGTATAAAGTACTCGTAAATTTAGGGGTCAGCAAAAAACAAATGTATTATGAGATATAGAAAAATTGGGAACAGTGACCTTGAATTATCAATCATTACCTTTGGAGCTTGGGCTGCCGGAGGATGGATGTGGGGAAGCACCGACCGTAATGAGGCCCTGAAAGCTATTCAGGCTGGACTTGAAGAAGGAATGACATCCATTGACACCGCTCCTATATACGGGCAAGGGACAAGTGAAGAGATTGTTGGTGAAGCCATAAAAGGACGGTCACGGGATAAAATCCAAATCCTCACCAAATTCGGCATGCGTTGGGATACCGACAAAGGCGACCTAGTTGGCCCTAGTAAAAACAATCACGGACAAGACATCACTATCTACAAGTATGCCGGAAAAGACAGTGTAATCTATGAATGCGAACAATCCCTAAAAAGGTTGGGTACAGACTATATTGATCTATACCAAATCCATTGGAATGATAAGACCACTCCCATTGAAGAAACTTTCGAAGCCGTAGCCAAACTTATTGAACAAGGAAAAATACGATATGCCGGTGTGTGTAATTATGATAAAGAGCAATTAGCCAAGGCCGCTTCTGTCTGCCCTATTATTTCCGACCAAGTCCCCTACTCAATGGTCAATAGAGGCATTGAAGAGCAGACTGTTCCTTACTGTATCGAGCATCAATTAGGCATACTTGCCTATAGTCCCATGGAAAGAGGATTACTAACTGGCAAAATGAAACCTGGGCAGCAATTTGGAGCTGGAGATCACAGAGCCAATCATCCTTTCTTTACCGATGACAGCATTACCAAAACAAATAACTTCCTCAAAAACATCGAACCTATTGCAGATAGATATGATGTAACGTTGGGTCAATTGGTACTCGCTTGGACAGTCGCACAACAAGGTATCACGATCGCATTAGCAGGTGCACGCAATGCCTCCCAGACCATCAGCAATGCCAGAGCTGGAGACTTGGAACTCACACATGAGGATATCAACAATATGACCAGCCTACTCAACAAAATGTAGCAACTTCTTATCTTGTTAACAAGTTGTCTTGCGCCATATTTTTTCTAATCGAACAGTATAGATTACTAAGTAAGCGACAACTTGTTAACTGGATAATCATCTCTCGATGATTTTACACCCTATAAGGGAACGAAGGCCTCCCCACTCCATCATTATTGCGCCACACCTCTATTCCGTGAAAAGTGTCCATCAGAATCCCATATTCATAGTTTGAATAATCTTTTTATTACCTCCAAAAAAACAAAGTATATAGACATTTGTTTACCATATTCAAGGATAACGCATAAATCTCTGGAATAGATTTTGACTAGAATCAGTATACTAAAAATAACACTATACAATTATGGGAATGATTGATTTAATCACTGGCGGTATTGGCACCAAGGTCATTACAGCTTTGGCTGGCAAGCTCGGAATCAGTGAAAGCAAGGCCAAATGGATGGTCGCCATTGCGGTACCATTAATGATTGCCGCATTGAAATACAATTCAAGCAAAAAATCAGACAAGGCCGAGAGCTTAACTAATGCATTGGACACCAAGCATACAGGCGATGCATTGGATAGAGTCGATCAGATTGTGACGGATGGCCCAACCGAAGACGATGACAAAATAGTCAGCAACATGTTCGGTAAAAATGCTGATCAGGTAAAAAGCGAAATTTCGGCAAAGACGGGCATCAGCTCCGAAACCGTTGGCACCGTACTATCTACCCTTGCTCCTATAGTGATGGGCTATCTAGGCAAAGAAAAAGCCACTCAAAATAATGGCGGTGGTATCGGCGACCTACTAGGGGGCTTGTTGGGAGGTTCAGATACAACCACCACAGGACAACAGCAGACGACCGGTAATGGTGGCGGACTTGCCGATTTAGTTGGAGGTTTCTTCGATAAGAATAAAGACGGCAATTTCTTAGACGACATTGCCGGTATGTTTACCAAAAAATAAGACCAAAGGAGCCCGCTATAGCGGGCTCCTTTAACGATATCATTCATCAAATTATACAGCCCCTAACGACGTCCAGCGGAAGATAATCTCTTCCAACTCTTTGATATCGTAAAAAGTATAATCCGCATCCTTTGCCTCCAGCTCTTCGTCCTCAGACCAACCTTCTCCCTTTAGCCACAATGTCTGACAGCCACAAGCCTTAGCAGGTACCATATCCTTACTATAGGAATCGCCGATGACCAAGCACTCTGATGCATCCAGTCCAATCGCTTCCACTCCCAACGCATAGATACCCGGATCGGGCTTACGCACACCCACTACAGCCGATTCAATAATTCTGTCAAAACTATTGTATATACCAAAATCACGCAATACTGCTGACAAGTTTCCATAGAAATTAGAGACCATCACAATAGGATATTTCTCATGGATATTATTCAGTGCTTGTTCGACGCTTTGCACCGTGGCCCGGGCAAGACTATATCCGTCCGCAGCAATCAAGTCAATCCAATCGGAATCGACCACCACGCTTTGATTTTTCAGATATTCAAATTGTGCTTCCACTTTAGTCTGTAGAACCTGCAAAAAGTTAAAATCCGAAGCTATCAATGGATGTCTCGCCATCTTCCTTTCCGCGTAGACATAAGCGTCATTAAACAATTCACGCGTAATCGGAACATTCACCTTTTGATAAGACTTCCATATCACGGCTGCCCAATGCTGTCCGTTGGAATCCAATGTCCCACCGTAATCAAATATCAATCCTTTTATTTCTTTCATTATTTAGTTTTCCATATTAAAAATCCCCAGGCACACATTTGTGCCTCAGACCTCCACCATTTTCCGAGCTTTACTTCGTTTAGCAAAGCTCATCATCAACAGACCTATAGCAATCCACACCAACTCACGTATACGAGTTGCAATACCTATGAATACGCCTACTGAAGCCGCATACCCAACACTAGCAACAGCCATTGCCATACCTCCCTCACGCGTCCCCAATTGCATCGGAAAAAAGAAAATAAGATTAGCAAACAGTGACGAGCCCGAACTCACGATTAGACACTCCACATACGTCATTGGTAAGCCCAAAGCGTGCGCTATGAAATAAATCTCGGCACATCCCACTACACGCGCAAAAAATTCCCAACATAAGGAAGTATAAAAATTTCTTTTACGATCCACATACAACGACCTTACCTGTCCGTCTATATCATTTAACAATTCATGATGGCTTTCTGCAAAAACAGCAATCTTCTTACCTACAAATGGCAGTTTACGCAATGATCTCATCAAACTCACCGTCACCCCTTTTCTATACACCTTAGAAAACCACCATACACCTAATACAGCCATCAAAATAATCGTCACACATGCGATTACTACAATCTTGCTCGCCGGTACAAACCAAAGAATCAATCCAACCGATGCCACCCAAAAGACCAAATGCGATAAAATATGCATCATTGTATACAGCAAGACCGAGGAGCCTGCCTTGGAGCTACCGACATAAGGCTTGAGCTCCATGATACGATAAGGTTCTCCCCCAAGTGCCACAAAGGGAGTAATATAATTAATTGAAAAACCAGTCACGATAAGTTGAAATATCTTCCCAAATGGCAACTTCGTCCTTGGATTACCCTCCTCATGGATGATATCCCGCAAAGCCATCGCATTCATTAAATATATAATCAACCAACTGATCAAAACAGGTATAAACCACCAACCTGTCTTTTGGATATTCTCCCAAATAACATCAGGTCCTAGAGCATAGATCATGTATCCTAATGTGCCTATACCTAAAATAAAGAAGATAACCTTATATATCTTACTCGCCATACGAGTTCTCGTTTTTAAGTTTATCCACAAAATAGCCACTCACCTTCTCCTGTCTATTCACCATGTAGATAAGAATAGGATTCAATATGAACATATCAAAGAAAAAGTACAACCACACCTGATCGATAAACAACCACAGAAATAAAAAAATCACACGTGTATTGAATTGCACAATATTGGTGTACTTCATCAATGGACGATTCTTCGCCCTGAACTCCGTTACCAAGCCTTGAGGCAGCTGATCTACATATTTACCTTTAATCAACGTCAGCAATTGCTGTAACTTCGGAGAGAGGCGTTCCTGCATACGGGTGTAACCCAAGTAGCCGTTTAAGACAAATTTACTGAAAGCTTGTTTTCTCCACGTCATCTGGTCAAATTCAGCCTGTAAATCACGGCTGTTATCCAATTCACTGCCCGCTTTTCCTTTAATAAAATACAGATGTACATTTCGATAGTAATCCGCCATAGCCGATTGGAATACATGTGATATGCCTGCCAACACACCAGGCACCCATATCCAAGCACTCCACCCTTCATTCATTAGGCGAAGACACAATGCAATATGGATAGAAGCAAACCAAAAATCACCCGCAAAGCCATCCAGAATCCGACCAAATCGGCTTTTATTATCCGTCATCCGTGCCAGCTGACCATCAGCCGAATCCAAGGAATTGGCAAATACCAGCAACAGCATACCCACTACATTCAGTCCCAAGGACTCATAGTAAAATAAAATACCTGCCGCCACACCAAAAAAGATGCTGATGATAGTCACCGCATTTGGTGTGATTCCTATCTTAGCGCACACTTGTGCTATTCTAAAACCAATCGGTCTGTAAAACCAGATATCGATTCGTTCTTCGGTATCATTAGATTTGAGGGATTGTTCAAAAGCTGTCCCCTCTTCAGGTGGATTAGGAGTGTTGTATACGGGTGTCTCTCTTTGCATTTTGTTGAGTTGTAAAGACATGAATTAAAAGATTAACAATCGCTTCAGAAGCTTCTGCACGACAAGGTGCAAAACTAGGCCAGTCATTGAGATCAATGATATGAAAATCTCCCTGCGGGCCAATAATGACATCCCCACCGTAGATTTGAACACCTAGAATATCGGCAGCCCGATCAGCTGTGCTTTTCAAAAGAGCTTCATCAAAAGGGTAATGCACCGTTTCGCCATTGATTTGCTCGTACACAGCATACTTGTGATGATTATGTTCATATGGATAGAAACAATAGAAGAACCCAGTATTTCTTACTGCATAGAATTTAAGTAAATCCCCAACCAAGTGTTCCGAAATAACTGCTTCCTTGATTCCCCTTAAGGCATATTCATTCAGTATATATTGTGCTTCTTCGGCTGAGGATGCAAAAGTAACATCTTCTTTGTGAATGGCATGAAAATCTCCTCTCTTTATCCACACTCCCTTGCCCGCCAATGTATTGAATATATCCCTTATATCAGACGTCGTGGCGACAACATAGCTCTTCGGATAGGGCACTCCACCATCCAACAATGCATTTGTCATATTTGTCCGAAAACAATTTTCAATTCCTACTCCGGAATTGACTACCGTCTTTCCTTCATTTTCTAATTTTTGCAATTTCTTCACCAAGGTCTTTGTACGCCCCATAGTCACAATAAAATCCTGTGATACAGACTCCTTTGCTAAAAATTCATCTTCGTTGCAAATCTCTACCTCAGCACCCTTTAAGGTGAGCTTTTCGCATACTTCATTAAATATTGCAGCATCGTTACCAATATGATTTGGCGAGAACCGACTTTTTCTCGTCACACCCAAAATCTTTGTTTTTTTGGCCATCTTTATTTTATACTTATTTCTCCAACAGAAAGGCTTCCGCCATTTCTTTATCCTTAAGATGGTCAACATCGACCACTTTTTCAAAAACATGTCCCTTAACTTTCAGTTTATTGGACAACAATGCTCTTTGGTAATTTCTCATTCGCGTATTTCCCTCCATCACTGATTGGTTGACAACCGCTATTGCATTCCTGCGCAAGCCATAGATCCCTCCCGAGACGTACTCAATTCCGCTAACATAACGATCCACAAAACCGGTAATCTGCAATTTCTGATCCACTTCCACATACAGCGGACTTTCATCATCCACAAAAGACGTTATCCCCATAAAAGCATCCGATTCCTGATCGATATTGAATTGCTGCAGATATTTCCCAAAATCAGCCTCTTTAAAGATAGTATCCGTAGTCGTCAAGCACACCGCATCCCAATCGGGGTTGGCTTGGATCAACGCATGAAAACTGTGTAATGAACTCGGGGTATCTTGGATGAGGAGGATAATGGGGACATCAAAAGCTTCAGTAGTCAGATATTTCTCGAGCAAAGGAGATTGACTATTGATAATAACATGAACCTGTTGTGCACCTTGGTTTGCAAAGATTTGAATCAAGCGACCAATCATAGGCACACCATTCAAAGGTAGTAAGGGTTTGGGAATATCGATCCCTTCCTCTTTGAGGCGAGATCCTTCTCCAGCAGCTATAATAGCAAAGTTCATCATCTTCTATATTAAAAAATTACCATTACTGGTTTGATAAAGTTGTAATGGTAATGGGAAGAGGCTGTCCGAAAAGATGCCCTCACAGGCAAATCAAGAGATTCTGAACTTGCTCAGGGTGACATTTTTGAACAGCCTCCTCTAAAAATTTATGTGCGCAATTAGCAATTATTGAATACTATCGACTAGCTCCTGGTAGTAATCTAAGCCTAAATGCGTTATTAAATCTTCTCCCATAATATGGCGAAGTGTATTTTGTAATTTCATCAATTGCTTGAAGATATCATGTTCAGGGGGCAATCCTGGTGCTGTCTGCGGAGACTTCAAATAGAAAGATAACCACTCTTGGATACCTGACATACCTGCACGCTGTGCCAAGTCGATAAACAAAGCCAAATCCAAGGCAACTGGGGCTGCCAAGATTGAATCCCTACATAGGAAATTAATCTTAATTTGCATTTTGTATCCCATCCATCCAAAGATATCTATATTGTCCCAAGACTCCTTATTATCTCCGTGTGGAGGGTAGTAATTAATCCGCACTTTATGATAAAGATTACCATATAGTTCCGGATTTTTCTTCGCATCCAGGATTTCTTCCAATACAGACAATTTTGACACCTCCTTAGTCTTGAAGTTATCTGGATCGTCCAGCACCAATCCATCCCTATTGCCGAGGATATTTGTAGAAAACCATCCCTCTACACCCAATGCCCTAGCCTGAAGTCCTGGAGCGACAATCGTCTTCATTAACGTTTGTCCCGTCTTGAAATCCTTGCCAGCAATAGCGACGCCATTGACTTGTGCCAATTCCTCAATAGCAGGAACATCACAAGTAAGATTTGGAGCACCGTTTACATAAGGTACACCTTCCATCAATGCAGCATAGCAATAGATCATACTTGGCGGAATACGCTTGTCGTCGTTGTCAAAAGCTTCTTCCAATTTTGCTAACGTAGAGAAAGCATCATTTGTTTCAATATATCTTTCTGTAGAACCGCACCATACGATTACGATACGATCAAGACCATTTTGCTCTTTAAATTCACGAATATCACGACGGGCAGCATCAGCAAGCTCACGACGGGTAGACTCGGTCTTAATATGAGTACCATCCAAGTTCTTGACAAACTCCTTATCAAAGACCGCTTTCATAGGCTTTATAGCCACCAGCGTATCTTTTACTTGGTCCAATTGACTTTGTTCCAATACCTGAGCTTTTGAGGCTGCCTCGTATACGTTGTCCTCGTAAACATCCCAACCACCAAAAACAATATCCTCTAGCTTAGCCAAAGGAACGAAATCCTTAATCAATGGATTTCTATCCTCAGTACGTTTTCCCAAACGGATGCGACTAAGTTGTGATACAGACCCAATCGGCTGAGACAACCCTTTGTTAATAGACGCCACACCTGCGATAAGAGTTGTAGCGACTGCACCCAAGCCCGGAATTAAAATACCCAATTTTCCGTTGGCTTGTTTCACCTGATTTTCCATATTAATATAATCTATTTTATTGTTCTGAACTGATACAATTTAACTATAATTTGTGGCAAGTTAAGAATTTTAGATAATATTCTATTTACAGGAACTTAATATTTGACGTATTTACCATTTAAACTAAATGGTCAAAAAACCACAAATACTTAATCATCAAATTCAATAAAACATAACATACTCTATATAAAATACTTATATTACAAATATAGTTCTCCAAAAGACCTCTCTCTTGGAAATAGCCTCCGCAATAAATTGCTAAATTTTGACAATTTCAACCTCATCCAAATTGTTTAAATAATTCCTTATAATTCATATTCTTATAAAAATGCTTTTACTAACTGGAATTGTACCCTATAAAATACCTTGGAAAAAAAAGAAAGATTTGATACCTTTGATGCTAAGATAATAACTTTATAAATAAGCCTTTCCACGCTCAAGAGAAAGGTTTTTTTGTTAAAAATGTTATTAATATAGCTACATGGTAGAGTTAGTCAATATTTCAAAAACATTCATAAGTAAGGGAAATACCACCCCTGCCTTGCAAGATGTTTCTATAACGATCCCTTCTGGTCAGATTTTCGGTGTAATCGGGAGTTCGGGTGCTGGAAAAAGCACCCTAATCCGTTGCGTCAATTTGCTCGAACGACCCGACACAGGAAGCGTGATTATCAATGGTCAAAATTTCATACAGCTTAGCGCTGCTGACCTCAACGTAAAAAGACGTGAGATAGGTATGATATTTCAACATTTCAACCTATTTTCCTCCCGTACAGTCTTCGGCAACGTCGCATTCCCGCTCGAACTGATGGGCATGTCAAAAGAAAAAATACAAAATAGAGTCGACGAGCTATTAGACCTGGTTGGTTTAGCAAATAAAGCTCATGACTATCCAGCGAAACTTTCAGGTGGACAGAAACAACGAGTCGCTATCGCAAGGGCATTAGCCAACAACCCTTCTCTTTTATTATGTGATGAAGCGACGAGCGCCTTGGACCCTAGCACCACGAAATCGATCCTTCAACTGCTGAAATCCATCAATACGCAATTAAATCTCACCATTCTATTGATTACACACGAGATGGATGTCATCAAGACAATATGCGATCGCGTAGCTGTACTGGAACACGGTAAACTTGTGGAGGAAGGCACGGTCGAACAGATATTTACAGCCCCTCAACACCCTGTAACCAAACAGTTTATCCAATCTTCCTTTCAAGCAGACCTTCCTCTTTCCTTACAAAGCCAGCTTAAGACAGAGGGAAGCCCCATCGTCAAGCTTTACATCACCGGCGACGAAGAGCAACGTTCCATTATATCCAACTTACAGCGGACATACGGTGTGGAGGCCAGGCTAATAAGTGCTCAGATAGAATACATAGGCCATACCAGCTTCGGTCTTTTATTCATGGAACTCAATGGAACACCTCAAGCGGTGGCCAATAGCCTAAGCTATTTGCAACTGGATTATTCATCTTTTGAAATTTTAGGATATGTCTGATACCATCTTTACCCTTCTATTACAAGGTACCATTGAGACCCTAATCATGACATTTGCATCCGGCTTCTTTGGATTCCTCATTGGATTTCCTACAGGAATTGCCTTATTCTTGACCAGAAAAGGGCAGGTCATGGAAAATAAGGGCATACATCACACCATCTCTATCCTGGTCAATATTTTCCGTTCCATCCCTTTCATCATCTTGATTGTATGGATGATTCCATTTACACGACAGATAGTCGGCACATCCATCGGTATCTCCGCCGCATTGGTCCCCCTTAGTATCGGAGCCGCTCCATTCATTGCTAGATTAGTAGAAAACAGTCTTTTAGAAATTCCTAAAGGGCTCATCGAAGCAGCAAGAGCCATGGGCGCTACACATAGACACATAATATGCAAGGTATTACTTCCAGAGAGTCTACCTTCATTAGTCAACAATATTACGATTACATTAATTACCTTAGTTGGATATTCAGCAATGGGCGGCGCTGTAGGTGCAGGTGGTCTTGGACAAATTGGATACCAATATGGTTATATTGGCTACGACAGCGTTATCATGAATGCGGTACTCATTCTCCTGATTATAATCGTTTTCATTTTGCAATGGACAGGAGACTTTCTCTCCAAAAAAACAAACCATAGGTAATATTTAAAACACACAAAACGATGATCAAATCACTATCAACAATACTCTCTCTCTCACTACTTTTCTGCACCTTTTCAAGCTGCAATAGCAGCAACAAACAAGACAGTAAGGTAATTAAGGTTGGAATAGTTTCAGGCCCCGAGAAGGAAATTGCAGAAGAAGCTGCAAAAATAGCGAAGGAGCAATATGATGTCGATGTAGAATTAATTACTTTCAATGACTATGTGGTGCCCAATGAAGCATTAAATCAAGGAGATATCGACGCCAATGCCTTTCAACATCAACCTTATCTGAATGAGCAATCCAAGCAAAGAGGTTACACCTTGACACCTGTGGGTAAGACATTTGTATACCCAATCGTCGCATACTCTAAAAAAATAAAGCATATCGACGAACTAAAAGCAGGACAGACTATTGTCATTCCCAACGATCCAACCAATGGCGGACGGGCCCTACTCCTACTTCAAAAACAAGGCCTTATCACCCTGAAAGAAAACGCCGGTGGATTACCCCGTGTGACGGACATCACATCCAATCCCAAACAGGTCAAATTCTTAGAGTTAGAAGCCCCTCAACTTCCTCGTGTACTAGATGATAAAGAAGTGTATGTAGCCGTCATCAACAATACCTTTGCTGCCCAAGCAGGATTAGACCCAGAGGTTGATGGCCTATTTTCAGAAGATAAAGATTCTCCATATGTCAATCTAATCGTGACGAGAGAAGACAATAAGGATGATGAGCGCATTAAAAAATTCGTAGAGGCTTATCATTCACCAGAAGTAGAAGCCGTTGCCAAAAAAGTATTCAAAGGACACGCCATTAAAGGTTGGTAAAATCCACCTTTTGAATATATAAAAATTACAAACTTTATTAGCTGAAATTGTATTAATATCAACAATTTCAGCTTTTTTTTTATATATTAGCAACAATAATTTACAAACTTCCTATTTCCATATGTCGAAAGTATACAAATCATTCATTGATTATATCGAAAAACGTAATCCTAACGAACCAGAATTCCTACAGGCGGTTACCGAAGTCGCTGAGGATTTAATTCCTTATATCGAAGAATATCAACCCGAGCTTTTAAAACTAAAAATCCTTGAACGTCTTGCTGAGCCAGAGCGTGTGGTATCTTTTCGTGTAGCTTGGCTTAACGACAAAAACGAGATTGAGGTAAATCGTGGATATCGTGTACAAATGAATAGTGCCATCGGACCCTATAAAGGAGGTTTACGATTTGCACCCAATGTCAATTTAAGTATCCTCAAGTTTTTGGCATTTGAACAAGTATTTAAAAATAGCCTGACCAGTCTTCCAATTGGAGGTGGTAAAGGTGGTTCTGATTTCAATCCAAAAGGTAAATCTGATACCGAGATCATGAAATTTTGTCAAAGCTTTATCTCGGAGCTCTACCGTCACATTGGAGCAGAGACCGATGTCCCTGCAGGAGATATTGGCGTAGGCGAACGCGAAATTGGATACATGTTTGGACAATACAAACGTCTTCAAAATAATTTCACTGGAGTATTGACCGGAAAAGGTGCCAACTGGGGAGGTTCATACATCCGTCCAGAAGCCACAGGCTATGGATTACTATACTTTGTATCCTGTATATACGACTATCGCAACGAAGAATTAAAAGATAAGATTGTGACCATCTCAGGTGCAGGAAACGTTGCTTTCTATGCTGCTGAAAAAGCAATCCAACTAGGTGCAAAAGTAGTCACGCTTTCCAACAGTCAGGGTGTCTTATATGATGAAGAAGGCATTACCTCAGAAAAATTAGCGTTTGTAGCTACTATAGGTCGTGATTTGGATAAATATGTTTCCAAATATCCAACTGCAAAATACTACGAAGGCAAAAATCCTTGGGAATTCAAATGTGACATCGCTTTACCTTGCGCCACTCAAAATGAATTGGATGCCGATGATGCACAACTACTTATCAACAACGGATGTACATGTGTCGCAGAAGGTGCTAACATGCCTTCCACTGCTGAAGCCATCAAGCTATTCCACAAAGCCAAAGTCATTTTTGCACCAGGAAAAGCAGCCAATGCTGGCGGTGTAGCCGTTTCAGGTTTAGAAATGTCACAAAACTCTATCCGAGAGCAATGGACCAAAGAAAAAGTAGACAAGAAATTACATGGCATCATGAATAACATCCATAAGACCTGCGTCAAATACGGACACGATGATAACCATATCAATTACCTAAAAGGAGCAAATATTGGTGGCTTTCTGAAAGTTGCCAAAGCTATGATTGCACAGGGAGTTGTCTAGTCTATAAAGGGGAACTATCCTCTTATGAAGAAAGGTAGGTGTTTTCAAATATCATCATTTGGAAAAACCTACCTTTCTTTTTTTTTAAAAGCAGCATCGATCTTTAAATATCGTACTCCATCCCTACCATCGATTTAGGAAAATTGCTTATCCGCCATCAACCAAAAATCCAAAGCAGCCGGATTTTTAACGACATCTATACTGACAGCGCGCGCTATAGGGATCCCCATCATAATCTTCTTTACAGGAATCTCTAATTTCTTTCCACTCATCGTATACGGGATATCAGGGACTTCAACAATTTGGTCAGGCACATGTCTAGGACTATACGTAGAACGCAATCGTTGTTTGATTTCGACACGAAGCACGTCATCCAACTTAACACCCGCTTTCATTTTTATGTACAGCGGCATTACAGCACTTCCATCCTTGCCATCTATACAAATAACAAGACTATCCTCTATTTCCTCAAAGGTACTCAGCACGTTATAGACCTCAGCTGTACCTATCCGTACCCCACCCCTATTTAATGTTGCATCCGATCGTCCGTATATGATAACACCATTATTATGCGATGTAATCCTTATCCAATCACCATGACACCATACTCCTGGGTATTTTTCAAAATAGCTCTCCTGATATTTGCGATTGTCCTCATCTTTCCAGAAATATAAAGGCATCGAAGGCATAGGCTCTTCGATAACCAACTCACCGACTTCATCATACACAGCAACTCCAGCCTCATTGTATGCAACCACCTTAGCTCCTAACGTTCGACATTGTATCTCCCCAGCATACACAGGTAAAAGCGCATTACCCGATAAAAAAGCACTGCACACATCCGTCCCACCACTCAATGACACAATTTGAGTATCCACGAACTGATGCTGAAGCCATCTAGAGGTATCTGGAGGTAGCGGCGAACCTGTCGACCCTATAGTCTTCAAGTCCATAGACAGTATCTTCAAATCCAAATCATGACAAGAAGTGAAATAAGTAGCTCCGGCCCCTATATGATTGATCTTCTGCTCAGCAGCAAATTTCCACATAGAAGTCCGTTCAGGAAATACAGGCGACCCATCATATATACATAAGGTAGCACCCACCAATAAAGAGGCTAGCGCATAGTTCCACATCATCCAACCTGTAGTAGAATACCACATAAATCGATCTCCTGTCTGAACATTCTGATGAAGTGCCATCGCTTTGAAATGTTCAATCAAATTTCCGCCCGAACTATGGGTAATGGCTTTGGGCTTACCAGTGGTACCCGACGAATACAAAATCCAAATCGGATGATCAAATGCCACCGGCACAAAATACAACGGCATACTGGTATCTACCTCGTTCCATATAGTCTGCCAAATATCCCCGTGCACCAATACAACATCACGAAGCGAAGGTACATGATTCTTGATTTCGGTTGCAGCATCTCGCTTATCATATACCTTTCCATTGTACGAATAGTCCTTATCTGCAAAAAGAATCTTAGGTTCAATGACCTCAAATCGCTCCACGACACTCGCAATTCCGAAGTCTGTAGAACAGCAAGACCAAATCGCACCTATCGCATTAACAGCCAAAAAGATAGCAAGGGTTTCAACTGTATTGTTTAGCAATCCAGCTATACGATCGCCCTTCCGAACTCCTTTTTTTATCAAAAATTGTTGAATGGCCTGTACCTGAAAAGCCAAATCATCCCATGAAACTTCTTTGACTACTGCGTTTTCGGATTTATAGATGACAGCTGGTCGCTCCTGTGTATGACGACGAAAGATATGTTCGGCATAGTTGATAGTCGCCCCCTTGAACCACTCATTGCCAATAAATCCCTGTGACGAAGTCTTCAAAACAGACTCATAAGGTGAGTGCGATTGGATGTCAAAATAGCAATAAATAGATGTCCAAAAATCAGCTAACTCATCAACTGACCATTGCCAAAATTCATCATAATTGCTAAAAGAACGGCTATAATTTTGCTCTACATACGTTTTAAACTGATAGATAGTAGAGTCGTTTCGATATTCCAGTCGAGGTTGCCAAATTAAATCACTCATACATGTGTAGCAATTGGTTATGCCCCAAACTTAGACAAAATGCATTGCATTCACAACCTTATATTCATAACACATCGATTACCGTTCCGTCCTCGGTAGGATGACCTGTACACAACAATATACGTCCATTGTCTACTTCTCGATCGGTCAATATCTCGTTATAATCCATGCGTACATGGCCTTTGGAACATTGCGAAATACATGTACTACACATACCTGATTTGCAGGAATACGGCAATTTAATCTTATGCTCAAGACCAACATCCAAAATGGATTTATTATAGGGAATAGTCAATGGGTAAGACTGACCTTGGAAATTCAAGAAAATATCGTAACTCGTTTCATCAACGATTTTCTCCGTCTCATCATCATCGTCCTCTTCATTCTCGGGTAATAAGAATGTTTCCCGTCGAATCTGATGTTCTGGATACCCCATACCCACAAGTGTAAATCTACAAAGGTCCATATAGATCACTGGTCCGCAAGTGAAAAATAAAGTATCCGGCTGCTGCTCGGAGACATGTTCGCCCAGGATATCATAAATAAAATCCCGATTCAATCTGGCTTTCATCAAGTTTTTACTATTCGAGAATACCCATATAATATGAAATCGAGAGGGATATCGTTTTTGCCAATCATCCAGTTCCTCTAAGAAAGGAGTTTGCTCAGGAGAACTGTTGCTATAGACCAACACGACCTTTGATTGTACCTCAGCGACCAAAGCAGTCTTCAATATGGAAAAAAGCGGTGTAATGCCAATACCTGCGGCAAAAAGAAAAACAGTCCGTTGCGTATCAACAACAGGTTCATATACAAAAAGCCCCTGAGGCTCCAACACCGATATCTCCTGCCCTGTTTCTATCTTATGATGCAAAAATCGGGATATCTCCCCATTATCGACACGTTTTACTGCAATGCTCAATGGTTCATCAACATATGGCGAGCTTTTAAAGGAATATGATCGTCGGATCTCCCGTTCATCAAACGTAAAAATGAGCGTCAAAAATTGACCTGCTTTGTAGGCAGGATAAGTACCTTCAACAGGATCGAAATCAATAGAAATATTCTGATTAGGCTCTTGCCTTAAAGCCGAAATACGAAGCTTGTGCATATTTCAAAGATAATAAAAAACCCCATCTCTTCTGGAGATGGGGTTTCAGCTATATGTAAAAATTAATTACAATTTACGTTTTACTTCTACTTGCTCGAAGGCCTCTACGATATCACCCTCGTGGATATCGTTATATCCTTGGATGTTAAGACCACATTCATATCCTTGAGATACTTCCTTCACGTCATCTTTGAAACGTTTTAGAGAGGCAAGTTTACCGGTAAAGATGACAACACCATCCCGTACGATACGAATATCGCTGTTTCTGTTGATTTTTCCATCTAACACCATACAACCTGCAATCGTGCCCACCTTTGATATTTTGAATGTTTCGCGAATTTCAACGTTCGCAACAATCTTCTCTTCCAATTTGGGAGCTAACATACCTTCCATAGCCGACTTCAATTCCTCAATAGCATCGTAGATGATAGAGTAAAGCCTGATATCGATTTGCTCCTGCTCAGCAAGCTTACGAGCACCTTGTGATGGTCTTACCTGGAAACCGATGATAATCGCATCCGAAGCAGATGCCAACAATACATCCGACTCTGAAATCTGACCAACAGACTTGTGGATTACATTTACTTGAATCTCGTCTGTTGACAAGTTCAACAATGAATCTGACAACGCCTCGATTGAACCATCCACGTCACCTTTCACAATAACGTTCAGCTCCTTAAAGTTACCGATAGCCAAACGACGGCCAATCTCTGCCAGTGTAATATGTTTCTGCGCACGCATACCTTGCTCACGTTGCAACTGTAATCGCTTGTTCGCCACTTGCCGTGCTTCCGATTCACTTTCTAAGACGTAGAATTTATCCCCTGCAGTCGGTGCACCTGCCATACCCAAAATTTGGACTGGCGTAGATGGTCCTGCTTCCTTCACACGTTCGCCACGTTCATTGGTCAAAGCCTTCACTTTACCACTGTGTGATCCCGCAAGGATTGGATCTCCGATACGTAATGTACCACCTTCAATCAATACTGTTGTCACAATACCGCGTCCCTTATCTAATGCCGACTCGATAACAGATCCCACCGCACGTTTCTTAGGATCAGCCTTCAGATCTAACATTTCTGCTTCCAGTAATACTTTTTCTAGCAACAAATCTACATTCAGACCTGTTTTACCCGATATTTCTTGACATTGATATTTACCACCCCAATCTTCTACCAAGATATTCATGACAGACAACTGTTCACGTATCTTATCCGTATTAGCACCTGGTTTATCTACTTTGGTAAAAGCAAATACGATTGGTACTCCTGCCGCTTGGGCATGGTTGATAGCCTCCTTTGTTTGAGGCATCACACTATCGTCCGCTGCAATTACGATAATCGCGATATCCGTAATCTTCGCACCACGTGCACGCATGGCCGTAAAGGCCTCGTGACCCGGTGTATCCAAGAATGTAATCTTTCTACCGTCTTCAAGTTTCACTGCATAAGCACCTATGTGCTGCGTAATCCCCCCGGCTTCACCACCTGTAACGTTAGCTTTACGGATATAATCCAGTAAAGATGTCTTACCGTGGTCAACGTGTCCCATTACCGTAACAATAGGTGCACGCATCACTAATTCATCGGGACTATCCGGCTCTTCCAGCTCAGCTACTTCTTCATCCTCAGGCTTGATAAACTCAATTTGATATCCAAACTCATCTGCAACAATTGCTAAAGTCTCTGCATCCAAACGTTGGTTGATCGAGACAAATAGACCAAGGCTCATACAAGTAGCGATAATCTGTGTAACAGATACATCCATTAGATTGGCCAATTCATTTGCGGTTACAAATTCTGTTACACGCAATACTTTGGACATCATTTCTTGTTCCAATGCAGCCTCTTCTGCACTATGTGCTACCTCATCACGTTTTTGACGACGCAATTTGGCACGTTGAGCAAATTTACCAGATTTACCAGCACCACTCAAACGAGCAAGTGTTGCTTTGATTTGGTCTTGGATTTCCTTTTCTGAAGGTTCTTCCTTGTTTTCAACAGGTTTTGTTCTACCTTGGAAACCAGGTCTATTACCACCTTTTCCTTGATAATTTCCACCGGGGCGATTTTGATTATGACCACCAGGGCGGTTTTGATTATTACCTCCAGGACGATTTTGGTTATTTCCAGGCCCAGTTTGACCACCTTGACCACCCTGTCCGCCTTGACCACCACCTTGTTGATGACCGCCCGGTCTATTTTGCTGCTGATTATTCCCCCCTGTATTTGGAGCATTGTTCGTACGCTTACGCTTACGCTTTTGATCATTAGCATTACCTGTGGCGTTTGAAGAGGAAGCCACTGGTCTATCTCTATGAGATGGACGCGCAACCGGCAATTCAATTTTGCCAATCACTTTAGGACCACTTAAACTCTCGGCTCTTGCACGAATAACATCATCCTGAGGAGCTGCTTTCTTGACTTCTGGCACCGGAGCGGGTTTTACTTCTTCTTTCTTCTCAGGCTGAACCACAGGTTTGGTTTCCTGGACAACTGGCTTAACAGGCTCTACTATCTTAGGAGCTTGTACAACCGGAGCTTCTTTCGGAATCTCGACTTTCTCTGTAACGACTGGTTTTGTCACTTCTTTAGGCTTTTCAACAGGTTCTATAACCTTTTCCTCTTTAGCTTCAACCGGCTTAGGTTCATCGGTTTTCTGCGAAACAGGCTCATTTGTTTCTTCATTTTTCTTAGGCTTACCTTTTCCCAAGCTATCCAAGTCAATCTTTCCTACGATTTTCATTCCTGATAAATGGGGATGATCTTCAGTAGCTTTCTTTTCTTCAACATCTTTTGGCTTCGCCGGAACTGCAGCTTCGACAGGAGCATTCTTAATCAAAATCTCCTTCACCTCAGTCGTATCCTCTTTTTCAGAGACAGATTCTTTAGGTGCCACATTGCCACTTCCAGCAGGCGACTCATCACGGCGAATTTTACCAATTACGATTTGCTTTGCCTCGTCCTTAACAATCTTGTCACCTTGAAATTCGCTCAAAAGAACACCGTACATCTCCCCTGATAATTTAGTATTAGGCTTCGATTCCACATCAAAACCTTTTTTTACTAAATAATCAACAGCGGTTGCGATACCAATGTTAAGTTCTTTTGCTGCTTTTAGTAAGTTTATGCTTTTACCTTCTGTCATTTATTATGTCCTGTAATTATAAGTATATACAAAAATATGTTTTTTTTACTTGTAACTCACAATTTATTCAAAATTGCTGTATGAATAAATTGTGAGTCCAAGGCTATTCAAACTCGGATTGCAGAATGCGGACCAACTCTTGAATCGTATCTTCTTCCAAATCTGTCCGTCTGACCAACTCTTCTTCTGTCAAAGAAAGCACAGACTTTGCAGTATCTAGACCTACACGTTTCAATTCCTCGATAATCCAGCCTTCGATTTCATCGCTGAATTCTTCGATATCCACATCCTCATCAAACTCATCATTCTCCCGGTATACGTCAATTTCGTATCCGGTCAATTTACCTGCCAACTTGATATTGTGTCCACCACGACCAATCGCTAAAGATACTTGGTCAGATTTCAAATACACCGCCGCAGCTTTGTTTTCTTCATCAATTTTTATTGAACCAATACGTGCAGGACTTAAAGCCCTCGTAATGTATAAAGAGTGATTTGTCGTAAAATTAATAACGTCAATATTTTCATTTCTCAACTCTCTGACGATACCATGGATACGCGAACCCTTCATTCCCACACATGCTCCAACCGGATCGATACGATCATCATAGGATTCAACGGCTACCTTAGCGCGCTCGCCCGGTTCACGTACAATTTTCTTGATGGTAATCAAACCATCGAAAATCTCAGGAACCTCTAACTCAAACAGACGCTGTAGAAATTCAGGTGCCGTACGAGAGATGATAATCTTTGGATTATTATTCATCATATCGACCTTGTGCACTACCGCACGAATACTATCTCCTTTTTTGAAATAATCGGCTGGAATCTGCTCGGTCTTTGGCAAAATCAATTCGTTACCATCATCATCTAATACCAAGATTTCTTTCTTCCAAATCTGGTACACCTCACCGATGACCAACTCTCCCTCGCGATCTTTGTACTTTTTGAAGACCTCGTCCTTCTCTAGTTCCAAAACTTTAGAAACTAAAGTCTGACGTGCAGCCAAAATTGCGCGACGACCGAAACTTTCTAATGTAATCTGTTCGATATAGTCATCACCGACCTCCAGATCAGGATCGATTTGATTCGCCTCAGCCAATTCAATCTCCAAATCATCGTCTTCTGAAAATTCATCTTCAACGACCACACGGGTACGCCAAATCTCTAAATCTCCGTTATCAGGATTGACGATTACGTCCACATTCTCATCTGTACCGAAGCGCTTCCGAATCATACTGCGAAATACTTCTTCCAATACAGAGATTACCGTAGGTCGGTCAATGTTTTTAAACTCTTTAAACTCCTGAAAAGAGTCAATCAAATTGATATTGCTGCTCATTTTTACTTAAATGAAATTAACACCTTTGTTTCTGTTATCTGTTCAAATGGAATCACCGCTTGTATTAATTCGGCCTTCTTCCCTTTTTCTTTTTTACTCTCTTCGATTGTAATTGCGGTAGAAGACACCTCCAAAAGCTTACCCTCACGTTTTTCGCCTTCTGGGGTCTTGACCTGCACACTACGTCCAATATTCTTTTCGTACTGACGAACTAATACCAAAGGGCTATCAATTCCCGGAGAAGAAACCTCTAATCGGTAAGCGGTCGCAATGACCTCTTCTTCTTCCAAATGAAACCCCACGTGCCGACTAATTTTAACGCAGTCCTCAATGGCTATTCCCTGATCCCCATCCATCAAAATCTCCAATACTCCATTCCCCTTCATATGGATGCTTACTATAAATAAATCGGATCGATCACTTATCTTCTCTAAAACCAATTCTTGAACCCGCTGTTCTATTTTTGTCATCACTTGCTTAGTTAATAAGTCAATAAAGAATTAAAAAAGGGGGCATACCATGCCCCCTTCCTTTCAGATTGTACAAAAATACAAAATATATTTTTAATTTCAAAAATTTTTCACCCTTTACCATTATCAACCACTGCACTGATTGTCTTTTGCATCTGCGCCATCATAGACGTCAAAGTCTCCATAGTAGGTTCAGGACTTGGCTCAGGAAGCTCTGTTGAAATAAAAGCTCTCGCTTTCCAAATCTCCAAAATATCACCAGACGACACCCAATAAGGATCATAGGTCTTATTATCCGAAACCAATTTAAGTCCCTTGTCCTCCTTATATTTAAAAGCCACCCTTTTGTACACCACCCCTTCCTCTCTCGATACAACGACATAGGTCTGCCCAGGCTTCACATCATGCCAATTCTCGACATACTCACCTATAATTACAGCTCCTGAAGGTAAGGGCAACATGGAATCACCCTTGATTTCAAATGCCCGATAAGTCCCTTGATTGAACATCGGCAATGAAAACTTAGGTAAATCTGCCACATACTCTGGGTCCCCATATCCATTCATATATCCCGCACTCGCCTTTACGGGCACCAATTCGATATTTTCCCGATCGTCCTGATTGACGGTGACACTTAGCACACGCATACTAGAAGCATTACTCTTAGGTGTTGGCTTCCACTTTTCATCAATTTCTTCATTCGCTAACTCATCCATTGTCAAATCAAAACATTCCGCTATTTTTTTTAGCAACTCATATTTTGGTTCAGCACGATTCTCCTCGTATGCGCCCACTGAAGCACGCTTAATACCCATTAAATCAGCAAATTGCTGCTGTGTTAATCCCTTTTTTCTCCTGAGATACTTCAGATTTGAGGCGATGTTAGACATATATTTTTAAAATAAAATTTGTAAATACTAAAATAGTTAGTATAATTGCACTAACAAAATTAGCAAAAAGGTTTATAAAATCCAAATATATTAGTCACAACAAGGAGGAAATATGAAAAAATACTGCATCTACATCGCATCAGACAGCAATCGCCGTCATCTTGAAGTCAACATGAGCTGTGACATTCAGTCCACTTATCAAGAGATGAGAACCATCCATTCCTCCTTATTCAGCCAAAGCATCAAATTGAGTAGCATTGTTTACGTGGAATATATGGACGCTCTTGAACAAGCAGAAATTCGGGTGCGCGAACTTTTCGCCTTACCTCGTATTGTCAAAGAGCGATTCGTCAGAAAACAAAATCCAAATTGGAAAAACCTTTGCACCTTAACCTCTTCTTTAACTATCCCTAATAACAAAAAAGCTGTTGCATATCTTTCCTAATGCAACAGCTGTTCTCTTCCTCCGGGCATTAGCGTTTACCAGCCCGGAGTGAAGTTAATTCCAAATGTCCCCGTCTTGGAGTTCGTTTTGACAAACGGGAAAGCATAATATGGCTCCAATATCATCGCTCCAAAAAGATTGATACGAAGCGATACCCCAGCACTCATCACTGGGATCTTATAATTTGGATCAGGTCCCATTACCGGCTGTCCGTCCGAACCTACTAAATCCTGACCATTCCGATCCGTCAAAGGCACTATAGGCCTATCATCTGCTGACCACACCACCTTATTTCCTTTCGACCAGGCCAATCCTGCATCAAAGAATAAGTTTAAATCCGAGAATAAAAATCCAGATTTAAAGGCCGCCAATTTTTCTGGTCCTGTAAATGGCAGTCGCACCTCAAAATTGAAAACCGCCGTCCTAGACCCCATCAAATCGGATAGATTCACCTTTCCAGATTGATCAAAATCTCCACTTTCAAAACCACGGACTAAATACGGATACCCAATATAGAGCGGATAAAGTGCATTTTCACTATTCCCGAGGCGAGCATATGAATAAAATCTCGCGGCTAAGGTGACTGGCTGATATCGATTGTATTTTCGTAAATCTATATTGACAGCAGAGAAATTATAATCTCCAAAATACTGCTCAGCTCCTACTCGATACCGATATCCCTGCAAAGGAGCAGCAATACCAAATACAGAATTGTCTCCCACAAAGCCAGTATTCACTTGTTGGATTACAAAAGGTTTCAAATTTCCAAATCCAAGTTGAGACGCCTCTTCATTACTCAGCTTCTGCCGATCGCCATAACCATAATAATAACTCTGCCTCCATTTATCTACACGATAGCTATACCGCATGAGGGCTGCTCCGAGCTCCACCCTATGGTGCCTATTAAATGGATACGCGACAAACATCTCGGCCTGTTGTTGGAAAGTCCGGATGATGTACGTATTCAACGACGCCTCTTCTCCATTGCCAAAATCCTCCAAACCATACTCATTATAAGCCGATATATATGGAAGATGCGAAATAGCGCCACCCCAATTGAAGCGTCCCTTCTGATTGATATAAGCCACCTGCCCTCCAAAATCCTGAATCTCGCCGTTTACATTTAGAGCAGCAAATATCTGGTTGTACCCCAAAATATCCGAAAACATCCCTTGTATACCACTGGATATACCCGCTCCGTATCGGCTACCTACCGACATGCCTATCCCACTATTGGCCAAGTAATCCAGTTTGAACTTAGGTTTATACGCGATTGTATTGATCTGGTCATCTCCGATACGTTCAAAGGCGTTAAAATTTCGAAGATTGGTATTCACCACATTCACACCACGACTCACCGGAGGAGGTAACATCGCCGCATCAAAATTGACAACGCCCGCATCCACCACTGTCCCCGTGAACTCCGAACTCTTGGCATGATATACACTGTAGGCATTATTCTTAAAATAGGAATATACGATATCATCATGCGCAGATATACTCATAGCAGGTGAATACTCCGTAATCCCACTGATTCCAGTAAAATAGTCCGTTAATTTTTCTACCTGCCCCGAAGACAGCGTATATCGGTACATATTTCGATAGCCATCACCGTTAGAAAGAAAATAGATTTGCTCGCCATTGGCCGAGAAATGTGGATTAAGATTATTGGCACCTGGAAACAATTCCAAATTCCGGATTTGCTTAGACCCCACGTCCACTATGGAAAGGTTCATTGGAATATCCACCGAACGATTATTCGCTGCCAACGATACGCGGTCCGTACTGAATACGATCGATTTACCATCACGGGAAAAACTAGGCTGAAAATCTGAATACACATCATTCGTCAACTGATTCAATTTCTTGCTCTTCAAATTGTAGATATAAATATCGCTATGTCCATTCCTTAATCCCGAAAACGCAACATGATCCCCGTCTGCAGCCCAGGTAATATTTGTGAATTCTGTAATATCGCCCATCGCCTCGACAGATAATGTCCTACCCGTCTCCACATCCACGGTCATCAACTTATTCTTACCTTCACTAAATACCGAAAATGCAAACTTCCGACTATCGGGAGAAAATGTTCCAGCGGATTCCAGAAAGCTGAATTCATCAATATCCTTATTCGTTAGCCTACTCCCGAGCTTACGTATCACCTGCCCCGATTGCGAATCAGCGAGGAAGAGGTCAATACTGAACATGTCCTTCTCTGAAAGAAAGGCTACATATTTTCCGTCTGGAGATATTGCTGGAGACACGTTCATGCGGCCAGAATTGCTGGTATTCAGGATCGCCTTACCAATTGGTCGCGACACCGTATCCTTTCCTGAGTTCTTGTACATGGTCTCCATACTGCTCTTCCAAAGGTTTGACATCGTCTGCGCATCGTAGCCAAAGACTCGCTTCATAGCCATTTCGTATCCATACTTCGCTGTTTCGATAAACAAAGGCATGATGACAGTATCGCCATAAGTAGAGCCTATATATGACCAGAAGGCTTGCCCATATCTGTAAGGAAAATACTTGTAAGATTGTTCGGTCATCTGCTTCAGCGATGGGATATCCTTATTGAGATACGCGTCCCGCATCCACATCGAAGTAAAGGCGTCTTTCTTACCAATAGAAAAATACTCGGCCATACCCTCCACCATCCAAAGAGGAAGGTTAGCGATGTTCTCCAACCGTGTCGAATCACCCCCATCAATTAATACTCGATATTGAAAAGCATGTACCAATTCATGTCCCAACACATGTCGGGTCTGTTGGTTAATCTGCATAATAGGCATCACCACACGCTGCTTAAACGCCTCCGTAACCCCACCCGTACCGACACTTATTTCCCCGGATATTGCTGTAGTTTGTTGGAATTCGGGGTGATTACTGTAGATAATAACAGGATTCTTGCGTAAGAATGTATCTTGAAAGACCTGCTGGTGCAACTCATACCAAACTTCACTTTCCTTGGCCAACCACCTCACCATACTATCGTTTTTCAGATAATAATACAGATCAAAATGTGGCGTCTCATAGACGTTGAACTTCAACTTCTTGTACCTCATCTTATTCTGACCGAAATATTGGGCTTGGCTCAGATTAGGTAATACAAAACAAAATAAGAGCAACGCAAATAGGAATCTAGTTCCAATTAAAAACCGATTACGTAAAGTTCCTTTCATTTAATTCAATTAAGTTATCAAAAATTGGCAAGCATGTTCTTGTATTACAGCACCGTATCCGCCCTATCTTCCTCATCATTAGGCAGCGGCAAAGGCAAAACCTCCGTCCCCGTCCCTCCTTCACCTTCAATAAATTCTCCTTCTGGTATCTCATCCCCAATAGCTGTACTATCCGACTCCAATTCAGGAGCAGGCAATCGAGGACTTTCACATTTATATTTCTTTGTAATCTCAACCGTAGCCTCTGGAAATTTACCGAAGGTATACCCTAATTCAGGACGCTTATAAACCTCTTCCATAAACATTCCAAAGATAGGCAAAGCGGTTTTTGACCCTTCTCCTGTATGTGAATTCTTGAAATGTATACTTTGCTCGTCACAGCCTATCCATACACCAGTCACCAAATCTTTGGTTACTCCCATATACCACCCGTCTACATAATCTGAAGACGTACCTGTCTTTCCGCCGATTTGATTTTCTTTCTTGAATAAATCCCATTCCCAAAGAGCCTGTGAAGTACCTCCAGGTTCTTCCATTCCTCCTCTTAACATATATGTCATCAGCCAAGCATTCTCTTTCGTCAATACCTCTTCTTCTTTGGCCTTGAATTCCGCGATTACCTTTCCATCAAAATTTACGATTTTGGAAACTAAAATAGGATCCAAACGCTTACCTTGATTCATAAAGGTAGCATATGCACGCACCATTTCATATACCGACACATCATTAGAGCCCAAACTGACCGATGGCACCGATTTCAAAGGACTCTCGATACCACATCGATGAGCCGCTTCCACGACCTTGTCCCATCCCACCTCTTCGGTAATTTGTGCCGTAATAGAATTGACCGATCGTGCCATCGCCCAACGAAGCGACATATCTCTGTAACTGAAATTCCAATCGGCATTCTTGGGTTCCCAATATTCATCCACACCATCTTTTACCCCTGCAAAAATACGTACAGGTTTGTCAACATATTTATCACATGGAGATTTCCCTGCCTCCAAAGCCGCTAAGTATGCAAAGGGTTTGAATGTCGAACCCGCCTGACGTTTGGATTGATTAACATGGTCGAATTTGTAATATTTGTGATTAATCCCGCCTACCCATACTTTTATCTTTCCGTCATAAGGATCCATAGACATCATCCCTGCATTGAGCATCACTACATAATGCCGAATAGAATCCATGGTAGAAAGCTCCTTCTTTTGATTACCGTTCCAAGTGAAGATTTCCATTTCTTTAGGCCTATTGAGATAATAATTGACACTATCCATGCTATTAGGATACTTCTTGATTAAAGCAGCATAATAGGGAGTCTTCTTCGCCAGGTTCTCAATAAAATTAGGAATAACATTCCCCTCTTTGTCACGCCAAGGCTCCTCGCTTCCCCATGCATTCTTTAAGCGTTGCTGTAAGAACTTCATTTGCTTGGAAACCATCTCCTCAGCGATTTTCTGCATCCTAGAATCAATGGTGGTATAGATTTTAAGCCCATCTTTGTAGATATCTACGTCATTCTCCTCACTCCATTTTTCCAACCAACGCTCTACAGCTACTCGTAGATACGAATCATTGGAATCCTGTCGATCTTGATTACTTGCATTAAGACCCAATTCCTGAGCAGCAAAGTGCTTAACCTCATCCGCTTTCAAATAACCTGCTTTCTGCATCTGAGATAATACAGTATTTCGACGTTGAAGTGCGTTTTTGGGATTACGAAGCGGGTTATAAAGTGTTGTACCTTTCAACATCCCAATCAGCATTGCCGCTTCATTGACGGTCAGTTGGCTAGGCATCTTATTGAAGTACCGAAGCCCAGCTGACTTGATTCCATAGGCATTGTTACTGAAAGAGACAGTATTGAGATACATCGTTATAATATCATCTTTTCCATACTTACTTTCCAGCTTGTAGGCCGTCATCCATTCTTTGAATTTATTAACGATCAATCCTACACCAGGGACTTTGCCCAAAATACCAGCCGAGGTATTGTAACGGGTACGATATAGATTCTTGGCAAGTTGTTGGGTAATAGTACTGGCACCCCGTTTGTCCCCTTTTAGTGTCGAGACCACACCAGAGACCAAGCCTAGAAAATCGATGCCATTATGTTTATAAAATCGTATATCCTCAGTGGCTACCAAGGCATTGAATACGTTAGATGAAATACTATCATGAGGTACAGGATCCCGATCTTCCTCAAAATAGCGGCCTATGAGTACAGAATCTGCAGTATATAATTCGGTAGATATATTAAGCGACGGCATCACGATGTCCTTTTTTGTCGGAGAATATCCAAAAAGCCACAAGAAATTAATCTGTACCGCGCAAACAATCAGAACAATAAAATAGATAGCTATAATAAAATAACGCAAAAACTTATTTTTGACACGTCTAAACATGATGTAAATATGGAAAATACTTTTGGTAAAAAAGCGGTCTAAATGCATTAATTAGAGATACCCTAATCAAAATTAACGAATTTTAACATTTATATCTGTATGCTTACAAACTGGACTTTATATGGCTTTTGATACCCACTTTATCCAAAAGCCATATACCTTTAGTAGATTTACCTACAAGATGTAAACATTTAAATAATTATTGCATATTTTTACAGCAATTAGTTCACCCGAAAAAACATGTTGAAGCAAACTTTACAACAGAAACTTTTACAGAAACTTTCACCTCAGCAGATCCAATTCATCAAACTGCTTCAGGTGCCCACAGTTTCATTAGATGCCCGAATCAAAGAAGAATTAGAAGAAAACCCCGCATTAGAAGATGGTAGCTTGATTAACATGAATGAACCTGTTCAGGAATATCCAGATAAGGATCCTGACGAACAATTCGAGGGTGAAGACAACTCATTTGAGGAAGAGTTCAGCGTGGATGAATATATACAGGAAGGTGATTTTAGTGACTATGGCAGTTCCTATGGAGGTGATGACGAAGATGATCGCAAAGAAATCCCAATAGCCGTTCAAAACTCATTTTTTGAAAATCTGCAAAATCAACTAGACCTCTTGGCTTTGGACGACAAGGACTTCCTTATTGGACAACAGATTATCGGTAGCTTAGATGATGATGGCTATCTACGTAGACCCATTTTATCCCTGATTGACGACCTTGCTTTCTCTCAAAATGTCATGGCTACTGAAGAAGAAGTGCTGGAAATGCTTAAAGTAGTGCAAGATTTTGAACCCGCAGGAATAGGTGCACGCGATTTGCAAGAATGTCTACTCATCCAGCTCCGTAAAAAAAGCCAAAGCAGCCCTACTATAAATCAAGCGATTACTATTGTTAAAAATTATCTCGATGAGTTTACTAAAAAACACTATGATAAGCTTGAGAAATCTTTAGGTTTAACATCCGAAGAGCTGAAAAGCATTATTAACGAAATCCTAAAGTTGAATCCCAAACCAGGAGATTCTGGTGCCGTAGCGGGCAAGCAGCTGCATATCATCCCTGATTTTCACATTTCCAATAATGATGGTGTCCTACATCTCACGCTCAACGGCCGTAACGCTCCCGAACTTCGGGTGTCACGCTCTTATCAAGAAATGTTTGAGCATTATGAAAAGGTTGAAAAAAGCGATAAAAAGATGAAGGAAGCGGTTCAATTTGTCAAACAAAAGTTAGACTCTGCAAAATGGTTTATCGATGCCATCAAGCAAAGACAACAAACCCTACTTAAGACCATGAATGCCATCATGGAATACCAGTATGATTATTTCTTGACAGGGGATGACCGTATGCTTAGACCCATGATCTTGAAAGATATTGCCGACCGAATAGAGATGGATATATCAACCGTATCCCGTGTAGCTAACTCTAAATATGTGCAGACCGAATTTGGCACTTTCTTATTGAAATCATTCTTTTCAGAAGCTATACAAACAGACTCTGGCGAAGAGGTTTCTAACAAAGAAGTCAAGAAAATCCTAGAAGAATGCATTGCCAATGAAGACAAACGCAAGCCTTTAGCTGATGAGAAGCTGACTGACATTCTGAAAGAAAAAGGATATTCAATAGCACGACGTACAGTAGCTAAATATCGAGAAGCTTTGAACATTCCAGTAGCACGCTTGAGAAAAGAGCTTTAATCAAAACTGCTCTCAAAATTTCAGAAAGAATCACCACTATATTTAATCGTATGCGTTTGATATACTATCGAGTGCATACGATTAAATCAATTTTAAGCTAGCCGATTCCTATTTGCACGGCCAGACGATTCGGAGGCCTTAACACCGCCCATGACCGCAACCACCCACCTCTACGCATATCTACACTATTACGACCTTAAATAAAAAATATTCTGCTTTTAATAGCGTTTTTTCAGTAAATTGCTGACTATTCAACACAACGTATGTTAACAGAGATTATAGTCATTCTTATTCTTATTGTTTTAAACGGAGTTCTTTCCGCCTCTGAGATTGCAATCGTATCCAGTAGAAAAGCCAGATTACAAGCAGAGAGCTCCAAAAAAAATGCTTCTGCAAAAATAGCCTTATCCTTAAAAGAATCTCCAAACCAATTTCTCTCCACCGTGCAGATTGGAATTACGTTGATTGGTATTCTAACGGGTTTCTTCAGCGGAGGCTCTATATCGTCCTTCCTACAAGTACAACTCCAACATATCGAATGGATAGCACCATACAGTCAGCAGTTATCCGTTGTCCTGGTTGTCATTCTGATAACGTATCTTTCATTGGTCATTGGTGAATTAGTGCCGAAACGAATCGGGATGGCAATTCCAGAGAAATATGCTATGCTCGTTGCAGTTCCTATGAATTTCCTAAGTAAGATCATGCGTCCGTTCGTGTGGTTTTTAAGTAGCTCTACCGACTTTATCGTCAAGTTATTAAACATCAAAGTGAGTAAAAATACGGTAACAGAAGAAGAGATTAAAGCACTCGTGGACGAAGGGGTAGACAGTGGTATTATTGACAATTTCGAACACGATATCGTCGACCGACTTTTAGGTTTGGGTGACAAAAGAGCCATCAACTTGATGGTGCACCGTGGTAAAATAGCATTTCTGGACTTAGATGACACCTTTGAAGAAAACAAAGAAATCATCATGAAATCCAAGCACACCGTATATCCAATATGTCAAGGCAACTTTGATCAAATCCGTGGAGTAGTACATGTCAAGACACTTCTAATGCAATACCTCACCGGGCAAGAGACAGATCTTGAGAAACTGATACAACCCATACCCTATATTAATGAAAATAGTCCGGCGCTGACAGTACTTGCTTCCTTCAAAAATTCAAAATCAGCACAAGCCATTGTTATCGACGAGTATGGTATCCCCCAGGGTATCATCACACTAAAAGATATCCTCACGGGACTAGTAGGTGACTTTGAAGAAGAAGTCGCTGAACACGACCGTCACATGCTCAAACGAGAAGATGGTTCCTTTCTCGTAAATGGACGATATCAACTAGATGATTTTTTGGAGACTTTTGAAATTGGTCTTGACGAAGAAGAAGAAGAGGAAATCAACAATGTGACAACCATTGCGGGATTGGTCTTTTCAATATTGGATCGTATTCCGGCAGAGGGAGACAAAGTTACCTTCAAAAGCTTAAGTCTAGAAGTCATCGACATGGACGGCAATCGTATTGACAAATTATTAGTCACCAAATTACCCGAACCGAGAATAGATAACTACGAAGATTAACGGAAACTCTCCTATTTCTGATGTTGATTGATGACTTTAATTAACTCACTTTTCATCAATAAGCCACTTTGTCGCCATACTTGGTTTCCCGATTTGAACAACATCATTGTTGGCACCCCTTGTACACTATAATAAGCCGCCAATTTTTGATTCTTGTCAACATCAATCTTAATGACGGAAAGATCATCACCAAAATATTTTTTAACCTCATCTAATATAGGTGATAACTGTTGACAGGGGCCACACCAGGATGCCGAAAAATCGACCAAGACCAATGGGCTTTTTTGAATGATATCGTTAAACGTTGCCATAATCTACCTTTTATTTTTTTGATTGGGAAATAGCAGAAACCGCTTTATAACCGCCATCTACATTTTTTATATTCTTCACGCCGTTTGCATATAAAATAGAAGCCGCCAATGTGCTTCTATAGCCAACTTGGCACTGAAGTAAATACGTTATGTGGGGTTCGGACTTCATTTCATAGTAATAATTCTGCAAAGGCATATTCAATGCACCTGCTACATGCCCAGCTTCAAATTCTTTCGCCGAACGCACATCGACATATATATAATTTCCGTCCTTATTCAGTGACATAGCCTCTTCGGCCGACACATTAGGAATACTTACAATAGCCCTATCGGCGCTCAGCCAAGCATCCATTCCATTTGCAAGGTATCCTTTCACTGCGGTATATCCGAGTGAATCCAATCGTTGCATTACAGCCTGCTCGGTGCCCGGCACTGCGACCAAAATCAAAGACTTGGTCTTGTCGTCTACTATCTTCTGTATCCAAGTATTAAAAGGTCCTTGCCATCCAATGCTAATGCTACCATCGATAAAACCCTTTAAAAAATCAGCAGATGGACGCGTGTCGACAATGATACTTTCCTTCGATATTTCTGAAAATTTTTTCACATCCAAAGCGAAGGATGCTTGTTGTGCAAAGACAGTACTGGTCATCATCAGCGCCATCACTATCCATAATGGCATCACATTTTTTTTTATTCCAAAGACACACATATGCTATTCTCCTTTTTATATATCATAGACCACGGGGACTTAACTAAAATCCATTCGACATTTCATGTAAGGCCAATCCTCAAGATACAAAAATCGACAATATATTATATACTACCGTCTCCATACCGTCATTAATCTGAATAAGGTATGGCCAATCGCTCTAAATCTTCAATATTGCCGTTGAATATATTTAGATCCACCGGCCCCTTAATCCCGCGTACCGTTCCCTTTTCCGAAAACTGCCAAAAATCCCAGTGATCCTTCAAATCATCTATCCAAAAATTATAATTTGCTATCCAAATTACATAGTCAGAAAATTCCTTTTCCAGAAAATCAGTAAAATATTTATCCCCAGAGTACAAGATTGGTTTAATACCATAGTGTTGCTCAACGATGTCCAACCATCGCTTTAAGCCCACACGTAAGCTATCCATAGATTGTCCTCGAGGCAGCTCCTCAATATCCAATACAGGAGGAAGATCTCCCGGTCTCAGTCGTACGGTCTTGATAAAATTTTGAGCTTGCTTTAGCGAATTCTCATTAGGCCTAAAATAATGATATGCTCCTCTAAGCTTAGCCCTAGATTGCGCACTCTTCCAGTTTGACTTAAATTTACTATCCACACTCGACTCCCCCATTGTCGATCGAATAAAAATAAAATCCACCGGAAATTTATCGTTGATTGTATTCACCTCCACCCAATCTATCTTTCCCTGATATTGACTGATATCGATTCCAAAAATCTTATCATCATGCTTGGTCATCAACTCGACGTTACGAATGTCATATTTCGCATCCTTCCATGCCGTGTCATGCTTTCCAGAAGAAATCTCTTTGAAATAATATTTAATGCCTGATCGGTAGTGCCAAGTCACTCCCAATATTACAATTAGGATAGGAATGATAATACTCCATATCAAATATACCCGCCTATCGTCTTTCGGCCCTGCCTTTTTGGGGGTCTGTGCGCGCTTTACAGCTTTTTTAGCCATGGCATGAAATTAAGGCATTGTAAGGATACTTTCAAATTAAAATCCAAGAAATATAATTTCGTCATCAAACGCATAAGAGAGAAGAAAATTTACTTTTATATGCAATTTATAATTGCATATAAAAGTAAATTTATTTTAGTTTGCACATGCAAATCTATAATCCAAAAGAATGGTTTAGAGCCACTTTCTATCTACACCGATCAGACACCGTACGCAAGCTATTCCCTTACTTATTGTTAACGGCAGTTTTATCCGGTGGCATTGCCTATTTCGAATTGGAATATTTGCACCTCTCCGAAAAAAGTTGGGTTAAGAATATTACTATCGTACATAATTTATTGGGCTTTGCGTTATCATTATTACTTGTATTCAGAACCAATACAGCCTATGATCGATGGTGGGAAGCACGTAAACAGTGGGGTACGTTGACAAATATCAGCCGTACGCTAGCCTTCAAAATGAATGCATTCCTACCTGAAACCGACCAGGTCAACCGTTCATTTTTCAGGAAAGCCATTCCTATGTATGCTCAAATCATGCGTAATTTCCTCCGGTCAGACTATACCACCTATATGCTGGATGACAATGAACATCCTGAATTAGGCAATCTGGACCTTCAAAAACATACACCCAACCAATTGGCGGCGCTGATTTTCAAAAAAGTGAATAGCCTATATCAGGCTGGCATTATATCTGGAGAACAATTTATTATCGTAAACGACGAATTACAGCAACTCACACGTGTATGTGGAGCATGCGAGCGCATCAAAAACACGCCTATCCCGCAGTCATATAGTTCATTCATAAAGAAATTCATTGTTTTTTATGTGTTTACGCTTCCTATAGGTTATGTTTTTTCTATTGGGTACTTTGTTATTGCCGCCGTCCCATTCGTATTCTATGTGTTAGCATCGTTGGAATTAATTGCCGAATCCATTGAAGATCCCTTCGGAACCGATTCGGATGACCTCCCCCAAGACAAGCTTATGTCCAATATCAAGAAGCATATCCAAGAAATTTTACATCCATAATCACGTCAGAAATGAGGGAAATAAATTAATTAAGCTCATTTTCAAGCTTTAAGACCTTGGATTCATTTTTAGTTTTGGATAATTAGCTAGATTTTCTACTTTTGTGGCGGAGAGCTGGCAGAGTGGTCGAATGCGGCGGTCTTGAAAACCGTTAACTGTCACAGGTTCGGGGGTTCGAATCCCTCGCTCTCCGCCAAACAAACACAAAGCCTGACATTAGTCAGGTTTTGTCGTTTTATAGCTTTTTGACAAACGCAGTTTGAGAAAAAAAGAGAAAAACGACGAAAGAAATGAGCAAAGCGAGTACTTTGGGTTTATTTGAAGCCACCTCCAATTAGGGATGACCGTAGGTAATCCCTCGCTCTCCGCGGATATCAATATCAAAAACATCTAAACTCCTGTAAAATAAATATTTACAGGGGTTTTTATTGCAACCAAAAGCCTATTTTATTCACCGATTCGCAACAAAATGGAGCGTAATTCGGTGAGTCTGGATACCAAATTTGACAACTCATCAAAATGAACGTAATAATTTATTAATGAACATGTTAAATCTTCAAACATCTTGATTTAGAACTCTCAAAAGTCTACTTTTACATCATTTGATAGTATTATGCCGGAGACAATGCCGAGGTGGAAACTTATCTTTCTATTAAACAGCTAAGACGAAATAGTGACAGAAAAAGAATGTGCAAGCTTATGTCGCGTTGACGCACTCCAAGTCGTTCCATAGCATGAAACCATATTTAATCAACGTCACCAATTGAATGGCGTCATTTAACCTAAATACTATGAAAAATCCATCGCCGGCAACTATATATTCCTCTTGCTTCATTGCATTGATAGTAGTATTCTGTGCAGTAGCATGTAAAAAAAAATCTGATCCCGAACCTATTCCGGTAAAACCAACTGAGGTCTTCAAAATCGAGGATATTCTGAAAGGTTCAGATTTACATTTAAAGGAACTAGTAAATAAAGTGAGAGGTAGCGTCGGGACACGTGGCCCTGGATCGAAGACAATCTGGAGTAGAAAGAATGATTACCAATTGGGGTTGTATATCTCTGCTAACCACGTCTACAACCTGTCGGGCTGGAATTCCAGACAGGCACAGTTTTTCGACCCCAACACGACGAATATCGGTATCTTCGAGACCTCACAAATTCCCTCTTCAAATGGAAATGTAACACTTGGTGGTTTATTGACCGCCGATTTCCCCCTACTTCATTTTGGTATTTCCCCTACAGCAACAAATACGACTATTCTCCCTGCCGAAGATTTCTATATGGGGCTCTTAGATAACCAACGAACCACGCAAGGTCCTTTCCCGAAGTATCCAGCAATGGTACAAATCTCGACTCCTTTGGAAATGTATGACCCGACAGGACGTACACTGACGAATAAAACATGGACCCCCCCTCAGCCTGGAGCGTCTGTTATCGCGGTTGGATATCCTCAAGACAAAGCTAACTATCCGTCTGGTGCAGTAAGCACTGGAAAAGTACTCTCCAATACAGAGGCTGCCCGCGTTCTTCAAGAACTGAAAATCAATCAAGATAGTGAAGGTGATATTCCCTATAATCAAACAGCAGAATTTCTTGTTCAAGGACAAGCTATTGCTGGAATGAGTGGTGGAGGTGTGTTCAATGACGAAGGACAGCTATTAGGGATCATGGTACGAGCCAGTGAAAGCCTGACCGTTCCTTATATAATACGAGTCGTAAGAATTGATTATATCCGAAACAAGATGATCAACTTGTTCAATGAAATGCCGCTTGAGACCCAACAGAAACTGCTACCTTTTGTCCGAGGTGAGTTGTAAAAGGGAATATCAATAAAAATAAATCAAACCATACAACGTCCTAAAACTTTACACAGGGAGATGCTTACATCGAAAACCCAATACATCCAGCAAAGCAATAATACTCGGAACAGAGTACTCCGGCCTTCTAAGCGTAAATCCTGTCTTCGTCTTCCAGGTCTATCGTTACCGCAAGAAAGTCACCACTCTGAAGTAGAGTAGATATAGCATTTGCACTATCTTCTAAATGCTTTTTATTATATTTGTTAAGAACGAAAGTGTCGTTTGCATAACAAAAAATGTCAAAGATAATAACATATGCTTCACTTGATTCCAAATATCGAATCCAAATCAAGTTTTCCCCTTGACGCAAGGAAATTATTCATAATACTTTCCGGAGTTTTCGTGTTTATTATAGGAATAACAATTTTTCAAGACTTTTTGGAATCAAAGAGAAGTGGCTACACCTTCTACCTCAGCGAATCCCTGCTGTTTAAAACCATTTGGTTTTTGTTCGTCCCGATATTAATAACTCTGTACCGAAGATTAAAGAATGAGACATTAGATGGTGTTATTAAAATTTTTATATTTATTGTTTCCCCTCTTGTAGTTCATCTTTTCATTTTACCTTTCGTTGCTACGCTTGTTTCTGTCTTTTTCTATGAAGGGAAATATGACATATTCAAGTTCTTTTCCTATATGATGGCAAACGATTTTTATAAATTGGTCATTGTCTATACGAGCTTTGTATTGGGGTGCAAGTATTTTTCAAACCGAACTGTAAATACAGCCATTGCGGAAAGTGAATTTTTGTTAGACACAATTATCGTCAATAATGGAAAGAATAATGTGATAGTAAGCGTACGAGACATTGTACAAATTACTTCTGCCACACCTTATGTATCCATTCATCTTGAGAATAAGAAATATTTACATTCGGAAACGCTGAAATCTATTTGTAAACAATTGGATGCAAGTATCTTTGTAAGGATACACAAATCCACCGTAGTAAACATTTCAAAAGTTATTTCGTTCAAATCCCGATTAAATGGCGATTATGATTTGCAATTGACAAACGGTATTTCTGTTAGGTTAAGTAGAACTTATGCGACTGATTTCAAAAAGCAATTTAATACAGGTCATCGGGTTGACATATAAACTCATCGTCTAAGACGATTTGATTTTCATTCTCTTTTTTATAGCCATAATATTGTCGGTAAATACATTTAAAAACGACAAACTATGAATTTTAAAATTAGAGTTATTCCCTTCTTGCTATTAACGATTATATCGACTTTAACATCTTGTAAGGCACAAGGCAAAAAAATAGTTGGTGGAGCTTGCGAGGGGTGCGAAGCAATCTATGAATATGGAAGCAAAATATTGTCTTCAGTAGACACCCTTCCCGAATTTCAACAAAATGAACCCAAATTGAAAATATCGGGTACCGTTTTCAAAAGGGATGGTATAACGCTAGCAGAAAATGTTATTATCTATATATATCACACTAATAGACATGGTATTTATGAAACCAAAGGAAATGAAACAGGTTGGGCTAAAAGACACGGATTTATCCGAGGGTGGGTAAAAACGGGGAAAGACGGCCAATACACATTCTATACATTCAGACCGGCTGCTTATCCAGATGATAGTGAATCCGAGCACATTCACATCACGATAAAAGAGTCTGACAAAAATGAATATTATCTCGACGAATATCTGTTTGAAGATGATTCGTTATTGACTCAAAGTATAAGAAATGGGTTGAAAAACCGAGGTGGTTCAGGAATTGTAAATCCAAAAGTGGAAGATGGAATCTTGACCATTAAACGAAATCTCATATTAGGCAAAAACATTCCGAATTATGAATAGGATATGCTATTTACTTGTCTTTTTGTTCATGGCTTCTTGTGTTGGTAAACATACTTCTAATGCACCAAAAGCAATCGTAAATCCAGTAATTGAAAACAACGATTATCTTGAAATCGACACATTAAAAATGAATGTTCAAAAATCTGGAATCAGGTGGATTGCCACCGAAATGCGTGGAGCAAGAATTCGAACAGGGATTGTTTCCTTTAAAAATGGATTTTTCTTAATGAGGAAGGGTGAATTAGTTGGTGGAAAGTTTATAGTGGCAATGGAAACCATTGATGTAACTGATATTCCTGCACACGAAAAAATTGCCCGAAATAATCTACTTAACCATCTTAAAAGCATTGACTTTTTTAATACTGTGGAGTGCCCGCTATCTTTATTGGAGCTAACAAATATTCAAAAAGTGGGAAGAGACAGTCTTAGAATTTCAGGAAACCTTTATATAAGAGAAGTTACGAGGAACATAGGATTTGTCGCTTATAAAAATGATGGCATTTTTAGAGCAAATTTCACGTTTAATCGGTTTGATTGGAATGTTGCCTACAAAGGAAGTTGGGCTGACAAAACCCTTGTGGACAAAGACGTAGAACTGATAATCGAAATAATAACCGAACCCCTCAACTGCTCAGGAATATTTCAATAATAAGCAAGCCGTCTAACTCAACTGCTTTATCTATTCCTTTCATAAATAATGTTTAGGCAAAAAAGCTGTATATTTGCCATGAGCTAACGGAAACACGTTGAAAAGCAAAGCAATAAACACCGATACCAAATCGTTACCTGACTTTTTTAATCATCCATATAAAAGCTTAGTGTTTAACCGATACGGCTTTTTCCTGAAAACTTTAAAATATAATTTGTTTCAAAATATGTCTTTTAGTACCTTCAAGTACAGGATTTGCGATGAATCTAAAAGAAGTTATTTGGTGAGTATTTCGGTGAGTCACTAATTTTAAACTTTTAAATATATTGATTACCAGAGTGTTAAATTAAAGGATGCAAATACCTCGCTCTCCGCAGAAAAACCTTCATCTTTCGATGAAGGTTTTTCTGCGGAGAGCGAGGTTCCAATAGCTACCAATTTGCATAATACAGACCTCCCCCGGTTAAAAAAAGCTCCTTTTGGGTAGGTACCACTGACTATAATATATGATTCTCATCAGATAGCCCTTCTAAATTCCTGTGTAAGACCTTTTGAACATTATCATGAGTATCGATCGACTTTTCAATTGAACCTTTCAATACGCGCATGTGTGTATTAATCTTAGAATACCACTGATAGTATCAAAAAAAATTACATCTATAGGCAATCCTAATAGAGCCGATTGTAACATCAATTAATTGCAGTGTGTCACCTGCAATTCACTTGAAGGTATTGTATTTACCCTTATATCCAAGTGGTGACACACCGGTCACCTTACGGAACACCTCCCTAAAAGCCTTTACATCAGTATAGCCGACTTCATACATGACCTCATTGACCGTCTTGCGAGAGGTCTCGAATTCCCTCTTCGCAGATTCGACCCTTACCCGCTGCCAATATTCCACAGGTGTATTACCTGTAGCCTTTATAAACCTCCGATCAAAACTCCTTCTTCCGATAGAAAATTTCTTCGAAAGCTCATCCATTGATATTTTTCCCGAAAAGTTTTTTTCAATGTACTCTTGCGCCATTACCACTACTTCATCTCCATGTGATTTTTGCCCCTTAAATATCACAAAATCTGATTGTGTTTGTCTGTCCAGGTCGACCTGGAAGATTTTGGAGCAATAGATAGCCGTTTGTCTGTCGTAATACTTTTCAACCAGGTAAAGCAATAGGTTTAAAAAAGAATAACCACCGCCATTGGTGTAAATCCCCTGTTCGTCAGTAATGAGTTTTTCCGCTTTCAAATCCACTTTTGGGAATAGGTTTTTGAAATTAGCGGCTGCATTCCAATGAATAGAACAACTCCTCCTATCCAAGAGACCAGTTGCCGCCAGTAAATAAGCTCCTGTACACATGCTTGCAACCTCTGCCCCTTTTTTATACTGTTTCGTGATCCAGTCTACTAATCTTACATTGCCTGCTTCAGGCTTTTTAAAAGCAGCTGTTATAGCCGGAATTATAATCAGATCTGTTTCGGACAAAGCATCAATATTCGTTTGTGGCATGACCTTTAATAAACCATTTACAAAATCCGCCTGTACAGATACCCCCGCCAATTCTATCGTAAACAATTTCCTTTTATTAAGGCGCTCATAATAGTTATTGGCTTCCGTAAAAATGTGATAGGTGCCAATAATACACGATAATGTATTGGGGCCTGTCTGCATATCCGGTACTAATATTGTGAGATGTCTCATAAAATGCGTTTTATGTAAAAGACCAGCTTATTCAAGTTATACTCTTATTTCCTCAAGTAAAGTTAGAAAAACATATTGTCCAAATCAACCCCTCATATTGTCTATATGACACGCTATCAAGGTGTTTATATGGCACTAACTTTGAACTGAAAAAGAATACATAACCCGATTAATAAAAAATGAATTATGCAACAACAGGATTTTACAACAACAATTGAGTTAGATGCCATCCCACAACAAGTATTTGATGCTGTTAATAATGTAAGCGGATGGTGGTCAGAAAATATTGACGGGGAAACCGCAAAACTTGGCAGTGAGTTCTCATATCATTATCAGGATGTCCATCGCTGCCGTATTAAAATCACCGAGATGGTACCTGGCGAAACGGTGGTCTGGCATGTACTTGACAATTACTTTAAGTTCACCCAAGACAGAAGTGAATGGATTGATACTGACATTATCTTTAAAATCTCTGCAAAAGATGGTAAAACACAATTAAAATTTACACATCGGGGTCTGGTTCCCTCCTATGAATGCTACCAGGTTTGCCATAGTGCATGGACACATTACATCCACGACAGTTTAAAAGGGCTTATTCTAACAGGCGAAGGCAATCCTACACCTAAAGAGAATATAGAAACTGTCGCCTCTACAGATCAGCAGTCCGATACCAAAAGTATATGCCATAGGTTATCGATCGCTGCACCTGTGGAGAAAGTTTATCAGGCTATTACCCAACAGGATGGTCTGGCAGGCTGGTGGACACCTGATACGATTGCAAAACCAGAAGTAGGAAGTATTTTAAGATTTGGCTTCGGCCCTGAATATTTCAAAGAAATGGCTGTAACCGAACTAAAACCCTACAGTATAGTAAGATGGAACTGCATCAAAGCCTACGAAGATTGGGTAGGTACCACATTAACTTTTGAACTGGAACCCCATCCAAAAGGATGTACTCTGTTTTTTCATCATGATGGATGGGAAGCCTATACGCCAGAATTTGCATCCTGTACGCATGATTGGGGGTTATTTTTCAGAAGCCTTAAATCCCTCTGTGAAAAAGGAAAGGGATTTCCCTATCCGGAGTTCGACAAAGTATAATTACGTCAAAAACGAGGGTCTTCAAAATTGGGCTTATACCTTCGTTTTTTTGAGAATAGCAATTGCTATCGTGACTTCTTTTTTGTCTTTTTCTTTTAAGTATATTTGAAAAATCAATCATTTTAAGAGCACAATGAAATTTCGCTACAACTTCATAATTTTTATACTATTATTTTTAACAAACAAGGCCAACTCCCAAACACAAGAAAAGCTTATCGATGTCGGTAACCATAAACTAAATTTCACCATAATACCCGGAAATGGGATGCCTATAGTTTTCGAATCCGGAGCAGGTAATGACGGTACGGTCTGGAAAGAGGTTATGGTGCTAATCAATCAAAAGATTAATGCGCCGCTAATCGCCTATGATAGAGCCGGATTTGGAGAAAGCGGAATAGACACGACACAAATAAACATCACTAATGAAGTCAAAAACTTAGAGGATGCATTACATCTATTGAATTTTAACGATGAGTATTTCTTTGTTGCACATTCTCTAGGCGGAAACTATGCCATGAAATTTATCTCGAACGATCCAGATAAGGTAAAAGGAGCAGTCTTCATTGATGTCGTAAGTCCCTCATTTATGGATGAACAAAGAGCTACATACACTAAAAATCTATTCATAGATAGTTTGGAACAAATCAAAAAGGAAAGTTTAGGATTCTATCATTTAGTCCTTAATTATGAGAATACAAGCGAGGTAATGCGTAGCGTCTCAGCCTCCATCCAGACACCAATGACAGTCATAGCCTCAGGATTAACACCTTTCGATGGAAATGAAAGGGCCTTATTCCTTACTAGTCTAAAGAAATTCGCTGACGAAAAGAAAAACAGAATATATGTACTAGCAGAACACGCTGAACATCATGTTTTTTATGACGAACCAAAGCTGGTCGCTGACGAAATAGTAAAACTCTACAACCGTGTCAATAAGGAGAAATAAAATATAGAGATAAACATTATTATACCCCCATTATCCTCACATAATACTAAAATGCCGAAACATCATGAGCCCCCCAATTCCGATTGAAACAAAGGGATAGCCCTTTTGCAACGGCATCGCATAATCATAACCCATCTTACAATTTAAAAAACCTCGATATTCTATGTACAGGTGTGGGCTGACCCGAAATTGGTTCCCCATACCCCTATTAAAATCGAACAAATACCCTGTCTGTACATTCGCCGAAACTAAGAAATCTTTGTATTTACTATCGACAATATAACGTACAAATCCAAACTGTGGAGACAAACCAGAAGGTTGAGTATGATTTTTACTGGTATAATCCACCCCTATCGTAAAATCATAATTCTTATTGTTATCAAAAACAATAGGAAAATTAAGAGCTGCTTGAAACATCGTCCGTTTGTCCTGTTTGGCTCCCACACTAAACACCTGCGAAAAGCCATCAAACGAAAACTGTAATCCAATAAAAAGCAAAAACAAACGGCAATATATCATACCAAGCCTCCACAATATATGTGCCTCGTTTTTTAATAGATATCGATACTAGTCTAACACGTTTATCAGATTCTACGAAAGACAGTGACAATGGTAACGACAGTCCCCCTGAAACTTTAGCTAGTTATTTCATCTGGTATTCCAATGCTTGAGGGCGAGCCCATGTCGCTAGTTAAAAAATAGCATACATGGGCTAACCCTATTATTTTGTTACGGTAACGACAACATCGTCGATAAAAATACGGTTAACGGTAGCCGGCCAGTTACCTGAACGCTGGTCAAAAGCACCCCCCAAAAACCAAAATTGGGTCTCAGCTGTAGCACCCGTAATGACGAAGGAATACGTTGCGGCAGGCGCTTGCCATGCCGCCCTGCATGATTCCAGATTAGAATTAACAGCAGCTACGTTATTGACGTCAAATTGACTTACATTAACTGTGCCGGGCCCTTTCACGCCAACGGTGAGGACATTATGGTCACTGATTGCATATCGGACAGCTTTAAAGGTAACCACTAGATTCTTGGTACGCTGTACGTTAGATAGTTTAGGCGAGACGAGATCGCCTCCGTAATTCGTCCGACCCAATTTAATAAAACCTGGTCGTGCATAAATGGAGGCATAACTACCTCCTCCCTCAGTCGTATTTATAGTGCTTGTCCATCCCTTGGCTAATTCTGCCGCATTCCAGGAACCTATCCTCGTTTCACCAGTAGTGACGTTAAAAATTTCATTCCCATAAGTTAGCCAGCTAAAGTCCTCTCTAAATACAACATCACCCTCTACTTGCAACTTCACACCTTTTTGATAGATAGCAATGGAATTAGATTGTTGCACCTCATTCAGGAAGAATAATAAATTAGCCGTTCTTTCGACATCTATATTCTTGGCAACTGTCAGTGTTATAGGCGTATCACCAGTGCCTTCCATTGGGGCGATAGTCAACCAATCAGACGTTTCCTCTACATCTAACTTCCATTTACCAGTAGCACGCAAAATGTACTTACCTGTGTGACCAGCTTCCAAGACGTCCAACCTGTCAGCAATACCATCTATTCTTAGATGCGGATCTTCCACCTGTTCACCGTCCGTAGCTGCAGCCTGCTCCACTTTCAATACCTTATTTTGCAAATGTCCATTTACCGTAAAAAACAGCGTCAAAGCTCGGGCTTCTTCATCCGTATTTTTGCTTACCGTAATAGTAAAAGTCCCCTCTCCATTACCTTCCATTGGATCAATCTTTACCCAATGCTCCTTACGCAAAGGTTCAACTTTCCAAGAACCACTCGTCTGTACGGTATACGTCTCAGAGGAACCACTTGCAGCGACCTCCATTTTTGATGGGTTATCTTTAAGGGTAAAGAAGTTGCTCATCTCATTTTCATCTTTACAAGACGAAAACAACACTCCCAAGCTCAGGAAAAAGGCTAATATTATTTTAGGTACAACCTTCAATTTGTGATAATTAGTAGTTTTCATGGATTCCATATATTATTTAACCTGCATCTCCACGCGTTCCTTCATAATCTTAGTCTCGTTACCAATCGTATACTGATACGACAACAGGAAGACATTCGTGCGCATACCGAAAGCCTCTTCAACCTTAAATTTATTTGGATACATAGGGTCATTATCCAATTGCACGACCTGTATATCCTTATACGGTTTGATGGTCACATTATTAAATTCATCCATCTCAAGTGTGATACAGTTTTTAGCTATGTTTGGGACTTTGGAAACAAACGTCTCGTTTCCTGCTATCATCCGCACGCTATTACTTGTAAGTGGAAACAACTGCTTGTTTGCTGCTGTGGACAATCCATTTGCAAATCCAACCATGGAATACATCGAATTTGTAGCCTGTGATGCATACTCATTTTGGATAATAACCTGATACAACATCGTATTTTTCTTTGGATTGATTTCCACACCGGATGCATTGGTCGCCTTTATTCCGATAAAATAGGTAGAGTCTGGTGATAACCCATCAGGGCGCAATTTGATCATGGTACGTCCCGTCAGTTCGCCCGCTTTGATCACAATTTTATCATCCATAATCTGGTACTTTTCTGCTGGTAGCATCTTCGCATATAAATCCTCCGCATTATCATATACAGCAAAGTTGTATTTTGCTAAGGGCGCTAAATCTTCCTCCAGCCCGATTACCAAATCTGTGCTAGGTGCATGGGTCCCTCCTGAAGAAGCTGCGACATAACCGAGAACTTCCTCACCGGTCAATTGGACGACTTCTTTAAAGGTATTATGATAATCACTACTGATCAACGCTACCTCATTTTTGTACATTTCTTTTTCGAATATGTCATTGTCTTTGCAGGAAGCTAAAAGAGTCGAAAGTGCAAGTGCTGCAATATATCTTCGTTTCATTTATATTTAATTTGATTTTCATCTGTCAAATGGAATATCCAGACTGTAACCGTTCGTGCTAGTGCAGTCTGTACTATCTGGATATCTCATTTTATATTTAATTCTAAAATGCGTACTCCTAATTATAGCCTGGATTCTGATCCAAAGAAGGCAACCTTCTCATCTCCGCGCGTGGTATAGGCACCCAAATCAACTTCTTGTCCACCTGACGTGTTAAGAAAGAAGAAGTACCAGGACTGACACGTCTGTAAAAAGATTCCCTGTCTGCTCCGTCTGGATTCATCCCGCGGATAGGTTCGCGCTCAGTCTCTTCATAAATACCCCAACGACGTACATCATAAAAACGTCTATTTTCCCATAAGAATTCCACCATACGCTCGCGTTCTACCTGCTTTTGCACTTCAGCTTTACTTGCTAGCTGCATCGACGAAAGACCAGGTAGCCCCGCACGGTAACGTACCAGGTTAAAGGAGGATTTAATCTCATTCTCATCACGACCAAGTGTGTATGTTTGCTCCCCTAGCTTTACCGTATGACTACCTGTTAGATTATTTAAAGCCTCTGCATAAGAAAGTAACATCTCCGCATAGCGGATTATAGGATAAGCCTTAGGCAGGTGTCGAGCACCTGTACCAGTAAATGCATCGTAGGAATTGTTCCATTTCTTTATCACATACCCTGTCAGTGGGTAGTTGGGTGATGATGCCGATACACCCCCACGACCATCAGGCTCCTGATAAAAATATTTAGCCGTATGGTTGTTCAATGTCGTACTCGATAGAGCCTGCCATACAGCACCATTAAACCCAATTGATGCGTAAAACCGCATTTCGCGATTGGCATACATTTTAAATATGCCAGCATTAAGCGGATAACCGGAGAAATTCTTTGCTTGGGTGGTAAAGAGATCATCAAAAGTTCCGCCAGTCGGAAGGTCAGCGATTACTTCAAAATAGGTCTGCCCACGAGCCTCTTCTTTTGTGCGGCCATCCTCCATCAAATAGGCGTCCACCACTTTTTGCGTCACGGAGAATCGCCCCCAACCACCTAAAGTAGGCGGCATGGACCCTTGGCTAATATTTGTTTTTAGGTAATCTGTATTTCTACCCCAGATATATTCCGGATTAATGGCCGCTACCGACTCTCCAGTAAATACATCTGAATACGACTTAAGCGCGTCAATACCCAAAGCCCCATTAGGATAAGCTCCATAAAAGTTCGGGTCGGTAGTTACTCCAGCTGGCAATACAGGCGTCCTTTCATCGGCAGGCACAGTGTAAAGTTTATATTTCCCCATATCCATTACGCGTTTGGCCGCCGCTGCTGCTACAGCCCAACGGCTTTCGTCATATTGCTGCGATACATAGTGTGCACCATCGGATTTACGAATCCAGTTACCATAATAGGCGGCAGCTGCGGCCCCGCCATTAAACAACGGACTGGCATGTATCAGACGTAGGCGCGCAATCAAGGCCAATGCAGCCCCCTTGGTGGGCTTTCCAAAATCCAACAAACCCACATCGACAGGAAGCTGTACTGCAGCCTTCTCAAATTCATCACAGATGTAGTTCATCGCTTCATCATAAGTAGCTCTTGGACGATCATAATATTCAATCGTCTCATTGGTATTAATGACCTCATCGCCTAATAAAATCGGTGGGCCAAAATCGAGGATTAGATTGTAATACGCATAAGCGCGTATGAAGCGGGTGTACCCCTCAATACGATTCCGATCCGAATAGGTCATATCCCTAGGTACGTCTATATTCTTCAGAATATTATTACACTTACGGATTATTTTGTAATTCTTGCCCCATTGATTCAGAGTGCCGCCCGATCCATAATAATCTGGTGTTATATTTCCAGTTACGAAATCCATCCCATAATAGATATTAGCTGTTCCGGTGCCGGTAAGACCATTAATACCTTCATCTGTCGCCATAGGGCCGGGAGTATAATTACTCCGTACTGTACTGGATTCATCTGGAAACAACGCTGCTGCACCCCACATATAGGCCTCCATATAGCGGGTATTGGCATAGGCTGAATCGATATTAAACTCATCGTCAAAGTAAGTGTCGATATTGAGATAATCATCACAGGAAGTTGCCATAAACAACAGCTGTACGGCTAAAGCCGCTTTTGTTATTTTTTTTATGATTATTGACGTTTTCATGTCTTTAATTTATGTCTGTGCTACTAAAAATTGATATATGCCTGTAAGGAATAGGTGGTTGGTATCGGGTACTTACGCCCGCCCCAAGCAGCCTGCTCCGGATCAAATATTTTAACATTATCCCAGATATAGAGATTATTCCCTACGAACTGAAGGTCCATTGAAGTCACCCCTACTCTTTTTAGGAAATTAGGACTTACATGATAATTCAGCGTGACCTCCTGTAAGCGTATGTAGCGAGCATCACCCTGCCAGAAGGTTGACAGCTGACTATTATTGCTGTTATTGCCATATTGCAAGCGAGGAAAACGCGCATTTGGATTTTCAGCCAAAGAAAGGTCTATGCCATGTTCCAATGCGTATTCTCGTGGTATCCAACGGTTAGCAGGATCTTTGGCCAAGGAAATCAAGTTACCATCTGTTCCACCAAAGAAAGGCATATACCCCATGCCTGTATTTTCGGTAACGCCCTTATAATTCATCGGTTGCCCTACGTAGAAGAAAGAAGTTTTACCTGTCCCTTTGAAAAGAACTCCCAACGACAAGTTTTTATAGCGAAACTCCCCTCCTATACCATACATCGTTAGGGGATAATTACTGTGCGTCAGAGGCACTTTATCCAACGTATTGATTACACCATCTCCATTGACATCTTTATACTTGATATCCCCGGGCAATACAGGCCCAAAGCTCTGTGTAGGACTATACTTGATATCATCCTCATCTTTGAATAAACCCAGGGATTGGTAGCCACGGATAGAATTATGTGGATAACCATTGAATTCCAAATAAGAATATTCCAAATAAGCTTGCTCCCAATTCTGCACCACATTTTTAGAATAGGTAAAATTACCACGCAAGGTCAGCGTCATATCGTTATTGATCTTGGAGGTATATGTAATACTACCATCTGCACCCGAACTCTTCATACGGCCCACATTGGCGTATGGATTAGAGATTACCCCCACATAATCAGGCACCTGCACCCGTTGTTGGAAGATACCATTACGTTGATCTTGGAAAAAGTCAACTACGAAATCAATTTTGCCATTAAGGAGCTTCCCTTCAATACCTATATTGGACTTGATGGCCCTCTCCCATGCCAAATTATCGGCTCCGATTCGCGTTTCGGTAATCGTTTCAATGCCTCCAATACCCCATACATTATTATTTGCAGTATTATTATAAATATCAGCTTTGGTCAGATATGGGAATCGGATATCGTCGGTGATTCGATCATTACCTACGGTACCATACGATGCTCTTATTTTAAAGTAGTCGAGCCAAGGCGCTTTTTCCTGTACAAATTTATACCCTGTCGGCACCCAACCTACCGCAATTGAAGGAAAGAAACCATACTGACGACCTGGTTCAAAGTTTTCAGAACCGGTGTATCCAAAGTTGGCATCCAATAGATAGGTATCTTTGTAACCATAAGTAAACCTACTGGAGACCCCTTGATAACGAACAGGTATCGCAGTCAAGTTATTCTTCGCGTCTTTGGTATCCTTTGAATCACTTAAATAATAGTATACCAATGCCGAAGCGCGGTGATCCTCACCAAACTTCCTGTCGTAATTAAGCGTGGATTCAAAATGATACTTGCGATATTGTCTTAGCTCTTTGGTATAGGAAGCAGGTCTTTCTTGTACCTTTTGGGTCATGATGAGAGAACCATCCAAATTACGTCCAGTCGCTTCAAACAACGCTGGCTGTATGGTTCTTTTCTCATTGAAATAATTGTGAATATCGTAAGCACCCTGTGCACGAATCTTCAGGCCTTCCAACAAACTTTTTAAGTCCTGATCGATAGCTAGGGTAACTTTCCCTTTATACAAATCGTCCGTTGATTTACCTGTACGGTTGATCATCACATAAGGAGATGAGCGCTCTCCACTTCCCACTCCAGGTAGCAGTCCATTAGAATACTGAATAGGAATGGAAACAGGTGTAAGCGTAGATTGTGTCTTCCAAATGTAGTCTGTATCAGCAACTCCCGGCTGACTTAATTGAGATAAAAAGCCGTCTGAACCTAAAAAGACTTTAGTGGTTTTAGTCAAGTTTATATCCAAGTTGACACGATAATTATAGGTATTATACCCCACATTTGAAGCATAGATACTATTTTTATCTACTTTGTAAGCAGCGGTTTCTGTATTAGCTCCCAAGCTTAAAAAGTAACGTGCGACTTCGGATCCACCACGCCCAGAAGCATAATAACTCTGGCGCCAAAAGTTTTTTCCAAGGATTTCATCCTGCCAGCTAATATCCGGATACATATCTGGATCCAAATTATGTTTTATGATACCGAGTTCCGTTTCGTTAAACAGAGGTTCGGCCCCACGTACTGCTGTAGCTTCATTGGCCAACAGCGCATAGTCATATGCCCGCAGATACTCCGGCAATCGATTAAGTCTAGAAAGTGTTGAATTGACGCGACCAGTAATCTGAATGCGATCTACCGTACCTCTTTTCGTTGTCACTAATACAACCCCATTTGCTCCTCTAACACCATATACAGCTGTAGCAGAAGCATCCTTCAGAATAGAGAAGCTCTCGACATCCGCGGGGTCAATAGTATTTAAATCGCCTTCTAGACCATCAATGAGCACAAGTGCTTTCGCATTGGCCCCGAATGTACCTATGCCTCGAATCCAGAAGTCGGCTATATTTGCACCCGGCTCACCTGAGCTTTGCATCGAGATTACCCCCGCGGCACGCCCTCCAAGTAAATTGGCGATCGATGGCGCTGGACTCTGCAATTGCTTGACATCAACGGTGGTGATGGCTCCCACGGAACTGATTTTCCGTTGTTGAGCACCCAGACCGACAACGACAACCTCGTCAAGTTCCGAAGTCTTATCCACGAGTTCGATTCTCAAATCTGTGGTAGGCTGCACTGCGAGATGTTCGACAGACTCGTATCCCACATAGGTAAATATCAACCTATCACCATACACGGCTTTGATACTAAACTCTCCTTTATCGCCTGTTGATGTCGCACCAGTAGGTTTGTCCTTAATATAAATGGAGACATTGGCTATCGGCTCGCCCTTATCGTTTACGACGGAACCAGCAACGGTTAATTCTTCTTGTGTTTGCTGTGCAAACGAAACCGAGAGCCATAAGCACAAGGGCAGTATGCACAAAAAATGAATGATCTTCATGATATAGATAAAAGGTTAATTACTCAATAACTAGTTTACGGATACGTGCATTGTTCCAATCGGCTATATAAATATCGCCTTGATCATTGACCGCTACACCCCAGGGTTGATTAAACTGGGACTCGACAGGTCCTCCATCTTTGTACCCGGCTTTGGTAGGTTGACCTGCTACGGTAGATACTATACCATCTGCTGAAAGCATACGGATACAATGGTTTCCATAATCGGCAATAAACATATTCCCGGCTTTATCAAATTTGATGTCCTTTGGCACGTTGAATATAGCATCCTTGACTGGGCCATCACGGAACCCCGAACCCCCGGGAGCGTTGACCCGCTTGAATCCGCCTGTACCATCCGGATCCCGGAGATCTAAAACTGAAATACCTTGAGCAAAGGTATTGGGACTTGCATTGGTATGCAGTGTTATATACAGTTCCCATGGCTTGGCAGGATTGATAGCTTGTCCATATTGAGAACCATAGGGTCCCTTATGCACGATTGTGGCCGCATAAGTCACGGGATGTATTTTGGCAATATGTCCATCACGAAAGCGGGTATAGAGGTAGCCATCATAGGGGCAGAATGTCACGAAATTGGCATAGCGATCCGCTTGGACAATTTTACCGTAATCTGCCGCAGAGAATTGGGCATTACGCTGACGAAGTGTCCAAGCCTCACGAGGATCGAAGGAGAAAAATACCTCCGCTACCGATTCATGCGATACGGTCATAATTCCCGTCTCGCGATCTACCGTCACCCCGTTGGCATACGGATTCGGAGCAGATGGAGCCTGATATAAAGGAGTTACTATATTTTCCTTTTCATTGATCCGTGCTACACCAAATGATCCCCCATCACGCCAAGTCATAAACAGATTCCCTTGCGCATCCATGTCCAAGTACTTACCGTACACATGGGCCTGATCTAGTGTCCCCGCGAGAAAGTTTTTATCGCCCGTACCCGTCACCGTACTGACTTGCGCCTGTATGTGATATACAAATGAATTATCATAGACGACGGAATCTTTGCCGATTACTACGGAAATCTTAGGGTCGTCTCCTGGTAAGCGAGGTACAATGGCATAAATACGCTCTCCACTGGAAGACACTACCGCCGCTTGGGCATTGTTAAAATATACTTTAATTTTCTTAGGGTCTGCCCCAAAATTATCGCCATTCAACAAAATTTTATCTTTGGCACCCCCTTCTACTGGAAAGAAAGAGGTAAGGGTGATAGGCTTAGTGGAATCATGCTCCGTAGCCTTGATTGCAGCATCATCTTTGCAACCATAAAAGAGCAGTAATAACAAAAACGAAAATGTCAATAGATTACATTTTTTCATAACATCATGATGGTTAATTTTTTGACTAACTAAAATATAAAACAAACTAATAACTCGGATTACAATTCAAAAACACGATAAACATATAATACAAGTTAACACAGGTGTAGGGTTTTATTTTGATGCTGCAAAACTATGCAATACCCTTGCACAAACCTTCATAAATGCCATTACCATTTCATTAATATTATATTAAAATAACATCAAGTGCAGTGGTCATTTTTTTCACATAGACAATACGAGGTAAAAAAGAGAAGTCACCCAAAAACAAAAGAAAGCGTTGCATCAAAAAAGCAAACTCTCCGTTCGCAAATGGGACAGCAAGTACCTAACTCCAAGAAATAACAGTAGAATAAAGGGCTAGAGGTTGGCGCATACACGCGCGTACTAAAGGGTGGAAGCACCTATGGCCAAATCAGCATCTATAGCCGTAATCGATATATCGGGAAAGGGCTCAATACCGACACCGCATCGTATAGATGGTATGATGTCCGGTGAGGTAGGGCAGATTATTGGCTAGGGCAAGGTTGCTGTCCGCTATATATCGGTAGAAGCTGAACTTCGCTAGCGTTCGACCTTCTGTAGAAGTCGAACCCTGATGTCATTGGAAGAAGAGTATAAAGAATCGTGATTAGTACTTTTATTCCACTAAGGCTGTCTCCCACTGTTTCCACATTTATTGGTCTCGAGGATTTAACTGGACTACTCGAGTCTCTTTAGGTCGTAAACTTAGTTTTTTTGCGCTCTTCCAAACCACATAAATAACGACACCAAAAACAAACCAATCGATAACGGCACTTGCCAGATAAATACTACTAATACCATAAAATCGAGGAACAATGAGAAGTATGGGTATATAAAAAATTACCTGTCTCAAAATACTAATAATCGTGGCAGGCTTTGCATCTTCTATCGCCGGAAACCAAACCATAGCCATGAACACAAATGGTAATACCAATAGCACACTCATATATACCCGGAAATCCATTAACTGGTCGCCAGAAAAAATCGTACCTGGAATCATGACGGACATCACTTCAGCAGGATAGAACATGACAAAACACCAAAAAGGTAATAGGATAACCAACCCTGTAAATGAAAACAATCGATATGCTCCTATACTTCGACCATATTGTTGGGCTCCGTAATTCATTCCTGTCACGGGTTGCAAAGCCCGCATCAACCCCCACAAAGGGGTATTCAGCAGAATATAAAAACGATTGACTGCAGTAAAAAAGGTAATATCCATTTCATTTCCATATCGGGCCAATGCATTGAAAACAACAATATTCTGAACGACAATCATCACCATCATGATAAAACCAGGCATCCCCAATGCAAGCGTTTCTTTGATAATTGCTACATCCTTTTTGAGTGACCAAAACGTTGTTTTAAAGGATGACTTTCCTCCAGCATAATACCATACCCCTAGAATCGTGTAGATGATCATGGAAATATTAGTGGCCCAAGCAGCACCTGCTACTCCCCATCCAAATGTGGCAATGAAAATCGGTTTGAGCGCGACATCTACTACCAGCCCGACGGCAATCATCCAGGCGGCAGTTTTCATTCGTCCTTCAGCCCTTATAATCATATTAAGCGCCAATCCATGTATCCAGAAAAAGCTCCCTATGATAGTCGCTCGAAAATATTCCACCCCTAATACCAGAATTTCACCCCTCCCGCCCATCATGAACACCAATTGTTCTGCAAAAATATAGCATGGAACGGTGATGAGAATCGAAAACAGGAACGTTAAGTAATTGACCGTTCCAAAAGCCCTTTCTAATTTCTCCTTATCATTAGCACCAATCCAAATGCTGATGGCCGAACCAACCCCTGTACCAATTAGTGTCCCGAAGCCCTGCGCAAATTGGGCCAAGGGATAGGTAATCCCAACGGCGGCCAATGCGGTATTGTTTATGAGATGTCCGACGAAAATCCCATCAAGGAAGTTATTCAGTCCGTATAATACCATCGCTACCACCGCAGGCCACGACAACTGCCACATGACCTTGGTCAGCCGTTCGTTTAAGATGACATTTTTTTGCTTATCCATTTGGCTATCTAATTTAATTGAAAATCCCGTGGCTTTGTCCGGCTATACTGTAGCAGACAAATAGCCCGTTAGGAAATCGTACACATAGGAGGTATTCGCTTTTGTCGAGGATTTTAACTTTTGGAGCGTTCAAGACTTCGATAGCTCGGCGGTTACTGTTAGCATCCTCTTTCATAACTTACGTGCAACAAATCGTATGACACTTCCCGTCCCAATGTGGTAACGACCTTCGCTCAGCTGCACTTCGACCTCTTCCATATTCAAAAACGTGAATCCCTGGAAATCGGACATCAATTCTTCAATCGAAAATAAACTGTCTATATCAGTCGGGCCACCCACCCCAGGATTTCGCTTTCGATAAGTAAGGTGATTTTTGCTAAAAGCTTCAAAGATTATGTGTCCACCAGATTTCAATAAATCGATCAATCTTTTGTGATACGCAACCTTGATCTCTGATGGAAAATGGGCATATATCAATGCCAACACATCAAACTCTCCTTGCTGGTAAGACAATTTCGGCAACTCACCAATCTGATAGCTCAAGCTCACATTTCGTTCTGCTGCGAGTTTTTCGGCTTTTGCTTTCCCAACTTCACTGATATCAAACGAATAGACATCCCATCCCAATGCGGCCGCATATACCGAATTCCGTCCTTCACCATCAGCAGGGAACAGAATTTTTACACCACTTTCTATTTGGCCAATCGTCTCTTTAAAAAATTTATTAGGTTCAGCTCCATAAGCATACCCCGCTTCACTGTAACGGTCATTCCATCTACCCAGCCATACATTGTCCATACGTATATTGTTAAGTGTCTATTCCTAATTGTTGCTCTACTTAGACTATTTCCGTGTACCCTGTTTACCTATAGTACATAATGATACAGCGATAAATCGTCTTATTCCTATCCGTAATAGTGAACGAATATATGTATTATTTAGAATCATTATAAATAAAGAAACGCAAGGCACGCAAATTATGACATTAGCATTATAAACGACAAAAGCCGCTCGCGACAGATACGGGGTACATCTTCACAAAAGGACACTCATTTAAGAGCAAATAACTATCATAAAACGATTGTAAAGAGAGAGCATATGCCTTCTCAAGCTTACCCATCCGAGAGAACAACTAGGGTATTACTGGGGATTAATTTATGGATTTAATCGGGTTTTATTCGGACATTATACGGACTTCATTCGGACATTACTCGGAATAATACGAATTACAACCGTATAATATCCTAATATACTTCGTGTTAAATACTTGTTAAAAAAGAAGTTAGTTATAATTTATCCCTCACTTTTCCCTATCTTAGTAGGAATAAGTATAAACCTTAACATAAATATGGGAATAACTAAGAAAGGTGCCAATGGTTCAGTTTCTGGGAAAGTTGGACCGCATGTATTTTATAAATGGAAAGACATTGAGTGTGTCCGGACATTGCCCCGAGTAAAGAAAAACAGGGAATTATCCACTGGGGAGGTCGAAAACCGTGGTCGGTTTGGTTTTACACAACGCTTTTTAAGTCTACTGAAGCCATTTCTTAGGTTAGGATTTCACAATTACGAGGAAAACCGAACGGCCTTCAACTCCGCGATGTCCTATACGCTCTTACATGCGGTAAGCATGGACGATGATGGATTGCATATCGATCACGATTCACTTCGCATTTGTAAGGGAATGGAATCGCTAATAACAGATGTCACATTTCGATATGAAAACGGAATCCTGCATTGTCAGTGGGAGTATGACAAGGATCGGGTCAATAAATCAAAGAGTACCAACTTCAGATCCGTGATTGCCCTAATCCCAGACCTTGGAAAGCACTGGCCATCGGGTCAAGTAATCGGAAACTATCTTGCCGACAAGGCCCAAAGCATCACTGGAAAAGATTTCGAAAAAGGAGTAACTTACCATGTACACATTGGCTTTGTATCGGTGGATCATAGCGATAGAAAAATGGACAGCATGTACGCCGGAAGTTTCACGACATAGCCGCTACACGGACAGAAAGAACGTAGGAATGTATAGATAAATATGGATATTTATCTATACAACTATGTTATCCCCTTTTTAAATGCTTATTTTTACGCAGCATGAAAAAAGGTCCTATCATCATCATTGGAGCAGGCCCAGCAGGTTTAATGGCCGCACAGCAGCTGGCAACTGATGGTCATCAAGTACACCTATACGAAAAGAACAAAGCAGCTGCTAGAAAATTTCTGGTGGCGGGCCATGGTGGCTTCAATTTGACACATAGTGAGGCAATCGATACATTTGTTGAAAAATATGATACTCACGAAATCCGCAATATCGTACGGGCATTCGACAACGATTATACTGTACAATGGCTTTTGTCAATCGGAATCCCCACGTACATCGGCAGTTCAGGAAAAATATTTCCAGCTAAAAACATCAAACCCATACAGGTGCTGCAAGCTTGGTTAACACATTTAGCCAAGTTGGGCGTTCATATACATTACGAGCACACACTTTTAGACTTTGATACACAGACGGTAACCCTTAACCATGACAATACGGTTGTAAACAAAAGCTATCACAAACTTATATTGGCCTTGGGTGGAGGCTCATGGGCAAAAACAGGGTCTGACGCGAGTTGGGTACCTATGTTGATCGATAAAAAAATTCACATCACCCCTCTTCAAGCATCCAACTCGGGCTACAATACCGTAGATGATTTCAGTGACTTAGAGGGGCAGGTCTTAAAAAACATTCAGCTTTCATTCAAAGACACAAAAAAGTTGGGGGAAATGGTATTTACTAAATATGGGGTTGAAGGGAGCCCTCTTTATTATCTTAATCGTTTCACGAGAACACAAGATTTCCCATTATATCTATTCATAGACCTCAAACCTAGTATGGCTGTGGAAGCGATTATCAAACAACTTCAGGCAACAGGCAATATAAGTTGGTTGTTAAAAAACAGCCTAAAACTTTCGACTACAGCCATCGCACTGTTGAAAAGATTAGACAGGCAAACTTTCCTCAGTCCTGAGTCTTTAGCGCAATCGATTAAAAATTATCCGATACAGGTATGCGCATTACGCCCCATAGATGAGGTAATTTCGACGGCAGGCGGGGTGGCATTTACATCTCTCAACACGGACTTGGCATTACGCCAATTTCCGGATGTATACTGCGTAGGCGAAATGATTGATTGGGAAGCACCCACAGGTGGTTATCTGCTCCAGGCTTGCTTCAGTACAGGCATGTGGGTCGCGAAGGCCATTAGCCGTAAGGTATAAAATCCCCGTAAGACTTTGCAAACGGGGATTACATAGAGAAAAAAAAGTCTTACTCGACAACTACTCTCCGCAGCTCGCTTTAATGGCGTTAACAATTTCATCAGATACACCTTTGAATTCAGGCGTCACATAAGTCAGTCCATTGGTGTTATTATTAATCAGACTAAGCTTGTAATTCGAATTGTCAATGGCGCTGATTAGCACACACTGTACGCCCATCCCATTGGCGATGCTGGCTAAAGAGGCCAACGCGGCATCATCCGTAGCATTTGCCAAATCATCGTCCCCACCAGCAGGAGCATCTGTAATCAGGATGACAATCTTTTTGACATTACCGGCACGCCATGCTCCAGCAAAATTATTGGACAAAATCTCCTTGAGCAATAAATCCCCTGGTTCAGGAGTTCCCATTCCTCCTCCAATCGGCATATTGGTCAACAGTTGACTCAATTGATTGGTAAAGGACGTTTCATTGACAGGGGCAAAAGGTTCCAACATGGTCAAATGTTGCGAGAAGAGAGCATTACTTGTGTTTATAATCTTCTGAGCGGCTGGCAAGGCCAAATACGGAGCTGAATTTGCATACGTCGTTGCTTGTTTAGTCGGCATTTCATCGAAGATGGATAGCGACAACCTATAATTCCCGTTGGATTGTGTAGCAATTGTCTGGACAATCGTCGATACTTGTGCCTTAATTGATTCAATAGCACCTCCCATACTACCGGTATAATCGACTAAGAAAGCTACGTCTACCCCGGTCTGACACCCCTTGAGTTCGACAAACTCACATTCGTCACTCTTGCAGGAATTTAAAGTCCCAATCGTTACTATCATTGCGGCAGCTATAGCTATTGCATATACCTGCTTTTTTATATTGTTATAATATGTTTTCATGTCTTTACGTATTTAATGTTTTACCACGGATTGTCCCTTATTGCTTATCTGGGCAGATAACCTTCATCTCCGTTCTCCTATTCAATTGATGATCTTCTTCGCTGCAATTCACGCCATCGGCGCATCTATTTAACAGTTTAGTCTCTCCATACCCAATAGCTACTATGCGTTCGGCAGGTATACCTTTGGAAACAATATAGTCCTTAGCCGCGTTTGCCCTATTTTGAGACAAGCGCTGATTGTAGTCGTGTGTCGCGCGTGAATCTGTATGTGAAGACAATTCTACTTTAACCAAAGGATTGTCTGACATAAATTGGACGAGACGATTGAGTTCTGTCTTGGCATCTTCCCGAATAAAATATTTATCGAGGTCATAATGGATATTCTGAAGACGGATAGCTTTGTCACAATCTGTAGCTTCCATACAAACCTCCAGTTTAACGAAAAGTGTATTGTCCCTATCGTAATTGGAAGCATCGATATCTATTATCTGGGAGAAATAGCTTTGCTTTTTACCATATAGCTGCATCGCTGAGTTTTCTTTAAGATGGAATATAAAATTGCCCTGAGCATCGCTTACCGTTGTTTTTTCGGCAGCACGGCTTACCTCTCGTAACAGGACTTGTACATCGGACAAGGGGATTTGGGTATTACAGACTACAGCATTGCCCTTGATGATGAAGTTACGATCGGTATAGAGAATCTCTTTCTGAAGAGTCTGATTGGGCTTGTACTCATCTACCGCTGTGGTATTTGTATTCAAATCCGTCCCAAACAATTTGCCACTGACCTTATAATTACCTGGAGCAATATCGCTGAATACAAGTACTCCAAAGCTATTTGTTTTTCCAGTACGAACCACTGCTCCCGTGATATCCGTAAGCAAGACATCCGTCTCAGGGAGTAGTTCACCTGTGTATTGATCTTTGGCTGTAATCGCTAAATTAAAAATATCGCAAGTTTTACATTCCTCAACTTTTTCCTCTTGTTGTGGCTTAATTCGCTTGCCTAACCTAAGTGCCACGCCGGCATACACGCCAATCGACCTGATGCCATGGTTACAGCAATTTTCACGGACCATTGCTCCCTTTTGGGCAAACTGATAGCGACCATTATCTCCTTGTTCGAATGGCTTATAGTACGCATTGTAAGGAAGTCCATCATGTATGGCATGAGCGTTGAAATGCTGCATATAATACGCTCCAAAGTTGACACCGATATAATCGTTAAAAAAATACTTCATCTTGATATCGGCTTTGGCAGACCAGATATTCTTCAAATCGTACCCACTAAAATAATTGAGCAATTCGGGTTGGAGGAGCGAATTTGTTCCTTCTAAAGTCAACTCTCCTCCTTTTATAATCGACATCCCACCTCGGCCCGTAAATTCTACGGCCAATTTATCATTGAGACTTGCATAACGGAAAATAGGACCTATACCATAAAAAAGACGAGATACATTCTTCTTTTGCAATGAAAAATCGGTCATATACCCAGCAGACGAAGGATCGAAAATTGAATCCATGGGATATGTATTTCGAGTTCGATTGATGATGTAATCCACTTCCCCTCCGATGCCGAACCAATTCCAATAATAATTGAGCGAAAGGCCGAACGATGGACCTGACCCGTGCTCAATATAAGGTAAATCATGATCGTAGGTAGGGAAGTCAAATCCAACATATGGATCGATCTGAAAGCCATTTTTCAAGATCTTGCTTGACTTCAACTGTGTGGGTATCTGCTGTCCACTAGTAGGCTGATGAAATAAAAGTGCAAGTGAGCAGCAATACACGTAAAATAACTTTCTAACCAGAAAATTCTTAAAAGTTGTAGATGTTCTTTTCATATCACTGTGTTTTTAAATGAATACCATTAGTTAATTACTGTCTTCATAAGGTTATCAGCCCAACACATGATTTGTTACCCCCCTGCTGTTACTTTTTTTCTTTTATTATAACAGCTATTCGTAAATCTGCAGTCATCTATCTGACAGCTAGCCCTTTTACCTAACGGGGAGAAATAGAAAGAATTTTGGTTTCTATTTTTTTTATAAACCATTTTAACGTTCATTTGTCAATAAGTAGATTTGCATATGTTACTGGACCTTCGTGATTAGATTGTATTGACTAACAATCATGAAAGCATAGTCGACATTTGAATACATACAACTATAAAAGAAACAGCATGAAAAAAAAATGGACAGCTATACTCACGTGCTTGATATTGGTCACATGGGCTTCTAACTTGTTTGCTCAAAGCGATAGGTTCAAGCTCGAAGTGAAAGAGAATAAGGGTGATTGTACAGGTGTGGCACTGATGAAATGCTATCTGGTCAAATACTACAACAGTAAAGATTGGGAAAATTTTTATGCCCAAATAGAGGGCTTTAAATACGAAGAAGGTTATCGCTACAAGTTGTTGGTTAAAAAGACGAAATTGAAAAATGTGCCAGCTGATGCACCAAGTATCAAATATGAACTGCTAAGAATCTTGAGTAAGAAGCAAAAAAACACCAACGCAGAAGAAAGCAGCACTTTTAAATTGACAATAAAAGAAAATCGAGTAGACTGTACGGGTGTGGGCAAAATGAAATGTTTTTTAGTGAAATACGACGGCAGCAAGGATTGGGAAAATTTTTATTCGTCCTTCAAGAATTTTGACTATAAAGAAGGCTACAGATATGAGGTACTTGTAAAGCGTACACCCGTAAAAAACGCTCCATCCGACGCCTCGTCCTATACCTATGAAGTAAAAAAGGTCCTCAGTAAGAAACAGGTTACGTCAAATAGCGTCATGGCTTTCTTGGCAAAGCATAGTTGGAAACTTCTTTCGCTGAACGGAGAACGACAGGACCACAGTGGAGCATTTATGGATTTCGATTTAGAAAATAATGCCGTAACGGGTAATTCAAGTTGTAATAGCTATTTCGGAACGGTCAAATTCGATAAGGACTTCATTTCTTTTTTGGGAATCGGAAGTACGCAAAAAGCGTGTTTGAATGATAATATCGAACGGGAGTTCTTAGACTTGCTATCGCTCAATGGTTTGACCTATGATATAGCCGAACAGACTTTCAATCTCTATCATGCGGACAAGCTTGTGGCTATTTTCGGGATGATGGAGAAAAAACAGCGATAATAACAAATGGAGGTGTTCTAAAAAAATAGGTCGTCATGCTGACCACAAAGCGAGAAGCAAAGCCAGTCCAGCATCTTCATATATAACATGCTTAACGACATACGTCACCATGAACCAAGCTCAAGGTGACGTATATCAATTTTTTAGCCGATCTCTTTTTAAATTATAGTTGATCTGAATATATATATCGGATTTCTTCTCGTAGATTGTAATTGGATGCCATCACCTCTCCATAAGCACCTGCCGTGCGGATTGCAATCAAATCTCCGCGTTGGCTGATGGGCAACGGAACTTCTTTTCCAAAACAATCTGAACTCTCGCAAATAGGTCCTACTACATCGTAGTTGATCGTGGCTTGCTCACCGCTCCCTACTTTCTCTATTTTATGATACGCTTGATAAAGTGCTGGCCTCATCAACTCGGTCATACCTGCGTCTAAAATAAGAAAATGCTTTTTCACACCATTCTTGGTGTATAGCACCCTACTTACTAAACTACCGCATTGTGCAACCAAGGCGCGCCCCAATTCGAAATGGACTTCTTGGTTGGCATTACGCTCCAAGAACTTATCGAAAATATCGAAGTAGGCCTCAAAATCCGCTATGGCATTGCCATCCGGATTTTTGTAATCCACACCAAGTCCGCCGCCAACATTCAACACGCTAATGGTGGTTCCTCTTTCTTCAAACCAATTTTTCCATTCATTCACTTTTACACATAAGCTTTTGAAAACATTCAAATCCGTGATTTGGGAGCCTATATGAAAATGTAACCCTACCAATTTCAGATTGGTAGCATTCCGCAACACAGCTGCCGATTTTTCCAACTCTGAATTTGGAATTCCAAATTTATTTTCATCAAGACCTGTTGTAATGTAATGGTGGGTCTGCGCGTCCACATTCGGATTGATACGAAGTGACACATTGGCAATCTGTCCAGCCTCTCGAGCAAGGTCATTGATGACCTCCATCTCTTGTATGGACTCTACATTGAAGGCAAATATTCCATGAGATAAGGCATATCGGATTTCCTTGTCCGATTTACCAACACCCGCAAAGGTTATCTTACCCGGATCAAATCCCATGTCTATGGATTTTTTGACTTCATTGCCACTCACACAGTCGGCTCCAAATCCTTTTGCTTGGATCAATTGGAGGATTCGATCGTTAAAGTTAGCCTTTAATGCATAATGTACATGAAACCCTCTCTTATCCGCAGCAGAAGCACATGCATCCAACGTCTGCTCCAAGAGTTTCATATCGTAGTAATAAAAAGGTGTTTCCTTATCTGCAAAAAACGCCTTGAGGTCATTATTGAACATAGCTCTTAAAATAATCGATTGTGCAATGAACGTAGTGCTTCTGTTTTATACTCCGAATCCAATAAAATAGAAACGTTGTAATCCGAACCTCCATATGAAATCATACGTATAGGCAAGTGCTTGACGGCATCTAATACGCGCGCGGCATAGCCATGTGTATTTTGTCCAAAATCTCCCACCACGCATACAATTGTTTGATTTTCATCCGCGGAAACAGTTCCAAAATCTTCTACTTCCTTGATGATGTCAGCCAGATGGGTCGTGTCATCGATGGACAAAGAAATCGCTACCTCCGAGGTGGTAATCATATCAATCGGCGTTTTATATCGTTCAAATATTTCAAAAACTTTACGTAGAAAGCCATAGGCCAACAACATACGGGAAGAGTGGATATGGATAGCCGTAATACCGTCTTTAGCGGCAATCGCTCGGATGATTCCTTTTTGAGCGCCATCCTTACTGATCAATGTCCCCGCTGCCTGAGGGTCCATGGTATTAAGCACCCGTACGGGAACGTTATATTTTTGTGCTGGAAAGACCGACTGCGGATGAAGGATCTTGGCTCCAAAGTAAGCCAATTCCGCAGCCTCATTAAAGCTCAGATGGGCAATAGGTGTTGTATTTTTTACAATTCTGGGATCGTTATTGTGCATACCATCGATATCCGTCCAAATCTGGACCTCATCGGCTTGTATCCCAGCGCCGATCAAAGAAGCAGTATAATCCGATCCACCTCTTCTTAAGTTATCGATTTCACCAAAGGAATTACGACAAATAAATCCCTGTGTGATAAAAAGAGCATTGTCTGGATGTTGTGCCAAAATAGCACCCAACTTTTCACCAAGATAGCCCACCATAGGTTCGTTATCCTCATCAATTTTCATAAAATCCAATGCAGGCAACAAGACAGATGGTACACCAATTTCGTTCAGATGAAAATGAAACAACGTGGTCGAAATCAATTCTCCCTGTGCCAATACCACCTTCTCTTCGATGGGAGTAAATAGCTCATTGGACAGCGAGGATATGAAATCAAAATGATAGTCGATTAAATCTTTACCTTTTTGATATCCTGCATCCGTACTGAAAAGTTCTTTAATTAAAGTCTCATACTTGTCCTTATGCTGCTTGATCAATTGCTTGGCCTCATCCTTCTTACCAACTAGGTAAGCTTGACTGATTTCGACTAAAGCGTTTGTTGTACCTGCAACAGCAGACAACACGACGATCTGACGTTCAGAAGGGTTTACAATCTCTAACAACCCTTTGATACGTGCAGCACTTCCGACAGATGTGCCTCCAAATTTTAGAATTTTCATTGAAATAATTATTTATTAAAAACAGTTTTATGTTTTGCGGGGTGAATATACAAAAAAAGCCATGGTATTAAACTACAAAGGCACAAAGTGTAGAACTTACGCTTTGTGCCGTAAATTATAGCTGTAGTTACCTACTTCTTCAGATTTTCAATAATTAGGTTGGCGAGCTCCTCGCCAATTCGTTCCTGCGCCTCGTTGGTTGCAGCTCCGATATGAGGTGTCAAGGAAATCTTAGGGTGCTTCATAATCTCTGCTCTAGGCGTGGGTTCGTTATCAAAAACATCTAGCGCTGCGAAAGAGACCTTGCCAGAATCCAATGCTTCTACCAAAGCAAGTTCATCGATTACACCTCCACGGGAAGCATTCACCAATGCTACACCATCTTTCAACAATGGGAACTCCTCTTTACCTATTACCGGCTTGTCCGTAAAAGGTACGTGTAGGGAAATAAAATCAGAAGTTTTCAACAATTCGTCCACCTCTACTTGCTTCACAGGAATGTCCACTTGAATACCGCCGGACAATGTTAAAGGTAGTGTTTGAGGTCCTTCGAACAAATCGGAATAGATAACATCCATCCCAAGTCCCAAAGCAATCTTCGCGGTCTCCCGACCGATACGTCCGAAACCAACAATACCGATGGTCTTACCTCTAAGCTCTACGCCTTTTGCATATGCTTTTTTCAGACCTGCAAAATTGGTATTTCCTTCGACAGGCATCTTACGATTAGAATCATACAGAAAACGAACACCATTAAGTAGGTGAGCAAATACAAGCTCTCCAACTGATAGTGATGACGCTGCAGGTGTATTGACAACTGCAATGCCCTTCGAACGTGCATAATCGACATCAATATTGTCCATCCCAACGCCACCACGGCCTATTACTTTGATATTAGGACATGCATCAATAAGTGCTTGTCTTACTTTTGTCGCACTACGTACTGTAATTGCATCGTAGCTATTCAATTTCTCAGCTAACTCTTCTTGAGGAATATGAGTGGTATCTACTTCAAATCCTGCATCTTCCAACAATTTCTTTCCGATTGGATCGATACCGTCATTTGCTAATATTCTCATTTGTACATTTTTTTATGAGTATGGCCATGCTGCAGTATAGATGACCGCGTAATACTCGATTTATCTTTCTATTTACCGATACTGTTACAGCTTAAGCACTTGACTTATAGCGCAACAATGTTTCAACTATTTGTGTTTTTCTTCAAACTCTTGCATGGTATCTACCAATGCATTGACTGAGGTGATGCTCAAAGCGTTGTATAACGACGCTCTAAATCCGCCAACAGAACGGTGTCCTTTGATACCGATATGGCCTCTTTCTTTTGCAAACTCCAAAAAATCAGCTTCCAACGCTGGATTGTTCATGACAAAGGTTACGTTCATACGTGAACGGTCTTCTTTTGCCGCTGTCCCTTTGAATAAAGAGTTACGGTCGATTTCATCATATAAAGCCCGTGCTTTAACAATATTCTCTTGCTCGATAACGGCAATTCCACCTTTAGCCTTTAACCAACGAAGGTTCAGCATAGAGACATATATGGAATAGACGGGAGGAGTATTGTACATGGACCCGCCTTTAATATGTGAATCATAGTCAAAGATTGCAGGCAGTGTTCGTCCTGTCTTACCAAGCAGCTCGTCCTTAACAATGACTAGTGTAACACCTGCGGGGCCCATATTTTTTTGAGCTCCTGCATAAATCAAACCATAGTCAGCAACATTGATCTCACGACTCAAAATATCAGAAGACATATCCGCGACAACTGGAGCGGTAGACTTCGGTATTTCGAACACCTCTGTACCATAGATGGTATTGTTAGTGGTATAGTGGAAATAAGCTGCATCAGTGGGTACTTCGATATTTTTAGGTATATAGCTATAGTTTTGATCGCTCGAAGAGGCAATGACGTCTACTTGACCAATTCTCTTTGCTTCTTTCGCTGCCTTTGTCGCCCAGACACCCGTATCAAAATAAGCTGCCTTCCCTCCTTCTGGAAGTAGGTTCATCGGAATCATGGCAAACTGTGTGCTGGCTCCACCTTGAAGGAATAGGATAGAATATCCGTGCGGTACATTTAGTAATTCACGAACCAATCGCTCAGTTTCTACAACTACGGCTTCAAAATCTTTGGAACGGTGCGAAATCTCTAAAATTGACAATCCTGTATTATTGAAATCGATAACGGCTTGTGCAGCCTCTTGAAAAACCTCCTTTGGCAAAATACATGGCCCTGCTCCAAAATTGTGTTTCATGGATCTAAATTTTAAATAGTTGATTTAATTAAGATTAGACAATCGTTTGCCTAATCAATCGCAAAGGTAGAACTATTTTACATTTTTTTCACACAAATAAGAGTTTTATTAAAATCAAATTAACGTTTTTTATGAAATTATACGAAATCATTACAATTCTATTGATTTTCACATGATTCAATTATCACAAACTGGATGAATGCCTACCCAAAATAGGGGCTCAATAGAAAAAGGGCATCCATATCTATATGGATGCCCTCTCCTAATCTTCCTAAAGAAGTTTAGTATTACTTTTCTATACTCGGTACATTGACAACCTCGTTGGTGTCAGCTTCGTAATCAATACCATCAAAATTGAATCCGAACAGGTTAAAGAACTCATCTCTATAACCCTGTATATCACTTATCTGACTTAGATTTTCGGTAGAGACCTGTCCCCATAACTCGGCTACAGCTTCCTGGACATCTTCGCGCATTTCCAGATCGTCTACTCGGATACGTCCTTTCTCATCAGTGGCAATGGCCTCACCAGTGTACAAACGCTCGGCAAACAAACGTTGCATCTGTTCGATAGTACCTTCATGGATGCCCTTCTCTTTCATCACTTTGTAAAGTAAGGAGATATAAAGTGGGACTACTGGTATAGCTGAGCTAGACTGTGTGACCAGGGCCTTATTGACCGATACATACGAAACGCCATTAAGATCCTTCAAAAGGTTATTGAGGACCGGGACAGTAGCTTCCAAATGATCCTTTGCCCTACCAATCGTCCCATTGCGGTAAATTGGATAGGTCAATTGTGGACCGATGTAAGAATAAGCTACTGTTTTGACTCCTTCAGCCAGTACTCCAGCAGCCTTCAAATCTTCAATCCAGAATTTCCAGTCTTCCCCACCCATGACAGCTACCGTATTTTCGATATCGTCTTTATTTTCAATTGGTTGAATGGATATATCCGAAACTACTCCAGTATGAAAATCAACCGTTTTATCCGTAAATGGTTGGTCAATCGGCTTAAGGACAGATGCATAACTTACACCATTCCTTGGATTGGTGCGTCTCGGGGACGCTAAAGAATACACAATCAAATCAACTTGACCTAAATCTTTTTTAATCAACTCAATGGTTTCCTTCTTGACTTCGTCCGAAAAAGCATCTCCATTGATACTCTTTGCATATAGTCCAGCTGCTTGGGCTTCTTTCTCAAAGGCAGCTGAATTGTACCAACCTGCTGTACCTGGTTTGCCTTCTGCGGCTGGCTTTTCAAAAAATACACCGATCGTAGCTGCTCCTGAACCAAACGCTGCTGTAATACGAGAAGCTATGCCAAATCCAGTAGAAGCGCCGATGACCAATACTTTTTTGGGACCATTAGCGATTGTACCTTTTGATTTCACATATTCTATTTGATTCTTAATGTTTTGCGCACTACCCTCTGGGTGAGATGTCAAACAAATAAATCCTCTTGTTCTTGGTTGTATGATCATGTTTTAACTTTTTACAGTTTTTTATTTTCTATTTGAATGTACAAAATAAACAATTTTCGAATTAAAAAAGACATTTATTCTTACAATAAATCCACTTGGACTTTATCTGGTAAAATGAAATTCCTATTTTCGAAACCTGCCGTCAAAGGTATATCATTTTGAGCATCAAAAACTATGTTTAGGAAAAAACTGATTTCGCCAATTCTATTAGGGGTGATATCTGCCTTATTTTTTGCAACCACTTTTGTCTTGAATAGAACGATGTCATTAGGGGGTGGCCATTGGATATGGTCAGCCGCTCTTCGCTTTTTGTGGATGCTCCCCATGCTATGGGTATTGGTCGCTACGAGAAAAGGGATAGCCCCTTTGTTGCACGAGATTAAGAAAAATCTCTCCGCCTGGTTGATTTGGAGCACGGTAGGATTTGGGATATTTTACAGCACACTTACGTTTGGTGCTAAATTTGGGCCTTCGTGGTTGGTAGCGAGCACTTTTGAGACAACTATCATATTCGGGATGTTATTGGCCCCATTCCTTAGTTCTCGCGTCACTTCTAAAATTGCTGGTGCATCACTGTTATTTTCTGCGTTGATCATATTGGGTATTGCACTTATGCAAATCAGCCATGCCCAGTTTGCCAGTTGGACGGAAGTATGGACGGGGACTATACCCGTATTGATTGCAGCTGTAGCTTATCCATTGGGGAATCGAAAAATGATGCTAATCACCGATGGAAAATTGGATGCTTATCAACGCACACTTGGCATGACAATATGTAGTTTGCCATTTTGGATTTTTCTAGGCATCATAGCCTTTGTACAAGATGGGATTCCATCATCGGGACAGTTGACACAGACTTTCGTGGTAGCACTCTCATCTGGAGTCATTGCGACTGTGCTATTCTTCACGGCCACCGACCGTGTCAGAAACGACCCACACAAACTCGCGGCAGTAGAAGCCACACAATCCATGGAAGTCATATTTGCACTATTGGGAGAGGTCCTAATCTTAAAAAGTGATTTTCCAGATTCCTATTCTATACTGGGGATGGCTTTGGTCATTATAGGAATGCTGCTCCACAGTCGAAAATGAAATTCAAATCATGCAATGTGCCGAGGCACATTGCATGATTTGAATTAGCTTAAATGTGCTCTAAGCATCCAAGCCATTTTCTCGTGTTGTTCTAATAAAGCCGTAACGAAGTCCGAGCTGCCGCTATCTCCATATTTTTCCTCAAACTCATCCACCAAACCCCGAATATACATGGCTATAGATTCGTGATCGGCCAATAGCTCTTTCATATAACTCTTACTATCATTCTTGCCGGGAGTAGATTCCGATAGATGTGTAATCTCTAGATATTGTTTCATGGTACCTACTGCATAGTGTCCAAGTGAACGGATTCGCTCAGCAATATCATCAATAGTCTCGGCAAGCTGGCCATACTGTGCTTCAAAAAATAAATGAACAGCATGGAAGTCACTTCCTTCCACATTCCAGTGTGCATTTCTGGTCTTAACATACAGCACACTCTCATCGGCCAAAAGAATGTTTAAGGCTTCTGATACCTTTGCTAAATGATCCGCTTTAATTCCAATGTTAATTTTCATGTTTACTTAAATTATGATGATTAAACTATTAAATGTATTGACTCGCCATATTCAATTTGTCCAAAGCCTCTGTACTTAATTGTAATTGAAGGGCAGAGACAAAAGGGTCAAGATGAGCAATCTTTGTTGCACTCACTATTGGAGCAGCTACAGAGGGTCTAGCAACCAACCACGCTAAAGCGACCGCCGTGGCGCTGATTTTATACGTATCGGCTATTTCTCCCAATGCAGAGATAATGCGTTGTCCGCGCTCGTTCCAATATTGTTTCTTAACGCCCTCGCTTCGTGCAGATTGATTAAAGTCATCTTCACTCCTATATTTTCCCGTCAAAAACCCACTTGCGATGGAATAATAGGTCAGCACACCTAGTTGGTGGTCTTGTGCAATTTGTTCATATTCGGTTTCATATTTCGCTCGACTATATAAATTATACTCGGGTTGAAGTGTCTGATAGATGGGGTAATTGTACTGACGGCTCACTTCCAAAGAACGCAGGAGTCGTTCAGGAGAAATATTAGATGCTCCTATCCATCTTATTTTGCCAGCTTTGACCAATTCGTCGTAAGCCTCCAAAGTCTCTTCCACTGGTGTGACTTCGTCATCATAATGCGTTTGATAGAGATCGATATATTCTGTCTGCAATCTTTTCAAGGAAAGATCGACCTGTTTTAATATATGCGCCTTGGATGTATTGGGTGTGGGATTCTCTGCAAACCGACCTCCTACCTTGGTCATCAAAACGACCTGATCCCTCTTTCCTGATTTTTTCAACCATTTTCCGATAATAGTTTCGGACTCTCCTCCGGTATTACCCGGTACCCAATGGGAGTATTGATTAGAGGTATCGATGGCGTCAAACCCTTTGTCTACATAGGCATCTAACATCTCAAAGGACTGTTGTTCATCCAACGTCCATCCAAAGACATTTCCTCCAAAAACAATGGGGACTATTTCGAGAGTAGATTGTCCTAAGGTTATTTTGTTCATATGTATGTTATTTGATTTTCATTTTATGATAAGCGATGATATAGTCTATGTTTAACACGTATATATCTGTACTCTACCGGTCTAAAAAACGAGACCTCGCACTCCCGAAGATGCTCTATGATATTACAATGAAAGTAGCGTTTTGTTTGCGATAAATAATCCTTTCATTGTCAAAAATCCAGTTTATTACACCTTCATGAAAAACGTTTGACGTTTTAGTTATCAAGATTCTTTTTACCTTTGTAGCGCAACAAGATTTCCGTGTTTTAGGTGTATGATTAATCCCCCATCTCTTCATTTATTTAAGAAAGACCTATCAGGTATAGCAACTCCCGAGCGTTTTACTTTCCCCTTTTGCTATACTCCCCATCCCCTGAGTATAATTGCTAGTGAAGAATTACAACATTATATCAATCATCAACAGGACTGGAGCCATAATTTTGGCCTGGGAGATAATATAGGCCAGCAAGTCATCGGCAAAATGTTTGGTGTGCTCGTCGTCAGGGACGAAAATGATATGTTGGGGTACTTATGTGCCTTTTCTGGAAAATTGGCAGGAAAAAACGATCACCCACACTTTGTTCCTCCTGTATTTGATATGTTGACAAAAGACAGCTTTTTCCTTCAAGAGGAAACGGTTATCAATGAATTGAACAGCCGAATCAACGATCTAGAGCAGAACACCATAGGGAGTCATTTAAGAGATTCTCTCCAGCAGCTGAATACGCAAGCCGTTCAAGAGGTGACTGCATTAAAAAATAAGCTAAAGAATCAGAAAGTCGACCGAAAACAACAAAGAGACAAAGCTGCAAACATTTTGACGCCTGCTGAGTATCACCATTTTGAAGCCGACCTGATTAAACAGTCCTTGCGCGACAAACACTTACTATCCGTATTGCAAACAAAGTGGGCTATCAGAATAAGTGAAGCCCAACATCAGGTGGATCAATACGTAAGCAAACTAAATGATTTAAAAAATGAACGTAAAGCAAGATCTGCGGCATTACAAAACCGTCTATTTGAGCAATATGTTTTTTTAAATGGTACTGGCGAAACCAAAAATATCCGAAACATCTTTTGGGAATTCAATCAATCCGTCCCCCCTGCAGGAGCCGGTGAGTGTGCGGCACCAAAATTACTCCATTATGCTTTTAGCCATGGATTGACACCTATTGCTATGGCCGAATTTTGGTGGGGAGACTCTCCTACCTCAGAGATTCGTCAACACCAGAACTATTATCCGGCATGTAAAGGAAAGTGTGAACCTATTCTCACACACATGCTCAAAGGAATGATGATAGAAGATAATCCACTACTGGCATTACCTGTTCAACAATCAGAACTTAGGGTGGTGTACGAAGATGACGATATGGCTGTCATAGATAAGCCTGCAGAGCTTTTGTCCGTTCCGGGTATTACTATCGAGGATTCTGTATACAGTCGCATCAAGATACTATTCCCACATGCTGAGGGTCCATTGATCGTGCACCGCTTGGACATGTCCACCTCTGGCTTGCTGTTGATCGCGAAGACCAAGCAGGCACACAAGGCACTGCAACAACAATTCATTGACCACACCATTGAAAAAAGGTATATCGCGGTCTTAGACGGTCAGATCGAATCTAATGAGGGTATCATCGACCTCCCTCTTCGAGTTGACCTCGACGATAGACCTAGGCAGGTTGTATGCTACCAATATGGAAAGCGAGCGCTTACTAAGTTTAAGATTTTGGAGCGTACGAAGGGAAAAACGCGCATATTATTCTATCCCATTACAGGGCGTACGCACCAACTGCGCGTCCACGCAGCACATCGCTTAGGTCTTAATACACCTATCGTTGGAGATGATTTATATGGCAAAAAAGCACATCGCCTGCATTTGCATGCCGCATACATCTCTTTCCTGCACCCCACCAACAAATCACAAATGTCTTTTGATCTTCCAGCACCTTTTTAAGCACTGACCATTACCGACTAATAGTCAAAATTCTGTCAATTAATCTGCTTTTTCATCAGCAAACCACTCTCTATTTGTTTGCTGACGGCTTTTACTGTTTTAGTATCAGTTTTACTTCCTCTCCAATGTTATTTTTTCATTAATAATTACTTAATTTTGCATTGTTTATTAGACCTTTTAAACATTTTGATTAAAAAGTCAAAAGTTTAGATTCTACTGAACAAGAAAACTAGATACTAAATGAAAACTTTTATGAAAGAGATTTTTACCAAACGCATCATAAATAGACTCCTTTTTATGATGGTGCTATTTATGAGCACCACTTCGCTATTTGGTCAACAAATCCTTCTGAAGGGCAGAGTGTTGGATATTGAAACCCGAAAACCTGTTGGCTTTGCTACTATTGCGGTGATTGGTGCTCCAGCGGGCAACAGCACTTCAACCAATGAAAATGGGGAGTTTAGTTTAAAGATTAACGGGAGCTTCACCAAATTTAGAGTTACTTACCTCGGTTATGAGTCGCAAGACATTATGATCAATCCGACAAATTCGGAAAATCTGACTATCAATCTCGTTCCTGAGGAAAATATGTTGGATGAAGTCGTCGTAAAAGCGAAGAAATCCAAGTATAAAAATAAGGATAATCCTGCGGTAGAATTAATTCGCAAGGTCATTGCAAACAAAGAAAAGAATCGTTTGGAAGCACAGGAATACGCTGAATATCAGCAGTACGAAAAGTTATCTATGGCGCTCAGTAACCTTTCTGAAAAATTCAAAAATAGAAAAGTTTTTAAGCAATATCAATTCCTTTTTGAGAAAGATGACTCTATTAAAACCGAGAATAGATACGTATTACCGGCCTATATTGAAGAAAAACTATCCCAAGTATATCAACGCAAAAGTCCTAAAAAGACCAAACAATACATTTTGGCTGAGCAGAAGGCACAGTTCGACCCCAAATTTGTGGACAACGACGGTCTAAGCAACTATTTCAATAGACTTTATGAGGATATCGATATCTATGAGAACAACATCTCGCTGGTGACCAACCAATTCTTAAGTCCTATCGCGGGTTCTTCTCCTACGTTCTACAAATTCTTTATCACCGATACCATTAAAACGGAGACCCCTTACTTGGTCGAACTCAGCTTTTTCCCTCGGAATAAGGCGGATATGCTATTCAAAGGAAAATTATACATTACACTAGATGGCAACTATGCTGTTCGCAAAGCTGAGCTTTCGGTTGCGGATGGAATAAACCTCAACTTTGTACGGGATATGGCGGTAGAACTTGACTTCACGAAAGATCAAAATAATCGCTTTTACCTAACATCAAGTTCGCTTGCCATGGATTTTTCGCTGTCTGACAAAGGTGTGGGCATCAAGGGGCAGCGTACTGTTTCATATGAAAACTTCAAGACGGGTGTTGTGCAACCGGACAGCGTATACGGAGGTCCGGATGTAGTAGTTGTTAAGTCAAATACAAGTGCTAATACGGAGGATTATTGGGAGGCGCACCGTCCTATACCACTGAAGACGAATGAGTCGAGCATCTATCACAACATCGATTCACTGCAACTCATGCCGTCGTTCAAAAGGTTTATGGATATTGCTGCGCTTTTACTGTCGGGATACAAACAGGCAGGTCCAGTAGAAATCGGCCCTGTCAATACATTTTATAGCTTCAATCCGGTAGAGGGATTAAGATTAAGAATAGGTGGCCGGACTACGGAATCTTTGAGCAAGAGATTCTTTGCAGAGTCATATGCTGCATATGGATTTAAAGACGAAAAATGGAAATATTTCTTAAGTGGAACCTATTCATTGAACAATAAATCAGTGTATACATTTCCAATGCACTATATCCGTGCGTCATTCCAACGAGATACAAAGATTCCTGGGCAAAATCTAGAATTTGTCCAGGAGGACAACTTCTTACTTTCATTCAAACGTGGTGAGAATGAGCGCTATTTGTACAATGATATTTATCGCTTGGAGTATAAACGGGAATTTGAAAATAACCTTTCTTATACTGCAGGATTCACGAAATGGAAACAACAACCTGCGGGTATTCTAACTTATCAAATGATAGGTGACAACGGGGAATCGAAGATCTTCAATGCACTCAATACAACCGAGGTATCCGTGGGTCTTAGGTGGGCACCACATGAGCAGTATTATCAGGGAAAGTTATATCGTACACCAATATTTAATAAATATCCGATATTCACCCTCAACTATACAGGTGGTTTTAAAGGGATACTGGATGGCGAATACAACTACCACAATTTTACGGCAGGCGTATTCAAAAGATTCTATTTATCCCAGTTGGGCTATGCAGATGTCAATATGGAAGGAACGTATATTGCTGGAAACGAAATCCCGTTCCCCTTGTTGACCATACACCGCGCAAACCAGACCTATGCATATCAGCTAAATTCATTCAACTTGATGAACTTTATGGAGTTTGTGAGCGACCATTCTGCGTCGGCAAATATCCAATACTATATGAACGGTTTTATTCTTAACAAAATCCCGCTCATCAAAAAACTGAAGTGGAGAGAGGTGTTTAGCTTTAAGGCAGTATATGGCGGGCTTCGTAATGAAAATAATCCAGCTTTTACCAACAAGGTATTTACATTTCAAAAGAATGAAGAGGGGGTGCCTATCTCCTACACGTTTGCAGATGGCCGTCCTTATATGGAGGCAAGTGTTGGTCTCTCCAATATATTCAAAATCTTGAGGGTCGATGCTGTAAAACGTCTCAATTACCTCGATCAGCCTGATGCTCCAACTTGGGGTGTGAGGGCACGTATAAAATTTGATTTTTAGCCGTAACGATTATATTTTTTTACATTTAGTTTTCTAGTTTAAAGGGGGAGTTTGAAAAAACTTCCTCTTTTTTATTGACATGCTAGATTAAAATCTTTAAATTTATTATGTATCTGATAATAAACCGTTATAAAGATGAACAAAAAGGATATTGTGATTGAAGTTCAGATGCTGATTCGCAAACCTGCTCAAGATGTCTTTCAAGCTTTCGTGGATCCCGAAATCACCAAAAACTTTTGGTTCACAAAGGGAAGTGCATTGCTTGAAAAAGGTAGAACAGTGACCTGGGAATGGGAGATGTATGGTGTATCTACAGCAGTTACAGTACTCGATATTGTCCCTAATGAAAAGATAAGTGTGTCTTGGGGAGAACCCAAAACGAATATCGATTTTCTATTTCAATCTATTGATGCACAAAGCACATATCTTCGCATTCAAAATTATGGATTTGAAGACTTCGATGATAGTGCATTGATGTCGTTCATCATAGACTCTACTGGAGGATTTACAACGGTAATTGACGGATTAAAAGCGTACCTTGAAAAGGGAATAAACCTGAATCTGATTGCTGACAAATTCCCTATGGGGCTTTAACAAACTAAGATATTTCAATCTACTATTTAATACTCGCCACAAGCCTAACGTGGAGATGGACAACTAATATAAACTAAAATCAGTCGCTATGGCAAAAGTACACCATTACCTTAATTTTGACGGGCAAGCCGAAGAAGCATTTAATTTTTACAAATCCATTTTTGGAGGAGAATTCAAGTCTTTTATGAGATACCAAGACATGCCTTCAGACGAGGAAATACCCCAAGAAATCAGAGGGATGGTGTTGAATGTTGTACTTCCTATTAGTAAACATTTCGTACTGATGGGTTCAGATGTCCATCAACATTATGGATTTAATATCCAAAAGGGCAACAATTCTTTTATTCTCTTAGCTGCAGAATCCTCCGAAGAAGCACAGCGATTATATAAGGGGCTTTCCGAGGGGGGTGAGATTGAAATGCCTATGGAAGAGACATACTGGGCACAATTGTATAGCTCTTTCAAAGATAAGTATGGGATTTGTTGGATGATCAATTATGATGGCAGCAAGCTAGATCGATGGGGGCAATAGACTATGCACAAAACAAGGGGGCTATGTAAACATAGCCCCCTTGTTTTTTCTGAAAGTGTCCGTACTCAATGGACATAAAGAACTTCCATGTCTGTTGGTAATCCAAAGGAACCATGAAGTTTTATTTGGATGCCTGCTGTTTTTTCAACGCTTTTTTCTCGGAACGGATATTTAAATACTCGACTAACACGGAGAATGCCATTGCAAAATAAATGTATCCTTTAGGAATATGTTGATCAAAGGCTTCTGCTGTAAGTGAGACCCCTATCAAAAGTAAGAATGCTAACGCGAGCATCTTAATAGATGGATAATCATGTACAAACTTACTGATGCTCTCTGCAGAGAAGAGCATGATAGCGACTGCCACAATAACTGCTGCCACCATTACACCGATTTGATCGGCCATTCCCACAGCGGTAATGACGGAATCAAGAGAGAAAACAATGTCCAAAATTAAAATTTGAATGATGACACTCGTAAACGTCGCCCGCTTCGTATTGAGCTGTTGGTCTTCACTGTGTCCCTCTACCTTATGATGTATCTCCGTTACACTTTTATAAATCAAGAAAAGTCCTCCAATGAACAAAATGAGATCTCTTCCAGATAATTCGAGATATCGTGCAAAAGAGGTATTGGTGATGTTGAAGATTTCAGCAAAATTAACGAAGGGCTCCGTTAAGGACATAATCCATTTGATAGAAAACAAAAGTAGTACACGTGTCACCAAAGCAAGCAAAAGCCCCAACTGACGAGCTTTTTTTTGTTGTTCGGCAGGTAGCTTTCCACTTAATATGGAAATAAAAACAATATTGTCAATACCAAGTACGATTTCCAAAATCGTCAGGGTTAAAAAAGAAATCCAAATCTGTGGATCTGCCAACCATTCCATAAATGATGTATTTGAGTTATCAATTAAAAATCTAAAATAGCGAAATTCTACTACTAACGATGATATTTTGGTTGGTGACTAAACGTAACTGACCAACGACACAATATTATCACTAAACCTAGTTAAGCGTCCGCGGCTTTGCAAAAAATCCAAACTGATGACAAAACTAAATCCAGCGACTCTCCCTCCTAGCTTCTCAATGAGTTTGCTAGCCGCTACGACAGTACCGCCTGTTGCCAACAAATCGTCATGTATCAGAATATGCTGTCCTGATTCAAATGCGTCTTCATGGATTTCAATCGTCGCCTGTCCATATTCCAAAGCATAGGATTCTGAAATAGTACGGTAAGGCAATTTTCCTTGTTTACGAATGGGAATAAATGGAAGATTCAGTTTATTGGCCAGCATCAGACCAAATAAAAATCCACGACTTTCAATACCTGCAATTGCATCGATATGTAATCCCTGCAATTGCAGGGCAAATGCATCTACTACTTCATTACATAAACTGGCATCTTTTAGAATAGGCGTTATATCTTTAAATACAATGCCAGGCTTGGGAAAATCTTCAATATCCCGAATCACTTCCATCAATCGTTGTTCTATCATATTCGATAATTAAAATTCCAAATAGGGTTCAAGTTTATATAACAGATTTGCGTCAAGAATAAGGACACGCTTTAAATCTGCTACATTTTCAAAAGGACCATGTTGCTCTCTATTATTGACGATCGCTATGGCCTGTTTATTATTAAGATATGGATGCTCGCGCAGCCTATCTATCGATACGGTATTAATCGGCAGCTTGACAACCTCGGCTTGTCCAATTTCCAAATATGGAAGAATAATACTAAAACGTTCGCTATCCATACCATATACTTCCATGAGCTGGTCTCGATGATAAAATCCACCTAACGCTTGACGAAATTTAACAATCCTATTGGCATATACACTTCCTATTCCTCGCAATTTCATCCATTCAGTGGTATCTGCATCATTTATATCCACTTTTATATTTGCGGCAGCTCCCTTAGCTTCCTGACTTGAGAATGTGGTGTAACGGGATTGCGGGTTGACCTGCCCTTGCTTGGTAGGTGGAGAGATTTTGATGTACTGCGCTATACGTGCATAGTCTGTAGCCGATATGGCGTAGATTTTCTTTAAATCTTCCTTTTTGCGAAACTCTCCACCCTTGGACAGGTAATTGTGAATCATACGGATCTGATGGGGTCGAAATCCAATTTGTGCCCATTCTGTGGCGGAAAGATTATTGGGATCGAATTCAAAGTAAGTGATTGCTTTAGCTTGGGGAGCATCTACGACATACCGGCGGGGAGTACTCGTATCAGTTTGGAATGCTGTCGCTAAGCCTTCATTTAAAATACTATAATCAAAGACTTGAGGCTCTTTTGGAGTATAGAAGGATAATAAGGGGCGTACCAGCGTTGTAATTAGGATTAAAGATAGAAGAACAAAGAGCCCATTTCGTTCGGCTCTGCTAAAATTAAAAAAATCAAAAAGCTTTTTCATACAGGTCAATAGGATTATAGAATATTAACATGCTGAAAAAGCTTTTCAATCAAGGTTAGTTAAGTTTATCCTTGTCTACCTTTTCAACTTTACTTTTATCGTTTAATGTTTTTGAAATAGCATTAAATGGTCTTGACACGACTTCTTGTCCCTTCTTAAGTCCAGATAATATTAAGATATTATTATCGTCTTGAATACCTGTCTTGACCTCAACCATGTCGACTTGAGCACCATTCAATACGAATACATATTCCTTAGCGCCTGCATTTTCAACTGCTGTACTTTCCTTTTTTGAAGCTTCACCTTCTTTAGGGGCAGGTGTATCCTCTTTCTTTTCTTGTGCTGGGGTGGCTTCTGTACGTATAGTCACGGACTGGATTGGCACGACTAATCCTGACGCAGTCTTCGTTTTTATCTGTACCGTTGCCGAAAGTCCGGGTCTAAATGGAGAAGGATTGGGCACATCATTGTTCAACAAATCCGCATAAGATTCCGTATTTATCCTAACTTTTACGTTGAAATTAGTCACCTGTTCAGCAGTAGAGGTCGCAGCAGTCGCCGTAGCGGCATTTTTGGATGAACTTGCAATTTCGGTAACGACACCTTTAAATTTTCTACCCTGAAAAGCATCGACTTCAATATCTGCTTCATCTGCTACTTTCACACGATTGATATCATTTTCATTGACATCTACATTTACCTCCATAGAAGCCATGTTGGCTATTCGCATAATTTCGGTACCTGCCATTTGGGCCGTTCCTACTACTCTCTCGCCGAGCTCAACAGAGAGCAATGATATCACACCATCTGCTGGCGCGTATATAGTGGTCCTTGCTAAATTGTCACCAGCTTGCTTTACCGAGGCTTGTGATTGATCTATCCCATAGCGGGTAGCGCGTACACTTTGTCTCTGTGCAGCGATGGATGCCAATGCACTGCGATAATCAGCTTCCGCTTTATCCATTTCCGCGACGGAGATAACTCTTTTCTTAAAGAGTTCTTGATTTCGTTTGTAGGTATTTTCAGTGTTGACAAAGTTGGCCTCCTGCTGCTTCAATTGTTGCTCTGATGAAGCTAATGTGGCACGCTGGATGTTCAAAGATGCAATAGCCTGGTCATATCCCGATTGAAGGATGTCTGGTTTGATACGGCAAAGAATCTGCCCCTTCTTGACCACATCCCCTTCCTTGATATTTAATTCGATAATTTCTCCTGAAACCTCGGAACTAAGCTTCACTTCAAATTCTGGTTGAATCTTTCCACTGGCCGAAACAAGTTCATGAACTGTCTTTTCCTGCACTTTATCTACAGCCACTTTCGTGACATTTCCATCTCCAAACCAGCCTAATTTATTTCCTGCAACGAATGCAATCAAAATAACTATTGCTGATATTACCAAAAAAAGAGGAAGTTTGTTTTTTTTCTTAGCCATTTATAGTCTACTAATTAGTTTTGGAATTAAAATTTTATGGTATCACCAATGTAGTAATCAATCACTTTCTCTCTAAATACAGACGTGTACCGAGCCTGAATCATATCAAATTCGGCTTTATTCATCTTGGTTTGAGCGGTCGATAGTTCCATAGCATTGGCCATGCCGACATCATAACGTTCTTTGATAACCTCATAGGCTTCCTTGGCTGTCTTAAAAGCTGTCTCCGAAGCCACATACTGCTGTTTCGCTGCCTTCAAATCCAATACTGCTTGATTGATGGTCTTATTCAGATTACGTTTTGTGAGATTTTCTTGGTTTACTGACTGCAAATAGCTGATTTTTGCCTTGCTGACGGCAGTCTTGTTTCTTCTATTATTGAAAATCGGCACTGATAGGTTCACTCCAGCAGAAAAAGATTTATTTTGATCAAGTTGATTTCCAAAGGGCATGATTGTATTTGTTCCAAATTCAACAGAATTTGAAGAATAATTGGTTCCATACCCAGCAGACAAGGATACTTTTGGAAAATAAGAGCCTTTAGCTATTTCTATATTTTTTTCCGCCAACTCAATGCCAACTTTCGCTTGTTTAATATCGGGCTGTACGGATAAAGCTCTTTCAAAAACTTCCCTCGCTGTAATATGAGCGGCATTAGATGTCAAATTTGAAATATCCGGTTTTACTAAGGTGATAACGGTATCACCGGGGAACTCCATTAGCTGCTTTAACTCTAATAAAGAAAGCTCATAAGCATTGTTTGAATTCAACATATTTAATTCGTCTGTAGCAATTTGATTTTTAGCCTGGGATAAATCTGCCAAGGTCTTATTGCCGACTTCAAATTGAATAGAATCTGTTCGAAATTGTTCCCTGGACAATTGCAATTGCTGCTTACTAGCCTCATACAACTCATTATTGGTGATGGCTTGCAAATAATTGGTGAGTACGGAGAGAATTAAATCGTTCTTTGCTTTTTCTATGGCGGTTGCATCTACTAGCAATTGCAATTTGTTAGCCTTAATCTGATTGACTAGCTGAAATCCCTGAAATAACACAAAAGATGATGAAAGTTGTCCATTGGCTGAGTGATTCCACTTGCCTCGTACGACTTGACCAGATACCTGATCGAACCCAAAGCCATAATTACTATTCTCACTTGCGCCAAAACTTAGACTAGGGTATCTTTCTGCTTGGGATTGATACACATCTTGTTCTGTCAATTGTCGCCTATACTCTGCTTCTTTGATTTCCAGATTACGTTCTAAAGTAGCCTGTATGGCATCCTGAACAGTAATACTACGTTGGGCATGACTTAATGTCGCTAATGAAAGGCATCCTCCAAAAAGCAGGTATTTGGTCAATTTTCTAGCCATCCTTCTCTTAAAATGTAATGATTTTATAAATTTGGTATATTTATTTCAATTTCGCAAGATGTATTTAGTCAAAGCACCCTTTTTTCTCAAATGGTATTATCCCAACGATGTTCTGTGGAATCAATCCAGAAATGAAAAAAAATTATACCTCACTTTTGATGATGGGCCTATCCCCGAGATAACTCCCTTCATATTAGACACCTTAAAAGAATTCAACGTGAAGGGAACTTTTTTCTGTGTAGGTGAGAACGTGCAAAAGTACCCGGATATCTTCCAACGAATCCTTGAAGAGGGACATCAAGTCGGCAATCACACCTATAATCATCTGAAAGGCTGGAATACGCCTGACGAAATCTATATCGACAATATTGAGCGATGTCAACAGCTGACACAGACATCCCTGTTCAGACCACCTTATGGACGTCCTAAAAGAAGCCAGCTCCGCCAGCTCCAGCATTATAAGGTCATCATGTGGGACGTATTATCAGGTGATTTTGACCTTCAACTATCTCCACAAAAATGCCTACAGAATGTGTTAAAACATTCTCAGAATGGATCTATCATCGTCTTTCATGACAACATAAAAGCTGTCCCTAGGGTGGAGTACGCGCTACCTAGGGCTATTGTCCATTTCCTTAATAAGGGATTTGAATTTGGCATCCTATAAATTTCATTCCATCAAGGTCTTGTATTCTTGGGCACTGCTCGCACTGAAATAGCCTAGTGCTCCATTGCTAATATTAGAAGTAGGGTTGGCGGGAGAAGCGGAACCCGGATTTGTCGACTGAAACTCATTCCAATAGCGATATACCCCTCTATCCACACACTGCCTACGTATTACAATCTCGTCTCCACTTTTTAGATCATTATCTTCGTTGGCTATATCATGGGTGACACTTAGTCCATCATTAAATTTGTCACTTAACACAGTACTGAACTCCAATGGTCCACTATTGACCGAGATTAGATATCGGTAATAATTGGCAAGATTAGCTGGATCGTTAAACCCAAACGTAATCATTTTATAGGTTTCGCCAAAAATGGTCTCTTCCTTAATACCAAACTGCTCTACTTGTACGTATTTGGGGACAGTAGATTCGCTTTCATATAAATCGTCTCCTACTTGAACGCTCAAACGATAGGTCTTGCCTTCACGCAAAGGCATCCCCGAAAACGAATATATTCCGTTCTGCCCAGCGCTTTGAAATACAAACACTCGTCCGCCGACTTCGGAAACTTCTACCTTTGCATCGTTGACAGGTAGGCTGTTTACCGTTTCGTTAAAAGCGACAGTCCTGCTGACCCGAATCTGCTGCTTATCCGAAAGATTGGTTAAATCGCCGACAATCACTAATTTGGGGTCGGCATCATTGAGATTAATATCGATTTTGTCTTCACATGACCAACATAGGATCGTAAAAACGGTTAAGATATAGGGTATTGCTTTCATCTGTATATTTTTTTGATGGTGATGAAACTATCAAATCTTTCTTCTCTCTCGCGGTCGTGATAGTTTCATCCATTTCTCTATTCACCCCCTGTTTGACACAGGATAATTGTTCATATTAAAATTTAAAATCCCAAGTAATGGATGGGATAATTCCGAAAAGTGCAATGCGATATGCTTCAGTCACATTGGCATTGGTTTCACTCTCCCTAAAATCAATAATGTATGCGTTTTTTCTGTTGTAGGCATTATATAGGCCGAACGACCAACTGGAATGAGATTTTTTATTCGGTCTTTTCTTCGCATATGTCGCGGATACATCCAACCGATGGTAGTCAGGCATACGATAACCATTCCGCTCCGTATAATAGAACATGGTACGCCCATCTACTTCATATTTCCCACTCGGGAAGGTAATCGCATTTCCGGTGTTATATACAAAGGTAGCTCCCAACGTCCATTTTTTACTCAATTGATAAATACCAACGACCGAAATATCGTGTGTACGATCTTGTCTGGCATTAAACCAATCTCCATTATTAATCAAATCAAATTGACGCTCGCTCTTGGCTAAGGTATAGCTAATCCAACCGTTCAATCGGCCCTCTCTTTTCTTTATGAACCATTCAACCCCATATGCCCGACCTTTGCCATACAATAATTCTCCTTCCAAGAATTCGTTTGCCTGTAAATCTGCTCCATTTCTAAAATCAATCTGGTTACCCATTTGTTTATAATAGGATTCTACCGAGAACTCGTACATATTATCCCTAAAGTTTCTAAAAAATCCTAGCGCAACTTGATTGGCAAACTGGGGCTTGATATGCTCACTACTCATGACATATTGATCGGTAGGCAGACTAGAAGTCGTATTGGTCAGTTGGTGTAGATTCTGCGCGATTCGATTGTAGGAAAGCTTTACACTCTGTTTGTCATCAAGTAAGTAAGCCATCGACAATCTGGGTTCAATATTAAGATACTGTTTGATAACTTTATTATCGCCATATACTTTGGTATTGATTGGCTCGCCATCCGCATCGTAATCATAGAATGTACCAGGTCCCAATACAAGGAATTCCGACAACCTCACACCGTACAACACAGAGAGCCTATCAGACGGCTTCCATTCATGGGTAAAATATGCAGCAACATCCAGCCCTTTTCTAGCTTCCATAATGATGGAGTTAACTTCAGAATTGCCGCTAGCATTTAAACTGGCTGGAGAAATCTTCTGATGCAACAGGTGCACGCCGAATTTCAACGTATTATTATTATTGGCAAAATATTGAAAATCTTGCTTCAGATTCCAATTGTTAATTTTAGAAGCAATCTTAAAATCAAAACTATCGTCATTGACGTTGACATTGTAATTGAAATTACTGTAAATCAACGAGGTGTTGCTAAAGAGCTTGTCGTTGACGACGTGATTCCAGCGCATGGTCGCAGTTGCATTGCCCCAATCAAAGCTAAACTTGTCGGAGTACCCCAAATCATCCTTTCCAAAATATCCAGAGAGATAAATCGTATTCCTATCATCCAACTTATAATTAGCCTTAGCATTTAAATCATAAAAGTAGAGTTTACTCTTCTTCGCATCTTCATCTTTTGACAATTTAAGGAAGAGGTCGGCATAAGTACGTCGGCCACTAATCATGAATGAGCCCTTGTCTTTGACGAGTGGTCCCTCCACCTTTAGTCGTGAAGCAATAAGACCTATTCCTCCTTCTACTCCAAATTCTTTACTATTTCCATCCAGCATACTGATATCCATCACTGACGATATCCTCCCACCGTATTGAGCGGGTATCCCTCCCTTGTAAAGCTCGACATCTTTGATGGCATCAGAATTGAATGTCGAGAAAAAACCCAGTAAATGAGATGAATTGTATACGGTTGCTTCATCGAGGAGAATCAGATTTTGATCGCCGCCACCACCTCTAACATAAAAATTAGAACTTCCCTCACCTCCTGTTGCAATTCCGGGTAGCAATTGGATTGTCTTAAGGATATCACGTTCACCAAATACTACAGGGATATTTTTCACCTCAGATGCGTTGAATTTAAAACTTCCCATTTGGGCGCTCTTCACATTATTGCTTTTCTTTTGCGAGGATACGACCACTTCCTCCAATTGGTTTTGATCGGAGATAAGCTCCACATTTTGTTTTACATTATCGACAATAGTCAAATTGATGTAATTGCTCGTATAGCCGACATAACGATACGTCAACTTATGTGTGCCAGACGGCAAAGTCAATGAGTAGTATCCATAATTATTAGTGCGGGTGAGTTGGGTTGGATCTTCTCCTTGAATGATAGCGCCGATTAATGTTTCTCCGGTAGCACCATCTCTGACGTATCCACTTACCGTGTAGTTGGTCTGTGCGGTACATACATTAAGAATAGACAAAAGTAGTAATAGTAGTAAAGGTCTAATAACCATATTGCTTTATTTAACAGCCGATAAAAATAGAATAAAAAAAGGAGATGAGGTGGCTTAATGGTTAATTTAACATATTGATTTCTTTAGATAAATGAGGGTATCTCAACTATGGGATACAACATTATAAAAAAAACCGCTCTCGACTACACGAGGGCGGTTTTGCTTTAAGTTTATAATGTAATTAGTATGGTTCTGCAAAAGCTAATTTCACCATTATTATTCAGTAAAGCAAATAATTTATTCAAAAAAGACAGATTAACTACTTTTTCCCAAAAAATTGATTAAAAAATGCCATTTGAAAATCTATCGATTGTCCCCAATAATTCCAATCATGCTTACCTGGAAAAGTCAAAAAATGGTGATCGATATTCAAGTACTGCAATTTTTCATGTAGTTTGATATTTACGGGATAGAAAAAATCATCATATCCACAGTCGATGAAGAGTTTGAGATTTCCAGGAATAAGGAGATGAGTCATTTCTATCACGGACCGCTTTCTCCAAGCTTCTGGATCTGCAGAGCGACTTCCAATTCGTTTGGTAATACTCCAATTATTAGGAAATGGAAGAATATCTACCCCACCGGAGGTGCTCCCAGCGGCACCATATACATCTTGATGCTTAAACGCCAATGATAAGGCCCCGTGTCCACCCATGCTCAATCCTGTAATACCTCTCCCCTCTCGGCCTTTAATAGTGTTGTATTTTTGATCGATTTCTTTTACCAACTCTTGGGAAACAAAGGTCTCATACTGATAAGCAGGTTCATTTTCACTATCCCAATACCAACTATCAAATCCACCATCTGGACATACAACCATATATTGATATCGGTCAACCAGCTCTTTGAGATGGGGTACTTTGTTGACCCAGTCGCCATAATTCCCAGAATATCCATGCAACAAATAGAGCGCTGGCATTGCCTGTAGCTTGCTGTGATTGTCTGGCAAGATTACCACTGTTTTGATTTCTTTCTTCATCTTTGGACTCCAAACACTCAACGTGTCTACTTGCGCAGCAAAAGCGGCTATTGTGCCCCATGAAAATAATACAGTTAAGAAAAGTCGATTAATTGGTTTGATCATAGTATTTAAGATTATAGCGATAAAGATAAGAACTTAGCCCAAAAGGTCTTTCACTCAAGGTGTAAAAACTTTGTACATCTATACTAAAGCATATAGCTTCGCCCTGAGCTTCCGCATCATAGGGTAGCTTAATATACGGTCGTTGCATAGTTAAAGTCCATCCTCGCTTGCTGTCAATCCGCCAACAATATATGTTCAACAGATTTTTGACGATCATCTGCTGTCCATCCGCACTAACATCGGCCGCAGTCACAAAGTTGAATCCTAATTCACCTGCTTTTGTCAAGATCGCCTGCTGATTTTCCAACGCCTGAAAGAAGTCGGTGATATAGATTCCTGACCGAAGTTCTCGTTTTGAAAATATGATTAGCTTTTTTGAGATAGGGTCAATAATCAATGCTTCGGCATCTTTAGGACCAGTGGGGTACATCACTTTGATACTTCTAATGGCGCTATTGGATACGATGCCGTGTGGTAGATGGGTGTCAACTTCAGGTTCTTCAAAAACATAAAGGGTAGCATAAGGTCGTTTACCCAGGTTGTCACCAATATCCGCCAGCACCAAATGACTCTTACCTTCGATTTCCACCCATGCAATATCCTCACAATCAACAGCAGCCACGCCATCTAAGTTACAAGTGAATTTGAGTTGGGCCAATGAATCGATGAGGAAAACCCTAGCATCATCTCCGCTATCATTATGTCCCCAAAAGAGGCCTGGATATTTCCTAGAGGCTACCAATCCAGATACCTCCTGTAGCTCGGGTGATGTGAGTCGCCCCAGTTGCTCTCTGTATTTCTCAGTAGCAAGGCCTCGTTGCGCCTGCGCTTGCGGCATCGCAACATAAAACAACAACAACAGAAAAAAACGGTTATCTAATAAGAATCGCATGTGCTAATATACAAAGAAGGGATGTTTGCGACGTCCCTTCTTTGTATAATTATAATTATGAAGCCTTCCTTACTCTCCGGTCAAAGCTTTTAGGAACTGCGTGCGGAAAGTGGAATCTTTCTCCGTTATCTCAAAAGAATTTTTATACATATCCAAAACGGAGAATACCTCAGCCTGCTGATTGTCAGGTGTGTCAAAAAACAATTTAAAGCTATAGGTGCTATTCTTAGTCAAATCAACTTTGCCTTTGTTGGATGAGAATACCGTTGGCAAAATTGGTGTTGTCACCATTGGCTTATTTGTCGGCATATTGAACACCTGTCCTACGACTTTTACGAAAGCATCCGACTCCGCGCCAATAGAAGAAATCTTGATTGCCCCTTTTCGAAACCCATTATCTTCATTGGGCGTTCCATCCGCATTTATCCCAGGGTTGATGTCGCCCAGTACCTCAAGTTTTACACCCACTGTATCCGACTTATACAGCCCTCTAGCGAGATAAAAAACCGAGGAATCAGTCTTACCATCTTCTGTAATGGTAAAGTAGAAGTGCTTCTTGGCATCTAGGGAATCTACCACTTCATGTAAGGTTGGACCAGAATTTTTTCCTTTTTCCTTTTTTTGATTGGATGAATTGCCGCAGGAAATGGTCAGTGCAATTGCGCCAACACCTAATAGAATTCTAACGAGGCTCATATTATGTCTGATTAATATTGATGTTAAAAAAAACAATTTTATTGAATAACAGCAATAAGATACAATTTGTTTTACGATATGGGCGCAATCTCTATTTTTTTGCGTCGGACATGACAGAGAAGAACCATGGGTTTAAATACATTTTTCTTTCAACGCTTTATACAAAATCTCAACCGGGTGATACGACATCCGCGAAGTACCATCTTTAATCTGATGACGACAAGATGTACCTGCTGCAGCTATTAACGTATCATTTGCTGTCTTTCGAACTTCAGGCAAAAGCACAAGTTCTCCCACCTGCATAGAAATATCGTAGTGTTCCTTTTCGTAACCGAAAGAGCCCGCCATACCACAGCATCCAGAGGGTATTACTTCCACCTGATAATGTGCAGGAAAAGACAATAACGTCTCCGTGGCCTGCACCAAGTGGAAAGCTTTTTGATAGCAATGTCCATGCAACTTAATCCGTTGTGCTTGACTCGTAAATTGATCTTGGCGTATTCGACCTGCATTTATTTCTGCAACCAAAAACTCATCAATCATCAAGGCATTCTTACCGAGCTGCTCTGCTGCACTGCGGAGCTCAGCATCGACCAAAGCAGGGTACTCATCGCGGAAACTGATAATGCCAGAGGGTTCGATACCTATAAGTGGAACATCTGCCGAAACTATATCTTTCAATAAATGGACATTTCTATTAGCTAGGGACTTAGCATCTTTGACGAATCCTTTGGAGAGGTAGGTACGTCCGCTTTGCTCATGCGTGGGCACGATAACCTGATAACCAAGCGCTGTCAATAGTTTATAAGCGGTCTTTCCAATCTCTACATCATTATATTCCGTGAACTCGTCGCAAAACAGGTAGACCTTTTTCTTATTGTCAGTATTTTTTTGCTTCTTCACCCAGGAAGAAAGCGTCATATTTCCTACTGTGGGAAGCGATCGATTAGGAGCGAAGCCGACTATGGACTTGACGACTCCCGACAATAGTTTGCTCTTGACAATAAAGTTGTATATAGGCGCAAACATCACGCCTAGCTGTTGGGATTTAGTAAAGTTGGCTATCACTTTCGTACGAAATGACGACCCGTTGGCATCGTAATAGTGTTGCAAGAATTCGGCTTTCATTTTGGCAACATCCACACTCGATGGGCACTCGGTCTTACACCCCTTACAACTCAAACATAGATCCATTACTTCTTTCAATTCCTCATGATCAAAGCGATTTGTCTGTGTCGAATTGGTTAAAAACTGCCGCAGCATATTTGCGCGTGCACGCGTTGTGTCTTTCTCTTTCCTTGTGGCCATAAAAGATGGACACATAGTCCCACCAGTCACTTCCGTTTTTCGGCAGTCACCAGATCCTGAACATTTTTCAGCTAGTCGAAGGATACTTTCCTCCTTACTAAAGTCAAAATAGGTCGTGATATCTTTACGATTATGATTGTTGTCATACCGTAAATGCGTGTCCATAGGAGGGGTATCTACTATTTTATTGGCATTGAAGATGCCCTTAGGATCGAAAATATATTTTACTCGTTCTAATAAGCGGTACACATCTTCTCCGAGTACCTTACCGATAAACTCCCCCCTCAATCTTCCATCTCCATGCTCGCCACTTAAAGACCCATTGTATTTCACGATCAAGTCGCTTGTCTTGTCTAATATACTTCTAAACGTTTTCTTTCCCGCGGCTGTCTTCAGATTTACGAAGGGCTCTATATGAAGTTCACCAGCACCTGCATGGGCGTAGTAAGATGCATGAACTCCTTCTTCAATCAGAAGCGCTTGTATATCTCGTACATAGGCAGGCAAATCTTCTGGAGATACCGCACAATCTTCTATTAGATTGACGGGCTGACTATCTCCTGGCAAATTGCGAATGAGTCCAAGACCAGCTTTACGTACATCCCATACTAAGTCAGTCTGGGGACCTGTGACATAAGGATAAGCATAACCCAATCCTTTAGTAATCAAATCGTCACGTAATGCCTCCGCCTTTTGTCTTACCTCTGCTTCGGTAGCCCCCCTAAATTCGACAATAAGCAATGCCTTAGGGTCTCCCTCAATAAAGAATCGATTGTATTGATAGGTAGGATGTCCTACCGTAAAATCCATAATATATTTATCTACAAGCTCGGATGCTTCGGGGTTATGAGCTAATGCAACAATATTCCCTTCCATACAGGCCACCATATCGTCAAAATGAACACATAATAGCCCCAATTCTTTGGGAGGCAAGGGCATGAGCCGCAGCTTGGCTTCTCGGACAATCGCTAGTGTACCTTCGGATCCGGCCAAAAGATTACACATATTAAAGGGCATGGTCTTGTCGGTCAGTATATCTAATGCATATCCGGTATTACGCCTTGTGATAGTCGACTTGGGATACCCTTTTTTAATCGATTCCAAACATTGTCTGTCTGTAAGTATCTCATTGAGGTGTCGGTATATGCCTCCTTCCCTATCTTGCTGGATTAACTTTTGGAAATAAGAACCTTCATCCAATTGTTCAAACCGTACTTCCGAACCATCGTCTAGTATTACTTCTGCCGAAATCAAATTTTGACGGGTATCTCCCCATACGATGGAGTGAAGGCCACTGGAATTATTTCCAATCATGCCACCAACCATTGCTCGACTTGCTGTAGATGTCTCTGGTCCGAACATCAAACCATAGGGCTTTAGAAAAGCATTCAAATCATCGCGAATGACCCCAGGCTCTACCCGAACCCATTTCTCATCCGTATTCAACTCCAATATTTGGTTAAAATTCTTAGATAGATCTATTACAATCCCTCGTCCAACTACCTGCCCCGCTAAGGATGTGCCTGCTGTCCGGGGTATTAAAGTAATACGGTTATTGAAAGCATACCTAATCAGTAAGTGTATATCTTGCACGTCCTTTGGAATAGCAACCGCAAGGGGCATCTCTTGATACACAGAGGCATCAGTGGAATAAGCTATACGAACAGTATGGTGTGCAGGTGTATCGTTATAATAAAATTCTCCGTTTAGGAGGTCGGCCAATTGGTCTAAAGATTGAATACTTTCCACGTTTAAATCTAATTAAATATGTGTCAGCAAAGCTACTAACTATTGTTTTAAAAGCTAGACTATTTAAAAGGCTAAATTATGCGTAATTTTTCCAATAAAAAATATAAAAGCGCAAAAACATGCAATATTTTAGATAAAAATTATTGCAAGCTTGTTCTAATGGTTATTATATTTGTGCCAATTGGTCAGCATTCTCCTCTTTTGCCACAATGCAATGCTACCACCCACATTGATTTCCGCTGACCTTGGTGTTAATTAATGGGATACCATGTACAGACTACTTGACTTCTCGCATGAAAGACAAACTATTAAGATACAGTTTAGGTTCAGATCTTATTATATACACGTTACGGTGCCTCATTGGATTCACAATTGGTTACTACATCTATTGGAAATTTCCAGAACATGAGCTCTATTGGATGTTGATTTCAATTATTCTCGTTATTTCTCCTGAGGAGAAAGATGCACTTAAGCTGTCGATTGAACGGTTCAAGTCCAATTTTATTGGTTCAGCAATAGGATTGGCTTGTTATTTCATTCCGGTACACCAAGTTTTCATGATGCTGATTGGTATCATATCCTCTATCATCGTCTGTCGAATTTTCAATATCTTGGCAGTGGCTCGGACGTCTATGGTGGCATTAATTATAGTCTTGGTCCACGAGCAGCAACAACATAGTTATTTCGGTGCATTCGAACGATTTCTGTCTGTAGGACTTGGCTGCTTCATCGGGTTGATGGTCACTGTATCTACATCCGCGATAATCAATAGATTGCGTAAAAAACTAAACCTTGTAAGGGAAAATACTTCAGAAGAATTATAATCCTTGAATTTATTTATTTTTTTTTCTAAGTTTAACCTTATATAGTAGGCTCTTGGAGAAAATATTCATATCGAATAGGAATGCCATTGAGCAACTAACAAGTATGCAGGAACGCGGTATTCCAAAAAATGGACGTACATCTGCGATTAGAAAAGACAAACGGATGAACTTTAAAACGTTATTACTCTTTTGGTTTTTTGCGACTTCTGTACCACTCTTCGCTCAACAGCAATCAAGCGATTCTGCGTATGTGCGAGACCATTATACTAAAATCGAACATTTAATACCAATGCGTGATGGCGTTAAGCTATTCACGGCAATTTATGTCCCGAAGGACCAAAGAAATGCTTATCCATTCTTAATCAACAGAACACCCTATACTGTATCTCCCTATGGCGAGCAGGAATATAAAAAGAGTTTGGGCAATTTCCCCGAAATGATGCGCAGGGGATATATATTTGTCTATCAAGATGTGCGGGGAAAATGGATGAGTGAAGGAAACTTTGAAGACGTCAGACCTCAACAGACAGATTATTCATCTAAACAAAACGTAGATGAGAGCACGGACATCTATGACACGATAGACTGGTTAATCAAAAATATTAAAAACAATAATGGTAACGCTGGTCTCTACGGAATTTCGTATCCAGGATTTTACGCGACAGCTTCTCTTGTAAATTCGCATCCAGCCTTAAAAGCGGTTTCACCACAGGCTCCGGTTACAGACTGGTTTATTGGAGACGATTTTCACCATGGAGGTGCACTTTTCTTAATGGATGCTTTTAGGTTTATGTCTACGTTTGGCGTACCTCGTCCACAACCCATCACTCCTGATAAAGGACCTAAAGGCTTTCAATTTCCAATAAAGGATCAGTATCAGTTTTACCTACAAGAGGGAAGCGTCAAAAATCTTAAGGATAAGTACTTCGCCGACAGTATCAAATTTTGGAATGACTTATTTGCTCACCCTGATTACGACAATTTTTGGCAAAGCCGCGTAGTGACTAAGCACTTGCACGCGGTAAAACCTGCGGTAATGGTTGTAGGTGGATTTTTCGATGCGGAGGATGCTTATGGTGCCCTCCATACGTATAAAGCTATCGAAAAACAAAATCAGAAAAATAAGAATATATTGGTCATGGGACCTTGGTTCCACGGCGGGTGGGTAAGAGGATACGGAAGTTCTTTCGGCGATATATCATTCAATAACAAAACGAGCATCACTTACCAACAATCTCTGGAATTGCCTTTTTTTGAATACTACTTAAAAGGAAAGGGTGAATTTTCGCCACCTGAAGCCACCATTTTTTTAACAGGAAGCAATGAATGGAAAAACTTTACGGCATGGCCACCGAGGGATGTGATACCCCGAAATCTATACCTACACCCCAATGGCCAACTCTCCTTTGAGAAAGTACAGCGGACGGATAGTTGGGATGAATACATCAGTGACCCTAGCAAACCAGTCCCTTTTCAAGACGGAGTATGGGACACTCGATCACGAGAGTATATGATAGATGATCAACGCTTTGCCGCTAAACGACCAGATGTCATGACTTATCAAACAGCTGTATTGACAGATAATATCACGGTGACAGGTCCCGTGATGGCGAATCTGATTGTTACAACAACAGGGACCGACGCGGACTACATCGTCAAACTCATAGATGTATTTCCAGAAGATACACCAAACCCGGAGCCAAATCCAAATCAAACTCTTATGGGTGGCTACCAGATGCTCGTAAGAGGTGAAATACTAAGAGGTAAGTACCGTAACAGTTTTTCGCATCCTGAACCTTTCGTGCCAGGACAAATTACTAAAGTCAACTATGAACTTCCAGATATTGGGCATACATTCAAAAAAGGGCACCGCATCATGATACAGATTCAGCATTCATGGTTTCCATTGGCGGACCGAAATCCTCAAAAATTCATGAATATCTACGAAGCCGGACCGGCAGATTTCCAAAAAGCTACCCATCGAATTTTTCATGACGTGTACAACAGCTCATATATCACGCTACCAGTGCTCGCAGACTAATCGAAGGCTTTAAACGGGGATTAAACTCAAAATGAATCCCTTACTAAAAAAATAGCATCGTTAGACGAGTAAATTCCACTCTCACACTGCACAATATTCTTAACAATATTTTAATGACAGAATAATATTCATTTTCTAATGTTATATTTTGAATATTATTCAAAAATCACTACCTTTGCAGCACGATGGCAAAAGTAGAGTATAATTTAGATCAAATAGACTTGCAAATCTTACGTATTATGCAAGACAATGCACGCACCAATAATGCAGATATCGCGAGAGAATTGGGCATGGCCCCTTCTGCAATTTTGGAACGAGTCAAAAAATTGGAGCAAAAAAACATTATCCTGGAGTATAATGCAAAAATCAATCCAGCTGCTGTAGATCAAAAGTTATTGTCTTTTATTTTCATTAAGGCTAATGATATCATAGGCGAACAGGGAGTTGGATTTCTTTTGGCTGAAATCCCCGAAGTCCAAGAAGTACATGATATCGCAGGTGATGACGGCTACCTTATCAAGGTAAGAACCAATGACTCCGCAGGTCTCGTCGACTTGATGCGTAATACGTTTTCAAAAATTGATGGAATTATCTCTACTCGCACCACTATTGTATTACAGACAGTTAAGGAACAACAGAAAATTGTTATTCCAGAGTAAAGGAGGTATCCACTATGCAAAATAATGTTACGTTAAAAAAATCGAACCACAGCGCGATGGTCATTGCAGCTTATGCTGTTGTCTATATTGTTTGGGGTTCTACCTTTTTCTTTATTGAAAAAGCACTACACAGCTTCCCACCATTTGTACTTGGGTCACTGCGATTTGTTTCAGCAAGTTTGATCCTGGTGACCTATTGCCAAATGAAAGGCTATAAACTTTTTAGCAAAAAGGCTGTATTTGATGCTCTACTTGTAGGATTTTTATTGCTTTTCATTGATATGGGAGCGGTCATTTGGGCCGAACAATACATATCAAGTGGTATAGTTGCCATTATGTCGGCAGCGGCAGCCATATGGTTTGTGCTGTTAGACAAATCTAAATGGAAAGAGAATTTCACGAGTGTGCCGACTGTGGCAGGTCTATTCTTAGGTTTTTTGGGCGTGGTGATGCTTTTTGGGGAACAGCTGACAATGGCCGACGACCCATCAAAAAGGACGCTTCGTATCTTGGCTATGGTAGCTATGATTCTAGGTTCTATTGCTTGGACGGCAGGTTCGCTGTATTCCAAATATAGCTCAAAGAAAGAAGAAAGCGAAAATGTGCCGAAGGAGGATTTACATGTCATGGTCAAGACTGCGTGGCAAATGGTAATCGCAGGTGTCATGTTTAGTCTTGTCGCACTCTTCAATGGTGAATATGCAAACTTTGATTATACGACCGTGGCTACTAAAGATTGGTGGGCATTGTTATATTTGATTGGCTTTGGCTCTATCCTAGCTTTCAGCTCGTATATCTGGCTGCTACAGGTAAGACCTGCAACAGAAGTGAGTACATATGCATACGTCAATCCAATCGTCGCTGTAATACTAGCGTACTTTTTCACTGCCCATGTGGTCACGAGCCTTCAAATATCCGGGTTAGTCATTGTACTGGTGAGTGTACTGCTTATGAACTGGAATTTGTACAAAAACAATAAAACAGTAATGGCCGTACGGAATAAGAGTTTCAGACGAAAATCTGTGATTGCACCAAAGGAAAGCATCAGTATAAAAGAAGTTGAATCTGAAAAACGTAATCCTAAAGCTTTAATCTAACTCAAAGTTTTTGTGATTTGCAGGTGGGCTGCGAATAATCATAAAAATAACGATGGTCATGTCAGGGAAAAGTGATTGTACATAAATGGTCTCCAATACACTTGGAGACCTTCCTTTTTTTAATGGATGATAAGGCCGACCATGATAGAATAAAATCTTATTTTACAAAGTAGCGATGTTCAATTACGGTTACATCTTTCTCGCCGGTGGCTTTTGCCACGGCCTCTTTGACAACACACTTACCAGTGACGCCCCTCCATACTAGTGCTCCACCTAATGTTAGTGTAGAAAATCCAGTCAATGGGCTTTTAAATATATTACGGACTCCAATGCCAAGAATAAATCCCCCTGCAATGACTGAAAGAACGCGTTCAGAACTGCCAACATTCCCGTCTTCGCAACCAGCATCCAACTTATCTTTTACTTTTCCTAAAGCTAAATTCAATATATTGCTCATAATTTGTTCCTTTATTTTAACTTTATAACAAATGGCTTCTTCTATTGTTTTGGAAGGGTTTTAAAAATTCAAGCCTTCAGTGGTTGATATCAAACGAAAGCAATCCATATGCAAGTAAAAAAACATTCTGGTGAACTGGTCCCTTTTGACCCCAGCAGTCTCAAATATTCGCTATCCCGGTCCGGAGCAGCGCCTGAGGAAGTAACAACCGTATACGAGAAAATCCAACCTAAGCTTTATGATGGCATCTCCACTAAAGAGCTCTATAAACTTGCATTCGAACAGCTCAAAAATCATCGCGAATCCTATGCTGCACGCTATAGCCTCAAGAAAGCTCTTCGAGAGCTAGGTCCGGAAGGTTTTTATTTTGAAAAATGGGTAGCGCGCCTGTTTGCAGACGAAGGATATGACAGCACCACTGGACAGACTGTACAAGGTCATGCCGTGAGTCACGAAATAGATGTAGTCGCCTTAAAGGAAAACAAAATGTTGGCAGTGGAATGTAAGTTTAGAAACGACATCGATGCTAAGATATCCGTGACAACACCTATGTACTTCATGTCCCGGGTTAAAGACATTACTGGAATTCCGTACACCTTTTTTGGTCAAAAAAACCACTTTAGTGAGGGTTGGTTGGTAACTAACGCTTATTTCACCTCCGACTCAATAGACTTTGGACAATATTATAACATGAACCTTTTGTCTTGGGATTATCCTAGGTCGAGCAGTATCAAACTCCGAGTGGATGACAATGGACTATATCCCATCACCTGTCTAACGAGCTTAACAGATATCGACAAGGGACTCTTGCTTAAAAATCAAATTATCCTAGTCAAGGAGCTTGTCCAAAATCCCAGTGTGCTGCGACGGGTCAATATTGATAAAGAAAAAGGGCAAAAAATACTTAAGGAGGCATGTGAACTTATCAATAGCCCAGTTGAAGTAGAATACTAACAATAATATGAAGAACATTTTTTTAAAGGAAGAATTCCATTTTATGGAAGGGGCACGCAGCAGATGGCGGGAGCTCAAATATGTTGGCGGGGTGGTATATCAATTTGTCAAGGGATTTCGTGCGCTTCACTTCATAGGTCCATGTATCACGGTATTCGGATCGGCGAGGTTCAAAGAAGATCATCCGTATTACCAATTGGCTCGTGACGTCAGTAGTAAGGTATCCCAATTAGGCTTCACGATCATGACAGGAGGAGGTCCCGGAATCATGGAGGCTGCTAATCGGGGTGCACAAGAGGCTGGTGGGCCTTCCATTGGTTGTAATATCGTGTTGCCCCACGAACAGCATCCGAACCCTTATCTCGATAAATACGTCAATATTGAATATTTCTTTGTCCGCAAAGAGTTGTTAAGAAAATATTCTTTTGGTATCATCACTCTACCTGGTGGATTTGGGACACTGGATGAGCTGTTCGAAACGATTACACTAATCCAAACTGGTAAGATCAAAAGATTCCCGGTGGTCATTATGGGAATAGAATATCATCAGCATATCCAAGAACATATACGAACAATGACATTGGAAGGGACTATCAGTCCAGATGACGAAGAGCTTATACTTTTTACAGACGATGTGGACGAAGCTATTGAACACATTAGACGACATGCTGAACACAGCAAGATTCTGAAACTTCAACCTCCTCGTAAGGCAAATTGGGTATTGGGTGAAAAATCGCTCCAGAGACAGGCTTAAAAAGATGAAATCTCCTTGTATTTCAACAATCCTCGTGGTACAAGGAGATTGTATTAAAGTTTGACTGGATAATAGACCGTACCGTAGTCTTTCAGGTGATCGAGATTGGTCTCTTCCCAAAATATTCCATAAACGGCAGATCCAGAGCCAGACATAGAGGCGTATACGGCTCCAGATTCATAGAATGCTTCCTTAATTGCCTTTATTTGTGGGTACTTTTCAAATAGTCCATCTTCAAAATGATTTTCAATCATGAATTTCCATTCCTGAACTGGTAATTGTATTGCACGCGTGAGGTCCACATTGGCTGTTTTAGGTACAATGTGGCTATAGGCTTCTACCGTCGAGATACGGATATCAGGCTTCACAACTACAATAAAAAAGGACTCTAGATTCAAGGGCACAGATTCAAAGCTTGTCCCAATATCATAAGCGTAGACAGGTGTATTGGCAATAAAGAAAGGGCAATCTGCACCTAATTGACGTGCGTAGGTACAGAGTTGCTCTTGACTCAGTCCTAAACGATAGGTTTCATTCAATGATTTCAATAGAAACGCTGCATCCGAAGAACCGCCGCCTAATCCTGCACCTATAGGGATGTGCTTGTGCAGATAAATGTCCTGTGCAGGGATAGAAAAATCTCGCTGCACTAACTTCAAAGCCTTCTCACAAAGATTTTCGCCTCCTTCAGGAATGCGTACTCCGGACAAATGAAGAATGGTATCGCCATCCCGCTCAACATGCTCCAGCACATCATACATCTTTAGGGGGTAAAAGATACTTTCTAGATTATGGTAACCATCTGGACGCCTACTTACGACATGTAGTCCAATATTAATCTTAGCATTAGGAAACGAAATCATACTACGAAATTAAGAAATATTCCAGCGCTCCCATGGACCGTACGTATTTTTATTTCAAGAAGTTGAACATCAGTCCTCTATTGATAACCGCGTCAAACTATTCTTTACCAGCTACTCGAATGGCATTTTGGAATCTAATCGTTGATATTGATAAAAAAGACAGAAGGAGCCCCCTCCTTCTGCCAAGTTCGTTACGTTTTGGGGAACGTATCCAGCTTTACGATAGCCAAAACCAACGCACAATAGATTTTGACCATGATGCACAGCGTTGATTTGAACATTTTATAAACATCTCAAAGATCTATATTAAAAATCGAAGCTACCACAACCTGTAGTTATAATTCAAGAAAAATGCTGTTCTATTATCTTACGGATTCGCCTTATCTAACATCCCAATCAATGGTTGTTAAATTTACTTAAGTAATCGAACAGTCCTTCTTCGGTCTCCAATGACAATTTTTTACGAAGTCTGTAACGACTTACCTCAATGGCCTTACCTGTGACATTGAGCAACTGCGAAATCTCTTTGTTATTGAAATTCAGAATAAGATAGGCGCATAGTCGAAGGTCATTGGGGGTGAGGGTGGGATGATTCTTCTTTAGTCTTGACAAGTAATCGTTGTTGACTTTGTCAAAGTGCGACACAAACTGCTCCCAATCCTGATCGGACCGTTCGGCATTCTTGATAAAGCGAGACATACGCTCCATCACAGCGTAAGGATCTTCGATCCTGTTTTTTAAAGCAGGACGCAGTTCTTCATTTAACGTCGATAATAATTTACCTCTCTGCAGAAGATGCATCGTATTGAGCGATAATTCCTTATTTTTATACTGTATCTCGCTTATTAATTTTTCCTTTTCAAGCTCCCCTATAAGTTGCTTATTTGCCTTAAGTTCCAAATCATACAAATACTGTTGTTTTAGGAGAATTTGCTGATGCCTTTTATTGAGATACCTAAGCAGATAATAGAAAAGTGCAATGATAAGGATGACGTACCCAATTTTGGCCCAAATGCTCAAATACCAGGGTGGTAGGATTTCAAAATAAATCGTCTGCGTGGGTGATACTTGATCGACATTGTTTTTGGCTTTCACTTGGAACTCATACTTACCTGGTGCAAGATTGTAATAGCTTCGCTTTTGCTCCGTATTCCAAGCCGACCAATCTTTATCGACTCCAACTAATAAAGAACTATAAACAAGGTGCGCTTCTTGAAGGCCTGCTACAGCATAAACGATCTCAATAGCATTATCAGCATAGTTAATGGGTCGATTTATTTGTAATCGATCTTTTGGACCTGAGGCCTGTAAAAAGCCACCATACAACAGTTTTTCAATGGCCCCAATTGATTTAACGGAAGATATCAATACCTTAAAAGAATCCGTCCGTTGTCTGAATTTATCGAAATTAAGCTGAAAAAGTCCTTCATAACCTCCAAACAGAACTTGACTCCCTGATATGGGGTTAATTTTTTCAAACCCTGCAATAAGTCTACCTGTAAGTTCAGGAAAGAAATAGATTTTAGCATGCTCAATTGCCCGCCCCCCTTCAAAGTGAACTACTCCAACCTTTTTTTCATTGACAAACCAAATATTGCCATTTTGGTCTTCTTCTAAATACTGGATAAGTTTATTGCCAAAGAGTTGAGCGTAGAAATCAGATTTCATAAATACATCCTGCTCCGATTTGTAGGTATAAATACCATCAGTTGTCGCAACGACTAATGCATCTTGAATATGAAATACATAATTATTAATATTGGAAGGCAACCCATGGTCTTTTTCATAACTTTTCACTGCCTGCACATTGCCTTCTTTATTAAAGGATATCTTCATAACACCTCTATACGGATGGGATATCCAAACTGATTGGTTCGGAATATCATACCATAGAAACCGTGTAGACATCTGCACGACATCGGTGACAACACGTTCGGATAGAGAATCTTCCCGTGTTAATTTAACCCAACTCAGTCCTTGATAGGTCCCCAATAAGTAAGAGTCGGTGTTTTTCTCGGCATTAGGAGACATCATCCATGTTCCCTTTCCTTGGACAATATGCCGAAGTTTATCTCCATCAATTTCAGCCAATCCATTGTCATAAAAAACCAAAAGTCTATGCTCGACTTTCTGCAGATTCCAGACTTCTGCAATGGTGTTATCAAGCTTCACATATTGTTGGTTCTTATCTAATTTTAAAAGACCTTGGGCGGTAGCAAGATAAAGTTCATTATTATAGTAGGCCGCATTATAAATCTTAGTGGGTTGCTGCATATGGGGGACAATCATTTGAATCGGATCATCTATACCGATATATCCAACTCCAACATCTGTCCCAACCCATATGTTGTTCATGATATCAGAGGTCACACTTCTTATCCCTCCCATTTTTAATCCTTTATCTTTATTCAAGACATTCAACAGAACGCCATCATCATTAATCAGGATGACTTGTCCATCCATTGTTCCCACAGCCCACACTCCCTTCCTAATCATTCCGACCATATTGATTTTAAGTCCGTCAAAAATACTCGAAAACGCAGAGGCTGCCGCTTTGACCTGTCCTTCGGCCGTTAATGTATAACAATCACCAACACGGGTCACAATGAGATAGCCACCATTAGACTGAGGAATTACTCCTCTAATTCCCTTCTTCACCCATTCGGGATGTTGACCGATTATCCTCCACCCCTCTCCTGCATCCATCAACAATCCCCTGGAAGTGTCATGCAAAAACAATTGATGATTGAGTTTGTTCAAAAACTCTATTTTCTGTTGTGCTTGATAGATATCAAAATGCCGATCTTTATAGATTAATAATTTTTTATTTGTCTGAAAATATAGCCGACCTTCAAAACTATGGATAGACCACACATCTTCAAAATAACGATCGGCTTCGGCTAGGTAAGTTAGTAAGGAGACATATTGAAGCGATCCTTTCTCGTCAATTTCGAAATACCCAATTTCATCTTGCGCACCGACATAGACACGGTTAGCTTGAGCATCGATATGTATACTTCTAACAATTGTTTTATTAGGCGTCTGGAACAACTTCCAGGTCACCCCATCGTAAACCAATAACCCTTCATTATTGGCCACATATACCCGGCCCTCCGTATCTAATTCTACTTCCCAATTTTGCAATCCTGCATGATAGTCATAGCTCATGAAGGCTTTTATTTTGGGCATCAATACTTGTGCCGATGAGATGGCACTATGCACGAACAACAGTACTGCAACACCATATTTGATTGCCTTGAAATATTTCATTTTTAGTGTTTCAAAAAATACATTTGATAACCAACACATTACATATAAATGTAGTGCTTTTGTAGTGCTCCAAATTTAACAAATAACTGATAATATTGTAGAAATAACCAAGGTAATACATCTTTGTAAATCGCGACACGTGCAAAATGAGGACAGCACATCGCATTTTGTCTTCAGACAGGATATACCCAGACGTCGATTACCTATAAAAATTATGTTGTTAAATCAAATTACAAATCTATGAGGCCACATTACCTATTTTTATTCGTATTATTCTTTTGCTTTGCCCATGAAACAATGGCTCAGCAACGAACTTATCAAGGTACGGTCAAGGAAGCATTGACAGGAAATCCTATTGCAGGTGTCACCGTTCAGATTCTTGGCAAACGACAAAGTACATCCACCGATCAAAAGGGTCAGTTTATAATCGAAGCTAACCCTACTGACGTACTTAGGCTGACATCGGTTGGGTGGAAAACCATCTCTCAAGCATTAGGAGATCAACAAACGCTAGTGTTTCCATTCGAAAGCGATGAAACTTCGTTGGAGGAAATAATCGTTGTTGGATACGGTACTCAGAAAAAATCAGACGTGACAGGTTCGGTATCTACTATTCAGGTTGATAAGGCCACAGCAATGGCCACTACGAATATAAACGAGATGCTAAGAGGACAAGCACCAGGCGTGCAGGTGACTTTGCAGAGCCCCAGACCTGGTGGCGCAAGTAGCATCCTGATCCGTGGGACCAAGTCCATCCAAGGTGGCAATGCTCCCCTATATGTACTAGATGGATATCCTATTGATGATATTAACCAAGTCAATCCGGAGGACATTGCTGCTATTGAAGTTTTAAAGGATGCCTCATCTCAAGCTATATATGGTGCACGAGCATCTAATGGCGTAATCCTTATCACAACGAAAAGAGGGGCGTCGGGCCAAAGTAGCATCAGTTACAGTGGATATGTCACCACTCAGAAGCTTTCCAAGAACTTTGACCTCTACTCACCTCAAGAGTTTGCTCAACTACGGCGAGAGGCGTGGAGAGCGAAAAATGAGCCCCATTTCGACTACCCTGAAGACAGGGAGATGTTTGACGACTTCGAGTTGGAAGCGCTCAAAAACAACACCTATGCCAATTGGGAAGATTTGGTGCTTCGCAATGCGCTTATCCATAGTCACTCAATAGGATTTTCGGGTGGTACAGACAAAACCAAAGTGTATACAAATGCTACATACTTCAAAAATAAAGGTTTGATTATAGGATCGGATTACGAGCGCCTGTCATTACGCAATAATCTAAGCCATGCTATCAACGATAAATTGACATTTGAATCCAATATTACTTTTAATATAGACAAACAGGACATCGAGTCTAGTGGTCTGAATGTCATCAGCCTCTCGCCCCTAGCCAAACCATTTGATGAGAGCGGTCAGTTGGTTAAATTCCCTTTAGGACCGAATAGTCTAACCGTGAATCCTCTCTGGAATCTGAGAGAATCGACCAATGAGAGAAAAACGAATCTTTTGAACTTGAATCTTGCGCTTAACTATCAAATCCTACCGGGTTTGAGATACCGGCTAAACACTTTGCTCGCTAGAGATGCAGGAGAAAGAGGCACCTACCTCACTAGATTACACTCAGGTGGATCCAATACCAATGGGTCCGCCAGTATAGTGGATAATAGACGTCAAGAATACCTAATCGAGAATATCTTGACTTATGAAAAAACACTAAACGATATCCACCAATTAGATCTCACGGCGGTACAAAGTATCAATGAAATCAATTATACGACTAGTACGACGACGGGGACCAATTTTCCAAATGATATACTTGGATATCATGGTATCTCAGATGCACTCAACAAAAACACGGTACGTAATGAGACAAAAAGAAATATTGCATCCTTCATGGGACGTGTCCGTTATAGTCTACTGGACAAATATTTATTTAGTGCAACTGCAAGATATGATGGTTCGTCCGTATTTGCAGAAAACGAAAAGTGGGGTATATTTCCAGCTGCCTCCATGGCGTGGAAAGCACATAACGAATCCTTTATCCAGAATATAAGTGCCATCAACGAATTAAAAGCAAGAGTCAGCTATGGCTCGGTCGGTAACCAAGCCATTGCGCCGTACCAAACTTTGGGAACGGTCGGCTCCAACCCTTATATCTTTGGAAATGAAATCGTGGGAGGTAATATTACAGGATCAAATCTTCCAAATCCATTCCTTACATGGGAAACTTCCACCACATTTAATGCGGGCCTTGACTTTGCCCTCTTCGGCAACAGAATTACAGGAACATTTGAATTCTATAATACCCAAACAAAAGATTTACTTGTTGACATTTCACTAGCTGGTGGTACAGGATTTTCTTCGACCATTACCAACGGAGGAAAAAGCGAAAACAAAGGGATTGAGCTGGCATTAACGGGTCACATCATCCGCAAAGAGAACCTCAATTGGTCAATCACAACCATGTTTTCTCGCAATAGAAACAAAATACTAGAAACGGGTATTTATGACCTTAATGGTAACCCGAAAGATGATATCGCCCGTAATAGATTTGTAGGACAACCCATCAATATTATTTACGAAAAGAAATTTGATGGTATCTTCCAATCAGAAGAAGAAATAAAAGCCTCGGCACAGGCTACACAGAATATCATCATGCCAGGTTCAATCCGTGTAATCGACAAAAATGGAGATAGCAAAATAGATGACCAAGACAATTTCGTATTTGCACAAGACCCTAAATGGATAGGATCGTTCTCGACCAGCCTACAATACAAGAATTTTGATTTTTATGCCGACCTTTATGTGGTACAAGGAGCGACCAAGCTAAATCCATATCTTGCACAATATGAGACTGGTGGATCTCTTCAAGGTATCCTCAATGGAATCAAGATTCCCTATTGGACACCCGAAAGCCCTTCATCGGAGTACCCTCGCCCCTATCGCGACACCCAAAGCCACCTATATTCATTGGCCGTACAGGATGCTTCTTATTTGAGACTTCGTACATTGACACTGGGCTACACCCTACCAAATTCTTGGAGTTCAAAATTGAAAGTGAATAATTTAAAGTTCTATGTCATGGCCAACAATTTGTTCACCATTACCGACTACAAATCATATAGCCCCGAGGTCAATCCTGATTCTTATCCTGATGCAAAGGCCTTCACTGCCGGTCTTAAATTCGATTTCTAAACGATCAACCCTTAAATCTCGAGTGTAACGAGCCCAACAATATATCTAAAGCCTGCACTCATGAATAAAAAAATAATAAGATGAAAAGATTTAAAACACTATATATTGCTAGTGCAGTAGCCATGCTACTGTCTACCACTTCTTGTGAGAAGTATTTGACAGAAGAACCTTCGACTTCCTTCTCTGCGAATTTTATCTACAATACGCCTGAAGGACTAGACATGGGGGTAGTCGCTCTCTACAACCTTAATCGTTCATTTTACGAAAATGGAGAGTGGAATTTTGCTGTTCCGTTTTTATTACAGGCCAAGACAGATCTGGTTCTAGGCCGTACAGGAGAGGCCTCTCTTTATAGTACATTGGCTTGGGGTGCAACATTAGGTGATTTTGGCACGACAAGATATAGTCACTATTGGAAAACGTACTACAAAATTATCGACCGAAGCAATGCAATCATTAAGTATGGTGCGAACATACAAATGGATGAGGCAAAGAGAAATGAATTGCTAGCACAAGCGAAATTCTTTCGTGCCCATTCGTATTTTATCCTGTACAAGCTCTTTAACAATATTTATATCACAACAGAGCCGACCACTCCTGAAAATGCATCCAATATCGTCACAGATAAGAGCAGCATGGAGGATATTTTTAAGTTGATTGAAGAAGATTTAGATTTTGCGAGAAACAACCTGAAATGGGAAACTAGTCAACCTGGTAGAGTTTCAAAAGGAACCGCGACCCACGTCCGTGCTCAGGTGGCCCTGTGGAAAGAAGAGAATGAAAAGGCCCTTGAACTAGCGAAGGAAGTTATCCAATCAGGGCATCATAATTTATTGCCCAATACTTCTGACGTGTTCAAAGGTGATCTCAACCACAAAGAATCCTTGTTCGTCATTCAATACAAAGCTCAAACATTCGGTGGAGGTGTACCACATCGCTTCAATTTTTTGTTGTTACCGCAATATGGAGCTACTCCAGGTGCACAATATGACAATGCAATGGGCGGTCGCGGAGCTGGCTTTTTGCTGTTAAATGATTACTTTAGAGACCTATTGAATGAGGATCCTTTAGATAATCGCGCCAAAGGTAGCTACTATATATCCACGTTCTATTTCAACAATCCAAGCACGTTGCCTCCGGGTAAAAAAATTGGTGACATCATAGATACGTATGACGAAATGAGTAGTAATACTGCCGACCGCAACCTTTTCTATGCACGCCTTAACCCAGGCTGTCTCAAATTTTCAAATGAAACAGGGCTACCCAACGAAGTCGATCAGGCAAAGAACATCATGGTCTATCGTTTGTCCGAAACCTATCTAATTGCGGCAGAAGCTGCTTGGAAGCTAAATTTAGAATCAGAAGGTTTGGAATATATCAATGCCGTAAGGTCTAGGGCTAAAGCGTCACCCATCATTCAGCTTTCTTTAAAGGCTATTTTGGATGAAGATGCACGAGAGCTGGGATTTGAAGGTCAACGTTGGTATACCTTAAAAAGATTGGGGGTCACAGGTCAACAAATGAGTAAATATGCAGGCAATTCACGAAATGGTCTTTATCAAGCGAATGCACGTACGCTATTTCAAGCTCACATGGTCAATCTTCCAATCCCACAATCCGAAATTAATCTTCTAGGCCCTAACTATCCACAAAATGACGGTTATTAAACTAATGAAACAAATAGTAATAGGTATCAGTGCGCTATTGGCCACGACACAGTATACGCAAGGACAAACTTTTGAAAGCGTTCCATCCTGGTCAGAAGAATTTAATTATGAAGGTAAGCCCGATAGTTTAAAATGGAGTTTTGATTATGGCACAGGAGAAAACGGATGGGGCAATAATGAGCTTCAATATTACGTAAATACTCCTCAGAATATCGCTGTAAACAATGGGATACTCCAGATTCATGCCATACACGAGCCAACAAATGAAATGGCTTACTCATCTTCTAAAATCAAGACCTTGGGTAAAAAGGGATTCAAATATGGACGCATTGAAGTGGCGGCCAAAGTTCCGAGACAAGTGGGTACATGGCCGGCTGTATGGATGATGCCTGTCCATAATGTCTATGGAGGATGGCCAAAATCAGGGGAAATAGATATAGTAGAACATGTTGGATACGACCCAAATCAATTGCACATCACTGTTCATACCTTGGACTATAACGGAATGAACAATAATCAGAAGGGGAGCAATACGTATATCGAAAGGGCGATTTCGCATTTCAATATCTATCGAATAGATTGGACAGAAGAAGGTATTATCGGTTACATCAATGACAAGAAGGTGTATGAATACCTTAACAATGGTAAGGGGTACGCTTCTTGGCCTTTCGACCAAGAGTTTTATCTCATTGTAAACCTTGCCGTAGGGGGTAATTGGGGTGGTCGACAAGGAGTGGAAAATGAAACATTCCCGGCTACTTTTGAAGTGGACTATATTCGATATTACCCATTAAAATCAAAGTAGCTATTTTCGATAATTCATAACGTCATTGTCGCTGTGGGGCGAAGATGCAAGGCGTCCAAAATCCGTCTACCAACACAGTACAATGACGTTTTTAGATTACAGGTACAGGACAAATCAACACAACAGCTCCAAGATTTTTGAGCGCTAGGAAATATAACCCTTTTATTACAAACAAACGTAAAACACTAAATACAAGATACTTAAACAAAGTAAAATCGTCTTCACATCACATTTAGCATCATGTCAAACTTTGTATTCTACAAAATCAATTCTATATTAGCCCAGCAATGATTTCCAGGCATCCACATAAGATATCGACCCGTTTCTCACAAAACTTGTTTGTTTTGGTCAGTATTCTTTGCCTAATCCTATCATCTTGTCTCATTAAATCATCCATTAGAAGTGTCTTTGGCTCCCAGCCGATAGAACAAACAACGCATCAATCTACTAAAGTCAATAAGTTATTTACTTCTACCAATTCCTGTCTCGCTAATTATAAAGAGGATACGCTCCTAAGCAACCCCAAGCAGGCATCTATCTCCAATCATCTATTCTTCATACTGGTTACCGGATTTTTAAGCTTTTTGGGCCTGAATGGCTATGCAGAGAAAAAGAATTCGCTATTAAGTGTCTATCGAAAAGCGTATGGAATACAGATTCCCATATTCTTAAAGTTTAGAAAATTGGTTATTTAGTATCTCTCCCTTCGACGTCTTGCATAATCAAGATATCCCTGTTTTTATTCTTTATTTTTTCTATTTAACGTACTGATTGGAACAATCAGACTAAACGCTATACACTATCATGAATAAGCTTAACAAAGTCATGGTGACTTGTTTAATGGCTTTTGTATATCCCATAGTCACCTATGCGCAAGAATCCACCGTGCTGCACACGCTATGGAATAAGATTGAAAAGCAATACCCAGGTGTGGCAGCAAAAGATGCCATCATTAAATCATCACAATACCAAGCAAAGGCAACGCATAGCAAAGCTTTACCTCAAGGTAAAGTCCAACTTCAAAATTCGTATGGTACATTTGAAGGCAGTAATGGTGCATTTTTTCCTCAAACTGGCTTCTTCAATGTCAGTGGAAATGTGCAATCATTATCTGGATCGGATATAACAGCCAATACATTCGGATCCAGTACCATTGAATGGGATTTATACACCTTTGGCCGTCAGACGTTTGAAAACAAAGCCAGTGATGCTCATACTGCTCAAACAGTTATGGAAAAAGACTTATATCTACTCAAATTAAAGCAAGAATTGGCCATGCGATACATCGACCTACTGCATAGCCACACCCGCATGGAATGGGCAACTAAGAACAGTATAAGACTGGCGGATATTAAAGCTGTGTCCATAAGCCTTTCTACGGCTGGATTGCGTCCAATAGCGGATACTTTGCTATCGTCATCCGCCTATATACAATCTCTGGCGGATCAAGACCAATGGTATGGTAAGAAACAAAGTGATTTTATACATCTCGCTGAGTTGTATGGCAGTGACAGTATCGACTACGCTGCTTCAATTCCAAAATTCATCATTGCGTCCCCCCTTGCTTGGTCTCCACGGGTATCCGTCATGGAGCATCCCGCATTATCGGTATTGGAAAGAAAGATAGAACACCTAGAATGGAGTGGAGAAGCCATACATCGTTCGGGATTTCCCGTTGTCAAAATCATGGGTGGCTATGCCTACCGGGGTTCTGGCATTAATTCTCAGGGCCACGCTTCCAGCAAATGGCAAGAGGGCTTTTCCAATACCACCAACAACTATCTTATCGGTATCGGCATGACTTGGAACGTATCTTCCATCTTTACCAATCGCTTGAAAAAGGAAAGTTTTGAACAACTATCGTTAAGCAGTAAGTATTCCCTTCGAGAATATACAAACAAGTTGAATGCAGACTTATCCGCCTACACCCAGGAACTTCATCAACAGGCGCTACAACTCCACAAAAACCAACTGAGTGTGCAACAGGCTGTTTCTGCATATGAAATGTACACGGCACGATACAAAAGTGGGCTTCTTTCACTATCTGAGTTGTTACAAATCAGGCAACTTCTCGAGCAAACCGAGCTGAAACAAATTGAAGCTTCGAAAGCATACTGGGACTTATGGGTAAAGGAAGCTAGCCTGACTACCGATTTCAAAACTCTATTTGACACTATCTAAAAGCTTCTTATGAATTTAATACGTTTTGCATTACGGAAACCCATAGCTATTATGGTGATGGTGATGGCCACCATCTATTTTTCCATCAATGTCATGAAAAAAATCAATATTGATATTTTTCCTGAAATCGAATTGCCTGCCATGTATATAGCGATGCCTTATGGAGGGTTGACCCCAGCGTATATGGATGGCTTCATGGCAAATGAGTTCCAAAAAGTACTACTCTTTGTCGGGGGGGTCAAAAACATTGATTTCAAAAGCGTGCAAGGCTTGACACTAATGAAATTAACTTTTTATGCGGGCACCAATATGTCTCAAGCGGCTGGGGAGGTGTCTACACAGGTATCTCGAGCTATGGGATTTCTTCCCCCAGGGGCGGTACCACCGATGGTGGTTAGATTTGACGGCAGCTCCCTCCCAATTGGACAATTAGTATTTGACAGTCCTGAACGTAGCATCACAGAATTGCAAACTATGGTTTTGACTAAGATTAGGCCTATGTTTGTTACGATACCTGGTATTACTGCCCCTGCTCCTTTTGGTGGAAATGTTCGAACACTTGTTGTCAATATCGACCCTGAAGCCATGCAAGCGCACGGCATGAGCCCTGAGGAAATAACGGTAGCGATTACAAAAAATAGTCACCCATCACCTGCCGGAAACATTCGTATCGGAGACCAAAATCTAATGGCCCCGGTCAACTCTATCGCCAAAGGTCCAGAAGAATTCTTAAATACTCCCATCAAGACCAATGAAAACCGTACCATCTATATCCGTGATGTGGCACGAGTAGACGATGCCGCCGATCAAACCGTGGGCTATGCGCTAATCAACGGAAAAAGATCGGTATATCTCCCTGTAATCAAAAAAGCGGATGCATCGACCATTGAAGTTGTCGAAAATCTAAAAAATGCGTTGCCAACTCTTAAAAATACACTTCCCGAGGATGTCAACATTAATTATGAATTTGATCAATCAAAATACATCCAGAATTCTTTATCGAATCTAATTCATGAGGGCATACTGGGTGCCATTTTTACGGGATTGATGATTTTGTTATTTCTAGGTGATACGCGGGGGGCACTCATAGTCATCCTGACAATTCCTATTGCGATACTATCAGCGGTGAGTATTCTATATCTCATGGGTCACACCATCAATATCATGACATTGAGTGGATTGGCTCTTTCGATAGGTATACTCGTGGACGAGGCTACGGTCACTATTGAAAATATCCATCAACATATGGATATGGGAAAGCGCAAACAACGGGCTATAATAGACGCTTTATTGGAAATATCAATTCCAAAGCTGCTAATTTTGCTTTGCATTCTTGCGGTACTGGCCCCTGCTATTATCATGACGGGCATCCCTCGTGACATGTTTATGCCCCTATCACTCGCTGTCGCTATGGCAATGATTGTTTCCTTCCTAGCCTCGCAAACTCTTGTACCCATACTCGCCAATTGGTTTATGAAAGACAAACATAGGGCGGCATTGAAGACTGGGACGCAACGTCGATTCTTTGAAAAATTCAGAATCAAATATACCTATCGAATGAGGCCATGGTTTAAACGTCCTAAATTATTGCTGGGATTATACATATCTACAGCAATAGGCATATCCGCATTGCTCCTCTCTACATTGGGTACAGATATCATGCCTGCGTCCAACAGTGGTGACATGCAAATTCGTATTCAAGCCCCAGAAGGAGCTCGACTGGAAAAAACCGAGCAACTGGTGAAAGCTATCATCAAAGATATTGAGTCATTGCTTCCGTCCAAAGGTATAGCCATTTCATCAGCATTCGTAGGGATGCATCCTTCGGCCAATCCGATTAATCCAATCTTCTTGTTCACCAATGCCTCCCATGAGGCAGTATTACAACTATCAATAGACAAAAAAATATATACCGGCAAGATCAGTATTTTGAGAGAAGATATCCGAAGTATCATTGCCCGAAATCATCCTGAGGCGACGATTAACTTTGAACCAATGGAACTAGTAGAAAAGATATTGGGACAAGGGTCGATGACGCCTATTGAAGTAAAAGTGAGTGCCAGCCAAGTGAAACAGGCCGAGGGACATGCTATTAAGATTATGGAGAAATTAAAGGAAATACCATTTCTGAGGGATATCCGAATTGCCGAACCGTTGAACTACCCGACTTTGGAAATCGAAGTCAATAGAGACTTAGTAGCACAATTCGGGCTGACCATGCAGGATGTAACGCGCAGCCTAGCCACAGCCACCTCCTCCACTCGATATACCGACAAGAACTTATGGATAGACCCTCGTTCGGGATTAGTATTCCAAGTACAGGTACAGATTCCTGAGGCCCTTATGCAATCTGAGGAAAAGCTTAAATCACTTCCATTGAAGAAAGGGAGCCTTCGTCCTTTATTGGATGATGTCGCCACAATCAAGAGGACCAACAGTCCTGCCCAAGTCAATAGAAAGGGGCCAAATCGATACGTAACGGTAATTGCCAACCTACACAATAAAGATTTAGGGAACGCTTCAGCGGCTGTAAAAAATGTAATAAAAGAATTAGGTCCTCCTCCTCGAGGTATCCAAGTATGGACAGAAGGCACATTGCAACTATTGGATGAAACCTTGGATAGTCTACTGAGTGGTTTGGCGGTCGCGGTAATTGTCATTTTTTTGATGTTGGCGACTTATTACCAGTCGTTCAAAGTACCATTGGTCATTCTTTCTGTGGTTCCTGCGGTAATTGCAGGTAGTCTTTTGGCATTGCACCTGATGGGAAGCACCCTAAATTTGCAATCGTACATGGGTGTCATCATGTCCATTGGAGTATCGGTATCCAATGCTGTATTGTTAATCAATCAGGCGGAGCACTACCGTCAAAAACTAGCTTTGAAAGTCAACAATTCAGCAAGATTGGCTGCTTCATCGCGACTTAGACCCGTATTAATGACAGCTGCTGCGATGGTAGCGGGTATGTTGCCAATGGCTGCAGGCTTAGGCGATGGTGGCGAGCAGATCGCACCGCTTGGTCAGGCAGTCATTGGTGGGTTACTTGCTTCAACCATCGTTATCCTTTTGCTACTCCCCCATTTGTTTGCTTTGGCCATGCGCAAATCAGGTATTGTAGGACCTTCTCTGGATCCTGATGACCAAGAGAGCAAATACTATCGCATCAATACTCCATAATTATCGACACTAGAAAACAATGAACATGCAAATACAAATAAAAGCACATAAGATTAAATACAGCTTCGGCCTCTTGCTGAGTGCTGCACTGCTCGTCGGATGTACGTCCAATGACGAGCCACAAACGCCAACAATTTCCTCAAAAATAGATTCGGTTTATGAAACGGTATCTCCAATCGAAGACAATCCAGGATATACCATCGTGACTCCTGGAGAACTAAAGCCCTATGAACAGGTAGATATCTACGGTAAAATGACAGGATTTATAAAAAAAATATATGTAGATCGAGGTGACCGAGTCAAGAAGGGACAGCTACTGGCGACCTTAGAGGCGCAAGAAGTGAACCAGCGGTATCTATCCGACAAATCGAACCATGAGAAACTCTACAGTGATTATCTTTTCAGTAAACAGGCTTATGATAGACTCACCGAAGCATCAATTACCAGCGGCGCAGTCGCACCCATTGAATTGGATCGAGCCAAGAGCAAAATGATGAGTGACAGCTCTGCGTATAGTTCAGCAAGAGCAAGCACGGCCCAATCCTCCCAACTACAGGAGTACCTACGGATAACCGCTCCATTCGATGGTATCATTACAGAACGGCTTTTGTCGACAGGCGCTCTTATTGGAACGAATGCAAACCAACCCATATTTTCGATTGCCCAAAATAATCGTCTACGCTTGACCATATCTGTTCCTGAAAAGCATGCGTCAGCAATCTCGACAGGTACCGTCGTCAACTTCACAGTAAGCTCCCACCCAGGGGAGAAATACACGGCATTGCTGTCCCGTACTTCAGGAATGCTCAGTTCACAGGATCGATCACTAACACTGGAATTTGACGTAGACAACAGCAACAATAAACTTCAAGGGGGAGACTATGCGCAAGTTAATTTACATTTAAAGCGTCCTGTAGCATCACTATGGGTGCCAAAGAAGAGTGTGATGCGCACTCAATCTGGAACTTTTGTCATTATACAGCAAGCGGACAAAGCACTCAAAAGAATTTCGGTCAAAGAAGGAATCCAATTAGATTCTTTGTTAGAGATTTTTGGAGAGATTCATGCTAAAGACGCTGTCCTGAAAAAGCCGTCGGAAGAGTTAGAAACCTTGTAATCTATTTCAAGTGGAGATCTGTGAATGTAAATCTCCACTTCTTTCGAAAAACTAACGGGCTCAAAATATAATCATATACTTGATTTCCGAAAAAGTATAACAGAGTGGCCTTCCCTGATTGCTACATTTGTATTATTAGAAATTTTAAATAGTACAACATGACAACAGACGATATAACACCTATTAAAATACCTATTCAGGGGCTAGATGATGAACGGCAAGTCCGTGCATTGGAAAACAACGTCTTGGAAATAGGTGGAGGGAATAAAGATGACATCGTATTTTCAAAACAAGAGGCAAGGATCATTGCTAAAAACAGTATAGAGTTGAACACTGTCGTCCAGCAGATTCGAGACCAAGGGTATCAAGTACCTACGGTCAAAAAAACAATTCCGGTCTTGGAAATGTCATGTGCCTCATGTGCTTCAGGGGTTGAGAGTTCATTGAGTCACCACAGTGGTGTATTGACAGCTTCTGTCAATTTTGCAACGGCTTCGGTAGCTATCGAATACCTTCCGAATGTTACCAACCCTGAGTTGATGAAAAAAGAAGTGCAATCAGCCGGATTCGACCTCTTATTGGAAGAAAATGAAATTCTTCAATCGGAAACTCTAGCAGAAATCCACAAACAGAAGTTTGAAAATTTAAAGAAAAAAACAATCTGGTCGGCTTTTATCTCCCTTCCGGTAGTTATCATCGGCATGTTCTACATGGACATGCCCTATGCTAACGAAATCATGTGGATATTGTCCACTCCTGTCATTCTATGGTTTGGAAAAGACTTTTTCATCAATGCATGGAAACAGGCTCAACACGGTACGGCCAATATGGATACGTTAGTATCTTTAGGTTCTGGTATCGCTTATATCTTTAGTGTATTCAATACTATTTTTCCTGAGTTTTGGACGAGCAGAGGACAACATGGACATGTTTATTTTGAGGCGGCGGCAGTCATTATCACATTTATTCTACTGGGTAGGCTCTTAGAAGAAAAAGCAAAAGGCAACACATCATCTGCTATCAAAAAGTTAATGGGACTGCAGCCCAAGACGGTCACGCTTGTAAAAGAAAATCAAGAGCTCGAAGTCATTGCCATTGAGCAGGTTAAAAAGGATGATTTGCTATTGGTCAAACCTGGTGAAAAAATCGCCGTGGATGGCATAGTGGTCAACGGAAGCTCCTATGTGGATGAGAGTATGTTGAGTGGCGAATCGATAGCAGTGCTAAAGAAGGAAAATGAACTTGTTTTCGCGGGGACTATCAATCAGAAAGGAAGTTTTCAATTTAGAACCGAAAAAGTGGGTAGCGAGACTATGCTGGCACAAATTATCAAAATGGTGCAACAGGCACAAGGAAGTAAGGCTCCAGTACAAAAACTGGTTGACAAAATAGCCGCTATCTTTGTCCCTATCGTGATTGGCATCGCATTGATTGCTTTTGTAGCTTGGATTATACTTGGAGGTGAAAATGGTTTTTCACAAGGTTTGATAGCGCTTGCAACAGTGCTGGTTATCGCCTGTCCTTGTGCACTCGGGCTGGCGACTCCAACGGCGATCATAGTAGGTATAGGTAAAGGTGCCGAAAAAGGTATTTTAATAAAAGATGCTGTTAGTTTAGAGCTTGCTAAGAAAATAGATGTCGTTGTATTGGACAAAACGGGTACCATTACAGAAGGAAAGCCGGTTTTGACTGACAGCTATTGGCATAATGAGGATATATTTTTAAAACAAATTTTTCTCAGTATTGAGAAACAATCTGAGCACCCGCTTGCGGAAGCTGTCGTCAACGACCTGCAGGCATTATCACCTATACAAATCATTCACTTTCAAAGTATTACGGGAAAAGGTGCGTCTGCTCGCATCGATGACACGACTTTCTACGCCGGCAATCAGAAACTACTCAAGGAAAATGGCATCAAAATCCCTAAAGAATGTATTACCAAAGCAGACCAGTGGAGTAAAGATGCAAAAACGATTATTTGGTTCGCGGACAATCAATCGGCCTTGGGTGTATTTGCTGTTGCAGACGAAATTAAAGTATCCTCAACGCTTGCTATAGAACAACTCAGAAACCTAGGAATAGAAGTCTATATGTTGACAGGTGATAATGAAGCTACAGCCCGCGCTATAGCTGAAAAGACTAAAATCAATTCCTATCAAGCAGAAGTACTTCCAGATCAGAAAGCAGCTTTTGTGAAAAATCTACAGCAAAAGGGCAAACTTGTTGCAATGGTGGGAGATGGTATTAATGATAGTATGGCTCTGGCGCAAGCAGATGTCAGCATTGCAATGGGCAAAGGAAGTGATATTGCTATGGATGTTGCCACTATGACCATTATTTCTTCGGATCTCACTAAGATCCCAGAAGCAATTAAGCTATCCAAACAGACCGTAGCCACCATTCGCCAAAATTTATTTTGGGCATTCATCTATAATGTGATTGGTATTCCGTTGGCAGCTGGTTTATTATATCCTTTAAATGGATTCTTGCTCAATCCAATGATTGCAGGAGCAGCTATGGCATTAAGCAGCGTAAGCGTCGTAAGCAACAGTCTACTATTAAAAATGAAAAAATAAAATTGTATACATCATTAGAACAATGATGTAACATATATACGGGGATAACCAGTTAAATTTGTAATATATAATAAAGGTAAAACATGGAAAATACGTTCAAATTCAAAACAAATATTAAGTGCAGTGGTTGTGTGTCAAAGGTTACTCCTTTTTTAGACGCGCAGAGCGGTATCCAATCGTGGGAAGTTGACACAACATCAACGGACAAAGTACTAACCGTACAGGTTGACGGAATAGATGAGCACACCATTGTTCAAACTGTTGAAGAAGCAGGATTTAAAATCGAAAGTGCATAAAAAAGGGTCGAGCTAAGCTCGACCCTTTTACTATTAAATTCCAATACTAGTTTTTTAGCGCTTCGCCTACTTTCTTTGCTTTGTTCTCTACATCGCTAGCTGCTTTTTTAGTTGCATCCGATACGTCCTTAGCAACTTCCTTCGTTCCTTCCACGGTTTTATTCGCTGCATCTTTAGTTGCATCAATGGCATTAGAGGTAGCTTTTTCAGTTGCTTTAGCGGCATCATTAAGTCCTTCTTTTACATCCTGACCCGCATCCTTAAGGGCTTGCTTAGTTTTGTCCCAAGCTGTATTCGCTTCTTCTGCTGCTTTGCGTGCAGCCTCTTCTGCTTTTTTATCTCCGCGGGCAATGGCGTCATCCAAATCTTTCTTAGTTTGCTCAGCTTTAGCTTTAGCATCAGCCTCTGCTTTATTTAGATCCGCTATCGCAGCATCTACGTGTTCTCCAACAGTCGTCAAACTATCATGGTCATGATTATGACCTTCGTGCTGATTGGAAGAATTATTACAAGAAGCCATTGTGATTGCAGCGGCGACAACTGCTAAAAGTGCAATTTTTTTCATTTTCAAATTATTTAAGTTCAAATAACTAAGAGGAACAATATTTGTACCAAAAAAATTACTTTTTATAAATTGTGCCTTTTGCAGCTTCAAGGGTATTCTTTAAAAGACCAACTATAGTCATCAATCCGACTCCACCTGGTACGGGTGTAATCCATGATGACTTAGGCGCTACATGTTCAAAATCTACGTCACCATACAATTTAAATCCGGATTTGGTTTGAGTTGAATCTTCTCTATTGATACCTACATCAATTACAATTGCTCCTTCTTTAATCATATCTGCTGTCACAAAGTTTTTCTTTCCTATTGCAGCAACAACTATATCTCCTCTTAATACCTCATTTTTAAGATTTTGTGTACGACTATGTGTCAGGGTCACTGTACAGTTTCCAGGATTTGAGTTGCGTGCCAATAGGATACTCATAGGCGAGCCGACAATATTACTGCGCCCTACAACTACTGCATGTTTACCAGCAGTATCGATTTGGTAGTGCTCCAACATCAACATGATGCCGTACGGTGTTGCGGGGATGAAACATGGAAGATTACGTTGCATACGTCCTAAATTAATGGGATGGAATCCGTCCACATCTTTACGATAGTCAATGGCTTCAGTAATCTTTTCGGGATCAATATGCTTTGGCAAAGGTAGCTGTACAATCAATCCATCAATAGTATCATCAGCATTGATTTCCTCTATTTTTGCAATAAGTTCATCTTCCGTAATCGAGATATCATATCTGATATTCGTAGAATCAAAACCTACGAGTTCGCAATTGCGCATTTTACTTGCAACATATGTCTCACTACCGCCATCATTGCCAACCAGGATGGCCACTAAATGGGGTTTGCGTCCAGACTGTGCAGTGAATGCAGCGGCATCACTTTTAATGTCTTCTTTAATTTTCGCAGAAACGACTTTACCGTCTAATAAATTCATTATATATAGGAATAGGATTACTGATATTTCTTAATCTAATTTCAATACCGCCATAAATGCTGACTGTGGAATCTCCACATTACCGACTTGACGCATACGCTTCTTACCTTTCTTTTGTTTTTCCAAAAGCTTACGTTTACGGGAAATATCCCCACCATAACATTTGGCGGTCACGTCCTTTCTCAAAGCACTGATGGTTTCTCTGGCAATAATCTTAGCACCGATAGAGGCTTGAATACGAATTTCAAATTGTTGACGTGGAAGTAGCTCTTTCAGTTTTTCACAAATTTTCTTTCCAAAATCATATGCATTGCTTCTGTGAATCAACGACGAAAGCGCATCTACAGGCTCATCATTCAATCGGATGTCTAACTTTACCAAATCAGAGACTCTATATCCGATTTGCGTATAATCAAAAGATGCATATCCTTTTGAAATGGTTTTAAGCTTGTCATAGAAATCAAAGACGATCTCACCCATTGGCATCTCAAAAACCAGCTCTACGCGATCCGACGTCAAGTAAGATTGATTCGTGATGATTCCCCTCTTTTGGATACACAAAGACATAATAGGGCCCACAAACTCGGCTTTTGTAATGATATTGGCTTTGATATAAGGCTCTTCAATGGTATTTAGCTTGCTAGGGTCTGGAAGGTCTGAAGGATTGTGTACGATGACCTCTTCATTATCCTTACTTAGATAGGCTTTGTAGGAAACGTTCGGAACTGTGGTGATGACGGTCATGTCAAATTCACGTTCCAACCGTTCTTGAATAATCTCCATATGGAGCATTCCTAAGAACCCACAACGGAAACCGAAACCAAGGGCTGCGGAAGACTCTGGTTCAAATACTAGCGAGGCATCGTTCAGCTGTAATCTGTGCATGGATTCGCGAAGTTCCTCATAATCTTCCGTATCTACGGGGTAGATACCTGCGAAGACCATTGGCTTCACCTCTTCAAATCCTTGAATAGCATCAGGACTTGGTCTGTCCTTATGTGTGATAGTATCGCCCACTTTGACTTCTCGAGCTTCTTTGATACCTGAGATGATGTATCCTACATCTCCTGTTTTGATAATTTGTTTGGGTACCTGATTCAGTTTCAAGGTTCCGATTTCATCTGCAAAATACTCTTTACCTGTTGCGATGAATTTAACTCTGTCCCCTTTTCTAATTTCGCCATTCTCCACCTTAAAATAGGCCATGATACCTCGAAATGAGTTGAACACTGAGTCAAAAATCAAGGCTTGAAGAGGTGCATCGGGATCACCTACGGGAGCAGGGACGCGGCTTACAATGGCTTCTAAAATATCTGGAATACCTAGACCAGTCTTACCAGAGGCGGGGATGATATCCTCACGTTTGCCACCGATCAAATCTATGATTTGGTCCTTTACCTCTTCCGGCATCGCACCAGGCAAGTCCATTTTATTCAAGATCGGAATAATCTCTAAATCATGTTCCAATGCCAAATATAAATTTGAAATAGTTTGTGCTTGGATACCTTGAGAGGCATCCACAATTAATAGTGCTCCTTCGCATGCAGCAATGGAGCGAGAGACTTCATAAGAGAAATCAACGTGCCCAGGAGTATCAATCAAGTTAAGAATATACTCTTGACCGTCTTGTATATAGTTCATTTGGATAGCGTGACTCTTGATGGTAATACCACGTTCACGCTCAAGATCCATATTATCTAGTAATTGTGCCTGTGCCTCACGCTGAGTGATGGTATTAGTAAATTCCAACAATCGATCTGCCAATGTACTCTTACCATGGTCAATGTGGGCAATAATACAGAAATTACGGATATGCTTCATATAAGATATTAATATCGCTTTTTAATCAGCAAAGATACTTTTTTCGGAGGATATTTATTTGGGAAAAAGCGGTATTCGAAGAAGATTTTTTCAGACTAAGAGTATTTTGTCTGTCCTTGTGTATTATTTAAGGATTTATTGAACTTTCGAAATGCTTTTTATTTTGGGTAACATTCTGAATATCCCACGAAATATCTCTAATAAATGCTTCTGAACGAATTGGGCAATCTTCCATACGACAATAATGGCAACACTCAGGAAGACAGGGGTCTGCATGAACAAAGAACTCTGTTTTTGTAGAAAGCTTTGCATTTACAATACTATCCAAATCTGAGATTTCATCATGTACTTTTCCTAGTTTATAATAGTTTGGCAAGGTTAAATGGCAGTCTACATGTAACTCATTTCCATAACGTTGCACTCTAAGATTATGAATATCAATCCATTCTGTACGTCGCACCTCATTCAAAACATCCACGACTTCGCTGACTAAATCTAAATCAGATTCGTCCATCAACCCGCCAATGGATCTGCGAAGCAATCGATATCCACTATAGAGTATAAATGCGCCTAAAAGCAAAGAAATCAGAGTGTCAATCCATATTAAACCAGTCACCTGCATTAAAATCAACCCAACAATTAGTCCAAAAGTACTATAGGCATCTACCTGCAAATGCTTGCCATCGGCTTCAATTGTCATGGATTTTAATTCTCGCCCTCTCTTGATGAGGTAAAAACCAATTCCAAAATTTACGACTCCTGTTACAGCAATCAATCCTATTCCTTCGGTCAAATTAGACAGCTCATTTGGGTAAAAAATATTATAAGCTCCTTTCACCAAAATAATGGTGCCTGCTATAAATATTAGTCCACCTTCCAAAAAAACGGAAAAAAACTCTACTTTACCGTGTCCATAGGGATGATTCTCATCCCTCGGACGAGCAGACAGATAGATACTATAGAATGCAAATCCAGAGGCGACAACATTCACAATACTTTCTGCCGCATCTGTAAAAATAGCATTGGACCCGGTCATCAGGTATGCTGTAAATTTGACCAGCATAAGAATCATCCCTGTTGTCAGAGAAAGCAATACCAGTCTTTTTTGCCTAGACATATTGTGTATACCTTACGTTAAAATAAACCCTTAGATGCAAATATAACGCGTTTTCTAATCAATATTATTTCTTGCAGCATAGCGCTGTGCAATGACACTGGCAACCAGGATCTGAAAAGCATGAAAAATCATCAATGGAAAAAACACCAATCCAAATCCTATAGCGATATGTCCAAAAATAATCTTCGCAAATACTGACCCATGTGTAAGCGATTTCTTAGACCCACAGAAAATAGCGGTAATTTCATCTTCGACCGAAAAATGGAATATCCTTCGACTCCAATACCAAATAATTAGATAAACCACGAAAAAGAGAACAATCACACCTGTAAATACAGCTACGAAATACCAAACATTCACAGCGTCAAAAATATGTTCTAAAAAAGAATCAGCAAAACTGGTGTATACGATAAGTAGTATAGTGAGTTTGTCCATTTTTGATAAGTAAATGCTATACTTATGAGCCCATTTCCCTAAAATCGGTTGCAGACAAATACCTAGAACTACTGGTAGGATAATCTCCAAGAATAAACTGAGATAGACATGACCAAAATCAAAATCATTGTTGATGGTCAAGAACAACCCCATCCACATTGGCGTAATCAACACTCCCATTATTCCTGAAATACTGGAATTGAAAATAGCCGCGGGCATATTGCCTCTGGCAATTGAAACCATAACAACAGAGGAGGAAACAGTAGATGGTAATGCCGCTAAAAAGAAAAACGACATCCAAAAGTCGTGTTGTACTTCTGTCTTGATAAAAGGATAAAAAATCAACACTAAAAGGGGAAACAGTATAAATGTCGAGGTATGAACCAAAACATGTAACTTCCAATTGCTTAATCCTATTTTAATCTCTCCGAAACTCAGCTTTAATCCATAGAAGAAAAAAATCAGGGACACACCGATCGTCGTAATATGATCTAAAGAGAATGTCCCCCCCACTAATGCCAAATCCGGATAGATATAAGCAATGATAATAGCAATAATCAATCCGACGACGAAACTGTCAAATTTAAATTTCATTTAAAATGATTGTTTAGTTCACTAACTTTGAGCAATTCAAAGCTACAAGTATTTTCCCAGTTATGATATTGATCCATGTCAATTACATATTTCCATATTTTTAAGTCAAATTATTTACTTTTTTTCAAAAGATTAACCATTTATTTGCATTCTATATAATATCTTTGTATCACCATGAGTATAAAATCAATTTTATCAGATAGGATTAATAATTTATCCGAATCCGCTACGCTAAAAATGACAAAACTGGGTCGAGAGCTAGCTGCAAAAGGAGTAAATGTCATCAGTTTAAGTGTTGGAGAACCAGATTTCAACACCCCTGACCATGTAAAAGAAGCAGCTAAAGTAGCTTTAGACCAGAATTACACGCGCTACTCGCCTGTACCAGGGTATCCTGAATTGAGACAAGCTATCGTTAATAAATTAAAGACCGAAAACAATTTGGACTATGATATCTCACAAATTGTGGTGTCTACTGGTGCCAAGCAGTCTTTATCAAACGTATTGATGACGTTGATCAATCCTGGAGAGGAAGTAATTATACCAACTCCATATTGGGTATCATATTCTGAAATGGTCGTGCTTGCCGAGGGTAAATCTGTATTTATCGATACCGAAATTGACCAGGATTTCAAAATTACACCAGTACAACTAGAAGCGGCCATCACACCGAAATCTAAGGTATTCATGTTTTCATCCCCATGTAATCCTACCGGCTCGGTATACAGCAAAGAAGAACTCGCGGCATTAGTCGCAGTATTCGAGAAATATCCTGATATCTATATCATTTCTGATGAGATATACGAGCATATCAACTTTGTTGACAAACATGAATCCATTGCACAATTCGATAGTATCAAAGATCGAGTAATCATCATCAACGGGTTCTCCAAAGCATATGCGATGACTGGCTGGCGTTTGGGATATATCGCGGCTAACAAAGAAATTGCTGCAGCAAACGATAAGATGCAAGGACAGACAACGTCTGGAACCTGTTCAATTTCACAACGTGCGGGAATTGCTGCCTATGAGGGTGGTTTGAATAGTGTTAACGAAATGAAAGCAGCTTTTGAAAGAAGACGTCAACTGGTCTATGATTTGCTAAATGATATACCTGGCGTAAAAACAAATCTTCCGCAAGGGGCATTTTATTTCTTTCCAGAAATCAGTTCATTCTTCGGCAAAAAAGATCTACAAGGAAATGTCATCAATAACTCTGCGGACCTCGCTTTGTATTTATTGAACGAAGGTCACGTAGCTACTGTAGGGGGAGACTCTTTCGGCAACAACAATTATATCAGACTTTCCTATGCTGCATCTGATGACAGCCTAAAAGAAGCATTAAGAAGAATCAAAGAAGCCCTAGCTAAACTAAACTAGCTGGGTATCGTCCTCTTTTAAAAATTTAGCAAGCCATTTCTACCCAGGACAACCATCTCTGAAAATTTGTATCTAATTTCAGAGATGGTTTTTAAACCCGAGTTGAAATGGTTTCTATGCTACATACCCTCCTCCATGGACATTCCCGGCAGAGGAGGAAGAGATGGCGGAGTTTGACTAATTTGTAGTAAGGAAAGCTGTCCAACAAACTCATTAATCAAGCTATTGAAATAAGGATAATATATTCCGCCCCATAATTGGGTTCCCGTGTATTTAACGGATTGTCTATATTTTTTCAGATAAGCAATGGAATTTCAAAAGCGGAGTAATGTACCTCAGGGCTTCCCATACAGTATGCCGCGGCCTCATGCGTCATTTCAGCTCCAATCAAAATAGCTATAGACCCAATACCCGACTGCAGTCCTCGCGGCCACCCTTTATTATGGCTAATGGCATATTGATAACAGGCTTTTGAAAAATTTCGAATCATCAACGATTGAATGGTCCCCTCTATTTCGCCGATGATTATAAAGGTATTCAGCTGAGTTGCCAGCCATCGCCATCTGAACTTCTTAATGTATCCCACTGTACAGGGTATACCCGCAATAACCTCCTTTGCAAAATATATATTTTTATCTCGAATAATCTTCTCTACGTCCATCATAATTTCCCTTCCTCAATACGCTTAAAACTTAATATCCGATTTTAAAACCATGAGGGACTACCGCGTTTTTCTTGACCACTACTATACCATCCCTAACGGTGTAGGTTTCATAATCACCATCTTCAAGATGCTCCCCTCCCTTGATGCGGACATCATTCCCTATTCTACAGTTCTTATCCAAAATAGCTTTTTCGATATGACAATTTTCGCCTACGCCTACAGGTGGGGGTGCCTGTGTATTAATTAGCTCGATTACCTCGGTCAAGTGCTCATAATAATCACAGCCCATCATATATGTGGAGTGCATAGTCGTGCCTTTACCTATTCGCGATCGGATACCAATGACAGATTTGACTATGCTTTCGGCCACGATGATACAACCATCTGCAACTATAGTATTGGTAAGTGTAGTACCCGAAATCTTGGAAGGTGGTAGCATGCGAGCACGGGAAAAAACTGTGTTTTTATCAAAGAGGTTAAACAAAGGAATATCATCTGTCAATCCGATATTCGCCTCAAAGAAAGAATCAATCGTACCTATATCCGTCCAGTAACCATCATATTGAAAACTCAAGACTCTATTCAAGCCTATGGAATCAGGAATAATTTCTTTACCGAAGTCCATGCCTGGATTCTCTTTTAGCAACTTATTAAGAATACCTCTAGAAAAAACATATATTCCCATAGATGCTAGGTATTGTCGTCCCTCCTTTTCCATAGCCTCACTCACTTCTGACGTCCAATCGGCCAACAATTCGGTCTTTGGCTTCTCAATAAAAGATGTAATCTCATTATTTTCATTGGCTTTCAGAATCCCAAATCCTGGAGCATCTTTTTTGGAGACTGGAATTGTTGCAAGTGTGACCTCCCCTTCATTCTGAATATGAAAATCAATAAGCTCAGAAAAATCCATCTGATAAAGTTGATCTCCAGATAAAATCAAAACATAGTCGTATTCAATATTGGTGAGATATTTTTGAGATCTCCTAACGGCATCGGCTGTTCCTTCAAACCATCGGTCTCCTTCATTAGTCTGCTCGGCTGCCAATATATCAACAAACCCTTTACTAAACACACTAAAATTGTATGTGTTTTTGATGTGCTTATTTAAAGAGGCAGAATTGAACTGGGTCAATACAAATATCCGATTGAACCCCGAATTAAGACAGTTAGAAATTGGAATATCCACCAACCTATATTTTCCGGCAATTGGAACTGCAGGTTTAGAGCGGTCATGGGTCAATGGGAAAAGACGTGTACCACGTCCCCCTCCCAACACGATAGATACGACTTTTGGAAGCATAATTTTAAGGGTTTATCTGGTTATATAAATCAATGTAAGTCTTCGCCGAACTGTCCCATGAGAAATCAAGAGACATCATTCGCTTTTTATTCTTCTCGAATGCCGCACTATTTGAGCTAAATAGAACAGCTCGCTGTATTCCTTCCACAGCACTTTCCACTGATGCTTCTGCAAACCTTACCCCGTATCCTTCTGGATCTTGAATGTCGATAACGGTATCTTTCAAGCCCCCAATCGCTCGTACGACAGGGAGTGTCCCGTAACGCAAAGAGTACAATTGGTTTAACCCACACGGCTCCACCCTAGAAGGCATTAGCAATAGATCTGCAGACGCATACACCCGATGGGCTAAGGATTCATCATAACCAAAATAAGCCGAAAAATATCCTGGATATTTAGCTAATAAAGGCACCAATGAATCCCTAATCTCCGAATCACCAGAGCCTAATATAAATATACTTATTTTTTCATCTTTAACCTCAAATAAATTAATAATAATTTCACTTAATAAATCTGCACCTTTCTCATAGGCAAATCTGCCGATAAACACCAAGAGTGGTCTCCTTGAATCTAATTTATATTGTTCGCAGAAAGTTTCCTTGTTTTTTTCTTTCTCTTTGGTTACATTTCGAATATTAAATGGAAATTGTATTGCCACATCTTTCTCCGAATCCCACACCTCGGTATCGATGCCATTTACAATTCCGACTCCTTTAAAGGACTCGGAAGCAAAGAGGGTCTGTAGGCCATTTGCTTCAATCGATAGTTCCTTCAAATAGCCTTCTGATACAGTAGTAAAAGCCGTACTACACTTAATAGCAGCTGCCAAAGGATTGATAAGCCCATCCCAATCCAATAACCCCCACTTCCAAGTATCGAAAGCAGGCAGTAATATTCCCTTGCTCCAATTCATCCAGCCTTGATACTGCCCGTTGTGTACAGTAGCCACAGTTTTGACTGTGCGAAGTGCATGAAAACGATCTCCCCATTGCATGAGGAATGGAATGAGACCCACGTGATGATCATGACAGTGAACAACATCCGGTACGATTGCGGATATCGTCAGCCAATCCAAAAACGCATGTTGAAAGGCAATAAATTGCTCGCCTTCATCGGCATATCCATATACTTCTGAGCGATCTAAAAATCCAGGTATCTTAATTAGAAAAAGATCGAAACCTAAAGTCGACTCTACTTGTTTCCATACCTCATACGAAAGTGTCGCTGAACCTTGATTGAATGTCCCACGAACTACTCTATCAAATGCATGATCTCGTATATAGGGTTTGTCATACCATGGTATGACAACTGATGCATTTATTCCCAATTTATTTTGATACTTAGGCAGGGCCCCAACAACATCTGCTAACCCCCCAACCTTTGCTACGGGATAGCATTCTACGCTTAAGTGAATTACATTCATCTGCATATTTTAAAATTATTAACGATAAGATAGACCCGTTTTAGCAAAAGCACTAAATCCCATATTGGACTTTAGACTCACATATAAATATTTCAAGATTTAACAACATTCCGCCAATTGGCGAATCCAATATAAGCTCATCGGTGCTTTTGTAATTTGCCCTCGATGAACACCTATATACCTATAATTACCTAACGTCCATACAGTTGCAATATTAATATATTTCAAGAGACATAAATATTTAGCTACTAATGTAATGGGCTCCTTGTAGATAATGGCTTCGCTGGAAAGGAAGTGTCTTCTACAAGCTTCCTTCTAAACACAACACCTCCAAGTGGAGGAAGATTGACTAACATCGACTGTGTCTGTCCCATCCAATGAATAGGTTCAGTTTCTGCTGTGTCCGCAACAATTCCACTTCCATGGTATTTTAAATCATCAGAGTTGAGCATTACTTCCCAAGTCCCACCATGTCCAACCCCTACTCTAAAGTTTCCCCTAACAATCGGTGTAAGATTCAAAACAACCAATAAGCAATCATTGGCATCATATCCTCTTCGATGGTATACAAAAATGGATTGATCGGCATCTCCCAATTCAATCCATTGGAATCCTGACTGTTCAAAACTAAGTTGATAAAGTGCTGGTTGTGACTTATATAACGCATGTAAATCAGAAACAAATCTTTTCATTCCCCTGTGGGGAGCGTGTTCCAACAGGTGCCAATCTAGAGATTGCTCTGCATTCCATTCGCCGGTCTGTCCAAATTCATCTCCCATAAAGAGAAGCTTCGAGCCGCTAAAAGTAAACATATAAAGGTAAAGTGCTCTCAAATTAGCAAACTTCTGCCATTCATCTCCTGGCATCCGGTAAATTAAGGAACGTTTACCGTGTACAACTTCATCGTGTGATAGTGGAAGCATAAAATTCTCATGATACGCGTATACTGTCGCAAAAGTCATCTTATGATGATGATATTTGCGATTTACGGGGTTTTCTTTAAAATAATCCAATGTATCATGCATCCACCCCATCATCCATTTCATTCCGAACCCCAAGCCCCCAGTATAGGTCGGCTTGCTCACGCCAGGCCAAGAAGTAGACTCTTCGGCAATGGTTTGCACGTCTGGGAAATAGCTATATATCACCTCATTAAACTCTTTTAAAAAATCCACCGCTTCCAAATTCTCGCGTCCTCCAAATTCGTTGGGAATCCATTCCCCCTCATTTCTAGAATAATCAAGATATAACATAGAAGCTACAGCATCTACACGCAGACCATCAGCATGGAAACGTTCCAACCAAAAAACGGCATTGCTGATCAGGAATGCGCGAACCTCGTTACGTCCGTAATTAAAGATATAGGATTTCCAATCTGGATGAAAACCTTTCTTCGGGTCCTCATGCTCATACAAATAACTACCGTCGAAGCGGTGTAGTCCATGACCATCTCCAGGGAAATGTGATGGAACCCAATCTAAAATAACACCAATATCATTCTTATGTAGCTCTTCTATCAAATACATCAAATCCTGAGGGCTCCCATAACGCGAGCTTGTCGCAAAATATCCCGTAATCTGGTAGCCCCATGAGGGATAATAGGGATGCTCCATGATGGGTAAAAACTCGACATGGGTAAATCCCATCTCTTTAACATAGGGGACCAAGTGAGCCGCCACATCGCGATAGTTAAATAGTCTATCTGGATGATCTGGACTACGCATCCAAGAGCCTATATGCATCTCATAAACTGAATAGGGCTGATTTAAGCCGTTGTGGAGATATCTCTTTTGCATCCAGTCTTCGTCCTTCCACTCATACCAGGTAGAAGCAACGACAGATGCTGTCTGAGGTGGAATCTCCCATTGCAAAGCAAAAGGATCTCCCTTTTCCAGCACCTCCCCCGCATAGGTCTCTATATGATACTTATACACTTCCCCATTTGCCAAGTGGGGAATGAATCCTTCCCAAATGCCACTTCCATCCCAACGGACAAATAAGCTGTGGCAATTAGCATTCCAACCGTTAAAGTTGCCAACGACAGTCACTCGTTTTGCATTGGGTGCCCAAACAGCAAAATAAACACCTTCAACATGGGCCACCGTAATGACATGGGCTCCAAATTTTTCGTACAATTTATAATGCTTCCCAGCTCGAAACAGCGAAACATCATAATCCGTGAACAATGAAAAAATTTCTACAGATTGACTCATAATGGCTTAGGTTAGATTACATTTATTGAACTACTATTTTTCTAAATTCTTTTTCAACAACAAAGAAAAAGTTATCCTGTTTATCCTTTTGAAGTTCAATATCGACTCCATCCTGACTAACTGATGTTGGTAAAGTAGGCATTCCCACCAAGTAAATGTGATAGTTGTCAAATCGTTCAGAATGAAGCCCTTCAATATGTTGGGTGATGACTAAAAAGCCTTGACTCCCGTCCACTATAAAATGTTTTTCGGAATATATATTTTGCTCATAAGCAAAGGTATCACCATGATCAGCATAGACATAAGAATCTTCTTTGCCACTCGTATGATATACATTCAACTTGAGATGTTCTAGTTTTTTCTCCCCTGTATATTGCATGACGGGGTATTCGGGTATGACGCTCCCATGTTTGATAAAAACTGGCATTTCATCCAAAGGAGTATCGACGACGTGCTCCTGCGCACCTTCGTAGCCCGTATTATCAAAATAATAATACCAATAGCCGGCCGGCAAATACACAATCTTCTCCTGCTGACCAGGGTTAAGTACAGGTGATACTAGAATTTTATCCCCGAAAGCAAACTCTTCCTCACGTTGCAAATTCTTTGGAATATGCTGCTCCAACATTGCCAATGGTCTCAAAATAGGTAGACCATACTTATGTTGCTCCCAGAAAACCGAGTAAATGTAAGGTAACAACTTGTATCTCAACTCAATAAATTTCCGATTGATTAGCTCCCACTCTTCGCCAAAGCTCCAAGGCTCTCTATCACGAGTATCACCAGCAGAATGCACTCTCATAAAAGGAGAAAATACACCAAACTGCATCCACCGGGTGAACAACTCTCCATCAGGCTCACCGGTGAATCCACCGATATCAGTACCACAAAACGACAGGCCAGACACCGAAAGACGTTGAAGTTGAAGGGTACCTATCTTGAGATGTTCCCAAGTAGCCACATTATCTCCCGTCCAAACCGAAGAATAACGCTGTGTACCCGAATAGGCGGCTCTAGTAATCGTAAAAGGTCGCTTATTTTGGTAGAGCTTTTTAAGTCCGTCATAAGTGGCACGGACCATCTGCATCCCATATATATTATGAGCTTTCCGGTGCGACCCCCTATGACCTTCATAGTAATGTCTTACATCATCGGGGAAAGTACCTCTTCCGAACACCGCTGGTTCATTCATATCATTCCAGAATCCAGCTACACCGTCTTCAACCAATCCCTTGTAAAGATTGCCCCACCATTCACGAACTTTAGGGTTGGTAAAATCAGGAAATTGGCACCGGCCAGGCCAGACAAACCCCTCCATAAAATAGTCATCCCCCCGGCGGCAGAAATACTTATTTTCCTGTCCTTCCTTGAACACCCAATAATTATCATCCACTTTGATACCTGGATCAATCATGACAACAGTCTTAAACCCGTCCGAGGCTAAGTCCGAGATCATCTTTTTGGGATTTGGAAAATATTGTTTATTCCAAGTGAAGCATCTATAACCGTCCATGTAATCAATATCAAGGTAGATGGCGTCACAAGGAATACTACGCTGCCTGAACTGCTTGGCAACATCTCTTACCATTGTCTCGGGATAATAGCTCCACCGACATTGGTGGTAACCGATGGCCCACATTGGAGGTAAATAATGGGTGCCCGTAATACTATGGTACCGCTTTACGACGTCCATCATGTGAGGGCCATGGATGTAATAATATTGTAACTCTCCTCCTTCAGACCAAAAACTTGTTTGGTCATGATTTTCCGCCGCAAAATCGAAATAGGTCTTAAATGTGTTGTCAAAGAAAATCCCATAGGCATCGCCCTCATGTACACCTATGTAAAACGGTATTGTTTTGTACAATGGATCTTGATTGAATGCATATGAATAGGTATCCGAATTCCAATTTTGTATGCGTTTTCCTCTAAGATTTAAATTTGTAGCCTTGTCTCCACCTCCAAAAAAGACTTCATCACTAGAAGCTTTTTTCGTACAATACACATAATATCCCCCAAAATCAGGATTTTCTTCCCAATGCATAGATGAGTAATCTGCGTTCACGACCTTACCTGTTCGATCTTCAAATGAAATATAGAAATCTTGCTTTTTGATTTTGCAAATGACAGTGTTGGTCTTTACAGCAAAGAAATACTCACTTTCTTCTAAATCAAAAAGGACAGAATGTAGATTTGATGGCGGAACGGCGTACGAAAAGTCCGCCAAAAAAGACCCTTTAGGGGCTAGACGCACCCTAATAATCTCATCAGTGACAACCGTTACCTCTACCTTAGCGCTGCCATCAGAGAAAATGTATCCCTTATCGTGTTTCAAATAGGACTTTACAGAACCTAAATATTTTTTTTCAATATGTGGTAAATCCAACACGGGGTTATTGACATGATGGACATCCCCCTCCAATGAGCTCTCAGTCGTAGGCTCTACTGCAATAGGTTTAAGTTCTTCTTCCATTCTAAAATAGTGTGATTAAAAATAGCGCACCTTGAATATGTGACTATTACGGTTATTAAAATACGAATATTTAATTCAATAAAGTACATTTGTTAATAAGATAACACATTTATAATGTTTTTTTATACTCACTATCTTCCAAAATAGTCGTAATTATCTTCTGCATATTTTTCAAATTTTTTCAACAACGATATATTGTCTTTTTCAAGTTGAGTCAATTCTTGGCTCACTTCATTGGAAACGGGCACATACCATTCTACAGGATCAAAAAATTGTCTTACACCACTTTTTGTAAATGCGTAACCATGTCTAGCGAAAATGGTATTTCGAATAATTTCCAGATCCAACCTCTTCAAATTCTTCAATTCGGCTTCTGTCAACTTCTGTTTAGAGGCATTAATGCTAAACACAGCATCGGATGCTGCTCGATAAAAATCATTTACAAACGTAATCGTCGAATCTCCGTCTTCGACAGTCTCTTCACGTCGTTCGCTAGTCTTCCAATCTACCAACTCGACTTCATTGGGCAACATAAGGTTTGGGTTATAGGCAAACTGCTTTTTCAAAAGCTTAAATTTTCGCTTTTTTATTTTGACCTTGTTATCAAAAGCGGTCCAAGTGCCAATGAGTGTATCCCCTTTCAGCCTAAATTCAAAGCGTCCATCTGATCCCTTATCTCCTGGCTCGTCCATGATGAAGGAGACGGAAGCACCATTTTCCTCCATTCGACCTATTAGCGGACGCATATTGCCTTTGACGACATTCTGCCCCAACACCGTATCGGCGGTAATCCGCTTTAGAGACAAGTTGATTTTCGGATTGTAATCAAAGTCCTGTGGCAAATCATCATTAAGAGCAAGGAGCTCGTATAATTCCTCATCCACATCAAAATCGCCTACCCAATTACCATATAACTCTTTTTTTACTTCATGCTCTATTTTCAACGAATCTCTGCCCACTAGGCTTGATTCTTTCTTTTTCCTCTGTTCACAAGACGATAGGACAAGTAATAAAAGGAAGGATAAGACTAATACTCTTTTCATATGTATATAATTATTTCATAAACTGATTCCGCTCGGTTTTTTTGACGACCGCTAATTTATCTTGATGGGATAGCCAACTATATTATGCACCGCTATCAAGTCGTGCTCACATCTTTTAATTTCCTAAATTTCCAAACTAAAATAAACTCTACAACGATCAGATTAGGAATCCACCCCAGCCACGCAATCACTTGATAGAGGTCCATAGGATTCGGTGCAAAAAAGTAAACCAATACCACCTTCCAATACCGGAGTGTAAGCGCCGAACACGTTAAAGCGAAGCTTCGGTACATGTATTTTTGATGGGCTTTAAGATTCCGCTTCGTGGCTGTCCAAAATGCAAGCACTGTAAATACCAACCATAGTATACCCAATATCACAAACGCTACCTGTGCCCAAATACCACCATTGGCATGCAATCCAATTAAGATGCCCGATGGGGCCGCAAAAAAGACAACTCCGATTACATAGACATATCCTAGGCGACGATGCCATACTGGTGAACGTCGAAGCAGGTTAATATTGAATTGGGTAAATCCGGCAAGTAGTGTAAGAATGGCACTACATACATGTACATAAAATGCGTATTTATACCACGAGTGTGTGGATATTTCTGTCTGCTTAATCAATAGAAAATTGGCTTCCAAATCGAAGTAACGGTACCGCCAAGTAATCTCGCCCATTAGCAGGAAGCTATAGCCGAAGACCAGCAACCAAAGTAATAGCACAGCATTGGAGCGAATCAACCTTTCCATATGCTAAAAATACTATTTTCCAGCAATCAAAACGTTAACCTTAAAACAAAAAAATTATTTGCTGCGGATTGCTTCTACAGGATCCATTTTAGCGGCCATAATAGCAGGTACCATACCTGATATCAAACCGATAAAAGTCGAGAGAACGCTGGTTATGACCACCATTTTGACACTCACGACTACTGCAAATCCCAACGCTACCTTAACCAGAAACGCAAGTCCATACACTAGAAGCAATCCGAATGCCCCTCCAATGAGACATAAGAGAATGGATTCAAATAAAAATTGGGTTAAGATAAAGTAGTTCTTAGCACCTAGGGCCTTCTGTATGCCAATTAGGTTTGTACGTTCTCGCACACTCACAAACATGATGTTGGCGATACCGAATCCACCGACCAATATCGAGAAAATACCAATACAGAAGCCTGCAAGATTGATAACAGTGAACATTTGGTCCAACTGTGCTGTAATCAGCGTCGTTTTATTAATGGAAAAATCATCCTCTCGCTGGGGAGAGATACGACGAACGGAGCGCATCAACCCTCTGAGTTCACTTTCGGCCTCGTCAAGTGTATAGGCTGGTTTAACAGCAATCATTATACTGGGATTATTCTGCTCGTAATTGATGATATTGCGACCCAAGTTGAACGGAATGAAGGCTATTTCATCTGAAGAGGTATTGATTAGCATCCCACTACCCTCCTTTTTCATCACGCCAATAACCGTTAATTTGCGACCTAAGAGTGATATTTGCTGTCCAAGAGAATTGCCAGAAGGAAACAGGCCTTCCGCTATCGTCGCGCCCAATATAACAACCATTGAGCCGACATTAGATTCAGTTTCGGTAAAATATCTTCCTTCCGCAATCTCGGAACTTTGTATTTTATAATAATCATGCGTAGCCGCGTTGACGGTGATATTGGATGCACTATTACTTTTAAATTTCGCAATACTATTCCCTACATTGAAACCATACGCCATGCTCTCTGCAGTGGTCATCCGAGCTCGTAGGGATTCATAGTCTGTATATTTAGGTTCAGGGCGATTTATATATTTCCACCAAGGAAAATCGGGACCACCATCCCAAGGCCATTTGTCCACATAGAGGGTACGGCTTCCAATTTTTCTGACCGATTCTTCCAGATTGTTCCTTAAGGTATCCACTGCCGAAAATACGCCAATTATAGTCATGATTCCGATGGTCACCCCTAATAGAGACAAGAAAGTTCTTGTCCTATTGTCTTTAAGAGCGGAAATCGCAAAACCAAAACTTTCACCCAGTAGTCTAAAAACAGTAATCATGAAAGAGGATAAAATGATAGTGTAAACTTAGATAAATTTGCTTTTAAATGCAATTATAATTCCATTAGAGGCAAAACGCATTTCTCGCACACGGGGGATAATTGAAATTAACAAAATATAGGCGAATAATTCGTTCTTAAGGAATATTAATGGTGAAATATAACGCTTTTAGTTGAAAATTGCTTAACTTTGTATGCTTTTTTAAATCCGTTTTGTACAGTGTTTGAACAAAAAGCAACATCATTATTTATCAAATTTCAAAAGTAAAAAATGAAATTATCTCAATTCAAGTTTAATCTACCAGAATCTTTGTTAGCATCGGAACCTTCTGAGCAACGTGATGAAGCACGTTTGATGGTTCTTCATCGTGATAGCGGAAAAATAGAGCATAAAATCTTTAAGGATGTCTTGGACTATTTTGATGACAAAGACGTCATGATCTTAAACAATACTAAGGTTTTCCCGGCCCGTATGTACGGTAACAAAGAGAAAACAGGTGCCACTATTGAGGTGTTTTTGCTTCGTGAATTAAACAAAGAACTACGTCTTTGGGATGTATTGGTCGATCCAGCGCGTAAGATTAGAGTTGGCAACAAACTTTACTTTGGGGATGACGATTTACTTGTAGCCGAGGTTGTTGACAATACGACCTCACGCGGACGTACTATTCGTTTCTTATTTGACGGTACGGATGAAGAATTCCGTCGTAATATTGAAATATTGGGAGAGACACCTCTTCCTAAATATATCAAGCGCAAAGCTACTCCCGAAGATAAATACCGCTATCAGACTATCTATGCAAAAAATGAAGGTGCTGTAGCCGCTCCAACCGCTGGACTTCATTTTTCTAGAGAATTGATGAAAAGATTAGAACTTAAAGGTGTTGATTTTGCTGAAGTGACACTGCATGTCGGGCTAGGTACTTTCCGTACGGTTGAAGTGGAAGATTTGACGAAACACAAAATGGACTCCGAACAGTTCATCATCACAGATGAGGCTGCGCGTATTGTCAACAAAGGAATTGACGAAAAGAGAAAAGTATGTGCAGTGGGAACAACCTCTATGCGTGCGATAGAATCTTCTGTCTCTGCAGACAGACATCTCAAAGCCGCATCTGATTGGACGAGTAAATTTATCTATCCGCCATATGACTTTAGCATTGCCAACTCCATGATTACTAATTTTCACACACCGGAGTCAACCCTCTTAGTGATGATTGCAGCTTTCGCGGGTTATGAAAATGTAATGAATGCTTATGAAGTTGCTGTTAAGGAAAAATATAGATTCTACAGCTACGGAGATGCCATGTTAATTATCTAAGTCCACAGAACGATTATATACAAACGCGGAGATATACATCATATCGTCCGCGTTTTTTTAGCTCTTTTATTTTGCATTACTACTATGAGATCTATTCATTATACTATGTGTCTCTCGAAAACGTCTTTCTCCAATTCTTAAAGCATCTAAAATGAATTACAATCATGTCATTATAGTCGCTGGAGGCAGTGGTACTCGGATGAACCACTCTCTTCCCAAACAGTATTTGAAATTGGGAACCAAACCGATTCTGATGCATACAATTGAAGCTTTTTATATGGCACAAAGTAAACCACAGATTGTTGTGGTCATCCATCCAGATATGGGACAACTTTGGAAAAAACTTTGTAGGGAATATAACTTTCAAATATCCCACCACATAATAGCAGGAGGCCCTACTCGTTTCCAAAGTGTGCAAAATGGCATTACCTATCTTAAGTCTACAATTGACCAGCCAAATCTACATTGTATTGCTGTACACGATGGAGCTCGTCCCCTTATTCGGACTAAAATCATCGATTTATCTTTTGAAATGGCGAAAGAAAAGCGAGCAGTAATTGTTGGCTGTAAGAGTACAAATTCGGTAAGAATAGAAAAAGATGGAACGAACAAGAGCGTAAACCGAGATAGCGTTTGGTTAATCCAGACTCCTCAAACTTTTGGAGCGGACTTACTTTTTGAAGCATATCAACAACGGGAACAAGATACTTTTACAGATGATGCCTCTGTGGTAGAAAAATTGGGCAACACAATAACGCTACTCGAAGGTCACTATTCCAATTTGAAAATCACCTACAAGGAAGATATCGACATTGCCCAATTATATCTCCAATCTCTTTAAGATAGCGAGCTAAGCATTCCCACGTATTATTCTCAATAGAATCACAATAATAGCAATAACTAATAATGCGTGAATAACGCCGCCAGTATAATACCCCCCTAAAAAGCTAATTGCCCAAATAATAACCAAGATGACTGCAATTAAATACAAAATGTTACCCATAATCTTTTTCTTTTTTTGGTTTATACAAAATGAATGTCTGTAATTATTAAACAGACAAGCAAAAGAAAAGTTTGCAGACGGACTGGAAAACTCAGATATTCAATGTTAGCCGGTCATAGGCCAATTGAATAGTTGGGGGTAGCTCCTTAGATACTTCCGCATGAAGCCCGAGGCGATGACTGATGTGTGTAAGATAGGTCATTTTAGCACCAATAAGCTCGGCGAATGCTACTGCTTCGGCTAACGTAAAATGGGAAATATGAGGTTCTTTTTGCAGCGCATTGATAACCAAATATTCTACACCTTGGAGTTTGAGAACTGTTTCCTCCGAAATTGTCTTAGCATCTGTAATGTATGCAAAATTATCTAATCGATATCCTAAAACGGGCATTCGAAAATGCATAACTTCAAGCGGCACAACTTCTTTGTCACATAAACGGAAAGATTGGGTTCCATCTATCTCCCGAAGCTCAAGCTGTGGTACTCCAGGATATTTGAAATCTGAAAACGCATAATAAAACTCTCGTTTTAGAGCCTCATGTAATGCTTGCGTTCCAAATATTGGAATTGAACTCTTTTGTTGATAATTGAAAGCGCGTACATCATCCAATCCTGCAATATGATCTTTATGGGAATGGGTCATTAAAATAGCATCAAGGTGTTTCACTTCTTCGCGAAGCATTTGATATCTAAAATCGGGACCGGTATCCACTACGAGATTATTGCCTTCAAATTCTATTAAGATAGAAGATCTGAGGCGTTTGTCTCGAGTGTCCGCAGATTGACAAACTACACAATCACAAGCTATTACAGGGACACCCTGTGAAGTTCCGGTTCCTAAAAAAGTAATTTTCAAATCGATAATTGTGTTTGCTTAATGATTTGATAAAAGCTCTTCTGCTTCTCATCTAAAACTGATTCATCTCCTTGAATTTCATGAAGGATTTGAATCAAAGACTGTATCTTAATCTCTAAATTTGAAAATTTATTGACAACAATGACTTTAGAATTTTGAAGAACACAAGCGCCGGTCCTAAAATTCCCCTTCTCATAACGAAGTTTAAATCCAAATTCTTTAAACAGCGTTTCCAATTTATCTAAATTATTCTGTGTAAAAGGCAGCAAAATATCTGTTTTAAATCTATAAACCAAGTTAACAAGCTTCAGGTAGATATCAAAATAGAATTTCCAAATTCTATTTCTTCTCGATGATTATCTCCTGAATATACTGTTCAATAAAACCACTTCCGTATGCGATTAATTGTGTGAAGGCAGCAACAACACTTAACAAGCCCACTTGTAAACTTCGGGTGGACCAACAAGCATGAAGAAGTAATAAGATGAAATAAATACTAATCATAGTATTGCCCATAGACGTCAATAAATAGATAAGGGTAATTTGACCGGAAACAATATAATTAAAGGCATTCAATAGCATCAAGCAAACCAATCCTATGACAAATATCGCTGGTAAAGCGTGGACAGGCTTTAACTCATTTGGAAAAAGCTTGTAAATATCAACACGACCTTTACCAAAAAAATTCGTCTGTCTATAAAACTGGGCGAAACTAGTCCTTCTTTTGTGATAAACAAACGCCTCTGGAATCAATCCAACTTTAAACCCATTATCTATCATCCGAAGACTAAACTCTATATCTTCAGATCTTCTGGCCAATTTGAATCCTCCTGTCTTCTCCCAGATTTCTCGGGAAATACCCATATTGAAGCTACGTGGATTGAACTGTCCTACATGTCTTTTATTTCCACGTATTCCACCCGTAGTGAATGGGCTCGTCATTGAATAGCTAATTGCTTTCTGAATAGGGCTAAATGATTCATGAGCTGCATCAGGTCCTCCAAAAGCATCCCATCGATCTCTTTCAAGACCAACTATTACTTTTTCCAAATAATCGGTTGGTACGATAATATCAGAATCGAAAACAATGAAAAAATCTCCACGAGCCCTGGCAAAGCCATAGTTACGAGCAAAGCCCTGCCCTTCATTCTCTTTTCGATAATAGTGGACATCCAAACGACTGCGATATCCCTCTACAATTTCCTTAGCTTCTACCGTTGACCCGTCTTCGACTATGATTACTTCAAAACCGCTATACGTCTGGGACAACAACGAATGAAGCAATTCATCTATCTCTTGGGGTCGATTGTATAATGGGATAATAATAGAAAAAAACATACCTCTATATGACTCTATCAATCTGATATTTGTTTCTATCATTTCCATTTCTGGAGACAAGCTCAGCAATGAAGCCCGTAAGAAACAACTGTGTACCTACCAGAATAGCCACTAACGACAAGAAAAAAAGAGGTTGGTCAGTGACATTCCGATAAGGAGATTCATTTGCAATACTCATGAGCTTATCGAATATCAAGTAGAAGGTAATGAATATACCAATCAAAAAACTGATAACACCTATGGTTCCAAAAAAGTGCATGGGACGCTTACCAAATTTCCCAACAAAGTAAATAGAGAGCAAATCCAAAAATCCTTTCACGAATCTACCCGGTCCAAATTTTGTAGTCCCGTACTTACGGGGGTAATGTTGTACGACTTGCTCTTGAATCGATGAAAACCCCTCCCATTTTGCCAACACCGGTATATAACGATGCATCTCTCCATACACCTCTATACTTTTGACTACGTCTTTTTTATATGCTTTAAGCCCGCAATTAAAGTCGTGCAAATTTGTAATACCGGACATACTCCGTGTTACAGCATTAAAGAGTTTGGTCGGCACTGTTTTGGTTAATGGATCATATCTCTTCTGCTTCCAACCCGACACCAAATCAGCACCTTGGTTCATGATGCGATCATAGAGTTCTGGAATTTCATCAGGACTATCCTGTAAGTCCGCATCCATCGTAATAACCACATCCCCTTGCGCCGCAGCAAATCCGACATTTAAAGCAGCTGATTTACCATAGTTTCGTCGGAATTTCACCCCTGTAATGTTGTTATTCCCTTGCTTTAATTGTTCAATAATCCGCCAAGAATTATCATTACTCCCGTCATCTACCAAAATAACTTCGTAAGCAAAGTTGTTTGCAGTCATGACCCTATCAATCCAGGAAGTCAATTCTGGCAGTGATTCTTCTTCGTTAAATAGTGGAACGACAACCGAAATATCCATACGTATATCTAAAATAGCTTTTTGAAATCAATTATTGATTGGGAATTTGCGAGTCAGGCTGGTTCCCATATGTGTTATTTGAGTCGTTAGTTCCTTGGAGGAATATAGGCCTCTCTCTCTTGAAGATTGCTGCCAATATTAAAGCCAATACAAAATACGAAATTAGGGTAATGCCAAACCCCTTGAAAAATTGAACGAAGGAGATATTACTAATAGAAGCCTTTGCTTCATCCAATTTTGCAATTACCTCATCAATTTGTTCGTCACCGGCACCGGCCTTTTCCATCATTTCGATAGTGAGACTACTAGTGTTGTTCATGACTTCTTCCTGTATTGTTGGTTCCACATATTTTGTAAAGAGAAATGATCCAACAGATGAAATTAGCGTAGCGAAGGCCAGCATAATGAAGATACTCTTCAAAGCTTGACTAAACGACCAATAGCCCCCATACCCCTTCCGAAGATTAATGGAAAAAAATACGGTTATACCAATAAAAATGACAAGATTAAGAACTGCCGAAACGCCATATAGCACAATTAGGGATGAAGTACTTTTCGAGATGTACATCGTAATAATCCCCAATACCAAAGCGATAACACCTAGATAGAGACCATAAGTAATGCTTTGCTTCTTATTTTCCGCTGTTTGGATTGTCAATGAATCAGTCATAATTTTAGTTGTTATAATTGGAAATAATTTGATAAACCGCAACATCAAATGCTGGATTCAAAGCTGCTGCTTCATACTCTTTCAATTGGCCTTCTGTGGGATTCGATTCGGCGAAGAAACTCATCATTGGATAAAACACATCCAATAGATCATCTTCAGCGTCAAGTGATTTAGCTACTTTAGCGATTTCGGAATAATTGCTTTCTACTAAAATTTGATTGGCAATTACACTTTCGTAAATGCGGTGTTCATCTTGGAACTCATCCTCATCAACCAACAAAAACTCTTTCAAATAGTCCTCTAATTCCGGTTCAATTTCATCGTCAGCACACTCACGAAGATAGAGAAAAATATTCAACAATTCTGTTCCACGGTCGATGGTCTCATCCTCAATCCCCTCCCACTCAGCTGAATCCAAATAATCTTCCTCCAATTTCTGAACATCCTCTGAAAAGAAATTCATCAGCAAAAGGTCAAAATACACCTCTCTCAATTCATCAAAGCGCATATGATCATCAAAGGCAGCATCCAATAACTCAACCTTTTGCATAAAGGGTTTGTCAGCATCAAAAGCCAATTTTAAAACCCCAAGAAGTTGTTGATGATCACTACCTTCACTATGACCATAAGCTTTCAAGCCTAATTCTACAGCACGTTCTATTTTTTGATCCATGTCAATTAGTTTTTAAATATTTTACCATTATTGAGGACTGCCAATACTTTACCTTTCAATTCCGTTCCAAAAAATGGAGAATTATCAGATTTTGATTTATTATCTTCTTTTGTAAATATCCACTCGGATGATGTGTCAAATAAAACCAAATTAGCTATTTCTCCAATTTCAATAGTCGGAACCTCCATTCCAAGCACTTTTCTGGGACCTACGGAGAGTTTGTCCACTATTTGCTCTTCATTCAAACCAGCTTTCACCAACAAAGGAAGTACAGTCTGTAATCCAATTATTCCGTTCTTCGCAATATGAAATTCCACACGTTTAAACTCAACTTCGTGAGGAGTATGCTGAGAAACTACTGCGTCTATCACTCCATCTTTAAGCCCTTTTATCAAGGCTTTGATATCAGCCTTTGTGCGAAGCGGAGGGTTGACTTTGTAATGACTATCAAAAGCTTCGACCTCTTTATCTGTCAACACTAAGTTATGGGCTGCGACGTCACAAGTGACAGCAATGCCTTTGGCTTTCGCCTTTCTAATTAAATCGACAGCTTCTATTGTGCTGATAGACGTAAAATGTATAGGTGCATCATTATATTCCGCCAAATACAAATCCCTTGAGACCATGAGCGATTCCGCTAGATTAGGAATACCTTTCATCCCCAAATATGTACTGACGACCCCTTCGTTCATCTGACGGTCGCCCACCATAGATTCATCCTCGGGATGAGAGATTATAAGTCCTTTAAATCCTTTAGCATATAAGAGTGCTCTACCCATCAATCCAGCCTGCTGTACACTCCGATTACCGTCACTAAAAGCCACTGCACCTGTCTGCTGCATATCATATAATTCAGCCAACTCTTTGCCTTCTCTCTTTTTACTGATGGACCCTATGGGAAACACATCTACCAAATTTCCCTTAGCGAGATTTTTGACCAACGCCACCTCTGTACGGCTTTGAATCGGAGGTTCGGTATTGGGTTGGACAGCTACTCCTGTAAATCCACCGGCAGCAGCGGCGGCACTTCCTGTTGCGATATCTTCTTTAGTCTCTAAGCCTGGTTCACCAAAATTCACGTTTAAATCAAGAAAACCAGGAGCTAAAAAACCTCCATTGGCATCAAATACCTCATCATTTAAATCTGATTTTTTAATCTTTTGAGCTATCTCAGCAATCTTACCGTTTTTTATCAACACATCCACCATTTTCAGGTGATTTTTGTTCCCAGGCAAGACAATAGTCGCAGAAGTAATCAATAATGTAGTCATGAAATTAAAATCTTATAGCTTTATACAGTGCAATATTATGATAAGTAGTTGACAAACATCTTTTCAGCATAGAACAGTTGGGTAGAAAACAAAAAGTGAGTTTTTCTTTTGACGAGTCAAAGAAATAAGGAAAACAAATAGTTCTAGCGAAAAGCTGCTTCATTTGAGAAACAAATGTACAAAATACAATTAAAACGGATGCTACTTTCACAATGTTTATGTTTTGTTTTTCTACAATAGCGCAATGACATCAAGCCAAGAATGGCTCTCTCCTACTCATACATCCGTATTTCCTAGTACCTTGAAGAAGATAAGTGGACATTTACGTCCTACTCGATTTCGCCCCATCGGTAGGAATCAACTTCTATCCCTGCCAAGGAGAGGGCACGATCGACGACTGTCTTGGCTAGTTCTTCAAAATTTTGCGGCAGACTATAATAGGACGGACTTGCTGGACATATGATTCCGCCAGCATCTGTCACTGTCAGCATATTTTGGATATGTATACGGCTTAAAGGTGTTTCTCGGACCATCAGGATTAATCTACGCTTTTCTTTCAAAATTACATCCGCAGCGCGTGTCGCTAAATCCGATGAGGTGCCGTGTGCAATCCTAGCCAATGTTCCCATTGAACAAGGACAAATGATCATGGTATCAAATTTTGCAGACCCCGAGGCAAAAGGTGCATAAAAATCATTTTTATTATAAAAAGTAAAAGGATAATTCTCATAGTCTCGATTGTTGAGCTCATATTGCCAAACATCTTTTGCGTTGTCCGACATGACGACTCCTACTGCTTCAAATTGACCAATTTCCCGCAACAAGGTATCTAGCAGTACTTTTGCATATATAGATCCGCTCGCCCCCGTGACAGCGATGATTATTTTCTTTCCCATAAGTCTCTAAAATAAGAAATAAAGCTAATAAAACTTCATTGAACGCATTCAAAACTGTGAAGGAATCACAACTCTCACCAATAAAGTAAGTACAGATAATCAGCTTCAAAAGCAGTGTGTATACATCATACAACCTATGGATACTTTTAGCAAAAAAATAAGGGTCGAATAAGAAATATTCGACCCTACATCTACCTATGAAAAACATGCCCTTGGGGAGGGCGATGTACAAAAGTACCGTAATAACTTGCAATTCAAAACTAATTCAATTCCCAAAACTGAAATTGTAGCGGTTATGCTACAATCAATACCTAAGAAGTGGCGACTTCTCACTTAAGTAGTACATAATGAAACATATTCTGTTTAAAATAGCTAAGATTTAGAAAGGCGAATTTCTCATTCACTTCCCAAAATGTATGCATTGGAAAACACCTCAACTCGAACAAGCATCTTCAAAAAAATACTAACACTTTGAATGTTATTAACAATTCCCATATAATTAACATTTTTTTATTTATTTCGTATCATAAAAACATGTAACCAAATGAGTTTATCTGTATTAGAAGAATATATTGAGACAGGCAATCATCAAGATTTGGAGCTTTTGCTTCGTAACGAACCCGAACTTGTAAAACAAAACACCAGTCATGACATCTCTCCCCTCATGTTGGCCTGCTACTACAACAAGGCACAAATAGTTCAAACCATATTAAAATATATCACTTCAATCACTATCCACGAGGCTTGTGCAGCAGGATTGACCCAACATGTGGAAGCCATCATTCTAAAACGACCTGATATTGTCGATGAGATATCTACACAGGGTTTTAGTCCGTTAGGTATAGCAGCCCATTTCTCGAGAGAAGATATTGTGAGAATCTTATTAAAGAATCATGCGGATCCCAATATAACTTCTCAAAATGGCTACAATGTATCTCCTCTTCATGCTTCACTTCATGCTAATCAATCTGAAATCAGTAAAATGTTGATTGAAGCCGGAGCCAATGTAAACATCATACAATCTTCTAAGATTACACCTTTACATCTTGCTTCACAGCACGGAAATATAGACATGATTATTTTATTATTAGAGAATGGTGCGGATATCGGTATACGTAACGACATGGGGTTGACAGCTTCTGACCTCGCTGCAGCTAAAGGGTATAAAGAGATTGCCGAAATACTGAGGGTAGATTAACTTAGCTTTAATTGTCCCAAAGAAATTTACGCATTTTCTTCACATAATTTCTAAAATCCAATATTACGCCGGCGAAAAGGTAAAAAAGAATAGGGAACCCTGCACCTATAATTGTAGCATAGATAAAAAATAGACGTAGTTTAGAAATCGAAATCGAAAACTTTTCACCTAAGTAAGCACATACCCCAAAAGATTGCTGCTCAAAATAATATAAAACCCTTTCAATCATTCTCTATTTATTCTTAGTATCTGTATCCCTATCCCACAGCTAAGACAATTTTTCTTATCGCAATATTCACGTTTAAGATGAAGCAACGCTTGGGATTCTGCTGCTCTTCTTGCGCGAATTCCACAAATTCCAAAACCTTTTACAATAGCATTGGATTCAGCTTTAATTTCCTCCAACCAAGATACAGCTCTATAAAGATACGATTCTTGTCGAAAATATTTACCATATAAAAATAAGACATGGACTAGACCATTAATAATCAAGGAATCGATAAAGCCAGTACCAAGATTTGTAACATGAGGGGAAGAAACTTTGTCCAAAGTAAAATGCGTTTCCCAAAATGTCGCAAGTCTAATTTTGGACAGAAAGGCTCTTACGCTTTCCAATGTTTCCATTTCTAAGATTTTAGCAATTAGAAAATCATTATGGGCATATAACGCAGCCAGCTGTGCAATCCTGAATTCGGGGAAATTATAAGGGCGCATCCTAAATCGCTTCCATCGATGGACCTCTAGACTAGATAGACCATGTAGTTTTTTCAAATAATCAAATTCTTGGATAAGCTGACGCACATAGGGATTGTCGTGATAATCGTGTCGAACCAGATACCCCGCCATTCCCAAAAATAGTGCTTCGCGCTTAACAGGATCATCTTTATATTTAAGCACCAAATTTAGCGGGATATGTTGGGCCAATTCTTGGAATGAATCTGCATTTACGCGTTGGCCGAATGCTCGAGCCAATATGATGAAGGTGATTTTCTCAAAATCTTGTTTATGGGCAGTTAATTGTTGTTGAAATATATCAAATTTGGTCTCTAGGCGTTCCATTGTTAACCTTACCAACCATTGACTGACATAGGTTGTATCAACTGATGGCAGTTGATTTTGACACGCTATCCAATATTCATTATTCATCAGCACACGATAATGATTCAGAAGATTGTTATCCACGTAGTTAGCCAAACAAAGTGTAGGAATAGGTGTGCCGTCCCGACGATTTACCTCTTTCGTACCGTCCCACACGACGTGCAGTATCACATTATTATAAGCTGTATCATAGTGGTGACTATGCGCATACCAATCAACCGCTGTACGGTGTATCTCCACATGTCCGATCCAATCGTGCTGGGCAATCCGTATTTTGGCCATCAAAAAATCCGGTCCAGCATCTATATTATGCTGTCCGACTTGTTTAATGGTTAATTCGTCATTACCTAAAGTTCTTAAGTTCGATTGGTCAAACAGACGAAAGCGCCATATGAAATGAAGTAATTCCTCCGGCATCTGCATACCCTAAAGATACACATTCCTTTGGATAAGTAGCTCTACTTGACAACAATAGATAACTCGTCATTAGCGACACGGTATTTCTCCAACACACGTCCGCCTAATTTTGGAGCAGCAATACCACTTCCCCACTCGTATTGAGCGGTCAAAATCCTAGCCTCGTCCCAAAGTCCAGCATCAATGAAATGTTGGATAGTAATTGCTCCACCTTCAATAATAATGGATTGTACGTCCATTAAATAAAGCTGGTAGAGAATATTCTGAGGGAGATAGAGTCCGAAATTTTCCAACTCAATATATTTCACATTGTCTTTCCATTCTGATTTAACAGCATTGAAGACTATGAGCTCGCCTTCTCTTCCATATATATTGGCAGAAGTGGGTACTGACAGATTTCGATCTATCAAAATTCTTCTAGGATGATGTCCATCCCATTCTCTCACTGTCAGTGCCGGATTATCGACCAAAGCAGTTCGCGTGCCCACGAGAATTGCATCTTCTTCAGCCCTCCATTTATGAACCAATTGTTTACTTGCCGGATTGCTAATCCAAGTCTGAACATCATCTGTACGCCCGATAAATCCATCACTGGTCTGCGCCCATTTCAAAATCACAAACGGTCTATGTTTTAAAATACGGGTAAAAAAACGACGATTTACCCAACGAGCTTCTCTTTCCAAAAGTCCCGTTTCTACTGTTATCCCCGCTGCCCTTAGCTTTTCTATTCCCTTACCGCTGACCTGCGGAAAAGGATCTTTACAAGCTACGTACACTTTACGCAATCCATATTTAACGATTAGATCGGCACAGGGAGGAGTTTTACCGAAATGCGCACAAGGTTCAAGGCTAACATACAATTCCGATTGAGAAAGCAACTTCGTAGCTTGTTCTGAAAAGAGAGTCAACACCTGATGTATAGCATTGACTTCTGCATGCGGCCCACCAAAAGGTGCTGTATACCCCTCGCCGATGACACGTCCATCGTGAACAATTACAGCCCCTACCATGGGATTGGGGCTTACTGTCCCTGCGCCTATAATGGCCAGCTCCAAACAACGCCGCATATACCTTTCATGCATATCCATATACAAAAGTATCAAAACTTAGAGAAACTTGCGTTTATAAGTCCGGTAATAATTATTCTGTTTGGTAGGAAGCGCTACCATATTAGTGTATTTTTGTGTTATGAGCAGACTTCAAGATCTAGAGCACCTCTATGTAGAAAAATTGACTCCTCTTTATGACCTGGAAGAGTCGTTGGCACTGTTTTATATCGTGACAGAAGAAATCACCGGGGTGCACAAAAGCATCTATGCATTGCAAAAACACAACGATATTACCGATGAACATTATCAACTTTATTTAAACATACTTACTGAACTGATGGCTAACAAACCCATACAGCACATATTCAAAAAAGCTCATTTCTATGGACAGATTTTTGAGGTAAATGAGTTTGTGCTGATTCCACGTCCTGAAACGGAAGAGCTCGTCGATATGATTATTAAAAATCATGGTCAAAATTCAGAGAGCATAAGAATTATTGATATCGGAACTGGGAGCGGTTGTATACCCATAAGTCTAAAAAAATTTCTCCCGATGTCTGCAGTAAGCGCACTTGACATATCAAAAGAGGCTATTGCAATTGCCAAGCGTAACTCCGTAAAGTTAGGTGCATCTGTCAACTTTGTGAATGCAGACATATTAGAGTGGACCTACATTTTCAATAAAGACCAGCGCTATGATATCATCGTTAGCAATCCCCCCTACATTACGCCAAAAGAAAAAGAAAAAATGCATCCTAATGTTTTGGAATTCGAGCCACACCTTGCGCTATTTGTGGAAGAAACAGCTCCACTCCTTTTTTATGAGACCATCGCATCATTTGCCCTGCAGCATTTGACACCTTCAGGACACCTTTATTTCGAAATAAATCAACATTATGGACCCCAAACGGTAGACATGCTTATGAAAAAGGGGTTTTCTAACGTGCAAATGTTTCAAGATATGCAGCATGCAGACCGAATGATTCATGCACAGTTATAATTTAAAAAAATAAAACTTTTAGCTTATAGACAGTTACATCTAGACAAAAGAAATCTTCACGGTTTTATTTGGAGTATATATGAAGAAATTCTACCTTTGCATCACTTTCAAAAACAG
>JROE01000058.1 GCA_000783305.1 Sphingobacteriaceae bacterium DW12 | reverse complement strand
GTACTATATCTGTATTTGTTTTTTTATTTCCTTTACTTCAGTGATGTGAGATGGTAATTTTCCGAAGTTTACTATTCGGATATACATTAGAATTTTAGTAACAGTAGGATCCCTGAAACTGAATTTTAAAATTCTCCTCTCAGACATCTTTAAAAAAAGTAGAACATATAAACCTATAGCAATGGAAATAATTGTATTCGAAAAAGAGAGCTATTATAAATTAATGGAAGAAACAACAGCACTGATGTACAAGATTATTCAACAAACTCATCTGGAAACAGTCAAAGCTACAACATCAGAGCATGATTTTTTAACAACCAAAGAAGCTTTACAACTTATGGGTTTAAAAAGCAAGGGACGTCTGTACAAACTACGGGATGAAAAATTAATCGATTACTACCAACATGGCAGGCGAAAATTATACTCTAAGCAAAGTATTCTAGCCTATCTAAATAGTCAAAAAATTACATAACCACTCCTAAAGAGTTTCATCAACAATCTGGTTTTCGGAGTGTAGTAGTATTTTCTTCGAA
>JROE01000057.1 GCA_000783305.1 Sphingobacteriaceae bacterium DW12 | reverse complement strand
AAAAAAAATTAAACCAACTTTATAGGGATAACCGATGACATATAATAACATTATTTATTTGGTGACGGGTCTTATGGCTTCTGGTAAGTCTACGGTTGCTAACCTTCTCGCTTCAAAATTAGACAGAGGCGTACATTTGCGAGGTGACATCTTCCGACGGATGATAGTATCGGGAAGAGAAGAAATGTCCGCTACACCTTCTCCCGAAGCTATCCGACAGTTGCGTTTACGCTATCAGTTGGCTGTTGATGCGGCTAAAACATATTACAACAACGGATTTTCAGTTGTTATACAAGACAATTATTACGGTCTTGAGCTATCACACGTTGTCGATCTTTTGCAGGGTTACCCTGTACGTGAAATTGTATTATGTCCAACGGTAAAAGTATTGAAAGAACGTGAGTTATCTCGAGGAAAAACAGGCTATGCTGATTTCTCCATAGAGTCGTTGTACCTTGAATTTATGGCGTGCACACCGCGTATTGGATTTTGGCTTGATACATCCGATCTTACGCCCGAGGAATCCGTAAACGAGATTTTAAATTACTATGCTGTCCATAATAACGATCCGTTTGACGCCGGTCTGTGA
>JROE01000056.1 GCA_000783305.1 Sphingobacteriaceae bacterium DW12 | reverse complement strand
ACCATCGGCGATGCATCGTTTCACTACTGAGTTCGGGATGGGATCAGGTGGTTCCAATGCTCTATGGTCGTCAAGAAATTCGGGTACTGAGTCGTGGCCAGTTGGCCTCGCTTCAGCAAATTGGGTATGTGATAGCTTTCGGTGTTTTGTGAGTTTCGAACTTTCGGTTCGTTTCGTCTTCACACACCGCAATCTGGTGCCTTTTCAGGTCAGCAAATTGCTTGGGTGTTATATGGTCAAGCCTCACGGGCAATTAGTATTGGTTAGCTCAACGCCTCACAGCGCTTACACACCCAACCTATCAACGTCGTAGTCTTCGACGGCCCTTCAGGGGACTCAAGGTCCCAGTGAGATCTCATCTTGAGGCTAGTTTCCCGCTTAGATGCTTTCAGCGGTTATCTATTCCGAACATAGCTACCCGGCAATGCCACTGGCGTGACAACCGGAACACCAGAGGTTCGTCCACTCCGGTCCTCTCGTACTAGGAGCAGCCCCTCTCAAATCTCAAACGTCCACGGCAGATAGGGACCGAACTGTCTCACGACGTTCTAAACCCAGCTCGCGTACCACTTTAAATGGCGAACAGCCATACCCTTGGGACCGGCTTCAGCCCCAGGATGTGATGAGCCGACATCGAGGTGCCAAACACCGCCGTCGATATGAACTCTTGGGCGGTATCAGCCTGTTATCCCCGGAGTACCTTTTATCCGTTGAGCGATGGCCCTTCCATACA
>JROE01000055.1 GCA_000783305.1 Sphingobacteriaceae bacterium DW12 | reverse complement strand
TTTGTTGTGAATAAATTTGTACTGATGTCCGCCAGATGGCGGATAAGGGAGCGGGGCATCAGGAGGAGCCCGTGGACCACGGGAATAATCTGGTTGGCCCGCATAGGAAGAGGTCTATGTCCCCCGTATCCTGAACCGACTTCTGTATGCTTTTATCTCTTTGCATCGAAAGACCCAGCGGCTGCACCCGTAGCTTCTTATCGGAATAGCCAATATCTTTTTGTGGTGGAGATGTAGGGGCCTGGATACCGTGTCGAAAAACTTGGGAACAGCTCGGCCTGCCTTATCCGCCCCCTTGGGCAAGCCCGTAAAGGCATCGGTTCTGCCAAGGATCGCAATGACTATCCGGCCTTGCTCTTCGGGTAGCCCGTAGAGACCCTTTCGATACCCGGATATCGTCCAAACACCAGGTAACCCTTTCCTTTTGTCCCACTTTCCATTTATGCCCATTCCTATAGAGCAGACGACGGCCCCTGGAAAGGATTTGCTTGATGGTATCCCCGTTGGTCGGTATATTCCGCAAGGATAGGTCTCCTTCGTCCTTCTGGACCCTGCGATGGCCTACCAGCGGTGTTGGTCCTTATTTCCCGGGGAGTCTGGTGGCCGGACATGGGAGCGGTCTATTACCGGGCACGGGGAAAGCTCCTCTTGGCCATAGGCCTCCTGTTTTCGGCAAGGTCAGGTGTTATTCCCACAACAGTATCGCGGATAGCCTGTTTGACCTTAAAAGGATATGA
>JROE01000054.1 GCA_000783305.1 Sphingobacteriaceae bacterium DW12 | reverse complement strand
TTATCAAAAGAAAGAATCGCTTACAATCCAAACAAAGAATTTATTAATGGAATATCTAAGGAAATCGATAAGCGATTTGAACTTTTCATAGAAGAAAATAGGCTTCTAAAAAACAAAGAAGAAAGAGATTCCTGCAAAGGCACAGAAAATGAATTATTCAATATTAAAACTCACTTAAATAAATCATTATCAGCAGATAATCTGTCGGAAAAAAAAGTGGAGATCACGGAAATGTTTGACAGAATGATTTCACTATGTCGAAAAAAAATAAACAATTTAATCGCTAAGACAAATCTCGAACAGGATATTGCTAAATTAAATAAAGAAGTCGTTCAAAGTACAGAGGATAAAGTAGCTGAACTTGAAGAGAATATCCAAAAACTAGTTAAAGACATAGCGGAATGTAACAAAATGGCTTTTGAAGCTCAGAAAGGGCAGACAGAAGCCCTTAAGGAACTGCTAGCCATAAAGAGTAAAGAGTAAGAGTTAAACAAAAAACCAGAACAGAGCGGTTGAAATTCATTTCATGAAAATATAAGCTTGACTAAATTTTACGTTACAACATTGTAACGTAATGTAAAAAAACAATATATTAGCGATAGAAAAAATAGTTATAATCAAAATTTATGAAATCAAATCAGTTAGATTTTAAAAACCACAGTAAGGCTTTAAATGAATTGGTATTCGAAGCAAAGGACTTACAAAGAATTTCAAGAAGAACAATCCACAGTTGGAAACAATCCGGTGTATTGGATGAAAAGCGAGATCCAAATGCA
>JROE01000053.1 GCA_000783305.1 Sphingobacteriaceae bacterium DW12 | reverse complement strand
GATGTAGATACTACAGGAGCTACTCCAGATGTGAATGACAACTTAGATGCAGGAGCATCAGGTACTGATAATACAGATACTCCTGGTACTCCGGAGGTTGATTTTAGAGAGATCTTGGATAGTGATGGAGATGGTATTACCGATATTTCAGATTTAGATGATGACAATGATGGTATTCCCGATACAGTAGAGAGTGGCGGAAATGACCCAAGTGCTGATGATGACAATGATGGTATTCCTAACTATATGGATACCGATAGTGATAATGATGGTACTCCAGATGTTACCGATTCCAATAATGATGGTATTCCAGATGTCTATGATACTGACAATGATGGTGTTCCTAATCATCAGGATTTAGATAGTGATAATGATGGTATCTACGATATTATAGAGACAGGAAACGGATCTTTAGATACCGATGGAGATGGAGTTGCTAATGGAGGAGTAGGTACAGATGGTATTCCGGATGTAGCTCAGAGTAATTTAGATGGAGCTCCAGTAACGACAAATCCACCGACTAGTGATGGTGATGGTACTCCAGATTATTTAGAT
>JROE01000052.1 GCA_000783305.1 Sphingobacteriaceae bacterium DW12 | reverse complement strand
TCTCAAACTACAGCAGGCTATGTAGCTCCAAGTGGAGTTGATAGTGATGATAATGGAGTTGATGATGCTTATGATAGTAATGGTACTGCTATTGCTCCAGAGAACACCGATGGAGCTGATACTCCAGATTATCAAGATTTAGATAGTGATAATGATGGTACAGGGGATGTTGTAGAGAGTGGCCAGGATCTCGGTAATGGTCTGACTACTGATACCGATGGAGATGGACTACTAGATCGTTTTGACGATGTAGATACTACAGGAGCT
>JROE01000051.1 GCA_000783305.1 Sphingobacteriaceae bacterium DW12 | reverse complement strand
ACGAGAAACTTTGTCTGAATATGGGGGGACCATCCTCCAAGGCTAAATACTACTGACTGACCGATAGTGAACCAGTACCGTGAGGGAAAGGCGAAAAGAACCCCGGCGAGGGGAGTGAAATAGAACCTGAAACCGTGTACGTACAAGCAGTGGGAGCACCTTCGTGGTGTGACTGCGTACCTTTTGTATAATGGGTCAGCGACTTATATTTTGTAGCAAGGTTAACCGTATAGGGGAGCCGTAGGGAAACCGAGTCTTAACTGGGCGACTAGTTGCAAGGTATAGACCCGAAACCCGGTGATCTAGCCATGGGCAGGTTGAAGGTTGGGTAACACTAACTGGAGGACCGAACCGACTAATGTTGAAAAATTAGCGGATG
>JROE01000050.1 GCA_000783305.1 Sphingobacteriaceae bacterium DW12 | reverse complement strand
CGGATGACCTGTGGATCGGAGTGAAAGGCTAATCAAGCTCGGAGATAGCTGGTTCTCCTCGAAAGCTATTTAGGTAGCGCCTCATGTATCACTGTAGGGGGTAGAGCACTGTTTCGGCTAGGGGGTCATCCCGACTTACCAAACCGATGCAAACTCCGAATACCTACAAGTGCCGAGCATGGGAGACACACGGCGGGTGCTAACGTCCGTCGTGAAAAGGGAAACAACCCAGACCGTCAGCTAAGGTCCCAAAGTTATGGTTAAGTGGGAAACGATGTGGGAAGGCTTAGACAGCTAGGAGGTTGGCTTAGAAGCAGCCACCCTTTAAAGAAAGCGTAATAGCTCACTAGTCGAGTCGGCCTGCGCGGAAGATGTAACGGGGCTCAAACCATACACCGAAGCTACGGGTATCACGTAAGTGATGCGGTAGAGGAGCGTTCTGTAAGCCTGTGAAGGTGAGTTGAGAAGCTTGCTGGAGGTATCAGAAGTGCGAATGCTGACATGAGTAACGACAATGGGTGTGAAAAACACCCACGCCGAAAGACCAAGGTTTCCTGCGCAACGTTAATCGACGCAGGGTTAGTCGG
>JROE01000049.1 GCA_000783305.1 Sphingobacteriaceae bacterium DW12 | reverse complement strand
TCCTGAATTCATAGAATAAGCGCAACGCTTGAAACGAGAGGCAGAGAGCCAGCCACCGGTAGAATCCAGGCTCTCACACCGAAGGATTCAAGCGCAGATGACTACGCATTACCGGCAGCTGACTCAGGGACAACGTTACCAGATTGAGGCTGGCTTGAGCGCCGCAGAGAGCCAGGCGAGCATTGCAAAGCGGGTCGGCGTGCATCCCTCGACGATCAGTCGCGAGGTTCGCCGCAACAGCACCCAGAATATCTACAAGGCTGTTTCTGCGGCCCATGAAAGTGATGCTCGTCGAGCGGGTGCGCGCAAGTTTTGCAAGCCGGCGACATGGCTCAGCCATCATCTCCCGGTGTGGCTCAAGCATGGCATGAGTCCGGAGCAGATCGCCCAGCGGTTGAAGCAGGAGCAGCCAAGCCGGGCGGTCAGCCATGAGTGGATTTATCGGTTCATTGCCGCCGAACAGCGCGCCGGTGGTGAGCTTTATACCTATCTGCGACATCGCCGAAAGCGCTACCGGAAACGCTATGGAAGCCACGATCGGCGCGGGCAGCTGCGTAATCGCGTGTCAATCAGTGAACGCCCAGCCGAGGTCGAAAGCCGCGAGCGCCTGGGGGACTGGGAGGGCGATACGGTACATGGACTGGGCGGTAACCTGGTGACCCTGGTTGATCGCAAAAGCGGCTATCTGAGCGCCTATCCGGTCAAGCGCAGAACGCGCCGGCAGGTAACGCGGGCGATCAATCTGATGCTTCAGGGCCATGCCGCTCACACGCTGACGCTGGATAACGGAAGGGAGTTTGCCGGGCATGAACGCATCGCGCTACGGAGCCAGTGCCAGGTCTTTTTTGCAGACCCC
>JROE01000005.1 GCA_000783305.1 Sphingobacteriaceae bacterium DW12 | reverse complement strand
ACAGCAGTTTACGACAAACTCACAACACTTCTTCACAAAGTCATAACACTTTTTCGATAAGGCATAGCAGTTTTCGACAAACGCACGACACTTGTCCAACAAGTCATAACACTTTTTCGATAAGGCATAGCAGTTTGCGACAAACGCATAGCAGTTGTTCACAAAGTCATAGTACTTGTCGGATAAAGCAGAGCAGTTTGCAACAAACGCAGAGCACTTGTTCACAAAGTCTTGGCACTTGTTCGAAATCTATATCCTGTTTGGCTCAACTTACTAGGAGTTTATAACAAACTACTTACCGTTTTTCCACATTACCGGTTCATAAAGGTCTTTGCGAATGGACTACAATCTCCCCTTTGATAGGGGACGTGCATAGTCAAAGTCCGGCCATAGCTACTATGCGGTGTAACATTGATGATTTAACGTTATATAATTGGTTGGGAGCACTCCCTGTATGCGCTCTACCACACCTGTTTTCAATCAACTTCACACCCCGCTCCCACCTCGACTCCAATAGGTGATCCCGTGTGGCGCAGACCTGTTGTACATGTCCGGAAAATATACGTATATTGTAACAGCAAATGAAACATTAAGTAATATCGCTGTAAAAGATAGCATCGGATTTGGAGTCGATGAGCAAATTGTAGAACAATTACCTGAAACTTAAGACAGGAAAACAGCAGTAGTTTAGGGCAGGTCGCAACGAGTAGTGTATTCGCGTCTGATGACGGCGGTGCTAGAGAAGAAATAACACAAGCTTACTTATAACCCAATTAAATTTAAAACTATTACAGAAATGAAATTTATATACCTCATGGTGACAACATTGTTGTTGACATTTTCAAGCTGTAAATCCGATAATCAAGGGACCTTCGCGCATGAAGATTACTCAATCTCATACAATAAGAGTTATGATATGGATGACTCGGGTATAAATGGCACTGATTTATACATCGTGCTGCCTCACGACACGAATCAGAATTTCAGGAACAACATCAACCTCCTCGTGCAGGACCTTACAGAGGCCAACCTTAATCTGGAACAGTTTGTTGAGCTAACCGAATCCCAAATAAAATCTTCTGGACAGCTGATCAAGAGCGAAAAGATGAATCAGAATGGTACGGAATATCAGTCTATAATATTTGAAGCAAACTTTGGAGAGGGCGATCTAAAATTTTTACAACACGATTTCGTTCAAAACAATAAAGCGTATATACTCACCTACACCGCAACAGTGGATACATTTGAAGAAAACCTTTCAAAAGCCCAAGAGGTAATGAACAGTTTTAAGCTGAAGACCAAGGGTAAATAATCGGGGCTTCCATACAGGAAGGCTCACCAAAAGTAAAACAAAGATATGTGCCCGGTTAAATAGAGATGGCACTATACTGCTACAAACCCCACGTATGCTATCGCCCAGGTATAAATAACGATTTGATGAGAGTTAAGCTCCTCCTTTTTTTAAGATAAGTTCCCTCTTCACGGAAAAAGCATATTACGACTATTCAAAGCCAACGAACTAGCTGCTCCTTTGCTCCTGCTTTAAACACTTCTTTTTTTCCATATTTGCGATCAAAGAAAAGAAGCAAAAGAATGCCACCTCTTTACATTTCTTGCAGATACATTGTAACCTTTTCGTTTTTCATTCACCCTAATAGGATACAAATAATCAAAAAGAAAAAAAATGGAAAGTAAAATCAAAAGTCAATCATTGACACAGACATTCAACCTATTAAAGTACACATTCGGAATTGTACCAATTGTCGCAGGTGCAGACAAATTTACGAACTTGTTAACGCATTGGGAACAATATATCAGTCCTTCAATGGCTGGAGTACTACCCTTTCCCACTTCCGTATTTATGATGATTGTGGGCGTTATTGAAATAGTAGCAGGTATCATTGTGTTGAAAAAAGCCGCAATTGGCGGTTACATTGTTGCAGGCTGGTTGACGATTATTGCACTCACACTACTAATCGGATTTAACTATGTTGATGTAGCAGTTCGTGACCTTGTAATGGCTATCGCAGCATTCTCAATGGCAAGAATTTCTAAATTAGTAGAATAATGACAATGAAACAATTTGACCAATTAACAGTGGTTGAAATTATCAATCGTATTTTAAACGGAGATAAACTGCTTTACGAAATTATTGTAAGGCGGTTTAATCCCTATTTATATAAAATTGGGCGGTCGTACAACTACAATCACGAAGACACACAGGATCTGATGCAGGATACATATATCGATGCTTTCAAGAGTTTATCTCAGTTGGAACAACGTTCAAACTTTAAAACCTGGATAATTAGGATAATGCTTAATAATTGCTACCGCAAAAAGCAAAAATTCAGTTATAAGAATGAATGTGCAAACGAAACCGTCCATGAAAACGTAACGCAAATGTTCAGTAATTCAAATAACAATATGCAAAGGGAAATTCACATCCGTGAGTTAGGAAATGTAATTGAAAAATCACTTTCCAAAATTCCCGAGGATTATAGGATGGTGTTTTCTTTACGGGAGATTAACGGATTGAATGTTGCTGAAACTTCTTCCGTACTTGATATCAGTGAAGCAAATGTGAAAGTACGATTGACTCGAGCTAAAGCTATGTTGCGAATTGAAATAGAAAAATCGTACACGGCAGAAGAATTGTTTGAGTTTAATCTATGCCATTGCAACCCGTTTACAGCACGCGTGATGAACATAGTTAATGAACTATAAAGTCTTATGAACGAATTATTAAGTATTGGTTTACGAACACCCCGTTTAAAAAATAGACAGTGCCTATCTGTCGTAAAATCAGAATAAGGAGTTTTTTTAATAGATTTTATCTAAGTCGATTTTTATTAATATTTTAGACCTCGATGCGGAGGATAAAATGTTAAAGAAAACGATGGATATAGAATGGAGGGCAGTTCTGGACGCAATTGCGTCTGGAGATGAAACGGCCTTTAAAAAAATATTCTTTCACTTCTACGACAGTCTACTGCATTTTTCATCTTCAATTACAAAGGACACAGAAGTCGCCGAAGATATTGTCTCCGAGTTGATGGCTAAGATATGGACCAGTACCGATAAATTTCAACGTGTATCCAATTTGAAAACATATTTATTTCAATCTGTCAAAAATAGCGCACTCAATCACCTTTCCCAACAAAAGGTCAGGATCTTGCACAAAGAGTCGGAACGAGAGGTCCAGCATCCTTATACGCCGGAAGAGCTTGTGCTAACCAAAGAATTCCTGCAACAACTGGAAAGCGCAATAGACAAGATGCCTCCTAAAATGAAAATGGCCTTTACTTTGGTTAAAGACAACTCTTTGAGCTACCGCGAAACGGCCAGTATTATGGAGGTCAGCGTGAATACAGTGGACCGGCATATTCAAATGGCCTTAAAACATATAAGAGCTCTTTTAAAAAAATAATTTTTTTTTCATTGGTGAATTTGTCACGCTGAATTGTCTTATCTACAAACAGCCAAGACATAACATGAGCGAAGATCAATTTTATGAGCTAATACACAAATATCTAAAGCGAGAAATTACTAAAGACGAACAGATACTGTTGGAAAATCATTTGGCAAATGACAACAACAGTCGCGCCCTATTCGATTCGTTAACAAAATCAACCATAAAAAAGAGTTCGACGACAGAATTGCAAGCTAAATTGGAGCGTATAGTGGCCTCTTCAAGGCTGACATCGGGTGCTACGGCTGAAAAGAAACCCGTTAGAATCCCTTTCAAGATAACTGCTATTGCTGCGGCTGCTATCGGTATACTATTCTTGTTCTCGGCGATTCTTTTGCAAAAAAATCATAAAGCAAAAACGTCTGGAGCGCTTGCGCAGACGATAAATACTAAAAATGCCGAAAGGAAAAAGATAACCCTTCCAGATGGTACGATCGTATGGCTAAATAGCGGCAGTCACATATCCTACCTCCCCTCATTTGGAAAGACCGACCGTAATATACAACTAGAAGGTGAGGCTTTTTTTGAGGTGACCTCGAATAAGGAATTACCGATGATCGTATCTGCCAAAGAAATAAAGATAAAGGTAATAGGGACTTCATTTAACATCAAATCCTATTCGGATGAAGACACGTACGAAGCCAGCCTTGTGGAAGGTAAAATCGAACTATACGTGGATAAAAAGAACCAATCAGCCGGACAGGTATACCATCTTATCCCAGGTGAAAAAATAAAGATACGGACAAACCTTACGACCGACCAGCAATCTATAGACCAACCGGTACCCACGGAAGAGTATCGAGTTGAAAAGACCTTATTTGGTAAAAAGGCCGATGGTGAGATACCTTCGGAAATAGCCTGGAAAGAGGACAAACTGGCATTTGATAGCGAGCCATTGTCCACAGCGGTACTGAAAATGGAAAAATGGTATGACACCAAAATTGAATTGCAAAATGTCGATTTGGCGAACCTTTCCGTTACAGGGACATTTACAGAAAAACATGCCGAGGATGTCTTAGAAATATTGCAATATGGTGGAGCAAACTTCAAGTACAAAAAACAAAATCAAAAAATTATTATTTACTAACAAAACCAGAAGAGATGGAATAAATTGACCTATTAAAAAAGGATACATCAAAAGATGTACCCTTAAACTTATGTATGATTAATCAATTAACAAGTACCTCGCCGTGAGAAAGTACGGTACTTTATTAAAAATCAATTAAATCAAATTTATGAAAATTAATTTACATGCCAACAATGCGCGTGTGCAGATTCCTTTATCCCTAAAGATCCTATTGATGTTTAAGCTAGTCATTTGCTTATTGTTTATATCTTCGACTTCTGCCTTGGCTAATAATTCATTTGCCCAAGAAAAGGTCACATTACGCCTATTCGACAGTGACCTTAAAGATGTAATCAAATCAATCGAAAAGCAAACCAAAGTCAAATTTATCTACCTCGACAATCTTGTATTGGACAATCAAGTTGGATCCATTAATGTGTCAAACCAGCCTTGGTCACAGGTGTTACTTCCTCTACTCAACAGTGCAGGACTATCAATCAAAAGATTGGAAGATAGCAGGATGATCATCACACCTTTGGACAAAAAACGACAAGGGCAGCCCATCAAAGGGATTGTAGTGGACAATACAGGTAAGCCACTCTCAGGTGTATCTATCATTGAGAAAGGCTCCAACAATGGAACTAGCAGTAACGAGAATGGAAGGTTTGAGCTACTGGCAAGTAAGAATGAAGCAATACTGATCATAAGCTATATAGGCTACCTGAGTCAAGAAACGACAGCGTCTAGTCAAGAAATGCGTATTGTAATGGAAGAGGATATCACGTCTTTGGACGAAGTCGTCGTCGTAGGCTTCGGAACTCAAAAGAAAGCCAACCTGACTGGGGCAGTATCTTCAGTGGACATGGACAAGGTACTCGGAGACAGACCGGTAAGTAGTGCTTCCCAAGCACTACAGGGAGCTATGCCGGGTATGCAGGTCACATTTGGTAGCGGACGGCCCGGCCAAGGCACAGATCTGAATATTAGAGGTGTGACTTCGATCAATGGGGGCGCGCCACTGGTATTGGTCGATAATGTGCCGATGAATATAGATGACGTGAACCCAAAAGATATCCAAAATGTGACTATCTTGAAGGACGCAGCAGCGGCTTCCATATACGGGGCCCGAGCAGCCTATGGAGTCATCTTGATCACCACCAAAAAAGCCGGTAGAAACCAACCAACAAGATTTAATTATTCAACCAACCTGACTTCGTCCAAAGCTACGACATTGCCCGAAAAAGCTAGTCCATTGGAATTTGTTCAAGGATTAAAGGATTTCGGCAATACAACAAACTGGACCGGTCAAAATGTAGACACTTGGCTAAATTTGCTAAAAGAATATGAGGCTGATCCAACGAAATATCCTGAAGGAATAACGACGGTAGGTAACACCAAATATCCGTTGAAAACACATGACCTCTATAATGAGGTGTTCACAACAGGCTTTGAACAGCTTCATAACCTATCTTTCAGTGGAGGTAGTGAAAAGATAGCTTATCGACTATCAGGTATGTATGCTGACGAAGATGGAATAATGACAACCAGCAACGACAAGTACAACAGATACAACCTAAATGCTTACATAAGTACGGAACTGGCCAAAAATCTAAACGTCAGTGCCAACATCTTATATAAGAACGATAAAAGGAAAACTCCAATGAATATGACAGAAATGTTCTACCGAGCAATTACTTTTGGTTCTTATCTTGACCCTGGATATGCAGAAGCGATGGATGGGACCTTGATCCCCTACGGTTCACCCAATAATTACCTGAAGTACGAGCAGCCTGAACAAGATTATAACGACGACTTGCGTCTTTTTGGTAAAGCGGAATACAACCCTTTAAAGGGATTGAATATTACAGCGGAGTATACTTTCAATAAAACGAATAAGAATAATAAATTCTTCCAAACAAAGAACAAGTACATGAATCCGAACAACTATACGGAAGAATACCTGTTCAATAATCAATTTTATAGAAGACGTAACAGCATAACGAACTACAATGCGTTAAACTTTTACGCTAACTACACGCACAGTATTGGTAATCACAATCTAAAGTACCTCTTGGGTACCAATTATGAAAAGAGCCATTTTGAAAGTTTCACAGCAACCCGATACGACATATTAAATCCTACATCACCATCACTAGGGACAAGTAGTGGTACCCAAGAGGTAGACGATTCATTTGGTCAATATGCGGTACTGGGTTATTTTGGACGTATAAATTACGATTACAAAAACAAATATCTACTTGAAGTCAATGGACGCTTAGATGGTTCTTCTCGCTTCCAAGAGGGGTCAAGATTTGGATTCTTCCCATCCGTATCGGCCGGGTGGAATGTGAGTGAAGAGGAGTTCATGTCTCCTATTCGTAATTTGGTCCCTTTGCTAAAGTTCAGAGGATCCTTCGGTGAAATCGGAAACCAAGTGGTCTTGAATTCGAATAATGAGCAAGTCTATTTCCCAGTGAATCCTGAAATGACAACGACAAATGCGGGATGGATAAATCCAGAGACGGGCATCCGCTACCTAACCATCAATCGTCCAGACCTCGTATCTTCGACATTCACATGGGAAGTGGTAAGGACATTAAATCTTGGTGTGGATGTAGGATTATTCAATAATAAGCTGACGACAAGCTTCGATTGGTTCAGAAGACAAACCATCGGTATGTTGTACCCAGGAGCCGATCTGCCAGCGGTATTAGGGTCTACTCCACCTTATCAGAATGTCACCGACCTGGAATCTAAAGGCTGGGAATGGGAATTGGCATGGAAAGACAAAATCAACGCCTTCAGCTACTCTTTGGGCTTTAATTTATCGGATAATAGAGGATTCATAACACGCATCAACAACAGTGCGGGCAATATTAGCAGCTATTACAAGGGACACGAAATGGGCGAAATCTGGGGCTATGTAACAGATCGCTATTACACGGTTGATGATTTTGAGCCTGGCTCTATCAAAGATGGTCTAATCGGAGGGAAACTCAAACCCGGCATTCCATATTTCAATGGTGTGGCACAAAATCCGGGCGATGTACTGTATAAAGACCTGAATGGTGATGGCATCATATTTTCTGGAAATGGTACACTCAGCAACCCTGGTGACATGCAGATTATCGGAAACAATCGAAGACGGTACCAATTCGGTATCAATGGTAATTTTAGCTATAAGAATATAGACTTATCCATATTTTTACAGGGCGTAGGCAAACGTGATCTGTGGATGAGTAATCCAATCATTTGGCCATTGACCAATGAGTTTGCAACACTTTATCAACACACGTTGGATTATTGGACAACAGAAAATCAGGATGCGTACTACGGTCGCGTATATGCCAATGGGGGATTAAATACAGGGGCCAACCGTAGGGTGCAAACCAAGTACCTGCAAGATGGCTCATATCTGCGCGTTCGAAATATCACGGTAGGCTATAACTTGGGGAAAGAGTTGTTAAAGACCAAAAAGATTGAAAATATCCGTCTTTATTTCACTGGTGAGAACTTATTCCTATTTGACAAACTCCCTCAAGGAATCGAGGCTGACGCGGAGAATCTTAACTCGGGGGGTATCTATCCTTATTTGAAAAAATTTAGCGCTGGTATCAATATCAACTTCTAACCCACAACTCCTACGAAAATGAAAATATTAAAATCATTCATACATATATCTTGTGCAGCGGCTCTTGGCTTATCAAGTATGAGCTGCTCCAATCTACTGGACCTTAGTCCGGAAGGTTCATTGGTAGAAAAAACAACATTTACTTCCTACAACAACTTCATAACCTATGCTTGGCAGTTCTACAGCGTATTCCCTGGGTATAGTAATTCTGTACCAAACTCAGAAATCCATAGCGACTTATTTGCCCAAGCAAACAACAATGCAACTTCAGACTGGCTGTGGAACCGAGTCGTAACGCCTGGTTCTTCGGATGACTACAAAATACCCTATAACAATATTAGATCCATCAATGTCTTACTTGACAATATAGAGGGGGCAACATATCTCAACGATGCGGAGAAGAAACACATTAGAAGCATAGGCTACTTCTTCAAATCCTATAGTTATATGGATTTATTGAACAAGTATGGAGGAGTCATATGGGTAGAGAATGCTATTGATGACGGAGATACGGAGATCCTATACGGCACACCTTCATCCCGAGACGAGATCGCGCAAAAAATAACGGAAATGCTGACCTATGCCGAGCAAAACATCAAACCAAACGGGGATGGAAAAAATATGATCAACAAGCATGTGGTACGGGCGCTTATATCTCGATTTGGGTTGAGAGAGGGCACTTGGCGTAAATATCATGGTTTGAATGAGGCTAACAAATATCTCCAACTGTCATTGGATGCATCCAAGGGTTTAATAACTGATTTTCCGAACTTGCATACGGACTACGACGAACTATTTAATAGCGAATCGCTGGCCAACAATCAAGAGGTGCTCTTGTATAAGCAATATGAGGTCAACCAGATTACGCATACATTGGCTTCGTTAGCGCGAAACTCTTCAGGTCGGTGGGACTTAACCAAAGATGCTGCAGATCTATATTTATTGAAGGACGGGCAATCCCGTTGGACAAGCCCTAGCTTCGCGGGAGACAAAACACCAAACAGTGAATTCAGGAATAGGGATATTAGATTATACTATACAGTGCCTCCTCCTTTTAAGGTGACGGTCGCACACCCAAGCTACGCATGGGAATATACCGGAGTAGCTGAAGATAGAGAATATATCGACCTGATGAACACGCAGTCTATTGCTACTAGAAAGACATTACCTACTTTGAATTGGCAGGGATTGGTGTTAAGACAAGAACCACATTATGCAGACTATTCAAATGGACAGCCCTTCAATGTAACATTCACTGGTTATCGTTTTTACAAATTCAGTAATAAGATAAAGATGCTACAGAATGAAGATATCAACGATGCTCCAATTTTCAGAATGGGTGAAATATTTGTCAACTATGCGGAAGCAGCCTACGAACTGGGACAAATCAATCAGGATATCATCAATCAGACCGTCAATAAACTTAGAAAACGAGGACAAGTAGCTCCTTTAGAGCTGAGCGCCATACCTGCCGATCCTACTAGAGATTCGGAAGTGACGCCTGTGCTATGGGAGATCCGTCGTGAACGTGCGGTAGAGCTAATGGGCGAAGGTTTCAGATTTGATGACTTGAGACGATGGAAAAAAATGAAGTATGCGGCAAAACAAAAATTAGGCCGATACTTAACAAAGGGAGTGGATGTCCCTCAAACGGCACCCATTCCCATTCTAAATGGGGCAACAGCAGGATATATTGCTTACGAAGGGCAACCTCCTGCTTTTCCAGACTATTATTATCTATATCCGATACCTTCTGCCGAAATTGCAATGAATCCGAAAATAACGCAGAACCCCGGCTGGAAATAGTTTATTCCAACACACAGAGGATGCCTATATGGAACTAGATGTCTTAAGGCATCCTCTTTATCAAAGAATATATGAAAATCCTATATACTATCTGGATATGTATTATCTGCTATATAGCTCCTGTGCAAGCACAATCTACTAAACCTAACATCATCGTAATATTGGTGGATGATATGGGGTATAAAGACGTGGGCTTTATGGATGGACGTTTCTACCGAACACCTCATCTGGATAGCTTGGCGCAAGAATCGCGGATCTACCAACAGGCGTATGCTGCCGCATCCAACTGCGCACCAAGTCGGGCAAGTCTTTTGACAGGCCTACTCCCGAATAGGCACGGTATATATACTGTGGGCTCTTCAGAAAGGGGGAAAACGGCGGATAGAAAGATAATCCCAATTAAAAACAACAACACCTTAGACGCCAGCTTTCCGACGATAGCTACCCTATTGGGCAAGAAAGGATATTCGACAGCTGCTGTGGGCAAATGGCATCTAAGTGATTCACCAAAGCAACACGGATTTTCGTACAGCTTTGGAGGGGACCATAGCGGGCACAACAAACATTTTTCGCCCTATAAAAATACGGCTATACCCAATGGTGATGAAGGCGAGTATTTGACAGATAGAATTACGAAAGAGGGCATTAACTACATCCGACAACAAAAGGAGGATCCCTTTTTTTTGTACCTTTCATACTATGCGGTACATACCCCATTGGAAGCTCCTGACTCTTTAAAAAATCATTATAAAGGGATTGTTGGAACGGGTGAAAAAGATTATCCAACCTATGCCGCAATGATCGAATCACTAGATAATAACATAGGTAAGCTGGTATCGGAACTTCAGCATCTCGGGCTATCAGAAAATACAGTTCTGTGGTTCTGCTCTGATAATGGTGGGATAAATACCATTTCTCCTCAACGACCACTTCGGTCGGGTAAAGGCTCCTATTTTGAAGGTGGAATCAGAATACCCTTCTTTGTACACTGGCCAAATCATATACAGCCGCACCGGGATACGACTACATTGGTGAGTCATTTGGACCTATTACCCACACTAAAACAGCTATTGAATGACAAATCTCAGATGCTGATGGATGGCACATCACTGTTGAATAATCTGCTTGATGATGAGGATGTGCACGAACGCTTGTTGTTCTGGCACTTTCCGATTTACCTAGAGGCCTACAATGAATCCAAAGACGATGGACGTGACCCAATGTTCAGAACACGTCCAGGCAGCGCGATAAGGTACAAAAACTGGAAACTCCATCATTACTACGAAGATGGCGCGTATCTCTTATATGATTTGTCCCAAGACATTGGAGAAAGGCAAAATAAGGCCTCCGAATACCCTATTATATTAGAAAAAATGAAGACCTTGCTGAATGAAAAGATTTTAGAGACAAAGGCATACATTCCGAATAAATTAAACCCTAACTATATACATTAGTAGCTATGACAAGAATTTACACGTTAGTTTTTGTGATTTTTTTCACAAGTATTATACAAGCACAACAAAAACAACCTAATATCGTGTTAATAATGGCGGATGATTTGGGTATCGGCGACCTCGGTTGCTATGGCCAAACCAAAATAAGCACTCCCAGAATAGATGAACTTGCAAAAAAAGGAATCCTATTTACAAACTTCTATTCGGGCACTTCGGTATGTGCGCCATCGAGATCGGCCCTGATGACAGGGCAGCATACAGGCCACACCTTTGTCAGAGGTAACAAAGAAATTGAACCTGAAGGCCAACAGCCGCTAGCCGACTCGGTCATTACAATGGCTATGTCACTAAAAAAAGCAGGATATGTAACAGGGGCCTTCGGTAAATGGGGACTAGGGATGGTGGGCACCAGTGGAGACCCGAACAAGAAGGGATTCGATGAATTTTATGGCTACAACTGTCAACGACAATCACACAGGTACTACCCTACCCACTTGTGGCACAATAGTCAACGCATCGAACTGACTGGCAACGATCTATCGCAGAAAGTACACTATGCACCCACTTTAATACAAGAGAAAACGTTAGCTTTCCTCGAAGAAAACAAGGATAACCCTTTTTTCTTGTTCGTGCCGACGGTACTACCACATGCCGAACTTGCTGGCCCGGACGACGTATTCTACACAAAGTACAAGGATACTTTTCCTGAAACACCGCACAAGGGCAATGACTATGGCACAGGAGCTACCATCGCAGGGTACGCCTCTGTAGATAAACCGCGTGCTACATATGCGGCAATGGTAAGTAGAATGGATGAATATGTGGGACAGATTGTGGATAAATTACAGGAATTGAATTTATTGGACAATACCATAATCATGTTTACGAGTGATAATGGCGCCCATCGTGAGGGTGGTGCTGACCCCGCCTTCTTTAATAGCACAGCCGGGTTGAAAGGTTATAAAAGAGATTTGTATGAGGGAGGAATCCGTACACCTTTTATTGTCTCCTGGCCTTCTCAAATAAAAACCAGTAAACAGATAAGTCATACGGCTGCATTTTGGGATATCATGCCCACCGTTGTAGAAATCAGCGGAAAAAATATGGAATCATATACGGATGGAATCTCATTCTTACCGACATTGACAGCTAAAGGAAAACAAAAATCCCATGATTATCTATACTGGGAATTTCATGAAGATGGTGGCAAACAAGCTGTATTGGTAGACGGTTGGAAGCTCATCAAATTGAAGGTAAAAAGTGAGCAGCCACATTTTGAACTTTACAACCTCAAAAAGGATCCAAAGGAAATGAACAACTTAGTAGGCCAATATCCTAAAATAGTCAAAAAGCTGACAGCACAGTTGGAAGCCGCTCACCATGAAAGCCCTATTTTCCCGCTGTATAGAAAGAAAAATTAAGATAGACTTTCGTAATAATATATCGAGTAGTGCTATCGCTATTTGACAACAGTCGCCTCCATTTCTTATGGGGGCGACTTTACATAGGCTTATCTAGAACCCCTTGAATAATGTTAAGAATGCTATTGTATCCGCCCACTTTCGCTTTCCAAGGCAGACTTCCGTGCACGCTGAGCCTTTGCCGTCCCGCTACTAAACCTGTAACTAAAACTCAACCGAAGCTGCCTAGACTCGTAATAACCATAACTGGAGGAAACAAAACCGGGAAAATTTTGGGTATACCGGCTTCGATTGCCCTTGTAAATATCATTGACTGCTAATCTAAGTGTTGCTTTATCTCTCAGCAGGGTCTTCTGCAAACCAATATCGACCTGACTAATGCCCTTACTCAGGGTATTTGCACCTATTAAACGGTTGGAATTATAGGTAGCAGCTACCTCTGCTTTCATCTTAAACGGTAATTGAAAGGACTGGACCAAATTTACGCGGCCGGCCAGTTGCTGCAAGTCAAAGTTCCTATATTGATCGAACGTAACATCATTCTGGATGTAATACAATAGACCGTTAAATGTCACATCCCACCAACGTGTTGGAGCAAGGGTCTGTGTCAGGGACAAGGACCAATGTTTTTGCGTGCCTAGATTCCGGCTAATCATCACTATTTTTTCGGTTTCGAGTGTATCTGTTACTTTGGCATTTAGTTGATCGGTATAAGCAAAATTTAAGGACACTACAGTAGAATTTTTCAATGAATATAGCAAGGTAAATCGCTGTGTAAAGGAGGGCTTCAAAAATGGATTACCTTGCCAGAAGGATAGTTCATCCAACATATAGACAAAAGGATTCAAGTCTTGATACGCTGGCCTTTCAATGCGTTTGGCATAAGATAACGAGACATTGTTATGCTCGGTAGGTTGCAAAGTAATAGCGAAAAAAGGAAATAGATTGGTAAAATTTCTTTTAATATTATCTTCTTTTTCAACGTCATTCTCCTTGAAGAACAATGTGCCTTGCGAATTGGAGTGTTCTATCCGTAGACCGCCCTGAAAAGACCATTTGCCTACGGATTTTTTATAATCAACATATGCACTTGAAATATACTCATCAAACTGAAAATCATTGGATCTCCGATTGTCAAGGCTGTCTGCCGCTATCAGTGCGTGATAAAATCTGGAGTCATTTACAGACCTGACGAAGGAATACTTCACACCGGACGCAAACTTTCCGCCCCACAGATTTTCCAAATAGTCGACCTTTATGCCACTCAAATCGATATTGATACCATTAAGTGTACGGTATAGGCTTTCATCGAGAATAATTTCCTGATTGTCACGATAAATATTTGATTGCAGATTTTTATTCCATTTATCAAAACGGCCGTAGTCCATGTCTATATTTAAACTACGACCTGTCGTATCTTCATATTTGTAATTTAAATTGAAGTTGTAACGAGCAGTACGTTGTCCATAATAATCATTCACTGCCGAAAGAGACTCTTCGATCGTAGAGGCGGGAAGAGTGCTAATATCCGTCCGGGTGTCTGTAATTCCTCCACCAAAGATAAAGTTGGCGTTGGCTAAAAAACCTATGGTATTCTTATCATTAAGATAGTAGTCTACCCCTACTTGAGTGGACATTTTCTGGCGTTTGTCAACATCAATAGTATGACTGTCATAGGATTTGCCATTTTGTTGACGGTTGGTACCGTAATCATAGTTGTAATTGCCAAGCGTATGACTATAATTTCCGAATACATTAATTTTATCCACCCCGTAATTAAGAGCAATATTCTGAAGTTGCTTGGGACTCACGCCATATGCTACGGTACTGGTGATGCTTCCGTTTAAACCTTTTGTCTGATTCTTTTTGGTCTTGATATTTATGATACCTGCAGATCCGGCCGCATCATACTTTGCTGTTGGATTATTGATTATTTCGATGGATTTGAGATTATTGGATGATATGGATTTTAGAAGATCAGTCAGCTCTGTACCTGAAAGGAACGTCTGCCTCCCATCCAATAGGATTTGTACACCACTTTTTCCATTTAGCGTAATATTACTTTCATTTTCAACATAAACACCGGGAGCCCGCTTTAATGCCTCTAAAGCGGAGACATCCTGCCCCCCAATCGTATGGGCAACGTTGTAAGTAATGGTACCTCCGCTAACTTCGAATATTTTGGCCTTTGACTGGACCGCTACTTCCTCAAGTGTCTTCTCCAACTTCGAAAGTCTAATAATCCCTAAATCCAAATTGGCTAGCTCAAAAGGGGGAGTTTGGTAATCTTGATGTCCTATATGTCTTATCTCTAATAGATACTTACCCGGCCTTTCATATCTTGCGTTGAAATGACCTGTACTATCTGTAGCTGTGCTCAAAACCATCTTTTGGCTGAGGTCATAAAGGCTTACAGTGACTAAGGGAATCGGACGCATGTGGTCATCGACAACTTTTCCGGTGATTGACTTACCGGATTTCTGCCCAAAGACAACAGAACTTAATAATACAAAAAAAATAACAGATAGAAATCGTGGTATCTGCGGTAACATCACTAGCTTGCTTGAATTTGAAAGTTTGTAAAAGACGTTAAGAAAAAGCAGGTGCGACTACAAAGTGATGCAGTTGCCTCTCTTACTTCCATTCTATATTTTGACGATAGGTCATTAGGCCACGAAGAGTTCATAATAGGTGAATATATTTAAAGAGCTGTACTCAACAGCCCACTAATTTGCCATAAGATTAGGAATAAAAAACAAAATACGCAAAAAAACGCAACATTATTTTCAAGTAGTTGAAGGAAATTATCAAATTATCACGCCTATAGAACAGTCATTTTCTTGACGATATCGAGTAGCGACAGTAATAACCTCACTCAACAACGAGGGCACAACTGGCATAAAAACGCTAAGTCACATCTGATATATACCGCCGCTTAAGCCGCTAACATGGATAGCCTTCAATGGGGAGTGAATGGAATTGTGACACTGCTGCGTAGGTGCTTTTGCTTTTATTGAAAATGTCTACTATATTTGCGCCTAAAGATTCAATAACATCCATTATGATGTTTCTTTCCGTATAATCACCATATCGCAAGTTCGCTACTTTACGCCAATAGGTAGCTCGGGTTCTATAAAAAGAGTCCCCTAATGTGGTATGGTAAATCTCAATAACATTTAAATACTATTTTTTTAATTACGAACGTAATTGCTTCTTCGCTTTTGGGGCTGGAAGTGAACCTCGTTCCTTACATTTTTGAGATCATGATTTATCCAGAAAGCTTTGAACATAAAATAAATTTTAATACTGTCCGCGACCTCATTTTTGGAAATTGCTTAGGTAATCTAGGACAAGAACAAGTAGCAGCCATATATTTCTCCTCCGATTACAAGATGATAACGAAATGGCTACAACAAACAGCAGAATTCCTCCAAATCTTACAGAATAAAGTGGATTTTCCGACACCCTATTGCTCGGATATGCGAACCACATTGACGCAAATAGCAAATGACGATATCGCTTGGTTGGCTGAAAAAGAAATCTTACCCTTGGTGGAAGCGTTAGAGACCATTGGGCAGATAGTAGATTTTTTCAACACGACCGATTCAGTGCGGGTCAAATATCCAGAACTCAAAAAACTAAGCGATTCGATTAGCACATTTCCGACTATCATTGAAAAGGCAAATTCGATCTTGGATAAGTCTGGTCAAATCAAGGACAATGCCTCAAAACTATTGAACGAGGTCCGTAAAAGCAAAATAGGCGCTGCCAAAGATATTACGAGAAACATGCATGCCGCAATTCGCAATGCGCAGGCTCAAGGATTAATCGGGCAAGATGTACAGGCAGATATGCGTGGGGGATACTACCTGATACCGGTAACGGCTTCGAACAAACGAAAAATAAAAGGAATCCTAAGAGATGGTTCTGGCAGTGGCAAAACTGTATATATTGAGCCCGAAGCGGTGGTAGAGGCTTCCAGTCGCTTACGCGACCTGGAGAATGATGAAAGAAGAGAAATCTCAAGAATTCTAATGGAGTTCACAAATCTGGTGCGGCCCGACCTATCAGCAATACGCAATCTATATAATTTCATGGGAACCATGGATTTTATTCGCGCTAAGGCCATGCTCGCCTTACGAATACGAGCATGCAGTCCTATACTGGAAAACAGACCGTGTATGGAATGGAATCAGGCCAAACATCCCTTGCTAGACATCGCGCTACGTCAGCAACGACAGGAGGCACAACCTTTGGATATCCGATTGACGACCAGTAATAGGATTTTAATCATATCAGGTGTAAATGCGGGAGGAAAATCATTGTGCCTAAAGACAGCAGCTTTACTGCAATACATGCTCCAATGCGGTCTTTTGATCCCAGTTGACATCCATTCAAAAGCTGGCGTATTTGATCATATTTTTATGGATATAGGGGATGGACAAAATATGGAAAATAGCCTCAGTACGTATACAGCCCACCTGACCAACATGAAGTACTTTATCGAACACAGCAATAGCAGGACCTTACTGTTGATAGATGAATTTGGAGGAGGCACGGAGCCTCAAATCGGGGGAGCCATTGCAGAGACATTGCTAGCTGAATTTAATAAAAAACAAAGCTTCGGACTGATTACGACTCACTTTGAGAACCTCAAACACTTTGCATACCGCACAGCAGGAATTATCAACGGAGCGATGTTATATGATTCCGAAAATATGATTCCGTTATATAAGCTTTCGATAGGACACCCAGGCAGTTCGTTGGCCATTGAGGTGGCCCGACGTATAGGACTCCCTGAACGTCTTATCTCGAATGCTTCAAAAAAAATAGGAGAAGAATTCGTGAACATGGATAGCTTACTGCAGGCGATAGTTCGAGACAAACTATACTGGGAGTCTCAAAGGAAAGAAATAGATACCAACACCGCATCTTGTCAGGCAGAAGTACAAAGAAAAGCCGTTGATGACCTTGAACGTGTCGAAAAAGTGAAAAATATATTACTTGAACGTGTTACGAAAATGGGAGATAAAGTACAAGTATACGGACAGACTGCCGTGGGAACCGTCGTGGAAATCCAGGGAAAGTATGCCATTCTATCATTTGGCACAATGAAAAGCAAGGTATCGATAGACCGATTGATCCCAGTGCCTTAAAGCAATTACATTGACAAATAACATTTCCCCCGTCCAATCAATACAACGGGGGAAATGTAATGGCACCCAAATATGTAACAGTTTGCTTATTGATATTCTATAGCCCCAATATCGATAACAGCATGGTATCGCGGGTTTCCAAGAAAATCTAGGGCGCCAGCTGAAGTGCCATGTGCATTATTGCCAACATTGATGGCTGGCGATAAAGCTTGTAGACTAAAGTCTGGAGGGCTAGCAGCTACATTGGCAAAAAGAGGATTGCCGTAGATGCCGTTGCTATCTCCACCACTCCCTCCCTTCCAAGCACTAAAGGAATTGAGTGCAGACCCGTTCCAGTACCACCTATTGGTACTGCCACTGCTGAAATATAGATTGAAATCAATGCCATTAAATGACCCCGTGCTATCATGCTTGCGGATGAACGTACCCATAGTAGGTCGACTGACAAGGATATTATTATGGATCTCGTTGTAATGGCAATTGGAATTCAGGCGAATCTCCCCCACGTATTCACCGTAATACCCTAATTCTCCGGCATTATAGTACAAGGTATTATTTAGTACCAGACAACTTTTGGTACCTCCAGTGGTATAATTGGCGTAACCACCGAGATAAATTCCTTCAGCTCTATTGTTGTGGACTACATTGTTTCTAACGACACAGAATTCGGTCGGGAATCCATCATTTTCACTAACAAGTCCTATCCCTCGGTCACTATCCCAGATCCGGTTTCGATCGACGAGGATATGTCGGGCGCCATCTATATAGATACCGATGGTACCAGCAGCCTGCAGCAACACGGGGACTTGACCAGTGCGACCATCAATATTCCAAATCTTGTTACCGATAACTTGTCCATTGCGGGCATAGTCTACAGCTGGCAGACCATTGGCACCATATCCGCCCGCTATACAAATGGCAATATTCTCTCCATTGTAGATTTCATTATTTCGAATGACAAATTGATCTACATAGCCATTTATAGTCAAATTTTCGCTTGTGCCGGTACGATTATCATGTATACTATTACCTTCTACCAAAATATTGGTCATAGCCGTACTCCCGGTACCTTTGATATGTATACCGTGTGCCTCGCGGCCAACAGAAGGAGAAGCGTTATTATGGATATGATGTACATGATTGTTGGTAATCTCAATATTGGAAGAGGTACCATTGACCAACAATCCGTCAAGCATTTTGCCTCCATCTGAAGTGCTGTAATGCGCGATTTCCATCCCATTAATCTTGATCCAATCCATTGAAGTAACCTTAACCAATGCATCGTGCCCTGATGAGGGCAGTCCATTGCCACTGATCAAGGCATTTTCTCCGGGATAGGATGTCAATGTAATATAGGCTCCAGAACTACCAGACCGGGGGAACACCAATTTTTCGAAATATATACCTGTCCGGACAATGACCGAATCGCCAGGCTGTGCAAGAGAGAGCGCATATGCGATGCTCTTTAATGGCGACGATATGTCACCCGTGTTACTATCGTTGCCGCTATTGGCCACATAATAGTTTTGAGTCGCTAATCGTGCTGTCAACAGATTTGCAGAGGACAACATCGTCTGTTCACAAGCAGTAGCTCCTGCCAATAAAAACAGTAAAAAGAATTGTACTTTTCTCATAACATGATTTTTAGGGTTTATAATAATATCAATACGAGTAAATTAAGTTATCGTCCCATGATACGAGCAGCCATCTCCAGCTTGTGCGTTAAATAAAGATGGGCGTCGTCGCTAAATACCTTCATCGATGGGGCTACTTTACCCGCCCAAGTGGCCGCCTCCTCTTTTCCAAAACGCTCCTCCAATAGCTGGTAGTATTCGTACTCTTCCAAACCCTTTCGAATCTGCTCCATACGAATACTACTCAAAGGACCGGAGCTACCTGGATATAGGAGCAATCCATCGCCATGCAGCCACTTGTATTCATCTGTGGGGGTAGTAATCGATAGTTCAAGCTTCGCAGGCGTATTCTTAGCAATGGTCGCAGGGTATTTCCAACCAATCTTATTGTATTGATTTACGCCCCAATATAAAAATCCATCAAACCGTTCATGATAGGCCATCGCACTTAAGAGCACCCTAGCATCCAAATATGGATTTTCAATACGCCAATTAGGCATCGGATGGTAAGGCTGCAAGGAAATATACCCCCATACCTTTTTGCCTACAGCTCGCACCTGATCAGCAAAAGCTAAGTTATAAATGTCATCCGTGATATGCAGCACCAGAATATCGATTTGTAACTCTTGGAGTTGTTCGACACTTGTAATATGCATTGAGGTGGTCGCAATTGGAATCTGGGGATAAATGGATTTAATATGCCGATGTACTTTTTTCATCGTTTCGAAATGACTTGCATCATTCTCATCGAACCCATAAAACACACCATTTCCCTGTGACACACAGCCGCTACTGACGAGGGCATCGATGTAGGGTCGATTTTTTTCAAACCGAGCTATCAATTCGTCCGCAGAAGCATCGCGATCACTCCAAGTCGCGGTTATCGGATACACGACAAAGCCATTCATACGGTCGAGATAACGGCGATATTCATTTGGTTCGATTTTCAACTTCGCATCAGCGCCTTCCAAATCAATATACATATCCGTCGGACTTATCCGTTGAGCCATTAAGAAATCAAACCATTTTTCCCGAATAGCAGGTGTAAAGGTAGGATACACTTTATTCAAATATTCCAACGATAGGGAGAACAAAGTGGGCAACGTGCTCTTACGGGGCAAGGTAAAATCGAATACGGTCAACTGCATATCAATAGTCTCCAATTGCCCTCCAATAGTTAGGCTTACCTTACCAGCATACAGTCCTGGTGGTGTACCAGTGGGTATTGGACAATTGACCCATAATGTATTGGACCAACCTTTGACAAGTGTAGGACGTTCATTTTCTAACAAAGGATCTGGATACCAGCCCGGGAGCAACCCGTTGATATCCTCAGTGGCGGGATGTCCATCAAATGTCGAAACGTATACATATCCTACCTGAAACCAACGTAGGTCACGGATAGTATGTACTCCATTGGTCAACTCGCCAATACTAATATCTACCTGCCCTAAATCGGCTTCTGAACGAAGGACGATTTGAAAACTTTCGGTTTCATTAGCCGCCGCAGCAAGTTCAATACGTCTGCTCTCTTTAACAATGTCTGACGGCAATACCTTGATTGAACTATCTAAAGCAGAAATTGTATATTTTGCGACACGATTTGGGGCTGCCTCATCTGGGTGAGTCTTTTTGCAACTGCAATTGCCAACCCCAAATACGACTAGCCCATAGCCTAATATGGAGCTGCTTTTTATAAATTTTCGTCGACCGATAAGGACCGGTGTAGGTTTGTGCGGTAACTTCATAGCACTTCCTCCTTAATAATGCGACGGATACTGTGGTTATTAGCATCGACAACGTACACATCCCCATTGGGCCCTACAGCAACTCCCGTAGGATTATTTAACCTTGCTTGGTCTTCTAGGCCGTCAACAAACCCTCTCTCGGTGCCCCCGAAAAAAGTAGTCACCGCCCATTTGGCAGGCTTTATCAAGCGTATACATTGGTTTGTATTATTGCCACCATCACCATACCATGGGCCTCCATAAGGACCGGAATCACCCGCGAGATAGAGTTCGCCAGTCGTGGTATTGCAAGCAATACCCCAAGGTCGATCAAATTTGGCCGATAAACCAAGTCCATCGAGATACCCAGCAACGCCATGTGTCCCCGCTACGACGGTAGCTTGTAGTGGCTCGCCGCTAAATCCCTTGAGATCGACTTGATGGACAACGGATTTCCCGGTTTCAACAACATACAACATGCCTTGTTGATTGATAGTGATGCCACTAATCCAATCCATTCCGGAGACCACAGCCCTGAGGGAACCGCCATTGTCTACTTCATATACGGTGCCGTTGGTCAGTGAGGATACGTATATCTTGTTGTTGCGCGGATCTATGGCAATATTGACAATATCACCTACACCTGTCACAGTAGAGACCTGCCCGTCAGGACTTATTTTTCTTAACTTGGCATTCCAAGTATCTGCTACATATAGATTACGATCCTTGTCAACAGCTACATCAAATGGGGTATCGAATCGTGCTTGTAAAGCAGGACCGTCGAGATAACCTGCAACCCCATTTCCGGCAATGGTCTCAACCGTACCATCCGGACTGATTTTGCGAATCCGATGATTGCCCGCATCTGCGACATATACATTTCCATCAACATCAACGGCCAGACCTGGTGCCCTAGCAAAATTAAATTGGGCGGATCTCCCCTTGCCGTCAGCATATCCGGCGACACCACTTCCGGCCAATGTCTCCATACGCCAGCGGTATACGGGTGGAAATTTGAAGGGAACGGAGCTTTTAACTTGATTGTCTCCAATCTGGATCTCGACAAGACCCGTACCTGCATCTTGGGGAACAATCAACAGGATACGTTCGGTATTGATACCCGTAATTCGCGCTTTGACTCCATTGATGTATACGGTTACTTGATTGGTATCTAACGAAAAGTTGTGTCCAAAAATCATCATTTCGGTACCTCCTTCGCCCTCTAGGGGAAGAAATTTTTCAATCACGATGGGCTTGGTGCCATCGTGTCCTAAACTCTCTTTATCTTTGCATCCTACTATCTGCAATAGAAGAAGGAAGAAAATATATAGTGCAATTTTGTTCATAATAGTTGTCATCATATGCTAAATAATAGACTAATTATACCCGGGATTTTGTGTCAAAGCACTATTCCGATTGATCTCAGATTGAGGAATGGGGAATAAATCATAGGTATTCTTATAAAATCGACTCTCTATCTTGAAGGGTAGATATTTCCAGTCCGAACCACTTTTGGTAATTTTCATACCGTGGACCTCTTTCAATATTTGCTCTCCAATACGCCATCTCCTGAGATCCCAAAATCGATGGGATTCAAATGCAAGTTCTATCCTTCGTTCGTTTTGAATGCGTTCACGCATCTGGACTTTGGTCAATCCTGCAGGCAAAGCGGGCATAGAAACTCGCGCCCGTACTTGGTCTACAGCTTGATAGACGGATTGATCTGGAGCTGAAAGTGCTTCGTTTTTTGCCTCAGCGTAGTTAAGCAAGATTTCGGCATATCGAATAAAGACAAAAAAGTGACTCCCAGGTCGCCAAATAGGGGTGATACTTCCATTTACATCCAATGTCTTGGCTAGGTAATATCCTGTACGTGTATAATTATCCCCACTCCCGTTGATACCGTCCAAACCGCCTTCGAATGTTTCAATAGGCAACCCACGCCAAGGCATATTGTTGTGAACGATAGTCATCTGAAATCGTGGGTCTCGATTCTCATAGGGATTGTCAGCATCATATAAGGGTGATTCGCTATATTTTTCCCCATCTTTCATTTCAAAGGCATCAACCAATTCTTGACTGGGGTGAACAATGGCAAAACCACCTTGGCTAGGCATCAAGTTGTTACGAAGCTGATCTTCATAATTGGTCGTATATTGAAAAATATTTTCTGCGGAATTGCGCGTATGGAGCACGTCTTTAAAGGAGCCATGTAGGCTGTATACCCCCAAAGAGATGACGTCTTGGGCTGCTTTTGCTGCCCGCTCCCATAACTCCATGTTATTGGAAGGGTTGTGCAAGGGACTGGCGGCATACAACAACATGCGCGACTTCAACGCCAACGCTGCACCTTTAGTGGCTCTTCCCAAATCTTTAGTGGTATAGTCTGTAGGTAGCAGGGATGCAGCTTTGTCACAATCCTCTACTATAAAACCAACGATTGCGGCTGCATCGGCTCGTGGAATATTCAGATCGTCACTGACTTGCAAGACGCGATCGATCAATGGTACACCACCATATCTTTTGAACAATTCGGAATAAAACCAAGCTCTGAGAAAAAAGGCTTCTCCTTTCATACGTGCTTTGCCAATCTCTTCTTCTTGATTCTTCGCAGAAACCGGAAGACCATCAATCTTTTCGATAAAGAGGTTGACCCTGCGGATGGCTGCATACAAATCGGCCCATTGGTCTATGGGATTATTGGATGGAGTCAAATTGCCATCATACATAAACTTGGGGCTTGGCCAATAGCGGTATGCACAATAGCCATTGTCGGTCGCACCGTCATAGGAAAAAGACCAAAGTCCGCTGCCCACCCAATCGATTTTCAACCCGCTCCCATAGACTTGTGCTAAAAAGCGCTCTGTCTGACGATAATTGCCAAAGACTTCCTCCTCTAACATGCCTCCAGATTCTGCTTTATCAAGGTATGAATCCAATTTGCTGCAACTGAACAAGGTGGATATCGATAAAGCAATTGCGGTTATAAGGTTTTTATTAATTGAACTAATCATGATTTCTTTATTTAACATCTTAAAAACTAACCGATAAACCAAAGTTATAGACCTTCTGCTGCGGATAGTTGTTACCGCTTCCGCTCCGAATCTCGGGATCATATGACCCACCTATCTTGTCCCAAGTAATAAGGTTCATACCGTTGGTATAGACGCGCACGGAGCTGAATTTTTTACCCTTTGTCAATTTGACATTTTTGAATGTGTACCCTATCTCTGCATTTTTCAGCCTGATATAGGATGCATCTTTTAAGAAAAAAGATGAGGGTCTATGGTTGTTATTATTGAATCCATAGTGTAATACAGGATAATTGGCTGTAGAGGCAGTCTCTGGCGTCCACCGATCCAAATGATGCTGGAGGACATTGCGTCCCTCTACAAATTCATACACGGCCTGATCGCTCAACAACACATTGAAACCATCTGCGCCTTGGAAAAGACAGCTTACATCAAACCCCTTCCAGTTCAGACCTAAGTAAAGTCCGTAAAAAACCTCGGGCACATCGCTTTTGCCAATGGGCCCTGCATCATTTTGGTCAATGATATTATCGCCATTTAGATCCACATAACGGATGTCACCTGGAATAACCTGGCCAAATTGCTGTGCGTGGTTTTGAATCTCTTCTACATTGTTAAAGAAGCCATCTGCTTTGAGGCCAAAATATTGTCCTATGGGGCGCCCGGTATTGGTCAAATACGGATAAGGCTTAGACTCTTCATCCATAAAAATAATCTTGTTTCGAGCGAACGATGCATTTGCCTTAACGAAATACGAAACATCGCCGACTGTCTTTCTATGATTAAGCTCTATTTCAAATCCCTTATTAACAGTCTCTCCGAAATTGACCGGAGCGAGATTACCACTTGGAATACCGATCATCGATGGGACAGAACCTCTTGTAATCAAGATGTCATTGCGTTTTTCATGGAATAGATCCACATTCAATTCAATCAAGTCTTTCCATAGTTTGAACTCCATTCCTAGATTGCCTTTACGGGCTACCTCCCACGAAACCAATGGATTGGCAATAGCGCCTTCACCAACTCCGGACATCCAAACTAACGGATCGCCAAAGTTGTATCCAGAGTAATCATTATATTCAGAAATGAACAACCAGCGTCTTCCACTCAATTGGTCATTTCCGGTGAGGCCATATGACCCTCTAATTTTCATAAAGGTCAATACTTGATTTTCTTTTAGGAAGGATTCTTCCGAAACGATCCATCCGGCAGAAAATGCAGGAAAGAAACCATATCGATTGTCTTTAGCAAAATTGTCGGTACCATTGTATCCCGCGTTGAACTCTCCGAAGTACTTGTTGTTATAGTTGTAGGTGAGCCTGGTGACCAATCCTTGTGAGACATAGGGTATCTGCCCCCCAATAACCTTCTGGGTCCTGTTAGCGAGTAATAAGCCGCTGACTGCATGGGCCCCAAAAGTATTGGAATAGTTAATGGACGCATCCATCCAAATATCCCTATTCTGGTTGAAGGATGAAGATGGAGCAGACAGGGGAAGGTCTTCTTGGGTATAAGTGTAGCTATCCAAATTGTCATAATCTCCAGTGCCATTATAATAGGCGGCGCGCTCACTTCGAGTACGAGTAAACTGATTCTTGAAATAGCCATCAAAAGAATAATTCCCTTTAATCGAAAGGCCTTCAACGATAAAGTCCAACTTGCGCGTAGCGGATAGCATACCCGATAGGGATGAATTAAAATTTTGAGCATACCCCTGCGTATTAAGCCAATAGAAAGGGTTCAATAAAGAGGGAGTTTGGGCATAAAATCCAGTTGGATATTTAATCGGAAAGGCATTTGGGGTAACTTTTTGCAACATATCAAAAAGTGTGGATGCACTGGATCTAGGATAGCGCCCATTTTCAATTGCACCGAACAAATTCAAAGACATGCTGAAGTCTTTGTCAAAATCTACATCCACGTTAGACCGAAAATTGTACCTTTTGAAAGATACATTTGGATCGTATTTGGGCTGTTTTTCGGATTTATAGATTCCATTTTGATTGGTATATCCAATATTGACAAAATATCGCGTCTTGGGACTGCCGCCGCTGATGTTAAAATTGGATTGAGACAATAAGGAATTTTTCATGGCCTCTTGCATCCAATTGATATCTGGGTATTTTAGGGGGTTGATTCCTGTGCGATAGGCTTCTAGACTAATCTCATCATAGGGAATCAATATGCCATCTGGATTATCATTGAGATAAGCCTCATTGGAAAGCCGTGCATAATCATACGAGCCGAGGATCAATGGAAGTCTAGTAGGTGTCTGTACCGCCGTCTGAGTGGACAACTGCATCTGGGGAGCACCTTCACGCCCCCTTCTTGTCGTGATGATAATCACGCCGTTGGCTCCCTTGACACCATACAATGCTGTAGCTGACGCATCCTTGAGGATTGTAATATTCTCGATTTCGTTTACATCCAACAGATTAATGGCACTATAATCTTTTTGGACCCCATCTATCGTAATTAGGGGAGACACGCTATTAAAAGTAGAACGACCTCTTATCAATAAGTCAGAATTATCATATCCCGGCTCTCCGCTTCGCTGCAGTGTAATTAATCCAGGAAGTCTTCCGGCCAAAGCATTGGTAACGTTGGCGACTGGGCTTTGTTTAAGGTCTTTTGTGGAAATGGAGGCCAAAGAGCCTGTTTGCGCGATCTTTTTTTGAGACTGTCCAAATCCTAAAACTACCACTTCTTCCAAATCTGAATTGTCCAAAGTTAATATAACCTGAAGTGTTCTTTGGTCCGTGACCTCTGTCTCTAATGCTCTATATCCGATTGCGGAGAAAGACAAAATTTCTCCGCTCTTAGCCGGAATTCTAAATTTCCCACCGTTGTCTGTCGATGTCCCTCGAGTTGTTCCTTTAATCTTAATGGAGACCCCCGACAAAGGATTTTTTAAAGAATCTGTAACTTGCCCAATAATATCCTCTTGCACTTTTAAGCTTTTACTAGGGATAATGGACGGATGGCTACCCAAAGGGTCGATTTTTTTGATGACAATAATCTTGTCATGCAGCGCATAGCCCAAAGGTTGATCAGCAAATATTTTATCCAGTGTGACGTCTAACCGTTCGTTGTTTACGACTATCGTTACAGGTTTAAGTTGCTGGAGATCTCGCTTATTGTAAAAAAAAGTATAACCGACCTGCTTCTCTATCTTGTTAAGAATTTGAACCATTTGGGCTTTTTTCTCATTCAAATTTATCCGTTGCGCATATACACTTGCAGAAAGATGCAAAGAAGAGACCAGTAAGGTGATGATAATAATTTTAACCCTCATAATCATAAAGAATAATTCCGGTGATAAAGACATATGCTTCTTCAAGTGGTATCGTATGCGACAGAACACAATAGGATACAACTTGAATCTTTGTTTAAAATTCATATTTTTGAAAAGTTTTGGTTTATAAATTTATTCTTCGATAAAACTCTCTTTTTACAAAGAGGGAAATGGGCCAAGACAACGCCGGGTGTGTTGCTGCACACCTGGCCTTTTAGCCTTCTTATATATTCTTTGTTTCTTCCATATAATGTTGATTTAGGTTAGTATATAATCAGTTTTCTTTTTTCCATTTTATAGTCAACGCCAGTCGTTCTTAATATGGCTAATGCTGTAGACAGATTGGTGTTACGTGGTATCTTACCAAAGAAATTGTATTTTTTAGTTTTATCTTTGATTTCGATATCAATATCATACCAGCGTGAAAATTCGTCAAGAACAACTTCCAAACTTGCATTTTCAAAGTAGAATAATCCATCTTTCCAGGCCAATATGGGGTCTAGGGATACATCAGAAATAGAAGTTGTATTTGACTTTGCATTTAAATGCAACTGCTGTCCTGGCTTCAAAAATTGACGTTGTGTAGACTGTTTAAAGCCTGCCTTAACCGATCCTTCAATCAAAGTGGTAAAAACTTGCGTATGGAGATAGGTATTGATATTAAACCTCGTACCCAATACCTCAAGTTCTTGTTCCTGAGCATGGACAATAAACGGAATATTTTTTTGGGATCGTATCGATTTATTTATCTCAAAATAAGCCTCTCCCTCTAGAAGCTCGACTTCTCGACGGTCAGCATTAAATATCAAAGGGTAACGCAATGACGATGCTGCATTGAGCCATACGCGGGATCCATCGGGAAGAACAATTTTGTATTCGCCTCCTCTAGGGGTACTGATTGTATTGAATGCGTAGGTTGCTTCATCAGTCCCGCCACTAGCCAATCTATAAATCAGTTGGCCATCGGTATCTTTTTCTATGATGATGCCATCATCCTCAACAAAACTTCCGTTGACAATACTATCCAAGTCTATTACACTACCGTTTGAAAGGGTCAACAAAGCCTTGGGACCTCCGGGTTCTACGACCGAATGTGCGTGGAGACTTTCTTTAGCTGAATAGCTAGATTTCCATAATGCGCTTATTAATGCTATGAGCAAAAGTGATGCGGCAAGACCTACCCATACAGTAGTAGAAACTTTTCTTGGTTGGGGCAACTGATGTACGGGATGGATCTTTTTGGTAATGTGCTCGAACATACGTCGATTCAACTCTTCCTCATTCTTCGCAAAAGAAGCAGGTACTTGCAATTCTTCTTGATTCAACATAGCATACCACGCCGAAAATTCATCCTTTTCCTGTTGGGTAATACGGCCATCCAACCATTTAGAGGCGAGGTATTCGTAGTAAAATCGATCTTTCATAATGAGGCTCTTTACATCTATGTATCACTAGGTGTAAAAATCCATTAGTCCAAAATGAAAAATTTATAAAAGAATTTGAAAGAAATGGGCCAAACGCGAGCGCAAATATTTACGAGCCTTACCTAGATGTGTCTCTACGGTTTTCTCTGAAATATTCAATTCTTTGGCAATATCTTTTTGGGAATATCCTTGTTCACGACTCAGCTGAAAGACTAATCGACATTTTTCAGGCAACTCATCTATGTATTTTGATAACTGTCCGCGCAATTCTTCAAACAGCAGGTTTTCTTGAGTTGAATCATCTACCAGTGACGTATCGACCAATGAATTGAGATAATTCCGATGCCGATAATGCTTATCAAGTACACGAATAACTCGATACTTAACAGATACAGATAGATAGTTGGACAGATTACCCTGAATTTCGAGATTCATACGACGTGTCCATAAGCTGAAAAATATATCTTGCACAATTTCTTCGGCCTCCTCAAATGAATTTATCTTTTGACTGGCAATCACGAATAATCTCCTCCAATGTCTTTGATAAATCATAGAAAAAGCATGTTCATTTCCTTCTTTCAGTAAAGAAACTAATTCTTCGTCTGTACTTTCTTGGAATATGGACATATCGAAACGTATTGAATTACTTACTATTTGGCGCCTGTGGGCAATAGGTTTATTGTTGGTACTCGTTTATAAAAGTTCAACAAGATACAAATTCAATCGTGATTACTCAATTTTTCACTTTTTTTTGATGAGAGATCGAGATTTGGAAACAATATGATGGAATCATTTACTTAAAAAGCTGAAGAAAGGAATAAATGGCACATTGCGCGTACAACTCTACAAGTACAATCTGCTTATCAAACACTATGAAAATAAAATACTTGTTCGTGAGGAGAACAACCATATTAACGCATTAACGGTGTAATAAGTCAAAAAAGTGCTTAAAATAGAGGTTATTTAGAAAAAATATTGATCGATCAGGATTCTAAAGATATTTTCATCGGTACGAAATTTACGAATCAGTCGGGTCCAAGTCCGTTCACCAAATTGAAAGCGATTGCCAATACTATCCTCATAAATCCACTTATCAAAAATATCTTTCTTTAGAGAGGCCTTATCTTTGCCGGAGGTGAATTCAAGATCGCCATGTATATTTCGCTTTACGGAAATTTTCTCTCCATTGATTTCCTCCTCAAAACTATCATGCCCAAAAATATCTTTTCCCTCTTCCAATTTGTATCCTCTATTATCTTCGATGATAAGCTTATTAAAAATATCAATTTGATACTTGGCCCGGTAGCCTTCGGACTTTCTATTTTGACGCAACAATTCATAGAATATGTCGGTTTTCATTTTCTTATTTTGACGGATGCCTGGATAGGTACGATCCAAGTATTTCTTCTCGTAGACGACTTCGTTATTCTTGCTGTCGGTAAAAGTTAAATCATCAAAAATATTCTTTTCGAGCGTGGCAGTGTATTTGCCATCCTTAGAAATATAATCCAAATTCCCGAAGATATCTGTTTCAACGCGGCCGTGTTGGGCAAATACCACGCTCAAACTACACCATAACACCATCAATAAAAAGATCTTTCTCATATGCTACCGTTTACATAGTAAGATGTATTTTTGTGGTCGAAGTTTAATATCGAAGTGAAAAAACATCGAATAGCGGAAATATCTTGCACTCCCTTTGATAGGGACAAAAAAGGGCATGTCCTCTGCTTTTGTTTTTCAAAAAACAGAGGAGACACCCCCCTTTATTTCTTTGCACGAAGCATCAATAAAGCACCGATTACGAGAAATCCGAAACCTGTCAATACAGGAGGTAATAAGTCTGCTTTCACGCCAAGGTAAATCATCCACAAGGCAATCATACCGAGTATCGTAGTCAATGCTATCTTAGGAATCTTACTTGTAAGCTACAGGAACAAATACAATCTCTTTGTAATCATCTTTTTCGTATAATACACCTATCTTCTTTTTACCAATTTTCACGATATCCGAATAGGCAGAAAAAGACCCCTTGTATCCCTCAGGTGCTTTGGCGACAACTTTATTAGAATACCAATCCTTGCCTTGATTTTTGGAAACCCGTAATGTCAGATTATTCCTATCTTTTTGATCGGCGGCATTGCATACTGCCAGGATATATTTATTTCCTTCTTTCCAAGATAATGTACTGCCTTGATTGACTGGATCGGGAAGATTTTTATCGTAAAAAGTAGTATCCCATGTCACCCCTCCATCACTGGAGTAGGATACAATACGATTCCTGACATTGCCCTGTTGATTGCGGGTATTCATATACAGTCCATCCTTGGATATCTGAGCAGCCATGGTCTCATTGCCTCCTTCAAAAGTGATGGTCTCCGCTAGCTTGAAACTCTTACCGTGATCATCTGAATAGTATGCATGTGCATAGTAGTCCCGCCCCGCTGACTTGGGTACACCTGCAGAGTGGTTGGCAGGAATATAGAGACGTCCCTTATAAGTACCTGAATCAAATTGCAAACCGTGTCCAGGTGTATTGGCATAAGCTCTCCAATCTTGTTCAAAATTATACTCGGCATTAATTTGTGGTTGCTTTGGACGATGCGCTTGTGTAGTGATATTCACTGCTTCGGACCAAGTCCTCCCTCCATCAGTCGAGGTGATATACCAGAGCTCTCGGAGGCCATTCCCTTTCCTCACCTCGCCTTCATGGTTATTGCCGGTATTGTAGAACAGAAAGATACGTCCTTGTGGATACTGAGGATCTAAAAGATCAACCACCGGTGCAGCATTTCCAGCTTGCAATTTATCATAGTCAGCAGCTACTTGAAGCTTTCCCCATGTCTTTCCATTGTCCGCACTAATTTTATAGACGATATCCACATTTCCATAGTCACCGGAATGATCGACTCGTCCTTCGGAAAAAGCTAATAGTTCACCCTGTTTGTTCTTGATTATTGCGGGTATACGGTAACTGGCGTAACCGTCATCACCTGACTTAAAAACGACGGTCTCTTGTGCCGTCAAACTGGTAGCTAGCAGGGTAAGTCCCAGTAATGCTGAGATGGATTTCTTCATATCTATACGTTGTTTGTTAAAAATTCATTTAATATTTGTAAACAATACCATTCTTGTCTTGGCAGATGAAAAGGCCCTTTAAACAGGTTGCCTTTGGCGGTCTGTGCAAGCTGTCCATCTCGATGCAAATAGCCAAACCACTCGCCATGTTCAGGATCATGGAAATGGGTATATGCATAGTCATGAATCATTTTATGTCGCTCGGCATATTTCTGGTCGCCCGTCATCAAATAAGCTAAAAGTGTGGCTATAATGGCTTCGTTCTGAGGCCACCAAAACTTCATATCCTGCCAATATTCTTGCACTGGCTTACCAAATACGTCTCTAAAATACAATATTCCGCCGTGTTCTTGATCCCATCCCCTATCCCACATATAATCCAACATACGGCAACCCAAATCGATTAGATGAGAATCATTACCCCGATACCTTGCTTCATGCAGGATAAACCAAGCACCTTCGATGGCATGTCCAGGATTGAGTGTCCTACCGTCGATATGATCGATGATACTACCATCGGATGCTACTTGTTCCATCACGCAACGCAAATCATCCTTGACAAAGTTGTGCTCAATTTCAGCTATCCAATGTCGTATAGCTGAATCACATCTTTCATCTCCAATGGTCTCACGTAATTGCTGTGCAGTATTGATCATAATCATGGGAATCCCAATACCTTTACTGGGACGTGTGTTTTCAAATTTGGAAGTCATGGTCCTCGATCCATTGGCATATTCCATACAAACACCAAAGATTTCTCTAGCCAATCGAGCAGCCTCTTGGTCTCCTGATGCCTTTGCATAGGCTGCAAAAGCAATTACTGCAAAAGTCTCCGAAAAGAAATATCGGCGCATGCGAATGGGGGTACCTTGTCGATCTACATGAAAGTACATTTTACCACTAGCATCAAAACATTTGTTACGAAGGAATTCATAGCCCAATCGGGCGCCCTCAAGCCACTCCGGATTAGGAGCTACTGTATTATATAAGGTGGCTAAAAGCCAACATGCCCGACCTTGAATCCACACCGCTTTGTCAGTATCAATCAATGAGCCGTCGGCGTCACGCATAAGGAGATACCCTCCAAATTCGGTATCGTATGACCGTGGAAACCAAAAGGGCACGGTGTCATTTAGAAGCTGATTTTTATAAAAAGAAGCTAACGCTTCCAATTCCTTAGTATCGTACATTATTCTTTTATATTAAAGTTAAAAGTGGAAACAGGGACATCTGCTTCATTTTCTAAATTAGCGAATGTTCTATCCCCGTAGACAAACCAACCATCCCCGTGTCTTTGTGCCTATCCTAGGCTTTCCATCGGCTCTAGAAATCATAATGTGCTATTCAACCGCTTCGTATTCTCTAGGTTTTAAAACAGCCAATTGGATAATCAATACCACAAACACAACAATGGCCAGCAATGCAAAATCACGTCCCAAACGGCCAGAGTCTGCCGATGCACCCAAAGCCCTTGTAATGTACGCTCCGGCCATCACGCCTACCATATTCATCGTTCCATAGGCCGTGGCTCTGTACTTAGGAGACACAAACTGGCAGAGGATGGGCATATTATTGGCGTCGAACATGCCAAAACCAAAGCCAAACGTCAACCCGGCGGCTACGATGGTCCAAACTTGGTTACCATAGCCAATTAAAAAAAGGGCAGGTATAGTCAATCCTAGTCCTATAGCACTGGTATAAATCCTGCCCTTTTTATTCTTTTGCACCCATCTATCGGATAATATGCCCCCAAGAATCACCCCTAAAAAGGAGGATATGGCAATAGTCATCGTCGATAAGGGACCTGCTTGGGTCATGGGTATATTGAGATTGTCAGCAAAGAGTGTAGGCAGCCAATTTTTTGTCGCCCATCCAGGTAAACTAGGGGCAGCAAAATAAAGTAGTATCACCCAAAAAGAGATATTAGATAGCAATACGGAGAAACCTTTCCATAACGGAACGCTGGGGGCTGTATCCGTCACGGCTTTGGTATGACTACGTGTCTCGAACAAGGTAAAAACAAGTACAAACGCATAAATGATGCCGACAAGTCCAAAAATTTTAAAGGTCAAATGCCAAGAATAATTTGCGGCGACCGTGGCTCCAAACCCACCGAGAGCTTGTCCAAAGTAGAGCCCAGTCATGTGAATCCCTACCGCCAAAGACCTGGTCTTATCCGAATGATAATCAGCTATGAGCGACAGACCTGCCGGAATATAAAGTGCCTCACTCACGCCCATGATCGCTCTTAATACATAGAGCTGATTATAGGTAGTGGCAAATCCCATTCCGAAGGTAACCGCCGACCAAACGAACAAGCTACCAACGATCAACCATTTACGGTTAATCTTGTCAGCAATCACTCCTGCAACAGGACTCATCAGCCCATAAATCCAAAGAAAGATAGCCATTAAGTATCCAAAATTAGTCGCCATACGGAGTTCTGCAATGTCGATTTCCATCGCAGGACGCATAGTGGATAGCATCTGCCGATCCAAATAGTTGAGCAACGCAACAATCCACAGGAGGGCAACCACAATCCAAGGGTAATATTTTTTTGTACTTAATGACTTTATCATCTTCTTTAGTTTATAGATTAGTGATTCTTATTGAAGTTGACCACAAATTATTTTTGCTGTCCGTACACCTGCTTTTATCTCTCCACTTGGAATAACAACGTGTTTTCCCCATCGCACAGCGGTAGTGGTGACCGGCCCCTTAGTGGGCAATTCGCCAGCTTTATCCCAGACATTCCGTTTGAAATCATAACGCCATATTTGCTGCCCAAAACCAGGATGTTGTTCCTGCATGAGATTTTTTTGTTTGATTAAATCAGCTCTTTTGACCGAATCTGCTTCCATGGATATGGAAGCAAGAAGGGTCTCTACTTTTCCAAAGGTGCTCCCATCGTCCCCGCTGAATACCCAAAGACCTCCGTCAGAGAGCAAAAGAGCCGTACCTGCCGCCGATTTTTGAGGCATAGATTGTAATGCTTTCCACTGGTGCGTCTTAAGATCGAATTTCCAAAGACCATCATAGATGTCGCTTACCATGCCGAGGTTTCTCTTGCGACCGCCTACTAAATACAGTGCATGACGATCGGAAAGGAGTTGAAGATGGGACACCTCATAAGGCAAATCAGCAACATGTACCCACCCTAGAGCTGTCTTTTTAAGATTCAAAACATATAATGCGTTAGAAACCCCCTCTTGTAGCTCACCTCCCGCTAGATACAGATGGTCTCCTACAATGGATGCTCCGGCATTGGTAATGGCAAACGGAAGGGCCGGAAGTTCTTGCAGTTCGAGAGCTTTCCTAACAGGGTCATATTTCAAAATATAGCAGGAGGACAATAATCCTGTTTCATTCTCGCCTCCGAGGATGAAGATTCCATTTGAAGAGCTCACACTGGCGCCATATGCCCAAGAAAATGGCAAAAGCAGGCTTTGGACAAACCGTACTTGACCTGCATGTTGTTTGTAGATAAAGAAATCACGATGATACTCTTTGCTTCCACCCTCCCAGGGCATCTGCAATGGAAAATTCGCTCCTCCTCCTATACACAAAAAATCATCTTGAACACCTACCAGTGGACCTGCCAACCCTTTGTGCGGCATTCCCTGTTGACGAGGCAACTCGAGCCCAATGGACCAGTCGATGACAGCACCATGCTCCTGAGATTTACTTATTAATGGGACCATTGCAAATACCATCAAGCTGGAAAGTAGTGTGAGAGATTTCATACGATGTGCTTTAAGTTGTGGAGTTGAAATTCTGAAATCCCAAGGCCTTAACGTCTTGCCGAAATTGTAGGAAAGCCTCAGCTTCCATATTGCGTACGGGCAGTCTAAACTCTCCACAATCTAGCTCAATTAACTTCATATAGGCTTTGCCCGTCGCGATACCACCGTATTTACCTAATAAGGTAATCATATCAATTGCTTTCTGTTGTAATTCATTGGCTTTGTCAAAATCTCCCGCCTCAAAAGCCGAAATTAGTGCATGATAGAGTGGAGCTGCATAATTGTATGTACTTCCTACAGCACCCTTGCTTCCCAAGACCAATGAAGACAACATATTTTCGTCTCGCCCCCAAAGCATATCATACTTTTTATTCTTGTAATTCAAACAGGACAAGAAATCCATAAAGTCTTCATGGGTATATTTAATCCCCTTGAATGTAGGGGCTATTGATTCCACTTCTTTGAGCAAATCAAGCATGGCGTAATTACCACCAGTTAATACGGGAATATGGTAGTAATAGAATGCGGTATTGGGAGCGGCCTCAGCAACGACGGCACAACACTTAGCCAATTGAGTGACATTCGCAGGTTTAAAATAAAAGGGAGAGGTAAATGAAATTGCATCTGCGCCTTCTTGTTCTGCAATAATCGCTAATTCCCTACATTCCTTTACGTTGGTGCCGCCCAAAAACATCATCAACACAAATTCTGTATCGTCTTTCGTTAGGCTTGTCCAAGCTTTCAACACACTCACTTTTTCGTCAAAAGTGAGTGCAACTCCCTCTCCAGTAGACCCACAAATAAATGCGCCCTTGACATCATTGCGTTTCAAGGATTGATAATATTCGGGAATCAATTCCAAATTCAATTCACCATTTGCATGAAAAGGTGTGAAGGGTGCGGATATTAAACCTTCAATTTTGTGATTAAGCATATATAGTTTTATTTAATTTTCTAAACACAATTTACTATCCTGAAACAAACCAATCCCCTCTAGGGTTTGGTTGTTTCGTAGCCTGGAGTCTGATCCACCAAAGGATCATTCGTCCATACATCCCTACCAACGGGCCATAAAACCTTGTACCCTTCAGATCCTTTATTTAAGACACCATACGGATGTCCAGAAGTTTTAAAAACCAATGGGTCGCTTCCAAACTTCATGCGGCGTATGTCGTACCAACGCTTGCCCTCCCATACGAATTCCTTCATCCTTTCCTCAAAAATAGCGATCTCGTTTGCGTCTTTGCTCCCATTTACAAACGGAGCCGGGTCAGCTCCATTGAAAGCTCGATTACGAATAGGTTGTATGAAGCTAGCGGGATCGGTCCCTTCTGCATTGGCAATTTCTGCCAACATCAATAATCTGTCAGCCTCGCGATATATTGGCCAGTCATCCGTCCAGTTACGAATATTATTGTTGATAGTTCCCATAAACTTCGTCAACACCGTATTTCGTATGGTAACCTTATTAGGCGTTACTGTCCTATCTATCCCATAGAAATCATAAAATGTTGCATTACGTCGCTGATCATGAATACCATAAGACTTAAACAGTTCATATGTGTATGCATATCGTTGGATACCTCCGGCACTCGCTTGGGCTATATTAAGGGGATCGATTAGTTTAGGTGCATTTACATCAACCGTATCTTTGTAGTAAATACCATTAAAATTTGCGACAGGATACAGGAATAGACTCACACTTGACGACTCAGCCTCATTAAATGCATATGGGAGCGTAAAGATAATCTCGGCATTTTTCTTTTGTTTGAATACATCTCCAAAATTTGAAAGTAAACTATAGCCTGTTACCGCATTTAGTGCAGATTTGGCTTCCGTTAGATCTTCTATATTGCCATACACTTTTGCTGACCAAAGAAATACTTCACCTTTCAGCATACGGCTAGCATTTAAGTTCCAATAGGCTTTGTTGCTTCCCTGACTACTCCCGAAATGTGTCAATGACTTAGCAATGTCAGCTTTGATTGCCGTTAACACATCTATCTCGGACGACCTTGCCAAACGCAAGCTGACAGCATCTGGCTTGCCTATTAAAACATCTGGACTAAGACGCAAGGGTACTCCTCCATAGGTTCTCAGCAAATGAAAATAGTAATATGCTCGCAACCCATAAGCTTGCCCTAATAGCATATCTTTTTTGTCGGTTGACAAAAAAGATATGGGCTCCACTTTATTGATAAATAGATTGATTTGCAAAATGCTATTCATAAATCCAGCCCATGCCCCTATACCAGGGGACACTTCTGTCATTTTGTGCTCTATAACTCCTAATTCACTGAGTGACACTTCCATCCTCGCTGCATTAGTAAGCCCACCTCCGCGCATTTCACCCAATCGAAATAACATGAATTGCTGCGCTCTGAGGTTGCTGTGCACACCAACCATAAAATTATTGACCTGCGTTTCATTTTGCCAATAGTTTCCATCGGCAAAATAGTCTTCAGGTACGAAGTCCAAGTTTTTATTACACGCTGTTAAAACACAAGCTGACAATGTAATCATTACTATTTTGATATATTTTCTCATGACTTTATCTCCTCTAGTTAAAATGTTATCTTACCTCCGAACACCAACATGGTAGGTACGGTATAGGCACTATTTTGGAATCCTGTGCGTTCGGGCAGCGCGTTCAATTTATTTGAAATATAACCCAAATTCTGTCCTGTAGCCGTAAGGGTCAAACCACTTATCTTTGCCTTACCTAGCCACTCTCTAGGGACTGAATAAGACAAGGATACTTCTCTAAATGCTAGATAGCTGGAATTCACCCAGAAAAGATTACTAGGTCGGTCAAAGTTTTTCATATTCAATTGATCGGCCCACATGTACCTAGGATATTTAGCATTGGGATTGTCGGGAGTCCACGTATCTTTTACAATAGAACCTGCATTAAACTCTCCTTGCATGTAGCCTAAAGACCAGACATTCATCCTGTCCATTTGGATATGGCCCAACGCAAAATCTATCCGCGTAAAGAGGGATATTCCTTTGTAACTCACAGACGTATTGAAGCCACCTGTCCATTTCGGCAAAGTATTTCCTAATTTCACACGATCGCTTTGACTGATGACGCCATCGCCATTGATATCGTCCCAGATCGCATCCCCCAACTGTGTCGGCAGATAACCTGTCAATCCTTGTTCGGCTATTATTTTTTGACTAGCCACTCGTTTACCTGCAGCACCACCGATACTATAAGTATCACCAGCAGCATCATCCCTCACATTATAATTTGCTAAATCTTGTTCGTTACGGATGATACCTTTCATCCTAAATCCGTAAACATCGCCCCATTCCTTACCTTCTTGCATACCTTCAACCCAAATCAGGCCATTTGAAGACGGATCGTACACCTGAGTGCCACCTTGTCTATTCAATTCGTTGCCATTATTAGGCAACTTGATAATCTTATTGCGAACATAAGCCGCATTGGCATTTACCGTCCAGTTAAATTTATCATTGTCAATGATTTTGTATCCTAACTCCAATTCGACACCTCTATTGCGCATCGTCCCATTGTTAGTACGGATGCGTTCGATACCTGCAGAGCTAGGTAAATCAATGTAAGCCAATTTGTCCGAAGTAATCCTGTTGTAATATGCTGCGGAGAAATTAAGTCGGTTATTTAACAATCCGATATCCATTCCGACCTCGGTAGTGTTGGTTTTTTCCCACTGGAGGGTAGATAATGTTGGATTTCCAAATAGGAATCCCCTCACTTGGTCATAGGCTGTCTGAACATTGTACGACCCCTGCACCTCATATTTTCCGATAGCCTGACTGGTGCCGATACCTATATTACCATTTTTACCCCAACTGGCCCGAAGTTTCAAAAAGTCCAACCAAGGGGCTTGCTCTTGAATAAAATCCTCACGTGTTGCGACCCAACCCACAGATGCAGCAGGGAAAAAACCCCATCTATTCTCTGAATTCAAACGAGATATGCCATCATTACGAAAGGTAGCAGACAACAAATACTTATCGGCATAATCATAATTGACCCGGCCGAACTGGGAGATTATCCGGTCATTCTCATGCGAAGAAGATGTCCCTCTGGTCGGGTTGGTAGCGGTATTGGTCGTCAAGCCTAAGGACATGAAATCATCTGTAGGTGCTAATGCGCCAGAGGCTCCTACTGAACGATAGTAAGAATCAAAAAATTCACCCCCGGCCAATGCGTTTAAGTTGTGCTTGCCAAATGATTTGTTATAGTTTAATACCGCATTGTAGGTTTGTTGGATATCTCTCCAGAAAGATGCTCCACTATTTCGCTGTCTATTCCACCCTGCATCGGGATTAGTAGTGCTTAAGAAGCCAGTCCTGAAATCCTTATTGAAAGATTCAGCATACTCCTCGTGGTAATATAAAATACCCTTCATGCGCAAGGATAGTTCTGGCAAAAAATTAATAACCAATCCTTGACTAAGGGTAAATTTATCGTTTTGATTGCGTCTTATATATTTATCGATATTTACTAATGGATTGCCATCACTGGCGTCTCGTCCCAAAATCCAATCACCGGTGATAGGGCTTTTGCTACGCAACGTCGGTGGTGCAGAGAGCATGCGCCCCCAATAGTTTTCCTCGCCGTTTGTCAGGGTTTGATCCCGCCAATTGGCTCTTGTGTAATTAATACTTGATTCCGATTTGATCCAATCCTTGATTTTATAATCCGCATTTACTGCAAAATTATACCGACGATAGAAGGTATTTAACGATAATCCTTTTTCATCATAAATTCCGACATTACTATAGTAACTCGCTTTGTCATTACCCCCCGAGAAAGCCAGATTGTAATCCTGTGATGGTGCAGGTGAACGAAATGCGAGATTGCCATAATTAAAATCTTCGTAAATCAAGTCATAGTACTGACCATTAGCGTCATAGTTTCCAGCTGCATTGGTAGGAACGACATCTTTCAATGATTTCCAACCCTGGTCTAGCAAAAAACGATTCTGATCGGTCAACCGCATCACACTCCAACGTGCTTCATTCACATAATTTCCATCTAAGGGCGTCTTGCCATCAGGTCCGAAATATACATTGCCGGTCCCGCGAGCACCTGGATTACCAAGTGCCGTATTTGCCAATGTACCTGCTTGTATAGCAGCAGTAGCGCCTAAGCGACTCCATTTAATATATTCTTCCGAGTTCAAGAAATCATAGGGTATATTTAAGTAATTGATACCACGATTCACTTTAAAATCAAGCGAAGAGGAACCGGATTTTCCTTTTTTTGTCGTCACAATGACCACACCATTAGAGGCGCGCGCACCGTATATAGCGGTAGCAGCAGCATCCTTCTGGACATCGATTCTATCGATTTCCTCAGGATTGATATCTGACAGGTTACTCCGAACCTGACCATCTACCAAAATTAACGGGCTGCCTGTACCATCAAAGTTTGTACCCCCGCGTAAAGTAATATTAGCCATGGCTCCGGGACGACCTGACCCGGTTGAGACGCGAAGCCCAGGAATCGTTCCAGCTAATGCTTGTGCAGGATTAGCCCGCATACCAGTTTCCAATACTTTCTTATCCAAAGTGGAAACTGAAGCTGTCATTTTAGAGCGCTTTACCGTTCCGTATCCCATGATCACGACTTCATCCATGGTCTGGATATCTGCTTCAAGAATGATATCGAGTGATGTTCGATTGCCAACAGCAACTTCTTGCCGCTTGTAACCTGTGTAAGAAAAAACCAATACGGCAGAAGGGGAGACTGTTAGTGAAAAACCCCCGTTTTGATCGGTTTGGGTGGCCTGAGTACTGCCCTTCACCAGTATGGTAACTTTTGCAAGGACCTCCTTTGTAGACAGATCTACTACCTTCCCCGAGATAGTTTTGGTCTGTGCCCATCCATAGGTGAAGCTACCAAGCAACACCATTAGCAATGGAATCATTTTGAATGTTAGGTTTATTTTCATGTGGTTTATACTGTATTAAGTATTACATAATAAAGCAAATATAGGCACAATATTGGAAAAACAAATTTTATTTTTAATATTATGTATAACATAATTAGAAACAAAAATTGTATATATTTGCTTCTTCAGCAGCGTTTGCGGATTTTCGTAAACAGTTAATCAATCTTGCATGGACACAAAACAGTCAATCATCGATCAATTAGGCACTATCGACACATCCAGTCTGGTAGATAAGGTAGAAATGAAACTTATTGACCTTTTTATCAACAAGGGTTTTAAAGTTGGAGATGCGCTACCTAAAGAAATCGAGCTTTCGGAGACATTGGGTGTTAGCAGGACCGTTGTAAGGGAGGCCATGCTACGGTTAAGAATGGTGGGACTCGTAGAGTCTAAAAAACATAGAGGGGCGATATTGACCAATCCAGACCTTTTATCTCCGTTGAAAAAATCCCTTCATCCAAGTATACTTGCAGAAAAGACCCTTCAAGATATTTTTGAAATGCGTCTAGTGTTAGAAGTAGGCATGGCCGATTTATTATTTGACAAGATCACAGATCAGGATATCGAAGATTTGGAAAAAATAGTTGCAAATGAGCCCGCGAACCCAGATGCTACGCTATTTAACATTGAAGACGAGGTGTTATTTCACGGTAAACTTTACGAAATCTCCAACAATCAAATGTTAAAAGATTTTCAACATATGCTCCTGCCCGTATTTCAATATGTGCATACTAGTGGAATGCTAAGCAAGCCCAGCCAATCCAAGACTTTCATTTCTCACCGAGGTCTGGTGGATATTCTAAAAGTTGGTAATCCAGAAATTTTCCGCAACGCTATGCGCAAGCATCTGGACAATCATTTCGTCCGTTTATTTGAAAAATCGACAGAGCGAGGGGGCTAGAACAAGTCTGCCCCATGATTGAGAAATCATGGGGCAGACTGCTATCTAATATCTCTTAGAAACCAATGAACTAGAGTTCTTTCAGATGTTTATAATTTGATTTTATAGTATCAAACACCTCTTGCATCTTCCCCCCCAACATCAACTTGGTCATAGACTTGGCCATACCGACCATTTGATCTAGATGTATTTTCGGTGGCATAGCCAGCGCACTCGGATTTGTAAATACATTCAACAAAACAGGTCCTGGATGATGGATGGCCATCTCGATTGCTCCGATGACCTCCTCAGGTCTACGCACATTTACCCCTTTAAAACCCATTGCCTCGGCTATCATGGCAAAATCTGGGTTGACCATATCGGTCTCATTGTCCATCAATCCCGTCACCTGCATTTCTAACTTGACCATGCCTAAAGAACGGTTGTTGAAAACGATGATTTTAATCGGCAAATTATATTGTTTAATAGTAGCCAAATCGCCAAGCAACATAGAAATACCGCCATCGCCACACAGCGCGAATACCTGGCGCTTCGGATAAGCCAAGGATGCTCCTATTGCCATGGGCATAGCATTAGCCATGGAACCGTGATTGAACGAACCTAGCATCTTACGTTGTCCGGTAGCTGTAATGAAACGCGCGCCCCATACACAAGTCATCCCAGTATCTACCGTAAAAATAGCATCGGAGGCCGCTTTATTGTCAATAATATGGGCTAGATATTCAGGTTGAATGGTGTCTTCAGCTCCTTTGGCATCGATATAGGTTTTCATATTTTCCTTTACCTTTTCGTAAAAATCAAGCTGGCTTGTTAAAAAGCTGTCATCTATTTTTTGATTAAGTAAGGGTAGTAACGCTTGAATTGTGTGTCGTATATCTCCAACCAAGCCTAAGGTTAGTTTTGCTCTTCTTCCCAATCGCTCGGCTTGGGTATCAATTTGTACGATTTTATTGTCTGTAGGCATAAAGTTTTCGTAGGGAAAATCAGTGCCTAATAAAATGACTAAATCAGAATCATGCATACTCTGATAGGCCGAGGGCATCCCCAAAAGGCCCGTCATCCCAATTTCATTGGGATTGTCATATTGGATGCCCATCTTTCCTCTAAAAGAATAACCTACTGGAGCCTTGAGCTGGTGGGACAGGTGAACGATTTCAGTATGCGCATGGGTAGCACCAATACCACAATAGATAGTGGTGCATGTACTGGAATTGATAATATTCGCCAACTTTAGGAGTTCGGCATCGGAGGGTCTAATGACGGGCTCACATTTAAAAATCTGAGTAGAAGTATCAGTCTCGACAGCCTTGAGTTCGGTCACATCTCCAGGAAGTCCGATAACAGCTACTCCCTTATGGCCGATGGCATGTTGTATAGCCGTTTGGATAATCCGGGGTGCCTGCTCGGCCGTTGTAATCATCTGATTATAACAACTGCAGTCATCAAATAGCTTGATCGTATTGGTTTCTTGGAAATAATCCATGCCCATTTCATGTGTATTAATGGTGGAAGCAATCACAATCATTGGGACATGTGACTTATGAGCATCATACATCCCATTAATGAGGTGCACATGACCGGGGCCACAGCTTCCGGCACAACATGCTATACCGTCCAATTCTGCTTCTGCAGCCGCAGCATAAGCCCCTACCTCCTCATGACGCACATGTATCCATTTTAAACGACCGTCTTTGCGAACAGCCTCATTAAAAAAATTCAAACTATCACCAGTAACTGCATAAACTCTCTTCACTCCAGCTTCGACAAGCATTTCTACCAACTGCTCTGCAACAATCTTTGCCATAAAATCACTTTTTAAAGTTAATACTAAGAGACCCCTGCCTCCTTACTATTAACGTTAAAAACCATAATGTGTTTTAAAAATTGAAATCTATAGGAGCTTGCCGCTCAAGAAAAATGCTGCAATAGAAAAATAGATGACCAATCCAGAGACGTCTACCAACGTAGCAACAAAAGGTGCTGAAGCGGTCGCAGGATCCATTCCTAATTTACGTAACACAAATGGAATAAATGAGCCTGAAAGAGTGCCCCACAGAACAATAAATACTAGAGAAACAGATACACTCAAACCAATGTAAATCCAATATTCGCCATAGTCATAGATTCCAAGCTGCTGCCACAAAAGGATACGGACGAATCCGATAGATCCCAAAATAATACCTAAAATAATACCAGATGAAATCTCCCGTTTCATCACATACCACCAGTCGCGAAGCTTGAGCTCACCTAAGGCCATTGCTCGAATAATTAACGAAGCGGCTTGGGAACCTGAGTTGCCTCCAGATGAAATAATCAACGGAACAAATAGGGCCAATGCGATTGCCTTTTCAATCTCACCGTCGTAATAGCTCATAGCAGAGGCCGTCAGCATTTCGCTCAGGAATAGTATGACCAACCAGCCAGCTCTTTTCTGGACAAGCCGCAGTAGTGGAGTCTTTGTATAGGCGACGTCCAACTCATCCATCCCCCCGAAACGGTGGATGTCTTCTGTATCACGGTCCTCAACTCGATCGGCAACATCATCAAATGTTACAATTCCTACCAGTACACCGCTGTCGGTAGTGATGGGAAGAGCACTGCGGTCATATTTTTGAAAAATCTCAAAAGCCTCTTCCATTGGGGTAGAAGCTCTAATGGCTGCAAAATTATAATCCACTAAATCCGAAATCTTACTTTCAGCATCAGCAAGTAACAACTGACCTATCTTGAGGTCGTCGATCAAGACATTGTTTTCGTCAACAACGTATACAAAATTCAGTGTCTCGGCTTTTCGACCAAAAAGCTTGATATGCTTAAAGACTTCTGATACCGTGTATTCTAGTCGAACTTGCACGTACATGGGCGTCATGAGCCTAGCAATACTGTCTTCCTTGTAGCCGATTAGTTCCAAGGCCATCTGCTTCTCGCGTTCATTTAGCAGATTAATCAAGTATTTGATTAGCTGATCGGGTAATTTAGAGAAAAGTTCGTTACGTAAATCGGGCTTGAGATTGTTCAGTAATTCGGTGAGCTCACGCTCTGAAAGCTGCTTCAATAGCGTGTATTGAACGGCACTATCAAAAAAGGAGAATATCTCAAGCCTTAACTCCAAAGTAAAGGAAGAGAAGGCTGTGTAAAGCTCCCTGCCCTTTAAATCGGATAACTGCTCTGCAATATCTGCTGGATGTAGGAGAGGATATTTGTTCATAGCAATATGGTTTCAATATTCACGAATAGATATACTTTTACTTCTGCGTACGATTCTAAAAGATCAGAAGTCGATTTTGCCTGGGGAGAGTTCTATGGGAGCCTTCCCCTTCTGAAACAAACGGGCTTGCAGATTTCCCTTCAATTGGATCTCCCCCTCCTCAACCAACAGCCAACTTCCTTCTCTAATACCCAAAACGGGTTGTTCATTATAGAAGTGGAATTCATTAATACGCGTCTCTCGTGTTTCGCCCTTATGGGTAGACTGCGGATCGGGGTCCAAATAATGGGGGTTGATGTTAAAAGGGAGTAGTCCTAATGCGTCAAAGTCAATAGGTAGCACAATCGGCATGTCATTGGTGGTGCCTATCGTTAAACCTGTGATATTAGAGCCGGCTGATGTTCCTACATAAGGAATACCAACACCGAGACGCGCTTGCAGCACAGACAGAAGTCCTTGCTCCTGCAAGGTTTTGAGCAATAGAAAGGTATTGCCTCCACCTGTAAATATTGCCGAAGCCTCTATTAAGGCTTTTCTAGGACTTTCAAACTCATGGATCCCAGACACCTTAATCCCTAGAGGAGATAGCGCATCTGCTACCCGCTGTGTATAATCCTCATACGATACACCCGATGGTCGAGCATAAGGAATGAACAAGACATCCTTTACTTGGATAAAATCCGCTATTCTATCTCGTATATAGGCCAAAAAGTCACTTCCATATACCGTACTGGTACTGATGACCATAAGACGAAGTTTATTGTTAATTTCCATAATCACGCTATTGTCTGGACAAGTAAATCAATATTAAGCAAAAAAATTAGAAGGTACCCCATTATCATCAAAATTCTCCAGACCCCGTATAGCCTCCCTGTAACGAAAGCATAGAACTTTAGCAATTAAATCATAATATAAAATGTTTTTTATAACTTCATTTTTAGATACAAAGTGACATCAACCTAACATGCCATATCACATATTAGAAACAGAATTAGACAAGCTGGAAAAAAGCCTTTCGCAAAACGGAATACTGACCCCATCATGTGTCAAAAAAGATATTTTCTTAGAGATTATCAATAGTAGCAAATACTTAATAACGATTCATGATGTAGAGTTTTATAGGCCAATCTGCATCAATAACGCTATGGCTGAATTTTACGGATTCAAGAGTAATAGGCTCTCAGGTATGGATTATGTATATTACCTAAAGACAATTCACACCTCTACCTACCATACACTTGTTGATTCCATTGCATTTTTCAAACTGGATAAACAGCGCTACCTAAATCTAGAGTACAAACTACTCTATCGGGACAATGAGTGGAAAAATGTAATCGGTAGCACCAAGACCATACTTAGGAATGCAAAAGGTAAACCGTGCTATGCCCTAACACTTGCAAAAATCTTCGAAGGGGAGACAAAATCATCTTTACTGGAGAAGATAAAAACATTAACCAAAAGAGAAAAAGAAATCATTGCTCTACTCACGACAGGGTACTCAAAAAAGGAAATCGCGAGCAAATTATTTATAGCCACCTACACGGTCGAGACACACACCAGAACAATTTATAAAAAATTAGAAATAAACAAAGTGTCCGAATTGGTATCCATTGCCGAAACCTACAATATCTAATCATCTTACTCTTCTCATCTTGAGAGAATGTTAAACAACAATCTTTATCTATTTTGTGAAGAAGGTTTAAGTGGGGATAAATCAGTAAATTTAGCACATGTTGAAACAGTCCTTTCCTCCTATTTATGGCGAAAATGCCAAGTTTCTAATTTTGGGTTCGTTACCTGGAGACAAATCCCTAAAGGAAGAACAGTACTATGCACACCCACAAAATAGATTCTGGAAGCTAGTATTCAAGTTAATGAATACCCCTTTTCAACAGGGTTATAATGAGCGCACCCAATTGCTGAGGGACCATCACATTGCATTGTGGGATACCTGTGCTTCAGCAATCCGGCCGGGCAGTATGGACAACGCTATACTAGCAGAGGTACCTAATGATATAATAGGGCTTCTAGAACGGACTCCTTCCATACATACTGTTCTCTTCAACGGCAACAAGGCTCGCCTTCTTTATGACAAATACCACAGGAGGGTCGCTGATATAACCTACCATAGTCTTCCGAGCACAAGTCCTGCAAATGCGCAATTTTCCTTTGAAAGATTGTTAGATACTTGGAGCATCCTTAAATCGGGTTAATATTATGCAATAAACTTATAAATATCAGGATGATTGATTATTTTTGCCCCAAGATGTCAGATTTAAAATATAATCAAAGAGGAGTATCCGCTGGAAAAGAGGATGTACACAATGCAATAAAAAACATTGACAAAGGTCTGTTCCCCAAAGCTTTTTGCAAAATCATACCAGACATACTTGCTGGAGATGAGCAGTGGTGTAACATCATGCATGCAGATGGCGCAGGTACAAAATCATCTTTGGCCTATATGTACTGGAAACAGACAGGGGATATTTCAGTATGGAGAGGTATTGCTCAGGATGCCATCATTATGAATCTAGATGACCTGCTTTGTGTGGGCGCAATAGACAATATCTTACTTTCATCGACTATTGGTCGTAATAAAAATGTAATCCCTGGTGAGGTTATCGCCGAAATCATCAACGGGACCGAAGAAATCTTGGCCGAATTAAGGGATTTGGGAATCGGTATCTATTCGACTGGAGGCGAAACTGCAGATGTGGGAGATCTTGTGCGCACGATTATCGTAGATAGTACTGTGACCTGCAGAATGCGACGCCAAGATGTCATCTCTAATCACAATATTCAACCGGGAAATGTAATCGTAGGACTAGCTTCATCCGGCCAAGCAACATATGAAAAAGAATATAATGGTGGGATGGGCTCGAATGGCCTGACTTCTGCTCGTCACGATGTATTCAACAAATCTGTAGCGGAACAATATCCCGAAAGCTATGACCCTGCAGTACCCTATGATTTGGTATTTTCAGGCAGTAAGTCGTTGACAGATATTATTGAAGTGGAAGGTGGGCAGCAGATTCCAGCTGGCAAGCTTGTGCTATCACCTACGCGTACCTATGCTCCTGTAATTAAGCAAGTATTAGACAAATACCGTTCGCAAATAAATGGAATGGTTCACTGTTCAGGAGGTGCGCAGACAAAAGTCTTACATTTTGTAGATAATGTGCATGTTGTTAAAGATAACTTATTCCCCATTCCCCCACTCTTCGAATTGATTCAAAAGGAATCAAAAACGGACTGGCAGGAAATGTATAAAGTATTTAATATGGGACATCGTATGGAATTATATGTCTCAGAGGCCATTGCTCAAGACATCATTGCCATATCTGAATCCTTTGGTATTCCGGCACAAATCATTGGAAGAGTAGAAGCTGCTGACACGAAAAGGGTGACCATCAACTCACCATACGGAACATTTGAATACGAATAAAAACCCATGGCGGAGATGCGAACAATCGGTTGGTACGAAACAGTAGACCTCCCCGAACTGGGACTATACAATTTTAAAGCAAAGATTGATACTGGTGCCCGTACTTCTGTACTCCATTGCGAAGAGTACCATATTGAAGAGGAAAACGGGCATAAGTTTATACAATGTACAATTATAGATAATTTTGAAACCGGTGAAACACGTGTAATTCGATTCCCTATCGTACGGCAGGGTGTCGTGAAGAGTTCATTTGGTCACTCCGAGATTCGCTATATGATTTTTACAAAAATTAAACTTTTTAATAAATTATATTCCATTAAACTATCGTTCCGAAATCGTTCGGGCATGAAATTTCCCATGTTGCTGGGACGTAATTTTATAAGTAAAAAATTCTTAGTAGACGTATCGCAATATAATCTTTCTGAAAATTCTTCATTGTAAGAAAAAAAACCAAGCAGCGTATCTTTTGTTATAATACTACAACATCATCATTTCAGTGAAAATCGCTATTCTTTCAACTAATAAAAATTTGTACTCTACACGAAGACTCGTGGAGGCTGCTGAGAAAAGAGGACATGAATGCGTGGTCATGGACCATAGCAAATGTTATGTAGGCATACGTCAGGATACTCCAACAATCCATTATCGGGGTCAGGAAATCGCTGAAATAGATGCTATTATTCCCCGCATTGGATCTTCTGTGACATTCTACGGATCGGCCATTGTTCGTCAATTTGAAGTGATGGGCGTAATATCGGCGAATCCTAGTCAAGCCATCACGCGCTCGAGAGACAAATTACGCTGCATGCAGATTCTATCTGGTGCAGGAATTGGGCTTCCCATTACTGGCTTTGCTAGAACAATCTCAGATGTCGATGACTTAATCAGCATGGTAGGCGGTGCACCTTTGGTCATCAAGCTCTTGGAGGGGACACAGGGAATAGGGGTGGTCCTCGCAGAGACAAAAAAAGCAGCTTCTTCTGTGATTGAGGCTTTTTACGGGCTCGGAAACAACATACTGGTGCAAGAATTTATCAAAGAATCCAAGGGAACGGATATTCGAGCATTCGTTGTCGGGGGCAAGGTAGTTGGAGCGATGAAAAGAACTGCTAAAGAAGGTGAATTCAGATCAAACATACATAGAGGAGGAAGTGCCGAAATCATCAAATTGACGAAAAAGGAAAAGGACACTGCTATTGCCGCTGCAGCCGAATTGGGTCTTACAGTATGTGGGGTAGATATGATACCCTCAGATAGAGGCCCGTTAGTATTGGAAGTCAATTCTAGTCCTGGTCTAGAGGGAATAGAAAAAGCAACCAAAAAAGATATAGCGAGCGAAATCATTATGTATCTCGAAAGACAGTATGAAGTCAAAAAAGCTTCAAAACCAGAAATCAGAAAGAAGAAAAAGGAAAGCAAACTGTAGCCAACCTTACTTTAATTGCTATACTAAGAAAGCCACTTTATCCTATTGTTTAGAGTGGCTTTCTTAGTATAGTTCAAAAGACTATTTCACAATCTTCTTGATTAAGCGCTGATAAGCGACAGCAATCTTCATCATCCCTAAATCATTGGGATGGGCATAGTCCACTGTAGACTCCAAATCCATTGCCATCTCTTTATTGGTCAATAAATATAGCTGTTGAACTTTTTCCTTCTTCATACGATCCATAAATGCACGTAATACCTTTGTAGAAGCGGTGTACTCTTGCGCAGATCCAATATTAAGGATATCGTCATCAAACCCAGCACTATGCTCGGTAAGGATAATTGGCGTATTTGGATGCTTCTTCCGCAAAAAAGATACTGCATTGGTGAGCAAAGAGTCCAATTGGCGTTCGGAAAGATTGGCGTTCAAGGAGAGGTTGGGAATACAATCCAGTACAAAAACACGGGCATCCACTTCACCAATCAGCGATAATATGGGTTGCTCTAGCCGTCCATTTCCCGAAAACCCTAGGTTGACCACAGGAAGTTTCAATTGACGCCCTAAGATATTGGTCCATGCCAAACCGGGTCTACTGGCGCATGCACCCTGGGCTATTGAAGTGCCATACACAATTATGGGTTTTTCTTTTTCGAGGACAAATTTAACCTCTTGTCCGTCCTCTACTCCTATTTGCATCCACTCCACCGTATTATACAAGGGGAGATATAAACGGTATGTACGGGAGGTGCCATTTCCTAGTTTGGAAAAGGTAAAGGACGTTGTATCTCCAAAACTATATTTACCATAGGCCCATTTCCAATCTTTGGAGATATCATCATAAGCATATAAATCCAGACCGCTTACACCGGTGGTGGGCATATGAGGCATATTTAACGACCCGCTCATCTTGTATCGTACAGTCACGGCAGATGCTCCAGTATGAAAATCAATATATAAGCCAGCAGCATTGGTACCTAGTGACCATACAGGAGGACGTACGACATCCTTTAAATCGGCAGGCAGTCGGTGATAGGTAGTGGTAGCCTGTTGATGATCTGCAATACGCCCACTCACAGCTTGCTGTTCAAGAGGGTTGTACCAATTGAGAGATTGCTGACCATAACTTACGAGGGTGAACAGCATGACTAGGATTGACAAACAAGGCTTAAGATTCATTGTTATAGGTTTATGAAGTAATATATAGAAAATGACTAATTTTACGGAAACGAATATCCTAATAAAAAATTAAAACATCGTGCTATTCCTGAAATCTATTCAGAATAAAGGTTTGCTTGCAGCAAATAATCAGTGTGTGGATCAAAGAAGGTGAATTTAATTAGAAAACGAAGGCAATATAATCGCCTTTAGAAACAAATGATAAGGACAAAGCAGACTATGTTGATGAAATCATCACAGACATATACTTACAAACAAAAATACATAACTGACTGATAATAGGTCAGTCGACTTCAAAAGATAATTTTACTCGAATGAAAATACTAGCATTTGCAGGCAGTAACAGCTCTACCTCGATCAACAAAAAATTTGTCACAAGCGTGGCTAAATATTATAAAGAGATAGACGATGAAATCAAAATCGTCGATCTTAACGATTTCAAAATTCCCCTCTTCAGTAAGGATACGGAAATCCAAGAGGGTATCCCAGCTACTGTTCATGATTTTGCAGCGCTGATTGACTGGGCGGACTTTTTGATTATTTCACTTGCTGAAAACAACGGCAATTATAATGTAGGATATAAAAATCTTATCGATTGGATATCACGTATCCCCCGGAGACGCATATTTCAGGATAAGCCAGTGTTCTTATTAGCAACTAGCCCCGGAGCGCGTGGTGGACAATCTGTACTCAGCATTGCCGAAGCCAGACTGCCATTTGATGGTGCAGAGGTACTGGATACGTTCTCGTTGCCAAGTTTCAATGACAACTTTGAAGAGGGAAAGGGAGTGACCAATATGTTATTGAGAAGTCAACTGGAGGCAAAAGTGCGTAAAACCAAACGAACACTTGCGACAAAGAAGCTACCTAAATCATGACGTATATTTTACGGTACAGATTCTAGCAAATAAAGGATAAGTAGTATATTTCGTTGAACAAAAAAATGACTATCATGGCAAAAAAAATCTTGTTATTAGTAGGTGATTATGTAGAGGACTATGAAGCAATGGTACCCTTTCAAGCAATGGGGGCTATCGGGATCGAAGTCGATGCAATTGCACCTGACCGTAAAAAAGGAGATGTAGTGCCAACAGCAGTACATGACTTTACCGGAGACCAGACATATAAGGAACTGCGAGGTCATAACTTTGGAATCAATAAGGATTTCGAACGTGTGAATCTAGCCGACTATGATGGGCTCTACATCGCTGGGGGACGATCAGCGGAATACATTCGCCTAAATAAGCGCGTCTTAGAAATCACAAAGCATTTCTTTGATGAAAATAAACCAGTAGCTGCTATCTGTCACGGTATCCAGGTATTAACCGCCGCCAAGGTATTAAAAGGTCGTACATTAACCGCATATGTAGCAGTCGGACCTGATATCGAGCTTGCAGGGGGCACATGGAAGAATGTACCGGCTGACCAAGCTGTAGTAGATGGAAATTTAGTAACCTCGCCAGCATGGCCAGGGCATCAAGCCATACTCAAAGAATTCTTCAAACTGCTTAACATTCAAATCTCGCTTTAATGAAAGGTAATAAAAAGAGAGCTTGGCTACTTTTAATTCCCATCGTTTTGATAGTAGCCTTTATTTTTAAGGATTCATTGACCCAGAAAAAGATTGAGGATTTAAAAGGCGATTTCAAAGAAGTAGCTTTCATACGCAATGAACAGAACAAAGGAGGCATTATTCGGATATATGCTGTAGCTGTAGGGGATATCGCGAATGCCGATTATGAAGGTGCAGCAGACTTATTTCCGACTAACGACTATGGAAGTTCGACAACGGTGTACTTCTTTGACAAGGATTATCCTTATCCGACAACACTTACGATAGAAGCACCTCATTTTGATTTAAACAAATACAAGTCGATTATGATCATTAAGAGAACTGGATCTAAATAATTTAAAAACCTTCCTTTGATACGCTTGTTCGTGATGAGGAAGTTTTTTTTGTCCCTCCGTCCTAAGTACATCTATTGCCAAATGACCAAACAAAACAACGGACTATCCATACATCAACTGCGCGCTATACATAGAGCCTTGATATCATTTACTATGGCCTTAGGCATCTTCTTGATTATCCCCGAATATGAACCGCATTTGGTACAATACCTATACGCATGGCTTGCATTTTGTTGCTCTTACATCATTTTGTCGTGGATTACATTTTATACTATGCCTATACGCCAAATCATAAGATTGGCAACTATTGAGGACGGTAGTCGTTTATTTGTCTTCCTCTTAATTCTTGTAGCTTCATTCGCGTGCCTATTCGCAGTACTGCTACTCATCATTTCACATTCGGAACATACACCACAACATCCATATTATATCGTCATCGCTGTAGGGAGTATGCTCGCTTCTTGGGTATTGGTACACACGATATACACCTTCCACTATGCACATCTCTATTATACGACAATGGGAAAATCGGGCTCAGGACTACTATTTCCGGGTGAAGAACAACCAGACTATCTCGATTTTGCATATTTTTCATTTGTGATGGGTTGCACATTTCAGGTCTCAGATGTGCAGGTGACGAGTAAAAGAATAAGACATGTCAGTCTTTTTCATGGCCTGTTATCCTTTGCATTGAACACTTTTGTGGTCGCCTTGACTATAAATATCATTGCTGGACTAATCAACTAACCAAGATATAACAAACTAATAAACAGAACAATACCCACACATCACCATTTTTTGGCACCGCCTTTGCATTTACACAAGTGAAAAACAAATTCTTTAAACGCAAAAAGCATATTACAACTATGAAAAAAATGATGAAAATTCTGGGATTGATGTTGGTGGCTACAATATTTTTCACGGCCTGTAGTAAAGATGATGACCCTGCTGATAACGACATCTTTATTGGCAATTATAAAGGCAAGATATCCTATGCAGACTTAGGGAACAGCGAAAATAACAAACCGCTTGCCGACGGCACTGTCAATGTCAAAAAATTAGGAAACACATATTATTTTTCATTTTCCAATGATATCCCTGACCTAAATGGGGTTGAGTTCGAGAAAAAAGGAGATAATGTATTGGTTAATGTGGACGCTAAAGAAGGTGCATTGATCAGAATCGATGCAGGAAAGCTCACCATAGCGTTCACAAAAGACAACAAAATATGGACGGCTGACTGTCAGCGATAAAATAAAAACTACCGCAAATAACAAAATAAAAAGGCAGCTCAAGAGCTGCCTTTTTATTTGAATCTATTATCGCTCCCAAAAATAAGGAGGTTCAATGTTAAGTGCCCGCAAATAAACGTATCCTTGTCCCCTATGGTGGATTTCGTTATCAATAAAATAAAGTATATTCTCATACACTGGCGAGGTATATTGACCGAAAAGATTAAAACTATCGTGAAAATCTTCTTCCTTAATCTGGTTGAAATACACATCTACCGCATCGGTCGTCTTGTCCCAATGTTCCAATATATCCTTCTTGGTCTTTAGATCTATTTTTTCTTCGTAAGGTTCCTCAACACGGTTCACGATACCTTGCAGACCGGGGCCAGCAATGGAGATAAGTTCCTGAGCTAAATGAGCGAAAGAACGCATCCCTCCAATTGAGAATTCAAAAAGGTCTTGTTCTGGAAATGCTTCGATAACTCGACGTGTCAAACTGCGATGGCCTTGCCAGTGTTTCAACAATTCTGCTTTGGTAATAATCTCTGGTGTTTTCATATGCTTGATTTTAAATTATACCCAAATTTAGTGTAGCACAATGACAGCAGTATGTCAGCAGTTAAAGTCGTCATAAAAAAAGAGGGATGTGATACACATCCCTCTTTTTCCTTATTTGCTTTCGGCCTTATCCTTTTTTTTAATCTCGGCAACTACCGCTTTCTTTTCGAATCCACGGGGTCTACGCTTTCCGTACGAACCTGCTGTAATCTTTCCTTTTCTTGTCTTTATATCTCCTTTTCCCATTGCTGTGATTTATTTAAGTGATTTATTAAAACCTAACAACTTCCAATTTAAGCAATTAGAATGACAAAAACAAGGATGGATAAAATTACCTCCGTGCAAAATGCTCTCTGATAAGGATGGACAAAATGACCTAACGAGTCTACTGTATCTATGTGTAAACAAAAGAAGGGGCTGTCTTTAATCAGACAGCCCCTTCCATGTTTCTTTAATATAGATTAGCCCCTACTATTATAGTTGGGTGCTTCTTTTGTTATCGAGATGTTGTGTGGGTGCGATTCCCGTAATCCAGCTCCAGTAATTTTAACGAACTGGGCTTCTTGCAACCTCGCGATTGTAGGTGCTCCACAATATCCCATAGATGCTTTCAATCCGCCGATGTATTGGTAAACGACTTCAGCCAAAGTTCCTTTATAAGGCACTCGTCCTACGATACCCTCTGGAACCAATTTCTTGATATCATCTTCGACATCTTGAAAATAACGATCTTTGGACCCCTTTTCCATGGCTTCAATAGATCCCATACCACGGTATGATTTAAACTTACGTCCTTCATAAATGATTGTCTCTCCAGGAGCCTCTTCCACCCCAGCGAATAAAGAGCCTGCCATAATCGTACTTGCACCAGCGGCTATTGCTTTGGCGATATCACCCGTCTGCTTGATACCCCCATCAGCAATCAATGGTACCCCAGTACCCTTTAATGCTTTGGCGACTTCGTACACCGCATACAGTTGAGGAACCCCTACCCCAGCGATGATACGAGTAGTACAGATGGAGCCTGGACCTATCCCTACCTTGACTGCATCGGCTCCGGCTTCAGCCAAAGCTGTTGCCGCTGCACCGGTAGCAATATTTCCTACAATAACCTGCAATTCAGGAAATTGGGATTTAACTAATTTCAATTTATCAATGACTCCTTTGGAATGACCGTGTGCCGTATCGATGGTCACTACGTCTACACCTGCTTTAACCAAAGCATCCACACGATCCAATGTATCAGGTGTGACCCCTACAGCGGCCCCAACCAATAGTCTACCATGAGAATCCTTTGCGGCATTAGGGTAATGCTTATACTTTTGGATATCTTTAAAGGTAATCAATCCTTTTAGTACGCCTTCGTTATTAACGACTGGAAGCTTTTCAATCTTATAATTCTGAAGAATCAACTCGGCTTGTACCAAATCCGTTCCCTCTGGAGCAACAACTAGATTATCCTTTGTCATCAACTCGTTGATAGGGCGTTTCATATCTTTTTGGAAACGCAAGTCACGATTCGTCACGATACCAACCAAGCGGCTATCTTGATCGACAACAGGAATACCTCCTATTTTATGCTCGCTCATGATTTTAAATGCATCTCCTACCGTTGCAGTCGCTAAAAGGGTAACGGGATCTTGAATCATTCCACTTTCAGAGCGCTTCACCTTACGGACTTCCGCTGCTTGTTCGGCAATTGACATATTTTTGTGAAGCATACCTATACCACCAGCCTGCGCAATAGCGATAGCCAAATCTGCACCCGTCACGGTATCCATTGCTGCAGATACTAAAGGAATATTCAATTTGATTTTCTTGGTCAAATAAGTACTCGTATCTACATCACGAGGTAATATTTCTGAGTAAGCGGGGATTAATAGTACATCGTCGTAGGTAAGTCCTTCAGCAACGAATTTTTGTGGATCTAATTGCATGGCAAATATGTGTTGGAGTTTCTATTTGCCAGGCAAAATTACAAATAAATATCGAATATTAAAACGTTTTTTAACAATTGACATCTAAATGATGAAACCCTACATAAGCAAATGTAAAGAGAATGTGAAGTGAAAATTAAGTTTGGCAAGTTATTTGCTAATCTAGCTGTAGATTAAAAATGAATAATATTATTGCTATGAAAAAATTACTACTTTCTTTCGCCGCTGCAGCTGTTTTAGCACTTGGTGCTCAAGAAGCAAAAGCACAGACTCCTTATAGAACGGCTCTTGGTCTTGGTATCGATTTAGGAGATGGTGAGACTTTGTTCGGTCCTCAAATCAAACACTCATTTGGCGGAGCCAATGCAGGTAATGCACAAGTTTTATTTGGAGACAACCATATTGTAATAGGGGCTGATTATTCTTACAACAGACCATTCGCTGGCACAAATGGGTTAGGTTGGTACGTAGGTGTAGGTCCTCAATTGTCATTTATTGACTTTGGAGATGAAGACAGAACTTACTTTGCCATCCGTCCAGCAGCTGGATTAGAATACAAAATTCCTAATACACCCTTAGCTGCGCATTTTGATTGGAAACCATGGTGGAATTTGAGCAATAACTCTGATTTTGAACCTTCGCGTTTCTCACTAGGATTTAAATTTGTATTGAAATAAGCAACTCAAAACAAATAGAGGAAAAAGCCTGATGGAATACCATCAGGCTTTTTTTACGCACTCTTCCTTCCAACGCCTATCCTGAATCTAGACAGAATAGGCATTCAAATGTATTTAAATCGGTATAACCCATGATGATGCAAATTTTATGATGTTAAAATCACGATCCATATTTGCATTTTATAATTATTTTAATCATGTCGGGTTCATTATATAAAAATTTTATACCTTTGCCATTCTTGGTAAAATGTAATAAAACCAAAGTAAAATTATAAATATACTATATATCAAACTAATACACTAAAGAGACAATGCAAGGTAAAGGGCTGATTAAATTTTTGGTGATAGTGGTATCGTTAGCGTGCCTCTATTCCCTATCATTCACTTTTGTGACGCGTAAAGTTGAGAAAGAAGCGGAGGCGTTTGCCAAAGGTGACATGGCCAAGGAAAAAACTTACTTAGATTCGATGGCTGGACAGGTTGTATACAACCTTGGATTCGCAAAATTCACTTATCGGGAAGCTAAAGCTAATGAACTCGCTCTAGGGCTAGATCTTAAAGGCGGTATGAACGTGACGATGGAAATATCGTTGGATGAATTGATTAGCAACTTGGCCAACAATCCAAAAGACGGCAATTTCAATACAGCGTTAGGAAGTGCAGTAAAGAAAAGTAAAACTTCCAATAAGTCATTAGTCGACTTGTTCATCGAAGAGTATAAGGCTACAGGTTCGTCTACTCCAATTGCCAGCTTTTTTGCGACGCAATCTAATGCTGCTCTGATCAAAGCGACAAGTTCAGATAGAGATGTTGCTAGATTTTTGCAGAAAGAAGCAGATAACGCTATCCAAAATTCGTACAAGGTACTACGCACCCGTATTGATAAATTCGGCGTGGCTTCTCCAAACATCCAGATTCAACAGGGAACTAATCGTATTCTAATCGAACTACCAGGTGTAAATGACGAGCAACGTGTTCGTAAGCTTTTACAAGGGTCAGCAAAATTAGAGTTTTACGAGACACATAGTAATCTCCAAGTATATTCGTTGTTAGAAAATGCAAATAAAACGTTGGCTTCAACGCTGAAATCTCAAAAGACAGTTGCTGCTGCTGATACCACAAAAACAGATACAACTAAAAAAGAGAATTTATTGGCGAACTTAGGTGCTGGAAAAGGTAAATCGGATTCAGCAGCGATAAATGCAAAATTAGGAGAAGAAAACCCACTATTCGCAGTATTAAGACCTGCGGTGTATATGGGACAAAACAACCAAATGCAATTGATGCCTGGCCCAATGGTTGGTATTGCTGAACTGAAAGATACAGCCAAGGTAAATGCACTATTAGCTAAACCAGAAGTTAAAGCAATCATCCCAGGTAATCTTAGATTGTTATGGGCTGTAAAACCAGAGCAAAATTCACCTGATGCATTGTCGTTATATGCTATCAGACCCTCAGGAATTGACAATGGAGCAATTTTGACTGGAGACGTTATTACAGATGCTAGGAATGATATCGACCCTGTACACAATCGTCCAGTGGTATCTATGCAAATGAGTAATGAGGGTGCACGTGAGTGGCGCAAAATTACTGCAAAAGCAGCACAGGGTCAGGAAGCAATCGCTATTGTCCTTGACGATGTAGTCTACTCCGCTCCTAATGTAAATGAAGAGATTCCGAATGGTAGCTCACAAATATCCGGTTCTTTTACAACGGATGATACCAAAGATTTGGCTAACGTATTGAAAGCAGGTCGTCTACCGACTACGGCAAAAATCGTGGAAGAAGCCATCGTAGGTCCATCTTTAGGACAAGCGGCAATTGATGCGGGTGTCAACTCAGCAATCATCGCATTCGTAGTTGTTCTTATCTTCATGGTAGCTTACTACAACCGTGGGGGATGGGCAGCTAATATAGCTGTTATCATCAACGTATTCTTTTTATTAGGAGTATTAGCCTCGCTGAACGCCGTACTGACCTTACCAGGAATCGCGGGAATCGTGCTCACGATGGGTACCGCCGTCGATGCCAACGTACTGATATACGAACGTATTCGAGAGGAGCTCGGCCTCGGAAAATCTATGAGACAGGCGATTGCTGATGGTTACAAACATGCAATGCCTTCTATCTTAGATTCACAGATTACAACATTCCTCGTGGGTATAGTACTCTTCTTCTTCGGAAGTGGACCAATCTTAGGTTTTGCAACTACGTTAATGGTGGGTATTGTCACTTCATTATTCACGGCCATCTTCATCTCCCGCTTGATTTTCGAATTCATGCTGGATAAGGATATGAAAATCTCTGTGTCTTACCCATGGTCAGCAAATACTTTGAGAAATGCTAATTTTAAATTCATACAGAAACGTAAGACATTCTATATTATCTCTATCATTGCTTCTGTAATATGTTTGGCTTCTATCTTCACTAAAGGATTTACCCTAGGCGTGGATTTTCAAGGTGGACGTACGTATACCGTCCGTTTTGATAAAGTAGTTAATTTAGAAGAAGTGCGTCAAAATCTAGATGAGGTATTCCAAAAGACAACGGAAGTGAAAACGTTTGGAAGTGAAAACCAACTACGCGTTACTACGACCTACAAAATCGATGAAACGAGTGATGCTGCAGATAAAGAAGTATTGGATAAATTAAATATTGGTTTATCAAAAATCGCTGGTAGCAAGCACGAGATCCTATCTCAACAAAAAGTAGGACCTTCTATCGCGAATGACATCAAATCAAGAGCCATGTACTCTGCTATATTCTCGATTATTATTATTGCAGGATACATCCTTATCCGCTTCCGTAAATGGCAGTATTCAGTAGGTGCAGCTATTGCAACGGTACATGATGCGCTTATCTTATTGGGCTTATTCTCCATTTTAGATGGGCTAGTACCATTCTCTTTGGATATAGATCAACACTTCGTAGCTGCAATATTAACGGTAATCGCATACTCGGTCAATGATACAGTTGTTGTATTCGACAGATTGAGGGAATTCGTGAACAAACCGCATAGCCATAACGAGAAAATGAGTGATATCATTAATCATGCAATCAACACCACATTAAGTCGTACAATCATTACATCGTTAACGATTATCTTCGTACTTGCGGTACTATTTATCTTCGGCGGTGAGGTAATCAGAGGATTCTCATTTGCAATCCTTATCGGTGTAATCGTAGGTACCTATTCTTCTATCTTTTTGGCGGCACCTTCAGTATATGATTTACGTCAAGGACGTCATTTAGCTGAAAAAACTGACGTAAAGAAAGTTGAACCAGCGAGACCCTAATTAAATTACATATTCTCAAAAAAGAGGCTTCTGTTAAAAAACAGAAGCCTCTTTTTTTTAGTAATGCCCCCTCCTTTCACAAATACGTACATCGTCACTTGTCCTATTTGAAATGTCAGGTCCTTTTGAATATAGTTAATATTGACATTTATTCGACAAATAAAAGCACTAGGTGATAAAGAAATGAATATATTTGTTGCACTAAATATTGTTATGCAAAAAGAAAAATTCAACATGTATTCCTTTATTTTAGACCGAACGGCTAGAAAGGTAAAACAGTATGCCCAATCCTCATTTTCGGAAAAAGGATTTGATTTGACAATCGACCAATGGGCAGTCATCAAAACCTTGTACGAAGAAGAAGATCTTTCCCAAAAAGACCTCGCCGAGAAATGTGGAAAGGACCAACCCACCTTAACACGGATAGTTGACCTGTTGATTAAAAAAGAACTGGTCGTTCGTCAGAATCATCCTACCGATAGACGGAGTCTTTACCTGAGTCTGACTATCCAAGGAGTTGAAAAAGTGGAAACACTCTCCCCTCACATTGCCAATATTAGAATGAAAGCATGGGAAAATCTGACAGAGGATGATTTCCAACATTTCACTAGAATACTCAATACTATACACGACAATTTAAATCAAGATAATCATGGTGACAACTGACATATGTATCATTGGTGCTGGCCCCGTAGGTCTATTTGCAGTATTTGAGGCAGGACTTTTAAAGATGAGATGCCACCTTATTGATGTATTGCCTCAAGTGGGTGGACAACTATCTGAAATATATCCCCATAAACCTATATATGATATCCCTGGATACCCTACTATCAAGGCGCAAGAACTGATTAATAACCAAATGGAGCAGATTGCCCCATTTCACCCGACATTCAGTCTGGGTGAGCGGGTCGAAGAACTCAAGAGGCAAGAGGATGGGTCGTTCTATGTCATGGGATCTGAAGGGACAATAATCCATTGTAGAGTAGTTGTAATCGCCGGAGGATTAGGATGCTTTGAACCGCGTAAACCTGAAGTAGCTAATCTAGAAAACTTTGAAGGACAAAATGTACATTACATGGTCAAAGACCCAGAGCGCTTCCGGAACAAAGAAATTCTAATTGCGGGCGGAGGTGATTCCGCGTTGGATTGGACAATCTTTTTGGCAGATGTAGCTAAAAAAGTCACTTTAGTCCATAGAAGCGATAGCTTTAGAGGAGCACCTGATTCGGCTGAAAAGGTATATTTACTTGCCAATGAAGGTAAAATTGACCTTCTTCTATCTCATAATCTTGTTGCCCTGACAGGCAACGGCTCGTTGGAGCAGATTCAATTGACCAATAAGCAGAAGGAACTAGTAAACGTCAGCACGGAGCACTTTATTCCGTTATATGGGTTGAGTCCGAAGCTGGGTCCAATTGGCGAATGGGGTCTCAATATCGATAAAAATGCCATCGAGGTCAATACATTTGATTACTCGACTAATGTAGAGGGTGTCTTTGCAATAGGCGACATTAATACGTACCCAGGAAAGCTAAAACTTATTCTGTGTGGATATCATGAAGCAGCACTAATGGCTCAAAGCGCATTCAAGCATGTGTACCCGAATCAGAAATTGACGTTTAAATATACAACTGTAAATGGAGTAAATGCCTTTTAAACATGGAAAATTTAATCACGATATACATCGAAGACAGAGACGGTAGCTCGAGATCGGTGGAAGTGCCTACAGATATCAACTTGAATCTAATGGAGATCTTGAAAGCGTCTGAATATGATATCCTCGCTACCTGCGGAGGAATGGCGCTATGTGCGACCTGTCATGTACAAATCCTAGAAGGGGCGGACCAACTTCCTGAAGCCCAAGACCAAGAGTTGGACATGTTAGACACGCTTCCTGATGCTGATGATGAAAGCAGGTTGGCGTGTCAAATCAGATTGAGCAATGACAATGATGGACTCCATGTGAGGATAAGAGGAGCTTTACAATAAGACTCATAATCGACAAGAAAATGACCATGTATGAGAGGAGAAATCTCATTTTCATATTTGACGTCATTCAGATTCGTCAGCCGACACTATAACTATCCCTATTTTATCCATCCTATGTATCTCTGTTTACTAATTTCAGAAGAAATCCATCGGATAGATACTTTTACATCGTCTTGCACAAAATATACTCGTGTAGTACGTTAATCTAGTCGGAAAATATTTTCATATCTCTCGGTGTAGATAGTGCATAAAGGTTTTAATTATTATTCTTAAATTTGTGTACTTTGTACACTATTAAACAATCTGATTAGAAAGCGATAAAACAAACAAAATCAACTGATTTCTGTTGTTAATAAATAAAGTTGTTGTGAAATCTATTTCTTTTAAAATTTTTCTAGGTCAGTGTGCATGGTTAATTGTAGATAATTTAGTTTTCTGCAATAAAAATTAAGATATTTGCAAAAACTTGCAAAAGTTTATAGAATTAAGATAAAACAACTAATATGCTAAGCAGTCGTTCAGAGAGAAGTTTTCCAAGAGTTATCGTAATTGGCGGTGGATTTGGTGGAGTAGAGGTATCTAAACACCTCAAAAACAAAGACGTAGAAGTATTACTTCTCGATCGCAATAACTTTCATACATTTCAGCCATTACTTTATCAAGTGGCAACCGGTACCCTAGCCGCGGATGCTATATCGTTTCCACTCCGGAAGATGTTTAAATCTCAAGAGAATTTCAAATTCAGAATTGCAGAAGTTGCCAACATTGACGCTGTCAATCAAATTGTGCAAACGGATATCGGTGAATTTGACTATGACTATCTAGTTATCGCGACTGGTGCTACAACGAACTTTTTTGGAAACCAACAGGTAGCAAAATACTCGCTTCCGATGAAAAGTATCAAAGAAGCGCTTAACATACGCAGCTATGTCCTTCAAAACCTAGAGGTGGCCGTCACAAAAGAAACAGCCACACAACGTGCGTCATATCTTAATTTTGTGATTGTGGGCGGAGGACCAACAGGTGTTGAACTCTCTGGAGCTATTGCGGAAATTCGAAACCACATACTACGTAAAGACTACCCTGAGTTATCTACTCAAGAGATGAACGTATATCTTGTCGAGGGGCAAGACAAAATATTAGCAGCCTTATCACCTCAAGCATCTGAAAAAGCGGAAACGTATTTGAAAGAACTGGGTGTTAAAGTTTTGTTGAACAAACAGGTCACAAATTATGACGGCAATACTATTTCCTTCAGTGATGGAGAGAGCATTGATACCAAGACCGTCATCTGGGGTGCTGGAGTAATGGGACAGTTTCCTGAGGGATTGGACAAAGAAATCATCCAACGTGGCAACCGCATCAAGACTGATGCAGAATGTCGTGTAGAGGGCCTAAAAAATGTCTTTGCTATTGGTGACGTATCTGCAATGATTACAGAGGAGCTTCCACGCGGACTTCCTGGAGTAGCTCCTGTAGCACAGCAACAAGGAAAATTCGTGGCACACCAAATCATGCATCTTCTTAACGACCAGCCGCTTGAAAAATTCAGTTATTTCGATAAAGGCTCAATGGCAACTGTAGGTCGTAATAAAGCTGTCGTGGATATGGGAAAAATTAGGTTCCAAGGCTTCTTCGCTTGGTTCGTATGGATGTTTATTCACTTGATGTCCATCTTCGGATTTAGAAATAAATTGGTTACTTTCGTCAACTGGACGGTCAAATTCTTTACAATGAATGGTGGAATACGCCTCATTATCAATAAGTATGAAAGACCCAAAATAGAAGCTGAAAAACAAATAACCACTGAATAACGATAGTAAAATGGAAAACAAAGTCATTGCCAAGTTGTTTAAATTAGGGAGTCAACTTATGGAACTTCATAATGAAAATCCTTTTAGAGCTAAGGCAATGGCTTCTGCGTCCTTCAAAATAGATAAACTTCCCTTTCAAGCCGCTACGGCTACGATTGAAGAGTTGAGCGCCCAACAAGGCATCGGAAAAAGTACAGCCGAGAAGATACAGGAAATCTTGCAAAAAGGATCCTTTGCTGAATTGGATCAGCTTATTTCGATTACACCTGAAGGACTTCTAGAAATGCTCCAAATAAAGGGTCTTGGACCAAAAAAGGTTCAAGTTGTCTGGAAAGAATTGGGCATTGAGACCGTTGGGGAGCTGTATTATGCTTGTAATGAAAACAGACTGATCGAGGCCAAAGGATTCGGTCTCAAAACGCAGGAAGAAATCAAAAAAGCAATAGAGTTTTCAATTGCAAATCAAGGTTGGTTTTTATTCGCTAGGGTGCAACCTGCTGCTGAGGCGCTGTTAAATAGGATAACAGATGCATACCCTGTAGATACCCTAATTTCCTTTACGGGAGACTATCGCAGAAAAGTGGAAGTGCTTGACCACGTTGGCTATTTAGTCTCGGTGACAGTCGATCAATTGAAACAGACTCTCGCAGGTATACCCGATATAGAACAGATTGAGAACAACCAGGACCATCTAGTAGCGAAGGACAGCAATGGCTACCTCTTCAAATTATATTCGACAACTCCTAAAAATTTTGCGCGGGACCTCCTCATATCCACAGGTTCGGCTACTCACATCGGTCAACTGGAGGTTATCCAAAATCCAATTCCGCAGGGAATGTCCGAAACGGATATCTATCATGAATTAGGCCTACAATTTATCGCACCAGAGTTGAGAGAAGGAATAGATGAGATTGCGCTGGCAAAGAAACAAGCTCTTCCAGACCTCATCACATTCGAACAGCTGAAAGGAACAGTACACAATCATTCCACATATAGCGACGGTGTACACAGTCTAGCTGAGATGGCCAGATTCTGCAAAGAAGACCTTTTACTAGAATACTTGGGTATATGTGATCACTCTCGTACCGCTGTATATGCAAATGGATTATCGATTGAACGCCTTGAACAGCAATGGGTCGAAATAGATACCCTCAATCAAAAGCTCGCGCCTTTTAAGATATTCAAGGGCATAGAATCCGACATTCTATCTGACGGTTCGCTGGATTATCCTGATGAAGTACTCTCTAAATTTGATTTTGTAGTGGCCTCTGTTCACTCCAATTTAAAAATGGCAGAGGATAAGGCTACCGAACGTCTCATCAAGGCCGTCGAAAATCCGTACACGACGATACTTGGCCACCCTACTGGCCGTCTTTTGCTAAGCCGATCGGGCTATCCATTGGATTTCAAAAAAATCATAGATGCTTGTGCTGCGAATCAGGTGGTCATCGAAATCAATGCAAATCCGCTCCGGTTGGACTTGGATTGGAGATGGCATCGATATGCATTGGAGAAGGGGGTATTGTTGTCGATTAATCCAGATGCTCACCGCACAGAGGGACTGCTCGATATGCATTATGGAGTACATGTGGCTAGAAAAGGAGGATTGAGCGCACTTAATTGCCTTAATGCATTCACCTTGGAGCAGGTAACACATTTTTTTAAGACCAGAAAAGCAGCTAAAGGAATTTAAACCTTTCTTTATTGGCTTGTTTTAGTATTTTTATGGCCTGATGATGAAGTCAAGTTACAAAATGCGTTATATCCTTTTACTCCTATTATTGGTTTTGACGGTGTCCTGTTTTGGACAATTTTTGAACCAAACGACCACATTCACAAAGGCAGATTCGCTAAGGGGCCAGCTCTCTCCTCTTCGGACGTGCTATGATGTCACATATTATCACTTAGACGTTGCCGTTGACCTGCACAGTAAGTCGATTACAGGGAGTAACCTCTTTACTTTCAAAGCCGTAAAGAATTTTCAAGTGCTGCAATTCGATTTGTTTGATAATCTCAAAATCGAGAAGATATTATACAGAGGAATGGAAATACCATATACCCGAGAATTTAATGCGGTATATCCCAAATTCCCGAATATCATTTCAGCAGGCTCGATAGACTCTTTTCAAGTATTTTACTCCGGAATACCTATTGCTGCAAAAAAAGCGCCTTGGGACGGTGGATTTGACTGGAAAAACGATCAAAATGGTAAAGCTTGGGTAGCAACAGCCTGCCAAGGCCTAGGTGCAAGCTCTTGGTGGCCCAATAAAGACCATCTCTCGGATGAGGTAGACAGTATGCTCATCTCGGTAACTGTCCCTGAGCCACTTATGAACATTTCGAACGGCCGCTTGAAAAGCATAGAAAAACTGCAAGCGGGATACCGCAAATTCAATTGGTTTGTGTCCAATCCGATAAACAACTATAATGTTGCCCTCAATATCGGTGACTACGTCCATTTCAAAGATGGCTATCAAGGCGAAAATGGCCCATTGGACATTGACTATTACGTCATTCGAGGACATGAATCTATTGCAAAGAAACATTTTGGTGCGAATGTAAAACCGATGTTAGAAGCATTCGAACACTGGTTTGGCCCTTACCCTTTTTACGAAGATAGCTTTAAACTAATAGAGACTCCGCACTTAGGCATGGAGCATCAAAGTGGTATTGCATACGGCAATCAATACAAAAACGGATATCTGGGTCATGATGGTTCGGGCACGGGTTGGGGATTGAAATGGGACTTTATCATCATACATGAAGCGGGGCATGAATGGTTCGGCAACAACATTACGGCCGGGGATATCGCGGACCTTTGGATCCACGAAAGCTTTACCAACTATTCGGAGGCCCTTTATATAGACTATCATTTCGGTAAAAAAGCCAGCCAGGAATACGTGCATGGCAATAGAAAGGGAATTCAAAATGACATACCCTTACAGGGTCCTTATCATGTCAATAAAGAAGGTTCGGGTGATATGTATGTAAAGGGCGGAGTACTGCACAATATGATTCGGACCATTATCAATGATGATGAAAAATGGAGAAGTATATTGAGGGGTCTCAATAAGGACTTTTTCCATCAAACAGTCGATTATCAAGATATTGTCTCTTACCTCTGTAGACATTCGGGGATAGATATGTCAACAATATTCGAACAATATGTACAACATACCAATATCCCGACTTTGGAAGTCAAATGGGGGAAAGACGGCTTACCGCAGGCGAGATGGATCAGTGACGTGAAGGACTTTAAGATGCCTATCGCAATAGGTGTAAAAGGAAAGGAACGTCAACAGATACAGCTGACCACGGTATTCAAACCATTAGAAATATCGGGATTGAGTAAAGCAAACATTGATATCGACACCTTTAATTACTATATTAAGGTATCGATGTAATCCTAAATTGGCTCTGCCTACTTCCATGTGGGCGGGTCTACACCCAACAAATGCTTGACAAAGAAGTCCCGCCGCTTGTGTTCTCCATACGCACCACCACTGGTATGATCCAGACCTGGCAATAGAATAAACTCGTGGGACTTACCGGCTTTGATCAACGCATTCACAAATTGATAGGTGGATGAAGGATCCACGTTGCTATCCAGCTCTCCTACAAGAAGCATCAGCTTACCTTTGAGATTGCTGGCATGCACGATATTAGAAGATGCAGCATAGTGGTCACCTATGGGATAGCCCATCCACTGTTCATTCCACCAAATCTTGTCCATCCGATTGTCGTGACATCCACAAGAAGCAACTGATACCTTGTAAAAATCAGGATGAAAAAGCACTGCTCCGGCAGCATTCTGACCACCGGCAGAGGTGCCATAAATCCCAACCCTATCTAAATCCATATATGGGTAATGCTGTGCTGCGCTTTTCATCCAAGCAATGCGATCAGGAAAGCCGGCATCTTTTAAATTCTGCCAACATACATCATGAAATGCCTTAGACCGATTGGCTGTACCCATCCCATCAATCTGCACAACAATAAACCCAAGCTCTGCGAGCTCAGCCATCCCGCCCCCACTCAATACTGTAAATTGCTTCGGCACAAATGAATCGTGGGGACCTGCATATATATACTCGATGACGGGATATTTTTTTGCAGGATCAAAATCCTTTGGACGCACAATGACTCCCCAAATATCGGTTACACCATCCCTTCCTTTGGCGACAAATGATTCCATAGGTCTCCAACCGGTGGCTAGTAATCCAGCTATGTCTGCGTCTGCCACTGCCTGTACAACTGCGCCGTCTTTTGCGGACCGGAGTACACTCTTGGGAGCCTGGTCAACACGGGAATACGTATCAATGAAATAGCTATGATCAGGCGAGAAAACAGCCCGATGGGTTGCATCTTCATTTGTCAGGGCTATTAACCCTGTACCGTCAAAATTAATCTTGTAATATTGGATAAAATAAGGATCTTGCCCTATGACCATCCCACTTCCTTCAAAGATAATCTCCCGCTTGCCTGCATTAACGTTAATGACTTTCCGGACTATCCATTGACCTTTTGTAATCTGATTTTTCACTTGTCCAGCGACCGCATCATAAAGATACAGGTGTGTCCATCCATCCCGCTCTGACATCCAAATCAGTTCCTTACCACCGTCGACTTCATATCGATAGGTCTTACCATAGTAATTGACAAAAGTCTTGCTTGTCTCTTTCACTATTGTACGCGCTTGTCCAGTAAGCGCATTAAATTCCATAATTCGGTATTCTTGATGCCCCCGTTTGTTATAATCAAAGACCAAAGACTTACTGTCATCCCGCCATCGAAAGTTGCTGACAAAATACTGATTTGGAATAAGCTGCATATCTATTTTATACTGTGCCTGCTGAGCGAGATTAAAAAGTATAGGTTGCCGTTGGGGAATACTATCCCCAGGCTTGACGTAGTTGCGATCAAAAAGCTTAGGCTGTAGTTGATCCGTTGGTGAAGATTCTATCAAAGGAACTTTACCAACTTTGACTGCGGTGAGCAGACTGGTCAATAGCTTCTGTCCATCAGGCGACCATTCTATATCGCTCGAATAATAGCGAATAGCCGTCCCATCTGTGGTTAGCTGGTTAACTGAGTGTTCATCAGAACTCCGAACGTATACATTATAATTGTGGATATAGGCTTCCTTTTTACCATCGGGAGATTTGACTTTATCTGCACGTTGTTCATTTCTGAATCCGCCTTCAAAATTCCATTTCCTTTCTTGACTTCTTTCGACATTTCCCTCGATCGTCAGTTGCTTACGTTGCGCATCAAACACCATTCTTTTATCATAGGCCTCAAACTTGAACATGTTCTCTTTTTCGACACGGAATCGGGTTAGCGATAGCTTGGAAGCCGTGATATGCATCCCTAGCAAAGTGCTCATTTTGTCTGCCAGCAATTGATGATCAAACAACTGTTGGCGACTGCCATTGATGTGCTGCAAGACATACTTGGTACCTGTCCCATCGTCTAGGGTATACCAAAACTGTTGACTACCTTCCAGCCACGTAAAACTGGTCGGATTGTTAAACACCTTATTCCCGTATTGGCTATAATAACTATTGGCTTTATCATAATCTTCCTGTCTACCTTGTCCAACTGCTGCTAACTGGCAGCCTAGAATTACCAATGAAATGCTATACTGTATTAGTCGTCTTACCATTTTAGAAATTTACGTTTTACTCTTCGTATGCTCATTTTCATTTAACTCGTCTTTATAGAAGACACATGCTCTGCTGACTCTTAATGGTTCTATCAATTGAATCGATATGGACAATAGGCCTCGATATTGACGGTTACATGTTCTTCAGCTGCTAACTGAGCGATTACCTTGCCAAATATAGGTCCCAAGCTAAGTCCCATCATACCGGCACCGCCCGCAATCAAGAGATTGTCCAATCCCTTGGCTTTACCCAGATAGGGTAGTCCATCGGGAGAACAAGGTCTATAGCCATACCATATATCCTGCACAGGCGGTAACTGCACTTTAAAGTCGGGCAAATAATTGGGAATGGAGCGGACAATGCCTTCGACCCTATTCATATTGACCTTGTTATTAAAAGATGCTAGCTCCATAGTGCCTCCAAATCTAATCTGTCCCTTCATCGGTGTCACGGCGACTCTGGCTTCCAAGAGCAGGGCAGCATGTTCCAACCTTTGGTCGAGCTGACCGGGGGTGTACATAAAGGAATAGCCTTTTCCAGGCATGATCGGTATCTTTAGCCCTGCCTGAGCGGCCAGTTGTGGTAACCAGGCTCCACCGGTCATCACAAATTTATCCGCTGAAAATTGCTGTCCATTAGCAATCAATGCCTTTATACTTCCTCCCTCTATTTCCATGCGTTCCACCTTACATTCAGTATGCATATGTACTCCATGTGCTTCTAGATATCTCCGGAGCTGTCCCATTAACTTGGTCGGATCTAGATGTCTATCACACCTATAGTGCGCCCCACCCAGCACATTTAATTCTGTAAAAGGTTCGAGGGCCTGAATTTGTGCTTGATCTAAGACATCGACGTTCAATCCAAGCTCTCGGGCACGATAGGCCAGCTCGGTCTCTTCTTCCCCTACTTTATCAGTCTTGAACAGCATGAGTATACCATTCTGGTTAAGCCCGAATTCAAATCCATCCATCTGGTCCCACTCGGTATACAGGTGGCTACTTGCCAAATGCAAGTCACGTAGACCGGGAGCAGATTGCTTCACACGTTTATGATTGGCATGCTTCAAAAACTTAAGTCCCCAAGAAATCATATTTCCGCGAAAGCTCGGCTTCACATAAAAAGGACTTTTGCTATCAAACATCCATCGAATGCCCTGTGACACTACTCCAGGGGCTGCCAATGGTGTAAAATGGCTGGGCACGATCATACCTGCATTTCCATATGAACAATTGTCCTCGCCGTCTCCACGCTCTAAGATACTGACTTCCCAACCATCCTGCACAAGATAGAAGGCCGAACTCAATCCAGCAATCCCAGCACCGATGACAATGACCTTACCTTTACACGTTTTTTGTTGATCTTGCATAGCTTTTACATTACTTGAAATCCTAACCAATAGGGATCTTCGTCATCGATAATAATATGATTGTAACCTGTAATCCTGGCCCACCCTTCTACCGAAGGGACAATCGCCGGATAATCGCCTACCTCGGTTACTTCTTCGATGCGGCCAATAAATTGGGATCCGATATAGCTTTCATGAACAAAGGACTCCCCCTCTCTCAGTTTGCCTTTGGCATACCATTGCGCCATACGTGCAGATGTCCCGGTGCCACATGGTGATCTGTCCAGTGCGTTTTCGCCGACCAATACTGCATTGCGTCCGCTTGCCTGAGCACTAATCGGCCTTCCTGTCCATTGGATATGGCTCACCCCTTGGATATGCTCGTTTTCAGGGTGGACAAACTTGTATTTATCGTTTAACAACCGTCTAATGAGCTTGCCATAGTGGATCAATTGGCTGGCACTAAACTGGGAGATGTCTTCAAAGTGATCTTGCGGATCAATGATCCCATAGAAGTTACCTCCATAAGCGACATCAACTGTCATTACACCCAAGTCAGGACATAGCACCTCCAAGCCTTGGGCATACAGAAATGATTTTACATTGGTCAATCGAACGGATTTCACTTTACGTCCCTCCTGTACATAATCGATTAGAATAAGCCCTGCAGGCGTCTCCAATCTCAGCTTACCTGGCATCTTAGGTGAGACTAAGCCTTCTTCAATGGCAATGGTCACAGTCCCAATTGTACCGTGCCCACACATGGGTAGGCAACCACTGGTCTCAATATAGAGTACACCTACATCATTGGCCTCATCACACGGGGGATATAAAATACTTCCACTCATCATATCGTGCCCTCTGGGTTCGAACATGAGACCTTTGCGTATCCAATCGTACTCGTCCATAAAATGCAAACGTCTCTCCATCATGGTACTGCCACGCAGGATGGGTGCTCCACCAGCGACGAGCCTCACCGGGCAGCCACAGGTATGGGAATCTATACAAAAAAAAGTTTTGTTCATCTGTTAAACAATCATGATTCTGTTAAATATATTGATATACTCCATCGACCATCCGCGTGATGCCTAAAGGATTCAGATCCTGCAACTCCTCTGGCAGGAGCTGATCTGGCCAATTTTGAAAAGCAAGGGGTTTAAGAAATCTTTTCACTGCATCTGGTCCGACAGATGTAAATCGGGCATCTGTAGTAGCGGGGTATGGACCACCATGTTGCATAGCAGAGACAACTTCAACGCCTGTTGGCATCCCATTGAACAATATGCGTCCACACTTGTCCTTCAACACTTCCACTATTGGGCTATGGTCGATGGCATCTGCTATCGTGGCCGCAATAGTTACCGTCAACTGACCCCTTAACTGAGTGGCCACGTCCAACATCTCCGCCATAGAGTCACACTGTACGAGTAAGCCAAATGGTCCAAACACCTCCTCACTTAGGACAGGATTATTGAGGAAGTTTCTTGCTGAGGTTTCCATCACACACGCCTGTGCCTGATGTCGAGAAATCCCCATCTCTCCCTCAGCCACGGGTGAGGTATCTTCCCGAACGGTCAATCGATGTTTATTGTGCTCATAGTGCTCCAATATACCTACGTGTAGCATAGGTTGCGGAGATACAGCTGACAACTCATGACGTAGAGCATTTTTAAAACGCTCAAAATCTTCCCCTCTTTGTGTAATTAGTAGCCCAGGATTAGTACAAAATTGGCCAACACCTAAGGTTAACGACGATATATATGCTTTGGCCAATATCTCTGCACCTTGAGCCAGTAGTTCAGGAAACACGAATATGGGATTAACACTCCCCATTTCTGCAAATACAGGTATAGGCTCCTCCCGTCTATTTGCCAAATCAAAGAGCGACTTTCCCCCCGCAAATGAACCAGTAAAGGCTACTCCCTTGACACTTGAGTGGCTGACCAAGTATGTGCCGATTTCGTTGCCCTCCCCCTCTACATGTCGAAAAATACCCAAGGGCCAACCGAAATCATCTAATACCGTAGTCAATACATCGGCCATAAGGCGAGAAGTCTGCAAGTGTGCTGGATGTGCTTTGAAAAGAACGGGACAACCGGCACCTATAGCGCTTGCCGTATCCCCTCCTGCGGTAGAGAATGCAAATGGAAAGTTACTCGCTCCGAAAACGACTACTGGCCCAATCCCTAGATTCAGCTTACGAAGGTCACTCTTCCCTTTTTCAGAATCTGCTCTATCTATTTTAGCATCTACATATATCCCTTTTTCCACAGCTAATGCATAAGTACGCCACTGTCCTATTGTACGAGCCTTCTCTCCTTGAAGCCGCGTCAAAGGTAGGGATGTCTCTGCATGTGCTGTGATCAATAATTGATCGTCGAGTTGTTCAATCCGGTCAGCAACGGCATACATAAAAGCTGCCCGTTGCTGAATAGTGGTATCGCTTAGAAAACGAAATGCTTTGTGCGCTGCTGCAAGGTGCTCTTCTACGGATATAAATTTATTTTCAAGCATGATCAGATAGTTAGTCTAAAATGGGACGAGTCGCACGGGCAGCTTCAATGGTAGACAACACACGTTCGCGCTCGCTCCCTTCTAATTCCAAACGAGGAGCCCGGACATACGGTGTGCCTATACCCTCGCTTGTCGCCGCCAGCTTGATGTATTGTACCAACTTGGGTAGTATGTCCAATTCCAATAGCGGCATGAACCATCTGTATATCTCTACCGCTTTCTGATAATTCCCGGACTTTGCGTGATTGTAAATCGCCACAGTCTCTCTCGGGAATGCATCGACCAATCCCGCTACCATACCGTGCGCCCCCATCATGATGGACTCTAAACAGATGGTATCTACTCCGCCTAGTATCTTAATGCGGTCCCCAAACCTGTTGATCATACGGGTGACATTGGTCAGGTCTCTGGTAGATTCTTTAACAGCTTGAATCGTACTACATTCTATCAACTCTTCAAACATATCTAAGGTGACTTTCACACCATAGTCCACCGGATTATTATAAATTAGAATTGGTAGAGAAGAGGCATTAGCAACAGCTTTGAAATAAGTAACAATCTCACGATCATCCGCTCTGTATCGCATGGGAGGCAGCAACATCAGACCATCAGCGCCTATTTCCTGCGCCTTCCTAGCAAATGCTATTGCATCTTTGGTGGTATGCTCAGCCAAGTTTAAGAGAACCGGAATTCGCCCCTTTACAATGTGAAGGGCATATTCTAATAGATCAAACTTCTCATGTGTATTCAAGACGCTGGCTTCTCCTAATGAGCCGGCTAAAATAATCCCATGTACACCCGCAGCGATCTGTGCTTCTGTATTTTTGGCAAACATATCATAATCAACTTCTCCATCTTTGGTGAATGGAGTGAGAACTGCGGGATAAACTCCCTCCCAATTTAGTTTTGTGTTCATACTTTGGCTTTTTTTATTTCAAAACTAGCAGGATATTAACCGTGAATCTGTGCATCATTGAATCAATTACAACCGTATTTTAACCTTTTGAGATTTTATACTGATAGTGACTTCTTGTAACGTGCTAGATACTCTTTTGGCGAACATTGCATGATCTGGCGAAAGACACGATTGAAATTAGTCAAACTGTTGAAACCACTGTCAAACGCAATTGCGGATACACTGTTGAGCCTAGCATCTGCCAGCAGTTTGCAGGCCTCTTGCACGCGTATATGATTGAGATAGGCAATATATGTCAGTCCGGTATGTTTCTTGAACGATCTGCAGAAAGCTTGAGGTGTCAGACTCGCCTTTGCAGCAACTACATTCAATTCCAAATGTTGGCTGGTAAAATGTTGTAGGATATAATCTTGTGCTATCAATATACGTTGATCACTTTTGGAGATATTCATTTGCATACCTGGATTGACCGATAGTGAGCTGTGGTACCTGGACGTCACCATCAACTCGTTAAGGAGCCCGAAGAATGAAAATAGTCGATCCATCCCCTGTAATACTTGCACCCTCTCAATGTATAGACCTATAGCTTCTACATATTCGGGATGCACCTTAAATCCGATTTTTGATCCGGAGACAAACTCCCGTAAGCTATTAAATTCACTCAATTTGAACAATGGTGCAAGCTTCTTGCCGAGATCAAAAAAAATTGAAACTGCGTGAATAGCACTTTCACTCGGTGTAGATATTTGCTGTGGGTCAGATTTAAAAACGTGTGATTGATTGGCCCCTAAGTAAAAGATGTCTCCATCCTGAAACGGAAATAGATTTTCCTCAATGACCAATGTGCCCTGCCCCCTTACTATCCACATAATCTGAGTTTCTTCATGCCGATGAAAATAAGGGTAGAAGTGGTCCATCACATCATTCTGGATCTCTATACTGGTAGCACCTGCAGCTGGAACGCAAAACTGTAGACTTTTCATACATGCTTATAATAGGTATTATGCAAGTTACGCTTATTTCAGAAAATTATGTTAAAATATGGTCAACGTTCAACAAAATATGAACGGATAGTAGCTTTTCTTTTACCCAATTTTACCTGTATCTTTGTACTTACTTCCTTCTAAGGAAGCTGATTACCGCAACACAATTTATTTTATTTACCGTTACCAAAGACTACTATATGTTTACAGCACATACTTACCAACAACGGCGAGATGTCTTAAAAAAAGAGGTGAAAAGCGGTGTTATCCTACTTTTAGGCAACATTGAGAATCCCATTAATTTTGAGCACAACACGTATCCATTTCGACAAGACAGTACATTTCTATATTATCTTGGCATACAGGAACCCAAGCTAGCAGCAATTTTGGATATTGACGAGGATAAGACCATCTTATTCGGGGATGAACTGAGCATGGATGATATCGTATGGATGGGCAGACAGGAGACATTAAAGGAGAAGAGCACAAAAGCAGGTATTGAAGAGACTCTTCCTTATGTTGAACTGGCGACATACCTTCAAAAGGCAAAGGTATCGAATAGAGCGGTACACTACCTTCCTCCATACCAATCTGCCAACAAGATTTTATTAAGTGATCTTTTGGACTGTTCCACTGCGCAGCTCCACCCCTCTCCTATTTTAATCAAAGCCATTGTCCAACAAAGGAGCATCAAAGAGGAGCAAGAAATTGTCCATATTGAAGAAGCCATACGCGTATCTAATGAAATGCACTTACTGGCAATGCGTATGGCAAAGCCGGGCATCAAGGAGTATGAAATTGCCAATGCTATCCAGCATCTAGCTGCGGACCAAGAGTGTACGATGGCTTATCCTCCTATCGTAACTATCAATGGCGGAATTCTACACAATCATTATCGTCTCAACACCTTGAAATCGGGAAATTTATTCCTGAATGATTCGGGAGCGGAAACCTCCATGGGTTATGCCGGGGACCTTACTCGGACATTTCCGGTAGACAAGACCTTTACTCCTAAACAACGTGATATTTACAATGTCGTACTGCATGCCTTTACTACGGCAAGAGAAGCTTTGAAACCAGGCATCCGATTTAAGGATATCCATCTCTATGCCTGTCTGGCATTAACAGAAGGACTAATCGACCTTGGGTTGATGAAAGGAAATCCGAAAGAAGTAGTAAACGCACACGCCCATACGCTTTTCTTCCAATGTGGCCTTGGACACATGATGGGATTGGATGTGCATGATATGGAAGATCTTGGTGAACAATATGTGGGATATACGGATACTGAACCCAAGGATACTAAAACCTTCGGACTAAAGTCCCTACGTCTCGGCAAAGAACTTCAGGAAGGATATGTCCTCACAGTCGAGCCAGGAATCTATATCATACCCGAATTAATTGACATGTGGCAGTCCCAGGGGAAGAATAGTACTTTTATCAATTATGACAAAGTTAATGAGTATCGAGACTTCGGTGGTGTACGCATTGAGGATAATTTTTTGATTACGGCTAATGGTTACCGCCTATTGGGCCCTGAACTGATCAAGACTGTAGAAGAAATCGAAAACTATAGGACCAACTATTAAGCACAAGCTAACACTATGATTAAAAACATTCTTAAAATCCTTCTATTAACGGGGATATACTTATGTGCCAACTACAGTATGGCCCAAAAGCGACAATGGACGTCAGATGGCAACGCATACTATTCTTTTGGTCAGGATGGAATAGAAATCGTGGACATCCTGAATCCAGGTCAACGCAAAGCCTTTTTAACAAGTCAAGATCTTATTCCTAAAGACTCCGCAGCGGCATTAAATGTGCAAAGCTTTCAAGTATCTCCAGATGGCAGCAACCTGCTTCTATTTACTAATACACAGCGGGTGTGGAGAGAGCACACACGAGGAGACTATTGGGTATACCATAACCGTTCAAAAAAGCTGGTTCAACTTGGTAAGAGTCTTTCCATCTCGTCACTTATGTTTGCCAAATTTTCACCAAATGGTCAGCAGGTAGCCTACGTATCCAAGCATAATATCTACATCGAAAATCTTTCGGATAATCGAATCTTAAAAATCACGAACGATGGTACGGATCGCATTATAAACGGGACATTTGATTGGGCGTATGAGGAAGAATTCGGTTGTCAGGATGGTTTTCGTTGGTCTCCCGATGGCACCAAGATTGCATATTGGAAACTAGACGCAAAAGGAACCCGGAATTTTTTGATGATTAACAATACGGATAGTCTGTATTCCTTTACCATCCCAGTAGAATATCCGAAAGTAGGCATGAATCCATCCGCATGCTCAATATGGCTCTATGACGTCACCAATAAATCCACCAAAAGAGTAGAAATCGCAGGCGATGACATCCAGCACTATATCCCGAGGATGGAATGGATACTGGATTCAAAATCTATCATCTTACAACAACTGAATCGAAAACAAAATGTCAGTAAGATAATTGTATGTGATACCCACACAGCAAGGGGAAGGACGATTCACCAAGAGACAGATGCGGCTTGGATCGACATCAAAGCACGCTGGAACTATGGAGACCCCAGTGGTTGGGATTGGATAAATGACGGTAAGGAGTTCATATGGCTGTCAGAGAAAAATGGTTGGCGACAAATTTATAAGATTGACCTACATGGTAAGGAGACGTTGATTACAAAAGAAGCCTACGACGTGATGAATTTGGACTTCTTAGATGCAGCGCACAACAGCATCTATTTCTCTGCGTCCCCAAATAATGCTACCCAGAAATATCTCTATCGTATTGCCATATCGGGAGGCAAAGCCAGCCGAATAACTCCCCAGGGCTACGAAGGGACTAATACTTATACCATTTCTCCTAATGGCGAACTTGCGCTTTTCAGTACTAGTAATCAAGCATCCAAATTTTCTGATGAGGTGGTACAGCTCCCTTCCCACAAACAACTTCTTGCTGCTAACGAAATTACGATAGCCCACCCAAGAAAGACAAAAGCGGAGTTTTTCAAATTGACGACGGTGGATGGCGTAGAGCTAGATGGCTGGGTAGTCAAACCTCGCAACTTTGATCCATCTAAAAAATATCCAATCGTATTCTACGTATATGGAGAACCCGCCGCTCAAACCGTCACCGACAATTTCAATACGGGTTCTAACTTTTTATATACAGGAGATATGAGCGAAGATGGCTATCTATACGTCTCGCTAGAAAACAGAGGAGCACCGGCACCTAAGGGACGAGAATGGCGCAAATCAATCTATCGCAACATTGGCGTCATCAATATCCGAGATCAGGCGATGGGGGCCAAAGAAGTTTTCAAATGGGGATATGTTGACACCACGCGTGTAGCGGTATGGGGCTGGAGTGGTGGTGGCGCCTCGACTCTCAATCTACTGGGCCAATATCCAGACATTTATCAAACGGGGATCTCCATTGCTCCGGTGACCAATCAATTGTTCTATGATAATATCTATCAAGAGCGCTATATGGGATTGCCCCAGGAGAATCTAGCCGACTTTGTAAAAGGATCTGCGTTAACATATGCCAAAAATCTTCGTGGCAACCTGCTATTGATTCACGGCACAGGTGATGACAATGTACATTATCAAAACACAGAAGTATATGTAAACGAACTTATTAAACACAATAAACAATTTCAATTGATGTCCTACCCGAACCGCAGTCATTCCCTCAATGAAGGTGAGGGGACTACGCGGCACCTCGCTGACCTGTTCACCCAATACCTCAAAATCCATTGTCCCCCAGGGGCTAAATAATTTTCCAAGACAAGACAAATGTGGGGCATTTTTTACATAAAAATGTCCCCATTTGTTTAAAAAAGATTGCTTCATATCAACGCGTATCGTTTTACATTTACTCGCTTTTGCGTCGCTTGCGCCTTTAAAACAACCCAAAAAATCCCGCTCCTACTCTGGATGTCGGTAAAACGCCGAATCTATCATTTAACATACTTCCAATATACTATTTTTGGGCATTTTACGTTACCTTTCTGACGCCTAAAAAAAGCATGTTTTGGTTCATTCTGAACCAAATAATTTTTTCTCTTCTTACATGGAGATTGATATTTTTTCAGTAGTTTTGCATATTAATAAAAAATCGATTAAAATTCACTAAATGGGGTTATTTAACTGGTTTACGCAAGAAGTTGCGATTGATTTGGGTACAGCTAATACCCTCATTATCCATAATGACAAAGTAGTAGTAGACGAACCCTCCATCGTTGCATTTGACAGGACAACAAACAAAGTAATTGCTATTGGCCGCCAAGCAATGCAGATGGAAGGTAAGACTCACGATAATATAAAAACTGTACGCCCGCTACGTGATGGTGTGATTGCAGACTTTACAGCAGCTGAGCACTTGATTAGGGGCATGGTCAAATTGATTAACAATGGAAAAAGCTGGTTTTTTCCTTCCTTAAGAATGGTGGTCTGTATTCCTTCCGGAATCACTGAAGTTGAAAAAAGAGCGGTTCGTGACTCCGCCGAGATTGCAGGTGCCAAAGAAGTATATTTGATTCACGAGCCAATGGCTGCTGCGCTAGGTATCGGAATCGATGTAGAAGAGCCTGTTGGTAATATGATTATCGATATCGGTGGCGGGACTACAGAGATTGCGGTAATTGCGCTTTCTGGGATTGTGTGCGATCAATCTATTCGTGTAGCCGGGGACAATTTTGACTCGGATATTGTGCAATACATTAGAAGACAACACAATATCATGATTGGTGACCGTACAGCAGAAAAAATCAAGATTGAAGTTGGTGCCGCACTTCCAGAATTGCAAGAACCACCAGAAGATTTTGCAGTGCAAGGTCGTGATTTAATGACGGGTATTCCAAAGCAGATTACCGTATCTTACACCGAAATTGCACATTGTTTGGACAAATCTATCTCCAAAATCGAAGAGGCAATCTTGAAAGCATTAGAGATTACTCCTCCAGAACTTTCTGCTGACATCTATCAGACAGGAATCTACCTAACAGGTGGAGGTGCTCTTTTAAGAGGCTTGGATAAACGTATCCAGGCAAAGACAAAGCTACCTGTGCATGTAGCAGAAGATCCTCTTCGTGCGGTAGCTCGTGGAACAGGAACGGCGTTAAAAAACATTGGGAAGTTCAAATTCTTAATGCAGTAATAGATTTTTATCATTCATCAATACGCGATATAGAGTGGGTCCTCCCTTTCTATATCGCGTAATTGTTAAAAAACCAAGACAAAAAACATGAGAAACCTATGGTTGTTCTTAGTCAGATATAACGCCTTTTTTTGGTTCATTCTCTTTTTTGTCTTCTCTGTAATCTTGATTGTACAGAACAACACCTTCCAAAGATCATCTGCATTCAATTCATCCAACGTAATAATAGGCAACATGTATGCAAAAGTCAACTCATGGAAAAGTTACCTTGCGTTATCAGAAGCCAACGAACAGCTCGTCCAAGAGAATGCTGCCTTACACAATCAATTGCAGCGGTATACAGTTAAGAATATTGCAGACTCCGTACATATTGTAGACAGTATCGAACAAGGACGATATGAATTCATTGTTGCCAATGTGGCCAACAATAGTATTCATCAGAAGAGTAACTATTTGACCTTAGATAAGGGAAGCAAAGATGGCGTGGAGAAAGATATGGGTGTTATTACCTCTAACGGTATCGTAGGTATCGTCTTAAATGTATCCCGTGATTTTTGCACGGTTCAATCTCTTTTACATCCCGACACACGGATTTCTGTGACCTTGGGTAAATCGGAGGTCTTTGGTTCATTGGTATGGGGAAGTAATACAGACGCTAGATATGCAATGGTAAGGGACATCCCAAACCATGTAAAAGTGGCAAAAGGAGAAGATGTCTTCACCTCTGGTTTTTCTATTTTTCCGAAAGGAATTCGCGTTGGCAAAATTGTAGAGACAGGTATCACCTCGGGTGAAAGTTTCTTGGACCTGAGATTGCTATTGACAACAAATTTCTCAACTCTTCAACATGTTTACATACTGAAAGACAAACTTGCGGAAGAGAAAAAACAATTAGAAGAAACTAATACGGATAATGGGTAGAACGATTATATTCAATTTTGTACGATTTGTCGTGCTGATACTATTACAGGCTTTCCTGTTTAAGAATATCGGCTATTACAATCTGGCGAGCCCATTCCCATATATATTAGTCATTTTTTTACTTCCAATAGGCATACCCAACCTCCTGTTGTACACATTAGCATTTTTAACCGGCTTTTGTGTCGATCTATTCTACGATTCATTGGGCGTACATGCTGCAGCTTGTGTAGCATTGGCATGGTACAGGACCTTCTTTCACAACATTACGTTGGAGGTAGATATGAAAGATTCCTACCTTACCCCAAATCTTGGGGAAATGGGTTTTAAATGGTTCCTTTCCTATGTTTTCTTTGGAACTTTAGTCCACCATACGACCTTATACATCTTAGAAGTATTTTCATTTTATCAATTTCAATATACACTGCTAAGTATCGGATTAAGTTGTATCTTTACATTGATTATCATCTTATTATCAGGGATTTTATTCTTTAAAAAGAAAACTCGCTATAATACATAGTCTATTCTATACGTTTTTCTAATAATAATTAAGGAAACCTCGGATTTATGAACAGTTTTTTTGCTCGTAAATACGTCATTCAGGGGATATTTATTGCCATCGCGCTCGTACTGATTGCCAGGCTATTTTATCTTCAACTCGTTGACGACACTTACCTTCTATCTGCTAACAATAATGTCTTAAGAAAAGTCATTGTATATCCTGCGCGCGGTGTTATCTTAGACCGTAATGGTCAGGTCTTGGTTCAGAATGAACCGGTATATGACTTATTGGTCACACCTAGGGAAGCCAAAGATATCGATACGGCTCTCCTTTGCGAATTGATTGATATTGATAAAAAAGGCTTCGAAAGTAGAATGGCCAAAGCAAGAGCTCACTCGCCTTACCGGGCATCCCAATTTGAAAAACAACTTTCGGCAACGACCTATGCTCGACTGCAAGAGCATCTTTATAAATTTAGGGGGTTCTACGTTCAAAATAGAACTGTACGTAACTATCCCGATAGTTTGGCGGCCCAATTTCTAGGATATATCCAAGAGGTCACCGATCGGGACATCGAAAAATCAGATGGTTTTTACAGTCCTGGCGACTATATAGGGGCAACTGGAATCGAACGGGCATATGAAGATTTGTTAAGAGGAAATCGAGGTGTCCGAAATCTCATGGTAGATGCCCTAAACAGACCCAAAGGAATATTCATGGAGGGAAAATACGACACATTGGCGGTAGCGGGTGATGGTCTAATTTCTTCATTGGATAAAGAACTCCAAATTTTAGGTGAGCAATTGATGAAAAATAAGCTGGGATCTATCGTTGCGATAGAACCAAGTACGGGAGAAGTATTGGCGTATGTCAGCAGTCCCAGCTATGACCCCAATCTAATGGTAGGACGACAGCGTGGCAATAATTACATGAAATTATTGAACGATCCTAACAAGCCCATGTTCAACAGACCAATCCAGGCATCTTATCCTCCAGGATCGGTATTCAAAGTAGTTTCCGCTCTTACTGCGCAACAGGCTGGTGTGTTAGACGAACACACTATTTTCAACTGCCCTGGCGGCTACAGCTATGGTGGCGGAAGAGGTTTCATGCGCTGTACACACGTAGATGGTCCTATTGCATTGACCAGGTCTATCCAACGCTCTTGTAATACCTACTACGGCTATGCGTATGCCAAGATGATTGATTCAAGGGGGCTGTCTGGCCCAAAAGCATACGATCTATGGCGGGAGGCGACGATGAAGTTTGGAATTGGGCATCGGTTAGGAATAGATTTACCAGGTGAAAAACCAGGGCTACTCCCCACCTCAGACTATTATACCAAAGGGTATGGGAATGACAAATGGCGGTCTTCATTTAACATATCGCTATCCATTGGTCAAGGCGAGATGGGAATCACTCCCCTACAAATGGCCAATATTATGGCTATCGTTGCCAATCGAGGATTTTACTATCGTCCCCATCTTATCAAAGGCATCGGTGAGAAAAAAATAATTAAGGAAGAGTTTACTGAAAAAATATCGGCGGGTGTAGATGCAAGATACTATACCCCTGTAATTGAAGGGCTCAGTCAAGCGGTCAATGTACCAGGAGGTACGGCATACGCCAATCGAATAGCAGGTATAGAAATGTGTGGTAAGACAGGGACTGCACAAAATCCGCATGGCGAAAACCATGCTGTGTTCTTCGCGTTCGCTCCGCGTGACAATCCAAAGATAGCAATTGCAGTATTTGTTGAAAATGCCGGCTATGGAGGTGTATGGGCCGGACCAATTGCCAGTATGATGGTCGAGAAATATATTAAAGACACCGTCACCATGCCCAAGCATATTCAGGATAGGATATATAATTCTAATCTGATGCCCAAGGTTGAAAAACCAAAACAGAAAAAAATAGACATCAAGAAGGATTCAACGACAAATAAAGTGGCAAACCGTAGGTCAACACAGACACCAACGCATCAAGAGGATAAAAAATCTTTATTAGTACACCATAGCCAAGTAAAGAAAAGATATGAATAGTGTTAAACAGAAATCGTTCTTTGGACGAATTGATTGGTTAACTATTTTGCTTTGGTTAACCCTCTGCCTTATTGGATGGTTCAATATCCATGCAGCTGTATTTGACCCCGAACATCCTGGATTATTTAATCTGCAAACCAACTACGGAAAGCAATCGATTTATATCTTTTCAGCCATTATAATCGGCATTAGTATACTCATCATCGATGCCAAGTTTTTCAGCTCTTCGGCACCAATTATATATATTGCTGTGGTCCTCCTACTAGTAGCCGTACTGGTCATCGGTCGAAACGTAGGCGGTAATCAAGCGTGGATACCCATTGGTAGCTTTCGACTTCAACCTTCCGAATTTGGCAAGTTGGCCACCTGCTTATTGCTTGCTTACTACTTGAGCAGTCAGAGCAACAAGGCCCCAACCATGAAAACCTTAGCGATTGGCGCAGGTATCGTCCTATTTCCGGTACTCTTAGTCATGCTACAGCCAGACACGGGTTCAGCTTTAGCATTCTTTTCCTTGATTTTTGTCTTCTATCGTGAGGGATATGTTAATACGGGCTTCCTTCTCTTCATAGGGATGTGTATCCTCCTTTTCGTACTGGCTCTTTTGGTGAATCAATGGATACTAATTGGCATATTGGCTCTTATTTGTGGGTTCTTTGCCTTTAGTTTACGAAAAAGAAGGAAATATCTAATCAATATTTCTATTCTTTTTGCCGTTTCTGCGGCTTATATCCTATGTGTGGATTTCGCTTACGAACATATCCTCCAGTCGCATCAACGTAATCGAATCGACATTATACTCGGGAAAATGGATGATCCTCGAGGGCAAGGTTACAACCTTAACCAGTCTATGATAGCCATCGGCTCAGGCCAGCTATTAGGAAAGGGATACCTACAAGGCACGCAGACCAAATACAATTTTGTCCCTGAGCAAAGTACAGATTTCATCTTCTGTACGGTTGGAGAGGAATGGGGATTTGTAGGAAGTACCTTTGTAATTGCCATTTATATTATCCTGCTTCTTAGAATCGTAAATATTGCCGAACGGCAGCGATCTGCATTTGCGCGTATATACGCCTATGGGGTAGCGTCTATCCTATTTTTCCATGTATTTATAAACATCGGAATGACAATAGGCATTGTTCCTGTCATCGGTATTCCTTTGCCATTCATCAGTTATGGAGGATCTTCGTTATGGAGTTTCACCATACTCCTATTCATCATGTTAAAATTCGATGCCAACCGCAAAGGAGTGGCCTAGCCCTCTGACAACAATGTTTGGGGCGCAGCGTAGGAAAAGAATCAAAGCTTCATATACTAGAACCCGTCGTAGTACATAAGCAATATTCTGCATATCCACTACTTTACAGGGAGTTATTTGTATTTAAAACATATTCGGACTCATTTATCATAGTGTCTTTACATACATCAACTTCACACCGTCAATGTTCCCAATTTTCTGGACAACGGTATTTACCTGCATCTTACGCACTTCAACATCCATAAAACATTTATTATCAAATTTTTGATTTAACACTTTCAGATTTTCATCCTTTACAATGCGCATTATATCATTCATTTGAAGGTAATCAAATTCTATTGTGTAAACGTCGTTTACTGTTTTCTCTACAATCAAGGCTTCCTTCAACGCCTCCTGTGTTGCCGATTTATAGGCGTTAATCAACCCCGGCACACCCAACAGAGTTCCACCAAAGTACCTCACTACGACAACAATAATATTCGTCACATCAAGAGACAACAAAACATTTAAAATAGGTCGACCTGCCGTACCAGAGGGTTCACCATCGTCATTGATACGAAACACACTTCGATCGGGCGTCAAACGATAAGCCCAACAATGATGTCTAGCCTTAGGATGTCGGTCCTTCAACTCTTGGATGATATCCTTCAACGCATCTTCAGAGACAAAAGGGAATACATAGGCAATGAATTTACTTCCTTTATCCCTAAATACACCTTCACTACCTTTTTCGATAGTACGATATGTGTCTTCGAATAAACTCACAAATAAGTAATTAATAATACTGAAACAATAGCCAAAGCCAATCCTACCCGATTAAGATTGGATAGCTTTTCCTTGAACAACCCTACACCAGCAATAGCACCAACAACAATAACCCCAATATTCATAGCCGTAAAAACAATAGATGGATTATCTGGTAAAGCACGGTGTGCTCGCATGTAAAACATGATATTACCAAAGTTGAAAATTCCCAATACAGCACCCCAGTAAATAGATTTAAAATCAAACTTTTGCTTCTTTACAAATAATAAATAGCATAGGCACAGAATTGCCACGAACAATGCCAAAGCAAAAACAACAAACATTGAGGAGGTGTAAGGAACTTCTTTATGTTGAGATACTTTCTTGAAAAATACATCAATAATACCCATACCCAGAAAGACAATAGCAGGGTAAACAATCGTCTGTAAAGAATGATTTTCACCTTTTCCCTTCTTTTGCCAACCAATCGAACATATAATCGCAATCATCCCTATTCCTATTCCGATTAACTTGCCTACAGCCAAAGACTCTCCAAAAATGAAAAAAGCAGCCATCAAAGGAATAAAAAGTGAAAGACGCTGTGCTACCTCAGTTTTGACAACACCCCCGTATTGTATAGATAATGCTATAATCAGGAATAAGGAGGGCAAGAGAATTCCCAAAGGAAAATAAAGAATCCAAGGCAAAGAGGAAAAATCTAGAGAAACCGACAATGGATTTAGAAAACACCAGGTCAAAATCAAAGCTATTGGATAATTCCAAAGCACAAGCTGCAAATGATTGACACCGCAATTCTTCGCCCATTTAATAAGCACGGCTACAGTAACACTACAGAGGACACTCAAAAAAACAAAAATCATAACTATTTATTTCCAAAGACCGACACCATTTCTTCTAGCTTTCCGTTCCAATTCAACAAAATAATTGGCATACTTTACATTCGGAGGAAAGGTCGCGCTCACGGCATATCCTCGTTCTACGAGCTCGGCATTTAAAAACATGCCATCTAGATATACATAAGCCAAAATCCGCCCGTAGCGATCTTGCTTTGCTGTATCAAATGTAAGGCTTACTTGCTTACCATCTAAGCGAGTGGTCAAATATTTTTTTGCCTCTTTACCAAAATAACCTATTTTTTTACGCCCTGTGTTCCTAGATTCTGGAGCATCTATCCCAATAAAACGAACCTTCACTCCCTTTGCGGATTGGTCATCAATTACAAAAGTATCACCATCGATCACTCGTTTGACCGAATAGCTTTTGTTTTCCTGGATTTTGAATGGTTTGGGAGAAAGGGAAAAAGAGGTAAACAACAAAAAAAACAGAGGGATACCCCTCAAAAGTAACTTCATAGAATCAAAAAATTAGAAGTTGCAAAAATAGCGAAACCTTTAATATTTATATAATTTCAAAATCAACTTGTTTTTTTACAATGAAAAATGCACAATTTTTATACATATAAAACATCAAAAAAACACACAATAATTCATATAAAAATTGACAAAAAAATACATCAAAAAAAACAACTCAACAAAACAAACAATAAGCTGATTATAAGAATATTAATAATTACAAAGCCTACAAATAAATTAGATAAAAGAACGTTTATAACGTAAAAATCTACTAAAATTTAAACAAATAAACACCTATAAAATCAAAGAAAAACGAGTTAAAAATTCATATTATTTTAATTTATATTTGGTTTTATATTTTTTTGTTGTACATTTGAATCGTCAAACACGAGACACACAATGAAAAATAATAACGCATATCTATATTTTGGTTTCTTTTATTTTAACGATAAGAGCAGGGACTAGTATATAGTAAAGTTATACATGATATACAGGGTCCCGGAAATATTCGGGACCTTTTTTTGTTAGTTAAGTTACTTTAAAAAGGACAATGAGCTTAAAAATTGCAATACAAGGAGCTAAAGCATCTTTTCACGAAGAGGCCGCGTTCAAGTACTTCGGGAATGAAATAGAAATCCTTGAATGTGATTCATTCAAGAGAACTTGTGAAATGCTTAAACACAACAAAGCAGATTACGTTGTAATGGCTATCGAAAACTCCATAGCAGGCAGTATACTTCAGAATTACAATCTATTGAGAGATTATCGATTCCATATTGTTGGAGAGGTGTACCTCCACATCCAACAACACTTGTTAGCGTTGCCAGGAGTGAAGATGACAGACATCAAGATTGTCGAGTCGCATCCCATTGCCATCCGTCAATGCGACGCCTTCTTAGAAGATCATCCTGAATTTTTGGTAAAGGAATTTACGGACACAGCTGCGGCGGCCAAAAAGATTGCTGAAGAGAAACTAACGACAACAGCTGCTATTGCGGGACAACTGGCGGCAAAGCTTTACGGATTGGAAATCATCGAACGAAGAATCGAGACAAACAAGAAAAATGCGACGCGCTTTCTAGTCTTAGCTGATGAAGTTATTGAACAAAAAAATGCAAATAAGGCCTCACTATCTTTCCAAACGGGCAATGCTGTTGGAGCACTTGCAAATGTGTTACAGTGTTTTGCCGAACAGAACGTCAACCTCACTAAAATTCAATCCATGCCCGTCGTAGGTCGCCGTAATGAATACGATTTTTATGTCGATGTCGAATGGAAGAAACAAAGCGAATATGATGCGGCCATCCGAAAAGTACTGAAACACACCGTTAATTTCAGCATTATGGGTGAATACATCAAAAACGAAAAATTGTAAATAATCAACAAATTAGAAAATATAAAATACGCAATAAAATGAAACACACGTTAGACATCCTTCCGTTAAAATCATGGTTAGACACTGGAGATAAACCACTTATCATCGGAGGACCATGTAGCGCCGAGACTGAAGAACAATTGGTATCCACAGCTCACTTATTGGCAAATACTGGCAAAGTCAATGTACTTCGAGCAGGTATATGGAAGCCTCGTACCCGTCCAGGAGAATTTGAAGGTATTGGCAGCATTGGCCTAGAATGGTTAAAAAGAGCCAAAGAAGAGACTGGATTATTGACAGCCACTGAAGTAGCTACAGCCAAACATGTTGAAGAGGCGCTGGCTGCTGGAGTTGATATCCTATGGATTGGAGCCCGTTCAACGGCCAACCCATTCACCGTTCAGGAAATTGCTGATGCTCTTCAAGGAGTGGATATCCCAGTATTAATCAAAAACCCAGTCAACCCAGATCTTTCACTGTGGGTGGGTGCACTTGAACGGATTAACAGAGCTGGTATCAAGAAATTAGCAGCTATCCATAGAGGTTTCTCATCCTATGAAAAAACTGCATTCCGCAATGAACCAATGTGGGATCTTGCCATTCAGTTGAAAACATTGATTCCAGACCTACCGGTCATCAACGATCCTAGTCACATCTGTGGTAATCGTGAGTTAATACCTTACATTGCTCAAAAAGCAATGGACATGGATATGCAAGGACTAATTGTTGAATCTCATATAGACCCTTCTGTTGCTTGGACAGATGCCAAACAACAATTGACTCCAGCTGCTCTAGCAGAATTGGTAGACCATTTATCTCTTCGTCACCCGGCGTCGGACAACCCAGCCTTTGAAGACAAGCTTGCAGAGCTTCGTTCTGAAATCGACAAACTAGATGACAAAATCATCCAACAGATTGGAGAACGAATGAAAATTGCAGAAAAAATAGGCGAATACAAAAGAGACAATAATGTAACGATTTTACAAGTATCCCGTTGGGATGAGATTGTACAAAAACGTGCAAAACTTGCCAATGCGCTTAATTTGGATAATGATTTCACAGTAAAATTTTTGGAATTGTTGCACAATGAATCTATTCGTAGACAAAACGAAGTTATGAACACTAAACCTATTGCGGAGGCATAATGGAGCATTCAAGCATCATAATTAGCCATAAAAGCAAAAAAACGGATGGTACGGTACAGCTCACAGGATCAAAATCCGAGAGCAACCGTGCCCTCATCATACAAGCACTAAGCAACGGAGCAGTATCCATTCAAAACCTATCAAATGCAGATGATACGGTAATCATGCAACGAGCGCTCACGCTAGCAGCATCACCTCAACCTGGATTTAATACGATAGACATCGGGCCAGCAGGAACAGCCATGCGGTTCTTAACATCCTATCTCAATTTGGTAAAAGGCAACTTTATATTGACTGGAACTGCGCGTATGCAACAACGTCCGATTGGCATACTGGTGGACGCACTAAAACATATTGGCGCAGATATACACTACGAGCAAAAGGTGGGGTATCCACCGTTGAAGATTGAAGGGGGAATGTTCCAAAGCAAACCTGAGGTTACCATTAAAGGGAATATCAGTAGCCAATACATATCCTCTCTCCTACTTATAGCATCGTCTCTTAAGCAAGGACTAACCTTGAATATCGAAGGTGAGCTTACTTCTAGACCATATGTCACTATGACACTAGATATGCTCAAAGAAGTCGGAATTGCACATACCTGGACAGCATCCGCTATCAAAATCGAGACTCAACAAGCCAAAAATTCGACATTATATGTCGAGCCAGACTGGAGCGCAGCTTCCTATTGGTATTCCATTGTAGCATTATCTCAAAAGTCGCATATCGTACTACCCGGACTTAAGCAGAACAGCCTACAAGGAGATAGTGCCATTGTAGATATCATGGAGCATTTTGGCGTAATCTCTTCATTTAAAGAAGATGGGTTGCACCTTCAGAAATCGACTTTACATTCTGAAAAAGAACTATTTGACTTTAAAGAATGTCCCGATCTGGCGCAAACCGTGATAGTGTGTGCCGCTATCCTCAAAAAGAATATCTCTTTTACAGGACTCGAAACACTTAAAATAAAAGAAACGGACCGTATCGCCGCACTTCAGAATGAAATCGGAAAATTCGGTGCCCAACTGATCGAAGAAAATGGATATTATCATCTTCAGACAGACAATGTATTTGTACCGGACCATATCTCGATCAAAACATATGAGGATCATCGCATGGCGATGGCATTTGCACCTTTGGCTTTAATCTTTGAACACGTTGAGATAGAAGAGCCGCAAGTAGTTGAAAAATCATACCCTGAATTCTGGGATCATTTAAAAAATCAAGGCTTCACCATTACAGCATAGAAAATAAGAATAAGACTATAATATTATGGTCTTATTCTTATATTTACGCTTTATTATATACTATTTTATGGCAGGAAATTCATTTGGAGAGGTATTCAGCATTACGACTTTCGGAGAGTCCCATGGAGAGGCAATTGGCGTAATCATAGATGGTTGCCCTTCGAATGTCAATATTGACGAAAACTTCATCCAATCAGAGTTGGATAAAAGAAAACCAGGACAATCCAAAATAACGACTCAACGCAAGGAAAGCGATACTGCAAAGATTCTTTCGGGGGTATTTGAGGGTAAATCTACGGGAACACCTATTGCCCTAATCATTCCTAATGAAGATCAAAGGTCCAAAGACTACTCACACATCCAGGATAAATTCAGGCCTTCTCATGCCGACTATACCTATCACGTTAAGTATGGACATCGCGACTACCGTGGAGGCGGCAGATCATCAGCAAGGGAAACCGCTGCAAGAGTAGCAGCTGGAGCTGTTGCCAAATTATTCCTAAAACAATATGGCATTGAGATTTTCGCACATGTAAGTGCTGTCGGCAAAATCGATGCCCCAAATGTAGATGCTTCGGATTTGTCCTCACTTTTGAAACTAAGGGAAGAGAATATTGTCAGATGTGCAGACCCTGCAACTGCGAATGAGATGATTACTTTCATTGACGGCATCCGCAAGGCAGGTGATACTGTCGGAGGAAAGATTTCAACCATCGTAAGAAATGTGCCTGCTGGACTAGGTGAACCGGTTTTCGACAAACTACATGCAGATTTAGCCAAGGCAATGATGAGTATCAATGCCGTCCACGGTTTTGAATACGGTTCTGGCTTCGCTGGATCAGAGATGACAGGATCAGAACACAACGATATCTTTGTCAATGACGGGAATAACCTCAACAATGTCCATACAATAACTAATTTCTCAGGGGGAATCCAGGGAGGAATCTCCAATGGAATGGATATCATGTTTCGTACAGCATTCAAACCAGTGGCTACGATAATGAGAGATCAAGACACCGTAAACACCGAAGGGGAACCCGTATCTATATCTGGAAAAGGTCGACATGACCCATGTGTAGTCCCCAGAGCAATAGTCATTGTTGAAGCTATGACAGCAATTGTAATAGCAGATCATTTATTAAGACAAAAAAGTTATCAGCATGTCACGAGTTAATCAGTATATCCTTGCCACTGACATCGGTGGATCTCATATTACATCAGCCATCGTTAATACGGAGGACTGGTCAATAGTAGCGGATTGTGTCACACGAAATCGTGTTGACTCATCTTCAGATGCTAAATCGATTTTTCAATCTTGGGCATCCAATTTAAAAGAAACAATTCATAAATCTCCACATGAGATTTCACAATTAGGCATAGCAATGCCCGGCCCATTTGACTATGATAACGGTATATCATTGATGCACAATCAAGATAAATACGATAGCCTGTATCAATTGGACACTACCGTAGGTCTTCAAGAGACATTGAAAGACCAACCTTTGGAAATCCGCTACATCAATGATGCTGCTGCATTTTTACAGGGGGAGGTATTTGCTTCCAAACTGGATAATAATGATATTATCCTAGGTATTACACTAGGTACGGGGCTAGGAAGTGCCGTCTGGAGAAAGGGGGAGAAAGCCTTTGATGCTGATTTGTGGAATACCCCCTATCGTAGTTCTATTTTTGAGGAGTACATGGTCACACGTTGGTTTACGAGAAGATTCGAAGAATTAACAGGAAATAATGTAGACGGACTTAAGGAAATTCTTCAAAATCACGGAGAAGAAGCCGCATTCAACACATTAATGACCGAATACAGCGAGCAGCTTTTAGATTTTCTGGGCTTCTTTTCCGAAAAATATAAATGTAGGCAATTTATCATTGGGGGCAATATAGCCAAAGCATTGGATATTATTATTTCCTATAATCCTAAGGGATTCGAACCCTATACCATAGGTACAAGCAACCTGGACGAAAAAGCTGCTATCATTGGAGCAGCGAGTATCTTTCAATAGTAAATAGACTTATCCTGCTTTATATTTAAAATAAAGCAGGATAATAATCTGGATCACTATCATTCATCATTGCATATACCAATTCAATGACATCATCCGCAGATGGTTTTGTAAAATAGTCTCCATCCGACCCATAAGGGGGCCGGTGTGCTTTAGCACTCAGTGTACGAGGCTGGCTATCCAGTTGGTAATATCCATTCTGATCTTCAATTATCTGCTGCAAAATAAAAGAACTAGCTCCTCCTGGAACATCTTCATCTACAACTAGTAGCTTATTGGTTTTTTCTAAAGATTTTTTACAGACGTGGGTCAAATCGAATGGCTGCAAACACTGTACATCTACGATTTCCATGTTAATGCCCAATTTTTCTAATTCTACAGCAGCCTCCTGTACCACACGCAGTGTCGAACCATATGATACGACAGTAATGTCGCCCCCTTCTTTTATGACTTCGGCAATTCCCAATGGGACAGTAAAGTCACCAATATTAGTAGGTAGCTTCTCTTTTAAACGATAGCCATTGAGGCACTCGACAACAAGAGCAGGTTCATCGCCTCTTAAAAGAGTATTGTACATACCAGCAGCTTGTGTCATATTTCGAGGAACACAAATATGCAATCCTCTCAAGGCTCCCAATAAGACCGTCATTGGAGACCCCGAATGCCAAATACCTTCTAAGCGGTGACCCCTGGTTCTAATAATCAACGGAGCCTTTTGTCCCGCTTTAGTTCGATAACTCAAACTTGCCAAATCATCGCTCAATACGGGGAGTGCATAAATTAAATAGTCTAGATACTGGATTTCAGCAATTGGCCGTAATCCTCTCATAGAGAGTCCAATTCCTTTACCAATGATGGCGGACTCCCTTATACCCGTGTCAAAAATCCGAAATTCCCCAAATTTTTGCTGTAACCCTGCAAATCCTTGGTTCACGTCTCCAATTTTACCGACATCTTCGCCAAAGGCCAGCAATCTTTCATCACGTTGAAAATTGGCATCAAAGCAAGCGTTCAAGATTTCACGACCATCAACTACAGGTGTCTCATCGCTATACAGAGGAGCTACGGCTGTCACTTCGAGTGGTGACTGAGGTGTACTCGTAAAAAGATAGTCATTGAATCGATCTTCATTAACTTTCTTCCGTTGTGCATACCAGGCTAACAAATCATCTTTACCCTCGACATTGTGTTTCCGCAAATCCCTAATTGCACGTCTAACATTCACGTAAACCTCTTTAAAAGAAGGCTCGGGCAAAGATTTCAATGTCTTTAGGGGCATTTCAACTATCTCCGAATCGATTGTCTCCAAAAGCCATATCGCCTGTTCGAGATCTTCATTGATGGTTTTATGATAGTCTGTCCAAGCTCTTCGCTGTTCTTGCCTTACGTATTCCTTAGCCTCCTGTTCAATTTTCCTCAACTCCTCTTCCGTCGCTATATCGGATTCCAATATCCAGGTTCTCATTTTAAGGTTACAGTCATAAGCCCGCTCCCACTCCAATCGTTCAGTAGATTTATACCTTTCATGCGAACCACTAGAAGAATGTCCTTGAGGCTGTGTAAGTTCAGTGACGTGCACCAAGCAAGGAACATGCTCCTCCCGCGCAAAGGTCATTGCTTTTTCATACGTTTCAATCAAACCAGCATAATCCCAGCCGCGAACTTTAAAAATCTCGTATCCATTGCTATCTCCTTTTCTTTGAAACCCTTTTAGCGCTTCAGAAATATCGCCTTTTGTTGTTTGCAATTCGTTTGGTACCGAGATACCATAGCCGTCATCCCATATAGAGATAATCACGGGTATCTGATTGACTCCTGCGGCGTTAACTGTCTCCAGAAATACCCCTTCGGATGTCGCGGCATTGCCAATAGAACAAAATACAACCTCATTCCCAAAATCTGAAAACTTTGAGAAGTTGGTCAATTTAGTATTATGTCGATATAACTTAGAAGCAAGTCCAAGTCCCATGATTCTGGACATCTGTCCTCCCGTTGTCGAAATATCGGAAGCCGAATTCTTCCGAGAAGTCTGATCGAACCAATTGCCCTCAGCGTCAATCAATCTCGTTGCAAAATGACAATTCATCTGGCGTCCACCCGAAGAAGGATCAGATTCGATGTCGGGATGAGCGTACAGTTGAGAGAAAAATTGGTATATAGAAACAATCCCCGAAGCGAACGCAAATGTCTGATCCCTGTAATATCCAGATCTCCAATCTCCATCACGGAATACCTTTGCCATAGCAAGCTGAGCCAATTCCTTACCATCGCCAAAGATACCGAACTTGGCCTTACCTGTTAGCACTTCCTTTCTTCCTAGCAAGCTCACTTGTCTACTCTCTACAGCCAACCGGTAATCTGAAATAACAATTTTCCTGAAATCCTCAAAACTTAGTTTAGACGGTTCCAGTGCGTTAGAATGTTGTATAATGGTTCCTGACATTTCTTATTTTTCAGTTTCAACAAAAATACTAAAAATAAATTCTTTAATTCGCCTATTGTGAAGCTAATTTATATGGCAAAAGCTCCCCAACACCAAATATTAACAAACCAATAGTGCTATATATCTAAGGTTAGGATTGTTTTAGGTATCTTTGTTCGTTTCACTTCAAAATACAAAAAAATTGAGTTTTAAAGAATTAAATATCTCAAAAAAAATAATAGAGAGACTAGATACACTCAAAATAAGTAATCCTACTGAAGTTCAACAGCTCGTAATCCCTCTTATCCTGAACGGAAAAGATGTTGTAGCGATATCGCCCACAGGCAGTGGCAAGACCGAGGCGTACAGCATACCTATTATCAACAAACTTTTGTCCAGCGTCGACCGCAAGAGTGGAGTGATCATCCTGTCTCCGACTCGCGAATTGGCCCTGCAGACACATCAACGCATAATCAAGCTTGTACCGCAGGGGTATGATATTCAATTAGCGACCATCATCGGTGGGCAATCTTACGAAATGCAAATTCAGGCAATAGAACAAGAGCCTCCGATTATTATCGCCACACCAGGAAGATTATTTGACTTGATTAACCAACAGAAGCTGGATTTGGAACGGTTTGATACTCTAATCATCGACGAAGCCGATGAAATGCTCCAACTTGGATTTTTGGCAACCGTGTTTCAAATTCTAGGTTTTCTACCTAAACCGAGGCAAACCTTACTATTCTCTGCAACATTTCCAAAGGAGCTAGAAAAAGAGTGTTCCAAAATCTTACAAGATCCGATTCAGATACAGGTAACACACAAAGGTCATTACCAAGGTCAAACGAACCAGTACCTCCTCTTCGTAGACAAGAATGACAAAAAAGAGCTAATCCGATACCTGATTGATGAATACAATATCCAAAGTGCACTTATCTTTACGAGGACTATACATGGAGTAGACCGCATTGTTAAAGATCTAACCAACAATGGATACAGCGCTCAGGGGCTTTATGGAGACAAATCACAATCTGTTAGAAATAGTATCGTGAATGACTTCAAGGCGGATAAATTCAGATTTCTAGTGGCAACGGACATTGCATCTAGAGGACTGCATCTAGATCACCTTAATTATGTTATCAATTACGAGCTCCCAGACAGTGCCGAGCAATATACCCACCGTATAGGTCGAGTGGGGAGATCTAATATCGAAGGATACGCCTACACCTTTTGTGATGCAGAAGACAATTCAGCCCTCATCAACCTCCAAATCAACCTCCAAAAAACTATCCCAATTATGGAGCAACACCCTTATGTTCTTTCATGGCAAAAAATGCTATCAGCCAATCAATTAACAAACAAAAAGAAAACATCCTCAAATAAAAAGAGGAAATAATATAGACAATACACCGGAGTATCGTCATGGAATAGCACAATATTCCTTACTTTTAGATTTTAAACAAATTACAACATACAGTTTACTAACGATGAGTACAGTTCATTTATTCGATAACTCCCACCCCCAATCAAAAGGTAACAAACTCGGTGACCTGGAAAAGACGGTTATTATAAATTCGTTGATGCAGACCTCCCTTACGGAGCGTGACCACAACTGGGTTGACAATTTTGTAAACAACATCGACCAAGCAAATTTGACATTAGCGGAGCCGGAAGTATTGATGGGCTCGGACGGCTTTCCTTACTTTAATCTTCGAACAATTGCCTCGGGAGAGAGCTTCAAAGCATTCGTAATCCAAGCAGAGTTGGACAATATACTGAATCAAGGCTTTGGTGTAGCCATTAATGCTGGGCAAGACCAGTCTGATTGGATCTTTTCACATGGAGATATGGTAAACTTAAAATTGAATGGAGAATTTTATACCGACCACAGTACCTTTTCTTCCAAAAATGAAAAGACCGTTATCACTAAAGATGAAGACATTCTTATTGGGCAACCGGCTGAAACCATTCTTCCAAGCCGACTGAGAAATGCAATACGAGAATTCTTGGTATACAGCGGTATCAAAAACCCAAAAATTGCACTTATTGCGCGCAATTACAAAGATGAAGAACTGGTTAGACAGGATCTTGTCTTCAATATTATTCCTATGCAATTCTCTACAGAAAAAGAATTTGAAGCGATTATGACCACTATTGGTTGGTTCTTGCCCCGACACTATTCTTTTATAGGTCTTGACGAACTAAGCCTAGAAAATGGATTTCAACCCTTATAATGCATCTGAAATAAATTAATTAAATGTATCCATTTAACGTACGTGTATATGGTATCCTGATCAACGAAGATGGCCAGGTACTCATAAGTGATGAAAAAACAGAGCGAGTATCGTTCACTAAATTTCCGGGAGGCGGATTGGAATATGGCGAAGGCCTTATCGATGCATTAAAAAGGGAATACCTTGAAGAATGCGATTTGCATGTGGAGGTTGTCAAACATATTTACACAACAGATTTTTGGGAAAAATCCAGTTTCAACGACAGCCAAATCATTAGCATCTATTATTTAGTAAGGGCGATTTCTCCTCTCAATGTAATTATCAAACAACAAGTATTTGACTTTGAAGATAGCGTAATCGATGACCAAGATCAAAAACTACAATCGTTCAGATTAGTCAATGTTGATAAATTACAAGCCAATGAGCTGACTTTCAAAACAGACCAAGTTGCATGGCAAGAATTTATAAAACAAATAACAGTTTAAACGCGTAGTTGTGTAACATTTTTATTATTTATTAACACCACAAAGCACCACAACCCGCTGATAAACAAGGTTTTAAAAAGACAAAAAAATTAGAACAACACATTTTATATAAACCAGTAGGCACTTTTTTGAATTATAATTTGATTTCGGATAAATTTCACTATTTTTGAAATTGAAAATTCCTAGTCCTATAGGTTTTTTAATAGTTAGTGTGATTTTAAGGCGATACTCCCCGTATCGCCTTATCTTTTAAATCCCTCCGCCTATTTAAAAATAAAATAAAGCGCAAGTACGATGATTATCCCTATGACTATTGTAATCTTTGTTCTACGGCCTTCATTATATGCAGCATCACTCTTGAAATGATAGTCTCTCTTTTGCATTCTCATAATATCCTCCTTTTCTTTCTGTATTAAGTATTTATATTTCGTGCGTAACCTTTCTAAATTCCTTCCAGTTCAATTCTTAAAAGCAATTCATTGGGTTTATAATAATGATGCAAATCAAATACAATTTACATAAATTTGTCGACTATTCATGATGATATGGCTCACCTTTCAAGATGGAAAGTGCTCTATACAATTGCTCTACAAAAAACAAACGAATCATTTGATGTGAAAAAGTCATCTTAGAGAGCGAAATTTTTTGATTGCCCCGTTCATATATCCGTTGATCAAACCCATATGGTCCTCCTACTACAAACACCAAATGTTGAACACTATTCACCATATTTTTCTCTAAATATTTCGAAAAATCTATAGAACGGAATTCTTTTCCGAACTCATCCAACAACACGACAGTATCCTGTGGCTGGATGTACTTCATAATCAATAGTGCTTCCTTATCCTTTTGTTGCGCTTCACTGAGACTTTTACTATTTTTGATATCAGGAATAATAATCAGATTGAATGAAATGTAATATTTCAATCTTCCCATATATTTTTCCAGTCCTTCATTCAAGTATTTTTCATCTGTCTTTCCTATACAAATCAGCGTAATCTTCATATAATCATCCTGTTATTAAACATACAAAGATACGGAGGTTAAAGCCTTTTATTATAAAAAGCCATATTAATTCTTATATTTGATTTAAATTTAGTTTTAACGAAAATAATACTACTACAGATGAAGAAATTAAAACTAGCATTATCCCTACTATTGGGACTTTTTTCCATAGCCTCATACGCGCAGGGAAATAATGCGGATTCGACCAAAACGTGGACCATTAAAGGGGAAAACACCTTTTTAATTAATCAAAGTTCTTTTTCCAATTGGGCAGCTGGTGGAGTAAACTCCTTCGCTGGAAACCTAATTTTTAACTACGATTTCAACTACAAAAAGGAAAAATGGAGTTGGGACAATAAAGTACTTGCAGCTTACGGACAGACATTCCAAAAAGAAACAGATTGGCGGAAGAATGACGATAGGTTTGCTATAAACAGTCTATTGGGCTATCAAGCAAAGGAAAAATGGCTATATACGTTCTTCCTAAACTTTAATACACAATTTGCCAACGGATATAAGTACGAAGATGATGATAAGCAATTACTATCGAAGGCATTTGCCCCCGCTTACTTAAGTTTTGGACCTGGTTTTGCGTATAAAGAATCGGATAATTTTAAGATTAACATTTCTCCTGCGGCTACAAGATTTGTCTTTGTAACGGCAGATGAACTGGCAGAAAATTATGGTCTAGACCCTGGAAAAAATTCACGTTTTGAATTTGGAGCTTCATTGGATGCATATTATAAAACTGACATTATGGAAAATATATCGTTTGAAAATATCCTCAAGCTTTATTCCAACTATCTAGAAGACCCTCAAAATGTTGATGTAGATTACACTGCCAATTTATTTATGAAAGTCAACAAATTCATAACTGTGAATGCGGGTGTACAACTGTTGTATGATGACAATACCCTTATCCCACGAGAGGGAGACGCTCCTGGTACAGGAAGACCCGCGTTACAGATTAAACAAATCCTAGGCGCAGGGATTACATATAAGTTTTAGAAGAATCGTCTAAAACCAAAAAAGCCCGATGGAAATCCATTGGGCTTTTTATGAGACATCAGCATCGACTATTTCTTGGTTGCTACGATATCAATCTTAAAATTGATTTCTTTAGAAATCAAATCATCCTCTTTTCCTGTATAGTTCACTCCCCAATCTCCTCTGACAATGTTAAAGTCAGCATGGGTCTTGATAGTGGTATCTGTAGACTCCAACACTTTTGCATCGAAAGTAATGCTCTTATTCACCCCTTTGATTGTCAAATTTCCAGTAATTTTTAAATCAGCAGGTGTAGCACCTGCTTCAGCCTTTGCTATAGCGAATGTTGCTTCAGGGAATTGCGTTACATCAAAGAAATCTGCTGACTTTAAATGTCCATCTAATTTACCTTTATATTCACCCTCTAAGTCTGTAGAGCTGATTGTATTCATATCCAAAACAAAATCCCCACCAATCAATGTATTATTCTCGACATGAATGGTACCTGATTTGACAGCTACTGTACCAGTGTGCGCACCTGTCACTTTTGTACCTGTCCATACTACTTTCGATTGAGCAGCATCCACTGTATAGGCATCGCCTGTGGTAGGCGTCTCAACAATAGCTGTAGAATCAGAAGTATCAGCTTTCTTTCCTTCTGGATTACCTGCACAAGAACCCAATACTAGAGCAGCAATTGCCGCGAATAAAACGATTTTTTTCATGATGACATTTGTTAATTTATATGTTTAAACATTAGTTCTACACAAAGATATAGATTTATCCTATATAGTTTGTCAGCAAAATAAGAAAAGACATTTTTCAGACAAATCTAATGACCTACAGGACTAGCTTCTACTCTCCGAATATCGGCACCTAGGGCCTTCAATCTTTCTTCGATATTTTGGTACCCTCGTTCGATCTGCTCAATATTATAAATTCTAGATTTACCTTGTGCAGATAGCGCTGCTATAAGTAGCGATACTCCTGCGCGTATATCCGGTGAGGTCATCTCGATGCCTCTTAATTTAAATGCTTTATCCAGACCGATTACAGTAGCACGATGTGGGTCACAAAGAATAATCTGGGCGCCCATATCGATTAATTTGTCAACGAAAAACAAACGGCTCTCGAACATTTTTTGATGGATAAGCACATTTCCCTTTGCTTGGATTGCAGTTACCAATACGATACTCAATAGGTCGGGTGTAAATCCTGGCCAAGGAGAATCGGACACCGTCAAAATGGACCCGTCAATAAAGGTCTCTATTTCATAATGCTCCTGAGCAGGAATAAATATATCATCTCCCCTCAACTCCAATTTGATTCCAAGTCGAGAAAAAACAGTAGGTATGATTCCCAACTCTTTGTAACAAACATCTTTGATCGTGATCTCCGAGCCCGTCATCGCAGCCAGTCCAATAAATGAACCTATTTCTATCATATCTGGCAGCATCTTATGGCTGGTTCCACCAAGCCTTTCTACCCCTTCGATTGTCAATAGATTAGATCCAATCCCACTAATCTTAGCCCCCATCCTATTCAACATCTTACATAGCTGTTGAAGATACGGCTCACAAGCTGCATTGTAAATAGTGGTAGTTCCTTTTGCCAACACAGCAGCCATCACGATATTCGCCGTACCTGTCACAGAGGCTTCATCCAACAAAATAAACGCACCGGTCAATTCAGTAGCATCCACATTGAAAAAATGGTTTTCGGCATCATACACAAATTTAGCGCCCAACTTCTCAAATCCAAGAAAATGAGTATCCAGACGTCTTCTTCCTATTTTATCGCCACCTGGTTTGGGGATGGCCGCTTTACCAAATCGGGCCAGCAATGGACCTACAATCATAATAGAGCCACGTAACCCCCCTCCCTTCACCTTAAATTCTTCCGAAAGAAAGTAATCAATATCGATATCCTTTGCCTCAAATACGTAGGTATCCTTATCCACACGATTCACCTTAACACCTAGCGACTGCAACAGTTCAATCAACTTATTTACATCCTTGATGTCAGGGACATTGGTTATTGTCATTGGTTCTTCCGTCAACAATACGGCAGATATAATCTGTAAAGCTTCATTTTTAGCCCCCTGAGGAACAATCTCTCCCTTTAATGGTTTTCCTCCATTTATCTCAAATGCATTCATTTTTTTTCGTAAAGTTCGTTATTAATTAAAAAGAGCAATTGGAATATGATATACATCTCAATTGCTCTTTCCCACATATCATAAAGTGAAAATTATCCTCTTTTATGATTATTGGAATGGTTGTTATTACTGTGATAGCTCTTTTTTGCACCACCACCATTGTTATTGTTATTATTGTTATTCCGCTTCACAAAGCCACCAGGTTTCTTCATGTTGCTACCTGTCTTTTGCTGATTACTGCCTTTATTGTTATTTGTGGAAGCGCCACCGGCTTGCGTCTTCACCCTATTTCCTGGAGGAGGGGTTTTAAAATCAAGCTTAGTCAGTACCGTTCCTTCCGGGAGAGAAAGCGCACCTTTTGAAAGCTCCTTCAAGTCTGCTAGAATCTGCTCGTCCGATACTGAATCTTTATTCCATGTCAGATAGGCCATTTTCATAAAATTAGCAATTGACACAGTCATCTGTCCCTTTTTGGTTTCATCTGAGATTAAGATTGCACGTTCAATCATGGTCTCAGCAGTATGTCCATAGTGCTTGAAACGGATTTTATGTTGCGGATAGTTTAGTATCTGCGGTTTATGTTTCACATCCTCTCTGCTTTGGACAGGATAAGGAGAATCTACATCAATCTTAAAGTCAGAAATAATGCGGAGGTGATCCCACAACTTGTGTTTAAAATCGGCGACATCCCGTAAATGTGGGTTCAACACCCCCATCATATCAATCACGACTTGAGCATGCCTATTGCGCTCCTCTTTAGTAGGAAGTGAACAAATATAATCCACCATATTTTGCACATTTCTCCCATATTCAGCTAATATAAGCTTGGGTCTAGTGCTGTTATAATCAAAATCCATAAATGCTGTATCAAGACACCTTATTACTACAACGTAAATCGGATGTCATTATTCTTGTGTAAATATAATAAATGCTTATTGTACAATCCTAAGTTTGGCAAATTTAAGCAACAATTGCTTTTGTCCCAACTCTTTAAAGAAAATAGTTGCTTTTATATCCGTTTTATTTCCTTCAAGATTCACAACCTTACCAAAGCCAAAGCGTTCATGCTCTACCTCCATCCCCACTTGTAGCCCACTAGTATCCGATGGGACAAACCCAGGAGTAGGCGTATGAGCCTTAGGCAATATGGAAGTAGTTTTAACAATCTTCGGCTTAGGTTTCGTGAATACGTCTTGATCTTTCTGTTGCCAATTGACACGATCACGCTGGAAACCATCACCAGCAGAGGAAGGCATAGCCCTAGGCTTAAAATCCAAATCCAGACATGCAGGATTTAGCTCATCCAAGAATCGGCTCGGTTCGCAGTTGTTCAATGTACCCCATCGATAGCGGGAGGTAGCGTAGGAAATCAACAATTTCTTTTCGGCTCGCGTCACCGCGACGTAGAATAGACGACGCTCCTCTTCTAGTTCTGTTCTTGAATTTAAAGAGAGTTGGGACGGAAATAGATTTTCTTCCAATCCGACGATAAAGACAATTGGAAATTCCAACCCTTTAGAAGAATGAATTGTCATCAGTGACACGGTATCCGCATTAGGGTCCTTATCATTATCGTCATTCGTCAATAACGCAATATCTTGCATAAAGATATCCAATCCTTTATCTTCAATATCTTCACGCTCAGAAAATTCTTTGATACCATTCAACAACTCCTGAATATTCTCATACCGACTTAATCCTTCAACAGATTTATCAGCATATAGCTCTTTCAAAATTCCAGAATGTTGGGCAATGTGCATGGCCGTATCGAATGCCGAATGTCCTTTGGACATCGCCTGAAAGCTTTGAACCATGGTCGCAAAGCCACCTACTGATGATGCACTTCTCCCGTCCAAAAACATTTGTGCGTTGGCTACTACATCCCACAATCTCAATTGTTGTTGGTCCGCCGCAATCATAATACGTTCTAAAGTCGTGTCACCAATCCCTCTACGAGGGTAATTGATAACTCGTTTCAAGGCCTCTTCATCATTTGGATTGAAGGTCAGCCTAAAATAGGCGATTAAATCTTTGATTTCCTTTCTTTGATAGAAAGAAGTACCACCATATATCTTATAAGGTATACCGATTTTACGCAAAGCCTCCTCCATTGCCCTGGACTGCGCGTTGGTACGATACAAAATTGCAAAATCTTTATAACGCAATCCCTTCAATGACTTCTCTTCCGCAATCAAATCGGCAACAATCTTCCCCTCTTCATTATCCGAAAAAGCACGGTTTACCTTGATTTTTTCTCCTTCTTCATTATCCGAGAACACATTCTTCTCCAATTGGTTCTTATTATTGGCGATGATGCTATTTGCTGCATTGACAATCATCTTCGTCGACCGATAGTTTTGTTCCAATTTGAATACCTTCACCTCAGGGTAGTCCTTCTGAAAGTTGAGGATATTCTGAATATTAGCACCACGAAAGGCATATATACTCTGTGCATCATCCCCTACCACACATATATTCTCATTAACCGCAGCAAGTCGCTTCACAATGAGGTATTGGGAAAAGTTAGTATCCTGATACTCATCCACCATTAGGTACTTAAACTGATGCTGATATTTATGGAGCACTTCGGGATGCTTATTCAAGAGCACGTTGGTCTTGAAGAGAAGATCGTCAAAATCCATTGCTCCAGCGCGATAACAGCGTTGCGCGTAGGTCATGTAAATCTCTCCCATCTGCCCGCGGCCGTTAGATTGATCTTCAGCTTTGATTGCTTCATTTTTATTATATTCTTGCGGAGAGATCAGATTATTCTTAGCTTGTGAAATCCGACTGTAAACATGATTGGCATTATAAAGCTTATCATCAAGGTTCATTTCCCTCAGAATAGTCCTAATCAAACTTTTGGTGTCATCTGAATCATAGATGGTGAAATTACGTGGATAACCGATTAACTCAGCCTCCACACGCAAAATTTTGGCAAATACAGAGTGAAATGTTCCCATCCAAATATTTTTCGCTTCGTTGCCAACAACCTTAATGATACGTTCACGCATCTCCTTAGCCGCCTTATTCGTAAAGGTCAATACCAAGATATTAAAGGGATCTATACCTTTTTGAATGAGATGGGCTACACGATAGGTAATCACGCGTGTCTTACCGGACCCCGCTCCTGCGACAATCATCACCGGCCCTTGCACCTGCTCTACAGCTGCTCTTTGGGATGGGTTTAATCCTGCTAGATAATCCAAAATAATCCGTAAATTTTTATGTTAGAAAAAACTTCTTGAAACGCCTGCACAAATAGCTTTAAAAGTACTGAGATGGTTCGTTTGGGCCAATATTACTCCTCAGCCAACTGACGGAGCACTCATCGATTCCTTATTTAACTGCAAGTATTCATCAATACCCAAGCGCTCAAGAAAAATAGTCTGTAAAAATACAAAAACAATCTGATACCCCCATACACATTATTAGAAAGATTGTTAAACAGGAAATACTAATGCATCGAATCATTGGATTAAAAAAATTGCAAATCAGTAGATTAGATAAATCAAGGTACCGGTTTCGAAAATGTTAGATATCTGGTAGGACACAAAACTTTGGGGCAACCCTCAAAAATACAATTATTTAGAGCGGTTGTATTATCTTTGTCACTAAAGACAATTTACGTGAAATAATAAAATTTTGTAAACATATCCTATTCTTTTACGTTTTTACATAGAACTTTAACCCTTTTATTGAGTATACGGCTTTGAATAAATTTGGAAGAATTGCACTAAAAACTATTTTATGGATCATTGGCTCTGTTATCGCGCTGCTTTTACTTGCCATCTTTTTGATTCGCCTCCCATCTGTTCAAAACTATGTGGTCGGTAAAGTGACCAATTATGTAGAGAACAAGATTGGCACTCCCGTCAAGATAGGCTATATAAAGATAGAATTTCCCAAAAATCTAGTCCTTCAAAATCTATATTTAGAGGACCAGAGCAAAGATACGTTAGTCGCTACCGAAGAACTCAAGGTAGACATCAATATGCTAAAGTTGCTAAAGAACACCGTCGAGATCCAGGAGATCTCTTTGAAAGGTGCAACTGCAAAAATAAATAGGTCGTTGCCCGATAGCGCCTTCAACTTTGACTATATCGTCAAGGCATTTTCTTCTGAAAAAGAAAGTACCCCAACAGCCGATACCTCGTCAGCCATGCTTTTCAACATTGAAAAAGTCAATCTTGACAAAATAAGATTCGTATATAAGGATGATGTCATCGGCACAAGTGCTGAAATCAACCTCTTGCATTTCGACACTCGAATCAAAACGTTCGATCTGACCCAGAATATGACCTTTGACCTTCCCACTGTCAATATCGATGGGCTACAAGCGATTGTTAAGCAATGGTCACCTATGACAGCGTCTAATGCTCCCAGAGCGGAAGACTTTGGTATCACGGATTCATCTGTCAAAGAAGCTGACCTATTGCCCAACGTGGGCATTAAGACTGCTAACCTCAAAAACATAAAAGTCCGATATAGTGATGCATCATCGGCAATGGATACTCATTTCGACATCAAAAAATTACTTGCAAATATTCACCAAATCGATCTTAACAAAGAAATAGTCACCTTAGACAATATTGCATTGGATGGTTCGGACTCCGAAGTGATTTTCGGAAAGTTAGCGAAGAGCACGGCTACGAAGACAACAACGGCAGACACTTCCGCTTCCAACAATTGGATTGTATCTGCAAATGAAATTGTCATCAACAAAACCAATTTCTTATTTAGAGATGACAACCAAGCCCGAATGAAGGGTTTCGATTATGGTAATATCAAGATTCAAGATTTGGCAGGAAATCTTGAAAACCTATACTATTCCTCTGATTCACTATCAGGCGCATTAAACTCTCTTTCTGCCCAAGACCATTCCGGCTTTGAAATCAAACAGATGAAGGGAGACTTTATATATACCAACACAGGCGCTACTATCGAGAATCTATATGCCGAAACTCCTAACACCTTAATAAGGGACTACATTAAGATTGCCTACCCTTCGTTAGAAGTTGTATCCTCGAAACCGGAAACACTAATCTTGGATGCCAATATTAGAAAAAGCCATTTGGGTATGAAAGACATTCAGTTTTTCGCGCCCTTTCTAGACACCATGCAAGTCATGAAGCCCCTAATGACCAAAACATTTTTTATAGATGGACGTGTCAAAGGCAAAATGAATGACCTGCAAATCCCTAACCTCGAATTCAAAACCCTCAACCGTACGCATATCATAGCCAGTGCGCATATCAAAGGCCTTCCTGATGTCGACAAAATGAACATTGACCTCAAATTAAAAAAACTAACAACAGGCAGAAAGGATCTGGAGCAGCTTATCGCCAAGTCTATGTTGCCAGACAGCATACAACTCCCCACCTCAATTGGACTGACGGGAACCTTCAATGGAGGTATGAAGGGCTTCAATGCCGACCTAGCACTAAAGACAGAGCAAGGGAATGCTTTCTTTGACGGCAAGCTCAACATGGTAGGCCGTGACACCTCGTATGATGCGCGACTACGTATTGAAGATTTCAATATCGGTAGCATATTGAATATGGACTCTACTTTAGGTATCATAGCCGTCGAAGCTGATGTGAAAGGGCATGGGTTGAACCCAAAGACCATGGAAGCTGATGTAAAAGGCACTTTGCTCCGATTGGATGCCATGGGTTACAAATATCAAAATATAGATTTAAACCTGTCTGCAAGCAAAGGTGATGTCAAGGGCTCTGTCTCGAGTGCCGACCCTAATTTGGACCTTGACTTACAAGCAAGCGCAGATATGCGCGGACACTATCCCAAAGTAAAAGTCGACATGATGATTGATAGCATCAATTTAAAGAATTTAAAATTGATGAATCAGGATTTACGATATCATGGCAAAATCGTTGCTGACTTTGAAACTGCAGATCCTAATTTCCTTAACGGTCGTATAGACATCATAAACTCGTCAATAGCCTACAACAATGACCGTTTTGTTCTCGACAGCGTTTCTTTAGTCGCTAAGGCCGATACGTCCAGAAATCAACTGATGTTGCAATCCGAATTTTTAAAGGCCCACTTGGTTGGAAAGTATAAACTTACCGAATTAAGTGCTGCTATGCAGGATATTCTACGTATCTATTATCAACCAAATGCCACCCCTACTGTAATCCCCCCCTACTCTCCCCAGAATTTTGAGTTCAGTGCTCAACTCAATAATTCTAGGTTTATCAGGGATTTCTTCCCCGATTTAGAAGAATTGAGACCTGTTACTATCGATGGTACTTTTGATAGCCAAACCAAAAGCATATTGGCAAAGTTAGTGGCGCCGAAGGTATCATACGCCGGAACCAAGATTGAGGATGTATCTTTAGATATCAACACGGTGGACAGTACGATGTATTACTCTACACTCATCAGTAAAATAGCGGTCAGCAATATCGAATTGGTCAATACCGTATTGAGTGGGAAAGTGATTCAGAACAATCTAGATTTTGGTCTATGGATTAAAGACAAGCAGGATAAGGAGCAATATTATCTTGGGGCCAACATGAAGGTGAATGACGACAACTACATCCTCAGCCTTCTTGAAAATGGCCTTATGCTGAACTACGAGACGTGGCACATTGCCGAAGGCAATGGTCTTTCTTTCGGCAAAGAAGGTATTCGTGCCGAAGATTTCATACTATCAAATAAAGGTCAAGAGCTCAAGATTGTATCCCAAGACTCTTCATTCAATTCCCCTATCAACCTTTCTTTCAACAACTTCCGAATTGAAACCTTCTCTCAGATGCTCGAATCCGAAATGCTTAATCTAGGGGGTGGAATCAATGGCACGGCGACTGTATCCAGACTAGACAGCAAGCCTGTTTTCGTATCCGACCTTACAATCGACAAGTTCTATTTTGGAAAAGACACGGTAGGAAATGTGTCCATAAAGGTCAATAATGAAATCGAAAACACCTATGCCGCCGATGTCCATATTACCGAAAATGGAAATGATGTCCAATTGCTGGGTGAGTATATCAGTCCCCCCGATGGCAAATCCTACTTCAAAGCAACGCTAGACCTCAAACCATTGAAGATGAAAACAGTAGAAGCATTCAGTCTAGGCTATCTTCAGCGTACGGAAGGCAATTTAGAGGGGAAATTAGATATCAGTGGTACTACCGACGACCCTAAAATTAAGGGAGACCTCGTATTTCAGGATGCTCGTCTAAATGTTACCATGTTGAATGCAGATTTCTACATGGACGACCAGACCATATCTTTCAATGACGCCGGCTTAGCATTCCGCGAATTCCAGATAAAAGATAATAGGGGCAATATGGCCAAGATTAATGGTTCTATCGAAACAAAAGACTATACTGATTTTGACTTCAACCTCAATGTCAATACCGACGATTTCACTGTCGTCAACTCCACCCGTGAAGACAACGACCTTTTCTTCGGGAAGCTCTTTGTCACTTCTACCCTTCGTATCCGTGGAGATATGCACAAACCGGTAGTAGACGGTAATATCAAGGCAAACGATAAAACCGACTTTGTATTTATCGTCCCCAATGACAATCCAGGCATGGTACAGCGGGATGGCGTAGTTCGATTTGTCAACAAGAGTGACACTTCAGCGGCCAATGTGTTTGCAAAGTTAGACTCAATGACGACCACTACCCACCTTTCGGGTATAGACCTGACACTCAACCTACAAACGGACAAAGAGGCAAAATTCAAAATCATCATGGATGAAGGCTCCAAGGACGCCTTGAATATACAAGGTACAGCAGAGCTCAACATGGGAATTGATGCCAGTGAGAAAATCACGATGTCCGGAACATTTACAGTAGAAAAAGGAAATTATTCATTTAGTTTTGGGCCAATCAGCAAGGAATTTGATTTTCAAAAAGGAAGTACTATCACTTGGAATGGAGACCCACTGGATGCTCAATTAGGTATCACAGCCGTATATAAAAACAAATTTCCAACATTGGAGCTCGTCCAGAATCAAATTGGTACAGAGTCCGCTAATCTGTATAAGCAGCGCGTCCCGTTTGACGTCAAGCTACTATTGACTGGCGAACTATTCAAACCTGCCATCAACTTTGACATCGACTTGGACGAAAAAAATGCAATTGTGTCCCAAGATGTAGTAAGCAAGGTCAATAATGCACTTACTGCACTACGTGAAGACCAATCTGAATTGAATAAGCAGGTCTTTTCGCTGATTATACTAGGACGTTTCATGGCTTCCAATCCATTTGAAAGTTTGTCTGGAGGTGGTGGTTTAGAAGGTACGGCTAGAAATACGATGAGTTCATTCCTGAGTGGTCAGCTCAATGCATTAGCATCCGACCTTATCAAAGGTGTTGAACTTGATTTTGGTTTGGAATCCTCGCAAGACTATCTCACGGGCTCTGGCGATACCCGTACAGATTTAAATATTGGTGTATCCAAGATGTTATTTGACGATCGTCTCAAAATTACTATTGGTTCTAACTTCGAAGTCGAAGGTGGTTCAAGACCTGGTGAGCAGGCAAACAATATTGCAGGTGACATTTCATTAGATTACCAATTATCCCAAGATGGCCGCTATTTTGCAAGGGTATATCGCAAAAACCAATACCAGGCCACTTTGCAAGGACAATTCGTAGAGACAGGGATAGGGTTTATCATCAATATGGACTACAATAAGTTTCGCGAGATATTCATGAACACCAAGCAGCTCCAGCAGTACTACGACACGGAGAGCAAAGGATTCAGAAGAAGATTCGATGTTGACCGCATGAATACCGATTCGGTATATAGAGACAGCGTGCGAACAGTGATCCGAGACAGCCTTATGATTCACAGTCCAGAATATCGAAAAAGACAAGAAGAGAAATTGAAAGAGCAAGAAACATTAAAAAAGGATTCGCTAGAGGGCACGACCAACCACAGTCCAGCACCAAAGCCAACGGACACCGTTAAATTTATTGTGCGAAATGAAGAAATAGAAAGGAGACCCAATGAAAACCAATAACCTACAAACGGCATTCTGGTCTGCTCTTCTTTTTATTACCATATCCGGATGTAGCACAAAGAAGCATCTACCCGAGGGCGAATCGCTCTACGACAACGGCGAAGTAATCATCAATTCGGATACTATTCCAGCGGAATATAAGAAAATCATGTCCACCAAATTGGAAGAGCTTTTGATGCCCAAAACCAATAAAAAACTATTGGGCATGCGCATCAAAAGCGGCTTATATTATATGGGGGGAGGTGACTCCACGAGCAATAACCTTGTCCGTAACTGGATTAAAAAATTAGGGTCAAAACCCGTTCTTCTTAGTGATGTCAATCGAGAATACAATGAAAATCTCGTACGGAATCGTCTTGAAAACTTTGGCTTTTTCAATGCCGAAGTCACTTCAGACACGACTATTGCCAATAAAGAAGCTACAGTTACCTATACAGCTACCCCGCATTTGATCTATAAAATCAAGTCCGTCAAATTTGATATTGACAGCACGACACAGATTGGAAAAGACATTATGGCGACTAGGGACCAATCGTTACTTCAGGTTGGCAAGAATTACAATTTGGATATTATTCTCAACGAACGAGATCGAATTGATAATGACCTCAAGAACAAAGGCTATTATTATTTCAATCCCGAACATATATTAGTAGAAGTTGACAGCTCCATTGGCGACCACAAAGTCAATATGTACGTCATTTTAAAGCCCGAAACTCCTCAACAGGCCAAAAACCCTCAACAGATTGGCGATATTTATATATACCCCAATTATCAATTGGGAAACGAAGGCTACCAGCAAACCAAACCCCGTAACGCGGAGCTATTTCGTGACAATTATTATGTAATAGATCGCAAGAATACGTTCCGCAAGCCCGTTATCACCAATCATGTTTTCTTCAAACGTGGAGACAAGTATAATCGTCACGACCACAATCTAACGATTAACCATTTGGTCAATTTAAATAGTTTCAAGTTTGTCAAAAACAATTTCGTCCCCTCACCAGACTCTGCCAATACCCTTGACGTTTATTACTATCTTACTCCCCTTCCCAAGAAATCGTTGAGATTGGAATTGCTCGGAAAGATGGCCTCTGTATACAATGGTTCAGAAGCGAATGTCACTTGGACAATGCGTAATGCCTTCAAAGGTGCTGAACAATTGTCGCTTAATGTATTCGGAGGATATGAGACCCAAACGGGGGGAAGTGTCAATCTTAATTCGAGTTACTACCGTTACGGTGCCGAGCTTACCCTCTCTTTTCCTCGAATTTTGAGTCCCTTTAAATGGTCGGGAACACGCAAATATATACCCAAAACTTACTTTAAGGCCGGTTACGAGTTCTTGAACCGTAAGTCTGCATATAGATTAAACTCCATTAGTTTTGATTATGGATACGCTTGGAAAGAGACAGACGAAAAACAACACGACCTCAGCGTATTGGAGATAGCCTATGTCCAACCCAAAAACATCTCTGCAGAATATCAAGCCCAAATGGATACCGTACCGGCATTACGGCATATTGTAGACCCACAGTTTTCATTCGGTCCGGTCTACAATTACACATATACCAACACCATGAATGCTGCCTTGAAAAACACCTTCTATTTCAAAGGAGGCCTGGACTTATCAGGAAATGTACTTGGACTGATACAGGGTGCTAATTATGCAGAGGGAAAACGCCACAAGATTTTCAATGCCTTCTACTCACAGTATGTCAAGATACAGGCCGATGCCCGACACTACCTTAAGTTGACCGAAACATCCCAACTTGCTTCCCGCGTTGGCATCGGGTGGAGTCATTCCTATGGCAACTCCAACTCTCTGCCGTATTTGAAACAATATTATGTCGGGGGACCAAATAGCTTAAGAGCCTTTCGAGCTAGAGGTATTGGTCCTGGTAGTAACAAGCCACAAAATATAGGACAAGACAACTTTTTTGCCGATCAGACCGGTGACTTAAAATTGGAGCTCAACACAGAGTATCGTGCAAAACTAGCTAGTATTGTCCATTGGGCAGCTTTTATTGATGCTGGAAACGTCTGGCTTCAAAATGAAGATCCGGACAAACCAGGTGCAAAATTCTCTAAAAATTTCATCAATGAGCTTGCCGTAGGTGGAGGTGCTGGTTTACGTTTCGACTTTACGTTCTTAATCCTTCGAACTGACTTTGCCATTCCGTTCCGCGTTCCCTATCTCCCAAAAGGAGAGCGGTGGGTGTTTAAGGATATCGATTTTGGAAGTAAGACTTGGAGAAAGAACAACTTAATGTTCAACCTAGCAATCGGTTATCCATTCTAATGTTCCACATGGAATATACATTTCCAAGCCCTGTTATATTTTCAAAATCATTCCCTTTTGGGATAATTATTGGTTATATTTACAGTACACTCAATAATTAAGTTAAACTAATTACAAGGTCTATGAAGATAACAGTCGTAGGTGCTGGAGCCGTAGGTGCTACTACAGCAGATAATCTGGTCAGAAGAAGCGTTGCTGAAGAAATTATATTGTTGGATATCAAAGAGGGTTTTGCTGAAGGCAAGGCTCAGGATATTTCCCAAACAGCTGCGCTTTTGGGCTTTGACGCCAAGATTAAAGGCGTGACCAACGACTATGAGCAGACCGCCGGCTCTACCGTTGCGGTAATCACGTCTGGTATACCGCGTAAACCTGGGATGACCCGCGAAGAATTGATTGGTACGAATGCCAACATCGTCAAATCAGTCGTCGAAAACTTGGTTAAATATTCACCTGACATTATTATCGTCATTGTATCCAATCCTATGGACACCATGACCTATCTTGCATTGAAAGCCAGTGGCCTTCCCAAACACAGGATTATCGGAATGGGTGGCACTTTGGATTCGGCAAGATTTAAATATCAATTAAGTCAAAAATTAAATGCGTCTCCGGCTGACCTCAATGCTATCGTCATTGGTGGCCATGGAGATACCACAATGATTCCATTAATTGGGCATGCTACTTGGAATAGCATACCTGTATCCCAGTTTTTGACACCTGAAGAACAAGAGGATATTGTCCAGAAAACCATGGTCGGTGGGGCTACATTGACGGCATTGATTGGCACATCCGCGTGGTATGCACCTGGTGCTGCCACAGCAGCAGTGGTGGAAAGCATTGTCCGAGATCAAAACAAGCTCTTTACGGCTTCCGTTTATTTAGAAGGCGAATTTGGTCAGCAAGATATTAACCTAGGCGTTCCTGTCATCATCAATAAAAACGGATGGCAACATATTGTTCCGATGGAGTTGACAAGCGTAGAGCAAGAAAAACTGAATGCTAGCGCAACTGCGGTACGCAATATGAACAACGTTCTCAAAGAAATCAAAGCACTTTAGATACACCATTTTACCACTTCCGTAGCGTATAGACTACGGAAGTGTATTTTCATGCTATTCAATAAAATAGTATCCCACAAGCACTTATGACCATTATCCCTTTCACGCTATTGAATCTTCAAGGCGATGGCTATCATATTATTATTGATGTCGAGATATTTGACACTCCCTTTAAAATGGTCCTCGATACCGGGGCCTCAAAAACAGTTCTAGACAAGACCACCGTCATGGCATCAGGACTTGCCGAACACGACCTTCAAAGCACCAACATCCTATCTACAGGGCTAGGCACTAATTCTATGGAAAGCTTTACCCTGCACCTGCCGAAAATCAAGATACAGGATTGGCAAACCAAAAAGATAGATGTCGCTGTACTTGATCTGAGCGCAATTAACTACGCCTATGGTCAAATGGAGTTGCCGTTAGTAATTGGGGTATTGGGTGGCGATATTCTGACTCGGTATGGAGCGGTGATTGACTACAACAAATGTACAATTAAGCTTCGGAGCCGTCCCGTTCGTAGAAATTAAACTTGAATAACCTGCGATGTATATGCAAGCGAAGATATGTGTAATAGGCAATGGATACCATTATACCTGCACCTCCCATAACATATAGCGTATGCCTTAATCCTATATACTCGGCTATTGCACCTACCAAAAGGCTACCTAGCGGAAATACACCTTGGAAAGCCATTACATAGTAGCTGATTGCGCGGGCACGATAAGCAGGAATTGCATGCGTCTGGATGTAGGTATTAATACTCGAATTTTGCACCATCATCGCAAAAGAAATAACCATCGTGTATAGCAGGGCGAAGATGAGCATCTTTGACCCGGCCAAGAATACAAGCCCCACCCCCATTGCAAAAGCAGAGAAAAGCACGCCATAGCGTAAGTTGGCTCCCGATTTGAGCCTTGCCATATTGAATGCTCCTAACATTGCCCCTAGTCCAGCGGCACTTTCAAACCAAGAAAAAGTATCCGCATCACCCGAAAACATATCCTTTGCAATAGCGGGAAGAAGTGACGTATACGGTATTACAAAAGCGCTGGAAAGCGACAGCAGTATGATGAGCGATGATATATGAGGCGAATGCCGCAAATAATTAAATCCTTCCACCAATCCCCTCCACGTACTTTCCTTAACGCTCACCGCCTCTTTTTCCTCGACTTTCATTAATAGAAGCATTCCGATTACAGGGATAAAACTCAAAAAATTAAGACCAAAACATACCAATTCTCCGTATTCGCTAAGCAAAAAACCACCTATAGCAGGTCCCACCATTCTAGCAGCATTGAAAACAGAAGAGTTAAGCGCGATTGCATTTGGCAGATCTTTTTTCTGATCCACCAACAACACCATTAATGATTGTCTCCCCAAGACATCATATGCATTGATCACCCCTTGCAAAAAGCCCAAAATACTCAACCACAAGACAGATTCCCATTTCATATATACCAGTAATGTGAGTAGGCCCGCCTGTATCATCAATCCAATCTGGGTAAGGAACACAAGCTTGTATTTCTTGTGTTTATCAACAAAACTTCCGATAAATGGCGAGAAGAACAAGGACGGAGACAAGGATATGAATGTGACCAACCCCAGTATGAAAACAGAGTCTGTAAGCCTATAGACCAACCAACTTATCGCCACACGTTGCATCCAAGTGCCTAGTAGGGATATGGACTGACCGAATACGTGTAATCTGAAGTTGGGATATTGAAGTGACCTAAAGAGCTGCATGAAAATGATTTAAGACAAAAGTAGTACTATTGCTTCAAAAAGGCTTTCCTAGAGAAGTTTCGTTACATTTAATACAGAAAAGTCGATGAAAAGTTTGAAAATCGTGCAATATTCAATTTCATCGATGAGTATACAATATAATAATTACCTTTGCAGCAGAATTAGATTTTCAAACAATTAACAATCAATTTAATACATCATGAAATTTTTTATTGACACCGCTAATCTCGATCAAATTAAAGAAGCACAGGACCTAGGCGTATTGGATGGTGTGACTACAAATCCAAGTTTGATGGCAAAAGAAGGCATCAGTGGGGAAGAAAACGTCATCAACCACTACAAAGCGATCTGTGCTATCGTAGATGGAGATGTGAGTGCAGAGGTCATTTCGACGGATTTTGAGACTATGATCAAAGAAGGTGAGGCACTTGCTGCCCTTGACAATAAGATTGTCGTAAAAGTCCCTATGATCAAAGACGGCATCAAAGCAATCAAATATTTCAGCAAAAAAGGAATAAAAACAAACTGTACATTAGTATTTTCGGCAGGCCAAGCGCTCCTAGCTGCTAAAGCTGGCGCTACCTACGTATCTCCTTTCATCGGACGTTTAGATGACATTTCGACAGATGGCCTGGCCCTTATCGAAGACATCAGATTAATCTATGACAACTACGGTTTCAAGACTCAAATCTTGGCTGCTTCGGTACGCCACAGCGCACACATCTTAGGATGTGCTAAGATTGGTGCTGATGTCATGACAGGTCCATTATCAGCTATTGTCTCCCTACTTAAACACCCATTGACGGATAGTGGTCTGGCTCAATTCTTGGCTGATCACGCCAAAGCAGCCGGCAAATAATTCGATAAAAAATCATATTTTCTGCTCAATCCTCTTCCATCTAATGAAGCTGGTTCGGCACTCAATGGTAAACTAAAAGTCATAAAAAACCGAAAACACAACAGGAAAATCCCTACCGTGTTTTCGGTTTTTTTATGCCTGAAAGTTTGCCTAAATTTGTATTATGAAAGCGACTGAAAACACCAAAAAAAACGCGGAGCAAGAGGTGGAGTTCGCCAATCTATTGCGGCAGAATAAGCTCAAAGTGACCCAGCCTCGACTACGTGTTTTGGACATCATTTCAAGCAAGACATCAGCCATTTCCCAACCAGATTTAGAGAAGATTGTTGGGACAGAAATAGACCGTGTAACCCTCTACCGTATACTCGCCAATTTCGAAGAGAAGGGTATCCTTCATAAGATATTTGACCTTAACGGAACAGCCACTTATGCGATTTGCTCAACCCGTTGTTCGGCACATGACCACCATGATCAACACGTCCATTTTATCTGTTCGGTATGCAACAGCATCTATTGCCTTGATGAGATATCCATTCCCAAAATAAATTTACCGAACAATTTCAAGCTACACAAAGTCGCCGTTAATGCAGTAGGCTTATGTGACAAGTGCTACTCAGCAGCAGAATAAAGCCTATCATTTCACATGCTCAAGTTATACTAGTGCACCATTTTTACAAATGGTGCACTAGGCATTTTTGGGCAAAATTTCAAAGCTAAAACTATAAAAAATAAAATTGCTAAATTTTATTTAAAGAAATATTACATATTAAAATATAGATAATTACAATCATTATATATATACATGGTTTAATTTAATATTTTAGCAAAATACATCAAATAGACCTCAACTAGCCTCAAAGTATCTTAAAAGCACTTTTATCATTCAACAAATTTAGCAAAAAAAACAACAATAAAATAATAATCAGATAATTACAAATGCTAAAATAAAGAATAGGTATACATTTATAAATATTCCAAGTTATCACAGCACTTATCCACCTGTTTTCCCGTTTGGTTCGAAAAAAAACCGTACATTCGAATGTATACGGAACGCCCCTAACTTAGAGGTCGACCGAAAGACAAATTCACACACTCCCCTCCCCCCTCCCATGGGAGATGAAATCTGTGGATTGACATAAATAGAAAATACATGAGAACAAAAAAAGAAAACCCATACAAGGAGGTGTTGACCCAATTGATCGTGGACATCTTCGAAAAATCAGGAAACAAACCCTTCAACTATAAACAAGTCGCCGCCAAACTTAACGTCACCGATCAAGACGCAAAAATGGCCATTGCAGAGGTTCTTACTACCGACCCGAAAAACAGCCCATTTGTAGAAATCTCGAAAGGCAAATTCCAACTTCGCCAACTCAAGGTTTACATTACCGGAAAGGTCGACATGACTGCTGACGGATCAGCATATATCATACCCGAGGATGAACTCGAAAATGACATTTACATTGCCCCTCGAAAACTAAGACAGGCTCTCCACGGTGACATCGTAAAAGTACACACCTACGAGAAGAGGAAGGGTCGAAAAAAAGAAGGTGAAGTCGTCGAGATTCTTCAACGAGCCAAGACAGATTTCACTGGTATCATCAACCTATCCCAAAACTTTGCCTTCTTCATCGCAGATGACCGAAAGATGCTCAACGACATTTTCGTACCACTAGACAACCTCAATGGTGTGAAGGATGGAGAAAAAGCCATCGTCTCCATTATCGATTGGCCGAGGGGAAGTAAAAATCCAATCGGAAAAGTAAAGAATGTCTTGGGCAAAAAAGGCGAGAACAACACGGAGATGAATGCCATATTGGCAGACTTCGGCTTCCCACTATCCTTCCCTCCCGAAGTAGAAGAAGAAGCCAATTCCATCTCTGGCGAGATTGACCTTGCAGAGATTAAAAAACGTAGAGATTTCAGAGAAGTCCTTACATTCACGATTGACCCTGCCGACGCCAAAGATTTTGATGACGCCATCTCTTTCCAAGAATTACCCAATGGCAACTATGAGATCGGGGTTCACATTGCAGATGTCAGTCACTTTGTACAACCGGATACGCTTCTAGACAAAGAAGCTTTTGAGCGCGCCACATCTGTATACTTGGTTGACCGTGTAATACCTATGCTCCCAGAGCGGCTGTCCAACGACCTCTGCTCCCTAAGACCAAATGAAGATCGCTTGTGCTTCTCAGCAGTATTTGAAATAGACGAGGCAGCCAATATACACAACGAGTGGTTTGGTCGTACCATCATACATTCCGATCGAAGATTTTCATACGAAGAAGCGCAGGAGATCATCGAAAACAAGAATGGCGAATTCTCCAAAGAAATACTAAAGCTGAATGAACTCGCCTACATTCTACGCGAACGCAAATTTAAGAATGGCGCCATCGCTTTTGAAAGCGAAGAGGTCAAATTCACCCTGGATGAAAACGGCAAACCCACCGGCGTATACACCAAAGTCCGTAAAGACGCCCACAAACTAATCGAGGACTTTATGCTACTGGCCAATAGGAAAGTGGCCGAGTTCATCGGAAAGAAAGGCAAAGGCAAAAACAAGCTTACTTTTGTATATCGCTTCCACGACTTACCAAATCCCGAAACGTTGCTCACCTTTTCCCAGTTCGCATCCAGGTTTGGACACAAGCTCAGCATTCGCTCAGACAAAGAGACCGCAAAATCCCTGAATACGCTGATGACGAAGATTGAAGGGAGCAAAGAGCAAAACCTTTTGACCTCACTCGCCGTCCGTTCCATGGCCAAAGCTGTATACACCACCAAAAACACCAGCCACTACGGATTGGCATTTGACTATTATACGCATTTCACATCCCCCATCAGACGTTATCCAGATGTGATGGTACATAGGCTGCTTCAATTCTACCTGGATGGTGGCAGCAATGTCAATGCCGAACATTACGAAAAAATGAGTGCCCACACCTCACAAATGGAGAAGAAAGCGGCAGAAGCAGAAAGAGCATCCATCAAATACAAACAGGCCGAATTCCTTCAAGACCAAATCGGCGTTGAATACACAGGGATTGTATCTGGTGTTACCGAATGGGGAATGTACGTAGAGATCGAATCCAATAAATGCGAGGGGCTTGTCCGGCTTCGTGATATTACCGACGATTTTTATGTGCTCGATGAAAAGAATTACGCCATCATTGGCCAGCGTAAGAAGAAGAAATATCAACTAGGGGATGAAGTCCAAATCATGGTAAAAAAAGTAGATATGGACAAAAGACAGATTGATTTTACTTTGATATCTTAAAACTATTCCGAGTTATACAAAAGTGCCAATTTCAGATTGGCACTTTTGTATAATCAGATTAAACACACATTCATGGCGACAGGCTTTAGACAACGAGCTACACACCTCAATCTACTGCCGTTCACCAGAGAACCTTTATCATCCCTCATTGAAAATATCGCAGCGCTACTTATGACATACAGCTTACCCGCGCCCCACTTACCAGCAGCTAGTAGGTATCCAGTAGCTCTTTAGTACCTTCTTGGTGAATCTCCAGCACCTTTTCAGTACCTTTCCGTGAACTAACCGTGCGTCCCCAGTACACCTTTAGTGAATCTAACAGTCATTTCCCATACCTTTTCCGAAAGCCCTTCGGAAGTTCTTCGCTCCCGCATCGGAACTTTATTACCTTCCGCCCACCTTATTACTACCTTATCTTTACCTTTATCGTAGTGAAGAGGCAATGATTTGGTGATGCAGAGGTTAAGCAGAGGTGGTGGAGCACCGAATACATGACGGACAAAGAGCGAAGTTGTTAGGATCCAGAGGTAAAGCTCATGACATTTGTTGGCACGGACACATCTTTCCAAACGCTCTCTTACTAAATCCTAACTATTAAAAGACTACTCGCAAGCAACTGTATAACGACCCTACCACGTCATAGAAAGAACTACAAGAACAAGTATACTGAACCTAAAAAGCCGCATCGATATGGTATCGATGCGGCTTTTTAGGTAAACAATCTAAATAAATTATTGTTTCGTTCCTTCGAAAGTATAAAACACCTCTCCTTCGCTAGTTGGCTCACCTTGACATACAAGACTTTTATTCTTGATATCATAGATAAATGAACCCTCTGTAGAGATTCCGTCTGCGGAAATAAATAGATTGCCACTATTTGTAACATTAAACTGCTTTACTGGCAACTTCAGCGACTTATCTGCAACTTCAGCCTTTAAAACACCATCCGAAACTTTTGTGACAGTAAGCGTCTGATTAAATATTTCATCTACACCTGGAATTTTAATCTTTCCTTTAAATGTACCCACCGCAGCATCAATACTTCCTCCACTAGGTCCATCATCATCTTTAGAACACCCCACAAATGCAACCATTACAAACGCCAACACCATGGCATACATCATTTTCATTTTCATAACATCAATTATTTAAGTAAAAAAATATTCACTGCTCCATTACAAATGTGACGCCAAAACCCGCGTATAGCCAGCATAATTTCACAAGAATTTGAAAATTACCCATAAACAGGTAATCTCTGCCCCTTGGTTAATGACATATATCATCCATAGCTGTATCAAAAATAGCACATCAGCTTTCTGCTAATAAAGCTAGAGACCACACGCTCAATTGAATCACAGCCAGCCTGATATAGTATCGAACGAAATAAAAAATAAGTAAAATATCACGTCTTAACTATTTCATATTCAAAACAGAATCACTATCTTTGCGGACTTTAAAAAATTATTTTTAATAAATTTTATAATCAAAAACAGGTAAATGCCTACTATTCAACAATTAGTTAGAAAAGGTAGAGTAGCTCTGGTTGACAAGAGTAAGTCGCCAGCGTTGGACAGCTGTCCACAGCGAAGAGGTGTGTGTACTCGTGTATACACTACTACCCCTAAAAAACCAAACTCAGCAATGCGTAAAGTAGCTCGTGTACGTTTAACAAACGGTAAAGAGGTCAACGCTTACATCCCAGGAGAAGGTCACAACTTACAAGAGCACTCGATCGTATTGATTCGTGGTGGTCGTGTTAAAGATTTACCAGGTGTACGTTACCACATTATCCGCGGTGCATTAGATACTTCAGGTGTAGCAGGTCGTAACCAACGTCGTTCTAAATACGGAACTAAACGCCCTAAACCAGGACAAGCAGCTGCAGCTCCTGCAAAAGGTAAAAAGAAATAATTAAACGGAGGAAAGAGAAATGAGAAAATCAAAACCAAAAAAGAGAATCATTCTACCTGATCCAAAGTTTAATGACGTTCAGGTAACACGTTTTGTAAACAACATGATGTATGACGGTAAAAAATCTATCGCATATGACATCTTTTACAGAGCTGTAGAATTAGTAGAACAAAAAACTAGCGAAAACGGTTTAGAGACTTGGAAAAAAGCTTTAAACAACGTTATGCCAGCCGTCGAAGTTAAATCTCGTCGTGTAGGTGGTGCTAACTTCCAAGTTCCTATGGAAGTACGTCCAGAGCGTAAAATTGCTTTAGGTATGAAATGGTTAATTTCATACTCTCGCAGACGTGGCGAAAAGACGATGTTCGAAAAATTAGCAGGAGAAATCATCTCAGCTTCTAAAGGTGAAGGTGCTGCTGTTAAGAAAAAAGAGGATACGCACAAAATGGCTGAAGCCAACAAAGCGTTCTCACACTTCAGATTTTAATTTTGAAGGATTCAAAAAAATATGGATACACCGACTTCGGAAAATGGCATCGCGCTATTTGCTAAGTCGGTGTACTTATTTAAAATCAAAAAAAACAAAGTTCATACCGAACTAAGTGTATAAAAATTATATGGCAAGAGATTTAAAATTTACTAGAAATATCGGTATCGCCGCCCACATCGATGCTGGTAAGACAACAACTACGGAGCGTATCCTTTTCTACTCTGGTGTAAACCACAAATTGGGAGAAACGCACGAAGGTTCGGCAACTACTGACTGGATGGCTCAAGAGCAAGAGCGTGGTATCACGATCACATCTGCAGCAGTAACCGTATTCTGGAACTACCGTGGTGACAAATACAACGTCAACGTAATCGATACTCCTGGACACGTGGATTTCACGGTTGAGGTCAATCGTTCATTACGTGTATTAGACGGATTGGTATTTTTATTTTCAGCAGTTGATGGTGTTGAGCCTCAATCGGAGACAAACTGGAGACTTGCAGACAATTATAAAGTACCTCGTATAGGTTTTGTCAATAAAATGGACCGTTCTGGAGCTGATTTCTTGAAAGTTGTAAAACAAGTTAAAGAAATGTTAGGTTCTGATGCTGTCGCTCTACAATTACCAATCGGAGCTGAAGACAACTTTACAGGTGTTGTTGACTTAATCAACAACCGTGGTATCGTTTGGAATGAGCATGATAAAGGAATGACCTTCACTGAAGTGCCTATCCCTGCAGATATGCTAGAAGAAGTTTCCGAATACCGTGAAAAATTGTTGGAAGCAGTAGCTGGATACGATGAGTCATTGATGGAGAAATTCTTCGATGATCCAAACTCATTGACCGAACGCGAAATCCTTGACGCTCTTCGTAAAGCAGTGTTGGACAACGCAATTGTTCCTATGGTATGTGGTTCATCTTTCAAAAACAAAGGTGTACAGACCATGTTGGATTTCGTAATGGAGTTATTGCCTTCACCAATGGATTCAGAAGGTGTTGTCGGTACTAATCCCGATACTGGTGCAGAGTTGATCCGTAAACCAGATGTTAACGAGCCATTCGCTGCATTAGGATTTAAAATTGCGACTGACCCATTCGTAGGTCGTCTATGTTTCATCCGTGCATACTCCGGTAAATTAGAAGCTGGTTCTTATGTATTGAATACACGTTCAGGAAACAAAGAACGTATCTCTCGTATCTTCCAGATGCATGCAAACAAGCAAAATCCTATCCCTTTCATCGAGGCTGGAGATATCGGTGCTGTAGTAGGTTTCAAGGATATCAAGACTGGTGATACACTATGTGATGAAAAACATCCAATCGTCCTAGAATCCATGAACTTCCCTGAGCCAGTTATCGGTTTGGCAATTGAACCTAAAACTCAAGCTGACGTTGACAAAATGGGTATAGCATTAGGAAAATTGGCCGAAGAAGATCCTACATTCGTTGTTAAATCGGATGAAGAGACTGGTCAAACAGTTATCTCGGGTATGGGCGAACTTCACTTAGACATCCTAATTGACCGTCTACGTCGTGAGTTCAAAGTCGAGGTAAACCAAGGAGCTCCTCAAGTAGCATATAAAGAATCTATTACAGGTGGTTGTGAGCACCGTGAAGTTTACAAAAAGCAATCTGGTGGTCGTGGTAAATTCGCCGACATTAAAATTGTTATTTCTCCAGCTGACGAAGATTATGATCTTTCAAAATCTCCACTTCAGTTTGTGAACGAAATCACTGGTGGATCTATCCCTAAGGAATACATTCCTTCTGTTCAAAAAGGATTCGAAACATCAATGAAAAATGGTGTATTGGCCGGCTTCCCATTGTCAGGTATGAAAGTTCGTTTGATCGACGGTTCATTCCACGCAGTCGATTCAGATTCACTATCATTCGAACTAGCAGCTCGTACAGCATACCGTGAGGCATTACCTAAATGTTCTCCTGTATTGATGGAACCTATTATGAAAATAGAGGTTTTAACACCAGAAGAAAATATGGGTGACGTGATGGGTGACTTAAACCGTCGTCGTGGTTTGATGCAAGGTTTGGACTCTCGTAATGGTGCTCAGGTAATCAAAGCATTGGTCCCTCTTTCTGAGATGTTTGGTTATGTAACACAATTACGTACCATCACTTCAGGACGTGCAACTTCTACAATGGAATTTGATCACTACGCTGAAGCTCCTCGTAACGTTCAAGATGAGGTAGTTGCAAAAGCTAAAGGAAAAGTTAGCTAATTAACTTTCTTTCAAAATAAACCGACCGCCTATTACTAATAGCTCTAATAGGTGGTCATTTAAACAAATAAATAAAATGAGCCAAAGAATCAGAATCAAATTGAAATCTTACGATTACAATTTAGTTGACAAATCAGCTGAGAAAATCGTAAAAACAGTAAAACCTACAGGTGCAGTTGTTAGTGGTCCTATTCCATTGCCTACTGAGAAAAAAATCTATACCGTTTTACGTTCACCACACGTTAACAAAAAAGCACGTGAGCAATTCCAATTGTGTGCTTACAAGAGATTGTTAGATATCTACTCTTCTAACTCTAAAACTGTTGACGCATTGATGAAACTTGAATTACCTTCAGGTGTTGAAGTAGAAATCAAAGTGTGATAGATTTCAATTAATGAAAGACAAAAAAGGGCTTTTGATGAAAATCAAGAGCCCTTTTCTTTTGTTTATGATTGAACCTGACAATCTATTGTACTGCTCTATCAACACCATGCTAGATAGCAAGTAGCAAACACAAGACCTATATATACGCGAACATAGAGACTCTGAGCCAATCTAAGCGTAAGGGTTAATAGCAGAAGCTGTACTCACCACAGTTACGCCCTCCTATTATCATTATTAATGCCATGTGGATGCAATACAACACTTACACCTCTAGCGAAGATAGAGAACCCTGAGGAGGTCTAAGCGCTGCGGTTAATAGCGAGACGCTGGGCTTCTGATATACTCGAGCAGCCATATAAACAAAAGGCGCAAGGGATGTTTCCCTTGCGCCTTTTGCTCTTGTTGTAAACTGGATTAGAACTTGAACGTCAATCCAAATTTAGCTGTATCAAAGAAGTTATTGAATACGTTAACATTTGTATTAAATGCTGTAGTCGCTTTAGCACCATCTAGATCTGCTTTACGTGAACCGTATGAAATAACGTCAGCAAAAGCAAAATTAACAGCAATTTTCTCTGTTAAGAAGAAGTTTGCTCCGATACCAGCATTAGCACCAAAACCATTGAATTTTGTAGCATCAGTAGTATTGTCTCCTACTTTAATTTCTCCAATTTTTTCGTTAGCATACGCTACACCTACTTCAGTGTACGTTTTGAAACGTGAACCTACTTCTAAGAAGTAATAACGTCCAAATGCACCTACTGTAAATGCTTTATCAGTTGCTACATTTTTGACGTCAGCTACGTAAGTAGTCTCTTTTCCTTGACCAAAACCTAATTGTACTCCTACAGCAATTTTATCTGTTACGAAGTAACCCGCTTTAGGATTAAAAATGAAAGCAGAAGTTTTTTCTTTAGTCGCTTTGTCGTTAGTGTTAGAAGATGTAAAGTTCCCTTCCACGATAAAGTTACCTTTTCCAAAACCAAACTCTTGTGCTTTAGAAGCTACTGTTAAACCTGCTACGGCTACGATTGTAAGTAAAATTTTCTTCATGTTATATAATAATTTGTTTTTTAAGATGGCGCAAAACTAGGCTTTAATCCAAGGAAAAGCAAGGCTTTAATCCTTTATTTTTTCGCTATAACAAAATTATTATACTCGTTCTTAATCTTACTTTCTGTCCGACAGCGCCTTAAGCATTTTATGGTCTGGTTTCTTTACACGCTCTTCCTCTCCCAACAAGAAGCCCCACGCCTTCAATTCGGCAACGCGATCCATGATAATCTTCATGATGGCCAAGAGCGGTATCGCCAAAAACATCCCTGCAATACCCCATACGAGTTCACCGACGATAATCGCCATCATCGCAAATAAGGAATTGATTTTTACTTTGGACCCCACAACTTTAGGCACGATCACATTGCTATCGATTAAATGAATTCCACTCATAGCCCCCAACACGAATAGGACATGTGTAAATGAGGATGTTGCAAATGTAATCAGAGAAACAATAAACATAGATGAGAATATACCAATATAAGGCAGTACATTAAATACTCCGGTGATAATGGCCAGCAGCAAGCTATATTTAACACCTATTATTGCTAATGCAATATAGACCAAGGTAGTCACCATGAGCATCTGCAACAATAGCCCTACTAAATAACGCTTAACAACGTACTGCACTTCGGCGGCAATTTCCAATACGATGGCATGGTGCTGTTTTGCATTCAACAACAGCATGAATCGCATGATATGTCCACGATATATTAAAATAAAAAAAGTATAGAGGAATGTAAAGACTAGAAAAATTGCGGTACTAGATAGCGATAGTAGGGCAGTCCCCAGTATAAGCGTACCCGAATCCACTGATTTCGAAGCGGTCTTATTCAAAAGATCCAATTGTTCATTGTACTTGATGCCGAACTGGCTATTCAACCACTGTTGTATGGAATCTGCTCCCGTCAAGATTTGGTCTTTGAAAGCAGGCCAATCATCTTTGAGCATCGTTAGTTGAGAGGCCAATAGATAAAGTCCCGTCACCAGCCCTCCAAAAAACAGCGTCACGCACAACATACCTGCTAAGGTACGAGGCAGTTTAAGTCTCTTTTCTAGGAAATTACTCAATGGGACGAGCAACATCGCAAATAGCAAGCCCAAAACAAGCGGCACAATAATGGTATCGCCAATCTTCGCCAAATATCCCAACGCAATGATAGTGATCAGCACGCAAGCGAGCTTAAGATAGAAAGGTAACGTAAAAAATTTTTGCATAGCATTCAGATTACACCGTGTTAACAATTCCAAATTAAGAATGTTTTCCTAATAATAGCATAAAAAAAGCCTCCCGCAGTCTTGCGGGAGGCTTTCATAAAAGCATTTGCTGTTATTTAGAATTGGAAACCAACTCCAAAAGACAATACATTGTTTTTGACAGATCCGTTTCCATCAGAACCCGACATATCTACCAACCCAAAGCTATAACCAGCATTCAGTAAGAATCCATTCGCTAATTTATAACCTAGCATTGTATTGATACCCGCATCAAATCTTTTCAAACCATCATCACCCCACTCTACATCATTTTTTTCACTACCTGTTTTAGTTTTACCCGAGATACCATAAGCGGCATATGGACCAGCCCCAACGAACACATCACCTGCCCCTGCAGGAATGTAATAAACTGCATTTACGGGAACTTCCAAATACATTAAATCTGTTTTAGATTCGATGTTATCAGTCCATTCAACTTTCCCACCTTTACCCTGTAGGGAAAGACCTGGTTGAACAGAGAAATTTGGTGCTACAGGAAGGTCTGCATATCCAGTTAAGTAAAAGTTGGTTGACGTGCTAGTAGAAGCTGATGCGCCCCCACCCGAAACTGTCATTTTTGGCAAGTTTAATCCAGCCTTGATACCATAACTTACTTGAGCTTGTGCTCCTGCAGCTAAAAGAAATGCTGCTCCTAATGAAAGTAAAATCTTTTTCATAACAATTTTCTTTAATTATTTTTAGTGTCTACTTTTAGACACAGAGGATATAGCAAGTTTGAGACCAAAAAGAAAAATATCTCTTCAAATCATACGTAATAAACTCATTACAAGCAATTTCAAAATATGTTAAATTAACGAGTTTAGAGATTATGCGATACAAGATTATGGCTAATTCACTAGCACAGTGCATGATTTGTTTTATTTTAAAATTTTGTTTGGCCAACCCTTTCATATGTCAAATAATAGTTTTAATTTTGCGTTCCCTTCGAGGGGTAAACAAACAAGAAGGTCGGATGGCCGAGTGGCTAGGCAGAGGTCTGCAAAACCTCCCACAGCGGTTCGAATCCGCTTCCGACCTCGTTTTATTGACAGCAAAAAGATTTAACAAAATGGGAGTTACACGTTTAAAAAGAAAAGATAGAAGAAATAAAACTGTTTCACGCGTAGAAGTACAGTTTTTGAAATTAGGCCGCAATATTGAATTAGGTTCAAAATCACAAATGCCTAAAGACAGTCAAATCACTAAGAATGACGCTATCTTAAATCAGTTAGCTTCACAAGCGAAATAACTAAGATATTTTTTTATTTTTTCCTTTAAAGTTGCGCTTGCAACTTTAAAGGTTTTTCAAGATGTCTACCATATGGTGGACCTTTTTTGTGGATGATACTACCGTTCCCTCATCCATCCCCTGTACCAACGAGTTTTTATATTCCATAGCGCTAGGTACATCAATTTTCGCTGAGCTATGCAATGACAGGGCGCCAGTCACCTCGAGCAACTGTTTCATATTATCTTCATTCACACCACCACCCGGCATTATCTCGATTCGGCCATTAGCTTGTTCAATTAATTCTTTAAGCAATTGACGCCCCTCCCAAGCCGTATTCCCCTGTCCTGAAGTTAGTATCCGATCACAGCCCAAGGCAATAATATCCTCCAAACTCCCCTTAGGGTCTCTACATTTATCAAAAGCTCGATGGAAAACAACTGTTAATGGCTTAGCCTTTTCGATAAGAATTTGCATCCGTTTCATATCTACAGCCCCTTGCTTATCCAAAATACCGATCACGACTCCATCTACCCCTGCCTCCTTACAATACTCGACGTCCGCCAATATCTCTTCAAATTCATCCGAAGTATATAAAAAATCACCCCCACGTGGACGTATCAAAACATGGATTCCGATATCCAAATAGCCGCGCGTCTTCATAATCTGTCCATGCGAAGGCGTCGTACCCCCATTCTCCAAATTTTGACACAACTCCACCCTACTTGCTCCCCCCTCTTGTGCAGCTCTTGCCGAAGAGACCGAGCTTGCGCAAATCTCTAAACGATATCCATTGATATTTTTCTCTTTTCCGATCATAAAAAATACTTTTGTGTGAAAATAGCAAAATTGATTAGCTTTAAAAAGACAAACACAGCGCCATATGACGAAAAAACTGTTTTTATCCCTATTCTATACGTTGCTGGTTTCCGTATCGATGGTGACCGCCCAACAAAAAAAATATCGCTTCACCGATGAGGTGTGCGACTACGAAGGAATATACAATCCTCGTCTTTATAACGAGCAGCAGCTAAAAGATACCCACTCCTTATATTATGGTGATAGTTGGTTGTTGGGATACGGCAGTCCACACAAAGATAATCCAGACAACACCAAACAGCTACTCACTCAGTTAGCGGATGATTACGCCAAGAAAAGAAACGTATTAAGGAGCTTCAAGGTTATTGACAAACCTATATTCACCTTGTTTCGGGATTCGCTTATCCTCTCCCTAGATGAAGAATATAAAGCCAAGTCTACTATATTAAAGGCTTATCTTAACTCCGCATCCATACTCCAATATAAGACATCAGATTGCTGCAATACGCGCTACGCCATTCCCTTATCCAAAGGAGGGGAAGCGCTGCTCGAAGCTTACAAGCAACTGACTTTAGATCAAATGAAAAAAAATGCTGCCCCACAATTACTTTATAAGCAGTACCAGGAAAACTTGGCCTCTCCCGATAAATATGAGAAAGCCTTTGCATATGTCGTTACCTACGGTTGGTGGAACTGTGTAAATAGTAGTATTCCAAGACCCAAGTATGAACCTCAATTTATGGACACCTACCAAAGTCTATTTATAAAGGTCACCACTATATATTGTGACGAACCCTAATCCATCATTATGAGTTTAACATTATCCAAATTACATCATGTGGCCATTATTTGCAGTGACTACGCTATCTCTAAGCATTTCTACACCACTATACTTGGGCTCGAAATCATACAGGAAACTTATCGAGCCGAGCGGCAATCCTACAAATTGGACCTCGCTATCAATGGTCTATATGTAATAGAATTGTTCTCCTTCCCGATCCCCCCTGAGCGTGTGACCAATCCAGAGGCTCGCGGTCTTCGGCACCTATCGTTTCTGGTGGAGGATATAGAACATGAAATTCAAAAGTTGGATCGCTACCAAGTAGCCCATGGACCTATCAGGGTGGATGAACTCACTGAAAAAAGATTTGTTTTTTTTAATGATCCCGATCAGCTACCTATCGAGCTATACGAACGATAATCACTCGGCTCATTAAATTGGCTGGGTTAATATTATAATATTAATTCAAATCAATATCAGTATACAAGAAAGGTCTTCAACCGGGGAGATTGAAGACCTTCACTAACCAATTATTAACCTAAATTATGAACGACAAAGATAAGCATGACAACCATATCATTCAAAATATTTTGGAATTTTTAACGAATATTTAACATTCCTTACACCGATGTGGATTGCTACTTCAAAAGCTCATCCTAAATAGCTGTCTCCGATTTGTTTTTTTTAAATTGTTACAAACAATTAATAGATAAACAGGTTATTATTAACTACATAGCATCTGCAATAAACACATTGGTAACCATAATAATCCTTGTACTATGCCTATTGTATCAAAAGAAACGGAAATTCAGCAACGGCTAAATAACGTTTATGACGCTCTACAGTCGACAAGGGAGAAGCTTAGGGAAGAACTGCTACTTTTCAGAAGTCGATATGAAAATGCCTGCCTTGACCACATCAAGTCGGGTTTTAGAAAAGAAAAGTCGTGGATAAAGGAATCTAATAACCATCATCAAAAATATCTCGAGTACGATATCCATATCTACCTCATTGATATCATCTCCGACTATCGGGATCTACATGGACATTTTCCAGAGCATACACTCATGCTTGACAACATCGAGCAGCTGATGTTTGCTTTCGCTGAAGAAGAAAAATATGAAGAGGCAGCCGTCTTGAACCGATGGCTGAAGCAGTTTGAATTAGCAAACTCGCTCCCTAGTAAATCATAACGTAGGGACCATGGTTATAGATCATGACACCCTTTAATAGCTCTAACCACTCTATTTATGATGCTTCTTGCTCTTATTCTTCTGCTGGCCAGGTGCAAATTCACGAGCAGATTTTTTACCATAGACCTTTTTAGCTTGTCCTGGTGGCATTCCCTTATTTCCTCTTCCGTGACTATGGTGATATGAACTACAGGACATTGTCATGCCAATAGTCAATAAAAATGCCAATATATACAAAACAGATTTCTTCATCGTTATCTCCTTAGTTGTTGACGAAAGTTTCCCGACACAGGCAAGAGTATCCAAGACTTCCATCTATTTTATGATAGCTAAGCAACAACCACACCAAAAGAAATCCCTAGGGCGCTTTTTTTGATTTCAATATTTCATCCGTAAAGTGTTCGATATGCTTCTCGTTCGAAAACTTTACACGATTATATTCATTTGAACTGCCTCTTGGGATGGAAAGACTTTCCCATTCGGTATTGCACATCATCTTACCAATCATCACGATTTGGCCAATATGATAAGGATAATGCGCCAATTGTCGATTGATCGCCTCCATAACAGTGTGCCCTTGATTGCGAATGAACACGATGCGTCCCAGATCTTCCGATCCGACACTTGCCAAGGCATCAAACAGACATTGCCAACCCGAAGTCCAATATTTCATCAGCTCTTTCCGCGTTTTCAACCCACTTTCTGCGAATTCTGCATCTCGATTCCGCCATTCTTTTTCTCCATCACTATGTAAAAAATTTGTCCACCGCGAGCGCATATTTCCGGCCAGATGATTAATCAACATCGCGATACTGTTACTCTCGGCATTAAACTTCCAAAAAAGCTGCTCATCCGTGAGTTGTTGGAATGTACAATCTCCTAAATTTTTATAATATTCAAATTGTTTTCGGACACTTTCAAGATAAGACATCATTTCTTCTATTTGATTTACTTAAACTTAGCTAATATACAGTACATCTTCAAATAGACTTCCAAATATCCGACATCAATAGCGCAAACATGAGGAAGCCTCTACTATTTACGAAATTGTGATGACCAAATATATTTAGTGCATAAATATGGCTATTTTTAAACCGTAAATTTTACAAGATGAACAAACTATACACCGCAGGACTGGTTGTCATCCAAGATGACAACTTATTATTGGCATACAGCAAGAATAAACAGGCTTGGTATCTACCAGGAGGAAAAGTCGACTCGGGGGAGACAGCACTACAAGCGCTCATAAGAGAAATCCAAGAAGAACTAAAGGTAACCCTGATTCCCGAACACATCGACTTTTATCGCCATATCCAAGCCTTAGCTTATGGAGAAGATCAATTAATGATGGAACAGGACTGCTTCCTCTACAGACGTCCAATACAACCTACCCCAAGTCTTGAAATCGAAAAAATCGCTTATTTCAATTTTGAATCTTATATTCAAGAACCCATACAAGTACCAGGTGTCATCAAATTGTTCCAACAATTAAAAGCAGATAGACAAATCCTCTACTAAGGGAGCTCAATAATCTTCAGATTTCGAAAATGTATCTCCGCACCCTCAGATTCTAGACAAAGATAGCCTTTACGCGAAGAGGATTGCCTAATACCATTCACAAACTTTCCATTTACCGAAAGCTTGACGGTGCCGTCTACACAGACAACTTCATATGTATTCCACTCGCCCTTACCCTTTGCTCGGTTTTCGATAGATTTGCTACGTTCACCTCTTGGATTATCAGGAATGGTCTTCACCCCTCCCGCTCCAAACAGCTCACCATGTACATAAGCTATAGGCGCAGGCACGCCGTTTTGGAAATTTTGGTTCACCCAATCCAACTCGAGCATTTGCACTTCAACTCCCGCAGGTAGACGGGACCCTTCTTGAGGTACCGCATCGCACCAGACAAATACGCCTGAATTGCCGCCCGCTTCCATATGTCGCCACTCTACGTGCAGTATAAAGTTTTCATACATCTTTTCAGACCGCATCACCCCAATAGGCAATCCTTTACAGAACAACAGATCCTTTTGCTTGTACCAAGTATCAGGACTGGTATTGACATCTATCCAATTTATTGCTTTTTCCTTGGTCTTCGTATTTCCCGTTAGGGTACTCAGCGGGACTTCGGTTCCAAATGATAGTGTCGTTTGTGCCTGTAGTTGAGATAAAGATGCCAGATGATAAATCAATATCCAAGTGGCTATTTGCCATAGTTTCATTTTGTGTCTATTAGGTTTATGGTTCAAAATACAATTGACTCGTTACTTTTCATCAAAACGTATAACGCACCGGTACGGTAATCGATCAGTGCTGGGGGGGATATATCGTCGCAGACGCTTAGATCAAAGCAGCGTCTAACGGAATTATAGCCTATCATTTCTGGCGTTTATCCGATGATTCTTTAACCTCGTCATCGAAGAGAATACGTACGGAAGGTGTATATGTATCGTCATTTTGTCCCGATTTATGAGACCAAAAAAACGCCCCTAAAAAAACTAAGGCAACGAAAATACTACAGCCAATCAAAAAGAAGATAATCGTCATATCAAAAATATATTGTAACGCCCCCCTCATCCAATAAAATGAGGAATCATAAATATAGAAATTAAAAACACAATATCTGTCGCATCATGTTGCCATGAGCCTATTTATTTCAAACATTCTATAATCTAAATATAAACAGACTCTTAGATTAGATTTTTTCCTTTCGCATAAAAGCGCGTCATCAAGCTGGTAAACGATATGATAGTAACGGTACTAATAGGCATCAAGATAGCCGCAAATAGGGGCGACATCGTCCCTTGTACCGCCCAACTCAAGCCGATTACATTATAAGCAATGGATATCAGGAAGCTCATATGTATGACTTTGACTGCATCCTTTGCAAAGGCAAAAAATACAGGAAGCTTATCAAAACCCTCCCCATCCAAAATCGCATCGCAACCTGGTGAGAAGTTGTTGATATCATCGCTTATCGCTATCCCCAAATCAGCTCGCTTTAAAGCACCTGCATCATTCAACCCATCTCCTAACATACATACCGTTCGGCCTTTATCCTGCCAAGACTCTATCGCTTGCAATTTGTCAACTGGACTTTGGTTGAACAACAAGGTCGTATTTGATGGAAAAATCAATTTCAGTGCATCTGTCCGCCTATCATTATCGCCGGAAACCAAATGCAGTTCATATTCGGATTGGAGACTGTTAATGACTGTCGCGAGTCGGGGTCTCCAAGACTGTTCAAGTGTAAATCGGCCTTTTATTTTATCGTCTATACAAATATACACTACCGAACCGCTCTCGTCATTATGTGCGGTTCCTACAAATGAAGAGCTTCCGATTTTGATTTCCTGCTCATGCACTGTTGCAACTATTCCCCCCCCTACGATCTCTTGATAACTATCCAATGTCAAATGTTTAGGAGCGGCAATCCATTTCACTATTTCTCGACTTAGGGGATGACTTGAATTCCTACAAACAGATGATACCATGAGCAATTCGTCTTCATCCAAATCACCCTCAAAGTAAACGGATGACTGGGTGGGTGAGGATATAGTCCCTGTTTTATCAAATACAATCGTATCTATAGCTGCCATTTGCTCTATAGCACCCGTATTCTTTACATAAAACTTATTCTTATCCAAGATACTCAGTGCCGCAGAAAGTGTAAATGGGGAGCTTAGCGCCAAAGCACAGGGACAAGCAATGATCAATACAGCTGTAAAGGCTCCCCACGCCCGATTTGCATCCTGATGGAACAGCCAAATGACGGTAGCGGTAAATGCAATCATCAAAAGACCTATCGTAAAGTATTTGCTGATGAACCCAACAAAGGTGTCAAATTGTTTGTCCTGAGCCTTAAAGCTTTCATTGTTCCATAGTTTGGTTAGGTAGCTTTGGGACACCGGCTTCACCACTTCCAGCTCTATGGCCTCGGCCAGCTGTCGCCCCCCTGCATAGATTACCTCCCCCAACACTTTATTGATGGGGTGGGATTCACCTGTTACAAAGCTAAAGTCCACTGATGCCTGTCCCTTCAATAAGATGGCGTCTGCTGGAATAATCTCATTATTTCGTACCAAGATGCGATCACCGACTTGAATATCCGCAATCGGAGTCGCCCTGTCCCCTTTCTCCGTCAGGACCGTCACCGCTACAGGAAAATACGAGCGATAATCTCTTTCAAATGAAAGGTGATAATATGTACGTTGTTGCACCCACTTACCAATAAGGATAAAAAAGACCAAACTGCAAAGCGTATCTGCAAATCCAGCTCCTGTGCCGCTCAACACTTCCCATGCTGTTCGGACAAACAAAATGAATATCCCCAATGCTAAGGGCACATCTAGATTCATCCTCTTCTGCCTAAGACTCAACCATGCCGATTTAAAATAATCCGAAGCGCTGTATACCAAAACCGGAACGGCAAAGGCCAAGTTAACATATCCAAAAAAGGCTGCATATTCTTTTTCGAAACTGGCCATTCCAAAATAATCGGGAAAACTCAGCATCATGGAGTTTCCGAAGCAAAATCCAGCTACAGCAATTTTGCGGACCAAACTGCCCTGTTCAAATTTCTGTCCCTGCTTGACTACATCCTGTAATGTGATTTTAGGTTCGTAACCAATATCTGTCAAAAGCTCTACTACCTCTCTTAGCGAGATATCCGCATGCTTAAATCGGAGCGTCGCTTGTCGTTTCATAAAATCCACTTGAGAAGATAGGATCCCTGGATTCAATTTATAAAGATGCTCCAACAACCAGATGCACGAGCTGCAATGAATCACAGGAATATAGAACGTAATAATCGAACGTTCGTCGTCCTTATAGTCCAATAGTTTGGCCGCAATCGCATCTTCATCAAGATAACTCAGGTCAGCTCTTTTGGTCCGATTAGCCTTTCCCGGATGCAGGTTATATTGGTAATAGCTCCCCATATCATTATCGTGCAAGATCTGATAGACCGTCTGGCATCCCAAACAGCAGAACGGATGATCATCGAGTTCATAATGTCCACTGCTTATTGCATCCCCACAGTGATAACACTTCGCACTTTCTAAGGTTGGATTACTGCTATCATTCATCTGTATAAATATTTAGAGCCTATAAACACCCTTCTTCTATCGATTTATTGGTTTCACTATTCTTTTACGCACTTATTTTCTATATCGCTTGGCTAAACAGCTGCTCATTGTTCTTGGCTTGATAAAGACGTTCATCAAAAGCCATGCAAATATTTCTCAGAAAAGATTTCCCCATTTCCGTAATCCTTACATCTGTCCCTGAGTATGTGACAAGGCCGTCTGCAATCATAGGCATCAATCGCTTCTGGATACGCGGAGTCAGTGTCGAATCAATCGCAAGCATCGTCTTTCCTTTGCACATCACATCTAAAATATATCTTCTCAACAGAAGGTCTTCATCATTCAACAAGTGCCCCTTCGCTACTGGGAGCACGTCAGCTTCAATCAACCGATGGTATTCTTCTACTGTCTTCACATTTTGTGCAAATGCACTCCATGCATCACTGATAGATGATACACCTAGACCAATCATCAAGGGTGTGTAGCGATCAGCATATCCCATAAAGTTACGATGCAAACGCCCAGCTTCCAAGGCCCGAAACAATTCATCGCCCTGTCTTGCAAAATGATCCATCCCTACGTCTTCATATCCAGCCTCACCAATCAACTGCTTTCCTAACTGATAGAGATTCAATTTCTCCTGTCCTTGAGGAAGGTCCATTTCCGTAAATCGGCGTTGTCCTGGTTTGACCCAAGGCACATGGGCGTAGCTGTAAAACGAAATACGATCGGGTTCCATTGCCAAAGCCTTAGTGATGGTATCTCTCACTCTTTGCATCGTCTGCAACGGCAATCCATAGATCAAATCAAAATTAATAGATGTGTAACCGATTCCTCTCGCATCACGCATTACCTGCGCTACATCATCAACCGTTTGCCTACGATTTATGACAAACTGCACCTCCGGGTCAAAATCCTGAATCCCAAGACTCAATCTACGAAATCCCAAATTATAAAGCGTTTCAAGATGTTGAAAAGTCGTGTTTGCAGGGTGAGCTTCAAATGAAAAGGATGCATCTGCTGTCGGTGTATGTCCCTCCAATATTCCTGTTATCAAGCGTTCCAAATTATCAGGCTGAAAGAAGGTAGGTGTACCCCCTCCTAGATGTATCTCACATATACTTATAGAACCTCCTCCCATCAGTTGGACATACATTTCCCATTCTTTCAAGACAGCCGTTATGTAAGGCTCCTCTACTTTATGATTTTTAGTGATTCGGGTATTACATCCGCAATAGGTACACAGGTCCTCACAGAATGGAAGATGGATATAGATACTGACTCCTCCAGATTTTGAATCAACATACGTGTTTTTAACCCGTTGATTCCAATTGGAGCTATCAAAACTGTCATTTTCCCAAAAAGGAACGGTTGGATAGCTCGTATACCGCGGAGCGGCAACATTATATTTCGAAATCAAATCCTCCATAATTTATCTTTTTCTATTGTAATGCTTCACGTTATCAAGCCGCTCACTGCAATCTTTCGAACAGCAACATGCCCTGCCTATACATTTCCCATTTTCCCAGAAATTCAGGTTTCGGATTGTTTGCTTAGCTACGCCTTCGATCGTTTGGTTTTCGTAAGGTGTGTTCGCAATCTTTATGTTCAAAGATTCGGCTTCTGTAGCATCTATATGCTGTACACCTATTGAGCGTGTGATGAGATAACAGACGCCCAATTTCTTAAGTTCAAACAAGATACTTTTATCCAAAAGATCCTCTTCTGATACAATGACAGCCTTCTTCCCCACCGCATAGTGTACGGTAGTACCGTCCAAACCATTAGAGATCAAGGTAAGGTCATGCACCTTTTTATTGGCCAAGACCAATATCTCTTTCTCTTCAGGCTTAATGTTATAGGCTACAACTTTCATGTAATATCTCCTCGATTTTGCGATAACACATAACAAATGTAAATCTAATACCAAAAGAAAGCCATGAAAAAGGTCATGTTTAGAAATGACTTTCGTCACATATTTTGCATAAAAAAAAGCGAATATCGCTATACGATATTCGCCTTCAATTATCATTAATATGTATGCTTATCTGATTTGTCTAAGATTATTGACCGAAGAAATACGAATGGCATTCCCTTTCTTCTTAATGAGATTAGCCTCTTTAAAGTCAGCCAGTATCCTACTGATTGTTTCATTCGCGGTACCGGCCAAGGTGGCCAGTTCCTCCCTTGACACGTGTAGCACATGTCCACCGTCTTCATCTGGACGAGTCTTCTCCGCTACATCGATTAAAGCATTGGCTACACGTTTGCGAACAGAGTCATACGCCAGCTCCAGCAATTTTTCTTCTTTCTCTTTTAAATTGCCAGACAGTAATTTGATAAATTTGCCTGCAATGGCCGGCTTTCTAAACAATAGCTCGTAGAAATCGTCCTTGGGAATCAGTGCTATTTCGGAATCTTCCAATGCAATCGCACTGTCTGTATACTCTTCATTCAATAACACGGCTTCATAGCCAAAAAAATCATGCCTTACATAAATATCTGTAGAAAGCTCACGTCCATCCGAATAACTCAAAAAACTTCTAACTTTTCCAATGATTATGTAATAGACGAAAATCGGATTGTCTTTGAGTTCAAACACAAGTTGCTTTTTCTTGAATTCCTTTATACGAGAAGAATCAATAAGCTCTTTCAACATGAGGTGTTGCTCTTCGTCACTCAAGTGTGATTCGCCACTTCCTACGGAAGATTTGGCCACCACTTGACCTCTCTTTTTCAATCTACTTTCGATTGCATTCAGAAGCTCTACATCGTCAAAAGGCTTGGTGAGGTAATCGTCAGCCCCCATTTCCATGGCCTTGCGCATGTCAATGCGTTCGCTCTTTGCCGTCAAAAAAATAAAGGGAATTGTAGCGGTTTGCTCGTGTTTGCTCAACATATAAAGGACACCATAGCCGTCAAGCTCCGGCATCATAATATCACATAGAATCAGGTCTGGTGTGTTCTCCAATGCCATTTCTACGCCTACCCTACCATTCTCAGCTGTCAACACGTTATAATATCCTGTCAATTCTAAAATTTCGGAAGTTCCCTCCCTAATTTCAAAATTATCCTCAATAATCAAAATATTTTTCTTCCTCATTATTCAAATAATGTTAACCTAATTGTTCAAACTTAGATAAAATGTTTGCATCTACAAAACCCAATGCAGCGAACCCATGCCTATCATGTAAGGCTCAAAGCATAGCCTTCAACCACGCTTCTTGTACGTACGTTTGAATAAGCAGCTTTTTCTAACGACTATTTATCGGACGAAAATGTAAGTAAGAAAGCAGTTCCTTGGTTGATGCTGGATCGATATTCTAATTTTCCATCGAGAAGCTCTACATAACGTTTTACTATATTCAATCCGAGGCCGGTGCCCGGGATATTTCCCGTATTATGTGCCCTGAAAAAAGGTTCGAATAGACTTACCTGATCTTCGCTAGGTATGCCTATTCCATTATCCTTGATACTGACGGTACAGTTGCCATCTTCAATCTTTGTACTGAATTCAATAAAGGTATCTTCTCCTGAATATTTAACCGCATTCGAAATAAGATTGATCACAATGCTTTTCCAGAGATGCGCATCCATTAGAAATTCCGCCTCTACCCCGGTATGTTCGTATACGATATGTTGATTTTTTTTACAGATCATTTGCATCTCTTCTGTCACTTCTTCGGCCAGCGAAACCAGGTTGATCCGTTCCATCTGGACGGCAACCACCCCAGCTTCCAATTTCTCCAATGATAGGAAATCATTCAAGATGTTGGTCAATAGTTGCACTGAGCTTTTGATACGGGAAGTATGTTTGCGAACGTTCAGAAAATCGGGCTTTTCGATATACTTTTCGATGAGGGACGCCGACAGCTGTACCGAGCTCAAAGGCGTCCTAAACTCGTGAGAGGCCATCGATACAAATCGAGATTTCATTTGACCGAGTTCTTTCTCCTTTTCCAAAGAGTTGCTGACTTCAGCCTTTGCTTTCTCCAACTCAGAAACCGTCTTGATCAAATCTTTGGTCCGTTCACTGATTTTTTGCTCCAATTCCAGGGCGTGCTTCAACAGCTTATCCTCTGCTTCCTTTTCTTTTGAAAGGTCGTGGATAAACCCTGTAAATATACTTTTATCGTGGTAAAATACTTCGCTCACAGCCAGCCTGAATGGGAACGTCGTCCCATCCTTCCGCCTACCTCGTACTTCACGACCTATTCCGATAATTTTCTTCTTACCTGTCGTCTGGTAATTATGGATATATCCGTCATGATTACTCTTATCCGGCTCCGGCATCAATAGAGAGACATTATTCCCAATCACCTCTTCGGGCGAATAGCCAAATAAACTAGACGCAGCTGGGTTAATAGTTTCCACGTTTCCCCTATTATCGATCGTTATAATACCGTCGATAGCGTTGTCAATGATTGCTTTTAATAGTTTTGCAGCCTCCACTTGATTATTTTACCAATTTTCTATATTTGATTCTTTTAGGTCCGATATCTCCCAACCGTTTTTTCCGGTTTTCTTCGTATTCGGAATAGTTCCCTTCAAAGAAGTATACCTGTGAGTCACCTTCAAAAGCAAGAATATGCGTACATATTCTATCCAAGAACCATCTATCGTGCGAGATGACCACGGCACAACCACCAAAATTTTCCAAACCTTCTTCTAATGCTCGTAGTGTATTGACATCGATATCATTCGTCGGTTCATCCAGTAGCAGGACATTCGAACTTTTCTTCAAGGTAATGGCCAAATGTACCCGATTACGTTCTCCGCCCGAAAGTACACCTACATTCTTCTGTTGGTCGGCACCGTTAAAGTTAAACTTAGAGACATAGGCTCTAGAGTTCACTGGACGATTACCCAAAAGAATATTGTCTTGACCATCTGTAATATTTTCCCAAACGGATTTGTTCGGATCCAGGTCATTGTGCATCTGATCCACATACCCCAATACGACGGTCTCACCAACCCTGAAAGTTCCCGTATCCGGGGTTTCTTGTCCCGTGATCAGTCGGAAAAGGGTTGTCTTTCCTGCACCATTGGGACCAATGATTCCTACAATTCCTGCTGGGGGAAGCGAAAAACTCAGGTTTTCAAACAAAATACGATCGCCGTAAGCCTTTGAAATATCGTTGGCTTCGATGACCACATTCCCTAAACGAGGTCCAGGAGGAATGAAAAGTTCCAATTTTTCTTCCCTTTCCTTCGTTTCCTCTGATGCTAATTTTTCGTAATTATGCAAACGAGCCTTGGACTTGGCATGACGGGCTTTTGGTGCCATGCGTACCCATTCCAACTCACGTTCCAGTGTCTTTTGACGTTTGGATTCTGTCTTTTCTTCTTGCGCCAGACGCTTTGCTTTCTGATCCAACCAAGAAGAATAGTTGCCCTTCCAAGGGATACCTTCTCCACGATCCAACTCCAATATCCAACCCGCCACGTTATCTAAGAAATAACGGTCGTGCGTCACTGCGATGACCGTACCTTTATACTGTTGTAGGTGCTGCTCCAACCAGTCGATTGACTCCGCATCCAAGTGGTTGGTAGGCTCATCCAGTAACAGCACGTCGGGTTCCTGTAGCAAAAGACGACATAGTGCCACCCTTCGACGCTCTCCTCCTGACAAATTGGCAATCAAGGATTGTGGCTCGGGACAACGTAACGCATCCATTGCGCGCTCCAATTTGGCATCTAGTTCCCAAGCATTCGTAGCATCTATTTTATCTTGCAACTCCCCTTGTCGGGTCAATAGCTTATCCATTTCATCTGCATTCTCATACACTTCTGGCAAGCCAAACTTTTCGTTGATTTCTTCGTATTCCTTTAAGATAGCTGTAATCTCCGCAACACCCTCTTCAACAATCTCACGGACCGTTTTCTCCTCATCTAATACCGGTTCCTGCGCAAGATAGCCCACGGTGTATCCTGGGGAGAAAACCACTTCCCCTTGGTAGGCTTTGTCCAATCCTGCAATGATTTTCAAAACAGAAGATTTACCCGACCCGTTCAGACCGATTACCCCTATTTTGGCACCATAAAAAAAGGAAAGATATATGTTTTTTAAAACTTGTTTTTGAGGCGGGTAAATCTTGTTTACACCTGCCATCGAAAAGATGATTTTCTCGTCAGACATATTGATTTTTGTAACTATTTTGTAAACAAAGATAATTATTCCGCCCGATAAACTGACATTTTGCTAGATTTAGACGTATGGCGTAATTGTTGATAACATTAATAGAAAATTAGGGTAAGACTTTTGGATATATATTTATACATTTATAATATCCTTAATTCGAACTCAAAAACAGAAAGGTAAACTACATGGAAGCAAAATTTTCACCACGCGTAAAGGATGTAATATCCTATAGCCGAGAAGAAGCTTTACGTCTTCGTCATGATTATATTGGCACAGAACATCTTTTACTTGGGTTGATCCGTGAGGGGGATGGAGTGGCGATTAAGATTTTGAAAAATATCGGTATCGATACTGCAACTCTACGACAGTCTATTGAAGATGCCGTAAAAGGTTCATCGGTGTCGCGTGCACCAATTGGCAACATGCCACTAACAAAACAAGCGGAAAAAGTACTTAAAATCACATACTTAGAAGCAAAGATATTCAAAAGCGACATTATCGGCACTGAGCATTTGATGCTTGCCATCTTGCGTGACGACGAAAACATCGCCTCTCAGATTCTGCAACAATACCAAGTTACCTACGATGTGTTCAAGAATGAGGTTGAGCAAAACAAAACCACCATTACCGATGAGGCTCCGGGCTCTTCAGCAGGTGGGGATGATGATTATCCAGAAGAGGAACAATTCAACCAGCCTAAGAAAGTGTCGGATATCAAGTCTAAGACGCCGGTATTGGACAACTTTGGGCGTGATTTGACAAAAGCTGCCGAGGAAGGTCGCCTAGATCCTATCGTGGGCCGGGAGAAAGAAATCGAGCGTGTGTCACAGATTTTGTCTCGTCGTAAGAAGAACAATCCCTTACTCATTGGTGAACCTGGTGTTGGTAAATCAGCCATTGCAGAAGGTCTTGCGCTCCGTATTATCCAACGCAAAGTGTCACGTGTCTTGTTCAACAAGCGTGTAGTCACACTGGATTTGGCCTCTCTTGTAGCCGGAACGAAATACCGTGGTCAATTTGAGGAGCGGATGAAAGCTGTGATGAACGAATTGGAAAAATCTCCAGATGTCATCCTATTCATCGATGAGATCCATACTATTGTTGGCGCTGGGGGTGCTTCGGGTTCATTGGATGCATCCAATATGTTCAAACCGGCTTTGGCTAGGGGCGAGATTCAATGTATCGGAGCTACCACACTAGATGAGTACAGACAATATATTGAGAAAGATGGTGCTTTGGACCGTCGTTTCCAACGCGTCACCATTGAGCCTGCGTCTCATGATGAGACCATCGAGATATTGACCCGTATCAAAGATAAATACGAAGAGCATCACAATGTCAACTACACACCAGAAGCTATTGAAGCCTGTGTGTCTTTGACCACCCGCTACATCACTGACCGTTTCCTTCCGGACAAGGCCATTGATGCACTGGATGAGGCTGGATCACGCGTCCACCTTAACAATATACATGTACCTCAGTCCATCATTGATATCGAACAAAAGATCGAAGAGGTCAAGGTCGAGAAAAATAAGGTTGTCCGCAGCCAGAAATACGAAGAAGCCGCTAAGCTCCGGGATTCGGAGAAAAAGCTTTTAGAAGAATTAGAACGTGAGAAGACAGCTTGGGAAGCGGAGACCAAAACTAAGCGCTACCTCGTTACGGAGGACAATGTTGCAGAAGTGGTATCCATGATGACAGGTATTCCGGTACAACGTGTCAGCCAGACCGATAGCCAAAAGCTATTGAACATGGGTGATTCCATGAAGGGACGTATCATTGGACAAGATGACGCCGTTCAAAAGTTGGTCAAAGCCATACAGCGCACACGTGCTGGGTTGAAAGACCCTAAAAAACCAATCGGCTCCTTTATCTTCCTAGGCCCTACGGGGGTTGGTAAGACGGAGTTAGCAAAAGAGTTGGCTAGATTTATGTTCGATTCGGAGGATTCATTGATCCAGATTGATATGAGTGAGTACATGGAGAAATTTGCGGTGTCCAGATTAGTAGGAGCGCCTCCAGGGTATGTAGGATATGAAGAAGGTGGACAATTGACAGAGAAAGTCCGTCGCAAACCTTATGCTGTCGTTTTACTAGATGAGATTGAAAAAGCACATCCCGATGTCTTCAACTTACTGTTACAGGTATTGGATGAAGGACAGTTGACAGACAGTCTTGGCCGCCGGGTAGATTTCCGTAATACCATCATCATCATGACTTCTAATATCGGAGCCCGTCAGTTGAAGGAATTTGGACAAGGGGTAGGATTTACTACTGCTGCAAAAACAACTCAAGCCGACTCGCACGCTAGAGGTGTTATCGAAACAGCCTTGAAACGTGCCTTCGCTCCAGAATTCTTGAATCGCGTGGATGATGTCATCGTATTCAACTCTTTGAATAAAGAGCATATCTTCAAGATTATCGATATCGAATTGAAATCTTTGTTCGCACGTATCGAAGGATTGGGATATCATATCGAATTGACAGATACTGCCAAAGACTATATCGCAGAGAAAGGGTATGACACCAATTTCGGTGCTAGACCGCTAAAACGGGCTATTCAAAAATATCTTGAAGACCCCATTGCTGAAGAAATCCTCAGAGGAGAAATTCAAAACGGAGGCACATTGACGGTAGATTTGGATAAAGAAAAAAATGAAATCACGGTCAAGGGCCAGCCTTCTAAAGGAGGAGGAAAAGATAAACCAAAAGAGTCTGACGTATCCAAAGACAACTAAGGATACCTCCGACTTAATCAATAGAAAATCACCAGATTAGTCTGGTGATTTTTTTTGACCTTACGTAGCTTGTCCTGTATAGTATTTGGTTGCTATACCCCTTATGGGATGAATAAATGTGTTACGTTTTTTTTATGGCAGAATTTTTGCTTCTTAGATTAAACTTAATTCATATATCTTTGTCTTATCATAAACAAGTATAAATTTTAAAACACATATACACATGAAAAGATTTTTATTAGCCTTAGTCGTGATTGGCATGACGATTGGATTGTCAAGTTGCACGAAAGAGTATATCACGAACTACCTGCCTGGTGTGAGTTATGTGGTACCTGTTAAGTCCAATGAATGGACACTAGAAGCCAACAATGTGTACAGGAAAGATATTCCAATGAAGGATTTGGATAAAGCCTACTTTGAGGATGGACATGTAAGTGTTGCGATATCTTTTGATGGACCTGGAAATGAAGATCGCTATGAAATAATACCAGCGGAAATCTTCGGTTATAGTTTTTCTTCCAACTATTCCATTGGAATAGTTAGAATTTATGCAAAAGATATCTCTTCGGGTCCGACACAATCGCCTGACGGTTTACTTGTAAAAATTGTTTTGACAGATGCTGACCCTGGCAACTAAGAAATTGAAAGTATAAACTAGCACGGGATTCCAATTGGAATCCCGTGCTAGTTTATACTAAAATAATCTCTAAATATAGATAGTAGTACTCATTACCCTTCGATCAGCTCGGCAGCATGCTGTAGAGCTGCCTCTCCAGGATTGGATCCGCTCAACATCTGCGCTACCTCTATTACCCGCTGCTCTGGAGATAGCAGAATGATATTAGATTGGGTCTTGTCACCCCTATCCTCTTTGTATACCTTAAAGTGGCTAATTCCTTTTGAAGCTATCTGCGGCAGATGCGTAATAGCCATCACTTGCATATTGGCAGCCAATCTGTACATAATCTCCCCTACTTTCAATGCTACTTCCCCCGATATACCGGTATCAATCTCATCAAATATAATGGTAGGCAAAGCCGTAGACTGTGCAACGAGGGATTTCAATGCCAGCATCACACGCGACAACTCTCCCCCAGAAGCTACTTTATGGATAGGTTTTAGCTCCTGTCCTTTATTTGCTGAAAATAAAAACTGTACCGTATCTTGTCCCGAATCTTTAAACAGACCGTCCTGCACTTGTTGCAGATCGATATACAATTGTGCATGAGGCATACCTACTTCATCCAATACAGCCTCTACATGTTGTTGAATTTGGGGAATTACTCGTCTTCGAGATTCGGATAATTCGGATGCTGCGATTTTTGTTTCCTTTTCAAGAAGGGAGACTTCATTTTCGAGATGTAGCAACTGCTCTTCTTGTCCTGATGTAGCTATAATCTTGGATTCAATATCATCTCGCAGCGCAATCAATTCCTCTACTTGATCCAACCGATGTTTCTTCTGCAGCGTATACAATAGGCTAAGGCGTTCATTAACGATGTTCAAGCGATTTTCGTCCAACACGACTTCTTGCTCCAGTGCTTCTACTTCTTGTACGATATCCTTCAGTTCGATATGTACACTCTGTAAACGGGTAACTATAGTTTCAGCTGTAGGCACATACTTCTGCGCCTGTTGCAAATATGACAATGCATCCTTAATCATCCCCAAAGCATTGGCTTCCTGCTCGACCAAATACTGGGTAGCGCCTAACAACGTCCGCTTTATTTCTTCTGCATTTTCCAATTGCCGTTGTTCGTCTTCCAGTTGAGATTGCTCCCCAGCTTTCAAACCGGCCTGCTCCAGCTCATTGAATAGAAATTGGTGATAATCCATCTCCGCATGTGCAGCTTCTATAGATGAGCGAAGTTGCGCCAACGCTTTACTCTTAGATTTGTAGTTTTTAAACGTTTGTGAAAAGCTTTCCTTCAAAGCTCCATTCTGAGCGATGCCATCGATGACCATGAGTTGGAAAGCTTCGGTATTGACCTGTAAGGTGGCATGCTGTGAGTGCACATCGATCAGTTGTTCACCTAAACCCTTAAGTACCGTTAGATTGACGGGTGAGTCATTGACAAAAGCACGAGACTTGCCATCGACGCTAATCTCCCTGCGAATAATGGTCTCTTCGTCATAATCCATATCATTTTCTTCGAAAAAAGCCTGAAGATGATACGATCCGATATTGAAATATCCTTCTATAATGCATTTTCGATCCTGATTAAAGAAGTATTTACCTTCCACTCTACTGCCCAAGATGAGGGCAAGGGCACCCATGATAATGGATTTTCCGGCACCGGTCTCCCCAGTAATGATATTTAACCCCCTATCAAAAGAAATATCTAGGGTATCGATAAGTGCATAATTTCGAATATAGAGTCTGCTCAGCATAGTAGTCGGTCTCGCTTATTTTCTGATTTCTTCGTATTGCGTTGAATTCGTAGGATCTACCTCTACCAATAAATTATAGGCCTTCACTCCTTCATTTCCAGGCATCTTACTGAAGATTCCCACAAATTCTTTGGCCTTTGCCGCATAAAATACGGAAGTCAAGATATTACCGCTATTATTACGGTCTACCTCTTTCAATTTAGGAAGTTGATCGGCCATCATTTTTCTAGCTTCGGTCTCATTAGCAGACATTTTATCCAGGCCCTTAAGGTGGTAATAATACGAAAACTCCCGATATGGTGCATATCGCCTATCTGTCAGATTCGTAATCAACCAATAGCGATTGTCAAAAGCGTCCATCGAACGCCAGCCCACGTAATCACCATTTTGAGAATAGTTGACGATATCCTTTGCAACTGAGAAAAATGGATTTCCGCCGTTCAATTTAAAAGAATCCGCATCCATCCCAATGATGACATTGGCATAAAAACCTAGCAGCGAAGCGAGGTTGCTCATATACTGATTCTCGTTGTAGTCCAACAAATCTCCTTCTACATATGAAAAATTGAAATAACGGTCGTTAAAAGCTAAAATCGGGCTATTATAATTGGTGCCAAAAACTGGTCTCGAAGAGAATATTTGAGCTGTAGCTTTGAATTCTTTAGAGCCATCCCAAGACGTAATCGTGATTACCATTGCTCCATCTATGCGTTCCTCATTCTGCACTTTATTGGGGGTCCACGGCCTGTTATTCAGAAAATCAGTAATCGCTTTCTGCAGGACTTCTAAAGAGCGCTTATTGGTATTCTGCACCTGCGGTGACTGTACATCCACGCGGATATTAAGCTCTTGCGCCGACAGGCGACACACCAATAGGCTTAATAGAAGGACACTTACTAGCTTATACATATATTTCTGACAAACGGGATTTATATGCTCAAACTTAGAAAAAATGCTTTGCATTCGCAAGCCAATCCATCAACTTACGGAATGCCGATGCATATCTCACTCCCCTTGGCACATTCGCAATTAAATGACTAATTTTGGACAGTATGCCTGACTATATCCAACAATTGCAAAAACATATGCCAGAAGCGGCGGCCCCTATTATCGCTCAATGGATAGTGGATTCCAAATGCCATTTTCGAATAAGTAAGGCACGCGTAACCAAATTCGGAGATTACCAAGCGCCCTTTCGGGGACAACCGCATAAAATATCGGTCAATAACAATCTTAACCCCTACGCATTCTTGATTACAACTATCCATGAATTTGCTCATTTGCGTACATGGCAGCAGCATAAGAATAAAGTAAAACCTCATGGCAGCGAATGGAAAGCTAACTTCAAATTCCTAATGGCTCCATTCTTACAGCTTCACGTATTTCCAGAAAAGATCCTCCTTGCTGTTGTCAGCTATTTGGATAATCCCGCAGCCTCCAGTTGCACAGATTTGCATCTATATCGAACACTGAAAGAATTTGACCTGCCACAGACGGAGACGACTATCACAGTGGAAATGTTGGAACAAGATGATTTTTTCAGCATGAAAAATGGACGGACTTTTCAACGTAAAGAGAAAATCAGGAAACGCTATAAATGTATAGAGATACCTTCCAATAAAATCTATTTATTCCACCCTATCGCTGAGATTTTCCCATTAAAGAAACCTTCGTAAGTTAAACACCTCCTCGTGTTGAACTTGATTCTGCATCTGTAGGTTTGGGCAATTGGAGTTCAGTACTAAGCGCCTCGTCATGCCGAACTTGATTCGGTATCTGTAGGTTTGGACTATTGGTGCTCAGTCTTAAGCGCCTCGTCATGCCGAACTCGTTTCGGTATCTGTAGGTTGGTAGCGGAAAACGAAGTCATATGCTTGAAACTTAAAGACCCTGAATCAAGTTCAGGGTGACGTAGTGGTAAGGATTAAGGGTGACATACTTGATGAAACTCAGGGTGGACTATTGGTGTTCGGTGCTAAGTGCCTCGTCATGCCGAACTTGATTCGGCATCTGCAGGTTGGTAGCGGAAAACGAAGTCATACGCTTGGAACTTAAAGACCCTGAATCAAGTTCAGGGCGACGTAGTGGCAAAGATCAATGGAAAGCCTTTTAAAAGAAGCTTTAGCTTTTCTGCCTTAAAATTTGTATTTTGAAAGTATGGAAAGAGGTGGAAGTACTTATATCATGACCAATAAAAACAACACTACATTGTACATTGGTGTCACTAGTGACTTATTGACCCGAATATATCAACATCGAAATCTTTATGATTCCAAAAGCTTCACCGCAAAATATAATTGCACAAAGCTGGTATGGTATGAATTTTTTCCAACGATAGAAGAAGCAATTGCTATGGAAAAGAAACTCAAAAACTGGCATAGACAGTGGAAAATCGACCTAATACTATCAAAAAATCCAACTTTTGAGGACTTGTGGAATGAAATTTACAACCAGTAATATCTCAAATTTTCTTACAAAGTGGGGGCTAGTGCTTGGAACTTAGAGACCCTGAATCAAGTTCGGGGTGACGTAGTGGTAAGGATTAAGGGTGACATACTTGATGAAATTCAGGGTGGACTATTGGTATTCGACCTTAGACACCTCGTCATGCCGAACTCGTTTCGGCATCTGTAGGTTGGTAGCGGAAAACGAAGTCATACGCTTAGAACTTTGAGACCCTGAATCAAGTTCAGGGTGACGTAGTGTAAAGTAAGGGTGACATACTTGATAAAACTCAGGGGGACTATTGATGCTCGGTCTTAAGTGCCTCGTCATGCCGAACTCGTTTCGGCATCTGTATGTTGGTAGCGGAAAACGAAGTCATATGCTTGGAACTTAGAGACCCTGAACCGAGCTTACGAGCTCACCGAAGGTAATCAAGTTCAGGGTGACGTAGTGGTAAAATAAGGGTGGCATGAGGGACTACGATATAAAAAAGAATAGGGTGACGTGGTAGTAAGGATTAAGGATGACGTATTAGTGAAATTCAGGGTGACGGCTATGATTGCAGTGACGTATAGCAAGGTATCATAGCTATTGGTAATTATGAAATCATGAAAGTTTTATCTAAGTTTGGGTACCAAATACCTTCAAACAACAGTACTTGAGAAGGCATAGCTACCAAAACAAAACATGTAAACATAACAAACACATGAGACTACTTCATTTCCTATCTGTACTTGCCATCACCATACTCGGTGTATCCTGTCAAAATAAGAAAGCTAACTCTGATTCGGTTCATGACACCAGTGGACTAGATTCGGTTGCGCTCGGAGCCATATCTGAGAGCAGCTACAAAAAATACGTTGAGGAGCTTTCCTCCGATGCATTTGAAGGCCGGAAACCCTTTACAAAAGGTGATACTCTGGCCGTGACCTATATCGAAGAGCAGTTCAAACAGCTGGGATTGGCTCCAGGAAATGGTGACAGTTTTTTTCAAGAAGTTCCTATGGTAGAAATCAGCAGCACAGCTCCATCACAACTTACCTTAACAGGAGCCTCAGGCAAATTGACCATCAATAATCTAGCGGATTATGTTATCGGCAGTAGACAGTTAAAAGAAAACATTGATGTCGACCAATCGGAGCTGGTCTTTGCTGGATTTGGCATTATTGCACCTGAATACAATTGGAATGACTATGACGGGTTGAATGTAAAAGGAAAAACCGTTGTCGTCATGGTCAACGATCCCGGACGGTATGATAAAACGCTCTTTAAAGGGGACACGATGACCTATTACGGTAGGTGGACCTATAAATATGAGGAGGCCGCTAGACAAGGTGCTGCTGGTGTATTGATCATCCATGATAAAGGAGCGGCGAGTTATGACTGGGACGTGGTAAGGTCAGGATGGAGTGGTTCCCAATTGGACCTAGTTTCCAAAGACAAGGGAGAATCTTATACCGCATATGAAGGATGGATATCTGCAGAAACAACAAAGAAGCTCTTTGCACTGTCTGGAATACAGGAAGATTTGATTGCTCAGGCGAAGAAGCCGGGTTTTAAACCTAGAAGTCTCGGCATTACGACAGATGTTCAAATCAAGAATAGGTATCGTGAGTCAACCTCTAACAATGTCATTGCCAAATTAGAGGGTAGTACTCGTAAAGATGAGGTGATTATATATACAGCCCATTGGGATCATTTGGGAATAGGCGAACCGGTAGATGGGGACTCTATTTATAATGGAGCGATAGATAACGCCGCAGGGGTAGCTGCACTTTTTGAAATAGCGAAGGCATTCAAAGCAGCTAAAGTACAGCCCGAACGCACGATTGTTTTCATGGCGGTCACAGCCGAAGAACAGGGCCTATTGGGCTCTGCCTACTATGCTGCAAATCCTATCTATCCTTTAAAAAAAACAGTTGCTAACCTGAATATGGACGCTTTCAGTCCAATGGGGGCAACCAAAGATGTATCTATAGTGGGTATGGGGCATTCTGAATTAGATGAGTATGCTGCACGGTCGGCAGCCAAATTTGGGCGCGAAGTACACGACTCTGGCAACCCTTCTTCTGGTGGTTTTTTCCGTTCGGACCATTTTAATTTTGTAAAAAAGGGGGTTCCTGCTCTTTTTATGGGGAGTGGAGACCAATACCTCGAAACGGACACTACAGTATTACAAAATCGTAAGAAATTACTGTCAGGGAGGTATCACGCACCGTCGGATGAGGTTGATCCACATTGGGACTTCAACGGAATAATTGCAGATATCAAGCTCTTCTTTGATATGGGCTACACGATGAGCCTCGAAGCCACATATCCAAAATGGAAAGACAAGTCTGAATTCAGACATGTAGGAAGTAAACGATAAACGATGCTTTTCTTTCATATTTTAGTCCTCCCCGACTTCCATATGAAAGAAACTTTATCTAAGTTTGTGATTGAACAAAATTAAAGAGAGTTAAACATGCTACATTTACATTCCACATTAGCGATTGTGCTGCTATTGGCATTGGTGGTATCCATCATCATTACTTTAGCAAATCTTGCTGGCAACAAAGCCTATAATCGCAAGATTGCCTTAATCGGGCTAATCTCCGCACACTTACAGTTAGTGGTCGGCTTAGTACTATTCTTCGTACTAAAATACCCTTCCATGATGTCAGGTGGTATTATGAAAGATCCAACCTTGCGTTTCAAAATCATCGAGCACCCCTTGACGATGATTATCGCCATCGTGTTGATTACGATAGGATACTCGAAAGCTAAAAGAATTACTGATGCAAAGAAAGCCAATAAAACCGTGGCTATCTTTTTCATCCTAGGTTTAATATTTATCTTGGCTAGAATTCCATGGTCTACATGGTCCCTATTCGTTTAGTCAAACATTCATACCGCAAAAAAGTCCCAATACATCTGATATGTATTGGGACTTTTTAGTATAACGAACTGTTGGATAATTTTATTAGGCATAAAAAAAGCCTATAGTAATCACTATAGGCTTTCATATATTTTTAAAGTGCTTACCGACTATTTCTTACTTCCAAATCCTAAGATTGCAAATACAGTCTTGAAAGCAATGATAGTAGCGATAATCAACAAAATATTTGCAATAGTCGAAAAGAGAAATGAATCCTGAATAAATCTAGCAAAGACACCTGCAAGACCAATAACAATAGCAACAGTTAAAGTTACATAATACTCTGAACGATTAGCATTATTGTCTGTTTTCTTCGGCTGTCTTTGAGCTGTTGTATTTTCCATGTTTCTATTTAAATGAATGTTACGCTGCAAATGTACAAAGTAAAGCACTAAACAAAAAATTTATTTGACTAAATAATTGCCACATCCCTCGACGGCGCTACTATATTTTTTCTAGGCAAACTGCTATAAACAAAGGATTTTAGCTAATATTGCATCGAAATGGAGATAGGTTTGCGTTCATCTGCATGTAATTGGTCTTTTGACAGTCATCTGCTGGCTGGCGAATCCAGATCATGTTGTATCCGTATGCGTGCGGTGTATGCCAAGTGGATATTTCACATGCACTCAAACTCTACATTGGTCAGGGAGATGCTTTCTATCTCCTTCGCTATCGGTTTTTTTTACAAAGGAAATACAGCACCATGCAGCACTATTTGATTATACTTTTGTTCATGACAATGCAAGCATATAGCCATGCCCAGCAGAATGTCATCAAGGATTTTACCATTAAAGAAAATCTTACGCAGAATGGTCGTCTAGCCATTGTTGCGACAGACACGACTGGCCTGGCCAGTGAAGCTATCAATGGAACATTCGTCTTCACATTGAATGGACTACAGCAGGAGCTCTCTTTTCGGAATGGAGTGGCTGTAGCCGATAGCAAGATAGCATCTTCCACATTTGTATTTTTCAAACACAAAAATCAAGAAGATACGATTGGTAAACTTTTCTACGTTTTTAAATCGGACAAGGGATTGAATCCTATCAAAATCAGTGGGCTAGCGCTTCTCCTTATCCCGAGTATTATTCTTTTGATTGCCTATACTTTTAAACGTTTTATATTGGCGGCCGTGATATTGGCATTAGCTTATGCATTTTTCAACTATTCACAAGGTCTGAGCTTGGCCAATCTAATGGAGAGTATCATTATGGGTATCAAGAGTTTTATCTAGAAAGGGAAGCCTATTCCGAAGTTGTATTGGATAAAATTATAGCGATCTGGTCTATGGGATTCGTAGTACGACTGCTTAAAATCTTTCTGATCGAAGAAGTGCTTGATTACCCACTGATCCTTTCCTTCAAATTGAGGATCTTTTACTTTGATTCCAGCGTCTAGTCGAATCACAAAATAATCAGAGTCAAAACGAAGACCAAACCCCGAGCCAATAGCAATCTGGGTCATGAATTTATCAAACTTAAATTCACCGCCAGGATTCAACTCATTCTCCTTCAAGCGCCATACATTCCCAAAGTCCACAAATGTAGCACCATTCAACTTGGCCCCTAGGAAGTGGTTGAGCAATCGAAATCGATACTCGGCATTACCTTCTAGCTTGATTTCGCCTAGTTGGTCCAAATTGCGAAGATTGAGTCGCAACGACTCGTCCAATCCTTCCCTATTGTAACTTCCGGGACCTAGGGTACGTGCTTGCCATGCTCTGATACCGTTCATTCCGCCACTGTAGAAGCTCTTTTCAAAAATTAACAAGCTGGAATTGTTGCCATAGGGAATAGCGATTCCAGGATTGACTCGGAATACAAATTGCCGATTACCGCCAAGATGACGATACAAACGATAATCCAATTCTAACTTTGCATACTGAAGATAAGGGACGTCAAAAAGAGTTCGTTCACCATCCTCATTTTGATTGAAACTAAAGAGCTTGCTGGCGACCCCTAGTACGTTTCCACTAAGGTCAATCGCTCCTCTGAAATAACTAAAATTTTCCAGCTTCAATAATTTAGGTGCATTTAACGTGTAGGTATATTGAGAGCCCAATCCAAAATACTCCCGATTATTACTTCTTATATACAGCAAGTAGCCCTCATCAAAGAGCTGTTGTTCAAATGCTGCATCCAGTTTGCCTACCCTATATTCCAAAACAACAGGTGTATAACTATGTTGTTTATTTGCCGTTTCAAACCAGGTATAGTTCAACGTATTGATAAAATACCGATTGGAATAGGCATTATCTTGATTGAAGATCTGAAGATTGGAGGAGAAGGTTGTCTTGGGAAGCCCGTATTTACCGATACTATTAAAAATGCCAAATGGCACTAATAATCTTGGAAATATCAAATTGGCCCCAATCTGAAAGTCATTGTTGAATATTTTCTGCGCAAGATTTCCCTTCAAGCGCGGATCAAAGAGCACCCCGTAGCGCATCTTGATTTCCAATTGTTCGGCACCACCAAAGATATTACGATGGGAGAATGTATTGGCGATATTAAATCCGCTCATTCCTGAACTAAAGGTGTATTCGCCCTCTATCTGATTGCCCATGATAGGGCGAGGAATCAACTCGTACCTTACATTCAATTTATTGGAATCCACCTTTTCGTACAAGATCTTCACGCTTCTAAACCCGTTCATCTCATAAAGTCGGTCATAGGAGAGATTTTCCTTACTCAAATCATATTTATCGCCAGACTTGACGAACATGTAGCGGGCAAGTGGGCGCAATCTAAAATTACCGGTATGATCTTCAAAATTAACGTTTAATACCGTATCGCGGTAGGTTTTGCTCCTTTTGCCAACGGACTGATTCAAATTGCGAATGGTCAGCGCACTATTGTTGATGTAGTAGAGGGTATGCTGATCCAGCTGCGGTGGGTTGTCGACAGATATCTTCAAATCTACTTGGTAATTGTGCAGGCTAGAATCTACACCTGCACGCATATACTGCCTAACATAGTCGTAGTACCCATTTGTTTTGAGCAGCATATATAGATTTTCCCTATCTGCCAATAGCTTTTCGGCATCATATGTTTCTGCTATTTTCACATGGGAGTGCTGCGCTAACCAGTCATTATACAATTTCTCAACCTGAGGATCTTCAATTTTCACCTCTTTACTACGTATGGTGTAGGATTGTCCCGATACTACTTTAAAATCAATCCTTGCCTTTTTTTTCTTAATCGATATCTCAGGCTTCACTTCGGCATTGAAATACCCTTTTGTTTGCAAGAAGCGTTGAATCTGTTTACTGGACAGCTCTACAAGCGCTGTATCCAATATATGAGGAGCCTCCCCTACGTTCTTGACGTTATTTTTTTTATACTTACCGTCTTTGGTATTGAAGGTATTGTATATAAACAGGTTCATTTTAGAATTGGGTCGCAATTCACTCGAAACATAAAGTGAAGAACGCTCCTTTAACTTAGGATCTCCTCCTGTTATATCCACATCTGTGACTAGAGCCTGCTCGTCTTCCAGATATTTTGTTGAACGGCATCCACTAAGAATTAGCAACAAAAGCGTTATACTTGCATATAAAAAATAAGTCGTTTGTTTAATCATCAAAAATGTTGTCAAAAGCGCAAATCAGTCTAGTTACATCTCTCCAACATAAAAAATTTCGCAAAGAGCACGGCCTTTTTGTTGTAGAGGGTATCAAATCTGTAACGGAGTTTTTATATTCATCGTATGACGTTCATGCCTTATTCTATACGGCAAGCGTTAACACAAAAGTGGTTAAAATACCGCAAAATATAAAATCCTACGAGCTGACTGATAGTGAATTCTCAAAAATCAGTCAATTAAAATCTCCTCAGGGGATATTGGCCCTTGTGAATCTTCCCGAAGACGAGTCCCTATCGGCCTTGGATTTGGCCAATCGATTTACATTGGTCTTGGATGACGTCCAAGATCCTGGAAATCTAGGAACCATTATTCGTACGGCAGAATGGTTTGGATTTAAAGATATCATTTGTTCAATAGGCACTGTTGACGCTTATAATCCTAAAGTAGTGCAGGCGACAATGGGTTCGCTATCCCGTATGCGAATCCATTATACCGACCTTCCTTCTTTCATTTCTCAATGTGGTCTTCCTGTCTTTGGAGCGCTTCTTAATGGTTCTTCCATCTACGAAACCTGTTGGGGAGGACAAGGCTTGATCGTGATGGGCAATGAAGGTAATGGTATCAGTCAGGAGGTCATCAAACTGGTGAACCAAGCCGTGACGATACCTCGTTTTGGGGAGGCAGAATCGCTCAACGTAGCCATTGCTACCACTATCTTCTGTAACGAAATAGCCAGAATGGGCATCATGAAATGACGGATACTAGCTCAAATTCAATATATACCATACAATTTGCACTCCTGTGTTTGAGTTCGCTACTATTTTCAGCAAGCTTCAACATGATCATTCCCGAGCTGCCTAATTACCTCAGCAGTATGGGCGGAGCTGAATATAAGGGTCTGATTATCGCCCTGTTTACCTTGACGGCTGGTATTTCTAGACCGTTTAGTGGTAAGTTGACAGACAAATGGGGACGTGTACCAGTGATGGCCGTGGGGTCTGTTGTGTGCTTTGTTTGTGGATTTTTGTACCCTGTACTCACTTCAGTGGCCGGGTTTCTTATGCTCAGACTGGTACATGGTTTTTCGACAGGGTTCAAACCTACTGCTACGTCGGCATACGTTGCCGATATCATACCCCGCGCTCGTTGGGGAGAGGCACTCGGCCTTCATGGTTTATGCTTTAGTATTGGTGGTGCGGTAGGCCCAGCAATTGGAAGTGCTATATTTCAATCTTATGGTATAGATACGATGTTTTATAGTTCTTCTTTATTTGCACTACTATCCATCGTAATTGTAGCCAATATGAAAGAGACGCTATCCACTAAAGAGAAACTCAACATTTCGATGTTCAAGATCTCTAGATCGGACATTATAGATTTGGGCGCACTGCCTGCCGGTGTGGTCACTTTTTTATCCTATTCGGCCTATGGCGTCATCTTGACCCTCATACCGGATTGGAGTGAGCATCTTGGCTTAGCCAATAAAGGGGTATTCTTTACGGCATACACGATTGCTTCTATCCTCATTCGATTTCTCTCTGGAAAAGTAGCCGATCGATACGGCCGGACAAAAGTCATTATGGTCGGACTGGTCACTGTGGCACTCTCCCTGTATCTCATAAGTGAGGGTGATAATTTTTTCAGATTGATGCTCGGTGCTAGTGTATATGGTATTGGTACGGGTATTCTATCGCCGGCGGTGAATGCATGGACAATAGATCTCAGTAGTCCACAACAACGGGGTAGGGCTATAGCAACTATGTATATCTCCTTGGAGGCTGGTATAGGATTGGGTGCTCTTATCGCCGGATTCTACTATCGTGATATCATCGAGAATATTCCAAAAATTATGTTGACCAATGCTGCTGTGCTCTTATTGGCTCTAATCTATATGCTTTGGTGGCAATTTATGAAAAAACCGAAACAGGAATTGCCTATGTAGGATTTAATTGTATCTTTATAATTGTAACTGGATAAACAACTAGACAATATGGAAGATAAAAAAAGTTCCCCGCCCTATTCCCTGGGCTTAGCGTCGAGCTTATTTGCGTTAGTACTTATCATCGGCCTGATGTATGTCACGCAAAGTGTGTTGGTCCCGCTACTATTTTCCATCATTATTTCTATTACACTGTTCCCCATTGCTAATTTTTTAGAACGTAGATTACGATTTGTACGTTCATTGGCGGCCATTGTATCTGTGATCATTGCCATACTGATTATCGGTGGCATCTTGTGGTTCATTGTACACGAGAGCATTATTATAGGAAGAGATGCAAGTGACATCACTAACAAAGTAACGTCCGTTGTCGAAAGCTTCCAAGATTGGATGCAACATCGATTTGGGATGGAAAGAAGCGAAATGGCTGCAAAGTTTCAAGAGCAGAGCAACAAGCTACTCGATAATGTGGGCGGCTATCTGTCCACAGCTTTTGGTTCTATCGGGAGTACCCTTGCTGGAGTAATCTTGGTCCCTATCTTTATTTTCTTCCTACTTTATTACCGAGATTTTTTTAAAGAGTTTTTCTTTAAGACTTTCAAAGATACCGAGAACAAAAAAATCAATGATGTACTCAATAAAATCTATCAAGTGGTACAAAGCTACTTCTTGGGTCTGGTTACTGTAATGGGCATCGTCGCAGTATTGAATACAGTAGGTTTGATGATACTGGGTATTGAGTATGCTTGGTTTTTTGGTTCGTTGGCTTCATTCCTAATGCTACTTCCTTATATCGGAATTGCTATCGGATCTATCCTTCCTGCATTATTTGCGTTGGCAACCAAAGATAATGCTTGGTATGCGATTGGTGTCATAGCGTGGTTTCAAGTCGTCCAATTTTTAGAAGGTAACATCATTACCCCTAATATTGTCGGAGGAAAAGTAAGTATTAACCCTTTGATGGCGATCATCGCTATCTTGGTGGGTGGTATGATTTTCGGATTGGCAGGTTTGATTCTTGCGCTGCCTATGACCGCAGCCCTTAAGGTCATCTTCGATGCCATTCCTTCTATGCAGTCCATCGGCTTTTTGATAGGTGAGCCGGAGAAACAACACCTTAAAAGAAACTCCACTCAAGAATTGTTAATGAAGTGGGGAATCGTACGCCCTCCTCGACGGAAAAAGAAGGAAACTGAAGATGTTGCGACAGTAGCTAAAGAGGTTACTACAAAAAGTAACGAAAAGGAAAATTAAAGAGAAAAGGGAGGTTTCTTGTTTACAAGAAACCTCCCTTTTCTCTTTAATAATACGCTATACTTTATAGATTTTCATTGCGGTCTCTTTCGCTTTGTGGAATTGCAAAAAGATAATATCGACTATTAGGCACAAAAGATGTACGATCAGGGAATATAAGAAGAGTATGGCCTAAAGCCTCTACACTTTCGTCCTTCCCATCATCATTTTTCACGGTCACATATATTGCTGTACCATCGGGCTTAACATAGCTTTTCCGCGCAACGGAGACCTGCGTACGCAGGATATCAGTGAGTGAAAATCCTTCTCCCCACAATTCTTTTCGACGCTCGATCAATATTGCATCAACCAGTCTCCCCGAAGTGTAAGGCTTCGCATTCCGTGCACCCCGCAATTCATTCAAGCGATCTATAGCTTCTCCTTCATGTCCACCCCTAGCCAGTCCTTCCGCCTCAATCAAATACATTTCTGCTGCACGCATATATACAATATCGCCAGTCATATTCGACCTAAACTTGAACTTTTTATACTTCAACCAGCCTTTGTTTATGCTAGATCCACTCCATTCAAAAAGTTGACTACGGATATCTTGCTCATCAAATAGTTCTTTAAAATATGGATCAGCCATAAAACTGCTATAGTAAGCTTCCTTTGAGGAGACATCCATATAGTGGAATGTATAACTTTCATCGCTTTGCTCTGGGGTCTGCGGATGCCCCCATATCCATTCCCCATTTGCCAAGTCATTGAACCCTTCTGCATATTTAGCTGCTTCCATTAAAGGATAGCCCTTTCGAGCATCAGCAGCATGCTTTGCAGCAAGCTCCCATTTCTCGGTATTCAAATAGGTACGTGCCAAAAGACCGTTGATTATCGCACTATTGATTTTGTATTTTGCTCCTTGATACGTCCCCACCAATGTTAACGCATCTTTAAGATCGGATTCAATCAATGCATACACTTGTTCTACTGTGGCCCGAGCCTGAGGAACGGTGGTAACAGTGGTCGGTTCGGTATAAATGGGTACTGCCAATGCATTCTTGTCCTTGGCGTATGTATACTGATAGAAACTTACTAGGTTGTAATAAGCAAAAGCCCGAAGTGCTTTGGCCTGTCCTTTCAGCCGGTTCTTATAGTCTACATCTCCATCAGCAGCATCTATTTTGGTGACGACATTATTCATATTGTCAATGACTTTATAGAATAAGGTCCAGAAAAAGGTAGTCCTGCTGGAAGTCTCATTGAACATGTCTGTGAAATTGTAAGGCCCAGCATATCCATACTTGGTTGTAATCAGTGCGACATCGCTTCCCATAGCGTCACTGGTACGCATCACAGCACTATACCCTGGGTTAGCGTAAGTAGCGTATGTTTCATTCAGATATTTCCAGGTGCCATTGATGACCGTCTCTATATTATCTGCATTCTTATAGATTTCATTTTCATCCACGGCATCGGTCGGTGCTGTCTCTAGATCTTTTGAACAACCTACCACCACTAAAAGAAAGAGACTCGCTATATATATAATATTTCTATTCATGATTATTTATCCTATTTTTCAAAATCCATTCTAAAATCCTAACTGTAGACCTGCAGATACTGAACGCATTGCTGGATATCTATAATAAGTTGCTCCATTGACTGTTTGCTCAGGGTCCATCCCTTTGTGTTTGTTGAAGGTCAATAAGTTCTCTCCTTGAGCAAAGACGCGTAATTGTTGCAATCCAATACGGGTCAGCAAGTTTTTAGAAAAGTTATATCCCAAGCTCACATTTTTCAAGCGCGCATAACTGGCACTATACAGGAAACGAGTAGACTGTTGTGTCCAGCCTGAGCTAGTAGTGGAGAGCGCCGGCACGTCAGTATTTGTATTTTCGGGGGTCCAGCGATTTAAAATCTCTTTACTCCATGCTCGCCCAGGTGAATTACCATTGTGCATGACCATCAAATAGTCACCATCATAAATCTTGCCCCCTAGACTGAAAGTCAGTAGCGCTGATAAATCTATATTTTTGTAGGTGAATGTATTGCTCAGTCCTCCAGTCAGTTTAGGTAATGCCGATCCTTGAATCGACCTCGAGGCTTTACTGTAGTCCCAAGTCGCATCCTTTGAACCGTCAGCGTTCTGAACGTACCACGTTGGTGTACCATCTGCAGGATTTATCCCTGCCCACTCCTGAATATAAAAATCATATATGGATCCACCAACACGCAGTAATTTATTACCACTGATGATATCCTTATTTCCATTTGGCAGTTCGGTAATCTGGTTTTTAAAATGGCTTACATTCAAATCTAGATTCCATCGAAAATCTTCGTTCCGGATGGGAATGGTTTGTAAAGTCAATTCAACACCTGTATTTTTGATACCGCCTATATTGACATCATATCCTGTAAACCCAGTCGAAGGGGCCATCGGCATGGTATACAATAAATCTTTGCTCCTACGGTCGAAATACTCGACCGAAGCTGAGACGCGATTATTCAAAATGGAGACATCCAATCCTACATTTAGATTAAGATTGGTTTCCCATTTCAAATCCGGTGTTGCCAAGCGGCGTGTCACGGTCCCTCCTTCGCCTAGGCTATTGGTTATGGCATACAATCCTTGATAAGCATAATAAGTTCCTAGATTGTCATTGCCCTGTGCACCATAACTGGCTCGTAAAGTAAGTTGGTTGAATAGTCCAGTATTCTTAAGAAATTCTTCCTCGGCAATTTTCCAAGAGGCACCCAAAGACCAGAATGTACCCCATCTGGTATCTGGAGCAAAGCGCGAAGAACCGTCCGTACGTAGTGATCCAGAAAAGAAATAGCGATTTTTATAATCGTACTCCGCACGTCCCAGAAAACTCAACAATGCATAGTCTACAGAGTAGCCATCAAAACCGGTCAACAGGGACGCTGCATCTGGTTCATTAAACCCAGGCATTACAAAACGCTCTCTACTCCCGCTAATCTCTGAATTCTGATATTTGTAAAATTCTTGTCCTCCCAAAAGGTTGATATGATGATCATCCCATGTTTTATCATAGGTCAAGATATTATTCAAAGTATAGGAGACTCGACGAAAATTGCTTTTAGACACGCTTCCCTTAGTTCGTACCCCGTCTCCCAGCAATGGATTCACAAAATCATGTGTATTGGAATTGATATAATCTAAGCTGTAAGTGGTCCTAAATTTAAGATCAGATGTCAAGATTGCCTCCAAATATGCTCTACCAGAGAGGTTCTCTCTACGGATATCATTTTTATCCAAAGGTAGCGATGCTGCCATATTACTATTGGGAGTAGCCCCAGCAGGTCTGTAACTTCCAAAGTCATAGATTTTATTATCATTATCATCCAATTCGTATGAACCATCTGATTCTCGTTTATAATAAGGATAAAAAGGACCTATTGTACGTGGAAAGTTAATAATATTAGCAGTGTTGCTGTCTTCGGAGGTGGGATATTTCTGTAGGCTACTGCTCACTGAAAGATTTAATCCTGCATTTAACCAACTTTTTGCTTTGACATTGGTATTCAACCTTGCATTATAACGTTTAAATCCCGATTCAATTGCGACGCCTTGATCATTGAGGTATCCAAAAGATAGATAGTAATCGCTTTTTTCACCACCACCTCCAAAATTGAGATCCGATTGTGTACGGTTTCCTGTACGTAGTAATACATCTTCCCAATTGTCATTCCACAGCGTTTTGGCACCTGTGACTAGCTTACCATCCACACCTACCGGCTCAGGAAACCCTGACCCGTATGGGTTGATACCGAGATTGGTGACCAATTGACGACTTGCCGTAGCTGCAGCTTGTTCGGCCGACATCTTATTAGCGACGTTGCGATTACGTAATGCCTCCCAGTACAATTCAAAATATTGATCTGTATTTACTTTTTCATAATCCTTTACCGCTCTGTTTGAAAAACCTTGGTTCAAACTAAAATTAATCCTCGTATCTCCTTTTGTGCCATTCTTTGTCGTAATGATAATAACACCATTTGCGCCCCTAGAACCGTATAGAGCACTCGCTGCCGCATCTTTAAGAACTGAAATAGACTGGATATCGCTCTGATTGATGGCGTTGATATCACCATTGTAGGGATTGCCATCCACAACGTATAAAGGCGCACTTGAAGCATTGATAGAGCCTATCCCTCGAATACGAATTGTCGCATCGGTACCTGGCTGGCCAGAGGAAGAAACAGACTGTAGCCCCGGAACTTGTCCTTCTAGGGCCTTACTAACGGATGAAACAGGTCTATTATTAATATTCTCTGCTGAGATGGTAGATACCGAACCCGTAAAATTTGCCCGTTTGGCGGTACCGTAAGCTACGACCACGACTTCATCTAAGCTACGGTCACTTGGACGTAAACCAATATATAGATTATCTACTGCTGCATTTACAATTGCTGTTTCAAAACCCACGTAGCTGAGCTGCAATTTGGAGGTCGTCGATGCTTGAATTGAAAACGAACCATCTTTGGCTGTCCGTACTGTGGTAGTTCCCCCCACAACACTTACATTCACATCTGACAATGATTCCTTTGTCAATTCGTTGATAACAGTACCTTGCACTGTTCTCGATTGCTGGGCTTGTCCATAATTGTAGTACAACAATAACGGGAGGACCAGCACCCAGGTCGCATTCATCTTTTTAAGTAATTTTTCCATGCTCATATTAAATACATTAAATCTGTCGATATTCCATACATATCCAAAGCAGCAACAGCGAGTTGGCACATGTGACGGCAAGGCTCTTTTCACGTCCGGACTGTGAGTAAGCACTTGATCCACTTATCGATTCTGCTGTTTTCAGCAGAGAGGCAGTAGCACCTTGCATGGAGACTGGCAGGTTGCTAAGATTTCATCGGGCCTATTCCCTCCATCTTTCCAGATAAGTACGGTATCGATTATTAGGATGCAAAGATAGTGATATTATATATAATCTATAATATATATAGACTTTATTGTTTTTATGACATTTCTATTAGAATATCCACTCTACAAGAATGAGTCCCTATTATGTCTGTACGCAGCGAGACCGCTATGACATGTATAATTTAACGGTTTTGGATGGCTTACAATCCTTTATTAAGAGGATTGCGTGCTTCTAAAAAATCGATTCCATTCTGTTGGATTTTGATAATCAATCATTTCACCTTATGCCTATATCAAAGAGTTGGGAGATTCCAAAATCGTTTTGTATTTTTACCGAGCCTGATTAATATCTGGCCAAATAAAAACAAGTCCAAAACTATTTAGTGCATAATAAATGAGCGACGAAACGAACTACAACGACGACCACGAAGAAGCATTATCACCTCAAGAAAACGAACAGACCAGCAATACGATTCCTTTATCCGGTTTATATGAAAACTGGTTTTTGGACTATGCTTCGTATGTCATCTTGGATCGTGCAGTACCTCATATCAACGACGGATTCAAGCCCGTTCAACGCCGAATACTCCACTCCCTGAAAGAGATGGATGATGGTCGATATAATAAGGCGGCCAATGTCATCGGTAACACCATGAAGTATCATCCACACGGGGACGCTTCGATTGGGGATGCAATGGTACAGTTAGGTCAAAAAAACCTACTCATAGACTGTCAGGGTAACTGGGGTGATCCTATCACAGGCGATTCAGCTGCTGCACCGCGTTATATCGAAGGTCGCCTATCCAAATTTGCACTTGACGTCGTATTCAACCCAGAGACTACAGAATGGCAATTTAGCTATGATGGTCGGAATCGCGAACCTGTAACACTTCCTGTCAAATTTCCATTGTTGCTGGCCCAAGGAGCCGAGGGTATCGCGGTAGGTTTGGCAACCAAGATTATGCCGCACAATTTTATCGAGCTGATTGATGAATCCATCAAAGTTCTTCAAGGGGAACGCCCGTATCTTCTTCCGGATTTCCCAACTGGGGGAATGGCCGATTGCTCCGCTTACAATGAAGGGCAAAGGGGGGGTAAAATCCGTGTTCGTGCCAAAATCGAAGAGCGTGACAAGAAGACTTTGGCAATTACTGAAATCCCCTTTGGAACCACTACAGGGGGTCTCATAGAGAGTGTTGTCACCGCCAACGACAAGGGAAAAATCAAGATTAAAAAGATAGAAGATAACACCGCTGAAAACGTAGAGATTATCGTACACCTTGCGCCAGGAATCTCTCCTGACGTGACTATTGATGCCTTGTACGCATTTACGGCATGCGAATCTTCTATTTCGCCGAATACATGTGTCATCAAGAATGAGAAGCCATACTTCATGAGTGTGAATGACATCTTGATTGAGAACACAAAAAATACCAAAGACCTGCTGAAACAGGAATTGGAGATCAAACTCCATGACCTACAGGAAAAGATTTTTTTCAGTACGCTACTCAAGATATTTATACAGCAGGGCATGTATAAACATCCCGACTATGAAAACTCTGGAGATTTCAACACTGTGGTGGGCGTATTGGATACTTTATTCGAGCCATTCTTCCCTCAGTTTTACCGTACCATCCTGCCTGAGGACTACAAAAAACTGATTGATAAGCCGATGAGTAGTATCACGAGATTCGACGTAAAGAAAGCGGACGAACAGATGGCTGCTTTGGAGGAGGATATTAAAACGGTCAAGAAGCATCTTCGTCAATTGACTGAATATGCAATTGCATGGTATACACGATTGAAAGAGAAATATGGTCAAGGACGGGAACGCAAGACCGAGCTTCGTGCTTTTGATAAAGTAGAGGCTTCACAGGTAGCATTGGCTAACGCTAAGCTGTATGTAAATCGTGAGGAAGGATTTATCGGGTCGAGCATGAAGAAGGATGAATTTGTATCTGACTGTTCGGATATTGACGATATTATCGTGTTCCGAGGTGACGGCAAGTATGTGGTTACTAAAATACAGGACAAAGTATTCGTCGGAAAAGACATTATACATGTAGCTGTATTTAAAAAGGGTGACGAACGTACGATTTATAATGTGGTATATAAAGAGGGCGGTACAGGGACAAGCTATATTAAACGATTCTCGGTAGTAGGTGTGACGCGGGATAAGGAATATGACGTATCGAAAGGATCGAAAGCCTCGAAAATACTGTATTTCACGGCCAATCCGAATGGGGAGGCTGAAATCATAAATGTACAGCTCAAACCGCATTCGAAGCTTCGCAAATTGGCATTTGACATGGATTTTGCAGAGATTGCCATCAAGGGGCGTGCATCGCAAGGAAATATCGTATCCAAATACCCTGTAAAGAAAATAGCGTTTAAGAGTGCGGGAGTATCCACACTCGCTGGACGAAAAATATGGTACGATGAAATCCTCAAACGACTGAACGTGGATGAAAGAGGTAAGTACTTAGGTGAGTTTGATGGGGATGATAAGATTCTTACGGTTATGGCGGACGGTTCATACGAGTTGTCCAACTTTGATTTGAGCAATCACTTTGATGAGAAGATGATCCGTATCGAGAAGTTCTATCCGCAACATGTCTACACAGCTGTACACCAAGATGGCAAGAGTGGCACTTACTATGTAAAGCGTTTCTGTTTTGATGAGTTGCCAGTGGGCAAACGGGTTACTTTCATCAATGATGAGCCGAATTCGAAGCTTATCTTGTTGACCAATGCTGCTGAGCCGGTTGTCAAATTGGACCTTCGCAAAGGAAAATCGCAGACCGAAGAAGTCATAGACCAACCTTTGGTCGAAATCATTGATGTGAAGGGGATAAAAGCGCAAGGTAATAGGCTATCGTTCCACACGATACAGAAGATCGACTTGCTTACAGCCGAAGAGGATCTCACCGTTTTAAAAGAAAGTGAAGAAATACCTCCTACGGAATCTGATCGACAGCATGAAAGCAGGGACGTCAAATCGGACCTGACACTTGAGATCACCAATCCCGATGATGTCGAACTGGGTGATAACCCTAAAAAGGATGACAACGGAAGTATAGACGACAATGGCCAGATAGGCTTATTCTAGCATAAAAAGATCCGGTAGTGATGCCGGATTTTCTTTTTTTTAATACTTAAGAACTAGGTTCCAAAAATATGTTTCCCTTTGATCAACAGGTCTTGTTTCTCTTGGTTGCACACGGCATATGAAAAACCATCTTGCAAAGCATAAGAACCATACTCGCCCTTTTTATTCAAGGCTAAGAATCCAACCTGGATTTCCTTGGCCGTAGCTGGCTTTTTCTTGATAATGCGTTCGACTGCTTCTTTGCAAGCCGCTTCGGGTGTATATCCTTGTCGCATAAGCTCGACTACCAAAAAACTGCCTACTGTTCGGATTACTTCTTCGCCTACACCAGTAGAGGTGGCTCCTCCCACTTCATTATCTACATAAAGTCCAGCGCCAATGATAGGGCTATCTCCTACCCTTCCTCGCATTTTGAAGGCCATTCCGCTGGTGGTACATGCTCCTGCAAGATTACCATTGCTATCCAACGCCAGCATACCGATTGTGTCGTGATTGTACTGATTACCTGGTAAGCGTTCGACGGCGAATGACTTGTTCTCAATATTCATGATGGGTTTGTATTTCTTCTCTTTCAACCATTCCTTCCATGCCTTTTCCCCTTCAGGCGTCAACAATTCCTCTTTTTCGAACCCTTGCTGAAGGGCAAACTGCAGTGCCCCTTCACCTACTAGCATGACATGTGGTGTCTTGTCCATAACTAACCTTGCGACCGATATCGGATGTGCTATATGTTCCAAAGCAGCGACTGACCCACAATTGCCTTCGGAATCCATAATACACGCATCCAAAGTTACATGACCATCCCGATCAGGATAGCCTCCCTTGCCTACCGTCATATTCTTCAAGTCAGCTTCGGGTACACGCACTCCTTGTTCAACCGCATCAATGGCTTTTCCATTTTTTCTCAAAATTTGCCAAGCGGCTTTATTGGCTGCGACACCAAAATCCCAGGTTGAGATCACGATGGGAGCGCCACCTTTTGCAGGAATAGCTCCAGAAAAACTCGACAAAGTACTCAGGCTTCCTAAAGAAGCAGCTCCCATTATCCCTTGTTTTATAAATTTACGTCTTGAATGCATATCTAACATCGTCTTTTATACAATACAATATTACGAAACACGCACGAGAGCTTCAGCACCTTTTTGAAAACAAAGTTAAGTGCACAAGGGGTTTTAAAACCAATTTCACTTAGCACCTATTTTTAAAATCCATCTTCTAATTTGTTTATGCTTATTTTTACTATAACGCTGCTCCGTCACCTTTGCCGTAGACATCCTTGTTACTGTTTTACAGGGATGTCCCATCTCGTACATTAATCGATCTCTAATCATTTCGACAATAAAAGAGATTTCGAATCGTAAAAAAAGATAAATTCAATTCGGTTTTATGCAACATTTTTATTCAAAAAATCAAAAACATACAATAAATACGTATCTTTAATATAAATTTTAACCCTATATTAGTATGAGCCCAATTCATCCAAAAGTCCTTTTCATATATCTTAACATTGCTTTTATCGCTCTCTTTTGTCTAAATACAGCCGTTGCCCAACAGATTGACTCGTCGCGGTATCTGCAGATTAGAGAATTGCAAGAAACCGTAAAAAATGAATTCGCACCGGATAAAAGATTAAAGCTGGTGGAGCTGTCTACAACAGATGTACCGGGTAACATATATGTCATCCAAACCACAGAATCGGCTGCTCAAAAGAAACTGCAAGCGCAAACAAAAGGTATCGATGCGGACATCACTATTATCCTTCTTCCAGATGCATCTGTAGAAAACAAACCTCATGGTGTCGTTAACCTCTCAGTTGCCAACCTTCGAACCAAACCCGACCATGCTGCGGAAATGGCTAGTCAAGTCCTACTTGGCACACAGGTGGACATTCTTCAAAAGGTGAGAGGTGATTACAGAGTCCGCACGCCAGAGGGATATATTGCTTGGGTGCCCACTTCTTCGATTGTAGCAATGAATGAAACGGAGCTTCAACAGTGGAGCAATTCCAAAAAGGTAATCTTTACGAGCGAGTATGGAAAATCGTACGCACATCCTACCTCAACTGCTGCACAGGTCTCCGATTTGGTATATGGCGACATCCTAACGCTAGTTGGAGAAAACGACAAGTACTATACTGTAAGCTATCCTGACAAAAGAAAAGCTTATGTAAAAAAAGATGATGCTTTACCTTTTGATAAATGGCTAAGTTCGCGCACTCCCACCGCAGATAACGTAATTGCGAGTGCTAAAACTATGCTTGGACTCCCTTATTTATGGGGAGGCACTTCAACTAAGGGGGTAGATTGTAGTGGATTCACCAAAACGGCCTATTTCATGAATGGATTTGTCATACCCCGAGATGCCTCTCAACAAGTATTAGCAGGTGCATCTATTGACATATTGGGCGAGGATGGTCACTTTGACCCCAAAAAGGCACTCCAAAACCTCAAACCAGCAGATCTCTTATTTTTTGCGGCAGGCAAAAATAGTAATCCCAATGCAAGAGTGACACATGTTGCCCTATACATCGGCAATGGGACGTTCATTCACGCTGCGGGATCTGTAAGAATCAATAGTATGTTGAAGGATTCGCCCGACTATGATGACTTTCAAACGAGAACGGTAGTGGCTGCAAAAAGATATTTGGGCATCCAAGACTCCACTATTCAAAAGGTCGAAAACAGTAATTATTATAAATAGGACAAATAGTCCGCCTAAATACTAAATTCGCAGTACAGGAATCGCTATACAATACTTGATAATATAATGAACACAATAGATAACTGGTTTTCTAAAGATTTTGGACGATTCAAGCTGAGGTATCGTCCCTACACCCTCGAACTTCGTCATGTCTTCACGGTGGCCTCATTCAGTCGTAGCACTACTCCTGTTGTCTTGATTGAATTGGAGTATGATGGGATTATAGGATACGGCGAAGCGAGTATGCCTCCCTACTTGGGCGAATCTCAGGAAAGTGTCATTCATTTTTTAAACCTGATAGACTTAAGTATTTTCTCTTCTCCTTTCGATACAGAGGATATCTTACAGTATATCGATCAACTTGCCTTGAAAAACACGGCGGCAAAAGCTGCCGTTGACATCGCTCTTCATGACATACTGGGAAAAATCATGAACCAGCCTTATTATAAAATTTGGGGATTGAACCCCATACTCATCCCTCCGACATCTTATACTATAGGTATTGATACGGAAGAAATCATCCGACAAAAAGTAGCTGAGGCTGATCAATTCAAGATACTAAAGGTCAAACTTGGGTTGGATACAGATAAGATGATTATCAACACTATTCGCCAAACTACCGACCGCCCTCTGTGTGCGGATATCAATCAAGGATGGAGGTCTAAGGAAGAGGCCTTAGAAATGGCGCACTGGCTTGCCGAACGGAATGTTGTATTCCTCGAACAGCCGATGCCTAAAGAACAGGTGGATGAAAACGCATGGCTCACTGAGCACAGCCCCATTCCTACCATTGCTGACGAGGCTTGCCAACGATTAGTGGACGTCCCCGCATTGAAGGACGTGTATACGGGTATTAATATTAAACTGATGAAATGTACGGGAATGCGGGAAGCAAAAAAAATGGCGGAAGTGGCGCGTGCACTGGACATGAAGGTCATGATTGGATGCATGACGGAGACGTCATGTGCCATTTCGGCTGCGGCTCAACTTTCACCACTAGTTGATTGGGCAGATCTCGACGGGGCACTTCTTATTGGGAATGATGTATACGATGGAATGAAAGTGATTGAGGGAAGCTGCATTTTGCCGGATAGACCAGGCATTGGTATACTAAAACTTTAACTGTATTTGAGCGAATACAAACAAAACTAACCAAACATACTAAAATCTATTTCAAAACAACAAACTAACCATTAATCGATGAAATATACTTGGATATAGCGGCAATACCGATACCTACAATATACTGAAGCACTAGACAAGATACCGATTTCTAATTCCAAGATATTTCATTACCTAAAAAAAACAATAATGAAACATCTTCTACTCGCATGCTGGTGCCTGTTGACGTGCCTCACCACCACGACCATCAATGCACAGCAAACTTCTGTTACGGGGAAAGTGACAGAACGCTCCACTGGCAAACCTATCGTTGGCGTCACCATAAATGTTAAAGGCTCTAATAGAAGCACCTTGACTAATGAAAGTGGCGCATTCAGCCTTGCCGGTATCCCTTCAAGTAGTACATTGGTATTTACATCTGTAGGCTACCAAAGTCAAGAGTTAGTGGTCGGTAGCAGGACTACCCTCAACATTTCGATGTCTCCAACCGACCAAACGCTAGATGAGGTTGTCGTCACGGCTTTAGGCATTAAGCGTAATCAAAAATCGGTCGGTTATTCAACCCAACAAGTAAGAGGCGAAGACCTAACTTTTACCAAAGAAACCAATATACTTGGTTCATTGGCGGGAAAGGTCGCAGGCGTACAAGTTACAGGATCTTCTGGAGCCAATTTAGGAGGTACACAAAAGATAAAAATCAGGGGAATCAACTCAGTAACTGGAGGAGGACAGCCATTATTAGTGATAGATGGCACACCAATTTCAAATGCTAATTTCAGTTCTAGTGATGCAAATGGTGTTGACTTGGGAAATGTTGGTCAGGACATCAATCCTGAAGATATCGAGAATATCAATGTTCTCAAAGGACCTACAGCCTCTGCCCTATACGGTTTAAGAGGTCAATATGGGGTTATCATGATTACAACAAAAAAAGCCAAACAAGGACCTAAGACAATTGATATTAGCATCAATTCAGCAACCTCTATCGAGAAGGTTGGCAACTTCATGCCGTTACAAAACACTTATGGTGTAGGAAACAATCAGACGTTCTTAAAACTGGCATCCGGTGAATTGTATGTAAACGGTAATGACGAATCTTGGGGTCCCAAAATGGACGGTACACCCGTACGGATGTACTACAGCTTTTATCCTCAAGATCTGGAATATGGAAAAACTACGTCTTTCTCTCCGCAGCCTAATAATATCCGAGACTTCTTCAATACAGGAGTAAATACCAACAATGGCGTCACAATTGCAGGGGGCAATGAAAACTCTGCAATCAGATTCAGTTATAATAATACGTACATAAAAGGAACTTACCCGAATACCTGGTTGAAAAGAAATAATCTCGGCTTGAACGGATCATTGGACATCACATCCAAATTAACAGCATCTGCTAATGTAAACTATGCCAACAATAAAGCTCAACGTCCAGCCCAAGGTTATCAGGGTTCATTTACCGGGGCCACGCAATGGTTTCAACGCAACATAGACATCAATCGATTAAGAGATTACAAATACGCCGATGGGACCATTATGAATTGGAATGTAAATCCCAATACTTCTACGGAACTGATTACAAATAACAAACCCTCAGACTGGAACAATCCGTTCTTTGATGCTTATGAAAATTTAAATAACGATTCGCGTGACCGTGTATTCGGAGATGTCGGGCTATCGTACAAAATATTAAACAACTTAAAAGTATCCGGATTCATTCGAAAAGATTTCTTCACACAGAACATATCAAGCCAAACAGCTATAGGTGGTCGATTAGATGAAGGTTATAGGGTTGGTAAATACCAAAACAATGAAGACAATTATGAATTCCTAGCAGAATATAACACGAAATGGGATGAACTCTCGCTTAACGTCAATGCAGGTTCAAATCTTTATAAAAGGAAATATGACTATCTACGTCAGGCCACGGTAGGAGGATTGTCTACAACGGGCTTCTACAATATTGAGGCCTCCATCGATAGACCCGATGTGAGCTCTTATACTTTAAAAAAGCAGGTGCGATCCATTTATGCGATGGCTTCGTTGGGCTATAAAGATATTTATTTTTTAGACGCTTCCATTAGACAAGATGTCTCGTCAGCACTTCCTAAAAACAACAATTCATATTGGTACCCATCCGTTTCCGGATCGTTGATTTTCAGTGAACTATTAAATGCTAAAGCGCTTTCCTTTGGTAAGTTAAGGGCTTCTTACGCTATTGCGGGTGCGGATGTCGACCCGTACGACATTCTGATGAACTATGAAATCGGAAGTGTTTACAAAACGTCAACAAGCACAATAAACACAATTCGAGTTCCTGTAAAACTTAGAAATCCTAATCTGGAACCTTCATTTGCACACTCATTCGAAGTGGGAGCGGATTTGAAATTTCTAGACAACAGATTAGGTATTGACTTCACCTACTATCAACAGCGAAATAAGAACCAGGTTATTGATCTATCACTATCCACTGGAACGGGATATTCGTCTGCGACAGTCAATGCGGGAGATATCGAGAATAATGGTATAGAAATATCATTATTTGCAAACCCTATCAATACGAATAACTTCAATTGGAATACAACCATAAATTTAGCCAAAAACAACAGCAAAATCCACGAATTAATCGAAGGTGTCGATTCTTATCAACTTGGGCTGAATACGTATTCGAGCCAAACGATGTTTTTATACGCGAATAAAGGCGAAGCATTTGGGACATTAATGGGGCCAGGATACAAAAGAGATGAGGCTACGGGAAAGATTATGCTGGATGCGAACAATATGCCTGTACAAGAGCTAAATAAAAATTTCGGGTCCGTCCTTCCAGATCTGACAGGAGGGTGGCTCAACACATTCAGATACAAAAATGTGGATCTCAATGTCATGATTGATTTTCAAGCTGGTGGACAGTTTTTCAGCTGGTCAAAAATGTTGGCGGTTAAATCCGGGCAGGCTGAAGAAACTGCTGTACTAAACGAAAACGGCAAAAATGTTCGAGACCCTTTAACTGACGGTGGAGGCTATAAAATCAATGGAATTTCTCAAGCCAATGGACAAGAAGTCAACGTATATGTGGATGCTAGGACGTATTTCAGAAATAATATTGGTACGAGAATCTATGAAGAATGGATATATGATGCCTCTTATATCAAACTTCGAGAGATCAGTCTAGGCTATACACTTTCTCAGAACATCTTATCCAAAGGTCCTTTCAAATCAGTACGAATAGCCGGTATTGCAAGAAATCCTTGGATGATTTGGCAGAAGGCTCCAAAGGGGCTTGATCCATCTGAACTATCTTCGGGTAGTGCTTCCATTAGTTGGATTGAAAAAGGAGAACTACAAACCGTTCGTTCTTTTGGTATTAATCTTAGTGCTAAATTCTAAATTCCTACAGATGAAAACTACACCTATTTCAAAATATGTTTTGCTATTTATTACGTCTATGAGTATAATCTCATGCAGTACTAAATTTGATGACTCCTACTATATAGACCCCAACAACCCATCAAAGGCTTCGGGTACACAGTTAATCGCGAATTCACAATTTTACCTACCTAATGTTAGCTCTAGCGCCTTCGGAGTCCACTATCCGCAATACTTGTCCTTAACAACTTTTACGGATAATACGAGGTTTATTTCCTCCGTTTTTAATTTTTCCACTTGGTACACCGGACCCCTGAACAATCTTGAGAATGTCATTAGCAATGCCGATGTCCTCAATGCAAATGAAGGTCCCGTCATCAACCAACTTGCAGTGGCGAAAATCTTAAAATCCTTCTTCACATGGCATGTAACCGATCGATGGGGCGACATTCCTTATTCAGAGGCATTACAGGGAACAGCGATGTCAACCCCCAAGTATGACAAACAACAAGATATCTACAACAATATTTTCACCTTATTAGAGGAGGCCAACTCTTCCATAGTAACAACTAATGGTGCTATAAAAAATGACATTGTATATGGAGGGAACATTCTGAAGTGGAAAAAACTAGGGAATACCATTCATCTACTAATGGCTTTACGTCTATCAAAGGTAGATCCAGAAAAAGGTAAGATAGAATTTGCGAAAGCGCTTGCGGCTGGGGTATTTGAATCCAATGCTGATAACCTCTCCTATCCACATCTCGCTGAAGTGGACCATGAAAACTTTTGGTATACGTCATTCACTCGATTGGGGCGCAAGTGGTATGCGCTAAGTAAGCCATTAGTGGACTATATGAAGCCCTTAAATGACCCTAGACTACCATTTTTTGGTGACAAGAATAGTGTTGGCGAATACAATGGATTGGAATTTGGAAAGGCTATCCCCAATCCTGATGTGGATATTCCACAGGTCTCCCTATTGGGAGAACGTCTAAGGGAGCAGAATTCTCCAGTAAATATTGTGACCTATGCGCAAGTACTCTTCGCGAAAGCAGAAGCTGCTAAATTGGGGTGGATTGTAGGTGGGGATGTGCAAGCAAAAATTTTCTATGAAGATGCCATCACCCAGTCCATCAGCCAATGGACAGGCAGTACGAGCTCTGCTGCTGATTTCATTGCACAAACCACTGTACAATACAACTCCACTAAGGCCATTCAACAAATAGCCGAGCAAAGGTGGGTCCATTTATTTCTGAATGGATATGAAGCTTGGGCAGAATGGCGTAGGACAGGATTTCCCCTACTTACTTTGAGCTCTGATAACAATGGGGGTAAAATTCCTAGACGAGAGGGATACCCATCTCAAGAAGCAACAAATAACAAGACAAACTATAATGCTGCGGTTGCATCATTTCCCTACGGTGGTCCAGATGGATTTGACACACGAGTATGGTGGGATAAGCCCTAGAATTATGTTTGAAATCTAAAAATAAAAGCCTGTCCATACAACATGAACAGGCTTTTATTATGTACACAATCCGAATTAATTCGTTACGCTGTACGGATTTTGGTCTGCTTCTGATAAAGCAGTATTATTGGCAGGTTTAAAAAAAATAGCGAAAATATGATCTTTATTTAGAAAGATCGATTAGATATCCATTTATAACCGCATATCGAATGTGGTTTTCTTTCTTCAAAAAGAATGTTGCTTCTTGACCAAGGCGTAGTTGCGAAAACGAACGAAACTGCTGGGCTTCATGGATACCTCGAATCGGAAGTTTCATCGCTTTTAAATCACTTCGATCTTTGATTAATATCGTTGAATACCCAGACTTCAATAACTCCGTGACCCTTTGGGTGTCTAAATCATCTTGATGTGAAAACGGCTCGGTATAGAGCTTTCCAAATTCTACCGTATATCCCTCAGCATCAATCTCATCATATCCATAGAATTCGGTTAAATCACCTATATCCTCAACATAGCCTTTAACATAGTAGTCATGACCTACAGTAATCTCATCCCTGCGTATAGCAATATCTACTTTGATTGGAACTCCCGCAGCGACAAGAGCTATATTGCGCAATACGACATCATGCAACTGAGTAGCATTGAACGGGATTTGCTCATAGTCTTTAATATCGTATTGGGAATAACTTCTTTGGGCGATTTGCAACAAAGCATTCAGTATAATAACAAAATTGAGTTTACGGATTTCCTGCTTTTCTGGATCTCCTTTGAACGCGCCAGATTCGATCAGCACTGTACTTGCTCCCCATTTTTGAAAATTGTCTCCAAAGGCGCGAGGCGAGTGTTCGTCATCGTACTTAGCTATGGCACCTGGAATATACTGTTGTAGAATTTGTTCCATCCCGACGATGATCTTCATGGCATCCCCTCTTACTTCGTTCACATCTCTATTGACATTATAAGCGGGAGCTAATAAGGATATCGTCACCGGATTGCGAGTACCCGGTACATTGTAGTAGATGTGTTGATCATGGAGATTAAACCCATATCTTGGTTTCAAGATTTCTGCCCTTGAACGTAGCAGCTTCCCTTCTGGAGTAGCTGTATCTCGAGCATCTCGGTTGAGGTCTATCTGCTGTGCGTTACGACGAGTGTATATTTCAGCACCGTCTGGATTGAGCATGGGGATGAATCGAATATCTAGCTCGTGCTTCAATAACTTCCTTAGATCATCAAACCCATCGTCTTTGCTTGTCAGGAAATTGAACAAATCAAAAAGCGCCATGGTAGCAGTTGGCTCGTCCCCATGCATTTGCGACCATAGCATGACAACCCTATCTCCCTTGCCGTATTGGACTTCATGGATACTTCTTTTCTGGACGGATGTGCCGATTGGTTCAATCTGAAGTATGCCCAATTGACGATGTTTTGCTAAAAGCTTGATTATATCTTCGTGTTTAAACCGTCGGCTTTGCAAGGCCGTTTCTTTGTAACGAACGTATATTGTATCTAATTGCGATTTGGTCAATAGGGTTGACTGGGAGAAAGAACTATTTCCGATCATGATAAGCAAACATATTAATACTAAGGATTTCATTTAGGAGGTCAATGTTGGTTGTAAGACTTCTAGCGTCCCTTTATCGGCGTCGATACGAACTCGAACTCCAACCGGCAAGATAAATTGGTCCGCGATATGTCCTATCATCGCACCACTATAGGCTGGGATATCCAAAGGCTCGATATAGTCTCTGAATACTTGCTCTAGTGTCAGTGAACCGTAGCCGCCTGATGGACCACAACCTGTGCACTTACCAAAGACAAATCCTTTAATGACCGATAATATACCTGACAATCTCAACTGACAAAACATCCGATCTACTCGTTCGATATTCTCGTCTACTTCTTCAAGAAAAAGTATAGAATCTTTAAAGTCCGGTAGATAGGGCGAACCACACAACCCGGTTAATACTGTCATATTTCCACCCAAGAGAATTCCTTCAGCCTGCCCTGGACGCCATGTTGTAATACGTTCTTTATATTGTACAATATGATCACCTTTATCAACAGGATTAGCAAATATAGGAAGGATATTGTCCACAAACTGTGCTTCAAAGGACTTGGCGACTTTGTTGGTCCATGTGCTGATACCTACAGCACCATGAAAAGTAACCAGTCCCGTTTTGGTGTAGAGCGCCATGATCAAGGCCGTAATATCAGAGTATCCCAACAGTATTTTAGGATTTTTAGCGATCATATTGTAGTCCAGCCGATCTAGCAGTCTGGAAGTACCTGCTCCACCTCTAATACAGACTATGGCTTTTACCTCGCGATCACTGAACATCTGATGGATATCTGCTATCCGTTCTTGATCGGTCCCGGCTAGATGTCCATAGCGTCTGCGAATATGGTTTCCTTCTTTAACTCTAAACCCTAACACTTGGAATATTTCGCGAGCGATGGTAATGGACTCCTCCATATCCAAAACACCTGCAGGGGCAATTAACCCAATCGTCTCTCCTTTTTGGAGGCGTGGGGCCAACAGTTGTGCCGCATGCAGTATGTAGGTATTCGAATGTTCATCGGCCAAACTCGAAAAAGGCATTGCTAGTGTACCGATTGTTAACGATTTCAGAAATTCCCTTTTGTTCATGGCCAATGTATATTATCGATTAAAAAGTAATCGCTGTCCTGTCCCGTACTCGATTAAGTTTCCGTTGGTGTATGCTAGATTTCCAGATACTACCGTATGTGTAATAGTGGAAGTAAACTGATATCCCTCAAATGGAGACCAGCCGCACTTAGAAAGTATATTGGATTTATTGACCGTATAAGGCTTATTGAGATCGACTAATACCAAATCGGCCCAATACCCCTCGCGAATGAATCCTCTTTCCTCTATTTGAAAACAGATGGCTGTATTATGTGCTGACTTCTGAACTAATTGTTCTAATGTCATCTTTCCTTGGCTCACCATATCCAACAGAGCCTGTAGTGCGTGTTGCACCAAAGGTCCTCCAGAAGGAGCGGCACTGTAAGATTTCGATTTCTCCTCAATAGTATGCGGTGCATGATCTGTCGCAATAACATCTATATGACCATCCAATAATGCGTTTAAGATTTGGTCGCGATCTGTCGCCGTTTTCACTGCGGGATTCCATTTAATAAAATTGCCTTTCGTAGCGTAGTCCTGATTGGAGAACCACATATGATGTATACATGCTTCAGCAGTAATACGTTTTTGCGCAAGAGGAATCTCATTGGTAAAAAGAGCCGTCTCTCGCCCTGTGGATATATGCAGGATGTGCAATCTCGTATTATTTTTCTTTGCCAATTCCACTGCTTTAGACGAGGACAGGTAACAAGCCTCCTCCGATCGAATCAGGGGATGCATATCGATAGTGAGTCCTTCTTCTCCATATTGTTCTTTATAAATCAACATGTTAGCACGAATGGTCGACTCGTCTTCGCAGTGAGTAGCAACTAGTGTAGGTGAATTAGCAAAGATATTTTCCAAAGCACGCTCATTGTCTACCAACATATTCCCAGTGGAGGATCCCATAAACACCTTCACACCACAGACATCACGCGGATTGGTTTTGAGGACTTCTTCCAAATTGTCATTGGCGGCGCCCATGAAAAAAGAATAGTTGGCCAGTGACTTTTGGGCACCAATATCGTACTTATCTTGAAGAAGTTCTTGGGTCAAGGTATTGGGTACAGTATTTGGCATCTCCATAAAGGAGGTAGTCCCTCCAGCTACGGCTGCACGACTCTCGTGCCATATATCAGCCTTGTAGGTAAGGCCAGGTTCACGAAAATGCACTTGATCGTCGATCAACCCAGGCAGCAAGTGCAATCCTTCCGCATTGATCTCTTGATCGGCAATGATATTTAACTCCTGGGCTATCTTTTCGATTCGACCGTTTTTAATATAGACATCTGCTACTTTGATTGTCCCTTCATTGACAATATGTGCAGATTTGATAAGTAGTGAAGACATTCGGTGGTTATTTATTATCCTTTAGAACAAACTTAGATAAAACTTTCATGATTCCATAATCACAAACAGTGATGAAAGTTGCTGATGGACATTTAAAATAGACTCTTTTCAAAAAATCTGACTGTACAAAACCTATAGTAGTAGAACCAAACATCCGATTGAAAAGAGTGGTACATTTATCACCACATCAACGGTTGGCAGAATGTTCCATTATATTTCCCAAGAGAGGTGGATAAATACAGCTCCACTCATTTCTGTATATCACTTAGGATTCTTTGTTAGAGTTGATCGATCTGCTGGTCTACTAAGTACAACAAAGCGGCAATTGCGGCTACACCAGATTGCAGTTCTCGCTTATCGACGGCTTCAAAGACATCCTTGGCCGTATGATGTAAGTCAAAGTAGCGATGTGGATCGGGTCTAAAATTAAACATGATTGTATTCGGAAAATGACGCCCCCACACGCCCGAATCTACACCGGGGCTCCCCTGAAGAAATCGTGATACCCAAAATTTTTGTTCGAAGAGCGGCTTCCAATGCTCCTGTATCCAAGCGACACGATCGGCAGATGCCTTAATGTCAAATCCTCGAGGCGCAAATCCTCCCGCATCACTTTCAATAGCCGCCACGATTTGCTCATTTTTATCTTTGGCAACCTGACCGTATGCAGAGGCACCGTGTACTCCATTCTCTTCATTCATGTAAAATACAAGACGTATAGTATGTTTGGGTTTGTAGCCCAATGCCATCAATGTACGAATGGCATCTAACGTCCCCATCGTCCCTGTACCATTATCATGGGCGCCTTCGCCAACATCCCAAGAATCAATGTGGCCGCCTATCGTAATGATTTTTTCGGGTGATTGAGTACCTTTCCACTCTGCAATTACATTATGGGTATGGCGGACTCCCTTCCAAGACGAATGTTGCTCTAAATAGACTTTTGCAGTTGGATTTGCTTTTAAGGCCTTACTCAATTTAATAGCAGATACTGCCGATATTGCCATAGCGGGGATGCTATCTATCCCTTTTATATAACCGGTGCCACCTGTATGTGGAAAATCATCTGCTCGAGAAGAGGACAACGAACGAAACAAAAATGCAACTGCACCGAGTTTAGCTGACTCTGATGGTCCTCGACTACGTTGGCTCGAATTCAACCCATAGGCGACTCCAGTCTCGACGATAGATTCGTCCCAAGGTTTATTGATGAATACAATCTTCCCACGCACTTGGTTACCATGTTTTTTCAAATCGCTTAACAACTCTACTTCTATCACTTCAGCTTCCAAGCCTTGAGATGGTGTAGCTACCGACCCACCAAGGGCCAAAACAGTCAACGGTTCCTTCGAATCTATGATATATGCTTTCTCTTTGGGGCCTCGATCCCAATATGGAAGCTGTACATCCTGCAAATAAACTTGATCAAAATCCATTTTTTGCATTAATCCCTTAGACCATATTACAGCCTTATCTGCATTTGGGGAGCCAGCAATCCGATTACCAATCTCTTTTGTGAGATAACGCAAATTGTCATATGCTTCGCCATTATAGAAGGATTCGTGATAAATCTTATCTAACATAAGGGAATCCTGTTGTCCAAAAGCGCTACTTGTGACAGCAATTACATGGAGTAGGGTCAATAAAACTATTCTTTTCATCTTTATAAATTATTTCACAAGTATAAAATTCAATAATCGTCAATTCCTATATATTATCTTCATAGAATTTGCCCCATAAAGGAGAGTGTGAATATATACATAATCTTGCTTTAGCGCATAAAATTTCATAAATTGTCCTTTTGCATACATGTGCATGTCAACATACTTTTGTTCTTCTATCCACCAAACATTTATTTCCGTAAAAGTCCGTCAAAGTGCGTAGAAGTCCGTAAAAGTCCGTGGCTTCTCTAGGTTAACTTCGTCTTAACTTGTGCTTAGCTCCGTCTTAAATTGGGGATTGCTTCGCGTTTTCTTCGAGGGGGTGTCGGGGTAGCTTCAACATCTTCCCAAACATCAATCGAAGAGAAGGCGAACGTATACCTTAGCTATCCCGAACTTGTCTCCACGACATATCGTGCCCCCCTAACAGAGATTCAGACAGCGTCAACAATCTGATACTCAAATTAACGTTACAGTAATCAGAAGCAATTCGTCTCCGCTCTTTATAATTTGGCGAGCAATTGCCAAAACTAAATATTACTTTTGAAGGATGGCGAGAGAATTACCGAGACCTTCCCAGGTGGTGGATTTACATCCGCAGGCATTTTTGAATGACTGGGAAGACTATAGTGCCGATGAGCTGCTTGTAGAATCACTGGATTTACTTCGAACATCCCTTGATCAGGCCATTTATTGGGAGTATCCTGAGATTAAATTTATTCATGGAAAAGGCAAAGGTATTCTTCGAAAAGAGGTTTATAACGAACTTGCCACCTACAGGTCCAGTGGCGCTATATCCCGCTACTACCCTTCCTATCAAAATGAGGATATTGTAGTGGTTGTTATCGGTATTTAATATCTTTCAATCATCGATACCTTTATAGAACACCCCCCAATAAGGAGTTATTGAGGGGTGTTCAGAAAAGACGACCTGAAAGATGTGTCTTTTAGACCTTATAAATCTGGGTTCTCTCTTACTAGACTAGTACCCTGGATTTTGCACTAGATTAGGATTGACCGCGATCTGTTGACTGGGAATAGGATATACGAGTGTCTTCGGATCAGGATCTGCAGCTTTTTCTTGCCAAGCTAGTAAAAACTTACCGAACCGTATGAGGTCCTGTCTTCTCCAACCTTCCCAATAGAGCTCACGAGCTCGTTCGTCTAGTAAATTATCCAATGTTAAAGTGGTAAAAACTGTCACTCCTCTATTGGTACGGATATCATTTACTAAATCTAGGGCATCCGATGCTGCACCTGTCCCGCCTCTCAATATTGCTTCTGCTTGCATCAATAATACATCTGAATAACGATATACGACCCAATCGTTGTTGCGCTGTCCAGTCACTCCATAATCAAAAGCGTATTTCATAGGACGGATACCCGCTGTTTCAAGTGTTGCTCCAGATGTACGTATGGTTACTTCCCGGGTAAACGACAATGGTGCATTTGCAGGATTTCGAGCCATCAGTGGTTGATTGGTCGTCCAGTTGTATTGTTGTCCAGCAAAAAAACCGACATTCTGACGATGGTATTTTTTACTTTTGTTGGAAGTTGTATCAGCATCGTATTCATAATAGATACCTCTCCTTTCATCCACATCCGTAAACTTGTCGTAATAGTCCGATAATGTACACCAACCATTCCAACCTCCAGGTCGCATATTATAGTGGGCAATGGTATTCCAAGTCCTATCCACATTCCCACCTCGTTCTCCATTTTTATTGAAGAGGGTGTAAATATTCTCTGTGGACTTTACATCATTGTTGGGCGCAAAATTGTCGAAATATTTACCTTTTGCAGATACACTATAAGCACCTGTTGCTGTTATTTCTTTTGCGAGTGCAATAACCCGATTCATATCTTCAGCCGCAAAAGTAGGAGCTTGTCTGTTGAGAAATGCACCTCTATTTAGATGAATCTTCATTAACAAAACTTTCGCAGCATTTCTATTCGCTACATAAGTTTCGGTAGGTCCATTTTCTGGTAGACTATTCATTATTTCTGTCAGGTCCTTTACCATATAATCAATAGCTGCCTGTGGTTGTAACACCTCAGGGGCTATGCGAAAATCCTCAACTGAGGCTCCCTCTCTAATTGGGACCACACCATACAAATCCAGCATATCAAACATCGTTAGCGCCCGTATAAATCGAGCTTCCGCTGCCTGCTGTGGACTAGGCTTATAACGTAATACATTTGCAGCATTATATATCGCTGTTCCTAGGCTAACAAAGGTGTTGTTCATATAGCCATTATCAGCATTCCAAGTATGCAGGTGAATAGCGCGATGCATACCATTATCATCCCAATCACCACCGCGAGTGGGTGCCATTGCAGCATCTGTGGAGACCTCCTGCATAACCCAACGTTGCTCCTGTTGATACGGTGTATTTAGTGAATTATAAGCTGTAATCAATAAGGCTCCTGGTTCAACATTGGATGTACCTTCTTCCAATTCTCCCTTAAACTCTTCATTCAGTTTGGTACAGGAGAATGTACTTGTGATGACTGAACCGGCAATTACTATATATATTAAAGATCTTAGTTTCATTTTTTTATTTTTTAGTGTTATCCAGTAATTCGTATCGTACCATTAAAGAGAAAAATTAACTCCGAAAAGTATATTTCTGGCCGGAGGGTAAGGTAAATACTCGATACCCAAAGATGGAATACCATTTGTGGCACCATCAGTATTGACCTCAGGGTCAAATCCGGTATATTTCGTGATAATAAAGAGATTTTGTCCGGTTAGTGAAACATTCAAGTTTTTGAACGTGCTGCCGATATCACCCAATTTGTAACTCAGCGTTAAGTTAGCGAGCTTCAAGTAATCTCCTTTTTCAAGAAACCGAGTTGACGGGGCCGATGAATTGGAAGTAGACTCTTTAACAGATGTATCAAAAAAAGCTGAGCCGATATTTCGGGAGGATAGGTTACTTAACCCCAAAGTTGTAGCCGCTGTATTGTTGAATAGATAATGTCCCATAGCACCATTCATATTGGCGGAAAGAGAAACTTTCTTATAGGATACATTGGTTGAAATCCCAACCAAGGTTGTCGGATTTGGGCTATTAGAATAGAATTTGTTAATGGCTGGATCATTGGCGCTGCTAGTGCTACCATCATGCCCCCGGTACATACTCATGCCCGTTTGCGGATCTATACCTTGATAATCGGCCAGGTACCAAACGTTCAACGGCTGCCCATTGACCATCCGCTGACCTAACACACCGGAAAATCCTTGTCCTCTCAAAGCTCCAGTTTCATAATATCCTACTAGTCCGCTTACACTATTTTTGAGAAAAGTGGCATTACCGGTAAGGTCCCAAGTCCAATCGGTATTTTTAACAATGGTCCCTGTCAATGAAACCTCTACCCCTTTGTTGACAATTTCACCATCGAGATTTACCCAGATACGGCCTGCAGGGGCAGGTTGAGCAAGTGTCTGCTCAAATAACGCATCGGTTGTCTTTTTATTAAAGTAATCAATCGATCCGTAGATACGATTGCCCAAGAATGCAAAATCGAGACCCGCATTTAAAGTAGTCGAAGTCTCCCATTTTAAATCAGCATTACCATAATTGGCCTGACTAACACTTTGATTTCCGAAAACCAACCTATTTAATGATGCACCGGAAGGGAACTCTTGGTTGCCTGTCTTACCCCAGCCCAATCTCAATTTCAATTGACTGATATTGGTATTGGATTTAAGAAATTCCTCCTCAGCGATATTCCAAGCTAAAGCAAGTGAGGGAAACATAGCATATTTGTTATTCTCTCCAAATTTGGTGGACCCATCTCTTCTTGCGGTCACGGTTAATAAATAACGATTGAGGTAATTGACTCCTCCACGGGCAAAAAAGGATTGCAATTGATTAGTAGGGCTTCTATAGGATGAGATCTCCCTGGTAGAGACAGAAGAATACTGTAAATAATCAAAATAATCAAGTCCCATATATCGGAATCCGCCCCCAAAGGCTATATTATTGTTATAATTGTAGTCTAGGTATTCGTATCCAGCTACTGCATTTACACTCCAATCCTCGTTAACCTGCTTGTTGTAGGAAAGCATATGTGTCATTTGCAAATTGGTCTCTCCATTATTGGAATTGAACGCCTGCTCATTGCTTTCCGCGGAAGGATCAATGAGTCCTGCCCTATACATCCCTTGACGATTACCTGTTTGACGCATTGCACTATAAATAAAGCGGTACTCCAAATCATTGGTAATTTTGTAATATGGTGCGATATTGACTACCATTGTATTGGTAGTTGCGAGATCTTTGAATGCCTCTATACTGGTCAGGGGATTACGAGTAGTGGTACTGACAAAGGTCAAATTTCCATTCTCATCCCTTATAGGACGAGTAGGATTCCATTGCAAGGCTTGTGAGATAACATTGCCTTCTGACCCTACCATGGCATTGATAGGTGCATATTTATTGTCCATCTGGGTCAAAAATACTGCAAAATCAAGTCCTAATTTCTTACTTTCTAAAAACTGGAAGTTACCCGTAAAATTAGCGGTATATTTCTTGAGTTGAGACCCTAAGATAATGCCATTTTGATTCAAATATCCACCAGACAAGCGATATTTCCCATGATCGGTACCGCCAGCAACATCAGCATAATAGTTTTGCGTGACTGCATTCCTAGTAATGGCTTTAAATGCGTCCTCTTCGGAACCAAAATCTGCATTTGCTACTTCGGAAGGTGTATAATAACTTAAAGCTTCTCTAAATCTAGTGGCATTCAATACGTCTGGGAATTCACGCATACTTGAAATTCCCGTCGAGGCACCGATTGATATCTCGGGAGATCCTACTTTTCCTTTCTTTGTGGTAATAATGACAACACCATTTGCTCCCCGAGATCCATAAATAGCTGTTGCAGAAGCATCCTTAAGGATGTCCATACTTGCTATATCACCTGGATTTAGATAGGTTAATGGATTTCCTCTATCTGAAGAGAATCCTCCGCGCCCTTCGGGCAAAGGTGAGTTGCCTGACATGGGTACACCATCCAATACGAATAGTGGATTGTTACTGGCTCTAATGGAGGAATTCCCCCTGATTCGGACTGTTGTAGAGCCACCCGGTTGTCCTGTATTATTAATCACCATTACTCCTGGAGTTTTACCTTGAATCAATTGATCGGGGCTGGTCATGATCCCTTTATTGAAGTCCTTTGCTCCAATGGTTACCATCGCACCTGTTAAGTCTTTCTTCCGAGCTGTACCGTACCCAATTACCACCACCTCATCTAATCCATGATCAGCATTCGGCTGTAAGGTAATGGTCATATCATTACCGACAATCGGTACTTCTATCGTCATGTAACCTATAAAAGAGACTTCCAATGATCGAGCATCATTGGGAACATCCAGTGAAAAGATTCCTTCTCCGCTTGAACTCGTAGCAATTGTGCTTCCTTTTACTTTAACGGTAGCGCCCGCGAGAGGGCTTGCTGTCTCGTCCACAACCTTCCCCGTCAAGACTTTTGTCTGAGCGACGACGATGAGGGATACGAACAGTAATGTCACTGTCATTACGCATTGTGCAAGTAGTTTGTTTTTCATCCGCATAATTTTGTTTTTTAGTGGTGATGAAGCTATCCGATTTAGGCCTTGCTGTCCGGCTTGAAAAATCGTAATGGTTTCATGCATTGTTTGTTTAGTGTGTTAATTGATTATTTTTTCAGGGCAATGAGATACTTCTCGCTCCTCGATTTAGTTCAACTGCAAATTAAGCTATATTGAAAAATCATGTGATTAAAATTACTACGCACTTACACTCAACTCCACAGCTTTCTGTAGTTGAATCATACATAACATTCGTTTTCGATTGCCAAACATCGTTAAACAGACCTCCTTTTTCCAAATTGTTGAAGTTTCAGAACTAAGGAAATTGATACTGTGTATTTTAAACGATGTCATCCAGATTTTGCTGATACAGCTTTGTGTCCCAACATGCAAAGGGTCGAAAAACAAATGCCTAGATTTATTTCAGCAAAATTTTACGGTAAAACATATGTTTATATTTGGTTACTATAATTACATAAAAATCAACAAATCATTCCTGTCGCTTCAATCACAGCGTCTCAATTTTATATCATAGTGTATCAGTAAAAATTTTTTTTGTCCTTTTATTGATTACTTTAGCTTAAAGGACTGGGTTTTGAAAAAAATTGCATTTATCTACACAGTTTATGTATTGCTTGTGCTGGGGCGTGTTCAAGCACAACCTATCTATTTTAAAAATTACCAGACCAAAGATGGCCTGTCCAATAATACAGTGACCTGTATAACACAGGATATGCAGGGATTTTTGTGGTTCGGGAGTCGAAATGGATTGAATCGCTTTGATGGTAATAGCTTCAAGATATTCCAACATAATATCTTCGATAGGCAGAGTATAGGAAGTTCTTCCATTTTAAGTCTATTAACGGATAGTAAAGGCACCATGTGGGTAGGCACCACTCAGGGAACATATGTATACGACCCTGTAAAAGAGAATTTCAGACATTTTAATCAAATCCCCGCAGGTGAGGTCCGTTCTATAAAAGAATCGGGAGGCTTCATTTGGCTCTCTTCTAATGGCAAACTGTACCGATGGAATCCCTCTGACTCCAAAGTATCATCTTTCAACCCCGATGAAGGGGATATCATTGCAGCTACAAGCAACCAACAGGGTGAACTATGGGTTGTCACAAGTAGCTACTCCATAAAACGATACGATGTCAAACGGGGTCAATTCATCGAAATTGATTTGTCTTCGGTAAACAAAAAGATACGCTCTAAAATAAGGACCGTGTATGGGATTAACGATTCTCTTTTAATTATTGGCACGACGAATACCGCTTATATATTTGACAGCAAAGAGGAGCGACTGACTAATCTGTTTGCTAGCTGGACTCCCAAGAAAGCAATTCAGATAAATAGTATTATTCAGCAATCGAAAAATGTCTTCTGGCTAGGGACAGAGACTGGGATATACACGTATGATATAGAGACGAAAAGTCTACACAGCATAAAAAAAGACCCGCTTAATCCCTTTTCGATATCTGACAACGTTGTTGTTGAGTTTTTTCGAGATAAAGAAGGAAGCATTTGGACTGGGACCTTCTTTGGTGGATTAAATCAATATATCAATCAGTTTGATAATTTTAAGAAGTACTTATCTGGTTTTGGAAAATCAGCTCTATCCGGAAATATCGTGCATGAAATCGGCAAAGATAAGTACGGCAACTTCTGGATAGGAACGGAGGACGGTGGACTAAATAAAATTGACCCTAAATCTGGGGTGACAGAGCATTTTAGAGCGGATGGTAAGACGGGGAGCATCACGCACAATAACATTCACGGACTTGCTACAATCGGTGATGAATTGTGGATAGGCTCGACATCACATGGGCTTGACATCTTGGATATAAAGACGGGAAAGTTAAAACGTCACTACAATGAAATTGGCGAGGGTGCATTGCGAAGTACATTTGTGGTTTGCCTATTCAAGACGAAAGATAACACCATGCTGCTAGGTACTGACCGTGGATTGTATCAGTATGACAGCAAAAGTAAAACCTTTCAACTTCTGCCTATTAAATCGGCCTGGATACAGGGCATACATGAGGATGCAGAAGGTATACTTTGGATCAACACCTATGGAAGTGGTGTATTAATATATAACCGAATATCTGCGTGTGTACGTCAGTTGTATTCCGAACCTGGAAAATCCAATACTTTGATCAATAACTACGTTAATGGACTTTTTGAAGACAGCAAAAGAAACATATGGCTTTGTACAGAAGGGGGCCTATCTAAATATCAAAGAAATGGCCTTTTCACTAACTATCTAACTGAGACAGGTTTGGCTTCCAACCAAGTGTTCAAGGCTCTGGAAGATGACAACAATACGATTTGGATATCAACAGGTAGAGGGTTGGTCAGACTAGACGATAAAAATCCAAAAGGAATCATATATACAGCGAGGGACGGGCTTCCTACGGAACAGTTTAATTACAATTCTGCCTTTAAAGATACAGACGGGACCCTATATTTTGGAACAATTAAGGGAATGGTGAGCTTCAACCCGGCCAAATCTATTAAAAACCACTTTGTCCCCCCTATCGTAATCAGCAGCATACAAATTAACAATGCAGATTATCCTGTACGAGAAGATGGATTTTTAAAACGTTCAATCTCCTTGACCACAGAAATCAAACTTACCTACGACCATTCGAATATCAACTTTAACATAGCCGCTTTAAGCTACGCATCACCGGAAAGTAATGCATACCGATATACTATGGAAGGTTATGATAAAGGATGGACGGAAATCAGTGGTAATCAAAAAATATATTACAACAAGCTCCCTCCTGGAACCTATACCTTTAAGTTCATGGGAGCCAACAACAATGGTGTATGGAATCCGAAGCAAAAGGAGCTACGAATTATCGTTTCCCCACCGTGGTGGTCTTCGAATTGGGCATACACCTTGTATGTATTGATTGCTAGCACTATCGTCCTCTTTGTCTTGAGATATTATTTCCTACTTGTAAAGGCCAATAATGCCCGAAAAATGGATATATATGAGCGAAAAAAAGAACAGGAAATATACAATCTTAAATTAGAGTTTTTCACCAACCTTGCACACGAGATTCGAACACCGCTGACGTTGATCAAAATGCCTATCGAAAAAATCATGCGTACCCAAAAATTTGTGGACAGCGAAACCATCCAGGATCTAGCACTAATCGATAAGAACACTTCTAGACTCATCCGACTCACGAATCAATTACTAGACTTTAGAAAAGCAGAAACCAATAATATGAGCCTTATTTTCACTAAAACGGATATTAATGTGTTACTATCCGAAGTATTCAATGATCTGAATTATTTGGCTAAGGACAAATCATTACAATATGAGCTGTCTTTACCCCGCATCAGTTTGACTGCCTATGTTGACGAAGAGGCATTTAGGAAGATATTCACCAATCTCATTCACAATGCCATTAAGTATGCTGCGAATGAGGTTGCCATAAAATTACTTCCATTCAACAGCGATGATATCATGTTCAATGTAGAATTTCGAAATGATGGGGAGCTCGTTCCTATAGAAAAAAAAGAGAAAATTTTTGAACCATTTTACAGATTGAACGAATCAGATAAAGATACAGGAACAGGTATCGGCCTACCGCTCTCTCGTTCATTAATCGAGTTACACAAGGGCAGCTTATCTCTAATCTATACCGAAGAGAATAGAAACCTCTTCCTGCTTTGTTGCCCAATCTTACAGGACCAATCTCTGGATATAAAATCCTTTCATGAAGAGATGGATGACCAAGAGTGCGGCAATGTCTATTATCCTGATGCTCAACATGACATGGATAAGTCGGTCATCCTCTTAGTGGAAGATAATAAAGAGATACTTGCGTATCTTAATAAGGAGCTAAAAGTCACCTATACTATTCTAAGAGCTAGCAACGGGGTTGAGGCTCTTGATATTTTGGACAGTAATAACGTACAACTCGTGCTAACAGACATTATGATGCCTGTCATGGATGGCTTGGCTTTATGCAAAAGAATCAAAACGGATATCTTGTATAGCCATATTCCCGTCATTTTCCTGACGGCAAAAAATGCGTTGGATGCCAAAATTCAGGGATTAAAGAGTGGTGCTGATGCATATATTGAGAAACCATTCTCCATGGAATATTTAATGGTACAAATACGTAGCATGCTTAACAATCGAAAAATTATCAGGGATTACTTCAGTACTTCCTCTTCAAATCTAATGGAAATTAATGTCTCGGCACCAGATAAAGATTTTATTGGCCAGTTGAATACCATCATTTATGATAATATATCCGATATTGACCTTAATGTAGAAGAGCTAGCTAAGTTAATGAATATGAGTAGGCCTACTTTATATCGTAAGATCAAGGGACTTTCGGATTTAACGCCTAACGAACTGATTAACATATCTAGACTAAAAAGGGCGGCTGAACTACTCTTACAGAAAGAGTACAATATTACGCAAATCGCTACAATGGTAGGTTATACGGTACAGTCCAACTTTTCTCGAGATTTTCACAAACATTATGGTATGACTCCCAGTGTCTATATAGCAGGGAGTGGGAAGTCTCAATAGCATTAAGAAATTGTTGTTCTCAAATTTCAGGGTGGCAGGATTGGCTCAGCCCCTCTCGCCCCAAACACAATCCCTGAGCCTCCTACGAATCGAGCCAACGGTTCTCATCCGATCGAGTACAAAAAAAGCCCTGACTTTCGTCAGAGCTTTTCAGTCGGGGTGGCAGGATTCGAACCTACGACCTCCACATCCCAAATGTGGCGCGATACCGGGCTACGCTACACCCCGAAAAGGTATCACTTTTTTTCTGTGGCACAAATATACGGCGAAAATCCATTTTACCAAATATTTTTTCATCTTTTATTTGTGCGCCCATCTGGAGGTTTCATAGCGCACAATGACTCCCCTTTACATCACTCCTTCTTTAATTTCAGAAGACGCTCTTCTCCAGGCCCTTGCCAACAGATAGCATATCGACATCTCTGCGCCGTCGCTATCCAGTAACGAAGACCAAATGACAGGATGTAATCCTATATATGTGATTGATGGCTATCGTACCTAAGATCAGCTGTTCATGAAAAAGTCTATGTATGGCACCCTTAGAGAAGAGGCTTCATTCCAAACTTGATTTGAAGAAAAGTAAATTATAATCAGAAAAATGTCTATTTTTGCATCGAAATCGAAGCAAGACACTTTTTTGAAAAAAGTATTTTCATAAATGAAAAAAAAGCTGTAATATTGCATTCCGATTTTTGCAGGACAAAATCGTTATTAATTACTCGAAATCATGGATTTAGTAAAATTTGTAGAAGAACAAGCGGTTACGAAGAATGAAATTCCCGCTTTCAAAGCAGGAGATACCATCAGCGTTCATTATAAAATTCGCGAAGGAAATAAAGAGCGTGTGCAAGTGTACCAAGGTGTGGTGATCCAATTAAACAGCGAAGGTGCTAATGCAACTTTCACCGTACGTAAGATCTCTAACGGAATTGGTGTAGAACGTATTTTCCCTGTAAACTCCCCTAACATTGATCAAATTGTAGTAAACAGCTACGGTAAAGTTCGTCGTGCGAAATTATATTATCTTCGCGAACGTACTGGTAAAGCTGCTCGTATCAAAACAAGACGAGTATAATTACTTACTTAAAGCAATAAAAAAAGGCTTTGGATTTATTTCAAGGCCTTTTTTGCATTCCCTTCTGTCCCCTCGCCAACCTTTGCGTAAAATCAGACGTCTTAGAAAAAATAAGATTGGTTCTTCTCTGCCCCTACCTCGTCCAATCTTACGAACATCCTAAATCCCACAACACTCATTACAACCCTCCCTCTTTAAGCCGTATCTATCTGCGTGACTTGCAACATTTCGATTACAGAATGCACTAAATTTCGTTGCTAAAACATTTTACCTTACTTTCATCTTATATTTTATTCTATTTATTGCGTGTCTAAACTCAATGATATAATGAGCTAATTTCACTCGGTCCAATTGCAGTGGGCGCTCTAGTAGATAATAATAGCTTTATGGGTCAATATTATCTACATGTAGGTTCCATTTCTTGTTTTTGAGTCGTTGAAAATCAATTTCGCGCTTTAGATTAACCACACTGATGAAAAACGTACTGTTCTATCTTATTTCACTTCCTGCCCTCATTCCGTCTGCAGTTGCACAACAGAGCCTGGCACAATTTGAGGCGCTACAGAGCCTACCCAAAACATATGCGATCCCGAAGACTGAACAACCGATCATCATCGATGGACGAAATGACGAGGCTACATGGCAAAATGCGCCGTGGACTGACTTGTTCGTTGATATACAGGGGGATTCCAAGCCAACACCGACCTATCCCACTCAAGTGAAGATGACCTGGGACCAAGAATACCTATATATATATGCTGAATTGAAGGAGCCACATATCTGGGGAAACCTCGTCAATCATGACGACATCATCTACCACAACAATGATTTTGAAGTATTTATAAAGCCTAATGTCCATCAAAGTGAATATTACGAAGTTGAAATCAATGCGCTCAACACAATTTTTGACCTTTTACTTTCAAAACCTTACAGATTTGGGGGGAACGCGCTGACCCACTGGGACCTCAAGGGGTTAAAATCAGCGGTGCATTTGGAGGGGACATTGAATAATGCAAAGGATATTGACAAATATTGGGCTGTAGAAATGGCTATTCCATTTCAATCATTAAGGCCATATGGTCCAAAAATGGCTCCGAAAATCGGTGACTACTGGCAAATCAACTTTTCAAGAGTACAATGGCATCACGACCTTGAAGATGGAAAGTATTCCAAAAGAAAAGTGAATGGCAAAACAAAAGAAGAAGAAAACTGGGTGTGGTCTCCTATAGGAGTAATCAACATGCACTTTCCAGAACGCTGGGGCTACGTTCAATTTGTAGAGCACGGCATTGATACGCCGCCAGCACTCCCTTCCTACTATCTTATTTCTAAACTAGCATGGAATATACATTATCTCCAAGGTCTTTACGTGAACAGCCACCAGACTTACGCGCACCAATTGAGCTTACTCCCAAGGTATGAAAAATACATCCAACCTTTACTAAATGACTACGAGGTGGAGTTGCTGACCGACTCCAAGAAGAATTATTATTCCTTGCTTTTGAGAAGTAAAACAAATAAAGCGCTTATGGCGACCATCGATAGTAAAGGAAACTTTGACACCCACTTTTAACATGATGAACAACAGAAGAAATTTTCTAAAATTAGCTGCGGGAACTGTCGCAGCGCTCAGCCTAAAACCTTCATTCGCTATTTCTGAGGCCTCTGCTCCTTCTTTTAACTTTGATTATTGGTTTTGGGTAAGGCCTAGTGAAAAGGACACCGCAGCTACCCTTAAGGCCCGATATACATCATGGAGAGAAGCGGGGGCCGTAGGGCTTCTATTTGAAAATTATTCAGAAAAACATTTTTCAATAGCAAAAGAACAGGGGTTGCAGACGCACCGTTGGATGTGGACAATGAATAGAGGAGAAAAAGAACTACTTTCATCACACCCGGAATGGTATGCAGTATCACGATCGGGAAAATCCTGTGCTACATCACCTGCATATGTGGATTACTATCGTTTCTTGTGCCCGTCACATCCAGATGTACCTAAGTATTTAGAAGAAAAGGCTCGCGAACAGCTAGAAAAAAAAGATGTTGACGGTCTTCATCTTGATTATATCCGATATCCAGATGTAGTATTGCCAGTCAATCTATGGCAAAATTATAAATTGGATCAAAGTACAGAATTACCGGATTACGATTTCTGTTATAGTCAATTTAGTAAGGAGGCTTTTAAAAAAGAAACTGACATTAACATAGACGACGTGGAGTACCCTGCACAGAGTCTGTCTTGGCGAAATTTCCGCTATCGTCAAATCAATAAGATTGTCAACCGTATTGCGGAGGCCGCAAAGGAATATAACAAGCCGCTGACAGCAGCGGTATTCCCGACCCCAGATTTAGCGAAGCGCATTGTCAGACAAGATTGGACAAACTGGAATCTCTCAGCTGTATTTCCCATGATATATCATGGATTCTACCGCGAACCCATCTCTTGGATTGGAGAAGCTGTAGCCGAAGGAGTCCAAACTCTTCACCAGAAATTTCCACTATATGCCGGTCTATATTTACCCGACTTCAAGAATACCCAGGAACTTGAATCTGCTATACAGCTTGCCAAAGTAAATGGAGCTTCGGGTATTTCGCTATTTGGGGAATCCGAAATAGACCAAGAGGTCTTAGATTGCATCAAGAGGATAAAATTTGGATAATTGTTGAATCTTCAACCACCTGACTGCAAAGGGGCTTGAGGGATTTGCGAGCATTGGCATTTGCAAGCTCCCCCTCTACATAGCCCAGTAGTTGGACAATTGTCTTGTTAAATGACAACTCCTTTCTTCTAGAAGAAAGGAGTTGATTGTAAAGATTTTCCTTTTTTCAAGCGACAATAATCATCACATCCAGAAAAATTTCTTATCTTTGTATCCCGTACATGAAGCTGATAAATGGGACAAAAACCCATTACTTTTTAGTTCAAAATCCAACATTGCTATGACTAAATATATTTTTGTTACGGGCGGCGTTACTTCGTCGTTAGGGAAAGGCATTATTGCAGCATCTCTTGCCAAACTTCTCCAGGCACGTGGCTATAAGGTTACCATTCAAAAATTCGACCCTTACATCAACATCGATCCAGGAACATTGAATCCATACGAACATGGCGAATGCTATGTAACGGAAGATGGAGCTGAAACGGACCTTGATTTGGGACATTACGAGCGATTCTTAAATGTACCGACCTCCCAAGCTAACAACGTCACTACTGGTAGAATCTATCAACATGTAATCGAGAAAGAACGTGAAGGAGCATACTTGGGCAAAACTGTTCAAGTCATTCCACATATCACGGACGAAATCAAACGACGCATGCAACTACTTGGCGAGACGGGTGAGTATGATATCGTGATTACCGAATTGGGAGGCACGGTAGGTGATATCGAATCTCTTCCTTTTGTAGAAGCGGTGCGCCAATTGAGGTGGGAGTTGGGCAATAATGATTCATTGGTGATACACTTGACATTGGTACCCTATCTTGCGGCCGCAGGTGAGCTCAAAACAAAACCGACTCAGCACTCTGTCAAAACACTATTGGAATATGGTGTGCAGCCTGATATTCTGGTATGCCGTACCGAGCACACGTTATCTCAAGATATTCGTAAAAAATTAGCATTGTTCTGCAACGTTAATATCAATGCCGTAGTGGAGTCTATCGATGCTTCTACTATTTACGACGTACCGTTGTTAATGTTCAAAGAACATCTGGATAAAACGGTATTGACCAAATTAAAACTCTCGACCAAAAACGACCCCGATTTGACGAATTGGAAAGCTTTCTTAGGGAAACTCAAAAACCCTACCAATGAAGTAAATATCGCATTAGTGGGTAAATATGTAGAACTTCCTGATGCTTACAAATCCATCTCTGAAGCTTTTATACATGCTGGAGCGAGCAATGAATGCAAAGTAAAATTACATTATGTTGCTGCAGAAAGCGTTGGAAAGGAAAATGTTACAGATAAATTAAAAGGAATGGATGGGGTACTGGTAGCTCCAGGATTTGGCGAACGTGGTCTTGACGGAAAGCTCAATACCATTCAATACGTACGTGAAAATAATATTCCTTTCTTTGGTATTTGTCTAGGTATGCAATGTTCGGTAATTGAATTTGGTCGTAATGTCCTCGGTCTAGCTGACGCCAATAGCTTTGAGATGGACGATACGACCGCTAACCCTGTCATCAACTTAATGGAAGAGCAAAAAAATATCACTAATATGGGTGGTACGATGCGATTGGGAGCGTATGACTGTGAAATCAAAAAAGGGACAAAAGCCGCTGCAATTTATGGAAAAACAAAAATATCGGAAAGGCATCGTCACCGCTATGAGTTCAATAATGCTTATTTAGAGCAGTATGAAAAAGCAGGTATGATTGCCTCAGGATTCAATCCAGACACGGGTTTAGTCGAAATTGTGGAACTGAAAAATCATCCATTCTTTGTGGCAGGTCAATTTCATCCAGAATTAAAATCAACTGTAGCAAATCCTCACCCACTTTTTGTTAGCTTTGTAGCCGCTTGTTTAGCGGGTCAAAAAGCAAAAGCAACAAAATAAGGACTGTTGCCTAATATTGAATAGAAATTAATAAGTAAAAATGGATAGAAATACCCTGATTGGTTTAATTCTGATTTTTGCGATTTTAGGTGGATCATTCTACCTGATGAAGCCTTCAGAATCAGAGATTAAACAAGAACAAAGATTACAAGATTCTTTGAAACGTGTGAAGGCTGGATTGCCTCCAACTCTTGATTCAACAAAGAATACTGCTGTTAAAGCCGCAACTCCTTCACTTGTCGATTCGGCTGATTTAAAAAAACCATTTGGTGGTGCCAAATATGGTGATGAGAAGATCATCACGTTGGAAAATGAAAAAATCATTACCAAAATCACTTCAAAAGGTGGACGTGTAAAATCCGTTGAACTCAAAAACGAGAAGAACTTTGATGGATCGCCTTTAATCCTATTTGACGGGAACAACAATAGATTTGGACTTTTATTCAACGCGGCAGGTCAGAATATCGCTACGAATGACCTTAATTTTCAATCGTCAGATGTCGATGCTCTCGTGAGCAACGATGACACCAAGTCTATCAAGTTCAGACTAAACTATAACGAAGCTCAGTATATTGAGTATACTTATACATTGAAAGGCAACGACTACAATTTAGCTTTGGATGTCAACGCAGTAGGTTTGCAAAATTTGGTTCCTCAAGACCAAAAGACTATTCTATTGGATTGGGGTGCTATACTTTATCAAAAAGAGAAAAATGTAAAAGGAGAACGTGATAAGTCCTCTATCTACTACAAGACAGCAGAGAATGATGTAGACCACCTCAGTGAGACAGGGGACGATGACGAGAAATTGGAGAAAAAACTCACTTGGATAGCATTCAAGCAACACTATTTTTCCAGTATCTTAAGTAGCAAGACTGGTTTCGTTTCTGCTGACCTAGATGTTAAAACTGCTGCAGACTTGGATATTGTAAAACTTTACAGTGCTAAAGCTAAATTGGATTTTTCAAACCAAAAGGACAACCAGTATTCGTTCAACTTTTTCTTCGGTCCAAATAAGTATAATATCCTAAAAGCACAGAATAATGATTACCACCGTATCATCAATATGGGATGGGGACCGATGCGTTGGATCAACCAATGGATCACGGTTCCTGTGTTCAACTTTCTAGATGGTTTTCACATGAGTTATGGAATTGTTATTTTGATTTTGACAGTTCTATTAAAAGGTGTTCTCTTCCCACTGACCTACAAATCATATCTGTCAATGGCGAAAATGCGTGTATTGAAACCCCAATTGGATGAAATAAAAGCCAAAGTAGGTGACGACAACGCGATGCTATTGCAGCAGGAGCAGATGAAATTATATAAACAGGCGGGGGTCAACCCATTGGGGGGCTGTCTACCGCTTGTCATACAGATGCCATTTACGATTGCATTCTTCTACTTCTTCCCGAATTTATTCGAATTGAGAGGAGAAAGCTTTTTATGGGTGAAAGACTTATCGACCTACGATGCGCCGATTACTTTTCCAGCGATTTTCGGAATTGACCACATATCTTTTATGTGTATCTTAATGACATTAACGACTTTATTGACTACGTGGTATAATAATGCAACTTCAGGAGTTAGTGGACAGATGAAATATATTGGATATTTCATGCCGTTAATCTTCTTCTTCGTCTTAAATAGTTTCCCTGCTGGTCTTAACTATTATTACTTCTTGGGAGCTGTCTTCACGTTCTTGACTCAACTTATCATCCGCACATTCGTAGATGATGATAAGATTTTAGCCAAACTTGAAGCGAACAAAAAACGCCCTGAGTCTGAGAAGAAAAAATCTTCTTTTCAATCCAAAATGGAAGAAATGATGAGGCAACAACAAGCTCAAAAAGGAAAAAAATAGGAAGCATTTCTTAATGCAGTAAAAAGTCCACTCTAGCGGTTAGAGTGGACTTTTTTATTTTCTCCCTGTAAATAGCTAATGGACGAAGGGTTATCCATCACCTAATAAGCAAGTCTTGACAGGATGGAATAAAACAACGGCATATAAATAGAATTACGATCCTGCGGATGCTTGAGTTCACCCTCGAGCAGCATAAGACTTGCAATAATGGCTTGATTCAACATGCTCAAAGGGTAATCAAGTGCGCTATTGCATTGTTACTACTGCCTGAGAAGTATTATTTTGAACATATTGTGCCATTCATTTTCTTGGGGCACAATATGCTTTTTTAACATGTTCACTTCGCTATACAAAAGCACTAAAGCCAGTAATACTACGCCCTACAATAAGTGAATTGATTTCCTTAGTACCTTCATAAGAATAGATAGCTTCTGCATCGGCAAGAAAACGGGCTACGTTGTATTCCAATAGAATACCATTCCCGCCCATTACTTCTCGAGCTTTTGAAACGATATCTCGTGTACGTAGGGAACAAAACACTTTTGCCAATGAGGCATGCTCATCTTTTAGCTGACCAGCATCTTGAAGCTCCGACAACCTATAGACGAGTGTCTGCATAGCTGTCAAATTGGACAACATTTCGACGAGATGATTTTGGATTAACTGAAAAGAAGCTATTGGTTTACCAAATTGTTTACGTTGGCGAGTGTAATCTAATGCATTTTCATAGGCTCCTCGAGCACATCCAACAGCCATCCAAGCTACACCTGCTCTTGTCATTTGCAGTACTTTTGCCGTGTCTTTGAAAGAATTGGCCTGTTGTAAGCGATCAGATTCAGCTATGACACAATTGGACAGGGTAATCAAACCGTTCTGCACAATCCTAAGCGCCATTTTGCCTTTAATTTTCTCGACGACAAAACCTGGGGTTCCTTTTCGAACTATAAACCCCTTCACTTCTCCATCATCCAAATCTTTGGCCCAAACGATAGTGATATCCGAAAACGTGGAGTTACCTATCCATTTCTTTTGTCCATTGATTACCCACCCTTCCGCTGTCTTGCGGCATGTAGTAGTTAGTCCTCCGGCAGCTCCCGACCCCACCTCTGGTTCGGTAAGGCCAAACGCACCTATGACGTCCATTTTTTGCATTTTTGGCAACCACTCTTCCTTTTGTTCTTCCGACCCACAGATATAAATAGATCCCATTGCCAAGCCGCTCTGTACACCAAAAAAAGTAGCAATAGAAGAGTCTACACGTGCAATTTCAGCAGCAATGATACCCTCCATCAAAGATGATCCACCTGCACAACCGTATCCTTCATAAGTATAGCCAGCAAGATTAAGGGCAGCAAATTTTGGAATAATCTCGAAAGGGAATTCATCTCTCAGCCAGTAATTATTAACAATCGGCTGAATCTCGGACTCCATGAAAGACCTTACTTTTAATTGAAGTGCTCGATCTTGTTCATTCAACTTGGAATCAATATCATAGAAATCACCGTTGATAGGCGGTAATTCTTTTTTACTTCCGCCCCCGGTCAACATCTTCATGACCATCTGCAACTGTTTATCATCCATTTTGGCGACAGCATTCAAAACTTGCTTCAAGTCAACTTTTTTAGAAATCTTTTCCAATTGTTCTAAATCGACAGACTTCATCAAATCCATCATACTCTTAATTTTGTCAAACATATAGATATCGTTTAGTGCATCTCCTTAACCTTAACAAAAGGTCTCTTATTTTAGTTTTATTGAAGTATATATTTTAGAGCTTGTGTTAAATATATTCAATAATCCTTCAATTCACGATAAAGAATAAAAATACGCAAAAAAAATAAATCACTTAAATAATTGTAAATAAGACTATTAAATTAAAAAATAAAAAAAATGAAATAATTGGGGTTACCTTTTAGGGTTACGGGTATTAATGGTAAATAAACAAATTTGTTTCAATTAAAATAGAAAATTAAAAATGAAAAACTTATTCAAATTCGGATTTTTAGGTTTAGCTTTAACTTTGGCTTTCGCTTCATGTGGTAACTCTACTACTAAAACTGAAGAAGCTGCTGATTCATTAGCTGATTCTATCTCTGCTACAACTGATTCTATCGCTGATTCATTGAACAACGTTGCTGATTCACTTAAAGCTACTGGTGATTCTATCGCTGATTCACTTAAAGCTGTAAAATAATCTCTGATTTAGAGCAAATAACTCAATAGAAGCCGGTGCAATATGCACTGGCTTTTTTTATTCTCCTTTTTCTCCCTAAAAAAAGCCTACTCATTCACGTACAGGAACATTATTGCTTTGCTTTTTGCGAAGAGATATTCGTGATTGCCAAGCATTTTATCTAATTTTGTCAAAATAACTTGACTAAGATGGCTTTATCTTCCCTTACTGCCGTATCTCCTGTAGACGGCCGCTACTATAATGCAACACATGAACTCGCAGCTTACTTTTCGGAATTTGCTTTAATAAAATATCGCGTGCTTGTCGAAATTGAATACTTCATTTCGTTGACGACTTCAGGTATTCCACAGCTTCAACATTTTGATGGTTCATTAAATGAAAAATTAAGAGATATCTATCGTAATTTCACAATTGAAGATGCCCAGTGGATAAAGGATAAAGAGAAAATCACAAATCACGACGTAAAAGCTGTAGAATACTTCATTAAAGACAAATTTGAGCTTTTTGGCTTGCATGACTCTTTGGAGTTCATCCATTTTGGCCTTACTTCTCAAGATATCAACAATACGGCAATTCCTTATAGTTGGAAAGAGGCGATCCAAAACAGTTATCTTCCAGCAATCGAAGAATTAACAAATGAGCTACGTGCTCTTTCTGACGAATGGACAAATATTCCTATGCTGGCCCGGACACATGGACAGCCAGCGTCACCAACGAGACTTGGAAAAGAAATCAAAGTGTTTGTAGAGCGTATCGAGAAGCAAATTCAGTTGCTCATCGCTGTTCCATACTCCGCAAAGTTTGGAGGGGCTACAGGTAACTTTAATGCACATCATATTGCTTACCCGACACACAATTGGGTAGACTTTGGAAACAATTTCGTGAACAACGTATTGGGACTGGACCGCTCTCAAACAACTACCCAAATTGAACATTACGATAACTTCGCGGCTAGCTGCGATGCACTAAAAAGGATCAATACCATCATTATCGATTTATCTCGAGACATTTGGACGTATATTTCAATGGATTATTTCAAGCAGAAAATCACCGCGGGTCAAATTGGATCCTCAGCGATGCCGCATAAAGTGAATCCGATTGATTTTGAAAATGCAGAGGGAAACCTGGGCTTGGCGAATGCACTGTTTGAGCATTTGGCAGCCAAACTTCCAATCTCTCGCTTACAACGTGATTTGACAGATTCGACAGTATTGAGAAATATCGGAGTTCCGTTTGCACATACATTGATTGCAATCAAATCGACACTCCGAGGCCTTCGTAAATTAATTTTGAATGAGAAAGCACTTCAAGAAGATCTTGAAAAGAATTGGGCGGTAGTTGCGGAAGCACTTCAAACGATATTGAGACGCGAAGGTTACCCTAAACCATACGAAGCATTGAAAGATTTGACCCGTACAAATACGCATATCACGTCTGAAACTATCGCTGAATTTGTAGAGAACTTGAATGTTAGTGCGGAGGTAAAAGGGGAATTGAAGGCGATATCCCCCACCACTTACACTGGAGTGCAACTATAAGCTTTGACGCTTTAATGACTGGTAGGCAAGTTGAAAACCCCTATCTTTGTTAGACTATTATAGAGAGTAAAACTATGGCAACCATAAACGTATATACGGAAACAACTCCGAATCCAGCGACAATGAAATTTTTGGTCAACAAATTGTTGATCAATGGAAGTTTAGACTATGCAAGTAAGGAAAAGGCGCAAGAGTCTCCTTTTGCTAGTGAATTATTTAAATTCAACTTTGTAAATGGTGTTTTTTTCGCCAGCAATTTTGTAACGGTAACCAAATCCGATGGTGTTGAGTGGGATGATATTGAAGCTATCTTAAAAGACTTTATCAAAGGAGCGGTAGAATCTGAACTTGCGGTAAAAGAAGTGCATCATGACGAAGATGTTGAGTTTGAAGGAACAGAAGTAGAGGTTAAGATTCAGCAGGTATTACACGACTATGTACGTCCGGCTGTTGAACAAGATGGAGGAGCCATCGCCTACAAATCATTTGAAAATGGCACGGTGACTGTGGAATTAAGAGGTTCATGCAGTGGTTGTCCATCTTCTACGATTACGCTTAAATCGGGTATTGAAGGGCTATTGAAACGAATGGTCCCTGAAGTAGAGGAAGTCGTTGCAGAAGCAATGTAAACTGCATAAGATTAAAGAGGGCTAAATCAATGATTTAGCCCTCTTTGATTAATAACACCATATATGCACATCATTAAATATTATATTCTTTTGGCTGGTCTGCTCCTAGGAAACACTCTCATGGCGCAGGTTACTCTTGTTAGTGTTAACAAGTCAACTATCGATCGAAATAAGATTGCTTACAGCGGCGCGAGGATAATGACGGTGGATGCTGTTGAGACAACGCAAGGAAATAGACTATACATCTTCTCTAAAAATGAAAAAGGTGAAACCGCAGACTCTCTTTATGCGGAGGAGTTTATGGAAGAAGACAATGCTTGGCAGATACAATGCAAACGAGGATTTAGTTTTCCTAATTCGATCTTGATGACATGGGGCAATCGTAAAGCATTCTTTGATGCCGATAAAGACCATACTCCTGAAAGTTTGTTTATTTTTTCAAAAAATGATGCCTCCAGCCTAGACAAACAACAATCCGTATTCCTATTGCTATTTCATCAACGACAATTTTACACCATTGAATCCAGAGCTGAAGATCAATATATACAAAATTATTACTCGGATAATTTTGATAAGCTACCAGCGGTAATAAAAGACAGAATACTTGACTATTGGAAGAAATTAGATAAGACCAATTAAAATCTAGAGTCTAATATCAAATCCTATCTCTCTTACAGCATGTATACCTAGCGCTGTATCATGAATTAGATACTTGCGCAACCTACTAATGAAAACATCCATGCTTCTTCCGGTAAAAAAAATCAGTGGCGCCCCATATCTCTTCCAGAATCTGTTCTCTAGTTACAACTTGGGATTACGTGCCCATAAATAACTCAACAGATGCATCTCTGGTTCGGTCAATCGAAAAGTTTCATTTTCATGAATCAATACAAAATTGGCTTGATTCAAGACATAGGTTCCGATATGGATTTCATTCGTGAGTATTGTTTTGCGGGAGACTCTTTATTGAAGTTAAAGGGGTGCAATAAATTCATATTTAATCGACCTACTCTGTTAAAAATGACTAACTTTGCGAAAGTTGTGAAAACCATATATTTAAAAATGAGTGCAGATATAAACAAACTAGAACAAATCGCATCACAAGTAAGACGTGACATCGTACGTATGGTACACGCATGTCAGTCAGGACACCCTGGAGGATCATTGGGTTGTACCGATTATTTTGTGGCGCTTTATTTCAATGCCATGAAACATGATCCATCTTTCAACATGGATGGAATCGGGGAAGATTTATTTTTCTTGTCGAATGGCCACATTTCACCAGTGTTCTACAGTACCTTGGCGCATGCTGGTTATTTTGAAGTTAGTGAATTAGCCACCTTCAGAAAAATCAACTCTCGTCTTCAAGGACACCCGACTACACACGAGCACCTTCCGGGTATCCGTATTGCGTCTGGTTCATTGGGTCAAGGTCTTTCGGTAGCTATTGGTGCTGCACAAGCAAAGAAATTAAACAAGGATAGTAACCTTGTGTATGTATTGATGGGAGATGGGGAACTTCAAGAGGGTCAAGTATGGGAAGCTGCGATGTATGCTCCACATAACAAAGTCGACAATCTGATTGCTACTGTTGACTATAACAAAGCGCAGATTGATGGCTCCACGGACCAGGTCCTCTCATTGGGTAACCTTCGTGCTAAATGGGAAGCATTCGGCTGGGATGTCATGGAAATTGAAAAAGGCAATGACATGACTGCAGTAGTGGCTGGACTTGCTGAAGCGAAATCGCGTACTGGAAAAGGAAAGCCAGTTGTTATTCTCCTGCACACCGAAATGGGCAATGGTGTAGACTTCATGATGGGCTCTCACAAGTGGCATGGTGTCGCTCCAAATGATGATCAATTGGCATCTGCATTGGGTCAATTAACGGAAACTTTAGGAGATTATTAATTATACCAGATATTAGTATTTAGACATTAGTACTTAGCATTTGTATTTTAACACATTTACTGGAATCTAACTACTAACTACTCCATACTAACTACTCGATATTAAAAGAATGAAAAAATACACATACACAGAATCAAAAGACACACGTTCGGGATTTGGAGCTGGATTATTAGAAGCAGGTAAGCAAGACGAAAATGTTGTGGCGCTATGTGCTGACTTAATCGGTTCACTAAAAATGAACGACTTCATAAAAGAATTCCCAGAGCGCTTCTTCCAAATTGGTATCGCAGAAGCGAACATGATGGGTATTGCAGCAGGATTGACTATTGGTGGAAAAATTCCATTCACGGGAACTTTCGCTAACTTTTCAACAGGTCGTGTCTACGATCAGATTCGTCAGTCTATTGCTTATTCAGACAAAAATGTTAAGATTGCGGCCTCACATGCTGGATTGACTTTGGGTGAAGATGGTGCTACTCATCAAATCTTAGAGGATATCGGCTTAATGAAAATGCTGCCAGGAATGACCGTCATCAACCCTTGTGATTTCAATCAAACTAAAGCTGCTACTATAGCTGTTTCCAAACATCAGGGTCCGGTCTATTTGCGTTTTGGACGTCCTGTAGTACCTAACTTTACTCCAGCTGACCAAGAGTTTGTTATTGGAAAAGCGGTCCTGTTGAACGAAGGTACAGATGTCACGATTATAGCCACTGGACACTTAGTATGGGAGGCTATCCAAGCTGGGGAAAAACTGGCGGAATTGGGCATCAGTGCCGAGATAGTTAACATCCACACGATTAAACCTTTAGATGAAGAAGCTATTTTAGCATCTGTTGGCAAGACAAAGTGTGTAGTCACTGCTGAAGAGCACAACCGTCTTGGTGGATTGGGTGACAGTGTAGCTCAAGTATTGGCTAAACACCTTCCTAGCCCACAAGAGTACGTTGCGGTCAACGACAGTTTTGGTGAGTCGGGCACCCCTGCTCAACTTATGGAAAAATATGGATTGAATGCAGACGCTATTGTTGCCGCTGCTCAAAAAGTAATAAAAAGAAAATAATAAAGTCCACAACGTCAATATATGGAAGATGCTTTAATAATTTCGAAATTTGCCGACGAACATACTCGTGAAGAGGCATTTGGACTATTGTTGAAGAAATATCAGCAAAAAATTTATTGGCATGTGAGAAGGATGGTAATCGACCATGACGATGCAGATGATGTGGTTCAAGATGTCTTCATCAAGGTGTGGCGCAATTTAGGAAATTTTAGAGAGGATTCTCAATTATACACTTGGTTGTACCGCATTGCTACGAACGAATGTATCACCTTCCTAAATAAGAAAAAGCAAAAGCAGAATGTATCGTTAGACGACGATACGTCTGCTTATTTAGCAGATTCGCTTGCGGATGGCAGCTATTTTAACGGTGACAAGGCGCAGTTGAAACTTCAGCAGGCCTTGCTAACGTTGCCAGAAAAACAAAAATTGGTATTCAATATGAAGTATTTCGATGACATGAAATACGAAGAGATATCGGATGTATTGGGAACAAGTGTGGGGGCTCTAAAAGCATCATACCATTTGGCCGTTAAAAAAATAGAGCATTTTTTTAACACCCACGATTAAACCTTTTGCGCTTAGTGTACTCTATACTATTACCATGAAGGAAAACAACACATATCAACATCATTCAGAGGGAGATAATCTTCCTGAATATTTACGTGTAAATCCTTTCATCGTACCAGCAGGTTATTTCGATAACCTTGAGTCCAATATTCTTTCCCAAATCAAACTTGTCCATAATTTAGATATCCAACCGAAAACATTTCAAGTTCCGAGTGGATATTTTGACGATTTGCAATCTCGTATTCTATCTGCTGTCTCAATGGACCAGTTGCTACAATCTGCACAAGCAGAAAATTTTACGGTACCCAGTCAATACTTTGATACGCTTCAAGATAACATTGCCTCGAGAATAGTCGAAAAAGAGTTGAAAGACAAAGTCCAGGCTGACGGATTCGACATCCCTAATGGATATTTTGATCAACTCACTCAGTCTGTATTGGCTAATGTTGCTCTTGACCAGATGACCGGGGGTGTAGTTAAAGATGGATTTGCAGTACCTGCTACTTACTTTGATAAGCTGTCAGCTGATTTGAGAAAAGCAACAGTTCCGAAGGAAGAGATTGCTACTCCTGTCCGACGGTTAAACAATATCAATTGGATACGATATGCTGCTGCAGCCTGTCTAGTGGCTATATTAAGTGTAAGCGCCTTTTTCGGACTACAAGAATCCAATGAAAGCAACCAGGCTTCCGAAACGATATTGTCTAATATTTCGGATGATGAGATCATGAATTATCTTGCCGCAACTACCAATGGCGATGATATGGTTTACTTCACAGAGTACATCTATCAACCCAATGATTCGGAAGGTGTTGGTAAACAGATTGATAAAGAAGATTTAGAAGAGTATTTAAATTATACATTATAAGTGATGTTACAATTGAAAAATATAATAGCAACATGTTGTTTTGTATTTCTTTTGACTTTGTCTGCTCAAGCACAGCGTGATAACGAACGCTTCAAAGCCATTGAAAATGAAAAAATTGCCTATATAACAAAAGAGCTTAAACTAACTAAGACAGAAGCCCAGCAATTCTTTCCTATATACAATGACTATTCTCAAGAGATGTGGAGAATACGTAATCAAAAAACTGGCCCCAAACAAAGTTCTCCTAGTAGGGGCAATGGTTTTCGACAAAGAGGAACACAGGACGTACTAGCCTATGATGCTAAAGAATTGGAAATCAAAAAAGAATATCGAGCTCAATTCGCCAAAATTATTGGGAACTCTCGAGCCTCTCAATTTTTTGAAATCGAACAAAATTTCAGAGAGCTCCTCTATAAAGAATGGCAAAATCGACATAAATAGCGTAGATAAAAAATACAAAGAAGAAGTCCAAAGGGCTTCTTCTTTTTTTCTAAACATCTATATCTCAAAAGACGATATATACAGGTCTTTAATATCTTCATAGGCATCGCAATCTTGTAGCGAAGGAATCTTGAAGGTTTCATTTAAATATTAAATCAATATGCTTAGTAACCGCGAACTCTTCTTAATGAATACCGCCCAAACGTCCACATCACCTCGTATGGTCGAAATAGAAAGGGCTGAAGGAATTTATTTATATGGTCCCGAAGGGCAAAAATATATGGACCTCGTATCTGGATTTAACGTCAGTAATATCGGTCATCGACATCCCAAGGTAATACAAGCGATACAAGCGCAATTGGAAAAGTACTTACATGTCACCGTGTATGGCGAATTTGTCCAGGCTCCACAGGTACAGTTTGCGACGGATTTGTTAGCAACCTTGCCTCACTCCTTTCAATCTGTATACCTTACCAATAGCGGAGCTGAAGCTGTTGAAGGCGCAATGAAAATCGCCAAGCGATATACTGGCAGACGTCAAATCATTGCTGCGAGGAAGGCGTATCATGGAAGTACGCAAGGAGCATTGAGCCTTATAGGGAACGAGGAGTATCACCAAGCATATGCTCCACTCCTACCTGAAATAAGTTTTATTAACTTCAATCAGCAAGAAGACCTTGAATCCATCACGAACCAAACCGCGGCCGTGATACTGGAAGCTATCCAGGGTGAAGCTGGTGTTAGGGTGCCTGATATGACTTATATGAAGGCTGTTCGAAAGCGTTGCGATGAAACTGGAACCTTGTTGATATTTGACGAGATACAGACTGGATTTGGTCGTACGGGTAAATTATTTGCTTTTGAACATTTCGGCATTGTGCCCGATATTTTGATGCTAGCCAAAGGCATAGGTGGAGGAATGCCGCTGGGGGCATTTGTCGCTCCGAAACAGATTATGGATGTCATCAAGGACAATCCAATGCTTGGACATATCACTACATTTGGAGGGCACCCTGTATCATGTGCTGCCGCTAAAGCTTCTCTAGAGGTGATACGGGATGAAAAGCTGATTGAGCAGGTAGCTGATAAGGCCCAACTGTTTCGGGAGCTCCTATCGCATTCAAAAATTAAGGAAATCCGAGGCCTCGGCTTGATGATGTGCATCCAACTTGAGACCTTTGATCAAGTATACCATGTCAGCAAATACGCTGCTGAAAATGGCGTGATGATAGATTGGTACCTGCACTGTGAGACAGCTCTTCGCATAGCCCCTCCTCTAACAATTACCAAGGAGCAAATCGAAGCTGCTTGTGCAGTAATTTTAAAAGGAATCGATATTTACGGTTAATTTTTGCTAATTTAGGTTTACTCAAACCTATATCAATGAATACGAACAGAAGATCTTTTATTACTAGAAGTTTATTTGCCACTGGCGCAGCCCTAATGAGTAGCTCGTTCTTACATGCTGAAGAACACTCCATGAACAAAAAGGGGAAAATAGCTATTAAAGAAAATGACATCATCCTTTTTCAAGGTGACTCTATCACCGATGCTGGACGCAAAAGGGACAATAGTGCTGCCAATGATACATCCGCATTTGGCAACGGATATGCTCTTCTAGCTGCAGGACAGCTACTTTCACAACACGCGTCAAAGCACATTAAGATTTACAACAAAGGAATTAGTGGTAACCGCGTACCAGATTTACAAGGACGCTGGCAACAGGAAGCCATTGACTTAAAACCGACCATCCTTAGTATCCTTATAGGTGTCAATGACTTTTGGAGAACAATGGACAGTGGAGCAAGCAATACTTCTGAACAATTTAAGAGTCAATATCAAAAATTGTTGGATGGCACCCTACAGCAATTGCCAAATGTCCAGCTCATTATTGGAGAGCCTTTCGGAGTGAAGAACGTCAAACACGTCACAGACGCTTGGTATCCCAAATTTTTGGGCTATCAGCAAGCTTGCAAAGAAATCGCGACTGAGTTTAAAGCTACCTTTGTTCCTTATCAAAGTGCCTTCGACAAAGCTCTCCTACAATCTCCAGGAGATTACTGGACCACCGATGGTGTCCACACCAGCCTAGCAGGTGCATCCTTGATGGCCGAAACTTGGTTGGCAGCTATAAAATAAGAAAGCGGAGCTTAGCTCCGCTTTCTTATTTTATAGCTCTAACTCTTTATGAGGTGTACGCTGAAGATCCGGCAAGAAGTAAGCGACGATACCAATCAATGGCAAGTAGGAGCATATCTGGTAGATAAACGCTATGGATGTATGATCAGCATACCATCCTAGTAGCGCAGAGCCTAATCCTCCCATACCAAAAGCGAATCCATAAAACAGTCCAGATATCATTCCTAGCTTTTTAGGTAGAAGCTCTTGTGCATATACAATAATAGAAGGGAAGGCTGAGGAAAGGATTAAACCAATAATAACAATCAAAATTCCCGTAGTTGTAAAATCGACATATGGGAGTGCCAATGCGAATGGGGCAACCCCCAGTACTGAGAACCAAATGACATATTTTCGACCAAAGCGATCGCCGAATATCCCACCAAGTAATGTACCTACTGCTACGGCAATCAAGAAATAGAATAAAAAGACTTGTGCCTGTACTTCAGATATTCCGAACTTTTCCATCGTAAAGAATTGGAAATAGTTGGTAATACTTGCAATATAAAAGTACTTGGAAATAATAAGTAAGAGCAATACTACTACAGACATAATCACTTTTGAATTGGGCAGATCCGGCGCCAATACCACCTTATTTTTGACAGCTGTGCGATCGGCTATTTTTACTTTATACCATCTACCGATATAAAGTGCTACTACCTTCCCTAATATTGGAACAATTGCAAACCAGATGATGGCATCTTGTCCTTTTGGTAAGATAAAAAAAGCAACTAAAATTGGCGCAAGTGCAGTTCCCGCATTTCCACCGATCTGAAAAATGGATTGTGCCAAGCTTCGCTTTCCTCCAGATGCCATATAGGCCATGCGAGAGGATTCGGGATGAAATATGGACGAGCCTACTCCTACTAGGAAAACTGAGATTAATATCATCTCATAGTTGTGGGCCTGCGCAAATAGAATCAAGCCTACAAGGGAAAATGCCATAGCAATCATCTGCGAATATGGTTGTGGGTATTTGTCTGTATAGGACCCCACTACTGGTTGGAATATGGATGCTGCAATCTGGTAAACAAAAGTAATCATCCCAATCTGAGAGAAGGAAAGGTGGTGCTCGTCTTTTAAAAGCGGATAGACCGAAGGAATGATCCCTTGAACGAAATCATTAAGTAAATGAATGAAACTGACTGCAAAAAGAATCGGAAAAACAGGTTTACTGTTTTTAAAATTTGAAACCATACACTTAAAAATTTATAAAAAAAACAAAAGGCTGTCTATCAAACAGCCTTTCAAAATATGACTAAAGTATTCTCACTAGGAGTCCCTTCAAGTATTCGCCTTCCGGAAACGAAGCACGAACGGGGTGGTCCTCGGGTTGATGAAATTGCCGTATAAATTGGATTTCTTTACCTGCGTCCAATGCAGCCCACGCAATAACCTGTTTAAAGGTGTCAAGATCCATGGCGCCTGAGCAAGAGAAAGTGGCCAATAAACCACCGCTTTCCAGCAACATCATCCCTCTTCTATTCAAATCTTTATATGCTCTAGAAGCTTTTTCCAGAGATGATCTTGACGGGGCGTACTTTGGTGGATCTAAGATAATCACATCAAATTTCCGCTCTTCGTCTATAAAAGTGCGTAATTGCTTATTGACATCGGCCAAGATAGAGGTTTGTTTGTCTTTATCATATCCATTGGCGATAATATTGCGTTCTAATGTCTGTAATGCTAACGCAGAACTATCAACCGAGGTTACCTCAGCAGCTCCATGTTGCAAACTATTTAAGGAAAAGCCTCCAGAGTAACTAAAGCAATCTAAAACCTTTTTACCGTGAGTATATTGAGCGGTCAACAGTCTATTTTCTCGTTGATCACAATAAAAGCCCGATTTTTGGCCGTCTATAATGTTGACTTTATAATGAATTCCATTTTCGACAACATCGACAAATTCGGGAGGTAGCTCGCCAAACAAGAGTCCATTTGTATCAGGTAGACCTTCGTATTCTCTTGATTTGAGATCACTACGTTCATAAATACCTTTGGGTTTCAATAATAAGTTCAACTCGTCGATAATGACTGTCTTCACCATTTCTGTACCTGCCGCATGAACTTGTATTGCGATATACTCGCCATACTTATCGACAATCAATCCTGGAATAAAATCAGCTTCAGCGAAGACTAAACGGACAGTATTGGTCACGCCTTCAACGAGTAGATGCTGTCTTTGTCTCCATGCGTTTCGTATACGACTGCGCCACCATTGTTCGTTTATTTCTCTATCGGGATGCCATTCTAGCAATCGTACGGCTACCCGTGAATTATTGTGAAAAATTCCATAGGCGATAAATTCCTGTGCGATATTAAACACAGAGACAACCTCCCCATCTTCAATTTTATCGGATAGCGAGCTGATAGCACCCGAAAACACCCATGGATGTAGCTGCCATGCGGCTTTATCTTTTCCTTTATGCAGGATTACCTTTTTCATTACCATCTTATATTTTATTCATGATGACTCCCCGAACTCTTCTCCTTCGGAAGAGGTACCATACCCAATTCTCATCATGTTATCTCTCTCTTATAGACTATCTCCAGCTTACTTCTGAGGAAGAGACGGACTAGCCTGATTAGAGGGAATTGATTTCATCGCTGCAAATTTAGGTTTTAATTTATAGATTATTACATAAGATCGTGTTTTCATTTATATAAAAAAGCGCTCCATGCCTTAAATTATACTAGCCAAAAATAGTTATCAAAAATATTGACTGGACAACACAAAATCTATGTATAATTGTTTGTTGAATCAGATAGTCCTAGACACCATGAAAAAGTTGTTCACTCTTGTCCTCACAATCCTTACCTCCGTCTCTTTGGCTTTGGCCATCCATGTATATACCTCTTGGAAAATAATGGAAGATGACTATGTCATTCGTTTCAAAACGGATAAAGCCAATGGCACCATGAAGGGGCTAGAGGGCCAAATTTTATTTGATGAGCAAAACTTAGACAAGTCCAACATTAAGGTTAGTGTAGATGTAAATACTATTGCCACCGGGATTTGGTTAAAAAACAATCATGCAAAGGCCAAGAGTTTTTTTGATAGCGAATCTTACCCCAAGATATATTTCTCTTCTACTCACTTTCAAAAGTCAGGATCGGGCTATATTGTAGAAGGAGATTTGAAGATAAAAGATACTACCAAACGAATACAGATTCCCTTCAGCTTCCATTCTAATCAAAATAAAGGCGAATTTTCGGGAAGCTTCCAAATCAACAGGACGGACTACGGGCTCCTAAAAAATGGTGTAGGAGAACTCGTTAATATCGATATCAAATTGCCGGTGAGTCAATGAAAAGGAAAGCTTACAAGAGTAAGCTTTCCTTATTTTTTATCTATTTTCGACTAGATAGCGTCTGAAAGCCTCATAGTCCACTAACATATGTTCTGCCAATTTCTCTTTTCCTGTCAATTCCTTTGCTCCGTCTGGAAATTCAATTTGTTCGAATGCATCTGGTGCGATAGCATCTGGAAATTTACAAGGGTGTGCAGTCGAGAGAAAGACTGAAGCATATTGTCCAGGATGCTCTCCTGCATATGCCTGCGATGCAACCCATGCAATTGCTGTATGCGGACAAGCCACATAGTTGTATTCTCTAAACAATTGTTCCATAGCATCTTTTGTCGTCGCATCATCATAGGTGTATGACGTGATCATTTTTTTCAGATTATCGAGGTCTTGATCAAACAAATCTTGAATACGTACCCAGTTGCTAGGGTCGCCGACATCCATGGCATTGGCCAATGTCTGCACAGAGGGCTTCGGCTCATATTTGCCCGATTTCAAAAATCTCGGAACGGTATCGTTTACGTTGGTAGCTGCAACAAAATGTTTGACTGGCAGTCCCATTTTATAAGCTAGTAGACCTGCACCAATATTTCCAAAGTTACCACTAGGAACGGTGAAGACGACTTCATTGACTCCTTGGGCCTTGAGCTGCGCATATGTATAAAAATAATAAAAAGTCTGTGGAATTAGTCTAGCGATATTGATTGAATTGGCTGAAGTCAACCTCAATTCGCTGTTGAGTTGAACATCGTTAAAGGCTCTTTTTACCAAAGCCTGGCAGTCGTCAAATGTACCGTCAACCTCTATCGCCCTAATATTCTGTCCATTCGTCGTCAATTGTAATTCTTGCACTTCTGAAACTTTTCCTTTGGGATATAGAATCGTGACACGTGTACCGGCTACTCCTAAAAATCCTAAGGCCACAGCTCCTCCCGTATCGCCTGAAGTAGCAACCAAAACATCCAATAACTGATCATCTGCTTTGGAAAAATATCCCATGACACGACTCATGAACCGCGCTCCAAAATCTTTAAACGCATAAGATGGTCCGTGAAAGAGTTCCAAAACGGCTGTATCTTTATTTAGAAAACGTACTGGAGCGTCAAAGTTAATCGCTTCGTTAACAATCTTTTTCAAATCTGCTTCTGGGATATCGTTACCAATTAATGCATGTGCAACATGGAATGCTATCTCAGGCAAGGAATACTGTTGGATATTACGGATAAACATCGGATCCAACTGCGGAATATGCTCTGGCATATAAAGGCCTCTATCCGCGGGTAGAGAATTAAAGACAGCGTCTTTAAAGGAAACGCTTAGCTCTTTATTATTGGTACTATATAATTTCATTGCAATTAAGTATTAATGAGTGTTAGCTTCAAATTGTATTAATGAGCTCGTTACACTCGGTTATTAATGAGTGTTAGCTTCAAATTGTATTAATGAGCTCGTTGCACTCGGTTATTAATGAGTATTAGCTTCAAATTGTATTAATGAGCTCGTTACACTCGGTTATTAATGAGTGTTAGCTTCAAATTGTATTAATGAGCTCGTTGCACTCGGTTATTAATGAGTATTAGCTTCAAATTGTATTAATGAGCTCGTTACACTCGGTTATTAATGAGTGTTAGCTTCAAATTGTATTAATGAGCTCGTTGCACTCGGTTATTAATGAGTATTAGCTTCAAATTGTATTAATGAGCTCGTTACACTCGGTTATTAATGAGTGTTAGCTTCAAATTGTATTAATGAGCTCGTTGCACTCGGTTATTAATAAGTGTTAACCTCACTAGAATATCATCCTGTCATAGTTCGGTAGGTGACGAGTAAATTCAGCGGTTATTCGCCCCTTTTACTCCTTATACATCATTAGCCTAATATTCTGGGACCATCCACATTGACAGCTGAGATATAACCATAGCTCTCGATTTCAGCTTTGCTCAAATGTTGCTGGATTTTCTCTGTTATCTTTTGTGCAATATGCGCATCCCGAGTAACCGCTACAACAGAAGGACCTGACCCCGATATACCAAAACTAAGTGCCCCCTCCTCCATTGCTATTCTTTTCATTTCGTAAAATTGAGGGATTAAAATTGCGCGAGTGGGTTCAATCAGTACGTCTTGCATACTTCTAGCAATAAGACCATAGTCTTCTTCGTACAATCCTGCTATCAGCCCAGCGATGTTCCCCCATTGTACAACAGCATCTTTTAGATATATTTTCTCCTTGATTAACTGCCGTGCATCACGTGTAGGGACATCTACCTGAGGGAAGATAACTCCTACATGAAGTTCTTTGGGTGCTGGCAGTGGGATTACGTCCAAAGGTTCATAACCTCTAATAAGAGTAATGCCACCAAATAGGGCTGGCGCCACATTGTCAGCGTGTCCTGTACCGCAGGCCAGTCGTTCACCCTCTACACAATATGGCAGAAGCTCTTCGCGCGAAAGCGGGCTTCCTAATAGCGTATTGATGGCAAATAGCCCCGCAACAGTACTGGCCGAACTGGAACCTAAACCTGAACCAATAGGCATATGCTTGTGCAACTTGATTTCGACACCGACTTCATGTTCCAACCCCAAGTTGCGTAATAAAGATTGTACTGAAGCTGAAACGGTATTTTTTTGAGGATCTAGTGGTAGGCGTCCATCGTCACCTGTTATTTCGGTAATGACGACTCCAGGTTCACTACGACGCGTCATTACAACTTCATCTCCTGGTTCATTCAGCGCAAAACCTAGGATATCAAATCCGCAAATCATATTGGCAACGGTGGCTGGTGCGAATACCTTCACTTCATCCAAGATCAGGGATAGATCAATATCTTTTTTTAATTGCGATAGTTCCATTATAAGTTTTTAGTATTTAGATATTAGCATTTAGACAGTAGTAGGACGTCGATTGATGTGCCCCAAACTACTTAACTTTTATATCAAGCTCCGACATTGACCAGATCTGCAAATACACCAGCTGCCGTAACCTCAGCCCCTGCCCCTGGTCCTTTTACGACTAACGGCCGTTCCTTATAACGTTCGGTAGTAAAGGATATAATATTGTCACTTCCTGATAAAGAATAAAAAGGGTGATCTGGGCCTACAAACTGTACAGAGATGCTGACTTGACCATCTTCAAGCTTACCAATATAGCGAATCGCCTTATTTTCGGTTTGAGCCTTTGATTTTAACGCTTCAAAGTATGCATCTTCCTTCTGAAGTTCCTCGTAAAATGAGTCCACATTCTCAGCGGCAAGACAGGATGCTGGTAAAATAGCGCCAAGATCGACATCTTCGGCTTCTAGGGTATAGCCTGCGTCACGCGCTAATATTAACATCTTACGCATAAAATCTACTCCTCCTAAATCATCACGAGGATCAGGCTCGGTATACCCCAATTCTTGCGCTTGTTTGACGACGTCGTAGAAAGAGGCATCTCCTTTAAAATTATTAAAGATATAAGATATCGTACCCGATAGGATGGCTTCAATCTTAACAATACGGTCACCACTCATCATCAAGTCTTTCAACACGCGGACTATAGGCAGGCCAGCACCAACATTCGTTTCATAAAAAAAGTCTACACCATGTTGATGAGCGGTATCACGTAGGAGCTTGTATTGACTATATTTGCCCGAATTTGCGATTTTATTACAGGTGACTATTGATATATTAGCTTTAAAAATATCTTCATAATGGGTCGATGGGATTGAACTGGCTGTATTATCGATAAAGACGCAATTAGGAAGATTCATATCTTTCATCTTATCTATGAAGAGAGAGAGATCAGCTTCTATACCATCATCGTTCAACTGAGATTCCCACACATTTAGATCGACTCCGTTTTCCTTAAACAGCATCTTGCGACTGTTGGAGATTCCTACTACCTTGACTTCAATATCATTTTTTTCTAACAGAAATCCATGTTGGCTATCTAGCTGCTTAAATAGCGTAGCGCCAATATTTCCAGTTCCTAGATTAAAGACATGTAATGTCTTTTTCAGTTCAGCAAAGAAAGCATCATGTACAGCATTTAGTGCTTTGGAAAGGTCTATTTTCGATATGATAACTGAAATATTAAACTCGGAAGACCCTTGTGCTATTGCACGTACATTAATCCCATTTCTTCCCAAAGCCGAAAACAACTTACCTGACATACCAGGGGTCTTTTTCATATTCTCGCCAACGATGGCCAATACAGAAAGATTGCTTTCTATCTCTGGATGCAAAATTTTATTCGCCTCAAGTTCTAACTCAAATTCGATTTCGATCAACTGAACGGCCTTTAATGCATCATCTGGATGGACTGCAAATGTAATGCTGTGCTCGGAAGAGGATTGCGTAATCAAGACCACATTTATCTGTTCGCGAGCTAATAGTGTAAAGAGACGACCACTGAAACCTGACTTACCAATCATCCCGGAGCCACTCAAATTAATGACTGAAATATCACTTATTGATGATATACCCTTGATTGGATACGATGTCTGCCCGCTATCAAACTGAATGATGGTTCCTTCAAATTCAGGTTGAAATGTATTTCGGATAATAATGGGTATTTTTTTTAAGAATGCAGGTATCATTGTTGGGGGATAGATAACCTTCGCACCAAAGTAAGATAACTCCATCGCTTCAGTATAAGATAATACTGGTAATGAAAAAGCTTTTTTTACAATTCGTGGATCAGCTGTCAGCATCCCATTGACATCTGTCCAGATTTCTATAGCAGATGCATTCAGTACCGATCCGAAGATAGCGGCCGTATAATCGGAACCCCCTCTACCTAATGTGGTGATTCTTCCTTTATCATTAGATCCAATGAATCCCGTTACAAACATTAATTTGTCCACATGTGAATGGGATAAGGCCTGAATTAGTTGACTAGTGAGCACATCCTGTACACTGGCGTTACCGAAATTTGAATTTGTTTTGATGTAGTGCGAAGCATCTATAAAGGTAGCTTCTTCAATCTCTTGGGCAGCAATCTTGGCCACTAGAAATGTGGAACAACGTTCGCCATAGCTTACTACGAGGTCTCTACTCTGATTGCTGAGCTCGCGAAGGGCTAAGATACCCTGTAGCAAATCCTCGATTTCATTGAAGTATAATTTCAACTTGGTAAACACTGGATTTTGGAATTTGACACTAATCAATTTTCGGATTACGTCAAAGTGTTTGTCTTCCAGGATTTTCATCCCTTCCTCGAACGGCTTTCCTTCAGCGGCTTCCTCTGCCATCTTGGTCAATAAATTAGTGACTCCTGACATGGCCGATAATACGACCAATGGCTGTTCACCAGCTTGCTGAGCTGCGGATACAATCTGCAAAACAGAGCGGATACTTTCTGCTGAACCTACTGAAGTGCCTCCGAATTTTAGAACTTTCATATTATATATAACTGTTTAGATGATTTTAAAGCAAAAAAACGCCTTCCTCTTTTCGGAGGAAGGCGTTTTCTTTAATATTTAATGTACACTTTTCAATACATAGAAACTACTTCCTCCGAATATATAATCCCGGTGGTAATAATAATCGATGTAATAATAGTGTTAATTTTCATTGCTGTTCTTTGCTGAGGCTAAAGGTAGTATATTATTTTTGAAATATTCAAAGATATTTTATTTTTTTTATCATTTTGGCATTAAAAGCTTGCTTTGGTAATGTATTCATAGATATGAATGTTAAATATTGTGTTTGTAGACTACGATTGATTTGTTAAAAAAGGTTAAAGGTATGTTAAAATTAAGTCGAAATATTTGGATGCAATGGTATTATGCATTAGATTTGCGACAGTGGTGTATGAAAAAACATACATTGCTGCTGTAAAAGTTTAAAGTTGTATTTAAAAGCGATTTAATGAAAACAAAGAAAATAGTAGCGTCATTGCTATTTATAGGCTTATGTCTAGTGTCGCAGGCACAATCAACAAAAACCACTTCCAAATCAGAATCTGCCGATCCTGATAACTTAGCCAAAGAATATTTTTCACAAATCATGGGTGTAGCCGTTTCAGCTACTACAAATACCAAACTGTATCAATTTGTTTATGATTGGATTGGAACTCCCTACCGCTTAGGTGGAGATTCCAAGCGTGGTATTGATTGTTCTAAATTTGCATATGAGCTTTATGACCAAGTATTCAACACCTCTATCGGATACAACAGTCGCAATATCTATACACAGGTAGACCCCGTACGTAAAAATGAACTTAAAGCTGGAGACTTGGTTTTTTTCAAGATTAGAAGCCGTAATATTACGCATGTAGGTGTATTTCTAGGAGATGATAAATTTGCACATGCTTCTTCAAGCAAAGGCGTAATGATCAGCAACCTAAACGAAGCGTATTGGAAAAGGTATTATTACAATGGTGGTCGAATGCCTGTGGAGAACGCGGAAGACATTGGAAGAATCCTTACAGCTGATTTATTGAAAGAAAGAAAAGCGAAGCTCAACTAGATTATCGCAAACAATAAAAGAGGTCCGATTGCCAAAGCAATCGGACCTCTTCCTTTAGAAGAGTTTGCACCTCCCTCCTGTCACCTTCAGTAAAAAAACAGCCACATTGTACGAACCTTACGCCTCAGCAACGTCAGCGACTCTCTCTTTAACATGGTGTATTTCCTCGTGCTGGCGTTCAATAGCACACATATGCTTACTATGTTCTGTTTGTGAATACCAAGCATTTTTTCTAAGTTTACCTCTGTAAAATTTGAACTGATATGCCCTCAAAAAAGACCCTTATTTTAGACAAAGAACAGATAAAACAAAAGTCAATTCGCATTGCTTACCAAATCGTGGAAGACAATTTTGAAGAGAAAACTATCGTCTTAGTAGGTATTGCAGACCGAGGATACGTATTTGCTCAACGCTTACAGCAAATTCTCGTGGAGATAGCTCCTGATAAAGGCATTGAATTAATCAAGGTAATGGTTAACAAGACCAGTCGAAAATTAGATGGCGACACCGATATTCCCGCTTCCAATGCCAAAGATAAAGTGGTGATACTTGTGGATGATGTCTTGAATAGTGGCCGCACATTGGCTTACGCACTCGGTGTATTCTTGGATGTCCCCCTCAAAAAAATGCGCACTGCCGTATTGATTGACAGAAGTCATCATAAATTTCCAATATTTAGTGACTATTATGGTCTTAAATTATCTACGATACTCAAAGAGCAAGTGGAGGTCACATTGGAGGAATACGACAAAACAGAAGATGCAGCTTGGCTTACATAGCCGAGCTGCATCTCTAGATAAATGATATATTTTTCATTTATTTTTGAGGGATACGAAGTTTCATCCCTGGCTTTAGTTTTGAATTATTCAATCCATTGGTGGATTTGATATTTGTTACAGTCGCTCCTTTATATTTACTTGCTATGCCTGAGAGTGTATCTCCCTTTTTAACCACATAACTCAGATAGGCGCTACCCGATGATTTTTTGCTTTTTGAGCTTTTACTTACTGTGCTGGCCAACTGCTTGTTCACGCTGCTGTTAGACACTATTAATGATTTACCAGCAGCGACACGACTGGATGTTAATCCATTCCATGCTTTTAAATTGTGGACACTTACACCGAATTTGTCAGCTATTCGCTGAAGTGACTCTCCTTTTTTAACCTTATATCTTCCTACAGCACCGCTTCCAGCGACTCGAAGATCATCGTTAGCGGCCTCGACAATGGCCACTGGAACAGCCAGAGGTGTATTCAAAGCAGCATAGAGATGTTCTTGGTCCATATCTTCCATCTTGGGTATCACCAATCGCCTAGGAACCTCTACTGTGCCATTAACAACTCCTTTCTTATAGCCTGGATTTAACAGTTTCAGAGAAGCTATTGGAACATTCAAAGCTCCAGCTATATTGTCCATCCCTAAAAACTTATCGACCATCAAGACATCCGTTGCAAGATGGTAGTCATGAGCGGATGGGATAATATTATTTTCCTCAATATAGCCAAACATATATGTCATTGCAATAAATGCAGGGACATAATTTCGGGTCTCTTTGGGTAGAAAACGGGATATTTCCCAAAAATTAGGATTGTCTTTACCGGACTTTGCGATTGCACGTTTCACATTACCTTTTCCACAATTGTAAGAAGCAATAGCAACCAACCAATCACCGAACTCTTTATAGGATTCCAACATATATTTGGCAGCGGCATAACTGGAGGCATAGGGGTCTTTGCGCTCATCGACATAATTGTCCATTGCTAAATCATAGAGCTTTGCAGTTCCGTACATAAACTGCCAAGGGCCAGTAGCACCTACTCTGGATACAACTTGGGGGTTGAGTGCTGATTCCACAATAGATAAATACTTAATTTCCTCCGGAACGGCCATTTCCTTAAATATCTTTTCGTATATCGGAAAATAGTACTGTCCAAGTCCTAACATCCGCCCCATGTGGGGCTTATAGTTTTTCGAGCTATAGAGCTCAATATAATTGCGGACCTGAGCATTGTAATTTAGGGGTACTTCTTTTTGCAACGCCAACAGCTTACGGACCATTCCTACATCTTGGATGTCAAAGACTACATCATCGACATCGCGTTCGCCAGCGTTGACAAATTTAATGCTGTCCAGCTCTCTTAAGATTTGTGTATTTTCATCTGCTAAATGTTGTAAAAGAGAAGATTGAAGTTCTCCTTTTAACGATGAAGAGGGTAAACTTTGTGCATTGGCGGTTGACAAGTATAGCAGTCCCACTAATGACAAGGTCACTACTTTCATTTTAATCATAAGTTTGATTTAATACAAAAAAAACGAGTCCACATGTCATTCCTTAAGTAAATGGATTGCAGCAGATTTCGCATGATTACAATTTCGGTGTTCCAAAAATCATCTAGCGTAATTTTTGAAAAAGGTTGAAAAACAAGGTAATGATATAATAGGTATATCATTACCCTCTTTATAACGAATAGTACTACCCGTTATTTACAGTGTCTTTGTTATTAGTGGTAGTCGAAGAGTCTTTTGTTTCAGAATTATCTTCACGTTGACCGTCTTTAAACTCCTTTACGCCTTTTCCAAGACCTCTCATTAATTCAGGAATTTTCTTACCTCCAAACAACAATAGCACTATCACTACGATAATGATAAGCTCCTGCCCACCTAATCCCATTATTAAAAACGTTGATGTTAACATAATTTATTTTTATTTATATTATTTCAAATACCTTCTTTGCTGCTCCCAATAAAGGGATAACTATCAAAGGTAAACAATTATTTTTTTATTACAATCTATCTCGCTAACCAAGACTCTGGATTTAACTCGTTCATCCCTTGAAAGATAGAGAATTTAACAATGGAAATTCCTTCTTCTTCGTCTTCGCCTGCCGTTCCAATCGTTTGTCCCGCACTCACTTTTTGTCCGTTTGAAACAGAAAGACCTTTCAAATCGCTGTATACGGAGAAGTACTCCCCGTGGTTGATAATTACACTGCCTACCCCACCAAAATTAAATGCTTTCGACACTGTTCCCGAAAATACTGCTTTGACAGGGGCATTGGCATTGGTACGAATCACGATATCGGGATTATATACGGTCACATTTCGGCCATATGACCCCATACCAAACTTGCGAATAATATTCCCTTGTCCTACTGGCCAAGGAAGTCTACCTCGATTGGATTTAAAGTCAGCAGACAATTTCATCGCTTCAGGAGTAGATTTTAACACTTCTCCATCGGTTTTTCTCTTCGTTTCTTTTTCAACTTCGGCCACAGGCTTACCCGTCTTGCGTGCTTCAGCCTCGGCGAGCCTCTTACGTTCAGCCTCTGCTCTTCGACGCTCTTCGGCAATTTCTCTTGCGATTGCCGCTTTGATCTGCGCGGCTAGCTTGCGTTCTTGTTGTTGTTTTTTACCCAATTGCGATTTAACGTCACGCTCTTGTGATGCCAATTCATTCAACACCTTTGAATGCTCGGCCCTATCTTTAGCGATGACATTACGTTCGTTTTGTTGATCTTTCAGAAGTGCATTTTTCTTACTTTTATCAACTTCTAATTGTGCAATTTTTTGCTTTATCTTGTCTTGTGTAGCTTCGATTTCGTCCGCTTTTATCTTTCTCGAATCGTTGAATTGCTGAAGGTATTTAACACGTCTATAGGCCTGATTGAAATCTTTCGATGCAAAAACAAACATCATTTTACTATAGGCATTCTTATTACGAAAGGCAAATAAAATCATTTTCTCATAATCCTTGCGCAATTTTTCTAACTGGGCTTTGAGTACGTCAATAGCGTTGTTGTTAGATGCTATTTGATTATTAATCAATCGAACTTCTGAATTAATCGTCGAAATCTTCTCTTCCCTTAGATTCAATTGCTTGCTTAGGGCATTCACCTCTTGCTGAGATAACTTTCGCTCTTTCGAAGTGCTTTGTAACACTTTTTGTAGCTCTGCAATCTCCTTTGTTAGTTGCTCCCGTTGTTTTTGCAATAATGCACTACTCTGTGCCTTACTAACAGTAACAATCAGAAACAGTGCTAATATGCTTAATAATACTTTTTTAAAACCCATGAACTGATTTTATTTCACTTTTGCCTTCTGAGTAGATCACAAAGCTAACCATGTATAGATTGCGAAAATAATAAAACTCAGGCATTAAATATTAATATTCACTAATTTATTACCTTATATCTTGTCGGGACATTAAACGGTATCTCTAAAGGTTCGTTAAATGCGACTTTGTTATAAACCAAATCTGCATCGACTTTAGTATCCTCTCCGATCAGATTAAGTCTTAGTCGCTGTGGAAAGTTATATCCACTAACCAAAACATGTTGCCCATAAAAAGCTTCCAGTTTCTGACTTCTTCCATCTTCCGCCAATCGGAAAGTAGTAGGTCTATTATTGGCATTGATAATGTAGTGAAATCGCATCCCATCTTTTATACCGACCATCTGTGTATCGTCAGCGCTACTCGCCATCTGCAGATTATTTGTATTCAAAAGTGAGGTCGATACATTACCCAATAAAATATCCTGTAGACTGCCAAATGTAACGGATGGATTCGTGTAATGATAGATATAACTAAAAGGTTTGGCAATATACTCGCCTTGTAATTTATTCAAAATCTTCACACTATCCGGTGTAATCAAAACACGAGCTACTTCAATGCCTAATATAGCGGTCACCGAGATCCAAATCGCTTTATCCCGCTCAATCCGAATATTGGCGGTCACCTCCTGTGATTTGTCACCTAGCACCAATGTGCTCTTTGCTTTTCCAGAAAAAGTATGAAAATCCAAATTACTTAACTCAAATGTTTTAATCGCGTTTGAAGTAGTCGCAATAGGAGTAGTCCCTACCACATTGGCCTGATCTTTCACAGCAAGCTTCTTTTTACTACCACAAGAAGATAGCACGAGAAGCAACAAAATCCCTATTCCACACTTATTCCACATATTTTTTGTTCTTTATCTTTAAGCTCAACTTTTCTCTATTAACATCTTCAACATCTGTCAATAAAGATGCCTTCTCCCATTGCTTTATAGCTTCCCTTTGTTTACCAACATGGTACAAAATATCGCCATAGTGGTCCAACAAAGTTGCTGATATTTGTGTACCGGAATTTTTTATTGATTTCTCGATCCAAACCAGTGCATCTTCATATTTTTCCTGTTGAAAGAGTACCCATGCATAAGTATCTTGGAAAGTTGCCGAATTGGGATCCAATTCATTAGAGCGTTTAGAATATTCCGCAGCTTTCTCCAAATCCTTTTTTCTTAACGACAAATAGTATGCTAAATTGTTCATTGCCGTTACATTTGTGCTATCTAGCTTTATAGCTTCTTCATACGCAACGTCTGACGCTGACTCCATTTTTAATTGATGGTACAGATCGCCCAGTGCGGCATAAATATTGGACTGAACAAACGGATTTTCATTCTCACTGCTATTAAGTGCCATCTCGAGCATCTGTCTAGCTTTTTCTTTATCATCGTTCATCAGATAAGCCAATCCCGTAAAATATAGCAATGTTGAATTATTGGGATTAGATCTCAATCCTTCCAATCCATGTACGATAGCGACGTCCACCTCCTGCAATGCCATATCAGCATTGATAAGCATACGCCAGGCATCGATATTGGCGGGGTTGATTCCTACTGCTACTGAAAATAAGGAACGAGCGGCATGTGGATCTTTACGCCTCCACATCACATCACCTTTGGCCATGTGACTTTCGGCCATGCGCGGATGTTTCAAGACTAGCACATTGGTCAAATCTTGCAGTTGATCTAACGTGAATCCGTTTTCACGCAAAAGAAGTGCATGCACCACCCTATTCTTTTCTTGAAAATCCAATTTATCAGACTCAAAAGCTTTCTTAAGGTAGTTAAAAGCTAGTTTTTGATTTTTGGAGGCGGTGTAGGCATCAGCCATATCTAGATACAAGAGATCGTCTTTGGTGACTTCAACACCTTTTTCCAAAGTCGAAACAGCTTTTTTGGGTTCCTTGCCCTGTATATATATATACGAGAGACTGCTATACACTTGACGAAGTGGGCTACTTTTCTCTTCCCAATTCTTCAACAACACCTTCGCTTCTTCCGTGCGACCTTCATTCATTAATATCTCGGCTTTCAACATATCCAATGTGTCCGACACTCCAAACTTATTTTTAGCGACCTCGTAATACGCCAGGGCTTCATCAGGCTTTTTACTCACCTGCAATAACATGATTTTTTCACGGTACGGCTGCGGGATGTCTGGATTATGTACAATCACTTCGTCCAATAAGCTCAACGCAGCTGGCAAATCTTGTTTAGACTTATATAGATCTACCAAGAAATTATAATATCTTAAGTCCTTTTTAATAGAGAGTGCTTTTTGCACATTTGCGACAGCCTCTTCATAATTCCGAAATTGTCCATATAGCAAGCCTTTAGCGTAGTAAATTTCATCCGCGTTGGGATATTTGGCCGTTACTTCGTCCATAATCTGGAAAGCCTCCTGAAACTCGCCATTTCTCAATTTTACTTCGATCAGTGTCAGCTGTTCTTGGTAAGGCTTCTTTTCGACTTGCTGAGCATTGCTTAATGAATATAGCCCAAGCTGCATACCTATCGCCACTACTATCACTACAAAACGAAAAGGGCTTTTTTCATGTATCTTCATGTATCTCATATTTGAATTATGTACTAATGTAATCAATCGTGCATAAAAAGATGACAAAACAACGCAAAAGTTTAATGCAATGACTGTTAATAAATGTAAAAGTTTCATAGGCCATCAAATAAAGAAAAAACCATTTCGGCTTTTAAATCTTTTAACGTACCTTTGCAGTCCTTTGTAATAAAGGAAAAAGAAGAAAATAACATTTATTTAATTAATTAATCAAAAGCAAGTGAATACGTTAAGTTACAAAACTGTCTCTGCCAACAAGAACACTATCAACAAAGAGTGGATTGTTGTTGATGCTGAAGGCGAGATTTTGGGGCGCTTGGCAAGCGAAATTGCGAAAGTAATTCGTGGAAAACACAAGCCAACATTTACCCCTCACGTAGACTGCGGAGATAACGTCATTGTTATCAATGCAGACAAAATTAGATTGACCGGTAATAAATTAGGTGACAAAGTTTACGTTCGTTACACTGGATACCCAGGTGGTCAACGTTTCATTACTCCTAAAGAATTATTGGCAAAACACCCTGAGCGCATCATTGAGAAGGCAGTTCGTGGTATGCTTCCTAAAAACCGTTTAGGTCGTCAATTGTTTAAGAACCTTCATGTGTATGCTGGAACAGCGCACAAACATGAGGCTCAGAATCCAACACCAGTTAAATTTTAAGGAGAATCGACATGTCAACAACTAACACTTCAGGAAGAAGAAAAACTGCTGTTGCCCGCATTTACTTAACTGCTGGTAGCGGAAACATTACCGTTAATGGTAAAGACTACAAAGAATATTTCCCAACATTGCCTTTGCAATACATTGTTACTCAATCTACTGAAGTAGCAGGTGCTGCAGGAAATTATGATGTGAATGTTAACGTGAATGGTGGTGGTGTAAAAGGTCAAGCAGAGGCTGTACGCCTTGCAATCGCTAAAGCTCTTATTGAGCTAGACGCTACCGTAAAACCTGCATTACGTGCTAAAGGTTTAGTAACTCGTGACGACCGTATGGTTGAGCGTAAGAAACCAGGACGCCGTAAAGCACGTAAAAGATTCCAATTCAGTAAACGTTAATCAAAGGAGGATCAAAAAATGGCAAGAACAACTTATCAAGACTTATTGGATGCAGGTGTGCACTTTGGTCACCTTACACGTAAATGGGATCCGAAAATGGCGAAGTACATTTTCATGGAACGTAACGGTATCCACATCATTGACTTGAACAAAACCCTTACGAAATTAGAAGAAGCTGCTTCAGCTATCAAACAAATCGTAAAATCAGGTCGTAAAGTTTTATTCGTAGCAACGAAAAAACAAGCAAAAGAAATTATCGCTCAACAGGCAAAAGAAGTAAACATGCCTTTCGTAACTGAAAGATGGTTAGGTGGTATGTTGACGAACTTTGCAACTGTACGCAAGTCTATCAAAAAAATGTCGAATATCGACAAAATGCAAAAAGATGGTACTTACGACGTGTTGTCGAAGAAAGAGAAATTAATGATTCAACGTGAGCGTATCAAATTGGAAAGCCTTTTAGGGGGTATCGCTGATTTGAATCGTTTACCGGCTGCTTTATTCATCATCGATGTAAAAAAAGAACACATTGCTGTTTCTGAAGCAATCAAATTGAACATCCCTACTTTTGCAATGGTAGATACAAACTCTGACCCTACTAACATTGACTTCCCGATTCCTGCAAATGATGATGCTACTAAATCTATTAGCCTTGTCGCTGGAATCATCGCGAAAGCAATCCAAGAGGGATTGGACGAACGTAAACGCGATAAAGAGGAAGAAGCTGAAAAAGAAGCTGCAGCTGCAAAAGCTCAAGTGGACAACGGTGGTGAAGCTGAAGAAGCTAACGCTGGTGCTAAACGCCCTCGCAAAGCGAAAGACGGAGAATAATATTTTCTATATTAAACCGGATAGACCTGTGTTAGCTTTTGGAAATTTCGATATCCATAGCCCGCACATATCTGTCCGGTTTTTTTGTTAAATCTCCATTATCAGATTTAACAATTCACAATTGCTTAACACAAAAAAAGCGATTGTAAACATATCAAACTGTAATTTTATAAAAACAAAAAATAACATGTCAGTACAAATTTCTGCATCAGATGTAAATAAACTGCGTCAACAAACAGGCGCTGGTATGATGGACTGTAAAAAAGCATTAGTAGAAGCAAACGGTGATTTTGAAGCCGCTATCGACTATTTACGCAAAAAAGGAGCTAAAGTAGCTGCAAGCCGTCAGGATCGTGAATCTAACGAAGGTGTCATCATTGCGAAAGCAACTGAAGATAAAAAATCAGGTATCGTTGTTGAAGTGAACTGTGAAACTGATTTCGTAGCTAAAAATGCTGATTTCGTAGCTTTTGCTGAAGCTATTGCTGACATCGCATTGGCTAATCAACCTGCTACATTAGATGATCTTAAAGCGCTAGAAATCGATGGCCGTAAAATCGCTGATTTGTTGATTGACCAAACAGGTAAGATCGGTGAGAAAATCGAAGTTTCTAAATATGAAGTTGTAAAAGCTGAAGAGGTTGTTGCTTATATTCACGGTAACTACCGTCTAGGTGTATTAGTAGGTCTTTCAGCTAGCGGTGCGGGTGTACAAGAAGCAGGTAAAGATGTAGCTATGCAGATTGCGGCTATGAACCCAATTGCTATCGACAAAGATGGTGTTGATCAAAATACTATCGAACGTGAAATAGCTATTGCAAAAGAGCAAATCATTGCTGAAGGAAAACCTGCTGAAATGGCAGAGAAAATTGCACAAGGTAAATTGAATAAATTCTTTAAAGACACTACTTTATTGAATCAAGAATTTGTGAAAGATTCTTCTAAAAGCATTTCTCAGTTCTTAGATTCAGTATCAAAAGGATTGACAGTTACAGCTTTCAAACGCATTCAATTGGGCGCATAAGCTCAGCTGGTAAGCTAAAATAAAAGCAAGCCTATCCCCCTACTCGTGGATAGGCTTGCTTTTTATCCTCAAAATTAGTTGCATAAGCAATTTTAATTTACTAAATAATACTTACTTTGATACTGGAATAATACCTAATTAACTTAGAACAGAACAAACCTTTTATGTGTTCGATTGTACTTTAGTAGAGCAATTTTAACTATGATAAGAAAAATCACCACCGCGTTCTTCATCCTTTCTTGCACTCCTATTGTTTACGCCCAACGTGTGGTCAGTGAACAACTAAAAGCTCCTATCCAACAGGCTATCTCATCCAACCGTGGACTACAGGGGCAATACATGGAAACAGAAAAAGTGAGAATAGAAGCTAATATGGTTAAAAATAAACTTCTACCCTCTGTATCTGCAGCAGGATTTTACTCCTATTTCAATACTGGTGGCAAATTGGATATTCCCACCGCCAATATTCCAAACACATCGATCAATCTATTTGAGGGAGCTCAGGATTTTAGATTGCAGGGACAGGTAGGCCTTCTTGGCGTAACGGCCACACAGGTAATATTCAGTGGCCTCCAAATCAGCAATGGTCAAAAGGCCCTGCAGGAAAAAGCAAAAGCGCAGCAATACCTGGCTGAAGCAAGTAAAGAAACTATTGCTAAGGATATCATCAATACCTTTGACCAACTTATGCTGTTAAAGGAAGTCCAAAAACTGATTGACGATTCTGAAAAGCGACTTGAGAAAGAACATCTTAAGGTCAGCAAAGCAATCGAAAATGGGTTGGCGATTCCGTATGACCGAGAGAAGATTAAACTGGCAATGCTTGAACTAGAAGCTAAAAAAGTAGAGTTAAATGGTTCGCGAGAGCTCATTTATCAAAAACTGGAACAGGATACACATCTTTCTTTGAGTGAACTCAAAAAAATAGACTATGAACTATTGGAAATCCTACTGAGTGACTATCCGGAGAGCATTGAAAATAGAAATGAACTTAAAGCGCTGGATGCGTCTCAAAAAGCATATGAATATGTTTATAAGAAAGAAAAGGGATCAGGGCTACCTCAAGTATTTGCATTTGGTTCCGCCTCCTATAGCAATGTATTCAATTCTAAATTAACCTTACAAGATCTTTCTTTGTTGGGAGATGTACGTTTGAGATCGGACCAATTGCAGCTATTTCCAACATTCTTGGTGGGTGTGGGTGCTAAGTGGGAAATATTTAGAGGAGGTGAACACAAAAACAAATTGAGACAAGCGAAACTAGATATTGACATCAATCAAAACAAAAAGGATGATGCGCGCGAAAAGCTCACTTTATTACTCAAGAAAAATAGGGTCGAGTACAACACTTCCAATCAAAAATTAAAGGTAAATGACCAACAAGTACAGGTTGCAAAAAATAATTTCAATCTATCTTTAAAACAATATCACGAAGGCCTTATTGATGTAACTGAACTTCTTGCCACCGAAAATGACTATTACAAATCTACCTTAGGGTATTTTTCACAATTGCTACAACAACGTAAATCAGCACTGGAGGTACTACACACTTCTGGTGATTTGCTAGACAACATATTAAAGTAAGATGAAACCGAAATATAGATAATTCAGAGACGGACAATCAAATACTAATTGCAACGATTATAATCAACAAAGTAAGCCGAGGGCAACTTACTTATACAAGTCAATTCTACACTCATAAATAATATAAATAGATGAAAAGATATACATTTTTTTTACTTGTTTTTCTACTGACTATTGCAGCGTGTAAAAATGAAAAGAAAAATACCGATCATGTCCTTGAGGGTAAGGTAGAGCGTGACCAATTAAGTGTGGTCACTAAGATACCTGGAAAAATCGAAAAGATACTCGTGATAGAGGGGCAACATGTACAGAAGGGAGATACACTAGTCATTCTTCAAATACCCGAAGTTACGGCAAAAGAAGAACAAGCAAAGGGAGCGCTGGATGCTGCTCAAGCGCAATACAACATGGCCAAGAAAGGTGCGACAGATGGACAGATCAAACAATTGAACGCCAAGGTATCTGGGCTTAAAGAACAACTGGATTTTGCGGAAAAATCACTAAAACGACTCTCAAACCTATTACAGGATAGTCTTGTACCACAACAAAAATATGACGAGGTATATGCCAAATACCAAGGTGCGAAAAACCAATACATCGCAGCTGTCGCTGAATTGAACGATGTGCAACATGGAGCACGTGTGGAACAACAACAAATGGCATTGGGCCAAAAAGAAAGGGCATTGGGTGCGGTCAATGAAGTGAGTATTGCAGCCCAAGAGCGCTTCCTCATCGCACCGCAAGATATGACAATTGAAAGTATCAATCTTAAAGTTGGGGAACTGGCTCTTGCTGGATATGCTATTGTTGCTGGATACTTGGACGAGACGACTTATTTCAGATTTACACTGCCTGAACGTAAGATGGCTAATATCAAACCCAATATGCAAGTAGCTGTTAGCATCCCTTACAAAGACAACCAAACTATCAAAGCCCAAGTGGCTACAATAAAAGCTTTAAGCTCTTATGCCAATATTGCAACAGCTTACCCTGATTTTGACCAACAGGAGTCACTCTTTGAAATAAAAATTGTCCCCTTAGATCGATTAGCGGCCAAAGATATCTTAACCAAGAGCAATGCTAAATGGGATTTAAATACTATACACGCGCAATAGAAAAGGAGATTTATTAAATGAAACTACTTTGGGAATTGATTATACGTGAATTCAAACTCTTTAACAACAATAAGGTACTGCGTATTCTATTTATTGGTGCACCTATTCTTTACGGGGTTTTAATCGGCAATGTGTACAAAAAGGGGAAAGTGACCGATTTACCCATTATTGTGGTGGATGAGGATCGCTCTCCCATGAGCGCAAAGTTGATCGATATGTTTAATGAAAGCGAAGTGATATATGTATCTGATATCCTCCATGATAATTTTAACTCTCGCCAACTGGCACTGGAGAAAGAGGCCACCGTTGTGGTCAATATACCTCGAGGCTTTATGTCGAATATCAATCAGAATCGACAGACCGAAGTAGCTGTATTTGTAGATGCTTCGAATACCTTGACTTCCAACTACGCCATGCTTGCCGTAAACGTTTGTGCTGCCACCATGAAGGCCGGAATTCAAATTGAAGCACAAAAGAAAAAAGGAGTGCCTGGCTACATTGCTTCCCAGCAATATGAACCCTTTAAAACCACCATTATCAAGCAAAATATCAGAAGTGGGAATTACCTGTATTTTATGCTTCCTGGTGTCCTGATGACTGTATTTCAGCAGATTCTTTTGCTGGGGCTCGCCCTATCTTTCGCTTCTGAATTTGAGAGCAATACATTTAAGCAATTGCTTACAAAAAGCTCAAATCCTTTTACCTTGATATTTGTCAAGGTCTTCCCATACCTTTTGATGTCCATAGGTGTGATGGCCTTATACTACGGATTTGCCCTATTCTACAACATTCCTATTGATGTAGAAGTATGGCCTTTTATTTTATCTACTACTTTATTCATTCTTGCGGCTAGCTTTATAGGTATTTTGGTGAGTATTGCCGTACCCAATCAGCTGAAAGCAACAGAAATATTAATGGTCATTGCTACACCTAGTTTTATCCTCAGCGGTTTCACTTGGCCCCTTAGCCAAATGCCTCAGTGGGTACAGACCATTGCCGATGTCATTCCCCTGACCCATTACCTAAAGATTTTTAGACTCTTATTTATAGAGCATGCTCCCGCTCATCTGATTAGACAACCTATGGTTGCGTTGGCAATTATTGCGGCGGTTTGCTTCTTATTGTCTCTCCTATTGCTTTACATCAAAATACGAAAGCACAAGAAGCTCATTATAAACGAATAAAAGAAGGCCCAATTGATACACAAATGGGCCTTTTTCACAATTTGAGGTTTTAACGATTTATACTTCTACATTTACTTTCTGAGGCTGAGGTCCTCCTGCCAATATTTCCTCATTCAAATCGTATTTATGCATATTGGAGATGAACAATGTCGCGAGCTTATTTGCCTGTATGTCATAGGCATCGTCATTTTTCCATAACTTTTTAGCATCCAAGATATCATCAGGTATACCCTCGCAGGAAGTTGGGAATCTCAATCCGAAGATATGATGTTTTCTAAAGTCCATATCTTGGAGCATCCCGCACATGGCCGCCCTAATCAAACTACGGGTATAGCTCAGCTTAATCCTATGCCCTACTCCATACGGACCTTTAATCCATCCCGTATTGACTAGCCACACACATATAGAAGGGTCCATGATAAGCTTTGATTTTAATATTTCGGCATATCGCTCTGGATGTAATGGTAGAAATGCTTGACCAAAACATGCGGAGAAAGTTGCCGTAGGCTCCACCACTCCCACCTCCGTACCCGCTACTTTAGCGGTATACCCAGATATAAAATGATACATCGCCTGCTCCGTGTTCAACAACGAAATAGGGGGTAATACGCCAAAGGCATCGGCTGTCAAGAAAAATATATGTTTGGGTACGCCCCCAATACCTGATAAATCGGCCCCTTCCATGAATTCAATAGGATAGGACACTCTTGTATTTTCAGTAATGGACACATTTTCATAATCTGGGATTCGACTATTATCCCGATAAACTACATTTTCCAAAAGTGATCCGAATTGGATTGCATTGAAAATCTCGGGCTCTTTCTCTGCTGTCAAGCCTATACATTTGGCATAGCAGCCTCCTTCGAAGTTAAACACCCCATCGGCTGACCACCCGTGCTCATCATCTCCGATCAACAATCGGCTTCGATCTGCAGACAACGTGGTCTTTCCTGTACCGGACAGCCCGAAATACAGAGCCGTTTCACCGTCTTTGCTTTTGTTTGCTGAGCAATGCATCGAAAGCACATCATGCTCCTTCGGGAGTATAAAATTCAATATGGAGAATACGCTTTTTTTGATTTCGCCTGTATAACCTGTACCTGCAATCAAAACGATTTTCTCAGTAAAATTGAGAATTACAAAATTGCGATTCTTGACTTCTAAACCGTCTATCGTATCCAACATTAAGGAAGGCGCTACCATGATTGTCCATTCAGGTATCTCGCCGTTTAAAATTTGCGTAGGTCTTATGAATAAATTATTGGCAAATACGTTTTGATAGGCCGTTTCCGTAATTACGCGCAAAGAGATACCATAGCGAGGGTCGGCGCCAGCTTTTGCATCTCTAACATATAGTCTTTTGGATACACTAAGGTGCTGGGTGATTTTGGTTTTTAAAATATCGAAGGCCTCTTGCGAAATTGGTTGATTGATATCACCCCACCACACCTCATTTTCGGTAATTCGGTCATTTACGATATAACGATCCTTTGGTGCTCGTCCAGTAAATTTTCCAGTTTTTGCATTTAGCGCACCCGAGTTGGAAAGTGTCCCTTCTCCATTATAAATTGCATGTTCAACTAACGTTGGTACGTCGAGTTGATAGTTTACCTCTTGATCATTTAAGACGTTCAGATAACCCAAATCAAGTTTGACTAATTTTTCCGTAGCCATATGTATTTAAATTTTAAAGCCCAAAATTAGACCTTTATATAGCTAAAAAACAAGCTATTGTATTTATAACACACTTATAAGACACTGAATATCAATTAGAAAAAATTTATTATTTTTTAGCATCCAAAGATAAAAAGGTGCTAAAATTAAAAAAATTAGCGTTACAACTAACTTTCTACTCGAAAATCAATATTTCTATTGATGTAAAAATGAAGTCAACCGTATTGACGAATCAGTCTAGCCCCACCTCTAAATAGTTGCATAGCATTTTAGTATTCTATAAAATAAGTTGGCCCAATTACATAACCCGCTTTCAAAAATAAAAGAGCTGTCTCAAAAGGCCCTAAACACGTGGTAAGACGGTACCTTTCGAGACAGCTCGTTCTCCTTTTTGATGGACGACTTGCAACTGCTACATCCCGTCACCGGTATTTACAGTATCCGTTTCAGGGGCCTTGTCTATCAATTCCATAAATTGATCTAGCTTAGGTGTAATAATGATCTGTGTCCTTCTGTTTCGCATTTTACCATTAGCAGTCGCATTATCAGCGATTGGGTTATACTCCCCACGTCCACCAGCTGTCAACCGTTTAGGATCAACCCCATAAGTAGATTGCAAAGCTTGTACTACTGAAGATGCACGTAATGCGCTTAAATCCCAATTATTACGAATATTTGGCTTAGAAATAGGATCAGAATCGGTATTACCTTCAATCAGCACTTCATAATCTCTATAATCCTGGATGATTTTCGCGATTTTACTCAGCGTCTCTCCCGCCTTATCTGAAATCTCATAACTTCCAGATTTGTAGAGCATGTTATCAGACAATGAAATATAGACCACTCCTTTTAAGACCTGTACATCTACATCTTTCATTTCTTCCCTGCTCAAAGATCGTGTTAGATTGTTCGTCAATACCATATTTAAAGAGTCACTCTTATTTTTAGTATTCACCAAATGTTGGATATACTTATTAGACGCGTTGATTTCATCCACCAATTTGGAAATATTCACATTTCCTTGTGAATTCTGATTAATACTATTGTCCAATGACTTCTGCAACGATGCGTAGGCCTCTTTCAACTGGGCATTATTCGCTTTTTCATAGGCCAACAGCTCTTCGAGGCTCTTTATACGTGTACGACCTTCGGCGAGTTCCAATTGGCCTTGTTGGTATTTTTGTCCAAGGTCACGGTGCTCGGTCTGCAGCTTGTCATAGTCTAATTGCAATCCTTTGAATTTACCGCTACTCACACAGCCTGTCATTAACAGACCAGAGAGTAAGATAGCGACTGGTATTATTGGATGTTTCATGTTATGAATTTGATTTAATGTTCTTCAATATGCAAATATGAACGAAAACGAACAAAATAAATGCCTAAGTTTTGAACAAAGGTGATTTAGACTATATTTTAACAATCTTTAGGGTTTACAAAATTATTGTTCTTCAGAAGTCTCGGCACAAGCATTAAAAATGTTGTAACATACTCCTGACAATAAAGCTTTATTAATTCTTATCAATATATTTGAGTTAGATATGGATATATAAGATTAGGTAGTACCAATGACAAATATCGAGCTCTAACCCCTAATTTAATATATCTCCAATGGTCAATCTAACAATACAATCATTCTAATATCAATATGAAGCCGAGATGTAAATATTTTTGATACATAGGGCAAATATTATTTACAAACGCATTCATCAACAAATGACTAGCTAAATGTAACGAGTCCATTGATATCACTGGTTCATAAATAAAAATCAATAAGATGAAACTATCGGGCATACGCTCACAAAAAATTACAAACGGCTTCTGACAGCTTCATCGCCATTAAAAGATACTGTATTCCAATGAAAAAAAAGTCCCTCATCTACCTCTTGATTATCCTTGGCGTCTTCGCAATCGGCTATATTCTGTTTTTCAAAAAAGATAAAACTAAAACGGCTTCAGTGCAGGACACTAAAGGGAAATCGACCATGCTTACTGCAGAAGCTATCGTAGTGACACCCACAGAATTTGACAATGTACTCTCGTTGTCAGGTACTATAGATGCCGATGAAAAGCTCGAAGTCAGAAGTGAGGTGAGTGGTAGGGTAGACAAAATATACTTCAATGAAGGACAACGTATATCTCAAGGACAGGTATTGGTAAAAATAGATGATATCGAGTTACAAGCCCAACTAAAGCAAGCACAGACTAGCAACCAATTGACTTCTGAGAATGAAAGAAGAGCGAAACTCTTGCTAGCTAAAGGCGCAATCAGTCAGGAAGAATATGATATTGCAAGCGCAGCATTTAAGACATCACAAGCTCAAATCCAGTTAATCCAAGCACAAATCTCAAAAACGATTATTCGTGCACCTTTTAGTGGTAGCATAGGTCTACGAAATATATCTCCAGGAACCATTATTTCATCTACAACATTGATTACAAACCTGGTCAAGGACAATCGTGTTAAAGTGACCTTTTCGGTTCCAGAAAAGTATGCCAGTCAACTCAAGACCAATTCACGAGTTGAATTTACCGTTTCCAACAATGCTAGGACCTTCGAGGCGAACATATATGCTATTGAGCCAGAAGTCGCTCTGGCGACCAGAACGATGACTGTACGCGCTTACGCACAAAATCCAGAAGGAAAACTCATCGTGGGTTCATATGCAAATGTGTTGCTCCCTCTGAATGACAGTGTCAATGCCATATCTATACCAACTGAGGCCATTGTCCCTGTTCAGGATGGAAAGAATGTATTTGTATTCACAAATGGAAAGGCCAAACAGGTAGCTGTCGAGACGGGAAACCGTACTGAGAAAGATATTGTGGTGCTGTCTGGATTAAAAAACGGAGATACCGTGTTGACCACTGGTGTATTATCGCTCAAAGATGGTTCAGAGGTAAAGGTGACACTTAAGAAATAGAAAAGATGAATCTTTCTGCCATATTTATCAAAAGACCCGTACTGACAATTGTCGTTAACGTGACGATTATGCTCTTCGGGTATATAGGTTATAGTTTTTTAGGTGTCCGTGAGTATCCATCCATAGACCCTGCCATTGTCTCTGTACGTACCAATTACGCTGGTGCAAACCCCGACATCATCGAATCCCAGATTACAGAACCCCTCGAGAAGTCCATTAACTCCATTGATGGCATACGTAATATCACCTCCTCAAGCAATCAAGGCTCCAGCAATATTTCGATTGAATTTGAATTGGAAAAAAATCTAGAAGAGGCGGCCAATGATGTGAGAGATAAAGTATCGCAAGCTCTCCGTAGTCTTCCTCAGGATATTGATGCTCCCCCAGTTGTTTCTAAGGCCGATGCAGATTCGGAACCTATAATCACCTTGACGATACAAAGTGAATTACGAGACAATTTGGCTTTGAGTGATTTCGCTGAAAATGTCGTTGGCGAGCGGCTACAGACCATTCCCGGTGTCAGTAGTGTACAAATATGGGGACAGCAACGGTATGCTATGCGTCTATGGTTTGACCCCACCAAATTATCCGCTTATGGCATCACCGTCGCCGACGTAAGGAGTGCCCTAACGGCTCAAAATGTAGAGTTACCCTCGGGGAAAATAGTCGGAAAGAATACTGAATTGACCGTCAAGACTGTTGGAAACCTCTCTACAGAGAAAGAGTTTGACAATATTATCATCAAATCGGACAACGAAAGAGTGGTCAAGTTCAGCGATATCGGATACGCCAAGCTTCAGGCCGAAAACCTGGAAACAAAGATGGTGAGTGCTGGCAAACAGTTGGTCGGTGTGGCCATCATTCCGCAACCTGGCACCAATTACATTGATATTGCCAATGATTTTTATAAGCTTCTCGATCAGTTAAAAGAAGATATGCCTGAGGACATCATCCTGAATATCGCAGCCGATAATACGACCTTTATTAAACGATCTGTCGTTGAGGTCGCGGAGACTCTATTAATATCAATCATCCTGGTCACGCTTATTATATATTTTTTCTTTCGGGATTGGGGCATAGCGCTACGTCCATTATTGGATATTCCTGTCTCCTTGATTGCGACTTTCTTCATCATGTACCTTTGTGGATTTTCCATCAATGTATTGACCTTGCTCGCCATTGTACTTGCCACTGGGCTGGTAGTAGATGACGGGATTGTGGTCACGGAGAATATCTTTAAAAAAGTGGAAGAAGGTATGTCTCCTATACAGGCGGCACTCAAAGGATCCAAGGAAATATTTTTTGCTGTCATATCCATATCCATCACGCTCGCGGCGGTGTTCTTGCCTGTCATCTTCCTGCAAGGTTTCGTAGGTCGATTATTTCGAGAGTTTGGGGTAGTCATTGCATCTGCCGTATTGGTATCTGCATTTGTATCCCTAACATTGACCCCTATGTTGAATGCTTATCTCATAAAAGGAACAGGTCATGAAAAGTCAAAATTCTATATTTGGACTGAGCCTTTTTTCGAAAAAATGAATACTGGATACGCCCTTATGTTAGGCAAATTCATGAAAGCAAAATGGATAAGTTTTCCAATCCTAGCTATATGTTTTATCATCATTGGCATTATCTTCAGTTCGATTAAGAAAGAAACAGCCCCTTATGATGACCGCAGCAATGTCAACATGAGTATCACAGGTCCCGAGGGTGCTAGTTTTGAATACATGGACCGTTATATGCGAGAGTTAGATAAACTTGTTTACGATTCGGTCCCTGAAAATAAAATCAGTCTTGTCATGACCTCCCCCAGTTTTGGAAGCGGGTCGGTCAATAATGGTCGGGTACGCATGACGTTGGTTGACCCTAGCGAAAGAACACGATCACAGGATCAAATTGCAAATGAACTCACCAAATGGACCAAGCAATATGACGGTATAAAAACAAGTGTATCCCAACGTCCTACTATATCTGTCAATAGGCGTGGTGGACTACCGATACAATATATCATCCAAGCACAGAATTTTGATAAGCTCCGCGAAAAAGTGCCCGCCTTTATGGAGGAAATCAACAATGACCCTACTTTTTCGGTGACGGACATCAACCTCAAATTTAACAAACCTGAGCTACACGTATCCATAGACCGTGCTAAAGCACAGAGTATGGGCATCTCGGTATTGGATATCTCGCAGACGCTTCAAATGTCCCTTAGTGGACAGCGATTTGGGTATTTCATGAAGGACGGGAAGCAGTATCAGGTAATTGGTCAGATAGAGGACGATCGTAGGGCTACCCCCTTTGATCTGACCTCTATATTTGTCAAAAATAATCAGGGAAATCTGGTTCAATTAGATAATCTGGTACAACTCCAAGAAGAGAGTAGTCCACCGCAGCTCTATCATAATAATCGGTATATGTCTGCGACAGTATCGGCAGGTCTTGCACCAGGCATGAGTATGAGTGATGGTATTGCAGCGATGGATAGAGCCAAGGATAAAGTTCTAGATGAGACCTTTACGACCGATTTGAGTGGCGAATCACGAGATTTTGTAGAAAGCAGTTCCAATACGATGTTTGCTTTTGGATTGGCACTATTGCTGATTTATCTGATATTGGCCGCTCAATTTGAGAGTTTCTTAGATCCATTTATCATCATCTTAACAGTACCTATGGCAGTGGCAGGTGCTTTGATTAGCCTGTGGCTCTTTGGTCAGACTTGGAATATATTCAGCCAGATTGGAACTATCATGCTCATTGGCCTGGTTACTAAAAACGGAATTTTAATCGTGGAGTTTGCCAATCAACTTCGAGAAGAAGGAATGCCAAAATTCGAAGCCATCATGCATTCTGCTGAATCCAGGCTACGTCCTATCCTGATGACCAGTCTCGCCATTGCACTTGGAGCATTACCGATTGCGCTCTCTTTCGGAGCTGCAGCGACAAGCCGAATCGGCATGGGGGTAGTCATCGTGGGTGGCACTATCTTTTCATTGATACTGACGCTATTTGTTATTCCAGCAATCTACCTAATGTGGTCTCGCGCAAAAAAACATAGACCTGAATTTGACAACATTGAAGTATAAAAATAGACTATGCTACACAAACTCACCTTACTCATAATACTTTGTTATCTTTCCGCTATAGGGAATGCACAAGAATTATTGACTATTGAACAAGCCGTGTCTATCACACTTGAGAATAATTTTGACATTAAAATTGCCAAAAATAATACCCGCATTGACGAGCAAAATCGCAGTTTGGGAAATGCTGGAATATTGCCTAGAGTCACAGGAAATTTCACCCGTAACAATTCTATCCAGAACTCTAGACAGGTAAGGGCGGACGGGCAAGTACAGGAGCTTAATAACGCTAAAAATGACAATATGAACTACGGCGTGAGTCTCAATTGGACTATTTTCGATGGCTTCAAGATGTTTGCGAAATATGATCAATTAAAAGAGATTCAAAAGCAGGGAGAAGCTGAGGTTAGGTATGCAATCTTGACTCAAGTCAGTGAGATTATTGCCACTTACTATACACTTGTACAGCAACAAAAGATGATTCGAGCATTGGACACAGCTATAGACCTCTCTCAATATAGACTCACTATGGCTCAAAACCGGTTTGAGATTGGTAAAGCCGCAAAGCTGGAAGTTTTGAATGCACAGGTCGATTTAAATGCTGATAAAACCACTTTACTACAGCAACAAGAGCAATACGCCAACAGCAAAACGTATATGAACCAGCTTATGGCAAGAGACCTAAGCATTGCATTTAGGGTGGAGGATTCTGTGGCTATAAACGATGACCTCAAACTTGGAGAATTATTGGGAACGGCTGAAAATCAAAATCCAAAAATTCAACTTGCAGTTATCAACAAACGCATTTCGGAGTACAATCTCAAACAGATAAAAGGCGAACGCTACCCTATTATCTCGCTCAATAGCGGATATAATTTCAACGAGTCCCATTCTTCCCTTGGATTTGCAACAGAAAATAAAGGTCGCGGATTTAACTATGGTGTGAGCGCATCTGTCAATATCTTTAATGGATTTCTTCAGAATCGAAATGAGAAAATTGCCAAAATCGAGATAGAAAATTCGGAACTACAAATTGGCCAGCAAAAGCAGACTATCCAATCGCAAATTACTTCGCTCTTCCAGACTTACATCACCAATTTAGATTTGGTACAACTGGAACGGAGCAATGAAGACCTGGCAAAAGAGAATCTCGATATTACCTTCGAGAAATTTAAGATAGGAACGATTACCACTTTGGAGGTTCGGACAGCCCAACTCAACTACATCAACACCATGGTCAGGAGCTACACCGCGCAGTATCAAGCTAAGCTATCCGAAATAAGATTAAAGGAACTTGCTGGCCACGCATTTTAACGGGACAAATTCAAAAAGCTTCTCCTATTTTCCAAAATTCCTCCTGTTCTTTCTGGGTATACGAATAAGCTATACTGCTATCCAAAAGTATACCCCTCTCCCTCACTAAGAGGGTCTCGTAGCTCACTGTGCGACATCTTTTACCCAACATCCAAAAGGACCATATATTTTTTCATTGTTGAAAAGCAATTTATAATCGCTCTTATCTGAATAGTAATGTTTGTCGTATTGTTCTAAAAATAAAGATCTGCATTAGATATAGATGCTTAAGATTATTGTCTAAAAAATATAAAAATCAAAAAAATAGCTTCTTTAATATCCTGATTTTATTAAGTTTAATGATTCAAAACAACAATATTCAATTTTTCAAACTTTTTAATAAAATGTTTGGATAATTGAAATTGTGTTTATACCTTTAGTCTGAGCAATATGAGTAAGAAAGAAGAAGTAAAGAGAAAAATTGGGAAATCGGCCATGGAATGTTTTGCAAAATTCGGTCTTGACAAGACAACGCTTGAAGACATTGCCAAAGCGGTAGGCCTCAATAAGACGTCACTATATTATTATTATAAGAGCAAAGAAGATATATTTATTGAAGTAGCACTGGCTGAGGGAGAGCATTACATACACGCACTTCAACAAGCTACTTTACAGAAGGAGGGCATTGAAAACAGGACAGCCTTCTATCTCGAATCACGATTCAATTACTATAAGAATGTATTGAACATGAATCGGGTTTCTGTAGAGTCTATGGGTAAATTATTACCCCGATTCTTCGATTTATATGATGCACTGATGGTACGAGAAAAGGCATTCCTAACACAACTCCTAGAGCAAGCTGTAAAAGCTGGGGAGCTAGATTTAGCCGACCCTACAAACACCGCTTCCGTACTAATCAACTTTTCTAACGCTTTAAAACACAGTGTAGAGCAACAGGCCATGCTCAAACGGGAGTCCGAAATTGACTACACGCAAAGCCTTCAGGATACAAAATTTTTGGTATCGCTGATTTTTAAAGGAATAAAAAAGTAGCCACAATATCGTTGGGGATAGAAGCCTAGTAAAGGGGAAGAGGCTATTTTGATATTTTAATTTTGTTGCAAAACTAACCAATTATAAATATGAAAAAGGTCCTTCTACTCACACTAGTCCTTTATCTCTGTACCCCAAGTTTGCTCTTGGCACAGAGTTTACTCAAAGGCAGCATTAAGAACAACGCTACCAATGAGGATGCATATGCCATCTCTGTCCGCATAAAAAATGGTTCAGACGGCACCTATACCGATGATCGCGGAAGGTTTCAATTAAAAACATCCAAAACACTTCCCATCACGTTATTAATTTCGTCTATAGGGTTTGAACCCCAAGAGGTTTCTATAGAAAGCTTTTCAATACCTATTGAAATCCGTTTGGAGCCGGCCCGTATCTTAGGGCAGGAGGTAGTAGTTTCTGCAAGTCGAACGGTTCAAAACAAACTTTCTTCTCCCGTGACTATAGAACAGATTAGTGCCAAGGACGTTGTGAATTCTCCTCAACTGAATTATATGGACATGATGCAGGGCCTCAAGGGTGTGGACGTGACGGTATCTAGTCTAGGATTTACGAGTGTGACTACTAGAGGTTTCAATACTAGTGGCAATACGAATTTCACGCAAATCGTAGACGGCATGGATAATCAGGCTCCTGGTCTAAACTTTCCCCTCGGTTCGGCAATTGGCTTAACCCAACTAGATGTGGACAATATCGAACTATTGTCTGGGGCTTCTTCAGCACTATACGGCTCACGAGGCTTGAACGGCACAATGGTCATGACTGGAAAGGACCCTTTCAAATATCAAGGAATAAGCGTGCTAGTGACCCAAGGTATCAACCACGTCAACAATAAGAAAAACAACGATCCTGTATCGCCTTCTCCTTATTACGATTGGACAATTCGTTTCGCCAAGAAAATCAATGACAAAGTTGCCTTCAAAATCAACACCCAATATACACAAGCAAAGGACTGGGTAGCCAATGATGCAAGCAATAAAAATGGACCTGGAAACCACCTCACAGACCCCAATTACAATGGTGTGAATTTTTACGGAGGTTCTACTTCTGTTGACATATCTCCCTTCTTACAAGCTGCCCTTGCTGGAAATCCCGATCTCGCTCCCATCATTGACCCGCTACTCACTAAATCCAACTATGTAGCACGCACAGGCTATCCCGAATATGGGTATTTGGACAATGGCGCAAAGCTATTTAAGGTTAATGGTGAATTGCGTTATAAGCTAGGCTCCAATATTGAAGCTATTGCTTCTGGGACATTCGGAACCGGAAATATCGTGTATACCAATGACACTCGATATCAATTAAAAGGTTTTAAAGTAGGACAATATCGATTGGAGATCAAAAGCGACAACTGGTTCGTCCGGGCCTATACCACCCAAGAGAATTCGGGCCGTACGCTGGTTTCCGGACCTACAGCACAGTACATCAACGAATCTTGGAAAACCAGCTATGACGGCGCCACTGGCGGATGGTATCCTGAATACACTTACGAATTAATCAATTCTCTTGCTGGAGGTGCAGCGCTGAACGATGCTCATCTTGCTGCTCGAGCATTTGCTGACCAAGGACGGGCGGAATTAGGCACACCACTCTTCAACAGATTGAAGGATAGCATTACTAATACTCCGATTTCTGAAGGTGGTACGCTCTTTCTGGATCGTAGCAAATTGTACAATACCGAAGCACAATATAACTTTAGCGACCAGATTAAGTTCATGACCTTAATTGCGGGAGTAAATTGGCGTCTATACCATTTAGACAGTAAAAACACCTTATTCCCAGATAAAGAGAAGCCCATCAATGTCAATGAATACAGCGCATATGTGCAATTGGGCAAGAAAGTTGCCGATGACCGATTGAATCTTGCTGCATCCTTCCGATATGATAAAAACACCTTATTTTCATCTCCGAAAGTGACCTCGCGGGCATCTTTGGTATTTGAAGCTATGAGCGAAAACTATATTCGTCTATCTTACCAAAATGCGTACAGCTTTCCATCTAATATTCAAGCCTTACAAAATACACTCAATGGTTACAACAGCTATTCTTCAGGCGGCTCCTCCTTACTACTCAACGACAACTATCAATTTGACAAATACCCCCCTTATGTATACGAGAGCGTCCTCAAATTTCAACAAACAGGAGACCCTGGAGTCCTTGAAAAATTCAAATATGACGACATCAAACCTCAATCAGTCAATGCATTTGAGTTAGGCTATGCCGCTCTTTTGGGTAATCGAGTGATACTTGATGTCTTGGGATATTTCTCTACTTGGAAAAATTTTATTGGATATGCCAATGTAGCCAATACACCAGGTACCGATGACGTTAATGCTTTTAAAGACCACAGCACTTATATACAATACAATATTGCATTCAATGGGGGCGAGACTGTCAACACTTATGGTTATGCTGCCAGCCTAAGTATGGACATGGGTCTCAACTTTTTGGGAAAAGTCAATTATTACTCTGATTACCTCAAGAACAAGAACGATAGCCAAATCAACAACTTCAACACCCCCAATTACCATGTCAACTTTGAGTTTGGCAATAGTGGCTTTGGCAAAAAGCAGGTTTGGTCATTTAATACCAGCCTCCGCTATAAACCAGGTTATCACTACGTAGTCTCTGGGGGATTGGCGTCGGGCGAAGTCCCTAGCTCGGCCGTCATTGATGCTCAGATCAGTTACAAACTAATCAAGGCGCGCTCAGGGATACGCATCGGTGGCACCAACATTACCAACAAATACTATTCGACAGGTATAGCCAATCCACGGATTGGTGCTGTTTACTATGTTACTTATGCATACAATATATTTTAACCTTTCTCTATTTCATTTATAAATCCTACATCATTATGAGACAACCATTTTTTTTAACGCTAGTTTTGATGCTATTGACCATAGGCATCATGAGCGCCTGCACCAACAACAAAACACAAGAGGACACCTATACAACCGTCCTCAGTTTTAAACCTGGTGATGAGGCCAAGATAGAAGAAGCATTGCTATCCCTAAAAGACAGCACAAGTATCCTTTTAGAAGCTGGTAAGTACGAATTCGACAACTTGAGCATTGTTCAGGTCAATCATATTCTGATTCACGGTGAGGGGCACGACAGGACTATCCTCAATTTCTCCAGTCAGTCCCAAGGAGGAGAAGGTATCCGGGTCACCGATGTCAAGGGATTCACCATTGATGGCATGACTATCCGCGATTCCAAAGGAGATTTATTAAAAATAAGCAACAGCAGTGACGTCAAGGTGACTAACCTGCATGCACTTTGGAGCCAAGCGGATTCTACTAGCGGAGGTTATGCGATATATCCCGTTCTCTGCAAAAATGTACTCGTTGAAAATTGCTATACCGAGGGTTCTTCAGACGCGGGTATTTATGTTGGTCAGACTGATGGAGCAATCGTCCGCAATTGTAAGGCAGCGAAAAACGTGGCGGGGTGTGAAATCGAAAACACATCTAATGCCGAAGTTTACGATAATGAGTTCTACAACAATACGGCCGGATTTTTAATATTCGATTTGCCAGATTTATCCAAAAGAGGTGGAAAGGTAAAGGTTTACAACAACAATATCCATGACAACAATTTTAGGAATTTTGCTAAAAGCGGTAGCTTTGGCACCTATTGGGGGGTAGGCAATGCTTCACCAGGAAGTGGCATCATTATCCTTGCCGCTTCTGATATCGAAATCTATGACAATAAAATCATAGGAAACAATACTGCAGCAATTACCATCGCCTCCGGGTTTGCAACTGATGACAAGGCAGCCGAAAAAATCAATGCCAATTACTCCCCTATTTCGAAAAATATCAAAATCCACAGTAATAAGATGGAAATGGGTCCAGACTTCCCAAAGCCAGCATACGAGCATCGTATCGGACAGGTCTTAGTAGCTACTCAGGAGCAATTGAACCGATTGGAGCCTAATCGTAAAAGTAAACGGATTCCACTGATTGTATACGATGGGTTCAACAGTAATATCTTGACCAATGGCACTGCTCTCAATCCAGATTCGATTTGCATCAATCAGCCTGAAGAAAATCTATTTGTTAATGCTGATTTTCAAAACATAGCGAAACCTGAAAATTGGAAGCCAAACACAAATATTGTTCCATTTCAATGTAAATAATAATGCGCAAAATATCTCTTTTTGGTCTCCTAATTATACTCAGCACATCATCCATCGTGCTAATGCAGCAGGCATGCAAGCACAAAACCAAACCACAGGCCACTACCAGCACGACGGGATTCGAATTTAAGGAAAGGCTTTCTGATTACGGTTTCTTTACAGGGGTCATCAAAGATTTAACACCTGCGGAGGGAGTTGTACTCTATGACCTCAGTACTCCTCTATTTACCGACTATTCCATTAAAGACCGATTCATTAAACTACCGCATGGCCAGTCACTCACCTACACAGCTAATGGGCCATTAGGCTTTCCTGACTCCAGTATCATTATCAAAAACTTCGCTTATACCAATGAAGCTCATCAAAAGATTATGATCGAGACCCGACTTTTGGTCAAAGACCCCCAAGACCATAAGTGGAAGGTGATGAATTATCTTTGGAACAAGGAACAGACCGATGCTGTGCGACATATTACGGGTGCCAAAGTTCCGATTACCTTACTTGATGAAAATGGAAAAAAACATGTCACGAATTATATGGTACCGAATACCAATGACTGCAAAAGATGTCATGTAAACAATGGCACATTGACCCCAATTGGACCTAAAGCACGTAATCTCAACTTTACTTTAAAGGGGCAAACTAAGAATCAACTTTCGCAACTGGCGTCCAACGGCATACTTGTTGGTCTGCCCGACTTGACGATGGTATCACAATTGCCGATATGGACAGATTCAAAACACTACAGCTTGGAAAAACGAGCCAGAGCATATTTGGACATTAACTGTGCCCATTGCCATACCAAGGGGGGAGATGCATTTAACACGGGACTATTTTTGGACTACGAAGAGACCAGCGCCAATCATTTAGGGATAAGAAAAGCACCAGTCTCTGCTGGAGGAGGTGCGGGAGGGCTTGACTTCGACATTGTCCCGGGTGACCCGGCCCAATCTATCCTTCTACATCGGATGAATAGTGTTGAACCAGGGACCGCCATGCCCGAGTTAGCACGTACTATTATCCATAAAGAAGGAGTGGCTCTAATAAGCGAATGGATACAACGCTTACCAAAGGAAAAATAGACTTTCCATACATAGGCGGTGATGCCTCTAATTAATTATCACAAATGATGACAGATTACATTCAGACTGTTTTTGAACTTCAGCAAAAGAACAAACATACGCTCCAATGGAGTACAGCACAACAGCGCATCGCTACCTTAAGGAAGTTAAAGTTGGCAATACATGAATTCGAAGAAAGGATATATGCAGCATTACAAGAGGATTTGAGAAAAAGCAGATTTGAATCCGCTCTTACCGAGGTGTTCTTCGCACTTAGTGAAATAGATTTTGCCATCCAGCATCTAAAAAAATGGATGAAACCCCGAAGAGCTCGAAAGACATTCACGAGTGTATTTGCTTCCAATCGAATATTTTACGAGCCCAAAGGTGTATGTCTCATTATTGCCCCTTGGAACTATCCTTTCCAATTAATCATGAGCCCGTTGATATCGGCTATAGCTGCTGGTAATTGTATTGTATTGAAGCCTTCCGAAATTAGCTCTTCGGTCAGCAAGGTCATCGCACAGTTGATCCAACAGTATTTTAAAAAGGACGAAATAGCTTGTTTTGAAGGTGATCGGTCTATATCCGAATTCCTACTCCAGCTACCTTTCGATCATATTTTCTTTACGGGCAGTACCTCCGTTGGTAAAGCTGTCATGCAAGCGGCTGCCAAAAACCTCAGTTCCGTCACACTCGAGCTTGGCGGAAAATCACCTGTCATCATCGACCCTTCTGCTAATATCAGAGATGCAGCAATCAAAATTGCATGGGGCAAGCTAATCAATGCTGGTCAGACTTGTATTGCACCCGACCATGTATTTGTGCACCGATCTAAGCTAGGAGAATTTATAGTCTATTTTAAGGAAGCTGTCATTCGTCAATTTTTCACTGAACAGGGCCAGTTGGACACCTCTCAATATGTTAAGATTATCAATCAACACCATACGGATCGCCTCATGGGCTTAATTCATGATGCAACCGAGCGCGGCGCCTCTATAGTATGGGGTGGACAAGTCGAGCAGTCCGCATTGACCATCTATCCTACCCTGCTATGTGATATACCTTTGGATAGCAGAGTCATGGAAGAAGAAATATTTGGCCCCATTCTCCCCGTGATTCCATATGACGACATAGAAATGCCGATCAGGACCATCAATAGCAAGGGCAAACCCTTAGCATTCTATATTTTCAGTAAAGACAAACCTACGGTCAAACGACTCTTGACCAGCACAAGCTCTGGTGGCGCATGCGTCAATGATGTAATTATCCACGTATCCAATCCCAACCTACCCTTTGGAGGAATCAATGGCAGCGGTATAGGCAGTTGTCATGGTATATTTGGGTTTAAGACATTTTCACACGAAAGATCTATAGTCTTTCAGTCAGCCCTAAATATATCCAAGCTCATCTATCCACCCTATACAAATAAGGAATGGGTATTGAGATTACTTCGTAAGTATATGTAAGATAGTATCTCAATATCCTTAGGGTAATCTCGCAAAAGAGATGGCCTTTTGAAAGGACGAGGTAATGGCGTCATTATCCCGTCGTAATAGCGTGGCATTTGTCTTGATAGCAATTGTACCGTCTTCCTTACGTACCTTTCCAAGGATAATGTTAGCTTCTTGGCGTAGGTATGTCTTTAGCTTAACCACATCTATGCATTCCTCGATTTTCATCAGGCTAATGTTGCTCCCGCTTTCAATCGGTTGTAGGTGTAGTCCTTCTATTTCATTTAGCGCTTTAAATAATGTAATAGACTTGTTCCGCACATCCCTCATTACCGCATCAATATCTTGCAGATGATATAGAGCCATAGCAGCGTTGGGCCAATTCGTAAAGATTCCACCACCGTGTATTTTGATCAAGTGATGCATCTGATCAATGGTTGATTTATCTCCACACAATATGGCGCCACCGGTAGCTCCCAAATACTTATATAGACACAGGTACACTGTGTCAAAATATTGTGCATAGGTAGCTATGGAGCTTCCGGTATAAGCCGTCGCAATATGGAGACGCGCACCATCAAGATGCATCTTATAACCTTTACTATGGCAATAATCTTTTATTTTCTTTATCTCTTCCAATGGGAAAAGGCGATTTTCGCACCTTCTGACAGGCGTCTCTATCGATATGACGGCCCCTGGTAAGGCAAAAGCTTCTTCTTTCTCATAATAAGAAATAGACTCCCGAAGTTCGTCCACATTAAACCAATGCCTATCCGATACAAGGGGTATCAACCTTTTATTGAATAGGGTCTGCGCCGCGTCAGCTTCATCTCTGTATACGTGACTCTGTTCTTGGACGAATGCTTTCGTACCAGAACTTCCCAACACCGAGATAGCCAACTGATTGGCGAGTGTCCCCGAGGGTAAGTATACGGCAGCTTCTTTGCCCGTAATCTGTATGCATTTCTCCAACAATTTTTCCATCGTTCCATCGGCTGCATAACTATCACGCTCTATGGGATTTTTCATTTGTATCGCCTGCAATTGGCTAAGAAAGTCGTCAGGCCTATAGAATATACCATCGTTAATGAAGTAGACCGCGTCACTATCCTTTAGCGTTTTTTGTTCAGGACTAATGTGTTGATGAGCATTAGCTAATGATAGATTGGTCAGCACAGGTAGCGCCAATCCAGATAATTTAAGAAAGTCACGGCGTTTGTAAAATGTCATTAGTACAGATGATTAAATGAGGTACTTGGATACTATTTACTATTTCCGTCAAAGATACCGATTGCTTGTTTCTGGATACAGATCACAACTCGGATATGCACTCTTCGGACCCGATATACATTCTTCTTAAAGTTGAGAAAATATAATAATACTGGCAAATATTTTTGAAATTTGCTGCCATTCAATTAAACTACTGACTAGAAAGTAAAACTAAATAAGTAGCCCTAGGAAACACGATAAAAACAAAAAAGTACCCGAAGGTACTTTCCTAAGTTACTACTATCTAGTTGAGGGGCCGTATCCAAATAGCCTGCCCCCCAGAAGGTATCAACTTAGCCTCAAGTACGGTATTAGCATCTACTTTGATTCGCTTGATAGAAATCTTAGTACGAGTTTTCGAGGCAGGATCATCGTCGTAAATACTTGCTTCATACTTTTTCCCCGACATCAAAAATCCTAGTGGAATCTTTAGCGCACGGGCATCATTATTGGTAATTGTGCCAACAAACCAATCCTCACCCTTTCGACGTGCAATTGTAATGTATTGACCTATCTCTCCATCCAAGACTTTGGAATCCTCCCATACGGTAGCTATATTATCAAAATATTCGAGCTCAGGCTCGCCGTGCGAATCCGATGAAATGTCATACCAATACATGTACTGCAATGGACTATAAAAGATTGTGGAAAGGGCCATCTGATGTGCTGAAGTAGTCTTTATAGTACGATTGGGCGGCACATTTACCTTTAGATTCTTTTGTTGGTAATAGCAAATCGTATAATCGGCTGCTCCTGCTATGAATCGCGTAAAAGGAAGAATGGTATTGTCGGTAGCAGTAGGCATCTCTTCATTGCCATAAACACCCTCCTGCGTCAGCAGATTGGGGTAAGTTCGACTAAACCCGGTTGGCCTGTACTCGTCATGGACATTGACCATCAGATTATACCGTGCGCATTTCTTAATGGCATCATGCAACCAAGTGGTCCACTTGTGGGAACCCACGCCTACAAAACCGAATTTTATACCACGCACCCCCCACTGCTGAAAGAGAGGTAACAATTCATCCAATTGTTGATAGAGAGCACGTTGATTCACATACAAGAATACCCCAACCCCGTTATCATTGGCATACCGAATGATTTCCTGCAGCTCCAAGTCACTTTTGGGATTGCGTCTTGGATCTACATTTACCTCACTAGCATCAGAACCCACGACATATTCATATCCATACCACCCAGCGTCAAAGTGAATATACTGGATGTTACGTTGGACCGCAAAATCAACTAATTCTTTAGAGCCTTTCATGGATAGCGTCATTTCTCGCATAATCTTACCCGGTTGGATCCAAGATGTATTGTTGATTGCAGACGGCGGGTTTAGATTCAGTAGCAAATCATTATTAGCGAGTAATTGGCCAGGACGATCTGCGACCATCACAACTCTCCAAGGGGTAGCAAATGGAGTGTAAAAATCAACTTTATCGTAGATTGAGCAGCTTATAGTATTGGGTTTGCTGGGACTTAATGCAAACTTGGTACGAGCATAGTTAACCATTTGAGCTTCTGTCAAGCAAGCAAAACTTCCGTCTGGCAGCTGTAGTACCAATGGTCTCTCACTTTCTCCGGGCCAATTTATCAAGGGAAGTAAACGATACTCTGCCTGCGCAATATTGGTAAACCATGCTTTAGTTCCTTCAGGCACAGTGAACTCCGTAAGCTCTTTAACAATATTGATGTCCATACCTCCATCGGGGTCTTCTGGAAAAAAATATCGAAAAGCGATACCTTCGTTATAGGCCCGAACCTGAATTTGAAATTTAAGCGTATGTCTATCACCCAATAACAGGGTGATAGTCATTTCTTGGAAGTGATCCCGAACTTGATTTCGTTCTCCATAAACAGGCTTCCACACAGTATCGCACATTACCGTATGTATATCACCCAGCCGAAAGCCCCTCTCCCAACCGACCAACCCCAAAGTTGATGACAACACGACAGGCCTACCCTGATTGGATATAGAGTATACCGGTACGCCATCAGGTAATAAGTCAAACGAAAAGGCTAACTCTCCGTTAGGAGAACGCAATTCAGAGGCCCCGTGAGTCGCCAATAACTGCTTGCCTAGGAAAAACACACACAGAAACACTACAATTCTTAACATCTTAACTTTTGATATAATTCTCAACAATAATTATTTTAACAGATTATCTAAGAATGAGACTGCTGTGGGATTGTGTGTGACTCGATCAATCATTTCGATTTCACAGATCCGGAATACACCTTTACCCAATTTCAACTCACCTGCCGCCATGACGGTCCCTTTGTCTCCTAGCCAATTGGAATTCCCACTGCTTAAGATTGGTTCCCATTGGGGCCCAGAAATGGTATGACTAAGAATAGGAGCAATGCAATTCTCTTTGCTATCATACCATAGATTGAAGTCAAAGGGTTTATTATTCCTAACCACTGAGTGACCGGTCATGGGCGACGCAAAGTAATAATCGCCCATACTATTTTTTTCGATGAATACAGTAGTATTGGCAATCGAATATTGCCCAGCTGGGAGTGTCATGAACACAACAGTCTTGCCTTTACTGACCCATCCGTCGATTTCCTGTTGTCTTGATTTGTAACGTTCGTAGTTGCCAACAAGTACGGCATCAGCATTTGTCCCGGAATTAGTAATCGTATATCCAGCTTGTTGCGCCAATGTGGCCAATTGTCCGTTAATATCTTCGACTATGTACAGTTTTTTCTTGTGTATTTTCCGTTTTGGAAATATTTCAAAGGCAAAATCATTCTGATAGACACTCGTCCCCTGCTCATTAACCAAAGCCACACGTAAAATATAATCTGTACGCTGGTTAACATCCGGAGATTTAAATTTTATAAAACCTTGAAACTCCGAACTGTTAACGGGTATTTGAGCAGGGATATGATTGGCCATGATGACCTCTCCACCTTTTTCAATTTGATATTTCAGCAGATACCCAGTCGGGACCGTGTTCAAATCATTGCTTATCCAAGCTTCAAAAGCAGTTTCTTCCTCTGAATAAAATTTATTCCGATCACTACGCAACGAGACCATTAATGGTTCCAAAGCATTCCGATAAGCAAAATATGCTTTCTTAGGCTGTCGGTCCACGTCCATTATAGATTTCATCCAACCAGCAGGCCATGCATCGATGAACAAATGAACTGCAAACGAAACCATCCTAGAGTCGCGCCTAAAGGCCTCGGCGACAAACTTCATCGCCCATGCCTGATAGTCCTGACTCGCCTCTATCCAATTTTCTAGGCTATTTTGCGGATTGTACCACATATAGTGAAAGCGATGGGTCTGCGATTGTGAAATCTTATTAGCTGTCCAAATAGCGTCCTCTGCTTTATTTTGAGGCAACCAAGAAACTGGATAATATTTGGTCATGACGTTCAATGGATCGAGACCTTCGGCACCAAACTCGCCACAGGCATACATCCATCCCGGTTTGACTGGCTGCCAATAACCTTGGTACATCTTTCCGAGAGCCAAGCCATGCCCATTATACCATGTATTGTAACAATGATTATCCGGTAATCCTGGAGAAGGTGGGTCATAGTCACCATCCCCAGCCTTGATTACCCGATCGGGATTGCTCAACAGTACCGCTTGGTCCAGCGCAGTAAACAAGCGGTAATATTCGTCAGCGGTATTCAAGCTACGCTGAGGAAATCCCTCTGCGTTAGGAAAGCGTTCATTGATATAGGTGACCAAGATGGTGGAAGGATGTTTTCGGACTAATCTCTCCATCTCCTCTACCTGTCTAATTGTCTCTGCAAATTGATTGCGGCGTAAGCTTCCAAACAGAGGAAGATCGGTTTGATTCAATAGGCCCAATTTATCACAATAATCGTAAACTTCTTCCTGCACTGGACGCTGGGTAAAGCGCAGATAATTAAGATTACACAGTTTGGCCAATAACAGATCATCTATCAACTGGTCCCAGTTCTTTCGGAATACAGATTGTTGCTCAAACCCCATACTGTTGGCCCCCCGCAGACGAATCATATTGCCATTAAGATACATATTACCTTTAGGCGTGTTGAGGGTATCCATCGTAAAGCTACGCATACCAAACTGCTGCACACGGGTGTCGGTAAGGCGTCCCCTGGCATCGTATACCTTGACCTGAATCTGATAGAGCCAAGGATTCTCGGGCTCCCATAGTCTAAATGTCTTCATGTCAATAGGGATACGTAGATAGTTGGGTCCATATCCCATTTTCAGCGTATTCTGCTCCCAATCTGCGGGTTTCGCTAAATCACCTACACCAGGCACATAGGTTGTAGAGGGGATGTACTCCATGTCTTGTACGACAGTGTCTAGAAAATTTTGACCATAGACAGAGATACGCAATGTGGCTTCTGCGGGATAAGCCTCAAAGTTATTGACTTCAATCCATGCCTCAGCGACGGAGGTTTCTAATTTAGGACGTACAAAGATATCATGGATGTGCAACGGTGCCCTAGCTTCTAAATAACAATCTTGATAAATACCCATTCCAGGTGGGCATAGGTGCCAACCCAACTCCGGATCATCATACCCTAATCCACTTACAGCATAAATCTTATTCCCAATAAGCGAATTACCTTGATCATCTTTTCCTCCGGTACTGGTGTAATCGTTTTCTACTTTTACCAATATCTGATTTTTACCAGGTTTGGAATATTTTGAAATCTCAAACTCAAAAGGCGCAAAAAAACCTTCATGTGTACCACATAACTGACCATTTACAAAGACGGATGCCTTGTAGTCTACAGCCTTAAAACAGATAAACAAATTGCCAGATGCAAAATCGGCTTCTACAAGGTCAACTTCTTTATGATAATAAGTCACTGCGCGTCCTAATGGTGGACCGTAATGCGGTATTTGAACCTCCTCCCAGTTACCAGCGCCCCTTAAGGTGCTTGTAAAATCATTTCGATCGGTTGCGGTCTCTACTCTCCAATTGAACGCGGTGAGCGGAATCTGCTTTCTAGTACGATCAGGTACAGGTGCCAAATTTTGCATAAATGGCAGATATCGTTTTTTTAAAGAAGACAATTCTGAGTATAGTTCTTCTTTTGTAGAAATAGGCTTTACAGCCTTAAACATAGAAGCTGGATTATGTGTGATAGGCAAGTCAATATTCGCTAATATAGGTGGCTTAGGTTGTACCAATAAATGGAATCGTGTATCATATTGACGTGTGCCGATATCAGCAAATTTATCCTGCGCATGGGTATGATGTACCAATAACATCAGCGGTACAAACAAGTTGGAAACACGAAAAGCGGTCCGTACAGATGGTCTGAAAAAATTCTTCAATATCATATTCATAGTTATCTTTGAACCCCTATTTTATCAAATGGGATGGCTTTAAATTCTGGTAGCAATTTGAATATCTCAGAAGTAGGTTTGAGCTGAAAATTCATTTCTGAAAAATCTTCAAATCCAGGATCTCCCGTACCAATGTAATTTCTTCCTATCCACGACCAATCGGCCTTTCCTGCATGTAGGAGCTTGGTATCAATGAATACGTTTTGATCAATCCAGTTACGTTTGGGTAGGGCAGGATCATCTTCGAAATAGGTGCTCAAGTGCGGATATCTGCTCGCCCAAGGCTCGCCTTTATAATTAACGGCTTCCAATCGCTTTTGAAATAATCCATCTTTATCAAGGTTGGCTTTTGCCCAATTCATCAATCTATTGTCGAGATGCAGAGCCTGACGTGGACCAATAAAGATATTATTACGATACACATTATCGCGCCCTCCTCCTAGTAATATATTTTTGGTACCGGCTTTATAAAAAACATTTCCCGTGACTTCCATTCCACAGGCACCGTCATCGTGATACACCGCCACTATGAGGCCATGGTCATTGCCAATGTGATGAAAAAAGTTGTATCGCACTATATTGCCCTGCTCACTAGGATCGCGACCATAGTATATAGCTCCCATATCATCTCCATCCGTAACAGCATGATGAATCACATTATACTCTATCAAATGATCATTACCGTGGAGCAAAACAGCACTTCCTGGGCAATTATATATCTCATTGTTACGTATGATATTGCCTACACCATCGATATTAATACCTGCTCTGTATGAGCGATTGAGTCGGTTGAAATCGTGAATTGTACAATTGACGACCTGATTGTTGCCCTTTTCTAAAGTCAGACGATCGCCACCACCCATACTAATCCCTCCCGAGCCTATGTTATATATCTCACAATTGGATATAATATGATTGGTGCCCGCCTCGCGGTTAAAGGTTGTATTCTTGTAAATATGGCTTGTCAATCCTCCCAATTGAGCCGAAGCTACCACACCATCTCCTTCGTGAACCAATTGTTTGAATGGCTCTACCCCTTTACCCATGGTGACAGCTACAATACCCAGATTTCGAAAGACGCAGCTCTCAATTCTATTGGCCTGTCCATTCTCGATGTACAACCCCATGCCTCGCGAACATTCAAAGATTAACCTGTCGAAATGAATATATGATGCCCCCTTTAATTGCACTAAAGGTGCTTCAAGCATAGATACTTCAATCGTCTTCAAGTCGGTACTCAATGGATAAAAATACAGTATTCCAGAACTTCTATCTAGATAGTACTCACCTGGTCTGTCTATCTCTTCCATTAGATTATAAGCGAAAAACTTATTGAATTTGGCTCCACTTTTAAATCCATATAAGGTCTCTTGTTTAGTGGTAATTACCTTATTATTTAAATCTATATTAGCTACCTGCACAGCATCATCAGCATATCCGTAGTGAAAGAAACCCGATATCCAAATATCTTTAGCTTGCGTCCATCGACTCGGCTGGTCATTCAAAAAGTGAAATTTACCTCCACGTTGTGAAAAATCCTCATTACGTGGTACTGACCCCGGGTCAAGGACTTTGCCCATCTGCATCAATGTATCATTGGGGAAGCGGGATATACTCAATGCTTCTTTATTTACAAATAATTCTAAAGGAGCAGGCTCATAGGGGCGTAAAAATCCACGTGGGGTCAACTGTCCGTAATCAGTGATTCTTGCTTTTTTCAGATTAATTTGCAAAATTTGACTTTTGGCTGAGGTTGTAAACCGTGCTAATATGGCTTTATCCTTTACGGGAACGGCTAAATGGATTGGCAAAGAGATCCCTCCTGAGAATGATACTGTTTCGTCTTGATAGGCTGCATAGGTCACGGGGGCAGCCTCAGACCCGGAGTCATGCTCATCAAAAAAAACACTGTTCTTAAAGTAGTATTCGCCCCCACGGAAGTATACATTGATAGCACCTGCTTTTTTCGTTTGAAGGATTTTCTTTACGGCTGTGCGCGCCCTCTCCAGTGTAGCAAAAGGCTTATCAAGGGTTCCTAGGGCCTTGTCATTACCAGTAGGCGACACGAAAAACTGCCTGTCCTCCTGTGCAGATACGGTCCCAATAAAGAGTAAAAGTATAAATAGTAGAATTTTAAACTTGAGTGATATCATTAGCATATAAATAGTGTGATAGACCGCGGAAATTCCTTCCCCTATCCATCTGTTATCATTTTTTATTATACAGCATATCCTACATGCTGTGTGCCAAAGCATCATATAGGATCGACAAGAAAGATAAAGGAAGCCTGACATCAGCAGTCAGGACTTCTCTTAGTAGTAAAGCTCAAAGAGCACAATTAATTATAGCCGGGATTTTGATCCAAAACGGCCGCTGTATTCGCTTCAATTTCACGTCTCGGAATGGGTAGCTTATTGACAAAATCTGGTGCTACTAGATTATTCTCCTTTAAATAGCCATTGTATTTATTTAGATATTCGACAAGTTTTCCTGTACGCATCAATGTATTTAATCTAAACTCTTCTCCATACAATTCACGGGCACGCTCATCTAGGATTAAATCAATATTGACATCTGCAGCGTCTACAGGAGTAGCTTTTGCCCGATTTCTAATCACATTGACATCTGCTGCTGCTCCCCCCATATTACCTTGTAGCATCTGCGCTTCCGCTCGCAAAAGATACGTCTCTGCCAACCGCATAATATACCAATCTTTCCAGTTGCGTCCCGCATCGTTCTTTTTCTTGCTGGAAGCATCAGTTGCTAACCCCAAAGGCACAGCCCTTACGAATTTCATATATCGACTGGAAGTCCTTATTTTCCATAGTGAATGGGTGGATGCATCTGTATTTTCTTTAGTTATCTTCTGACCAAAATATGTACTATTGGGATTCGTAAAATAGAAGTCACGCTGAATATTATATTCGGAATTTCGCATATCTTTACTAAAATCTGCTTTATAATCCCAGATGATTCGATCCGCGTAATCTGTAACAATCAAGCCAGCGACCGGTCTACCATTGAGGGTATCTAATAGCCAATTTTGCACACCATTCTTATCCTTTGCTTGCCAAAATAGAGGACCCCACCATCTATCCATTGTGAAGTATCCTCTTTCGTCAACGCTATTTCCTCCTTTTATTGCCGGATCTTGCGTCATATTCCAAATTGCTTCTCTATTCCCTTCTTTATAGGTCATATTACCTTCCTGAAACAAATCCCAATAAACATCTCCCCAAGGAGCGCCAGCTCCCTGTGAATCATAACCAGAAAATTTGAAATCTTTATTTACGCCGAATCGGGATGTCATAAGTTGCAACTTCCCACCATCAATAACTGCACTCGCCGCTGCAACAGCTGCAGGGTAATCTTTTAACGAAATGTTGATTTCGGAAAGTAAATGATAAGCCGCCTCACGTGATGCCCTACCTGATTTATTTTGATCTATAGCTGGCATATGTTGTACTGCGAATTCTAAGTCAGCTTTACACTGCTCATATACTTGTTGTTGAGTAGCTCTTACATAATCAAATTTAGGCGTTTTTGTCTCTTGAAGAACCAATGGTACACCACCCCACATATTGGCTAAAAAGTGGTAGGCGAAGGCTCTTAGAAATTTGGCCTCGCCAACAATTGCATATTTTTCACTTTCAGAAGTCCATACAGCCGTACTCAAATCAGCGCGATCGATAATAGTATTAGCCTGCGCAATATACTTGTACAAGCGACTCCACCATTTACTAGCAAAACTATTGTCAGCATTCATCCGATCCCATGCAAAGTAAAATTTACTTACAGGACTATTGTGAACCACATTGCTCAAATCCAAATCAATTCCCAACATATCATAGTTGCTCCAATCATCCGTAAAAGCGTACATATCGGTCCGGAATGCTAGATAAGTACCCGCTAATGCAGACTCAAACTGTGCCTTATTGGTAAAGGAATTTTCGGGAGTATAAAAATCTAGCGGCACTTCAGTCAATGACTTCTGACATGACCCAACTGCAATAGCAATTAGTAGAGATAAGTATATAAATATCTTTTTCATATGTGTTTAATTTTATTTTTCATCTGTCATATGGAATATCCAAACTAAATTCATTCGTATTTGTACTGCTTTTGCTATTTGGATATTTCATAATCTTTATCATTAAAAGGTTACATTAAGCCCCATGGTGAAGGTGCGAAGAGAAGGGATCGAGCTTACTGTAAGCCCACTTCCTGTGGCAGCATCTAGACCAATCCAATGTGGCGAATAGGTTCCCAAATTATCTCCACTTACAGAAACGTTTAAACCGTGGATACCATATTTTTTTACATGTTCCGTAGCATTGTAAGACAATGCCATTTTCTGTAACCTAATAAAACTCCTATCATAATATTTGGGCGCTTTAGCGGCCGCATCTGCGTTATAACTTGGACGAGGGAATTCGGCGGAGGTATTCTCGGGTGTCCAATAATCATATACAGGATGATTGAGATCACCTCTATTAATATAGCCGTCGTTCCAAGGCGTATTACCACCATTGATGAACCAATTATTACCACCCCAGATAGAATTTAGATAGACCAATAGAGATAGCTTACCGTAACTAAATGTATTGGTGAAGCTCCATCTAAAATTAGCATTTGAATCCCCTAAAAATTCTCGATCCGCATCCGATGTAATCTTACCATCTCCATTAACGTCATTCAACTTATAATGACCGGGTTTAAACCCTGCCAAGATGGTACCATTGTCTACATCCTCCTGTTGCCACATACCCACGACCCGATATCCATATACGGTTGTTAAGGATTTGCCGATAAATAGGTTGGAAGAAATAATGTCATCCTCTACTCCGTCTCCATCCTTATCACCTAACAAACGGGTTACTTTATTTCTATTCAGAGAAAATGAAGCACTGGAGGACCAGCTGAATTTACCACTTTCTATATTCAACGACCTTAGATTGATTTCTAGCCCTTTGTTTTGAATTTCTCCAGCATTCGCCGTGATGGTCGAAAACCCCGATGATCCTGGAAGCGGCAAAGTAAAAGCCAAATTATTAGTATGAGTAAGATAGCCGTCAATAGATCCGGAAATCCTACCCGTTAGAATTCCAAAATCTATACCACCATTTAACCCCGTAGTAGACTCCCAGACCAAATCGTCATTCCCGAGTGAGCCAACATATTGTGCATAGGTATAATTCGCATCCCCTTGATAAAAATAGTAGCCATTGGAAATCTTAGAAAGGGTGCTATATGGTGCAATAGATTGATTACCATTGGTACCATAGGACGCACGCACAGCTAATGCACTAAATATATTGGTATGCTCCATAAATTTTTCGCGGGCTATGTTCCAATTTGCACCTACTGATCCGAAGGTTCCATATTTATGATTGGCTGAAAAAGCCGAATAACCATCTCGTCTTACCGTCCCGGTCAAGGTATACCTATCATCGTAGGAATATGTCAATCGGGCCATCTGACCGACTCCCTCGTTCTCGCCACCGGAACTAGAGGCATTCTGAATGGCTCCAGCAGATAAGCGATAAGTCCCCAATTGGTCATTATCAAACCCCGATGCAGCAGACACTTGCCCGTATGATTGTGCTTTTTGGCTGGAATGCAACAACGTCAAGTCAATGCTATGTACGTCCAGGAATGTCTTATTATATTTAATAATATGATCGAATAGGGTATATGTACTGCGGCTATAATCGCGAGAACCCTTGCCTTTTGGAGCTAAACCCGAGAAGGTATGCAAACCATAGAAAGAACCGGTTTCAGCCATATTCAATGTCTTGGAATAATTGATAGTATAGGTCAAGCCCTCTATCCATGGTACGCGGATAGTACTTGTCAATATCCCATTTAAATTGTTGGTCCGATTATAGGCTTCCGTCGGTAACACTAAAAAGGGATTGACCATAGAAGTGGTAGATTGCGGATACATTAAGTAACTACCGTCCACGTCATACAAGCTAGCATAAGGGCTGAATAACGAAGGGCTACTGCCACCCTCACCGGTACCATATATCCTACCATCAGGATAATCACGATAGCTGTAATAGGATTTGACTCCTAATGTCCACCAATCCGTCACCTTGGATTCGAGATTAAGCCGCAGACCATAATGTTTAAATTGGTCATTGACAATCACTCCACGCTGATCTACATAATTTCCAGATAGGAAATAGCTCATTTTATCAGTCCGCTGCGATACACTGACGGAGGTATTTTTATTAAATCCCCTTTGCCGGAATGGGTCATAAGGATCGGGCAACGTAGCCTGATGGTCGGAGGTGGCATCATAGTTCTTTTTCTCAATTTCTTGCAAAAAACTTGGCGTTTGATCAAACGTCAATGTAGTACCATTATCCCTCAAAACATCATATAGCCGTTGAATATATCCCTTTGCATCATAGACTTTCAAACGTTCCAATTCGCTAATGGAACCGTAACTCGTATTAATTTCAAATTTGGGCTTTCCATCAAGACTGGATCCTTTTTTTGTTTCAATTAAAATAACACCATTTGCTGAACGAGAGCCATAGACTGCCGCAGCACTTGCATCCTTCAATACCGTGACACTTTCCACATCTGATGGAGAGATATCAGCCATTGATCCGTTGAAAATAGCACCATCTAGTACTATTAGTGGAGAGCTCGACGCTGCAATAGTATTGGTTCCTCTAATTGTAAATCCCGGAACACCCCCAGCCTGGTTGGCCTCTCCGACATTCAATCCTGCAACTGTCCCCTTGAGAGTTTCCATAATGTTATTTACAGGTACTTTATCATAAGATTTGAGGTCTGCTTGTGCTACGGCCCCTGTAACAGCCTGCTTCTTAATGCTACCATAACCTATTACAACAACTTCTTCTAATCCGCTTTCACGGTCTATCAATTGAATGGTAGCCATTGTCCCTAAGGATGCCCGTATCTCTTGATTGACATACCCCAAAAAAGAAACCACAAGAATCACATCTCGTTCCTTGACTGGTATTGTAAACTTTCCGTCAGGCCCGCTCATAGCACTTTGAGAGCCGTTCTTGACCTTAATAGTCGCGCCTGCTAACGGCTGCCCGTCAGCAGTCTTCACGATACCCGAGATTTCCTGTTGAACAACTGGACTAGTGGCAACGGGTATTGCCATAGGTCTACCTTTAGTGATGACCACCGATTTGCCCTCGATGGAGTATTTCAAATTCCGATTATACACAATAGCTTCCAGAGCCTGTTCCAGCTGCACGTTCTTCAATTGGATATCAAATTTCTGTGCGTCTTTCAAGACTTCACTATCTAATAGAAAGTCATATCCAGTTTGGGTACGCAGTTGTTTGATTAGGATTTCTAAAGAGGCATTGGTCTGATTTAATGACACGTTCTGTCCGAACGTATTGGCAGAGACTTGAGTCAAAAAGCCAATTAATAAGATAAATGTCAATTTCATAATGAGTAATGATTTGGGCGGCAATAACATGCGTCGCCCTACCTTACGAAAAGTATTTTTTTTCATAACTTTGGAAAGTGGTTAAGTTGTTTAGTAAATAATTGTTAATCAGTAGGACAGATTTGACAGTAAAAACGACTCCACAGATTGGCCGTAAAGTGGTGGTACACTTTGCGGCTTTTATTGTAGTCGTACTTACCTAGGAATATACCTAAGGATCTCTTGCTATATTTTTCATTTTAATTTGGATTTATTGGTTAATATTTGGCTTTATTGACAATTACTTTGCGACCTACAATCGCGAAACTAACTTGGTTGGTTCGTTCCAATTGTCTCAACACATCATCTAAATTGTTTGCACGCGATATATATCCCCAAAGTTTAGTCTGTATAGGTGCATCTGGTGCAAACACCAACTCAACATCATACCAACGTGCTAATACCTGCATGACGGTCTTTAAGTTATCATTAAACTTGAAATAACCGTCTTTCCAGGCAACGGCCGACTCGGTATCTTGATCATGAACGGTCAATAGACCTCCTCGGTTGATGGCCTGTTGACCAGGTTTTAAGTACTGCTGATGTGACCCTGAGGTAATCCGCACGGCACCTTCCAGCAGTGTAGTCTTGACGCCCTCTTGCTCATTATAGGCGTCAATATTAAAGTGAGTACCCAATACGTCAACGCTCTGAGAACTAGTTTCCACGACAAATGGAAGCTTGTCCTGAGCCACTTCAAAATAGGCCTCTCCCTTTAATTTAACCTTTCTAAAGCCGCCATATTTGATATTGGTCTGAAAAGTCAAACTAGATGCCGCATTGAGCCACACTTTCGATTGATCGGGAAGAATCATCATATAGGTCTCCCCCTTGGAGGTAGACAATGTATTCGACTGTCCTGCTGAAACCTCGGAATTTATTGACTTAATTTCGTACACCAGCAAACCATCTTTGGATTTAGAGACCGTGACTCCAGAGGTTTCCGCAAGCTCTCCGGCATTAGCCTCAGCCAGCTTAATCTTTCGTCCATCAGCTAGTGTAAGTGTTGCACCTATTGTCCCGGGCTTGACCCCCCGCTCCACAACAGGAAGTTCACCATTAGGCGATTGCTCTTTATTTGCATAGAACCAAACGAACCCAATCAATAGTAGCGCAGCGACCGCTGTAGCGTATCGCCATCGAAGGCGACGAATTTGAGTATACTCCCCATCCCTTCTCAGCGCTTCCCACATTTCTTTCTTTATCCGCTCATAGTCCTCCATATTATCGAAAGATGACATGCTTTTGAACCCTTGAGTTGCATACCAACTATCCACGACTTTGCATTCGGCTTCGGTAGCGGATCCGTCTAAATATCTATCTAAAAGCTGTTTTCCTATTTCCCTGTGCATATATTGGTTATCAACAGCGGTATGCTGTCTATCTATAATACCCTCGAAGGCAATCGATGGGGTAGATGAATTAAAAATATTTTTTTGATAAGATTAGGTCCGGATAATTGGGGATATCAAAAGTTTCAATATGATCGAAATAGAAGGACAAAGAAAAGGCTATAAGCACTATGATGAGCAAGCTTTTCTTTCAGAATACGTAATGCATACTGTACCTGTTTACGAACGGTACCCTCGCTGATTCCAAGTTTTTCGGCAATCTCCTTATGAGAAAGGTCCTCAATCCGACTTAACTGAAATACCTCCCGCATCTTCGGAGGCAATTTTGCGATCTCTTGGGTAATCAATAGCATCAACTCTCTTTCGTCAATACCCTCTACAGTGTCATAGTTTATATGTAGGCTATACCTTCCCAACTCATTTAGATAGTCACTTTTGGTCTTACCTTTTTGTATAAGTTTCAGTACACGATTTTTGGATGCGATATACAGGTATCCTCCTAGATTGGCATCTTCCCTAATCATGTCAGATTTACTCCAAATAGAAGTAAAGAGATCTTGCACCAAATCCTTTGTCGTGTCTTCATCTCGAATCATAAGGTTGATCCTATAATAAATCAACATCGCATATCGATCATAAATCTCAGCAAAAGCTTGTCTATCTCGCTGCTTCACAAGAGAGATAAGTACAGCATCTGTAAATTCCGTATAGTTCATTATAAATATTGGCCAGCCAGTACGCTCAATAATTGAATTACAAGTATTGAAAAATAAGTTCCTCTTTAATAATTATCAGGGTATAAACTCCAGAAAATACCCACCCAAAATAGCAAAAAAACAATAGCTTTGATGGATTATATCCAACAAAAGCAAAGAAAAATTTAATGTATTACTACTCTTTAGTAACGTATCAATAGCAAGTTATTTCTTATATCCCTGTTACAGTAGCAGTTGAGATATTATAAAGCTGGCCAATAGATTTACAACCGTCAATTTCCTATACAAGAGTCAAAAGATTTCATAAAAAGACAAGGCATCGTGTCCGAGCGATTACGCTTTGTCCAATACCCTTTAATTAAAAAATATTGAAACAAATGATTTTCAAAGAACTACGACTACATTCAGATATAAAAGAAACCATATCCCATCAATCACGCCCTCTTCTGCCCTATTTACCTGTCCATCGTCAACCTACTACATGCACTTAATCTTTACCTTTCGCCAATTCAAGAGCTGACGTGGTCACATAGTATTTAGCAATCATATTGGGCACTTCCCAATGTGGCATATCCTGATGTTGAAGATACTGTAAAAATTTATTCGTCACCCGCTCAAAATGTCGTTCATGTCCCTCTTTAAGCTCTTCTGGCACACTCACCCACCATCCTTTCGCAGTTTTATGAACCGCGATTCCGGGATATCTTGTCTGCATCTCTTTCAATTGTCCTATCAATATTGATTCAAATCCTTCATCTGCCGTATTAACAGGCTCGATATACAATTGTGGTTTGTATTTTTCTTCCGCCCCCTGACGGATAATCAAGTTTGCCCGACTACCTCTCATAATAGAATAATGAGTATCACCTGTACCTTCAGGGGCCCTATATTCCCATTTGACCGACACTTTGGCGTGTACTCCTTTTATCCTATAATTGATTTCCCCATTCGCATACACCTGCAGAATACTATCCTGTACGACATCCTTTTTGAGAAAATCTGGAAATACTTCAGACTTAGTTACCGCACTAAATTCACTTAATGAGAGGTCGGTGCTTGATCTGATCGCAGACAATAATTGAATGTCATCCTGATAGTTGATTACTTGTTCAGGAAAGCACTCCCACTGTACGAGATCGACCAAATGTGTAGTGACATCCACAATCCCCTCTCCCTCCTGCTCCACATCCATAAACCAAACTGGCCGAACCAACGGACTACCAGAGACGTGCTTGTAGAAATAATGCACACTTTCTTTGGTTACAGCTGGATTGTCTATAGTTCCTTTTTCTAGCGTCCCAAAAAGGGAGTTCAACATAGAGAACTCCTTCTGTAATATAGTCGTAATCTCGTACCGTTCGGTCATAATATCGTATAAAAGGACTTCCTTTTCTTCAGCAACTTTAAATGCAGCTTTTAATTTTTCAAAGCCCTCCTTATTGATGGCCATGGGCTTGTCTGCTAAGACATTCAAACCTGCATGGACAGATTCACCGATATAATCCATTTTCCTTTTATTGTTACCGGCCAACACAACGACATTTCCTTTCTTTTCGGCTAACATTTTTTCAAGATAATCGTCTCCAAGATACACCTCTTCTTTCCAAGTAGTGGGATTGTCATCACGTCTATTGTAGGCATTTATCTTTTCCAAGTGCAGCTCTACATCCTTTCCTTTGGGTGCATACACCCATACCGTTGTATCTGTATCTGGATACATCGATTTTTGGACAAGTGCAGCATGAAAGTGTCCAGGATCCAGGGTGATAAACCTTACTCCATGCTCTTTTCCGCTCTTTGATTGCATACAACCTGCCATCATCAAGGCCAAGGGGAGCGCAAATAGTCTACTTTTCATTTTAGCCATTTTTCTCGAGGATATAATTAGTCCCATATGGATATCTTTGCGGTCTAGACAATAATTTGTTTGCCTCTACATTATCTTTAAACACCTCTGTCTTAGGGTCCCAGTATAACTTTTTATTAAACTTCATAGCCACATGCGCTACCAAGCAGGCACTGCATGAGCGGTGCGCCACTTCCACCGGACTAACCGTCACCTTCCCACTCTTGATACAGTCTAACCAATTAGCATGTTGCTCTTGACTTTCGTAGAGATGTATTTCGTTCGGCTCAATCCTCGAACTCAATATCTTAGGATCACTTGCATGAAATACCTTACTTGGAGGACCACCTGCTCCTGGGTCAGAAGCCGTCACTCCAACATTTCCCCTTGTCACAAATATCCAACCATTCGTTCCCTCAAATTTGACTCCATTTGGGTATTTGCTATCCATATACATATCTACTCCATTGGCATACTTTGCATGCACTTGATAGTCACCATGCACATTCCATAATCCTGATTTGGGAAAGTCAGCATGAGCCTCCACCTCTATAGGCCCAGTGAGTTCTGTGTCCATGCCCCAATGGGCAATATCAATATGATGTACACCCCACCCTGTAATCATACCCGCACCAAATTGTTCTAATCTCAACCACCCACCCCTTGACCCAATATCTGTAGGCGAGTGGACACGATCTTCGGCATAATAGATATGAGGTGTCGACCCTAGCCACATATCGTAGTTCAAGCCCACGGGTATAGGCATCTCCGTGGCCACCCCACCTGAAGGATCTGCAGGAAGACCTATTTGTACGCTCTTGAGCTTACCTATCCGACCATTCCTCACCAATTCACACGCATTCTTAAACTGAGGGAAGGGATTGATAGAGCGTTGTTGACTACCAAGCTGAAATACCACACCGGTCTTCCGCACAATATCACTCATCTGCCGTCCTTCTTCAATGGTCAGCGAGGTGGGTTTTTGCAGATAAATGTGCTTCCCTACCAGAGCTGCTTCTATTGCTGGCTGAGCATGCCAATGATCGGGAGTACTGATGATTACAGCATCGATATCCTTGTTGGCAATCAAATCTTGATAATTATCATACATCTGTACATCGACATAGGTCGAACTTCCCGTTTTCTTTGTATACCATCCCTCTACCATTTTTTTACCGCTTTCCAATCGATAACGGTCCACATCTGCAATGGCCATAATATGAGCATTGCCATGTTTGAACGTTTCGACCAAATCATGGGTGATTGCTATTCGTCCACAACCTATCTGCCCGATATTGATTTTATTACTTGGTGCATTCTTCCCAAAAACTGAAGCCGGAACGATGGTCGGAAAGCCTATCGCTGCAACCGACGCGGCAGCACCTAGCACCCCCGTTTTCACAAACTCCCGTCTGCTATAACTCATTTTATTTTTTATACTCATATTCGAAATTTGCATATGGTTTTTATATATCGATTAGTAGCGCACTGGGGTATCTCTTGAATCAGCATATGCTCTACTATAATCGAGCTTTTTCACCTGACCCGCCACAAAGTCAATCCCCTGAAGGATATGTGTCACAAAAGTAGGATCTTCATAAACCTCCTTATCATGCCCTAGTGCGGTAATCCACACATGTCCACCGTCGAATTGTTGATGCCAGGCCGCTGGATACAGTTCAAAAAATGGGGCAGAGAATTGTCTTATCCTTTCGGCATCCGCCGGCTTAGAAGCATCCAAGCTTGTGACATCATGCGCCATCAGCACATGTGTACCTGGATACAACTCTTTGCCAAAATAGCATTCGTCCTTCACATTCCACTCCTTCGGTAAGCCCACCATAGTAGGATGATTGGCATCTATTACCTTGACAATATATTGTTGATTAGCTGCATGCCATGAAAATGTACACCCTACCATCTGCTTAAACCATGTCCAATTCCTTTCAGTACCGGTTACCGAATGGAGTCCAATGAAGCCTCCTCCTGCTTGCATATATCTTCTAAATGCCAAGCGTTGGGCATCTGTATCAAATACGTCATTATTTGTACTCGGAAATAGTATTATGGTATATTGCTTCAGATTTTCATCTGTAAAAACCGCTGGATTATCAGATACATCAGTCTGGAATTGATGCATTTTACCCAATTTCTCCAATGCCTTTACCGCAAAGGGAATGTTGTCATGCACATAGCCCTTACCATTTTTGGTGTAAATCAATATTTTTTTATTTTTTAAATTTGAAGGTTTATCCAAAGCCATTACGGGCGCAGCAACAATTAGGCAAAGTAAAAGCACAGCAATCACCTTCAGATTGGAATTCAAGATTTTCATTTTTTAAGTTTAAGTTATCTTAATATAAGTTTATACGTACCTCGCCAGTATATTTTGAACGATTACTCAATAGTAAAATTACGCAATAAAATCAAAATTGCAACCGATAGCATAAATATTACAAAAAAAGATTATTTTTACAAACTTGCAGTTCTCGATATACACAATGCAAATCAATAAAAAACGTAACTTATCACCACAGAAAGAGCACATGGAGCATTTCAGATTTCACACGAACCCCACCCAAGGAATTGGAATATCCAAACCTAGATTAGCACCCCCGATATTATTTATTGAACAACAGCCTCCTATTCAACAATAGCTATGCAACCGATTAAAGAAGTAACGATTTACGACATCGCTGAAAAGCTCAATCTATCACCAACAACAATAAGTAGAGGCCTTAAAGATCATCCTGCCATCAATAAGAAAACAAAGAAAAGAATCAACGACACCGCCCTGGAAATGGGCTATCGCTCCAATACATTTGCCAGTAACCTCCGTAGTCAACGCACACACACAATCGGGGTAATTATCCCGAAAATGAACAGCAACTTCATGTCGACAGTACTCTCCGGCATGGAAAAAATAGCCAACGAAGCCAATTACAACCTCATTATAAGCCAATCACTTGAATCGACAGAGAAGGAAATGCTAAACATCAAAACCATGTTTAATAATCGGGTTGATGGCCTCATGATCTCGATAGCCTACGACACCATAGACTACTCGATATTTGACCTTTTCATAAACAAGAAAATCCCTTTACTCTTCTTTGACCGCACAATTGACCACCCGTTATGTCCAAACATTGAAATTGACAATCAAAAATCAGCCTATATAGCCACCAAGCACCTCATCTCACAAGGATGTAATAACATTGTACACATCACAGGCAACCAACATAGAAATGTATATGCAGAACGACAAAAGGGATATGAAACCGCGCTGCTAGAAGCACAACTCCCAATCAAAGAAGGAAACACCCTAGTATCCACCCTGGATGAGCAATCAGGCATAGATGCTGCTGAGACGATCCTAAAAATGCACCCTCTTCCTGACGCCGTATTTGTAGACAACGACAACTGTGCCGCCAACTGCATGATACATCTCATAGAAAAAGGCATCCAAATCCCTGAACAAATAGCATTCGTAGGCTTCAACAATGATCCAATAACCAAGATTATTCGCCCAACCCTCACAACAATCAATTATCCCGGTTTCGAAATGGGACAAATAGCAGCCAAGAAGCTAATCGCTCACCTCAATGGCGAAGAGAGCCTAACTACCACAAATTACATCGGACTTAGATCCGAACTCATACCTCGAGAATCTTCTGCAAAAATCAAATCAAAACAACAAACCGACAACGAGGGCACTCCACAATAAAGCACTATGTAAATTAATGCATCCGATTGCAATATATCGAAAATATAATTACATTAGACCATTCTTAAAAACCAAAAAAAACGACACCTAATACTCATCATGAAAAATCTAAGCAAAAGAAAAATTGCTGTCATCACAGGCGGCAGTTCAGGTCTAGGCTATGCTATTGCCGAAAAATTTGTGGCCAATGAAATATACACCATACTCATCGGAAGGAATGAAAAAAATCTAAAAAATGCTTCCGAAAATCTAGGGGCCTTATCATCTTATATCGTATTTGACGTAACTTCACTACAAGATATACCTCAGCTAGTAACAAAAGTAATAACTTCCTACGGCTGCATAGATATCCTTGTCAATAACGCTGGAATTAATCTGAAGAAAGATTTTGTAGATGTAACAGACGATGAATTCCAGCATATAATACTAACCAATCTTACAGCTGTATTTTCATTATCGCGTGAGATTTCCAAATACATGCTAAGCAATCAAAAAGGCACCATTATTAATATTAGCTCCATGGCTTCGCAATATGGGATTCCCAAAGTCATGGCCTACACGGCATCCAAGTCGGGTATTGAAGGAATGACAAGAGCCATGGCAGTAGAGCTGTCTCCTTTCGGAATCCGTATTAACTGCATCGCCCCAGGGTTCATTGCCACAGACATGTCTGCAAAAGCCTTGAACAATGACCCCGGACGAAAAAACAGAGTATTATCTCGAACACCCATGGGCAAATTGGGAGCCCCCGCCGACATAGGAGACCTAGCATACTTCTTGGCTTCTGATCAGTCAAAGTTTATCACGGGGACAGTCATACCAGTAGATGGAGGAAATTCCATCGGCTTTTAGGGGGCTTTCACAAAAACAATAGGGCCTCATATCGAATAGATAAAATGATTCTATCGGACAAAGAAAGCATCCTTGGATGGGTGCTTTCGTCCCAAACCTCCACAATACCGAGATAGAGATTATATTGGTAAGTCTCCTTGAAGATAAGTACCTGACAAAACAAGGTATTTAGCTTATTACTTGACCCAATGGTATATATGAGCTCCGTACATTTATATTAACTTCATGTATATCTCTACTCCATTTTCATTGGAACACTATAAACATATTTTTTGTTTGGGTAAGCCACTTTTGGCCTTTTTTTATAAAAAAATTATTCGCCCAATTAGACAACCGTATCAGCAATAGACACAAAATAGAGCACTCCCGAACTCCTCGACCCAATATTTTGACAAACAAAACAACACTGTCAACTAGTTAAGCCTACAACGACCCTACTGCTTTGCCGTCTGCTGCAATCTTGTTTAAAAAATTCTGCAGATACCTTAAAAACACCGTCTTAAAAATAAAATAAAAAAGCTTGGAGGTTCTAATTTTCTTTATAGATTTGCATTGTTTATAATTAATCTAAACAAAAATAAGATAAAATTCATATTCAATGATAACCCAAAGTACATCAATTTTGATAGTCCGGTTGCTTCTATATTCGCTCTGGATGGTAGCCCATCTGTCTCATCTCCAAGGATACTCTACACATTTGAGGCACACATCAGTAAACAGAATACTCACGAAGATAATGAAGCCAAGTCTTCAGTAAAACAGATACATAACAAATATTCATTCAGCATCACCATAACTCTCATTTATCAATATTTCATATAAACCTACAACCAGAATCAAAACAATATGCAACTCTCTAAAATTTGGATACTCACTTGTTTCCTATTGAGTTATCTGAGCATCTTAGCTCAAGAATCTACTTCCCAGTTGGAAGGATGGGTTAGAAACGAAAGCGGCCAAGCGATACAAGGTGCAACCATTAAAGCCAATAATCAGACTGTCATATCGGACAAGAACGGCCTATTTATACTGACCAACCTAACTGGTAAGCAAGTAGTTATTGAAATATCCGCTATCGGTAAACACAAGATCAAACAAACTGTATTCCTAAAACCTGCATCCTCGCAGACGATCAATTTTACAATCGAAGAAGACAACCAATTGTTGGATGTCGTCGATATATTGGGCCTCTCTAAAGTGGATGAAGTAAACAAACAGGCTTATAATATTACAGCTATCGACGCCAAGAAACTACATAACACATCCACGGACATAGGTCAAGCTCTTAATAGGGTTTCGGGCGTCAAAATAAAAGAATCCGGAGGCTTGGGATCTCAGATGACGCTTTCTTTGAATGGCTTTACGGGCAATCAGGTCAAACTTTTCATGGATGGCCTCCCTTTGGATAATGAAGGCTCATCATTTCAACTCAACAATATCCCGATCAATTATGTCAGTCGAATCGAAGTGTACAAGGGCGTGGTGCCGGTATGGCTTGGTGGTGATGCATTAGGCGGAGCCATTAACTTGGTAAAATCGACCAATCCGGGAAATTATTTAGACGTATCCTACTCCTATGGTTCATTCAATACACACAGAGCCACCCTTAATGCCGGGTATATTGGTAAAAATGGATTCACAGTTGAATTGAATGGATATCAAAACTATTCGGACAATAATTATTGGGTTGATGTGGATGTGGTCCCTGATGACAACACTGGACTATATGTAAATCAGCGCCTAAGGAGGTTCCATGATGCTTATAAAAATAAGATGTTGAACTTCAACATTGGTATGACGGGGAAATCATGGACAGATCAATTTCTATTAGGTGTAAACGTGGGTGACAATCGTGCAGATATACAAACCGGGAATCGGATGGCAGACGTATATGGCGCTCGATTCAAAAAAGGAAACATCCTTCAACCTACTGTACAATACAAGAAAGACAATTTTATCGTATCAGGACTTGATGCATCTTTCCGCGCCAATTTCGATTTTGGAGAAGAAGCTGTCGTCGATACGGTATTTAAACGATTCAACTGGTATGGAGAGGGGATACTCAAAGGAAATCCAGGCGATGTGGGGGGTGAAAACCAAAGAGAACTTTACTATTATAAGAATAACAAAGGAAATGCGGCTCTAAACTTGAAATACACTATAAATGACCGTAATCATCTATTCTTTAACAACACTTACAAAACAGCGGATAGAAAAGGGATAAATAGATTGGATCCGGAGAATGAGCTTAACAACCAACCAAAGATTACTCAAAATAACATTTCATCCTTGGCTTATTATAATAACGCAATCAAAAATCTCGACAATAGTCTCTTTGTAAAATACTACTACCAACATGTTAAAGGGTCCGAACAAATCAACAATACATACCATCTCTTAACTGAAACCCAGAATTTACTGGGCTACGGAATCGCGAGCTCGTACTATCTTCAACCAACCATGCAACTAAAATTTTCATACGAGAAAACTTACCGTTTGCCAGAACTTAATGAATTATTTGGTGATGTGATTAATCTAGAACCGAATCCAACACTCCGACCAGAAAGCTCTAACAATTTCAATATTGGGGTAAATTATCTATTCACGCTAAAAGAAAAAAATGCTTTCAATGTCAATGGAGGGATCATCTATCGAGCTGCAAAAGACTATATCCGATATGTATTATCAAACGAGGATTTTCAAGGTAAGATTCGGCAGACACCTCAGAATCAACGGGACGTAAACAACCTTGGCGCCGACATCGACATTCGCTACTCCTACAATAAACGAATATTTATAGGTGGCAACTTGACCTATCAAAACCTCACGAATCAAACAAAGTATGAAACCAGTAAAACGGATATCAGTGCATTCTACAAAGACCGTATCCCAAATATGCCCTATCTATTTGGATCTGCTGAAATATCCTACGTAATGAAAGACCTTTTTGCTAAAAACACAGACTTCAATATCGGTTACAGCTTACTCTATGTACACTCTTTCTACTTAAAATGGCCCTCTGCAGGAAATTCGGAAAAGGAAGTCATCCCTACACAATTGTCACATGATGTCAATGTCAACTATTCCTTTAATAATGGTCGATATAATTTAGGCCTGGACATCCGTAATATCACAGATGCATTGCTATATGACAACTACATGCTGCAGAAGCCCAGCAGAAACTTTAATCTAAAATTCAGATACGTACTAAATAATATAAAATAAATAACATGAAAGTCAATTTCAAAATGGTAGCATCAGTTCTAGGAGCTGGTATGATTATATTTAACTCCTGCAGTAAAGACAACGAATCGGGAACAATCGATAAAGGTGACGGGACCGACACAGGCAAGTCAAAATTTGTCTTCGTAACCTTCTCGGATGGATCGGCAGGAGAAGCAGCACGGTATATCATCAGTGCAGATGACATCAAATCTGGTGAAGTGAGTATTAAGAACAATGGTGTAGAGACTAATGCATACTCCTTTTTGGCACAAAACAATACCTTATTCGGAATCACATACGCAGCACAAGGGCCGACGCAACCTTTTAGACTTGACGAGAATGGTGTCTTGAGAAAATATGGCAACACTGTCAATACTGAATTCACAGGTGCATATACGCCAATCGGCACGGATGCATATATCGGGGTATCGGTAGCTAGATCATTGGAAAGTCCAATTGCGACCCTTTATAAATTTGATGCCAAAAATCTAATGCTTGCTGGCAGAAATACAATCAATTTGGCTAAACTAACGGGCAATGGCGAGATGGCTAATTATAATGGTATCATGGAGGTGAACGACAAACTGTATATGCCTGTAAATTGTACACCGGGAGTAACCGGTCAGGTAACAAAATATGTTGACAGTACTTGGATAGCTGTATTTAAGCAATCGGATATGAGTTTCCAAAAAGTAATCCGTGATGGACGCATGGGGCCAATCGGAAACTGGTTTGGAATGCAGGGCGTTCAACAAATTGAGAATGGAGATGTATACGCTTGGTCTACATCTGCTGGAGTCACTGGAAAACCATCAACAAAACCATCTGCGATCATTAAGATAAATGCAACTACCGACGCCGTGGATCCAAACTATTTCTTCGATGTACAAGGCAAGACGGGGAAAAAAATAGCTCGTGGTACACATATCAAGAATGGCAAATTCTTAATGACCCTATATCAAACTGAGGTAACAGGAGGAGTGAGCGGCGGTATCGTTAACTTGGCGATAGTGGATGTCATCAACAAAACTGTTACCGATGTAACAGGCGTACCTAATCACAATCAAATGCCTTATGACAACAAGACTTTGATTGATGACGAAGGAAATACGGCATATTACATCATGAAAGATGACAGTGGCAATTTTTACTCCTACACCATTGATACCAACACCGCCAAAGCCACGAGGGGAATACGATTCGTGGGTATCCAAGATGTAACAGCCATTGCTAAATTAAAGTACTAAAAGCATGAAGACATTTTTTTCTTGCAATACCTATTGCATGGAAAAACGAACCTCATTTTAAAAGCTATTTATCCAATTGGATATCGCCCGCTATTTTTTTAGTATACACAAGCATTAAAGCATCATAGTTTAGGTTTATAATTGGTTGTAAAGGTTTCCACACTCTCCGTGGAGACCTTTTATTTTTCCCTCGATTGTAATCGAATATGCTGTTCGTTATGCATCTATTTTCGTTATGACACCCAATTATTGACAATGTAGCCACCATTAGCCCTTCTTATTTCATCCTTGCAAACCCAATAAGCGTTTTTGCTTTCAGTGCCGTATTACAATATCTCCTTTTGTCTGGATTTGGCAGAGTATACTAATACTGAATCCTCACAAATGAAATTGAAGAATATAAAAAAATTATCGGGAGATACTTTCCTGATTTAAAGTCTACCAATCTTTCTAAAAACTTACAGAATTCCACGTCATTAAAATTTTATCCCGTACCCAACTAAAAAAAACACAAACCTATATAGAAAATGTAAAAGTCTCATTTAGTTCTGGACGGATACGTTTTTTATCGATACTTGATTAATGCTTTACACTTACGAAGATCTTTCTTACGTAACGGTTTTGCCAAAAATGATGGTCTTAAAAAGGATATGCTATACACCATATGGAAGCCTTCCAATACAAGTACCAAAATTACTCGAAGAGGGCCATCCCGCTCGTCATTTAGAATTGTCATAGCTTCAAATTACTAGGTTTTTAATCTAAAGCAAATTAATATTTGATTAACTACAACTTCGGCCTTAAGCTATTTTTAATTTAGCCTTAGTATAGCCTTTATATAGCAATGGGCTATACTAAGGCTATGTTAACCTTATCTAAAAGCTAGTTTAATATTTAATTTGGTCACAAGAAAGCCTTAAATAAATATCTGCTATATAGTGAAATAGCAAAGTCTAGTTTGAAAAGAAGATATTCGAATGTTTATTCTCCTCTACAAAATTTCAGAATCTTAAAGAGATCGATTTTAATATATCAAATATCAGTTTTCATACACTAATATGTGAAAACTGATGCTATCTTTACTCATTATTTAGAATAATTACAAATAAAAATAATGAATATCAACAGACAAATTGTAACCTCAGGCGTCCAGGTAAAGTATATCTTTTTTGCCTTTCTATTCATCGGACTAATTTCATCTTGTGATAAAGGAAGTGACCCTAAACCCGATGAGGAAGTCCCCCCACCGGATGACACTACACCCACGGATGAAAACATGTTTTATAAGCTACATCGGGTAGAAAACTTTCAGGGAACCCAAGACAATAATTTTGAGGATGCGGCAACCACAATCTATTATAGTTTAGAAAGCAAAAAAGCCATGGCTGCAGATTACAAACAAACAAATCGTTGGGATATGGCGTTTGGAGGTTTACTAAATAGCTTTGTATCTGGCAACAACGGCAGTAATTCTACGAATTCTGGATATGGTAACACAGCCAAGGGGGGCATTACTATTGTCGAAAAACCCTTTGACCAAGTGACAGATATACCAGCGGATGCGCAGTTTAAGACCGGGGGCCAACTTATTGGAACGGATAATTACGGTGAGTTTGGCGAAGGGATAGGTTGGTACCTGTATGACTTTGGCGGTACCATCGTGCGTGATGGTGCTTATGCCAATCAGCACATAGCCTATGCACTAGACAAATCACTAACCTTAAAAAATGGCACCGTAGTCCCTCCACGTACTGTCATTATCCGTACTGCAAAGGGAAATTACGCAAAAATCAAAATGATATCACTTTATAAAGATCAATATGAACGTACACAGTGGACAAGGTCCTCACCGAAAGTGTACTTCACATTTGAATATGTATTGGCTCCGGCAGGAAGCTCGAAATTTGAAATTAAATAAAAACAAGCAGCTTGTGTACTAAATACAAAAAAACCGGATATACGTTACAGGTACATCCGGCACAATTAAGACTAATTAACAATTTTATTTATTAACCAGCCCCTCCTAAGTGGCAAAATTACAGAAAAAGAAATGAAAAAATCATTTAGATTATTAACAATTGCATTTGGACTTGCTGTTATCGGAATAACAGTATCATGTAATAAAGACGCTGATGTCACGCCTGATTTACGGGTAAATAGTTTTGCCGTTGCCCCAGCCTCAGTGGGTGACTCTGTCAACTTTACGGCCACAGGCACGAAAGGATATCTGAAAACACTTTCTTCCGGTGTGTACGGTGCCCGCAATTTCCATCAAGGCACGGTGCCTTCCGAGGTTGACACCTCCCAATGGAGAAACCCGGCAAGTACATACTATTACAATCTTAATATAAACGATGGAGGCACATCTGCCAACTACGACTTTCTTTTTACCGGAACAGCAAATTCTTCCTTCACCGTCAATACAGCAACATATGATTTATTCTATGTAAACACCACCTTTAACGCTGTGGTAAATACCACACCTACAGGCCGCGTGGCTATTCCGTTAGGGGTAGCAGCATCAAATAGCACTTCTGGCTCAGGAGATCCAAGTAGTGCAGGCTGGTATATTTACAATATCAGCAACCATATTATGTCCAGCTTCCAGCCACGTACCTATATTTTAGTAAATAAAGGGACCGGAAGTAATTGGAAAATCAAGTTAAACAGCGTGTATTGGAATGGAAGCCCGAATTCGTCTTTCGCTGCAACGAATTTTCCTTTCATGAGTTTCGACTACTCAGAACTGTAGCATCTGAAATAGCACAAGATCTTAATTTATTTGGTATACGACAGCAAAATTCCGGTGTCAAAATCTATTGACACCGGTTTATTAGAAATAATATAATGAATACAACTTTACAAACACTTAAATTCAATTTTGGTTATAAGGCATTATTGTCTATCGCCCTAGTCAGCACGTGCTTGATCAGTTCATGCACTAAAACAGAAATTACACCTTACGATGAAGAGCCTCTAGCACGTATCAATAGCTTTAAAATCATTAACAGTACCGCAGAAATTCCAGGAGCTATCAATGAAAACGAGAAAACGATTACTGTCACCATACCTGCTGGAGTATACTTGACGACCTTGGAGCCCGAAATTGCTCTATCAGATGGGAGTACCCTCAAGGTGGGAGCTGATAGTTTGATTACTAATCTAATTAACTACTTCGCAGAGGGAGCTACACGGGAAATAAATTACCCGGTTACGGCGACGGATGGCAGCAGTGCTACTTATAGACTTCATATCAAAACCAACCAACCTCCATTGGAGATGGGCGAAGTATCTCAGGATGCATCAAATCCCCAAACCTATGATCAAACATTGTGGTTTACCAATAACTATGTATACATCTTAAATACATTAAAAACTTACCCCTATTCTACTAATTTTGAATTTGATATGACTTTAGCTCAGGCGAGTCTAATCGGGGAAGATGGAACAGAATATAAATTTAAGTCAGCACAATCGGGAACTCCTCCAATCATCGAAAGCGCATATATGCTGCTGAATTTAAATAATATTATAGGACGTGTAACAGGAAGCGGTGCAGGGACTACATATAACCAGACACCTCCTGCGGGTCTTTACAAGATAAAGCTACGTTACTACAGTCGAGAGACTACACTGAAAAATCCCATCCGAATTTTCTACAACGATTAACCTGTTTTAAGATTATGAAAATAAAAAAACACTTCTACTCCTTGACATTACTAGCTGTCCTTAGCTTTTTGAGTTCTTGTAAAAAAGAATATGAGATGGCCTCCACCCCATACAAAGAAATCACTTCCTTTAAGATAGCCTATCTAAATGGTCAAGATAGTGTCGAGACTATTCTGGATGGTGAAACCATTCACATCGTATGGCCCGGTTTGACAGAGTGGCCTATTCCGGAAACTGTCAAACCAAAGATTACCGTATCGCATAACGCTATTATCTCGCCAGCTTCTGATGCTGCCATATCTTTAGAAGATGGCACGAGTTATACGGTAACAGCACAGGACGGGTCCATCAAAACCTTTAAACTAAAGGTGACCAATGGCGCTATATTGCCTGCCTTTATGAATGAGCATGCCATTTCATTACCGGCTGGTGGGCAAGCAAGCGTCAGTTTTTCTAATCTAGCAGCAGATGGTTCTGATGTTATTTATCTAGTTAATGATGCCAAAGTGGAATTTAAACCAATCCATGTTTTACAGACGCCAGTTGGTGAAATTTCTTTTATTGCCGATCAACCCGATGGCTCGGGTATTCCGGCAGGCGAATACTACGTTAAAGCGATTAACAAATATCAGGTACCAGTAGTTAGTAGCACGAAAATGGTGACCATCACCAACAAAACAGCATTGCCGTACATTTATTTTAACCACACACAGCCTATTGAAGTCAAACGAGGTGAAACTTTCACCGTTCCTATTCGGAATTTTGGCGAAAAGTATGGCATCAACCGTTCACGCTTTTACTACATCGATAACGAGAGTGGTTACGCATCATTTGTGACGTTAACCTATATTGGTACAAATGCGGCCTATAATGAGGTTTCATTTCAAATACCGGAGGATGCTCCTACGGGTATAAGCCTACAAAGTAGTCAAGGTTTGCAGATCAGACCAACCTTAGAGGGTATAAATATGACGACAAGCAATACCGCATACTATGCACATACCATTAAAATAGTCGAATAACACGTTCTATCTTAAAAGTTTCCATAAACTTCCCTTATTCCGATTGGTTAAAGGGAAGTTTGTGTTTAAAGAAAATCAAGGTTATCGATAAATTTGGTATACAAAGAATCTGTCGTGATTACTCCACCTATTTGTCGGCATTGCCCGCTAAATAATAAAAAGTGTACTGTATCTTTGCTATGCATCCTATAATACGAACAGCAATGAAAAACCATAGTGTAGCGTATAATCAGTTAAGCAAATTTGTCGGAAAGTGGCACACTGAGGGCCTGATCCCAGGTACTCATAATACTCCAGTGATAAGCATCAAAGGAACGGATACATATATGTGGATTGTAGATGGTTACTTTTTACTTCATACAGCCGATGTAACAATCGGGAACGACAACAGTCAGACTCATGAAATCATTGGTTACGATTATTTAAATAATCACTATACCATGCAACACTATAATAACAAAGGCAACTCTGGGCTGATGACAGCGACAGTTAAGGATAACATTTGGACCTTCGTTGGAGATGACCTACGATTTACAGGTGGATTTAATGAGGAGGAAGACGAATTTACTGGTATCTGGGAACACCATTCAATGACTAGCGGTTGGAGCCATCTTATGAATATTAAGTTATCCAAAAAGGTTGAAACAAAATAAAGATTAACAAACGAGCAGTGGCTCTCATACATCAACATTAAAACCATTCCGCGATCCGTGCATCTTATACAGTTAAGATATCGATCGATTCAATATCCAACCGATTGTAGCATTAGTTTATCGTCATGTGTTCCTCACTCACTGCCGTCAAATCAATCTGATTTGCAGGAATTATTTTGAACAACGCCATAAATAAGGATATGAGGTAATAAGCCATCAGCAAACCCACCTTGGGAATACACCCTGCCCATGAAGCTCTAATAGTTGTTATAGGGTAGAGAGAACGCTGTATGTTGGCGCTTGCCGATGGCTTTCATTCATTGATGTATATCTAATCAGCAAATAATATGTTAGTAGCTATTTCATAGAAAGAATCTCCCTTTTTTATAAATGGAGGAGCTTCACCCCAGGTTTCCCTTGATATCATATACAAGGTAAATATATTTTTAACAGGTAAGGGGTCGATACCAGAAGGACTAAATGCCATATTGGAATAATTTGTCCCACCATGATTGAGCAAGGGTTGGCCGGTGTCGCTATCTACAAATTCGAACACATAGCTGCAAGGAATCTCCGGTAATGGATTAGGCAGACCATCGGCTAAAATGTGGTACTCTGCCTTGTCCACACTATTCTTTACGTCTCTGATGGTGCCTATCTCCTTAACCACCTCATTCCAATCAGCATCATAATAACTAATCGATACTTTGACATCCAGTCGTTCAAACGGAATAAGATTTTGGGCATAATTGGCTAGCTTTACTTTGATGTGTCTTGCGGGAGCCGGAGTTTCGGCATCCTGTTCTTTTGGATCGATAAAAGCGACGGGAGCATCCATTGTAGGTTGGAATAATGTAAACGTTTCTTTGGTACCCGGCTTTACGTCGATCACTTTTTCTGCAACCACTTTTCCATCGCGGGTATCATAGAATTCAAATTTTCCTTCACCAGGCACTACTCTGATTTTCTTATTGGTTGCATCCCAATCGCTTGGGTATCCATTGTACCTGAGCCCTATAAAGACACCAGCCCCATTGTCTCGTAGTGCAGTTTTATCCGCATCAAAATAGACATCGACAAATTCTGAGAATGAATTTATATATTCTGCTTTCTGGCAGGAATGCAACCCTATTGATAATAGGCAAATAATTATAGTATTTCTTATAGACGCTTTCATCTGTTTATTTTTTGATTTTCAACTGCAATGATTGATGATTAAAAATTATAGCTCACACTCAGGCTGAAACGTCTTCCCTCTCTTTTACGGTAGGTGATGTTGTCGCCCTCTTCTTTATTGTATTGAATAGATTTGCCCTTTTTTAGGGTATAAAATTTATTGTCATCTGGTTCATAATCGTTGATATTCACATAATATCGTGTCCAATCGTCCAGTATGTTGGCAATATTGAGTTTGACCTCCATTTTTTTCTTTAAAAACCGGGCATAAAATTGGGCATCCAGTTGTTTAGGGGCCAATTCATACTCGACCCTCGCCAGATTAACATTCGCCAGATTTGTTCGAGCACCACGGTGGTTGTAGCTCGCAGTAGCGCCAAAACGGTCTCCCCAATAACTCAATCCCAGATTCAATAACCAGGGCGACTGACCGATCAATGGTCTGTCTTGATTGGGGTAGCGCTGCTGGACACGTTCGGCAACCTGGGTTTCCGGATTATTGATCCATTCCCAATGACTTAATACATTAACCTCTGATTTGAGCAGCGTTCCATTGGCCGATATAAAAAAATCTTTCGCCCAATCCCAATCGGAGATGAAACGGAAATTTTTTCGTATTTCCAATTCCAGCCCTAGGTTTTTTGCACTTTCCATATTGGCATAGGTATACTGGTTGGAACCGTTGCCAGAATGAATTAACTCGATGGGCTTGTCCAATTTTTTGTGATATCCCGTTAATGAAATGATTTCTCCAGGTGAAGGGTACCATTCCAGTCGTAGATCCATATTGTCGATCAATGTAGACTCAACATGTTCGCCGTATACATATCCATCTATTTCAAAATCGTACATCGCAAACATCCCTACTTCTCTAAAATCTGGCCTTATTACGGTTCTGGAATAACTACCCCGGATGTTGAACTCAGGGGTCAAGCTATAGGTAGCGTTTACAGACGGAAGAAACCGCCAGTTATTTTCCTCCACCCCAAAACGATGTCTTTGCACATCATCTGGATCTGGTTCGTCTTGGTAAGATCGTCTATAAAGCTCTTCCTGCTTGGAGTTTAAGCCAAAGTATTCGGCACGAACACCGTACACTAAGCGAAGTTTATTCCAAAGTTTCTGATCAGCCATTAGAAAGAGGGCATGTGAGCTCATGTCTCCATCGTAGTAGCGCCCCCCCAGTGCATCGGCGTAATAATATGCCTGACCATTTCCATTCCCGATATTTTCGGTCGCAAACAATCGGTCATAGGGTACGTCGATTGCAGGAGCCTTCTGATTCGCGGTTCCCTCAGCCCAGGATCTGGTCCAAGGAACCATTTTATTTACATCCAGCGAACGTTTTTTAGACCATGCTTGATAACCAAGCTTGATTAGGGTAGATACTTTTTTCTCTTCTCCAAATTTACGGGAAAATGCTGTACTCCAATTGTAATCAGTTTCATTGATATGTGTCCACATTCGCCAGTCTTTGAAGCTGTTACCTGTAGAGGCCGCAGAATGTGTCATTAGCCCTGGTGTCTGAAAATATGGCTTGTCCGCAATGACTGCAGTCAATCGATAAGAAAGCTTACGTTCATCCAAAATCTGTTGTTTGATTTTGTTGACGGCAACCATTCCTTCGGCTTTAACCTCCCAAGGCAGTTGATATTCACCGATCAATTGATGTTGTTGCAGAGACATTGCTTCAGGCAATTGATAGACTAGTTTAGTGGGTATCGGAATGGACTCTTCACGGGGTTTTTGAATCGACTCATTGTAGTTGTCGCTGTAGGTGCGAGCATACATGTTTTTTAAAGATACTTTAAAGCGCTGCCCTTGTAACCCCATATTTGCGACCAGTCCACCGTTACTGTTAAACCGGTAGGATGTCCCTGCACCGTTGTCTCCAAGACCAATACTGTCTATATAGTTTCCGTTGGGCGAACGCCTGACATTGTTAAATGCAACGATATTTTGTTCATTCCTAAAATTTGCCGATGCGACAAACCCAAAACGGTTTCCATTCTTAAGGTCGTAAATCCGACCGAGTGAAAAACGCATATTTTGATTGGGAGCAGCTTTATATTTGTTAAGACGCATGGCATCACTGTTCAACCTTTTTGACTGGGCAATGGCATCCAAATCGTTGTATTTCACGGCATCTCCAAATTCTGTCGGATTGAGTGGCGTACCGTTTAGTTCGGGGTCGGTAAGGATATAACCTGGAGGCGCATCTAGTTGGCTCGCCCGATTATTCCAATCCCAGGTTTTAGTGCCTTCGGGCAGTTTGGCGGATTTATCAAAGAAACCGAAATATTCGCTGGTATTACGCTCCCCCAGACGATAGAAGTCTTTACCGGTAGTTCGTGAATTGCCACCGGTTCCAAATTGGATTGTGGTAAAATTCTGTTCGGGGATATCGATGGTATTTACCGATATCTGCCCTCCCGAAAATTCGGCCGATACATCTGGTGTGGCCGTTTTGTTGACCACCACGGAGCTAACCATTTCGGTAGGGATGATATCAAAAGAAAAATCACGTCTATTTTGTGAGGTGCTTGGGATTACAACACCGTCCAACATGGCCTGGTTGTATCTGTCAGACATTCCCCTTACAATGACACTTCGGTTGTTTACCGTTGTCAATCCTGTCACTCTTTTCAATACCTGTCCCATATCATTGTCGGGCGTGCGGGCGATCTGCTCGGCAGAGATACCGTCGGTCACGGAAGCTGCATTTTTCTGTGTAGCATATAGTCCGGCTACGCTCTCTTTTTTATAACTACTGGTCACAACGACCTGATCAAGTATACTTGTAGATTGGACCAAAAAAATATTGAGACTGGTTAATTTACCCGCTTTCACTTCTACTTGTGTGATACGCTTAGTTTGGAAAGAGATGTAGCTTACTTCCAGAATATAAATACCTGGAAGTAAGCTAAAAACATAACTACCATCTACACTGCTTTGGACAATTTGGCCAGTCGATATTAGTTTAATGTTAGCGCCGAGAAGTGGACTCCCGCGATCGCCAATCACTTTACCGGAGAGGCGCCCCGGCTGTTGGCTAGTGGTATGGGACGTACTAGCTTTCGCTTTGATAAGGATATTATTTTCCACAAGTTCGTAGCTCATAGGTTGCTCAATAAATAGTCTATCAAGAACACTTCGGAGACTACCTCCCTCAACCTGGATATCTACCAATAATGCGGCTTTCATCAATTCGGTGCTATATAGACTTTCATAACCCGTCTGGCGTTTGATTTCGGATAATACAGTAGAAAGTTGCGCCTGTTTGTAGGAAAGACTGACCTGTTGGGAGTAGACAGCCGCATGCAGTTGCATATACCCTATTAGCATAAAGAGGAACGTTAGTTTCATGACGCGGATAGTGGGGCCATTCCCCAAAAAATGGTGTATAACGAAGTATAAACCCAGGCCTTTTGTATTGCCGGGACAATTTAAAATCATATTTTTGTACTATTAAGCGAATAAATCTGTAAACTAATTCTTGCTGGATTATTTTCAGAGGCTTGATATCGCCGGCGGTGTACCACCACTGCCGGTTTTTGCCTTTCTCATATGGTGCTATGTCATAAATTTTCTGCTTTTTAAGGGTTAGTAATCTTTTGGTTGGTTATAATCTTGACGTTCCTAGCATTGATTTCGAATCGAAAGCCCCCTGTCACTTCCAACATATTCAATACGCTGGACAAGGGTAGACTACGTGAAATACCGCCATTAAAATGGACCGTCGGCATGTTACTGTAATCGATGTCAACGTCATACCAGTTCTCCAGCTGTTGCATGACGGTGCGGATATTATCGTTTTCAAAGCGGAACATACCATTCTTCCAGGCAGTCGTCTTTTCCAAACTGACGTTATAGACATTTATTTTCCCGGTTTCAAATAAAGCTTGTTGCCCAGGCACCAGAATGATACCTTGCCTTTCCGATATGTCTTGAACCCGAACGCTGCCCTCTATAAGGGTGGTGGCTTCAAATGTCTGCCCAACATACGCAGTCACATTAAACTGGGTGCCCAATACTTCAATCTGTTGATTTGGAGTCTCGACGATAAAGGGAATACTTTTCTGCTTATTACGCATCTTTGCCACATCAAAATACACTTCCCCGCTCATCTTTACGCTTCTTGACTCTGTTGCAAAAACTGTAGGAAAGGTCAGCGAGGAACCTGCATTGAGCCATACTTTGGTACCATCAGGCAAAATCACCATATATCGTCCACCTTTGGGTGTTGTAATTGTATGGTAATCATTGATAGCACCGTTAAAAGATTTATGACTCATCTGATAGACTAATGCACCTTCAGAATCTAAGTAGAAGGGTAGACCATCTAATTTGTTAGAAGCTTTATTATCCAATACAATCGATCTGCCATCGGCAAGTCTGAGGTAGGCTTCATCCTTAGCCGGTAACGCGTCATTGACGCTATAAAAAGCAGTATCTTGTGCAGGATTACCTTGAAAAAGCAGCATATATCCCCACCAAAAGGTCAGTAGAAAAATGGCAGCTATAGCACAGCTCCATGTCATACGATTAAATGGTTTACGACGCTGTAGATGTTCAGGATTTGCCTGAGAACTGATTTTTTGGAATAGCATTTTGGCTTGTTGCTTCTTCTCTTCGACAGTCAATAGGTCTGTGAATCCCGGTTCTTGCTCAAATGTATCGTATAGGTCGTCCAACTCTTGGCGCTCAGCCTTCGAAGCCAACCCCTGTTCCACTTTTCCAATTAACTCAATAAAACGTGTTTTATCCATTTTTATGCTTTAATATAGATAAGACACACTCCAAGCAAAAAAACGCTATTGGAAAAATGTATTTTTTAAAATTTTTATGAAAATTGGCAGATAAGGCTTAGGAATATAATTGAAAACTGATAGTCCCTAAAGTCTGCACGCAAAATATCCATGGCTTTACGGATGTGCTTTTCTACAGTACTAATGGATATTTGGAGCTTTTCCGAAATATTTCTGTGAGAAAGACTTTCCATCTTGCTCAAGAGGAATACTTCTCGACATTTCGCAGGCATACGACCGATTGAACGTTCCATTTGTCTGGATAATTCTTTTTGATGTAGATTTTGATAGGGCGTTTCGGAAGAAAATATCTGCCTTTGGGCCAAAATACTTTCCATATATTTTCCGTGAATGTGCTTAGAGCGGTAATAATTGAACACCCGAGATTTTAGAGCTGCTTTCAGGTAGGCCTCCACGGATGTATGAATGTCGAGTATCTCTCTTTTCTGATAAAGTGAAACAAAAAGCTCCTGCACAATCTCTTCAGACTCCTCTTTGGAACCAATCCTTTTGTATGCACTGTCAAGTAATACATCCCAATATCGCATAAAAATATCCTTGAATGCTTGGTGATTGTCCAACTTCATTTTTCTGACTAACTCTTGGTCTGACAATACATTGAAAAACATATAGTTCTATTGATATTCCTACACACAAAATTAGCGTACGGAAAACAACAGAGGATTAACGTTCTATTAAATTAGTGTGAAGAAAAGTAATACAGCAAGTTTCGGATTTTATCTAGACCTCTAATAATATAGCTTTGCTTTATATATAAAACAAAACGATATGCAGATTTTTAAAAATAGCGTAATTCTAATTACAGGAGCCAACCGAGGGATAGGTCAATCACTTGTAAAGGCCGTGCTGAACAATGGAGCAAAAAAGGTATATGCAACCTGTAGAGACTTAAATGGAATGCCCAAATTCAATGACAGCAGGGTAATACCACTGGAATTGGACATTACCAATGATGACCAAGTGGCACTTTGCGCAGTCGCTGCCTCCGACACTGAAATTCTCATCAATAATGCGGGAGGGTTAAATCCTGGAAATATTCTCGAGGGTAATCCGATTGGAATGGACAAAGATATGAAGGTAAATTATTTTGGGACAATAAAGATGATGCGTGCATTCGTACCTGTTCTGAAAAAAAATATACCTGCTAAAATTATAAACATTGTTTCTATTGCAGCGTATTCCCCCTTACCGTCCATTGCAGGATATGCAGCATCCAAAGCTGCCCTTTTCTCGGCAACACAATCAGTAAGAATTGAATTGGCCAAAGAAGGAATTGCTGTTTATGCAATCAACCCCGGTGCAATTGATACAGATATGAACAAAGGAAGCGATTGGGATATGCCACATCCCGATAGCATCGCAATAAAAATACTAGCGGGTGTATCCGAAGGACAGCTGGATCTGATACCAGACGAAATGGGCCAAGACATGTACAATGCTTGGAAAGAAGAACCTTCAAAATTGTCACAAATCTTTTCCGATTTGTATCACGGCAAAAATGAAAGATAATAGCTGTATTCAAAGTTGACACTAAACTATAGCCTTTTCCAAACTTATTTTGATAAGATGGTAAGTATTTGAATATTAAGAAGGATAAAGAATGGAAATTCGAAGCTATACATCTTAAGCGTATGTCAAAACTATATTTAACGCCATTAAGATATAAGCAAAGGATCGGATCACACACACAATCCATCTCTACTTCTAATATTCTACATAGTTAAGAAAAACACATTCAGTCTAGATTTTATAAATTTGATAGCTTTACCGATATACCATTCGACAGTCTTTTTGGAAAGCTTCAACTCAGCAGCTATCTGCTTATGTGTATAACCGTCGACACGACTCATCTCAAATACCAAACGACATTTTTCAGGCAGTATGGCTACTAAATTGTTTATTCGACCATTGGTCTCATAGTACTCCATCCATTGTTGTGTAGAGTCATCTGGCAAATGTAGAAGGGCCTCCTCGGCGGCTTCATCTCCATAGTGCTTATGTCTTGCTCGCGCATTTAGATACTTTAATACACGATACTTAACAGCAACGGATAAATAAGAACGGAGTTGAGAATGAATCTCAAGTTCTTCTCTCCTAAGCCAAATGCTGATAAATACCTGCTGGACAATATCCTCTGCTTCTTCGTGACTGCCCAACTTATTGGCAGCAGCGGTAAAAAGTCTTTTCCAGTACCTTTCATATATTTCACCGAATGCTTCCTCGCTACTAAGCTTGAGCAACTGGATGAGGCTTTCATCCGAAAGATGACTTGTCGTTTCTTTCATAATTTAAAGACAAATAATTTGCAGGCAATTTGCAGCGCGAGATGACAGATAGTATTCTACTTGTGATAGCCCATTGGCTGCCCGTTGGTTATCGGGCAGCTCATGAACGGAAAAATTAAACATATAAAACATAAGAGCTGATACTAGAAGAGCGCTTATGTCTTTCCATATCTTAGTCACAAAAGTTATACGATTGAAAAACATAAAATTATTGCTAAAAGGAGTGGGCACTAAGCTTGGACAGATAGCGTATGACTGTTGGTTAAAAAGGACTTATTAATGCTACCCATGGGGAAGTGTTATCCCATCACACTAAAAAACCAAATAGTAAAAAACTACCGACCAACTTTTCCCTGTTTCACAAAAAAACTAGAGTGATGCCTACCATCTTGACGGGTTCAAAAAAACGTACTATCTTTAGAGTTGCTAGAAAAGACAATACCGATTGCTTGATCTCTAAAAAATAGAGACATGACTTTTTTATGGAAGTATGGTCGGTAGGGATGAATACTAATGTACAACGCAACTTCATTGTGCCGATGAAAATAGGTCGCGTGCAACCTGCCCCATCTTGGTAGTGTGGTGCAGCTATGTAATCATCCGAGTATAGAGATTACCCTATTCGGGTGGAGCGAACAGGTTTTTTAATAATAATGCTTGAGCGTACCAGCATTCGGCTTCCCTTAAATGGGATTGCTTGTACTGATGTCTAATTGGTCTTGTCGTTTTCATAATCATAATTGGTTTTATGGAAACGAGCCTTGATGCATACGAAGCGAGGGGTGACAATCCTATCTTCAACTTTTATCGAGGCACGGCTAAGAGCCATTTGACGAAGTATCCAATAGGGTGCCACCCCTCTCTGCAAAGATACAAAAATAAGGGGTAGCGACTACCCTACGGTCTTGCGTCATTGAAATTTAGCCGTTTTCGATAACAAGACTCTTTTAATTATAGTCGCAAGCCAAACATTGTTGGCATACACAAATGTAAAAACATTATTTAAGACTACCAAATATATGGTAGGAAATTTTAAGAAATGAGTAAAATTTTCGAAACTAAAGCTATCTTCCGAATAGAATACGAGTTAATACAAAATGTAAAGAAATTTCGTAACCAAAAGGGCTGGTCTCAAGAAGTATTAAGCTCAAAATTAGGTTTTGTTGAAACATTTGTTGGGAAATGCGAATCTTTAGATCAACCTGAAAAATATAATTTGCGGCATATCGGGATAATCAAAAAAGTATTTGACTTTAAAAGCCTAGACAATCTTTTTCCTGACGGATTACCTAAAGATGAACAGATTATTATTGCTTATAAAAAGGTTCCGAGAATCAAGGCTGACGGCACTCCTTCTAAAATAATGGAAAATGTAGTTATTGAGCTTGTCGTCGTTGAAGAAGAAACAAAAGCTGCAGCCAATAAAACGAAAGAAAGGTTATGACCAATGACTATGGTTATTCTAAAGCCATTCCATAGAGAAGGAATAAAACGAAGGGGTAGCCATTAGGAGCAGGATTGAACTACAGTCCGCCAGCCGGCGGATATGAATTCTAGTCAAAAACTTTATAAACGATAAAAGCTCCAAGTTGTCTTGAAGCTTTTTAGTAGCGGGGAGCAGGATCGAACTGCAGTCCGCCAGCTGGCGGATATGAATCCTAGCCAAAACCCTATTAACGACAAAAGCTCCAAGGTGTCTTGAAGCTTTTTTAGTAGCGGGGAGCAGGATCGAACTGCCGACCTCAGGGTTATGAATCCTGCGCTCTAACCATCTGAGCTACCCCGCCGTTTTTGAGTATGCAAATATAGCAATATCAACTTATATTCAAAATACCTTTACACATATTTTTCAGCTTTTCTTGATGAAAAACGGATATTCGTTCGCAATTAGCTAAGAATGAAACCATCACGTTTTTCCTATTTCAGCAGTGTAAAGGAAAAAAAATCTGATTGCTTCAGTACCCCCAAAAAACAAACTCATTCAAAATGAAAAAAATAAGCTAAAAAAGTTTTTTGCTTTTTATCCAAGAAAAGTTAGATACTATTTTTTTAAACAAAATAAATATGTATACTTACAGAAATGGAGTCACCTAGTTCTTTTGTGTAAGGGGGAGTAAGTCGATTTTTTCAAGGAGAATTAGCGTGGCACGATTTTTAGAAGAAAAGTGTTCAAGAAAACAACTAAACTAGTGCATATAATTGTATGGAAGAAAAAGTAAAATTTCAACGCGAATATATCATAAATTCATCTCCTCGAATACTTTATCCTTTTTTGGAAGAGGCTAATGCGCTATCACAGTGGTTTGCGGATGAGGTCCACCATCGTGACAACACCTATGAATTTATCTGGGATAACGAGAGCCAAAAAGCAAAGCTTGTCTCATTCAAAGAAAACAAAAGTGTGAAGTTTAAATGGCTGGATGATGAACCCTATTATTTTGAAATGGAAATCAATCAAGATGAGCTCACGAATGATGTTGCCTTATCGATTACAGACTTTGCCCACAAGGACAATCTTGAGGATCGCAAAAAAATATGGGACAACCAGATTGAATATCTTCAAAGTGTTATTGGAGCCTAAAAAATCTTTATCTTTGTAGCATAAAATATATTTATGCTACAAAGTATCAATAATTAATAGTGATAGGTTGTATAGCGAGCTGACGGATGAAAAAAATTCACTTATTAATTCTTCAATCTTTCATCAAACCCTTCATCGTCACATTTTGTATTGTGATGTTTGTGCTGTTGATGCTTTTTCTCTTCAAATACATTGATGATTTGATCGGCAAAGGGTTTGAATGGTATGTCATATTGCAACTCATCGGCTATCAATCTGCCGTACAGATGCAGATGGCCCTCCCGCTATCCATGCTCCTATCCTCCATTATGACTTTCGGTAATCTTGGAGAAAGTTATGAATTGGTAGCCATTAAAGCTGCTGGGGTTTCGTTACGAAAAGCGATGACACCTCTGTTTATCTTGGTGACCATGTTCAGTGCTGGTTCATTTCTATTCTCGGATTACATCCTACCCATTGTAAATCTTAAAATGGGGTCTCTCTTATATGATGTTCGCAACAAACAAGCAGACTTTTTGATTAAACCAGGAATTTTCAACAGTACAATCCCTGGGTATGCTATTCGTGCAAAAAGTAAAAGTAAAGACGGTACAATATTGAAAGACTTGATGATTTATGATCATAGTACTGGAAGTTCGGCCAATAATGTAACGCTCGCCCAAGAGGGGTTTATCCAGAATTCGCCTGATAACAGCTTTATGGTGCTCAAACTCAAAGACGGAGTAAGATACGAGGAGTCTCGTGGAAAAAATTCAAAGACATATGACCCGAGAAGACAGTTTATCCGCTTTCAATTCAAAGAAACGGAACAAAAATTTGATATGGAAAATTTCAAGATGAAGCGGACAGATGAAAATCTTTTCAAATCTCATCACGCCATGTTAAATCTTAAACAGCTCAAGGTCTATACCGATTCCAATTATCGACAACTGGATAGTGTGGGGCGCATGGCAGAAGCTGATATTCGAAATTATTACAACTATTATTCTAAGTACTTCAACCCAGAAGGCGTCAAAGTAAAGCCGCAAAAGGTCAAGCCCTACAAAAACTTCCTAGATGATATAGTACCAGTAGGTCAACAAAGACAAATAATAGGTTCTGCAATAACACAGAGTCGCTATATTTCCGAAACCCTCGGTAATAAGACAATGGAATATAAAGCTTTTAAGGATAGGGATATTCGATATCGATTAGAGTTCCACCGTAAATTTACACTTGCCGTATCCTGCCTACTCTTATTTGGCATTGGGGCGCCTTTGGGGGCAATCATTCGAAAAGGAGGCCTAGGCCTACCTGTAGTCATGTCTATCATCTTCTTTCTAATTTACCACATTATCTCAACAATGTCCGAGAAAGCAGCAAAAGATGCAAGTCTCTCTCCGGTCGTCGGCATGTGGATGGCCATCATCGTACTGACACCATTGGCTATATTCTTAACGTACAAATCGACCACAGATTCTTCGCTATTCGATATTGAACAGTACAAACTCAAGGTTCAATACTTTGTAAATACGATTAAAAACAAATTCAGTAAGGATAAAAAACAGATTTAAATCGAAAGATTTAAATAATTTGACAAGAGGGTTATAAATGATATGTATAACAGCTCTAACTTTGTAAAAAAATTGATTATTTCTTAATATAAAATGGATATTAAACTCAATACGATTGAAGAAGCAATCGCTGACATACAAGCTGGAAAAGTCATTATTGTAGTAGATGACGAAGACCGCGAAAATGAAGGTGACTTTGTAACAGCCGCACGCAATGCTACTCCGGAAATCATTAATTTCATGGCTACGCACGGTAGGGGTTTGGTATGTGCACCGTTGACCCAAGAACGTTGTAATGAATTGGGGCTTGAACTAATGGTGGGCCAAAATACTGCAGTATATGAAACAAACTTTACCGTTTCGGTAGATCTACAAGGCTATGGCTGTACTACGGGAATCTCTGCTTCAGATCGTTCAAAAACTATTAAAGCGCTTATAGATCCCAATATCCGTCCAGAGGAACTAGGACGTCCAGGGCATATATTTCCACTTATTGCAAAAGATGGTGGCGTACTTCGTCGTACCGGCCATACCGAAGCTACTGTCGACTTAGCTCGTCTCGCTGGATTTGAGCCTGCTGGGGTATTGGTCGAAATATTGAAAGAAGATGGTGAGATGGCTAGATTACCAGAACTTATTGAAGTTGCCAAACGCTTCGACCTCAAAATCGTCAGTATTGAAGATCTTATTGAATACAGATTAAAACATGACTCTCTAATTGAAGAAGAGGTCACTGTCAACATGCCAACTGAATTTGGTGAGTTTAAATTGAAAGCCTACACACAGAAGGATACAGGAGCGCAGCACCTAGCTCTATTTAAAGGTGGCTGGAATGAAGAAGAACCTATTTTGGTACGCGTACACAGTTCATGTATGACAGGAGACATCTTTGGCTCATGCAGATGTGATTGTGGACCACAGTTACACAAAGCGATGCAAATGATTCAAGCGGAAGGAAAAGGTGTTATAGTATATATGAATCAGGAAGGTCGTGGAATTGGACTAATCAACAAACTACACGCCTACAAACTGCAAGAAAGTGGTGTAGATACAGTTGATGCCAATCTCCAATTAGGGTTCAAAGCCGATCTTCGCGACTATGGTGTAGGGGCTCAGATTTTGAGAAGCTTGGGTGTCACTAAGATGCGGTTGATGTCCAACAATCCAACTAAGAGAGCTGGACTGGTAGGTTATGGCCTGGAGATTATCGAAAATGTACCCATCGAGATCGAAGCCAACAAATACAATGAAGAGTATCTCAAAACAAAACGTGACCGTATGGGTCACACCATCATGAAGAATCTATAGTTAACAAAAAGGGACTCAATGAGTCCCTTTTTGTTAACTATATTCCTTTCGATATGCGTAATAGAATAATATCGGCAACACAGCCACAGACAGGATAAGGCAGATAATCAAACCGCCGACAATCATAATGGCGAGGGGTTTTTGGATCTCAGACCCCATTCCACTCGATAATGCTGCGGGGAGCAACCCCATTGACCCCATGAGTGCAATCATGACGACAGGTCTAATCCGGCTCTTCACGCCGCTATAAATTGACTCTTGGAGACTCATTTTCGCCTTTAGATTGTCCTTCATCACACCTATCAATACAATACCATCTATGGTCGCGACTCCAAACAAAATAATAAATCCGATACCTGCAGAGATACCAAAGATAGTCCCTGTCACCCATAATGAAATAAACCCACCAATAAAAGCAAAAGGTAGTGTGATTGCTGAAATTAAGGTATCCTTCCCATTTCCAAAATTAGCATACAACAAGAGAAGAATGAGTACCAGTGAGACAGGGACAACCATCATCAATTGCTTGGAAGCCCTTTCTTTACTCTCAAACTCTCCTGCCCATACCAATTTATTCTCTTTGGCAAGTGATATTTCCTTCTCGACTTTTACTTTAGCCTCTACAATTGTACTTCCCAAGTCGCGGCCTTCAATATTGAATCCTATACCAATATATCGAGAATTACCCTCTCTATATATAAATGCCGGCCCAGTATGGTAATCTATCGTTGCAATTTCGCGAAGAGGAACACGTTGATCGTTCATTGTTGGAATCAAGATATTACCAATCTTTTCGGGATTATCACGATATTCCTTCTGAAAACGTAACCTCACATCAAACATGCGTTCGTTCTCATAGAATGTAGTCGCAGACTGTCCTCCGATAGTCATCTCAATGACGGACTGTACGTCTTGGGTGGATACACCATACTTGGCCATTTTAGAATCGTGTAGCTGTATCCTCAACTCAGGTAGACCAATATTCTTAAAGACATTGACATCGGTAATCCCGTCGACAGATTCAATCGTATTGGCAACTTGAAATGCTTTCTTTTCCAAATCATACAGATTGTCACCAAATATCTTAATCACCAATGGGCTCTTGACACCTGCAACATATTCCTCTACATTATCCTGAATAGGTTGACTAAATCCAAAGTTGATACCTGGATACTGCTGCAGCTTATCCCGCATCTGCTGGATCAATTCATCTTTTGAGATTTTGTTCCTCCATTCTTGATGGGGCTTTAATTCAATATTGAATTCGATATTAAAAAATCCAGTAGGGTCTGTCCCATCGTTAGGCCTTCCGGTCTGGGTCATAATGAAATCTATTTCATCAAAATCATCCCTAAGCATTGTCTTCATCTCTTTAGTCAGCTCTACAGATTCGTCCAGATTGATACTATTAGGCAGTGTCGCTCTAATGTAGATGGCACCTTCATTGAGCTTAGGAAGGAATTCCGAACCATAGAAGTGAAACCGTACAGCGGACCCGATAAGAATAAACAGAAATAAGCCAATCGTCCACTTCTTATGCTTAAATGCGAGCTTAAAGAAACTAAACACATGCCTTCCAAAGAATCTAGATATGGCATTCTCCTTCTCACTGATATTCTTATTAAGTAGATACTTACACATCGCAGGTACATAAGTGAGGCTCAAAATCAAAGAACCCAACAAGGCATATCCTAAAGTAAACGCCAATGGCGAAAACATTTTGCCTTCTACTTTTTGAAAGGAGAAGATAGGCAAAAGGGCAACTATTAGAATCAATAAAGCAAAGAATATATAACTTGCGACGGACCCCGCGCTCTTCTTGATTATTCCTAATTTCGACATCTTATTAAAGCGGGCTACACCTAGTCGGTGGGACTCCCGCTCCATCGCCACAAATACGGTCTCCACGATGACGAGCGTGCCCTCCAGTAGCAAACCAAAATCGAGAGAGCCCATTGAGATAAGGTTAGCAGGCAACCCTTGTATTCGTAGCATGATAATCGCAAATAGGAAGGCCAATGGGATGACCGACGCTACGATAAACGTCGTCTTCCAATTGTACAAAAAGATGAATACGATAAACGAGACCAACAAGATGCCCTCTACTAAGTTTTTAGAGACAGTATGCACCGTATTGTCCACCAGTTTTGTTCGATCCACAATGGGGATAAGTTGTACATTCTTCGGTAAAATACGAGTATTGAGATCTTCAATTTTTTCTTTTAAACGACCAATGACCTCAGACGGATTCTCGCCTCGCAGCATGACTACTATCCCTTCGACTAAATCGTCCTCATCATTGTATCCAACTTGCCCGAGTCTAGGTTTGGCAGAAATCTGGACCTCGGCCACATGCTTAATCAAGATAGGAGTAGATCCATTGACTTTGACCAAGATGTTACCAATATCTTCTATCTTATCAAGCAGCCCTACACCACGCACCACATAGGCTTGATTGCCTTGCTGAATAACATCTCCACCTACATTAATATTAGAACGGGATACGGCTTCGTATACATCCAAGGGAGACAAGTTGTAGTTTGCCAGCTCGGTAGGGTTAATCTTGATTTCATATATTTTCTCCTCACCGCCAAAACTGACCACGTCTGCCACACCAGCAACCGATACCAATTCACGCTCTATAGTCCAATCTTGGATTGCAGACACTTCCTTAATAGGTAAATCACTCTTAATAATGTATCTAAAAATTTCGCCCGTAGCACCATAAGGTGGTTCAATCTCGCTGTGTGCACCATCTGGCAAATCAACCCCATTCATCCTATTGGCAACATATTGCTGTGCATAAAAATCATCCACTTCATCATCAAATTGCACTGTCACAACCGATAATCCAAATAACGAAATCGACCTGACCTGAGATTTTTTTGGGATGGTGTTCATCTCTTTTGAGATGGGCAATGTCACAAACTTTTCAATTTCTTCAGCACTCCGGCCAGGCCACTGTGTAATAATCCGTGCTCGAGTATTGGTCACATCCGGGAAAGCTTCAATCGGGGTATGGATATAAGCATAAATTCCAACAAACAACATCGCTACTGTCGCAAAAATCACGACCAAGGAATGCCTAAGGGAAAAGGCTACAATATTTTGGACAAATTTCTTCATGTTATTTCATCAACTCTTCAAAGACAATCAATTCATTCCGGGTGATGATCTGATCTCCCTCTTTATACCCCTCTCGTACAAATGTATATTCATTATTCTCTGCCACAGGCTTTATGGGCATCACTAACAGGTCACAATCTCCGTTGTATACCACCGCGTATTTTTGATTATTATTGAAGATAATAGCATGATTAGGAATAGCTACGAGCTTTTCATCCATTAAAGTGGCTTTGTTGATAATGACATCTGCACTCATTCCGGGTTTCAATCTCAGGTCACTATTGTCCAACAAAACACGCGCCTTTAACACCCTTTCTTCCTGATCGAACACGTTAGAAATCTGTTGTATCTTACCACTGAATACCTCATTTGGATAAGCTAATGTTTTGACCGTAACCGCAGCACCATTCTTTACATATTGTAGGTTGTTTGCATAGATATTGACCATCACCCACACTTGCTTGAGATTACTCAGCGCAAACAACTGTTCCTCATTATTGATATTGGCTCCCGTATTGATATTCTTTTCCACGATATAGCCATCTTTTGGAGCCTTTATCTGAAAAACACCCTTATCTGCCGTGGCATTGTACAAATCCATGTTGGCGTCTAAACGCCGTAATGTCGCATCTAGATTGGTAAGTTCGACGTTAATCTCATCCACATCTCTAGCTGAAGCTAAGCCATCGTTGAACATACTTTGCGTGGACAAGACCTTTTGCCTGGTTAAAGCAATCTGATTAACCAACCCTTGCCGCTCATTGGACATATCATTTACCGAAATACTCCGTACCGTAGCCAATACCTGCCCTTTTTTAACAAATTGTCCCAAGTCAAAAGTTACCTGTTCTGCCGTCCCATCCAGCATACTTCTATACTTAACCACATCATCTTCATTGTAATTGATACTCCCTGTAAGCGATATTTGTTCTTTCACAGGTTGCAATGACAGCTTCTCAAGGGCTATTTTTTTCTTAAAATCTACGTTTAAGCAATATTTGTCCGGAGACTTATTAGTCAATTTGGTCGTATCCTCGCCTTGATTACAAGACATCAACGAAAGACCCCACGCTGTAAAAAGTGGAGCATACCTTATTTTCTTCATCTTAAATATCTTTTCCAATAACATACTGTAGTTCTTCAATGGTTTTCAAATACTGTTCTTTACGGTCAATCAAATTCTTTTTACTATCTAGATAGGAAGACACAAAGTCTACAAACTCAAGGACAGAGATATTACGATTTTGGAAGTTGCGGGTATACTTTTCTAAAGATCGATCTAACTGATCTTCAAATTGCCCGCCCAACTTTTCAATGATGGATTGTAACTGAGCTAGCCTAGAAACAGAGGCATCCAATTCGTTTACAATCGACAGTTTATGCTGTGTAAGTGTGGCATTGCTCTTTTCGATTTCCAATCGAGCTATCTTCACATTTCCTTGGTTTCGATTGAAAATGGGAAGATCTATACTCGCACCAATCCCAACAAAGTCTTGCATGATGTTTCCACCTCGATCATATCCAAGATTCAATTGTACATTAGGCTTTCGCTCGGCCTCCTCTACAGCAAGCTGTTGTCTACTCAACTCTACCTGATTGCTCGCAAGGCGAAAATCCGCTCTATTCTCCATGGCGTCAATCTTCCACTGAAGTAGCTGGGGAGTAATAAATCGATCGATGTTGAGGGTATCTGCAATTACAATCAACGGGGCTTCATCCAAGTTGATATAGGTCTTGATTTTCTGTATACGTATAAGCTTGTCGTTCCGAATTTCCGTCAGTTCATTCTGAAAAGATAGCATCTCCGAATGAATGCGTACATACTCCATTTCGCTGACATTGCCTTCTTTCCATTGCTTATAAAAAGCATCGGAGAGATTGCTGAATAATTCAAATTGAGATTGATACAAGGTCTCCTGCACCTGTAATGCCTGCAACTCAATAATAGACTCCCGCAAATCGAACTTAAGGTTGCGGAGTGTTTCCTCGAATTCCAGTTCTTGACTTTTCAAGTTCAATCGCTCTAATTGAATTCGCTTCTTGCGTTTACCAGCCGTCTCGATTATCTGTTCCAATTCCATTGAAACTTGCTGATGCTTTCCCCATTTTCCGACTAAGGGCGGCATGGTTTCAGCAGGATTATTTTTCCAAAGATTGACCTCCGAAATAGAAAACGTAGGATTGGGCCATAATCGGGCTTGGAGAATAGCAGCACGGGCCTGCTCAATTTGGTATTTCCCTGCCAGTAGTGTCAAATTGGCGGACAAAAATTGTTGTTCGATTTCATGCCTAGCGAGTTCCCTACTGGAATTGTTCTGCGCTAAAGAATGAAAGGTGCTCAATATAAATACACCTATAACTAATAAATATCTCATGTCCATCATCTGCGTCGAGTATATGATATGACTGCGAACACATTCGATCGGATAGTATCTTATAAATTGTTCTCCAGCCATGCCACACGATTTAATTTTGAGACAAAACTAATCGTAGTAGATTACACAAGAATTTGAGTTAGATTAAAATTCGATTAGAATAGATTAGAATTTCATTAGGACACTGGAAAAGTGAGCTCTACAATGGTCCCTAGCTGATCAGATGTCAAGTTGAATCCAATATTATGTTGTTTGAAGATAACCCTTGCCAGTGATAATCCTATGCCACTACCCTTGATATCTCCAATATTCTTTCCTCGATAGAAGGTCTGACCGACTAATGGAAGGTCGTCCTCAGCGATACCTATACCACTATCTTGAATACGAATAATCAGCTGCCCTCTATCCTGGAATATTTGAATCCTTACCGGTTTATTGTTGGAGTATTTAATAGCATTCTCAACCAAATTTTGGATGGATAGCTGTATCAGCACGTCATTGCCAGACACATGGAGTACATCTTGATATTGAATTTGCAGATCCACTGAGATACGCGCGCTGAACTTTTCTTGAGCATAGGAGACAATGTCCCAAACCACCTCATCCAATCTAAATTTTTGGTAAGACAATGCCGAACTTTTGGCTTCTGTTAGAATAAGCATATTGTCCAATATATTCGTTAGATTATCAACATTATCCAACGCAATCTTGGTCGCCTCCTGATATTCCTCAGCAGTACGGATTTTTTGCGAAAAGACCTCTAAAGTACCCGATATGGCAGCTAGCGGAGTCCTAAATTCATGGGATACATAGCTCACAAAGTTCTTCTGGATGATAAAGGTTTCCGAAAGCCGATGAAGCAATGAATTATAGGTATCAATCAGTTCTTGCAGTTCATCTCCGGAATTGATGGTAGAAATAGGTTGGTGTATCGTTGAAATTTCTTTGTGCTTAACCTCTTCCACTACCCTTTTTATTGGACGATAGGCAATCTTGCTCAAGACATTGGCGAGTACAACAATACTTACCCACGCCACAAGTAGTACCACAGCGACAATAGCGAGGAGTCTATTGATCTGATCTTTAAAATCGGAATTGCTTTCTTTCACAAAAACATAAAAATCACCTTGATTATCCGGGTAATACATCCCGTAATAAAAATGATTATTGGACTGAAAGCTTACTTTTTTGTTTTTCTTGACCGTCATAAGTCGATCTGGAGATATATTGCTATCGTTTTTTAGACTTCCAAACCTTACTTCCCCTTTAGAGTCATATATGGCCACACGGGACCGATCAATCAAATTTTCGAACTGTATTTTAAACTCGTTGTGCTTGTCATCAGACTGCTCATCCTTCTCCAAATAATAGATCCCTGACACCAAGCAAGTGGTTTCCAATTCGTTATAAACAGAGCGTTCACTAGATTTATAAAAAGTCCAGTAAATCAATACCGTGGCTATCCCGAAGATGATACCAAAGATTAATGAGGTTATAAATGTGAGTCGCTTTCTTAAGTTCATACTATCCTTGCATCATATATCCCGTTCCTTTTATAGTCTGTATATATTGGTGTTTACTTTCATCTATTTTATTGCGGAGATAAGATATATACACATCCACCACATTGGTATTATTATCAAAATTAATACCCCACACAGCATTCAATATCATCGTCCGGGATACTACTCTATTCTTATTCTCAGCAAGATAAATCAACAGTTTCAACTCTTTGGGCGAAAGTTCTATTTTCTCGCCATGCTGGTACACTGCATGTTTGTCAAGATCTATCCTCAGTTCCTGTACCAAGATATCATTTTGGTGTATCTCCTGTTTTTGATATTTGGTACGTCGTGTCAACGCATTGATACGAGATATCAATTCCTTGAAATGAAAGGGCTTTACTAAGAAATCATCGGCACCACTATCCAAGGCTGCGACTTTATCTTCAGTATCATTCAGGGCACTCAAAACTAATATCGGTGTCAGTATGCTTTTGTAGCGAATCATCTTCGTGAGCTGTATACCGTCTACTCCAGGTAACATGACATCTAGTATAATCACGTCAAAAGATGTGTCAAAGACAATCTCTCTGGCCTCCTCTGCTGAAGCGCAGAGTTGCACATTAAATCCATTCTCTACCAACCCCTTAACAACAAAATCACTAATCCTAACGTCATCTTCCACAAGTAGTATCTGCATAGCATTTCATTTAATCCAATATTTTCAAACTTAGATAAAATGCTTTGTATTCGCGAGTTCTTCTAAAAAAAACACGACCAGTAATTTGAATCGGCTTTTTTTGACGTCCATATGGTGATAGCTCCTTATTATTTTCCGTAATTTTATAAAAATCCATATCAAATTGATGTCAACCTCAAAAGTTAAAAATATTATTTTGTTTGATGGTGTCTGCAACCTATGCAACAATACCGTTAACCTTATCATAAGAAAGGACAAACGACGCAAATTCTATTTTTCATCTTTACAATCCGATATTGGCCAACATTATCAATCTCTTCTTGGCCACCAAGTCGATTCCATCCTTTATATCCGTGAAGGTCAAATCCTCAGTAAGAGTAATGCTGCTTTATATATCGCTAAAGACTTAGGATTTCCGTGGAGCTTTCTATTCATTTTTAAAATCATTCCAACCTTTCTACGAAATCTGTGTTATGATTTTATAGCAAAATACAGATACAAGTGGTTTGGCAAACAAGACAGCTGTCGTATGCCGACAGAAGCAGAGCGCAAACGCTTTATCTAAATACTTTAATGTTTTCTACTCATGCAAAATTCACTATTGATCAACAAAGCATATGTCAATGGGAAATTCATATCCAGTTCTCATACATTTGAAGTCATCAACCCTGCAACGGGTCTGCCTATAGCAGCAGTGCCTGACCTCACGACAATCGACTGCAAAAAGGCAATTCAAGCTGCAGAATCTGCCCTCCAGAAGTGGAGAGAAACCAGTAATGGTGAACGATCTGCAATCATTCGGAAATGGTATGAGCTCATTGTAGCGCATAAACCCCTTTTAGCAGAGATTATGACTTTAGAAAGTGGTAAGTCTCTACAAGAATCCCTGGTAGAGGTCGATTATGGTAACTCTTTCGTAGAATGGTTTGCAGAAGAAGGTAAACGTGCTTATGGAGATACCATCCCAGCATCAAAAAAGGGAATGCATCTAATGACCATCAAGCAAGGAATCGGAGTGGTGGCTGCCATCACCCCTTGGAACTTTCCTTTGGCAATGGTCACCCGAAAGGTAGCACCAGCCCTTGCTGCAGGGTGTACCGTGATATTAAAGCCCGCATCGCAGACTCCGTTCACCGCCATTGCATTGGCCAAACTAGCCGAAGATGCAGGTATACCCAATGGTGTCTTCAATGTCATCACCAGCAAGAATAGTGCAGGTATTGGTCAGGAGTTGGCTACAAATAAGACAATCCGTAAACTTTCTTTCACAGGATCGACACCTGTCGGTAGAACACTAATGGAACAATCGGCCTCTAACATCAAGAAACTATCGATGGAACTTGGGGGTAATGCCCCTTTTATTGTCTTTGACGATGCTGACGTGGATGCAGCTGTGGAAGGTGCCATCGCTGCAAAGTTCAGAAACTCTGGACAAACTTGTGTCTCTGTCAACAGATTTTACGTCCAAGACGATGTCTATGACGATTTTGCATCCAAACTTACACAAGCGGTCAAGAAGCTCAAAGTGGGTAATGGTCTAGAAAAAGGTGTACAGATTGGGCCACTCATCAACGCAAAGGGATTGAAAAAAGTTGAAGAACACGTTGAAGATGCTCTTGCCAAGGGAGCGAAAATCGCGACTGGCGGTCAAGTAATAAACGGCTTATTCTTTGCCCCTACTGTATTGCTTGATGTAACGTATGATGCTTTGATTGCAAAAGAAGAAACCTTCGGTCCAGTATGTGCACTTTTCAAATTCAAATCTGAAGAAGAGGTTTTATCTTTAGCCAACAATACTGAATTTGGACTAGCCTCCTATTTTTACAGTCAGCATGTCAACAGATGTTTTCGAGTTGCTGAAAAGTTAGAAGCGGGAATGGTGGGCATCAATATTGGACTTATATCTAACGCGGCTGCACCATTTGGAGGGGTAAAGGAATCTGGAGTAGGACGTGAGGGGTCCAGATACGGGCTAGACGAGTATATGGAAATTAAATATGTATGTTTTGGTGGGTAATGCCTCCAAAACATAAATCAGCGTGTGCGATATCTTTTATATAATTTGACAGCCATCATCAGCACCACGGAAAGTCCAACTAGGCCCACAACTCCAAATATCCAGTTGAGTGCAGACTTCAACACTACTAGAAATACAATAGCAAACAACAATAGTGTTGCCAACTCATTCCAGAGCCGAAGTTGTGTCGATGACCATGTACACGTTTCGACTGCCAATTGGCTCATAATCTTCTGACAGATAAAGTGATAAATCACCAAACCCACCACAAAAAGAAGCTTAACATGCATCCACCCCATTTTAAGCCAAGAAGGCGAAAGGTACAACATGAGCAAACCTGCAACAACGGTCAGGTACATTGCCGGTGTAGTAATGACCCACCACAGCTTGGACTCCATGACCTTAAACTGTTTGTGTAGTACCTGATATTCTTCGGGAGTCTTCGTCTTAGCCTCTATATGATAGATAAAGAGTCTAACTATATAGAATAGTCCCGCCATCCAACAGACGACAAAGATAATATGGATGGCCTTGGCGTATTGATAAACCATTTTTCTTTGGAATTAATGTACTGCAGCGCGAAAATTGACATAGGATAAAAGAATATTGATGATTTTCACTCTTTACACTTTAATCCCAAACGCTCATTCTATGATGAAAGGACTAAAAAATAAAGACGTTATCCAATCCCTATTCTTTAATCCTTCTACTTTTAAGCTAAATCTCCTCCTTAATAGCGAAACTCTCTAATAACATCTACTGCAAATTTGACATTGTCAAATGGCATATCGGGCATGATACCGTGACCGAGGTTAAATAAAAAGCCTTCTTGACCTCTCATACGTTCAAATAGCTCGTGGATTTTTTTCTTAATAACGGCTTTATCTGCATATAGTATAATCGGATCAAAATTTCCTTGTACGGCTATCCCAGAAGGAAGGTCCTTCTTCACGTTCAGGATATCAGCATTCCAATCCAAGGAAATAACATCAGGCTTCGCTTCGCTCATAATTGGGTAGAACACAGAACTGCCGCGTGCAAAAGAGATTACTGGAACACCCGATCTATTTATTCTGGATACGATCTGCTGGGTATACGCATGTCCAAACTCAAGATAATCATTCCATGAAAGCGCCATTGCCCAACTATCAAATAACTGTACAGCATTTACCCCTGCTTCAATTTGCATATTCAAGTAATCCACCGTAAGGTCTGTAATCTTCTGCAAGATGTAATGTCCCAACTTAGGATCATTGTTAAGCATAGTCTTCGTCAATTTAAAATCCTTGGACGACTTGCCTTCTACTAGATAGCTTAAAATAGTAAAAGGAGCGCCTGCAAACCCAATCAACGGAATGCGTCCGGACAATCTTTCCTGGATTACTTGGATGGCATCCGCGACATATTGAAGCTTATGCACGCTTCCAGCATCCAATTTTTCAGCATCCTCCCATCCACGCACTGGATTCGCAAAACGAGGCCCCATCCCTTGTTCAAAGGACAAATCACCACCCATAGCCTCAGGAGTCACCAAGATATCCGAAAATAGGATGGCTGCATCAATATCTAGCAAATCTACCGGCAACATGGTCACATCAGCTGCGATTTCAGGAGTCTTGCACATTTCCAAAAAAGAATACTTATTCTTAATCTCCCAATACTCCGGCATGTATCGTCCCGCTTGACGCATCATCCATACTGGAGGACGCTCTGTTTGCTGACCAAATGCAGCCCTGATAAATAAATCGTTTTGTAAGGTTTTGTTCACTATAAATGTTTTGATAATTCGTTTTCTATTTTCTCAACAATTGACCGTTGTCTACCCGTCAACTGCAATCCATTTGCAACCTCCAGATAGGCTTTGACGCGGTCGTAAGCCTTTTTTCTTAAATTGATATTTGCAAGATTAATCAGCACCATTCCCTTCTCATGCTCTCTTTTCCAAGGCAAGCGGGATGCCAATTGAAAATGATATTCAGCCTCGTCAAGCCGATCTTCCTTAAGGGCTATATTCCCCATCATGAATTCATAAAAATTTCGTCTTCCTTTACGTAGGGTGTCGGGATTGGTAATGTCTGACAATAACATCTTGGTCTTCTCATAGTCTTGCTTGTGAAAAGCCTGCGTCGCTATAAAAACGGAGCCTTCTCTGTACTGGCTCCAAATCAAATAGCCAATCCCACCAAGTATATATACGCACGCGTAGTAATGCTTAGCATAGATGGCATAAATGAGGAAACATACAGCAACGGCAATGACTATATATCGTGCCTTTTTTGTCATTACTACTTACTGATTGTCTGTAAACTTATATCCAACTCCACGGATGGAATGAAAATAAATAGGATGCTTTTGATCTGGCTCAAAGTATTTACGGAAAGTCAGAATGAAATTATCAATGGTACGTGTAGATGGATATACGTCGTAGTTCCAGACAGTTTCTAAAATTTGTTCACGTGATACTGCTTCATTACGGCGCTCTATTAGAAGCTTAAGCAACATCGTCTCCTTTTTTGTTAAGGAAGTGACCGTACCATCAGCATGATGGAGTTCGTAAGAGTTGAAGTATATGGTCTTATCACCTATGGTATAAGAGTTCAATTCTTTAAGATCATCCCCTTTCATACCTCTACGCACTAAGTTACCCACACGAAGGATAAGCTCTTCTAGGTTGAAGGGTTTGACCAAATAGTCATCAGCACCTTTCTTGAGTCCGGTAATACGGTCTTCGCTACTATTTTTGGCCGTGAGGAACATAATAGGGACTTCGCTATTTTGCAAGCGAATGGTTTCAGCAACCTGGAAACCATCAATCTCCGGAATCATGACGTCTAGTATGATGAGATTGAAACGTTCCTCTTTAAACACTTTAAGTGCTTTTTTACCATCTGTAGCGGTACTCACGCGGTACCCTTCTAACTCGAGATTTAATTTGATAGCCTCTAGCAAATGTTCTTCATCTTCTACTAGAAGTATACGTTGTTTAGCCTGCATAGTTTTCAAATGTTACTTCAAAAATACTCCCAGAAGGAGTGTTATCTTTTACTTTTATCGTGGCGTTATGCTTCTGCAAAACCGTCTTCACAATGTATAACCCCAATCCTGTCCCTTTGGTTTTGCGGGTGGACTCATTACCTACTCGATAAAATTTATTAAATATATTCTTTTTTTCTTCATCCGGTACACCTATTCCATGGTCAGTAACCGAAAAAATCAATTTTGTTCCCTCTTTTTTCAATCTGACGAATACACTCGCGCACGGGGGGGAATACTTGATAGCATTTTCAATTAGATTGGTAACAACATTTGTTATTGCAAATTTATCAGCGACCAACTTCAAATCGGGATCAAGTTCCGGTTTAATGATCTGTGATTGACAAGAATTCTTCTGTAGGCGATCGACAATACTTTCTACCATTTCCGTCAAATCAAACTGTTCCTTAGGCAGGTTATAACTCCTATTCTCAAGCTTTGTCGTGAGCAATACATTCTCTACCAAATCATCCAGTCGTTCTATATCCTTCAATGAATTCCGAAGAAAAACCTGCTGCTGTTCCTTATCCAGATCTCGTTTCAAAATAGTTTGGATATATAGCTTAACCGAAGCTAAGGGAGATTTCAACTCGTGCGTGATGGCAAGTAAAAAATTCTGCTGCTGTTGATGAATCTTATGTTCTCGTTTGAAATTGTTCTTTAACCTCAACACGCCCCATAAGAAAATCAACAAAAAGAACATACCCTCCCCTATAATCATTGATTTACGTTGAGGCTCATACTTCACCAACATAACGCCCCACCAGATAAGTTGGGAGACCGCATAAAACACCAAAAAATAGAATAGAAAAAGAGTCTTCCTCATACAGAATTCATTCGATAAAAAACAAAAATAGACATTCCATCAGGTATTAAAAAGATTCTAAAACATTTTGACACTAATAGGAAAAAACGCATAAAACCCTATTATCAATCGAATCCTACAACCTAATAAAAAGGATTTTTGACATTCTAATTTTTAATTTCTATTTTACCCCCTATGTTCCACCACAAGAAAGATATATTCTTCGACCTAGATCATACCATTTGGGATTTTGACAAGAATGCAGCCGAGACCTTACATGAGCTTTTTTTTAAATATCAATTTGATAAGCTCTTCAATCATCAGACTGCAGATCTTTTTATCTCAACCTATACGACCAATAATCATCGTCTGTGGAATCTCTACCATCACGGCAAAATAGATAAGCCAACACTCCGACAAGCAAGATTCGGCGACACCTTTTCACAGTTGGGGGTAGACCCCTTGTTATTTCCTTCCGATTTTGAAGAAGAATATTTGGTTATGTGTCCACAAAAGACCAATTTATTTCCAAACGCACACGAGACACTGTCCTATCTAAAAGAAAGATACAATTTGCATCTAATCTCGAATGGCTTTAAAGAAGCATGTGAAGTGAAGTTGATGAAAAGCAATCTCGAACAATATTTCGAACATATTTTCATCTCCGAGCTCGTAGGCGTCAATAAACCAGACCCCATGATTTTCCAGCATGCACTAAGGGCTACAGGTGGAATTTCAGAGCTATCCATTATGGTGGGTGATAGTATTGATGCAGATGTAAGGGGTGCCCAAAATGTAGGAATAGACGCGATATTTTTCAATCCCCACCAGAGTGCTATACCTATTGACGTCAAGCACAGCATTACAGATTTGGGAGAGCTCAGGCAGGTGTTTTAAATTTCTAGCAAAATAAAAAAAGGAGCTTGAGGCTCCTTTTTCTTAATATTTATTTTTCACTACAGTACCTTCACCGTAATGTTTTTCAACCAGACGTCATCGCCATGATCCTGGAAACCAATCACTCCAGACTTAGACTTTCCACCAACTTGGCTCAATAGCTCATACGCCAACGGCCATTTTGCTTCGCTAAATTTGCTAGATTGTAAAAGCGCAATCCATTGTGGTGTCCACAAATCGTACTCTACTACTTTTACTCCATTTTGGTAATGGGTCACTTTGCCCTTATTCACAACAATCTTAGCTAGGTTCCATTCACCAGCAGGCTTTCCATTTTGTGGTTTAGCAGGAATCATATCGTACAACGATGCAGATTTGCGATTCCCGTCCACACCTTGCTTGGCATCAGGATGATTGTCATTGTCCAACAACTGATATTCAGGACTAGAAATATAAATAGGCTGTCCTTCTACTTCTTTGGCAAGGAAAAAAGTTCCTGAATTACCCGCATGTGATATCTTCCACTCGAATTCCAATTCAAAGTTTTTGAAATCATGTGCGAAGATTAAATCGCCACCTTCAGCCTTTTCATTGCCTTTGGGTTTTGCAGTGAATTTAAGTGTACCATCCTCAATACCCCATTTTGCAGGAATATGATCCTTGTTATACCCTCTCCAGCCCTCTGTTGATTTTCCATCAAAAATGACATAAGCGCCTTTACTATTCTTCGGAAACTTTTTAATGTCAACTTTTGAAAAATTTGACAGTTTATAGCTTGGAGCGGCTGTTTCTTTCTTTGTCTGTGCCTGTACTTGTTGCGATGTACCGACACCAAATGAAAAAGTCAATGCGGCCACTCCTGCAAATAGGTAATTAAATTTTGATCTCATTGTATTATTTTTATAATCGATTTAAGTGTTTTACTAAACTTAGATAAATCTGTATTCATATGCAAATCCAAAAAATTGCAAGTCTAATTTATCAATCTCTATTCCGTCACGACGGGTTATTTGCAGTGGAAAAATAACAAAAAAAAACGAATTTTAGGACTTTGCTAATTCCTTTTAACATCTTGTTTAAAATTGTTCACCACCTTCCATCTCCACACTATTTTCCACTCGCTTCTTCTTTCCGAGGTCCTGCATGCCAAAACGATAAGAGAATGAAAGCATAAACATACGCTTCATCCAACGATGTTCGAAATAAGAATTGACTTGCGCCGTATTAGTATATCCTCCAAATTTGCGAGTATCCAATAAATCTCGGACATTGAACATGATACTCCCTTTCTTATTCAAGACATCCTGCTTCAATCCTACATCTATCCCAGTCATCGGTTCTGTTTTACCCTGTGCCCGCAAACGTGGGGCGTTATAGTCCGCCCGTATTTGCCCCGAAAGATTCGCCAAAATCTTCACATTGGAAGTCATGTTGACATTCCAGTTCAAAGCATCACTCTCCTTAATATCAAACGCGGCATTACCATCTATCTTGTTGTAATACATATTACCGTTGAGGGTTACATCCAACCAATTGGTAAAATTAACCTTAGAAATTAGCTCCAACCCTGCGACACTCGAATTTGTCAAATTCTCCCATCGGCTTTTTGTCACACTTGTGGATGTATTGACATCGTAGATATAAGGTTGCATCATATCTTTCATACGGCGATAGTATCCCGTGGATATAAAGTTCCATTTTTCATAAAATTTGGCATAGCTCAACTCAAAAGAATGGATGTCCTCTGGTAACAAATTAGGATTACCTTGCCTACGGTTCATATCATCCGACACATCTTCAAATGGATTCACTTGCCAACCACGAGGGCGTTGTACACGTCTAGAATAACTCAACTGTACCTTGTCGCCATCCTTGCCAACAGCGTAGGTCAAGAAGGCTGTTGGATACAATCTAAAATAGTCTTGCTTGGCTTTCGTCTCTATCTCGTCGGAAGGTGTAGCTGGGTCTTTTTTATAATAAATAGAAGTCAGATAAGTCTGCTCCCCTCTCAAACCAACTTGGTAGGAAAGCTTATCCGTCAGTTTATTTTGATAATTAACATACAAAGCATGCACGGAATTTTTTAAATCGAAATCATTGCTGATACCATAATCTGGGTACATACCACCAGATATATTGTCCAACGTATCTGAAAACTGTGTATCAAATGAGTTTCGGATAGTCGTTTTGTATCCAAGTTCCAATTTGCTAGCATCCGAAAAAGGCCTTACATAATCCACCTGTATATTTGTATTCTTTCCATCTTCAGAGGTACTATTAAATCTTCTTTCGATAGGCAATTCCATTGAATAAGTCTGGTTGTAATCGTTTGTACCATCTTCTGTATCCCGACCATACATGACGTTTGCAGTCAATTCTTCTCCTTCACGAGCAAATTTTCGACTGAAGTCCAAGTTTAAGTCATATCCCAAATCATCTTCCTTTTGCCGAGAGGTACGTAGACTGGTCCCATTCAATTGAGGATGGTTAAAATAGGAATATTTTAAGTCATTATTACGGTCGTTGTCCCGTATACTTAGGTTTCCAGAAATCCCGATTGTAGTTTTTGCATTAGGAGAATACTCCACCCCCAGTTTGAACATGTTATTGATGCCCTTTCGATTGGCATCCTCCACATTGTTGATCTGGCTATTATTATTTAAATACGTATTCTTGGTCGCTCCGCCACCAACCATATTACGCCGACTGAAATTGTAACTTCCACTGTAGTTGAATTTTTCGTCCTTGTAACTTAGGTTTGCCCCAGCAGAGTAGTTGTTATACGATCCTCCAGAGGCATTGAACATACCGTTTAGACCAGTCCTGACATTTTTCTTCAGTACAATGTTGATAATACCTGATTGTCCCTCGGCATCATATTTCGAAGAAGGATTGGTGATGACCTCCACCTTATCTATGGCATTGGCGGGTAAGGATTGCAGCAAGCTCGTAATATCACTCCCTGCCATTGCTGACTCCTTTCCATCTATCAATATTCGGACACTGCTGGATCCTCGCAGGCTTACTGAACCGTCCATATCCACTTGAAGGGTAGGTACATTTGCCAAGAGATCGGTTGCAGTCCCACCTACACTTACCAAGCTCTGTCCTACATTGAATATCTTCCTGTCTATGCCAATCTCCATTGCAGGGGCTTTCCCCTCTACAACTACTTCATCTAGCATCTGGCCGTCCTCTTTCATCTTGAATGTTCCCACATTTAAATTCTTACCTTTTTCAAGGTTGATATTTTCTTTCACCAGATTTTCATACCCCATGAAGGTAACCCGCACCGTATATACCCCCGCATCTACAGCATCAAAGATGATTTGTCCATTTATGTCCGATTGTTGACCTTTGATATAAGCTTGTGAAGATTGCTTTAACAAAGCAGCACTTGCCCCCAAAATGGGTTCATTGGATTTTTCATCCACCACAAGAAATTTTAATTGAGAGGACTGTGCAAAAGAAAAGACTGGAAGGCAAACAAATAAAAGGTAAAGCAAAATTCTCGACGACATAGTGTATTATTTACAAATGGAAAAGCAAAAATGCTTCTTTTCACTTGCAATAAGTAACACGTAACCGCATTATTACGAAGAAATCAATCTATTCAACAGTTTTGACTATCACTCCACAGACACGGTCAAACCTTCGGATTTCAATATCTTACGGTATATCTCCATTTCTGTATATGACCCTTCCAACACCGGACATTTACCAGCTGTATGTACTTTCCAAGCGATTTGTTCGGCCTGTCCCTCCGTATACTGCAGATGCTTCATCAAGCACGTGATTACATGCTCAAATGTATTAATCTCATCGTTCCAAAGAATCAACCGATTTGAACTTTTGACGGCTGCTAAGATTTCCTCTAATGAATAGGTTTCCTGTTCTGTCTCTACACTCATAGCACAAAAGTAATTAATTTTCAAAAAATGTGTAATTTTGAAGTTCTGAAAATTAACGAGATAAGAGATATGTTTCAATCAAGGATAGCTGGGATCGGTTATTATGTCCCCAAAAATGTATATACCAATGATGACCTCACGCGATTCATGGATACAAGCGACGAATGGATCCAAGAGCGCACCGGCATCAAAGAACGCCGCTATGCTGACCGCTTGGGAGAGACTACTACTACTATGGCTATTGAGGCGTCGAAAATCGCTATAGAACGTGCAGGCACCACTGCTACAGATATTGATTTTATCATTTTCGCTACCCTCTCGCCAGATTACTATTTTCCAGGTTGTGGTGTCCTATTGCAACGAGAGATGGGAATGAAAGAAGTCGGAGCATTGGATATTCGTAATCAGTGCTCAGGATTTGTATATGCGCTTTCTGTAGCTGACCAATTTATCAAAACGGGAATGTATAAAAACATTCTAGTCGTCGGCTCCGAAAAACAATCCTTTGCAATGGATTTTGCTACCCGAAGCCGTTCCGTATCTGTTATATTTGGAGACGGTGCAGGAGCTGTGGTCCTACAACCGACTCAAGAACACGGAAAGGGCATCCTAAGCACGCATCTCCACGCCGACGGAGCAGATGCCGAAAAGCTGGCCATGTACTATCCAGGAGCTTCTGCAGGCATCTGGTTGGATAATCCACCAAAATGGCCAGAACAAGAGCTTGGAGGACTGTACATGACCAAAGAAATGCTTGCAGATGGCTCTACCTCCGCCTATATGGATGGTCAGGCTGTTTTCAAAAAGGCTGTAGTAAAATTTCCGGAAGTCATCCAAGAGGCACTCGCTAAAAACAGTCTGGTAACCAGCGACATTGACATGTTAATCCCCCACCAAGCCAATCTCCGTATCTCCCAATTTGTACAGAAATCCTTGGGACTGGCTGATCATCAAGTATTCAATAATATCCAAAAATATGGAAATACCACGGCAGCATCAGTTCCCATCGCGTTATGTGAGGCTTGGGAAGAAGGCAAGATAAAAGAGGGAGACCTGATATGTCTAGCTGCTTTTGGCGCAGGCTTCACGTGGGGATCAGCACTTATTAGGTGGTAACTCTTACCATAATAATAAAAGAGGCGATCAAATTTTAAAAGTGACCGCCTCTTTTATTATATTATAAAAATACTATTTATCCATTTGACAGTGCCGCAGCACCCGATACGATCTCGGTCAACTCAGTGGTAATGGCCGCTTGACGTGCTTGGTTATAAGACAGCTTCAATGATTTAATCAAATCACCAGCATTCTCAGTTGCTTTGTCCATAGCTGTCATACGAGCACCATGCTCAGAAGCGTGAGAATCCAAGACAGCTTTGTATAATTGGATTTTGATAGCCTTAGGAATTAATTCCTCTATTATTTTTTCCTTAGATGGCTCAATAATGTAATCAATTTCCTTTGGTTCTTCTTTAGCATTAACAGCATCTTCAGCCGGAAGTAAGGGCAAAATCTGCTCTGCTGTCAATATTTGAACAGCAGCATTGCGGAATTGGTTATATATTACCTCTACACGGTCATAGTTACCCTCTTTGAATTGATCCATGATAAACTCTGTAATCTTGGAAGTATTTTCAAAATTAAGCTCACTGAACAACTCACTATGATTGGCCACAACCTTATAAGCATTGCGTTTAGCATAAAAGTCGTTCCCTTTTTTACCGATAGCTAAGATACTGACATTACCTTTTCTCAATTGATCGGTATACTTCGTAGAGATTAGGTTATTTGTTGCCTTGATGACATTTGCATTGAAAGCGCCAGCAAGCCCCCTATTGGAAGATACCACGACCAATAGCACCTTATTAGGTTCACGATCTTTAGTAAACGGAGAGTCGTTCCCTTCAACACTTGCCGATAAATCAGCCAAAATCGTCCTTAATTTATTGGCATATGGACGTAGCTGTATAATTGCATTTGTCGCACGCTTTAATTTAGCCGCAGATACCATTTTCATCGCTTTGGTAATCTGCTGCGTGGAGGATACCGATACAATACGATTTCTTACTTCTTTTAAGTTTGCCATATTTAAATTGAGACTTGAGTATTGAGCACTGTGTATTGAGTATATTGCTCTATACTCAATACTCCATACCCATATCTAATTAATATTGTGAAGCTAATTCTTTAGCAACTTTTTCCAACACATCAGTCAATTCATCTGAGAATTTACCAGCTTTAAGTGCTGACAAAACTTCTGGATGACGTTGCTCCAATTGAGTTAGATAATCCTCTTCAAATTGACGCACTTTAGCGACCGGTACCGAACGGAAAAGGCCTTTAGTACCTGCATAGATGATTGCAACTTGTTTCTCAACAGATACAGGAGAGAACTGTCCTTGTTTCAAAATTTCAACGTTACGAACCCCTTTATCCAATACAGCCTTAGTCGCCGCATCTAAATCCGAACCAAATTTAGAAAATGCCTCCAACTCGCGGTACTGAGCCTGATCCAACTTCAATGTACCAGATACTTTCTTCATTGGTTTAATCTGCGCATTACCACCTACACGGGATACAGAGATACCCACGTTGATTGCTGGACGAATACCCGCGTTAAACAAGTTAGACTCTAAGAAAATCTGACCATCGGTGATTGAAATTACGTTGGTTGGGATATAGGCAGATACATCACCAGCTTGTGTCTCAATGATTGGAAGCGCTGTCAATGAACCACCACCTTTCACCAAATGCTTAATAGACTCAGGAAGGTCATTCATATTACGAGCAATTTCATCTGAAGCATTGATTTTAGCAGCACGCTCTAATAAACGGGAGTGAAGATAAAACACGTCTCCAGGATATGCTTCACGACCAGGGGGACGACGAAGCAATAAGGATACCTCACGGTAAGCTACCGCCTGTTTTGACAAATCATCGTATACAATCAATGCTGGACGTCCGGTGTCACGGAAAAATTCACCAATTGCAGCACCTGACATCGGAGCATAAAACTGCAAAGGTGCAGGTTCAGCAGCCGAGGCATTGACAATCACTGTATAGGCCATCGCTCCTCTTTCCTCCAATGTACGAACGATGTTCGCAATTGTAGAGTTCTTTTGTCCCACAGCAACATAAATACAGAATACAGGTTGACCTGCGTCATAAAATTCTTTTTGGTTTAAGATAGTATCGATACACACAGCAGTCTTACCTGTCTGACGATCACCGATAACCAACTCACGCTGTCCACGACCGATAGGAATCATAGCATCGATAGCTTTGATACCTGTCTGTAGAGGCTCTGTAACTGGTTGACGGTAAATTACACCTGGAGCTTTACGCTCAATAGGCATTTCGTAAGTATCTCCTACAATCGGTCCCTTACCATCGATAGGCTGACCCAACGTATTAACAACACGACCCAACAGTCCTTCACCCACTTTGATGGATGCGATACGTTCAGTACGTTTAACAGTACCGCCTTCTTTTACGTTTTCAGAAGAACCCAAAAGTACAACACCTACGTTGTCCTCTTCCAAGTTCATGACGATACCTTGCAATCCGTTATCAAACTCTACTAACTCTCCCAACTGTACTTTAGTTAAGCCGTAGATCCGAGCGATACCGTCACCTATTGTTAGGACTGTACCCACTTCTTCGAGTTCGGCTTCTGATTTAAAGCCTGACAATTGTTCTCTCAAAATTGCCGAAACTTCATCTGGTCTTACCTCTATCATTGTAATTTTTATAAGGGGTTTTTTATTTTTGTTTTATTTCCAAGTTCGATGGCTTATACCGCCCGAACAGCTAAATATCTTTCTAAATCTTCTAATTTGCGCGAAATACTAGTATCGATTTGCTTGTCTCCGACTTTAACGACGAATCCACCAATCAATGAAGCATCCACTTTATTGGTCAAAATGACCTCTGCACCGAGTTCCTTAGCGATAAGTGTTTTTAAGGTTTCAAAATTTTCAGTCGACAATGATGAAGCAGAAATGACTGTCGCATCTACGACACCTTTAATCACGTTATAACCACGTAAAAACTCTTGAGCAGTACTGTAAAGAATCTCACCTCGGCCTTTGTAGATCACAATTTTAAAAAATGCCAAAACCGAAACATCAAACTTATCCTTGAACAATTGGTCAAGAATGGCATATTTCTTTTCAAATGTAATGATTGGATTAGCTAATACTGCACGAAGGGCTGCATTTTCTTTCACCACCGATACAAACTGTTCAATATTCGCTTTTACGTCTTCCAGCTTACCCTGTTCCTGAGCCAAGTCTAATAAAGACTTTGCGTATCTCGATGCTACTTTATATACTGACATAGTTATAAATTATAGATTTGACTGACCAATGATTAGTTTAACTTAACATCTTTAAGCAAATCTGCTACTAAAGACTGTTGCTTACCTTGGTCCTCAAATTCTCTACTCAATACCTTACGGGCAATCTCGATTGACAATTCTGACACCTGAGCTTTCACCTCTGCCAATGCTTTTGTTTTTTGGCTTTCAATCTCATGTTTAGCCTGAGCAATCAAACGTTTTCCTTCAGTCTGCGCTTGCTCTCTTGCCTCAGCAACAATCTTGTCCTTCAACTCTTTTGCTTCCTTCAAAATCAAATCACGCTCTGCACGAGCCTCTTTTAGCAACTGCTCATTTTCGTTGGTCAAACGAGCCATTTCCAACTTAGCTTTCTCTGCAGCAGCCAAAGCATTGGAAATACCATTCTCACGCTCTTCAAGCGCATCAACGATAGGCTTCCAAGCAAATTTACCCAATAAGAAAATGACGATTACTAGAATGATGACCTGCCAAAAAAACAGGCCGTATGAAAACTGATCTAATAATTTATCCATTGATATAGAATATATGTGTGTTTAATATTTTTTATTTTAAAAATTCATAAAAAACATGATTGGTAACCAACCGTTACCAATCATGTTTTAAGGTTTTGTGACTATTTACCCAATAGTAAAGCACCGAATGCTAAACCTTCAAGTAACGCACCAATGATAATCATTGCAGTTTGGATTTTGCTAGCAGCTTCTGGTTGACGAGCAATAGCTTCCATAGCCGAACCACCGATTTTACCTAGTCCTAAACCTGCACCGATAACGATTAAACCGGCTCCAATTAAATTGTACATAATGTATGATTTGAATAATTAAAAAAATTCTGATTAATGATCATGGTGTTCCTCAACTGCCATCCCGATAAACAAGGATGAAAGCATGGTAAAGATGAACGCCTGTAAAAATGCTACTAATATCTCCAATACGAATAAAAACAATGTCAACAACATCGACATCGAAATACTACCTGGCAATGTTAAGAGCTCTTGAAGCAAGTAAATTCCCGCAATCAATCCCATGACAATCGTGTGTCCGGCAGTAATATTTGCAAACAAACGAACCATCAACGAAAAAGGCTTGGTAAACAATCCTAAAACCTCTATCGGAGCTAGAATAAACTTGAATGGCACAGGTACTCCTGGCATCCAAAAAATATGCTTCCAATAACTTTTATTAGCTTTGAAATTGGTTATTAAAAAGGTGAACACCGCGAGACAAAATGTGATACTGATGTTACCCGTAACATTGTACCCTAGTGGAGTAAGTCCCAACAAGTTTAGAATAAAAATCAAGAAAAACACAGAAAGCAAATACGGCATGAACTCTTTGTATCGATGACCGATATTGGGCAAAGCCATTTCGTCGCGAACGTAGAGTACTAATGGCTCTAATACACGTGAAAATCCCTTTGGCAAATTATTGGATCCTTTTCTGTAGGTCTTAGCCAGTCCAATGAACATAATGAACATCAAGAGTGCAGCCAAAAATAACCCCGTAACGTTTTTTGTTATTGAAAAATCCCAAGGCTTGGCATTCGTTGGGTGATGTTTTTCATCCATTGTCAACATACCCGAAGCATCGGTCTTATAGATTTTATTGTGAAAAAGCTTGTAGAATTGACCACCTTCTTCAACAACAGCGTTGCCGTGATCAAATCTCGCAGAAGAGAACACTTTAAGACCATTGTCAATCAAAATGACTGGCAATGGAAAACCATAAACTTTTCCTTCTTTCTTATCGCTGAATAAAGAAAAGTAATAATCATCTTCCAAGTGATGGGCGATATATTCACGGATTTCTTCAGACTGAGATTTTGGTTCGCTAGTAACATCACTAGCACTCGCCAAGAACGGTTTACATCCGAACAATACTACGGTAAAAATAAGAAGCGCTCTCCTAAGACTCTGCATGTTTTCTTGTTAATTTTTGCGCAAAAATACGATTTTATTTATCATCTTCTGCGATTAATTGAAACTTTTTTTTATTTTAATAAACCTCTATTTATTCTCTTGATTTATAACTTTATAGGTTATAAATACGTCATAGACCAGAAATGCAAAAAACACCGCCAAAAAATTATACTCAAGGAAATTTTCAGGCGTCTTGTTCAACCCTTTATTCACGTACAAAAAGGATGCAGCCATCTTCAAGGTCAACAAACCCAAAAAAATAAATCCGATATTTTTGGGCATGACCGTATTAGCTACTAAGATAATGATCAACATGATCAACGAAGCAATGCCCTCGAAGAGATATAAACCCGAAAGACTATATGAACCTGTTGACCATGCTCCCTGTAAATCCAGATTATTCAAAATAAAATAGTGACTTCCAAACAGAATGGTCCCAATAATCAACAGTAGTATAAAATAGCCTACAGACTTACTCATCTTTATTTATTCGATTAGCTTGTTTAATAAAATAATAGAGCGATACAAATACACCAAAAAATGTACAGACCTTCATTGCTAGACTTCCTGAAAGCACATATTTCTCATCCAACCAAGTACCCAACAGATAGAAAAGATAGATGGTAATCCCCATCTGAGAAGGCATCGCAATAAACATCATCCACTTATTGTTTTTGCCTTTTTTTTCCATAATTTATGTGTTAGTCAAAAGGGGTTGTACTTCTCCCCTGTCTCAAAATCATGTGCAAATATAAGCGATAATTTTTGTTTAATCTATACTCAAAACTTTTTGTCCTATCCGAATATCAGGATAGTCTACTGTAGGCCCTAGAAGGGTCTTTAATTCAGAAGAAGAGGCATCAGGATGCTCCCTAATTACCGCCAAAATTTTATCAAGTTTGGTCTGATCGATTAATTCAGTAGCTTCAACCCCCTCACCGATAAAATTTATCAAATGTCCATAAATAGTACCCGCTACCATACCGCGCTTAGTGGCTATCTCTTCGATAGATTGACCATCTTGGAACATCTCCAGCGATATTTGCTTGGTGTCTACTTTATTATCCCCTTTCTGATCTTCAGCTTCGGTTACCGACTTCACGTTATCATCTTTAGATTTTTCAAACTTTTGAATTTGGCTGACCGCATTGCTCACATCACCATCATTCATCAAAGTCTCGGCAATCGTCAAGCAATGAACCAATTGTTCTAGCTTACGTTTATAATCCAAGTGAATCGCTTGAAGCTCATCCACATATTTTTTTGTCCGTTTCTTTATTTTCCAGTCCGCAATATGCTGCGCAGTTGCTTGCAAAAGTTCCGTTTCCATTTTTGGTTTAAACCACAGAACTGCTGAGCGGGTTCGTTCGCATATTTTAGTATAATCCAGACTTTCCTTGTCACTTAAAAGTGCATATAGCTGATTAATAAATGTATGGGCTACTTTCTCCTGCACCTTGAGGTTGGATATCAGAGTAGAAAAGTAACGTTCGGCTCCAGGTTTATCATCGATATTCCGATCCGCTAGTGATGCGCTCAGCCCGGCTGTTTCTTCTACCAATGGTGTCCATCTAAAGCTATTGAGCAGAATCTGTCCCAAATAATTACGTTGACAAATCTCCAATACCTTAGGCAGTTCATTTTCGGATAGAATACGCTGCATAAAGTCCACCACTTGAAAATCTGTACGGATAGAATGCGATGGAATGGGAGATTTAAGCACCAGTCCTTCCAACCCTGTCAACCTACTCAGCGCAACATACACCTGTCCCGCTGCAAAAGATGTCCCAGCATCAATAATGGCCTTTTCAAACGTCAATCCTTGACTTTTATGGATTGTAATGGCCCAAGCCAAGCGTAGCGGATATTGCGAAAAAGTCCCCATGACCTCCGAATTAATGGCATCTTGCCCTTTATCATAGTTATATCGTATATTTTCCCACGTTTCTCGTTTTACGGTAACTTCATCCGAGCCATCTGGAAATGTTACAACAATCTGTTGCTTATCCAGATTTATCTCCTTTACAGTGCCTATCTTGCCATTGAAATATTTCCGGTCATCCCCAGTGTCGTTTTTGATAAACATAACTTGTGCCCCCTCCTTCAATGTCAATGTCTCATCCGTAGGATAAGATCCCGACTGAAAGTCATCCTTAATGACCGCTTTGATATTCAACATCTTACCTGGCAGCGCAATCAATTGCTCCTGATTAATCGAATCAGCAAGTCTATTGTGCGAAGCCAAAGTAATATAAGAATCGGACTGAGCGGGTTTAAAATCCGCTTTATAGTGTGAATTAAGATAATCCAAATCCATCTGTGACACTTCGTTATTACGAATGTTATTCAGCAGATTGATAAAAGCATCATCCTTCTGCCTATATATATGGCTCAGTTCAAGCATTACAGGTGGAAACTCCCGCATTACCTTTGCATCAAAGAAAAAAGGACTTGAGTAGGCGCCTCGCATCACTGACCACTCATTATCCCTAACAACAGGAGGCAATTGATAGAGGTCGCCGATAAACAGGACCTGTACACCCCCAAAGGGTCTTTGGTCTCTACGTACCGATTTCAGGATGATGTCGATAGCATCCAGCGTATCACTACGAACCATGGATACCTCGTCAATAACAAGAAGCTCTAACTCTTGTAGGATGGCACGTCGCTGCTTGGTCAATTTGATAGTGCTAAACAGGCGACTTTTATTATAAATATGATGATCTTGATCATTCCAATTCATCTCGTAATCTTCCAAGAAAACTCCAAATGGCAACCAAAAGAGAGCATGAAGGGTCGTCCCCCCCGCGTTCATGGCTGCAACTCCTGTAGGGGCCGTAATGGCCATCTTTTTATACGAATGCTTGTGAATATATTTAAGGAATGTTGTCTTTCCAGTCCCTGCCTTTCCTGTCAAAAAAAGATTTTGATTAGTTTGATTCACAAAAGCAACAGCTTGTATAAAGGCTGTATTATGTTGATCTAAAGACAGTTCTCCCATGATTAAAAAATATAGTAAATGCTCAAAAAATATCGAAATGAAGTATAAACAAAGCGTACCTGTCATTTATTCAATGATGGTTTACTTACACGCACACTTATGGGCAAACTTAGACAAACTTGCCTTTTTTCACAAGTAAAATCGTTGAACTAGGACAGCTATCAGATTTGGGCAACGATTGGCAAAAGTTGCACCTTAAGCAGCTCTTGCAATAACTGAAGTTTAACTTTAGCAACCAACACAGCATCCCTATCGTGAATGAGCGCCATGGTATATGATTCAGGAAGAGCATTAATAGCTTTTTTAGACTCTTCAATAGACTTGCGGACCTTAGCGTCCAATTCACTATCTTGGTGTCCCACAACGGTAGAAATCCCCAATCCTTTATGCAAATCCAACTTGCCCGTATACAAGTTTTCGATAGAAATGAGATTATTCAAGATATCAAATTTGATATTGTCACTATAGGGATTTTCAAGAGTAGCATTTTCTGGATGAAGATAATTATCAGCTATCTTTTCATCGATGATTTCATCCGTAACCGTAATCATCCGCTCAACATAGCCCTTCAGCCTCTTTTGACGGCTGATCGTACGCTCCTCATCTCCTCTAGCGCGCAGCGTCGAAACATCTGACGAGGCTTCCCGTGCCAAAGCAAGCAATTGCTTACTCTGCTCTACCATACTGGTTGTAATCGTCATTAATCCTTGAAGCTCTGCATCCGTCATTTCAGCCGATACTTTGATACCCTCAGAGCCCCATAAAATTCCCTCAATCAACTGAAGTTCACCTAATTGCGCCCCATAATCCATATCATTTGACGCAAACATCAATCGTTTGTCCATTCGACTGCGGATAGCCGCGGCATGCAAATCATCGACGTAATAACCCTCCGCTTGCTCCCAAAGCTCACGCGCTTCGAACCAAGCCTCGCGCGCTTGTAATAACGAAAGATCATCTCCAATCTCAATTCTCGCTACTGCCGCCTGCAGGTCTATGACTCGCTCGCATAAAAGCTGATGTGTAGGAAGAATAATATGGGATTCGATATTGTCTATGACCTTTACTTGCGTATTGACCTTATCTTGATTTGTAGAACAACTGCCCAGGATTGGAATTAGAGCCAACCCCAAATATCTGCTTTTCATTCGTATTACTTAATATATTAATGTTCAGACCTTTGTAGCCCCTTCAGGACCATCGCCCATCAAACAACCTCGGTACAGACTATTTCAATCTGGCTTCGCCCATTGATCTGAATGAATAAAAACGTTTGCAAAGGTAGAGATAAATTCGTAAATTGAAAGTCACAATATTAGTGGTAAATTTTAAAAAAAAGCCTAACTTCATCGCCATAAGTAAATCAAATAGAAATGGAATACGTAGATAAATCAGAATTATTCAATGAAATAGAAAAAATCCTCTTAGACAAAGGATTTAAAATTGAAAAACAAGACCAAACTCGCCCTTGGGGTGGATTTTTCGTCATAAACGAAGATCAGGCTCAGCAGTTTGCTGACGAATATTTTGAAGGACTAGATGTCCAGGGACTAAAGATATCTGGAAAACTAAGTCCAAAAATCCTAATTGTTGCCCCAGACAAGCGCCTTTCGTGGCAGTATCATCATCGTCGTGCCGAAATATGGAGAGTAATCCGCGGCAATGTTGGCGTAGTAACTAGCACTACCGATGAAGAGCAAGAGGTTAGAAAACTAACCGAGGGAGAAAGTATCAAACTGAAACAAGGAGAACGCCACCGCTTGGTGGGATTACAGGAATATGGTGTATTGGCTGAAATATGGCAACACACAGACATCGAGAATCCCTCAGACGAAGATGACATTGTACGTGTACAAGACGACTTTGGCAGATAGCAATCAAGCAAAAGAGGGGAAAAAATCCCCTCTTTTTTTGTTGGCCAAAGCCACAATAAACATATAAAACAGTATTAGTAATCTGCGCGCGAGTCCCTACCACTTATCATTTGATTTTTCTTTCTTTTCCATAGCCCTTTCGGCCGCTCTTTCCGCACGTTCTGCAGCACGCTCTGCCTCTCTTTCAGCACGATCGGCTCTCCGTTCGGCATCCCTTTCTGCTCGTTCGGCCTTTCTTTCGGCAATTTCAGCAGCTCTCTCTCCACGCTCTTCAGCTTCTCTTTCTATCTTGGCAATCTTAGCTTTAAACTCTGGCGAGTTGTATCTCTTTTCGATTTCAGCCGCATCGGCCTCTATCTTCGCAATCTTAGCTTTGAATTCTGGAGAATTATAATGCTCCTCTATCTTCGCTGCATTTGCCTCTATTTTTGCAATATTAGCTTTGAACTCAGGTGAATTAAATTTTTTCTCAATTGCCTTTGCATTTTTCTCGATACGCTTTATCATGGCCTTAAACTCAGGTGAATCAGGATTTTGTTGACCACTCTTCACCGCACCGTCTACAATCTTTTGAATATCTTCTGTAAAATTTGTCGATGCCATTACATCACTCACCATGCGTCCGATATCTTCAGTAGAAACTACGCTCTTCATGAATTCGGGGGAAGAAAGAAAAGATAAATCCATATCCAATTTCAGGGAATCCATCGCCACGACCATATCCAAAGGCAGAGAGTCATTCTCTAAAGCTGTTGGCGAGGTGGGGGCAGTTGGAGGATGAGGAATCAATGAATCTGCACACAATGTCGAGTCAGGACCTAATGTATCCAGACCTATCAATGAATTGGTGACAGAGGATAAATTCGTATTCCTTAACGTATCTTTTTCAGCCTGAGCATATGTCCTTTTGCTGAACAGCGCAATGGTTCCGATCAAAACCATGATAGCGAGTAGTTGGAAAGCATTCGTTTGGAGTGCTGATCTTTTCTTAGTAATCATAAGTAATCTCTTTTTTATCAAAGAATGGTTAAATGGGCTGACCAACGTCACCACCTGTCTTTGCGAGACAGATTGCAACAGCAATGCGAGGTAGTCAAAATGATTGCGAGTGGAGACAACTGCTTCATCCGCCAAAAATTCATGATTGGTCTGTATAGCTCTTTTATAAAAATACAATGCAGGGTTGAACCAGAATACAATCAGCAAAATCTCAATGAATATAATATCCCACGTATGGTTTTGCTCGATATGAGCCCTTTCATGATCGACAATATCTTGTGCTAAGCCATCAAAATACTCCTCTCTATTAACAAAGAGATACTTAAAAAAACTGAACGGCGAGACCTGGTCATTTATAAGAATGATGGTCACATCATCTCTTCTCACGGTCTCCGCATGTACTATTTTGAGATACAGTTTTCGGAGGTTTCGATTAAAACGAATGGCCATAGCGATCGCTCCTACAAAATACAGCAGTATAACACCAACAAACAGATATCCCCCCCAACTATTGTTTTCTGACGGCTCTACAAGAGCTGCCCCGGCCATAGTACTTGACGAGGATGCAGAACTACTCGCCGCTAAAGCAATGGGTTCCTCACTTAATGTTTGCACGTGTTCATAAGTCGGCAACTCTACGTATTTTTCGACAGGGGCTTCCACTTCAAAGACGAAAAATGGGATAAGCAAAGCCAGCAGTAGAGACGATAACAAATACCATCTGTTAATACGGAATGACTTCACATACTGAAGCAGGGCAAAATACAAGACAATAAAGATTGTCGAACCTGCAACGAATTTAAAAACAAACTCAATCATCGTTTCTCTTTTTAAGTTCTTGATCTACTATTTTTTTCAAACCCTCCAGTTCTTTATCGCTCAAATTTGCTGATGACGTGAAAAACGAAGCAAATTGCAGGGTCGAATCATTAAAGAATTGCTTAATCATTCCACTCATTTGGTTAGAAAAGTAAGCTTCTTTCTTTATCAACGGAAAATATCTTCTCGAATTGCCAAATGTCTCATAATCAACGACACCCTTCTCATGCAGACGTTTCAAAAGCGTTGCAATGGTCGTCGTAGCAGGCTTCGGATCAGGATAGCATTCGATGATATCTTTTAAAAACGGTTTACCCGCTTGCCAGATATAATCCATCAATTCTTCTTCCTTCTTAGAAAGATTCTTTTCTATATCATTAGAATTCATTCTACAAATATAGAATAGAATATTTATGAAAAAAGAATTTCAGCCAAAAATATTTTAAAAACAAATGAAACTAACTGATTATCAGTAAAATAAAATTAACAAAACACCTAAAAGATAGAAAAAATACTGACTAAAGGGAACCAAAAAAGTCACCGATAGGCCTCCGGAAGCCACTTTCTAAAAATCAAAACACATTCCTACTGTAGCATATTCTATATACGGCCCGTCTTATAAAACGAATCATGATTTGCCGGCAATCATCTATTACATTTAATATTTAACATAACTGAAATGAACAAGATGAAATTCAAATCAAGTATTTTAGCTGCTGCTACATTATTGTTTAGTACAACACTACTTTACTCATGTGATGATGACAAAGATGTATCCCAATATCCAAAGAAAGTTAAGATTGAGTACAGCATATCTTCAAAAACCAAAGAGATCAAACATGGGGAGCTAAGCTTTACCGATAGTCTTGGAAAAGATTCTACGAATGTCGCTGGACAAGTACCTTTCAATACGGCATTCAAAAGAATGGTAGCCAAACCGGGCGAAAAAGCAAAACTAGCTTTCAAAGCCTCTGGAAACGGAGAGGTTAAATTAGATATCAAAGTCGACAATCAAATTGTAAAAACTGAAACTTTCAAATCTACCGCAGACAGTTTAAAAGCCTCACTAGAATATACCTTTTAACTATTTTCCTTTAATATAATCCCTGAGGGCTGCTTCCATTCACTTGGAGCAGCCTTTCAAACGTATTATGAGCTACAAGTCGATTTAATTCTATATCTTGTTGCCCAAGCGGATAGACGAATACCTCAAAATATAAAAGAAGGAATACTTGTGAAAAAAAACAAGTTTATCTAAGTTTGCTTTCAACATTTTCACACCTTTATGACGACATATAACGAAGACAGCATACGATCACTGGACTGGAAAGAGCATATCCGCTTACGTCCGGGGATGTACATTGGTAAGCTGGGAGACGGCTCAGCATATGATGATGGAATCTACGTACTTTTAAAAGAAGTAGTCGACAACTCAATCGATGAGTTTGTAATGGGCGCTGGAAAGACTATAGACATTACCGTCAATGAGAACAAAGTTGCCGTACGTGACTATGGCCGTGGAATTCCTATTGGCTCAGTAGTCGATGTAGTATCCAAAATAAATACAGGTGGTAAATACGATAGTAAGGCTTTCCAAAAATCAGTAGGTTTGAACGGTGTGGGTACGAAAGCGGTAAATGCACTATCTTCACAATTCACAGTACAGTCCTATCGCCAAGGAGAGACCCGAATAGCACAATTCAGCAAGGGTGAGCTCATGGCGGATGAGAAAAAAGAAACCACTCAACGCAATGGCACTGCTGTAGCATTTTATCCAGACGAGAGCATCTTTAGGAACTACAAGTATCGAATGGAGTTTGTCGAAAATATGATCTGGAATTATGTCTTCCTCAACTCTGGGCTAGTTATCAACTTCAATGGACAAAAGTTTATTTCTGAAAATGGACTTAAAGACCTGTTAGAACGAAATATCGAGACAGAGTCCATGCGTTATCCCATCATTCATCTCAAAGGAGAAGATATTGAAATCGCCTTGACCCATGGGCAGCAATATGGAGAAGAGTATTACTCATTCGTCAATGGACAACACACCACGCAAGGGGGTACACACCAAGCAGCCTTTAGGGAAGCAGTAGTAAAGACCATCCGCGAATATTATAAAAAAGACTTTGATGCAGCAGATGTACGCGCGTCCATTATTGGAGCGATTGCCATTAAAGTACAAGAGCCCGTATTTGAGTCGCAAACCAAAACCAAATTAGGTTCTCAAAGCGTTGGTCCCGATGGCCCCACTGTGCGTACGTTTATCAACGACTTTGTTAAAAAAGCCTTGGATGATTACCTGCACCGCAATTCCGAAACAGCTGATGCCCTATTAAAGCGCATCATGCAATCCGAGAGAGAGCGTAAGGATATTGCTGGAATCAAAAAATTGGCAAATGAACGTGCAAAAAAGGCTTCGGTACATAACCGCAAGCTACGGGATTGCAAAGTTCACTTTTCAGACAAGAACGAACGGAATCAAGAAACGACTCTCTTCATCACCGAAGGAGATTCAGCAAGTGGTTCCATCACCAAATCTCGTGATGTGCAGACACAGGCGGTATTCAGCTTAAAGGGAAAACCGTTAAACTCATATGGCATGTCCAAAAAGATAGTCTACGAAAATGAAGAGTTCAACCTGCTACAACATGCCTTGAACATTGAAGATGGATTAGACGGTCTACGTTACAACAATATCGTTATCGCTACAGATGCTGATGTCGACGGCATGCACATCCGTCTGTTGCTACTAACGTTTTTCCTTCAATTTTTCCCAGACCTTGTAAAAGCAGGTCATGTTGCAATCTTGCAAACCCCTCTATTTAGGGTCAGAAACAAGAAAGAAACGATTTACTGCTACTCAGACGAGGAGAGACAGCGCGCCATTGCAAAACTAGGAGCCAAACCCGAAATCACACGTTTCAAAGGGTTGGGAGAGATTTCCCCTTCCGAATTTGGATTGTTTATTGGAAAGGATATCCGGTTAGACCCTGTCATCTTATCCAAGGATCAAAAAATCCAGCATCTATTGGAATATTACATGGGTAAGAATACACCAGACAGACAGAAACACATTGTCAACAATCTTCGTGTAGAAGTAGATATCGAAGCTGAATTGACCAAAGAAGCAGTATAAATAAAGAACCACACAACCTAAACCCTTGAACACTCAAATACTCATACTAATCCAATGTCAAGACGACGTTGGATTAGTTGCTAAAATATCCAATACAGTAGCACAATATCGTTTGAATATTGTGACCATGCGTGAATTTGTAGATGAGGAATCCAACAAATTTTTCGTCAGATTAGTTTGTAACGGTAGCATTGACCAACCATCACACTTGCAGGAGTCTTTAAAGGACAATCTCCCACCAAACGCGCAGATTACAATAAACCCTTCCGAACGAAAGAAAATCATCATACTCGTAACCAAAGAACATCATTGCTTAGCGGATATCCTTATACGCCATCACTTTGAAACGTGGAACACAGATATACAAGCAGTCATTGGCAACTACAGTGAATTAGAGGAATTCACGAAAAAATTCAATATTCCCTTCCACTATGTTTCACATGAAAACATTAGTAAAGAGGAGTTTGAAAGTAAAATTGCTAACCAAATATCCATATACCCTTTTGACTATCTTATCTTAGCTAAGTTCATGCGGATACTATCACCAGATTTTGTACGAAAGTTCAGGAATCGCATCATCAATATCCACCACTCATTCCTTCCGGCATTTATAGGCGCCAATCCCTACAGACAAGCATACACCAGAGGAGTAAAAATCATTGGCGCTACCGCTCACTATGTGACAGACGATTTGGACGAAGGCCCTATCATTGTACAAGATACCCGAAGAGTGAATCACACGTACACCGTACAAGATATGATGACAGCTGGCAAAGAGATTGAAAAGGCTGTATTAGCTAGAGCCATACGCCTTTTGCTCGAAGATCGCGTCATGTTAGATGGCAATAAGACCATAGTCTTTGAATAGAAAAATCTAAAATGTGATTAACATCATTATTTAATAGCGCTTCTCCACATTTTTTTTTCGGAGAATTATTAGCTATTTCGTAACATATAACTACGTCATATGTTGCACTCATTTCACATCCCGGTATTGGGGCTTGCATTCTCCATAGATTCGCCGCTTAAAGTTGCTAAGTATGGTATTTCATCCGTAATCTCTATCGTAGATGATGAACTCATCGAACGTATTAGGATCTACTATAGCCAACGTCATCAGCTCGACTGCAAGCCCATCACAAAAAAAGAGTACGACTTTAGGGCTATGCGGATAACTTCTTATCTCAATCTAGTAAAAGTCCTAGTCCAAGAACAAATAGAACATATCCGACAGCAGGTGCTCGAAACTAGCCAGGAAAGTACCCGTTACTTCAATCTCCTACCGGAAGGTACTCCTATCAAAATGGATTACAATGAGTTTATCACCGAAGTTGACCCTCAAAAAAGAAGCCAACTAGCAGTGCAAATCAGCAAACATATACAAGCTGGAGACATCGATGTCAACATCATGTCTAAAGTGGACAAAATGAATGTAGCAGCCATCGGACATCCTATGGATGAAAAACTGTCAGACGCCCTAGCTGCCCTTAGAGGGTTTGCCAACTCCGAATTACAGTCCTCCGTTGTCCTTTCAGCAGGTATGAACCCAAGACTATATACCTATATTTCAGAACTTGAACAATTTTGGCCCGAAGAAGGTGGTACATTCAACAAAAAAGTGACCCTCAAAGTAAGTGACTATAGATCAGCTTCTATTCAGGCTAAATTTTTGGCTAAAAAGGGAGTGTGGGTTTCCGAATTCAGAATTGAATCTGGCCTCAACTGTGGAGGACATGCTTTCGCAACCGATGGCTTTCTATTAGGTCCTATATTGGAAGAGTTTAAGAACAAGAAAAAAGAGCTCCAAGCTGAACTCTTTCACCTCTATCAGCAGTATTGGTCCTTAAAGAGCAAAGACCTACAGCATTCACCTCCTATAAAATATACTGTACAAGGAGGTGTCGGTACAGCAGACGAACATCGTTTTTTGCTGGAACACTACGATTTCGATGCAGTAGGCTGGGGATCCCCCTTCTTATTAGTTCCAGAAGCCACTACAGTAGATGATCAGACCTTAACTGCACTATCTATCGCTTCAGCCGATGACTTCTATATCAGTGATTCCTCTCCGCTAGGTGTACCCTTCAATAATTTCAGATTAAGTTCCGCCGAGAAACAACGGATACAACGCATCCAAAGCGGTCGACCAGGTAGTCCATGCAAAAAGAAATATCTAATCTCTAATACAGAATACACAGAACAACCCATATGTACCGCCTCTCGAGAGTATCAACATCTTAAAATTAAAGAATTGCAAGAGAAACAATTGCATCGAGTGGAGTATGAAAAGGAATATGAAAATATCACCGTTAAGACTTGCTTATGTGATGGCCTAGCGGCTCCTGCTTATATCAAGTATGGCATTTTAAAGCCAAGAGAGAGTGATTCCGTATCCATATGCCCGGGTCCCAATACCAGTTGGTTCAAAGGAATATTTTCGCTGGATCAGATGGTTAATCATATATATGGACGTGATAATCTATTAAAAGATCAATCACGTCCATTTTTCCTCATTAGCGAATTGAAACTATATGTCACCCACATCCAAAAATATGTAGAAATCAATATGTCTACAGTAGACGACAAAAAAATCCGTTATTTGGATAAATTCAAGAGACAATTACAGGAAGGAATCAGCTACTACAAAGAATTAAAAGAAACGTTGAATAACTTTCCAGCCCACATCATCCAAGCTATTCCCAACGAACTCCAACAGATAGAACTACAGTTGGAAAAGATAAAGTTCAGCTAAGTAATTCCTGGCTTCTATCGGTGCGCAGGCTATCACAGATAGGAAATAGTCACCCATCGAAAGCGCTTTCCCTTAATCAAAAACGGACTTCACATGAAGTCCGTTTTTGATTAAGGTGTCGCTATTGTTCGAAACTTACCAAATACTCCAAGAGGTAATTTGGCACCTGCTGTGGCCTGCAGATATAGCTCCCCTATCTCCAAATTCTCAACTTTAGGAAACGCAGTCCGGATAAGGTTCTCGACAATTACTGAAGAGAACCCCAGCGAATAGGTATTTAGGATAAGGAAATGTTCTTTAGGATCCAACAACTGCACGACATCTCTCATCATTTCTGTTATATGATCCTCCAATTTCCATTTTTCCCCCTTAGGTCCATGTCCATATGCGGGCGGGTCCAATATGATGCCGTTATAAGTATTGCCTCTTTTAAGCTCACGTTTGACAAATTTAAGAGCATCCTCCACTACCCACCTAATATTGTCGATTTCTGATAATTCTTGATTTTCGTTGGCCCAAGTGACCACCTGTTTAATAGAATCTACATGCGTAGTATCTGCACCAGCAGCTTTTGCAATCAATGACGCCCCACCTGTGTAAGCAAATAGGTTTAGTACCTTCGGCGTTTCAGTCTTAAAGGAACGAACAGATTCGGAAATGTAGTCCCAATTAACGGCCTGCTCTGGGAAAATACCCACATGTTTGAAAGAAGTCAGTCCCAAACGGAATTTAATCGCTACATCAGTGTTCTTGTATTCAACATGCCAACGATCCGGCGTTTTAGCATTCTTTTTTACCCATTCGCCAGAAGTAGCAGACCTCCCTTTGAAACGGATATCATGGCGCTTAGTCCATTCGCCCTCAGACAACGTCTTTGGCCAAACAGCCTGAGGCTCTGGCCGTATAAGCACCAAATTGCCAAAACGTTCCAATTTTTCAAAATCCCCGCAATCGATCAACTCATAGTCTTTCCAATGCGTAGGAGTCAGTAGTTGTATTTCTGTATGATTCAAAATATAAAATTTGCTGCAAAGATACAGTTATCTATCAAAAGTATATAATCAAGATTACTGTTCTCGCTTCATGGATTTACGAGCAGCCTGCATCAAAGGGCTCGCAAACACAAAGTCATTAAGTTCTTTCACGTCCGACCCCAGAATATCCTGATTCGTACCTTCCCAAAACTTCTCCCCCTTATATAGATACAGAATGTATTCCCCAATCCCCATTACCGAATTCATGTCGTGGGTCACTACGATTGTCGTACATTGATATTCCTGAGTCAAGTCTTGTATCAGCTCATCAATCAAAATCGAAGTAGCAGGATCAAGACCCGAATTTGGTTCATCACAAAATAGATACTTAGGTCCCATACTAATTGCCCGAGCAATACCAACCCGTTTTTTCATACCTCCAGACAATTCTGTAGGGAACAACTTATTAGTACCAGCAAGATTAACCCGTTCCAAACAAAAGTTAGCCCGATCCACCTTTTCCGCTTTGGACATATCTGTAAACATATCCAATGAAAACATCAAGTTCTGCTCCACAGTCATCGAATCAAACAGTGCCGAATTCTGAAAGAGCATCCCGATTTCTTTACGGATAGGTATACGCTCTTCAAAATTCATCTTAGTAAATTCCTGCTTATCGAAGAAAACACGCCCCTGTTCAGGGTGATGCAGTCCTACTATGCACTTTAAAAGCGTACTTTTTCCAGAACCAGACCCCCCAATGATGAGGCTCACTCTGCCTGGTTCAAAAATGGCATCTATACCCTTTAAGACCTCGTTATCCCCAAAAGATTTATGTATATTCTGAATTTCAATCATAGTTTATCAACTTACAGCATAATAGCAGTAATCAAATAGTCGCTTGCCAAAATAGTGATACACCCAATTACAACAGCTTGTGTGCCCGCTTCTCCAACTTCTAAAGCCCCACCCCTTACATAAAAACCTTTATATGCAGGGACGGACGTAATTATAAATCCAAATACAACTGCCTTTACCATCGCTACAGATACTGTAAATCCATTAAAACCTCCTTGAATACCTTGGATATAATCCGCAGCACTTACAGCGCCCGATAGCGCCCCTCCAATCAAACCACCTAGTATTGCACAAAAAATAGCCACAATGACCAACGCAGGAATCATTGTAACCCCAGCTATTACCTTAGGAAGAATGAGATAACCCGGAGTATTGATACCCATAATTTCTAAAGCATCAATCTGTTCGGTCACACGCATAGATCCGATTTGAGAAGAGATGGAAGACCCGACCTTCCCCATCAAGACCAATGCCGAAATCGTTGGTCCTAACTCCAATATATTGGAGTCCCTATTAATTTGGCCAATAATAGAGTTGGGAATCAAATCCGAAACCAGCTGAAACGCAATCTGCATCGTCATGACCGCTCCAATAAAAGTAGAAATAATAACTATCAAACCTAGCGAACCTAGGCCAATATCGGTCATAGCCAGCATAGTCTCTTTCCAATAAATTTTCCCCTTTTCTGGTTTCTTAAATACGGCCTTTAATAGTAAGATGTACTTCCCAATATGATAAATAAACATAAATGTGCTTGAATGACTGACTTTCTATATAAACAGCATAATGCTGGATTAGTTTAGGGATTCCCCTACTTATCTCAAATTAATTAAACGAATATAGACATAATCCTACAAAAACAGGTATCCCTTCAAATGCCATGATGCCTATTACAAATTACGCACTTTACCGATAAAAAAAAGAGATTCACCGATTTTTTGATTCGAATAACCTAAATACTCTATTTTTTTCACCATCTTCACTTTACTTTTGAATCAATCAGCTAATTGAAATAGGAAGTAAAGCACTAAACATATGAACAATAGAAAAATAACCTCTGGACTTATTTTCCTTTTTGTAGGAATAGTACTCTTGTTAGATGTATTAGATATCGTGGAGTTCAACTGGGTTGAAATTATAAAGTACTGGCCACTACTCATTATTCTAGGTGGCATTAATATGCTCATGCCTAATAGCGAATTCGGACATATCGCCAAACTAGGTTTTACATGTATTCTGCTTGGATTTTTAGCCTATGTCGGTTTTGTCACACCCAAACAAGATCTTCTATCCCGATTCTTAAGAGGTTCAAATATCCATATTAGCACCAATGATGATGATAGCATTGCTGATAGTAATTATAGTCATAGTCTCTCGGTGCCTTTGCCAGATACCCTGACCTATGCTTCGGCCAATTTCGACATGGGTACCACCAACCTGCATCTATCCGACGTTGCCAGCACTGTGTTATTTGAAGCAAAGAACACTTCCAATTCATACTTTATGGAATTGTCATCCAATACTTCTAAACAAGGTATACCACACGTCAACCTCAATGGAGAGAAAAAAAACGAAGGAAAAAGCAAAAACAACAAAACGCTCATCAAGCTCAATAAAGAGGTCGTATGGGATTTAAACTTTGATATAGGTGCATCCGAAGTAAACTTTGACCTATCTCCATTCAAGGTACGCCATATAAATTTCGATACAGGTGTCAGCTCAGTAAAATTAAAACTCGGCATGCCCGTAAGTCACTCACAGGTCAATATAGATGCAGGAGCCTCTTCTTTAGAAATCCTCGTCCCCAAAAATGCAGCATGTCGCATTGTATCTGACGGAGGCCTGTCGACCATCTCTATGGATGCCGGATTTTTAAATAAAACCGATGGTATTCGCGAGACAGCAAATTATCCCAACGCGGCTGAAAAATTTGATTTTGCTATTGACGGAGGAGTTACATCTATTAAAATCAAGCAATACTAAATCTACTATGTTTTTATTGTATAATCCATAACTTTGCACTAGATATGGATACAAACAATTTATTGACTTTGCCAGGAGGCTATTGTAATTCAAAAAAAGAATATAGCCGGTGGTTGACCAGAGAAGTAAAAATTGGCGATATACCTATGGGTGGTCACAATCCCATTCGTATACAAAGTATGACCACAATCGATACAATGGACACCATAGGATCGGTTGAACAAACTATACGTATGGTGGATGCAGGATGTGACTATGTGCGAATTACTGCCCCGAGCATTAAAGAATCTGAAAATTTAGCAAATATAAAGAAAGAGTTGAAGGCCAGAGGCTATCAAGTACCATTGGTAGCCGATATTCACTTCACACCCAATGCAGCAGAAGTTGCTGCAAGGATTGTTGAAAAAGTAAGAATAAACCCAGGCAACTATGCCGACAAAAAGAAATTTGATCTGCTAACTTATTCCGATGGCGAATATCAAGCCGAACTAGATCGTATTTATAAAAAATTCGCTCCCTTGGTTAAGATTTGTAAGGAATATGGTACAGCTATGCGAATTGGGACCAATCATGGGTCACTTTCAGACCGAATTATGAGTCATTACGGAGACACTCCCGAAGGGATGGTAGAATCTGCATTGGAATTTATCCGTATCTGCGAAGATCTCAACTACTATAATCTTGTCATCTCGATGAAATCGAGTAATCCACAAGTTATGGTCCAAGCTTATCGGCTATTAGTACAAAAGATGGTTCTCGAGAATATGAATTATCCACTTCACCTCGGCGTCACAGAGGCGGGTGATGGCGAAGACGGGCGAATCAAATCCGCGGTGGGCATCGGCACGCTCCTTGAAGATGGACTCGGCGATACTGTAAGAGTATCTTTGACAGAGGAGCCGGAGAAAGAAGCCCCTGTGGCGATTGCTTTGGTCAATCGATATCGAAACAGAGCGCAGACCTTTCACCAACAAGTCCCTCCCCCCATCTTTCAGTTCAACAGCTTACAGAATGATGTAATACCTTATCACTCCAAGGAAACTAACACGTTCATTGGAGGATCTCTAGTTCCTCGAGTAGCCGTAGACCTATCTACTAGTAATCTAAAAGACCCAAATATCCTGACATCCGTTGGATACAAATATGACGTCTTGAATGACAAGTATCACATGGGTGAGCAATCTGTAGATTTTGTTTTCTTAGGCGACCAGCTTCCCTCATTCAATATGCCAGGCAATCTCAAACAGCTTTATAATTATCACACTTGGCAAGGAATCTCTAACCCCTCGAATATACATCCCGTATTTGAACTCGAAGAATTTATATCTGCAGCTCGAAAAGACTCGGTACTAAATCTAATCAATATCAAGAATGAAGATCTTCAAACCGATACCTTCGGACAGTTGCCTCTAGACCACACCATTGTTTTCATTTTACAAACCGATCATATACACGGAATGGCCGAGCAGCGCCAGTTTTTTTTAAATCTTCAAGAGATTGGAATAGATTGCCCCGTAATCATAAAAAGATCATATGCTAAAGAAGAGTTTTCTGGTCCATTGGGCGATATCATGAACCCAGAGGAACCCCTTTCCAAAATACAATTATACGCTGCTACAGATCTTGGGGCATTGTTGATTGATGGCTTAGGATCCGGAGTATGGATAGACTCTCCTGCGACTCCAATTGAAAAGATTGTTTCCGTTTCCTTCGGAATCTTGCAAGCCACACGCTCACGTATCTCCAAGACAGAATACATCTCCTGTCCTAGCTGTGGAAGAACCTTGTTCGATTTACAAGAGACCACCCATATGATTCGAAGTAGAACGAATCATCTTAAGGGATTAAAAATAGGAATCATGGGTTGTATTGTAAATGGTCCCGGAGAAATGGCCGACGCAGACTACGGCTACGTTGGAGCTGGACCGGATAAAATCACATTGTACAGAGGTAAAGAAGTCGTTAAGAAAAATGTTAGCTCTTCGAAGGCTCTGGACGAATTGATTGAAATCATCAAGGAAGATGGTCGTTGGATAGAAAATACGGAAATATTGTAAATAAAAAAAGGTCTTACCGTGGTAAGACCTTTCTCTTTAAAATTATATATCAAAAATGAAAACTATCTAACGGATATTCTTTTGACTACAGTTTCCGTACCAGCAACTAGCCGCACGAAATAAAAACCTGAAGTCAGTTTCTTATTGGTATCAAATGCAAGATTTTGGTTACCGGCATCCAAAGAGCCATTCATTAGGCTTAAGACCTCATTACCTAAAGCATCCATTACCTTGATTGATACAGTATTTTGTTTACCTAATTTGAACGATACGGTCACCTGTTCAGCAATGGGGTTATAAAACACTTTCACATTATTAATAAGCTTATCAGACTCAGTCGCTGAAAAAACTTTCGCTGCTGATATACCAAAATCACTAAAAGAGTCGTTATTAAAATATTTAGCAGCTCTTGAAGTGGAAAAGTTGCTTTTATTGCTTAACGTCATTTTTTTCAAAGAAGAATCGCTGGCCATTACCATATTTGATCCCCAAGCAAAGCCCAAGCTTGCCACCAGCACGAGTGCGTTGGTAAAGGTTGTAATCAAACGTTTCTTGGTAAAAATCTTCATTCTATATGTTAAGACAAATCTGTTAGCAATTGGTTTAATCAAATATAAACCTTTTTTTGAATTCTGCTCATACAAAAATAGATTTTTTTATCAGAATAGCAGATAAAACTCTACTAATTACAAAGTCTTTAACAATTTTTAACACCCCTTGACGTTGTCACAAAAAAAAGCAAACTTTGGCGATTCAATTTTGTTAATCAAAATATTGAATTATTGTAGCAAAATCGAAGATTTAGTCATTTAATTTATTTAGAATGTCCACAGAAAATAAGAACGGCGTTCAAAAACTTAGCCTCGGAGGCTTATTAATTAGTTTAGGAATTATTTTTGGGGACATCGGGACCTCTCCTCTTTACGTATTCAAAGCCATTATCAACAAAGGAACAATAGACCCCAATCTCGTATTAGGTGGTCTCTCCTGTGTAGTATGGACCATTACACTTCAGACCACTATTAAATATGTATTGATTGCCCTCAATGCGGATAACAAAGGTGAAGGTGGTATCTTATCTTTATATTCCTTAGTTCGCAGGCAGGCCAAATGGCTCATTATCCCGGCTATTATCGGAGCCGCCGCACTCCTTGCTGATGGAATGCTTACACCGGCCATCACCATCTCATCCGCAGTGGAAGGGTTGGCCATCCACAATCCTACGTTACAGACAGTACCTATTGTCATCGCAATTATTTCTGGCCTGTTCCTCATACAGCGATTTGGTACATCTATCGTCGGAAAAGTCTTCGGTCCATTGATGTTTGTATGGTTCGTCACGATCGGCATATTGGGTTTAACATACATCGATCAAGCTCCAGAAGTATTAAAGGCTCTAAACCCTTATTATGCGATCAAATTAATCGCGACCACGCCCAACGCTCTCTTCATTATCGGCGGTGTATTTCTATGTACAACAGGTGCTGAAGCACTCTATTCCGACATGGGACATTGTGGAAAAGCCAATATACGAATCAGTTGGATACTGGTTAAAGTTTGTCTACTGTTGAATTACTTTGGTCAAGGAGCTTGGCTCTTGGAGCACGCAGGAAGCCAGATAGGTGAGAAAAATCCATTTTATGCCATTATGCCTGAATGGTTTATTAGTTACGGTATCATTATAGCCACCATAGCTGCAATAATTGCAAGCCAAGCGATGATTTCTGGCGCTTTCACATTGATATCAGAAGCGGTCAGACTCAATATATGGCCAAAAGTCACCATCCGATACCCGAGTGATCACAAGGGCCAATTATATGTACCGTCAATCAATCTCATTCTCTGGGCAGGTTGTATGCTAATTATTGCTGTATTTAGAGAATCCAGCAATATGGAGGCTGCATATGGATTAGCGATCAATTCGACATTTATCACAACCACCATTTTGATGGGGTACTTCCTCAGGTGGAAACGAGTGAATAAATACTTGATATTCCTATTTGTCGGTTTCTATTTCTTTATTGAGTTTGGATTTCTAGCAGGAAACTCCGTTAAAATGGCCCATGGGGGATGGCTGACCTTATTGCTATCTGCGGCCTTGATTACCGTCATGTATTCGTGGTATAGTGCTAGACGCATCAAAAATCGATTCGTCAAATTTGTCAATATCAAAGAATACAACTCCATTATATCCGAGATGAGTGAAGACCCGACTATCCCGAAATTTGCTTCTCAATTAGTCTATCTCACCAGTGCCAATAATCGTAACGAGATTGAGTACAAAATCATCTATTCGATTATCAATAAAAAACCAAAAAAGGCAGACGTCTACTGGTTGGTACATGTAGATGTCATGGACAATCCTCATACACGCGAGTATACCGTCGAACAATTGGTACCAGGTAAATTAATCCGTGTAGACTTTAAGCTAGGCTTTAGGGAAGAACAACGCATCAGCTTGCTCTTCCGTAAAGTTGTAGAGGAAATGGTTCAACGAAAAGAAATAGACATCGTTAGTAAGTACGACTCCTTAAAAAAACACAATGTGCCTGGGGACTTTAGATTCGTCATCCTAGAAAAGGTACTTTCCAAGACCAATGATCTTAAGTGGAAAGAACGGATTATCTTTGAAATCTACAAAATCTTGAAAAAATTCAGTCTTTCCGAAGAAAAGGGGTTTGGCTTAGATGCTAGCTTTGTGACCATAGAACGCGTGCCGCTAAGTATACCACGCACCACCGAAGTCATTATCAAAAGAATCAATTAGCCGATCTCAGTCGGCAATTAGTTTCAAAATAAAGCCTCCGTTAATTACGGAGGCTTTATTTAATCCTTCAAAGCTTGAGCATCCCGATTTAATTTTGAATGCCTATATCCGTACATAAAATAAATAATCAACCCCGCCAATAGCCATAGGATAAAGATAATCCAATTGCTCGCTCCAAGTTCCGTCATCAAGTACAAATTGATTAGGATTCCTGTCGTGGGTAACAATGAGAAGTTGTACTTATATGCATAGATACTCATCACCACCCACACTATCCAAAAAATGATGATCAAAGATTTATGCTCAAAGATATAAAGAGGAGATAACGACCTCCATTCCTTAATAATATCTTGCCCATACCCCCACAAAAGCCCAAGTGCAATCACAAAACCTATACCTATCAAATATTTTCCATTTACATAGGGCACCCTAAATTTCGATTTTTGAGACAATCCTGAATGATCCATGTAAAGTACACCCCCACAGACAAGAATAAAAGCAAAGAAAGTCCCCACACTAGTCAAGTCTACAAAGAAGTCCATTTTGAAAAACAAGGAAGGCACAGCCACCACAATTCCCGTCACGATAGTCGCGTAAGAAGGTGTTTTATATTTCGGATGTACCGTAGCAAATTTCTTCCACAACAAACCATCGCGACTCATGGTCATCCAAATCCTAGGCTGTGCTAGCTGGTATACAAGCAAAGCACTGGTGATGGCTATAACAGAAGTTACGGAGATTACACCCGCCATATGATCAAATCCAACATATTGAAACACATAGGCTAGCGGATCCTTTACATTCAACTCCGTATAATTAACCATACCTGTTAACACCAATGTAATAGCAACGTACAATACCGTACAAATCAGGAGGCAATAAATCATTGCCCTTGGAAGGTCCCGTTGTGGATTCTTACACTCTTCGGCCGTAGTAGATATAGAGTCAAAACCAATAAAAGCAAAAAAGACCGCAGCCACACTACTCATTACCCCACCCATACCGTTTGGCGCAAATGGAGTCCAATTTTCGGGCTTAATAAAAAATATTCCCCCACAAATCACCGCCAAGATAATCCCTACTTTAATAATGACCATGATATTGCTTGCTCTTTTAGATTCTCGGATACCGACATACACAAGAGCAGTTACCAAAAGTGTAATAATCCCTGCTGGCAAATCGAATACGATAGGTGTATCGCCTATTCTTGGCGCCGTCTCATAGGCCTCAAGAGCGAGCTTATCAATACCCGTCAATTTATCAACACCTACTTCCAACATTTTTTGATGGGCATCAAATGCATATCCAGGAGCCATAGAGAGCCATCGGGGTATATGGAGGCCGAAGCCCGCTAACATCGATACAAAATATTGTGACCATGATATCGCGACCACCATATTCGAGACCGCATATTCCAAGACCAAAGCCCATCCAATAATCCAAGCAAACAATTCACCAAATGCCACATAGGCATACGTATATGCGCTCCCAGATACAGGCACCGTACTCGCAAACTGCGCATATGATAATGCGGTAAATACACACGCAAATGCTACAAAAACAAAAAGTAGAGATACCGCAGGCCCCCCATTGTAGCTGGCTAGACCAATAGTACTGAATATTCCCGCACCTACAATAGCTGCTATTCCAAGAGATACTAAATCTCTAACGCCTAAAATCTTTGCAAGTCCTGATCCATGATGCTGGGAATCGCTAATAATCTGATCAATGCTCTTCTTTCGGAAAAGTCTATTTGCCATATCAGTGTGTTTACATCCGTATTTTACCTCTATAAATACGATTAAAGTATATGCTAAAAATTACTCCATTAAGGATAGCTTGTCCTGGATTTCTATATAAATGCTCTTGTAGTCTGTCAATTCGCGATCTACATAGGAAGTCAGACTATCCCTTAGGCGTTCATGGTGTTCGGGTAGAGGTTTGAAGTCCCAAATTCGCTTTGCAATATTAAACAAAGGATACGATATTTTACTAATATCGATATATTCATAGGTATACTTCGACTGCACAAAACCATGGTAATACTTCATGAATACAGATGTATCTTCCAACCCAATGGTTTGCAAATATTTAACGATGGTAGCGTCATCTACAGCAGAAAGGTCGTCATAGAAGCGATCTAGGTTGATAGCTTCATGTTTGAGCAATAAATGGTCCAGTATAAGCTCTAGAGAGACATGCGCCAAAAAAGAAGGTCGTATAGGTAAGCCTTCGAGACTATCCTGAATCTGGAGCCGTAAACGATGGGTATGATCAAAAAAAAATGGCGAATTGTGAAAGAGACGATCTACCTCGACATGTCGATACCAGCCCTCAGATATAGGTTTCATTTTGACATGATCAAGCAAGATATCTTCATAACGATTAGGATGGAAAACATACTTTTTATCTGCATTCTTAAGCAAATCAGGCAAGATCCCACCAAAGACACGCTCAGACGTAGTAGCATATCGTTCGAAGTAAAAGTGAGACAGAAAATTCATGTTGAAAGGGATTAAAATCACACTAAGCGCGTAATATCTTAAATCTTGACGTAAGATACAGCTTAATCTTCTTATCTTTGCAACTTATATAAAATTTTCTTATCCGCATTATTATGAACTTTGTAGAAGAATTACGTTGGAGAGGCATGTTACAAGATATCATGCCTGGAACAGAAGAGTTATTAAACAAAGAAAAAGTAGCCGGTTACATTGGTTTTGACCCTACAGGAGATTCCCTACATGTTGGTCACCTGACACAGATTATGACACTTATTCATTTTCAAAATGCTGGGCACAAACCTGTAGCTTTGGTTGGGGGTGCCACGGGTATGATTGGAGATCCTTCTTTCAAATCCGCAGAAAGAAATCTATTAGATGAGAAAACTTTAAATCACAATGTTGCCAGTCTTAAAAGTCAACTCGGCAAATTCCTAACATTCGGGGACGGCGCCCTCGATGCCCAAATGGTTAACAATTATGATTGGTTTAAAGATTTCAAATTCTTGGATTTCATTCGTGACGTTGGCAAATTGATCACTGTCAACTACATGATGGCTAAAGATTCAGTCAAAAAAAGGTTGGAAGGTGAAAATGGGTTATCGTTTACTGAATTTTCGTATCAATTAATTCAAGGGTATGACTTCTACTATCTATGGAAACATCATAATTGTAAAATTCAGATGGGTGGATCGGATCAGTGGGGCAATATTGTAACAGGCACCGAATTCATCAGACGTCAAGACCAAGGAACAGCATTTGCACTCACCACACAATTAATAAAAAAAGCTGACGGGCAGAAATTTGGCAAAACAGAATCGGGCGCCGTATGGTTAGACCCTAAGAAGACCAGTCCATACAGATATTACCAGTTCTGGCTAAATGCGACAGATGACGACGCTAAAAATTGGATTCGCATTTTCACATTAAAATCAAAAGAAGAAATAGAAGGCATCATTGCCGAGCATGATGCTGCGCCTCATACACGCACAGTACAAAAAGCTTTAGCCAAAGATATCACTATTCGTACGCATTCCGAGAAGGACTATGAGACAGCATTAAAGACTTCTGAGTTTCTTTTTGGAAATGGATCACTCGAATTCTTAAATGAACTAGACCACCAGTCTGTATTGGATGTATTTGACGGTATTCCTCAATATACTATAAGTCGTGAGGAACTTACTCAAGGCATCAATATTTTAGATATGCTAGCTGTCAAATCTGCAATTTTCCCTTCCAAAGGAGAAGCTCGTAAAATGACTGAAGGTGGTGGTGTATCCTTAAATAAGGAAAAAGTTGCCACAATCGAACAAGTTATCAACACGGACTACTTGATTAACAATAACTATATCATTGCCCAGCGCGGTAAGAAAAACTACTACTTGATTATTGTAGAATAATAGTAAATTATTACACAGTAGAAGGGCCTTCATAAATGAAGGCCCTTTGTTATATAGTAGTTGTATGTAAAAGTCACTTGAGTTGCTGCAGAATTTGTGCTTCGAATCCAAATTTACTATCTTCCTTCTCCTCCTTAGTTAATCCTTTAGCCCAAATTGTATAAATAGCCCCTTCCTCTGGTATAAATTCAAAATTCGCAAACTCCGCATTCGCAGTAGAGGCAATGAAAAGCTGATGCTTCTTTCCAGCCTCCATCGTGAAATACGCACTTGTTCCTTTGAAAGCTATGCCTTTGGCCAAAAGCGCGCGCGCCTCTTTTTCACCAAGATTTAACGCAGGTGCATCCGGACTTAGATTGATAAACCGTATGCTTGCCTTCCCGGCCATTGGTGCTTCATTACTATCTTCAAAACTTATCACATCCAAATTCCGCTCCCCAATGACAAATAAGGAGTATATCTTTCCAGGAGCAAACGCGAGCTGCTTCGAGACCAGTGCACCCTTTGACAAACTATCCCGATCGAAGACCCTTACCAGACGATTTCCAGGAAACGCATTCCGATAAGGAAGATAATCGCCAAATCCAAAACTCTCGTTAGACATATTCAGCTTATTTTGGTCCAATCCAATATCCAATTTCTGCTCGGAAGGGACAGCGTTAACGGCACTCGTAGCCGAAAGCTCTCCGTAATCGAAATCATCTTTATCCAACTTGCACGCAGATAACAGAACAATGACCAGTAGAAGACCGGCAAAAATAGGGGTAAATGTATTCACTTTATACATATAGATTCAAAATCATGATGTTTGATAATAGAACGAAAAACAAGAAAGAATCGCTACAACTCGCTAACAAATGGTTTTTTGGCCTAATTTTTTCTATATAAAATGATTAAGTTTGTAATAAGATTATTATCATTGATTTCATGCTAAATAAAGGAAATACTTTTAAGAATATAAGTGGGGGGAATCCAATAAAGAAAAACCAAAAAACGACTTCAAAGAACTACAATACAAAGAGTTACAAAGAGCCGTCAACACCTATTAATCTAACCGAAGCACAAGAAAAAGTGGTCAAGATTCTGGGCATTTTCTTGTTCCTGATGACCTTTGCCTTTGCCATTTCTTTTGCTTCCTATTTGTTTACTTGGCAAGAGGACCAAAGTTATATATCCACGTCAAATGGCAGTTGGTCAACATTATTCAGCACTGCCCAAGAGATTGATGACGATTCCGTTGACTTACCCGTCGTTCAAAATAAACTTGGAAAATTTGGAGCCTTACTTGCTAACCAATTCATCTACGAATGGTTTGGAATAGCATCTTTCATTTTTATCCTCATCCTGTTCGTCGTTGGCTATAAGCTGTTCTACAGAAAAAACATCCTTCCTGTATGGAGAACATTGCTATACTCATCCATAGCAATTATTTTCGTATCCGTAACATTAGGGTTTCTACAATCCTTCATGTCCAACACACCACATATGTTGGAAGGGAAGTTTGGCTTCTGGACCAACAAGCTACTCGAAGCACAGATAGGAACTGCTGGAGTTGCTGGTGTCATTGCATTCGCTTATCTTTCTGTGCTTATCCTTATCTACAACTTAGATTTGAAATTCAGCTTCCAATCCAAGAAAAGGATTTACGACGAAGACCTAGAATCTATGCAAGATGATGGGGACAGCATTCCAGAAGTACATAAGCCCCGAACCCCTATCCTTAAAGACGAAGACTATGTTTTAGATCCTATTGATTTGAATGCAAAAAGCGAGGTCGTGGAATTCAATCAATTCAAAGAAACGACAGAAATAACTCCCTTGCAAGAGAATGCCATAAAACCCAATTACAATGCCGCATTGACGTCAGACCATGACGCCGAAGTCGATCATATTCCCAACATCTCATTTACTATAGACTCCCCCCTTGAGGAAGAAGAATCTCCCGTACAAAAGACAAATGACAATCTGCCGTTGAGTGTTGAAAAAGTAAATGAAGAAAAACCAATTACAGCCAATGATCTAGTCGCACAATTTGGAGAATACGACCCTAAATTAGATTTGTCAGGTTATCAACACCCTCCATTAGAACTTCTAAAGGATTATGGCACGGGCAAGATTACGATCAATCAACAAGAACTCGAAGCCAACAAGAATAAGATTGTAGACACACTACGCAACTACAGCATTGAGATTGAGCATATCAAAGCAACTATTGGTCCCACTGTTACCCTTTACGAAATTATCCCTAAGCCAGGAGTCCGAATTTCAAAAATCAAAAATCTAGAGGATGATATTGCATTGAGTTTAGCAGCACTCGGAATACGTATCATAGCACCTATGCCAGGAAAAGGAACAATCGGGATAGAAGTCCCCAATAGCTCTCCAGAAATGGTATCCATGCGTTCAGTACTTGCTACTGAAAAGTTCCAAAAAACAGATATGGATCTCCCAATAGCATTAGGAAAGACCATATCGAATGAAGTGTATATAGCCGACCTTGCCAAAATGCCCCATTTACTTGTAGCAGGAGCGACAGGTCAGGGTAAATCCGTCGGTATAAATGCTATATTGACTTCATTGCTGTACAAAAAACACCCTGCGGAACTTAAATTTGTACTAGTCGATCCTAAGAAAGTAGAGCTCTCCCTATTCAAAAAAATAGAACGTCATTTTCTTGCCAAACTTCCAGGAGAAGATGATGCGATTATCACCGATACTAAAAAGGTAATCAACACGTTAAACTCACTCTGTATCGAAATGGATCAACGTTACGACTTGTTAAAAAACGGACAAGTTCGTAATTTGAAAGAATATAATGTAAAATTTGTCAATCGCAGATTAAACCCTGAGGAGGGTCATCGATTCTTACCCTTTATAGTTCTTATAGTAGATGAGTTTGCAGATTTGATGATGACAGCAGGAAAAGAGGTCGAAACACCCATTGCCAGATTGGCCCAATTGGCTCGCGCGGTAGGTATACATTTAGTGATTGCAACACAGCGACCATCCGTCAATATTATCACGGGTACGATTAAGGCCAATTTCCCAGCCAGATTAGCGTTTAGGGTGCTTTCTAAAGTAGATTCTAGGACAATTCTAGATTCTGGAGGTGCCGATCAGCTGATTGGGCGAGGAGATATGCTTCTTTCCACAGGCAGTGACTTGATTCGTATTCAGTGTGCCTTTGTAGATACGCCCGAGGTAGATCAGATTTCCGACTACATCGGAGGGCAACGCGGATATCCCTCAGCATTCCTGTTACCAGAGTATGTTGATGAAAATGGAGAGGGTAGCGGATTGGCAGATTTTGACATGGATGACCGTGACCAACTCTTTGAAGAAGCGGCCCGCTTAATCGTCATGCATCAACAAGGCTCCACATCTTTAATCCAACGCAAGTTAAAGTTGGGCTATAACAGAGCTGGACGAATTATCGATCAATTGGAAGCCGCTGGTATAGTGGGTCCATTTGAAGGAAGTAAAGCGCGCGAGGTGCTCTATCCAGATGAATATTCGTTGGAACAGTATTTGGAAACATTAAGAAAGGATAATTAAAGATGAAGACAAATTTATGGACACTGATAATGAGCATACTCCTGCTCTGTACCAGTAGTCACACACTTGCTCAGCAAGAAGCTGCTGCAAAAAAGATATTGAATCAAGTATCCCAGAAATACGATGGTTACAAAACCATCCAGGCTACATTTTCATTTTCAGCCAAGCAAGCAGACGGCTCAAGCTATGCCGATAATGGAACATTATCGTTGGACAAAAATGGCAATAAATACCTCATTGAGATGAGGGCGCAACAACTTATAAGCGATGGTAAAACCACTTGGACCATCCTTAAAGAGGAAGGCGAAGTCCAAATCAACGATGCAGACAATTCCAATGACAATATCAATCCTAGCAATATCTTTTCATTTTATAAATCGGGATTTAAATACGTAAGTGCTCCAGATGAAACAGTAGGACAGACCACACTTAGCGTTGTAGACCTTTCTCCAATTGATACAAAAAAGAATTATTTTAAAATCAAATTGAGAATCAATAAATCCACCAAACAGATTTATGATGCCACGATATTTGACAAATCAGGATCAAGATACACCTACACCATCAAATCATTAAAAGGCAACGTCAGTTTCCCTGCAGGGACATTTGCCTACAATAAGTCCAAATATCCCGGATTAGAGGTCGTAGACCTTAGGTAAACACATACTAAAAGGGGCATCCGCAACGATGCCCCTTTTTTTTGTATCTTTATTTCAAATTTTGCGTTAACTTTACTTAAAACCCAGAGACCCCAAAACATGTCAAGCATCACGATTAAAGAAATAGCAAGGGCGTTGAATGTTTCTATCTCTACTGTTTCTAAAGCACTGAATGACAGTCATGAAATTGGAGATAAGACAAAAGCGAAAGTTCTGGAATATGCAGCTGCCCATCACTACAAGCCCAACCTACTAGCACAAAATCTGAAAACAGGAAAATCCAATACGATTGGTGTCATCCTCACTTCCATCAATAATCCCTTCTGTTCACAAATTATCGAGGGGATACAACAACATGCATTGAAAGTTGGACTTGATGTCATCTTTATGCAAAGCCGCGAACAACCAGAAATCGAAAAATCATGTATAGAAACCTTGATGCAAAGGGGTGTAGATGGGCTTTTGATTTCACCTGTGGATGAAACTTCCAATCAAAAATTATTGGAAGATATTCATACCCATCAATTTCCAGTCGTCATCTTCGACCGTATACAACATAGCCTCGATACATTCAAAATCGGTGTAAATAATTTCCAAGGAGCCCGTCTCGCCACCAAACACCTAATAGACTCTGGCCGTAGAAAGATTGTCAACATTACCGCGTCCCGCTTTGGGTTATCAGGGGAACGATTTAAAGGATACAGAGAAGCATTAAACGATGCAGAAATTCCCTTCGAGCCACTTTACCATGTCCAATGTAATATGCAAAATCATGACGTGTTAGATGTAGAACTCAAGAATGCCATTAGCGCATTAATGAATTCTCAGCATAAACCTGATGCCGTACTGGGATCATCCGATACCATTACCGTTCGCTTATTGGGCGTGCTTTCTGAAATGGGATATCAAGTGCCCGAAGATTTGGCTGTTATTGGTTTTTCAAACATTGAATTTGCCAAATCATTAAACCCTGCACTATCCACTATCCGTCAACCTGCCCTGGAAATAGGATCATTGGCTATGGAGAAACTAATGCAGTTAATGTCTAAAAAAAATTGGCATCAAGTTCAAATTGAAACCATTGAACTTGACACCAAACTAACTTTTCGTAAATCGTCTATCGTAGTTTAATCCATCTGTACCACTTTCATCTTAGGCACCAATGCCTTCATGACACACCATGCTATTAGGTACGATACAGCACAGATAGAAAACATAATCGTGTATCCGACCTCAATATTCCCTTGGGCACCGTAGTAATCAAACAGCCCCCCTCCTAATTTGGACATGATGACACCACCAAACCCGCCAGCCATTCCACCAATCCCAGTTACAGAACCCACAGCACTTTTAGGAAACATATCCGATACCGTTGTAAAGATATTTGCAGACCAAGCTTGATGGGCCGAAGCACCTATACCAATCAAAACTACCGGAATCCAAAAAGTATAATCACCAAGAGGTTGAGCAGCCAATACGACTAACGGAAACAACGCGATAATAAACATTGCACGCATACGTCCATCATATGCCGCATATCCTTTATTTATAAAGTACATCGGGAATGCTCCCCCGCCGATAGATCCTACCATTGTCATACTATACAAGACCGTAAGTGGCAACATCATATCTGTAGTACTCATACCGTACTGTACTTTAAGATAAGACGGCAACCAAAATAGAAAAAACCACCATACTCCATCCGTCAAAAATTTCCCCAATGTAAAGGCCCATGTTTGTCTAAATCCGAGCAATTTCACCCAAGATATCTTCGGCTGTGGAGCATTTGCATCCCTATTTTCAATCAATAGAGAGTCACTTACAACATAGTCGTACTCCGCTTTAGATAATTTTTTATCCGGCTTGTCATACATGATGAGCCAGAAGATTAACCATACAAAGCCAACTAGGCCAACGATGATAAATGCAGATTGCCAACCCCAATTATAAGCCATCCATGGCACTGTTAACGGAGCCAAGATTGCTCCCACATTCGTCCCCGAATTAAAAATACCTGTTGCAAAAGCACGCTCCTTCTTCGGAAAAAATTCAGCTGTAGCCTTTATTGCGGCCGGAAAGTTGCCCGATTCACCAAATCCCAATACTATCCGCGCTATGATAAATCCCAAAACAGAGGTTGACACTGCTGTAATACCAAAAACTCGTGCAGAAAACTCACCCATCTCTACGGCATAAGCATGCATAATTGCTCCAATTGACCATATAACAATCGCAATGGCAAATCCCAATTTTGTACCTAACTTATCAATAAATCGTCCAGCTAACAGCATCGACACTGCATAAGCAAACTGAAAAGTTGCAGTAATATTGGCATAGTCCGTATTAGACCACCCAAATTCATCCTCAAGTATCGGATGCAGCAAACTCAATACCTGGCGATCTAAATAATTGACAGTAGTAGCAAAAAATAACAAAGCACATATCGTCCAGCGGTACTTTCCAATCTTGTTGTTCATAATTTAAATAGGTTTAAAAAAGGTATTTCAATTAAAGGTTGAAATATTCCTTAGCATTATAATAACAAATATTCGACACCATTTTACCAACCCATTCTAGATCATTAGGCATGACTCCTCTTTGGATATCATTGGCAAACATATCACAAATTAACCTTCTGAAATATTCATGTCGAGAGTAAGAAAGAAAACTGCGTGAATCCGTCAGCATACCTACAAAACAACTAATCAAACCAATATTAGATAAAGTATCAATCTGTTGTTTCATTCCATCCAACTGATCTAAAAACCACCAAGCAGATCCATATTGAATCTTCCCTCTAAATCCCTCCCCTTGAAAATTACCCGTCATCGATGCAAATACAGCACTGTCCGAAGGGTTTAAGTTATATAGTATCGTCTTTGGCAATTCGTCGGTGCGCTCTAGATTATCCAAGAATTGGGTGAGCGCTGTTGCGTGTTGAAAATCACCAATGGAATCAAAACCCGTATCAGGTCCCAATTTAGTCAATAAACGATGATTGTTGTTTCGGAGTGCGCCAATATGAAACTGTTGCACCCAACCCAATTTATAATATTTCCTAGCTAAATGTGATAATACATAAAAACCAAACCCATCTTTCAATACTGGTGTCACCTCTTGATCATTGCCATTCAACACTCCCTTAAACACACGATTTATCTCTTCCAGTCCCGTGTTACCTTGTAAAGGTATCCAACTTAAACCGTGATCCGAAAGACGTCCCCCCACTGCGTGGAAGAAATCAATGCGGCTTTCTAATGCGAGGAGAAGTGAATCAATATCATCTATGTTAATTTGTGCTACCGCAGACAGTTTCTGTATGTACTCCCTGTAGACATCACCACCATCGATTTGCAGCGATTTATCCGGTCGAAACGATGGCAATATCTTTGTATTGAAAGATGATGTTTTCCCAAGTGCACTATGTGCCGCCAAATCATCTATAGGGTCATCTGTAGTACCCACCATCTCTACGTTAAAATGCGTCAGAAGAGATTGTGTCGAAAAACCAGGCTCAGCCAACTGCTCTTGCGTCCGATCATATATCCGTTGGGCGTTCGACCCGTTAAGCAATTCCTGAATACCAAAAGGATTTTTCAATTCCATATGGGTCCAATGGAAAAGAGGGTTGCGTAATGTGTGCGGCACTGCCTCTGCCCATTTTTGAAATTTGTCCCTATCAGTAGCCGCTCCAGTAATATACCTTTCTTCAATGCCTAACACACGCATGGCCCGCCACTTGTAATGATCTCCATGTAACCATATTGCTGAAATATTCTCAAAATTCCTGTCTTCCAACACTTCCCCCGGCGGCAGGTGAGAATGATAATCAATTACGGGTAAATTGACAGCGTAATCCTGATACAACCGTTGCGCTAACGATGATTGGAGTAAAAAATCCTCTTTTAAAAATTGTGTTGCCATAATTATTGATTGCCTGAGATTCCTAGTTCTAACCCTCTGAGTTCAGCTAACCCTCTCAAACGCCCAATCGCCGAATAACCAGGGTTGGTCACCTTAGCCAAGTCATCCAACATTTGGTGCCCATGATCTGGTCTAAAAGGAATTGGAGTATCTCGCTTACCATTCTCTTCCACTAGTGCTTTCATCACACTATACATATCCACATCGCCATCCAAATGATCCGCTTCATAGAAGCTTCCAAATACATCTCTTTTAACATTACGAAGATGCGCAAAATACACCCGATCTTTAACTGCATCAAATATTTCCAGCACATCGTTGTCCTTTCCTGCACCTAGCGATCCCGTACAAAAACAAACCCCATTGAATGATCGGTCAACTCCTTTTATGATTTTTTCAAAATCAGAGCGCCTAGACGCTATCCGTGGTAATCCTAAAATAGGATATGGAGGGTCGTCGGGATGTATCGTCATCTTAATCCCATTCGATTCACATACGTCAGCAATCTCTGATAGAAACCACAAAAGGTTGGCACGAAGGCCATCTGCGCCGATTGTTTTATAAATATCAATACTTACCAACAAATCACTCAATGTCGTAGCTTGCTCACTAGGAATCCCCATCAGCACGTTTATTGTTAATTTATCGATATCCGCTTGCGTATATTGGTGTGATTTAGCAATTGCCTCTTCGACGACTTGCTTTGGATAATCAGCCGAAGCCCCTTCCCTTTTAAGGACAAACATGTCAAAAAACGCCAAATCAAACCAATTAAAATATAGCGCCTTTGCGCCGTTGGTCATTTCATAATCCAACTGCGTACGCGTCCAATCTAACACCGGCATAAAATTATAACATACCGTCTTGATACCACACGCTGCCAAATTGGTCAATGTTTGTTTATAATTTTCAACATATTTCGCTGCGTCGCCATTTCTCGTCTTTACAGCTTCATGTACCGGTACACTTTCTACTACTGACCATACCAGTCCCCCAGCTTCAATAATAGACTTCCGTTCTTTTATTTCATCTAATGGCCAGACCTCTCCATGCGGAATATGATGTAAAGCACTCACTATACCTGTTGCCCCCGCTTGTCTCACATCACGTAGTGACACAGGATCCTGAGGTCCATACCACCTCCACGTTTGTTCTAATCTATTTTTTCTCATCCTATTATTTTTTTCTTCAATTTCTATACACCCGACCACGCATTGAAACCACCATCTACATAAAGGGTCTCACCATTGATAAAGCCCGATGCCCGACTTAATAAAAATACCAAAGCCCCTTCCAATTCAGATGGATCACCCAATCTTGAGAAAGGTGTTTTGTTGATAAATCGTTGAGCACGATCCGTAAAACCACCCTCCGTCGTGGTCAAGAGCGTTCTATTCTGTTCAGTTAAAAATACACCCGGAGCAATTGCATTTACACGTACCTTATCTCCATAACGAAGAGCCAACTCTGTCGCCATCCATTTTGTATACCCTACAATGCCATTTTTAGCAACTGTATACCCCAGTACTCGGGTTAATGCAGTGCTAGAAGCTAATGAAGCAATATTGATAATAGAACCCTTACCTTTTTCTGCAATGACCCTCCCCAAAATTTGCGTAGGTATAATGGTCCCATGCAAATTCAGCTCAATGGCTTTAAGCGTATCTGATATATTAGCATCAAAAAGGTTATCATCAGGGCCAATCGTCGCTCCAGGGATATTACCACCAGCAGCATTGACCAATCCGTCTATAGTTCCCCACTTATCCAAGATTATATCCCTTGCCTTTACCATTTCCTGTTCATTGAGCACATCGGCGACGACTGCTAAGCCCTTACCTCCTAATGTCTCAATCAATTTCACTCGTTCATCGGCCCTTTCCTGGTTTCTTCCGATTACGACAATCTTTGCACCCGCCTCGGCCAGTGCCTTAACAAATGATTTACCCAAAATACCGGTCCCCCCTGTTACGACGATGACTTGGTCTTTTAAAGAAAACTGTTCTAAAATATTCATATGTAAATAATCTCTTTTTAATGGTCATTATGATACATCCAAGGATTACCTAATTCTATATCAATGCTTTTCAGCATCCTTGGATATCTATTAAGGTTGTTAGTTTATAATCTTCCGTTTATAAAAATGCTAATTTCGGACTAGAATATAAAGCTAATAGCACCTTATATTTACGATAACGATTTCGGAAATAAACACCTCCTACATCAACAATACTGCAAATATTTTGTATTTTCGATAGAAATTAAATAACTCAAACCTATGCCCCTAAAAAAAGTACTCTCCTTCGGCGAGCTACTCATACGACTACAAGCCACTTCCGATTCTTTTTTTGAAACTACTGGCAACAACCCCCTGCAAATATTTCCAGGAGGGTCCGAAGCCAATGTTGCTGTCACATTAGCACAATTAGGTGTACCTACATCCTATCTCTCTGCTACACCAGATCATGTCCTTGCGCAGGAAATTAAGAGCAAACTGAATTCCTACGGTATCGATACCTCCAAAATCAAGATGCAAGGAGATCGTCTTGGAAGTTATTTTTTACTTTCAGCAAATGGATTGAGCAAAGGAGAGGTGATTTATGATCGTAAATATTCTTCCTTCAGTCAACTGACTCCACAGGATCTAAATTGGGATGAGCTGCTAGAAGGAATTGATTGGTTTCACTTTACGGCCTTGACCCCTTCGCTAAACGAAGGACTGGCAGTGATATGCAAACAGGCTTTAGAAGTCGCCGTAAAGAAGGGAATCACAATTTCCGTCGACCTAAACTACCGCAATCGCCTGTGGCAGTATGGCAAAGAACCGATTGAAGTCATGCCTGAACTCGTAAAATATGCAGACGTCATCATGGGCAATATCTGGGCCGCCAACAAAATGCTAGGAACGTCTATTGATGATACCTTGGACCGTCACACCTCAAAAGAAGCATACGCGGAATATTCAAAAAAATCAGCAAAAGAAATCTTCGAAAAATATCCCAAATGTAAACACGTGTCCAATACCTTCCGATTCATGGATAATCCAAAGCACAACTTATTTTATGGGACCTACCATACAAAGGATACAGACAAGGTATCAGACACCTTTGAAACCAATCAAGTCGTTGATCGTATCGGTAGCGGAGATGCCTTCATGGGAGGGCTCATTTACGCTATCATTACCGACAGTACACCACAAGAAATTATTGATATAGCTACACAAGCCGGCTACCAAAAGTTAGCGGTAGAGGGCGATTTTGGAAACGGAAAAATAACAAAATAAATGAACAATACATTAATGCATATACAGGCCTCACCAGTTATTCCTGTATATTACCACGACGATATTGAGCAGTGCATAGATGTACTAAAAAAGTGCTATAATGGAGGGATAAGGGTTTTCGAATTTGTCAATAGAGGCGAATACGCTTTAGATAATTTCAAGCACTTATTAGCCTATAAGAACGAATATTTACCCGCTCTAAAACTAGGCATTGGAACTATCAAGACAGCGGCTCAAGCAGAAACTTTTGCTAAGATTGGAGCCGAATTTATTGTCAGTCCTATTATCAATCAGGATGTTGCAAGAGTAGCATCACAATATAATTTGCTTTGGATACCAGGCTGTATGACACCTACCGAAATTGCAAAAGCTGAGGAATTAGGTGCACAATTAGTGAAATTATTCCCTGGAGATACCTTAGGCCCTAAATTCTTAAAAGCAATATCTCCGCTTTTCAAAGGCTTAAAATTCATGCCGACAGGTGGTGTAGATACAACAGAAGAGAGCATACAATCATGGAGAAAAGCGGGTGTTTTTTCCGTAGGGTTGGGTTCTAAGTTATTTGCCGCCCCAATTGCAGATGAGGGCAACGAGTGGTTGGAAGATAGATGCGCACGCTTACTAAAATGGGCGAAAGCATAATCCATTAAAAACCCATTAAAAAAGGGTAGCAATTTAAAATTGCTACCCTTTTTTAATGGGTGAAAAAGAAATTAGTCTTCTTCTTTAGAAGCTAATAACTGATCGTATTCTTCACGAGAACCTACAATGATATTGCTATACGTACGCAAGCCTGTTCCCGAAGGAATTAAGTGGCCTACAATAACGTTTTCTTTTAATCCTAATAGATTATCACGTTTACCTGCAATAGCAGCCTCATTTAACACCTTAGTTGTCTCCTGGAAGGAAGCAGCAGAGATAAATGACTTAGTTCCCAATGAAGCTCTGGTAATACCTTGCAACAATGGACTAGAAGTTGCTGGGATTGCATCCCTAACTTCAACCAGCTTCAGGTCACGACGTCTCAGACTAGAATTCTCCTCACGCAATCTACGTAAAGTAACGATCTGTCCTGGACGAAGTTCATTAGAATCTCCCGACTCGACAATAACCTTCTTATCGTATAAAGAGTCATTCTCTAGCATGAAATCCCATTTGTTAACAGCTTCTTTTTCTAAGAAACGGGTATCTCCCGGGTCTTCAATATTCACTTTTTGCATCATCTGGTGAACAATCGTCTCAAAGTGCTTATCATTGATTTTTACCCCTTGAAGGCGATAAACTTCTTGAATACCATTTACGATATAATGCTGTACCGCAGAAGGACCTTTAATAGATAAGATATCTGCTGGAGAAATTGACCCATCTGATAAAGGCATACCCGCTTTGATAAAGTCATTATCCTGTACAAGGATGTGTTTCGAAAGTGGGACCAAGTATTTCTTGATTTGACCGTCACGAGACTCAATGGAAATCTCACGGTTACCACGTTTAACACCACCCAATGCTACAACACCATCAATCTCAGTTACTACAGCTGGATTTGAAGGATTACGCGCCTCGAATAGTTCTGTCACACGAGGAAGACCCCCTGTAATATCTCGGGTTTTACCAGTAGAACGAGGAATCTTAACAAGAATAGCTCCTTCTTTTATTTTTTGACCATCCGATACCGAAACGTGGGCACCCACTGGGATATTGTATGAACGAACAACCTCTCCTTTAAGGTCAACAACCTTGATAGTCGGGTTCTTCGTTTTATCACGAGTTTCAATAATGACTTTTTCTTTGTGACCCGTCTGATCATCGGACTCTTCACGGAAAGTTACACCCTCGATGATCGCATCGAACTCAATTTTTCCACTGAACTCCGAAATGATAACCGCGTTATATGGATCCCATGATACTAGACGTGTTCCCTTTTCAACAGTATCTCCCGCATTCACGTACAATTGTGAACCATAAGGGATATTTTGTTGGTAAAGTACTTTTTTACTTGTCGGTTCGATGACACGAAGTTCTCCAGAACGACCCAAGACTACTTGATGAGTACCATCTTCGCCTTCTTGGGATACGGTACGTACATTCTCGAATTCAACCACACCTTCATGCTTAGCTACAATTTGTGACTCGGCCGCAATATTAGAGGCCGTACCACCCACGTGGAACGTACGAAGTGTCAACTGTGTACCCGGCTCACCAATAGATTGGGCTGCGATAACACCAACAGCTTCACCAAGTTGAACGCGTTTACCAGAAGCCAAGTTACGTCCATAACAGGAAGCACATACTCCGCGCTTAGATTCACATGTCAATACTGTGCGTATTTCGATTCCTTCGATACCGGCGTTTTCGATACGTTCAGCTATTTCTTCAGAAATATCCTGATTCGCAGATGCCAAAAGTTCGTTTGTCTCAGGATCATGTACATCATACAATGTTACACGACCTAGTATACGATCATATAATGGTTCGACGATATCATCATTATCCTTTAGAGCTGTTGTATAGATACCTCTCAATCCGCCACAATCTTGGTCGACGACAATCATATCTTGAGCCACGTCATGTAGACGACGTGTTAGATAACCCGCATCCGCTGTCTTCAATGCCGTATCGGCAAGACCTTTACGCGCACCGTGGGTAGAGATAAAGTATTCCAAAACCGAAAGACCTTCTTTAAAATTAGAAAGAATCGGGTTTTCGATAATTTCACCACCAGAAGCACCAGATTTCTGTGGTTTAGCCATCAAACCACGCATACCACACAGCTGACGAATCTGCTCTTTGGAACCACGGGCACCTGAATCCAACATCATGTATACCGAATTGAAACCTTGGTTGTCATTCGATAAGATATCCATTACGTGCGCAGTCAACTTGTTATTGATACGCGTCCAGATATCGATGATTTGGTTGTAACGTTCGTTGTTCGTAATGAAACCCATATTGTAGTTACCCATTACATCTTCAACTTCGTTAGTCGCCTGTTGAATCAATTCAGACTTCGCCGCAGGAATATTCAAATCCTGCAAATTAAACGAAAGACCTCCTTTGAAAGCTGTTTGGAAACCTAATTCCTTCATATCATCCAAGAATTTCGCTGCACGAGCCATACCCGTATTTTTCACGATTTCTCCAATGACATTACGAAGTGATTTCTTTGTCAACAACTCATTGATGAATCCCATCTCTTCTGGTACAATCTGGTTAAAGATTACACGGCCAACAGTAGTTTCCAACAAAGCATCAACGATTTCGCCTTCCCTATTTCTGATTTTAGTTTTTACTTTGATAAAAGCATGCAAATCAATTTTCTTCTCATTCAAAGCGATAATAACCTCTTCTGCAGAGTAGAAAATCATATCCTGACCTTTTACAATGTGGTCCCCCTCAGTCTTACGGCCTTTAGTTATATAATAAAGACCCAATACCATATCCTGAGAAGGAACAGTTACTGGAGAACCGTTTGCAGGGTTCAAGATGTTGTGAGCGGCCAACATTAAGATTTGGGCTTCCAAAACAGCAGCATTACCCAAAGGTAAGTGAACCGCCATCTGGTCACCGTCAAAATCCGCGTTAAACGCTGTACAAACCAGTGGATGTAACTGAATTGCCTTGCCCTCTACCAAAGTGGGTTGGAAAGCCTGTATACCTAAACGGTGAAGCGTAGGCGCACGGTTTAGTAATACTGGGTGGCCTTTCAATACATTTTCCAAGATATCCCATACCACTGGATCTTTGCGATCGACAATCTTCTTAGCAGATTTTACAGTCTTCACAATTCCTCTTTCAATCATCTTACGGATGATAAACGGCTTGTAAAGCTCCGCAGCCATATCCTTAGGTAGACCACACTCATGTAATTTGAGGTGAGGTCCAACGACAATTACCGAACGAGCCGAGTAATCCACACGTTTACCTAATAAGTTTTGACGGAAACGACCTTGCTTACCTTTGAGGATATCGGATAATGATTTCAATGCACGATTACCCTCAGTCTTCACCGCGTTAACCTTACGTGAGTTGTCAAATAATGAATCTACAGCTTCCTGTAACATACGTTTTTCGTTACGTAAGATTACTTCAGGAGCTTTAATTTCAATAAGACGTTTCAAGCGGTTATTACGGATAATAACACGACGGTACAAGTCATTTAAGTCTGATGTCGCAAAACGACCACCATCCAAAGGCACCAATGGGCGCAACTCTGGTGGGATGATAGGAACGATTTTCACGATCATCCATTCCGGACGATTTTCAATACGATCTCTAGAACCACGGAAAGCTTCCACAACGTGAAGACGCTTTAAAGCCTCATTTTTACGTTGTTGCGAAGTCTCGTTTGCTGCTTGGTGACGAAGGTCATATGACAATTGATCAAGATCGATACGTTTCAATAACTCTTCTAGTGCCTCAGCACCCATTTTAGCAATAAACTTCTGAGGATCGTTATCATCCAGATACTGATTTTCTTTAGGTAGTGTATCTAAGATATCTAAATATTCCTCTTCCGTTAAGAAGTCCATATAGTTGATACCATCTTCCTCTTTGATACCTGCCTGGATAACGGCATAACGTTCGTAGTAGATGATCATATCCAACTTTTTAGTTGGAAGACCTAATAAATAACCGATTTTGTTAGGAAGAGAGCGGAAGTACCAGATATGCGCAACAGGAACCACCAAATTGATGTGTCCCATACGCTCACGACGTACCTTTTTCTCAGTCACTTCAACACCACAACGGTCACAGACAATACCTTTATAACGGATACGTTTGTATTTACCACAGTGACATTCGTAATCCTTTACAGGACCGAAGATACGCTCACAGAATAAACCATCACGTTCTGGCTTGTAGGTACGATAGTTAATCGTTTCTGGTTTTACAACTTCACCACTAGAACGCTCTAAGATTGTTTCTGGTGACGCCAAGCTAATGGTGATTGACGTAAAGTTGCTTTTAATTTTATTATCTTTTTTGTAAGACATACTTTTATTCCAAAGTTAAAGCTGTATGAAGAAGCTTAAGAGGATCTTCAATCCTCCTAAGCTCTAATTGCTTAATTAATCTAATGTGATATCTAAACCTAAACCGCGTAACTCGTGTACCAATACGTTGAACGATTCTGGTACAGATGGAGTCGGTAGGTTATTACCCTTAACGATTGCCTCGTAAGTCTTCGCACGGCCGACTACATCATCTGATTTCACTGTCAAAATTTCCTGTAAGATGTTTGAAGCTCCGAATGCCTCAAGTGCCCATACCTCCATCTCTCCGAAACGCTGACCACCGAATTGGGCTTTACCTCCTAATGGTTGTTGCGTAATCAATGAGTATGGTCCGATAGAACGAGCGTGCATCTTATCATCAACCATGTGTCCTAATTTCAACATGTAAATCACACCTACTGTAGTTGGCTGATCAAAACGATCACCGGTCAAACCATTGTACAAGTATGTTCTACCTGAAGCTGGTAAACCTGCTTTCGCAATCCATCCTTCAACTTCAACCGGCTCAGCACCATCAAAGATAGGTGTCGCAAACTTCACCCCCAATTTCTGACCTGCCCAACCAAGCACTGTTTCATAAATTTGGCCCAAGTTCATACGTGAAGGTACCCCTAGTGGGTTCAACACGATATCAACGGGTGTCCCATCTTCTAAGAACGGCATATCTTCATCACGCACGATACGAGCAACGATACCCTTGTTACCATGACGACCGGCCATCTTATCTCCTACTTTCAATTTACGTTTCTTAGCCACGTAAACCTTAGCCATCTGAACAATTCCAGACGGAAGCTCATCCCCTACAGATATAGCGAATTTCTCACGTTTGAAAGCTCCTAACTCTTCGTTCAACTTAATGTTGTAGAAGTGAAGCGCCAATTTGATTAACTCATTTTTATCTTCGTCAGTAGTCCATCCTGTTGGATTGATATTTTCGTAGACTAAATCAGCAAGAATCTTCTGCGTGAACTTAGCTCCTTTAGGAACCAATAATTCTTTATAAACATTGTAGATACCTTGACTAGTCTTCCCATTCACAATGGTAAATAACTTATCAACTAGACGATCTTTCAATATCTTCACATTTCTATCATGCGAAGTTTCCAATTTCTCAAGAGTCTTACGTTCGACTTCTTTAGACATCTTCTTAGCACGAGAGAACAACTTAGTATCAATGACAACACCCTTGATAGAAGGTGGAGTTTTCAACGACGCATCTTTCACGTCCCCTGCCTTATCTCCAAAGATTGCTCTCAATAATTTCTCTTCTGGAGATGGGTCAGATTCTCCCTTAGGGGTGATTTTACCAATTAAGATATCACCTTCCCCAACTTCAGCCCCTATACGAATGATACCGTTTTCATCTAAATCCCGAGTTGCTTCCTCAGAGACGTTAGGAATATCAGCTGTCAATTCCTCTTCACCGCGTTTCGTATCACGTACTTCCAATTCAAATTCTTCAATGTGAAGGGAAGTAAAAATATCTTGACTTACTACACGCTCAGAGATTACAATCGCATCCTCAAAGTTGTATCCTTGCCAAGGCATGAAAGCCACTTTAAGATTACGACCTAATGCCAATTCTCCATCTTCAGTAGCATATCCTTCGCATAGTACCTGCCCCTTTTCTACACGTTGTCCTTTTCTGACAATCGGCTTCAAGTTGATACAAGTACTTTGATTGGTCTTCTTAAATTTGATTAAACGGTAAGTTTTGATATCGTCATCAAAAGATACTAAACGATCATCATCGTTACGATCATAGCGAATTTTGATTTCCTCGGCATCTACATATTCCACCACGCCATTTCCCTCAGCATTAATCAATGTACGAGAGTCACGTGCTACACGACCTTCAAGACCGGTACCAACAATAGGAGCTTGTGGGCGCAACAAAGGCACAGCCTGACGTTGCATGTTTGACCCCATCAATGCACGGTTCGCATCATCATGCTCCAAGAAAGGAATTAACGATGCAGCAATTGACGTAATCTGATTCGGAGAAACGTCCATCAAATCCAATTTCTCAGGCTCAATAATCGGGAAGTCACCTTCATATCTAGCTTTTACTTTAGGATCCTCAAAGTTACCTTTATCGTCATAAATCGCATTTGCTTGCGCAATTGTTTTTTCATCTTCATCCTCTGCAGACAAATAAACAACAGGCTCCTCCACTACTACACGTCCATTTTCTACTTTACGATATGGCGTCTCGATAAAACCAAGATTATTGATTTTCGCATGAATAGCCAATGACGAAATCAACCCGATATTTGGTCCCTCTGGAGTTTCAATCGTACATAGACGACCATAATGCGTATAGTGAACGTCACGAACCTCAAACCCAGCTCTTTCACGAGAAAGACCACCTGGACCTAAAGCCGATAGACGACGTTTATGCGTAATCTCAGCCAATGGATTCGTTTGGTCCATGAACTGAGAAAGCTGGTTAGTTCCGAAGAACGAGTTTATGACGGATGATAATGTACGCGCATTGATTAAGTCAGTAGGTGTGAATACTTCGTTGTCACGAATATTCATACGTTCACGTATAGTACGAGCCATACGAGAAAGACCTACACCAAATTGCGCATATAATTGCTCGCCTACAGTCCGAACACGACGGTTGGACAAGTGGTCGATATCATCCACCTCAGCTTTTGAGTTGATCAGGTTAATCAAATATTTCACAATCGCAATAATATCCTCTCTAGTCAATACTTTCGTATCAGTAGGCGTATCTAATTGCAACTTGCGGTTAATACGGTAACGACCGACATCCCCCAAATCATATCTCTTATCCGAGAAAAACAAACGATCGATGATACCACGAGCGGTTTCCTCATCTGGTGGTTCAGCGTTACGCAATTGACGGTAGATATGCTCCACCGCTTCTTTCTCCGAGTTCGAGGTATCTTTCTGAAGGGTGTTATATATAATAGAATAGTCCGCATTATTAGACGCATCCTCTTTAGCCAAAATAAGTGATTTTACTCCGGCATCGATGATGAAGTCAATGTGGTCTTCTTCCAAAACAGTTTCACGTTCAAGGATAATTTCATTACGATCGATAGAGACTACCTCACCAGTATCCTCATCCACGAAATCTTCTACCCATTTCTTCAATACCCTAGCCGCCAAACGACGACCAACATATTTTTTCAATCCAGATTTACTAACCTTTACTTCATCTGCAAGATCAAACAATTCCAAGATGTCTTTGTCTGAATCATAACCGATAGCACGTAGTAAAGTAGTAACTGGGAATTTCTTTTTACGATCGATGTAAGCATACATGACGTTGTTTACGTCTGTAGCAAACTCAATCCAAGACCCTTTAAAAGGGATAACCCTTGCAGAATAAAGTTTAGTACCGTTTGTGTGTCTACTCTGACCGAAGAATACGCCTGGTGATCGGTGTAATTGAGATACGATTACACGTTCTGCACCATTTACAACGAAGGTACCTTTAGGAGTCATATACGGGATAGTACCCAAGTATACGTCCTGAACAATCGTTTCGAAATCTTCGTGCTCCTCATCATTACAAGATAACTTTAATTTTGCCTTAAGAGGAACGCTATAAGTCAAACCGCGCTCGATACACTCTTGGATATCATAACGGGGAGGATCAATAAAATAATCCAAAAACTCAAGCACAAAAATGTTTCTTGAATCAGAAATAGGGAAGTTTTCCGAAAATACTTTGAACAGCCCTTCCTGATGGCGGTTGTCAGAAGTAGTTTCCAGTTGAAAAAACTCCTTGAAAGACTGTAATTGTACGTCCAAGAAATCAGGATAATCAATAACCTTCTTACTGGTCGCAAAATTTACTCTCTCCTTTTGAATATTATTGTTTGCCAAGGGAATAAGAATTTTAGTTTAAAAAAACTGAGCTAACTATGCTGCTAAAATCGCATGACAATTATGTAACAGCACAAACATAATCGATAGCGTAGTGATAAAATAGGAATAGACTCTGACAGATAAACCGTCAGAGTCTAAACCTTTAAGGTGCTTAGTATGTGAGATTATTTGATCTCAACAACAGCTCCAGCTTCTTCTAATTGTTTTTTCAAAGCTTCAGCTTCGTCTTTAGAAACACCAGTTTTCAATTCTTTAGGTGCTCCGTCAACTAAATCTTTAGCTTCTTTCAAGCCTAGACCAGCTAAATCTTTAACCAATTTAACTACCGCTAATTTCTGACCACCAGCTTCTTTCAAGATAACGTCAAATGAAGTTTTCTCTTCTGCAGCAGCAGCGCCACCTTCAGCAGGAGCAGCAGCAACTGCAACAGCAGCAGCAGCAGGCTCGATACCATACTCATCTTTTAAGATATCAGCTAGTTCTTTAACTTCTTTTACTGTTAAGTTCACTAACTGTTCAGCAAGTTGTTTTAAATCTGCCATTTTATTTTGATTTTTGAATTTACTTTTAAAAATTTTGTTAATTAAATGATAACGAATGTTCTATAATAAGGAGGATTCGTTAGCCTCTTTCTTCTAAAGCTTTTACTAAGCCCGAAATTGTATTTCCGCCTGACTGAAGAGCTGAGATAACATTCTTAGCTGGAGATTGAAGCAATGCGATAACATCAGCGATAAGTTCTTCCTTAGATTTAAGGTTCACTAATGTATTCAATTGACTGTCCCCTACAAACGCAGATGAATCGATATAAGCTGCTTTCAAAAGAGGTTTGTCACCTTCTTTACGTAACTGCTTAATTAATTTCGCAGGAGCGTTACCGATCTCAGAAAACATTAACGTTGAAGCACCTTTCAATGTTGCAACGATTTCCTCTGAATCTACACCTGCTTCGATTAAAGCTTTCTTAATTAAAGAGTTTTTCACTACTTTAATCACGATATTGCTCTCAAAACATTTGCGACGAATGCCGTTCACTTTTTCAACAGATAAATCAGCAGTATCAGCAATATAGAAATTACCGTATGATTTAATCTGCTCGGCCAAAGCTTGAACAATTTCTTGTTTTTCTTCTTTTCTCATGATTAAATTCCTGCTACTGATTTAGTCTCAATATGAATACTAGGACTCATAGTTGATGAAATGTGAATGCTCTTAAAGTATGTTCCTTTAGCGGCAGATGGTTTCAAACGCGAGATAGTTTGCAATACCTCTAATGCGTTATCATAAATTTTATCTGCCTCGAACGACGCTTTACCAATCGAAGTATGGATGATACCTGTTTTATCGACTTTAAAATCAATCTTACCACCTTTAACGTCCGTTACAGCTTTACCTACTTCAGTAGTTACTGTACCAGTCTTAGGGTTAGGCATTAAGTTTCTTGGGCCTAAAATACGTCCCAATTTACCTACTTTCGCCATAACACTAGGCATTGTAATAATGATGTCAACGTCAGTCCAACCGCCTTCGATCTTGCTGATATAGTCATCTAAACCTACGTAATCGGCACCTGCAGCCTTAGCTTCTTCTTCCTTATCAGGAGTACATAAAACTAAAACGCGTACAGTTTTGCCAGTTCCGTGAGGTAAAGTTGCAATACCACGAACCATCTGATTTGCTTTACGGGGATCTACGCCTAAACGAACGTCGATATCCACAGAAGCATCGAATTTGGCCAATGATATCTCTTTTACTAAAGCAGAAGCTTCTTTCAAAGAATACGCTTTACCAGCTTCAATTTTGGATAGTGCCGCTTTTTGATTTTTTGTTAATCTAGCCACTTTTCTTAAACTGATTTCGTTAATTAATTGTTCCAAGGAGCATCACCGGAAACGGTAATACCCATACTACGTGCTGTCCCTGCTACCATACGCATAGCAGCATCTACAGTAAATGCATTCAAATCTACCATTTTATCTTCTGCAATCGTTTTCACCTGATCCCAAGTAACAGAAGCTACTTTTTTACGGTTAGGCTCACCCGATCCACTCTTTAGACCAGTAGCTTCTTTCAATTGAATTGCTACCGGAGGAGTTTTGATGATAAAATCAAAAGACTTGTCGCTGTAAACTGTAATGACAACAGGTAATACTTTGCCTGGTTTGTCTTGCGTACGAGCGTTGAACTGCTTACAGAAATCCATAATATTCACCCCTTTAGCACCTAATGCAGGTCCTACTGGAGGAGAAGGATTTGCAGCTCCGCCCTTAACTTGTAATTTTACTAACGCACTGACTTCTTTTGCCATTTTGTTCTGAATTTAATTTATTAAATGTTTGTTAGTAAGTTGGAAGCAAATAACGTAACATTTATATATTCACTGATGCTAAACCTAGCACCAAATGAGGTGCAAAGATATAAAGATTTTCTCAATTACAAAAATATATCACATAAAAGAAGAGAGGAACTTTAATATTCCTCTCTTCCGATGCTTTATTCTTTTTCTACTTGCATGTAGTTCAACTCCAATGGCGTCTTTCGTCCGAAGACCTTTACCATTACAATTAGCTTCTTCTTATCTTCGTGAACTTCTTCTATCTCTCCAGTAAATCCATTGAAAGGTCCGTCATTCACTTTTACAGTCTCGCCAACGTAATAAGGCACATTAATGGTCTCACCTTGTTCGGCCATCTCATCAACTTTTCCTAAAATACGATTGACTTCACTTGTACGCAATGGGATTGCATTTCCAGCTTTATCGCCCAAGAATCCAATCACACTGTTGATATTCTTAATGATATGCTCCGTCTCACCATCCAAAGCCGCTTCTATAAGTACATAACCAGGATAATAGTTACGTTCTTTAGCAACTTTCTTACCATCACGCATTTGGTAATATTTTTCCATAGGAATAAGCACTTGAGCTACCAAATGTTGAATCCCTAGGCGACTAATCTCAGCGTCAATATACTGCTTTACTTTCTTTTCCTTACCACTTACAGCACGAACCACGTACCATTTTAAACTTTGATCTGCCATAAATATTAATGCTGAAAATTATGAAGTAATCCCGTATAACAACTCCAATACATTACTTGACGACTTATCCATCACAAAGATAAGAAGCGCAATGATAAGAGAAGCAATAAGTACAACCACTGCCGAACTTTGCAACTGTGACCATGTAGGCCAAGTCACTTTCTGCGTGATCTCTTCATAAGAGTCTTTAAAAAAATCGAGTACTTTCGCCATTTTATAGTTTATCTATAGTTTGCACGGGCACAAGGATTCGAACCCTGATCAAAGGTTTTGGAGACCTCTATTCTACCATTGAACTATGCCCGTGTGGTTTGTTTATGACGTTGCAAATATAGCCTTTTTAACCCTTTGCAACAAATATTTTTCATCTTTTTTGCAATTTCCCAACCAGATGAAGAGTTAGAAAAAATAAGCTAATCAACCTCAGCTGATTAGCTTATTTTATATTTTTGAATCTATTATAGATTACAAGATTTCAGTTACCTGACCAGCACCTACTGTTCTACCACCCTCACGGATTGCGAAACGTAGACCTTTTTCCATTGCGATAGGGTTGATCAATTTAACAGTGATCGTAACGTTATCACCTGGCATAACCATTTCAGTACCTTCAGCTAAAGAGATTTCTCCTGTAACGTCTGTTGTACGGAAATAGAATTGAGGACGGTACTTGTTAAAGAATGGAGTGTGACGTCCACCTTCAGCTTTAGACAACACGTAAACCTCTGCTTGGAAATAATCGTGAGGAGTTACTGAACCTGGTTTACAGATAACCATACCACGACGGATATCAGTTTTCTCAATACCACGCAACAATAGACCTACGTTATCACCAGCCTCACCGTAATCTAGGATTTTACGGAACATCTCAACACCTGTTACTGTAGATTTCAAGTTTTCAGCGCCCATACCCAAGATTTCAACTGGATCTCCAGAGTTGATGACACCTCTTTCGATACGACCTGTAGCTACTGTACCACGACCTGTGATCGAGAATACGTCCTCAACTGGCATTAAGAAAGGAAGTTCAGTCAAACGTGGAGGAATTGGAATGTAGTTATCAACAGCATCCATTAAATCTAATAATGCTTTAACCCATTTCTCTTCTCCGTTCAAAGCTCCTAAAGCAGAACCTTGGATTACAGGGATATCATCACCTGGATATTCGTAGAATGACAACAATTCACGAACTTCCATTTCAACAAGTTCTAATAATTCAGGATCGTCAACTAAATCAACTTTGTTCAAGAATACTACTAACGCTGGAACACCAACCTGACGAGCCAATAGGATGTGCTCACGAGTTTGAGGCATAGGACCGTCCGTTGCAGCAACAACGATGATAGCACCATCCATTTGAGCAGCACCAGTTACCATGTTTTTAACGTAATCGGCGTGACCTGGACAGTCAACGTGTGCATAGTGACGATTTTGCGTTTGGTATTCTACGTGTGAAGTATTAATAGTGATACCACGTTCTTTTTCTTCAGGAGCAGAGTCAATTGAATCAAATGAACGAACCTCTGAAAAACCTGCATCAGCCAATACCTTAGTGATAGCTGCAGTTGTTGTAGTTTTACCGTGGTCAACGTGACCGATTGTACCAATGTTTAAGTGTGGCTTACTGCGGTCAAATTTCTCTTTTGCCATGTTTATGCGAATTAGTAAATTAAAATTTTATTTTTTTCTTCTAAAAGTTATTCTTACGAGCCAAAGATGGGATTTGAACCCACGACCTCTTCCTTACCAAGGAAGTGCTCTACCCCTGAGCTACTTCGGCTTTTTAAAAATTGTCATTTATAGATAAACGCCTCCACCTGTTAGATATCATTTATATCAACTGAGACGGAGACTTAAATCGTGTAATAAAAGAGAGCGGAAGACGAGGTTCGAACTCGCGACCTATAGCTTGGAAGGCTATCGCTCTACCAACTGAGCTACTTCCGCTTTTGTTTACAAAGCTGAGCGTGTTAAAACACTCAGACTTGTAAACAATTTGGTGTGGGGGGAGAAGGATTCGAACCTTCGAAGCCGAAGCAACGGATTTACAGTCCGTCCCATTTGACCGCTCTGGAACCCCCCCAGATACCTGCAATTTAAGTTTGCAACTCTTGAGCCTCCTATCGGAATCGAACCAATGACCTACTGATTACAAGTCAGTTGCTCTACCAGCTGAGCTAAGGAGGCTTCTATATATTTTAAATTTCAAACTCTCTAAGAACGTCGCTTTTTCCTTTCAGCGAGTGCAAATTTCCAATATATATTCGACTTTTGCAAGTTTTTTTTTTAAAATTTTATTTATCGACTTAAAGAACGTTTTCAAACCCTTTCGGACAGCTTCGCAAACCCGTTTTGTTTGTGATGCAAAGATAGATACTCCGAGCACATTACAAAAATATTTTTGCAAAAAAAGAGGCCCCCTATCTCAATACACCTGATATGCAGTCAAATAATTTTGCATGTTTTTTTTCAATTTATTAAATCCGATCAATATCCTATATTTGAAAATGCAAAAATGGTCACGTTACACTATGCTAAAAAACTACAGCATGGTTCTTTTTATGTTATTTTTTTATTCAAATTCCTCAGCTCAGCAACAAAATCTCGTACAAAAAATCAAAAATAAATTCCTCTCAAGCGAAAAAGATTCCACCCGCTCGGCAAGTTTCATGGTGCTGCCCGCGGTAGGCTATGCCCAAGAATCGGGATTTGAGTATGGCATTGCAGGAACCTATAACTTTTATGTGGACAAATCGGATATCACAAATCGCACTTCTAGTTTCATCTTGATGGGGACATTAACCACAAAAAGTCAAAAAAACATCAAGCTAACAAGTGACATCTGGACGGAAGAAAACAAATACCACATCCTATCCGAATTCAGATACAGAGATTGGCCGTTCAACTTTTATGGCATTGGCAACGATACCTGGGAAAGCGACGAAGATAAAATCGGCCAGAAACTGTTTCGAGCCCGAATAGATGTCGAGCGAAAAATAACCAAAGCCTATTATGCCGGCCTGAACATCAATTACGAACACTTTTCGTTTCATGACCAAGAAGCAGACGGCGTATATAATCAACAGCCCTTGATTGGAAAGACAGGAGGACAATTTCTCGCATTGGGACTATCTCAACTTTATGACAACAGAAATGTAACAACATATACCACTAGAGGGTATTATGCTCGAATCCGATACGCTTATGCCCCTGATATCTGGGGTGAAGATAATTTCCATGGTAATCTATTCGATATAGACGTTCGGGGATACCACCCTATTTCAAAATCACTGACCGTGGCTGCCCAGGGAATCTACCGTTCAACGTTTGGAAATCGGTTACCTTTTTACCAATACAGAGACTTGGGGGGCGATATGATGATGAGAGGATACTATTTAGGAAGATATAAAGATCGAAATTATATGGCGGCACAAACCGAACTACGGTACAGGTTTCATCCACGATTTGGGATAACAGGATTTGCTGGCACGGGGAGTACCTTCTCCAAGGAGCAAGATATTCGATTGATTCCCAGCTACGGTGCAGGATTACGTTACTTCTTCAGCCTAGAGCACAGCAGTACCATTCGATTTGACTATTCTTTTGGCGAAAAGCGACAAGGAGAGAAAAGGCAATCAGGCTTTTATTTAAGCATTAGTGAGGCTTTCTAATACTGTGGTGAAGGAGGTCCACAAAAGAAGATACTGACCTATCTCTTTTCCTGTATTACCTCTCTTCGTCTCCAATATGGATAACGCAGCACAAAATTCTCCTTCTGTTGCCTATCCCTATAGAGCAAAATGCCAAAATGAAATAGATTGATAGAAAGTACCACAGATTGATCGAATACAAGTCTGTTCCACCGATCTGTCGATATATGAGTAGCAAACGGATTATCTACAACAACAAGTTTTCTGGCATTCATCAGTTTTATCACCTCATCCAACTGTACATCAGTAAGGTTTACTAAAAGTGCGTCAGTTGAAGATGCACGTTCGACATGACAAAGTCGGACCACACCTAAATAAGCTAACATCTCACTCAGCAAATCCGCATATTTCGGCTTAAAATCTTTAGGAAGTTCTGCCCGTGGTAGTAAAGGTCCAGATTTACGATAGATGACCTCTTCAGTGAGCCTATATATATATGGTGAATGTGTACCGTGTCGACTATTGGAAATGAAAAAGTGTCTAAGGACAAGCCAGTAATAACGCATGCAAAGTAAAATAATGTTAAACAATCCATGTAGCCATAGTTACACGGACATTGGTTGTTCTACCGATGCAACAATTTCATCCAATAGAAGTACAGCCGAATTCATTTGCAAAGTCCCATTATACTTTCCCCCCATCTCCACTTCTAAGGCATTTACAAATAGGTCACCTTCGATATGTCCCGTACTCTTCAAATGGAGTTGATCACAATTCAGGTTGCCAATCAACTTCCCATATACAATTACGGCATTGCTTTTTATGGTTCCTATCACTTCCGCCTTCTCCCCCAACACAACCCCTTTTTCAAGGTCAATATTACCTTCTACCATTCCATCAATACGAATCGCGCCCCCCCCAACTATGTCGCCCTTTATTGTAATCCCGCCGGCAATCACCGTGTCGATTGGTAGCTTGTCTAAATTAGTGGTTTTAACTGCCTGATTAGTCTTTTTAAACATAAAATTAAAAATTTATATAGTCTTTTGGATTGATTCTTTTGCCGTTCTTGATAACTTCATAATGAAGGTGAGGACCCGTACTACGTCCAGTATTCCCCAGTCCACCTATCGTTTGTCCCAATTGCACCACATCATTCTCCTTGACATGGATACTAGCCAAGTGCCCATATAGTGTTTGAAAACCATTTCGATGTTTGATAATGACACAATTGCCATACCCCCCTTTTCTTCCCGAAAAGATGACCTTACCTTGTGCGGTACTTTTCACCGCACTTCCGACTCTTCCTTTAAAATCGACCCCTTGATGATTTTCGACGGCGCTGCCTCCAAATGGATTTCTACGATATCCAAAATTAGAGGTCTGAGGGCCCGGATGCGGCCTCCCTATTGGAATATCCCGAATCAGTTCCTCCATTATGAACAAGTCCTTCTCATAAAGAGCCGCTATTTCATTGATGTCTGTAATTTCAACATCCAATGGCCCCCCCGCATTCTCTAATTTTAGTTCCTTCAATCCACGATCTTTCAAATAGCCATTTATTTTTTTAAAGCTACTATCTATCGATTGGAAAGATTTTTTGGCCTTATCAATGTCAATTGCATTCCTGATTTGGTTGGCCCTTGTCAGTCTTTCTTTATACAAGACCGAATAATAACTGCTGGTATAGTCATAGATAAAAAACGCAATAACAGACCCCAAAAGGGCAAATAATAGGGTTGCGACCAAAAGATACTTCCTCCAATTCAACAGGATCGATGTGGGTATCTGAAGCGTACGCTTATCTTTCCCCTCAGTATCGACAAACAACACCGAAGTCTTGTGTTTTAGCATAAGTAGATGATAATATTAGGTTCCTAAGATAATCAAACTTATGAATATTATCCTACAAATAAAGACAATAAAACACACAACAACTTAAATTACAATGGATTGATTAAATGAATTACACCGTACAAGTGTAGAAAAAACCATCGCTATTATTTCAATTAAGGCCTCTTTTATCTTAAAAAAATCATCCCATCCCTCCATCACAGCTTACCAAATAACTGCAAGATATTGGGATGCAAAAAAAATCTGTCCGCCTCCGAACAACAACTGTCCGAATACGAACATTAAAAAACAAACTAAAATAGACAACGTACTAATAAACAAATATTTACAAAAATGGCACAACATTATACATAACTTGGCATCAGAAAGAAGGCAACTGGATTTTGAAAAGTAAATCAAAGAGGAAGCCCATCTAATACACAGCTTGTTAGATAAAAAACAACAATGATACAGAATTACCTAAAAATCGCTTGGCGTAACATCTTAAGGAATAAGGGATATGCCACTATAAATATTATCGGTTTGGCTATCGGTTTAGCCTGTTGTTTATTAATCGTTATTTATATTCAGAACGAACTCTCTTATGACCAATATCATGTAAATAAAGACCGTATTTACAGAGTAATACACGATCGTAAAGAAGTGGGTAATACAGATCAACATCAAGTGTGGGGAAATGCCCCAATTGGCGCTGCCCTAAAAGCCGACTTTCCCGAAATCGAAAAAGTCGTTCAGTTTTCCGGTCAGGTATCTATCCTTTTTAAACAAGGTGAAAATACGTTTCAAGAGGAACGCGTATTCTTCATGGACGCTACCGCCTTCGATGTATTCAGCTGGAAAGTATTGATCGGCGACCTTACTTTTGCTTTAGAAAAAGCATATTCAGTAGTTCTCACAGAAAGTACTGCAAGAAAATACTTTGGTGACCAAAATCCAATCGGCAAAACAATTGAAGGCGGATTAGCCGCCGGTCGAGCTGAGGCCGGTCTTTATACGGTCACGGCTGTGATAGCAGACGTGCCTACGAATTCACACTTCACCTTCGATGCTTTATTATCCATGAGTACCTTTAGAAAAGCCCGGCCGAGTGTTTTTGAACAGGAAGGTTGGGGTTACGTAGACTTTTACACCTATTTTCTAGCATCAAAACAGTTTGATACCACCCGATTCCAACATAAAATTCCAGATTTCCTAAAACGCCATCATATAACAGATGGAAAATATAACTTCCATATCGAGCCCTTGCTAACAGCATATATGCACTCTCCCGCCGACAGGCAACCCGGTATCCTTGGAAGCTATCAAAATCTATATATATTCGCTATTATCGGTGGGTTTATCTTGCTGATTGCATGTGTGAATTTCATGAATCTTGCCACTTCAAGATCAATGGAACGAGCTAAGGAAGTGGGCATTAGAAAAACCATTGGTGCTAATAAAAGTGACCTTATTGTACAATTTATGTCAGAGTCACTGGTACTGGTTTTTATAGGTGCACTGCTAGCTATTATCCTCGTCATTATTTCCCTCCCTTTTATGGAAGCATTCTCTGGAAAATATTTTACATACATAGCATTACTCAATAGCAACACTTGGGCTATTTTCGTTCTTGTCACAATTCTGACAGGGATTTTGGCAGCTTGTTATCCGGCATTGATATTGGCTAATTTAAAGCCCATAAAGGTATTAAAAGGTGCTTTCAGCAATGCTAAGGGGGGGATATTTTTGCGCAGAGGACTGGTCGTTTTTCAATTTTTTCTTTCCATCTCCCTTATTGCAGGAACAGTTATTGTCTTCTCACAATTGAATCAATTGCAGCAGCAGGATCTTGGATTTCAAAAGGCACAGCGACTTTTCATCGACTATAATTTCGATCAAAACGTCAACAATAACCTAGAGGTCATCAAAACAACTCTATCAAAAGACAGAGATGTATTATCAGTGACAGCGTCACGCACCGTACCAGGAACATTCTTCCCAAATGCAGGTACAGAAATTATGTCTACTGACGAGAAAATGACCTTGTTCGCTCCCTCTCTTTTTGAAGTAGATGTAGATTTTATCCCCAATATGGGGATAAAAATGGCAGCGGGCAGACCTTACTCAAGAGATTTTCCTGCAGACACTGCGCATTCACTTGTTATCAATGAATCTGCTGCACGATTATGGGGGTACTCTAATCCGCAAGATATAATTGGAAAACAGTTCAGACAATGGGGGAAAGAAGGGACAGTAATAGGTGTCGTGAAAGATTTCAATTACCTTTCTTTGCACCGCAAAATTGAACCCTTGGCATTACGACTAGAACCCAGTAGCAGTCGCTATTTAACTATCAATATCCAAAACATGAATCATCCAGAGACTATTACACGGATAGCTAAACTCTGGGCCGAGCTCGTCCCTACCCGCCCTTTTCTATACAGCTTTCTAGATGATAATTTTAATCGTCAATATGAGGCTGATTACAATTTCAGAAGACTTTTTGCTGCATTTTCAGGTCTTGCTTTATTCATAGCCTGTCTCGGCTTATTAGGACTTGTAACATATACAGCCCAACAACGCACAAAAGAAATCGGTGTCCGTAAAGTACTGGGAGCATCTGTCTACAATTTGGTCATGTTGCTTTCCTCTGACTTTATTAAGCTGCTGATTGTTTCACTATGCATTGCAACTCCCATATCTTGGATTACCATGAACAAGTGGCTGGACAATTTTGCGTATCACATTGACCCAAAATGGTGGATGTTTGTCTTTGCGGGAATTGTCGTTGTCTGTATCGCATTGATCACCGTCAGTTTTCAGACATTTAAAGCCGCCAAAGCAAATCCGGTCGATAGCTTAAGAAATGAATGATAAAAATATAACGTCGATGCATCCGTTCATCACCCAATAACTACTTATACTAAGACAACTTCAATAACACAAGAAATGATTAGATTAAAACATATTTTCAGATGGTACGACACTGGAGGAATCCGTTCTTTTGTTCTTAAAGACGTCAATTTAGAGATACAACAAGGCGAATTTGTTTCGATCATGGGGCCTTCCGGCTCTGGCAAGTCGACCTTACTGAATGTCATTGGATTGCTGGATGAACCAAACGAGGGAGGTTATTATTTTATGAACGAAAATGTCTTTTCCTTAAAACCAAAAAAAAGAACAGATCTGTTTCAGTCCAACATAGGATATATATTTCAATCGTACCACCTAATAGAAGAACTTACCGTATATGAAAACATCGAAGCACCACTCATCTATAAAAACCTATCAAGCAAAGAACGAAAAGCTATTATAGGAGATATGCTTGATCGCTTCAGCATGGTAGGCAAGAAAGACCTCTTCCCGTCGCAGCTATCCGGTGGCCAGCAACAGATTGTAGGAATTGCTAGAGCGTTGGCGACAGCCCCAAAATTGTTATTGGCGGATGAGCCTACAGGAAATCTGAATTCGAAACAAGGAGAAGAAATTATGGAATTGTTCAAGCAATTGAATGAGGAAGGGGTCACTATCGTCCAAGTAACACATTCCGAAACGAATGCCATGTATGGCAAAAGAATCATAAACTTATTCGACGGTCAAGTCAAATAAAATAGGAGAGCAAGAAAAACTGAAACTTTTGTGAAAGAATATTTGTCACCATAATTGGTTTGCTATTTCCTTTCAAAAATGGTATTTTCGTTTATGAACGATAATGAATTAAAAGCTTTAATATCATTGTTGGATGACCCGGACATGATTATTTTCAAAGAGGTAGAGCAGAAGCTCATCACCTGTGGCCCAGAAGTCATTCCTTCCCTAGAAGCATCTTGGGAAAGCTCCTTTGATGTGCTTATGCAAACAAGGATCGAAAACATTATACATAGCATACAATTCGATCAAATCAAAAATGAACTCCAAGTCTGGAAGATGAGCAATTCTTTTGACCTGCTCAATGGACTGCTTATCATCAATAGATACCAATACCCAGCAATGGATGTCGACAATATCATGTTTCAATTCGCGGAGATGAAGAGAGAAGTATGGTATGAATTGATTTATGATATGAGCCCTTATGAAAAAGTAAAATTGCTCAATCATGTCTTTTTTCAGGATTTTGGTCTGTCAGGGAATACAACTAGCTACCATGACCCTCAGAATTCCTATCTCAACAAGGTATTAGAGAGCAAAAAAGGAAATCCCATTACATTGGCATGTATCTACTGTATTGTAGCCCAACGCTTAGACATTCCCATTTATGGTGTCAATCTACCCAAACATTTTGTACTCGCCTACATGGGTGATGACGAATTGAATGAAAAACCATTGTTCTACATCAATGTGTTCAATAAAGGGCAAATTATGAAAATGGAAGACATCCTCTCTTTTTTGAAGCAGCTCAACCTGTCTCCAGCCAATGAATACATCCTTCCTTGTGACAATGTATCCATCATCAAAAGGGTACTACGAAATCTCGTTGCCTCTTACGACCAGCTAGATAGTCGAGAAAAAAAAGAAGAAATTCAGATTTTGCTGGACCTCATGGAGATGCCTTAATCCCGTCCGTCAAAATAAAGTCCAGATGGCGTCAGAGACCCCGTGCTCGCTGTGACATCGGGCTTGACATTTCCCTGGTCGACTATCTTAAATCGGCTGATTAGCTTCTTCTGAGGGTCTGATACAAATAAGAATACGGCATCAGCCCTTCTATCCAACGACACATCAATGGGTTGCTCCAGTCCCGTTTCACTTCCTTGAATGATTCTTGTAGGGACAATAGGTCCTGAGGGCAAGGTCGAAAATTTGTCAATGAGCAATATTCGACCATCTCTTCCCTCTCCATTTATCAACGTGTAGTCCGTGAGTGCAAGCAAGTCCAACTTCTCATTGTACGAAATCCCGCGAATGTTATTGGCACCTTGAATGGTATATTCCTCAGGTTTCACTTGATCACTGGTTATCAAGGTATCTTGATTATCTGCAATACCTTTAAAGACCATCACCCCTCCATTATCGCCGGTTTTGGAAACAAACAAATCTTTTCCTTTCATTACCAGCCCCCAAGGTCTTAAGTTATCCGGCAGCACGATTTTTTGCCCATACCTTACATATCCAGTCGCGCTAGCACTATTAAACCTATAGATCCCAACAGGGTTTGGATCTCGAGTACCGACTCCCTGAGACCGTACCTTCGTAATGTATAAATACCTACGTTCTGCAAATGTGGTTATGCCTCGTGCACTGCCTGTTACATTATGTCTAATTGGAAAAGTCCCAGAAGGAATCCCCGCCTCTCTATAGTCCATAGAGGCCAACAGCGTATCAGGAACAGCAAAATTATTGATACTACTCTGATACACCCTTCTCAAGAGCGGGTCAAAATAGATGGCTGCACCGCCTTTTACACCCGATATAATACTGATACCTGTACGGAATTTAAACACATTCGAATTGTCCCCATTTTCTCCAACTGAATCCGCCAACTCGATGATACCCATCGTTGGGAATGCCGGAGTTGCCTCATTGGTATTGTAATCTGAATACGAAACATACAATCTCGCAAATTTATTATCTGGTCGTTCCGGCTCATCATCATTACGCTTACATGCGACAGTAAGACCGACTAATAATACAAAGCAAAGGAGCACGCCGACAGATAGAGACTTATTTTTCATGTTTAATACTTGACTTTAAATACAATTTGCTGTTACAAAGGTATAAAATAGTTACCCAATATAAAGACGGAGTAGCTGCTCCACCTGCTACATTAACAGCCTATTGTTGCAAATATTGTTCAATTTCCTTAAAATTGCAACGTATATTATTTAGGATGGATATGGAAGGCAAAGAAATTATTCGCGAAAAACTAGATTTACCTAACGAAGGCAAGAAATTACTCTTACATTCTTGCTGCGCCCCGTGCGCAGGAGAGGTAATGGAAGCATTGATAGCTTCGGATATTAATTTCACCATTTACTTCTATAATCCCAACATTCACCCCCGAAAAGAATATGACCTTCGTAAGGAAGAAAATATTCGATTCGCCGAAAAGCACAATATTCCTTTTATAGATGCCGACTACGATGCGGACCACTGGTTTGAGTTGGCCAAAGGGATGGAACACGAGCCTGAGAAGGGAATTCGGTGTACTATGTGTTTCGATATGCGTTTTGAGAAAACGGCCGAGTATGCTGCAGCCAACGGCTTCGATGTGATATCCAGCTCATTGGGCATATCGCGGTGGAAGAACATGGAGCAAATCAATGACTGTGGACTAAGAGCTGCAGCACGTCACGAAGGTATGGAATACTGGACATTCAATTGGCGCAAAAAAGGTGGTTCTGCACGCATGTTGGAAATCTCCAAAAAAGAAAAATTCTACATGCAGGAATATTGCGGATGTGCCTATTCACTACGTGATACCAATCACTGGCGCCTGAAAAACAATCGTGAAAGAATAGAATTAGGTAAAAATTATTACGAATAGAAACTCGCTTGCGGTAATAACTAAAGAAGGATTTATAGGCCCATAAGGACCTTTAAATAAATTGAAAAAAATTTCCTTTCTATAAGATTTATAATTACCTTTGCAGGCTCAAATGCAGGATTGTGAAACATCTAAAACAATACAGAATACCATTCTCTGGGCTAAATGCGGGGAAACACAGTTTTGAATTTGACATTGATAAAAAGTTCTTTGAGTGTTTTGAGCATTCCCTTACTAAAGATGGCAATTTGAAAGCCACTGTTGAATTACAGAAGCAAGAAAACATGCTAAATGTGCATTTTGACATCAACGGTACAATTCAACTGACTTGCGACATCTGTTTATGTGACTTTGCTTACCCCTTGTCTATCAAGGAACGCATCTTGGTCAAATTCACAGAAGAAAGTTGGGACGACAATACGGAAGAAGTATTAATGCTATCAAAGAATGATTACGAACTTGACATTGCAAGTTTACTCTATGAGTACATCAATGTGGCAGTTCCTTATTATACCAGATGCAGTGAGCAAGGAGTAAACCAAACGTGTGACAACGATATGCTGAGTAAAATCAATCAACTCGATGCACCCGAAGAGGACGACAAACAAGAAAACATAGACCCGAGGTGGTCGGCACTAAGAAATATAAAAAATAACTAAAACGGAAATACGAGATGGCACATCCAAAGCGTAAAACTTCTAAATCAAGAAGAGACAAAAGAAGAACACATTATAAAGCTGAAAAACCTACATTGACAGTTTGTCAAGAGACTGGTTCAGTACATTTACCTCACCGTGCTTACACAGTGGACGGCAATTTATACTATAACGGTAAATTAATTATCGAAAACACAGCAGTTGTCTAACAATCTTTCAAGACTTTAAACATCCCAAAATAAGTATGAAATTTATTATTTTATGCTTTACTTTGGGATGTTTTTGCGTATTATTGAATTGAAAAATAATAACGAATGAAGATTGGTTTAGATATTTTAGGAGGTGATTTTGCTCCAGAATCCACTATTTTAGGAGCAATTGAAACTCAAAAAGTGTTACCGGCAGAACAACGCATTGTTCTCATAGGTGACGAATACGATGCTAAACAACGCATCCAACAAGCAGGGGCACAAATAGATGATTTCGACTTTGTACATGCTCCCGAAATCATCGGAATGGGTGAGCATCCAACCAAAGCCATTGCCAAAAAGCCAAACTCAAGTATCGTAAGAGGTTTCGACCTGTTGAAAAACGGTGAAATAGATTCCTTCGCATCAGCAGGCAGTACAGGGGCGATGTTGGTAGGTGCGTTATTCAGTGTGAAAGCGATTCCTGGAATTTTAAGACCAGCCATTGCCACGAATGTACCCAAGGTCAAGGGGGGAAGTGGGCTGCTTCTCGATGTTGGTGCAAATGCAGACTGTAAGCCCGAAATGCTGAATCAATTTGCTATACTTGGAAGCCTCTACATAGAACACGTATGGGGTATTGACAAACCAAAGGTAGGCTTGATTAATATCGGAGAAGAAGAAGAAAAAGGAAACATCCTTACCTCAACCACCTATCCCCTACTCAAAAACAACACTCAACTGAATTTTATTGGTAATGTCGAAGGAAGAGACATCTTTACAGATCTTGCAGACGTCATGGTATGTGATGGTTTTACAGGAAATGTAATTCTAAAGATGGCAGAGTCTTTCTATGTGGTCACTAAAAAGAAACAGATAAAAGATGAGTTTTTTGACCGCTTCAACTACGAACAGTATGGTGGGACGCCTGTATTAGGTGTCAACGCACCTGTGGTCATAGGGCATGGTATATCCACACCCGAAGCAATCAAAAATATGGTTTTACTATCAAGAGATATGATACAATCGAAACTAATCGATAAGATCAAATCTATTTTCAATTAACGTATTATGTCAAAAATTCATGCAGCTATTACAGCTGTAAATGGCTATGTTCCTGACTATATCCTCACAAATAAGGAGCTTGAAACAATGGTGGATACCAATGACGAGTGGATTGTCAGTCGTACCGGTATCAAAGAAAGGCGTATTCTTAAAGGAGAAGGAAAAGCTACTTCAGATCTTGCTGTACCGGCTGTAGAAGGCCTATTAAGAAAGCGGGGGATCACCGCCAAAGATATTGAACTTATCATTTTTTGTACCAGTACCCCAGACATGTTATTTCCTGCCACGGCCAATATTCTGGCCGATAAGATTGGAGCCGTAAATGCTTGGGGATTTGACCTACAGGCTGCATGTTCAGGTTTTCTATTTGGCCTCAATACTGCTTCGCAATTTATAGAATCAGGCAAGCACAAAAAAGTATTGGTAGTGGGTGCTGATAAGATGTCGGCCGTTGTAAATTACAAAGACCGCAACACCTGCATCCTCTTTGGTGATGGATGTGGCGCAGTATTATTAGAGCCCAACGAAGAGGGCTTTGGAATCCAAGACGCTATATTAAAAACCGATGGATCGGGAGGACAGTTTTTAAACATCAAAGGAGGAGGCTCTTTAAACCCAGCCTCGCATGCTACTGTAGATGCAGATATGCATTATGCTTATCAAGAAGGACGTACCGTATTTAAATTTGCGGTAACCAATATGGCTGATGTGGCTGCGGAGATTATGGAAAAAAACAATCTCACAGCAGATAGTGTCAATTGGTTAGTTCCGCACCAAGCCAATAAACGAATCATCGACGCCACAGCTGAGCGTGTAGGACTACCCGAAGAAAAAGTAATGGTCAACATTCAAAAATATGGGAATACGACTAGTGGCACTATCCCATTATGCTTATGGGAATGGGAAAACCAACTTAAAAAAGGAGACAATCTAATTCTTGCTGCCTTTGGTGGTGGATTCACTTGGGGTTCTATTTATTTAAAATGGGCCTATAATCCCCAATAATTTATTACCTTTAGAGGCTAATTTTTTTGGAATAACATTAAACATTTAAACATCTAAAACTTGCTAATATGAGTATGGATATCAAACAAATTCAAGATCTGATTAAATTCGTTGCCAAATCGGGTGTGAATGAAGTCGCGATTGAAGAAAAAGATTTTAAAATCACTATAAAGACAAATCAAGAGCCCACCTTTGTAACTGCTACAGTACCTGCGGCTGCTCCAGTGGCGGTAGCTACGGTTCCTGCCAGTGCAGCGACTCCCGCTCCTGCTGCAACAGTTACCGCCGAAGATACGTCAAAGTTCATCACGGTAAAATCTCCGATGATTGGAACATTCTACCGTTCTGCTGGTCCAGGCAAACCTAATTTCGTCAATGTTGGTGACGAAATCAGTGTCGGCAAAGTGCTTTGTATCGTGGAGGCCATGAAACTCTTCAATGAAATTGAATCAGAAGTTTCAGGAAAAATTGTCAAAATCTTAGTTGATGATGCGAAACCAGTTGAATATGATCAACCATTATTCTTGGTAGATCCTAGCTAACAATTACTTCTTTTCAAGAAGTAATCAGCATATTCAGCGAGAAAATCGCATAATAGTAGACATCAATTAAGACTCATGTTCAAAAAAATATTAATTGCAAATAGAGGTGAGATTGCCTTACGCATCATTCGTACATGCCGAGAAATGGGTATTAAGAGTGTTGCCGTTTATTCAACTGCTGATAGAGACAGCCTACATGTCCGTTTCGCGGATGAGGCCGTATGTATTGGTCCCCCTCCTAGTAAAGATTCTTATTTAAACATCCCTAATATTATCTCTGCCGCAGAGCTCACCAATGCAGATGCTATTCACCCGGGTTACGGATTTTTATCCGAAAATGCCCGCTTTTCGGCAATTTGTGCAGAATATGGCATCAAATTCATTGGTGCGACTGCCGATCAGATTGAAAAAATGGGAGATAAATCATCTGCTAAAGATACCATGAAAAAGGCGGGTGTTCCTACCGTACCTGGTTCGGATGGTCTATTGCCAAGCTTTAAAGAAGGTATTAGACTGGCCAACGAGATGGGATATCCAGTTATCATCAAAGCAACAGCTGGTGGTGGTGGTCGCGGAATGCGCATTATCTGGAAAGACGAAGAGTTTGAACCCGCTTGGGATTCAGCGAGACAAGAGTCTGCAGCAGCTTTTGGAAACGATGGCCTTTATTTAGAGAAATATGTGGAAGAACCTCGTCACATCGAAATCCAGGTCGTAGGTGATCAATACGGAACAGTTTGTCATCTTTCTGAACGTGACTGCTCCATACAACGTCGCCATCAAAAATTATTGGAAGAAGCTCCATCGCCCTTTATTACACCGGAGCTACGTGAAAAGATGGGTGAAGCTGCAATAAAAGGTGCAAAAGCTGTCAACTATGAAGGAGCTGGAACAATCGAGTTCTTGGTAGACAAGCATCGTAATTTCTACTTTATGGAGATGAATACACGTATTCAAGTGGAGCATCCTGTGACCGAAGAAGTTATTAACTTTGACCTGATTAAAGAGCAGATTAAAGTAGCTGCAGGAATCCCTATCTCTGGTAAAAACTATGAGCCAACAATGCATGCCATTGAATGCCGTATCAATGCCGAAGATCCATTCCATAATTTCAGACCCTCACCAGGTAAGATTACAAATTTCCATTCGCCAGGAGGTCATGGTGTACGCGTAGATACACACGTATATTCAGGGTATACCATTCCACCAAACTACGATTCGATGATTGCTAAAGTGATTACTGTGGCGCAAACCCGTGAAGAAGCTATCTCCACTATGGAAAGAGCCTTGAGCGAATTTGTCATCGAAGGTATACACACCACTATCCCACTTCACTTACGGATATTACGCGATCCGAATTTCAGAGCTGGAAATTTCACAACTAAATTCATGGAAGCATTCGATTTATCCGAATATCCTGAAGAAGAGGGGAATGTATAAAATTTCTTTTACATATTTAAAAAATACCATTCTTAACAATAAGAATGGTATTTTTGTTTTTCGCGAACATACATTATGAGTAAAACGACTAAATCCAGCCTAGTTCAAGCTATAAAAGATAAAGGAAAGAATATTGAGGGCGAAATGTCCTTCTTTGATCATTTAGAAATTTTAAGATGGCACATCATCCGCTCGGTGATTGCAGTTGCTGTATTTGCTACCCTAGCCTTCTCTTTCTATGATTTTGTCTTCAACAAAGTCATTATGGGACCAAAAAACCTAGACTTTTGGACATATAGGATGATGTGTAAGGCAGGAGAGATCCTTCATATCGATGGTTTCTGTGTAGACAAGATTCCCTTCAACATTATCAATACAGAAATGGCCGGGCAGTTTATGCTACAAATCAATTCCTGTTTGATTACAGCGGTCGCTTTGGGGTTCCCATATCTACTATTCGAAGTCTGGTTGTTTATAAAACCTGCTTTGACCGATATAGAACGGAGATCGGCTCGAGGATTCATATTCTATGCGACATTTCTATTCGTACTCGGGATGCTCTTTGGCTACTACATAGTCGTCCCATTATCTATCAATTTCTTATCCAACGTCTCCTTAAGTGCCGAGATTACCAATCAAATTACGATTGACTCCTATTTGTCAACAATTGCGACATTATCTTTGGGCTGTGGTATTGTATTCTTGCTCCCTATATTGATTTTCATTCTTTCTAAACTAGGTATTATGACGCCTGAGTTTATGCGCGCTAGCAGAAGATATGCTATTGTTATCATCCTGATCATAGCCGCGGTCATTACCCCAAGTGCTGATGTCATCACAATGTTGACCGTCAGTGCTCCGATGTTTATATTGTACGAAATCAGTATCATGGTCTCAGCGAACGTTAAAAAAGGAAAAGAACAAAAAGAAAAAGAGTTTTACAGCAATTAATAAGATATGAGTTCAGTAAAGACCATCGCTATAGGAGGCGATCATGCAGGATACGACTACAAAAGCGTGCTTATCCCATTTTTAGAAGAGTTAGGTTATACCGTTAAGGATTTTGGGACCTATTCGGCTACATCTGTTGACTATCCAGATTTTGCACATCCTGTCGCTTCAGCTGTTGAAAGCAAAGAATTCGATAAAGGAATCCTGATTTGCGGAAGTGCAAATGGTGTAGCTATCACGGCCAATAAGCATCAGGGAATTCGCGCCGCGATTTGCTGGTTGGAAGAAATTGCCGCATTGGCTCGCCAACACAATGACGCAAACATTGTCTGCATACCTGCGCGTTTCGTAGATATTGATCTCGCAAAGAAGATTGCTAAATCCTTCATGACGACAGACTTCGAAGGTGGAAGACACGCGAATCGCGTGGATAAAATCTCCTGCTAAGCATAAATTATTCTCCGTAGGGTAGCATTCTGCTACCCTACCTTAAAAATCCTCAACGTATGATAAAGAAAATAGCACTAGCCCTTAGCGTCCTGCCTTGGTTATATAGCTGTGCAGTGGCTCAAGAACCTATTCAAAAGAAATATGCTGATCTCCTCGATGTCAATCAGGCAAAAGCACATCTTACCCTTTTAGCCTCTAAAGAATTTGAAGGACGAGGTACTGGTCAAGCCGGAGGACAAAAAACAGCTGAATACATCGCCAATCATTTTAAATCTTTAGGACTAACAGCTCCAAATGGGACGTATTTTCAGCCACTATCGCTATATAACTCTAAATTTGAGGTCAAACAATTCAACATCAACAATCAGGACTATATTAATGGGAAGGACTTCTACATCCTTGGAGATAACAAGGAAGTACAAGTGAAAGAGGCCGACATCTTATTCATCGGCTATGGAATCGAGGACCCCAAATACGATGACTTCAAAGACATAGACGTCCTTAACAAAGTGGTCCTTTTAATTGCAGATAAAGAGCCCATAGATCACAATGGTCACTCGCTCTTGACCGGCACTAAAAAAAAATCCGAATGGTCGACTTCTCGTAACAAGAGAATGCAAAACCTCATGGCAAAAAAGCCGAAGCTCATTTTGGCTGCAACGGCAACGACTACACAAATGTTAGAAAAAATGTCGGGAAGATTGACAGGAGGTTCCTATCATCTTGGGGCGCCTAAAGACGCTGGCACCGCAGGAGAGAAACCAGCAGTTGCCTTTATCACTTATGCGATGGTCGATAACATTCTTAAGAACAAGTCTTTGTCTATGGACATGATTGAATCCATATCCACCCCCTCTTCCGCATCTGTGCCGGTCTCGATAAAAGCACAATATGGCATGACCAGCACAGCTTTAAATGACCCTAACGTATTGGGGTTACTAGAGGGCTCGGATTTAAAAGAAGAGATATTGATAATATCAGGCCATTACGACCACGATGGAATTGATGCAAATGGAACTATCTTTCCTGGAGCTGATGACAATGGTTCAGGAACAACAGGAGTGCTTGAGTTGGCTAGAGCATTTTCAAAAGCCAAGGCAGATGGCCATGGTCCAAGAAGGAGTATCCTATTTTTAGCTTTTGCAGCAGAAGAAAAAGGCTTACTAGGTTCAGAATATTATTCCGAAAACCCCATCTTCCCATTAGCCAATACCGTAGCCTGTCTCAACATGGATATGATCGGCCGTATTGATGACAAGCACCTAAATGGGAATCACAATTATATACATGTCATTGGTGCCGACAAATTAAGCTCTGAACTACACGCCATCAACAAAAAAGCTAATGATGACTATACACAGATGGAATTAGATTACATGTATAACGACCCTAAAGACCCCATGAGGATTTATTACCGCTCCGATCAATACAACTTTGCTAAACACAAGATTCCTGTAATATTTTACTTCTCAGGATTACATCCACATTATCATACCCCTGAGGATACCGTCGACAAAATCGATTTCCCCATGATGGTCAAACGTGAAAAGCTCACTTTCCACACGGCGTGGGAAATTGCTAATCGCGATAAAAAATTGGTGGTAGACAGTAGTAAGGAGTAGATAAAGATCTTTTTCATAAAAATCCCCTTAACGATATCGTTAAGGGGATTTTTTTTGATTTCCTATTATTGATAAGCACACGTGTGCTTAAGATGGTTAATAATTGTTAATTATTGCATATTTTTTTATTAAAAAAACATTTATTTATATTATTGCAGCATAATCAATAAACCTGATATGAGATTCTTGCTCCTTGTCCTTACCCTGGCGATTTCGCACCATTCCTTTGCTCAATCTTCTGGTGTGCTCTTCGGCACAGTGCTCAGCGCAAATGATAAGCCCTTGGAAAAATCAACTGTCAGCTTACTAAACAAGCAAGATTCAACAGTTGTCTCCTACACCCTAACAGATGAAAAAGGTAATTTTCGCCTAGTCAAACTTCCTGTACACAAAGAACTTATCTTACATATTTCGCATATTTCGGGGCAACCTTTTCAGCAAATTTTAACACTAAACAACCAGGAGACCAAAAATATTGGCACTGTCAAACTCACGGAAAATATGCTTGAAGAAGTCGATATTTCAATAGCTCCCCCCGTCCGTATGAACAAAGATACACTCGAATACAATACAGATTATTTCAAGACACGGCCTAACGCAAATGTCGAGGAATTGCTCAAACAATTACCTGGTCTTCAGGTAAATATGGACGGAACAATCTATTATCAGGGAAAAGAAGTGTCCTCAGTCAAGGTAGATGGAAAGGATTTTTTCGCGACAGATTTAAAAATTGCTACGCGAAATCTCGACGCCTCTCTCATCAAAACGGTGCAGGTCTACCGGGACAAAGGCGAATCCAAGAGAATCGTAGACAACGAAGATAAACTTCCAGTAACGATCAATCTCAAGTTCAAAAAAGATTTCCTAAAGGCCGATTTCGGTAAAATATATGCAAGCGGGGGTACCCGAGAAAGGTATGAAGCAGGAGGATTATTTAACACCTTCAGAGACACCTTGCAACTCAGTTTCATCGGATTTGGCAACAACATCAATAGACAGAGCTTTGATTACGGCGAATTGCAACAGCATGCTGGACTTGGAAGAGCTGAAAATTACGGATTTGATAATTTCGGAGGTCGCAATTATTGGGGTATAGGCAATGATTTAGCAGGCGGATTCAACCTCAATAACGATTGGGGAAAAAAGACCAAGCTCAATATCATGTATATGCTCTCCTACAACAAAACCCTCAATCAAGATATGAGTACACAGACCGCACGTTATAATGGAGAAGAGCAATTTGGCAATTACACCTCGGACAGAGAAAATAATCTTCTGAAAAATAATATCAAGAGTCTTCTTCGACATCGTTTTGACACGACAGCATATATTGAGTTCACTCCAAACCTCCAATTAGAGCGTAACAAAAACACCGGAAATAGCATCAGTCAAAGTAATACCGAAGCGTCTCTTCTTAACAAAAGTGAAAATAACAACCAATCCTCTAGCAAAGCACACTCTTATAATCATGGATTATTTATTGAAAAACAAATTACCCCCAACCATGTTATCTCGCTACGAAACAATCTCCATGTTAACAATCGGTCCAATGACAACGTAAATAATCAACGTGCCTTCGTCTATCAACAAGATAATAATACAGAGTTTCATATTTGGCAAAATACAGATTCAAGAAACAAATCAACCAATACCAATACCTCATTCAATTATGGCAATAAATGGATAAAGAAGCTCAACTTTGAGTTATATTTCACCTACAGCAATTCCTTTAGCAAACCAACCGAAACACTCTGGATTAATAAAGATAATACGGGCGCAGTGCGAGCAATGGAACTGGAAAACAACTACAAATACAGCGATCAAGATTATATATCTGCCATTAAATTCTTTTGGAAACCTATAGAAAAATTATCGGTTAACTTTGGAACAGCTTATCAGATTAAAGACTACGACTTTAATTTTTTGGGACTGGCACCCAATCGACAAAAAAAGAAAGGATATTGGCTTCCCAATATATCGATTAGATTTAAAGAGCTCGAGCTATCTTGGGCCAAGGACTTATCAGCACCCGAAACAAATGGAATCCTTGTGCAACGTAAAGACCAGGACCCCCTATACACCTCGCTTCCATCACTCGACTTTGATAATACCCAACGAGAGGATATCCGATTGAGCTATAATAAGTACAACCAAAAATATCAAATAGGGATGTATTCTGGAATTGGATTTAAGGACAAAAGTGTCGGCTACAAAAGCTGGAGAGATAACCAAAGCGGGCACTACACTATGCAAGCTTTTCAATCCGGAAATACTACAGATGTAAATGCCTCATTCTACCTCCGATATAATATATTGACCAACAAGAAGTGGCAATTGTATTTCTCACAAAATTCAAACACCTACAGCTACCAACACTACGCTTCTGTAAACGATGTAGACAACAAATCTACCAATTGGTCGCTTAATTTTACGCAAGAAATGTCTTTACTTTGGAACAATTTGATTGGAATCTCGCCAAAATACACATTCTCCACCAATCGAAATTTCAACAGCGTAAAAGATAATCCTGATTTTATAGAAAGCAAATACAAAACCCATAGCTTTGGAATGGGATTAAATATCAATCCAATAAAAGGATTTTCTTTGGAATCCAGTTATTCTCTAGAAAATCGTGCCAGCGGCTTGAATGCTAGACAAAATTTTAATATCCTAAATGCCTCTCTGCTCTATAATCTTAAAAACCAGGGACAAGTTAAGTTGTCAGGATTTGATATCCTTAATCAAAATAGCAGCAACCACTGGGGAGCACAGGGTAATACAACCTATTACACGACCTCGATTGTGCTACGTCAATACTTTCTCTTGGGATACATCCATAAATTCAATTTAGTAAAGGTCAAAGACTAAACCTTTCTCCGAATTATGTGTTTTCAAATAAACTCCTGATCTAAAGCAATACTAAAAATGGCATTTGTAGATTATTATAAAATACTTGGCATCGATAAATCAGCTTCGCAAGACGAAATAAAAAAGGCATATCGCAAGCTCGCTAGAAAATACCACCCAGACCTCAATCCTAATGATGAAACCGCAAAACAACGATTTCAAGAAATTAACGAGGCCAATGAGGTGCTCAACGATACGGAGAAAAGGAAAAAATATGACCAGTATGGAGAAAACTGGAAGCACGGGGAGGAATACGAAAGGACACAACAACAAAGTGGCTATGGGGGCAATCCCTTTGCAAGTGCTGGAGGTCAGCAACATCAATATTCCGGTAACTTTGACGAAAGTCAATTTTCTGATTTCTTTGAGCAGATGTTTGGCAGTCGGCGCGGCGGTGGAAGGCAGAATAACTTCAAAGGACAAGACTATAATGCAGAACTGACGCTATCATTGCAACAGGCGTATACCACTCATCAACAAACCTTCACCGTCAATGGAAAAAATATTCGCATTACCATACATGCTGGCGTACAGGACGGACAAAAAATAAAACTAAAGGGACATGGCGGTGACGGTGTCAATGGAGGACCAAAGGGCGACCTGTATTTGACATTCAATATCGAGAAGGATTCTAAATATACACGAGAAGGCGACAATCTCCATACTACCCTTGACATCGATCTATACTCCGCTATATTAGGTGGAGAAACCGTATTGGAAACGCTTGGAGGTAAAGTCAAGATCAAAATCAAACCCGAGACTCAAAATGGCGCAAAAATACGATTGAAAGGCAAAGGATTTCCTGTATATCGAAAAGAGGGACAATTTGGAGACCTGTATGTAAACATCAATATACAGATGCCCAAAGCGTTGTCAGATGAAGAAAAAAAGCTATTCATGCAGTTGGCCGAATTAAAAAAATAACACCATGGAAAATACAAAAATTAAAATTGCAGACTTTTGTCAATCCAGGAAAATTGAAACATCATTTATACAGGTGTTAGAAGATAGTGACTTGATTCAGATTACAATCGAGCACAATGAACAATATGTAGACGAGAGTCAACTTAGGAATCTAGAAAGATTTGCCGCACTATACTTTGACCTTGATGTCAACCCACAAGGAATCGAGGTAGCACACCACCTATTACAAAAAATAGAACAACTACAAGAAGAATTGAGGATATTGAAGACCACTGTGAGAAAATTGCATACCTCATTATGATTCGGGAGATGTATTTCAACACCTATATCTCTCGTTCTTCAGACCAAACTAAATTGTGTTTCAAATCGGTATATTCAATCAGGTATCTGCCCTTACAGACTTTGAAAGCTACCAATGGCAACTGATCGGGATTAATCAGTGTATAGACAGCAAGTTTGCGTTTATCGATATCAGCTATGTTATAAATATTGATTAAAGCATAAATACCCTTTAACCGTTTCTCTTGTGGAATTTCCACTTCAATACTCCCTACATGCTCATCACCACACGGAATATGAGTCTTGTCTGGTAAGAAGAAATGGCCACCGTCTTTTCTAGCTGTCCGTATATTATTTCGAATTAGTCTTTCAAAATCATAGTACGTCGTGTCCTGTATATTGGGGCTGTAGTATATCAATCCGATGGATTTTTGTCCAACAGGAAACACAGCATCAAAAACATCCATTCCCTTACTGACAATTTTTCTAAAAAGATAACGTTGCCCATCAAGATAATGCGGTACGTACGCACTCGTATCAATTTTATTGTCCTTGGCGACATAACTGATTACTCGATAGAAGGGAGTACGGATTGGTTCAGCAGAAAACAAGATTTCGGTATTTGAAGGGGACAACCCCAATCTTTTTAGGAGTTTCCTTTGACCAGGGTACAGCACATCCGTACGAACTCCTTTTCCTAGTGTCGACGCATATACGGCGTAGTCTTCAAAAAGCTCCAATGTTAATTTTTTATCAACATTCTGATAATAAGGATCACCATTTATAACATATCCATTTTGAGCAAAATCATAAGATTTACAACCAACCAGTAGTAAAAAGCCGAATGGCACAATGAGTCTCCACATAAATTATAGATAAGAATTGATTATTTAACGATGTTCAATCGAATTGGCAACGTATAAGCTACGCGGACTGCCCGTCCGTTCTGAATACCAGGCTTCCATTTCTTATTGTAACCTTGAATCATTTTTTTTGCAGCCTCGCCCGTCCCATACTGGAGATCCTTAACCACTTCAACGTTTGATAGGCTTCCATCTTTCTCTACAATAAATGCCAATTGAAGTACTCCATTTACACCTTTTTCAATTGCTTCTTTGGGGTACTCAAAGTTATCACCTATATACTTCATGAAAGACCGCATTCCTTCCTGAGGTTCTGGTGTAATTTCAACCGCAGTAAAAAGCACATTAGCTCCTTCTTCAGACTTGCTCTGCTCACTTTTCAGTATTGACTTTGCAGGTGCTTTCCCGTCACCTTCATGATTCTCAGATTTAGATTGCGAAAACTGGCCTCTCTCTATACGTATAGGCATCTGATAAGAAACACGTACAGGTTTTCCATTCTGTATTCCTGGAGACCATTTCCCCCCCGCTTTCAAAACCCTTATCGCTTCTTCTCCAGTACCATACCCAGGACCTTTGTTTACCTTAAAAGTCGATAGCATTCCATCCTTTTCCACGACAAAACTCACTTCAACCCTACCCTCAATATTATTATCAATTGCTTCCTTTGGATAATTATAGTTCATCCCAACATAGTTCATAAAGGCCTTCATACCCCCAAGAGGTTCGGGGTTGACTTCTACAGCAGTGAAAACTTTATCCTCTTGCTGTTGTATTCGTACGATAAGGATAGTATCTTCTGTTTGCTTAGATATAGGAATAGGGCGCGTTGGCATATCGACATCCAACGCCGAACCTACAAGGGCAATATGGGAGTCTACACTATCATTATAGGCCAAAGCAGTAAAGCCAACAAGAGAAATTAAAGGCACTATTAGCAGATATTTTAAGCGATTGATATTTTTGGATTTATGCCTAAAGAGCATTCTAATTCGTTTCTTTAAAAGTGATTGATTTGAGAACTCATGATACAATACATAAGTCGGTACATTCAATGCACTTGCAACCAAAATTTCCGCATATGTACGTTTATCCGCTTGCGCAGAAAGCTCATCAGCGATACATTCATGCACAAATTTCAACTCCTTTATATAGCAATGCAATACCGGATTGAACCAGTTAAATACACGAGTCAGTTCAGCAAACAAAATGTCATAGGTATGGCCCTGTTTCACGTGGATACTTTCATGCAAACGAATGATTTTTGAAGCCGCTACATCCTTGCCGATGTGAATTCTATGAAAGAAAGAGAAAGACATCTGTCTATCCGATTGTCTCAACAATCTCATCACGGCAAACAGGCGGATGAGTAAGTAAAGAAATGCTATTCCTACAGATATCCAATACACCTGCTGAAGATCAACCTGTAGCCCCTGCGACCTTAAAACAACTTCCTCTCCTTGGATGACAGTAATTCCCATTTTGATGGTTGGGACAACCTCCTTTCCATACCAACTTCCTTCAAAATCGACAAATTGTAAAGCCGGAACTAAAAGAGACAAGAGCAATGAAGCCAATAGATAAGCACGATTCCAATAAAAAAAGGTCAGCTTACGCATAAGGACATGGTAAATCGAATAAAAGAAAATCATACTCACATTAGCAATAATCAAATAGGTCATCATAATTTATTCTTGTTATGGTTTATAAGTATTGAGTGCGCCCTGACATATTGTTCAACTAAAATTGTCTGAAGATAATATCCGGACTCTCCTCAGACAATCCGACTCATGATTTTTTCAGCGTGTTTCCCCTAAACTTTTTAACTTCAAGAACCCCCACACCTTCAACTGTCTTCAAGCCTATGGTCATCTCATATTGGCTTCCCATGTTCTTACCATCCAAAATAGCAGGGGCCCATGCGCCTTGCTTTGCAATCAAACTCCACAACTGTACACCTTGACCATTACGCATTTCCTTCACAACTTTATATGCTGAAGGTTCTCCGTTCTTGTTGATCGAAAATTGAATAGATACCTCACCATTTTTTTGATTTCGTATCAATTCATCATCATAAACAAAACTGCTCAAAATTGATTTTTGAAACTGTGCCATTCCGCCAATCGGAGAGGCGTGTACGTCTACTCGAGTATAGTTATGTTTAAATTTGCCACGACTATCAAATTTCAAAGCAATGAAATTTTTAGATAAGACCGCTTTTGTACCATTCTTGGCTGGGTGCCATTGTGTTTGCGAAATCAGACGGATAGCTTCCCTTTTGAATGCATCACCCAAATCAGTCTCCACCGTAATATCAGTAGGCATTCCTTGTTCATTAACAGTCAGTTTCACCCCTATATAAGGATCTACATCTTCGCTATTTAATTGGCGAGGCATCCTAAAGTTGTTCGATAACCAATCGATCAACTCGCCCTCGCCCATTACCGGTGAAGCCTTTGAACTCGCCTCGCTCTGTGTCACATTCAATTGGATAGGCAATACATACGCTACACGTACAGCTCTCTCATTTTGCACCCCTGGACGCCAATTTTTAGATTGCTTCATCAGTGCTATTGCTGCTTCTCCAGTCCCATATCCCAAATCTTCTTTTATATTGAAATGTGTAAGTGCCCCATCTTTCTCAACAATAAACGAGACCTGTAACGTTCCATTCACCCCCGCATCCAATGCTTCATCCGGAATTCTGTAGTTCTGGCCTATCCATTGACGAAAAACAGACATCCCCTCAACAGGTTCCGGATTACGCTCCACAGCTGTGAATAATTCATTGCCAATTGAATCACTGGTTGATATCCGCACCCCCTTTCCGAGCCCTGTATCATAAGGTGAATAATCAAGAGTACCAATACTGACTACAGATTGTACTGATGAGTAATCAGTATGCATATCCCCACTAGTCATAGGCAACACTACACCTGCAACCTTACTCTCAAGTTTAGCAACCATATTCTTTGCTTTAGAGGTATTGAATACCATCGTAGATCCTGTAACAATTAGTAATACAGGGACGATCGACAAGTACAGATACTTATGCTTTCTTTTTGATTTAGTTCTAAATAACATCATAATTCTCTTCTTTAAAAAGGAGTCATTTGAAAATTCATGCGTCAATCTCAATGGATCCACATTCATAGCATGCGCCACCAGTAGTTCAGCGTACGCCACGCGGTCTTCTGAACAGGCCTCATCGGCCAAGCATTCATGTTGGAACTTTAATTCCTTTGAATAAAGGGATAAAATAGGATTAAACCAATTGAACAATTTCACCAATTCAATCAAAACTATATCGTAGGTATGCCCTTGCTTCACATGGACTTGCTCATGCATCAAAATTGTAGCATTATGCTCCATATGCTTTCCCAGAAAGATTTTGTTAAAAAACGAAAAACTTAGGTTATTTCCTTTAGACGAAATCATTCGCTGAAGTTGGAATACTCGATATCCTAACCACAAGATGGAGATCAGTACACCACACCAATAAAGAGGTGATAGGAAATCTATCAAATACCATTTCTGCCGTGCTTCCCCTAAAACAACAACATTGACGTCCATCATTTTAGACAAGTCGACTGTTGGCAGCACCTCTTGCAGCAGTTCATGGGACGATAAGTCTATAAATAGACCTATAGGCACCAATAATGACGTTATTATAGCTCCCAACAGATAATACCTATTCCAATGAAAAAATGTTAATTTCTTAAAAAAGAAACTGTACAAAGCATAACCTATCAGCAACGAGATATTGACTAATATTAAGTATATCATAATCTAATATGTCTACAATCAAAGAATAGTGCCTATTTATGTTTGTTCAATAATGCCAATATACCATCCAACTCTTCGATATCCATCTGTTTATCCTCCAAAAAAAACGAAAGCATTCGTTTGGGAGAATTATCAAAATAATTGGTCAGCAGCTTCCCCGTTATTACTTTTTTATACTCTTCTTTCGTAATCTTTGGCCGATACTGGTGACTTTTACCAAAAGATATATGCGTCACAAAACCCTTGGTTTCTAAAATACGTACAATTGTGGAGACCGTGTTATATGCTGGCTTGGGCTCAGGAAGTCTCTCAATGATATCTTTTACAAACCCTCCTCCCATCTCCCACAATTCGTGCATAATCTGTTCCTCTGCTTTCGTTAGTTCCTTGAATTCGTTCATAATACCTAAAAATAAAAAAGACAATATTATCTACAATCGATTATACAGCAAGTTTAAAACTAAGATTTTAGTTTAACAACTAAAATCTTAGTTTTAAAACACAAAAATCTGATAATCAGATAAATAATTTTAAAATAAAATGTATTTTGTAATAGAACTAGTAATCGAAGGGTTTGCTTCGAGACTGCTTAACCCGAGATCTTTGCTTTTTTCGATCCAATCGCTCGACAATCTTTGAATAGGGTATTTTGGTTTTCTTCCTTACTTTGACTGGGGCCAGCACCTCTTCTAGAAGTCTTTGAAAACGTTCGACTACAAGCTCTTTATTTCGCAGTTGAGATCGGTCGGTATCACATTCCAATTGTAGAAGACCTTCCTTATTGATTCGATTCGACAATAGGTGCAAAATCTTAGCCTTCTCCTCCATATCAAAAGCTTGACTAGCATTGACATCCCACTGCAGGAGTACTTTAGAAGAGACTTTGTTGACATGCTGCCCACCTGCTCCTCCAGCACGCACAAACTTAAAATTGAGCTCGGCAACTAATGCCTCTTTGTTTGTTACCATGATTAAACCTAAACAAATTTGAACATAAATACAATATCTTTTCCTCTCAAATAAGATTTAAAAATAGAGAGACAAACGTTCGGATTTTATTTGCACCCGATAGCGACAAAGTTAATTCCATTTAGGGTACATATTTGATTTTTATAAGGACTTTATAAGGGTTTGATCCGGACATAGTCCGGACATTATTCGGATAGATTCGTATAATAACCGATGAATATCTGAGTTATATTTGGATATTATTCTAGTTAAAGAGACAGTTGTTCCCTAAATAGTCCCTCGGAGATGGAAACCAATTCTCCACATTTACAGGTAAGCCTTGAAAATAATTCCAAACAAACAATGCCTTTACATATCTTTTAGTCATATATATAGCGGCAATAACGGAACAGACCGTATAAATAACCTTGAATTTTAATCTGGTCAATATCCATCTGTATCAACGTAAAATCAAACACCTGAAATTTTGCAAAATTATGGCAATTGAGTTGCAGTTGTCTTACAGAAATAATCTTTACTTTGCAGTAGATAACTTTGATATACATAACATAGATGAAAATAGGAATAGTCTGTTACCCGACCTTTGGAGGAAGTGGAGTAGTTGCTACCGAGCTAGGTAAGGCCCTTGCGGCAAATGGCCACGAGATTCACTTTATCACGTATCGCCAACCTGCACGCTTGGACTTTTTCTCCGAAAATCTTTTTTACCACGAAGTAGCAGTCTCACAGTATCCATTATTTGACTTTTTGCCCTATGAGTCTGCTTTAGCTAGCAAACTGGTAGACGTCGTCAGATTTGAAAACCTAGATGTTCTACACGTGCACTATGCGATTCCACACGCCTCGGCCGCCTTCATGGCCAAGCAGATATTGGCCACATACGGTATTAACATTCCTGTCATTACAACCCTGCACGGTACAGATATCACCCTTGTGGGCAAAGACAAAAGTTTTAGCCCAGTCGTCACTTTTTCCATTAACCAGTCTGATGGTGTGACTGCTGTATCCGAAAATCTCAGGTCTCAAACCTTGGAGTACTTCGAAATCAGTAAAGATATTAAGGTGATTCCAAATTTCATCGACCTAGAACGCTTCAGTAATAAGGATCGCTCTCATTTCAAAAAAGCTATCGCCCCTGCCGATGAGCGAATACTGATACATACGTCCAACTTTCGAAAAGTAAAGAAAACAGACGACGTCATCCGAATCTTTCAAAAGGTCAATGAAAAGATTCCCAGTAAATTGTTAATGGTCGGAGATGGTCCTGAACGTAGAAATGCAGAAGAATTGTCTCGTCAACTGAATGTCAGCCATGATGTTCGCTTTCTAGGAAAGCAAGACGCTATCGAGGAAATATTATCAGTATCTGATTTATTTCTTATGCCTTCAAGCTCCGAGAGCTTTGGCCTAGCTGCTTTAGAAGCAATGGCTTGCAAGGTTCCGGTAATATCTACTAATACAGGTGGTCTACCTGAATTGAATATTAACGCAGTAACGGGTTTTCTGAGTGATATAGGTGATGTGGACCAGATGGCTGCCAACTCCATTTATATTTTGGAAGACTGTGAACGGCTTTCCAAATTCAAAGATGCCGCACTTGAGCGAGCTAAAGATTTTCAACTAAGCAACATCATGCCCAAATACGAAAGCTACTATCAAGAGATTGTCGAATCGGTCAAAAAAGGTTAATTTCTTTGTGATTGCAGCAAGGGGGATTAAAAAAATTATCATATCTTTGGCTTTTGGAAAACTTCCAAAAAACAATCATGAAATATAAACGTATCCTACTCAAGCTCAGCGGAGAAGCCTTAATGGGCGAACAGAACTATGGTATTGACATCAATCGTGTCAGACAATATGCTAACGACATTAAAGAAATCCACGAATTAGGTCTTGAGGTCGCCATTGTCATCGGTGGTGGCAATATCTACAGAGGTCTTAGCGCCGAACAATCGGGTATGGACCGGGTACAAGCAGACTATATGGGAATGTTGGCGACAGTCATCAATAGCATGGCTTTACAGGATGCTTTAGAGAAAGTCTCTTTGAAAACTCGTCTGCTAACAGCCATCAAGATGGAGCAAATTTGCGAACCTTTTATTCGTAGAAGAGCTGTTAGACACTTAGAAAAAGGTCGGATTGTTATCTTTGGCGCTGGCACAGGAAATCCATACTTCACTACAGATACCGCAGCATCTTTGAGAGCTATCGAAATCAATGCCGATGCTGTACTCAAAGGCACTCGTGTAGATGGTATCTATACCGCAGACCCTGAAAAAGACCCCACTGCAACGCGTTTCGATGAAATCTCTTTTACGGAGGTCTATAACAAAGGGCTTAATGTAATGGATATGACTGCCTTTACGCTATGCCAAGAAAACAATCTTCCTATTATTGTGTTTGACATGAATAAACCAGGCAATCTAAAAAAATTGGCTAATGGTGAGCATCTTGGAACAATAGTAAGATAACAACGAATCAGAAAAATAACGAACATACATATGAACGAACTTATTTCTCTTCAACTTGATGACTGTAAGGATTCAATGACTAAAGCAGTATCATTCACGGAATCTGAATTGACAAAAATCCGTGCAGGAAAAGCATCCCCATCTATGCTAGATGGTATATCCGTAGATTATTACGGAAGCCAAACACCTCTTTCGCAAGTGGCCAACGTAAACACAACAGATGCCCGCACAATTGTTATACAACCTTGGGAAAAGTCATTGATCAATGCTATCGAAAAAGCTATCGTCGATTCAAACTTAGGTTTAAATCCTCAAAATGATGGTATTATCATCCGTTTGGTAGTTCCTGCTTTGACCGAAGAAAGAAGAAGGGAGCTCGTTAAAAGGGCTAAAGAAGAAACTGAAAAAGGCCGTATTGCTATTCGTAATATCAGAAAAGACACTAACGAGTCCATCAAAAAACTAAAAAATGATGGAGCTTCCGAAGACGAGATTAAAATCGGAGAAGGTGAAGTCCAAAAATTGACTGATAACTTCATTGCTCAAATAGACAAACTATCTGAGTTGAAGGAAAAAGATATCATGACGGTATAAGCAATATCGTTCTACACAAGAAAAGGTCTTCATTTAAAAAGTGAAGACCTTTTTTGCAAGCTACATTTTTACAAAAATCACCCATCACGTTCAAAATATAAACACGACGACGACATAGAGGTCATCAGAAGATTTTGTTTTCATTATAGCCCAAATATTATGTAACTTAACATACTATTATGTCTTAAAATAAATGATGAATAACGCTAGACGAAAATTTCTAAAGCATGCTGGAATAGGTATTTCGGCAGCTTTTTTAAGCCCATACCTCTTTTCCTGCGAGTCCAAAAAAGCAGGAACTGGTCCCTTTCAACAAATCGGCATCCAGCTTTATACCTTGCGGGACGAATTGGCACAAGCCCCTATAGCAACCCTAGAAAAGATTGCAAAAATTGGCTATAAACATGTCGAAACATTCGGTGTTGATGTGCAGAAAGGTACGTTCTTTGGTCTTGCTATCAAAGAATTCAAAAAAGTGCTAGATGACAACAACCTCCAAACCCATAGTGGACACTATGACCTGTCCAAATATCTAAGTCAGACGCACACAGATAAAGAAAATGTCGAACGATACGTCGAAATAGCGAATGAGCTTGGTCAATCCTACGTGGTAGCCCCCGTCACACCAATGTTTGATATCAATGCGCTAAAATCAAAAGACTATCAATACGCAGCTGACCAACTCAACAAAGCGGGTGAAATCTCAAAAAAATCCAATATTAAAATGGGCTACCATAATCACTTTTGGGAATTTAGAGATCAACCCAATGGTACCAAAGGATTGGATATCTTGATTGCCTTTACCGAACCCGATTTAGTAGACTTTGAACTAGATCTTTATTGGATTGAAAAATCTGGACTGAGCCCACAATCCTATTTTGAAAAATATCCAAATAGATTCTCCATGTGGCATGTAAAAGATATGGATAGAGGATTTACAACGCCTATTGTTGGTGGAGAGCAAGATAAGCTAGGATTCGAAGCCCTCATTAAGGAAATAAAATATGCTGAAGTGGGGTCAGGGAGCATAGACTTCACCAATATATGCAGATATGCGGAGAAATCAGGTTTGAAATATGCTTTTGTTGAACAGGATGATATTTATATTTCGGACAAATTTGCGAGCATTAAGAAAAGTTATGATTATGTAGAAGCCAAGCTTGCTACTATCCAGTAATAAAAAAGGGAAGCAGCTGCTTCCCTTTTTTATTACTTAAAATTTCATGTTCTCGACCTCAGCAGCTGTTTCTTCGACTTTCGCGCCAAGTTCCTTTTTAAAATGAATCAGGTTTAGGGCAATTTTGGCATCTGCTGTCCCAAGTATCTGCGCAGCGAGAATTCCAGCATTCTTAGCTGCATTCAATGCTACAGTTGCCACGGGAATCCCATTCGGCATCTGCAGAATAGAAAGTACAGAGTCCCACCCATCAATTGAATTTGAAGATTTGACAGGCACTCCTATTACGGGCAAATGGGTAATAGAAGCCACCATACCAGGTAAGTGAGCTGCTCCCCCTGCTCCAGCAATGATAACTTTCAACCCTCTCTCTGCCGCGGCCTGTGCATAGTCGAACATGCGTTGAGGTGTACGATGCGCTGATACAATTGTTACTTCAAAGGACACGCCTAAGTCCTTGAGAACTTCAATAGCATCCTGCATCACTGGAAGATCTGACTTGCTTCCCATAATTATCCCGACCAAAGGGGAACTTTCCGAACTCATCATTAATTTATGCTTTTACTTTTAATATCTCCTGTACCTGCCGCGCATTGGTAATAGCCAATTCCCGATTGTCGTTCACGATGCATACATGCCCCATCTTACGAAATGGCTTGGTATATTTCTTACCATACAAATGGAGGTAAACACCATCCATCGCTAATATCTCCTCTATCCCTTCATACTTGGCCAAGCCTTCATAGCCTTCTTCTCCCAAAAGATTAATCATTACCGCATTCGTACGCGTATCGACATTGCCTAAAGGTAGATTGAAGATGGCACGTAAGTGTTGAGCAAATTGAGAGGTATAGTTACCCTCTATAGTCTGATGTCCACTGTTATGCGGCCTAGGCGCAAGTTCGTTGACTAAAATTTCACCTTGCTTAGTTAAGAACATCTCAACTGCCAAAAGTCCGACTATTTGCAAATCATGTGCAATTTTTTTAGCAATCTCTTCTGCTTGCTGTTGGATATCAAAACTTAGCATCGATGGTGAAATCAAAAATTCCACCAAATTAGCTTGTGGATTAAACTCCATTTCTACCATCGGAAACGCTGAGATATCTCCTCTATCATTACGTGCTACGATAACAGCAATCTCTTTTTCAAAATCAATCCATTCTTCAATGATACTCGGCTCTTCAAATGCTGTTGCCAAATCTTCCGAAGTGGTTATTTTCTTCACGCCCTTGCCATCGTAACCATCTCGTCTCAACTTCTGAATATAGGGGATTGTCAAATTTGCATTGGATAAATTCTCCTTTGTAGATATCAATTGAAATGGAGCAGTTGGAATATCATTCTGCTTAAAAAATTGCTTTTGCAGTCCCTTATCTTGAATCAAACGGATGATTCGGGATTGCGGAAAAACCTGAACTCCTTCCTCTTCCAATTTTTCCAAAGCATCTACATTGACCTTCTCGATTTCAATGGTCAACATATCCAAATCCTTACCAAAATTGTAAACCGTATGAAAATCACTCAACGACCCAACCTCAAATCGGTTACACAATTTGCGGCACGGAGCATTCTTGTCCGGATCTAGAACATGTACATTTACATTATAATTAATTGCTTCTTGGATAACCATTCGTCCCAACTGGCCCCCACCCAAAATTCCCAACTGCAATTCCCCATAAAAATCCTTTGCCATAAATTTAATTATATTTTTTCGGTCTCGGAACGGAATAAACTCTCTCCCAAAACACTTTCGTTTTCTATTTTCTTTTGTAACTCCAGAAATGCACCAATCAGGGCCTCAGGTCTAGGTGGGCAGCCCTGCACATATACGTCGACAGGTATAATGCGATCGACACCTTTGACCACGTGATACCCATGCTGCCAATAGGGCCCACCACAGTTAGAACAGGAGCCCATCGAGATTACATACTTTGGCTCGGGCATTTGCTCATAAAGCTTGCGAATGCGATCTGCCATTTTGAAAGTGACAGTCCCCGCGATAATCATCACGTCAGATTGCCGTGGTGAAGGTCTAGGGAAAACCCCCAATCTATCCAAATCATAAGTAGCGGCCATTGCCCCCATCATTTCAATCGCACAACAGGCTATTCCAAAACTAATAGGCCACATGGAAGAAAGCCTCGCCCAATTCAATAAATCATCTAGTTTAGCCACGACGACACCGTTATTTTGCAATTGACTCTCTATACTCATGTTGTGGTTCCTGGTTTTCTAAATGTGGGTTTAAATCCAATTTTAGGTTTTACATCTACTTTATCCGCTGATACAGCATCAACAGCAGTGATTTCGGCATCCCTATAGTCCCTCACAGCATAACTTCGACTATTGAGCGCATCATAAGCTCCCGAAGGAATATTGACCTGTACCGACGGAGTGACGTGAATGGGTTTAATCCATTCCAAATCTCCTCTACGCCATACATATACTAATCCTAAAATCAGCACGCCGAGGAATAATGTCATCTCTACCATAGTAAACCACCCCCATCTACTATCAGCCTGAATCAACTCTTGTTGTCCAAATACTGTTGCCCAAGGAAATACAAATATAAGTTCCACATCGAACAATAGAAAAACCAATGCAATGACATAAAATCGAGGATTGAATTGTATCCAAGCGGTACCTAGGGATTCTTCCCCACATTCATATGTACTCAGCTTGATTGGATTAGGTTTTTTGGGTGAAATCACCTTGGCTAAGAAAATGGTGGCGCATACCAACAATATTCCTATCAAAGCAATGATAAGAATCTTGCCGTATTCTGATAATTGCGCGGGATCATCCATAACACAAAATTAGTATTTTTTTATTACTAAACTTAAATAAGGTTATTTTTAATACGATCCGGATGGATACCATTAAAAATAACCTTATCAATCTTATCTTTTATTAGTGAAAATAGGACCATTTAGTGAGAGATAAGCCTTACAGAGCCAATAGCACTACCAAGAGAAACCCAGTTTCACTATCTACCTGGCATTTTAGGCATGTTTCGCATCATCTTAGCGGCCATAGCAGGGTTGGACATCTGCTTCATCACTTTACGCATATCACCAAACTGCTTCATCAATTTATTGACCTCATTAATATCCGTACCCGACCCTTTTGCGATACGAATACGTCGCTTTTGGTCTATGGCATCTGGATTTTCTCGTTCAAATGGCGTCATCGAATCGATGATAGCTTCAATAGGTTTGAATGCATTATCGTCTACCTCCACATCCTTCAACGCCTTCCCTACTCCCGGTATCATGCCCATCAAATCCTTCATATTTCCCATTTTTTTTATCTGTTGGATTTGAGATTTGAAATCATTGAAGTCAAATTTATTTTTACGGATTTTTTTCTGCAATTCGGCAGCTTGCTTTTCATCAAACTGCTGCTGTGCACGCTCGACCAACGATACTACGTCACCCATACCAAGGATACGAGAGGCCATACGCTCTGGATAAAATACATCCAAGGCCTCCATCTTCTCCCCCGTACCGATAAATTTAATTGGCTTATTAACGACAGACTTAATAGATAGTGCAGCTCCGCCTCTGGTATCTCCATCGAGTTTGGTTAATACCACACCTGTGAAATCCAATCTATCGTTGAAGGCCTTAGCTGTATTGACAGCATCCTGACCCGTCATAGAATCTACAACAAAAAGAATTTCTTGCGGCTGTGTGGCTTCTTTTACAGCCGTAATCTCTATCATCAGCGCCTCATCTATAGCAAGACGGCCAGCGGTATCGATGATAACCACATTATGTCCGTTGCGTTTGGCTTCTTCTACACCCGCTTTAGCTATAGCAATAGGATCATTGGAATCCCGATTTACAAATACAGGGACACCTACTTGACCGCCCAATACTTCGAGCTGATCGATAGCAGCTGGACGATATACGTCACCTGCCACCAATAGTGGTTTTTTACCCTTCTTATCTTTTAGATAATTAGCCAATTTTCCAGAAAAAGTGGTTTTACCAGCACCATTAAGTCCCGCAATAAGGATAACAGTTGGATTCTTAGAAATATCCAAATCCGTGACAGAGCCCCCCATAAGTGCGGTAAGCTCATCGTTCATGATTTTGGTCAACAACTGCCCAGGAGAAATACTGGTCAACACATTCTCTCCAAGTGCCTTTTGTTTCACGTCATCTGTAAAACTTTTGGCCGTTTTATAGTTAACATCCGCATCCAATAAGGCTTTACGGATTTCTTTCATTGTCTCCGCGACGTTGATCTCTGTAATGTTACCCTGTCCTTTTAATACTTTAAAGGCTCTATCTAACTTATCCTGAAGATTCTGAAACATGATAATTATAAGTCTTTTTTTTGAAAGTGTTTACTGTTTTATGATTTCCAAGAACCCTCGCTTCACTTTGCCTTCTATTGGAGCAGGTCATTCACGAAGGTTTTTCTTGATAAAGGACAAAGTTACAAAATTGCCTTGAAATGAAGGATATACTTTACAACGAAACATCTGCATATAAAAACCCTGGGAACAATAGTTTTTGCGCTATAGATGCCGAGCACTAGCGTACAGGTTGGCGCCATGCCCACAATTAGAATAATCCAAAAAAAATAGGACAGACGAATTTGTCGTCTGCCCTATCCATATTTTATAGTAAATACTTCTAACCTATTAGTCCCTTCGGCCGCCAAAGAGGATAGAGGCATAATACAGTAAAGTCACCAATGCTGACAATGCTGCCACAACATAGGTCATTGCAGCCCATTTCAATGCATCCTTAGCTCCATCATGTTCTTCCCTACTATGAGTAATTCCCGCATTATTGAGCCACGCCAATGCTCTATTGGATGCGTCAAACTCAACAGGAAGGGTGACAAAGCTAAATACTGTCGTAATCGCCAAGGCTCCTACACCAATGGCCAATAACCAATAGTTACCACCTTTAGAAATCGCAAACATGATAACACCTGCCATCAAAATCCAAGAAGTCATTTTGGACGCAAACCCCACCATCGGCACCATCGCCGAACGAAACTGCAACCAAGAGTATGCTGTTGCATGTTGTACAGCGTGGCCGCATTCATGTGCTGCTACCGCAGCAGCGGCAATACTTCGCCCTTCATATACCTCTGGGCTTAGGTTGACAGTCCTATTTTGAGGATTATAATGATCTGTCAACTGACCCTCGACCGAGATAATCTGCACGTCATAAATTCCATTGTCATTCAGCATTTTTTGCGCAATTTCCCTTCCTGACATCCCACTAGACAGCGGGCTCTCTGAATATTTTTTAAACTTACGCTTAAATCTCCACTGGACAACAAAGCTTACCACCATGATGCCCACAAACAGTATTATATACATATCTTTTCTTTTTTCTTTAATTATACAATATTCCTATCAAAAGGTATTCCATTGGTCCAAAGTGCCAATTTATAATCCACTAAAATACAAAAATGGCGCAATCTGACAAAAGGTTAGTCTCGTTTTTATGATGATATGACAAAATATCCGCAAAAAGAGAGAGAGTTCCTTATGAAACTCTCTCTCTTTTTGTGGATAAGATTATTTTGGTTTATCCTATTTGTAGCATCATATTATGTTCTTCTATCATCTTCCGAAGGTTACTTAATGCATAGCGCATTCTTCCTAGTGCAGTATTGATACTGACTTCGGTGATATCAGCAATCTCCTTAAAGCTCATTTCGCAAAAGTGACGCATAATCAAGACTTCCTTCTGATCATCCGGAAGCAATTGAATGATTTTACGCAAATCAATATCTCGTTGATCCCTAACCATCTTCGATTCGGCGCTATCATCTGCAAATTGCAATACTTCGAAAATATCAAAGCCATCGGCATTGATGACAGACGGAGCCCGTTTCTCTCTTCTGAAATGATCGATAACCATATTGTGCGCTATACGCATCACCCAAGGCAAAAATTTACCTTCATCATTATAGCGGCCTGCTTTAAGCGTATTGATGACCTTGATAAAGGTTTCTTGAAAGATATCCTCGGCTAGGTGTTCGTCCTTGACCTGTAGATAAATTGACGTATAGATTTTGGTTTTATACCGGTCTAACAAAACTTCTAAACCAGACTCATCACCGTCTATATAAGCATGAATTAACTCTTGATCGCTCTTCTTTTTATTTAATAGTTTCATAACGTTTTCCCCAACATTTAACAGTTAGCATTCTATTAATAAGTACTGAATTTTATAAGAGTAAATCTATGCTATAGGCGATTCTAGTTTAAGTGTCTATTTTTTTTCAACACATCAAATAGAGTGAAAATAAATGGTTAATCAAATTTTAGGCCACGTTTTTAACATTTCTTCACATATTAAATGAAAAAAGGCTCAATCATTACTGAAGGAGCCTTTTTTACATTCCAAAGGAATCAATATTATTTATACAATGGGAACTGTGCCATCATTTCTTTCACTTTTCCGTGTATTTTGTCCAATTCACTGTCGTTACTGTGATTCGCAATTGCTTCGTCAATTAACTCGCCAATCTGCACGATTTCCGCTTCTTTGATACCACGTGTCGTAATCGCAGCCGTGCCGAAACGCACACCTGAAGTAACGAATGGTGATCGTGTGTCAAAAGGCACCATATTCTTGTTAGTTGTAATACCAGCTTTACCCAACACTGCCTCAGCTACTTTTCCAGAAATATCCTTGTTGCGTAAATCCACTAACATAAGATGATTGTCGGTACCGCCCGAAATAATTTTGTAATCTCTATCGACAAAAAATTGTGCCAGTGCCGATGCGTTTTTCTTAACCTGAACAATGTATTCCATGTATTCGTCAGACAATGCTTCTCCATACGCGATTGCTTTTGCTGCAATAGTGTGCTCTAGTGGCCCACCTTGTGTACCTGGAAAAACCGCTAAATCAAGGAGTTGTGTAATGGTCCGGATTTCACCTTTAGGTGTCTTGATACCCCAAGTATTTTCAAAATCTTCACCAACCATGATCATACCGCCACGAGGTCCACGAAGTGTCTTGTGAGTAGTAGTGGTTACAATATGACAATGAGGAAGTGGATCGTTCAACAAACCACGAGCGATAAGCCCAGCAGGGTGAGAGATATCAGCCAAGACTAGTGCACCAATCTCATCAGCTACCTTACGGATACGTGCGTAATCCCAATCACGAGAATATGCAGAAGCACCACAGATAATCATTTTTGGTTTTTCACGCAATGCTGTCTCCTCCAATTGCTCGTAATCAATCAAACCTGTATCCTCTTTCACCCCGTAAAACAGAGGTTGGTATATCTTACCCGACAGATTTGCAGGCGAACCGTGTGTCAAGTGACCTCCATGTGATAAGTCAAGACCCAATATTTTATCCCCTGGTTTGATTGTCGCCAAGAATACAGCAGCATTAGCTTGTGCTCCAGAGTGAGGTTGTACATTGACCCACGCTGCGCCAAATAATTGCTTTGCACGATCTATAGCAATAGTCTCGATTTCATCGACAACTTCACATCCGCCATAGTATCTTTTGCCCGGAAGGCCTTCTGCGTATTTGTTTGTTAATACCGAACCTGCCGCTTCCATAACCTGCTTAGAAACAAAGTTTTCAGAAGCAATTAATTCGATGCCTTCCTCTTGGCGCTTCAACTCATCGTTGATAAGATTAAATATGGCTTGATCTCTTTCCATTTTATCCTTTTAAATAGTAAAATTTATACTGTTAGATTGATTTTGCAAAATTATATAAAATGCTTGGCATTCACAAATCAATCCAGCTGTAGGGAGAGAGCCCCTTCAAGTAATTATAGAGGAGTAAAAAATGCATAGTATCTCTTAAAAAAAGCACCTAATCAAACGTTTATATCACCATCGCTATCATCTCAGTCAACATTATAATCCTGCTTCTTTTTTTAGAATAAGTACAGTCGTATCATATGGATTTGGATTAAGTTCAACCAAAAACCGCAATACTCCTTCTGTGTAGTTAGCCACCGTATCGGTTGCTTTCGCCTTTGCAACACTATTCAGCATGCCGACAGTATTCTCTTTCAATACACGCACAGCTGCCCACGCATCTGTTGAAACATATAATTGCTGAGTAAAATTATACTGAAACTCACTTTCTACTTCTTGTACAACCAATTTGTGCAATTGTGCTACTGTTAAGTGATCCTGATAGTGGCGAGCAATTAGATTACGAGGCTCTATACGATTAACAAAGAGCAACAGCCTCTCATATGAGCCTGCACGCAAGGACGATTTTCCAGAAGCTTCCAAGTGCTGCTTATCCAACATCTTGGTCTTGAAAATAAGCGCCTCCACCTTGGGCCATACAATACGAAATGCCACAACTAGGCCCGCACATACTCCAAATGCAAGCAAAAAAAGATTCTTAAAAAAATCTATATAATCGATATCCATCGTCAATGTTTATAAAGTGTCAAAAATCCAAGCGAATCACAAAACTGCTTAAAATTATGTATTTTTGTGTAGTTGACTTTAAAAAAATAACGATGAGTACAGAAAATATTGTTGAGAAAGCACCGCTTACTTTAACAGAGGGTGCTGTCAAGGAGCTGAAAAAACTGAAAGACCAACAGGAAATCTCCGATGACTTTGGCCTACGGGTGGGGGTCGAAGGTGGTGGTTGCTCTGGCATGAGCTATATCTTAGGCTTTGATCAAAAGAAAGATGGAGATAGTGAGTTCGAAATCGAAGGCATACGCGTATTCATGAATAAAGCACATGGCCTTTATCTGGCCGGTATGGAGGTCGATTTCCAAAACGGACTAGATGCGCGCGGATTTACATTCAACAACCCTAATGCTTCTAGCACATGTGGTTGCGGCAGTAGCTTTTCTGCATAACAACACATTGCCCTGCCTTGAGCCATGCGCATAGGCTAAAAAGATAAGAGATTTATCTTTTTCTTTGAAGAAGCAAATGTCCAAAAGGGTGTTGTCATCCTGAATTCAGTGTAACTTCAGTATTGAAACACCTTGAAATTAAACAATCGCCTCGACCTAGTTCGGAGCGATTGTTTAACGACTTTTAATCAGCCTCTTCTTTTATCCCCTTCTCTCCTCTAAAGGCTCTATTGACCAAAGCCTATTGACAAACAATCATCGAAACAAAAAACCATATTGCCCTCAAAGGGACTTTTTCACTTCAAAGGTATTCAAATTGGGGTCTTTTTATTAAAGATGCCCCCTTTTTCCTTAACATAATAATTCTTAAATTTGCAACCTTAAAAACAGGAGACAAAATACTGATGTACAAGGAATATAAGCAGCTCAATCTGCCTCAAATAGGCAAAGAAATATTAGAACGTTGGGAACGTGAACATGTCTTTGAAAAAAGTATCAGCAACCGCCCCTCCAGCAAACCATACACATTTTATGAAGGACCTCCTTCTGCAAATGGAATGCCGGGAATTCACCATGTGATGGCGCGTTCGATCAAGGATATTTTCTGCAGGTATAAAACTTTAAAAGGTTATCAGGTCAAACGTAAAGGCGGGTGGGATACCCACGGTCTTCCTATTGAACTTGCTGTAGAGAAGAGCCTTGGCATCACGAAGGAAGATATTGGAAAGAAGATTTCTGTAGAGGAATATAATGCGGCTTGTCGTAAAGAGGTCATGAAATATACAGACGTATGGAATGACTTGACCAACAAGATGGGATACTGGGTCGACTTAGAAAATCCATATGTCACCTATGAAAATGAATATATCGAGACGCTTTGGTATTTATTAAAAGAACTCTATAAAAAGGGACTTTTATATAAAGGATATACTATACAGCCATATTCTCCTGCTGCAGGAACGGGCCTAAGCTCGCACGAGCTAAATCAGCCCGGCACCTATCAAGATGTAAAAGATACCACAATCGTTGCTGAGTTTCGATTGACTAAAGGACAGATTCATCCGGCTATAGACAAACTTGTCGAAACCGAAGATGAAGATGTGACCTTCATAGCTTGGACCACTACCCCATGGACACTTCCTTCCAATACTGCACTTGTTGTGGGTAAGAGAATCACCTATGTAAAAATCAAAACCTTCAACCAATACACTGCGGCTCCTGTTTCTGTCATCCTGGCCAAGGATTTGATTCTAAAACACTTCAAATCAGAAGGAAAAGATACTTCTTTTCAAGATTATAAATTGGGGGATAAGATAATTCCTTGGGAAATAGCGAACGAATTTACAGGTGAAGAATTGGTGGGACTTCGTTACGACCAATTAATGCCTTATATTACAAGCGAAGAGCTTCAAGAAAAGGCTTTTCGAGTCATTCCAGGTGACTTTGTCACAACCGAAGATGGTACCGGTATCGTACATGCAGCCCCAACTTATGGTGCGGATGACTTTAGGGTAGCCAAAGAAAATGGAGTACCAGGTATCTTAGTAAAAGATGAAAATGGCAAAGAAGTTCCTACCGTAGATCGCACGGGACGCTTTATAAAAGAAATAACAGATTTTGCAGGACGCTTTGTCAAAGAAGAATATTATTCGGACGCTGAGCGCGCAGACAAAGAGTTTCGTCCAACGGATGTCTTGATTGCTATTAAGCTTAAAGAGGAAAACAAGGCTTTCGATGTCAAAAAATATGAACACACCTATCCACACTGTTGGCGTACGGATAAACCGGTCCTTTATTATCCATTAGATAGCTGGTTTATCAAAACTACAGCCGTCAAAGAGGATCTGGTGGCATTAAATAAAACTATCAATTGGAAACCTGAAGCTACAGGTTCTGGACGCTTCGGAAATTGGTTGGAAAACTTAGTAGACTGGAATCTTTCTCGCTCCCGTTATTGGGGTACTCCTTTGCCTATATGGCGTTCAGAGGATGAGAACGAAGAGATTTGCATTGGATCACTTCCCGAACTCAAATCCTTTTTAGAGGATTCCCTTAGATCCGATATACTTTCGGACGAAGAGAAAAATAGAAATCGTGAATATCTCGAAAAGTTTGGAACAGGAGATTTAGATCTACATCGTCCTTATGTAGACGACATCGTATTAGTATCAGATGGGGGACAAAAATTGTTCCGTGAACCAGACTTAATCGACGTTTGGTTTGATTCAGGCGCAATGCCTTACGCGCAATGGGGACTTGACCATGAAAAATTGGAAAGAGGAGAAGAATACCCTTTCAAAGATGGTTTTGAAAACGCCTTTCCTGCCGATTTTATTGCCGAAGGTGTAGATCAGACTCGAGGATGGTTCTTTACCCTACACGCAATTTCGACCATGATACGCAAGTCGGTATCCTTCAAGAATGTCGTTTCCAACGGACTCGTTTTGGACAAAAAAGGCAACAAGATGTCCAAGCGTTTGGGCAATGGGGTCGATCCTTTTTCCACCATCGATCAATACAGTGCAGATGCTACCCGTTGGTATATGATTAGTAATGCCTCACCATGGGACAACTTGAAGTTCAATATGGAAGGGCTGGATGAAGTACGTCGCAAGTTTTTTGGGACGTTGTACAACACCTATGCCTTTTTTGCTCTGTATGCCAACATTGATAAATTTGAGTATGCTGAACCTGAAATTGCAATCAATGAGCGCCCTGAGATAGACAGATGGATCATCTCTTTATTAAATAGCTTGACAAAAGAGGTGGACGATTTTTATGCAGACTTCGAACCGACCAAAGCCGCCCGTGCTATCCAAAACTTTGTGGATGAGCATCTCAGCAACTGGTATGTACGACTATGTCGTCGCCGTTTTTGGAAAGGGGAGTATTCAGCTGACAAAATTTCAGCGTATCAGACGTTATATACCTGTCTAGATACCATTGCAAAATTGATGTCTCCAATTTCACCTTTCTTCTCCGATCAATTGTTCCTTGACCTTAACCAAGTAACAGGAAAAGAGCAGGTAGTATCTGTACATCTAGCCAATTTTCCTGTATTCCATCCCCACTTAGTAGATAAAGAGTTGGAAGAAAGAATGGCCTTGGCACAGGATATTTCTTCGTTAACGCTATCATTGAGGAAGAAAACAGCTATCAATGTCAGACAGCCCTTGAATAAAATATTGGTACCTGTATTGGATAGTGCATTCCAACATCAAGTCGAAAAAGTCAAGGACCTTATCCTATCCGAGACCAATATCAAAGATATTGAGTTCATCGGCGACACCACTGGAATTATTAAGAAAAAAATAAAACCTAATTTCAAGGCTCTTGGCTCGAAAGTTGGTAAAGATATGAAGATGGTTAGTGCTGCCATCAATGTATTATCACCAACTGACATTAGTACACTAGAGAAGGAAGGTACCTTAGCCTTAATTGACACACCTTATACCATCTCAATAGATGATGTCGAAATTGTTGCTGAAGACGTTGAAGGCTGGCAAGTTGCCAATTTAGGAAAGCTTACTGTGGCTTTGGATGTCCATATCACAGAAGCGTTGAAGAAAGAAGGGTTATCTCGCGAATTAATCAATAGAATTCAGAATATTCGTAAAGAAAAGGGACTAGAAGTGACGGATAGAATTAAGGTAATGCTTAGTGATATTCCTGAAATTACAGCAGCAGCCAAAGAAAATTTATCTTATATTAGCGCTGAAATTCTAGCCGATTCTTTTGATTTTCAAGAATCTTTAGCAAACGGAGAATCTATTGAAATTGACGAGAAAGAACTAACAGTATTAATTGTAAAAGTTTAAATTATGGCAGATAACAATGAAAAAACTCGTTATAGCGATGCAGAATTGCTAGAGTTTAAAGGAATTATTCTTGAGAAATTACGCATTGCTAAGGAAGAACTTTCTTCGCTGACAAAATCGCTGAATAATAGCAATGCGAATGGGACTGACGATACGGCTGGAACGTATAAGACATTAGAGGATGGATCTGCTACTTTGGAGAAAGAGCAAACCAACCAGTTAGCTGCGCGCCAGAAGAAATTTATTGACAATCTAGAAGCAGCGTTGGTACGTATTGAAAACAAAACGTATGGTGTGTGCCGTGAGACGGGTAAATTAATTCAAAAAGAAAGATTAAAAGCTGTCCCCCATACTACATTGAGTATTGAGGCTAAAAACAAACAATATTAATTTTTAAATTCTAAGTGGTTCCTATATTGGTAGGAACCACTTTTGCTACATATATGAAAGGCTACACCAAACCCCTCCTGTTAATTTTTATAATCCTCCTAGTTGACCAGCTATCCAAATTCTGGGTCAAGCTTAATATGACCATTGGTCAGAGTTATAGAATATTGGGAGAATATTTTCAGATCCATTTTATTGAAAACAATGGGATGGCATATGGAATGGAGTTTGGTGGTGAAGCTGGCAAACTGTTCCTGACTCTATTCAGAATAATAGCTGTTGCAGGTATCGGTTACGGTTTGCACTATATGATCAAACATAAATATAATAGAGGCTTTATCCTGAATGTTGCACTTATTATGGCCGGTGCAGCCGGAAATATTATTGATTCCACATTTTACGGAATGATTTTCAGTGAAAGTACTTGGTACGATAAAGCAGTTCTATTTCCTCAAGGAGGTGGATACGAATCCATTTTTCATGGAAAAGTAGTAGATATGCTATACTTCCCCTTGATCAGTGGGACATTTCCAAGTTGGCTACCCATATGGGGGGGCGAAGAGTTTTTATTCTTCCGTCCAGTCTTCAACGTAGCCGATTCCGCTATATCCGTAGGCGTTATCCTCATTTTGCTCTTTCAAAAAAGATACTTCAAAGTGGAACATGAAGAAAAATCAAGTGTCCATAGTGAAATGTTGGAAGACTAGATAACGATATTTAATCCTATCTTCAAAACACCATATTTACCCATTCTTGTAGGAGCTACGAATAAAAGTGAATGCATTTTTACACCCCCAGTCTTGTATAACACAAGCTACTGCTTTGCTTAATTTAAGTCACTCGCTACTACTCGTTATATCAACATGTTGATATAACAAAACCTTTAGAAGTCAAGAGAGACCCCGAAACAAGCTCTGAAGTGAGGTATAAGCTGCTTCTAGAGATTTCGCTTCTTCATCCCGGACCAAGGTTTAAACACGTAACCCACCGGTTCATTTACTACTTGCATCCTTGTTCTTTATTCGTAATTTCGTTTTCAAATCCATATCATGTCAACACGTAAACTCATGCTATGCTCAGTCTTCGCGGTAAGTCTACTTTGCATAGGTTCAAAAGTTAGCATTGCGCAACAAATCGATACCGTACTATTAAAAAAACACATTTATTATCTGGCCGATGATAAGATGAAAGGAAGGGGCACTGGCAGTAAAGAGGTAAAAAATGCCGCCAAGTATGTAGAAAAACACTTCAAAAAGTATGGTCTTACACCTAAAGGCGAAAAGGGATATCGACAAGCTTTTACCGCCAAAGTACGTCGAGTAGTTGTAAAAGACAGCATTCGTACCGCAGATAATGTCATCGGACTGATTGACAACGGCGCTCCCTTGACCATTGTTATCGGTGCACATTATGATCATTTGGGCACAGGGCATCAGGGTAGCTCAAAGGATTCATTAGGGGTCGGCAAAATACACAACGGAGCAGATGACAACGCCTCTGGTACCGCGGCCCTCCTCGAACTTGCAAGATACTACAGTAGCAATAATATAAAAGAAGAATACAATCTCCTGTTTATTGCTTTTGGAGCAGAAGAACTCGGACTCGTTGGCTCTAAGTACTTTACTGAGAACCCTACTATACCCCTTGACCATATCACTGCCATGCTCAATATGGACATGATAGGCCGGTACAATCCAGCACAAGGTGTAGCCGTGATTGGATACGGCACCAGCAAGAAATGGCCTGAGATATTCAATGGGTTGAAACCTTCCATCAAGTACTACACGGGGCATGATGGCAATGGGGGTTCCGATCAAACTTCCTTTTACAAAAAAAATATACCCGTTCTATTTTTTCATACAGGAGGACATCCTGACTATCACATGCCCACAGATGATGCCGACAAGATAGACTACACCTCGCTCAAAGAAATTGCAGACTTAGAAATCATGATCATTGATAGAATAATGAAACAGCAGCACAAGCTAGACTTTCAATTTACTAACTAATTCAGATATGAATACAACGGTATTAATCACAGGAGCCAACGGATTTTTAGGTCAGAAATTAGTCGATTTGATTTCACGGGATAGACGGTACAAGGTCATCGCTACCTCTAAAGGTGTCAACCGAAATCCCAACCAGGAAAACTATAAATTCAAGCAACTGGATATCCTCAATCAGAAGGAAGTGGAACATTTACTCGCCGAAATTCAACCGGATGTGATTATCCATACTGCTGCTTTGACCAACGTCGAGAGCTGTGAACAGCAGCCAGAACTTTGTCAGCGCATGAATGTAGACAGTGTGACGCAATTAGGGACGTATGCCTACAAACACGGCACCTATATCATACACCTCTCTACAGACTTTGTATTTGATGGGGCAAATGGACCTTATAATGAGGAAGCAGAAACAAACCCCTTAAGTGCCTATGGGATTAGCAAGCTTGCTTCCGAGCAAGCACTACTTGCTACGGACTGTAACTGCGCAATTCTCCGTACCATACTTGTATATGGTATTATTGCGGACCCACTACGGTCCAATCTAGTACTATGGGCCAAAGAAAAGCTGAGCGCTGGTGAATCTATAAAAGTCGTTAACGACCAATATCGTATGCCGACGTTTGTAGATGACCTGGCGGAAGCCTGTCTGCTTGCTATTGAAAAAAGGGCCACCGGCCTTTTTCATATTTCAGGAAAGGAAATGATGTCTATTGTACAAGCCGTATATGCAGTGGCTGACTTTTGGAATCTAGACAAGAGTTTAATCCAAGAAATCTCTGCAGCAGATATTGGTCAAGCTGACAATCGTCCTAAAAAAACAGGTTTTGATTTAACAAAAGCTGAAATCAGTCTAGGATTTGTACCCTCAGCTTTTTTAGATAGTCTCAAGCAAATCGACAAGCAATTTAAAAAATTTAGACGCATACAAGCACATCGCTATAAGAGTAAAATAGTTTAAGCATTCAACAAGTTGACATGCATACGATTGGAACAGATTAATTATATATTTATATAGAAACTTCACAGGGGAACAACTTTCATCAAAGGTTGCGTCTAACAATAAGAGTCAAAAAACTGATTCGCTAATTGCTGAATCACAAAGTAAACGAGCTCCCGAGCTCATAAAGTAATTATACACATATGAAAGCAAAGTTTGCAAAAGAATCCTACACGGAGATGAATGAACTCGTCCTCCCCAATGACACCAATACATTTGGAAATTTAATGGGGGGCAGGTTACTCTATTGGATGGATATCTGCTCGGCGATGGCCGCACAGAAACACTGCAACAATGTGGTGGTAACAGCCTCAGTGGACAATGTGTCTTTTAATCGTCCTGTAAAGCTCGGTGAAGTTGTCACCATTAAAGCGCAGGTGACACGTGCATTCAATACCTCTCTAGAAGTACGTCTCGAGGTCTTCGCCCAGAATCTTCCTAAAGGTACCAAGGACAAATCCAATGAGGCTTACTATACATTTGTAGCGTTGGATGAAGAGGGCAAGCCCAAAGCCATTCCAGCGCTAGTTGCTGAGAGTGAGCAGGAAATAAAATTGTATGACGAAGCCATGGAAAGAAGAGAACTACGGCTTATTCTAGCGGGAAAAATCAAACCGCAGCATGCTACCGGTATCAAGAAATTGTTGAAAAGGTTAGAGCAAAAAGGAGATTAATCCGTTCCCTATAACAGAAGAGGTCTTCCCCATATGGGGAAGACCTCTTCTGTTATAGGGAGGTTTATTCAAATACTATCCGCCATTTCCAAGGAGAACGATACGATCGAACTCTTCTTGTTTTAAAGGCATTACAGACAACCTTCCTTGACGTACCAGTGCTACATCCTGCAGAAATTGGTCCGCTTTGATTTGTTCTAAAGTCACCGGATGAGGAAAAGTCTCTACAGGCGCAAGGTCAACCACTACCCATCTTTCATCATCGGTAGTGGGGTCCTGATAAAACTCCTTTACCACTTTGGCTATGCCCACTACTTCTTTACCCTCGTTACTATGATAAAAAAGCACCAAATCTCCGATCTGCATAGCCTTCATATTGTTGCGGGCCTGATAATTGCGTACGCCATCCCAGAAGGTCTGTCCGTCTTTATTAAATTGTTCCCAGCTATATTTAAAAGGCTCTGATTTAACTAAAAAATAGTTCATATTGCAATAAAAACTTTAAATTATATCATGAATGGAAGAATGAAACTAGGATTTAAGGAGAAAACATAGATTCATCTCCTACCCTTAATCTCGATTCTAAATATTAATATCGACCAACTGCTATCTAATTAAGCTCGAATCAATACACAAATCTAAATACGAATATCTATTGCTGCTCGAGTACTTCCATTTTTTCGGCAAAATGCGCACAGTAATCCCTGAGATCACCAATCACTTTATCAGCCATGGGATCTCCACCTGCCGAACGGATAAAGGTATCACCTAATGTCTGAAGAGTTTCATAAAAAAAACGTTTCATCTCATCATAAGGCATATCCTTTGTCCAAAGATCTATACGCATCGAATTCTTGTATTGAGAATCCCAAAGAGCAAGGAACATCGCTTTTGCGGGAAGTTCATCAGTAGACTCACCGTCACTAGAAGACCAATTGATTTGCTCGGGGACATTTTGCTCGTCCAACTCTATCTGTAATTTTATTTCTGCTTTCTTCATTATAATAATTGTTTCATATGCACTACGTCCACCTAACAAATCGTCTAGGTTACGTTCACACTAATACATTTTTATTAATATGGTCACAATACTGACCATTAATATAAATCCTATCTCAAAAATCCAGACTCTATTCATTGCCTTCAACCAAATTCTAAACAGAAGGTCCATCACTGACAATACCACCACTAACACAATCATCCAAGGAATAGAAATCATCGTACCCGCAGGATTGCCAAGTTCACTAAAGAACCAGACGAGGATACAAGCAAGTACAATATTTAGTGGTGTGAGCTTCAATCCCATTACTTACCTCTGAAAGTTCGACCAGATTTGGATGAATTTGATTTCCTTTTCCCTCCATCACGTTTTGAAGACCGAGACTTAGGTTGACCATTTCCATTCAACATATACTTTTTCTCATGGAAAGCACCTTTGAAATCAGGATTATCTTTTTTCTTTTGACTATCAATTTCACGAGCTATGGCCTGACGCTCTTCAAAGCCAGTATTCTCGACAAACACTTCGTCAGGCAATTCGTTTACAGGGATAGATTGGCGAATCAATTTTTCAATCTTACGTACGTAATATTCTTCTGCCGGATTTGCTAATGTAATCGCGTCGCCTACATTAAACGCTCGCCCTGTACGACCAATACGGTGTACATAATCTTCTATAACGATCGGCACCTCAAAATTAATCACGTGACTCACGTTAGACACATCCAATCCTCGCGCTGCCACATCCGTGGCAACCAAGATTCGGATACTTCCTTCCTTAAAAGCATTAATAGAATTAATCCGTGTATTCTGCCCTTTATTTGCATGGATGACCCTCACCTGCTCAGCACCATACTTACGCTCTAGAAAATGAAATACATTATCAGCTACTGCTCGTGTCTTGCAAAAGACTATCAAACGATGAAATTTCTCATCGTCTTTCAATAAATGTTGAACAAGATTCAGTTTAGTCTTCAAATTAGGAACTTTATAAACCACTTGCTGAATAGTTTGTGCAGGAGTAGCTTGTTCCGTAACTTCTATAACTGTGGGAAAGGCTAAAAAATCACCCGCTATCTTACGAACCAATTCGCTCATGGTCGCAGAAAACAAAAGATTTTGCCGTTTCCGAGGGACCACCTCCAATACACGATGTATCTTAGATATAAATCCCATATCCATCATTTTATCGGCCTCGTCCAATACGAGGAATTTCAATGACTTCACAGGAATATGTCCTTCTAGGTACAAATCCAAGAAACGTCCAGGAGTAGCCACTATAATGTCCACCCCTTTTTCGAGATTTTCAATCTGTGTCTTGGGACCAAGGCCTCCATAAAGAACCACAGTTCTCAAATCCAAATATTGGGAGAATAAACGTATGTGCTCCTCGATTTGCATCGCCAATTCGCGAGTCGGCGAGAGTATAAGCGCTCTAGCATCATTCCCTTGGGCATACTTCAATTTCATCAACATCGGTAGCACAAAAGCGGCAGTCTTACCCGTTCCTGTCTGCGCGATTCCCATCACATCCTGCCCTGCAAGAATAGGAGTGATTGCTTTTTGCTGAATCTCAGTTGGTACGGTATAACCCGCCTCTGTGATGGCATTAAGAATCTGTTTATTGAACTTGAAGTCTTCAAACGAGTTTTGCATTTGACAAAGATAATGAAAACCATTCACATGAAAAGGTCACAATACCATTAGTTTCAACCCTCCAGAGCAGGTTTTTTCGGAATAAGAAAGCTACAAATTTTGATTTAACTCTATTTTAAAGCAACTTTGCTCTATAAAAAAAGAACATAAAAGGTTGATATGAAAAAATTATGGATTTTTACACTGCTATTCGCAGTAAGTCTAAGCTCATTTGCAGATGAAGGGATGTGGTTTTTAATGCACATCAAGCGTCTCAACATGGTAGATATGAAGAAAGAAGGGTTGAAGCTGACAGCTGAGGAAATTTACAGCATCAACAACTCCAGCCTTAAAGACGCCATTGTCCAGTTTAATGGAGGATGCACAGCAGAGATTGTCTCCAACCAAGGCTTGGTATTCACCAACCACCACTGCGGGTATGGTGCTATCGCAGAATTGTCAACGCCCGAGAACGATCACCTTACCAATGGATTTTGGGCTAAGACAAAGGCCGAAGAATTAAAACCAAAATCACTCTATGTACGTTTTTTTGTACGTATGGATGATGTTTCTAAACGTATCTTAAGTCTTGTCAATGATAAAATGACAGAAAAAGAACGTGAAAAAATCATTAATCAAGAAATTGCCAAGATTGAAAAAGAAAACAATGAAGGTGGTAAATACACCGTATCGGTAAGACCTTTCTATAATGGAAATGAATATTACTATTTTGTATACCAAGACTTTCAAGACGTTCGCTTAGTGGGCACCCCACCTAACAGTATTGGAAAGTTTGGTGGAGATACTGATAACTGGGAGTGGCCTCGTCACACTGGAGATTTCTCCATATTCCGTGTCTATGGAGATAGAGATGGAAATCCAGCGGCATATTCCAAGGAAAATATCCCTTTGAAACCGAAGCACTTCCTCCCGGTCAGCCTTAAAGGTTTTCAAGATGGCGATTTTGCGATGATACTTGGCTACCCTGGACGTACCAACAGATGGATGCCTTCTGCAGGAATTAACCAGAATGTCAAATTTGCGTACCCTGCTTGGGTAGAATCTTCAAAAGTAGGTCTGGATGCGATGAAGAAATTTATGGACCAAGACCAAGAAATTAAAATCAATTATGCGTCCAAATACTCTGGCGTAGCCAACTATTGGAAGAATCGTCAAGGGATGATTGATGCTTTGACTTTTCACAAAACAGCAGAAACCAAAGCCGTTGATGAGGCTAAATTCAATAAGTGGGCTAATAAAACAGCGAACAAAGCTAAATATGGGGATGTCATCAAGACTATCAACGATTATTATGCCGCGACCAATGAGAAAGCTAGACACGACAACTACCTAATGGGTATGTTGCGCTCATCAACATTTGCAGCACTTCCTGCAAACTTAGGAAATGGTCTCGCTCAATATGCAAAAGAGAATGACGCCAAAAGAAAAGAAATGCAGCCAAAGCTTGATGCATTTATTAAAGATTCATACGAGAAGCTTCATCTACCGTTAGAAATTGAAGTCCTTGCGCAGGAGCTTAATCTTTATGCGAAAAAAGGCGGAAATATCGCACCATACATTGCTGAACTGGCAACTAAGAATGGTGGAAACTTTCAACAAGACATCAAACAAGCTTTCGAAAGCAGTGTATTTGCTTCTGAGCAAACCATCAACAACTTCATGGCCAACCCAGATGCAGCTACTATACAAAATGACCCGCTCTTCAAAATATCTACAGCCCTAATGAGCAAGTATCGCGAGACAACTCCCGGTCAAGAGGAAGCAGAAGGAAATTTTCAAGCGGCACATCGTAAATACATCGCCGGTGTACTGGAATCAAATCCAAAAGGCAAATACTATCCAGATGCCAACAGCACCCTTCGTTTGACGTATGGCTCAATCATGGCCCTCCCTCCAAACCCTAAAAATGATGCGGCAGAAAACTACTACACAACATTGAAGGGCACCATTGCCAAGTATAAAAAAGGAGACGAAGAGTTCGATCTGCCGCAAAGATTAATCGATCTGTACACTGCAAAGGATTTTGGACGCTATGCAGACAAAAAAGGACACATGCCCGTTAACTTCTTAAGCAATAACGATATAACAGGAGGAAACTCAGGTTCTCCAGTGATTAATGGCAACGGAGAATTAATTGGCTTGGCTTTTGATGGAAACATTGAAGCTATGGCTGGAGATGTGATCTTCGACCCTAAACTTCAGCGCACAATATCTGTAGATATTCGCTATGTACTATTTATCATTGATAAATTTGCGGGTGCCACGAATATAATTGACGAATTGAAAATTGTGGAGTAATAGCGATTAAATGACTTTTTTATGCAAAAAAAAGCGAAAAAAGAATTGAGCATTCAACACTTTTTGTATATTTATAACATCGTTTGAGAATTAATTAAAGAAAACTAAAATTATATTAATTAAAAATGGAAAACTACACTAAATTAAAAGAGCTAGTAGCTTCAATCGAAGCAGATGCAGACAAATTTTTCAACAATGGTAACGCTGCTGCTGGTACACGCGTACGTAAGGGTTTACAAGAAATCAAAACGTTAGCACAAGAGATTCGTAATGAAGTAACCTCTAAGAAAAACGACGGGAAATAGTCACCTATTTTCTACAGATAAAAATCCTTATTCCTTACCCGGAATAGGGATTTTTTATGACACATCAATCCTATGATAACACGGACATCATTTAACGAAAGCCTCGCACTGACGGCACCTCCACAATACTACACTATCTATCAACAATCATTGTGGCACGATGCAAACGGAGACTGGCAATCTGCCCATGACCTTATCGACCACCTTGATGACCTCATCTCAGCTCATATACACGCCTACCTACACCGCAAAGAGGGCGATCAATGGAATGCGGGGTACTGGTATAAAAGGGCAAAACAACCCGTATTCACAGGTGCTCTTGAAGACGAATTTGAATATCTCTTCGACTTGTATGCATAGACTTCAATTCTCCTATATACACCATCATCTTCAAGTAACATCTTCGTAAACGCCCTACAGGAACGATACATCTTCTCTTGCATACCCATAGATGACAACCTATATCCACTCCCCTCTCCATAGGGAGTTTGTGATTGCAAAGCTTTTTGCCTAAGTTTATGTATAACCAATACGTATACGGACATGAAAAAATCGCTTCTCACTTTCATCATTGCCCTATTCTCCCTTCAACTTATATCAGCCCAGACACCGGTTTTAGAAGGCGCCTACCAATCAACAAATAATGGTGTTACAGAACTGTGGCTATTTAAAGATAATTATTGTACTTATACCAAGTATGGAGATAAGGATTTTATGCTCACTTGGGGTGGGCCTTTTCGCATCGAAAACCAACATTTAAGCGTACTTGTGGAATTCAATTCTCAGAATGTATCCCAAGTCGGCTTGGAAGAAAAATCTCCACTTAGCACCACCAATCCGACCCATCTAAAAATAGCTGGCAAAAAATACAACAAATTGACACCAAAAAATCAAGATCTAGACGGGCTATGGAGAATTACCGGCCGAAAAGAGGGAGAGCAAATCAATACTATTAAAAAAGCGGACCGAAAAACAATTAAAATATTGGTAGACGGTTACCTCCAATGGATAGCAATCAATCCCGCAGAAAAAGGATTTTATGGAACTGGCGGTGGTACTTACACTTTCAACAACGACGTGTATACTGAGCACCTTCTATTCTTTTCTAGAGATAACAGCAGAGTAGGCGCCACATTGATTTTCAAAGGAGAAGTGAAGAATAAAGACTGGTATCACAGTGGCAAAAGCTCCAAAGGAGACCCCATCTTCGAAATATGGAGTAGAGAGACCGAATAGAAATAGAAATCTCAGCAAAGATTACACTGCTGAGATTTCTATTTATTCAACCCAAATATGCACCCTTCCAACAAGAGTACTTAACGGGTGCTATACTGTAGAGCGAGACCTGCTATTGGGATTAACACAGTGCTTACACTATCCAAAGAGATCCGAACTTAGATAACGGTCGCCCCTATCGCAAGCGATAAAAACAATCGTGCCTGCTTCTAGCTCATTTGCGACCTTCAATGCTGCTGCAAATGCACCGCCCGTACTCATCCCCGCAAAAACTCCCTCACGCTTCACAAGCTCACGGGCCAAATGTGTCGACTCACTTTGTGAAATATCAATCACTCGATCCACACGTGAGGGGTCAAAAATTTTGGGAAGATATGCCTCTGGCCATCTACGTATTCCGGGAATAGAAGATTCTTCAGTAGGTTGGCACCCAACAATCTGTATCTCCGGATTCTTGTCTTTCAAAAAAATCGAATTGCCCATGATCGTTCCTGTAGTACCCATAGCACTCACAAAGTGGGTAATCTGTCCATTCGTATCCTTCCAGATTTCAGGTCCTGTAGTCTTGATGTGTGCCTGATAATTATCTGGATTAGCAAATTGGTTGAGAATAAAATAATCCCCATTTGCCGCCTTTTCCTCTGCATAGTCCCGACAAATTTCCATTGTCTCTAATAGTGTTACCTTAGCACCAAAGGCCTCCATTGTCAAAGTCCTTTCACGAGTAGAGGTAACTGGCATCACCAGTTCCAAACTCAATCCATATATACCCGCAATCATCGCCAACGCAATGCCGGTATTGCCACTTGTTGCCTCAATCAACTTGGAATCCTGATTAATCTCGCCGCGCTCCATTGCCGAACGAATCATATTCAAGGCAGCTCGATCCTTTACCGAGCCCGCAGGATTATTACCCTCCATTTTGGCATATATCTTTACCTTCGGATTATTGTGAAATTTAGTAATCTCGACAAGAGGCGTGTTTCCAATTGTATCTATTATAGTTCCCATTTTTAAATAAGTGGTTTAGCGTCTACAAATTTTGAATTAGCTTGATGGTAGACCGTAGTATAGGGGTCTACACTAGATGTCAACCAAACATTGCCCCCAATAATGGAATGGTGGCCAATAAAGGTCTCTCCTCCTAAAATAGTTGCCCCAGCATAGATAATGACATGATCCCCTATGGTGGGGTGGCGCTTGATATTGGCCATGTTCTTCTCAACACTAAGTGCACCCAAAGTCACCCCCTGATATAACTTGACATGATCTCCAATAACACACGTCTCCCCTATGACCAATCCTGTACCATGATCAATGTACAAGTATTGGCCAATACTGGCTCCAGGATGGATGTCTATTCCTGTTTTCGAATGTGCATATTCAGTTAATATACGAGGAATAAGTGGGACTCCCAATTTCAACAACTGATTAGCCAGTCGGAAAACTCCAATAGCCATAAAACCTGGATAAGTTCGGATGACTTCCCGTATACTTTTGGCTGCCGGGTCTCCCTCCACAATAGACCGAGCGTCCGTCAACATGATTTCATATAGTGCAGGCAACTTATCGAAAAATTGATGAGTAATCTCCTGATTATCACATTGCGAGCAAGCCTTGGTCCGAATCAGCAAATCGAGTAGCTCATTCTCGGATTGCTGAAAGGCAATCCGAATCTCGTCTACGGACTGGTAGCTGTTTGAATTTCGTTCTGGGAAAAGCAGATGCAATAGGTTCATTGACCATTGTGCAATTCGCTTATTAGAGGGCATATCCTGTACTTCCAGCTGCTTTTGAAACAAGTGGCTGTAAAAGTCCTCCATATTCTCTTCCATTGACATGTTTTTTTTATTATCTCTTTAAATTACCAATTTATTGAACAGATGTACGAGCATCTGCTGTGGGTCATCCGTCAATCCTGGGTGCACGGCCGAGCATTGGATAATGGTACTTCGCTTTGCCGTCAACCAACGAAATCGCTCTGCCTGATCTAGCTCTGCCAACTTCCCTCCAGACTGCTCCCCATTGCAGATCTTAGCAAAGGAGTCAAGATGTGCTCTTACCATATCGATATCCAAATCTCGATACAATGCTTCACATTTTGCGTCATTCAACTGCCACAAAAAGCCCGAAAAACGCAGTTTTTTACAGTACAAGATTACCCCTATATTAATGAACTCCTCCCGCTCAACCTGCGGGACCAATCTCACTACAGCATATTCAAAGACTGCTTTCACGCGCTTGTTCAATTTGATTAACAAATAATTCCGAATGTGTCAGTCTATTGCAGAAAAAGCGAACATATACAGCCCTAGCATCATCTGCACTCAATTCCCGAATTTCATCCACCAGCCACTCATCTGGGACCACCGAAAGGATTTTTTGGACTACCTCCTCTGTGATAAGAGACCGATAGCGATTATCGACATCCCTAACACCCGTTGCATACTTCAGCAGCACATGATCTTTAATCTGAATGAAAGGTTTTATCGACTGCTCCTCCCAATTGTCCCAACTGTGATGAAAATATAAGGATGCACCGTGATCGATCAACCATAATTCCTTATGCCATATCAACATGTTGGTATTGCGCACCGTGCGATCTACATTCATCAATAATGCATCCAACCAGACAATCTTGGAAGCTTCCTCCTCTCCGATACGATCCACATTGGCATCAAACGTAATCGCTCCATTCAAAAAGTGCACACCCAAGTTCTTGCCCACACTAAACTTTAGCAAATCTTGTATCTCTTCATCCGGTTCTGTACGTCCGAAAGAGTCGTCTAAATTTGCGAAAACAATCTCAGGCATACGAAGCCCCATCACTCGAGACAACTCTCCACCTATTAATTCTGCAATCAACGCCTTTCGCCCTTGGCCCGCTCCTCGAAATTTAATTACGTAACTAAATCCATCGTCTGCATCTACAAGAGCAGGTAATGATCCCCCCTCTCGAAAAGGTTGAACATACCGAGTAACATTGACTTCTCTTATCTCTAATTCTTTATCAATCATCTGCAATCATTAATGTAATCTGGTCACCCACCGAAATTCCCCTACGAAGATTCTCGACAACTATTCTTTGTAAGCATTTCTGTAAATATCATAAAAAATAAAACATAAGCCTAAAAGAATTATGTAAATGCAGCATAAAGAAATCATCTAACACCCTACTGAACAATCCTCACAATTACCGACAAAAAAGGGGAGACGCGTCCTGCTCTCCCCTTCCATATCAAAATATATGGCACATCTTAATGAGAGAACCGGAATGGTTCTTCAAGATACTCCATTCTGTAAACACGATCTTTCAATACAATCTCATTGTAGATTTTTCCGCTTTCATCTAATAAAAGTCCGACTCCTTTCACTGAGCTAGCGACCAAGAAATGATTTCCTTGAATCTGTTGTACACTACCCATTATGGCAGAATAGTATGCTTGCGGCAATCGAATACTATGCTGTATTGAAGCATTCATTTGCAGTTCATCTAGCTGAAAAGAGATAATTCGACTGTGCTTGCGCACCTCCCCCCCATTATCAAACAATAAGAGTTTACCATCTGTGGTCATATGGGCGTAGTGTTGAAACATAAAATAACCAGCATTATCCATATTGACATTCCCGCGACCTCCTAATTTCCACATCACAGCACCAGTCGTCGAATTGATTTTCCAAACTTGATGTAGTGCCCGCAAGGATACAATATAGTGACTATCCTTATCCTGAAAAACAGAGTTAATCCATGGTTGCTCCCGCATATCCGCGTCATATTCTCCTCGCGCATCAAACGTACTCCACTCCCATACCTTATTTCCCTTGGCATCCCATTCGACAAGCCCATCTCCTGGATATCCCCCCTTCAATTCATTAGTCACCGCCACATAGTGTCCACGATGATTCAATATTGCATCGTGATGTATACTCTTATCAAATCCAACTCTTCCCTTTCTATGGAAGAAGACAGTATCTCCAGCTAAAGTAGTTTCAAGCAAGATATTTCCATCTCCGAATGGTGTATGATCTTCATCCTCCACCGTCAATATCGTGTTGCGCTGGGTAAATCGCACACATTTGACCGTATTAGGTGAACGACGAAACCAGACAATGTCCCCCTCATTGTTCAAGATATATGTACACGAAGGGCTTGACATATTAGCAAACATAAAGTAACCCGGCAAATTACTTCCGAACTTGCTTTCATCCTGTTTATAAAATCCGCGAACCTCGTCGGGTATTTTTTCGGTCATCAGTATCAACTCGTTTTCCTTCAAGACAATGCGCTGACCATCCTGCGAGACGGCCGACACATCCATCCTATACCGGGTGTTCTCCTTCAGATCAAGCAACCCAAAGATGTGTTCTCGCTTCGCCGATGACTGTAATTCGCGGACTTCTTGCGGTCTACCTTCAGCATAATATCGAATCATAAGGTCACTTACCGTCGAAATACCAATCCTCAGCCGGGCAGAAAGCCCTATCTCCTTGCTATAATCCACATGCATTTGCTCAATACGCAAATCATCTCTAGATATCTCCTTTTTACAGGCAATCATCAGGAACAAACAAATGCCCATCACAGCAACATAAATACCATCAGATTTCATTTTATCCTTATTGCTTGTCCCACCATACTGGTACTAACCAATCGTTTTTACCACCCATTCGTCCAAGTGCTTCTTGTAAATTCTTACCATTTTGAATGGCTTCAGATTCAGGATAGAAAAATCGACGTGGAATAACCCCATCGGTACCGCTAGTATACCATTCTACCGAAGTGAATGGCACCAATTTAGGATATCCAGTTCTTCTAAAATTGGCATATGCTTCAGCCCCGTTGAGAAAAAAATTGACCCACATCTGACTATGGATTGATTCCATTGTAGCTTCAAAATCAGAAGGAAAGGGCAAGTAGTGGGCTTTTAAAGCGTCTATATTGCTTTGCCCGATTGGCGGAGCGCCAGGATACAAAGCCATCATTTCACAACTTGCCTGAATGCCGTTCATAAAATGTGTTTGGGCATTTGTAGCACCCGCCCATCCACGAGCAGCTGCCTCCGCCTTCAAAAATTCTACCTCCGCAAAGCTTAGATGAAAAAAAGGCGCATCCAAGGCCGATACATATTTGCTAGGTTGTAAGAATTTAAAATTGTGCCCAACCTCAATTTGATTGCCATCATCATCAGTCACAGGACCATAATTCTTAAATTCATTCCAGGCCATCGCACCAGGACTCACACCCAAGGGTTCGATAAAGGCAGATATATCGATTACATTACTGGATACCCCCACTATACCGTCTCCAACATAAGTCCCGCCATATATATGTAACCTTGGATCCTCGCGCTCGGCCATGTAATTGACCAAGGTCCTCACCAACCTGAAACCAGCAGATATGGCATCCGCTTTAAAAACCTGTGATCGGCCATTACCCCTGAACTCGTCAGCTGTGTAATTGATAGGCATATGCTTAATCATGCAGATATCGCTATTATTAGCCATCACTCCATTCGTTAATGCGCGCTCCACTTGCTTTTGAGCTTCGGCAAGATTTATTTTCGTTAATCTAAATCCGAGCCTCAACCGCAACGAGTTACAAAATTTTTTCCATTTGGCGACGTCCCCATTATAGAACATATCCCCACCAACAGTCTTCCCTGCTACATCGAATGCAGCATTCGCCTTTTCCAACTCATTAAAAAAATCGGCATAGATATCCTCTTGTCTATCATACTTAGGCTTAAACTTACGTTCGGTGAACCCCTTTATTGCCTCACTGTATGGAATATCACCATACATATCCGTCATCCTAGAAAACATATACACGCGAAGTACGCGAGCGGCGGCATTCATATTGACCATCTCAGGGTCACTTTCCGTACGATCAAGGATGTCCTGTATATTCTTAAGTTCACGCGGATAGGTCGACTCCCAATGGCTATACCAATGACTCTTCTCTACCACTCTATACATCCCTCCATGCTGTGTCCACCAAGACCCCCCTAGATGCTGGACAATAGGGGATGCAATACCCAAATCATATCTCCAGGCATCCTCACGATCACCTGATAGAGATGCCTGAATTTTAGTAAGCTGATATGCTGGATCAAGTGATGTAAACCCCGCAGGATCCTCGTTGAGACTCGTCAAGTCTTTGGTACACGATAGACACATCAATGAAAGTGCTATCAACGACAAATATTTTATAATTTTCATTTTCAAATCGTCTTAAGTAATATGCGTATTAAACTGTCCAATCCGACTAAAATTTCACCTGCAAATTAAATCCAATAGATTTACGCCCCGGCAAAGAGCCGTATTCAAATCCTTGTCCATTACCATTATTATAGTTGGATTCGGGATCTATATTGGGTACGTTCTTTTGTATAATCCATAAGTTACGTCCAATGATACCTATAGACGCCTGTTGTATAGCCAATCCCTTCAAAAATTTAGTCGGTATGGTATAACTAATACCGATATCTCGAAGCTTGACATACCCCCCATCATAAATAAAAGGTTGAGGAATATTATTACCAACAACTGCCCAATAAACCGTAGGATTGACCGCAACCTCATTCTTTTCACCAGCTTCATTCACCCCCTCACCAACATATCCACGTCCATTCTGGGCCACTTGATCGGGGTCTTGATTCGCCTGCTCCGCAGCACGGCGCTCGGCAGAATATTCATTCCAAGAATCACGTCCTCCAGCAGTATTCGGATGAGAACCATTGATGTGCATGGTCATATTCGTCATCGAAAATAAGCTACCGCCCTTACGAACGTCTAAAACAGCCTTTAATTCAAATCCTTTATATAGAAAGCTATTCACGAGTCCCCCAGTCCATTTCGGAAGACTATTTCCAATTTCTACGGGAGCATCTGTATATAATGGCATACCGTCTTTACCGTGTATACGACGTCCCTGCTCATCCAATGCAAAACCATTACCTAAGATAGTCCCAAAGGGTTTACCTTTTTCAGCAATAATAGTCGCTCCGGCCCACCGAGCCTCCGCCACAGTATAGGCGTCCAAATCTTCGTACAAATCAACTACAGTATTGTAATTTTTCGAGAAATTAACCGCTAGATTCCAGCGGAAAGAGTTTTCTAACACGATTGGCGTCCCCTTTAAAAGAATCTCTACACCCCTATTCTTTAATTTAGCAGCATTGAGTGATGCAAAGCTGTATCCCGTCGTTTGTGGAATTGGCAAATCGATAAGTACATCATTCGTAACCTCATCATAATATGTAAAATCCAAACCTAAGCGGTTATTGAAAAAACTCAAATCTGCTCCGAACTCAACAGAAGTCTTACGTTGCGGACGCAATTGTGCATTGGGGATGGTTTCACCAAGCACTTCACCCATGGGCATGCCATTCATAGCAGTCCCCGTCAAAGAATACAGAAATCTAGTCTTATAGGGGTCTGCATCCGAACCAACCTGACCAACAGACGAGCGCAACTTAGCATAATTCAGAACACTTGAATTCAAGGCCAAGGCATCACTCAGTACAAAACTCAAGTCAGCAGCTGGATAAAAGTAAGAATTGTTCCCCTTCGGAAGAGTAGATGACCAATCGTTTCGAGCCTGCAAATTTAAGAACAAGTAATTGTTGTAACCCAGTTCGACATTTCCAAATATAGACTGAATCTCCTTTCTTGGATTTGCGGGTAGCACCTTTAATTCTTTAAAATTAGTAATAAGGTCTTTCCCTGGCACATTGATTTCTGTACCTGTCGTAAGGGTCTGATCACGGTTAAATTTCATAACATTACCCCCAAGCATGGCCCCCAACCGGAAGCTAGGTGTCAACTCTTTACGAAAATTGACCATCGCTTGATAATTGTCCTCACGCACAAACAAATCATTCAGAATCAACTGGCCACCATCTCGTGTAGGTGTATTGCGATCGTAGAAATTCCTAAATTTGAAATTGTAAAAATCTGTACCACCACTGACGGAAAAATTTAAGAATTCGTTCATTTCGTAATTCAACCTTGCCGACCCACCTATTCTTCTCTTGTCGCTATCATTTTTTGTTCTGTTCAATGTCCAATACGGATTGGCTCGATATTGATTTCCTGTGTAATTGATATAAGAACCATCTTCATTCTGATACTCTTGTAGCCACGCTTGATCAAAATTGCCCGCGATACCGATCAATCCATTACCAATATTGTTGACGTCATCCGTCAAGGCTGGTCTATTTTTCACATCTTCTTGCATCAAAGAAGCTTTCACCTCCAACGTAAGTTTATCCACCAATTTGGTCTCTCCCCTCAATGAAAAAGTATTCCGATCAAATTTACCGCTAGGTACGATATCCTTATTGGCAACATTGGAGTAGGAAAAGCGCAGATTACTCCGCTCATTACCGCCACTGAGTGACAGTGTGTTCATTGCTGTGACTCCTGTTCTGAAAAAATTCTGAATATTATCCTCGATATATTTGTAAGGTCTCATTTGCCCATTCCGTTGGATAATAGAATCCAAATCGGTATATCTAGGCCCCCAATTGGCTGCGATGTTAGAAGCCTCGCTCGCGTTACGTTGCGCCAGCCCATTATTCCCTTGCCCATATATCTTTTGCACCTCTTCCAATTTAGTCGAAATATGGTCGGTAGTCAATGAAGAGTTAAAATCTACCCCAATTCCCTTTTGTCCCTTACCGCTCTTCGTCGTAATCAATATTACCCCATTCAAAGCTCTGGAACCATATAAAAGCGCCGCCGATGCCCCCTTTAATACTGAAATATTCTCAATATCATTCGGATTGATATCGGCAACACCATCTCCTAAATCAAATCCGCCATTATGATCAGCACTACCAATATTACCGTTGACAGCAGGAACCCCATCTATCACATAAAGAGGCTGATTACTCCCCTGCAGCTCACGGATACCACGAATCACGACACGACTGGAGCCGGTAGGCCCTGCGGTCGTGGTAGAAATATTGACGCCTGCAATCTTTCCTGCTAAAGACGCAATCGCATTTGTTTCACCAAAACCTGATATATCCGTACTCGACACATCCGAAACAGCATAACCCAGTTCTCGTTTCTGCCGTTTGATACCAAGAGCTGTCACGACGACATCAGTCAATTGTTGGACCTGTTCATGAAGTGTTACAGATAGGCTCGACCTATTAGCCAACGTGATTTCTTGCGAAGCATACCCTAAGTAACTAAAGAGGATGATAGCATCACTCGGCACGTTCCGTAGCTCAAACTCCCCCCCGCTATTGGACACAGTCGCCACATTGCCCCCCTTCACTTTAATACTCACACCTCCAAGTGGATTTCCAGTAGCATTTCGAACTACACCTTTTACAAGGGATTGTTGCAGAAGTTCTACGGGGACACTATCTTCTTTCCTCTTTACAACTACCGTGTTGTCAACGATTGAATATGCTACAGGCTGGTTGGCAAAGCATAAGTCCAATACGGTATTAATGTCAGCGTTTTTCACCTCGATATTGACATTTTTTGTATCTTTTAGCATCGGACTGCTATATACGAACTCATATCGGCTCTGCTTACTAATCTTGCTGATAATCTGTTCCAAAGAACTATTCCGCTCAAGCAAGGTAATTTTTTGCGCGAGCGTCTTGGCCTGTACCTGAAGAATTGTCCCGATAATCAGGAGAATGGTCAGCTTGGTCATAATTAGAATCTTATAAGAAAAGGATTTCCTCTTCTTAGATAAATAAAATTTCATACTTTTGAGTGGGTTAATTGATTAAATGAAATAACTACTTAGTGCATTTTTTCAATGAAAAATCCTTATAGGGCTGAAGCGTCATCACCGCTCAGCCTTTTTTATTTTTCACGAAAATTCAATTTTTCAATGTAGGTGTAATGTCATAGTTTAAGTTCTCTTTTTTAAGGGTTAATAATTGATTTATAGTGCTGAATGGGACAAATATCCTTCTACTAGGGCGTCACCACAATTTTTTTACCATCGACCTTGAACTTAATAGTACCGGTCATTTCCAATTTTTGAAGAATATCCTGAATATGCTGTCTCCGCAAAATCCTTGCAGAATACTCTTTTCCTTGCATATCCCCATGATATTCGACCTGCACATCATACCACCGTGCCAACTGGGTCATAAGCTCCTTAATAGGCGTATTTTTAAAGTTGAAATAACCCTCTATCCATGCCAAATCGGCATTCAAGTCAGTCTCCGCGACAGTTACATAGCTTTTATCATCGCATACATCTGCCGACTGGCCAGGTTTTAACAAGACAGCATGTCCCGGTATAGACACCTTTACAGATCCTTCCAGAAGCGAAGTCCTTACCAAGTGAACAGTGTGTGTGTTGACGTTGAACTTGGTGCCCAAGACCTGTATTTCCGCCCGATTAGCAGTAACAATAAAAGGGCGCATATTGTCTTTAGCAACTTCAAAATATACTTCACCACTTACCGTCACCCGGCGCTGACCTTCCACGAAAGCGGTCGGAAACCGAATACTACTTTCAGCATTTAAAAAGACTTTCGTACCATCTGAAAGCACCATTTTATATTGTCCGCCTCTAGGTGTTTCCAAAGTGGAGTGGACCACCACATCCTTAGGGCTGGAATCTCTTCCTTCAAGCACAAGACTTCCATCCACAATGTTAAAAAAATCGGCGGTATTGCCATCTTGCTCTTCATCTCCCAAAGAGATGACACGCCCGTCCGACATTCTCAATATGGCTTGATCAGATCCTGGCACAATCATTTCATCTGCTGAAGAAATGAAAGCAGCTGTAGCTGGTTGTTCTTGATAATACCTATAACCTAGTCCACTTATCGTCAGAATAGCACATATGGAGGCCGCTATAGCAACTTCTTTGAAGGAGAAGAACCTACGTACAGTATCCACCTCACCAACATCCACCTGATGGCCTACAGCTATCTTTGTTTTAAAAAGAATACGTTCAAGTGCAATCTCAACATCGCCCAACTCGCCGCACTCTACGTTGGTATGGTCCTTAGACCTATACCATTCCAAAAGCTGCGCTCGCTCTAATTCAGTAGCTGTACCAAGCGTATATCTTTCAATAAGAATATGCAATTCCGAATCCGTCATTATTAGGTATAATTTAAGGGTAAGTACGACAAGGAAGGAATTACCCTTAGTCAAATTTCGATTTATTCAAAAAAATCAGACAAAACACTAGAAATCAGCAGGATAAAAACACCCCTATCTTTTAGGCTCTTGCGAACTGACTTCAGGGCCTTTGTGAGATGGGCCTCGACGGTTTTTTCGGATACATTTAGTTTTTCCGCTATTTCTCGGTTATTGAGTCCTTCCTGACGACTCAACACATATACTTTGCTACACTTTTCAGGCAATTGCTCAACAAGCCCATCCACAAATTCTTGCAGGAATTTAGCATGTAATCGCTCTTCGAAAGTGGAGTACTCAGGCTGGTAATTTTCAAGCACAATCTCCTCCCGTCTACGCGTCTTATAAATAGCCTTGAAAATTGAAAATTTAATTGCGGTAGCCAGATAGGCTTGGAGTTTTTCAACAGTAATTAACGCCCTTCGTTCCCATAACCCAACGAATACCTCCTGCACGATTTCTTCTGCCAACTCCCGGTCTCGGGAATAATTATATCCCATAATCAGCAATTTTTCACTGTAGCGCCTGTAAATCTCGCTAAATGCCACTTCATCTTCCTCTTTGAGCAAAGCTGTCAATTCTTGATCAGATAGGATAGAATAATTGGCCATGGCATAAACTGGTATACTGACAAATTTAACTAAAATGCTTTGCATTCCCTAACATCCACTAGAGATAAAATGTAGGCTAGCGCAGATTTCATTCTGCTCGCAATTAATTATGCTATTCTTATAAGAAAATTTTCAAATGAAAAACATCGAAACCCAACCCTCAATATGGTTGCTGTTCTAATCACACGATTACCCTTAGCTTCGTTAAAGATTATATCGATTGTTGTACCATGTAGAACTCATATCCTGACTATTTCAGATGGAGATATCAGTATCTCTTAAAAAACATGTACTTTAGGTTAAAAAAACATAAAAACAATGAGGCATACCTTATACTCCTTCCTGCTATTGCTCACTTGTTTGAGCTCCTATGCTGCCGCACAGACAAAAGAGGACCTCAAAAAGAAATACGAAAACAGCGATCTCCATAAGGAAACGGAGAAGAAGATGAGGAACAAGCAGACCTATCCAGATAGTATCATTCTAGCACCACTTCACTTTACCAACTCCTTTGTCAATTTAGATAGTAACGTAAATGATTTTCAATCCTTCAGTATCGATGTCGAAATTCAAAACAACATCCCCGATGACTATGCCTTCTATATATCACCCTTCAACATCAGCCTAAATGGAATACCTATCTATGGGGGCATTCAAACACATTCGGATGGGCACAGTGTCAAAGATGACAGTTATCAACAGATTGGAAGGGGTGGTATTTTTTCACGGTGGTACGAGCGAAATAAAGAAGCTACGCGAACCCATGGATACTATAACAGCAGCGATGGTGAAGGAGACTTCATAAGTGTCCGAAACAAAGTAAACTGGAATAAAGGCAAATATCGCTTAAAACTGACTAAAGCTGAATATATTCCAGGTAAGTCGATTGCCGACAAATTCTCGCCCAAAGATTTATACTTTGCTTGGGGTGATATGGAACATACATGGGTGACCTACACCGTCGAAAACCTTGATAGTAAAAAAGTTGACACCATCGGATCGTTGGCTTTTCCTGGGAAGAAACTGACAATGAGCAAAACCATCATCTATTTTACAGAACAATACCATAAAGCGTTTGATTTTGCAGCAACCGACCGTAAGCTTGGTGCAGGATATCTTCACTACAAAAAAATACCGACTATTGACATGACACTAAGCAATTTAAAGATTAACGAAACGCTATTTATCCCCAGGGAAATCAAAACCCATCACAATCGAACACATCATCCCGATCAAGATCAAATTAAAATGCCTATGCCCATTTTGTCAATAGATCGATATGATGCATCCACTGGCATTCTGACCTATTGCATAGGTAGGTTGGTCCATTGGTAGGTCAAATCATAGTCCATTTTTGCAATAGCATCATTTTTCAAATCGGAAAATGATGCTATAATTACAAAGGCTCTCCCTCCTTTTCCCGCAAATTTTACTTATTCTACTTATATTTGCTAATCAGCAAATTTTAAGTATAGACTATATTCATTAATGAATACAATTCAAGAATACAACAGTGTTATCAAACATTGTCAACATCTTTTTATAAAAAAACCAAAGATTATGGCACCACAGGGCGCGAAATGCATATTTCTTTACTTACCAATTTATCCTCATGAAAACACGCTGTATAAAACAAATTGAGGACAATAGAGGGACAACCATCCCTTCCGAAAGATTTAATGCCAACTGTTCTGTCTTTGCCTTAATATAAAATGGAATTGGCCAAATAAGTTTAAATATCTACTTTTCAAAGTGGTAAAATAAAATAACATGCAAAGTACGTACACTTCTCCATCAAAAAAACAGAGTCCCAACTACTTACTAGGGTTTGCCAGAATCATCACCGGCTTACTTTTTATTTTCTCCGGCTTAATCAAAGCCAATGATCCGACCGGATTTGGATATAAATTGGAAGAGTACTTCCACGTTTTCCACATGGATTTCATGAATGATTACAGCACGTTGATAGCCATTGCCATTTGCGGGTTTGAGATTATACTGGGAGCTCTTTTACTGTTTGGATTCTATGGTAGAAAGGTCGCTTGGGGACTATTATTACTAATTATCTTCTTCACCTTCCTAACCTTTTATTCGGCATTCTTTGAAGTAGTTACATCTTGTGGTTGTTTTGGCGATGCAATCCCATTGACACCTTGGCAATCGTTCTTAAAAGATTTGGTGTTATTGGCACTCATCCTTATTATATTTGTGTACAGGGGGCAAATCAAATCTATTGTCAACGATGCATTTACAAAAGGGCTATTGACCATAGCGATTACTGTAATATCCTTAGGCATTGGTATTTATACCACACATTATCTCCCGTTTATTGACTTCTTACCCTATAAAAAAGGAAATAACATCCCTGCTCTGATGATACTCCCTGAAGGAAAAGAAGGAGATGTATATGAGACCATCTATGCGATGAAAAACACGAAAACAGGAGAAACCAAAAATGTCACCGATAAAGTGTACATGTCTGAAAAGATTTGGGAAGATAGTAATTGGGAAATCGTGGGGGATCCGTCGAGCAAGCTCATTAAAAAGGGATATGCTATCCCAATTCCCGACCTTATGATTACCGATAGTGAAGGGACAGACCGTACCCAGGAACTCATCACCAACCCATACTATAATTTTGTCGTGGTCAGCAAAGACCTCACCAAGATGGATAAAAACGACCTAGAATCACTCAACAAAATTAACCAGACTGTGAAACAGATTGCCGAAGAATATAATCTCCGTGCTGTCCTATTGACAGCCAGTTCATCTAATGACGCAGACTTTCTGAGCAAACAAATGGACCTGATATTTGAAATCTTCTATGCCGACCAAGTTCCATTAAAAAGCATGGTTAGATCAAATCCAGGTGTCTTACTTATGCAAAACGGAAATGTAATTAACAAATGGTCGCATAACAACTTTCCGAGCGCAGAAAAACTAGTGTCTAAATATTTCAAAGAAGATAAATAATGGCAAAACCAATTTTTTTGATTGGCTACATGGGAAGTGGCAAGACGACTATTGGCAGAAAGCTAGCCAATAAGATGAATCTACCATTCATTGATCTCGACGAGGAAATCGTAAAACAGATCGGCATGCCAATTGCCGAATATTTTGCAGCCAATAGTGAAGCAGACTTTAGGACAATCGAACGTGACTTCCTTCGTCAATTAGAATTACAAGAAGCCATCATCTCTACAGGTGGCGGCACTCCTTGCTTTCATGACAACATACAGTGGATTAATGATAATGGAATATCCTTGTATCTTAAGATGACACCAAAAAGCCTGTGGGATCGACTCTCGAAATCTGACGTAAAGAAAAGACCCATTTTAGAAGGGCTGACAGGTAAGCACTTGCTCACGTTTATCGAAGCAAAACTTGGCGATCGTGAGCCATTTTACCAACAAGCACATATCATATTTGACAAATTGGACAGAAATCTTGACGAAATCATCAATTTAATCAACATACATCAAAAGGCTATAAATACATCAGCTTAAACAAATACCGTTTATATGAGAAAGAGTATACAGATCTTTTTATTCGCATTTATTTTAATCTCTACTGCCACTAGTTGTCTAGAGCTTGCCTCATCAAGCAAACCCTCTTTGACCCAGGGCACGATTTTCAATTTTAAATCGGCGAATGATCTCTATCAATTTCTGACATACGACGAAAAAAGATACCCATTAGTAAGTGCCCATCGTGGCGGACCGTATCCAGGATATCCTGAAAATGCCGTAGAGACCTTTGATTTCATTGCAAGTAAACAACCGTCTATCATTGAATGCGATGTCAGACTTACGAAAGACTCCACTCTGGTGCTCATGCATGACGAAACCCTCGACCGCACAACAACCGGCGAAGGTCGCATCCTAGACCACACCTGTGAAGAACTAAAAGATTTGCGACTAAAGGATCAAGATGATAAAGTAACCAAATACAAGATTCCTACGCTGGATGAAGCCCTGAAATGGGGGGTGGGCAAAGTAATTTTCACCTTGGACATCAAACCCGAAACACCGTACGACCTAGTGGTGAATGCCATTAGAAAAGCAAAAGCCGAAGCCTATGTAGTCATCATCACCTATAGTCCCAATCAAGCGGGCCGCATATTCAGTCTAGCCCCCGACTTAATGATTTCGGCTTCCATTCGAAACTCAGGAGATCTACTCAGGCTCAATGATCGCGATATCCCTGACAACAGACTTGTAGCATTTGTTGGGACGCGAGAACCAGACCCAAGCCTTGTCGAACTCCTACATGGTCATGGGATACCTATTATCCTAGGTACTATCGGTAACTTGGACAAACAGGCAACAGCAAAGGGTAATCAAGTCTACGCCGAATATATAGAAAGAGGTGCTGATATATTGAGCACCGATAGACCATTGGAAGCAGGCAAATCATTGAGGTACTATATCACTAAACGGGGGCTCAAATCACCTTTTATTCAATAACACATGTCAATCGTTGTACAACAAATATGCAAGTCCTATCTCAAGCAACGAGCTTTAGACCATGTATCCTTTGAAGTCATCCCTAATCAGATAATGGGTTTTCTTGGTCCCAATGGAGCTGGAAAATCCACGACAATGAAAATCATTACCGGAATCATTCCCGCAGATCAAGGAGAAGTATTCATCAATGGCAAGAATATAAAGGAATCCGGAAATACATTAAAAAAAACAATTGGCTATCTTCCTGAGCATAATCCCCTATATGAAGACATGTATGTCTTAGAGATTTTAGAATTCGAAGCCAATGTACACAAGCTCCCCAACAAAGTAGCTCGCATTGATGAAGTTATACAAATGACAGGGCTACAATCCGAACGGCATAAAAAAATACAACAATTATCAAAAGGATATCGTCAACGTGTCGGATTGGCAATGGCTATTATCCATGATCCAGCCATTTTGATTTTGGATGAACCTACATCGGGGCTAGATCCAAATCAAATACTTGAAATCCGTGCGCTCATTAGAGAATTAGGAAAAGAGAAAACCGTATTGTTCTCGACCCATATCATGCAAGAGGTTGAGGCAATCTGTGACAATATCCTCATCCTCAGTAAAGGCCGAGTTATGGACTGCTTACCCCTAACCGAAATTCAACAAAAATATCCCCGAAAAACTATCGAAGAAGTATTCGTTCAATTAACACAATAATTTTTGAAAACTTTATTGGGTTTGTCTTGTTTTATTATTGTTTAACAATAACAAAAACTCAAGATCATGAAAAAATTATTTCTACCATTTATTTTATTACTAGGAACTGCTGGATTGGTTCAAGCTCAAAATCGAATCGAGACCACTCCACAGACTTCAGCAGATGTAGGTATGAAACCTATTGAGCAAGGTAACTGGATGATCGGAGGTTCGATCGGAAGCATTGGATATAGCTTTGAGGGCAAATCATTCAATGCGGGTATAAATCCACGTGCAGGTTATTTTGTGACCGACGGTTTAGCAATTGGAGCCGAAGCGTTGTTGGGACTGACAACTGTCAAAGATGAAGATAATCTTTGGAGCTACGGGATTGCTCCATTTGTACGATATTATTTTCCTGGAGGCGCAAGCTCGACAGGCCGCTTTTTTGGACATGGTTCAGTGGGTATTGCAGGCAGTTCACCTGGTGATGGCGCAACCATCACCGCAGGTGCAAATGTGGGATATGCGCATTTTATCACACAAACTGTAGCTCTAGAAGCAATGGCTGGCTACAATTACTCCAAAGCCAATATCAGCGGCGCGGATAAAGCAACTGGATTGGGCGTAAGTGTCGGTTTCCAAATTTATCTTCCTGGAAAAAGATAATTCATTCCATTTTACAAGAACGTATTGATAAGGATGTCAGTACGTTCTTGCTTTACCGCCTTCTATTTCCTAATTTCGAAGCAAAAAACAGGATATTTTGCTTAGCATCTATAAAAAAGAGGTTGCCTCTTACTTCAGTTCATTCATTGGTTATCTCGTAATAGCGTTATTCCTCACCCTAACAGGACTACTATTTTGGGTATTCCCAGAAACAAGCATACTAGAAAACGGTTACGCCTCACTTGAAGGTTTCTTCTCATTAACCCCGTATCTCTTTATCTTTCTAACCCCTGCTGTCACCATGAAGGCAATAGCAGGTGAAAAGGCTGCAGGCACATACGACCTTTTGCTAAGTCGTCCCTTATCTGTCCGAAAAATCGTTTTGGAAAAGTTTCTAGGGGGAATTACCATTACCACTCTAGCTATATTACCGACCATCATTTATGCAGCATCCATTTATTTTTTGGCGCAGCCAATTGGCAACATTGACATTGGCGCAACTATAGGATCATATCTAGGATTGATACTATTGGCGATGGGGTTTGTAGCTATTGGTCTATTTTGCTCCGCCCTCACCACCAATACAATTGTTGCCTTCCTTTTAGCTGTATTTCTCAATTTCCTATTTTTCTATGGTTTCGAGGCTTCCAGTCAATTATCCCCATCACCAGATATTCAAGATTTAATTCAATCATTTGGATTTTCAGACCATTATGAGGCGATAAGTCGAGGAGTACTCACACCGGTAGATTTTTTCTATTTCATTTCTATCCCCATACTTTTTTTGGTGGTGACAATTGGACACCTGAGAAAAGACTTCAACCCACGAAGGAAGACATTTACTTATTACGCAGGCACACTTGCCTTGATAACATTGGTAAATTCAGGCATATTTCACACCCTCTTTGATCGAATCGATTTTACAAGCGACAAGCGCTACACATTAACCCAAGCGTCAAAGGACATTCTAAAAAAACTAGACAAAGACGTATACATTACAGTTTTTTTAGATGGCGAACTTCCGAGTGGTTTTACGAGATTGAAAAAAGCATCCATAGATATGGCCGCGGACCTACGCTCCTATTCCAATGGCAAACTAAAATTCAATATCTTAGACCCTTTGGCGGGTACTCAGCAAGAACAACAGGAATTTACACAAGCACTCCTCGGGAGAGGATTATATCCGACCAATCTGAGTGTAAAATCCAAATCAGGATTCAGTCAAAAGATAATCTTCCCTGGAGCTATTGTTGCAACAGACAGTATAGAGATACCTGTCAACCTGCTGCAAAACCGTACAAATGCAAGTCCTGAGCAAATCCTAAACAACTCTATACAAAATCTGGAATATGCTTTTATATCTGCAATAAGCAAGATTAATAACACAGAGACACCTTACATCGGATTCACGGATGGCCATGGCGAACCAAGCGATCTAGAGCTATACGACGCCATGCACTCGCTCATGAACGGCAATCAGGTTGGACGTATACATTTAGACGCTATGGATTATGAAGGGCTGAAAAAGCTTAAAATCATGATTGTCGTCAAACCCCAAAAACCATTTTCAGAAAGTGAAAAATATAAGATAGATTACTTTGTCCGCAATGGCGGGCATATCATTTGGGCATTAGATCAAGTAGATGCAAGTCTAGATCAACTTAAAACCACTGGACAACAGACACTCATTGGGAGACAACTCAATCTGGACGATTTACTCTTCCAGTATGGTGTCAGACTCAATTACAATCTAATTGGTGATATGAATTGCGGACAGATACCACTATCTGTAGGCAACATTGGTGGAAGACCACAAATCGAACTAGCCCCTTGGCTCTTTCACCCCATTCTTATTCCCATGTCAAATCATCCTGTCGTCAAGAACTTAGACGGTATCCGTACCGAGTTCATCAGTAGCCTAGATACCATAACCACATCTGGCATCCATAAAGAAATCATTTTACAATCCTCGCCTTTCGCCAAGACGTGGAATACCCCCTCGACAATTTCATTGCAAATGGTCGAGCAGCAACCCGATCCTTCTACCTTTAAAAATACACCCATACCCGTAGCGGCATTGCTAACCGGCCAATTTCCCTATCTTTTTCAGAACCGTCCGACACCAAATGGCATTCAGAGACCTGTTGATTTGACACCAATATCAAAACCTGCTAAAATGATGGTAATAGGTGATGGAGATTGGCTAATCAATCAAATAAATGCATCGGATCAATCACCGTTCCCACTAGGTTGGGATAGATATACCAATCAACAATTTGCCAACAAAGTACTTTTAGAAAATGTTGTGGACTACCTACTCAACGACACTACCTTAATATCTCTACGAAATCGAGAAGTCAAACTTCGCATGCTGGATCAAGCTGCTGTGAAAAGAGATTCTTTGAAATGGCAACTCATCAATGTGGGGCTACCCTTGACCATCCTATTGGCAACCGGCACAATACACTTTTATTGGAGAAAACGGAAGTATCAAAAAAAGGTCGCATAGCCCCTCTATTTATTAGAATATTCAAAAATATGGGCTACCCTGTTTAAGTAGCCCATATTTATCAGGTTTAAGTTACGATTTCTTCATCGTTCCTGTTTCATTCAATCGAATATGCCAACTAAAAGCCTCCTCCAATAGGTGTGGCGTGTGCCCACCTCGCTCCTTCGCACGATCGAAATAGGACTGTAATTCTTCTCTAAAATCAGGATGTACACAATTATCAATGATTACTTGTGCCCGCTCTCTCGGTGCTAGTCCTCTCAAATCGGCCAATCCAATATCCGTCACTAAAATATCAACGTCGTGCTCTGTATGGTCAACGTGGGACACCATAGGCAGTACATGCGAAATGGCATTTGCTTTGGAGGCCGCCTGGGTCACGAAAATACTCAAGAAAGCATTACGAGCAAAATCACCAGAGCCGCCAATACCATTCATAATCTTTGTCCCTACAATATGAGTAGAATTAACATTTCCATAAATATCAAATTCGATAGCCGTATTAATTGCAATCACCCCTAGTCGTCGGATCAACCCTGGTGTATTGGAAATATTCTGAGGCCTTAAGACCATACGATCCCTATACCTGTCCAAATTATCAAAAACCCGACTGTAGCATTCTTTAGAAACAGTGATAGAAGATGCAGATGCAAAGGAAAGCTTACCCGAATCGATCAAATCAAATGCACTGTCTTGCAGTACCTCCGAGAACATCGTTAAATCATAAAAATTACTACTCTTAAATCCAGTCAATACCGCATTGGCCACTTTACCTATACCTGCCTGTAAGGGTAGCAGTCGATCTGTAAGGTGCCCCAATTGAACCTCATTCTCAAAAAATTCCATGATATGTTTGGCAATAGCCGTTGTTTTCTCATCTGGCTCTGCAATATCTGCCGGACTATCAATAACATCCGTAAACACTATCGCAACAATTTTATCAGGATCTATTGGAATAGTCCTACGACCAATCTTGTTCCATGGAGCCACAATAGGAATCACATTACGATAAGGATAGTCCTCAGCTTGATAAATATCATGTATACCCAATACATCCATGGGTACAGCTGTATTAATTTCTATAATTACCTTTTTAGCAAGAGCAGCAAATGTCGCTGAATTGCCGACAGATGTCGTTGGTACCAAACTTCCATCCCTTTCAATAAATGCGACCTCCAATACAGCAATATCAACAGGAGGAAGATTTTTGTTGTGAAGCAATTCAGCACTTTCGCTTAAATGTTGATCGATAAAAAGAACCTCACCCTCGTTTATTTTATTGCGTAAAACACGATCAACCTGAAAAGGCATTCTCTTTTTCAAAGCACCCGCTTCCGCTAGTTTACCATCAGTATCATGTCCCAAAGAAGCACCCGTCATCAATGTGATTTTTAACTTCTCTTTTTTAGCCCTTTCGGCAAATGCAGGGAGTACAACTTTACTATCTCCCGCCTTTGTGAATCCACTTGAACCGACGACCATATTGTCTTCAAAAAGCTGGGCCGCTTGTTTGGCACTCACCACTTTATCCTTTAGACGCTCAAGGCGAATTCTATCGTATGTCATATTCTAAAAAAGTAAAACCATCTATATAAGTCTCTCATAAACAGAGTAGACAATATTAATCATTTATTTATTTGGCATTTTATTGCACATCGCCACAAAATTATCCAATAAAGACGATATATTTGTAATTATTTATAAATCAGTCAGTAATATCAAAATTTCAGGTATTAGTGATTACAAATACGAGATGCGAAATCTACAAAGCACTGATATAATGCATCTTATAATTCACAAAAAATGAGTACGTACTAACTTTTCACCTGTTTCCGTATGAATACAGGTGACTGGACACTCACTTTTATAAATATGATTTGTTAGTCAAGGAATTAGTTTAATAAAAATCGGAGATGGAAGTTAAATATGTAGACCGATATTATATGACAGAAGTAGATGCATTTGAAGACAGCATCTATTGCCATCACAAAGTGATGGGCGAAAAATTTATCGCTGAACATGTGCATCAAAAAGGTCAATTTTTATATACCGAAGGTGGAGTAGTATTCTTAAAAACCGACAATAAATCTTTCTTTCTGCCAGCAAGGCATTACATTTGGATTCCGGGAGGCGTAAGGCACAGCATACACCCCAGCAGCCCTGAAGTAATCATGCGCAACCTTTACTTCCCAAAGTTTGAGACAGATACGGTTTTCTTTGATAAAGTCAACATTTATCCAGTCAACGATTTACTGATTGAGCTAATCATGTTCACCAACCGATGGAATGGCAATATATTTCCAGTAGAAGAACCCAAATACTCTATTGCAAAAGCATTTAAATTGCTCCTTCCCGAATTATCCCAAACAGAGCTTCCGCTAGCGCTTCCTTATCCTAGCCACCAAAAGCTAAAGGATATTATCACCTATCTAGATAGCCGAATCGAGGAAAATGTTGGGTTCAAAGAAATTGCAAAACAATTTGACATCAGCGAACGCACATTGGCTAGATTATTCCAAAAAGAGTTAAGCATGTCTTTTATTCAGTATTATACAATATTGAGAATGCTCAAGGCGCTAAAACTACTCTTAGACGACAAGCTAAGTGTAAACGAAGTCGCACTTAAAGTAGGATATAGCAGCCTTCCAACCTTTAGCAATACCTTCAATAAAATTGTTGGGTTGAGACCGAGTGAATATGTAAAACATAAAAATCATCTATTGTAAGGAGCAGATCCCTCTCTTTTTTATCTATCTTTAGTCTCCTGGATGTCAATCTTCGGGATAGGATATGTTGACTTAACATATCCCAATTCAGAAAAATCAAATGTGTATCAACAATTAAAAATATATGAAAATTAAAAATCTGCTGGCTGCTGTAAGTACGGGAGCTTTGCTACTCTCCGCCTCCCCATCAGTAGCACAATCTATCAAGACGCCCAAACCCATTCAACTCTTCAATGGGAAAGACATGAAAAATTGGATTGTAAAAATCCGTCAACATGAAGTCGGAGAAAATTACGCCAATACCTTTCGAGTAGAAGAAGGTTTGCTAAAAGTTAGATATGATGGCTATCAAGAATTTGACCAACAATACGGTCACCTAGCATATGACAAACCCTTTGGAGCTTATGTGCTACGTGTCACTTATCGATTTGTCGGAGATCAGGTCAATGGTGGTGAAGGTTGGGCTTGGAGAAATAGCGGAGCTATGCTTCATGGACAAGATCCTCGAACCATGTTAAAAAATCAAGACTTCCCAATATCCGTCGAAGGGCAATTATTGGGCGGCGATGGAAAAAATGAACGCACCACAAGCAACCTCTGTACGCCTGGCACCAACGTTGTCATGAATGACAAACTATTCACACCACATTGCATAAGCTCTAAATCGAAAACATACCATGGCGACCAATGGGTCACAGCAGATTTTGTCGTACTAGGGGATTCTGTAATACAACATATATTGGATGGACAGATTGTACTGGAATATCAAAAACCTCAAATTGGAGGAGGAAATGTTTCAGACTACGATCCTGCACAAAAGAAGGATGGTCAACTCTTGAGTAAAGGATACATCTCCTTGCAAAGTGAAAGTCATCCGATTGACTTCAAAAAAGTAGAACTTTATAATTTAGAACCCTTTATGAAGGATTCAGCAAAACTGGATAAAATCATCAAAACTATCCTAAGCAAAAAATAATCAAATAGCCCTGACTCTATAAGCCAGGGCTATTTATTCATCAACAAGAAAAGGGACACAACCTAATGCGTCCCCAAATATTATCTGTACAACTACTTAATCAGGATTAAGCTAGTTTGTTAACCAACTTAGTTAATTTTGATTTGTTGTTAGCCGCTTTTCTCTTGTGAATCACGTTCTTTTTAGCCAAACGATCAAGCATAGAGATTACACGAGGTAATAATGTTTTAGCCTCTTCTTGAGACGTTGTGTTACGTAATTTTTTAATCGCGTTACGAGTTGTTTTTGCTTGGTAACGGTTTCTCAAACGCTTAGTTGCATTTGCTCTAATTCTTTTGATCGCTGATTTATGATTTGCCATTTCTCTTAGCTAATTATTATTCTTTACTTAAATTTCGGACTGCAAAAATAACCCTTAATTTTCATATATCAAAATCTAAATTAAAGTTTTACCAGTATATCTTTCTCTAATTCCCTCAAACTAGCCTCAATCAATCACAAAACAAGTAAATAGCTTTTATATACCCTTTTAGGAACTCCCACTCTACACAAGCTCCATCAGAAATCAATACCATATAACCTCTTGTAAAAAGAAAGCAATTTATCTAAGTTTGCATATGCAAAAATTAACGATGGACCAATTGCAGCGTCCTGATGTAGAAACATTTAAAAAACAAGATAAAACACCTATCATTCTTGTGTTAGATAATGTCAGAAGTATGCATAATGTAGGATCCGCATTCCGTACATCCGATGCTTTTGCTGTCGAGAAAATAATCTTAGGTGGAATCACAGGTACTCCGCCACATCGTGAAATAGAAAAAACCGCACTAGGAGCCACTTCCTCTGTTGATTGGGAACATACTATTGATACCTGTAGCCGACTAGAGGAATTGAAAAAACAAGGATATACCATTCTAGCCATAGAACAAGCAGAAGGCAGCATAATGCTTCATGACTTCCAACCATATCCTGAAAATAAATATGCATTTGTATTTGGCAATGAAGTACATGGTGTAGATGAGCAAATTATGAAAATTGTCGATCATTGTATCGAAATACCTCAGTTTGGGACCAAACATTCATTCAATATCTCCGTTACGATAGGTATTGTATTATGGGATTTTGTTTCAAAAACCACCCTTAAGTAAAAAAAATCAACAACTTAGACTATTAAACTTTTAGATATCATCGCAAAACAGTAGATTTGTGATGCAAAAATCAAGAAAAAATGAGTGTACTAGTTAATAAAGATTCAAAAGTTATTGTACAAGGTTTTACAGGGACTGAAGGTACTTATCACGCAACTCAAATGATTGAGTACGGTACAAATGTAGTAGGTGGTGTAACTCCAGGAAAAGGTGGCCAACAACACTTAGAACGCCCTGTATTCAACACAGTACAAGATGCTGTAGACAAAACAGGCGCTAACGTATCCATCATTTTCGTACCTCCCGCATTTGCTGCTGATGCTATAATGGAAGCTGCTGCTGCTGGTATCGAAGTAATCGTTTGTATTACGGAAGGTATCCCGACCAAAGATATGATTCAAGTAAAATCATACTTGAGTGACAAAAACTCTCGCTTAATAGGCCCTAACTGCCCTGGTATCATTACTGCCGATGAAGCTAAAATCGGTATCATGCCTGGATTTATCTTCAAAAAAGGAACAGTAGGTATCGTGTCAAAATCAGGTACTTTGACTTATGAGGCTGTTGACCAAACTGTGAAAGCAGGTTTAGGAATCACAACCGCTATCGGTATCGGAGGAGATCCCATTATTGGAACAACCACCAAAGAAGCTGTAGAATTGTTGATGAACGATCCAGAAACCAAAGGTATCATCATGATTGGTGAAATTGGTGGTGGAATGGAAGCCGAAGCCGCCAAATGGATCAAAGAGCACGGTACAAAACCTGTAGTTGGATTCATTGCTGGTCAAACTGCGCCTCCAGGACGCCGTATGGGACACGCCGGTGCAATCGTTGGTGGTGCTGATGACACAGCTGCCGCTAAAATGAAAATCATGGCAGAATGCGGTATACGCGTTGTTGAATCTCCAGCTGAAATTGGAAAAGCTATTGCAGAAGAATTAGCGAAATAACTATTCTTCTTATATAAAAAAGGGTTCCGAAGAATTAACTTCGGAACCCTTTTTTATATAAGAAATCTATAAACATTTTCTCATCAGACCACTGTTGAAAGACTTTCATCCGTCACGTATTATTTCATCCGATCATCTGCAGACGGACCATATAACCCCGGTACAGGTAGACCCAATAATCGAAGATACACGGTCAACTGACCTCTATGATGATACACATGATTGAATACCAAAAAACGAACCGCCCCCACTTTTGGCATTTTCGCAATCACATAATCTCCAGATTTTAATTCAAACTCGGATAGCCAGTCCTCATCCCTCGAACGCTCTATTGTGGCACAATTACGTTCGTAGCCCTCATCTAACAATTGAATAATCTCCTGTACTTTAGAAAACTTATGTCCTTTAAAATCAGTTTCAAAATTAAATGTATCGCGAGATATCACTTCCGTAGCTAGATTAGTCATCTCAACGGTATGTGTTGCTAAACGCGTCAATGACATTGATTTCTCATGTGGTCTCCAGTCCAAATGTTCATCAGACAATACCTCCAACAATTTTCTTGTACTTGCGGTTTCCTTCTCCAATTCAATCAACAAACTGTGCTTAATTCCCATAATATATATGCTAAAAAATAGTAAAGCTAATATAGTTAAAACTTCATGTTTCCCCTATCTCTTTACTCACGATATGGAAATAAAGACTATGTTATGACAAGTAAATATGGTGAATTCAATTTACTTACCAAAAGTAAGCCCTATCCATTGTTTATTCGAGCCATCAGCCAATCGTTTTGACAATTGAAAAAAAAACAAATCCTCTCCGGTTTCACAGTAAGCACTCCAATCCTCCACTTCGACTGTTGCATTCCAATCCATTTTAGCCGGCGGTCTATCAAAAGACCTATCGGAAAATCTGTCCACCATTGACAAAACGAGCATTATCGACAAGACAATAAAAGAAGTTTTCATCACATATTTGCTTTTCTCTTCTGTTGATTCTCATAATGCTGAATCATGTCCGAAAGTTCTTCAATACTCAAATCAGATTTAATATCGACAAAAACCAAATCTTCATCGTCAGCAATACCGAGCATTAGTCGTTTGATACGATCACCTTTAAATTTTCCACTTATAGATATTCGAGCCCCATCACTGTAAAGACTCGCCATTTCTTCGAAACGATTACGTATTAAATACTTCTGAAAATCCTTCATCAAACGCTCATTCTTCGAATTCGATATTGTCATCATTTTCACCCTTTTCAACTTCTTAAGCGCAAACCGAATCAATTCTTGTTCTTCATCTCCGTCCTTAAGCGCATTTTTCACGAATGGGCGAACTAAATAGGTCGGGACATTTAAAGACACGACCGCTGCCTCCTTAGAAAGATGATGACGATTTACAAAATCCATATTTGGACGACTCTTTACAAGACAGCTTTGCATCAAGACACTAGTCATTAAGAGCAAAAAGCAAATTTTTAAACGTTTCATTCTCCTAAATTATTGGTCAATTAACTTGTTAATATCCTCATATCGAACCTTGCCATCCAAAATCATAAATATCACACTATCATCAGCTACAATACTCAATAATAAGTTATTAAGATTATCGGATTGAGAACTCTCAGTTAAAAAGCGGATTTTATTGCCATCTGAATTAATAGAAACCAACTCCTCATACTTCAGTGCGGCAAATGCTTTTGACACTTCTGACTTTAGGTGTTTATCCTCATTATCCTCAACAATTAGCATCTTAATGGAGTTAATATTTGCCAGGAGCGGTTTAATCTGATTAAGCTCTTCATCCCCAAGTTTGAGCTTGTTCAACATGCTAAACATCGGTTTGGCTATCTTAATAGATGTAACACCTTTTCCTTCCTTATATTGCTCAAAGATTTTGTCCAATTTAGCAATCTGCGCATTTGCTATGTTTAGATAACAAAGACATATAAAAAATAGGGTAGTCTTCATAATTGTATGTATTTATAGTTCAATAGTTAAATGTTTCAATTTGCGTACGCCTTCGATTCCCTTTCCAATGTTAGAAGAAGCTAGCGTTAACACCGAATGGGTAATTCTTAGCGCTTCATCTTCATTTGTAATACGCACACCATTCACTTCAACATAGAAGGACTCTTCATTGGGTCTCTTCCCAACAGATTTAGATTGGTATTTCCCCTTAATTCGATGCTCCTTATTGTTGGAAACCGTACCAGCAACTGTTGAAACCATACGGTTACTATTTTCTGCTGGAAGCTGTACGTCCAAGGGCCTTACATCCGAAATATTTACATCTATAGATTCCTTAGCTATACCAGTCGATTTCGGGGCGGATTCCCTATTCCCGCGCTGCACGAACATCCAGACACCTCCAATGATCAACAGTACCGTAGCAGCTAAATTTAAGCCGTACTTCCAAGACACGCTGCTCTTTAAAGGATGCACCTGCACGAGATCCTCATTCACTCGTGATTCAGTTTTTTCCAAGAAAGTATCAAAGTCCAACTCCATTTTCTCTTTTCCCGTATCCTTCAGCAAAGAAAAATAAGGTTCGCTATCACTTTCGTCCTTCAAAAAACGTTCTTCCTCCAAAGAAGATTTTCCCGCCCAATACTTAGCTCTTAATCGCTCTAATTCTTCTCTCTTCATAATCAAAAATTTTACTCAACACTCCTTTTACAGTATTTCTAGCACGAGACAAATTGACACGTATTGCATTTTCCTCCATACCTGTCAATTCGCATATAGTGACAATTTCGTATTCTTCAATATCTCTTAAGTACATCACTAAGCGTTGCTTTTCAGGTAACGAATCTATTAATCTTAATACAATGTCTTTCGTAAGCGCGGGGTCATGATCTTGTTGATGACCAAGACGATACTCACTTTCGTACCTCGCCTTTACAGATTCTCTAGAAATTTTATTTAGGGCCATATTTTTTGTCATCCTCATGGCAAACGCTTCTGTATTAACTATACCTTGTAAATCATCACGTACTTCCCAAAGCTTCATCAACACCTCTTGAACCAAATCGAAAGCATCTTGTTGATTAACCATAAACCGGCAAGCAAAACGGAATAGTTTATCCTTATGGATAAAAATGTTTGCTTTAAAGGTTTCTTGATTCATACTCGCTGCTTTTATTAAGAAGACAATCTAAGGTCTATAAACATTACATAGATTTCAAAAAAATATTTCATTTGAAATCATTTAGATTATTGGAACATTATTAGTAGTTAGATAATAAGAGTAAATATTTGAGTCGAATCCTATTAATATCCACAGAAATCATGGAAGTCTATGAGGAGTCCATCCCTGCAAACTCCACCGTATTGACACTGTTAAAGCAGACAAAGGGGCTATCTAGGACTTCGGTTACGCTCGATGCGCCCATCGGATAGGAAAAAAGACTAGCAGCGACCTAAGCTGTAATCATACTCGTCGATGCCAAAAAAAGAGGTGAAAAATGGTATACCGATTCAGATTGGAGACCAAGGGAATCCATCCCGTTGGCCCGCGTCCC
>JROE01000048.1 GCA_000783305.1 Sphingobacteriaceae bacterium DW12 | reverse complement strand
CAGCAAAAACGATGTTATAATTACACATTAACTAAAAAACTATTTACTATAATTAATGACATCTTTTAACCACCCTATAAAAAAAAGAATAGAAGGCACACATAACTTTTATGGAATAGAAGTTATCAATGCTACTACCCAAATACAATATGTCTTAGATGTAGCGTATGTTTCATCTATTGGCAGTGATTATAACTGTAGGTTAAATCGGCAACAATTTTTTAGTAATGGTAAACAATCAAAACGATTAGTAGATGTCTTGGCAGAAAAATGTATGAATGCGATCTATCCTATTCATTTTTTGGTAACTCCTTTTGGAGAGATGAAATCAATTGTAAACTTTGTAGAAGTTAAGCAACGCTGGGAGACATCTCTAAAAAAACTAAAAGTAGCATATAAAGGAGAATTTGCAACTCAATATTTTGATCAGATCAATCAAAATCTACAGAATGAGGGTACATTTTTAGAATCATTAAAGAATGATAGTTTATTCAGTATATTTTTCTTTAAAATAGTAGCATTATATGAAAAAAATCAAATCAAAAATAATGTAACCTATTCATTTCCTGTAGTGCCATATCAAGCACTTTCTAATTTTATTGGGACTCAAAAAATCACATCAGATGATAAGGGTATGTACATTAATTTTAAAGGAGAAGAAGAAAAAAAAGGAATATTAGAAATCACTCATTGTATAGACAAAGAAGATTTTACGATACAAAAAGCAAGAGCATCCTACCGCCAAAAAGACAATGAAGAAGCTATTATATATAAAATAACAAAGCTTACTGAACGGCAAAAGAAGTACAAAGAAAAAATAGAAGCTAAAGAAGAAATCCCCAAGGAATTAGTGAAAAAGAAAAAATGGTTTCCACTATTCAAAAAAAAGAATCTGATATGAGTGATGTAGCAATAGTATGCCAAGGAGCATTATGTAAATGTAAGTATGGCAATACTCCAGACCAACTAAAAATTGTTAGTACACATAAGGAGTACATTAATGAAACTGAAGGCAGTCAAAAAATGATTGCTACCACAATGGATATTGGGCAAC
>JROE01000047.1 GCA_000783305.1 Sphingobacteriaceae bacterium DW12 | reverse complement strand
CTCCTAGATAGTCTTTACTCTCTCCTATAAGTTCTTCTGTCAGTTGCTCGATAACATCAGCTCGGCACACTAGCTCTAGATCATGATGTGCATCTAATTGCTGTGATAATTTAAGACTTATATAGGAGTCTAATTTATTGCCCGATAGGTAAATAGAGGTATTTGTTTGTAGTGCCATAATGTCGTAGTAGTTTTTTTAGGGAATAGGTTTTAAGTTATAATTAGGTTATGTAGTTAGGTGTAAAAATAGTCCCCCAAAAGTAATCTTATACAAGGGGTAATACAAGGTATTCATCAGGGGAAAAGACCCCTTTTTTGTTGCGATTATTCCTACAGTTAGCTTTTTAATCATTTAATTATATACTTTATTAGTTAATGTCTTATACTTTGAGGTTGTTACTTTTTTTTAATTATCTGATATTTTATTTTCATGATATCGAGCATAGATCCATGTATATACACTGACACAATAGGGATCATGGTTTAATAATTTATTCATAAAGTTGTTTGTGTCGATATTTAAAAACTTTAATATTCCGAATAATACTTCTTGTGGTACTTCGTCTATGTCGTCTACTAACATCTTATTAGGTTTTAATCCCTCATTGAGGGTTTAATTCTCCGAGGTTGTTGGTTTAAAAGGACGCAAGAGTAATCATGCACATAGAGGACTACACAATGGAGGGGTTGCAAAAAATTACTCTCGCTATCCTAAATTAATTGGGGAGTTCATTTATAAAAATGCAGGAGCAATTAATTGGTATATAGTATATTGAAAATTTCCCCAAATCTTAACTATAGTATTGCCCCTGCGACCATATATTTATGTTTTAAAATCAATATTTTTTTATCTCTAGATAGATAATTACGCGTTTTACAAAGACATCAGGGTACTTTAGAATTACAAAATGAACTGTTGCGAACTAAAAACTCTGCCGTACCCGACATCTCTATACAAGGACGAACCTCGAACTAACTCAACTTAACTTACTCTCACTCTACTATTTTTTGGGATGATGTTTTTTAGGGATAATGGTTTATTTTGTTTTATATGATCTATAGTCAAAGGAGATTTGCGTATAAGGGTTGCAATCTCAT
>JROE01000046.1 GCA_000783305.1 Sphingobacteriaceae bacterium DW12 | reverse complement strand
CTTTCTGATTTGGCAAAATACCGCGACCCCACCCACCGAGTTTCCCGATGAAGCAGATGACCTTCGCCGACGCCGAGTACGCTGGCAAGCGCAAGCAAACCCGCAAGGAGTTGTTCCTGATCGAGATGGATCGGGTGGTGCCGTGGAAGGGCTTGATTGCTTTGATCGAGCCACATTATCCGAAAGGTGAAGGTGGCCGTCCGGCCTACCCGTTGATGGCGATGCTGCGTGTGCATCTGCTGCAGAACTGGTTCGGCTACAGCGATCCAGCGATGGAGGAAGCGCTGTACGAAACCACGATCCTGCGCCAGTTTGCCGGGCTGAACCTGGAGCGCATCCCCGACGAAACCACCATTCTCAACTTCCGCCGCTTGCTGGAGAAACACGAGCTGGCGGCCGGCATCCTCGCTGTCATCAATGGCTATCTGGGCGACCGCGGCCTGTCGCTGCGCCAGGGCACCATCGTCGATGCAACGCTGATCAATGCGCCCAGTTCGACCAAGAACAAGGACGGCAAGCGCGACCCGGAAATGCACCAGACCAAGAAGGGAAACCAGTATTATTTTGGCATGAAGGCCCACATCGGCGCCGATGACGAATCGGGTCTGGTGCACAGCGTAGTGGGCACGGCGGCCAATGTGGCGGATGTCACCCAGGTGGACAAATTGCTGCATGGCGACGAAAACGTGGTCTGCGCCGATGCAGGCTACACCGGTGTCGAAAAGCGGCCCGAGCATGAAGGACGTGAAGTTATCTGGCAGGTGGCGGCACGCCGCAGCACCTACAAAAAACTCGATAAGCGCAGCGTGCTGTACAAAGCCAAGCGCAAGATTGAAAAGGCCAAGGCTCAGGTGCGCGCCAAGGTCGAGCATCCGTTCCGGGTAATCAAGCGCCAGTTCGGTTACACCAAGGTGCGCTTTCGCGGCTTGGCCAAAAACACGGCGCAACTGGTGACACTGTTCGCTCTGTCGAACCTGTGGATGGCGCGCCGACATTTACTGACGAATGCAGGAGAGGTGCGCCTGTAATGCGGGAAATGGCCACCGGAGTGGGGTCCGGGTGGCGAAAACGTAAGAAATACTCGTCGAATTGATTGTTTTTTGATCATTTGGCGAGTTTAAAAGTTGCGCTAGGTGGTATGCCGGGGAAATACATGGCTACTTCAGACCATCCTTAG
>JROE01000045.1 GCA_000783305.1 Sphingobacteriaceae bacterium DW12 | reverse complement strand
TATTTTAAAATAAAGTTTGCGGAAGTCGAAAATATCCCTACCTTTGCAGTCCCTTCGGAAACGGAGGGTTTTGGAAACAGGAAATAAACGGGGCGCGCTGCCCCGGGATATAGATGCCGGAACGTGAGTCGAGGCAGATGAGTTCTTTAAGGAAATGATCATGTAACGTAACGAGTAGCTGGGATTTTTCCGGGCGAAAGTTCGGAAAACGAAAGCCAAGCCAATCAGGTCGGGAAATTAAAAAAGACAATTCTATTTATATTATAGATAGTTAGAGTCGACACTTCATTTTACAATGGAGAGTTTGATCCTGGCTCAGGATGAACGCTAGCGGCAGGCCTAATACATGCAAGTCGAACGCGATCGGGGTGCTTGCACCCCGTGAGAGTGGCGCACGGGTGCGTAACGCGTGAGCAACCTACCCTTGTCAGGGGGATAGCCCGGCGAAAGTCGGATTAACACCGCATGACATCCCTGGAGGGCATCTTCCGGGGATCAAATATTCATAGGACGGGGATGGGCTCGCGTGACATTAGCTAGTTGGCGGGGTAACGGCCCACCAAGGCGACGATGTCTAGGGGCTCTGAGAGGAGAATCCCCCACACTGGTACTGAGACACGGACCAGACTCCTACGGGAGGCAGCAGTAAGGAATATTGGTCAATGGGCGCAAGCCTGAACCAGCCATGCCGCGTGCAGGACGACTGCCCTATGGGTTGTAAACTGCTTTTGTCGGGGAATAAACCCACCTACGAGTAGGTGGCTGAACGTACCCGAAGAATAAGGATCGGCTAACTCCGTGCCAGCAGCCGCGGTAATACGGAGGATCCAAGCGTTATCCGGATTTATTGGGTTTAAAGGGTGCGTAGGCGGTCTTTTAAGTCAGGGGTGAAATACGGCAGCTCAACTGTCGCAGTGCCCTTGATACTGAAGGACTTGAATATGGTTGAGGTATGCGGAATGAGACAAGTAGCGGTGAAATGCATAGATATGTCTCAGAACACCGATTGCGAAGGCAGCATCCCAAGCCATGATTGACGCTGATGCACGAAAGCGTGGGGATCGAACAGGATTAGATACCCTGGTAGTCCACGCCCTAAACGATGATAACTCGATGTTGGCGATAGACAGTCAGCGTCCAAGCGAAAGCGTTAAGTTATCCACCTGGGGAGTACGCCCGCAAGGGTGAAACTCAAAGGAATTGACGGGGGCCCGCACAAG
>JROE01000044.1 GCA_000783305.1 Sphingobacteriaceae bacterium DW12 | reverse complement strand
TGGACTTGCAAGATAAATTCGGACAATTTTTCTAAGACCTATGCTACATTTTTAAGTTTATAAAATTCTATTTCAACTTCTATTGGAGTTTTGTATCCCAAAGAAGAATGTAATCTTTTCCTATTATACCAGACCTCTATGTAATCAAATACAGCTGTTTTAGCTTCTTGTATTGTTTTGAAACTATGATGGTAAACAAGTTCTGCTTTTAATGTTTTAAAGAAAGATTCTGCTACTGCATTATCCCAACAATTAGCTTTTCTACTCATGGATTGGGTAATCAACTTATTAGTAGTAACAACTTTTCTAAACTCTTTACTTGCGTATTGAACCCCTCTATCAGAGTGAAAAAGTAAAGGCGCCTCTATTTTTCTTTTAGAAACTGCCATTTTCCAAGCGGGTACTATGGTTTGATCAGTAAACAAAGAAGTACTCAATGACCAACCTATCACCTGACGGTCATAAAGATCAATTAATGTTGTTAAATATAACCATCCTTTATTGGTTTTAATGTAAGTAATATCAGAGACCCAAACCTGATTTAATCTCTTGGGGTTAAACTCCCTATCCAAATGATTTTTGAATATGGGAAAACAATGATTTGAATCTGTAGTAATCTTATATTTCTTTTTTAATTTACTTCTTAACCCGTTAGATTTCATTAATCGGGAGATCCTACTTCTGGATACCTTATACCCTCTTCTAAGAAGTTCTTGTTTAATTCTAGGACTCCCATAAGTTTGTCTACTATCATAGAAGATATTTTTTATTTCCAAAGTTAATTTCTGGTCTTCTAAAACCCTATTACAAGGGCCATTACTATACCATCTATAA
>JROE01000043.1 GCA_000783305.1 Sphingobacteriaceae bacterium DW12 | reverse complement strand
TTTTAGTACTTTACACATTCTCTCAATGGAATACATATGTTTATATGAAACTATGAATTGATAGATTTTCCATCGCTCTTGGAGAAAATGTGAACGGCCTTTTTTAAGATTTCTAGTTCTAATTGAGCATCTTTAAGAGCTTTACGTAACTCCTTCACTTCTTGGTTATCTATTTGAGAAGAAGGTGGTTTAGAAGCTTTTTTAGAAACTCCATCTTCACTATCTAGCTTACGCCAACGATAAATCCTATCAACTTTAACTCCTAATTCATCGGCTAATTCTTTTATGTTTTCTCGCTGATAGCTTAACCGAACAGCTTCTGATTTAAATTCTTTACTGTAAAATCGTTTCTTCATTTTTCTAAGATATTTATTTAAACATAAACTGTCTTAAATATCTGTCCGAATAAAGGTAGCAACTCCA
>JROE01000042.1 GCA_000783305.1 Sphingobacteriaceae bacterium DW12 | reverse complement strand
TTTACCAAAGAAATCTGTGATCGGTTAAATTTGGTGGATATTGAATGTAATGATGCGCTAAAAGTTATAAAAAGTAGGGATACCTCTGATAGTTTCTTCTATATAGATCCTCCATATTTTAATTCTGATATGGGGCATTACAAAGGATATTCTAAGCAAGATTTTATACATCTATTAAAACTACTCAGTACAATCAAAGGAACGTTTTTATTAAGCAGCTATCCATCGGATATACTAGAATACTATAAAACAAAATATAAATGGGCGCAGTATTCTATTCAACAAACAATTAGTGTTACTAAAGGATCTCGAGATAAAAAGAAAACCGAAGTACTAACGGCTAATTATGACATCCATAAAATGAACAAATCTTTAAGCGGAAATACAACTGCTGCTATGCTATTAAAATCAAAAGCACTTAGAATTCGATTTGCTTTGTTAAAATAATAACAAAACAGGAACAAAACCGAATCATCCCGAAGAGCTCATCATCTAAATTTATAAAATTGTTAAATGAAAAAAAATCGTATTTCTTTTAATAATTATGATCAAGAGATTACACTTGTAAACATTAAAAAGCTACCTGAAATATTACAAAAAGGGCATCAGTTTTTTATGGAAGCTAGAGGTTTTTACCATCAGGAGCAGGAAATCAGAGAAACCATTGATATCTATATAAAACAACTTAATATGCATTTAGCTAGTGAAGATATTATAAATACTAATGAGGACAACACTATACTCGTTGATTTTGTAAAAAGGTTTCTGCAAATGCATCAATCAGTTCAAAATAGAGCTACATTAAAAAACTATATTATTGACCTGCAGTGTGCTATCTCTAAAAAAGAAATTACAAAGAATACTCTTCATGCATCACATATCGAAAAAATCCAACAAAAACTGATTACTCAGTATAACACCTTATCCCTAAATGAAAAAGTAAACATCGTCATCAATCATAAATGGAGGAAACAACTGGGGCATGTTTTCAACAATACAATAAAACCTTTGGGAAATATTACAGAATCTTCTCCTAGTACTACTAATATCCTTTCGATATCAAAAACAAAAAATGTTCCTCTTTTTACGGCAATCAATAGGCAACCAAAACAAATTAGTACTAATACATTTCGTCTCAATGGTGCATTAGGAGAATTATTAGGTGACTTAGAAAAGTTTGAATTAGCACTTACTATAGAAGGGGATCAGGGAGGTGGGAAAACAAGGTTTACGTATCAATTAGCAGACGCTTTTGCAGATATAGGAAATCAAATCGGTATTTTTACTTTAGAGATAGGGAAACACTCTGATCTCATCACTAGAATGAAACAAGAGTATTTACAGTCTAAAAATCAGG
>JROE01000041.1 GCA_000783305.1 Sphingobacteriaceae bacterium DW12 | reverse complement strand
AAAAAATCTATGGTCCCCCCCATTTTTGCAATACTGATTAACGGGCGATGTGGTTGGCTTGCTTAAATCTATCCGGCGTCTGTTTGGGGCTTGCCCCAGCGCCACGATGAGAGTCGCGCCTGACGATCCTTAAAAGCCCGTCGGCTTCTGAAGCCGATTTTTATGTCAGGATCTTCGCCAGGCCGGTAGGCCGTTCACGTCATCCGTTGTTCAGCTATCGCAAAACCTGAAGGGTGAATTGTGGTACTGCAACAACCGCAGGGTCAGGCGTTCAAGGCGTCTGGCCCTGCTTCATATTGCGCATGGTGAGCCGCTATCGCCCAAGCGATACGCGCCAGTTTGTTGGCCAGGGCACAGGCCACCACATTCGAGTGTCGTCGGCGCAGCAGCGCTCGCACCCAGTCGGCCAAAGCCCCCTTCTGATGATCCAGCCTCTGCATGTAAACCCTGGAGCATTGCACCAGCAGTTGCCGCAGGTGCTTGTCACCCCGCTTGCTGATCCCCAACAAATTGGCTTTGCCGCCCGTGCTGTACTGTCGCGGCACCAAGCCCACTGAAGCCGCAAAATCGCGACTGCATCGGTATTGCTTGCCATCGCCCATTTCTACAGCCAGAAGGCTGGCGGTGATCGGACCGACACACGGCATGCTAAGCAAACGGCTCCCCAGATCATCGTCGGCCAGCTGGCAAGCCAGTTGTTTGTCCAGTTCCTTGATCTGTTCATCCAGGTAAACGAAGTGATCGTGCAGGCGTTGCAACAGCACTGTCAGCCGCACAGGCAGCTCATGCTCGGCCAAAACAGCTGCCAAACGCTTCATGATGGCTGAGCCTTTGGGCAGGCTGATGCCAAATTCCAGCAGGAAACCGTGCATCTGATTGGCTGTCTTGGTGCGGTCATGCACCAACGACTCGCGCATGCGATGCAGGACAGACAGGGTTTGCTGAGACTCGGTTTTAGGCGTAACGAAGCGCATGGACGGACGGGAAGCCGCCTCGCAAATGGCCTCTGCGTCGATAAAGTCATTTTTGTTGCCCTTGACGAAAGGGCGGACAAACTGCGGTGAAATCAACTTGGTCGTATGCCCCATCGCCGCAAGCTGACGGGCGATGAAGTGAGAGCCGGCACAGGCTTCCGTTACCACGACGCAGCTCGGCAAGTTGCCGAAGAACCGCATCATCTGCGCTCGCGAGAGCTTTTTGCGAAACACCTCGCGGCCCGATTTGTCTTGGCCCAGAAGGTGGAAATTATGTTTG
>JROE01000004.1 GCA_000783305.1 Sphingobacteriaceae bacterium DW12 | reverse complement strand
CTAAAACTGGTAACGGGTTGATATGTTGCGTACTTAATATTTAAAAATATCGTCGCACAGATATTGCAAAGTATTAACTTCATTAAAAATATGTTTGAACAACGTAAAACATATCTTACCACATGCAAGTTTATCATCTTGTAGATATATTTACATTCTTATTTACGTATCTTTAATAATGGACTATAATATACTCATTGAACAGATAAAAAGCTATGTTGAGGACTATATTCGTCAGAATAAAATCTCCAAATTTTGCTTTCATAATGACATCCATACTTTTGAGGTTGTTGAAGCCGCATCTGAAATGTCTCGTCACTATCATTTAGGTGAGGAGGACAATTTTATTATTACCTGCGCCGCCTACTTTCACGACCTAGGATATTTGAATGGGGGAGGGGTAGGTCACGAAGAGCGTGGAGCAGCCCTTGCCACGTCCTACCTCCAAAACCATCATCTACCAATAGAAGTCCAAAATCAGGTTGTCAATTGTATTAAGGCAACTAAAATGCCCCAAAACCCCAAAACACTATTAGAACAAATACTATGTGACGCCGATCTATTTCATTTAGGCGGAGAACAGTTCGAGACCCGAAACAAGCTCATGCGAAAAGAAATCGAATCCGTGACGGGTACACCTATAGATAAAGATACTTGGCGCAAGCAAACAATCCAACTCATGCGCAGCCATAATTATCATACCGAGTATGCACAGCATAAATTAAATGCTACCAAACTGGCGAACTTAGAAAAGTTGGAAAAGAAAAAGAAAAAAACAGCCCCCCCAATAAACGAGACCAGATTTACTTCCAAGGACGAGCGCATCAAAAAGCCAGAAAGAGGTATCGAAACCATGTTTCGTATAACCTCTTCCAATAATCAACGCCTTAGTGATATGGCGGATAATAAAGCAAATATTCTATTAACGGTCAATTCCATCATCCTATCCATGGTTATTGCCGTCCTTTTGCGTAAACTAGACAGTAACGAACACCTTGCGATTCCAACAATACTACTACTCACAATCAGTGTATCCACCATGGTTATTGCAATTCTCTCAACCATCCCAAAAGTTCCACCGGGCGTATTTACACAAGAAGAAATCAAAAATAAATCCGTCAATCTCCTTTTCTTTGGCAACTTCTACAAAATGAAACTCGACGAATACAAAGAAAGCATGGGAAAGGTCATGGATGACAGCGAATTTTTATATGGCATGTTGACCAAAGATGTATATTCTCAAGGCGTCGTATTAGGTCGCAAGTACAAGCTCTTACGACTTGCCTATGGAATTTTTATGTTCGGCTTAATTATTTCTTCTATTGCATTTTTGATAGCTGTTAGTGTGTAATCATTATTCACTTTAAAACCAATCACCCATGTACCGCAATTCACTCCCGCTAGCACTCCTTCTTCTGTTAAGCTGTTCCGCTTTCCAGGCGTGCTCCCAAAAAGCAAAGCACAACTCATCCACCACTAACCAGAAGGGAAGCCAGCAACCAACACTCCCTTATCAACTCAACGCAGGGCAAGCCATGCCTTTACCGACAGACTTATTGGAAATTTCTGGCATCACCTTTTTACCGAATGAAGATGGACAGATTTACGCTGTACAGGATGAGAAAGGTCTGCTATACACCTATTCGCTAGCTGGAAATAATCTAACGTCTTCTCCTTTCGAAAAAGATGGAGACTATGAAGACCTAGCTGTAAGTGCCTCACATTTCATAATATTAAAGAGCAATGGCACACTCTATACTTTTCCAATCATCGAATCACAAAATATCTCATCTGTCAAAACCTTCAAGAACCTTTTACCAAAAGGAGAGTATGAGGGACTTGCTACTGATGCGGCACAAGGAATCGTTTTTGCTTTGTGCAAATCTTGCTCGGTAGATAAGAAAAATGCACAGACTAGCGGCTACGTATTAAAGATCGATGATAATGGAATATTAACTCTGTCGGGAGAGTTCAAAATTGACATTTCCCAAATACAAAAATTTGACAATAGTATTAAAAAGACATTCAAACCATCTGCTTTATCTCAGCATCCAAAAACAAAAGAATGGTATATACTATCTTCTGTTGACAAGGTTCTGGTCATTGCTGATTCACGATGGAACATCAAAGCCGTGCATGCACTAGACCCGAAAAGACACCAACAACCAGAAGGTATTGCCTTTGATAGTCAGCACAACCTGTACATCAGCAATGAAGCGGGCACAGGTGATAAAGCTATTTTATACAAATTCGAAATTATTCAATAACACTATCAGCATATATATACGCTGAAAAACCGACAACAAGCATATGACAGCATCATTCCGTTTTTTCGCTAACCAAGCTATTCTTATTGATTCAGCTGTATACAATTACTTCGCGAGCTCGCTAAATTCAGTTTGATTTTTTTCATCATTAACTTGTCCCGGTATATCGAGATGGAACATCTCAGCCATATTATTAACATTTGTACAGCTTATGCTAGATGGCTATTTCATATGAAGTCAACATGACGCTAACAAAGTGAGAGTAACATGGCGATTTTTGAACATCAATAATGACTAAACAATCCTATTTACCAACAGGTAGACAACGTAGTATTATGCAAATGAAAATCCTTTGTTTCCTTATCATTCAACTACTTTATGTTCAAGCCTTTGCCCAAAATCAATCGGTTAAGACTCGTCTCATCCTTATTGGAGATGCAGGAGACCTCAGTCCTGAACAACAGGCCATTATCCCACAAGCAGCCTCCCTTATCCTCCCTCACCAAACCACAGTTTTATTCCTCGGAGATAATATATATCCTGACGGAATGGCGCTTAGCGGGCACAAAGACGAGCATCGCACACAAGAAATCTTAAAATCACAGTATCTCCCTCTTCGCGCGGCCAACGCTCCTGTATATTTTATTCCCGGAAATCACGATTGGGATTATATGGGCAAAGATGGACTTGCCAAAATAAGAGCCCAAGGACAGTTCATTCAAAATCAACAAGACTCACTTTTGAAATTGGTTCCCACCAATGGTTGCCCAGGCCCCATAGAGATTCCCCTTTCCCGCGACTTAGTTGTTATTGCGTACGACAGTGAATACTGGCTATTCCCACACCAAAAGAATACCCCTAATGTAGATTGCGAATGTACCTCTAAAGCTGACTTTCTTCAGCAACTAGACCAATTATTATACGACAATCGTGACAAAACCATCATATTAGCCTCTCATCATCCCATGCGTACCTATGGTACACATGGAGGTTATTATTCTATTAAACAACATATTTTTCCGCTCACAGAAAAGTGGAAAAACCTATACCTTCCACTTCCCTTTGTAGGCTCTCTATATCCAATATTACGCTCTACTGTTCTTCAAACCCCCGAAGATAAACCACATCCACTTTATACAGATTTGGTTGACGAAGTGACGGCCCTTTTCAAATCATTTCCCAACATTATATATGTTGCTGGGCATGACCATGGGTTACAGCTTATTCAAGATCAAGATATCACACAGGTCGTCAGTGGCTCTGGGGCCAAAAGCGCGTACATACACCCAGGTAAGTACCTCAAATACAAATCTGCCAAACAAGGTCTTGTTGTTATAGACCAATTATTGGACAACAGCACTAGAATATCCTTCTACACCTATGATGGTCAACATCTTAAAGAAGAATACGCCCATATAAAACCCTACGCAGACGTACAACAACTGATTGATTCGGCTTATAATATAACCGCGGGAGAGGACAGTGTTACCGTTCAGGTCAATCCCAAATACAACACTGCCAACAAATTTCAACGTTTCTTTTTAGGAGAGAACTATAGAAAAGAATGGGCTGCACACACAACCTTGCCTATTCTACGGATTTCCCAAATCCAGGGCGGTCTTAAACCGACCAAAAGAGGTGGTGGCATGCAGTCGATTTCTATCCGATTAGAGGATTCGACAGGCCGCGAATGGGCCTTACGCTCTGTCAATAAACGAACGGAGTCTTTAATTCCTGAAGAACTGCATGATACCTTCGTTCAGAATATATTAGACGATGCCAATAGCGCCCAACATCCCTATTCCGCTCTGATGATTCCCCCTCTCGCCAATGCAATAAAATTGCCCGTTGCCCATCCCATTATAGGAGTGGTTGCCGCAGACTCCAGCCTTGGTGTTTACAATAATCTATTTGCAAATCAAGTCGCCCTTTTGGAAGAAAGGGAGCCTTTGGGCAAATCCGACAATACAATCAAGATGCTCCAAAAGCTACAAGATGATAATGACAATAAGATAAAGGGGAAGGTTTTCCTCAGAGCCCGCATGTTAGACGTCTTGATCAACGATTGGGACAGACACGAAGATCAATGGCGTTGGTATGATGAAAATCGGGGCACCAAAAACAAGGACCGGGATTACATCCCTATACCTAGGGACCGTGACCAAGCCCTTCGTGTCACACAAGGCTTTATCACCTCCAATATCTATCAGCCTTTTATTATGCCGACAATGCAGGGATTCAGTTCGAAAATTTCTCGAATAAATTATTCCATGATCAAATCTCGCTTTCTAAATGCAGCACCAAGCGCCCAACTCTCCTATGACGATTGGATGAAGGAGGTCCATCAATTTAAAGCCAGACTAACCGACAGCGTACTTCAAACCAGTGTCAATCAACTTCCGCAATCCGCTATCGAGATTAGAGGAAACGATATCTTTCAGACTCTAAAAGCTCGGAGAGATGCTCTTCCCACAGTTATGAAGAAGCATTATGCATTCATCAACAATATTGTTGATATCCATCTAAGTGACAAAAACGAAAAAGTGACGATCAAAGACACTGCAAATGGAGGGGTAAAACTGTCCATCGATAAAATCAACAAAGAAGGGGTCCTCACCAAATCTATCCTAAATCGAACATTTACGACCAATCTCACGAAAGAAATACGGTTATATTTAGGAAAAGGTGCTGATTCAGTAGTCATCCTTGATAAAAAGTCAAAGATAAAGCTTCGTATTATTGGCGACTATGACCCTAAAACCTATTTAGTACAAGGGGAGGCCAAGCGGGTACAATTGTATGAAAATAATGATTCCTCGACCATAATTGGAAGGTCAAATCCGTTAAAACGACAAATCTCATCCGATTCATCCAACATCGCCTTTGTCCCGGTTAATTTATATAACACCTGGCTTCCCTTACTCTCCGCAGGCTACAACGTAGATGACGGCATACTTCTTGGAGTCGGCGCAAAATACACCCATCAGCGTGGATTCCGCAAATCCCCATTTACCCATACGCAAGAATTTGGTGTTTTAGGCTCCATTCGGACAGGTGCCTACCGCATTAACTACCGAGGTCACTGGAAAGACCTCCTTGGCCAAGCCGATCTTGTTGTGGACGCACTCGCCAAAGCTCCCGACAACAGTCAGAATTTCTTTGGAATGGGCAATAGTTCCACTTTTTTAGAGGACATTTATGGTAGTAAATATTACCGTGCGCGATTCAATATCTACCAACTAACTCCCCAATTGCATTGGGAACCCACCTCCACTCTTAGTTATAGCATAGGTCCATCCTTACAACACTATCATTTGGATCAGTCACAAAATACTGGACGTTTCATATTAAGCAATCAGGCCCTCCATTCCTATGATAGTCTCACTGTTGACAAGGACAAAACATTTATCGGTATTTCAGCGCGCCTACAGCAAGACAATCGCAATAGCAAGCTCCATCCTACCAAAGGCGGCTATTTCAAGGCTTCTTTAGATGGCTTTACCGGCCTTAGTCGACATGCCCGTTCTTATGCTCAAGTCTCGGCCGAAGTAGGCTTCTATAAAAGTATATCAAATGATGCAATCGTATTTGCTAATCGTCTCGGCGCCGGCAGTAATTTTGGAAAGCCCACGTTTTATCAATCGCTATTTCTAGGAGGTCAGGGAAATCTTCGAGGCTATCGCCAATATAGATTTGCTGGAGATCAATATCTATACAACAATTTTGAGACACGCGCCCGAATCCGCCATATTAACAGTTACATTTTACCCGGTGAGATTGGAATCTTGGGCCTTTACGATGTCGGAAGAGTCTGGTCCAAAACCGAAGAGAAAGACAATCTACATCATGGAGTAGGGGGTGGGTTCTATTATATTCTAGCCAAAATGGTAGCCTTTCAATATGTCATGGCTCATTCCAAAGAAGGTTGGTATCCATATTTTTCATTGGGTTTTAGATTTTAGTTATGATTTATGCAAGCTACAGCACTTAATATTTTCAAATCCGAACAGCTCCTCGGGAGCAGCATATCCGAAGAGGTTTCACTTGTACCATTCCTGAATTATCTTCAGCAAAGGACGCGAGTCCCCGATCCGAGCAAGCGTCTCATCCCAGCTTTCGTCCTTGACAAGTTAACAGAGCTACAACAGAAGTATGGAAGCATGTCCGCGTCCAATCACGAGCTATTTGCCGAAGGGCTCTATCTCATCTTCAACCTGACGACTTCTATGACGGGCGATGACGAACAGGCCCTATGGGGAATAGCATCTCCCATTAGCCAAACAGTCTTTTACGGCACCGACGCTTTTTATACGCTACTGACCCAACCCATCTTTACCGAGGACCAGTTCAACAATCCCCCTATTACTGGGTCTATTGCTCCCCATGTCAGGCAGATGTATTCTTTAGTCTTGCAGCGGTTTTACGGCTTCCCCTTAACCGATACTCACAAACTATCTTACACCTTGAAAGATGACCACGGCAATCCACAAGCTTATTACGAACTTCATATCGATTATTCATTTGTCGACATTACCTATCGCGGCATCCTTCCAACGATTGATTATTCTCAATTCCGCAATCGAAATAAGAACGCCGAAGTTGACTGGTCACAATTGATTGATGCATTAGATTTAAGCCAGTTCGAATTTTCAGGTTTCTCCATACTCTCACTCAAAGACATTACCGAAGAGCATGTCACGAGTCGAATCAAGTCCATGATGTCAAATTTGTCAATTTACGAGCCCAAGACCTATTTCTCCGAATTAGAACAGCATATTAAGACTTTCTTTGGGTCACAAGACATCAACTTCAGTCTATTTCCGCTCTTCTATCTCAACGGGGGAGCCATTTTAGACTCCGATTTTGCGCAGAAAAGCATCCTATTTGGTCCGTTTCAAAAATATATCAAGCAGTATGATTCCAATTTTTTAAGCCAATATCTCCAAATTCCATATTCTATCGTTTACAATTTAGTAGACGGCATGGACAATTCGGATACGCCTCTCCTACACACACTTCAAGAGCAAGGTATTATGACATATCTAGCACTTCCGCTATATTACAACCATAGTCTCTCTGGGGTTCTTGAGATCTATTCCAGTAAAGAAGCCACGCTTGACAACACCATCCTTTCCAAACTAAGGCAACTCATTACCTTGTTATCTCAATTAGCTTTCGACCTTTCATTGGAATTCAAAAACAGATTAGACTCCGTTATCATTGAGCATTTCACGGCGCTTCAACCTGCAGTACAATGGAAGTTCAATGAAGTTGCCGCCGAGTACCTCGGCAAATTATTCTATCACAAGGAGAATTCCAGAATTCAAACCGTCCATTTTCCCAATGTATACCCACTCTATGGAGCCATTGACGTCAGAGACTCGTCCGTGCTTCGAAACATCGCGATCAAAAAGGATTTCCAACAACAACACTTCGCATTAGAAAAATTAATAAGTGACATCAGAAAAATATACGACCCAAAATCCACAAGAGAGTTCCATCTCCGTATACAACAATCCCAACACCTGCTAGAAATTAGCAGTTTTGACGAGGCCGTCATCAATGCCACCGATTTCCTACAAAACGAGACACCCTCTTTTTTTGCTGCACTTGCTGGTCAAAATCCAGTCGTTGATGGGCTTATCGCAGCCTATCATTGTAATAGTGAGCAACATCCAGATAACACCAATCGTTTTCAACGAGAATTTGAGACATCCATTCAGCAACTTAATGCCATTATCAATGCCGAGCTTGATACTTTAAATGCCTTTATTCAAGGAAATTATCCCTCTTATTTTGAACGATTTAGGACTGATGGTGTTGAATACGACATCTACGTTGGATCATCCATCACCCCTCAACAAGTTTTTGATAACAACATTATTAGGATATTTAGACTTCAGCAACTCATTACAATGGCCAGGATTGGAATCAAACTCCAACACATAAAATCCCATCTACCCCTTGCCCTTGAGACCACCCAACTTATATTCGTCAGTACCAACAATATCGACATCTCTTTTCGCAGTGACGAGCGCCGTTTTGATGTCGAGGGCTCTTACAATATCAGACATCAGATTATCAAGAAGCGATTGGACAAGATTAGGGTCAAGGATACTTTGGAACGCCTTACACAGCCCCAAAAGATTTCCCTTGTATACTTTTCTGACCATGTTGTATCCGAATTAAAAGAAAGCATCCGCAATTTACAAACAGAGAGCCTCCTCGCACCAGGTATTGAGGATCTCGAACTGGAAAAAGTTCCAGGAGTAGATGGTCTTAGGGCATTAAGAGTGACCATTAATCTAGATTATTCCCTTTAATAACGAAGGGTGCGCATATTTATTTGACAAATTGCTTATACTTGAATCCAAATTAAGGTCATGACAGATGCCAACTATATTTATTACAGCGATCTTGTCGCCACCATGTTTTTCGCTATTTCAGGGGCCATGGCCGCCAATCGTAAAAACATAGACATGTTTGGCGCTACTTTTTTGGGTTTCGTTACCGCCATAGGAGGGGGCTCTCTTAGAGATGTATTCCTTAATCTTCGCCCGGTTTGGGTAAATGATGGCAATTATCTAATCGCCATATTGATAGGCGTCATTATCGCCTTGTTAGCCAATGAAAGGTTAGATCGTTTTGCTCGGACACTATCTCTTTTCGATGCGATTGGTATTGGCTTTTTCACAATTGTTGGTGTACAAAAGTCACTCACTTACCAAAGTACCGAAATTGCGGCTGTTGTCTTTGGAATGTTTACCGCTGTCATGGGAGGAGTCATTCGAGATACCCTTATGAACGAAACACCTTTAATCTTTCGTAAAGAAATATATGCCACCGCCTGCCTAGCAGGCGCAGTTTCCTTTATTCTGCTGCGAAACACGGGAATGAATAATTCAGGTTGTGCATTTGTTGGTGCGGCCATTGTCTTTATCATACGCATGGTATCCATAAAATACCGATTATACCTTCCTGCCGTGGGTGAGTTAAAAAAACCTTTGTGATTCATCCAAGAGGGGAGACCCATGGAGCTTTGATATAGCATCAAACCATACACTTATCAGAGAAGAAAAAGCGTTAAGGAGTTCCCCTTAACGCTTTTTCTTCTCTAACGGAAATTTCATCTTGTATCCTACACGCACCATTCCCTTCGATATAGCATCCAGCTTGCCTTTCAGCATAGCCTTTTTCAGTGGGCCAAGTTTATCCGTAAATAGCTTTCCTTCCAGATGGTCGTATTCATGCTGCACCACTCTCGCCGCTAACCCCTTAAGTTCGATCTCTTGCTCTTCAAAGTTTTCATCAAGGTAGTTGATGACGACATCCGAGTAGCGGAATACCTCTTCATTAATATCCGGAATACTTAGACACCCCTCACTAAACCCCCACTTTTCCCCCTTCTCTTCTACTATGATCGGATTGATAAATACCTTTTTAAAGCCCTTCAATGATTGATCTTCATCATCGTCCTCTGCAAAGGGCGAAGCGTCTATCACAAATAGACGAATAGGAACCCCGATTTGAGGTGCCGCTAGGCCTACACCACTTGCAGCATACATCGTATCAAACATATTTACGATTAATTCTTTAATTTGCGGATAATCTTCATCTATCTCTGCCGTCTTCTTTCTTAAGACAGGATCTCCATACGCTACTATTGGAAGTTTCATCTCTATTAATTTTGTGGGTACAAAGTTACCAATATTTTTTTTGAAAGTACTTTCTTTTCCACTCGTAGATACAATCTCATTCTTCTTCCACACGCATTGATCCTCTACAAAAAATTCCTTAGACTCTTTTTTATCCCCTAATATGCCTTACTTTTGTCAATACAACCCACATGGATATGGATTCAGAGCACCACTCTTCTCAGTATTTTACACAGCAACTTTCAAGAGCATTGAATCAAGAGCTCTCCCTCTCGATAATACAACCAGGAGTTTTCGGTATCTCTGGCCCAACCTTTCCATTTCACATTTACATATACACGCATTTCATCGCGCAAAGAATATCCTCTACGATACATGACATCGACAACATACATATAGATGCTGAAGATATCCTCATCCAGCAACATAAGATAATCCAAAGGATAAAAACACTTGCTGGACAAGCCGTTCGTATATATGCTCGGCATACTGTTGTTGCCAGAATAGACAAAAAGATGAGCCTTGAATTTCAACAAGACCATCATCTTCAAAAAGCTGTAGCAGGCAAGTATCGTTATGGCCTATTTTTCAATGGTGATTTAGTTTCCATTGCGATTTTCTCAGGTGGCCGCCATATGGATGAACGGCCTCTATCATACCGCTCCTTCGAGTTGATCCGATTTTGTCATAAACAAGGCTTTATCGTCGTCGGCGGAATCAGCAAATTGATACAAGCCTTTCAAGCTGATTTTCATCCAGGAGATATCATGACCTATGCCGATAGAGATTGGAGTCAAGATTCCAGTCTTACCAAAATTGGCTTTCTAAAAAAAAGTCAGACCAGCCCCCAGCAATTTTGGTTTAATGGCCAAGAACGTCATACACTTACTCCATCCAACGAAGACGAGCTTAAGAAATTATATCCCTCTGGATATCCAAAGAGCAATAGTGGGAGTTTAAAAATGGTCCTAACATTATGAAAGCAAACCACAATTGTGTATATTTAACACAGTAAACTTGAGTCTAAACAGAAAAATACAAATTATAAATATGAAACGTAAACTACGCATGGGCATGGTGGGCGGAGGTAACGATGCCTTTATCGGAGCTGTACACCGTATTGCCGCCTTTATGGATGGAAAGATAGAATTGGTTTGTGGCGCCTTTAGCATTGACCCACAGATATCGAAGCAGTCAGGAGAAGATTTGTTCATTTCCCCTGATCGCGTCTATGAAAACTATGAAGAGATGATTACCAAAGAAGCTTCCCTCCCAGAGGGAGAGCGCATGGATTTTGTCACGATTGTCACTCCTAATTTTCTACATTTCGGCCCTGCGAAACTCGCCTTGGAAAATGGCTTTGACGTAGTCGTTGAAAAACCAATGACAGTTTCCTTAGAAGAAGCGGAAGAACTTCGAAGCATTGTAGAAAAGACAGGTCGTACACTGTGCCTTACCCATACCTATTCTGGTTATCCTATGGTCAAGCAGGCAAAAGCCATGGTCAAAGCAGGCCATTTCGGAAAGGTACGCAAGATTGTTGTTGAGTATCCTCAAGGTTGGTTGAGCCGCCTATCTGAACGAGAAGGCAATGCAGGTGCAGCATGGCGAGCAGATCCCAAGCGTTCAGGCAAATCACTCGTTATGGGTGATATCGGTACACACGCCGCACATCTAGCCGAGTATGTATCTGGATTAAAAATAACCGAACTTTGCGCAGACTTGACAACATTTGTCGAAGGTCGATTATTGGATGATGATGGCTCTGTATTATTACGATTTGAAGGAGGTGCAAAGGGAGTACTCATGGCATCGCAAATTTCCGCAGGAGAGGAAAATGCTGTCCGCATTCGTATATACGGTGAAAAAGGAGGATTAGAATGGGCCAATGAAGACCCCAACAACCTCATTATAAAAATGTTAGACCAACCTCGCCAACTCTACCGTACGGGCAATGCATATGCTGCACCTTACACCTTGAGTTCATTTGCCACTCACAATACACGTATTCCTGCCGGGCATCCAGAAGGCTTGTTAGAATCCTTCGCTAATATCTATCGTAACTTTGCACAGACCGTATCCGCCAAACGTGATGGCGTCACACCATCTGCCGAATCTCTAGATTTTCCAAATGTCCAAGATGGTGTAAGAGGCATGGCCTTTATTGAAACCGTTGTATTGAATAATGAAGGCAACGAAAAATGGACTAAATTTGTTGTGTGATAACTTCACTAGATAAACTACTTTCTTCATTGGAGCAACACCATGTTCCAATGAAGAAAATTATCACCATACTCGGACCCACCGCTTCCGGCAAGACAGCCCTCGCCGTCCAAGTTGCCAGGCATATTGGCGCCGAAATTATAAGTGCAGATTCCAGACAAGTGTATCGTCGAATGGACATCGGCACAGGAAAAGACCTTTTAGAATATCAAGATGTACCCTATCATCTTATTGACATTTGTGAACCAGGAGATAAATATCACCTCGGCCAATTCATACAAGACTTCCAACAAGCCCATCAACAAATATTAGCGCGCAATAAATACACTATTCTATGTGGCGGCACGGGTTTATACCTACAAAGCATTATCCAGCACAACAAATATGCTCTAACCCCCATTATCGAAGGTTTCAAAGATCGGTTTATTAAGTGCCCCAAAGAAGACCTAATACATACGCTGTCCCATTACACCATTCCCTCGGATTTCCGCATTGACACCTCTACTAACAAAAGAATCGTTCGTGCGATTGAGATTCTCGAATTTTTAAAAATTCACCCCAACCATTCCCTTCAACAATCCCCGCCACAATCGATTGTATTTGGATTGAATCCTCCCGCAGAAGCAAGACGAAAGCAAATCAGCATCCGTCTACACGATCGTTTGAAGCAAGGACTTATACAAGAAGTTACCCATTTACTCGCGCAAGGATTACGACACGAAGATTTGCAGTATTATGGATTAGAATATAAATATACCTCTCTGTACCTCCTTGGAGAGATAAATGAAGCCTATTTTATAGACAAGCTCGAGACAGAGATACACCGCTACGCCAAACGACAAATGACCTATTTCAGAAAGATGGAAAAGGACGGCATACACATTCACTGGATCTCCTCCACCTAGCCGATACCAAGATGTTGAAACATATCTCTCAATGCCAACATGCAGCCCACAATAACGATCAACCACCTGGGCAAACCACTACCTTCAAAGCCATCTTTAACTTCAGATACTGCCCATACGGCATAAGATGGGTTCCTTCCTACCGTTTGTCTTTTCCATTCCAATCTTTATACCCGTTTCATGAACCAATCATCTATCATAAAAAAGGGCCGGTATTACTACCAACCCTTTCAATGTCTTTTTTTTTATTATAACTTAATTTCTTCATCCTTAGCATTGAAGAAATGAAACTCGGTTAAGCTGTAAGAAGCTATGGATTTAACTTTTATCCATCGTCCGTACTTCATTAACCACTTCCATCTCTTCGACACAAAACCAGATTTGATGTAGGCCTCTATATAAGGGTGCACACATAGTGTTATTCCCTTATCGTTTTGCTCCTGAAGGATAAAACTCAAGTTACTTTCAATATCGTCCATTAAGACGATGCTTGATCGGATTTCGCCCGTCCCATCGCAGGTCGGACATTTTTCATTTGTCACTACGCTCATTTCTGGGCGCACACGTTGCCGTGTGATTTGCACCAAGCCAAATTTGCTAGGCGGCAATATAGTGTGTCTTGCGCGATCGGCCAGCATACATTCCCTAAGGTAGGTAAACAGTTCCTTCCGATTGGTTGGTTTATGCATATCGATAAAGTCGATTACCACTATCCCTCCCATATCCCGCAGACGCAGTTGTCTTGCTATTTCGCGTGCAGCTTCTTTATTGACCAACAACGCGTTATCTTCTTGATTTTCTTTATTCGCAGTCCGGTTTCCGCTATTGACATCAACAACGTGCAGGGCCTCTGTGTGCTCTATTACCAAGTAGGCACCCCCTTGCAGATTGACCGTCTTACCAAAAGAGGCCTTAATTTGTTTCTCTACACCGAAATGTTCAAAGATAGGTTCCTTATGTTTATAAAGCTTTACTATCTTCTCCAAATCAGGCGATATCTCCTGCACATACGATTTTGTTTCCTCGTAGATAACAGGGTCATTAACATATATATGCGTAAACTCGTCCGTCAAGATATCGCGTAAGATGGTAGAGGCTCTATCCATCTCGCCCAATACCTTCTGGGGAGGTTCAGCAGATTTAAGGCGTTTGGTAAATAATTCCCATTTCGAAATCAGGTCTAATAAATCTTTCTGCAATTCATCAACACCTTTTCCTTCGGATACTGTTCGGATGATTACGCCAAAATTAGCCGGCTTTATTCCTTCGACTATTTTTTTAAGACGTGTCCTTTCAGCACTTCCTTTGATTCGCTTCGAAATAGAAACTGTACTTGAGAAAGGGACCAATACCACAAACCTTCCAGCGATCGACAAATCCGAACTCAATCGTGGACCTTTTGTAGAGATAGGCTCTTTGGCTATCTGAACAGGCAATAGTACGTTTCGGCTCAAGATATCCGAAATTTTGCCTGCCTTATCGATGTCCTTTTCTAACTTTAAACTATTGAGCAACTTCTCTTGATAGCTGCCATTCTTTACTATACGGGTAAGCTTGAGCAAAGATTGCACTTGAGGACCAAGGTCCAAATAATGCAAGAATGCATCCTTTTCGTAACCTACATCTACGAAAGCAGCATTAAGTCCAGGCATGATTTTCTTTATCCTTCCCAGATAAATATCTCCAACAGCAAAATTGTTGTTTGCCTGTTCCTTGTTTAATTCAACAAGCTGTTTGTCCTGTAGTAAAGCAATAGTTACCCCTTTATCTGGGGTAGAATCGATAATTAATTCCTTTACCAACAGCTACATATTTAAGATACCGACCCGACACAATCGTCAAGGCAGTATCAATGAAACATAAATCCCGTTTAATGAAAAAATACAATCCATGTTTCCACAACCGCAGATTCACAGATTGTACTCCGTTACTTCTGTTTATTGACCTCAGGACCACAAACATCCATAACTCACACAAGCCTATTTTTTCTTGTGTCTATTTTTTCTTAAACGTTTTTTACGCTTGTGTGTAGCCATTTTGTGTCTTTTTCTTTTTTTTCCGCTTGGCATAGCTCTAATGTTTTTAAATGATTATAAAATAATATGTTACTTACTTAATTCTTCGATACGTTTATCGATGAACTGAGAGAGAGAAGGATCAGAAGCCAGTTCTTTGCTTTTTTGAAAAGCAGCGATGGCATCACTCTTCATCCCAATGTTTTCATAGCCGGTGGCTAGATAAAAATATGACTCCGCATCCGGTTTCAATTCGATTACCGTCTTGAAACGTTCTACTGCTTTGTCAAATTGACGAGATTGCAATGAAAACAATCCCAACGTTTTGTTAGCTTCTAAATTTTTAGGCTCTTTTGCTATAACCTCTCTTAAAATTGCAATACCGGACATTGGATTATTCGTACCTGTTACCATTGCAGCCCCCAAACCAGTTTTAGCATCAAGGTTAGCACCATCCAGCTTAGTCGCTTCTTCAAATGCATGGATTGCACTTTTATTTAGCTCCATCGCCAAGGTCGTATCTTGAAGGTTCGTATAGGCAGCACGGTAAGCTTGTCCCGCTTTCAACCAGTATTCAAATTTTGGAGAAATCTTAGCCATTTCCTCATAAACCAATGCTTGAGGAGCAGGCTTTGCAACGTCATCCCACTTTTGTGCCAATTGTTGATAGAGATCAACCTTTTCATCATCCGATGCTTTTTCGATTTTTGCTTCCAAATCAGCAATCTCCTGGATGATATTGGCATCCAATCCTTGTTTAGCAGATTGGGAAATTTCATCAAGACTAATAACAGAAGAAGCCCCGGTACTTGCCGTACGCGATGCTTCTTCTTTTCCATCTACCAAACCACTGATTGGCTGTGCCAACAATGCTCCTACAAGAAGAACAACGAGGGCTACGACGACAATCTGTTTGGTGTTTTTCATGATGAATCGTTTTTAAATAATATTATTTATTCCCGTTTTTAACTTTCTCTACAAAAACCTTTGCTGGTTTGAAGCTTGGAACAAAGTGTTCAGGAATAATGATTGCTGTGTTTTTTGAAATGTTTCTTGCAGTTTTTTCAGCTCTTTTTTTCACTACAAAACTTCCGAAACCTCTTACATAAACATTTTCTCCGCCGATCATAGCGTTTTTAACCACCTTGAAGAATGCTTCAACTGTCTCTTGTACATCTACCTTCTCTAAACCCGTTTTGTTAGAGATTTCCGCGATAATTTCTGCTTTAGTCATATCTATTATTACTGTATTATTTTGTATTTCAACCCTTAGGCACACAGCACTTTGGGGACGCAAAGGTATTGCTTTAAAATGAGCTTTGGAAATTATTTATGCGTTTTTTAATGAAAATGACTGCAAATACGCAAGACATTTTCCCTGACTACTCAAAATCACAAAAATTCACCTAAGCAAATAAGCCACAAAAATACAGTTTTTTATACTGAATATCAAAGAGTTATTTTAAAAACATTCATTCCACGTGAAACGGATTTTTTACAAGCAACTTTATTAGCATCATCTATGTTTAAACGTTCAGTATTCGACTCTCCAACATTGTACTATCCAAAAACAAATAGCACATAATCCGCACTCCCCCTCTCAGTAAAACACATTGACCAAGCCGGCCAATCGTTCCAAATCCCCTTGCCGATGCTGGCCACTGATTACAATGCGGTTCAGCAAGGGATCATCCTCCAATGGATAGGGGAAACTTGATATCAATATCTTGTTCCTAACCAAATAGTCGTACAATTCAACATCCCTAGAAGTAAATACAGCAAACTGAGCTGCATGGTTCAGTTGACTTCCCGCCAAATTTGCGAATTGTGAAATATTACGCTGAAGCTTTTCGAATTGATCCCCATATATTTGTTCTCCGTGCAATAGCGCATATATCGCAGCGGGTGCGCCAGGAGATGCACCTGTAAAAAAAGTAGACCGCCTAAGTTCTGAGATTGTCGCTTTCTTTCCAAATATGACCCCAGCATCTGTCCCCATCCCCTTCGCAAGTGAAGCCACGACCAGCACTTCGATATGCTCCGGCAACTGAGTAATATCTACCGATGGTCTATTAAAATTCACCACACCTATCCCATGCGAATCATCCATCAGCAAGGTTATTTTTTTACAAACATCAATATCTCGGAGTAATCCGAAATCGTACGTCATCGGCGTTATATTGTCCATCGCATTGCTGATTAGCACAAACGAAGTTTCGGAAGAACCATTGATATAACGAACAGTATCCGCTATCCAATCTTCAAAAGTACCTCCTCTTCTTGGATTGCCCCCCAACCATAGTGCAGGATGACTGTGAGGGGCATACAAAATTTCTCCCTTTTCAACCAATCCTTTCACCGTAAGCTGACCAGCCAGATAGCCGCTAGATAACAAAATTGCATCCTCAAATCCAAATCGCGACGCCACTACAGACTCCGCTTCGCCATATATCCCCAACTGCACATTGTTGTTCCTAGAGGTTCCATTATTAAGACCTAATTTCCGAATACCCTCCACGTACAACTCAATATATGCAGCGTGATTCAATAAGCCTAGATAGGCCGTTCCTCCGAAAAACAAATACTCATCATCTTCCATCTGGATCGATCGTCCCGTAGGTTGACTTAACTGTCTAAAAGTATTCATTATTGAAACTAGGTTTATACACGGCTTGTAACTTGTAGCATCCAATAACTTTCGCTCCCCAATTTACGAACAAAGCCCCCAAAGACAAGTACTTTGAAGGCTTTGCTTTGTGACCCCGCTGAGGCTCGAACTCAGGACCCACAGATTAAGAGTCTGTTGCTCTACCAACTGAGCTACGAAGTCATTTTTTTCCTTACCGAATGCAAAACAAAGTTACAGTTGTCCATGACAAAACCAAACGTTTTTTTCATTTTTTTCAGTAAAATTATACACAACAAAATATAGAAAAATTCCATCGCCAAATCAACACGGCTGGCAACCCACATATCCACTAACGGATAAAAAAGTTAAGCGGAATATTGACGCTAATAGACCCCGTCAATCCATCTATCTTCTTGAAACCCGATTTTTGATTGACATCAAAACCATACCCCACTCCAATATCCACCAGAGACATCAAACTGATTCCAACCTTAGGCGTAATCGTATAAGGAGTAGCTTCAGCTTTTAGAAAAGGCCATATTCCGCTATCGCTAAGATAATAGGTAACCCCTAGTTCAGGGATTACAGTTGTACGATTCATCATCCATGTTAGATTTGCGCCAGCATCAATCTTCATATACTGATGGTCATTAGGAGCAAAGAGCCCCCATCCAGACAATTTTAAGAAATTGCCACTTTGATACTGATATCCAATTGAAGGTCCCCATATCCAAGAATTGCCCGTCCGCTGTTGTGGACGGATATCCTGCGCAAAAGAGGAGATTGTAACCACAGCCGATACTATCGAAAGAAATATCTTCTTCATATCAAGGGATTTTAATATACACTAATTTACGACATATAATGACATTATTGACATTCCAACTAAATTAAAAAACAACTAGCTTTTTTTGTTATCAAAGTCCAGATTAAACAAATTCCTCCCCTTAACAAAAAATTCATATTGGGTTGATTCATCTTTTAGCTAAATTTGAAAGACAAACTATTAAAAGACAAATGGATTACTGCAATTATTTACGAACCTACACCATTAGAATGGCATTGCTCCTCTTAGCATGCTCAAGCCTACACGTCCATGCCCAATTTGGCAAACTTGGGGACCTGGTCAACAAGAGTGTCAGCAAGGCCCTCAACAGCACGCAACTCAAAATGTTGAAGACAGACCCCATCACAACCAATTTCGATGATTGTAATCAAGACGACCTCCTTCCTTTGGACTTTGGAAAGGATTCCGTCAAGACCCCGCTCTGCGACCTTCACTCCGACTACTCCACCACTACAGGGTTTCGGTTAAAACCAGGGTTCTACATTGGTACATTTAAGAGCTTCTGTCTACAAGCGGGCACTTATGGTCCCTCTAAAGGCGATGGTTATCTATTTGCACCTCTCGCTGGCCCAAAAGAGAAAACGGCAAGAACACTTATTGCCAATTGGGAAAACCATCCCGAAATAGAACAATCCCAGGTTCAACTTTTACTATGGGCGCTTATTGCCAAGACTAATTTCTCCAAACTATCTCCTCAACTACAAGCCACCGCAGCTGTTCTACTCAGCCAAAACGACCTTAGCGCATTAGGAAGTTCCGTGATTGACTACCTTAGCGAAGAAGCCATACAGTCTGTCACCACCAACCTCCCCGAACCCGCCAAAACCATCATCGAAATCGAAAATAAGATGAGAGGTCTCATGTATCAAGCCAATGCCTCCTATCAAGACATTGAAAATCTTGCCATGCTTACAGGCGCCGCACCGACAAACCAAAAATTCCCCAGAGGGGTTTGGAGCCGTCATCCCGATGGATATTATATCAAATACCTTCCTACAAGCTACGCTAAGACTACCGTAGAAATTTACATACCACAGCAAATCGAATACATAGATTTCTTTCCAACAGGCGATGTCGCCGTGCCCGCTTCGCGCGGCTCACAGCGACTAGGCCAATCTAATGTACTTATCTGCGAAAATGACTAAATAGAAAAAGGGAGCCCAATCAAGCTCCCTATTTTATTATTTCAAATCATTAAGAATTTCCTGTATTGCCCTTTCAAGTTGAGGATCTCGCTCCTCTATCCGGTCCACAAAGGTATTCCTGACGGCAATGTCTGGAGAGACCCCCGTCAATTCCAAGTCCTTTCCGTCCAACGTATAACAGCCCCAAGCAGGCACTCGGTACATCGAGCCATCCACTAGGCCCTTTGCCGACGTAAAAATAATCCAACGATAAGTCTCTGTTCCAATAATTTTTCCCAGTTTCAACTCCTTGAAGCCCGCCGCCGTCATCTCAGCATCACTCAAAGACTGCTCATTGATCAACAGTACAATCGGCTTGGCCGCGGGAGCAAAGTTACTCTGCGGCGATCGTTTACCATCCCTATACTGCCAATGTAAATACGGCCGTTGTGACAAAAACCGAAGCACCTCGTCATGCACATTCCCTCCAGTGTTGTAACGAAGATCTAAGATAATAGCCTCCTTATTATTCTCTTGCTCTGCCATGTCCAATAAAAATTGCTCCAGCTGCTCCCCGCCCATATTTTTCATATGCGAGTAAGCAATTCGGTTCTTGCTCAAAGCGTCCACCCTCGACCGATTTCCCTTAATCCACTCGTCATACAACTGTTCCCTTTGCGTCGTCGTAGATTGTGGCCTTATATTAGTCTTGACTTTCTTTCCATCACGAACGAAAGTTAACTCCAATTCCTCCGCAAGGGATGGTTGCGTAAAGTAAAAGTCTCGATCCATCGATTTATCCAGTTGTCGTCCATTTATTTCCACCAGCTGATCTCCCACCTTTACATCCACACCCTTTCTCCCTGCTGGTCCTCTTTGGATGATTTGCGACACCTTATAAGGATCTTTTTGGTCATATAATATTCCTGTTTCATTCGTCACATACACAAAGTTTCTTCGCTCCTCAGGACCAGACGAATTGAAGCCCAAATGTGAGGCATTCAACTCTCCCAGCATATCGTTCAATAGAATCCGAAGGTCTGACCTATTATTGATATTTGGGAGGTAAGCTTCATACCTTCTCTTTATTCCCTCCCAATCCACTCCGTGAAATGTTCCGTCGTAAAAATTTTCCTCAATTCCAGCCCATGTTTCGTAAAACATTTGTGCAAACTCCTTTTCCAGATTACGTTGAAATTTCAATGATACTTCCACTTTATCAAGCTTATTGGCCTCCAAATTATATTTTTGGATACCTCCGCGGCTCAACGCGTAATATTTCCCTCCCGATTCAAAAAAAGAATTCACCCCGCCATCGACCACCTTTTCCGTCTTATTTGGAACAAAGGGCTCCATCACCGTCCTATATAGCGCCCCACGCCCTTCATGATTAGAAGAGAAGAATAGGTACGTCTTATCGCCCTTCTTAAATACAGATGGATTGTACTGCGATCCGAACGCTGGACTCGCCAATGTAATACGATCCATTAGCCCTTGTGTATCAATCATCACCATCGGTTTTATGGTTGAAGCAGCCTTCGTCTCATCCTTCTTATCTTGACCATTCTTCTTCACCGCCGTAGAGTCGCGCTTCGTGTTGCTCGACTCGTCAAACAACTCATCAAACTTAGCGCTGCGGTAGTCTTCATCAAAATCCTCCAAAGCCATCCTATAAATCCTAGCATTTTGCATACCAGTAGGGTAGGAGGGCTTCGTCCTATTACTCGCAAAGTAAATATACTTCCCATCTGGCGACCAAGCAGGCGAAGTTTCGGATACTCCGGTGTTCGTCAAATTAATAGTACTATTTGTTTTCAAGTGATGTACCAAGATATCCTGTTCAAAATTACGGTACGCTGTGAACAACACATATTCGCCATCTGGGGAGAATGATGGAGACGAATTTTGAAAAGCCCAAATTTCATCCTTCACAATAGTTTTGCTTTTTAAGCTCGTTAAATCCAGCAAGCGCACTTCATCACGACCACTGAGGTATACCGCCTGCGTCCGTTCCTTATTAAACGCGATATCTCTATTATTACGATGGTCCTGCGTAAGCTGTTTCTCTCCCCCTTTTCCATCGGCAGTCGTCGTAAACCAGTTTAAGTATCCCTCGTACGTCTGGCTATAGAGTAATGTCTTGTTGTCCTTTAACCAACTCACCTCCATTACTCTTTCACCGTGGCTTGGCATCTGTCTAACAAATTTTCCATCAATATCACTCACAAACAGTTCACCCCTAGACACAAATGCCATCTTCTTTCCATCAGCCGAAACGTCTAGGTTGCTAACATTATCTTTGATATCGAATTCCTGCTGCTTCCCTAAAACCTGATTTCTACTCAGGGAGATTTTAGGCTGTATTGTTTTTTTAGTTTCGACATCATAAACAAACAATTGGTAATCCTTTTCAAACACCACCTTCGTTCCATTTGCCGATACAACCGGTCGCTTGATTGAGGTTGAAAATTTTGTCAATGCCACCTTCTTGTCGTTCGCAAATGTATAAAGGTTAAATTCCTCGTTCCCTTCATCAGAAGCGAAATAGATATTCCCCTTTAAATCCACACTCGCCCAAAAATCTTTGCCCTCATAATCCGTATACTGCTTAAACACTTTGCTTTTCAGGTTATAAGAAAGAATATCAGGATTGAAAGCTCCTTTATAGCGTTTTCGATTCGCAGACGAATAGCTTTCCCAAGAGTCGTTGAACAACAATTCCCCTTTTGGAGACTCTACCACATTGTGTATGGTATTAAAATAATGAGGAAAGAGCCTTTCGGCAGTACCTCCGCCAATATTCACCCTATAACTTGTAAACCTATTGTAGCGGGAGGACGTAAAATAGATTGATTGACTATCCCAACTCCAACTATCTACTTCATCTCCAGCATCGTGATACGTCAATTGCTTGATATCTCCTCCCTCCATCGGCATCGTATAGACATCCATATTTCCATTTTGACTTGAGGAGAAAGCAAGCCACTTCCCATCGGGAGATATCCTTGGTGCAATTTCGTTTCCTGACATCGCAGTCAAACGTAAAGCGAGCCCCCCTTCCGAAGGCACCCGCCACAGGTCTCCATCGTAACTAAACACAACGGTATTTCCATCTGGACTTAGTGTAGGATAAGACAAAAATGAGACCGGTGATTGAGCGTGAGCCCCAAGCAGACTACCGAAAGAAAGTCCCAATGAACACAGAAAAACTTTTATCATGCAAAAATAGGTTATACTGTTTAATAATCTGTAAGCACCAAATTTAACATACTAATTCTGTTTAAACTCGCTTCTCCATCAAGTATTTGTTTTTTTACAATCACTTGTCGAGCCTACCAAGCTATTACAACCCGGAAGAACTCTCCTTTTTAACCTTTTTTCACACACTCATCGCCAGTAGCTATTTTGTAGCATTCAAACTTTTACTATTTTTGCTGCCATTAATGAATGCATTAGTATACATCGTCACTACGTGCTTGCTCCTCTTTTGGGGGCATGGGGAGACTTTCGCTTTCCCGCACGATAGCGGGACCGCAAACTTCTCTGTCCCGTATACTAAAACTCAACATCCTTCCTATACTCACCACTTATCCAAAAAGAATGTATCTTCCGAATTAGAGAAAGATTTAACATCCATTGAAAGCGAAGACACCGATATCGCTTTTAATAGAAAATATACTCTGCTTCCTAGCTATTATTTAGTTCTTTCCTATACACTACTTTACAAGCAAGCGTACAATGAGACCACACAACTTCCATCCTGCAGTCTCAATCTCACCTATCACGCACCCGACAAATACATCCTCCAACGTGCTTTGAGGATCTGATTCCAATTAAACGACCTTCCTCAGCTTTCATGTAGTCTCGCAGCACTAGATACCAACCGTTTTTAGTATTGCCGCAGTATATTATTTTTTGCTGTAGAAGCCTCTAATATTCAGAACTCGCTTCCCGATTTCTATTCTCCATTTTGCTCATTATCAAAATAACAGCACATCGTGAACCTGCTCTCTGATTCTATCAGAAGTCAAACATTTGTCAACCACGCACGTGCACTCATAATACATCCATACAATGAAAATAATTGTCCTATCTATAATTGCTTGCACACTTGTGCTACAATTTGCTTGCAGTCCTAAGAAAGAAGAAAAACAAGAGATCGCCAGATATGCGATTACCAGCCCCTTAATAATGGACACCACCTTTACCAAGGAGTACGTTTCTCAAATAAAGTCCGTTCAAAATATTGAAATCAGAGCCCAGGAAAAGGGCTTCCTGCAGCAGATATACGTAGACGAAGGACAATTCGTAAAAGCTGGTCAACTCCTGTTTCGGATTATGCCTAAAATATACGAAGCCGAATATCAAAAGGCCGAAGCCGAAGCCAAAGTCGCCGAAATTGAACTGCAGAACACTCGATCCCTTGTTGATAAAGATATTGTCTCCAAGAATGAGCAGGCTCTGGCACAGGCAAGGCTAGACCATGCCAACGCCGAGAAAGCTCTAGCTAAGCTACACCTTTCTTTCACCGAGATAAGAGCACCTTTTAACGGCACCATAGACCGCATACCCAAAAAATTAGGAAGCCTGATAGACGAAGGGGAGCTCCTGACCAATTTGTCTGACAATCGACAGGTATTTGCCTATTTCAATGTTTCAGAACCCGAATATCTAGACTATCAGACCAATACTAAAAATAGAGGAAGCAATACTGTCAATCTATTATTAGCTAACAATCAGCTCCTTCCCAATAAAGGTCTTATCGAGACAATAGAAAGCGAGTTCGATAGCGAGACCGGCAATATTGCCTTTCGTGCAAAGTTTCCCAATCCAGATAAATTACTACGAAACGGAGAAACAGGTAAAGTACTTATGACATTGCCCCTCACAAATGCTTTGGTCATTCCTCAGAAAGCAACTTATGAAACCCAAGATCAAAAATATGTATTCATCATCGATAAAGAAGGTGTGGCAAGGTCCAAAAACATCCAAGTTGCCTATGAACTTCCAGACCTATATGTCATAAGTGCAGGTCTCTCTCAGGGGGATAAGATCCTCTTGGAAGGTGTTCAAAAGGTAAAAGACGATCAAAAAATTCAAACCAAGTTTGAAGATCCTGCAAAAGTTCTTCTATCCCTCAAATTAAACGCAGAGTAAGGCACCTAAAAAAGGAAAAATTATGTTTAAGAAATTCATTCGTCGACCGGTCCTCTCCATTGTAATCTCGTTGATTATCGTATTTGTAGGGCTTTTATCACTGGCCAAACTGCCAGTAACACAATTTCCCTCCATTTCACCCCCCAAAGTAAACATTACGGCTGCTTATCCAGGAGCAAACAACGAGTTATTGATTAAATCTGTGGTCATACCATTAGAAAGAGGCCTAAATGGGATTCCTGGGATGAAATACATGACCTCCGACGCTGGAAATGATGGAGAGGCATCCATTCAGATTGTATTTGACTTGGGGACAGATCCCAACGTCGCTGCAGTAAATGTTCAAAACCGAGTCTCATCTGTTGTCAACAAATTACCCCCGCTAGTGGTTCGCGAAGGCGTCAAAATCACACGAGAAGAGCCCAACATGCTCATGTATATCAACTTATACAGCGACGACCCAAAAGCCGATCAAAAATTCCTCTTTAACTATGCCGACATCAACGTCATGTCCGAATTGAGACGGGTTAGTGGTGTTGGTTTTGCTGAAATATTAGGCACTCGTGAATATGCCATGCGCATCTGGTTGAAGCCAGATAGGCTAACTGCTTATAATATTGCTGCTGATGAAATCATGGAAGCTTTAAGTCAGCAAAGTTTAGAAGCTTCACCCGGTAAAACAGGAGAAAGCTCTGGTAAACGATCCCAATCTTTTGAATATATCTTGAAATATCCCGGTCGTTTTAACAATGAAAAAGACTATGGAAACATCATTCTCAAAGCCAAGTCAGGTGGTGAGTTTGTCAGATTAAAAGATGTTGCTGATATTGAATTTGGTTCGTCAATGTATGATATATACTCCACACTAAATGGGAAACCATCCGCAGCGATTACCGTAAAACAGTCTTATGGTTCAAATGCCAGTGAAGTAATCAAAAATGTGAAAACATTGATGGCCGATCTTCAGAAGAACAATCTACCTAAGGGGATGCATTATGACATCAGTTATGATGTTTCTCGTTTTTTGGACGCTTCCATAGAAAAAGTTGTCCACACCCTATTCGAAGCCTTTATATTAGTTGCCATTGTTGTATTTATGTTTCTCGGTGACTGGCGCTCCACAATTATCCCTGCCTTAGCCGTTCCCGTCTCACTAGTTGGCACATTTGCGATTATGTCAGCCTTTGGCATTACCCTCAACATGATTTCCCTTTTTGCCCTCGTAATGGCAATTGGAGTAGTCGTTGATGATGCAATCGTCGTCATCGAGGCTGTGCATGCCAAAATGGAAGAGAAAAATTTATCCCCTCTAAAGGCCACAGAAGAAGCTATGCATGAGATTAGTGGTGCCATTATCGCCATTACGTTGGTCATGGCCTCTGTATTTATCCCCGTCGCCTTTATGTCGGGCCCCGTTGGAGTCTTCTACCGACAGTTTTCTATAACCATGGCCTCGGCTATAATCCTATCTGGTGTAGCCGCATTAACTTTGACACCCGCACTCTGCGCCCTGATTCTGAAAAACAATCATGGAAAACCCAAAAAGAAAAGTCTCATTACCCTCCTTTTAGATAAATTCAATAATTTATTTACAAAGGGAGCACGACGGTATGAGACTCTTTTAAATAAAACAGTTACTAAAAAAGTTATTACTTTACCCATACTACTAGCATTTTGCGTCTGTACATTTTTGCTAAGCAACACCCTTCCTTCGGGATTTATTCCTGGAGAAGACCAAGGCATGATTTACGCCATTATCCAGACTCCGCCAGGCTCTACTTTGGAAAGGACCAATCAAATCGCGAAAGAACTTTTAAGAGAATCGGAGGACATCGAAGGTGTACAGTCCGTTTCCTCATTGGCAGGTTATGAAATTCTGACAGAAGGAACCGGTTCCAATTCTGGGACCTGCCTCATTAATCTCAAAAGTTGGGAAGAACGCAAAGAGTCTGCTGCACAGATTATTGAAGAGTTGGAAGAAAAAGCAAAAAATATACCGGGAGCCAATATTGAGTTTTTTCAACCACCCTCCATTCCCGGTTACGGTGCCGCAGGTGGTTTTGAACTTCGCTTGCTAGACAAAGCCGGAAGTGGAGACTATCAGAAAATGGAGCACGTAAGCACTGATTTTGTAAGAGAACTAAAAAAACGTCCTGAATTGGGATCCGCTTTCACCTTTTATTCTGCAAGTTTCCCACAATATCTGTTGAGGATTGACAATGATCTTGCCGAACAAAAAGGAATCACCATAGAAAAAGCAATGGACAATCTTTCGACACTAATCGGCTCTAATTACGAGACTAGCTTTATTCGTTTCGACAGGCCATACAAAGTTATTGTTCAGGCCAGCCCACAATACCGAGCCCTTCCCACAGATCTATTGAAGTTATATGTTAAGAACGATAAAGATCAGATGGTACCATATGCCGCCTTTATGCGATTAGAAAAGGTATATGGCCTGTCCGAGATCACTCGCCACAATATGTATAACTCCGCCGAGGTCAGTGGATCGCCAGCCCCAGGTTACAGTAGTGGACAGGCTATTAAAGCCATCCAAGAAGTCGCAGACAAAAAGTTACCCCGGGGGTTTGGTATCGATTGGGCTGGAATCTCGAAAGACGAAGTAAGTCGAGGCAATGAAGCTATTTATATATTTCTGATTTGCTTAGGATTTGTATACTTGATTCTCTCTGCACAATATGAAAGTTTCATTCTTCCACTCCCCGTTATCCTTTCCTTACCTACAGGTATATTTGGAGCATTTCTCTGTCTCAAGTTACTCGGACTAGAAAACAATATTTATGCGCAAGTTGCGATGGTTATGTTGATTGGACTACTGGGTAAAAATGCGGTATTAATAGTAGAATTCGCTGTACAGAAAAAAGCAGAAGAAGGTATTTCCGTCCTAAAAGCCGCTATTGAAGGTGCCACCATTCGCTTCCGTCCGATTTTGATGACATCGTTTGCATTCATTGCCGGATTGATTCCTTTGGTACTAGCCACCGGTCCTGGCGCGTTGGGCAACCGGACTATCGGAACTGCAGCCGCCGGAGGCATGTTTATCGGAACGATTTTCGGGTTGATGATTATTCCAGGACTATATTACATTTTCGGAACCCTTGCTGAAAAGTCCAGATTGGCAAAATATGAAGAAGAAAATCCATTAACAGAAAAAACTGAACCCTATGAACACGATGGAAAATTTGAAGACTAAGCGCATAATTCCAGCAATTGCGCTATCGATTGCCTTAGTGGGATGCAGTGCTCCCAAAGCCACTGTCATAAGAGACCAGATAAAAGAAAATATCCCTCAAAATTTTCAACCTTCCACACCCCAAGACACCAGCCACAATAGTGGCGCAACCCCTTGGAGGCAATTTTTCACCGACCCCAATTTGGTAAGTCTTATCGAGACAGCCATAACAAACAATCAAGAATTGTTAATTACACTTCAGCAGATAGAAATTGCCAAAAGCAATGTCGGCTATAAAAAAGGAAAACTAAGTCCTTTCGTTACCGCCAAACTTGGTACTAGTTTAACTAAAGCAGGTCGATATACCAGTGAAGGCGCAGGTGATGCCACGACCGAGATTGAGCCAGGAAAAGAAATACCCGACCCCCTTGGGAATTTTGAGGGTGGCTTAATGGCCAATTGGGAAATTGATATTTGGAAAAAACTCCGAACAGAAAAGGCAGCAGCGGTAGCACACTACCTTTCAACAGTTGAAGGCAAAAACTTTGTTCTTTCCAATTTAATTGAAGAAGTCGCTAACAATTATTATGAATTATTAGCCTTAGACAATCAGTTGGATATCCTACGGCAATATATCGGTCTCCAACAAAAAGCGCTGGACATTTCTCGAATTCAAAAACAGGCAGCCGCGACAACAGAGTTAGCCGTGAAAAAATTTGAGGCCGAACTCGCCAAATCCAAAGCAACCGAATATACTATTCACCAGCAAATCACCGAAAAAGAAAACCAAATCAATACGCTCCTTGGGCGCTATCCCCAAGAAATCGTAAGAACAAAGGATAGCTTTATGTCCACCATACCACCCCCTGTATATACCGGAATTCCATCACAGCTTCTCGCCAATAGGCCCGATATCAAACAGGCGGAATTGGAACTAAAATCTGCAAAACTCGATGTAGAAGTTGCTCGGAAGGAATTCTATCCTTCACTCGAAATCTCAGCAACTCTCGGGTTAGAGGCCTTTAAGCCTTCTTATTTAGTAAAAATGCCTGAATCTATCGCTGCCGGTGTAGTGGGTGAGTTGGCCGGTCCATTGATTAATAAAAGTGCGATAAAAGCCAACTTTCAATCGGCGGATGCCCGGCAGATACAGGCTTTATATGAATATGACAAGACAATCTTGAATGCCTATCTCGATATTGCCAACCTCATGTCAAAAGTCAAAAACATCGCACAATATTATCAGTTGAAATCAGAGGAAACACTAGCTTTAGATCAATCCATTGACATCGCCAATCAATTGTTTTCAAACGCTAGGGCGGACTATCTCGAAGTTTTGCTTAACCAAAGAGATGCTTTAGACGCGAAACTGGAATTAATAGAGGCAAAGCAAAAGCAATTAAGCACCGTCGTTGATATCTATAAAGGCTTAGGAGGAGGCTGGAAGTAACAGCTTGCAATCCCTTCGAAATCGTCACGGTATTTCTGAAACTAAGCTCCGAAATATCGTGATGATTTTTAGATTATTTCCAGTGTCACCCCCGTCCCTGACAACCTATTTCAACTAGAGCACTTATTTATAAATTTCCTCTTATTCACCTTCCTTTAGGAATAAAGCAACCCAAATATTATACCTGCAAAAATAAAGCTGTCATAGCGATCCAATATTCCACCGTGTTCAGGAATAAGCTTACTATAATCTTTTATCAAACACATCCGCTTATACCAAGAAGCCAATATATCCCCAACAAAAGCACTCGCGCAAATCACCAATGGCGATACCCAAATCGCGTTTCCAGAAATCTCCAACCACCGTGTCATATATATACCGGTAGCGCTTCCCATCAGGGTTCCTCCGATTACACCCGCAATTGTCTTATTCGGACTGATATTTGGTAGAATTTTCCGCTTACCGAAAAGCTGCCCGGTCAATTGTGCAAACCCATCAAAGGTAAAGACAATCATATACACATATAGTATAGATACCGACGACATCTTAACGGAAAATCCATAGAAGAAAAAGGATAAAACGAGGAAAAAAATGATAGAAACCCCCAGAAATACTACCCCTCGCTTTGAAGACCGCCAGCCTTTACAAATTTCATACGTCCCTATAAACAATAAACCTATCGCTAGATTCTGCATATAACCCTTATATATACACCAAATTGTTCCTGCCACAATTATGAGATAGAAAAGATACTTTATCCAGCGCCCTTTAGCTTTATCAATATCTTCATTCATATTCAAAATAGCCAAAGCAATTGCTCCTACCGCGAAAAATGTAATTACGATATACAATGATGACCAGAGCATGCTTACTTAGTTCTACTACGTAAGACAAAGAAAATGCTCCTTAGATTGGAGTTAAGACTCGGCAATAAAATAACCAACATTAATTCCTCTATATACGCAAAACAGCTGATAACGAGCATAAAATAGAAATAACCCTCGTGAAACTCGAATACAAAAAAGGTAAAAATAAAGATGCCCTGCACATAACCCGTTACCTTATAGGACCACAAATGAAAACTTGGAAACCGTCCAAAACGAATCACGGATAATAGTTGTGGAAGCATCCACATGACCATCAATATCGCAAACTCAGCACGATACTCCATCACGAATGCCCGCTCCAGCATAACCATTCCCATAAATGCCATTACATAGGTTCCGATGTCTGCCAGTGAATCCAACTTCGCCCCCAATTCCGTTTCTAGATGAAACACTCTAGCAATCAGACCATCCAATATATCGGTTATCAAATTAATCGACAACAATATAATAAACAGCGAATTATTCCCAACCATGATTGCTTGTACGATAAAAGGTACCGCCAAGAGACGGTATGCTGATAGTACATTCGGTACGTTCCACAATTTTTCTTTCTTTGATTCCATCGTTAAACTATTTTTTTCTGCCGAATTTCTGATGTGCTTGCGTAAATTGACCAGTAGATAATGCCGCCGCAATAGAAAGCTCTCCCGCCAACACGAGAGCTGCGCATATTTCAGCAAATTTTCGCGCTTTACCAGCTCCATAGCACGCTATCATTTCTAAACATTCACGTTGAGTGGGAAGGTCCGTTCCACCACCTACAGTACCCACTATCAAATTAGGCAAAGTAACACTTGCATATAAGGACCCGTCCGTATTGCTCTCCATACGCGTGATACCCGTCGCTGCTTCCGCCACACAAGCGACATCCTGACCTGTGGCCAAAAATAAAGCTGTAAGTCCATTCGCATAATGCCCATGAGCCCCAATAGCTCCACTTTGGATAATCCCCATTGTAGACGAACGCCAGTACTCAGCCATGAGCTCAGGGGTCGCTTTCAGCACATCTTGAACGATTTCTTTGGACAATACGATTTCAGCAGTAACTTTCTTTCCACGAACGTTTCCAAACGACATTGCTGTAGCCTTTTTGTCTCCAGAGTGATTCCCTTCTATAAACCAAAACTTAGGTTTTGTAGGACAGCACTCAACGATATATTGACAAATAGCATCCGTGCATATAGTGACCATGTTCTGCCCCGCAGCATCTCCTGTATGATATTCGAAGATAACAAGGAGATGATTGCCTTCGATCTGTATCTTGGTATCCACCAACTTGGCGAATCGGCTTGTTCGCCCCACAATCTCATCAAACTTCTCAGACTGGGGAAGTAGCCAAGAGACAAATAAACCTAAGTCAGCAATACTCTCAAATTTGAAAATTGGACTCCGCTGTACACCTTCTGTCAGACAGACGGAGGTCACACCACCAGCAGTGAAGCAGGCTCGAGCCCCCCGATGATAGGAAGCCACCAATGCTCCCTCGCTTGTAGCCAACGGAACATAGAAATCTTCGCTTCCAAATGAACCTATTACCCTCAACGGTCCAATCACACCAGTTGGAACACGACACATACCAATATAGTTTTCTATATTTCCATGAAGATCATCCAGCGTATAGAAACCTTTATTATTAACTAAATAAGGGAATTGCTTCCCGGTTTTATTTTCTAAAAAGGACGTGCGCGCTTGAATACTTTCGGTATTTAAACTTCCAGAGATCGGTATTAGATTCTGCTCATCTAACATAGCCGGTTTACGATCATGTATATTCATGGCAATCTGTTCCAATTTTAATGCAATATTCAGGGTATGCAAGGCTGTGCTTGCCCTTGTAATAGACGAGGCCATTTTGTATTGTTTTTATTTAAACAAATCTATTGCGATTCTTGCACAATCAATTGCAACAAACAATAATGTTATTTTATATTTTTGTGAAAATCACAAATTCAGCTATGCATCAAGAAAAACTAATCAGTCTCATTCAAAAGGTTATTGGCAAGCATCAATCACTCATTGGGGAAGTCTCCAATGCACTGGACATCAGTTATGATGCGGCCCATCGAAGGGTTTCAATGAAAAGTAAATTTTCCATAGAAGAAGCTGTCCAACTAGCGGACCACTTCGGCTTTTCTATGGATAGTGCTTTTCAAAGGAAAGAACACATCATTGTCAAAAGAACCAAGGAAATCCAAACATTTAATGACCTAACCGACTACTTGGAAAGCTCTTTAAAATCCCTTTCTGAATACCCTCCTAACACGGATACATCCTTGTACTACTCGGCCAAGGACATCCCTCTCTTTTATACTATAAATACCGAATTCCTCTCAACTTTCAAACGCTACGTTTGGCTAAACTTACTCCACCCAGAAGGTTTGGATACAAGCTTTGAGAAATATCTGACCCATACTCCAATTGTCAGTCTCGGACAAAAACTCGCAAATTTTTATACATCTACTAGGACACATGAGATATGGAACGACACTACGATAAACAGCACCTTACAGCAAATCATGTATTTTTACCACGCAGGTCTACTAACTGCCGAAAATGGGAAAATGCTTTGTGAAAGTTTAAAGGAACTAGTGTTTTCATTAGAAAAAAAGTGTACTCCCCAGAATGAGCAGTACAGGTTGTATTACCACGATTTACTCATCTTAAATAATAATGTGCTCATACAAGATACTCATCGCAAATCCTTATTTGTCCCGTACACGATGCTGGGATACTTCATTACCACTGACATCGACACATGTAAGCACGTCGCCAATTTCTTTCAACATCAACTAAAAAACTCCAAACTCTTAAATACGGCTGGCACCCGCGATAAAAAAATGTTTTTCAATAGAGCATATCAAAAAATAGATATGTACAAAAATCAGATTATCTCGCTCTACGATATCGGATAGTCAATGTCGACCGAGCCGTGAGGCCTGATGTCGTACAATCGATAGGGGGATAAATTAAATCGTAACAAAATAAGGCTTTCATGATTCCTTTGGATTACCAACAGACATGACCGTTCTTGATGTCCATTGAATACGGATACTTTCAGAAAAAAAGCGACATCAAATTGGATATCGCTTTTAGTAGCCCCGAGCAGAATCGAACTGCTATCTAATGTTTAGGAAACATCTATTCTATCCGTTGAACTACGGGGCCATTATATCGGAAGCAAATGTAATGTTTAGATTCATCTTGTACAAGCCCAATTTAGAAATATACCCAACTCTTGCTATAGTAAAAATCTATAGCAACACCCGCACACCTATAGATTTCAACAATAGCTTATTGACATTTGCAATACTATTGTCTTGTTATAAATCGTATCTTTGTGACACAGAAAAAAAGTAAAATATATAATAAGAACTATGAGCTTTACAGGTAAAAATTTTCCAAGTATTGCAGTTGATGCAATCGATTCATTAGGCGACAACTTAAGCATTAACATTTTTGAAAAAGCAACTCAAGAAGGTAAGAAAGTGTTATTATTCTGGTATCCAAAAGACTTTACTTTTGTATGCCCAACAGAGCTTCATGCTTTTCAAGAAGCATTACCTGAGTTTGAAAAACGTAACACCATCCTTATTGGAGCTTCTTGCGATTCAAATGAAGTTCACTTTGCTTGGTTGAATACAGCAAAAGACAATGGCGGTATTGAAGGTGTTACATATCCTATCTTAGCGGATACCAACCGTAATCTTTCGAGCATCTTGGGTATCTTAGATGTTAAGGAAGTAGAGCACCCTGAGTACGGAACCCTTGCGGAAGGTTCTGCCGTAACATTTCGTGCAACTTATCTTATCGATGAAACAGGTAAGGTATTCCACGAGTCCGTAAACGATATGCCTTTAGGACGTAACGTTAAAGAATACATTCGTTTGATTGACGCATATGCACACGTACAGCAGCATGGCGAAGTATGTCCGGCAAACTGGGAAGAAGGTAAAGAAGCTATGAACGCGACACGTACTGGTGTAGCAGAATACTTGTCCAACCTTAATTAATCCCCTCTCGCTTACCTAAAGCGTGTACAATACTAAAGTGGGGGAGTATCCGTATTCCCCTTACTTTTCAAACACTTAAAAACACAAAATCATGTTACAAGAATTAGAAAACGATACCCTACAAGAAATTGTGGACAATAACGATATTGTCATGGTACAATATTCCGCGTCATGGTGTGGTAACTGCCGTATCATGAAGCCAAAATTCAAAAAACTAGCTGGCGAGAATGAATCAGTTGCATTTGTAATCGTCGATGCAGAAAAAAACCCAGCTTCCAGGAAATTAGCAGATGTTAGTAATTTACCGACTTTCGCCGCCTTCAAAAATGGCAAATTGGTAAATCAAGTACAAACAAACAAATTTGATGGATTAATAGATTTATTCAATGAAACTACCAGTAATTAAACACCTAACAGAGTTTATCGAGCAGAATGATGCCGATTACGTGTTAGAGACAATTGAGACTCTCGAATCCCTTACCGAAATACCTTCCCTAAAAGATGAAGAACTGGACGTCATTGGTGAGTTAATCTCCAATATGTATGGCGCGATAGAAGTAGACAAATTGATAAAAGAAGGAACTCCAAAAAAAGAGGCTCTTAATCAGTTTATGAAACGTGTACTAGGATCAATCGATAAATAATTAATTTATATCCAACAATAAAATAGGGCTTTTAGCTGTCCTACACTATTTTCCACTTAATGTTTGTTTATAACTCCGTTTTTGTGGAAAATTTTATTTTTCAACAGCGTGCACCTTTAGAAATAAAAAATGCTACATTTACTATATAAAGGTTACTAAAACTTAAGACTGCAAGCTATTGATGTATGTTTAGAACTCATTATAGTCTCGCTAATGATCCGTTTTAAGTCAAAAAAGATTTTTTAATTGTTGTTAAAAGGGATTGGCATTCATGCCGATCCCTTTTGCTTTGTTACATCTCCAAATGGCCTTCAGAATTACCGAATAAATCAGGATTCGTCATGATATCGAGTGAATTAGCTAATTTTCTTGTGACATGTGAAGCCAATTCGTCAAGGTTTTTCTATCTTTAGTCGTTATGAATATCAAAACTATCTTCATTACCCTATGTGTCATTGCTTTGGGTAAATCCATATACGCACAGCCTGCATCGCCAGCTCCCTCTTCCGAAATAAAACTTAAACTTCAAAAGTTAAATGTATTGGGGTCTGTACTCTACTTTGCAGCTCATCCTGATGATGAAAACACCCGTCTTATTGCTTGGTTGGCACAGGAGAAGAAATACCGTACAGGATATTTATCCCTTACTCGAGGCGATGGTGGTCAAAATCTTATTGGGACTGAAATAGGAAAAGAATTAGGCTTAATTCGCACACAAGAATTGCTCAGAGCACGTTCCATAGATAAGGGCGAACAATTCTTCAGCACTGCTTTCGATTTTGGATTTTCCAAGACCCACGAGGAGACATTCAATTTTTGGGAAAAAGAAGATGTGCTAAAAGACGCCGTATGGATTATTCGAAAATTTCAACCCGACGTCATCATTACCCGATTTCCTCCCGATGAAAGGGGGGGACACGGACACCACCAAGCCTCAGCCATATTAGCGATAGAAGCATTCAAAATTGCAGGCGATCCCACCAAATACCCAGAGCAACTCGCTTACGTCCAACCTTGGCAACCCAAAAGGTTACTTTGGAATACCTTTAACTTTGGTGGCCTCAAGACCACTGCAGATGACCAATTCAACATAGAAATAGGAGAGTACAATCCTTTGATCGGCAAATCTTATGGCGAAATAGCCTCTGAAAGCCGCTCATCACACAAAAGTCAAGGTTTTGGTGCTGCCAAACAGCGAGGCGCCTCAAAAGAATACTTTGAGGTATTAGCAGGAGACAAGCCAACTACCGATTTATTGAGCGGAATTGAAACCTCTTGGAAAAGAACCTCCAACGGACTAGAAATCCAATCCCAAGTCGAAGATTTAATCCGTCAATTTGACATTGTCCATCCCGAGAAATCCATCCCTGGATTGACGAGTCTTCTCCGTGAGGTCGAAAAGATAGACAACCTGTACTGGAAACAACAGAAAACAAAAGAGATTAAGGAGCTCATCCTTGACTGTGCTGGCATTTGGATGGAAAGTTACGCCCCCCAATCTCAATACACACTAGGCTCATCCATCAATGTCAGCAATGATATTATTGTTAGAAGTCCCCGAACTACGGTAGAGCTAGTCCGTATTAATCATCAGAAGATAGAGAAAACATTGCCCCACAATGAAATAATATCCCAAGGTCTCACACTCAATGCCGCACCAATTTCTCAGCCATATTGGCTGGAAACCGACGGTTCACTTGGTAAATTCGATGTTTCCGACCCTACACTGATTGGCAACCCACAAAATCCCAATATCCCCCAGACTGAATTTATCATTCGCATTGAGGGAGTGCAGATATCTTATACTAGACCTGTGCTCTATAAATATACCGATCCCGTCAGGGGCGAAATATACGAGCCACTGACAATTACGCCTCCAATTACCGTCAATATAGGGTCCAATGCCATTGTATCAAAAATAAATACCCCCCGGACTATTGAGCTGCAATTCAAATCACATCAAGAAAAGCCTCAAACAGGCAAAGTCGAGTTCCTAGTACCAAATAACTGGAGCGTAAGTCCCCAAAGCATAGAAATAAATTTCGATACCCAACAAGAATTACTTCGTCAGGTTACACTTACACCGCTATCATCAGACACGAATCTCGACTCTCTAAAAATATTAATTGATGGAAAACTCGCTCATTCTTATCATGCCATCTCCTATGACCATATCCCACAGATCACTTGGTTTCCTCCTGCCAAATCTAGGCTCACCGGTATCGAAGCTACGATTCCTCAGCTCAAAATCGGCTATTTAGAAGGAGCTGGAGATCTCGTTTCATCGAGCTTGGCAAACATTGGACTACAGGTAACACCCCTTAAAGAATCTGAAATACTAAGCGATCACCTTTCGACGTATGACGCTATTATCGTTGGCATTCGTGCATTCAATATCAATCCACGAATAGGCAACCTAATCCCTCACCTCTTTAAATATGTGGAGAATGGCGGCACATTAATCGAACAATATAATGTAAATAGTGGCCTCAAAACAAATCAACTCGGGCCTTATCCGTTTACCATTAGTCGTGATCGCGTGACCGACGAATTGGCGACCGTCACCTTAGACATCCACAACCCAATCCTCAATCACCCCAACAAAATAACAGCGAAAGATTTTGAAGGATGGGTGCAAGAACGCGGACTCTATTTCGCAGGTCAAATTGCTGAACAGTATGCCACCCCACTATCCATGCATGACAAAAATGAACAACCCAATAAAGGTTCACTTTTGGTTGTTAACAAAGGAAAAGGTAAATTTGTCTACACTTCCCTGTCTTTTTTTAGACAATTACCCGCAGGTGTGCCCGGAGCTTATAGATTATTTGTAAATTTGTTATCAAAACAACCGCAATAAAAAAATGGAAAACAATATCGAAAACACAGAAGAGAATACTTTGAATGTAAACAGTCTGATTATCCTTATCGGAACAATCTTTGGCGCATTGACAGTACTCGCTTGGAATGTCTCCATATTGGGTGCTATCGGTGGTGCTATTGGAGGATTTATTTTTGCTATCTTCTTTATCAGCGTACTACTAAAACGCCCGCAGCATGATAGATAAGGGACTTCCTCCCTTCGTTCGTAGCTGGAGACAATTTTATATCCTTGTTGTCCTCTGGCTAGCGCTTTTTATTATCATTCTTTACGGATTTACCGTTTACTTCTCATGAGTGGGTACGATTGGGCCGTACTCTTTGCTACTATTGCACTCATTATATGCTACGGCATTTATAAGAGCAGAGGCATCAAAAACATTGACGGTTACCTGCTTGGTAACCGTTCCTTACCATGGTACAATGTCGGTCTATCCGTCATGGCGACTCAAGCAAGTGCCATCACCTTTCTTTCTGCCCCAGGATTAGCATACTCCTCAGGGATGAGTTTTGTTCAGTTCTACTTTGGCCTACCTTTGGCTATGATTGTACTCTGCATTACCTTTGTCCCTATATTTCATCGGCTACGGGTATTTACCGCATACGAATTTCTGGAAAAGCGATTTGATATCAAAACCCGTGCGCTCACGGCAATCCTATTCCTTGTTCAAAGAGGAATTTCTACGGGAATTACCATATTCGCCCCCTCGATTATTCTTTCCACAATCCTGCACATTGACGTCACCTATACGACATTATTCATTGGAAGTCTAGTCGTCCTTTATACCGTATATGGTGGCACGAAGGCTGTTTCTTACACACAGGTACTACAGATGAGCATTATCTTCGGTGGTCTCCTTGTCGCAGGAATCATGGTTGTCCATCTCCTACCTCAGGAAGTGGGCCTTGTAGAAGCGTTGCATATTGCAGGAAAATCAGGCAAGACAAATGCGATAGACCTAACCTTCGACCTGGACAATCAATATACCCTTTGGACAGGTCTCATTGGTGGCTTTTTCTTACAGCTATCTTATTTCGGGACCGACCAAAGTCAAGTAGGTCGTTACCTCACCAGCTCCTCTATTCGCGACAGTCGGCAAGGACTCCTTATGAACGGTTTACTTAAGGTACCCATGCAATTTGCTATCCTACTTATTGGAGTATTGGTCTTCGCATACTATCAATACAATACTCCTCCAATATTTTTCAACCAACAAGAAGTTGCCAAACTGAAGACTAGCAGTCACCATCATGAACTTCAAAAGCTTGAAAAGCAACATACTGCAGTATATCAAGAAAAACAGGCTGTATTAGACGAACTTGTACACGCGGTTAAAACCGATGATGATGCAGCAATAGCGCGCACCAGAGGCCGACTACAAGAAACTGACCGCCAGTCTCAGGAGGTGCGTCAGCAAGTCATTGATCTCATGAAAAAAAACGACTCCAATGCAGAGACCAACGACAATAACTATGTTTTTCTAAGCTTCGTCACCAGTACTTTCCCCAAAGGCTTGATTGGCCTATTGGTCGCAATTATATTCCTAGCCTCAATGGGCGCCACCTCAAGCGCTATAAACTCCTTAGCATCTACGACTATCGTCGATATATACAAACGCTTTGTCAATAAGAATGACTCAGACCGAGGATATCTAAATGCTTCTCGCGTCATCACTTTCATTTGGGGAATATTTACCATACTAATTGCCTTGTATGCTAGCCAACTCGGCAATCTACTCGAAGCCGTTAACATCCTAGGCTCGCTCTTCTATGGAACCATTCTAGGTATATTTATTGTTGCTTTCTACGTAAAGAGAGTAGGGGGGATGGCCGTTTTTTGGGCTGCGGTCATCACAGAGGCTATCATTGTCATTATTTGGAACATGGACATCGTCGCTTTTCTTTGGCTCAACCTCATTGGTTGCGCACTTGTTGTCATCATCGGACTCATCTTACAACAATTCGTTTCCAATAATAAAGACAAACGATTTCCAATCCAGTCTTAATATTTTAGGTACAAATTATATAAGACACTTTTATCATACAACGTCAATTCCGGGCGCAAATCATTGATGATAAATTTTCTTTTGAATGCGACGATTGCCGCACCCAAATTCCGAGTGTCATAACCAATAATCTTCAAGGCATCAACGGCATTAAAATCAGTTGGAGGTGTCATCAACATCCGTTCATCGTACCAAATTCCGAATCCCCTTTCCGCCAATCGCTTCCAAGGAAACAATGCACTCGGATCATTCTTACGCGTAGGTGCAATATCCGCATGTCCAATAAAATTAGCTGTCGGGATATCATAATTCGTCTTCAACGTGTCCAACAATGTCATTAGCGCATTGATTTGAATATCAGAAAACGGTTCCTTTCCGTTATTATCGAGCTCAATACCCAGTGATACCGAATTCATGTCCGTAATAGAACCCCACTTACTTACCCCCGCATGCCAACCCCTCAAATAATCATTCAGCAATTGATACACTTCACCTTTCTTTCCAATCAGGTAATGTGCGCTTACTTTTGTGTGGTCTAATGTAAATGTTCGAAGTGTCTGTTTGATACTATCTTGGGCTGTATGATGGATAACAATATAATTCGGCTTCCGGATGTCAAAATGTATTGCACCTACCCAGTCTAGGTCCTTCCGCATTCCTCGATTCTGCAAGCTCGTTACTTTATCTACGACAACAGGCTCTGGAATAAGACGCGCACTATCCTCGAGGACCTTAGGTTCGGGTAATGTTGTCGTCAGTGTAGACGCTATTTCTTTGACCTGTGCAGTATATTGCTTGTTCGTCTTCGAGTATTGATTGCTCTTACAGCAGACCATACCTAAACACGAGACGATGGCACCTATAAAAACATAGGAACTTCTATTCACTATTTCGGCAAATTAAATGTTAAGCCTAAAGCCAAAGACTCAGAAAATTGAATTTCTGCTTTTGTCTTACCTTTGGCGATGTCATCACTATCATACAACACAATACCATTCAAATTTACATTGACGACTCTCGAAACCTTAGCCGTTAACCATACATCCAAACGATGGCTAGGATCGGTAATCTTCTCATAGTTTGCAAATAGATTATAACGGCTTTTCAGATTTATATTTTTAGACAAATTCTTATCTAAATTAGCTGTAATCTGAAAAGCGAGGTCATTTTTAAAGGTATTACCCGCTTTAACACCAAACTTATCCGCTTGATCCTTTTCAATCGTTTGGCCCGGATATTTTTCAGCATATTGCTGAACGGTGAGTGGCTTTATACGATCATCCAGAATAAAGGTTTGTCGCGCAGTACCTGTACCAAAACGTACCGACAAAGAATTGTCGGGCTTGTATTCCAAACCGAAAGACTCCGTCAAATATCCTGGTGCCATAAAGGCCGAAATCACCCCTGTAATACTATCTCTTCCTGAAACTTTGCTTGTACCATAACTATTACCAACATCAAATTGAGATTCAAATGTTAGTGATGTAAATAAAGACCAACTTTTTGATAGCTTATAGGCCAGTTTATTGTCCCAAAAAATACGGTCATTATTCTTCTTGGCCATCTGATCCTTGTTTTTCACCTTACCGTATTTCAAGTCAACTTCTGTTACGAAATTAAAATCATTTCTATTAAACTCTGACTTATGCCATGTATTTATTCCTAAGGCCAAAGAGTTGACCCCGCCACCACTCCAACTATCGCTAAATGCCGCTTGATTAGCATTGATACCAAATCGAGTCCAATGCTTCCAATAATCCACCTCCAAAGAGAGTTTCGGAATCGGCACATCAATCGGCTTGATATTTAACTTCTGCTGCTGGTTGTTATTGGTGATAGAATCAGGCTTAGCTCTAAGTTCCTTCAGGTTCACCTGAGCGTCTGCCTTTTGAGCCAGAAAGCCCATAAATAGAAGAAAACCGTAGAATTTTATTTTCATAATAGCTGTTTTGTTAAATCAATTATTTATAGGGTTCTATATCTAATTTTATTTCCGGAAGCAAAGGTAAGCGTTTTAAAGCAGGATTGGATGTAAACTGTTCGTAACTTGATCGAATATATGCAGTCATCTGGTATTCCGATGCAGAAATAACGAAATAATAAGATGGCCTATATTGAATCATAAAGTCTTTTAAATACTCATCCTGCAATCCTGTTATCTTACTAACCAGCGCTTGGGTAAATTTATAATCGATTATATTCTCCTTATGATCGTTCTCAATAATACGCGTCAATCGTTTTGCATTCTTTACTTCTCGACTAAACAGGCTATAAATAGCATTAATGCTAACCCCGGCTCCAGTAGGTCCTACTGAAAATACACTCCCTGGGTCTGCCAGTCGATATGCTTTGTTAAAGCTTTCCCTTTCCTCCTTAAAGACTTGCTCTGGAGTCTTACGTCCCATTACAGACACCTCGTCTAGATATATTGTGGCACGTCTCAGATAAAAGAGTAATACTGGCCTATCGTCCATCGTAAGGGTGTCTGAATGAAATCCTTTCGAACTCGCGATCAGAACATCGCCCTTCTTAGCCCGTATACTGAATTCTCCTCTCGTGTTGTTATAAACCTCTTCTTCGCTATTTATATTGGTAATGTTTACCTTGGCAATACGTTGCTTTGTATCGCTATCAAAAACTATTCCTTCAACCTGCTTCTGCGCAAAAAGAGTTTCGTTTTTACCAACAAAAATTAACAGAAATAGGATATAAAGGCTTGATCTCACAACCGTAAAACTACATTTTCAGATGTTAATTTTGAAATATTTAACAACTTTTCACGATTACTGCCTATCTGGAGATGACGAGCAGTTGACCGACAGATAAATCATCGGCAATTAAGCCATTAAGCTGCTTGATTTCTTCAATAGAGACATTATAGCGCTTACTGACGGCATAGAGGGTGTCTTTAAGCTGTACTTCATGTATCCGCATCGCTACAGGACTCTTGATTTTTTCTGATTGTACGGCTGGCTCCTGAACGATTTTCTCTTCAATAACATGGTCGACAACCTCCTCTCTTCTCTCTTTTTCGACAAAACTCTCCGCCCGGTCGTATTTATACAGTTCGTATCGATCAATCATATCAATCAACAATTCAGCATAGCGTGGATTAGTAGCATAACCGGCAGATTTCAATCCCTTTGCCCAGCCTTTATAGTCGTCTTTATCAAGTGTAAAAAGCTTCTCATACCGCTTTCTCAACAAAAACTGTGAGTGGTCTTTAAACGATTGCTCCGGATTGTCATACACACGAAAACAATCATTTTCATGGTCATCAGGCCTGGTTACGCTCTTTCCGTTCCACACCCCCCCACATTTTATACCAAAGTGATTATTAGCTTCTTTAGCCAAATAGCTATTTCCATTTCCAGATTCTAAAAGCGCTTGCGCCAATTTGATGCTTGCGGGAATTCCATACTGATTCATTTCAGAAATAGCAACCCCCTTGTACCGCTCAATATAAGTTAGGCCAGACATACTTGTCCCCCCTGTGCTTTTAGAGGCTCCAGAAGACGTCGTCTTACTAGTTCCTCCATTTTTGCCCACCAACACGGTGCTTCTCTTACTTGAACATGACGAAACGATAAGCATCACCACGACGGACAAATAGACGAGTTTATTCATTTTTAGATTGACAGCTAATATCTCTTATTGGGGTTTGATTGGAATCTACCTTAATTTACTTGATGTTCCCTGTGAAACTTCCTGTTCTGTACGGTTAGCTACCAAAGATTTGTTTGTGGCATTCGGTCGATCCAGATTATCCAATTCATACCTACGAATCATTGAAAGTACTTGGGTTTTCCAGCTTTTGCTGTGCGAATACCCAGACCTTGCGATTCCATTAATCCACGCTTGGTAATCCAAGGCATCGTACTTATCAAAAAGTTTCTGGGTAGCGCTTCTCCGTTTTAATAATCCAACGAAATCGTGGTAGGAGTCTAGGATAGAGGAATATCCTTTATAGGATGACCGAATGGCCTTACTATTGTTTTTGCCCTTTATCCCAAAATGGTTGTTGAGATGTTTGGCAACCTTGCTATTTCCATTGGCACTCTCGTGCATAGCAATCGCTAAGATTACTGAGGCAGGAACACCATGTTCACGGCTCAGCTGTTGTGCGATCTGCTTGTGCTCTTCGACGTATGAAGTCGGAGAAAATTTTTGAGCAAAAGTGTATGTTACACTAGCTAAACTCAAAAACAGCACAAGAAGATACTTTCTAATGTTTCTTTCTTGCATAATAAATCATTTAGTCCACAACTTACTTTTTGCGCAAAACAAAAAGTCCATCTCGAATAGGTAAGATTAATTTATCAACCCGTTGATCGCTTTTTAACTGTTCGTTCAACTCGAGAATTTGCTTCGTTTGATTGTCCGGATTCCCTTGCAGCACTTTTCCCTTCCATAAAACATTGTCGATCATAATAAGCCCTCCGGACGGAACTCGATCAACCAGTAAATCATAATATTGAAGATTTCTCTTCTTATCTGCATCAATAAATACCAAATCAAACTGTCCCGGTATGTTATCAATGACCTGTATTGCATCACCTATATGATAACGAATTCGATTGTCAAACAATGACTCTTTAAAATAACCTCGAACTCGTTCTTCCAGTTCTGCATTAATATCAATTGTATGGATTTCTCCATCCGTTTGCAGCCCCTCTGCCAAGCATAATGTTGCGTAGCCTGTGAAGGTACCAATCTCCAAAATGCGATTGGGTCTTGTCATCTTACTCAAAAAAGATAAGACCCTTCCTTGATAATGTCCCGACAACATGTGGGGCATCGTTTCTTTCAGATAGGTCTCCCGATTGATTCTTTTTAGTAACGCAGATTCTTCGTCACAAGTATGTTCTAAGTACGTATTTAACAGTTCTTCGGACTGATGCATGGATGCAAATGTAAGTAAGCCAATCCAAAATACAAAAACAAAAAATCACATAAAACTAAAAGTCAGGCATTTACATTATTTTGCTCGTCACAAAACATGTAAATACCTGACTTTCTAAATGAAGCAATAATTGCTGTATTTACGGGATTAAATCAAACTAGCCGTGATTAATCTTAAAAATTCAGACCTAGTCACATCATTCTGAAAAGCTCCAGTAAATGCAGACGTTGTCGTCACCGAATTTTGCTTTTGTACACCACGCATAGCCATACACATATGCTTACACTCCATCACAACAGCCACCCCCTTTGCTCCCAAAGTCTCTTGTATACAATCTCGGATTTCGTTTGTAAGACGCTCTTGTACCTGCAATCTTCGCGCAAAAATATCCACTACTCTTGGGATTTTACTGAGTCCGACGATATGGCCGTTTGGAATATAAGCGATATGGGCCTTTCCGAAGAATGGGAGCATGTGGTGCTCACATAAAGAGTAAACTTCTATATCCTTTACAACCACCATTTGGCTATAGTCCTCTTCAAACATAGCCGCTTGCAACACCGCTGCAGCATCCTGTTCATATCCTTGGGTTAAGAACTTCAACGCCTTAGCTACACGCTCAGGTGTTTTGAGTAGCCCCTCTCTTGTTGGGTCTTCACCCAACGCCTGAAGAATATCCGTGTAATGTGTTGATATCCTATCCACATGTACTTGGTTGTACTGATCTATCTTGGTGTATCCATCCATCTCTTCATGGTCCAAGCTTGAAGAATCATTCATGAGTAAACTATTAAAGATTTATTCGCCGAAGTATTCGACATAATTATTTTCTGTTTCTACTAATTTCACGCAATGCAACAGTACGTTTCGCTCTGCAAATAGTGGCCTTAAGACGTCAAATATCGCTATGGCAATATATTCGGTTGAGGCTAGCTTACCTGCCATAAAATCAACATCCAAATTAACGTTGCGATGATCTAGTTTTTCTATGACATGTTGCAATATGACCCGCTTCATTTCTTTCAAGTCGATCAGAAATCCGGTTTCTGGATCCACCTCTCCTTTTACCGTTACAAAAAGCTCGTAATTATGCCCATGCCAGTTCGGATTACTGCATTTACCAAAAACATTTTCGTTCTCTTCCAACGACCAATCTGCCCGATAAAGTTTGTGAGCGGCACTGAAGCGCTCGCGCCGTGTAATAAAAATCATAATGCCACAAAGATAAGGCTTTGCGTTCAGAATTATGTAAATATTAGTATTATTGTGGTCTAGGAATGGTCTTATAATTATGCTAATGAAAATACTTATTGTCGCAGCAACATCGTTCGAAATACAACCCCTCTTAAACGCCCAAACCCTACCATATCCGATAGATACGTTAATCACTGGGGTCGGGATGACCCAAACGGCCTACACATTAGGAAAGCACTTGGCATTAAACTCCTATGACTTAATTATTAATCTAGGTATTGCAGGTTCTTTCGATCGTAATCTGAAAATAGGAGAGGTCGTTGAGGTAACCGAAGATCGATTTGCAGAGTTAGGCGCCGAAGATGGAGAGTCTTTCCTTTCGATAGAAGACCTCGGATTCGGAGTCTCAGTCTTTCGCCCTATTCCTTTTGACAACCCTCCTTTTTATCCCCCTCTTTTGAAAAAAGTAAATGCCATTACCGTCAACAAGGTGCACGGACATGAGCCCAACATTGCGAAATTAAAAAATCAACATCCCGATGTTGATTTGGAATCAATGGAAGGTGCAGCAGTATTCCTCGCTGCCAATGGGCAACAGATTCCTAGTATACAGATTCGCGCTATATCCAATTATGTTGAACAGCGCAATCGCGAAAGCTGGGACATCCCGTTAGCTATTAAGAATTTAAACACGGTCGTCCTGGAGTGGCTATCCCCTTTATAGATTCTACAATAACCGAACCCTTTGCTTGCTCATATTTTGGTAAAAAGGATCTCAAGTCATATAAATTTGACAGCTCAAACCTTCAAAATATCAATAAATAATAGTAGTTTTGCGTATTAGAATTTGACACTATTTACAACTGATGAGAGAAATACAATTCAGAGAAGCACTTCGCGAAGCCTTGAGCGAAGAAATGCGTAAAGACGAAAAAATATTTTTAATGGGCGAGGAAGTAGCTGAATACAACGGCGCCTATAAAGTAAGTCAAGGGATGCTTGACGAATTCGGACCAAAACGCGTTATCGATACACCCATTGCAGAGCTTGGTTTTGCTGGTATTGGTGTAGGATCAGCGATGAACGGTCTTAGACCCATTATTGAGTTCATGACCTTCAACTTTTCGTTGGTAGCAATTGATCAAATAATCAACGCAGCCGCTAAAATACACTCCATGAGTGGCGGTCAGTTTTCTTGTCCGATAGTATTCCGCGGCCCCACAGGTAACGCGGGACAACTAGGAGCACAGCACTCCCAAAATTTTGAGAACTGGTTTGCCAATACTCCTGGTCTGAAAGTTGTCGTTCCGTCCAATCCATACGACGCTAAAGGGTTATTGAAATCCGCCATCATTGATCCAGATCCAGTTATTTTCATGGAATCAGAGGTCATGTATGGTGATAAAGGTCATGTCCCCGAAGAAGAATATTATCTAGAAATCGGAAAAGCAAATGTGGTAAAAGAAGGTACAGACGTAACTGTTGTATCCTTTGGAAAAATGGTGCCACGTGTAGTTATTCCTGCAATTGAAGAGTTAGCAAAAGAAGGTGTAAGTGTAGAATTGATTGACTTACGTTCTGTACGTCCGATTGACTACGCAACCATCATTGAATCTGTTAAAAAGACCAATCGCCTTGTAATCGTTGAAGAAGCTTGGCCATTAGCTTCCATCTCTTCTGAGATTACGTACAAAGTACAACGTGATGCTTTTGATTACTTAGATGCCCCTGTAACCCGTGTGACATCTGCAGATGTTCCACTTGCTTATGCTGCTACATTGGTTGAGGCCTCACTGCCAAGTATTACCAAAGTAGTTAAAGCCGTTAAAGAGGTCGCATACCTAAAAAAATAAGGAAAATTATAATACATTGGGAAAGCCCTTCAGCACATGAGGGGCTTTCTTTTTGACTACTTAAATTATAGACCAATGAACAAATCTCTATTACTCCTTTTAACCGGCTCATTTTTAACACTATCCGCATTTGCCCAAAAGCCTGTAACCCTGAGAGCCAATCCCCCGATCGGAAAGATTATCCAAATGGATATGGACCTCAAGACCGATGTCGATGGTCCACAAAGCATTATTATGGATATGAAGATGAAAATGGAGGTAAACCCAAAGGAATTAGCCGAGGAGCAAATTACGCTAGAAACCACCGCCCGTTCAATAAAAGCACAAATTAATGCCGGCATGATGACGCTGGACTATGATTCGGAAAAAGAGCAGACGGACGAAATGGGTAAAATGTTAGCACAACAATTCGCTTCCATCTTAAATAAGACCATCATATCAACCATGACCACACGAGGAAAAGTTATCGATGTGGTGCTGCCAGATAATATTGGCCAGCAGATAGATAAAAATTCCTTTACGAATATTTCGACTACCTTTCCAGAGACACCTGTAAAGATTGGGGACTCTTGGGAGAGCGAGGTTGAGTCAGGGGAATTATTCGCAAAGATCATCACGACCTCTACCTTTAAAGAAGAGACCGCCGAAGGTTATAAAATTGATATTTCAGCCAAAGTGTTAAATGAAGCCAGTGAGCAAATTGGATCTACTTTGGGTTATTATTTGATAGACAAGGAGTCCAACATGACGAAAAAAGCACAGCTCACAACTGCCGTTCAGGTAGAAGACAACAAGGTCATCACCGAAATCAACATCACCAATACACTGTAAAATCCTTACAGACAAAATACGCACACTAAAAAAGGCTCACTATGGTGAGCCTTTTTTTCTTAATACTTGTACACTAAAAAATTTAAGCGTTAATTTCTTCTTTATACTGATCAGCAGACAATAAAGCATCCACTTCAGCAGGATTAGATAACTTTACACGAATAATCCAACCTTCGCCGTAAGAATCAGAATTAACCAACTCCGGTGATGCATCAATTGCTTCGTTAACAGCCAAAACTGTTGCCGTCACTGGCATAAACAAATCTGAGACTGTCTTTACAGCTTCTACCGTGCCGAAAACCTCGTTTGCAGCCACTTCATCTCCTACCGTATTGATATCTACAAATACGATATCGCCCAATTCACGTTGCGCAAAGTCCGTGATACCAATTACGGCTTCATCTCCTTCAACACGAACCCATTCGTGATCTTTCGTGTATTTTAATTCTGCTGGAAAATTCATAATCTTTATTTTTCTCCAAAAATAGAATTATAAGATGAGAATACAAAATAATAAGCCAACCCGTTATGAGGGCTAAACCTTCTTCTGCTATCCTTGTCCTACCGAATTTCGACAAGTCTCGACAGAGAACAACTCCGTGCTAACCCCGTGATAATACTTCGGTTTTCTGTCCGGCATTCGCAAATGCAAACCATTTTAATTATGTTTAGCCTAAGATATTTTCTTATAGTAGAAACAGCAATTAAACACAGATGAATACACAGGTTGAAAAGCTATACCGCATTGCTCAAAAGGAGGAAAGATATATTATTGGGTTAATGTCTGGCACTTCTTTAGATGGCCTTGATGTTGCACTATGCAAACTTTCCGGGTCTGGAAAAGAAACGAAACTTGAACTAGTAGCCTTTGATACATTAGACTATCAAGCAGCATTCCGAACCTATATACGGCTTGTATTCTCAAAACGAGATATAGACTTACAAATCCTGTGTGGGCTCAATGCCTATATAGGCCACGTCCATGGTCAACTCATCAATGATGCGCTAGCCAAATGGGGTGTCTCTGCAGATCATGTAGACCTTATTGCCAGCCATGGGCAAACCGTCTATCACGCCCCCCAAAGCTTAACCCACGACCACGAACTTCCCAATAGTACACTCCAAATTGGCGATGGAGACCACATTGCTCATCATACAGGACTTATCACCATTTCTGATTTTAGACAAAAGCACATCGCTGCGGGTGGAGAAGGAGCTCCGTTAGCGGCATATGGTGACTATTTACTTTTTTCCGACCAACTCGAAAATCGGATTCTGCTCAACATCGGAGGAATATCCAATTTCACCTTTCTTCCCAATGGAAGCAGTGCCCTACAGGCTTATGCCACCGACTTAGGTCCAGGCAATACGATGATGAATCAATATATGAAGCAACATTATAATGAGGAGATGGATAGCGATGCCGCCATTGCGCAGACAGGTAGGCCACACCCTCGCCTATTAGCGGCTTTAGAAGAAAGCGAATTCCTCAATTTAGAGTTTCCAAAAACTACGGGACCAGAATTATTCAACTTGGCATACCTCACCCAAAAACAGCAACAATCTGGCACTGAAAATCTTTCCAAAGCAGATATAATGGCTACACTCTGTCATTTCTCAGCACAGACCATTGTCAAAGGTATACGCAGACAAACCCAAGGAATGGATAATGTTGCTGTATACATCAGCGGTGGAGGCTTACACAACCCTCTACTTAATAAGCTTATTAAGCAAGGGTTGCCTCATTATAAAATAACCTCTTTTGATGCCCTCGGGCTTAATCCCGATGCGAAAGAGGCTTGTCTTTTTGCCGTACTAGCCAATGAAACCTTGGTTGGACAACCAGACAATGTAAGTACAATCAAGAACTCTCCAGCAATCTGCATGGGAAAAATCAGCTTTCCCTACTAATCGTTATCAATCGCTTGATGTATAAAATTTTTAAAGGGAAGCATTGTTACCGCCGCAGCGATGACTTGTTCTAATGCATTTTTAGAACACATTTCGACATCTGTGAATTTCTTATATAGAATGAAGCTCTTTAACTTCAATATTTCTATTTCCGAATGAGATGCATCGTACCCTGCAGGTGGACGCATCAACTTATCCTCTGCCGATAAGTCTCCCGTCTCCCAGCCCGAACTTGCTAATGCCTTATGCAACCCTTCCGCGTTATAGTCTATCTCTTGTCTGATAGCATCTAAATGCTCTTTATTGGGGCGCCAATATCCAACACCTAAGAAAGATTTGTCCTGCTCAATATGCAAATAGTATTCTGGGCCATCAAGTTTCCGACCATCTACTGATATGCCCGCGCTAAACCAGGTCTTATACGGAGTTTTATCTTTTGCAAATCGGGTGTCTCGATAAATTCTAAATAAACATTTATTCTCGGAGATATCGGTATGTATATGTGGATCTATCTTTGATAATTCATCTATCACCGCACGGATAAAAGCGCGTACATCGGTCAGCGCTGCCTCGTACATGTCCCTATTCTCCTGAAACCATTCCCGATTATTGTGCTCACGCAATAATTCCAAAAAAGAAAAAGTACCCTTGTTTATCTTTGCCATAATCGACTATTTACAATACTAACATTAAAAATACATATACCAACGGCGCAGCAATAAGCACCCCGTCGAATCGATCTAAAAACCCGCCATGTCCCGGAAGTATTTTGCCCGAATCTTTCACATCTAAGCTTCTCTTTAGCATGGATTCGACAAGGTCTCCTAACGTACCGAATACGCCTATTGTCAACCCCATGACCACCCAATGCCATTTCTCCAAAGAACCAAAATAATAAGAAAGATTTAATGCCACGACGACAGCCAATAATACTCCTCCGATAAAGCCCTCCCATGTCTTATTTGGTGAAATCCGCTCAAACAACTTGCGCTTACCAAAACTACGTCCAGCAAGATATGCTCCCGTATCATTAGACCATTGTAAAATAAGGTACCCTAAGGGGATAAGATAGTTAAACGAACCCTGTACAAAAGCTAGACCTACTAAAGCCAAAAAAGGAAATACGGTATAGACCAACCCCAGAAGAGTAAATCCAATCCCTTGAAAAGGGAGCTTCTCCTCCTGGTAGAGAGCGGCAATATATACCCATAAAACAAAAGGAACGGCTAACAACAACATTTTAAAACCCCAGTAATCTAAATAGGCACCACCAGCTCCAATCATCAACGCGGCCCCAGCAAGTATCCCCAATGGCATATTCGGCTTACTCTCTTCCGACCCAACCAACTTATAAAACTCCGCAAGACTAGCCAACCCGAGTAAAGAGAAAAAGGCAACAAAGACCTCCCTTCCGAGTAAGTGCGCTCCTACTAAAATGATTATAAAAAATACGCCTGTAATTGCTCTGGTCTTCATTAATTTCCTTCTTCTGGATTAAATTCTATTATCAATTCATTGGCCCGAGGTTCATCTCCTTTAACAACATACAATTCCAACTTACCAAAAAGGTAAGACGAATCTTGCTTGTTTAAAATCACGGCATTAATTGCGTGCTCCGCTAACATTTGTTTGACGATCTCGGCCTGTATTGCATTCATAAACGTTTTAATCTTCACCCAATCTTTTTCCATTCGTAATTTTTTTTGAATAATTATAAAATATAAATATAAGTGTCGCGGTAATTATCAAACTGCCAACATAAACAATTGCTGGATAACTTTCAAATGTATGAAAATCTTCATATGACTTCCCGTTACGGGCATAATAAAATGCCACAAGCGTAGCGGTAGCGTTGTTGACAAAATGTGCAAAGATAGGCACCCAAATATTTTGACTCCACAACAATGCATAACCAAAAAGCACGCCCAATATCATTCTTGGGAAAAAACCATAGAACTGCACGTGGATGGCGCTGAATACTATTGCCGTCAACCATATTGCCAAATGAGAGTTGCCAAATTGCTCCTCCAAATTTTTCTGTATTCCCCCTCTAAAAAATAACTCTTCACAAATACCGGGCAAAACCGCTAAAATCAGTAAATTCAAACATAATCCACCCCAACTAGTTTCCATCACGATATTGGATATCATACCACTTTTACTATTTTCGCTTTCACGCATCCACTGTTCGATGTCGCTTAAGGGTTCAGGTAGTGTCAATTTAGCATTCCAATCACCAATTAGATTCATCATTGGCATGAAAGCAAATAAAACAGCGAACATTACAACAAAATAAAATATGCGAAAGGGCTTCTCCTGAGGAAAATATGCGACACTTTTCTTTTCAATATGATAGAGTAAATAAGCTGGCAAACCAAATGTCGCAACACTACTCACCGCCAACAAGAGCTTCCCGAAATAAGGGTCCGACATGATTGAATCCACAGCGGTTTCGGTATCCTTATTTATTAGCCCAAACCAAATCATTACAATACCCTGCATCACTATGCTAATCCCCAAACCCAAGATAATGAGCAATATAATCGACATCATCGGTTTGTGCGGTCGTTGTGGTATAAATTCCATTTTCCGTAATGTAAAAATAATAGCGATGTAATAGAAGCTATCGTCCAAAAATTTGTTAAATATAGGCAATATCCGTAGTTTGCCTTCTCAAATTTTCAAATACCGTATTATTTCAAATACCTAAATACAATGGAAAATCGAAGAGATTTTATAAAAAAGGCTGCGCTATTGACCGGTTCCTTTGGTCTATTTAGCGCCCTTCCTGATTCTATTGCAGCAGCCTTAGCCATAGAACCGGCCCCAGGTTCGACGTTTTATGATGCCGAACATATCGTCCTTTTGATGCAGGAAAACAGGTCCTTTGACCATAGCTTCGGTACGCTAAAAGGAGTTAGAGGATTTAATGACCCTAGAGCTATCCGTTTGCCCAATAATAACCTGGTTTGGTTGCAAAGCAACAAAGAGGGACAAACCTATGCCCCGTTCCGTCTAGACATTGACAATTCCAATGCTGCATGGACGAGAGATCTTCCACACTCGTGGGAAAATCAAACTAGTGCCAGAAATGGCGGAAAGCATGACAACTGGCTGAACGCTAAACGTTCTGGAGTCAAGGGTCAACAAGATATTCCATTGACCTTGGGCTATTATACCCGCACTGACATTCCTTTCTATTATGCCCTGGCCGACGCTTTCACGATTTGCGATCAACACTTCTGCTCGTCCATAACAGGCACTACCACCAATAGACATTTCTTTTGGACAGGTAAATGCGTGCCTGCAAAAGGAGAAAAACCCCTCGTCCGCAATTCAGATGTGTACTTCAACAAATATGCTTCTTGGAAAACATTTCCCGAACGTCTAGAAGAAAACAACATTTCTTGGAAAGTCTATCAAAATGAGGTTAGCATACAAAATGAGCTTGGAGGTGACCGGGAGCCTTGGTTGGGTAATTTCACCGACAATAATTTGGAATGGTTTGATCAATATCAGATACGCTACAAGACAAGCCATATCAATTTCTTAAACCAAAGAATTGCAGAACTACCCCAAGAAATCAAATCCTTAGAAACCGAAATCAGTAAATCAAAAGCCGCAGAAGTACAAAAACTACAGAACACCCTCGCTAACAAACGGCAGCAGTTAGATAGCTACCGCAATGAGGTGCAAAAGTATAGTACAGAAAAGTTCAATACCCTCCCTCAAAATCAACAATCCTTACATCTTCGCGCATTCCAAACCAATGAAAAAGACCCTCATTATCATCAAGTTGAAGAGGTCATAATGGAAGAAAATGGACAAAAATATCCCATTACAGTTCCAAAAGGAGATGTTCTTTTCCAATTTAGGGAGGATGTCAAAAATGGAAACCTTCCTACCGTATCTTGGCTTGTCGCCCCGCAAAACTTCTCAGACCATCCCAGCGCTCCAATGTACGGTGCATGGTATGCATCCGAAATACTCAACATCCTTACCCAATCACCAGAAGTATGGAAAAAAACAATCTTCATTCTCAATTATGACGAGAATGACGGATATTTTGATCATATTCCTCCTTTTGTTGCCCCCAATCCCAATGACCCCTCTTCAGGCAAGACGTCAGCCGACCTAGACTATAGGGATGAATATGTAAGCAAGCAACAAGAGATAGCATCTGGTGTATCCGAACAAAACGCAACAGAAGGGCCGGTAGGGCTTGGCTACCGGGTTCCACTCATTGTAGCATCCCCGTGGTCAAAAGGAGGGTGGGTCAACTCCGAAATATGTGATATTACCTCTACTATCCAATTTATGGAAGTATTCCTCAGTAAAAAATTCAACCGTTCAATTACCGAGGACAACATTAGTACATGGCGAAGAGCAATCACAGGTGATCTCACCTCGGTATTTAGAAAAGCATCTTCTCATACTCTTTCCAATCCATCATTTTTGGATCGCAATGATCAAGTGTTCAAGATTAATAAAACCAAACAATTACAATCACCCAACAATTATCATCTATTCACAAATTCGGAAATTGAAAGCGCCAATCAACAACCTAGAAAAAGCACTTTCCTTCCACAGCAAGAATCGGGAATAAAAAATTCCAACGCTCTTGCGTACGAACTTTACATAGATGGTCAAGTCACATCAGATACTTTCAGACTGGATTTTAAAGCAGCCAACAATATCTTTGGTGCCAAAGCCTTAGGAGCACCTTTCAATGTATATGCAGGTTCTGATTACAGAGATGGTGTAGCCTTTTGGCCGTTTGCAACCTCTGCAGGAAATTCTGTAGATTTCGCTTGGAAACTCGCTGATTTCAAAAATGGTCAATACGATCTCAAAGCTTACGGTCCGAATGGGTTTCTAAGATCATTCCGAGGAAGCGCTGTTGATCCAGCGATAACAGCATCGTGCATATATGAGCTAGACAAGACCGGCAGACCATCGGGCAATATCGTCATCAAAATATCAAATACAGACAAGAAACAAGCGCACAACATCCGTATCAATAGTCATGTATACGATAAAATAGATCTCCGGGTATCGCTCAAACCAGGGCAAGAAAGACAAGTCACAATAGATAACAAGAAACACCATAATTGGTACGAATTCGGGCTTACTGTTGATCGCTTCCCTCATTTCTTACGCGAATATGCTGGTCGTGTAGAGACCGACTCGCCCGCTATGACAGACCCTCAAATGGGTTAAAACAAATACCAGTAAAAAGAATGGTCCGAATAGAAAATATTCGGACCATTCTTTTTCTCTTACTAATTGACCCTTACTGGGTCGGCTGGCTTTTTCAACTCTTTGTATGGATATGTTTTCATCTCCTCCATTAAGATTTGTATAGTCTTTTCCAACTGCGGATCCCGCCCCTCTAACAAATCCTTGGGTGTCTGTTCTACAAAAACATCTGGAGCGACGCCTTCGTTTTCGATAATATATTGTCCATTCAAATCGAAGACCCCAAAGTTAGGCGCAGTTATTCGACCTCCATCCAACAAAGGAGGATAACCACTTATTCCCACCAAGATTCCCATCGTCGTACGCCCTACTAATTTGCCGAGCCCCTTATGTCTAAACATATAAGGCATCATATCTCCACCAGACCCTGCATTTTCGTTTATAATCATCGCCTTTGGTCCATAAATACCATTTCCTGGGGTCGTAAAACTCCTGCCATCACGAATAGCCCAACCCGCGATTAAATCTCTCGACAACAGATCAATAACATAGTCCGCGACCGATCCTCCACCATTGTTACGTTCATCCAACAGCAATGCCTTTTTATCCATTTGCGAAAAGTAATAACGATTGAAGGATGTATACCCTTCTGTACCAGTATTTGGCATATATACGTACGCTATTTGTCCCTTACTCAACTCATCTGTACGCTTCCTGTTACGCTCTACCCATTCGGTTCTTCTCAAATTGATTTCATCACTAAATGCTATTGGCTTGACCACCACTTCTCGAGCGCCAACCATAGAAGGTTGACTATTGATAGTCAATACGACTTGCCGCCCGACTGTTTGTTCAAATAGACTGTAAATATTGCGATCGGCCGTTAACTCGACACCATTGACGCCAACAATAAACATCCCAGGTTCTATATTCAATCCCGGCTCCGATAGGGGGGCTTTCAAATCCGGGTTCCAATCCAATCTCGAAAATATTTTTTCCAAACGATAGCGATTATCCACGACCTTGTAATCCGCGCCCAACATGCCCACACCCACCGATGGAGTAGAAGGTTGGTCTCCTGGGTAGATATAATTATGCCCAACAACCATCTCACCCATCATTTCATTCAACAAATAGGACAAATCCGACCGATGATTCACAAAAGGAAGAAAGCGTTGATATTTGGTTTTAACAGCATTCCAGTTGGCCCCATGCATATTTTCGACATAGAAAAATTCCTTTTCCAGCGCCCAGACTTCATTGAAAACCTGTTTCCACTCTGCAATAGGATCTACCAATTGCTTCACCCCAGATAGTTTAAGCTTTCCATTGTCAGGAATGGGTTTCTGATTAGCATTAACAATAAAATAAGCATCTCCCAAACCGTACATCATTTTTTTACCATCAGCACTTACCGTAAATCCATTTGCCCCTTCTATTAACACCTTGTCCTCCAGTTTTTTTAGATCGAATATCCCAATAGTACGGCCTCTTTGATAAAGCAAGAAATCAGAAACTTGACCATTCAATCGATAATATCCCGGCGCCAAAGGCAAACTTATTATACGATTGGAGATGCCATCAAAGTCTACTTTTATCGTCTTAGGTTTCGGTTCCTCCTTTTTATCCTCTTTATCTTCTTTTTTCGCTTCCTCTTCCTTTTCCTTACCTATTGGCTCCTCGTCACTTTCCAACTTGAAAAGGGTAGGAGTATCCTTAGACAGCATAAATGCATATACCGAATAGTTGACAGGTCTATCGTATGCAGACATATGAAGACCCGAATTGGTAAGACCGGTATTTGTACTGGCCGAGAAAAACAAATATTTACCATCTCTACTGAATACCGGTTGTCTTACTGCAGACATGCCATCCGTCACTTGGTTACTTTGTCTGCTTTCCAAGTTATACATAAAAATTGCTGTCACCGCATTCGGTAAGGTCTTGATATACGAAATCCATTTTGAATCAGGAGACCACGAAGGTTGGAAATGATTACCTGTGCGTCCAGTATGGGACCCCAATTTGTCATCATCTACCTTGACTATCTTTTTACTTTCTATATCTACATAATACAAATTAAGATGTGCATCATTAAAAAACAGCTTCTTACTATCTGGCGACCAAGTTGGGTCGAAGTAGAAATAGTTATCACCCAAAGTAATATATAAGGGGTCATTTTTTGCCTTTTGGTCCCGAAGGACGAGTTCATACTTCCCTCTAGCATCCGATAAATAGGAAATCCATTTACCATTAGGTGACCAGTCTGGAAATTTCTCGTGCGATCCAGGCGCATTCGATATATTTCGTGCATCGCCCTTCTCTTTAGGGATGGTTACAATTTCGCCCCTAGACTCAAAAATAGCGCGTTGACCTGTTGGAGACAAGTTCCAATTCCGGATATCTTTGGTGATGTCGACATAATGGGTTCGCTTATAAAGATTATCTGCCGAGATATAAATTGGTACAGCACTATACTTACTACTTTTAACATTCAATACGTATATTTTGCCCTCCGCTTCAAATATTAGCTCATCCCCAAATCCGCCCAACGTACGGACATCGTAGTCCTTAAAGTTGGTCAGCTTCTCCACTTTTTTAGACTTGATATCATAGCTGTATACATTGACAATCTTATCCCTGTCCGAAAGAAAATACACTTTTTCGCCTAACCAAATCGGTTTGACGTCGTTACTTCGTTCACCCGGCACGATTTGGATATTTGCAGTTTTGTTATCAAATATCCAAATTGACGGCATACCTCCTCCTCGATATCGTTTAAATGCAACCCGATCGCGCTCTGTGGGGTCTCCGTTTTTGATATAAGCCCAAGAGTTTCCATCTGCCGATGGAGAGCCTTGGTAAGCTTCTGGCATGGGTAGTGCCTGACTCTTACCCGTATGGATATCTATCTTAAATAATCGTGATCCTAGTGAATATTCAAAGTCTTGGGTACTGGTAAAATAGATCTCATCGTTATCAATCCATCCGCGTACTACATCTGCAGACGGATGATAGGTAACGCGACGAGGCTCTCCGCCAGAAATAGGGATTACATACACGTCGGTATTGCCGTCATAATTACCAGTAAAGGCTATTTGCTTACCATCTGGAGAGAAAATAGGATTCTGTTCAATGTCAGGATTTATAGTCAATCGATGAGGATTACTTCCATCTTTTGAAGCAATCCAAATATCACCACCATATACAAAAGAAATATGATGTTGACTAATACTCGGACTTCTCAATAAGAGCGTTTCTTGCTCCTGAGCATTAGCCGCAACTGCGATAACAGACGTTAAAACAAGACCACAATAAAGCTTTAATCTTTTATTCATAAATAAGCGAAAATATGGGATAAACATACCGCTATTTTTAAATTATTGGGATACCTATATCAAATAAGTTGCAAAAAAAAGCGCTGATTTTCATCAGCGCTTATAAATATTGTAATTCAATAAATTGTTATGCGATTTCGCCTTCTACTTCTAATACAACCCCTTCATCTACAATCACCCGTCCGCAATGTTCACAGATAATGATTTTCTTACGTTGACGGATTTCGGACTGCATTTGTGCAGGAATCTTATTGTGGCAACCAGAACAGCTATCACGATCGATAGAAACAACAGCAAGACCGTTTTTGAAGGAGTTACGAAGTCTGTTGTAGACATTCATTAGACGTTCCTCAATGTTCTTTTCTGCGACTTCAGAACTTTTCAACAATGCATCTTCCTCTTTTTGAGTTTCTGAAGTGATTGTATCCAGTTCTTTTTTCTTACCATCTAGTTCTCCTTTGCTATAATCCATGCTCTTAACTGTGCTTTCGTACTGCTCAGTTTTATTACGAATCTCGAATTCATATTCTTTAATTCGTTTTTCACAAACTTGAATCTCTAAGCCTTGAATCTCGATTTCTTTAGAAATAGCGTCGTACTCACGGTTATTTTTGACCTCATTAAGTTGACCCTCATATTTTTTGATGGCACTTTGAGCATCTTTGATCATGTTCTTACGTTTCACGATTGAATCCTCCAAATCGTCCAAATCAGTTCTGATTTTTTCGATACGAGTCTCCAGTCCTGCTATTTCATCTTCAAGATCAGCTACTTCAATAGGCAATTCACCTCTTATTTGGCGAATTCTATCGACTTTAGTATGTATGGTTTGTAAAGACCATAATGCTTTCAATTTTTGTTCTACGGTTTGTTCCATTAACTGTAGTATTTTATTGGATTTGTATCTATTTCCGTTATTAGGACTGCAAAGTTAGCAAATTTTTTCCGAATAATTTCTAACAATAATTCTTGCGTAAATTGTTCACTTTCAAAATGTCCCGTGTCTGCAATGACAATATCTTCTTCCGCATCGAAAAACTCATGGTACTTATAGTCTGCCGTCACAAAGAAATCTGCACCTGAGCGCTTGGCATCGGACAGCAAAAATCCCCCAGCACCACCGCATACAGCCACTCTTGAGACCTCTTTACCTCTTAATGCAGTATGTCGTATCACTGTCAGATTAAGCTTGTCTTTCAAGTGTTGTAAAAAATCCTCTTCGGCCATCGGAACACTTAAATTACCGATAATTCCCGACCCAACCTCTTGAAAACTATTTTCCAATGTCACAATATTATAGGCGATTTCCTCGTATGGATGGCTTGAATACATAGCTACAAGTATGTTACGCTCCTTGGATTTAGGAAATATCACTTCGATTTTAGTCTCCTCTACGCGCTCTTGTTGGCCAATATTTCCTATACTTGGTTCGGCCCCCTGAAGAGGTCTAAATGTGCCATAGCCTGCCGTATTATAACTACATTGATCATAACGACCAATACTTCCAGCCCCTACTTCGAATAATGCTTCGCGAACACTCTCCACATGCGATCGGGGTACGTATACGATTAGTTTTAGCAACAGGTTTTTCTTCTGCTGAAGAATCGCTGTATGGGTTAAACCGATTTTCTCGCCAACCTTAGAGCTAACCCCGCCAAAGATATTGTCGAGATTTGTATGGATAGCATACAGTGCGATGTTATTTTGAATTGCTTTGATAATCACACGCTCGACGTAATTGGCCCCTGTAAACTTCTTGAGCCCTTTAAAGACAATGGGGTGATGTGAAATGATAAGATTACATCCCTTGGCAATTGCCTCGTCGACAACAGACTCTGTGCAATCCAAAGATATCAAGACACTAGTCAGCTCCTCTTGTGGATTACCTACCAAAAGACCGGAGTTGTCATATGATTCCTGATAGGAAAGCGGAGCAATCTCTTCCAAATATGTCGTAAGTTCTTGTATTTTCATTATTCAATATTGATTATCCCAACAGTAACTCTTGATTAAGAGCAAACATTATACCTCATTAATCGCTTTCTCCTTAAATTTATTGTGTTCCTTTAACAAATTACGATATTGGTTGATTTTTACCCAATACGTGATAAAATAGATCAGATTGAGCACTCCGGCAATTACCAAAATAAATGGTGGAAATGGTATATTGATAGACAAATATGTCCAAGCGTATAGCCTGCCCTCTTTTTGTGTCGGGTTCTCTTCCACAGCAATTTTACGATCGTAGAACTCGTTGTTCAATGAATCACACAATCTTCTTGCCACCTCAAAATGCCAATAAATATTAAACAAAGGCACTGCGACGAACCAAGCTTGATTCGGAAGGATATTTCTATTTTCTTTCGAAACCAAATTTAAGGTTTGGCGTATGGTATTTGCAAACAAAATCCAAAAAGTAAGACGTACTAGCGACACAGCCAAAAGAACATATAGCATCTCTGTGGTCAATTTATCGGGGGCAAACTCTAACATTTTTATTTGAATTTCTTTTTTTCTAAACTTAGATAAATTTGCTTTTATATACAATAGAATCTGTATTCTATACCAATAGCACTTTATCCCTTTTTTATAAATATGGAGTTATATAGGCTCCAAAAGTGTCCTCAATACCAACTAGTCCGATGAGAGCAAAAGAATATACGCAGCACATACTATAATGTGATCAATTTTGTTTAACGTGTATTGACAGCACCAAATTATAACGTGCAATAGTTACATACCAATCTAAAAGTACAATAAAAAAATTGCAGGCTTTTTATGAAAGTCATCTTTACGGTTTTTCCACTGCGCTACCGACAACGTAGCGATAAATTCCTCTTCGGCTGTCAGACTAACAGCTACACAAATCTTTGTCTGATCCTTACAAACCTTCAACAGCTCTGCAAACAGTTGATTATTACGAAAAGGTGTCTCTATAAAGATTTGAGTTTGCTTTTCTTTATAAGCTTGATTTTCCAGCTCCTTGATTTTCTTACTACGATCGGCTTTATCTATTGGCAAATATCCTTGAAAAGCAAATTTTTGGCCACTGAAACCGGAGGCCATCAAGGCCAATAATATAGAGCTTGGTCCTACTAACGGGATTACCTTGACCCCCAATCGATGAGCCTCGGCCACAATATCGGCGCCCGGATCAGCGATTCCAGGACATCCTGCCTCTGACATCAATCCCACATCCTTTCCAGAAAGCAACCCCACAAAAAACTCTCCTAAATTCCGTTTGTCTCGCTTATGTTTGCCATAATCATGAACGATTAATTGGCTTTGGGGAGTCGTTAATCCGGCTTGTTTTAGAAATTTGCGCGCAGTCTTTTCATTTTCGACTATATACTCTGTAATAAGATTAATGGTATCCTGAAGATAGGGGGTGTAGGATGCCCGAGCCGCGTCATCACTTAGCGGCACAGGGAGTAAATAAAGTGTTCCTTTCGACATATACAAACCTAATCAATTCTATCCAATTGAGTAAACATATATGTATGTTAATAAAAGATTCGGATCAGTTCTAGCCTCCGTTCTTACCCGAATTTTTATAAATCCTCCATTTCTCGTGTAAGGACAGAGACAACTTGAATACCAAGTCCAATAATTAGATAGCGTTTAGATAGTCTTAACATAGGGTTAACATAGCCTTAGCCTAGCCATTAGCTATGTTAACCTTATGTATACTCTACATAGACCCCATCTTAATATATAATTTGGTATACAGTTGAATTCTAGCAAACGTAAGGTCGCCGGCTGTGTTATAGAAACCATTGCATATCCCTCTAAAAAGTACTATCCTTATTTATTTTACACAGAAGTATTCAACCTAAGTCGGTAACATTCTACTCCATACTAAAAAAGCATTTGTAATAAAATACTATTTTTTCTAGTTTTGTATAAATGGTATCTCAAATAACAGAAGGAGTTAAGATTTCGGTAGAATTTATTTATCAGCCAGAATACTCCAATCCAGAAAAGGAACATTTTATGTTTGCCTACAGGATATCTATTGAAAATATTGGAGATAGTACTTTTCAGCTTATGAGACGTCATTGGCATATCTTCGATGCAATTGGTGAGCACAGAGAGGTTGATGGAGACGGGGTAGTGGGCGAGCAGCCCATCATCGAGCCAGGTGACACTCATCAATATGTATCCGGATGCAATCTCAAAAGTGAAATGGGATTTATGGAAGGTACCTATCAAATGCGACGAACTTTAGACGACGAACTTTTTGATGTTGAAATTCCGCGATTCAATCTCATCGCCAACCATAGATTGAACTAGTCTTCGTTTGATAACTGTCAACACCGTATCCTCATTAAGATTCATTAACATTATTCCTACCGTAAAAACTATTTTATTCTGTACTTTTGTATCCTATTATGGGTAAAACTGTCTATACGGCATTGATTTTAGGTTCTACAGGCCTGATAGGGGACATACTGATGCACAATCTATTGACAAGCGACTGCTACTCAAAGATATATGCAATATCAAGGCGTCCGCTTGGCTTTGAACATCCCAAAATGGTCAATATCGTGGCTGACTATTATTCAATAGACGATTACATTAAAGATTTAAAAGTAGATCATTTCTATTCCTGTATAGGGAGTACAAAAAGCAAGACCCCTGAGCGAGATATATATTATCAAATCGATCATGATTACCCATACAAAGTATCTAAATACTTAATAAACAATAAATTAACAAAAATATGTATTGTTTCAAGTATAGGTGCAAACAGCAAATCAAAGAACTTCTACCTTAAGATGAAAGGGGACTTGGAACGAGATATTATCAAGCTAGCCATTCCGAACACCTTTATTTTAAGGCCTTCCTTGCTTCTAGGAAAAAGAGGAGAGAAGAGGTTACTTGAATCCATGTCATCATTTGTGATGGGGATATTGAACGTGTTCCTATTAGGAAGGTTGAAAGATTACAAAAGTATAAAAGCAGAAGATGTGGCTAGTACGATGCAAAAAATCACCACATCTCAAAGAAAAGGATTACATATTATTCAAACAGAAAAAATAAAAGAATTAGCGTGAGTATATTATCTACAGAACAAGTCAGCCACTCTTTCAACGACAGATGGCTATTCAAAGATCTCCATTTTGGACTACAAAAAGGAGATAGAGTAGCTCTTGTCGGAATTAACGGTACCGGAAAATCAACCCTTTTATCCATATTAGCAGAAAAGCAGGCGCCCACTTCTGGAAAAGTAGTCAAAGAAAAGGGAATAAAAGTGGGCTTCCTTCCGCAAAATCCAGATTTTTCAGGATTGAATTCCATAAACGATTTCATTTATAGTGCCGATAATGAGCAACAATCGCTCATCAGAGCATATGAAGAACTCTTGTCTCAAGATAATCCCGACCAACAAGAATTGGAAGATCTTACTGAAAAGCTTTCGCTACTAGAAGCCTGGGAGTACGAGTACAATATTAAAACTATTCTTAACAGGTTAAATATAACAGATTTCTCACAACAAATCGAGAAGCTTTCAGGAGGCCAACGCAAACGTTTGTCACTAGCCAAACTGCTGATAGACGAGCCAGACGTATATATCTTAGACGAACCTACCAATCATTTGGACATTGAAACTATAGAATGGTTAGAAAAACTATTGACTACGGGAAATAAGACCGTATTACTCGTCACTCACGACCGCTATTTTCTAGACGGCGTCTGTACAGAAATTAGAGAATTGGATAGGGGTAGTTTACTTACCTTCAAAGGTAACTATAGCTATTACTTAGAAAAAAAGGCTGAGCGTGAAACTAACGATGCGCTCCTAGTAGAAAAAAGTCGCAACCTGTTGCGGAAAGAGTTGGAATGGATGCGTCGCCAACCACAAGCTCGCGGCACAAAATCCAAGTCAAGGATAGAAGCATACTATGATCTAGAAGAAAAATCCAAGGCGGCGAAGAAAAATGAATCAGTCCAACTCAGTGTAAAGATAAGTCGTCAGGGTTCAAAAATACTTGAATTAGAAAATGTATCAAAATCTTTTGGATCGAAAAAGGTCATCGAAAATTTTTCATATACGTTTAAAAAGGGTGACCGTATTGGCCTTTCTGGTAAAAATGGATCTGGTAAATCTACCTTTCTGAACTTGATAACTAATTTAGAAACCTCAACATCAGGATCTGTATCAGTAGGGGAAACAACAGTTTATGGATATTACAAACAAGGGGGGTTGGAATTCCAACCCAATGAAAGAGTAATAGATGTTGTTAAAAATGTTGCTGAGTATATTGAAATGGCAAAGGGTGAAGTTATCACTGCATCTCAACTATTGACTCATTTTCTATTTCCTCCTGAAAAACAATTCGGTCTGGTTGAAAAATTAAGTGGCGGCGAACGCAAAAGACTTCAACTAATGCGAGTGCTTATGCGCAACCCTAACTTCTTAATTCTGGATGAACCTTCGAATGACCTTGATATAGATACGCTAAACGTACTTGAAGATTTTCTAGATAAATATACAGGAGTCCTTTTACTTGTCTCTCATGATAGATACCTAGTGGATAAAATGACAGACCAATTATTCATCTTTGATGGAATGGGAAACATCAATATCTATAATGGCAACTACGCTGATTTTAAACTAGAACAGGAAGCAACGGCTAAAGCTAATAAAAACACAAAAGAAATAGACAAACCTATTAAAAAGGAAACAGTAGCGGATAAAAAAAAACTATCTTACAAGGAAGAAATTGAATACAAAAAACTAGAAGAAGATATAACAAGATTAGAAGAAGATATTCAAAATAAAAACAATAAACTTCTTGAATTAACAGACCATGTCACATTAAGCGATACTGCATCCGAGATAACCAAACTTCAAGAAACACTAGACACAAAAACTAATAGATGGATGCAATTATCGGAATTAATGGAATAATACATGTGTTCCACGTGAAACCAGAATAAAACAACATACGGGGAACACATACCGTTCCACGTGAAACAATATATAAAATGTTTAATAAATACAATATAATAGTAGTAGGAGCGGGACACGCAGGATGTGAAGCGGCAGCCGCAGCAGCCAATTTAGGTTCCTCGGTACTTCTAATAACTATGAATATGGGAGTAATCGCACAAATGAGTTGTAACCCAGCGATTGGAGGTGTAGCGAAAGGTCAAATTGTAAGAGAAATAGATGCTATGGGCGGATACACCGGTGTCATTGCAGATAAATCTACTCTACAATTTAGAATGTTAAATCTTTCTAAAGGACCTGCGATGTGGAGTCCACGTTCTCAAAATGATAGGATGCGTTTCGCCGAAGAATGGAGATTACAGCTTGAGTCTCTTCCAAATCTAGATATATGGCAAGATACTGTTAAAGAGGTTATCGTTGAGCAGGGGAGAGCTAAAGGCGTCATAACTTCATTGGGAATCCGCATAGAAAGCGATGCAGTAATACTCACCAACGGCACCTTTCTAAATGGTATCATACACATAGGGGATAAAAAATTTGGTGGCGGCCGTACAGGAGAAAAAGCCGCAACAGGACTGACAGAACAGCTAGCCAACCTAGGATTTGAATCGGGTAGGATGAAAACAGGAACTCCACCACGTGTAGATGGTCGATCATTGAACTATGCTTTGATGGAGGAACAATGGGGTGATGAACCCAAAGGCAGATTTTCCTATACAGATGTTCAAATGCCCACTGAACAAAGATGTTGTTGGATTACCTACACAAATGACAAAGTGCATCAAATGCTCAAAACAGGGTTTGAAAAATCACCCATGTTTACCGGTAGAATAAAGGGACTTGGTCCGCGCTATTGTCCATCTATAGAAGATAAAATAAACAGATTTGCAGAACGTGAAAGACACCAAATATTTGTAGAGCCAGAAGGATTCCTAACTGTAGAAATCTATGTAAATGGATTTTCTACTTCTTTACCTGAAGATGTGCAACAAAAAGCACTACGACTCATTCCCGGGTTCGAAAATGCAAAAATGTATAGACCAGGATATGCGATAGAATATGACTTCTTCCCCCCGATGCAATTAGATCTCACGCTTGAAACATTAAAGGTCAAACATCTTTTCTTTGCAGGACAAATAAATGGAACTACTGGATACGAAGAAGCTGCTGCTCAAGGATTCGTAGCAGGCATCAATGCTCACCAAAGAATAAATGATTTACATGAACTTATCATGAAACGTTCTGAATCCTATATAGGAGTCCTTATCGATGATCTCGTTACAAAGGGGACAGAAGAACCTTATAGAATGTTCACTTCTAGGGCCGAACATAGGCTTCTTTTGAGACAAGATAATGCAGATATACGTCTAACACCAATAGCACATAAACTAGGCTTGGTAGGGGATGATCGACTTAATAAGGTCAATGACAAAATAAACAATTCAGACGCTATCGTCAACTATCTACGCCAACAAAGTATTACACCAGACGTTATCAATCCATCACTGGTTACCCTCAACTCATCAGCGATAAATCAGAAAACGAAATTATTCAATATATTAAGCAGACCACAGTTAAATATTTACGACTTAGCAAATGCGGATACTGCATTTAAAGACTATCTTTCAAGCTTCGACAACGAAACTATTGAACAAGCCGAAATTAAAGTTAAATACGATAGTTACTTTGAAAAGGAAATGGACATTGTCAATAAAATGAAAAAAATGGAAGACAAAGAAATTAACCCAGACTTTGACTATGATTCACTAACTTCATTGTCAATTGAAGCACGCCAAAAACTACTAAAAGTAAAACCCAGAACATTAGGGCAAGCATCCAGGATTTCAGGAGTTTCACCCGCCGATATAAGCGTATTAATGGTACATATGAATTAATATACTCATTATCAATAAGTTATATAAAAATAAAATAACTTAATTTAAAGCGATTTAAGACGATTTTTTAAATAAAATGATACAGGTATCCAAAATATACAAAAATAGCTCAAAACACCTAAAATACAGCTTAATTCAAAGGTTACTGTTGTTGGTAGTGATTTGCCTCTTAATCTTAAGTTCTGTTCAATGTGCCAATATGCAACACCCTACTGGGGGGCCAAAAGATTCGCTACCACCTACGATTATCAATGAGTTTCCTAAAAATCTTACGCGAAATTTCAAAGAGAAAAAAATCATACTGGAATTTGATGAATATGTAAAACTAAGTAATCAATTCAAAGAATTTAGCATTTCTCCAGACGTTGACACTCAACCAGAATACAAAGTAAAAAAGAAAAATTTCGAAATAACCCTTCCAGATTCGTTGGAAGATAACACGACATATACTATTCATTTTGGTAAAGGGTTGGTGGATTACAATGAAGGTAATCCCTTACCTAATTATTCTTACGTATTTGCTACAGGTGACGAGCTGGACTCCTTATCGGTATCAGGTTCCGTATTGAATGGCTATACCCAAAGTCTTGATATCAAAAATCAAGATAAAGATATCATTGTTATGCTAATTCCAATTAGACAGGATAGTATTTTTGGAAAGAAAAAAGCCAATATATTTACAGCTGTAGATACTTCTGGAAATTTCAAGTTCAACAATTTAAGAGAGGATACCTATCGAATATATGCACTTAAACAAAAGGCAGCTAATCGTATATACAATGAAAATGATGATTGGATTGGATTTCTAAAAGACAGTATTGTACTAACGAAAGACACTGGAAATATAAAACTGGAGCTAACCAAACCATATCCACAGAAATTTAGAACTACAGAACGAAAACTAGAAAAAGATGGTGGTATTCAACTCGTATTCAATATTGGCTTACTAGATCCTCGTATAAAGATATTATCTCCTGAAGATATTGATGCTGACAAGTATATCAAATATGGGATTAATAGAGACAGTGCACTAATATACACGTCTAACACAGATTTTGACTCTATAAAATTCGAGATTACCAATTACAATAAAGTATTAGATACGGTATTAATCAAGAAACCTACTAACCTAAAATTTGAAAAAGAACTCCTACCACTCCTAAATATCAACAACAAAGTTGATAAAATCAACCATATAGTAGTTACAGCAAAATCTCCCATATCTCAAATAGAAAAAGGTAAGCTCAAACTTTTGGAAGACAGCGTATCACGAACGAACTTCCAGCTCCAAAAAGATAGTTTAAACACGCAATTATATCATATCAGATACAATTGGAGACCTAACAAAAACTATACACTCATAATTGAAGAAAATGCGGTTAAAGGGCTGTTTGGTGCCAGCAACAAAGAGCTAAAAACCACCTTTACACTGGATGAAAGCGAAAACTATGGTGATATCAATTTTACCTTTGGTGGAAGAGACAGCACCATGCAATACATCGTCGAAATCATAGATGAAAAGAAAGAAAAGGTATTCGATAAAAAAATACTGGAAAAAGCTGCTACGTTGTCTTACAAAAAATTTCCAGGTGGAAAATACTCACTTCGTATCATATATGACGCAAATAAAAACGGTGTCTGGGATCCTGCAAACTTAAAAACAAAAGAACAAGCCGAAAAGATATGGTACTTGGAAAAAACCTTTACAATACGTGCAAACTGGGAACAGAATGAAACTATAAATATCCCCTAATCGTCCATTAGCCAAGAACTATACGTTACATAATTATGCGGTAACTGCTGCAACATATCTCTCTGTTCATCGGTTATCGCCTTTATCTTTTTAGCTGGTACACCTGCATACAAATAACCAGATTCACATACCGTACCTTCCAATACTACGGAACCTGCGGCTATAATAACATAAGATTGCACTATAGCTCGGTCCATCACAATGGCTCCCATACCTATCAATACATGATCATGGACGTCACAGCCATGTACCATAGCCTGATGCCCTATGCTCACATAATTTCCAATATCTGTACCGTTCTTTAAATATGTACAATGGATGACAACCCCATCTTGTATATTGGTATATTCGCCAATACGTATGTAATTAACATCCCCTCTGACGACAGCATTGAACCAAACAGAACAATGCTGCCCCATAGTTACGTCACCTACTAAGGTTGCATTTGGGGCTATATAGCAACTATCCGGTATCTCCGGAAGTTTTCCTTTAATTGGTAATATAACAGGCATAATAAACTTAAAATATAGTATCTCTCAACACATCAGCATGCATGGGATAATCGGTAGAATAATGTAGTCCTCTACTTTCTTTCCTACTTTGAGCAGATTTAATAACAAGAAAAGCAACCTGGATTACATTCCGCAACTCGCATAGTTGAACAGATAATTTGGTATGTTTATAAAAATCCTCGGTCTCATCATATAAAAAACCCAATCGACGCAAAGCCCTATCTAATCTAAAATCAGATCGTACAATACCAACATAATCAGACATGACTTTTTGCGCTTCCCTTAAATTGTGCGATACAAGTATATCCTCATTTGAAAGACTAGTATTAGAATCGTCCCACTCTGGTATACCTATTTGATAATCCAATGTATCTAGACGCCCCACGGCATCAAGGGCAATACGATGTGCGTAAACAGCTGCTTCCAAAAGTGAATTGGAAGCCAATCTATTGGCTCCATGCAGTCCTGTGGAAGAACATTCGCCACAAGCGTACAAATTATCTATTGTACTTCTTCCATACTCGTCAACTAATATTCCGCCGCACAGATAATGCGCAGCAGGAGAAACGGGAATATAATCCTTTGACATATCCAAACCAATACTCATGCACTTTTCATAGATATTCGGGAAATGAGTCAGTATATCAGTTTTGGACTTCATTGTAATATCTAGATAAACATAATCTATTCCTGATTTCTTCATCTCAGCATCAATAGCCCTCGCCACAATATCTCTTGGCGCCAGTGAGCCACGTTCGTCGTACTCCTCCATAAAAGACTCGCCATTAACGCGTCGCAATATACCTCCAAAACCTCTGACTGCTTCTGACACTAGAAACGCTGGATATTGACTAGGGTTATACAGTGCTGTAGGGTGAAACTGTATAAACTCCATATTACGTACTTTACCTTTTGCACGGTATACCATTGCTATTCCATCACCTGTAGCGATAGTTGGATTTGTAGTACTAGAGTAAACATGACCAGCTCCACCAGAAGCCATAAGTGTAATTTTACTCAATATTTTTTCAATTTTATTACTATGGGAATTCAAGGCATAAACACCGAAACATTTAATATCTTCAGATTTCTTATCCACAAATTCACCTAAATGATGCTGTGTAATCAAATCGACAGCAAAATAGTGAGTAAGTATCTCTATATTAGGACTTTGATGAACTTTCTCTAACAAAGCACGCTCTATCTCATAGCCTGTAATATCCTTATAATGTAATATACGATGTTTAGAATGTCCCCCTTCTTTCGCCAAATCGAAACTTCCTTCCTCCACCTTATCAAAGTTAGTACCGTAAGCTATCAATTCAGCAATACGCTCCGGACCTTCTTTCACAACGTTTTCCACAATATTAACATGACATAATCCGTCCCCAGCAACTTGAGTATCAACGATATGCTTATCAAAGCTATCAGACTTATCCACAACAGCGGCTACCCCCCCCTGTGCGTACTTGGTATTCGACTCATCTTCATTAGACTTAGTGACTATCAGCACTTTACCCTTACTTGCCGCTTTTAAAGCAAAGCTTAGACCAGCTATTCCCGACCCAATTATTAAAAAATCAACTTGACGACCCTGCATATATGCCTATGGTATTTACAAAAACTTGTTAATAAGACAACAAATTAACAAAATATGTGGATAACATGTAGATAAATGGTGAATTAAAAATGAAAACTATTTTTTATTCCACATTTCCACAGAATCCACATGATTTATGAACAAATTATGACCCTAATCTTACCCAATTATTAACAAATTGTAAACAACAATCAATTCACATTAAAATATGGAAAAGAAAAAATAAGAAATTTTATTTAGCTGAATATCAGCTCTATTTATAAACATAGAGAGGTTAAGAATGTGGATAACTCTATCAAAACTCATAATCACAACTCAAACATGCTTAAAGTTTCGACATTTTCCACACACTAATAAACAATAGCTTCTCTTTTATATAAAAGAATTATTAATTATTGAAAAAAGGGATTGTGGATTTCGTTTGAATTTCTTTCGCTACTTTTGTGTTGTGATAAAGTCGGGATTAGGATTATAAATTTTGACACTTGGAAAATGAATACAACTTACGAAAGAGACTTAGAAGCAAAAGGATACATAGATGAGCCTGTAAATCCGCAATTGGATTTGGTAGAAGAGATTAATCGATTAAAAAAGGAAAAAAATGCAGTTATTTTAGCTCACTACTATCAAGATGCTGAAATTCAGGATATTGCAGATTATATAGGTGATAGTTTGGGATTATCTCAAGAAGCGGCTAAAACAGAAGCTGATGTGATAGTTTTCGCTGGTGTGCACTTCATGGCAGAGACAGCTAAAATTTTATCGCCCAAAAAACGTGTCCTTTTACCTGATTTGAAAGCTGGGTGCTCATTATCAGATAGTTGCCCACCACATTTATTCGCAAAATTTAAGGAGCAATATCCTGATCATTTGGTGATTACTTACGTAAACTGTACTGCTGAGCTTAAGGCCTTATCGGATATAGTATGTACTTCCAGTAATGCTGTACAAATCGTAGAAAGTCTGCCATTGACTCAAAAAATCATCTTCGGACCAGATCGAAATTTGGGTGCTTATGTAAAGAAAAAAACGGGTCGAGATTTGGTGCTATGGAATGGCGCTTGTATGGTACATGAGATTTTCTCGCAGGAAAAGATTGATGATTTAAGGGAGATGTATACAGATGCTAAATTTATAGCGCATCCAGAGTGCGAAGATCATATTTTGGCTACAGCTGATTATGTGGGCTCTACATCTGGAATGTTGAAGTATACCATAAATGATTCTTCCTCAACATATATTGTTGCTACTGAATCAGGTATTATTCATCAAATGCAGAAGGCTAGTCCGCATAAGAAATTTATTCCTGCTCCGCCAAATAATGCATGTGCATGTAATGATTGTCCCCATATGAAGCTTAATACCTTAGAGAAATTGTATAACTGTCTTAAGCACGAAGCTCCAGAGGTAACACTTCCTGAAGAAGTAATAGTACGCGCGCAAAAGCCCATTGAACGTATGCTAGAGATTTCAGCTAGATTAGGACTTTAAGAATACTACTGTGCATATGCTCTTATAGAGACGTGTTTTTTAAAATTTGAAATTTACTTGATAAATGTTTGAGAATACAGAGAGAACAGAACTTGGTCATCTTGGTGAATTTGGCTTGATTGAACATCTAACAAAGCACGTGGAACTTTCCGAAAAATCGACGATAAGAGGTATTGGTGATGACGCGGCTGTATTGGATTTTTCTAACTATAAGACACTTATTTCTACGGATTTGTTATTAGAAGGGATACATTTCGATCTTCGGTATGTACCTCTTAAACATTTGGGCTACAAAGCTGTACAGGTCAATCTAAGCGATATATACGCCATGAATGGAATTGCGTCGCAAATTACTATAGCTATTGGTTTATCTTCTAAATTTCCTCTTGAAGCTGTAGAAGAGATTTATGAGGGAGCTTTAATAGCTTGTAAAAAATATAATGTGGACTTGGTAGGAGGGGATACTTCGGCATCGGCGCAAGGTTTGGTTATTTCGGTTACGAGTATTGGTTATGCTGAGGAGGGAAGAATTTCCTATCGATCGGGTGCACAGGAAGGTGATTTGCTGTGTGTATCTGGTGACCTAGGTGCTGCCTACATGGGACTGCAGTTATTAGAGCGTGAAAAGTCTGTATTTTTAGAACATCCTAACATACAACCTGATTTGGAGGGGAAAGACTATATCGTAGAACGACAACTTAAACCTGAAGCTCGTAAGGATATTGTCCAGTTACTCGATAGCTTATCCATTGTGCCTAATTCGATGATCGATATATCGGATGGCTTGGCATCAGAGATTATTCATATTTGTAAAGCTTCGGACAAAGGGTGTAAATTGTATGAAGATAAGATTCCTTTGGACCAAATGACTTATGATACTGCTCGTGAGTTTGGATTAGATCCCACGGTATGTGCTTTAAATGGGGGTGAGGATTATGAACTCTTATTTACTGTTCCGCAGAGTGAATACGATAAGTTGAAAAATCTTCCTGATATTAGTATTATTGGCCATATTACCGAGGCAAGCGCGGGTTGTCAAATGGTTTCTAAATCGGGTAATGTGCACCCTATTACTGCACAAGGTTGGAATGCTTTTAAAAAATAAGCTTCGAATATAAAATAGTTTGTTAAATGCTTGCTTGGTCCATAAATGAATAAAAAAAATCCTGTTTCATGTGAAACAGGATTTTTTTTATTCATTCTCAAAGGCTGGCTCTTCTTCTACTACAGCATTTGGATCGTGCTTGCCGATGCTGAAATTATTATAGCCTAAGCCAATTTCTATTGCTAGTAATCGCTGTTGGAGCATTTCGAGTATAGCAAGAAAATTATATACGAAGTGGACTTTATTTTCTGAGTTTTGACGTAATTGATTAAAATCAAGTCTTTCATTGAGCTCGATAAGTTCCTTTATTGCTTTTTTCTGCTGTTCGATGGTGTAAGGATATTTGACTACTGTGTGGGTGACTTCTTGGGCTCTGTTCCTAAATTGAAACATCATACGTTCAAAGACCATCATCAATTTGTACAGATCAAATGAAGCGAGCTCTTCTCCCTCTTGCGTGGGTCTCTCTGTGTTTTTTAAATCATGTAGTAAGTTACCTCTAGTGTGGTAATGTGTTCTACTCTCTTCCAATATTCTAAGGTCTTCACATATACTTTTAAATTGTTTATAAAGTATAAGCTTTTGGACCAAATCTCTTTTTAAGTCTATTTCATTTTCATCTAAGTCGGGCCTTGGTAGTAACATCTTGGCTTTTATTCGCATCAATGTGGAGGCAACAAAGATAAACTCACTTGCTAATTCTATATTGAGGGCATGCATGCGCTTAATAAAATCAAGAAAATCATCTGTGATTTTGGAGATGGGGATATCGTGTATATTTAATTCATCGCGTTCGATAAAAAAGAGTAATAAATCGAACGGTCCCTCAAACTGATCTAATTTGATTTCGTAGCCTTCACTGATATTCATAGATTCAAAAGTACGGAATTATAAAAAATTATTGATATTTTAGTTGTATAAGAACGACCTTATGTAAACCATAACAATTCCGAATTGTTGTAAGACTTATATAAAATAAAAATTGTTACTTTGTATCTCATTTTGAAATAGCGAGAACTATGCAAGTAGAGGCTGGAGAATTATTGCAAAAAATAAACCTTCCTTCAGATCTTAAAAAGTTGAGGGAAGAAGAGTTATTGCAGGTATGTAAAGAGTTGCGACAGTATATTATCGATATCGTATCTGTCAATGGAGGACACTTTGCTGCAAGTCTAGGGGTGGTAGAGCTGACGGTAGCCCTTCATTATGTCATGAATACCCCTTACGATCAGTTGATTTGGGATGTAGGTCACCAAGCCTATGGTCATAAAATATTAACGGGAAGACGTGAGGTATTTCATACCAATAGAATTTTAAACGGTATTTCTGGATTTCCAAATCGCGGAGAGAGTGAGTATGATACTTTTGGTGTTGGTCACTCTTCCACTTCTATATCTGCAGCCCTTGGTATGGCTGTCGCCTCCCATTATAAAGGAGAGAGCGATAGACAACATGTTGCTGTGATTGGTGATGGTGCATTGACTGCAGGTCTAGCTTTTGAAGCATTGAATCATGCAGGCATTGAAAAGTCTAATTTATTGGTCATACTAAATGATAACTGCATGTCCATAGATCCGAATGTGGGTGCAATGAAGGAGTATCTAACGAGTATTACCACTTCTAGACAATATAATAGATTCAGAGATGATATTGCTGCTGTACTTTCTAAGATATCAGAAGTGGGACCAGATGCATTTGGGATTGCTAAAAAATTAGAGCGCGGCATAAAGGGTTCTTTGTTAAAAAACTCGAATCTGTTTGAATCGCTTAACTTTAGATATTTTGGTCCTGTTGATGGACATGATGTAAAGAAGCTTGTTAAGACTTTAGAAGATCTTAAGCATATACCAGGTCCTAAATTACTACACTGTGTTACAGTGAAAGGTAAGGGCTATGCACTTGCTGAAAAGGATCAAACTTTATGGCATGCTCCTGGATTGTTCGACAAGATAACAGGCGAGATAAAGAAATCGGTAACCGACAAACCAGTAGCACCTAAATACCAAGATGTATTTGGACATACTTTGGTTGAATTAGCTGAAACAAATAAGCATATTATGGGCATAACACCAGCTATGCCTTCGGGATCTTCTATGAATATCATGATGAAGGCTATGCCTGATCGTGCTTTCGACGTAGGAATAGCCGAGCAACATGCTGTTACCTTCAGTGCTGGACTTGCTACACAGGGCATGCTTCCTTTCTGTAATATTTATTCATCTTTTATGCAACGTGCTTATGATCAAGTAATACATGACGTTGCGTTACAAAAGCTAAATGTTGTATTTTGCCTGGATAGAGCAGGTATAGCGGGGGCCGATGGCCCTACACATCATGGGGCTTATGACATAGCATTCATGCGTTGCATTCCAAATATGACGGTATCAGCTCCTATGAACGAAGAGGAGTTACGCAACTTGATGTATACAGCACAATTGGAAAACAAAGGTCCGTTTGTAATTCGGTACCCACGAGGAGCAGGAGTGATGCCTGACTGGAAAAGACCTTTTAAAGAAATACCTATAGGAAAAGGAAGAAAGATATGTGATGGTGAAGAGGTTGCTATCCTGACAATTGGTAGTGTGGGCAACGAGGCGGTAAAAGCTGTACAGCTGTTGAATGAAGAAGGAATCCATCCAGCGCATTATGATCTACGCTTTGTAAAGCCCCTCGATCAAGAAATTTTGCATGAAGTGTTCCAAAAATTTAAAAAAGTCATCACGGTAGAAGATGGATGTTTGCAAGGTGGAATGGGATCGGCCGTATTGGAATTTATGATGGATCACCGTTATCATCTGGCTGAAGTCGTGCGATTAGGAATACCTGATGAGATTGTTGAACATGGTGAACAAAAGGAATTGTGGAGTTTGTGTCACTATGATGCCAATGCTATTGTTGAAGAATGTAGAAAGCTTGCTAAAGGTAGAAAAACTAACTCATTGGTGGGATAGGAAAAGGATACATATAAAATAGGAACGGAGCCAATTTAAATTGGCTCCGTTTTTGTTTACAAACTAACTTCCTATCGTATTGTTTTAAGTCCGACTTTTTAAGCTGTAGTTTTCCACATTTTTTCTTGTTGTTTCAAAAAAAATAGTAAATTGGGGTAAGTAAGCTAATCAGTTTATGTCGTGTTGAAAACTTAAATTTTGCTGTTAAAATTTAGTAAAAATACATTAAAAACACTTGTAATATTTTGATAATTAATTTGTTATGTGTTTTTTTACTTTTTAATTTTTTAGCTGATTTTTTTTCACCATCTTCGTTTTAAGAGAAAGTTATGAACAATTTTTTGGTCACATATTGTAAATCAAGTTATTAACAATTTTAGAATGGAAAAAACGTATGCAAGTGTTTGGAATAGTTGTCTTCAGATTATCAAAGACAATATACCTGCGCAAAGTTTCAAGACGTGGTTTGAACCGGTGAAAGCGCTGAAGCTTGAAGAGAACGTTTTAACTATTCAGGTGCCGAGCTTATTTTTTTATGAGTGGCTTGAAGAGCATTATGTAGGCATTCTCCGTAAAACCGTTAAAAAGTTTTTAGGAGAGCAGGGAAGGTTGGAGTATAATATTGTTGTCGAGAAATCATCCAGCAATAATCCATATACTACCAATATTCCCTCTAATGGAAACGGAGCTGAAGGGAAACGTCAATCGATACCGGTTCCAGTGAATTTGAATAAGAATATCAAAAATCCTTTTGTTATTCCTGGATTAAAGAAACTGCAAGTCGATCCTCAACTTAATCAACACTACACTTTTGACAATTTCATTGAAGGTGAATGTAATCGGTTAGCGAGATCTGCAGGGTATGCTGTCGCAAATAAACCCGGAGGTACTTCGTTTAATCCGCTTATGCTTTATGGTGATGTAGGGTTAGGTAAGACCCATCTCGCTCAAGCAATCGGCAATGAGATAAAACGTAACCTTCCAGATAAGTTGGTTATCTATGTGTCTTGTGAAAAATTTTGTCAACAGTTTGTAGATTCCCTTAAGAATAATACGATTAATGATTTCGTAAATTTCTATCAGGCTATGGATGTTATTATTATGGATGATGTTCATAATTTTGCGGGCAAGGAAAAGACACAGGATATTTTCTTTCACATTTTCAATCACCTTCACCAATCTGGCAAACAGGTAATCCTAACCTCGGACAAAGCACCGAAGGATTTAGCTGGACTGGAGGAGCGTTTATTGAGTCGTTTTAAATGGGGATTATCAGCTGATATCCAAGTTCCAGATTTGGAAACTAGAATGGCTATTCTTAAGAAAAAAATGTACTCAGATGGTATTGAGTTACCAGAGAATGTAGTAGAGTATGTCGCTCATCAGATTGATAACAGTGTGCGTGAACTGGAAGGTGCCATGGTTTCTCTACTTGCTCAGTCTACTTTGAATAAAAAGGAAATCGATCTCAATCTGGCGAAGTCCATGTTGAAGAACTTTGTGAAGAATACCAGCAAAGAGATATCGATGGAGTATATTCAAAAATTAGTGTGTGAGTATTTTGAAGTACCAGTGGAGATGGTTAAATCTAAAGTACGAAAACGCGAGATTGTACAAGCTCGTCAAATTTCAATGTACTTGGCTAAGAATCATACAAAGTCATCCTTAAAGTCCATCGGTAATTTCTTTGGGGGGCGTGACCACTCTACCGTAATCTATGCTTGTCAGACTGTTGAAGATCTGATAGAGACAGATAAGAAGTTCAAGACCTACGTACAAGATATCTTGAAGAAGCTGAAGGCATCCTAAGCAGGTACAAAACAAAAAAAGGTGGACTGATTTACAGTCCACCTTTTTTTGTTTTGTAGGATAGCAAAAAAGAGGCCTTGTTACTTAACAAGACCCCTAATTGCTAATTTATGAAACCTATTATTGCATTATTATCCATTACTGTTGTGGTTCAGTCTGTTCAACTGGTTGAACGGGCTCTATTGGGGTAGTAGGTGTTTGCTCTTCAACTGGAGCTACTTCTGGTATTTCTTTTGGAGCTCTCTCTTTGACAATTTTTTCAAATAAAGGTTTTTGCTCATCTGTCAATACTTCAACTATTTTAGCGTCTGTCTGTGCTTGCAATTTAGCCACTTGTTCAGCTTTTACTTCTTTTGATACACTTGCATCAGCAAATAATGCTTGCTCTGCTTTGGCATATTCTAATGTAGCGTTGTATACAGTTGGTTGTTGTTCCTCAGTAAGTGTAAGTTGTTGGGTTAATACAGTAACAACTTGTTTTGCATTATCTTCTGGTGATTGGGCCTGTTGCGTTTGTGCAAATGTTAATCCTAATGCTAAGAAAAATCCGATACCTGTTAAAACTAATTTTTTCATCTTTTTAAATTTTTATGCGTTTAAAACTCATTATTGAATTCGTTACATTAATAACAGTGGTTTGTTATGTTTTAGTATCTGATTGTATCATATTTGTTACTTTTTAACATTACTTAACACGCTTGTTTTTTATAAAAAATTGAATATCAGCTATTTAAAATGTAACATATAAGTTGCAAAAAAATGTTAAATATAAAGTGGGGTGGAGTAGCGGAAGAGGAAAGATATTATTTTGACGGGATATATTCGTTGATATGGTCGAAAATCCTCGTCTCGAGGATATGCTGACATCCTTCTTCAAATCCAATTTCAATTGGTATATAATAGAATGGGTACTGGTGTAAGGGGGTATAATCCAGTCGTTGAAAATCTTTTTCGGTTGTGAGGAATATTTTTTTTGTATTGGTAATACCTTTGTACATCTCTTCTATTTTTTGAATATCTAGGGATGAGAATGTGTGGTGATCGGCAAAAGGCATATGTACGAGCCTATTGACGAGAGGAGACAAATATTGGATGAGTGGAGCAGGATTGGCTATTCCGGTGATGAGCAATACATCTGTATCGCTTAAATCTCCCGTAAATAGCCGTCCTTTTACATCTATACATTTATTGTACTGGATATGAGTAAAATATATAGGAGCAGTCTGATTATGCTTTCTTAGTCTCTTTTCTATATTATATCGCTCGTCTGGAGGTATTTCAGCTGGACTCTTGGTCACAATTAGTACATCAGCTCTATGACTTTCCATCATCATATCTCGATAATTGCCTGTTGGTAGTAATAGTGGAAGTTTGTCTATAGATCGGTAATCAAATAAGAGGATGGAAAAACTGGGTTGAAGTTTTCGATGTTGAAATGCATCATCGAGTAAGATAATATCATGTGTAGCTTTTAGTTGTTCAACGCCGAAACACCTATCTTCGGATACAGATACCGTTACCGTTGGAAATTTTCTTTTGAATTGAAGAGGTTCATCGCCGACTTCTTCCGCTGAGGAACTTTCGCTAACATATCTGAAGCCTTTGGTCTTGCGACCATACCCTCTGCTTAAGGTAGCAAATGTGTGTTTGTCTTTTAGTAGGCGTATTAGAAATTCGGTCATTGGGCTTTTTCCAGTTCCTCCGATAGCTAGATTGCCAATGACTATAGTAGGAAAGTCAAAAGATTTGCTTTTCAATATATGATGATCATAAAGACGATTTCGTGTCCATATGATAATCATGTACAGGATTGTAAAAGGAAAAAGTAACCACCTTAACCAAATCATAACCAATTACTTTTGGGACCGCTGTATTAAGTATCTGCGATAACGCTGTATAATAAAGAGGATAATGACAATCGGAAAAATATACTTTTTAAATGGATGTTCATCATCCATTGTAAAGAAAGAAGCAGCACATATGACGACTAAAAAAAGGTATATATAGCTAAAATTGGGATGTAACAAGTATTGTTTAAATTTATCCATAACTATCTTTTGACAACTTTGATACCGACATCATTTACGTTCATGAGTGGATTTTCACGCATATTTTGTTCTATTCCAAAGATATAAACTCCGGTATCCGGAAAATGGTAGTTTTCATGTAAAAGCGCTTGATGTGCATATAGGCTTCCTGCACTACTTCCTGTCCATTTGCCGTCTTTTTCTGCTAATTTCAGCTCTCGTCTTTCCTTTTTGATATCCCCTTGGGGATTTATTTCATGTATACGAACAAAAATATTGGAATACTTGTAATCCCCATTGTGTCTTAGATTCAAGAATACATCGTAGGTTGAATTTTTGTCCATAATATGCACTTTTATTTTTGGTACGATATGATATGGCCACGTCTTGTCCGTAATCAATATATTTTGATCTGTAACAGTATTCGGGTCGCATGCCGACAGAAATAGTACATTCCAAAAAAAAGCGATACAAAAAAATATTCTCATAATATAAGCGAGCTACTCCGCAGATGGTCCACCTTTGTTATTACTACCGTTGTTGTTTCTATTTCTACTTCTATTTCTATTGTTAAATTTACGTTTCGGTTTTTCCGTTCCTTCACTTCCTTCCACTTTTTCAGCAGCTGGTGGATTTGATTTATTTTCTTTTTTAGGCTGTGGAGGCTTTGTCTGTTGTGTTCTGCCTTCTTGCTTTTCGCTTGCCTTTTTATTATGTATAGCCTGTTCAGACTTTTCTGTTGTCTGTTTTGCTTTGGTTTTATTTTTGTTTTTGGTTTTCTTTTTACGATTGCGTTCATCCAGACGGGTCAAACTATCTTGACCGACTACATTTTCATAATCGTATACAATTGGTTTTTCCACCTCTTCCGTAACAATTGGACTGACCAGTTCTTCTGGTTTTTTGCCTTCCTTGTTCATTTCTATAAACTCTTTGACTTTATCAACGGGTAGTGGAATCCAATTTTCGGCTTTAGGATACGAGTACCACATCACCTTTTTGAAAATGTCTGTCTTTTGGAGATATGCAGTACCTATTTGAGTCTCAATTCTATCTACGTGATTGGGAATATCTTTTAGCGCATCCATATAACTGTCTAATTCATAATTAAGACAGCATTTGAGTTTACCACATTGACCTGCAAGCTTGAGGGTATTTAAAGAGAGATTCTGATAACGGGCCGCAGATGTGGATACCGTTTTAAAGTCTGTAAGCCATGTCGAGCAGCACAATTCACGACCACAGGACCCAATCCCGCCGAGTCTGCTTGCTTCTTGACGCATACCGATTTGCCTCATTTCGATTCGGATTCGGAAGGACTCGGCCATCTTTTTGATGAGTTCGCGAAAGTCTACACGACCCTCCGCTGTGTAGTAAAAAGTGGCCTTGGTCTTGTCTCCTTGATAATCTACATCCGAAATCTTCATGGAAAGTCCCAAATCTAAAGCCAGTTTTCGTGCTTTGTGCATGGTCTCCCATTCGAGGTCTTTTGCAGCCTCAAATTTCTTTATATCAGCTTCGTTGGCCTTTCTGTAGATTTTCTTGGAAACAGTGTCTATCGATACATTGTTCTTTTTCAATTGAAGGCGAACTAATTCGCCCGTTAGTGAGACATGACCAATATCGTATCCTCCTGTTGCAGGCTCTACAACGACCATTTCTCCCATTTCAAGATAGAGATTGTCTGTATTGATATAAAAGTCCTTTCTAGATCCTTTGAATCTGATTTCGACAATGTCGAAAGCTTTATAATTTGATGGCATATCCATATTGGATAACCAGTCATATACGTCTAATTTATTACATCCACTGGTCATACAGGAGCCATTGTTTTGACATCCTGAAGGAATAGCACCTACTTCTGTAGTACTACTTCCACATCCACCACCGGATGAGCAGCTGCTACATCCCATATTTGTTTATATATATTGAGTCCCTGTTGGGAACGTTTGATATTTAAATAATAAAACTAATTGCAAAGATAAATCTAAAAATAATATTTTAGGATTTGCATTTCGTTCGACATAATAATGACATTTTTCGAATTGGCTGATGGCTTCTTCAATTTGTCTAATGTCAAACAGGGGCGCAAATCTGTTTACAAATTCTAATTCTTTCTCGGGAAGGTGAACCAAGCTATGAAGATTTTCTTTAGTTAGAATAATCTGACGCATCATATTGATGGCGTACATTAAATAGCTTTTTTGGTTTTCTCGTCCTAATTTGGATATTTCATCATCACATAGCGAAATGAGATGTAAGCCTGCATCACTGACAATAAACCTTAACCAGCGAACCAAAAGATCAAAATGATCGTTAGTTTCCTTTAATAGATCCAAAGCGTGTTGCAGATTACCGTCGGCAATAAAAGCAATTTCACTCGCTGTATTTACCGCTATCTGTTTTTCGTTTACCAGATATTCCTGTATATGTTGATGACTTAATTTATTTATTTTTACGAGTTGCGTACGGGAAATGATCGTATTGAGTATGCGATCTTGATTTTCACAGACTAGTAAAAAAAGTGTTTTTTCAGGAGGTTCCTCTATGAGTTTTAACAATGCATTGCCCTGGGTATCTAAATACTCAGGTAACCACATAATTAAAACTTTATATTCTGCTTCAAATGCTTTAAGGCTCAGCTTTTTGATAATGTCATGGGCCTCAGCTATGTTGATATTTGCCTGTTTGTTATTTGCTTCTAATTGATTTCTCCAATATTCTAAATTTAAATATGGATTGTGAAGAAAAGCTTTTCTCCAATCTTCTATATAAGTAGATGAGGTTTCTTCTTTTCCTTTCGCAAAAAAAGGAAAGGAGAAATGTAAATCGGGATGAATGATTTTGGAATACTTCCTGCAGGAATTGCAGATCCCACAACTGTCATCATTTAGTTTAGATTCGCAATTGATATATTGAGCATACGCAAGAGCAAGCGCCAAGCTTCCGGAACTCTCTGGTCCTAAGAACAATTGGGCATGACTTACCCTGTTTTCATGTATTGTACGGACAAGATGTTCTTTAATTTCCTGATGGCCAATTATATCTCTAAACTGCATAAATCAATGCTAATATACAAATGTAACAAAATATTATTTGCAGATCTATTTTAGATTGGGCATTTCCTAAATTAATGTGGGTGGATATTCGTCTTTTTGATCTTGCGGATACGAAATATGTTGATTCTTTTCTGTATTATTGCATATAAAAATAAGTATATTAGGAAATGAGATTTATAGTATCTACGTCAATTCTATTAAAACAATTGCAAGCCATCAGCGGGGCTTCAAGTAGCAGTACTGTTCTGCCTATTTTGGAAAATTTTTTGTTTGAAATCAAAGAAAATACGTTGACTATTTCGGCTACAGATTTGCAGACCAGTATGGTTACTTCTCTACAGATAGAATCAAAAGAAGAAGGAAGAGTAGCCATGCCTTCGAAAATTTTAATCGAGACATTGAAGACTTTACCCGATCAACCTGTGGCTTTCTCAGTTGATACAAAAACGCTGGCTATCGAGATTAGCGCGGGTGATGGTAAGTATAAATTGAGCGGTGAGAATGCTGATGATTTTCCTAAGATACCGACAGTAGATAATACATCTACTGTAAACATTCCCGCTCCCGTGCTTGCAGAAGCAATCAATAAGACAATCTTTGCCGTAAGTAATGACGAGTTAAGACCAGCCATGTCTGGAGTGTTAGTGCAATTGGCGGAACAATCTACGACCTTTGTATCGACAGATGCCCATAAATTGGTGCGTTATCGTCGTACTGACATCAAAACGGAAAAGCCAGCGTCATTAATATTGCCTAAAAAGGCACTTTCGTTGCTAAAGTCATCCTTGCCTTCTGATGATATTAGCGTCACAATAGAATACAACAATACAAATGCTTTTTTTCAATTTGGCAATATCTTTTTGATTTGCCGATTGATTGATGAACGATATCCGGACTATGAGGCGGTGATTCCACAGGTCAATCCTAATAAATTGACAGTGGAACGGTCGTTGTTTTTGAATACGCTACGCCGCGTTGTTATTTTCGCAAATAAAACGACACATCAAGTTCGCCTCCGGATATCAGGAAGCGAACTGCATATTTCTGCTGAAGATTTGGACTTTTCTAATGAAGCTCATGAGCGCTTGAGTTGTCAATTTGAAGGAGAAGACATGGAAATTGGCTTTAACGCCAAATTCTTAGTCGAGATGTTGAACAACTTGAGCAGCGAAGAAGTTATTATTGAAATGAGTACGCCGAATAGAGCTGGGTTATTGATTCCCGCAGTCAAAGATGATAACGAAGATATCTTGATGTTGGTCATGCCGGTAATGTTAAATAGCGCAGGTTAAGGTTTTGGAAGTAATAGCAGCATTAATAGACTTTGTTCTACATATCGATAAGCATCTGATAGAAATTGTTAATGATTATCAGACCTGGACTTATCTCATTCTGTTTTTAATAATTTTTATTGAAACAGGTGTAGTGGTCATGCCTTTTTTACCTGGAGATTCTTTATTATTTGCAGCAGGCATGTTAGCGGCGCAACCTAATGATTTGAATGTATGGGTTTTGATTTTTATCTTACTGATTGCCGCGATTTTAGGAGATTCGCTTAATTATTCTATTGGTAGGCGATTTGGAATGCAGGTGACCCGTATAAAATTGTTCGGCCGACAATTGGTCAAGCAGGAACAAATCGAGAAGACGCATGCTTTTTATGAGAAGTACGGAAGCAAGACCATTGTGATTGCTCGATTCGTACCTATAGTTCGAACCTTAGCACCCTTTGTTGGTGGTATCGGTAGAATGCATTATGGGACCTTTATCACTTATAATGTTGTCGGGGCAATCTTGTGGGTTGTCGGCATTACGTTGGCTGGATATTTTTTAGGAAATATTCCTATTATACGCGATAACTTTTCTAAGGTAGTTTTACTGATTATAGTTATTTCGGTCCTGCCGATTATTTTTGAAGTAGTAAAGGAAAAATTAAAGCAAAAGGAAGCTTAAGGCTTCCTTTTGTTATGTATTTGGTTTCTATCTAATAACGTATGGATGGACCAAGTCTTTCCTGGGTAATCATAGAAATTTTAGCCATTCGCAAAATCTATTCTGCTACTTGCTTTCTAGAAAGTAGTACCCTTATTTTTCAAGGGTAAAATGGCATATAATTAAAAATGGTGTGTTGATTAAACCTTCAACGGGATTAACCGTCCTTCTCTAAACTGATTTTATGAAGTATATATTGACGACGGTGATATCACTGCTAACATTTATTGTCCAAGCTCAACAGATTTCCTTAGAAAGGGGTGAGGCCAAAGACGCATTTGAATTGCTCAATAAGATACGTATGCACCCAGAGAAGTATAAAAAGGAGCTGCATATTGCAGATATAGGACCTGTTACCCGTCGTGAATTGGTATGGAATCCGATACTGGCTCGTGTCGCCGAAAAACGGGCTCGGGATATGGCGGAAAGAAATTATTTTGATCACGTAACCCCAGATGGGGTTGGTGTCAATATACAAATAGCAGAAGAAGGGTACATCCTAAATGCCGATTGGTTGAAAAATCGAAAAGCTAATAATTTTGAATCTATCGCGGCTAACCATCCGACAGCAGAGGAGGGAATACGGGCTTTTATTATAGGGAAGGGTTCACCGGGATTTATGCATCGTAAGCACTTATTGGGGATGGACAAATGGAATGGATCACTACAAGACATAGGGATTGGTTACGTGCGTATTCCGAATGGAGCAAAGTATAAGACATATATGTGCGTGATTATTGCCAAGCATGATTGGTAAAATATAACAGAGAAACTGAGGTTAAAAGAGTAAAGAAGGGATTTTTCTTTTCTCTTTTTACTTTTCTCTTTTTACTTTTCATACCTTTGCATATGATAAAATCAATGACTGGGTATGGATTGGGCACTCGAGACAACGAAAGAGTCAAATATAGTGTCGAAATAAAATCCTTAAACTCAAAATTTCTGGAGTTAGGTATCCGTCTTCCTAAGGCCGTATCCGATAGAGAGTTGACTTTGCGTGCAGAGTGTGGCAAGCTCATTGAGAGAGGTAAAGTAAACCTTATGGTGAATGTGGAGTATGCCGACCAAACGGCAAAGGCGTCTAATATCAACGCTTCTCTTCTTAAAAAGTATTATACACAACTTCAACAGATTGCTTTCGAATTGGGAGATAAGCAAGTGTCGCTTTTTGAGATGGCTTTGGGCATGCCAGAGGTCGTTACCAACAATGACGATACTGTAGATGAAGAAGAAGGTAAGGTCTTGCTAGCAGCTTTCTATGATGCCATCAAACAATTCAATGTTTTTCGGGAAAAAGAAGGTGAGGTTTTGCGTATGGATTTGGAGAAACGAGTACAATTCATATTGGTGCATATGACGGAGGTGGAATCTATGGAGACCTCTAGAATTCCACTTATTCGAGAACGGATCAGTCAATATATGGAGGAGTCTGTGGGAAAGGAAAATATCGATAAAAATCGTTTTGAGCAGGAATTGATTTATTACATTGATAAATTGGATATTACCGAAGAGAAAGTAAGGCTGCGCAGTCATTGCAATTACTTTTTGGAGGCTCTTAATGCGCCTGATTCAAACGGAAAGAAACTAGGTTTTATTTCTCAAGAAATGGGGAGAGAGATTAATACTTTGGGATCGAAGGCCAATAATGCGGAGATACAACAAATCGTCGTTCGCATGAAAGAAGAATTAGAGAAAATAAAAGAACAATTGCTTAACGTTTTGTAACCTTTATGGAAGGAAAGTTGATTATTTTTTCAGCACCATCAGGCGCAGGAAAAACAACCATTGTAAGACATTTACTAGAGAAATTCTCGGATAAGATTGAGTTTTCTATCTCGGCGAGTACGCGTGAACCTCGTGGGGAGGAAATTGATGGAAAGGATTACTATTTCATATCTAAAGAAGAATTTTTGCATAAGATAGCAAAGCAGGAATTTATAGAATTTGAAGAAGTGTATTCTGGAACGTATTATGGAACGCTTAAGGCTGAGGTTGAACGGATATGGAGTAAAGGAAAACACGTTATTTTCGATATTGATGTGGTGGGAGGCTTAAGACTTAAATCTAAGTTTCCGGAGCAGTCATTGTCGATTTTTGTACAGCCACCTTCATTTGAAGTTCTAAAAGAACGATTACGAGGAAGAGGAACAGATAGTGAGGACAAATTGAGTGAACGGTTTGCGAAGGCTGAGCACGAGCTGTCTTTTGCAAATCGATTTGACGTGATATTGAAGAATCATGATTTGCAAACAGCCTGCGCTGATGCTGATCGCCTTTTGTTGGATTTCATAAAATAGGATACAGCTGATATGAAGCAGGTTGGTCTTTTCTTTGGATCTTTTAATCCTATCCATGTAGGGCATTTGATCATTGCAAATTATATGGCCAATTATACGGAATTGGATGAAGTATGGTTTGTGGTATCTCCGCAAAATCCCTTTAAGAAGAAAAGTACGCTTGCTGACCCATATGATCGGCTGGAGATGGTAAATCTTGCTGTTGAGCAAACAGAGGGGCTGAGAGCCAGTAATATAGAATTCAATCTTCCCATTCCTTCTTATACGATTGATACGTTGACGCATCTTTCTGCTAAACATATTGATAAGCAGTTTCATTTGATTATGGGGGAGGATAATTTGGAAACGTTGGAGAAATGGAAGAATATTGATATCATCCTTCGCGATTATCATATTTATGTATATCCAAGGCCTGGATATACTGGTGGAGCATTAAGCGAGCACCCTGCAATCACAAGAACAGACACACCTCAAATGGAAATCTCTTCAACTTTCATTCGCAAATCGATAAAAGAGGGAAAAAATATACAATTCTTTATCCCTGATAAGGTCATTGAATTTATAGATAAGAAGGGCCTTTACTCGTCATAATTAGAAAATAAAGCCGGTCTACATTTTCCAGTTGATTGAGGAAAAAAGGAAGCCCTTATTACTTTTATTTGAAGTAATAAGGGCTTCTTTTTTTGAGATGATTATTTATGGAAAAAGGGGGTAACGGACATCCATAATATAAATAACCCCTTTTATAACCATTAAATTACGACATCATGGCAGAGCTAAACAATGCACAGAAGCAAACAGGGAAAAAAGGACGTAGAGGTATTCGTAATAACGGAACGCCTAAGGTGGATTTAACCGCAATGGTAGACTTGGCTTTTTTACTTATTACATTTTTCATGCTGACGACTTCGTTGAATACCCCGAATAGTCTGGCGGTCGCTATGCCAGATAAGACCAGTCCTATTTCGAAACCGATTTTATTAAGTGAGGACCGTACAATCAACCTATTATTGGGAGGGAACAACGAAATAACGTATTACAAAGGAGCTGAGTCAGACCCAAAAGAAACACCAAGAAAAGTGTCATTTGGAAAATTCGGTCTTAGAGAGCTGTTAATGAACTCAAAAACGACTATATCTAAAAGTACAAATGGGCAGGAGATGATTGTCTTGATTAAGCCTTCGGATGAATCGGTTACTAAAAATCTAGTCGATGTATTGGATGAAGTTCAAAAAGCGGATGTTAAACGCTTTATGATAACTAAGATTTCACAGGTAGAGAGGGAGATGTTGTAAAACATCTACCTCCCCATCCATCCACCATCAACGGTCATGATTGTGCCGTGAACGTAGTCAGAAGCTTTAGAGGCTAAGAATACGGCGGGACCCATAAAGTCTTCTGGTTGGCCCCATCTCCCAGCGGGAATACGATCGAGAATAGACTTGGACCGAGAAGGATCATCTCTTAATGCTTCTGTATTGTCTGTGGCAATGTAGCCGGGAGCAATGGCATTAACATTAATACCCTTTGACGCCCATTCATTGGCAAAAGCTTTTACCAATGAACCTATTGCTCCTTTGGATGCAGCATATCCAGGAACATTGATGCCTCCTTGGAATGTCAGGAGAGATGCAGTAAAAATGATTTTTCCCGAGCCTCTGGCAATCATTTCTTTTCCGAGTTCGCGGGTTAAGACAAATTGTGCATTTTGATTGATTTCGATAATTTGGTCCCAATATTCATCGGGATATTCTGCCGCAGGTGCTCGAAGGATATTTCCGGCATTATTGAAGAGGATATCTATGCTGGGGTTTTCGGACTTTACTTTTTCTATGAAAGCATATAGATTTTTTCTGTCTGAAAAATCGGCTTGATATGCTTTGAATGATTTTCCAATAGCTCGGACAGACTTTTCAACGGCAGAGTCTTGTAATTCCAAAGAAGCAGATACACCTATAATGTCTGCTCCTGCTAGAGCCAAAGCTTCAGCGATGGCTTTGCCAATCCCTCTTTTGCAACCCGTAACGAGTGCTGTCTTGCCTGTTAGATCAAATAATGTATTGATGGACATTTTATATGGTATTAAAAATAAGTTTACGTTAGGTTGTTATTCTATTTCAAAGACACGACCAATGGGTTTTGAATATTTTGGTTGAGTACTTTAATAAACTCAAACCAGTTCTGCGCAGTGGTGATTTGTCCTGCGCGATCCCAAGCCGCTGCTGTGTAATAAATAAAAGGGATTTTGTTTTTGATTGTGGCATGCAATAGGAACTGCGTTGGTACAGAAGTGTCAAGCTTAGTTGCCGTCTTTTTTCCTAATAAAATGGCTGTACCTGTGGTGCCTTTGTCTTCAAGAGTTGGCTCCCAATAAGATAGGCTATTGTCGGCAAAAAGAAAGGCTGGTTGCTGTTCAGCACGTCTAGCAATTCCGATAACGATAGGGGTTGTAGAATTGTCGGTATTGACGAGATCAACTTGGATTTTGTTGTGTTGATTGCCTGCGTCTAGCGATATGGTTTTGGATAAGGAGATGTTTTGTCCAGCGATTACCTGGGGCTCGAAAATGAGCTTGAAGGTCGAGCGAAGAGGACCATTATCTAAAACTTGGAATTGGCGGTAATGCTTGGTGTATTGGATTTTTTGATTAAGAAAAAGAGCAATATCCCCGACGCCCAAAGTCTGCCCCACAGCGTAATAATCAAGACCCTTACCGTGATCGGCATGATAGTCTCCTGTCTTGTACCACTCGTCGATGATAAGATCTGTTGTACGTTTGGCCCAAAAATCAAAACCTTGGGCATCTTCGCTACTTCCCTCTAAGGCTTTTCCATATGCACGGAATGCAACGACATCGTTTTCCCAGGCAAAATCATCTTTGCGTTCAGGAACGTAGCGCGCATATGTGTTGTTTTTGAATGACGGAGCTTTCTGTGGTTTGACGGATAGTGACACCTGTCCATTACTGGGAACGGAAACTTGTAATAGTATGTTTTTTGGAGTGGCTTGTCCTAATCTTTCCAACTGGTGAACGATCTGTGAGCCATCGGTTTCGTTCACGATAGTAAATACAGAATCTACCTTAAAGTATTTGCTAAAGGAACTATATGGAATACTGACAATCTCCTTTCGCGCGTGTGGGCTCTTATTTTTGATGACAATCTTATGCTGCGCATGTGTAGCAGAGGCAAGAGACAGGGCCAGGAATAATGTTGCAAGATAGTTTTTCATGCTTAGATATTATAGATTTTCGATACATCTGATATAAGGGCAATGTCTTGGGTACAGATATTGTAGGATTGACCTCTATAAGATACATGCATATTACTTTAAGTCGTTAATAGCCACTTTATCCATATCATCGTAATCTAGATTTTCTCCAGCCATGCCCCATATAAAGGTATAATTGCTGGTGCCAGCTCCTGAATGTATAGACCATGGCGGTGATATGACTGCTTGTTCATTTTGCATCCAAATGTGTCTAGTCTCTTCGGGTTGTCCCATGAAGTGGCATACCGATTGTTCAACAGGGACTTCAAAGTAGAAGTATACTTCCATTCTTCGGTCATGTGTATGGGCGGGCATGGTATTCCAGACAGAGCCTGGTTTTAGCTCGGTCATTCCCATTTGCAATTGACATGTTTCTAAAACGGTATTCAATAACATTTGGTTGATGATGCGGTGATTGGCTGTTTCTAAAGCTCCGAGCTCTTTTTTTATAGCATTATCTTTGCTTACTTTTTTTGTTGGAAATGTTCGGTGGGCAGGAGTGGAGTTTAAATAGAACTTTGCAGGATTGGCGGGGTCAAGGCTACTGAAGATAATCTCTTTATTACCTTTACCAACATATAGTGCTTCTTTATACGCGAGCTCAAAAATGACGCCGTCAACTTCCACGGCACCTTTCCCCCCGACATTGATGATCCCAAGCTCTCTTCTATTCAAGAAATATTCTTCCTTTAAGAGTTCAGGAATGGTATCAAGAGACACTTTTTGGGTAATTGGCATAGCCCCTCCGGCCATATAGCGATCATAATGGGTATAGACAAAATGTACCTGATCTGCTTTGAATAGATTTTCGATCAAAAAGTTATTCCTTAAGCCTGTCGTGTCAAGCGTTTTACTTTCTTGCGGACTGATGGCATATTTTGATTCAAAAGTGGGTTTCATACGATTTATAGATATTACGTGTAAATAATGTAGAACAAATCCCTAAGTTAGCTCATTTTGATAATGGATAGCGGAAGAATCTACGAAAAGGTTTTCAAAGGTTTTGACACATATAATAGCCGGCGGATAACGAAGGAGCGATGCGGTTGTTTTAATAAATTGTAATAAGATAGCTATGCATTTGTTAAGAAGGCACAGCTTTATATTTTTCTTTTTAAATTAGCAACATGGCAAAAAAGAAACCGACCATATTAGTGGTTAATGATGATGGCATAACGGCTCCTGGAATAAAAGTGCTGATTGAAGAAATGCAGGAATTGGGACATGTGGTGGTAGTCGCACCAGATAGCCCCCAGTCGGGGATGGGACATGCGATTACGATAGGACGGCCATTGCGTTTGGATAGGGTTCATATCTATGAAGGCGTGGAGATGTATAAGTGCTCCGGAACTCCGGTAGATTGTGTGAAGCTGGCCGTAAATAAGATTTTTAAAGGAAAGAAACCAGATATTTGTGTGTCGGGAATCAACCACGGGCTGAACAATTCTATTAACGTGCTGTATTCGGGAACCATGTCTGCTGCCGTTGAGGGTGCTATTGAAGGAATCCCTTCAGTTGGTTTTTCATTGGATGATTTTACATATGATGCAAATTTTGAACCGTGTAGATCGTACATTTCGGCGATTACCCAACAAGTGTTGAACAATGGCCTTCCAAAAAACACGCTTTTGAATGTCAATTTTCCGAATGTAGAGGATATAAAAGGGATAAAGATTTGTAGGCAGGCTGCGGCGCGATGGGTAGAGGAGTTTGACGAGCGTGTGGACCCGCATAATCGCGATTACTTTTGGTTAACCGGTAAATTTCAACTGGAGGACCGCGGAGAGGATACCGATGCATATGCCTTGAATCATGGCTATGTATCAGTTGTACCTACACAATATGACATGACGGCGCACCATGCTATTCCAGAGCTAAATTCATGGAGTTTTGACGTTTAGGGAAATGATGAAAGGGAATAATTTTGTATTAGGCATGGCTATCGGATTACTTTTTCCGGTGGTGTCATATCTCTTGACAACATATACGGAGCTGCAGCAAGTCGTTGCTCCTGGTAAGCCTGCGGCCATCTACCTTGTAGCAGGTCTTGGGAACTTATTGTTGTTGCGCTATTTCTATCGGAATGATGGTGAACGGACGGCTAAAGGAATAATGCTGACAACTTTTATCGGAATACTGGCATTGGTGTATACACTTAAAATATTAGGATAATGAAACTGACACTGGGATTTTCTCCTTGCCCTAATGATACATTTATTTTTGATGCACTTATCCACCAAAAAATAGATACTGAGGGTTTGGAGTTTGAGGTGGAATATCAAGACGTGGAGACGCTCAATCAAAAGGCATTTCTGCGGGAGCTTGATATTACCAAATTGAGCTATCATGCTTTTGCTTATGCTGTTGAGGATTATGAGCTTCTAGATGCAGGAAGCGCGCTCGGATTTGGGGTGGGACCACTATTGATTACCAAGAATAAAAGTTTGGCTGAAAAACTAGGTCACCATTTGACAGCGGGAATTCCCTTGGGAGAGGATTTGACAGGACTTCGGGTGGGGATTCCAGGGACCTATACTACAGCAAATTTTTTACTGAGCTTGGCATTTCCACAAATGCAGCAAAAAGAGGAAGTGATATTTTCCGAAATTGAGCAGGCCGTGTTGGATGGCCTGTTGGATGCGGGACTAATCATTCATGAGAATCGATTTACATATGAAGATAAAGGGCTTTTCAAAATAGTAGACCTTGGGGATTATTGGGAGCGGACGACAGGCTTCCCAATTCCTTTGGGAGGCATAGTCGTGAGGCGTTCTTTGGACAAGGAAATCAAGCAACGCATCAATCGGGTATTGAAAAAAAGTGTGGAGTTTGCGTTTGAACATCCCAAATCGGGCCTTGATTTCATCCGTAAACATGCACAGGAAATGAGTGAAGCGGTTATGTACAAGCATATCGAGCTATATGTAAATGCGTATTCGAGGGATTTGGGTGTTGAGGGGAGAAAGGCAATCGCTTATCTGTTTGATAACGCTTTGGCTTTAAAGCTAATCCCGGATACGAATAAAAAGCTTTTTCTTTCCTAAAAAGGATAAAAAAGATATGTTATTGTATTCTTAAATCATATGTATTGACTAAATTTGCCCGATTAGTGTCAAATTGTCTGCAAAATAGTTTTGGAGCCATTATTGAACAATGCTATAAATCGAGATAGAAAAAGAATTATGTTAAAATTTTTAAGTAAATTATTTGGTAGTAAATCTGAAAGGGATATCAAAGTGATACAACCTCTTGTTACCAAAATTAAAGCTGAATACGAGCTGTTATCCGGCATAACCAATGATGAGCTGCGTTCTAAAACTACAGACTTCAAAAACCGAATCAAAGAATACTTGGCAGATATCGACAAAGACATCACAGAGCTGAAAGCAGAAGCTGATGCGGATGAGGTCGATATGATGAAAAAGACGGAAATCTATGACAAGATAGATAAGCTAAAGAAAGATCGGGATAAGAAATTAGAGGAAATATTGTTAGAGATATTGCCGGAGGCATTTGCCGTGGTTAAGGATACGGCAAGACGTTTTACAGAGAACAGTAAAATAGAAGTGACTGCTTCAGATTTTGACCGTGAATTGGCATCTCGCAAACCGAATGTCACAATAGATGGCGATAAGGCCTTTTGGAGCAATACTTGGATCGCTGCGGGTACGGAGGTAAAGTGGAACATGGTTCACTACGATGTACAGCTGATTGGTGGTATCGTGTTACATGAAGGTAAGATTGCTGAAATGTCTACGGGTGAGGGTAAGACGCTCGTTGGGACATTGCCTACTTATTTGAATGCACTTTCGGGCCAAGGTGTACATATCGTAACGGTGAATGATTATCTAGCTCGACGTGACTCTGAATGGAACGGACCATTGTTTGAGTTCCATGGTCTTAGCGTAGACTGTATAGATAAGCATCAGCCTAACTCGCCGCAACGTCGTAAAGCATACGCTTCGGATATTGTGTACGGTACGAACAATGAATTCGGATTTGACTATTTACGTGACAACATGACACAGTCTCCGGATGCATTGGTACAAGGGAAGTTGCACTATGCCATGATTGATGAGGTGGATTCGGTATTGATTGATGATGCCCGGACACCATTGATTATATCTGGACCAATCCCTAGAGGAGACGAACACGAATTTTATCAATTGAAACCAAGAATCGAACGCTTGGTAAATGCTCAAAAGAACTATATCAATACGGTCCTTAATGATGCGAAGAAGGCCATTAATGCAGGCAGTACAGATCCAGAATCTGGGGGAATGTCTTTGCTTAGGGCCTATAGAGGTCTTCCTAAGAATAAGGCATTGATTAAATTCTTGAGCGAAGGGGCGAATAGACAGGTTTTGCAAAAGGCCGAAAACTATTATATGGCGGAACAAAACCGCCAGATGCCTAAAGTGGATAAAGAGCTTTTCTTTGTAATCGACGAAAAGAATAATCAAGTAGAGTTGACGGATAAGGGGATTGAATTGATTACTGCTTCTGGGGAGGATCCTAGTTTCTTTATTCTTCCAGATGTGGGGACTGAAATTGCCGAAATCGAGAAATCCGAACTTTCTGCCGAAGAGAAGGTGAATAAAAAAGAAGAAATGTTGCGTGACTACGCCGTTAAATCGGAACGTATCCACTCCATTAATCAATTATTAAAGGCTTATACGCTTTTTGAAATAGATGATCAATATATCGTTGACGAGGGTAAGGTAAAAATCGTTGATGAGCAGACAGGACGTATCATGGATGGTCGTCGTTACTCCGATGGGTTGCATCAAGCGATTGAAGCGAAGGAGAATGTAAAAGTAGAAGATGCTACTCAAACGTATGCGACGATTACTTTACAGAACTATTTCCGTATGTACCACAAGTTGTCTGGTATGACCGGTACTGCTTCTACTGAAGCGGGAGAGCTTTGGGAAATCTATAAACTGGATGTGGTCGAGATTCCTACTAACAGACAAATCCAACGAGAAGACCGCAATGACTTAATCTACCGCACAGCTCGTGAGAAGTACAATGCTGTAGCGATGGAGATACAACGATTGACAGAAGCGGGGCGCCCGGTATTGGTGGGTACTACATCTGTAGAAATCTCGGAATTGCTAAGCCGTATGTTGAAGATGCGCGGTATCAAGCATAATGTATTGAATGCGAAGCTTCACCAAAAGGAGGCCGATATCGTTGCTGAGGCGGGTAAGCCAGGTACGGTTACCATCGCGACGAATATGGCAGGTCGTGGTACGGATATTAAGTTGACTGAAGAGGTCATTAATGCAGGGGGTCTTGCTATTATTGGTACTGAGCGCCACGAATCACGACGTGTTGACCGCCAGTTGAGAGGTCGTGCGGGTCGTCAAGGTGATCCAGGGTCTTCTCAATTTTTCGTTTCTTTGGAGGATAACTTGATGCGGTTATTTGCTTCGGAGCGAATTTCAAACATCATGGTGAAGATGGGGGTTGAAGAGGGTGAAGAGATGCAACATAGCATGTTGACCAAATCTATTGAGCGAGCGCAGCGAAAAGTGGAAGAGAATAACTTTGGTATTCGTAAACGTCTTTTGGAATATGACGACGTTATGAATTCTCAGCGTACAGTAATCTACACAAAGCGTAAAAATGCACTGTTTGGTGAACGTTTGGATGTAGACTTGAACAATACAATTTTTGATGTAGTCGAAGATATCGTTAGTGAGGCAAAAGAGGGCGGTACTTATGAAGAATTCCAGATAGAAGTAATTCGCTTGTTTGCCATCGATCCAGAGATTAGTAAAGAGGAATTTGCCCAAAATAATATTGCAACGTTGACTGATCGTCTTTTCGATCAAGTAATCGCTCACTATCACGAAAAGGCTTTGCAAATCGGAGCGCAAACGCTTCCGGTGTTGTCAAGTGTATTTGCTGAACGTGGAAATGTAATCGAAAATGTCGTTGTCCCTTTTACTGACGGGATTCGCGGTATACAGGTCTCTACCAACTTGAAGAAAGCAATTGAGACCAACGGTCGTGAGGTTTTCAAATCTTTTGAAAAGGGAATTGTATTGGCTTTGATTGATGAGGCTTGGAAAGAGCACCTTCGGGAAATGGATGATTTGAAACAATCTGTTCAAAACGCGGTTTATGAACAGAAGGATCCTATCATTATTTATAAAATGGAAGCCTATTCATTGTTCAAATCGATGCTCGCTTCGATGAACAAAGAGATTGTTGGTTTCTTGTTCAAAGGAGAAATCCCTGGACAACAAGCTCAAGATGTTTCCGAGGCTCGTCCAGTACCAGCTCAACCGGCAAGGGTAGTGGCGTCTAAGGCTGAATTGACGTCTCCTACAGGTGTAAGTGATGAAGATCAACATGATACGAGAGAAGCGGTGGTAACACAGCCTATCCGTAAAGAAGTGACCGTTGGAAGAAATGATGACTGTCCTTGTGGCTCAGGAATGAAGTATAAAAACTGCCACGGAAAGAACAGTTAATCTTTGTTTAACAAAAAAATACAACATGTATAAAAAGGGATTAATACTATTTATCTTGGTTTATGGATCTGCAACGTTGGCCAAAGCCCAACAATCTGGACAGGTAGAGGTCTTAAAGGACTCTTTAATATCTATCCTGCAGGAGTATAGATCGGAGGAAGGTATTAATCCCTCTCTTGATAAAAAGACAGTCGCTATAGGTCGTATGACTGCCGTGGACAAGTCTAAGATGAAGCGGGTTAAAGTTCGCGGATTTAGAGTACAGATTTTTTCTGGACCTAACCGTAGTGAAGCATATGCTGAGCAGGGCCGATTCAGGAATTTATATAAAGATTATGATGCCTACGTCAACTACGATGAACCCAATTATCGTGTGAAAGTCGGTGATTTCGAAAGTCGCGCAGAGGCAAATAATTTGATGCGAATATTGAGATCTCAATTTGATAACGTTTTCGTCTTTACCGAAGACGTCTACGTATATCGTTAATGTAAGTAAAATATGTCTATTTCGAAGGAACAAGTAAAAGGATTAGCAGAGGAATTATTAGCGCAAATCATTGTTACCAGAAGACATCTCCATCGTCATCCCGAACTTTCATTTGAGGAGTATAATACCTCCGCGTATATAAAATCGCAGCTCGCGGAATTGGATATTCCTTTTGAGACGATGGCGACGACGGGAATCGTTGCGCTGTTAAAGGGGGATTTGGAGGGAGATGAGGTGATTGCACTGCGCGCGGATATAGATGCTTTACCCATCCAGGAGGTGGAAGGAAGGGTCTATGGTTCATCAAATGCCGGAGTTATGCACGCTTGCGGACACGATGCTCATACATCTTCGCTTTTAGGAGTGGCTATGATTTTGAATCGATTGAGGTCACAATTTGGTGGTACGGTGAAGTTTATTTTTCAACCAGGAGAGGAACGATTACCAGGAGGGGCGTCATTAATGATAAAAGAGGGGGTATTAGAAAACCCAACGCCCAAATCAGTCATAGGACAGCATGTGATGCCTTTTATCGAAACAGGAAAGGTTGGATTTAGAGCCGGAAAATACATGGCTTCTTGTGACGAGCTGTTCATGACGATCAAGGGTAAAGGGGGGCACGGTGCGCACCCTCATCTGAATGTTGACCCTATCGTGATAATGGCGCACATTGTTACAGCTCTTCAGCAGGTTGTTAGTCGGGTAGCAGATCCGCGTACGCCAACCGTGCTTTCTTGGGGTAAGGTACAAGCTAATGGAGCTACGAACGTAATCCCCGACGAGGTCTACCTTGAAGGAACATTTCGAACGTTTGATGAGAAATGGCGAGCTCAAGCTCACCAAAGCATGGTGAAGATGGCAGTAGGTATCGCAGAGAGTATGGGTGCGATATGCGATTTTGAGGTTAGGAAGGGATATCCATTTTTAATCAATGAGGAGCAAACGACACATCAAGCCAGAGTACTTGCAGAGGAGTATTTGGGCAAAGAGAATGTCGTTGAATTGGACCTTTGGCCCGCTGCAGAGGATTTTTCATACTATTCACAAGAGGCGAAGGCTTGCTTCTATCGGCTGGGAACGGGAAATGCTGAAAAAGGAATCAATTCGGCGGTACATACACCGACATTTGATATCGATGAGCAGTCTCTCGAAATTGGTGCTGGACTAATGGCCTTTATCGCACTTCGCAAACTGGGCAACTAAGATGTCCTCCCACCATATTGTTAGGGAAAATCAAGAACCCGCACTCGTAGTCCATCAATTGGATAGAATAGATGATGAGTCTCTTGGACAGCTGTTGGAATGGAGCCCGACCGTTATCGTGAGTGATGCTGATTACGATGCATTGGAAAGTCGAGGGATTAAGGTGGATGTCTTGTTTTTGCATGAGGCGATTTATAATCTCGATATACAAGCCCATACAAAGCTGCACGCTATTGATAGTTCCTTTCTAAAAGCTGCACTTGACTATCTTGTGGCAAATCACCATAAAGCTGTCAATATCATCGCTGGGGCTATCGATCAAGACTTGCTTATATCATATTCCCATTTGTTGGATATTGTTGTATTAGATGATAGGCGGAGAGCTGTAATTGTGCAGTCGCCATATGAAAAATGGAAAGCAAAGGGTGAGCGCATCCTAATATCTTCTGTTCCAAATCTTCAAACGACAGGTCTAACCCCTTTGGGGCCTCAGCTATTTGTAACAACGGAGTCCGGTTTTTTTAAAATAGCATTTACTGGTGGTTCCTACATTTGGATCGAAGAAGAACGTTAATCTCTTAATTTCTCTACTCTACTAGGTGTCTGTACTCCCATTATAATACCTGTGGTGCCAATAGCAATGGCTTCTATACTCGCTTTAATATTGTCTATATTCAAGGTTGAAACTTCATCTTTAACAGTATGATAGTAATGGTCTTGGTCCATTTGTGATGTTGAGAATGAATGGGCAGGAACTCCTTGTGCGGCTAGGACAGCATTGTCACTTCTATAGAAAAGATTTTGCTTGGGATAAGGATCGGCATAAAATTTAAATTTGGAACCCTTTAGATTTTCTTGCATTAGTCTACCAAGATTGGATTGATCATATCCTGTGATATACATGGTGTTGGGACCAAACTTAGAATCTTTGCCAATCATTTCCATGTTGATCATGGCTGTGACGGATTCTGGATTAATCTTTTTGGAAAAATAGGTGGAACCATACATGCCGATTTCTTCTCCAGTAAAAGCCACGAATAGAAGTGTGCGTTCGTTATCTGCTTTTTGCTTGAAGTGCTTGGCGAGTGCAATCATCGCTGTGACACCTGAGGCATCATCGTCAGCTCCATTGGCGATAGAGTCCTGCCCCTCGGCGTCCAGTATGCCGATATGGTCGTAATGGGCAGAGAAGATAACAAATTCATTGGCTTTTGATTTGCCAGGAAGAATGCCGGCAATATTAAAAAGGGAGACGGTCTCTGTGTTGTTTTTAAAATGTAGTTCGAAATCTTTGACGGGGGCTTCGTCTAAAATAAAAACGAAGCTGTTGGTAGATATAGGATCTCCCACGGTGACGAGACTCTCTTTTCCGTATATTTTTTTGAAACGCGTGAAATAATTGGCAAAGGAAGGATGGACCTTGACAATTGCTTGTTTATATGAACCTTGGACAATTTTACGAAACTCCTCGGAAAAGTTTGCCCCCTCGGGAATCTCCAAGGATGGGATACCAGAAGTTTGATTCCAGTCTAATTGTGATTGGCGGCTGATGACGAGCAGTTTGTCATCAGAAATTGGCTGCCCTCCGCTATTAAAGGACAGGGTGGTGGGGGTTATTTTTTGTACTTGAAAGGTCTGTCTATAATTTTGCTCTTGATAAGGCGTTAATCCAATGTTTTGAAATTCGCTGGCAATGTAGTCTGCTGCCTTTTCAATATCTGTAGACAATGCGGAGCGCCCTCTCATCTCATCGGCGGCGAGGGTTTGTAGAATAGTGGTGATGTAAGATTTTTCTACATTGATAGTACCGTTGTCTTGGGCATTAGAAGTGAGGGTAGTGCAGGACACTAAACCGCATAAAAAGGGCACAATTCTCTTCATAATATGGACATTTTATGTGGACAAGATACGTATTATTTGGTTATAGGGAGGTTTCGATTGTCTCCGAAAAGCCACGTATTGTAAGAGTATGGGATTGCAAGAGCAACAGAGGAAGGTATTTTTGTTTTTTTTCGGATGGAGTGGGTTCATTTTGCGAATGATAAGCTTTCGTTGATGAATAATGTGTCTCTGTACGGATTGCTGTTGGGATATATAGCTAGCGCATGTTCGGTTTGTGAATGCAAAGCATTTTATCTAAGTTTGATGTATAATAACGAAAGAAAATGAAAGAAGTTAGTGTTGCTGAATTAAAGCAAAAAATGGATAACAACGAGGATTTTCAGCTTATTGACGTCCGGGAGACTTTTGAGTATGAGGTTTCTAATTTGGGCGGGCTTAATATTCCGTTGTCGGGAATTCTTATCGAATCCGGCAAGATTGCAAAAGATAAACCGGTGATCGTGCAATGTAGAAGTGGAAAGCGCAGTGCGCAGGCGGTTATGGTATTAGAGCAGCAAGGGTTTGATAATCTGGCAAATCTGCAGGGCGGTATATTGGCCTGGAAAGAGGAAATCGATCCCGAATTGGACGTTTACTAGATACATGAACCATCTACAGCATCAAACTAAACAAGCTTTTTTGTTTAGCCTTGCTTTTTATTGTGCGACCTTGTTTTCTAAGGTATTCCAAATTGGGATATTTCCCATTTTGATGAGCATCTCGCTGTTGCTTTCCTTACTATGGGTAGTTTTGGTCTTAAGGGAGATTATGATTTCTGTCCGAATCAGCAATGGCGAACGACTTGGGATGCTGCTGTTGGTCGTTTTTTTGAATATAATTGGTGGATTAATTTATTTTTATCTACTGCGGGAAAGAGTAATCGGAAAAAAATAATTGAACATGACAAAATATTTTATTCTCAATATCGTATTGAACCTTGCAATCGTTTTCCTGGCATATAGTGGCTTCGAAGGTTATCGTTCAGGAAATATGTTGACGGCTGGTTTGGCTATCGCTTTTTTGGTGGTACTTATCTATCTTAAGGTAGTACTCAGCAAGAAAATCAAATCGGTCATAAGGGATAAGGATGCGGAGAAAAGGGGAGTGAAGACATCACCTAAAGGAACACAAAAAAGGGCTTAACTTGCGTTAAGCCCTTTTTTTAATATTATTTTACAAAAGGTGGTTTGGTAACTTTTGCTTTTACTTTTTGATTGCGGATGAGAATAAAAAACTCTGTACCTTCTTTGGTGAACGCATTATTTACATAGCCTAGTCCAATGGATTTTTTGAGTGAGGGAGATTGAGTTCCCGATGTTACTCGTCCAATAACCTCTCCAGTATCATCTACAATTTGATAATCATGACGAGCTATTCCTCTATCAATCATCTCAAAACCGACTATTTTTTGAGGTACACCTGCTTCCTTTTGGGCTTTTAGGTTTGCTGAGTTTACAAAGTCTTTGGTGAATTTAGTAACCCAGCCTAGTCCCGCTGCTAGTGGTGATGTCGTATCGTCAATGTCATTCCCATATAAGCAGAATCCCATTTCTAGGCGAAGTGTGTCACGGGCCCCAAGTCCAATTGGCTTGATTCCGAATGAAGCACCGGCTTCAAATATGGCATCCCATACTTTTTGTGCATCTTCGTTGGCGACGTAAATCTCAAACCCTCCGGCACCAGTATAACCTGTGGCCGAAATCAATACATTCTCGACACCAGCAAATGTTCCTTTGGCAAAAGTATAATATTCCATAGGAGCTAGTTCAATATCTGTTAATGCTTGTAGAGCTTCTGCTGCTTTAGGACCCTGGACGGCAAATAGAGATGTCTGGTCGGAAATGTTCTTCATCTCTACTCCAGCAGTATTGTACTTGCTTATCCATTGCCAATCTTTTTCAATATTGGAAGCATTGACGACTAGAAAGTAAGTTTTTTCATCTATGCGGTAGGTTAGGAAGTCATCTACGATACCACCATCTTCATTGGGAAGATATGCGTATTGAACTTTTCCATCGTATAATTTTGATACGTCATTAGAAGAGACCTTCTGCAATAGGGCTAATGCTCCTTCACCTTTTACGATGAATTCACCCATATGGCTTACGTCAAATACTCCCACGCCTTTGCGTACAGTCTCATGTTCGTCATTAATCCCCGAATATTGTACAGGCATATTGAAACCTGCAAAAGGGACCATTTTTGCTCCTAATGCAATGTGATGCTCGGTAAGAGCCGTATTTTTACTCATAAATAGTCAAGTTTAATTCCTGTACAAATTTATAAATTAAACCCATTAAAAAAGGGAATAAAGAGTTTTTAAACGAATGTCTATTTAGATATGGTGAGTTTACTGATTACGGTCAGTTTATTGTCTTCGTCTCGATCTTCGCATAGGAGGAATTGGATTGACTTTTCATCTTCTTCCAAAAAGGTAATGCCTTCCATCTTATGCGTTTGAGATATTTCCATAGTTTGAACGATGTCAAAGCTCTCTGCATCCATTATGCCGAAGATGGAGCCGCCAATTTCGCCGTCTAAGTATGTCGAATTAGCATCTTCCGCAGCTGCAATAAAGTAGATGCGACCAGCATGCAGGATTGCATCGGTAAAACCTGTTTCGATTGTTTTTATCTTAGGAAGAGGGACTTCCTTCCAGCGTATGGTACCACTAAGGTCCGAACCGATGATTTCAAAGATCACATTCTTCTTGGCAGGGCCATTTCCTCTGTTGAAGAGAAGTATTCGTTCTGAGGTAATGATTGCTCCTTCAATATTAAAGTCTTCGGCAGATATTTGTGCTTCTTTTTGTAACCGTTGATAGCATTCGTATAGGTCTTGTTGCTTGGTTTGGAAGTCCGCCGTATAGGTTACGCGGAAAAGGGTATTCCGCTTCGTTGTCGAACCAGAACCGAAGAGAAATAGGGTGTCTTGATGCATACCGATGGCTTCGAGATCCAATTTGTCTTTTTTCGCATTGGTTTCACTAATATTTGGAGACTTGACTAATGGATGTTTGTTGAGTGTTCGAGTATTGATATCATAATCATAGATGTACTGACTGTTGTCTGCTATTAAATACAGATGTGATTGGTGATGTACCAGTCCCGATGCGGCACTGATGCCCACAATTCTACAAAAAATCTCTAATAAAAAACTATTCATGACGGGATTCTATTTGGGAAACTTTAAAATGGAAATTACTCGCTCAAACTCGGGAAGTAGCGGGGCTTCGATAGTAACCTGTTGACCACTGTTGGGGTGAATAAAGGCTAGACGGGAGGCATGCAGCATCATAGTATCCATCCCAAATCTATCTTTCCAGAGTTTGTTTTGTTTGTTGCACCCATGTGGTCTATCGCCTAGGATAGGATGGAAGATGTGTGCAAAGTGTTTTCTCAATTGATGCATACGTCCTGTCTCTGGGATGGCTTCGACTAGTGAGTATCTGGAGGTTTCAAATTTACCGGAGGGGATGTCGACTTCGACCTGGGAGAGGGTACGAAACAGGGTCAGTGCATCTTGTTCTTCACCATCGTCTTTTTTTAGAGGATAGTCTATCTCGCCGCTATCTTGGGTAAATCCTCTGACAATTGCTAGGTAAGACTTGTCCATTTTGCGGTTTTGAAAAAGTGACTGCAGCGCGCGATCCATCTCTTTGGTTAAGGAGAAAAGGAGGATCCCGCCCGTTTTTCTATCCAAGCGATGGGCAGGATATACTTTTTGATGGAGTTGGTCCCGGAGAAGCTGTAAAGCAAATACATCAGCGTCGCGGGCTATGGAAGATTGGTGGACCAGTAATCCGTGGGGCTTATTGATGGCTATGATTTCGGCATCTTGATAGAGAATATCTAACATGTGAATGTTATATTTTTTTGAGTACAGATATGACTTCGGTAATTTTTTCGTCGACCTTACTACTGAACCAGATGTTGCCAAATGCTCCAATACCGATGATAGCTTCTTGACTTTGCCAACGGACTCTAGTGGTAGAAAATAGGTAGTAGTTGTCAATTCGAACATTATCTTTCATGAATCGTTTGACGAGCTGGTCGCCAAAGAGTTGCATGCCAAATTCGATAGCTTCTTGATGTTCATAGCGCAATTGTTCTTTTAGGAGTTGCTTGGCTTTGTCTGCAATCATTTGTTCGTGTTTTTCACGAGGAGGATTAGTGAGTATCGCTGTGCCAATGATAGCGAGAAGAACTAGCGCAATATATCTGTTTTTGTTTTTCATGTGTGTATACTTACTTCGTGATCGACGAGAACCTTGATGTAAACAAAAATAGCGTTAAACTTTGTGTTTGACGCTATTTCAAGGGAAAGATCTTTTTTAGAAAAGAAGACTAAAAAACCAAGCTGTAGCTATCCATAAAAGATATACCATGAGTATACAGATAAGTATTAAGATGCCCAGTACAAGTAATAGTAACCATATTCCGGAACCTTGGTGCTTACCATCGTAATAGTGTTCTTTTAAAATCTTTACATTTTTTTGATTGGCTTTGTTGAAGAAATCAAAGATGTTGCCTAAGAAAGGAATTGCCCCTAATATGGTGTCAACCATGACGTTGATTAGCATTTTGACGACGGCCTTGGAGCTTACACCATTGCGCCACATCACGAATACTAAGACGAGGGAGGTAGAAAAAGTAACGACGCTCCCTCCAAAAGGGATGAGATTTAGTAACGGATCAAGACCAAATCGAGCATTTCCGACTTGGAATTGATTGTCCATTAACCAAGAAACCTTTTCGACCCATTTAAAGTCTTGGTCGATTTGCATTCTCTTCTGTTCGGGACCGAGCGTCTTTTTCATGATTATAGCAATTCGAAGACAATATCAATCTCACAATATATCTTGATTGGTTTGATGTCGATATCTAGGCTTTCTTGCTCTGCTGCACCACCCATCGCATCAGCAGATTTGAACGCCATAGCGCGGACATTTGGCACAAAGTTGTTGAAGTTGAAATTTGTATTGTCATTAATAACCAAGGCTTTACCCACTTTGTCTCCTGCCGCAGATGCCAGGATGGTTGCATTGATTTTAGCATCGTTGACCGCCTCTACTTTTAGTTGTTTTTCGAGTTCTTTTTTATCAGAATAATCATATTCATTGATCGCGGTATTTTGAAGTCCTTTGGGGTCTACATCGTCAAAGAGTGTGTTTAATTTGGAAAGATCAGTAACTTTGAGGGTGTATTGACGGGACTGTAACAGTTCAGAATTTTTCTTTTTCTTACTGTCATTAGGGTTGTAACTCCAGATATTTTGAATGGTAAAGTCTTCTTTTTTGATGCCATTGGCCAAAGCTGCGTCATACAGTTGTTTTTCCAAAGTTTCGATGGCGACTTTTTTCTTGGTGTTACCTTCTAGGTAATATTCTCTTAGAGACACAGAAAGGTGTATGATGTCTGGCGTCACCTCTCTTTCCGCCTTCCCTTTTGTCGATACCTTGCGCAGATTATCCGCAATTTGTTGTTGTGCATAGGTTGTACCCATCATTCCTAAGATTAAAATGCTCAAAATAATTTTCTTCATGTCTATTGTTTTAGTGCAAATATATAGTCAAAAACCCGACCATTTTTATGTTCGTTGTTGATTATAGACGACGGTAGGGCAAATAAGTTTAATGATTTTTTTTATGGTTTTTAAATAATTATAAATATCTTTATGAAATTAAAAAAATATTAACAATGCAAGAAGGAGTAGTAAAATTCTTTAATGAAGCCAAAGGTTTCGGTTTCATCGTTCCAAATTCTGGTGAAGGAGAAATCTTTGTTCACGTTACAGGATTAATTGACAAAATTCGTGAAAATGACAACGTTTCTTACGAAGTAGAACAAGGCCGTAAAGGTCTTAATGCGGTAAATGTAAAAGTTATCTAGTTTATAGATTCAAGATATATTTATTGTAAAAGGGCCGGGTTTCCAAGCAGAAAACCGGCTTTTTTTTGACTAGATTCTTCAATTGAGATTGAACTAGCATACATAGGAGCACCTATGCTCTAAAAACTTCCTCCAAAATATAGATGGAGTTTATTTCCCCAAAATTGGAAACATGGATGTTATAAAAGTCCAACACTTTATCCAATATTACTGCACGGTCGTCTTTACTTATCTTAATTGCCGCTGCAGTTTCGTAGGTAGCACCAATGAGTTGATGAAAGATATCGGTATGAGGCGGTTGCAATACATTGGAGTGCGCAGGAAGCATGCTGGTGAAAGTCCCCTCTCTAAGGTCAAAGTAAGGAAGTACCGTCTTTCTCAACTGCGGCAGAAAACCCAAGAACATACTTAGCTTAATTAAGAAAACGAGATGAAAATTGGCCAAATTGTGATTGGTTTCGTCTAGGTATCGGATAGACTGAAAGATGAAATTAAATAAAAAGCCGTCGTGTTGCTGTTGTTTCAAGGATTTGTAAAGGACCTCATTTAGAAAGATAGCAATGGAGCTTTTTACAATATCGTAGGGTAAGTGTAGAAGTGGAGGAGACTGCGTCGCCTCAGATATCCGATTCAGATTGCCGTTGTCTTTATGATAGACAATAAGGTCTAGGAGGTGAAGGGGTTGGAAGATGTTGGCTCGAATCTTTGCCTTTGGTTTTTTTGCTCCATTAACCAAATATGACTGCAAGCCGAAGCTTTCGGTGTATATTTGAATGACGACACTGCTTTCGGAGTAGTTTGTGAGCTTGAGTGCAATACCTTTTGTCTTATGGAGCATAGTGTTCGATTAAACGGTCGATACGGCAAAGATACCGACTGTTATCGATTTTCCTTTTCTTCTTCTTCGTGCCTAGAGTCTATTATACTTCTTCTTTCTATTTTCCGGATAAGGCTATATACGATTGTTACAAATCCCCAACTGAATACGAGCACACCCAAAATCATGGCTACTTTATATAGCTTGATTTCACTGTTCATCATTATATAGCCTCCATAAACGACCAATATCCCCAGTATGGATAGTAAAAGCCCTCTTCTTAAATATTTGTTCATTGTGAATTGTTGAAAACTATTTGGTTAAAGATACGAAGTTCGCTAGAAATAAAAAGTTATTTTTGCGCATCCCCCTCGATCTATCTCGGATAATTTTAAAATTATTCTGATTCAAGTATTGTATTTGCGAAAAGAAATATAGATATTTGCAAACTCTTTGCGAAAAGACATATTAGTAATTACAGACAACAATAAAAATCAGATATCATGTCAAGAATTTGTGATTTAACAGGCAAGACGGCATTAAACGGTTACCGCGTATCTAATTCGAACGCAAAAACCAAACGTAAATTTTATCCAAACCTTCAAACAAAGCGTTTCTTCATTCCTGAGGAAAATCGTTGGATTACGTTAAAAGTTTCAACTTCCGCAATCAAAACTATCAACAAGAACGGCATTACAGCTGCCATTAATAAATTTATTAAAAACGGATCTATTTAATTAGATTGGTTGCCTGTTGCATTAAATATTCTGAAATTCAATCCGGTGCTAACGGATATAAAATAAAGTAAAACAATGGCTAAAAAAGGAAATAGAGTACAAGTAATCTTAGAATGTACTGAGCACAAAGAAAGTGGTCTTCCGGGAATGTCTCGTTATATCACGACAAAAAACAAAAAGAACACAACTGAGCGTCTTGAATTGAAAAAATTCAATCCAGTATTGAGAAAAGTTACTGTTCACAAGGAAATTAAATAATCATTGCCCGGGTTTTCTTTTGAAATCTTTGGGTTAAAAATATAAAAACATGGCAAAGAAAGCAGTTGCATCGTTACAAAAAGGTGGCGGTAAAGAATTTACAAAGGTTATTATTACTTCTCGTTCTGCAAAAACTGGAGCTTACACTTTCAAAGAGAGCATGGTTCACAATGATAAAGTGAAAGATGCATTAGCTGCAGCATCTAAATAAGACGAAACTGTAAAATATTCCTTTTTTAAAGTTTTTCTTTAAAAAATTCTAAAAAGCCGTTTTGGTATATTGCCGAAAGGGCTTTTTTGATTATATCGGATTTCTACCGTGTCTTATAATAGATTATCGTCTATTAGGTTTGGTTTTAGCGTCTTTCAAAAAAGACTCGTGATCAAACACAAAGAAACATAGGTAAGTCCGTTTTTTTTGATTTCAACAATCATCAAGCAGGCCTATACGGGGTGGAATAGGGTCGTTTGGTGCTGTTGGAGCCTTAGATTTGCAACCGCGGGGATTCCTGTTTGTTGAAAATCCAATAGCATGTGCAACGAGTGAAAATGGGATGTAGGGGAAAGCAGATGCGGACGGGCGAACTTGCAATTCAACACAAATTTATCTAAGTTTGGTTGGTAAATCTATTTTTTCGAATCGATTTATCCAATAGACGTATCATCTTAAATATTACACGGTTTCGCTTAGCATACCTATGGGATTATTTGATTTTTTCAAAAAGAAGCAAGACACTCCTGAAGCTCAAGAAGCTTTGGACAAAGGGTTGGAAAAGACTAAAGAGGGTTTTTTCTCAAAAATTACAAAAGCAGTGGTTGGAAAGACCACTGTGGATGATGATGTCCTGGATGAGCTAGAAGAGATTTTGGTGACATCGGATGTGGGAGTGAGTACAACGTTGAAGATTATTGATCGCATACAGGCGCGTGTAGCAAGAGATAAGTATATCAATACGTCTGAATTGAACAGCATCCTCAAAGAGGAAATACAGGCGTTATTGGCGGAGAATAATAGTGCAGATTTCGAAAATTTCGAATATGGAAACCATAGGCCGTATGTGATTATGGTGGTGGGTGTTAATGGAGTTGGGAAGACCACGACGATTGGTAAGCTGGCTCACCAACTTAAGGCAGCAGGAAATAAGGTCGTGTTGGGTGCCGCAGATACTTTTCGAGCGGCGGCGGTCGATCAATTGCAGTTGTGGGGTGAGCGTGTCGGGGTGAGGGTCGTTGCACAGCCGATGGGGTCTGACCCTGCTTCGGTAGCTTTTGACACGATCAAATCGGCAGTAGCTAATGGAGATGATGTGGCTATCATTGATACGGCAGGACGCCTTCATAATAAAGTGGGATTGATGAATGAGCTGGGTAAGATCAAAAATGTGATGCAGAAAGTAATCCCAGGCGCTCCTCATGAGATTTTGTTAGTGCTCGACGCGTCAACAGGGCAAAATGCAATCGAACAATGTACACAGTTTACACAAGCTACCGATGTGAACGCTTTGGCATTGACCAAGCTTGATGGAACAGCAAAGGGAGGGGTAGTGATTGGTATTTCAGATCAGTTCAAGATTCCTGTTAAATACATCGGGGTAGGCGAGAAGATTAACGATTTACAATTATTCAATAAAAAAGAGTTTGTAGACTCCTTGTTTAAAGGTTCTGCAATGTAATATGAAGACAAAATTTGTAAAGCCTGCTGAAAAGAAGCAGCAACCAAGAGTGAATGTGGTGACGTTGGGATGTTCAAAGAACATTCATGACAGTGAGGTATTGATGGGCCAATTGAAAGGCAATCAAATGGAGGTCGTTCACGAGGCTTCTAATATTCAGGATAATGATATCGTTGTTATCAATACTTGTGGATTTATCGATAATGCTAAGCAGGAATCAATAGATACAATCCTTCAATATAGTGAATTGAAGGACCAAGGGAAAATCAACAAGGTTATTGTAACAGGGTGCTTATCGGAGCGATATAAACCGGAGTTGCAAGCTGAAATCCCGAATGTAGACGCGTATTTCGGAACGAATGACCTTCCGGAATTACTATCTACTATCGGAGCGGACTACCGCCATGAATTGGTAGGTGAACGCATGTTGTCTACGCCCTCGCACTTTTCTTATTTTAAGATTGCAGAGGGATGTAATCGCCCGTGCTCGTTTTGTGCGATTCCGCTGATGCGGGGCAAGCATGTCTCGAAGTCTATTGAGGATTTGGTCAAGGAGGCTAAATACTTAGCTTCGAATGGAACAAAGGAACTTATTCTAATTGCGCAGGATTTGACCTACTATGGGTTGGATATATATGGCAAACGTAATCTTTCGGATCTGCTCCGTCATCTATCTGACGTAGATGGTGTGGATTGGATACGTTTACAATATGCTTATCCATCGGGATTCCCGATGGATATCCTAGAAGCAATGGCTGAGCGCTCCAATATTTGCAACTATCTGGATATGCCTCTTCAGCATATTTCGGATAATATGCTTAAATCTATGCGTAGAGGTACCACTAAACAGAAGCAGATAGATTTGGTCAATCAAATTCGTGATAAAGTGCCTGATATTGCTTTGCGGACAACCTTGATTTGTGGCTATCCCGGAGAGACAGAAGCCGATTTTCAGGAAATGTTGGAATGGGTAGAAGAGACTCGTTTCGATAGGTTAGGGTGCTTCACATACTCGCATGAAGAGAAGACCCATGCTTATTCATTGGAGGATAATGTTGCGGATGAGGTAAAGGAGTCAAGGGTTGAGCAAATCATGGAGGTGCAGCAGGGGATATCTTACGAAATCAATCAAGAGAAAGTTGGTAAGACATTTAAGGTGTTGATTGATAAAGTGGATGGCGATTATTTTGTGGGACGTACTGAATTCGACTCTCCAGAAGTCGACAATGAGGTATTGATCGCTGCTAAAAATACCTATGCACGGATTGGAGACTTCGTAAATGTGAAAGTGGATCGTGCAGAAGATTTCGATCTTTATGGGACTATTGTCAAATAATATCTGAAATCAACTTCATTCCGGCTAATTTTCTATTTTTGTTGGAAGCCATTACTGGTTTGCACTTCAAAGGTAAATACCCTTAACAGAATTAGCTGGAATGAAAGCAACTTATATAGATTACCGAGATACCAATAGTTTTTCGAAGACACTCATTGCTTATTTAGAGAATAACCCCGAACTCCAAGAATTCTATGGAAATAGGCCCAATCTGGAAGGCTTTGGGAAACAGATCAATCAAAGGAATGGATTTAAATACCGGGCTTTATTGGTTGATCAATTACGAGAGCAATACGGCGATCTATTGCCTGAAAGCACAGCGGTAAGCAGCAATCTGTCGATTCTGCAGAGCGAAAACACCTATACCGTCACGACGGGGCACCAGCTTAATATTTTTACGGGACCCCTGTATTTTATTTTCAAGATTATGACGGCTATTCGATTGGCTGCGGATCTTAAAAAGGCCTATCCAGATAAGAATTTTGTTCCTGTTTATTGGATGGCGACTGAAGACCACGATTTTGAGGAAATTAATCATACTCGAGTATTCGGAAAAAAGATTGCTTGGGATACCTCTACCGTGTCAGCAACGGGGCGTATGGACACATCTTCAATAGATGATGCGGTCAAACAGTATAAAGCAATCTTAGGCTTGTCCGACAATTCTTGTAAGCTAAATTCCAAGGTGGATGGGGCTTACCTGAAGTTCGACAATTTGGCGGATGCTACTCGTGCATTTGTGCATAGTTTGTTCCAAGAATATGGGCTTATCATCATCGATGCTGACAGGGCGGCTTTTAAGGAAGTTTTTAAACCGATTATCAAAGAGGATATCTTGGGAGAAAAGAGCTACTCGGCTATTCAACGGACTTCCGATAACCTTGAGAAGCTGGGCTTTTCTGCACAAGTACAATCTCGCGAAATCAACTTTTTCTATTTAACAGATTCTTTTAGGGAACGTATTGTAAGAACTGATGACGGGCGCTATGAAGTGTTGCATCAGGGGTTATATTTTACAGAGGAGGAGCTTTTGCAGGAGATCGATGCGCACCCCGAGCGATTCAGCCCCAACGTGGTCATGCGACCGATGTATGAGGAAGTGATTCTTCCCAATTTGGCCTATATTGGAGGAGGAGCTGAGGTTGTATATTGGCTACAGCTTAAGGCAAATTTCGATCAATATGGCGTTGATTTTCCAATCCTTGTTCCACGAAATTCGGCTATGATCACGGATGATACGATTGCGGGAAAAATATACCGTTTGGACTTGACTTTCAAAAGTATATTCAAGCCGACCCTGACCTTGAAAAACGATTATGTTCGACGGCAGACAAAGCATCGATTGAATCTAAACGATGAGTGGATGGAGTTGAATGCCATCTTCGGTAAAATCAAATTGAGGGCGCACAAGATTGACCCAAGCTTAGGCCCAAGTACAGATGCCGTAAAAGCTAGGTTGAAAAAAGCGATTAAAAATTTGGAGAAGAAGCTTTTGAAAGCAGAAAAACGAAACCACGGAGAAGCTCTTACCCAGCTAGAGCGCGTCAAGGAAAAGCTGTTCCCGGGTGGGGGCTTGCAGGAACGGACTGAGAATTTTGCGCTTCTATATGTCAAATATGGAGACGACTTGTTTGAAGAACTTTATAAGCATTTTAACCCATTAGATTTCAAATTCAGTATTTTGTATTAGGCAGAAATACCTCTGCCATCATACATCTAGCGCTTCCGCCACCACAGGTTTCTATAACATCTAATGGGCTTTTGAGCAAGGTACCATATTGCGAGAGCATATCAATCTGGATGGGCAAAAGGCTATGGTAGGCCTGTTCGCTCATAACGATGGCAGCATCTCCTGTTCGAGATAGGACCTGAAGCACATTTCCTGCAAATTGGGCCGCTTGCTGCTCGGTGATGAAGACAATCTCCTTGTTGTCTTGGTGTAGATGGTCTATCACAAGCTTGCGCTGCATATTGTTGTCTATTGCGTCAGCGCATAGGATGGCAAAGTGATTGCCGATGGTCATCATGACATTGCTGTGGTAGATGGGCAGGCGTATGTCTCCCAATGATTGGAAGGATTCGAATAGGATGGGCGTATACCCCATCTGTAAGCAAAATTGATGTACTAACCCGCTATTGGTCCGAGGAGATAATGAGCAATATGCCTTCCGATGCTCACGGTCTAAGACGAGACTGCCAGTACCCTCTAAAAATTCTTGGCGTTCTTCGGCCTCAGTTAAGTCCCAGATATCTGTCATATGAAAGAATGCCTTTTTTAAAGGTGTTAGGAGATCTAACTTGCGCTCGAGGCGTCGATTAGGCGCAAACATAGGGTAGTGTACGATTTTTCCGTCCTCATGGAAAGAAATCCAATTATTTGGAAAAATGCTGTCGGGTGTATCTTCTTGACCGTAGTCTTGGACCACAATTACGTTAATATTATGAAGGTGTAGTAGATTCACAAAATCGTCAAACTCTTGTTGCGCCGCCTCATTGATCTGTTCATTGGACCAGTCTTGAATTTCATTTTGGAAGTAGTTGTTAATGGAGGTCTGTTCGTTCTTTCGGAAAGAGCGGGGGCGAATCATTACGATGGTGTCTGTGATTTGTTTCATCTCCTTGTTTGTTGTTCTTTACGTCTGTATCTTATGGCGTCAAATGTATTTTCCTAGGTCGAGCTAGGGCCCTAGCCGATGACAATTCCTAAGTCAGCGGACCGCAAAGCGGTGATTGGATTCTTAACATTTCTCATAAAAAGCTATCAAGGCGGCGATAATAATCTACGAGCGAATGTTTTATAAATATAATAATTTACGAATGACTCTCGGTGCTGATATTGTCAAATTGCTAATTTATGAGCTGGATATTTTGTTATTCTTAATGTCGACGCTATGCTAGGGCAATGCTTTTTGTTACAATGTATGAATGAAGAAGCAAATTTTTACTGAAACAAGGAAATACAACCGATTGTTTTGACAGCGGTATCTTTTCCTCTTGTCACAAGTTAAAAAGGCCTTTTTTTAGGCTTATAAATTACGTATCTTTGCGCATCCAAAATTCGTCTGTTTTGCACAGGATTATGACTTTAACGCATAGTGAATAAGCCAAGGCAAATGACGGTAATTTTTACATCCATGAGTAAAATACATTTTCAAGAAAAATTCGAAAATCGTCACAACGGCCCTAGCCCGATTCAAGTGAATGAGATGTTGTCAGCTTTAGGTGTTGACTCTGTTGATCAATTGATAGATCAAACGGTTCCTTCTCAAATCAGAGCAAAAAAAGCACTAGCTCTTCCTGAAGCCCTAAGCGAGACTGCCTATCTTAAAAGAGCTAAGCTAATCGCGGAGAAGAATAAAGTATTTAAGTCATATATCGGTCAGGGATACTATGATGTGATCCTTCCAGGCGTGATTCAAAGAAATGTATTTGAAAATCCAGGATGGTATACACAGTATACACCTTATCAGGCTGAAATTGCACAAGGAAGACTTCAAGCGTTACTGAATTTTCAGACGGTTGTTTCGGATTTTACCGGCTTGGAAATCGCCAATGCATCGCTATTGGATGAAGCTACTGCTGCTGCTGAGGGCATGTTCATGCTTTATTCTGCACGTAAGAATAAAGCGGCAAATACGTTTTTGGTGTCTGAAAGGGCTTTTCCACAAACTATCGATGTGCTAAGAACGAGAGCAATCTCTTTCGGTATAGAATTGAAGGTGACTGAGATTTCGGAAGAGAACTTGACGGAAGACGTGTTTGCGGTCTTCTTACAATATCCCTTGGGCGATGGGTCTATCATTGATTATAAAGCGTTTGCAGAGGCTGTACACGCTAAAGGTATGACTATCTGCGTGGCGGCTGATCTAATGAGCTTGGCTTTATTGACGCCTCCAGGCGAGTGGGGTGCTGATGTCGTCGTGGGTAACTCGCAACGCTTTGGTGTGCCTATGGGCTTTGGTGGTCCGCATGCTGCTTTTTTTGCTACAAAGGATGCATACAAGCGTAATATCCCAGGTCGTATCATTGGTGTAACGTCTGACTCCAACGGTAACTATGCGCTTCGTATGGCATTGCAAACTCGGGAGCAACATATACGTCGCGATAAAGCCTCTTCAAATATCTGTACAGCGCAAGCTTTGTTGGCAATTATGGTGTCATTTTATGCGGTATATCATGGACCTCAGGGAATTAAGCGTATTGCGGAGCGGATTAATGGCCTTGCTCAAGTGTTGGATGCTGCGGTGCAGTCTCTAGGATATGTGCAACTTAATGAAACTTATTTCGATACGGTCAGGTTTGAATTGGGAGAGCATGCGGGATCCTTGAAGGGAGAAGCATTGAACCATGAGATGAACTTCAATTATAAAGGATCTATTGTCAGTATTTCTATTGACGAGACGACCACATTTGAAGATGTGCAGACCATTGCTAAAGTATTTGCCAAGATTAAGGGTAGAACGGTAAGTGATGTTGATTTTGATGCGATTGAAAAGTCTATTACCTCTTCGATTCCAACAGAATTGCAACGTGAAAGTGCTTATCTGACTCACCCGATATTCAACAGTTATCATTCGGAGCACGAGATGCTACGTTATATTAAATCCCTGGAAGCAAAAGATCTTTCATTATGCCACTCCATGATTCCACTGGGCTCATGTACAATGAAGCTAAATGCTACTGCAGAGATGATACCTGTGACATGGGCGCAGTTTGGTGGTCTACATCCATTTGCCCCTATCGACCAGACTTCTGGTTATATGCATTTGATAGGCGAACTTAATGATTGGTTGTCTGAGATTACAGGGTTTGCGAAGATGAGTTTTCAGCCGAACTCTGGCGCGCAGGGGGAGTATGCTGGTCTGATGGTGATTCGGGCTTATCACGAAAGCCGTGGAGATCACGGGCGCAATATTTGTTTGATTCCAGCATCTGCGCATGGCACAAACCCAGCATCTGCATCAATGGCTGGACTTAAGGTCGTGGTGGTGAAGTGTGATGAATTCGGAAATATTGATGTTGCAGATTTGAGGGCTAAAGCTGAAGAGCATGCCGCAAACCTAAACTCTTTGATGGTGACCTATCCATCTACCCACGGAGTATTCGAAGAGTCTATTATTGAGATTTGCGAAATCATTCATACCAATGGAGGTCAAGTGTATATGGATGGTGCAAATATGAATGCACAAGTTGGATTGACAAGCCCAGGTCATATTGGTGCTGACGTGTGTCACTTGAACCTTCACAAGACATTCTGTATCCCTCACGGTGGAGGTGGCCCCGGTATGGGACCTATCGGTGTGGCTAAGCATTTGGTGCCGTTCTTACCCAATCATGAGGTTGTGGAGACTTCTGGCGAGCAGGGCATACATGCCGTATCAGCCGCTCCATTTGGTTCGGCATCTATCTTGGTAATCTCACACGCTTACATCGCTATGATGGGCGCAAATGGATTGACCAATGCGACAAAGACTGCAATTTTGAATGCCAACTACATTAAGTCTCGTCTGGAAAATCACTATCCAGTGTTGTACTCTGGAATCAATGGTCGTTGTGCGCACGAGATGATATTGGATTGCCGTGGATTTAAGTCAGTAGGTATCGAAGTGGCGGATATTGCCAAGCGTTTAATGGATTATGGATTCCATGCGCCAACAGTTTCGTTTCCTGTTGCAGGGACGTTGATGGTAGAGCCTACAGAATCTGAATCTAAGGCAGAGGTAGATCGTTTCTGTGATGCGTTGATTGCTATTCGTCAAGAGATAGCTGCGATTGAAGCCGGAACGATCGATCAGGTTGAAAATGTGTTGAAGCATGCACCCCACACGGCATCAGTGGTAACAGCAGATGAGTGGAATAGACCATACAGTCGCCAGACGGCAGCTTATCCTTTGGAATATTTGAAAGTGAGCAAGTTCTGGCCTTCGGTAGGACGTGTCAATGAGTCGCAGGGCGATCGTACATTAATCTGTTCTTGTCCCTCGATTGAAGAGTACATGGAGGCATAAGCTTTTCCATAAGTTATATTTTAAGAGCCCTCTTTTTATAAGAGGGCTCTTTTTTTGACTGGAAGATATATTGAAATCCTAAGCGGAATATTTTCTACAGTTAAGCGCTACTGATCTGATAGACTTCATGGACGAATAGGATTTGATAACCTCGGCGATGTAAGTGACTCCATTATACTTTTATATGAAAGAAACTTTATATAAGTTTGTCTAAAAAAAGACAATTATGAAAATCTATTTCAAATTCGTACCTGTGTTGGCAACGTCCATTTTCTTATTATCTGCCTGCGGCGGGAATAAAAGCAATGATAGCGGAGAATCAACTACAGAAGAAAGCGGAGGAATCTCAGATGTGATATCCGGAGTAAAAAACCTGGATAACTTGAAAGATGGTGCCAATAAGATGGAAGAGATACAAGGGAAGTTAAAAGGCTTAACATCTTTGACCAACGATGAACTCAAGGCCTTTTTCCCAGAAACTTTGGAAGGACTTAAAAGAACGAGTATCTCAGTTGGCAATAATGAGATGTTTGGAAATGTAGCTACGGGAAATGCAACCTATGCAGACGAGAGTGGTAAGGAAATCACCGTCAAGCTGATGGATGGGGCAGGTGAATTGGGCTCAGGTATTATATCGTTAATGGCAATGGGCTATCAGATGGATAACGAGAGCGAAAGTGGGAATAGAGTGGAAAAGACTCACGAATTCAATGGTAAGCGTGCAAAGACAGAGGAGGTAAAGGAAAATGATGGAACGCAGGACTACTATACTTCTGCTATCGGATTTATTGAAAAGGATAGGTATAGCGTAGAATTAAGAGGACAGCATTTCTCTTTGTCAGAGCTGCAAAAGGGTATGGATAAATTGAACTATGGAGCATTGAAGTAGCCTTTTAAATAAAATGGGGCCTCCGCGGAAGCCCCATTTTATTTTTAGCTTTGTTGAAAATAAACTTCTTCGTAAGGTTGGATCAATACCCATCCTTCTCCTTGAAACATCATCTGAAATTCTTCACCACTGCCTCTACCTAAGATACTTTTGAAAGAAACATTGCTTTTTAGTTCCGGTTTTAGATGTCCCGCCCAAGCAACAGTAGCATTAGGGTCCGTAAATACGGGATTTCCAGGAGTAACCATTAGCGTGAGAGGATCTCCATGGGTGGTGATGGCAACATACCCTGTACCCGTGAGCCGTACTTGAAATAGGCCGCCTGAAAGCATCCCTGCCACGCTTTTGAGCATAGTAATCTCATTTTTGATGGTTTGGTCATGCGCAAGGATATCATTTCCATTGACACATATGGATTCATTGTCTAGGTGCAAGATTTGCACTTTTTTGCCAGAATCGGCCACGTAAAGCCTGCCTGTACCGTGGGCCTTCATGAGTTTGGCGCCTTCTCCTGTAAGTGTTTTCTTAAGAAAATTCCCAATTCCACCCGAGAGCATCCCTTCTCGTTCAAATTTGATACTACCAGCATAACCGACCATACTGCCGTTTTTCGTCCAGACGGATTGGTTATTGAGATTTATTTCGAGCATCTGTGCTTTTTCAAGCTCGAAATAATCATGTTCGGAATCATCCTGTCTTGTTTTTGCAATAAAGGACTGTAGTGAGAAATCGCTCATATGTGTCTTATTTATAAAAGATTGTAATGCAAAATAGTTAAAAAAACGAAATTAATATGCTGTCGTTTATGAAATAAGATGATGTGGAGATGATGATGACCACACCTTTCTTAGGTTTTATAGAAGGCCGGATATGGATACCTTTGAATAGCTACTAGTAAGGAGGAGAGGTTTATACTTGTAATGAAAACAAATGATGGTCACAATTTGTGAAAGGAGGAGAGTTTACCTAAGTTTGTTTGCGAATATCGTATAGAACATGCGAGCGTAAATAATTTACATAGACGAAACCATCATGAACAGAATGCTCACACGTGAGGACGAATTAAGTGGTGCAATCTCTTGCACGTCACCAGGAGTCGAAAATAAGTGAAAAAAGGATTCTGATAGCTTTGTCGTCATTAAAAAAATAATTTTGTCCAATGAATGTCACTCTACCAAAAGCCGCCTAAAGGCGTGAATGAACTAGGGTTGAATATTCCATACGACAGATGAATAGCAAATTAAGCACCTATGAAAATAAACAAATCCTTATTCTATTTGCTGGCGTCACTCGCGATTGCATCTTGCTCAGGAGGGAAGTATGCAGCTACGGAAAAGATCTATAAGAAGAAGGCAAAGGAACTAGCCAAGGTGTATCGAGAAACACCGCCTAAAGAACAGGCCATCTCCAAGATATTGTTGGTTAAGGATAAAGAGTGGGTGGCTTCTACCAATTTTGGTATTCGCAAGCCGAATTATGTTGTGATCCATCATACGGCTCAAAATTCTACGGATCAGACCATCAAGACATTCCATTCTGTAAAGGCTGGTGTGAGCGCACATTACGTGATTGGTAGAGACGGAAAGGTGGTGCATATGGTAAACGATTATTTTAGGGCACATCATGCGGGGTTGGGAAAATGGGGTAACGATACAGATCTAAACTCGTCATCGATAGGAATCGAGTTGGATAATAATGGAACGACAGATCCATGGACGGAGGTACAAATGAATAGTCTTATAGAATTGTTGTCTTATCTTAAGAAGGCTTATAATATCCCTCAGGCAAATTTTATCGGTCATATGGACTTGGCTCCCATGCGCAAAAATGACCCTTCTAGATTTCCTTGGAAGCAGTTTGCTGATAAAGGGTTCGGATATTGGTATGATGATTATTTGGAAACGCCACCATTTGATTTCAATCCTAAAATGGCTCTTCGGATTATCGGCTATGACATCAAGAATCTAGATGCTGCAATCAAAGCCTTCAAGATTCACTATATCCAAAAAGACACCAATACCGCGACGTTAACCGAGGAGGATTTGAAAATAATGTATTCCATATACAAGAAGTTCTTATAACAAGAAAAGGCTTTCCAAACGGAAAGCCTTTTCTTGTAAATGCCTGTTATATGGTTTTGACAAATTTCGGGTCGTAATTTTCAATGTCAATAATATACTTATTCTGTATCAAGAAATCAAATAGAGGTTTTGCTTCGGGAGATACCTTCAGATTTTTGGTCGTAATGATGTCTTCCTGCTTATTCATATAGGGGTAGACATATAGCTTGACATTTTTATTGAACATACCACTGATATAGCCTAACAATTCGTTTGTGTAATGATCTTTGTTGTATTGGTCAGAGTTGAAGATATTTTTCAAGTTGGATATGTTGGAAGCAATACCAATATTACCAGGTTTAAACTGGGACATGTATTCTGCTAAGTGATTATTCCGTCTAAAATTGGATACTAGAATATTATTCCCTGTTGAGCAAAGGTATTCAGCACGCTCTGCAAAGTATTTTAGGTCTTCATTGGAGATATTTGAATCTTCTTCAAGAACATTGCCCATGAGTACTTCAATCATGACGACGACATTGTCAGGGTCGGCATGTGTATTTCGCTTAAATTGCTCTACGGCTAAGTTGAACAAGTCAAAGTTTGGTAATGATTTCTGGCGATATTTTGTACGGAGTATGATGATGTCTTTTTTGTAAAGGTAGTCCTTGCTTTGCGCCGCTTTTCCGTCAGGTTTGAAAATAGCTGCTTTGGAGAATCCCTTGGCTACAAGATATAAGTTGATCAATCGTTCATTTACACTTTCAAAAACAGGGCCCTCGACCTTCACTAAGTCGATCTCTACCGAGCCTGGCGAGACATTGTCAACCAAAGACTCTATCATGGACTGGATGTCATTGGTATAAAAGTAGGCAGCATACACGAGGTTGACACCGATGGTCCCCAACACCTTCTGCTGTACTTGATTGTCATTATCCAGTAGCCTGGTATGGATGATGATTTGATTTATGGGACCATCTTTTACACTCTGGAATCGGATGCCAATCCACCCATGGGGTTCGTTGGTTTTCGTAAAATTTAATGTGGTGACAGTATTGGCGAAGGAGAAGAACTTTTTATGGACATATTTTTCGCCAACAAGGCGCTCAGTCAGCAGTTCAAATTCATGGTGGAGCATTTTGTTAAGTCGAGTTCTACTTACGTATCTTCCCGACTCTTCGGCACCATATATGGCGTCACTGAAAGCCATGTCATAGGCCGATATGGTTTTTGCGATGGTCCCGGATGCTGCTCCAGCACCAAAGAAATTTCGAGCAACTTCCTGCCCTCCACCTATCTCCGCAAAAGTGCCGTAGATATCTGGATTAAGATTGATTTGAAGTGCCTTTCTCTTAGTTTCTATTATTTCTCTCGCCATGCCGCAAAGGTACAAAAAAGCGAACGGCTTCAAAAGCCAAAATAGGCAGGGTATCGTCGCTATGAGAGGCGGGATACCTTGCCTATTTGTGCATGCCTATAATGCGTCTATTTCTTTTAGCGCGTAAAAGAGAGCTGCTGTGTGTAGCGCTTGCCCGAGTTTGTTTTCAAATAAAAATATTTTTGCTTCCTCGATGGACATGATAACGACTTCTATGTCTTCCGAATTGTCCAATTCCTGCTCTTGGACCTTCAGCCCCCCCGTCAACAGGTAAGTATAAGTAAGATTGCCGCTGGTGGCCGGGTTGGCATAGAGTTTACATATTTCTTTGATGCTATCAAAAGCATATCCTGTCTCTTCCAAGAGCTCTCGACGAGCAGCATCGGCCGGATTTTCGCCATCTTCAACAACTCCAGCAGGAAGTTCGACGAGGATTTTATCGGCCCCATGCCGATACTGACGGACAAAGAGTATATTTTGATCGCGAGTAATGCCTATCATATTGACCCAGGTCGGGTATTCAAGGACATAGTACTCGTCTTTGATATTTCCATTGGGGAGCTGTAATTTATCGACACGAAGGGTTGCCCAAGGTCTCTTAACCAAGTATTCTGAAGCAAGTAGTTTCCATTTTTCCATCGTGTAAAGATTAGATAATATCTGCCAACATTTGTTCTACTTTGTTGTCGAGCTGCTTGCTGACATCGAGATAATCTTTTGCGCTTTCGAGGGGTGCTTTGACCGAGCAATAAAATTTTATTTTGGGTTCTGTGCCAGAAGGTCTCGCTGAAATGACATCTCCATCTACGGTAATGAACTGCAAGACGTCAGACTGTGGCAATTCGATGGGGGATTTTTGACCGGTAGCCAAATCAATGGATACCCGATTTTGATAGTCCCGAACTTCTTTCACCGGGACACCTCCTAAGGTAGCGGGGATATCTTGACGCAGTCTCACCATCATGGCGTTAATCTCTTCTGCACCTGCTTTTCCTTTTTTGGTGAGCGAGACAAGCTTTTCTTGATAGCAGCCAAATTGTTGATAGATTTCTAGCAATACATCATAGAGAGATTTGCCTTGATGTTTGAAATAAGCCGCCATTTCGGCAAGAAAAGCACAGGCATTGGGAGCATCTTTGTCCCTGACCAGGTCACCGACTAAGTAACCGTAACTCTCTTCTCCACCAGCCAAATATTGTTCTTGGCCCAAGAGGTTGGTGATGAGTTCACCTATATATTTGAATCCTGTAAGGGTCTCATAGTGCTTGACCTTGAAATGTGCGGCAATATCAGCCTGCAGATTGGTCGTGACGATGGTTTTGACAATATAGGGACTGGCCGGAAGGTTTTTAAGGGCTGTCCGAGCGCTGAGTACATAGTAAATCAATAAACTGCCGATTTGGTTTCCGTTGATTAACTGTAGGCGTCCCTGATGGTCTCTAATCGCGACACCGACGCGATCTGCGTCTGGGTCGGTAGCCATTACTAGGTCTGCTTGTATAGCTTCTCCTTTAGCCTTTGCCATTGACATGGCATCCTCTTCTTCGGGATTCGGGTAGATTACGGTTGGAAAGTTACCATTAGGCTCTGCTTGTTCTTCTACGATGGTGATATTCTCAAATCCCCAAGCTTTAAGTAGTTTAGGGACGATGGTGATGCCTGTGCCGTGTATGGGAGAGAAGACAATTTTAAGGTCTTTCTGTGCAGCAACTATCTCCGGGTGTATACTGAGAGATTTGTTGGCTTGGATATACAGGTCGTCCATCTCCTCACCAACGGGAATAATGTTGTTGGTCTTTGCTGTAAAGGAGATTTCGTTGACAGATTTAATGGCATTCACCTCGTCTATTACATTCTTGTCATGGGGAGCAGTAAGTTGGCATCCATCGTTCCAATAAGCCTTGTATCCGTTGTATTCCTTTGGATTGTGCGATGCTGTGAGCATGACCCCGCTTTGGCAGCCAAAGTGTCTAATGGCAAAAGAAAGCATAGGAGTAGGTCTGAGCTGCTCAAAGAGATAAACAGTGATGTCGTTTGCAGAAAAGACATCTGCAACCAACTGACCGAAGGGTTGAGAATTATTGCGGCTGTCGTAGGCAATTGCTACGTTGAGCGGCTGCCCAGGAAAACTTTTTTTGAGATAATTGGCCAGTCCTTGTGTGGCTTTGCCAATTGTGTATTTGTTCATTCGGTTAGACCCGACGCCCATAATGCCACGAAGTCCTCCGGTACCAAACTCAAGGTCTTTATAAAAGCTGTCAATAAGCTCGGTCTCTTCGTTATTGTCGACCAGTTGTTGAACCTTTTGTGTGGTATCAAGGTCATATTCCGAACTAAGCCATTGGTTGATTTTGGCTTGCGTATTTGTGTCAATTCTACTCATATGCTAAACTCTAAGTTGGTCATAAATATAGTCAATCATGATAGGATTGCTAAATAAATTTTTTACGGATTACCATGGATACTATCCAATAGGGGCCTGTCCCAAGCATTTGGATATATCGATACTATGGGAGAATTGCGGACACTTTCCGTGAGGATAATACGGAGACTCGTTTGTCTTATTTATTGTTGTTTCGGATGCTACTTTCTATCATATCCCACATCTCTTCCGGAATGGCTTCGAAACCGTTGAATTGTCCTGCGCCCTGTAACCATTCTCCGCCATCGATGGTGATAATCTCTCCGTTGATATAGCCTGCGAAATCTGAGATAAGAAAAGCTGCGAGATTGGCAAGCTCTTGATGATCTCCTACTCGTTTCAACGGTACTCGATTTTTGAAGTCAAACTTTTCTGCGAGGTCCCCAGGAAGTAATCTGTCCCAGGCTCCCTTTGTGGGGAAAGGCCCGGGAGCTATGGCGTTGTTGCGGATGCCATACTTCCCCCATTCAGCAGCCAAGGATTTGGTGAGAGTCAATACCCCCCCCTTTGCTACAGCGGATGGCACGACATAGCCAGAGCCAGTAAAGGCATAGGTCGTTATGATATTGAGCACTGTGGCTTGCTGTTTGCGCTTGATCCAATTTTTGCCAAACGTCAATGTGCAGTTGACAGTGCCCTTGAGGACAATGTCTATGACGGTTGAGAAGGCATTGGCTGATAGACGTTCCGTGGGGGAGATAAAGTTACCTGCGGCATTGTTGACTAACACGTCAATTCTTCCAAATTTTTCCTCAGTTACTTTTAGCAGGTTTTCCACCTCTTCAATATTGCGGATATCACAGGCAACGGGCAGTACAGCGCCCCCTTTTTCTTGCATCATCTCCGTTGCAGCTTTATCGAGGACATCTATTTTGCGACTAGAGATGACAATATTAGCGCCTAGTTCCAAAAAATAGGTCGCCATTTTGCGTCCTAAGCCCGTACCGCCTCCTGTCACGACGATAGTCTTTCCTTTTAATGAGTTCTCACGTAGTGCTCCTTCAACTTTCAATGCTTCCATGTTAAGACTTTTTAGCGGTTAGATTTTCGATAATTGTTTTGAGCACGGCTCGCGTACTGGGTGCCCACCATTGCTGAAGGGCCTGGGCTACGTCTGCGGCCTGATCCGTTTTGATGGTATGGAGTAGGTTTTTTCGGAGGTTGAGCTTTGTTGTGCGCCAAGCATTTTTTTCAAATTGTGTCAGCAGTTTAATTTTGCGTAGGGCAGCGGTCTTGATACTAATAGGGCTGACCAGCTCATCTACTAGGCCTACTTCGAGCGCTTCTTCAGGCTTTAAAAGCTTACCTTCCAATAGATATTGATAGGCTCGTCTCTTTCCTATCCAAAAGCTATACAACTCGAAAATGCTTTCTGGGACAACAATTCCAACGGGCACTTCATTCAGTCCGACAATGAAGTCGCCTTGAGCCATGACGCGATAGTCGCAACAGATGCCCAGTACACATCCCCCTGCGGGACTATGTCCCGAAATGGCAGCAACCGCAGGTTTGGGAAATCCTGCCAGCTGGTGGATAAGGGAGAGGAACTGAGTCCAAAAGGTCTCCATCTGTTGCTCGTTATATTGGTATAGGGTAATCAGGTCTAATCCCGACGTGAAAAAATTTTCTTTACCGTGAAGAATCAATCCCTCTATCGCTGGATTTTCTTCAGCTTGCTTAATAGCCGATGTTAATTCTTCAATCATCTCTAGGTGCATAGCGTTTGACTTACCTCTGTCCAGAGCGATGTGGGCGATCCGTTCTTCTATATTAACTTTTATGAATTCCATGCATGTATTTATTTAACTTCAAAATCTACGATCTTGCTCACCAATCTGCCTTTAGTATCAACGCCTTCTACGGTCATTTGGTATGTACCCTTCTCATCCGAGGTGTAAAAGAAGAAGCCTGCTCCATCTTGGTCTTTGAGGATGAGGTTGGGCTCCCAGTGTATGGTGGAGCGGTAATCTCTGGTGAATGCTTTCTCTGGACTATTGACTTCATAGTCTGGCTTGAAGAACGTTTTATTGAGATGCAGGCCTTTCGGTGTGGCCGTCGCAATCCCTTTGGGAGTAAAGTTGCTTGATAAACCTGATTTACCTCTCTTAGATGTGATTACAATGACACCGCCACCACCGTACGACCCGTATATAGCGGTATAGGAGGCGTTTCGTAGTACTTCTATACTTTCGACATCAAAGGAATTGATCATGCTGAGTTGGTTTCCTTCAATATACATACCATCCAGAACGATTTGCATGGGTACGTTGCCGCGCGTATTGTAAGGAATGCCATTTTGAAAATAAACTCCCATTAACCGTCCGTTAAGGCACATTTCTAAAGAAGGGCAAGTCTCTAGGTCCTTAGCGTCGAGGATTTGATCGGCCCTGCCAGCACCATTCAGGTTGGAAGATTGCTCAGAAGCTTTTTTCTCTACACGTTTGTTGATCGTGACCTCTTCCAGAAAAATTGTTTTTTGCATCAGTCCTTTTTGCTGCATTTCTGCAAACATGCGCTGATTGGATAGGATACTTTGATGCAATTGGAGATTGATATCTCCCGATTCGTCAGGAGCATTTTTATTTGCGGTAATAAGTGGGTATGACTGTGGATCTACATCAATCTCGACATTTTTCTTTCCGTTTTCATCGGTGGCGGTAATCAAGAATTTGACACTGTCTGGGAAGATGAGCTTGTCAAAGTTAAACCGACCCTCTGCAGTGGCCGTGGTATCGATGTAGTCTAAAAAGCTGCGCGTGGAAATTAATTTTAGCTTTGCATTGGGAGCGACGGCTTTTCTTGCGTATTTCCGTACCGTACCTTTGATGGATAATTCTTTTTCAGGAGCGAAGGTGGGTTTTGCTGCTGCTGCCGAGTCTATGCGCTGCCACTCAATTTTTCTCCAACCCTGGGTGAGCATCAAATTGTCTAAATCCGTCAAACGGATGCTATCCGTGTTTTCAAAATAATACCCCGGCTCTTGTAGGTACCCTTTTATATCAGAGGAGAGGAGCAATTGAGAAAAGATGGTTGTCCCATACTTCTTATACGGTTGGTTGCGGTCTAGGTTGATGACAGCTGCAGATAGACTGGCAAAGTTGGTCGTATCTGTGGTCGCATCCGTTAGTTTGACCTGTACTTTGCTCCTGTTGATGTAAGTAGTATTGTCGAGTGCTACCTTAAGAGGAAGGAAGTTCTTTGGGTTGGAATTGAAGACCATTCTTTCGCTCAGGGGCAACCCGGCATTGGATAGCAACGTGACTTGAAAGACTCCAGAGGGGAGGTCTTTCTTAGGGACCATGAATAGCATTTCATTTTTAGTTGCCTTTTGCTTGGCGACATATAGAATTTCTCCCAAATGCTGAACCATTAAATAGACTTCTTTTTGATCTAAGAGATCGGTCGATAAGCTGTATTGTATGGCGAGCCTGTCTTTCATAAAAGGATTGACAGATACGGCGATACCCGAAGATTCGGTCTTGGGAAGCTCAGCAGTCTTGGTCGTGCCGTCTTCGAAGGTAAGGTGTGCCGTATATTTGTGTTGTGATAGGGCATTAATGGAGAAGCTCCCCATCCCCAAATGATTGGTCTCAAACTCGGCAACCAATTCCTCTTTTTCATTCAAGACCTTACCTTTTGATTGAATTCCCAATCCATTGGGTTGTAATGTCTTTACACCTATTTTGCCGAGGGTATTGTTCAGGAGTATCCCGCCTTCCGGGAATAGTTGGATACTGTTTTGGGAAGGTTGTTGGAGCGGGATGATTTTTTTAACCGTTCTTTGATCGGTAGATTCAAAAGTCAGGAGGATGTAGCCATTTGTGAATTCTTTTTTTGTTTTGATTTCAATCTTCCCGGTGATGTCTGATTTTTCTCGACCCTTGTCCTCTATTTTTTCGTTTGTGTACACTTGATAGTGTACATTGCTATTGATGAGTGGGGCTCCTAAGAGGTCTTTGAGCTCTATGGAGTAGATGTTGTTTTTGTTCTTTTCGTCTTGGTTGGTGACGAAGGTCGTTTTGGTAACGATATTATCTCCTCGTCCATTGGCGATATTTATGGTTTTGTCAAAAAAGTATTCTTCTCCTTGATTGCGCATCCAGTTGGTATAGGCCCGTATGCGGTATGAACCTTCTATGAGGGTATCTATGAGGTCGATGTCTCCGACACCCAACCCTGCGGTGAGTGGTATCGTAAGTGATTTAATGATTTTCTTTTGGGGACCGATTAGCTCAATGTATCCTATTCCGCTAATATTGGATAAGAGGTTTTCAATGCCCACGGTTGCGTAGACTTTGAACCAAATGGTCTCGCCGGCAGTATAGTGCTGCTTGTCTAGCTGTAGATATAATTTTTCTTGAAAATTATTCGAGAGGTAGCTGTCTAGCTTTTGTGTGGTGTGTTCTAAAGAGGTGGTCTGGGCGTATCCTAAGCGGCTTAGGAAGATAAACAAACACAAGAGGAGGTATTTTGAACTCATGATTGATTTTTTTATGTAATTGGTTTAATTGGCCAAAACTATTTACGACTTACTTTCTCCCGTTCGGGATAGATGTATGACATGATTGTTTTTTTTGAAAATTAAGAAAAAATGAATGAAATATAAAGTGATTTTAATAATAAACAAATGAAGTGTTAGGTCAAGGGAAGATACAGATTCGAACCCGCGCTATTTTGGCTGTAATGGTATTGGTTAAAGGCAGATACAAGGTGTAATAATTTGTGAACACACACAGATTTTGTTAAGTATAAATGAATAATTTATCTAAGTTTGTACTATGAATATCCTAATCATTGGTTCAGGCGGAAGAGAATCAGCCTTTGCATATAAAATCGCCCAAAGTAAAAAATTAGACAAATTGTTTATCGCGCCAGGAAATGCCGGCACGCAGTTATATGGTCAAAATGTAGATCTTAAAGTGACGGATTTTGAAGGTATCGCCAAATTTTCGTTGGAAAACGCTATCGATATGGTTCTCGTAGGACCTGAAGAGCCCCTTGTTAAGGGCATTCATGATTTCTTTTTGAATAGAGAGGATCTAAAACACATTCCGGTTATTGGTCCTCAACAAGAGGGTGCACAATTGGAAGGTTCGAAGGATTTTTCAAAGCAATTTATGGACAGGCATCAAATCCCTACGGCGGCATCTCGTTCTTTTGATAAGTCTAACCTAGAAGAGGGGATTGCTTACTTAGATACACAACGCTTGCCCATAGTCTTGAAAGCTGACGGTCTAGCTGCGGGAAAAGGAGTCTTGATATTAGAAAGCTATGAAGATGCTAAAGCTGAGCTTAGAGCAATGATTACGGATTCGAAATTTGGAGCAGCGAGCCAGGTAGTTGTAGTAGAGGAATTTTTGAAAGGGATTGAATTGTCGGTATTTGTATTGACAGATGGCAATTCATATAAAGTATTACCTTCAGCAAAAGACTATAAGCGTATTGGAGAAGGTGATACAGGATTGAATACTGGAGGTATGGGGTCTATTTCTCCCGTTCCATTTGCGGATGCCACGTTTTTGAGTAAAGTCGAAGAGCGTATTATCAAGCCGACGGTAGAAGGGTTGAAAAAAGATAACATCCCTTATAAGGGCTTTATTTTTATCGGTTTGATGAATGTCGGCGGGGAGCCTTTTGTCATTGAATATAATGTGCGTATGGGTGACCCAGAGACGGAATCGGTCTTGCCAAGAATCGAATCGGATTTGGTAGACCTTTTGGAAGGTGTTGCACAGGGTAACCTAGAGACGCGATCGTATACGGTAAGCCCTAAGACTGCTGTTACCGTGATGTTGGTCGCTGGGGGGTATCCCGGAGCATACGAGTCTGGAAAAGTAATCTCTAATATTGAGAATGTAAAAGAGTCTATCGTGTTTCAGGCCGGTACGAAAGAGCAGAACGGAGAGATTGTCACTGCCGGAGGGCGAGTGATTGCGGTCACTACACTCCAAGATACGTTGTTTGGGGCGCTGCAGCAGGCGACTGCTGATGCAGGTCGAATCTATTTTGACGGGAAGTATTTCCGTCGTGATATTGGTTTCGATTTGATTTAAATATATTGACCGTAATGTCAAAGCGAGGCGAAGAGTACATTGATCTCGATTTATGCGAGGGACTCTATACTCTTCGCCTTTGTTAAAATGGAAATAATAGAGGGATGAAAAATCATTTTTCTCAGTCTCAATGGCTTAGGTCAAAGGGTGAGAAAATATTTTGGAAGGAATAAAAATCCTCTTATATTTGCATCACTAAAAAGCAATGGCCCGTTCGTCTAGGGGTTAGGACGCAAGATTTTCATTCTTGAAACAGGGGTTCGATTCCCCTACGGGCTACTTAAGGAGACACCATATACAGGTTGTCTCCTTTTTTTTATGCCAATAAAAAAAGCTGTGAATCAAACGGTCAGTGTCGGGTCATTTATAGGGGTCAAGCTGAATTCTTGGGGGGAATACTAAAAATTCCTTAGTTTAGCCTCTTTAAATGAGATATCCCTTGGAAGACGCCGAACGTAAATTACTATCCTTACTGATGCCCGAAGGTAAGTCTACCGAACCTTTCTACTTATTTTGAGTATTCGCCTGATATTCGCAGAGCTATTTATACGACAAATGCTATCGAGGCGATGCACCGGCAGATTAGAAAGATTACGAAAACAAAAGGGGCATTTACCTCCTATCAGGCGCTATTGAAGTTCGTTTACCTGGCCATTAAAGATATATCAAAGAAATGGACTATGCCTATTCGAAACTGGCGTTTGACAATGTAATAATTACATATTAAATTTGGAGATAGAATTAAGGCCTTCGGCAACTCCTTTTAGGGTTCGCACTCGAGGCTTTCAGCCTCTAAGCACGAACCCTAAAAGGGGTGATGTGACACAGTTCGCTTTACACTCTCCAGCTTTTTATTATATTCCGTTGTTAATGAATTATATGGTTTTTACATTTATAATGAACTTGTACTAAACCTGTATCAAATTTTTTTATAGATACAGTCTCAAGTTGCTGTTCAGGTCTACCATCTTTAAACAATCTTTTTCCGTTACCCACTAACACCGGAATAATAGAAAGTATTATCTCATCAAATAAACGCTCATTTAAAAGTTGGTTTACTATTTCTGCGCCACCATCGCAAAAGATGTTTTTACCTTTTTTTCTTTTTAGTTCTTCAACGAGGGGTTTCAGCTCTCCGTTGTAAAATATTAAATTTCCCTTTCTGTTTTTTTCCTGTCTTGTAATGATATAACTTTCTTTATCCAGATGTGGAAAATCATATCCCTGACCTATTACCCAATCATAGGTCTTATGTCCTACAATTACGGCATCAATGGTATTCATAAATTCTTTGTATCCATAATCTTCGCCTTCTTTTTGAACAAGATTTAGAAAATCAAGGTTATCATTCGCTTTGGCAATGTAGCCATCTAACGAACAGGATATGTATAAAACTAATTTTCGCATACTTTTTTTTCAAAATTACATACCGTAACAACTTCAAGATAGGACAAAATTTACCCAAATTGAAACATCCTTCGATAAGCTCCAGGTGTTATTTTAAAAAAAGACTTAAACACTCTATTATAATGAGATTGGTCATAAAATCCGTTTTCAAGCGCAATTTGTACAATTGGTATATCAGGATTTTTTAAAGACTTAACCGAGTTTGAAATAGCCTTATAATGAAGAAACTTTAAAGGACTGACCTGCACATTACTTTTAAAAACTTGAATGAATGTTTTCGCTGATATGCCACTTGATTTCACCAAACTGTTAATATTTTTTTCAGACAATGCCATATTATCAACTAATTTATATACAGTTTCAAGTACTGGACTTTGTTCAGCAAAGACCATCTTCTCCACAAAAAGTGTTTCTAACTCAGATAAGGCATCATTCGCATCTAATTCTTTAAACATATATTGTCGTTCTGAGAACAGATTACTAACTGCAAATAATTTGGTTTCTATAGTTTCAGATGTAATCTTCCTACCGTCTATATAGCTCAACAAATTAATTGCCCAAGGTTTTAGCAAAATACCCATTGATTTATGTTTTCCTTTACACCTGACTATTGATGCGGTATGACAATGTTTAAAAACTGCTGAATGACAATTATTTTCATGACTGAATAATACCTCTCCAATCTGAAAACTATCACCAAAAGAGAAAAAAATCTCGGGAGCAAACAGTGGGGGAGTAATATCAAAAAGATTAAAATCTTCTGAATAATTATAGTAAATACATTCAATAATATTTTGTATTCGACCTTCGGGCTTGAAATTTACAGAGACCATAATATTAAATATTGCTAATAAATACATTCTGAAAAATAGACCTCAAGGTTCAACCGGGTTCCTTGCCCCGGAGCATAAAGCGGCGGCACCCGTGGTTCTGTTGGATATTTCCAAAGACTATTTCTACATCGTGACACCGTTTCTTTCGTTTTTCTATCCCCATATCGCTATTGAGTAACCGAAATACCATAGGCTTGTGTTTTTCCAGTCTTTCATCCACTTGGATTATCCTATTGCCTGTGGATTTATGACAAGCACCGTTCAGCGGACAGCCGAAAAGTTCCTATCGCCCCCTTTTCTTATTTCCAATAGGCTATTCTATCGTAAACCAGAGGTAACCCTCGGCCGGAATGGTAACGGTATAATTGACATTGAAAAAGCGGTCTAGGTCGAGCACCTTAGTGCTTTCGTTCTGAAGCCTTATTTTAGCTTTTTTAGTGAGCCCAGTATAGTAGAGTGGGATGCTGATGTTACGAGTAATAGGTTTCTTCAGCGGGTTGAAAAGCATGCCTAGACCTTTCGTATTCTCTTCTCGTGCATTTACATGCAAGAAGCCATCCCAATCGCGGCCATCTGCTCTCCGCAAGTGGATGATATCGGAGTTAAGAATATTTCTGTACTTTTTGTACCACTGGATGACCTCTGTCACGACTAGTTTAGTGGCTTCGGTATCATACAGCCGCGGACCACGATAGCAAGCCTGTACCCCAGCGCCATAATACTGCATCATCAACTGTCTATAGTCTTCGAGGTGTTCGTTCAATGGTTCGAGGACGGCTTCTTTGCCACCACCTTGATAGGCGGTCAAAGGGACAAATCCCCATCCCATGGATGGCGTTTCCTCCCAAAGGGCATCGTAGATATTCTGCCTGTTGAGGATGCGTTGGTTTTCTCTTGGCAGCGAAAAGTTGACTTCGCGGTAGCCGAGGCCTGTTTTATTGGAGCCATCGAGGAAATACCAATCAGGCGAATTGATATACACCCCTCGGGCATTCAACCAGTGGTACAATTCTTTTTGCATATTGAATTGTGCCCATTGGCTATCCTCGATTCCCTGATGGCCAGGATGACTGCTCGAAGCACATTGATCGCCAGGAAAAGGACCGTCGTTCTCCCAGATATCAAATCCCGTTCTTTCAAAGAATGTTTTTATTTTCTGGGCGTAGCCTATTCCCCAATTAGAACCGAAGCAAGGGGCATTGTTAAAAATAGTACCTCCAGTTTTTCCTGTTTTGGGGTTTATGATATCGTCTTCTTCACTAATTTTCCGTGAGCTGAATAACGAGTAAGTACCTATCTTGATATTTTTGCTGTGGGCGTAGTCGGCTATTTTTTTTAATCGTTCAAGGTTACTAGCACTTGTATCTTCCATATTGACATGACTTCCGAAACTAAGGATGAGCGCTTCATAGCCTGTCGCAGCACATTGATCGACGGCAGTATGTACCTGTTCGTCGGTTTTGCTGACCAAATGCATGAAAATTGGGTTGGCCGTGGTCCAAGGAGCGATGGTCCTGTACATTCTCCGAATGGCAAGGCCCCGTCGCTCACGATCATAGCTATCCATCAGCAGCTCCCAAGAACGGATCGATGTAAAGTTTTTACCAGCAGACAATTTGATGCCAATACCTTTTTTGGGATAGATTTCAAGTATTGCAGGGGTCGTGTAGTCGTAGTTGACCTGTGACGTATATGTGGAATCCGCACTCCAATGTAGGGATTGGTCGCTAAGGTGATACCGCATGGCATTGTTAAAGGCAAAGTTGCTTTCAACGTATAGGCCGTGTTGTTTCTGCATATCTTCCAAAGACCCAACTACAGCACTTTCTTCCTCTACCAAGGCCAGTTTCTCATGGACTACTTGATTGATTTTTACGGTTTCGCTCCCCTGATTGTCTATGGTGACCCACTTGGAGACAAGTGGCATATTGTCATAAATGGCATAATGTACTTTTAGTACAACAGCTCCCAATTGCGCATTTGAAGGTGGGACGAAGGTAAATGTTAGCACTTTACCTGTTCCTGATTTTTTGGTCATTGCCCACCATTTGTCACCCTTCCACGGAAGTAAGGGTGATAGGTCGCTAATCACATGGCTTACATACTTAAAATCTTCAGGCATGCTGGTAAAATCCTTCATCCATTCTGGAAGGAGATAGGCTTTCTCCTTTTGACCATGTGCGCCACCAACGTCGTACCACCGCCCGTTGAGTTGTACTTGCGCTTCAGGTTGTACAGCCCGAATCAACTGTTGTCCTGTAATAAGGTTTGTAAAATCATAGCAGTAGGCATTGGGTTGTATAGCAAATGATCGACGCACCAGGCCGTTGTCGAGGATAATATGCTTCCCCTCTTCTCGTACTTGGGCTGTGTGACTATTCGATGGGGCGAGATACCAATCTGACGAGCGATAGCTTTGTGCAGACACATTGGTCCATGAGAATAGTATACTACAGCTAAATGCTACGGCAATGCAAAGTGGAAAAAACGGTAGTTTCATATCTTTTTTATTTAGGTATCACAGTCCGGCTGAAAGGGCAAATGTTCCATTGCCCCCACTTGGCGTTTGGCATAATTTTGTAACTCCTCGTTAGGTGTTTGTTGACAAAGGTAGAAAATACATGTTCTTATTGTAAATCATTGGCGAAAAATCTCCTTTGTTGTCCGACCACCCGCAGATTCATAAGTTTCCTATATCTCGAATCCCAACGAAGCTTTGATTTATAGGAATTGAGGTCGGCTAGTCAAAGATGAACAACCAATTCACTTTGTTGGTATGATAGTTGGATGTATGGGAGAAATATAATATCTATGGAAAGAGCTATTAAAATGTTTTTGATGTTGTGTGCTATTGGTTTTCTGGGGGGCAGTTGTTCAAAGGACTCCGATTCAGATTCATCAAGCTTTCAGATTACCTATACGTTGAAAGGGCCAGCAACTGCTGCGCAGGTACAGTATACCCCTACCATTACAGATGCCTACAATATTCCCGACGAATACGAAGAGAATGTTACAGTTCCTTGGCAAAAAACAGTTACGTTGATAGATGCGGTAGGAGGGGCTGGGTTTTCCGTTTCGATCGAGGATGGCTTACCAGGGGCAAAGTATCAACTGTCGATTTTAGATAAAGACGGTAATAGCTTAAAGGATGGAGAACTGGTGCTGGATAGCGAGGGATACGGTGTCAAGCTAATAAATTATTATAAATAGGTAGTTTTTCCGGTTTATATGAGCGTGCAGTTAAGCTTGTATGGAGAAGATTGTCTAGCGGGGGGCAGCGTTCTCCCGCTTTGGTCATTCGATGATTATATTGATTCCCGCCATGTTGGCTTTATACTTGATTTTTTCTATAAGCCCGAAGCAGCACACCAGCGGCAAATTTTCATAGACTCCAATCCATTGCCGAGCTAAGCAAGGCCGTATTGAGCCCACCGATGAAGTCAAGAAACTGAAAGAGGGGAAGTACTCGTGGGTCGAATATTTTAACGTGCAAAAGCTATCTGCAGTGCATGGAACAAATAAAATAGGGGTCTGTGTGACTTTTGCTTGCTCTAATGAGATACTACTCACTTTGATCATAGCTACGTTTGAGCCAAAAGTACAATGTCGAAGTCCGTTCGGGGCAAAATGGGATAGATCGCAGTCCATTACTGACATAGCCGCCAGCACACTCGACACAGATTTCAATACAGCCCAAGGGGTGACCATCGGCATGGTAAAAAACAAGTAAATCCCGCGGCGAATAACAGGCCGCTACCATAATCTCCTCACACAAATGGTCAACATACAATGCTTCACTAAAGCCTGTGCGTAAAGTGGAATCCAACACAACAAGTCGCTGGATACTATCCGCGGGCAAGTTCATTTTTCCGTCTTGAAAAAGAGGTCTATTATCCGAGAAAGTTTTGCTCCACCAACGCATCCGGTCGTTATAGTGCCAGAGTTCCACACGAGCAGCTGCATCAAACGGATTTATCCCTGTCGTATCTCGGGTTTCGACAATCGGATGCTGTCTGGCTTTCTTTCCTTTAAATAACTTCGGCATCTTCTCTTGTCCGGATACAAGCGAGACGAGCAGAATCGCTGCGATAAGCAAAAATATGTGTTTCATATTCATTTTTTTCTAAGCCGTTTTACGATGGCCAATAAAGCTTTCCTGTTCTTAGCCTCATGATAGAATTTGGGAAGTTTTTCCAACAAGGTGAAATGCGCCCGGTCTTTGTGTTCCCGAAGCTTTGCACTAATATATTCTTCCAAATAATTCAAATGATGTCCATTATACGCCCAGAATACATCGGATTTAAAAGGATGCTGGAGCCAAAGAGTTGCGTTAAAATAAAAATGGGCGGCAGTCATGGCGTGACTTTTTATCCCGAAAAAATTAATCTCCGTTGTCGCCCGTTGGTGATAGCCACAATAGTTACAAAACAACGATGCTCGTTTTGCGTTGTAATCAGCCGTGGCCACGGCTTTTTTACCACAGGCAGGACAGACGACCCAGACTTCATGATAAAAATCCGAAACGACTTTATTCTGATCTTGAAAGCGATTTTCTTTGTCCATATATTCTATATTAGTCTTGAGTGAAATCAACAGAAATACAGGTTATCATCACAGTGGTTTCTCTCAACTTCATCAGCTGTTTTGTTGGTGAACAATAAAAGATGTTTGTTCTAGATTCGTACTGGATAAATAACTGAATCCTTCGACCGTAAAAGCATTATCTCCTTGAAAGCTACCGCTGATACCTACACGTTGCTTTTGGGCATATACTGTACTGATGAACGCTATACAAAAAAGTAATAATAGTTTTGTTTAGAAATCTCCTCCTTTGTCGGCGAAGTATTCTCCGCAACAAAGCTCATAAACAGTATAATGTACCCGGCTTTAACAATAGTTTTCATCTTTGATTGTTTTTGTTAATACTATATAACAAAGTTCAATATTTGGAGGGTATGGGTAAATACCGCATTTGTAGTATTTTTCATTTATTTAAATTTGATTCTTAGTGGCGATGAAGCGACCAGATTTATTCACCCTACCGTGTGTTTGAATAAATCAAGATCGTTTCATTTTATCCATTTGTAGTTTTACCCTGCTAAAGAAGACGCAGATATCCAATACCGGATGCCTTGTTAGAAATGTATCGAAGCTGGGGTGTTTTTCAAATCACCCCATTTTGGGTATTTGTTTTAGTTGTTTTGTTCGGTAATATTGTCAAGATGGAACAGAAAAGACATAGTTTGATACCCATTTGGGAAAAGGCGCCGGAGATATTCTCGCCTGACAACATCACTATGGATCAAGCTCATATCCTAGGGGTAATCTCTGAACTATTTATTGTGGGTGACCTCATAATTAGGGGTGAAAATAATTTTTTTGCAAAGGACCTTAATCTAATACGATACAGTACTATTTTCTGAAGAACAGTGGGGTAGCGATTAGCTTTGTTTCGCGTTTATAATATGTGTCAAATGATGCCCGCAATGCCAAGCATATATTCCAATATTTGTTTTCAACGAAATTCTTCTGTTAGTCTCGGGGTGTAGAAATTCTTTTTCCAGATCACTGTCGCTTAACCCTCTCAATAAGTTTGTCCATCTCTCATGTAAGCCCTCCAAAATCTTTAAAGAGCTTTGTATCGGATAATTTTGGGAATCGGATAACTCGGCCCATAGATTTTCAAAATATGGTTTGATAGTGGGGGTGTCTTCCGTTAATGCAAGTTTAAACCGGATTAGGCAGTTCATGTGACTATCGGCGCAGTGATGTACAATCTGCTTTATTGTCCATCCATTTGGTCGATATTGTTTTTCTAGTTCCCTGTCAGTCAGGTAATCAACTTCACTATGAAGCTTCTTTGGAAAGCTTTCGATAATTTTAATCCACTCTTCAATTTGGGCGCTATCTATATGTGCAGGGGGCTGAAATTTTCCAATGGGGTATTTTAGCTTGTCTAATTCATTTAGTCTCATTTCGATCGGTTTTTATATATACAATTTACGCTGCTGTTCCTAATTTATGAATATATATAATAATTGGGTTTTTTGGAAACGTTGGAAGCAGTCTTTTTGACACCATGTGTAGTGTCTAGTGCTTATATATTTTTTCAAGCGGCCCACCTCATGGGAGCCGAAGGGTAATCCATTGTAGTAGGTGAGTTAATTCTTTGATAATAAGACGGTGTCACTATATATAAGCCAAAAAAAGCTTAAATTCGTTAACGTGAAATAACCAATATAAAACCGAAACTATCAATACATGGTGTAGATTTCTATGGTTGAATAAGCTATGGGAATCATGCAGTGTATTTGTAAAACTGGATACTTGATAGACAGCAATTATGATAAAGAAAACAAACGATTACGGCTTTTTCAACGGCGTGAATGACCTGGAAGTGTGGAGTCAGGTATTGACCCTCACTTTCTGTATATTTTTTAGTGTCTATATATGCCCTGTACAAGCTCAAATACGTGCATTACCATCTTCTGAAGAGCTGAACAAACCTTTCGATAATGGTGACATCAAGATATTTCAACAGCCTCCGCAGGTCTATCATCCAGAAACTTGGTTTCACTATATCGGGGGCAATGTATCTCCGAAAGGAATCACGGCGGATCTGGAAGCGATTGCTGAAGCGGGAATTTCGGGCATCCAGTTGTTTCATGGACAATTTGGCGGACCATGGCCGGGGGTCGACCCTCAGATTGTGTGCCTGAGTCCGATGTGGGACGATGCGGTACGGCATACGGCTGAAGAATGCAAACGCCTGGGGTTGCGCTTTACCATGCAAAACTGTCCGGGATGGGCGTTGGCGGGAGGTCCTTGGATTGAATCCTCGAATGCAATGCGGCATTTAGTATGGACTGGTACGAATGTGAGCAGTGAGGAGGCTGATGGGAATAAAGTATTGTCGTTGCGCAAACCATTTCGTGAAGCTTGGCGGGACTATAAAGACATTGCTGTGCTCGCTTTCCCGACTCCCGAGGGCGATAATGATGGGGCTGCCCTGAGACCCCTTATGGTTCAGAGCAATCGTCCTGAATTGCCGTGGCTGAATTGTCTATTAGGCGAGCCGAAAGGCGACATAAATTTAAATCCTGTAGTTGGCAATCAATCCAATTGGGTGGAGATAACATTTCCGAATCCAGTAGCGGTGCGCACAATAGAGTTTTCGAGCATCAATGGATTTGTCCATGCATGGTGTTATGATCCTGGGGTTGCGGTAGTTGTTGAGGCCGTATTGGCCGATGGCACTTATCAAGAGGTCTTGCGGACGGATATGCCTCAAAGTAATTGGCAGGACCGAAGCCCGATTTCGCTTGCTTGCAATGAGGTCGCAAACGTCAAAACATATCGAGTGTCGATCAATAATCAACATCCGATGTATCTCAGCTCGCTTCGCTTGCTATCGGCAGCTCGCAAAAACAATTGGGAGTCGGAGGCTGGATGGACACTACGCAGTCTTGTACGGGCTAATGACAACCCACAACAGTCAAAGTCAGCCTTTATTGATCCGAGTAGCATTCTTGATATCACGAATGCAATGGATAAGGACGGAAATTTAACTTGGAAGGCACCGAAGGGCAAATGGACGGTCATGCGGATTGGGAATGTAAATACGGGGGCAAGAAATGGCCCAGCACCACCCGAGGGTACGGGATGGGAAAGCGATAAGTTTTCGGAGAATGGAGCGAATGTGCACTTTGCGAATTATATCGGCAGGCTGTCGGGTCCAAATGGTGCCATAGGGAATGGGATGTTAAATGGGATGTTGATCGATAGTTGGGAGTGCGAGACCCAAACTTGGACCCCTAATATGGAGGCCGAGTTTGACCGAGTGACAGGCTATGAACTTCGGAAATGGCTACCTGCGGTATTTGGATATGTGATTGGGGACCAAGAGATGAGTACCCGATTTCTGCGCGACTGGCGCGCGACGATAAACGATTTGGTCACAAATAAATTTTACGGGCGGATGGCGACGCTGGCTAGGGAGAATGGGCAGGTTATTTCGTATGAAACAGCTTCAGGAGACGTCTTTCCTGCAGATATCTTGGAGTATTTTAAGCATGCAGATATTCCGATGTGTGAATTTTGGCAACCTTATTCGGAGTCATTCGTCGGTTCACTGAATTTTAAACCGATTAAACCCACAGCATCAGCAGCTCGATTGTATGGCAAGCCAAGAGTCGCTGCGGAGGCATTTACCAGTATGTCTGTCTCTTGGGATGAACATATGGGAATGCTCAAAGAGGTGGCCAACCTCAATTTTATTGAGGGGGTGACTCATCCTGTCTTTCACACGTATACACACAATCCGCGTACGGATTTCTTACCTCCGGGGACGTCCTTTGGGGCAAATATCGGAACCCCATTTTTGCGTCAACAGACATGGTGGCGGCATATGCCTGAGTTTGTCGATTACCTCGCGCGATGCACATATCTGCTAGAGCGTGGAAAGCCTGTGTCTGATATCCTTTGGTATTTGGGCGATGAGATCGACCATAAGCCCGATCAGAATGCGGCCTTTCCTGCTGGATTCAAATACGATTACTGCAACCCAGATGTATTGCTTAACTACCTGACGGTGAAAGATGGGCTGCTGACTACGCCTGAGGGAATCTCGTATAAAGCAATGTGGCTAGCGGACAATCCGCGGATGCTACCACAGACATTGGAAAAAATACGGGAGCTTGTCCGCGAGGGGGCGACCGTCATAGGTGATTTGCCAAGGGGCTTGGCAACGTTGAGTGGAGCCGATCGGGCGCAAGAACGATTTGATGCGGTATTGAAAGAGCTGTGGGGCGAACTCCCTCAGCCCGGGTTGCGACAGATAGGCAAGGGAAGGATGGTGTCTGGAGTCCCATTGGCATCTGCACTATCCGAACTCCAAATGCTTCCGGATGTTATAGGAGACAAGGCATTGTGGCTGCACCGCAGGATTGACAATGCAGACTGGTATTTTGTCACGCCGCCACAGGGAGAAGAACTGCACGAGACAATCAAATTTCGTAACAGCGGTCATGTTGAGCTTTGGGACCCTATGACTGGGGAGGCGAGATCTGTAACTTCTAATTACGATGGAACATATACGAGCATACAGTTGGATCTGCCCCATGCGGGGTCTTGTTTTGTGGTCTTTAAAGATGCGGATAGTGGAATGGATAAAGCCAGAGCTACTGAAGCTAAGACCTTGCATCGACGTATCACGCTTGCCAAGCCTTGGAACCTGGCCTTTCCAGACGGCTGGGGCGCACCAGCGTCGATTAAGGTGCCGCACTTAAAAGCATGGAAAGTTCTAGAGGTATCTGACGAAGCAAAGGCATTCTCGGGGACAGCCATTTATACTACAAAATTTGACGTCGGTGGTGTAGAAAAAGATGCGCAATTTTCCTTAGATCTTGGACGCGTAGAAAAGATTGCTGTGGTATTGCTCAACGGGCACAAAATACGTACGCTATGGGCGCCGCCGTACCAAGTGGACTTGACAGCGCATATCAAGCCGGGGGTCAATGCATTGACTGTAGAAGTTACCAGTACCTGGTTCAATCGGTTGGTCTACGACGCCGGGCAGCTGGAGGGTAATCGAAAGACATGGACAATCAGCGGGCCGAATAAGGATGCAGAATTGAGAGAAAGTGGTCTCCTTGGACCGGTGGCTGTTGATATATCGAGATAGGCCCAATAATCCTACTACACTCGTGCGGATGATGTTTAATGATGTCGACATGTTTGACGGATTTGATCCGACTAGGTATAAGGGTGCTGCCAAGGGCCCCGATAGGGCCTTCTCAATAGTTTGGTGGCTTCGGGATCATGGACACATACCTTTTGTTGAGGGTCATACATTAACGGCCGATTCAATTGCATGGATATATTGGCCAGTATGCAGCTAGCGGTGGATATATGGCCCTCTTCTATATCAGCAACGGGTAAGTGGTCATTTTGAATGGCTGACAGAAGATTGCGCATGTGCCCTCGTGTAGCGGGAGCTGTATGCAGTTCAATCCTAGGCTCTTGGAGGTCTGCCGGGAACTGCTCTTTTTCATATACGACATCCTTGACGATGCGATCGCCTTTGCCGTTTGGGATAAACTCATACTTCATAACGCTACCTTTTAGCGTGCCCTTTTCTCCATAAATAATAAATGCCCAAGGATACTCCGGGTCTGCTGGGGCGCCCCATGTCCTGTGCTGCCATACACAGTTGAGGTCATCATATTCGAAGATAGCGGTTTGAGTATCAGCGATATTGGATTTTCCTCCTTTTTGGACGTAGATACCTCCGGTCGCCGTGATTCGCTTTGGCCACTTAAGCGCTAATAACCAACGGACGGTGTCAAACATATGCACGCACATATCACCGGTGATGCCATTACCATATTCCATAAAGGTGCGCCACCAACCTCCATGCGGCAAGCCGTCGTAGGGGCGCAACGGGGCTGGTCCGGTCCACATTTCATAATCGAGAAAGTCAGGGACAGCCTCCAAGGGAGGATTGCCATTCTTCCTCATGTGATAGTAACAGCACATCTCAACATGTGACACCTTGCCGAGCAAGCCCTTGTCTATTATGTGCTCTTTGGCATCGATGAGGTGGGGAGTGCTCCTTCTTTGTGTACCAATCTGCACTTTTCTATTGTATTTGCGTGCGGTGCTGAGTATGGCTTCACCTTCCAATACGTCAATACTAACCGGTTTTTGTAAATAAATGTGAGCCCCAGATTTCATAGCATCAATGGCTTGTCGGGCATGCCAATGATCCGGTGTGCCGATAAGCACTAAGTCCAATGTGTGATTGGCCAACATCTTTCTATAATCTCCGTATAGGGCTGGGACTTCTTTTGATACCTGTCGCTCACTGATTAGTTTTCCAGCTTCGGTGAGGTGATTGTTATCGACATCACATACCGCGACGACATGGCTATCATTGACTTGAAGAAGTCTGAAAAGATCGCTCTTGCCGTACCAACCCGCTCCAATCAATCCTACTCGCATACGCTTGTTTGTGTTTGAGAAGGGGAGACCCTGCGCCTGCAAAGCAGATAAGGTTAAAATAGCGCCAGCTCCTTGAATGAATTTTCTACGGTTCAGATTAAAATCGGCCATAATCTATTGGTTTATCGTTTTCTATTAGGGAACAAAAGAATGAAGATAATGTTTATTTCGTAATTTTGTATCAAGAAGGTTCTTTAAATGCTACAGGAGGACTAAATAATAGATGCTGTGTTAAATGTCTGATAAATATATATATACTATAATCCTGTATAGGGTGTCTAATCGATGTTTTGGGTAAAGAATGAATGAAAGATCGGCTTTGGCACAGAACTTGGTAGTATTACAGCAGTACCAGGGGTGGTATTAGGTTGATTTTATAAGTATTAGTAATTCACACTTACTATTGATGTGGCGGACGTTCTAATTTATTAGAGCGTCTTGTCATTTTATAGGCATATGGGTTTAATCTTGAAGGGACACTACTCTTTCAACTTGTTTTTCTCGGCTATCCAAAGCGACATGTACTTAGTACTTTGCAGGCTGTGATGCTGCAAGATCTGACCTATAAAATTTTGCTCGCGATGCTGCTCCAAGTGATGTAGGATATGATCAAGAGATTCCAAGAAGGGTTTTTGCCATTTGGTGGCTTCATATTCTTCATTGATAATGGCTACCCCATTTTTTTGTGCCGCTAACCATGCTTCCTGATCATGGTACAAAGCGGCTGCTCTTTCTACAAAAAGCTGAATATCATCTTCGATCGCTCCGGGCCAAGGTTGGTTAGCGCTGGACATGGCTTCGGCCCCTATGTGGGTAGTAATGGAGGGTGTGCCGGTCTGCATAGCATCGATGAACTTACCCTTTACACCAGCTCCGAATGGAATGGGCGCAAGTAATAATCGATATTGGGAGATGGTTTGGCGTGCATCTTCGGCCCGTCCAGCAATATGAAAGTGTTCTTTTGGATTATTCAACTGTAATGCCTTTGGCGGGGTATAAGCACCATATATATAGAGATGGCTCTGAGGCACCTTTTTTCGAAGGAGGGGCCAGACTTCATTCTTTAACCTCAAAACCGTTTGCCAATTGGGTTCATGTAGAAAATTACCAATGAAGACAAAGTCTTTTCGAAGGGCAAAGCTGTTCCACAGGCTCGTGACGGCTGTTGTAATTTTTGGTTCCAGAAAGGGTAGATAGCAAAGTAGCTGTGAATCGATATGGAACGTATGGGTCAGTAATCTTAGTTCTTCTTTTGAAATAATCAGCGTAATATCAGAGCGGAGTATGGCGGCAATTTCCCGTTTGGTAACTTCATTGTAAATGTTGGGATTTAAATGGGTTCCTTGTTTCTGCCGAGCATGCCTTAAAAAATGTAGGTCCTCGGTATCCAGTATCCGTATAGCGTGGGGACATTCTTGCGCGACGCGCCATCCAAACTGTTCTTCGATCATAAAGCGGTCGAATAAAACAATGTCTGGTGCCAAGGTTTGCACGAAGTGATTGAAAGAATCGTCATTAAGTGCGATCGATACTTCATCGACTTGGAGGTCACGCAAGGGAAGGCTGTAAGGTGACTTGGAAGCCGCACATGCAAAGGTCACATCATATCCTTCGGAGACAAAAAGCGTCATAAGCTGCCTCATGCGTATACCCGCCGCAGAAGAAGATGGTTCAGGCCAAACCAATCCGATGATTAACAATCGTTGATGCATGTTTTCCAAAACTAATAAAATTGCATTTGATAAACAATGGTTGACCGGGAAGGAAGGATAGCAGGTGACAAAAGTTTCATTGGTAAGCGCATGTGCCTCGGCGGGTAAAAAATGATAGGGAGATAAAGTTGCAGATCTAAGTAACTTTATATAAGTTTAATAGCAAGTAACTGGATGCCAATGAAAGTCTTGTTGAAGGAAAAAATACGACAATTTTCGCCCAGAACCTATTGGAAGGAGATTGTTGCCATTGTCGTTATTCTATTGGCGTTTGTCTTCTTTCGGAACGAACGGAAAGAGCTTAGTTCTATTTGGCCTCAACTCCAAGAGGCGCAGCTTTCTTGGTTGATTGGAGGGCTGCTTGTTACTTTGCTTTACTTCGTATTGCAAGGGCTGATGTATGTGTATAGCTTCCGGACTATCGGTACTTCGATTCGGCTACTTGATGCGGTGGAGTTGTTTCTGAAGCGCAATTTTTTGAGTGTATTTCTTCCTGCGGGAGGCGTCAGCTCCTTAGCGTACACTACTGCACAACTGAGACGAAGGAAACTCAAGGCTACTCAGATTCACCAAGCGAGTGCAATCTATGGGTATATCGGCTTGCTCACGGTATTTCTGGTCGGGGTGCCAGCCATCCTTTATACCCTTTGGAACCATCGAAATTTTGCAGATGCTTGGATTGCTCTGCTCGTGCTGGGGGGATTATTGCTGGGGTCTTTTCTTATTTTTAGGTCTTTTCGAAGGAAAGGGAGGTTATATCGATTTGTCGGCAAAAAATTTCCCACATTTATCCACAGAATAGATGATGTCTTTTTCGGAAAGATAGATCGATTGCATCTACTATATACGATTTTTATCTCCTGTTTGATAGAGTTGTGCGGTATTTTGCATGTGTTTGTGGGGATGTATGCTTTAGGCCTTCCAATTTCTTTAGAAGCCGCAGCAGTTGGATACACCATATCTGTGGTGCTAATGATTGTGTCGCCTTTCTTGAGAGGGTTGGGCGCGGTTGAATTTACGATGCTTTATATCTTTATCGCCTATGGATATACCCACGATCAGGCATTAGGAATTACAATTCTTTATCGACTATTTGAATTTTGGCTACCCTTAGTGGCGGGAGTCGTGTCTTTCCTCTGGCGGGGACGACGATTGGTGAGTCGGATACTTCCTGCGATAGCTATCTTTTTTCTGGGATTGGTTAACTTGGTATCGGTGGCGACTCCACCCTTGGCCGAGCGGATGAAGTTGGAACGATTTTATCTGCCAGCAGATGCAGTGCATGCATCCAAGTTGATGGTACTGGTAATGGGAGTGGCACTGATGGTTACATCGGCCTATCTTTTGAAGGGGTTGCGCTTGGCTTGGGTCGCCGCCTTGCTATTTACAGGTCTTTCTTTCATGGGCCATCTGGGAAAGGCATTTGATTATGAAGAGTCCATATTTGCTGTTTTTATCTTACTGCTATTAATTGGAAGTCGATCCCAGTATACGATCAAAACCAATATGAATTGGATAAGGATTGGGTTCATTACCTTCTTTAGTGTGTTAGCTGGGGTCTGTCTATTCGAATTCTTAAGCTTCTATCTTATTGATAAACGACATTTTGGAGAAGATTTTACTTGGCAGGAGTCCTTGTACCATACGATTAGGGGGTTTTTGCTTTTTTCTGATGATTCGTTGCAGCCTAGAACGGCATTTGGACGAGATTTCTTGAGTATTACTCGGTTTTTGGGATTAATATCTTGGCTGCTTTTACTGTATGCAATATGGAGACCTCGTATGATAGACGCTGAACCGGACCGTAGCGATCGCGAAAAATATCAACGTGGAAAAGCACTGTTGGATCTGTACGGCCAGTCACCAATGGATTACTTTAAATTGAATACGGACAAGCAATTGTATTTGTCGATTTATACAGACGGATTGGTTTCATACGCTGTGGGAAATGAGTTTGCAGTGGTATTGGATGAGCCTGTTTGTGCAGAAGAAGATAAGGAGGACGTAATTGCTGAGTTTGAGGGCTATTGTCAAGAGCTTGGCCTCAAGACGGCCTACTATCGAGTTGATGAGCAGGGATTGGTTTATTTTGCAAATCAAAATAAACAGAAGGTCTTGATTGGACAGGAAGCGATTTTGGAGATAGCTGCATTTTCGCTAAGCGGTAAGGAGCGCAAATCCTTGCGTAATGGGCTTAATAGCCTATCGAAAAATGGATATATTGCAGAGATAAGGCATGCTCCTCATGATGATGAGCTACTGGATAGCCTCGAATCCATCTCCGATGAGTGGTTGGAGGTTGCTGGACGGAAGGAAATGACATTTTCCCAAGGGCGATTTGACCGAAACCAGTTGGTAGACCAAGATGTGATAGTGGTAAAGGACGAGACTAATAGTATACAAGCATTTTTGAATATCATACCTGACTATGCTCCAGAAGAGTGTACATATGATTTGATTCGAAAACGAACGGATGCTCCTAGTGGTTGCATGGACGCCCTTCTCGTCGAACTGATCAGCTACGCCAAGGACAAAGGATTTAATTATATAAATCTAGGGATGGTGCCATTGAGCGGTTTGAGTAAACCGGATAATCCTGCGGAGCAAGTGATGAAATTTGCTTCTGAAAGGGTCGGGAGCTTAAAACATTATCAAACATTACGAAGTTTTAAGGAGAAGTATGCGACCCTTTGGGAGAATCGATATTTGGTGTTTAGCAATGACTTTGATTTATTGCAATTGCCCTTGGCATTGAAGAAGATAATGACAGCGGATAGATAACGATAGCGGTCCTGCTGTGAAGGGGGAAGAGATATTGGGGGTTGTACTTACCGACCAATAGCAGACATATACTTCTGGGAAGGAGGGTTGTGAATGCAAAGCATTTTATCTAAGTTTAGCGTTTTTAAAGCGAAAGAGATATGTTAGGATTAAAATTATTGACCGATCCCAGGTGGGCGAATATTGCGGAGTCTAATTTGGAAGAGATTTTGACCGATCATGCTTGGTGTGAGCAGAAAGCGGCGACAAATGCTATATCTTTGATTACCTATAATTCGGAGCATGAGGACCTTGTACATGAATTGACGGCGATTGCGATTGAAGAGATGGAGCATTTCCAAATGGTCATTGAGATTATCAAAAAGCGAAGCTATACCTTAGGTAGGGAGCGAAAGGACGATTACGTGGGACAGCTTATGAAGTTCTGTAGAAAGGATGGCAGTCGTAACATGGCTTTTATTGACAGGCTGTTATTTGCGGCTATGATCGAGGCGCGCAGCTGCGAGCGTTTTCGTGTATTGTCGCAGAATATTGCTGATGAAGAATTGGCTAAGTTCTATCATGAGCTTATGGTCTCTGAGGCCAATCATTATACAACGTTCTTAAATTTTGCTAAAAAATATTCGACAGATGTAGACGTAGATAAGCGCTGGAAAGAATGGTTGACGTTCGAAGGTGAATTGATTCAAAGCTATGGAAATCGGGAGGCAATTCATGGTTAGATTATCGATAGGTTGATTTCTTATCCTACATCAATTTTTGGGTAACGATTCTTGGGTACTTTTGTATGTAAATGAAAGGAAATAATATGGAACTAGGAATAGGAATGTTTGGCGATCTTCAGGTCGATCCGATTACAGGTAAAGTACAGGCTCCACAAGAGCGTATGCACCAGATTATTGAGGAAGTGAAGTTGATGGATGAGGTTGGTCTTGATTTTTTTGGGATGGGCGAACACCATCGCTCGGACTATGCTGTGGCGTCTCCAGAGATTGTGCTTGCAGCAGCAGCAGCTGTGACCAAGCGAATTAAATTAGGGAGTGCGGTGTCCGTATTGAGTTCGGCAGATCCGGTGAAGTTGTTCCAGGATTTTTCGACTATAGATCTGATTTCCAATGGACGTGCTGAAATTATGGCCGGGAGGGGGTCATTTATCGAGTCTTTTCCATTATTTGGATTCAAATTGGATGACTACAGCGAGCTTTTTGAAGAAAAGCTGGAATTATTATTAAGCATCAACAATCAACCTACGGTAAACTGGACAGGTAAATTCAGACCCTCATTGATTAATCAAGAAATATACCCTCGTCCTGTTCATGATCGATTGCCGATTTGGGTGGCTGTAGGAGGCACTACGTCATCCGTGATACGAGCTGGAAAATTGGGACTTCCTGTCATGTTTGCTATTATTGGTGGGGCTCCCGAACAATTCAAACCTTTGTTTGAATTATATCAGCAGGCTTATCAGGACAATGGTCATGATATGGACAAATTTCAGGTGGGGCTTCATATGCACTCGTTTTTTGGGGACGAATCTAAGCAGGTCGCGGATTATTATTATCCGATCTATTCAGCACAAATGAACCGTATTGGCAAGAGCCGTAATTGGCCCCCTTACCAACGGTCACAGTATGACTTTGGCCGTTCCAGACATGGTCATCTTATCATCAGTGATGCCAACGAGGCTATTGAAAAGATCTTGGCAACGCAAGAAATGTTTGGCTTGACTCGATTCTCTTCGCATATGGATGTGGGGAGTCCCGATCACGCAGCAATGATGAAGTCAATAGAAATTTTTGGAACCAAGATTGCTCCTGCGGTGAGAAAGGCCCTTGATGTGAAGAAATAGGATTATTAATGGGTGATTGTTATGGAATATGGCTAGATTTTGCATCATGTTGTAAAATCACAAGAAATGGGCCTGCCTAGTAGACAGGAGTTCGTTAAAATAAAAATAATATTCCAATGCAAAAGCTATCATACATTACACTAATAGGATCGGTATCACTGATCCTATTTTCATGCAATAAAAGTGCTGAAATGTCTGCCGATATGGCGGTTGCTGAACCTGCTGTTGCAGAAGTAGCACTAGATGAGTCTCTACAGCTGAGTGGTGATGCGGATCAAAAAATGTCTACTCCAGGTGCGCTAGAAACGACCCAGCAGAAGAAAATCGTTAAGACAGGGTCTATGTCTATCGAAACAGCCAATGTGGGGAGTAGTAAGCAGTCGCTTGATGCATTGGTTCGTAAATTTGAGGGACATTATGAACAAGAGAGTCTATCTAAGGGCAATACCATATCCTCTTACAACTTAATCATTCGTATACCTTCCCCAAAGTATGATTTCTTTATTGCTGAGCTGGATAAGGGTAAGGACAAGATTACCAGCAAGAGTATTCAGTCCCAGGACTTGACGGCTCAATATTATGATTTGGATTCTAGGATCAAAAGTAAAAGAGCGTATCTGCAACGATATACGGAGTTGCTGGCGAAGGCACGGAGCGTAAAGGAAGTGCTGGAGATTGAGGAACAGATCCGAGTGATACAAGAAGAAATTGACGCGACCCAAGCGTCATTAAAAGCCCTAAGCAACCAAGTCGACTATAGTACATTGACCGTATATCTCTATCAGGAGCAATCTAAAATTTCGATAGGAACGGATAGTTTCGGCACCAAATTCGTAGACGCATTGCGATTTGGATGGGCAGCTTTGGAAACATTTTTTATCATCTTGATTCGGATATGGCCATTCTTGTTGCTTGCCGGATTAGGCGTGCTTGCTGTTAAAAAGTATAGAGATAGAAAGCGTGTCTAAGAGACGGGCGGACAGTTGACGTAGATTTCTACTGAAGGATTTGATATTGAGATGGCATTATTAGCCACGGCTTTTGCGAAATAAAATGTAACTTTGCACCGTGGGAATAAAAAGTAATAGCATAGACATCAGAAGTTTAACGCTCGAGCAGTTGAAAGATAAGTTGGTAGAAATGGGCGAGCAGGGTTTTCGTGCGAAGCAGATTTATGAATGGCTTTGGCAGAAATCGTGCACTGATTTTGATAAAATGAGTAACTTGAGCAAATCGTTAAGAGACACATTAAAGCATAATTTTTCGATTAACGCAGTGACAATCAAATCATCACAAATAAGTGCTGACAAGACAATCAAGAGCTCATTTTTCCTATACGATAACAATATCATTGAAGGCGTGCTAATCCCTACGTCCGATCGGATGACGGCTTGTGTCAGTTCGCAGGTGGGTTGTAGCTTGACTTGTAAGTTTTGTGCTACGGGATATATGGACCGCAAGCGCAACCTGAATGCCGATGAGATATATGATCAAGTAGTGCTGATTGCCAAACAAGCTGAAAAGAACTACGGACAGCCCTTGACAAATATCGTCTATATGGGCATGGGCGAGCCCTTGCTTAACTATGCGAATACCCTCAAGTCCATTGAACGGATTACGGCTCCAGATGGTCTAAACATGGCCGCAAAGCGAATTACAGTATCAACGGCTGGAATCGCCAAGATGATAAAGAAGTTGGGGGATGATCAGGTTCGATTTAACCTTGCATTGTCCCTGCATGCTGCCAACGACGAGAAGCGGAATGAAATCATGCCCATCAATGAGCAAAATACGCTAAAGGCATTGGCGGAGTCGTTGAAGTATTTTTATGCAAAAACGAAGAGCCCCATTACGTTTGAATATATCGTATTTCACAATTTTAATGATGAATTGGAAGATGCGAAGGAGCTAGCTCGATTCTGTAAGCATGTTCCTAGCAAAGTGAACCTTATCGAATATAATCCTATTTCTCTAGCTGACTTTACCAATGCTGATGCAGACAAAATAGACGTCTTTGCGGATTATCTACGTAGCCAAGGTGTCATCACTAATGTGCGTCGAAGCCGGGGTAAAGATATTGATGCAGCATGTGGCCAGTTGGCTATTAAAGAGAAGGAAGCCATTTAGTCTTTTTGATTTTTTTTGGTTAGATTTAGGAACACCAATTAACCAATATATGAGGCTGAAATCTTACGTCCAAGATTTTGTAGCGTTATTTTTTCCGAGATGTTGCCACGGATGTGGTGACGTATTGGTACACCAAGAAACGATGCTGTGCACCGCCTGCAGGTATCACCTACCTTACACCAATTTTCATCTGGACGAGGACAATGATTGTGTGAGGCAATTGCGGGGAAAATGTGATTTTCAACATGCCACTGCTATGTTATTTCTCCGTAAGTCGTCTAGGGTGGAGCAAATTATCTATCAAATCAAGTACAATCATCATCCGGAATTAGCGACCTACTTGGGGCAGCAATATGGTGCAACATTAAGGGAGGAGGCCACTTATAGGAATTTGGATTATATTATACCTATTCCTTTGCACAAATCAAGATTACGTCAACGCGGGTACAATCAAGCGGCTTATTTTGCTCAAGGGCTATCCTCCAGTCTACAGGTCCCGATGCTTTCAGATATACTAATACGTCACATGGCGACGGAAAGCCAGACGACCAAGTCGCGGACCGATCGATACGACAATGTGGAGGGAATTTTTCAAGTACATAATGAGGGTGCTCTAGAAAATACGCACATACTATTAGTGGATGATGTATTGACTACTGGTGCTACGCTGGCTTCAGCCGCGAATACCTTGTCTAAAATACCATCGCTAAAGATTTCGGTCGTGACTTTGGCAAGAAGAAATTAACTACTTTCTTTTTCCTGAATGTACCGATGGACAGTCACATCCCTTCTTGAAAATAGAGCATGAGCTTAAGCCCAATGTGATGAGGAGCGCGATTAGCAATGTTATACCTGTTTTTCTCTTCATTATCTTTTAAAATTTAGATCCCTCGCTTGTGATAAAGTAATAGATAGGCAAATACACCCATGCCGATACCCACCATATCAGCAAAAATATCCCACCAATCTGCGCTTCTTGTCGTTGTGAGATAGCGTTGTATGCCTTCGGTGAGAAAGGCAAATGTAATTCCTGAAAGAATGATTATCACACTCGTTTTGAATTTTGTAGCCCTTCTCTTTGATTGCAGAAGCGAGCCAAAGTAAGATAACACCGTGAACACAAAGAAAAAACCTGTATGAGCTAATTTGTCAAAGCCTTCGAAGGTCCTGACATGGCCTAGATCATCCGCAGGCATGCTAATTAAAATGATAACAATCACGGCCCATAAGATGGCCCATGCGTAGTTTATGATAAACCTCATGTATATTTTCTATTTCAAGAAGGGAAAAAGCCTTCGTTCTCTTTAAAAGTACAAAAAGAATTGGAAAATGCTGTTTTTGTGAGACTAATCTTACGGTCATAAATATTTTGTAAAAATTATTTTACTGATTATCAGCGTGTTGAACAAAATGTTTATTTAAATATAGTACTATGTATTGCAAAGTACAGGATAAAGCATATATCTTTGTATTGTTATGATAGCTGAAAATACACAAGTTCAAATGAGGAAGGGGATTCTGGAATACTGCATCCTCTCTATTATTTCCCGAGGGGAGATATACGCCTCTGATATTATCAGCGAACTAAAAAAGGCGCAGTTGCTCGTTGTAGAGGGTACTTTATACCCTTTATTGACTCGACTCAAGAATAATGGTTTGCTGAGTTACATTTGGAAAGAATCTACATCAGGACCGCCCCGTAAATATTATGAGATTACTGCAGAAGGGCTAGAGGTATTACGTAGACTGGATGTGACCTGGAAAGAACTGGTTTTTGCGGTCGAGATATCGATCGAGGGACGAACAAATAACGACTAACAATTATAGAAACATATCATGAATAAGACAATAATCATCAATATTAACGGGATCGTCTTCCACATCGAAGAGGATGCCTATGATGCGCTAAGGACGTATATGATCGATATCAAGCGACATTTTGGTAATTCGGAAGATAGCAAAGAAATCCTGGAAGATATCGAAAATAGGATTGCCGAAATGTTTAGTGAGCGTCTTCAGGCTGGGCGGAAAGAAGTCATCAATGCTGAAGATGTGGAGGCGGTGATCGCGCAAATGGGAAGGGTAAGTGATTTTGACGCCGCAGAAGGAGAGGAAAATTTTGGTGGAGCAGCTGAGGGGGCAAATTTCAAGGAAGATCCATATACCTTCGGAAAGAAATTGATGCGTGACCCGGATGATACCATCATTGGAGGTGTATGTAGCGGATTGGGACATTATCTAGGCATTGAGGCAAAATGGGTGCGGGTACTCTTTGTCCTTTTTGTACTCGTGGGTGGGTCCGGTATTTTAGTATATATCATTCTTTGGATTATTATGCCGAAGGCCATTACTCGTGCAGATAAGATGGAGATGAGAGGTAAGGCACCCAACCTTCACAATTTTAAGAAGAATTTTGAAGAAGAAATGAGTGGTTTTCGTGAAAATTTTTCGGGGGCCGGCGATTCAATTAGTCAAGGGGTTCGTTCGGCCGGAGAAATTATCGTCAAGATTTTGACTGTTTTTGTCAAGGTAATCGGCTTGATCATTGCCTTTTCAATAGGACTGACATTATTAGCATTGCTCATTGCCGTCGTATTCTTTGCTTTCGGTATATCGGGATTCAGTGATGATGGCGTGATGTATCCGATGAATTTTATGGATCCTAACCATGCTTACATCGCCCTATTGGCAGCAGCAGTGCTAGTGGCCATCCCGATGATAGCTATCTTCCATAGTATCATCAGAGCATTATTTAACAAGGCTCCTATGAATAAATATGTCTCTATATCGCTATTCATTGTTTGGTTGGTAGCGGCTGGAGCGACGTTTTCTTATGGTGTAAATACTGCAAGGGATTTTAAAAATGAAAGTAAAATCGTGGAGGAGAAGCCTTTGCAAAAACAGGTTGTATACCATTTGTCTGAAAGAGATGTGCGCGTAATCAAATTGGATGGTAACAACACCAAGCGTACAATCAAAATCGACAATAGGGACCTGAGCGATTATCTAAAGAATAATGTTCAGATTCGAATAGAGAAGATAGATTCCCTAAAAGCTCCGTATATCAAATATGAGTATTCGGCTAAAGGGCTAGACTACCGAGTAGCGACAAATAGGGCTTCTCAAATTGGATATCAAGTGACACAGGATAGTACTGATATCCGCTTCGACAGCCATTTCCAATTGCCGGAAAGGGAATTGTTCAGGGATCAGGAAGTTGCTGTGACACTCTATTTGCCAGTTGGGTCCAAAGTAGTGATCGATGGTTCGCTTGAACGCAAGCTCCGCGACGTATCCTACCATGACTGTCGTGTACGCTATGACCATGAAGTTAGGGAGACCGCTTGGAATATGACCGAGCTTGGCTTGAAATGTGCAATCGAACCAAAGGAAGAAATACCAGAGACCACTGAAGAGACTTCTCCTACGGATACGGTGTCGCAGCATGGTAAGGAGGATGATACAATCGTCATCATTTCTAAAGATGGGACACGAATCACGACCAACAATTCTAAGGACACAATAGTGGATATTAGTGCAAATGGAGTCCGCATCAATACAAAAGAGAGCAAAAACAAGTAACGAGCCCACTATATTTAAATCTAAAGCAAGAGATATTTAAGAGGGTTATCCACCCGATAAAGGACGGATAGCCTTTTGAACAGCTCATTTGAAAAAATAGCGTATTGGCTGCGCTATGCAAAAAGGACATGAAAAAAATACTACCTATATTATTATTAATTGCTGTATTCATCCTTACAGGAACGAGTCTTTGGGCCCAACAACAGGTTCTTATGGGGAAGGTGCTGGACGATCAAAAGCAACCACTAGAAGGGGTTACACTGTATTTGTACTCGGCAGATAAGCTTGTGTTATTGAAATCTGCTGTATCGACCAATAAAGGGCTATATCAATTCAAGGAAGTACCGCAAGGGAAATATGTTATCGAGGCGACCAGTGTTGGTTTTGAGAAGATTCGTGTCGCCCTAGCGGAGGGACAGCCAGTGCAGGGGCAGCTACAAGATATCATTCTTCAAAAGGCCTCCACAGCCCTTTCGGAAGTGCAAGTAGAGGGTAAAAGACCACTGATTGAAAATAAGCAGGGCAAGCTAGTGCTGAATGTCGAAGACTCTCCGCTGGCTGCCGGAAACAATGCCCTTGATATTATCAAAAGGGCCCCAGGGGTCACCGTGGATCAAAATGACAACATTTTGTTGATGGGACAAAGTGGCATAAACGTCACAATAGATGGTCGTCAAACCTATATGACTGGCGATCAGCTAGCAACTCTATTGAAGAGTACGGATGGCAATCAGGTGAAGTCTGTAGAGGTCATCACGGCGACTTCGGGGAAGGACGATGCCGAAGGAGGGACAGGTAGAATCAATATCGTCTTGAAACGAAATAAAATTGAAGGATTCAACGGTACATTCAATGTGTCAGCTGCGCAAGGTCGGAGGTTTAGGGGCAACTCGTCACTGTCCTTAAATTATAAAAAGGACAATACCAATCTCTTTACCTCATATTCTTATGATGATGGGCAGTATGTAAATGAATTGGATATAGAAAGGATTATCGCTAATGGAGATGTCCGAAAGAATTTTGTTCAACAAAGCGGAATGCTGGCGCGTGACAAAACGCATGCATATAAGTTTGGAATAGAACAAAAAACGTCCTCTCGAAACACAATGGTCTTGCAATTTAACGGTCGGAACAACACAGAATGGAATGATAATGAGAGTAGCACTCAAGTAGGTATAGTCAATATGCCCGTAGATTCCATTATACGATCTTGGAGTGATCACGATGAGCGATTCAACAATTATTCGGTCAACTTTAATAATGAATTCAAGATAGATTCCAATGGACGTAAACTTATACTTGACCTTGATTGGAGTAAATTTAGGAATAGTAAAGGGGCTGATTATGATAATCGGACGTACCGCTCCGACGGCGGGCAAGTTGGTTCGGAGATTCTAAGAAGTGGTATGCCCATTGAGATTGATATTTATGTAGCCAAAGTGGACTATACACACCCTCTTTCAAAAAATCATACCATTGAGGTAGGTGCTAAATACTCCAATGTGACCTCAGATAATAATTTTCTATTCGAGGAGCGTGTAAATGATGCTTGGGAGATTGACGAGGGACGTACCAATCATTTCATCTATGAGGAGCAAATTTCTGCAGGATACATCGACTATACTGGTGAATTTGGGAAATGGGGCTTAAAGGCAGGGTTGAGAGCGGAGTATACGGTGTCTGATGGGAACTCTATAACGCAGCAAAATCGAATCAAACGAGATTATTTAGATCTGTTTCCTTCCACCACGTTGACCTATAATGCGCATGAAAATCATATTCTGTCGGTGGGCTATGCTAGAAGAATAAATAGACCCAACTATCGTTATCTGAATCCATTCAACTATTTTATTGATAAATATACGGCCGAAAAAGGAAATCCTTATCTAAATCCACAATATGCGGATGAGTATAAGCTGAACTATACCTTTTTACAGAAGTACAACCTGTCCATTGGATTCAATGATAAGCGGGATGCGATTGTCGAAAGTATGGGGCAGTCGGGAGATACCACTTGGGTAATCCGTGAAAACTTAGGAAAAAATCAAGATGCCTATGTCAATTTGAATGTGCCTATTCAAGTAACGAAATTCTGGTCTATGTATAACAATCTGACAGGGGTATACATGAAGTTCAACGGACAGGTTGCTAACAGCAAATTAAATGAGTCTACAGTGTTGTTCCAAGGAAATACGATGAATACCTTTCGTATTTCTTCAGCATGGGCAGCAGAGGCGAGTGTAAACTATATGTCTCCATTTGCTTATAATATTTATAAGATGGAGTCTCGTTGGAATCTGGATCTGGGGGTCACCAAGACATTTAAGGACAAAAGAAGTATAATCAAGTTGGCTGTGAGCGACGTTTTTAACACGGGCAATCACAATCTGTCGACGGACTTCGGTGAGTTCAATGCAAAAATACGGCAAACAAATGATAGGAGAGTCGTGCGGCTAACGTACACATACAAGTTTGGAAATTTGAAAAATAATACCAATAAAAAAGATACCGGTAGCGACGAAAAGAGTCGAGCGCAATAAGAAATTGTTTCAATGTTTAGTTAGTTATGGCCGTAAGGACGCGAGGTTCTTACGGCTTTTTTGTGCTTTGTAAAATCATTTTGTTTATACCTGAAAAGGGTATGTTGCAGATGCATCTACAAAGGTGGTTGCTGTGTAAAGACAAATGCTCTTGGTATTTTTTCAAGTCCGTATTCGTGAATATGAAGCATTTTGTGTAAGTTTATTATTCTAAAAATTATGATATGAAGAAGCTAGCCCTTTATCTTGTTGCACTTATTTTCCTTCCCGGATATGCTTTGGCACAACATCAGTTAGTTGAGCTCTGGAAAACCCAAGAGCCTATTGCTATTCCCGAATCTGTCTTAGTAAGTCCAAAGGGCTTTCTTTATGTTTCGCTTATTGATGGTGGGGGTACTGAGCGAGATGGTAAAGGTGGGGTCGCACTTTTAAATTTAGACGGTACCGTCAAAAAAATGGATTGGGCTACGGGGATGAATGCTCCTAAAGGTCTTGGTCTTTATAAAGATAAGCTCTATGTGGTTGATATTGACCATGTAGTGGTGGTAAATGCAAAGAATGGAAAGATACTAGACAAAATTGCGGTACCAGGAAGTACGTTTTTGAATGATATTGCTATAGACTCAAAAGGAGTCGTATATGTGTCGGATACTCGAGAAAACAAGGTACATAGGCTTGTAAACCACAAACCGGAGGTATTATTGGATAATGCCAAGAGTGCCAACGGTCTTTTGACTGTTGGGACGGATTTGCTGGTACTTGCTGGGCCAGAGTTATGGAAAGTTAATCCCTTGACAAAAGAGACCGTCGTGATAGCCAAAGGATTTGAACACGGTGGCGATGGTATTGAAGCAATCGGAAATGGGGACTATATCGTGACGTGCTGGGCAGGTGTGATATACTACGTAAAGGCTAATGGTAATTTTGAGAAGATGCTGGATGTGCAGGGACAGTTCAACACAGCGGATTTGGGATATGATGCTCAGAAAAGAATTGTGTATATACCGACTTTTAATGGGAATAGCGTAATCTCTTATCGGCTTGATTAGTAGGTTTTTATGCTTTATTTAAAAGGTGTGTCCTGCCTGATATAGGATTGAACATACCGTCATGAATACTTGTATATAGGCTCAAGTTTATCTAAGTTTGTGGAACAAATTCCAGCTATGAATACGGAGACCCTATACGATTTATATTTGAAGCATCCTTATGTATCTACTGATACACGGAATATCCTACCTGGAGGAATATTCTTTGCTTTGCGAGGTGCTAATTTTAATGGAAATACATTCGCCGATCAAGCATTGGCAGGAGGTGCCAGTTATGTGGTCATTGATGATGCGGCATTCGCAAAGGATGAACGCTATCTTTTGGTGACGGATGTATTGAAGGCATTGCAAGATTTGGCTCTTTTTCACCGAAAGAAATTGCAAATACCTGTCATTGGTGTGACCGGAACCAATGGCAAAACGACGACCAAAGAACTGCTTTATGCGACATTATCCCAGCGATTTAGGACCTACGCAACAAAAGGGAATCTAAATAATCACATTGGTGTGCCCTTGACAATCTTGTCCATTGATAACACGATTGAAGTAGCGATAATTGAAATGGGAGCGAATCACTTGGGAGAGATTGCCTTTCTATGTGATATCGCATTGCCAGATTATGGACTGATTTCTAACGTTGGCAAAGCACATTTGGAGGGATTTGGTTCCTTTGAAGGAGTCATGGCAACCAAGGGTGAGCTTTATGATTTTCTTCAGGATCATGGGGGTGTAGTATTCTTGCAGGGAGATAATCCGTATTTGAAAACAATAGCTGCTGCACGATCTATCAAAACAATTGTCACTTATGGTTTCAGTGAGACCAATGATGTTATTGGACGATTGGTCAAAGCGGACCCCTTGTTGCAAATTGAATGGTGTGAGCATACGGCCGAGAATAAATACCTTGTCAGCACGCAGCTGACGGGCTCCTATAATACTGAAAACTTTTTGGCAGCAATTGCTGTAGCTAGATATTTCAATGTATCTCCAGTGCAGATCAACAAGGGAATAGAGCACTATGTTCCTAAGAATAATAGGTCGCAGATTACCAAGACGGGACACAATACTGTAATCGCTGATTACTATAATGCCAACGCCAGTAGCATGGCTGCGGCATTGGATAATATAGAGGTAATAGACGCTCCTCGAAAAGTCATTATTTTGGGCGATATGTTCGAGATGGGGGGGGAGTCAGATGCGGAACACGAAAAAGTGGTGCAACGAGCAAAAGCGATTGGAGTCGAGCGACTGATATTTGTGGGAAAAGCATTTAAAAAGCAAGAGTATTTGGAGGCCGAATTCTATGAAACGACGGCTGAGGCTAAACAGGCCTTGCAGGATCGACCCATTATTAATGGGACCATTCTTCTAAAGGGGTCGAGAGGGATGGCCTTCGAGAACCTGATGGAAATATTATAAGCAAAAAGGGAGTCCACTTGCAGACTCCCTTTTTGTTTCTTTACCCCGCTCGTCTCAACTCATCATCATTGGCGTTGGAGCGGTTTATTTCTCGTTTCTTTCCCTTTTTAAAGTTGTAGCGCACGGTCATACTGATTTGTTGGCTATTGGAGTATTTATATCGTGAGCGGCGGATATCGTTGACGTAAGCATCATATTGAAATGCACCAGACTTGAAAAGGTCGTTCCCATTGAGCGATATCTGTAAGGTATCTTTAACAGCTTGGTAGGTAATCCCAGCGTGTTGCATAAATCGACGCTTGGTCTCCAATACACTTGCATTGCTAGGCGAGCTATAGGAAGAATTTAAAGATAAAATCAATTTATTATTAGGGAGGATTTGGATTTGGCTGTGGAGCCCGGAGTTAACCTGGATGCCGCTAGTATCATCAATAAGTGCTAAATTCGACCCTCTTTTACTTGCTGAAACCGAGATTTCTGGGGATAACTTCCATCTGTCCCATAGGTTGAAGTTTGTTCCAGCATATATGCTCACGATATCCTGATGCACAAAATTGTCCACTCGACTTTCTCGATGTCCCGTCGCGGTATCAATCTTCATGTATTCGGCGTAGATATCGCGTGCCGTGTAATAGTTGGCGTAGAAGGTCCATTTTTGCTTAAAAATATAGGTGAAAGTCAAATCATGATTGAAATAGGGCTGGAGTGAGGGGTTGCCATGGGAGTACTCGTATGCATTGGTATACCACGCGAAAGGGTTGACCCAAGAAAACTCTGGACGTTGGATTTTTTTGCCATAAGACAAATTGAGTGTATTGTTATCATCCTTGTTGAAGGACGCACTGATGGATGGGAAAAGTTGGGTATAGCTTTTCTTGGTGATGAGCGTATTCGTGAGACTATTGCCTTCGGTTTGTGTATTTTCTAGGCGAACTCCCCCCCGGAAGTCCCATTTTCCCACAGCTTTATTTCCCTGTAGATACACGGCTTGTATCTGTTCTTTGTATTGAAAGTTGTCAAATTTGTCTTCGTTGCGATTCCAAACATTGTTTAAAAGCTGGAAAAAAGAGGTTTCATTTTTGTTCTTATTGAAGATGATTTTTCCACCTACAACGATATTTAACCATTTATTCGGCATGTCCATTGCCAAATTAGCAGTTTTAATTGTTAGATTTTGATTATTGCCCGAGTAAAAGCGTTGTGCGGTGGAGGGTGCGGTTGCACCCAAGGTCATATTACTGAAATCTTGTTGTCTATCAAATTGGGTAGATACCTGTGCAAAATCAAAGGTCAACTTGTTATTACTTTTTCCAAACGTGTGCACATAGTTGAGATTAGAAGAAAGGTGACGATAATCTTGAGGGTTGGTCCCGGTAGTCAAGAGTGTAGAGTCCAGAGCATGCTGTAGGTTGTAGATGAAGGATTGATTATACTCTGAGGCTGTTGACGGACCTTTGTAGTAGGAAAACGAGACATTTAGTGCATTGCTGGAATCAGGAACATACTCTAAGCCGCCAGTTGCCGAGATGCTCTTCTCGTGGATGATTTGTTCATTTTTGTCCTGCCATAGTCCAGATGAATAAAAAATATCATTTGTGCCATAGGTCCAATTTTTACCTTTTGCCAACCCGAAGGATCCCCACGTCTGCCATTTGCCGGCAAGCATGTTGAAATTTCCGCCAATTGCTGTGTTGGCATATTTGGACTTGGACTGTGTGACATAAGTTGAGGCGTTGATTCCTTTTTCCTTTAACTCTTTAAGCACAATATTGATGATTCCTCCTCTTGTGTCGGCATCATACTCAGCACCGGGGCTGTGGATGATTTCGAGTTTTTCGAGTGTATTTGCCGATATGGAAGCAAGGTATGACGTAAGCTGCGCTCCGCTCATGTGAATTTTGCGGCCATTAATCCTAATTTCTGTTCCACTTTTCCCTAAAAGGTTGATTGCTTCTTCTTGTATTTGTACGGTTGGAGCGATTTTCATGATTTCCAAAATCGAACCCGTCTCTACGGTGTTTGGCATGAATTCCAGTTTCCCATTTTTAAAAGCGACCGTTGGTTTATACTTTCGAATCTCGACCTCTTCGAGTTCCTTTGACTGACCGTCTTTCTCCAATATGATGGTCCCTAGCTCAACATTTGTATCACTCTTGATAACTGTTTCATATAATTTTTCATTTAGAAAAGTAATTGACAAACGGTATTCCCCTTTGGCTACAGATAGGTCAAACTTCCCTTTATCATCGGATGATGAGGCCGTCACTAGTTCATTGGGGCTTGTTGTTTTGGAGAGCATAATCACTGCAGATGCCAGTGGTGTGTGATTATGGGTGTGAATGGTTCCGTAAATCTTTATTTGAGCTCCACAATAAGGCATTACACAGAGCGATAAAACGATAAAGACAAATTGCTTGTAAGAAATTTGCATGCTGAAGTCATGTTAGGTTGTCTATTTCTGATAAAACTACAAGATTGTTGTCCTTTTAATTGTTAAGGGAACGTTAAAAGCCGTTAAAAGCAAAAAGGCGTGAGGAAATGTCCTCACGCCTTCATGTTTTGTCTATCAAGAATAACTTATTCGGTTACATCCAGATTCAATTGTTTTTCTTTATTGATGAGATTGGCTATACTGGTATCGTTTAAGATTTGTAGCATAGCATTGCGTACATCAATGAAAGTATCGCGGATTCCGCAGGCGTGTTCCTCGGTACACTCATCACAAGAGCGATAAAAATTAAGGCTCACACAAGGGAGCAATGCGATTGGCCCATCAATGAGGCGCATTACCTGCGAAAGATAGACGTCCTCTGGAGATTTATTGAGACTATATCCGCCACCAGCTCCTTTTTTGCTATATAGGATGCCAGCATTGCGCATTTCTAATAAAATTTGCTCCAAGAATTTCTTTGGAATATTCTCTTCATCAGCAATTTTTACAATTTGCATCGGCTCTTTTCCGTAGTTGCGACCCAACACCATCAGTGCCTTTATTGCGTATTTTGTTTTCTTAGAAAGCATATATTAACTCCATTAATAAACCTCAAAAATAAGCAAATTAATTTCGATTTCTCTCATATTGACATTATTGACCCAAAACTTCGACAATTGGCTTGCCAATATTTCCATTTGGTTCAGTAATGTGTAGCAAGGAAGCTATCGTAGGTGCGATATCTGTGATGTGCACGACCTTGTTAGATGCTCCTGGCTTGATTCCCCAACCCATGAAGACTAATGGGATGTGGGAGTCGTATGGTGACCACGTACCATGGGTTGTACCTGTAGATCGAGGTGTGCCTCCATACCATTGTGGCTCTAACACAATCTGTATTGGTCCGCTTCTCTTAATATTGTATCCGTTGATGATACGCTCTCGTAAGGGTTGCGGTATAGCCATATTGTCTCCATTTTCTACATCAACAACATAGGCTATTCCTTCTTCTTTCTTCAATACTTTTATGATTTCGTCTTTTACCTTTCTTTCTTCTAGATTGGATTTTTCAATCAAGGAATAATTGAGGTGTACTTGATAATTTTCCAAGCTACGGACCAACTTGCTGACACCAAATTTATCTGACAGTGCTTGGTCTAGGTCTTTCATCACCTGACGCTCAAAGAAATAACCGCCATTGCCTTTCATATCCATGAAGTATCTAGAGTTGTATGAGGCTCCGTGATCGGCTGTTAGGAACAATGTATAATTGCCCGTACCCACACTTTTGTCAAGGTAAGCAAAGAAATCTGCCAATTGTTGATCCAGGCGTAGATAGATGTCTTCGATCTCCACCGAGGTCAATGAGTAGCGGTGACCGACATAATCTGTTGCAGATAAACTAACGCAAAGGAAATCCGTATTTTTGGTCGGATTATTACCCATGTGCTCGTTATCAATGGCAGCTTTAGCCAGATCCAAGGTAAGTTGATTCCCGAAAGGTGTCGTCTTGATTAGCTCATACCCTTCGTCTTTCATTAGTTTGGACGTCAAATGCGGGAAAGCAGGTTTATCTTCTCCAGGCCATTTGCCTTCGTACACATTATCATCTGCTATACTGGAGGTATAAGTGGAGATGTCATACAATGTATTCCAGTCTTGCTTTAGATATTTATCCGCTAATTTCTTTTTGTTGAAATCGTCTACCCATTTCGGTAATTGGTCCATATAGAAATTGCTCGTAATCCAATTGCCCGATTTGCTCTCAAACCAATAGGCAGCATTGGCAAAGTGTCCTGCAGGGAGTATACCTCCGCGGTCTTTCAATGCGATACCAATGACCTTTGACTTGAAGTTGGAGGCTAGGCGAAGTTGATCTGTAATCGTTGACGTCAATAGGTTGCGAGGAGACTGTTTTCCTTCTTTCGCTGTAGTACCTACACCCGTTACACTTGTGTCTTGCGTACAATACATCGGCTCGCCGCTTTGCTCCATTATCCAATCGTTACCCGCGATTCCATGGATAGACGGTACACTGCCCGTGTAGACGGAGCTGTGGCCAATAGCGGTGTACGTTGGGATATAATTTATGTAGGTATTCTGGCAGGTAAAGCCATCTTTTAACAGTCGTTTAAATCCCTCATTTCCATAGCGTTCGGCAAAGCGATAAAGATAGTCCCATCTCATTTGGTCTACCATCAATCCGACGACCAATTTGGGACGCTCGGGTTGATTTTGCGCTTTTGCAGTTAGTCCCAACACTCCAATTGCGGCTAAGAAAAAAAGTCTTTTTAGCTTCATAATGTTATATTTATTTTTATTTCAAATGGTTCTTTAAATACTGTCCGGTGTAGGATTCGACACATTTGGCCAAGTCATCCGGGGTACCCGCAAAAACGAGTTGACCGCCATTGTTACCTCCTTCGGGACCGATATCGATTACCCAGTCTGCACACTTGATCATATCCATGTTGTGCTCTATTACAAGGATGCTATTGCCCAGGGCAATGAGTGCGTCAAATGACTTGAGAAGCTTTTTGATATCGTGAAAATGAAGGCCTGTAGTCGGTTCGTCAAAGATAAAAAGGGTCTTCTTGCTATTGTTACCCTTGATGAGGAATGATGCGAGTTTGATACGTTGCGCTTCACCACCCGATAGCGTACTGGAAGATTGGCCCAGTTTCACGTACCCAAGCCCTACGTCTTGAAGCGGTTGCAATCTAGCCGCAATCTTGTGCTGATCGGCAAAGAATAGGAGTGCTTCGTCGATGCTGAGATCTAGCACGTCCGATACGTTCTTTTCTTTATACTGGACATCGAGCACATGGGACTTAAAACGTTTTCCTCCACATGCTTCACAGGGCAGTACAATGTCAGCCATAAACTGCATCTCGATTTTTACTTCTCCCTCTCCTTGACACACATCGCAGCGTCCGCCCTCTACGTTGAACGAAAACGCGGCAGGTTTAAGGCCATTGGCTTTAGCAGCAGGTAAGTTAGCATACAGTGCCCTGACCTCATCCCAGGCTTTGACATAGGTCACTGGATTAGATCGGGAGGAGCGACCGATTGGATTTTGGTCGACCATTTCTACTTGTTCTATCTTGGAGATATCTCCCTCTATACCATCAAAGATCCCGGTTTGTTCACCAGAATAGTTCCCGATCACCTTTTGTACAGCGGGATAGAGTATTCTTTTGACAAGCGATGTCTTTCCCGAGCCAGAAACGCCCGATACAACCGTGAATACATTTAAAGGAAATGCTACATCGACCCCCTTCAGGTTATTCTCACGTGCACCGTTGATTTTGATACTATCGTGCCATTTGCGACGTTGCTGTGGAATGGCAATAGATTGTCTTCCACTTAAATATTCTCCTGTAAGACTTTTTTTGTTTTTTAATATCTGTTCATAGGTGCCCGCAAAAACAAGTTCACCTCCATTGATGCCCGCCTCAGGACCAATATCGATAAGATAGTCTGCTGCTTCCATCATCTCCTGCTCATGCTCTACTACAATCACAGTATTGCCCACATCCCTTAGGGACTTGAGTACACTGATCAGTCGTTGGGTATCCCTTGGATGTAGACCAATGGAGGGTTCATCCAAAACATAGATAGACCCCACTAGAGAGCTTCCCAGTGAAGTCGCAAGATTGATTCGCTGTGACTCCCCTCCCGACAGGGTATTGGAGAGACGATTTAGCGTTAAATAGCTCAACCCTACATCACAGAGAAACTGCAATCTATTTGTAATTTCTGCAAGCAACCGCTTTGCAATAATTTGTTCATTTTTGGTAAGCGATAGTCCTTGAAAGAATGTTAGGGCTTGATCCAAAGGGAGAAGAACGAGATCCGTAATCGATGTGTCAGCGACCTTTACATACGTAGCATCTTTGCGAAGACGGGACCCTTTGCATTCTGGACAGTCAGTCTTCCCTCTATAGCGTGAGAGCATCACACGATACTGGATCTTATAGGTTTGCTCCTCTAGCTCTTGGAAGAACTCATTTAGGCCCTTGAAATAGCTGTTGCCCGCCCAGATCAATTCTTGTTGCTGAGGCGTCAAGTCGCCATATGCGCGGTGGATTGGAAAATCAAATTTAATAGCTGATTTAACCAGAACCTGTAACCATTCTCCCATTTTCTCCCCGCGCCATGGTGCGATAGCCCCATCATATATAGATCTGCTCTTATCGGGAATAACCAAGTCGGGGTCAATTCCGATTACTTTGCCGTATCCCTCACATCTACGACAGGCGCCATATGGATTGTTAAAACTGAAGAAATTAGCGGTAGGTTCTTCAAAGGTAATGCCGTCTAATTCGAATTTATCTGAAAATACGTGATTATCACCATCAATATCGACCGTGCAGGTACCTTTTCCCTCGAAAAATGCCGTCTGTATGGAGTCGGCCAATCTGCTGATGGTCTCCTCTTCGCCATCGAGTTTCAAGCGGTCGATAACGATTTGGACTTCATCTTCTTTGAACGACTTATTGGAGATGGATTTGTCTTCGATAAGTTGTTCTATTTTTTGCATCTGCTCTTTATATCGGACCCTTACAAATCCTTTCTGAAGAAGAAGAGATAGCTCTTCTTTTAGTTTTCTATTATTTATAGGGATTAATGGACAGAAGATCGTGAGTGTAGTTCCTTCAGGATAAGTGGATATTTCATCGACGACACTGCTCACGGTATCTTTGGTCACCTCTTTTCCAGAAATAGGAGAGAAAGTTTTTCCTATTCGAGCAAAAAGAAGTTTGAGGTAGTCATATATCTCGGTAGAGGTACCTACTGTTGATCTTGGATTGCTCGTGATAACACGTTGCTCGATTGCAATAGCGGGCGCAATTCCCTTGATGTAGTCAACTTCTGGTTTATTCATTCGCCCCATAAACTGTCGGGCATATGAAGATAAGCTCTCGACATATCGGCGTTGTCCCTCGGCATATAAGGTATCAAAAGCTAAAGAAGACTTCCCGGATCCAGACATGCCGGTAATAACAATTAGCTTGTTTTTAGGAATACTCACGTCAATATTCTTCAAATTATTGACACGGGCACCTTTAATAAGTATGTGGGTTTTAGGATTGTTTTTTTCGATGTCTTGCATGCGGTGGTGACTTATCTTGCTGTTATTCAGTCTGCTTGTTGAATAACAGCTGAACAAATTTAAGGAATAAAACTATTTAATGGGGTTTCTGATGGAGGAAAGTAAGTTGACAACAATATCTTTACATAAGCGTACGTATCAGTATAATTATTCTTCTTCTGTATCTTGCTCTTGAGGAGGCTCGAGATTGGCCAGTAACTTGGCGACTTCTCCTTCGGTTGCCGTCAATTTAGCTCGACAGATTTCGATAAGGCTAGCCGCTCTTTTTATTTTGTCGGATAGCTCGTCGATATTAGTCGTTCCCGATTCGATATCTTGGACGATTAGTTGTAATTCGTTATAAGCTTCAGTATAGCTATAGTTCAGTTTCATGTTGTTGTTGTTTAATATCTACTACTGTACTCTCTATCATACCTTGGTCAAGTATCGTCTGAATGGTGTCTCCAGATTGGATGTCTGAGATAGAAGTAACAAGCTTTCCATTGACCTTAGTAATCGAAAATCCTCGCTTTAGGAGTTGAAATGGATCTGCCAGTCTCAATACACGGGCCGTATGGTCGAGTGAATTTTGTTGCTCCTTGAAACTTTGCTGAACCGTAATCAGAAGACCCCTCTCCAAACCATTCACATCATTTTTGGCCTTTTGAATGGCGTGTTGAGCGTTCCATTTGATATCCGAAGCATGTTTGGAAAGCTTTTGGCGATGTTGCTCAAATAGTTGAGTGCTTCTATTTTGTATACTTCCGATAGCCTTGTCCAATGGAATGGCAAAGTTATGAAATTTTTGAATCAAAAAATCTGCAAGCTCACTCGGCGTAATGGCACTCTTATAGGCAACCATCTCCGTTACTGTCATATTGGTAGAATGTCCGATGCCTGTTAAGATGGGCTTTGGAAATAAGGATACTGCTTTTGCCAATAGGTAATTGTTATAGCTGGAGAGGCCAACTTCTCCACCACCACCTCTAATGATGGCTACAACATCATATTCCTCGATATGCTCAGCAATAATACTGAGTTGCCGGATGATGGAGGGAATAGATTTGTCACCTTGCAACAAAGCCGGGTATAGGGTACATTCGAATCTATATCCCCACGGATTGTGATTGATGATGTTGTAAAAATCCGAAAGGCCTTTGCTTGTCTCTACCGAGATAATCGCCAATCGTTTGGGGACTAGCGGGAAGGGACGTGCCTTGTTCGCGTCATATATCCCTTCGTCTTTTAATTTTCGAATACTTTCCAATTTCTCTTTTTCGAGTTCTCCCAAAGTAAATGTGGGGTCGATATCTACGATTTTGAGACTGAGCCCATACATAGGATCAAATGAAATTGCTGCTTGAAAGAGCATCGTAATCCCTTCACGAAGGGGCTCTTGGACTGTTTTAAGAAAATTTGTATTGATGCGATTGTAATCGGCCTTCCAGAGTATTGATCTAATTTCCGCTACTATTTTGCCATCCTTTTTCTCGACGAGTTCTGGGTAGCAATGCCCAGAATGTGAATAATGGTTGAGCTTATTCATTTCTGCTTTAATCCAATACAGACTCTTATAGCGATCGGCTATAGTCTTTTGGATACTACGGGTCACTTCCAGTAGCGAGAAGATGTGTTTGTTATCGATTAATTCCGGCATTTACTCAAACTTAGACAAAATTTTTTAATGCTAGCGAGTCTTACTCATTCCGAAATAATGATAAATGTGTGCATTATTTTGCGTATTTGACATAAAGATTTACATGAAAAAGAAAAATATATTGATTACTTTTATAGCTATAAACCCTAAATAAAGCACAAGCATGAATATCCGACCGTTAAGATTATTGATGGCAGCATGCAGTATGTTGACAATACTACATGCGCATGGGCAATATAAACAAGCAATTGTAAACAATACCGTACTACTCAATAATCAACAAGATATAGTACCTCTTGGTAAGCTGGATGACTATCAGTTTGTATTTCTCACTGCCGATTTGGGCAAGCTGGGCGACTTTGTGTCGCAGGCACGTCGATATGCGGATTTTGAAGTGAAAAATCTAGACAGGGTAGATGAAAGTGCCAAGTACGCGAATACAGTTGTTGTTGCTTTGACCGAGGCTGATTTGACCGACCCCTTGATTCATCAATTGATGCAGGTCCGTAAAAACAATAAAAAGGTAATCTTGGTCTTATTCGGAAATGGGCAAGGGCTGTCCAAGCTAAATAATTTTGGGTCTCCTATTATTTTTGGAGAACATACAGATACGCAATCGCAAAAGAACGCAGCTATGACCCTATTCGGAGGACTTGCAAGCACAGCCAAATTGGAGAAGAACTATAGCTTCTACTATGCTAAAGGGGCGGGGTATAATACCAATCAAACAAGGCTTCAATACGCTGGTGGGCAAGGGAGTTCGCTTAACATCAATAAAATGTCTAAAAAGATAGATGCCATTGCTGCCGAGGCCATATCCGGAATGGCTACTCCCGGAGCAGTGGTGATGGTCGTCAAGGATGGGCAGGTAATCTTAGAGAAGGGATATGGATATCATACTTATACGCGCGAACAGCCCACTGAGATTGGAAATATTTTTGACCTAGCTTCTATCAGTAAGATCGCGGGGACTACTCCTGTCATCATGAGACTGACGGAAGAACATATTATTGATTTGGATAGTACTATTGGTCACTACCTATATCAAGCACAGCAGACCGACAAAAAAGATATCCCATTGCGTAGTGTGATGCTTCATGAAGCAGGATTCACGCCTTATATACCTTTTTATAGACATTTGAAAGCAGGGGATGTACAACGCACATACTCTGCCAGCCATAGCGTCAAAGTTGCTGACAGCTGTTATATTCTCAATCATTATTATCGGGATGTCATGTGGCCGGAAATGCTCAGTTCGCCAGTGAAGCCAATTGGGAATTATGTATACAGTGATATCAGTATGTATGTCATGAAAGAGGTATCCGAGCACCAAACTGGGATTCCGATGGAGGAATATGTACAAAGGAATTTTTACAGACCGCTGGGAATGAAAACTGCTGGATATCTCCCTCGTGATCGCTTTGATAAAAATCGCATCATCCCCACAGAAGATGATACGTCATTTCGGAAAGTGCTCTTACAAGGTTATGTACATGATCAAGGAGCGGCAATGGCGGGTGGCGTAGCCGGCCACGCGGGACTATTTGCCACGGCCAATGACTTGGCGATATATGCGCAGTTGTTGCTCAACCGTGGAGAATATGGAGGGGCGCGCTACTTTAAACCAGAGACTGTAGATCTCTTTACTTCTAAGCAATCGAAGACTAGCCGGAGAGGATTGGGCTTTGATCGTAGCGATCCGGATCTTAAAAAGGAATACCCCTCCAAATTTGTAAGTGCATCCGTGTATGGGCATACTGGTTACACCGGCACTTGTATTTGGATCGATCCGGAGAATCAGCTCATCTATATCTTTCTGTCCAATCGGGTACACCCACAGGTTTCGAATAAATTGTATGATTTGAATATACGCAGTCGTATTCAAGAGGCAATCTATGAAACTATCGCAGAGTCTAAAAAGCACTAACCATGAATAAATCAATATATAGTATATTGTTGCTCTTGTTTGCTATTCCGATCTCACGGCCTGCCCAAGCACAGGACTATAGAAAATTCCATCAGGACCTAATTGTTGTCGACGGGCACAATGATGTCATCTATGAATCTATTTTTAAAGGAAAAGATATTGGTCGTAGACTTTCAACAGGGCATACCGATCTGCCGAGGCTAATAGAAGGGGGCGTAGATGTGCAGGTGTTTGCGGTATGGTCGGATGACAAAAAGTGGAAAAAGGGAGCCTTTAAACATGCTAATGATCAGATTGATGCTCTCGAACGGATGATTGAGAAAAATTCGAATCGTATCGAGCTTGCTAAAACCAGTGCTGATATCCATCGTATCTTAAGTAAAGGGAAGATGGTAGCGCTAATTGGTGTGGAAGGGGGCAATATGATCGAGAATAGTATCACCAATCTGGAAAAACTTTACGACAGAGGAGCACGGTACTTGACATTGACCTGGAATTATAATCTGTCTTGGGCTACGGCAGCAGCTATTGAAGTCAAAACTGCCAGTGATAAAGGAAAAGGGCTGAGCGACCATGGAAAGGAGATTATTCGTAAAATGAACGAACTAGGTATGATGGTGGATCTATCACATGGAGGCGAACGGACGTTTTACGATGTTCTGGAGACCTCTACCAAGCCTATTTTGGTGTCACATAGTAATGCCTATGCTTTGATGCCGCATTCTCGTAATTTGAAGGATGAGCAACTTGCGGCTTTAAAAAAGAATGGCGGGGTGATTGGGGTTAATTTTTATTCTGGATTTTTGGATCCAACATACAACGATCGAGTAAAAAGACTATATCGCGAGCAGTATGGTAAGAAGGGGGACTACACACTGTCACCAACAAGACAGTATGAAAAGCTTTCGCAAAAAAGACAACACGAAGCCAATGCACCTATGTCTAAGCTCTTGGAGCATATTGACTATTTGGTGAGCAAGGTGGGGATAGATCATGTCGCTATAGGATCTGACTATGATGGGATTGAATCACCTCCGCGGGAATTGGAAGACGTCAGTAAATTTCCACTTTTGACCGAAGCGTTGCTCAACCGAGGTTATAGTAAGGAGGATGTGACCAAGATAATGGGCGTCAACTTTTTACGAATATTGAAAGAGAACGAATAGAAACCTTCTTTCGGTTTCGACTTCCCTACTTGTGTCAATACAGAAAACCTAGTCCCATAGCTGGCAATAGGTGCTATTTGTGTAATTGCAACCTTTCGTTATAGAGCTGCTTATAAAATAAGAGTCGAATAGAATTCGATTTGAGCCAATTTTATTACCCTACATTGCTATGTTTAGCCGCATAAATAGCAACCTTCCTCAGCGGCATAATTTCAGCAACGAGCTATACGTTTCAAAAAAATACACATCTTTTTTCAATTTTTTAGGGAATCTAAATAGATAATCTTCTATATTTGCCTCATTGTTTGTAATTAGTCTAAATAAAACAACTGAGCTTTGAAGCGCTTAAGCCCTGTGTTTTTGGTTAAGGATTACGTATAAACATGTGTTTGTCAACCCTATTGAGGTATCTACTGGCTGATGTCAAACTCACACGTAGAGAATAGAAACTTATGTCAGGTACATATGAGTGAGAACTGAAATTTTGGACAGAACGGATGGAAATAGGCAGCATAAAAGCAAAATTTTAAATTTATTTGGAAAGAAAACTATGCCATAAACATACTTACTTATCAACAACTCGCCACAAGAGATAAGATTAAGCTTATACAAGTTTACGAAAAGAGACCAATCTACATCCAGTGGTGAAGCGAACAAATGATACCATCAGCAGGGATTAGATGGTACACAAATAACATCCACATAACTAAATCAACCTTACATACACTACGTATGTCTTTTCTAACGTAAAAATAGAAAAATGCAACAGATAAAAATTTGGGCATTACTTGCCTTTCTGTGCAGCGGAATATCAAGTTTTGCGCAGCAACAATCAACTATACTCAAAGGGATGGTGTATTTAGAAGACCAACCTTTACCAGGAGCCACTATCAACGTCGATGGCCAAAAGACTATTTCGGATAATAAGGGTGGGTTTGAAGTCAGGAATATCAAGCAAAAAAATGTAAGTATACAGATAACATCAATTGGAGCGCAAGCAATTACAAAAAATATAGGGCTAACTCCCGGGATCGTCAATACTCAGAATTTCACCTTACAAAAATCAAATAGGACCATCGATGAGGTAGAGGTTTTGGGAATCACCAAAGTTCAGGAAGTCAATCGCCAAGCGTATAATGTGACAGCAATTGACGCGACGAAACTGTATAATACCACGCTGGATATATCAGGAGCATTGGACAAAGTTGCAGGTGTACGCGTTCGTGAATCAGGAGGTGTCGGTTCGAATTTTAACCTGTCTCTCAATGGCTTTTCAGGAGAGCATGTGCGCTACTTCGTAGACGGAATTCCTATGGACAACTTTGGGTCTTCTTTCCAGATCAATAATATTCCAATCAATATTGCAGACCGGATAGAGGTGTACAAAGGTGTGGTGCCTATGTGGTTGGGTTCAGATGCATTAGGAGGGGCGATCAATATTGTGACCGCTGACCGTTTTCGCAACTTTGTAGATGCATCTTATAGTTACGGATCATTCAATACACATCGCACGGTTATAAATGCTGCAGCTACATCTAAAAGCGGCCTTACATTCCAGCTGAATGCTTTTCAGAACTATTCGGACAATAATTATAAGGTGACCGTTGAAGCGGCAGATATCTACACCGGTGCTTATGAAAAAAATGCTGTTGTCGAACGCTTCCATGATAAATATCATAATGAATCCGTTATTGCTCAAGTGGGATTTGTAGACAAAAGTTTTGCTGACCGCTTATTGTTAGGCGTTATTTTGGGACAAAATTATAAGGAAATTCAGACAGGAGCTCGAATGCGTTCTGTTTTTGGACAATGGCACCGTCGTGGTTCGACGGTAATGCCTACCTTAAAATATAGAAAAACGGACATCGTAAAGGGTTTGGACCTGATTGTCAATGCTAATTACAATTTGGGTAAAGAGCAAAATATCGACACCGTCAATGTACGCTATGACTGGTATGGTACTTCGAAGCCAAATGGAACTAATGGCGAACGTGCTAGACAACGGTATATTTATAAAAATAATGAAGGACTTGCAACCGCCAATCTGAACTATAGAATGGGTGAGCACCATTCCGTCGCATTGAGCAATGTCTTTTCTACATTCGACCGCAAAGGTAAAGACGAATTGAATCCAACGAATGCTGCGTATGAAGTGCCGCAAAAGACAAATAAAAATATTCTAGGATTAGGTTACACCTATGGTATTCAAGATGTCTGGACAACGACTGTTTTTGGTAAGTTTATCACGCAAAATAATAAGAGCGGCACACAAGATACCACACATAATAGATTTGGCTATGGTTTAGCCTCCGCCTATTACGTGAAGCCCAATTTACAGGTAAAAGCATCTTATGAACGGACAAATCGTATGCCTACACCGTATGAAATGTTTGGAGATGTCGAAAATCAGGAAGCTAATGCAAAGTTGAAGCCGGAGAGTAGTCACAATGTGAATCTAGGAGCCAGCTACAATTTTGCGGCACAAGAAGACCACCGTTTTGTTGTAGGGGCCAATTTAATCTATCGCTATGCAAGCGACTTTGTCTACAATCGTTTGAACAACAATCAATCAAAGCTTGTTGCCGATAACAGAGAAGGGGTTGAAACCTGGGGTGCTGATGCAGACGCACGTTACTCTTACAAGAACTGGTTGACATTCGGAGGTTCGATTACTTATCAATATTTGCAGAACAAGCAGAAATACGAACCTAATTACTCAAATATTAGCCCATTGTATAATGACCAAATGCCAAATATTCCATACCTTTTTGGCCATGCAGATGCATCTGTTATTTTCAAAGACTTCATGAGTAAAGGCAACACCCTGAATGCGGGATATAATTTGGTATATGTACATGAGTTTTATCTGTATTGGCCAAGCAGAGGCGGACAGAAATTGTATGTGCCAAAACAGTTTACACATGATTTCAATGTCGTGTATAGTTTGGCTGATAGCCGCTATAATATTGGCCTTGAAGCTAAAAACGTCACCAATGCAAAGGTTTACGATAATTTTAGCTTACAAAAGCCAGGCAGAGCATTCTATGTTAACCTGCGATATTTTATAAATAAATAGTAGTAATTCGGTGAGACTATCATGATTTGCCAACTAGCGGATCACACAAAGGAATTAATAATCAGATAGCTTCATCACATTGAAAAAACCGATTCGCCCGTGGGCGGTTCATGAAATAATTTATACGGATGAAAACGAATATCAAAAAAATGCTAATTGCAATGGTTGCTGTGTCTGCATTTGCATCATGCAAGAAGGATGATGTTGGACCTGCGAACTATGGAGACTACATTGTCGCGGTCTCTCCCATTGCCTCAACAGGCGTAGCGGATTACTTACTGACAGCAGCTAGTCTAGAAGAGGGGTCTGTTACTACAAGAGGGCATGGGGTCGAGCAAGATGGTACTTATCGGTATTATATGACGGCAAATAATAAATTCTTCTCGATGTTGTACGGACAGGGAAATCCTGGGGCCGTCACGACCTACGAAATTACGAACGGAAGTTTAAATAAAGTTTCAGATTTTCAATCGGAAACCGTACAGGCATTTGCACCCGTTAATGATGACATTTTATTAATGAAAATGTCAAGGAGCATCACGAATAAACTATCCAATTTTTATATCGTGAATACCAATAGTCTACTCATTACCGACGAAGGCGCTATAAACAACCAGACACCTTCCAATAACGGCGAGCTGGCACACTTTACGTGGATTAGACAGTTCGGTGATAAGGTATTCGCTCCATATATGTCCATAAAAGGATGTTGTGGAGGAGCCTTTGATACGGCCTATCCAGACAGTTCTTGGATTGCGGTATATTCATATCCAAAAATGGAACTCGAAAAAGTAATCAAAGATGATCGCACAAGTTATATCGGTGCCTATTTCTTGGATGGGACTGCTGTCGATGAAAAAGGGGACTTATATGCTTTTTCACCTGCTTCAGCAACTACAGGAGGGAAGGTAAGCAGTAAGAAACCATCGGCAATAGTACGCATTAACAAAGGAACGACAGAATATGACCTTAGCTACTACTTAAACTTTGAAGAATTGTCGGGAGGTTACAAAATGGGCAATTGGCTGTATGTTGGCCAAGGAAACTTTTTGGTATTGATGACCTCAACAAACGCGACAGACAAATACAATTTTGGGGTGGTGAATGTTTACAATAAGAGCTTTAAAAAAGTGACAGGCCTACCCAAATCGAGTGATATAAATAGCGTTACTTCAACCAATTATACAAAACGAAATGGTGTAGGTTATGTTGGTTTTACCCTAAAAGAGGGCACAAGCTATGTCTACAAAATTGATGCAGCTACAGCTACAGCGACACAAGGTTTACGAGTAGAAGGTGGTACCATTACTGCAATTGCTAAATTAAACTAAGTTGGAAAGCAACACAGCTGATTACCAACTAAAATCAGCTGTGTTGTTTATTTTAGCTTTTTGAAACTTGCGATTGGAAGTCATCTTTCGCAAACGTATCCTATCTTTTTTCCTCGAGACTCATCTGTCATCCCAAATCCTTTTCTGAAATTGCTAGATTATTTTAAGACGAGGATGCTGGTCGTTAGCGAAACTCCTTATTTTATCGCAAATACAGGTGGATTAATGCCGATAAACACAGCCATAAAGAATCTATCATAGTGTTGAACATGTCGCGATTGAAATTTGGATATTCGGAAATCCTGCCCAAGGTCATGACCTCTGGACGAAACGAGCACAACTTTAGATCGAACGTGACCACTTTTGGGTCAAATGCGCCCAACATCACATCAATGTAGACTAACATAGGTTCAAACCAGAAAACCTATGAATCAAACATGACCAACTTTAGCGTGAATCAGAGGAACCCTAATCCAAATGAGACCACCTTTGGGTCAAATGAGACCATCTTTAGGTCAACCTAGAATAGCGTAGCCTCGAAACAGGCCATCTCTGCATTATACGAGATCAACATCGAATCGAACGAGACAAAACTATGTTTGATGCGGATGGGTGTTGAATCAAAAAAGAAGGATGTGGTTTCAAACGAGTATAATAAACTTCTACATAAGCCCTTACTAGATTATCCGAAGAAGGAAACGGAATGGTATTCCCTCAGCGGGCTTATTGCATTTGATTAGCGGTAATTTCGGACGATGTTTAGGCTATAATAAATTGACGTGGGGGACGGATTTTATTATTTAAAAAGACCTTTTACTTTGTTTACTAAGGTTGAAAATCCCCACTTAGCGGCATACCATAATAGACCAAATATGCTTTCTTGGGTAACATCACTTGCTAACGACGGAGGGAGTAGCTCGTACACACTGACGCCAAAAAACTCAGCGATTTTATAGATTTGGTCAACTTTGACCTTAGTCTCTCCTCGCTCAATTTTAGAGTAGGCAGCTTGTGACATGTCCAGCTTATAGGCTACTGCTTCTTGAGATATTTTTAGGTTCTCTCTTTTGATTCGTATATGCTCTCCGATTTCCATAACCTGTACAGATTAAAAATGCCTAAATATAATAATATTAAAAATTATAACCTAGGGTTGTAGAAAATATAGCGATTATAACTCCGGGTTGTAGAGTACAACCAGGGGTTGTGGTGCCGCCTTGCCCCTAAATCTAGTTTTGGATTATAAATTTTTTTAATCCATAACATCATGAAAAACTTAGAAAAACAGATTCAAAAAGAAGGCGTTAATTTGACAGAACTGAGCCTTGAAGAGCAAAAATCTTACAACGGCGGTGGTCGGGGAAACCCCAAGCAAAAGGATATCTGGGATATTATCTCTAAATACTTTTTCCAATAGATATCAACTTAACAAAAAATTGTAGGATTCAATAAATTCGCTTAAGGATTGTGGTCTAACTAGAATAGCAGAGATTGAACCTAACAAAAATGCGACTAGGTGTAATCCTCTATTTATTTTGCTTTTAGGAATAAAGGCAAGTAAGAGAATTACAATAAGAGTTGCCAACCAAAGGTGAGAGTTAGTTTTTATTCCCTCTATCCAAAAACTTTGTGTTTTTTCTAAAGGGAAGTATGTAAAACTGAAACCATATAGAGCGAATGTTAAACCTGATGATCCTACCGCTGTGTATCCAAAATCGTTCTTTTTGACGTAAGATTGAATCAAATTGGGAACACCGATGAAGCTCGAGATAAGCAATAGAGAGAGTAAAAGCGCAGCTTGAGCACTCTGTTCCTGTTCTATGAGTCCATACAAGTCGAACAGAAGAAAGTAAATAAGAACAGCATTAATCAGCAGATGCAACCAATTGCGATGTATTAGTGCCGAGGTAAGCACGGTGTGTAACCGTTTGCCTCGGCATATTTCATAGGGGTGAAGTAGTAATGCGTGGAAAACGGGTTTATAATAGAATCCAATAATGCTGACAACCAAGATGATTGGAACAATTATATACGAATAGGGTGATTCGGAAAAAGTCGGCAAAATATCAAATATGGCGGGCATAGGTAAAAATCTTTAAGCTAATTTATAACTATTTCCATTAAATGGAGGAGCAACTGTTCTGTTTTTATGATAAAAGCACAAAATAATGGTATATACATCGGGAGCATTGGCCTATTTCTTCTATTGCTGGCTGCTACCCCGTTTATTAAAATTCCTATTTATACGTCAGCAAGAGGGGTGGTATCAGCTTTGAAAAAGGACAGCCTCAGTGGGGTCAGTCCTTCTTTGGTCATTATGTGCAGATTGCCCTTGTCATCGATCGGACTGCTTCGAAGTCAACAATTAGTATCGATACATATGGATGCATACCCCTCTCAGCTATGGGGTGCATTGAGCGCGACAGTGATTGATACAGACAATAGACCAATACTAGATGCTACCACCGGTGAGTCGTACATAAAGGTGTATTGCCAAACTGATGAAAATCATTTATCACTTAAAGATGGTTATAAGATTACTGTGGGAGAGGGGCATCCGTTGACCGCTAGGTTCAGTGTCGCTGAACGTACCCTTTGGCAATTAGCCTTTGGCCGATTGGAAGATATTATGGTCCCCTAACGGTGTTCTAGACACTATATTTAATCCTCATCCATTCCCGATTTAGATGAAAGCACCAATTTTAGTATTGCAACATGATTATAAGGATTGTGGAGCCGCTTGTATTTCTTCGGTTGCCACATACTACGGGTTAGAACTGCCGATTGCCAAAATACGTCAGTCATGCCACACCGATATAAAAGGAACCAACGTCCTTGGTATGATTGAAGGACTGTCGGCCCTTGGTTTTTATGCAAAGGGTGTAAAAGGGGATTTGAATGCTCTTTCACAAGTTCCGCTTCCTACCATTGCACATGTTGTTTTGGAAAGCGGTATGGCACACTATGTTGTCATCTATGAGATAAAAAAGGATAAATTGAAATTTATGGACCCCGCTATGGGCAAAATAATAGAACAACGAATAACGGAGTTTGCCAAAATTTGGACTGGTGTGTTAATCTTGATGGAGCCCAATGAGTATTTTGAGCAAAGAGATGGGAAATCTAATATTTATTCTCGCTTTTGGAGTCTTATCCATCCACATCGCAGTATTATTTTACAAGCGATAGTCGGTGCGGCTATCTATACATTGCTAGGACTGTCGACTTCAATCTACATCCAAAAAGTGACGGACCATGTGTTGATTGACGGAAATTTGCAACTGTTGAATATCCTCTCGGTAGGAATGTTGATCATTCTGTTTTTCCAGATTTTTATCGCTTCGATGAAAAGTATCATCGTACTTCAAACTGGGCAGAGAATCGATCGATTTCTTATCCTTGGGTACTACAAACATCTTTTGCGACTGCCGCAACGTTTTTTTGATACCATGCAAGTAGGGGAGATTATCTCAAGAGTGAACGATGCCGTTAAAATCCGAACGTTTATCAACGATGCAGCCATACAGATTGTGGTCAATGTATTTATTGTCCTTTTCTCGTTTATACTCATGTTTACTTATCATTGGCAGTTAGCTATGATGATGATCCTGATTATTCCATTTTATATCGTAGTTTACCTGATATCCAACGCTTTAAATAGGAAAGTAGAAAGACGGATTATGGAAGAAGACGCCGAACTCGAATCTCATTTGGTGGAATCACTCCATGCCATGCGGACGATAAAACAATTTGGGGTCGAGGGATATGCTAATAATAAGACCGACAATAGCTTTAGTCGGCTACTCCAATCACTATATAAATCGGTACTCAATACTCTTTTTTCTCAGAATGCATCCGAATTTCTGTCTCGCTTTTTTACTATCATCTTGCTGTGGATTGGGTCGAGATATGTAATCGACAAAACAATATCTCCAGGAGAGCTTTTTTCGTTTTACGCCTTAATTGGGTATCTTACAACCCCCGTTACACAATTGATCGGTATGAACAAACTGGTTCAAAATGCATTGATTGCTGCGGACCGTCTTTTTGAAATCATGGATCTCGACACCGAAGAGCAAACCACAAAAATTGACATGGAGCATGATACAATAGGAGACATTGTATTGGAAGAAGTCTCTTTCAGTTATGGTAGCCGCGTTGACGTCTTTACAAATTTAAATTGTGTATTTCGAAAAGGTACTACAACCGCGGTTATTGGTGACAGTGGTTCCGGCAAAACGACACTTGCAGGATTGTTGCAGCATCTCTATCCTATTAAAGGGGGCAAGATTTCCATTGGTGACTACAACATTAATTATCTATCACATCGTTCACTTAGAGGGTTGATATCTGTAGTGCCGCAGCAGATCAACCTCTTCTCGGGCACGGTCATCGAAAACATAGCGTTAGGTGATGACAATCCAGATTTCAAACGAATTCTAGATCTTTCTAAGTCTTTGGGAATATTGTCTTTTATAGAAAAGCTACCCGAAGGATTTCAGTCGCAACTTGGGGAAGATGGAACGTTTCTTTCTGGCGGCCAAAAGCAAAGAATTGCGATTGCTCGGGCACTTTATCGTAATCCCGAAATCCTAATCTTGGATGAGGCGACCTCTGCGTTAGACTCTGAGTCTGAAGAAGTAATTAAGCGTGTATTGGTCAAAATGAGTCACGAAGGGAAGACATTGATTATTATTGCACATCGTCTCAGTACAATAGCACATGCCGATAATATTATGGTCCTTAAGGATGGTCAAATTATAGAAGAGGGAAATCACACCCAACTTCTTAGTCAAGATTCCGTCTATAAGTCAATGTGGCAAAAGCAGAGCTTGTTCATTTAAGGTAATTTGTAGCTTCTGATGGGTGTGGTGTGCAGGAGCTGTTGTGCAGATCGGGTCATGTGCATTAGCCGTGACAAGAAAAAAAGAAAAGGCTAATCTCATAGGCTGTACTGGCCAACAAATTTTAGTAATTTCGTGAAATGGCGAAAACTAAATCAGCATATTTCTGTCAAAACTGTGGATACGAATCCCCGAAATGGATGGGGCAGTGTCCTTCTTGCAAACAGTGGAATTCTTTTGTCGAGGAAGTCGTCGAAAAGAGCAGTTCTAAAGTTCCCGAATGGCGGAGCACCACTGCTAGTGCTACACCAAAGCGAGCAAATAAAGCTGCTATCATTCACGAGATCGTGTACCAAGATGAGTCGCGGATATTGACCCCGGATCATGAATTTAACAGGGTGCTTGGCGGAGGGATTGTACCAGGGTCGTTAGTATTGATTGGGGGCGAACCTGGAATTGGGAAGTCTACGTTGATGCTCCAATTGGCACTTTCCATTCCGCAGGTAAAGACGCTCTATATCTCCGGCGAGGAAAGCGAGCAACAAATCAAAATGCGAGCTGAGCGGCTCTCGCAGTCTTCTATGGCCAATTGCTATATCCTGACCGAAACATCTACTCAAAACATATTTAAACAGATAGAGGCCGTACAGCCCAATGTAATCGTTATCGATTCTATTCAGACATTACATTCGTCGCAAATAGAATCCGCGCCTGGGTCTGTCTCTCAGGTCAGGGAGTGCACCGCCGAATTGCTGCGATTTGCGAAGGAAACAAGTACACCCGTATTTATCGTTGGACACATCACTAAGGATGGCTCTATTGCTGGCCCTAAGGTATTGGAGCATATGGTTGATACAGTCTTACAGTTTGAGGGTGATAGACACCATGTGTATCGCATATTGAGAGCGGTAAAAAATCGATTTGGATCCGCCTCGGAATTAGGTATCTATGAAATGCAGGGGTCCGGACTAAGGGAAGTCTCCAATCCTTCTGAAATAATGCTCTCTCAACGAGATGAGCCCGTAAGTGGAGTAGCTATTGCCGCGATGCTTGAAGGAATGCGACCGATGATGATTGAAGTGCAGGCCTTAGTCAGTAATTCAGCTTTCGGAAATGCTCAACGGTCATCCACAGGTTATGATACCAAGCGGCTCAACATGTTATTGGCCGTACTGGAGAAGCGATTTGGATTCAGGTTGAGCGCGCAGGATGTATTTTTGAATATTGCAGGAGGACTTCGCGTCGAAGATCCTGCCATTGATCTAGCCGTTATCGTTGCTATTATCTCTTCACAACAGGATATGCCTATACAATCCAATTTAGCATTTGCTGGAGAGGTAGGATTATCAGGTGAGATTAGAGCTGTAAACCGTATAGAGCAACGGATTGCTGAGGCTGAAAAACTTGGTTTTGATGGGGTATTTATTTCAAAATTCAATACCAAAGGACTTGTTTCTAAGAAATATAATATTGCGATACGACCGGTCGCGAAATTAGAAGATCTCTTTAGCGCTTTATTTGGTTAGTCTGAAAAAACAAGGGGACGGGGATTCCCCGTCCTTATTTTCCGAGCACCTCGGCCAATTTTTTGTTCAAATCCTCTTTATGAAGATTACGCGCGATGATTTTGCCATTCGGGTCAATCAATACATTCTGTGGGATTGCTTTAACACCATATAGTGTCCCAATGTCATTCTGCCATCTTTTAAGATCCGAAACATGTTTCCAATGCCTTTTATCGACGTGTATTGCCTTGGTCCATGACTGCTTGTCTTTATCGAAGGATATTCCAAGAATTTCGAATCGGTCACCCTTAAATTTTTCGTAAGTAGCGACTAAATCTGGACTTTCTACTCTACAATCCGGGCACCATGATGCCCAAAAATCCAACAATACATATTTCCCTCGCAGCTCGCGCAATTTAAATGGAGTTCCGGTTGTGTCGTTTTGACTGAAGTCTGGGGCCTGTTTTCCAATAGCAACTTTAGACAGTACCTTTAGGTAGTCTTGAAATTCTTTACCCTCTTTCGAACTGCGCACCTGCTTGCTAAGCGTGTTGTAAAGCGTCTGCATTTCTTTGTAATCAGGGTCATATCCGCCCACTCGACGAAGCGAAATCAAGCTGGAAATAGAGTCGGGATTGTCTTTAACCTGTTGGATATAGTCCTGCTTCGTAAATTCTTTCTTTTGTTGGCCAAATAAAAGAATTGGAAAAGCGAGAAGTAAGTATAAAAATATAGTCTTCATGTGCATCGTGTTTTTACAAAGATAATATAATCTATAAATCTGGTCGAGTAATATTTTTGTCATTTAACCATTTCAAAAAGAATAAAGATATACAACATTTGTGGAAGGTGATTGTTCAAGACAATATGTGTAAGTAGATTTCCAGTAGACCGCTCGTAGGGATGGAGTGTTTATTAACAATGTTTAACTAGTTATTATGGCCTGTTCAATTAACTTTGTGTTTTCAACCTCCATCAAGTTATTAGCAATCCGGATATGAGATATCTTACTGTAACTATACTCTTCGTATTTCATGCCGTTGGATTTGCGCAAATCCGTGGTATGGTGACAGATACTGCTGGAGTGGCCTTGGCCTATGTCACAGTCCAGGTCCAACAAAGCACGATTGGCACCTCTACTAACGGGTCAGGGCAGTTCGAATTGAGAATGCAGGCTCAAGAAGGGAGCTGTCAACTTACATTTCAAAGTCTCGGTTATCGATCTAAAACAATGACCGTAGACCTTAGTAGGCACCCCGTCGACTTAAAGATTGTGCTTCATGCCGAACAGCGAATGATAGACGAAGTTGTTGTGGGAGTCAAAGGGATAGATCCAGCAGTTTATATTATTCAACAAGCCATTCGTAGTCGAAAGGCAAATGGGGAAAGGAATGATAAATATAGGGCTGACTTTTACTCGAGAGGTATTTTTCGGGTGAAAGAACTTCCTAAGCGCATTCTCGGTCAAAAAATAGAGGATGAAGATGGTATTTTAGACACTAGTCGATCAGGTGTGATCTACCTGTCTGAGACCGTCTCCGAAATAGCATTTCAAAAGCCCAACAGTATTCGTGAAAAGATCGTGGCCTCAAAAGTCAGTGGAGATGATAAGGGGTTCAGTTTCAATACCGCTCAAGGGACCAACTTTGATTTTTATACAAATACAGTTGATCTAGGTGCCCCTATTATCTCCCCTATTTCGGATAGGGCCTTCTCCTACTACCGTTTCAAACGAGAGAGTAAGATTTCGTTAGATGATGGTCCCTTGGTGCATAGGCTAAGTGTGACCCCCATACGAAAAAAAGAGCCCACCGTCGCCGGCTATATCTATATCGTGGACCAGACATGGGCAATCTATGCTGTAGATTTTAAGATCAATGGATATAGCATGAATCAACCTATTATCGATACACTAAGTCTTAGGCAGCAGTATATCCATAATTCTCAAGATAATCGATGGTCTAAGTCCTTGCAAACGATTGACTTTCAGGCAAGTATTTTGGGCTTTCATTTCAACGGAAGGTATATACACAATTTTTCAAATTATGCGTATGTCCGAGATTTTGGAAAAGGGGTATTTTCGAATGTGGTGGCCACGATGGTAAAAGATGCCAATACCAAAGACGAAGCATATTGGAAAGCAATACGCCCTATCCCGTTGACGTTAGAAGAGAGACAAGACTATATCCGCAAAGACAGTATACAGACCCTTAGAAGCTCTCCTTCCTACATAGACTCGCTGGATCGTAAATATAGCAAGTTTAGTTTTTTGGATGTTATTACAGGATATCAGTATAGGCATACCCCCTCCAATTTTTTGTTTGAATATAGAGGCTTGTCTAATATTTTTTCGACGAGTTTCAATACCGTGCAAGGATGGAATTTTAATGCGATGATGTCTGCAAAATTGGGCCGGTCGGGTAGGGGGCGCTATTCGACCGGCAAAATCAATTTCAACTATGGACTAGCTGATCGTAGGCTACGGGTAGAGGGGCTGTTGACGCACCGCTTTGATACACATGACTATAGAGTAGTCTCTGTTGAAGGTGGACGCAAAATCTCGCAGTTCAATACAGAGGAGCCAATATCTAAGTTGGTAAATATGGGTGCATCGCTCTTCTTCAAGGAAAATTTCATGAAAGTATACCAACAGGATTTCGTTAAATTGGCTTATGCACAGCAGGTAACCACCGCCGTGCGGATGATGGCTTCGGTAGCCTATAGCGATAGGATTGCTTTAGAGAATCAAACAAATTTTTCTTTTTTTAATAAAGAAAAGAATTATACCGCTAACAACCCTCTGCAACCTCAAGGACACGACATCCCGATTTTTGATCGCCATCATTTATTTAAATATGCTTTAGGCACACAAATAAAATTTGGCCAGCAGGTATTTGAACGGCCAGATGCTCGAATCGCAGTCCCTAATGATCGCTATCCTATCGTATCGATGCAGTGGGAGCAAGCTTTTGGAGCATCCGCTTCTAAGTACAAGTATCAAGCGCTTCATATAAGAGCCGATCAAGATGTCGTCTTTGGTAACAAAGGTCAATTAGGCGTTGTTGTTAAAGCTGGAAAATTCTTTAACGCAGAGCAGATATCATTTGCAGATTTTCAACATTTTAATGGCAATCAGACACATGTAGGGACGACAACCAGATATTTGAATAACTTCCTTCTGTTACCTTATTACACCAATAGCACCGATGATGCGTATCTGGAAATGCACGCCGAACATAATTTTAAAGGATATCTGTTAAACAGAGTCCCGTTGTTAAATCAGCTTCAATGGAATATCGTCCTCGGATATCACCATCTCTCCTTACCCGATAGACAGCCGTATCACGAATTTACATTCGGTCTTGACAATATTGGATGGGGTAAGTTCAGAATGCTGCGCTTGGATTATGTGCGTAGTCTACAAAGCGGCCGCTCAAAAGAAGGTGTTATAATCGGACTTAAATTTTTAGGTATTCTCAATTAGGTCTGATTATTTTGATAAATAATCTACTACTTTAGTGTATTATTTATCATAAAACAAGATGTCTTTCAATCTAACCTCCAAACTGCCACACGTGGGCACTACGATATTTACCCGGATGTCCGATCTAGCGCAACAATATCAAGCGTTAAATCTCTCGCAGGGCTTTCCTGACTATGAGACGGATCCCAAGCTTGTCGATCTCGTCAGCAAATATATGAAAGAGGGGTACAATCAGTATGCATTTATGGCGGGTGTACCGGTATTACGAGAGCGGATTGCCGAAAAAGTAGAAAATCTTTACGGAATCGATATTCACCCAGCAGATGAGGTGACGGTTACTGCGGGAGGCACCCAGGCCATTTTTACAGCTATTGCCTCCATCATAGCAGTCGGAGATGAAGTTATTATTTTCGAGCCCGCATATGATTGTTATCGACCTACAGTCGAATTATTTGGTGGTCGGGTTATTCCAGTTATGTTACAGGCGCCCGATTTTGAAATTGATTGGAATGAGGTCAAACATCTAGTCTCCGATAGAACCCGAATGATTATCCTCAACAATCCCAATAATCCTACAGGACGGGTTCTTCAAGAGCGAGATTTTCTAGCGCTCCAACAGCTGGTTGAGATGACCAATATCCTCCTCGTCAGTGATGAGGTTTATGAGCACCTGATTTTTGATGATAGAAGACCACATTCCATGTTGCAGTATGAATCGCTACGGTCGAGGGCTTTTGTGGTGGCTTCTTTTGGAAAGCTACTGCATACCACAGGGTGGAAGGTGGGTTATTGTATTGCTCCTGAAAAGCTGACTGCCGAGTTTAGAAAAGTCCATCAATTTAATGTCTTTAGTGTGCATGCGCCCACTCAGTATGCGATTGCCGACTACCTTTCAAACCCCGAAGTCTATTTGTCACTTCCTGGTTTTTTTCAGCAAAAAAGAGACTTACTGATTGAAGGACTGAGTGGTACCGGGCTAGATATCCTTCCATGTGAAGGAACTTATTTCCTAAACGTCTCCTATCAACGGATTTCAAATCTTCCAGAACTACAATTTGCCGAATTGCTGACCAAAGAGAAAGGAGTAGCCATGATTCCAATATCTGCTTTTTATGCAACCGAAGTCAACCAGTGTTTGTTGAGGATTTGCTTTGCAAAAAGGACGGATACATTGAGTAAAGCAGTTGATTTACTGCAGAATATTGGTTAAATTCAGCTGTTTATATTTTAATCGGTAGTAGGTGATGACGCCGTTATTTTAGGTTTGGCTAGAATTTGTAAGGTATGCTCAAACGGTTGAGTAAGGGCAAAAAACGACATAACCGACAAAAACTTGCAAAAAAGCGCAAAGGCGCTGTTATTAAACCATATAAATTATTAAATTTGCTACTCACCTTATCAAATACTTTATATCTAAAATGGCTAGATTAAATTTATTGGAAGAAACACGCTTCGAAAAAGTTCCTGTAAGTGTGTATACTGACCAAGACACCGCTTCAAAAATTGTTGCGAAACGTATAGCTGATATTATCCGTGCAAAGCAAGAAAAAGGCCAACAGGCCGTTCTTGGATTAGCAACAGGTGCTACTCCAGTAAGAGTGTATGCAGAATTGATTCGTCTGCACAAGGAGGAAGGATTGAGCTTTAAGAATGTCGTCACCTTTAACTTGGATGAATATTATCCAATGCAACCTGACGCGGCTCAGAGCTATGTGACATTTATGAACAACAAGTTGTTCGATCACGTAGATATAGAAAAATCAAATATCAATATCCCAGATGGTACGTTGGATGTAAAAGATGTACAGGCTTTTTGTGCGGCATACGAACAGAAGATTACAGACTGTGGAGGATTGGACATCCAAATACTTGGTATTGGTCGTACTGGACATATCGGTTTTAATGAGCCAGGTTCAGCGCCAAATTCAGGGACACGATTGGTCACGTTGGATGATTTGACTCGTCGCGATGCGTCACGTGATTTTGGAGGAAAAGAAAACGTACCCCGTAAAGCGCTTACTATGGGTGTGGGAACTATTTTCAAAGCCAGAGAAATTATCCTAATGGCTTGGAGTGGAAACAAAGCCGAGATTGTGAAAAAAGCCGTGGAAGGTGAGATTTCAGCAGATATCCCAGCGACTTACCTTCAGCTATCGGACAATGTTGAGTTTATCTTAGATACAGATGCCGCATCGTTATTGACCCGTTTTGATAGACCTTGGTTGGCTGAAGACGTGGAGTGGACTCCGGAGCTAACCAAAAAAGCAGTGGTTTGGCTTGCTTTAGAGGTGCAAAAGCCAATCTTGAAACTTCAAGAGGAAGATTATAATAGCCATGGTATGGCCAAGCTTGTTACTGAAGAAGGGCCTGCTTACAACATCAATATTCGCATCTTTAACGAATTGCAACATACTATTACAGGTTGGCCAGGAGGCAAGCCAAATGTGGACGATTCGCAAAGACCTGAGCGTGCAGAGCCGGCTAAAAAAACATCTATTGTATTTTCTCCACACCCTGATGATGACGTTATTTCAATGGGAGGAACTTTTATCCGCTTGGCAGACCAAGGACATGATGTACATGTCGCCTATCAGACAAGTGGAAATACCGCTGTATGGGATGACGATGTGGTTAGATACTTGGAATTTGCAGAAGACTTTGCAAATGAGATGGGGATTGATGCCGCAAAGATTAAAGCATTATATGACGAGAGTCAGGCGATTTTCTCCAATAAAAAACCAAATCAAATTGACACAGATATTATTCGCAAAATAAAGGCGTTAATCCGTAAAGGAGAGGCAATTGCCGGGGCCCGTTTTGTCGGCTTGCCAGCGTCCAATATCCATTTTCAAGACCTACCATTTTACGATAGACAGAAGTTTTCTAAAAATGTATCTTTCGAAGATGATATCGTGCAGACAATGGAGTTGTTGCGTAAAGTGAAGCCGCATCAAATCTTTGCGGCTGGAGATTTTGCCGATCCACATGGTACACATAGGATTTGTTTCGATATCATATTAGAGGCGGTCAAGAGACTTCGTCAAACAGACGAGTGGACAAAAGACTGTTGGCTATGGTTGTATCGCGGTGCTTGGCATGAATTTCCAATCCACGAGATTGAGATGGCTGTGCCACTATCCCCTCAAGAGGTATACCGCAAGCGGTTGGCAATCTTTAAGCATCAGTCGCAAAAAGACCTTCCAGTATTTCCTGGGGACGACCCTCGCGAATTTTGGGTACGTGCTGAAGATAGAACTAGCGAGACCGCATCTTTATACGATCAACTAGGATTAGCAGATTACGAGGCTATTGAAGCCTTTGTAAGATGGAAGTTTGATTAAGATAGTCTTCTTATTAAGTATAGAAGGGTAGATTCTTAACGGATTTACCCTTTTTTATGCACGATTGATAACAGTGCTCGGCTATTAGCCTATTAGGTGTTCTACCTTCCCATTTGCTCGTTGTTCACGAATAGCGGAAAAGATGTACGCTTATCCTACTATGGGAAGAGAATGTTGTATTTAGAGGACCAAGAGGGAGCATTCGGCTAGCGAGCCAATGCTGTCCACTGTGACAATGGCCAAATATCTAATCGAGTTTGGTACATAGCCAAAGAATTTTTTGAATGCCGTTGTAAAATGCGTGGCATGCTTATATCCCAACTGTTGGCTGATTATGCTGATTTTGAGGTCGTGATCCTTTAGCAGTTGCTTTGCTTTTTGCATTTTGCACTCTAAAATGTAATTAAAGACCGTCTTTCCGAAGAAGAGTTTGAAATGTTTTTTTAGATACTGCTCATTAGTGCCCACTTCTCTCGCTAGCTGTGGGATTGTATAGTTCTGTCCAAGGTTGTTCTCAATGATCCGCTTCGCCAGATTCACTTTCTCCACATCCATTTCTCTTAAATGTACATTTTTCCCTTCACGTGCTAACTCCAGGTGCTCGAGAAGTCGGCAAAAAATGTTCAACGATTTTGCCCTATAGAATGTGGATGCCAATCTTTCTGGAAATTGCGTGTGTACCAAATCGAGGACTGTTGTGTGAAGTGAGGGCACGTAGAATGTATGAGGAGCTGTGAAGGAGCGAAGGAGTGTAATCATGTTTTCATGATGATAGAATTCTATTTCACTACTTCCCAAAAAACCATCTCTAAAAGTTAGAATCAATACTTGGGCGTCTGTATTTTCGGCTGCTAGATATAAGTCTACCCCCTTTGAATATACAAAGCAACAATGTTCTTCTTTTAATTCAATGTGTTCTTGTTCTATAAGAAGCGTACTATTCCCACCTGTGGAGACCACCAAAATTGAACTATTGTCCATTGCGTTGTGGACAATGAAGTCGTCGTCCAAGGACAGGTGCTTTACTTCGTAGTCATTGCGTGTATGTAGAGATACCCTTTCGGCAACTTGGCTCATGTTAATTTATTGATATGGGGTGTTAATTTCGGATTGTTGAAGTTGTTTTTCCGATATCGTCACCCTCTTGTTTAGATTTAATCTAAATTTGCAGCTCTTATTTAGACTTGTTCTAAGTCAAAGATAGGAAATTTTACAGGTATTAACTAAAAAAGGTCAAGGATGATAAAAAAATACTTTTCGGTTTTATTACTGATTTTCATGACAACTTACGCTGTTGATGTGCTCGGACAGGCACATTTGACGGTAGAAGGGCGTGTTGTTGAGGAAGATGAGCGGACACCCATAAAAGGTGTATCTGTTTCTGTCAAAGAAAATGACAGATCAGGAAGTATGATTACGGGATCGCAAGGCTCTTTTCGGATTCGAGCCCACCAAGGGCAGACACTAGTAGTGTCCCATATCGGTTATTTGACACAAGAGATACAGCTGGAGAGGGGGCAGACCAATCTTGAAATCACCTTGATCAAAGATTTCAAAATGCTTTCTGAAGTGATTGTTACTGGAGCGCTCGGGATAAAACGACAGTCTAGGGAACTCGGTACATCGGCGCAGTCAGTGAGCAATGAAGAACTGAATTTAGGAAAAGTGGTGAACCCACTGTTAGCGTTGTCAAGCAAAGTTGCAGGTTTAAGAATCAATGCTACAGATTTGACTACCGGTAAGACCGATCCAGGAATTCAAATCCGGTTGAGAGGTACACGCTCGATGAATCGCGATAAGAATGACCCGTTGTACGTGGTGGATGGTGTGCCTTTACCAGATATTAGTCGTATCAATCCAAATGATATACAAGATATCACCGTGCTGAAAGGAGCTAACGCAGCCGCGCTATATGGGTCAGAAGGCGTCAATGGGGCCATAATGATTACCACCAAGTCTGGGAAATCTCAAAGAGGACAAATCAATTTCAGCAACAGTACCACGTTTTCAAATGTATTTCTACTACCTCCAGCTCAAACAACTTTTGGTCAGGGACAAAATGGAGTGTATAGCCCAGTAACGAGTGAATCGTGGGGAGATCGGTTTAATGGCGAGGTAAGAGACTTTGGGTTGCCTATCAATGGTGTCCAGCCTACTAAAGTATACGCTGCTCCAAGCAAGGACAATCGCTTGGCCTTTTTTGATACTGGTATTACCACGCAGAATGACTTGTCTTTTTCGGGAGGTGACGAGAAAGGAACCTATTTTGTCTCCCTACAAGACGTACGTCTAAAAGGAGTAATCCCTGGTGACAAATCCAGTCGTACCGGAGCTAGATTCAACGGTTCTAGGCGCTTTAATAAGCTGAATACATCTTTCAATCTAAACTATGTATTCTTTAAAAACAATACGACCAGTGATGGCCCTTGGCTGTCTGTCTATACACAACCAGCAAATATAGATTATAAGGAGGCACGGAGTTGGGAAGATCCAAGCTCGCCTAATCACCCATTGAATTGGTATAATCCGACCTCAGGCACGCGCAACCCCTTCTTTATGGCGGATAATAATCGGAACACTTCCGATCAACACACACTCAATTCGAAGCTCGAATTTAACTACGAGTTTGCAGATTGGTTTGACGCGACCTACCGTACAGGGTTATATTTCCAATCAGAGCCCGGTCGTGTGACCAATCGTAAATTGGTATCCAATGTGGCGTCGAGGAATATCAATGGTTCTGTCAACGATACCCACCGCGGATTCACACGATTTAATAATGATTTTATTTTGAACTTTCATAAAGATTTTGGCGACTTTTCTACCAAATTGTTGTTGGGACAAAATGTTCGTATGGACGATACCAAGCAAATCAATGTTAGTGCGGCGAACCTATTATTTGAAGATATCTTCAATCAAGGCTCTAGGACAGGAGAACTTACAGGTGGCTCTACCCTTACAAAATACCGATCGCTTGCGACCTACGGAGAGTTTACTGCTGGTTACAGAAACTATCTGTTCTTAACATTAACGGGGAGAAACGATCAAGTATCCGTGCTTGATCCCAACAACAACAGTTACTTCTCTCCGGGTATTAGCTCTTCATTCGTATTTACGGATGCTATCGAAGCTCTACGAGGCAATCGTATTTTGAATTACGGTCGAATCTATAGTTCTTATAATAAGACAGGAAATGTGACCCTAGATCCATACCGGCTAAACTTGGCCTACAGCCAGACTGCAGGTTTCCCATTCGGAAGTCTAGTAGGGTTTACCCCATCCTTGTCGGAGCCAAATCTATTAATCAAACCCGAATTCGTGAAATCCTTTGAAGTGGGTACACAGTTGGGCTTCTTCGACAACAGACTGCGTACGGATATCGCTTATGCCTATTCAGATTCGGACGGACAGATTTTCAATGCGGGGATTTCAAGCGCTACGGGATTTAACTCCACTATTGTAAACGCCGGTCAGGTCATCAACAAGACTATCGAGGTGATGATTGGTGGTACCGCTATTCGCAAAAGCGATGTCACATTGGAGTTTGGTGTTAATTTCAGTTATACAGATACCAAAGCCAAAAACCTATATGCAGGAGATGAGTTTAATATCTTTAGACAAGCTTATGCTATTAAAGGCTTACAATATCCGACACTCCGGATGACCGACTTCAAAAGAGAGGGAGGCAAGATTGTCCTGGACAAAGACGGTAATGTAATCCCTTCTGAGGACGAAGAAGTATTAGGTACCATGGTGCCCCCTTATCTTTTAGGTTTTAATACGAGATTCAGCTACAAATCTTTCACCCTAGGATTCCAGATAGACTCTAGACTGGGAAGTTGGATGTATTCTGAGGTGATTCCAAGGATGTACACGGCAGGGACACACCCCGAGACGGTAAAATATGATAGACAGCCGTTTATCATGCCCAATTCGATGGTTCGTCTAGCAGATGGTTCTATTGTCGAAAATACAGACGTATATTCTAAAGGAGATAGAGCGTGGTGGGATGCTTATGGAAAGATTCAAACCACGACAGCAGCAAAAGGAGATTATCTCAAATTGAGAGAACTTTATATTGGATATGATTTGCCAGAAAAATGGCTTTCAGGGCAAAAGATGATTAAAAAGGCCAGTTTAGGATTTGTTGGAAATAACTTGTTTATCATTAGACATTCTTCCAATACAATTGGTGATCCTGAAGCCTTATACAATCAAACAGATGGGTATAACAGTTTTAGACAGATTCCTTCCTCGCGATCAATGGGTTTTAATGTGAATTTGACTTTTTAAGCATACAAAGATGAGATATAATATGATAAGAGTAGGGATTATTGCTTTTGCTTCCATGACACTCACAGCATGTAGTGATTTTTTGGATGTCAATGATAACCCAAATTCTCCGATAAAAGAGAATTTAAGTTTAAGTGCAAAGTTGCCTGCAGCATTGGTGACATCCGCAGCGTACGAATCTACGCAGTTAAATCAAGTAGGAGGTTTTTGGGGTGGTTATTGGGGGACATCTAATGAAGGAGTGAGTTCATTCACATCTTTAAAGAACTACAATGGTCCGGCCATAAGAGATACCCGTGACGGAATAGCGGTTTGGGAATCCAGCTACAACAATCTCTTGTATTACAAAGAAGTATTGGACCAGGCCAATGACGAACAGGCTTTGTTCTATTCAGGCATTGCTAAAATTATGATGGGCCATCATTTCTTTACACTGGTTGATTTTTACAACAATGTGCCCTACGAAGAAGCGTTGAAGGGGTCGGCTCTCTTGCACCCTACCTACGAGTCTGGTAAAGAAGTATACCGAAAGTCCATGGACCTCATTACTGAAGGGATTGCAGAAGTGAAGATTGCATCATTGAAGCCATCGAATGATGACGTGATGTTTAAAGGGAGTGAAGTTAAGTGGGCTAAATTTGGAAATACGCTTAAGCTACGCGCTTTGTTAAGACAGTCGGAAGTTACCGATCAGGCGGCCTACATTAAGCAAGAGATTGCTAAGATTGTTCAAGAAGGCTCAGGCTTTTTGGAGGAAGATGCTGCGGTCAATCCGGGGTTTTTGAATACAGCCACCAAGATGAGTCCATTTTACGAAACCTATTACCGTAATAATTCGGGTGTGGCTGTTGCCAACTATGCAAATATTCGCCCAAGCCAGTACCTAATCAGCAAGTATAAGGAGTATAACGATCCGAGATTGGCCCAAAATTATGTCGCAGCAAATGGCGAATATAAAGGTGTTGTTTTTGGAAACAATTCTATAAAAGAGGAGTTTTCTGCGGTCAATACTTCGGCTTTCAAAGGGCCAAACGAGAATGCGGGCAAACCAGGAGGACTTGTGAAAGCGTTCAGCCAATCAGCGGTACTACTTTCACTGGCTGAAGCAAATTTCTTGCAAGCTGAAGCTGCTGAGCGAGGATGGATTTCAGGCACGGCTAGCCAGCTCTACCAAAGTGGCATACAAGCGTCGTTCAACTATCTATTCAACGCGGCGCACAATATTGAGGACTATATCAGTCAGCCCAATGTCCAGTACGCTACCGCCACTAATAAGATAGAAAGAATCATCACTCAAAAATGGTTAGCATTAAACAGTATCAATAATATTCAAGCTTGGGCTGATTTTAGGAGATTAGGATATCCCAACTTTCCTAACTCCGTTTCTACCCCAACTCCAGGCGCATATCCATTACGATTTATGTACCCTGAAACCGAAATCAATACCAATAATGAGAACGTTTCCAAGCAAGGTGACAATGGTATATTGACAGCGCGGGTTTGGTGGGACGTTAATTAATACTAATTATAAATAGTTTTATATTTGCATATTAACCATCATACATAGCAAATCAGGTAATGCCTATCGCATTACCTGATTCTGTTTGATTAATCATTAAAGAGAGAGAATGAACAAATCAAAAAAAAGCAACTCACGGTGGCCTAGGGTCCGCAAATTATTCAACGACCTTCACCTTTGGTTTGGGTTGATTAGTGGTATCGTCGTTTTTGTGGTGTGTTTGACAGGAACTATCTATGTCTACAATACCGAAATCAGGGAAGCCGCAGCGCCAGAACTTTACCAAGTAAAAGAGGGTGCGCGTGCACGTTTGCAGCCAGATGCATTGTTGGATATCGCCCAGCAAAATATCAAAGGAAAAGTATCTGGGATAAGAATCAATCATGATCCAGAACGCGCTTACGCGATTATCTACAGCAAACCCAAAAAAGAGGAACGCGCTGGACCTGCTCCGGTCGACGAGAAGAAGATACCTAAAAAGGAACACGCTGCTCAAGGAAATAATGCGGACGATAAAAAAGGCGGGAAGGACAAAAAGGCTGCCGCTGCTCCTGCCGGTAGGCAGCGCGCAAACCAGATGATGATAGATCCATATAATGGGCAGTTGTTGGGTGACCCTCAAGACAAAGAGACAAAGACAGCTGTGTTTATGCAGAAAATGTTTAGCCTACACCGTTGGTTGATGCTTAATGAAATCGAGCAACCTATATTCGAAGGTGTCGAGAATCGAAAACTTGGAAGCTGGATTACAGGTACGGCAACCCTGTTGTTTACATTAGGAGTAATTAGTGGAATAGTAATTTGGTTTCCACAGCGCCTAAGAGGATGGAAAAATGGCTTAAAAATTAAATGGTCAGCCAAATGGAAACGGGTCAATCACGATCTGCACAATACATTCGGCTTCTACAGCTGCATAATATTATTTTTAATGGGAGTAACCGGCCCCTTTTGGTCATTTGATTGGTATAGAACCGGTTGGCAAAAAACATGGGGCACCTATAAGGAAGCCCCTAAAGAAGGGGCTGGCGTACCCAAAGAAGAGCCTAAGTTGGCCTCTATATATCCAGGCGCCAATGTCGCTCCACTTTCTGTGGCCCAATTGTTAGCGGTCGCGGATAAAGAGCTGGCCTACAGCGGAGACTATATGGTCAGCTTGGCAAAGGACTCCGTAAGTACGGTGTCACTTTCTAAATATAAAGTAGGATTCTTTGCTCCAGCCCCTGCTGATAAGTTGACGCTTGACCAATATTCAGGAAAGGTGTTAGAGAAAGACATCTTTAAGGAAAAACCCTTAAATGAACGTATTTCGGCCTCCATCAAAAGTTTACATATTGGAGATGTGTATGGCCCGTTTACAAAATTGCTCTATTTTATTTCATGCCTTATTGCCACATCTCTCCCTATTACCGGGGTAATGATTTGGTTGAATAAAATGAAAAAAACCAAAAAAAGAGGGGCTAGAATAGTGACTACTACCAGAGCTGTGGGTTAATCACATCCAACAAATCCATTTATGGGCATAACATTAAAAAGCGTTAGTCGATGTACTCGACTAACGCTTTTTATGTTAATCCTTTAGCGGAATGTACTAATCTTTAGACGAGCCCATGATGGCCGAAAGAATCATTTCGACTATCGCCACCACAATTGCAAACAATGCCGCAGTCCAGAAGCCTGCAACATCAAATTTGGACCCCATTATCTTGTCACTCAACAACACCATCAATACCGTAATGATGAACGAAACTAAGCCTAGTGTGAGCCAATTTAATGGGAATGTGAAAAGCCGAAGTATACTCCCTATCGTCGCATTGACAAATCCAATAACCAATCCAGTGACTATTGCCCAACCAAATCCAGCGACTGTAACTCCCGGGATAACCCATGATGATACCGCTACTACAAGTCCAGTCAGTAATAAACTAATAATAAATTTCATAGCAAAGTGGTTTAAAGTGTACTTGTAAAGTGGTGACAAAAGAAGTGCCAAAATCGTTCCACTGCCTCACATCAGCCTATATCCCCTCTACATTTTTCCGATATAATCCGACCATATTACAAAAATGGGCGACTTCAGAAATTAGAAAAATATTATGCTTGCATAATTAATTTTTTTGTATATTCACCTTACAATTATAAATATCATTGATCATGAAGAAATTAATGTTATCCCTGTATATGCTACTTTTTACGGTAGTATCATTCGCACAAACAGATCCTATCATTGGTAAATGGCAAAATCCGAGTGGAGAAGGAAGGATCGAGATTTTCAAAAAGGGCGAAAAATATTATGGCAAGCTTTATTGGTTGAAGAACGCTAACGATGAATCCGGTCAGCCCAAGAAAGACGTTAAAAATCCAGATGAAAAGCTCAAATCTAGAGCACTCCTAGGATTAGAAAATCTCACTAATTTCGATAAGACCGGTAACAACGTCTATGAGAACGGAAAAGTGTACGATCCCAAATCGGGTAAAACATACAGTTGCAAAATGACCCTCAAAGGAGATAAGCTCGATATCCGTGGGTTTGTAGGCGTCAGTTTGATTGGGCGTACAGACACCTTTACCCGTGTGAAATAATATACCACACCTTAAATCCGTATGGATATGTACTTAAAAAGCGCTGAATAATCAGTCCAGCGCTTTTTAAGACTCATTTCTACCACTCATTCCGTTGTTCCTACGGCATGTCTCGAAATGTCAAATTCAGTCCGATTCCCCTCCCTATTTATCATTTGCATTTAAAAAGCAATTTATCTAAGTTTGGTAATAAATTAGCCGATCGTCTATGTCTGTAAATATGTCTTACCGTGAAAATGTCAAACTCGCTCTACAGTCTATCGTGAGCAATAAGTTAAGGACATTTTTGACAGCACTCATCATAGCGATAGGCATCACAGCATTGATCGGCGTCCTGACCTCCATAGACGCCATTCAGAGCTCCCTAACCAACTCTTTCTCCTCTATGGGTTCCAATTCTTTCAATATCCGAAATAGAGGGCTCAACGTGCGTATTGGTGATCAAGGGAGCCAACCGAAGGTATACCCCGCAATCACGTATAGACAAGCCATGGGCTTCAAGGACCAGTTTAACTTTGACGCTATAGTCTCTATTAATGCGAATGTGACTTGGAATTCTACAATCAAATACAAAAGTGAGAAGACAAATCCCAATATAGGCGTCATCGGCGCCGATGATAATTATCTCCAAACATCTGGATACAAAATTGAATCCGGGCGTAATTTTTCAAAGCAAGATGTAGAGAATGGCAGCGCTGTAGTCATCATCGGCAAAGAAGTCACCACAAGACTTTTTAAGAAGAAAGAGAATCCCGTAGGACAATATATTACCGTTGGAGATAGCCGTTTTTTAATCATTGGCGTATTGGAAAGCAAAGGTTCCAGCGCTGGGTTCGGAGCGGATAAAGCCTGCTTTGTCCCCATCTCCAAAGCCCGCATGATGATGGAAAATGGAAACCCTTCCTATTCCATTACCGTCATGTCACCCGATCCCCTAAAGATGGACGCTGCCGAGGGTGAAGCCGTTCTCATTTTCCGGAAGTTGAGAGGACTCAATGCCAAGCAAAGTTCCAATTTCGAAATCATCAAATCGGATGCTGTCGCCCAGATTTTGATGCAAAACCTTCGATATGTAACCCTTGGTGCCATTATAATCGCAGCCATCACGTTGTTGGGGGCTTCCATTGGCTTGATGAATATCATGCTCGTGTCGGTTACGGAGCGTACTCGAGAGATCGGTGTACGTAAGGCTATCGGCGCTACTCCCGGGGTGATACGAAAGCAGTTTCTGATGGAGGCAATCGTCATCTGTCTCATCGGAGGTCTTGCCGGGATCATATTAGGGATTACGATTGGCAATTTACTTGCCCTAGGGTTAGGGGCTAGCTTCATTATCCCATGGAAGTGGATGCTGTTGGGGATGACGGTCTGCGTATTAGTCGGTATGGTTTCCGGATACTACCCAGCTTCAAAAGCTTCAAAGTTAGATCCTGTAGATGCACTTCGCTATGAGTAGCCAATAATTGAACAATCGTTTTCATTGTTACCTATTGCCCCCATTTGGGTTAATTTTTCTTTAAACCTTTTCCAAGCCCTCCGCTTCACGGATAAAAAACGTATTTTTGCGTTCAAAAACAAATCATTATGTATAAGACACTTCAACCTGCTCTGCAGAAAGAAATCGCAGCGATCAAAGAAGCTGGTTTGTATAAAGAAGAGCGCATTATCATTACTCCTCAGGGAGCTGATATTAAGATCAGTACCGGAGATGAAGTTGTTAATTTTTGTGCCAATAATTATCTCGGACTATCCTCACACCCTAAAGTAATTGATGCGGCCAAGAAAGCAATTGATTCGCATGGATATGGAATGTCTTCCGTTAGATTTATCTGTGGTACCCAGGATATTCATAAAGAGTTAGAAGCCAAATTATCCCAATTCTTGGGTACAGAAGATACTATTCTCTACGCTGCAGCTTTTGATGCCAATGGCGGTGTGTTTGAGCCTTTGTTTGGTGCTGAAGACGCTATCATTTCAGATGAGCTCAACCATGCTTCCATTATTGATGGGGTGCGTCTGTGTAAAGCACAGCGGTTCCGTTATAAAAATGCGGACATGGCCGATCTTGAAGCCCAATTGATCGCCGCCGCCGGAGCCAGGCATAAGATTATCGTGACAGACGGCGCATTTTCGATGGATGGTTCAGTTGCCCCTTTGGATCAAATTTGTTACCTAGCAGATAAATACGAAGCACTTGTCATGATTGACGAATCTCATTGCACAGGCTTCATCGGGAAAAATGGAAGAGGTACCCACGAATTGTTCAATGTGATCGATAGAGTCGACATCATTACCGGTACATTAGGTAAGGCACTAGGAGGTGCTTCAGGAGGATTTACTTCCGGTAAAAAAGAGATTATTGATATGTTGCGTCAGCGCTCGCGTCCTTACCTTTTCTCCAATACATTGGCACCCGCTATCGCCGGAGCATCCGTTGCAGTATTGGATATGCTGAGCGAGACTACGGAATTACGAGACAAATTGGAAAGCAACACCATTTACTTTAGAGAACAGATGACGGCAGCAGGCTTTGATATCAAACCAGGGTTCCATCCAATTGTTCCAGTGATGCTTTACGATGCCAAGCTAGCCCAACAATTTGCCGCTAAAATGTTAGAAGAAGGAATATACGTCATCGGATTTTATTATCCCGTTGTGCCTCAGGGTAAAGCACGCATACGCGTACAGATATCGGCAGGACATGAGCGCGCGCACCTTGATAAGGCCATAAAAGCCTTCACAAAAGTGGGTAAAGAATTGGCAGTCATAAAATAAAATTATCGTTTATGCATAATTTGTGGTGTAAAATCGTTAGCTTTGCACCCTCAAATTTTATATACAAACATTTGCTAGATGCAGAATATCAGAAACATAGCGATCATCGCGCACGTTGACCACGGTAAAACCACATTGGTTGACAAAATTCTACACTTCACTAATCTTTTTAGAGATAATGATGGTACAGGTGACTTAATCTTAGATAACAATGATCTAGAGAGAGAACGCGGTATCACAATCGTTGCAAAGAACGTATCTGTGCAATATAAAGGAGTGAAAATCAATGTTATAGACACTCCTGGTCACGCCGATTTCGGTGGTGAAGTAGAGCGTGTATTGAAAATGGCTGATGGCGTTGTGTTGTTAGTGGATGCTTTTGAAGGTCCCATGCCACAGACGCGATTTGTAACGCAAAAGGCATTGGCTTTAGGTCTAAAGCCATTGGTAGTAGTAAATAAAGTAGATAAGGAAAATTGTCGTCCTGAAGAAGTTTATGAGAATGTATTTGATTTATTCTTTAGCTTAGATGCGACAGAGGAGCAATTGGCATTCCCAGTACTATACGGTTCATCTAAGCAAGGATGGATGTCTACCGATTGGACGCAACCAAAAGAAGATGTATCTGAATTATTGGATGCTATCATTGATCACTTTCCGCCATCTCCTTTCGTAGAAGGAACCCTACAGATGCAGATTACCTCATTGGATTACTCTACTTTCGTAGGTCGTATTGCTATAGGTCGTGTCGCTCGTGGAACGATTAAAGAAAATCAGCCTATTTCATTGGTGAAAAGGGACGGTAAAGTCGTGAAATCACGTGTGAAGGAGTTGCATACATTTGAAGGTTTGGGACGTCGTCGTGTTTCAGAAGTCGCTTGTGGAGATATCTGTGCAGTAGTAGGTATTGAAGGTTTTGATATTGGTGATACAATTGCTGATTTTGAAAATCCAGAACAATTAGAGGTCATCCACATCGATGAGCCAACGATGAACATGTTGTTTACCATCAACAACTCTCCATTCTTTGGTAAAGAAGGTAAATTAGTGACTTCCCGTCACATCCATGATCGCTTACAGAAAGAACTTGAAAAGAACCTTGCTTTGCGCGTGGTGCCAACTGAATCACCTGATGCATGGTTAGTATACGGTCGTGGTATTCTCCATTTGTCTGTATTGATTGAGACTATGCGTCGTGAAGGATACGAGCTACAAGTAGGACAACCTCAAGTTATTGTCAAAGAGATTGACGGTGTCAAATGTGAGCCTATCGAGGTATTGGTGGTCGACGTGCCAGCTGAGGTTTCAGGTAAAGTGATTGAACTCGTGACACAACGTAAAGGCGAGTTGTTGATTATGGAAACCAAAGGTGAAATGCAACACCTTGAATTCGAAATCCCATCACGTGGTATCATCGGTCTACGTAACAACGTATTGACGGCCACAGCAGGCGAGGCTGTAATGGCACACCGTCTTAAAGGTTATGAAGCTTGGAGAGGACCTATCCCAGGACGTCAACACGGTGTATTGATTTCTTTAGATAAAGGTACGACCACAGCATATTCAATCGATAAATTACAAGATCGTGGTAAATTCTTTGTAGATCCAGGAGTGGATATTTACGAAGGACAGATTTTGGGAGAGCATATTCGTGATAATGACTTGACAATCAACATTGTTAAAGGAAAGCAATTGACCAATATGCGTGCTTCAGGTACTGACGACAATACACGTATTGCGCCTGCTATCAAATTCTCTCTTGAAGAATCAATGGAGTACATCCAGGCTGACGAGTATATTGAAGTAACACCACAAAGCATCCGTTTACGCAAAATATATTTAACAGAAAACGAGCGTAAGGTTAATGCGAAGAAATTCCAATAATCGTACGATTTTAATAAAAGAAAGGCCCATCTTTACGATGGGCCTTTTTTATGCCTAATGTCTTTTGAAAGGTTAGCTTTCTTTTATTAATACATAGGCACTTCGATAAGCAGCACTTTAGCATCTCTGGACGCTTCAATATCGACCGTGTCGATTTCATATAGTCCGATGGCATCCCGTCTCTCTAGCTGCTCTCCGCCAATGCTTACAGTACCTTCCAAGACAAATAGATAGATTCCATTTGAATCTCCATGAAGCGAATAGGATAAGTTGGCGCCAGTGGATAGATCAGCTAAGTTGAACCAAGCATCTTGATTGATCCAGACTGCTGATTGGTCCTCTTGGTCAGGCGAGACCACCGTAACCCATTTGTTATTTTTGTCCAAATGGTGATATGATTTTTGATCATATCGAGGTTCGATGTTCAGGTCTTTAGGTAATACCCAAATTTGTAAAAAATGTACTTCTTCGGTTTTGCTCCCATTGTATTCCGAATGCGCTATCCCCGTGCCAGCACTCATGATCTGCACATCTCCCGTCAGGATATCCTTACCGTTGCCCATGTTATCTCCATGAGCAAGGATCCCAGCCAGTGGTATACTGACAATCTCCATGTTGTCATGAGGGTGGCGGCCAAAACCTTGACCCGGAGCAACTTGGTCATCATTGAGGACACGTAGCGCACCGAAATTTATTTTTTTTGCATCGTAGTATTGTCCAAAACTGAATGAGTGACGGCTTTTTAACCAACCGAAATCAACTTGTCCTCTATCTGCAGAACGGTGTATGATTTTTTGCATGTTAATCTCCTTTATTTATATGTTCAAACATCAAATCTTGTGCCAAATAAAAAAGAATGCCCTCCATGACGGAGTGGCAGTGAAGGAGGGAAGAAGTAGAGGTTATAGACCGGCCCGAGCTAATCGAAGGCCGGTCTATAACTACTTTACATAGACTAGAGTAGTGCTGCTACTTTTTGGAAGTTCTTCTCTTTTGTGGCGTCCATGATTAAAAACCAGTCTACCAAAGCCCAGATTCCGAGACCTCCACACGTCAATAACTTACCTATACCTAAGCCTGTATCGCCTATAATAAATCGATCTATGCCAAATGTTCCAGCAAAAACTGAAATCAATAAGACAATCATTGGGTCATTGAAGGATAACATTTGTACTTGTACGAAGCGGGCTTCATCCATCTGCAGCATACGCTCCCTAAGCAGATTCAAATGTTGTGGATTAAAGTTTTTGACCTGAGTCATCAAATAACCGTCTACTCTTTGCGGATCCATATTTTTAGTTTAATAAATAGAATTGTACTCTAACTTACGTGTAAACTTAGATAATTTTGTTTTTTTTCACAAGCGCTTTTTCCTTATTGCAGCTTTTTCTGGGTACTCTTCTATTTTTGGAGCTTCTGCGGTGCTATCGTTCGAATTAGTGCCCTTGCCAGTACCCGGTGGGGATCGACAATAGGCAGACCAGCAATTTCTTTCTCTCTTAGTGCTAGCGGCAATTCCGTACACCCCAGGACAATTACTGTTGCTCCTTCTTTCTTCATTTCGTGAATGGCGGCAATGAGTTCCTCTTTTGCTCTATTGGTGATTGGAGAAGCATGACTTTTGATACCATATTGTTCGTCATATATCGCTTGATGTATTTTTTGTTGCCAATCGTCAACAGGTTCAACCACATTAAGACTATGCATCGCTAGTGATTTTTTATAAAGCCCCGTATCTCTCGTGCCATTGGAAGACAATACACCCACTGCCGGATTATCATAATGAGACGCGATGTAGTGGACGGTCTCTTCCACAAGATTCAATAGCTTTATGGAGAGTCCTTTGGACCGTATCTGCGTCCTTACAACATCAAATATAGGTGCTGCATGAGCCGTATTGCAGGGTACAGCAGCGACAGTAGCCCCCAATCTCACCAATTCTGCAACCGTATCTGCAATCGCATGAGCGGGGTTTATGGAGCCGTCTCCCGTCAGGAACTGCGTACAGTTTGCAATACGTCCCGGCTGTGAATGTAAAATAAGCGGGATATGATCTTCATCCTTTGCCTCAATAGTCTCCTCTATTATCTTCTTTACGATGTCCAGTCCAACCAATGGACCTGCACCACCTACGATTCCTATCATATTGACCTCCTTCTAGTGTTGATCCTCAGCTGTTTGGAACGAGCCAAGACCAGTAGACTAAGACCAAAAATGGAGCCAATTAATTTGGTAACACCCAGTCAACGGATCATTTACGCCCACTTGTTGACTGGATGTCGTGGAAGAAGTTTTGCTTTTTATTCGTTCTCCTCGCCTTTATATCGCTTATTCAAGTTGTCCATCCGATTTTTGATGGATACATCCGTTCTGAACCCTTCGAGTTTATCGAGCGCGCTTTTTTCGACCGTAATAGCAGTCTCCGACTCGTAGTCATGAACAGTTCGCTGACTCAGCATGGCCTGGTCATAGGAGTCTCGACCGCTCATCAATTTCACAAATACCGGGAGGCATTCAAAAAAGATAAATAGCAAGGCGATAAATAATACGGCATTTTCTGTTGATTCATCAATGCTGCCATCTGCTTTGTACTTCAAATTGCCCAACGCCGCATTCCTGTCGGCAAATCCAGCAACATTCACGGCACTATCTAAGCTTTTATTAGATAGGAGTTTCTGGTCAAGAATACCCTCAAACGATTTGCGCTCTTGTAGCACAAGGTCCTTCTGCTGTATCTGACCACGCAAGGTATCCAGATAAGCTTCCTGTCTCTTTAGCTGAGCCTCTTTCATTTTGGCATAAGGGCCATATCCCATCACGCCAGATGTCTCAGTGGTTTTATTGCCAAATATCTCAAAGTTTAATTTCTGTCGATCGGATTTAATAGCATTCTCCAGAGAGTCCGTTTGTTTTTTCAAGTCATTAAATTGGCGGTACTCGGTCGTATATTTTTGCTCAAAAGTCAAGTTGAGGGTGTCTATTTTAGCTCGTTGTTGGACAAGGTACTCTACACGTAAGCGCTCCCTGATTTCCTTATCAAAGATTTTCAATTCTAACGGGCGAGATATGACGATCCCGATAAGCACTGCCAACAGAATACGAGGCAAAGCCTGCAGGAATTGTTTACCACCACCTTTGGTTTTATCAATACTGAGTACGATGTAACGATCCAAGTTGAAGATTGCTAACCCCCATATCAGACCAAATACAAGGGCGTAGACAATGGCCAGTGGGGCGCCCTTAAATATGAAATAAAGAGCATAGCCTCCAGATAGACTCGCAAAAAGCCCCGTAAAGAATATCGTTGCACCGATGCTCACATACTTGCTATGCTCTTCCGGATATTTGGATAATGTGTCCTCATGTACTCCTGCGCAGTACCAAAAAAAGCGGGATATACTCTTCATAACCTAAGTCGTTAATTATTATGCGAATAGACGCAATATTTTGTTAATAGTTACATCCATCCTTTTGTTTTACAAAAATGCGATAATTTTCTGAAACAACAGGTCTTTGTACTGCCTATGGGTAGCCATTCTGACTGGAATTGTTACCTTTGTAAATAAAACAGCGTTGAAAACAAATCCAGAAACAGATATGAATAAAAAAAGCTTTTTGCCCATGTTCATGATCGTTGCGGCAACTGTAGCCGGTTGTAACAATGAACAGAAGACAGAAACAACAAATCCGTTGCTCCTTGCCTATGACACTCCATTTGAAGTTCCGCCCTTTGACAAAGTAAAGGACGAGCATTTCAAACCTGCATTTGAAGAGGCCCTGAAGCAGCACAAACTGGAGATTGATTCCATCGTCAACAACACCGAAGAACCCACTTTTTCCAATACGATAGTTGCATTGGAAAATGCTGGTAGACTTTTAAGCCAAGTCTCTACTGTGTTTTTTAACTTAAACTCAGCTAATACGAATGATACAATTCAAGCCATAGCAAAAGATATGGCTCCAGTTTTATCCGCACACAGCGACGAAATTTCTTTGAACGCGAAATTGTTCGAGCGGATTAAAACAATGTGGGAGAAAAAACAAACGTTGGGTCTAGATGCGGAAGATTCTAAATTATTAGAAGAGACGTACAAAAGATTTATACGTTCAGGAGCCAATCTTAGCGATACGGACAAAGAAAAACTAAAAAAGGTAAACGCTGACCTATCCGTGTTGACGACCCAATTTGGTCAGAATTTATTGCAAGAAACCAATGCTTTTGAACTGGTTGTTGATAAAGAGGGGGATCTAGATGGTTTGACTGCTGATTTAAAAACAGCGGCAGCAGAAACAGCTAAAGCCAAAGGAAAAGAAGGCAAATGGGTCTTTACGTTACAAAACTCATCCATTATGCCCTTCTTGCAATATGCCAAGAATAGAGAATTACGCAAGCAGCTATGGGAAGCCTATTCTTTAAGGGGCAATAATGGCAACGACGCAGATAATAAAGAGATTCTCCGCAAGATTGCTAACCTCCGCTTGGAGAAAGCTAAATTATTGGGATATGCGAATCATGCAGCCTATGTATTGGAAGAGTCTATGGCCGAGAATCCAACTAATGTGTATGCTTTGTTGAACAAGCTTTGGGCGCCGGCACTTGCTAAAGCAAAGGTAGAAGCCGCGGATATCCAGCAGGAGATCAAATCCGCTAAAGATACATTTGAGGTTGCACCATACGATTGGAGATACTATGCCGAGATTATCCGCAAAAAAAGATTTGCGTTGGATGAGGAGCAAATCAAACCGTATTTGAGCTTGCCATCGGTCCGTGAAGGAGCTTTCGCTGTAGCTAACAAATTATATGGTTTGACATTTGTAGCCCTTAACAACATCCCTGTATACCACCCAGAGGTAGAAGTTTATGAAGTGAAGGACAAAGACGGTTCACACCTAGGACTGTTATATGCTGATTTCTTCCCTAGAGATTCCAAGAGAGGAGGAGCATGGATGACATCCTATCGTGCCCAGTCTAGAAAAGAAGGGAAGCGTGTCGCACCAGTGATTTCTATCGTCTGCAATTTTACCAAGCCAGTAGGTGATGATCCAGCTTTGCTCACCTTTGACGAAGCGACGACATTGTTTCATGAATTTGGACATGCACTGCACGGCTTGCTGTCCAATGTCAAATACAAAAGCCTGGCAGGTACTTCCGTACCGCGTGATTTTGTTGAGCTTCCTTCGCAGATTATGGAAAATTGGGCTGCAGATCCAGAAGTATTAAAAACCTATGCCAAGCATTACAAAACAGGCGAAGCTATTCCAGATTCATTGATATCTAAAATGGACAAGGCAGGTACATTCGATCAAGGATTTGCTACAGTGGAATATCTAGCGGCATCACTCTTGGACATGAACTATCATACCATCGCCTCCCCGATCAAGGAGGACATCAATGCCTTTGAAAAAGGAGCGATGAACAAGATTGGATTGATCAACCCTATCATTCCGAGATATAGAAGTACTTATTTTCAGCACATCTTCTCAGGAGGATACTCTGCAGGTTACTATGCTTACATTTGGTCAGAAGTGTTGGATTCAGATGCCTTTGCGGCATTCAAGGCCAAAGGTCTATATGACCAAGGGACGGCAGCATCATTCAGACGCAATATCTTGGAAAGAGGTGGTACCGGCAATCCTGCTCAAATGTACAGAACCTTTAGAGGTACGGATCCAGATCCGGTATACTTGATGAAGAAAAGAGGATTGAACTAGTCCCTTTCCCACCGATAAAAAAGGCTGATTTATTACCTGATCAGCCTTTTTTATGAAATGTTGTTGGGGCAGACAATACCAAATAGGAAAACCTATACTTGCTTCAATTACGCATTAGACTGGGGCTGAATCTAGTCGCTAGCGCGAGACAACTATTCCGTATACATATAGAGCTCATGTTTTCTATATCCCCGCAGAGTTGAACTGTAGATCGTATAATTTCTTATAGTACCCGTCAATGCTCAGCAGTTCTTGATGATTCCCTATTTCTTTTATTTCGCCCTTATCCAGTACGATTATCTTATCAGCTTTTTGTATGGTAGACAATCTATGTGCTATTACAATAGCTGTACGGCCTTCCATAAGGTTGTCTATTGCCGATTGAATCAATTCCTCCGTTTCGGTGTCTACAGAAGAGGTCGCTTCATCTAAAATCAGGATTTTCGGTTCATGTACAAGCGCTCTGATAAAAGAAATCAATTGCGCTTGACCAGAGGATAGCGTCGCACCTCGTTCTTGCACCTCGTAGTCAAATCCTTGTGGTAAGCGCATGATGAAATCATAGGCCCCCACTTGCTTCGCTGCCTCAATGATCTTCTGGTTCGAGATTGATGGGTCATTGAGATTGATATTCTTATTGATTGAATCTGAGAATAGGAAGACATCTTGTAATACAGTCGCAATCGTCTGTCTTAAATAGTTAAGTTCATATTCTCGGATATCCACGCCATCTAAGAGGATTTGCCCTTTATTGATTTCATAAAACCGACTTAGGATATTGATTACGGATGATTTGCCTGCTCCTGTAGCGCCAACTAAGGCAAGGGTCTCACCTGGTTTAACCCGGAAACTGACATCTTTCAAAACCCAATTCTCATCATTATAGGCAAACCATACCTGTTTGAATTCAATTTCTCCTTTTATCGTCTCCGGTTTAAGATTTCCATTATTGGGCGTATGTTCATCGGTATCCAATACATCAAATATCCGTTCAGCACTCACCATACCCATCTGCAATGTGTTAAATTTGTCGATAAGCTCTCGTATAGGCCTGAATATCATGTTGATGTACATGATAAATGCGACTACTACTCCCGGTGAAATGACATTTGCAATAATCTGTTTAGACCCAAACCAGACCAATAATCCCAACGCAATAGCCATGATGATTTCCAATACAGGAAAGAAGATGGAGAAATACCAGTTGGCACGGATATGCGCATTCCTGTGATGTGAATTGATATCTTCAAATTTAGCTAATTCTTGCTTCTCCCGCGCAAAGTATTGGATGATACCCATACCCGAAATATGCTCCTGCAAAAACGTGTTGAGATTGGCCACCCATTTTCGTACGTCTTGAAAGGCCGATTTCATAGCTTCTTTAAAGATGTAGGTGGCGCCTACCATCAATGGCATCGGAATCAAGACAATCAAGGTCAGCTTCCAATCCGTATAGAACATCACGATTAGGATGACCAATAATTGTAAAAGATCACCTATGATTTGAATTAAGCCTTCCGAAAAAATGTTTGAGATGGTTTCCAAATCCGAAATTGTGCGCGTAATCAGTCGTCCAATGGGTGTATTGTCAAAATACTTGAGGCGCAATTTGGTAATATGATTGAATACCTCTATACGGATATCCCGAATTACCGATTGGCCCAGCGTATTGGTCATCAGCGTATGGAAATAGCGAATCGCTGTCTGTACGACCAAGAGGCCGAGCATGGCAATGAGCATCATATCCAGCCCCGAGGCATCATTGGCCAGAATATATTTGTCCAGCGTATGTTCGATAAGAAGTGGGAGAGCAGGAGCTACTGCTGCCAAGAAGATGGTCAGGACCACAGATATCCAAAAAGCGGTACGATAGGGCCGCATGTATTTAATCATCCGCTTGAGCAGTGTACTGTCATATGCCTTACCTGTTATCTTTTGATCGCTCACAGTTCTTATTTTTTTAGATTACTAATATAGGGATAAACTACCTTTGTCAGGTACAGTCCGTGTGCAGGAACCGAGGCTCCGGCTTTCGATCGGTTCTTACTGTCTATGACTTCTTTTAGATAGCCGATATCTTTGTTTTTTAGGCCAATTTCCAATAATGTACCTACAATCGCACGTACCATATTCCTCAAAAAGCGGTCTGCAGTGATATGAAATACTAGATATCCTTCTTCTGACCATTTCCACTCCGCACGAGCAATCGTGCAGATGTTGGTAAATACTTGTGTATGTGCCTTACTGAAGCAGCCAAAATCCTGTGTACCCAATAGGAACTCACAGGCCCTATTCATCTTTTCAACCTCCGGAATATCCCGTAATAACCAAGAAGAATTGACTTTGAAAGGATCTTTCTTAAAATGGACATGATATTCATACGATCTGGATGTTGCATCAAATCGCGCATGCGCATCAGTATGCACTTCGATAAGTCGGTATGCTGCAATATCTACAGGAAGGAGGGAATTCAGGGAATGAATGAATTTTTTATCATCTAGGACCAATCCTTCTCGTGAGGTGTCGAAGTGCACGAACAATTGTTTGGCGTGGACACCTGTATCTGTACGACCCGCACCGATAGTCTCTACATCTTTTCGTAGCAATATATTGAGAGCCTGGTTTAACTTTTCTTGTACGGATACTGCATTTAGCTGGACTTGCCAACCGTGGTAGGCAGACCCATCATACGCGATTTCCAAAAAAAAACGACTTTTTATTGATTCCACCGTGCAAAGGTAGCGATTTGAATGATTTTACCACCCATCTTCACTTTTGTCAGTAACAATTTGACATTTGTATTGTTAAGGATAGCAAGGCGAACGAACATCGCTCTTTATTTGCATATAAAACTAACTTTCTATAAGTTTGTTACTACAATAAAAGACTCTATATGTTACAACGTATCCAAACCATTTGGTTATTATTAGCTGGATTGACCATTTTTGGCTTATTCTTATTTCCGTATTTGCAGTATATTGATGTTGCAGGCCTTGGACGCAAATTGTTGGTCACCGGATCGTATACGGCTGTTAATGGGGAGTCGATGAAAGAAGAGTCATTTATTCTGCAGACCCTTGCAACCATAGTTTTGGGCTTATTGCCGGTATATATTATTTTCAAATTCAAGGATAGAAAGACGCAGATAAAGTTGGTCTTTCTTGAAATTGTACTTATTATTCTATTTGCACTGTGGCTGTACTCTTCATCTAGTAGCATTTTGGCCGCTACATCACAGTACCTTTCGGCTTCTAATATCGGAGTTGGTTTCTTTTTGTTGCCGGTTGCCATTATTTTTCTATCCATGGCTTTAGGCGGTATTCGTAAAGATGAGCAATTGATCAAGTCTGCAGAGCGATTACGATAAATATGGAATATAGCCAACGCGAGCGTCTGATTCAAGACTATATAGCAGCCTACAACAGCTTTGACGTAGAAGCTATGATTGCCTATTTGGACGATGATGTGCGCTTTGTCAATATCGCTAATGATGAGATCAACCTGTCGCTGATGGGACGTCGAGCATTTTGGGATCAGGCTGTACAGGCCGCAGACTTTTTTAGTGAACGGAAGCAGACCGTTTTATCTTACAATCACACGAGCGAAGAGACTGAGATCCTCGTCCAATATCATGCTGTCTTAGCCATCAACCTCCCCAACGGTCTACAAAAAGGCCAGATACTTGATATGAATGGAAGGAGTATTTTCAAATTTTCCGATGGAAAGATAAGCTCCCTAACTGATATCACTTAATGTAATTACAGGCGCTAGTCGGTTTTAATTTATCCAGCCTACGTATTTTAATTTTCATTTTGGGTGTTTTTACGGTCAACTTTTAGCCGTCGCATACGTAGTTATATAACCACTTAATTGCATGGCTATGAAAAGAATACCGTCCTATCTTTTACCTTTCTTGCTGTTAGTAGGAGTCTTTACTAGTTGCCGCCAACAACAATCCCTGTCGGAGTCCAGCGATTCTGACACCCTAACCACGGCCTCGATTTTTGATTATGATATTTATTTTGATAAAGAGCGATTTTTTATCAAGACCATAGAAAGTGGGCTTAAATTGCAGACCGCTTGGGCATTGGCCTTGGATAGAGCGGCCTGTGATTCTATTCGTGCTGTGGCACCTATTTGGAAAGAGCGTCATGAAAAAGGAGTTCAAAAAATAGCCGAAGTAGGCACTGAGATGCAGATAGATATCCCCCAAGAAATGAACCGAACCGATACCCAACAGATATTAGACCTAGCTACTCAATACAGTGAAGAGTTTGATGGCCGATTCATCAAAATGATTATTGAAGATTATGAACGCAGCATACCACTTTTTGAGCAGGCCGCATTAGATGCTAATAATGGCGATATTAGACTTGTGGCGACAGCCATGCTTCCGCAATTGTATGAACAACTTGCTCAAGCACGTATTATTGCCCAGGTTTCTTTTAGAAATTGATTTATAGATCCAATGGGGAGAATCTCTCAACGCACATTGGGCTTTTGACAGAAAATAGGGATATGCGTTCGTGAGACACTCCTCTACAAACATTGGAGGACTTCCTATGTTAATTGTTTAAAGCAAAGACATGAGCAAGCTCGAGAAATATAATCAAAAGCGTGATTTCCAACGAACGCAAGAGCCTCGTGGTCATTCAAAAGCCATGCGGGGGAAGAAGTTGCGATTTGTCGTACAACGTCACCATGCCAGCCGCTTACATTATGATTTTCGATTGGAAGTGGACGGCGTGCTCAAAAGTTGGGCCGTTCCCAAAGGACCCTCTCTTTTTCCACAAGATAAGAGACTGGCAGTGCAGGTGGAGGACCACCCTCTTGACTATGCCGGATTTGAGGGAAGTATACCTGTCGGCAATTATGGTGCCGGAACGGTAACCATATTTGATGAAGGCTATTTCGAACCTTTAGAAGGTCAAAGCGAAAGACAATTCCTGAAAAACCTTAAGGAGGGCTCCCTCAAATTTATATTGAATGGCGACAAGCTACGTGGAGAATTTGCATTGGTGCGTATAAAGGGGGATGACGATGATAAGTCTTGGCTATTGATCAAACACAATGATGCGTATGCAGTTCACAAAGCCTACAACGCTGAAGATTTTGTTACAAAGAGCGTCAAGGAAGAAGGAAAGAATTTTAAAAACCCGGCCACCAAAGGAAGAAAAGCCCCGTCTACTGCTATCGAAGTCGTGGAGCCCTTACCGATGTTGGCCAAGCTCACCGATGGTATGCCGGAGGATGGAGATTGGTCATTCGAAAAGAAATATGATGGATTCCGAATTATCGCAGTCAAGAAGGGGGAAAAGGTTTTCTTATACTCCCGTACGGGGAAGAGTATGAACAAACTGTTTCCTTCCATTGTCAAGGAGATTAGTAAAATCGAGCGAGATCTGTGGTTGGATGGAGAAGCAGTTATAGAAGATGCCAAAGGCAAATCAAGGTTTCAATTGCTGGCCTCAGGGGAACCCATCCCAGCTAACCTCCATCTCCGTTATTATATTTTTGATATCATTAGCTTGGATGACAATGACTTGACACAATATCCGTTGTTCGAACGAAAAGAACTGCTCAAGCTCTTGTTCAAGGCATTAAAGAGCAGTGTATTGGTCCATGTGGATGCGGTAAAAGGGGCGGCAAGCACGATATACAAAAAAGCGGAGAAAGAAGGCTGGGAAGGACTTATCGCCAAGGACAACGACGGGCGTTATTTCCCGGGTAAGAGAAGCAGTCAATGGTTGAAAGTTAAGTTTCGGCAGAGCCAAGAAGCAGTCATATGTGGGTACACGATGCCCCAAGGCAGTCGGACGCATTTCGGAGCCATCGTTTTAGGATATTATGCCGACAATCGTTGGGTGTACTTGGGTAATTGCGGCACAGGATTTACAGAAGCCATTCTGGCTGAAGTATACAAGCAGTTGAAGCCCCTAGTCGTGACCGAAAAACCTTTTGGTAAAAATGTTAAGGTTGCCAAGGAGCGAGAGGTCACGTGGGTAAAACCTCATGTCGTATGTGAGGTGTACTATTCCGAATGGACCGCCGACCAACACCTTAGGCATCCTGTTTTCAAAGGACTGCGCATAGACAAAAAACCAAAGGAGGTCCAAATGGAGAATCTAAAAGAGACAACTGCTAAAGAGAAAACAATCACTATAGACCGGCATCAGGTCAAGTTGACTAATCTAGATAAAATATATTGGCCTCAAGAAGGCTATACCAAGGGGCACATGTTGGCTTATTACGAGCAGTACGGAGACTTGATTTTACCATTCTTAAAAGATAAGCCGATATCATTGCATCGGTTTCCCAATGGGATAGAGGACAGTGGTTTTTTTCAAAAAGATGTGAACGTCGAGCAGATTCCCCGTTGGATAAAAACAGTCTCTGTATATTCCGAGAGTACAGACAAGGACATTGATTACATCTTGTGCAACAACAAGGCCACATTGCTTTATATTGCCAATCTAGGTTCCATCGAAATCAATCCTTGGCTATCTACCTATCGGAAAGTGGAGAAGCCCGACTTTGCAGTGCTTGACCTAGACCCCAATGGAGCCGATTTTGATAGCGTCATAAATGTTGCACAGACAGCGCACCGCTTCTTTCAACAAGCCCAAGTAAACGATTACATCAAGACCTCGGGCTCCACCGGTTTGCACATCTATTTATACGTCAAGCAACAGTATACCTATGATGTAGTGCGTGATTTTATCCAACTGATTGCAGAGATGGTTCACGAGGAGCACCCAGATACGACCAGTCTGGTCAGGGACCCCAAAAAGAGAAAAGGAATGATTTATCTGGACTTTCTGCAGAATAGGAGAGGGCAGACTATTGCCGCCCCATATTCCCTCCGTCCCAAACCGGGAGCTACGGTGAGTACACCATTGTTTTGGGATGAGGTAGTGGCGGGGTTGCAGGTGCAACAGTTCGATATACAGACTATACCAGGTCGACTGGACAACAAAGATGACCCATGGAAAGCTATCTTTGATACACCCAGTAATATTAAACAGGCTTTAGAAAAATTTTAAGCTAAGCTAGCCTTTAATTGTGCCAATAAATTAGCAGCCTTTGTATTCTCGACCGTAATCTTTCGGATAGTAGCCCGTTTCCCCTTATCCTTCTGTTTGATAATCTTGAGAAGCTCTTTGCTATATTCATTTTTGTAGCCCGAGATATCAAACGGTTGGCTGTGTTGTCGGATCAGCTGCACAGCCATATCCATTTCCTCTTTTCGGATTTTTGCATTCCCTGGGAGCTTTAGCTCTTCCGCCGAGCGGATTTCTTCCTCAAAGCGAAGTTTGTTTAGCAACAGCATATTTTCGTAAGGTTTTACCAATACCAGGTTTTCCACATTTCGCATTACAAAAGACCCCAATCCAGCAGTTTTACTTTTTTCAAGTGCCTTCAACAAGAGTTGGTAAGCCTTTTCCCCGCCCTTTTGAGGCTCGAGATAGTAAGGTGTATCGAAATATATACTGTCTATTTCTTCCAATTTTACGAAAGATTGCAAGTTGATCATTTTATTCTTTTCGGGGCTCGCTTCTTCAAAATCGGCTTCCTCCAAGACTACATATTTATCTTTCAACAGATAGCCCTTCACAATATTCTCCCATGCTACCTCTTTACCTGTGCTTTCGTTGACACGCTTGTATTTAATATTTGATTTATCTTTTCGATCCAGCATATCCAGATCTAAAGAACTGCTTTGGGTAGCACTGTATATTTTAATTGGGATATTGACCAATCCAAATCCAATCGCCCCCGTCCATATTGCTCGCATACTAAAAGATTATGAGTTTATTCAATATAATAACAAGTTGAACCTGATAAAGTTTAGATATCTATCCTGTTGATTAGTAGATGTTTGTTTGGTTTAGTGTTTTTTGAAATCTTGTATAGATAAATAGACAGACGTTCATTGAGGAATGTATACCAATTCAGGGTATTTTATTTTATCGCGCTATTTCTTCAATTTCATGTGGGTTAAATACGCGCCATAAACCGTAAATGACGCAACCCATAATCATTCTACATAGATGTAGAGAGAAGTCAGTTTACTTAACTCAAGGTTTACACGTATTAATACGTGTTTTTGAGAATAAAATTGAGATAGTTTAGCATGGCCTTTGCCTTATTGTAACCGAAACCGTAGAGATGGGAAATAAATTTCCTCATTTGCTATTCATACTATAAGAAGTGTTAACATCGATGTACGCTGGTGCATCAAACTAAAAAAGCTATCGTTATGACTAAGACAGAATTTAACACCCAAGTAATCGGGCAGACCAATGAGCTCAAAAGTTTTGCAAAACGTTTTACAAAAGACCATGAAGAAATCAATGATCTTTTGCAGGAGACATTCCTTAAAGCAGTGACCTATTTCAATAGTTTTCAAGAAGGGACCAATTTGCGTGGATGGTTATATACCATTATGCGCAATACCTTTATCAACAACTATAGACGTATGTCAAAAGGACAGTCTTTTATTACTACTGAAGAGGAGATAAGTCCAGCGAATCTATATTTCTCAGCAGTCCGCAATGCAGGCGAAAACAAATTTATGATGGAGGACATTCAGCGTGCTTTAAAGGAGCTTGAGGAAGGATGCTACATTCCATTTACGATGTATTTTGAAGGATATAAATATAATGAAATAGCCGAGCACCTTGATTTACCGATTGGCACTGTCAAGACTCGGATTCACATAGCGCGCAAAAAGTTGAAACATATATTAGCAAGCTATAAGAATTAATGATGGACTTTCCCATCTTTAGGTGAGGGCTTTCCACAAGTTTTTATTTTGTGGAGAGCCTTTTTTTCATATCAAGCATTCTCTTTACACCGATTGATTTAATGAGGTCAGAAATTTCACGAGCGACTTTTCCGTTGCACTTCCAGGCGAGGTCATTTCGTTCTTTTTCCGAAGTCGGCTCAATAGAGGTTGTAGATTACCTGTAACATATTGATTTTGAAGCTCCGGATGTATATAGTAATTTCGGGTCACTGTACGCGTATTGCCTAGTCGCGCGGCCACGGCATCGATTATGGCCACCAAAGTCTTCTTACGAGCAGTAGGAGTCTCTGCAAATGGTTCCGTAGCCATCACCAGGAGGGCCAATACGCATCCAGCCCAAGTACGGAAGTCCTTACATGTGTAATCATCTTGCATTGCTTGTCGCAGATAAACATTGATATCGCCCGAGTCCAAGCGTTGGAGTTGTCCTTCAGTATCGTAATATTGAAAGAGCTCTTGCCCCGGTAGCTCTTTGACGTTCTTCAGTAATCTCGCAACTTTGGGCTCTTTAAGGTAGACTTGCTGTAGCACTCCTTTTTTTCCTTTGAATTTGAAGAACACCTGATTATGTTCAATTTTGACATGTCTATTTTTCAAAGTCGTCAAACCAAAAGAACCATATTCTTCTTCGTATGATTTGTTCCCTGCACGTATATATGTGGTGCTCATGGTGTACACGGCAATCGCACATACCTTTTCTTTGGTAAGGGATTTCCGACGCAGATCCTTCGTAAGTTGAGCACGCAGTAGCTTTAATTTCTTTGCAAACCCCATCAGTCGATCAAACTTTTTGATGTTACGGAGTGTAGACCAATCGGTATGATATTTATATTGCTTGCGCCCACGGACATCGATTCCCGTCGCTTGGATATGCCCATTTTTTCGTTTACATATCCAGACATCTTTCCAAGCTGGAGGGATGACCAATGCCTCAATCCGACGAATGGTATCCTTATCGTCAACCAGATCCTTGTCTGAAAAATAGACAAATTTTCCCTTCTGCTCTTTTCGACTGTAGCCGGGCTCTTTTCCCGAGACGTATCGAAGATTGAGGTCAACTGCGGGATGATGAGCGGAAATCTTATCCTCCATAACCTTAATTATATGTTTGTGAATAATGGGATAAATAAGACCCCGCACTTATCAAAATGCGGGGCCAAGGTTACTGTTCTGTTGTAGTGTGTATTAAAGAAATTGTGATATTTAATGATTTCGGATGGCGTCAATTAAGGAACCTTTATCCATATTATGCCGTCCAGTGATACCGATCTTCTTCGCTTCTTCGAGGAGCTCCGACTTTGTGCGCTCATCCAAGCTACTGCTTTTTCCCCCCTTTTTACTGGCATTGGGAGTATTCGCAATTCGGGCTGACTTTTCCTTGCTCATTCCCTTGTCGCGTAGAGCTTCGTATTTTTTATCGTCCTTTATTTGTTTTCCGTGATCTTTAGCCATGGCATTGATTTTTAGGATTCCACAATCAAAAGAAGTTACCTTCTTCGTATGTATAAAACCCTGCTGACACACCAAAGTTTAGTAAAACCCTTAAAACACGTATTATTTTTTATCGAACAAGTATTTGTTACCTTATGCTATCCTGCTCCACCCAAATGAGCCGATTGGTATCATATCCTACTTCCTTGGCAATCTCGAGATATTGCTGTTTGACCTCTTCAGGCAGTGTCCGCTCACGGGAGAGAATCCAGAGGTAGTCCAGATTTTTGCCAGCCACCAAAGCATGTTGATAAGCAGAGTCAATAGCGATGACATTATACCCCGAATAAAAAGGGCCAAAGAACGACACCTTCAATTTTGCAGTAGTAGGTTCACCTACAAATTTGGCTTTCCCAATAGCTTGTTTTTGTTCCAGCTGAATAGTATCGTATCCACTATTGACGACATGAATCGAGCCGTCCTCATTTAGGCTATACTCTGCGGTGGTGTTTTTAAGGTCTTTCTCGAATTTGAAATCGAGTCGTGCGATTTCATACCATTTGCCCAAGTAGCGTGCTTTATCAAAGTTTGTTACCGCCTGCGCTTTGTCAGGTATGGTTTGGCAACTACTAAAGACGGAGACCGAAAGTATTAAAAAGAAGCAAGTACGTATTCCTGGATATTTAAAAAAGTGTGACATAGCTAAATAAATGATAAGGTTCTAATATAACAGTTTTCGATGCAGAAGGTTCGGGAAATGAAAAAAAAGCGAACTTTTTGAGAGACCATTCGTTAGATAAGTAGTGTTAATACATAAATTTTAAGCTGATATGAATCATATATTTGAAGACAAGCACCGTTTAGGATTAGGCGGTGTAGCTATTGGGACAGGATTTGATGCGTTGTCAGACGCGCAGGCTTATCAGGTACTAAGCAAGGCCTGGGAATTGGGGATACGTTATTATGATACCTCACCATGGTATGGGCTTACCAAGAGTGAGCATCGATTTGGCGAATTTCTCCAACAGCGTGAGCGCTCGGAATATATACTTTCTACCAAAATTGGACGCTTGTTCGAGCCGGTAGCAGTTTCTGCGGTCCCCCCTACCATGTGGAAGGCACCACTGGCCTTTGATTTTCAACATGATTATACAGCCGATGGTACCAAACGATCTATTGACGAAAGTTTGCAGCGCATGGGTGTCGACTATTTGGATGTGGTATTCGTCCACGATCTATCCGAGGACCAAGTTGGCGATCGATATCCCTATTTTTTTAAACAAGCGGAACAGGGAGCCTTCAAGGTGCTCTCTGATTATCGCGAGCAAGGAATTATCAAAGGTTGGGGTTTGGGTGTCAATACTATTGAGCCCATTCTGGAATGTCTTGAAGTCGCCGACCCAGACGTCTGTCTCTCGGCGACCCAATATTCGATTCTAGCGCATGAAGATGCAGTAGACCGCCTCTTGCCAGCTGTTCAAAAACGAGGGGTCAAACTGGTCTCTGGAGCAGGGTATAATTCGGGCTTTATCGCTGGGAGGAATCGATACAATTACAAACCCCATATTCCCAAAGGAATGGTTGCCAAGCGAGATCGTATCGCGGAGATTGCAGAACGCTATGGTGTAGATATCATTTCCCTCGCCCTACACTTTATATTGGCTTCGGATATATTTGCTGCTATTGTACCCGGTGCGAGTACAGCAGAGCAGGTTGCAGATAATGTAAGGGCACTCCGTACGACGATTCCCCTTGATCTTTGGCACGAACTGAAAGAAGAGGGGCTCATCTATTCACAAGCCCCAGTTCCTCTTTATTAGAAGCGATTAATAGAGACCGCCCCCGTATCGTGGGGCATCTCTTCCTTCGTCAGTAAGAGCACATTGCCCGCTTTTTCGACCACCAAAGCTGCCAAATCATCCAATATATCATCAGTCCCTTCACGGCTTGTATCGATACGGCGCTCCTCTGCCAGTATCCTACCGGGTATGATTTTATCCTCTTCGATTAAAAGTGTCTCGATTTTTCCATCTAACGCATCCTCTACTACTTCTTTTAGCTTCCAATGACTTCTCCCATATTGCTCGGCGGCCTGTTGGCGTTCCAGTGTATCGGTTATCAATTTTTGTTGTATCGGCGTTATAATGTCGCACGCCAACTCTTTCAATCTCTCTGAAGACACATCTGCCGCATTTTGGGTAATACCCTTACTAATGAGTAGCGGGTTTTTACTGCTTTTTCTAAAGAGGGTTTGGTGCTCCGGGAGTGAGGCTAAGATGAGCGGTAGATTACTCGGTTTTGAAAAGTGTTCGTATACAGCTTTATCCACGACTCTAAAAAAACGTTCGGCATCGTTTTGCTGTTCACTGCTTTTCTCCAAATAGCCATGTACCACATTGCCCGTGCCCTGATTAGCCTGTTTGCGGGAACCATTTCCTGTAGAAAATGCCGTATTGAGGTGGTTGTCTGTCAATTCGCTCCCTAGCGCTTCTACCATCGTAAGCGGTACTTTCCCTGCGAGTTCGATAGGCTTGAGATAGTGACAGTCGCCTTCAAAAAGGGCCACATCATTTTGATTTACCACTAATAATTGGAAAGCTATGTTTTCTTGAATATAACGATATAAAGGCTTGACGTGAAAATTGTCTGCCACTATTGCCAAGGAAGGTACCTCGACCGGCAATCTAAAGATTTTAAAAATACTCGAGTTTAAAAAGATAGCAAGGCCACTGTCCTGATAATTCCAAAAGTCTCGATCTTCCTGTAATTTTTCAAGTGGAGCGAGCATTTCTGCGTGGTGGTCGAGGGCATTTTTTAGATCCTTTACCAAATTTTTAAAGGTCAATGGGTCGACGGCTTTTTCAGGATGCATTCGGTGTGTTGGCATCAATAAAGACACACAGGGATATTCTTGATGTTGCGCTAATTCGTGTAGCGTTTCTCTATTTAAAGTATCCATATTCTATTTTTTGGGTTCGATATTCCATTTTTTTAAGGTGTAATAGGTAGAAGCACCTTCTATATATATATTTAACCTATGGAGTCTATGCTTTGTTTACAAATAGGGTATTTGCCGGGGGATAACACGTATTTTTCTGTCAAAGGTTCCATAGTTTATTTTTGCGTGGAAGCACCTATATTTGTATACAATGGATACCTTTTCTAAATGGTTTGATTTCAAACAAAAAGTAAACTACAGGACCGAAGTGTTGGCTGGGTTGACCGTCGCGATGACAATGATTCCGGAATCACTTTCTTTTGCGATTCTAGCAGGCCTTAGCCCCTTGACAGGTCTCTATGCTGCATTTTTGATGGGGTTGGTTACGGCGATATTAGGAGGGCGACCAGGAATGGTGTCAGGCGGGGCTGGCGCTACCATCGTAGTCCTCATGGCCCTTGCGGCCACACACGGGGTACAATATCTATTTGCCGCCATCATCTTAGCAGGGATCCTGCAATTTCTAGTCGGGTTATTTCGATGGGGCAAATTTGTGCGCCTCATTCCTCAACCCGTGATGTATGGCTTCTTGAATGGCCTTGCTATCATTATCTTTATGGCGCAAATTCACCAATTTAAGATTGTAGAAAATGGTGTCAGCCAGTGGCTATCGGGCACCCCATTGTATATCATGTTAGCGCTTACCTTACTCACTATGGCTATCGTTTATTTCTTTCCCCGATTGACGAAGGCCGTCCCTGCTTCCCTAGTTGCCATTCTCATTGTTTTTATGATTGTGTTACTGGGCGGAGTGGAGACGAAGACCGTGGCCAGTATTGCATCTGTAAGCGGATCCTTACCATCTTTTCACATACCGCTTGTCCCTTTTAGCTGGGACACTTTGCAGCTTATTTTTCCTTATGCACTAGTCATGGCTGGTGTGGGACTCATCGAGTCCCTATTGACGCTGTCCATGGTTGATGAGATTACAGCAACCAAAGGCAATTCCAATCGTGAGGCGATGGCCCAAGGTACGGCCAATGTGGTGAATGGTTTTTTCGGAGGAATGGGAGGCTGTGCTATGGTTGCACAGACATTGGTCAACCTGAATGCAGGCTCTCGGGCTCGACTCTCTGCCATTATTGGTGCCGTGACCATATTGATCATCATCTTGGTGGGGAGTCCCATCATCGAACGGATTCCTATGGCCGCGTTGGTCGGTGTGATGGTAATGGTCGCCATCGGGACATTTCAGTGGGTATCTGTACGTATTATCAATAAGATGCCCCGTTCAGATATCTTTGTCGGCATGCTTGTCGCTGCTATAACCGTTCTCTTGCACAACCTTGCGCTAGCCGTTCTGGTCGGAGTTGTTATTTCGGCATTAGTATTTGCTTGGGACAATGCGAAGCGTATCCGGACACGCAAGACAATAGATCCAATGGGAAATAAAGTCTATGAAGTATATGGACCTCTTTTTTTTGGTTCGGCCGATCATTTCATGGAAAAATTTAATCCACAGGAAGATTCCGCTCGCATTATTATTGATTTTAAGGAAAGCAGGGTCGTAGATATGACCGCTATCGATACTTTACATAAACTCACGGCCAAGTATGCTGCCCAAGGCAAGCAAGTGGTATTAAGACACCTCAGCGAAGATTGCCGTCGCCTATTGGCCAATGCCTCAGGCATAATCGAAGTAAATGTCGAAGACGATCCTACTTATAAGGTGATGCCCGAGTAGCCCGAAGATGATTTTTTGAATGCCCGATTTTATTAATTTTATAGTCGTACATCTTTATAATATTGATCACTATGTTCACAGCGACCATCGATAAGATTGGAATCAATCCCTTTGTTTTTGTGCCAGACGAGCTTGTCACGGATTTGATTAGGCAAGCCGGGCAGCATAAGGGAAAGATTCGAGTAGTCTTGTTTATTGATGGAAAAGAATTCAGACAGACACTGGTCAAATATGCAGGTTACTGGCGTCTATATGTCAATGGGCCTATGCTTAAGTCTACTGGCAAACAGGTGGGGGACGTCGCTACATTTGCTTTGTTTTACGATGACCAGCCTGCGATACTTCCCATGCATCCCCTGCTGTCCCAGGCGCTTGACCAGCAGCAAGATGCACTGCGTGTCTTTGATTCGCTTACCCCATCGTTGAGATTAGAGATTGCTCGATACATTTCTTCATTAAGGACAGAGACCAGTATCCACCGAAATGTGGCGCGTGCTATTCAGTTTTTATTAGGGAAGGAGCGGTTCATAGGAAGAGATCCAATACGACATATCTCCGATGACACTGATTTAAACGAATAATTTTCTCCTCCGCAAGTGAGAAAAATTATGTTGATGAAACCGAGCCTTTGCGTGGCGAGCTCTCATCAGCCGACTAGAAAAATTATGTTGATGAAAAACAAATCGCGGTGTCGGCTGTTCTTTATATACAATATCATTTACGAACATTAACAATTAAAAAGGAGGAATTATTATGAGTGAGTTAACTTGGAAAGGTCGTTGGAATGAGTTAAAAGGTAAGGTAAAGCAGTCTTATGCTGATCTGACAGACGATGATTTACTGTACGCAGAAGGTAAGGAAGACGAATTGTTGGGACGCCTTCAAAAGAAAACCGGCAAGACCAAAGATGAAGTGGAAAATTGGTTGAATAAACTATAGTACATATCTTTCTTATAGTGAGAAGGTGAGATTTAAGTAAATCTCACCTTTTTTTGTGTCAAGTATCTTACCCCTTTTCTTAATATGCGACGAACTTTTTGACCCTATCCTTGTTGTTTATATATAGGATACAACAGCTCAATCGAGCCTCCACACGTTAAAGTCTATGAAAATGATGGAAGAAAAAAAAGAAGGAATTTTTAAAAAAAATTGGGGTATACTCAAAGCCACAGGTCTGGGCTTTATGAACGAAGATTGTCTTAAATATAGTGCGTCGTTGGCTTACTATACTATTTTCTCCATAGGACCTATATTGGTGTTGATGATTTCCCTTGCGGGAATTTTTTTCGGCGAGGACGCTATACAGGGTAAGGTTTTTTCGGAGATGAAAGGGCTGGTCGGGCCAAGCGCTGCAAGGCAGATTCAAGAAGTCATCATGAATCTTAAGCTTTCTGGTAAATCAAATTTGGCACTCGTGGTCAGTATTGTAACCCTTTTAATTGGAGCGACCACAGTATTTGGCGATATCCAAAATTCTATCAATAGGATTTGGCACGTACGCGCCAAGCCAAAGAGAGGATGGGTAAAGCTTATTACCGACCGTTTGCTTTCCTCTTCCCTTGTCATTAGTTTGGGTTTTTTATTAATGGTCACTTTGGTTGTCAATGGTGTTATATTAGCCTTTACAGAACGATTACAGGTATATTTCCCAGATACCACAGTTGTATTATTAGACGTTATTAATTTCGCCTTAAGCTTTAGTGTCATTTTCATCCTGTTCAGCATTATATTTCGCACGCTTCCAGATGTCAAAATAGCTTGGAAGACTGTGAGGTCAGGAGCTTTTTTTACAGCAATTTTATTTGTGATTGGCCGTTTCGGTATCGGGTTTTACTTACAGACGTCAGGTACCGAGTCTACTTATGGTGCGGCTGGCGCTCTTGTCTTGATTTTACTGTGGGTATACTATACCGCGGCAATTCTTTATTTTGGTGCTGTGTATACTCGGGAATACGCTCTTGCTAATGGCATCCCTATAAAACCAGCAGACTACGCCGTATATGTGGAGGAGAAAGAACGCGAAAGGGAAGTGAAAGAAATACCTATCGCTCCCAAAGATACCTAGGTATGACGTTTAAAAAGTCATCAATCTTCTTTTGAAGACTGTTAAACTGTAGTTGTGACATATCATCCCTTGCAGAAGCGTAGAGCAGGTCGTTTAGAAAGTACTTGAACGGAATATTTATCCGCTGATAGAGAAAACAATTTAATGAATAATCCCGTTTAAAAAGAAAAATAGAGCCTATGTCCCTCAACGTTATCCGGAAAGAGATTTATTTTAGACCTGATTCAAGACGCGTACTAGCACGATACTTTAACATCAGTGTGGCCAGGTCCATCAAGATTGTAAGGCGCGTCTTGCAAATGAGCAAACAACAAAAGACCGACACGCTCAATCAAGTGTTACGCAACTTTTCCAAGCGTCATCGCAGCGTGGTTAGTATTTTGGAAAAGAATTATAAAAGAACGGAATCCATCTTAAAGGAAATGAACGTTAAAGCCGAAGATGTTTCCTACAAAGACAAGCTGCTTATAGGCGCTTATTTTACAATGGAGTATTCCATCGAATCAGCGGCTTTTTTTAATCCCTCAATCGTGATTGCTCCCGATCAGACCCAATTGCGTGAAGGGGAGAAGCGAATTATTTTAAGCTTTAGAGCCACCGGCGAGGGGCATGTGTCCTCCATTGTATTTCGGTCGGCAATCATCGATCAGGATCTCAATATCCACTTGGATGAGGTGGGCAAATTATTGGAAAGGCCTAAATTATTCAAAAGCCATCGGTATCAAAAGAGCGAATTTATAGAAAAGCTGTTGCAAATGCATGATCCCGAAGAGAAGGTGTTGGACATTATCGAAGCCAAATTGGCTGATTCCTTCACTTATGAGGAGTTGCGGAGGTACGTGGTGGAGATGCAACAGGAAAATGAGCTGAGCTTGGATAGTAAGACATTGATGTCGCAAATCATGTGGCTGGCGTCCTCTCACTATGAAATGACCTACTCTCTAGATACCTCTATTTCCGAACGGGTCATTTTTCCCATTACCGATACCGAAAAGAATGGAATTGAAGACGCGCGCTTTGTATGTTTTGAAGGGGAGAGAGGACGAGTGACCTATTATGCAACATATACCGCCTATGATGGTTTCACCATTTTGCCTAAACTCATGTCTACTCGTGATTTTATCCACTTCAAGGTACAACCTATTAATGGGAAGATTGCCAACAAAGGGGCAGCACTTTTTCCACGTAAGATTAATGGCAAATATGCCATGTTGTGTAGAGTAGATGGCGAAAATAATTATATTGCCTTTTCGGAGGATATCATCAATTGGCAACAGGATATCACGTTGCTTAAAGAACCCGAATATCCGTGGGAATATGTGCAATTGGGTAACTGTGGGTCTCCGATCGAAACCCCCGAAGGTTGGTTAGTACTGACACATGGTGTGGGGCCTATGCGCGAGTATACGCTCGGAGCAATTCTACTGGATTTGGAAGATCCTACCAAAGTGATAGGCAGGCTAAAAGAACCTTTATTGCATCCCAATGCGGAGGAACGTGAGGGATATGTCCCCAATGTCGTTTATTCCTGTGGACAGATCATACACAATGATTATTTGATTATTCCATACGCTATGTCCGATTATGCCTCTACTTACGCTGTCATAAAGTTGAAAGATTTGCTAAGTGCTCTTACGTAGTTGTTTTATAAGATTAAGCGGCAAATATCCAGATAGGCCATCCAGAAGCAGATAGTACTTTCTGCACCCTGATTTTGATTGACACCGTGACTATCCAATCCATCACGACAGCCTTTAGACCGGTCGTCGTATACACTCTGTTGAAGCTCATTTTTACCGAAGTACCATTGAAAAGCAGTAAGCATACGCTGCAAATAGCGTTTCTGCTGCGTGATTTCATACACCTCATGGTAGAGTAAAATTGTGGAAGAGACTTCAATGGGTTGTTGACCAAACCGACTACGGACACCTCCTTCGGTATACCATGTTTCATTTCCGATGGTAGAGAGATAGTCCTGTTCAAAAAGCAACGAGTCCAAGAAAAGAAAGCTTTCCATCCCCACCTCCATCAAACGTTCGTCTTTCAAGATCCTAGCTGCACGAAGTGTCCCCAAAGGGAGCAGCGCGTTATCATATGAGATTACTTTCTCAAACCAAGGCCATTCAGGCCCCGAATTTTGATGATACTCACTCGCCAAAAAATTGGCCAATGAATGGATTAAGTCTTTAACACGAATATCTTCGGGATATCGCTCCAAATATAAGCCCAGCCCCATGAGGGTATAGCCTATTGCCCGGCTAGATCGCAAATCGCTCGCGTGTGGCAAAGCACGAACGAAGAGTTCTTTTCCAAGTAGTTGCAAGTCCGGGTGATGTTTACCTCTGAGTAGATATCCTAATGCCCACATCGTCCGTCCGTAGCTATCGTCCGAGCCTCCTGTATCCAAAAAGGAGAGATCAAATGACAAAAAATTTCTAAACTGTCCATTTTCTAACTGCATATAATTAATATATGCGAGGTAGGTCTCGATAAGTTGTCGGCTCTCCTTGGAAGATTCTCGTTCGTAGGCCATTAATGCCAAGAGCAGTGCCCGACAATTGTCGTCGAGACAATATCCATGATGGTAGTTGGGCGTGATGTAGGTTGCATGTTGTAGGATTCCCACGTGATTTGTCAATCGTTGGATATGCGCCAAGTCAAAGCCCGGAAGTGTCCGCACCATGTCATCTGCTATTCCATTTGCCACTAAGGTGAGGCCAACTCTACCCGCATCTTCCATTAGTTCACGATACTTTGTACTCATTTGATTTTTTTTAAGAGGATAGCCTATTGTTGCTGCTTGGGAATATCGGTGTTATGTTTTTGGACACAGCTGTTTGGCTGGAGCGGATAGTCGACATCGTCTTATCCAACTGTAGACTATCCAACAAGGCGAGATGGCGTTTCCCTACGTTAATCCACGACATTTGTCGTCCATACTTAGCGGCATTGTTTCTATATCGCATCAATTCGCTCGGCTGGTCTAATAAAGTATTGATCGTTTGAGAAAGCGCTAGCGCATCCCTGAACGGGAACAATATTCCTCTGTCATCGGCCAATAAATCCTTGGCATACCAATATGGTGTCGAGATGACAGCTGCACCAGCACCAATGGCAAAAGACAGTGTGCCGCTGCTGATTTGGTTTTCATTGGGGTAGGGCGTCACATAGATATCACAAGCACTGAGATATTGGACCAGTAGCCTTTCCGAAGCGAAGAGGTTGACAAATTGTACTTTATCCTCAATGCCGAGAGCTCTTACCTTCTCCATCAGTGAAAGCCGGTAGGCTTCACCCTCTTCTCGCAAGATATTGGGATGAGTGGTGCCCAATATAATATATTGGAAATCCTTTTCTTTCACCTGTGCCACAGCATCCAATGCCGTTTCAATTCCTTTACTTCTACCCAAAAAGCCGAAGCTGAGCATTATTTTTTTATCTTGAAGGCCCAGTTTTTTCTTGGCGGTCTCTTGGTCATCTGCAAAATCAGGCACCCCGTGTGGAATGAGCGCTACACCTGCAGATGGGATTTGATATACCTGCTCCAACATCGTAATGGCTCGTTGCGTCATGACGGTCAGCTTGTTGCTATATTGGGACAGTTGGCGTAGAACCCTGTGTTCATTTGCATGCGGTTCTTGTAGTACAGTATGTAAGTTGGTGACCACTGGGACTTTCAGATGTTGTAATAAATCAATGATATATTTCCCAGTTTCTCCACCAAAGATGCCATACTCATGCTGGATGATACAAGCATCGTAGTTTTGGTTGATCAGTTGGGCCGCTAGCAAATAGCTGTGCAAATGATCTTTATCGATAACGAAAACGACCTCTTCGGGAAAAAAGTGCTCTGTACCATCTGATATTGAAAAAATTCCGTGATTTTCATCCGATGATTGGGTGAGTGATTTGTAAAGGTCCTTGGTGAAGGTTGCGATACCACACTGCCTAGGTGGGTAAGTCCCGATTATAGCTGTTCTCATCTGTAAAATATATTAGTCTTTTTCAGCAACTCAGAAGTCCTAGCGCAATCCTTTGTTTCTAAATTACTGTATACTTATAGAACAACAGAAGGAGCAGAATGTTCCGACCTCGCACCCCCGAAAGGTTCGAAGACGCATTAATCTTTTTAGAGCAGGTATAAATCGCTAACAGATGGTATTTAACGGATTCGTTACGGACGTTTGTGGACGCTATACTTTATACTAACAGTCAATGTTTAGGAAGTTCGATATAGAAAGTCGTTCCTTGGTCTACCTCACTTTCAAACCAGATTCTACCGGTATGCCATTCTATTATTGTCTTGATAATCCACATTCCTAAGCCGGTGCTGTATTCGCCACGTAGACCCTTCCGCCTAGCACGGCTGAACTTTTCAAAGAGCTCTTTATGATGCTCCTCCGGAATACCAATGCCATTATCTGCAACCCTTAGTATGACACTGGTTTCTTTTTCTTCGATATAGATGGATATGGTTCCGCCATTTGGGGTAAATTTCAGTGCATTTGAAATAAGATTGTTGACCACCTGCATAAACTTATCCTCATCAATATCGATGTAAATAACATCTGTATTGGATGTGCAGATAAATTGTATGCCCAATTCTTCCTGTGCTGCATGATATTGCGCGGCGAAGTGATGCATACGTTTTACAAAATCTATCCTCCGCTTGACCAGCGGGACACTAACGGATTGCAAAAACTCTTGATTTAAAAAATCTTGAATCAGCTGTATACAGCTTTTGCTGATTTCGTGGATACTATCAATCTGTGAGAGAAGTTTAGTATTGCCACCATCGGCAGCAGTCAGCTTAATCACTTCTGCTAGGTTGCCAATAACGCCGATTGGACCTGCCAAATCATGGCTTAAGATATTGAGTATTGCATTTTTCTTAGCATTGTGCTTCGTGATGGTCAAGTTGTACTCTTTGGTAATCGTTACATCTTCGGCATGCCCCACCAGAAGTTTTTTCCCTTCCTCCACTATAAGATAAGCGCTGATACGCAGTATGCCTTCGCCACTTGGGAGTTGAAATCGACATTCAACGCCGTCGACAGACTCCTCTTCAATCTCCTCTAGCCGCTCCACCAAATAATTTCTATCTTCGGGGTGCACCATCACTAGGAAGGCCTCTAACGGTAGTGTCGGTGCTTTTAGTTCGAAAAAGGATTGAAAGGAAGGATTCAGATAGGTGAATTTTTCCAGATAAGGGTCGTAAGTAAAGAATAGGAGGGACGAACTTTCGACCAAAGATTGGAGTGCTGCCTGAGTCATGAAGGTGGAGTGGGATGTTGCTATCCCCTTGGGCATCCCGCTTCGTAAGTTAGCAAATTAATCTGTACTAATCGATCTTATCCTGGATAACCTGGCAAATGATTTGGTCAAGGCCTTGTATTATTCAGGAATAAATGGTTATTTTTAAAACTTTAATCTTCAAACGGCTGCAGAAAATAAGCCATTATTCAACAGATTAGGGAGACCGACTAACTATGATTTTAATTGTTGACGACCAAGTAGAGAATATATATTCACTTCAAAAACTACTCGAATCCAAAGATTTTTTGGTCGATACAGCCCTATCCGGAGAAGAGGCGTTAAAAAAAGTACTGAAGAATGACTATGCCTTAATCATCATGGATGTGCAGATGCCGGGTATGGACGGATTCGAGGTCGCCGAGACCCTCTCTGGATTTAATAAGACCAAAGAAATTCCCGTTATTTTTCTATCCGCAGTCAATAAAGATAAAAAATTTATCACCAGAGGATATGCCTCCGGCGGAATAGATTATGTGACTAAACCTGTTGATCCTGATATTCTTATGTTGAAGGTGAAGACCTTCTACCGCCTCTATGAACAGACTTTGGCCCTTAACGAGACGCAACGTGCACTACGCTCCGAAATAGAGGAGCGGAAGCGAGCCCAACAAGAGTTGAAGGATCAAGTGGATCAATTGCACTCTACTCTGGAGTCTCTTCCGCAATTGGCCTTTACTGCAGATGCTCAGGGACAGATTGAATTCGTGAACAACAAATGGCTAGGATATGCTGCTTCTGCCACCAGCTTTCCGGAGACCCATCCCGAAGATCCAGAGATTTTGTCCCTGTGGCTAGATGCCCGCATGAGAGAAGTACCGCTAGAGTTGGAGGTCCGAATCAAGGAAAGGCAAGCCGAGCTATTCAGGTTTCACTTGCTTCGTATTGCCCCCATCAAGGAAAAGAACAACAACATCAAGTGGGTTGGAACCTTCACCGATATCGATGACCAGAAGCAGATAGAAAAAAAGAAAGACGAATTCTTGAGCATCGCGAGCCACGAACTCAAAACTCCCCTCACTAGCATCAAAGCCTATGCACAGCTGCTTTCAAGGACCATCGATGCTCCCGAACAAGATCCTTCTCGTAAATATATCAACAAAGTACAACATCAGGTTTCTAAGTTGAATAGCCTCATTACCGATTTATTAGATATCTCCAAGATAGAAAATGGCAAGCTGAAAATTACCAAAAAGAGTTTTGATTTTGAAAATCTGCTTTCTAGTGCCATAGATACCATCTACCATACCCATGAGAATAGTCAATTGGATATTCAGCGGCAGGGCGATAGGATAGAAGAGACGGTCATTGGAGATGAAATTCGGATAGAACAGGTCTTGATCAATTATCTGACCAATGCTATTAAGTATGCACCCAATTCCAATCAGGTTGTTGTCAAGACCGAGCGGTCGGAGGGGCAGATTAGGGTGAGTGTCACTGATTTTGGGATTGGTATACCCGAGCATAAGCTTGGGAATATTTTTGGCAAATTTTACAGGGTGGAAGAGTCCTCGCTCCGATTCCAAGGCCTCGGGATAGGATTGTACATTTGTTCGGAAATTATCAAACAGCATAATGGTACTGTCGGCACCACGAGCCAATTAGGACAGGGGTCGACGTTTTATTTCACATTACCTTTAAATTAGTGCACATGCCTAAACCCTTTTTAAGAAATCTACAGGTTGGCTTTGGAATCTCTTTGATTCTGTTGTTGGCAAGTTCAATAGCATCTTATACCAGTATCAAAGAGCAGATCAACAACAGGGCCAAAGTCGATCACAGTCGGCGGGTCATTGCATCAGCCAATAAAGTGCTCAATGATTTACAAAATGCAGAGACTGGCCAAAGAGGTTATCATCTGACCGGTAAAGAGAGCTTTTTAGAACCCTATCTCAACAGTGTACAATCTTTGCCGCGATCGTTGACGCTCACCCAAGAGCTAGTTGCTGATAATCCGGCGCAGAGACGATCTGCGGACACCTTAAAATCCTTGGTGGAATCTCGGTTGGGTATATTGACCAATCTGATAAACATACGAAAACAAGGAGGGGAGGTCACGCTGACCCAATTGGAAGAAGGTAAGCAGTATATGGATAGTTGCCGGCAGATCATCGCCAGCTTTATCGATGCCGAAGGTTTATTATTGGACAAGCGATCAGCCGAGCTCAATAGATCATCGCACTATACGTCTATCTTTGTTGTTGCTGCGGCTATCATTTCACTGTTGATTACCCTTGTATTCTATCTGCGTATTCGGGAAGATTTTATAAAAAGAGAGGCGCTCCAACAATCCCTTAAGAAGAAAGATGAAGAAATCGGTCGTCGCTTAAAAGTGACCCAACGAATCGCCAATCAGATAGCAGGTGGTGACTATACTGTTCATGTTAACGATTTGGAACAGGATGATTTGGGAAGTTTAGCAGGATCTCTCAATGAAATGGCGGGGGCCTTAAAGCATTCGTTTGATGAGTTGAATAACAATGAATGGCGGCAGACAGGATTGGCACAGCTTAATGAAACTTTGGTGGGGAATAAAACCGAGCAAGCTTTGATTTCAGATGCACTACACCATCTCGTCAACTATGGAGGATCTATCAATGGCGCATTTTATCTATTGGAGTATGATAAACTCCTATTAAAGAGCGCATACGGGTTAGAAAAACATATGCCGCGATCATTGTCTCCAGGGGAAGGGATGGTCGGACAAGTATTTCAAGAAGGTAAGTTAAAAAGATTCGAAAACCTTCATGACAAGGATTACGTCGTCTCTTTTGCAAATGGACAATTGCATATCGCACATTTACTTCTATTGCCTGTTTTCGTTGATTACCGTTGTATTGGGGTGATTGAATTGGGCGGAATCGATCCTTTTGAAAATGTACAAATGCCCTTTTATGTAGAGGCTACCCGCAATGTCGGAATTGCGATTGCTGCGGCCAAAAGTCGGGATCAAGTACAGAAACTTTTAGAAGAAACACAGGCCCAAACCGAGGAACTGCAGGCCCAACATGCTGAGTTGGAGAATTTAAATACCGAATTGGAAGCACAGACCCAAAAATTGCAATCATCCGAAGAAGAACTTCGCGTGCAGCAAGAGGAACTTGTTCAATCCAACGAAGAACTGGAAGAGCGGTCTCAGATGTTGGAGGAGAAAAATCAGTTGATAGCAGAACGCAATTTGGAAATTCAACAAAAGGCCGAGGAGTTGGCCATGAGTACGAAATACAAATCTGAATTTTTGGCCAATATGTCACATGAGTTGCGCACTCCGCTCAATTCTATACTTCTTCTCTCTCGATTGATGTCGGAGAATACGGAAGAAAATCTGAATGAAGACCAGGTCGAATCGGCGAAGGTCATCCAGAGTTCGGGTACCAGTCTGTTGAGTCTCATCGATGAGATTCTCGACCTTTCCAAGATAGAGTCGGGAAAGATGGAGCTTGATTATCAGCATGTCCCTTTATCGGATGTCGTTCATGACCTTAATAGCCTCTTCCTGCCCATTGTAAAGGACAAATCCCTTGAACTCCGTATCACTGTGCAGCCAGAATTGCAAAGTACAATTGAGATCGACCGTCTCCGATTGGATCAAGTCTTGCGTAATTTGCTGTCCAACGCCATCAAATTTACCACCAAAGGGAGAATCACCCTTTCAATCACTGAGGACCCGCGCAATACAGATTATGTCGTTTTTGCCGTACAAGATACGGGCATAGGAATCGCTGATGATAAGCAAAAGATAATATTTGAAGCTTTTCAACAGGCGGACGGCTCTACTCGACGAAAATTTGGCGGGACAGGATTAGGGCTTTCCATTAGTCGCGAAATTGCACGATTATTGGGTGGGGAGATTCAGCTGACGAGCAAAGAAGGCGAAGGCAGTACGTTCAGTCTAATCGTTCCAAAGCAGAAAGCAACTGAAGTCGCCAAGCCAGCCTCGGAAGAATTGATTGATATTATTGCTTCAGATGTGCAGGAGGTCAATGCGTTGGTTGCAGAGATTGCGAGCCCAAATATGGTTTACGAAATACCGCCCGACGTTGACGATGACCGCGACCACATATCGGCAGGAGATAAGGTCATTTTGATTGTCGAGGACGACGTTAATTTTGCTAAAGCCTTGCTCAAGTTTACGCGTCAGCAGCATTACAAAGGTGTGGTAGTCGTCAGGGGAGATATTGCGGCCGACTTTGCCCTAAAATATCGGCCTATAGCCATCTTATTAGATATTCAATTGCCCATTAAGGACGGCTGGCAGGTGATGGACGAAATCAAGAGCAATCCAGAAACTAGACACATTCCTGTACACATCATGTCTTCGCTCAAAGTGAAAAAGGAAAGTCTTTTGAAAGGAGCCATTGATTTCATTAACAAGCCTGTCGCGATTGAGCAGATCGGAGAGATGTTCAAGAAAATCGAAGACGCCTTGACTCGTTACCCCAAGAAAGTGTTAATTGTCGAAGAGAATCCTAAGCATGCGGCAGCTCTTTCTTACTTCCTGAGTAATTTCAACATTGTATCGGAAATCAAATCAAATGTGGAGGAGAGTGTGCAGGCGCTTAGCTCGGATGTCGTCAACTGTGTGATTCTGGATATGGGGGTGCCTGACCAGATTGGGTATGAGACCCTTGAGGCCATCAAGAAAAACGAGGGTTTGGAGAGCCTTCCCATCATCATCTTTACCGGCAAAAATTTGTCACATGCCGAAGAGGTCAAAATCAAACAATATGCCGATTCTATCGTTATTAAGACGGCACATTCGTACCAACGAATCTTGGATGAAGTCGGTCTATTCCTTCATTTGGTAGAAGAGAAGACGGCTGATGTCCAAAAACGAAAGACTAATAAGCTTGGTTCGCTGAGCGAGGTTTTGAGCGGTAAGAAGGTCTTGATTGCCGATGATGATGTTCGGAATATATTCTCGCTGTCAAAAGCACTAGAAAAGTATCAAATGAAGGTTGTTTCGGCCACTGACGGGAAAGAAGCTTTGGAGCAACTGAACAACAATCCAGATATCTCTATCGTGCTCATGGACATGATGATGCCCGAAATGGATGGCTACGAGACAATTCGTCTCATTCGCAAGCAGGCTCCGTATGCCAAATTGCCCATCATGGCCGTCACAGCAAAGGCTATGACCGGTGATCGGGAGAAGTGTATCGTAGCGGGAGCATCGGACTATATTTCCAAGCCGGTGGATACCGATCAATTGTTGTCGCTATTAAGAGTATGGTTATATGAAAACTAAACGTATTTTATTAGGGTAATGGATAAGGCTAAATCTGTACTGATTATTGACGATGACAATCGCAATATCTTTGCTTTGCGATTGGCACTGAAGTCTAGAGGATATCTTGTAATCTCTGCCAACAGCGCAGCAGAAGGGATAGCAATGCTAGGTGACGGTCGCGCTATAGCGGTTGTACTTATGGATATGATGATGCCAGATATGGACGGATATCAAGCGATTGCGGCTATCCGGTCATCTGAGTTATATAGACACACGCCAGTAATTGCGGTTACCGCCCAAGCCATGCAGGGTGATCGTGAGAAATGTATTGAAGCGGGTGCGAGTGATTATATTCCTAAACCCATAGATTTGGATAGACTGTTGCAGGTAATTGAAGAGGTGAGCTAGATGATAGGAGCCCATATTATCAAAAATGAAGATATCGAGCTTCTTTTGACAGATGTTGCGGAGCGTTATGGTTATGACTTTACGCAATATAGCAGAGCATCCTTGAAGCGCCGACTCAATCGAATCTGTCTGATTGACAAGTTTACGAGTTTTGCAGAGTTGCGGTACACGGTCTTGAATCATCCCGAATATCTACAACGATTCGTGGAAGAGATTACGGTCAATGTGACGGAGATGTTCCGCGACCCGCCTTTTTATAAAGCCTTGCGTGAAGAGGTATTTCCCAAACTCGGGACTTATCCCTTTATTCGGATTTGGGTGGCCGGCGCTTCTACGGGAGAGGAAGCTTACTCTATTGCTATATTGCTCAAAGAGGCCAATCTCTATCATAAATCCTTAGTCTATGTGACGGATATCAACCCGGGCGTACTGGAGCAAGCCAGTATCGGTATTTATCCCATTAATCAAATGCAATTGTATTCCGAAAGCTATCGATTGTCCGGTGGTGTAGAAGACTTCTCCAAATATTATACAGCCAATTACGATTCGGTTAGATTTCATTCCGATTTGAAAGAAAAGATGATTTTCTCTACTCACAATTTAGTTTCAGACACTTCTTTCAATGAATTCCAGTTGATTCTATGTCGCAATGTTCTGATTTATTTCGACAAAGAATTACAGAACAATGTCTTCAATCTATTTGACGATAGTCTGGAAACCTTAGGCTATTTGGCTCTCGGGTCCAAAGAAACGCTCCGGTTCTCCAATTTAGAAAAGAGGTATAAGCAAATCGGCATAGAAAAGATATGGCGTAAGAATCGCTAGCGACATTAGCTTTCTCATTCCTCTCATTTGATATGTCTCACAATTTGCGCAAGCATTATCAAGCTACGGTGGTCTATCAATTCCTTCTATTTGAACCTATTGATAACCTATTTAGATTTAGCATGAGCGATTCATCAGATATATACGTATTAATTACGTATTTAACGCTTGTGCAATACCTGTAGGATTTGTTATATTAGCATTCTGTTTACATATTAATACAATAACGGACTACCTATGAACAATAAAACCGTATTGCTCTTTGATGATGATATCAATATTTTAGAGGTCTGTACCATTATTTTGGAAGAGTGTGGATATACCGTTGCCATTTCGGAGACCTCCCATGACATTATTGAAAAAGTAACGGCCATTCGCCCCGATATTATTTTGATGGACAATTGGATTCCCGATATCGGAGGAATCAAAGCGACACAATTGCTTAAGCAGCACCCGGATTTTAAACATATTCCCGTGATCTATGTATCTGCCAATAGTGATATCCATATCCTTGCCCAACAGGCTGGAGCTGATACCTATCTGGAGAAGCCCTTTAATCTCGATGATTTGGAAGGTATCGTAAGTCAGGTCTTGAACAATACGGGGAGCAACGCTTGATCTATTAGTACATAGTCGACAGTCGTAGACTGTCGCATAAATCAAAAGGGTCCAGATTAATCTGGACCCTTTCTTGCTTTTGTACTTCAGTATCCTATGTTGTCTGTGTCTCTGTTTCTTTTGTCGAACAGACCGTATATCTGTTCTTTTTTTGGATTACTGAAAAAGCAGTTATTATATAAGCTGTGCCCTGTTGCACGGCCCCATTTTGCTTGTTTAGTATATAAACGGCGTTCTTGTTTTATTTATTGTGGAAGGTTAATTTTCAGGGGTTTATACTGGTGTGCTGGTGATTTTTACCTGATGTGATATGATAGGTACGTATTGTGCGTGGGTTGGCAAACTAACGACCCAGGTCGGCGTTATAGTACTATAAATTACACGCATAAAATAGAAAGTTATGGCAGCAAGAAACACTAACGGCAATATGCCCAATGCGCATCTCCACGAATTATTTGTAGACGAATTGAAAGATATTCTTGGAGCAGAAAGACAACTCTTAAAAGGCCTGAAGAAGTTGGCCACCACTGCGCAAAATCAGAAATTACAACAGGCATTCGAGACGCATTATGAGCAGACCGAGGGACATATCGATCGATTGAAATCCGTATTCTCTACACTGGGGATGACGCCCAGAGGTAAAAAATGTAAGGCAATGGAAGGGCTTTTAAAAGAAGCAGAAGAAATTGCTGACGAATTTGAGGATAGCCCAGAAGTGCTAGACGCTGCCTTGATCGCTGCAGCGCAAAAGGTAGAGCATTATGAAATAGCTAGCTACGGATGTTTAGTAACATATGCTCGGCTTATGGAGCATACCGAGGCTGAGGAACTTTTGGCGGCCACACTTGCCGAAGAAAAAGACACGGATGTGTTGCTCACGACCATCGCGATGAAAGAGGCCAATACGGGCCAAGTGGCTTAAAACATTCTTATCTCTCCATAAATTAGTGATTACAGCTGTAGCCCTTCCATCGTGAAGGGCTGCAGTTTTTTAAGATAATCTGTTAATCATAAATTGAAGCACATCTTCTCGCACCTCCATCAATACGGGATTTTTGAGCGGCAGCACCAATTCATCGTCTACATGCATATACGGACTATCACATTCAATAGTTAGTTCTTTAGCTTTAAAAGTCTTCCACGTAAATGATACATCTCGGCCTTTTATCAACAGTTGGATATAGGTCGCAAACTCATCGCGTTGATTCTCCTCAATTAGTACGATATTAAAAAGACCATCATCCATTATTGCTTCCGGAGATAAAACGAGATTAGGTCCTATTGATGGAATATTCATCACTTCTAATAAAAGGCATTTTCCTTCATGCATACCGCCATCAGCTTTAATGATGTACTTTTCGGCCTGCGCATGTAGTACAATATCGTGGAGCAGTTCTAGTGCAAGGATTAATTCGTCCTCGGCGTTCTCGACGACTTTTTTATCAAGTTCATCCATCCGCTGCACCAAGTTGGGGAATAGCCCATAGCCAGCACCCTCTAAAAAAAAGTCGGTCGCATCCGCATTTTTGATTACCCCTACATCGAATCGTTGAATATCACTTTTTCTCCATTTTTTGATATGCTTGCTATACTTGAGTGCACTGTCAATTCCCAGTGCACGTGATAGATTATTGGCCGTACCCATAGGCAGTATAGCCAATGGGATTTTTTTCGCTAATGCATTACGTTGCACCAGTTCTTTGACCACCCTTCTGACGGTTCCATCACCACCTGCTATTACCGCAAAATCGGCTTGATCCAATTGTTGTTTCCAACTATCATCCTTTTTGACCGAACAATAGACACAGCTGTATTCTTCTTTTTCTATGGCCTGGACCAAGTCGGCCTTCAGATGGTCTTCGTCTCCGGCCCCCGGATTGTGTAATAAAAGCGCTTGTCTCATGGTTTACCTTTATACATAAACATTTGCAAGGTCCATTTGTTGTTATAATATACGAAATATTTATCTGCTGAGAACTATGAGAATCTTGATAACGAATGACGATGGTATATATAGCCCAGGAATAGCTGCTCTGGCAAAGGTGGCCAAGAAATTTGGGCAGGTAAAAGTAGTAGCCCCCGATGTCGAGCAGTCGTCCATGGGACACGCCGTGACACATTCGCGTCCATTAAGCTATAAAAAATCACCTATTGAGTTTCAAGATATAGAAGCATATCGGGTCAATGGTACCCCTGCTGATTGTGTGGCAATGGGTACCCACCTGTGGAGCGATGTGGATGTTGTCCTGTCGGGAATCAATATGGGACCTAATTTAGGCAACTCTATGTGGCATTCGGGTACCTTGGCCGCGGCGAAGCAAGCGGTGCTTTTCGGAATCAAGGGAGTTGCGTTGAGCACTCCTGTGGGCAAGACTGAACCTGATTTTGAAGCATTGGAGTCGTATGTGGAGCAGGTGCTGGAGTTGCTCTTGCCCAATATTGAGCTCGCCTTATATAATGTCAATTTCCCGCCTCATCCAACAGATATCGTATGGACGCGACAGTCCGTACGGCTATACGATGGTACTATTATACCGGGTACCGACCCCATGGGACGCAAACATTATTGGTTTACCGTGTCGCCACTCGAAGCTGCTGATGAAGGTACAGATCGATGGGCAGTAGAAAATGATTTGGTCTCTATTACCCCCTTACGATTAGATTTGACCGATGAAGCGACCTTAGCCGACAAACTGAAGAATGCTAAGGGTAAATAGTAGAAACACCAAAATAACGATAGGAGATGAAAAACGTAGTCCTACTAATAAGCATATTCGCTCTTCTAATGCTGTGGTATTCTTGTAGCGGCAATCGCGATGGCCAAACTACTGATATGGCCGATACGGCACACCAACACATCGATAAAAATACGGGCGTGCCGCTGAATGATCTGCGGCGAAGCGACACGATTGATACCTCAGCAGCCAAGCCCGAAGGAAGTAGCGGTGTACCGTTAGACAACATTGACCGAGATAAGACAGATGATACTATTGGAAAATCCACTGTCCCAAGATCCATTGAATAGCACCGTTTCGGAGCAATGATAATCAGTAACTTTATCCCGAAGTATTCAGCGCATGTCGGCCACTTCTATTATTTTTCCAATTTTGGTATTCCTCTTTCAGACAATGCCCACAAGGGCGGTAATTATTTTGTTGGGCATCTTCGATTGATGTAAAGAAAACTCGGTTTTCCCGTTTCATACGTTTGCCTGATGTACAGCTTAATAATCCATATATTCTCAATTTCCGATTTCCACCCAAGCAGATTTCTTGACTTCGGATCTTGCTCCTCAAATCGTTATCGCGAATTTCGGTATGCTGTACCATACCTTAACTTATCGCATCATGAAAGATAATCCCTAGGGTGTATCTCTCGCCGGTCTTTACCTCACTAACTCCATGCTTCATGTTGACACGATAATAGCCTTTTATTCCCTTTTCGGGTTTGAAGTTTGTCGTGAAAATCAGCACATCGCCTTTCTTTGGCGTCAAGACAATGGCTTTGGATTGCGCTCTAGGAATTTGTTGTGTTAATACCAGTTCGCCCCCGGTAAAATCTTGATCTGGCTCGGTTAGCATCAGCACTATTTGAATAGGGAAATAGACATCACCATAGAGGTCTTGATGCAGGGTGTTGAAACCTCTTGGCCCATATTTCAGGATTAAGACAGTAGCCTGCTGCTGTCCATTTTCATGGCATTGTTCTAATAGTTCTGCGTGGCGCGAAGGAAACCGTGTGTCCATATTTAATACGTTGAACCAAGCGTTCGCAATCGGTACAAGTTTCGGATAAATACGTGTTCGGATCTGATCAATGACATCAGGCAATGGATACTTGAAGTATTTATATTCACCTAATCCAAATCGATATCGTTCCATTACCACTGTTTTTCTGTATGTGGTAGGATTATTATATTCGGCTTTCAGCGTCTCGCATTGCTGGTCGGTCAATAAGTTTGATAAAATGGCATATCCGTTTTGATGCATTGTTTCGGCTATTCTTTGCCAATCTGCAGTTTCTATTCTTTGGATGAGATTTTGCATGTATTTTTTTGATTTTTGATTACACATTGGTGCCTAGGGATTGGAGCTTCGTGGCTCCATCTCTCGTAAAGCATCTAATAGTACAAATCTCTAAAAATACGATAAGGCATAAAATCCGATATATGCTATCTTTTGGAGAAACCGTGCAAAAGTGCGATATCTATTTACTTTATTGCTTCAATAGACTCAATCCGTACACCATTAAAGCAGTCATCCATACACCCCTTCATGCCGTAACCGACTGTCGATATCATACCATTATTGTCTGTTTTAAAGGTAATGTTCGCATTTTTTCGGTATTTGAGCCAATCGGACTTAGCCTTTTCATAAATATCGTCCAAGGTGTAAAGCGGACTGGCAGCAGAATAGGTAATCGGCTTTGTGCCCAATTCGCCTGACTTTTCATTCCATTGTAAAATTTCAAGAAAATCAATACCCGTTTCTTTAAAAAAGTCTTCATTGGTCGTCTTCCGGTTTTTTAGTATTTGATCCACTTCTGTTGACGACCACCCACCTTCAGGTCGCAAGATATCTTCATAGATTTTGTAGTAAAAATCACGTTCTACGACCTTACCTCCCTTTACCGTAAGGGTAGTCTGCCATGAAGAGCCTACCCAACTATATCCCATTAGGGTATATTTATAGCTGTTGTTGCTTGATTTCTTAAAGGTTTGCCATTTGTCAAAGCTTCGGTCAAATTCATTCGCATATGAAAATTCATCTTTTTTACAGCCTGAGAATAACGAGAGGATGAGCGCTGCCCATATGAAAATTTTGTAGGTCATAATCTTGGTGTATTTGAAAAGTTATTATCGATAAAACGAGAGAGGCAGAGCGATTGCTACAGGAAGTTCGACCATTTTAAGTCATGTATTTCCCTTCTCCAATTCTTTTCTTTCGGTACGTTCAATAGTTGTCTTATACGGCGGACTTTCGATTCCGTATAGGACAGTGATGATAGCAAGTGTAGGGGGACTGTGCCGAATGCCCCTTGTAGTACGGTAGATTTAGCCACTTGTAAGGCAATGTAGAGCAAGGGGGCACAGGCGCGGCATAGGTAAAGCATACCTATGCCGCTGGGACATCGAAGATAAGGTCACGGTTATAGAAGGGGTGGTACATAGCGAAGCATACCGCCAAATGAAGTGGATGGCGTGATAACCAACAGGATAGGGGAATTACGAGGTGCGGGGTATGCATATATTATTTGCTGGCCAAATGGATAAAGCGATAGTTATCATGCTGTAGCGATGCTCCCCCTGTCAACGAGCTAGTCTAAAGTAGCGGACGTGCCCATGGAGGAGGTGCGCCCTAGGTGATATACCTAGCGCGCGCCTCCATTAAAACTTTCTCCGTGGTAGTAATTTGAGCTAAAATATCAAGGCTAACTAAGATAAACGTAATAAATACAGGTAATCCAGTATTTTTCCCAGATAGCGCAAATATTTGATGTAAGGTGCTAAACAATATAATCAGTTTGGTGTTTTATAGGTATACGGTCAGCAGCGTCTCTCAACGCTCAAAAATTTGGTTAACACACATAGCGGGATGTCATACTCCCGCTATTTCTTTGTTGAGCCAAGCTTGGACCGAATATGTCATAAATGAAACGGTGAAAAAAAAGCTAAAAAAAGCCACCTCCTAAGAGGCGGCCCATCAGCGTTTCTATTAACATCAAAAAATCTAAAAAACTATGATCTTCCACTGATTTCTTTATCAGATCGATAATAGACCCATCCTTGGAGATTTTCTGTATCCTTGGGATTTGTCAAATCAATCAACGTGAGAATATCCAGGTTGAATAATAATATGCTCTCTTCATTCAATTCGCGAATGGGATAATAGATGGCGTTGTCATTGGGCAAATCGATATTAGCCTGCAGGGCGATATACCGTTCAGCTAGTAAATTGTCAATAAGCGTTTCCGTGACAGCGTTGAGATAGCGCATCATTTTGCTGATCCACCTCAGCTCTTCTTCTACATATCTAGGGTAGTGTTCGCGGGCGAAGCCCAAAATCATCTGCTCCCCTTCAAGGTCTAATCCATCTCGAATCATTCGCAATCCCATGCTTCTGGCTTCTTCTTGATAATAATCCTCCCCGTATACAAACTGTATCTCGCCAGCAATTGGGCTAGCCTCGATTTTGGCGCGCAAGGCCATTTGACGGTTGCGCAGCTCGTGGATATAATCATATGTCAGGTCCATAGGCAAATGTGAAAGATAAGGGGACCAAAGTAGCGTTCTTTGGACCCCTAGCTGTAAAAGATAGTGGAGTGAAAAATATATAAAAATTAACTTACCGTTTTGGTAACGGTTTTTTATGTGTTGTGTTTTTTGGATTCGGGACCGAGTCGCGCATATCGGTGCTCATCTTGGTTGGCTTGAAAGTTTTAATCTGATCAAGATGACTTTGAAAGCCCGGTATCTTTTCATTGGCGAATTGTTTTAATTCATTGTCGGTGGTCGCATTGCCTTCAGAAGCCTGTTTAAAAAGCTTGATGGCTTCTGTATGTGTCTGAGCCATCAAGTCGGCATAAAGCTGATCGAAAGAAGCTTCATCTGCATCATTGAGTTGTTGGATCATTTGCTCGTATTTCTGGTCATCTGTCTTTCCAAGCTCCCAATTTTTTTGTTGCACGAGGGCAGTCAATTGTTCTCCAGCTGCGGTATGATCGCTGACCATCATTTGCGCATAGTGCTTTATAGTCTCGTTTTGAGATTTTTGAAGGGCTATATTAGCCGCTTGGATTTCGAAGGCATTGCTGGCCATGGCTTTGGCCGCAAAATCTAAGTCCCCCGTTTGGGGCTGCACTGCCGTGCTGTCTTGCGCCTGCACCTGGAATGTAACCAGCACATAGGCTAGACATAAGCTGAGGGTTTTGAGAATAGTTTTCATAGTGCGAATATTTTAAAAATGTTATCGATTCGATCTGTTGCGATGTCTTGCGCCCCCTTGGCCTCTATATCGCATAATCAGATATAATGCAAGGATGATTAAGAGTATTCCGAAGATGATGGACAAAGACATAAGCTGTCAATTTAACGTACTATTCAAAAAACAACCGATTGGAGACGATGTTTGTAGTTCGGTGTATTTCAGGTATTAAACATTTTATTTGTGATTTTATACGCGGAGGTAGGATAAAAGTCGCAGCTTCAACGAGTAAAGCTGGCACGGAGATCACATCGCAAGGAAGCAAAAAAAACCACCTATCTGCTGTAAAAGATAGATGGTCTAAAAGTATATAGTTGTATAAAGCGTTCGGGTGTGACTAGTCCTCATCCTCATTCTTAGACTCGGGAGTCTCTAGTATAGCCATGAGTAATAGATAATATCCTTTTTCCAGTCCAAGTTTTGCTGCGTTGATTTCAGTAGTTTTCATTGTAATGTTTTTTTGGGTTTAATATTCTATTAGTAACTCATGCTATACTTTGCAAAAGTGATGCAAAATATAGGAAATCCTCTAGCATATATAGATTTTACTTAAGTTTGTGTGTTGTTAATGTGCTATTTATTAGCATTTTAAATATTTTGTGTCTCATGAGAATGTAATACTTGTTTGGAATACTAAGCTTTTAGAAAATGTCTACTAAAATAGACACTTTAAGGATGCGTACATCTGATGGGAAATAGTAAAAAAGCCCATCGTACATATGCACGACGGGCTTTAACCTAAGATAATGAAAGATTTAATATGAAAGGATATATTATACTGCTGCATCGCGCAAATCTCGAATTCGATCATGGGCAGCCTTTTGCTTTTCGGCTTGGCTCCCAATAATTTCGACCACATTGAGCGGTAAATTGGGGGAATCCTTGAGCGCTTCTTCATAAGCTTTCTTACTGGCATCTTCACCGCGCTCGCACTCTTCTAGTATGCTCTTGCGGTCATGACCACTGAAGGTGGCTTTGACGTCTAACCACAATCGGTGAAGTTTGCCTGAATTGCGGGTGCCGGTAGTAGGCTCTTCCCCATTGATGACGACTAAAGGCGCCAATTCGCTATTGAACTGACGGGTCTGTTGGATATAATCCTCAAACAAGGAACGAAGATCGATATCTTCTTCGCCCTTTAAGTCTTCTAAGGCCGTGGTGTAGCCCTCAATACGATCGTTGTTGATTTCAATTAAATCGTTGATGATTTCTGCTGTCGTGTTTTCGTTATACATGTTTCCTCCTTTTATGTTTAATGGGTCTCTTATAATATCAACAAAGACCTATCTTGAATGTTTAGCTAGGAAAATACGAGCAAATGTTTAATGTGTTGATTTTTAGATTGTTACTATTTGAATTGCGTCTTAAACAAGTAGTTTAAGGATGATTTTGAGTATTTATATCCTATTCCAGCGTATTCTTCACGCTATCCTTGTCCGCAATGTGTATAAAAACTTTTGATATCCGCTGACGGTTATATATACATCTAACTATAAAAAATAATATCATGGCTATCAAAAAAGAAAATGCAAAGGTGGGGCTTGTGAATAAGGAGCACCAGCCCCGAAAGGAGAAAACCATAACTTCGGTGGTGGAGAAAAGAAACAAAAAGCAGGAGGGCGACGGTGAAGCTGGCGTAGACCCCCAAGTGGACCAGCTCAATAATATGCCTGACCCGGATACGCACCCTCGTGAACCTAAAGCACCTAAGCATAAATAAGTATGTTGGAGCTTAGAAAAATATTCTTGGAAGGTGCAGAGTGGGATTTTGTAGGGGAAATTGTAGGCCGGTCGGTGATTATGTTTATCGTGATATTGGTCATTCTCCGGCTGTCCGGCAAAAAAGGGGTTAGGCAATTGACGCTTTTTGAAGTCGCGATTATCCTCAGCCTAGGGTCTGCCGCGGGCGATCCTATGTTTCAGGAAGAGCTGCCCGTTATTTACGCACTGGTGGTGCTATTCTCGGTGATTGTGGTCTATAAACTCGTGACGTGGTTGGCCTCCAAGTCGGTCTTTATTAATAAAATATTGGAAGGGGAGGCTATGGTGGTGGTTAGGGAGGGGATGTTTGAAATGAAGCATGAAAGTGATAGCGATTTTTCTAAAATGGAATTTTTTTCTGAATTGCGAAACCAATCCGTCGAGCACCTAGGACAAGTGCGGACTGCGGTGTTGGAAATTGACGGCACCATGAGTATCCTATTTTATCCAGACAAGGAGGTCAAATATGGCCTGCCCCTTTTCCCGGATGCCTACCAAGAAGTAGCTCGTGACAAGGAAGATATATTCGTAGCGTGTATGTATTGCGGCGGCGTAGTCTCCTATATTCCCCCTACTCGAAAGTGTCCACGATGCCAGCGTGATAAATGGACAAATGCCATCAATACCAAAAGAGTGTAAGGGCTTCTCCTGTCGAGCTTCGAATTATTAACCTACTGCGTGAAATACCTGAAATATTGAGGCAAATACGGTATTGAATATACCACTCCCTTCGATTGAAATCGCTGTGAAATTATTTCATTAATTTTAACCGAACAGCTAGAGGTTACTCGGCGCATAAGAAAAGGAGATTTAAGAAAAAAATGCAAGTGCTTACTTTAACCAACTATTGCAATAAGATTTCACCAGGGGGGATACGACAAAATATGAAGACCTAAATAGCCATGGTTTGCAAATCGACTTTGTGAACATGAAAGCCCAAAGTCGTAAAAATTAGCGTGGGTCGGTGCAACGCCATTGACCTATTGAGCCCGAACAAGACATCATAGAAACAACAATCCCTTCCGATCGTGAAATACGGAAGATGGAATAATAGTGTCCAATTTTTTGAAGCAATATAATGGGAGAGATACTGAATAATAGGAGCGGTGGTGGAGATGCCGAACAGGATATGCCTCCGTCACTGAACCACCGAAAGCTAAAGGAATGGAAGGAAATGGAGGAATTTTATACCATATTTCACGACGGCCCTTTTGGCTATGTCATGACAGATGGAAGGGGGTATATTCAACGTTATAATGAAATCGCTGCAGCCATATTGGATGCTCCGGACGGAAATCTAAAGAGGAAGCGAGTGTTGGACTTTCTGTATGAGGATGGCAAGAAAAAAATGATGGCTTTGATGGGCCAACACTCTCTTGGATGGCTGACTCCGTTGCGACTCATAAAGACAAAATGCCCTTACAATGGGAGTCGACTGATGACTTATTTCTTGAAGGGATTTGTTGGGGAGGGCGGGAAGCAATGCTTTTGCATCCTTTTACTTCGGAATGATTTTAGACCGGACGATGAATATTTGGAACAACATGAAATCTTATATCACACGATAGTACAAACGCAGGAAGCCGAGCGGGCAGCAATCAGTGCCTCTCTACATGATACAGTGGCGCAGTACTTATATGGTATCCACTTACACCTGCAACACCTGCAAATGAATGGGGCGCATGACGAAGCTGTACAGCCCGTGCAACAGATGCTCCATGAAGCTATACGGTTGATTCGGGATTTTTCCAATGATCTGGCGCCGATGCTCTTACGAGATAATGGCTTGTATATGTCCATCATGCAAATGGTAAACAAGCTGTCGCTGCCCAGCTTTAAGATCGATGCGCAGGTAGATGAAAAGGTAGATGCGCTGGCTGCAGATGTGCAACTGAGTATATTCAGGATTGTACAAGAATTGATCAACAATGGGATGAGGCATGCCCAAGCGACGGCTATGTCCATTCGAATAACTGAAATGGAGGCATTCCGTATTGAAATAGAAGTTGTCGATAATGGAAGCGGGTTTAAAATGGATGAAAATAATGAAATCGTATTTGGTTCGGGGCTTAGAAATATTCAAAATCGGGTGTTATTGCACGGGGGCGAGCTGGAGATTCGACGTGTAAAGGAAGGTGCAGCTATCGTGGCCAGCTTGCGAACGAATCTTTTTTTGAGTTAAGAGGCCTTCATTAGAAGGCTCTTTCCCTCGCTTGTGATTGGGGGGACGTTTAAGAAGGGGGCTGCTGGTCACTTTTCGAAATATTCGTGTCGAGCAGCCCTTTAAGTAAAGATTTCCACTGTGGAAACGAAGCCCCCAGTTTTGCGCCGGCACCGATAATGAAATTGCGGATTTTGTCGGATAAGGCATCAACTTCTAGATTGATGACTTCATTCCGACCGAAATAGTTCGCATTGATGCTGTTATTGATACGTTGGATCTGTAGGGTAGAAGTGGCGATATTTTTGAAGAAATGCTTCGTTTCATCATCGTGAGTGGATAGTGGGTTGGCGCAGGGACGCAGGGTGATGGTGAGTGCTTGGAGATTGGGGTCATTGCTTTCGTCAATGCGCTCAATCTGTACATAGTCAAAGCCATCCGTACTGGGTAGACCAGGACCCAGGATATCGATTTGGATATAGTCGCCGATGTTGGGTGTTTGTAATGTTGCTTGACCAGCGTTGTCAAGATGAGTGAAAGTTGCCATGGGCAACTCGGCAATTTGATACCAGTGGCTGATACGCAGTAACCGACTCCGAGCCACGTCATAGAACTGCATTGCATTTGCGATGTGGGCAAAGCTAATGCTTTCAGAAGCATCCATTTTGCGACCGTCGTGTTGGGTGGGGATTTCGTGTTTCATAGCAGTGATTTTTGTATTACACTATAATATAACCGCGGGTTTGGGGCTAAGTTTAGATAAAATGGTGAACGGGTATTTGTAGCAGCGAGCATGCGTGTTATTACGGAGGTAAGATGATAAATCACAATAAAAGCCCGTAATACACGTAATATATGGTACATCTATTATGTTTAAAACGAGGCCATCAAATGTAGACGGTCATTAAGGCTTTACCGGATATTTCAAAAATGAAAGGATTCTATTGGAAGAAGCGTAGAACATTTAATGCGATTAGTTGTTCTATATAGTCGAAAGGAGCTTATGACTCAATGTGAGCCTCAGATTTTTTTAGATACATGAATATGAACACGAAAAAGACTGATGGGGAAGCTGTCATCTCAGCGTCACCGTATAATCCATCGGCTAGGCCGGAACAATATTCTCTTTTTGAACAAGAGGCTGAACGAGATCAGCTATGTTTTGATATCTTTTTCAAAGAAGGACCATTCGGACTTATTTTGTTAGATCGGTATTTTCAGCTGTTTAAAGTCAATTCGAGATTGGAGCATATGTTGGGGCGCGATGCTTCGGAAATGATGGGCAGGCTCATATTTGAGTATCTTACCGAAGAGGACGCACTAAGTTTTAAATCTATTTTGCAGAATAGTAAAACGTTAGTAACCCCACTTTTGGTCAGTCTCGGATTGATCAGGAAAGGTAATAATATTGTGATGACAGATGCCTATGTCCGTAAATACAAGACGAAACTTGGCGAAGATCAGTACTGCATCCTGCTATTCGAAAAAGAATTTTGCCCAAATAGACAGTTACTGGAGCTGAAGCAGGAGGTCTATGATGCTATTATCATCACGCAAGAACAGGAAAGACAAGACATAGGAAATTTTTTGCATGATAGTGTGGCACAACTGCTCTATGCTGCACGGCTAAACCTCCAACATTTTGTGCTAGAATATGACTATCGAGAGCGTATCGTACCTGTCAAGAAGATGTTGAATGAGGCTATCCACCAAATCCGAAATCTGTCTATGGACTTGGTTCCTTCTGTACTGAATGACTTCGGCCTCAAAGCAGCATTGAAGACAATGGCCGAGCGAATAGCGATTCCGGGATTTGAGGTGACGGCACTGGTCCAAGAAAAATGCGAAACACTACCCGATGGCCTCAAGTTGGCCATCTATAGGATTGTACAAGAATTGCTAAATAATTGTATGAAACACGCGATGGCGACCAAAGTCCGAGTGAAGATATCTTCGGCGCAAGATACCATAGTTGTGGAGGTAACCGACAATGGTAAAGGCTTCGCTAAGGAGCTTGAAGAATGTGTGCAGGAGGGCTCGGGTTTGCGCAATATAAAAAGTAGGATCCATCTGTATAATGGAGATATTAAAATCAAAGCCAATAAAATTGGTAGCACAGTGTTGGTCAATTTGCAAGTAACATAAATATGAAGAAAATCAAAATTATGCTCGCCGAAGACCATTTAGTGGTCCGGAATGGAATCAAGTTGCTGCTGGACTCTCAGGATAACTTTGAAGTAGTAGGAGAGGTGGGGAGTGGAAAGGAGATATTGGATTTGCTATCTGCAGGGGTAGAGACAGATATCCTCATCACCGACCTAGGTATGCACAACGTGGATGGTATCCAGCTGATTAAAGAAGTAAAAGCACGTAACCTGGCTATTAAAGTGATTGTGCTGACGATGTTGGATTGTGAACAACATGTGGCCAAGTCCTTTGAATGTGGTGCAAAAGCCTATTTGGTCAAAAACGTTGCGGCCGAAGAACTTATATTCTGTGTCAATCATGTGGCAAAAGGGGGGCGATTCCTCTGTGAGGAATTGATGATTAAATTTATAGACAAGCTTATCGAAAAGAACGCTACGCAGATAAATAAGATAGATCCAGCAGAGCTAGACCTGTCTTCACGAGAGTTGGAAGTACTGGAACTGCTGGGCGAAGGGTTGACTAATCTGGAAATCTCCAAACGTTTATTTTTGAGCAAGCGAACAGTAGAAGGGCATCGTCAAAGCTTGATTGACAAGACTAAATCTAAAAATACCCCGGCGCTGATTAAATTTGCGCTTCAAAACGGCCTGATTCATTAGAAAAGCCGTCTACGTATAAATACTTGATAAGGATGTATAAATGCCCTTTGTGGGCTGTCTGCCAAACAGATAGCCTACAAAGGGTGTTTTTATAGTAACAGTTTTGTCACACTAAAACAAAAGACTATGAAAACATTAAAGACAGTAATGATGCTTGGTATCGGTTGTGTAATCGCAGTGACAGCTTGTAATAGCGCATCTGATAATAATCAAGATAATGGAGATGGACAGCCTTCGGCCGTTCCACCAACCAATGGGGAAGAGTCACGGTACAACTTGAACGGGACCGATACTTCTGTAACCCCGATTGATTCAAATAGAACGGATACTTCTACTATACAGACACCATAGAAAGGAGGAGGCGATGTTATTTAGAAAGAAAAAAGTGCCCAAGTCTATTCTTGAAGAGCCGGATGATCAACCTGCTGGGTTTACGATTCCATGGGTAATCATTATAGCGATTGTTATACTAGGCATACTCTATCTGCTTTTTTTCAAAGATAGATAGTGCCTCTACACCTTAAGAATAAAAACAACTATGGCAGATTATATAAATCATAACAACAATCCTGCGGAGAAATATCCTGCGCCTCCCTTTGAACGGCAGGCGCAGTCTCCTCCCGGGTTGGAGCGTCTGCTTGATCCTAAAGCCGATCACGGTGAGACCTCTTACAGGGGGAACGGCCTGTTGGTAGGAAAGAAAGCGGTAATCACGGGGGCTGATTCTGGAATAGGAAAAGCGATTGCAATTGCTTATGCAAGGGAAGGGGCCGATATTTTGGTTTCTTACCTCAATGAGGAAGAGGATGCGCTCGATACAAAAAAGTGGGTAGAGCATGCCGGGTGTCAAGCTATACTGGTGCCTGGTGATATTCGATCCGAGAAGCATTGCCATCACCTTATTGCGAAAGCCACCGAAGAATGGGGCGGTATCGATATTTTAGTAAATAATGCAGCTTATCAGCGGACGTATAAAGATTTTGGGTCTATTCCGGCTGACGAATGGCGAGAGGTCTTCGATACGAATGTACACGCCATGTTTTATTTGTGCTATGAAGCACTGCCCTTTATGTTGGCGGGGAGTAGTATCATCAATACCACATCTGTCAATGCCTACCACCCCAACCCGATATTGCTGCCTTATGCCGCGACCAAGGCTGCCATCCAAAATTTCACAGCGAATATGGCGCAGATGATGTTGGAGGCGGACAATGGAATCCGAGTCAATGCTGTGGCACCAGGACCGGTATGGACCCCCTTGATTCCGTCAACGATTCCCGATCACGAAAACTTCGGGAAAGATACCCCGATGGGACGGCCCGGACAGCCAGCTGAGATAGCTCCGATATTTGTCTTCTTGGCATCTGAAGCCGCATCTTATATTTCGGGAGCAACTATTCCCGCTACGGGTGGAAAAATAGCGTTCTAACTTCTTAATACCTAAAATATGGAAATCAATTCAGAAAAACTTAGCCTATGTGGTGAGTACTTTTCCAAAAACGAATTGAAATTGGTGTTGGCAGAGAGTATGACGGCCGGATTTGTCGCCTCTGTCATCAGTCTGGAGCAGCATGCAGGGAATTATTTTCTAGGCTCTGTTGTATGCTACCACGACGAGATGAAAAAGCAGGCCCTGCAAATTGATGCTGATTTGTTGGATAAATATGGTGGCGTTTCTGCGGAAGTAACAGCTGCATTGGTGAAAGGCCTCCAACGGGTCTACAGGCCAGATATTGCGGTCGCAATCACAGGGTTTGCCTACGCGTGTGGAGAGACTACGGACAAAAAGCCTGTAGGGACCGTATTTATCAATATGCAGTTTGAGAATTTTGGATTTTCTAAAAAATGTCTATTTAAAGGCTCGCCAGAGGAAATCATAAAAGCAACGACCAACGAAATCATCGAAAATCTTTATGAAACGATACAGGTCTTCCAGACTGTTCAAAAATGTAAATTGTAATCTGCAAATCTGATAAATTTTGTATTTTGGCCTAGGATATGCACGCATATAGTTGGTGGAATAAGCTGATTACGCGTTTAAGATGCAACAAATATACACCAATTAGTGGGTGGTGTTGCGCAAGTGGCTATCCTAGCTAATGCATAAATGAATTAAGATGAACAGGTTGACAAAAAAAATATTTCAAGTGGTGGCACTTATCACCGTTATGGGAGCAACAACGAATATCCTGCATGCGCAGGAAGAGGATACGGTCCAGAATGTAATCGACGATATACAGATTGATATTAAGAGCGCGACAGTGGATGCTAAGACCAAGACGGCTACTATAGAGCTGTATCTGATTTCCTATCAGCGCAATCCGCGAGAATTTAAACTGAATACCTTTGCGACACAGGTGGTAGACGCTAAAGGGCAGATGTACATGTATACCACGATGCAAATGGGTAAAGTACTGGTAAAATTGGTCGACCGTCAAAACTACCTGAATTATTTTATGGAAGATGGGGTACCCGTCCCGTTGAAAATAACGGTAGATAATTGGCCGAAAACCGTAAAACCCAGCAAACTGAAATTGGTGTTTGAAGATAGTACTGAGCAAGGTAAATTTATAGAAAAGGCTGTCAATTTATAATTTGACAGCCTTTTCTATATATTATTATCGAGAGTATCGAACTTGTTGACGATCCATCATACCCATCTGATCTTTCATCATTTTGATTTGATCGGTCAACAATTTGTTTTTATCTGCTTTCTTGGCTTCTTGGAGGTATTTCTCCGCTTCCCTTTTATTTCTTTTGGCCATCGCTATTCCCGCTAAGCTAAGTTTGGCCAATGCTATATTATGATCCATATGGAGACCAAGGGAAAGGGCCTTTTTAAAGAATTTTTCGGATTGTAACGGGGCTCTTCTGGACTCGATGAGGCCAATGAGCATATTGTAATATCCATGTTGTGCTGGAATCAGTTGCTTCTCATAATTGGTAATTCTATTCAGCCACAGTTCTGCTTTTTCCATTTTCTCTTTGCGCATAAACCACTGAGCCAATAACATGTTCTCGTTGAAGAAGACGGTGACCCACGCTAGTATAGTGACTAATATACCCAAAACACCCCAACCCCACTGTCCAAACCAAAAGAGAACAACGGTGCCCACCAACAACAAGGAGCTAATAATGATTCGAATTAAATTTGACATTCGTCTAAAATATTTTGTTTTTAAAATACAAATTTAGATAAAATTGGCTGTATATACAATATAATTGCATCGTATGCAAATTGCTATCTGGTCATAGGATGGTCAAAAGCAGAAACCGATGCGGGAACTATTTCGGAAGAAAATGTAGGCTACTGTTGGAGTTTTTGTGGTGGGCAGCTCTGAATACGACACTTTTTGGCTAAGTTTGAATCATGGAAAAACGCTATGATGAAAGCTGGGGCGAAGTGCTTCAGCCACTTTTTAAGCAACCGTATATGAAAGCGTTGTCACGATTTGTACAGGCAGAAAGAGAGCAGGCATTGGTGTTTCCTCCTGAGGACTTAGTCTTCAATGCATTTAAACTCACGCCATTGGATAGGGTTAAGGTCGTGATTTTAGGACAAGATCCTTATCACAATGATGGACAGGCGCATGGATTGTCCTTTTCTGTCCCTGATGGAATTACTATTCCGCCCTCCCTACGGAATATTTACACGGAGTTGCAGACCGATATACCGGGATTTCAATATCCGACATCCGGAAATTTGACACGCTGGGCAAAGCAAGGCGTGTTGTTGTTGAACGCGACATTAACGGTGCGGGCACATGAAGCGGCCTCTCATCAAAAGCAAGGCTGGGAAATGTTTACCGATCATATTATTCATGAGGTATCCAATCGGACGGATCATGTGGTATTCATGCTATGGGGCAGCTATGCGCAGAAGAAAGCGATGCTAATCGATCATGCCAAACATTTGGTACTCAAATCTGTACATCCATCGCCTCTTTCAGTATATAGGGGCTTTTTCGGGTCCAAGCACTTCTCTAAGGCCAATACTTACTTGGCACAGCATGGACGGGAGCCCATTGACTGGAAAATTTGATGATTAAGCGAGAAGCTCTTGTACACGAGATAACTGCAACTCATCCTTGTGTAAGCGTTGTATGTGTTTCACCGCTATTTTGCGGTTTTGCTGAACCACATGGGTAAATAAGAGATGGCTGTCATAGGTAACCTCAAAGGGGAGATGTGGGTCAAGGGTGGCATCTGCTTCTCCAATGACCGAATACTCCCACGCACCGGAAGAGGTATACCTGGAAATGATGAGCTGCTGGCTTCTTTCCGATACCTGAAAGGCATACCATGCACCTTCACCTACACCGCCTAAATATTGTGCATGTTTGGGAAGTGTAATAGGTTTGGACTGATATTTCATGCCGCCGATAATTAAGTCGTTGGGCAGCTGCGCAGATTTTTGGGTGCTGATATTATCCTTTAGTTTGCTGACTAAGAAAGAAAATGATTGCCACCGATTCATTCTAAAACGCTTAAGCCCCGTCTCCGGTAGATAGGAGTATACCGTGCGGCAGTGATTTGCATTCACAATATTGCTGATAGGGCTGCATTTAATTGTTTCCGGGAAATTGATGGAGTGTAGCCAATGGTATTTCGTGGACGAGTTGAAGAGCAGGCGCGGAATGAAGCGCGAACAATTGTTATTTCCTTTTGCCACGGCCCCATAAGGAGTCGAGCCTTCATGGACAATCTGATCGGCATAAGTCTTGGCCATATCAAAATTGATGTCCGAGGCAATAGAAAAATAGAGCTCCCCAAAACCTTGCATGCCGTCCCGCATGTACTCGAACTGCTGTACAATCTCTTCTAAATTATCTATTTTTCCCTCGGTGTCGAAACGGGCTTTAAAGTCAATTTCCAAACGAGGGTCTGATTCTTTGGAGCGGGCTCTACCATGACCGCGAGGAGATATGTATCGTCCAAAATCATAGTACAGCAATTCTCCCGAAAGGCGACTGATTAAGACAACTCCTGTGTGTCCAACTTTAAAATTTAAATTTTTAACGAGCCCAATTTTTTTGAAAAACATCATCCATGCTTCGTCTCCCCGAATGGTCGAGTCCGGCCATGCCAGGATGAGGGCAAAGTCATCATAGGTGGGTAGAGTTTTTTCCATAGGCTTAGTATTCAAGGGGGATAATAGGCTCTTTCTTACTCGTAGACATGATCATCATGGTCTGGAAAGTTTTGACGAAAGGGATTTTGGATATTTTTTCCATAATCACGGCCTCGTACGCCTTGATGTCCTTAACATAGACCTTCAACATGAAATCACAGTTGCCCGTCACGTGGTGGCATTCAGTCACCTCGGGAATAGCCTTAACCGCTTCTACAAACTCTGGGATAGCATTGTGTGTGTGGAAATCCAATGAAATCTGAATGAAAGATTTGATACCTAATCCGAGCTTCTCTTCGTCCACAAAAGCATGATAGCTTTTTATGAAGCCAGAATTCTCTAACTTCCGGACGCGTTCTAAGGTCGGAGCAGGAGACAATCCAATACTGGAAGCCAATTGAAGATTCGTTACACGACCATTTTCCTGTAAGAGCTTCAATATTTTTAAGTCTGTTTTATCGGGCTGAAAGGCCATATCTTGATGTCAGTTTTAAGATCAAATGTAAAGATAACAAAACTTTTCAAAATTATATTTGGTTATTCAGTATGATATTGCATAAATATTTGCGACCCAAGGATTTGTTGGCCTTTATTTGTCATTAGGACGTCCGTGCTTTTGGTGGCGCGTGGGGGTTGTTAAGGGGATTTCGGAGGGGTGAGAATGAAAAAGTGATCAAAGTCACTTTTTTTTGTCATAAATAAGCCATCTAACCGAGTGAAAAGTATTTTTTTAGCGTCTAAAGTCGTACCTTTGTTGCTTGAAACTGAGTGATAATCCTCAGATGATTTTGATTTAGAGTAGAGATATGAGCACTAAAGACGACGAGATTTTAAAAGAGCTGGAGAACGAAGAGTATAAATACGGTTTTACGACTGATATTGAGATGGATATCGCTCCTGTAGGCTTGACCGAAGATACAGTTCGACTTATTTCCCAGAAGAAAAATGAGCCAGAATGGTTGTTGGAGTGGCGATTGAAAGCTTTCCGTCATTTTTTGACCATGAAAATGCCCTCTTGGCAGAACTTCAAGAATCCAGAAGTGGATTTTCAAGAAATATCATACTATGCGGCACCTAAAGTGAAGCCTCAGTTGGAATCCCTTGATGAGGTGGATCCGGAGTTGTTGCTGACTTTTGAAAAATTAGGGATTCCCTTGGATGAACAAAAGATATTGGCTGGAGTCGTTGCCGTTGATGCGGTATTTGACTCGGTATCGGTCAAGACTACTTTCCGGGAGAAGCTGAAAGAGCAAGGGGTCATATTTTGCTCATTTGGAGAGGCTGTACAAGAGCATCCCGAACTTATACGAGAGTATCTAGGAAGTGTCGTGCCTCAAACAGATAATATTTATGCTGCACTAAATTCTGCAGTATTTTCGGATGGATCATTCGTTTACATTCCTAAGGGAGTGAGGTGCCCAATGGAACTTTCGACCTATTTCCGTATCAATGCGCAGAATACAGGCCAGTTTGAACGTACACTTATCATCGCAGATGAGGGGTCATACGTGTCTTATCTAGAGGGATGTACAGCGCCAACTCGTGATGAAAACCAATTACACGCGGCAGTCGTAGAGCTGGTTGCGCAGAAGGATGCTGAAATCAAATACTCTACCGTGCAGAACTGGTACCCTGGGGATAAGGATGGAAAAGGTGGAATTTATAATTTCGTAACCAAACGGGGGATCTGTAAAGGAGATAATAGTAAGATTTCGTGGACACAAGTAGAAACGGGATCGGCCATCACATGGAAATACCCAGGTGTAATCCTTAAAGGAGATAATTCTGTAGGAGAATTCTACTCGGTGGCTTTGACTCGTAATATGCAAGTGGCTGATACAGGTACCAAAATGATTCATTTAGGGAAAAATACCCGTTCAAAAATTGTATCCAAGGGTATCTCGGCAGGTAAGAGCCATAACAGTTACCGTGGGTTGGTCAAGATTGGTCCCAATGCGGATAATTCCCGTAATTTTACCCAATGTGATTCTCTCTTGATTGGCGACAAATGTGGAGCGCACACCTTCCCTTATATCGAAAACAAAAATAGAACCGCTATACTTGAACACGAAGCAACGACCTCAAAAATTGGGGAAGACCAAGTGTTCTACCTCAATCAACGTGGTATTGATTCGGAAAAAGCAGTAGGATTGATTGTAAATGGATATGCAAAAGAGGTGTTGAACCAGTTGCCGATGGAATTTGCAGTGGAGGCTCAGAAGCTCCTAGCGATATCGCTTGAAGGTAGTGTAGGATAAGAAGTAGTATTAAGATTTTTATATATCGTAAAAAAATAAAAGGAGCAAATGGTAAGAGAATCTTCTTACAATTTGATGTCCAAATGAAAAGAAAGTATGTTAAGTATTAAGAATTTACATGCGTCTGTTGAAGACAAACAAATATTGAAAGGATTGAACCTAGAGGTCAAAGCTGGAGAGATTCATGCAATCATGGGGCCAAATGGTGCGGGAAAAAGCACATTGGGTAATGTATTGGCAGGACGCGACAGCTACGAAGTGACAGATGGTTCTGCACTTTTGGAGGGAATCGATCTATTGGATCTTTCTCCTGAAGATCGCGCAAGAGAAGGGTTATTTTTGGCTTTTCAATATCCAGTAGAAATCCCCGGGGTATCCAATATCAACTTTTTGAAAACGGCCGTCAATGATATCCGTGAGTATAAGGGGTTGCCTCCGATGGAAGCGAAAGAGTTTCTTCAGATGGTTAAAGACAAGCAGAAGTTGGTCGAATTCTCGGCAAGCCTTGCTAATCGTTCATTGAACGAAGGATTTTCTGGAGGTGAGAAAAAACGTAATGAAATTTTTCAACTAGCGATGTTGAATCCTAAGTTGGCAATTCTAGACGAGACGGATTCTGGGTTGGACATAGATGCGCTACGTGTAGTGGCCAACGGTGTCAACCAACTGCGCTCTAAGGACAACGCATTTGTCGTTATTACACACTACCAACGGTTATTAGACTATATCGTTCCTGACTTTGTGCATGTGCTATATAATGGACGTATCGTAAAGACAGGTCCTAAAGAGCTGGCGCTAGAGCTAGAAGAAAAAGGATACGATTGGTTAAAAGAATTAGATACACAAAACGCTTGAGGATCTTAAGGGATGGATGTAGTAGCAAGCGGACGGATAGATAACAACATGAGTACATTAGTAGCAGATTCATTATTTCAACAATTGGTGGAAGGTTTTCAGGAGCAAACAAATGCTCAGGAGACCGTTGCCTTGACCAAGTTGCGTCAAGAGGCCTTTGACAAGTTTCGTCAACAGGGTTTCCCAACCGTGAAAAATGAAGATTGGAAATATACAAATATTCACAGTCTGGTTAATAAGACATACGTGCTTAATCCAGATGTGGACATCGAAGAGTTGGACTTCAGTAAAGCTGATATCCCTGACTTCGACGCGCATCGCATTGTGCTGGTAAATGGGCAGTACGTCTTGGCATTTTCTTCCTTGGAAGAAGAGGTGGGACTGACGGTGAAGCCAATTGACGAGGCGGACGAGGAAAGCAATTTCCTCAAGCATTTTGCCCAACACGCTGATAAAACAAACAGCGCTATGGTGGCTTTGAATACTGCGCTTTTCACCTCGGGTCTTTTTATAGATGTTGCCAAAGGAAAAGTCTTGCAAAAGCCAATCCATATCGTTCATGTGGCTACTGGTGATGCTGATTTTTTTACGCAGACGCGAAACTTAATCGTTCTTGAGCCAAATGCGGAGGCTGAGATTGTAGAATCATTCATCACAATCAATGGTGCTGCGAAGAACGTACATAACAAAGTGACGGAAATCGTTGTTTGTGAAAATGCGAAGCTTCAGCACTATTATTTGCAAATAGCTGATGCGACTAGTCATTACGTGAATCACACGGAAGTTTATCAGGAAAAATATAGTCTGTATAATAATTACAACTGTAATTTCCCAGGACCTTCGTTTGTCAGGAATGACATCAATGTGCGAATGGATGCAGAGAATGTCGAAAGCCATCTTTATGGTATCAACTTGACTTCGGAGAATCAATTTGTAGACAACCATACGGTAGTGGACCATATGAAACCGCATTGTGAATCTTATGAGTGGTACAAAAATATCCCACAAGATACCTCGACAGCGGTATTTAATGGGAAAATTTTTGTGAGAGAAGATGCACAAAAAACAAATGCTTTTCAGCAAAATAATAATATGTTGATTGGCGACAAATCAACAGTATATACCAAGCCGCAGTTGGAGATTTTTGCTGATGATGTGAAATGTTCTCATGGCTGTACAATGGGACAATTTGATGAAGAAGCGCTTTTCTATTTGAGAGCGAGAGGTATCGGAGAGGAGTCTGCTAGGCTGTTGTTGGTACATGCTTTTGCCTTTGACGTAATTACTAGATTTTCCAATCCCGTCGTGCGAGCCTATATCGAAAATTTGGTGGATGCTGGTTTGAAAGATTAACACGTTATATAATTACAGGAAAAGCGCATTAGGATGTTTCTAATGCGCTTTTTCTATGGATTTGTATGGCTGGATTGATGAGTAGGAGTGCGTCTACAAATGAATCGTTGCTATCGGGGCTGATGTATATCTCTCCCTGTTTTTTGTTTTCGATAATCAGTCCGTTTCGTGCGGAAGCAGGACGGAAACCAACCCACATTGTTTCATTGACACGTATCCGTTTTATATTGGCGATTTTTATTTTGCCCCTAATCCAGCCAGCTCTATATTTGATATAACCATCTTGGATGGTATATCCCACATCTAGGACCATCCAAAGGATGATTCCAATTACGATCAGCGTGGGTACGATGCTCAGGATAATCTGTAATGCTGATGCTCCTTCTTGTCTGTAGGTGACGAATAGAAATAACAACATAACCGAGCAGCATGCGAAGACGATGCATAGCGTTAAAGGATCTTTTCGACTTTTGAAATTCATATCACATTGGTTTATGAGTGTGAGGCGGTCGTCAAAGCTTATATCATCAATATAAGAAAATAAATCGAGTAATTAAAATCTTCAGTGGGGGTATAGGCGCCAGAGGAAACAAATGTAGGGGTGATTATCAGATGGTGGGGTATTAAAAAAGCCTCAAATATTTCTGAGGCTCTAGTGGAGCGAAAGACGAGATTCGAACTCGCGACCCCAACCTTGGCAAGGTTGTGCTCTACCAACTGAGCTACTTTCGCTTTTGGTATGGCAAAAATACACTTTATATGCTATCTGGCAAAATAAAATTTAAAAATTATGGTAACGCTATGGCGTTGACACAGTTAATGCCATCGACAGCTGCTGATACAATACCTCCAGCATATCCGGCACCTTCGCCACATGGATATAATCCTGTGATTTGGGGGTGTTGCAGACTTTCTTTGTCTCTTGGTATACGTACCGGTGAAGAAGTGCGCGATTCTACGCCTACTAGAATTGCTTCATTCGTATAATAGCCTTTCATTTTTTTGCCAAAAATCGGAAGTGCACCTCGAAGAGCCTCTCGTACAAAATTAGGGAGTACCTCGTCCAAATCTACACTGTTGGTACCCGGTTTATAGGAACAGTCAGGCAGCGAACTGGAGACTCTTTTTTCAACAAAGTCTACCATGCGTTGTGCGGGAGCAACAAGTCTGCCTCCGCCCAAATCGAAAGCCAATTTTTCTACTTGTTTTTGAAAATCTAGTAGTGCAAAGGGGTCGCTAGCGGCATTCGGTACATCTTCTAGATTGATTTGGGTCACGGTGCCAGAGTTGGCGTGCGGATTATTGCGTTTGGACGGAGACCAACCATTGACTACAATTTCTTCCAAATCGGTTGCGCAGGGGGCAATGATGCCGCCGGGGCACATACAAAAGGAAAATACTCCGCGGTTATTGACCTGCTCGACCAGACTGTAGTATGCGGGAGGTAGGTTCTCGTGGCGTGTACTGCAATGGTATTGTGCTTGATCGATGAGTGCTTGAGGATGTTCGATACGTACACCCAAAGCGAAGGATTTGGCCTCTATTAGCCAATTCTTTTTTCTAAAAAGCTCAAATACATCTCGCGCAGAGTGACCTGTTGCGAGAATCACATGCGGAGCATTGATTTGCTCTCCACTGGCAAGCGTGACACCTGTTACGGCGCCAAAGGCTTCGTGGATATCAATCACACGTTGATTGAAAATAAACTCACCGCCGCATTCGAGTATGGTATTGCGCATTGCAGCAATGATATGTGGTAGTTTATTGGTTCCGATATGTGGACGAGCATCTACCAAAATGTCGTCTGTAGCGCCGTGGTTGACAAAAATCTGGAGTACTTTCTGTACATCTCCTCGTTTGTCGGAACGGGTGTATAGCTTTCCATCCGAGTAGGTACCCGCTCCTCCCTCTCCAAAGCAATAGTTGGATTCTGGATTTACGTGTCCCTCGCGAGTAATTTTTGCAAGATCCCGCCTGCGCTCACGGACTTCTTTACCTCTTTCGATGACAATAGGCTTTAGCCCTCTTTCAATGCACCTATAGGCTGCAAATAAGCCGGCAGGGCCCGCGCCTATGATAATGACGGGCTTGGCATCTTTGACCTGCTGATGATTGGGGTGATGAATATCGACGGTAGGTTCCTCATTGATATAAAAGATGACCCTGACACGAAATACGACATGCCGACTGCGGGCATCGATTGAGCGTTTTCTAATTTTGAAACCTTTAATTTGTGAAAGGGGGATGCGGAGTTCTTGGACTCCTTTTTCAAGAATATATTCACGGTCCGTAATATGGTCCGGAGATAGGGCAAGTTCTATTTCTTTCTGCATGATGTGGCTGGGTTTTTATCCCAAAACAGTACAAAAATAAAAAAAATGCTTCGCATTAACGACCGCGGGGATGAAAATCACAAACATACTTGCCTGTCCATCGATCTGTTGAGCGGAAGAACGTTCTATAAGCTGACGTTATGTCCTTTTTTATTGTCTTGGAAAGTGCCTTCGTTTAGATTTTTATCCTGTTGGGAGGCTTGTGAAGCCTCTTTGAAATATTTTCTTATATATAGTTTTGTCTAAAGCTCATGTACTCAAATCTTGGTATTTGCTTTGTTACGATGAATTGGGTATTGAAACAATTTAGTATATTTAACAGTTAATTAGAAAACACATTACACATGAAAAGATTATTAATCGCATTAGTTGGCTTATTTACAGCGTTGTCCTTTAGTTCTTGTGGTTACAATACAATGGTTTCCAAAGACGAGAATGTAAAAGGAAAGTGGGCTCAGGTTGAGAATGCTTATCAACGCCGTGCGGATTTAATTCCGAATTTGGTAAATACCGTAAAAGGAGCTGCAAAACATGAAGAGGGAACATTGACAGCAGTCGTAGAAGCTCGCGCTAAAGCGACCTCGGTAACGGTCGACCCTTCTAATCTTTCGGAAGAGGCTATTGCTAACTATCAACAGACACAAGATGCGCTATCTCAGTCTATCGGACGTCTATTGGTAAGTGTTGAAGCATATCCCGACTTAAAGGCTAATCAGAGCTTTTTAGAGTTACAGGCGCAATTGGAAGGTACTGAAAATAGAATCTCTGTAGAGCGTAGAGCCTACAACGAAGCTGTACAAGATTATAATACAACGGTGAGAAGCTTCCCTAACAATATCATGGCGGGTATGTTTGGATTTAAGCCAAAAGGTACATTTAAAGCTGCCGAAGGATCGGATAAAGCTCCAGAGGTATCTTTTTAATATAAAAATTAGTAACGGAGATGGACAATTTTGATGAAATGCAAAATTGTTCATCTTTTTTCACTCCAAGAGTATGCAAATATTAAGCGCTGAAGAACAAGAGCAAGTCGCACATGCGATTAGTGTTGCGGAGAATATGACGTCTGGCGAGATTCGTATTGTCGTAGAAAACACTTGTCCGGCACAGGATCCATTAGACCGGGCTGTTTCTTATTTTAAGAAACTAGAGATGCATGCTACCGCGCAACGTAATGGTGTATTGGTATATTTGGCTGCTCATGACCATCTTTTTGCGATTATAGGTGATGCCGGTATTAATGAACGAGTAGGGCCTGATTTTTGGGAATCTACTAAGGAGACCATGGCATCTTATTTCAGGACGGGGGAGCTGGCAAAAGGATTGATTGCCGGCGTCCATCAAGCTGGAAATCAACTTAAGCATTTTTACCCCAATACTTCCGACGATGTCAATGAATTGCCGAATGAAATTCATTTTGGTAATAGTAAATGATGTACATATCCAGAGACTAACATGCATATATTAAGAAAAGCACACTTTAGATCGCTTTTGATATGGTCTATTTTTAGCATATTCCTGCTAAGGGCGAACGCGCAGGATTTTCCTGCTGCTCCGCAGAGACTTGTCAGTGATTATACCAATACATTGAGCAGTACCCAAGTGCAGGCTTTGGAAAGCAAATTGTTGACGTTTGAGGACTCCACATCCACCCAGATTGCGGTGGTGGTGATGAATACGACGGGGGATTATGATATCGCCGATTACGCTGTTCGTCTCGCCCAAAAATGGGGTGTGGGTGACAAGAAGTATAATAACGGGATTCTATTGTTAGTGGCACTGGGCGACCGTGCCGTCACGATACAGACAGGATATGGCCTGGAAGGAGCTGTGCCTGACGCAATTGCCTACCGCATCATTGAAAATGAAATTAAGCCGGCTTTTAAGCAAGGAGACTATTATACTGGGATAGATCGTGCTACGAATGCATTGATTGCGTACTCCAAAGGAGAGTATAAGAATGAAGGAAATGATCGGCAAGCACCAGCTGGTGGAGGTAATATCTTAAAAATCATCATCCTTGTAATTGTTGTCATTGTAGTTTTTGCAGCCAGTAAAGGCGGCGGTGGTGGCAATAAGGGCGGGGGACGTGTAATTGGTGGTAAGGGTGCAAATGATCTCTTTTGGTGGACATTGTTGAGTGGATTAATGGGTGGCGGTCGATCTTCGGGTGGTGGATTTGGTGGTGGTAGCGGCGGAGGTTTCGGAGGTGGCGGCGGATTTGGTGGCTTCGGAGGAGGAGGATTCGGTGGTGGTGGTGCCAGTGGTCGCTGGTAACAAGATTTTTATGGAACGGGTGTATAAAACAGAGGAATAAAAGCGTTGTAAAGGCGACGGTATAATTAGAAAGCAATAATGAAGCAGACATTTTTATTGGGACTTGGACTTCTCCCCGCAATATTATTTGCACAAGAAGACTTTACGGTACATGGAAAATTGACAGGAGCGGGTGAAAAAGCGAAAGCTTACATTCAATATCGAGACAACGGTCAGGCTTTTATGGACTCTACTGCAGTAGTGAAGGGTGAGTTTAAGTTTCACGGAACGGTTTCTGAACCTGTCCAGGCATTTGTCATTTATTCACCTGAAGGTGTGGATGTGCAATCTATTCCGCAGCCAGATGTGGCGGCAGTGTATCTTTCAAAGGGTGTCGTGAAGATTGACGGTGCCGCGACTATCAAAGAAGCGACTGTAAGCGGTAATCAGATCAATACTGACCTGATGAAATATAAGAGTGCTATCAAGCCTTTTGAGGATCAGTTCTCGGGACTCAATGCAGAATACATGGCTGCAACAGATGCACAAAAGAACGATCAGGCTTTTGTAGGGCAACTGCAGGAGAAAGCACAAGGAATCTTTGAAAAGCAGAAGGTCGTAAACGATGAATACATCAAGGCGAATCCCAATAGTTACATAGCCCTGAATTTGTTGGAAGAGAAGGTGGATCCGGAGAATGTGAACACAGATGTGGAGCCGCAATTCAATGCGCTCTCCGCTTCTTTGAAAGCCTCCAAAAAAGGAAAAGCATTAGCACAGAAAATCAACGATTTAAAGAAATTGGCGGTAGGATCGGTTGCCCCAGATTTTACGCTGCCTGATACAGCGGGTAACAACCTGGCACTCTCTTCCTTGAGAGGAAAATATGTGTTGGTCGATTTTTGGGCAAGTTGGTGTGGTCCTTGTCGTCATGAGAACCCTAATGTGGTTGCTGCATTTGACAAGTTCAAAGATAAAAATTTTACCGTATTGGGAGTGTCGCTTGACCAGCCGGGTAAAAAAGAGAAGTGGATGCACGCTATCCAAGCAGATAGTCTGGAAGGCTGGCCGCATGTATCAGATTTGAAAGGATGGGAGTCGGTAGTGGTGGGATTATATTCAATTCGCGGTATACCCCAAAACTTTCTATTAGATCCTGAGGGAAAAATCGTGGCTTCTAATCTAAGGGGCGAGGCCTTGCATGCGAAGCTTGCTGAAATTTTAAAGTAGATTAAATAATTCATTTTTGGTACACAAGAGGCCTTTCAACAGAAGGCCTCTTGTGCATTATAGTTATCCGATGAAGACGATATATATTAGTTTGGTGAGCTTGTTTTTTCTGATTTCCTGTCAACAATCTCCTAAAGAGGGTGTGGCAGTTATTAATCTTGCTGCCCTTACGGCTGTGCCCCTGGATCATCCAATAGATGAATTGGCTAAAGGGGATACATTTATTGATGTGGACTTGCCTGATGGTGCCCGAATAGATCAGCTATCTCAGCAAAATCTAGGTTTGTTGAAAGCTGCGGCGTATCGTTTTTATAAACATGTAACGTTGAAAGATAATCGATATGTAGTGGATGTGAAGGATGGTAAAGGTATAAAGGTCGCGGATGATGTGGTCTCGGCCTATATTAAAGCGTTAATGGAAACGAATGTATTTGCAGATTCTTTGCAAAGAGAAGGGCAGGAGATAAGACTGCCAGCGATATCAGATGAATATCTGCTTAATTTGCTGAAATAGAAATACAGGCTCAAAAAAAGGGGAAACATATACATGCTTCCCCTTTTTTAATAGTTCTTGTTTATAAATTATAGCGATAAGATTTCGACGATTCTGGTGAGATTGTCATCAATTTTATCAATGTGTTTAATGGCTTTGCTAAAGGGAGTATATTCTACGTGCCCATGAACCAAGCCTACCATCTCTCCTCTGCGGCCTGCAATTAGTCCTTCTACAGCTCCAACGCCCACGCGGCTAGCTAAGACCCTATCCATGCAAGAAGGAGCTCCTCCGCGTTGAATATGACCTAGGATGGATAGGCGGACATCGTAAGATGGGAAACTTTCTTTTATCTTGCCAGCAACGACCATACCTCCTTCTTTATCACCTTCTGCTACGATAATGATTCGTGAAGCTTTATTTTTACGGGTCTTGTCTAGGCGGGTCATGATAGCATCATAGTCTACCTTGATTTCGGGAATGAGGACAGCCTCTGCTCCAGTACTGATGCCTGAACGGAGGGCAATAAGACCTGAATCTCGTCCCATTACTTCAATCACAAATAGACGGTCGTGGGATTCAGCGGTATCACGTATTTTGTCTACAGCATCTACCACGGTGTTGATGGCAGTGTCATATCCGATAGTGAAGTCTGTACCGACCAAATCATTATCGATTGTGCCTGGTAGACCCATAATAGGCATGTCAAACTCCTCTATAAATTTTGAAGCTCCCGTAAACGTACCGTCACCTCCAATGACGACCAATGCGTCAATTTCGTGTTTCTTTAGATTCTCATAGGCCTTTTTCCGTCCCTCTGGGGTACGAAACTCATCACTTCTGGCAGTTTTTAAAATGGTACCTCCCCTTTGAATTATATTCGCCACGGATTTTGCATCCATGCTGATGATATCTCCACTCACCATCCCATCATACCCTCTACGGATACCAAAAACATTTAAATTATAGTAGATACCTGTGCGGACAACTGCCCGAATGGCAGCGTTCATACCGGGAGCATCACCTCCTGATGTTAGTACGGCAATATTTTTAACGTTACTCATATATATCCAAACATAGCTATAATTGCTTTTTTTTACAAGTAATAGTTTTCTTTTATGTCTCGCAGATGGCGATGGACATAAAAGAGAACCTAAATGAGCAATCTAGCAATATAGAAAGGTAATAAAATTTAATTTTTGGCTTTGAACGCATCAATGCCACTTCTAAGGAAAGCGATATAACTGTCTATGTCATAGTTCGCCCCGCTTGGTGGAACTAGCACATTTCCTTGAGTATCCACGATGACATAGTAAGGCTGCGCATTGTTATTAAAGGTTGCAGCCTGAAAGTCACTGTTTTTGTTTCCAATAGTTTTGATTTTTTTTCCACTGAACGTTGATACATATTGCTCTTCAGGAGCAAGAACAGTTTTGTCATCGACAAATAATTCAGCCATCACAAACTCTTCTTTAAGTATCTTGGCAACCCTAGGGTCTGTCCATACGTTTGCTTCCATTTGTCTGCAGTTTACACAATTCCAACCTGTAAAATCAATCAAGACTGGTTTATTGATTTCTTTAGCAGTCTCTAACGCCTGGTCGTAGTCGTAGTAAGGGTCAAATCCTTTTGGGGTGCCTCTCTCGTGAAATATCTCCGCGTACTTTTTGACTTTTCCATCACCGGTGGCAGGACCGTGCGTCCCCATTCCGGTCGTCAAGTCAAAGTCTTGGGTGGCCGAAGGGGGTAAGAAAGCCGATATGGATTTCAATGGTGCGCCCCATAGACCTGGAACCATATAAACCACGAAAGCAAATACCGTGATGGCGAGCAACGTACGAGGTACTGAAAGGTATTTCAAATCGCTGTCATGCGAAAATTTTATTTTTCCGATCAAGTACAGCCCCATTAGACCAAAGATGACAATCCATAGTGATAGGAATACCTCTCTATCTAACCAGTTCCAGTGATAGGCGAGGTCTACATTGGATAGAAATTTTAAGGCCAATGCTAACTCTAGAAAGCCTAAAACGACTTTTACGCTATTCAGCCAACCTCCCGATTTGGGCATTGACTTTAAAAGTGAAGGAAACATTGCAAACAAAGCAAATGGTATAGCCAATGCTACTGAAAACCCGAGCATACCTACTGCAGGGCCGAGTCTATCTCCTTTGGACGCTGCATCTACTAGTAAAGTGCCGATTATTGGCCCCGTACAAGAAAAGGAAACGACAGCAAGACTGAAGGCCATGAAGAAGAGACCTACAAGTCCGCCTTTGTCAGACTTGGCGTCAATCTTATTTACAAAGGAGCTTGGTAATGTAATTTCGAATGCACCAAAGAAGGAGGCGGCAAAGACAACCAATAGAAGAAAAAAGAAGAAATTAAAATATCCATTGGTTGACAACGCATTGAGTGCATCCGAGCCAAAGATGATGGTGACAATCATGCCTAGCGCGACGTAGATTACAATGATGAAAAACCCGTATAGTAAAGCTTGTCCAATTGCTTTGGTCCTACTACCTGCCTTTTTTGTGAAAAAGCTAACGGTTAGCGGGACCATAGGGAAGATACAAGGCATCAAGAATGCTGCAAATCCACCGATTAATCCGGCAATAAAGATTCCCCATAGGGATTGATCCGCGTTGTTGTCACTACTGGCGGATACTCCTGTGGCCTGCACGGTAGCGGCTGAATCAACTGATGGCAATATCTCTGGTGCAATCACTTCCTCTTGTCCGTCTGAAAATTCCAAATCGGAGGGCATTTCCAATAAGATAGACGAGTCAGTGGTCGTACTATCTTGGGTGGTGGTGGCAAAGGAAGCTGTCGCAAAGATGAACAGCGAGCTCAACAATAATATCTTCATAGCCCACTGGCGAATCATGCATAGGGGTGCCTCCCCACTGATGATATCGACGAAGTCCTTAACAGTTTGTAATGTCCATTGGTTAGGTGCATTTTCAGAAAAAACAGGAAGCTTTTGCATATCGATTGTTATTATAAGATTATTTTGATAAGCCCTTGACGGAAAAGGTAAACTGATTGCTGCATTCCGAAAAAGGTTTTTTGTCTTTATCATTAGACATTATTCGAAAAACCAACATAAAGTATTAACGCCTGCAGCAGAAAATGGGATATGCGGATTTGGACGGCGATCGAATATATGAAGTACTTTCAGCAAAAAAGGCAGTAAATAAATTACTGCCATATTCTTTTTAACGTAAATTACAGTTGGTTACTTAACCTGTGCAGTGAACTCATATTCGTCTGGAGGAAGACAACGGGTGTCATCGCAGACCATAAACTCAACAGATCCTTTTACAGCCGTCTGTCCTTTTTTCAATTTTATTTTTTGAGCAAAAACAACTTCTTTCTCGAAATATTTGACATTCATTTTGAATGCGTCCTCGTATTTTGACTTTGGAGTTGGTTCTACGGTTTTACCTACCAATGTGAAGTCTTTTGATGCTGCAAAGTTGAACTTTGTAGGCTCTGGACCACCTTCGCCAATATTTTGGGAATAGATATGCCAACCGTTTTCTATTGTCGCTTTAACATAGATTACAGCTTCTGTATTACTTGTTTTTTTGGTTGCCACAGACCACTTCACTGGGTTAAGAATCTGTGCATTTACGCTAACGATGGTAAATAGTACGGCAACGATTAATAAGCTAATTTTTTTCATTTTATTTTGTTGAGTTGTTTGTGCATCTATATTACTCCTTTTATTAAAGAAGGTTTAATCCACTAAGACAAAAATAATGCAAAAGTTTCTCTTTAAACTAATTCAAAAGTAAAATTATCGTTGCCTATAGCTTGTGTGAAATTTCCTTCATTTGAAATGTGCGAATGGCTTTGCCAAAGTCTACGTGAAGTAATCCGTCCTTTCTTACCTCGACGATTTTTCCCTGTACCTCTACGTCGTCAATCAAAAAGGGCCGTAGTTCCCCCTGCCACATGAGAGTCGTATTGTAGGCTTTTAACAACTCGCTATGTGCTCCTTTTTTCAATAGTTCGTACTGCATCTGAAGGTGCTGGAAGAGTGAGGGGAGTAGCTGGTCAATAGAAAGGTCATCTTCTTGGCCAAGCATTCCCTTCATTGAGCAGACCCGTTGAGTTAATTCGGTTCCAAAGTTAGTTTGGTTGATATTGACACCGATACCTATTATACTGCTGCTGATACTGCTTTTTTTTACTTGATTTTCGATTAGAATTCCACAAATCTTTTGCTGATCGACCATGATATCATTCGGCCATTTCACTTTTACCGATTGTCTCAAGGTAGATTGTAGCCAGTTTGTCAGGCCTAAGCTGAAACAGACGTTCAATAAAAATTGATCTTCAATGGCTAGGAATGTAGGGTAAAAGACTATGCTTATTGTCAGATTTTTCCCCGGCTGGGATTGCCACGTATTGCCGCGTTGCCCCTTTCCACTGTATTGATCTATTGTCATAATGGCAGAACCTTCGTCAAGTGGCTTGAAATTTGACAGTTGTTCCTTCAGATAATCGTTTGTTGAGGATACCCGGTCTAATTTTATTAAATTTTGACCCACATAAAGTCCCGGAAATATGTTATTTTGCACAGAAATATAGTGTTTAAGAGAATTTAATATTCAAAACTATAATATTTTAATGATTAAAGATAAGAAAACAGGGTTGTCTTCCAAGTTGTCGGAGATTGTGGTTCATGGGATGCAAGAGAAAAAAGGCAACGAGATAGTACGGTTGGATTTAAGAAATATTAACAGTTCGGTCTCTGATTATTTCGTAATTTGCCATGCTGATTCTACCGCCCAGGTCAATGCAATTGCGAAGAGTGTAGAAGACGAAGTTTATAAAGCCTTTGGACAAGACCCTTGGCACAAAGAAGGTCAGGGAAACGGAGAATGGATTCTGCTGGATTTTGTCGATGTCGTGGTCCATATTTTCAAAACAGATAAGCGAGAGCATTATGGTATCGAGGATTTGTGGGGTGACGCAGCCATCCAGACATATCAAAGTGCCTAGTCTAATTTAAAGCAGAAAAAAATTAATTTCACAAATTAAGAGAATATAATGAATAAAATACCCAGTAAAAAAATAACACCCATGCCGCCCAAATTCAACATGATGTGGCTTTGGATCGCTATGATTTTGGGATTTTTGGGGTTGCAGTTTTTTTTCAACGGAGAGACGGCAAAGCAAACAACCTATAGCGAGTTCGAATCTAAAATGCTCAACACAGGTGATGTAGAGAAATTAGTCGCCTATAAGAAAAATGACCTTGTACAAGTCGAGGTATATATCAAGAAAGATAAATTAAAAGAAGATAAATATAAGGAAGTGGCACCAAGTCCAAGTGCCCTGAATTTGACGCCGTCAACAGGACCTCAATATGTATTTACAGATGGTTCTTACGAGGCGTTGGAAAAGAAATTGGATGAATCACAGATTAATGTAGATCCTGCCCAACGTATCCGAGTAGTCCCAGAAGATAGGTCCAATCCTTGGACAGGGTGGTTTGTATCTTTCATGCTCCCATTGTTGATTATCGTATTGATTTGGATATTCTTGATGAAGCGTATGAATGGAGGTGCTGGAGGTGCCGGCGGGGCAATTTTTAATATCGGTAAATCTAAGGCGCAGCTATTCGACAAAGAATCTCAGATTAACATTACGTTTAATGATGTGGCGGGTCTAGAAGAAGCGAAGCAAGAGGTTATGGAAATCGTTGATTTTCTTAAAAATCCTAAGAAGTATACCAATTTAGGTGGTAAGATTCCTAAAGGGGCTCTTTTAGTAGGCCCTCCGGGGACAGGTAAAACCTTGTTGGCCAAAGCGGTAGCAGGGGAGGCGCAAGTTCCATTTTTCTCGCTGTCGGGCTCCGACTTTGTGGAGATGTTTGTTGGGGTGGGTGCCTCGCGAGTACGTGATTTGTTTAAACAAGCGAAGGAAAAGGCTCCATGTATCATTTTTATTGATGAAATAGATGCGATAGGTCGTGCACGTGGTAAGAATTCCATTATGGGAGGCAACGATGAGCGTGAAAATACCCTAAATCAGTTGTTGGTAGAGATGGATGGTTTTGGCACGAATGTAGGCGTGATTATCCTTGCGGCGACCAATCGTTTGGATGTTTTGGATACGGCATTGCTTCGTCCGGGACGTTTCGATCGTCAAATATCGATTGACAAACCTGATTTGATTGGGAGAGAACATATTTTTAAAGTACACCTTAAGCCTTTGAAGCTCTCGGAGACCGTAGATGCGAAAAAGCTGTCAGCACAGACTCCAGGATTTGCAGGAGCAGAAATTGCGAACGTCTGTAATGAGGCCGCTCTTATCGCCGCTCGTAAAGACAAGACGGAGATTGACATGCAAGATTTTCAAGATGCTATCGATCGCGTAATCGGAGGTCTTGAGAAGAAGAACAAAATTATCTCCCCTGAGGAGAAAAAAATTGTCGCTTACCATGAAGCTGGGCATGCGATTGCAGGTTGGTTTTTAGAACATGCAGATCCATTGGTAAAGGTTTCTATTGTTCCACGTGGAGTAGCTGCGTTGGGATATGCGCAGTACTTACCGAAGGAACAATTCCTGTATACGACCGAACAGTTATTGGACAGCATGTGTATGACAATGGGTGGACGTGTAGCGGAAGATATCACATTTGGACGCATCTCCACAGGTGCTCAAAATGATTTGGAACGTATTACCAAATTAGCATATGCCATGACTGCGGTGTATGGGATGAATCATAAAGTTGGTAACGTGTCCTTTAGAGACAGCTCGGGCGAATCCCAGTTTCAAAAGCCATATTCTGATCAGACTGCAGAGCTGATCGATGATGAAGTAAGAACATTGGTATCAGCGGTATATGATCGTACCAAGGAGCTGTTATTGGAAAAACAAGATGGCTTGGTGGCCATTGCAGAGAAATTGTTAGAAAAGGAAATTCTGTTCCAATCGGATTTAGAAGAGATATTAGGTAAACGTCCATTTGCGAATAGGACAGCTTATGACGAATTTGTTAATGGCAAATCATCTGGCGTTCCGCAGACTGACCTTCCTGTACCTCCTATCCCTGAAGAGTCTGCCGAAGGACGGATTGAAGGGCAAAATAATGAAAATCCCAGTTCTTAATCTATAGAACGTTAGACAATGCACTGTAGGGTTTCTACAGTGCATTGTTTCTATAAAAACATACCCCATTCTGAGTATGAATATCAAAAATACCACCGCCAAGGAAAAGATGCTTAAAAAAATTCGTCAAGCACTTTTACAAAAAAAGGATAATCCTCATCCTACATATGAGGACTCTCCGTTGTATAAAGATGAAGAAGAATCTCTTGACGTCACGTTTGCGCGTGAATTTACAGCTATCTCTGGTCGGTTTGTATACTGCGATGGTGAGATAAACCTCATCGAAAATCTGATTGCATTTGCTGAACAGCATAATGTGACTAAAATCTACGGGTGGGAAAGCTCTATTCAACAGCTTCTAGGCCAATACGGATTTCCGCTCATCACTAATGATGTGGACTTTGAGAATGCACAGGTTGGTATTACTGCTTGTGAAGCTCTGATAGCACGTAATGGCAGTGTGATGATATCCAATGCTAATGCTGGGGGACGACGATTGAGTATCTACCCTCCAATTCATATCGTGATTGCTAAAGCGTCCCAATTGGTGATGGATATCAAGCACGCATTAAATGGTATGAAGCAAAGATATGGGGAACAATTGCCTACGATGATTACCACTATTACGGGGCCAAGCCGAACTGCGGACATTGAGAAGATGTTGGTATTGGGAGCTCATGGACCTAAAGAATTATATGTATTTATGTTAGAAGACAGATTTTAGGCATGGACAATATTACTTATTTTATCCAATCGCCTGTATCATCGCTTATTTTTATTCTCACGATAGGTCTTAGTATCTATACGTTTTCCAATCAGACGCTGTATAGCAAGTTGATGTTGCATCCTTATAGCATCTACCGCAAAAAACGGGGCTATACGATCTTGACAAGCGGCATGATCCATAAAGACTGGGGGCACCTCTTGTTTAACATGATTACCTTCTATTACTTTGGATTTGGCTTGGAAAGTATATTTGTAGCTAGCAGTGCATGGGGGCACACACAGTTTGCGGTGCTGTATCTTCTAAGCCTTGTCCTTAGCGATATTCCTACCATTCTACAGCAAAAGAACAATCCTGGATACTTTAGCCTTGGAGCATCCGGTGCGATTAGTGCGGTGCTTTTTGGTTTTATCCTGTTCAATCCTCAAGTGGAGTTGGGTATTTTCATGATTATTCCGATGAAAGCGTATCTCTTTGCCATTTTATTTGTGGGATATAGTATTTGGGCGTCAAAAAAAGCGAATGATGGTATCAACCATAGTGCGCATTTATTCGGAGCATTAGCGGGGTTGGTTATCACTATTTTATATTATCCTGGAGTTATTCAGCATTTCATAGGACAGTTTTAGTTTAAAAAGCGGACATGTATCGTCATCATTTCTTTTCTTACAGTTTTCTATGTCTGATTTTACTTTTGGTACTGTGCAGTTGTAATCGTACAGGTTCGTCTTCTGGAACTGAATCTTCTACGAAAAAGGCAATAACTATTTCGCCAGTCCCATCTTCGAATGGATGCTCTGCAGAGGCTGCCGTGAGGGCGCTGACCCAGTTGGAAGAGATTCAAGCGCAAGAGGGGGTGTTGAATTCTCTTTTCGGCGAAAATACGCACATATCGTATCTGATAGATAGTACTTCCTATAATGAAAAGGAAGTGTATGCCATTACGGCGGGATATAACAATGAAGAGCGCTTTGAGACGTACTACCATTTTTATATTGACAAATCCAGCTGTCAGGACATCTTGGTCATGGATGTAGTCACAGGAGATTATATTTCTCCTGAGGAATGGCGAAATAGACGTAATTAGTAGGTAGACCAGTTTTCTCTATCGAGACTTCTAAATTGTATGGCTTCCGCCAAATGTTCATTCCCGATATGCTGACAGCCTTCCATATCTGCTATGGTACGCGATACCTTGAGAATGCGGTCGTAAGCGCGAGCAGATAAGCCTAATCGCTCCATAGCTGCTTTTAAAAGTAAATTTCCGTTGTCGTCTATTTGACAAACTTCACGTACCATTTTTGTATTCATTTGCGCATTACTGTGAATGTTCGCTACACGGTCGAATCGTTCGCGCTGTATTTGCCTGGCCGCAATTACTCTCTTTCGGATATCACTGCTTTTTTCTGAGGGTCGCCTAGAAGTCAATTCATTGAATTCTACCGGTGTCACTTCTACATGTAGGTCTATGCGGTCCAATAGCGGTCCAGATACTTTGCTGAGGTAACGCTGTACGATGTGTGGGCCACATATACAATCTTTTTCAGGATGGTTGTAGTAGCCACATGGGCAGGGGTTCATCGCTGCGATTAGCATGAAGCTTGCGGGATAATCTACCGAGAGCTTGGCTCTTGATATCGTAATGGTCCGGGATTCTAAAGGTTGACGCATCACTTCCAATACAGATCGCTTAAACTCGGGTAGCTCATCCAAGAAGAGTACGCCGTTATGTGCAAGCGAAATCTCCCCCGGTTGTGGATTTGTGCCTCCACCCACCAAAGCAACGTCCGATATCGTATGATGAGGAGCTCGATAGGGTCTGATGGTCATCAGCGATGAGAGGGAGGAGAGCTGTCCGGATACCGAGTGTATCTTGGTCGTCTCTAAGGATTCATCCACAGTAAGAGGGGGTAATATAGAGGACAGTCTTTTTGCCAACATTGTCTTTCCCGCGCCGGGCGGCCCAATTAGGATGACATTGTGACCTCCCGCGGCGGCAATTTCTAATGCTCTTTTGATATTTTCTTGACCCTTTACATCTGCAAAGTCGGCGTCATAACTATTAATCTGATGGTCGAATTCGTCTTGAAGATTGACTTTAGTTGGCAAGATATGTTTCCTTTGTTCGAAGAAGTCGATGATATCTTGTAATGTCCGAATACCAATTACCTCCAAACTATCGACAATGGCGGCTTCACGCGCATTGACCTCGGGTAGTAAAATGCCGCTAAAACCATCTTTTGCCGCCTGTAGGGCTATCGGAAGCGAACCCTTTACCGCTTGGATATTTCCATCTAAAGAGAGTTCGCCTAAAATGACATATGCATGCATGTTGTCATTGGAAAGCTGTCCCGATGCTGCGAGAATTGCTGTCGCAATGGCAAGATCATATGACGAACCTTCCTTTCGGATATCAGCAGGTGCCAGATTGACTACAATTTTTTGTCGTGGCATCTTATAGCCGCTGGAATTGATAGCACTTTCGATACGTTGAAGACTTTCCTTAACAGCGTTGTCAGGTAGCCCTACAATATAATATTTGGTACCTGTTGAAATGTTGACTTCTACGGTAATAGTGGTCGCTTCAATTCCGTAAACAGCACTGCTAAAGGTTTTTACGAGCATAATTTAAGAAGTTTGGTTGATTTAAAAATACTAAAATAAAGGGGAACAAAAAAATCAAGAGATGAAAGCAAAAATAAACTTGTTGTCTTTCGATAAAATTTGTAGATTGAAGAGCATGGAAATAGTGGCATGTAGTCGTGAAATATGAGTCTTTGGCAAACGTTTTGCTATTTCATTTGTTTAATAAGTAATATCAGAATCATTAATTGCAATTTAAATTAGAGAATATGAAAGATAACGGTAAGATCGTCGCAGCTCTATTGGCAGGATTAGCCGCAGGAGCAGTTCTGGGTGTTTTGTTTGCTCCTGAAAAAGGATCGGAGACAAGGGACAAACTCAATGAGTCTCTTTCTGATCTTGGAGATGCAATCAAAGAAAGGGCTGAAGAGCAGTTTGATCAATTGAATGATTTTAAAGAGAAGGTGGTTGCGGCAGTAAAATCGAAAGTTGGGAAAACTGGTCGCTCTATCGAAGGCGAGTTGGAAGAGCATGCATAACAGCGGTAAAAAAGCATTTGGCTTTTGCAGAATGAATTGGAAAGAATGTCTAAAAGCGTAATCACCAATTGATGGTCCTCACAGGAGCTATGGCTCTCCCAAGTTCTTACAGCTGCTGTGGTAAATGTGATTGAATAGGTTGGATGGAAACTTTTTGGACATCTTTCTTGAAAAAAAAATATTATGCATATGGATGAAGAACAAAAATTTTCGCTTTCTGGTACTGTTCAGAAAGGTAAAGAATATATAGACGCGCAAATAGAGTTACTTAAGCTTAAAGCGATAGCTCGTGGTTCTCGTATGATTGGGAGCTTGGTATTGGACGTCAGCAAGCTTATATTGACGCTGTTCGTTGTGTTTTTTTTAAGTATGGCCTTTGCCTTTTTTTTGGGGGAGATGATGAATAGTTATGCTTTGGGCTTTTTGACCACTGGGGGTATTTTTATTCTCCTCATCGTAATCGTATGTGTGACAGAAACTAAGCTTGAAGCCAAATTTATGGATCTCTCTATTAGAAAGCTCCTGGGTAAGTGGAATGAGGAAGACGATGATACGCAACCTGAAAATGAAAAGAAACATGAGGAAAGCTTCGAAAATAAATAACATTACGGAATTAAGGGCTGAAATAGCCCGACTAAATGCTTTGAAGTTCGAGCAGGAGGTTTATCTGAAAGATCAATATACTTTGCTCAATAGAAAAATTGAAGCACCTATTCGTTTTATCAGGACATTTACCTCCCGCATCCCTGGGGTGAACATGTTCACACAGCTATTTTCAGCACCGAAAACCAAATTGGGACTGGAAGACGATGGGCAGAATGGTTGGCTCAATAAAGCTATGCGAGTAGGCGTCCCTTTTATATTGAATAGGTTATTTTTGAAAAAAGCGGGTTGGCTAAAAAAAGCACTAGTTCTGGTAGCCTCAGAGACGGCTTTGGGGCAGGTAAATAAGGATAAGATATCCGAATTGGTAGGAAAAGCAGCAGATTTTATTCGCCCTAAGCAGAAAAAAAGTAAAAAAATCAAACCTATTATCGAAGAAGAGCAAGACCACTTCGGGATCCCTCCTGGTAGTGAGACTTATTAGTCGCTTTACTTTCTTTGGCTCTAACATTTGACTTCTATTATTTTAACGTTATTTTTGCCCATATTTTTTAAAAAATGGGAAAAGATAAATTAAGGAAGTTTGCCGAAGTTGGCACATTTAAAAATGTTCTTCAGTTGGATGAAGGCAAGGTGCTGAAAGGCAAATGGGCTTCCAGCCATTTCGGTAATGACCACCCTATTGTTTTAGAACTCGCATGTGGAAAAGGGGAGTATTCTGTGAATCTTGCGAGATTGTTTCCCGACAAAAATTTTATAGGAGTTGACTATAAAGGAAATCGTATTTGGAGAGGGGCTAAGACTGCTTTAGAAGATGGGATAGATAATGTTGCATTCTTACGTATTCAAATCGAAACGATATTGGAATATTTTGAGCAAGGTGAGGTTGATGAGATATGGATTACTTTTCCCGATCCTCAGCCACAGGATAGCCGAGAGAAAAAGCGGTTGACTAATCCTCGTTTCTTGGAACGCTATCAAACGATACTGAAACCTGATGGTGTCATGAATCTGAAGACTGATAATGATGGCTTTTATGGTTATACTCTCGAACAGATTTCCCTTCTTGGGTTACCAAAGTTAGCGGAGACCACTAATCTCTATCACTCGGACCTTGTTGACGAAGTCTTGTCTATAAAAACCTACTATGAGCGAAAGTACCTCGCCCATGATAAGAATATAAACTATGTCCGATGGACATTTAAGAAATAAAAAAAGGCCCTCTGTATAAAGAGGGCCTTTTTTTGATTATTTGATTATTGTTTGCTTCGAATAAAATCTACCATGATATTGGCGCTTTCGTCTTTGACATAGTCAAAGTCTACCTTTGGTTGAGGTTGTCCCTCTTTCCATTCCGGTTTTCCATGTAGTTTCAGTTCGGCATTGATGCGTTTTCTATTCTTAATCTTGTTCTCTTCTCTTTCCTTCTTTAGTTTAGCCTCATTAAGGGTCACTGTAGGGATCGAATCTAATTTGTTGAAGATTTCAATGTCTTCCAACAAGAATTTGTATTCCGCTGATTTTTCGGCTCTTTCCTTGTGTATAGCCTCTAGCTTTTTGTTTACTTCTTTTAGATCGGCCACCTTGGAGAAGGTGCTTGACTTGATTTGATCCCAAGGAAGTGCTGCCGGCTCAGAGCTTTCTCCGAATTTCTCGGCAGAAAATTGAGTTGGGAAGGTGATATCAGGACTTACTCCTTTGTGTTGTGTACTGCTTCCTGTGATTCTGTAGAATTTGCCCATGGTGATATTTATCTGGCCAAATTCTGGTGCTCCATTCGGAGTATCTGGGTCTTTTTCTCCTTCGGCTTTTAAGAGTAATTTGCTGGTTGCGCTAATGAAACGAGACATTTCTACTGCAGACTGCACGGTCCCTTTACCGTAACTCTGAGAACCTAAAATAATCCCTCTACCATAGTCTTGAATGGCTCCAGCAAAGATTTCCGAAGCGGAGGCTGAGAACCTGTTGATGATTACACCAAACGGACCGCTCCATGCCATTCCAGCGTCGTCGTCGTTGTCGACCTCTATGCGATTGCGAGTGTCGCGGACTTGTACTACTGGCCCCTTGTCTATGAATAGACCTGTCAGTTCAATAGCCTCCTGTAATGAGCCGCCACCATTATTTCTAAGGTCTAGGATTACAGCATCTACTTTTTCCTGTTTCAAAGAGTCAAGTATCAATTTGACATCACGCGTTGTACTCTTGTAGTTCGGGTCACGTTTGCGGTACGCGTCGAAATCTATGTAAAATTTAGGGAGATTGATAATTCCTATTTTATAAGACTTGCCGTCATCACCCGTCACCATTTTGATTTCTTTTTTAGCAGATTCTTCCTCTAGTACTATCTTTTCTCTTTTTAGGGATACGATTTTCGGTTGTGTACTCATCTCCTGACCGGCAGGGATTATTTTGAGTCGTACTACTGTACCTTTGGGACCTTTAATTTTTGCAACAGCGGCATCCAATCTCCAACCTATGATATCTTCAAATTCGCCTTTGTCACCTTGGGCTACTGCAATGATTTTGTCATTCATGTGTAGGCTCTTGTCCTTGAATGCAGGACCTCCAGGTAATACCTCGGAAATGGTAACGGCTTCATTGTCAATCATAAGTCTGGCGCCGATGCCTTCGAAAGTGTTGGACATTCCTTCATTGAAAGCTTGGGCAAATGAAGGGTTGTAATAGGTCGTATGCGGATCTACAGCGTCAGTCAGCGCTGACATAATAAGTTGAAATGCATCGTTTGAGTTGGTTTTTTTGGCTTGGGAAAGAAGGTTATTGTAACGCTTACGTAGGGTTTCCTTTTGTTTGGTACTGTCATCCTCTTTGCCGGTACTGCTCAATCTGAGGTTTAGGAGGTCGTACTTTACACGTTTGGCCCACTGCTCTTCAGCCTCTTTGTCCGTTTTGAACCACTCCAGCTTCTCTCTATAACCAACATAAGATTCGTCTTGACTGAAATCCTGAGGTACATCGATTTGTGTAAGTGCATATGTCATTCTTTGCAAATATCTCTTCGTGTAGATGTTGAAGATGTGAAATGCTGCCGAAAGATCTCCTTGTTTGAAATCTTGGCTGAGTTCGTTTTTGTACTGTTGAAACTCGTCTATGTCCGACTGTAGCAGATAATTTCGGCCTTGGTCTATGGATTTGATCAAGTTGTTAAAGACGAGATTCGAAAGCGAATCGTTCATGGGGACCTTCTTGTAACTCACGTTTTCCAATAGATTTGCCACTTCTTTCGCTATAATCTCGTGCTGCATGGTTGGTTTTAAACCTCCCTCTCCCTCCTCTAAATTGACCCTAGGCTTGGCGCCGCAGGCAACGATAGAAATGATAGAAAGAGCAAATACTAGATTTTTGAACATAAATTTATAGTTGTTAAAATTCATTTGTGCTAAACAAAACAGATTGTTCGACTCTTAAACGATAAAAATAGATAAAAATGTATGATATACACACTATGTAAAATAAATATACTAACTATTTTACATCAGCTGTCAGCTTTACTTACAAATCTGTGGCATATCCTTATTCCACTTTCAAACAAAAGCTGTGTTGCGGATGTTTTCATTGCGCAGATACTTCTTGCATCTTCGAGATAACAGTATGTTAGGAGGCTGTAAGTGAGGGGACTTTTTTTAAACGGTTGCGGAATGTAATGGGCTCATGAAATAATTATATACAGATGAAAAAAATGTTTTTAATAGTTTTGACGATAGGGTTGGCGGGTGTCACTTCAGCGCAATTGACTCCTGTGACCTATCATGATGGTGGACAGCAGCTGGATGGTCTTTTAGCTCGTTCTGGCAACTCTGGACAAGAAGGGGTGTTGATCCTACCTGCTTGGATGGGGATTGATGAAGAATCGAAAATTGCTGCTGAAGAATTGGCCAAATCGGGTTATATCGCATTCGTGGCGGATATATATGGAACGGGAAAAACCCCGAAAAGTGCATCCGAGGCTGGGAAAATCGCCGGTGAGTTTAAACAGGATTATCAGCTTTACCAAAGGAGGATTCGAGTAGCACTTGATCAATTGGTTAAGCAGGGGGCAAATCCTCAAAAAATAGCCGTTATAGGATATTGTTTTGGAGGCACCGGAGCCTTGGAAGCTGCTCGGGGAGGCCTGCCTATCGTTGGTGCTGTATCTATCCACGGGGGGCTAAGTAAAGGGGTGCGACCCAATGGTCCGATAGCTACCAAAGTTTTGGTTTTGCATGGAGCAGCAGATGCTAGTGTTCCGCCAGGCGATATCGAAGCCCTTCATCAAGAACTGGATGAGAGCAAGGTTGACTGGCAAATGATTTACTACGCCGACAGCAAGCATACTTTTACCAATCCTGCATCCAAGGACTACAATGAAATTGCTGCAAGGCGTTCATGGAAACATCTATTGCTCTTTTTGAGAGAGGTACTAAATGGTGAGTAGGCTCGTTATTTAAACAATTCTGCCCGCAATGCCCAGTATTTCTCAAGCGATTCCTTTGCCGAATTATAGTCTTTGAGTTTCATGTAGAGTTCACCAATTTTGTTTTCCACGGCTAGTTGCAAGAGTTTGTTGTCCTCTTTTTCGGCGAGTATGCGTGCATTTAGGAATTCGTTTTTGGAAACTTTGAGATTACCGTCATCGAATTTAGACTCCGCTAGCATGTATTCCAGTTCGGCAAGTTCGCCGGGAAGACTCTTTTTCTCGGCTAGTTCCCGCGCTTGCAATAAGAACCATTGTGCTTGGGTGTGTTTTTTTTGCATCTGGTAAATCATTGCCAGTTGCTCCCAAGCCAATATTTTGCCCTCGTATGAGCGGGTTTTATTGTACAGAGGGATTGCTCTTCGTATAATGGTCTGCTCAGCAGCTTTAAAATCCCTATCAAAGGCTTGAATTGTTGCAATTTTGACAAGGGAGTTGGCTTGCTCTAGGTAAGTTTTATTATTGACCGCTTTTTTATAATACTGTTCTTGAAAGTTGGCCGCCTCTTCATATTTTCGGTTGAACAGGTATAAATTGGCCAAGTTGAATTGTATGATGGCCATGTCATTTTGATTGTCGGTACGCTGTACGACAGTCAGCGCTTCGTGTAGCTGGTCTAACGCCTTGGGATAAGCCCCATTTTTGATGGAGTTCAACGCATACTCATTCAATAATCCATACAAAGTCTGTAGGTTTTCCGCATTTTTGTGCTGTTGGATGATAGTTTCCCACTGCTCAGGATTGGACGGTATTGGTGTCAATAAGGGGTATAGATTGGCTACATTTGACGTTGGCTTGAAATCGGTCACGAACCGCTGAAGGGTTAGGGCTATAGCAATCGTATCGGAAAAGTTTCTTTTTGATTGGTATTGATCATGGAGAATCTCTTCCATGGTACGCGGTGGGGGCAAGAAATAGACTTGCGGACCTATTCCTGCAAAGTCAGGGTTGTATTTCGTTATGTATCCCGAGGGATCCACTTGGCCTTTTTTTTGTGCAAAGACTTCCTTCTTGAATGCCGTCAGTCCTATTGTCAAGGCTATCATTGGGATTACCTTCAGTATGTTTATGCTCATAAATTCTCTAATTCCAGACTTAACTAAATTAAGTAAAGTTATTCTTATCCGTTGAAAGTCCATGAAAAATCTGTTAAGTTTGTTTTAGTCATGGCAACACGAATTCCATTAGCAGAACGAATGCGTCCTCAAAATATTGTAGAATATGTAGGGCAGGAACATATTGTAGGAGAGGGGGCGGTATTACGCAATGCCCTTGAGCAGGGTAATATCCCATCGATGATTCTTTGGGGACCTCCAGGTGTGGGGAAAACCACCCTTGCCCTTCTAATGGCTAAGTCACTTGGCCGACCTTTTTTCAGCCTGAGCGCCATACAGTCTGGTGTCAAAGATATTCGTGAGGTGATTGAAAAGGCCAGTCAATTGATGAAGTTCAACCAAGAGCAACCTATTCTTTTTATCGATGAGATCCATAGATTTTCGAAGTCGCAACAAGATTCATTATTGGGTGCAGTAGAACGTGGCCTAGTGACATTGATAGGTGCGACAACTGAAAATCCCTCGTTTGAGGTTATTTCGGCCTTGTTGTCCCGGTGTCAAGTATATGTGCTGAAGCATCTGACTGAAGAGGAGCTAATCGGTATTATCAACATGGCACTGCGCGAAGATGAGTTTCTAAAGCAAGATAAGATTGACGTAAAAGAATATGAGGCACTTCTGCGGCTTTCTGGAGGTGATGCACGTAAACTACTTAATGTCCTAGAACTCGTCGTCAATGCCTCTCTGAGTCTGTCTAAGCCGATTACCAATGAATTTGTGCTTAAACAGGTCCAGCAGAATATGGCTATTTATGACAAAACGGGTGAGCAGCATTATGATATTATTTCGGCATTTATTAAATCTATCCGAGGCAGCGACCCCAATGCTGCGATTTATTGGTTAGCGCGCATGATTGAGGGGGGAGAGGATCCTTCTTTTATTGCCCGGAGACTACTAATCCTAGCTTCGGAAGATGTGGGGAACGCGAATCCCAATGCTTTGCTGCTTGCTAACAATTGTTTTCAGGCGGTGAATGTCATCGGTTGGCCAGAATCTCGTATCGTCCTTGCGCAGACCGTCACTTATTTGGCCAGCTCGGCCAAAAGCAATGCTTCTTATGAAGCAATCAATAAAGCTCAAGCGCTTGTGAAGCAGACAGGAGATCTCTCTGTGCCATTGCATTTGCGCAATGCTCCAACAAAGTTGATGAAGGAGCTTAACTATGGAACCGAATACAAATACTCCCATGCCTACCCAGGTAATTTCGTAGAGCAAGAGTTTATGCCTGAAGCTATTAAAGGGGTACTATTGTATGATCCAGGTAAAAATTCGGCTGAAGACAAGTTGAGACAGTCTCTTAAAGATAAGTGGAAAAATAAATACGGGTACTAGGCCTCTCGCTCTTTTAACGCGATTTCTTATCTATATGGTCTACTGATGTGATAGTGGATAAGGGTATAAGAACGCACATCATCACAGGTATATGTTGGATATCAAGGCAAGTTTATCTAGCTTTGCAGCATACATGGGTTTACATTCTTTTACAGCAATAGATTTTGAGTTGGCTACAGCAGCCTATAACAGCGTGTGTTCTGTGGGGATTGTCTGTGTCGAAAATGGCGTTATTACAGATGAATTCTACAGTTTGGTCAAGCCTCCTCGCAATGAGTATATGTGGCAGACTACACGTGTACATGGTATCAAGGCCAAGGATACTGCAGATGCGCCTAGTTTTGAAGAAATTTACCCTAAGATTAAGGAGCTCTTGAAGGGGCAGAAAATGGTCGCACATAATGAGAAGTTTGACCGGGAGGTTCTCTCCAAGACGATGAAATTCTACAATCTTGATTATCGAGAATTGCACCTGCCGGTGATGTGGGAATGTACCAGCAAGATCTATAAAGAGAAGGGTTTTAAAAAGACTAAGCTTAATCTGTGTTGCGAGATCATGGGAATAGCGCTAAATCATCACGAAGCGTTATCTGATGCTAAAGCTGCAGCTTTTTTGTACTTAAAACAAGAGGAAGTTACGCCCAATTTGATTGAACTTCACTTTCCTTCAGTCGTTGCGGAGGCTGTTGAAAATGTTCCTGCTCAAGATAGGAGTGGACTTGGCGCAGATACAACCGATATATAGCGTATGTACATTATGCATTCGGATAACCATATGTAACGCCAATCTGCAATTTGAAGACTTGGTGTATATACAGTTTAATAAAATAACGTCTTTACCATGGACAAAAAGATATATATCGCTGGCCACCGTGGGATGGTAGGTTCGGCTATCGAACGCGTTTTGCGCGCCAAAGGTTATACCAATATCATAGGCCGGAGCAGTAAAGAGCTCGATCTACGTAATCAACAGCAAGTAGATGCATTTTTTGAAGAAGAGCGACCAGATATTGTCATTGATGCCGCCGCGCGAGTAGGTGGAATCTTGGCGAATAATACTTATCCCTATCAGTTCTTGATGGAGAATTTGCAAATCCAAAATAATTTAATCGATGCATCTTTGCAGGCAGGGGTGGATAAGTTCATTTTTTTGGGGAGCTCTTGTATCTATCCGAAGTTTGCTCCTCAGCCCTTAAAGGAAAGCTCGTTATTGACTGACACCTTAGAACCTACGAATGAGGCTTATGCCATTGCCAAGATTGCAGGGGTCAAAGCCGTGGAAGCGGTTCGTAAACAGTATGGTAAGGACTATGTAAGTCTGATGCCTACTAATCTGTATGGTATTCATGATAATTTTGACTTAACCAGCTCCCATGTATTGCCGGCTATGATTCGAAAATTTCACGAGGCTAAGTTGGCTGGAGATGTGCCGGTCACCTTGTGGGGTTCGGGTACACCGCTACGGGAGTTTTTATTTGTAGATGATCTTGCCGAAGCAGCTATTTTCGCGTTGGAAAACGTTCTGCCAGATGATCTTTATAATGTGGGTACAGGTCAGGACTTGACGATACAGGACTTGGCGTCTTGTATTCAAGAAATTGTGGGACACAAGGGGGAGATTCGTTGGGATTCTAGTAAGCCCGATGGTACGCCACGAAAGCTGATGGATGTATCTAAAATGCACGCTTTGGGCTGGCAACACCGAGTTGAACTTCGCGACGGGATCCAGCGGACGTACAATTGGTTTTTAGATAATCAGGATAATTTTAAGGAAGTAAAATTGTAGTTTTGTATGATATAGTGATGTCGCTATCGTGTGTCTAAATCAGGGAGTGAGGGTGTTGATTTAGGTAGTCTTGTAATACACAAATATGGTAGCGTGGAGTCGACTCGGACAGATTGGGGAACGCTGGTCACAGAAAATAATAATTAGATGAAACCGAGGGGTAAATAATATTAAAATGTGAGAAATATTAATTTACCGTAGCTCTCATCAACAATTAAAAAGAAAATAATTAGATGAAAACAGCATTAATCACAGGCATTACCGGGCAAGATGGTGCATATTTGGCTGAATTGCTTTTGGAAAAAGGCTATATGGTCCATGGTATCAAGCGTCGATCATCGCTTTTTAATACGGATCGTATCGATCATTTATATCAAGATCCACACCAGCCGCATCAGCGATTGAAGTTACATTATGGAGATTTGACCGACTCCATGAATTTGACGCGGATTATCAAAGAGACCCAACCTGATGAGATTTACAACCTCGCTGCCATGAGCCACGTGAAGGTAAGTTTTGATACACCAGAATACACTGCCAATGCGGACGGTATCGGTACGTTACGGATTTTAGAAGCTGTGCGTTTGTTGGGTTTGGAAAAAAAGACCAAGATTTATCAGGCGTCTACTTCGGAGTTATATGGTTTGGTGCAAGCGGTTCCGCAGTCTGAGAATACGCCATTCTATCCAAGATCACCGTATGCTGTCGCTAAGATGTATGCTTATTGGATAACGGTCAATTATCGGGAAGCCTATGGAATGTTTGCCTGTAACGGCATCTTGTTCAATCATGAATCCCCATTGCGCGGCGAGACTTTTGTGACGCGTAAGATTACGCGCGCAGTGGCGAAGATTGCTTTGGGACTACAGGAAAAGTTGTATATGGGCAATCTGGATGCCCGTCGAGATTGGGGACATGCTAAAGATTATGTCGAGGCTATGTACTTGATCCTCCAACAAGAGCAGCCTGAGGATTTTGTTATCGCGACAGGAGTGACAACCCCCGTTCGTGATTTTATACGGATGGCATTTGCTGAAATCGGATTTCATATCCGATTCGAAGGTACTGGAGTGGATGAAGTGGGAATATTGGACCATATCGACGCAACCATTGCTGGTCCTTTACTCCAAGGGTATACACCGACTGTACAACTCGGTGACGTATTAATCCACGTAGACCCGACCTACTTTCGTCCTACAGAAGTTGATTTACTTATTGGAGATCCTACTAAAGCCAATACCAAGCTTGGGTGGAAGCCTAAGTATGATTTGGTGGGACTCGTTCAGGAGATGGTCGCTTCTGATGTAGCATTGTTCAAGAAAGACTGTGAATTATTGAAAGCAGGTCACAAAGTCGTGAATCAATCCGAATAGTGACTTCCATTATTTCTAAATAGGATTAAAAGCCAGTGGTTTACCACTGGCTTTTGCATTTGTCCCCCCCGATGTCCCCCTAATGGGTAGGTACTTTGTCTAGTGCCAATCTGTATATTTGCTCTTCATCTACCTATGGTGGGTCGCTTGGCCTCCGCTTTCTCTTTTTAAGGTGTTTTCAAATCCAATGTGAGCGGAGGCAGGTGTCCATCATTTAGATTGTTTTATGTAAATAAATGAAGTTGTGATGTTATTAGTTGTTCTTATTGTTTTGATGCTCATTGCAAGCTGTACCTATTATTTGTATTGCCGTTCTTTCAGACACAATTTTCATAAATACTTAGAAGTGCATCTGGAGTATAGGCTGTTGGACAAAGGGCAGCTTAGCGCTGGGCAGCGTCGGTCTGATACCCGTTGTTTTGGATCGCTTATCTTCTATGTTTCAACGAAAGAGGGTAACAGCTTTGATCAGGTATACATCACCAAATTAGAGATGGAGCACAGGCATGTTAGGCTGAACAGTTTTTCGACCATAGAATTGTTATTTCCCGATGGGCATACAGATAGCTATCCGCATTCTATTGGTTTCAATATTAGCAAGCGAGCAATGTTGAGAACCAGTTTAGAGCACTCCCGTGTCAATTTTAAGGGATATTATTATGGCTTGGATGAAGAGCGGGTCTATTTTGATGCTTCTGCGACGGTCCCTGAAGAGGGCGCTTGGGGCTTTGTGATATAAGTTTCCAACAGTCATAAATCTTCGTAACTTTAACCCAAGCGTATCTGCTTGGTTATAGCAGTTGTGAATTTACTTAAGTTGCCTGAAATATGGAAACCTTTGTGTGAGATGCCTTTTCATTGCCGCTTGTCACAGAGGGGATATGCTAATTGTGTATATTGATGTACGCTAGGCATATTTTTTGCTTATGTACATAACGAATCAGATAAAAATACAACGATAAATGAAAGATATACAGGGAAGAGATATACGAATTGGAATTACCTTCAGTGCATTCGATCTGCTGCATGCTGGTCATATTAAAATGCTCGAAGATGCTCGTCGTCAATGTGACTATTTGATCTGTGGCTTGCAGACTGACCCGACTATTGATCGGCCTGAAAAGAATAAACCTACACAGACTGTCGTGGAGCGTTATATCCAACTCAAAGGTTGTAGGTATGTTGATCAGATTGTGCCTTATGCTACAGAGCAAGATTTGGAAGATATCCTTCGCGCTTTTAAAATAGATGTTCGTATTGTGGGTGATGAATACCGTGAACGGGATTTTACGGGACGCCAATACTGTGAAGAGACGGGTATAGAGTTGTATTTCAACAGTCGGGATCATCGCTTTTCGAGTTCAGGGCTTCGACGTATTGTTGCTGCCAAGGAGTCTGAGTCGGTTAATAAATAAAAAAATCAATCTGTGTTGTAGGGCAGCTGTCAAATGAGGTGATAGCATGCTGATGTCGACACGTTACAAAATTATGGACATAGATGAAAATAGGTATTACATTTGGCGTTTTTGACCTGCTCCATGCAGGACATATCATGATGCTCGAGGAAGCGCGCCGCAACTGTGACTATCTGATTGTTGGACTCAATACAGATCCATCCGAGGTCTTTCCTGATAAGGCACATCCTACGCAAACCATCGTAGAGCGTTATATTCAATTAGAGGGCTGTCGTTATGTGGATGAGATCATTCCGTATACTTCTGAGCAGGACTTGGCCGATATTATTCAAGGTATGCCAATAGATGTACGCATCATTGGAGAGGAATATCGTGATCAAGACTTTACTGGCAGGCAGTATTGCGTAGATCGTGGAATAGAAATTCATTACAATAAACGCTCGCACCGATTCTCTAGTAGTGGATTACGTAGGGTTGTCGCTCAGAAAGAAGCTAACAGATAGTATGGTGACTGTTTGTACAGCAATAGTATTTCTTACAAAGGTCTATCTAGTGGTGTATAGAAAAATGGGTCTGGATATATTTTAATGAAAATAAGCGAATTAATATATGTTTAACAATAAAATGTTATTTTTGAGGTGCACATAAACTATTAAACCGAATCAGATGCTTCACGCCATCTGAGACGTTTATCTACCTTGAAAAAATAATTTATTGTCATCATGTGGAATTTTCAATTAATTTCGCTAGTGCTATTTATAGCACTTTTAGCTACATTTGCGGTCTATTTAGTGTTCTGGCGTCAGCGCCGTCAACAGTTTGATGGGTTGTTTAATTTAGAGGTCGACTATCTATTGTCAGATACGGACGAAGGCCCTACATTCGATCAGACATTGAGTAGAAACAGCGTTTTCGGAAGCCTTGTGTTTAAGGTCAGTAAGATAGGTGAACACAGGTATGATCAGGTCTTCATTACGGCGGTGAGGTGTGGACATCCTCATCTGCATCTTTCGGGGTTCAATAACTTGGCTTTGACGATAGCAAATGGAGATCGCTATAGCAATACCGGATCGGTGGGGTTTAATATCAATAAGCGTCTACTTAAGGAGTCGGGACTTGTGGATTATTCCGTTTGGATACAAGGATATTACATGGATGGTCATTTCAACAAAATACCATTTTCTAAGCGAATCAAGCCCCAGGAGCAGCATAAGATGTTAAAAATATAAGAAACATTATAAGGTAGCAACACAATATGAGCAATATCATACACGTCATCCTTTCAGGGGGAGTTGGCAGTCGCCTATGGCCACTGTCTAGAAAAAGCTTCCCTAAACAATACTTAAGCCTTTTCAAAGAGGGTTCTTTGTTTGAGATGACGGTCAATCGTAATCAAAGCCTCGTCAATCAAGTGATTGTCGTTGGAAACAAAGATAATCATCAATTGAGCAAGGAGGTGATGGATAATAATGGGATCGCCTATGTCGATATTGTCGAATCAACCCCTCGAAATACTGCTGCAGCTATAGCATTTGCTGCATTTGCGGCGCATTCGGATGATATTTTGATTGTCACTCCCTCCGATCATGTTATTGTAGGAGACGAAGCCTATGAAGAAGCCATTAAAAATGGACTTGAAAAGGCGGCAAAAGGCTATATTGTGACCTTCGGTATCCAACCGACCCGCCCGGAAACAGGTTATGGATATATAGAGTATCAGAACGATCAAGTGCTTTCGTTCCGTGAAAAACCCAATCAGGATACAGCTGAAGACTTTATCGAGCGGGGGAATTTTTTATGGAATTCAGGTATGTTCTGCTTCCGTGCTGATACCCTTTTACAGGAACTTCAGCAGTTTGAACCTAAAGTATACGCTACAGCGTTGGCCGCATGGAAGCATCGTCAGGGCAATGAATTGGACGAAGCTCTTTCCAAGGAAATCCCCTCCATCAGTATTGACTATGCTGTGATGGAGCGATCGAAAAAAATTCGAGTGGTGGCTACGGATTTCACGTGGTCCGATCTGGGGTCGTTCGAGTCCATGTATGACTACCTGAAGCATACAGGCCACCCCGTTGATGAAAATGGGAATATGGTAATCGGTACCGATACATACACAGCCTTTGTTGGACTACGAGATACCATTCTGGTCTATACCAGAGATGCATTCTTAGTGCTGCAAAAGGACAAGTCACAGGATGTCAAAAAAATCTACAATACCTTGGAACGCCATCAATCAAAGTTGATTGATTAGTTCTCGATAAGAAACTAAAGAGATTATAGCTGCATATATGCTCTTCGGGAATTGAATATGTAAGCTGTAATATAATACAGAATTGTTTTTCGACCGTGTAATCTAAAAAATAAAGCAATGAACAAAACCATTATCATTACCGGAGGGGCTGGCTTTATCGGTTCCCATGTAGTGCGGGAGTTTGTCCATAAATACCCCCAATACCATATTGTCAATCTCGATGCTCTGACGTATGCTGGTAATCTTGAAAATCTGAAAGATATTCAAGACTTCCCAAATTATACGTTCGTGAAAGCTGATATCACCGACGCGGGCCACATCTTGGATGTATTCAGACAATATCGACCAAATGGCATAATACATTTGGCTGCAGAGTCACATGTGGATCGGTCTATTGCGGATCCTTCAGCATTCGTGATGACCAATGTAATCGGTACGGTCAATCTCTTGAATGCTGCTAAGGATATTTGGAAAGATGATTATACAGGCAAGCGTTTTCACCATGTTTCTACGGACGAAGTATACGGTGCACTAGGTGATACGGGACTGTTTACAGAAGAGACCAACTATGATCCTCATTCTCCATATTCTGCTTCCAAAGCATCATCCGATCATTTTGTCCGTGCTTATCATGATACATACGGGCTACCGATTGTGATTACTAACTGTTCAAACAATTATGGTCCTAATCACTTTCCCGAAAAATTGATTCCTCTCTGTATTCATAATATCTTAAACAACAAGCCCCTCCCGATCTATGGTGATGGAAAATATACTCGTGATTGGCTTTTTGTGATTGACCATGCTAAGGCTATTGATCTGGTGTACCATCAGGGCAAAGATGGAGGTAGTTATAATGTAGGAGGGTTCAACGAATGGCAAAACATTGATTTAGTCAAAGAGCTTTGCAAACAGATGGATCAAAAGCTTAATCGTCCCGAGGGAACTGCCAACAAGTTGATTACTTTTGTCAAAGACCGCCCAGGACACGATTTGCGCTATGCCATAGATGCCACTAAGATTAATCAAGAATTAGGCTATCAGCCCTCTGTCACTTTTGAACAAGGGCTATCCCAGACAATCGATTGGTTTCTTAGTAATCAAGTGTGGTTGGATAACGTTACCTCTGGTGAGTACCAGAAGTATTATCAGGAGCAGTATAGTAAATAGTATTAATAAGTTTAATCTTAATAACCATCCAAACTATAGAAGAATAAATGCAAATTACACCAACAAAATTGCAAGGCTGTTTTATCCTAGAGCCAACCAAATATGGCGACAGTCGAGGCTATTTTTTTGAAAGCTTTAACGAGCGTAGCTTTAATGAACTCACGGGAACGAATACTCATTTCGTGCAGGACAATCAATCCTTTTCGACCAAAGGTGTATTGCGAGGGTTGCACGCGCAAGTTGACGAGTATGCCCAGGCCAAGTTGGTGCGTGTACTTAGTGGCGAGGTATTGGATATCGCGGTGGATGCGCGCGCAGGGTCGGCTACTTTCGGTCAGTATGTCGCATTGACACTTTCTTCCCAGAATAATTTGCAACTTTTCGTCCCAAGGGGTTTTTTGCATGGGTTTGTCGTGCTTTCTGACACAGCTGAGTTTTTCTATAAGTGTGATAATTTTTACAATAAAGAGTCCGAATGTGGTGTTAAGTATGACGACCCAACACTAGCCATAGATTGGGCCCTGCCAGCCAATCAATTGATTATTTCGGAGAAAGATCAAATCCTTCCCGCCTTTGCAGAGGTCTTTAAATAGGGGTATTTATTCTCTATTGTTGTTTAGTTTCCAATATGAAGTAGGTCGATATGAGTCGTTCCTATTATCAACGGGTTGGTAAGTTTGTCGTGCCAAAAATGAAGGTATTATTTTATGTATCCTTTTGCATGTATCCCCTACTTTGTACAGTCTATGTCTTCCCACTCTATTTTTCCAGGTCTTCCCATAAATCTTATTAGAAATAGCCACATTTTATCTGTTATGAACGATTGTATATCTACTCCTTGCAGTCGATTACTAATACTTCCCATTTTCTTCTTTTATTTTTGAGGAGCTTGCAAGTGAGTGCTGATTTGGGGCACATGCCCCCATCCGATACCGTGCTATGAGCTGTTGGTTACTCTGTTTCTTTGAATTGTAAATAGATTTTTATCCAGGTTAGATACTTATTAACAGCTGCAATGAAATCCAAGAGTTATCCGTTGTCGTAAATAAATATGGATTAAAATTTGGTGATAGAAGCATTGTTTTATATCATTGTGTACGGTAACGGTAGTCTTTCTGCTAAAAGATATGCCCATCGATGTGGTCAATAGGTAAGACCATAGCTAGGTAAAACTAATATAAATCACAATCAACGGTATAAAATAGACAAACAAAGATATTATGAAAAAATACATCCTCATTGCTGCCCTATTTGTGGTTAGCCAACTGCTTTCTTTTGCAGGGCAGATCCAACAAGATTTTGCCGTACGCGGCTTCCATTTGGACTTGCGGGTGCAGGTCATGAAGATGCCTGCGCTGAAGAAATTTGCTAAGCAATTACAAATTGGAGGTATCAATACGCTAATTATGGAATGGGAGGCTACATATCCGTTTGAGAATCATCCCCTCATTCCTAATCAATTTGCCTATACACGCGAGGAAGTACGTGAATTTGTAGATTATTGCGAAGATATGGGGATTGATGTGATTCCCTTGCAACAAAGTTTTGGACATGTGGAGTATATCCTTCGGCACTACCGCTACAAGGATATGCGGGAGGATCAAAAAGACTATTCACAGATTAACCCACTGAAGGAGGAACAGGCAAAGGCGCTTTTTAAAGATCTATACAAAGATATGATCAGTACGCATAAGTCTGAGTATATCCATATCGGAGGGGATGAAACCTATCTGTTGGGGCATTCGAAAGAATCGCAAGCAAAAGTCGCTGCGGTCGGAAAGGGCCGGTTGTATGGCGATTATATCAAGTTGCTTTGCCAGTTGGTGGTAGAGCTCGGCAAGAAGCCTGTCCTATGGGCGGATATTGCCATGAAGTATCCGGATGCACTTCAGGGAATTCCGAAGGAAACTATTTTTATAGATTGGAACTATGGCTGGGATGTGGATATGTTCGGTAAGCACAGTAATCTATTAAACTCAGGCTTTGAGATTTGGGGGGCGCCATCATTACGTAGTCACCCCGATAACTATTTTCTGACGCAATGGGAGAAGCACTTTAAAAATATACATGATTTTATCCCATTGGCAAGGAAGTTTGGCTATAAAGGGATTGTCATGACTTCGTGGTCTACTTCAGGTCTCTATGGAAGTACTTGGGAAAGCCCCAAGGATTTGGTTGAATTGTATCCGATACGTCGGGTCTATCCGTTGTCTGGTTTCAATATGCTTATTGAAGCATATTTTTCTGCCCTGCGGACTAGAGAGCCCCTCAATATTAGACAATTTGTTCATCAATATGGGGAGCAGCAGTATGGATTTGAAGAGCGAGAAGTTGATAAGTTTTGGAATGCTCTTCGGTCAAATCCTTATGAAATTAATCAAGGGGTGGGTAGTGTGCAATCCGTTTCTATCGCGCAGATGAAAGATAGTGCAGACTGGGTGTTGCGCGAACTCAAGTCGTTATCCCCCAAAAAGAACAAAAGAGAATTTGCCCATTATGTACTTATGGCGCAGATAAGGCAGCGTTATTTGAGATATATGGATGTGGAGATGGCTTTGAATAGGCCTGACTTCGATGCTAGTAGTCTGCCGAGGTTGAAGATGGAACTTAAGGGCTTGCTGGATGAACGATTGGATAAGGTGTTTAAAGATCTCAACTCCGATTTTCTTTATACTGAGGAGATACACCAAGAGAATGAACTGCGTAATAGTAAGATTAGGCTGTTGCAAGCTCGATTGAATAGATTGGGTAAGAAATAGAATTGATTTGGAGCTACGACTTGAACGTAATCGATCCCTCGTGCTTTGCACGGGGGATCGATTGTTTGTAGTGGAAGCAGGTGGTGTTCAATAGTAATATGGAAGAGGTAGAGGCTTAGGCGGTTGAGTTTTACTGTTTGTTTCTGAAAGACGAGCCGCGGATGATAAGCTCTGTTTTTATCACTACTTCTTGGTAGTCTAGAGCTTGCATATCCTTGTCCTCAATTTGTTGTATAAGTATTTTTGCGGCTACTCGCCCCATCTCGTATGCACTATCCTCTATGGTGGATATTTGGGGTTCAAGGATGCTAGAGATTGGGTAATTGCTGAATCCGACAATAGCCACCTGATCGGGTATCGTATAGCCTTTGTTTCGGAATGCTTTCAATGCAGCAACAGCGGTATAGTCATTTGCGCAGACAATACCATCTGGAATGATGTGCTCTTTTAGCAGCGCTTCTGCTTGGACTTTACCTTCTTCATATGTGAGGTTTTTAGCTTCTTTTATTAACTCTTCATGAATTGGGAGCTGGTGTTGTGCCAATGCTTCCTTAAATCCAGCAATCCTGGAGTTAAAGATGTCTACATTTTTGTTGCCCGATATATGGGCTAATGTTTTGCAGCCCTGTTGAATAAGGTGTTCTGTAGCGTTGAAAGAGGCTTCAAAATCATTGATAATCACTTTGCTCGCTTTTAGACTGTCTGTGCTACGGTCGTATAGCACTAGCGGTATATTTGACTTCACAATCTTCTTGAGATGTTCAAAACGATGTGTTTCTAATGCGGGGCAGATAATTATGCCTGCAGCCAAGGAGGTCTCCAGCATCTGGACAATCTCTTTTTCTTTTTTGTAAGAATCCTGCGATTGGAATATGGTGATTTGATATCCTTGCTTGTAGGCAAAATCTTCTATTCCGCTAATCACTTTTGAATGGAAATCAATATCTATCCGAGGGCAGATTACTCCTATTGACTTTGTTTTCTTGCTCCTGAAGCTGGATGCAATAGGATCCAATGCAAAGCCCATTTCTTTCACCTTGTCATTGACCAGTTTTTTTGTGCTTTCGCTGATTGCGGGGTGGTTTGACAAGACACGAGAGATTGTGGCAGTTGAAAGGTTTAACTCCCGTGCGATATCTTTTATCGTAATACGTGATGCTTCTGATTTCTTCATGTCTACTCGAATGCTTGATGTGGCAAGTTAACTCAAATTTTGCGTATTTAGAATATCAATTTTTACATATTTTTATGCAAACAATTGCATAGCTTATGTGTTGCTTTAATGGTGTTTGAGCGATATTTTTTCATAAAAATAATATTTTTAATGTAAATGTTTGCATGAAAAAAAATTTATATATACCTTGCTCATGTAAAACTACAGATGATATAAACTTAAAGTCTGCATTATGATATTTAGTACTAACCACCGAAAAATGAAAGAAAATATCCGTGTCTTTTCTCTGTTTATTTGGATTTTGTGCGTGTTTTCGGTTTTGCCTAGCCCAATGTTTGCACAGCAAAACCAGATTTCAGGAAAAGTAATCGACGCCGATACCAAAGAGCCTCTAAGGGGAGTAAGTGTGGTCGTCACTGGGCAGAATGCCGGCGCGAGCACAGATGATTTGGGCAGTTTTGTATTGAGCAACGTCCGTGAGGGACAATCTATTGTGTTTTCATTTGTAGGATATACAAGTCAAACAATAAAGCTCGATGCCCGAAATGTTTATACCGTCTCGCTGAAAAGTCTATCGACCGAACTCGAAGAGACAGTTGTCGTGGGGTATGGTCGACAAAAGAAGCGTAATTTAACCGGTTCTATCGTTTCGGTAGGTGCCAGTGAAATCGAAAAAACTACTCTACAAGATCCGGTGTCTATTTTACAGGGACGTGCTGCTGGGGTGCAGGTGTCGTCCAATTCAGGTGCCCCTGGTGGCGAGATGACCATTCGTGTGCGTGGTAATTCTTCTTTGAATTCAGGCAATAATCCACTTTTCGTTGTAGATGGTATCCCAATCGAGTCTAACTCTATCTCTTCTCTAAATGGAACTGAAGGTTCTGGGCTTAATCCTCTTGCTGATATCAATCCAAGTGATATAGCATCTATGGAAATTTTAAAAGATGCCGCGTCTACGGCTATCTATGGTTCTAGAGCTGCCAACGGAGTCGTGATGATCACGACCAAACGTGGTGCTGAAGGTAAGCCCGAGGTATTGCTTAATGCAACGACGGGTGTGAGCTCTTTAACCCGTAAGCTCAGTGTTTTGAACGCCAGGCAGTATCGCGAGGCGGTATTGGATTCGTACGATGCCATGACTGTTCCTGAGGATCCTTATTATACGCTTATTGACTCTCTCAATCCTATGAATAATGGAGATGTTGATTGGCAGGATGAACTGATGCGTTCCGCAAGACAATATAAAATTGATTTGTCCGTACGCGGAGGCAATCAAGGTGCCAAATATGCTTGGAGCTCTTCTTATCTAGATCAAGACGGGGTAATCCTCAATTCTAATTACAAGCGATTTACTTCTAGACTAAATGTTGACTTCAATATTTCTGACCGTGTTCGAATCGGACAAAGTATTTCATACACCAATGCTGTTAATAATCGAACCAATGCTGCAGGTTCGGGTAATCTAAGTATCATTCGTAGTTTATTGGTGCGTCCTCCCAATATGTCGATGTATTTGCCCGATGGCTCCCTGAATGGATATATGATTGGGCAGCGTAACCCCGTTGGTATGGCATTGTATGCCACGAATTTAAATAAGAGTAACCGCATTATTGGTAGCCAGTATCTAGAGATTGATATTTATAAAGACCTTAAATTTCGAAGCAATGTCAACTTAGATTATATTGCAATGAAGGAAGATGAATTCATGCCTTCGATATTGGATTATAGAGAGGGGTACAATACTGGTGGGGTCCGGTCTTCTGGCAATTTGACATGGGGCAATGAAAGTTACTTTACCTACACCAAGAGTATTGCCAACAATCACAACTTCGGAGGTGTATTGGGAATGAGTTTTCAAAAATGGCGGTATGATCGTACGGGACTAGATGGCATGTATTTTCCGAGTGATGATATCCGTACACTAAATGCTGCTTCGGTCATCTCCAATCAAGGGGTCAATGTCGCGTCAGAGCACGCTATGCTTTCCTATTTTGGTCGAGCGACCTACGATTATCGTGGTAAATATCTTTTGGAGTTTAATTTACGGGCTGACGGCTCGTCCCGATTTGGACGTGACAAGCGTTTTGGATTTTTCCCCTCAGCTTCTGCAGGATGGCGTTTTGTGGAAGAAGAAGCAATAAAGGAGCTTGGCTGGCTTAGTGATGGTAAGCTGCGGTTTAGTTTAGGTAGTACCGGAAATGAAGCTATTGGTGATTATACGTCGCGCGGCGAATTCACGTTAGGTACTAACTATCTTGATTTCTCTGGTGCGTCACCAACGGTAATGCCTAATGCGAGCCTCACTTGGGAAACGACACATCAGTATAATTTAGGTCTGGAGCTGGGTTTTGCAAACAACAGAATATTGTTTTCTACCGATGCTTATCTAAAGAAAACGAAGGATTTGTTGTACAACGTGCCGATTCCAAGTACTACAGGATTTGAATACATCACCCAAAATATAGGATCTATCGAAAATCGAGGTTTGGAATTTAGTTTGCAAACGCGTAACCTCCAAGGTGCATTTAGTTGGAATACAAATTTCAACATCAGTCTAAATAGGAACAAGGTTACATCTTTACCCAAAAATCTTCTCACAAATGGTTATATCCAAAATGGAAATTTCCACATCTTGCAAGAGGGGTTGCCAATAGGGGTGTTTTATGGCTGGCGTTTTCAGGGGGTATATGCCCGTGATGAAGATAATATCAATGGCGTGACCAACGGCTCCAATGGTGGGACTTTCGTCGGTGGTGACCCTATTTGGAAAGATATCAACAACGATAATATCATCAATCAAGATGATCGAGAGATTATCGGCTATGCAGAGCCTAAGTATTTTGGAGGTCTCTCTAATGATTTTAGCTACAAGAATTTCCATCTCAATGTATTTTTCCAATATTCGGTAGGCAACGAGATTTATAGCGAATTGAACCATCAACGCAATTCTATTGTTCGGTACAATAACCTATCTACCGATGCGCTGAGCAGATGGCGCGAACAGGGAGATGTCACCAACTTTCCGCGACTAATACGTGACGATCCAAAGCAATCGGATAGTCGTGTACAAAGCCGATGGGTAGAGGATGGTTCGTACATCAAATTGAAGAATGTTAATTTAAGATATTCTTTGGATCCCAATTTAGTAAAACGCATAGGACTACGCAAGTTGGATGCTTTTGTTACGGCAACTAATCTTATCACTTGGACCAAATACACAGGGTTTGATCCAGATGTAAATTCCTACTCAGGTCTACGTGTAGGTCTGGATGAAGGTTCTTATCCACAGAGTCGCACCTTTATGTTTGGTTTAATCTTTGGACTTTAATTAATTAGCCATGAAAAGATCTTTTAAATATATCGCTACAGGTTTGATGTTGTTGGCTGTTTCCGCCTGTTCAGATTCACTTTTGGATAAAGAGCCCATCAGTAATTTTTCAGGGCAAGGGTTTTACAAGAAACCTAGTGACGCACAAGCGGGTGTCAATGGAATCTACAACAGTATGCAATCGCTATTTCGCCTTAACTTTGCCTACTGGGGAGAGGGGCGGGCAGACAATGTGACGACGCGTCATTCGGGAGATCCTTTTGCCTTACAGCAAAATACTCTTACACCTATCATTAACTCGGCTCGCTGGGATAATTTCTATACATTGGTATCTCGGGCTAACTATGCCATTAAATATACTCCACAGGTATTTGGAGATGGTGATAGTGACTTGAAGAGGCAGTTGCTGGGGCAGGCACATGCTTTACGTGCCGTAGCCTATTTCTATCTCGTGCGTATATGGGGGCAAGTTCCCCTGATTACAGAGCCCTATGAAAGTGTGGAACAGGAGTTGTTCGTTCAGCAAAATACCGAAGCAGAGGTATTGGCCAAGGTCGAAGAGGATTTGATTTTCGCTACAGAAAACTGTGCTAGCAGCTATTCTGGCGCGCGCAATCGGGTACTCATGACTAAGGGAGCTGCTTATGCTTTTTTGACGCAGCTTTACATGTGGCAAAAGAAATATGACAAAGCGATTGATGCGGCAGAGAAAGTAATAGGTGATTCGCAGTATAGCTTGGTATCCATGAGTGATTGGAACGATATTTTCGTCAAAGGAACAAGCACAGAAAGTATTTTCGAGGTAGGCTACAACGAGACCCAGACCAATGCCCTGCGTATATTGTATGCTATTGGGTCGGACAGTGACTATGTCCCTAGTTCCCGTTTTATCGCGTCTATTGAGCCGGGAGACCTTCGTAAGGCTCGCATTTATGACGTTACTGAAGTGCAGCCGCGCAAGATATGGAAGTTCTTTGGTCAGGGCTTTAACGATGAAAGTCCCGATCCATCTTCTAATAACATTGTGTTGACTAGACTGGCCGATATCGTTTTGCTAAAAGCTGAAGCGCATGCGCAATTAAATCAACCAACCGCGGCACTGGACTTGCTTAATCGTATACGTCGTCGTGCTGGGCTTTCGGTAATGGATGAGGCAGCTGCCAACAATCTGTACGGAAATCTGGTGACTGCAGTATTGCATGAGCGCTCGATAGAGTTAAGCTTTGAGGGGCATCGTTGGTTTGATTTGGTTCGTACTGGAACGGCTATCTCCACGATGAAACCTGTAAACGGTCTTACCGATCAACGTAATCTCGTATGGCCTATACATGAAAGCGCTGTCCTGCGGAACCCGAATTTGAAACAAAACGAATTTTATAAGTAATCTTATGAGAAAGATAAAACATATAATGACGAATCTCCTAATGGGGACTAGTATGTTGGTTTTGCTCTTTAGTTGTGAAATCCAAGAAAGCTTCGACTACGAACATGCTCCTGATAACAGTAAACTCAATATGTCTGCTTGGGCCTACATCAAAGGAAATGAATCTCTTTCCTTGCTTGCCGATGCCATTGAGCGGACAGAGTTTAAATCCTTTTATGAAGGGGCTAGTTCGGCCACTTTTATTGCGCCCAATAATCAAGCCTTTGAAAGTTATCTAAAAGAGAATGGCTATACGTCCGTAGAAGCTATCCCACTTCCTATTTTGAAGAATATCTTGCGGTATCATATTGTAAAGGAGGTCGTGAATTTCAACAACCCGGAATTGGCGCCCAGTAACAAGCCTATTGCATATACTACTGAAAATGGACAGACAATGTACTTGTCCCATACAAGTACATACGTAGGTCTGGTCAATGAGGGTACGAATAGACAATGGCAAATCCGGACGTCCAACCTAGTGCCTGATAATGGTGTAATCCACGTGGTGAACTTTGTTGTCTTCTATTCGGCTCCAACAGGAGATGCGAATGCCGTAAATCCGAATCTATTGCAGGATACGATATATCCTAAGCATGATAGCTATATCAATGGCGGGGCCGAGTCTACCAAAAACTTTGGTACCAATCCGCTCTTGAAAATCAAAAATGTGAGTAACAACGGGGACTATGACCGTAAAGCTCTCCTGATGTTTGATTTTGCTGACTTTACTAAGGAGGGTGTTGTGACCGACCTCCAGTTACAATTGGCAGTATCGTTTACAGCTGCAAAAGGTGTCGACCTCAATCTCTTTGAAACGCCAAGTGCGTCTTGGTCGGAAGCCTCTTTGAATTTTACTAACACGATATTCCCCACTAGTCCTCGTATTGCATCTATAAAAACCAGTAAAGTGAGTACATTTAAATTTGATCTTACGGACTACTATAAGGATAAGCAGCCTGCAGGTCTTAAATCATTCCTGTTAGATGGCCAACCTGGCTCAGATGAGACTGATGAGATTGCATCCAAGGAGCATGCTACATTGGCTCCGCCGATGTTGATTGCCACCTTGGCAACAGGTGATTCGGAATTGGTCTTGGAAAAGCAAAAGGATTTTGAAGTCAGTAATGGGGGAATGTACGTACTTTCCAATGAGAACATACAAGTAGGCGGCGCTTCGGCTGGGGATATTATTTATACCATTGAAGAATTGCCCACATTCGGATGGCTTGTTAAAGGCGCCGAGGTGATGAAAAAAGGAAGTCGCTTTAGCCAGTTGGATTTAGATCTTAAGAACATGGTTTTTATTCATGATGGTAACACGCTTGGTACGAAAGCCTTGGTGCTGACTGGAAGAGACAAGGCCGGTGCCGTATTGGAAGATATAAAAATAAATGTCGTTGCAAAATAATATGAAAAGCTGTGGTTTTAACATTTTAGCAATAGCCATTGTTTTATTCTTCGTCAATTGTGGACGTTCATCGGGTGAGATAGATGGACCTATAGCACCCACTGATAGGGTAATCAGTTTTTCGGGAATGGATTGGATTGTCCGCACGACGAGTAATAAGACGGCCGGTCCAGGACCTAATCTATTTTCCGATTCAGACAAGAATGTCTGGCTAGATACTGAAGGTAGGCTGCACCTCAAAATACGACAGGAGGGAGGGCAATGGTATTGCGCGGGGATTACCGCCAAAAAATCGATGGGCTATGGTAAGTACGTGTTTTACATAGGCTCTGATATCAATCAACTGGATCGGAATGTTGTCGCGGGGCTCTTTACTTACCTTAATGACGAAGAAGAAATCGATATCGAGTTTTCGAAATGGTCGGTGGCTGAGAATCAAAATGCACAGTTTGCATCGCAACCTTCCGAGATCGTAGGCAATAAAAAGAGATTTGATATTGCCCCTGACTTAGGACAGACTGTTCATTCTTTTGATTGGCAGGAGCAACATATCGCCTTTCAGAGTAGTTATAAATCCAGTCTTGGAGCGGACGTTGTGCTCCAAGATTGGATCTATAAGGGTAGGCATGTTCCGAAGGCAAAGAACGAAAAACTGAAGTTGAATTTGTGGCTGTTCAAGGGACAGATGCCCACTGATTTCAAAGATCAGACCATCGTAATCGACAGTGTTCGTTTTGTGAAGCAATAAATCAGTATTTTCTGCATCCCTGAGCCAAGTTTACGTTGCTGGGATTGGGGTGGGACGACAGAAATACTGCTTGCAGACCTCTGGGAGATTATTTATTGGACCGTCACTTTATATAGCCCCGATACTGAGCCTCCAGCGGTAACATTGAATACCGACGACGCGGAGGTCCCTTTAAGTTCATAGTAGCCATTTTGACTACCCTCTTTTGTATTTACCCTTAGCAAAATCTTGCCATCGAGCTCGATGGCACAAAATGCAGCTCCTGGATTAGTGACAGAGGGAATACCTGAAATTTTTGTGCGTTGCTTACTTGTGATGTCAATTTGGTAGAAATCCCATACATTTTCAAAATTGATATTACCATCTTTACCTCCTGTTAAAGGCTGGTTTGGAATTACGGTGATAATTTTACCATCTTTTGCAAATACTGAAACAAATTTTCCTCCATTTTGGATTTCATCCATGTTTAAGCTCCAAGTCTTATCTACATCTGTTTCCGTGGCTTTTATCCTCACAATTTTTGATTTGCCACCCGTAGCACTTCTGCCTTGGGTCACGACGTAGAGATCTCCATTGGTGTCAAAATCATACATATTGTTATCATTGATGTAAGCGATGGACCCCGTGTCCTCAATCCTAATAGTCTTTTCGTATTTTCCGCTAGCGATATCGATTACAGCGATATAGACATCTGGAAAATAATCATCAAAGAATCCTTTTTGAGCAGCGTTAGTCTTAGCGTAGGTAATATTGGCAAATAACTTTCCGTTTTTAACAGCCAAGAATTTTTGACCAATAGACCGGTATAGAATCTCGGGAATATTCTTGCCGCGTTCCTCTACTGCTGCAGTCAAATCGAGATCTCCTGTTCTGGCCATTGTTTTGGGGTTGAAGGTCTGTATTTTTAGAGGTGCTGCTCCATCCCAATAGTAACCGCTGTTGGCGTCTACTAATACGAAGTTTCCTGATCCGTTCGTATTGTTGTCAGTAGCGATGAATTTGCTGGCTTTTATCTTACCATTGATATCGACTTCCAGCTCTTCGATGCCAAGAGCATTTGTTTGGGTGCTGAACATCTTAAATAGTTGATTTCCTTGAGGCCTCCAACCTCCAAATCCCAATCCTTGTAAGCTATTGCTTCCATTATTGATAACATTACCACTAGGGAGTGCATTAAAGGCTGTTACAAAACCTGGCTTTTGGAGGTTATTGTCACTCATGGTTATCAGTACATACTTGTCTTGCCCGTTGGGTTCTTCAGGCGCTGGTGATGGGGAGTCTTTACCGCAGCTCGTAAATAAAGCTATTGCTAGAAGATAAACGAATACTGATTTTAATTTGCGGATGTGCATAATAGATGTATTTATAATGTTTACGATTTTATAATTGATAAGTCAGTTTTATATGAAAGCTTCTTCCAGGACGTTGCACGCGATAGTAATCGTACACATCCTTATTTAGGATATTGCGGATTTCAGCACCTAGATGTATCTGTTTGTTGTAAAAACCATATGTAAATCCAGCATTCAACAAATGTTGATTTGGGATGATGAGATCCGAATTTAGTTTTGCACTTCCCGAGAGGCCCAAGAACCCTCCGGGTTCCAAATCCTTAGGAATTGTCTCTAGATAGAATTCCCGCATAAAATTGTAGTGAACAAATACTTCAAGCAAATCTGACGGCATAAATAGCTGCTCGTATTTAGCTGAAGCTCCGGCATTAGCGAAGAAGTAAGGCGTATTCCGCAACCGGGCATCATTTTTCCATGTATGTTGCGCGTCAGTAATCCCATTCAAGCGTAGATTTTGCCAGGTTGCATTACCGGTTAATTTGTAGTTTTTGGAGATGCTATAAGCTAAGTCGAGGTCTACGCCATAGCCCTTGGTATCCTCTTGATTTTGATACTGAGTATTCGGTGCTTGTATGGGAATCAGTAATATTACCCCCTTCGTATTTCTATAAAATGTATTAATCTCAGCAGTGAGGTTTTGGGATATAGCGCTCTGGAGTCCTACATTGAGATTCATGCTCTTTTCAGGATTTAATTCAAAATTAGGAACAACAAATACATTGTTTCCAAAAAGCTCCTCGCGCTCAGGCAATCTGTAGGTATATTCTGCAGACGCCCTGATGAGTGAGTTGGATGAGAGTTTGTACTTTATTGCTTCCGTGATTCCCCAGTAGCTACCCGAAATATTTCGCTCGTCTTTCTCGGTGATATCAACGGAGAGCCATGTGTTTTGATATCCTGATGCTCGGTACTTATAGTATTTACCAATTAACTGATTCTGAAGTCTTTCGTCTAAAAATGAATTTTCCAGAGATACGCCTAATACATGCTTTTTGTAGTGAGACGTTAGAGATAGCACATCGATATCCGTATCTTGTAAGCGGGGACCTAATGGGTCCTTTCCTGCACGGTTCACCCCCGTGAACACATGGTTTAATTCTATTTTGGACGTTGGACTTAGTAGGTAGCTCAGATTGGTCCGTATAAGCCATTGTTTTTCGTCGACCTTGGATTCGGATGGAAGGCGACTCTCTCCGGGTGTTGATCGTGGAGTGAAATTGCCAAACCAGTCATATTTTCCGTGAAGTGTGTCTATACGTTGAGATTGTAATATGTTGAATGAAGTATATTGATCTATACGTAACTTATTGTCCAATGCGCTCCATTTATAGCGTAAGGATGGTAGGATGGTGTTTTGTTTGCTATGCAAAGCACCATAGGCATCTGTCATCAGTGCGGGGTGTTGTTGTTCCTTGAGCAGGTCAAAGCCGACCACACTTAATCGTAGCTCATCCGTCCAGCGTCTGTTTTTAACACTGGCGTATACTTCTGCAAGGTAATGTTTGTAAGCATTGTGAAACATGGGCAGCCTATATGGTTCGAGGTTACTCGTCTCTGGATTTTTCTCATAGACCAAAGCTTTATAATCGTTCTTGGCATAGTTGTGATATAGCTCTGCCCCGTATCCCCACTTCTCGTCTTTTGTTACTATTGAGGCTAGTAGGCCTATTCGATATGTGCCGAACGATCCCATTTCATAATAGCCCTTTAGTCGATTCGTTACTTTGGAGTTGGTGACCAAGTTGATGGCACCCCCGAGCGCATCGGTACCCAAAGACACAGGCAGTACGCCTTTGTAAACTTCGATGTGATCCAACATCTCAATCGGAAGTGAAGATAAATTGTAACCATCACCCATGTAATCAATTGGAATACCATCTTTAAAGTATTTGATGGCTTTGCCTTGAAATCCATTGATTGAAATTTCTGGTCGACTACCCATACCACCGTTTTGTCTAATTCTGACTCCTGTACTGCGGTTCATTAAATCTGTCAGGGAGGTGGCTTGTGTCGATACTGCTCTAGTATCAATAAATATCGATCGGATGGGAGCCTGTTTGACTTTTTGATTTTCAGTACGTCCTTCGACTGTCACTGTCTCTATTAGTCTACTGCTCTCCTTCATTGAAATAATCAGCTCGAGATTTTCTTCACTATTTTTAGTAATGATGTCGCCGAATAGCTCATATCCAAGTGCTTGGATATGAATCTGGTGTTTACCCGCAAGAATCGGAGTGAGTGTGACTGAACCTGCTTGATTCGTACTACCCGCAATATCTGCAATAGTTACCGTTGCAGACGTTATGGGTATTCTAGTTGTTTGATTCAAGACTTGAACAGTGACGGAACCACCCTGTTGTGCCCATGCCAAGTATGATGAAATTAATAGTATGTAAGATAGGATAAGACCTTTTTTTATATCCATGTAAAGTTTTTATTCGATTAACGTAATCACAAAGATATAGTTATTTAGAATTAATTTAAATAAAACTTGCTATTTGTTTAGAATGTATCTAAATTAGTGCCGTTCGAAGTTAATGTTCTTAAGCAAGAATTTTTTATGCCCAAGATGTTGTACCAGGTTAAAGTGAATATTCTTAATAACAGCGATAGCTTTATTGGAGAATCTTTGTATTTGACTGGTACATTCAATAATTGGTCGTCCGATCACCTAAGAGTTGGGGTCATACCAAGAGAAGGAGAGCAGGTGTCGATTGTTCTTCCGAGAGTAGAGGCCGGTGAGTTAGAGCTTAAGGTCACTCGTGGTAGTTGGGATACCTTATCTTCTTCTAAAGAAGGGGTGTTGGGTTTGCCATATGTTGCACAAATTGAAGGTGATGCGGAAATCACGCTGAATATTGATGGCTGGCGCGATCTTTTCCCCAAATCTACAGTAAGTAGACAAGTTCGAATTCTTGATGATTACTTCTATTTCCCAGAATTGAATGTTTACAAAAGAGTATGGATATACCTCCCCAAAGACTATTTAACTACCACTGTTCATTACCCAGTTATCTATATGCATGATGGTCAGCATCTTTTTGACGAAGCGACATCGGTTGGGAGGGCAGGGCCAATAGAATGGATGGTTGACAAAACCATCGATAAAGCCCCATATGCATCTATCGTCGTGGCTATAGATCATGCACAAGGATATCTTGTTCGACAACAGGAGTTTATGGTCCACTCAGGACAAGATACTTCGAATCCCCAAGGGTGGTTATATCTGGATGATATTGTCAACAGTCTTAAACCCTACGTGGATAAACACTATAGAACATTGAAACATTCGGTCAATACTGCTATTGTCGGGAGTTCCCTTGGCGGACTTGTTTCCATTTATGGCGGATTGAAATATCCAACAATCTTTGGTACCGTCGGCGCTTTCTCCCCATCTATATGGATGGATGAGGATAATTTATATCGCTATTCGGATGAATTGCTAAAGGAAGGGGAGGAGTATCGAAATCAACAAAAGTTTTATTTCTATATAGGTGAAAAGGAGAGAAGATTTGGAAAAATGGACGCCCACAGTAATATGAAGTTAAATCTAGATCGATACTATTCTTGGATGCAACACCATTTTGAAGGACAACTCGCTATCAATATACATCCTGAAGGAAAGCATAACGCTATCTATTGGCAGCATGCATTTAAAAAATTTTACGCCTATTGGCAAGCAAAATCAAATTCTTCACGCATAAAACAATAAAATATGAATGCAAGTAAATTAAAACATCGTAGCTCACATCCATCCAAAGCCCTGCTATTGGCTTCTGGTTTGTTGATGGTTTCAATATCCTCCTCGGCCCAAGAGGTTGAAAAATCTTCACGTGCCGGCACGGGCGTTTATGAAGCTGTAATAAGCTCCAAAGACGGACATATCTATGTAACGGGTGCTGGCTCTAGATCTAATCCTGGCGGGGCTATCTACAAGATTAACCCAAGTGACCTTTCTATCGTGGATAGTATCAGCCTAAAGGAAAATCCACCTTTCGGTATTGGCATTAATAATAAGACACACGTCGTATACACCACCAATACGAGAACTAATTCCGTAAGTGCGGTAGATCTAAATACAGGCAAGTTGGTTGCTACTATTACCAACGGCGCCGAAAATTCGCATACTAGAGAAGTATTGGTTGATGAAGACAATAATCTCGTATACATCTCCGATGTAGGCGACCCTAGTAATATTTGGGTGGTAGACGGCCAGACAAATAAGTTCCTGCATGCCATCGGAAATTTAGGTAAGACAGCTACAGGCATGACATTCGTCAACGGTAAGGACAAAATTTATCTAACAGTGATTGGCGACAATTCGGTGTATGTGGTCGACACAAAAAGCAAAAAGGTCGAAAAGACATTTCCTTCTGGGGGAGACCAGCCTGTAAATATTACCAGTGATGGACAACGATTATTTGTCGCTAACCAAAAGTCGGGTACAGTTACAGTGTTAGATTCTAACGGAAAATTGATTAAGAGTATTCCGACAGGAGCAGGGGCTATAGGCATCGCTTATGATGCTGTCAAGAATAGATTATATTCCGCCAATCGTCAAACTGGGACAACAACCATTATCGACGCCAAGACCTACGCAGTGATAGGTGATGCACATACGGGTTCACATCCTAATCATGTAAAAGTCGATCCCAACTCCGGCACCGCCTTTGTCATTAATAAAGCCAAAGGAGGAAGGCCTGTTGAAGGACAGCCTGTAGTCGTGGACACCAATGGAGATACGATTACCAAATTAAATTAATATCCTTATGGATACCTTGCTACCTCGTAGGCCAAAGTAGGCTACTGGATGGCTTTTATTATAGTTTGTTTTGGATTCTTGGGTGGCTAGAGGCCACTCAAGAATTGTTGTTAAATAGTATGGGAGAATTTGAGCTTGTTTGGGAATAAATATCTACTGTGGTCAATAGCTCTATTGATTATTTCTTTATTGTGTTGGGTATCACTCTTTACAGGAGTAAAAGATATCTACTTTGCAGAACTCTTTACAGATCGTGATCAACTCTTGTTTTTCGTTGTTAGTAGACTTCCACGTACATTGGCTCTGGTTCTTATTGGTGCAGGTCTTAGTATTGCAGGGTTCGTTCTTCAGCAACTTTCTCAAAATAGGTTTGTCTCTCCAACCACCTCTGGGGCTTTAGAGGCTGCGAAGATGGGGATCCTCACGGCGTTGATATTTTTCCCACAGTCTACTTTGTTAATTAGGATGCTATTTGCCCTGTTATTCACTTTTCTTACATCCTTCCTGTTTATTTTCTTTGTTAGCAAAATAAAATTAAGAAGTACGGTTTTTATTCCGTTGGTCGGTCTGATGTTGGGCAGTATCCTGAGCGCTATCTCAACTTTTTTTGCGTATAAACAGGGTATCGTACAGAATACGCAAGAATGGTTGTTAGGGGATTTCTCTGGAGTAATACAGGGACAATACGAGGCAATCTATGTTATTCTGCCAGCGGTGATATTGATTTATTTTTACGCCGAGAAAATTACTATTGCAGGTATGGGTGAGAGTTTTGCCAAGAGTCTAGGACTGTCTTATCCTTGCATTGTGTATATAGGTTTATTCACCGTGTCTGTTGTTGTCAGTTCGTCGGTCGTCACCGTTGGTGCAATACCTTTTGTTGGGCTGATTATTCCTAATCTCATTAGTATGGTGTTCGGAGATAATTTACGCAAGATCCTACCCATTATCGCCTATGCTGGAGCGGTGTTTCTACTGATATGTGATCTAATTGGTAGAGTATTGGTATATCCTTACGAAATCCCGATTGGTATGACCGTTGGGATTATCGGAGGTATCGTGTTTTTAATTTTGATTTTAAAGAAGCAATAGTGAGATCGGGAATTAAGTTTTTGATAATTGTAGTGTCGCTATTCATTATGGTGGCCATATTTATGTTTTATGATGTAGACTTCTCCAACAACTATTCTATCGAAAAGCGCACGATTCGATTGGTGAGTATGTTGGTCGTCGGTGTAAGCGTGGCCTTTTCCTCTATTATCTTTCAAACAATTACCAGCAACAGGATATTGACACCTTCTATCATGGGGTATGAAGCCATTTTTATCCTTTTTCAGACAGTGATCGTTTTTTTTTACGGTGACAGTGCTTTTAAAGTTATAACTCAGCAAGAGAATTTTTTTTACGCCATATTAATGATGTTAGGATTTTCTTTAGTCATGTATTTACTATTGTTTGGGAGGAACAAGAAGAGTATGTACTACCTTTTGCTGACGGGTATGGTGTTGGGAATCTTGTTCCTTACTTTGAGCCAGTTCCTGCACATTATGATTGATCCAAATGAGTTTTCGATTGTCCAAAATTTTATGTTCGTGTCCTTTGCCAAGATGAATACTAAACTGCTGAGTATCGCGAGTATTACCATGCTCATAGCGATAGTCTATACCAGTTTTAATTTGAAATATCTGGATGTAATGGCCTTGGGCAAAGATCATGCCGTCAATCTCGGGGTGGATTATGATAAATTGGTCCGTCGATTTTTGTTGATTATCTCCCTTTTGGTATCTGTATCCACCGCATTAGTTGGTCCAATTACCTTTTTGGGAATCTTGGTAACAAATTTAACTTATGAATTGTTTAGAACTCGACAGCATAGATATATGTTGATTATATGTAGTGTTATAGCCTGTCTCAGTTTGGTGTTGGGGCAATTTTTGGTTGAACATGTGCTCCGTTTTTCCACTTCAGTCAGTATAATTATAAATTTTGTCGGAGGGGTATATTTTATTTATTTATTATGGATAACACGGAAAAGAATAAGCTGAGATTTGAGGATATTGTGAAGCGATATGGTAATAAGGACGTGTTGAAGCGTCTTTCCGGAGGTATACCGAATAGACAGATTACTTCGCTTATCGGGCCCAATGGGGCTGGGAAAAGTACCTTGCTGTCTATTATGAGTAGGTTGATAAAGCAAGATGGGGGGGCGGTCAGTTTCTATGATAAAGACCTTGGGACGTATAAAGGAGCTGATTTGGCTAAAAAACTATCTATTTTGAAGCAGTCCAACCACCTCGATCTCAAACTCACAGTCAGAGACTTGGTGTCTTTTGGTCGATTTCCCTACGGTCAAGGGCGGTTAGGCCAGTTGGATTGGCAACGAGTAGAGGAGGCTCTAGCGTTTTCCAATTTGTTGGAGCTACAGCATGCGTATATAGACGAGCTTAGTGGAGGACAGCGACAGCGGGCTTTTATTGCCATGATTATTGCGCAGGATACAGACTTTATACTGTTGGACGAACCGCTCAATAATCTGGACATGAAGCATGCTGTGCACGTCATGAAAACCTTGAGGCGGTTGGTTGATGAGTTGGGTAAGACTATTGTTATTGTCATCCATGAAATCAATTTTGCCGCTCAATATTCTGACCATATCATTGCCCTAAAAGATGGTCAGATATGCTATGATGATGCGGTTGATAAGGTGATAGATGCAGCAGTTCTTCAAGAAATCTTTGATATCGAATTCGATATCGTTGAAAGAAATAATAGAAAAATCTGTAATTATTTTAATCTGTAATATGATAAAAAACATGCAATGTAAAATGCGCTATGGACTTTTGGTAAATACTGTATTGCTTCTGTTGGGTATATCCTGTCAGTCTGGAAAAAGAGAAGGCCAAGTAGGGACATCCACGGACTCTGTTACCATAGAGCATAAACATGGTCAGACAAAGTTGCTTCTTAACCCGCAGAAGACAGTGGTTTTGGACATAGGTGCATTAGAGACGATGAAAGAAATAGGAGTAAAACCGACGGGTATTCCGAAAAAATTCTTACCGAACTATCTTTCCGATTTCAGGTCCGATGCAGAGATTGCTGACGTAGGGTCTGTCATTGAGCCCGATTTTGAAGCCATTTCGGGCCTACGACCTGATTTAATTCTTATCTCCACGCGACAGGAACGATTCTATGATGAATTGAGCGAAATCGCTCCTACCGTTTTTATCGGTACTGATAATAAAAATTATCTTGCGTCCTTTGAAAAAAATGTAGAGTTGATAGCGAGGATTTTTTCAAAGCAAGAACTTGCCCAAGCCAAAGTGGAAAACCTGCATGCAAAGATTAACGCTGCGCAAGTTAAATTTAGCCAAGACCCTCACAAAGCATTGTTTTTAATTTATAACAACGGCAAATTTAGTGCTTTTGGCAAAGGCTCAAGATTTGGTTTTGTGCATGATGTATTGGGTATCAAACCAATATTAGAATTACAGGATGAATCTGTTCATGGACAGCGTGTATCTAATGAATTGATTGCAGAAGCTAATCCCGATTATTTATTCATTGTCGATCGGAATGCTGCAGTAATGGGGAAGGTGGCGAATCGGGGAGAAGTTGAAAACCAGTTGATCCAACAAACAAAAGCGTATAAAAATGAAAAGATTTTCTATCTCGATCCCAACGTGTGGTTTATCTCTGGAGGAGGACTTACATCCGTAGACTTGATGGTGGCTGATATTGTTGACCTGATTAAATAACGAGATTTAGCCCTTTTCAATTATAAGTTGAGCAAAAGAGTTAAACACCAAGAATGTAGTTTATAAATATAGTAGTAAAATTTTTAGAGATGGAAAAACCAATCATATCAAAGCACATATTTAAAGTAACCAATAAAGAATATATTACGCCCCACTATATCCGAATCAAGTTGAAGGCTGACGAACCTACAGATTTCGAAAAATGTAATTTTGGCGCAAATAATAAAATTTTTATTCCTCCACATGATCAGAAAGAGGTCCAATTTGCTACTTTCAATCAAGAACGGGGAGAATGGATAATGCCAGATGAAAATTTGAAACCTATTGTCAGAACATACACACATCGGGCCTTAGACCCTGCCACTAACGAAATAACAATAGATTTCGTCAACCATGGAGACAATGGTCCAGCCTCTAGTTGGGCACGCAATGCAAAACAGTCTGATCAGCTGGGTGTTGCAATGAAAATAAAGAACAGTAATCTTTGTCCGCGCGTAGACTGGTATTTCTTGATTGGAGATGCCACTGCTATTCCGGTAATCTGCTGTATTCTAGAAAGCCTTCCTGCTGATGCTAAAGGGCACTGTATCCTTGAAATCCCTGGCGAAGCAGATATACACCCTGAGGTTCGGCATCCGGGGTTCCAAATCCAATGGCTTATTAATCCTCATCCCGAAAACGGGAGCAATCTTTATAATCAAGCAATAGAGGTAGATTTGTCGGCCAAAGAGTCTAAGTTTGCCTATATCGCTTGTGAGTATAGTTCTGTAAAGGCATTACGGTCTTATTTTAAAGAAAAATTGGGCTGGAGCAATTCCGATTACTATGCGTTTTCTTATTGGAAGGCTGGTGTCGCCGAGGATAAATCAGCTCAGGAGCGTAGAGACGAAAAAGTATAAATCGGTATCTCTACTTCCTAATATGGATTATTGACGTCGCTTTCGCTAGCCAAATTTTAACAGAAGCAGGTTGAAACTTGTATTACGCGTAAACGGTTAGCGCTAGCGACTGTTGAATACTGTGGTTATTGTCAAAGATCTTGTTGTCTTAAGATTTGGCTTATAGCTGAGCTTTGCTATTTGGAGCGGATTACGAGCAAGTCATCAAATATGTATAAACCTGTCGCCCAGCATATAGATATATGATTTGATTATGTGTAACGAAGCTAGTGCTGTCAACACACGTCCCTACTCTTTACGATATCCTTAAAAAACTTCCCCCAATGATAGATTGATTCCTCTGTGGTATTTACTAAACCCATAATCAATTGCGATGTTTGTGCCCGAATTTTTGTTGAATTTAATCCGTGCGCCTGCACCAGCGCCTATATTCCAATTCCAAAATAAACTACTTCGGGGTCCGCTTACTGTTGTGAAATTTGTAAACGCGACAAACCCTAAAAGACCGTCTCTTGTAATATCACGTCGATACTCCGTTTCTAGATAGTACAGCGATTTTCCTCGGAATCGACTCGTCGGGAATCCTCGACCGGAACTATTGTAGGTATCCCATCCTAGGTTAGGTAAATCTAAGTAAGGTGCTTTAGAGTTGAATACTGTCCAGAAAAAATTACGGATAGCCAACATATGCTGTTTGTTGGGATTGTCTGTGAAGCGATGATATCTTCTAGCTTCGAAAAACAACGATTGCCATGACTCATCACTTCCCATAAAACGGGGATTCATTCTAAGCTGCAAATTGGCATAATTACCATCCCAAGGATTTATCGAATTGGCCCGGGTATCGTATATCATGTTTAAGCTCAATCCCGATGACATGACATTTTCTCTTCTCTTCGTTCCGTAGGGATATCCGGTATATTCCTCAAGAGCCGTATCATCTTGACTATGGATACCCATTCGATAGTCTAGGTTATACCCTCCTCCTAAGAAAAAGCCCCCTTTAACTCTCTTTAGAACATGTTGATACAACCTGAAGTAGGTATAATCTAATCGAAGCTGTTCATTATGGTCATGCTGCCAGCCTATTCCCCAGGTTTCATGCGGGAACCTGAGGAGGCGTATATCTCCATCAATAACCCATTTGTTTTCATCTAGCCATATATATGACCGAATGGGAAGCCCAAATCTTTTTGAAAAATTAGTGTAGGGTGTGAACGTGACTCGCGACATATAGGTGTCTTTCCGATCTCCCAAATAGAAGCCAGCAGTTGTAGATGTAATCAAAGCATGTCCTCCGCCGGGTACATTTGTTGAGAAGGGCAGGAAGGAAAAATAAACTTTTTGGCCCGTACTATCTACATCTTGAATCGGTTTTATCTTGAATAGCTCCTTACCGAGGTCTATTAAATCCGTTTGCCGACTGGTGTCTGCCAAGTGTTCAGTTATCTCTATTTCATTTGCAGGTCGCTGTGCTATTCCATCTATACAAGTACACATAAACAAACTAATTAATAGTTGTATTTTCCATTTCTTGTTTATGAGTACATTGTTTTGCTGATGCCTGCAGATATGCATTTGGCAAAAATACAGATACTTTACATTTGATTTAGAAATTGTTTTATTATTCTGTAATCTTTTTCGAGGGCTTAATCTTCATCTGGCCAATCTGTTTCTAATCCTTGGGAGATGATGAAAGATTGAAACTCCTTCAAAAGCTCTTTCTGTTCCCTTACCTTTCTTGGGGTCACATTTTTACTTTTTGCGTAGGCTATAAGCATACCAACTGCTTCACCAATACACCATTCAACGGGGTGTAATCTAAAGCAACCATTGGTAATGTGCGTTGTTCCAATATTTTTGTTTGCGGGTAAGATGTTGTCCATTCGTATAGGCAGCAAAGCTCCTAACGGAATTTGGAACCTTAAAGAGGCGAAGTCTACATAGTTTACTCCGCCACATGTAGGGTGGAGGTCGATATGATAGCTGCCGGTTCCGACACTATCATAGAAATATGCGGCTTTTGTTTTATTTTCTCCTGCAGTCGCTACTAACGCTCTATTCTCATGTCCGATATGCTCTTCTGTGACCGTGAAAACAGCTTTTATCCTTCTGGATTCGCGGACATATGGATATTTGGCCATGCCATCTGCTGTGCCCATAATGTCTTTTCTCAATCTAATACTGGGCCAACCCCTTCTTCCATCAGGACGTGGCGCTTCCGTTTGTAACCAATACAATAGCGATAGGCTTAGCTGTTTTGCGTGTTCGACATATTTAGCGAAATCTTTTTGATTAGCACCTACTATATTTCCGAGCATATAATCGTTTTGCGGCCAGTTTACTATAGTAATATCTCCATCATAGAAACCTTCTGAAAAAAGAGCCCTATTGACAATCTTTCTATAGTTCCAGAGGTTTAATGTTTCGCCCGTAGGAACTCCATTGGGATCAAACCCTAAGTTTTTTGGTTTCAATGTTCTAGGATCTGAGTATTGCAGACTCAAAATCCTTCCAGACCAAGCTGGCTTTAAGTCCGGAGTATGATTTGCCCAGAAGTCGTAGTCTTTCGGCTTGGGGATGGTGTGGTCTTCGCCAGGGACGTGGTCTATCGCGAAGCACATTGTAAAAGCTTGATTGTTATTAACGTCTCCCACTTTGGGGGCATGTAGCTCCTGATGGGTAGATTTAGCTTCTGTACCAGTGATAAATTCTGTTCCTGTTAATGGTAATAGGTCCCCTAGTTCTGTTGCATCTACGAAATAATGGGCCGTTATATTCTTATACTTTCCGTTTTTATTGCTTTTTACAGCGACTACTCTCACTTGGTTTCCTTTTGTGTCGGCCTGTATAGGTATGTGGTTCAATAAGACGACCAACTTTCCATTGGAGATATAGGGCGCAATCATTTCCTCTATTACGGACAAGGCGACTTTAGGTTCATGACAGAGTCTGGATACCATGCCACTTCCCGGGTTTAGGAGGGGGTCGTTCTTGGCCTCTGTCGTCAACGGGTAGTTCCTTCGGTAATAATCTCGGATCCCATCTCTGAAATCTCGATATAGCTGGGAAGCTCCATATTTCTCAATCCATTGGTGTTCATCTGGTGGTACACCTTGAGATGTTAGCTGTCCGCCCAGCCAGTCGGTTTCCTCTGTCAACACTACTGTAAGCCCATTACGTAGAGCCGCCATGGCGGTAGCTACGCCACCGAGCCCTCCTCCAATTATTGCCACATCAGCATTTAGCTTTTCGAGGATTTTATCTTTGTCAATCTGTACTTTTGATTGGGTTTTACCCGTTGTGCTCAAGGGTGCTATCAGCACCGCACTCCCAGTGAATGTCAGGAGTTCAATAAAATTCCTACGTTTCATAAGTATATAATAGCGATTCCTCACATAGTTAGAACATGCGGGACTCATTCTAAATTTGTTTTGTAATTTTTTTGGTTTATTGATGCTAATATAGTAATTTTTTTTATTAAGTAAGCTTTAGCAAATCAACTTAATTATACTGATTTTTACTCTTTCGCGATAGCTATCTATGGTATAATATAGTGAAAATTAGGCCCGACCGAAGTCTAGAGAAAATTATATGTGTATAGGGGTAATCGTAGCTAGTGAATGACTGAATGAGGTGAAAGGTATAGCGAAATGGGCAATTTTTACTTTTACCGTATGAGTACGGTGTGACAAACATATAAAACAGTCATATATTTAGTATCTTTATAAATCCGTTTCAAAAAACGATGCAAGCCTCTTTTGCTACCTCTATGAAAAAAAATGAAAGCTTTGGCGAACAACTCTCTCGCGTACAGCAGGAGAATACCGCGCTCAAAACTAGGGTCGAGGAACTGACCGATTTTATCGAAAATGCATCGATACCTCTTCACTGGGTCGATGAAGATGGTATTATCACCTGGGCCAATCAAGCCGAGCTTGATATGCTTGGTTATGAAATAGAGGAATATATCGGTCTGCCTATCAGTAATTTTCATGTGGATTCCGATGTTATCGCTAATATCCTTAAGCTATTGCGCAATAATGAAACCTTGCGTAATTATCCTGCTAGACTTAGGTCTAGAGACGGATCCATCATACATGTATCCATCAGTTCAAACGCCTTGATGGCCGATGGTAAATTTATACATTCGAGGTGCTTCACTACGGACGTTACAGCAATAGTCGAGGAAGGAAAAAGAAGAGATCATCTCGTGCATTTATTGGAACGGAGTGAGGAACGCCTACGACTAGCAATAAAAGCGACAAAATTAGGTACATGGGACTGGAATATTCAGACTGCGACAATCTATTTATCCAAGGAATGTAGGCATATACTGCGGCTTCGTTCGGATGAACTTTTCACTATTGACAATGCACTCCTACGTGTGCACCCTGATGATCGACGGCATGTGCAGCAAATCGTTGAAAAGTTAAAGACGGTGAGCTCTAAAGGAAGTTTGGATTTGATTTGTCGCCTCCGAAGCCCTAATGGTGCTCGCTTTAATTGGGTACAAATGCAAGGTACTGTATATTATAGTCGTGCGGGAAGACCACAACGAGCGATTGGATCAATATTGGATGTTACAGATGTCAAGCTAGCAGAGGCCAAGAGCGCGCAATTGGCCGCCATTGTAAAATCAACCCATGATGCAATTATTGGTAAGACTTTAGACGGTTATATCATTAGTTGGAATGATGCTGCCGAGCGAATATTTGGATATTCTGCTGAAGAAATGGTTGGGAAGTCGATTTTGAAAATTATACCAGACGATCGGTATGAAGAGGAGGATTTTATCATCACGAGGTTAAAGAATGGAGAAAGTGTAGAACATTTTGAAACTAAGCGACGTACAAAAGATGGCCACCTGCTGGATCTTTCCCTGACGATATCTCCCATTAGAGATGATGAAGGGAACATTATCGGTATCTCTAAAATTGCTCGAGATATCTCAGAAAAGAAACAAGAGGAACAGCGAAAGAATGACTTTGTTACGATGGTAAGTCACGAGCTACGGACGCCATTGACTTCCATCTTATTGTATGCACAGTTAATCATTAAAAATTCGAAAAAAATTAGCGATGGTATTGGGATACAGATGGCTCCCAAAATTGTGGTCCATGCAAAAAAAATGATGTCTATGATTAGCGACTTTCTAAATCTAGCCAAGATTGAGGAGGGAGAGATTAGCGTCAGCAAAGAACTGTTCGAGATTTTTCCGTTGGTCGAAGAAATTACTGAGGATGCCCGTCAATTGAGCGCAAAACATGAGGTTAAACTTGTCTGCGATCCATCTATGAACGTCTATGCTGATCGAGACAAAATAGGACAAGTGATTACCAATTTAGTCAGTAATGCTATTAAATATTCTCCCGCTGGAGGAGTAGTAGAGATTGGTTGTGAAAATGTACATGGGAAGATTAAAATTTATGTGCGGGATGAGGGTATGGGAATTAGCGCCAAGGATCAAAAAAAATTGTTCAGGCGTTTCTCTAGGGTAGATAGTAACGAGATAAAAAATATTTCAGGATTTGGAATTGGCCTTTTTCTTGTGTCGGAGATTCTCCGACATCATAATAGTCTTATTGAGGTCCAAAGCGAGCAGGGAGAGGGTGCTATTTTTTATTTTGATTTGGATGCCTATCAGCCTCGTGAGACGTAGGCAAATTTCCATCTACGTATATCTAACCAATTGTAGCCCGAGTCTTTAAGGCTATTACACTTCTAGGATACCCGACTTGTACCCTGGGCTATTTCAAGAGTGGCACAGCGTACTGATTGAGTGATATGGAGGTGTTCTAAATGATTTTTTTCTGCTTCAAGATGTTTAAATTCAGTATCTTGGACAATATTTAGCCTGCCTTTCTACCTAAACAAGTATTTAAAGAGGCTTGAATGATTAAAAATAACTGTTTCATTTTTAACTTTTAAAAACATGTTTTTTAGGTCACCGCCCTTTGTTTTATTTAGTATTCTTCTCTTTTTATGTAATACAGCTGTAGATGCTCAGACACAAAATACTTTTACAGGGTGGGGCGCCACATTCTTTACATATAAGTTGGATAGCAAATTTAGTGTTCATTTTGATGGACAAGTAAGAAGTTCCGATAAATGGAAAGACATGCAATCTTTTATAATACGTCCCGGAATCAATTATCATTTAAAAAATAATATGATTGCCACTATCGGCTATGCTTATATAGGCAATCAGAGAAAGCTGGTAGATATTAGTGGTTGGATGCCTGAGCATAGGATGTGGGAACAATTTATAATTAATCAACAGTTTGCTCTTTTCAATCGGCCTGTTACTTTACAACATCGTTTTAGACTAGAGCAACGTTTCATCGGCCAACCAACTATTAGTCAGGATGCGCTTGTTAACGATGGTTATGACTTTGCGCAGCGACTACGATATTTTGCAAGATCTATATTTCCTCTATCAGAGACCCGCACATTTACTGATGGGGCGTTTATAGCCTTGCAGAATGAGATTTTTGTGAACGTCCAGAATGCGCCGAGTGGCCGTTTCTTCGACCAAAATAGGGCGTACGTCGCATTAGGATGGCGCGTTAAACCTGTATTTGATATGGAAGTAGGATACATGAATCAGTACGTTCTCGGTAGAAATAACAATACGCTGACTAATATAGTACAATTGGCAGCCTATGTCAGATTGTAAAACTGTTATTTTTTAAGTTTTTTAGCGAGTTGAAAAATAAATATTTTCGGCATATATTAAATAAACGTGAGTTCGGTTTACACCTAGAGGAATGAACCCGCCGCTCCTCAGTCCTATTTAAAAATTAAAGTTTTATGCCAATTAGCATAAGTTCTATATCAATACGACCTAGTAAAGTACCCTTCTTTACTAGGTCGTGTTTTTAAGGATTAATCTCATTTTCCAGCCACAGGAAGCAGGTGATACCTTTTGTACTAGGTTCTATCTTTGCTTTCGGTCTTTATAGCAATTTCTCATACCGTAGTAGCGCCTCTACATAATAATAATCTGCATAGGAAAGTGGAACATCGATCTCGGAATTAAGAGGCAATGCACCTACACTGTGTTTCAGAAGGAAACCGCCATTATCACCTAGGTTTGCAAAATACTCACTAGAGGAAAGTGTCTTCAAAATAGAAGCCGCTTTTGAAAGGTAATTGTGGGCGTCTTTACCTCTCGAAAACTGAGATAACTCGATCAATGCCGAAGCATACAAAGCGGCAGCAGAAGCATCTCGTAAATCTTTCTTAGAATAAGCTTTACTTTCTTTCGGTAATTTATCTTTGTCAAAATCCCAGTATGGAATAAGGTCTTTTGGTAAATTGGGATGATTCAAGATATATTTTGCAATTCTTTCCGCTTGTTTTAAATATACTTTCTCTCCAGTCTCTCTGTACATCATTGTATATCCATACAATGCCCATGCTTGGCCTCTAGCCCAAGCAGATTCGTCAAATGCGCCCTGATGGGTTTGTTTGGCGATGGCCACCCCTGTGTTCGGCTCATAATCAATGACATGATAAGAGCTGTAATCTTTTCTAAAGTGATTCTTTAGTGTTTTATTCGCATGCTTGATTGCTATTTCTCTATACTTTTTCTCACCCGTAATCTTTGTTAATTGGGTTAAGAATTCCAAATTCATCATATTGTCGATGATGACCGGATATTTCCATTTACCATGATCCCAAGAACGAATAGTTTCCGTATTTGGACTATAACGGCTTGAGAGTGACTCTGCCCCATTGATTAATATGGGATTATAGTAACTGCTGTCACCCGTCAATCTTAAGGCATTTCCAAAGCTGCAAAATAGCATAAAACCAAGGTCGTGTGTGCCCTTATTGAATTGTTCCTTTTCTAAGAATTTCAATTTGTCTGTTGCTAGCTTTAAAAGCTCTTTATCGTTGTTATTCCCTTCTGAAAGTAAAAGTAATGTACCGGGATAGAAGCCCGAGCACCACCAAGAACTATTCGAAAAGACAGATTTCCCATTAACAAATGTTTGCGGAAATTTATCATCAGGGGTCAACGAAGCCAATACTTTTATCTGATCAGCAGATTTTCTTAGTTGGGTCGAAATAAACGTTCGGTCCAAACCACTATAACTATTGTCTTGAGCGAAAGTATTCTGACAGGTCAAAATAGCTAAAATGATAAAGAGATTTTTTGTGATGTAGTTCATAATTAAGATTGCTTAACTAAAGAGTCCTAAACGAGGTCCTTGTCCTGTTGAGTCATTAAAGATAGGATATAGGATTAAAATGAAGAAGGTTTACATTCGAAATCGTTTTCGAATGTAAACTTTCAAAAAGAAGAACGCATCTTCCTTTTTGTTTGAAGATTAGTCACAAACAGCTGTTTGAAAAATTCGTCGTTCATATTGATAGCGGATAAAAATCCCCCCTTATATTGACGCAAACGCACCTCACTTGGGGTTCTCATTTTCTTTTAATTTGGTTATTCATTAACCAAATTAAAAGAAAATGAGAAAGATTAGAATTTTTGAACATATTTCACTTGATGGCGTAATCGAACACGATGGTGATTACACATATGGTGCATGGACTACCGCGTATAGAAGCTCCGCTGGTGCGGCACTCCTCTTCCAGGCATACGGACCAAATTTTGATTTATTACTTGGGCGTCGTACTTATGATATATTCAGTAGCTTTTGGCCGAAAGCGGGAGATTCTCCAATGGCAAATGCGATTAATGCAGCAACAAAATATATTGTAACCCATAGGCCAGATAGTTTGGAATGGGGTCCTGTCAATAGCCTAGGTGACGATGTGGTAGCAGCAGTTCACAATCTCAAGTCAACAGAAGGACCAGATCTGATTGTTGCAGGAAGCTCTACATTGACCTCCGTATTGCTAGATTCTGGACTTGCCGATGAGGTCGTATTGATTACCTATCCTGTTTTGCTGGGGCAAGGCAAACGATTGTTGGCAGACAGTATTGGTGCTCGTGAGCTTGCCTTTGTAGACTCTAAAGCAACACCTACAGGTTTGTTCATCAATACCTATACGCATATTGGTGTATTGAAAAAGTAATTCCGTCTGCTTATTCCTTTTCAACTTGTTTATTGAAAGAAAGAAGAAATGGTAAATAAAGATTGTTCTTTCCGCTATGATTGCGAATCAAAAGTGCTTCATTCTTTGGTATTTATATTACCCCTCCTTGTCTACGGTTCTTTGACGTTCACACGCAGTTATAGCAGAGACCAATTTACTAACTTAGCTTGGTTGTACAATTTCTTCGAGAACCTCAAGAGTGATTACTGAATGTAGCATCCTTTCGAATGATATCTATCTAAAAGTCGATTAAATAAGAAGAATAGCAAAGGTCAATTTAAGCAAATCCCAGAAAGAGTCCGCATGAGTAAGTGTAGATAATTTACCCTATATTTGTTTTAGTCAATATATGGTCTTTTGAGTAATTGAAGGCTTCGAAAGCTCGATAGACATTTTCAACCTGTTTTAATTATACTCAAGATTAATGATGACTTTGAATCATTTCGGTGATACAAAAAATTAAACCAAAATAGACTACTATACAAATTTTGTGCATATTGATGTGGCAAGGGCTAGGTCATGATAATAAGTTAAAGATGGAATTGAAAAGTCTAAAAGATGAACAGCTTGTCGCTCAACTTAAAGAGAGTGATGTGTACTCCATTACCGAAATCTATAGACGATATTGGAAAAAGCTACTTGCCATTGCTTACAACCATCTCGGTGATAAAGATGATGCAGAAGAGGTTGTACAAATGGTTTTTATTAAATTATGGGATAGAAGAAACGAAGTTGCTATCACATCTTTATCCAATTATCTTGCAACTGCAGTAAAATATTCTGTTTTCACCATGATCCGTAGAAGAAAGAGGAAGGAAGAGGTTGGGAATCTGTTTATTTTAAATCATCAATCTCCTGACTATGGAGAGGACAAAATTTATGCACATTTCTTAAGTCAATATATCAAGGGGATTGTCGAAGAGCTACCCGACCGCTGTCGCTTGGTCTTTACCTATAGCCGAGAAGAGGGTAAGACCATTCCGGAAATTGCTACTTCCCTCGATATTGCAGAAAAGACCGTAGAGGCTCATTTAACAAAAGCTCTACATAGAATAAGGCGATCCCTAAAAGCCATTGGGATAACAATCCCGATTGTCATTTTTCTTCTTCTGTACTACTAATCCCAAGTTTTTTTAATTTTTCTACAAAAAGACTAAGGGTAAATCATCTTTTTATATGACTATATAGTATAACCGCTAGTATAGCCATGGAATCTAACAGACTACATACACTTATTGAACGCTTTTTGTCGGGAGACGCTACATCGGAAGAAAAGGCGGAACTGAACCTATGGTATCGGACCAAAAATAACCGAGATGTCGATTGGCAACTGACTGATCCAGATGAAGAGCTGATGATAGAGAAGCGGTTATTTGCAAAGCTCAATGCCCACATTCTTTTAGATAATAAAGAAAGCCAATCTATTCGCAAGGTGAAAATCTTTAGAATTGCAGTCGCTGCCGCCTGTCTGCTATTGATAGGTGCATTTTTAAGCTATTTCATACGTGTTGACAACAACGAGATATCTGATATTGTACTTGCCTCAACTGAACAGGTCGAAAATCGATACGTATTACTGCCTGATAGTAGCAAGGTGATATTGCGGTCCGGTGCACAGATAGAATATCGATACACAGAAAGGGAACGAGTGGTTTTTCTACGAGGCGAAGCTTTTTTTGACGTAGTCAAGAATAAGAGAAAACCATTTGTAGTACACGCTGGAGATATCACAACACATGTCTTGGGTACATCATTCAATATTTCCGCCCAGACAGACAAAGATGTAATCGTATCGGTAAGTACTGGTAAGGTCGACGTACGCAATAAGGCGGATAAAAAGCTGGCTGTGTTAGTGCCCAATCAACAACTGGAATATAGAGGAAATCAAGTGGTGTCTGCTCCCAAATATGTGGAAACAAGTGAGTTGATATCTTGGGTGAACGATGATATGCAATTTATAGATGTGCCTTTTGAAAAATTAGTTAGAAGCTTAAATAGACGATATGATGTCGAAATGGTATTTGAAAACGAGAGTTTAAAGAACTGCCTAATGACAGGCCTTTTCGATGGAACCGAATCGTTGGAAAATGTGATGGACATCTTGACCCGAACAACTGGTGCTTCATATAAGTGGAAAGAGAAGAAAATAATTTTAAGCGGCAAGGGGTGTCCCACAAAAATCTAAAATTAACCTAAACAATAAACGATGATTAAACTATACCCATAATATAAAGACAAAAAAAGCCGCTTCCAAGGGGAGCGACTAATACTCCCGAAAGCTGGTAACAATCGGGAGTAACGGATAAAAAATTTCACGAATCATTTTTTAAACATCACAATATAATGAAAAAAACTCGATTTTTTTTCAAGGAACACCTGTTGTCCTACAGGCAGGTATTTTTTAAAATTAACTTTCTGTTTCTCATGAGATCAGGTTTATGTTTATCTCTTTTCCTGTTGAGTATTAATCTTTTGGCATCCACTAAGTCCTCAGGACAAACATTGGACGAAACCAAAGTGAACCTCGTAATGACTGGAAATTCATCTTTAAAGGAGGTGTTGAGCCAGTTGCAAAAGCAGACACGGTTTAATTTTTTCTATTCCTCTTCCAGTGTAAACAAGCAAATGCTTGTCAAGTCGAGGAAAAATTATTCAGGAAGTGCCGAAAAATTACTTATCGAAGTCTTGGAGAATACGGGTTTGACATTCTACGAAAAGGATAACAGGGTAATTATTTATCAAAATCATATAAATGCTACATCTAAGCCAGAACATCAACTCCGAAAAGTCAGAGGGACGGTCACAGAATTGGGTGGAGCACCTATTGTAGGGGTTACTATCGCATCTAAACTTAACCCCTCGCTATCCACAACCTCTGATGAGAACGGATATTATGAAATCAATGTTTCGGGAAGCAATGATTTTTTACTGTTTAGTTTTATAGGTTACAAATCCCAGCAGATAGCTGTGGGGACTAAGGACAATATCAGTGTCGCTATGGAGGTGGCTATGGGTAGTTTGGAAGAAGTCGTGGTCGTTGGGTACGGTACACAGAAGAAAGCAACTGTAACGGGTTCCGTTGCACAGGTTAAAGGCGAAGATCTTGTAAAGTCCCCGGTAGCCAATGTCACCAACTCACTTGCGGGTCGTCTTCCTGGATTACGCGCCGTACAACGTAGTGGTCAGCCCGGATCGGATGCCAGTCAGATAGATATCCGAGGATTTGGAAACGCTCTTATAATAGTGGATGGCATGCCTAGCTCTATGAGTAATTTGGATCCTAATGAGATTGAATCAGTTTCCATTATTAAAGATGCATCTGCCTCTGTATATGGAGTACGGGCAGCCAATGGTGTAATCTTGGTTACGACTAAAAGAGGGAAAATAGGTAGGCCAAACATCAATTATTCGAATTATTTTGGTTTTCAGAGGATTAACAAGTATCCTGATTTGGTTAACGCTGCTCAGTTTGCCGAATTGTCTAATGAGTCCGCCATGAATATGTGGCATATTGCTGGCCGCAATTCTACATTAAGCTTGCCTTATACAGCAAAGCAAATAGAAGAATACAAAAATGGAACATTGAAGTCATACGATTGGTTTAATGGAGTTATCAAGAAAAATAGTCCACAGTCGTATCATAATTTAAACGTTTCTGGTGGAACAGAAGATGTCAAATACTTTATGAATCTAGGCGTAGTTAATCAAGAAGGATTCTGGAAGAGTGGTGCGACGGATTATAATAGGTATAACGTGCGGGGTAATATAGAGGCCAAAATAGCCAATGGTCTTACTGTTGAATTGAATTTAATGGGACGCCTAGGTAATGTCGAGAATCCAAGTACATCCGTGGCTACATTGATGAACGGTTTTGCAAAAACATTTCCGACATTTGCGTTTTATGCTAATGATAATCCGGAGTATCTAGGAATAAATAATCTTCCCGCTTACAACCCATTGGTATTGACGGACAGAGATAAAACGGGCTACGACAAGAGAAAAGAAAAAGAATTCAATGCAATCTTATCCTTAACATACGACATCCCCAAGGTTGAAGGATTGTATGCCAAAGCATCCTATGCTTACAATACACAGGTCAAAAACCAGAAGATATATAGTCGTAAGTATAACCTCTATAAATATGATGCAGAAAAGGATATTTATAATGTAGGCTTCACAGGTAACACGCCAAGTAACTTATCAGTAAGTAACGAAGATATCGTGAATACTGTATTTCAATTGTCGCTTAACTATAAACACCGATTTGCTGACAAGCACAATTTTAGTGGACTTTTCCTATTCGAGGCACAGGAGGGTAATACCAATTTATTATCAGCATATAGGCAATACTTGATCGATGGTGTGGATGAATTGTTTGGTGGGGTAGGCGAAAATCAACGGAATAATGGTTCTTCGAGTGAAAGTGCCAGACTGGGCTATGTAGGTAAATTGAATTATGACTTTAATAACAAGTATTTGGCTGAACTTGCTTTTCGTTACGATGGAACGTACAAAGTTATGTCGGGTTCAAAATATGGTTTTTTTCCGAATGCCTCAGTAGGTTGGAAAATCAATGAAGAAAATTTCCTAAAAGACGTATCTGCAATAGATTTGTTAAAGATTAGATTGTCGCATGGTAAAGTAGGAGATGACGAAGATATAGCCGCCTTTCAATATATGATGGGATTTAGTTATCCTGATGGAAACTATATCTTGGGTTCGGCCCCTATACCTGGTCTCAATGATCGGGGGTTACCAAATTATAACTTGACATGGTATACTTCTCAGACCTCTAACTTAGGACTAGAAGTGGCGTTATGGAAAGGGTTATTGGAAGCCGAAGTAGACATTTTCTATAGAAAAAGGACAGGGTTACTTGCACGGCGCCTCCAGACTCTACCCAATACTTTTGGAGCTTCGTTACCACAGGAGAATCTCAATTCGGATAATCATAGGGGCTTTGAGATTGTATTAAAGCATCGGAACAAAGTTGGACAGCTTGGTTACAGCATCTCACCCAACCTGAGTTGGACACGGGCCAAGTACGGTTATGTAGAACGAGGTCCATCTACTAATTTTGTGGCCAACTGGAAAAACAATACTACCGATAGATGGAAAAATCTTTTCTGGGGGTACGTTGCTGAAGGACAATTTCAAAATCAGGAGGAGATTAATACGGCGCCAATTCATGATAATCAAGCGAATAAGACAATCCTGCCGGGAGATATCCGGTATAAAGATTTAAATGGAGATGGTATCATTACGGATGCAGACCAGCAGATAATAGGTCGTAATAATACCCCTGAATTATTCTATGGGTTGAACCTGTCTGTTGAATTTAAAAACTTCGACCTTTCATTGTTGATGCAAGGAGCCAGTAAGTTCAATGCTTATTTTACACAGGAACTTCAGAACCCCCTTGTTAGTAATTCGTCAGCATATACTTTATTTATGGATCGTTGGCATCGCGCTGATCAATTTGATCCAGATAGCGAGTGGATAGCCGGGAAATATCCTTCAATCATTGGCTCTGGATCAAACAATAACGTTCGGCAGTCATCTTTTTGGCTAAAAGATGCAACATATCTGAGAATCAAAAACTTTGAGCTGGGGTATTCACTAGATAAAGAAATGATTAATAAGTTGAAAATTCGAAATCTTCGTGTTTATATATCTGGTCAAAATGTGTTGACATTTGACAAAATAAAATATATAGACCCAGAAGCTGAATCAGGTAGAGGCAATTATTACCCACAGCCTCGTATCTGGACAGCTGGGGTCAATGTAGGATTCTAAAATATTAAAAAGTAATCAAAATGAAATTCATATTAAACTATATCATACTCTTTATTTTCTTGGCAATTTTAAGTTCCTGCTCCAAAGATTTTTTGGAGAGGCGGCCTCGGGATTTGATTGTAGAAGACGATGCGCACGGTTCGGAAAGTGGAATAGAAGCGCTTATGGTTAAGTTCTATAACGATATGTTACTCGAAGACTTTAGCTATGAGGTCGCTGAGCAGGCGGGTTATTTGTCTACTGTGACCGATGAAGCGGTTCGATCTTACGTATGGGAGTCAGGGCTTATTAATGGTGCTGTACTAGGAAATTGGTTTGGCTCATGGGATTATGCCAAGATTAGACGGGTAAACAGTTTTATCGAAAAGATTTCGTCGGCATCCGTAACTGACAATCTGAAATCTCGTTTCTTAGCAGAAGCTCGTTATATTCGCGCATTTCATTACTTTCAATTAGTAAAACGCTACGGCGGAGTACCACTGGTCGTCAAAACCCAGCAATACGCCTTCGGAGACGACATGGCGGGGCTGTTTGTTCCGAGGAGTAAAGAGGATGAAATCTATGCATTTATCGAAAAGGAGCTCACTGAGTGTAAAGTCGACCTACCCACCAACAAAGGTAGTACAGACAAAAATCGCGTAGATCGATATACAGCTCTTGCGTTGAAAAGTAGAGCCATGCTTTATGCCGCTTCTATCGCAAAGTATGGACAAGTACAACTAGATGGTTTGGTAGGTATCTCACCGAGTAGGGCCGAAGCCTATTGGCAATCTTCACTGGATGCCTCCCAAGAAATCATTACTGCTCAGAAATATGCTTTGTATAATGGTGACGTAGATAAAGCGCTTAACTTCCAAAACCTATTTCTCAAAGAGAATAATACCGAAGTAATATTCAATAAGGTCTATAAAACACCCGAAGTGGGACATAGTTATGATTTTTTTAATGCTCCTCAGAGTTTCAAGTCGGATTATGGATGTGTTACCAATCCTACTTTGGATTTGGTTGAAGAATATGAGTATATCGATGGTAGTCGCGGAGAGTTAAGACTCCAGGATCAAAAAGGCAATCCGATTTTATTTGATAATCCCTACGATGTCTTCAAAGGAAAAGATCCCAGACTATTCGCCACTATTATGTTGCCCTTTTCGCCCTGGCAGGGAGGTATACTCGAGATACGTAGAGGTATAATTCGGAATGGAGAGAAGATAACCGTTGAAAATCTTAATATTGGATATCCCGATGGAGCATCAAATTTTAAGATTGTCGGTAAAGATGGGCCGTTGACCGGGGCCGATCCTACTAAAACCGGTTTTTACGTTAAAAAGTCAATGGATCCCACTAAGCGGGTCAATTATGATGAGTCGGTTACTCCCTATATTGTATTTAGATACGGGGAAATCCTGCTCAATCACGCTGAAGCCGCGTTTGAACTCGGGATGACAGCGGACGCATTGAAATGTATCAATGAAATAAGAAATCGTGCGGGTATTTTGTCGAGAGGTTCTATTACTTTGGAACAGATTCGTAGCGAACGAAAGGTAGAGCTTGCTTTCGAAAATCATCGCTTTTGGGATTTAAGGAGATGGAGAACGGCGACTAGTGTTTTAAATAATACTCAATTTCATGGACTCTATCCTTGGTTGGTATGGGAGGATGGTAAGCAACCGAGCGAGATGAAGTATATTTTTGAAAAAGTTAATGCACCAAAAGCAGCGCGCAGCTTTCCAGAGAAACTGTACTATGAACCCGTTCCACAGGGGACAATTCCATACATCCAGAATCCCCTGTACTAGTTTTCATTACTTTAGCTTTCAGCGATAATTACAAAAGAATAAATAGATGAGAAAAAATATAAAATTAAGCACAATAATTATATACCCGCTCTTGATATGGGGCGTTGTATCCTGTGAGAAGGACAATTACAAGGGGCCATCTTCGGCCATTATGGGGCGTGTAGTAGATCAACCCAATGGCGAGCTTGTACCACAACAGACAGTCAATGGAGGCATATTGAGATTATTTCAAACAGATATTGTTGCAAATGCGGCGGCAATTACTTCCTATTTCAAATCCGACGGTACATTTGAGAATAAAATGTTGTTTGATGGCCATTATAGAGTGGTTGCAGACGGTCCATTTTTCTATGACGATACGGTTGTGGTGGCCATTAATCATGTGGCACAACAAGATATCATCGTTCGACCTTACTTATATGTAGCGACTGAGGTCATTTCCAAGACCCCTACCTCTGCAAAGATTAAAGTAAAGGTGTCTCTCGGGCCTAAAAATATGGCACAAAAGATAGCACGTGTTGGCCTCGTCGCGGGTACCACCAGTTCATTGGATATTAATTTTTTCACTATCCGGGAGTTGACCAATACAGAGTCTGTCGATAATAGTGTTATCGTTACAACAGATTATGAGTATGAGTTGAACAACTTGAAACCTAAGACCACCTATTATATTAGAGGTGCTGCTCGTACAATTAATACCGGGAATTATTACAACTATGCTCCGGTGTTAACTATTGACACAGACTAAGAGTAAAAATGTATTAGCGAAGGTCGTTAGTGTCGCCAAGATATAGGCACTGACGACCTTTGACTCAATTCCCTCAATTGAAAAAGTCTAGGATTGTTGCTTTTGTGTTCACAGTGTGTTGAGAGGCCTGTGAAGTAAAGCCTAGCAAGCGTCAATAGGGTTTGTAAACAGCCGCTTTGGAACCTCCGAGGGGTTTTAACTTTTTTATATCGAGTCCAGACAGTCATTCTTACCGCCGAAATTCAACAATATGCGGGTTAAGTAGTACCACTCCCACTGTATTACAGAGTGGTCAAAGATTTTTCCCAGGGGCAAACTTTTTTGTCAATCATGCCTGCTTAGATACCGAATATAGGAAAGGAAAAATAAGCTTTTGCCCTGAATTTAGGATTGACGAGGGGGACGGGGACCACGATTGTATATAATTAATCCATTAAGGAAATTTCGGAGTAATTGGTCGCCACAAGGTTTAAAGTTGGGATGATCTTCGTTGCGGAATATCGCACCCAATTCAGTTTTTGTCACTCTGAAATCCACTAGGGCTAATACTTTTATAATATCGTCGTCAGTGAATTTTAAAGCCACACGGAGCTTTTTCATAATGTCATTGTTGCTCATGCTGTAAAAATAGCAAAAACTATGCTAAAAAACGCAAATTTAGGAAGAGAGACAGTTGCATTGCCCTCTTGCCCTCTTCGTGAGATAAGCAACTATTAAATTATGCTGATAAGTATGGAGGCCCTCTCCAGAAGCTTGTACAAACCTGAAAAATAGTATCAACAATGTAAACAAATACATAGGCTTAAGGCACTTCGGAATATTAGTTTTGATTAACTAATTGAAGAGTTTATGAAAAAGGAAAAAATCGTGCATCCAGATCGCAATCCAAACTTTATCACTGGAGCCTATTCAGACGCTGTCCGTCTCGATGGACTGCTGTTCGTCAGTGGACAAGCGGCCGTAGATTTTAAAAAATCAGTCTTTATTTTAGGCACCATTGAAGAAGAAACGCGCCGGACCTTGGATAATATTAAGGCAATTGTTGAAGTGGCGGGTGGCACTATGGCCGACGTTGTGAAAAGTACTGTCCATCTCGCTAATATTGAAGATTTTGATGCCTTTAACACCGTTTATAGTTCTTATTTTACGGACATACGCCCTGCTCGCACCACTGTTCAGTCTGTTTTGGCAGAAGGAATAAAGGTCGAAATAGACTGCATCGCTAAACTTAAATAGGATATAATGGGTCAACTAGTAATGAAGCAAATTGCAGTAGTTGGATTAGGGTTAATGGGATGCAGCATCATCGTATCCTTTCTGCGGGCTGGATATGATGTAGTCGGGGTGGCACCAATTCCTGATGAAGCGACAACAGGACAACTGCGCATCCGAGAGCAGCTCCATTTATGCCAAGAGATGGGATTATTGCACCAGGATATCGAATACTACGAAAGCAGATTGCTGATTTCGGACGATTACGCAGATTTAAAGTACAGTCAATTGGTTGTGGAGTGTGTAATCGAAGTCTTCGATATTAAAAAGCAAGTATATAATCGGATAGAGGAAGTTGTTGAGAAAACAGCCATCATTGCTACCAATACCTCAGCTATACCGATTAGTCAATTACAAAAATTTTTGCAACACCCTGAACGTTTTATGGGCATACATTGGGCAGAACCCGCTTTTGCTACCCGTTTTCTAGAAATTACTTGTGGGGAGTCGACAGACTTGGCTCTTGCGGAAGGGGTATCGCAAGAAGCTGAAAAATGGGAAAAAGAACCCACCTTATTGTATAAAGATATCCGCGGGTTTATAACCAATCGCTTAATGTATGCGGTATATAGGCAGGGGTTTGAACTTATTAATGAAGAGTATGTTTCCATGTCAGGCTTGGACAAATGCTTCCAATATGATATCGGTTCTTGGATTACATTAATGGGAATCTTTAAACGTATGGATTATATCGGATTAGATCATTATAGAAAAAGCTATGCCCATATCTTTCCGAAACTGTCCAATAGCCCAAGTGTCCCCCAGCAGATGAAACATATTGCCGCTATCCAAGGACGTGGTATCCATAATTTAAAGGGGCTTTATCCACATACTGACGAATCTGCCAAAAAACTTGAACACCGCTTGGTATCATTCAACAAGGAAATCTATAGTCTAGCGGAGCGATATAGAAACAAATTGAAAAACATAAATCTATGAGGGTAATGGAGCACAATAAATATTCAAGATCAAAAGAATTATTAGAGAGGGCAAGCAAGGTATTGGCGTCGGGTGTCTCCTCCGAATTCCGAAAATACAATCATCCACACGCCCTATTCTATTCACACGCTGCAGGGAGTCGGATATACGATGTCGACGGGAATGAATACATCGATTTTACTTTGAGCCAAGGACCGTTGATATTAGGACATTCTCATCCACAAGTATTGGAACAGGTAGAATCATACACCCGGATTGGGCAATTGTATGCTGGACAGCATCTTCAAGAAATAGAGCTTGCAGAGAAGCTGAACAAGATTATTCCTTCTGCTGAGTTGATGCGGTTTTGTCTGGACGGATCCGAAGCGATCCAAACTGCGCTAAGGGTAGCTCGTTCAAAAACTAAGAAAAATAGGTTTTTACGATTTGAAGGTCATTACCATGGGTGGTTGGATAATGTGGCCTATGGTCTAAGCTCACCCATTGGGGAGACGTTGGGGGAGCGGGATCGACCACATGTTTATCCATGGAGTGACGGGTTGTCCCATAATAGTAAAGATGAGTTCATCATTATTCCATGGAATGATGCAGATCTTCTAAAACAGACCATTGCTCAGCATCATCACGAATTGGCCGCCATTATTACCGAGCCTGTTATGTGTAACAATGGCTGTGTCATGCCTCAGGAAGGATTTCTTCAACAGATGCGTGAGTTGGCGACTCAGTATGATATAGCCTTGATTTTTGATGAAGTGATTACCGGATTTAGAATGGGAATATCAGGTGCACAGGGCTATTTCGACATCACTCCCGATCTTTCCATTTTTGCTAAAGCAATGGGGTCCGGTTATCCCATTAGCGCCATAGTGGGGCGAAGGCCGTGGATGAATGAGATTGTGGAAGGTCGTGTGATACATGCGGGCACCATGAATGCCAGTAACCCAACTGTAGCAGCCGCATTGGCCACCATCAATATATTGCATCAGGATACCTCCATTTATCCTCGGATCTATCGGTTGGGAAATTTGCTTAAAGACGGTCTGCAAGAACTTACCACATTATATGGTCAAAATATGCTTGTCCAAGGGCCTGGCCCCATGGTCCATACCTGCTTTACAGATCTTGCAGCCATTTCTGAATTTAGGGATATGGCTTTTACCGACAAAGGTAAATTGAACCGGTTTATCAGTTTGCTCCATGACGAGGGTATCCGGGTTATCGGGCGTGGACTGTGGTATATCAGTGCCAGCACGACGGAAGACGACGTGGAGCAAGCCTTAATCGTAGTAGACGATATTTTTAGACGTAACGTGATTTAGATTCCTATTGTATGAACAAGAATATAGCTATTAACAATACCCTATTGGTTGTCGGTGATACTCCTATCGCAGCTAGTCTATTCGCGTATCTAAAGAAAAATAATTATACTGCTGAACTCCTTGTTGATTTGCACATACCCCCTGTCCAGGTGACGTTCGATATCATTATTGTACTCTTGGAGGACGACTTAGATAAGAAAGTAAAGTGGCTGGAAGCCGCCACCCAATATAGTTGTGAGACAACACTTTGGACGGTCAATATCGATGGAATAAACCTTTATGAGTTGCAGCGTCATATCGATTTACCCATCCTGGGGTTGAATTTTTCTTTTCCAGTAGAGGCTTCTCCATTTATGGAAATTGTGGTCACCGAGAAGAATCCGCCCATAGCAATCGATACCCTTAAGAAAATCGGGATGAACTATTGGCATAAAGATCCTTACGTCGTCTCTAACGGCATTAGTGCTCGTGCGTATATGATAGCTGCAATGACCAGAGAGGCCTTTTTCTTGGTAGACAATGGCTACGCCAGTATTGAGAGCGTCGATCGGGCTTGCCGGAATGATGCAGGCTATTACCTCCCTTTTACTGGTAATTTTCTATACATGGATTTAATGGGCACTATGGCATATGCCCTAGTCATGAAAGAGCTTAATCCTGAGTTGGCCGTTTATCCCGAGTTGCCCACTTGGTTTGAGGAATTGGTAGAAGAAGGAAAAGGGGGGATGCAGCAAAATGAAGGCTTTTATACCTATTCTGAGGGTGATTACGAAAAGTGGAGTACCCTTGTGCAGGAATTTACTATTGATATCAAAGTGCTAATTGAGAAATATAATCAGACTTATGAAGAAGCTGGAAAAGAACAGATTTATCGTTGATGCGCACCTTGATCTGGCGATGAATGCCATAGAGTGGAATCGGGATTTGAGCGAGACTATTGATAACATCCGAAATCGCGAAATGCACATGGGGGATAGGCCCGATCGGGGTAATGGCACCGTATGCCTTCCTGAGCTTCGAAAGGGGAATATTGGTCTCGTTGTTGCCACACAGTTATCTCGCGTCTCTCCATTAGGAAGTCCACTAAAAGGCTGGCACTCACCTCAGCAGGCTTGGGCCATGACCCAGGCCCAACGTATTTGGTATCAGGAGATGGAAAAGATTGGAGAGATGAAGCAAATTACAAACCTTCAGGAGCTTGAAGATCACCTTGTCTATTGGAATAATATTGAATCTGACGACAAGAAAGCTGTTGGGTATATCCTTAGTCTGGAGGGCGCAGATTCTTTCGTCAATGTCGATTACCTTAATGAAGCCTATGATTACGGCCTGAGAGCTGTTGGGTTGTCTCATTTTGGACCAGGTAGATATGCACCAGGTACTAAGATGACTGGACCATTAGCGCCAGAGGCCCGTATTTTACTAAAAGAAATGGGTAAGCTAGGAATGATATTGGACGTCACGCATTTGACTGATGAGGGATTTGAGGAGGCAATGGATAGTTATGAGGGGCCTGTATGGGCCAGTCATCACAATGTACGTCAACTTGTTCCCAACCAACGACAGTTGACCGATCGGCAACTAGGTAAGCTTATCGCTCGAGGGGCAGTCATTGGCGGTATGCTCGATTGTTGGGCAATGGATATCCGTTTTATCGATGCCGTTTCCGATCCCTGGCAGTTGGACATCAAGCTAGAAAAGTTGGTAGACCACTGGGACCATATCTGTCAATTGGCCGGGAATTCGAATTTTATTGGAATAGGCTCTGATTTAGATGGTATATTTGGAACGGAGCAATCGCCTTGGGACCTAAATACAATAGCTGATCTTCAAAAATTTGAGTGGATTCTCCAGCAAAGAGGATATAAAGAAGATGATATTGATAATATCTTCCATGCGAATTGGTTAAATTTTTTACGAAGAAATTGGAAATAGACTATGAATTTATATGCAAATACTTCTCAAATTGAAATCACTCCCGAGTTAGGGACAGTAATCAATGGTGAATTCACCTGTCGATATGCCAATAAAATTGCAGACCCACTCTATGCTAAAGCATTTTTGTTTAAACAAGGTCAGGTGATACTGCTCATTATGGTCGTGGACGTCTGCTTGATGAAGCGTGAATATCTAGATCCGATTAAGAAAAAAATTGCGGCTGTAACCAGTATTCCCGTGGAGCAGCAGATGATTTCCAGCACGCATACACACTCGGCTGGCTCAGTTGCAGATTTGCTTTTGGCACACGTGGATATCGCTTACAGAGATTATCTCGAAAAACAATTGCTTGCTTTAGCATCACAAGTGATGACGCATGTCGTTCCTGCAAAGATAGCCTTTGGTAAGGTGACTAAGCCTCAACACCTCACTTGTCGCAGATATAAAATGAATACAGCTTATACACCTATCAATCCTGTAAATGGGGCCATTGATGAGATTAAGACAAATCCCTTCGGCCTTGAGGACTTTATCCTATCGCGAACTACAGTTCCTGATCCAGATGTCTGCTACATTGCTTTGCAAACACTTGAAGGTGAATGGTTGGGTATATTGGCCAACTATGGTCTCCATTACGTAGGGGATTGTGAAAGAGGGACAATCTCTGCAGATTACTTTGGTGTCTTCGCCAAGCAATTGGTTAGTAAGCTCCACCCTACCAATGATATGGTCGTTGCGATGTCAAACGGTACCAGTGGCGAAATCAATATTTGGGATTTTATCGATGGTAATCGTTACCCCGTGGGTTATCATGAAAAAAGCAAGCTGATAGGCGAAGATATTGCTGAGTCCATTCGTGAGAGCGTGCTTGGTCTGGAATGGGATGAACACCCCCAGTTGATGTCCCATTACGAAGATGTTGCCGTTTCCCTACGAAGGATTCCAAATGATATACTAGAGCAATCAAGAAAGATAGTCTGCTCCACCGACTATGAATCCCTTCGCTATACAGATACAGATTTAATGGAGAAGGTATACGCTCGAGAACAACTATTATTACAGCACTATCCAGAGGTAAGCTTATTCCCGTTGCAATGTTTCAAGATTGGATATACCATTATAGGAGCGTTGGGTGGAGAGTTCTTTAGTGAGACGGGGCTGAAACTTAAACAGCTTTATCCACAATATTTTACTATTTGTCTAGCCAATGATTATGTGGGGTATGTCCCTCCGGAGGCAGAGCTCGCCAAGGGTGGGTACGAAACATGGCGTTGCCGATCAAGCTATTTGGACCAAAGTGCCGAGCAGGTTATTCGCCTGCGGCTCAGTCAGATAATAGAAGGTTTCAGTCCCCATGAAGAATAAATTACTTGATCGATATCGCCTTATCGATTCAGAATCGGTAACTACACCTAATATTCTGGCTTATCCCGACTCGATGGAGACCAATATCTGTCGTGCACTGCAGCAGATCTCCAACCCAACCTGTCTACGTCCCCATATTAAAACTATTAAATGCGCACCCATTGTACAGCTGTATCTAAATGCGGGCGTGACTAAATTCAAATGTGCCACTCTAAAAGAAGCCGAATTACTTGCTGCTGTGGGGGTTCCAGACCTACTGATTGCCTATCCATTATTAGGTCCCAATGTTGCTGGCTTTATGGATTTGATTCTACGTTTTCCCGAGACAAAGTTCCAAGTCACGGTAGATAGTCTTCAAGGGATGACGGTACTCAATCACGCTGCCGCCAAGAAAAATCTCTTGATCCCTGTTTTCATAGACATTAATCTAGGGATGAATCGTACAGGGATCAATATTGAAGACCTCGAAGACTTTGGTTTAGATGTAAGTGCTTTCGTAAACATTACCTTGGTCGGTATTCACGGTTATGATGGTCATATCCGTGAGAGAGATTTGGGACAGCGAGAGCGGATTGTACAACATACATTTGGCAAGGTTTTAAAAAACATCAAACGCTTGGAGGAACGGATGGCGATCAAGTTAACAATGGTGTTTGGTGGCTCCAATACTTTCCCAATATACGCCCGTTATCCCTTTGTTGAATGCAGCCCGGGCACCTTTATCCTTTGGGACTACGGTTATCACATGACATTGCCTGAACAGCATTTTGATTTTGGGGCCTTGATTATCGCTCGTATCATCTCTAGACCTGCGCCAAATATCATTTGTATTGATTTGGGATATAAGGCCATCGCTTCCGAAAATGAATTGGTCTACAGATTGCATGTACTTGACTACCCCGATTGGAAGCCCATTTCTCAAAGTGAAGAACACCTATTGTTTGAAATTCCTGAACAAGACAGTGCCCATATTTTCGTAGGGCAGCTACTCTATATCGTTCCATATCATATCTGTCCAACGGTAGCGATGTATCCTGCCTTTCAAGTTGTGAAAGCAGGGATTCTTTCCGGCCAGTGGAGTATCCAACCTCGTTATTGATATTCATTAACCTTGAAATATTGTATCGCTTTTGCACATAAAAGTAGTAGATGTGACCCTGCATTTATGATAAATTTGATTCTATAAAAAGGTAAATTTTTCCACTAAAAAATTATAGCCATTATGATAAATATTATTTTGAAAAAATACCTCTCACCTTGGTGTAGCGGCATGGCCGGTCCTTGTTCGAACGTGAAGAACAAAAGGATGCTAGCGATAGTTATTCAATTCATAGTTTTCATGTCCATGACCTATGCACAGCAGCAAGTGACGGGCACCGTGAGGGATAAAGATAATAATCCAATAACCGGTGTTACGATTTCTATAAAAGGAAAGAATGTGATGGTATCTACAGATAAAGATGGAACTTTTACCATCAATGTGCCCGACCCAATGAATGACATATTGCTTTTTAAAAGTATGGGCATCACTCCTTTAGAAGTAGCCGTCGCCAACCAAAGAGAATTGCGTGTACAGTTAGAACCCAACCAGCAACACTTAGATGAAGTATTGGTCATTGGATATGGTTCTCAATCAAGAGAGTCACTTACCACTGCTGTCTCGAAGTTGGATAGTAAAGTGTTAGAAAATGTATCCTATGCCAATGCCGCATCCGCGCTCCAAGGGGCCGTTTCGGGGGTTAGGGTGCAAAGCACTTCAGGACAGCCAGGTGCCGCACCTCGCGTTATCGTGCGTGGAGGGACATCCATCAACAATCCCAACGGTGCGTCTCCTTTATACATTATTGATGGAATAATTCGGACCAATATGAATGATATTAACTCGGATGATATAGCGTCGATGCAGGTTCTTAAGGACGCAGCCGCCACCGCTATCTATGGGGCTCGAGGATCCAATGGTGTTGTTATTATTACCACGAAGAACGGGAGTGCAAATAAAATGACGATTGATTATTCGTATAACTTATCTTCATCTAAAGTAAATAAACTGTATGATATGGCCTCAGCTCGTGATTATATTTATTATGGTCGGATTGGAGCGTTAGTCGCCGATCGCAAGGTGCCGGGATCCAGCAATCTGCTAAGTCAGCCCTCCGGTTTCGGTGTGGGTAATGATTTGACAAATAATACGGGATTCACGACACAATATTTAAGCGATTTAAATAAGCACAAACTAAACGAGGGATGGCAATCTATGCCAGATCCCATTGATCCCTCAAAGACAATCATATATCAAGAAACTGATTGGCAGGATGTTCTTTTTCAACCTAGTATCTCTCATGATCACCATCTAGCTATATCTGGTGGGAGTGAGAAAGCTACCGTTAATGCGAGTGTCGGCTATATGAAGAATAATGGTATTGCTATCACCACCTTTTATGATCGTCTGTCCGCTAATCTGAATACAGGTTTAAAGGTGGATGACAAGTTGAATGTGAACGGAAAGATGATGTATACCTATTCCACCAATAACAGTGTCTATAGCGATACGGAGTTGTTCTTCAGGGCTGCGGGTCTTGCGCCCACAGCTAAGTATCAATTTGAAGATGGCCAATTAGCTCCAGGAGCTGGTCGAAATACTGGGAACCCAGCTTATTATCTAAACAGAAGAGATAATAAAAATGCCAATGAGAACCTTACGTTGGCACTATCAGCAGATTGGACGCCCTTACCCGGATTGACCATTTCTCCTCAAGCTTCGCTTTACAAAATATCTGGAGATAGCTATGCTTTCATTCATTCCTATATTAACGGAGTTGGTAATTTCAATACTACACGTCCTGCATCCTCGGCCTACAACAAGACCTTACAGACCCAAGCCGATCTTGTTGCCAATTATACTAAAAGCATCGCTGATCACAATTTTCAGTTAATGGGTGGTTTTTCCTATTTTAAGAGATATGTGTTTGGATTAAGTGCGTCCGGTCAAGGGGCAGCCACAGATCTCATTCCCACACTGAATGCATCCTCTACACCGGTGGCGGTAGGCGGCAATGAGAGCAATTTTGCTATGGTCGGGTATTTCTCTAGGGCCAACTATGATTATGCCCAAAAATATCTTTTGTCACTCACTGCCCGATATGACGGAGCATCTAATTTGGGACAAAACTACAAATGGGGGTTTTTCCCTGGGGTGTCTCTAGGTTGGAATATGCATAAGGAGGACTTTTTTACAGCAGTCAAACCTATCGTCTCACAGTTTAAATTGAGAGCCAGCTACGGCGTCAATGGTAATATCAGCGGGCTGTCTGATTTTCATGCGCAGGGGGCTTATGCCGTAGGTAATCGATATCTAGGCGAGTCTGCTGTTGAGAATACAGTCTTGGCCAACCCCAATTTGAAATGGGAACAATCCAAAACCTTTGATATTGGCGTTGATTTGGGGTTTCTAGACAATAGGTTTAGCATCCTATTTGACTTTTATAATCGCACGACCGATGATTTGATTACCAATTTAACTTTGCCCCCCTCGACCGGATTCTCCAGCATCTCTACAAATTTAGGTAGTCTCCAAAATAAAGGCATTGAATTGGAACTGAATACCGAGCTGACTTCTCGGAGCTCACCAGTACGATGGGATTTGGGCTTTAATCTGTCAACCGTCAAATCTAAAATTATAAAATTACCTGAAAACGGAGTAAAGCATAACAGAGTGGGTGGGGTATATGTTTGGGATGCGAGTATGAATGGTTATAATTGGTTAGGTGGTCTACAAGAAGGTGGTCGTATAGGAGATTACTATGCTTGGCAACAAGTTGGTATTTATGCTACTGATGAAGAAGCCAAGAAAGCCCCTATGGATTTGACTATGCCTTTTGCAGATAAGACCAAATATGGGGGAGATGTTAATTATCAAGATTTGGATCGTAATGACACCTTGGATACACGTGACCTCATGTATCAGGGTAATCCATATCCAACCTTAACAGGCGGTATGTCGACTTCTGTATCCTATAAAGGACTGTCGCTATATGTCCGGATGGATTACACCAAAGGGCACACCATTTATAACTATGCTAAGATATTTTTAAGTGGTATGTGGGCTCCACATTTAAATATCCCACAGGAGATGATTGACAAAGGTTGGAAAGAACCGGGAGATATTGCGGAACGCCCCCAATATATTCCAGGTACGGCCAATTATAGTTATTGGAGGGGTAGTGCTTATCACCTGACATCCACTAATTCCGAATTCTATGAAAAAGGCGACTTTTTGACCCTTAGAGAGATTACGGTAAGTTATAAATTCCCGACGAGCTGGGCCAACAAAGTTAAACTTCAAAATCTAAGGATGAATGTCACGGGTAGTAATTTATTCTACTTTACAAATTATACAGGTATGAATCCCGAAGACGGAGGGACCGATCAGGGGAGATATCCTATTCCCCGAAATTTTTCATTGGGTATAAAAGCGTCATTTTAATCAGCTCACCGTAATTTATAGATATCATGAAAAATATTATTATTAAAATATGTGTTTTACTTGGACTTTCTTACAATGTCAGTTCTTGTAACAAGTCATTGGAGCTGGATCCTACTAGTGTCATTACCAATGCTTCATTTTGGAAAAGTGAAGATGATGCAAAAGGTGGTCTTACGGCATTGTATGTCAAACAAAGAGCTTTGGCCAATCTTAATCTTTTTGTTTGGGGTGAAGCTCGTAGTGAGGTTATGGAATGGAGTAAAGTAAGCGGTACACTGGATTATGATAGGTATTATCTGAATACGTTGAATAGAACCTCTGCGGGGCCTAGTTGGCAATCTGTGTATTCGGCAATCAACGATGCCAACCTCATTCTGAAATATGTGCCCAATATCAGTTTTAGTAATGAACAGGACAAAAAGAACATTCTTGCCCAGGCTTATGTCTCACGTGCATTTTTATATTTTGTGTTGCTTAGGACATGGGGAGATGTTCCGATCCGTATAGAGCCTGTTGAAGGTGCATCGCCTGAGGTCATACAAAGGAAAAGAGCTCCGCAGACAGAAGTTGTTGCATTGATTAAGAAAGATATAGAAGATGCCTCCAATCTATTTGCTAACAATTCATTCTTGAAAAGTAGGAATTATTGGTCTCGCGCTGGGGCCCAAGCGTTAAAGGCCGATGTATACCTTTGGTCTGGCAAACGGTTGAATGGCGGACAGGCCGATTTGGCGGAGGTCATCAAAGCATGTGAAGAAGTCGAAAAAGCAGACGTCAGTCTTTTACCTAATTTTGTGGATTTGTATAAATATACCAACAAGAATAATAAAGAAGTAATTATGTCCATTGGTAATCGGGAGCTTGAAATAGGGAATAATTATTTCTTCAATATGTATTCTGCCAAGTCTCCTACCGATGTAGACCCGCAAACAGGTGAAATAATTGGGCAGACTGCGGGAGGCATGGTTTGGACGGTCACTGAATTGGTGAAGAATCAATTTAAGACCCAAGACAAGCGCAGAGATGCTTCATTTATGGAGATACCGTCCACCACTTTCTATCCAACATTGATTCTTAAAGGGCGGGGCACATTGATTTCGGGGGTGCGGTATTATACCAGTGATTTTGTCATCTATCGTTTGGCAGATGTATTGTTGATGAAAGCAGAAGCCAAAAATGCACTTAACCAAGACCCCTCCACAGAAATGAATTTGATTCGTCAGCGAGCCTTTGGACAAGATTACGAAGTTAACAAGTTTGTATCCACCACCAAAGAGCAGAACGACGCACTAATCTTACAGGAGCGATTGTTGGAATTAGTTTTTGAAGGTAAGCGTTGGTGGGATTTGGTACGTTTTAACAAGGCGTTTGACAAGGTGCCTACACTACTGGGCAAGGAGAGTCAAAAACATCTGGAGTATTTTCCGTTATCAGAACAAGTACTTAGTTTAGAGCCTTTGGTTGAGCAAACCGAAGGATATTAATTTTAAATGTCAAATTAAATAAGATAAAAATGAAGTTTAATAAAATCAGTATGGCAGTACTTATGTTTGTATTCTGCATTGCCAATACCTTACCTGCCCAGCAAACCAAGCCCGTCAATACCTCGGGTTTGAAAAAGATAAAAGACTTGGTTATCTATTCAGATACTCTTTTTTACGCAGCTTTTCCTTCAGTCGTGAAGGCCAAGAATGGCAAGTACATTCTGGCATTCCGCCGCGCTCCCGAACGTCGAATATTTGGAGAGAAACATACCATGCATGTCGACCCCAATAGTTACTTAGTACAGCTCCAATCAGACAATGGCTTGGACTGGTCCAGTAATCCCCAATTGATATACGCTCATCCTTTTGGTGGCTCCCAAGATCCATGTCTGCTGACTTTACGGGATGGTACCATCATTTGTGCCAGTTATGGATGGTCCTTTCTGAGAGAAGACGGTCTAAAAAATTTGAGTAAGCAACATTTTCAATCTGGAGATGGAACATTTTTGGGTGGATACATAGTGAAATCTAAGGATAATGGGCAGACATGGAAAGGACCGATCTATCCCCCATCTATCCAGCAGGAGATCAATCACGATATGTATAGTAATAAAGTGCCGGTATACAATCGAGGAGCCATGGTCGAAGGGAGGAGTGGTCGGATATATTGGGTAGTCGCTGCCACCGACAATGCTCAGACCAAGAAAACCTCAAATTACCTCATGACTTCAGATGATAAAGGGGACACTTGGTCATACCAATCTGTCGTGGCGGAAGACCCTAAGGTATTCTTCAACGAGACGTCGATATATGAGACGCCCAAAGGTGATTTGGTCGCATTTTTAAGGACTGCAATGTTTGACGACCAAGCGTGTATCGCGCGATCGACAGATGGCGGAAAAACTTTCAAGTGGCAAAGTATGGGCTTTAAGGGGCACCCGTTGCAGGCTTTACGACTTCCAGATAACCGGGTATTGGTTACTTACGGATATCGACACCAACCCTTTGGTATACGGGCACGTATCTTGAATGCGGAGTGTACTGACTTTGATACTGCTCCAGAATTTGTTATCAGAGAAGACGGTGGCAGTGGTGATATTGGATATCCATGGGCAGTGATGTTGGATAAGAATAGAATTCTGGTCACCTATTATTACAATAAAAATAATGGAACTAGACATATCGCGGGTTCTATTTTGGAAATTGTTAAAAAGTAGTCAAAAGACGAGGACCTACCTACTTTTAATGGGGATATAAGTTCTCTCGCAATCGAAATTTTAAAAAATCTAGTTGTACATCTTGTGCAGCTGGATTTTTTTTGTTTCAAGATGGCATATCCAAATCATTCTCTGAAATATTGTATCTAATTTCAAGCGAAAAGTACTAGTCAATTTGCTGCAACAGACCTATTTTTGATAATCAACTTAACTGAATTATGTATAGTGGAGAGCAGACTCTTGCCATCCATTAGTATTAAACCACAAATTATGAAACGAATTATTCAATCATTGTTATTAGCTGGACTTCGTTTTTTATTTCTTTCGATTTTTTATTTTCCGTGTGATGGCTTTGCACAAGATTTGCAGGTAAGCGGATCGGTAAGGGACAGCACGGGCATAGCAATCTCAGGAGCCACTATTACGCTTTTGGGTAGTTCGAAGGGAGTATTAACGGACGAAAAGGGAAACTATTCTATTGAAGTACCCGGGGGAGCTTCTTTGGTATTCACGTTTATTGGAATGGAAACACTTAATATTCCTGTAAATAATCGACACCAGATTGACGTTGTCTTGATGCCTCGAAAGGATGTATTAGACGAAGTAACTGTTGTTGCATTTGGGCAACAGAAAAAAGAAAGTGTTGTGGGTGCTATTACTACGGTAAAGCCGAGCGATCTCAAGGTGCCATCAAGCAACCTCACATCGGCACTGGCGGGTCGTGTAGCAGGTTTAATCGCATTCCAACAAAGTGGGGAGCCAGGTGCAGATAATGCTGATTTTTTCATTAGAGGGGTGACTAGTTTTGGCTATTCCAACCGTCCATTGATATTGGTTGATGGCGTAGAAATGCCTGCCACTGAGTTGGCTAGGTTACAAGTTGACGACTTGGAAAGCTTTTCTATTATGAAAGATGCATCTGCCACAGCTCTGTATGGTGCCCGTGGGGCCAATGGCGTCATCTTAATTACGACGAAATCTGGGCGTGAGGGTAAGGCAAATATTTCTTTTCGCTATGAGTCCTCTCTTTCTCAAGCAACACGAGACGTGGACCTGGCCGACCCCGTCACCTATATGGAATTGGCCAATGAAGCCTCCTTGACTCGAGGGAATCTGCTTACTCCCTATCCTTGGGAAAAGATTGAACGAACGCGGGAAGGTAGAGATCCCATATTATATCCTGCAACTGACTGGAAGAGCCTCCTGTTGAAAGATCAGGCGTTGAATAATCGAGTCAATCTAAATGTAAGTGGAGGAGGAAAGGTAGCCCGTTACTACGTGGCTGCAACTTATAACAAAGATAATGGGATGCTCAAAGTAGATCCAAGGAATAATTTTAATAATAATATTGATTTAAAAACCTATGGATTGCGTTCCAATGTCAATATTAACTTGACCAAGAGTACCGAAGCCATCGTCCGATTGAATTCAACTTGGACCGATTACAATGGTCCCTTAGGTAATGGTGCCGATTTTTATCGACAGATTATTAAGACTAATCCTGTTTTGTTTCCAGCATACTACGAGCCGGATGCGGCCAATCAAACGACCGAACACATCTTGTTTGGAAATTATGATTTGGGACAATATTTGAATCCATATGCCAACATGATGAAGGGATATCGGGATTATACCAACGCCATGTTCTTGGCTCAGTTTGAATTGAAGCAAGACTTAGATTTCGTGCTTCCTGGTTTAAAAGTGAGCGGAATGTTCAACACTACTCGCTATAATTTTTATCAAGTATCCCGTGCATACAGCCCTTTTTACTACACCGTATCCAATTATGACAAAAATACGGGTGAGTATACGTTATCCAACTTGAATCCCACCACCGCCTATGAGTATCTGAATTATAGTGAAGATGCCAAGCAAATTACGTCAGAGAACTATACACAAGGTATCGTGAGCTATAACACCGAATTGCAGGAAAAACATGCTATTAGCGGAATGCTGGTTTTTACGCTTCAGAACAAAATATCTGCAAATGCAGGTAGCCTTCAAAATTCATTGGCGAGACGTAATACTGGTGTTGCGGGAAGATTTACCTATGCCCTTCAGAGCCGATATTTTTTAGAAGCCAATTTTGGATATAATGGTTCCGAACGCTTTGCAAAGAAGAATCGATTTGGTTTTTTCCCTTCTATTGGTGGTGCGTGGTATATTTCCAAAGAGAAGTTTTGGGAGGGAGATATCAGAAATATCGTTCACAATTTAAAGCTGAGGGCGACTTATGGTTTAGTGGGTAATGATGCAATAGGTAGTATCGACGATCGCTTCTTTTATCTGTCGCAAGTCAATCCAAATAATGCTAATCGCGGCTATCTATTTGGTTCGGAGTTTGGAAACAAGATTAATGGAGTATCCGAATCGAGATATGAAAATCCTTTTATAACCTGGGAAACGTCCAAGAAGCTGAATTTGAGCGTGGAAGCGGGTTTCTTCAATATGGCCAATTTGGTGGTTGACCTCTATCAGGAGCAACGATACAATATTTTAATGACCAGGGCGCATACTCCTAATACGATGGGCCTACTCACCTTGCCCCAAGCCAACGTGGGTGCTGCTACTAGTAAGGGAATAGATGCCTCTCTTGAGGTCAGTAAAAATCTGAACAACGGTTGGTATATTTCTGTACGTGGAAACTTCACATATGCTAAGAGCAAATATACCCAGTATGAAGAGCCAGACTATAGTAATATTCCGTGGCTTTCGCGTATAAATCGCCCTATTGGTCAACAATATGGCTTTATCGCCGAACGCTTGTTTGTAGATGATGAAGAGGCCTACAATTCACCCACGCAATTCGGGAAAGTAGTGGGAGGAGATATTAAATTCAAGGATATCAATGGTGACGGTATAATTTCGGATTTGGACAAAGTTGCTATCGGCTTTCCTACTACTCCAGGAATGACTTATGGATTTGGATTTTCTGTGGCGTTCAAAGGCATGGATATTTCGACATTCCTACAGGGGTCGGCCAAATCATCTTTTTGGATCGATCCTGCAGCTACCGCACCGTTTATCTCCGGAGCAACTGGTGAAAACAATCAGTTGTTGACGGCTTATGCCAACGACCATTGGTCCGAGGATAATCGTAATCTCAAAGCACTATGGCCTCGATTGAACGAAATTGCCAGCGAAAACAACAATAAACTAAGCACTTGGTTTATGCGTAACGGAGCCTTCTTACGTATCAAGCAAGTGGAACTTGGCTATACGATAAAACAAGAAGTTAGCAAGCGAGTTGGCCTGGAAAAAGTTCGGTTGTATATCAATGGGTCCAATTTACATAATTTTTCAAAATTTAAGATTTGGGATCCCGAAATGGGCGGTAATGGTTTGGGATATCCCTTACAGCAAGTCTACAATTTTGGGTTACAATGTTCACTTTAAAATATTTACTATGAGAAACTATATCATATGGATTTGTTCATGTTTGCTGTTTGTCCCGATTATAGGCTGTCAAAATTATTTGGACGTTGTGCCTGACAATATTGCTACATTGGAGCACGCATACAAGGATAGGGTTAGTGCGCAACGTGCACTGGCTACTTGCTACAATCAACTACCACGTACAGGAACCCGATTTGAACCGGGGTTTACAATGGGCGACGATATTTGGATACATCAGTTTTTAGATAGAGGAGATCAATGGCGCCAGTTTTATCGTGAGCTTGCTGTTAATGGTAACAATGTTAATAGACCAATATACAGTTATTGGCACAATATAGAAGGCGGAAACGGGTTGTGGTTGGCAATCCGTGATTGCAATACATTTATCGCCAATGCGCATAAAGCAAGGGATTTAGATAGTCAAGAGCGTAATCAGTGGATTGCAGAAGCCAAGGTTTTAAAGGCGTGGTACCATTTTTATCTCATGCGCATGTATGGACCTATCCCCATTGCTAAAGAAAATCTTCCTGTTTCTGCAGATAAAGAGCAAGTAATGTTGTTTCGGGAGCCTATAGATGATGTCGTCAATTATATTGTTCAATTGCTGGACGAAGCCAAAGACGATTTGCCGCTCAATGTAAATAACGTCATTGCTGATGCTGGGCGTATTACTAGACCGATTGCGGCAGCTATAAAAGCTCGCGTATTGGTCACTGCCGCCAGCCCGCTATTTAACGGCAATATGGACTACAATACGATGATAGATAAGAGAGGAATCACTTTGTTTAGCGGTGTCGAGAGTCCTCAAAAATGGGTGTTGGCAGCGGAAGCCGCCAAAGAGGCTATAGACATTTCACATCAGGCGGGGATAAAACTTTACCAACATCAAACGACTTTTAATATCAATGATTCTACATTAAGGGTCGTTCAGACGGGACAGATTGTAGCCGATAAATTCAATGAAGAACGCATATGGAGCCTTTCGGACTTTAGTAGTCGTACGTTGGAATTGGCCACCTTGCCTAGGTTACACAGCGATCATCAAAATGTAGTCTACCAATGGTACGTTCCTACCCTCAAAATGGCAGAATTGTTTTACTCCAATCATGGAGTGCCAATAGAAGAGGATATCGACTACAATTATGTGGACCGTAGGCAGCTATCGCCCGTACCACAGGATCATAAGTACTATATGCAGCCGGGGTACATGACCATAGGTTTACATCTCAATAGGGAAGCCCGGTTTTACGGGAGTCTCGGTGTCGATGGTGGTTGGTGGTTTGGCTTGGGACGTTACAATCAGAATGATCAGTACCCGACCAATTTTATGAAAGGTTCGATGACGGGTGGTATGATTGGAAATCAGAGATATACCACTACCGGCTATTACATTAAGAAATTGTCCAACTACTTATCGGCCTATACCGGCAAAGATGCTTATGTAGAGAAGCGCTTTGATTTTCCATTGTTTCGATTGGCAGATCTATATCTTCTATATGCCGAAGCCTTGAATGAATCGTTAGCAACACCAACGGAAGACGTTTATAAATATTTAGATATGATTAGGGAGCGTGCTGGATTAACTGGAATCAAGGATTCATGGAGTCAATATTCCAAATTTCCAGAAAAGCCTAATACAAAGTTAGGTATGCGTGAAATAATTCGTAGAGAACGAAATATAGAATTGGCGTTTGAAGGTCATCGCTTTTGGGATTTGAGACGATGGAAGCTCGCTGTTGAGTATTTCAATCAACCCGTGCAAGGTTGGAATATCCAAGGAGACTCCCCTCAAGAGTTTTATCAGGTAGTCACCCATAGTCGAAGTCAATATACACAAAAGGATATTTTTTGGCCAATTATGCAAGATGAAATTCTGCGTAATAGAAACCTATTACAAAATCCAGGATGGTAATGTTTCATAGCAATAACAAAAATAATAGGATGAAACTATCACGATTTTTCAAACCACAAAATGAGTTGGATAGAGCTGATCGTTTCATACCCCTAACTAAACAAATCATATTCCAATGAAAATTATGTTCAAACGAATTCAACTCTATAGCATCATCAGTTTTGTGCTATTGGGCTGTGGCGAAGATTATATAGGTCAGTATCCCTTGGACGAAGTCGCTCCGGGGAAAGTGGCGAATGTATCTGTAGAGAATAGGGCCGGTGGCAGTGTTATCACATATTCCATTCCGTCGGATGCTGATTTCTCCTATGTTAAGGTAGTATACACCATCAAAGGAGAAAAGAAGGAACAAAAAGCTTCGGCTTTTAAACAGAAGGTTGCTTTAGAAGGGTTTGGCAAATCCGAATCACAGCAAATCACATTGTTTGCATATGATAAGAGCGAAAATGCCTCTGATCCCGTATTTGTCGATATACACCCACTGGATGCTCCGGTATACAGTATGGTGGAGTCGGTTGTTGTCAAAGATGATTTTGGAGGAATAAGGTTGGATTGGCAAAATCAAGATAAATCCGCCATTGTTTTAACCGTTTTGACAACTACCGATCAATTTGGCGTTGAAGAGTGGATTGAGGCCGATAGATTTTACTCGAGTAGTACTGTCGGTGGAGCAAATATACGAGGTTACAATGATGAAGAGCGTTTCTTTGGGCTGTATTTCAGAGACCGATGGGACAATTCATCAGATACTCTGTATGTAAAAGCGCACCCGCTCTATGAAGAGCAGTTGGATAAATCCAAGTTTAGACGTTGGAACCCCTCAGGTATTCCCTACAATGCCTATACTGATGCCGCTTGGCGTATCGAAAATTTATGGAACGGCCTCATTTCGGGGACCAACTACGGCTTTGCGAGTTTTACACATGACAATACATTTGACACCGGACAACTTGCCAGATTGAGTCGTATCAAGATCAATAATAGGTATGAGAATGACGCCCTCATCTATAATTTTGCCCACCCTAAGAAGTTTCAAATTTGGGGTTCCGCTCATCCCAATGTCAATGCCGATTTTTCAAACTGGATTTTACTAGGTGAGTTCGAATCCACCAAACCCTCGGGCCTACCTCTTGGGCAATACAGCGATGATGATAAAAATTATGCTTGGGCTAGAGGAGAAGAGTGGAACTTCCCACTGGATATTCCTGCTGTTCGATATATCCGATGGTTTGTGCTGGATTCATGGGGAGGGTCGGAATATACTCAAGTAGGCGAATTGACTTTGTGGGGTAAAGTTGAAAAATAATATACATATGAAAGCACTATTGAAATATCAAATTTGGATGTGGATCATGCTGAGCCTAGGGATTTGCTCCTGTGATCGGATGAATGATCTTCATGATGAGTATCTACAAAGAGGTGAAAAGACCTATTTGTCCAAAATAGATTCTATTGAAATACTCCCTGGTAACCAGCGAGCTAAGGTACGTTTTACCAATATGGATCCCAAAGCAAAATCAATTGCTGTCTTTTGGCGTTCCCGGACAGATTCGCTTATCTTCTCTTTACCCGAACAACATGTGGGTAGGGAATTAGAAATCGACCTCTTAGACCTACCGGAAGACTACCTCACCTTTGAGGTCGTCAGCCGATCGGCTGACGGGATGAGTAAATCACTGACTAAGGAGCTGTCCACTAGAATCTATGGGGCCCAATATCAGACTAGTCTCAACAACAGAGTAGTCAAATCAGCCACCTATAACAAATCAACTTTCCTGCTGAATGTCAATTGGGGAGGAGCACTGGACAACGCCGTAAATGTAGAAATAAGTTATCAAGGGATAGACGATAAAGAGAGAAGGGAGGTGCTGCCAATTGAAGACCTATCCATGTTGTATTTGAATCTGTTCAAAGATGGACTTCAGTATCGTACAGCTTATGTTCCCGTCGAAAACTCGCTAGACACTTTTTATACCAATCCAGTGGACTTAGCGTACTCCAATGAAAAAATTATCAGCGGACTCAACTTTAATGGGCTTAATCAATATCTGCGAATCACCAATCACAATGACTTCAATATATTAGAAGGCGAGTCGTTGTCTATTTCATTCTGGGCTAAGACCTCTGTCGGTACAGCTGTTCAGCGGCTTATTAACAAGCGATATTCTGCAGGAGATACAGACAATGGCCATACCGGTTACGGAATTGCCTTACTCGGCGGGGCCCCCAATTCATTTAAAGCATATCCCAATTGGAATTATAAAGCAGGTGCTTCAGGGGGTGGGGCTACTGATATCATCCCGACAGCTACCTATAAACCAGATGAATGGTTTCATGTGACGGTCGTGTTTGAGGTCGGTAATTTTACGTTGTATCTCAATGGCGTACAGATTGGAAAAAACAGTTTTAACATTGCCAAATCTACAGTTAGTTCGTCGGATGTTTACGTCGGGACCTGGTTGTCAGCACCGACTGCAGCTCTACAAGGATTTTTCAAAGGAGAGATGGCAGACCTCCGTTTTTGGAAAAAAGCGTTGACGGTGAATGATATTGCTATAGATATGAAGACCGACGTACAGGCCAATACATTGGGATTAGTGGCAGCCTATGATTTGTCAAAATTACAGACCATAGGCAGCAACTTGGTGATTCCAGATATCAAAGGAAAGCATCCCGCTGTTGTATATGGACATATTAAACCCTAATATCTCAAGAAGTTAAATTATGAAAAAATTAATATTAACCGTTTGGATGACATTGTCCTTAATCAATGTCATATCCTGCACTAAAATTGACGAATCTGATTCAAAAGGAATCAATAATAGCCTTTCTATCCATCGCATATTGCCCAATGTTGCTGCGGTGGCATCTTTTATTACCATTGAAGGGCAGGGATTTGGAACGGATAAAAATAGTGCAAAAGTTATGTTCGGAGACCAATCCTTAGAAATCCTAGAGTGGAGTACTAATGTGTTGAAGGTTCAAGTTCCGGCGATCGAACAGGGTAGTAAGGTATTGGTGTCGGTCTTGGTCAATGGGGCGAAGTCCAATGAACAGTATTTTAGAATCCGAAATTTGAATGAGGTGACGGTCGAGCCGAAGGATACGATCGAGTGGATAGAACATAAGAGTCCCAATATCGCTGCTGTCGAGCACGGCGTGGTATCCTATGATGAGCAAGTGATTAAGTATATCCGTAGTGGAAGTCAACTGCTCGAAATAGATATGGGAAAGCCTGTTTTGGTCTCCGTCGCCGACAGGGAATATGATTGGGGATTCTATAATTTTCCAAATATCCAGCGTTCGTTAAGCGGACAGCTGGCCGTCAATTGGGCAATGAACCATGATGCCGCATCGAGTTATGGGATGCCATCCCAAGGCATTCGCGATGCAGTATCCAACGATGGGGGACAGACTTGGACTACGTTAAGCAAAGGACCAACCTCAGGAGGCAACCTGTTGAGCAATGGTGATCGGATAGCAATAGGCACTCCTAAGGCTGTCCCGCTTGAGGAGCTTAACCTACCCAATCCAATAGCAGTTCTGCAAGAAGCATATGGTCGTACATTCCGTATTTATGAATACGATAAGCTGCCCGCACAGCTTCAAGGAACATACCAATCCCGAATGAAGAAAGGACAAACCAACTATGTTGGAGAGCGCGGTACGCTCGTACATTCAAAGCTCGCTAGATACGCGGATGGTAATCTCTTCCCTGTAGTGTGGTGGGGGGATATCCAAGAGACTACGGATGGCGTTTACACAGGTACTTATCCTGCATTTGAGGTGAACGCCGCAGGAAAAGTCGATCCTTCGGGAGTATTCTTCTATAAATCCACCGATTTTGGAAAGACATGGGTCAAGCAAGGCAGTATTCCTTATCAACCAGACCTAGCTTTGGATCCCAATGGAGACAATCGCTATGCGCTCGGGTGGACTGAGCCCGCATTTGCGATACTCAAAAATGGAGCCTTTCTGTCTGTTTTGCGTACACAGGACGGATTTGGGAAAAGTCCCATGTATGTAACGACGTCATCCAATAAAGGGACCGTGTGGTCTAAACCAAAGGTTTTTACAGGAGCAGGTGTATTGCCCAAATTACTGGAGTTGGATAACGGGGTTGTTGCATTGTCTTCGGGAAGACCAGGTGTACAGATCCGTTTTATGTTGAACAATGATGCCGACGATTGGACACAGCCTATCGAATTGCTGCCATGGATTGAAAATGAGGCGCAACTCACCGATATCCAAAAAGGATCTTCTTGTGGCTATACCTCTATGGTGAAGGTGGATGATAATAGTTTCCTGATTGTATATGCTGACTTCAAGTATAAGACCCCAGAGGGCTTGACCCGCAAAGCTATTAAAGTCCGTAAGGTTACAGTCAAAAAAATATAATGGAGAAAAAAGCCAAATTATATACAAATGAAAAATGCAATAATGAAGAATATGTTGCTGTCCATAGTGGTTTCAGCAGTTCTGCTTTCTTGTCAAGAGAGTTTATTTAATAATAATGTTGACCTTAAAACTATGGCTACCCTTTATGATGGGGCTCCCCGTATTAAGACGTTCAGTATTCAAACGCTCAATGATTCAACAACACGCCTAAGAATTGAAGTGGAGGGGTTGAATACCAATTTAGGGTCTTTTTATGTGCGACAGAATCCACCGGTCACCGGAGGTATTTTACCACACTTCTATTTAAATCCAAATGGCTATCGATATCTTTACGGCGACTCCCTGCCGACAAAAGATTTGAATCTTGAAGACAACGGTGTCCGTGACAAGGATAGCACGACCAATATTTTTAGTTATACGTTCGACCCTCGAACCTTTGTAGATACGGCTACCTATTATTTTCAGACTGGTTGGCACAATAGGCCGCAGACTGGACCCTATGTGCATGACTCTCGTTTTTTCTCGCTCGTGGGTGGCAAAGTGGATACCTTGGTCTCTGCCAACATCGACGATGTCCAACATCGAATTGTCTACAAAATCGATGGCATTTATGCTGCATTTCCTAGTTTATCGGTCTTCAATGACAGTCTTTTGGCGACCTCTTTTTCCACGCGGGTCAACCGTAGCCATATCGATCCTGAAGGAGGATCGAAGACATTGGTTTCCTATGATAATGGTATTTCTTGGGCGGCCCCCACTACGACCATTTTTGATGATACTTGGAAGACTACTGGCACCAATTTAGTTGTGCCTGATGTACAGGGATGGATCTATGTTTCCGATACATTACGGGATTCCCTTATCGCTGAGAAACGAATTATCAACGATGTCAAGCCAGGTACCATTGCATACATTGGGGGCACAGTCATTAAGCGCTCTAGTAACACGGGCACGAGTTGGACCAGTACCGCTCTACCTCTACCTACGGATTGTTCGGGGCTTTACAATCACCATACTAAAGCGAGTTATATTGTCACCTCCTCAGGGACGAGGCTTCGCATGGTGTACGGTCGGAGAAAAGTCAATTTCAACAACAATGCAAAAGACGAAACCTATTTGATGCGTTCAACAGACAATGGAACTACTTGGGCTACATTTCCTATGCTCTCCACCGGTGTCTCCGGATTAGAGGTACAGGGGTTCAACGAGTCTTCGATTGTGCAGGCCGCCAATGGTAAAATAATAGCTTTAATGCGTTCCGTTCCAGAAGGGTACCTGTGGAAATCAGAGTCTAGTGATGACGGGCTTACTTGGTCAAACCCTGTCAAGACTACTATGTGGGGATTTCCTCCCCATGTGATTAAACTTCGAGATGGACGGTTGCTGAGTGCATATGGTTATAGACGCGCCCCAATGGGTGTGCGTGCCGCTACAAGTTCGGACAATGGAAGCACTTGGGACACTGTCAATGAGATGGTCATTCGAAATGATGGTCTTGGTAATATAGGAGATTTGGGGTATCCTCTGATTCGAGAGTTATCGGATGGATCTATATTCTGTATCTATTATTTAACGACAGATGGAAACAATACACATATTGCGACTACCCATTTTAGAATACCCTGATCTGTGTATATAGCGGAACGATTAATCATAATTGTTGACTAAATTCGTACACCGATATTTAACCTTTTTATGCATGTGAATCTCTTTGTAAAATCGATTTTTTTTATTCTCTTACCCATTCATTTGTTTGCGCAAGAGCCGGATAGTTTGCGCAGACCTGATATCTATTTGTCCCAGGTTGATATGCACAAAATCATGCCTATGGACAGCAGTAGTATTGTCTTCTTGGGTAATAGCATCACTTTTTGGGGCAATTGGTCTGAAAGATTCTTGCGAAATGGTCACGTAAAGAATAGAGGAATCCCGGGGGATAACACCTTTGGTGTTTTGGATAGATTGAAGGATATTCTCCTCCACAAGCCTAGGCTCATCTTTTTGATGATTGGGGTCAATGATTTGGCACAGGGCTTTTCGGATGCCGTGATTCTATCCAATTTATCTAAAATTGTAAAGCAAGTACGCATGGAAAGTCCCCGTACCAAGTTAGTACTACAAAGTATATTACCTGTCAACCCTTCTTTTGGAAAACTTCCCAACCATGAAAAGTACGCCGAGCACATTCCACTGATAAATCTAGAGATAAGTTCGATTGCCAAAGACATGAATTGCGATTACTTTGACTTGTATCGATATTTTTCGGATGGGCGAGGTCACTTGAAAAAGCAGCTCACTTGGGATGGGGTACATTTAACAGAAGAAGGATATCAGATTTGGCAAGATATTCTAATCAAAAAGCACTATTTTTAAGATGATGAACTTTTATAACCTTTTACTCTTATTGGTATTTTCAACTTATCAATCGCACGCACTCTATGGACAATCTACGGATCTTATCCTTGCATTGGAGGATATTCAAATCCGGGATCCCTATATTTTGACGGATTCCATTACTGGAAAATATTTGATGTACAAATCCAAAGACGTACTGTTACCATCTGGTACGAAGGTCGGAGGAGTAGAGGTTTATGAAAGCAATGACCTGAAATATTGGCAAGGACCCAAGCAAGTCTTCCAAGTTCCTTCGGACTATTGGATACACGGTACGGTATGGGCCCCCGAAGTTCATGCTTACAAGGGGAATTATTATCTGTTCCTAACGCTGAATTCAGACCTCCAATGGAGAGAAAAAGAAGACGCTTGGCCAGCATATACTTATCGGTCCACTCAAATCTTCAAATCGTCTTCGCCCTTGGGCCCCTTTGAACCTATTATTGACCACTCCTTGTTGCCCAAGGAGTGGATGACCTTAGATGGTACGCTTGGGATAGAGCATGGAGTCCCCTATATGATCTATTGCCATGAGTGGGTACAGGTCATAGACGGTCGTATGGAACTCATTCGCTTATCCGATGACCTTTCTCATACCATCGGCAATCCGCAGACACTCTTCAAGGCTTCAGAAGCCAAATGGTCTACTGGTAGCTTACAGAAAAATGGAAAACGCACATATGTGACGGATGGCTGCTTTTTGTACACGACCAAAACGGGAAAACTCCTCATGCTCTGGTCTAGTTTTAAAAATGGAAGCTATGCTATTGGTATCGCACGGTCGGTTTCAGGAAGTATCAAAGGCCCGTGGATTCAGCAAGAGGAACCTTTATTTGAAAAAAATGCAGGACACGGCATGATATTTAAAGATTTGAAGGGTAATCTTCGTATGGTCTTTCATGGTCCTAATAGCCCATCAGGTAGTGAAAGAGCACTGCTTTTCTCGTTGGTAGATAGGGGAGACACCTTACAATTGAAGGAAGATTAGTATGCGAATAGATTTAAAAAAGTGGTTTTTAATACCCTGTATTTTTGGTTATCTAATTGGAGTCGACATGGAGTATGTACATGCAAAGAAGCAAAGAAACCCTTATCTTAAAACATTGAATTTAGTATTGGAACAACAAGAAAAGTGGGTCAAAGTACATGCCGCTGAGTTTTTACTTTGGAGCGGAGCGGATACCACCTTGGTTGCACAGACTTACCGGTTGGAGGAAAAACAACATGCAGGTCTGAGCCCCTATCGTATCGGTATTTGGAGAGTGCTCTATCAAGCTTCGACCACTCCGTCGGATAAGAAAATGTATTTAGACAAGATTATGACCGCTTTCCGAGAAGGTCCCGATCATTTACATGCATTGGAAACTTTGGCAAAATTAAAAATTCCCATTACCAATTCAATAACCGGATATGGAGCCGAAGTGTTGAAAGACCAAGAGGTTACACCTATGTATCTTTATGGGTTATGGAATATGTATTATGATGAGGATATTTCAAAGGATGTAATCGTGGACAAACTGCTGACCGTCTTAATAGATCCAACGTTATCGAGTAATCTGAGAATTGTAGCTTGTTATATCTTGCGCTACCTGCCGTTGACAACAGCTATCAAGGACACGTTGACCGTGTTTCCCTATCAAGAATGGGGGGAGGACGTGCAATTACAGTTTCTATGTACGTTACTGACTTTAGGAGTCGATGAGCAGCATGTACGCGATAAGCTGGTCAGAGATTTGTTGTTCTTTGATACAAAGCCTGACGCTTTGCCAACCATAATGTTGGGACTGAGCAACATCAAAGAGGATTGGATTTGGAACAAGATGGAGACATTTTACAAACAGCTATCGGATATCCAATCGCCCCATTATAATCCCGATTTTTTGGCTACAGGCGCATATGCGATGTTGAAATTTACCAATTGAAGCCTTAGTCCCACCATCTAATAATATCCAGATGTACCGTGCATGTTTAGAAACTCATTCTTTTTACACAAGTAAATCTTAAATATGATTAGTCTCCTTCTGCTTTTAGTGGAGACACTAACAGATCAAAAAAATAGTTAGAGATGAAAAATATGCGCACAAAGCAGCATATTTTAATAGGTCTTGCTGAAACCTAAATCTTAAATTTGAGCAGATTGTAATACCATAACGATAAACCTATTATAGCAGTAGACAGATGAAGATGAATAAGAAATCGTATTATCCCTGGTTGTTGGTGGCAATGCTTTGTGTTGTAGGGTGTCTGAATTATTTGGACCGTATGATGATTACGACTATGCGTTCAAGTATCATCGAAGAGATTCCGATGTCAGACGCACAGTTTGGCTTATTGACGTCTGTTTTCTTATGGGTATATGGACTGGCTAGTCCTATAGCGGGATATTTAGCCGACAAGTTCAATAGGAGTAAGGTCATCATTGGCAGCCTCTTTATTTGGTCTCTGGTCACCTGGCTTACATCTTTGGCCCATAATTTTGAGGGTTTACTATTTGCGCGTGCCCTCATGGGCTTGAGCGAAGCATGCTATATACCCGCCGCTTTAGCGTTGATTGTCGACTACCATCCTGGAAATTCCAAGTCCACTGCCACAGGCTTGCATATTGGAGGGGTGTATGTTGGACAAAGTTTGGGATTCATAGGCGGTTGGATTGCGGAGACTCACGGTTGGCATTATGCTTTTCATATTTTTGGAGCTATTGGCGTTATTTATGCACTGTTTTTGATGTTTTTTTTAAAAGACAAACCTACGTCCTTGAACCATGTCGATATGGACTATTCCCAAGCACAGGAGGATATCGGATTTTTACAGGCTTTCAAAAAGCTGTTTGGAAATAGGTCTTTTAATCTGGTTGTGATGATTTGGGGACTAGCAGGAGCAGTCAGTTGGATGATAAACGGTTGGTTGCCTACCTATTATAAAGAAAAATTTAATTTGTCACAGACAGAAGCAGGTGTATATTCGACTGTGTATTTCTTTACTGCCATGCTCCTCGGTGTAGTGTTGGGCGGTGCTATGGCTGATTGGTGGGCCAAATCCAATCGAAATGCCCGCATTCTACTACCAGCAATAGGGTTTTTAATTGCCGTTCCAGGCATATTTTTGGCTAGTTACACCGATTTTTTGATGATTACGGTCATTGGTTTTGTTATATACGCCTTTACCCGTCCTTTTATTGATGCCAATATGATGCCCATTTTGGCCATGACTATTGATCAACGATATTTGGCCACAGGATATGGAATTTTGAATTTTTGTAGCTGCATCATCGGAGGCATAGGAATATATGTTGCAGGAGTCCTTCGTGATGCTGACGTCAATTTGAGTTCAGTGTTCCGGGTCGCAGCCCTTACGATGGTAATCTGTGCACTGTTACTTTTTTATTTAACCCCTAAGCCTAAAAGAATCAAAATATGATGCGCAAAAGTAAAGTACTTGCAAAGCTGCGGAATGGTCTACACCCCAGCTGTTTTAAAGTGAATTTAAAAGACCCTCAAGTAGCCGAGTTGGCTGCACTTTGTGGTTTCGATTGCATATGGGTGGACCAAGAGCACATTGGTCAAGATTGGTCGACTTTAGCAGGTCATGTATGGGCCACTAAGAGTCAAGACGTCGATTTGATGGTGCGTGTAGCAAGAGGGAGTTATAGTGACTACATAAGGGCGTTGGAGCTAGATGCAACGGGTATTTTGGTTCCACATATCATGAGTTTGCAAGATGCCAAAGATGTAGTCCACATGACCCGTTTTCACCCTATTGGAAGACGGCCTATTGACGGAGGGAATGCCGATGGTGCTTACACAATGACTGACTTTGAGCATTATTTAGAGACTGCAAATAGAGAAAGGTTTGTGGTTTTGCAGATCGAAGATCCCGAGCCCTTGGTTGAATTGGATGCGATTGCCCAACTAGAGGGCTATGATATGTTGTTCTTTGGTCCTGGAGATTTCAGTCAGGGTATCGGTGCCCCAGGACAGTGGGACCATCCTCTGCTTCTAGAGACGAGAGCGCGTGTCGCTCAAGTAGCCAATGCACATGGCAAATTTGCTGCTACCGTAGGTGCTAAGGAAAATTTGGAAGAGCTTTTTAATATGGGCTATCATTTTGTGAGTGTGGGAGCAGATGTCATTGGAATCAAGAACTATTGCCAGGACATTTTAGAGGCATTTGGAGCTAAAGATCATCTAGGAAGTACATCTTATTTGGAGCAACAAAAGTAGACGAAAAAGATAATACATCCCGCTATTCCAAAACATTGATGACGGGCATGTAAATGAAAAATAATTTATAAGGATGAAACATCGTTTATTAGGACGTACAGAACTTCGTGTATCCGAGGTAGCCTTCGGAGGTGTAGAGATTGGTATGCCGTATGGCATTGGTACCGCGGGTAAGACAGAGATGCCTGAAGAGTCTGCTGCCATTGATTTGTTGCGCGAGGCTGTTAAGCAGGGAGTTAATTTTTTTGATACCGCGAGATTGTATGGGGATAGCGAACGATTAATGGGAGTAGCATTTGAGGAGATACGTTCTGAGATTGTATTAGCCACCAAATGTATCCATTTTAGAAATTCTCTTGGAAATATTCCGTGTTACGATGAACTCAAGACTATTGTCCATCAGTCATTGGAACAAAGCCTGACCAGCTTACGCACAGATTATATTGACGTCTTTATGGTACACTACGCCGACTTGGATATCCTCAACAACCATGATGTTGCCCGCATATTTTTAGACTTAAAGAATCAGGGACGTGTACGCAACATTGGTGTGTCGGTTTACCGTGCAGAGGAGTCACTTTTGGCCGTTGAATCAGGCATATGGGACGTTGTTCAACTCCCCTTCAACTTAATGGACCAATCGCATGCGATCTGTTTCGATCAAGCAAAAGAAAAAGGAATAGCCATCATCGTCCGTTCGGTACTGATGCGTGGTTTATTGACCGATCGAATATTTCCGATGGATTCAGCGCTTCAATCGGTCGCCAATCATATCGCTATGCTAAGGGAGATTGCAGGTCATCATTTTGACAGCTTTGCAGCTTACGCAACTAAGTTTGCTCTTCGGTATGAACAGGTTTCAAGTGTCCTAGTAGGAATAGATAAAGAAAAGTTTTTATTGGCGGCTATAGCAAATGTCAGCGGACAAGGTCTCAATGACCAAATTTTTGCCGACTCCAAGAAACTGGCCTATCCATCACCGGAGTGCCTGAATTTGGCTGAATGGGACAAAAAAGGATGGTTATGACAAGAATCGGTATTATTGGTATGAGTGAGGGGAATGCCCATCCCTATTCTTGGTCGTCGATTATCAATGGAGCTTTCGATAGTGAGATTATCGTGCATGCAGGGTATCCGGCAGTGGCATCTTATCTTCAGGCGAATAAAGATACATTGGGTATTGATGATGCGAAGGTTACGCACGTGTGGTGTCAGGAGAGTTCGATGGCTGAATGGATAGCTAGGTCTTCGAAAATAGACAATGTCGTTCTTCAACTGGCAGATATGGTAGGGCAAGTGGATGCTGTTATCTTGGCTAGGGATGACCCTGAAAATCATGTTGAGATGGCAAAGCCATTTATACAAGCGGGGATTCCGATATTTATAGACAAGCCATTGGCCTATTCCCAAGAAGACCTAGGTTGGTTTAATGATCAGGTCAAGCAGGGCCACTTTATCATGTCATGTTCGTCCATGCGCTATGCAAATGAATGTCGAGCATTGAAGCAAGAGTTGGCCACTTTGGGTGTTATAGAATTAGTTACCGCAGTGGGGAAAAAAGATTGGAAGAAATATGGGATTCATCTTTTGGAAGCAATCTTCAGTGTGCTAGATGATCCCCTTCCTCTACATGTACAGCATGTTGGGGGGGCAGATAAAGAGATTGTGTTGGTCAGGTTGGAAAGTGGTACTGATATTACCCTACATCTTTACAACCATATCGCTGGCACCTTCCAAGTTTCATTTTTTGGGCAACAAGATTGGAAGTTGATTGATATCAAAAATTCATATGCGATGTTTCGGGACAATATCATTGAATTTGTACGTTCGGTCAAGGAAGGTAAGTCCCGATTGGATTTTAATAAAACTTATCGCCTCATGCAAGTCATTATAAATGCAAAGGATAGTTACCTGCAGGGCGGCATACCTATTTTCTATAAAGATGAATGTTAAGGAATTATTTAGCTTAAAAGACAAAGTTGTGTTGGTTACAGGTGGATCTGGCAACTATGGAGGCTGCATTGTCGAAGCCCTCGCCGAGGCTGGCGCCACTGTGATTACCACCTCCCGTGATTTGAAAAGGGCTCAGACCACCGCCCAAACCTTCCAAGAACGGGGCCTAGATGTGGATGCCATGTGTGTCGATCAAGATAATATAGCGTCTATGCTTGCCCTAAAGGAGGAGATTATCAATAGGTATGGTCATTTGCATGGTTTCGTTAACAATGCTGTTTCGAGGCCAGTCAAAGGTTATCGTGATACGATTGAACAATTCGATCGGTCTATGCTCTCCAATGCCACAGGGATGTTTTTTTTATTACGAGAATTGACGGATTTGATTGTACTATCAGGTGGTGGTTCAGTAGTCAACATTGCATCTATGATGGGCATGAAAGGTCCCGATTTGAGCAACTATGAAGGTACAGATATGGGCGATTTACCACCAGATTATTTCTTCCACAATGCGGGCTTGATCAATCTATCGAGATACATGGTCAAAGTATTTGCAGGTAAAAATGTACGTTTTAACTGCATTAGCCCCGGGGGGCTGTATAACAATCAGCCCGCGCAATTCGTAATCAATTACTGTCGCAAGGTACCCTTGGGGCGAATGGCCAATAAAGATGATATCAAGGGCTTGGTGGTGTTGCTGTTGTCCAAAGCAGGTGAATATATCAATGGAGAGAATATTCTTTTGGACGGAGGTCTTAATGCTTAAATGAAAGTGGATATGAAAGATAGGGTAGCTATTGTCACTGGAGCTGCAAGCGGCATTGGACTGGAAGTCGCTAAGCGGTTAGCTTCGGTTGGAGCAGAGGTCTATCTCCTAGATCTCGAGGCACAAGAGGTAAGCGTGCAAGCCCAAATGCTCGTCGAGCAAGGATTCAGTGCTATAGGTATAGCATGTGATATTACCGATGAGTCTAGTCTCGAGCGGGTATTTCAAGAAATTGTGGTAGATACCGGACGAATTGATATTTTGGTCAACAATGCAGGTAGGCAATTTGTCGCTGCAATTGATCAATTCCCTTCACATGAGTTTGAGTCTATGATTAAGTTGATGTTGGTTGCCCCGTTTTTTGCTATTAAGCACGTGTTTCCGGTTATGAAGCAAAGAGGATATGGTCGGATTGTCAATATGGCTTCTGTCAATGGAGTGATTGGTTTCGCAGGAAAAGCAGCTTACAATAGTGCAAAGCATGGTGTTGTAGGTCTTACAAAAGTAGCGGCGTTGGAAGGTGCTGCATATGGAATTACTGTCAATGCAGTATGTCCAGGTTATGTAGACACACCGTTACTGCGAAATCAGTTGACTGACCTCGGACGTGCGCACAAGGTAGCGGTGGATCGCGTGCTAGAAGATATCCTACTACCCCTTATTCCACAACGTAGACTGTTGGAGGTTAGCGAGGTTGCCGATTATACCCTCTATCTATTGGGCGAACAAGCGAAGGGTATTACCGGACAATCAGTCATCATCGATGGTGGCTATACTGTTCAGTAGTTGACCCTGCATGATTTGCTACGTTATCCACCCAAGTAGTATTCTTTTAATTAACTACCACTACCCGTTTGAATTCTGAAGGCGACATGCCCTTTATTTTCTTAAACTGTCTATTGAAATTGGCAATACTATTGAATCCGCAGATGTAAGCTGCTTCCAGAATAGATTTGTCCTTATCCGATATGAGCTTGCAAAAATGCCCAATACGGATTTGGGTCACATATTCTACAAATGTCATCCTATATTGTTCTTTAAAGAAATTGCAAAATGTCGTTGTCGCCATATTGGCTTCATCCGCCACTTCCCTTAATGTAATCTGTTTGTGAAAATTCCGTAGGATATAGTCATTAATCTTACTGTGTCTGCTGGTTTCTTTAATATTATGGGAAGCAAAATTAGGACTCGCTAAGAGCGTGAAATCTTTGAGGGAACAGACGATATCAAATATTTCAAAAATAGAGGCGAGTCGTTTTAGACCACTTTCATCTATCATTTTACTCATTATTTCAGCGATTTTATACTTTTCTTTACTGTGGATATAAATGCCGCGCGAGGAGAGAGTCAAGATTTCAATCAATGCCGAAAACTCAGGAATGTTTAAAATATCTTGACCGATAAAATTGGATGAGAAATGGATTACCGTCGCATCTGCAGCTTCCTGGACCGGATTTTTTAAGAACGTATTGTCATTCACCCATACATGTGGCAGGTCTGGTCCCATGAGTACCAGATCATTCTCCCCAAAATGTCCAATATGATCCCCTACCATTCGCTTTCCTGTACTTTTGTGGACGAGAACCAGTTCATATTCTGGATGATAGTGCCAAGGGCATGGAAAGTGACTGCCTTTTTCATTAAATACGATAAAAGATTTATCAAATTCCTTGGGGAGCCTATATTCGATTGCTTTCATTACAGTTCTAGTGGTTAGGTATCCTAAATTTATATAAAAAAAGTATAGGACCCGTAATATAGGCTATATTTTTGAAAAATAGTATCAGTTTTGTGTACGATGTGGAAAGGTGTATCGAATAGGACCGCGGTCCTACACATTGGTTCTGCTTCCTAGCAGTTAGACGCTCTTTCAAATGTCAACTGAATAACTCACCTTTTGTTACATCCTGATTGACACGGATAGACAACAGAATAAGATGTAGATAAGTACATTCTTTCTTTTAAAAGTTTCCTTGAGAGCGGATATTGCCTTTGATCGCGCAAAATAGACATTGCTTGCAGTTGTATTGAGTCTAGCGCAAATTTCGTCTACATTAAGGTCTTCTAAATATGTCATTTTGAATACTGCCGCTTGTTGCTCGGGAAGCTTGTCCAATTCGGACACGATCAGTTGAGTCAATTCCACCCGAATTATCCTAGTCATGATGTCGTCATCCGCCATCGCAGTTTCCTCCTCGATCGCAACAGCATCCAAATATCTCTTATACTGTGAGGAATCGATGTAGTCATAGCAAGCATTACGTGTGGCGATAAACAGAAAAGCCTTTATATTACACTCCTTTACTACCTTGTCTCGACGCAACCAGAGCTTGAAAAAAGTATCAGATACAATTTCTTCAGCCATCTCCTTATTGTGAATGATTGAGTGCGCAAAGAAGCGCAGCTCTTTACCATATCTAGCCATCAGATATTTTAGGGCAGACTCACGGCCATTTTTAAAATCTTGAAAATATCCAATATCGGTTTTCATCGAAAGCTTAATCTAGGTTAAAAAGGAGCTAACTACTAAATATAACAAAAATTTGATTGGAAGTATTTCTTCCAATCAAATTGTGACTGTGTGATTTTTTTGTTCCTTACTTCTCCTCCTGAAGGTCTGCCCATGTATACGTCTTAAAGATGCTGACGGGCAGTCCACTACTACTGACCAGATTGCTGACCTTAGTATAACTCCATCCAAGCCGTGCCGCCGTAGGACTTGGTACATTAGACGAGCTAAGTATAACCTTATTGCCCAAAATCTCTCCATGTGCAGGATAAAACTGTCTGTCTTCGCCTGCTATTTCAAATTGCGTAGGCGGTGCTCCATCTCTTGTCTTTAACCCTGCTTCTGCAAATTTAAAATCAATTATCATCTTACTTCCATCATGGGTTGATCGGTCAAAAACCGGAGATCGATCACCTTCGGGTCTGTTATATTTATCCGCTAATGCTAGATAGGCGAATCGTAACCCGACATCTCTTTTATTCTTGGGATGTATATCCTCTAAATCGGCTATGTCATCATTGCTGATCAAGCCACTATGTGCTATTTTTGTACTGGCCTGAAGTTGTGCGAATCGCATATTGGGATTGGCATAATTGGTCTTGAAATCATACATGCGCTTGTAAGGGCATATTTGGGCTATGTAAAAAGAAAAGTCCTTTGCTGATTTGTTCCATAAGGTCCGCCAACTTTGGACCAACGTCTCTAACAACTCTGGATAGTATGCTGGATTGTCCATATTGGCCTCTCCTTGATACCATATGGCTCCAGTGACAGGTATATCGTGTAATGGAAAGATCATCGCATTGTACGCCGAGCCTATCTTATATGGTGAAAAGGGATCGGCTCGTGGCTGTTTATCTTGAAGTAATGCTGCGTCACGTATCGACGACTGGGCCAGTACAGCATTACGTTCGGCCCAAACCTCTCCCGTGGTGTCGCCCCAGCTAGCGTTGATAATCCCGATGGGCACTTGGAGGGTCTGTCGGAGATGCTTAGCAAAATAGTAACCTACAGCACTGAACCATTCTAAAGAGCCGGCAGCACATTTTTGCCACGTGGCATTCAATTTGTTGGTCGGGATGTCTGACTGTACCTGTTGTACATTCAATAAGCGTATCCCATTCGATGCATCCGCCTTGAGCATCTCATCCAATCCACCGAGCGCATCTTTCATTGGATACCACATATTTGATTGGCCGGAGCATAGCCACACTTCACCGATTAAAATGTCGTTGAATGTCAAACTACTTTTTCCAGACACCTTAATCGATTGTACTGTAAAACTGCCTGCCGGTGTACGAATGGTCTTAGACCATTTGCCTGACTGATCCACCTTAACTTCTTCGGGAGTTAAATCTTCCCAACTCGTCGCAATGGTTACGTATTGGTCTGGGGTTCCAATCCCGGATATGGTAAAATTGCTATTTTGCTGCAATACCATGTTGCTTTGGAGATTATTTTTGACCTCCAGTTTGGATGATGCTGTTTTGTCGGGGTCAGTTGGCGTAGGCATATCCTCACCTCTCGAATCCGAACATCCCAGTACAAACAACCAGCAGTATATTCCAAAGAAAATTTTCCTATTCATCATATTTCCTATTGCATTGTGGTAATCAATATAAGAGAGCGACCTGGTAGCTGGATGGTAAACCCATCATCTTTTTGTAAGGTAATATTCTCTACGCTATTAGGTACTGCAAAGCCCTTACTGTCTTTCGCTCCGTCAAAATTTGCACCATCACGTGCTATGTATTTATATACTTTGGCGCCTTGAAGTTTTAATTGTTCTTCAGATTTGAGTTGAAGGGTGTATTCCGAAGCATGGGAATTCACTAGAGCAACCGTTGTCTGTCCATTCTTCCTGGCACTTACTGCCTGAAGTCCTTTCTTAGCGGGGATATCTATCGGATATATGGTGCTTCCATTGGGGAAATAACGGCATAATAATGACATCGGATAAAACCATGGTCGGATAGCTTCATCAGCAGCACCCCCAAATCTTTCTTCACCCAATATATTCCAAAAGCCCCAGCGCTTCAGTTTATCTTGATCCGTATCGCTGTACATCGCATCATCCATATTCCACAATATCACACCATTATAACCAGCCAACATATTCTGTACGACGGCATCTGCTACATCGACACCATAAAAAGCATCATAAATCATCATATTCGAATCATCTCCAGCAAAGGGGTCTGCATTGATTCGTGCGGTATTCGTAGCTCCGTGGGCCGAGTTGGGATTGTATTTGAAACCTAGCTCGCCCATAATCATCGCTTTGCCCGCAGGGACAATGCTACGATAGTGTTCGATTACCTGACGATAAGAACCTCCCTTCACCTGGTCATCTGTTGGATACGAATGGATATCATAGGCGTGTATCCTATCTCCAAAATGTGCGGCCGGTCTAGTAATCCAATCACTTAGGCTCACGTCATTCCAAATAGCAACATCCGGAGCAATGACTTCGATGCGCTTATCAAGCCCCTTGGTCTGCATAAGGGTCAATATTTCGTCATAGGTCCGTTGCCACAGACTATAATCGCCTCCAATAGAAGACCAGTCTCCAGCAGGCTCATTACACATGTTGTAGTATTTGAGACATGTATAACCACGGATGTCGAGTAGATATTTCAGAAAATCCGTTGAGCGCTCTAGCCAAGCGACATCTACATCACCATTTGATAGTGCTTTCTCTCCCCATTCGCCATACATGACCTGTATTCCGTTCGCTTGACAGAAATCTAGGATCTTAAACAAGATACCTTCGCTAATCTCGGGTGAGTAGATTCCATTTTGATAATAATTCCATCCTTGGGAAGCCATTATCCGCACTAAACCTGGTCGTAAAAATTGAACACGCTCTTGAAGCACTTGCCAGTCTGCTGTACTGAAAGTAGATGCCCCAGTCCAGCGCGAGATATTGTCATATCCACCCCATTGAGGACCGATACCGACAAAAGGTATGCTCGTGACCGGGGTAGAGCGAATAAGGAGATCATTGTTGATATTCTTTGGTTTCATCAACGTATCCTGACAACCAAATGTCGCGCTGATAAACATCACAAAGCAAATAACGGTATGTATTTTCATTGTATTTACGTTTTTGAGATTCATAGTCTATTCTGAAATTTTCTTAATCTGGACCCAGTATTTTTTTGCATTTTCCACAAATCGCTCCCTATCCTTATAAATATCTATCCAAATGAATGTGGGCTGAAGTTCAAACTCAAAGGCCTTGTCTTTTATGATAATGGAATTGTTGTAGTCGTCAAGTGCAAGGGTGCTACTTGCTATGAACTTGGCCGTAGACACCAAAGATGTTGAAGAGAAGGTGATGGTACCTTGCTTAGAGTTACGTTTCCACGTGCCTTCTCCAATCGGTATTTTGCGGTATTTACTGTTGACATCTATTGGCACAGCTGCACCATCCGGGTCATCTACAAAAATAAAATTGGCATACTTATTATCAGGACCAGCGTCATGTACTACTTTACCGTAAGCATCTCCTTCTTCAGTAATTCCTTCTAGACTAAAAGTCAAAGTATTGTCGTATTCCGCGAGAGGTCCTGATCCGTCGGTCTTCCAGTTCCAACTGCGCTCGGCCATACTTGCATGGGCAGCTGCACCACCGTATTCTGGCCATGCGCCCCCATACACGGATAAGGTCGAGATTTGCCAAGTACCGACCAATTCGTCAGAGAATGGGATATAGGATATCTTCCATATCCTATCTTGACCCGATTTTGAAGTTACCTTGATTTGTGCCGTCTGCTTATCATCAAAAGTCAATATCTGGTCCTTCAAGATATCTGAAGACGCACCGTAGGACAGCTCAAGCTCCTTTATCTTTATATTTTCGGCGTCACCAGCAGTCTGATTGTACATAAAGGTAATCTCGCCGTTCTGATTTTCATCTCTTTGTATTGTTGCGTTTCCCACTTGATTTTCAAATGTAATATGCAGGATAGCCCGTTCGTTGTTCCAAGCCTCGTTGCGTATCTCTTTCATTAAATCTTTCTTACAAGAAGCCAACGTGGATAGCATCAAAACTATGATCAATTTTGCTTTCATAAATCTAATTTCTTGGTATGTTGGGATTGAGGTCAACTTCTTTTTGTGGGATAGGATAATAGGCGGCTTGCTCTTCCGACATTCCAGAGGCTGCAGCACGAGGGTCTGTGCGGATAAGCAAAGCCTTGCGTCTTAAATCGTGCAATCTCTTGCCTTCGAATGCTAGCTCAAAGCCGCGTTCCTTGAATACAGCGTTGCGAAACTCCGTCGTACTCAAGTTGACTGGTAAATCGTCCAATCCTGCTCGTCTACGAAGAGCATTGACCCAGTGATAACCCTCAGGGCTAGGCCCTGTTGCTTCGGCATATACAAGAGCAACTTCGGAAAACCGAATGAGGAATGGACGTGTACTGGATTTGACCCCCACAAAATCTGGATCTATATATTTTCGGGTCAAAAAGTAATCGTTCAATTCAGAAGTACTCCCATCAGCCTTGGTATAAAATCGCTTTGTCATCAATTGAGTCTTGCGTTTATCCATGGGGTCAAAGCTATTGGCGTACAATTCTGTGGTAACAAATACACCCCACCCCATATTCGTCGCTTGAGTATATCCTCCATCCGGATCAGCGAACCATAGGCTTGTCCCGTTTTTGTATGGGATGAACATCTTGTCTATAGAAGAAAAATTGCCCTCATCTACACCACTTTTATCCATAGACATGATGAAAATATGCTCCGGTCCCCCTGGTTTGCGGGTGTCATAGATACTTATTAGGTCAGGCGATAAGCTATAGGTAGATTGATCATACAATACTTTACGTGACCAATCCGCCGCAAACTGATACATCTCTGACACATCTTTATCCATCTCTTTATAACCAGCAACTCCATTTTCCTTGGAAGAGGCAATACTGAGATATACTTTTGCCAGAAGAGCCTGTGCGGCGACTTTGTCCACTCGTCCTACTATTCGCCGAATGGACATACGTTTCTCCGCCTCTATACAATCGGCGATGATAAAATCATACAATTCGTCGAAATCTTTGGGCATTGGTGCCACAGTCTGCGACGCAGACGTGATAGCGCTCTTATGAAGAGGCACTAATCCATACATCTGGATGAGATGGTAATAGTTCCAGGCTCTCAGAAAGTACGCTTCGCCCAACACACTACTTTTGAAGTCTTCACTCAGATTGCTGTTGATGACGTTGTCGATGACTGCATTTGACCTGTTTATGGCAATATAGCAGTACTTGTAGTACAGCTCCAATTGTTCATTTTCTCGGAATAAGGTATAGTCCCAACGATTGATCTCTTGTGAACCAAATCCCTCTTCTCCTTTCACATCACAGCTTTCCGTGGCTAGTTCATTAATATAGAATATTGCCCGTACATACTCATTATATGAAAAAGTATTATAAGCGTAAAAAAGAGCGGATTCAGCATCCTCATTTGTTTTGTAAAAATTCTCCTCAGAATAGAATCCATAAGGTTCCTCTTCAAGGTCGCACCCCGCTAACAGCGTGCATATGGTCAATAATATTAAATATCTGTACATATAAAAATCTTTAAAATGTAAAATCAATACCAAATGAGAACATTCTCAACTTGGGATAACCTCCGCCATAGCGCCCGTTAAGCCCTACCTCTGGGTCGTACCCTTCAAACTTGGTGAATGTATACAGGTTTTCGGCATTGATGGATACACGAGCCTGTTTTATCCATTTTCGATTGGGCGTGGGTATGTTGTAACCGACATTGACATTTTGGATTCGCAGAAAACTTCCGTCCTTTACGAACCAATCGGACGTATAATGCAATCTTCCTTGTCGTACGCTTGGGTACTCGGTACTGGGATTGTCCGGCGTCCAGCGAAGAGGAACGTACAAAGCCGAATTGTACATACCGCTCCATAGGACGTCATTTCCAAATACGCCATTTAGGAAGATGTTCATATCTAATCTCTTATATCTGAAATTAAGATTCAAGCTCGCCATGAAATCAGGATTCGGATCTCCAATGGCGGTCCTGTCTTTAGTGTCAAATACTCCATCTTGATTCAAATCGGCATATAGGAACTCACCCGCTCGAGCCTCAGCGCCCACAAGTCCTGCCGCCTCTCCCTCTTGATCCGATTGGACAATGCCATTTACCCGATATCCGTAAAAGACATTGACAGGCAAGCCCACAGCTAAGATATTGGATGAAGGTTCTCGAAAAGGATCCATGCCTCCACCATAGTACTCATAGTTGGTATCTGATAAGAAGTCTTTGTTAAGCCCTGAGCTGATTGCATCGCCTAAGCTGACCACTTTGTTTATATTTCTGGAGAATATAAATGTACCCGACAATTCCCAATCTTGCTTACGGATAATGTTGCCCGTGAAAGTAAGCTCGATACCTTTGTTATTGATTTCCCCGTCATTGACCCACATACGGTCGTATCCCGAACTCAATGTCAGATACCGCTCACGTAGCAAATCATACGTGTTTTTGCTATAATAGTCTACCGTAACTCCCAGCCTATTCTTTAAGAATGAAAAATCTGCCCCTACGTTATATTGAGCTGTTGTCTCCCAACGTAAATCCTTGTTAGGTATACCTCCCCACTCTTTGTATCGTCCGCCGACACCCGTATTTCCAATGACGTAGCCAGGGCCTATTGCCGTATTCCACGCCCCGTCGGTATAGAACGTCTCGATTCCATAGCGACTCAATGTCTGGTAGGGCGATATCCCTTGATTTCCTGATACACCATAGCTCGCTCGTATTTTAAACTCGTCAAATACCTGCAAATCCTTTATAAATTGCTCTTGATGCAGTTTCCAGCTAATAGCACCAGATGGAAAGTATGCCCACTTATGGTTTGTACTGAATTTGGAAGATCCGTCCGTACGCATGGTAAGTGTTAAAAGGTACTTGTCCATGAATGCATAATTTACACGTCCAAAATAAGAGAGTAGTTTGGTCTCCGTCTGCGCATTACGATGACGATTTAGCTCTGGAGCTCCAGATGCCATATTTTCATTATTCAACGTGCCATTTTTAAAATTATAGGACTCCATGGCCGAACTCCGAGCATGCGAATACTCATAAGAATGTCCCAGCATAGCGGTAATATCATGGTTTTGCTTCATTAGCTTTTGATAAGTTAAGTAGGTATCCACCGTGTACACCTGTCCCATCCAATTGTCAAGGTAGGCAGCCCCCTTGTTATTGGTCCCTGCTTCTGTATACCGGTCGGGTTCATAGCGATCTTGTATCGAAGCTCCATACTTGTAGTTGAGCTGCGACTTCAGACTTAGTCCAGGATACAGTTGCAGATCCAGTAACCAAGAGGAGATGACATCCGTTCCCTTAGCTATATTTTTACGATTGTCCGTCCAAGCCATCGGATGACTGTAATCGGCATTACCTTCTAAAAAATAACTCCCATCTTCATTATATATTGGCCATAGGGGATTGCGCCAGTAAGCTAATCCTGTATTCGTCCGGCGATTGTCTTTTGATAGGTTGTTAAATGCGCTGATATTTAGATATTTGTTAAACTGATGTTTGATATTCGAACTCACGATTTGTTTACCATAATTATCCCGGATATAGGAACCTTCCTGCTGAAGGTTATTTGCGCTCAGTGTAAAGGAGGTCTTGTCGTTGGCAGTGGCCAGCGATATGGTCGATGTATTATTCATCGGATTGTCCCTAAAGACTACTTTGGACCAATCCGTAAAATATGGCCAAGCCCCACTTTGGATCTCATCGACCGAAGGGAAGTAGATCCCTGTGGAGTTGACCGAGCCTATATAGAGCGGGGGCATGTCGCCATTTATTTTGGCCTCATTGTCCAATTGTGCCATCAACGCTGGGTCTGTCCATTGAATGAATTCGGATGTAAACTGGGATAAGGTCGTTTGATGTTTGATATGGATGTCGGTTTGTCCGTTCTTAGCTTTCTTGGTTGTGACCATGATGACCCCGTTTGCTCCTCTAGATCCATAAATGGATGATGCCGAAGCATCTTTTAGAATTTCTACCGATACGATATCAGCTGGATTAATCTGCTTGAGATTACCCGCATCACCAATAGGAAACCCATCTACTACAATCAATGGGGAGTTGGATCCTCGTAGAGAGCTCCCTCCCCGTATCCTAACAGTGGCACCGGCTCCCGGGTCTTGAGAAGTCTTGACCACTTGAAGACCAGCAGCTCGTCCCTGCAATAGCCCCTCAATAGAATTTGCGGGAATATCTCGAATTTCTTCCGTCTTTACATTGGTCACCGAACCTGTCATATCTTTCTTTCTCATCGTACCATATCCTACCACGACCACCTCATCCAGATTATCGATAGACGCTTTTAAAGTCACATTTGCTGTATTGCTAGCGCCAATCCGTATTTCATGCCTATCGTAACCGATCATACTGAAGAATAAAACATCCCCCGTTGATGTTACGACGATACTATAACTTCCATTATCATCTGTCGAAGTTACATTGGAAGACTGTGAAGCCCGTATCGTCACACCTGAAATAGGCATCCCCTGCGAATCCACTACCTGACCGGTGATGACACGCTCTTGCGCTTGTGCAGGGACCATCTCCATTGATGATACCGTCTTTGGCTCTATAGGCCTTGGTTTTAAGATGATTGTACCAGCACTGATTACCCAACCTACCGGCTGGTCGCGCAGGATTTCTTCCATGGCCTGCTCCACATCCATGTTCTGTACATTGGCGCTTACGGTCAGTTTGGCAAGATCCCTTCCATAAAGGAAAAAAGGATACCCAGACTGATCTTGGACACTCTTCATAATTTTTGATAAGGGCAAATTCTTTGCACTGATACTGACTTTTTGTGCAGCGCTGGGATGAGCGAACACTTGGAAAGCAGTCAAAAACATAATATATACCACTAGTTTCATAGCCAGAATACATCGGAATGCCAAAGGCCAAAATCGGTCTTTAACATATTCATAAAAAATCATAAGTTTGTATCGTTTGATAGTGTTAAAAAATGAGGTTGCTAACTGATTTGATAGCTTATCAAACTTATCCGGATAGAGTCGCCACTCTATCCGGTTTTGTTTAAGCTACTCCTACTGTAGTCTAGAGATAAGATCGTAAGTGCTTCATAACTTGTGTTATATTTGGTCAATAATTGGGTTATATACGCTGAAATTACAACAAGACGATAAGTCTATTTTGATTTGCTTTTCTTTCTATTTTAAAGGATACACCTCCTTCTTTAAGTATGGCAAGCACTTCAGATAATTTTTTTGTTCTGCTGATTTCTCCATAAAAGTATGTTTGCTTACTCGCTCCTTTGTAGACGATTTCTATATCATACCATCTACTTATTTGTGCCATGGCATCCGGTAAGGTAGTCTCGTTAAAGACGAACTTATTGTCTTTCCAAGCCGTAAATTCTTCAAGGTTCACGTTTGCCTTTCTAAACACATTGCCTAGGTATATCCCTTGTTCTCCCGGTTTTAGTTTCATGCTATCTTGGGCCGTCCTCAACAATACGGAGCCTTCTACCAAAGTCGTTGTACTACTCGCCTCATCACCATAGGCTTTTAAATTAAATTGTGTCCCCAATACCTGCACCGTTTGTCTAGCCGATTTTACCAAAAAGGGGATATGGCCATTGGGACCTTTCGCTTTGGCAACATCGAAATAGGCTTCGCCCTCCAACTCTACGGTACGCGATGTGCGGGTAAATCTTATCGGATACCTAAGCTTTGATGCAGCATTTAGCCATACCACTGTCCCGTCCGACAACGTAATTTTGTATTTTCCGCCTCTAGGTACCGTTAAGGTCACCAAATCCGTACCTTGTAACTGTCCCGTAGGGATTGGATCTCCATCTGCGTAGGTAAGTTGATTGTCTACAACTATCCCTGCTTTAGTACCGTTCAGTTCGACTATACGCCCATCGGACAGTGTCAATGAAGCTTTATCTTCACCAGCCTCGATGTCTATTGCCGTAGTGAGCGCCTTCCCCTCTGTAGATTTGCTCTCATGGTAATGATAGATGCCTATGCCAAATAATACGATAAACAACGCCGCCGCATAGGGCATTAAGCGTCTATATAGACCCCAAGAAGATTGTCGATTCTCCTGTTTGTGTTGATAAATTTTGTCCAGTACAGTATCTTCTAAGCGACTATTCCAGTCTTGCCGGTCGGAAAGCTCTAATTCAAGCCAAATACAAACATCTTCCCATGGAAGGTCCCCATGAAGGACGCTTTCCAAAAATGAAGTGCGATGTGATGACTTCTTCGCCCATGAACATAAATAGTCGTTCTCAGCTAGAGTAATACTACCCTCCAACTTCTTTTTGATAAGAAATGTTATCTCCTCACTACTTGTCATAATAATATTATAATGGTCTACAAGATAGAAACGGTAAATAGAAAGCAACCTTAGTAGAAAAATAAAATAAATTTGAGATTGATTTTATTCAACCACTCACTATATATCTTGAGATGAATAGCATCAAATGTCTATGTCAACACTGATGAATAAAACAATTCTTTAATATCTACCCGAGAGAAGGCGATGTCGGAGCCCCATATCAATCACTGGTATCGGCTAAGTGCCCGTATCTGTCGTTGAATGCGATGGTTTGGAGGCGATTTCAATGCCGATTGCGACCAAATTCCATAAAGAAATGGTGGCTACGACAAGTAATGGTAGGGTAAAATCCTTTATTAATATGGTAGATTAGATTACTTAACCTTCTTTTTAGACCCGTAAGTTTGTGATATTGATAATCCGACAAATTATGAAAGTATCCCAATCTTTTAAGCTATTCATATTCTTTTGCTTGTTTACAAGTGTGTTACGTGCACAGCCCACTTCCAAGCACGATTTATTATCCTCCACTTTAGCAAATCAATGGGATGAAGCTATTCCAATCGGTAATGGATGGTTGGGAGCATTGATATGGCAGAAAGAAGATAAGCTTCGGTTTTCATTGGATAGAGCCGATTTGTGGGACATGCGTCCCATGAGAGGCTTGCATCGAGAGGAATTCAGCTTTCAATGGGTAATCGATCAAGTCAAAAAGAAGGACTATAAACCCGTACAGCAATATTTTGATGAGCCTTATGATCGGGAACCTGGACCAACCAAAATACCTGGTGGCGCACTGGAGTTTGAGACTAAAGGCTGGGGTAGTGTGCAGAAAGTCCACTTGTCATTAAATAATGCCCTATGCGAGGTGCATTGGTCAAACGGGATGAAGCTCCAAACTTTTGTCAGTGCGGAGAAACAGTATGGTAGATTTAGATTTGAGGATGTAAAGGCGACCTTTGAACCGCAGATTGTTGCTCCGCGATATCAGGGGGCCGTTACAATATCTGGTAACCCAGTCGGTGGTGACGATTTGGCGCGATTGGGCTATAGGCAAGGCAATATTCATCGAGATGCTCAGAGCATCACCTATGATCAGGAGGGATGGGGGGGATTTCGCTACGTGATATCGGTAAGATGGAAAAAAATTGATGCGACCACCGTAGAAGGGGTATGGAGTATATCTAGCCATTACCCAGACAAAGTTACCGCTCAAGCCGATCAAACAACAAAAGCAGCAATTGGCCGTTCTTTCAAAGCCGACCTCCAAGCACATACCCTTTGGTGGAAACACTTTTGGAGTAAATCTGCCATTCGAATCCCCGATACAATACTTGAAAAGCAGTGGTATCTAGAGCAGTACAAATTTGGTTCTGTTGCGCGTAATGACGCACCACCTATCTCCTTGCAGGCTGTATGGACAGCAGATAATGGCCGAATACCACCTTGGAAAGGTGACTATCACCATGATTTGAATACCCAATTAAGCTATTGGCCAGCCTATAGTGCCAATCATCTAGACGAAGCGCTGGGCTACATTCATCATTTAGAAGAAAACAAAGACAATTATTTGCGTTACACCAAAATGTATTTCGGGACTGACGGATTAGCTGTACCAGGAGTTACCACATTGGACGGTACAGAAATGGGCGGATGGATCCAGTACTCTTTGTCTCCAACGGTGTCTTCTTGGCTTGCACAGCATTATTACCTACAGTGGCGTTACAGTATGGATTACGATTTCTTAAAGCAAAAGGCTTATCCATGGTTTAAGCAAACTGCAACGTTACTAGAAAAGCTGACGATTAAAGACGAAAAAGGATATCGTCAATTGGAGATCAGTGCAAGTCCTGAGATTAATGACAATAGCCTTGACGCTTGGTTCCTGCAAAATACAAATTATGACCTCGCCCTTATGAAGTACACCTTTAGTATTGCCGCTGAGTTAGCAACTACTTTAAAGTTTGAGGAGGAAGCTAAGCATTGGGCTACGATATTAAAAGAATTTGGAGAGTATGCACTGACAGATAAAGATGAACTCAGATTTGCTCCTTCGATGGATTACAACCAGTCTCATCGTCACTTTTCGAATATGATGGCCATTCATCCTTTGGGTTTGATAAAATGGGAGGATGGAGCCAAGGCGCAATCCATAATTCGCAATAGTATCGACATGTTGGATCGCATTGGTCCTGATTACTGGTGTGGGTATTCATACGCTTGGCTTGGCAACCTAAAGGCTAGGGCAAAAGACGGCGAGGGAGCCGCTAAAGCTTTGAAGACTTTTGCAGAGGCCTTTTGCTCCACCAATAGTTTTCACCTGAATGGCGACCAGACCAAGTCAGGCTTATCCAAGTTTACCTATCGTCCGTTTACTTTGGAAGGCAACTTTGCTTTTGCCTCCGGTGTACAGGAGATGCTTCTACAAAGCTATGCGGGCTTTATTGAAATCATGCCTGCTGTACCATCTGCATGGACGGATATTTCCTTCGATAAGCTACGTGCTGAAGGCGCATTCTTAATTAGCGCTCAACGATTGGGGGGGGTAGTCTCGGAGGTAAAGATAGTCTCCGAAAAAGGAGGTAGTACTATCCTGAAGCTACCATTTTCAAGATATAAAGAATCTCATAATAAAGGTTTTCGAGTAGAGCGAAATAGAGATGGTTTTATAGAACTCTCTGCAAAGCCAGGTGCAGTATTGGTAATTACGAATATTAACTAGACTAACGCAGATAAAAGATGAAAAATATAGGACTTCTTATAAGTTTTTGCGTATGGCTGTTAGGCAGTGCGGAGGCGCAGGTCACAAAGAACGAATATCCTCTTCCTTCGGCAGCGCAAGTGCGTTGGCAGATGTATGAGAATATTATGTTTATTCATTTGAGCCCGGCAACTTGGCAGGGCAGAGAGTACGATGATTGGTCGTCCTCTGTGGAGGATATTAGATTATCCAAATTGAATACAGATCAATGGTGTGAAGTCGCCCATTCTTGGGGAGCAAAGATGATTCTATTTGTAGCCAAACATGCAGGTGGATTTTGTTGGTGGCAGACAGAGACATCTGACTATGGTATCAAGAATACACCTTGGAAACGAGGCAAAGGAGATGTATTATGGGAGCTCTCCCGTTCCTGTAAAAAGTACGCTCTTGATTTAGGGGTGTATGTCTATCCAGGTGATGAGCAATGGGGTGCTGGTATTGGTAGTGGCGGTCGTACCAAAGATCCAGCCAAGCAAGCGGAATATAATAGAATATACCGTCAACAGCTTACAGAAGTACTCACCAAATATGGCCCTATGCGAGAAGTTTGGTTTGATGGCAATTGTTATATCCCAGTAGAAGATTTATTGGCAGAATATGCTTCTGATGCGGTAATCTTGCAAAGCAAATCAGCTAATATCCGATGGGTCGGTAATGAAGATGGTTATGCTCCCTATCCCAATTGGTATACCGTAAATGAAGCTGACCTCAAAACAGGAGTATCGACAGCACTACATTCAAATGTGAATGGTAACGTGTATGCACCAGTAGAGGCGGATGTTCCATTCTTGAAAAACAAAGGCCATAAGTGGTTTTGGGCTCCAAATACCGAACACCTCATTCCTACTCAAGATCAATTGATGAATCTGTACTATCACTCTGTTGGCCGCGGGTCTGTTTTATTGATGAATGCGACACCCGATACCTCGGGAATGATTCCACGGTCGCATGTAGAGGTATACGCTGCTTTTGGTAAAGAGCTTGAGCAACGATTTGAAAAACCTATTAAAAGTAGTACGAGCACAGGGAATACCTTAGAGCTTTCCTTCGCTGGACCGACGGCAATAAATCATAGCATCCTACAAGAGGAATTGCCACTCGGGCAACGAATTATGGAGTATGTTTTAGAAGGAAGTGAGGACGGTAAAAATTGGAATCAGCTATGTACCGGTAGCTCGGTAGGAAATAAGAAAATAGATTATTTTCCGACGGTTGTCCTTCTAAAGATCAGGCTGCGGGTCTTGAAGGCTAAGGATACTCCCCACATCCGTAATTTTGCAGTGTACAACGTCAAAAGTACACTTGACGATATCAGTAGGAATCAAAAGGAAAAACCGCTGGTCATAGGTCATTGGGAGGCTGACACCTATAGTGATGGCGAATGGAAAGATCTCGAACTAGATTTGACACCCCACGTCAACAGTATAGGTCAGTATGATATCACCTTCTCGACGCTGGCTTATGATTTTACCAATACAGCTCCTACAGGACTGGAGTTTAGTGATTGGAGACTGGAGATGTACGGGGAGGATGGTCCCCAAAATATAACCCAGCTGGCCAAAAATGCGACCACCTTTAGGATAACCAGGTCACAACAGACGTTGGATGAATATAGGACGATACTCCGTCTCAAAGTTAAACGAAAACCCTCAAAGTCGTCGGGAGAGATTACAATTAAGCGACTGACATATTAAGTTGATAAACATCAGCTAATTAAGCTGTTAATTTTATTTGGATTGCACGCTAAATCCTCCTTTTTCGAGGGACTTGCCATAGACTTGCCTTTGTGGTAACAGGTTAATTATGCATGTACATCTGTTAATATCGAGTGTATAACGAGGCACTTTGTTCGATAATTTAGGGTAACGAAATAATTACACACTTAACCAATTAGTTTTATGTATCTATTTAAACCTATAATGCCCAATGCATATAGCATATGGGGATTACTAAAGAGAAATGTGAATCAGCTATTGATGCTTTTCTTTTTAATCGCATTGTACCTACCCGTACAGGCTACACATCTCCATGTTTCTCAGCAGGTTCCGATTACAGGGGTCATCAAGAATGAACAGGGGGTTAATCTGCCAGGAGTCACTGTGCAGATAAAAGGGACCAATCAAGCTGTAAAAACCGATGGCCAGGGACGGTTCAGTCTCCAGGCGACCCAGAATGACGTCTTGATTGTTACCTCTGTAGGCTTCAAGTCACAGGAGGTGGTGGTGGGTAGTTCCAGTTCTTACACCGTCACCTTACTGGAAGACGCCGAACAGATCGATGAAGTTGTCGTCGTGGGATATGCCACACAAAAGAAAATTAATCTATCAGGGTCGGTAGCCAGCGTTTCTGGAAAGACCATTACCGAACGGCCAGTGCCAAATGTTCAAAACCTTTTACAAGGTCGAATTGCTGGGTTGGATGTGGTACAGCCTACGGGTGAGCCTGGTCGGGACAATGGGAGTATGCGGATACGAGGATTTGGCTCCAATGGAGCATCACCTAATCCGCTTGTTTTGGTTGACGGTATCGTAGGGACCATGTCCAACCTTTCCCCTCAAGATATTGAAAGTGTGACCGTACTAAAGGATGCCGCCTCGGCATCTATCTATGGAGCTAGAGCGGCCAATGGAGTAATCTTAGTGACCACGAAAAAAGGAAAAGCAGGAACCAGTATCATCGAGTATAATGGCAACTGGGGTACGAGTGAAGCCACTAAATATCCTGATTTGATAACCAATTCGGTCACCTACATGGAGATGTATAATGCTGCTCGAGCCCGAAGCGGGCAGCCCGCCCAATATACACAGGCACAGATCGATGCTTATAAAAACAACCCCAATAGTGATCAATATCCCAACTTTGACTGGTTGGATTACGTATTGGACAAAGGACCAATGCAGAATCATAATCTCGCCTTCTTGGGAGGCAGTGATAAAAGCACGCATAATATATCCTTCAATTATTTGGATCAAAATAGCATTACCAAAGGATACCTGTACAAGAGATATAATGGATTGGTGGATTATTCGACGCAAGTGCATAAAAGAGTCAAAGTCGGGACCAATGTTAACATGTCGTATCAGGATTTTAAAGCACCTTGGTTGACCAATGATGATTTATTGTTATTGGCCTACGCTTCGGCGCCGACTTTTAGACCCTATCTTCCGGATGGCAGTGGTCGTGTAGCTGCTCGAGACTATGTTTCCAGCGGAGGAACCAATCGGACAGTAGAAGAAGTATACAATACGGGTGCCCAATTGACCAAAAACTACAACGTTAATGCGCAAGCTTTCGTAGATGTGGATATCATGTCCGGTCTGAAATGGCACTCAAAAGCTGCAGTTACTTTTTTTAATCAAGATTATAGGCAGCGCCAATATGGCAGCCCATCGTTTGCCTATCAACCTGATGCCAGTGGCGAATATCCGCAGGTTGGTAATGGAAACCCATCATACTTCGGGCTTAGACAGACCTCAGCCCGAAATATCACCAAGACGTTCTATACGACGCTCAATTACAATAAGACTTTTGATGAATCTCATAATATCGGGATTCTTGGGGGCTATGAGCAACAAGACAATAGAAGTACCAATATAGGTGGCAATCGGTATGATTTTCCGAACAATACCATTATGGAATTAGATGGGAGTTCGCCTAAAGATCAGTCCCTTAGCGGCAATTCCTTTGAATGGGGGCTCCAGTCATTATTTGGACGAGCCACATACGATTATAAGGGAAAGTACATATTGGAAGGTAATATTCGCCATGACGGTACTTCGCGTGTAGATCCGAAATATAGATGGGGTACATTTGGCGGAGGGTCTGCAGCCTGGCGGATTTCTGAAGAGGACTTTGTAAAAAATAATGTTGCTTGGTTGGATAATCTGAAATTGCGGGCATCATACGGCGCCTTAGGTAATCAAGAGATAACCAGATCTGGAAATCCTGATTACTATCCTTATCAAGATATTCTTTCTAATACGACCTACCCTTTCTCCACATTGGAATCCGGAGTATTACTGACTCGTTTGACACAAAAGGATTTGCGTTGGGAGAAAACAGCGATTACAGATTTCGGGTTAGATGTGGATATTTTTAGAGGCTTATTTGGAGCCACTGTTGACTGGTATTATAAAAACACAACTGATATTTTGGCTGTACGGGCCGACCAGCCTGCCAGTCTTGGCTTGGCCGCACCGATTGTAAATGCTGGTGCCATGGTCAACAAAGGAATTGAAATAGAGCTACGTCACCAGAATCAGATTGGAGATTTCAATTACGGCGTCAATGCAATATTCAATCGCTATCGCAATAAAGTGACCAAAGTATTGGCAGAGACAGTAGGTACCATTGAAGTAGGGCAGCCATATGATAATTTTTATCTGTACGATTGGATTGGCATCTTCCAGAGTCAACAAGAGATTGATAGCTCACCCAAGCAACCCAACTCCGGTACGCTCAAACCAGGGGATCTCAAAATGCGAGATACCGATGGTAATGGTACGATAGGTCCAGAGGATCGCATAAGGATTAGCCGATTTCCCGACTATACGTATTCATTCAACCTATATGCGGATTGGAAAGGATTTAATCTGAGTGCATTCTTTCAAGGAGTGCAGGGACAAAAAGTGCAGGTTAGCCAGTGGGGCTATGAACCTTTTATGCAGGGATCTGCACCGCCAACCAAATTTTTAGATGCATGGACACCGACCAATCCGAGCAATACAGTACCTGCTGTTTACATGACTGGTTATGCAGGGGTATCGGGTTATCCATCTACGTATTTTTTACAAGATGCATCCTATATGCGGTTAAAAAATCTGTATTTATCCTACACTTTTCCGGAGTCCATAACCCAACGCGTAGCCGCCAAAGGAATTACGGTTTATGTTTCTGGTGACAATCTGATTACGTGGACCAAGTATGAAGGAAACGATCCAGAAAGGTCAGGTTCGGGGAGGTTTGCACAGTTTCCACAATTGAGAATGTATACCGCCGGAATCAAGATTAAGTATTAATCTGAACCCGCTGAATTGATTACAGTATTGTATTTAATATATAAAATAGGAATAATGAAAGCAAAACACACCAGCATATCCTTTATCATCATAATGATCGGTATGCTTACCTCCTGTAGAAAAGACTTTCTAGATAAAAATCCCACTGCAGCAATTGCCAGTGAAACCTTTTGGAAGAGTGATGCAGACGCACAAATGGGTCTGGCAGGAGTGTATAGACGACTGCAGAATGGATTTTACGGCCATGGCAAGCTATGGTTGGATACCTACTCAGACAATGCCCTTGATAGACACTCATTCTACGGGTTCGGCGACTTGACACAGGGTATAGTCAATTCTACTAATATCACAGGAACATTTTATAATACACCATACGAAGCCATCGCAGGCTGCAATTTTTTTCTGGACAATATTGACAAAGCTCCTAGCTCTGAGGTTCAAAAAACAAAGTACAAAGCGGAGGTACGATTCATTCGAGCGATGATCTATTTCGATTTGGTGCAGGCTTACGGAGGTGTAATCCTCTACAAAACGGCACCCGTCACTGTTGACGATGCCAAGGTGGCAAAGAGCTCCAAAGAAGACGTATTGACATTCGTACATGAAGAATTGGACTATGCCATTACTAATTTACCCGATGTAGCTTATGCTGGCCATGCTGTAAAGGGTAGTGCGCAGGCATTGAAGGCTAAGGTCTATCTCTTTCAGCAAAATTGGCCTTTGGCAGCCAGTACCTCCAATGACATCATTACCGGTGGTAAATTTCAGGTTTATCAAGGAGGATATGCAAATCTGTTCTTGACGTCCACACAGCAGAATAATCCAGAAATCATATTTTCGACCAAATATCTAGCTCCCAACAATCCGCAAGGAGGTGAGGGAGTATTGGTTGAAGTCGCATGGTATGGTGGTATCGCTCCTTACCAGAATCTGGTAGATGCTTATGAAATGACTAATGGTAAGCGTATTAACGAACCTGGGTCGGGTTATGATTTAGCCAATCCTTATAATAATCGGGATCCCCGCCTGAAATTTACGATAAAAGTGCCCACCGAGGACTATATCAATCCAGATGGATCGGTGTTTAAAGAAACTGATCCCTTGTTGACAACCTATGTACAGAAAAAATACATCGATTTGTCCAAGTTGCCATTTGATAGAAGTAAGACACCGCTAACTGATCAGAACATCGTGCATCTCCGATACGCTGATGTACTGCTGATGTATGCCGAAGCCAAGAATGAGGCGAGCGGCCCAGACCAAAGTATATACGACGCTTTGAACGAGATTAGACAACGGACAAGTGTAGATATGCCGCCAGTAGACGAGGTGGTGTACAATACCAAAGAGAAGCTGCGAGACTTCATTCTACATGAAAGAAGGATTGAATTGGCATTGGAAGGACATCGTTATTATGATCTCAAGCGTCGTAATCTTATGGAAAGTACACTTGCGCCACTAAAGAATCCAGGTGGAGCACCACTGAAATTTGGTGAAAAAAACAATGTGTTGCCTTTTGCACAGTCCGAACTGGATCGCAACAAGCAATTAGTTCAAAATGAAGATTATAATTAGATAGCCGATACAATACATACCAGGGCTGGGCGCGGAGATCACTTTGCCAGCCCTGCATATGTATTGCCGATAACAAGCACTGACGATTCTTATGAGAAGCACTTTCCAATGATTATCGAAGTGAAATACTTTTAAACCAGATTCTGATACGATGAGAATAAATGTTAAACTGCCCTTAGCTACATTTGGCTTCTTACTGTTATTTGCAGCCTACATTCAAGCCCAACAACACTCTCGGTCATACGAGCAAGCCCAAAAACATGCAATCGATTATCCTAAACCTGCACCCGATTTTTTTGAGGGTGCCCTGCTCGGCAATGGAGGACTGGGAGTGGTTGTCACTACAAGACCAGATGCCGTGGTGTTGTATTTTGGGCACAACAATGTTTGGGATATTCGGATTGCCGAGCACAATAAAGAAAAAATTGGCACTTTCCAGCAAGTATTTGACAAAGTAGATCAAATCCCAAGTACTTTCAAAAATCTTACCGATGATCCGTGGTACCGTGATTATAACAAGATGACTGCCGAAAATTATAACAAGCCCTATCCGAGACCCTTTCCCGCAGGATCTATTGTTCTGGGATTCGATCGAAGGCATGCCGAGCTTATTGGTCACCATCTAGATATCGCAAATGGGATATGTGATGTAAAATTCCTAACCGCTGATAAGGAAGAGGTAGTGCTACAGTTATTTACCGAAATGAAGGAGGACAAGATATGGATGCGGCTCATGGATAAAAACGGAAAGAAAGTGAAAAGTTTTTTTAATCGCATCCGAATCATGCCAGATTCATCCACGCCAAAGGATATACCCGCATTCACCACCTTGGAAGAGTTGGATAAAGGCGTAATGGCATTCAAACAGATACTTCCTTATCAAGAACCGGACATATACAATTTGAAAATAGGGCATCCGCAGGATAAGGCCTTTAGTTTGACTTTACATAGTAGCACATCTCTAAAAAAAAAATCAAGGATAAATTGGGATGGAAACGAAGAGCAGATGCATATATTAGAGGGGGCCCTTCTAGATAATCAAGAATTTGTAGTAAGTGTGAGTTTGATGGAAGGCTTAAGCACTGCAGTGCTTCAAAAGAGGGGGAACTCATCTTCTTGGAGCGAATTTGATCGTGCAAAAGCCAATGCTGATAAAGTGTGGCGTTCATATTGGGAAAAATCCGGTGTCTATTTGAGCGATAGCTTTTTAGAACAAATTTGGTATCGTAATCTGTATTTTTTCAATTGTGCAGCAAAAGAAGGTATTACAGCGCCTGGGTTATTTGCCAATTGGAGCTATAATGATATCGGGACAGCATGGCACGGGGACTATCATATGAATTATAATACGCAACAGCCCTTTTGGATGACATTTTCTAGTAATCATTTAGAAAAAAACCTGCCTTATGTAAGCTTGGTGGAATCATTGATGGACGTGGCCCGCATATGGGCAAAGGATTATTATCAGCTGCCAGGGGCTTATTTCCCACATTCCGCTTATCCGGTCAATATGACCATGAATCCATATCCCGTACCAGATTGGGGATGGGAGATTAGTGAAACCCCTTGGACCGTACAGGGATTATGGTGGCATTATTTATATTCCGGCGATCGAGATTTTTTGAAAGAAAGAGCATATGGTCCTATTAAGGAAGCCGTAGAATTTATGGTAGCTTATATGACACGTCCAAATGCTAAAGGTGGTGATCGTTGGAAAGATGACAAATACCACATCTTTCCAACTGTACCCCCAGAGTTATACGGATTGCGTCCAGGATTTGAATACAACTATGATGTTAACATCGATTTAGCATTAACCAAATTTCTCTTTCAAGCTTTTATCAAGATGACAAAGATTCTTGGGACAGAGAAAGTCGATAGGCAGACTTTAAAATCTATCGAAGAGATACAGCGTCATTATCCAGCATATCCGACCACAATATCTTCAAAATACGGGGAGGTCTTTGTGTCAGTTCCAGGAGAACACGATCAGGTCGTATATAATGTGCCCTTGCCTCTAAGTACCGTGTTTCCGGGAGAGCAACATGGCTTAGATTCCCACATAGATACCTTACAGATACTTCAGAATACTTTTCGAAATCAACAAAATGAAGGTGGAAATGATCTCGTGTTTGCTAATCTACAGGCCGCCCGTATTGGTATGTTGGATATAGAGCAATTCAAGCGCCATATCAACTACTCGCTATTGCCCAATGGGACAGCTACCGATAAGGTCTTACAGGTACACGGTCGTTATTCGGACGGAACCAAGTTTGACTATATGGGTAAAATGGGGATTTGGTTTGAGAACTTTGGCCTGCCGGCAGTCATCAATGAGTGCTTACTTCAGAGCTACAATGGCACACTTCGTCTATTTCCTAACTGGCCCAAAGAGAAAGACGCTTCATTCAAAGATTTACGTGCAGTAGGCGCTTTCTTGATCAGTGCAACCCAACAGCATGGAGTGGTACAGCAAGTCGAAATCAAGAGTGAGCAAGGTGGGTTACTAAGATTACTTTCCCCATGGAACGCTGAGGTCAATATGAAGCGCAATGGTGTCAAAAGTAAGGTTTCGGGCGAGTGGATAGAGATTAAAACCAAGCCGGGTGAACAAATACTACTGTCACTTTAAATACTTAAATATATGCAGCTACCATTGAAAGGGATTACGGTCCTGGAATTTAGCCAATATCTGTCTGGGCCATGTGCAGGCCTACGGTTAGCAGATTTGGGCGCCAGAGTGATTAAGATTGAACGGCCTTTAGGAGGCGAAGCAGGACGGCGGTTGGCGATTAAAGATATGTGGGTTGGAGATGATTCTCTTTTGTTTCACACGATCAATCGGAATAAAGAGAGCTTTACTACGGATTTTGACGACGCTAATGATCGACTATGGTTGAATAAGCTCATTGCAAAAGCTGATGTCATCATTGAAAACTTTCGACCAGGGGTAATGGATAGAAAGGGGCTGGGATATGAGGCTGTTCGACAGCTCAATTCGGCTATTGTCTATACCTCTATTACAGGCTATGGAAACCAGGGACCCTGGAAAGATAAGCCCGGACAGGATTTGCTCGTACAGTCGCTTTCTGGACTCGCTCATACATCTGGAAATGGGGAGGATGATTTTTTGCCATTCGGCTTGGCCATGGGAGATTATCTATGCGGCAATCAGGCTGTACAGGCCATTTTAGCAGCCCTCATTCGAAGGAAGAGAACAGGAAAAGGTTCCTTGCTCCAACTTAGTTTGCTGGAGTCATTGATTGATTTTCAGTTTGAGTTCTTTACGACTTACTTCCACTCCGGTGCGCTACCTAAGCGATCGGCCGCCAATAATGCACATGCGCTATTAAGTGCACCCTATGGCATCTATCAAACTAAGGATGGATACCTTGCCGTGGCCATGATGCCACTTAGCAAACTCAATGAGGCCATTGCCTGTGTAATGCTAGAAAGTTTTGACGAGCAAGATGCTTTCACAAAAAGAGATGAAATCAAGGCCATTCTCCAACAGCATTTGCTCCAACATACCACCGCTTATTGGTTGGAAAAGGGCCGTCCGTTGGATCTCTGGATAGCTCAGGTAATGAATTGGCGACAGTTAATGGAGATGAAGGGTTATACCGATTTGAAAATGGAACAATGGATACAGTTGGCCGATAGAAAGATAAAGACCACACGGTGCCCTATTCGGATCAATGGACAATATTTTTTATCTACGACACCAGCACCAGTTCTCGGTGCTGATACCCAGTGTATTAAAAGCGAGCTTGCATCATGATGAAATTATTAACAGGTTATCTCGTGCTGGACTTTAGCCAGTTTTTATCCGCACCCTCAGCTAGTTTACGCCTTGCCGATATGGGGGCAAGAGTCATCAAAGTCGAGCGACCAGGGGTAGGTGATATATGCCGTTCGCTATATGTCTCTGAAACGAATATTGACGGCGAATCGACTATTTTTCATGCAATCAATCGGAATAAGGAGAGCTTTGAAGCAGATATAAAATCAATTGAGCAGCTAGCAAAGATTAAAAAATTAATCGCGAAAGCAGACGTGTTGATCCATAATTTCAGACCCGGGGTAATGGAGCGATTGGGGTTGAGCTATGAAGAGATCAAAAAGATTAACCCCACCTTAATCTATGCTTCTATCAGTGGCTATGGTGAGGTCGGTGAGTGGAGGGGTCTACCTGGACAGGATTTGTTGTTACAGGCCATTTCTGGATTGACCCATCTAAGCGGTAACCGCGGAGCAGCACCTATTCCCATGGGAGTAGCGGTCGCCGATATCCTAGCGGGCACACATTTAGTACAGGGCATCCTCACGGCTATTTGGGAGCGTTTTATCACCAATACTGGAGCATACGTTTCTGTAAGTATGCTCGAGAGTCTATTAGATTTTCAATTTGAAGTATTGACCACCTATTTCAACGACGGGAACCAACTCCCTGAGCGAGGTCAAATCAATAGCGCCCATGCATATATTGCCGCACCCTACGGTATTTATAAAACAATGGACTCCTATATTGCTATCGCGATGGCCCCCATTCCAGTGCTAGCAGTTTTATTGGATTGTCCACCGTTGTCTGCCTATACCGATCAGCAGAAATGGTATTCCTTGAGAGATGAGATAAAAGCGATTTTGAAAACCCATCTACTTGGAAAAACGACTAAAGAATGGTTGGCGATGCTCGAATCAGCAGATATATGGTGTGCAGCGGTGCTAGACTATGACCAGTTGAGACAAGAGGAAGGGTATGTAGCTCTCGATATGGAACAAGTAGTCAAATGTGGCGACAAGCTTGTCCGTACGACCAGATGTCCCATTCGTGTAGATGGAGAGCTTTTGAAGTCTCCGAAGGGTGCTCCAGCTTTAGGAGAGCACACAGATAGTATTGTAATAGAGTTTGGTTTGTAATTTTTAAATTTATAATAAGATGAAAAATCCTAATCCCGATTCCCGATTACATCGTAATATTGCCGTTTGGAACGCCGAAAATTGGTTTTATGAAGATATTGAAATCGGAAAGCGGATCCGATCCATTCGAAGAACCATCAGCGAAGGGGAGAGTATGCAGTTCAATGCATTGGTGCAGGATATGCACCCTTATGTCGCAGATGAAATATTTGCTACGCAAGAAGGTCTATTTGGAAAGCGGCTGGTGGCGGGAGCCTTTGTATTCAGTGTCGGACTGGGACTCGTAGCCACCAATTGCGTACATGCATTTAGCTATGGTTACGATAAGCTGCGGTTTATCAAACCCGTATTCATCGGAGATACCCTATATGCTATAAAAACAGACCTTAGCAAATCTCCAAAATACGAAAATATGGGCCTGTATACGGCTAGCTATGAAGTATTCAAGAACGACGGGGAGTTGGTCTTGTACTGCGAACACCTCCAAACGGTTAAATATAAAGATCCAGCTTCGTACCTTAGATAAACAATTATGCTCCAACATATTTATTTCGAAAATTATATCGAACAAGATACCCGTCTTACTGGCGGAAGAACGATTACGGAAGCCGATATTGTCATACATGCCGGTCAGACAGGTGATTTCTTTCCGCATCACATGGATGCCGAATGGTGCAAGAAGCAGCCGTTTGGGCAACGGATGGCACACGGTACTTTGATATTTAGTGTAGCAATAGGGATGACTGCAGGCCTTATCAATGAACAAGCATTTACCTATGGTTATGAGCATTTGAGATTTGTCAGACCAGTTTATATTGGCGATACCATTACGGTGCAGATTACGATTCGTGAGAAGCGCGCATACAAGTTGCCAGAAAAAGGAATAGTTGTCGAATCTATAACTGTACACAATCAACAGGGGGACGTAGTGATGGTTTGTGACCACCTATTGTTGGTAAATAAAAAGGGAAAATAAATATGTCATCACTGATTAAGCTGAAAGGCATCACATGGGATCACAGTCGAGGGTATACGCCTTTGGTAGCCGCCGCCCAACGCTTTTGTGAACAAGAGACAAATGTGTCGATTACTTGGGACAAGAGGACCTTGCAACAATTTGCTGACTATCCAATCCACGAATTGGTAAAGGAATATGATCTTTTGATTATCGATCATCCCTGGGTAGGGTATGCCGCCGCGGGGAATTGTGTATTACCTTTGGATAAGTGTTTGAGTCCTAAATTTTTACAAGACCAAGCGGACAATTCAGTAGGTAACTCCCATTTGAGTTATCATTATGGAGGCCATCAGTGGGCATTAGCTATAGACGCGGCTACTCCCGTAGCTAGTTATCGGAAAGATTTATTGACCCAATATGGATTAGCCGTGCCCATGGACTGGGATGAGTTGCTGACCATGGCGAGAGCCGGTAAGGTAGCCGCACCAGCCATACCGATTGACCTGTTGATGAATTTTTATACTTTTTGTATTGCCGTCGGCAAAGAGCCCTTTAGTGATGCTGACGAAGTTATTGATATCGAGACAGGTGTAGAAGTCCTGGATACGATGCGTTCACTCTGGAGTCTGATTGATAATCGTTTTTTCAGTTACAATCCGATACAAGTGGCAGAGATTATGAGTAGTAGCGACGATTATTGGTATTGCCCATTTGCCTATGGATATTCCAATTATTCAAGGCGTGGGTATGCCGAGCATCTATTGGACTATACAGATGTTATCCAGTTTGGTGCATACAAGGATCGACTTAGGACTACTTTAGGAGGTACTGGCTTGGCAGTGTCTGCGTATTGTACACACACAAATGAGGCTCTTCAATTTGTCCAATGGGTAGCTTCTCCGTTTATTCAGTCGTCCTTGTACGTGGATAATGGAGGACAGCCCGGACATCGTACAGCTTGGGAGGATGCCGGAGTGAATAGTTACACACGCCAATATTTTAGCCGTACGCTACCATCATTAGATAGAGCATACACCAGACCTAGGTATAAGGGATATCTAACCTTTCAAGACAATGCAGGTATACCATTGCACAACTATTTACAAAAAGGAGGTGACCCACGTTTGGTTATTGAACATATGAATACCATTTATCGAAAGAAATGAAGACAAATAGGATAATAGACACTCATGTGCATATTTGGGACCTGGATCGCGGCCGTTACAGTTGGTTGGATGGCGATACCAGTATACTGAAAAAATCTTACGCTTTTCAGGAATTGTTGCCTGAGATGGAAGCGGCCGAAGTCACTGATTGTATACTGGTGCAAGCGGCCAATACTTTGGACGATACCGAGCGTATGTTGCGCACAGCTCGTGAGTATAAGGAAGTTATTGGTGTCGTGGGGTGGCTGCCCCTTGTTGAGCCGGAGGAGACACATAATTTGTTAACTAGCGGATTAGTTAGCGACCCCTACTTCAAAGGTGTTCGGCATCTCATCCACAATGAAAGTGACCCAAGGTGGTTATTACAAGAGGCTGTATTGGAGAGCTTGAAAACACTCGTTGAGTATAATCTTCCGTTTGACGTAGTGGGTACCAGTACTGACCATCTAGAGACGATATTGGAAGTGGCTCATCGACTGCCGGACTTACGGATGGTGTTGGATCATCTTAATCAACCACCAATAGCTCGAGGTGCAGCATTTGGCCGATGGGGCGAGTTGATGAAAGCCGCCGCCCGGCAACAGAATATATATGCAAAGATATCTGGGCTGGGGACCGCCGCTGCCGCGATGGCTACTTGGTCCAAGTCAGATATCAAGCCGTATATCATGTATGTGCTTGATTTATTTGGTGTTGATCGATGTCTGTGTGGAGGAGACTGGCCCGTATCACTATTAGCGCTGTCCTATAAAGATACTTGGAAGATTTATAAAGAAATTATCACCGAAGAACTATCAGGAGAGGACCAGCTATCGATCTGGTATAAAAATGCAAGTTTATTTTACAATATATAGCAGCTATGGGACTATTCACAGGTATACTATTGCATGGATTGGGAGCATTGTCTGCATCGTTATGCTATACGCCTCAAAAGGGAGTAAGCGGGTGGTCGTGGCAGACTTATTGGTTGGTACAGGCCGCCATATGTTGGCTTATTTTACCGTTTGTTGTTGCTTATTTTACAATTCCCAGCTTGGGGAAGGTTCTTTCGGCAGCTCCTGCAGATGCTATGTGGCGATCATTCTTATTAGGTGCGGTATATGGTATCGGCGGGACCGCTTTTGGGATTGCCATCCGTTATGTGGGTTTTTCGTTAACCTATGCAATTTCAGTCGGCATATCCTGCGTGCTGGGTACACTGTTGCCCCCTTTATACAAAGGCGAATTTCGGATTGTCGTCGCGCAAGATGGATTTGTTTGGATATTAGTAGGCATCCTGATAGGTGTATTAGGAATCACGCTATGTGGTATGGCTGGATATGCTAAAGATAGGGATCTTGCTCAGGGTAGGCAAGAGTCAGATTCTTTCAATATAGCAAAAGGTCTACCCGTATGCTTGCTTGCAGGAGTATTGGCCGCTTTCTTTAGTTTTGCGTTAGATCAGGGCCGGCCAATAGCAGTCATTGCCGAGCAATATGGTGCTGGTGATTTTCAGGGTAATGTGATTTACATCTTCTCCAATACAGGAGCCTTTGTTACGACAGCAATCTACTGTATTTATCTACATGTTAAGAATCGAACATTTAAAGAGTTTATCATGTTGCCAAATATTCATCGGACCAGAAAACCAATAATTTTGAGTCTGAATTATGCATTTGCCGGATTAACAGGGATATTGTGGTATACCCAATTCTTTTTTTATGGTCTTGGCCATACCCGCATGGGAAAATTTGAATTCAGTAGTTGGGCTATTCATATGATTCTGCTGGTATTGTGTAGCAGTGTGATTGGGTTACTGCTGAAAGAATGGAAAAGTACAAGCACGAAAACGCGTAACTTGCTTTTGGGAGCCGTATCAGTTTTGATTATTGCGGTCTTGGTACTGACTTATGGTAATTCGTTAGGTAAGAATTAATCTTGAAAAATTGACACATGGATATTATGAATTTTATAAACTATGAAATTCCACAGTTGGATACACCCGCCCCCATTGTAGTGATAGGGGCTGGAAGCATCGTGCGAGATGCGCATCTTCCAGCATATCGTATAGCTGGATTTGACGTGAAGGGACTCTTTGATCTCGATCACGAGAGAGCCGTAGCGCTTGCCCTGGCATTTGATATTTCCACAGTATATGAATCTATACCGGAGATGGTACAAAAGAACGGTACAGATGTTGTCTATGACGTTGCTGTCCCAGGAGGAGCAATCTTAGATGTCTTGGCATTATTACCCGACCACTGTCACGTACTCCTGCAGAAACCTATGGGTGAAAATCTTACTGAAGCAGCGGCAATTCTATCATTATGCCAACGAAAGAGGCTCGTAGCAGCCGTCAATTTTCAGTTACGCTATGCCCCCTATATCGTCATGGCCAAAAAATTGTTGGCTACTGGTATAATTGGCGAGGTCTGCGATATCGAAATCCACCTCAATGTATTTACACCGTGGTACGTGTGGGAGTTTTTATACTCGTCTGAAAGGGTTGAGATCCTATATCACAGTATCCATTATATAGATTTGATTCGCCATATTCTCGGCAATCCTCACGGTATCTTTGCCAAAACTACTAAACACCCCCGGATGAAAGAGTTGCACAGCGTGAGATCAAATATCATCATGGACTACGGAGACTATGTACGCGCTAATATTGTGACCAATCACACGCATGACTTCGGCACGGATCATCAAGAGTCTTATCTCAAGATAGAGGGAACTAAGGGAGCTATAAAAGTACGCATGGGCCTCAATATGAACTATCCAGCTGGCGAAGATGATCGATTTGAATATGTCATTGCTTCAGATTTGACATCTCCAAAATGGAATACTGTGCCTATTAATGGATCTTGGTTTCCGCACGGATTCATAGGTAGTATGGCTCAGTTACTGAGCGTAAAGCACGATAGTGGTTGCGTATTGGATAATTCGGTAGCGGATAGCTACTGCACGATGCTGTGCGTTGAGGCGGCGTACAAGAGTGTCGTGCCCGCTATAGATTGGTCGCGTTAAGACTTTTTTTGTTAAAGGCTTCACGGTATTCAGTAGGAGTCATCTCTTTGACTTGTTTGAAGGCCGCAAAAAAGCTGACAGGATTATTGTAACCGCAAGTGTAGCAAATGCTTTTGAGGGTCAAGTCGCCATTCTGTAAAAGCTTACAGGCATGTCCAATTCGAATCTCGTTTAGAAATTGAATTAAGGTCTTTTGGGTTTTTTTCTTAAAAAAGCGACAAAAGGCGTTGGGAGACATGTTGCATATATCGGCCACCTCTGTCAGTGTGATTGCTTGTTGAAAATTTTGCAGAAGGTGTTGATATACCATGTTGAACCTTTGGATGTCGTGCTCATCGGTAGATCTTTGGTAGTTATGGCTCGCTAGCGAAGTACCATCTTGACTGTAGACTAGGGTGTCTATTATTTTTAAGAAGATTCCCATTTGGGCTAACCCCCTGCTTTTGACGATTTTGCTAATCTGTTTTATGACGCCTTGTCGGGTAGACCCTACAAATCTTACGCCCCGTTGAGCACGTAGGCTCAGGTCTTGGTATAACCGGATATTGTCGACATCGTCCGTGATATGAAGGATTAGGTCTGTAGGGAAATAAATGCTGGTCGCTTGGGTGTACAACTTGGCATTCTGTTGGTGAAAAATCACATCAGACTTCCAAAGATGAGGGAGTTCTGCAGCCTTTAAGATTACTTCTCCTTCGTCAAAACTACCTACATAGTCACCTATGATTAATTTTCCATATCCTCTTTGTATCCAGACAAGCTCACAAAGATTGTGAAAGTGAAATGGGTGATCAAAATATGGAACTTTGAGTTTTTTGATCCAGATTTTCTTTTGACCCGCAATTGGGGCATCTACAATAAGCTCTGGTTTCATTTTGTTTACGATTTTTGGGGTAATTGGTTTTGTTGACGAATCCTCCAGAATGTCATTGGCCGTAGGCTATCTCGAGTTTTTCTTTTTAATCACTAGGGATCGAAAATCCATGGCTAAGTTTTAAACTACTTTTCCCTTTTATTTCAAGCACAGTCACTCCTAATTGGCGTCAAACAAATTTATCCATTTTTCTCCACATTATGCAACACTTTATGAGGCTTTCTCTGATATTGGATCTCTGTTTACTAGTCACTTTATCGCTTTTTGCTCTGTCACTCGTTATTCTTAAATAAATGCAATATTTTCATACCGACGCAGAGGGTACAGTTTTTAGATATACGCTCTAAATAGACGTTATTCGGCCCGCTTCTATGAATGTTTGGAACTACGGTTTTATGGATATATTTCAATAGTGTGTAAGTATTTGGATGTGGCCGCACCCATGATTTGAATTCTACGGTATTATTTTTATGTTTGCATAGATAGTTATATTCCAATAAATTTAACAATACTTATGTGTAAGGACGATGATCAAGAAATCTTGACAAAGCTAGCCTTGGGCGATACATTGGCCTTGGTCACTTTATACGATAAGTATTGGAATAGTTTGTTCAAATACGTCGAGCGTATTTTATTCGATGATGACGAGGTGGCTGATATATTGCAGGATACCTTCATTAGTATATGGGAAAACAGAGCTGAGGGTGTCAAAATCAAATCTTTAAAATCGTACCTCATAGTCGTTGCCCGCAATAGAGCTTTTAAGCGATTGAAGGAAATCCTAAAATCAGAAGAAGTGCTTGCACAATATAGTTCTCAATTTGAACATGAAGGGTATGTTATATCGGGCCTTGTTGATTCCAAAGAACTGGAAGAAGTTGTGAATCAAGAAATCGATAAGCTGCCACCTAGGATGAAGGAAGTTTTCTTGCTGAGTAGAAAGGATAATTTGTCTTACAAGGAAATTGCAGAAAAATTGGAGATATCGACGGAGACCGTTAAAAAGCAAATTAGCTTAAGTCTACGCTATTTAAAGACCCACCTTCCTCCAGAGTACTACCAGAGTATTTTTATACTCATCTTGCTCGATTATACGAAGAATATGTAAAATTATATTGCTTATTATCAGCTTATTATATTTTTTACTATGTTTTATATACCCCTTCCCCTACTTTAATATACTCTACTATATAACAACTGATTATAAATTAAACCTTTTCCATGAAAAAAGAAATCATGGCACTGCTTTATCGCTATGCGGATGAAAAAAGTACTGTTGAAGAAAAAAAGCAGCTTGAATCATTTGTACTCAAAAAAGGCCTTGCCGATCAGATTCGAAAGAGTGAACCCGACTATTCTTTTTTGAAAGATCGTGGTAGAAAACAACTGGTAGACTATTTATCTATCCAAAATAGGTCGGTCAGACTTAGGAAGAGAATAAAGATAGTTACTGCTGTGGCTGCTTCGTTTATTTTTGGTTTTCTCCTCGTCAAATTGCTATATATCCCGAATTATTTGGATAACAATAAGACGAACATCTATATTACGGAAGCCGTCAATCCTGGAGATACTTCTGCTATCCTAAAGCTTGCGGATGGTAAAAAAGTGTTTCTAGGTAAGCACGATGGTGTGTTGATGGAGGGCCATATGCAACTAGCTGAAAACAGTAAAGGGCAAGAATTAAATTATGCCCATCCACAGGCTAGTGATAACCATGGTCTAGATGCTTGGAATGAACTGATTATTCCACGAGGAGGGCAATATGTAGTCGTTCTGTCTGACGGGACACGTGTAACGATGAATTCCGCCAGTACACTACGTTATCCTGTACGATTTACGGGAACAGATCGAGTTGTTTCGCTCGAAGGAGAAGCTTATTTTGAGGTTGAAAAAGATGCAAAAAGACCGTTTAGAGTCTTGAGTAAGGACCAGATTGTACAGGTGACGGGAACCAAGTTTAATGTCAAATCATACGGTCAAAATGCCTATGTGCAAACTTCCTTATTAGAGGGGGGAGTACTTATTTCGCAAGGTGACCAACAGGTCCATTTATCACCGGGACAGCAAGCACAAAGTAGCCCGGGAACCACCTTGAAAGTACGGGCTTTTGAGGAGATGGATGTCCTTGGATGGAAAAATGGCAATTTTGTATTCGATAACAAATCTCTACGAGAAATCATGGAAGATATAGAACGGTGGTATAATATCGACGTGTCTTACGAAGGAGAAATATCTAGCGTAAAATACGGAGGAAACTTTACAAAATCTAAGGGCTTGAAAGTTCTTTTAAATCATCTAACCAAGATGACAGGTAATCGATTTGTAATAGAAGGAAGGAGGGTCACGGTGAAATCTTAAAATACCTAAAGAATTTTGTCTGAACCAAAAAGTTGGGAATGTAGGGCATTCCCAAACTTTTCTTTACCAAATGGTAAAATCAGGTTCTTTATCCTAAGAGTTTTTATTTCGTAATTCTTACAAACCTAATCCATGCAAATATACAATTTTTTCCTGAGTCGAAGATTCAGGAGACCAGACCATTTATACCCCAAATTAATTAGAATGAAGCTTTTGGCAATTATGCTATTTGCTTTTGTAATGCAATTAGAAGCAAGCACAAGAGCGCAGACCGTCACTATTGTCTCGAAAAAGACAACTATAAAGCAGGTTTTTTTGGAAATCAAAAAGCAGACCGGTTATGATTTTTTTTATGCAAATGAAGATATTTCCCATGCCGGTAGTTTTTCCGTGAGCATCAGGAATAGACCTTTAGTCGATGCTTTGAATAGCATTTTGACTACAAACGGCTTAAGATTTGATGTGAACGACAAATCTATCTTTGTAGAAAAAGATAAGCGGACGATTAAAGCTGAAGCATCAGTTAGCAAAATACAGCAGGAATTGATTACCGGGAAGGTGCTTGACTCCCTAGGCAATGCCTTGTCAGGGGTTACAATCGTGGTTGTCGGTAAGAGTGGCGAGGGAGCAAAAACAGATGCAAAGGGGCATTTTGAATTGAAGGTCCCACTCGGTAACAAATTACTCTTTTCCTACGTCGGTTATAATAGTCAAGAACTTACGGTTGCCAATTATTCTCCTTTGCGTGTTGTCTTGGCGTCCACTCAAGAAGCTCTGGATGAGGTTGTCGTGGTGGGCTTTGGTACCCAACGCAAAATACAGACCTTAGGGGCGCAGTCTACCGTAAGCGTGAAGGAACTTAAACAGCCTGTTGCAAGTTTGACCAATGTGCTATCAGGTCGCATATCGGGTTTGATAGGCATGCAACGCTCTGGTGAGCCTGGATTAGATCAATCTGAGCTGTGGATTAGAGGAATTAATACCCTGAGCAATAGCAATGCAAAACCACTTATCTTGGTGGATGGAGTCCAACGTGATTTCGGAAATTTAGATCCCAATGATATAGAAAGTTTTACCATTCTGAAAGATGCTTCAGCCACCTCTGTATATGGAGTACGAGGTGCAAATGGGGTAATCTTGATTACCACTAAGAAAGGATCTAACATGGATAAGCCATCTATAAAAGTAGATATCTATCAAGGCTTGACCCAGTTTACTAAAGTACCCGAAGTTGCAGATGGTATCACCTATATGCAGGTGGCAAATGAAGCTAATATCACACGCGGCAACTCACCTATTTATGATGCCGAACGTATCCAGAAGACTTATAGTCGCGAAGATCCATATCTCTATCCAGATGTGAAGTGGACAGATGAAATATTTAATAAAGTGGGACAAAATACTAAAGCCAATCTCAATATCACTGGAGGCTCGCAGCGCATGAACTATTATGTATCGGCCAGTTATTATAGTGAAAAAGGGTTGTTCAAAACCGATGATCTCAAGAAATATAATTCTGAAATTGCATTCAAACGGTACAACTTTACTTCTGCGTTGTCGTTGCAAGCAACTAAAAGTACACAGGTAGATTTGGGGGTAAAGGGATGGATATCCAATGGCAACTACCCTGGAACAGGTACTGCACAGATATTTGAAGCGGTCTTTAATACTTATCCCATTCTGTACCCGGTTGTATATCCAAATGGATACGAACCCTTTGTCGCGACAGGTGGTGGTTTGCATAATCCATATGGTTTATTGACAAATAGGGGATATGTTACAACCTATGCCAATCAAATCATGTCAGATATACATGTTAAGCAAAAACTTAATTTCCTAACCGAGGGGCTATCCGCTAGAATACTCTATTCGTTTGATGCTAAAAACGATAATCGTCTCAATCGTACAAAATCACCGATAACCTATTATGCAACCAAGAGAGATGACAATGGAGAGTTAGTTTATGAACGCACTGATGGTGGTGATGGACAAGATTATCTTTCGTTTGGAAGGACAAACGGGGGCTCTCGTCAATTCTACCTTGAGACAGCGGTCAATTATGATAGGGTATTCGGTCAGCATACCGTCAACGGACTTTTTCTATTCAATCAATCGGATGGTTTGAGTGCCGTAGCTTCTGATTTGATTGGCTCACTGCCCTACCGCAGCAAGGGGATAGTCGGTCGCGTAAGTTATGGCTACGACGACCGGTACCTTGCAGAAGTAAGCTTTGGATATAACGGAGCTGAAAATTTTGCCCCTGAAAGAAGATATGGATTGTTTCCATCATTTGCAGCAGGTTGGGTGATTTCCAATGAAGGATTTTGGCAGGGTACCCAACGTGTTATACAGCTTTTGAAATTGAGAGCATCATATGGGCTTGTTGGAAGTGGTAATATCGATGGACGCCGGTTTGCCTATATCGGCACTGTAGCCAATACAGGAGGTTGGGACTATGGCCAAGACAGGGGCAATTATATACCTGGGTTAGATATTGGAGATTATGCTTCGATGGTAACTTGGGAGACCGAGAAAAACGTAAATATTGGATTAGAATTAACCACCTTCAACAATGCTTTAAACCTACAGATCGACCTATTCAATAGGAGAAGAGAGAACATCTTTCTTGCGAGAGCCTCTGTCCCATCCTCAGCTGGATTTCGGAGTAATCTATTGGGTAATCTAGGAGCCACTAATAATAAGGGAATAGATGTCACCGCAAGTTTCCAAAAGAAAATTAATGCTGTGGATTTACAGATAAGGGGGACGTTCTCGTACAATCAGAATGAAGTAATCGAAAATGATCAAGCCTCAAAACCTTATCCGTATATGGAGAGAAGAGGGCATCGTATCAACCAACGGTTTGGATACATTGCTGATGGTTTTTATACACAGGAAGAGATTGAAGACCCTAATATAGCCCGTACAGCGGGTATTGTACAAGCTGGAGATCTCAAATTTCGGGATATGAATCAAGATGGTGTTATCGATGGTAATGATCAAACTGCTATTGGTCTATCACAAGACCCACAAATTGTATATGGATTTGGAATTACGGGTGGATATAAGGGATTTTCCATAGGTGCTTTTTTTCAAGGAGTGAGTAAGGTGCAGTTTTACATGAGTACCACGTTCATGCCATTTCGTGAAGGTTCGACAAAAGGTAATCTGTACGCTAATATAGATGATCGTTGGACGGAAGATAATCCTCGACAAGATGCGTTCTACCCGCGATTGTCTTACGGGGATATCAATCAAAATTATTCTGCAGAGAGTAGCCATTGGTTACAAGACGGGAGATTTTTGCGACTGAAGACTCTCGACGCAGGATATACGTTTCCGCAAAAGACTTTTAAAAGAATTGGAATGGAAAATATGCGTATCTACTTGATTGGCTATAATCTGCTTACCTTCAGTCCTTTTAAAATGTTTGATCCCGAGCTAGGGAATGGCACTGGAGGTCGATACCCCAATATCAAGACCTATAGTCTAGGATTGAGCGCTTCATTTTAATCTGTTTATAGCCTAAAAAAATAAAAGATGAAACTAACAAGATTTAAATATAATGCATTGCTGGTACTGTTGATAGTTAACCTGTCAGCTTGTAACAAGGATTTTTTTAATCAGGTACCGGATGATCGGTTACAGATAGACGAAGTGTTTAGGCAACGGGCTAATACGGAGAAGTATTTGGCCAATATTTACAATTACATTCGTTCGGAAATCAGTTGGAGATTTGATGGCTCTTTTGAAGGATTGACGGATGATGTTGATGTAACCTACAACGATATGGCGACATATCAGATGAATATTGGCAATTGGGATAGAAATACCGGTCACTTCAATCGTTGGAATCATTATTACCGAGGTATCCGTTCAGCTTCCTATTTTATTCAACATGTGGACAAGAACGAAGAGGTGGGTGCCGAGGAATTAAAAAAATGGAAAGCCGAAGCTCGCTTTTTACGAGCTTTCTTTTATGCCAATCTAATTAAACAGTATGGGCCTGTCATTATCATGCCTGAGGTACCCTTCGAACCAGATGCGACCATAGACGAACTGAGTATCCCACGAAGCAGCTATGACGAATGCGTAGCCTATATCGTTAGTGAGCTAGAAAAGGCCATTCCCGATTTGCCCAAAAATCCAGTTAATACACGTGAATGGAACCGTATCAATCAAGGTGTGGCCTTAGGAATTAAGGCTAGGGTGCTCTTGCATGCTGCGAGTCCATTATTCAACGGTAATAAGGATTTAGTACAATTGAAAAATAAAGACGGCAAACAACTCATTAATCAAGAATACAATCCAAACAAGTGGAAACTAGCTGCTGATGCTGCTAAAGCAGTGATTGATTTTGGCTCCTACCACCTATATGTTGAGCGAGATGGCAATGGGAAGATAAAACCTATCGAATCTTTGAGAAACGTTCATCTCAAAGATTGGAATCCTGAGATTATCATGGCACGAACAGCCAATATGTTTGACTATGATAAATTGGTGACCCCTCGTAATTTGGGCGGTTGGGCAGCATTTGGTGTAACTCAACAGTTGGTGGATGCATTCTTTATGGAGAATGGGTACCCGATCGATCATCCGCAGTCACAGTACAAGGAAGAGGGGTTTGAACAAACGGCGACAGTTTACTATGGAAGTGGGACGAGTAACATGTATGTCAAAAGGGAGCCTAGATTCTATGTATCGGTGACCTTCGACCAAAGCAAGTGGATCAATAATGATAGGGGAAATGGTGCTCCAGTTGTAATACAAATGTATAGAAATGGAAATAGCGGCATGTATACAGGGCGTAATTTTTCAAGGACTGGATATATTGCTAGAAAACTTATAGATCCTAATACAACTCTAGAGCCGGACCGCATCCAAGCCCGGATGGAAACCCTTTTACGACTAGGAGAGATCATACTGAGCTATGTGGAAGCTCTCAATGAAATTGACCCTGGTAATGCAGACATCGTGAGGTACCTTAATATGATACGCGAGCGGGCTGGAATACCGTTGTATGGTAGCGCTGTGGGACAGGTTCCCGTGCCGGCTAGTCAAGAGATGATGCGCAAAATGATTCAACAAGAAAGAAGGGTCGAACTCTGTTTCGAAAGTATTCGTTTTTTTGACACCAGACGCTGGAAAATTGCTGAAAATACCGATGGAGGGAGCTTCTTTGGGATGAATATAGAAGCAACGAACAAGCAAGATTTTATGAAGCGAACGGTGTTCGAAAATAGGATTTGGAATGACAAGATGTATTTCTGGAATATTGTTCAGGACGAATTAGACAGAAATCGTAATTTAATTGGTAACCCTGGTTGGTAATAATTCAAAAATAATGGCAAGAATATATATAACATTCCTGATTACTGCGCTTATAGGACTGACCAGCTGTCAGACACATGACATAATCAACCATGACACGGAGATTGTATTTCAAAGTCTAGTATATCCTCAAAATGATACGGTCGTCACTTTGACAGACGACGAAGCCGACCCTTTGCTCTTTCATTGGGATAAGGCCATCGCCAAAGATGGAACTACGGTCTTTTACAAAATTTTATTTGACATCGAGAATGGTGATTTCTCCACACCATTGTTGGAACTGGTTCCCGAAAGAATGGGTACGCAAAATAGCCTGTCATTAGGTCGTGATTTATTGGACGTCTTGGCAGATAAAGCTGGAGTCAGTGTAGATAGATCTGTAAAGATTAAATGGACCATAAAAGCGGCCAACGGTACCACAGCTTCTCTTCTTGACGCTTCCCGTACCTTTGAACTTCACGCTGACCCTCAACAAGAGTTATCCATGATGTTCAAAAATGCAGATGAGCTTATGACATCCTTGACAACCTTGTATCTCGATGGTAAGCCGAGAGATATCTGGACAAATACGTATCCTCAATCGGACGGTTATTGGGATGGAGCGGCAGTTATATGGGGTCATGGGGCAATATTCTCGGGGTACGTGGCGCTGAAAGGAGCCGCCGAGCGGTATCCCTCAGCTAAAAGTAGATACCAACAGCAATACGACGAGCGTTTGTTGGTTGCGATAGATAAATTCAGGAACAGAAGAAGCGGTGGTCCAGAAGCCTATGCTGTCTATCCGGGGGAGTCCGACGAACGGTATTACGATGACAACATTTGGGTAGGCTTGGATATGGTGGATTTATACGAACAGACGAGGGACCAAAAGTACTTAGATCGGGCCAGATTGGTCTGGAGCTTCGTAAAATCAGGTACTGACAATACTTTAGGTGGAGGGGTGTATTGGAAAGAAGGGACGCTTGGTAAAAACACTTGCTCCACAGCTCCAGCTTCCGTACTGGCGGCGAAACTGTATCAAGCCACTAAAGAAAAGCCATATCTGGACAGTGCTAAGGAACTGTATAAATGGGTCAAGGCCACGTTACAGGATCCAAGTGATTACCTTTATTGGGACAATGTCAGGTTGAATAATCCCGATGACCCCACATCTGGTTTAAAGATTGACAAAACAAAGTATACCTACAATGCTGGACAGCCGATGCAAGCGGCGGCATTACTGTACAAATTGACGGGTGAATCCAACTATCTCGAGGATGCAAAAAAAATAGCTGCCGCAGCTTATCAAAAATGGTTTATACCGTTCAATTCGTCGATATTGGGTGAGACTTTTCAAATATTGGAACCCGGTCATGTATGGTTTCAGGCCATTCTGTTAAGAGGATACGTAGAGCTTTATCATGTCGACGGTGTAGATACATACGTGTCTGCATACAGGAAAACGCTACAGCATGCTTGGAGTTCTAATGCTCGGAATCAAACCACTAATCTATTGAACACTGATTTTCGAGGAGGCACCTATCAGGATAAATGGGAAATACTTTTTGAAGGTGCCTGTGTAGAAATGATGGCGCGACTGGCGGCGTTAGAAAATTAATGATAAAATCAGATAATGTTATTAAGGAGGCACCTGATTATCTTGCTAGTAGATTGATTTGACACATACCAGCGGATGCAGGTGCATCCTATATTAAAAAGTAATATAGTGGTGAAGAGATATTTTAAAAAAAGTGTGGGCGTTCTCCTATTGACTTGGACATTGCTCCCCATTTTGTACGGACAGAATTTGGATGTATGGCCGAAAGGCAAATCTCCAGAAGAGATTGGCCTACTCGTGGCTGGGCGGTTTGTCCAATCGGCTCATCCCAATTGGGGCAATCCTGGTACAGCAAACGAGATTACCTATCCCGAGACGTGCGCATGGTATGGCGCACTGTTGTTTGCAGGTCGAATCCAACATGACATTCTACTGAAGGCGCTACAAGGGCGATATGAGATATTGCAGGCTACCGAAGGAAAGCTCATTCCCAAAGCAGATCATGTCGATCATACCGTATTTGGCAGCATCCCTTTGGAATTGTATATGCTAACCAAGGACAATAAATACTTGAAACAAGGTATTCTCTATGCCGATCAACAATGGCAGTTGCCCGAAAAGGCCACAACCGCTGAAAAAGATTGGCATGATAAGGGATTCACCTGGCAGACTAGATTATGGATAGACGATATGTTCATGATTTCCACCATTCAAGCACAGGCCTACCGAGCTACCGGCGATGTAAGCTATATCAATAGAGCTGCACGTGAGATGGTGATGTATATTTCCCAATTACAACGCAGTAACGGCTTGTTCTACCATGCCGATGATGTTCCTATTTTTTGGGGACGTGGTAATGGCTGGTATGCAGCAGGAATGGCCGAGTTACTGCGGTCACTTCCCCTAGACAATCCCTATAGGGCAGAGATTTTAGCCGGTTATCAAAAGATGATGCTGACGCTGCTGGATTATCAAGATACTACAGGTATGTGGAAGCAAATCATAGATGATCCGACCGCTTGGAATGAAAGTTCAGGTACGGCAATGTTTACGTATGCGATGACTTTGGGGGTTAAAAACGGTTGGCTGGAAGAGCGAAAATTTGGCCCTGTAGTGCGCAAATCCTGGTTGGCCCTAACGGAGTATATCGATACCCTAGGAGATGTAAGTGAAGTTTGTGAAGGGACCAACAAAAAGAATGATAAACAATACTACCTAGATAGAAGACGCTTGAAGGGAGATATGCATGGTCAAGCCCCAATATTGTGGACCGCATTTGCCTTATTGCAGAATAATTAATTGCTAAAATTTAAATACATGAAGAAACGACTTTTTGTCCTGCTTTTGCTCACTTTTCCATTCGTGCTACTACAGGCCCAAGAATTGGAATTGAAATCGCCAAATGGATATTTAGTAGCCAAAATATCAATTGATAAATCCATTCATTATACTCTATATCATCAAGGGCAACTTCTGTTAGATTCCGTCCATTTGGGTATGCAAATAGCCGATAGAATATGGGGGGATACACCCCTTCTGAATAAACATCAGTATACACAATCAAATACCGATATTTTTCCGGTTGTACCCTTGAAATTTTCAAAAGTTCAAAATCAATACAACGCGTTGAATCTAACCTTTAAAGGTGGTTTTTCCTTGGAATTTAGACTCTTTGATGATGGTCTTGCCCATCGTTTTAAGACAGATTTGAAACAGGAGCTATATATTCAAAACGAAATTTTTAGCCTTTCCCTACCCAGCAGTTATGTGCTGCATGGACAACAGGTCGGCGGCTTTAAGACAGCTTATGAAGAGCCCTACACCCATTTTTCCAGTGCAGAGTGGAAACCTCAGGATAAAAAAATCGTATTACCTGTACTTTTATCCGGGAAGGAACAGCTTAGGTTGTTCATTTCGGAAGCTAACTTGGAGCAGTATCCAGCGATGTTCTTACAGTCCGGCGGTTCGAATAAGATTCGGGCTGTTTTCCCCAAAGTGCCACTCGACTTTGGTCACGATGGTGACCGAAGTGTAAAAATCTTAAAAGAAGCAGACTATATCGCCAAGACCGCTGGTCAACGTGACTTCCCTTGGCGTTTTGTGGTGGTATCTACCTCGGACAGGTCATTGCTGGAAAATACGATGGCCGTCAAATTGGGCGCTAAATCCGCTATCCTTGATCCGAGCTGGATCAAACCGGGACAGGTGAGTTGGGAATGGTGGCATGACGCTTCTCCTTACGGCGAAGATGTAGATTTTGTCGCAGGATATAATGTCGCTACATATAAATATTATATTGATTTTGCGGCAAAGTATGGTATCCCATACATTATTATGGATGAAGGATGGGCAAAGACGACCACAGATCCATTTACGCCCAATCCTGAGGTAGATGTGCATGAGTTGATCCGTTATGGGAAGGAGAAAAATGTGGGCGTAGTGCTTTGGCTGACTTGGTTAGCGGTAGAGAATAATTTTGATGTCTTTAAGACTTTTCAGGAATGGGGAGTAAAAGGGATTAAAATTGATTTTATGGATCGAAGCGATCAGTGGATGGTAGATTTTTATGAACGTGTAGCTATTGAAGCTTCCAAGAATAAGTTATTTGTAGATTTTCACGGTTCATTTAAGCCTGCTGGTTTGGAGTTAAAATATCCCAATGTACTATCCTATGAAGGTGTTCGAGGTATGGAACAAATGGGAGGCGCATTTCCGAATAACAGTCTTTATCTTCCTTTTATTCGAAATGTTGTCGGACCAATGGATTATACACCGGGTGCCATGTTAAGCATGCAGCCGGAGGTTTATCGATCCGAAAGACCTAATTCGGCGAGTATAGGGACAAGAGCTTATCAAATGGCTTTATTTATAGCCTTTGAGAGTGGTTTGCAGATGCTGGCCGATAATCCGTCTTTATACTATCGCAATCCAGATTGTACTGCGTTTATCACCAAAGTTCCGACAACTTGGGACGAGACACGTGCTATCGAGGCCGAAGCAGGGAAATATTTGGTTGTAGCCAAGCGCAAGGGGGATAAATGGTATATAGCTGCCATTGCAAACAACGATCAAAAATGGCGGGAATTTAAGATTTCGTTGGATTTTTTGAACAATCATCAAACATATCGAATGGAGGCTTTCTCCGACGGAATCAATGCACCTCGACAAGCGATGGACTATAGACGTACCGAACAATCTGTTACGGCCAATGAAGAGCTGAATATCAAGATTGCTCGAAATGGTGGGTGGGCTGCAGTTATTGAGCCCAAGTAAGGTATAGTTTATCATCGAGCCTGTCTCTGGCATGTATTTCGGAGACAGGCTCAATTTTATTGCTGTTGATTCTCTTCACTACATCGCCAATAATTAAGTTGCCCCTCCCAGTTTATCAATCACGAGTTACTCCTTACTTGTCTGGATGTACGACTTCATTTACCACTATTCCTTATCCATTTCGTATAGTCGCAATATTTTCTTGCCTTTCTGAGTGCTGTGGTTATCTCCATCCCTCCGGATGTAGAGCGGAGTTGCCCTTACGAATTTTTAAAGGATTACTACTGTTTTGTAAAACTCTTCAAATTTGGGTAGGTTGATATTGAACGTTCCCGGGGTCGCCGTGAAAGTGATGATGTAACCTGTTCCATTTTTAAAAATAAAATACTGTTGCGATACATACGATAGGTTTTTCATAAATGTGTTTGTAATATAAGCTGTGTGTTCAACAGAATCTATCTTTACCTGATTCAATATGGTGGCGATGTTTTTAACTCTATTGAACTCCGCTTTTACTAAATCGTCAACGCTTTTTATCCTGCCATGTTCAACAGCTGTGATAGAAACCGCATTTTCGACTTCATGTTTATCCATTTCGGTATACACCTTTGGCAATCCCCATCCAACCATCGTATAATTGAGCGTATCCCCTCTAATTTCCTGATGCAATTTCCAATCATCGGGAATGGATGCCTGAAATTTAAACCTTTTATTCTCAAAGGTGGTTTGGCTTAGCGCGGCACTACATACTGCTACAAACAGGAATATAGTGATAAGTAGTTTTGCTTTCATTGTCATTAGGTGTCATATATTTCTAAATATACTAGTTTAATCCATTGTCCCGTAGTGTTTTAATCTAATTGCGGCATGTAAGTAAAATATTTTTCATTCACAATCCCAGAAAGAGTCTATATTAGGCGTTCAGCATGTTGAAATATCTTAATGTAATGATGGACCTCTTTGTACTCCTCATCTAAGCATCACTAGTTTTAGCAAAGACGTCTTTCCTTTACTTCTATTCGTGATGGAACGGCATGGTTTGTAAGCTCGACGATGTAGATACTCCCGATAAATGAGTAGATTGATCTATACAAAAAAAGCACTGTAAAAGAAACAGTAATATACCCTATATTTGCATTGTGTAACATTCATGTTAATTTGAAAATAACCAGCCTTCATAATGAACAATCTTTACTAGTCGCTATTAGCAATGGCGATCATAAGAGCTTTGAAATCCTATTTCTTCATTATTACAAGCCGTTTGGGAATTATGTGTTTAAATTGTTGGAGAATATCCAGCAGACCGAAGATGTCCTGCAAGAGGTATTTTTAAGGATATGGACGGACCGAGAAAACCTGCACACGATTACTAATTTTAAAAACTACCTCTTTATCATCACACGCAATAGGGTGTATAATCTATTGAATGAAAAATCCAAGAAAAGTGTACTTTTTGAATCGCTGGATGACATAGGTAATTTGAACCAAATCCCACAACAAGAGGACGAATCGAAGGTCGATATGGAGCGCTATTATGCTTTACTTGAACAGGAAATCGAAAACCTACCGAGTCAACAACAAAAGATATTTAAGCTCAGCAGATTTAAGAAAATGAAATATGAGGAAATTGCCCAGATGCTCGATATTTCAATAGAAACAGTCCGTAAGCATGCCTATCTAGCCAATAATACCCTAAAAGCCAAATTAAAAGGAAGAGACGCAGGTATTCTTTTGCTCCTGCTGTCTGTACTTTCTCAAAAAATTTAAAAAAATATTTTTTTTCATTACCACTTTTTTGGGATTGTTTGTCTTTATATCATATAACCAGTTTTATCCATTTTGGAGAACCAATGACAGACGAACAGATACACAATTTATTTCGTAAGTATTACGATAAGACGGCTTCTGAGAAAGAGCGTCAGGAGCTATTCCATTGGGTAGCCAACGACGAGAACAGAGAAAAGGTCGAAGGGTATCTCCAAATGTATTACAACGAAGAATTTGATGCCGTTGCCAATACGATACCGGAGATAGACCCCCACGTCATTTTACAGCGCATACACAGTGTCCAATCATCCAACGAAATTTCTCCGAAAAAAATGAGATGGATCAAGCCATTCACGATTGCAGCGAGTGTCCTGATGGTATTGGGGGCTTATCTCTTTTATCAAAATCGTGGAGAACAGTCTCTTATCGGCTCCACGATAGCTTATGATATACCAGCTGGAGGCAACAGGGCCATACTTACCTTGTCCGACGGGAACAAGGTGATATTGGATTCCCTATCCGAAGGGACAGCCATTAATGAGGGAAATATCCGCATCATCAAATCCAGCGATGGGCAGGTGACCTACAGTGTCAACACGAAGGGCTCGCATCGCGGCAGCTATAATACGATCGAAACTCCCATTGGAGGGTTTTATCAGATACACCTGCCCGATGGTACACGTGTATGGCTCAATGCATTGTCATCTTTAAAATTTCCTACCTCATTCCCTTCGGATATTCGGCAGGTCCAGCTTAGAGGCGAGGCTTATTTTGAGGTCGCTAAGGACAAGGCCAAGCCATTCGTTGTCGACGTGAATGACATGCAGGTCAAGGTGTTGGGTACACACTTCAATATCAACTCCTATACTCCTCGATCGGCCATCTATACAACGGTATTGGAGGGTGCCGTAGCCGTCAGCAAAGCAGACCAAAGCAAAACTGTATTGCCGGGTCAACAATTACAATATAATGGGGCTAATACCATGCATGTAGCAAATGAGGTCGATGTGACCCAAGTTACGGCATGGAAAGAAGGTTATTTTAGTAAGAAAGCAATCTCTTTGAAAGATCTGATGGAGGAGGTATCCAGGTGGTATGGTGTCAAGGTAATCTACTCAGAGCCCATACAAGCCGAATTTGTCGCAAAATTGCCTAAGGACATCAGCCTCAAAGAACTTATTACCCTACTTGAACTAACAGGAGAAGTAAAATTTGATTTAAACCTTAAAACACTAAAAATTATGAAGACAAAGACATAAACCCCATAGCCATAAGAAAACCGATTTGTCTGTCAACAAATCGGCTAATGAACGGCTTTTCCATCTAGCGCTAACAAGATTTTAAACCTAATTCACTCTAATTTATGAATTTTTTCAACATTGGAAAAAGTAATATTTATTTATTCAAAAATAGTGTCAAAACAAAGGTCTTCCTGCTTATGAAGTTATCCTTATTGTTGTTGTTGTCATTGATGACATTGAGCTTTACGAAGAGCTATTCTCAAAACATTTCTTTAAATCTAAAGAATGCGCTTTTGAAAGACGTCTTTGAAGAGATCGAAAGGCAGTCTACATATACGTTCGTATATGAGAAGAACATGCTGAAAGATACCAAAAAGCTAAATATCTCTTTCAACGGGGAGCCTCTTACCGAAGTGCTTCAGCTGCTTCTGAAAAACCAACCCCTAGATTTTAAGATCCATCAGAAATATATTGTTATCAGTCAAAAGAAAGATAAGGCCCCAACAGCCGACGCTCCTAAAAACAATGTAGCCATCCAATCGATACTCTCAGGAGTTATCGTAGATTCGCTGGGACAAGCGATATCAGGCGTTTCCATATTGAATAATACCAACCAGAAGAGAATATCGACCGATCAAAGTGGTGCGTTCTCCTTAGAGGGTAAGCCTAGAGATATCCTGACGGCCTCCTATATCGGATATCGTACGCAACGCTATGAAGTAAAATCGAGCTCGACTATTCGTATTGTGTTGCGGGCCGAACAACAGCAGATTGATATGGTCGTGGTCACCGCATTAGGAATCAAGCGGTCTGAAAAAACATTGAGCTATCAGGTACAAAAAATTGGCAATGAAGATTTAACAACCGTCAAAAATTCAAATTTTGTAAACTCCTTAGTAGGTAAGGTGGCTGGGGCTCAAATCAATACCAGCGCTGCTGGTCCGGGAGGTGCAGTCAAGGTTGTCATGCGAGGCAACAAATCCATCTCGCTTAACAACAATGTGCTCTATGTAATAGACGGAGTCCCTATGAACAATTTTATTAGCAGTGGTGGGGATGGACAGATGACCGCACAGCCTGGCACCGAGAGTATAGCAGACATTAATCCAGATGATATCGAAAATATCTCCGTCCTTACAGGACCTTCTGCTGCAGCATTATATGGGTTCGAAGGAGCCAATGGTGTCATATTGATTACCACAAAAAAGGGTGCTATAGACAAAACTACACTATCCGTCAGTAACAGCACCACATTTTCGAACCCGTTGTTACTTCCCAAATTTCAGAATAGATATGGTAATGTTGCCGGCTCGGTCATGAGCTGGGGAGAAGAGACTACTGCCCAATACGATCCTTCCGGATTTTTCAATACCGGAACAAATATCAGTAATGTGGTTGCACTTTCGACCGGTAATGAAAAAAGCCAGAATTACTTTTCGACAGGGGCAAATAATGCCACAGGGATACTGCCGAACAATAAGTACAACCGATACAATTTTCTATATCGCAATACGACCAATTTCTTGGACAATAAATTGGTGTTGGACGCTAGTGTCAACTACATTGTTCAAAACAATAGAAATATGGTAGCCCAGGGACAATATTTCAACCCTTTACCCGCACTCTATCTGTTTCCTCGAAATGAAGACTTTGCCAATATCCAGCTATTTGAACGTTATGATCCCATCACGGAAGTGAACAAGCAATACTGGATCTATGGCGATCAAGGCTTATCCATTCAAAATCCGTATTGGACCATGTACCGCATGAATAGGAATGTAGATCGTAAAAGATATATACTGACTTCTTCCTTAAAATATAATGTGTCTAATGAGCTGAACATCACAGGACGTGTCAACGTTGATAATATGAATCTTCGGAGCACTGATGATCGGTACGCCAGTACGCTGGGAGCTCTTGCGGGGCCCAAAGGTAGACATGCGCTAGCCATGCGTGAAGAGCGACAGCTATATGGAGACTTGATCGCAACCTATACCAAGCAGTTGGATCTCTTCAATATTAATATCAATGCAGGTGCGTCCATAAAGGATAAGAGGATGGAAGGCTACACCACAGAAGGTGATCTACAGCAGATTATCAATTACTTCAGCGTAGAGAATATGAATAGAGCGGTAGGGACCTTCAAGACCGATCAAGAAGGACTGAAGAGACAGACACAATCCGTCTTTGCGAATGCCGAGATTGGATATAGAAACTATCTCTTCCTGACACTGACAGGAAGAAATGATTGGGATTCGGCATTGGCGTGGTCACAATCCCCTGAACGGTCGTTCTTTTACCCATCTGTAGGACTGTCGACTGTCCTAAACGAGGTATTCACGCTCCCGAGCTGGTTCTCTTATCTTAAGGCTCGAGGGTCATACACCAGAGTTGGTAATTCATACGACCCCTACTTAACTACGGAGCAGTATATCTATGATGCGCAGACCCATACGTATTCGCTCGCTAAGATCCGGCCTAATTATTTTTTAAAGCCTGAACTCACCAGCTCCTATGAATTTGGTGTGGATCTCAAGTTTTTGAAAAATAGCCTATCGCTAAGCGCTACATATTACAACTCCGATACCGAGAACCAAACGCATACTATCCTAGAAAGTGGGACAGAATATACCGGTAGCATTATACAGACCGGTAATGTACGCAACAGCGGGATAGAATTACTATTAGGTTATCAGAATACTTGGAATAAATTTGCTTGGAACAGCAACCTGACGTTTTCCATCAATAAGAATAAGATTGTGAGCCTATATGGGGCGGACGTGCTTAGAGATAATCCCACTTTGGAAAATTATGTAGACAAAGCCACTTTAGGAAGTTTAGGCTCTCCTGTAGTCCGCCTTAGAGAAGGAGGGTCAATGGGGGATATCTATTCGACATCGGATTTTAAACGGGATAATAATGGATATATTTATTTAAATCCATCTACCCTTTTGCCAGCCATGGAAACCTTGAATACAGACGAATACAGAAAGCTGGGGTCGTTATTACCCAAGTCACATATCGGCTGGAAAAACTCTTTCACGTATAAAGACCTCCGATTGAATGTAGTATTGAGTGGTCGCTTTGGCGGATTGGTCGTCTCTAATACGCAGGCTATCTTAGATAGATACGGCGTGTCTGAATACAGTGCCAACTTACGCCAGCAAGGGAATATCAATATATTGGGGCATGACATCTCCACCCAAGATTATATGAATGTGGTAGCCGAAGGAACAGGCAAATCCGATTTATACGTCTATAAGGCGGACAATATAAGATTACAAGAGCTGAGCATAGAGTATACGATCAACAAAAGGTTATTGGGAAATATTGCCAATGCGACCATCGGAATCGTTGGCAGCAATTTGGCGCTACTTTATAATAAGGCGCCATTTGACCCCGAATCGGTCCCGTCGGCATCGAGCACCTATTATACAGGTGTTGACTTCTTTATGCAACCTAGCCTAAGAAATATAGGCTTTAATCTCAAGCTACAATTCTAATTCGAGAACATCATGAAACAACTTACATTTCAACACATATATAGTATCTGTATAGCAGCTTGTATGGTCTTTATCGTATCCTGTACAAAGAATTTTGAGGAACTTAATATACACCCTACCAATCCTACTGAACGAGATTTGACCAATTCAGAAAAATTAGGCACGCTATTTCCGGCACTGATTGCGACCATGCACTATGCACAGGAGAATAAGAGCCAACACACAGAGCAGATGGTAGGCGGTCAATATGGAGGATATTTTGCCACGACCAATAATTGGCAAGGAACCAATTTTGGTACTTTCAATCCCGCACTGGATTGGGTTGAAGTCCCTTTTAAAGATATTATGGTCGACTTCAATTCCAATTTTATCAAGATAAAAAAGGTAACGGAAAGCAAGGGCTATATCTACGCTTGGGCGAGTGTCATTCGAGTAGCATCCATGTTGCGCGTGGTCGATATGTACGGGCCTATCCCGTATTCAAAAATCGGAGAAACCAACGATGACAATGTCGCTTTTGACGATGTCAAGAGCGTCTACCATCAAATGTTTGATGAGTTGGACAACAGCATCAATACGTTGACCAATTTTGTGCAAGAGACCAACAATTCCAAAGACAATCCCATGGCGACATATGATATCATCTATCAGGGAGATTTTTCGAAATGGATACGATTTGCCAACGCCCTAAAAATGCGTATGGCCATGCGTATCTCTTCGGTGGATACGGACTATGCCAAAGGGATGTTTGTACAGGCCATGCAAGGTGGCGCTATTGAAACCAATGCGGATAATGCATGGATTCCTACCGATGACAACCCCTATTATAAAGCATCCGCCAGCTGGGGCGATTTGGCGATTAATGCGGTCCTCTCCTCCTATATGAATGGCTTTGAGGACCCAAGAAGACCAAAATATATGACGCCCATATCGGGTGGCCAGTACAGAGGAGTAAGAATGGGAATCCAGAATATCAATAAAACAACCTATAGCAATGCGACTAACTTTTCGAAACCGGCCTTTGCCGCGAATACGCCCATATTGGTGTTTTGTGCAGCAGAGATTGCTTTCCTAAAAGCCGAAGCGGCTCTTAAAGGATGGATTGCAGGAGGAGATGCGCAGGCCAAGAGTTTTTATGAAAGTGGTATACAGATTTCGATGGATCAACATGAGGTCTCAAAAGGAACCTTTTTAACGGGTAAGACACTTCCGCAGGCATACACAAATCCATTCCTCACCAGATCGAATACTTCTGTTCCCAATCCCATTACGGTAAGTTGGGATGATTTTATGAGCACACAGAATACCAAACTCGAGAAAATCATCACCCAAAAGTGGTTGGCCAATTTTCCATACGGTATGGAGGCATGGGCAGATCATAGAAGGACGGGTTTTCCACAGTTCTTTACGGCATTGGACAATCTTAGCTCGAGTAGTTTCATTGGCAATGTCGTGAATACACCTGATCGTCTGGCACGTCGATTACCCTATCCCCAAGCACAGTACAGGAGCAATGGCGCTAACGTAGCACAGGCCGTGTCCCTGCTCGGTGGAGATGATGTGGCCTCTACCGATTTGTGGTGGGCGAAGAAAAACTAAATTTTTATCCTTTATAAACAACATGATGAAAAATATAAATATTGCACTTTCGATGCTTCTGTACCTCCTGCTTTTTCAATCTTGTAAAGAATGGACAGAGGTGGAGCCGCTTAGTAATAATTCAATAGATCTCAACGCGACCATCAAAACCGAGGCATATTATGCTGCATTGCGTGAATGGAAGAAAACTCCCGGATTACCGCAGACCTTTGTCTGGTTTGACAATTGGACAGGTGTCGCGCCCACTGGTGAGAATAGCCTTCGGGGGTTGCCTGATTCGATTACGATTGCATCCAACTGGGGAGGGCATCCAAAGTTTGATTTGAGCCCCGAGAGAAAAGCGGATATGGAATACGTTCAAAAGGTGAAAGGTACCAAAGTCGTCGTAACCCTGTTTTCCGCAAAGATAGGGGACGATATGCCGGCAGAAGAAGTCTATAACATTGGCAACAGTTCGGATGAAGCTGTTGTAAGACCTGCTATCCGAAAATATGGGGAGGCAATCTATGACGCCGTTGTAAAGGCGGGATATGATGGTTTTGATTGGGATTATGAACCACAGGGAGGGGGTATAGGTGGGAGCTATCTTTGGACCAATCGCGTACAGCGTCGCATTTTTGTGGAGGAGTTAGGCTATTGGTTTGGCCCCGGCTCTCAACGTACGGAACGAGATGGTCGAAAATCTGCTATACCAGGGCTTCTGCTCATCATTGATGGCGAGGTAGGCATCAGAGGTCGCATGGACAAAGACTGGGAGTCGCAATACTTTGATTATTACGTGCTACAAGCCTATGGATCCACGACGGTTGCTAATCAGACATCACGCGTGAAAGGTGTTATCGACGATATGAGTGCACATATTGCCGCGGGAAGGATTACAGCCGAGGAAGTGGTCAGACGGACCTTACTCACCGAAAATTTTGAATCCTATGCCAATACAGGGGGAGGTTTTCTATCTATGGCCCAGTTTATATATACAGCTGATGGTCTTGACCAACAGATAGGTGGTTGCGGATTATACCGGTCTGGATTTGATTACATGCCTAAGGGCAAAGGAGATTATGATGGCTCGCCAGAATACTACTTCCTGAGACAGGGCATCACGAATTTGTATCGCGTCTTTAACGAACGAAAAGTCCAAAATCAAGATTAAAACCGAAACGATGAAATTGAGCTATACCTAGTAACGGCGTATAAAGCCAATGTTATCTACGCAAACGCTCATCATCAATTTATAAATAAACAATAGGATGAACATGAAAATTCTAAAATATATCATATGGAGTCTAGCAGGCTTGGTTATCTCCTGTAAGAATGCAGATTATAAGGTCATTGATAATCGTATTTATATCAGTAGCGCGGCCAATAGTTCTGAAAAGGCGGAGACGATAACGATGAATAATGGAGCGGATATTAAAATACTGGTGAGACTGGCTAAAAAAGTAAGCGAAGATGTAGAAGTAGAAGTGAAGCTGACCCCTTCCTTATTGGATAACTACAATAAGGAAAACAGTTCAGAGTATCTGCCAGTACCCAACTTTTCTTTACCTGGACAGGCCAAAGTCTTGATTCCTGCCGGAGAAATAAGTGCAATTTATACGATCCGAGTCGAAGATTTTGAAACCAATGGAAATAGATATGCGTTGGGTGTCGAATTAGGAGGAGTACTGAAAGGGAATATAGAACGTGCAGATTCTCAATCTCGATTTATATATCTACTGGCTAAGCCTTTGCATGTGTCTGTCCCTGAGATGTCCGGTTCCAATAGTCAGGTAAATGCACTTCCGACGGATAAATGGGGAATCAATACAAACCAATGGAGCTTGGAATGTTGGACCAAAATGTCTGCATACAGTATCAATAATCAAGCAATATTCAACACGGGAAGTAGTGACCATGAGATTTATATCCGATTTGGAGATGCCAATAGGCCGTACAATTACCTGCAGATTAAGACACTTGGGGGACAGATTCAGACCGCCTCCAATCTGGAGGCTAATAAATGGTATCACTGGGCGTTTGTGTATGATGGCAATACGCTGAGCATATACCGCGACGGTGAGTTAGATGTGAAATTCCAACCCCCGGCACCCAATGGCGGCAGTGTCAGATTTGATCAGTTCCAGATGGTGTCCAGTGGCGGAACTTACTTCAGAGACAGGTGCCAGATGGGACAAGTGAGACTTTGGAAGAAAGCCATCACCCAGACCCAAATCAAAAACAATATGTATTTTGCCATCAATCCGAAAAATACCGATTTGATCGGATATTGGCCTATGGATGAAGGGTCGGGGGATACCTTTAAAGATATCACCGGCAATGGACACGATGCCGTTGCGGGAGCCGGAATATTAAGAAGTTGGATCTCCAATGTAGATTTTAAAAATTAAATAGAAAAAGTAGCGAGCAATCACTCGCTACTTTTTTTTTGCCTCCGGCTTATAGCCATCCCATCTCACCTGTCTCCCCTCCGTCACTGGTCACTACTAGTCACTCCTTATTTCGTCACTGGATACTTAATATTAATTTAATATCTTGTATTTTTATTTCTGTCAAAATGTATCTAACATTGTGCATAGAAGCAAAATAAAAAATAATGAAATATCCTCCAGAGATAAGCCGATCAACACCCCTAAATGTTCTTTGGATGTGCTGTCTGGCGGATGACTTCATAGGTCAAATTATAAACACATGAAATTGAAAGGTCAACATATTGGAAAAGAAAGGACTGACCTGTTCAGGGAATTTTATTTGGACTATAAAGACAAGGTGTACAAGTACGCATGGATGCACCTAAAAGAAGAGGATCTTGCCCTCGATATCGTACAAGAGGTATTCGCTAAGATATGGGTACGCTTTGATGAGCTTGACCATACGCAGAATATCAAAGCCTATCTTTACACGGCCGCTAGAAATGCCGTCTTTGACGAGTTGCGCAAAATCCAAGTCAAGGGCACATATGCCATTCTTGAAGGTGCGCGTCCCCCGCAAGTGGACAACTCCACCGATGAGAGTCTTGCCTTCAAGGACTTGGAAAAAGTCTATCAAGATGCGATACAACAATTGCCTACCGAGCGCCAACGTATATTCCTATTGAGTAAGGTGGAGTATCTGACCAATACCGAAATAGCAGATCAGCTAGGCATTTCAGTCAATACAGTACGCGATCAATTAGTAAAAGCCAATAAGTCTGTACGTACCTTTGTCCTGGCCCATTTTGATGTATCACTAGCTGTCTTAATTTTTTTAAGAATTTTATAACCCCCAATCGTCTTTCTGTCATCTTGGCCCGTATATCTATATAAGAGTGCCCTAAAAGATGAAAACAGAACACACCAAAGCCTTACACCACAAATATGTGACGGGAGTGGCATCAGCGTCTGAACGTCAGATACTGAGAGAGCTACTTGTACATGCACCCGAGGACGAATTGCTGGATTTTGAAGAAGTCCTCAACCTGGTCGAAGAGGACATCTGCATGGATGCCCCTACCTCTGAAGCCATTTATGCAGCTGTCATAGGTACAGCATATAAGACCAAGTCAGCATCCATACCCCTATGGTGGCGGTCCGTTGCTGCTGCTGTGGTCCTATTGATAATGTTATCCGCTTATTTTTTGTGGGGACGAGATGCTCCCCCTACATTATATACCAATAATACAAGCTTTATAAAGGAGATCCTACTCGAGGATCACAGTACAGTATTACTCAAACAGGGCAGTACGCTACAAGTGCTCTCCGATTTCAAGCGCGACACCATCCGTAGTGTTCGCTTAGTAGGCGAAGCCTTCTTTACCGTATCCAAAAATAAATCGAAACCCTTTGTCGTGGTCGATGAGCACCATTTTAATGTGAAGGTACTCGGCACCCAATTCAATCTCAAATTAAATAAGGCACAAGGCGTATTAGTGCTCAATACGGGAGCCGTAGAGGTGAGTCGAGGGCCACTCAAAGCCTCGGTACGTCCTGGTGAGCGGGTTGATTTTGACGATCGGCACCAGCAATTCCGGATTGCGCAGGTGGACACGGCAGCACATTCAGCCTGGAAATACAATTTGATATACTTTACAGCAGTTCCTCTTTCCAATATTGTCAATGAATTGAACGAAAACCATCCCGACCAATCTATCCGATTAGATAGTCGATATAGTGACCATCGCTTTTCCGGCTACTTGCCCCAGCAGGATTTAGACAAGACCATCAAACTGCTCAATACAGCCTATAACTATACCATAATAACCAAATAAAATTCATATGAAAAAAACCAATTACTATCTTAAACTTATGGGTAGCGTCTTGTGCTTGCAGCTCTGCATGCCACAAGTACATGCTGCCGACCCCCAGCAAAATCGCGAAATAGGGAGCGTGATTGCCAAGATTGAAAAGAGGCTCAATATCCGATTTGGGTACGATACAGGTATCGCCCATCTGAAGATAAAAGACGATGCCAATTTGGATAACCTCAAAAAGGAGAATCTGAGCGCATTCGTGAAGGACATATCCTATGACAAACTGGAAGTGAGTCAAGTCGATAAGATGTTATTTGTCCTGTCCAAGAAAGGCGAGCCTAAGAATGTGGCAGTCAGGGAGACATCGCGAGTGGAGATTGCCCATGTTCAAAACACCATTCGGGGAGAAGTGGTCGATCAAGAAAGTAAAGCCAAGGTCGCTGGGGTCACGATTCGGGTCAAGGGGACGGACAAAGCTACTACCACTGACAGCAATGGCGCATTTGCACTGGAGGATGTAGGGACTGACGCCATCTTGGTGGTGTCTTCCTTAGGTTACCACACGATTGAGATACCGGCGAGCCAGGCAGCACACATAGAGTTGGCCAAATCATCCGAAGAGCTACAGGAAGTGGTGGTAACGGCCTTGGGTATCAAACGTGAGAAACGGGCTCTAGGCTATGCTGTGCAGGAGATCAAAGGCGAAGAACTGCAGCGGGTGAAAGGAGTAGATGTGGGGACTACACTCACAGGGCGTATTTCTGGTCTACGAGTCTTCAACAGTACCGAATTCAATAAGATGCCCACTATCACCTTGAGGGGTATGGATCCTATATTGGTCATTGATGGGGTGCTGTACGAAAATATGAACCTAAGGGATATACCCGTTGACAATATCGAGAATATCAACGTCTTGAAGGGAGCTACAGCCACAGCACTCTACGGAGCGCGTGGTGTCGGGGGCGCCATCATGGTGAGTACCAAGAAAGGGTTGCAGAGCAAAGGGACGGAGATATCCGTGAGTTCAAACAATATGTTCTTCTCAGGCTATTTAGCCCTGCCCACCGTACAGAGTTCTTACTCAGCGGGATACAGCGGCAAGTTTAATACCGATGACGAGGTATGGGGCGATAAGCTGGATATCGGCCGTCGATACAAACAGTGGAATCCCTTTACCAAGCAGCTTGAAGAGAGCGAATTGGTGTCTAAGGGTAAGAATAATTTTCAAAATTTCCTGGAGCCCGGCTTTATCAGCAACAATAGCGTAAGCTTTACCAACCAAGGAGAGAATGGAAGTATTACCACCTCCATCAGTCATGTGTACAATAAAGGGCAATATCCCAATACCAAATTGAACATGACCAATATATCGGTATCGGGTGAGACCAAGATTACCGACAAGCTTAATTTGGAAAGTCGATTCGGGTACAACCGTCGCAATACGCCCAATGATTTTGGAGCGGGATACAATGCGCAAGGATATATTTACAATATCTTAGTGTGGACAGGGCCTGAATACGATTTGACCCAATATAAAGACTATTGGATAATCAAGGATGAAAAGCAAAATTGGAACTACAATGCGTGGTATGACAATCCTTATCTATCAGCATATGAAAAAATCAGTGCCGAGTTGATCAATAAGATGAATGCGGCCATCACCCTTAATTATCAACTGACCGATTGGGGCAAATTGGTATTACGCTCTGGATACGACTATTACGGAAATACACAAGAGCAGACCAATCCAATGGGTATATACGGTACTAGAGGTGGGTTTTCAGGATATGACAACAGAGGGAAATATTGGACACGCAAGCAGGATGGCTTTTCGACCAACAATGATTTGATTTTTACAGCGAAGAAGACCTTTGGTGACTTTGGTATTGATGGGTTATTGGGAGGTGCTATATTCTACCGTCGGGACAATACTTTGACGGCCTCTACGGTCAATGGTCTAGCCATCCCCGGATTTTATTCACTTCGCAATTCGGTCGGGCCGGTTTCTTCTGTAGAGGGTAAGGTCAAGGAAATGACCAACAGCATGTATGGGAGACTATCGGTGTCCTGGCGAAACATCATTTTCGTAGAAGCTACCGGGCGTAATGATTGGTCATCGACCCTGCCTGAGGAGCATCGCTCTTACTTCTATCCGTCTATATCAGGAAGTGTGATGGTATCCGATTTATTTGACAAGCCGCAGTGGCTCAATATGTTGAAGGTTAGAGGTTCGCAGGCCGTGACCAAGCAGATATTGGATCCGTATGAAATCAATCAAACTTTTGCTGTGACGGCCAATGTATGGGATGGGATGTCTACTGGCTCTTACTCTAATTCGATTAAGGATTTTTCAGTATCCGCGACACAGCGTGACCTGACCGAGATTGGTGTAGATTTCTCCGTTTTGAACAACAGATTATATGGGGACTATACCCGCTATTACCGAAGAGAGCATAATGCAATTACTTCGGCGACCATATCAGGAGCTACCGGTTTCACTTCGCGATTGATCAATACCAAAGAGGAGACCATGACCAAAGGCCATGAAATCACGATAGGAGGCACACCTATAAAGCAAGAAAAATTTCAGTGGGATATATTGGGTAATCTTTCCCAAAATCTCAAGTACTACCACAAGTTAGATCCCGAGTATTCGGCAGATGCCCTGTATGTCAAGGTTGGCGAGCGTACCGACCATTATGTCACGCGTGATTGGGAGCGCACGCCTGATGGACAGATTGTACACAATGCTTCTGGAATGCCTATCAGTGCCGTTCACGAGGCGAGAAGAATCGGCTATACGGCCCCCAAATGGATTTGGGGATTGACCAATACCCTGCGTTACCATGATTTTAGCTTATCATTCAGTCTCGATGGGCGTGTCAAAGGTCTCTCTTATTCCAATATGAATGCGCGCCTGTGGCAGACAGGGGCCCATCCAGATTCAGATTCGCCCGAAAGATATGAAGAAGTAGTCAATGGCAATAAAACGTTTATCGGCCAAGGGGTGAAGATCGTGTCTGGCAATGTGACCTACGATAAGTATGGGCAGATCCTGACCGATACCCGTGAGTTTGCGCCCAACGATCAGACAGTCTCCTATGAGTCGTACTGGAAAAGAGCCTATTCAGGTACGCGCAACATTTGGGATGAGACATTTATCAAGTTGAGGGAAGTGTCTCTGAGTTACTATCTCCCAGCCGAGGTCGCCGCCAAATTCAAAGCCAAGCGAGCGAGTGTGGGGGTGACCGGTCAGAATCTATTTTTGTGGACGAAGGAGTATCGCTTTTCCGATCCAGATACAGGATCAGAGGACCTGAATTCACCTTCGATGCGCTACATTGGTTTCAACCTGAATGTTAGTTTTTAACGTACCGGAGAGATTTTAATCACAGATATAAAATAGAAACGTCACGATGTCAAGAATGCTTAGCACCTGTTAATTATTCTGTACTCGAGATCTGATCAACAATTGACAAAAGCAATACACAGATGAAAAAATTAAAATATATCTTATTTGGACTCGTGATAGCAGGTTCATCCTGTTCCAAATTTGACGAAGTCAATACCAATCCAGAGGCACCCGAAAAGGTGACCTCGGCCATGATTGCCACGCGCATCATTATTAATATCGCCAATCAACCCACACAAAAGGGATTCTTGCAACCCTATATGCTCAATAAGAATATCGTATGGACGGAGTTTGTCGAGTCTTACCAGTATAATGGCTTTGGATCGACAGGGTTAAGCTTTACTTCTATCAATGACGCTCACTTTATGGCGCAATTCGCAGGCACCGAGAAGTTAGCGAAATCGTACGATGGGTTGATGTACTTTGCCCGGGCGGTCAAATTCTTCGAATCCACTATGGATTTGGGCGATATCCCCTATCAAGATGCCTTAAAGGGTGAGACGGATAAAAATTACTTTCCTAAGTACGATACCCAAAAAGATGTATTTATCGGTGTTTTGGCCGAATTGGAGCGAGCAGACCAATTATTTGCAGAAGGAGAGAAGTTTGCCGGGGACCCTATGTACGGTGGTGATCCTGTAAAATGGCGCAAGTTGGTCAACAGCTTTGCGCTACATGTGTTGATTCAGCTGAGCAAAAAAGAAAGCGACAGCGACCTGCAGATCAAAAGCAAGTTTCAACAAATCCTCGCCAATAAGCCCATTTTTACGTCCAATGCCGACAATTACCAGCTGATTCGTTCGGATAAAAGTGGGCAGATGTATCCTTTTTATAAGGTCGGTAATAACTTTACGATCTATCCCATCATGTCCACCGAGATCATCGACAGGTTAAAGACCTTGCAAGATCGGCGATTGTTCTATTATGCAGCACCTTCTCCGGTCAAGCTAGAAGGGGGGATGTCACAACAGGAGTTTGGCGCTTATGTAGGTATCGATCCATCGTTGGTTTATGACAATATCACAGCCATCAAAAGTACCCGAGACTACTCCAAGCTCAATGATCGCTACACCGAGATAGCCACTGGCGAGCCTACGCAGCAACTGTCCTATTCGCAGCTCTGCTTTATTGTCGCCGAAGCTGCTACTAGGGGTTGGATAGCCGATGCAGCCGTAGATTGGTATAAAAAAGGAGTTGAGGCTTCGATGAAATTTATTTATGATAATACACCCAATGCAGCCCAGTTTCATCATAATATGCCTTTGGACGCCACTTATATTTCCACCTATGTTACGGGATTAGGTACAGCATTCCCTGTTGCTCCCGAAGCACGTATCGAAGCCATCATTACCCAGAAGTATTTGGCGAGCTTTCTACAGTCGGAATTCTATACCTACTATGACTATCGTCGCACCGGATATCCTAAGTGGAAGATCAATTCAGCAAGCAGTCTCAATTCCGAGGCCCCCGATAGGATTCCAGTCCGTTGGAAATATCCGTCCAGCGAGTTTAATTACAACACGGAAAATGTAGATGCTGCCGTCGCCCGACAATATGACGGCGTGGATGACATCAACAAGCTCATGTGGATATTGAAATAAGGTATTCCTAGCGTCAGCTAAGCAACCCACCTACCCCCAAGAAGGATTTAGCTTCTTGGGGGTGTTTTTTAGCCGCTCAGCACGCTGTAGTGGTCACTCATCAACAGCGACACTATTCCAAAAATCATCTTCTTCTTCGATGTTTTCAGAGAATAGCCACACTTCGTTTATTTTCCATTCTCAACAGGTCGATCCCTTTCATGGCAAGCGTTCGCTCCCCCTTCTCGACCTTAAAATGGATAGATGCGCTTACTAAATCTCCATTTTCGGTCATGTACATTTTTAGCAACAAAAAGATATGGCGTAGCAGGGATTTTTGAAAGACCATTTGTTGCATTTATATGGGATTCAATACCTAGATGGTAGCATGTTTTTGCTATTTGATCCGCGAGGTGTGGATTTTTTGACAAAAAAGAATATCATTTGCACTGGAATAAAAATATCCGGAATCGAAAATTTTGGATATGTTATGCATAATATTTGAAAAACAAGGCACATCAATCTAAAGCTGGACATATATCCAGTGAGACACAGCGTTTTTTTAGAAAAATTAAAATCAGAAAACTTTGATCAATCTGGCTTGGTCTAGATCAACAACCTAGGGATGGTTGGCGGACAACGTTTTCGCTGTGATAAGAGCCCGATGTTCAACATTTAACTGGAAAACCAATGGATTGTTATTTTAGTGGACTGTCGACGATAGAAAACTTAAATTTTGCTAAAGATAAGACAGGTAATCAGTACGTGATTCGTATTTTAGGAAAGGGAGATGACCTTCTTTTTATAGAAAATGGAAAGGGGTTGATTTGTACTATTGATGAAGCGCATGGTATTATTTATAGTAGGTCTATCAAAAAATGGTACAATACTGATGAAGTCATGAGCATCGATGAAAGGAAAAGAGTTGTTGGCTTGATAGAAAAATACTATGGAGAGTTCTATAACCCCCAAGTTATTTTGGATGAGGATAGATAACTCTAGCCAAAAAGTGGCTAAAAGATGGATAAGGGATAGCACTTAAATTATAAATTGCTTATTTTCAATTTAGGTGATACCCCTTGTTGTACAGATTTTTATTTAAACATTACTTTCCCTATCGATAGGAAATATGCAGGTGATCAATGTCCCCTCTTCAGATGATTTTATCTCCAGCTTACCATCCATTTCTTTAATTCTAGTAAACATACTCTGGAGCCCTAATCCTCTTTTTTGTGCTTTTTTCATTCCTTCACCATTATCTTGGACTTCAAGGATCAAATCTGTCTGTTCGTGGTACATGAGTATAGATACCGCTGTAGCTTTGGCATGTTTCAGTATATTCGCAAAGCTCTCCTGCACGATGCGGATTAGGTGACTCCGAAATTCGAATGATGTTCCATCTAGCGCATCCTCGTCAATGATAACGTCATAAGCGTAGACTGCATTTGGGAATGCAGCTTGTGCAAGATCGATTATATGCTGTCTGAAGCGATTCTCGTCAACCGTGTTAGCCTTATCATACAACGTATGACTGCGCCCTCGCACTTCCGCATACACTTGTTCGGTCATCTGTTTTAGTTGTTGTAGATCCTCTTGGAAGTCTCCGTCTAATGAATTGATTTGAATTTCCAATCGGTTCTTTAGGCTGGCTAGGGTGCCCGAAAGACCATCATGTAGCTCACGAGACAGCCGGTGTTGTTCATCGCGCTTCGCTTGGTCACGAGCCTCTTCCATAAGCGCAATTTGTATATTTGCGGTGTCATTGAGCGCGTAGATGATTTGTTGGGCTTTTTTGTTCCTTTTTTGCATGAGCAAGTATATGCCGAGTATGATGGTCACCGCTAAGCCAGAAATACCGATCAGCCAAATGGTCCGTTGCTGTTTCACCTTCTCTGCCTTTTCCAGTGCTATTTGATTATGCTCGGCCTCTGTATGGGCATAGAGTAGCGTATCCATTTCGACGGTCACGTCAGCCTCCGATTGTTGATAAAGCGTGATGGCCTCGTGGAGTAGATCATAAGATTCTTTATAATTGCCCATTATCGCTTGTACATCCCCTTTATATGCTGCGATATGGGCTTTTTGCTTATTGCTGGACGTAGGATATTTTTCCATCTCTTTGATGTAAAAGCTTAAGCTATCTGCGTTTCGAGTCTGCAAGAAATAGTGTAGCCGCCACTTAAAAAGGTTGCCGTCCACATAGATGGTATTTATATCTTTATACGTCGTTTTTAATCCTTCTAGTTTTTTCAATAAGGCCCCTACCTCCAGGTTGTCTTTTTCGTGTACGGCCATAGCAATCGGTATGCTGATCAGAAATAGGTCGGTATTGAGCAGTATTTGTCTCGATACACTATCTTGTCTTTTTAACTCTTCGCCGATTTGGTTTGCGAGCTGTGCCGTCTCCCTTGCTTTACGCTTATTATCTGTTTTAAGGTATGCTGTGACGGTTGGATGCAATATATAAATAGCATCTAGGCCACTACCGGGTTTCACTTTGTTGTTCTTTAGCAAGGAAGGTAGCTGTCGGATATACTTTTCTTCTTTTTCATAAGCTTGGACAATCTTGTCAAATAGCCCCTGGCCTATATAAATATCGAATTTTTGCAACATTTCGATTAGTGGGTGTGCGTCGCCATTTGCTCGAGCTTGTTCGCTCATCTTCTCGGCATAGTATATAGAAGCCCCATTTTTACCAAACATTCGTGCGTTGTTCATGAATTTTTGATAATAACTGTAGCGATTTGATTTAAAGTTTTCATCGCTCCATGCAATTGATTCGTATAGGGCGAGGTAGTCAGAAAGATCTCTTGTCTCAAAATGAATACCCTGCCCCAAAAAAACACTAGCAAGCGAATCTACCTGTTTTAAGTAGGCCTCTTTTGAAAGCTGCTTCTCCTGATAAGCTTTGGCAAGTTTATCATACGCTATTTTTATTTGACTTGCAGATGGAGCCTGAGAAAAAGCAGGTCCAAATCCGAGTATAAAAAAAAAGGATGTCAATAGGATCGGGACGGCTCTTTTGAAGGATATGGAATTCATAGCGGTAATCAATGAAAGATTTAAAAGGTATGGGGTGATTTACTTTATCAGGTGTAGTAGCCAATTCAGTATAGGGGCATTATGCTCGTGTCAAAAAAATCAAACCAACTTAAATTGGTTGGAATAGTTTAATAATTGGTTAATCGAGGTGCACTTGGCTTTCGCCATCATGTTTCGACGATGAGCTACAATCGTATGCCGACTTAAAAATGTCCTTTCCGCTGTCTCCGCTATTGTATAGCCCGCTACGAAAAATCGGAGTATATCGAGCTCGCGCGCCGTGAAACTAATAAGATGGCTATCTTGATTTTCACTCTTTAATTCTTCAAAAAAGGGGCATAGATAGCGTTGACCTTTGTCGACGGTTTGGAGGCATTCCAAAAGAACGTCCAGGCCGCTGGTTTTGCTAACAATAGCATCCGGCAAATGGCTTTCGATATTGTATACGACCTGCCAATTGCTGACACTGGTCAAGAAAATAATCTTAGATAATTTGTTGAGCCGTCGGATATCGCTTAGCACAGCCAGACCATTGGTGTCTTTGAGGTAGTAATCCAGAAAGATAAAAAACCTTTGTCGACTATGTTGACTTAAAAAACGGATCAAATCAGATATAGCTTGAAATGTATATACCGTTTCTACTTCGGTATACTTTTCCAATAATACAGCAAAGGACTCACCAAACAGTTGGTGGTCATCTAAAATAAGGACACATTTTTGATTCATGCAGTTTTTAAACTAGACTCTATGTTGAAAAGGTTGTAAACAAAGATAAATATTCTAAGGATGGGATCTACTGCTTTTTTAGTAGGTAAATTTTGGTAAAATCACGGAATAACGTAGCAAATTTTTGCTATTGCAAGGCCTCGTATTATATTATTAAGAACTCTGGTGCTTCCGGGAGGAAGCACAGAGTTGTTAACTATGAAAGGCCAACTGGGTGTTTGGCCAAAAAGAAAAAATTGCCTTCACTACTTTGTTATCCGATATTATTCACCTCTTGGCTAATTTTGGGAGATGCTTAGCACAAAGTAACTATTGTCAAATTCGAAAATGCCATAAGAACCTTTAAATAGCTAATATTTGTCATGTTCCAATTTGATTTTCACTAATTCATGCTAGTGTTGTTGAGGCGGAAAGAAGCTCTTCCAAGTGTTCTTTAAGGATTGGGAGGTATATTATGCTTTGAGTTAGATTGATAAACAGTATCTTCTTTAACTTTTTCTCCAAAAGTTAAGTAGTCCATGGTAGGCCGTTGCGTCTAGATGAAAGCCACTTGGAATTTCATCTTCGCCGCTCCAATAGGTTACTACCCTTGTGCCTACAGGTGTCTGTTCGAGTTGGCTCTTTACATAGTCTGTATAAGAATAGAATAAGTCTTTGTGGGCTGGTATCAGTTCGTCAATGGGGCATGAGGTGTCTATATTCTCGTAGAATGAATTGTAAAAATAGAATGCATCGTAGTCCGAAAAGTCGATTTGATCGATATTTGCATGGATGAACTCGACATTTTCGATGCGGTGTCTTTCTGCTATGTCCGTCGACAGTTTCGTAAGAGCTTCCCGTTGTTCCACTCCATAAAAAATCCCATCCGTGCATGAGGCCCCCACAAGACAAAATTTACCCGCTCCAGCCCCGATGTCAAGTACTTTTTTATAGGGTTCTTCAGCCAAATATTGAGCGGCCATCTTGGCTACTGCCACTGGTGTCCAATGGCGTTGTGCTAATTTCTGGATATGGAGCGGATAGAGTTCGTTAAATATGCTATCTCTTACATCTATGTTCAGTCTCAATGCTTTGAAAATCATCTATTTGGTGTGCTTTTGTTTTATGTTAAAATGAGGTTGTGCAATGAAGGAGCTGAGCTTTAGTGTAAGCCGCTTCTGAGTTTTCGTTTCCATGTATAATATCTGAATAGCAATCTATCATACCACAGTGTAAATAGTAGTAATCCCACTGGAAACAAAAGTGTCTTTAATTCCAGATATGGAAAGGCAAATCCTCCCACTATACCCCCTGCGAAAAAACAAAAGATAATAGCTAGTTTGAGATAAATGCTTTTGTTAAGTTTTATCCTATCAGAGCGGTCTCTAAAAAAGAATATACGAGAAATGTCGATTCCGAGGTCTGTAAACAATCCTGTGAGATGAGTTGTTCTTACAACCGATTGCGATACACGGGTTACCAAAGCATTTTGTAGACCCATTGCAAAAAGCAGGGCTGAAGATAAAAGAATAGCATATTGAAAATCTTTTGTCAGTAAGAATCCTGAGAAGGCAACGGCAGACAATATAATGATTTCGATAGCGATGGGGATCATGTAAGGTGCCTGTGATGTATACTTGGATACCCATTCCATGATGAGGCTGGAAATAAATGCCCCAAGCAAAAAAAACAAAATATAGAATAGATACGCAAAAGCCATTTTATAATCTTTCAAAACGAGTTCTTCAGAGAAAAAGGCGAAATGACCCGTTACATTCGTTGTCAAAGTATGCAGTTCCAATACACTTGTAATATTGACAATACCCGCTACGCCTGACAAAATGGAAGCTAATTTGAGATTGTGGGAATAGGTTCGACCTTTTCCTCTATGTCTGAACATATTTGAATCCTTTAATTACAAATTTACCAAATAGGGCTTACTTTATCACTTTTCGTAGATATACAGTCCATGCCCACATGGTTTAGTTTACGATGTTAACAAATAAAATGCAGACTTTCCAATTGGTCTTTTTTTGGACGTAAAGCAATCGCATTAAAGAGCAGAACCGTATGCTTTCCAATTGGCTTGAGGTTAGCGCATTACTTATCTTAAAAGAAGATAATCGACGCTAAGCAGCTTCGTTATAGTGTAGTCTTTGGAAGAGAATACGAATCTCTGTCCATATTTATAGCTACTAAGATGAAGGGATACATGCGTACCTATTCACAAATCTTCAATAGGCCCCATAAGAAGAGAAAAAAAATAGTGTAACGGCTTTAAAGGAATTTAGTAATTGCGTTAGCCTATTTCTGTCTTTTGTCGACATGGCAGGGTATACTGGTAAATAAACAAGATTTTCAAGAGTCAGGTCATCTTGGGCAGGAATGTAGTCCGATCCTGGTTGTTTGATGAGGCTGGAAGCCTTTTGGGAAGCATCAAAGCCGTTGATTAGCAGATAATGGATTAGGCCATTGGGGTCTTGGGTTTCAACGGGCAAGACCCAGTGGGTATGCCTTTTGTTTAGCGTTCCAATTTTATAATGACCTGGAATATTTTGTAGAATGTCATTCGCAAACTGTATTCTAGCATCAATCTCATCTTGCTTAAAACTGAGGATCTTTTTTTGTAACAGCTTTTTATTTGCAAGACTAGGACGATAGCGGATCTGTCTAAGAAGCTGATCACTGGGGAATCCCTTGGTCAGGCTGGCCAGCACATTATCAAAATCCTTTCCACTAGCATTTATAAGCTTATAGAATACCGTATAGATAATTTTGGTGGTGAGGAGTTTGATTACTATGACTTTAAGTAATTTATGTAGAAATTCCCTGGTTCGTTGTTCGGGATATTGTTCATTTTTAGATAACACATCAGCATACAATATAGGGTCTTTTATTTTTACTATTGCTCCACGGACAGCGGTATTGGTTTTAATGAGCCCAAAGCTAAACATACTTACATCCGTTGCCGGATTGCCTTCATATAGATTGCCGGCATACGCCTGGGCACAATCTTCAAATACAAATATATTGTGTTTTTGGGCTATCGCATTTACTTCATCAGTGTCCATAATCGCGCCAAAAAGGTGGGTGATTAATATCGCTTTTGTTGTTGACGTGATAGCAGATTCCAACTGCTCAGCCGAAATGCTTAGTGTATTTTTATTTACAGGTAGTGGAATGGGGACCAGATGATGAGCAGTCATGATTTTGAACATATCTGGAATGTTGATATCTGTCACTAAAATTTCAGATCCTGCTGGAAAATTCAGTGAGGTTAAAACCAAATCGAAAGCCGTGCGGACCGAAAGGCAGGTCAGTGTCTTGCCATTTTGATATTCAAAGTCTGTTTTTTGAGCTTGTAAGCCATCCGTAAAGCAATAAAAAATTCCAGTCAACAACTCGCTATTGCTGATGTATAGTTTTCCTCTAGGTATCATCTCTATAAGGCCTATTTAGTTATGTTCGTTTTAAGGTCAAGTTGCGCGGAAGCAATACCGATCAATGTGCTACTTGAAGATAAATATAGCGGTTTTTATTATATATCATTTTTTTCAACCGGTTCGGTGATTTTTGTTCCAGGATATCGCATAGCAGCACGTCACTCCGGGCTTGGTCCGGAGTCTGTTGGTTAATTGCACTTTAGGGAGGTTTCTCCTTCGCTGTCCAATTGTTACTGGTCATTATTCAGGACTTAGGTCATAGGAGCTAGAAATCAGGGATTGGAGACTAGTCATTTCAACCACTATTACTCTAGAAAAATTTCTTTAAGTGTTGAAGAAAGATGGACATGTATTTCCCCTCTGAACAAAAGAGCCTTTTACAATGACTCCATTCCGCTAACTTATTATTTAAAGGTCGTTGGATCAGAAACATTGTGTTTAGTTCTTAATAATCAAAACCTCAAAGGAGTTCAAGAGCCAAGTCAAAATAAAAGCACGACAAAAAGCGGTGTTTTTTCACAAATATCAGTTGAAGAGACGAGCTCAAGTACCAATTTCTGCTCCTCCTTAACTCTATAATTTTTGCTCACAAGAGATTAATAATATATCATTGATTGTTGCAAAGGCGCTTTATTATTCTCATTTTAGCCGTACCCAATTGACTAAATGCATGGATGCACCCGAACAAAATGATGAGAGAAACTTGCTTTTACAGTTACGTGCTGGAAGTTATGAAGCCTTTGAGCGTGTATACGATCGGTACAAAGGTCCACTCATGGGTAATTTGTTGAAACTGCTCAAATCACCAGATCTAGCTTCGGAGATGTTGCAAGAACTTTTCACTAAACTGTGGAATCATCGTGCTAGCATAGATGTTGAGCGACCTATCAAAGGCTATCTATTTCGTATCGCCGAAAATCTGGTTATAGATATGTTTCGTCGAGCGGCCCGTGACAAAGAAATGCGTAACTACTTCATGGCTCATATGCATGAAGCTTATGACCACATTGAATCCCACCTTTTCTCCCAGGAATATCGTCATATCCTCCAACAGGCCATCTATCAGCTTCCTCCGCAGCGTCAACAGGTATTCAGGCTCTGCAAGCTTGAAGAGAAGAGTTATCAAGAGGTAAGCGAACTGCTTGGCATTTCGCAGGCCGCTGTCAACGACCATATTACCAAAGCGAATACTTTCCTTAAAGAATATTTTACGACTCGTCCAGCACTTTCTATCTTACTTGTCGCTGCGCTTTTGTCCGGTATTTAGGTGCCCATCACACTCTTTGCTAAGTAAGTATCTTATTGGTGTCGGTTAGGTATCCATTATCAGTGCGGGGTAATTATTTTTAAAAAATAACTTCCTGTTTTACAGTTGTTTATAATTATTTTTATTTTTTTCACTTTGAGCAGCTATTGATATTTCACATTCGAGCGTATTGGCTATAAAAGCAAATCTGTGAAAACATACCAATATATCCACGATCTTTATAATAAGTTTTTAGCTAACCAGATTTCGTCTTATGAACTTCAAGAATTATTTGAATGTCTCGACGATCCTCATGATGAGCAATTGCTTAAGCAACTTATTCAACGTACCTTTTCTGCCCCGTACGCTACCGACTATAACGAAGAAGTGGAACTTTTAATGGATGATGTTAAGCATCGCTTACGTGCCAAGTTACAGCCAGCCCCCAAGAAGAGGTCTTATCGTAAACTCTATGTTGCTACTGCTGCGGCTGTTGCCCTTGTCACTATCGGTATTACATTCTATTTCCAAATGCAGCGCAGCTCCACCCAGATTCAGGATACTTCTATTACAAGGCTGCACCCGGACATACAGCCCGGCGGCAATAAGGCCGTCTTGACTCTTTCCAATGGCGAACGTATTCAGCTCGACGATAGTCGTACCGCTCGATACACCGAAGCCGGAGTCACCATCAGACAAGATAAGGATGGGTCCATAGCCTACGCAGTACAAGAATCACAAGATGTACATACTCCCGGAATCAATGCCATCGACGTGCCCAAAGGCGGCCAGTACAAGGTCACCCTCCCCGATGGTACCAAGGTCTGGTTGAATGCAGCCTCCTCCTTGCGATATCCTACCCATTTTATTGGAGATTTGAGAGAAGTAGAATTGACCGGTGAAGGATACTTTGATGTGACCGCCGACAAGTCCATGCCATTTGTCGTGAAAAGTCGTGGGCAGTTTGTTAAAGTGCTAGGGACTGAATTTAATATCAATGCTTACGAAAATGAGGCACTAGTCTCGACCACCTTGATTGAGGGTAAGGTACACGTCTCTCGAGCTGCGAATAGGGGCGATGTCAGAGAATTGCATCCTGGTCAACAAGCGGTGATGAGTAGCGGGCGTATTGACATAAAGAACGTAAATGTTTCCTATTACACGGGCTGGAAGGACGGTAAGTTTATTGTCAACCGAGAGAAACTTACTGTGGTGTTACGGCAGATAGAGAGGTGGTATGATGTATCTTTTGAATATGACAAGAATATTCCAGATGTACCACTGTGGGGTACGTTATCGCGTGGAGTTTTGTTGTCAGAATTACTACAAGCGTTAGAAGCTAATACAGGTTATCATTTCAGACAAGAAGGGAGAAAGGTAATTATGAGTCAATAATTCGTTGTCTGCCCTAGTTAGAACAAAGCAGAATTCCGACGGCTATCAGAATTCTGCAGATATACCGGGCTCTATAAATGAGGAGTAAACAAATCACCAATTATAAACCAAGCATACAAACTTAGCAAAATAAAAGCAGAGGGTGTATGTAAATCTAAATCACAGATCAATGAAATTTGATGAATTCATACAATTTTTTCGGGTTATGAGACTAACTTTAATACTGTTGCTTGCCGGCGTATTCCAAGTGTCGGCTTACACCTATGCACAACGTATCCATTTAACGGCAAAAGACGCCTCGTTGGAATCTGTACTAGTTGATCTCCAGCAACAAAGTGGATTTAATTTTTTATTCAAGGCCGAGTACTTCAATCATGCGAAGCCAGTGACCTTGAAAGTTAGGGATAAGACGCTGAATGAAGTATTATCGGTTTTACTGGCCGACCAGCCTTTTGACTATCAAATCAAGGGAAACTTTGTGTCGCTGATACCAAAAAAAGGACGATCTCCTAGCGAATCTATGAAGCAGCAACAGATTGAAGGTGTGGTAACCGATTCATTAGGCACCCCATTGGAAGGTGTCTCCGTCTTGGTAAAAAGTACTCCACGAGGTACATCGACAGATGTTAATGGTGTTTTCTACATAGATGCCAAGCAGGGAGAAGTGCTGGAATTCAAGAATGTGGGTTATGTGACACGAGAATTGGTCGTGTCGGCTGCCCAGTCCAAAATAACAGTACGCTTATCTGCAATTTCCTCTGCGCTGGATGAAGTCGTAGTGGTCGCTTATGGCAGCCAGAAAAAAGAGACAGTCACTGGAGCAGTTGCATCCATATCTACCAAAGAAATAAAGCAAAGCCCTGCGGCCAACCTTGCCGTAACACTGGCGGGGCGCTTGCCGGGGCTTACTACCGTCCAACAGAGCGGCGAACCAGGAAGAGACTTGACCAGTTTATACTTACGTGGGCAGCGTACCTTGAACGGACAAACTCCCCTGATCATGGTAGATGGTGTGCCTCGGGAGCTTACCTATATCGATCCGAATGAAGTACAGACCGTCACTATTTTGAAAGATGCCTCTGCTACAGCTGTATTTGGGGTGAGGGGGGCCAATGGCGTCATCCTTGTAACCACCCGACGCGGTATTTCTGAAAAGCCTGAAATATCTTTTTCAAGTGAGACCGGAATACAGCAATTCAATCGGCTCCCGAATCCTGTCAATTCAGCAGAATATGCCGAATTATCCAATCAAGCTTGGATGAACGACGGCCGCCCTGCCTTTTCAAAATTTAGCGAGCAAGCAATTTTGCACTATCGCAACCAAGATCGCCCCGATATCTATCCAGACAATGACTGGATGGATATATTAACTAAGGACAATACGATGCAACAGCGTTTTAATTTAAATGTGAGTGGACAGGCAAAAGCAAAAGCCATGCGCTACTTTGTCAATGTTGGTGCGCTCAACCAAAATGGACTGTGGAAAACCGAACAAACGGATTACAATGCCAATAGCTCCTTAAAACGCTATAATTTCCGCTCGAATATTGATCTTGAACTCAATAAAAACCTGCGTGCCTTTCTTAATGTTGCCGGATATTTGGAGTTGATAAATGCCCCAAATCCAGATCGTGGTACCGATCAATTATTGTATTATTCTTATATCTATCCCGCCACCATGCCGGGGCCGCTTACGCCGGATGGTCAGGTATTGACCACGCTATCCGAATCTAACCCACCATGGGCGCTCATTAATCGCTCAGGCTATCGACAACAAAAAAATGTCAACGTAACGGCTTCCTACGGAATGGAGCAGAAGCTGGATTTTGTAACCCCCGGCCTTTCTGCCAAAGTAATGGCATCCTTCGACACTCGGACTATTTATCGGGTCGATGCTCGTCAAACATTTCAGCAATGGATCATGGATTTAGTTCCGGATGAAAATGGAGTGGAACAACCCGTCTACCGTCGGCGTGATCAGCAGGAAAATACACCATTGGCACTGAGCAATAGTTCAGATTTCATGTCATATTTTAATTTACAAGGATCTTTAAATTATAGTCGTGAATTTGGCGAGCACGCTTTTACAGGTTTGTTGTTGTTTCAGCAGGACGAGCAGATTCTTAATGGTGACAGATTGCCGTACCGGATTATGGGAGCTGCATCTCGGTTCACTTATGGGTATAAAAGTAAATATTTTGTTGAATTTAATGCCGGTTACAATGGTTCAGAGCAATTTTCGCGTGGCAACCGTTTTGGATTTTTTCCTTCTGTTTCAGGTAGCTGGATAGTGACCCGAGAGAAGTTCCTAGCGGCCAACGATGTATTGAGCCTATTAAAGCTACGGGCTTCCTATGGTAAAGTTGGAAATGACCGGCTGGGCGGTGCTCGTTTTTTATACCTTGATAACATTAGTTTGGCTGGAGGTGGTTATAATCCTAGTTTATTTAATGGACAAAAAATCAATGAGATATTGATAGGTAACCCCAGTCTGCGTTGGGAGGTAAGTTCGAAAGTCAATTTAGGATTTGAAATTGGTCTATTTAATCAATTTGATGTGGTCGTGGATGTTTTCAAAGAAAATACGGACAATATGCTTATCAACAGACAACAGGTATCTCAAATAATTGGGTTGTCTGGCCTGCCGCCTATCAATGCAGGGGTGGTGAAAAATAAGGGCTATGAAATCGAATTAAGGTATCGTAAAAACGTTAAACCTGACTTCGGTTTCCATGCCAATTTAAACTTTAACTATGCAAAGAACAATTTAATATACAATGACGAACCTTTGCGGACCGAAGATTATGCTTTCCGCTATAGGCAGCAGGGATTCCCCATTGGTCAGCAGTTTGGCTATTTAACCGATGGCTTCTGGAGGAGTCAGGAGGAAATCGACCAATCTGGCCTTACTTATCAAATTGGATTGGGACAGCCTCGGCCTGGGGACCTTAAATATAGGGATTTAACCGGTGACCAAATCATCAGCGAGCACGATATTGCACCTATTTTATACTCCAGTGTTCCGCAATATACCTTTGGAGGGGCCTTTAGTCTCAACTACAAAGATTTTGATATTTCATTCTTGCTACAAGGTGTCGCCAACGTAAGTAAAGGATATACCGGAAATGGTATCTTTGAGAATGCCGGGGGGACGAGTGTATTTTTTGATATCCACCGAAATGCGTGGACCCCCGAAAGAGCCGCCAATGGTGAGAAGATTTCTTATCCTGCCTTAGGTTCGTCCACCAACACCAATCACGTAGTCAACCAATTTTTTATTTGGGACGCATCCTATCTGCGACTTAAGAATGTAGAAGTGGGCTACACATTCCCCCTTTCGATCAAATCAAAATTACACTTGCAAAATTTGCGGATATATGCCAATGCATTGAACCCGCTCACTTGGGATCGTATGCCAACAAAAGCCTATGACCCCGAGATTAGTTGGGTATTGGCATATCCCATTCAGCGGGTGTTTAACTTCGGGATTAATGTTGTTTTTTAATTTATTACCAACCAAAAAATAGAATGAAAACTAAATTTCTATCCATCATACTCTTGGGATTAATGGCAGTAGCAACCAGTTGCAAGAAATACCTAGACATTACTCCGGACGGCCGCATTTCGATGGACGATGTCTGGAATGACCCCAAAATGGCGGCAGCCTACCTCAATAGTGCCTATACCAATATGAATGTCAACCAAGGCGGGGCGCGTTATTTTACCTATGCTTTTTTGGAAAGCGTAACCGATCTTTTTCATGATTCAGATGATCTCGAGCCGGATGCTCTGATTGCTAATATGTGGTACAAGGGAAGTTTGACACCTTCCTATGACCCTACCCAGCATCACGACGCTGCTCGCAATGGAAATGTCTACCAGGCATACTGGTCAGGGATTAGGCAATGCAATGTGTTTTTAGCCAACATTGACAAAGCGGTAATGAATACCGAGCTTGATCGTGCGCGTTTTAGAGCTGAAGTTAAGGTTTTAAGAGCATGGTATTATTTGCAGTTGTGTCGTAAATACGGACCTATGCCTATCATAAAAGAGCCCTTGCCCATCGATATGGACTTTAAAGGGCTAACGCGTCCAGAATCATTTCAAGAAATCGCCGACTACATTGACCAGGAATGGCAAGATGTGAAAAATGTCCCCGAGCTACCCTGGCGGATTACCGTAGCTACAGAAAAAGGCAGAATGACCAAAGCGGTGATGTTACTTTTGCGTTCTCGTGCGCAGCTATATGCCGCAAGCCCCTTGTATAACCTGGCCAATGATCCCGTAAAATGGGAGAAAGCCCGAGACTATGCTCGGGAGGCCATTGATTTATTGAAAGCAAACGGTAACTATCAGCTCTATCATGATTCCGATATCGGAGAGCAGTCTTACGAGAACTACTTTATCACCAATCAAGATTTTAGTCAATCACCACGTGATAAGGAGACGATTATGGAAAATCAGTTACCGACCTCTCTATACAATGGGTTCATTACCGGTATGAACGGATTTCCACAACGCGGTGATTTGGAGAAAGCAGGAAGTTGCCCCACACAGGAGCTAGTTGATATGTATGACGTACAATCCTCAGGCTTGCCCGTATTGAATCCTTCCAAACCTTATTTGGATGATAATCATTTACAACCAAACTATTTTACAGCTTCTGGATATGACAGCCAGCATCCCTACGAAAATAGGGACCCCCGTTTTGCTGCTACAGTTTTTTACAATGGGTCTTATTCTCCCGGTACTGGAATAACCTTGCAAACCTATGTAGGAGGAGGATCTGAACTTCGGTCCTCTGATAGACGATACACGAGGACAGGTTACTATCTGAGAAAATTCATCAATCAAAATGTACCTGCCGGTCAAAATCCGGGGACCATTTGGAAAAGTATGCGTTTTGCAGAATTGTACCTCAACTTGGCCGAGGCTGAAAATGAGGTCAATGGTCCGGGGCAGGCCGTGACAGCTGCGATGAAGCCGATAAGGGATCGTGCACATATGCCAGACATTCCTCAACAAATTACCGATAAGAACATCATGAGAGCCTATCTGCAGAAAGAGCGTGCCGTTGAACTCGCATTGGAAGAGCAGCGAGTATGGGATGTCCGTCGCTGGAAAATATTAGATAAAACCGATAAACTCGTTACTGGAATGCGAATAACTAAGCAAAATGATGATATCTATAAGTATGAGCGTTTTGTAGTAGGGCACCGCGATTCATGGTCAGACAAATTTTTGATTTTTCCGATACCACTGACCGAAGTAGCTGTTTTAGGCAATGATTGGCAAAACCCAGGATGGTAAGCTAGCAATATGGACCAATGAATCTGAGCTTAATCTTCATTAAAAACAAACTATACCGATGAAAACAAAAACAAGAATATTGTTCATCACATACTTCCTTGTATGTTCGACCTTATTTTCCATTACAGGCTACGGCCAAGCGAAACAAGGAGAGAGCCGTGAAAACAAAACTACGGACTACTATGTTGCGGCCTATATCTGGCCTTCTTGTCATCATGATGAGCGTTTCGGAGATATGTTATGGCCAGAGCGTACGGGCGAATGGGAAGTCATCAAAAAGGGCACCCCTAGATTTGATGGACATTATCAACCTAAGCAACCATTATGGGGATACGAACTGGACAACGACCCTAAAGTGATGGAGAAATGGATAGATGCGGCCACCGATCATCATGTGAATCTGTTCATATTTGATTGGTACTGGTTTGATAATGGCCCATTTCTCGAGAGCACGCTTAATGATGGCTTTCTTAAGGCAAAAAACAATGATAAAATGCAATTTTACCTAATGTGGGCCAATCATGACGTAAAGCGTAACTATTGGAACGTTCATCAATTTCAAAAGGACGAATCTGTTTTGTGGCATGGTGCCGTAGGCCGACCTGAATTCAATAATGTAGTACATCGGGTCATAGATAAATATTTTAAGAAGGACAATTACTTTAAGATCGATGGTGCACCGGTTTTTTATGTGTTTGACCTGAATAATTTCGTCAAAGGGCTTGGTGGTTTGGAAAAAACAAGGATAGCACTTGAATATTTTCGCGACGAAGTACGTCAGGCAGGTTTTCCAGATTTACATTTTCAGGTAAGAGCTGGAGGCGATATGGAGCCCAGCATACTACATGCTTCTTTGAGTGAAGGTAAAGGTATCAACGAAATTGTTGCTTTCTTGGGTATAAATAGTGTAACCAAATATGGCTGGGGACAAAAAGAAGACTATCTAGAATTGGGCAAAGAGTCCATGGAGAAGCGAGAAAGACTAGATCAGGAATTGAATGTCCCTTACTTTCCGAATGTGTCCATTGCTTATGATGATACACCCAGATTCCCAGCAAGTGGAAAGAAGGATGTCGTCCATTATCACGATACACCACAGACCTTTGGGGCCTTTCTGCAAAAGGCCAAGCAGTACTGCGATGATCATCCCGATCAACCAAAACTGATTACGCTATTTTCGTGGAATGAATGGGTTGAAGGAAGCTATCTCTTGCCCGATATGAAAAATGGGTTTAAATATCTCGAAACGGTTAAGGAAGTAATGACAGGTAATTATGATAAATATACGAAATGATTTTACCCACTAAGCTTATCAATGATCGAGAATGACATGAGATTATTGTGATACAATCAAACCACACATAGGAATGAATAACCGAGCAAAGCGAGTTCATGAATGTCGCTTAAAACATACACGTGATGAATAAATCTGATAGCTTCCATCACCTTTAAAAAACAAACCGAGTGAAACGAACTCATTGATGCAAATGAGAGAAAACACTCCTCAATAATTATGTACAGATGAAAAATTTATTTAGTGGCATCCTTATTTGCATCAGCTGCTTTGCTTGTAGCAAATCCAATGATGAGAATATTGCACTCACCCCTAGCGATGCTAGTCGCCTTGACAAAGCGATCAAGGCCAATGTCAACATCGCACAAGATAGCTTTGTAATAAGTACCTTTCATGGTGTTCCGGGTACTGTAACCCCTTATTACCAGCAAATTTTGGAAAATACCAAATTAGCCAACTTTACACATTTTGAAACTACGTTTACTTCTGCTACCGGCAATTTAGAGGCATTACGTATTGCCGAAGAGTTGGGCTTGAAAGTCATTGTCCAAGACTATACGAGGTTTGGTGGATTTCAGAACTACCCAGCCCAAATAGCCAATACCACCCCCACAAGTGTTGCTGAAGCGGTAGCGATGTATGGTGCGTATAGTTCATTTGCTGGATATTTTGTCTGGGATGAACCTTTTTTGCAGCAATTGCCTCAAGTTAAGCAGGATTTGGACCTTTTAAAGCAGGCCGATCCCCAAAAGCTATTTCACATCGTAACCCTGCAGTCTTATAGCCCCACTTATACTTGGCAAAATGCACAATATCCTGCATACATTAATTCTCTCTTGTCGACTGTTCAGCCCCCCATGTTGTCTACAAATTATTACGTATTCGACCAAGATATAGATAATGGAGTGGCGTTGAAAGATTCCAAATTGTGGAAGGATTGGGGATTTATTCGTAAAAGGGCCTATGAAGAGGGGATCCCATTTTGGCTATATACGCAGTTGATGGGTGATATTCCAGGAAGTGCCCCCGGAAATATGACTGTCCCCAAGGTAGCAGTCCAAAACTACAGCGCTCTGGCATTGGGAGCGAAGGGAATTTCTTATTACAATACCATTAATGGTATTTTTGATGATCACGGTACTCCTAATAGTCTATATCAAGGAGTCAAGGAATTAAACAAAGAGATATCTGTCATCGGTAATAAGCTCCTTAACACTCTTCCGGTCCTTGTCTATCCTACTATGGGGTTGTTGCATGGAGATTATCTCCATGTGATGTCCCAGTCGCAACTTGTGAATTATGCACCACCCGGCCTGTTGATTGCCGAATTTCGACGTGTTGAAGACACCACTACCTACCTGTTGGTCGTCAACCTCGATTATGCACAGCCCCATTCAGGTTCCATACAGCTAGATGCCGTTATAAACCTATTCTTGATCGATAAAGAAGATGGAGACGAACAAGCCGTTGCCGCAAATACAAGCGTTGTGAATTATGACCTACCGCCGGGTAGGGGGGAGTTATACCTCCTAAAATAGGAATTCGATATGAAGTATAGTTTTAGCTTAGCCTTTATTTTCACTTTCAGTCTGACCAACGGTCAGGCTGAAGGGAAAAATTCGACCATATCCCATTTTGCAGATTCGGCTAGTATCCTCAATTCTGACATTATGGATATCAAGAGTGTTCAAGATAGTTTCGTGATCAGTACCTTTCATGGTGTCCCGAGCACTCCATCGCCCTCTTATCAACGATTTTTAGCGAATACCAAGTTGGCAAATTTTACACATTTTGAAACTACATTCACCTCCTCTGCCGGTAATCTAGAAGCACTACGTATTGCAGAAGGTTTAGGTCTGAAGGTCATCGTCCAAGACTATGCAAGGTTCGGTGGATTTCAAAACTACCCCGCGCAGATAGCCAATACGACCAAGGCCAGCGTAGCAGAAGCCAAGGCCATGTACGGTAAGTACAGGTCTTTTGCTGGCTATTATGTATGGGATGAACCTTTCTTGGAACAATTGCCCCAAGTTGGAAAGGACCTAGGTCTATTGAGACAGGCCGATCCCGATAAGTTGTTTGTAGTCACCACCCTCCAATCCTATAGTCCTACCTATACGTGGGAAAATGGACTGTACGCTATATATATGGATTCGCTCTTATCTACTGTCCAGCCGCCTATCCTTATTACAGATTATTATGTATTTGAAGAAGATATAGATAAGGGAGTTAAGCTTGAAGATTCCAAATTATGGAAAGATTGGGGGTTCATTCGTAAACGAGCCGCTGAAGAAGGTATACCTTTTTGGCTCTACATACAATTGATGGGTGATATCCGGGGGAATTCACCCGGAAATATGACAGTTCCTAAGGTGGCAGTTCAAAATTATAGTGCGTTGGCCTTTGGAGCCAAAGGAATCTCTTATTACAATACCATTCATGGTATCATTGATCATGAAGGCATCCCGAATCACTTGTTCGAAGGAGTTAGGGAATTAAATAGAGAAACTGCGGTCATCGGCAACAAACTGCTCCATGCCCTGTCAGAACGTGTTTACTCTACCATGAGGCTGTTGCATGGTGACTATATGGATACCCTGTCAGACTCAGATATCGTGCAAAAGGCACCCGAAGGCCTGCTGATTGGCGAGTTTAGAAGGATGTCAGACGGGGGCAAATATGTATTGGTCGTTAACACGGATTATGAGCAGCCCCATTCCGGTGCGATACAATTAAATCAGGCAAAGGATGTATTTTTGATTGATAAGGAAAATGGGAAAGAACGGACTATAGCGCCAGGTGCCCAAGTTGTGTATTATGATTTACTGCCCGGAAGAGGAGCATTGTATCTTCTTAAATGAACTTGGCTTATTGCCATATGGGTATACCAAGGGTACAGGCCTGAGCATGGTGGAAATCGAGATGTTCTAATTCAGGGCTCCTTTAGAAATAAATAGTGTAACCGTTTGGATATCTTTCCAAGCGGTTTTTTTTGTGTACTGAGGGATGGGGTATACTATCCTTTGGCTGTAGGACTAGGAGCAGGCTTGTAGGGAATAGTTCACTCGTTACTTGTCACTACGTCGCTCCGGGCTTGATCCGGAGTCTGTTGGTTAATTGCACTTTAGGAAGGTTCCTCCTTCGCTGCCCAATCGTCACTCGTTATTATTCAGGAGTTAGAGATTAGGGGCTAGACTCTACATAACAGCACGTCACTCCGGGCTTGATCCGGAGTCTGTTGGTTAATTGCCTTTAAGGATGGTTCCCTTTCGCTGCCCGCTCCTTACTGGTCACTCTTCAATGCTTATTTTTTAGGTGTTAGGTTCTAGGAGTTATAGAGATAAGGGGATAGGAGTTGGGTTGCATACACGTCACTCTAACACATTTTACTTATTTTTGTGAAAGCTGCCACGGCAGCCACGTATTAATTATAGTAAGCTTTATTCACAATGGACACAAATTCACAGGTTCAGAAAATATTAATTACCGGCGCAAACGGTCAAGTAGGTTCTGAATTAAAAGCCATTTATCAGCATCGGACGGATGTCGAGACGTTTTTTCTGGATCGGAAACAATTGCCCTTGGATCAAACGTTGATTATCCAAGATATCTTGGCGATGTACCAACCCGATGTCATTATCCATGCTGCTGCCTATACAGCTGTGGATAAAGCAGAGGGGGAAGCCGAATTAGCCAATGTGGTCAATCATTTGGCCACCGAAGAGATTGCTCAATACTGCCGTATCCATGAGGCTAAGTTGATAGCGATATCTACGGATTATGTATTTGAAGGCAGCTCTGCTAGTCCTTTGCCAGAAGATGCTGTCGTGAATCCTATAAATGTATATGGTGCTACCAAGTTGAATGGTGAGTTGGCCATTCAGAAATGGGTGCCAGAGGCCATTATTATCCGTACCTCGTGGGTATATTCGACCTATGGGCACAATTTTGTGAAGACCATGCTGCGGTTGATGGCCGAGCGCGAGGAAATTTCTGTTGTTGCCGATCAAATAGGTACGCCTACTTATGCCTATGATTTGGCAAAAGCCATTGTATCCATTATCGACTCAGCGATATGGAAAGCGGGTGTATACCACTATTCCAACGAAGGCGAGATTTCCTGGTACGACTTTGCTGTTGCTATCCGAGAGATAAGTGATCTATCCTGTACTATCCATCCTATTCCAACATCGGCCTATCCCACACCGGCAAAACGCCCCCGGTTCTCCCTGCTCGACAAATCAAAAATAAAAAGTACTTTTGGAGTAGAAGTACCTTTTTGGCGAGATAGTTTGGAGAAGATGCTTGCCTCAAGTGACAAGTTGGAGACTAGGTGGTAGAAGTTAGGAGTTAGAGACTAGGGGATAGGTGACAGATACGTCGCTCCGGGCTCGGTCCGGAGTCTGTAAGTAGCAGTACAGCAGTGGTAGCACGAGCGTTATTTAATCAACGGTTGCTAGTCACTAAGAACTTGTTCCTATTCACTCCACTAGCCATCAGCGAATAGCCATGAGCAATAAGAAATAAAAAATGAAAGGAATTATACTAGCCGGAGGGTCCGGCACCCGTTTGCATCCGTTGACACTGGCTGTTTCCAAGCAGTTGATGCCTGTGTATGATAAGCCCATGATTTATTATCCGTTGTCGACGTTGATGTTGGCGGGTATTCGGGAAATCTTGATTATTTCCACCCCGCATGACCTACCGCATTTTCGCCGTTTGTTGGGTGATGGTTCGCACATCGGATGTCGCTTCGAGTATGTTGAACAGCCGAAGCCCGAAGGTTTGGCGCAAGCATTTGTACTTGGCGCAGATTTCATTGGCCAAGATAAGGTCGCATTGATTTTGGGTGATAACATCTTTTACGGTTCGGGCATGTCCAAGATGCTACAGGGGAGTACCCAAGTGGATGGCGGGTTGATTTTTGCCTATTCGGTTACCGATCCCGAGCGCTATGGGGTGGTCGAGTTTGATACGGCTCGGCAAGTATTGTCTATTGAGGAGAAGCCTACGCAGCCCAAGTCTACCTATGCTGTCCCGGGACTGTACTTTTACGACAATGAGGTCGTGCGTATTGCGCAGGGTATAAAACCTTCTGCTCGCGGTGAGTTGGAGATTACCGACATCAATCTGGAGTATCTCAAGCGAGGTAAGCTCAAAGTCAATGTATTTGATAGGGGCACAGCGTGGTTAGATACCGGTACTATACAATCCTTGATGCAGGCCGCCCAGTTTGTGCAAGTGATCGAGGAGCGTCAAGGGATGAAGATTGGCGCTATCGAAGAAGTAGCCTACCGTATGGGATACATTGATAGCCAGCAGCTGTTGAAGATTGCCGAGCCTTTGGTCAAATCCGGCTATGGTGATTATCTCCGTCGGGTAGTTGGAGGTTAGGTTTTTAGAAGTTAGTAGAGATTAGGGGCTAGACCCCACACAGCGGCACGTCACTCCGGGCTTGGTCCGGAGTCTGTTGGTTAATTGCACTCTAGGGAGGTTCTTCCTTCACTACCACTCGTTACTGGTCACTCGTCACTCCTCACCTCTTAATGAGGAGCCAATTACCATCCGCCAAAATAAATTTGCACTTCTGTCCAATAACGAGTACTTTTATTGCTCACTATATTGGACAATGCTAGGATCCTTAATTACATCGAAGACACGTTTAAAGTTGCTGATCAAATTTTTTGTCAATGCGACCAGTAAAGGACATTTGCGCGGATTGGCCGATGAATTTGACGAATCCACTAATGCTATCCGTAAAGAACTGAACCAATTATCAGACGCTGGCTATTTAAATAAAGAGCAAGCGCAGAATCGTGTGGTATACCGCGCCAATACCCATCATCCCTTGTTTGGGCCCCTACAACAGTTGATTCGCAAGTACTTAGGGATGGATGATTTAGTAGATCAAGTCTTGGAGCGTGCCGGAGATGTGCATCAGGTAATTTTAGTGGGGGCCTATGCTAAGGGTATTGAAGCCAATCGGATTGAAATCGTTGTTCTAGGCAATGCGCTAAATTCGGCATATTTATTGCAGTTAGCGGACAAAACGTCTACTTTGATAAACAAGACCGTGACCATTACCTTTGAAAAACCGGAACATATGGCGCAGATTATTATATATCAAAAGGAGAGTTAAATCACAATAACAAGCAATAGGTCCAGTTGGCCAATTTGAGGATAATATTTGATTAATTTTAAATTATACAACAAGTTATGAGTAAAAATGGAAACTCATCAAATGGCAAAATCGAGAATGCCAAGATAGCTATTATTGGACTTGGGTACGTAGGTCTGCCCCTTGCCATTGAATTTGCTAAAAAATACGATGTTTTAGGTTTTGATATCAATAATAGTCGTGTTGAAGAACTTAGTCAGGGAAAAGACCGCACACAAGAGGCTAATTTAACTGACCTAACGCATGTGATGGGTTTAAAAACCAAAGATAATTCTTCAATCGGGCTGTCGTTTTCAAGCCTAAAGGATGACTTGAAAAATTATAATACCTTTATTGTGACGGTGCCAACCCCTATCGATCAATTCAAAGCACCAGATTTGACGCCACTAATTAAAGCTTCAGAGATGTTAGGATCAGTGTTAAAATCTGGTGATGTCGTCATATATGAATCAACGGTGTATCCTGGATGTACCGAAGAGGATTGTGTTCCTGTGTTAGAGCGTGTCTCCGGCCTCAGATTCAATAAAGATTTTTTCGCAGGCTACTCTCCTGAACGTATCAATCCGGGAGATAAGATTAATACGTTGACCAAGATTAAGAAAGTAACATCTGGATCTACTCCCGAAATAGCTAATCGAGTAGATGACCTATATCGTTCGATTATTACTGCTGGGACACATAAAGCTCCTAATATTAAAGTTGCCGAAGCATCCAAGGCTATAGAGAATGCACAACGAGATGTTAATATTTCGTTTGTGAATGAATTGTCCTTAATTTTTGATCGTATCGGTATCGATACGAACGATGTAATTGAGGCTGCAGGTACAAAGTGGAATTTCTTGAAATACCAACCAGGGCTGGTAGGCGGACATTGTATAGGTGTTGATCCCTACTATTTGGCACACAAGGCGCAGGCACTTGGATACCATCCCCAAGTTATATTATCTGGACGTCGAGTAAATGATAATATGGGGCCTTTTGTCGCAGACAAGGTCGTAAAACTCATGATTCAGAAAGACCATAAGATCAAAGGCTCACGCGCATTAATTATGGGGATTACGTTCAAGGAGAATTGTCCTGATGTACGCAACACGCGTGTAGTGGATATTTATCACGAGTTAATCTCTTTTGGTTTGGACGTGGATATTTTTGATCCTTGGGCAGATGCAGCAGAGGTAAAGCATGAGTATAATTTAGACATCGTAAACAAGCTAGACGAATCGGTAGTGTATGATGCTGTCATTGTAGCAGTGGCTCATAGCGAATTCTTGAAATTCGACTATAAGAAAATAAAACGCAATAACGGCGTGATTTTCGATACAAAAGCTTGTTTAGATAGAGGACTTGTAGACGGGAGATTGTAATGGATACCAAATTTTACGATATTGTAGTAGTGGGAGCAGGATTAGTTGGTCTTTCTACAGCTTATCACCTGAAACTGAAATACCCTGATAGATCACTTCTCATTCTAGAAAAGGAGGACCATGTTTCCAAGCATCAGTCTGGAAATAATAGTGGAGTCATCCATAGTGGAATATATTATAAACCGGGCAGTCTTAAGGCGCAGAATTGTATTAATGGCTATCATTCACTTATATCCTTTGCGGAAAAGTACGATATTCCCTTCGATATCTGTGGGAAAATTATTGTTGCATCAGATCAAAGCGAATTGACTGCTCTAGACAATATATACAATAGGGGTGTTCAAAATGGTCTGACCTCTATAATTAAACTAGGGAAAGAACAATTGCTGGAATATGAACCGCATGTTGCAGGTGTGGCCGGGCTGCATGTCCCACAAACAGGTATTATCGATTATCCAGCAATGGCCCGCCAGCTTCAAAAGTTGATTATCGAAGAATTGGGGGGCGACATACATTTCAATGAAGAGGTTATCGCAATACAATCTAGACAGCATCAATATGAAATCGAGACCTCAAAGGAGGTCTATTTAACAGATAAAATTGTTACCTGTGCAGGGTTGCAATCTGATAAGGTAGCAAATCTGACTGATAATAACAAGGATTTACAAATCATCCCTTTCCGAGGCGAATACTACAAATTACGTCCAGAGAAGGAATATCTAGTTAAAAACCTGATTTATCCGGTACCGAATCCTGAGTTTCCTTTTCTAGGTGTACATTTTACAAGAATGATTAATGGTGGAGTAGAGGCTGGACCTAATGCTGTACTGGCTTTTAAACGGGAAGGCTATAAATTCTCAGATATTAATCTCGGTGATGTATCTCAAACCATGACTTGGCCAGGGTTTTGGAAAATTGTGATGAAGTATGGTAAAACAGGAATGATGGAAATGTACCGATCATTGTCTAAATCATCATTTACTAAATCTTTGCAAAAATTAATTCCTGAAGTCCAAGAAAGTGATTTAACAGATGGCGGCGCGGGAGTCAGAGCACAAGCCTGTGATCGTCAGGGCAATCTCATCGATGATTTCAATATAACTGAGGGCCGAAATATCGTACATGTCAGAAATGCACCGTCGCCTGCAGCGACTTCCTGCTTATCAATAGGTAAACTAATTAGCGAAAAAATATAATACCACTCTTAAATTATCATGAACGAAGCAATACAAATGGTTGACTTAAAAAGTCAATATAATAAGATTAAAGAAGAAGTTGATACTGCTCTTTTGTCCGCTGTAGAGGCTGGGGCTTACATTAATGGGCCAGATGTAAAGACATTTGCCAAGAAATTAGAGGAATTTAATAAGGTCGGTCGAGCAGTGACATGTGCAAACGGTACGGATGCGCTACAGATTGCGATGATGGGGCTTGATTTCAAACCTGGGGATGAAGTCATTGTCCCTGCGTTTACTTACATCGCCACTGTAGAGGTCATTGCTTTGTTGGGTTTGGTTCCTAAATTTATTGATGTCAAAGCGGATACGTTTGAGTTGGACTACACTCAGTTAGAATCTATCATTTCTGAGAAGACGGTCGGTGTAATCCCTGTCCATCTTTTTGGCCAGTGCTCCAATATGGAAGCAATACTTGAGATTGCAAGAAAACACAACATCGCTGTAATAGAAGATACAGCACAAGCGATGGGGGCAGAGTATATATATGCTAACGGTGAGAAGGCATTCGCAGGTACTATAGGCGATATAGGGACAACCTCTTTCTTCCCATCTAAAAATCTTGGATGCTTCGGGGATGGTGGCGCATTGTTGACTCAAAATGAGGAATTAGGGGAAAAGTTGCATGTGATTGCCAATCACGGACAAAGGAAAAAATATCACCACGAGACGATTGGGGTCAATTCTCGATTAGATACCGTACAGGCAGCGGTATTAAATGTAAAGATTAAATATTTAAATGATTACAGTACGGCACGTCAAAAAGTTGCAGCTAAGTACGATGCTAAATTATCGGCTATAGAGGGACTTATTCTTCCGAAAAGGGCTTCTTATTCTACCCATGTATTTAATCAGTATACCTGTCAGGTAAAAGAAGGGCGTAGAGACGAATTAAAAGCCTATTTGCAAGAAAGAGGGATTCCGACAATGGTTTATTACCCTATCCCAGTGCATTTACAAAACGCCTATTTGGTATACGGGTATAAATTAGGAGATTTTCCAGTGGCAGAACAATTGTGTAAGGATGTAATTTCTTTTCCTATCCACACGGAGATGAAAGAGGATGTACAGGCATATATTATTAAAAATATTCAAGAGTTTTTTGAAAATGGAAAATAAGTATTTTGTTCATGATACCGCTGTTGTAGACGATGGGGCTATCATTGGAGAGGGTGTGAAAATATGGCATTTTTCGCATATCATGTCCGATTGCCAGATTGGGGAGAAATGTAACATTGGCCAAAATGTAGTTGTTTCCCCAGGGGTAGTATTGGGAAAAAACGTGAAGATTCAAAATAATGTATCCATATACGAAGGGGTTACTTGCGATGATGATGTCTTTTTAGGTCCATCGATGGTATTCACCAATGTAACGAATCCTAGGAGTGCAGTAAATAGACGCGGTCAATATGCTACTACACATGTCGGTAAAGGTGCGTCAATAGGTGCGAATGCAACTATTGTATGTGGTCATGATATAGGTGCGTTTGCTTTTATTGGTGCTGGTGCTGTAGTCACTAAAACACTTCCAGCCTATTCGCTGGTTGTGGGAAACCCAGCTAAACAAATAGGTTGGGTAAGTGAATACGGCCATCGGCTGCAGTTTAATGACAGCGGAATTGCGATTTGTCCTGAGACACAGCAAGAGTACGAATTAAAAGATAATATTGTTAAAAGAATTAAATAGGATATAATGAGTGCGGATAAAATAAAATTTGCAGTAATCGGTTGTGGTCATATTGGAAAACGCCACGCGGAGATGATTAATAGAAATGAAGAAAGTGAATTAGTCGCGTTGATTGATGTAAAAAATAAAAAGGATCTCAACATAGATCAATATAATGTGCCTTTTTTCAGTTCTTTAGATGAGTTTTTTAATTCTGGGATTGATGTGGACGTTGTTAATATAGCTACACCTAATGGATTTCATGCTGAACAGGCTATGCGTGCTTTAGATGAGAGAAAGCACATCGTGGTTGAGAAGCCTATGGCCTTGAATAGACAAGATGCTGAAAAGGTTATATTCAAAGCTCTACATGTTCACAAGCAAGTTTTTGCTGTGATGCAGAATCGTTATTCTCCACCTTCTGAATGGGTGAAAGGCTTAATCGAAAGTGGTAAACTCGGGAAAATCTATATGGTCCAGCTAAATTGCTATTGGAACCGCGATGATAGATATTATAAAGCGGATAGTTGGCATGGTAAAAAGGATTTAGATGGTGGTACGCTCTATACACAGTTTTCTCATTTTATCGATATTTTATATTGGTTATTTGGCGATATTGCCAATATCCAAGGTAAGTTTGCTGATCATAATCATACTAACTTGACCGATTTTGAGGATTCAGGGTTTGTGTCATTTGATTTTGTGAATGGAGGAATGGGGTCTCTGAATTATTCAACCTCTGTTTGGAACCAAAATTTGGAGAGTTCCATGACCATAATCGCCGAAAACGGTTCTGTCAAAATTGGAGGACAATACATGGACAAGGTAGAGATATGTAATGTTAAAGATTACGAAATGCCGGAATTAGCCCCTACGAATCCAGGTAATGACTATGGAGCTTATAAGGGATCCGCTGCTAACCATCATTATGTCATTGAGAATGTTGTAGATGTATTGAAAACTAGGGCATCAATTACGACTAACGCTTTGGAAGGCTTAAAGGTTGTGGATATTATTGAGCGAATATACTCGTTATAAAAAATGTCTGAATTTAATAAAAATGTTGTAACCATGATAACCGGTACCGCTATTGCTCAAGCGATGCCAATCGCTATTAGCCCGATTTTGACAAGATTGTATTCACCATCTGAATTCGGAATTTTTTCATTGTTTATTTCAATTTCTGCAATTATCAATGTGATTGCTTCTGGACGGTATGAATTGGCAATTATGTTGCCAAAATCAGATGAGGATGCGATAAATATTACTAGTTTGTCAATTATAATTGTTACTGCCTTTAGTTTTTTCTCTCTTCTTCTTATCTACTTTTTTAACGATTGGTTTTCAGAATTGTTCGGAAATGATGAGATTGGCATTTGGTTGTTTTTTCTTCCTCTATCGATGTTCTTTACTGGCTTATATCAATCTATGAACTATTGGTTTAACCGTAAAAAACAATTTAAGCGAATATCTATAAGTCGAGTGTCAGTTTCAAGTACGACAGCTATTACAAACGTTGGTGTAGGATATTTTGGGGGATCAGGATTGGGATTAATTTTAGGTACATTATTTGGGCAGATTTATGGCAGTTTTGTTTTTGTTAGATTTTTTTATAAATCTAATGAATTACCTTTGAGACGTATAACTAGGACCAAGATGTATTTCTTAGCAAAAAAGTATAAAGACTTTCCATTGTACGACGCTCCCGCTTCACTGTTAAACATATCATCTCAATATATAACTAACATATTAATTACGAAATCCTATAATGCTATTTCTTCTGGGTATTATTTCTTTGCGTTTAGATTAATGAATGCGCCAATGGCTCTTTTAGCGACTGCAGTACAAGATGTTTTTAAGGAGCAAGCATCGCGAGATTTTTCTGAATTGGGAAACGCTAAAGAAGTCTTTATATCTACTTTTAAAAAATTGTGTTTATTGGCGCTAGCCCCTTGTATAGTTATTTTCCTATTCGCGCCCTATATTTTTGGATTTATTTTCGGTGAAGAATGGAGAGAAGCTGGGGTTTATGCACAAATTATGTCGCCAATGCTTTTTTTTAGATTTGTTGCGAGTCCGTTAAGTTTTATGTTTTATATTGGAGGAAAACAAAGATTAAATTTAATAGGTAACTTGATACTTTTAGTCTTTTGTTTGGGTAGTTTTGCGGCAGCCTCGAGTGTTAGGGATACAATTATTTATATAACAGTCTCTTTTTCATTTGTATATATTGGATATTTGTTTGTCTCAGCTAAAATTGCAAAAGTATTATAATAGAATTTTAGATATGATAAAAAGAACCATTATAAAAATCATAAAAATGACTGCTTGGCTGTTTTTTGATAAAAAATATCTAACAGGCAAGTATTTTGATGAATCTGATGAGGGGTGGATTTGGGTTTTTAGAGGAATTTGGAACCAGAAATTGCTCAGATTTAATAAGCATATCCCCTTTCCAATTTCTCCAAATATCGTGATTTCAGATTACAAACGTTTAATTTTAGGTAATGACAATCTTAATAATTTTCAATCTTTTGGAATTTACTTCCAAAATTTCTCGGCTGATATAATTTTAGGAGATAGCGTGTATATCGCGCCAAATGTGGGTATTATTACGGCGAATCATGATTTCCAGAATTTGGATAACCATGTTGACGGAAAATGTGTGGAAATTGGTTCGTACTCCTGGATTGGGATGAATTCCGTTATTCTTCCCGGTGTTGTACTAGGATCGAGAACCATAGTAGGAGCTGGGTCTGTTGTTACGAAGTCCTTTGAAGATGGCAATGTTATTATAGCGGGAAACCCGGCGCGTATTATTAAAAAACTTGAAATTTTATGAAAATATTAGCAGTGATAGGGGCACGACCCCAATTTATCAAACACGCTCCGTTTGACCACGTCTCTAGAGCAGTGGTAGACATTGTAACAGTCCATACCGGACAACATTATGATGAAAATATGAGTAAGGTTTTTTTTGAAGAACTTGGGATTTCAGAGCCTACCTATATGTTAAATGGCGGCGGCGGGAATCATGGTCAACAGACCGGACAAATTCTCATGGAACTTGAACCTATAGTTCAAAAAGAGGGACCAGATTACCTTCTGGTCTATGGAGATACAAACTCCACCCTTGCAGGGGCATTAATTGCATCGAAACTCCTTATACCAATTATCCACGTAGAATCTGGCTTGCGAAGTTTTAACAGAGCTATGCCTGAAGAGATTAATAGGATTTTAACAGACCATCTCTCTACGATTTTATTGACATCAACAACAAATGCAATTGAAAATCTTAAGGAAGAAGGCATTACAAAAAATGTGTATTTAATTGGTGATATAATGGTCGATTCAGTCAATTTGGCATATAAAATGAATAGTTCAAGGCGGAGGCCATTGGATTTTGAATATTATTTTGCAACAATTCACCGCCCCTATAATACTGATGATATTATTAGAGTGAAAAATATTCTAAATCAACTTAATGCTCTTGACAGAAAAGTTGTATTTCCAATACATCCAAGAACTCTAAAATTCTGTGAGAAATATAGTATAAATCTTGACATCTTTACAAACATTCTATTCTTAAATCCGTTGTCATATTTTGATAATATTCATTATATCACTCATTCAAATCATGTAATAACTGATTCGGGGGGAATGCAAAAGGAAGCTTATATTTTGGAGGTACCTTGCATTACTATACGTTCAGAAACAGAGTGGACCGAAACACTTAGGAATGAATGTAACGTTCTATGCTTTTCCGATTTGGAACAGCTATCACCTTTAATTCATCGAAAAATCGGTGCCTTTGAAAAAAAATTATATGGGGATGGAAATGCTGCAAGTCAAATCCTACAAATATTAATAGAATATAATAGTAAATAGCAAATGAGAATCGTATATCTGACAGATGTTAACGTTGATTTGCATAGCGGTGTTTTAAATAAGCTTAATATGCAAGTCGAGGCTTGGAAAAATGAGGGACATGAAGTTCATTTTATTTCTATTGAATCTACTCCTACTATTTTAAATAATTCTCTTTTAAAAAATGTCGAGTCTTTATTTATTTGTAAATCAATTTTAGGAAAGTTCTTTTTTAAAAGTGGAGGTAAATATAATTTTGTTAATAAAATTTTAAATAGAAAAAGGATACAGAGTTATATAAATGCATTGAATCCGGATATTATTTACGTGAGGGAGATGATAGCTTTTCCTTTTGTAAAGTCTTTTTTTAAGAAGATAAAAGGATTTAAAATAATGGAATCTAATACCGTTTTAAAAGACGAAATTAAACAATACGGTAAAATTTCACAGTATGTTTACAGAATTTATAATCACGAAATGTATAGTGAAATGGATGGTTTCGTGACCGTGACGGATGAAATTTCAGGTGAATTTAATAGGTTTAATAAACCTTGTAGAACAATTTCAAATGGGATTAAATTTCCGTCTGATAATTTACAGAAAGAACGGATAGCTACTAACGATGTTCCAAAGATTATATTCGTGGGATCTCCTAATCAGCCTTGGCATGGAGTTGACAAGTTTATTCAAATGGCATCTTTTAACTTAAAATGTGAATTTCATTTAGTAGGACCTGTATTAGAAGATATGAGCATTCTGCCTCCAAATGTTATACAACATGGTTATTTAGATAAGACTGCATTGTCTTCTCTCTATTCAAGTATTGACATAGGAGTGGGGTCACTAGCGCTTTTTCGAAATAAAATGAGAGAGGCTTGTCCTTTAAAAGTCAGAGAATATTTGATGAATGGCTTACCAATTATAATTGGTTATTTGGACAAAGACTTGACTGATTGTGATTTCGTTCTAGCCATAGAAAATGAAGAGTTAGGGGTTGAAAAAAATAGGGAGAAAATCGAGCAGTTTATTAATCGCTATTATAAAAGAAGAGTAAAATACGACGATGTTAGAGAACTTATATCGGTCGAAGTGAAGGAGAAAGAAAGAATGGAGTTTTTCTCAACATTCATACCTTAATTGTTATGTGGACATATCTGTGTTTTGTTTTCGTTTTGCTTTCTTTTACTACAATATTTGATTTAATAGGTCTACAAAAGAGAGATAAATTACCCTTCTATATATTGGGATTTATAGCCTTATGGTTTGCAGCAGGATTTCGAAGTGGTGATCGGGACTATTTGGCTTACATAGAAGCATTTAATGTAGCTCCAAATTGGGATACAGAACGGAATTTTATGGAGCCAGGCTATCTTTTTTTGAATTACCTAATGAAATTGATCGGCTTAAATGCAGAGGAATTTATCGCATTTTTTGCCTTTTTATCAGTTGGAGTAATAACGTCCTTTTTATATAGGTACAATAAATTTGTAATGTTAGCCTTGTTAATTTATATGTCTCATGTCTTTGTATTAAGAGATATGATTCAGATAAGATCAAGTTTCGCTATCGGTATTTGTATGTTTTCAATACCTTATATTGCAAACAGGAATTTCAAAGGTTTTTTGTTTGTAATGTTATTTGCTTCCCTTTTTCATTTTGTATCTCTTTTTTGGAGTATTTTATATTTTTCTTACCCTTATCTACAAAAGACCAAGTGGCAGGTTCGTTTTTTAATTCTAGGTTTTCTCTTAGGACTAGTATTAAATCTGAATTTTTTTCAACTTGTATTAAGTTATATGAATGTTAACATACTCCAGTTATATTTGGTAGATAGTCGATATAACCAAGAGCTGGGGCTTTTTAACCCAGTTCTGATAAAGCATTATTTAGTGCTTCTGATTATTTTTTTTAATAAAGAAAAGCTCCGCGGAAAAATTCCATATTTTGAGGTTTTTGTCATTAGTTACGTTGTAGCTGCTTTTTGGTTATCCGCTTTTAATTCTTTCGCTATCTTTTCAGGAAGAATAGCAACCCTGTTTTCGCATCCAGAACATATTCTAATTCCTTCACTCTTATACTTAGAAAAAGCAAAATATGCCATATACATTTTTATAATTCTATACACCATAGTTGCTTTTTCTGCTAAGTATTCTGAGATTGAACTAATGAACTTTGTGTTTACATCAAATATTAATTAATGAAAGTTGCCATTATCTTACCATCCTTAGTAAATAAAGGGCCAGTTTTGGTCGCTAAGGACATAATTTGCCATATATCCCCCACACTCGTTGAGTTTACTGTTTTTTATTTTGATGATAAAGTTGAAATTGATTTTCCATGTAAATGTGAAAGAATTTCGGTCACTTCAAAAATCGATTTTAACAGCTTTGACATTATTCATTCACACATGCTAAGACCAGATTTCTATATATGGCTCAATAAGAAACACATAGTGAGTGCAAAATGTATTTCGACAAATCATCAAGACATAGTCGAAAATATGAAATATTCACATAATCTTTTTGTAGCGAAAATTGTTAGTTTTTTGTGGCTTAAACTTTTTAGAAAATTTGATGTAATCGTAATGCTTACAAGAGAAATGAAAACTAAGTATTTACCAAATCTACAAAAAAATAGGGTCGAGGTAATATACAACGGCAGAAAGGTTGAGACTCATGCTGATATTCCTATTGAAGATTCAGTTATTCTAAAAAATATCAAAGCCTCTTTTAAAGTTATTGGTTGTACAGCCGTTCTCACAAGGAGAAAAGGAGTGCATTTACTCGTAGAGGCACTTAAAACCATGCCAGATTACGCACTCGTGGTTGTTGGAGATGGAATTGAGCTTAACAACTTAATTACTTTATCAAAAAAACTTGGTGTCTCTGAAAGATGTTTTTTTATAGGCGCTCGCCCTTTAGCATATCGATATTTATCGTATTTTGATGTAATGGGTATGTGTTCAACATCCGAGGGTTTTCCTCTAAGTCTATTAGAAGCAGGGTTGTATAATAAGTCTGTTGTGGTCTCGGATATTCCCATTTTTAGGGAATTATTTAGTGATGAAGAAGTTGTATTTTTTGATTTGAAAAATATGATATCTTTAACTAAAGCAATAAAAAAGGCCTTCCGGCAACAGGAGATGTATGGAAATAATTTAAATAGAACCATTCACGATAAGTATAGTGTCGATAACATGGCAAGATGTTATTATGAGTTATATAATGAGATAAGTAAAGAAAGAAATTATGTTCAAAAATAAAGTTTTATTAATCACGGGTGGGACCGGTTCTTTTGGTACGGCTGTGTTGGATCGATTTTTAAGCACCGATCATTTTAGTGAGATTAGGATTTTCTCTCGAGACGAGAAGAAGCAGGATGATATGCGTAATCTCTATAAAAATAACAAAATAAAATATTATATAGGAGATGTGAGGGAGTATTTAAGTGTAGAGCAGGCAACGCGGGGAGTAGACTACGTCTTTCATGCTGCGGCTTTAAAGCAAGTCCCTTCTTGTGAATTTTTCCCCATGCAAGCCGTTCAAACTAATGTGATAGGTACTCAGAATGTTATTCGAGCTTCTGCGTCAAATGGTGCTCAAAAGGTTATTTGTCTCAGCACAGATAAAGCCGCATATCCCATAAATGCTATGGGTATTTCAAAAGCGATGATGGAGAAAGTTGCTGTAGCGGAAGCGCGAAATTTGAAAGATACTATTGTCTGTTTGACTCGATATGGTAACGTCATGGCTTCTAGAGGCTCGGTTATACCTCTTTTCCTAAATCAGATAGAAAGGGGAGAACCATTAACAATAACTGATCCCGAAATGACACGTTTTTTAATGTCTTTGGAAGAGGCTGTTGAATTAGTGCTTTTTGCTTTTGAACATGGTAATGCTGGAGATCTTTTCGTAAATAAAGCTCCGGCTGCAACAATTGGTGATCTAGCGCAAGCAATTTTACAGTTAAAAAATGCTACGAATGAGGTAAAGGTTATAGGAACTCGTCATGGAGAAAAATTGTATGAAACTCTTTGTACAAGAGAGGAGATGGCAAAGGCAGAAGACATGGGGGATTTTTTTAGAATTCCTGCGGATAACAGAGATCTTAATTATGCACAATTTTTTTCGGAAGGAAAGGAAATTCAACCTGAAATTGAGGACTATAATTCCCATAACACTAAACGAGAAGATGTTGAAGGCGCGAAAGTCTTGCTCAAAAAGTTGGATTTATTTAAGGGGTTTAATATATAAGGAAAAGAGTGTAAATTAATAAACTAAAATGAATAAAATTAAAGTTGCTACTATATTAGGTACTCGCCCAGAGATTATTCGACTGGCAGAATGTATAAAGAAATGTGATCAATATTTTGAACATTTATTAATACACACTGGTCAAAATTATGATTACGAGCTAAATGAGATCTTTTTTGAAGATCTAGGACTACGTAGACCCGATTATTTTTTAAACGTCGCAGGTGGACATTTGGGCGAAACCCTCGGAAATGTGATTGCGAAAAGTTACGAAATTTTGTCAAAAGAAAAACCAGAGGCGCTATTGGTGCTGGGAGATACGAATAGTGTATTGAGTACCATAGCAGCGAAAAGATTAAAAATTCCTATTTTTCATATGGAAGCGGGTAACCGTTGCTTTGATCAGAATGTGCCTGAGGAGATCAATAGGAAAATCTCTGACCATATCAGCGATATTAACTTGACTTATACAGAAAATAGTAGAAGATATTTGCTTAGTGAGGGATTTCGAAAAGATCATGTTTTTGTAACAGGATCACCATTAAAGGAAGTGCTGACCAAATATAATACTTCTGTTAAAAAAAGCGAGGTTTTGTCAAAACTGAAACTGAAAGAAAATAATTATATTGTTGTGAGTGCACACCGTGAGGAAAATATTGATTTGAATGATAATTTTCGATTATTGGCTGAGTCGTTAAATGCTGTTGCCGAAAAATATCAAATGCCAATTATATTTTCAACACATCCTAGGACAAAAAATCGGATAGCTAATAATAATATTATTTTTCACCCACTAGTCCGAAATGTTGCTCCGTTAGGTTTTTTTGACTACGTTAAACTTCAGCAGCATGCCTATGTGGTTTTGTCTGATAGTGGTACCATAAGTGAAGAGTCGGCGATGATGAAATTTCCTGCAGTCAGTATACGTACAAGTACTGAAAGACCTGAAGCAATTGATGCGGGCACAATTGTCTTGGGGGGAATTTCTAAGAATCAAATTTTGAATGCAATAGAAATATCCAAAGGATTATTCAACCCCGAGACAAGGCTTCCTTTTGAATATGAAGTTAATAACACTTCAGAACGGGTTATTAAGGCTATCATAAGTTATACATCTATTGTAAATAAAGTAATCTGGAATAAATAAGCTAATGAAAAAAATACTTATCATTGGGATAAAGGGTATGGCGGGTCATATGCTTTTCAATTATTACAAAAATGAAAGAAAGTTTAATGTGTTTGGGTTAGCAAGAAATTTTCCCGACTCAGAGGCTATTTTTAATTTAGATGTTGGAGATACAGAGATGTTGGGAGAAATAATTAAAGCTAACCGCTTTGATTACATAGTTAATTGTATTGGTATATTAAATAATGATGCGGAGGATAATCCCGGTAAAGCTATATGGTTTAACAGTTACTTTCCTCATTTCTTAGAAGAGATAACAAAAGATACATCGACGAAAATTGTGCACATTAGCACTGACTGTGTTTTTTCTGGCAAAGAAGGTGGCTATACAGAGGGTAGCTTTAAGAATGGATTGGGATTTTACGCCCAATCAAAAGCTTTGGGGGAAATTATAAATAATAAGGATGTAACTATTCGAACTTCTATTATAGGGCCTGAATTAAGTAATGAAGGAATTGGCCTATTCCATTGGTTTATGAAGCAGGAGAAAGAGACGAAATTGAAAGGATTCTCTAAAGCATTCTGGTCGGGGGTTACAACCCTAGAGCTTGCAAGAGTGATTGATGCAATATTGGAACAAGATATTACAGGTTTAATCCAAGTTGCTCCCGCGCAGAAAATAGATAAATATCAATTATTGCTTTTGTTTAATCATATTTATCGTAATAATGAAATGACAATTGAGGCATACGATGGATATGAAGTTGACAAAAGTTTGATTAGTATAAGAACTGATTTCGATTATTCAATTTCTAATTACGAGACTATGTTGGTTGCTCAATACGAATGGATGAAGAAATACCCCGAGTTATATAAACAATATAATATTTCATAATGCGAATCCTTATCGTCTCTCAATATTTTTGGCCGGAGTCTTTTCGCATCAATGATTTAGCTTTGGGATTGCAGGAGCGTGGGCTTGAAGTGCTTATCTTAACAGGTCAACCTAATTACCCCAATGGAAATTTTTATAAAGGATATTCCTTCCTTTCTCCGAAGATAGAGAGGTGGAATGGCATAAAGATTTTCCGCGTTCCGTTAGTTCCCAGGGGTAAGGGAGGGGGAATTCGACTGGCAATGAATTATTTGTCATTTGCGTTTTTCGCATCTGTTGAATCACTATTTTTAAAGGAGAAGATTGATAAGATTTTTGTTTTTGAACCGTCCCCAATAACTGTCGGTATACCGGCTGTACTAATAAAAAAATTGACTAAAGCACCGATATATTTTTGGGTCCAAGATTTATGGCCTGAAAGTGTGAGTGCAGCTGGACAAATCTCCAATAGTTTGGTACTAAATTTATTAAATAGCCTGACAAAGTGGGTTTATAAATACAGTGATAAGATTTTAATACAATCAAAAGGATTTCGGAATTATATTGAAAAACAGGGTGTTAGGAAAAATAAGATATTTTATTTTCCGAATAGTACCGAAGCACTATATAAGACGGTTCAAAAAAGACAAAAATATTTAAATTTAATGCCAAACTCTGGCTTTACTGTGATGTTCGCCGGGAATATTGGAGAAGCTCAAGATTTCAACAATGTCATAAAAGCTGCAAAGTTGATAAATGGGAAAGTCGACAACATTAATTTTGTTGTTTTAGGCGATGGGAGAAAGAAAGAGTTTGTTGAACTTGAAATTAATCGTTTAGGACTCGCAGAGAAATTTCACTTGATAGGAGCATTTCCTACTGCCGAGATGCCTTATTTTTTCGCGTGTGCTGATGCACTGTTGGTAACATTGAAGAAAGACGAAATCTTTTCAATGACTATTCCATCGAAATTACAGTCTTACCTAGCGTGTAGTAAGCCTATTATTGCTGCATTAGATGGCGAAGGGGCTAAAGTTGTTTCTGAAGCAGACTGTGGTTTTGTTTCAGAACCAGGTAACTCCGAAGAATTAGCGGCAAATATAATGAGGCTTGCTAAATTATCCATTGAGAAAAGGATGTCTATGGGGCGTAATGCTAGAATGTATTTTGAAGATAATTTTGAAAGAGAATTATTATTAGATCGTCTCATCAAAATATTGAATCAGGTGGATTCCGGACAATAATCAGCATTGGATACTATTATTGTAGCTTGTCCACATTTATCAATTTTCCGTTATGCTTCATCCAAGGTAAATTTTGTTGTTTACTTATTTTTTTTATTCTTTCAATCCTTTTATAATATTCTTTGTTATGAATATCTCTTCCATAATTTATGAATGCATAATCTAGAGATGCCTGAAGAACTAAAATTCTCTGTTTGATTTCTTCATCCTGTGCGCTTTGTAATGCCTTATCCAATATTTTTTCTAAAGGAACCAAATTATCTAAGCTTAAATATTGTGAAGTGCCTTCAAAAAACCTGATATTATCACTTTTGGATTTTTCATTTATTTTAGAAATATATTCAAGAATATATTTGCTTGAATTTCCGTAAAATTTATTACAGAATGAGAAGATGAGAGAATCAACATTAGCGGAAGAGTCCCACAGTAATCGAGAAAGGAGATATGTCTTGAGTTCTTTAAATTCACTTATTCCGGGAATATTATTGTCTTCTCCAAAAAAATAATGGATATTCAATTTTTTGTACAATAATAGGTTGGGTTGAAATGAATCGATAATTGGATAGGGTTTCATAGAATTGCTATAATTCCCAATATATTCCCATATCATTAAGTTGGAGGTAAGATTTGACCACTGTCTTAAATATTGAGCATATTTTTCATTTTTCTTTGAAAGAATCGATTCCCCTTTAAAGGTTTGAATAGGTGCGTAACAGATTAATACATTCCTATTTGGTTTGATGTTTCGTGGCGGAGCAATAGTCTCATGGTAGGCGAACGTACCTATTGTGTATTCTCTGAAGTTATTTGATATTGAATTCATAAAATCAATTAACAAACCACTTTCACCGCCAAATTTTTTATAATTAGCTTTACAATCATTGCATGTGCAAAATTTACCCACATCTTCTTGACCTACCATCCAGTGTGTTTTTTTGGGATGTTGCGATATTAATTTTTTTAAATTATTTACGATTTCTTTTCTTAAACCTGTGTTAGACAGGCACAGTTGAGAAGCGGTTCTTTTATCATCAACTAAACTATAGAATTCCGGATTTTTCACCAGATACTTTTCTTTAGGAATTAATTTGAAAAAAGTGTGACCTACAAGACCCCAATCATTGGGTTCTCTATAAAAATAAGTAATTTGATATTTGTCCGCCTCAAATTCCTTATTAGAAAGATTATTATGAATATCTCTTAGTACAAAATCGGGGTTGCTTAAAAACGTATAGTTTGTAGGCACCTTTATCTCATTCCGTTTCGATATATATAGATTTGATGGAGTAAGATATTCTGTTCCTAAAAAAGTCTCCGCAAAAGAAAGCACGCCATAATATGACGATTTTTTACTCTTCCCAAGAATGACGAGATTATTATTATTTGCCAGATCTTTTATCAAAAACCCATCATTACGAATTTTAAGAAGCTCTTTTATTCCTTTTGAAGCTAATGTCTCGCCTATGTATATGTTGAAAGATTTAGTGGTATACTGTTCAGACTCAATTGGGATTATAATATTTAATGATTTATTTATTAATGATTGAAGCTCCTCCGCAGCTTTCTTATCATATTCCGAGTAACCCTTTGGTATAACTATGCGGTAGTTTTTTGCATTGATTGATGTAATAGTTGTCTGAGCGACTGTAGTTGTGACTATGCTTATTACGGAAATGAAGAGAAAGACAAATTTTTTCATTAACAAATTTTGAGAATGTCAAGCTAAAATAGCAAAAAAATGATTAACATTGTTGGTGAATCATGAAAATCATTATAACAGGCACATCGGGCTTTGTTGGACAGAATTTACGACAATACCTAAGAAATAATGCGGGTAAAATTAAAGAGCTCTCTTTAAGGAAAGAAAACTGGAGTAATTATATAGATAACGATGCTTCCGTTATTATTCATTTAGCTGGTAAAGCCCATGATACTTCCAATACCTCGCAACCAGAAGAATATTTCAAAGTCAACAGGGATTTGACTATTGACTTATTCAAAGCATTCCTAAAATCAGAAATAAAAGATTTTTTCTATTTCAGCTCTGTCAAAGCTGTGGCGGATGGTGTGGACGGTGTTTTGGTGGAGGATATAGACGGTGTGCCTTTTACCCCGTATGGAAAATCTAAACGAGCAGCAGAAGAATATCTTTTGTCTCAGCAATTACCTGAAGGTAAACGTCTTTTTATTATTAGACCATGTATGATTCACGGACCTGGTAATAAGGGGAATTTGAATCTGTTGTATAAAGTGGTAGAAAAAGGATTGCCATGGCCACTTGCAGCATTTGATAATCAACGATCTTTTTTAAGTATTGACAATCTCAATTATTTGATAGATCAAATGATATCTAATAAAGAACTGAAATCAGGGGTGTATAATTTTGCAGATGATGAGGCTTTGTCGACGAATGAGCTTGTTATCTTAATTGCACATACTTTAGGGAAATCTCCAAAACTATGGAACATCCCTGCGAGATTAATCAGAGCTGGAGTCAAAATTGGAGATATATTGCCTTTGCCGCTTAATTCGGAGAGATTGAAAAAATTAACAGAATCTTATGTGGTTTCGAATCAAAAGATTAAAGCGGCTTTGGGAATTGAGAAATTGCTATTGACGGCGAAGGAGGGATTGGAGAGGACGATAAGGTCTTTTGGGGAGGCTAGGAGTTAGGTATTGGTGATTAGGGGACAAGAGCTTGACTTGGTGTATTGCATATGACGGAGAGACTCCGAATCAAGTTCGGAGTGACGGGGGAGGATAGAGTGATGATAGGGGTTAGGTGCTGATGACTAGGGGTAGAGGAGCTTAACGTGGTGTATTGCATTTAACGGAGAGACTCCGAATCAAGTTCGGAGTGACGGGGGAGGATAGAGTGATGATAGGGGTTAGGTGCTGATGACTAGGGGTAGAGGAGCTTAACGTGGTGTATTGCATTTAACGGAGAGACTCCGAATCAAGTTCGGAGTGACGGGGGAGGATAGAGTGATGATAGGGGTTAGGTGCTGATGACTAGGGGTAGAGGAGCTTAACGTGGTGTATTGCATTTAACGGAGAGACTCCGAATCAAGTTCGGAGTGACGGGGGAGGATAGAGTGATGATAGGGGTTAGGTGCTGATGACTAGGGGTAGAGGAGCTTAACGTGGTGTATTGCATATGACGGAGAGACTCCGAATCAAGTTCGGAGTGACGGGGAAGGATAGAGTGATGATAGGGGTTAGAGATTAGGAGTAAGAGGGTTGGAAGTTAGAGACTAGGTACTAGACAAATATAAAGTGATGATATATTTAGTAGTTTTTATAGTTCTTTTTGTGGCGGAATTAGCATATTTCCGGATTGCAGATCGATTCAATATTATTGACAAGCCGAATGAGCGTAGTTCGCACACCGCTATCACGCTAAGAGGTGGTGGGATTATATTTTATTTAGGGGCGTTAGCTTATTTTATCCTATCGGGATTCCAATACCCTTATTTCTTCCTCGGTCTGACATTGATGACAGTGGTGAGCTTTGCGGATGATATCATGACCTTGTCCAATAAAATCCGACTATTGGTCCATCTGCTATCTGTACTGCTCATGGCGTATGAACTGGATGTATTTGGTATGCCGTGGTACTACTTAGCGATAACATTCGTGGTCGTGATTGGCGTTATTAATGCCTACAATTTTATGGATGGTATCAATGGAATCACGGCTTGCTACAGCCTAGCGGTAGGTGGCTTGTTACTATTGGTCAGCCATCACGTCGATTTTATCGACCGGGATTTGTTAATCTATAGTATGCTCTCGGTATTGGTATTTGCTTTTTTTAACTTTAGGGTCAAAGCAAAGTGCTTTGCGGGAGATGTGGGCTCTGTGGCTATTGCTTTTATCTTGCTGTTTGCGTTGGCTGCCTTGATAATTAAGACCCAGAACTTGATTTATATATTATTCCTAGTAGTATACGGAGTGGACACGGTGTGGACAATTGTGCGGCGGCTCTCCAAAGGAGAAAATATTTTCCAAGCGCATCGCTCACATCTGTACCAATACTTAGGGAATGAGGCCGGCGTGAATAAATTATTGGTGTCTTTCTTATATGGAGCTCTACAGTTTATCATTGGTTTACTTGTGATACGGTTTACAGAAGAAAGTGTTACCATCCAATTGGGATTTGCAATTGGCCTGCTACTAGTATTGAGCCTTATTTATTTGATGTTGAAGCGATATGTGTTGAAGAGGTATATTGGGTAACTAGTGACTAGTAATTGGTGGTTGGTAATTAGTAGCTAGGAGTTAGAGTTGAGAAATTGGAGTTAGGAGATAGGTGTTAGGTATTAGGAGTTGGAGGGATAGAGAGTGGGAGTTTCATTTTATTAATTTAAGTTTGGTATGGGAAATGGTTCACATAAAGATTTAGAGGTATGGAAAAAATCAGTGTCTTTGGTAACCGAAGTCTATCAGGCTACTTCTCTATTTCCTAAAGAAGAAATCTACGCTATTACTTCCCAGATACGAAGATCTGCAGTGTCTATCCCTTCTAATATTGCGGAGGGCGCTGCAAGACAAACTAATAAAGAGTTTATCCAATTCCTCTTTATAGCTTCTGGTAGCTGTGCCGAACTGGATACACAAATGCTTATCGCTCATCAACTTCAATATTTAGACGAAGATACATACAAAGAGCCGTGTCCTAAGGTGGAGGAAGTGGGCAAAATGATAAATGGTCTTATAAAATATAGAAGAACTATCGTCTAACCCCTCCAAATCTAATTACTAACGCCAATTAAACATGATAAATTTTATTACAGGCGGCATTGCCAAAGACCATAGAGGTCAAATCCGATTTGTGAATGACTTTGATATGTCGCAAGTCAAACGATTCTACATCATTCAAAATGCAGATACCGAGCTGGTCAGGGGCTGGCGTGCGCATCGTATAGAGCAGCGCTGGTTTTATGTCTTGTCGGGGGCATTCGCCGTAGACTTGGTCGAAATCGATAATTGGGAGAATGCATCTCCAGATTTGGCCATACAAAGGGAAGTCATCCATGTCACAGAACATCGTGTACTCCACGTACCGGTGGGATATGGTACAGCTTTTCGAGCACTAGAACCAAATAGTGAGCTGCTGGTATTCGCAGACTATGGTATCGAGAATGCTAAGCTGGACGACCACACCTGGCCAGTGGGTTATTTTGTGAATAGGTTGGTGTAGGGGCTAGGGATTAGATAGTAGAGACTAGGGGTTAGGAGCTTGACGTGGTGTATTGCATTTGACAGGTAGACTCCGAATCAAGTTCGGAGTGACGGGGTGGGGAAAGAGTTGGAAGTGGTGTATCGCATTTGATAGGCAGACTCCGAATCAAGTTCGGAGTGACGGGGAGGGGAAAGAGTTGGAAGTGGTGTATTGCATTGACGGGCAGACTCCGAATCAACTTCGGAGTGACGGGGTGGGGAAGAGTTGGAAGTGGTGTATTGCCTATGACAGGCGGACTCCGAATCAAGTTCGGAGTGACGAGGAAGGGGAAAGAGTTGGCATCAAACTTGTTATAGGCTGATACATGTTTTAATTTTTGTACCGTACTACTGGATTCTCCAAAAATCCAAGTAGACCAGATCACACCCTATGATAAAAAAAGAAAAACCTACGCTGGTCATATTGGCCGCTGGAATGGCTAGCCGATACGGCTCTGCTAAACAAGTGGAAAGCATTGGTCCTTACCAAGAAAAAATTATCGACTATTCTATATACGATGCGGTCCGCGCTGGATTCGGCAAGATCGTATTTGTCATCCGGGAAGAATTCTTAACGATCATGCAGCAAAATGTGGGCGATAGGCTTCCGAAGGAAATAGAGATAGCCTATGCTTTTCAGAATTTTGACCTACGTAAATTTGGCGTGGAAATGCACATCGAGCGGCAAAAACCGTGGGGCACGGCACATGCGGTAATGAGTGCGCATGAGCATGTGGATGGCCCATTCTGTGTCATCAATGCCGATGATTTCTATGGTTATGATGCTTTCGAACGGATGGCTGATTTCTTGACGAATGAAGCAACAGATGGACAAATGGCCTTGGTAGGTTTTGAAATAGGAAATACGCTATCCGACTATGGATATGTATCACGAGGGGTATGCGAGGTGAATGGTGCAGGACAGATGACGAGCGTGACCGAACGTACCAATATATACCGTAAAGACGAAGGAGAGGACATGCATATTGTCTACCGCTCGGACGACCAAGAGGTGATACTCCCTAAAGAGACAAGGGTATCCATGAACTTTTGGGGATTCACCCCCAAAGTAATCGAAGTGGCAAAGGAGCTGTTTCCAGCTTTCGTGGCAGAGAACCAAGATAACCCGAAAGCCGAATTTTTTATTCCCAATATTCCAGACTACATGGTAAAGAAGCAGATGGCGAAATTTGCAGTGCTGCCAACTTCCTCCAAATGGTTTGGCGTGACCTATAAAGAGGACAAGGCAATAGTACAAGCAAGTATTCGACAATTGATAGCGGATGGGGTGTACCCGAGAAGGCTATGGCCGAAGCCTGTGAATGAAGCGCTGTATTTGGATTTTTAGGAGTTAGTGATTGCGGGGAGGAGCTTGACGGGTGTATTGCATTTGACGGAGAGACTCCGAATCAAGTTCGGAGTGACGGGGTGAGGATGGAGAGGTGTTAGGTTTTAGAAACTAGGAGTTAGATGGTTAGGAGTTAGGTTTTAGAGATTAGGGGTTAGGAGATAGGGACTAGAAATTAGATACCCGTTGATAGTGTGCTATTATCAACGGGTGTTTTGTTGTAAGCCCTCCGCCATTAACCATCCATCACTAGCAATAAGCTAGCTACTAATTTTCATTACTAAACTGAATTAGCTACCTTAGGGTTGATGAAACTAACCAATTATCATGTATTGCCCGAAAATCATTTGATTCCGTTATTGAAGAATGGCGATCGGGAGGCCTTCGAAGAAATCTTTAATCGATATTACCATTTTCTGCTCCAATATGCAGATCAACTGACGCATGATAGTCAACAAAGCGAGGACCTCATCCAAGAGATATTTATCCGAGCGTGGCAAAACCGCGAACGATTTGACGATTCCAAAAATCTCTTTAATTATCTCAAAGTGAGTGTTCGGAACGGCTTCCTGAATCAAGAACGGACCAAGACGACGCATACAGCTTTCAAAAAAGAATTGACCCACTACCTAACGGCGGGATACACGACTGCGGACCAAGGGATGATCGAGAAGGAGCTTATTGCGCGTTTGGAAAGCATAGCTGCAGCACTGCCCGGCAAGATGGGAAAGGTATTCATGATGACCCACTTCGAGAATTGCAGCAATGAAGAGATTGCCCTAGCACTGGTGGTCTCCGAGAAGACCGTGAAAAATCTATTGAGCCAGGCTGTTGGCAATATTCGCCTGCGTATGGGACTCTCCCTAGCGTTGGCTATTTTACTTTCGTAAAAAAATAAAATAAATCGGGATTTATGGGAAGCAGATGTGTACTGTATATAGAGACACATGAAAGATGACGCTATCACTATGGGAAATACAGACGCACAGAAACTACTAGAACGCTATATGGAAGGAACGGCTACTCCTCAGGAGCGGCTGCAGGTCGAGGCTGCCCTCAACCGACATATGGCGAATAGCGATGTGCGGCGTACACCGGGGGAAATGGCGAAGGCTACCCGACGGAGTAAGGAGGCTGTGCTTGCCGCAATTGAATTGCCGGCAAGGTCACGGGGCCTTAGATATCGGACGCTACCCTATGTAGCAGCGGCAGCGCTACTGATTGTGGGCCTGGTGTTTTGGCGGATAGGGGATTGGAAAAAGGAGAGCCCGGATATGCAAGATGAGCGGCAAACGAGGGTAGACCCTCAGCAGGTGTTGCCAGGGGGCAATCGAGCAACCTTGACTTTGGCTGATGGAAGTACCTATGCATTGGATGAACATCAGACAGGGGTTGTAATAGGGCCGGATGCCATTAAGTATGGTGATGGCAGTGCATTGTTGAGCAAAGAGGGCGGGAATCGGGAACTCACCTCTGCGGTACTGACTACACCTAAGGGGGGGACGTATCAAGTGATACTCCCAGATGGGACAAAGGTATGGCTGAATGCGGCCTCGACCCTAAAATATCCGACCAAATTCACGGATACGGAAAGGGTGGTCGAACTGCAGGGAGAGGCCTACTTTGATGTGACCAAACAACAAGCAAAAGGAGGCGGACCTATGGCAGGTGCTGCGGTACCATTTAAAGTAAAAACGAAACATCAAGTGGTAGAGGTTCTAGGGACTGGATTTAATATATCAGCTTATGTGGAGGATGTCGAGACGAAGACAACCTTGGTAGAGGGCCAGGTAAATATCGTCACGAATGGAGGGGCTGGCACGCTGTTGCTGCCAGGGGAGCAAGCGACACTACGCAGGTCTGAGATGGACGTCCGAAAGGTGGATGTCGAACAATTTACCGCTTGGAAAGACGGATTCTTTTATTTCGATAACTTGTCGCCCCAAATCGCATTGGCCCAACTGGCTCGCTGGTATGATGTGGAGGTGCTGTATCAAGGTGCTATCCCCGAAAAGCGGATATTCGGTATGATAGATCGGCGTAAATCACTGGGCTCGGTATTGAAGTCATTGGAAAAAAGTGGTCTGACCTTCAGGCTTACAGAGGCCAATGGCCATAAACAGCTGCTTGTGCAGGGCGAAAGATAGCACGTGAAAACAAACGAAGGGTATACCCAGCTTATAGGAAGCAAGTGGACCCATTTATATAAACCATAACCATTATAATCAAAAACGAGGAGAAATAACTATGAATACATCATAACGACAGGACGGTATAGCAGAAAGAAAAATAAGGAACAACGGATGATGCTGGAGACACCATCCGTGGATTTCGTTTGGATTACAGTACGGACCGGTATTGAATTGCCGGTCTATGACCAATTTTGAATCACCCAAACAGCACTAATTTATGATTTTTAAACGAATTTTTAAAGGACCGGACTGGTCTTTTAGAACACGATTGCTACTTACTATGAAATTAGCGATTTTTTTAACTTTTCTTTTCATTGTCCAGGCTGCGGCCGAAGGGCGAGCACAAAAGATTACTCTTCATGCCAAAAATACCAGTCTGCGGGATGTCATGAAAGATATCCAAAAACAACAGGGCTATTCCTTCTTGTTTCGTGGCGATCGCATAGCCATGACACGTGTCAATGTGCAAGTCAAAGATGTGATATTTTCGGAGGCGATGCGGGCCATATTGGCAGGCCATGAATTGGTCTGGTCACTTGATGATGGCATTGTCACCATCATGTCGGGCACACCGCAGCCTACGCAAAGGGAAAAAGCCGAGGATAGGCCCCAAGAACGGCTGGTCTCGGGAGTGGTCAGCGATAATGAGCAAAAGCCTTTGGCGGGGGTGACGGTACGGGTGAAGGGCACCCAGGTGGCCACCACGACCAATGGTGATGGAGCGTATGAAATTCGCCTCCCGAACGGGGCGACTACCCTGACCTATGCGTTAATAGGTCGGCAAACCAAGGAGATGGTGGTGGGAAGCCAAGTGCGGATCGACATGCTATTGGGCGAAGAGATAGCCGATTTGGATGAAGTGGTGGTGGTGGGCTACGGAACGATGCGAAAATCGGATCTGACGGGGTCGGTATCACAAGTGAAACCTGCCCAGCTGGAAGCGGTACCGGTATACAATATGGAGCAGGCCTTGAAAGCCGGCGCTACGGGGGTACGTGTGGTGCAGAATTCGGGAGCTCCAGGATCTCGAATGGAGGTGCGGATACGGGGCGGCAACTCCATGATAGGGGACAACCAGCCCCTGTATGTGGTAGACGGATTTCCGGTGACGGGAGATATCAGCTATCTCAACCCATCTGATATAGAATCGGTCGATATCTTGAAGGATGCCTCCGCTACCGCTATATATGGTGCAAGGGGAGCGAATGGGGTGGTCATTATTACCTCCAAAAAGGGAAAATCGGGCCAACCTACGAAAATAGACCTGCAGAGTCAGGTCGGGGTACAAGAAGACATCAAACGGATGAAGGTATTGGATGCGAAGGAATATGCCATCGTAGCCAATGAATGGTTAAAGAACAGTGGACAACAGCCGTTTTTTGATGTCAATGAAATTAAGGGACCGGGTACGGATTGGCAAAGTGAGGTATTAAGAAGTGCTATCCTACACAATCATACGCTTACCTTCTCAGGGGGATCTGAAAAAAGTCGATACTCCCTATCTGGAAGCTACTACGATCAAGATGGAATCATCATCAATACGGGGGCTAAACGGGGGGCGGTGAGACTGAACATGGACCATCAGCTGTTTGATTGGTTGACCATGGATGTCAACATCAACTTGTCTCGAAGAGAGCGTTTCCAAGTGCCGGTGGATAATGGCAATTTCGGTAATACGGTATATTCGGGTGCGGTGTCGGCCCCGCCCACATTGGATGTGTACGATGCCAATGGACGATATACACAGATAGGTCAGATATACTCGTTTGCGGAGGCTACGATGGTCAACCCGCTGATCTATCACAAACCCTATAAAAATAGAGGCTTTACCAATGTATTGATTGGCAATACGAGCTTCACGGTCAAGCTTGCCGAAGGGCTGACCTTCAAAACCTTATTGGGCACCGAGGCCCATAACGTAGCGACAGAGGAATTTAGACCTCTTATTTTTGAAAATGATAGGGGAGGCGCCTCGCAAGGGACTTCCTATAGGTCGTCCTTCTTGAACGAGAATATCTTGAATTATAGCCGTGCATTCGGGGATCGGCATCAGCTGGGCTTGATGGGAGGATTTACCTATCAGGATGAAACCCTCCGTACATCGGGAATCAGTGTGAGCGGGTTTGCAAACAACAATACCGAGAATTACAACCTGGGGGTAGCCGAGACGGTGAATCCACCTTCGTCTGGGATATCCAAATGGGCGATGGCCTCCTGGTTGGCAAGGGCCAACTACTCCTACGCGGACAAGTATTTGCTGACGGCTAGCATACGTGCCGATGGATCGTCGCGCTTTGGTGAAAATAATAAATGGGCGGCATTCCCATCTGGAGCGGTGGCTTGGAAAGCGAGCAATGAGCCTTTTCTTCAGGAGGTCGAGGCTATCGATGAATTGAAGCTAAGGGCCAGTGTAGGGGTGACCGGGAATACGGCGTTATCGCCCTACCAATCACGAGATCGTATTTCACCGGTAAGGACCATCTACGGCAATAGTACGGAGATCATCGGCTATGTGCCCTCGGGTATAGCCAACCCTGATCTAAAGTGGGAGACGACGACACAGATGGACGTGGGCATAGACCTGGCGCTATTGAACAACCGATTCAAGATAACAGCGGATTATTATATCAAGAATACCACCGATTTATTGGCATCGGTGCCACTGCCTCCTTCGGTAGGCTTTGGGTCTATGCTGCAGAATATCGGCGAAATAAGGAATCAAGGATTTGAATTCAACTTGGCAGCGGATATCTTGACACGCGAATTTAAATGGGATGCAACAGTCCGGCTTTCGACGAATAAGAATAAAATTATTTCGCTAGCGGGAGGCAATGATATCTTCAGTGCAGAATTGAACCAATTCCGATCGAGTATGAACATCGCTAGAGAAGGACAGCCTTTCGGGATGTTTCTGGGACTGATCGAAGATGGATTGGATGATAAGGGATTGATCAAATATGTGGATCAGAATCAAGATGGACAAATAAACGCGCTGGACCGCGTGATTATCGGGAATCCGTATCCGAACATGGTATATGGATTTAACAGCAACTTCTCCTACAAAAACCTGGAATTGAACCTTTTTATAGAGGGCGTGACAGGGAATGATATCTTCTGGGCAACAGCGGGGACAAACCTCAACTCTTTCCAACGCGGGACCAATCAATTTCAGGATTTAGTGGGTAATTATTGGACAGCAGAATCACCCAATCCGAACGCGAAATACCCGAAAATCAGCTCTACTACGTTGGTGGATGTCTCCGATCGCTTTATTGAGGATGGAAGCTATCTACGCCTGAAATCGGTCAGACTGGCGTACAATATGCCTATCGCCAAGTGGACCAATTCAAAGGTGAAGCGGGCGCAGGTCTATGTGTCGGGTGTCAACCTGTTCACGATTACGAACTACCCGGGTATCGATCCGGATGTTAATACTACGGAATCAGACGGGCAAGGAGTAGGGGATAGACTGCGTATGGGGATAGACCAAAGTGCCTATCCGACAGCCAAAATGTATATGGCTGGAATTAATTTTTCATTTTAATAGATACGGGATCATGAAATATTTCATCATTGGATTTTTATCGCTGACAGCGCTATTTAGTACTTCATGCAGCAGCTTATTGGATGAGGTACCCCAGGATTTTATCAATCGGGACAACTTCTATCAGAACGAGACAGATGCTTTAGGTGCCATAGCGGGTGCATATTCTTCTTTCAATCGGGACTATTACAATGTAAACTACTACCTGCTGCTGGAATTGCATGGCGATTATATAGAAGGAAGGGGGTCACAGGCACCGATATCTGATTTTACACATGTGCTGGACAATACGAGCATCGGTAGGGCCGCCACAGGCTGGTCTATCTTATATCAATCGATCAACAGGGCGAATGCGGTGCTGGACAATGTTCCGGGAATCGAAAACATGTCTGACGGCGTCCGAAAAAGGGTCTTGGCAGAGGCTCGGTTTATACGGGCAATGGCATATTTCAACCTGGTGAAGGGTTGGGGAGCAGTACCGATCCGATTAAACGAAAATAAAGGCTTAAGTGGACTGTCGGCACCGCGTGAACCGGTGGAAAAAGTATACGAACTTATCGTGTCTGATTTGGAAGCGGCCCAGCATGACCTGCCGCCCTCCGTGAAAGCAGAGACCGGAAAGGCCTCTATGGGAGCAGCTAAATTGCTGCTTGCAAATGTATATCTGACAATGGGGGAGTGGCAAAAGGCGGCAACCAAGGCGGACGAGGTGATCACCGCAGGCGTGTACAGCTTGGTAAAGGTGGATAAACCTGATGATTTCTACGAAATATTTGCGACGCAAACCTGCTCGGAAGATGTATTCTCGGTACATCATTCGGAAAATAGATTTTCGGAACTACCCCTGTATCTACATCGGGGGAATACACCGCCCTATAATTATTCGAGCAGGGGATTCTGGGCGTGGATACCCAATACCAACTCATTTATCGGAAAGGGATGGGACGATGCGGATATGAGAAAGCCATTCAACTTATATACCAAGCACCTCGACGGAAATGGCAACGAAGTGAGCCTACCGGCTACCTCGCCCATCTTGTTCAAGAAATTTATCTCGAATGCTGCCGGCCTCAATGTATATAGTTTGCCTATATTGCGGTATGCAGAAGCCTATTTGATATATGCAGAAGCGGCAGCTTTGGCGGCCCAGTCCGTGACGCCGATGGCTTTGGAGCGGTTGAACATCATCAAGCGAAGAGCGTACGGCTACCCGTTGAATGCCCCGTCAGCAGTGGATTATACGGGAATCGATGATGTCCATACGTTTAGAGATGTCGTATTACAGGAGAGGGGGTACGAATTTATACTGGAAGCTAAGCGTTGGTGGGACCTAAAACGTACAGGTAAGGTGAAATCGGCCTTTCAGGCAATAGGCAAAACCTACATGGATGAACGGATGCTGTTCCCAATTCCCGAAAACGAAATCAACAGTAACCCTGCACTGACGCAAGCGGACCAGAATCCGGGGTACTAACTTAAAACGTGTAATTATAAACGATGAGGAAGATAGTCGGAATAATGTGTGGCCTGTTGATAGCGCTGACTACGTATGGTCAAAATGGCCTGATTGAGCACCTAAGGAGTGGACAGGCACAGCATATCGTGGTATATGGGACGAGCTTGTCAAGTGGCGCTTGTGGAAATGCATGGATGCGTCCTGTCGCGGTGGAGTTGAACAAACGGTATGGGGATAGCCTAGTGACCTATACGCTTGCTGGGAAGGGAGGGATGTGGTCTACTTGGGGGGTGACCCATCTAGAAGATAGTGTAATCGCGAAGAAGCCGGACGCGGTAATCATCGAATTTGGAATCAATGATGCTTTTCGGGATTACCAAACTTCGGTAGCCGTGGCCCGCCTGAACCTGGCGTATATGATCGATAGGATCCGGTTGTCGGTACAGGATTGCGAAATCTTCTTGCAGGTGATGAATATGCCGATAGGCAAATCAGCCGGATTCAGACCCCATCTTGCAGATTATTATGCGATGTATCGAGAGACGGCGCAGAAAAAAGGAGTGACCTTAATCGATCACTATGCTAATTGGGAGCGGGTGTTGGAGCAGGGGGAAGCTATCTTCCGGGAGTACGTGCCTGATGGTATACACCCCAATACGAAAGGAGGGGAGCAGATTATTGCTCCTCATATTTTGAAGAATATATTACCTACTACTAGTCTATAAAATAAACTACAACATTTATGAAGAAACTATTCTATTGTTTTGTAATTATCGGGATATTAAGCGCTTGTGGTCAAGCGGAGCCTGTCAATAATCAAGCAGATATTATTATCTACGGCGGTACATCGGCAGCTATTACGGCAGCGATACAAGCGAAGAAATCCGGAAAATCGGTTATCGTCGTCTCGCCCGATACACACATCGGAGGACTCTCATCGGGGGGGCTCGGGTTTACCGATACGGGGGATAAGTCAGTGATAGGGGGGCTATCCCGAGATTTCTACCACAGGGTGTACTTGCACTATCAGGACAGCACAGCATGGCGCTGGCAGCAACAGGCAGAATATGGTAATAAGGGGCAGGGTACACCTGCAATCGATGGAGACGCACGGACGATGTGGATCTTTGAACCACATGTGGCAGAGCAGATTTTTGAAGATTATATCCGAGAGTATGAAATTGATGTAAGGCGTGACGCTTGGTTGGATCGGGAAAAAGGCATTGTCAAAGAAGATGGACGTATCGTCTCGATTGCGACCTTGGATGGAAAGACTTATAGGGGTAAAGTATTTATTGATGCGACTTACGAGGGCGATTTGCTGGCTGCTGCTGGGGTGAGCTATCATGTTGGTCGTGAGGCAAATGCAACATATAAAGAGAAGTGGAACGGTGTGCAGGTGGGGGTACTGCATCACAGCCACTGGTTTAAAACGGATATCAGCGCCTATAAAATACCCGGAGATAGTACTAGCGGATTGGTATATGGGGTATCTGCGGAGCACCCTGGAGAATATGGGGCTGCTGATTATCGATTACAGGCTTACTGCTTTAGGATGTGCTTGAGTAATGCACCGGAAAATAGGGTGGCCTTTACTAAGCCCGATAATTATAATGCAGATCATTATGAGTTGCTGGCTCGGGTATTTGCCAGTGGTTGGCGGGAAACATTCAATAAGTTCGATCCCATACCCAATCGAAAAACGGATACCAACAATCATGGTCCCTTCAGCACAGATTTTATAGGGATGAACTACGACTATCCCGAGGCGAGCTATGCACGTCGCCGGGAAATCATCAAGGAGCATGCGGACTACCAAAAGGGGCTTCTTTATTTTCTGAGCCATGACCCTAAAGTGCCGCAAGATGTACGTGTAGAAATGGCAAAATGGGGACTGGCGAAAGATGAATTCGTGGATAATGGACATTGGCCACACCAATTGTATATCCGAGAGGCTCGCCGTATGGTAGGGCATTATGTGATGACAGAGCATGATACATTTAGCGAACGTGAAATCAGTGACCCGGTGGGAATGGGCTCATATACATTGGATTCGCACAACGTGCAGCGTTACATAAAGCCTGATGGAAATGTGCAGAATGAAGGAGATATTGGTGTGTCGCCCAAAAAGCCATACCAGATATCCTATGGTGCCTTGGTGCCCAAGAGAGAGGAATGTACAAACCTGTTGGTGCCGGTATGTGTCTCGAGCTCGCATATTGCTTTCGGAAGTATTCGGATGGAGCCTGTCTTCATGATATTGGGGGAGAGTGCAGCAACCGCAGCAGTGCTAGCTATCGATGGTAATAAAACCGTACAAGAAGTAGATTATGCGGACCTTCGGAAGGCGTTGTTGGCGCAAAATCAGGTGCTGGCAGTGGATTAGGGGGTAGACGCTAGGAGTTAGGTGTTAGAGATTAGGAGTTAGCTATTGGTGATTAGCTATTTTGTTTAAAAAAGTCACTCGGTCTTTGCCGACGCAAAGACTGAGTGACTTATATATAAAACTATTTATTATTCTCCCCAGTAAGGATTTTGGGTCAAATTAGGATTTAATTGGCGCTCCTGTACAGGAATCGGATAGAGGTAGTCCTTGTTTTCATCAAATGCCTTTGTAATATGGGCATTGATGATGACGTTGCCTTTGTTGCCGTTTTCGAGCAAAATCTCCGAACCTAGTTTTAGCAGTTGTATTCCGGGAGCAGTTGGTCTATCCCCTTCATAGATCCAGATATCATCTTTTCCATCATTATCCAAATCAAACTTTCCGGTACTTGGGAAATACATCCCTTTGAATTGTCGAGTCACCATCTGACCATTTTTCCAACGCATGATATCATCCCAACGGAACGATTCCATGACCAATTCAATACGACGCTCTCTTCTGATTTCGAGGATGATCCCTTTATTGGCACCGGATACATGGGTGTAGTCCTTTGACAGATAGGCGTCTGGGCTGGCGTTAGCCTTTAACAGGTCTAGATTGGGCATACTTACGCGATCACGGAGCAATTTGATGGATTTGTCGATGTCTGACTGGCTCAAGGTGCCCAATTCGGCTTTAGCCTCCGCATAATTGAGCAATACCTCTGCATATCGAAATATGGGCATATCGTTTTCAGACCGATTGAAATTGTCATACTTGACATCTCCGACAAATTTAATCAATTGATATCCAGTCACCGAGTTTCCAAAATTAGGAGAAAGATTGGCCGATCCACCGATGCGCCTGTATCCGGGCGTACGAATAGTTTGGCTGAGGCGGGGGTCACGATCCACAATCTCTTCCTTGAAGGTCATGGTGGCGTAGTTGGCCTTGTCCGTAAATCTGCTGCCATCCTTCATCAAATAGGAGTCTACCAAATTCTTGTCTAGCCCGGGCTTGCCGTAGGAAGCCGTAATGGTGTAATAGTTGACGTTATGCCAGATTTGCAAGGCATCAGAAAATTTTCTGGCTAAAATAACTTCTTGCGGAATACTGTTGACACTGTAGAACAAAGCGCCATAAGAAGTTGCTCCAGCTGCATTATAGATGCTATACTGCTTGCCTTCGATTACTTTGTTGGCGGCATCGGCGGCTTGTTCCAGTAGCTTGTCGGCATCGGGCAAGTTGAATTCAATGTGGTATTTTCGAAATGTTCCTTCAAAAAGAGCGACTCGTGATTTTAAGGCCAAGGCTGTCCATTTGGTAATCTTCTCGTCGCTCTTGGTGCTGGATAGATGCTCGATAGCATAATCCAGATCGGCCAAGATATTAGTGACAACCAGGGTTCGAGGATCTCGGGGTTTCTTGAGTTGCTCTTCATCATTTTGATCGATGACCTTGTCATACCAAGGCACATCCCCGAAGCGCTTGAGCTTGTCAAAGTAAAAGTATGCTCTGAAAAAGCGGGCCTCTGCTGCATAAGGAGCTGCAGCTGCTTCCGGAACGGTAGTAAAACAGTTTTCTAGAAAGTAATTGATATTTCGAAGGTTGCCCCAGGTCCACCCGCCGCCGCTGATAGGGACCTGTCTTTTGCCGGTGAGCTCGTCATCCAAGGTGGCCTTCACAATATTGTCCACAGACTCGTTGTACACGCCTTCTGCTGATGGGAAAGCTACATCGTAGAATGATTTGGTAAAAAGCGCGAGGTCTTTCTCCGTCTTAAAAGATGCTTCTGGAGCGATACTAGATTCCGGCAAACGGTCTAGGTAGTCTTTGGAGCAAGACATCAACAGACATCCTGCCAAGACATATATGTAGTGTATGTGTTTCATCAGTTTTGTGATATGATCGGTATTCATGTACCAGTATATTAAAAAGTGAGATCTAGCCCAAATGAAAAAGTCTTGGACACAGGATAGGACCTACCGTTAGTTTCTTGAGCAGATTGCTCTGGGTCGATGTACTTGGAGCGTAGCTTGGTAGCTGTCCATATATTCTCACCGGATACATAAATGCGTGCATTGCTCAACTTCACTCGGCTGAGCCAGGATTGCGGTACGGAATATCCCACGGTCAAGTTCTTGAGTCGTATGTAGGCCAAGTCCTGTAGATAGCGGTCGGATTTTACGTTCAATGAACTCCTGTCATTGAGTGCGATATACCCCCTTAGGAGTGGGTAATAAGCATCGGTATTCTCCGGGGTCCAGATATCTTCCTCAAAATCCTTGGGGACAAAGGAGTAATAGGGGCGCGAATAGGGACCCCAGAATTTATCCGAATTGGCTCCCGGCCACCAGTGCTGCCTACCTATACCTTGTAAAAACGCAGAGATATCGAAGCCATTCCAGTTGGCCCCTAGGTTGAACCCAAAAGTGTAGCGGGGACGGTCATTCCCGATAATAATTTGGTCTCCGGGATTCATAAGTGTATTGGTGCCGTTATCTACTTTGCCGTCACCGTTTACATCCACAAATTTCAAATCGCCGGCCTGTAGCTTGGACCAGTCGCCCGTAGCCTGCAGGCGTCGCTGGTTGACATAATCCTGAAATCCTTTAGGAACAGCTGCGGCTTCTTCATTGCTGTTGTAGAAACCATCAATGCTGTAACCCCAAACCTCCCCTAACGTCTGTCCGACGTAGTAGTTGTTTAACAGCATCTCCTTGTTATCGAAGCGGGTAATCTTAGCTTTGGAATCGGATAAGCCGAGGCCGATATTGTAGCCAAAGGGCTTGCCTCCCATTTCGGTCTGATCTCTCCAAGCAATGGAGATTTCCCAACCTTTGTTTCTCAGGTCACCTGCATTGGTCTTGGGTGAAGCGGCGCCGAATACTGCTGGTAGGGTCTTGCCTGGAATGAGCATGTCCAGCGTATTGCGGATGAAGTAATCGGCAGAAATGCTTAGCTTACTCTTGAAGAATTCCAGGTCTGTACCAAAGTTTAGGGTGCTGGTACGCTCCCAGGTCAGGTCTGGAGATATAGGGGTTGGCGAGCTCAGGTATTGCGTCTTGGTACCATTGGTGATGTAGTTGGAAAGCCCTGTGTTCAATAGCGGTACGTAACCATAGACGGCCGCCTCTTGTGCATTGCCGAGTGCGCCATAGGACACCCTGAATTTGGCCTCGTTGAGGACCGGTTTTAGCTGTTCCATGAACGTTTCTTCAGACAGCCGCCATCCACCGGAGAAGGATGGGAAGAATCCGTAACGCTGACTCGACGGAAATTTGGAGGTGCCATCATATCTGCCATTTACCTCTAAGAGGTATCTCCCTTTGTAATTGTAGTTTATACGTCCGAAATAACCCCGCAAGGCCCATGTATCTGCATTGCCGAGCAATTGCATTTGACCGGTTCCTAAGGCAAAGTCATTCAGGTCTTCGGACAAGAGATTGGTATGTGTACCGCCGATACGTTTGTAGCCGGTAGTTTCTTGGTTGAAACCCAAGGTAGCCCCGATTTGATGGTCACCCAGCTGCTTGTTGTAGTTGGCAAATAGATTGAGGGAATGCTTGGGCTTATTTTCGATTGTCTCGGAGTAGGTGTCATTGCCCAAGTAATTGATTACTCCCGGAAAGATGGACCAAGGTGCAGCCGTCCTTCTATTCCAATTGTGGACGGGATTGTGTGTATAGGTATAGTTTCCGGTCAATGTCAATTCTTTGGTCAACTGGAATACCGACTCAAACATATTGATGAATTCATATTTGTCCTGGCCGCCTTTGGATTTGCCATACAGCAGGTCGGCATAGATTCCGTCACCGATATTGTAGTTGTTGAGTTCGGTCCGGTAGGTGGCCGTCCCATCGGGATTGATAGGCACGTAAGAGGGTAGGGCATGGACGGTGGTCGAAATGAAATTGTTGTTGTTGTCGGGGTTGGTGGCCCAGCCCGGATAGGTATAGTTCTGGTAGTTTAGCTGAGTGTTGGCGCTTACTTTCAACCATGGGGTCACTTGGGCATTAATCCTAGAACGCACGTTATAGCCGTCGAATTTGTCCTGATTGATTTTCATCAGTCCTCCCTTTTCATAGAGTCGGCCGGATATATAATAATCGATTTTATCGGTGCCGCCGGAGAAATTCAGGGAGTGCTCCATGGATGTCTGGGTATTCCGGTACATTTCACTCCACCAATCGGTATTGGCATAGTAGACATATTGGTCTTTTCCATTTCTATTCTGGATGACAACAGATGGTAACGAAGGGTCGTTTTTTCTTTTTAAAAGCTCTGCATAATCTTCGGGAGTATAGCCCGTGTAGCTATTGCCGGTGGCTCTGATGAAGGCTTCGTCGTTCATTAGGGCAGCATCGTAGCCGCTGGTCATGAAATCTGTACTGACAGTGAGGCCGGACCAACCGAAGTTATTGGCGTAATTGATGTTCATTTTGCCGGCCTTCCCCTTTTTTGTCGTCACCAACATGACACCGAAGGCTCCTCGTGCCCCGTATATAGCGGCAGCTGAGGCATCCTTGAGGACGGAAATAGACTCAATGTCCCGCGGGTTGATGGTGTTGATATTGCCAGGTACCCCGTCTATTAGGATCAAGGGTTGGGCATTGGCCGAATTGATGGACGCAAAACCGCGTATATTCAGGTTGCCCTCGCCTCCCGGCCTGCCATTAGTAAAGGTAATGTTTAGATTGGGCACAGCTCCCTGTAGCGCTTGGGTGGCATTTGCGACAGGTCTGTTGTCCAGGATCTTGGAATCTATTTGGGTGACGGCTCCAGTCAAATTGACTTTTTTCTGCTTCCCATAGCCTACTACCACTACTTCATCCAGTGAATGATCTGCTGAGATCATGGTAATTTCCAGTGATGATGACTGGATACGGAGTTGTTGTGTTTCAAATCCGACGACCGAGATGCGTAGCTCTTGACTAATCTTTCCTTCGATTTCAAAAAAACCTTTGGCATTGGTTTGCGCTGATATGCCGGTGGATAGATTGGCAATTGAAGCCCCGGCGACGGGATCGCCTGTCGCATTCCTTACAGTCCCGGTTATCAAATTTTGGTCTTGAGCTGAGAAATCGATCACTGGCGGATTGGACAGTGGTACAGGTGCACGTTCTGCCCAAGAGCAAAGCGAAATCCCGAGCATGACCGGGAGTAACATACGTTTTGTTTTCATACTTTGGTGTCTATTATGGTTACAAAAATGATTGTTTAGTATATGTAAATTATTAACAGCACATTATTAAACAGTTAATTGGTTAGTCAGGTTCGGTTGCTATTAACATAACATTTATTTAACGTGGAGGTTTTGTATTCTTTCGTTTTATTTCGTTAAATTTTTTAATGAGCTAATTAGAGCCATATTCGAATCGAAAAATGATAAAAGAAATACAAATGAAGCTAAATGTAAGTTGCTGTTTATTTGTGTGTTCAACTCCTATTGGTCGAAATATATCCAAAAAGTGTTGGGTCAAGGGAACATTCATTTCTGCAGGTATAGGTTTTTGTACTTTTGGAGGACAGTGGGCGGAAAAAGTAAGAATAAAAGGTTATCTTGGGGGTATAACCTAAAATCGATGGTAGGCTAAGGCGGGGAAAAGGGGTAATATTGGTAGTATCTGATTAGGGTCGTATATAGTTTTTGAGGCAAAATGGACTGTTATGGTCAGTTAAAGAAAGTGTCATGGAGGAACCGATAGTTTTAACAATAGGCTGGATCGGATTTATTTTTTGTTCGTCGGCGTATATGCTTTTGAATGTTCGTATTATTCGTTTTGATGGAATAATATATCAATTGTTGAACATCGTGGGTGGTATTTGTTTGGTAATCAGTGCTTCTTTTTTTAGTGATATCCCCAATACCGCGGCCAATATCCTGTGGGTTTTTATTGCCTTATTCGGAATAATCCGTTATTCCAAATCATTCCGATCTTCTAAAAAGTATTGAATATCCGTAATCCCCAGCATGCGGTAGGCTTGGATTTTGTAATCTTCGAAATGTAAATCAAAATCTTTATGCGTCGACGTAATCAGGCTCAGGTGAAAATACGCACCATCCACTAATGCGAACAACATATTGGCCGTCACGAGGGCATTGTCTATTTGAATGAGCTCAGCTTGCTTGCATTTTTGCAGCAAATCGGCAAGATTTTCACGAAGGGTAGAGGTGAGATTCTTGTACTGCGACTTTATATTTTTATTACGATAGGTGAGGGCATAGCAACTGTAGAACAAGCTGTCGTCAATCAGGCGATTCCATTTCTTCGAAAAGAGATCGTCCATTACCTTGATCAATATCTTCTTGAGCGGGACGGTCTTGCTGTTCGTAATCTTGAATAGGAGGAGATATTTTTCAAGAATGAACTCAATCAAGGCATAGGTTAGTTCTTCCTTGGTACGAAAGTAGTGAATAATAAGGCTGGGATTAATCTCCATATAATCCGCGATTTTGGCAATGGAGGTGTTTTCTAATCCTTCTTTTTTGGCAACACTGTAAAAAACGGTGATAATTTCAAGTTTTCTAGCCTGTCTTAAGCTTTTTCGTCCCATTATGAGCATATGTTTGACCAAATTTAAACATATTATTGTGATTTATCATCTGGCTTGAAGTTTTGGTAGGTCCAGCTAATCCCTCTTTTTATTTTGAATGTATGTCCTGCGAGTATGAATCGTTCGGCAATCAACTGTTTGATGATTATATTCTTTTATTTTAACTGTATGTTCATTCAATAAAAACTTTATAAGTTTTTGATATTTAGATTGTTGTGTATTTATTTTTCTTATTCTTTTCTTTGTTTGTTTTTTTTTATTTATAATTGTGGCAACTAATGCAAATTATAGTTTAACCTAAAATCTGACGATTCCAATTACTGTGGACCCTATACGGTCGACATAGCCTTTATTAGCCGACAACACATTTTTTACGAAGACATCATCAGTTTTTAGATTTTTTTCAGGAACCTGGAGTACCAGGTAACCTACCTATATCATGACCCGTTTGGTCGTGTATAGGTAGGTTACCTCTCTCCTCAAAAGCTCTCTGACTATCGTTGTATTAATAAGCGTGCTGATCAATATAAACTAGAAATAACGTTATGAAATGTAAACATGTACCTAGGTATTCGCTCCTGCTGTCTACTTTATGGGGATTGATTTTGATGATCGGTTCTTGCAATAAAGGCGGTGATGCTGAGGGTGGAATCCCACCGTATGATCCAAATCAATCGGTCAAGCTTACAGCATTCTTACCTGATTCAGGTGGAATGTCCACACAAGTCATCCTAAAAGGTCAAAATTTTGGAAATGACGCCTCGCAATTGAGGGTCTACTTTAACAATAAAAAAGCAAAGGTAGTACGGGCAGCTGGTGATTTGGCTTATGTATTGGCTCCTCGGCTACCGGGTGATACCTGTATCATCTCCGTGGTCAATGGTAAGGACTCGGTCCAATATAGTAAGCCGTTTTACTATAAAGCATTGGTACAGGTGTCGACAATTTCGGGAACACCGCATGCCACAGCGGAAACGAAGGATGGGACGTTGGTAGAAGCCCGATTCCAACAACCATGGTATATAGCTGTGGATAAGGAGAAGAATATTCTCGTCGGCGAATGGAAGGCGAGAGCGCGTTTGGTAAATGAGGACCGAAACTCGGTCATGACGCTTCTGAATACGACCACCGGTGGAGAGATGGCTTCGGGGTGTACGGACCTAAATGGGCAAACCTTTTACTTTCCAATGAATGGAGCTCCCTACTATTATGAGTTCGATCCGGAGAAACAATGGTTGGCACGTCGGATAAACCCGTCGAAGAAAGCGGGCGATGATTTTGACTTTTCGAAGAAGTATTCGCTGGCGATGAGTGAGCTGGACGGCATGCTCTATACGATTACTACAAATGGTGACCTGGTGAAGATAAATCCGAAAACAAGGGAGGCTTCTCTGGTCAAATCGGGTCTACTGAAAGATCGTGTACAGGGCGTGCTACAGGTGTATCTGTGCTTTCATCCAATCGATAAGCATATGCTATACCTCGTGAATCCCTCGTCCATGCGTCCGCAGGATGGTCCTATTCCGGGGACGGATATGATCTATCGGATCAACATGCGCAACCTGGTGTTGGAGGATTATGCAGGTACCGGGATAAAAGGGCATGCGGATGGGCCAAAGGATATGGCACAATTCAACAACCCCTGCCAAATCAACTTTGACCAAGATGGTAATATGTATGTCGGTGACACGGACAATTACTGTGTTCGACGTATTTCTCCAGAAGGCGTAGTGTCGACCATTGCCGGATTGCCAGGCATGTCGGGCTATCTGGATGGCCCCCCAGATGTAGCACTTTTCAATCGTTTTTGGGGAATGAAAATCGATATCGATGGCACTTTGTACATCGCTGATTATTACAACAATTGCATACGTAAACTTACAATTCAATAAAACATGAACATAGTTGATAAAAATAGTTGGAAATACGTTCTCTTTTCCATAATGCTCATGCTTTGTACGACTGGGGCTGCGAAAGCCCAGGTGGTGGATACTGCTAAGTCGAATATTGCTTTAAAGGGAACCGTATATGACATCGATGGGCAGAAGCTCCAGAGTGTAAGTATTCATATCAAGGACCGTCCTGGGACTGGCTGGGCCACTGATAAGGACGGACAGTTTACCATCAACGCTTCGTTAGGGGATATCTTGATCTTCTCGTTCACGGGCTACGAAAATATGGAATTTCAAGCCCTGAAATCCGCACTCGATGTGGACATCCGCCTGAAACCTGCTGATAATGTATTGGATGAAGCGGTAGTCGTGGGGATGGGGACCCAACGAAAGATTAGTCTAGTTGGAGCAGTGACGAGCGTCAATGTCAAAGATCTGCAAATGCCGGCCACCTCTCTTAACAACTTGATAGGGGGACGGGTGCCGGGGATTATATCGATGCAGAATAGTGGAGAGCCGGGCAAGAATGTGTCCGAATTTTGGATTCGTGGAATAGGGACATTTGGGGCCAATAGCGGGGCACTGGTGCTAGTCGATGGATTGGAAGGAACACTCAGTCAGATCGATCCGGCGGATGTGGAATCATTTTCGGTCCTAAAAGATGCATCAGCGACAGCGGTATACGGGGTAAGAGGAGCAAATGGTGTTATTTTGATAACCACCAAGCGAGGTCAAGACCAGAATCTTCAGATTACGGGAAGGGCCAGCCAAACGCTCTCTCGCTTGAATAAGCTCCCCGACTATCTGGGGTCTTATGACTATGCTGTACTGGCCAACGAGGCGATGGTGGTCTCGGGCAAACAACCTTTGTACAACGATGTGCAATTGGAGCTGATCAAAAACGGACTGGACCAAGACCTTTATCCAAATGTAGACTGGCAGGAAGAGATTTTGAACCGCACGTCTTTGCAACAGACGTATTATGCGAGTGCAAGGGGAGGTGGTTCGGTGGCGCGCTATTTCCTCAGCTTGGGTATGTCCAATGAGTCAGCTGCCTATAAGCAGGATAATGTGAGTAAATACAATCGGAAGGTGGGGTACAACAGTTATAATTATAGGCTTAATCTTGACCTCAATGTCACCAAGACCACATCGGTATATATGGGCTTAGATGGATTCAACTCGATCAATTACTTGCCTGGAATGGTCAACACGGATTGGCTATGGTCAGCGCAGGCTAAATTGACGCCACTCACCGTCCCGATGCAGTATTCGAATGGGGCGGCACCAGCTTTTGGCAGTGATGATGAGATATCGCCCTACGTACTCCTCAACAAGACAGGGATGTCTACTCGCGAAGAGTATCGAAACATGGCGACCTTGGCCATCAACCAAAACTTTGACTTTCTGGTCAAAGGCCTTAAGGCGAGAGTACAGGGAGCATTTGACAATATCTCTTATTTTACGGAGATGCGCGACAAAAGACCCGACCTATTTAATGCTACAGGCAGAAATACAAATGGAGAGCTGATCATGGTCAAAAAAGTAAATGGTTACGATGTTAGATATGCGACCACGGAATCCCAATGGCGCAAATACCATTTGGAAAGCAATATTAATTATGAACATGTGTCTGATCTGGGACATCGGATAGGGGGGCTTCTTTATTATTATATGAGCAGTGAGGGAGCGACAAGCGAGAACAGCAGCATGACGGCCATTCCGAAAAGATATCAGGGTATATCCTCACGACTGACGTATGGCTATAACGATACGTATTTGGTGGATGCCAATTTTGGTTACACGGGTTCGGAGAATTTTAAACGGGGAGAGCAGTTTGGTTTCTTCCCCTCAATAGCTGTAGGTTGGGTACCGAGCCAATACAAATATGTGCAAGATAATTTGCCGTTTTTGAACTTTTTCAAGATCAGGGCTTCGTATGGGACGGTGGGCAATGATAGGATCAGTAACGACCGATTCCCATATTTAACGATTATCAATTCGAATGCCGCTGGCGGATGGGGTGGACAAGGACTTATCGAGAGTGTTGTCGGGGCGGATAATCTGGCTTGGGAGGTAGCCAAAAAGGCAAACCTCGGCATAGAGGCCAAAATGCTCAACAATAAGTTTGAATTTATCGTGGATATTTTCAACGACAATAGAGAGGGGATTTTTCAACGGCGTACCCAATTGCCTACTTGGGTGGGGGCGGTGACTATGCCTTACGGCAATGTGGGATCGATGAAGAGCTATGGTGCGGATGGAAATATCAGTTACTCGTTCGACATGGGCAGGAATACCGGGATGACCCTGAGAGGAAACTTCACCTATGCCACCAACAAAGTGACCAATTGGGAGCAACCGTACCAAAAATATGATTATCTATCCTTTACGGACAAACCTTATAATGTATTGAGAGGGTTTAAGGCTATCGGGTTGTTTAAGGATGAGCTGGATGTGCACAATAGCCCCACTCAATTTGGCGACCTGCGTCCGGGAGATATCAAGTACATGGATGTCAATGGAGACGGTGTCATCGACAATGACGATCGGATTCCATTGTCCTATTCGCCAATGCCACGGCTGATGTACGGCTTTGGCTTGGAGGTGCGTCACAAATCCCTGACGGTGGGTGTCTTGCTTAGAGGTACTGGTCGTACGGACTTCTTCTTAAACAATAACGGCTATGGGTATCTTCCGTTTTACGGTGGCCCTATCGGCAACGTATTATCAATCGTCAACCAACAAGAAAATAGGTGGACGCCAGCATCTTATTCAGGCGACCCATCTACGGAAAATCAAGATGCACTTTTCCCTAGATTATCTTACGGACGTAATCCCAATAACGAGGTCTTTTCATCCTTTTGGTTGAGTGATAGCCGCTATTTACGTCTACAGGAGGTATCTATCAATTATAGCCTGAAACGGGATATGTTGAAAAAAATATTGGGGATAAAGTCTGTAGATCTGCAGTTTGTAGGGTACAACCTTGCGGTATGGGATACTGTCAAATTGTGGGATCCGGAGCTGGCAAACAAGAATGGATATGCTTATCCTATCCCTAGTCGATTTGCTTTTCAAGTGTATGTGAATTTTTAAGAATCTCATTTAATGGACACCTGTATATCGATTCTGATCGGTAAATGGAAAATGAGAATGGGTATAGACGAAGTAATATTTATAGATATGTTATTAAAAACACTTAACGATTATATACATCGTACAATTAAAAGAATGAAGCAGTATGCAATCCTATTGGTGTTTGCTGCTGGCCTCATGACCTCGTCCTGTAATTTCTTGGATGTGGACGACTATTTTGAAGATACCTTGAGTATCGACTCGGTCTTTCAAAATAAGATTTATTTGGAGCGCTATCTGTGGGGTACTGCCGCGATGCTGCCCGATGAAGCCAATATATTCCTGAACAGTTACTATCCTGCGATATTGGGCAGTGATGAAGGGTTTACGATGTGGGAAGACAATTACGCTCCTCAACGTTTCCTATTGGATCGGGTAAATGCGGACGATTTGGGCAGCATGAATACATGGCCAAGGTTGTATATGGTGGTACGCAAAGCGAACACGATTATTGCACGGATAGATGAATGTAAGGACCTGACGGGGCAGGAAAAGAGAGAGATTATTGGGTATGCACATTTCTTGCGTGGATATGCGTATTATCAGTTACTCTTGAGCTATGGACCGGTGCTCATAGCGGGAGACGAAGTCTATGAAACAAGTTTGCCGGCTGAGGCATACCAAAAATATCGATCTACCTACGATGAGAGTGTTGATTACATCTGTCAGGAACTGGAGACGGCCGCAAGTTATATTCCTACCGTAGTGGCTATCCCGGTCTTCGGCCGACCTACTAAAGCCGCGGCGTATGGACTGGTGGCGCGGCTAAGGGTATATGCTGCAAGCCCACTGTTCAATGGAGGACAAGCTGCGAAAATCTATTTTTCGGATTTTGTCAGACAGTCCGATCAAGTACACTACGTATCTCAAGTATATGACGAAAAGAAATGGGCATTAGCCGCAGCGGCGTGTAAGCGCGTAATGGATATGGATTTTCAATTGCACACGGTAGAGGCTGCAAATGATACGCCTCCACTTCCAGCAGGGATTACTTATGATCGTAACTATTATAAGACATGGCCCGAAGGAGCGGCAGGGATCGATCATCTACGGTCGTATGCGGAGATGTTTAATGGCGAGGCGCTCGGGTTTAAAAATAAGGAATTTGTATTTGCCAAAAATTCATCAGAGGTCAAGAATGTGACGAAGCACTCTTTCCCGGCCCAGTTTGGCGGGTGGAATGGATATGGTATCCCACAAAAAATTATAGATGCCTATAAAATGGCCGATGGCCGAGACATCAACCACTCGAGTGGTTTGTTCCCTTATTCGGAAACCGGCTTTAGTACCAAGGATTCTACCTTTTCGGGCTATGTCGTCAAGCCGAATGTAAGTACGATGTATCTCAATAGAGAAGCTCGATTCTACGCGTCTATTGGTTTCAGCGGTTGTCTATGGCCGATGAATTCGACTACAGAAAGTGGGAAGTTTTTGCAACAGGTTTTTTATTATGTGGATGGTAATTCGGGAAAGAGTGCCGCCATTTCTGTGGATGCGCGCAACTATCCCATAACAGGGTATGTCTCGAAAAAGTATATCCACCCGGATGATGCTTGGAGTGGGTCGAATGCTTCCCTATTGGACAAGTCATTCCCGATCGTGCGGCTGGCGGATATCCTGCTGATGTATGCGGAGTGCCTGAACAACCTCACGGGTGTGCATCAGGTGGTCGATCCAGTGACGGAGGTGACCTATAGTTTTTCTCGAAACACCGAAGAAATTGCGAGTGCTTTCAATAAAGTCAGATATAGAAGTGGATTGCCCGGATTGACGGATGATCAACTCGGTAATCCGAAGCTCTTTTTTGATGCCTTGGCAACGGAGCGAATGATTGAATTTCTACATGAAGGCCTACGTTACTACGACATGAGGCGGTGGGGTATCGTGGCAGAAGAGGAAGCGAAGCCTATCATGGGAATGGACGCTGAAAGGACAGCGCGGAATGGATATTTCAACCGGGTGATCAGTAATTATCCAAGTGTCCGGAATCGAGATTTTAAATCAAAGATGATCCTATTGCCGATAGACAAACAAGAAATCATGCGCGTCCGTACGTTGGATCAGAACCCAGGGTGGTAGCGCTGAGCGTAGGAAAACAATAATTTGAAAATGAAAATGGAAAACATGAAAAATATTTTAATATATGGTTTGGTGGTGCTGTGCGTACTGGTGAATACATCATGTGAAAAAGACCTCCTCGACAAGGAGCAATATCATAATGTGATTTATTTAAAAAGTGATGGCAATAATATCTTCTCGTATACCCATATGATGAATGATTCGGTATCACAAGGATTTTTGACCGTTGGTAGTGGGGGGAGTACGCCTTTGAAAGAGGATGTCGTGGTGGCGATGGAGCTGGATACCGCTCGATTGAACCGCTACAATTTTAGGAACTTTGGATCCGACTATGCTAAATATGTGCAACTGGTGGACTCCAATCTGTATGTCCTACCCTCTCGGCAGATTATCTTAAAGAAAGGCGACCCGAATATGACAACGTTTTTCCCTATTGAAATCGACGCGAACACCTTATCTCCCGATACGGTGTACATGATCCCGTTTCGAATTGTGGAAGCGGGTGGGGTAGAAGTGAATCCACAGAAAAATTTTGTGTTTTATAAGCCGGAGTTGGCGAATGGCTATTCGTCGCCTAAATCGCGATCATACCGTATGAAGGGTACGCGCCAAACATCGGATGGGTTAGTGTCGTCGATGACCACGACCAAAAATCTATTGCCATTGGCTCACAATCGAGTTCGATTGTTTCCAGATAACTTGTCACCGTCGACCAATCTAGTGGATATCCAAAATAAGACTATCGTGCTGATTGTAGAAAAGGATAACCAGGTCCGGATCAAGCCCTTTAAAAATGTGATGGTAGAGGTCTTGGGCGCAAGTTACTACGATCCGAAGGAAAAGGTATTTAACCTGGACTATCGATATCGGCAGCCCGGGCAATCGGCTTGGATTAGGGTGAAGGAAGTACTGACGCGTGTCGAGTAGCTTCTGAATCAAGTGTTTTACATTTTAGAAATCTAAATTATGAAACCATCATGATTTTTCAAGCCACACAGTGGGATGAATAAATCTGATAGCTTCATCACCGTTAAAAAACAAATTATATACAGATGAAAATTCATATATCATATTTGACCGTATTGTTCCTATTGCTGGTCTCGTGTAAAGATGAGAGTTTGGTTATGCCGGATCGTGCGGATTTTGGACTGTCGATGACGACGGTCAACTTTATGAGTGAGGCAGAATCTAAGGATATCGAGGTGCTGAACGCCGGGACAGGCATACAAGCGGAGGTCATCTCGGAGGCAACTCCTTGGTGCACCGTGAAGGTGTCTGGAAATAAAGTGGCCGTCAGTGTCGAAGACAATCTGCTGGTCAAAAGTAGGAATGCCACAGTGGAAGTGGTCAGTGGTGACAAAAGAAACAGCATCTTGATCAGGCAGGCGGGTAAAAAATTTACCAATATAGCTGGGGTACAAGAGCTGACGGTGGAAGCAGGAATGGGCGAAGTAACCTTGCACTGGAAGGAACCGATTGCGGATAATTTTTCGCATGTCGTTGTTTCATACGAAAAGGAAGGCCAAGTCATCAGCACTTCGCTGGAACCTGGCGTAATCGAACATCGGATAGTGGGGCTTCGCAATATCGACGGGGTGTATGACTTTCATGTCCAATCCGTGGACAAGGAAGGCGATTTGGGTGAAATAGTAAGCATTAGCAAGCAGGTGGAAAAGTTGGTGGCTTTCGGATTTTCCAATCTAGAGGTGAAAAATTGGTTACCTTATCATTTTAGGACGGGGGAAAATGTCAGGAAGACTACCTTGCAGATAACGACGAATGAATTTAATGCAGACGAGCAGGTGAGCTTATCTTTTAGTGTAGACAAACAGGCCCTGGATACCTATAACCAAAAGAATGGAACGAACCATCAATTGGTGTCGCCATCAACGGCGACTCTTCCGAGTTCATTTGTATTCGCTGGCAAGCGAAATGTTGAAGAGATGGATGTTTTGTTGGATTTTGACGAATTGCAAGATGCAAAATCGTATGCGTTACCGATTACAATAAAGACCGTGTCGAGTGGTGGTATCAGTGCGACTCACGCTACCGTGCTACTCATTTATTATGTAGATGACCTATCGGGCTGGTATACCGTTGAACGACTTGCTAGCTCGGGTGAAGGTACAGGTGCCTATCCGAAACCCGAAAGTGATAGAAGAAGATATATCAAGCGGACAGGGGCATTGACCTGGGAAACGGGATATCTTTTCGGTAGCTATAGTAAGAGTGAGCAGGATGTCGGTGGGATAAATACCATTCAGTACATCAAACTGGATCCCGCGACCAAGAAAATTGCCATCCAACAGGGTAACTATGCTGTTGCAGAACAAGCGAATCTATTTGATGCGGGTAGAAACGAATTGACCATTAAGTATCTTTATCGGGACTGGGCCGGATGGTGGTCACATGAGCGTATGTATAATAGATCATTTTCAAAATAATAGACGAACCGAATTTAATTTTATGGATAATAGAAGAGACTTTTTAAAAAAGGCCGCGATGCTCGCGGGAGGAATGTCTATGTCACAGTTGTTGTCTTCCTCGATAGCAAAGGCAATGGCTATCGATCCTCAGCTGGGGAGTACGTTCCAGGACGCAGAGCATGTGGTTTTATTGATGCAGGAGAACCGATCTTTTGACCATGCTTTTGGTACGTTGCAGGGCGTGCGTGGATTTAACGATCCACGCGCAATACTGCAACCCAATGGGCGCAAAGTGTGGTTGCAGCGTAATAAGGCGGGACAGACATATGCTCCCTTTCGATTAGATATCAAAGATTCTAAAATCACGTGGATGGGCTGCCTCCCACATAATTGGCCCGATCAGACAGATGCTCGTAATCAGGGAAAAATGGATCGCTGGTTGGAGGTCAAGAGTTGGGGATCTAACGATGCTGGGGAGATTCCCTTGACGATGGGGCATTATACACGTGAGGATATTCCTTTTTACTACTCGTTGGCAGATGCTTTTACCGTTTGCGATCAGCATTTTTGCTCAAGCCTGACCGGAACCAATCCGAATCGATTGTATTTCTGGACAGGTAATATTCGGGAAAATCTGGACGGTAAGGCTTTGGTATGGAATGGCGACTCGGAATTTAGCGGAAAGGCAAATTGGAAAACTTTTCCAGAGCGATTGTCGACACTCGGGGTAGATTGGAAAATCTACCAAAATGAGATATCATCAAGTAGTGCCGGTTATGCTGGCGAAGCGAATAGTTGGTTGGGTAACTTTGGCTGTAATGTCATGGAATATTATCCACAATATGAAGTCAAATACAGTAAGCGGTATCGAGATTTGTTGGAAGAGCGGAGGAAGAGTTTGGAAAAGCAGATTCAAGAAAAAAAAGCAAATGGAAGTCCTGCGGACGAGGCTTTAAAAAAACTTGAGGGGCAGTTGCAAAGTGTACTGAAGGAACAGGAAATCTATACGCCGGCCAGCTTTGATCGGCTAAGTGAGCATACGAAGGATATTCACAAGCGAGCATTTGTGAACAACAGCGCTAGACCTGATTATATGGAGTTGGAAAAAATGGAGTACAAAGATGGGGATACGCTCCGCAGTTTGCAAATTCCGAAAGGCGATATTTTATATCAGTTTAGAGAAGATGTAAAGTCAGGGTCGTTACCAACGGTTTCGTGGTTGGCTGCTCCACAGCTTTTCTCGGATCATCCCGACTCGCCTTGGTTTGGCGCATGGTATGTGAGCGAGGTAATGAATATCTTGACACAGAACCCGGAGGTTTGGAAAAAAACAATCTTTATCCTGACATACGATGAGAATGACGGTTACTTTGATCATGTGGCCCCATTTGCTGCACCAAATCCCTATCGAACAGATTCGGGTAAGGTCTCGTCTGGCATTGATGCAAAATTAGAGTATGTCCGTAAGGAGGATCAATACTATCCCGAAAGTGGACGAGAGAGCAACATTGGCCTGGGCTATCGTGTTCCACTGGTCGTCGCTTCGCCCTGGTCTCGAGGTGGATGGGTGAATTCACAGATATTTGACCATACCTCACCATTGCAGTTCCTGGAAAAATTTGTGGGACATAAACTCGGGAAAGAGGTTAAGGAAACCAATATTTCGGAATGGCGAAGGACGGTCTGTGGGGATTTGACCTCTATTTTTAGGCCCTATCATGGGGAGGCCATTGCCAAGCCTGTCTTTTTGGAAAAGAAGCCTTTTTACGAAAGTATCCATCAGGCCAAGTTTAAGGACTTGCCAAAAGGATTCAAGGCCTTGACCGTGCCCGAAATAGAACAAATCCAAGATAGGGCTTCGGAATCGCCGTACTTTCCAAAACAAGAAAAAGGTATTCGCGATTCCTGTGCACTACCCTATGAGCTTGGTGTAAACGGGATTTACGATGCTACGAGCGCTAGTTATCGAATATCTTTTGAAGCGGCAAACAAAGCATTTGGTGCTAAAGCGGCAGGATCGGCATTTACGGTGTATCACCATGGGGCATTCAGACAAGAAGAGGGTCGTAGTTGGAACTATGCGGTGAAAGCGGGTGACAGACTGGAGGATACTTGGTCACTGGCAGACTGCGCATCTGGTCACTATCATCTGTCGGTACATGGGCCCAACGGCTTTTACCGTTCTTTTAAAGGGGGAGAACAGCACCCACAAGTGCAAATAAGCTGTGCTTATGAACCTAGTAAGAGAGGAAAAGGACTGTCTGGACGACTGATCTGTACCTGCTCCAATATGGGAGCTATCGATCGAGAGGTGGTGCTTGAAGATAAGAGCTATGGCCAATCGAAACAGGTGTTGAAGATTAAGGCTGGAAAACAGACTTCTTATGTCGTGAATACGGCGAGACAGCACTTTTGGTACGATCTGCGGGTGACCTGCAAAGGATTTTCTGATTTTGAGGAACAATTTGCTGGACGGGTAGAATCTGGAATTGCTTCTAAAACCGACCCTCTTATGGGGTTGGGTAGAGCTTAGATAAATGTAAATGTTGAACATGGTCCGCTGGATTCCGATTTGGTAGGATTGGTGATGACCGATATAAATAATTATAGATGAAATATGTATTCTTAATTTTTAGTTTGGCTGTGCTGACTACCATCTGTCAGGCGCAGGGAAAATTCTCTTTTGCTTTTTTTACGGACTTGCACTTAAATAATAATACGAGCACAAGGTGTTTTGAAGGATTGGCACAGGCAACTCAACATGCAAAGGCCAAACGGGTCGATTTTATTATGACCGGAGGGGATAATGTGGATGTCGATGCCTATAAGGCCGAACAATTACCAAAAGCGAAGGAAATATTCCAAAGATATAAGGCGCAAGTGGATGCATCCGGCATGAGATGGTATTATGCCATGGGTAATCATGATCGGTATTGGCATCATGAGGGTAAGGATGGGGCAGGGTTGTTTGAGTCTGTTTTTGGGAAAAGTTATTACAGCTTTGCGCATAAGGGCTGGCGGTTTATCGTGTTGAATAGTACCCAGATCTGTGATGGAAAGTATTGTATTGATGACGCGCAGAAATCGTGGCTGAGTGAAGTGTTGGCGCAAACGCCGAAAGATCAACCGATCATAGTGGTGAGCCACGTCCCTTTTCTATCGCTGTACTACCCTGTGTTGGAAGGATATTATACCGATGCGGATACGTTTGCTAACCAAAAGACAATTTTTGATATGTTTGGTGGACACAATTTGAAATTGGTATTGCAGGGACACCAACATCTGTATGAGGAAATCAAAGTGAAGGGAGTGCAATTTATTACGGCAGGAGCGATTTCGGCAAACTGGTGGGGAGGGGTATTTCACGGTACGCAAGAGGGGTATTTAAAAGTTAATGTAAATGGCGATGCCTTTACGTGGGACTATCTGGATTATGACTGGAAGGTAAACGGAAAGTAACATCCATAATGGAACGCTTGGGAACGAGGGGTTAGGAGTTAGATTAGCTGCTGATTAGGGATTGGGTGATAGGTGTTGCTGATTCGCGACTAGAAGGGGCTGCGAAAAGCCCTACGCAATCTGTTAAAATAAAAGAAAGCACCCATTGGTAGTAAGGCTATCAATGGGTGCTTTTATGTTTTAAAATGATGCTTTGCTGTATGTTGTTGGCAACCCAGTATAAGCCCTTTGCTATCCGCCACCTGCAAGTTGCCCTCCGTTATTTAATCAAAGTCGAAAAAATCGGAAAGGAAGGATTTCTTCTTGCGCGGGTATTTTTGCTGGTATTCACGGCTGTCTCTTGAATCGCTATATCGATCGGATTTTTCTTCATACTCCCGTTTTTCATTATAGTCCCGGTTGACAACTGGGCGTTCTCGATAGTTCGTTGTTGGGCTAGGCGAATTGTTTTGAGAAGAAGCATACTGTAGTAATTTATCAAGTTCTCCCTTGTCCAGCCATACGCCTCTACAGCTCGGACAATAGTCAATCTCTACCTGATGACGTTCGGTCATTAATAAGGTGTCATTACAATTTGGGCATTTCATATCGTTGTGTTTTTATTTTTTACATCAATCTGCAAGCTAAGAAATTTTGGATTATCTCACGGTGGGGCCATCGCAATTTGACGTTTTTTAACATAATTGGGCATTAGGTGATAGGAGTCAGAAACTAGAGATTCGTGACTGGTGATTGGAGACTAGGAGATGCGTAATAGGGATAACTGTGCCATCAATTTTAAAAAAACGGATGGTGGACACGCTTGCACAAACATGGCATCTCTTCATCTGAACCAACAAAATGAGGAGATATATGTGCGGTCTACCATCCGTCACCGACTAGTCCTGTGCACCACAAAACATGTATGTTCGAGGGAATTCAAAGGCCATGATCGGTTATTACATTATACTTCAGTGCAATAAAAATAGTCCCTTTTTTGCTGTATTGCAAATAAAATGGTGTTTTTGTAGAAGAGGGGCGAGCGGTTTTGGTACATTTGCCTAAGCAGCTTGATCCTGCAGATTTAAAGCACTGACACATGGATATCTTGACAACAATCTGGACCGCCATACGGGAAGAAACACGACAGTTTTTTCAACTCAAAAAGACAGAGCGGCTCTGGCATATTCCCGTCTTGGCGTCGTTGTGTATGGGATTACCCTTGCTGATTGGCTATGCTTTGGGAAGGATGGACTACGGTATACTGTCCTGTATTGGGGGATTAGTGATTTTGTATATGCCTGCAACAGGGCTAGAGCATCGTATGGTGACTTTACTGCTTTGTGCATTTGGTTTTATCATCAGTTTTGCCATCGGAGCGGTTTTTAGTTTTAATCCTTTCCTTTCTGCTACGGTTTTGGGGCTGTTTGCTTTTGGTATCAATTGGATCGTCAACTATTTTGCATTACCTCCGCCGCGTAATTTCTTTTTTATCATGATCGCCTCCATGGCAAGTTGTATGCCTTTCGACTGGACGACGTTGCCGACGAAGATTGGGTTGATTGCGTTGGGGACAATATTTGCCTGTATCTTTGCTCTGTTTTACAGTCTGTATGCGGTGCGCAAATTCCAACAGGCGGTACCCCCCACTCCAACCAGACCAAATGATGATGCTATCCATGTGGAGTCATTCATCATCGGTGTATTTATCTCGAGCAGTCTCTTGATTGGACATTTTTTTAAATTGGACAATCCGTACTGGATTCCGATATCCTGCCTTGCGGTGATGCAAGGGCTTAATGTGGCACATGTTGGGCGTCGTAGTTTTCATCGAATTTTGGGGACATTCTTAGGGATGGGCCTTACTTGGATACTGCTTATTTTAGATCTCAGCCCCTTGCAGATTTGTTTTGCAATTCTCATCTTGCAGTTTATAATCGAGATGCTCGTGGTAAGACACTATGCTTTGGCCGTTTTCTTCATCACACCGCTAACTTTTTTTCTTGCAGAAATAGGTGCAGGTTTCGATATCGATATCGATCGCTTGATTGGAGCACGGTTGTTGGATATCGTTATTGGGAGCCTAATAGGTGTTGTCGGAGGATGGATGCTGCATAATAAGCAATTACAACGTATAGCCCGATGGAAAGTATATATGGGCCGGAAAAAAGGCCATAGCTAATTTGTTATTTGCTTCCCATGGAAAGGCCTGGCCGCTGAGGTACGCATCGTCCCCCAGTGGCCTAGCCCATTTGGAGAAGAGTATTTAACGGGTTACATGCCAAGAATTGTCATAGAATCCGGCGTCCAAGATACCCTCAGCACCAACCTTGAGCATGTCTAACTTAAAGAACATATAGTCTGGAAATCCGCTCGCACCAGCAAAATATTGATTGGCTGTGGCGGCTTGCATTCCCTTGATACCTGTCCCGGTAATGACGCCGACAGATTGCGATACCGTTCCAGGCTTTTTCCAATAGAAGTAGCCTCCAAGATCGTTTCCTTGATAGTGCTTATCACCGACGATAACCTGCCCGGATGTCACTGAAATGGGGCAATCGTGAAGGAGTGCATCCCAGGCGCTATTGGTTTTGGAATTGCCCACAAGGATAATATTACGATCGGCATATTTTTGTGCGTCAAACTCTTGATCGGAAATAATTTCAAACGCACCATTTCCTCTGTAATACCACGATTCGGCATCGTATCTCACTTTTTCTATTGCCCAATTATTTTCTGCTTTCGTACCACGGGTGCCGTATACATAGACCATGCTATGGTCGAAGGCTTCCTTGAAGGTGCCATTCCGGTGTGGTCCTTTGTCGGCTAAAGATGGCGCATCTATTATTTTCCAAGTGTTGTTCTCCTTTTGGAGAAATACCGAAGAGCGATTGGTCGCAGAGGTAGGATAGGTAAGTGTATTCAAGCTATCCAGTGTAATGGATATGGGATGGCCGATCGTGAATCCGCTTAGATCTAAGCGCAGGATGCGGACATTGTCCGTACTGCCGGTGATGCTATATTTTTCACGGTCACGCAGCAATTGGATATGGGCATAGTGAAGCGGCTGGAGCTGCTGATAAACCGTCCCCCAATAGTAAGAGGCCGAAATGCCAGGATTGGCTGTTTTAAAATCGATTTGATCGACATTGGCAGTGGCTTTTCGAGTGTGTGCTTTGAAATAGTCGAAAAGGGGCTTCCAATCCACACTCTCGTTGCTGTACCAATGTGAGCCTCCAGGGTATTCATAGTAGCTAAAGTCTGGATGAAAGTCACCAAGTACTGCTCGCATTTGTCGAGCATACTCCACCGGAACGGTGCGATCGGCATCACCATGGAGTACATACACTCCTAATGGCTTATAGTTGGTCGCATACGCTATGACATCGCTTTGATTCCCCGATCGAAGGAGGACATCTTCTAATGCATTGCGGCCTTTGTCAGGAATGAGCCCATCTGCCGAGCCGTAACCCTTTAATGTCGGGTATCCGGCGCAAGGCGCTATAGCAGCCCATTTGTCAGGGTAGGTAGCGCCTAAGAACCAAGTCCCGTGACCACCCATAGAATGCCCTGTTAGATAGATGCGTTGGCTGTCAGGCTGTAGTTGCTGCTTGGCTAGATCAAGAACCTCTAATGCATCCAGACGGCCCCAATCTTCCCAATTGAATCCGCGTGGGCGACGATTGGTAGGGGCGATCAAGGTGCCCCAGTCTTTGGGTTGGTAGGCTTGTGCTTGTCCTAGGGCTTCGACCCCAGCACCATGGACGGAAAAGAAAAGCGCATCTCCAGCTTTTTCTCCTCCCGTGGCGGGATTGACGGCATAGTACTGTACACTACCATCAATCCTGCTGATGAATGTGATGCGGTAAGGAGTTTGTTTATCAACGCTTCTAAGCGTGATATCTTTCTGGTCGACGATCTTTCCACCCTGTAATAACTCCAGCTGGCTGACGATATTTCCAATATCTTGGACAGATGATCCGTCGATATGGACCGCAACCTTTCTCGTACTGTGAGCCATGATTGGAGGTACGGAGGTAATAATTTGACGCCCATGGATTGTGCTTTGGATTTTTAAGTCTTGTAGCTTTTTAGAGCTGTTATTGATGATGACGAGACCAAGTATAAGCTTCTTATTGTCTCTGCCATGCACAATATCGGGCAATGTAAGGTCATCGGTAGCAAGTAACGCGCTTTGCTTAGCGAAACGGAGTTGTGCGGAAACGTATGTCCCCCGGACATAAAAGTCATTCAACCCTTTTTTGAGACGGACGGGCAATTCCATCCACCCCATTCTGTAGGGGTCGCCTGCATGTAATTCGCCATTGATGAGTACCGCACTGTTGCCTTTGATGTTCAAGAGGGCATCCTGCTCCTTGTCCGAATGATAGGATAGGTAAAGGTAGCTGGACCGTGGTCCGCGATAGGAAGTCGGAGCCCTAGGTGTATGACCTTGCTCGGCAACACGACCGGGCCCGGGTGGATTGTTGGGTTGACGTAAGTTACCGCCAGCACTACGTTGTGGCCTGAAAAAACCCGTGCTATCTGCGACTACGGCTGTCCATAAGGAGGAGGGGGTCTGTTGTAGGCCCCAAGGCTTGCCTACTTGAGGCCGGACCACTCCCTGGAGGTAATATTGCCATAGGAGTTCGTCTGTATACAAGGCTTCTCGACCATAGGTATAGGGAATCTCTACAGATAGTCCTTCAGTAAAGGAATGGACCTGTTGGGCGGATATACATATGGGTAGTAAAGGCAGGCTGAGCATCAGAAATAGCAATTTCCAGCTCGGATAGAGGGATGCGTGTTTCATTGGAATGCAAGGTTAGGATTTCATATGAAAAAGGGTTTAGCAGTATAAAAATAGCGTTAAGTTGTGACGTTGGCAAGTGATTGTTGATGGTAGGGTAGGTATCGGGGTTTAGGTTATAGGAATTAAGTTATTGGGGCTGGAGATTAGAGGAGGAATGGATGTGGAGGAGGATGCAAGATAAGGTGTTTATAGGAGAAGAAGTGGATAATATAGCGTCAGTATTGGGTAATATAGGTGTAAAATTTTTCGGATCAATTGCGTTAATTTAATTCCGATGAAATAAAATTGGACGGTGGCGTTGCATCTAGATGTAGCCGGAATAACAAAAACCATATATATACCTTTTCAAGACGGAGACGTCATCAATTAAAATATACAAATCCAATCATGCGAAATCAATGGAGAATAATACCTGTGCTGTGTCTACTGCTGTTGCTGGTACAGATTGGCAAGGCGACAGACTTACGGACCAAGCAGACGAAAGTGCGCCTAGATGAAAAAGGGTTTTATACGTCGATTCAGGTAGCTGGAAAGGAAATTCTAGCGAAAGGTGCTTATCCGATTTTGTCTGCGGTGAAGGATGGTCAAATCATTCTACCGAAACGACTGGAGGTAAAGGGGCGGCGATTCATCTTGCAAATGGCGGATGGTGGTGAAGTGGTATTGGATGTGAAGCAGATGGCACACGCGATTACTTACGAAATTGTCGAGCTAAGCGATCAATATAGATTGGTCCTATTTGGCCCTGTGAAAGTTGATATCCATGAGGTGGTAGGAGAAATCGTAGGTGTGGTACAGCAGAGCGAGATCGCTTTTGGCATACAAGCGATGAACAGTAAAACGAATGGTGGTATCCCGGAGGAAGCGGCGACACAATATAGTACCCAATTTGGGTATAAGGGAGCAAATACAGAGCTTTCGGTAGCGAGTGTACCGTTTTATAATCTTGCTGCGGTCAATACCGCTGATGGTACCGTATTCCAACTATCTGCCCGTGATCGACAACAAACAGAATATCGGAAGGTGCAGCAGTTGGAGAAGTCGCTCACGCTGCCTCTCACTGGGCCGGATGCTTCGATCGTGGGGGCCAAAGTCGCTTTGTTTGGGGATGCTCGTGCGGCAATCCTGAATCGTATCGGCCAAGTGGAGTTGGAACAAGGGCTGCCACACCCGCTATTGGATGGTGAGTGGGACAAAGCGTCCAGATCGGCTATGGACTCCTATCTCATATCCAACTTTTCGGAAAATGATTTTGACTTTGTCTTGGACAAGGTGCAACTGGGGGGATTCAGAAATGTATACCACACCGACCCTTTCGAAACTTGGGGGCACTTCAACTGGAAACCCTCGTTTGTGAAAAATGGAGATGAAGGGGTGAAAGTATTGGTGGACAAAGCGAGGGCCAAGGGCATAAACGTGGGGGTGCATACGTTGACGAATTTTTTAACCACTAACGATGCGTACGTGACGCCGGTGCCCAGTAAGAAGCTATTGAAACAAGGCCAACTCAGCTTGCTACATTCACTAGATGCAGGGCAGACAGAAATGGAGATACAAGCCTCGGATTTGTTTGAAATGCCATTGACGCTCAATGCTATGCAGATAGACGATGAGCTGATTACCTTTGGTAAAGTAGAGAAAATAGGAGATAAGCTGAAGTTGACCGGATGCACGAGGGGGGCTTTTGGGACACAGGCTTCGACTCATCAACAAACGACTCCACTATACAAATTGTGGGACTATCCGTATAAAACATTATTCCCGGATCTGTCCCTGCAGGACGAATTTGCACATCGACTCGCGGATATTTTCAACAAAACGGGATTAAAGCAGATTTCCTTTGATGGTCTAGAAGGGAGTATGTATACTGGGCATGACTACTATGCAACGGCTCGATTCATTACCGAATACTATGAACATTTGAAGGATAGGGCCGATTTGATCAATGATGCGAGCCGATTGGATCATTTTCTTTGGCATATACACACCCGGATGAACTGGGGTGAACCTTGGGGAGAAGAGATGCGGAAGGGGCAAGTCGAGAATAGGATCAAGAACCAAGAGTTTTTTAAACGCAACCTTTTTCCGCGGATGTTGGGTTGGTTTTTGGTACGATTGGCCGACCGTAAATTCGAGACCACGACGCTTGAAGATTTGGAATGGGCACTTTCGGAATCTGCGGGCTTTGACTCAGGTTACGCCATGAGTATCAATATGCAGACACTCCGTAAGCATGGACAGATCGACCAATTATTGATGGCGATGAAAAATTGGGACCGATTGAGAAAAGCTAAAGCATTTACTGACGAACAGATGCAGCGCTTACGAGATCCGGAGACCGAATGGCATCTGGAAAAGTTGAATGAACAACAATTTTTGTTGTATCCGCTCTTTATATCGGATCGGTATCGTTGCGATTTGTCGGAGATGCAACCCGGACAGCCTGGAGGAGCAGATTGGTCGTGGCCATCACCCAACGAAGGGACCTATGCGCTGCGACTAAAAGTCGAGGGTGATGGGGCGATATCCAACCCTTCTTTTACGACGACGAAGGGTGTTATTAAGATAGAAGGAACCATTGAAGCCGATCAGTACCTCTTGCTTGATCATGGGGGTACCGCCTTGCTAACGGACAAAAATTTTAACACGATCAAAGAACTAAGTGTGCAAGGGAAGGCTATCTTGCCACAAGGCAACTCAAGCGTCGCTTTTGCATGTGATGCTGAGGCCGATAGCAGCCCCGAAGTACTGGTCAGATATAGTGTAAGAGGCGAGGCTGAAGAGATAAATCTGCCAAAATAGTAAGAGTAAAGAAGCCTTCCGAGAGGAATAGTAGGGTATTGATATCGTGAGGAAGGGGGACAAGTGAATGACAGAAAGAAATCGAATTTAAAGATGAAAATCCAATTGTGTATCTATGTGCTCTTGTTGATGGGCATGCAGCTTAAGGCGCAACATCAAGAGCATGTACTGTGGTATGATGCGCCAGCGAAGGTTTGGGAAGAGGCTTTGCCGGTGGGCAACGGACGTTTGGGGGCGATGGTTTTTGGTGACTGGAATCGAGAGGTTATACAGCTGAATGAAGAAAGCCTATGGGCCGGAACAAAAACTCAGGCGGATGCGGATGCTGCTGCAAAGATGCCGGAAATCCAGCACCTATTGTTGAACGGTGAGATAGCGAAGGCTTCTGAACTCTCGGACAGGGTTTTGAGAAGTGATCCGTTGAGGATACGTTCCTATCAATCGTTTGGTGATTTCAGAATTGATTTTGCAACAAAAGGCTATTCGCCGAAACAGATTACGGGATATCGCCGATCGTTGGATATACAGACGGGCATAGCTGCGGTACAGTACGAATTAAACGGGGTACAATACAAACGGGAGATATTTGCTTCTGCTCCAGATAATGTCATTGTCATACGACTATCGACCAACAAACCTGGACAACTTACTTTTCGATTTTCATACGGACGTGAGCAGGATGCTACGGCTTTACCACTCGGAGAAAAAGAGCTGATGATCCAGGGGCAAATAGCCGACCTACCCATGGAGGATGGGGGTGATGTAGGCTTGCATATGAAATTTGCAGGTTTGGTAAGAGGCTCTCATACAGGAGGAAGTATGGTGACCAATGCTAATTCATTCTTTGTCAAAGAGGCGGACGAAGTGTTGTTTTATTTTACAGCTGCGACAGATTATGACTTCGCGAAGTTAAATTATGATCGGTCTATTGATCCATTAGTGCGTTGTCAAGCTATATTGGCGGGAACGGAAGGGCTTTCATTCGATCAGGCGAGACGTAGGCATACGGATGATCATGCAAAGATGTTCGACCGGGTGGTGTTCAATATGGGAAGCCCGTCTGTATTACCGACGGATCAACGTCTTAAAAAAGTAAACGCCGGAGAAGTAGACCTGGGATTGATCAGCTTGTATTTTCAATATGGACGCTATCTGTTGATGGGGTCTTCGCGTTCACCTGGTGTACTTCCTGCAAATTTACAGGGGATGTGGAACAAAGATATGAATGCGGCCTGGAGTTCGGATTTTCATACCAATATCAATATACAAATGAATTATTGGCCAGCTGAAGTATGCAATCTCTCGGAGACGGTGGTACCTTTTTCGAATTTGATAACGGCTTTGCGAGAACCAGGACGTGTGACTGCTCGCAAGACCTACAATTCGTCTGGATGGACGATGAACCACTTGACGGATTTATTTGGGCGGACCGCCATTACGGATGGTGTGGGTTGGGGGACATTCCCGATTGCTGCTGCATGGCTGGTCTTACATCAATGGGACCATTATCTATTTACAGATGATTTGAAATATCTTAAAAATGAGGCTTATCCAGCTATGCGGGAAGCGGCAGATTTTATGTTGGACTATTTGGTCGAGGATAAAAATGGGTATCTTGTCACTGCTCCATCAAACTCACCGGAAAATAGATACCGGATGGCGGATGGCAAAGTGTTTATGCTGACCTATGGTGCAACAATGGATACACAGATTATCACAGAATTGTTTCAGGCATGCATTGAAGCAGCGGAGTTGACGGGGGAGAAGTCAGAATTTGTCGACCGATTGAAAAATGCGAAAGCCAAACTACCTCCTGTTAAAATAAGTGCAAGATACAATACTATCCAAGAGTGGATAGATGACTATGAAGAGGTGGAACCCGGACACAGGCATATATCACATCTCTTCGGTCTGTATCCAGGCAAGTCAATCACTCCGCATCAAAAGGCTATTTTTGAGGCGGCTAGGCGGACAATCGAAAGGCGTCGATTCTATAATGAAAATGAATCCAATCGAATGGGTAGTTATACGGGTTGGAGCAGAGCGTGGATGATTAATTTTTATGCGCGCTTGCTGGACGGGGAAGAAGCTGGCGCTAACGTACAGGAGCTTTTGGCAAAGACCACGCTCAACAACCTCTTCAATACGCATCCACCATTCCAGATTGATGGAAATTTTGGTGGTACGGCGGGGATAGCAGAGATGCTGCTCCAGAGCCACAATGAGGAGGTACACCTATTGCCCGCTCTTCCGTCTTTTTGGAGTGTCGGCGAGATGAAGGGACTACGGGCAAGGAACGGGCTGACGGTAGACTTGAAATGGAGCAATGGGCAACTGATCTCGGCGACTGTATATGCAGATGAGGATAAGCAAGTGACCGTACGGTACAAAGACAAGACTAGAAAGATAAAGGTCAAAAGTAAGCAGCCTTTTGTCCTGACGATAAGCTAACGTATGTGAACAGGGATCATCATTTATGGAGCCAATGATTGTTGGAGCAAGATTTGATACATCTGCTTGAACAGATCTCTCCAACGAGTGGCAATCACTAGCGTATTTTACTCAGTCATGAACCGCACTTTCATAGTCGGCCTCACTGTCTATCTTCAATTAAAAAGGATAATTGTGTATGACAAAGAAAAGGATAACGACAATCGCTAATAATGTAAATGTCTTAAATAATAATTTCACTTTTAATCAAGTTTTAATTCATAGATGATGGTTGTAAAGTTAACATTAAATTTACATGTTTAATATACCTATATGTAGGTATATGCTATCTATCTCCACGTCTAAGACAGGTATACATGGATTAAGATTGCCCTGCGGGATAGTAATCTAATGGGCAGGACATCATATACACTCCATATCCGTGTTATTGGGTGGTCACTACAGGTCAGTAATTAGAGATAGTTAGATTGAAATTCAAGGCTTTTGATTATCTTCAGACGATGAAAAGGAAAACCAAGCTTAAATCAATATGTACTCTTTTTGCCTTACTGCATGCATGCGTGTGGGTGGTGAGTTGTTCAGCTATCGATCCTTGTGACGGGGTAGCTTGTAGCACCGGACCTCCCCGATTTGATGTCGTATTCGTGGATAAGGAGAGTGGAAAAGACGCATTTGCGGAGGGACGATTTAATCCCAGCGAAGTGAGGGTCATTCCAGATAATGGAGGACATGTATACAGTAAACTAATGGGCAATGGGGATGATAAAGTGTTGGCGATTTCATTACCCAGTAAAGCCGGTGAAGTGAGGCTTACCGTATCCTTGGATGAGACAACAAAAATCTCATTAAAAGCGAATGTGCGAGAAGGGAAAGCAAAGTGCTGTACCAATTATTTTGCGGAGGAGATAGCTGCGTTGGATATTTCAGGCGAATTGGATAAAAAGACTGGTTATTTAAAAATCGTCCTTTAGGAGAAAAATAGACGGCCCATGATCAGATTGTACTTGTATTTCTATAGAAAGATATTTTGGATAAATCTGATACTTTCGGTCTTACTTGCTACAGCTGGCCCCGGTCTTGAAATTCCTTTCCATATTGCTTTCCCAATGATCTTTATGACTGCCGGCTATGGAATGACTGCACTAGGCGTTAGCTTCATGGAGAGGCGAACAACTTACCTGTATTATAATAAGGGGACTTCGTCATTTAAACTATATGGCACCGCATTTGGAATAAATGTACTCGTAACGGCTTTATTGACGGGGGGAATCTTGATATGGACATGGTAAAAGAATTATATGTCGATTCTATTGCATTTAGCTATAGCTCCAATAGAGAGCCTTTATTGACGGGAGTTTATCTCAAATGCAGCCCAGGAGATGTGATTGCTTTGTTAGGACGTAATGGATGTGGGAAGTCTACCCTTATGAAAATCATTTTTGGAACATTAAAGGCACATCATAGCTTTATACGCCTCAATGGGGAGAAGGTGGACAAATGCTATAGGACTAAAAAAGTAGGCTATCTCCCACAACATTCTTTTTTACCCCCTTCTGAGAAGGTGTGTAAACTGATAACGCTACTGGTCGAAAATCCTACTGCCAAGGATGAATTGTTGAATGGGGATAGAATCCAAGAGATGAAAGATAGGAAAGTCTATCAGCTATCGGGGGGAGAAAGACGTTATCTTGAACTGCAGCTCCTGATTAACCAACCTACGGATTTTTTATTGTTGGATGAGCCTTTTTCTGGTTTGGAACCGATCTACAAGACCTTAATGATTGAGTTGATTGCATTGCACCAAATGCACAAAGGATTTATTATATCCGATCATAATTATAGGGATGTCTTGGATGTCGCCTCCCAAATCATCTTGCTTCAGAATGGAGGATGTCGCTATATTCAGGATCAAAGGGAATTGGAATATTTTTATGTGCCAGAAGGAACATTTGAGCAGAAATGATGACTGTCTATTATACCCAGCACGAATAGGCAGGGTGGTTGACTTAGATAGGGGAGAGCGAACCCCATAGGCTACCTGCAATAAGTGGATTAGTATACATTTTGAAAGGATATAGTTGATGTTTCTCTCCCTGATGTTTCTCAATTTTTAAATATGAGCTGTGATATTTATTAGTAGGAAACAGCGATTGGAATTCTATATTTCTTTGTGATTTTTGTTCGAGAATTGCTTCCTATATTCTTAACTTAGTGAAGCATAATAGGGTATCCAAAATATCCTTGAATCACTATGAAGGCAAAAGAGTATTACCTTGGGATAGGACAACATGTCAATGAAAGACTGTCGAACCAAGAATTTTCAATAAATGACTACCAAATCATGGTAGCAATCCGATTACAAGCAGACGGGGAGCGGCGACAAGTCCGTATAGATGTTTTTAAGGATGAGAAGCAGAAGGATTTGGTATTGCAAGATGACATTTATTATTTTTTCTTCAACAGGTCTCTGCTCGAGGATTCACTCGTGCAGTCGTTGTTTGAATCTAGGGATACGGATGAGTATCAGTTGACCCTAACTAGGGAGGAGGGAAGCTACTTGGGACAGATGGCTCATATTATCGATCAGTATCAAAAGAATGAAGACAGTGATTTGGGTGCTCACTTTGTTGCCAATATGGTGTCGCAGGTCATCATGATTACTAAGCTTGCGCTGGAACGCCCTCCATATGAAGCTGATAAAACAGAAAGTGGAGATCGTAAAAATATGTTAGCTAGCCGATTTATGAAGCTGGTTAGCGAGCGCCATAAAAATAACAAAAGGGTTGTGTTCTACGCAGAGAAGCTCTCTGTAGGTGTTCGGACACTGGCTAATGCAACCAATGAAGTTCTCGGATACACACCCAAGGAATTAATTGATCAAGCTACTGTAAAAGAAGGGAAAAGGCTGCTGAGCGAGACCCAACGATCGGTAAAGGATATTAGTTTCGAGTTGGGATTTGACGAAGAGAATAACTTCAGCTCCTTTTTCAAAAAAATGGCTAAAATAACACCTACCCAATATCGCAAGGATAAAAATCCTCCAAAAAAATGATAGTGCACACGAAGCTAGGTATGCGAATATGATATTCGTCACAACGTCTGTTTTTTCTGCCGAAAACCTTTTTGGTTAAACTGAAAATGGTTAAATTAGTAGAGAAAGGAACAGAAGTCATGGTGATGAACAAGATGTTGGTCGTTTTAATTGCAGTAGGCTTATTTTGTCTACCAGCTCTTGGGCAGCAAGTGACTTTGCGAATAACACTCCATCCTATCCAAACGATCAGCATTACACCTAATCAGACTCAACCACGAGTAGAAGTCAATCCCCAGATTAGTCAAATCAAAGTGATCGACTATGATTTTCAAACGCTAATGCTTAAGCAAATCGACAAAAGTCGACAGGAAGCCCCAGCTTATCGTGAACCGTATCTCGACCGACTCCGTAGCTATATGCAAAAGGAGATGAAGGAGAGACCGTACAATCCAAGAGAGATAGCGAAACTGGTCGTTTATCACGCCGAAACTCGGTAATATTAAGCACGACAAATCTTTTTAAGCCCTTATTTGTCATCCCAATCTCCCAAATCTAAGTGTTTGAACATTTATTTGTAGTGGAAATTCTACAAATAAATCCATATACCGAATTCTATATGTCAATTTCCATTTTTCATAGTTTTTTGTTCGGTTTCTGCACCTACTTTTGTCATAACATTAACGCAAAAGAATCATTACAATGAAAAAATTTTTAACAGTGGCGGCCATTTTGGGATTCGCATTTTCAGCAAAGGCGCAAACAGAAGTAACCCTTAATGTGAAGCTGCACCCCATTCAAACATTAGTAGTCACGGGAGCAAATACGGTTGATTTGAACTACATAACGAAAGATAATTACAAAGACGGGGTTAACGCGAAAATGACGAAACATCTTCAAGTATATAGTACAGGTGGATTTGAAGTAAGTGTTAAATCAAAAGAAGCTGCTTTGCAAGGTAAGAATGGAACTATCGACGCCAATACCATCAATATTACAGCAAGCAATGCAAGTAAAAATCCAACTGATATCAAAGTGAATAGTGTACAACTAACAAACGCTGGAAACATCTTGGTATCTAGTGTGAAAGGTGGGACCGATCTTGAATTTGATGTAGACTACAAGGGGGCAGGTGCTAATGCTTATGTGAACAAGTATTTTAATACCGAAAATCCTACTGTCTACACGACACAAGTACAATATTCGATTGTTGCGAAATAAGGACCATGCTCTTGAGCAAAAAAAAGTAACATTTTCCAGCGCTAAAACCAGGTTTCCAGAAGCCTGGTTTTTAGTATTTAAAAGAATGACGGCTGCTATTTTTCGATTTCAAAATCGTAGTTCTAGGACTGACAAATGACCAAGTATTCGTATCGCGATGGGAATTAAGGAAAGAAAGAATAAATTTGGTTGTTCGCGTAGAATTAAAATTGGTTATAAAAGCGAAGTTATCTAAGTTTGAATATACGTAATCGACCGCCATCTCGACGATCGGTACAGGCACTACTACTATGAAACATTATCACATACTTATCCTTGGCATTATTTGCAGCATCGTTACGACTGTCCACGCACAGACAGGTCTGTCAGTAACTCCACCAAGAGTATATTTCACTGCTGGGCCGGGGGAGGCGGTTAAGCAGCAGATTCAAGTGACCAATGTGAGCAAGAGTAATGTGTTGGACTTGGCCTTGTCTCTTAATGATTGGCAGTATGATAGGCTAGGAGAAAATGAAATCTTGCCACCAGACAGTTTGCAAACTTCCTGTGCAGGTTGGATAGGGTTGGGCGAGCAGACATACTTTTCTCTACAACCAGGAGAAAAGAAAGATATAGAAATCACGGTGCAGCGCCCCACGAATACTGGAGATATAGATGTGTATACCGCGATGCTGTTTGTCTCCCAAATCAATCCCGTGGATGATGTCGATGCAACAGGTGCGCAGATTAAAGTTTCTGTACGATCGGGCATCAAATTGTTTGTCCGATCTGCCAAACCTCGAAACGTCCAATTAAATATCGAGCATGCCAAATTTGACAAGCTGAAAGGTCTGCTGGAGTTGAGATTTAAGAACGAGGGAGACGTATGGTCTAACGGTGATGTTGTATCCAATTTATTGAATACCGATAATGGTGCCGAGCTTAAATTGGAAAATCAAGTATTCTATACCATGCCAGGGGATACGAGGACGTTATATATTCCTGTTAAAAAGGATCTGACTGCTGGAAATTATATCGCTACTATCATGCTGGATGCTGGTGATGACTATGTGGAAGCTGCCGAAATATCCTTTGTATATGAATAGGCTGTGCTTTGGTCAAATAATCTCGATATATACGCTAATCGGAAAGGAGCAAGTATATGGACAATAGAATAATGAAGGGTTTCATGATAGCGATACTCTATCTGAGTATGGGTACTATCGTCTGTGCTCAACTTCGGTTTGAGAAAAATAGCAGCACCAATTATATGAGTGTGAATACCTATAGTGGAGCGGTAAATAACGACGGCTATGTCTTTAAATTTGCGTATAGCGGTACACAATTGAATGTGCCCAACTGGAAAATAACCGTACGTCCAGCGGGACCGGCATATTCTCAAGATCGTACCAAAATATTCCCTTCGGATAAGATTGGATTTCGGATCAGGCAGACTGCTGGTACCTCTAATGCGGCGATACCCTCGGCTTCTGAGATCGGAATACCGCCATTAGTGATGTTGTTGCCTGGACAGGAGACATTTTTGGTGCCGAATGCTCAACGTCCATTATCTTTCAATTCGACATATAACGGTTACTACGAGCTGCGACTGCAGTATGATTTTTTAATACAGGGAGGAAGTTATCTGGCCGATTATCAGAATGATCGAGATCCCTATACACAGATGCGCTATGATATCCCCATGCAATTTACTGCTTACGGAACCAATAACGAGATTATCGCTTCTTTTACGCATACGTATCAGTTGGATGTATTTAGACTTACTGGGGTACCACCATTGGAAAATCAATTTAGTCTCCAAGTAGGGGGGGCTGCGCAAAATGGACTGCTGGAGTTTAGAAATGCCACTGACTATGCTAACGGGCAAGATGTAGTATATCCAAATGCTTTGTCGGTCTCGTCAAATGTGGGCTACCAACTTACTGTGCGATCGGTTCAGCCTGCATTCTCCTCGATCGGTGGCGGTACGCTTCCGTTAGATATTGCAAGGGTGCAATTGATTCCGGCCGCAAATACACAGGCATCCCCAAGGACGGTGACCTTACAGTCAAATGCACAGACCGTAGCCACAGGGTCTTCAACACAACTCCAACAGCGATTTTTTGATATACGCTACTTCACGGTGAACGGTGATCGTAGGCTTATGGAAGCTGCTCCGCAATTGTATTCGACAACCCTACAATATCAAATTACACCTTTATAAGTCTTGACTTTGTTTCGCTATCATCACTCGGGATTAAGGTTCATCATGTTGTTCTTGATGGGCATGCAGCTAATGCTAACGGAAGCTGTTGCGCAATCCCAGGCTGTTACTATACAGGTTAAAGAGAGGGAAGCACAGAGCGGAAAACTTCGTATGGCTACCGCTGAGATTCGAAATTCAGGTACAGCAGATTTTGAAGGCTATATAAAAGTGGATGCAAATGGAACTTTCCGGACACTCTCTGAAGACAACATCCCAATCCGGGTGTTGGCTGGAAAAGCAAAATTTATCCCGATCCAATTGTATCCAACTAAAATGGCGAATGCAGGTGAGCATCCAATAGTGTATCAACTTATCGATGTAAAAACTGGAGTAGTGACCGCTCAAACCGAGACCTCGGTCAAAATCACGGAGGTGGTGAACTTACGCGTTTGGACGGCGGCACCCGTTATACAAGTAACCAACCCCATGGATTCGGTGAAGATACCCATAGTCGTGACGAATGGTGGAAATACCGAGCGCCAATTTAGTCTAGTCTTTACGCTTCCTGCTTATATGGGGGGGCAGCATATCTTTGAATTGAAGGGGAAGGTAAAAGCTCAACAAGATACAAGCTATACATTTGCCTTTATGCTCAATAAACAGTTGTCGGATCAGACACAGTTTCAAGTACAGGTCGCGGCACTGGCAGAAGGAGACAAACAACTTTTGTCCAACACCCGGGTATCTGTCGAGCTGGTGAAAAGTGCGCGTTCCTATACCGACCTGTTTGTCAACGATCGCTATTATAACTTTGGTCAACAGAACTCCTTGAGTTTAAGTATGCGGATGTTGGGCGAGCATAATTATGCCTACCAATTGATAGGGGCGCATGCCTTTAACCTACCTGCGGGAAGTATGGCGATCAGAGGCAATGTATACAAATCGAATCTACAGTCCGAGCTCTATAGCTCGGGTACTGCAATCCAATATAACTACCGGAATATGCAAGTGGAGGCGGGTAGCATCACAGAAATGTACGAAGTAAGTACCTACGGCAGAGGCGTGAAAGGTAAATGGACAGATGATAGCGGTAGTCATACATGGAGCGTGGGTGTGGTGGATAATGAATTCAATCTTTTCAGCGCAACACCTCTTTTTAAAAATGGATATACTGTTTTTGCGGAGGGGCGTATAGGAGCCAACAATAGTCAACGGGGGGCTGCTTTACAGTATATCTTTAAAGACGATCCTTTTGAAGCGGCGAAGCATCATATAGCAGGTACATCCTATAAGGCATTTGTGGGAAGCCATATTCGATATGACGCCAAATTGTGGGGAGGAGCAAGTCGCTATGACAATCGAAACGCGTTGCAACCGTCAGTTGCACTAGAGGTAAGTGGTCAAGGGGATTGGGAGAAATGGAAATGGAACGGTAATTATTTTTATAGCAGCCCCTATTTTCCAGGAAATAGAAGGGGCATGATAGCTGTTAATCAGCAACTGTATCGAAAAATAAATGCACAGCGCAGTTGGTGGACCAACTTTTATATCAATCATTACAAGCCTAAGTCGCATGTGCTGGAATTGGACATGGTCAATACACAAATGCAGGGACAGGTTGCTGGCCAATTGCCCAATATAGGGGCTATATCGACTACGGTTGGCGTAATTGGCCAATTGGAGAAGACCAATATGTTGTACAATGTCGAAAACCCATCAATGCCTCTTGCTGCAATGTTGAAATCGCTGCGCGCACTGGAGGAGTTTACCATCTGGTCATCTAATCGACATCATTCGGCGAGTCTGCTGCTGGAAAATGGACTGGTCTATTATCCAAATACTGAAAAGCCGAAGTTTCAAGGAAAAGCAGCAGCCTCTTATCGATTTAAAAGCCTATCAGTCCAAGGGTCGTATCAGTATGGGGCTTACTACCTCTCTGAATATAGTAATGCGCAACTTCAGCATATAAATTTTAGAAGAGTACAAATCAACGCCAATTACTATAAAAGCTTTTTTGATGGAAGACTATCCACTAATCTCGGAATTAATTATTATAAGGACTTTGGATTCAATACTGCCCCATCTGGATATGCCAATGTAAATTACAAAGCTTTTAAAAAACTGGAAATATATGCGAATACTTCTGTATATCAGTATAGTTTCATGGGTTATAGTGGGCGGGTACTCAAGCAAGCGGAGTTGGGTGTACGAATCAATTTTAAGAATAAGGCAATCTCTCCCGATAAAAAAGGGAAGTTGATACTTCAGTATTTTTATGACGACAATGGAAATGGTAGAAAGGATGAAGGAGAGAAATTTGCCTCAGGGGTGTTGGCGAGCGTTAACGATATTGTATTTATCAGTGACAATAATGGACAAGTAATCTTTTCGGCCATGCCCTATGGGGAGTATAATTTGGATGGGGGCACGTTAAAGGAATGGTTTTTTGATGCGCAAAAAACGGTGGTGAATCAACGTAAGAATATGCGGATGATACCGATGCAACAATCTGGAAGTGTGACTGGAAAAGTAGCCTATAGTTACAACGGGAGCATTGCTAAGGACATACAGTTGAAATATGCGGGAATCACGGCAATTATCCAAAAAGAAGATTTCAAGCGTAATGTAGTCACGGATAACTTTGGTAATTTTTCCTATTTTCTACCCACAGGTGTATACACCATCACACTTCATGTAAGCTCGCTACCTGAGGATGTAATCTGCAGCAATCCTAAATTGGAGTTTACAGTAGCATCTGGTAAAATAACTACCCTGCCTGCGTTCAATTTGGAAGTGAAGAGTAAGAAGATGAATATCAAGCGATTTGACTAAAGAGGCTAGGACTGGACTCCTGTGTATAGAGAAATGGAGATTATACAATTTCGAGAACCTCCATTTTTATATGGATACGATTGTTGGTTAACCGACCGCAATGAATTCTTTGCTCGGATTGCTATTGGTTAATAACTCGTGATTACGAATAACACAGGTTTTTAATAAATCTTGAAGTGGATATCTAGCCGCAACCTCTTTGATGGCCGCAAGGTGCTTCTCATGATGGATGTCGGTACCGACAAAATCATATAAACCAGATTTGATTAAGGTCAAAGCGGTCGTCTTCACATTGCTTCCATAGTACCTGGAGACGGATAGTATGTTGAGTTGGAGCGCACAACCCGCATCCTTGATCTGCTTGAATATCTTAAAGTTTTGCTGATAATAGTTATAGCGTTCAGGATGTGCCAAAATAGGTTTGTATCCCATGGATTGAATATCCATAATTGTCCTAAATAGAGATTTGGATTCGGCTAAATAGGACATCTCTATTAACACATAATCATTGGGCATGACACAAAGCCTATTCTCTGCGACCAGTAAATCCAAGCCTTGATCAATCATGTGCTCTGCAGCATAGTGCAGCTGTACCTTTGATTCTCGTGACGTGAGTGTTGCCTTCAATTTTTTGTAAGCGTCTTCAATCGTTTGCTTGGTATTGGGATATACGCCATCCATAATATGGGGCGTACAGATAAATTTATGCAGCCCAAGCTCTTGTAGGCCTTCGATAAGTTGGATAGATTGCTCAATAGATTTGCTGCCATCATCAATTGCTGGGAGAAGATGGTTGTGCATGTCAATGCCTAAGAATGCTAAGGCATCATGATGGTGCAGTGTCTTTTTTTTACGGAATAGCTTGGACAGTAGATTCATGCTCGTTTTTAAAAATGTTGTACAGTTATATTACGTAACGGCTATTTGTTAACATATGCTACAATATTATTTGTTATTTATAAATATTGGACACTACAAATATAAATCAAATACTTGATACTTAGTGGTGACATATAATTTATGTTTCATTATAAGGTAAAAAAATTAATACAATCCTTATTGTTTCCGTTTCTTTGGTAAAACCTATCCCAAAATCCTGTTTAATAGTCAAAAAGTATGTTGTCTCTTGCCGAATTATACAATACAATATCTGTATGTAAAACAAGACGTCTTACGAATAGTTTTTTATATAGCAAATAGTTTTCCAGAATTATTTTTAGGATGACGTTTCATTTTTGGAATAATACTTGTACAGATGCGATTATCATACTAAGCTATAGAAGAGAATCGAAATGTTGAATTTTGCTGGTTTAAAAAGAAGATTGAGACGAGATAATCCACGATGGGTGGTGTTGCTGATTGATGTTTGTATCGTATGTGGATGCTATCTCTTTTCTCATTTTGCTATTAACAGTTTTAGGGGAAGCTTCGAGCTGGAAATGATGTTCAAAAAGGCCCCTTTGATTTTGACGGTGTATTTTCTCTGTTTTATATGGTACGGTACGTATAAAGGCATCGTGAGGCAGACGGGGATACGCGACGCTGTTCGAGTATTCAAAGTTGTATGGACGGCCATGGTGATATTAATGGTGATTACGGCAGTGACACGTGCGCTTTTTGAAAAAGGTACAGTAGCGGGTGATTATCTGCGGATGTCATATGCACTCCTGTTTATGCATGCTTTCTTCACGATGGTGTCCTTGGTAGCGGCCCGGATATTTTACAGGACGCTGTATGAGGCGTTTTTCTTCCGTAAGCGTAAGCAGGTAGCGGTATTGATTTTTGGGGCTTCGCGGCCAGGACTTATGGCCTTGTCCCTACTTCGGGACGATGTTCGGGTCAAATACTCGGTAGTATCCTATGTCGAAGATAAGCCCTCGCGCATCGGTAAACGGATCGGGGGGCTCAAAATATATTGTTTGGAGGCTATCGACCAACAGTTTGTCGATGAACATCATATTGAGCAGGTCATTATTGCAGTAGAGAACAACGATCCGGAACGGTTGCAGCACGTTTCTGAAGTATTTGAAAACCTGGGGTTGGAGATCAAGATCATGCCGCCCGCCAGTACATTGTTGAATGCCGGTGGGCAGCGACAGATTCGGGCATTGAAAATCGAGGATTTATTGGGGCGAGAAACCATCAAATTGGATAATCCAGCAGTGCAGCGTGAAATGAAAGGAAAAGTAATCTTGGTGACAGGAGCAGCAGGATCTATAGGGTCGGAATTGGCCCGACAGATTGCTAGACAGCGTTATCAATCATTGATTTTGTTGGACCAAGCCGAATCCGCATTGTATGACTTGCAGCAGACATTGAAGGCTGTGGATATAAGCAAGGTACATTTTGTCGTGGGCAACGTACGTGATAAAAAGTTCATGGAAAGCATATTCGATCAGTTTAAACCCCAGCTGGTCTTTCATGCAGCAGCATATAAGCATGTACCCCTGATGGAGCATAATCCCTATGAGGCCATCTTGACTAATGTGGTCGGTACCCAAACGGTGGCGGATCTTGCCATGAAGTATAAGGCTACAAAATTTGTCATGGTGTCAACAGATAAAGCGGTAAATCCTACAAATGTAATGGGGGCGACGAAACGAGCTGCCGAAATCTATGTCAACAGCTGTAATGACATGTCGGACACCAATTTTATCATCACCCGATTTGGGAATGTACTGGGCTCCAATGGATCGGTAATACCGTTGTTTGAACGACAAATGGAGGCTGGAGGGCCATTGACGCTGACACACCCGGATATTACGCGCTATTTTATGACCATACCGGAAGCCTGTCAACTGGTACAGGAGGCCGGTGTCATGGGCAAAGGTGGAGAAATATTTGTCTTCGATATGGGCAAATCAGTCAAAATCATGGAGTTGGCAAAGCGGATGATCCGATTGAAAGGATATCGATATCCAGAAGACATGGATATCCAGATTACGGGCCTACGTCCGGGAGAAAAAATTTATGAGGAATTGCTCGCTGACAATGAAAATACGATTAAAACCCATCATCCCAAGATTATGATCGCGAATGTCAATCGGGAAGATATACCCACCAGAAGGATGATATTGGATAAACTCTGCACGGCAATTATGCAAGTGGATCGGCAGGAGGTCAATCCCATCGAACTGGTGCGGATGCTGAAAAAAGTGGTGCCCGAATTTGTCTCCAAGAATTCGGTCTACGAAATCTTAGACAATCAACAGTCATTTTCAACAACAGAATAGAGGCTTGTAGCCTTTCGGAGGATATTTAATTATAGAATAGTGGAAGAGCTGTAGGCTGGGGGAGCCCCCCTGTGAAAGGGGAAAGAAGTAGAATAAAAGTGGGTTTAAGTTATTATCTTTAACTTTTACTACCGCTGATAGGCTAAAAAATGTATTTTTGCGGATAGGCCTAGTTGCTGATTGGACTTGGACCGATTCTTGTAACGAAAGGAAAATCTTCGATGAAGGAGGATTAATGTAAAAATGAATAACAAATTTATGAGCAAAAAACTACCCAAAGGGATTGTCTTACTGTGTATCGCGCTATCTTGGATGTATTTTTTTTCATCGTGTGCCAACCGGAAAGATTTGATATATTTTCAACCGGACTCTACCGCGTTGAATACCTCCTATGAGCTGAATGCGCCAAAATTGCAAGCGGGAGATATCTTGACCATATCGATTACTGCGGATGATATCCGAGCAACCCAACCCTTTAATGCCGTGAATAGTTATCAAGTAGGATCTTTGACTAATACCAATCCCTTTCTCCCGACCTATACCATCGATAATGATGGATATATAGACTTTCCGAAATTGGGCAAGGTCAAGCTAGCGGGACTCACCCGTACCCAAGCCATCAATGATTTGCGAACGCGAGTGGGACAGTATATCGTGGACCCAGGGGTAAATATCAATATCCGTAACTTTAGGGTGACGGTATTGGGGGAAGTGGCGCGTCCAGGTACATTTACCGTCGAAAACGATCGCATAACAATCTTGGAAGCATTAGGAATGGCAGGCGACTTGACCATAAACGGTGTGCGGCAGAATGTGATGGTCGTACGCGAGCAAAACGGACAAAAAAGTGAATATCGAGTAGACCTCACGAAGCGGGATGCCTTAAACTCACCGGTCTACTATCTGGCACAAAATGATGTCATCTATGTACAGCCAAATGGTGCACGGGTGCAATCCTCTAAATATACGCAGAACAGTACTGTTTTTATCTCGGTAGCCGGTATCATTATCACGATTATCTCGGTTCTTGTCCGTTAAATTTTTCTTTCGCATTCTATGAATAATACGCCCAATATACAACCTGATAGCCAAGATCAGGAAATAAATCTGAAACAGCTCTTTGAACAGTATGTCTTTTATTGGAAGTGGTTTGTCCTGTCGGTCATCGTTTGTCTGATCGGTGCATTTTTATACCTGAGGTATGCTGAGCGGGTGTACAACATTACGGCTAAAGTATTGCTCCAGGACGAAAAACAGGCTAGTGGCGAGCTCGCTGGATTGGGCGAGTTGGCGACGTCGTTGACCGGTGGCGGGACTACTCCGGCATTTGTATCCGATCAAATAGACGTCATCAAATCACGTAGGATCATGCGTAAGGTGGTGGAGGATAATCGACTGAATATCCAATATTATAGCAAAGGGAATGTAAAGTCGTCGGAACTATTGGAAGGGGAATCACCCCTTAAATTGGTGTTTTTGGAATCCAATAATCCCAAACAAGACTCGACGGTCTATATCTTTACCATCAAAGCAAGCGGTAATAGCTACAACTTGGTCGATGATGAACGGACCTTAAAAAATATCGGACTGGGTAAGCGTATCGAATCACCGGTAGGACCTATAATGCTCGTACCGCAGGGCGGGAAGAAGCTGGAAGGCGAGCTGCTTATTACAGCACTGCCCGTAGCAAAAGCCGTTGACGATTTGCTATTGGGTGTACAGGTCACCCCCAATAAAGAAAAACAGTCATATATTGTCAACTTTTCACTGAATCATGCCAATAGACCGAAAGCCGAGCTTATCTTGAATAGTCTCATCGATCGGTATAATCAAGATGTCACAGATGATAGGAGCCGTATCACGAAGGCTACTTCTACGTTCATCAGTTCCAGATTAGATCTCATTGCGCAAGATCTAGCATCGGCAGACAAGAAGGTCGCGGACTATAAGGACAATAACAATCTGGTGGACATGGGGACTGAAGCACAGCTGTATATGCAGAATGCGTCTGAAAATGAAAAGAAGCTCTTGGAATATAAAACGCAATTGCAGCTGGCGGATATGATGAAGGATGCCACGCAGGGCGAGAATAGTCAATTGCTGCCGTCTAACATCGGATTACAAGATATCTCCATACAGAATGCCGTGAAGAGCTATAATGAATTGGTACTCGAACGGGACGATCTCCTGAAATCTGCGACGCCTGATAATCCAGTGGTACAAAACCTGACCAAAAATATTCAGGAAATCAATAGGTCTTTGCAGATATCCTTACAGAACTATAGACAGGTGTTGCAATCCAATGTATCTTCTTTAGAAGGACAGAGGAGCACGCTACAAGGAAGATTAGGACAGTTGCCGAACCAAGAACGGGGCTTTAAGGACATCTCTAGGCAGCAGCAGATTGTCGAAACATTATACCTGTTCTTATTACAGAAAAGGGAGGAAAACGAAATAAAGGCCTCGGCTACGCCTGCAAATCTTAAAATAATAGACAGTGCCTATGGCTCGGATATTCCAGTTTCTCCAAAAAAGAGCATTATTCTATTGGGAGCACTGATTTTGGGCTTTTTGATTCCTTTTGGTGCGCTGTACATCAAATTTTTACTGGATAATAAGTTGCATTCAAGAAAAGATATTGAAGAGAAATTCAACGTGCCGATATTGGGTGAGATTCCGCAATCTGATGACCCCATTATCAAGGATAATGATAGAAGCTCTTTAGCGGAAGCTTTCCGTATTTTGCGGACCAATATCTCGTTTATGCTGGGCAATCGGAAAGACAAGTCGTCTGTCATCTTCGTGACCTCGACTACCTCCGGTGAGGGAAAATCCTTTGTAACGACCAACTTGTCTCGGATATTGGCCATGTCGGGTAAAAGCGTACTCTTAATCGGTGCGGACATCCGTAGCCCGAAGGTACTGGACTATTTAGGTCTTTCCCACTTGCAACACACGAATATCGGCATTACCCAGTTCTTGGTCAATCCGGATATGCCAATCGAGAATATCGTCATCAAGAAGCCGGGGTCGTATGATTTTGACGTGATATATTCTGGCTATGTGGCGCCTAATCCTGCCGAGCTATTGATGAACGGCCATTTTGAAGATGTAATCAAATGGAGCAGGGCACACTATGACTATGTGCTGGTGGACACCGCACCCGTCAGCCTGGTGACGGATACCTTGTTGATATCAGATAGTGCCGACCTTACGGTGTACGTTGCTAGAGCTAATTATCTAGACAAACGTATGTTGAACGTACCGAAAGAATTATATGAACAAGAGAAGCTTAAGAATATGGCGGTGGTGATAAATGATGTGGACTTTGCAAGGGGGTATGGCTATGGCTACGGATACGGTTATGGTTATGGAGATACGGGAGAGGTCTCCTTGCGTAAACGTCTTAAAAATCTAATCTTTGGAAAGGACAAAAACCGGATATAATATCAGGGAAAATATATTTATTAAGGGAAAGCAGGTGTATTACATCTGCTTTTTTATTTGCAGCACCTACCTCGTCACTTTTTTGTAAGCCTTAATTCCATCGGTAGTAGGTCTACTGAAGGTACATGACACTATCATAATGGAGCCTGTGGGAAGGATTACTATCGAACTATCTCACAATCTAAGATAATCGTCTCATACTCTTCATGGGGCGAATGCTTTCGTTTTAAAAGCTCCAAGAGATGTGCTGATCCCAATTGGCCCATCTTACGGGTTGGTTGTCGGATGACCGACATCGGCATTCCAAACGAGCCTACATATGGATTATTTGTGTACCCCATCAGGTGCATATCGCGAAAGTCGGTGAATTCGGGTTTTTGAAGGATTCCCACAATCATGTTGGACATCATATTGGTCGCTGTAAATATTCCGTCTGGCATCAGATTTTTCTCGACTAGAAATGTCAATCTTGACAAAATGATTTTTTCGATAAGTTGGGAGTCTTGCTGATCACATTGAAGGAGATAGTTGGAATCAAAATCAATTCCTTTGGCTAAAAGTGCTTTTTTGTATCCTGCCAACCTGACTTCGGTAGCACCTAGCGTGACATCCGTAATAAGGAGGATTTTCTGGCAGCCTTGGTTTAAAAGTAGCGTCGTCCCCTCAAAACCGGTCTTGAAATTGTCGACTCCGATTTTAAACGTATCTAGACTATTATGAATGCGATCTAGGACAATTATACGACATCCTATATTTTTGATATGCTCGAGGTTACCAATGATAGCGGGATGATTAATTGGCGAAATAATGATACCGTCTACCCCACGTCTATGCAAGATATCAATGCATTCTAATTCTTTTTCGACATTGTCAAAGCTCTCGAGTACGACCATACTATAGGACGAAAATCGTAAAGTCTCCAATATACCTTCTAGAATCTCGGCAAAGAAAGTGTTGCTTATATTGGAAACGACCACACCGATCAAATTACTCTTCCCTTTGGTCAGATTTTGTGCTGTATAGTTGTATGTGTAACCATTTTTATTTGCGTAATCTTTTACCCGCTTAATCGTTTCCTCACTTATTTCGTAACTATCAGATAGAGCTTTGGAAACCGTTGATTTTGATATATTTAGCGCTACAGCAATATCTTTTATTCTCAACTTTTTCATAGCATATTCATATTAGGTTGTTGATACTTAAAAGTATACTTTTCATAGACATGCTCTCTTAATTTCAACGAAACCGGTTTCGCCTGTTACGCAATCGTTTTCGTTGAATAGTCCTCCGATATTGTCGATTTTATATCTCTATAATTGATTCAATTATTAACACCTAGTATACTAACTAAATCGACTAAATATGATGAATAGACAAGTGTGCTTACTATTGCGATTTTTTGTATCGGCAGCTTTATTTTTTCCTATAGATGTTCAAGGATTGGAGAGGGTATGGTTCCCATGAAATCCAAACAAATTTTTAGTGTGATTGAAAAAATCCATGCAATAATCTGTCCAAAACCGCTCGTGGGGTAGACCTAAATCGTGCTGTGGTTTTTCGACGGCCATGATTACTACTGGTCCCAATATGAGATACGCACTAATGCTTACATCGGTAGAAGTGACGGTCAGGCGATGAAAGCCAGAAAAAATAAGCTTTTAGAGATTAAGAATCTCCATTACTAACTGGAAATTATTAACAAGACTATACTAACCTATAGATCAACTATAAATTATGATGAGAAACGTATACACTCTTATTTGTATTTGCTCGTGTTGCCTTTTAAGCAGCTTTTCCTTTGGGAAAACGCATGCGTCTTGGGTAAAAGACTACATGTACGGAATCGCTGACACGACGGAAGATGAGCTAAGTCAGGAGGTCACGGACAGCCTTAAAAGGATTCTGAATGTGGTGACAGCACGTCGAAATTCGCCTGACTCTGTGGATATCGAGTTGATGAATAAAAATCCATACATCAGTGTTGCCCAGTTTGTAAAGGGAGCGGTTTCTGGATTGTACGTCCAAGAACCTTCAGGTGAGCCTGGAAGCTTAAAGAATATCGTATGGCGGGGATTATCAAGCCCTTTGTTGGCAAATCGAAATGTAAATGCTGTACAACCGACCATCTATGTCAATGGTGTGCCTTTGGCGCAAGAAAGCAGTTTTGCATTTGATATCCAACGTTATCAATTCAATAAAATTGGTACAGAGACAGATTTGTTTACCCGAGTGGATATGAATGCCATCAAATCGATTGAGGTCATAAGAGATCCCGTCAAACTCGCCGAATTGGGGCCATTGGCGGCCAATGGAGCTATTTGGATCATAACAAAGTCAGGCAAATCGGGCCCGAGGGAAATTGCAATCAACAGTTACTATGGATTTACCCAGAAGACAGCTGTAACGCCTATCAATGCGGAGTACGAGAATATGTTTCGTCAACCCTTCTATGCAAAGTATGGAGACTTGAACGATCGATTGCGCTATCCAGGATATTTGAGTGATTCTACCAATATGAACTATTATGGTCCTGCGGACTGGTCTGATCTTTATTATAAGAATAATCCTCTATATGCTGTAGATATGAGTCTAACGGGAGGATCGGATCGCGCTAATTTTAGTTTTCATGGCGGACACAAGAGCAATGCAGGAAATGCAGATAATACCAAATTCAAAGGATATACAGCCTTATTCAGTGTCAATATGGCTCCATTTGAGTGGTTTACCGTATCAGCATTAATCAACGCCAATCGATCTGAACGTCAGCGTAATAAGAACTTGAGAGATCGTTATGCCGAGACGGCATACCTGCCGGACTTGTCCACCCCCTTGTCGCCTAATCGTCATACATATGCTTATTATTTAGATCAATTCAACGGATCCTTAGATGATAATATCATGAATGCCGTAAATGGTTTTATAAACTTTAAATTCAAAATTATCAAAGACCTTTCTTATGAAAGTAGATTGGCTATCGATTATACAGAAGGTATTCGAGACGTATTCTGGCCATCAACCTTAATGGAGGGAAGCAATTTTGTATCTAACTTTTTTGGTTATTCACAGCGATTGGTGTTTAGTAACTACCTAAACTATAGCCTGAAAGTCAATCCGAAGAGTCAACTCAATCTCCATCTGGGGAGCGACTATGTAATGGATCTCTATCGATACAACTATGCACGAGCATATGATGGACCGAATGATTTTGTGAAAATCAATGTCGTGAATGGGAATGCTGCTGAGAGTGACTATCTACTGCCGAAAGGCGGATTGAACGTATATCGTTGGAATAATAAGGACCAATTCAGAATGCAGTCGTTCTATGGTCGAGCAAAGTACAGCTATGCAAATATTTTGGAGGCCGAGGCATTGATCAGGTTCGATGGAGCTTCGACGGTACAACCCGACAGCAGATGGTTGTTCACGCCTGCAGCCAATGTGTCGTGGAATTTGAAAGAACACCTTTTGTCGGGAGAAAGCCCATTCTCAAGTCTGAAACTTAATTTGGGGGCTGGACGTATCGCTCGGCCAATATCGGGTGCTCGCTATGCAACAGGACCGCAGTATTCGACCAATATGGGATGGAGCACAGAACCTGGACTGGTGTCATTTAATGGTTTTGCAGGGATTTCTAGACCCTATAACTCTGGGTGGATAGGATACGATATCGACTGGCCATACTCGGATCAGATGAACTTATCGATGGATGCTACGTGGTGGCAGGATAGAGCTTTTGCAACGCTGGCTTTGTATAACAAATCGGATAAAAATCAAATTGTAGAAATTCCAGTTCCGAATGAATATGGCTACAAAAGCCAACATGTGAACGGGATGACCGTGCAAAACAGAGGGGTAGAGTTGACGTTGGGGGCTACAATCCTACAGAACCCAAATGGAGTTCAATGGAAAACATCTGTGAATGCCTCATTCAATAAAAACCGCCTTACTGCTTTGCCACGTGGCCTTGACGAATTAGTCATTGGTGATCGTAAATTAAAAGTGGGTGCGCCCATCGATCAATTTTGGTTGTATGAGAATGAGGGGATTTATGAACGGGAATCGGATATTCCGGTGAATCAATCGGGACGTAAATTAGCATTCGACGGAATCTACCTGAATGCTGGAGATCCTATTTGGAAGGATAGTAATGGTGACTTCAACGTCGATGAGCAAGATAAAGTGATGAAGGGGCAAGCCACTCCAAAAGTATTTGGTGGTTGGGCCAATCAAATTTCTTATAAGGGATTTGATTTGGGGGTGCAACTATATTTTGCCGCTGGGCACAAATTATTAAATCAACGTGCTTCTACTCGATACGATTTTATTAACAATGAGAGTAACAATAGCATCCAGTCCGTAAGAGAGATTTTCCATTGGCAACAGGATATCGATATTGAAAAGTACCCAATTTATAATCCATGGAGTAGCGTAGTACCGTATCGTGTTGATCAGGATTTATTCCTAGAGAATGCTTCTTTCCTAAAACTACGTTCGCTAAGCATAGGATACGATTTATCTGCTCTAGGGGGGCTAAAGGAGCGTCTCAAAACACTAAGAAGGGCATATGTATATGTCTCTGGCACCAACTTGCACACGTGGACAGGATTCTCAGGTCTCGATCCTGAGTTGGTCGAATTTAACGGGTATTATACCGGATACGGCCAACCCTTAGCACCGACATACACATTGGGAATAAAATTGGATCTATAACATTTAAGCAGAATACATCATGAAAAAATATATAAAAGTAGCTATAGCATTGTCCGCAGCTGTCCTTCTGCTGCCAATCACCTCCTGTGATAAACAATTGGATGTAGTCGCTTCGGATGTGGCATCTGAGGAATTGCAATGGAAAAGTATTTCTGATACTAAAGCAGGATTAATGGGTATATACGGTCTGATGAGAGCTGCGATGTTTGACAACAACGCACATTGGGTGTATGGTGAGATGCGAGAAGGAGATTTTGAGTCTTTTAATAGAGCCGATCTAGATGCGATACATGATCATGATTTGAAGGCCTCATATCCTGTTATCAAATCACTGACGAATTGGAGACGATTTTATGCGGTAATCAATGCGGCTTCCTTATTTATCGAACGTGCGCATGAAGTTTTTGAAAAGGATAAGCGATATACGGAAATCAATCTGAAGTGGGACATTGCTCAAGCCAGAACGATTCGAGCTTTTACCTATTTCTATATGGTTAGAATCTGGGGAGATGTACCATTGTTGCGCAAATCATTTGATGATGGCGAATTTTTGGAGCGACCAAAAAACGATAAAGAGACGGTGTTGGCTTTTGCTGAAGAAGAATTGTTGAAGGCGGTAGAGGACTTGCCTTATGGGTATGGTTTTTTGACGGAAAGCTATTATGGTGCAGGATCTTCTGTGTGGAGAGGGGTATTGTTTAACAAAGTAACAGCTTATGCGATTCTATCCCATATGGCAGCGTGGCAGCAACGCTACATCCAAGCGGATGCATATTCAAAGTTTGTCTTGGATACGTACGATCGTATTGCGGTGTCGTATTCCTCAATTGGCACCCTGACGGGACGGACCGGGATTTTTTCAACAGAATACGTAGGTGGACAAATATTAGCAGTGGGCTCACCTTACTACCTTAGTGAAGCTACGGCGACAGGGCATATTGAGGAATTGACTTTGGCAGCACCTCTTGTATCTAAAAAAAATCCGGCAATCTTTATACCCAAGGATACCATATCTAAAACCTTCCCTGAACCTAATGATACGCGCTTCGGGATAGATACAATTTCTGGATTAACACGGACTAACTATTTTACCAATTATAGTGGGGAGACCCCCATCTTCAGTAAGATTAAAGTGCTGCGAGATGGCAATACCACTGGAAATTCATATGCTGTATTTGGATCGGCATTGGTCTTTACCCGACTTGAAGAAATGACCCTATTACGGGCCGAGATATTGGCTGTATTGAAGCAAGAGACGGAAGCCATTCGTCTACTCAACGTTGTAAAGACCTTGCGAAACACAACACCGTTTACATCAGCATCAAAAGAAGATTTAATCACGGCCATTTTTGAGGAAAGAAGACGAGAATTGATGGGTGAAGGATGGAGATGGTATGATCAAATACGTCTCAATCGTATTAAAACTGTGAACCAACGGATTGGTGAGATGATTGATAATGATGGAATTTACTGGCCAATTGCTTCTGAAGTTTTGAAAAATAATTCACTTATCAAACAGAATGATTACTGGAATTAATGAACGCTAACCTAATTAAAGAATGATGACGATATTAAATAAAGTACTGGGGCTAGCCTGCCTACTGATAGGGTTGGCCTCCTGTCAGAAAGGGGATCAGTATTATTTCGATTATAAAAACGAGACCAAAACCTTTGATGGTACCATACTCGATTACCTGGATTCGCAACCTGGTGTATTTGATTCTCTAATTCTGACGCTCGATCGTGTAGCCGAATTAAGGACAGCTCTCAAAGATGACAGTAAGCAGTATACCTTATTTGCGGTCACCAATAGGAGCTTTGAAATTGCGATCAAATCATTGAATACCACGCGTAAACTGGCAAACAAAAAACCACTATATATAGAAGATTTGGATCTTATTGAGGTCGACTCCATTCTTTCCCGGTATGTATTTCAAGGCATGTATGATACGGATTATCTAAGCCCGTTTGTTGAAGGGCAAACGATAGAAAGCGTAAGGTACAATTACAAGATGCATATGCAATATGAGGTCACCAATGCTTCTGGTTTAGTGGGTGGTGGTCAGCAACAAATTGAGTTGAGTGATGTCAATAATTCCATCTTTCAACGCTACTGGAAATCAATAAATACAGCTTCGGTCAACTTGAAAACAAAAAATGGAGTAATCCACATCTTGAGCTCGGGACATGATTTTGGCTTCAATAAATTAACGACAAAATTTGCGCAATAATATGAAATCCACGTATCTAACTAATCTATGCCGTATCCTTACGATAGTGGGAATGGTCATCGCGTTGCAGGCTTGTAAAAAATATATACCTGAAAATAGAGATTCATTGGGCTCAGAGGTCGACTATACAACCAAGGAATTTAATCCCATATTGGGTATAAAGAATATCTATGAAAATGCGGCATATGTAGGCACCAATACTTCGCAGCCCCTGCAATTTGCTTTGGTAAATGTCCGGACGACCAAGGGGGAGATCCCGACTGAATTAATGGACAAGTTTCCGGTAAAAATCTGGAAAAAGGAATATTCGGGCGAAGAGAAGTCATTGGCTGAGATAGAAAGCAAACGAAAAGTGGAGTACCGCCCAATGCTTGAGATTGGGAAGAATTCTGGCGATATCATTTTTTGGGACAGTGGTAACTCGAATATCGTGAAGACGATTCCAGATTCTGGATATGTATTTGATGTCGAAATCCAAAATAACGGTGGGCGTAAGTATGTCCGTAATATGAAGCTCAAACCCTACAAAGAGATGCCCTATACCCCTTCTATCTACAATGCGATAACAGGGGTTGCACTGAATTCATTTGTGTATCCAAATCGCATGCGAAATCTCTATGGCGAGCGGGATCCAATATTCAACGTCAGGGTGTATTTCCGTAAAGATGTGGACAATAAGGCACCCGGAAACAGCTTGACTTTCAGTTTTGTAGATTCTTTGAACAACTACATCGATCCGATGCTCTTCAACCAAACCGATTGGGACAATTTGGTTCACGGCTTTGATCGTAAACTGGTAGATAAAAAGATGGTGTATCAGGTGGCCTACCCTATGCCTTTGATTTCTAAACGGACACGCTATACAACTCAGGATGGGAAATTAGCAAATGTCTCATTTAGATACAGCAGAATAGGATTTGGAGGATTTAGACAGGAATCTGAAATAGGATTGGAATATGCAATTTTTGAGGAAGGCCATTGGGAAATCCAAATTAGGTTCGGAAATGAGACGCCCAAATTCGAAGACGAAAAGTAGAACCAATTAAGAATCGTAATTATGAAGAATATATATCTTATTTTGCTATCCATATGCATGCTGTGCAGCAAATCTTTGTGGGCACAGGAGGCGATAATGGGCACCGTCAGAACGGGAAATAACCAACCATTGGCCAATGTGACCATCTTATTGGGCTCGTCCAAGAAGGTGTTGGGTAGTACCAATACGGCGGGGGCATTTAGTGTTAGCGTACCGGCGAATGCAACGCTAATATTTAAAAGTATCGGATTTGAAGAGCAGAGAATACAAGTACAGGCTGGCAAGCGCGTGTACAACGTCAGCATGAAAGAAAGCGATCAGATGCTCGAAGAAGCAGTAGTGGTTGGTTATCAGGCGCGTAAAAAGGAGTCCTTAACAGGATCTGCCGTGGTGATCAGCGGTAAAGAAATCCAAGACGTACCTGCAGCGAGTTTTACCGATTTATTACAAGGTAAGGTTGCAGGTCTAAATATTCAAATGAACAATGGAACGCCTGGAATGCGAGGTTCTATGGCTATTAGAGGGGTTTCTAATCTGAACGTCTCTGGTTCAGGAGATAATGCATTTTTGACACCTACCGCCCCGCTGTTTGTCATAGATGGAGTTCCATTAGATGAAAATACAGGATATGAGTATGGATTTGAATCTGCCTCTCCAGGTGTCAGTCCCTTATCGCTGATTCCGGTAGAGGACATTGAATCGGTCGTGGTGTTGAAAGATGCCCAAGCAACGGCTCTTTATGGGTCTAGAGGTGCATACGGTGTTATCTTGGTCCAAACCAAAAGAGGAAACTCCAGCATACCTATTGTTCAATACACCTCGCAATTATTTTTAAATACCGTTCCGACGTTAAGGGATGTGATTGGTGGCGCTGCAGAGCGAAGATTGCGGGTCATGCAGATTTTGCAGTATGACTCCACTTATAGGGCTGCTTTGGAGCGAATCAATAATACCCCTTTTTTGGCAGATAGTAATAATGTGTACTACAATAATTCTACTGATTGGCAACGCCTATTTTATCGGAACACCATCAACCATTCGCAAAACGTGAACATCTCTGGAGGAAGTCAACAGTTCAATTACAAGTTGAACAGTGGGTTCTACCAAGAAAAAGGAATTATTCAAAATACAGGCTTCAACCGCTATACGTTGCAGATGAACATGCAATATAGGCCAAGTCCAAAGTTCATGATGTCGGCCTATGTTAACACGAGTTTGGGAAAAAACAGCACGGGAAGTGGCAATGCTTTTAACCAATCTGGGGTCGGGACTGCGGCAAATACAACGTCGCTGCTACCACCGCCATCTTTCTCCTCGGCTAGTAATGTCGCAATGGCTGCCCTATCCGTGGACGATGATAATAAAACCGGAAACATTGTCAATCAAGTGGAACTGCAATATCAACCTATTGAAGGACTAATCGGTACCTCTACCATAAGTTATAACTATACTTTTTCAACCAAGGATCGCTTTCTACCGGAAGCACTGAACGCCAATAGCTCGGAAATCTATTCGTATAATGATCGTCGAGACAAATTGTACAATCGGAACATGTTGTCTTTCACAAAGACATTTGCAGAGAAGCACAATATTTTAATCTATGGTTTTTCCGAAATGGAATTCAATAATTTCAGAGCAGATGCTATGCGATTAAATGGCACACCAAGTGATCAGATTACATCAGCACTAGGATACAATACGCGCATCACCCGCGGAGGAACGTTGAACAACATTGCTGAGCAACGGTTGCTGAGCTACTCGGGGGCGGCCAATTATAATTATGATTCGAGATATGTTATGGAGTTTACCTATCGTGTCGATGGGACTTCGGCTACCGGTAATATTAACCCTTGGTCACACAATCCTTCGATTGGAGCGAGGTGGAACTTTAAAGAAGAGTCATTTATGCAAGATGTAGATTGGCTGTCCTATGGATGGATCAGAGGTAGTTGGGGAAAAAATATCGCACCTTCGGGCACTATATATGATGTATATGGTCGCTATACGAGTGGTGGTACTTACAATAATCAGCCCGGTACGCAGTTGGTCATGAAGTCGGTCCCCAATATCCAATTGGTACCACAGAAAACGACACAGTTGAATGGAGCAATTGAATTGGGATTCTGGAACAGTCGATTAACCATGGTTTATGAAACCTATTACAAACAATCCGATCAGATTTTGCGTGAAAAGAAGATTGCCAATCACAATGCTTTTGAGAGTGTAAAGACCAACGAAACCAGTATGGTCAACATGGGACATGAGTTGATGGTCTATTACCGACCAAAGTTTGAAAATGACAATTGGGATATGACTATCTCGGCCAACGGCGCTTTAAATAAGGATTATGTCACGGCTTTGCCGGATGGTGTAAGACAGTTTTCAGAAGCTGATCCCAATGTGACGAACCTGACAACATTGTTTCGCCTAGGGATAAATTCCCGAACAAATGTACTCCTGCATTATAACGGAGTATATAAAACCGACGATGAGGTCCCTGTAAATCCACTCACTGGATTGAAATATCGTGCAGGGAATGCTGTTACAGAGGGAGCTTTCTTTAGGGCCGGGGATCCAATCTGGACAGATATCAATGGTGATTATGTATTGGATGAGAATGACTATGTGTATGTAGGTAACTCCCTTCCGATACTGACGGGTGGTTTCAACACCTTTACTAAATATAAGGAATGGTCTCTTCGTGCGGATTTCTTCTTCAGCATCAAGCGGGATATTATGAATAATGCGTTAGCGGATCGATTCCGTAATTATGCCGATCCAGACAACAGTCGTGCAGATCCAAAGGAAAAAAATCCAGGAGCACTGGTGCCCTTGGATAAATATGATATCTGGAGAATGGCTGGAGATGATGCGTATTACCCTAATCCATTTGACTTTACACGATATACATTATATGATCCTTATCGATATGACCAGACCTTATTTATGGAGGATGGCTCCTACGTTAAGTTTCAATCAGCGACGTTGGCTTACAACTTTGACCGGGAGAGATTTATCAAGCGGTTGGGAATCTCGTCACTACGATTGTATCTGACGGCGGGCAATATTTATACCTTCAGCCGCTATTCTGGCCCGGATCCAGAGATGGTTACCTCGATGGGTAGGGATTCGTCAAATGGATATCCGAATAGAAGAACCTATACAGTAGGCTTAAATGTTCAATTTTAATCATCAACTTATGAAATACCAAGGAATTAAAACAATCATATATATCTTTCTCACAGCGTCACTGTTTACGATTTCTTCTTGTGGGAAGGAGTTTTTGAACTTGACTCCTATTGATGACCTATCGGGTAATAATTATTGGAAGCGGGAGCGGGATGTCAATCAGTATGTTCAAGGCATATACAATACGTTCAGAGATGCTACTATGCAAATGATGTTTTTCCCAGCATCCGGTGATTTGAGATGTGCCCCTATCAATCGTACGTCAGCGACTTCCGGAGCAGGGCGAGATTATATTTCGCATGTGATGAACAACAACCTTAATGCGGCCATATATGGGGACTTCAGTTATTTTGGGTTTGACAAGATTACGCGTTGGAACCTTTTTTATAAAATGGCGCAATCGGCAAATATTCTTTATTATGAAGTTGGGCAAATGGAAAGCTCCATATTATCGGATCGACAACGTGATGCTTATCGAGCAGAGGCTGTATTCTTGCGAAATTTAGCCTATTTCTTTATGGTGCGCCTGTATGGTGATATTCCGTATTATACTGAAGCCTACCAAAGTTCGCCCTTGCCACGTACCAACATGATCCAAGTGTTGAAGAATGGGCTAGCAGATATGGAGCAGCATTATAAAAATCTACCTTGGACGTATGATGATCCGTCTATTGTGGCCGTACGGGCTATGCGCGGCGCGGGTATTACCTTGATGATGCACATGAATATGTGGATTGCGGGATTTACAACAGAAGATAAGACTCCGTATTACCAAAAAGTAGCGGAATTGGGTGGTGAGATTTTGACCAATGGGGGGGCCTATGAATTGTTACCATTAGAGCGAACCAAGGAGATTTTTAAAGGGAGGACTAAGGAAGGGCTTTTTGAAATCGTTCAAAACTTGAATTTTGGTGAAACTTTCCATCTATCGGCCACATTTGCGGATTATGTACTGCGAGCACCTAATAAAGTAACTACCCGCTCCTATATCTACTATGATACAAAGTTCATGGAAACACTGTATCCTCGTGGTGAACAGGACAAACGTAAAACAGTCTGGTTTGACGAATATATCTACAATACCGATGGGATGATGCAGATGTTGAAATTTGTGAATGTATTTATGGAAGAAGGGGAGGATTACAACCCCGATGATAATCAGATTGTCTTTCGATATGCCGATCCTATACTGCTAAGAGCAGAGGCGTTGGCTGAGTTGAATCGTGAAGATGAAGCTCGCGAGGCAGTCAATATGATACGTCGGAGAGCTGGAGCAAAGCTTGCTCAGACAGAAACGGGAGAGGAATTGAAGGACTTTATATGGTGGGAGCGGGTGCGCGAATTGATGGGAGAGGGACATTTTTACTATGACTTGGTAAGGACTAAAAAGGTAGTCAATTCAGACTATACTTCCAGGCCAATGAACGTCGTAGCCTTCAATTCTGGTGGGTGGACTTGGCCTATACATAAGGATGCATTGCTCAATAATCCGTTTATGACACTTAATAATTTCTGGAACTAGTTTTAATGATAATGAAGAGGTATTTTAAATATATAGGAGCATTACTGATGACAATATTACTATTGTCGGCATGTAAGAAGGATTATTACCAAGACGGTGGTATACACGATCCGAAATTTAATGGGACGATTATGGATTTTCTGGAATCCCGACCTGAGCTTTTTGATACATTGGTGCGAATTGTAAAGATTGCAGGACTGGAACCCACACTCGAGAATGAAGAGATTACCTTCTTTGCGCCACCCAATGCGTCTATTGGTAAGACCTTAAGAAGTCTGAATCGTAATTTATATCTGGATGGCCGTGATACAGTCGTAGAATTGGAACAAATCAAGCCATCGGTATGGAAACACTTCCTAGGGATGTATATGATGCGGGATAAATATATTTTAAAGGACTTTCCACAGTTGGACACCTTGAATATGATTGCATTTCCGGGGCAGATATACTTGACCTATAATGATGAACCAATGAATGTTGGAGTGATTTACAACGATGTCATCACGACCAATTCAGAAGGAGTAAAGCAAATCGTGAAGTATGCGGGATATAGACAGCTACATATTTCGAGTATGAATAGTTTTAGTATAAGCGGTTTAGGTGTGGCTCCTGTCGCTACTTCTGATATTCAGCCACACAACGGCAGTGTACATGTGCTGCAATTTAGTAAACACGGTTTTGGATTCAACAATCGTGATTTTATTGATAAGGTGTATGCAACAGGAGTTAGTCCACGGACCAATTAATTATTAATCGAAGTAAATTATGAGAAGTATTGTTTCTATTAAAAAAACCATTTTTCTTGCTACGATTTGCACCGTGACTTGTGTGCTATCTTGTACAAAAGAAGTGGAGATAGGCAAAGATCCGTATGAAGGAGGGAAGGAGCCTTTGGGGGTAGCATTTACCAAGGCTTATTCAGACCCGGAGTTGGCTGAGCCTGGAGCGGAGGTAACCTATTTTGTCAAAGGGCTCAAACAATATGAGGGACAATTTGACTTTACGATCAATGATGTTCCTGTAGTGGTAAAGTCACTAAGTGATTCCACTATTCAGGTTATTGTACCTGAGCTAATCAGTTCGGGAACTGCCAAAATAAAGATGAAAGACCAGTTGTTCTATGGACCTAGATTGCTCATCGAAGGGAATGTGTCAGTAGATAATAATTTTGACGTAGTGAATGGCTTTAATGGAGGGGTGAATACTATACTTTCCCATTCTGGAGGTTATTTAATTGGTGGTTTTTTTACGAACTATGAGAATGAAGCAAGTAGCACAGTCTTCAGAAATGGAATCCATTTTATTAACAGCCTCGGAAAGACAGGAACAGGCTTTGAATTTAGAAAAGGATTTGATGGGGTGGTGTCTGATATAAAAAGGCAAAATAACATGTTTGTCGTTGGGGGCTCCTTTTCTAAGTTTCACAACAGGTCCCTCAATAATCTTGTGCGCCTTAATGCTGATGGCAAGATAGATTCTGTAGTTGTGGAACTGCTGAACTCGACAGATAAACCTGAGAATGGATTGGATACGGTATCGGCACTCAATGCCGGTACGATGGGGGGAATAGGGGGTGGAACTGTCCAAGGCGGATCTGTGAGGCGTGTATTTACTGTTGCCGACAATAAAATAGTGGCAATTGGAGGTTTTCACTATCACACGCGTGTTGATTATCGGTATTCATCTCGCGATCAAAAAAGAGAAGTATTGACTCCTGCGCGTCATATCATGCGCATTACCTCTGATGGCACACTTGATTCTGCTTTCAACTATAGTAACGTAGGTGCCAATGGTGAAATAACGGATGCTGTAAAATTAAGCGGGGACAATATTGTCGTAGTGGGATCTTTTACAAGCTATAATCAAAAGGCAGTACCACGTATTATGAAAATTGATGCCACGGGTAAAGTCGATGCCGGTTTTGCTGTTGGGACTGGTGCCAATGACGCTATATTTTCTATTCAATACAATGAAAATCGTAAAAAAATGATTATCACTGGGCGATTTACGTCCTTCAATGGACAACCTGCGAAAGGTGTAGTCGTACTAAATGAAGATGGCTCGCTAGATCCAACCTTCAAGTTGAAAGACATAGGCGAGAGTTTCTTTTATTATGGTTATATCTTGAATAGTGGCAAAGTTTTATTGTCAGGAAGCGTGGATAAGTATGACGGCGTTAAACGGTCGAACTTGTTGATTCTAAATGCAGATGGTACAGCAGAGCAGAAATACAATAATATAGGTCTCTTTGGTGGTATGGTCAATACGGTCGTGGAAACTACTTCTTCGCTTGGACATCCTGCCATTTTATTAGGGGGAGCGATTGGAGTCGTGGAAAAGAAGATTATATCGGGTATTGTTAAATTGGAAATAAAAGATTAAGGCTGACGATTATGAAAGAGCAAATTATAACCATAGGAAATAAAATGCGAAGTGTCGCATACGCGGTTTTGATTCCAATAAGTCTGTTGATGACAATATCTTGCAACAAAGACTTTCCGAAAATATTAAAGGAATATCCTACAGACTTGCCCGCGGAGGCTGGGCGTACCAAGGTATTGTATATATTGGTTGATGGGTTGCGGGGGAAAGCCGTCCAGGATCTAGAGCCGCCAACACTCAAAAGAATAAAGCGTAAATCACTCTATACATACGGCGCATTAGCCGATACCTCGCGGACGGTCATGACCAAAGAGTCGGGCTGGGCGACCTTGCTTACAGGGGTAGAGGCGCACAAACACGGTGTGGTATCCGATGATTTGTCTTTGGCTAAATTGACGGAGTTTCCGACGCTATTTGCTCGTGTAAAAGCAGAGAACAAAGGGTATACTTCTGTCGCCTTTACTTCTTCGAATGAGCTAGGGGCAGCTTTGACCAAAGATGCGGATAATCAAAAAAGCTTCGCTGGAGACGATGCCTTGACTTTGCAAAATACCATACAAGAATTGCAAAATGGACAGAGCGACATTGTATTTGCCCAGTTTGGAGATGTAGAAGAGGTGGGCAAGCAAAGTAGCTACGAAAGTACGGATCCTCTCTATGCTGATGCTGTTAAGGAAATCGATACTAAGATCGAAGCACTTATCACAGCGATGGAAAAGAGAGCTTCATTCGAACGAGAGGAGTGGCTAGTCGTCATAACCTCAAGCAAAGGTGGCGAAGCAGCTACTACAGTAATCGACAATACCGTATATGGAGATCCCGTACGCAATACGTTTACGATGTTCTACTCACCTAAATTTGCCGAAAAGGTATTGGCAAGACCCAACTCGACGGAAATCCCATTTGGGGGAAATGCGTTGCGATTTACCTATGGTGCTACACCAGTAAATGCAAAACTAGATGATGTGAACGCTTTTAATTTTGGAAATGACAAAGATTTCACTATCACACTGTTCATAAAAAGCAATATTCCAGGAGGTAATTGGAACTATCCCATCTTCCTGTCCAAGCGAGTGGAAGGCTTTGCAGGGGCGGGTTGGAATATGTTTGGTGAGGTAAGGGATGGCAAGATGGCGTGGGGATTTAACTCTGCTCTCGGCTCGCAGGTGTTTGGGACACAGATTAATGATGGAAATTGGCACTCGATGACCATCGTTGTCGATCGTACTGGAGATGCAGATTCTGTAAGAGCTTTTACAGATGGTGTATTTAATCAAGGAGCAACTGCTGATTCGGACAATCTAGATAACGCATCTCCCCTGGCAATGGGGAGATGGCTAGGAAATAATAATGCTGATCCAGATGTTTTGATGGCAAATTTGCAGGTTTACAACACCGCCTTCACACGTAAGGAGGTAAAAGACCTAGCCGGCATAACACACGTTGACGAAACCCATCCCAAGTATTCGGCTTTGATTGGTTATTGGCCGGGATATGACGATGTAGGCAAGAGCGTACTTACAGAGGTCACAGGCCGTGCTGGCGATATGAAGATTACAGGCCCATACAATTGGATGAGTTTTGGAGATGTGGTGAGTCATTTTAAACCTCCAATTACCTATGCTTTCTACCGTGTAGTGCCCAATTCGGTAGATATTTCATTCATGATATATAAATGGATGGGAATCAATACACCTGTTTCATGGCAGTTAGATGGAAAAAGTTGGGCTCCATTATTTGTGGATATAAGAGATTAAGAACAGATAAATCGATGATGACGATGAAAAAGAAATATGTAACAGGACTTCTCGCAATATTGGGCTTCCTAGCATTGAGTTCTTGCGGAAAATATGGATATGACTTTGAGAATGGATACCAACAAGGAGATTCTATTCCCTCGGATATCGTGACGGATACGACGATGTTTGAAGCAGATAAGAGTCTGTATCACCGAGCACGGATCTTTCCAGGCCTAGTTGGGGAAAATGTCTACCGTACGCGAGATACGACCATACGTATGGATTTCAAATTTGAATATGCCTCCAGTTTTGAGCGAATGGTGAGTGTGGTGCCGCAACCCATATTTAGTACAGGTGTATACGCTCCCGCGGGTGAACTGATTAAGATTATTGTTCCTGATGGAGTTATTGGACTTACGGCTCAGATAGGTGTGCATATGGACAATTTGTCCGGAAAAACGCCTTTGCGCAGGGATCCGATAATATATACGGTCAAGGAACTGTTTCCGGGGACAAACTATATAAAAAATCTCTACGGAGGGACCTTGTGGCTCCGCACCAATATTTCGAGGGATACGCCCGTTGATTTGAAAATGGCAGGAGTGGTAAGGGCTTCTGATTTTGTACATGGGATTACCGATGTGGGTAAATGGAAGGAAGATATACTCAAAAATGAGGTGCCGTGGATTGAACTGAGGGCAAAAAGGGTAGTATTCAATGTACCCCGAAATGCTATAGTGGGCCTTATTAATGAAGGTAAGCTGTCAGATATCAATGAGGTGATGGCCGAGTGGAATGTCATCTACGAAAAGGATTACTACGATTGGATGGGGTTGACACCAAATGCAGCAGAACTTAAAAATAAATATCCTACTTTGCCCGAGCGAGGGGTATTGGACATCCAATTAACTGGCGGATATGGACACTCTGGCAATCCATGGGTAGCTACCAACGATAGGGGCTGGCTGAATGAGTGGGTCGATTTAGCCACCATCCGCGCAGGACAAAATTGGGGGACCTACCATGAGATTGGCCACAATTATCAACAAATTGGTGCATGGAGTTGGAATGGACTAATTGAAACTACAAATAATTTATTTGTATTCAAAGGTTTACATCGGAATGGAATCCAGAATATTGGAAATGCACATCCAGCATTGAATGAAGCTTTCACCGCTGCGCTCGCATACGCCAAGCAACCCATTTCAAAAAATAGTATTACGGACGAAGCCGCCAACGGTGACAATGCTCCTTTCTTTAAGATTACGCCTTTTTTACAATTGTTTAATAAGATAGTAGGCAAAAATGGAGAAGATGGATGGGAATTTATGCCCTATTTATACAATCAGGCACGTAATGTGAAATATTCATTTGGGCTGGATGAGGCCAAGCGGGACTTTTTCTATAGGACTTTGTGTGATTATACTGGAAGAGACTATGCCCGATTTTGTGCCGCATGGGGCATCGGTGTGAGCGGAATCGCAAAGCGCGAAATGGCAGCAAAATACCCACCAATGGAAAAAGCCATTTGGGAATACAACCCATTGAATGATACAGGAGGTGATGGTGCCATGAACCCAAAGGTGGATTTGTTCAATACAGAATGGAAAGTCTTGTCAAAAAGTACAGAAGAGCCTTCTGGGGAAGGTACGACTGACGGTAAAGTTATTCATATGATTGATGGTAATGCTAATACATTCTGGCACTCGCAGTGGCAAGCGCTTACAGCTGCGCTTCCGCATACTGTCACTTTTGATATGAATGTCAGCCAAGCAGTCAAAGGGTTCTATTTGGTCCCAAGACAGAATAGTTCGGGACAACGGCCTAAGGATATTGAAATCCAAGTCAGTGAGGATAATCTGACTTATACAACCCTCACTGCTGCTGATTTGGAAAGTGGCTATTCATTCGATATGGTCAATGATGCAACTCGTAAAGAATTTAGATTGAAAACGAGACGGAATATTCGATATTTCAAGATTTTCTTTAGAAATACAAATCACAACGGGTCGACACATCATGCTGTTGGTGAAATTGGGGCATTTTATGATGTGGATTAATGGATTGTAATTAACCTAAATGACAATGAGAAAAATAACTAAATACAAGTGGAATCGTTGGCTCGCTGTTTTCATGGTGGGACTGGCTTTGGCAAGTTGTACGAAATATAATAACCCAGCACCGGAGTTTGAGGAATACGAGCAAGATGTGGATTCTAATCAAGTGAAGCGGAAAATCCTGTTTATTTCTATTGATGGATTGGTCGGGAGCGAGTTGGAGAATAATATTCCCGAACATCTGGGGAAACTAATGGAGCATGGAAAATACTCCTTTGTCTCCCTAGGAGATATGAATACCTCTGACCCATCCTCGTGGGCGACGATGATGACGGGAGTCAACTCTAATAAGCATAAGATTACGACAGATTCGTATATTCCAACTCCCGATCCTAATCATCCACACGATAGTGAAGATTTCTATCCTTCTCTTTTCTTTCGGATTTCGGAACAGAATCCCTATCTGAGTTCTACGGTTATCACGCGTACATCGGCTATGAACAATATTTTGTTGATGGATGCTGACGAGGCACAAGCACTCGATTCAGATGAGAAAGTAAAAAGCTCCGTCGTCGAAGAACTGAAAAATGCAAATGCAGACCTACTCGTGGCGCAGTTTACCTCTGTGCAGGAAGCAGGTACGCAAACCCAATTCTCATTTGATAGCCCAGAGTATAAAAATGCCACATTAAAAGTAGATGGATACGTCGGCGAAATAGTGACTGCGCTTGAGTCAAGAAGTAGCTACGATAAAGAGGAATGGTTGGTGATTGTCACTTCTAATCATGGAGGGCTAGGAAACAGTTACGGCGGTAGTTCGTTGGAGGAACGTAATACATTTGCTATCTATCACTATAAAAAATTCCAAAAACAAGAATTGAAAGCAGAGACCCTCATGGCTCCTCGCTTCTATGGCTACGACAACGCAGGGGTGACTGCTATGAGAGCGCGGAATACGACGGTGTCTCCGCAAGAAGTTAATTACAATATAGCTCGAACGGGAGAGCTTACGGTAGAGGCTAAGGTTAAAATCAACAAAAAGGCGGACGGTAGCTATTCCTACAGTTGGCCGCCATTTTTAAGTAAAGTGAACGCTCGAAGTGGAAGTACAGCAGGCTGGTCTTTTTTCAGATCTGGAAATAATGTCTCATTCTTCGTCGCTGATGGAAGTGCTAAGATTGAGATTGGTGCTGGAGCTGTTGGAGTGGATGAAGTTTGGACGCATATTACGGGAACTTTCTCGCGAGTAAATGGTATTCCAACCGCCAAATTCTATATCAATGGTAGGTTGGCGACATCTGGAGAGCTAGCAACACTGAATGTCAACAATGTATTGTCCACTAGTCCTTTGACGTTTGGCTTCCAACCTGAAGTCTTTTCAGATCAATACTTGGATTTTTATATGGCTGACGTCCATATTTGGAATGTAGCTTTGACTGACGAAGAGATTTTGCAAAATGCTAACCGTGTAGGTTTGGAAGACAATCATCCCAAAAAGCAATTTTTGGTAGGATACTGGCCTTTGGACAAAGTCGAAGAAAATGTCTTTAAGAATAAAGTATCAGGACAACCTGATATGCCTATTCTTGGAAAAGCAAGCTTCAATATTTTTGGTAATAATTTGCCATATGTAGATCCCGAAAAAGCTATTTTGATAAAGAGCGAGGACATTACGATGCAGATGTTGTACTGGTTCAATATCAATGTAAGAGATAGCTGGGGACTGGAAGGCCAGAATTTTTTGAAAAATTTTGAATTAGAATTTTTACAGTAACAAATAGTTGTTTACAGATGAGATTAAAACTAAAATTTTTGACCCTGTTATGTGCGTTGCTCACGAGCATGGTCGCATGTCAGAAAAATACATTGATATTGCCCACACAGCTTCCAGAGGAAGAAGGGGAGATTAAATCAATTATAGCGGGACCTGTCGATATTAAGATAGAGGGTACCTATGATTTTAAATTTAAGGTGGTGATGCCCACCGTGAGCGATAGAGTAGAGAAGGTGATCATCAAATACACGGAAGTTGGGCAAGCAAAAGAATTGGTCATACAGGATTTTACCAAAAATTACTTTATTCAAATGGCCGATATCAGTGAGTACGCCTTTTCATTGCAATACTTTGCTAAAGATGGCACCCCTTCTAAGATCGTGGAAAGGAAGGCAACGAATAAGGGCTATTTAGTGGAGCATCTTGCGGAGAACTTCGAACTATCAAAAGAGTTTAATAGACTGCGGCTGATTTGGGACAATGAATCTTTGACGCCAGTCACAGCCACTGTATCTTACAATTCAAATGGGGAAACGCATGTAATGAATGTGGAGAATTCAATAGCATTGAAGGATACACTGGAGACGGTGGCACTCAAAGCGGGAAAGGTAGACTTTGATGTCAAATTTAAAGATGGTACTGGTCGGGAGAGTGCAACGAAAACCTCATTTGTGATGTTGGATAGGAGTTACACAACTCAAGCAGATAAGGCGAATTGGTTAATATCAGCTACTGACGAACATAATGCAACGTATGCTCCTACTAAACTTATCAATGGTGTGAGTACAGGAGATGATCATTGGCATACCAATTGGTACCCGGATCCAGCAAAACCATCAACTGTGTTTCCATTTGAAGTAGAAATCACAATGGAAGAGTTGATTATGGTCGATCAAATTACACTGTATAATAGGACTAATGGGTCAAATGATGGGGTAAAGACGTTTGACGTGTATATGAAGGCGGAAATTTCAGAAGAATATGAGTTGGTGGCTAAAGATCTTGTGCAGATACAAGATAAAGGAGCAAAAAAATCATTTGATTTACCTACGAGTAAGCCTGTTAAACGTGTCAAGTTTGTGTTTAAAGATGGATGGCCGCGAAATAATGTGGCTGAACTTTATGCCCACTTGGCTGAGATTGACGTGAAGGGAATCTTAGAATAACAGTATTGAATTTATATTCCCTAAAAGGAAATCTCTTTTAGGGAATATTTCTTAAACATTATATATGCTTCTCTGTCTTACTACATTAGCGGAGATTTCTCTCTTCATTATTTTTGATTTGACGCTAGCGATTGTAGCACATTTTGTCTAAGTTTGGGTATCCAGACATGATGACTATGAAACAGCTGAATCTACTCTTTGCTTTTATCCTTTTTTCGGTACTTGCCCATGCACAATATAAACCTCAAGTAGAGTTTGGGGCTAAGGCAGGGCTTGCCTTTCCCACCTTCCAGTTTGCCGAGGGGGGTAATCCCAAAACGTATGTATCAGGCTTTATTGGCGGGTTTGTCGATCTGCCTATCGCACAATACTTATCGATACAACCTGGGGTCACGTTGAGTGGTAAGGGGTATAATGACAAGTACTTTGAGAGTGAAACCGATTTTGGACAGTTGAAGACCCGGTTGTTGGTGGTCGATATTCCAATCCATTTGGTGGGCAAGATGTTGATTGGAGAGGATCAGTTGCATTTTGGTGTGGGGCCTTATATAGGATTTAATGTTGCGGGCAAACAAAAGTTTGAGGGACAGGGAAATCGCTACCCCGAAGGAACGATCGATTTCGAATTTAACAAGAAAGATTTTAAAAGACAGGACTACGGAATCAGCCTCATGGCCAATTATAAATTTGATAATGGTATGCTGGTAAATATGGGCTACGGACTAGGCTTAGCCAACCTGTATGGTAGTGAGGTCGATAATAAGGTCAAAAATAGAGTGCTTTCCCTTGGTGTGGGAATACAGCTCTAGGGAAATTGTGACATAACGATAAGGGGGCAAGAATGTATCCTTGTCCCCTTATCGTTTAATAGTAGACGGTATTATTCGCCAATGGCGTAATATTTGAATCCGATACCTTCCAATACTCCGCGATTCAACAATTTTCGACCGTCGAATACAAAGGCGGGCTTCTTCATCAGTTCTTTGATTAAGGTCCAATCATAGGTCTTGAATTCATCCCATTCTGTTAATATGGCGACTGCATGGGCATGTTTAACGGCCTCCATTGGATCGGTGACGACCGTTACCAAGCGGCGGTTTTCTTCGGGAGTACGAGTATGAAGATAGTCTAGGTCGGCATATATTTTTTCAGCGGGTACCTTTGGATCATATATGACCAGCTCAGCTTCCTCATTCAAAAGATAGTCGGCCACATAGATTGCCGCTGATTCGCGGGTATCATTTGTATCCTTCTTAAAAGCCCATCCATAGCATGCTATTTTCTTGCCTGATACGGTATTGTACAGTGTTTGGATAATATGGTCAGCGAATCGATGCTTTTGGTGATCATTCATCAAAATGACTTGCTCCCAATAGTCTGCCACTTCGTGGAGATTGTAACTTCGGGCAATGTATACCAAATTCAGAATGTCTTTTTGGAAACAAGAGCCTCCGAAACCTACAGAAGCCTTTAAGAATTTAGAACCTATACGAGAATCCATACCGATTGCTCTGGCTACTTCATCGACATTCGCCCCTGTTTTTTCGCAAAGCTCCGAAATGGAATTGATGGAGGACACGCGTTGCGCCAAGAAAGCATTGGCCGTTAATTTGGATAGTTCTGATGACCACAGATTGGTCGTGATGATGCGATCCTTGCTCACCCAATTCTCATAAATAGCAGCAAGTGCTGTTATCGCATTCGCATCTTCTCCACCGATAAGGACACGGTCGGGGTGGAGCAAATCTTGCACGGCGGTGCCCTCTGCTAGAAACTCAGGATTGGATAGGATATGAAAATTGACCCCATTGCCTGTGTTGTCCAAAATATTCTTTAGTGCAGCAGCAGTTCGTACCGGCAAGGTAGATTTTTCTACCACAATCTTGTCCGAAGTTGCAATTTCGGCAATTTGTCTAGCACACAACTCAATGTATTTAAGATCTGCAGCTTTCCCTTTTCCCTTTCCATAATTCTTGGTGGGGGTATTGACGGATATGAAAATCATATCGGCTTCGTCAATAGCCTTTTCAATATCTGTGGAGAAAAATAGATTGCGCCCCCTTGCTTCGGCAACGATATCCGCAAGACCAGGCTCGAAGATAGGGAGCAAATCTACATTGGGATTATTCCATGCTGCAATACGGGCTTCGTTCATATCTACAACGGTTATCTGTATATCAGGGCACTGTTGGGCAATCACGGACATCGTGGGGCCACCCACGTAACCCGCACCGATACAACAAATCTTTTCTATTTTTTTATTCATATGCGCGCTATTTTTTTATTCAAACTCCATATATCAACCATAGTCATTGCTGTCGGTACGGTCTCTACAATATGTTTATTGGAATATAGTTATACACCTCCTGTCTGTATTCAAATGTAGGCTTGGATGCTACGATTTGTACTGACATCTACGTGAATGCGAAGTAAAATTAAGCAAATGAATTGAGTATTGCATAATCTCCAAATCGTATTCACGGTCTATATTTCGGAAAGATGGGTGTCGAAGACTCCCTATTGTTTTTTATTTTCGATTCGTGAATGCAAAGCATTTTTTCTAGGTTTACATGAATATCCCAAAGTAGAAGAAGAGCTGTGATTAAAAAGGAGACCATAGAGAAAGTATTGGACGCTGCCCGTATCGAAGAGGTGGTTGGAGAATTTGTGGATTTAAAGAAAAGAGGGACCTCATTAATTGGCAATTGCCCTTTTCATAATGAAAAGACACCGTCATTCCACGTTTCCGTGGCCAAGGGTATATACAAATGTTTCGGATGCGGAGCCGGAGGTGATTCCCTGAAATTTGTCATGGAGTTGGAAAAATACTCCTATCCCGAAGCCATTCGATATCTGGCCAATAAATATCATATTGAAATTGAAGAACAGGAACGTACGCCTGCACAGTTGGCGGCTCAGGATAAAAGAGAGAGTCTCTATGTCTTGAGTCAGTGGGCAGGGAAGTTTTTCAAGGAGAATATGTGGAATACAGATATGGGACAGTCTATCGGCTTGTCTTATTTCAAAGAACGGGGATATCGGGAAGAGGTCATCAAAAAATTTGAATTAGGGTATTCTCCAGACCAATGGACAGCATTGGTTGAAGCGGCCAAAGCTGCTGGATTTCAGGAGTCTTTTCTAAAAGAAATAGGATTGGCGATCCAGCGAGATGATGGTAGTCTGTATGATCGTTTTAGAGGTCGCGTCATGTTTCCGATCCAAAATCTTACCGGTAGGATTATTGGATTTGGTGGGAGGACGCTGAAGACTGAAAAGAGCGTGCCCAAATATGTCAACTCACCTGAAAGTGAAATCTATCACAAGTCAGACGTCTTGTATGGACTCAACTTTGCCAAAAAAGCCATCTTAGATGCGGATAACTGTTATTTAGTAGAAGGATATGCCGATGTGCTTTCGGTACATCAAGCGGGGGTGGAGAATGTAGTTTCATCCTCGGGTACCTCCCTGACCACAGGCCAGATTAAATTAATCTCTCGTTTCACAAAAAATGTAACCATTCTCTATGATGGAGACCAAGCAGGTATTAAAGCATCATTAAGGGGTACAGACATGTTGCTGGAAGAGGGGTTGAATGTTAAAATTCTTCTTTTTCCGGATGGGAATGACCCTGATTCTTATGTGCAAAAATACGGATCAGATGCCTTTAAGAAATATATTGCCGATCATCAAGAAGATTTTATATTCTTCAAAACTAACATTCTTTTAAAAGATGCCAAGAACGATCCCATAAAACGGGCGGAGGTAATCCGGGATGTGGTAGAGAGCATAGCGTTGATTCCAGATGAAATTAAGGTCTCGGTATTCATCAGGCAATGTAGTGATTTATTGGATATCGAGGAACGTGTATTGCTCTCCGAATTGAACAGCATTCGGATAAAAAAAGCGAAAGACGCAGATAAGAAGAATAAGCGAGCGAGCGAATCCGCAGCACAGATGGAGATGGAGGGACCTCCTCCGGACTTCTTCATGACGGATGAAGAAAGGGGCGGTGTTGCACCCGTTGTCGAGGATAAGATCACACCTGAAATCTTACAGGAACGAGAAATAGTGCGTATACTGCTCAACTATGGCGATTACCTAGCGACATGGGAAGGAGATGGGGATATACCAGTCGCACCTTTGCTGTTGGGGAGTATAGATGATGTTGGGTTTGAGGACAAACCAAGTGCTTATATTATACAAGTGTATAAGGAATATGCCGAACGCTATGAAATTCCACAGGCCAAGATGTTCTTTTCACATGAGGATTCCCAAGTAGCAGATTTGGCAATTAGTTGCGTCGCGAGTCCCTATAGCTTGAGCCCAAATTGGAATGACGATAAAAGAAAAATTTATATCAAATTGGAGCACGAACAATTAAAAAATTTGGTTGTTCAATCGATATACCGTATCAAAAAAAGGAAGGTCGAAACCGAAATGCACAAAATAAGGGAAGAATTGAAAGTGACAAAGGATGCGGCTGATATGGAAATCTTAATCAGTAAGTATCAAAAGCTTAAGGAAGCAGAGAAATTGCTTGGTGATTTTCTTGGAAATACGATCGTGAAATAAGACATGGCAAAGCACCTTGAATATGGTATACAAGGAGAGCAGTTAGCGACAGAAAGACTGATACGCGAAGGATATCGGATTGTCAAACGCAATTGGAAACATAAGCATTTGGAAGTAGATATCATTGCTTATGACGGTGCTGTATTAGTATTTGTTGAGGTGAAAACCAGGCGGTCTCTAGCTTTTGGAGAACCCTCCGAATTTGTCGATATCCACAAACAGCGTAAGTTGATACGAGCCGCTGATATATACCTAGGAGGATGTGAGCATATAGGAGATATTCGATTTGACGTAGTATCTGTTTACTTGAGCGATATTGCAGAGATAACGATAGTTAAAGATGCATTTTGGAGTAATTGATGCCGATTTTCCATAAAAATGGTGGTATAGGTCTTCTAGCTGTGCAGTGTCGGTTTGGGAATACAAAGCATTTTTTCTAAGTTTGGATACATGTATAGATTAAAATAGATGATATAAAATCATAATCAGATGAAATCTCAAGATTTATTCAAACTGAGTGACACGCGCTCATGAATACCACTAAAAAGCAAATTGTGGCTGAATAATCAAACTTTAGGCTGAATAAATCGGATAGCTTCATCATCTTAAAAAAACAAATTTAATACGGATGAAAAAAATATTAGGCCTCTGCTCATTAGGGATGCTGTTAGTCTGCAGTTGTTTTACAAATAAAGGAAAATTGGAATTTGTTGCTCCAGAGTCTGGAAAAGTAATCGTTATCGGGCAACAGGTTAATTTCAAATTGAAATTTCCTACGGCAGCCCTCGATTCGGTAGTATATGCTGTTGACGGCAACATTGTAGGTCGTAAGAATGATACCACGACTTTGGTTGTCGATTCTCAAACAATTGGTCTAGGAACCAAAAACCTCACCGCCAAAGTGTATGTCGATGGCAAAGAGGATATCGCCTATAGTAACGTGATAATTGTTCCCGAATCGGCAAAGCAATATGGATTTGAAATCGTCAACACCTTCCCGCACGACACGTCGGCCTTTACCCAAGGATTAGAATATGCTGATGGTATCTTGTATGAATCTACGGGGCAATATAATTATTCTTCAATTCGAAAGGTGGAGCTGACGTCGGGTAAAGTCCTTAGAAAAACAATGCTTGATGCGAAGTCTTTTGGAGAAGGGATGACATTATGGGGCAATAAGTTAATCCTGTTGACCTGGGAAGAGAAGATTGGAATCGTATTTGATAAAAATACATTTAACCAGATTGGTACATTTGAATACGGCAATAGTAAAGAAGGGTGGGGACTCACGAATGATGGAAAGCGGTTGATTAAGTCAGATGGTACGAATATGATTTATTTTTTAAATCCGGATACATATAAAGAGGAGAGCTCCATAAGCGTATATGACGATAAGGGTCCTGTCGACAAACTGAATGAATTGGAATACATTGATGGAAAAATTTATGCCAATGTCTACGGTCAGGAAATTATCGTTATCATCGATCCTACGACAGGAGCTGTCGAAGGGCAGATAAATTTGGTCGGGATGTATACCAATCCAGAGCGTAAAACCTATGATAATGAGTTGAATGGTATCGCTTATGATAAGAATGCAAAGCGTCTATTTGTAACGGGTAAAAAGTGGAACCAGTTATTTGAAATCAAATTGATTGAACGATAGTATTTAAATAGTATAACACACATCGGCCCTAACATGTCAACAGGGCCGATGTGTGTTATATGAGGTCGTGTTCCGTCACTGTTTTTATCAACGCTGTCATATTTCTAGCCTGGAATTTGTGCATGATTCGCTTTCGATGAGTTTCTATGGTTAATGGACTTAAAAATAGCTTATCTGCAATAGCGGTGGTCGTATTACCCTGAGCTATGAGTTGTAATATTTCTTTTTCCCGTTTGGTCAATTTAGGGAATGACATCGTTTCACTCAGTGTGGGCCGTGAGATAATATCCTGTACACTAGGACTAAAGGCGGGTCTCCCCGCTACAGCTTCATTAAGTGCTGACTTTAAATCGTGAAGGTCAATGTTTTTTAATAGATATCCATTTGCTCCATTCTCAAGCATTCTTAAGATAATGCTTCTTTCGGAATGATTGCTGAGCGCTATCACTGAGATATTTGGATATGTTTGTTTGATCTGTAGACATAAATCTATTCCGCTGATATCGGGTAGACTAATGTCTAAGAGTATAATATCAACTTTGTTATGCTTTAAAAAGCCGAGCAAATCTTGGGCGAGGGTGAAACTTGCTACTATACTATAAGTCGTACTCCCATCTAATAGGCGGTTGAGACCTTCCAGCACAATCAGGTGGTCGTCAAGTATAGCGATGCGGATAGAAACATTAGACATACAGCTCAATGTTTACGGTGGTACCTTCACCCACGGAAGAGTGGATATCAATCCGGCCATTGAGATACCCCACGCGATTCCGAATATTGTGGAACCCCATTCCATTTCCCGATTCCAGTGTCGATGTATCAAAGCCTCTCCCATTGTCTTCCATTGTAATCAGAAAAGTGTGTTCCTCTTGGCTGCATTGTAGCAATACTTCTGACGCCCCCCCATGTTTGCGCGAATTGGTCAATAACTCTTGTATGATTCGATAGATGTTGAGCTGCGTCTGTTCGGGGATGTGTTTCTGAATGTCATATGCCTGAAATGAAATCTGCAGATGTTCGCTAATCATCGATTCACAGAGGTCACGAATGGCCGTTTCGAGCCCAAATTTAATTAAATTTATAGGCATCATATTATGAGCAATACGTCTTAACTCGGAGACCGAGTGGTCCAATTGTTTGATAATAGGATTCAAATCCGTAGCCAACACCTGCGCTCCACTTTCTTCGATTTTGCCCGAAAGATTCATTTTTAGACCGACCAAGGTACCACCTAAGCCATCGTGTAAGTCTTGAGCTAAGCGTTTTCGTTCGGTCTCTTCGCCAGCCATTAATGCCTTACTGTACTTTATCTTTTCGGTCTGTTCAATCTCTTTTAATTGTTGAATATGATTTTGATTTTGTTCCTGTAGCAGTTTTCTGTTGTTTCGATAATACAGATAGGAGATAATGGCCACAGCCAAAAGTAAGATACTCATAATCGCCAAAGACCAAGCGGTTAGTTTTGTGTTTTTTGTGTCCAGGTCTGCCTCCCTTTTCGCAGCTTCAAGTTTTGTGATTTGCTTCTCCTTTTCTGCAGTGTTGTACTTTGCTTCAAGGTCGCTGATTTTGACATCTGTTTCATTTTTGTGTAGGCTGTCAGCGAGTGTATTGTATTTTTTTGACCAAAAATGTGCCTCGGGAATGTTATTGGTCAATTCATGGATTTTCACCATCTGACCATAAATTTCTTTTTTGGAGTTTAGATCTTGCAGGATGCTGTTCTCAGGATTACTTAACGCTGTCAGGATTTTTTTTGCCTCTAGATATTTGCCTAGCTCTACTAGTACTTCATATTTTCGAAACTGCATCATCTGTTGCATATGGAATTGATTATTATGCTTGGTGCTTTCAATTCCTTTATCCAGCGTTTTTATTGCACCTGAAAAGTCTTTGGTATACAGGTCATAGGTGCCTCTTTGGTAGTAATAGTACGATGCATTTACCGATTCGGGATAAAGTTTTAAGAGATCTTCGGCTTTATCTAGCGTTTGACGAGCTTTTTTGAAATTTTTGAGTTGAATATAATTATCTGTTGCGGTGAGGTAGGAGAGGAAAAGGGTTGGTGAATTGGGTTTTGCCTTTTCCAATAACTCTATTGCTTTTTTATTATACCCCTCAGATTTTTCAAATTGCTGGCTATACATCAACAATGCACCTAACTGCGAATAATAATGAGCTCTTTTCTCCAAGTTATCCGTTTTATCAGCTAGGGGGATAGACTTATTTAGCAAGATGTCCGTGACAAAATTGTCCCCTTTTTCTGCCCTGACCATTAGCGCATAGTTGTACCAAGAGGCGGCTCGTACCAAAAGAGCACCTGAATGATTGTACGGACGTATTATTTGTTCTGCTTCTTGATAGGCTTTTGCTGCTAAAGGTTTATTCCAATTAAAATAATGCTGACCTAAATAAAAATGATATAACCCTTTCAGATACGCCTGTCCAGAAGGTGGAGAATCCTCAGAGAAGACGAGCGCTCTGCCTTTATTAAGGGCTTCTCTACTTTTAGTTGTATCCTTAAAACGCCAGTAGTCCGAAATGAAAAAATAAGTGTTGGCTTTGATACTATCTGAAGGTGTAGTTTTGATGACGTGCTGGAGACTGTCTAGGAATTTCTTTTCATCCATCTGAGACAGAATCTGCTGGGATCGAACCGGCAACCAACTAACTATGAGAAGTAACAAGAGTAAACGGATATACATGCGAATCTAAAATCTATAATGTACCAAAGTGATATTCCTATCTAAATTATAGAAATTTCATAATACTCCACCACCTACCTGCAAAATTACCCATTTACAGGTATCTTGATTAGTAATCGACAATTGGAAGCCCGATCAAGGCATTATCGTTTTGGGGACAATGGAAAATTCGATTTTCTCTGTAAGGGGTACATATGGAATTGTCGCTTGTTCTTCTAGTCTATCCGTGAATAATATGCCGTAGAGGTGGTCTACCTCATGTTGGAAGATTACCGCAGTAAACCCTTCAATATTTTCTTCTATTATGTCACCCTCCGAAGATAGATACTGCAGCCTGATGGAATAGCTACGTTGTACGTCTTCTTTTTTGTTCGGAATGGATAGGCACCCTTCAGCACCTTTTCGACTTAGCTTAGAGCGCCAAATGATTTTTGGATTGATATAAAACTCAAATGGATTGTCCGTTTTATCAAATCTTTGGACCCAAATAGCATTTTTACTGATGCCTACTTGTGGAGCTGCAATTCCAACGCCGAGATGGTCCGGATCATTGACAGTAGCGTACATCCGTTTGGATAAATGTACGAGCAAAGGGTCATCATGCTTGATATCTTGGGAAGGAGTCTTGAGGATCTCCAAGTCATTGGTATCCGTTACCTGGAGTACGCGCATCGTTTGACTACTATCCCCGGCATTGATGAGCTCTTGTTCCGCTTTGCTAAAGCTTTTTGCAATAGTTTTATTCACAGTTCTTTCGTTTTTTGGTCCCTTATATTTTTTCTCTCCAGCTTCGATTATGATTTGTAATTGATTTTCGGCAGGCGGTTGTGGGCATCGATAGCCATTGCTATATGCGCAGTATGGATTATAAGCTTTATTGAAGTCGATATTTATCATACCGTTTTTGATGTCTTTGATGTCAAGGTCGATATAGCGCCCTCCTTCATAGGTCTGCTTACCATTACTCTGGTCTAGAAAGGGTAAAAATAAATGGTCTTTGTAAGCAGGATTTTGAAAACGGGCTGCATTTTGGTACGTTGTTAACGTAAATTCTTCCTCTTTTAATGTAAACTTCAATATTGCATATCGTCGATACGCATTGCTAGTGCCATCATAAGTTGGCATAAGAAAGCTCGGCTCGTTAGGCAGTAGTTCCACCTTTGCGATGACTTTGAAATCCTCATTTGCGGTGAAGTATTCAATATATCCAATATCTTGGGGACGCAGTGGGCCATAGCCATCCTGTTTTAGACTATTTTTTTTGATGGTCCAAAATTCGTTTATCTGAGTCGTATATGATTGTGCATCAGCGAGGGTGTATAGGCAGATGCATAGTATAAATGAAAATATAAACTTCATTAATAGCGGAGTTATAAAAATATTTTGACAAAATTATCAAATTTGTGTGGTATAATAGATGTACTTATTGTCATTTTAGATTGGCAATGATGTGGACAATAGATTTAAGTCTAATAAGAATATGGACACGTAATATCTTCGCTGGTTATGAGAATGGAAAATGATAGATTTGCAATCCCTTTATCTATAATAGCTTTGGTCTGAGTTTCATCAGTTTTGTGAAAATGATGGATAGATAAAATCATCTTTTTTATGATGAATTTATCTAAGTTTGTAAAAATTAAAAGATTACTATGCGATTAATGGCTTTTGACTATGGCACTAAACGGATTGGTATTGCTGTAACCGACCCACTTCAGATTATAGCCAATGCGCTCACGACGATCCATCCCAATACTATCCTTGAGTTTCTAAAGGAATATTTGGCAAGCGAGCAAGTAGAGACTTTTGTGGTCGGGATGCCTCGACAACTTGACGGCACGGATTCACAATCAGCCTCCCATGTCGTAGGATTTATTAGGTTACTTAAAAAGACCTATCCCGATATCCCTGTTGCCCAGGTTGACGAACGATTCACTTCTAAAATGGCATCTGCCGTAATTGCGCAAAGTGGATTAAGGAAGGGAAAGCGCCAAGAAAAAGGATTAGTGGATACCGTGTCGGCAACAATAATCCTACAATCTTATATGGAAAGCCGCAACTTTATCTAAGAATAAATACATCCAATCAATTGGGCGCACGTCACAAATGTGGCAAGTATCAATAGAGAGGGTGCTTTAAATAGTTTTTTAATAACAATATGATATGAGTAACATTAATTTTTTTGCTGAAGAGACAGATTTTAAACCTAAAGAAAAGCAAAAGATTCGTCAGTGGGTTCTGGAAACAGTCAAATCCGAAGGATATAAGCGCATAGCAGAATTGAATTTTATATTCTGTTCAGATGCCTATCTGTTGGAAATTAATAAGCAGTATCTCCATCATGATACCTTCACTGATATTGTGACTTTCGATAGTTCCGAAGATGAGCAGGTGATTGCTGGAGATATTTTTATCAGTATTGAGCGTATTCATGAAAATGCCGCCAAATTCAAAGTAACAGAGCGAGACGAGTTGCACAGGGTCATCATCCATGGGGTGTTACATCTATGTGGGTATCCTGATAAGAAAGTAGAAGATAAGAAGCTGATGACGAGTAAAGAAGACTTATATTTGGGAAGCAGGACGTTTTAGCGTCCATCAACTAAGAGTCTGTATTAAGTTATATCGTGATTTTATCTAAGCGCCTTTTCCCTTGAAGCTTGTTCTCTAAGATAGACATGCTACTATCAAGGGGTGAAGAGTAAGTAGCGCCTCTACACTCAGAAAACTTCACGAAGTTGTAGCCGTAAAGTAACCTGAAAGACTATTTAACCAATTTTAAACAAGCGTAAGAAACCGGTAGTATTAATAATTACTTAACATAAAGCTGATTTTGGGTTTAGGAGAGAGCACTACATTTGTGACGAATATTAATTTAGATACAAGACGGAATGAGCCGATTCAATATCAATCGGAACGATTCTAAATCTTGTAGACGATAAGACAACCTATTGAGCCGTAGTGTAAGTATCCCTATCGGAGCCGAGCAGTAAGTTGCCGCTATACATGGTGGCAATGGTATTTACAGAAGGCCCTCATCAACAGATGAAGAACCGAGTATAAGGAGTTCAAAAATGCAAGTGACGCTTATACTCATTATTATAAAAGAAGAAGATGAGACCATCAGGGTTTGTTTTATACCACACAGTGGAATGAAATTGATCGGATAGCTTTCTCGCCATTAAAAAAGCAATTTATACGGATGAAAAAATCAACAATTCTATTTTCACTATTAGCTATCGCAGCATGCGTGGAAGCCCAAGAGATCGTCAGAGGTACGGTCTTTGCCGATCTCAATAATAATGGTCGCTATGATAAACAGGAAAAAGGGATTGCGGATGTCTCTGTCAGTAATGGCGTACAGGTTGTACAAACCGATGCGAAGGGGAAATATGAATTACCAGTAGGGGGAGATAATATCATTTTTGTTGTCAAGCCGAAAGACTTTAGCACTCCAGTAAATAGTCAAAATCACCCTCAGTTCTACTATATTCATAAGCCAGAGGGGAGTCCAACTTCAAAATATCCAGGGGTAGCACCTACAGGAGCACTGAAAAAAGATGTGAATTTTGCATTAATTCCTTCAACGGAAAGCCAAGATTTTTCTGCTTTTGTATTTGGTGACCCCCAAGCGTATACCGTAGAAGAGTTAGATTTTTTTAAACGCGGTGTTATTGATCAAATATTGGATAAGCGCATTGCAAAATTCGGAATTAGTCTAGGGGACCTTGTTGGAGATGATTTGAGTCTACACCCAGCATATCTTTCTACTGTGGGTCATATGGGATTGCCTTGGTATCAGGTGATGGGAAATCATGACATGAACTACGATGCACAGACAGATTCACTGTCTGATGAATCATTTGAAGCGACTTTCGGACCCAATAACTATGCCTTCAACTACGGTGATGCTCATTTTATTGTGTTAGATGATATCTTGTATCCCCATCCTACTAAGCAGAAGGGCTATCAAGGAGGATTTCGCAAAGAACAGTTGGATTTTGTGGAGAACAACCTAAAATTTGTTCCCAAAGACAAGTTGATAGTCTTGGCATTTCACATTCCCTTGCTAATGGAGAATCAAGATGTCTTCAGGAGAGAAGATAGACAACGACTGTTCAATATATTGGCATCATTCCCACACACACTTTCCCTGTCTGCGCATACGCATTTTCAAACACAGAATTTCTATGGAGAAGCAGACGGTTGGAAACAAGCGAAACCCCATCATGAATACAATGTTGGTACAACATCCGGCGATTGGTATTCGGGTGTGAAAAATGAAATAGGGGTACCCGTGTCTACCATGCGAGACGGCACCCCAAAAGGATATGCTATCCTGAATATTAAAGGCAATCAATATACCTTTGATTACAAAATAATAGGTCAGGATGCAGAGTACAAGATGGCGGTATATGGTCCAGCTGTAATTGAACAAAAATATGTCGGACGGTCACCATATTTTGCAAATTTTTTCATCGGTCATAAAGATGATAAGGTTCAGTATAGATTAGATGGTGGAGACTGGAAAGATATGCAGTATACCGAAGAGGCCGATCCGGATTTCGTTTTCTCCGTATTGCAGTACGACTTGGCCAAACAGTATAGAGCAGGTAGACGCCCATCAGATGGCGTAAAATCAACACATCTTTGGAAAATGAAATTGCCCAAATTAAAAATCGGGATACATACCTTAGAAATTCAAGCCGTCGATATGTTTGGTCGGAAGCACACAACATCCAAAGAAATCGATGTCGTTAAATAAAATTACAAGACACAAGCAATAAAAAAAGCCCTGCTGTTAGAAAAGCAGGGCTTTTTTATTGCTTGTGTATCGATTAAAATCTCTCGAATTGAGAAAAGAAGAAGTTACCTTCGATAGCAGCATTTTCATCTGAGTCAGAACCGTGCACAGCATTTGCATCAATAGATTTTGCATATTTGTTACGAATAGTTCCTTCAGCAGCTTCGGCTGGATTAGTCGCGCCTATAAGAGTACGAAAGTCTTCAACAGCGTTTTCTTTTTCCAAGATTGCCGCAACGATAGGGCCCGAAGTCATGAAGCTTACCAAGTCACCGTAGAAAGGACGGTCTTTGTGTACAGCGTAGAAGTTTCCAGCTGACTCGTTAGTCAATTGAATGTATTTCAAAGCTACGATTTTGAAACCGCCTGAAATAATGTCGTTTAGGATTGCACCGATATGACCATTTGCTACTGCATCTGGTTTGATCATGGTGAAAGTTCTGTTAGTTGCCATTACAATTATAAAATTTTTGCAAAGGTAAGAAAAATTTGAAAACAACCCATTGGCAATAATTTCCTTGTCAAATCAAATACACCTGCCATCACACGCTATGCAATACTCGATACTAATTCTTAACTTTGTCCTATGGCTAAGAATCTGACTGTAACGATAGATAAGGATTCAGGGTTCTGCTTCGGTGTAGTGTATGCTATAGATATGGCCGAAGAGATCCTGGAAGAGGATGGTTATTTATACTGTCTAGGAGATATAGTACACAATGATGAAGAGGTCGCTAGACTAAAAGCTAAAGGTCTACGGATCATAAGCCATGAAGACTTACCCAATCTCCAAAATGAAAAGGTATTGATTCGTGCGCATGGAGAAGCGCCCGAAACGTACAAAATAGCCTTGAAGAACAATATCACCCTGATTGATGCCTCTTGTCCCGTTGTGTTGAAATTACAGAATCGGATAAAGACATCGCATGACGATGACGAGAAAATTCTCATTTTTGGGAAACATGGGCACGCTGAGGTTATTGGCCTACAAGGACAAACCAATAATGAGGCCTTGGTTTTTCAGGATATCAGCGAGTTGGATCAGGTTGTACTACCATCCAGTTTCACCCTATATAGCCAAACCACCAAATCGGTAGATAAATTTTACGAGATTAAAGAAGAACTGATTAAGCGAGGCTACGATGTCAAAGCCAACGATACCATCTGTAGACAGGTATCCAATCGCTATGAAGACTTAGGTGAATTTGCCCGTCAATATGATAAAATAGTATTCGTCTCCGGGAAAAAGTCTTCCAATGGAAAGGTACTCTATGACGTTTGTTTAAAAGCTAATCCAAATAGTTACTTCATTTCTGGTGTCGATGAAATCGACCAAACGGTATTTTCGGAAGGCGATACGGTGGGGATCTGCGGGGCTACTTCTACTCCAATGTGGCTGATGAAGGATGTCCAAAAAGCACTGCAAGGTCTATAAACTCTCGTCATGGGAGTTTCATATTCTTGGCACTCAAGACCGCTCGCCTATATTTATCTGTATTTTTGTAAGCTATGACTAAAAAAGTAACCAAAGGAATTCTACTGGTTCAATTAGGGACGCCTGATACGCCTAGTACTCCGGATGTTCGTAAATATTTGATTGAGTTTTTAATGGATGGGCGGGTGATGGATATTCCGTATATCAACCGTACATTATTGGTGAAAGGTATTATTGCGCCTACACGAGCACCAAAGTCGGCAAAAGTCTACGAAACAATATGGGACAAAGAAACCGGTTCGCCGCTCATGTACTATAGTCTGTTGCAAAAAGAACTACTTCAGCAAGAACTCGGGGATGATTACCATGTAGAGTTGGCTATGCGCTATCAGAATCCATCTATTGAACAAGCACTTAAGAATATGGAAGGTATGCTATTAGATTCTATTCGTGTGATTCCGCTTTTTCCACAGTATGCATCTGCAACAACAGGGTCGGTAATTGATAGAGTCATGGAGCTAATGAGGACTTGGCAGTATTTTCCCGAAGTGAGCTTCGTGAATAGTTATTGTGATCATCCATTAATGATTGACGTAATTGCAGACAATGCCAAGATACATGATTTGACCAAATACGACCATTATTTATTCAGCTATCACGGACTACCCGTTAGACAGCTTGGTAAGGTCGATCCCAGCGGCCAATTAAACTGCCCTCAAAATGGATGTGAGTCCTGTCGGATGGAATCGAAGCCTTATTGTTATCTATCACAGTGCTATGCAACTTCCAGGGCGATTGTCAACAAATTGGGCTTGAAGGAAGGTAGTTACACTGTCTGTTTTCAATCCCGTCTGGGTAAAACACCCTGGATACAACCTTACACCTCTGACGCTTTACATGATTTGGCAAAGAGAGGAATCAAAAAATTATTGGTATTTAGTCCAGCATTTGTGGCAGATTGTATCGAGACCTTGGATGAAATCAGTGTGGAGTATGCACATGAATTTAAAGCAGCCGGAGGCGAAGAGGTACAATTGGTTGAAAGCTTGAATGACAATCCAAAGTGGATTGAGACGCTGAAGAGCCTAGCCCTAAATAACAAAAACTAAAACATGACTAGATGTTAATTATTAATTCCATTATACTTTTTGTACTCGATTTTTATATTTTTTTCGCATTAAGAGCGACAAAAATTAGATTTGTACATAAAAAATGGTTCCCCTATCTATGGTGGACGTATTCTGCCCTATTGTTGACGGGTGTCTTTATCGGAATGAAATTCAATATTCCATTGATGTACCGGTCTATTATTTTAGTAGCATTTTTCTTGACTGCCACTTGCAAATTTTTCTTTTTCCTTATTATCCTTATAGATGATATACGTAGAGGTGGAGTGTGGATAGCACGTTTGTTCAAACCGAGGCGAAAGCATCAGTCAGTCGAATCTAAAATCGAAGAATTAGAAGAGCCTTTACCAGAGAAGCCTGTAAAAGGGATTTCACGATCTGAGTTTTTAATGAAGTCTGGAATAGTCATTGCTTCGCTACCCCTATTGCCATTGGGCTGGGGAGTAGTCTCTAGTGCGTATGACTATAGAATCAGAAGAAAGAAATTATATCTTCCCGAATTGCCAGCGTCATTTCACGGTATGCGTATAGCACAGATATCTGACGTCCATTCAGGCAGTTTTTACAACAAAAAAGCCGTATTGGGAGGAATAGAGATGATTCTCGGTGAAAAACCCGATGCAATATTTTTTACCGGAGATCTTGTAAACAACGTGGCAAGCGAGATGCGCGATTATCAGGATATTTTTGCCAAATTGAAAGCTGATTTGGGGGTGTTTTCCACACTAGGTAATCATGATTATGGAGATTATTATTACGGTAAGGAAGATTCTCCCGCCAAAAGGAAGAATCTAGCTGACGTAATAGATACGCATAAGGTAATGGGCTGGGACCTTCTTATGGATGAAAATCGGACTCTTAAAGTCGACAAGGAAGAGATTTCTATTGTGGGTGTTCAGAATTGGGGTACAGGTAGATTTCCGAAGAAAGGAGACTTGAAGAAGGCTCTTATAGGGACTGACGACAAACCTGTCAAACTTTTGCTTTCACATGACCCTTCGCATTGGAGGGCCGAAGTCTTAGATACAGACATCGATGTGATGTTTGCCGGACATACTCATGGGATGCAGTTTGGTGTCCGTACGGAAAACTTTCAATGGAGCCCTGCCAAGTATATCTACAAGGAATGGGCTGGTTTATACAAAGAGAAAAATAATAAACAATTGTATGTCAATGTGGGCTATGGCTTTTTAGGATATCCGGGTCGTGTAGGGATTTTGCCCGAGATTACGATATTTGAACTTATAAAAGGTCCTAGGCCTCTAGTCTAACCCGTTCGATTAACGAGTCTAGAAGACTCTCCTTGTTATTTTAGATATATAGAAGAAGTGTCTAAAAACTTGGTAGGGGTGAATAGGAAATACAGATATTGAATGATATGAGTCGGTTATCGACTCATATCTCTCAACAGTTCCAGTGCAGCACCTACCGTATATATATTCTCAAACGCAATTCGTAACTGTCCCTTGATTTCTTTAAGATTGCAAATAGTCGGGTTGCGCTGTGCAAAAGCAATTACCTTTCCAAATTGATCCGATTCATAATACGACGATTTAGGATTATTAACAAAAAATCCTTTCAAAGTATTTTTCTTGTATGAAATTTTTTCAAGCCCTATCTGTTTCCCAAACCACTGTAGCCTGATTGTGTTGAAGAGTTCAAATACCTCGTGTGGAATAGGACCAAATCTATCCTCCATGGACTTTGCAAAGGACACTAACTGTTCTTCGTTTTCAATCTTAGACAGCTCCGTATATAGGTTATAACGTTCGGATATATTGGTTACATATTCATCAGGAATCAGGACTTCCAGATCGGTGTCAATTTGTGTAAATGTGACATACTTACGCTCCTGCTCATCGGCGAATAATTCCGTGAATTCGTCTTCTTTTAATTCTTGGATAGCCTCATCAAGAATTTTATGGTACATCTCAAATCCGATTTCAGCAATGAAACCGGATTGTTCGGCTCCAAGTAAATTTCCCGAACCCCGTATGTCTAAATCACGCATGGCAACATTGAATCCTGATCCCAGTTCTGAGAATTCTTCTATAGCCGATAATCTTTTGTAGGCTTCAGGCGTTAAAGTGGACAGTGGCGGACTCAATAGATAGCAGAAGGCCTTTTTATTAGATCTACCAACTCGTCCACGCATTTGGTGGAGGTCACTCAAGCCAAACATGTGCGCATGATTGATAATAATAGTATTGGCATTGGGTATGTCCAAGCCTGCTTCAATAATCGTTGTAGCTACCAATACATCATATTCATGATTGATGAATTTGAGCATTACATCTTCCAGATCATCCCCTTCCAACTGCCCGTGTGCTACCCCAACACGCGATCCGGGCACGAGTTTTTGAATCATGGCCCCAAGTTGTTTCAGATCAGCTACCCTATTATGGATAAAGAATACCTGACCATTTCTATCCAGTTCATAACTTACGGCTTCTTGAATCAAGGTTTCATTGAAAACGTGAAGCTCTGTTTGTACCGGTTGTCGATTGGGTGGTGGTGTAGATATGATACTAAGGTCACGCGCGCCCATCAAGGAGAAGTGTAATGTTCGTGGTATAGGTGTTGCCGTCAGCGTTAGCGAGTCTACATTCGCGCGCATCACCTTCAGTTTTTCCTTGACCGATACTCCGAATTTTTGCTCCTCATCGATAATCATCAATCCCAAGTCTTTGAATTTGACATCTTTACTCACCAGTCTATGGGTGCCGATGATGATGTCTAACTTTCCTTCGGCCAGTCTAGCCAGGGTGTCTTTAATCTGTTTACTTGTCTTGAATCGGTTGATGTAATCAATATTGCAGGGTAGGCCCTCTAACCTTTCTGTAAAGGTACGGTAATGTTGCAGTGCCAATATGGTGGTAGGGACTAGTATAGCGACCTGTTTACTATCAGCAACAGCTTTGAAAGCAGCCCGTACAGCAATCTCGGTCTTACCAAACCCCACATCTCCACAAATAAGTCTGTCCATCGGATGAGGTGACTCCATATCCTTCTTGACGTCAGTCGTTGCCTTTTCTTGGTCTGGTGTATCTTCGTAGATAAAGGACGCCTCTAATTCATTCTGTAGATAGGTGTCTGGGCTGAAGGCATTACCCGTCTGTGCCTTGCGTTTTGCATATAGCTGAATGAGATCTCGTGCTATATCTTTGACTTTCCGTTTTGTAGTTCTCTTTAGCTTGTCCCAAGCATCAGTGCCCAATTTATTCATTTTCGGAACTGTTCCTTCCTTTCCCGAATATTTGGAAATACGATTCAGCGAGTTGATGTTCACATACAGTAGGTCATTGTCCGCATATACTAGACGTATCATCTCTTGCGACTTTCCATTGACATCTACCTTTTCGAGGCCGGCATACTTGCCAACTCCATGATCTATATGGGTAATATAATCTCCCGGTTTTAGGTCCCGGAGTTCTTTGAGCGTAATGGCTTGCGTACGTTCATAACCTTTTTTGCGCTTATATTTGTAATAGCGGTCAAATATCTGATGATCCGTATAGCAGGCCAACTGCAATTCATCATCCCGGAAACCCTCTCGTAGTGCTTTATTGAGAGGTATGAAAGATACCCCTTTGTCCAAATCTTCTAGAATGCTATATATTCGCTCGATTTGTTTGGGCGAATCCGAGAAAATTAAATTCTGGATACCTGCTTTTTCGTTCTCCTTGAAATTGTGGATGAGCAGGTTGAAATCTTTATTGAAAGAAGGTTGAGGGTGTATGTCAAATTTTATAATCTCATCAGGCTTATAATAAAACTGCTTACCGAATTCTACAAGTGGAAAATCTTGAAGCATCGCACTCACAATTCTCTCGTCCGTAAGCCCATAAGCTGGATTAATCCATTCCGGATTTTGCGTTCGTTCTTTTTCTGTAAGGGCTTTCCAGAATTGATCAGCCTTCTTATACCCATCCTTAATGATATCCATCATGAACTGTACATCCTTGATCCAAATGACCGAATCGCTGTCTATGTATTCTAGCAAAGAGATATTTTGAGTGGTAAGAAATTTGGCTTGCACATTCGGTACTATCGTGACCTTATGTATCTTATGGACGGATAGCTGGTCTTCGATACTAAAGGTGCGGATACTCTCGATGTCATCTCCAAAAAACTCAATCCTATACGGAAGGTCATTGGAGAATGAAAAAATATCAACGATACCTCCTCGGATAGCAAATTGCCCGGGCTCATAAACAAAATCTACTCTTTCAAAATCGTACTCTGATAAGAATTCATTGATGAAGTCAATAGAAAGCTTGCTGTGTTGATTGATTTCAAGTGTGTTTTTTTGAAGGTCCTGCCTGTTGATTACTTTTTCGGCCACTGCCTCCGGATAGGTGACCACCATTTTTGGGAGTTCAGTGGTATGGTTGAGTGCGCTTAATGTTTCAGCCCTTTGCAAGACGTGAGCGGAGTCCAATTGTGTGAAATCAAATGCTTTCCGGTAGGAGGCAGGAAAGAATAAAATCTGTTTATCCAGAAGGCTCTCTAGATCACTCAAAAAATAAGATGCTTCTTCATGGGTAGATAAGATAAATAAATAAGGGCGTTCTTGTAGACAGTATGAAGAGGTCGCTACGACCGCATCTGACGCACCAATAAGACCTTTTAAATGAACTTTCGGATTTTTAGCTTGAATGGCTTTAGTCAAAGCTTGAGTATGTCCACTTTGACCATATTTATTTAATATTTCTTGAATTCCCACGCGTAAACATTTTTTTGGACTTTGCGAAGTTACTCAAAATGTGGGGGTCAAGCAATATTTATGCCCGCGAGATTGAGTTTTTACACCCCATTGCTAATCCCTTTTTTTTCATCCGTACGGTCATATACCCGTGATATGTATTTTGAGGAAGCTAGAGCTCGGTTTGGAGCTTGAGTTCTTTTATATAGGACTGCAACGCATGTTGTAATGCAAAGTCGAGAATGATTTGTAGACGGGATTTGAAGTCGAATTGTAGATCCTCGTGTAGCTTGTCATACTTTCCCATCACATGCTTAATACGTCCAGCAATGTATTTATGAAGCTTGTGTGCCGACGATTGGTAGGAAGATTCGAAGAGCCGAGGATAGTCCTTTAGCGATCGCTCTAAAATATAAATGCGAAAATCCAATTCACTTATTTTGTCTTTTGTGACTTTTTCGTGCTCATTGACCATGCCACTAGCTTGTTTGATTATTCTGTTCAGCCCAGTGAAGTTGCTAAAGTTAGGGCTGTTGTCTACTTGAGAGTGGCCTATATTAAAGACGTTGGAGAGTTGTTCCTTGAGTATTTCTATCCTATTTTCAAGGTCGTACTCGTCTTCGAGTAATTGAAAGTGAAGTTGTTTGACCAACATCTTATCTTTACTGATCAGACGGACCAAGAGTTTATCCTTTTCTTTTTGAGGAAGATCTAGGACGGCTTGTTTGAGTTCGGGATCTTGATGTAACGACATGTTTATAAAGATAGATATAATCGTAATATAGAATGGTACTTTTTGTACATAAGTAAATAGTACCATTAAAAGATTGTTTAACACCACTGTCGCAGTAATATTCGTGTTAACTTTGTAACGTTATGGCAATGCATATCCCCGTTTTAGATCAATGTGTGCTTTCGCACAATCATGAAGGAGTCCTTCTGGTAGAAGACTTGGCTTCTTATTTGGACCGAAACAGCCATCTTGAATTTCCACATCGGCATAATTTTTATCAGATGCTCTTGTTTACAAAAGGGGCAGGGACACACAGTATCGATTTTGAGAAATTTAAGATTACGCCCTGGCAGATTTATTTCATGCTCCCTGGACAGATACACCGCTGGGATTTTGAAGGAGAGATGCAAGGTTATATTGTCAATTTTCAGCCTGATTTCTTTAAGACTTTCCTGTTACGGCCGGATTTGCTCAATCAATTCCCATTTCTATCTGGTATGGCCAAGGAACAGGTCTTTCAAATTCGGGAGCAACAGCAGGCTGACGTCCTATCAATTATGGGCCGGTTGATATCCAATAGGGATTTAGATTTTTCAAGAGTAGGTCTTTTGTATCTGTTCAAAATATTAGACCAACAATTAGACCATGTCGAATCGAAGTCTGTTACGGATTACAATTATATGCTATTGCGAAATTTTCAAAACCTCATCGAGCATAATTACCAAACAATGCGGTTGCCCAAAGAATATGCAACCTTACTATATATCACTCCTAATCATCTGAATGCTTTGTCCAAACAGTATTTGGGAGCATCTGCAGGCGAGATTATCCGTAATAGGGTACTACTCGAAGCAAAGCGTCTATTGGTTATTAAGGATTACTCCATTAGTACAATAGCATACGAACTCAACTTTAATGATAATTCGTATTTCACCAAATTCTTTAAAAAGATTGAAGGGATTACACCTGAGGAGTTTAGAAGGAGATACGCATATAACGGTGCTGAGAGGTGAAAAAATAATTTGCAAGGTATGCTATCTGCGAACGTTCCGGTCGACAAAATCAGCCGAATGAAACGAGCAGAACAATGTAATAAAGCTCACGTATAAGTAAACAATTTATTCTGATGGAAAATAAATATAAAATATCTGAATTTAAAAGCGCGTTGGACGGTAAATGTCCACGCTGCCGCAAAGGAGATTTATTTGCAGCCCCTCTCTTCAGTCTGAAGTCAAAGAAAATGCATCAAACCTGTCCAAATTGCGGATTGAAATTTGAAAAAGAACCTGGATATTTCTATGTCTCCATGTTTATTAGCTATGCTTTTAATGTAGCACAGTTGGTGACAGCTTGTGTAGCAACATATATTTTGACCGATAACCTCGAGTCGCCTTGGTTATACCTAGCAGTCTGTACTATCATTTCTTTGTTAATGGCCCCATTCAATTATAGATATTCAAGGGTAGTATTGCTTTATTGGATGACGCCTGCTTTTAAATACAGGCCCGATTTGTATGGGTAATCCGGCCATGGTTTATGTATTTAAAAAAATTTGAACTTAATTTCTTGTAAAAAACAGCTTTAATCTATATTTAATTGATAATTTTGAGACGCTAATTGAATTTTAATTTGCTCAGATGGGGCAAGTATAAGTCGGTTCGTTAACTTCTTTGGGTGTGAGATTGTTTTTTCTGTTTTTTATGTGCTACTGCACAGTGCTTTGTGGTGCTTCGGAATTTGTAGAGCTGCATGCGAATTCCAATCGTAAACAGCGATTTGAGTCCGTGGTGCTCCAAGAAAGAGAATTCGGGAGCGACACTGCGAGGCTAAAAGAGTATTTACAACCCATTTTGGAGAATGCGAAGAGAGATGAAGATTCTGAAATGTTTGTCATGTACTACGGCATGCTCGCAAATGGCTATGGTACGGCCTATGACCGTGTGAATTCTAAAAGTAATCTATTACATCGGAAAGCGATTACAATCGCAACCCAGAAGGAACACAAGGAAGCACGCATTTGGGCATTGATTAATTATGGATATTATCTTTACCATTTTAGGGATATGGCCAGCGCACTTCCTATTTTCATGCAAGCAGTTGAAGCTATTCAAACTGTCCCCATCGATAAATTATATGTACCCTGTGAGTCACTCAAAAAAGTAGGTTTTTTCTTTGGAACCATCGGGGACAATGAAGAGGCCATCAGGTTTTTGAAAATGGCTCAAAGCCAAATTACCCATGAATCATCCGAATTAGCCGCAATTTTGGACAATCTAGGACTGTATGCATTAAATGCGAAAGATACCATAGCTGCGGAGCAATATTTTAACCAAGCTATTGCGCTATCCAAAAAGATACATGATGAGGTTCGATTGGGAAAAGCGTTAGGCAATATGGCTTTGATTTTACAAAACAAAGGAAAGGTAGATGAGGCAATTCAATTTGTGAAGGAAGACATTGGTTATTCAGAGTTGCATCAAAGTGACCAGAATACCATGTATGCATTGATTTTAATCGCTCGGCTCTATCTGCAAAAAGGCGATGTATTAGCGGCTCAACAAGCCGTGATTAAGGCCCAAAAATATGCAGTTACCAAATCCTATTTCAAAAGCTCTGAATTTGAAATCATGGAACTGAAATTGAATATTGCTCTCCTGCAAAAAGATGAAACTGGAGAGTTGGTAGCCAGGAGAAGAATGAGTGTCTTGGGCGATTCGTTGAAATTTTCAGATGGGGATCTGATGTTGAAGCAAACTAAATTGCTAGCGCAGAAAGAACGGTACACTCATAAAATCGAATTGGAGCGACAAAGATATGAAAAAGAGCGATTTAAAAATTGGGCCTATTTAGGATTGGTCATTATTTTGATCTTTATTATATTTTTGATTTTTAACACCTTTCAAAGAAAGATAAAAGTCAAGCAGCACAACTACGAAAAGATGATACTGAAGTTGAAGGTTGAACAGATGGAGTCGCATCAAAAGTTATTGAGGGCCAATGAGACAATGGATTCTTATCGCAGTTATCTAGCAGAAAAAAATGAGCAAATCGATAGATTGAATCAGGAAATCCAACAGATTGGTGTCTCAGATTCTCCCTACCTATCTACACATAAAGGGCAACTGCAGTCTCTTTTAGATTCACACTTAATGACCGATGAGAATTGGGAGGCCTTTAAGGTCGCATTTGAGAAAGAACATGCTGATTTTTTGGAACAATTGCTTTCAGACTATCCCGAATTGACAGAGTCGCACAAACGGATTGTCTTATTGCTGAAACTTGGCCTCTCTAATAAGGAGATGTCAAATCTCTTAGGAGTAACCGTAGACGCTATAAAAAAGTCAAGACAGCGGCTTCGCAAAAAGCTGGGCGTAAAGTCTGAAGAGCTCTTTAACATAGTGTTTGATAAGACAAATACTGACAATGCGTGAGAAGCTATCTTCCTACCACCGCTAAAGTGTAGTAGAAAGATAGCATACTGCATTTATCCCATCGGATGATCTTTTAGATATTTCTCCCAATTCCAAGCACTTTCCATCATTTCGTCTATTCCTAGTTGTGCCTTCCAACCCAACTGTTGGGCTGATTTGTTGACATCTCCCCATACTTTGATGATGTCTCCTTCTCTGCGTGGTCCGACCACATAGTTCAATTTCTCACCAGATGATTTTTCAAAAGCTTTAATGGCTTCCAATACAGAATATCCGATTCCAGTACCCACATTAAAGACATCGTACTTACCATTCGGATTTCCCTTTTCCAAAAGCTGAATAGCCGCTACGTGTGCTTTGGCTAAGTCTACTACGTGGATGTAATCCCGTACACATGATCCATCGGGAGTATCGTAGTCTCCGCCGAATACCGTAAGCTGCTCTCTTTTTCCAATTGCTGTCTGTGTGATAAAAGGTAGCAAGTTTTGCGGTACACCAATAGGCAGTTCTCCAATTAGAGCCGTTTCATGAGCACCTACGGGATTGAAATAACGTAAGGCTATAATGTTGTAGTTGTCATACGCGCTCGCGGTTTCTTCCAAGATCTCCTCTGCAATTTGTTTCGTATTGCCATAAGGGGAAGTAGCTTTTTTTATCGGGGCAGATTCGGTGACAGGTAGTGTATCAGGTTCGCCGTATACTGTACAACTAGACGAGAAAACGAAATTGACAGGACGTTCACGATAAGCGTTTAGTAAGTTAATAAGCGAAAAAAAGTTGTTGTGGTAATACTTCAATGGATTTGCGACAGATTCGCCAACAGCTTTTGAAGCAGCAAAGTGAATGATACCCTTGATATCAGGATTTGCATGTACAAATGCAGTTACCTTTGCATCATCACAAAGATCAAACTCATGAAATTCGGGTTTAATACCAATAATTTTTTCAATCTGCTCCAAAATATGGATACTCGAATTGGACAGATTGTCTACGATGACGGGAGTGTACCCTGCGTTAAATAATTCGACTACGGTGTGCGAACCAATATATCCTGTTCCGCCTGTTACAAGTATTTTGCTCATTATCTATGGTTATAGTATGTAAAATCTTTATGTTCTAATGCTGTTATGGGCAATGTGCGATAGTACTGTATGGTCCTTTCCAACCCCTCTTTTCGAGATACACGAGGTTGCCAATCCAACAATCGTTTTGCTTTACTGATATCCGGACGTCTTTGTTTAGGATCTTCTGTAGGAAGTTCTTGATACCGTATCTTAGACTTACTTTGCGTGATTTCAATAATCTCCTTTGCAAGTTGATTCAAGCTTATTTCATCAGGATTACCGATGTTTATAGGCGTTGAGCAATCTCCATGTAATACGTTAAAAATGCCCTCAACTTGGTCACTGACGTAGCAAAAAGAACGAGTTTGCAACCCGTTTCCAAATAGAGTGAGATCGTCACCACGTAACGCTTGCGCGATGAAAGTGGGGATTGCACGACCATCATTGAGCCGCATCTTTGGACCAAATGTATTGAATATCCGAACAATACGTGTCTCTAGCTGATGAAAATTATGATAAGCCATTGTCATTGCCTCTTGGAATCGCTTCGCTTCGTCGTACACACCGCGAGGACCAACAGGATTAACATTTCCCCAATAATCTTCGGATTGAGGGCTTACGTTTGGGTCACCGTAGATTTCGGAAGTCGAAGCCACCAAGATTCGTGCAGACTTGACTCGTGCCAACCCAAGCAGATTATGTGTACCCAATGAACCTACTTTTAACGTTTGGATCGGAATTTTGAGATAGTCTATGGGACTTGCGGGAGACGCAAAGTGAAGGACGTAGTCGAGATGTCCAGGTACGTGGACAAATTTGGAAACATCATGATTATAGAACTCAAAGTTCTCCAATTTGAACAAATGTGCAATATTCTGCAAATCCCCAGTGATTAAATTGTCCATGCCAATGACATGATAATCTTCAAGAATAAATCGATCACAAAGATGAGAACCTAAGAAACCTGCGGCTCCAGTTATCAAAATTCGTTTACGATGCTTATTTTCCACTTCTATCCTCTAATTTAGAAAGGGTTTGATATCTTTGACGAAGATAAGCAATAATTTGCGAACATGCGTCTAATCTACTCCCTCGGAATACTTCTTTATGGCCTATTGTTGAGGCTGATTGCCCCTTTTTACCCCAAAGCAAAGCTGTGGGTCGACGGTCGTAAACATTGGTATAACCGCATGAGTCAAACGGTTGAATTGGGGCAAAAACACATTTGGTTCCATTTCGCTTCGCTCGGCGAATTTGAACAGGGGAGAGCGTTGCTAGAGGAAATAAAAAAAAAATATCCTGCAAAAAAAATCGTGATTACTTTTTACTCCCCATCAGGGTACGAAATCCGTAAGAACACCAATTTAGCAGATTATGTATATTACTTACCTGAAGATACGGCTCAAAATGCAGTCAAATTTATTGAACTGATAAATCCTGAGTTTGTCGTCTTTACCAAATACGAGTATTGGTATTATTTCTTTAGAGAACTTGGACGACGTGACATTCCCTTGCTCATGATTTCAGCTATTTTCAGACCCGAGCAGATTTTCTTTCAACCGTACGGAGGATTTTTTAGAAGGATATTGGACCACGTGTCTTATTTTTTTGTGCAGAATGAGGAAAGTTTACACCTCCTTAAGGAAAATGGTATACGTCACGTAGGAATAACCGGAGATACCCGTTTTGACAGGGTCGTGCAGCTCCCCGAGTCGTATCAGAGCATCAAAGAGGTAGGAGATTTTATTGGCAATAATAAGGTATTAGTAGCTGGAAGTACATGGCCTCAGGACGAGGTATTGCTTCGAGACGTAGTAGCGCGATACCCCGAATGGAAGTTGATTATTGCTCCACATGAAATCCATGAATCCCATCTTTCTTCCATTACGAACCTATTTCCGCAAGCCTTGCGGTTTTCAAATTTTGCTCAATATGACAATCAGCAGGTCCAACTTGCTCAGGTATTGGTGATAGATAACATTGGTATGCTTTCATCCCTATATGCTTACGCGAATATTGCTTTTATCGGTGGTGGCTTTGGAGCGGGCATACACAATACCTTGGAAGCGGCAACCTACGGCTTACCAATTATTTTTGGGCCTAAATATCAAAAGTTTCAGGAAGCTAAGGATTTGATAGAAGAAGGTGCTGGGTTTTCCATTGCAAGTAGCGAAGAGTTTGTTCGCGTCTTTCAGGCCTTACAAAATCGGGATAAATATATAAAAGCAAAAAATCAGGCAAAAGACTATGTAAGAGGTCGTGCAGGAGCTACGGCTATTATCATGAAATATCTAGTTTGTAAAAAATTGCTTTAAGAGACTTGTGGAAGCAATGTTTATCTCACTTTTACATATTGAAAAGTAAACCCACTCCATGTCTGGAGCGGGTGCATACTAAACTAAACATAAAAACAAATTCTTATTCGTCCCGTAAGCTATTCACAGGATTCTGACGGATAGCGCGTATCGCCTGTATACTCGTCGTGACTAATGCGATGATAATACATGCAATGCCCGCTAAAGCAAAATCCCAAGGAGTGAGGTCTATTCGAAAAGTAAACTCTTTTAGCCAATTATTCATAAAATAATACGCAATTGGTGAGGCAATTAAAGAAGCAATCACTACGAGCCAAATATAGTCCTTGGTCAACAATCCAAAGAGTTCGATATCTCGAGCACCCATGATTTTTCGGATTCCGATTTCTTTTGTCCGTTGGTACGATGTCAGAGTAATCAAACCGAATAAACCAATACAGCTAATCATGAGTGTGACAGCGGTAGACGTGTTGATGAGTTTGGCTGTTCGGGTATAGGACTCGTACATTTCTTCAACATGCTGGTCGTAAAATTTATATTCAAATGTTTTTTGGGGATACAGATTTTTCCATTCCGTCTCCATAATCTGGATTGCCCTGGTCCAATTTGCCTTGTTATGGTCGGTGAGTTTTACGCTAATATTTTTTAAATCATCCTTTTCTCGATAATAGAATGCCATCGGCGCAATTTCACTTCTGAAATCATTTTGATTGAAATTTTTCACTACTCCAATTATACGCAGGTCAACTCTTTTTTCAGAACTCTCTTTTTTCTCCACTACCTGACCAAGAGCATCTTGAGCAGATTCGAATCCCATTGTAAGTACCGCTTTCTCATTAATAAGAATATGCGTTGAACTATCATTGAGCTGAAGAAATTTTTCCCCGGCCAACAATTTAATATCATAAAGGTCGAAATAGTTTTCGTCGATAAATTTATTCTCGATATTAAATGTCACTTCCCCAGTATCCAATGTCCGATATAACCGAGTAGACCACATTGAATTGTCAAAGGGGATTTGGCCAAGAGACACCATTGAAAACTCTGGATGCCTTTGCAGTGCTTGGCGATAAACACGTGCGTCCTTATTGTCCTTTTCGGATAGACCTGAAGGTAAACTTTGGATAATTACCGCATTATGGTTAAATCCTAAGTCTGCATGGAAGGCATAATGTAGCTGTTTCGCAATGATTAGGGTACAAATGACGAATAGTTGCGCAATGGTAAATTGAAATACGATGAGCACTTTTCGGAGGCCAGTCTTTTGCTTACTGTTGACCTGTTGAGATTTGAGTGTCTTTACGATACTTACTTTTGTGCTCAACCATGCGGGATACAAACCGTTAATTAGGGAAAGCAGTATAAGTAAGGCAAGTGCAAATACAATGATTTCACCCATACTTAAAAAGTCGCCGATATCTTTAGGGATTATTTCCTTGAAATTTTCATTGAAGAATTGAGTCAATGGAATGGCTAGCACAAATGCTCCCAAAAGGATTAGAATGGTTTCCACAAAAAAGGATTGGATAATCCCAGATGAATCTGCTCCTAGGGATTTTTGGATGCCGATGAGTTTGGCCCGCTTCGACATTTGGGCGGTGGTCAAATTGATATAGTTAATACTTGCTAATGCAATAAGAAATACTGCTATACTTAATAAGATATATAATACTGCTCTGTCAGTGGTATGAGAGCTATTATTTGCCGATGGCGTGAAGTGTTTTTCATCAAGAGGCAGTAGATCGAACCATGTTTTGAATTTATAAGTTTTTTGAGCTTCTGCAGTTTCGTGGTCGATTTTTTTATTGATAGCGGAGAGCAGAGCCGCTTTCGCTTTGTCGTTACTGATTTTGATATATAGTTGATGAGCGGAGTTGCGAGAATCCCAATCCGTGCTAGTCCTATCTTTTTCTGGAATGGAAAAAAATTCTTTACCGTTAAAGCTGGATGGAAAATGGAGGTCCTCGATGATACCTGTGACGGTATAGAGTAAGCTATCATTATAAGTTATAGTTTGACCGATGATATCCTGAGGAGCCGTGTCGTTAAAGTACAACTTAGCCCGAGATTCGGTCAGCACTACTTCATTCGGCGTGTTAAATACTGTTTTTTTATTCCCAGCGAGCCAACGATAAGGTACCAAGTCGAAATAAGAGGTCGTTGTAGACATTAAGTTGGTTGGACTTTCCAAATGATCTCCCTGTACTTCATTTGTTTTTATCTTGTTGAAGTACCGCATATGTATGGGGACAATAAGGGTAGTCTCGCTACGTTCGTCTTCCAAAAATGAGGAAACAGGCAGTTGGATGCCGCCAAAGTAACTTTCTTTCCCTTCGAAAAAAGAGTAAGATAGCACCTGATAGATTTTATCCTTTTCGGGATGTTCTCGGTCATATTTGAGTTCGTAATCCACGATACGGGCTATTGAGAAGCAGCCTGCTATACCAATCGCCAATCCCATTATATGGAGAAAGGTAAACAGTTTTTGTTTCCAAAGCTGTCGAAGGGATAATTTGATGGACAACCAATTCATAATTTTTGTGTGTAGTAAGTTAAATCTTTATGCATCTCTTAAACTGTGGAGATATAATGTGATAAATGAAATGTGCTATTCGTTTCTTAAACTAGCAACAGGATTGGTATTCGCTATTTTAATTGCTTGAAAGCTGACTGTCAGGACCGTCACGAACAAACCAATGAGAGCTGCAAAAGCGAAAAACTCCCATTTGATATCTATTCTATAGGCAAAATCTTGTAACCATTTTTGCATTGCCCACCACGATAATGGGATGGCAATCACCAATGCTACCATTAAAAGTTTTAGAAAATCAATAGAGACAAGTTTGACGATGGAGAGCATAGATGCACCAAGTATTTTACGTATTCCTATTTCCTTCACCCTTCTTTGAATGACTAGAGATGAAAGCGCGAATAAACCCAGGCCCGATACCAGTATCGTTGCAATGGAAAATATCGTCAAGATTTTGAGAGTCCGCTCTTCGGATTTGTATAATGCATTGTATTCTTCATCTAAAAAATGATATTCGAAAGGCTTGTATTTGCTGAATTTTTTCCATTCATGCTCAATTTGGTTGAGTGTATTTTTAAGCTCCTTTGTATCCTTTACACTGACGAATAGTTTACCAAACCAATTATATTCAAGGAAGATGACAATGGGACTTATTTTCTCATGGAGAGAGGAAAAATTAAAATCTTTGGATACGGCCTTAATTTTTCCTTTTCTTCCGTTAAGATTGACAAGTTTGCCGATGGCTTCTTGTGCCCCCCATCCTAATTCCTGTAAGGTACTTTCATTAATGACAAAGCTGTACTCTGGTTCGATATCCGTTGAGTGTGATCGTACTGCGTCCCCTTCTGTAAATCCTTCCCCAGCAGCTAATTTAATGTCGAAAACAGATAGAAAGTCCTTTTCTACTGGAATGCCAGTTACGTTGATCGATTTCTTGCCGGATGTGCCTTCTGCGTCCAACGTATAGCCGCCCAATATCTTTACCGGAGAATCATAAGAAGCGGTTACACCGCTGACATTATCATTATTCGCAACGACATTTTTTAAAGACAGAAGATTAGGAATAGATAAATTTGAAGCATCTAAAACCAAGATTTTGGAACGTGCAATTCCCGTATCCTTTGACTGTAAATAGCGCATTTGCCCATCCACGATTAAAGTCGAAATAATAAATAATAATGCGAGTCCAAATTGGAGAACAACCAATCCCCTGCTCAACAGGGCACCTCGCGAACTCCTATGGATTTTGCCTTTTAAACTATCTGTCGGTTTTATGGACGACAGAGCCCATGCCGGAGCACCCCCTGCTATTAAAGAAATGATTAGGAAGAGTATAGCAAGGGTCGCCATGAACCACCCCCCCTTCCATATTTCTAAACTAAGTTGAATATGAGTGTAATTATTGAATAGCGGAATCAACAAAACAGCTCCAATGGTGCCAATGATGAGACCAAGGGTGGAAGTGAAGATTGATTCTATTACAAATTGACCGAAAATATAACGTCTAGATGCCCCAATAACCTTTCGGACACCAATTTCATGTGCTCTCTCTGTCGATTTCGTCATCACGAGGTTCCCAAAATTGATACAAGCGATTAGCAATAATGAAAAGGCCAGAATAGATAGGATGTAGAGGTATACGGGTTTGGGACCTCCCATTTGTGCAACATGTAATCTGACATCGGTCAGCTTCTGTAATGGAAATTTAACCTCGTAGCCAGCAGCAATCTCATCCGCAAATTGCTTCTTTAAATATGCGTCTATCTTTGTTTGAACGAGGGCGATATCATCAGGAGACTTAAGTAGGAAATACGAAATATCGTTGGCTTGGCCCCAAGAAGTTTCTTTGAAGCGAGATAGCGCATGATAGGGACCTAGTATGTTAAATTGGATTTGGGAATAGGAGGGGATGTCTCGTATGACGCCTGCAATTTTCCAAGGTTTGTCATTAATGGTCAAGCTTTCTCCCAAAGGCTCTGCATCTCCAAAATAACGTTTAGCAGTAGATTCAGTAATCACGATAGAGCTAGGGTCCTTAAGGGCAAGTGTAGCATCTCCCTGTACAAATTCGAAACTGAAGATATCAAATATCGTTTCATCAGCAAAACAAAGACCACCCTCATTGAGTACATGACCCTTGTACATTACCGGCACAGTTTGGTCTTTGTCACCTAGTTTGTAAATTCGAATTCCATCCTCTATTTCCGGAAATTGCGCTTTGAATGCCGGTACGGCAGCATTGGGTGTCCAAGCGGACTCAATGAAAGTTGGGGTGGAAGGGGCTCTGTAGCCAAAGGACATATAAACAATACGATCTGCTTTACTATGGAAACGGTCGAATCGAAGTTCTTGGATAATATATGTCCCCAGTAAGAAAAAACAACAAATACCAAGTGCCAAACTTGCAACACTTACTAATGATGTGGTCTTGTTTTTTATGAGATACCGCCAAGCAATTTTGATGTATGTCTGGAACATGTCTATATATTTAGGATTGACGCTCTAATACAATTTCGCCATCAAGCATTCGAATGACACGATGTGCAAATTTGGCATCGTGATCGCTATGTGTCACCATCACGATCGTCGTGCCAGCTTCATTTAGCTCTGTTAAGAGGTGCATCACCTCGTTACCATTGTTAGAGTCCAAATTCCCCGTGGGCTCATCGGCCAATATAAGCTTGGGATTGTTGACTACTGCTCGCGCAACAGCTACACGCTGCTGTTGTCCTCCAGAAAGCTGCTGTGGAAAGTGATTTCGACGATGGGCAATCTGTACCTTTTCTAATACCTCTTCCACTCTTTTTTTTCTTTCAGCGGCAGGGACTTTAGTGTAGATCAGGGGAAGTTCAACATTTTCATAAACGGTGAGCTCATCAATCAGATTAAAGCTTTGAAAAACAAAACCTATTGTATGTTTCCGTAGTGCCGAGCGCTTGCTTTCATTGAATTTAGCAACTTCTGTATCATTGAAAAGATAACTGCCCTCTTCAAAATCGTCGATGAGGCCCAGCACGTTTAGTAGGGTAGATTTGCCGCAGCCTGATGGTCCCATGATGGCGACAAACTCTCCCTCCGTGACACGAAGATGTACGTTGTTGAGCGCCAGTGTTTCGATTTCATCTGTCCGGTAAAATTTTTGAAGTTGATTTATTTTGATCATGATCTTAGATATTTCTTCTTTTTTTAAGTAGTGCTTCTTATTTCTGTATATTGAGCTCTTGGATTTTATCATAGCTTTCATAGCTAGACGTAATGACCTTATCTCCCGGATTTAATCCTTTAACGACCTCGTAGTAATCTGGATTTTGACGACCCAATTGTATATCCACTCGATAAGCAGAGCTTCCATCTTCCGACAGTTTGAATATCCAATTTCCGCCCGTTTGCTGGTAAAATCCACCTCTTGGTAGCAGAATCGCTTTGGTCTCATCACTCAGAGCTAATTTGATTTGTAGCGTCTGCCCTCTGCGGATTCCTTTGGGAACCTCATTCATGAATTCCATATCTACCTGAAAACGACCGTTGTTTACTTGCGAATATACCTTCTTAACACGAAGAGTGTATTGTTTGTTATTCATCGTCAAGTTGCCCAATAGGTCATTATAGATTCTGGAGATATAATGTTCGTCTACATCTGCTCGCACTTTAAATCCGGTCAATACATCTATTTGACCTAGGCGCTCACCTACATTTTTGTTTTGTCCGATTTCGGCGTCAAATGAGGTCAACTGTCCATCCACAGGAGACCGTACTATTAGATCGTCTACTTTCTTCCGCATCAGCTCCAGTGCCCGTTGTGTGCGTTCATACATCTGACGGTCTTGCTTCACTTTTTGGGTCGTGGATAGCGAGTCTTGCTGCAGTATCTTTTTGGTGAGTTCCATTCTTTCTTTCTGATAATGGAAGTCATTGACCGTCTTTTGATATTCTTGTTGGCCAATAGCCTTTTCGTCATAAAGTTTCTTATTCAGTCGATACAGTCGTTCAGCTTCTTTTAAGCCATTTTCGACATCCGCAAGTTGGTTTCTATTGTTGATAGACACCTGTTGAGCATTAGTTTGCGCAATTTGGGACTGCGTCAGCAAATTAAGGACCGACGTTTCTTGATTGACCAGACTGAGCTCTTGATCCGTGTTGGACAGACGCATAATAGGGTCACCCTTTTTAAGGAATGCACCATCTTCGACATATTTTTCCTCTACTCGACCGCCTACAGATGCATCTAAGAATATACTATTGATGGGAAGCACAGAACCATTCAACGGAATGAATTCCTGGAAGGTATCTTCTTTTATCAGTTGTATGCTCAAACGTTCCGCCTTTACGTTGAGATTGCTTTTGCGTTGCATCATAGTAATGCTAAATCCAATCAAACTGATAAGAGTGATGCTACCCACTATTGTTAGAATCTTCTTACTGGTCCAGGTTTTCTTTTTTAATGCTTTATCCATGTTTGCTATCCTCGTTTCTGAATTTAGGATCAACTCTTTTACAAATTGCCTATATACCCTTAAGTAAAGGATGTGCCAGTTTTGTAAATTATTGACATTTAGTATTTTGTATTGTTTTTGTGTTGCGATAGTGTTCGCTATCGGTCACTTTCTGTTCGACAGCGAACAGCCATTACAAATTGCGATAATAGATGACCATGGAGTTTAGGTTATTTTTTTGCATACTTATCGCTATGTTCAATTCCTTTATACTTGAGAAATTCGCGCAAGTCGATTTTGATTTGTACTATGAGCTTGTCCGTGATGAGCATGTTATGGCCATGATTACAGAACGAGTCATTCCGCTGGAAGAAGCGAAGTCAGATTTTGAAAAAATAGTACAGAATACTGCTCTTCATCCTTCCTTTGGATACTTTAAAATAATAGCCAGAGAAGATGGACGATTTGTGGGATTGGCTAAGTTGGAGATAGAAACACCGGATAGTTGGAACGCAGAATTGGGCTATATGCTTTTGCCAGCATACTGGGGTATGGGGATTGGAAGCACTGTGGCCAGACAACTCATTGAAATAGCTAAGCTACATGTGCAGTTGCACAAGTTGACCGCAATTATTGATCCTAGCAATATTGCCTCCCGAAAAATCCTAATCAACAATGGGTTTGTATCACAGGGATTTAGGAACTTTGATGGTCTTCCCGGAGAGGTTTTGACAATGGATATCTCGTGATACTACTGTTCGCTAGTGGACAAATACTGTTCGCTAACGAACAGTATTTGAAATAATGCAGTTGTAAGTATCTGTTATTTAGTCTGTTGTTGGTTTGGCATCAGCTGTGTGTGTAAAGCTGATACCAACATGCACTTGACTCATAGATATGAAATACTTATGTTTCCACACACGCTTTAAATACATTTATTTTTTGACTATTGTCCTTTATTTGTCTGCTCAACCTGTTGCAGGTCAAGATTTGATTCAACATAGACGAAGTCTTCGTTCCTGTGTTGACTTAGCGTTAGAGCGTAATTTGGTACTGCAAAATCAGTCTTTAATAGAAGAACGTGCTGCATTAGGCTATACCCGCGCCTGGCAGGGACGATTGCCATCTTTGAATGCTAGCTTAGGACACGGTCTTAGTGAAGGTAAAAGTATAGACCCTTCTACTAACCAGTTTATAAGTAAAAGATTCACCTCGGGCAATCAAGAATTAAATACGTCTGTAGTATTGTTTGATGGTTTGGGAATGCTATACGACATTCGCCAACAGGCTAGCCACAGCGATGCAGCGCAGAAGGAGCGGGAAGGGGCTGCAATGGGTTTAAAACTGGATGTAATTCTAGCCTATATGCAGGTGTGGACCGCACAAGACATATTGACTCAAGCGACGACCAACATGTTGACCACCGCTGAACAACTGAAAAGGTCAACGACCTTACATCAACAGGGTGCAATTGCGCCGGGCGACTATTTCGATATCAAAGGACAGTATGCCGCCGAAGCCTCAAATATTAATACTTTAAAACGGATACTCTTCGAGAGTCGTATTGCGCTAGCCAGTTTAATGAATATCGCTGAACATGATTTAGGTGATCTAGAGCCAGTTAATCGCCTGTTGCCAGGATTTGGAGATGTGGCTATGCAGGCCGAGCAGTTGTATCAAGCCGCCCAAATCGCTTTACCTGATTACCAAGCTTTGGAATCGAGGATAAGGGCAGCCGACTATGGAATCAAATATGCAAAATCAGCCTATTTTCCAAGATTGACGTTCAACGCGGGGTTGAATAGCCAGTATTCAGGTACGTCGACAGATTCATATATCAAGCAAGTGGATAATAATTTAGGGAAATATCTCTCTTTTGGGCTAAGTATCCCTATTTTTAATGGGTTTAAGGTCCGTAATCAAGTGAAAGAGGCCAAGCTTAATTATAGAAATCAAGAAATTGAAAATGAACAAAAAAAATTAGAACTTTTAAAACAGACAACTAAAACTGTGTTCGATTACAAACAATCATTTGAAAACATCCGATTGTTAAACGAGCAGGTGCAAAATTATAAAGAGTCATTTCGAATAGCTCAGGTTAGGTTTGATCAGGGGGATATCAACTCGGTGACATACATTATCTCCAAGAACAAATATGAAGAGGCCCAATCCAAGTTAACCATTGCCGAGTATCAGCTGACCTTGCAACGATATACGATGGATTACTACCAAGGGAAGTTGGGTTTCTAAAACACCTTTTAGAGATTTAATGTTAATCCTTTAGTTCTTGAATTTTAATATTTACTTTGAGATATGAACTTGATGTAATCATCAGGCTATAAAAATTAGGAAAAAGTATGGAGCATTCGGATAAATAAGCATAAAGTCAAGGAATCTATACAAATGGATAACAGCATTCTTAATCAAAACAGAGAGATAAATAATTTTGGGGCATGGGAGTGAATGCTATTTATTAGAGCTCTCATTCAATAAGTGAACCGAGGGTGACGCGCACATGTATATTACATTCCATAAATAAAAAAATAGATGAAAAAATCAACGATATTGGTTGTAGATGACGATCAGGATTTACTTACAGCTGTCCGACTTTTACTGAAACCCAAAGTCGGAGAGGTGATTGTCGAGAGCAATCCAGAAAATATCATGTCCATACTCTCCAAAAGGGAAGTGAATGCAGTGCTACTGGATATGAATTTTAAAAGTGCAATCAATACCGGTAATGAAGGTTTATTCTGGTTGTCGAAAATTCGGAGTAGCTATCCCGTATTACCCATCATTATGATTACGGCCTACGGAGCTGTCGACCTTGCCGTCAAATCTTTGAAGAATGGTGCTTCTGATTTTATTGTCAAGCCGTGGCAGAATGAGACATTGTTGACGGGAATCGGCGAAGTATTATCTACACAAAAAAATAAATTTGAAAAGCAAAGTGCCAATAAACTTCAGATCTCGGATACCGAATTGTTGGGAGATTCAGAAGTAATGGAAGAGTTGCAATATAAAATTTCTAAAATAGCACCTACAGACGCCAATATCTTGATTTTAGGGGAAAACGGGACAGGAAAGGACGTTATAGCTCGAGAAATACACAAACGGTCGTTACGAGCAAAAAGTGATTATATCAAGGTAGACGTGGGCGCTCTTACCGATTCTCTGTTTGAAAGTGAGTTATTTGGATACAAAAGGGGAGCTTTTACAGACGCACGTGAGGATCGTAAGGGAAGGGTGGAGTTAGCACACAAGGGTACCTTATTCTTAGACGAAATAGGAAATATATCCCTACAGCAGCAAGCTAAGTTACTAACCGTTTTACAAAATAGACAAGTGACGGCTCTTGGTAGCCACATACCCTTAGAGGTCGATATCCGATTGTTATGCGCGACGAATGTGCCTATTCGAGAGCTCTCTGATGAGAATAGATTTCGAAAAGATTTGATTTATAGGATTAATACGGTGGAAATACAAGTGCCGCCTTTACGTTCCAGAGGGAAAGATATAGGGCTACTTGCAAATTATTTTTTGACGGTATACGCGCGGAAGTACGGGAAAGCTATGGCTGGGTTCTCAGATGAATCGACAGCCAAGTTAAACGCGTATCATTTTCCAGGAAATGTTAGGGAATTACAGTATAGCATAGAACGTGCGGTCATCATGTCCGATAGTGATGAGATTATTGGAAAAGACCTCATTTTTTCACCCATCGAGCGTTCTTCTCAAACTCAACCAATAGAGACGGATTATCAACATTTGGAAACATTGGAGCGAATCACCATTGCCAAAGTTATCGACAAGCACAATGGCAATATCAGTCGAGCTGCTCGGGAGCTAGGACTAACGCGTTCGGCATTGTATAGAAGGTTAGAAAAGTATAATTTGTGATGGAGCGGTTCAAATGGTCGGTATTTTGTAGTCATTTGCTTTTGGTGGCGCTAGGAGCTGTCAGTTTTTACACTTTTGATAGAGCATACTATGGCACCACGATTCTATTAGGAATGTTGATTGTAGCGCTGCTGATTATTGTCCTCCGACGTCAATTTTCCATCTACGATGTATTCATGGATTTTGTGGAATCAACTAGGCATCGAGATTTTACGCGATTTTATGTCACAAGCAAGAGAGATAAGACCAAACGTAAAATACACGAAGCTTTCAACCAAATTAATGCAACATTCAAAGAAATCAGCGTCTCTAAAGAATTGCAGTATCAATACCTCAATCAGATCGTGAATATGTTGGATACAGCCATATTTACCTACTATCCGGATAAGGACAAAGTGATCTGGATGAATGAAGCATTCCGTATATTATTTGACATCCCATATGTCGGAAAGTTCTCTTCTCTCAAGAAGCGAAATAATGAGCTTTTCGAGACTATCAGCAGTCTGAACATCGGTCAACAGCACATAGAGGCTGTCTCCTCGTCCAAGGGCAAGGTAAAGTTGTTGATGCAGTTGTCAGAGCTGCAGACCCAAGAAGGACGATGTCAGATTGTGGTCTTTCAGAATGTCAATGAAGCTATTGATGAAACGGAGACCAGAGCATGGCAGAAGCTATTACGAGTGTTGACACATGAGATTATGAATTCTATAGCTCCAATCTCATCTCTGGCCGAGACCATGAGTGTACAGTTGGAACGGAAGCAATTGACCGAAGATTTGGAAGATATACGTGTAGGGGTAGATACGATTAAAAATAGAAGCGAAGGATTGTTGAAATTTGCAAAGAGTTATCGAACTATCAATAAAATTGATAAACCGCAATTGCAAGATATAGCGGTGTCCGAAATGTTTGAGACCATTTATCAGCTTCTTGAACCAACTTTTATTCAGAAAAATATTGAGGTGGATTTGATTTTGAAACCAACTCGGATGCGTTTGCATGCAGATGCCAACCTCATTGAACAGGTATTGATCAATCTGATTCTTAATGCTATGGAAGCAGTCAAGGACGCGCCAAGTCCTTATATCAGCATATCGGCGATAGAAAGGTCGGGACGGGTACAATTAAGTGTAACAGACAATGGTGTCGGCATGGATACTGAGTTGATGGAAAATATTTTCACGCCCTTTTTCACAACGCGTAAATCGGGAAGTGGGGTAGGCCTCACACTCAGTAAGCAAATCATGTTGATTCATCGTGGAAATATCTTGGTAGAATCTAAGCAAGGAAAGGGCAGTACCTTTTCTTTACAATTTTGACGAGGACGATTATTCTTCTACAAAAAATAGCTCAGATGCTATATGGTCGGCAATGAGCTTTCCTTTTGAAGTCAGGTAGTAATGTTGTTTTTTTAACTCGACTTCACCCGATGAAATGAACGGAGCAATGTTTTCCACAATCTTAGTAAAGACTTCGGTACCAAAATCGGTCTTTATCTTGTCGATATCCATTCCCCAAATAGTCCGTAGAGAAGTCATAATGTATTCGTTTACTTTATTCTCTAAACTTAGGTACTCAGTCTCCGATACGGGTGTCTTATCGAAGATACCCTTTATGTATTGGGGATTGTTAGCTATATTCCAGCATCGAGTATCCCCAAAGAAAGAATGTGCCGATGGACCAATCCCCATATAGCTGTCTCCTTTCCAGTAGCTGGAATTGTGAACAGCGTAATGTCCTGGTTTGGCAAAATTTGAAATCTCATAATGATCGAAACCTACACCATTTAATTTCTCGATCAAGATTTCAAACTGGTTAGCGGATTGCGTTTCGTTCATAGCTGGAGATTTCCCATTTTTTATAAAATGATCCAACGCAGTTTGGGGCTCCACGGTCATGCTATAAGCCGAAATATGAGGGATGCCATAGTTGCAAAGTTGGTCTATATTCTGCTTCCACTTGGTGTCTGTTAGAAGGGGATAGCCATATATCAAATCTGCTGTTATATTTTCAAAACCGGCATCTTGAACTCGCTTGATAGAAGCATCCGCTTCCGCAGCATTGTGTGCACGGTTCATCCATTGTAGGTCCTCTTCAAAAAAGGATTGGATACCAATACTGAAACGATTAACGGAGGTATTACGTAATCCCTTTATTTTTTGGATATCGAGATCGTCAGGATTTGCCTCTAAAGTTATTTCTGCATTCGCCGCTATTTCGTAATGTTGGGCCACATGATCAATCAATCGCTGGATATCCTCTGCTTCTAAGATAGAAGGAGTGCCCCCGCCAAAATAGATAGAGGATATGTGGGTAGTATCCCAATCACGTTTTCGAAACGAAAGTTCCTGTTGTAGAGCTTCTAGCATCTCACTTTTATACTTCAAAGAAGTAGAAAAGTGAAAATCACAGTAGTGACAAGCTTTTTTGCAAAATGGAATATGGAAATAGATACTGGGCATTAGCTATACTTAATTTGCACAAACTAAGATAAATTTGCTTTTATAAGCAAATTATGCGAAGTAATTAATTCTTATTGAACAAGACAAGGGGCCCTATCATTGTCTCGTCGCTCTCAGTTTGTGCTGGGGCATAGGTATGATTAATAGCAACCTAAGTGGGAGTTAATTCGGAGTTAACCCAAAGAAATTACGAATTTTAACGGACTTCTACGGATAGTTACGGACTTTTACGGATTTAAAGGGGCAAGGGATGGTCGATTAATTTTGTATATTTAGGTACGATAATATATATACCAATTTATGAAACTCCCTTATGACACGCAAGAAGAATGGGAAAAATGACACGGTAGTACATCAGCTAAGTAACAATAGTAAGTCTACAGGACATGATTTTGGATATGCTAATCGTATATCTTCCAAAGTACATGCTGTGTTCAAGCATATTTTTAAACAGATGCCCGATGCGAGATGTTACAAACGTTTAGTGAAGACAGTTATATCGATAATGAATTCGGATTATACAAATCCAATTGGGAAAAAAACGATGGAGAAGGGTAACGTCTCACTCCTGAAGGGATTCCGTCTCAATGACCGCCGTTTTTTTGAATCCATTGCAGGCTGGGAGCCTGAACTCCATATCGATGTAGCCGAGAAACAAATTGAACTTTTAGTTCCCAAAAACACAAACTGGGAGTTTCCTAATGTGCCACAACGGATGAGCCATATCATGCAACAATTCCATGTTGTGATTTTTGAAAATAAATTTGATGAATATATTGTGGTACAAACAGAGCCTCTTTTTCTCAAGAAAAGTGTCCAAAGGGATGTTAGAAAAGTGAAATTTAAGCTCAATAGACTTAATGATTGCCTTGTGATAATACTGGGACGTGCTCAATATCATTTGTATGAAAAGCAAGGTACAATGGATTTCGCTTCTCACAATCGGCTACACTTCGGGATAGATATTTTGAAAGCAATTTGGATAAAAGAGGACAAAGAAGTGTTATACGTCACCCCTCAAACTAAAAATCCAATTTTTTTCCCTAGGAAAGATTCGCAAGATGTGAAATGGGAGTGATAAATTGCAATCATAAAAAAATAGTCGTGTTGCTATTTTAACCCTCTTCTAGTCTATTTAAAAATGAATAGAAGGGATGTGTTTTGTTTTTGGTTGCCAATTTTTGATTAATATTCTTGCGATGTGTGGTGATTGTGAAAATGCTTCTATTGAGCTTATCTGCAATTTCTTTCGTGGAAAACCCCTGATTAAGTAGTTCAATGATTTCAATCTCTCGAGTTGTTAATTGAAAGTCAGAGGTCAGCACTTCAACAGTCGCTTTATTGAGTTGTGGCGAAAAATAATGAATTTCATTCTCATGGTATACTTTTCTGATAATTTGAATTAGCTTTTCGGCTTGTATATCTTTTGGGACGTAGGCCTCTACATTAATTTGCTTAAGCTGGTCGGCAATTGCCAAATCAAGTTTCATGGATAAAACGATGATTTTTGGGGATGATGATATAGATCGTATTTCCTTTGCTATAGTCAGTCCCGATTTGACCGGGAGTTGTAAATCCAATAATAGGATATCTGGTTTATCTTGAGCGATAGCTTCCATGATATTCAGCCCATCAGGATATGAATTGACCACTTCCATGTCTACTTCCATATTAATGATTGCAGATAAGCCTTCCGAAAAAAGTTTGTGGTCATCTACACAGGTTATGCTGATTTTTTCCATGTTATAGAGGGATTATAATATTTGTAATCAGTCCTTCGGGAGTATTGTCCATATCTAGTTTTCCGTTGTGGTATTCAACTCTAGATCGTATACTTTCAATACCCATATTCTTAATAGTATGAGGCGCTGATTTAGGGAGAATTCCTGTTCCATCATCTTCCACCTGTAGCACAAGGCTATTCTCATCTATTGATAAGGTAATCTGGACATTATTAGCTTGAGCGTGCTTGACGATATTGCTCAATAACTCTTGGACAATACGTAGGGCATTGATGGCCAAATCGGATTTGATGATGAGAGGGTTGCCAATAAGCTGACAGCTGATGTGAAGATGTTGATCATATAATGACACCACACGTGATATGTTCTCAAATAGATTTTGGCCTTCCATCTGTTGAGGAGCGATATCATGGAGCAACCTTCTGAATTCATGGTTCAGACCTTGGATGTTCTCATTGATTTTAGCTTGCTCTTTTAGCTGTTCCTTTGACAAGAATAGGCGTAAGGCATTGAGCCAATTGCCTATCCCATCATGGATATCTCTCGCTATTCGTATACGTTCTTTTTCTTGTATGACGATGAGCTCCGCGGCGAGGTACTTACTCCGTTTTTCTTCTGACTTGATGTTGTCAAGCAGGTGGTCCATTTCTTTTTTATAGTTGATGGTGAAGAGTGTCATGAGATATACAATCTCGAAGCTATAGGCAAAGATGATATTCCCCGGTTCAATATATTGCTGGATTTCATAGATATTCAGTGAATTGATCATGTATAGCAGTACCGATACGAAGAGAAGGCTATTGCCCACTGAATAGTGAAATATATAGGGAGTCTTGCGATAGATGGAGTAGCAGATATTACAAAATAGAAAAAGAGTCTGAAAAGTTAAGTAATTAATAAAGATAAATTGTATTAACTGTTGAGGAGCGGTCGGTAGAAGCGGAATGTTGTAGAGGATCAAGTAGACCGCTGTATTGGCCAATGCTATCTTTGATGATAGGGTAAGCCAACGGTCGAATTTAGGGAGAAATTCATGGTTTTTGGTGAATGTTTGGAATATCTTAGTATTAAAATAGAGTGATAACGCCAGAAAAACAAGCTTAGGCACTTTGCTCCAATAATAATATAGCGATGGTGGTATCAGATATACATCGTGCAGGTATTCTGTTAGAGAAAAACATAGTAGGCAGAATACATAGCCAAATAAGTTGGCGTAAAATCTTTTACGAAGTATAAAATATATGAGAAGACTGAAAATGCAAGCAAAAATAAAAAAACCATAATAACGACCCAGTAGAAACGTCCGGTGTAGTTCGTACTTATAAATGTCAGCCCGGGTACTAATATCGGTAGGGAAATAGAGCGTTTGTCTGCCAAATATTTCGGTTTTTAATAGGAATATTTTTGCCTGTTGACTCTCCAGTGGAATGTCAAATGAAATACACCTGAGAGGCTGATCCCTTTCGTTCAGTGGTGTTGTATGAGATATGCTACGCTTTTTTATAACCTTAGTACCTGTGCTGTCTAATTCATAAAGCGTAAATTGAATACCATCATTATAGAAGTTCCAAAGATAGTGTTCTCGAAGTGGAGATATATTTTGAATAGAAAGCGCAAACCAATGCGAGCATGACGTAATGCCTTTGTTCACAACCTTCGCTTCTTGCATAGATTGAAACTGTCCAGAATTTAGTTTTGCAATAACCCCTTCAATACCGAGTGTACCGTTACAATCCTGGATTTCTTTTAGGTATTTCACAATCCTAATATCATTAGGGCCGTCCAATTTTACCGTATCCAAACTTGCGTGTGCATATACAGAGAAGAATATCCCCAAAAATAGAAGCAATTGCTTTGCCATCGTCAATAAATGGTTGTCAAATCAAACCTTAGGTAAATACACTACGTAATGAAATAGATATTGGTAAAATTGCGTTTACTATGCAATTTACGAATATCTCCTGTTAATAAATGATTGTATTAAAGCGGAAATATATCAAATAATAATTATAGTTTGAACATTACTTCTTGCAACAGATTGGTTACAGGCTGCTATGATGCTCATTTACTTTGGTTAGAATCTAACTATCCAGTAGTCAGTATCTTTTATTTTGATCTTTTCGAGATATGTATTAGTTGATACATATCTGATGTTGCGGTCTTAAAATATTGTAAGGATAATACTGCAGTAATCTTCTGTTTACAAATCAAGGATACTTTTGCGACATGAAGAGCATAAAAAAAAACCCGATCCTTTTAATTGTATTGCTGTCATTTATACAAATCGTGCACGGGCAGCAAGACAATGGGGTGATGTCCCTTGAGGAATTTCGATTCCCTAAAAAACGTAAATCTATTGTAGTTCCTAATGTGAATGGCTATGAGGTCTTGAAGTGTGATTTTCACATGCATACCGTATTTACAGATGGTCATGTATGGCCCAACGTAAGAATACAGGAAGCATGGAAAGAAGGGTTAGATGCGATATCCTTCACTGAGCACATGGAGTACAATCCTCATCATCAGGATGTGCGAGTCGATCATAATCGTTCACATGATCTTGCTGTAGAACCCGCCAAAGAACACAATATTATTTTGGTAAAAGGGACTGAAATCACAAGACAAACGCCCCCAGGACATTTTAATGCCCTTTTTATTGGGGACGCATCAGGTTTCATAGAGAGCAATGATACTACACTTGACCAACAAGCTATCGATAAAGCTGTCGATCAAAAGGCCTTTATTTTCTGGAATCATCCTGGATGGAAGGCCAAACAAATCAAAGGCTCTTACGAGTGGATAGACTTTGTAGATAAGATGTACAGAGATAAGAAGCTGCATGGCATTGAAGTTGTCAACGGTTTGGGATTTCATAAAAAGGCACTGGATTGGGCATTGGATAGGGGCTTAACAATTATTGGGAATACTGATATCCACAATCTGATAGCACATGACTATGATATTGCGCGCGATGGAGTGCACCGCACGATGACTTTAGTCCTAGCCAAAGATCGGTCCGCAACAGCTATCAGGGAAGCGTTGGACGTAGGGCGTACCGTGGCGTGGTCTAGTAAGTACCTTTTCGGAAAAGAAGAGCATGTGCGTGCTATGTTTGAAGCCTGTGTATCTCTGAGTGAGGCATATCATGAAAAATCCAACAAAGGTCGAGACACAATACGATATTATGAGCTTCGCAATAATAGTGATCTTTATTTTGAATTGGAATTGACGAAAGGCAAGGGCACAAAAAAAATTATATTGTATCCGATGTCATCTCAAGTATTAACAGCCGATATAGGACAAACCTCTTTGACCTATCAACTACCTTCAACATACATACGTAGTGATAAGCACTTATCAGTTGACCTGCAATTGCGTTAATGGTATAGATACAACGGAGAATTGTTAATCTTCTAGTAAAACTATCTATTAGAAAGCTGTAATTTCCATCATGACTTTTGTGGTTTGGGTGTTTTTTGGTCATGCGCAAAGATATCGACGCGTATCTAAATTAGTAACCACGTAAGATTTAAGAACGATTAAGACCTTGGGGAAGAGAGAGGGGCCTCTGTGCGAAGGCATAGAGGCTCTTTAATAATTATAGATGATTAGACTTGGTATTCAGTCGCTATTTCTTGCAGGTCGTTAATTTGGGAAGTGACAAGTTTGTGGGTTTGTTCGATAAAGATGTTGATTCGATCCTCGAGAATGAAGAGGTTGGAACCGTTGACTTTATATTTAGGGTTGAAACTAAAGGTATTTTGGACTTCAGCCAAAGTTCGGAAAAGCGTTGCTTCATTTTTCGAATCGAGGCAGAACACAACATTCGGTAGGGGTGTGATAGAGAGGCACAGTTCAATCAGGTAATTGAGATTGATGCTTTTGGGAGTATAGCCCAAGAACACCGTGATCAACCCCAAGCAGATTTGCTCGAGCGCCTTAGCGTAAGCAAAGCAGGCCGCAGCTTCACCATCAGTGTAAAGTCCGCTTTCCCAAGCTCGCATGAGGTTAATGGCATTTTGATGATGATATTGCCATTGTTCAAGCTTATATACATCACAACTTGATGCAAGGGGTATCTCTTCCGGCGTGTAAGTATGGATACACTCACTCTGTAGCCATTTTTCACTTGAGTAGGCAATACGATGATAAAACGGATGGCCTTGTGCTATTTTCTTTTGAAAGGATTTCTTATGTGAACAAATTAATGTGACTCGAATATGATCTGGCAGACGGTTATTTATTGCAAATTGCTTGTCTAAAATGCGACCCACTAGATGGGAGGTTATGACGACCAAAAAGTAATGATGCCTATTGTGCTCCTCTTCTCCTAAAGTAATGCAATTGTATTGTTGACGTGTTGTGCTTAGGCAACTGAAGCAGTAGATTTGTAGGCAGTCGAGATATTCAATCACTGCATTTGTAATGAGATCTCGATGAGAAGAGATGCTCGATACACCTGTGCTTTCAAATACAGCGCTATCCGAGATGGAAGTCCCATTCCCTAAAAGCCCCGTGGGCAATTGTAAGTCCGATACTTGGAGACTGTTAATCTCGTCCACGAGTTTTTGGTGCTGTTGTTCAATAAATAAGATTAGTATTTGAGCTTTCGCATAAGCGAGATCAAGCTCTGCCTTTTCTAATGTGAATCCAAAATCATACCGTGCAGCTTTGTATGATTCGTCTAGTTTGAATAGGATAAGTATTTCCTCTTCACTAATGAACAGTTCGCCAATCTCTTGAGCATGCGGATGGACAAACAATTGATGATTTTTAATCGAATGTGAGGCCTTAACTTGTCCAATAATTATACGCTCTGCGAGTATATACCCTAATTCCAATACTTGATGCAGCATAAAAGACGCTTGGGCATAGTTTTCCTGCCGCATATAGAGCTCAAATCCATCTCCGAAAGCATTTATCTTGGTAAACTCTTCTTGTAAAGCCCCATGCGATTTATGTAAGAGAGTCTCATTGTCCATCTCTACGGCGTTGATGATTTGGTCTGCATTGGGGTTGCGGTATATTTCATTCTTAAGTCTGAAAATACTGGCCAGTCGGATGTTGCCCCGATTTAATTCCATTTGCATTTCTTTGGAATAGGAGAGGTGACAGCAAAAGGTGACGAAATCATGAAAAATAGCCTGACATAATGCGCGTGCGTCAATAATGCTTTGACCGCTTTCTTTGCGAATCAGAATATACAGGTGCAATTGTTCTCTTTCAGTCGATTGACGTTTACTTGCATAGATTTGCTCGACTGGAACGACGGCGATAAACCGTTGTATGAGGACGGTGAGGATGTCCTCCTGATGGGGAGTAAGAGATTTCTTATTCATAATTTTGGTTATTAAGGAGTAGTTGTTACAGAGACTAGATGAAGTAATTTTCCGAGCATCACAATAATAGAATCGAAGGCGAGGAACGAGGATATTTCTTGTATGAATACTTAAAATGCCTCAGTTTTAAATTCTTTTGTGTATTTTTCATAATTGTTATAATTTGTAGGATGATCATCCCTCATATTTTATGCTTCAATAAAGATAGGGAATAATTATCGTTAAAAAGAATATTTTGGGTATAATTTTCAATATTAATGAGTAGCGTTTTAGAAAGAATAAAGCAAATTGCTGATAATGAGAGGATTGCTATAACCTCTTTCGAAGGAAAAATTGGCGCTAGTAAAGGGGTCTTATCGCGGGCATTGGCTAATAAGACGGATATACAAAGTAAATGGTTGAGTAAGATTGTTGATAATTTTCCCCGATATTCAGTGCAATGGCTTTTGACAGGAGAGGGAGATATGTTGAAAGATTACATAGCAGTAGCGAGTGATAGAGACACTAATAGCTATATGACTAGTAAGGAAGAAAAAGTAATCAACGCTACTATTGATGCCCTTAACCTAGTAATATCTACCCAAGAGATTACAATTAAATCTCAAGAAAAAACAATTTCTGCACTTGAATCCCGTATCAAACAATTGGAAAAGGAAAATACGAACATCAAGTCTTAGGTGATGAAGATATATACAACAACAAAGGGAGTCTCTAGATAGAGACGCCCTTTGTTGTTGTACCTTGTCCCGACGTTATTTAGCCGGGATGATGGTGATTTTTCTGAACTCAATAGGAGCATGATCGCCCTGTAGATAAATTGGTCCCGGTTCGCCTTCCTTACTATCTAAAGCTCCACCCGTAATTCCTGGAATTTCCTGATTGCTGATGATAGTCTTCCCGTTCGCTACTATAGTCACTAAACGTCCACGAAGAGTGATTTCATATTTCTGCCATTCATTTGGCCCCAATGTGACCATCTCATTAGGAGCAATGAATCCGTATACCCCACCAAAATAAAGAGCGCCTGGATGCTTGTCCTTCGGACTATCTTCAATTTGCACCTCGTAACGTCCACGAAGATATATACCACTGTTGCCACCTTCCTTGTAACGGAATTCAGCTAATATTTTGAAATCTTCAAATTTCTGCTCACTGATAAGGTTCGCTCCAGCTTTGTCACTAGTCAGTACCCCATCGACAACTTTCCATTGGTTCTCTTCCGAAGAAGCTTTCCAACCAGCTAGGTCTTTGCCGTTGAACAATTCAATTGGTGTACCCCAGGCTACTTCTCCTGTACGAGTTAAATAAGGTGCTTTTGAACCTGTAAAGTTGAATTTCTCATTTTTGTTGGAAGTAATGGTGCCTTTCAGATTGCCACCTTCTAGCTGTCCTTCGATGACAAAGTCTCCTTCTCCACCTTCCCACTGTGGGGGTATTGCAAAAGAAAATTTACCGTCTTTGAGTTTCACATGCGATACAGGGCGTTGGCTACCACTGTCGCCAACAAATGCACCCACCAACGTATTGAATCCTGATAATTTGATTTCAATCCATGATGGAGCCACTTTGCCATTTTTGTCTACATCTAGATCCCAGCGTCCGATAAGGTCTTTGTATTCCTCGGGAATGGTTTGAGTAGCTGGATTGTGGACTTCCTCTTTAGCAAGTGAGTCTTGTGTGTCTCCACCTTCTTTGGCAGTTTGGTTACAAGAAACCAAACTAGCACTGATAAGAGCGACAGCCAGTGAGCTGCGCAGAAAAATTTTGATCATTTTATTGGTTTTTGGTCAACTAAATAATTAAATAATGTTTTGTTATGCATCCATAATAGACGTAGATCCAATAAGGAGCCTTCTACAAATTTACAATTTGTATTTACTTTTTAGTAGCAACAATGGTAACTTTTATATTCTGAATCAGGAAATTGCCCCGACTACCGGTGCCGTCACGTGCAAATCTATTTGACGACACCTTCAATGTGAATATTACTTCAAGAGGTTCTGAATGAAGGGTAGCATCTCTGGATGGTCAAAATCAACGCCCCCCATGTGCTTCGTCACCATCTTGCCAGATTTGTCAATGATAATAGTTGTAGGAATTGAATTAGTCTGAAACGATTCCGGAAGATTGCCTTCTAAAATATAATTGGGCAAATCGAACCCCTTTTTCTTTACATAATCCGTAGATTCCTTCAGTTTTCCATCTACATCCATCATGATGAAGATAATGTCGGGGTTATCCTTCAATTTACTATATAATCTGTTCAATGAGGGCATTTCTTTGCGACATGGAGGACACCAAGTAGCCCACATATTGATGAATAGGACCTTATTTCTTATGTTCCGAAGAGCAATCTTATCACCCTTGCTATTTCTGAATACGGTATTGCTATTGCTCAAGTCAGATGATGGGGAGAGTTCAACCTGCGTGGTGGTGGGCTGCGGTGATTTTACATGCGCTACAGATTCAGGCGTAGCCACTTGCTTGCCCAGCAAGTAAAGACTAGAGGTGGTTATGATTGCTAAAATAATCATGACACCTAATATGACACTAAATGTTTTTCGTTTCATTGTAATATTTTATTGATGTTGCGTACGCAACAATTGAGTAGTCACTCGTGTTGATGGATATAAGATACTTTCTGTCTCTAAAATTAAGGAACACTCCTAAATCAATAGTGTACGATACAAGAGATAAATAGGGGTAGGAGGAGGGGGGCCTAGTGTGACCTGAGTGATAGGAGCCCTAGGTAGCGAGCGCGCTCGAGATGCCTCATAAGTGCCTAGAAGTGGCCACGTCACTTGCAGGGAATGGGGACGACTTGAATCAACACGAAAGGTGGTATAAAGCGAACAAGAAGGTCCGTTGATAACCGTCAAACTTGTTGATCCCGTTTTGTCGTTAGTTTTCGATTCTTCTATATCAGCCTTTGCCCATCCTTTTAGAGAAGCCTTTAAAGGGCAAGATGTTAGTACACCCATCACTAAGGCAAAGACGACACAGGCAATCACTCTTAGAGAAGTTACTCTCGTGCTAATGTATGTGGTCTGCATCTCACCCAAAGATATTGATTGGTGAAACCAAAGACAAATATTTGATATGTAAAAAAGCCGTTTCATTTTTGAAACGGCTTAGGAAGCGATTTTTATAGGAGCTCGACTACGTTATCCTTATCATCGACATCTGCCAGACGTTTGGTGATGTCTATCGTCGCTTTACGGATCGGTTTAGTCGTTTTGAAGGTATAAGTAGGTTTGGTCCAAAACCAATCTTCAAGGGTTGTACGTGTTGCCCCATGGTAGCTACTGAAGCCTTCGACTGGTTTTTCACCTCTCATTTCACGTAGTGGAATATAAAACAACTCTTTTGAGCCATCTTGATATTCGACTAAGATATCTAATGGCATGGCGAAGTCAGACTTGTTGGTCAGCTTTATTTCGGTCGTGGAAAGACTCTGGATACCGTAATCTATCTTGCGCGTGGTATTTATAAATAGGTTGAAATACCATTTGAGATTGATGCCAGATACCTCTTCTGCTACGCGCTTAAAGTCATTGGGAGTGGGATGTTTGAATTTCCAAATATCGTAGAATTTTAAAAATGTTGCTTCCAAATGCTCTTGTCCAATGATGTAGCCCAATTGCTCAGCTAAAACCTGACCTTTGTTATAGGCTTGATTGCTGTAAGCATAGTTGCTATTATAGTAGTCGGCCAATAGACTTGCGGGTTCTTCCTTGCCGGACAGTGCTAACTTGATATAACTCTTATATGCATTTATTACTGGGTTGTCGGGTAGGGGTGAGGTTTTCTTGAATAAAGTCTGAAAAGCGAGTTCTTCAACATAGCTAGTAAAACCCTCATCAAACCACTCGTCTACAGTTTCATTGATGCCAAATAAATGCTGGTACCACGAGTGCGCGGCTTCGTGATAAATAACACCAACAAGACTTTCTAGAGTACGTTCTCCAGTTATCAATGTCGTGGTCCCGTATTCCATACCACCGTCGCCACCCTGTACCACAGTATAAGTCGGCCAAGGGTAAGCACCAAATCGCTCACCACAAAAATCAAAGAAATCTGTTGTATAGGATAAGGCTTTCTGCCAATTGTCTGTGGTTTTTTTTCCGGGAATATATATCATGAATACTTCGACTCCCCCTTTACTCTTTTCTCGCTCAACAATGAATTTCTTGTCCGCGGCCCATGCAAAGTCATGTATATTCTCGGCTTTGAAATGCCAAGAGCTACGGTCGTTTTTTACCACAGGTTTCGCTTTTTTATCATAACCTTTAACCTGAGTCAGATTCTGCAATACTCCAGATCCACCAATGACGTAATCCTTGCCTATATTGATGGTAATATCAAAATCACCAAATGGGGCAATGAATTCTCGAGCGACATATTCATCTAAATGCCACCCAAATTCGTCAAATTGTGCCATTTTGGGGTACCACTGGGTCATTGAAAATTCAACACCTTCTTTGGAATTACGACCGCTTCTTCTAATCTGTTCAGGAATCTGTGCCTCCCATGTCATATCAAAAGTTACTGAACTATTGGCTTGTATAGGCTTCGCGAGAGTTACTTCCAGAAGAGTGCCATCAACTTTAAATGTCGTGTTTGCCCCGTCTTGTAGCAATGTTTTGATGCGTTGATAGCCAGTTTGTTCGGGAGTCAAGCTCGCGATACGACTTTGATATACAGGTTTTTCTTTGGTCCCTATGTTGTTAGTCATTCGGGCATCCGGATCGGAAATATTGGAGAGACGATAGTCCATCATACTTCCTGGTTGAAAAGCATTGAAGTATAAGTGGAAATATACTTTATGGAGTGCCTGTCCCGAATTGTTGGTGTACACCAGTTTCATCTTTCCATCATATTGATATGATTTTTCTTTCATATCAATCGTCATCGTATAGTCCACTTTTTGATCCCAATAGCCTTTTCGTTGAGCTGATAGTTGGAAGGAGATCAGTGTTAGAAAAAGAAATAAGTGAAGTTTTTTCATCAGAATATAATTTGTATAAATCTACATTATGGGCAAATGTTGGCGCCAGCATAATGACGAGTCAATTAACGGGTTCAAACATACGAAAAAACCCCAGTTAGTGTGGCTTCCATAGTCGAAGAAAAATAGAGCCGCAGAATATTAATGTTCTGGAATGTGGACACTTTTCCGGAAAATAGGGGAAGACCACCTACGCTGAGAGAGTCGAATACTACATATTGTAGTATTCAATATTTTGTGCCTGTATAGCTTCTACTAAAGATTGTAATTGGTCTTCATTCTGAAAAAGTTTGTTTCTCCAAAATCGATAAGAGTGGCCCCTACGTTGATAGATAATCAGTAAGTTGCCACCAGATCGACGGAGATTTCGGATATGGGAGATATTCGATTTGGGGATAGTAACTTCCCTATCAAGCTTTTGGATGGTCAAATTAGTGCCATCAAAAGACCAGTGTGAGGGAACACGGCTATATCTTACTGCTCCAAAAATGACCAGAGGTATTGCAAATAGCGTTACTAATATTTTGACAACCTCTTGAAATGGAGTAAGTGCAAGCAAGGCAGCAATTATACTGATGCCTGAAAAAATCAATAACATATATCGACCTCTGTGTAATGTCGATACATAGTAACTTTGGATAGGGGTCTGGACTTTCATCGTGTAGGACCTATAGCATAAAAAAAGTGCCAGACTTTTGAAAATCTAGTTTAAGGTCAAATATGATTGCAAAAATCTCATCTAATAAGGTGTAAAACAAGTTCCATGTTATATTTTGATACCCTTTGGTTAATATTTTTATAGTTTGCAAGCAAAATCGCATCTTTGGGTAATCAATCTAATCCCTATGAGTAAACGCTTTATCTTACTGGTCTTGTGTCTGTGCCAACTCTTATATGCACAACAAAAACCAAATATAATAATAATCATTTCCGATGACCATGCATTTCAGACGATAGGAGCCTACGGTGCTCAATATGGAAGGACTCCCAATATTGATAGACTGGCTAAGGCTGGCAAAGTTTTCGATCGAGCATATGTGACCAACTCCCTTTGTGGTCCGAGTCGGGCAGTACTGTTGACCGGTAAGTATAGTCACAAGAACGGTTTTAAAGAAAATGAAAATTCGACATTCGATCATAGTCAAAATACCTTTGTTAAAGAATTGCAGGCTGTAGGTTACAACACGGCATGGATTGGAAAGCAACACCTAGGAGACCACCCCCAAGGGTTTGATTTTTTCAGTATATTGGATGGTCAGGGGCATTACTTTAATCCTGTTTTTATAGAAAATGACGGTAGGCGAGAGCAAATCCAAGGATATGTCTCGGACATTATTACGGACAAATCAAAGAAATGGCTGGATACATTGAGCCGTGAGGAACCTTTTTGTTTGGTAATCGGTCATAAAGCCACACATCGGTCGTGGATGCCCGATCCCAAAGATTTCGGTAGGTATGATGATGTATCTATACCATTGCCGGATAATTTTTACGATACCTATACGAATCGCAAAGCAGCAGCTATTCAAGAAATGACAATCTCGAAAGATATGCAGTTGGCCTATGACCTTAAGATGTACCCCAGCAAAGATGCTATGCGGAAGGATTACGATTTTGCCCGATTTTCAGATGAGCAATTTGAAGCATATTATAATTATTATAGACCGATACAGAATGATTTTTACCAAAAAAAGCTGCAGGGGAGGGAATTGGTAGAGTGGAAGTATAAAAGATATATGATTGACTACCTCAATACATCCGCTTCTCTTGATCGCAACATAGGAGAGATTCTGGACTACGTTGAAGAGAATGGGCTGGAAGAAAATACGATAATAATCTATCTTTCGGATCAGGGATTTTATATGGGAGAACACGGGTGGTTTGATAAACGCTTTATGTATGAAGAATCTTTTCGTACACCAATGATTATAAAGACGCCTGGTGGAGACAAGGCTACAGCTCAGCACATTCAAACGATGGTGATGAACGTCGATATAGCCCCCACATTGTTGGAGTTGGCGAGCGTGGATATACCTAAAGATATGCAAGGTAAATCTTTTGCTAGAACATTGAGCAATCCGAACCGAGTGACTAGAGACCGTCTTTATTACCATTATTATGAAGATGGGGTACATGCAGTGTCACCCCACTTTGGTATCAGTGACGGGAGATTCAAGCTTGTGAGATTTTACGGAAAGGTAGACAGCTGGGAATTGTATGACTTGAAGACGGATTCTGCCGAAATGAACAATATCTTTGATGTCACTGCTGCAAAAAAAATCGTGGAGAAGATGAAAAAGAAATTAATAACAGAAATAAAGGCTGTCGATGATCGGGAAGCCTTAGATATATTAACGAGATAACTATGATTTTAAAATTTGCCAATCGATTTGTTGGATTTGGAGTTCTATTGGCCTGTATGCAGGTCACTTATGCACAGGGAAAGAAGCAGCCCAATGTATTGATGGTCTATGTGGATGATTTGGGATACGGCGATCTAGGGCTCTATGGAGCTAAAGATATTGAGACACCACATCTAGATGAACTGGGACGGTCTGGCATCAAGTTTACCAATGCGCACGCTGCAGCAGCAACTTGTACGCCCTCTCGATATGCGCTAATGACTGGAAATAATCCATATCGAGCTAAAGGAACTGGGATTTTGCCCGGAGATGCGGCACTTATTATCCCTCAAGACAAGATTACCTTACCTAAAGTATTTCAAAAGAAGGGATATTCCACAGCAATTGTCGGGAAATGGCATTTAGGGTTAGGTAATCAAGTAGATAAGAATTGGAATGGAAAGATTGCTCCTGGACCACTGGAAGTTGGGTATGGATATTCATTTATATTCCCGGCAACGGCAGATCGAGTACCAACGGTATTTCTTGAGAATCATCATGTCATTGCTGCGGATGTTAATGATCCTATATATGTGAACTACAAGCAGAAAATAGGGAGTGAACCTACCGGAAAGGAGAATCCTGAATTGTTGAAAATGCATGCTTCTCCAAACCAAGGACATGATAACACAATTGTCAACGGAATAGGGCGGATAGGTTGGATGACGGGTGGAAAGGCTGCGAAATGGACAGATGAAGAGTTGACGCTTACATTTTTTGAGAAAGCCAAGGAATTCATTAGGAGTAATGCTTCGAAACCATTCTTCTTAAGCTATAATGCGACAGAACCTCACGTGCCGCGCATGCCTGCTACAGTCTTTAAAGGGAAGAGCAAACTTGGATTAAGAGGCGATGCGATACTGCAGCTAGATTACACCGTAGGTGAGCTGGTACGCGAGTTGAAAAATAATGGTATATACGAGAATACAATTATCATCTTTACGAGTGACAATGGTCCTGTCCTAGATGATGGATATGTCGATGAAGCAGTCTCTAAAACCGGCAATCACGACGCCTTTGGAGGATTAAGAGGAGGGAAATATAGTGCTTTTGAAGCCGGCACAAGAGTGCCATTTCTCATCAGCTGGCCTGCAGGGATAAAAAAAGGACAGGTGTCGGATGCATTGGTCGGTCAGGTAGATTTATTGGCCTCATTTGCTTCTTATCTAGGGGTATCCTATTCGCAGGATGAAGCCGTAGATAGTCAGAATCATTGGAAGTCTTTGCTTGGTGAGGACACAAAAGGACGTGAATATTTAGTTAAAAGCGCAGGTACTTTTTCAATTATAAAAGGAGATTACAAATATATCCGACCTAATGGCGGTGCGAAAATCAATAAATCCGTAAATATTGAGCTTGGAAATGATGAAATTCCCCAATTGTACAATTTGAAAATTGACAAGGGCGAAAAGAACAATATCGCTCCAACCAATAAAAATAAAGTTGACGAACTAGACAAACTTTTGCAGACCCAGCTTTAATCTGAGATTCGAACTGTACTTTCTATGGATCCATTCTAGTTGAGAAGAGTTGTATATAGAAAGCAATTTATCTAAGTTTGTGCCTATGTCGTTTTCAAAAAGATTGGTAGCTTGGTATAGAGAGAATGGACGTGATCTTCCCTGGCGTCATACCCAAGATCCCTATATTATTTGGCTGTCTGAAATAATTTTACAACAGACCCGTGTGGAACAAGGAATGCCTTACTTTTTCAGGTTTTCGGAAAAATTCCCTACTGTTAAAGATTTTGCGGAAGCATCTGAAGATGATATTTTACATCTGTGGCAGGGGCTTGGTTATTATTCAAGAGGCCGGAACATGCATAAGGCAGCGAAGACTGTGATGTCCGATTTTAAAGGAATCTTCCCGACAAAGTATGAAGATGTGATTAAGTTGAGTGGTGTGGGTGAATATACTGCAGCTGCAATTTCTTCGATCGCTATTGGAGAACAAAGGGCTGTGTTGGATGGCAACGTTTTTAGGGTGCTGTCTAGGTATTTGGGTATAACGGAAGAAATCAATACACCAAAGGGTAAAAAAGTATTCACCGCTGTAGCCAATCAAATGCTTCATCGGGAACAACCTGCGACATACAATCAAGCCATTATGGATTTTGGAGCAATCCAGTGTAAGCCCAAAAATCCGAATTGTGAGAGATGTTTATTCAACTTGGAGTGTGTGGCACTTCAAGAGAATAAAGTTGCGGAGCTGCCCATAAAGAAAAAAGGAAAGAGCAGCCGAAATCGATACTTTCACTACTTTGTTTTAGAGGATGGAGAACAAATCTTAATGTCTAAACGTGGACCTGGTGATGTCTGGGAAAATCTGTATGAGTTTCCCCTCATAGAAACAGACAGCTTATTGGATGCTGGTCAAATTCGGGAATACAAAGCGTTAGAAGACTTCTTTTCTTCAGATGTCCAACTCGCTGAAATGGGTGGTGTTGTCAAACATATATTGAGCCATCAGAATATATACGCCCAGTTTTACAAGGTCATAAATCCACAGTCTTTAATTTGGAAAAAAAAGTCGTGGAATTATGTATTGTTAAAAGATTTAAATAAATTAGCTCAACATAAGTTGATTTTTACGTTTATTGAAAACAACATTACCAACATTAGCTAATCACAAACACCTAAATTATTAACATGTCAGGCATTAACAAAGTTATCTTAGTTGGACACTTGGGCAAAGATCCCGAAATCCGTTACTTAGAAGGCAACGTAAGTGTTGCCAGTTTTCCATTAGCAACTTCCGAATCATTCAACAAAGATGGCCGCAAAGTCGAACAAACAGAGTGGCACAACATTGTGATGTGGAGAGGACTTGCAGATGTCGCTGCAAAATATCTTACCAAAGGCCGATTGGTCTATATCGAAGGTCGATTGCGTACTCGTACCTATGAAGATAAAGAAGGGATCAGAAGATATACGACCGAAGTGGTCGCAGAAAACTTTACGCTGCTTGGACGAAAATCTGATTTCGAGCCTCCTGCCCAAGCACCAGCCAGCACGGCGGATAAAGCGGTAGAAAACAAAGAGCAACAAGTGGATTTTAAAGAACTTGATGATGATAATGATGGATTGCCGTTTTAAATCGTCGTTCACATAGTATTACATAGCTTGGGACAACATTGAAAGATGTTGTCCCTTCTTTTTTACAGATAAGGGTTTCGAAAATCGTTTTTGCCAAATTCCATCCTATATGCAACAGTAGACGTACCGCCTAATTAATAGATAAAATGACGATATAAATAATAATCTCCATGATTGGCGTTTCAAGTTTTTAATTTTTGCTGTATCTTTGGCCTATGTTGCAAGATAAAATAAAGCAGTATACGGAAGAGATTGAGCAATTTAATCCGCTTACTCCGGCCGATGTGGAAAATTTCAGATTGAAATTCTTGGTTTCCAAGGGAATTGTCAAAAGCTTATTTGAAGAGTTTAAAACTGCTCCTGCGGAAGAGAAGCGTGTGTTGGGTAAGGTGTTGAACGATTTCAAACAACTTGCTGAAAGTAAGCATAAAGATGGACTTGATCAGTTTGGTAATAACGGGGCCGTTCAGCAAGCAAAGGCAGAAGAAGACCTTACATTACCGGGGAATGGCTTTACCTTAGGTACCCGTCATCCGCTATCATTGGTCAGAAAGGAAATTGTCGAAATTTTTAAAAAACTAGGCTTTATTGTTGCCGAAGGACCTGAAATCGAGGATGACTGGCATAATTTCTCCGCATTGAACTTCCCTCCTGAGCATCCAGCTAGGGATATGCAAGATACCTTTTTTATCAAAAAGCAAGATGGAAATGACATCGCCTTGCGCACGCATACTTCATCGGTACAGGTTCGTTTGATGGAAGCAGGTAAGCCTCCGTTCCGTGCGATTATGCCCGGACGTGTATATCGGAATGAGGCTATTTCTGCACGTGCACACTGTTTTTTTCATCAGGTTGAAGGATTGTATGTAGACGAAAATGTTTCATTTGCCGATCTAAAGCAGACACTTTATCATTTCGTTCAAGAGTTATATGGTGAGGGTACAAAAGTAAGATTCCGCCCCTCATATTTTCCTTTTACAGAACCCTCTGCAGAAATGGATATCTCTTGCACCATTTGTAAAGGAGAGGGTTGTCAACTATGTAAATACTCTGGATGGGTAGAGATATTGGGCTGTGGGATGGTAGACCCAAATGTATTGGAAAATTGTGGTATCGATAGCCAAAAGTACTCAGGATTTGCATTCGGTATGGGCATAGAGCGGATTACAAATCTGAAATATGAAATTAAAGATTTACGTCTGTTTTCTGAGAACGATGTACGATTTTTAGATCAATTCCAATCGGAGATAATTTAATGAAAATACTTTTTAGACTTTGCTTTCTTCTTATTGTGATAGCCTCTCTTTCGGCTTGTGGTAAGGGAGGTTGCAATGTCGTGCCAAGTGTCAATGTATACCACGGATTCAGTCAGGCTACCAACCCAAGTTTATTTGTGACTGGGGGTGCCGATGTAATCGACGGTATAGGGGTGACAGGGGTAATTGTATACAATATGGGTAATGGTGAATTTATCGCTTATGACAGATGTAGCACAGTAAACCCCGAGAAGCGAAATCGGGTGGTGTTGGACAAAAATAATCCGTATGTAGCTATAGACCCTGTCAGTGGAGCCGAATGGTTGCTATTGGATGGGTCGCCTGCCAAAATTGCAGAATGCCCGCTGAAACCTTACTATGTGCGTAAAGTAGGAAATCTTTACTACATTCAAAACTAAAGGAATATGGAGCCTGAAAAAATTGTTGCATCGATAAAAAAAGCAGCTCGGGAGCTTTTCAGGCGATACGGGTATAATAAGACGAGTGTAAACGAACTAGCTAAAGTAGCAAACGTTTCCAAAGCAACAGTCTATAAATATTTTCTTAGCAAAGAACTGATTCTGCACGCCATCCTCATGGATTATATTCGGGAGAATGTCAAAGATATTTTAGATAAAAATGTGAATCAAAATGATTTGCCCACCTTCTTGGCCAATACTATTTTGAGGGTAAGTAGATTGACATATACGGTATGTAATGAATTCGTAGGGTGGGAGTTCATTCGTGAATCATCTAATGCACAGGAATATCTAAAAACATTATCGGAAGATTTGGAGTTCCTCTTGTTAAGCTCATTTATCCAAAATGAAGCCATCGCAAATGAAGTTCCTGAGGAGAAATTGACGTTCCTAATTAAAACCAGTAAAAACGTTGTATTTTCGTTTGCTTTTACGGCAGTGTCAGAGGCCGATGTACGTAAAAATTTTATTTCGTTTCAAAAAGAGATCCTACCTTATCTCGTTCAGGCTGCACTGATATAGTACCCCTTTTACCAATGGTTGTTGCACTATGTTAATTTCCATTAAAAAGCGTATTTTTGCGCCATCATGAGAAGAAGAATTCCACAAGACAAAAAATTTATTTCAGATATCGATGTTATTGATATCGCTGAAGAGGGTAAGGGCGTAGGTAAATCGGATGACTTGGTCCTGTTTATCGAACGGGCTATACCGGGAGATATCGTCGATGTGGAATTGATGAAGAAAAAGAAGAATTTTGCTGAGGCACGTGTAGCAGCATTAAAAAAGCCGTCCGAATTCCGAACTACAGCTTTTTGTGAACACTTTGGGGTCTGTGGTGGATGCAAATGGCAAGAGATGACTTACGAAGGTCAGTTGAAATTTAAACAACAGACAGTAGAAAGCGTGCTGTCGCGCATAGGAAAAATAGACGCCACGTCCATGGAACCGATCCTCGGCTCAGGTAAGACAACATATTACCGTAATAAATTAGAATATACTTTTTCCAACAAAAGATGGTTGACATCAATTGATGATGCTGTTGAAGGCTTAGAGATGAGTGCGTTGGGATTTCACGTGCCCGGAAGGTTTGATAAAATTCTAGATATCCAGCATTGCTACCTTCAGGAGGACCCTTCCAATGAGCTCCGGAATCATATTCGAACATTTGCTATCGCCAATGGGATTTCGTTTTATGATCTTCGAGAGCATGCTGGGGTACTGCGTAACCTGATTATAAGGACTTCGTCTACAGGTGAGAAGATGGTAATTGTTGTGTTTGCATACCCCGAAGATGGACAAGTGGAGTTGTTGATGAATGAGGTCAATTCCAGATTCCCAGATATCGACTCTCTACTCTATATCATCAATCAAAAGAAGAATGATACCATTTTTGATCAGGATATCCATGTATTTAAAGGTCGAGATTTTATATATGAAGAGATGGAAGGCCTCAAGTTCAAGGTCGGTGCAAAGTCATTTTATCAGACGAACTCGCTTCAGGCATATGAATTGTATAAGATAACCCGTGAATTTGCTGCTCTGCAAGGCGACGAATTGGTATATGACCTTTATACAGGGGCTGGTACCATCGCAAATTTCGTTGCACGTTCGGTAAGAGAAGTTATCGGGGTAGAATATGTGCCTACAGCTATTGAGGACGCTAAAATAAATGCCGAAATCAATGGTGTAAAGAATACGAAATTCTACGCTGGCGATATGAAGGATGTATTGACTACGGAGTTTATTAAAGAACACGGTAAGCCGGATGTAGTTATCACCGACCCGCCGAGAGCAGGGATGCACGGTGACGTGATAAAAAGACTTTTAGAGATGGAAGCTCAAAAAATTGTATATGTAAGCTGTAACGCAGCTACTCAAGCGCGTGATATCGCATTATTGTCCGATAAGTACACCGTCGAACGTATCAAGCCTGTCGATATGTTTCCGCATACGCAACATGTGGAAAATGTGGTTTTATTGAAATTGAAAGATTAAGAAATATGGATTTAGAAGAATTATTGAAAAATCAAGCTGGCGATGATGGCCAGCTCGAAAAAGATAGTCCCTTAAAAAGCCTTAAAAAGGATCTTGATTTTTATGCAGAATCGATAAAGGAAGTATCTGCCGAGATGGTTGCAGAGGGGTATACCTTGTTCCCTATATTTATTGCCCATCAACATGAGGTAAGTGTGGGAGAGGTGATGCTCGATAAGAAAGAATTAGGAACGAATTGGACCGTTAATGCATCTTCTTTGGAAGAATTTGTCGACAGAGGGCTTATCAAAGAAGATAGAAAAGCTTATTTCGAACGGACCTATAAGAAGTCCGAAGATTACATGTGTCTTTTTGTTGTCGTTCCCGCAGGAGCAAACTTTGTTTTCTATCCATATAAGTAATCTAAGAGTAGTTTTAATTATTTTTAACATTTGGGTTTGTCAAAGTATTATTACTTTTAGTGTGTATGTATAAGTTTAATTTGTATAAGTATAGTCTGATAATGTTGATCCTCGCTGTGTGCGGAGTTAAGACACAATATTCCTTGGCACAGACGATGAGTCCAGTGAATGGACTTGTTATGGAAAAAGGGACTGCTAATAGACTTGCTGATGTGAATGTGACCAATTTGCGCACCAAACGGACAGTCATAACCAACAATTTTGGCGTATTTGCAGTGGAGGCATCCATAGGGGATAGCTTACTGTTCTCCAAAATAGGTTATGGAAGCGTAAAAACAATGTTGTATTCTAAGGACGATATCCTGATTGATATGCAACCAGGTATTACACTGGAGACGGTTATAGTTGACAGGTTGAGTAAGGAAGCGGAGATGAATAATATTATGCGTGATTATGGGAAAAAGGGTGTCTATAATGGTGGCAAAAATAGGACAATGACTTATTTGGCAAGTCCGGCGACTGCTCTGTATAACCTCTTCGGTCGTGAAGCTAAGAATGCAAAGCGTTTCCAAAATTATATGGACCGCGAGATTGAAGAGGCAAAAGTAGATCGAATATTTACGCGTTCCACGGTGTCCAATATTACGGGTTTACAAGGTGAAGATCTAGAGTCTTTTATGTCAATTTATCGCCCTTCGCCGAGTCAAGTAGAGTATTGGGGACAGTATGATATCATAAATTATGTAAAGTCTTCGTACGAACAGTTTGAAAAGAATGGACGCCCAAAGCCCGAACGCCTACCCAAACTCGATATTCCTATACAGGAAAAGTAGTATTGTAGCTACTTAATCTCTTCTTTTTCATGTTTTTTAAGTAAAACGTGAAAAACAAAACATTTTTGGCATTTGCTTTGTTTTATATTGACCAAATAGTAGAAAGAAATTCCAATGAATATGAAAGTAAATAAAAAAATAGCTGTATTTGGACTAACAGTTGCAACTTCAGCAATGTTATTTGGTAGTTGTTCAACTATCCAAAACATGAATTCTACTACTAAAGGTGCAGCAATTGGTACTGCAGGTGGTGGTGCCTTGGGCGCATTGATAGGTGGTAAGGCTGGTAATACAGCTGTTGGGGCTATAGCGGGTGCTGTAATAGGCGGTGCGGCGGGAGCTTTGATTGGAAAGAAAATGGACAAGCAGGCGGCTGAAATTGAAAATACGGTAGCAGGAGCCGAGGTCATCAAATCCGATGAAGGGATTATCGTCAAATTTGATGAAGGTATTTTGTTTGACTTCAACAAATCTGACCTCAAAGCTTCAGCAAAGACAAATATTGCAAAGTTGGTAGAGACATTGAACAAAGAGCCCGATACTAAAATTTTGGTAATTGGACATACAGATAATATCGGGTCTTTAGCCGCAAATCAGAAGGTGTCCGATGCAAGGGCAGCTGCGGTGAAGACATATGCCGTATCCCAAGGCTTGAATGGGGGGCGTGTTAAAACAGAAGGAAAAAATTATTCAGAGCCTATCGCTAGTAATGATACAGATGCCGGACGTGCTGAAAATCGTCGTGTAGAGATTGTTATTGTCGCTGGAGATAAAATGAAACAAGAAGCTATTGATGCAACTAAATAAATAGCATTTAAACTTTTACAAAAAAGGGCATGGTCGCGAGGACGATGCCCTTTCTTTTTTATCTGTAATTTTGCTTATGAGCTGGAAGGCCCTTAGAAGCCATCAAATTTGTTTTGCTTGCGAATGTTAAATTTCGTCTATACACTTGTTTATCCTGCCAATCTGTCACATTTTCTTAATTATTATTCCTAACTTTGTACTCTTTGAATTTTGACAATGTTAGATTTATCTCATAGCACAAAAGAGCACGATGAGTCCCGTCAGGGAGAGGCTCTACAGTTGGAAAAAACTTCCGACAATAGTAACGGAAGGAAACTTTATATCGAAAGTTACGGTTGTCAGATGAACTTTTCCGACAGCGAAATCGTTGCCTCTATTTTGTTGGACAAGGGTTTTGAAACAACCAAGGATTATAATGAAGCAGACGTAATTTTTATCAATACCTGCTCTATTCGCGAGAATGCCGAGACGCGAGTACGTAATCGCCTAAAGGAGTTTGAATTTGCAAAATCCAAAAATCCAGGAATGATTGTAGGAGTACTGGGCTGTATGGCAGAGCGTCTGAAATCCAAATTCCTAGAGGAAGAGAAATTGGTGGATGTCGTCGTAGGGCCGGATGCCTATAGAGACCTCCCCAACCTGATTGAGAAGGTAGATGATGGGGCAAAGGCTGTCAACGTCTTGCTGTCAAGAGAGGAGACATATGCGGACATAAACCCGGTACGGTTAAATACCAATGGAATAACAGCCTTCATCTCAATCATGAGGGGCTGTGATAATATGTGCTCATTTTGCGTAGTCCCTTTTACAAGAGGACGTGAACGTAGTCGCGATGTAGATTCTATTGTTAAAGAAGCACACGACCTATTTAATGCGGGCTATAGAGAAGTAACGTTGCTGGGACAAAATGTCGATTCTTATAAATATACGGCTCCTGTAGCTGAGGGGGAGCTCGCTGGAGAGGTTGTCAACTTTGCTCAATTACTGGCTAAAGTTGCTGATGTGAGCCCACTTTTACGTGTCCGTTTCTCAACCTCTCATCCAAAGGATATTACCGATGAGGTGTTGCATACCATGGCTAGATATGAAAATATATGCAAATATATTCACTTACCTGTACAGTCCGGCAATTCCAGGGTGTTGGAATTGATGAATAGAACCTATGATAGACCATGGTATATCAACCGGGTGGATGCGATTCGTCGTATATTGCCAAACTGTGGAATTTCGACGGACGTCATTACTGGGTTCTGTACCGAGACAGAGGAAGAGCATCAAGAGACATTGTCAATGATGGATTATGTTAAGTATGACTACGCATATATGTTTGCATATTCTGAAAGACCGGGTACGTTAGCTGCTAAACGATACGAGGATGATATTCCTGAAGAAGTGAAGAAAAGACGATTGACGGAAGTAGTCAGTAAACAACGTGAACACAGCCATTACCGAATTCAGAATTTTGTAGGTAAAGTACATAAGGTGTTAATTGAAGGATATTCCAAACGGTCCAATCAAGATTACGCTGGTCGTAATGATCAGAACGCTATGGTCGTCTTTCCAGTAGATAACCGCTTTAAAGTTGGCGACTATGTTAATGTATTGGGTGAATCCTGTACATCGGCAACACTACTCGGACGGATTGTTGATTAGAATATACGAGCCACCCGAAAAATTTTCTTAAACAAGATATACACTGTGGACAATCAAGATATAAAGAATAGATTTGGTATAATTGGCAATTCGCCTTTGTTGAATAGGGCGATTGATGTAGCTAGACAAGTAGCTCCAACGGATATTTCGGTATTGATTCAAGGAGAGAGCGGTAGTGGTAAAGAAGTATTTTCACATATTATTCATCAACTGAGTGCCCGCAAACACGGACCATTTATAGCTGTCAACTGTGGTGCTATTCCAGAAGGAACAATCGATTCTGAGCTCTTTGGTCATGAAAAAGGGTCTTTCACGGGCGCCCATGAAGCCAGAAAAGGATATTTTGAAGTCGTAGATGGCGGTACTATATTCTTAGATGAGGTGGGTGAGCTGCCTCTAGGTACGCAGGCTAGACTCTTAAGGGTATTGGAGAGTGGAGAATACATTCGTGTAGGTTCCTCGAAGGTTCAAAAGACGAATGTGAGGGTCGTGGCTGCGACGAATGTCGATATGTATGAAGCAGTTAAGAAAGGAAAATTCAGAGAAGACCTGTATTATAGACTGAATACGGTACCTTTAAAGATACCTGCTTTACGGGAACGTAAGGAAGATATCAATTTGCTTTTTCGTAAATTTGTGGTTGATTTTGCGGATAAGTACCGGAGTCCAGGAGTCCAACTGACTGACGATGCCCAGCATATGTTAATGAATTACAGCTGGCCAGGAAACGTTCGTCAATTGAAGAATATTGCTGAGCAAATTGCAGTATTGGAAAAGGAACGAATCGTGAATGCCGAAATTTTACAGCATTACATTCCTGCCGAGCATTCTAACCTACCTGTGTTTGTTCCTCAGAATGCACAAAAAGACGATTTTTCAGAACGAGACATCTTGTATAAAGTACTCTTCGATATGAAAAAAGATATGGTAGATTTGAAGAAATTGGTCGTTGAATTGATTCAAAAAGGAGTCAATCCCAATACTTTTGATCAAAATTCACCCTATATCAATCAACTATATCAGGAGGTAAAGCCTGCGGCATCCATTTTGCCAGAACAATCGGAGTCTGCATGGACCATCCATAATGCACGACCAGCGCATGCCCCAAATGTGGATTTTAATTCCTATGACACACAAGATGTGGAAGAAGTCGAAGAATCTCTTTCTTTAGTTGAAAAGGAGTCTGATATGATAAAAAAAGCATTGCGAAAGCATAAAGGTAAGCGAAAGGCTGCTGCCCAAGAGTTGGGAATTTCCGAACGTACATTATATCGAAAAATAAAAGACTTAAATTTAGAATAATCAGCCATGAGTAGATTCAAGAAAGTCTATTTTGATTTGACGTTGACCTTGGTCGTGTTGCTATTGACAGTAAGTAGTTGCGGTGTAAAATACAGTTTTACAGGTGGGTCTATTCCCCCTGATATGAAGACGGTAAATGTGCAATTCTTTGAAAACATTGCACCGATGGTATATGCTACGTTGAGTCAGACATTTACAGAAGGGCTCAAGGAACGGATTCGTAATCAGTCTAGACTGAGCCAAGTGAATACAGGTGGCGATGCTGTTTTTGAAGGGTTTATTACCGATTATAGCATTACTCCTGCAGCGGTAGAAGCGGGGTCGGATAGGGCAGCCTTGAACCGGCTGTCAATTACTGTGAAAGTTACATATACCAATCAGAAGAAGACTGAGGATAGTTTTGAGCAATCTTTTACTAGATTCAAGGATTTTGCTGGCAATGTACAATCAAATGAGGAAACGCTAAATAAGGAAATCGTGACCATGTTAACAGAAGATATTTATAACCGCGCATTTGCAAATTGGTAGTAGACAAAATATGGAAAATATAAGTAAAACCAAGGTTGAATTATTTCACCAATCATTATTGGACCCTACCCTAGTGTCTGATGGAGATATGGCGCAATTGATGAAGGAATTTCCCTATTCTCAACCTTTACGATTTGCTTATGAACGTCGTCGGTCTTTGTTAAATGAGCCTCCTGTGGACACAGCTATGGCCTTGCTGTATGCGCATCAGCCTGCCTGGTTGGCAGAATACGTGCGTAAAGATGTTATCATCATTCCAGTGGAGCAGGTCGGTCACAATGAATATGTTGTTTTCGAGGATATGGCTGCTCAGGCATCAGATGAAGAATCCGATATGGGCAACGAGACTGATGCAGTGGATGCACGCACCATGGAAACAACAAACTCTTTGATGGATGTTGATATGGAAAACCATGCCAACATACAGAATGAAGGTATTGGCGATATTGGAGCAGCTTTTGAATTTTCATCATTATTGGATAATAAGGAGAGCGAATTTCAGCGAGATATTGTCGAGAATAGCGTTGCTGCGGACGAAATGGAGGAAGAGCGTGTGAGTATTTATAACGATCATCTGATGCCGTATAGCTTTCTATGGTGGTTGCACAAGACCCGTCTAGAGCATGCAGATACCTATCAACCATTTGTCGAACCCCGTTTGCCAAAACCTGAGAAAGGACAGTTTGACCTTTCAAAATTGGATGAAAAGATTCTGGATCAACAAATTCGAGAACATGTCTTTAGAACGCAATCTCCCGAGGAAAAATTGAGTGAAGAAGTGAAGGAAAAAGTTGTAATTCCCTCACCTCCTAAGAAGATAGATGAAGTTATCGAAAAATTCATTCGTGAGGAGCCTCAAATAAAACCTCCACAGGCTGATCAGCTGAATATGGAGAATAAGGCTCGAAAAAGTGCAGAGGACCAATTTACTTTAGTCACAGAGACATTAGCAATTATTTATACGGATCAAGGTCTATATCCGAAAGCGATAGACGTGTATAAAAAATTAATTTTGAAATTTCCAGAAAAAAATGCTTACTTTGCGAGCCGAATTACAGAATTGGAACAAAAATTAAACTAAATAATTTAAAGAAATGCAAACATTATTAATTGTCCTGATTATACTAGCGAGTGTGCTATTAACACTTATGGTGTTGATTCAAAATCCAAAAGGAGGAGGTCTCTCTTCAGGATTTGCTGGTGGATCAAATTTGATGGGGGTAAAACGTACAGGAGATTTCTTGGAAAAAGGAACATGGACATTGGTGATTGCATTGATGGTATTCTGTTTGGCGGTAAATATCTTAGGACCATCAAAAGGAGGGGGCGTTTCTAAAGGTGGCCTAAGTGAGCAAATCAATGCGCCTGCGCAACAGAGTCCTTTGAACTTAAATCCGTCACAGGCAAAGCCTAATACACCGACAGCAGAACCCGTAAAATCCGATTCAGCTAAATAACTGAATTCTCAGGAAAATATATTGGCCCCATTCTAATTTGAATGGGGCTTTTTTTTTGTGCCAAATTGTGCTGACATCATGACACTAATAGTTGGGTCTATGTCAGTAATTGGGGTGTTTTTGTGCAAAAATGGCAACAAAAGTTTAAATACTTCCTTTGGCATAATTGATGATGACACCTTCATGTAAACTTTTAATAATACAATCAATTAAAATATAATAGGAGAATAATATTATGGCATTAAACATTAAACCTATCGGAGACAGAGTAGTTGTAGAAGCTGCTCCCGCAGAAGAAAAAACAGCATCAGGTATCTATATTCCAGATACAGCTAAAGAAAAACCTCAAAGTGGTACTGTGGTCGCTGTAGGTAATGGAAAAGTAGATGAGCCTCTTACTGTTAAAGTTGGCGATCAAGTATTGTATGGCAAATATGCAGGTACAGAAATCACATACGAAGGCAAGGAATATCTGATTATGCGTGAAGCTGATATATACGCAGTATTGTAATTGAAAAGTAGAATTGTAAATCTCACAAATAGAATTGAACGGGACATAATGGAATGAACTTTAAGACGAAGAGTTCTTAACTGAAAAACCCAAACCGAAATACTTAAAGAAATGGCAAAACAAGTAAAATATAATGTGGAAGCACGTGACGCACTAAAAAGAGGTGTGGACACATTGGCAAATGCTGTAAAGGTAACATTAGGACCAAAAGGTCGTAACGTGATTATTGAGAAAAAATTTGGATCACCAGCAATTACCAAAGATGGTGTGACAGTTGCTAAAGAGATCGAATTGAAAGATCCTTTGGAAAATATGGGTGCACAGATGGTCAAAGAAGTAGCTTCTAAGACTGCTGACCAAGCTGGTGATGGTACGACAACTGCGACTGTATTGGCGCAAGCAATCATTGCTCCAGGTATCAAATCGGTAGCAGCTGGTGCTAATCCAATGGATTTGAAACGTGGTATAGATAAAGCTGTTGCTGCTGTTGTAGCCAACTTGAAATCCCAGTCTCAAGTAGTCGGTCAAGACAATAATAAAATCAAACAAGTCGCTACAATCTCTGCTAATAATGACGAAGTAATCGGTTCATTGATTGCTACAGCAATGGAGAAAGTAGGAAACGACGGAGTAATTACAGTTGAAGAGGCGAAGGGTACTGAAACAGAAGTGAAAACTGTTGAGGGTATGCAATTTGACAGAGGTTATTTATCTCCTTATTTTGTCACTAACTCAGATAAAATGGAAGCGGAATTAGAAAACCCTTACATTTTGATTTACGATAAGAAAATCAGCAACATGAAAGAATTGTTGCCTGTGTTGGAAAAACAAGTACAGACAGGAAAACCATTGTTGATTATTGCAGAAGATTTAGATGGCGAAGCATTGGCAACATTAGTTGTTAATAAAATTCGTGGTTCACTGAAAGTTGCTGCTGTTAAAGCTCCAGGATTTGGAGATCGTCGTAAAGCCATGTTGGAAGATATCGCTATCTTGACAGGTGGTACAGTTATCTCTGAAGAAAGAGGGTATAAATTGGAAAATGCAGAACTTTCTTACCTTGGACAAGCAGAGAAGGTCGTTGTTGATAAAGACAATACAACTGTTATCAACGGTGGTGGAAATGCAGATGATATCAAAGCTCGCGTTAATCAGATAAAATCTCAGATCGAGACGACAACTTCAGATTACGACCGTGAAAAATTGCAAGAGCGTCTTGCCAAATTAGCAGGCGGTGTTGCTGTACTTTACGTAGGTGCAACTACTGAAGTTGAAATGAAAGAGAAAAAAGACCGTGTAGATGATGCATTGCATGCAACTCGTGCAGCTGTAGAAGAAGGTATTGTCGCAGGTGGTGGTGTTGCTTTCATCCGTGCCACAGAGTCTTTATTGAACCTTAAAGGTGAGAATGAGGATGAGACTATCGGTATTGATATCATTAGACGTGCTATCGAAGAGCCTTTGCGTCAAATCTGTAACAACGCCGGCGTAGAAGGTGCGGTTGTTGTACAAAAAGTTAAAGAAGGAAGTGCTGACTTTGGTTACAACGCACGTACTGATAAATATGAGAACCTTATTGGAGCGGGTGTTATCGATCCTACTAAAGTATCTCGTGTAGCATTGGAAAATGCAGCTTCTATCGCTTCAATGTTATTAACAACTGAATGTGTATTAGCTGACGAACCAGATGATAATGCAGCTGGTGCAGGTGCTCCTCCAATGGGAGGCGGCATGGGTGGTATGATGTAATCATTGTCACTCAATCTTGATACAAAATAAAAGCGTCCCTATTCACATAGGGACGCTTTTTTTACATGCTGCCAATGTCTACATGAAGTTTGTGGCAATAGTTAAACGTACCTGTATACCTCTATTTTTGGGTGTTTCTGTGGTTAATCATTCGTAAAAATGGTTATAATCTTAGGGATAAACGAGCCATTAACCAGTTGTTAGCTTTTCAATCGTTTCTTTGAGTTGCCCTAACGATATAGGTTTGATAATAAAATCGCTCATTCCTTCTTTTAAATATTTTTCTCTATCATTTTCCATAGCGTGGGCAGAGCAACCAATAATAATGGGTGGCTTCTGTCCCGTTTCAGCATAGTGGGCCAGAATATGATGTGTAGAATCCACCCCGTTCATTATCGGCATCTGTATATCCATTAGGACGATGTTAAAATAATGCTCTTTTAGTCGTTCCAATGCTTGTTGACCATCGTCTGTACATTCATGGGGATAACCCAATTCATCTAACATTTTAGAAAGAACCAATTGGTTGATTCTGTTGTCCTCAACTATTAATATCTTTAGCTTGTGCATGGAGTGGTGGTTTTTCTCGGGTGTAAGTCCAGGGGTAGAAATTTTAGGGTCAGCGGGTGAAAAGGGAATCTTGAAGGTGAAAGTGCTTCCTTTTCCATATATACTCTCCACCGTTATTGTTCCATTGAGCGTGCTGAGAAGCTTGTCGCAAATGGTAAGCCCAAGGCCAACACCTTTGTTGGCTAAATGGACGTGTTGCTCTATTTGCGAGAATTGCTCAAAAAGATGAGGTATATCTTCGACTTTAATGCCTACACCTGTGTCTTGTACCGCACAATGAAGATACGAGGTCTCTGCCACTGTAGATGTCCAAAGGTGAACCTTCACAAAGCCTTTTTCTGTAAATTGGATGGCATTGGAGAGGATATTCAACAATATTTGCTTAAATCTAGCTTCATCTGTTGTAATATATTGTGGCATGTCCTCTTCCATTACGGTAGATAATTGCAGGTCCTTCCCTTTCAACATCGGTTCGAGGACCCTCTCCACAGCTGATACAGCGGCTTTTAAACAAAAGGTAGAAGAGTGGATTTTCATTTTGTTAGCTTCGATTCTCGAAATATCCAATAAATCGGCAACGAGTTCGAATAAGATATGGCTACTGGCTTGAAGATTTTCCATCAACAATTGCTGATGACTGTTCAGGGGAGTAGTCTGCAATAGGTCGATAGTGCCTATTATGCCGTTTAATGGTGTTCTTATCTCATGACTCATGGTCATCACGAACTTGGATTTAGATTGCGTGGCAGCCTCCGCAATTTTGTTTGATGCAATAAGCTCCTCTCCCGATTTTTCCAGTTTTTTCTTTTGTAGGCTTAAGATTTTCTTTTCATAATCATACACATTCTTGTATGATGATACCATGATGATGCTTATTATGACGCAGACTAAGAAAGATGTCAGCAGGTCGAAATGTTTAGATTTATCGTCAGTATAAGGAATTAAATATTGCGGGAAAAAGAAATCCGTTATCAAGCAGACTATGGTGACTCCTATGAAAAAAACAATGAACTTTAGACGATATGTACCCGAGAGTGTCAACAGACCAGCGATAAGATAAAATATGAAATTCAGAGGCATACTACTGTCAAGACCATTATTAAGTAGCCACACAATAGCCAGACATGCTGTCAAGAAAATGAAGTATCGAAATTTAGACCGTTCTGTTGCAATGTTTTTTAAGGACAGTCTAAGCATATAAAGGTGTGCTACGATGACAGCCGCACACACTATGTTAATCCCAATAGGGAGACCGGTATAGATGTTGCACACCATATTGAAAATATTGAGCAATACCAGGCAGGCAGCTAAAATAGCCAACTGCTTGTTCTCTACACTTATTTTAGTGTCTATATAATATTTGTTATAGCGTCTTGACATTGTGTGTAAGCGTCCAAATGTCCTATATAAATAATCAAATCAGATTGCGTAATATCGTAAAAAGGAGCGTAATGATGCTCAACACAATCATGGCTGGATAACCAAATAAGAAATTGCGCCATCGCAATTGCTTTGCTGTTAGGAAAGGGCGTGTGATAAAATACAAGTTCAGGATAAGATAAGGTATAAGGAACATAATAAGCGGATTGGAATTAGTAGCCGCTTTGAAATTGCCATTGAGTATTGCATGAATGGCACGCTGGGAGCCACAGCCGGGACAGTCAAAACCAGTTAGCGCCTTGATAGGGCAAGCTGGAAAGAAGCTGTGCTCCATGGGATTATAGTTTTTATAGATATAGATAAAAGCTCCTCCCAATAGGAGGAGAGTCGTGCCAATAACGTATTTATTAGTACGAATAGTCACTGGCATCTTGAGTAGATCCAAAATATGCTAAACCACCTATTATCCCGAAATATAATAGATAAAAAATAATCGATCCTACCACTGCAATGATAATCCATTTTTTTGCATTTTTTGAATCTATTTCGGCCCCTATCTTATCTCCCATGTAGAATTTCTTTTCGACTTTAGTAGCATAGACGATTGCTGGGATACCTAAAGGGATACAGCATACAATTGTAGCGATGATGGCCTCAATCAAATAAGACTTGGGTGGCTGCTCAAAGATGTTGTTCGTAAGAGGAGTATAAGGTGTGCCTCCACTGTTATAGGTAGGTGCGATCTGTGGTTGCGGAAGGGGCGGAGCTGAAACTTCTCCAGCAGATTGTTGCGAATGGTATGCATTGACAATTTCTGTCAGTTCTGGTATTTCGCCCGCTTTAGTCCAATTCGTTAAATCCGGTGACCAAACGTAGGTCTCGGCTGTGATATTCTTATGACGAAGCTCTTCTAAAGTAAAGGGACCAAAGCTATTAGTGCCGTCAGTGTAATGGTATTTTTGCATATGGACTGGTCAATTTTAGTGAATGAAGTTAGAAATATTAATCTTAGCGTACAAATAAAATATGTGCTATGTTTCTGCTTTATAAGCACACACTTATGGAACGAATGAAAAGTGCGCTCTTCAAGTGGGGTTTGATTCTCGTAATTTAGTTAGTAATCAGATTATTCCGAGAGTGGTATGTAGATATGCAGCATTAACTGAAGCTTGCGAATGCAGCACATTTTGGCTAAGTTTAATCATGGAATATAATCCCCTAGTGATTACTGCTCTTCTGTTTATTCTTGGAGGGTTACTGATAATGTATGTACTTAAAAATGTAGGTAGGAAGCATTCCGTACAGGGTGGAGCTAATATAGCTGTAGCTGCCATTAGGAATATACTTAATGCACACGTCACGTTTTATAGGCAACTAAATGAACATGAGCAAAATCGTTTCTGTGAGCGCGTAGGATATTTTTTAAAGACGACCAAGATTTCTGCTGAAAAAGGCGTGTTCATAGCCGATGAGGATAAGGTCTTGGTTGCTGCCAGTGCTACCATACCTCTATTTCATTTTGATAATTGGGCTTATGAAAATCTAGATGAGGTACTGATTTATCCCGATGCATTCGATGAGAAGTTTGATACAGATGATGCCAATCGCAATATCTTAGGTATGGTAGGAGATGGGGCAATGAATAGGAAGATGATTTTATCATTGGGTGCTCTACGAACAGGATTTGCGCTAGGAAGCTCACATAATACCGCCATTCATGAATTTGTACATCTTATTGATAAAGCCGATGGCGAAATTGATGGAGTCCCCGAATATCTTATCCCGAAATCTTTAGTGGGACCATGGTTGGCCGAAATGAGTAAAACGATAAGACAGATTAGAAGTGAACAATCCGATATTAGAGATTATGCGGCCACCAACGAAGCCGAATTTCTCGCTGTACTATCAGAGTACTTTTTTCAAAAACCAAAATTATTGAAGGAGGAGCACCCTGAGCTATTCAAAATTCTTTCAGAAACCTATGAACGAAGTGGTACGATTTAAGGGGAAAAAGAAAAAGCGATTTACATTGTAAATCGCTTTTTTAGTAGCCCGTAGGGGAATCGAACCCCTGTTTCAAGAATGAAAATCTTGCGTCCTAACCCCTAGACGAACGGGCCCTTTTGTGTTTCGGTGTGCAAATATAGAAACAACATTCTATAAACCAAAATTATTTTGATATTATTTTTATTTTTTTCAGAAATAGATTTTTGTTTGCACGAATTTATGTATTTTGACTAGTTATAAATGTCTGTATTGTAGCTATGAACAAAAAACATATAGGAAGCGTAACCTTAGGGCTATTGATGGTTATACAAGGGGTTTCGAATGCACAAGAGAAGCTAATGAAGTCAGCTTTACACGTGAAGTGGAAAATAGAGGAGACGAAACCGATAGATGAATCGTCAACTTCTTCATTTATTATAAAAAATACAGGTACTAAAGCTGTAGATATAAGGGATTGGTCGCTTATGTTTAACTATTTATACCCGGTAAAAGAAGATAAAGGAAATACGAAGTTTTTGGTGGAACACAGAAACGGTGACCTATATCAATTAAGTTTCTTAGATGACTCCTATCATGTCATCAAACCGAATGATTCACTGATTGTGACATTTGATGCGATAGCACCATTGCGAACTACGAGTAAGGCTCCAGGAGGCCTTTATTTTGCCAATAAGAGCGGCGAAAAATTTGACGTAGTCAATTACAAGATTGTGGAGCCAAAGATGGACAATGCACAAATGATTGAGGTGTTGGAGAAACAATACATGTTCAACCAAATGGGTAATGCACAGCAAGGCCAATTAATATTACCGACACCTGTATCCTTGATTCGAGATTCTGAACGCACATTCTTACTGCCTAGTAAATTGAGTGTCCAAACAGATGAAAGATTTCTCGATGAAGCCAAAATATTTGTCTCTGATATAAAGCAATTGGGATGGAAAGCATCACTTTCTGGAAAATCTAAAGGTGTTATTTCAATTCAGAGCTCGCAAAGCCTCGCAGCAGATGAGTATACGTTGAACATAGATGGTGAGGGTGTTGTGATAACTGCCTCTAGCGCTACCGGCGCTTTCTATGGACTGCAATCCGTCAAGTCTTTGCTTGTGCCTCATAATCCTACCAAAACAAATGCATTCTTTCCTTATCTACAGGTGAAGGATAAGCCAAGGTATAAGTACCGTGGATTTATGATGGATGTAGCCCGTAATTTTCAAGACAAAAAGATGGTTATGAAGATGCTAGATGCTATGGCTATGTACAAATTAAATGTATTCCATTTTCACTTCACTGAAGATGAAGCTTGGAGAATAGAGATTCCAGGACTTCCTGAGCTGACAGAGGTAGGTAGTCAAAGATCAGCAACATTTGAAGATGGTCGCTCTTTGCAACCTGCTTATAGATCGGGTGCTAAGGGCAAGGGCCGGCAGTATTACACCGTTAAAGATTACATCGAAATTCTTAAGTATGCAAAAGCAAGGCATATCGAAGTCATACCCGAGATTGAGACACCTGGACACGCACGGGCAGCCATTAAATCAATGGAGTCTCGGTACAATAGGTATATGAAGTCAGGAGAGCAAGATAAGGCCGAAATGTATTTATTACACGATATAGCCGACAAGTCTATTTACAATTCAGCCCAAAATTGGAATGATAATGTCATCAATGCGGCACTACCCTCCACATATGCTTTTATAGGAAAAGTATTAGACGAGTTAAAGAAAATGCACCAGCAAGCTGGAGTGGAGCTCAAAACAGTTCATCTGGGGGGCGACGAAGTGCCCGCTGGTGTATGGGAAAAATCGCCGAAAATAGCGCAACTGATGAAAACTGCCAATTTAAAATCAGTCAATGACGTATGGCCCTATTACATACAAAAAATTAATAATCTGGTCCAAGAGCGTGGATTGACAATGGAAGGATGGGAAGAAATGGGAATGTATAACGACGGGAAGGGTATGGGCGTAAATCCACAGTTGACAGGAAAGGGAATGAAATTGGATGTTTGGAATAATCTCATTGGTGGTGGGCAGGAGGATCTTGCATACCGTCTCGCAAATGAAGGATACAAGGTCATATTTGCAAGCGCCAGTAATTTTTATTTAGATATGGCCTGGAATACAACATTTGCAGAAACGGGTCTAAATTGGGCTGCTTATACAAACTTAAGAGAAGCCTATACTTTTGCGCCAGAGAATTTCTTTGTTAATGTCACTGAGATTGGAAAAGGAAGGGCAAAAGGCGCAGCGTATTTTAAAAACAAAACTAAGTTGACAGAGATTGGAAAGGCTAACTTTTTGGGTGTCAAGGGAGCAATATGGTCTGAAACGATAGGAAGCGCCGCAGATATGGAATATTTAGTATTTCCAAGATTTTTGGCGGTAGCTGAGCGCGCATGGTCTCCGGTAAAGAGCTGGGAGGAATCTGCTTCTTATGATCTCAAGAAATTTGATAAGGATTTTGCCGAATTCTCTAAGAAGGTAGGAGGGGTGGAGTTACCAAAGTTAGATAAGCTAAATGGTGGCTACGCGTATCGACTGCCAGCTGTTGGGGTTAGGTTGGAGGGACAAAATGCATTGGTGAATACCGAATACCCAGCCTATCAAATATTTTATACTGATGACAAATCTGAACCTACACTGAAATCTCAACCCGTCAAAAATGGCGTAGTCAAGTTAGAGAAGGGAAAAACATACTCCTTCGCCGTTTTTGCAAGCAATGGTAGAAAAGGACGAACGTATAGTTTTAAATACAATTAATGACTAACAGACGAAGGTCTAGACCTTTGTCTGTTAGCTTATGAATTTGATAATATCAGCCATTTCGATATCGCCGTGTGAGGCATAGAACAAGCATTCATTTCCCTTTATGACCAGTATCTGAGGCGATTCATGGTGGACCTGCCATTTCTCGGAGATCATATTGGAAATCTCTCTATAGCGGATTAAATCTAGATAATACAAGCTATAATCAGGAGGCAGTAGTACGGCACTGTACTCCAATGATCGCTTAGCCATACTGCTTACCGAACAGCGTGTACTGTGTTTGAAAATAACATGAATTTGACTGTCCTGAGCGATATCGTCAAGCTGCTGAATGGTTGAGAGATCTTTCCATTGAATCATATTGTAATTTGTTATAGTGAAGAAAATTTGCTAAGCTCCATATCTACAAAGGCTGCTACCGTTGTAAAAATCACACTTTTACTGTTGTCATTTGAAGACTTAAAAGTCGTTGGTAGAATCAATCCAGCACCAATATCCTTATAATTGTCGACCATATACTGTACATTACCGTCTTCTGTGTCCAATTCCCAACGACGTATTCGTCCACTATCGGAGTTGAAGTATAACTTACCGCTTATTCTGATATTGACCTCAGAAGCCGTACTAACATTAATCATGGTTAATTTCTCAGTATCAACAATTTTCTGTTGAACATCATCCGGTTTTAATTGTTTATTGCCTAACGTCGTTGGAAGAAAAAGAAGAGATATATCCTTTTTGAACTGTTCTGATATTATTGGAAAATTCTTAACTGCAAAATTTTCAATATTGGTCTGCTCTACTTCATTGACATAAAGCTTTTTTATTTTGTTGTTTTTGTAATTGAATAATAATACAATTTGATCGCCAGAGGAAGTTGATCCTTCAAAACGAGAATCTCCATTTTTTCGATTTATTAAGAATTTTCTAGGGTTCTCAATAAAATTGGAAACATTGTTCCCAGAAGCCGAAAACAGGATGAAGTGTGTTTCTTCCCACTTGGCCTTTCCACCTATTCCTTCCCACAATTTATTGGTTGATACAGTCTCTTGAGCTGTCAAACTATTTTGGAAAAAAAAAGCGCAGAAAAAAAAGATGAATGATAAGAATTTGAAAGTTTTCATATCCATTATTTTAGTAAGAATAGACAGCTAGCAGGAAGGGGTTACGTAGCAACTGTAGTTCTTTGTCGTGTGTAGGAACGCTATCTTGTCCTTGTTTTTTTCTTGGGATAGGAATTATATGCGGCGCATTGTTTCTGGGACGAACAGGACGAAAGTAAGGTCGATCCGACAAATATGAACGTAGCCAAAATCAATAAGTAACATTTCATGTGGATTGTATTTTGATAGTCAGCGTGAATTGCACCTGACAATTTTTATTTAATATAGCGTCTATTGTGTGTATTTACGACCGATGTTCGCCATCTGTATAGCTGTAATTGCAGCCTCTTCTCCTTTGTTCCCGTGTTTGCCGCCTGCGCGTTCCTCTGCCTGTTGTAAATTGTCCGTCGTCAATACCCCAAATATGACTGGCTTGTTGTATTTGAGTGCTACATTTGCAATGCCGTTAGCAACAGCGTCACAAATAAAGTCAAAATGCCTGGTTTCCCCCTGTATCACACAACCTAAACAGATAATTGCATCAAATGTTTGGTCTCGTAGTAAGATGTCGGCTCCAGAAATAAGTTCATAACTGCCAGGTACCTCAACCAACTCAATGTTTTCTTCTTGGGTATTATGTTTCAATAAACCCTGTACGGTACCATTTAACAATGCGCCTGTGATTTGTGCATTCCATTGGGATACGACGATTCCAAATTTAAAATCTTTCGCATCACTAACTTGGATGTGAGAAAAATCAGATAAGTTTTTTAAAGTACTTGCCATATGGTTACAAACTTAGACAAACTTGCTTTTATATGCAATTATAATTGTTCGGATTATAAAATCGATGTGTACAAATGATACGACATCTTGATATTTGATTTTGTATCTTAATGGAATGTCCAATTGATATTTGATAGCGATTTTCCAGAGTCTAGCGTTGTCGAACAGGAGAAAATGGTAGGTATAAAAAAAGGCTGCCATAACGCAGCCCTTTCTTATTTTGTAGCTAGGTATCCTATTGCTCGGCTTTTACACGAGCGATTAACCCTTCTACCAAAGAAGCCTCTTGGCTCTCTGGGTAGTTATTTTTTATTTTGGTATAAGCTTCTTCAGCCTTTTTATTTTCTTTCAACTGCTCATACACCAAACCTAATTTTTTAAGGAATAAAGGAGAGGTATAAGAGTTTTCCTTCTTCTCTGCAGCTTGCTTATAGAAAGAAGCCGCTTTGTTATAGTCTTTTTGTTCAGAATATGCATCGCCCAATAGACCTACGACTAGTGGATCTAAGACCTCACTGCCCGTATCGGAGTATTTTTCTAAAGCCTCTATTGCTTCAGCATACTTACCTTCTCTAAGGTACAAGCCTCCAAGGTAAGCATTTGCGATATTCGCTGATTTCGTGTTAGAATATTCATCAGCGATTTCTTTGAATCCTGGGTATGATCCATCACCAGCAATAGCTTTTTTGTGTAGAGAGTCATCAGTAGATGACGCATATTCTTCTGCTTTGAAAACCAAGTTGGCGGCTTTTTCAGCTCTTGGTGCTAAATAAAGCTTTTGGTAACCGAAATACAATAATATAAGGACTGCAATACCACTGACAATAAAAGTGATACTTTTCTGGTTTTCAATAAAAAATGAACCTTTTTGAGGTTTATTTGCAGGTTCAGCTGCACGGGTTTGATTATTTGACATTTTCAAAAAATAAAAATTCGGAAAGCAAAATTACACTTTTAAAAATTATTTGCAAGTGTTTTGAGTTTATATTATTAGGAATGATGAGGTTATTGGATTTGCACTTTCTCTTTATCCAATACTTCATAGATGGAGTTCTGACTTTTAAACTCTGGTACGATACGCTTCATTTGTCTAACCATGTCAGTTTCATTCTGTGTCTTAACAATCTCAAATAGTTTGCTAAGTTCTTGATTTACATAGTTAAAGTCGTTTTCCCGGACCTGTGCAATCATAATTTTTTCATGATGAGTAGGCATGGTGTTTTCTAGGTCATTCAAGAGCTCTTCATACAACTTTTCACCTGGGCGGAGTCCCGTGAATTTTATTTGAATATCCTTGTTTGGGATATAACCAGATAGCTTAATCATTTTTTCAGCTAATTCGACAATTTTTACCGATTTCCCCATATCGAATACAAAAATCTCCCCACCTTGACCCATATTGCCAGCTTCTATAACAAGTTGACAGGCCTCAGGGATGGTCATGAAATATCTCGTTATCTCCGGATGAGTGACCGTGACTGGGCCACCCTTCTCAATTTGATCCTTAAATCTAGGAATGACAGATCCATTGGAGCCCAGTACATTTCCAAATCGAGTCGTGATGAATCTCGTATTACGCTTGTCAGGGTTGGATTGTTGGATATGGGTATTTAGTGACTGTACATATATTTCAGCAATACGTTTGGTAGCACCCATGATATTTGTTGGGTTGACCGCTTTATCTGTAGATACAAAAACAAATTTTTCAACATCATACTCCACCGCTAGATTGGCAATGGTAAAGGATCCGAAGATATTTGTACGAACTCCTTCAATTGGGTGGTTCTCCATCATGGGTACATGTTTGTAGGCTGCAGCATGATAGACCACATGTGGTTTGAAGGTCTCAAAAAGGGCAATCATACGTTCTTCATTCTTGACGTCAGCAATGAAGGTATGGTATACTTGATTTTTGTGCAAATCTTGGAGGTCCAATTGTAGATTGTGCAATGGCGATTCGGCTTGGTCACATAAGATAATCATCTGCGGCGAATATTTTCCAAGTTGTTTGGATATTTCGCTTCCGATAGATCCGGCTGCCCCAGTGACAAGAATACGCTTGCCTTTCAATTGGTCCAAAATGTTATTGTTGGATATCTTTATAGGATCTCGCTCCAATAAATCTTCAATTTTTATTTTTTGTATCTGATTTGGGTTTAAGTCTCCATTGATAATCTTTTGTACTGGAGGTAGTGTTAACACGTTGACATTGTATTCCAGACAGATATCAATAATTTCATTCTTACGATGCGCAGGAATGTTGTGCGATGCAATAATCAATTCCTCTACACTCAATTTGTTGATGAGTTTGTCTAAGTCATTCGGGGAATAGATTTTGACCCCATCGATAGATTTTCCGATTTTTTGATCACTATCATCCAGGTAACCAATGATAGCGTTTATGGACCTAAGGTCGTGATCCATCGTTCTTTTAACGGCTATTCCTAAGTCACCTGCTCCAAATACTAACGTATTCTTTTTCGTATCCCTAGCGGCTTTGGTATATTGAAAGAAAACTTTGATTGACGTGCGATAAATGACTAAGCAAACAAATGCAAATAAGGCATATAGGATAATCAGATTGGTGGGGAGGATAGTGGGGATACGAAGTGCAATAAGCACCAATTTAACAGCAAATAGAATGATTACCACAAAAAGAATGGTAGATAGTATTCTTATCGAATCTACTGCACTAGTATACCTAATGATGCCCGTGTGTGTTTTGAAGATTAAAAAAGCGATAGAAGTCACTGACATTCCGTATAAGAATTCCCCCGCAAGTGTGGGTCTATAAAATGCTTCTTGAGAGAAGTTGTAATAGACAGAGTACGCTAAGAAAAATGCAAAAGAAGCACAGGCAATATCAAAAAGAAATATTATCCACCGCGGGACGATGCTCAGTTGATTGACTGAATTTAGTATTTTCATCTGTTTTTAATCTGGACAATGGTTAAGCAAATCTAAACTTTTTTATTCATCAAACTATAGTGTTGACCACTATTATTGTTAGCTGAAACTAAAAGAATAGCGTTTTCTTTTAGATACCTTAATATTTACCTAAATTAGTGACAGAAAAATTTTGATTAGATGGGTAATATTTCCAAAATAGCCCAACAAGCGATGATGCAGCCTCAGGAGGCGCTTATGGCTGTTGGTAAATCCAAAAATAGCCTTACCATAGGTATTCCTAAGGAAGTGTCATTTCAAGAAAACAGAATTGCATTGACACCTCTTTCTGTTGCACTGCTGGTTGAAAATGGGCATGAAGTAATATTAGAGTCAGAAGCGGGGGCTGGCTCCAACTTTTTGGATCAGCATTACAGTGAGCAAGGAGCCTTGATTGTATACAGTCCTGAAGAAGTCTATAAAGCAGACCTGATTATAAAGGTGGCAAGTCCAACATTAGGCGAGGTCGGGCAGATGAAGCCGGGACAGGTGCTATTTTCTTCCCAGCAGCCCTCGATGATGAGTCTAGAGGTCTTACAAGCCTTGATGCGCAAGAAGGTTACAGCACTATCATACGAATATCTTCAAGATGAAGGCTGTCACCTTACCGTCGTTAGAGCAATGAGTGAAATCGTCGGAGCTACTTCAGTATTGATAGCCGCAGAATATTTAAGTAATGTTTTTGACGGAAAGGGGTTGATGTTGGGTGGAGTGACGGGTGTACCTCCTACAGAAATGGTCATTATTGGAGCGGGTACGGTTGGCGAATTCGCTGCCCGCACAGCGATAGCATTGGGAGCACAAGTGAAGGTCTTCGATAGCTCGGTTTACAGACTTCGGAGATTGCAGAACAATGTGGGTAGCCGTGTATTTACCTCGGTAATGCAGCCCATAGTGTTGAACAAAGCAGTCCGATCTTGTGATGTCGTTATCGGTGCTGTTAGGGCAACAAATGGACGGTCCCCTTGTATTATCTCCGAGGAAACCGTTTCACAGATGAAGCCAAATTCGGTATTAATCGATGTAAGTATAGATCAAGGAGGCTGTTTTGAGACCTCGGAAGTAACCAGTCACGATAAGCCCATTTTTCGAAAATATGATGTTATCCATTACTGTGTTCCCAATATCGCCTCAAGAGTAGCTCGTACAGCTACTTATGCATTGACCAATATATTTACACCAATCCTTTTGCAAATTGGAGAGGCTGGAGGAATGAATAAGATGATTTGGTCAGATCAAGGAATCCGTAGTGCGATTTATTTATATCAGGGAAATCTCACCAATAAGGACATGGCCAACAAGTTCAATCTTTCGGCAAAAGATTTGGACTTGATCATTGTCTCCAATCTCTAGCTATATGAATATCCATGTATTACAGGCTATACGAATAAAAATGGCCTTCAAGTAGCATGCAGCAGCTGGAATAAAATTAGTTCATAATACAGTGTGGATTCGTCAGCTGACGAATGACCGTTAAAGAACAATATATGCATATGAAAACTCTTATTTTTTTTAGTTTGTTGATGATTGCAATGACGAGCGCACCAGCGCAACAGCGGATAGAAATCTATCCAAATGGCATACCAAACAGTAAGAATCAATCGAGCGAACGGTATCAGAAAAATATACCTGAACTTTTTGTGTATAAGCCGACGACTGTAGATAAGCATATAGGAGTACTTGTGATTCCTGGAGGTGGTTATGCACATGTCGCTATAGATCACGAAGGCCATCAGGTAGCCAGTGAGTTTGCTAGGAATGGATATACAGCATTCGTCTTGAGGTATAGACTACCGCACGAAGAGATTATGTTAGACAAGCGCATTGGTCCTCTGCAAGATGCACAGCGAGCCATGCAACTGATTCGTGAAAATCAGAAGGAGCTGGATGTTGATATCCAAAAATTGGGCGTATTGGGTTTTTCTGCTGGAGGTCACTTAGCTTCCACCTTATCTACGCATTACAAAAAAAGCTATATCGAAAATAGAGCGAAGACAAATCTCAGACCCGATTTCTCCATTTTATGTTATCCTGTCATTTCAATGGATACAACAATTACCCATATGGGGTCTCGCGTTAATTTACTTGGTCGCTCGCCTTCAAACGAAGATGTAGAATTGTTCTCCAACGAGTTGCAGGTGAATAAAACAACACCACCAACATTCTTAATGAGTGCTTTGGACGATAAAGGCGTAGTAGTGGAAAATGCCTATCGATATCAAGCTGCATTAAAGAAGCATGGTGTATCCAATGAAATTTATACCTACCCTAATGGTGGACATGGCTTTGGTCTAAATAATAAAACTAGCGAAGAAAAGTGGATGAAATCTTGCCTTCTTTGGATGAGCAAATTGAAATAATATGAAACATCTACTTTTGTGGTTAGCCGTCTTAGGTAATATCTGTGCCTTAGCTCAGGAGGATAAAGAATGGAAAGTCAAATTAGGAGCCGTCACCCCCAATTTTGAATGGCAAAGCAAGGATGAAAAAAAATTTACTACCAAAGATCTCATTGGCAAAATCGTGCTCATCAATTTTTTTGCTACATGGTGCCCTCCATGTAGAGAGGAACTCCCACGAGTTGAAAATGAAATATGGAAACGCTATCAATCTCGCTCTGATTTCTCATTACTGGTTTTTGGACGCGAAGAGAATTGGGATAAGTTAAATCCTTTTATGATACGAGAAGGATATACATTCCCTGTATTTCCAGATTTGAAAAGAGGTGTTTTTGCATTGTTTGCAGACAGCTCCATTCCCAGGAATATAATCCTCAATAGAAAGGGAGAAATCATCTATCGATCTATAGGTTATAGTGCCGCCGAATTTCAGAAAATGCTAGATGTCTTAGAAAAGGAGTTAGGAGCCGAATCTCAAAATAAGAGATAATTTTCAATATGGATGGAAACACCACTCCCCACACTGATTGAGGATATAGGATGGTCTATCACGTGTAATGATAGGTTTTCATTACCCACGGTCAGTTCCCGGTAGAATCCTCGGAAACGTATGTCCATAACAATCATATCTCCTGTAGGTGATTCCTGTATTTTTATCCATTCTTGATGTATAGCGACCATGCCGTCCGCTTCAATCCCTAGCATAAGAGCTTGCTCAGGCGAAATTAAATTGCTTTTAGATAATAGTAAAGCTGTATAGGGGTTATGAGGTGTATAGTATAATGTAGCAGGCGATCCCTGATCTACAATCTTCCCTTTTTTCATAACGATCAGTTTATCTGATAGGGATAGAACTTCTGCGGGGTCATGTGAGATAAGCACCACAGTAAGGCCTGTCTCTTTTACAATCTGCCTGATGTCATGCTGAAGATTATCACGAAAGGAAGCATCAACCTGATTAAAAGGTTCATCCATTAAAAGTACTTCAGGGTCATTGATCAATGCCCTTGAAATCGCGACTCGCTGTTTTTCTCCCCCACTTAAGTCAGCAACCCGTTGATTTGCGAGGTGGGCTATCTTCAATTTTTCGAGAACCTCTTGTGTTCGCCGTTCTTTAAGAGCCAAATTGGTGTTGGAGAGTTGAGAAGCGATATTGTCCCATACCTTAGCATAAAGATTAAGGTCATCAAATCCTTGAGAAACCAATTTCATTGCTGGATGTCCAGGAATAAGTTTATCTCTACGTGTAGGGACAAGCCAGCCCTTATATCTAATACTTCCAGTGTTAGGCTCCAGGAGGCCATAGATTAGCTTTAATAGCGTCGTCTTCCCACTACCCGACTCCCCGATGATTGCCGTAATCTGTCCCTGTTCAATATCAAAGCCCACATGGTTTACAGCAGCTATCGTTTCCTTGTTTTCAAATATGCAGCTCACATCCTCCCCGTGAATTAATGACAAACCTAATTGTTGTTGATCAGATGGTATAAATTGGCACGGAGAAAGTTCTTGCATAGCTATAAAAAAAATGTGTCTGATTTTCTATTTAAAAATCAGACACAAAAATACAGTTTATTTGTTTCGAAATCAAAAACCAATACTCTCCAGGATATTACATAAACAGTGTCAGTCCGAATGTAAAATTGTTAAGACCCTTCTGATTTGGACTTTTTTCAAATATATCGTTAAAGTAATATTTACTGAATAGACCTACATTCCCAAATCCTGCACGCACAAATGCTCCATATTGGAATTGCTGTAAGTTGTAATCATCGCGAAACTTTTGCTTACCATTTTCTTCACTCTTCAAACGTTGACTACCTTTCAAAAGGACGCCGCCTATCGGGCCAAAGGCTACCTTTAAACGATCTCCATTAGCCATTCTTCGGCTTCTAAGTTCGACGGTCAATGGGATTCGCAAATAGGTAGACGTTAAGATGTTTTTTTCAAAATTCACATCATTTCGATCAAGTACTTCATAGCTTAGGGGGGTGCTGTTTTTGTTCAAGAGTACATTCTCCTTAAGTCGGGTGTAATTCCATTCAAAACCTGTAGATAGGTAAATACGTAAATGATCGTTCATCCTCACGCCAAATTGAGCAACGTCAAAGCCAAAGTTTGTAGTTTTTCCTCTTTTATAGTTTAGGAATTGATTGTCATCTGATAAATTGAAGCTTCCATTGTCTATTATTCGTGAAAATCCCCAGTCTACACGAGCGAAGGTAATACCATAAAATGTTCGAGGATATTTAATCTGTCTATCAGTATCATTTTTGCCAATATTATTCGAATAGGAAACGTGCTTCTTATGACTAGAGTTTTCATGTACCGTAGTCGTGTCATTCTCTTGCGCGGATACCTGAGTCCAACATGCGATGACAGTCAAGACGGCAATTAATGTTTTTATCTTTTTCATAATTATTTATTTTTCTTTTTGTTTTTAGCAATATATTGAATACTAATAGAGCCTTCCTCATCCGTGTGGAACTCCAATGTTTTGCCCTCAGACTTATCTACCTTGCCAATTAGGGAGTTGAGGATACCACCGATACTGATAGGCTTTCTATTCGGACTGTCAGTACGGGCAATCATTGTGTCCTCTTCCTCCGGATTTTGTACAAGTGGTTTTAGAGGCGGTGCTTCCAATGATGCCGTTGGATTCGGGAGCGTGATTTGATGTTTAATAGTATCCGCTTTGAACATTGCTTTTTCGACTTGTGCTGCGAGAACCTGTTGGTTGGGAGCATCGTCGTACGGCTCCTTTATTGTACGCGTAGATTCAATAGGTGTCGATGACGGTGACGGTGACGTTTTTGCGATTAAACTGATAGCTATCTTTTCCGGTTTCGGCAACACGCTCTCCTCGCTTTTCTTTTGGATAGATGTTGGGCTCTCCATTTTAGGCGCTTCCCGCTCAAAAGAAGGTAAATCCCGTTGTGATGCTATTTCCTGACTTGCAATAGGAGCTTTGTTCTGCGTAAACCAGAAGGCAAAAATCCCTACCATAATCGCAACTGCCGCAGCAGTACCGAAATACCAAAGTATTTTTTTAACTACTTTTTTACGATTCCTTTTTTCCTGTTCAGCTAGTTCATGGTTGATGCGATTCCAGATTTCCGGATTAGGTAATTCCTCTACACGTTCTACATGAGATTGGAATATAGCGTCTAGTTCGTTGTCTTTCATTTTTTTAGTTCCTCTGTTTTACTCAATTTCTCCTTAAGCCACGCTCTCGCTCTTGATAGCTGAGATTTGGAGTTGCCTTCACTCATATTAAGGAGGTTTGCAATTTCCTTGTGCGAGTACCCCTCGATAACATACATGTTAAATACCGTCCTATATCCTGTGGGCAATCCCTTGATTAATTGCATCAAGTCATGATATGCTGTAGGATCATGGCCTACGTCGCTTTCTCCGACTAAAACTTGAGTACAATCATCTATATCGTAAAAATTCATTCTATTCTTACGGAGTATCTCAATTGCATTATTAATCATAATACGTTTGATCCAACCTTCAAGCGAGCCCTTTTCATCATACTGGTCATGCCTGCCAAATACCTTAATGAATCCAGTCTGCAACATATCCTCAGCTTCCAATGTAGTATTGGCATAGCGTAAACAAATAGCGTACATCCTTGGAGCAAAATGATGGTATAGTAAAGATTGTGACTTTCGGTCAGCATCTTTGCATCTTTTCCATACATGATCAAGAGTATTCTTTTCCAAGGTGTTCGTCGGTTTGTTATTAAGAAGACGTCGGTTTTGAGACAAAGGTTGCGTCAACGCACAAAAAAGGCAGCTGATTTCTTTAATCAGCTGCCTTTCAGAGGTTTTATTTTATTTCTATCTTTCGCGTATGCTCATCTATTACATCTATAGAGATAGATTTTGCATCCGATGGGAGTAAGTTCTCAATTTTTTGAGGCCATTCAACAAAGCAGTAATCACCAGAGTAAAAATACTCTTCATAACCCATATCAAAAGCTTCTTGTTCATTCTTAATCCGGTAAAAGTCAAAATGGTACACACTTCCGTGTGGCGAATGGTACTGGTTGACAATGGAGAATGTGGGGCTAGAGGTTGAATCTTTCACTCCAAGTTCCTCGCAGAGGGCCTTGATCAAAGTCGTCTTACCAGCCCCCATATCACCATACAATAAGAAAATCCGAGATGATGGAAAGGCTTGTAGCATTTCTCTTGCTACACTCCCTAATTGATCGACATGGTTGACTTGTGTTTCCATGCTGTAAAATTAATACTTCAAGTCGAATTATAAGTCGAGAAATCAATCTTTGTTTATGGAGATGAATTAGAGCTCATCTCCATAAACAAGTTCGAAATCGATATCTTTCTGGTAGTCTATTTCGTCGAATAAGTTGCGTAGGGAATAATCATCTCTTCCAAAGAGATACCCCCATGCTGGAATGTTCCATTAAAATAATTGACAAATTGGTTGTAATTATTGGGGTATACAAAGTATATATCTTCTTTGGCAAATACAAATGTAGAGCTCACATGAAGCTTTGGCAGCTGTGCATCATGCGGATTTTTGATAACAAATACATCCTTGTCCTGATAATTCAGGTTTTTACCTTGTTTGTAGCGAAGATTGGTATTCGTATTTCGATCACCAATAATCTTGCTTGGTTTTTTGACGCGGATTGTTCCATGGTCTGTAGTGATGACAACCCGTACATTGCGTTGAGACAACCATTTCAACGTGTCTAGAAGAGGTGAGTGCTCAAACCACGATAGCGTAAGAGATCGATAAGCAGCCTCATCGTTAGCAAGTTCACGAATCATCGCCATATCCGTCCGAGCATGTGATAGCATATCTACGAAGTTGTAAACCAATACATTAAGGTCATTTTGCATCAAGTTGTTTACATTGTCTAATATATCCTTTCCTTGCTCCAACGTTAGTATTTTATGATAAGAATGTTTAATATCCCGCCTGTACAGCCTTTTAATCTGATCTGCCAGAAATTTATCTTCATGGAGATTCTTGCCCCCCTCATCCTCATCGTTTTGCCAATAATTTGGAAATCTCTTTTCCATTTCCAAAGGTGTAAGCCCGCTAAATATAGCATTGCGGGCATATTGTGTCGCAGTTGGCAATATACTGAGGTAACTATCCTCTTCATCTAGACGGAAATAATCTGTAATGATGTCATTGATGATTTTCCACTGATCATAACGGAGGTTGTCAATCAAGAAGAAAAAAGTAGGTTTATTTTCCTGCATCCCAGGGAAGACTTTCTTCTTAAACAGTTGATGGGACAATATCGGACCTTCATCTGGATTTTTCATCCAAGGTGTATAATGCTTTTCTATGAATTTCGAGAATAACATATTAGCTTCCGATTTTTGCATGGTTAGGATTTCATGCATGTTGGAATCTTCTAGCTTTTCCAATGACAATTCCCAATATATCAATTTTTTATACACATCCGTCCATTGATGGATATCGAGATTGTCGTTTAGAATCATTCCCAGATTTCGAAAATCCTGCTGATAAGCCATAGACGTCTTTTCGCTGACCAGTCGCTTATTCTCTGTGAATTTTTTAATCGTCAACAAAATCTGTCTAGGATTTACCGGTTTAATCAAGTAGTCATCAATTTTACTCCCAATCGCATCTTCCATAAGATGCTCTTCTTCATTTTTGGTCACGAGCACTGTAGGAATAGACGGGTTGATTGATTTCAGTATAGCCAAAGTTTCCAAACCCGTAAGTCCAGGCATATTCTCATCCAAAAAAACTAAGTCGAATGGTTCATTTTTGAACGCTTCAACAGCATCATTTCCATTGTTAACAGTTTTGACTTTATAATTCTTTTCCTCTAATAGAAGAATATGCGGTTTAAGGAACTCAATTTCATCATCCGCCCAAAGTATATGTGTTTTTTGCATAGGAAATTCTTTAATTATTAGTAGCTGATGAGATTTAGCAGAAAATCCAAAAACTAATTTTGCAATTCGAAGATAAATATTTTTGCACCAAATGTGATGCCGTAAGGCTGCTAACTTAGCCAATTTGCGACTTTAATTCTGGATTTTTAACATTTCTTAACGAGCAACTCCGTATCTTTGCGCTATCTTAGCTTTATAAGATAATGGTATCTACCTTGCTATCAATAAACATAATTTGAGTGTAAGTTTGTTTCGTTGTAGTTGTGGTGTAAATATGTTTTACGTGCAGTCCAAATTGAATAAGAAAAAAATAATTAATGACCCAGTTTATGGGTTTGTTACAATCCCCTCAGGGTTTGTCTTTGATCTTATTCAGCACCCTTATTTTCAAAGACTTCGCTATATCAAACAAGTCAGTATGACCCATTTGGTTTATCCCGGAGCTTTACATACCCGATTTCAGCATGCAATAGGGGCGATGCATTTGATGTCGTTGGCCATTGATACCCTAAGAAGTAAAGAAGTACAAATATCTATAGAAGAAGAAGAAGCTGCTTTGGTAGCCATTCTTCTCCATGATATTGGTCATGGTCCTTTCTCCCATTCACTTGAACATACACTTATCGATGGTGTATCCCACGAGATGCTGTCATCCCTATTGATGGATCGTATTAATGATGAATTTAATGGTCACTTAGATTTGGCCATCACGATATTCAATGATAAATACCCTCGCAAATTTTTTCATCAGCTGGTATCCAGTCAATTAGATACCGATCGGATGGACTATTTGAATAGAGATAGTTTCTTTACGGGTGTATCCGAAGGCGTCATCTCTTTCGATCGAATCATAAAGATGCTCAATGTACATGAGGACGAACTTGTTGTAGAGCTCAAAGGAATTTATTCAGTTGAAAAATTTCTTATTGCCAGAAGATTGATGTATTGGCAGGTCTATCTTCATAAGACAGTCATTGGGGCCGAGCAGATGCTGATTAAAGCCCTTAAAAGAGCGAAAGAATTAAGTAACAACGGAGCGGATATGTTTGCTTCGCCCGCGCTTTCTCATTTCTTGAAAAATAAGATTACGATTGATAACTTTTTATTGAATGAGTCACATTTACAATGGTTTACTCGTTTGGATGATACAGATATCATGTCCGCTATTAAAGCTTGGGTTGATCATGAAGATAAGATCTTAAGTATGTTGTGCCGAAAGCTGATGGCTAGAGATCTTTTTAGGACAGTCATGAGTAACGAGGCTTTTTCACCCGATGATATTGCAGCTATTAATGAAGCTGTCAAATCATATTTTGGTGTATCGGACCAAGAGCTGGAATATTTTGTCTTTGCGCAAGAGGTTCATAACAGTGCATATACTTCAAGAGAAGATAGCATTAAGATTATAAATAAAAGAGGCGAGGTGCAGGACATTACCGAAGCCTCTGACCTCTCCAATTTGGAGGCGTTGGCCAAAAAAGTCCAAAAATTTGCTGTTTCCTACCCGAAAGAGGTCGGATATCCATGGATTAAGCAAAAACTTAAAGAATAATTAACAAAAACGTATACATTTGTAAAATGCAATTTTCTGCACAACAAATAGCCACATTACTCAAAGGCAATATCGAGGGAAGTCCAGATGTTGTCGTGGGTCAATTGGCTAAAATAGAAGAAGCAAAATCTGGTGATCTTTCTTTTTTGGCGAACCCTAAATACGAGCATTTTTTGTATACAACAAACGCTTCGATAGTTGTTGTGAATGCTGATTTCTTGCCAACTCAAACCGTTAATGCGACATTGATTCGGGTAAAAGATGCGTATTCATCCTTTTCCGAACTATTGACCTATTATAGCCAGATGAAGTTAGAGAGAAGTGGCCGTGAAGAACCTTCTTTTGTACATGAATCGGTCATGATAAGTGATAATGTGTATGTAGGAGCTTTCTCCTATATTGGAAAGAATGCTAAGATAGGACGGCATGTCAAGATTTATCCTCATGTCTATATCGGCGATGACGTAACCATAGGTGATTATACTACGCTTTTTCCGGGTGTCAAAGTCTATAGTGAATGTAGCTTGGGAAAGCATGTTGTATTGCATGCTGGAGTGGTAATTGGAAGTGATGGCTTTGGCTTCGCACCACAAGAAGATGGTTCCTATAACAAAGTTCCTCAGATTGGAAATGTTGTCGTAGATGACAATGTCGAAATCGGTGCTAATACCGTTGTCGATAGGGCAACGATGGGGTCGACAATTATACGCAAGGGAGTCAAGTTGGACAATTTGATTCAGATTGCTCATAATGTCGAGATTGGTAAAAATACAGTGATAGCAGCTCAAACCGGAGTTTCGGGAAGCACAAAGATTGGCGAAAATGTAGTGCTGGGTGGTCAAGTTGGTGTTGTTGGACACATTACTGTTGCCGATAGGAGTCAGGTACAAGCACAATCAGGAGTGAATAGATCGATTGTGCAAGCGTCCAAAAAATGGGGTGGGTCACCTGCAACACCTTATCAGGCTCAATTGCGCTCCCAGGTATTATACAGTAAATTACCCGAATTGGAGAAGAGAATAGCAGATCTTGAACAAATCATACAGAATCATAGTGCTAAATAAACAAATAAAACCCTATATTGCTTAATAACAGAATGTTAGATATGAATGTAAAACAAAGAACCATCAAATCCGAAGTTTCCATTTCGGGTGTTGGTTTGCATACAGGAAAATCTGTTACCCTAACCATTAAACCTGCTCCTGAATACCATTGGTACAAGTTTAGGAGAGTGGACATAGATGGGCATCCCATTATTGCCGTGGACGCAGATAATGTGACCGATACCTCACGCGGGACCACCATCTCTCAAAATGGTGCCAGTGTAAGTACAATCGAACATTTAATGGCCGCTTTGGTAGGTTTACAGATCGATAATGTGCTCATTGATATCGACGGACCTGAAGTGCCTATTTTAGACGGAAGTTCTTCACCATTTGTAAAACTTCTCGAAGGCGTTGGATTTCAAGAGCAAGATGCTGATCGTGATTTTTACGAAATTCAAGATAATATCCATTATACCGAAGCTGAACGTAAAGTAGAGATTGTTGCCATGCCATTAGATGGATATCGTTTGACATGTATGATCGACTTTAATTCGCCGGTGCTAGGTAGCCAACATGCTTCTGTGAGTAATATCGGCGAATTCGTAAAAGAAATATCTGCATCACGCACGTTCTGTTTTTTGCATGAGCTGGAAACACTGGTCAACCAAGGTCTAATCAAAGGAGGTGACTTGTCCAATGCAATTGTAATCGTAGATACAGAAGTCGAAAAAGAGGAGCTGGACAAATTGGCTCATTTATTCAATCGTGATGATATAGACGTAGCAAATGAAGGGATATTGAATAACATTCAATTGCGTTATCAGAATGAGCCTGCACGTCATAAGTTACTAGATATGATTGGTGACCTGGCGCTAGTAGGTAGACCCTTGAAAGGACATATTATGGCCGCGCGCCCTGGACATGCCGCTAATGTAGCATTCGCCAAGAAAATTCGAGCCGTAATCAACAAAGAGAAAAACCGCAAACATGTGAAGGTATATGATCCGAATATGACACCGTTGTACGATACGGTTCAAATCATGAAAATCCTTCCCCATCGTCAGCCATTTCTGATGGTGGATAAAATATTGGAATTAACAGATAATCATGTTGTTGGCCTAAAAAATGTGACTATGAATGAAGATTTATTCATGGGACATTTCCCAGGGTCACCAGTGTTTCCAGGGGTACTTCAAATTGAAGCAATGGCACAGACCGGCGGTATTTTGGTTTTAAATACCGTACCCGACCCTGAGAATTGGTTGACATTATTCCTAAAGATAGAAAATGCAAGATTCAAAAATCAAGTAGTACCTGGAGATACGATTATTTTCCGTTGCGACCTTATGGAACCAATCCGTAGAGGCATAGCGCGTATGAAAGGTGTGGGCATGGTTGGAGAAAAAGTTGTTAGTGAGGCAGAGCTAATGGCTCAGATAGTAAAAGTAAAATAAAATGATACAGCCCTTAGCTTATATACACCCAGAGGCCAAAATAGCCCAAAATGTAGTGGTTGAACCCTTTACTACAATTCATAAAGACGTAGTCATCGGCGAAGGCACTTGGATAGGATCCAACGTGACGATTATGAATGGCGCACGTATCGGGAAAAATTGTAAAATTTATCCAGGAGCCGTTATTTCCGGTGAACCCCAAGACTTAAAGTTTGAGGGAGAGGTGACCACTGCAGAAATTGGCGACAACACTACTATTAGAGAGTGCGTGACTATAAATAGAGGTACTAAGGATCGCTATAAAACAGTCATCGGCGAGAACTGTCTAATACAAGCTTATAGCCATATTGCCCATGATTGTTTCATTGGTAATAACTGTATCTTTTCCAATTCAAGTACATTGGCCGGACACATTACAGTAGGAGATTATGTGGTCTTGGCCGGTATGGTTGCCGTGCATCAGTTTGTAAAGATCGGATCACATGCCTTTGTGTCCGGTGGATCCTTAGTGCGTAAAGATGTACCCCCCTTCATCAAGGCTGCTCGGGAACCTATTACCTATGCAGGAATTAATTCAGTAGGACTGCGCAGAAGAGGATTCTCTAGCGAGCAAATTAATGAAATTCAAGGAATATATCGCGTTTTGTTTATCCAGAATGGAAATCTTTCCAAAGGACTGGATATTGTCGAGGCCGAATTTAAAGCCACTGAAATCCGAGATGAAATTCTGACGTTTGTGAGAAATTCAAATCGTGGTGTTATCAGAGGGTTTGGCCAAGGCCGTTCTAACGCATAGGTTTAAATAGAGGTGTTTTGAATATAACACTACAAGATATTGGTAGAAGGTATAATCGGGAATGGATATTTCGTCATCTCGATTATACCTTTTCTATTGGAAAGAGATACGCAATACTTGGAGCCAACGGGTCCGGCAAGTCAACCCTATTGAAGATCTTGACAGGCAGCCTAACACCCTCCCAAGGAAAAATTACCTATCATTTAGAGGCTGCGCAAGTCCCAATTGAACATGTCTTTCAACATATTTCCATTGCAGCACCATATGTGGAGCTTGTTGAAGAATTAACATTAGACGAAATGATTGATTTTCACTTTCGGTTCAAACGTTATAAGACAGGGTATAACAAGAATACGCTTGTTCAATTATTGGGTCTGGAATCCTCTAGAAATAAGGAATTAAGATACTTCTCCTCAGGTATGAAGCAACGCGTTAAACTTGTTTTGGCTTGTTGTTCAGCTAGTTCTGTTGTTTTTTTGGACGAACCCAATAGCAACTTAGATGAAAAAGGAGAACAGTGGTATTTAACGCTTATTGAAAAAACAATAAGCGCAGATAGGCTGTTAATCGTGTGTTCAAATCAAGAGAAGGAATATTCTTTTTGCGATGAGCAAATAATAATAAGTGATTATAAAAAGTAATTTGTTCGGACTTTTTTAAAAAACAAAGAATTTTTGTAGCTTTGTGGTCTCAAAAACAAAAGAATTAACATGGCAAAAGCATCAGAAGTAAAAAGTGGAAATGTCCTTCGTTTTAATGGTGAGTTAGTAGCTGTTGAGGAATATATACACCGTACACCAGGAAATTTGCGTGCTTTTTATCAAGCAAGAATGCGCAATGTGAAGACCGGTAAATTAGTGGAATATCGTTTCAGAGTAGATGAGTCGGTAGAGATAGCTAGGGTCGAGACGAGCGATTATCAATACTTATATGAAGATGGAGAATTCTACGTGGTAATGGACAACAATACTTACGAACAATTCAATATTCCGAAATTTTTATTTGGTAATTCGGCACGATTCTTGAAAGAAGGTATGAGTGTAATCGTCGCCTTTGAAAGTGAAGAAGCGATAATGGCGCAGGCACCGAAGAGTGTAGAGTTGGAAATTACATATACAGAACCAGCGGTAAAAGGAGATACTTCAACCAATGCTTTGAAAAAGGCTACTGTAGAAACAGGAGTTGAGATTAACGTTCCTCTTTTTATTAATCAAGGGGATAAAGTGAAAATTGATACAGCGTCCGGTGATTATATCGAACGTGTGAAATAAATAAAGATTTTAGGTTTAGGTTGATTATTCGGTCTTGTTAGCTCCCAGCTGCAAGGCCGTTTTTTTTTTAGATGAATAAAAGATGACAAAACAGCAACTTAGAAAAATATTTAAACAAAAAAGAACTGCGTTGTCCCCTGAAATTCAAGCAGTATGGAATGAACGTATTTTCTCCCATTTAAAAAGTTTGGATTGGACAACCTGTCAGTATTGTCATATCTATCTTCCTATTGAGAAAAACCACGAACCCAATACCTTAAACCTTATTCACTGGTTACAGCATCGTTTCCCAAATATGCATTTGGTGGTTTCTAGCAGCCATCTTGATGACTTATCCATGTCCCACTATCTTTTAGACGAGACTGTACGTCTTCTTCCCAATAGGTGGGGTATACCTGAGCCAGTCGATGGTATAGAGGTGAAGGAGGAGCTAATTGACGTTGTTTTAGTGCCCATGCTTGTCTGCGACCAAAGCGGTAATCGTGTCGGTTATGGAAAGGGGTTTTATGATCGTTTCTTGCAGAAGTGTAGACCAGATATCTTGAAAATTGCATTGTCATTTTTCGAGCCAATAGAGCAAGTGGACGATACAGATATTTATGATATTCCCGTAGATGTCTGTATTAGCCCGAGCGAAATCTACTATTTTAAATAAATCAATTTGGCGAGATATCTTAGATGCTTATCTCCAAATGAGGTCAATAGGGCTGAAGATTACAGCTCAATAAAATATATTTTGATAAAAAAGGGAGCAACATCATGACATTGCTCCCTTTTTACCAGTTAGATCGGCCCCGCTTAATAGAGTATTCTAAATTTTATCGTGTTTTCAATCTTTTTAAGCTGTTTGATTAAGTCCTTTTCATATTCAACGTTCAAATCGGTGACGGCATAACCGATATCACCCTTCGTCATTAAGAATTGAGCAACGATATTAATATTGTTTTCTGCATAGATATTATTGATTTGTGCCATTACACCCGGTACATTTTGGTGAATGTGCAGAAGGCGATGTGCTTTACTCAACTTTGGCAAGATTAAGTTTGGAAAATTTCTGCTTTGATCGGTATCTCCATTATTAATGAAATCAGCCATCCGACGTGGAATGAACTCTGCATTTCGTTTTTTATCCTTCTTGTCATCAAATACCACGATACCTTTCTCATTGCAGATTACCTTGTTGATATGACCTTTGATATCGCCTAGAAAACCTATCGTTTTTAGTTTGTCGGCCCGCGAAAGTTGTTCATCAGATACACTTACGTTAGGTCCCAGCAATAACATACCGACATCTTTGGTGTATTTCTCTTCAAATGTCTCCTTGGTTCTGACTGAGAAGCCATCTCTTTTCAAGATATGCGACGCAATTTCTGGAACTTCACCGACGATTAAGCATAGGATTCTATTTTTTGGGTACGATATAGCTCTCGGTAAATCATTGACGTATAGGAATTCGTCAAAACTAGGCGTGATGTGATCTGCTTTCTCCGTGACGCTTTGTCTAGCGATATTTTCCGTGAATGCGAAAAATTTTTCAATCAAGCCCGATTCCTTAAGCTGGAAGTCTGAGTATCCATCACCGATACCGAATATTCGTCCTTGTATATTCAATTCCTGAAGCAGTTTGACCTTACCCCCTTCATCGGACAATGGGTTGTGTTCGTCATACCCGATGATATTACCCTCTGCATCAAATTTAAAGGTATTCGCGTAGATGTTTTCCTTCTTGATATGATAAGGTGTTACCACGGGAGTAATGAATTCTTTAAAGCCCCCAGACACAATCCAAGCGGTGTCTGAGTTTTTCCTGAAAAACTCCCTGTTACGGTTAAACGAATGTGATACCTTCTTCTTGAGATGGCTGACTAATTTGTCGAGGTGGCTTTTATTGGCCTTTAACAATTTAATTCGGCCTGCCAAGCTCTCTCTGAAGGATATCTTCCCTTCCATTGCCAAGTTTGTGAAACCTTCAATTTGTTTGTAAACTTTATCTTGGTCTGGATGGCCTTCCAATGATATCCGTGCAAGCTCATCTAGCGCTTCTACTTGCGTAAATGTACTGTCAAAATCAATAATGTAATAATTTTTCACTGTTTATTCGGGTTTGGTTTGATACGTTAATGTAATTTCTTTCAAGGTGTCATCTATATTCTTGAAGGTATACTGAGTCGCCCCAATAATTTTAGCGTTGTTGTACATCAGCTTGGCCGAAGAGGCCCTCGCCGAGTCCTTGGTGATGGCAGGTCTTGTGTTAGTGATGAGCGAAATTGCCTTCGCAATACGCCAAGCAATATTCAAAAGAGTCGGTGAGGCCCGAATGGTCGGTGCAGGTTTTCCCATTGCAGCACTTATTCGCTCTATTAGATCTTTGTTTGATAGATTGGCCGAATTCAGGATATATCGCTCTCCTGAAATATCCGGTCTATTCATCAATATAATCATTAAATGGGCCACATCTTCCACATCGACTAAGCCAACGCTACCACTGGGATATACCTTTAAACCTTTTTCTATCATAGCAAAGATGGCTCCAGAGCCTTTCTTTCCAGCTGCTGCCCCCATAATGACCGAAGGATTGACAATGACAGCATCCAATCCCTCTACTACACCTCGCCATACTTCCAGTTCACTCTCATATTTGGATAGAGCGTATTTGGATATTTTAGGATAGTATTCCCATTTGTCATTTTCACTAACCGGCTTATGCGCTTTATTGGTGCCCAAAGCTGCAATAGAACTTACATGGACCAGACGTACTTGGTGCTCAAGGCAAAGATTAACAATATGTTTCGTTCCTTCAATATTGATTTTCATCATCACCTTTGCATCCTTTGGTTGGTAAGAAACCATTGCCGCACAGTGGAATACATGTGTAATTCCTGCAAAACAGCTAGAAAGTGCAAAGTAATCCGTTACGTCCGCATCCACCCAGTGGACCAAGGAAGATGATTTTAAACATTCAGGAATGGTCGAATTAGGTCTTTTTGTAGCCACCACCGCGACACCTTCATTGATAAGTTGTTTAATCAGTGTTGAACCTAAAAATCCTGTTCCTCCAGTTATTAATATCACGGGCTTGTAGTGTTGATAAAATAATGTTTTCAAAAGTAAGCTAATAAATGGATATTTGCGAGATACTCCCTATATTGTTTTGTACATTTTGATAAATAGAGTAGGTTAAATAGCAAGTTTATGTCCTTATCAGTTTTCTTTTCTCCAGTATCCGTTCAAGAGTTCTCGCCCAGAGAACGTTTTTATAAATCTCAATTTGGAGATAGCATCCAGGCATTTGAAGATGAGTTTCCTGTTTTGGAAGGAGATGATAAACCTCAACTCGTCATTTTTGGCGTTGAAGAAGATAGGGGAGCAGTGAATAATGAGGGGGCTTCATTAGCACCTCAAGCCGTACGCAAACATTTATACCAGCTTTATCAAGGAGACTATAAAATTAAAATCGCTGACTTGGGTAATATTAGAGCGGGCGATACAGTCCGCGATACCTATTTTGCAGTTAAGACTGTCGTAGAGGAACTGATTAAGCAAGATATTGTACCCATTATCATAGGAGGTGGACACGACTTGACCTATGCGCAATACCTGGCCTACCAAAATCTGGAACAACGGGTAGAAGTTGCAATTGTCGATGCCAAGTTTGATTTAGATCAAGAGCAAGTAGAAAGTGCGCTATTGAATTCTGAAACTTTTCTCAATCATATTATCTTACATCAGCCAGATTATCTTTTTAATCTGAATAATATTGCTTACCAAACCTATTTAGTAAGTAAAGAGTCGATTAACATGTATGATAAGCTGTTTTTCAACGCGACACGTGTAGGCGCAATAGCTGGCAAGATGGATCAATCAGAGCCTTTGATTCGAGCCGCCGATATGGTTAGTTTTGATATCGGTGCGATTCGAGCTTCCGAAGCCTGCGGAAATGCAAATGCAAATCCCAATGGTTTATTTGGTGACGAGGCTTGCCAGTTGGCAAGATATGCAGGAATGTCCGATAAGTGTAGTTCAATAGGATTCTACGAGTTCAATCCCAAATATGATCCCCTAGATCAGACCGCTATGTTAGTCTCACAAATGATTTGGTGTTTTGTCGATGGTTATTACAATCGTAAGCAAGACGCACCTTTGGTACCAAAAGCATCCTATATCATTTATCGGACTACACTCGAATCCATGGATCACGAATTAGTATTTGTAAAAAGTAGAAAATCCGATCGGTGGTGGATACAAGTTCCTTACTTTGGTTCTAAATCTGTTAATGAACGGTATTACCTAGTGCCGTGTAGATATGAAGATTACCAATTGGCTGTCTCGGGGGAGATGCCAGACTTGTGGTGGAGGACTCATCAAAAGTTACAATAAATAAAAGATAACAAAATAATGGTCCTTAAGGGCCATTTTTAATAATAAATATATCATGGAGTGGATATTTGGTGTCGTCATCATACTGTTAATCTGTTGTGTTATCTTCCTATTGATAAAATACAAAGAGGGTGTCAGTAAGCGCGTGTATGAGGACTTACGTGTGAGCAAGGACGAATTGGCTTTGGAATTGGCGAGGAGCCAACAACGGGAGGAAGGGTTGATAGGAGAGCGAGCCGATCTGAAGGAAGACTTAGACAAAGAAAGAGCTCAACGATTACGAATAGAACTTACATTGGAAAATACAAATGCCTATCTCCAAGCGCAACAGGAAAAGTTAGAATTCCAGAAAAAGGAAGTGGAAGAAACTAAAAATAAATTCAATTTAGAATTTCAACACATCGCCAACAAGATTTTAGAGGAGAAAACCCAGAAATTTACCGAAGTCAACCATCGAAGTATCAATCAGCTTCTAGATCCACTGAAGGATAAGATTAAGACATTTGAAGAGAAAGTAGAGCGAACATATCAGCATGAGTCTGCTGAGCGAAATGTGCTCAAGGGCGTGGTTGAACAACTTATGCAACAAAGTGTACAGATAAAAAATGAAGCTAATAATTTAACGAGGGCACTCAAAGGAGATGCCAAGAGGCAAGGAAATTGGGGGGAGGTAATCTTGGAGCGAGTACTGGAGCGATCGGGACTTGTTAAAGGGCAGGAGTATAGGTTACAAGCTTCTTTAGTGGATGGGGATGGACGACGGATGCAACCAGATGCTATTATTGACCTTCCTGATGAAAAACATTTGGTGGTGGACGCTAAGGTGTCGCTTGTGGCTTATGAAAAATGGGTAAATGCAGTGTCCGACGAAGAGCAACATACCTTTGCAAAGCAACATGTACAGTCGATAGAGAATCATGTACGGGAGCTTTCTGCTAAAAATTACCATGAGCTCTACCAAATCCAATCACCAGATTTTGTCCTACTTTTTATGCCTATTGAATCCGCACTCAGCATGTCCGTACGTGAAAAGCCAGATTTATTTAGCGATGCATGGGATAGAAAAGTCGTTATTGTAAGTCCATCGACATTGTTAGCGACTTTACGAACGATAGCCAGCGTCTGGAAGCAGGAGCGACAAAACCGAAATGTTTTGGAAATCGCAAGAGAAGCGGGAGCCCTATATGATAAATTTGTAGGTTTTATGCAGGATATGCAGTTGGTCGAGAATCAAATCCAACGCGCCCTTGAACGACATCAAGATGCAACTAAGAAGTTGGGTAGTGGTGCCGGAAACATTATCAAGCGGGTAGAGAATCTAAAGGACTTAGGGGCCAAAGCCAATAAGCAAATAGATCAGAAATACTTAGACAATACCGAGTAGGATAGGGAGAGTATCTGTGACACTCCCCCTTTCATATCATATCAATACCCCATCGCTCTGTCGTCCCCTCTGGGGTCGGCACCGGTTTGTAATTTCTTATTGGGGAGTACTATAATGTTTTCAACCCGACCAATGGCACCCCTAGGTGATATCTTGTAGCCATCTTTCTCTAAACTTTGTCGCACAGTAGCCTTGATGGCTTTCTCTTCCACATCTATCTGGTCAGGTAGCCATTGATGGTGAAATCTTGGAGAATTGACAGATGTCTGCGCATCTTGTCCGAAATCAATAACATTTAATATCGTTTGAAATACAGACGTCATGATCGTTGACCCTCCAGGAGTACCTAGAACCATGTGAAGGGCGCCATTTTTTTCAATAATTGTTGGCGTCATGGAACTTAACATCCGTTTGTTTGGTTGTACAGCATTTGCCTTACCTCCGACAAGTCCATAAATATTCGGTACACCTGGTTTTACAGAAAAATCATCCATTTCGTCGTTTAACAGAAATCCAGCTCCTTGCACAAATACCCGCGATCCATATGAATTATTCAAAGTTGTGGTAATAGATACAGCGTTGCCTTCCTTGTCCACGATGCTGAAATGAGTCGTCTCCTCCGATTCATAGCCAGGAAACTTGGCCGCAGTAACAGATGAACTCGGTGTCGCTTTTGACAAGTTCACTTCTTGCATGCGCTGTTGATTAAATGTCGGATCTGTCAGTTCGGCGACAGGAACGCGTATGAAATCAGGGTCACCTAGATATTTAGCCCGATCAGCATACACACGACGTTCGGCTTCGACCATCACACGTATTGTAGAATCTGATTGGAAACCCCATTTTGTCAACGGGAATTGCTCCACAGATTGTAGTAAGGCGACTAGTGCGGGGCCTCCGCTCGAAGGTGGAGGCATGCAGATTATTTTGTGACCTCTGTAATATCCAGTGGTCGGAGTCCGCCATATAGCATGATAGTTTTCGAGATCGGCGTGGGTGATTATTCCCTTTCCTTTTTTCATCTCATCAACGATTAGATCTGCTGTCCGACCTTTATAAAAACCCGCGCTACCCTCTTCAGCGATTCTTCTCAATGTAGCTCCCAAATCTTTCTGTACAAATGGTTGTCCCTTTTTCCAGATATCAGGTTGAAGGATGGGAGCGCCGTTTGGATTGTATTTTGTAAAACTCGCTTTATAGTGGTTAAATTCTTCAGCTTGTTGTGCGGTAATGGGAAATCCATTTTCTGCAAATTCAATTGCAGGAGCCAACAAGTTTGACCAGGCTAATTTGCCATATTTTTTGTGGGCTTCCTCCATTCCAGCCACAGATCCTGGTACCCCTGCAGATAAGTGGCCGTATACGCTTAGATCTTCAATAACATTGTCGTTTTTATCCAGGTACATCTTTTCAGAAGCGTTGGCTGGAGCTTTTTCCCTGAAATCTAATGCATTTGTGGCCCCCGAGTTATCTCGATATACCATGAAGCCACCACCCCCGATATTCCCTGCATTCGGATACACGACAGCTAGTGCAAACTGTACGGCTACTGCAGCATCAATAGCATTGCCTCCCGCTTTAAGGATATCGACACCTACCTGTGAAGCCAATGGGTGTGCCGTGACCACAGCAGCATTAGAAAATGTTTGCGCACGTGGGAGATGTTTCGGAGCGCTGCATGAGGATAGGACGAAGCCTATAATCAAGTTGTATATACATAGTCTTTTCATGAATAATAGATTATCGAGAAGATATAAATAGATTCCAAATTAGTCGAGCTTAATGAACATGTTACCATGGAAGATACACTTTGTGTCGACATTGCTATTTTAATTTTTCATTGTTCTTGTGGCGATCGGCATCTCTGATCGATTTTTTTTCCAGATTCTTTTCCAATGCGTCAGTTAGATCGATGCCTGTCTGATTGGCCAAACACATCAAGACAAAAAGTACATCCGCCATTTCGTCGGCCAAGTTAACTTCCTTGTCCGATTTTTTAAAAGACTGCTCGCCATATTGTCTGGCCATAATACGGGCAACTTCTCCCACTTCTTCCATAAGCATGGCTGTATTAGTCAACTCATTGAAATAGCGGATTCCAGTCGTATTTATCCATTTGTCGATTGTTTCCTGTGCTTCCTTGATAGTCATAATTTTCGTTGTTCTATTAAATTACCCTAAATGGGATGAATTCCTAATATATAGATCCATTGCTTAATGTCGTTAATAGTTGTCCTTGTCCCGTGTATTCATTACAATCGTGACAGGACCGTCATTGCGTAGGTCTATTTTCATATCTGCACCAAAAATACCAAGTTCTATTTTCCTGTTTAGCAATTCAGAAAGATAATTCGACATGGAGTTGTACATGGGAATCGCTATGTCAGGTCTTGCCGCACGTATAAAAGACGGTCTATTTCCTTTCTTTGTTTGTGCAAATAACGTGAATTGAGAGATAAGTAAAATCTGACCACCTATATCCTGAATAGACTTGTTCATAAGGCCATTTTCATCAGAGAATATCCGAAGATTGACAAATTTTTGAGCCATCCATTTCATGTCATCTTCGGTGTCCGTTTCTTCAATACCAATAAATATCAACAATCCGTGTTCTATTTCCCCGGTAATGATGTGGTCTACTGTGCATGACGCCTGCGTCACTCGCTGTATTACTGCTCGCATGCTACAATATTACAAAATAAAAGCTCCGTCGGGTATATTCCGACGGAGCTTTCTGTTCTTCAATAAGATATTAGAACCTTATATTCAGTCCCAATATGAAATTGGCAGTTGCCTGTGGGGTGTAAAAATTATAAAAGCTGCGCGTGTGATTTTGGTCGAATGACCCCCAAGTATATCCGCCAACTTCGTATTTCTCATTAAAGATATTATTGATACTTAGGTTCACATCTATTTTTTGTAACCCCAATACGCTAAAGCTATAGATTGCCCGTACATTGTTGACAAAGAACGCATCAATACTTCTCTCATCGGCAGTTGTATTGTCAAGATACTGCTTGGATACATATTTTGAGATGAATGCAAGATTTAGAGCAGGGGTAGGAGAGTAACTTAATTCATTTGACACTATCGTCGAAGGCGATAGTGCAATGTTTGTTTTTTTATAGTAAATCTCTTCTTTGCCCACAATGTTGAAATCATCGTCGTAGATTGTGCCATATTCAATAAAATCTTTAATCTTATTTTGGCTGAGTCCTGCAGTAGCCTTCCATGTAAAATGTTCCGAAATACGCCATGCCCCATCAAACTCAAGGCCTATCCGATAACTTTTAGCCACATTTTGACGAATAGGAGAACCAACATCGTTGATAGCACCGGTCGGAATGAGTTGGTCTTTATAGTGCATGCCGTATCCGTTGATGCCTACATTGAGATTGTCCGTCCGTAAACGGTACCCAAATTCGATATCCTGCATTTTTTCTGGTTTAGGAGCTTCACTACTGGTGTTCTCCACAAAATCTTTTCTAACAGGCTCTTTGCTAGCATAAGCATAAGATGCGTATATGTTGGATGTGCTATTAATGAAATAGGTCAACCCTACCTTTGGGTTTAAAAAATCATATTGCGGGTGGAAGGCCATGTTCTTGATTTTGTCGTCATCACCATCTATGCGATAATCTACATTGCGATATTGGACATCCGCCATAAGCAGCCATTTTCCAATTTGATAATCCCCTTTCATAAATATGCTGAAATCGTTCTTTTGAGCATCGCCTGCATAATATTTGTCTCCGATGAAGCTGGTTGAGGCATGTCTCGCCCAGATTATCTCTCCATAATGATCACCACGATATTGATTGTAGGCGCTTCCTAGCGTGAGCTTTAAATCGGTAGAAGGTGTATATATCAACGAAGAGGTTGCACCATAGTAGTAGTTATCCAGCCAACGACGCCTGACTAAGTCAGTTTTCTCGATTGTCTCTCCTCCAATGTTGACGTTTGGCAATCCATATTTGCTAAATTTGTCCGCTAAGCGTAATTCTTCGTAGTATCCAGCGCCTCTGGTGTAATGTAGCGCTGCGTTCCAACTGAGCTGCTCACTAAGAAGATTCGTGTAATGTAGTTGATGATGCGTCTGTGTGTAATTGTCCGTCTGATTGTCGTAGGTATACAGGTTGTACTTTCGGTCTGCACTTAGTAGGCGTGCTATTTCTTCAGGAGATCCTAGCTCCATTGCAACAGCATAGTCCGCAAGTTTAGCTCGATCGCCTTTAATCAACGGTTCCGGTGTGCCATACCACGCTTGGTACGTCTTTTCCTTTCCTGAAAATACAATGGCCTTCACAATGTGTTTTTTACTGTAATAACCTCCGTCAACATAGAATGATTTAAGGTCAGAGGAAGCTCGGTCAATGTATCCATCACTTGAAATGCGGGATAATCTAGCATTGAAGGCAAATTTATCGTTGATCAATCCCGTTCCTACTTTTAATGTGTTTTTCCAAGATCGATAGGAACCGAACGAGTTGTTGAATTCAACATATGGATGTTTCTCAAGCGTATTGGATTGTATATTTATTGAAGCTCCAAAAGACCCTGATCCATTTGTAGAGGTTCCGATTCCACGTTGCACTTGGATACTTTCGACAGAGGAAGCAAAATCTGGAAGATTAACAAAAAATGAGCCCATGCTTTCTGCGTCGTTTAATTGGATTCCATTGAGCGTGACATTAATCCGTTGATTATCCGATCCACGTATTCGGATGTTGGTGTACCCAATACCCGCTCCCGCATCTGAACCGATTACTACAGATGGTGTCTGGTCAAGTAGGTAGGGGATGTCTTGGCCAAGATTGTTTTTCGCTATCTCTTCTCGTCCTATATTTTTGAAAGTGGTAGAAGAATTATCCTTAGCGCGAGTAGATTGGACTAGAACCTCTTCCGTTATGATAGATCGAGGTTCCAAAAAAATCTTTGTAGATGACTGTCCCGATTGGAGAGGCTGTTGTACTGAATTGTAGCCAATATGGCTGACCTTAAGTGCATGTGGTCCTGTTGTTAGGTTGTTAAAAATAACGACTCCTTTTTCGTCAGTAGTCTGCGTACTGTTTGTTCTACCAGTGATAACAACGGTTACATGCTCGAGTCCTTTTTTGGAATTTGCATCTTGGATGGTCACCGTGACCGATTGTTGTCCAAATACAAAAATGGACATTAAAAACATCACCGTTACGGCGAATGATTGCTTAATCATGATAATTAAAATGATTTTTTTGAGTTAAACAAACTGCTGCAAGGGGCTACAACAGTATATTAATCTAACTTAAACCTTTTCCCTCCGCCAGCATTATCTGGATCAGGTGCATCCCGTAAAAACGGGATTGGGTATAATCTCAGCCTTTATTTGTGTTTAGAAAACAAGGCACCCCTATTCGATAGTGCGAAGGTAGTAAATATATTACAACAATCGCATAAACACGTTAGTGATTTGTTAAATTTTGTTAAATTAATATGCTTGGCATGATTCTTTCTTTTTTATTATAAGTTTTCTTTGTAGGATTGGGGATAAGATTTGTTTCTACTTTAATAAAAAATATATTCATTGTCAAGGTTTTCTGAAAGAAATTGAGTATTTTTGTATGTCACATTAAGTAAAGCCTCCTACTCTTAGGACATTTTATAAACAAGTTAAAGATGGTGAAATATTATTCTGGAGATTACGTATTACCAGTTACGAATCTACCAATTAAGCGTGGTGTAGTGGGTATCGACGAATCTGGAACTATCCAGGGGATATACACAAATGACGCCGTTGAGTTAGTGGGAAAGGAAATCGAGCACTTGGATGGAGTATTGATACCTGGGTTTGTGAACGCCCACTGTCATATAGAATTGTCGCATTTAAAGGGCAAAATCCAAAAAGGGACCGGCCTTCCGAAGTTTTTGAGTACTGTAATGACTTACAAGAAAGAGACCGCGCGTGCTATCCAAAAGCAAATTGAAAAGGCCGACAAGCTCATGTTTGAGAATGGAATTCAAGCTGTAGCTGACCATGTTAATACTACCAATTCGGCCCAGGTTAAAGAAAGTAGTAAAATCAAGTACCACACATTTGTGGAGGTCATGGGTTTGGAAAATGACGCCGTGGATTCAAGAATAGATGCTGCTATTGAAGTCAAATATAGTTTTGACGAAATACACTCATCTCTCACACCACATGCGCCCTATTCTTGCTCAAAGCTATTGTTTAAAGCTTTTAAAAAGAAGATTCCTGTCGGAAATCTACTAAGTATCCACAATCAAGAAAGTGAGGAAGAAAACAAGCTTTTTCGCTATAAAGACGGAGAGTTCCTTTCCTTTTATAAGGAGATAGGACACAACTATGATGACTTTAAAGCACAAGCTAGAAATTCGATTCAATCCTATCTTCCAAACCTGCCAGTTCGGAACAAGTTGATGCTGGTGCACAACACTTACACTTCTCTTAAAGATTTGGATTTTGTAGAGCGTATGGACAGAGATGTCGTATGGTGCTTTTGCCCTAAAGCAAACCTGTATATAGAAGGTATATTACCGAAGGTAATGAATTTTGTACATGATGATCAAAAGATTGTCATCGGAACAGATAGTCTTGCTTCGAATGATACATTGGATGTATTGGAAGAGTTAAAGGTTTTGCACAACGCATTCCCAGCACTTGATTTTGTAAATACAATCAAATGGGCTACAATTAATGGAGCTGAGTTCTTGAGCTTTGATGATCAAATAGGCTCTTTGGAAGTTGGTAAGCGTCCGGGACTTGTGCTGCTCAAAGGCATGGAGAATCTCCGATTGACAACAAATGTCACTGTTCAACGAATAGCATAGTTTTTACTCAAAATCTTCTGTACTTTTGTCTTTGATATGAAACACATCAATATTTCTATTAAGGGAAAAGTACAGGGGGTATATTTTAGATTGACAACAAAAGCCGTTGCCGACCAATTGGGAGTCAAAGGTTTTGTGACCAATTTGCCTGATGGTTCTGTATATGTGGAAGCCGAAGGTGACAAATTTTCTTTGGACTCCTTGATCGAATTTTGTGAAGAAGGACCAGAACGGGCCGAGATAGAACATGTTTCGATTGAAGATGGCGAGTTGAAGAACTTCCATAATTTTGAAGTAACCAAGAAAATTAAATAGGCATACAGTGTCAGCAATCAAAAAATTTGTTAGCGATACATTCATATACGGTCTGAGTACAATCGTCTCGCGGTTACTCAATTTTTTGCTAACACCACTTTTCGTCAAGAACTTTCCAACGGCAGTATTTGGAGTCATGTCCAGCCTGTATGCATCGGCATCTATGATCAATGCCTTACTCGCATTTGGAATGGAAACTACCTATTTCCGGTATTTGCAAAAAGTAGATAAAGAAGATAGAGAAAAGGTCTTCAACAACAGTTTCTTTATTATATTAGTCACTTCCGGGCTTTTTCTTATAACGGTATTTGTATTCAATAAACCCATTGCCAGTTGGTTGGGGAATGGTGAGCGTTTAGCTGAATATATGCAGTTCCTCAAGTTTTTCTCTATTATTCTTGTTGCAGATGCACTTGCTGTTATTCCATTTGCCAAGCTGAGGGCGCAGGGACGACCTATTCGATATAGTGTATTGAAGCTCATCAATATTCTTATCTTAATTTTTTCCAATCTATTTCTTATTCTATGGTTGCCTCAATTGATGACACTTAGTTCATTTTGGCAATCCTTTGCGTCGGGTTGGTTTCAGCAAGGATGGTTGGGAAATGTCTTTATTTCAAATCTGTTGGCAAGTGTCGTCACCTTGATTATGCTGCTCCCACAACTAATGTCCTTTAGACTCCAACCAGATAAGAAGCTTCTGATGGACATGTTCAAGTATAGCTTCCCGATTTTGATAGCAAATATATCTTTTATCATCAACGAAAACCTCGATAAGATGCTTTTCCGTAAATTAATGCCCGGTGAAATAGGAGAGCGCGAACTTGGAATATATAGTGCGGTTAGTAAATTGGCAATTTTTCTCAATCTGTTTGTGACGGCATTCAGATTAGGAGCCGAACCCTTCTTTTTTTCATATTCGAAAAATAAGAATGCGCAGAAAACCTATGCCCTGATTATGGATTATTTTGTCATTATCATGGTGATGGTCATGGTTGGGATTTGTGCCAATATCAGTTGGCTCAAATATTTCATTGAAGGGTCCGCTGAAGAGAGGGTAGCCTATTGGTCTGGATTGTACGCAGTTCCTATTTTGCTATTTAATTTTGTACTCTTAGGTATTTATATGAATCTATCGGTATGGTACAAACTGTCCGATCAAACTAGATACGCCCTTTATATCTCCGGCATAGGAGCTTTATTGACAATCCTATTGAATATATTGTTTATTCCAAAATACTCGTATCTAGGCGCTATCTTATGTACCTCCATCGCGTATGTAGTTATGGTAGCACTGTCTTATTTTTGGGGACAAAAGAATTATCCCATACCTTATCATACAAGTAAGATATTAGGCTATTTGGCATGCGGTGTCTTAATATCTGGGCTGTGTACTACTGTTTTGAATAACAGTTTTTGGTATGGTAACTTACTTTTTCTTGCATTTCTTGTAACCGTATTTTTTCTAGAAAAAGGAAATGTGATCCGAATTATTATCAGTAAGGAAATAAGCGAGTAGAATTAAGCCATCTCAATGACAAATTTATCCTTGATTTCTTCCAATACTTCTTGGATTTCGTCGTAGGTCTGTAGGCTGACAAGTAGCATACGATATTCCTTAAAGTTTGGTATACCTTTGAAATAATTGGCATAATGTCTACGCATTTCAAAAATTCCTGTTTTTTCGCCTTTCCATTCGATGGACTTTGTCAAGTGGGTATGGCATACTTCGACACGTTCTGCAATAGTTGGACCCTCTAGGCGCTCACCTGTCTCAAAGAAGTGCTTGATCTCTCTGAAAATCCAAGGATATCCAATCGACGCTCTACCAATCATTATACCATCCACTTCAAATTCCTGTCTCCAAGCTGCTGCCTTTTCCACCGAATCTATGTCGCCGTTTCCGAAAATAGGAATTTTGATTCGTGGATTACGCTTTACATCTCTGATCATCGACCAGTCCGCTTGGCCCTTATACATCTGCGCACGTGTTCGACCATGGATAGATAAGGCCTTTATGCCAATGTCTTGGAGACGTTCGGCAACTTCATATACATTTTTAGTATTATCGTCCCAACCGAGTCGTGTTTTCACTGTTACCGGTAAGTGGGTAGCTTCTACAACAGCTTTTGTCATAGCAACCATTTTGTCTATGTCTTGAAGTAGACTAGCTCCTGCGCCTCTACAGGCTACATTTTTTACCGGACAACCGTAGTTGATATCAATGAGGTCTGGATGGGCTAGCGTGCAAATCTCCGAAGACTGGCGCATATGTTCAATCTCAGAACCAAATATTTGGATACCAATTGGACGCTCGTATTCAAATATGTCAAGCTTTTGGCGAGACTTGGCGGCGTCCCGAATCAATCCTTCCGATGATATGAATTCGGTATACATCATATCTACTCCGTTTTGCTTGCATACGTAACGGAAAGGGGGATCGCTGACATCCTCCATGGGGGCTAATAACAAAGGAAACTTACCTAAATCAATATTCTCACCTATCTTAACAGACATTTTTATTAATTTTTCACAAAGATAAGGAATTTAAATTTTTGATTGGTAATGTACATTTTGTGCCAGTCATCTCAATCTCAAATTTGAATTGGCCTTCCTTTCCCATATATAGAAATTACAGAACAATCGTCATGCTTTTTGGCCTTCTTTTTTACGAATGGAACTAGAAAAAAATTCGACTTTATAAAAGCACGAGATGTCGACTTTTTAAACAATGTATTTCTGGTCGAGGCTACAATCTACTTTTGATATCTTCACTTCCAGTACTCCTATTATTACTTGATGAAATATTTCCTCCAAATCGATAGCTGAAAGTGAGTAAGACTGATCGACTATCACGATTGATTTTACCAAAAGTCCGGATGTCGGTATACATGGTCTCATAGCGTCGTTGATTGGTTTTCAATATGTCGTTAATGACAAGTTTTAACATGGCTTTCTCGTTTAGAAAGTTCTTTTGGATTCCTGTGTAAATAAGACCATAGCTTTTGATTTCGTGAACCCCCACTGTCATCCCAGACGTGTAGTTTCCTCCCAACTCTAGCTTCCAGCTCTTTGGAAGAGAAAAGGTATTCTGACCGTTAATTGCAAGTGTATTTCCAGAACGTATACTAATCATTTCACCCATTGGTAGTTCGTATCTGTTATGGTAAAAGTTTGCAAAATAAGTCGCATTCCACCATTTTGTAAATTGTGTTGGTGCCGTTAGCGACACGCCCATGTTGGTGTAGGTTCCTAGGTTTACGGGTCGTTCGAATACAGTGTTGGATGCTAACACATCCCGTCCTACAATCTCATTGACCACATCTTTAGCATGGCTATAGTTTGTTGTTACCATATACTTACCTAAGAGCGTATAGCCCAATTCGAAAGAGTTCGAAAACGAAGGATCTAATTTTGAATTGCCCTCATAATAGGAGAATGGGTCTGTATATACCCTGAACGGATTCATATCCCAGAAAGAAGGCCGTTCAATTCTTCTGCTATAATTGGCCTGCACTCGGTGCTGGTCTGCTATATTGTATGTGACAAATAGCGATGGAAATAAATCGAAATAGTTTTTGGTAAATGTTTCATCAGTTGTAATCTGCTCCCCTTTTGTATCCGTATACTCACCTCTAAGTCCTACCTGCGTTGTCAATTTTCCCCATTCTTTGTTAAGATTCAAGTAAGCAGCCTGTATGTTTTCTTGGTAAATAAAGTGATTGCTTGTTTTATGGTCGGGCAAGTAAATCCCGTTCTGAAGCGTATCATATCGTAAATCATTTTCCGTTCGGACGATACTTCCTTTATATCCCGCCTCAAATTTTAACCCATTTCTAAATGGAAGTGTGTAGTCAACTTTTACAACATAAACGCTGTTTTTTGATGGAATATCACCAATTCGAGCAGATAGCGGTCTAGTTGGATTTTGCATATCATCTGTGTAAGTGGTCTGCAACGATTGGTCCATCTTTGAATAGTGATAGACGTGATCCAAATCTATCGTCAACTGATGCCCGTTCTCATCAAACTTGTGGACATAGTTCAGGTTGTAGAGCAGGTCCTCCCAACGTTCTCGTCCCTCATTAATCGTATGTGCTCTCCAAAGCAGACTATTGTCTGTTGCATTTCTGAAGTCATTTTCTGTAGGTTCATATTTTGGATATTTGCCAAATCCTCCATTGATTAGAAATCCAATGATATTTTTTGAATCGAGTGTAAAATCTGCTCCAATTCTGAAATTGTTGGAACGTAATTTTGGTTTTTCGATATTGCGTTGCTCAGAAATATACTCCGCTTGTTGGGTCCCATTATTCATTAAGTATCGGGTGAGTTCTTGGCGGTTTTCTAGATTTTGATAATATTGGTTATACGTTGCAAAATAGTTTGTTTTTGAAGTTCTATAGTTTAAATTTATGCTTCCCCCCATCTGTGCACCTCGTCCCATCCCCCCGTTCAAGCCAATCGAGCCATTAAAACCTTGCTTTAAGCCTTTTTTCAATACAATATTTACAATACCACTTTCTCCGGCAGCTTCATACTTAGCTGATGGATTGGTCATGACTTCCACTTTGGTTACGTCTAAAGAAGAAGTGCTACGTAGAAGATTTGTCAATTGGTCGGCTGATAGATAGGTGAGTTTACCGTTAATCATGATCGTTGTTCCAGATTTACCTTTAAGGGTAACTGTACCATCTGTCGATACCGATAACCCCGGAATCTTATTAAGAAGGTCTAGGCTAGAGCTTCCGTCAGAAAGTGCTGAGTTCTCGACATTCACAACCATTTTGTCTACATGTTGTTCAATAAACGGTTTTTTCTGTTGAATCACGACTTCGCCAATTGCATTCGACTTACTCAATAATTGAATTAAACCAATATTGTGATCTGAAGTTAAAAGGCTGATTGGGAAAGGTGCTCCGATATGTTCTTGATGCGACAGACTCTTTATAGATATATTATAGTTACCAGCAACAATATTTTTAAATACAAAAGTCCCAGTGCTATCCGTAATTGTCGCAATAGTGACAGTCCCGTTGTCCATACTATGTAACGTCACAGTCGTATAAGATAGTGTTTCATGTTTTTCATTAACAACCTTTCCAAATATATGTGACCCAGTCTGCGCTGTGGCGACTGGTAAGGATGCAATAATGACGAATATAAAAATTGAAAATAGTAATTTCATGGAATATGAGCTTTTACGCATGTTACACAGGATGAGAGATGAGGTAATCGTTAGGTCAGTGCTATTGATGTTTTTCCTAACGGATCTGTTCTTTTCCTATATTTTTTTGAGGTCTTGTTTTTCTTTTTCTTACCCCACCAAATATAGAACCCTGTGAGGGGAAGTGTCGCACAGATTAGACTCGCTAAGAAGTAAAGTATCTTGGTAGTCGTTCCACCAATAAATCCTGTATGCAGCGCGTAGTTATTACGCATGAGCCATTCCGTAGGATTAGCTGCTGCCATAGGTTTTTGTGTTCGGGCCGTAAGTTCTAACGTTTTACGGTCAAACGACAAATCCCGCCAACTACCTAGATGCATATCTGTGCAGGCATATATTGTCTTGTCTTCACCTTCTGGAATATGAACGATAACAGCTTCTTTATTGTATTGTGCAATCTCCTTACGGACAGTGTGCCAGATGTAATCTGCTTTTTCTAAATCCTCACGTTCCGTAAAGGCAAATTTCTCTTCTTTCGTATCTTTTGGTATTTCCATTTTTGCGCGAGGAGGGTAGCCCCCACTTAACCACACGACGGATTGTCTCGCCCAAGGAAAGCTCATGACAAGCCCCGTGACAGCCATTAACGTAGCAATCAAAAGAGCATAGAATCCTAACACATTGTGGAGATCGTAGTTAATCCTTTTAAACCGAGCTTTCCAATTGATAAAGAAGCTCTGCTTTGTTGCACGTTTCGTCCACTTTTTAGGCCACCATAAGATAAGTCCTGTGATGAGTAAAGAAAAGAAAATCAAAGTACTATAGCCGACCACTTTTCTGCCAATTTGGCTCGGAAACCAAAGATGTCGATGACCCTCATCAATAAAATGGAAGAAATCCTCGTGGTCAATAGCAGCCAATACTTGTGCGTTGTAGGGATTTACATATACAATTGTGTCGCTGTGATTCAGACTTACTTTTACAGATTTGTCCAAACCATAATACCAAAAGCTTTCTATCTCTTTGTCAGGAAAGGTATTCTGCACACTCTTAAAAAGTGCGGAAGGCGGAAGTTGTTCCTCAGCCGTTTTTTCTTCAATCCTAATATAGCTTGTGGTCCATTGCCTGATTTCTTGTTCAAAGACAAGCACACATCCCGTAATACTAATCAGTACAACGGGTATTCCAGTAATGATGCCTAGCCAGAGATGTAGCCATGCATTGAGTTTTTTGAGCATTGAATTTTCAGTATAGATTCCGATAGGTCTGTGGTCTATCGGAATCAATGTTGGTTTTATAAATTGAAAAAAGTAGACGTTAGTAGTTAAGCTTGCTGATTGCGGTTACATCAGATACGCCCAAGAACTGTAAACCTTTTGTTCCTGTAGCCTTTTCTGTATCAATCACATAGACGTAGAATTGTTTGTCTGTTGGGTCTTGGAGCACATAATATGCTTTTTTACCATCTTTGTCAACATGTACCTTATTGTTATATCCAAATTGTTCGTGCACCGGGACACCGTTTACAGCTGTCATGGTTTTGGCTTGGATGTCCACGATGTATAACTTAACATTTCCGCCACCAATCCCTTCAGCGGTAGAACCTTTGTCATATATCGTCATCAAGAATTTGCTTCCTTTCAAGTAGCTGCCCCTCGCTATTTTTCCATTACCCAGTACTTCAATATCGAAATAGTAATCTTTATCAAATTCATTGGACTCTTTGTTGATGCGTAAAAAACCGGAATGATTTTTTGTTTTGATGTCTTCGGCATCAGCCGTAAACCAAGCATATGCATAACCATCAGCAGCCTCTGCAATACCCTGTTGGCTGAACCAATTACCAATATGGCTACCACGACCGTCTTTGATAGTTTTCTCAAATTTTAAATCTGGATAAGAGAATACCCCGATATATGCGGTGTCAATAGTCGTGAAGTCTCCTCCCCAATTATTTGAACCATCCCCAGATTGAAAAGGAATATAAATCTTTGATCCCACTTGGAATAATCCAGTCCATATCGCCATGCGTTTTCCACCCAACACCTTGGACAGATCCACTGTATTCTTGCCTGCAATTTGAAAGTTTTCAGCATCATAATTGGTTAAAGTCGCGATAGGGTTGCTTAGACTACGGGTTGTTGTTCCCATGACAATGTTTTTGTCACCATAGGTTCCGTAGACTCCCGCTACCAACGCATTGACAGTTTCATCTTCCAAGCGGATCAGTTTGCCACTATTGTCCACTTTATATGGTGTGACCTCCCCTTGGCCACCATATACTAGGCCAAATAGATGGTTATTTTGGAAAGCAAAAGAGAACTCTTTAGAAGCAAGTCCATTCCCGGCTAGGCTTAACGAGCCTTTAGATACATCATCCGTTGATACTACGTAGGTGCCAGTACCACCCGTTTCGGATGATCCTTGTCCAGATACTACAAAGACAAATTTCTCTTTACCTTGGTCAATTGGCTCTTGATCTTTACCAGCAGGATTGTCTTTACTACAAGATGTGATAGCTACAGCACCGATTAAAAATGCTAAGCATTTTAACGTATTCAATTTGTTCATTATTATTGTATTTTAGTGAATTTTATTATTTTCCATTGATAAAGTAACGTAGTTTCAGATGGAATGATCTGCTTGGTTTTTGCATTTCAAAATTGTCAAATCTCGTTACATCCGTGAGGTTGTTACATTCAAAGGCTACATTGTATCTGCCAGAAGCAAGTGTGTAGATTAAGCTCACATCGTGTGATAATTGTTGCGGAATTACGAAGTTTGTACTTACATCTCCGAGACTTGGCCAGTCTAAAAAGAACTCATGGATATACTGTAGATTGTAACCGATACTTAGAGTATTGGCTTTCTTTAAGAAATTATGCAAATAATACGTCACATCAGCATTCCCGTATAGATAGGGCGTATTGGGCAGACGATCTTTGTAGATGATTGCTTGATTGACATCTCCAGGTTCGGACCTCGTGGTATTGATCATATTTTGATAGGTCATATTTGCACCTACCGCAAGAATCTGTTTAAAATAATATCTGACATTCAAATCAACACTCTGATTGCGTACATTTCTAAGGTTGGCGAAATATCTTTCACGACGACCATTGCTAGTCTCTGGCCCGGTAATTTCTCTGATGAAATCCTTTGCATTTCGAAAGATATAATTGGCATCTACGCTAATCTGATTGTTATCGTTAAGCTTAGAGAAGTAGCCGGCGCCGATATTGATATTGTCTGACGTTTCTGGACGCAATAGCGACTTACTCGCTGATAAATTTACTTCATCCCCAAAAAGCTCCATATTTTCGGGAAGTCTGATGGCCTTTTCGTAAGATGTCTTTAGTTGGACGGCCTTGTTCAAATAATACGATCCAGCAAATCCATACCCTAATTTGCTATTGCTAGTTTTCAACTTTTCATATTCTGTAGTGCTGATTTCTTTGCCCGATGTGTTATTTTGATAGTAGTTTTTTACAAAAGCATTTAAATCCCATTGATCTGCAATAGCGAATCGGTACCCCAGTCCTGTTATATTCTTTATGGTTTTTTTAGGAAACTTGTTCTCCATAAGATCTGGAAAATATTTGTCTGTACCCTTTCTGTCAAAAGTGGTCAATAAATGGTTGACCATAATCCCGTTTCTTTCGTCTATATTGTAACTAATACTTGCGGTGAGGTTGCCGTTGTTGTTTTTATATCTATAGTCCGTTAGACCTGCCTCCCCACCCTTAGCCATAGGGTCGTTTGGGTACTTAGGAATCCCTTGTCCACTCCAGTTAAAGATTTTTGGAATGGTGTCTATACTCCTATCTTTTCCCATATTATAACGTGCTTGTAGACGTACATCCAGACCCGAAGTGAATAGATTATTTTTGATATATTTCAAGCTAGGCTGGATAAGCGAGCCCCTTGTTTCGCGTCCCCCGTATACGTCATACATATTGTTTCCGGTCTGTATTTCTTTTCTATTTTCCCCAACTGTAATACCAAATAATAGTTGGTCTGCGTATGATTTGTTTGAAACACCCGCTTGCATCACAAGTGTTTCGTTTCTATATTGGTCATGAAAGCGCCTTGTGCGTTGTGGTTTTGTATATTTAGACGTTTGGGGGTCGTAATGTTTTACATTGACCCAATAATTGTTGTCAGAAAAATTTTGAAAAGCATTGATCATCAATGTGAAACCATTGTCAGCAACGTAACCCGTGTTGATCGTACTTTTGTGTGTATTGAAAGATCCATACGAATAAGATGCATCCAAATATTTGCCTGGCCTCGATTGTGTAACAATGTTGACCGCCCCACCCAAGGCATCGCCCCCTAGCCAAATAGGAACGACTCCGCGGTAGACCTCCACCCGTTCCGCAAAATTGATTGGAATATTGTTTAATTGGAAGGAGGATCCAAAGTTGTCCATTGGAATGCCGTCTAAAAAGAGCTTTACCTGATTCCCCGAAAAACCATTTAGAGAGAAAGATATATTGGAACCTACTCCGCCCGATTCTCTCATACGTGCACCAGATACACGATTCAATGCCTGACCAATGTCTAAGGTCGTATTGTGTAGCTTTTTTGCGTCTATGGCAGTTACGTTGTAGGGTTGCCTATTGACTTCTTCTGTTGTACTTCTTCCTATTATCTCCACCTCATCAATACGTGTGGTGTTTGGTTCTAATATTATCACGATTTCTTGCGAAGGATGAATTTTCGTTATTTCAAACGTAGATTTTACTGTCCGATAGCCGAGTGAGGAAGCGGTGATCGTATACGAACCGATAGCTAGGGGGGATAATAGAAAATTTCCTTTTTTATCTGATTGTGTTGTTTTTCCTGATCCTCCAATGCTGATGGAAACTCCCTCTAAGCTGATATTATTTGATTTTACCTTCCCCTTAAGCTGTCCAATCTCTTGCCCATAGCTAAATGTCTGTACCAATAATGCGATGAAGGTGATAAATCTTACTTTAAACATTCTTATTTAGATTAATTATACATTGTATATGTTGCCCTTGTTTGAATCTACCGAAGGTCTATTGTAAATTAATTTTAAATAATATTACAAGTCATTGTCATTGAGGGAAATAAAAGAGGTGGGGTTTATTCTAAAAAGGAGCGAGATAGGGGAGTAGGAGTTGGTAAGAGTCACAGAGGCGGATACGTACAGAAAGGGATAGCCCCAAAACATGAAGGTATGCATGTTTTGGGGCTATCCAAATCTAATCCACTGGAATAAACAGTATTAACTGTTTTTTTCGAACGTTTTACATGTGGTAATACATTTGATACAGCAGAGATAAAATTACATTTTGTCTATTCGGAGTATAAAATCGGTTTCCTTTGTCAATTTCAGTCCTTTACTGATTGTTGTGCTTCCGATATCGTATACCCAAATTTGATGGGTATCCGTTGAATCATCTATGCCGATGTAGGCTTTGTCGTTATCGATTACGACCGATTCCTTTCGAGTGCCCTTATCAAATGGTAGTGATAGCTTGGTCATTTTTCCGGATTGGAGGTTGACTCGGTAATATTCGAAATGATAGGTAGAATGGTGATCGGAAAAGTCTTTGTATCGATCTTTTCGTTCGCTTCTGATTAGGACTTCGCCATTTCCTAGATACCACATTCCATATGCATGATTACCTATTGTTTGAGAGATATCAACCATATAATTTCGATCGATCAAATCAGTTGTGGTATTAATTTTAAAAATAGCAGTGGGCATCTTCAAATTATTACCTAATGCAATGCCTGGGCAGCTCATGAAATAGAAATTATGGTATTCATCTTCGAAACTATAGGACTGTATCGTATTTATTCCACCTGGATAAGCCGATCGTGAATCCTTCTCTATGCTCTGGAGTTCCATAGATGGATAGCCGAGTGTAGCCACATACATCGTATCGATTGTCGTATAATTCTCGCTGTCCAGAATCTTATTAAAACAATAGCCAAAGAGAAGTTTGTCTTGATCAAGATTGCTGAAACCTATAGATATTGTTTTGAACGCTGTTGAGGGAAAATCCAATGGAATAGTGCCGGAGGATACCACGTTAAAGTGTTTCATGTCAATTTTGTAAAAACCGACCTGTCTATAGGTCTGGTCATCTAGAGTCAATAGCAAAAGCGTATCTTGTCCCACCCATACTTTATTTTCAATATGTGTATCGATTATCCTGATGCCAGCAACTTTTTGCAATCCATCTATCGTCAGTCTATATTTATTAAAGCTTTTTTCCTCGGTATCCATGTGATAGAAGAATCCATCCTTTAAAATGATTGATCGGTCAAACGACGCAGGAATGGAAATGGACGCTACCTTCGTATCAATGCTATCAACCGTTAGGCTATCAACCTGTAAGAGGGCATGCGTACCATCTTTTTGCATGATATACAGGGAGTATGCTCCAGTTGTTTTTTTTGTAATCGATGTCGGATTGCACCCTAACATCGTAGCTGCCAGCAATAGTGCTCCAAAATATGTTAATATCTTTGTTATCGACATAAGCTGCTACGAAATGTTAAACTGTAGTTTGAGCTGATTTTGAAGAATAGGCGATAAGAATGTGAGTTCCTGCCTTGTCAAAACAACATGCTCACAATTTTTATTTTGTGCCAACAGAATGTAAGTTTCGCCAGATTTTAACCTGATCTGATGATTGCGATTGCATACATGAAGGATGAGATCCTTTTTAGGGGTGAACATAATGTCTCCTTTCACATCTAAATCTCCCGTTTCCGTATCTATGCGAACAAAAGATTTTTTAGAAAGTGTAATGTTGTAATTGTGCTCTTCAAAGTTTTGGATTTGATCACCAGAAAGATTGTCAAAGGTGAATTCATCTGGAAACTCAGTATCTAACATAAAAGTACCAATGCCCAAAACGGCCAATAGCACAGCTGCAGTTGCAGACATCCACCGCCTCAAGGGCAGGGAATATTTTTCTTTTTGGGTGGAGCGATGTACTTCACTCCAAATAGACGCCTTGGTATTAGCGAGGTCATTTATACCGTGGACAGCACCTTCCATTTCCAAGTTGTCACTATCCAACCACTGCTCAACAGTATCTCGCTCATTCTTTGTGCACTGGCCGAGATGATACCTTTCTAAAAGCTCTTTGTTGATCATTTTGTTTTGAAGTGCTTATGATGGATAAAGATAAAATTATTTTATGTAATCAGCGAGATGTGTTTTCAATGTCGTTAAGGCCCTTGTGATATGGTATTCGACGGCACGCTCTGAAATATATAGTCTTGTGGCAATTTCTCTATTGGTTAACCCCTCTTGTCGACTCATTTGAAACACATTTTTACATTGATTGGGCAGGGCGCTAATCAACTGATTGATTTTACTAGACAACTCTTGAGTCTCTATGTGATTATCTTGATAGTCTTCTTGCAAGCTGTTTTGGATTTGCTCATGATGCTGCTGTCGCGTCACCTTATTTCGAATATGTTCAAATGATTTTAACTTGACGGATCGCACAAGGTAACGTTCTACTTCTTTGAGTTGTAAGGAATCCCTACGTTCCCATAACGACTTAAAAACATCTTGAACGATTTCTTTTGCAACATCTTCATCTTGACAGGCCTTGACACAGAAGAAGAACAACTTTTCCCAATGATCGAGATAAAGTTGTTCAAAGCTTTTGTGTGTTATAATAAATATTGTCGTCTCCAAATCTGGTATATCAAGTTAAGATAAATTGCTGCTCAAGCTAACTTTACACAATTTCTAACTGTATATTGTTCTTGTCTATTTTATTTATAGACATTTGTAAATGTTGCGCACTAGCGGTGTCTGTCAATATTTAAATACCAAGCAATGGCAGAAAGACAAAAAACCAAAAATGCATTCGACGACAAATATAAGCTATTTAGATTAATTATAAATAGAAACTATAGTTCTTTCACAAAATCAGCAATAGATTTAGATGGATCTGCTGTTTTCATGAAGTTCTCACCAATCAAAAAAGCTTGAAATCCTATTTCTTTCAGTTCTTTTATCGTATCTGGATTCGAAATGCCACTTTCGGAAACTTTAAGGAATTGAGTAGGAATCTTGTTGACCAAATCATAGGAATGAGCAAGAGAAACTGAAAAATCTTTCAGGTTGCGGTTATTGACCCCAATAGCATCAATAGTATCCATGATGTTGGGTGTCAATTCTTCTTCGTTGTGAACTTCTAATAATACACTCAATCCCAATTGCTTTGCATAAGTGGAAAAATCTTTAATCTCTTCAGATGTCAGGCAAGCCGCAATTAGCAGAACGATATCCGCGCCGTAAGCTTTTGCTTCTGTGATTTGATATTTGTCAACGATAAATTCCTTTCGGAGAAGGGGGATACTAAGCGCCTTTCGTGCTTCTGTTAAGTCTTTTAGATTGCCGCTGAAATAATCGGTATCTGTTAATACCGATACAGCTGATGCACCTGCATTTTGATAGCCTGTAACAACTTCCGTCACTGTTGATGTCCCGTTAATAAGTCCTTTGGAAGGAGATGCCCGTTTGTACTCGGCAATGATTCCAGTACGCTTGGGATTCAAGACCGATTCTTTAAGAGAGTAGCATTCCCGGTCAAAGAGGGGATACGTTAGGAGTTCTTCTATCGTGACTTGCGCTTTCGCTTGCTCTACTTCCTTTTTTTTGCGTTCGACTATTTTATCTAGGATTGTCATATTAGCTTTTTAACCAATTGTTGATAAGTGTTTTCCCATTATCCGTCAACACAGATTCGGGATGAAATTGCATTCCCTTTATTTTTAAGGTTTTGTGGCTTAAGGCCATTATGATTCCATTCTCGTCTACAGCCGTGATACGTAAAGAAGATGGTAACGACTCTTTGTCTACCGCCCATGAATGATAACGTCCGATTTTGGAGTCATTTGGAAAATCCTTGAAGAGTAGCTCTTCAGGATCGGTGATGAGAATATCCGTCGCCACACCATGCAATGGTTTGGTCATGTTGAATAGCTTTCCTCCAAAAACTTCAGCAATCGCCTGTTGTCCCAGACAAATGCCCAGTATGTTTTTCGTATTCGAGTAAGTCCGAATTACATCAAGCAAAAGACCTGCTTCTTCAGGAATTCCAGGACCTGGAGATAAAAGGATTTTGTCAAAGGCATCGACATCCTTTAAATCAAATTTATCATTTCTCCAAACTTCGTACTCTTGTCCACACTCTTGTAGAAGATGGACCAAATTATAGGTAAATGAATCGTAATTATCGATTACTAATACTTTGTTGCTCATCGAATATATTTAATTCTTCGTTTATAAAATAATTGACAATGTCCGTAAAGAGGTTCTGTACGAAGGTCTCCTGCAAACCGAAATCTGTGGCTAGTTGACGCCGGTCTTTTAAGAGTTGATTGACACGTTCCTCGGCTTTTACCTCTTTGCTATTTGTCTTAAATTCAGCTGCTTTTATTACATATTGCTTACGGAGAGCAATAAATTCCAGTATACGATAGTCTATGGTGTCGATAGATGAACGTATATGAGCGAGATTTTCGCAATATTCCAATGGTCTGATCATATCGTTTCTGCTATTTCCAGTGCTTTTCTCAAGGCTGCAATTTTATTGTTCACTTCTTGCAATTCCATCTCTGGATCCGAATCTAAGACGATTCCCCCTCCAGCTTGATAATGCAACAGGTTTTGCTTACTAAGGAATGAACGGATCATAATCGCGTGATTGAAATCTCCGTTAAATCCCATATAACCGATGGCTCCACTATAAAAAGATCGTTGTTGTCCCTCATAACGATCGATAAGTGTTAATGCCATATGCTTAGGGGCGCCACTTAAGGTTCCAGCGGGATACGTGTCACCAACCACATCAAATGGATTGATGTCTTTTTTCAGTTGCCCGGTGACCTTGGAAACCAAATGGATGATATGCGAGTAATATTGCGCTTCCTTATAAGAGCGCACCGTCACCTGATCACAATGTCTACTCAAATCGTTCCGGGCTAGGTCTACCAACATGACATGTTCCGATGTCTCTTTTGGGTCGTTTTTCAGCGCTTCGGCTATTTTTTCGTCTTTTTCCATATCCCCTGTCCGTTTGAACGTACCAGCGATTGGGTAGATGGCCGCCTCATTTTTTTTGATTGTTAGTTGTGCTTCGGGAGAAGAACCGAAGATTTTAAAATCGCCATAGTCAAAATAGAATAAGTAGGGGGAAGGATTAATAGATCGTAAAGCTCTGTAAACATTAAATTCATCACCCAGGAATGGTGTTGCAAACGCACGTGAAGGGACAATCTGGAACACATCTCCTCTTTGGATATGTTTAATCATTTTACGCACAAGCTCACGATGCTGCTCGTCTGTGCGATTGGAGGTCTCCGGTCCGCTTGTTCGGAATTCATATTCCGGGAAGTTTTTGTTTTGGATGAGGTATTCCATCTTGTCAAGGCCCGATTGCTCATCGTCTAAAAGATGCTCAAAGATATAAAGCTGATTACGGAAATGGTCTATGGCAATGACATATTTATAAATATGATATTGCATAAAAGGGATATCGCGTTTTGGGTCGACAGCCGTGGTTAACTTAATGTCTTCAAAGTGTTCGATACAATCGAAAGTAAAATAGCCAAACAACCCATTTGTAATCACATTGACTTCAGGTTCATGAACCTCAGAAAATTGCTTCCTGAAAGCAGATATTTCTTCTCGTAGATTGATGCCTACTATATTTTTATGTTCAGTCTGGTGATTCGGGTAGCTGATCTCCAATGTCTGTTTATTCAGTTTGATACCCGCTACAGGTTGACAACAAATGTAACTGATATTGTTGTCCCGACTGTGGTAGTCCGAGCTCTCCAGCAAAAGACTATTAGGGAAGGCATCCCGTAGCCGTAAATAGATACTTACCGGTGTTGTGGTATCGGCAAGTATCTTTTTGAAATTCGTTTTAAACGTATATGACATGAATTCTTATTTTTTAATTTTTTTTACAACAAAAAACCCGACGTTTTCTTCGCGTCGGGTGAACTTCCATAAGTGGTTTTGGTTGATTATGAAATATTTTGACAATACACTAGCACCCGATGCAATTTGCGTCCGGCCACCACCATGTATTGTTTAATTGAATTGTCAACATTATATCACAAATTTATAAAAAAAATTCATAATGCAAATTTTATGTGACAAAAAAATAAAAAAAAGGGTTTTTCGTTACTCATTTAATAAATCTGGGCGTCGTTCTTTAGTTCTTTGTAACTGCTGTTCATCTCTCCATGCCGAAATTTTAGCTTCATTGCCACTTAGCAATATCTCTGGTACTTTGTGTCCATTCCACTCTGCTGGACGCGTATAAATTGGAGCATCTAATAGCCCGTCTTGAAATGAGTCTGATAAAGCTGAAGTTTCATCCGACAACACCCCAGGGATAAGCCTGATTATTGCGTCTGTCAAGATGGCGGCAGGAAGCTCACCTCCAGAAAGAACATAATCTCCGATCGAGATTTCCCTTGTAACGAATATATCCCGAATACGTTGATCGATTCCTTTGTAGTGTCCACATAGGATCATCATATTACCTCTAGTTGAAAGTGTATTGGCAATTTCTTGATTTAAGGTTTCGCCATCTGGTGTCATAAAGATAATTTCATCATATTCTCGCTCGGTTTGTAGATGCTCAATACATTTGGCAAAAGGTTCAATCTGCATTACCATACCCGACCCACCACCGTAAGGATAATCATCTACAGATTTCTGTTTATTTGAAGCATAATCTCGCAGATTATGAACCACAATCTCGGCCAATCCTTTTTTTTGCGCCCGTTGCAAAATAGAATGTGCAAATGGACTTGTCAGTAAATCGGGTAATACGGTAATAATATCAAATCGCATACCGCAAAGATAATGAATCGCTAATCAAGAGCGCATATGGACAAAAGAATATCTGTTGTTTTTCATCCAAATCAATTCGCTTTTGTAGGGAGAGTTTTATGCTTTTTATAAAAAGATTCTAACAATTTATTTAATGCTTCACTAATTCAATAAAAAACACCGCGAATCAAAGCTATGATAGGAATACCCTGAAAAAATTGTTGCATTCTCGGCAGGAATGGGATATTGTAATACAGCTTTACCAACTATGGGTCTTGAATGCAGGAAGAGGTTGTCCCAGTTTGTGACACAATCCCATCCTCACACTTTCTGTAACGAAGTAGGGGCTTAATCTTTTCGCCCCCCAAATAACTTGGCCAATATCCAGATTAGAAGTGCTACTACTACAACGACCATAATTACACCAGACCACACGCCTGCTTTAAATATCCCCTCAATTGCAGCGCAGCTGTTGAGAAGACTAGTTACCATAAAGACCAATGCTATCGGAAATATTCTCTTCATAATATCTTTTTTATACTATATTTCAATAACAATCCAGAGATCAAAAAGTTCTGAATTAGCTTTTTTATCCGATTATAAAAGCATTTGATAGTCTTCTTTCCTGTGTAGACCTCTTGTGGCTACTTCCCCAATGATGCTCGATAGAGTTTATATAAATTATGATTTAATAAAGACTTAAGACAGAATTACTAGAGGATTAACAGAGGGTTGATAGAGATATGACCTCTATCAACCCTCTGTTAATCCTCTACTTCATCTCTATTTAGCCTCAGTTAATATTAGCTTTATGTCGAATGGTACACCATTCAATTGTGAATTGAAGTCCTATTGCATTGGCAGGTATAAAAAAACACCCCGTAGTATATTTCAACTACGGGGTGTCTCTATTTTAATATTACGAATACTTAAAGGTTATTCAGCTCTAAGGATTTTGGCAGCTTCAACCATTGACTCTAAAGCAGCTTTGGTTTCTGGCCAAGCACGTGTTTTCAATCCACAGTCAGGGTTTACCCAAAGTTGTTCTGCAGGAACTACAGCCTTAGCTTTACGTAAAAGGTCTACCATTTCTTCTGTACTTGGTACACGAGGCGAATGAATATCGTATACACCTGGGCCGATGTCATTAGGATATTTAAAATCACCTGCAAAAGCATTCAATAATTTCATTTGCGAGCGTGATGTTTCGATTGTGATTACATCAGCATCCATTGCAGCAATATCCTCAATTACATTGTTGAACTCGGAGTAACACATGTGTGTATGAATCTGGGTATTATCTTCTACATTTGATGATGATACGCGGAAAGCACGTACAGCCCAATTCAAATAATCTTTTTGATCCGCTTTACGTAACGGTAGTCCTTCACGAATAGCAGGTTCGTCAATCTGAATGATTTTGATTCCAGCTTTTTCCAATGCCTGGACTTCGTCCAAGATGGCTAACGCAATTTGATAAGTAGTAGTCGAACGCGGTTGGTCGTTACGTACGAATGACCATTGTAAGATTGTAACGGGGCCTGTTAACATTCCTTTTACAGGACGATTGGTTAATGATTGTGCGTATGCCGACCACCGTACGGTCATATCTGCAGGACGGTATACGTCACCGTAAATAACCGGAGGTTTTACACAACGAGAACCGTAAGACTGTACCCATCCGTATTGCGTGAAGGCATAGCCTGCTAATTGCTCTCCAAAATATTCCACCATGTCATTACGTTCGAACTCACCGTGTACCAAAACATCGATACCTAAATCTTCTTGCAAACGGATGGCTCTTTCAGTTTCCTCAGCAATCTCTTTGTCGTAGACTTCTTGCGTAATGGCTCCCTTTTTCAAATCTGCTCTCCATTTACGAACGTCTTTGGTTTGTGGGAATGAACCGATAGTAGTTGTTGCGAAAGCAGGGAGACTAAATTTTGCTTGTTGAGCGAGTTTACGTGTTGCAAATGCCGATGTACGTTTAGCATCCTCATCCGTGATGTTGCTTACCCGATTTTTTACTTCTGGTTTGTGGATAAGGGGAGAGGTACGACGGCTTTCAGCAGCAGCTTTATTCGCCGCAAAGCGCTCTGCAGTATTTGCATCTACTTCGCCATCAGCCAAGATAGATAGGTCTTTTACTTCTGCTAATTTTTGCTTAGCAAATGCTAACCAATTTTTAACCTCAGCAGGAAGTGTTTCTTCGTTTTTCTCGCTGTCCAGGTCAAATGGAACGTGCAATAATGACGATGACGTACCTACCCATACTCTGTCTGCACCTAAAGCAGCGATAGCTTGTTGGATTTTTGTTAACGATTTTTCGTAATCATTTTTCCAAATGTTACGACCTTCCACCACGCCCAAGGAGAGAGTCAATGACGCCGGTACTTTTGGTAGCACAGTGTCGAGTTGGTTTTCCCCACGAACTAAATCTAGGTGTAAAGCGTGTACTGGAAGCCCTAGCGCTAAATCTTCATTGTCCTTTAAAGCTTCAAAATATGTTGTAGCGATGAGTTTAGCATTACCTGCTGCAGCACTTAATCTTTCGAATACCGAAGTGTATAAAGCTTTTACTTTTGCATCGATGTCTAAAGCCAAATAAGGTTCATCTATCTGGATATATTTAGCACCAGCTGCGGCTAATTTGGATAGAATTTGCTCGTAAACGGGTAATAAGTTTTCGATTAGATCGATACGGTCAAAACCTGTTTCTTTTTCTTTGCCGATTAAAAGGTAAGTGATTGGACCAATGATGACCGGCTTTGTTTCAATGCCAGCTGTCTTAGCCTCGTTGTATTCGTTTAGAAATTTCTCAGAAGTTAATTTGAATGTTTGACCTTTAGTGAATTCAGGAACCATGTAATGGTAATTCGTGTCAAACCATTTTGTCATTTCAGAAGCTGTGACGTCGATTCCATCTTGTTGAAAACCCCGCGCCATAGCAAAATAAAGATCTAAGCTATAGTTGTTGTCTACTTTGCTTAATAAGGTATTGTATCGAGCTGGAATAGCACCAACTGTCAATGAAAGGTCTAATACTTGATCATAGAATGAAAAATCATTGGAAGGAATCAAATCGATGCCCGCATCTTTCTGAGTTTTCCAATTTGCTTCACGGATTTCTTTAGCTGCCTGTAATAATTCTTCCGCAGAAATCTTCTTAGCCCAATATGCCTCGTTAGCTTTCTTCAATTCGCGGAAAGGTCCCACTCTTGGGTAACCTAAGTTGTTTGTAATTAACATACTATTTCCTTATTAATTGTTATCTAAATTATTTATTGCTAAAGAGGAAGGACACCAGATGTAGTGACTTCGGCTTATCTTTCCCTCTTCCATGAAGGGGGGTAGAATTTAGCACCTTGTCAAGTGACAGGTTGCTAAGGCTTCTTCGGGTCTATTCCCTCGGCCTTTCTCTATAAGCGACGCTAATATCGGAATAAGAATTGATATTACAAAAAAGAACAGATAAAAAAGAAAAAAAGGATCGAAACTGATGGTTGAACTTCTAGGTTCCAACTCATTTTCAATCCTTTTCTGTATGCTTTCTATTCTATATTAATGCGTTAGCTCACGAGCAATTTGTATCCTTTACCGTGTACATTAACAATTTCCACATTCGAATCTTGCTTGAGGTATTTTCGTAATTTGCTTAGGAAAACGTCCATACTTCTACCTGTAAAGTAGTTATCGTCATGCCAGATCTTTAGTAACGCCTCCTCTCGGGTCAGGACATCATTCTTTTTGAGGCATAGGAGTCGGAGCAGCTCAGCTTCTTTTGTGGAGAGTTTTTGCTGTTGGCCTTTGTAAGAAATTTGCTGACTGGTGTAGTCGAAGAAGTAATCACCAATTTCAAACTTGTCTGCGACTTCCTCATCTTTTTCACGGGAGCTTCTTTTTAAAAGAGCGTGTATGCGTAACAAGAGTTCTTCTACTCGAAAGGGCTTGGTGATATAATCATCCCCACCAAGTTCAAATGCCTGAGTTTTATCCTCCATCATGCCTTTGGCGGTAGCATAAATAATCGGGACAGTGGTGTTGGTTTTACGGATGTCCTTACCAAGTGTGAACCCATCTTTTTTAGGCATCATCACATCTAGTATGCAGAGGTCGTATTCATCCTTATGAAAGGCGGTGAGCGCTTCCTCTCCATCCTGACATAGCGTGACATCAAACTTGCTTTTTAGTTCAAGATAGTCCTTTAATAATTCCCCTAAGTTTGGATCGTCTTCCGCTAATAATATTTTTTGCATAATTCGCGTATTTGTTCATTGGACAATTGCAGATGGAAATTCATCCGCGTTAGTTATAGTTTGTAACCCTTTAGCGGCAATGTTACATCAAAATGTGTGCCTTTATCTTTCTCACTTTTTACCTGTATACGTCCGTCTAATCGTTTGATTATGTCATTTACATAACTCAAGCCTAGGCCAAAACCCTTTACATTGTGAATGTTGCCTGTCGGAATGCGATAGAATTGGTCAAATATCTTTTGTTGTTGTTCTCGGGTCATGCCAATGCCGTTGTCAGCAACAGAGATGACAATTGTATTTTTGTGGTTATGAGTTTTCACTACGATGTGTGGTGCATGGCGACTGTATTTGATGGCATTGTCTACCAAGTTGAATAGTACGTTGGAAAGGTGGAGTTCGTCTCCAATGACGGTATCTTCCTTCGCTTCTAAATATACTTCTAACGTACCTTTTGATTTCTGAAGCTGTAAATTCATACTGTCCAGTACAGCATTAGTGAGTTCATTTATACGCACGTCGATGCGGTCGATTTTAAGGTTTTCTTTTTCTAATCTAGCGATGTTGAGCACTCGTTCGATATGGTCACCTAATCTGATATTTTCGTCATATATGATATTTGCAAGTCTATTTACCCTTTTTTGGTCGGTTATGATTTCGGGGTCACGTAGCGATTCGCTCGCAATCATAATAGTCGCAACAGGCGTCTTAAATTCGTGCGTCATGTTGTTGATGAAGTCAGTTTTCATCTCCGATATTTTCTTTTGTCGATAAATAGTGGTCAGCGTATAGGCAAAACAACCAATCAAAAGAACCAATAATGCGCCCATAGGAAAGAAAAGATAGCCCATGTTGTCCATGATGATATTCTTTTTATTTGGAAAAGAAATAGTCAGCTTTCCAGGTGCATTTCCGAGATCTCCTTGAAATAATAAGGTGGAATAGCTATTGTGTTTTTGGGGTTTGTCTAATTCCCCTAATGTATTGATGTTGTATATGAGATTGTTGTTCTCCCTGACTTCAATATTGAATTCTGATGTAATATCCCGATTCAATAATTCTTTGGAAATTTCGCGCTCCAAAAATGGTAGGTTAATGCGTTCTTTTAGTGGTTTTTTTGATAACTCTATGCTAGCTGCAAAATCCTCTATTACATCTGTTTTTTTTCCTCCCATCACTGCGATGCTGTCGTATAGATTGGCAGCATCATTTAATTGTGTGAGCTTTAACTTCCTTTCTAGCTCATGGATGCGAAGGGCTAATTTCATATCCGCGCGGGGGGGGAGGGTTTTTATTGTAAACCCTATGGCATTGAGGTCATATAGGTTGTAGTAAGCCAAATACCTGCTGCTGTCATCTTTCCCATCTACTTGTGCTATTTTTTCTACTGCATATACTTCAATAGAGTTGTCTACGGCGTTATCTTCGTAGTTAATGCCTTGTGAGATCTTGAGTTTGACAAGGTAATTGTATCGAGTACGGCGAATGTAGGTCTCGTAAAATGAATTTTCAATGGATACGACAATAGGATAGCTCATTTTGAGATGGTCTTCTGCGTCTTTAAATTTTTGCTGTGTTTCGTATTGTCGTACTCGAAGACTTTCAATTTGCTTTTGTATGTTGATTTGCTCTTCTAAGCGTTTTTGCTCGCGTTCATATTTTTCTTGATTACTTTTTTGCTGTGTTTTGGCAAATGCCATGACTTCATGCTTCTCGACTTTTGAGGCTACAGTTGACAATGAGGCATTTACAGCTTCGTCAAAGAGTTGAGATTTTTGACGAAAGGAATCTCGAATAAAAAAGTACTGCATAGCCATTACCCCCAATAGGGCAATTGACATCAAACCAATAATGACTGTGATACTTTTTTGTTTCATTTATTACAAAAATAGGAATGCTTTAGTTTCATATTTTCCATTTAACACTATTTAACAGCTGTTTACGGAAGTTATTTGGTTCTTGGACGGAAATTTTCTAAATTTAATGGAATTAATTAAGCACTTTATTTATGAATTTACGATATAGTCTTTTGTTTGCGATCGGCCTAGTGCTGGCCGTGAATGTTGAGGGGCAGGAGCTTGCACCGTTGCCTGCGAAGGTTAAGAAGAGTCTTGTTGGCCAGCAAGACTCAATAGCGTTGCCTGATACCTCTGCAGGGGATGTTGTGGCCGTTTATTATTCTAAGATGAAACCACCCGAGGATCGGAACAACATGCCCGTAAAGAAATTGTATGGTCGTGATTCGGCGAATATGCCGGGTACGGAAAAATTAGCTGAAATCGATCAGCAGGAGATCGATAAGATACAAAAGTTTACTCCAAAGCTTTTACTAGAGGAGAAAAGGGTAATAAAAAAATAGGCGATTGAATTTTTCCAATCGCCTATTCTCAATTATTTTACTTCCGAAACTCGGATAGTATTTGTACGTCCTTTTTCGTGTAAAGGTGTAGATGATGTGTTAATCACAATTTGTCCTTTTGATACTAGATTTTTCTCCGTTAAGAGCGTGTTTACATCTTGGATAGTTCCATCAGTACTTTCAAATTTTTCGTAAACAAATGCTCGAACACCCCAAACAAGGCTGAGTGAACGTAACAAATGTTTGTTGCCAGTGAAGATGTAGATATCAGCATCTGGTCTATAGCTTGATATTTCAAATGCTGTGTATCCAGATGATGTCATGACTGCAATTGCGGAAGCTTTAGTTTTTTGCGCTAAGAAAATAGAGGAACCGCAAATTGCATCTGGAATTTTAGTCAAATCGGTGTTTTGGTCACTCTTGTCACTATAATAGTTGTAAGAAGTACGCTCAACATGTACGATGATTTTAGTCATTGTCTCAATAACAATTTCTGGGAATTCACCTACAGATGTTTCTCCACTCAACATTACCGCATCTGCACCATCGAGTACGGAATTGGCAACGTCGTTAACTTCGGCACGAGTAGGACGAGGGGTTGTAATCATGCTTTCGAGCATTTGGGTAGCGATGATTACTGGTTTTGAAAGGTCACGACATTTTTGAACAATGATTTTTTGTAAGCCAGGGACTTCTTCCATAGGCATTTCGACACCTAGGTCACCACGAGCTACCATGATACTGTCAGTGGCTTCTATAATGGCATCTATATTTTCAATTGCTTCTGGTTTTTCAATCTTTGCAATGATGCGAGCATGGCTGCCCTTTTGTTTAATGATTTCTTTACATTGGTAAATGTCTTCTGCAGAGCGAACGAACGACATGGCAATCCAATCTGCGCCATGGTCAAGGGCAAAATTAAGGTTGTCCAAATCTTCTTCCGTCAGGGAAGGAATAGAAACCTTTGTGTTGGGCAGGTTGACTCCTTTTCTAGATGTCAGTACACCGCCGTGTACAACCTCACAAATAACAGTATCTTTGTGATTGGTCGATAGGACTCGTAGTTGGAGTTTCCCGTCGTCTAAAAGGATAATCTCATTCTCTTGGACGTCGTTCGGGAAATTTTCATAAGTGATATAGATACGTTTTTCATCTCCAATTAATTCTTGGGTAGTAATTTCTACGTGTGAACCATTGATTAAGATGGCACCGCCCTCTTTCATTTTGCCAATTCGGATTTTAGGTCCTTGAAGATCTGCAAGGATAGCTACATTAAATCCTGTTTCAGCGTTTATTTCGTTAATCGTGTTGATCACTTTTAAGTGATCCTCTTGACTTCCATGGGAAAAATTAAGTCGACATACATCGACTCCTTTGGCAATCATGTTCGTTAGAACAGTTTTATCTGCCGATGCCGGTCCAAGGGTTGCTACTATTTTGGTCCGTTTTTGAACTTTTTTCATCCTTTATTTTTTTTAATTGTTGATGAGCGGTCGTCCGATTAATCGGGGGCTGCTTCATGTAATGTTTTTTAATATCTATCTGATTACTATTCCGTGTATTTGCATTAAATAAAAGAAATAGCGTCTTTCTTTTCTCGTTTATAAATTTGGAGTGTAGAATGTACACCTTTGGAAAAGAGTGCTAAAATATGAGATTTTCTTTAGATTTCAATATTTTAGGAACTATTTCTTTTACCATTATGATATCATTTATTCTATTTATTTGTTGAATTAGTGTATTTAGATCGTCCTCATGTATAAAATGTTTGATGACCATAAAGAAATCAAAATTGGCGATTTCAGGTATCAATATCCCTCCTTCGAGGCTTCTATTGTTAATCAGGTAGTATTCGTATTCATAGTTTGGGTCACAATCTCTATATATTGCAAAATGGTGTTTTAATGCTGGTTTTTTATTTCGGCTTTTTTCTTGTATGATATGGTATTCGTATTCCTCCTTTGGGCCTTCCTTCGAATTTCCTTTGTGGTCCAGGTCGCTTTCTTTTCCATAGATAAAGCGTAAGCCGGTGTTTTTATTTAAGAAATGACAAAGTCTGTAATCCCGTAAAGGGGAACTGATTCCAAGGAGAACAAAATCGAGTTCTTCCTCCATGTCAATTTCCAATTTAAATACTGTTATTTTGTTCAATTTTGACGCTAAGTTTTGTACGAAAATACTATAATTTCGTGTATCTTGCGGAGATTCTATGTAAAATTTGCATTAAGAAAAGGGAATGTTTGTAAATAAAGCTAAAAGTTAGTATTATTGGATAGGATTAAGTATTAGCTCATTAGTGTATGTTTAATGGGTTAAAATCCTTATTTTTGCAGTGCCAAAAAATCAAAAGGGTTTGATAATTGGTGAAATTTATTTTTCTTTGCACAGATTTATTAAACAATTAAACTATAAAATCATGTCAGATATCGCTTCAAGAGTAAAAGCAATTATCGTTGAAAAACTAGGTGTTGATGAGAACGAAGTTACACCAGAGGCTTCATTCACCAACGATTTAGGTGCTGATTCACTTGACACTGTTGAGTTAATCATGGAGTTTGAAAAAGAATTCAACGTGGCTATTCCTGATGACCAAGCTGAAAACATTGGCACAGTAGGTCAAGCAATCGCTTATTTAGAAAAAAACGTTAACTAACTAATTTAATTAGGCCAATCATCATAAATGGAGCTTAAAAGAGTAGTAGTAACAGGGTTAGGCGCTCTTACACCACTTGGCAATACCGTTCCCGCTTATTGGGAAGGATTGATAAATGGTGTAAGCGGTGCTGCTCCTATTACAAGATTTGACGCATCGAAATTCAAGACTCAGTTTGCGTGCGAAGTGAAAGGATTCGATCCACATGATTTTATGGATCGTAAGGAAGCTCGTAAAGTTGACCCTTTTGTACAGTATGCTATTGCTTCATCAGATGAAGCAATCAAGGATGCTGGTTTAGTTTTTGAAAATTTAGATACGAATCGTATCGGAGTTATTTGGGGGTCGGGAATTGGTGGTTTGACTACTTTTGCTGACGAGGTGGCAAGTTTTGCCAAAGGAGATGGAACACCCCGTTTTAATCCTTTCTTCATCCCGAAGATGCTTGTAGATATTGCTCCTGGACATATTTCTATGCGTCATGGTCTTCGTGGACCGAACTTTTCTGCTGTTTCGGCATGTGCTTCGGCGACAAATGCTATGATTGATGCTTTTAACTATATTCGTATGGGGAAAGCTGATGTCATTGTTACAGGAGGATCGGAAGCAACCATTAACGAAGCTGGAATAGGCGGATTTAATGCGATGCATGCGCTTTCAACAAGAAATGATGATCCTAAAACTGCATCTCGTCCTTTTGATAAGGATCGTGATGGTTTTGTTTCGGGCGAAGGTTCTGGTGCGATTATATTAGAGAGCCTAGAACATGCGTTAGCTCGCGGAGCTAAGATTTATGCTGAGGTTGGTGGTGGTGGTATGAGTGCTGATGCACATCATATTACAGCATCTCATCCCGAAGGATTAGGGGCCAAGCTCGCCATGACTATGGCTGTAAAGGATGCCGAATTAGATTTCTCGGATATCGATTACATTAATGTGCATGGAACTTCTACTCCTGTAGGTGATATTAGCGAGACTAAAGCTATTGTAGATTTGTTCGGTGAACATGCCTATAGATTGAATATCAGTTCTACTAAGTCGATGACAGGTCACCTTTTGGGAGCTGCCGGCGCGATTGAGTCTATTGCTTCAATTTTAGCGGTTCAACACGATATTGTGCCTCCGACAATCAATCATTTTACTGATGATCCTGAGTTGGATAATCGATTGAATTTCACTTTCAATACAGCTCAGAAGAGACAAGTAAATGCTGCAATGAGTAATACTTTTGGATTTGGTGGACACAATGCTACTGTTATTTTTAAAAAATATCAGCCATAGTTCCCATAGATAGTGGAGAGAGTTTAAACAGTGAAGACTAGCTTTTTTCTCTCTATATTTTTTTGAGCAGCATGCCCTTCTTGTGGATTTATAATTTGTATTTCTCACCGCATAGAATATATGTGCGGAAACTGAAAAACCTTCTTGGGTTCGTCCCTGATAATGTACGGCTATATCAGATGGCTTTTAGGCACAAGTCTGTGGCCGTGGCAATTAAGGAAGGTGCAAAAAATAGCAACGAGCGGTTAGAGTTTTTGGGCGATGCTGTCTTAGGTTCGGTAGTTGCTGAGCTCTTGTTTAAGAAGTATCCATATAAGGACGAAGGATTTTTGACCGAAATGCGGTCAAAAATCGTTAGTCGTGTGAATTTGAATCAACTATCCCGCAAGCTGGGGTTGAACGAATTAATACAGTACGATGCGCGTATGATTAGCTTTCCAAATAAGCAAGGCTCTTTACTTGGAGACGCTTTTGAAGCATTAATCGGAGCCGTATATCTGGATAAAGGGTACCAATTTACTCGAAGTTTCCTTCTAAATAGAATTATCAAGCCACATGTTGATATTCAGCTTTTGGAAATGACGGAAACAAACTTTAAAAGCCGCCTAATAGAATGGTGTCAACATTTGGGTAAGGAGGTGCATTTTACACAGATCGACAATCCAGAAGGTGAGTCTGCTAAAATGTTCAGCATTCAGGCCGTTGTTGATAAAGAGGTTTGTGGAGTAGGGCGTGACTTTAATAAGAAGAGTGCCGAAAAGCTTGCCGCCGAAAAGGCCTGTGAGTACCTCAAAATCTTCGAAGTCGAATAAACTAAATTTACGATTAACCTTTCTCTCCTTTCTTAAATTTCAATTTGATACCTTACCTTTGTCGTCATTATGGCAATAGTAAAACCATCCTTGGCTAAAGGTACGCGTGATTTTTCACCGGCCGAAATGAGCAAACGTAATTATATCTTCGATACCCTTAAATCAGTATTCCGCAAATACGGGTATCAAGAAATCCAAACACCTTCTTTTGAGAATTTGCAAACACTAACCGGTAAGTACGGTGATGAGGGGGATAAGTTGATTTTTAAAATTTTAAATTCTGGTGATTTTCTGAGCAAAGCACCAGAATTGTTATTGCATGAACGTGCATCCAATAAATTAATTCCACATATTTCAGAGAAAGCATTACGCTATGATTTGACGGTTCCTTTTGCGCGTTATGTGGTCATGCGACAAAATGAGATAGCATTGCCATTTAAGCGATTTCAAATTCAACCGGTATGGCGTGCGGATCGTCCGCAACGTGGACGCTATCGGGAATTTTTTCAGTGTGATGTGGATGTTGTAGGGTCGGATAGCTTGTTGAACGAGGCTGAATTTGTGCTGATCTATCATGAGGCTTTAAAGGCACTTGGTCTGAATGATTTTACCATTAAAATCAATAATCGTAAAGTGCTATCAGGCATTGCTGAAATTCTTGGCAAACCTGAGTTGATTGTCGATATGACTGTTGCTATCGATAAGTTGGATAAAATTGGGCTGGAGGGTGTTAACAAGGAGCTATTAGCGCGTGGTTTTACTAGTGAGGATTTGAACGTTTTGCGTCCCATTATTTTGTTGGAAGGCTCGACTTCTTCAAAAATCGAACAGTTGAAGGAAGTGTTGGGTAGTTCGGAGATAGGATTGCGAGGTATCTCGGAATTGGAAGAGGTATTTGATTATTTAAATAGACTGGATGTTTCTCAAGAGGTATTCGGTCAATTTGTTGAGCTGGATATAACGCTTGCTCGTGGGTTGAATTACTATACGGGGAGTATTTTCGAAGTGAAGACGAATGAGGTTGCCATGGGGAGTATAGGCGGAGGGGGGCGTTATGATGATTTGACTGGTATGTTTGGTTTGAAGGGCTTGACAGGAGTGGGGGTGTCATTTGGAGCTGATCGTATTTACGACGTCCTCGAGGAACTTGGCCTCTATCCTGAAAATGAGTCTGTAAATACGAAGTTGCTGATTATCAATTTCGATAAAGCGACGGAGGCATTTACGCTTCCTTTGGTGCATCGATTGCGGAAGGCCGGTTTAGCAACGGAGTTATATCCACAGGCTGCCAAGCTTAAGAAGCAAATGAGCTATGCCGATGATAAGCGGATTCCTTTTGTGTTGCTTGTTGGAGAAGAAGAGGTGTCTTCGGGATTACTTTCCTTAAAAGATATGGAGACTGGTGCGCAACAGAAAATAACAGAAGACGAGCTAATGAAACTGTTAAAATAGCAGCAGTAAGATAATAGTTTTGCAAAGCGACCATTTGATGAAATAATCAAATGGTCGCTTTGCTTTTTGTGAAAATATATCGTTGCGTGTGGGGTGTTATCCTGATGTTAAAATTTGTTAATAGGCTTTGAATCCTGTAATTGGATTGTTTTTGCACTGTAATAAAATTGTGCTCGATAACAAAAATGTTGTAAATATTGATTAGATTTGTAGTCAGTTAAGTCAGAAATTCAATACTTGAAAATGAGTTCAACACCTATAACAAAAGAGACATATTTGGAGTGGTATAAATCCATGCTACTCATCCGTAAATTCGAGGAAAAAACAGGTCAACTTTATGGTCAACAAAAAATTCGTGGGTTCTGTCACCTTTATATTGGACAGGAAGCTGTAGTTGCGGGTACAATGTCCGTAATCGGGCCTGAAGATTCGTTGATTACTGCGTATCGCGATCACGCACATGCACTGGCAAAAGGCGTATCTGCAGATGCTTGTATGGCAGAAATGTATGGTAAGTCAACAGGCTGTTCTAAAGGTAAAGGGGGGTCTATGCACTTTTTCTCAAAGGAACATAAGATGATGGGTGGACATGGTATCGTTGGTGGACAAATTCCATTGGGAGCCGGTATTGCTTTTGCTGAGAAATATTTGGGAACAAATAATGTAAACGTTTGTTATATGGGTGACGGAGCGGTGCGTCAGGGAGCTTTTAACGAAACTCTTAATATGGCTATGCTTTGGAAACTTCCTGTGATTTTTGTTTGTGAAAACAATGGTTATGCGATGGGTACTTCTGTTGAGCGTACAACAAACATGATTGATATTTATAAGATGGGCCACGGTTTTGATATGCCTTCTGCAGCTGTAGATGGTATGGATGTAGTAGCGGTCCACAATGCTATGGATGAGGCTGTTCAACGTGCTCGTGCAGGTGAGGGTCCAACGTTCTTGGAAATCCGCACTTATCGATACAAAGGACACTCGATGTCTGACCCTGCTAAGTATCGCACAAAGGAAGAGTTGGAAGAGTATAAAGGTCGTGATCCATTATTGGCTACGAAACATGCTATCTTGGAAAATAACTATGCTGATGATGCTTGGTTTGCAGCAGTAGAGGCCGATGTGAAGAAAGTTGTAGATGATTCTGTAAAATTTGCTGAAGAATCTCCTTTTCCTGATGCTTCTGAAATTTACAAAGACGTATACGTTCAAGAGGACTATCCTTTTGTGATGGATTAATTGACAATTACTTTAACTAAATATAATTAAGTAACGAAATGGCTGAAGTAGTAAAAATGCCTAAAATGAGTGACACCATGACTGAAGGTGTTATTGCAAAATGGCACAAAAAAGTTGGTGACAAAGTAAATTCCGGAGATCTCGTCGCCGAGATTGAAACAGATAAGGCGACGATGGATTTTGAATCCTACCAGGAAGGTACATTATTATATATCGGACCTAAAGAAGGCGAAGCTGTACCAATCGATGCAGTTATTGCTATTCTTGGAGAAGAGGGAGAAGACTACAAAGCGTTATTAGACGGCGAGAGTGCTCCAGCTACTGACGATAAAAAGGAAGAAAAGCAGGAAGAGGTATCTGCCCCGGCTGAAGAGTCTGGTGAGACAGTTAGCGCCGAAGATTTGGGTGTGACAGTCATTACTATGCCTCTTTTGAGTGATACAATGACGGAGGGAGTAATTGCCCAGTGGAACTTTAAAGTAGGTGATTCGATTAAATCTGACGATGCTATTGCAGATGTAGAGACCGACAAAGCTACGATGGAAGTGACAGCTTATGCTGAAGGTACATTATTGTACGTCGGATTAGAAGCAGGGCAAGCGGCCAAAGTAAATGATATTATTGCGATCGTTGGCCCTGCGGGGACAGATGTGACTCCATTGTTGAATCAAAAATCTGCATCACCTAAAGCTACAGTTGAAGCTAAAGAAACCAAGACTGAGGAACCTGCTAAAGCAGTAGCTGAAAGTACAACAACAGCTTCGTCTTCCTCAGATGATTCTAGAGTGAAGGCATCTCCATTGGCTCGTAAAATTGCTAAAGAAAAAGGGATTAACCTCAATGATGTAAAAGGTTCTGCGGATGGCGGACGTATTGTGAAGAAGGATGTTGAGTCATTTGTACCAACAGCTAAGCCTTCGGCAGCCTCAGCGCCAAGTACCTCTGCTTCGGAAACTAAGACAATCACGCTGCCAACATTTGTTGGGGAGGAACGTTATACAGAACAGCCTGTATCTCAGATGCGCAAAACAATCGCGCGTCGTTTGGGAGAAAGTCTGTTTACTGCACCTCACTTCTATCTGACGATTAGCATTGATATGGATAATGCGATTGCTGCTAGAGCTCAAATAAACGAAGTGGCGCCAGTCAAGGTGTCATTCAATGATATTATCATTAAAGCAGCTGCCGTAGCTTTGAAAAAGCATCCGGCGGTGAACTCATCATGGGGTGGAGATAAGATCCGCTTCAATGAGCATACAAATATCGGTGTGGCAATAGCTGTCGAAGATGGCTTATTGGTGCCTGTCGTTCGTTTTGCAGATGGTAAATCGTTATCTCATATATCGGCAGAGGTGAAAGATTTTGCTCAAAAAGCGAAGTCTAAGAAACTTCAACCTTCTGATTGGGAAGGGTCAACATTTACAGTGTCTAACTTAGGAATGTTTGGTATTGATGAATTTACATCAATTATCAATTCACCTGATGGCGCTATTCTTTCTGTCGGAGCTATTCAAGCAATACCTGTCGTTAAAAACGGCGCTGTAGTTCCGGGAAATATTATGAAATTGACTTTAGGATGTGATCATAGAGTTGTGGATGGGGCTACAGGAGCTGCCTTCCTTCAAACTTTGAAAGCATTGGTCGAAAATCCTGTTAGATTACTAGCATAATTACGGGATACCATTATATGAAAAGCCACTTTAGAAATAAAGTGGCTTTTTTGTTGGTGGCGACACCATTGGGTATATTTTATTGAACGCTCTATTTGTATTGGTATTTGTGACATGATTTTATGAGCGTTTTATTTGGGGGTTACATACTAATTCGTTATTTTTTCACATTATAGATATATACCATAAAATTTTAAAGAAAAGCTAGTGAAATTGATTGTTGCGAAAGTAATATTGGGTTTAAGTATTATTAGTTTAGTGGCCTGCACATCCGCAGAGGAGCGGAAAATTAAGGAGGAAAAAAGTCAAGCAGAACAGGACAGCCTTCGATTGGTTTATAATCCGAATGAGGAGGATAAGAATGTAGATGCATTTATGCAGAATTTACATAAACGAGCTGCCTTTAATGGGAACGTGCTGGTCGCGAAAAAAGGAAAGATAATTTATCAAAAGTCCTTCGGATGGGCTGATTATCTCTTGAAGGACAGTTTGAATCTACAGTCTCAATTTGAACTTGCATCGGTGACAAAGCCGATGACCTCGATTGCTGTTCTTAAATTGGTAGAAGAAGGGAAATTGAAGTTGGACCAGACGGTAAATGATTTTTTTCCAGATTTTCCGTACGAAGGAATTACCATTAAGATGCTTCTAACACATCGCTCAGGATTACCCAATTATGTATATTTCACTGACGGAGTCTGGAAGGATAAGAAGAAAGGAATGACCAATATGGATGCTATTCAGCTCTTGACAGAGTATAAGCCAGGGAGATATGGAAAACCTGACGGGAGGTTTCATTATAATAATAGCAATTATATGGTCTTGGGAGGAATTATTGAAAAAGTGTCCAAGCAGGATTTTGCAGTATATATGAGTGAAAATGTATTTGGACCTGCAGGAATGAAACATACTGCGGCGTACTCAAAAGCTGTTTACGAAAAAATTCCGACCAAGGTGATTGGGCATGATAAAGTTTGGAGGCGTTCCGTAGTCCAGAATTTCTTAGATGGACCTTTGGGAGACAAAGGCATATACAGTACTGTTCAGGATATGTTCCTGTTAGATATTGCTCTTAAAGAAGGACGGCTATTGAAGTCTGAGACACTGGATTCTGCATACGTTCCTCGTAACGATCCGCAGAAAAAGAGTGTGTTTGGATACGGATATGGATGGCGAACATTTAACCATCAAGATCAACATATTGTGTATCATACCGGTTGGTGGCATGGATTTCGTAATTTATACGTACGAGACCTCAAAAATGACGTAACTATCGTATTGTTATCTAATATGGCTAATGGTAGTTTGGTAAAGCTGGATGAGTTGTATAAAATTTTGGGAATGCCCATTCTTCGTAAGAACGCCTACAATTCGGACGGTGATTTTATGGTGGATTAGATAATGTTGCAAAGTATTTTGGAATGAATAAGAAAACATTGATTATTGGTGCTAGTACCAATCCGGAACGCTACTCCTACAAGGCGGCCCATATGCTGAGCCAGTACGGACATAGTATTATAAACGTTGGAATAAAAAAGGGGGAAGTAGCTGGTCAACTTATTGAACCAGCGACAACTATATATGATGATATTGATACGGTGACCATGTATATGGGCGCCCAAAATCAAAAGCCGTTGTACGATTACATCTTGGAGCTTCATCCTAAGCGGATTATCTTTAATCCGGGTGCTGAAAATGCCGAATTGCAGTTGCTTGCTGAGTCAAACGGTATTACTGTGGAGAATGCTTGTACGCTCGTGCTACTCCGTACAGGTCAGTATTAATTTTCAGGATCGTTGGTATCTCTGATATAATCCGTCGGATTGACACCAAATTGCTTTTTGAATTCTTTACTGAAGTACTTCCGATCGCTGAATCCGACTTCGTATGCCACTTCGACAATGGTATACAATCCGGTTTTTAACATTTTTGAAGCTTGATTCATGCGTATGGATTTAATAAAATTTATAATGGATAAATTGGTCATGGCTTTAATTTTCCTATTTAGTATAGGATGACTCATTCCTAACTCCTTGCATAGAAAATCAACAGATAGCTCTTCGTCTGCTAAATGTAAGTTAATAATATGAATGGCTTTCGTTAGGAACTCATCATCATCTTTGTTGATAGTGGATCTTTTTTCAATGAATTTCTCCAAATTAAAAGATTTCCTATTTCTCTCGGAAAGTGCAAGTAAATTACGAATGGTCAATAAGAGGTAATCACGATCGAAAGGTTTGACGAGATAGACATCTGCACCATGTTCGAGACCTTCTATTTGCTTTTCGGGAGTACCCAATGCTGTCAATAGTACAATGGGTATGTGACTGGTTTTGGTTTCTGTTTTTAGTCTTTGACAGAGCTCGAGCCCAGATATTCCTGGCATCATCACATCACTTAATATGAGGTCGGGGATTTCCTCTTGCGCTTTCTGTATACCATTGAGACCGTTGTATGCAACAGATACTTTGTAAAGCCCTGACAACATATCTACTAACATATTGTTTAAATCAGGATTATCTTCAACGATAAGAAGTGACAAATTCGTCTGTTCTTGTAATGGATTTCTATTATGGCTTTCGAATCGGCTTATCGAATATATTTTATCTTTGGTGAGGATATTGATGTGCTTTTTGTCTTGCAAATGCGTGATACCCTTCAGAAGTTTGATTCGAAAAGTAGTACTGCTGGAATTGTAGGGCGTGTCTTTTTCATGGTACGCACTAATCGTGCCTCCATGGAGATTGACCAATATTTTGGATAAAGCGAGGCCAATACCTGTCCCATCATGTGACAGTTGGCTATCAGGGGTTCGGTAATACTGTTCGAATATTTTATCAAGGTTGTCCATTGGTATTGCTATACCTGTGTTTCTAACGTAGATATTGATGTCGGTATCAGATTCTGTTAGAGAAATGGAAATGGAACCACCGTTGTGGCTATACTTGATGGCGTTGGATATGAGGTTGTAGATGACCTTTTCAAATTGAATCCTGTCGAAGAAAACATTGTTTTGAATATTAGGGACGTCAATATTATATTCAATTTCTTTTTCCCTCGCTAAATCTAGAAAAACATGGCTTATCTCGGTCAGGAATTCGGATAGATTGTAATTATAAACATTTATGTGTAAGCTATTCTCTTCTATCTTTCGGAAGTCCAATAATTCATTGATGAGGGACAATAGCCTGTTGGTGTTTTTTTCCATGGCCATCAACTTGTCCTGTACGAGTTCACTTGCTTTGGTCTCTTTTAAGAGCTGCTTTAAAGGATGTGTTATTAAGGTAAGTGGTGTACGTATTTCATGGGAGATATAGGAAAAGAAGTTGATTTTGGCCTGATGATCTTTTTCTGATTTGAGTAAAAGCGCGCGTTCTATCAAAAATCGGTTTAACAGATATATTATGCCGATGATGACTGTTACATAAATAAGATATGCCCACCAGGTCTTCCACAAAGGGGGTAAAATTGTTAGTTTTAGGGTTGTCGTATTAGACCATATACCATCATTGTTTGCTCCTTTTACATTTAAGATATAATCTCCGGGAACTAGATTCATATAAGTAGCGGTGGGCGTGTCTGTAAATACCCAATCTGGGTCGAGACCCGCTAATTGATACGCATATTTGTTTTTTTCCGATTTGATGTAGTTTAGGAGCGCAAAGTCGATAGAAATTACATTTTGGGAATGTGCTAGTTCTATATTGGTCAGCAAGGATATATCTTTATTTAGAATATGGGTACTGTCGCCGATCTCGACATTTTTATTGAATAGACGGAGTTTTGTGAAATAGACTTTTTGTTTTTCTAAATTGTATTTAATTTCATTGGGATCGAATTTGATTAATCCATTGAGCGTTCCGAAAAGCAATTCATTATTGGTTGCGGACAAATAGGAGTTTTTGTTGAATTCATTTGATGGTAAGCCGTCTACCGTCGTCAATAGATGTTCGGAATTTGTACTTGGGTTGTAGGATACTATGCCATTGGGGGTGCTAACCCAAATATTGTCTCCTGATTTTAGGACCGATAGTAAATTAATGGCTGATTTGATAGGATAGTATGTTAACTTTCGGCTTTTGATGTCATATTTTGCTATTTTACCTACGGTAGTTCCGCACCACACGGTATTTCCCTGTTCCAAGAAAATACTGTTGAAGGTAATGTCACGGGTCTGTTCAATGAGATAGATTCTTTCTTTTATTTTATGGAACAATCCGGAGCTTGTGGCAATTAGGAACTCTTTAGGTCCTATCTCGGTAATTTTGGATATGAGTAGTCCTTGGGTTTCTTTGTATATTTTACTTATTTTTTTGTTTTGTTCATCAAATAGAAATAGTCCACTATTAGTACCAATCCATAGATTTTTTTCGGAGTCTTTTAAGATTGAGTATACATTGTTGACGGGATTTAGAATATTATTTTGATCGATAAGGTAGTGTTCTACCTGACCTGTCTTTTTATTAAGTTTATTAAATCCACCATTGTAGGTGCCTATATAGACCATGTTGTCATGGGTAAAGACGTCCTTTATCAGGTTGGAAGAAAGTTGACGATTGTAATGTTCAATAGTCTGATTGTCCTTTCTGATAAAATTTAGGCCTTCTTCTTCGGTTCCAATCCAATATCCTTGGGAATCTTCTGCAATGCCACTAACGATGTTGCTGCTAATCGAATTATAAGATTCGGTGGGGCGATATATTAGAAAGGGAGAATTGGAATTGTATATGACATTTATCCCTCCGAAGTAGGTGCCAAGCCATATATTTTGTTGTTGATCAATAAGGATGTCATAGATCGAATTCTGGCTTAGGCTTTGATTATGGCCAACTTCGTGTTTGTAGGTGGCGATAGTGGAAGTGGAATCTATTACTGATAATCCTTTTAGCGTACCAATCATTATCTCTTTGGCGGAGGTTTTGATTATTTTTCTAATCCTGTTGCTGGCTAGTTTGGAGTTTTGTTGATTCCATTGGATAAAAGTATGGGTTGCTGGTGTGTACCTTACTATACCAGAATTGAATGTGCCTAACCAGATGTGGTTGTTGTCTTTGAAAATGGTGGTAACATAGTCATTGAACTGTTGGTAGATTTTTTGATGAATGTTTGGGTTAATATGGAAGTTGATCTGCGGATTAATGGTATAGTATCCTTTGTTTGAACTTACTGTAGTGCTGTTTCCATCTGCATGTATGGCTTTAATTTCTTCTCCATATAGATGGGATGTGAATGTTGTATCTCCTTTGGCTATGGTGAGTATATTCAATCCTTTATCGGTTCCCACGGCTATTTTTTTATCTCTCAATAGCTGTATGGCTGAGATGACGTTGCCTATCAGTTTTGTTTTGTCGGTATAGTGATAACGTCGACCCGTGACTTGGTCAAAAACAAAGAGTCCGGTAGAAGTTCCAATAATTACATTGTCAGCTGCATCTACGGCTATGGCATTGATGTAAAATGGATTTGGAGAAGCGAGTAGATGACTCAAGGGGTGAAATTTCACTCCGTCGTATTTGTAGAATTGATACCCGCCTCCCAGCCATAGGAATCCCTTACTATCTTGACCAATTGTCAGGATGGGGGTTCGAGCAATTCCCTGTTTTTCGTTGAATTGGTGAAAGATTCTCTTTTGCTGTGCATGACCTGCCGTGATGAGTATAAGTTGAGCTGTTATGAAAATCAGTGTAAAGACTGATTTTAAATTGATTATTAGCATGATGAATCCTGGTTGTTGGGTCGGTTAGCATGTGCTTATGCCGTAAATCTACAACTTATTTCACGGACTGCGGTGTTGGGCTAAAGAATTATTACCCCTATTTTTTTTGAAAATTACCCCCTTACAAGCCGTCTGGCATTCTACATTTGATTCATATACCAGTTATTAAAGGATAACTAAAGCATTATAAACTAAATCAAATTTTATGAACAACATTTACAGATGGCTAGCCACGTTATGGCTAATCGGTATGTCTCTATTTGCTCTTGGTCAAGAAAAGAGTATTGTTCGGGGGACAGTGAAAAGTGAACTGGGAGAAGTTTTGTCTGGTGTAACGGTCTCTATCAAGGGCACGGCTATAGCAACTTCTTCGGATGCGAACGGGATTTTTCAAATCTCAGCGGGTGATAAAGATGTATTGGTGGTGAAGTATATTGGGTATACTTCTCTTGAAGAGGCTATACGTGGAAGGAATAGGTTAGATATTACTTTGCGTAGTGCTCACTCGGAAATCGATGAGGTGGTTGTAGTGGGGTATGGTACACAGAAGAAGGTCAATCTAACAAGCTCTGTGTCGACGATAGATGAAAAGGTATTTGAGTCTCGACCTATTTCGAATGTGATGTCTGCAATGCAGGGAGCAGCCCCCGGGCTGGTGATAACAAGAGGTGGTGGGCAACCAGGTGCGGAGGGGTTCTCTACAAGTATACGGGGCGAGCTCTCAACAAGTAACTCTGGACCATTGGTACTGATAGATGGAGTTCCTGGATCTTTAACATACACTAATCCAGACGATATTGCTAATATTTCGATTCTTAAAGATGCGTCGGCAACAGCCATCTATGGGTCTAGGGGGGCGGCAGGTGTCATTTTGGTAACTACTAAGTCTGGGAAAGGCAAACCTAAATTGAGCTACCAAGGAATGTGGACAGCGAAGACATTGGGTATGTTTCCGGAGCGAATAAATAGCTGGGAGGAGGCCGAAATGCAGAATCTAGCGCGGGTTAATGCAGGACAATCTCCAGATTGGACGGAAGAGCTTATTAATTTAATGAAGGATCCGAACCAGTATTATCGTGTTAATCCTACTAATCCGACAGCTTACCAGTATTTCGGCAACTACGATTACCCGAAATTGCTGTTGAAGGATAAAGCTACTCGTTTAAATCATAACCTATCGTTGTCTGGAAGTACTGATAAAGACAGCTACCTATTCTCCTTGGGATATGTGAAGGACAAGGGAATCTTTAAGGTGGGACCGGATGACTATAATCGATTGAACGCACGATTTAATTATAATAGAATGCTTACTGATAAACTAAGTGTCAGTTCAAAAGTTGTTTTTAGCCGATCGGAACGAAACTCAAGCATCCTAGGTGCTACGAATGATTATGGACTAATCTATAACATCGTTTCTTCAAGGAGTATAAGCCCAATTTATCTGCCAGAAAGTGATGATAAACTATATGCTGCAGGTAGCGCAGCTGGAGAGACTGTAGGTCTGCTTAAAGATGGGGGACGTAATCATAATGTGGCGCAGGAAATAGGAGCTACTTTTGAGGCTAGTGCGATAGATATTTTGACGCAGGGATTGAACTTCAGGGTATTGTACAGCCCTCGTCTTATCGTGGACAGTGATAATAATACAAGAATTCCGGTACCGATGTATAATTTGAATGGTCGGACTGGCTGGGCAGGGGGTATCAATTTGAATTCGAGTATAAAGGGGCGTGGATTGACGATTTCCAATAACTGGCAGTTTATTGGTGAGTACATTCGTACTTTTAATCAAAAGCATGAAGTGCTGGCACGAGCAGGACATCGATATGACGACTACCGTTATGATTACACTTTTGCTTCTGCTTCGAATCTTCCAGTGGATGATGTGTTGGCCTTATCGCAATTTAATGATAAGAATAACACCAGTGTCTCGGATAATATTCAGACCAATGCATTACTTTCATTTTTTGGAACGGCACAGTACGTATTCGATCAGAAATACATTGTACAAGGAACCTTGAATAGAGAGGGAAGTTCGAGACTTTCTCCATTGAATCGATGGATTACGTATCCAGGTGTGTCGGCGGGATGGCGTATTAATAATGAATCGTGGTTTGAAGGGGCTAAGGGATTGGTGAGTGAGTTAAAGTTGCGGACATCGTGGGGTAAGCAGGCGAACGATCCTAACAGTGACAACCCTCGTCTATCCAATTACGATTATATAAGTAGGCTGTCGAAAGGAGATGCTTATCCTTTTAACAATATCAGGAATACATATTATTGGATTAGCAACGCGCCATCACCACTACGGACATGGGAACGGGTGACCAATACGGATGTAGGGCTGGATTTTACTACTTTGAATAGGCGTTTGGAGGGGTCGTTCTCCTATTTTTGGAGGGAAACAAACGGTACGTATGGGGTGATACCTCAGCCTGGAGTTTTTGGAATAGGAAGTCCAAGCACTAACGTTGGTGACTTCAAGTCGTGGGGATGGGAGCTAAGCCTAGGCTGGAAAGATAAAATAGGTGATGAATTTGACTATTTTGTATCGGCCAATGTATCGGATAACAATAATAAGGTATTGAAGTATGCGAATCGTAATACAATTGGACTAGGACTGACATCTGTTTTGGAAGGGTACGCGAAGAACTCAATCTTTGGTTATCGAACGGATGGGTATTTTCAAAATGCAGACGAAATTGCCAATAATAAGGTCAATCATCAAAACCCCAATCTTGCAGCAGGGGATATCCGATACGTGGACGTCAATGGAGATAATATTATCTCCAGTGGGAAGGGTAATTTGGAGGACTCTGGCGATTTGGTCTATCTGGGGACCCAGAACCCAAGATATTCTTTTGGCGTTAATTTAGGGTTTAACTATAAGGGTTTTGATTTCAGTGCATTTATTCAAGGGGTGGGCAAACGTCAGTTTTTACTGCCGTCTATCTTGACGGTACCGTATACGGAGAGTTGGCGACAGGCTTGGGCTATCCACAAAGATTATTGGACTCCAGACAATCCCGATGCTATGTTTCCGCGTCCAGTGATGGGAGGGGGCAGTAATACCCGGATTTCGGATAAATGGGTGGTAAATGGTGCTTACGCGAGATTGAAAAATGTTCAATTGGGTTACACTATTCCGCAAAGTATATCTAAAAAGGCAGCGGTTGATAGAATGCGGGTATTTTTCTCCGGAGAGGATCTGTTTGAGACAACGAAATCATGGCATCCATATTATGATCCGGAGACGCCTAACGGACAGGCGTTTGGATATCCATTTTTCCGTTCATTCACATTTGGGGTAAATGTTTCATTCTAAAAATGTAGAGAAATTATGAAAGCAATTAAATTAAAGGGTTTATATAGAAAAAATCTAGTATTGTTTGGGGCACTTGCATTGACTACGGGCATGGTATCTACCTCGTGTATGAAAGAACTGGACAATAAATATGACGAGACGACTGTGACGGATATTTCCTTTTGGAAAACGGAAGCGCATTTGGCGATGGGGGTGAATTACCTATACACCTACCTGCCAGGTATAGGTGAAAATAATGCAGCCAATTGGTCTGACGATGGGCGGGCGACAGGAAACAACAGCATCAGTGATGGTTCAAGGTTGGTGCCTAGTGGAAGTGGAGATTATACCGGGAACTATGGTCTGATTCGTGCGGTGAATACCATTTTGGAAAAATCAGCAACAATGGCGATCGATCAGGGGATTGTAACCAAGTATAATGCGGAAGCTCGCTTCTTTCGGGCATATGCTTATGGAGAACTATTGAAGCGATTTGGTGGGGTACCACTGATACTTCGTACTATGGATATCGGGGATGAGTTATTAGCTGCGCCGAGGGCTACGCGGACGGAAATAGTCAACCAGATTTATGAGGATTTGGATTTTGCGATTCAAAACTTACCGGAAGCTTCACAAACGAAGGCTACAGACTATGGTCGTGTCAACAAAAACGTAGCACAGGCTTTAAAGGTGCGTACGGCATTGTTTGAAGGGACATTTAATAAATACCATCAACTCGGAGATGCCAATAAGCATCTTACCATTGCGAAAACATTGGCGAACGATATTATTAGTACGGGCTATTTTAGCCTATATAAGTACGGGCCGGATCCTGCAAAAAGCTATTACTACCTTTTTCAAAAAGACGGAAATGGATATGCAAATAAAGAGAATATGTTGCCCCGGTTGTACGGAAAGGATATGACGGATCGGATATCTACACATAACTACAGCCGTAATATAGAACAGGGTGTGATTACCCCAACGCGATATTTGGTAGATGCCTATCTCTACGTGGATGGGTTGCCGAGAGATGGTGTAAATAGATCGCCTTTGTATAAACCAAGTATAGGTACATTGACGGAATTTGAGAATCGGGATCCTCGCCTAGCGATGACTGTTTTTAAGACTGGAGACCCTTACATCAATGGTAGCCCCTATCAACCGATGTTCTCTTTTACGCAAACGGGTTATAAGACATTCAAGTACTTCAACAATACGGATTGGATAAATCAAGCTAGCTTTAATGAACATAAGGTAATTCGTTATGCAGAAATATTGCTTTCTTACGCGGAAGCCACCTATGAGCTTGAGGGTAGTATCTCGGACGCTGATCTGAATCGTTCACTGAATGTGGTACGCGAGCGTGTGGGTATGCCAAAGCTTTCCAATGCTTTCGTGTCGAATCATGGTTTAGATTTGTTGTCTGAAATTCGCCGGGAGCGAAGGGTTGAGTTTGCGCTAGAAGGGGAGCATCGCTATTGGGATATTATCCGTTGGAAGGTAGCGGAGCAGGTGCTCCCGCTACCAACTTTAGGGATTCAATATTTTGAGCAAGAATATGCTCAAAAGCCTTCGGTCACGTTGACTCCAGAGGGATATGTGGTTGCGCAGACAGCGGCGACGCGCAAATTTGATCCTAAAAGAGATTACCTTTGGCCCTTGCCAACAGTAGAGATGAGCTTGAATCCCAATCTTACTCAAAATCCAGAATGGAAATAATACATGAATTTGCATAACCATGCGCGCATTGATTGATCTCGTGGTGATGTAAATAGTTTGTTATCAATTGTTTTTGCAATCTTTTGTGAGTATAATATTGATAAAAAAAGGTTTAATGGCAATAAATGCCAGATTTTAGGGGCAGCCAATTCAAATGTAATTGGTACCCCTATATGACGAAGTAGAATGTTTTATTCGAATGTGAAATGCGCCTTTTTGGATAAATATATTTAGGAGGTTGATTTATTAGATACTGTACATGGAAAGAAGAATATTATTGAAGTTGCTGGCCTCCATAGGATTGGGGGTTGTGTCTTCTCCTTTTTCAGTTGATGCGAAAGCAGTTGACCAAAGTCGAGGAATCGAAAAGGGGAATGACCGAGCATATTGGGTATCCGTGTTGGATAAAATGGCGGCTCCGATTTTGGATAACATCAGTGAGCAGCAGCTCCGTAAGCGGATGCCTATGCTCGTGAGCCCAACCTTTGACTCTCGAGATCCGGGAGTGGGCTATCTAGAAGCTTTCGGTCGCTTATTGTCAGGAATGGCTCCTTGGTTGGCCTTGCCAGATGATGAGACGGTTGAAGGGAAACTGCGTCAGAAGCGAAAAAAGCAGGCACTATTGGGGATACAATATGGTGTGACACCTACGTCTCCAGATTATTTCACATGGAACAAATCTTCACAACCGTTGGTGGATGCGGCTTATTTGGTGCAAAGTTTTATGAGAGCTCCCAAAGTGCTGTGGGACCCGCTGCCTGTGGAAGTAAAGGCCAATGTGACGAGGGAACTGATAGATTTACGACGAATAAAGCCAAATGAAAGTAATTGGTTATTGTTTGCCGCTATGGTCGAAAGTTTTTTATATAAGATCGGGGTAGATTGTGTTCGGGAAAAAATAGATTATGCTATTCAGAAATTTGATAAGGATTGGTATGTAGGGGATGGTTGGTACAGTGATGGGAATTCCTTCAGTTTTGATCATTACAATGGATATGTGATTCATGCGATGCTAGTGGATGTATTGCGGGAAAATCTGTCTGCAGATGCTAAGTATAAGGAATTGTATGATCGAGCATACAAACGTATGCAACGATATGGACATCATCTAGAACGGATGATATCGCCTGAGGGGTGTTTTTTGGTTGTGGGGAGGTCTTCAACTTATCGTACTGCAGCCTTTCAACCCTTGGCGCAATTAATATGGGATGAAAAATTGCCAGAAGATTTAACATATGGACAGTTGAGGGCAGCATTGACAGCTGTGAAGAGGCATGTATATGTAGAGCAGACATTTGATAAAAGTGGATGGCTTACTATGGGGCTAGTGGGGGACGAGCAAGCGAATCTGGCGGATTATTATACCAATGCGGGTAGTATGTATATCACCTCGACTTCTTTTTTGCCACTTGGGCTACCTGCCGATCATCTGTTTTGGACTACTGCCGCTGAAAAATGGACTTCTCAAAAGGCTTGGTCTGGAGAACGGTTTGCGAAAGATTATTATGTCAACTATTAATATATTTTATAAGAAAAACATGAATTTTAAAAGAATGTCTGCTGTTACAGCGTTAGTCATGGTTGCTCAATATTTCCTGTTGTCTGCCGAGGCGCAGCCAAAAAGTGCCCAATTCAAATTGTCAGCATCTTTTGTAGAACGCAATTTGACGGATGCTGCTCAGCAAATAAAATTTTTGGAATCTAACATTCAAGAGTCAGATATCCCGACGACCTACAAAAATGGTAAATATGTGAACTGGGGGTCGAGTTGGTGGTGCTCGGGATTCTACCCGGGAACAGCATTTTATCTTTACGAAGCAACGCAGGATAAATCGCTGCTGGACATCGGAACATCCAAACTGAAATATTTGGAAAAGGAAAAGAATAATAAAGGAACACATGATCTTGGCTTCATGTTGTATTGTAGCTTTGGAAATGCACTTCGTCTGACGGGAGATTCTGCGGCCTATAAGGATGTATTGGTTACAGGGGCCGAATCGCTATCTACTCGTTTTAATGAACAAACTAAGACTATTCGTTCTTGGGATGGTGGAAAGAATTGGGATGGAGAACCATGGACGTATCCGGTTATCATTGACAATATGATGAATTTGGAGTTTCTATCACAGGTGTCGAAAATGACGCATAATCCTAAATATCTGAAAATAGCAATTACACATGCGAATACGACACTGAAAAATCATTTTAGGAAAGACTACAGCTCGTACCATGTAGTGGACTATGATAGGCAGACGGGGAACGTGTTGGCAAAAAAGACTGCACAGGGTGCATTCGATGAATCTGCTTGGGCGCGTGGACAGGCTTGGGCCCTGTATGGTTATACGATGATGTATCGCGAAACGCGGAATAAGAAGTATTTAAAGCAGGCGAGAGGCATTGCTGATTTTTACTTGAGACATGGGAACCTGCCTAGCGATTTGATTCCATATTGGGATTTCGACCAAAATAACCTGCCTACAGGAAGTAAGTACGAGAAGGATAAAAATTTTCGGGATGTGTCAACAGCGGCCATCGTGGCTTCTGCGTTATTAGAGCTGAGCGTTTACACGAAGGGAAAAGAAAGTCAGCAATACATATCTAATTCGGAAAAGATGATTGAAAGTCTGTCAAAGTCTCCTTATAAGTCTTCTTACAAAGAGAATGGTGGATATATTTTAATGCATAGTGTAGGCTCTATTCCACATAATACAGAAATAGATGTACCCCTAACTTATGCAGACTATTACTATGTGGAGGCCTTGGTTCGTTACCAAAGGTTGCTGAGAGGTGAATCTGTAATCAAGGAGTAGGGCGGGGGCTGTCGCAGCATGACGAGATATATCGCACAGTTATAACGTTTTTGAGGGAGAGAATCACCTATTAAAGAAAGCGTATTACTTTAAATAACAAGGAAGGGTTTAAATATTAAACCCTTCCTTGTTATTTAAAGATATTCGTAATCGCTGATGCAAGATTTGTCAGGTAATTGGTCAATGGGATTTTATTTGGGGGGGATAAAAGAAAAATAAAAAAAATAATGCACTAATTATTTGACAGTTAAAGAAATGTTCGTACTTTTGCAGTCCCTTTAATGGGGATAGTGTGTCTTGAGCGAAGCCCTACTGCTTCGAAGGACTTTAATTAATTAATTTATAACATGTCAGGAATTATTGGTAAAAAAGTAGGAATGACCAGCCTGTACAATGCAGAAGGAAAGAATATTCCTTGTACAGTGATTGAGGCTGGACCGTGCGTGGTAACGCAGATACGTACGGAAGACAAAGATGGTTATGCTGCAGTTCAACTTGGCTTCGGTGAAGCAAAAGAGAAGAACACAACATCATCTTTAAAAGGGCATTTTGCAAAAGCAAACACAACGCCTAAGCGTAAGTTGGTAGAATTTAAAACTTTCCCAGACGAAAAACAACTTGGTGATGTAGTTGACGTTACTATTTTTGAAGAAGGCGAATTCGTAGATGTCGTCGGTACTTCAAAAGGTAAAGGTTTCCAAGGTGTTATGAAGCGTCACGGATTTGGTGGTGTAGGAGGTGCGACTCACGGTCAGCACAATAGACTACGTGCTCCAGGTTCATTAGGTGCTTCATCATGGCCTTCTCGCGTATTCAAAGGTATGCGCATGGCTGGTCGTACAGGTGGTGATCGTGTAAAGGTTCAAAACTTACAAGTGTTGAAAGTTTATGCTGAACAAAACCTAATCGTTGTTAGTGGTTCCATTCCAGGAGCTAAGGGTTCTTTTGTAATCGTAGACAAATAGGAAGATGGAAGTTAAAGTTTTAAATTTATCAGGTAAAGAAACAGGTGCCAAGGTGCAACTTCCTGAGTCGGTATTTGGGTTAGAGCCTAATGATCATGCGATTTATTTAGATGTTAAACAGTATTTGGCTAACCAACGCCAAGGTACTCATAAATCTAAACAACGTAATGAGATCGCTGGTTCGACTCGTAAATTACACAAACAAAAAGGTACAGGTGGTGCCCGTGCGGGTAGCATCAAATCTCCATTGTTTAATGGTGGTGGTCGTGTATTCGGTCCTCAACCTCGTGACTACAGTTTCAAATTGAACAAAAAATTGAAACAATTAGCACGTAAATCTGCATTAAGTTACAAAGCAATTGAGAACAACATTGTGGTGTTGGACGCAGTTAATTTTGATACTATCAAAACTAAAAACTACGTGAGCTTTGTTGCAGCTTTAAATGTTGCAGATGAGAAAACTTTGTTGGTATTGCCAGCATATGACAATAATGTTTATTTATCAAGCAGAAACTTGAAGAAAGCAAAAGTAGTATCAGCAGATCAGTTGAATACATATGATGTATTGAATGCTACTAAATTGTTATTGACAACAGATTCTGTTAAAACTTTGGAGGAGGCATTCGCTAAGTAATATGGAAATTATAAAAAAACCTATCTTAACAGAGAAAGCTTCAATCTTAACGGAGAAATTTAACCGTTATGCTTTCAAAGTGGATCACAGAGCAAACAAAATCCAAATTAAATCGGCTGTAGAAGCAATGTTCGGCGTAACTGTCGTAGCAGTAAATACTTCGGTAGTTGCTGGAAAAGCGAAGAGCCGTTACACAAAAGCAGGTTTTGTTTCAGGCAGAAGCCCTAAGTATAAAAAGGCCATCGTTACAGTTAAAGATGGTGAAACTATTGACTTTTACAGTACTATATAATTAGAGATGGCAGTTAAAAGATTCAAACCGGTTACCCCTGGTACGCGTTTCAGAATAGGCGCTGACTATTCTGATATAACTACAAACGTTCCTGAAAAGACGTTAGTTGTAAGAAGTAACAAAAGATCAGGTGGTCGTAATAAATCCGGTAAAATGACTATGCGTTATATCGGTGGGGGACACAAGAAAGTGTACCGATTAATAGATTTCAAACGCGATAAAAAAGATATCCCTGCAACAGTAGCCACTATCGAGTACGATCCAAATCGTTCTGCTCGTATTGCATTATTACATTATGCAGATGGTGAGAAACGTTACATCATTGCTCCAGCTGGATTAACAGTTGGTCAAACAGTAGTTGCAGGCGATTCAGTAGCCCCAGAAATAGGTAATACTTTACCATTAGCAAACATCCCATTGGGTTCTATCATTCACAATATTGAATTGAATCCAGGTCAAGGCGGTTCTATCGCACGTAGTGCGGGTACATACGCTCAATTGTCTGCTCGTGACGGTAAGTATGCCATCATCAAGTTGCCTTCAAGCGAGGTTCGTATGATCTTATTGACTTGCGTAGCTACGATAGGTTCAGTATCTAATCACGATAGACAAATCGAGGTTCTAGGTAAAGCTGGTCGTAAACGTTGGTTGGGACGTCGTCCAAGAGTTCGTGGTGTGGCTATGAACCCAGTCGATCACCCTATGGGTGGTGGTGAGGGTCGTACCTCAGGAGGTCAGCCTCGTTCACGTACTGGTGTTTTAGCTAAAGGCTTCAAAACACGTGACAAGAAGAAAACATCGAATCGTTACATCATTGAGAGAAGGAAAAAATAATGGCTCGTTCAATTAAAAAAGGTCCTTATATCGATCACAACTTAGAAAGAAAAGTTCTTTCTATGAATGAAACTAACAAAAAGTCAGTTATCAAAACTTGGTCTCGTAGATCAATGATTTCACCAGATTTTGTAGGCCATACCTTCGCGGTGCACAACGGGAATAAATTTATCCCTGTATATGTAACGGAAAACATGGTAGGTCACAAGTTAGGTGAATTTGCACCTACGCGTACATTTAGAGGCCACGCAGAAAAGAAAAAATAATAGGTAATGGAAGCAACAAAAAAACTTAAAAAGTCTGTTTTAATTAAGCAGCGCAAAGAGCAGGAAAAAGCTCAGATAGGAGGAGCTTCTACTGCCAAATTATTAAACTGCCCTACTTCCCCACGCAAAATGCGTTTAGTAGTGGATTTAATCCGTGGTGAAAAAGTAGAAAATGCTTTATATATTCTTAAACATTCTAGCAAAGAAGCAGCAGCTCGTGTAGAAAAATTATTACTATCGGCTATCAAAAATTGGGAGGCTCACAATGAAGGCCAGTCAGTTGAAGAAGGTGCACTATTTGTTAAAGAAGTGTCTGTAGGTGGAGGTCGTCAATTAAAAAGATTGAGACCAGCTCCTCAAGGCCGTGGTTACAGAATTCGTAAACGCTCTAACCATGTAACTTTGGTAGTAGATAGTTTAAATAACGTAAACAACTAATATTTAGAAGAATGGGACAAAAAGCAAATCCAATAGGTAGCAGATTAGGGATCATCAAAGGATGGGATTCTAATTGGTTCGGAGGCAACAACTATTCCGATAAATTGGTTGAAGACGAAAAGATCAGAAAATATCTTTCTGTTCGTATAGCAAAAGGTGGAGTAGCAAAAGTTGTTATCGAAAGAACTTTGAAACGCATCACTGTAACTGTTCATACAGCTCGCCCAGGTATCGTTATCGGTAAAGGCGGTCAGGAAGTTGACAAGATCAAAGAAGAGTTGAAAAAACTGACTAAAAAGGATGTTCAAATCAATATTTTCGAGATCAAACGTCCTGAGTTGGATGCCAAATTAGTAGCTGAAGGTGTAGCTAAGCAATTAGAGGCACGTATTTCATTCCGTCGTGCAATGAAAACAGCTATCGCATCTACAATGCGTATGGGTGCAGAAGGTATCAAAGTAATGTGTTCTGGTCGTCTTGGTGGTGCTGAAATGGCACGTACTGAGCAGTACAAAGAAGGAAGAACTCCTTTGCACACATTGCGTGCTGATATCGACTATGCATTAGCAGAAGCATTGACTACTTACGGTAAGATTGGTGTTAAGGTGTGGATTTGTAAAGGTGAAGTTTACGGTAAACGTGACTTGTCTCCTAACATTGGTCAAACATCTAACGTGAAAACCCGTGGTGGAAACGAAGGCGGAGGTGAGCGTCGTGACCGTGATAACCGTAAAGGCGGAAATCGTGGTGGAAGCAATCACAACCGTGGTGGAAACAATAGCCGTGGCGGAAACAACAACCGTGGTGGTGCAAATAGAGGTTAATTAAGTTTAATAGATTACAACAAATGTCCCGTCGCAGACGGGATTAAATAAAATACGAACATGTTACAGCCAAAAAGAACGAAGTTCAGAAAGATGCAGAAAGGCCGCATGAAAGGTAACGCTTCACGTGGAGCAGAGTTAGCTTTCGGTTCATTCGGTATCAAGTCACTGGAACCAGCATGGATCACAAGCCGCCAAATTGAGGCTGCTCGTATTGCCGTAACACGTTTTATGAAACGTGAAGGTCAAGTTTGGATCCGTATATTCCCTGACAAACCTGTTACGAAAAAACCTGCAGAGGTACGTATGGGTAAAGGTAAGGGAGCTCCAGAATACTGGGTAGCAGTAGTACGCCCAGGCCGTATGTTATTTGAAGCAGAAGGTGTGCCTTTGGAAGTAGCCAAAGAAGCATTACGCCTTGCGGCTCAAAAACTACCGGTTCAAACTAAGTTTGTGATACGTAGAGATTACGTTGAAGCATAAAAATAGTTGGTAATGTCAATAGTTTAGCCTTACGGCCGTTACCCGTAAGGCATACATAAAAACAGAATTGATAACCCAGCATAATAACTGAAACAAAATGAAAAATTCAGAAATTTTAGAATTATCAACAGAGGATTTAGCAGCTCGCCTTGTCGAGGAGAAAGCTGCCCTTAGCAAATTGAAATTTGCACATGCTGTTTCTGCAATTGAGAACCCAAACGTAATCAAAGCAGCTCGCAGAGCTATTGCTCGCATCAGTACTGAATTGAGCGCTCGCAAAGCTGCAGCTAAAAAGGAAACAGCCGCTGAGGCATAAAAAATTAAGTCGAAATGGAAAGAAATTTAAGAAAAACAAGAATCGGCTTAGTAGTTAGCAACAAGATGGACAAATCTATCGTAGTTACTGTTGAACGTAAAGTAAAACACCCTATCTATGGTAAGTTCGTCAAAAAAACTACTAAATTTAAAGCTCATGACGAAGAGAATACCTGCGGTATCGGCGATACGGTATTAATTATGGAAACTCGTCCGCTGAGTAAAACTAAGAATTGGAGATTAGTAGAAATTTTAGAAAGAGCTAAATAACATGGTACAACAGGAATCAAGACTAAATGTTGCTGACAATAGCGGAGCTAAAGAAGTTTTAGTAATCCGGGTATTGGGTGGCACGCGTAAGCGTTATGCATCGATCGGTGATAAGGTTGTTGTTACCGTGAAAAGCGCTATACCTTCTGGAAACGTAAAGAAGGGATCAATTTCTAAAGCAGTTGTAGTAAGAACGAAAAAAGAAATTCGTCGTAAAGATGGTTCTTATATTCGTTTTGATGACAATGCAGCAGTATTGTTGAATAATAATGATGAGCCACGTGGAACACGTATCTTTGGCCCAGTTGCCAGAGAATTGCGTGAGAAGCAGTTCATGAAAATTGTATCACTAGCACCGGAGGTTTTATAATTATGGCACAGAAAACAAAAACAACTCACAAAATCAAGATTAAAAAAGGTGATTTAGTGAAAGTTATCGCTGGTAACTCTAAAGGTGTTCAAGGAAAGGTAATACAAGTATTAGTGGACGCCAACAGAGCATTAGTAGAAGGCGCTAACATCGTTAAAAAACACACTAAACCAAGTGCGGCTAATCCTAATGGTGGCATCATTGAAAAAGAGGCAGGTATTCATATCTCTAATTTGGCTTTGATCGATCCTAAAACTGGAACTCCTACTCGTGTAGGCCGTAAGGTTAATGAAGAAGGAAAAATTGTTCGTGTAGCAAAAAAATCAGGGGAGGAAATTAAATAATGACTTACGCACCAAGATTGAAAGTGAAATATGCGGATGAGATCCGCTCTACACTTAAAGAGAAATTTCAGTATAAGAGCATTATGCAAGTTCCTAAACTTGAGAAAATCGTTATCTCTCAAGGTATCGGTGCTGCTACTGCTGACAAGAAATTAATTGATAATGCTATTGCTGAGTTGACCCTTATCTCTGGACAACAAGCGGTGCCTACGAAATCTAAGAAAGATATTTCAAACTTTAAGTTACGTAAAGGTATGCCAATCGGCGCACGTGTTACTTTGCGTGATAACAATATGTTTGAGTTCTTGGATCGTTTGATATCCGTATCTCTTCCTCGTATCCGTGACTTCCGCGGTATCAATGATAAAGGTTTCGATGGTAGAGGTAACTATAACTTAGGTATCACAGAGCAAATTATCTTTCCTGAGATCAATATTGACAAGATCAATAAGATCCAAGGTATGGATATCACATTTGTAACTAGCGCTGGTACAGACGTTGAAGCTTTAGAATTACTTAAACAATTCGGTTTACCATTCAAAAACCAAAATACGAACAACAATGGCTAAAGAAGGATTAAAGGCACGCGAAGTAAAACGTGCGAAATTGGTAGCAAAATATGCTGATAAACGTGCGGCGCTTAAAGCAGCTGGTGATTATCAAGCATTAGATAAATTGCCAAAGAATGCTTCTCCAGTACGTTTACACAATCGTTGTAAATTGACTGGACGTCCTAAAGGATATATGCGTCAATTTGGTATTTCACGTGTAACATTCCGTGAGATGGCATTGGACGGAAAGATCCCAGGGGTAAAAAAAGCTTCTTGGTAATCAAAAAAAATAATTACTTTTGCCCCGGTAAACCGTAAATGGTTTATCAGGGTTTTTTGTTTTAAATTTTTTAACAGACAAAAGGTCTCCTATCTTCGGTTAGATGGGTGAAACCATTGTCATAATTATATTATATGAATACAGATCCAATAGCGGATTACCTTACACGAGTAAGGAATGCCATCAAGGCCAACCACAGGGTTGTTGAAATTCCTGCATCGAACCTTAAAAAAGAGATTACTAAAGTTCTTTTTGATAAAGGTTACATTGCTAATTACAAATTTGAAGACGCTGCTGTCCAAGGGACTATCAAAATCGCTTTGAAGTACAATCCAATTAGCAAAATTCCGGCTATTCGCACATTGACACGTGTGAGTAAACCTGGTTTAAGAAAGTATGCAAGTGTTGAGACTATGCCTCGTGTATTGAACGGCTTGGGAATTGCTATCTTATCTACTTCTAAAGGAGTAATGACAGATAAAGAAGCCCGCGTTCTGAATGTTGGTGGTGAAGTTTTATGTTACGTTTATTAATCTAGGAAAAACACACAGAAAATGTCAAGAATTGGAAAAGCGCCTGTCGCTATACCTGCTGGTGTAACTGTAACAGTATCTGATAAAAACTTAGTTACTGTAAAAGGACCAAAGGGTGAATTAACACAACAAGTTGATCGTGACATTACAGTTGCTCAAGAAGATGGTAACATCTTAGTAACTCGTCCAACAGATCAAAAGAAACACAAATCGTTACACGGATTGTATCGTTCATTATTGAACAATATGGTTGTAGGTGTTACGGAAGGTTACAAAACTACACAGGAGTTAGTCGGTGTGGGTTACCGTGCATCAGCTAACGGTAATACATTAGAGTTAACTTTAGGTTTCTCTCACCAGATTGTTTTTGTATTGCCACAGGAAATTAAAGTATCAACTACTGCTGATAAAGGTAAAAATCCTACTATCACATTAGAATCTATCGACAAGCAATTGATCGGTCAAGTAGCGGCTAAAATCCGTAGCTTCCGTGCACCAGAGCCTTACAAAGGAAAAGGTATCAAGTTTGAAGGTGAAATTTTAAGAAGAAAAGCAGGTAAATCAGCTAAAAAATAATAACCATGGCAGGACAGAAATCAACTCGCAGAGCGAGAATCAAAAAAGGAATAAGAAAGCACCTGGCTGGATCATCTGAGCGTCCACGCTTGTCAGTTTTTAGAAGTAACAAAGGTATCTATGCCCAAATCATTGATGATGTTGCAGGTAAGACATTAGTGTCTGCATCTAGCACATCTAAAGAGTTTGTAGGTTCAGGTAACAAAGTTGATCAGTCTAAAGCTGTCGGTAAATTGGTAGCTGAAAAAGCAGTTGCAGCAGGTATTAATAAAGTAGTTTTTGACCGTAATGGGTACTTATACCATGGCCGTATCAAATCTTTGGCTGAAGGTGCTCGCGAAGGCGGTTTAGACTTTTAATCACAAGAAGAAATGGCATTAAGCAATATAAAACGAGTAAAATCAAGCGAGATTGAACTAAAAGATCGCTTAGTAAGTATCCAACGTGTAGCAAAAGTTACTAAAGGTGGTCGTACTTTTAGTTTCTCCGCTATCGTAGTTGTTGGAGATGAGAATGGTATCGTAGGATACGGACTTGGTAAAGCGAAAGAGGTTACTGAAGCTATCACTAAGGGTATCGATGATGCAAAGAAGAACTTGGTAAAGGTTCCCATCATCAAAGGTACTGTACCTCACGCACAGCGTGGTAAATATTCAGGAGGTTCAGTATTAATCAAACCAGCAGTTCACGGTACAGGAGTACTAGCCGGTGGTGCAATGCGTGCAGTATTGGAAAGTGCAGGTATCACAGACGTATTGGCAAAATCATTAGGTTCATCTAACCCACATAACGTGGTAAAGGCGACAGTTGATGCTTTGGCTAACATGCGTGATGCTTACACAGTGGCACAGCACCGCGGTGTCGATTTAAACAAAGTATTTAACGGTTAATTATCATGGCAAAAATCAAAATCACCCAGATAAAGAGCGTTATCGACAGAAGCGAGCGCCAAAAGAAAACTATTGAGGCATTAGGATTGAAACGAATCAATCACTCTGTAGAAGTAGAAGCTACACCTTCCATCATTGGAATGGTTCGCAAAGTGAACCACTTAGTAGCTATCGAAGCAATTTAATTTAAACTTTGGAAAGAGCATCACACTCTTTCCATTGTATTTTATTATTTTTTTATCGTTAGGACCTGTTTAGTGAGAGCGAAGGCCTAACACAATCTAGTTTTTAAAATGAACTTAAGTAATTTAAAACCAGCAAAAGGTTCCATTAAGAGTAGCAAACGTATCGGTCGTGGTACAGGTTCTGGCCGTGGTGGTACATCCACACGTGGTCATAAAGGAGCTGGCTCACGTTCTGGACACAGTACAAAGATCGGTTTCGAAGGAGGTCAGATGCCTTTGCAACGTCGTGTGCCTAAATTTGGTTTCAAGAATTTGAATCGTGTAGAGTATAATGGTGTTAACCTTGACGCTCTTCAAGCTTTAATCGAGAAATTCAATTTGACAACTGTTGACTTGGAAGCTTTGGTAGCTCACGGTCTCGTATCTAAAAATGATAAAGTTAAAATTTTAGGTCGTGGCGAGTTAAATGCCAAAGTTGAAGTTAAAGCACACGGTTTCTCCGCTACTGCTCAAAAAGCCATTGAAGCAGCTGGCGGTTCTATCGTTAAACTTTAATACATGAAGAAACTAATCACAACCTTAACCAATATTTGGAAAATTGAAGATTTACGTAATCGTATCTTAAATACCTTACTTTTTCTTCTTATTTACCGTGTTGGATGTCATATTGTATTACCAGGGGTCAATCCTTCAGCTCTAGCTTCCGGTCAAAAGGAAGGACTTCTAGGTTTGTTGGATATGTTTGCGGGGGGGTCTTTCTCTCGTTCTGCAATCTTTGCACTCGGGGTAATGCCGTATATTTCGGCATCCATTGTTGTTCAGTTACTGGGCATCGCGGTACCTTATTTCCAGAAAATGCAAAAGGAAGGAGAGTCTGGTCGTAAGAAAATGAACCAGATTACTCGTTATCTAACATTGGCTATTACATTAGTTCAAGCTATTGCTTATGTGAAAACACAGATTGAGCCTGGTGCAAGAACTATTGCGGATCCAATGTTTACGATCCTTTCTACATTTGTTTTGACAGCAGGTACTTTATTCGTGATGTGGCTCGGGGAGAAAATTACGGATAAAGGTATCGGTAATGGTATCTCATTGATTATCATGGCAGGTATCATTGCGCAATTACCGAGTGGTATTACGGCAGAATGGGTGACTCGTATGAGCCCTAATGGTGGTGGACCTATTCCATTATTGTTAGAGTTTTTGGCTCTATTCTTTGTTGTGATTTTTACGATTCTAATCGTGCAAGGTGTTCGCAAGATTCCTGTACAATACGCTAAAAAGATTGTTGGTAATAAGCAAGTGGGAGGCGTTAGACAGTATATTCCCTTGAAAGTGAATGCTGCTGGTGTTATGCCTATCATCTTTGCGCAAGCGATTATGTTTGTGCCTATGTCATTGAGCCAGTTTTTTCCAAGTATGCAATCTGACTTCTTGACTTCTTTAAGCAACTATACGTCTGTAGCATATAACGTAACGTTTGCAATATTAATTATTGCCTTTACATTTTTCTATACAGCTATTATGGTTAATCCTCAACAGATGTCTGAGGATATGAAGAAGAATGGTGGATTCATACCAGGTATTAAGCCAGGTTATGACACGAATCTGTATATAGATCGAGTGATTTCAAATATCACTTTTCCAGGAGCAGTATTCTTGGCTATCATCGCTATATTGCCAGCGATTGCAAGTTTATTTGGGATCAACAATCAATTTGCCCACTTCTACGGAGGTACGTCATTGTTGATTTTGGTTGGTGTGGTATTGGATACTTTGCAGCAGATTGAAAGCCACCTATTGATGCGTCACTATGACGGATTGATGAAGACTGGTCGTATCAAAGGACGTTCAACGTCTGCGACGGTTGAGGGTATTGATCAATCAGCAATATAAATTTCTTTAGCATGTCTAAAGTGTACTATAAATCGGAGGATGACATAGAGCAAATAAGGAAGTCAGCAGATGTACTTTCTTTATTGCTTGGTGAAGTGGCAAAGGTTATAAAACCTGGAATCACTACCCTATCTCTTGATAAATTAGCTTACGATTTTATCCATGATAATGGTGGAACGCCCGCGTTCTTAAATTATCATGGATTTCCCTTCTCGCTTTGTATTTCTGTGAATGATCAAATTGTTCATGGTTTCCCTAGCGATTATGTCATTAAAGATGGCGACTTGGTTTCTGTAGATGGTGGGGTCAACCTTAACGGTTTCATCAGTGATTCTGCTTATACCTTTGGTGTAGGCGATGTTTCAGCAGAGGCACAGCAGCTATTGGATGTGACCAAGGAATCACTAAATCGTGGTGTTGCACAGGCAGTTGCCGGTAAACGTGTTGGGGATATTTCTTCTGCTATTCAGGAGTGTGTGGCGCCTTATAACTATGGGATTGTGAAGGAATTGGTTGGACATGGGGTGGGATATCACTTACATGAAAAGCCTGAAGTTCCAAACTATGGTAAAAGGGGAGTTGGACCGAAATTGGAAGCGGGATTAGTGATTTGTATCGAGCCCATGATCAATGCTGGCAAGGCAGGAGTTAGATTTTGGGATGATGGATGGACGGTAAGTACAGTAGATGGAAAACTTTCCGCTCACTTTGAACAAATGGTCGCAATTCAGAAAGGACAACCTGATGTATTGCTTACTTTTGAACATGTCGAGAAAGTTTTGGGTAAAAAATAATTGATTTTCAATTATTTTATTTATCTTTGCACTCCTGTTTGTGCAGGCTATTTAACAGTTAATAATCAAGAATATATGGCTAAACAAGCCTCAATAGAACAAGACGGAATAATTAGAGAGGCACTTTCTAACGCGATGTTTAGGGTGGAGTTGGAGAATGGGCATGAGATTATTGCTCATATCTCGGGTAAAATGCGCATGCATTATATCAAGATTCTTCCTGGAGATAAAGTGAAATTGGAAATGTCTCCTTACGATTTAACTAAAGGACGGATCACTTATCGTTATAAGTAGTCGATCCTTAGTTTAAAGCTTTTAAAAATATACATCATGAAAGTAAGAGCATCAATAAAAAAACGCAGTGCGGATTGCAAAATCATCCGTCGTAAAGGAAAAGTTTTTGTAATCAACAAAAAGAACCCTAAGTACAAGCAACGTCAAGGGTAATTATTAAAATAATCGCTTAGTAATATATGGCAAGGATAGCAGGTATAGATTTACCTAAAAACAAAAGAGGTGTGATCGGCCTTACTTATATTTTCGGTATTGGTCGTCAAACAGCGGCTTATATCTTGGATAAGTCAGGAATCAGTCATGACGTTAAGGTTCAAGAGTGGAACGATGAGCAATTGACAGCAATTCGTACTATCATCAACGACGAGTTGAAAGTAGAAGGTGCTTTACGTTCAGAGGTTCAGTTGAACATCAAACGTTTAATGGATATCGGTTGTTACCGTGGTTTACGTCACCGTAAACATTTACCGGTTCGTGGTCAACGTACTAAAAACAACACCCGTACTCGTAAAGGAAAACGTAAAACAGTTGCAAACAAGAAAAAGGCTACTAAATAATAATTAAGAAATGGCTAAAACTAAAAAAGCTACAAAAAAGCGTATCGTCGTGATCGAGGCCGTTGGTCAAGCTCACATTAACGCAACGTTCAACAATATCATTGTAACTTTAACTAATAATCAGGGACAAACTATTTCTTGGTCTAGTGCCGGTAAAATGGGCTTCCGTGGTTCTAAAAAGAATACTCCATACGCTGCTGGACAAGCTGCTCAGGATTGTGGAAAAGTTGCTCATGATTTAGGCCTACGTAAAGTAGAGGTTTTCGTTAAAGGACCTGGCGCAGGACGTGAATCTGCAATCAGAACACTTCAGACTGTTGGAATCGATGTGACTACTATTAAAGACATCACACCACTTCCTCACAACGGTTGTCGTCCCCCTAAACGCAGAAGAGTATAATTAAATTTTAAAGATAAGATTCATCGGCTTCAGGCTGATTGATACTTTAAACGAAGAAAAAAAATGGCTAGATATACAGGACCTAAGTCCAAAATTGCCCGTAAATTTAGAGAGCCGATTTTCGGCCCTGATAAAGCGTTAGAAAAGAAAAACTATCCTCCTGGCCAACATGGTCCTTCAAAACGCAGAGGAAAACAATCTGAATATGCTATTCAGTTGTTAGAAAAACAAAAAGCTAAATACACTTACGGTGTATTAGAGCGTCAGTTTTCTAATTTATTTGTGAAAGCTGCTGCTAAGCATGGTATTACAGGTGAGAACTTCTTGAAATTGTTAGAGGCTCGCTTGGATAATACAGTATACCGCTTAGGTATCGCAACGACTCGTTCCGCTGCTCGTCAGTTGGTATCTCACAAGCACATCACCGTAAATGGTGAGGTTGTTAATATTCCTTCATATAGCCTACGTCCAGGTGATGTAATCGCTGTTCGTGAACGTTCACAAGCTCTAGAAGCTGTTACTACTTCGATTGAAGGAAGAAAAATCAACAAATTTGCTTGGTTAGAGTGGAATGCAAATGAATTCAAAGGTACTTTCTTGACTTATCCAGAAAGAACTGACATTCCAGAGAACATCAAAGAGAACTTAATTGTAGAGTTGTACTCTAAATAATAAATAGAACGGAATCATGCATAATCTTTCGGGGTTATGCATCATTCTGTTTGTATACATAAGTATTATTACAAATAAAACTTTAATAGAAATTAAATGGCAATTTTAGCATTTCAAAGACCGGATAAAGTTATCATGCAAAAATCAACTGATTTTGATGGTACGTTCGAATTTCGTCCATTAGAGCCAGGATTTGGTGTGACAATTGGTAATGCTTTGCGCCGTATTTTATTGTCCTCGCTTGAAGGATATGCAATTACGTCGATAAGGTTTTCGGGAGTTTCACATGAGTTTTCTACTATTAAAGGTGTAGTGGAGGATGTAACTGAGATTATCTTGAACTTGAAGCAGGTTCGTTTCAAAAAGACTGGTGAGCAAGGTGATAACGAAAAGATATTTGTAGTAATCAATGGTCAGGATCAATTCTTAGCCGGCGATATCACGAAGTTCTCTAGTAACTTCACAGTACTTAATCCTGAGCTTGTTGTATGCAACATGGATAGCTCAGTGACAGTTGAAGTTGAATTGAGCGTAGCAAAGGGACGTGGATATGTGAATGCTGAGGAGAATAAAGTAACGGATGGACCAGTTGGCCTAATCGCAATCGACTCTATCTTTACTCCGATTAAGAATGTAAAATATACCATTGAGAACTATCGTGTAGAACAAAAGACCGATTACGAGAAATTGTTGTTGGACATTACAACAGATGGTTCTATTCACCCAGAAGACGCATTAAAAGAGGCAGCTAAGATTTTGATTCAACATTTCATGTTGTTCTCGGATGAGAATATGTTGTTAGAATCTCAGACTAAAGAAGAGACTAAAGTTGTAGACGAAGAGATTTTGCATATGCGCAAAATTTTGAAGACAGAATTGGTAGATTTGGATTTGTCTGTTCGTGCGTTAAATTGCTTGAAGGCTGCTGATATTCGTACTTTAGCAGAACTGGTTACTTATGATGTAGCTGACATGTTGAAGTTCAGAAACTTTGGTAAGAAATCTTTAAGTGAAATCCAAGAATTGGTCAAATCTAAAGGTTTGTCATTCGGAATGAATTTGTCTAAGTTCAAATTGGACGAAGAATAATATAATAATAAATTAAGCGACCTGTTGCATAATTCCCCTGAAATAAGAGTCAAGATGATGGGAGTAAGGAGGGTATATGTCTTTAATCCTTAATCCAAAAGTCTTTTAAAGAAGGACGGTATGCACAAATTACATTAAAACACAATGAGACACGGAAAAAAAGTAAATCACTTAGGCCGCACAGACAGCCATCGTAAAGCAATGCTTGCAAACATGGCTACGTCCTTGATTAAACACAAGCGTATTACTACTACATTGGCAAAAGCAAAAGCTTTGCGTACATATGTAGAGCCTTTGATTACGAAATCTAAAAATGATACGACTCATTCTCGTCGTACAGTTTTCTCTTATTTGAAAGACAAAGACGCCGTTACTATCTTATTCCGTGAGGTATCTGAGAAAGTAGCAAATCGTCCAGGCGGTTATACGCGTATCATTAAAATGGAAAACCGTTTAGGTGATAATGCTGAAATGGCATTTATCGAGTTGGTTGACTACAACGAAGTGTACGGCGCTAAAGCTGCTGAAGCTGAGAAGAAAACTACTCGTCGTCGTGGCGGAAAGAAAAAAGCTGAAACTGCTGAAGTAGTTGCTGCTGAGGAAACAGTAGTAGTTGAAGAGGCTGCAAAAGAAGAAAGCAAGGCAGAAGAGGTAGAAACACCTAATGCAGAAGCTGACGCTGATAAAAAAGCGGAGTAATCTTTAGCTCTAAGATAAAACTGAAAGTCCTCTTGACATCAAGAGGACTTTTTTTGTGTTTATAATTGACTACAATTAGTTTTTACTTATTTATATTTGTATCTCATTTTGGATGGGGACATCCTAATTATACTTAAATCATAAATGGACTTATTTAACGTTTATCCCATCAATCCCATTAATATAGTCAAAGCGCTAGGGTCAACAGTGTGGGATTCAGAAGGGAATGCTTATTTAGATTTGTATGGAGGTCATGCTGTGATTTCCATTGGACATACTCATCCCCATTACGTACGACGATTGAACGACCAGTTGCAGGAAATTGGTTTTTATTCTAATTCGGTTGAGATTCCAATCCAAAAGAAACTTGCAAGTCTGTTAGGCGAAATATCCGGTAAAAGTGCGAATCATCTTTTTCTCTGTAATTCTGGTGCAGAGGCAAACGAGAACGCACTGAAGCTAGCTTCTTTCTATAATAAACGCAAAAAGATAATTGCCTTTTCGAGGTCTTTTCACGGTCGTACTTCACTTGCGGTGGCTGCGACAGACAATGCTACTATAGTTGCACCAGTGAATGAGACGGAGAACGTCGTATTTTTACCTTTTAATGATGAGGAGGCTTTACAACAAGTTTTTACATCATACGGCGAGGAAATTTCTTCGGTGATAATCGAAGGGATTCAAGGTGTTGGTGGAATTCGAGAGGCATCTGTTCCTTTTTTGAAATTAATTAGGTCGCTTTGCAATCAGTATAATAGCGTTTTTATTGCCGACTCGGTGCAGTGTGGATATGGCCGTACGGGCCTTTTCTACGCTCATGATTGCGCTGGTATTGAAGCTGATATCTATACGATGGCTAAAGGAATGGGTAATGGTTTTCCAGTTGGCGCGATCAGCATTGCTCCGAAATTTAAGGCTTCTTTTGGTTTGTTGGGGACGACATTTGGTGGAAATCATTTGGCTTGTGCGGCAGCAATGGCTGTGCTAGAAGTAATGAAGGAGGACAATTTGATGAGGAATGCAGAAGTAGTGGGAAATTATCTCATTGGTGAACTTCGAAAAATGGATAGAATAAAGGAGGTACGTGGTCGAGGTTTAATGATTGGGATTGACCTTCCAGAAGAGCTTTCGACTTTGAAGAAGGACCTTTTGGAAAAGGATCGTATTTTTACAGGTGAAGCGAAACCGAATGTAATTCGCTTGCTCCCGGCATTGAATATAACCATTGCACATGCCGATCGGTTTTTGGAGGCATTGGACAGAAGATTAAAAGCTATTTAGTAAATTACAACGATGAACAAGTTTTTTTCAGTAGACGATATTCCTAATCTCTTGGAAGCGGTCAAGGAAGCACTATCCTTAAAGGCAAATCCAAATGCAAATGAGAACTTGGGAAAACATAAAATGCTAGGATTGGTATTTCTAAACCCTAGTTTGAGAACTCGATTGAGTACGCAAAAGGCAGCTCTTAACCTTGGGATGAATGTCATGGTGATGAATATGGATAAGGATGGTTGGGCTTTGGAGACTCAGGATGGTGTTGTAATGAACGGGACTACGGTGGAACATATACGAGAGGCTGCAGCTGTGATGGGCGAATATTGTGACATATTGGGACTACGGTCATTTCCTAAGTTGAAGGACAGAAGGGAAGATTACAGTGAGGATCTGTTTACAAAATTTATGAATTATTGTAAAGTGCCTGTGATCTCTTTAGAGAGCGCGACACGCCACCCTCTGCAAAGTCTAACGGATCTGATTACAATCATAGAACATTGGGATAAAGAAACCAAACCGAAAGTAGTGTTGACATGGGCGCCGCATGTTAAAGCGTTGCCTCAGGCGGTCCCTAATTCATTTGCTGAATGGATGTGCAGGGCGCAAGAAGAAGGGCTTTTGGATTTTACAGTAGTACAGCCTGAGGGGTATCAACTTGCCAAAGAGTTTACTATGGGTGCACATATTTCAACCGACCTAGAAGAAAGTCTTAATGGGGCTGATTTTGTTTATGTGAAAAATTGGTCTTCTTATGAAGACTATGGGAAGGTATATCCGATCGAAGAGGATTGGATGATGGATAATAAGAAATTGAAATTGACGAATAATGCTAAAGTAATGCATTGTCTACCAGTGCGTCGCGACTTGGAATTGTCAGCTGAGATTTTGGACGGTCCTAGTTCTTTAGTGATCAAGGAAGCTGGAAATCGAGTTTGGGCAGCACAGGTGGTAATCAAACGAATGTTGGAAAATTTAGGGAAATAAAGAAAGCAATAAGGAGATTATGGGGGTTAGCACGCTAAATATTATAAAAATTGGTGGAAATGTCATTGATAATGAGGAAGATCTGAACGATTTTTTGGAGAAGTTCTCTGCATTGTCAGGAAAGAAAATATTAGTACATGGTGGGGGTAAGATAGCTACCAGACTAGCGACGGAGTTAGGGATTGACGCAAAGCTCGTAGAAGGGCGTAGGATTACAGATGCTGAAATGTTGAACATCGTGACGATGGTATATGCCGGGCTTACAAACAAATCAATTGTTTCCAAATTGCAGAACTTAAAATGTGATGCGCTTGGTCTGAGTGGTGCTGATGGAGATACTATTCGTACGATGAAAAGACCAGTAAAGGATATCGACTATGGTTTCGTGGGTGACATGATGCATGACTCTATTAACAAGGGGGCAATAAAGAAAGTATTAGAGGCGGGGTTCGTTCCTGTTTTTTCTGCAATTACTCATAATGGTCTTGGTCAGTTGCTGAACACAAATGCAGATACAATCGCATCTTCTTTGGCTGTAGCGCTATCGGATTTATATGAGACTTCTTTAATCTATTGTTTTGAGAAAAATGGAGTATTGCGAGATGTAAATGACGAGAACTCTGTTGTTAATCAAATCAGTGCAAAAGATTTTGTGATGATGAAGGAAGAGGGAATAATCCATGCGGGAATGATACCAAAGCTGCAAAATGCATTTGATGCTATTCGTAAAGGTGTGAAGCATGTACATATCGGTAATGCGAATAATCTTCACTTGTTCCAACAGGGGCATTTTGGAACTTGCCTTGTTCAAAAATAAAGAAAACGAATCAACCTATAACCATGAGTAAAATAACAATAATTGGGACTGGCAATATTGGTCTATCATTGGCCAAGGGCTTAGTTAAGTCGGGCGCATATGCAGCTTCTGAAATTACATTGACTAGACGGTCTTTAGCCGCTTTGGAGCAGGAAAAGTCTCAAGGATATGATGTAAGTGATAACAACGGACAAGCTGTAGTGGGGGCCGAGGTTGTTGTGTTGGCAGTACTTCCTCAACAATTAAAGAAGGTTATGGAGGAGCTTAAGTCAACAATCACTCCTGATCAGTTGGTTGTTTCCGTTGTGTCGGGGGTTTCATGTCTTGATGTTAAAGCGGTCTTGGGGAGTGATATGACAATTGTGAGAGCTATGCCTAATACAGCTATTGCTATTGGACAGTCTATGACTTGTATAGCTACCGATGATGCAAATGAGGTGCAATTGCAACGAGTGGAACACTTGTTTGAAACAGTTGGCGCTGTCGTCGTGATAAACGAGGATTTGATGACCTCGGCGACAGCATTGTGTGCATGTGGCATTGCATTTTTTTTACGTAGTATTAGAGCGGCATCTCAGGGTGGTGTAGAGATTGGTTTCCATGCCCATGATGCCTTAAAGATGGCTATCCAGACGGCAAAGGGCGCTGCGGATCTCTTGTTGCAAACACAAAGTCATCCTGAGAGTGAAATTGACAAGGTAACGAGCCCTAAAGGATGTACTATTGCGGGCTTAAATGAGATGGAACATAACGGTTTCAGCTCAGCATTTATAAAAGGAATTAAACTTTCAGCGACCAAAGCCGGAGGCCTATATAATGAGTGAGGTTGATTATTTAACGAACGCGAGTATCAGCCTTTTGCGAGAACTGATTGAGATTCCATCTTTTAGTAGGGAGGAGCATCAAACAGCGAATCGAATTCAGTCCTATTTGGAATCATTTGGTGTCAGAACTTATCGTAAGGGGAATAACGTTTGGTGTTATAATCTTCATTTTGATGCTTCGAAGCCGGTAATTTTACTTAATTCGCATCACGATACTGTTCGGCCTAATGCGGGATATACGCGTGATCCTTTTTTGGCTACGGAAGAGGAAGGAAAGTTGTATGGTCTGGGAAGTAATGATGCTGGAGGTTGTTTGGTCTCATTGATTGCTACATTTCTTCATTTTTATGCGGAAGAGGGAATGTTGTATAATTTTTGCCTAGCGGCTACAGCTGAAGAGGAAGTGTCTGGTCATGATGGTATTGCATCGGTATTGACGGAGCTCGGAGATTTGAGTTTTGCTATCGTGGGAGAGCCAACGCAAATGCACTTGGCTGTCGCTGAGAAAGGACTTATGGTATTGGATTGTGAAGCTCATGGAGAAGCTGGACATGCTGCTAGAGAAGAAGGGGTCAATGCAATTTATAAGGCGATGGCTGATGTAGAATGGTTTCGTACTTTTCGTTTCCCAAAGGAGTCTGCGATGTTGGGACCTATTAAAATGTCAGTGACTCTTATTACTGCGGGAACGCAACATAATGTCGTACCTGCAATATGTACATTCGTGGTGGATGTCCGTACTACAGATGCCTATAGTAACGAAGAGACGCTATCGATCATTCAAGAGCAGGTTGAGAGCTCGGTGCGCGCACGATCGACTCGTTTGACGTCATCGTCGATATCCTTGGAACACGCTATTGTGAAAGCAGGTGTAAGTCTAGGCAGAGAAACATACGGGTCTCCGACAATGAGTGATCAGGCCCTGCTCAATATCCCATCTTTAAAGCTGGGCCCTGGAGATTCCGCACGTTCCCATATGGCGGATGAATACATTTATCTAGATGAGATTAAAGAAGGTATTACTCTCTATATAAGGATGTTGAGTGAGATTATTCGATAATATCAAAGCGGCTATTGCATATGCAATGGCCGCTTTGATATGGAATGTGCTTAAATCAAGCTGATTTGTCTTTTGATACTTTCTTCTAGAGAGATAATCGTTTCCGTTCGTTGTATACCTTTTACAGATTGTATATCTTCATTCAGGACTTTTCTCAAATGTCCGGTATCTCTACAGATAATTTTTGCAAATATACTGTACTGCCCTGTGCAATAGTGTAATTCTACAACTTCTTTGATTTTCTTTAACTGTTCAACAGCATCTGCATATTGGGATCCTTTATCAAGGTAAATCCCGAGAAATGCAGTAATATCAAACCCTACTTTCTGCGGATTGATAATCAAATTGGAGCCGCGAATAATACCTAATTCCTCCATCTTCTTCATTCGAACGTGAATGGTACCACCTGAAACAATTAATTTTTTAGCAATTTCGGTATAGGGGATTGAAGCATCTTCCATCAAAATAGACAAAATTTGAATGTCTAATGAATCTAAGTCGTAGTTGGAATAATTAATTTCCATAAATCCTATATTTTGTTTTTAAAATAATGCTTTTATTATGACGCTATTGATATTATGAATGAATAACTGCTTGCGCAGAATATCAGTTTTCTTTCAAAATGTATATCCTTTCATTCAAAAATATCTTGGTTTATGTTTTTGGTTAGCACTATAGATGAGTTTGTTCGTTATCTATAATTTATCTTTCTATAATTCAATTTGATATTCTTGACAATTTTACAAAAATAGTAAGTTTTTTGGTTATTGTGGTATTAATTTCATAATTAATATATCTTTAACTTGTGAAAATTATAGGATTGCTTTTTTTTATTCTGGCCGAGTATGTTATAGCGTAATCTTGTGGTGGACGGGAATAACTGTGCTCCATGCGTTTGCAGGGATGGTGGGTATGGAACGAATATTAGGAACTATTCTGACTAACGGATTGTAAGGCAAATGTGGCAGAATAATTATTTTCGAATAGTGACTGGGGAATACAAAGCATTTTTTCTAAGTTTATAGAATCATCACCACCGAACGACTGGCTGATGACCATTGCAAAGTAAACCGATCCGCCAAATGGCGATTACAAAGTGATTACATATAGATGAAATCAAGATACATATGACTTACAGATTAAGACAATACGCCGATGATTGTTTCATCTTAAAAAAATAGATATGGAATTTGATGATGTGAAGATATCTAGAAAGAAGCCTATATTTCCTGTGGGTTCGGGATTGAATAAATATCTCAAAGTGTATCAGCGAGATGCCAAATTGCCTATAGCTTATCGAGATTTATTGTCATTTAGTGAAACAATTCCTGTGTTAGATAAAAATGGGAACGATACTTTTTGGGAGACCCCTTTGTATCTGCCCTATTTGCAGGATCAGTTGTATGAGGGGTTAAAAATTGTTTATGCAGAACTGAAAGCTTCTGGTAATACCCGTATAGTGCAGCATAAATACATTGATAGGATTGAGTATTGTGCATTTGGTAATACCAGACCGTTTCGTATTCGTATCGTCAATCGGTTGAATGACGTTTACGATTATTTTTATGTCAAACAAGCAGATGCGTCTCGTATATATGGTTTAGAACTGGAGGAAATACTGTCACCTAACCAAGTCAATTATTTGGTTGATCAGGATACATTAATAGAAGAACATATTGTCGGGATTCCGGGTGATGTCTTTAGTAAGGATAGAATGTTTTCTCCTGATTATAATATGACGAGGATTGCAAAGGAATTTGTGAAGTTCAATGAGCGATGTATAATTACATTGTTAGGTGATATGAGAGCATATAATTTTGTTATGCAAATCACACCTGACTTTGATGATTTTCAATTTAGGATTAGGGCGATAGATTTCGATCAGCAATTTTACGAAGGTAATCCAAAGGTGTATATGCCACAGTTTTTCAAAGAAAATTATCCATATGTCAAAGTATGCATGGAATACTTGAATGATCGAACGGTATCTCAATATCAACAAGAGGAGCGGTCTTCTTTAGTTCATCGCGTGCGAAGTGAACGTCATCGTATTGCTGATTTAAGAGATGCATCCCAAACGCAGCAATTGTCTTCTATTGCGAATATTGTCCAGTTACGGGAAGGGTATGCGGCTTTTCATTCGGACGCCCGATATCTGAAATGCAAAACTATGACAGACATTATTGAGTTGAATGTGAAAAATGTGATTCGACAAATGCAGCTGTAGCTATTTTACTCGATTTTGATTCTCTTTGGCAAAGGCTTCCCAGCCACTGTATGATTTGGATAGGCCTGAGGTCGTGTTTTGTTGAAAAGAATGGCATACGGCTACTGCAAGTCCATCTGTAGCGTCCAGGAACTCCGGTGTCTCTTTGAATGATAATAACGTTTTAAGCATAGCCGCCACTTGCTCTTTTGTGGCATTCCCATTTCCGGTTACAGATTGTTTTATCTTTCTTGGAGAATATTCAAATATGGGAATATCGTGGTTGAGTGCTGCAGCCATTGCAACCCCTTGAGCACGACCAAGTTTGAGCATAACTTGGATATTTTTACCATAGAAGGGTGCTTCCAAAGCGACACAGTCTGGTTTGTATTCTTGGATAAGTGCCGATGTTTTTTTAAAGATGCGTTGTAACTTCAAGGCGTGATCATCTAGATGCCCCATTTTTATAACACCAAGGGAGATTAAAGAAATTTTCTTTCCCGTTTCTTTGACTAGTCCATACCCCATTACGACGGTGCCAGGGTCAATGCCTAAAATAATACGCTCTTTTGCTGCTTCCTTTTGCATGTGGATACAATATTACACTTTCTTTTGTGAATTAACTTCAAGCTATGTCACTAAAAATTAGTAAAATTGTGACCTTGATAAAATAGTGTCTTGACAAACAAAACAAGAAAATATCTCAATCTATGTATTAAAATTGCGGTCTTGCTATTAGCGGGATGGTATATTTATTTCAAAGTCAATAATCAAGATAACCTTAAAGAATTCAAATCTTTGTTGAATGACCTTGACAAGGACCTTATCTTGTCCGTATTGATTACTGTAATCGTTTTGATGTTTTGTAACTGGTTTTTGGAAGTTGCAAAATGGAAATTCATCAGTAGGCGCATTGAAAGAATTAGTTGGTGGCGAGCAATTGAGGGCGTATTTTGTGGGCTTACATGGGCGATATTTACACCGAATAGAATAGGAGAGTATGGGGGGCGGGTCATGTATTTATCTCCTGAAAAGCGGGCCTCAGGAGCCGTTGCAATGGGAGTGGGGCATTTTGCTCAATTGGTATTGACCAGCATATTTGGAGCGCTAAGTATCGCATGGTTCGTAGCAAAATTTCTTCTCGTATCGATCGAAATCAAGATATTGGTCTGGGTGATAGCTCTGCTCTATGCGCTTGCATTCTTGGTGGTTTTCTTCAATGTACATTGGGTAGATAGACTTGTAAAACGTATTCGCATATTCCGGAAAATTCAATCTTTCTTTTCTGTACTTGAGGATTATGATAAGAGGGAGCTCAGTGTAATTCTGGGAATTTCCTTGTGTCGATTTGTCATCTTTACTTCGCAATATATCATATTAATGGAGGTCATATTACCAGACTTACCATTTGTATCTATGGTATTGATGATTTTTATCTTGTTTTTTGTGCAATCTGCCGTACCTTCGCTTGACTTATTCGACTTTAGTGTCAGAAGTTTTGTGGCGAGTAACTTATATGGTTATATTACCAGTCAGGAAATCGCGGTCATGGCCATTGTATCGTGTATTTGGTTTGTGAATCTAATATTGCCAGCTATATTGGGATCCTTTTTTGCAGTAAAAGTTAATTATTTAAGTGATAACAAGTCTTAGTCTCTTTCTCATTATTATGACCATGGTGTATGTAGCATTGGTGCTTTACATGCGACATGGTTGGCTTTCGATACCTCCGTTTCAAGTGCAGAATGCTCCCTCAACTTCGGTGTCGGTATTAATTGCTGCTCGTAATGAGGAGGGTGTAATCGAACGGACAATCAATGCGTTGTTGAACCAAGACTTTCCGAAGGAGCTTTTGGAAATTATCATCGTAGATGATCATTCTACAGATGGTACTGCAGAGATTGTTAAGACTTACGGATTCAAAGGGGTTAAGCTCCTGCAGATGAATGAACGTGATAAACTTAATTCTTATAAGAAGAAGGCTATTTCAAAAGCAATAGAGATTGCGCAAGGAGAGATTATTGTGACTACGGATGCGGATTGTCGAATGGGAAAACAGTGGTTGTCAAGCGTGGTTAGCTATTTCGAGAAACATGGTTGTTATATGGTCTCGTCGCCGGTTATCTATTCTGAAGAATTGAATATGTTTGAGGAGGCACAAACACTTGAATTTCTATATTTGATTGGTCTAGGTGCGGCAGGTATCGGAAATGGACATCCGACAACTTGTAACGGAGCTAATCTTGCATATAGAAGGGATGTCTTTTTTGAAATGGAGGGATTTAAAGGTATTGACGATCTTGCATCTGGTGATGATGAACTATTGCTCCATAAGGTGGCTGAGAAGTATGCTGACAAAATCGGTTTTTGTAAGTCGAGGTCTGCAATAGTCTATACGGATGCCAAGCCTAATTTATTTGCTTTTATTAGCCAACGAAAACGTTGGGCATCTAAGAGTACTAAATATAAAAATAAGAGTGTAATCGTGCTGGGAGTCAGTATCTGGCTTTTCAATCTAGCAATGTTGTTGAGTGGGATATTGGCTTTGTTCTACCCGACAACCTTGGGGACGCTGATCTTTGGTGTTATCATGGTCAAGTTTTTAGTTGAATTATATTTTATGCGACCGCTCTGTGAATTTGCTGAACGGACTAATTTGTTGAAATATCTTCCTCTATTGACAATCGGGCATATCATCTATCTGGTCTATATTGGGATAGCGGGAAATATTGGAAAATACGACTGGAAAGGACGAATTGTAAAATAAAGGGAGACTAACTTCCCCTTACCTTTGCGCGGATAGCCATTTCGGCTTCTTTAACAACCTCTTCTGTGGATTTCCCTGTTGGGTCTATGGGCTGTAAAACTTCCCATGACATCTTCGTGAATGGATTCAAGGGGAACATTCCATATTTTACCATTTCATAAGAACCATTAATTGCTATTGGTACAACGAGAGCTGAAGGATTTTTCTTTAAAATGGTCGCTATTCCCCCTATTGCAAACTCTTTCATCTTTCCATTTTTTGTACGAGTTCCTTCTGGAAATATAAAGACGGACCAGTTTTTTGTCTTCATGTTATTGGCTAATTTTAAAATCTCTCCAATGGATTGTTTCGAATCTCTCCGGTCAATGTTTGCGGCTCCTCCATATTTTAGATTAAAAGAGATACTTGGAATATTAGCTGTTGCCAATTCAATTTTAGAAATAAATTTAGCATGGTACTTCCGTAGAAAATAAATCATAGGAGGAATGTCGAATTGGCTCTGGTGGTTGGCAACAAAAATTAAGGGGTGACCTGTTGGGATATGCTGTTCGTTGATGAACTTGACCGAATTGAAGAGTAGATAATTATCGCTAAATAGGGTGAAGTTCAAGAGGTCTACACTGCGTTTATGAGCGCTGTACCCACCCAGTTTCAGACATAGCCATTGAATCGGATGGAAAATAATCAGTTCGATAAAAAAGAATAGATAGAATATGGGGGTAAGGATATAACCAATAATTTTTCTCATATGCTTAGTCTGTTTTAAGGTGCAAACTTAGATAAACTTGCTTTTATATGCAATAATAATGCATTACCTATTAAGGTGGGCTATCCTATCTAAAATACATTTTTCTTTATACAGATATTGTGCTTTGTTGTCATTTCCACAATAAGCAACATACTAGATGAGCTTAATTGCTTTAATATTCAGTTTGTTGTGATGTAAAGTAATTATTTTTTTTAAATTATTCATTATGTGTTTAATTTTATTTAGGTTTGTGTAAATAAAATGAATTTTTGAATTGATGTGATTTTGCACATGCGCTTTGTTCGAAAAATGATAGTTAGGCTATCAATTGGAGCTAGGGTAATTTATACAATTGCAAAATCTTATTTATGAATATAGAATAAACGAATGATAATAGCTTCGCGCTTCTAAAATTTAAAATAAATACAGATGAAAAAAATACCCGCTACTTGTCCCAGTTGTGATGCTAAACTTAAGGTGTCCAAACTTGTCTGCGATGTGTGCGAAACAGAAGTTGTAGGCAAATTTTCTCTTCCAATTCTAATGCAGCTCACTGTCGAGGAGCAGGAGTTTGTTTTGGGGTTTCTTTATAATTCGGGTAGTTTGAAAGACATGGCTAGAGACTTAGGGAAGAGTTATCCTACTGTACGTAATATGTTAGATGATTTGATTCAAAAAATTAAAAATTTAGGTTATGAACAGTAAGTTTAAAGAAGTGCAGTCTTTTTCGCAATGGTGGCTATGGTTATCACTGCTGGCTCTTGTCATTCCGATTTATAGGGCTGGAGTATCAATGTCCTTTTCCGAAGGTTGGGGTACTATGGTTTTGGAAATCGTGACTTATATACCTTTTTATATTTGGTTAGTTTTAATCTTGTTCTTCCTTATGGTCCGACTGAGAACTGAAATTACAAATGACGGAGTAAAGGCAGACTTTAAGCCATTTTTATGGAACAAAATCTATAGATGGGAAGAAATAGTGGATTGTAAAGTCGTGAAGTATTCTATTTTTGATTATGGAGGTTGGGGGATGAGGATTTCATCAGCGGGAGTAGCGTATACAACGAAGGGTAAATACGGTCTTAAAATTACTTTAAGGAGCGGACGACAAATCCTGATAGGAACACAGCGTCCAGAGGAGCTTAAGGCGATTGTTAATGAATTTTTAAAATCTATAAAGACACATGAAGGTCAGTAAGATATTTTTAAAACCATTCGATGATTTTTCAGAACGGACATTGTTAATTGTCGGACTCCTGTTCTATATATTGGGAAGCTTGTTTGCCTATTTTTATGATATTAAATATAACGGTTTTATTAACATACGGTTTGGAGATGGTGGTCCGTTGTATAGGCCTTTTGTCAACAATTTGGTAAATACGGTATTGCCAACGATTGTACTGTATTTGTTTGCTAAGCTTATTTACACAAAAACTAGGTTTATTGATGTCCTCAATACAGTTCTGATTGCTAGGATAGTGATTTATTTCACTTCGGTACTTGTTATGTTGGACAAGTCTAAGGCTACGACACAAAAAATTACTGAGGCCGTGGCAAATGGGGATGTGCAATTGGAAACCGTTCCTAAATCGGATATTTTTTTAGCTGTTTTCGTGGGTTTGCTTTCGCTGTTTGTCTTAATCTATTATTTCTATATATTGATTCAAGGAATGAAAGTTGCAATGAATAATAGGAAAATTCTTATCAACGGAGCGATTGTGATTATTTTCTTGGTCTTGGATTTGATTGTACAATTTTATTTTCCTTATTTCTAATGGGTATTATGAAGTATTTATATGCTATTTTTTTACTTTCGATTCTAAATGTTGCGTGCGGACAAAGCATTACAGGGACTTGGAAAGGGGAGTTACAGACTCCTGGACAGAGGATTCCACTTGTCTTTCATATTCATCAGGATAACACAGGATATGCAGGGACTATGGATAGCCCAAAGCAGGGAGCGATTGGATTACCTTTGAGTGAGGTGAAGTTGAATGGGGATGTTCTCAGATTGAAAATGAGCACCGCGGGATTGGAGTATGAAGGAAGAGTAGAGGGGGATACAATAAAGGGAGAGTTTAGACAAGGGGGCGGTACTTTCAACTTGAGTTTGACAAAGACTCTGGATTCTATTACAATAATCAAACGACCCCAAGAGCCTGAAGGTGTACCTATTTATCGTGAAGTAGAGGTTTCATTTTTTAATAAAAGGGCTGATTTGACCCTTGCGGGAACCCTTACTATGCCAGCGACTGGCAATGGTTTTCCTGCAATATTGTTGGTGACGGGAAGTGGTCCTCAAAATAGGGATGAAGAGCTCTTTGGTCACAAACCTTTTAAGTTAATAGCTGATTATCTGACAAAGAATGGCTATGCTGTATTACGTTATGATGATCGGGGTGTTGGTGAGTCTACTGGTGATTTTTCGCTAGGGACGACTGCAGACTTCGCTGCTGATGCAGCTGCGGGTGTTGCTTTTTTAACCGGGCATCCAGCAATCAATCCCGCTAAGATTGGTGTCATCGGGCACAGTGAAGGAGGGATGATAGCTCCCATGCTGGCTGCGGAAGACTCAAAAATTGCATTCATTGGATTATTGGCGGGGCCTACTATAGCGATAGACTCATTAATGTTGCTTCAAAATGCTGCATTTGGAAAGGCTTCGGGCATGAGCGAGAAAGCATTGATAAAAGCTCGTGATCTAAATCGAAAGATTTATGCCATTGCGAAGAGTAGTCGCAATGATGGAGAAGTGAAAAAGACACTAATGGGAATTTTGAACAATAGTAAACAGGTGGATGAACTGACCAGTCCTTGGTTTAGATCATTTTTCCGATTCGAACCTGGGGTTTATTTAAATCGTGTGAATTGTCCAATATTTGCAGTGTATGGGGGCAAGGATTTGCAGGTCCCTGCTGAGGCAAATCTGAATGCAATCTATCGAATCTCGGAAAAGAAGAAGAATCGTTTGGACTTCATCAAAGTTTATCCTGATCTTAACCATTTGTTTCAACATGCTCAAACAGGGTTGGTAAATGAATATGGTTTTTTGGAGGAAACGATGAGTGAAGAGGTCCTTCGAGATTTAAAAACTTGGTTGGATAGGGTAACCTTGTAGCTATTTCACAATTTTAAGGATATTGATTATTATTGCTACAGACACCTCCAGTATTGCGCTGGAGGTGTTTATTATATTAAGGAGTTGTATTTGATACGGGAAGAATTTTTCCATTGTAGTACTTATGGCCATTTTGCGCAAACTCAGCAAGATATCGTCCCATTTCAAAGGCGAGGGTACCAGCTTCTACTCCCGGAAAGGCTGTTTCGAACATCTCTGTTTGGGAAGAACCCAATGCGAGGCAATTGACTTTAATGCCTTTTTCTTTCAATTCCTCAGCTAAGCATTCTGTAAGGGTCGCTAAAGCACCTTTACTAGCGGAGTATGCCGATAAGCCTGGGAATTTTGAGGCACCCTGAAAACCACCCATACTGCTTACATTCACAATGTGACCTCCATTTTTGAGGAGAGGAACGATATGCTTGATCATGTTTACATGGCCTAATAAATTGGCCTGTAACATCGTTGCAAAATCTTCGGTAGTAGTTTCTAAAAATGGTCTATTAATGAGTTGACCAGCGTTGTTGACGAGGATGTCTACTTCCTTAAACTTGGATTGAATGAAAGGTATGAGCGAATCAGTATAGTTATCATAGACGATGTCGAACTGTGCAGGGTATAGCTTACCGCCGTCATGATTTAATGATGACGCAATTTCATGAAGCTTTCTGAGTTTATCAGCCGATCTTGCGATTGCAATTACATTGTTCTCTTTATTTGCCGTAAGGTCTAAGACTGCTTCAAATCCTATGCCGCTACTTGCGCCTGTTATAATAATATTTGCCATGTTAAATTGTTTTTAATACTGTATTTTGAATGCGGACTACTATTCGGAATTTGTAATCTCGGTTCTACTACGTTCTACTTCTTCGGCCGATGGAAGCTTCTCTTCTCCCAACCCTTTTGGGTCGAATGTATAATAGGCTCCTGTCAAGGATACTAGAGCCGATATAATATAAAATAGCAAGCTAATCAATACGGCTAAATGTGCATCTAGATAAAATATTTTCGCTCCCCACATATAAACTATTTCACGCATACCTAGACCCCCTACAGAAAAAGGGATGATAGCAACGAGAGATGAAGCTAGGAATAAGAAAAGGTATGGTGAGAATTTCCCTTGAAAGCCCAATGCATATAGAATTAGAATCGCAGAGATAACTTGCATAGACTGGACACCGATAGCCTTGATATGTGTGATTGGAAAACTTTTTGTAAAATGAGGAAAGAATTTCGTAATAACGAAATAGTATATCAGCGTGCTCAGAAGAAAAGCGGATATCGTGAGTGCATTGGGGATTTTAAGTTGTGGCATACAGACCACTAGAGCGGAGGTAATTAAGCCAAGTGCCCATAGGCCGCTTAAGCGGTCAAAAAAAAGAGCTCCAAGTAGTCTACGTCCCTTGATATTGAATTTTTTTCGTAAAAAATAGATTTTATAACCGTCACCACCGATGCCTCCTGGTAGAAAAAGATTATAGAACATGCCCAATTGGTAAAGCTTCAAATTATACTTTTCGCTCACTTCTAATCCTATTGCCTTTAGGAAGCTTAATAGTCTTGAAGCGGAAATAAGGATGGAAATCAAAAAGGCTAAAAGTGCGAGTAAAAGAAACCAAGGATTGCTGTTCGAGATTGCCTCTAAGAGGTCTCTTATTTCAACTTTCTTGAACACCCAATACAGTGCTCCTGTGGTGATGACTAACTTGAGTATGTTTTTGAAAACAGTCTGAATTTTTTTGATATCCATTGACGTCTGTATTCTAGCGCTTACTTGAACGAATTGGGTAAAGATAAAAACATATCTTGGATAAATATTAGCTAGCAAAGATGGGATAAATCCTGCTGTACAACATTAAAAGATAAATGCTGAGCATGATGGTGGAAAGTGAAAATAACCAATTCACCTCAGTCTTTGTGTACTTGTTTTTCAGCATAGTGAATAGTAAAGTGACAAATATGACGAAAAGAAACAGTGGAAAAATCAGTACCCACTTGTTTTCAAAATATAAATACGTATTTTGGAACTGCGTCTTATTGTCTGATAATAATGGGATAAATGCTAAGGCCAAGATAATTACGAACAATCGTAAGAGTATTTTTGCAATTACTTTGCTTATGGTATGATTTTTGGATTGTTCGTTCATGATTTTGTATTTGTATATTTGCAAAAATACAAAGATTGATTAACATAATTCTTAAACAATGCGCAAACATATTCTAACCTCCGTGGCTATTTTATCAGCCGTTATCCTATTTTCATCTTGTGGCGCTCAAAAGAAGACTACATCTTCGGTGGGCAGCTCGAATTCGTCCAATACCGAAGTAAATGACGGGCCGAGTGCCTCTCAGTGGAAAAGTGGAGTCAAAGGTAGCTGGATTTTGAATAGTATCGATCGAGAAAATATTCCGGCTGCATATACTATTAAGACTGTTTTTGAAGAAGCACCGGCCGAATGTTTTGAAGGAAGTGTGTGGACATTGCCGTCAAATGGAAAAGGAACAATCGAGTTTACAGCTGATGGCACATTGTGCGCAAAAGGTGCAGTACGAAACATTGTGTGGTCTATCTTCAATCCGGGCAAAACTGGTGGCCAGCCTCAATTTCAATTTAAGAAGATTTATTCAGGAGACAAAGCTCGGAATGTTACAAGTGGTTACAGATTGGACCTCTCTTTCTCAGATGGTAATAAATTAGTCATGCGTATGCCAATCGATGTGGAAAGTGGTACAGGTTATTTGGTTTTTAACTTTACGAAATCTGTACGTTAGGTATAGCGAGTTTTAATCATATATTGCCGTAAGTTATATCTTACGGCTTTTTTGATGTTTGTGGCTGTTGTGTTTTTTATTTCTGATTCGTTGGAAAAATTGTTGGGTAAGCTTTAAATAGATGATTCGAATATTGGAACATTTTTTGCTGTAACATCCTCGATAAAGACATACCTATGGGAAATAGCGGTAAATTGGAAAGTAATCAACATTGAAATGGTAGATGAAGTTAGAGAAATAGAGCAAGAGAGATTTAAGAAAAGAGATAGTTCAAAGATTTATTTTTTTGTAATTGCTATAGCTGCATTGTTAGCAACCAATATATATTTTTATATCAAATTCAACTCTTCGGGCGAAAAGATATATACGTTGACTGTCCAAAAGGAAAATTTGCAGATTGAGATTGATCGGATAGAAGCTGAACTTGATAATTTGAACGAAGAGAACCTAAAGCTGAGTGAGAGCATGATGAAATCGGAAGTTCAAGCTCGGAAGATAATCGAGGATCTTCGAAAGGAATTAGAAATGAGCACATTGACTACCGAACAAATCAATCAAGCTCGAAAGATTGTAGCATCATTGAAGGTGGACGTATCCGGTCTGAAGACTGATCTCGGAGATTTAAGGGTTAAGAATGAGATGCTTCGCAAAGAGAATGAATTGTTAAATAGCAAAGTAGATGAGCGGGAAAGTAAGATTGAGGGATTGACAGACAATAATGCACTCCTTAAAGATAAAGTAGCTACAGCATCTGCTATAAAAGTTTCGAATATTATCATCAATGGTCTTCAAGAAAAGAGAAAGGGACGTTTGGAGGTTGAAACTAGGGCTAAGCGGGTGGATAAGCTAGAAATTAACTTTACTATTGCAGATAATCCTTTAGCTAAGCTTGGTGCAAAAGATATCTTCGTCCGAATTATCAATCCTGATGGAGATTTGATTGCTGAATCTACGGATATATTTTTTGTACACGGAGAGAAACTTCAATATACATTTAAGGAAAGTATCAACTTTACGAATAATGGAGAGGAATATAAATTTTTCTGGCAAGAGCCAAATAATTTTGGCAAAGGTGCCTATACCGTGCTTTTGTATGCGGACAATGCTATCATGGGTAGATCGAGTATTATCTTAAAATAGTTTTTTCGCTCATAAGTATAACAAAAGAAGGTCTGGAATTTTTTCCAGACCTTCTTTTGTTATTCTATTTCTTTTAGTGCGCTATCGTACATCGGAATTAGGATAGTAAATGTGGTGCCTTTTCCAGCTTCTGTTTTAAAGGTAATAGATCCTCTCATACCTTCAATTGTCTGCTTGGCAAAAGCTAAGCCTAAACCTGTACCTGAACTCTTGGTGGTGAAGTTAGGTTCGAAAATTTTGGAGAGAGATTCATCGGAGATTCCTCTTCCGTTGTCATTTATCGCTATTTTTATAATGTCGGGATGTATACGGGAGATTTCAAAATGGATTTTAACCTTTTTGCGACCAATTGCTGCTTCTATTGCATTTTTTATAAGATTGTTGAACGTTCTTAACAATTGATCCTTATCTCCGAGTACATATATCGGTTGTAGGTCAGTGTGATTTGTAATTATGATACTGGCTTGGGGATTGTTGGTATATACCGCAGTTGATTTATTAATCTCTTCAACGATGTTGACCTTTTCCAAATGGGTGTCTGGCAATTTAGCGAAGGCAGAGAATTCACTGGCAATATGAGATAAACTATCTATCTGTTCAATAAATGAGATAGATATTCTATTAAATCGTTCTTCGAATCGAGGGTCACCTTCTCTAAATGATCTTCCTAATTGCTGAATGCCTAACTTCATGGGGGTTAGCGGATTTTTGATTTCGTGGGCTATCTGTTTAGCCATTTCTCTCCATGCAGCTTCTCGTTCTACACCCATTAGTTTTTTTGAATTTTCTTCTAGCTTGATTAGCATAAAGTTGTATTCTTTTATCAAGGTTCCAACTTCATCGTTCCGTTGCCAAAAAAGAGGTTCATTTTGTTTCCCTACATTTGTTTGTGATAGCTTTTTGCCAATCATGACCAAAGGAGCAGTAATCTTATTGGAAATATAGACCGCGAAGAAACCAAATGCAATAATGATAATCGTATATATATTGATCAGGGTATTCAGAAGCAGGTTGATGCTGGCACTTTCTTCTTTTCTGGATGAGAAGTAAGGGACATTTAGATAATAGGCTAATTGATAATCTCTATTTCGGATACTAGCGTAACTAGATGAAAATTCATACTCGCCAACGTTTTCGGATTCAATGGTTTCAGTTTTCTTGATAAGTGATAGCTTTTTATACGCAACGGGATTGATAAACGTGGAGAACAGCTTTAGGTCGTATATTTTGGGCTGTGATGAATAAATTAGCCGACCATTTCTACCGAATAGTGAAAAATCTGTCGTCATCGCTTGCGATAGCAAGTTGAGATAGGCTTCGGCTTGCAAGAAGTCAGAAGTCGCTTCGGCTGTGTTTAAGATGTTTTCTAGCTTTCTCGAGATTTCGGCTATGTATTTTATTCTCGCATTTTCACGTTCTTTGCTGAGCCTAGAATTTATATTATAGAAGGCAAGGACGCCCGACATCAATATGGCGAAGATTATGGATATAATAAATATAGTCTGGATACGGGTACTATATTGAATGGAATTTTTTAGAATAAGAAAGTGATATTTGATGCTTTTAATTCTAAATGATCGTTGGGTTACCGTTTGTCCTAAATAAAATAGAATATAGATAATGCTAAAGAATACAAATAAGAGCACAAAAAAGAAGCAGGTGATAGCCACATATTCGTAGATATTTTGATTTGCACGGCTGATAATAAGGGTGGTGTGCTCATCTGGACGGTACATCAGATGAAAGAATTCGCTTGGGTCGTCGATTTCTAAAAATGTGCCTACGCTTTTAGGGAATTTGGAATCTGTGCTGGGGTAGGTGTATTGACCATATTGTGTGATTAGTTGTCGATCTTTATATAGCGCAAATGAATTGTTGAGAAAGGCTTCTTGTTGAAGAGAGGTGGTGCGACTGTCTGACAATATCTCGGGATAGGGCAGAATATAGCTGAAAGATCTATTTCTAAGATTGAGGAACAAGCTGGCAGTTGTTTCATTGTCAATTGGGATATTGATTGTAGCAAAATACTCATGTGTACCTAGTTCACTTTTTAAACGATAGAAATTGTCGGTTACTTTAATGGAGTTTGTAATAACTTTTTCTCTGTATTCTTCAAATTTGTTATTGTTGTAATGTTCTAATGGTTGGTTATTTGCATAGTAATAGCCGTTGAAGTCAAACTTTGAAAGATACCCACTGAAATACGTTTTCTTTAAGAACTCGGTGATTTCGGTAGGGTCATTTTGATTGGTGGCAATGCGAAGGCGATGTTGGAGTTGCTCATCATTTTTCATTGATTTTTCAATATCCATGAATAGGGAGATGGCATTGGTATCGTCTTCTGCCTCAAGATTTGCCAATACCAATTTCATATTCTCCAACTTTTTCAAACGCATATATTTGTCGTGATTTATAGAGGAAAATATAGCAGCGATAACTAGTATGACTATATATAGCGAAAACTTGTATTGATCTAAGGCGTACTTATGGAGGAAAATGAGTAGAATAAGTATGCCTAACAAAACATTGTTGATACTATTGTCACCTAATAAGGCATATACAATCATCGATATGATGAGAACTGCAAGTTGGAGGTTCAACTTTACACCAATAGCATCGAATAGTTTGTCCATCAATTTGAGGACGAAGTTGATATAGAGAAAGAGGGACAAAATTGCTAAGCACAAGTTGAGTAGATTCAACCAACTATATTGGCTTAGGTCTGCAATTTTAGAAAAATCATAGCTTACGATAGAAGTGTGAGTTATCAAACTGCCGAGGTGCTTAAATAAGAGGTTCGAAAAAAAGTATATACCGAAGAGTAATGTGCTCGCAATGACGTAGGGGATTACTCCTTTTTTAGTGTGTTCAGGTAATGTCAGGGTGGTCAGTATCGAGGTAATAAATAGCAGATACCATAAACAGCTCAAATTGGTCAACGTCAAAGCCCATAAATGAGGAAAGATGGCATTGTAAGCGTAATATTTGGGGTCAAATATCCCTAAGCTGGAATGAGATGCCAGCCAATTGGTCTCAAGGTCTATAACTCTTATACTGATGAGTACAAGGCCGAATATTGCTATTGAAGTCCATGCAAAGCCTTTTTTTGCAAGGCTCAAACAAATATTGTGTGCTAGTATGATAAAGCAGAACATGGCAGCGACCCAACAGATGAATTGTAGAAAAATATAGATATTATCGTGTTTTCCTTCTTTTAATTTGACAGAGAAAAGATAGGTGCCGTCTTTACTGTATACATTTTGAATATTCCTAGTATCTGTATAGTCTGCTATTTCCAGATTATTGTTGCCGATAAGGTCTTTAGCAAACGTGTTTTTAAGATATTCGTTGTTGCTATTAAAAAATCTTTTGACAAGGATAAGCGCTAGAACATTGATGTCTCCTACTTTTTTTTGTCGGGCGATAAAAGATCTATTGCTTTCAAGGATATATGTTGTAGTGGGTTTTAAGCCTGCATCTGTAACGGGTACATATACATCTGTGCTCCACAGTATGGGCTTCCCGTCTTTGAAGAGGTATAAAAGTATGCGCTGCTCATCCGAAAATTTTTCCAGTATTTCCGACGACTGAATGGGAAATTGCTCAATGTTTTTAAAAGTCTTCATAATCGTCGAATCTGCAAATAGATCTTCGATCATGCTTTCCTTCTTGTGTATATTGGACATGAGCTCCTCTTTGTCCAATCTTAACATGTCTTTATCCGTAATGGTTAAGTGAATTGTAAGGGCAGTGCCCATAAATGAAAACGTGAGGATAAGAAGTAGGATACGGATTTTGGTGGTGAGTTGCACAGTGCTTTGTTATATTGTTATATAAGTAAATATAATAAAAAAGTCCCCATATACAAGGATATGGGGACTTTGGTATTTTTGACAACAAAGGATGTCTAATTGTGGACTTCCTCTTGTCTGAAGATTTTGGCGTTTAAATATTCACGATTCAATCGAGCGATGTTTGTCAATTTAATACCTACTGGACATTCTGCTTCGCAAGCGCCAGTGTTGGTACAATTACCAAATCCTTCAGCATCCATTTGATCTACCATTGCTTGGGCACGTTCATAACGTTCTGTCTGCCCTTGAGGTAAGAGCGCAAATTGAGATACTTTTGCGGATACGAATAGCATTGCAGAAGCATTTTTACAAGCTGCGACACAGGCACCACATCCTATACATGTAGCAGATTCGAATGCTTCGTCAGCGATTCTTTTTGGAATTGGGATTGTATTGGCATCAGGTACTCCACCTGTATTTACATTGACATACCCGCCAGCTTGTTGAATGCGGTCGAAAGCTGTACGATCTACTGCCAAATCCTTCAACACTGGAAATGCAGCTGCTCTCCAAGGTTCAATAACGATAGTCTGGCCATCGTGGAAGCTACGCATGTGCAACTGACATGTGGTAGTGCCTTGTTTAGGGCCATGTGGACGACCATTGATCACCAATGAACACATACCGCAGATACCTTCGCGACAATCGTGATCAAAGTAAATAGGATCTTCTCCTTTACGAGTCAATTCTTCATTAACAATGTCAAGCATCTCCAAGAAGGACATATCATCAGCGATATTATTCGCTTGATAAGTTACGAATTGACCTCTTTGTTTATCATTTTTTTGACGCCAAACTTTCAGCGTTAAGTTCATATGTGCACTCATATCTGTATAGTATTGAGTACTGAGTATCGAGTATTGAGACATTTCGTATATCTCAATGCGCTATACGCAATACTATTTATAACTTCTTTGTGTTAATTTAACGTTTTCGAAAATTAACTCCTCCTTATGAAGAACTTCTGGTTGGTTCTCACCGTTGAATTCCCAAGCAGATACGTAGGTGAATTCTTCATCATTACGTTTAGCTTCACCTTCTTCTGTCTGACTTTCTAAACGGAAGTGGCCTCCACATGATTCAGCCCTGTTGAAAGCATCATCTACCATCAATTCTCCCAATTCTAAAAAGTCAGCTACACGTCCAGCTTTTTCTAAAGAAAGGTTTAATTCCTCGTTTTCACCCAGTACAGTTACATTTGACCAGAATTCTTTCTTCAATTCTTGGATAAGTCCTTTTGCTTTGGTCAACCCTTCTGCCGTACGGGCCATACCACAATATTCCCACATAATTTTACCTAATTCTTTGTGGATATCATCTACCGTTTTGGTTCCTTTAAGAGAAAGAAGTTGGTTTGTTTTTTGTTCAACTTCTAGACGAGCCTTCTCGAACTCTGGGTTGGTGTTGTCTACAGGAGCAAATCCTAAAGTAGACAAATAATCTCCAACGGTATAAGGGATTACAAAGTATCCATCAGCCAGACCCTGCATCAATGCTGATGCTCCAAGGCGATTAGCCCCGTGGTCAGAGAAATTACATTCTCCTAGTGCGTATAGGCCTGGAATAGTCGTCATTAGGTTGTAGTCTACCCATACACCTCCCATAGTATAGTGTACAGCAGGGTAGATACGCATAGGCTGCTTGTATGGATTTTCATCTGTAATTTGATAATACATGTCAAATAAGTTTCCGTATTTAGCACGTACAGTATCTTCTCCAAGACGGTTGATTGCATCAGCAAAATCCAAATATACGGCAACTCCTGATTTACCTACTCCACGGCCGTCATCGACCGCTTCTTTGGCATTTCGGGAAGCTACGTCACGTGGTACTAAATTACCAAATGAAGGATATTTTCTTTCCAAGAAGTAATCTCTGTCTTCTTCTTTGATATCAGATGCTTTTAGTTCGCCTTTACGTAATCTAGCAGAAAGCTCTTGTGTTTTAGGTACCCATACTCTGCCATCATTACGAAGAGACTCGGACATCAAAGTCAGTTTTGACTGATGGTCACCTGTGACAGGGATACAGGTAGGGTGGATCTGTGTGTAGCAAGGATTTGCAAAGAATGCGCCACGCTTGTGTGCTCTCCATGCCGCGGTTACATTACATCCCATTGCATTTGTTGATAGGAAAAATACGTTCCCGTATCCACCAGTACATAATAAGACTGCATGTCCTGCATGGGATTCAATTGCTCCTGTTACCAAGTCACGTGTGATAATCCCTTTTGCATGACCATCTATTTTGACAACGTCAAGCATTTCGTGACGATTGAACATCTCTACTTTACCTTTTTTGATTTGACGGTTAAGTGCAGAATAAGCTCCTAATAGAAGTTGTTGTCCAGTCTGTCCACGTGCATAGAAGGTACGGGATACCTGGGCTCCACCGAATGAGCGGTTGTCCAATAAACCTCCGTATTCGCGCGCAAAAGGTACTCCTTGAGCAACACATTGGTCGATGATATTTACAGATACTTCAGCGAGGCGATATACATTGGCTTCACGGGCACGGTAGTCACCACCTTTGATGGTATCGTAGAATAAACGGTATACAGAGTCACCGTCATTTTGATAATTTTTGGCTGCATTGATACCTCCTTGCGCGGCAATAGAGTGTGCGCGACGAGGTGAATCTTGATAGCAGAATGCTTTTACATTGTATCCCAATTCGGCTAATGAAGCGGCTGCCGACGCACCCGCCAAGCCAGTACCGACAATGATAATGGTAAATTTACGCTTGTTAGCAGGGTTGACTAACTTAAGATTGAATTTATGATTTGACCACTTTTGGGCTAATGGACCCGCTGGTACTTTTGAATCTAACATATCTCTTTATTTTATTTTGATAGATATTGCTTTCGCTCGTATCTTAAAATAGTTTATTTAGCAAAGTAAAAGTATAAAGGCATCGCTGCAAAGCCAATAGGGATAAGTACCCCAAATATCCAGACTCCTAGGAAACGAACAGTAGAAATGTATCTTCTGTGATTGAAACCGACTGTCTGAAATGCAGATTGAAATCCATGAATTAAATGGAATGACAACGCTGCCATAGCTACGACATATAATAATACCAACCAGACATTTTGAAATGCATAGTCGACTTGCTTATACAAGTCACGCGCTTGGATGGTCTGGATGCCGTCTTTTACTTCTACTCTAAAATCACTGAACTCAGCTTGCTCTAGTACTCTAGTAGTTGTTACATTAGTTGCCAAATCTGTTTTGTACTCGATGTAAGGGGTTTGATCATTGTGGTATTTCCACCAAAAGTTAGCCATGTGCGTAGCAATGAAGACTAACAATACAGTACCTAATATACCCATGTTTCTGGAATTCCACGCGCTGTTTGCTGCTCCGTCATATTTGGCATAAGCGATAGGGCGTGCAGCTCTATTTTTTAATGTCAAAATAAGTGCATAAATAGCGTGGACAATAATAGAAGCGTAAAGTAAGTAGGAAACTACTTTAATAGGTGCAAAATGGGTCATGGTGTACGCGTATTGGTTAAACGCTAGACCTTCATCATTCTTAAACAGTTGTAAGTTTCCGACCAAGTGAACGATCAAAAAAGTACATAAGAAAAGTCCTGTTAAGCTCATGATTAGTTTCTTCCCCAACGAAGAACTTAAAACTGGCTTTGAATTGCTCATTATCCTTGTATTTTATTATTAATACGCAAAACTATCCATTTGCGTCATAAAAATGTAAGTAAGAGTGTAAAAAGTACTAATTTAGAATTGTTCTAAGGTTGTAAACGGCAAAAGCCCAGTTAACTGGGCTTTTGCTGGTGTTTTTTATACCGAAATTGTCGTTAGACTATAAAAAATTATAGCCAACTCCAATTGACCACATTTTGACTTTTTGAGAGCGGTCTTTATTGTCGCTCAAGTTAGAAAGACCATGTTCATAACGAAGGTCTACCGTGAATTTACTAATATCTGCACCTACACCTCCAATGATACCTGTAGATGCTTTTTTGTAGTTCTCGAAATCTGTGTATTTGCTCAAGGAGCCTCCTTCGCTAACTTTGAACGCAAATACTGGACCTGCCTGGAAACGCACACCTATCGGACCTACACCTACTCTTGTTCCTAATAAGATTGGAACGTCTATTGTTGTGAAATCAAAAGTCCCGTTTTCCACACCTCCATCTGCTTTTTCATAACTTCCTTTTATTTTTTTTCCTGTAAAATATGCTTCCGGTTGTACATGGAATCCTGCTGCACCAATTCTAGCCCATAAACCTGCTTGATATCCTGTTTTAGTATCGGAATTTAACCATTTTCCATCTGATTTTAGGTTGGTAAAATTCAAAGCGCCTTTTACCCCAAATTTAAGGCTAGGGATTAACTGTGCATGTGCCGAAGCGATTAGCATTAGAGATGCGGCTAAGCTGAGTAGAAACTTTTTCATAAATAATGTATTTTTTGTTATAATTTTAATTTTTATTACTTTTCCAGTTGTGTACAAAATTTAAACCAAAAAATGGCAAACATTAAAATAAGCGATTCCGAATGGGAAATCCTGAAGGTAAAGTTAAGAAGAAAATACAATAGTTTGAGTGATGAAGACCTGATGTACAAAGCTGGGATGGAAGCAGAGCTTATAGAGCGACTCGCCAAGCGACTTAGACGAAATGTGGATTACGTTGTATTTACACTGGGTAAGGAGTTGACTGACTTGGCTAGTAATAGATTATAATGGAGGAAATAAATTGGTCAGATTTTGAAAAGGTCGACCTAAGGGTTGGCACAATATTATCTGCTGAGGATTTTCCAAAAGCTAGAAAACCTGCTTATCAATTGACGGTAGATTTTGGAATCGACATTGGTGTTCGGAAGTCGAGTGCACAGATTACTGTACATTATTCAAAGGAGGAGTTAATAGGGATGCAAGTGGTGGCTGTGGTGAATTTTCCCCGAAAGCAGATTGCGAACTTTATGTCTGAATGTTTGGTAACCGGGTTTGCGGATGAGAATGGCGATATTATTTTGACTTCTGTAAATAGAAAATTGCCGAATGGTGCTAGACTTTGTTAATTTTGGGCAATGAGATATTTCAATTTTGAAGAGGGGAGAGGCCAGTCTAATCCGGATGAGATTTTTATGCGAGCTGCCTTAGATCTAGCAAAGCGTGCATATGAAGAAGATGAGGTACCGATAGGTGCAATAGTAGTAAGTCAAGGCAAGATAATTGGTAAAGGATATAATCTGACCGAGCGCTTAAATGATGTCACTGCACACGCGGAGATGCAAGCTTTCACCGCGGCATCTAATTTTTTGGGCGGGAAGTATCTTAAAGATTGTACACTGTATGTGACTGTAGAACCTTGTGTGATGTGCACAGGTGCATCGTATTGGACACAGGTATCGAGAGTTGTGTATGGTACAGTGGACGAAAAGCGAGGCTCATCGAAATATGGGCATCTCTATCATCCTAAGACTGAAGTGGTGTCAGGTGTTCTGGGGGACGAGTGCGCCCAGTTGATTACATCATTTTTTCGTCAGAAAAGATAGGTCTGCCTATTTCTTAGAAGAGATTAAAAACATATCCTCGATCTAAACGTTATATTTGTATATAAATCGAATAAAGTAGTTAACATTAAATTTTAATATATTATGGCATTTCAATTAGAAGCGTTACCATACGCATCAGACGCATTAGAACCACATATTGATAAAGATACCATGGAAATTCACCATGATAGACATCATCAAGCATACGTTGATAATCTCAATAAAGCAATAGCGGGTACCGATGCTGAAAACTTGTCATTGGAGGACATTGTGAAAAATGTTTCTAAATATAGCCCAGCAGTGCGTAACAATGGCGGTGGACACTTTAACCACGACTTGTTTTGGAGCATATTGGGAGCTAATACCGGTGGTCAACCTACGGGTGAATTGGCGGAGGCTATCGATGCTACTTTCGGTTCATTTGACGAATTGAAGAAAAAGCTTCAAGAAGCAGGCGCTGGACGCTTTGGTTCGGGATGGTCATGGCTGATTGTAGGCGCTGATGGCAAATTGGCTGTAACTTCGACTCCAAATCAAGATAATCCGCTTATGGATGTGGCGGAAGTTAAAGGTACTCCTATCTTGGGAATAGATGTTTGGGAGCACGCATATTATTTGAAGTATCAAAATAAGCGTCCAGCATACTTGGAAGCTATTTTCAATGTTATTAACTGGGACGCTGTTGCGGAACGTTATGCTGCTGCAAAAAAATAATTTCGCTATAGTGCGATAGCTAAATAGAAGCGATGGACGATGACGTCCATCGCTTTTTTTGTGTAAATCATTCTTAATTTTATTTGATGATCTAACCGATATTGGAAAAGTTTAAACGGATTTTCTCCAATCTGTTGAGGTCGACTTGTTAAGGCTTATTGATCAGTGCTTTTTGCTTAATTTTATAAAAAATAGAAGGTTAAATATCAGATTGTCTGATTAAAAATTGTTACTATGTTAAAAGGTTTTTTTAATGTTCCGGTTCCAGTCAATGAACCCGTTTATACATACGCAGTTGGTACCAAAGAGCGCAAACTCTTAAGGGCGGCCATTGACGAGGCTCGTGCTCAACAGATTGAAGTTCCCATGTTTATCGGTGGAAAGGAGATTCGGACAGACAAGAAGGTGACACTAACACCTCCTCATGATCATCAACATGTTTTGGGAACTTATAGCGAAGGGACCAAGCAACACGTTACGGATGCAATTCATGCAGCCCTATCTGCGAAAGCCTATTGGGAGAACTTGGCATGGGAAGATAGGGCAGCGATATTCCTGAAAGCGGCGGATTTGATTGCTGGTAAATATCGTTACAAACTGAATGCTGCTACCATGTTGGGGCAGTCTAAGAATCCTTATCAAGCAGAGATTGATTCGGCTTGTGAAATCGTCGACTTCCTTCGCTTCAATGTACAATATATGAGTGAAATCTACGCACAGCAACCACCGGTGTCCGGAAAAGGTGTTTGGAATCGCTTGGAGCAACGACCATTGGAGGGATTCGTGTTTGCTTTGACGCCATTTAATTTTACGGCTATTGCGGGCAATCTGCCTTCCTGTGTCGCGATGATGGGTAACGTAGTGGTATGGAAACCGTCTAATACACAGATTTATTCTGCAAATGTATTGATGGAGATTTTTAGAGAGGCTGGTTTACCAGATGGGGTTATTAATTTGGTGTTTGTTTCTGGGCCTGATGCGGGGGATGTAATTTTTAAACATCCTGATTTTGCAGGTATTCACTTTACAGGATCGACTGGTGTGTTTCAAAATATTTGGAAGACAATTGGTGAGAATATTCATTTGTATAAAACTTATCCGAGAATTGTTGGTGAAACCGGAGGTAAGGATTTTATCTTGGTGCACCCGTCTGCTGATGTCAAGGTGGCCAATACAGCTATCGTGAGAGGGTCCTTTGAATATCAAGGTCAAAAGTGTTCAGCAGCATCGCGCGTTTATATTCCACAGTCTTTGTGGCCGACGCTTAAATCGTCTATAGTTAAGGATGTTCAATCATTCACGATTGGTGGCACAGAGGATTTTTCTAATTTCATCAATGCTGTAATTGACGAGAAATCATTTGACAAATTGGCGAAGTATATAGACCGTGCGAAAGCGTCAAACGAAGCTGAGATTATTGTGGGTGGTACTTATGATAAGTCGAAAGGATATTTCATCCATCCAACGGTAATAGTGGCATCCAAGCCGGATTATGAGACGATGTCTGAGGAATTGTTTGGCCCAGTATTAACTGTTTATGTTTATGAAGATGCAAAATGGGAAGAAACGCTTGAGATAGTCGATAAGACATCTATTTATGCTTTGACAGGTGCTGTGATTGCTCAAGATCGCTATGCGATTACGCAAGCGACTCATACGTTGCGTAATGCTGCGGGTAATTTTTACGTAAATGATAAGTGTACTGGAGCGGTAGTTGGCCAACAACCATTTGGGGGGGCTAGAGGCTCGGGCACGAATGATAAAGCCGGATCGATGATTAATTTGTTGCGTTGGGTTTCTCCTCGTACTATTAAGGAGACGTTCCATCCAGATACGGATTATAGATATCCTTTTTTAGAAAAGGGAGAATAGAGCTAGGTATTTATAATAAAAAAGGGACAATTTGTCCCTTTTTTATTATAAATGAGAGGTATCGGCCTTTAAGCCTTATGATATGGATATTATTTAAGAGATATCTCTACATATAGGGGGCGATGGTCGGATGCATAGGGTTCATCGATGACCGTATGGTTGCCAAACTGTACATTGCTTCTCTTATTGACCATTATGAAATCAATTTCTCGATTGGGGTTGACCTCTGGAATCGTAAACCCATTAGGGATGCTACTTCTTTTAAAGAGACCCTCCAATGTTTTGATTGGCTGTGAGTCGGGTTGCGCATTGAGGTCACCGACAAGGATTACTAGATTTTTTGTGTTTTTGAAATGATCAACGATAAACTGAGTTTGTGCGATTCGATTTTCGTTTTTGAGATCAAGGTGCGTGTTCGCAAAATAAATGATTTTTTTGGAAGGTAATTTTATCTTAGCAATTCCGAGGCTCCGCATCTCACTCTTTACGGGCATAGGGAGATAGTGGTGCTCTGTATTTTCAATGGGATATTTAGATAGTATAGCTGTTCCATATTCACCCTTTTCCAGGTCGATTCCTTTTGAAAAGAAGTAGTATTTCATCCCGGTAAGTTCGGCAAGCTTTTTGGCTTGATCGGTATGTTCTGATCGGCTTACGTTTATATCGACTTCCTGGAGCCCTACTATATCAGCATTCGAGTTTTTGATGACGGCTGCTATTGCATTCAGATCAATAACGTTTGCCTTACTAGGTGGATTGGCGTGATGGATGTTGTAAGATAGAATTTTTAGTGTGGATTGCCCTTGTGAATCAAAGGCCATAAGTAGTAAAAATAGAAATAGAATCAGTTGTTTTTTCATTGAAATAGTTGCTTTGTACTTCGTGGACTTACGAAGTGGTTATTAGAATCTAAGGTTGTAATAGTTTGCGTACGTTCGATACACATTGTTTCATTTGCTTGTAATCAGACTTGTCAATTATCCATAAATAAATATAGCCATTCCTTTGGAATGGCTATAAACATACATTATAAAATTGTAGTGACAATTATTCTCCGATAGGAAGTACGGTTTCTACTCCTGTAACCTCTGCGCGAATTTTAGCTTCGAGCTCATCCATTAAATCTGGATTATCTAATAATAGGGTTTTGACCGCATCACGTCCTTGACCAAGTTTGGTATCTCCGTAACTAAACCAAGAACCTGCTTTTTTGATGATGTTGTACTCAACGCCTAAATCAATGATTTCTCCGACTTTAGAAATACCTTCTCCAAACATAATATCAAACTCGGCAATACGAAAGGGTGGAGCTACTTTGTTTTTGACAATCTTGACTTTTACACGGTTACCAGATACCTCGTCTGAATCTTTAATCTGAGAGGTACGACGTATATCCAGGCGTACAGATGCGTAAAATTTTAAGGCATTACCACCAGTAGTGGTTTCGGGATTACCAAACATGACACCGATTTTTTCCCGTAATTGGTTAATGAATATACAGCAGCAGTTTGTTTTAGAGATTGTTCCCGTCAGTTTCCGCAATGCTTGGGACATTAAGCGGGCCTGAAGTCCCATTTTAGAATCTCCCATTTCGCCTTCAATTTCGCCTTTAGGTACCAATGCAGCTACAGAGTCAATTACAATTACATCAATAGCACCTGAACGAATTAAATTGTCCGCAATTTCTAGTCCTTGCTCGCCGTTATCTGGTTGGGATATCAAAAGATTCTCTACATCAACTCCGAGTTTTTGCGCGTAGTATTTGTCAAAAGCATGTTCCGCATCTATAATAGCTGCAATTCCACCTTTTTTTTGAGCTTCAGCAACAATATGGGTAGCTAAGGTCGTTTTACCAGAAGATTCGGGTCCGTATATCTCGATGATACGTCCTTTTGGAACACCTCCAATGCCTAATGCAATATCTAAGCCCAATGAGCCTGTTGAGATAGATTCTATTGGTTCAACAGCTGAATCTCCCAATTTCATGATGGCTCCTTTACCATATGATTTTTCTAATTTATCTAAAGTAAGCTGTAGGGCTTTTAGTTTATCTGAATTGCTCATATTTTTAGTAATTATAGTTCAAAAATACAGATTAAAATGAAATCTGCAAATTTATTTTGCTAATTTTATTAGTTGTTGTTTATTTGCGCTCTGTTTTAAGCTTAGGACGAGTTATTTTCTGCTTCAAAAAGTTAGTCTCGTAATATTTACACATGTATGTAATTGGACAAATTTCGCATTTTGGGGTACGTGCTAAGCAAATGTATCGACCATGTAGTATCAACCAATGATGAGCTACGGCAATGGTTTCTTCGGGCAAGTATTTGACCAATTGTTTTTCTACAGCCAAGGGGGTAGTAGCTCTACTAGTTAAACCTAATCGGTTGCTCACTCTAAATACGTGTGTATCTACGGCCATGGCAGGTCTGTTGTATACCACTGATGAGATGACATTTGCAGTTTTTCGACCAACTCCTGGGAGCTTTACTAAGTCTTCAATTGTTTCAGGAACCTGCCCATTGAAATTTTCGACCAACATTTTTGCCATGCCAACTAAATGTTTGGCTTTGTTATTTGGATAACTGACCGAGCGTATGTAAGCGAAGACTTCATCTATGGACGCTTCCGCTAGTGCTTCAACAACTGGAAAACGCTCAAATAGCGCTGGCGTGATTTGATTAATTCTTTTATCCGTGCATTGGGCGGATAGGATTACGGCTACTAATAGCTCAAAGGGATTACTATAATTTAATTCGGTCTGGGCATCAGGATTATGAGTGGAAAAATACTCTACAAATGCACGGTATCGATCTTTCTTTAGCATAGTCAAAGATACGAAACCAAAGTTGAAGGAGAAAAAACTAAGGCTCGATGATATCATCGAGCCTTGTTGTTGTAGAGTACTTATTTGCTTTTCAATGATTTTGAATAAGCCAAAATACTGTCAATTGTCGTTTTGTTGGGATTTTTCGACAAATTTTGTAGACTTGATTTTAACTTAATCTCAAATATCTCGTCGTGGCTTTTGGCCTGGTCTTGATTTTTGAGTACGTAAGCATCTACTTTAGTTTTTGTAAAGTTTTCGACCATAAGCTAATCTAATTTTGTTTGTTATCAACTTCTTATCAAACGTAAGATAGGTAGCTTATAGTATTTTATCGCAAAAAATTATTTTTTTGTTTTTGATATATATTTATCGGCTTCTACAACGGCTTGGTAAGCATTCACTATTCCTCCTGTAACACTGATCTCGTCCAGGTATACTTTTCTATTACTGCCGTCTTCTCCTTTTACTTTTATCTTTTTGTCCACTTTGATCACAGATTTTAGAATGATGTCCTTGGTTTCTTTTGCTGTCAACTGTGGATAATATGAACGTATTAAAGCTGCCAACCCGGCGACCACAGGAGATGCCATGCTGGTGCCTTGCTCTTCTTTGTATTTGGAATCGGGTACGGTGGAATAAATCTGTACTCCTGGAGCAAACACATCTACAGTCTTGTAACCGTAGTTGGAAAAGTCAGCTACAAGATCATCATCTTGATAAAGACCACTAGCACCTACCGTAATCCACGCATCGGCTTCACCTTGAATAGCATCTAAACTGTCAGTAAAGTATTTCGTCGGGTAGTTCTTGTGTATGTCGACGTCTTGGCCATCGTTACCAGCAGCGTGTACTAACAATACATCTTTGGATAGGGCAAACTTAATTGCTTCATCTACAGCTTTCTTGTTGTAGGCATAGCTTTTTCCGAAACTCATGTTGATGACCTTTGCCCCATTCTCTGCTGCATATCGGATGGAATTGGCTACATCCTTATCTCTCTCATCCCCATTAGGGACAGTTCGTAGTGCCATAATTTGCACATGATCTGCTACCCCATTGATGCCGATTCCATTATTACGTTTTGCGCCTATTATTCCTGCCACATGCGTTCCGTGAAGTGCATCTGGGCCTGTCACGTCTGGATTTCCGTAATAGCGCTCGTTTGCGTCTTCATAGTTGTCTCCAATAATATATCTTGGGTCGAATTCCTTGTTTAAATGATAGTTTATTTGATCCCCGAAATAGATGTTTGCATCTGCAATTTGGCTATAGAACTTCCCAACTGATTTTTCTTCTTGGATGCCTTTTTTTGCAATCCGGATGGCCATTTTCTCCTGGTCAGTAGTCGTCTGATAGTTTTCGATGTCGGCAAGGGTTAATGCCGAGGTGTCTTTTCCAATCTTTATGAAGATATTGTCCAACTGTTCCTTAAGTTTACCATAGTTGAGTTGGCCGAATTGCGCTTCTTCAAGTTTACGGGCATACTCGCTTACCATACCTTGGTAAGCAACGAACTCTCTTCTTTCGGCGGCACTTAAAGGCGTGCTGGGAAGGACGGAGATATATTTAGGTTCGAATTTCCTAATTTGGCGGGTCAGTTCGAGGTTGTCTTGGTTGACATTCTCTCCATTGGCATTCCCAATGAAATTCCAACCGTGCTTGTCATTGACATACCCATTTTTGTCGTTATCCTTGCCATTATCGTTATTGTCTTTCGTATTTGTCCAGAGTACATCTTTTAAGTCCTCATGTTGGACATCTACTCCTCCGTCAATGACTGCTACTATTATAGGAGTTGCTTTTCGTCCTTTTAGTAAAGTATTGTATGCTTTTTCTGTGCTAATCCCCATCACTCCGTCTTGTTGAAAATCAAGATTAAACCAGTTTTGCGGAGCTTTTTTATCTTTTTGGGCAAATGATAGCGAAGGTAAAAGTCCTAATGCTAATATAAATGCTAATTTACTTAATCTCATTCTTGCTGCTTAATGTTTTATTTAAAATTGATGTATAAGCAAATATAGGGCAATAATCTAAAGCAAACTGTTAATTTATTCTAAATCGCTAAAATTTTCGCCTATCTTTAATGAATTTTCATTGAGAAAGGGAGTAAATGCTTTTTTATTGTGGAATTGCTAATCTTGACGCTAAATTATGAGTAAATTAATTTTGTGGGCTGCTGGAGTATTCACTATGGCGTCCTGTTCTTCAAATAATACAATGTTGGAAAATAAAGCAGTAACATGGCCTGACCTGGCTCCACCAGTTGCGGATGTAAAGGCACACGAGCGGATTATCCATGGGGATACCGTAGTCGATAATTATTATTGGATGATTGATTATTTCAAAAAGGGTCCAGATTCGTCCAACGTCGTCCAATATCTAGAAGCGGAGAATGCTTACACCTCAGGCATGATGAAAGATACCGAACCCTTTCAGAAGCGACTCTTTGACGAGTTGAAAGGACGAATTAAGGAAGCTGATGAGTCCGTGCCATACTTGAAAAATGGATATTACTATTATACACGGACAGAGGAAGGAAAGCAGTATTATAAATATTGTCGTAAGAAGGGAAGTCTTGATGGGGTAGAGGAGGTCTTACTAGATGTTGATGCTATGGCTGAGGGACACGCTTATTATGCCATCAGTGGTCTGTCTATAAGTCCAGACAATAAGCGACTGGCCTATGGGGTTGATACCATTTCTCGTAGAGAATATATAGTACACATTAAGGACTTAGAAACTGGCAAGATCCTTAGTGATCGTATTAGCAGGACCTCAGGTGGTACTACTTGGGCGAATGACAATGAAACGCTGTTTTATACATCCAAGAATCCAATCACTTTGTTGAGTGAAAAAATTAAAAGACATCGTATTGGGACCGATGAACAAGCAGATGTAACCGTATATGACGAGAAGGATAATACAAATTATATTGGAGTAAGTAAGTCGAAAAATGGACAGTTCATCCTGATTTATTCAGGAGGGACGCTTTCTTCTGAAGTTTACATTTTAAATGCTAATGATCCTAATGGAACATTCAAGGTTTTTCAACCTCGTGTAAAAGATGTGCTTTACTCGGTGGTGGCATTGGAAAATAAATTTTTGATTGTTACAAATGATGGCGCGAAGAACTTTAAAGTGATGGAATGTCCTCTTGACCGTACAGGAAAGGAAAACTGGAAAGAGTTCATCCCCCATCGTGCAGATGTGTTGGTCAGCGATATCGACGAGTTTAGGGATTTTATTGTTATTTCGGAGCGAAAGAATGGACTTACTCAGCTGGCTGTTCGTAGTTTGAAAGATGGAAACCAGCATTACCTAGATTTTGGAGAGGCCGCGTATACGGTGTATCCAAGTACGAATGTAGAATATAATTTGGATGTGGTTCGATATGGTTATACCTCTTTGGTGACACCCTCATCGACATATGAGTATAATATGGATACGCACGATAAGAAGCTTCTTAAACAGCAGCCTGTCTTAGGTGGGTATGAGATTAAAGATTATGCAACGGAGCGAGTATTTGCAAAAGCGCAAGATGGGACTTCTATTCCTATTTCGATTGTTTATAAAAAAGGGATAGAGCGTGACGGTAGGTCTCCTTTATTGCTGTATGCCTATGGCTCTTATGGAGCATCTATGGACCCATCTTTTTCGTCTACAAGATTAAGCCTTTTGGATCGTGGTTTTGTTTATGCAATTGCTCATATTCGGGGTGGAGAGGAAATGGGAAGACAATGGTATGAGGATGGAAAAATGATGAAAAAGAAAAACACATTTACCGATTTCATTGACTGTGGACAATACCTTATTGACCAACAATATACAGCTAAAGGTCGCCTATATGCAAAAGGAGGGAGTGCTGGTGGGCTATTGATGGGAGCTGTAGTCAACATGGCTCCCGACATGTGGAATGGTGTAATCGCAAATGTTCCATTTGTAGATGTGGTCAATACTATGCTTGATGAAACAATCCCATTAACTACAAATGAATATGATGAATGGGGCAATCCGAATGGTAAAGAGGCATATCAGTATATGAAGAGTTATTCTCCTTACGAAAATGTAGAAGCAAAGGACTACCCCAATATGCTTGTCACGACTGGTCTGCATGATAGCCAAGTGCAATACTTCGAGCCAGCGAAATGGGTAGCAAAATTACGTGTGACGAAGACCGACAAGAATGTACTACTACTCAAAACGGATATGGACTACGGCCATGGTGGTGCGTCAGGAAGATTTGATTACCTAAAGGAGATTGCTTTGGAATATGCTTTTCTATTTAAATTAGAACATATTGAGAAATAAAAATGGGACTATTTGTCCCATTTTTTATTTATTGTGAAGACTATCCAGCTTCTCTTCCCGTTCAATTTCTCGAGAGTCTATCTGATGTTGACGATAGTTGTCCATTGCAACCTTACTGGCCTTTTGTGAGACTATGATTCCGATGATGGCTATTATTGTCACAATGGTAATCCCCCACACGTATTTTTTTTTGTCTTGCTTGACGAGCCAGTACATGACAAAAATATAAGGCACTGCAAAAAATAAGTAAAAGATTATACTGGGCGTATCCATTTCGCTATGTTCTATAAGTTCGCTCCAAAAATACCTAAAATTAACCACTTACAAAATCCATAAATCTTTTACGGTCTTATGATGACATCAAATTGACCTGTGGATGCTTTTTTGATTTAATATTTTAGTAATAGAAAGGTGACAAATATTAGACAAAAAAATAGCAATTTCGTAAAAACTGGAGCCCAAGAGTGGTGGTAGGTAGTTGTCTGAAAATCAATAAATTCTTAAGTTATCATGAATGCGTAAGAATTTGTGTTTTTTTCAAAAAAACGAGGAGTTTCTTGCATAAAAGAAAAAAATAATTTTATACATTTGCGCAGTCGATACACATGGACGTCTATAGCAAAAAAAATGAAGATACATCAAATAGGACATATTTCTTTTTCGCAACCTTTTGAGAGGTTTGTGGGGAAGTGTGCTTATTCTTCGTTGCAGATGGAACGTCCGTTTATCCGCTTCCGACGACCCATACTGCCTCGAGCTTGATAAAGAGGCAGGCCACTTCCAAAAAATAAGAAGATTTTCCTGCTCGGAGATCCGATTTTTCAATCCTTTAGTTTATATATTTTTTAACAAAACTAACATTCATTTGTTGTTTTATTATTTGGGGTCGTATAAATAAATGACTATTTCAGATTTTTTGATTATTCCGGCAAAGCCCGAACATACACAGTACGCAGAGACTATCTGCGATGAGATGTTTGAATCTGCAAAAGCACGCGGTACAGGTATAGCGCGTCGTAAACCGGAATATGTGGCGAAGAAAATGATAGAGGGAAAAGCTGTCATTGCCTTACATAAAGATGGTAGATGGGCAGGATTTTGTTATATTGAGACATGGGGGCACGAAAACTATGTGGCCAACTCGGGATTGATTGTGAACCCTGACTTTAGAAAAGTAGGACTGGCCAAAGCTATTAAGAAAAGAGTCTTTGAATTGTCTAGAGAAAAATACCCTCACGCCAAGATATTTGGACTTACTACGGGACTAGCAGTCATGAAGATTAATTCTGACTTGGGCTACGAGCCTGTAACCTATTCGGAGTTAACAACTGATGATGAATTTTGGAAGGGATGTCAGAGCTGTGTTAATTATGATATATTGATTAGCAAAGAGCGCAAGAATTGTATGTGTACTGCCATGCTATGGGATCCAGTTGAAAAGGAAAAGGAACTAAAGGAAAAGATTCAACGAAAGCTTGAAGCTAAGGAACGGTTAGAGCGGATTGCGAAGAAACAATCACTATTGAAACGTATTGAAGCCAAGTTGTGGAAATCGACAAAAAAGATAGTACTGACCTTTTTTCCTCAACCTCGTAAGGCGGCAAAGGGATTTTAGCCTATTTGTTGCCAACCCTCGGTGGGATTGACTACCTTTAAAATCACCGAAGGCAATTTACGAGCCTTTGGAAACAAACCATAATGAATAAACAAACCGAGTGTAACGGGCTCATTTATACAATTTGGGCTTATACTCATAAATAAATATATTCCAATGAAAAAAGTAGTTTTAGCATTTAGTGGAGGATTGGATACTTCATTTTGTTGTATTTATCTTACTCAAGATTTAGGTTTAGAAGTTCACTCTGTGATTGTAAATACAGGTGGTTTTTCGAAAGATGAATTGGATCAAATTGAAAAACGCGCTTATGAATTAGGTGTTAAATCTCATGTTGTTGTTGACGAAACAGAGAACTACTATCGTGATAGCATTAAATATTTGATCTTTGGGAATGTACTTAAAAATGCTACCTACCCCTTGTCAGTATCTGCGGAACGTGTATGCCAAGCTACTGCAATTGCCAACTACGCAAAGAAAATTGGGGCTGAATGTGTTGCACATGGATCGACTGGAGCAGGTAATGATCAGGTACGGTTTGATATGATTTTTAATACCTTGATTCCTGGAGTGGAAATCATTACCCCAATCCGAGATTTAAAGCTTAGCAGAGAAGCTGAAATTGAATACTTAAGTCAACATGGAGTGGAATATTCTGCAGAAAAGGCTAAGTACTCAATTAATAAGGGCATTTGGGGTACGTCTGTTGGGGGAGCAGAGACGTTGACTTCCAATCAGTATTTACCAGAATCAGCTTGGCCTACAGCGGTAACTTCTACAAATACCCGGAAAATTACGATTGATTTCGAAAATGGAGAGCCTGTAGCATTGGATGGAAATAAAATTGGTGCTGTGAGGGTTATTCAGGAACTGCAAGCTATTGCGCAACCTTATGGCATAGGTAGGGACATCCATGTTGGAGATACCATCATTGGTATAAAGGGACGTGTGGGGTTCGAAGCTGCTGCACCTGTGATTTTGATTAAGGCACATCATACCTTGGAAAAACATACATTGACTAAGTGGCAATTGGCTTGGAAAGATCAAATTGCTGGTTTCTATGGTAACTATATGCATGAAGGGCAGATGCATGATCCTGTCATGAGAGATATCGAAGCTTTTTTAGCGAGTACTCAAGGTACTGTGAATGGACGTGTATATGTAGAGCTTAACCCTTATCGTTTTACTATACTGGGAATAGATTCAGATAATGATTTGATGTCGAATAAATTTGGCACCTATGGTGAGATGAATAATGGTTGGACTGGTGATGATGTTAAGGGGTTTTCTAAAATCTTTGGAAATCAGACTCTTATTTGGCATAAAGTAAATACTAAAGACTAGTTATTTGATTAAGGTTGAATTTTTCGAATGAAGACCGTAAAAAGTACACATAATAGTAAGTAATATATTGGTCTGTATCTGTTTAAAATTTCATTTTTTATCATAGAGATGACTTTGAATTTTAATGTTAAAAATATTTATAGATGAAAGAAATTAAAGTTGGTATAGTGGGATCAGCCGGTTATACAGGAGGTGAGCTACTTCGTGTGTTGATTTACCATCCTAAAGTCGAGATTGTTTTTGCTCAGAGTGCGTCCAATGCAGGTAATAAAGTCTATGACGTGCATAATGATCTATTTGGCGATACAGAGCTCATTTTTTCTTCAGATATTTGTGATGACATTGATGTCTTATTTTTGTGTGTGGGACATGGTGATGCTCGGAAATTCCTAGAGACAAATATTATTGCTGAACATGTGAAAATTATCGACTTGTCTCAAGATTACCGATTAAAAGCCTATACCGAGTATCAGAGCCGTAATTTTGTTTACGGACTTCCAGAGCTGAATCGTGAAGCCATCAAAGCTGCACACTATATTGCGAATCCAGGTTGTTTCGCTACTAACATCCAATTAGCACTATTACCTTTGGCTGCGGATGGAAAGCTTTCAGAACAAATCCACGTGCATGCCACGACAGGCTCTACAGGTGCTGGCCAAAAACCAGGGCCGACTACCCACTTTTCGTGGAGAAATAATAATCTATCTGCCTATAAATCCTTTGAACATCAACACCTACAAGAGATCTCGGAGTCATTGGATCAATTGCAAGATGGATTTTTGCCAGAGATTCCTGGTACTCTTTTAGAGAGGGCCGCCCAGAGAATAAATTTTATCCCGCAAAGAGGAGATTTTACACGAGGTATATTTTCAGCTATTTATGTTGATTTTCAGGGGGATGAAGCGGACGCTTATCAGTTGTATGAATCGTATTATGCCACCCATCCTTTTACAGTAGTTAGTCATAAAAATATTGATCTGAAACAGGTAGTGAATACTAATAAAAGCATTATTCACTTAGAGAAGCATGGAGATAAATTGCTGATTTTGAATGCTACTGACAATCTATTGAAAGGTGCATCTGGTCAAGCCGTACAAAATATGAATCTACTCTTCGGTTTAGATGAACGTGAGGGGTTGAGATTGAAGTCTGTAGGGTTTTAATCTATAGCAAAGAAGGGACTTAAAACTAATTTTAAGTCCCTTCTCTATTTTTTTAGTATATCGGACTATTTTTCTAATAATTTGATATCTCTTTCTACTGATACGTTGTCTCCAGTAACGGCATTGCCATCTTTGTCAACAAGTGTCAATTTAATCTTCGCATCTCCAAGAGGTAGTCCTTTAATCTCATATGGAGTCCATTGGTCCAATTTAAATTCTTGGCCGTTTACTGTTGCCACAACTTTGTTCCCGTCAGCTGCAATAGCTGTATTTACCAAATAGAAGTCTAGCAATAAATTTTTAGTATCTTCTCCTTTGTATTCACCTTTTGGACGGCTGTAAAATAAGCTCGCTTCAGTGGGTGTTGGAAGTTCAGTCAATTTGCCCGTTCCATCCACTTTGAATTTAACGAGCTTATAAGCATCAGCAGCTTTAATAGATTCGTGGTACGAACGTGATAGGAATGAAAGTAAGTAGTGCTCAGAGTTCAACGCAACCGTCACTGAATTCTCAGGCTTATACAATGCTGCATATGGCTTATTATCCAAGATGAAATGAATGTGCTGGCCATCATGGGAGTTGGCGAGATGATCAGCGTGCTCATGCGCCGTTTGCTCTGTCAGTTTGAAATTATTGACGGTGTACTTCACCGTTACTTTCGCGGAATCTGTTCCTACTTTCTCAGATGTAAGTGAGGCTATTTTTAATTCAGCTCCCGGAAAATCTTTGGAGTGAGCGATAGGAGTGACTGTTATTGAGGAAGTAGTGGAAGAGTCTGAAATTGCTGTTGAATCTCCGCTCTCGTCCCCTGTTGTTTTGGCTGGATTATTACATGAAGCTATGGTTGCGCCAACGGCCAAAATAGCTAATGCTGCTTTCCATGATTGTTTTTTCATTTTAGTGTATTTATAATTAAAGATTTGATTGAATTTATATGTAAGACCGAAATCCTATTGTTTTATAACGCTAAATGTATAGAATTGTTTCGATTTTATCTATTTTTATATACTTTTTAGTATCCAATTATGAAGGCCCTATTGGCTAAAAACTACATCTAAGCTTTCGAAAATTGCCTTCTTTGCTTTTTCAAGGTCTTGTGCAGTGTGCGCGGCAGAGATAAAGCCAACTTCATACCCCGATGGACCAAAATAAACACCTCTATTTAACAATTCACGATGCATGATTTTATATTTTTCCATCGACTTATGGTCGATTTGATCTGCACGAGTGATATTCGTGTTTGGACTAAATGCAAACCAAAAGATCGATCCCACAAGTTGTATCTGCAGTTCATAGTTTTTAGATAGTACATACTCACGGATTTCAGAGATGAATTTTTCTGTAACCTGGGCGAGATTCTTGTAAAAATCGGGTTGCGCCAATATGCCCAATGCTGCAATCCCTGCTGACATCGCTACCGGATTGCCCGACAATGTGCCTGCTTGGTATACATTCCCGTCCGGAGATATACAGGCCATGAGCTCTTTAGAACTTCCATATGCACCTACAGGCATTCCACCACCGATGATTTTTCCATAAGTAATAATATCAGGTTGAATATTGTAATGAGCTGCTGCACCTTCAAATCCAAGTCGGAAACCGGTAATGACCTCGTCAAAGATTAAAAGTGTTCCATTTTCTTTTGTAATCTGACGAAGGAAATCGATGTATTCTTTAGACTGGATGAGTAGACCATTGTTAGCGGGTATACCCTCAATTATAACGGCTGCAATTTGATCTCTAAATTGACTGAACACGGTTTGCAGTGCCTCTGGGTCATTCAATGCAATGACGATAGTTTCTTCTGCAAAAGATTTGGGTACACCTGCTGATGATGTTTCGCCAAAGGTTACCAGACCTGAGCCAGCTTTTACTAATAGTGAATCGGAGTGACCATGATAGCACCCCTCGAATTTGATAATCTTATCTCTTTTGGTGTAGCCGCGAGCCAATCGAATGGCCGACATGACAGCTTCTGTACCTGAACTTACAAAACGAATTTTCTCCATGTAATTGTTATTGGACAGAATGAGGTCGGCAAGTTCATTTTCCAGTGCTGTTGGGGCTCCAAAACTCAATCCTTTCTCCAATTGACTAGCGACGGCGTTACGTACCTCAGCATTGTTATGTCCTAAAATAAGGGGCCCCCAGGAACAACAAAAATCAATGAATTCATTCCCGTCAGCATCCCATAAATGGGCTTTATCGCCACGCTCGATGAATAGAGGAGATCCATATACGGATTTGAAAGCTCTTACTGGAGAGTTGACCCCGCCAGGAAAATATTGTTTTGCTTTTTCAAATAGTTCTTTAGATTTTTCCCTTGAAATATCAGGATAGGATGTGTTGCTCATAGTTGTCGTTGTTATCGCCCCAAAATTATCTATTTATTTGCGAATAACCACTTTTGATTAGAACTATGAGGTTAGATTGACAATAAGAGGTTGATTGGACATAAAATAAAAATGCCCGAAACATGTGTTCGGGCATATGGATTATTTTAACCAACCTTTTTCCAGCACTTCTTTGGAATGATAGGTTAGGATTGCAGTTGCCCCCGCTCTTCTAAAACTTAGCAATGTTTCCATTATGGAGCGTTCTTCATCTAACCAACCGTTTTGAGCAGCGGCCTTCAGCATCGCATACTCACCGCTGACATTATATGCGGCAATAGGTAGATCAAAGTTGTCTGCCAATAACTTGATGATATCCAAATAAGGGAGACCGGGCTTGACCATCAAAAAATCTGCGCCTTCTTGGGCATCTAGTTGTGCTTCAATCAGAGCTTCTCTTGAATTGGCAGGATTCATCTGGTAGGTTTTTTTATCACCATGCTTTGGTGCCGACCCTAAAGCATCTCGGAATGGACCATAGAATGCGGAAGCATATTTGGCGGTATAGGACATTAGAGAGACCTCGGTAAAACCATTTTTATCAAGTATATTGCGAATGTATCCAATTCGACCATCCATCATATCTGATGGTGCGATAATATCTGCACCCGCCTGCGCATGAGCTAACGCCATTTTACCTAATACATCAAGGGTTTCATCGTTCAATATCCTGCCGTTTTCAACGATTCCGTCGTGTCCATCACTACTGTAGGGATCCATCGCGACATCTGTCACCAAACACGCCTCTGGAAAATTTTCCTTTACTTCTTTGATGGCACGCGTGTATAGATTTCCGCTGCGGTAACTTTCGGTTGCATACTTATCCTTTAAGGCTTCTTCTATATTAGGGAAGAGATCAAAAGATTTTAAGCCTAGAGCTAAGCAACTTTCGACTTCACGTAAGAGATTATCAATCGAATATCGATAGATGCCAGGCATCGAAGAGACTTCGGTTTTCTGGTTTTTCCCCTCTACTATAAATAAAGGAAAGATTAAATTAGACGCGTCTAAACGTGTCTCTTGAATCATGTCGCGAATCACGGCAGATTTACGATTTCTTCTAGGACGTTGTAACATGTTGTTTTGATATTAGATAAGGGCGCATAAATGGGAGCAATCCCTTTTACGCTATCTTTTAATTGCTTTTTTGAATGTTAATACTTCAATCCGAACACAGCCTCTGCAAGGCCTATTTCATCTGGAGAATAAGGAGTGACGTATGGTAACCCCATTTCCTCAATCTTGGCACCGGTTGACTTTCCTATTGATATGATTTGTTGCCCAGGTTCGATGAGGTTATCATTGAAATAAGCCTCTACATTGCTTGGACTAGTAAAGATCAGGACATCGGCAGCAGAGGCTGCTACGTCTTCTTCCAGTACTGTCTCGTAAACAGGCATGTCGATTATTTTCGTATCTGCCGTCATCGCTTTTTGAATGGTTTCTAACGAACCTTTAGCTCTAGGGAACAATACGGTCTGTCCGTCGGCAATCTTTGCAAATTCGTGGCCGATTTCATCGGTATGTATACCGAAGTCATCACCTGAAAAATCTGCTATACGATCATACTTGCGTAAAGCTTCTTCAGATCCCCTGCCTACGACACCTATTTTAGTGTGTTTGCGGAGTTGGGGCTCCAAAGCAAAGAAATGATCAATTCCATTCTTGCTAGCAAAGAATACCCAGTCTACATGTTTAAGGATAAATGGGTCTAATTTGTTGATAACAGGATATATTCGTATTAATGAACGAGCGTCGATGACGATATTATGTTTGGCCAATGCACGGGCAAAATAGGTGTTTTCATCAATATCCCTAGAAATGAATACTGATCCTGGAAGTTTTCGGTCTTTAGCAAATTTCGCAAAAATCTCTTCGGCCATTCCATCAGTTGTATCCCTTTGGATATACAGACGGTCAGGAAATTCATCGCTGGTGTCGGCTACTGATGTCCAAGCTTCATACTTGTTGTCAACTTTGCGGCAATAGCAGCCTAGAGGGGCGTGACAGCCAGCATCAAATAGATTAAGTACTTTTCTTTCAACTGCTATAACCTCTGCTACAGCATCATCATGGATTGCTTGCAATGTTTGGAAAAGTTCTTGGTCGCTTTCTCGAATTTGAATTGCCAATACTCCTTGAGCTGGTGCTGGAATGATTTCTACTGGAGGAATCTCTTCTACATGAAATTCTGAAAGATCCATTTCAATGCGCTCTATGCCCGCTTTTGCTAACACAATCGCATCATAGTTCTCATCTCTCAACTTTTGAATACGTGTTTGAAGATTGCCTCTCAAGTCGTCAAATTCTAAATCTGGCCGTAGAGAGAGCAATTGAGCTTTTCTTCGGTTGGAGGAAGTGCCTACCGTTGCGTTATGTTTTAAGGACAGACGTTTTTTGATATCAACACAGTCTTTTAGTACAATTAATAGTTCAGCAGGATTTTCGCGTTCGGAGACTGCTGCAATAATTAACCCTGGAGGATTTACAGTAGGGAGGTCTTTATGTGAATGAACAGCGAGGTCAATGGTTCCGGAAAGCAATTCTTCCTCTAACTCTTTTGTGAAGAACCCCTTTCCTTCTAATTTGTCAAGTCTCAGGTGTTGTATGATATCACCTTGGGTTTTGATTACTTTTAAGTCGGCTTCGATGCCTACGCCGGCAAGTCTATCTTTGATATGGTTAGCTTGCCACATTGCAAGAGCGCTTCCGCGGGTTCCAATGATTAATTTTCTGTTCACGTTATACTATATTAAATAGATTAGAATATGATAGCGCAAATTTAGCCAAATAGATGTACAATGCCGACATAGCACTGTCAGAATATATCGATTTTTAAGAAAAAGGAATATGTAAATCTAGTTGTTGTCGATATCTGTAGATTTTACCAAGATTTCTTTGGCCATGACCATGGGGACTTTTATGTATTTTTTCTCCATGTAACTGATGACCTTCTCCAAAACCTCTCTTGCTTGTGGGTCAAGCTTATTCAGGTCTTGTGCAAATACCTCATTCATTGCGAAGGATTTAATTTCCTTGATTTTTTCAGGAACTTGACGCATTGCTATTTCTACGCGTCGCTGTTTTACAAGGGGAAGGAACTCTTCTATGTTTTGTTTGATGATGAGTTCTGCACTGGAAAGTTCATCATAACGCTCTTGTATATTCTTCTCAGCAATTGCCTGTAGGCTACTGACCTCGATATAATGTATTGGATATTTGGCAATGACCGCTGCGTCTATGTCATTCGGAATGGCTAGGTCGACAATTATTTTCTTGTCTGTCTCCCCGTTTAACAAAGACTGATACATCTCTTCATTGACAATCGAATCAGGAGCACCAGTACAAGTAATCAATATGTCAAACCCATTTTTGTAATCTTTCAAAGCACTCAATGGATAGATAGGTGCATTAAGTTCAGCGGCAAGTACTTTTGCGTTTTCAACTGTACGGTTGAAGATAACAAAGTTTGTAAATTTATGCTTTTGTAGGTATTTCGCAAGATTCTGATTGGTCTCTCCTGAGCCTATGACCAAAATTCTTGGGTTTTTGCTTAATTTTAACTCTCTGAGTTTGCGATAAGCAAGTGATACTACCGAAATAGGGTTTCTAGATATTTTAGTATAGGTGTAGACCTCTTTAGCGGTCTTAATCAGGCGATCCATCATCAATCGTAGAAAGTCTCCTGTAAAACCAGCTTCTTTGCACTTTTCGTATGCACGTCGTACTTGCGCAAGTATTTCTTTTTCGCCAACTACTAAGCTCTCTAGTGAGCAGGACATACGTAAAAGATGGTTGAGAGCATCTAGACCTTCGTAACGATTGACCTGTCCAAGGTAGCATTGAAGACGTTCTTGAGGAACACAAAAGTTTAGTTTCTCCATAAACTTTGCCACAAAGTCGTCACTTAATTCATAGGCTCCATAAAAGACAAACTCGACACGATTACATGTGCCGATATAGAAGATCTCAGGAATATCAAGACTATGTTTTAAGTTGACCAATCTGCTCTCTAGCTCTTCATTACAAATGACTAGATTGCCAAGGTCTTTAAGCTCGACATGCTTATGTGTAAATGCTATAACTTTTAAATTCTTCAAAGCTAAATCTTGTTGCTCACTATATTAGTTGTGCAAATGTAGGTTAAAGCGGCATGTGTTCTGTCAAAAATCTGTCATACACAAGAATTTAGAACGATTATAAATAATGTTAAATTATTGTTAATTATCTGTTTTTTAGAAAATTACATTTGTTGTTTGCAAAAAATAGTGACCATTATCATTTTTTGTCAATCTTAAAAGACTTTAGATATTGTATAAAATGATAAAGACTACAGTGGTTGTGGGGTAGTTTGTAAAGTTGTTATATGGGGTCACCTATGAACCTACTTTTCATTTTTTTTACATGAAGATATAGGCAACTATAGTTACTTTTGATGGATTTATAAATAATTTGAGAGTATGTTGATTGTTCGTAAAAAGTTTGTCTTGGTGGGATTATTCCTATGTTTGATTTCCGGAATATTACCGATGTTAAAGGTTCCTATAAAGGGCAATTGGAATCTATATCAAACGGATGAGGCTTTATTCTTTATCACCTATATCATTGTTGGTATTACCGGCCTATTATTCTTTGTTAGGCAACTAGGGTTTTATAGATTAATGGCAAGAGTTACTGCCGTGTGGTATTTAATTAGTGTTTCCGCAGTTTTTTTTAAGATTAACAACTATTTTGGATGGAAGTTTGCGGACGGTATACTTTCTAAATCTATACATATGCGATGGGGGTGGATCGTATACCTTCTAGGAGTTTTGTGTTTGCTCCTTAGTACTTGGCAACCTCGTAAGGTGAGAGAAGGTGCTGAAGAATAGAAAATAGGGCGGATTTACCAGCCTATTTTCTATTCGGTCTATTCGAAATAAAGTGTGATTTCAATTTGTCAAGACCAATTTCCTCTTGATTGTCCAATTCATAATACCATATTTTTTCACCCAAAGTGGTATTGAGATGTTTGGTCTCTGTCAAGTCTATAGGACGAACACGCTGCTCTCTATCCAATAGTTCATTTACCTTATGGAGTGATGATCGATGTCTAAGGATTTGAAAGTGAAAGATGGGCCAGTTTCCCACATTACTGAAATTGGCGGAAAAGAAAGCGGAAGCACTGTGCTTGTCTACTTTTTCTGCGAAGATTCCCTTTACTTTGTTGTTATGGACTTCGAAGATACTGACCAGTAGTTCGTAAGAAGTCATGTTGATGATATGTAGCTTTGCTAAGCCTTCTTTTTGGTCGCCCGAGATTCCTAATAATATGCCGTTTTCTATAAATTGTGTCGGCTCCACAATCATTTTCACTTCTTCTTGTTCATCATCTTCGCGTTGCATGTTGCCATGTACTAAGGTGACTTTATTACTGAGTACGGGGATCTCAAATCCTGTATCATCTGTCACACCAATGATATCATTGTGTTGAAAAGATGTGATGTGGCCTTCGATTGGTTCGTCAACGAATCTGACCAGGTCTCCTATTTTAAATTTCATCTCGTTATTTTTTAATTCATTATTATCTGTTTCCAAAGATATCCCCACAGCCTTTGACGTTTTTTAAATACTGATGAGAGTTGGATGGGATGATAAATGATTTTGATACAAAAAATCAATTATTTCTCAGTTTCATCTATATATACTTTAAAGTACTTTGGCCTCTGTTCCATTTGCCAACGATAGTTTTCCTCCTACTTCAGTTGAAAGTCAATTACATGTAATAACATTTCCAAATCCCTTAGGTCGTTGTACAGGTGGAATCCTATTCGGATGCCATTACCTCGAGGAAAGCACTTAATACCATTGTCCATTAACGTTGAGAAATGACGCGGTTCAATTTGTAGATTGAAGATATTGCTGGATACTTGCCTTTTGCTGATTATGGTGGATAAGATACCTCGGGCTTCAAATTCTGCTTTTGCTGCGTCTGTCAATTCTTGTGTATAAGCAGATGTGCGTTCTATAGTAAGCTTCTCTAGAAAATGTAAGGATTGCTGGAGCGTTCCCTGTGCTAAAGTGTCTACATGACCTGGTTCAAAGTACAATTGAAGTATGGTTTTCCCCTCCCACATTTTTTCAAAAGTTGGTGTTTGCTGTTGAGCTTCCCTATATAAATAGTTCCTGGTTTTTTCATTGAGGATGAAGAAGCCATTTCCAAAACCCGACATCAACCACTTGTATCCACTGCATCCTATGGCATCGAAACCCGAAGTGTCAAAATGGAAAGCTTCGGTACCTAAAAATTGCGTGCCATCTCCAATAATCATCATATCGGGGTAGCGGTGCTTTAGTTCTTGGACAAACGGCAGATCTATTTTTATGCCCGAAATATATTGGACGATACTTAGGATAAATACATCTGGTTTGTAATGTCCGATGGCTTCTATTACGTTTTTTTCCAAATTTTCATTGACTTCAACAAACGTATGGTCGAAATCTCGGCTTATTACTGGGAAATTTACTGACGGATAGTCATCTTCTAATAGCAGTATACGAGCATCTTTTGGAAGACCATTCAATAAGACATTAAATCCATTTGAAAAGTTAGGTGTACAAAAGATATTATGGGAAGTAGTTCCAAAAAAACGTGCAATAGATTGCTTTACTTGCTTTATAAATGCGCCCTGTTGTTCTCGCAAGTCGGTAGCAGTTTCGAAAAATGCGATATCTCGTTCTGCTCGCCACTGTTTTATTTCTGAAGGAATCAATCCAGAGCCTGGCGTAGAAAGATAAGTGATATCTTCAGGGATATCAAAGTAAGTTTTATAAGATGATTGCATGCGTTAAATATTAAGCATCTCTAAATAATCTTCCTGTGAAATCATCTCGCCACCCATAGAGGCAAGGTGATCCGTATGGAATTGACAATCTACAAATTTGAGATTAAAAAAATGGAATAAATCTATCAATGCTATTTTCGAAGCATTTGAGGTTTCTGAAAACATGCTCTCGCCACAAAATATTCCGGTGGTTGCCATCACGCCATATAATCCACCTACAAGTTTTTTTTCTTCCCATACCTCTATAGAATGTGCATATCCACAATTATATAGCGTGATGTAAGCTTGGATCATGTCATGTGTAATCCACGTGCCCTCTTGGTCTTTTCTGCTGATTTGGGCACATCGTTGAATGACTGCGGCAAATGACTGGTTACAAGTGGTTGTATAGATGCCTTTCCTAATGGTTTGTCGCATACTCTTGCTGACTCGTAGACGCTCTGGAAAGATGACAAAACGCTTATGGGGAGCGTACCATAATATAGGGGAATCATCACTAAACCATGGAAATATGCCATTTTCGTATGCGAGTATCAATCTTTCTGTTGAAAGATCTCCTCCGATCGCTAGTAGCCCATCGTTATCAGCATAGCTGGGATGAGGAAATGTAAGTTCGTTTTTGTCTAGTTGAAAAATCATGACATTAAAAAACCAGATTGCTAATCTGGTTGTCTTGGCTCTTTACTGATTTCGTCAAATATTTTGTCCATATGTTCGACATACTCATTGGTGTCATCGAGGAAAAACTCTAATTGAGGGACGATCCGCGCTTGGTTTTTAATTCTCGAACCAAGCTTATATCTAATTTCGGTAGTCTTAGTCCTTACAGCTTTTATGTCCTCTTGCGCTGTAGCTGTATTTAGGAAACTGAGGTAAACCCTTGCTATTGCTAAATCAGGTGTGACGCGCACCCGCGTGACTGTGATAAATGCTCCGGGCGCCCAATGGTTTCCTTCTCGTTGAAATAGCTCTGCTAAATCCTGCTGAATGACCCCCGCAAATCGTTGCTGTCTTTTGCTTTCTGTTGCCATAGTTGGGTGACTTGATATTTGAATAGTGAATTGATGACAAATGTACGGTTTATTTTTTTAATAATTCTTCACGTAGAGGTACTTCAAGGGGGAGCTGAGCAGACTACCGTATTTGAAAATACGATAGTTGTTCACCTACAGGATGCTCGATAGTTGTTTAAGGAGATGTCATAAAGTAGCGCAATGTATAACAACGAAAGAAATCGGGCTATTTTTTGCAAAAGAGCAAAATGTTTGCGGCCCACTTTTGTGTTTATCTTTTCTGTGGTGTATTTGTTAATTATTAGCACTTTGTTTGTTGTTTGGGGCCGCTGTATCGTTATGTTGTTTAAGGTCAACTCGATGTTTATTTCAAATTTACCATTGGAAAATCCCAATGGTAAAAAGTAAATGTACCTTGTGCAATTCCAAATTTGCTATTCGAAAATCTGATTTTACACAGTTAAATTTAACTTAGCAACAGCAAAATGATTTTTTCATAGTTCTCATTTCTACATGATTCAACGAAATTACCTGTGGTATACACCTTAGCATCTGTCTTTATTTAAAGAACCCATTAATAAATAAAAAAGGCCTGTCGTGGGTGTTGACGGGCCTTTTGCTCAAAATTAGTTTATAATTGGTTAGGTTGTAATATTTTTCAAGTTTTAAGACTTTAGGGTCTATCATAGTTGGTTTATTTTGCTTTTGAAAAAGGTGAGTATTAGCTCATCCGTCCTTTTTCCTTCTTTCCATTCTCCCTTTGTTGTCACAAACATATGGATATAAATCCTTTGCACAAAGTGTTATCTCAAAAAAAAGTAACCGATCACTTACTTGTTGTGTTTCGATAAATTGTAAAAAAAGGCCTACAAATATCAAGACACAAGCTTTTAAGCTGTTTGAACATCTTAATTTTTTTTTGTTAACACAGTGTTAGGTCAATATTAATACTGTGTTAACTTTCCGTTTTAGAATGCGCGCTCCTCGAGATGCTTCTCCATGTCAATCAGATCAACTCCTTTTTCCCACCAGTCGGGAGATTTTTCATTTTTCAAAAAGTAATCAAAATACTCCATCATTCGGACGGCATAGTCTTTTTTGTTTTCTTCTTTTACCAATCCGTGATTTTCGCCATTGTAAGTGAGCATCACAACAGGTTTGTTCAGTCTACGGAGTCCATTATAGTACTCGATACCTTGTGTATAATCCACGGCACCATCTTTGTCATTGTGCAATAATAGGAGTGGTGTATTTACTTTTTTGATATGGAAGATTGGGGAGTTTTGGGCATAAGCTTCCCAATTGTCCCAGTATCCCGTGGTGAGTCTTCCCTGGCTTGATTCAAATATCGCTTGATTGGAGCTTCCCGAGTTCCAGTAAATTAGGCTGTACATGGATATCATGTTCGTCAAAGCCGCGCCCGCTACTGCCGCTTTGAATATATTTGTCTGTGTTATTAAGAATGACGTTTGGTACCCTCCCCATGAGTGACCGTGAATACCTACATTCTTTTCGTCAACAATACCTGTCGCTATGGCGGCTTTCACTGCTGGAACCACGCAAGCTACCGCCGACATCCCGGGTTGATTCAATTGATAAGTGATGTCTGGCATCAATACAGCATATCCGTTGCTGGTGTACATGGCTCTATTGAATCCACCTCCAGGAAAAGCAGGCATGGAATAGGCATTCAATTCGTCTGTCAGGCGTTCATATATGTAGGTTATTGTTGGATATGTTTTCCCTTCTACGTAGTTGGCTGGTAAGTAAAGAGAGGCTTGTAAAGTATCGCCGAAATCATTTATATAAGAAATCAATTTGACCCCCGATGAGGCAGCAAATTTGTTTTGATCAGGAGTGTTGTTTGTGAGTTGTACAACTGCGTCCAATGTCTTTTGTTGAGATGCAAAGACTTCAGGTGATTTGGTACTACTCTGCTTATTAAAGAAAAATGTGCTCCCTTCTTCAGCCTTTCCATTAAGTCCATATCTATGTGCGTCGAGAAACAAGATTTTTATCTTCTGCGTGCCAGCAGCTAATATCCCAATCCCTGAGTTTTTTGTTTTGTCGTCAAAAATTCCAAAATATTGATCTTTTTTTAGATCAATGTTTTTGTCGTTCTCATAGATACGGTATACTCCTTGTGCCACTAAGCCGCTTTTTTTAAAGTTGGCTGTCAATTGTACAACGGATTGACCGTCCTGACTGATTTTCCACAGGTCATTGTTATCGCGAATGAGCAGATATTTACTATCTGCTGTCCATCCATAACTTGGCGTCGCCGGACGGTCAACATTGTGGTCTGATTTACTATCTATAAATGAGCTTTGGATTTTGGCGGTAATGTTTTGAGATTTCAAATTCTTCAGATTCATTACATAGTAAGCTCCATCTTGGTAATAGGATATCCATTCGCTGTTAGGTGCGAATTGGAACCCACCTCTAGATGCGTTCATATAGAACTTTTTGATGAGCAGCTGCTTTTGTCCACTATGGACATCAACGAGGTAGATGTCTGCATAAGACTGACCATTGAGGTTGCTTTCCAATTCATATTCGCTGATATCATATGATAGGGCGAGTTGTTGACTAGGAGCCAATTGTACGGATTTGAATATGCTATCTCCAAGTTGTACAAATCGGTTTTCATCGATATGATATACCCCCAGTGCATTGAAGTTTTTGTCACGCATGAGTTGGTTTTTCTGGGCCGATTGAAGGCGCTTATCTTGCCAGTTCCAGATAATCATATCTGGCTTTTTGATGGATTTTTTATCTAACACTGGCTTTTTGTCTTTCGTATTTGTAGTAATCTTCGTAGAATCTGCAGTAGTATTTGCACTGTCAGTAGTTTGTTTTGCAATAAGGTCCTGTGTACTTAGGGTATCCTTTTTGCCAACTGATACCGTCTTTTCAATCTTTTTTTTCTCATCTCGCTCTATTTTTGCAATCCCAAAGAAGATAGATTTTAAATCTTTGGACCAATATGGTGTGCTGTTCGAGCTAATTCCGAATCCTTCTGTAATGTCTTTGTTGGCTAGACCATTATATTGGATAATTTTGGTCAAATCTCCATTGAGATCTTTGACAGCAATTGCAGTATATAGCAAATCTTGGTATCCTTTTTCCTTTTTGCTTTTTATTAATGTGAATGCCGTACCTTCTTCGTTCCAATTAATCTTTGAAAAAGACGCCTTATCGTTGGCCAATGCCGTAATCAATCCTGATTTCATATCACGGATGAATACCCCGTTTCCATTTTCTCCGGCAGCGTCTACTGTGAATGCCAAATAAGACCCGGCTTTATTAAAGCTGTAGTCGGAGACATTTCCAATATTATAACTTTTTTTCGTGAGCAGGTTGTACAATAGTAGATCGGCTCCTTTGAATGTGTTGGAAGCTTGTCCTGTCGGTGAAAAACTAACCGCTAGCCAAGATCCGTCATCAGCTGAAAAGGTGAAACTTTTTACGTTTTCAAATACGACGCTGGATGTGTCTTGTAGCGAGACAACCCTCAATTTCTTAGTAGGGGTCTTTTTCTGTTGTTCAAGCGCTTTAATTTCTTTTGTTTTAGGAGACTCCATAAAACCGACGAAATGACTATTCTGGCTGAATATAATCTGACTCGATTGTCCACCTATAGGGTAATTAAAGCGCGCAGTGTCTATTACCTTTCTTATTGTTAATATCAAATCTCCTTCCGTTGGGCCTGCCACGGAAGCAAACCATTGGCCGTTATTAGAATAACTACTTCCACTTGTACGGGTGAAATTCCAACTTGGGATGTCCGTCCACTTCAGGGCAGACTTTTCCTGTCCTTGGATGATGTTACAATATGTGCATAGTAAGGCTATATAACTGATTAATTTGAGTTTCTTCATGTTTGTCAATACAAATGAGGCTTATGCAGTAATTTTGTGCGAAAATAATAGTTTTGACGCACAAGGGTGTCGCATTTCAAGAATGATACAAATTGCTGGACTTAGATTGTAGTATTTCCGTTGCAAATGGTATTTTTGCTTTCGCGCTATGCGTTGGAAGGTTGATATCATTTCGAGCGATTCACCATAAAAAGGCATATTATTAGGTATGAAAAGAGTCCCGCTAAAGGAAAAGCTCTGATATATCATTAAAAACATAGTATTAGATATGAAAATCTGGCAAAAAAATATAGATGTAGATTCATTTGTCGAATCATTTACGGTAGGGAATGACCGTGTGATGGATTTGCAGCTTGCGGCAGCTGATGTATTAGGCTCATTGGCTCATACCAAAATGTTGAATAGTATTTCTTTGTTGTCGGATGAAGATCTTGAGGTTGTTCAGATGGAATTGAAGAATATTTATTTGGAAGTTATGAACGGTCAATTTCAGATTGAGGATTCCGTGGAGGATGTTCATTCTCAAGTAGAGATGATGCTGACCCAGCGCGTCGGAGATGCAGGAAAGAAAATACATTCTGGACGTTCACGAAATGATCAGGTGTTGGTCGATTTGAAATTATACTTTCGTTCAGAAATACAAAGCATCTTTCGTAATACAGAAGAATTGTTTCATACCCTTACGGGATTAAGCAACCGCTACCAACACATTTTAATTCCTGGCTATACACATCTGCAGATAGCCATGCCTTCTTCTTTTGGACTATGGTTTGGAGCTTATGCAGAAAGTTTGGTTGATGATTTAGAATTATTGAAAGCTGCTTGGAATGTCTGTAATAAAAATCCACTAGGTTCAGCTGCTGGATATGGCTCTTCTTTTCCGCTAGATCGTACCATGACAACCCGTTTGTTGGGTTTTGAGGATCTTAATTATAATGTGGTCTATGCACAGATGGGCCGAGGTAAGACGGAGCGAATCTTAGCACAAGCAATGAGCTCTATTGCGGCGACCCTTGCCAAGTTTGCGATGGATGTAACACTCTATATCAATCAAAATTTTGGGTTTATTTCATTCCCCGCACACTTAACTACAGGTTCCAGTATTATGCCACATAAGAAAAATCCAGATGTGTTTGAGTTGATTAGATCTCGCTGTAATAAGATTCAAGCATTGCCCAACGAAATTGCTTTAATGACAACCAATTTACCGTCAGGCTACCACCGTGATTTGCAACTATTGAAAGAGAATCTATTTCCAGCGTTCAAGTCCCTGAATGAATGCTTGGAGATTGCGGCTTATATGTTAGATAATATAACTGTTAAGGATAATGTATTGGAAGATCCAAAGTATGATTATCTTTTTTCGGTGGAAGTCGTAAATAACGAAGTATTGCAAGGAGTTCCGTTTAGAGAAGCATATAAAAATATCGGTATGGCGATAGAAGAAGGGACATTTAAACCATCCAAGGAGGTCAATCATACCCATGAGGGTAGTATAGGCAATCTTTGCAACGATCAGATTGAAGCAATGTTTGAACGCATAAAGGCTTCTTTCGGGTTTGAAAAAGTTGATCAAGCATTGAACGAGTTGGTCAAATAGCTCTTCATACAGAAATTGAAAATGGTCGTACATGTGTGTACGACCATTTTTTATATCGGATATTTTGAGACTCTATCGGGTTGGAAAGATTATATTGGGGAAGCCCTGTTCCTTTTTAAGGTGCACCTTCCTCTAATAATGAATAATTTACAAATAACTTACTTCTCAATAGAAAAGCTGAAATGTGTTTCTGAAGTAAAAACTTCCTCCTTTTTAAGCACCGTTGTTGGGAATTCTGGTTGGTTGGGACTGTCCGGAAAGTGCTGTGTCTCTAGGCAAAAACCTGTGTAGGCGAGATATCTATGTCCAGATTTGCCAATATCATTTCCAGTCATCCAATTGGCGGTATATAGCTGCACGCCGGGCTCGGTTGTAAGCACATCCATACGAACACCTGAATTTGGTGAAAAAATAGATGCACATGGTTGAGATATGGGTGTATCGACGGCAAAACAGTGGTCGTATCCTTTGGCAGCGACTAATTGAGGGTCTTCGTTCCTGATATCTTGGGCAATTGTTTTGAATTCGCTAAAATCAAATGCTGTACCTGCTATAGGGAGTATTGCACTTGGGATTTGATGCTCATCAACGGCAATGTATTCGGTAGAGTTGATTTTCAGATGATGGTTGAGGATATCACCATTCCCCTCGCCATTTAAATTAAAGTAAGTATGATTAGTGAGATTGATGACCGTATCTTCATCTGTTTGCGCCCTATATTTGATAATGATTTTGTTTTCGGAGGTAAGGGTGTAAGAGACGACTACGCTGAGATTTCCAGGAAAGCCCTCCTCTCCATCCTTCGATATATAATAGAATTCGGCGTGTGCCTCATAGCTGATACGTCGGTCCCATACTTTGCGATGAAATCCTTCGGGGCCGCCATGTAAGCTATTTATGCCATTATTTTGGGCTAATGTGTAGGTTTTACCATTTAGTTCAAATTTCCCATTGGCTATTCTATTTGCAAATCGACCTGCAGTCACGCCATGATATTGTTCGTCAGCCTCGTAATATTTTTGGATGCTATCAAATCCCAAAGCAACGTCTATCAAGTTGCCTTTCTTATCCGGTACCAGTATACTGACTATTCGGGCACCATAATCACTTAGTGCCACTTGCATACCTCTGTCGTTTTTTAGCACAACAAGATGGGTATTCTTGTTACTAAGTGTACTTTCAAAGTTTTTGGATGGAGGAAGTGAGTATGTCATGATGCTTGTCTATAAATAATAGACTAATTTAGCCATTTTTGGACAGAATGATGAAAGACATCTAAATTTTCGAAAACATTATCTTCGTAAGATTTTTCGAAAAACGACCTGCTCATTGTTTTGGTGCAAAATCATCTTATCTTCATCTGGAACAAATTCTATATGAGCCTCCTCATTGGGGACTTCAAATATTAGCTTATCTTTATAATCGAGTAGATAGGTCAGTCTATTGGGTTGTGTTGCCCGTAAATAGTCACCATCCTTCGAAAAAATTATTTTAAAATCTTTTACTTCATTATAGTAAGTACCAACAAGTCTGTCGACAGATGGGCCGATGACTATACCTGTCCTAAAGATTGGTAGTTCATAAGGTATATTGAGTAAATCCTTAATTACATAGTTTTTCAAAGACGAAGTAGGGAATCGTTCTCCGTTTACTATTATGCAATAGTAGATATTGTATTGAGGGTCGAAATATGCTCTTGTGTGCGTGCCCCACGTATCGCCCCCAAGTTCGGGTATTGATCTGTTGTGGATAGGGAAATTGAGCGTGCCCATACCAAAGTAATTGTCAAACTTGCTACCCTTTGTCATAAGTGCTACGGTTTCTGGCTTTAAGATTCTATTGCTCATCAATAATCGAAAGAAGCGATTTACATCCTGTGGAGAGGCCACGATATCGCCTACACCTATATTATTTTTCGGTGAAAAGTCCAACTTGGTCTGCCATTTTCCATTAAATTCTAAACTAGGATTTATGACATGACCCTTGATGTCCTTTGCTGAGTATGTTTGGTGTAGCTCATATGGAATGCAAATTTCTTGCTTCAATATCTCATGATATTCTTTTTTATATATTTTTTCCAGTATACGAGCGAGTAGGTAGTATCCAGAGTTGGAGTATTTCACGGCTGTGCCAGGTTCAAACGCTAGTGGCTCTTTAAATATGCGTTCAAGAATGACCTTTTGGGGGGCCGGCTTGGCTTCCCAATAGTAGTTTTTCTTATCCACAACGTAGTCTCCAAGTCCTGCACTGTGTTCAAGGATATTTTCTATTGTTATCTTTTCTGCTCCTGGTACTTGTGGAAAGTATGTTGAAAGCCGAGTGGTCAACATCAATTTTCCATTTTCTACGCACCCTAAAATCAATGTAGAAGTATATGCTTTTGTAACGGACCCAATTCTATAAAGATTACTTTTATTGACAAGACTATTGGGTACTGCTGTTGATCCAAATTGGCGTTGATAGACTTCTGCACTATCTTTATAAACTGAAATGACACCAATAGATTGATTATGGACCTCTATATAGTCTATTAATTTATCGATGCGATTTTTGGCATCTTGGGCCCAAAGTGAAAGCGGAGATAAGAAAGCTAGTAGATATATAATTGGCTTCATCTCATTAATATTTTTACTGATTAGGATTTGACTGCATAATAGTTACCTTTTGAGTCGAAATTATTTACATCTCGGGTTGGTGGTACCTCATACGTTATGACGATAAATATATAGAAAAGGTTGCATGTAGATAAAATAAATAGCAGTCATTCATTGTGGTCAGCATACCCGCACATAAGTATTGTACTTCAATTTCAAAATCTTTAAGTTTGTTGCAAACCAGTTATAAATGGAGACTTACAATAATCCAGTATTGGCACGTCTGCCATCACATCTCAAAAAGTATGTGGTACCGCAGCAATATGAACGATATACCGCTATTGATCAAGCAATATGGCGTTATGTGATGCGACAAAATTATGCCTATCTCAAAGATGTAGCTTACTATCCGTATATTCCTGGACTTCGTAAAGCAGGTTTGACTATTGAGCGTATTCCCAGCTTACAAAGTATGAACGATAGTTTGCAGCACATTGGTTGGGGGGCTGCTACGGTGGACGGTTTCATTCCACCATCCGCGTTTATGGAATTTCAAGCATATCGTGTGCTTGTTGTAGCAGCTGATATCCGGCAGATGGAACACATCGAATATACCCCTGCACCAGATATTATACATGAGTCTTCGGGCCATGCGCCAATAATTGGGGAACTAGAATATGCCGAGTACTTGCAATATTTTGGTGAGATCGGTGCCAAAGCGATGTTTTCTGCGAAAGATTTTGAACTTTATGAAGCGATTAGACGATTGTCCATCATCAAGGAAAAGGGCGATGCGACAATTGACGAGGTTGAAGAAGCAGAGTCGATTCTGAATAATATACAACAAAATATGGGAGAGCCATCTGAAATGGCGCTGTTGAGTAGGTTGCATTGGTGGACAGTTGAATACGGGTTGATTGGCCCTTTGGATGAGCCCAAGATATATGGCGCGGGGTTACTATCGTCTATTGGTGAGAGTGCATCTTGTATGCGTCCTGAAGTGCTCAAACTTCCCTACACCCTAGATGCCATTGAGTATCCCTATGATATTACCAAGCCACAGCCACAATTATTTGTGACTCCTGATTTTGGTAGACTGAGGGAGGTGCTGGATAAGTATGCTGACTCGATGGCTTTTCGTGTCGGGGGCAAGGTGAGCGTCGACAAAGCGATTGCTTGTCATAATATTTGTACTGTAACGTATAGCTCGGGATTACAGGTTTCGGGTGTATTTCAAACGACTGCTCAGTCTGATGAACTGATATACATTCGGACAAAAGGACCTTCTGCGCTGTCTTTTCAAGGGAAACAACTGGATGGTCACGACAAATCGTATCACGCTGAGGGATTCAGTAGTCCGGTATGCAGATTAGCGGCTGCCGGTAAATCCCTAGAGTACTATACGGTGGACGATCTGGCTAGTGCAAGTATACAAATTGGCAAAGAGACCCAACTTACTTTTGAATCTGGGATAGAAGTGCGGGGACTCGTCCAATCCATGATTTTTCGAGAAGACAAGCTTTTATTGCTGTCATTTTCGCCTTGTCAAGTGACAGATGTTCGAAATTGTATGGTATTATTTGAACCTGATTGGGGGACATACGACATGGCTGTTGGAGAATATATAACATCGGTGTTCTCTGGAGCTGCTGATAAAAGTGCTTTTGAAACCCAAGTAGCAGTTTCCAATGTCAAATCGTCCCAACAACAATACGATGAAGACACCCTTTTCCTACAGGGTCTGTATGCCGATATCAGAAGTATCCGTGAAGGGCATCGTGCTGAAAGGACTGTTCAAGACTTATTTGAACAGTTGGTCGATCAATACCCAACAGCTTGGTTGGCATTGTTGGAGATACTCGAAGTTGTCACTGAACAGTCTGATAATGAATTGTCCTTAGTAGTTGAGCGTAAATTGAAGGCCATTCAAGCACAACATCCGCAGCTCAATAAATTGATTGCCGATGGGGTAAGGTTGGTGAATGACCGTGATATTGGAATCCTATTGATTTAATAGTAAAATCTGCCAAGCTTGCTCTATCTCTCCATCATCCAATAGCTGTGCTGCATACTGATGTAGGTGCAACTGGAGTTGCTGCGTGTCATTTTGCCAAGTATTCAGTAGTTGTTGGACGAGGAGATTGGTGGCCGCGCTTTGTTTTAGTAGAGGCAGCTCCTCAACATTGGCCAATAGGCCAAGATGATTACCTGTTAATACTCTAGAGAGTCGGATATGTGTCGGTAATCTGTCAATTCCTATTCCTAGACTACGCAGTGGTTTGGGAATTTTAAAGAGATTGTCTCTCGTTACCCTACAATACCAGTCCCCACCCAATCGCGCAATGAGGTCCAATTCATCTTGAGCAATCTCGTTTTGTTCATCAATAAGGTGTTCGTGCACATGCATACTCAGTATTTCGGCTAATACGAGGTTACCTGCTCCGGGGGCATCACTGAGTGGTATAATATTCGTCACTCGACATTCTAATTGTACGGGAGATTCTGCTACGCGTGGGGGGGTCACATGATCAGATGCAATCGCTGTAAAACCCGCCTTTTCAAATTCATTTACTCCTTTGGCATACTCAGTGCTAGCCAGAGATTGTTGCTGCACCATGCTGTAGTTCACAATATTGATGACTACCTCGCCAACTTCTTTCATGTTTTCCAGTGTATGCTTGGCCGATCCATCTCGCATTCGACGCAAAGGAGAGAAGACGCAAATCGGCGGTTGGTGTGACATCAGGTTGAAGTAGCTAAAAGGGCTAAGATTAATATTGCCGTTAGCATCAACTGTGCTGGCAAAACAAATAGGACGGGGGGCTACCGCGTATTTGATTAAATTATCAAATATCGTTTGTTGTTGTATGGGGTCAAAAGTTTTGGTGTTTATATGCTGTGACATGTAGCGTATAGTTGGAAAATTAGAATGTAGATTTCTTAATTAAGATTGTAGAACAATAGTATTGTGCAGCTGTCCCAGCCCTGTTACTTCTAAAGTTATCTCGTCGCCTTCGGATAGCCATTGTTCTATGTAATTGGGCGAGTGGAGTTTGCCCGTACCGTTCAGTTCCAGGAAGCACCCTGTTCCTACAGTTCCTGAGCCGATGACATCCCCTGGATATATCTCCACACCATAGGATATTCTTTCGATGATTTCTGCAAATGTCCAGTGCATATCTGCAAAACTACCTTTAGACACTTGAATACCATTGATAGAGCAGGTCATTTGAAGGTTGTAAGCATCGCCAATATGTCCTGTTGGAGCAGGTATCTTGAATGGGAGGAGTTCGTCTTTTGTTACTAGCCATGGACCGATGGCCGTCGCAAAGTCTTTTCCCTTAGCTGGCCCCAAGTTCAGTTTCATTTCTTCCATTTGTAGCGCTCGCGCACTAAAGTCGTTCATTATCATATACCCTGCTATATATTGATCTGCGTCTTTGGCGGCAATATTTTTGCCGCGTTTGTTAATGACGATAGCGACTTCTAGTTCGAAGTCCAGTTTTTCAAAGTGCTGGGGCATGCAGTATACATTACCTGGGCCAACTATAGCTTGATGATTGGAAAAATAAAATACGGGAAACTTATCAAATTCTGGAATCATGTCCAGTCCACGATTCCGTCTGGAAGTGGCCACATGCTGCCTAAAAGCATACGCATCACGTAGTGATGTTGGGTGAGGTACCGGGGGCATAAAGGATACTTCTTCAATAGCGAGAGTTCCTTCATGATTTTGTTTGGAAGCGATGATGCGGTCATAAGATTCTTGCAGGATTTGCATGCTTTCAGCACCACCATCCAAAAACTGAGCCATAGTAGCGGGGTACGCTGGGTTGGTTTTGGAAATTGGGTAGATCCATTTTCCGACAACAAATCCTAAGCCTTCTAATCCTTCATATAGGTATGTTGCAATTTTCATATTACTGGAGTATCATCATAAACAGGTATTGGGGTAAATATAAACATGTTCTGATTTAAATATGCAAAATCTATAAAAGTTATTGAAAATATGCGTTATATTTGAGTAGCAACTATATACCAATTTATGAACATCAGCGGGTTACATTATCTGAAAGTATCCACAGGCATGATTGCTTTTACTAGAGCAATGATTGCTGATGTGGTGTTTGCCCAATATTAAGTTCCTCTTCCCTTTGCCATTTATTCTTTTGGCTATCTCAATTTATTAATTTTTTAACGGTTTTAAATCAGACACTATTATGTCAATTTATCATCAACTGGGTAAAATCCCAAAAAAAAGACACACAGTTTTCAGAAAATCCAACGGAGAGTTGTATGCTGAGGAACTAGTATCTACACATGGTTTCTCCAGTACGTACTCCTTGGTTTATCACTGTCATCCTCCAACGTTGGTCAAACAGATTAGAGAGCCCTATGATGTCTCTCCAACGGTCGCCCGTGAAAAACATCTTAAACATACCAGTTTAAAAGGATTTAAGATTCAACCAAAGGCCGACTACCTAGAGAGCCGGACCCCAATTTTGGTTAATCAAGATTTGCATATCTCACTGGCGGCACCTCAAGAATCCATGCGTACCTACTTTTACAAAAATAGTCAGGCGGATGAAATCATCTTTGTGCACGAAGGGAGGGGTGTCTTGAAAACGGGGTATGGTCATATTTCCTTTGAATATGGTGATTATCTCGTGATTCCACGAGGGATTATCTATCAATTAGATTTCGAAAATGCAGAGAATAGACTTTTTATCGTAGAGTCGTTTGCACCTGTAAGGACTCCCAAGCGATATCGTAATGAGTTTGGACAGCTTATGGAGCACGCTCCCTTTTGCGAGAGGGATATCAAACGACCTCTTGATTTGGAGACAATAGACCAATTCGGGGAATTTGAGATTAGGATAAAGAAGCAAGGGTTGATATACCCATACGTGTATGGCAGTCATCCCTTCGATTTTATAGGATGGGATGGCTATCATTATCCATGGGCATTCTCCATACATGATTTTATGCCGATTACGGGCAAGCTTCATCAACCTCCTCCTGTGCATCAGACATTTGAAACCGATTCGTTCGTGTTGTGCAGTTTCTGCCCAAGGCTATATGATTATCACCCCCAATCCATCCCAGCTCCTTATAATCATAGTAATGTGGATTCAGATGAGGTGTTATATTATGTAGATGGAGATTTCATGAGTCGAAAATCTGTTGAGCGTGGGCAGATTACATTACACCCGGGGGGGATACCTCATGGACCACATCCCGGTACTGTCGAAAAAAGTATTGGGCAGACCAAGACGGAAGAGCTTGCGGTCATGATTGATCCTTTTAGACCCTTGATGTTAACACAAAAGGCGTTGGAAATCGAAGATCAGGATTACTATAAATCTTGGTTGAGTTAGATAATGAAAAAAAAATATATACGTTATGACAAAAACCTTTGCAGAGAAAATAGCACTTGCCCAAGATTTTCTCCCCATTAATGGGACGGATCACATTGAATTCTATGTCGGCAATGCTAAGCAAGCGGCACATTATTACAAGACGGCTTTTGGATTTCAGTCTGAGGCCTATGCCGGACCGGAGACCGGAGTGCGTGATCGGGCTTCATATGTCCTTCGGCAGAATAAAATTAGACTAGTATTGACCACTGCACTCCATTCCGATCATCCAATAGCCCATCATGTCAAAAAACACGGTGATGGAGTAAAAATATTGGCTCTATGGGTGGATGATGCTAAAAAGGCTTATGAAGAAACTGTTAAGCGAGGAGCAAGGTCATATCAGGAGCCTAAAATCATGCTGGATGAATATGGCGAGGTTTGTACGTCGGGTATTTATACTTATGGCGAGACTGTTCATCTATTTGTTGAACGGGGGAACTATCGAGGCGCTTTTATGCCTGGATATGAACCTTGGGAGAGCGACTATCAACCGGAGGAAACAGGTTTGTTATATATCGATCATTGTGTAGGTAATGTTGGGTGGAATCAAATGAACGAAACTGTTGAATGGTATCAAAATGTGATGGGTTTTGTCAATGTACTTTCTTTTGATGACAAACAGATCAATACCGAATATTCTGCCCTTATGAGCAAAGTAATGAGTAATGGAAATGGTTTCGTCAAATTTCCTATTAATGAACCGGCCGAGGGAAAGAAAAAATCCCAGATTGAAGAATACTTAGAATATTATGAAGGCGAGGGTGTACAACATGCTGCTCTGGCAACCCAAGATATCGTCAATACGGTAAAAGCTTTAAAAGCTAGAGGCGTAGAGTTTTTAGGTGCTCCACCAGAAGCATATTATGATATGTTACCTGAGCGTGTAGGTCAGATTGATGAAGAAATTAAGATTATCCAAGAGTTGGGTATCTTGGTTGATAGAGATGATGAAGGGTATCTTTTACAGATTTTTACAAAGCCAGTTGAAGATAGGCCGACATTATTTTACGAGATTATTCAACGTAAAGGGGCACAAAGCTTTGGCGCCGGTAATTTTAAGGCATTGTTCGAGGCAATAGAGCGTGAGCAAGAGAAACGAGGTAATCTATAATACAGTTGTTTTAGAATTAGGGGATTCTAAAAAGTTCACTGCCTACCTGCTAGGGATTAGAAAGCCCCTATAGGTCAATGAAGATTCTTTAAACCTTGAGTGCGAGTGAGTCGTAGACAATCAAGGTCGGGAAGTTTGTGGTCTTTTTGGACCCCCACACCATCTAATTAGATATACATGAAAGATTTATTACAAGCATTTGAACAGAGGCGTCCTGAAATTGTATTTGAATGGAAAGATAATCAGACCGAGGCAGAGGGTTGGGTTGTAATCAATTCCTTAAGAGGTGGTGCAGCGGGTGGAGGTACCCGGATGCGTGCCGGTTTGGACCGTAATGAAGTAGAATCATTGGCCAAAACAATGGAAGTGAAATTTACGGTATCTGGTCCTGCTATTGGTGGGGCAAAATCTGGAATCAACTTCGATCCAGCGGATCCTCGAAGGCAAGAGGTATTGGATAGATGGTTTAAAGTTGTTACGCCACTCCTTAAAAACTACTACGGCACAGGGGGCGATCTCAACGTAGATGAGATTCATGACGTCATTCCGCTGACTGAACAATATGGCCTATGGCACCCACAGGAAGGGGTGCTCACTGGACATTTCAATGTGAGGGAAAACGAACGCATCCATCAAATCGGTCAACTGCGCTATGGTGTCTCAAAAGTATTGGAGGACTCGGCGTATAGTCCAGATCTCAAACGAAAGTATAAGGTCGCCGATATGATAACAGGTTATGGTGTTGCTGAAGCAGTTCGACATTTCTACACTTTATACCTCAATGGATGTCAAGGTAAACGGGTCATTATCCAAGGTTGGGGGAATGTGGCTGCTTCCGCGGCTTTTTACCTTTCCAAGCTAGGCGTAAAAGTAGTTGGAATCATTGATAGGGTAGGTGGGTTAATCCGTCAGGAGGGATTTACTGAGGAGGAGATTACGGCGCTCTTTTTGAATAGAAATCGAAATGAGTTGAGCTCCTCTAATCTTCTCCCTTTCGAGCGTATCAATGAGGAAATTTGGAAGGTAGGTGCTGATGTTTTTATTCCCGCTGCCGCCTCTCGCTTGGTGTCTAAAGATCAAATCGCAACAATGGTCAGTAATGGACTAGAGCTCATTGCTTCGGGTGCAAACGTACCCTTTGCCGATCGAGAAATCTTCTATGGGCCGGTAATGGAATATGCGGACCGCGAAGTAGCTGTTATTCCTGACTTTATAGCCAATTGTGGGATGGCTCGGGTATTTGCTTATTTGATGCAGTCGAATATCGAAATGAGCGACGATGCTATTTTTTCCGATGTATCTGCCATCATTTTTGCAGCGCTTCAAAGAATCAGAAATGAAAGCGCCCACAAAACACATATCTCCTCCAAGGCTTATGAAATTGCATTGAGACAGCTGGTGTCAAATGTCTGAATAGAGGGATTTCTCATCGGTCATTTTGAGCTAGAAACAGTATATTTGCGCTATGTCTGATAACATGCAAATGAATTGGAAGCAGTTGCTTTCCGCAAAGCGCTGGGGCTATGAAAATCGTAAGAATGACGATCATCTAGAAGCTCGCTCTGAATTTCAGCGGGATTATGATCGGTTGATTTTTTCTTCTCCTTTTAGGAGATTGCAGAATAAAACACAAGTATTTCCTCTACCTGGTGCGGTATTCGTGCATAACCGATTGACACATAGCCTGGAAGTCGCCAGCGTTGGTCGGTCGTTAGGACGCCTATTCTATGCAAGGATGAAGGATACTGATCCTGCAATTGACGATTATTATCCTTATCTCCAAGAAGTTGGAAATATTGTTTCCGCAGCATGCCTCTCCCACGACTTAGGCAACCCTGCCTTTGGTCATTCTGGTGAGGCGGCTATCTCGACCTACTTCACGGAGGGAGAGGGACGTAAATTCCAAGAACAAGTTACTGCTGAAGAATGGGCTGATTTGACACATTTTGAAGGAAATGCCAACGCTTTACGCATCTTGACCCACCCTTTCAATGGAAAGGATGATAAAGGATTCGCCTTGACTTACACTTCTTTAGCTGCTATTGTCAAATATCCATGTGCAGCTATAGATGGGCATATCAAGAAAAATCACCACCGCAAGAAATATGGTTTCTTTACTGCCGAAAAGCAGACCTTTGATAAAATAGCAGATGAACTAGGATTATTAAAAGACCCTACTAATCCAAAGGGGTACCTTCGACATCCGCTCGTGTATTTAGTAGAGGCTGCCGATGACATTTGTTATAATATCATTGATTTGGAGGATGCCCATCATCTCAAAATTTTGTCTTATGAAGAGGTCGAGAGTTTATTGCTACCCCTTTGTGGAGGAGAGAACCTCCGTCACAGATTGGATAGCCTATATGACAAGGCAAGTCGCGTAGCTCTATTACGTGCAAAAGCTATCAATACACTTATTCACGGATGTGTAGATGTATTTTTCAAAGAGCAGCAGAAATTTCTCAACGGAGCGTTTCCAATGGCATTGATGGATGCACTGCCCGAGCAGGTGGTTTTGCAGATGAAAAAGATATCCAAAATATCAATAGCCCAGATTTATAATGCTCCTACCGTTGTTCAGATTGAAATTGCAGGCTACAAAGTCATGAATGCATTATTGGCTGAATTTGTACCGGCCTATCTCAAGAAGAATAAAAACGCGTACGATCAAAAACTGGTAGCGTTACTCCCGCATCAGTTTTATACCGATCGAGATGATGCATATGCGAAAATTCGTTCTGTACTCGATTTTGTATCGGGTATGACAGATGTATATGCAATAGATTTGTATCGCAAAATTAAAGGAATTACTATTCCGTCCATCGATTAGAAAATTTGGTTAAGGCCGAGTTTAAGGAGAATAACTAGCGGACATTAGGGTGAGCTCACCTTGATTAGCAGTGGAGAAGAAAAATTGAAATAGATGAAAGTTGTTATAGCGGAAAAGCCATCTGTGGCGAGGGATTTGGCGCGTGTAATGGGAGCCAAAGAAGTGAATGATGGATATATTTCAGGTAATGGATACGCCTTTACATATGCTTTTGGACATCTGGTCCAGTTGTGTACCCCCCAGGCCTATGGTTATCATTCTTGGAGTATTTCCAATCTGCCTATTATACCTCCAGCTTTCAAATTAGAAGCAAAAAAGGTCAGAAAAGATGGAAAGCAAATAGATGATGCTGGGGCACTGAAACAATTGAATACCATCAAATCTCTTTTAGAGAAAGCGGAAGAAGTCATAGTCGCGACCGATGCTGGGCGTGAAGGGGAACTAATCTTTCGAAATATATATTACTTTTTGGGGGCAAAGTTACCTTTTAGACGCTTATGGATATCTAGTCAGACTGATAAAGCTATTAAAGAGGGTTTTGCCAATCTGAAAGACGGTACAGAGTACGATAGTCTATACATGTCTGCGCGTTCTCGTTCCGAATCTGATTGGTTGATTGGTATAAATTCAACTCAGGCCATTACGTTGGCCGCGGGTAACAGAGGGTTGCTGTCATTGGGACGCGTGCAAACGCCCACATTGGCCATGATTTGTTCGCGTTATGTTGAAAATAAAAATTTCAAACCCACGGCCTTTTATAAGGTTCAGGCACAATTTGAAAAAGATAATATTCGATTCAAAGCAACTTCCAATCGAATCGATAAGAAGGATTTGGCTGAAGAGACACTTGCTAAAGTGACGGTGGGTGCAGATGCGTTAGTCACCAAAGTAGAAGGAAAAGAGGTTAAAGAACCTCCACCGTTGCTTTATGATTTGACCACATTACAGCAAGATGCCAATAAAAAATACGGATATTCAGCGGATCAGACATTAAACCTAGCTCAGACACTTTATGAAAAGAAAGTAATCACTTATCCACGTACGGGCAGTCGGTACATTGGTGAAGATGTTTTCGAAAATATTCAAGAGCTCTTTCAGCATCTCGCTGATACTGCAGAAGAGGATATAGCGAGTATAAGTCGCAATTTGATTGGAGCCAAGCTAAATAAGCGTTCAGTAGACGATAAGAAAGTCACCGATCACCATGCGCTACTCGTCACGGATGAGAAGCCATCAGCTATGTTGAAAGAGCAGGCTAATATTTATAATATGATTGCCAAGAGGATGGTGGAAAGCTTTTCCGAAGTATGCTTAAAAGATATTACGACAGTCATCTTGGATGCGCAAGGGGTAGAGCTTATTGCTAAGGGAACCGTTATCAAACAATATGGCTGGCGTCTTTCAGCAGATCAATTGGAACAACCTGATGATGATAAAAAGGATGCTGATGATGCGGATAGTGAAAATGCACAACTTCCTAAATTGATTGCAGAAGAGCAATTGGAGATTTTGGCCCTTGAGTTGATGGAGAAATTTACCAAAGCTAAACCGATCCATACTGAAGCATCGTTGCTAAAAGCAATGGAAACTTCAGGTAAAGAGATAGATGATGATGAGATGCGTCAAGCTATGAAAGATTGTGGTTTAGGGACTCCAGCTACGAGAGCGGCCACAATAGAAACTTTATTTCAACGAGATTACATCAAGCGCGATAAGAAGAAACTCATTCCTACGGATAAGGGCTTGACCGTCTATAATTTGGTCAAGGACCGGGCGATTGCCAAGGTCGAGCTGACAGGGAAATGGGAGCAAAAGCTAGAAGAAATGAGGGCTAATAAGGTGTCCTATGATGTGTTTATGAAGCATATTAAAGATTTCACTATACGTATTACAAAGGAGTTATTACAGTTGCGTATTTCATTGACACAAGAACCCGAGCTCCCTAAGCAGACCCTTCAGATAAAATGTCCTAAATGCAGCGCAGGGAAAATGGTCCTGTATGAAAAAGTAGCACAATGTGATCACTATGCAAGAGGGTGTGATTTTAAGTTGTGGCGTACCCTTTCAGGTGTGCTGCTCGAGGAAAAGGAAATGAAAAATCTTTTAGAGAAAGGGAAAACAAGTCCTTTGAAAAATCTTCAAAGTAGAGATGGAAAGAAAGTTGACGGATCTCTTGTTCTTGAAAATTTCAAAGTCAATATCGTGTAGAGCCTGTTTAGTGTACACGCTGTACGTGTAAAACAGACTCTATCGTTTTTGGGGACCTTGTTTTTTAAAATATACTTTTTATCATTTCCCAAATATGATGTGGGTGAGTCGCTGCTATGTATATTAATTTGAAAACAGAGCTAGAACATTCCAAAAGAATCATAAATACCGGTACAAGCATATAAGACAGTTTGGTATGCACAAGCTTAATTGCCCTTATATTCACGAGCCTTTTCAGTAGTGGTAATAGATCTTCACGATAGTAATACAACAGCGCTGAGATAAAAAGCAGATAGAACGATAGCCTAAATGTAAAGGCTATTTTGAGACCTTTAGGCATAATCGTCAGGTCAATCACCAAGATGTTCACGATGATGGGAATCAGCATCAACGCACCTATTATTACGGTCTTGCGGTGCAATAGAAGCAATGAAGCTATTATTTGTGAAATTCCAATAAAATATTTAAACGGTTGATGGTCGAATAAATACCAACCCACCTTAAAAAGTGAAAGCTCTTGAATGGGCGTTGAGAGTTCTTTCGTCGTTAGATTTCCAAATTGACCATTGGACAATTTTCCTATTCCGTATGACAAGAAGATAAGAGCTAACAAGCAGCGGATAGAAAGGATAATTAGATCATGTATCTTTTCGTTGTGAATTTGAAACTTCATAGGTTAATGATTTAAGATGGTTATATATTATTCACGTAATTAAAGCTACTAATGAGATGAAAACTGTTCATATATTCCATAATCAAATTTTAATTAGATTCATGACAGTAAATAAACGGTTATATATACCAAAAAAGCTAGTTTTGTAGTCTTATGTCAACAACATTATACAATCCCTTTAAAGCATTTAAGTTCGATAATGCAACCTGTTTTTTGACGGGGCAAGCTTTAGTCTCTACAGATGAACAGATACAAGTCTTTCCGATATGGATGATGCGTGCATTTGACTTGGAAGATAAACCTTTTAAGATGCTGGATGAAAGCATCGTCACCTATAAATCGTTGAAGTTGCCATGTTCCGTAGACGCCGCATTAGCGATTGAAAAGATGGAAAGCGAAGTGGAGCGTGCATTTGCTGAAGGGTATGCTGCCGTGAAAGAGCTTTCACCCGTTGTTCTCTTTCAATGGATGGCAAAAATTGTCTATGGAGTTGTTTTTAATGAAATTCAATCCGGGATTCGCCAGCAGGTTCTCTCGGGTGAAGAAATGAATTTTTCCCAGGTATTGGTCCAGAAGTTCAAGAATCTACATGCCATGTTGCAGTCCTTATTGATACCAATGGAGTTCGAAAATACACTGCCATTTTCACTGGTAGTTGTACCTGTTGATAACCCCGAGCAGACCTTTATTTATAGGGATGAAATCAATACACTCATTTTCTCTCTACGCATGAATGATTTCGGTCTGATTTCCTGTCTACAAGATAATGCAACCAATAATATTTATCACGAGGATAGTCTAGCTTTAGTAAAAGGACAGACATTGCATCCGATTCAATTTGAAGAATTGGCCGCACGTTACTTTTATTCGTCATATTTATTTAACCGCTTACCGGAATATACCTATTTACAGACTCCCCATAAAGTGTATATAGAGCCCATGCCGCTAGCAGATATGTCTATGAAACCTATCTTTGACCACTGGCAGATTAAGACGTACGGTCAAGTATTAGAAAATTTTTGGAAACCATGGGGCTTTATACTTTTCGAGATTATCAAAAATCCTGAGCAGCCGATGAGCTTCATTCAAGATGAGGATGGTCAATTTATTCCGAATAGTCAATTGGATTTGCCACGATCATAATCTATAGGTCTTAAAAGATTGGGAAACAATATTCCCAAATCCTTTAAAATCGATTTGTAATCCCCAATCCTTATTTTAAGATTTCTCGTGCGATGACTAACCGCTGTATTTCAGATGTGCCCTCATATATCTGGGTAATCTTGGCATCCCGCATGAGGCGTTCTACGTGATATTCCTTTACATAGCCGTAACCACCATGGATCTGTACGGCCTCAATAGTGGTTCGCATAGCGACTTCGGATGCGTATAACTTGGCGATAGCCGCTGCTTTCCCATAAGGTTGTCCAGTATCTTTTAGCCAGGCCGCTTTGTGAATCAGTAATCGTGCTGCTTCTATTTCTACTTCCATATCGGCGAGTTTGAACTGTATGGCTTGATGCTCACAGATAGGTTTGCCAAATGTTTTGCGCTCCTTAGCGTATGCCAAAGAGAGTTCATATGCTCCCGCCGCAATCCCTAGAGCTTGTGCTGCTATACCGATTCGTCCACCATCCAGTGTCTTCATCGCAAATTTAAATCCAAACCCATCTTCTCCAATTCGGTTTTCTTTTGGAATCTTGACATCAGTGAACATCAAGGCGTGCGTATCTGAACTACGAATTCCCAATTTGTTTTCCTTTGGACCAATGCTAAATCCGGCTGTGTTTTTATCCACAATCAATACATTAATACCGCGATGACCTTTATCGATATGAGTTTGTGCAATTACAAGATAGATATCTGCATTGCCGCCGTTTGTAATCCAATTCTTCGTGCCGTTCAAAAGATAGTAATCTCCCATATCTTCTGCAATGGTGTGTTGTGAGGTAGCGTCGGATCCTGCTTCGGGCTCTGACAGGGCAAATGCACCCAGTTTTTCCCCAGATGCTAACGGTTTTAGATACTTCTCTTTTTGATTGGCTGTCCCGAATTCGTTCAATCCGTAACACACCAGCGAGTTATTTGCCGACATGATTACAGCTGCCGACGCATCAATCTTTGATATCTCTTCTAACACGAGGGTGTAGGCTAGTGTATCCATACCCGCCCCATTATATTGAGGATCGACCATCATTCCCATAAAACCCAATTGTCCCATTTGCTTTACATGTTCGAAAGGAAATTTTGCTGACTCATCCCGTTCTATCACTCCAGGTTTGAGGTCCTGCTGTGCAAAGTCTCGCGCAGCATCCCGTATCATTTTATGTTCTTCGCTGATTTCAAATATCATAACATATTCATTTTGAAGGTTTATAACCAAATATATCAAAATTTTATTATGCACGCATAATAAAAACTTAAAATAATAGTCTTTGGTGTGTCACTTTTTAGCTGAGGTAGTTGGTGGCAATATAAAATCTACTATATTTGTAGAGTAAATAATTTGTACATTAAATCTTGATAAATTATGAGTTTAAGACTAGGAGATGAAGCGCCAAACTTCAAAGCGCAGACAACAATAGGAGAAATCGATTTTCACGATTATATTAAAGATAGTTGGGTCGTATTCTTTTCACACCCCTCTGACTATACGCCAGTCTGTACGACTGAATTAGGAAGGACGGCTAAGCTGAAATCAGAATTTGACAAAAGAGGAGTAAAGGCTCTTGCACTTAGTGTTGACAATTTGGAAGACCATCATGGCTGGGTGAAAGATATCAATGAGACCCAAGGTACTACGGTCAATTTTCCGATAGTCGCTGATGAGGACCGTCATATCTCTGAGCTATACGATATGATTCATCCTAACGCTTCTGCTACTGCCACTGTTCGTTCTGTATTTATTATTGGCCCGGATAAGAAAGTCAAGTTGACTTTAACCTATCCAGCCTCTACTGGGCGTAATTTTGACGAAATCTTGCGCGTTATTGATTCATTGCAACTGACTGCCGATTATTCTGTAGCTACTCCTGCAGATTGGAAACATGGTGAAGATGTGATTGTGGTTCCAGCAATCAAGACGGAAGATATTCCAGCCAAGTTCCCAAAAGGATTTAAAGAGATAAAACCATATTTGCGTACAACACCACAACCGAACCTTTAGGACAAGAGGAATAAATAGAGAGAGCTGGGATTATTTCCAGCTCTTTTTCGTTTACCAGCGTCCGCCAGCACCACCACCACCACTTGAACCACCTCCAAAACTCCCCCTGCTGGAACTAGAGCCGCTTCCTCCTGATGAGCTTGAAGAGCCCGATGACGTGCTGCGTACCTTGATAGGGATGATAACTTCTCCTAGCTCCAATTTATGATGACAATTTTTACAATCTTGTTTCTCCATGCCTAGTCCTGAAGAGGAGTAGGTTGCTTGTTTAATCGTGTCCACATAGGGCTTGCTATAAGTGAGGTATTGGCATTTCGGACAGATTTCGTAGTCATCAGCTTGGGCTCCATTGAAGCCAATGATCTTTATTTGGTAGTTTTTTTTATTCCTCCAATGCTCAAAGACCCTAGATCCTATCCTTTGTTCGGTAAGCTGTCCTTTATCAAGATTTTTATTGAGTTCTTTGGTGGCGTTCGTATCCTTATTAAGACGTTCCCAGTCGCCCGTGTTGTCTGGAGGTACAAAGCGAACTTTAGTTTTATTATTAGACCGCATGATACTAAAGAAATCAAAAAGAGCTAACGGTGCTAGCAACATAGGTATAAAAGTCCGCAAGGAAAATTTGGAAAGTGCCTGTAGTTTACTTTCTTCGTCCTTATAGGAGTTGCTGATGCTATTGCGACCGTCATTGTACTTCATCGCTACAACAAGGCTACCTAGTATGGCCAAAAATATGGGGAGATTGCGCAGACGGAATACTTCTTCGATATTGTTGAAGCCAAATGCAAATACAAAAATGCTAATAAACATGAGCACTAGAAAGCACCCACAGCCACTCGCTAAGGGATGTAGTCCTTTTTTAATCTTTACGGGCCCTACTAGCGTTTTGGTGATTACACCTGTTATCAGGTAGGCTATTAAAAATAAAAATACTACAAATCCAGATCGTTGAAGTAATTCGCCATGCTTGAACCAAAAAGAATTGTTCTGTTTAAAAATGCGATCAAGCTCTTTTGTCGCATCGGGCGTTAATAATGCCTGTTTGATTACTCTCATTGCCGCCAACACACCAGCGTCATAATCGGAGTTTTTGAAATGTGGGACTAGGAATTCTTCACCGATTCTCTTAAGATAGGCATCGGGTAGTATAGCTTCCATCCCATATCCCGTTATAAATCGATAATAGTGTCGATTCGTCCCGATGAAAAGTAGTAGGCCATTATTGGCTTCTGCTTTCCCTATTCCCCAAGTGTTAAATAGTTGATGTGCAAACTGAAAATCATCATCCCCTTCAAAATCACCGACAACGACAATTGCTACTTCGGCTTTTGTCCGGACTTCTATTTCTACCGCCATCTCATTAAGCAATTGTTCGGTATCACTTCTCAATATCGCATCTGGATTGCTAATGAAGTAGTCTTGTCCCTTTTCTTTGGGATTGGGTACTTGCTCTATTGAATACTGTGCAAATGTAGAGCACGTTCCTAATAGAAAGATGATGAATATTATTATCCTTTGAAACGAGAAAGTACGCATATATCTTATGTTGATATTCCGAATATAAAAAAATTATGAAAGATTTCGTCCGAAATTAATTGTTCATGACTTGTCATATGGACTACAAAAATGTCCATTTACAAAAAAGGCCCTTTCCATTTGAAAAGGGCCTTTTTTGTAAGTATAACGTCTAAAAGACTTTTACCATGTATATATAATCTTGCATCTGTTTAATTTGATCTGTCCGCGAAAGATTGTACAACGTATTTTTCTTATTGAGAATGATATCGCCTTCAAGTGAATCTGCCGGGATTTCATTTAGTGCTTGTAGCAACACTTTCGTTTTGATTGCAAATCCAGCTCCGTCAATTCCCGTCTGTTTACCACTGATAATACCGATTACATTACCTCTACTATCCAATACAGGTCCCCCGCTGTTGCCAGGATTGACTGGAATGGATATTTGATACGCGATAGTATCACCAGCATAGCCAGTGGCAGAACTTAAGTAACCTTGGCCATATACAGCCTCATCCCTAGGAAATCCTATTGTATAGATGTCTTCACCTAAGTCCGACGCTCGAGATTTGAATGTATAAGGGATATTTTTTAATTTTTTGAAAGCCTCATCATTGATATGCAATACAGCGAGGTCCCTAGCAGCATCAGCATAGACTACATTTGCTTTGAAAGACTCCCCTTTATTATTTTGAAGGTGGATGGAGTCAGCTCCAGTAATCACGTGATAATTGGTTACGACATAGCCGTCTTTGGTCACCATAAATCCGGTAGCTCCAAAATGACTATCTGCTTTATTTGCATTCTTTTTTTCGGTATTGATATTTCGTAGTGCCGCATTATGTTCATTAACATTCCGCTTCACATTATTCATATCCCGTTTTAAAGCACTATAATCTGTAGATGTTTTTTGAAGGTTTTTATAGTATCCGCTCATCCACAATGTCGAGAATACAGATATGATAGCTACAGCAGCAGCTACTGCTATATTAAGCTTGAAGCGTTCCCAAATCGGGACAATGGGGGTATCCTTATTTTCTTTTGGAGATGCTTTTTCAGTCATTTGATGGTACATCTTTGCACTATGGCCCAATTGCGATTTGAATGCTTGACGGGAAGCATTTAAATTCATATCGGTAATGAATGCTTTATGTTGTTTCAATTGAATACTGAAGCTCGGATTTTCGGCACAGAAAATTTCAAAGGACTTACGTTCTCCAACCGACATTTTGTCTTGTATGTATCGATCTGCTAAATCGTAAAACTCTTGTTGACTCATCATTGTCATTTCGCTGACCCCTTTTTGTTGTTAGTTATAATTCAATTGTCGTTCAGAAAAAATAATTTCTTCAGCCTTTGTAGGCATTTGTACTTTTGAGTCTTGGCATTGTCAGTATTCGTGTAACCGAACTTTTCGCAGATTTCCTGCATCGAATGATTGTTGATATAAAAATCCTGAAGAATAGTCTTGCACGGCTCACCCAACTTGTTCATTGCTGCCTCCATTTGGGAAAACTTGAGGTCCTGTTCTTCGTGCTTGGCTATATCATCCTCATATTGGAGGGTGTCTTGATAATCATTGATGTCATTCGTCGCATAAGATGCGCCACTACGATTGAGCTGCTTAAGCCAAAGTCGTCTGCAAATCGAATAAAGATAGGTTTTCAGTTTACTCTTCAACTCAAAATTTCCGAAAGTAACTTTATCGTATAAGACGATGACTGCCTCCTGAAAAATATCCTTTGCTTCTTCTTCACTGCCGTTGTTTTGGAGAATCATGTGACTGATGCTGGGATAATAAAGCTTATAGATTGCATCTAATGCTAAGTTATCACCAGCGAGAATCCCATCGACAATCTCCTGATCATTTTCTGAAGTGAAAGACTTGCTGAACTTACTCACCTATTAATACCTTTTATAACTAATAGTAACCCAACTACTTTGATGATTTTTCAATTTTTGTTAAAAGTATGCGATTACCCATTCCAAACGTACGCTATTTTTTTTAAAATGGGTAAAATTAGTTGGGCCTTTTTTTTGAATAAAAACGTTCGAAATAGCTGCTATGTTGTCTTTCAAACATTTATTTTTTTCTAGGTGATTTGTCTCCTTCAAAGATATCAAGCACCCGATAGTAAGGTTGATTTTCCTTTTTTGCAGTTGTTAATTTAAATTGATAAAACGTTTTATCATATGATTTTCGTACCTTCAACTTGATAACAAACCTATTTTACCTTATTTCTTAATATGATTCATATCTTATGAAAAAAACGATTACTACGCTTTTGAGCTTAGCTTCCCTTACTTACTGTCTTGGTCAGCAAAATCCTATTGTGAAAGGTTGGTACGCTGATCCGGAAGGTATTGTCTACAATAACCGATATTGGGTTTTCCCCACCTTTTCCGCTGCCTACGAAAAGCAGATCTTTTTTGATGCATTCTCTTCTGATGATTTGGCTCACTGGACAAAACATGAGCGTATCTTGGACACGGCTGCGGTAAAATGGGCAAAAAAAGCTTTATGGGCTCCTAGTGTCATTCAAAATGGTGGAAAATATTTTCTTTTCTTTGGTGCAAATGACGTTCATGAAGGCGAGGTCGGTGGGATAGGGGTATCGGTTGCTGATAAACCCGAAGGGCCATATAGGGATTTATTGGGCAAACCCCTGATTAATAAAATCGTTAATGGAGCTCAACCCATCGACCAATTTGTCTTTAAGGACAGCGACGGAACGCATTATATGTATTATGGAGGATGGCGGCATTGTAACATCGTCAAACTGAAGGATGATTTTACTGGACTAGTGCCATTTGATGATGGCGAGATTTATAAAGAAGTCACTCCACAAAATTATGTTGAAGGGCCCTTTATGTTTATTCGGAATGGTAAGTATTATTTTATGTGGTCCGAAGGAGGATGGGGTGGTCCCGACTACAAAGTAGCTTATGCCATTGCTGATTCTCCTTTTGGTCCATTCAAGCGGGTTGCTACAATACTGGAGCAAGATTCTACAATAGCGACAGGAGCTGGTCACCATTCAGTCATTAAAGTGCCCAATAAAGATAAGTACTTTATCGTTTATCACCGTAGACCCATCGGGAAGACAGGGGCCAATGAGCGAGAGACTTGCATTGATGAGTTGAATTTCGATGAGCAAGGTTTTATCCTGCCTGTCAAGATGACTAAAAATGGTGTCAAATTTCCGTTGAAATAACTACAAGCTTTCTTCTATCCTGTATTCTTCCATGAGAAGCATGCAGGATAGAAGGGGATAAATTCTTAAGATAGTAGGCCGCGAAATGAAAAGGCCACAAACAAAAAAAGCATCCTTTTAGGATGCTTTAAGCGGTCTGGACGGGACTCGAACCCGCGACCCCATGCGTGACAGGCATGTATTCTAACCAGCTGAACTACCAGACCAAAATATTTTAATTGTTGTAATGATGTTTTGAAAGTAAGATACTTTCAAGAGCGGTCTGGACGGGACTCGAAC
>JROE01000040.1 GCA_000783305.1 Sphingobacteriaceae bacterium DW12 | reverse complement strand
GTCACTTTTGGAAAAGAGCCCCAAAAGTAACCAAAAGGGCTCTTGCCCCACCACTCGGCACCTCGCTTAGGCTCGGTGTGCCCGAACGCAGGCTTGAATCCGTGGGCCGCCGTCATGGGCCATCCCTGGCCCAGGACGGCTAACCCGGCGTCCTGCCGGGTTACCCACGGATTCAAGCCTGCGTTCGGCCAGCGTGGTTTAACGGGGCGCCTAAGATCAAGATCAAAAGCCA
>JROE01000039.1 GCA_000783305.1 Sphingobacteriaceae bacterium DW12 | reverse complement strand
GTGAAGTGCGCCCCAAAAGCTGGACAGCTGTTGGTTAGGCTACAGCGGACCGGGTCCTGTACGCTACAGGGCTCAGTCCGCCAAGCTTCACTTTGATTCGCTTATGGTTGTAGTAATGGATGTACTCATCCAGCCCCGCTTGCAACTGCTCCACGCTTTCAAAGCTTTCCCGATAGTAGAACTCTGACTTCAGCGTGCCGAAGAAACTCTCCATTGTGGCGTTGTCATGGCAGTTTCCTTTGCGTGACATGCTTTGCTCCAGCCCTGCTTTTTCTAGCCTCTCCCGGTACTTTGGATATCGATAGTGCCAGCCTTGATCTGAATGCAGCATTGGCTTGCCGCCCTCAGGTAAGCCTTCAATAGCTTTTTCCAGCATCTCGCCCACCAAGGCATATTGGGGACGTATTGCCGTCTGATAGGCCACGATTTCTCCGTTGTACAAGTCCAAAACTGGGGACAAGTACAGCTTTTTGCCGGCCACTTTGAACTCGGTGACATCCGTCACCCATTTCTGATTCGGTTGCTCAGCCTCGAACTGACGAGCCAAGGTGTTGGGCGACACTTCGCCCATCGGCCCTTTATACGACCTGTATTTCTTAGGCCGCACCGTGCATTTCAGACCCAGCTCCCCCATCAGTCGTCGTACCGTTTTACTGTTGATCAGCGATCTTTCTTTACGTAGTTCTAGCGTCATCCGACGGTAACCAAAGCGGCCCTTATGCTCGTTTTGGATGGTCTGGATAGAAGCTTTGATCGAGGAAAATCGGTCCGCAACGCCCATTGCCTTGAGTTGGTAGTAGTACGTACTTCGCGCAAGGCTCACTAGCTTGAGCAAGTCACGCAAGGGAAAGTGTTGCTTAAGCTCACTGACTAATCGGGCTTTTTCTTCTGTTCTTTCTCCCGCCTCATCACCGCCTCGCCTAACTCCCCAAGCTTTTTTAGATAAGCGTTCTCCATCCGTAGGTATTGGAGCTCATCAAGTAACGTCTTGTGCTCAGGCTCAGGGCTGGTGA
>JROE01000038.1 GCA_000783305.1 Sphingobacteriaceae bacterium DW12 | reverse complement strand
AATCATGACAGAACTATCTAGGCGTAAATTTATTAAGAATGCCGGGGCACTGGCCGCGGGTTTTACCATCGTGCAGAGCCACGTGCTGGGCAAGGCGTTGGGGCATGTTGCCCCTAGCGACAAGCTCAACATTGCGGGTGTTGGGGTAGGAGGTATGGGCCGTCGTAACCTGTCCAATATGAAGACGGAGAACATCGTTGCGCTGTGCGACGTAGATTGGCGTTATGCCAATAAGACCTTCCAGGACTATCCGAAAGCGGAGCGTTTCCGGGACTGGCGGGAGATGTTCGACAAGTTCGGATCTTCCATAGACGCGATCATGGTGGCCACGCCGGACCATTCGCATGCCGGTGTTACGGCGCACGCGATGACCTTGGGCAAGCACTGCTATACGCAGAAGCCCCTGACCCACTCGGTGTACGAGTCCCGTCTGTTGGCCAAGCTCGCCAAGAAGTACAAGGTGGCCACGCAGATGGGCAACCAGGGCAACTCGTTTGATTGGTGCCGGGAGATAGCCGAATGGATACATTCTGGGGCGATAGGTGAGGTTACCGAGGTCCATTGCTGGACGGACCGTCCCATCTGGCCGCAAGGGCTGATGAAGCCCAGTGCCGACATGGCGGTACCCAAGGACCTGGACTGGAACGGCTTCATCGGTTCGGCTGAGATGCGTCCGTATAATGCGGTCTATACCCCATGGAACTGGCGGGGATGGTGGGATTTTGGGACGGGTGCCCTTGGCGACATGGCCTGCCACATCATGGATCCGGTGTATTGGGCCCTGGACCTGAAATATCCGAGCAAGGTGATCGGCAGCTCAACTTTGAGCAACCTGTACTCGCCGCCCCATGCGCAGATCGTGGAGTACACGTTCCCGGCGCGCAAGGCCGTTGGCAATGTGAAGATGCCGGAGGTGAAAGTGAGCTGGTACGACGGAGGGTTGCTTCCGCCGCGTCCTTCGGAACTCGCCGCAGGTGAGATGATGGGCGATTCCAACGGAGGTATCATCTTCATCGGAACCAAGGGCAAGATCATGACGGGCTGTTATGGTATGAACGCGACCCTTTTGCCCAAATCGCGGATGGCCAATTTTACGAAACCCAAGGCCAAGTTTGCCCGTATCCCAGGGGGCAACGGAGATATCTGGAATACGAATGCACATGAGCAGGACTGGATACGTGCGTGCAAGGAGAGTGCCGGCAACCGTAAGGAGTCCAGCTCTCACTTCGGATTTTCGGGTCCGTTCAACGAGACGGTGGTGATGGGGGTGCTGGCTGTTCGGTTACAGGGCCTCCACCGGGAATTGCTGTGGGACAGCGAGAAGATGCAGTTCACGAACATCTCTGCCAACGACAAGTTGAACATCGTATCTGTCGACGACTTCAAGGTCATCGATGGGGACCCGACGTTCGACCGCAGGTTTATCGAGATGAATGCGCAGGAAGCGGCCAATGAGTGGGTAAAGCATACCTATCACAATGGGTTCAGCTTGCCACCGATGCCGAACAGCTAAATTTTTTCATATTGTTGAGCAGCATTTTCCGGTGAAAACTGGAGAGTGCTGCATTTTTT
>JROE01000037.1 GCA_000783305.1 Sphingobacteriaceae bacterium DW12 | reverse complement strand
TTATTGAAAATCAGGGAGTTTTAAATTCAAGATCTTCTGGTTTGATGTCAAATTTATCAATTTGTTTTTTAATTCTTTTGACGAGTCCAAGTTTTCTTTTTTGGTCAAGGTATAAGTATCCTTCTGGATTTTGATATGGTTTAGCCTTGACAATCATATTCCAGATAATTATAGCAAGTTTTCTAGCAGTTGCTGTAATAGCTGAGACTCTTCCTTTTCTAAAATTTATTCTGTGGAAAAAATCTCTAAGCGGAGTACTATCTTTTAAATTTCCAATCGCATTTGCAGCATTTCTTAGAGCTATTTTGAGTCTACTACTTCCTTTACCTATTTTACTGGATAATACTTTTCCTCCACTTACTTTGTTATTAGGGGCTAATCTGAGCCAAGATGTAAAATGTTTAGCTGTTTTAAACTTATGAATACCTTCATATCCAATTTCACTCATTATGGTGAGTGCTGTATTGTAACTCGTTCCTTCTATTGCTAATAAATCTATTCCTTTGAAGATTTGATAAGATTTAAGATTGATATCAATATTTTTTGGAGTGTTTTTATTGATTCTTTTATGCTTTTTCTTATCTATATGATGCTCTTTTTTTTCAGGATCTTTACCAATGATGTCATCAATTTTCAAAGCTATTTGATCATCACATTTTCTAATTTTTTCTTGTAAATAGTTATATGTATCCAATTCATCATTTAATGCGTACAAATAATCATTTCTTCGGTTTGTGTGTAAAGCTTTAGCTATTTCTTCTTCACTTTTTCTACAGTTATAATGTCTTAAACTAGCTAGTTTTTTAGGATCTGTTTCTCCCAAACAAATAGCTGTAATAATTTTCAATCCTGTAAGTCCTACAATATCTTTCACTACAACATCTAATCTTATATTCATAAGCCTTAGATATTTTTGCATTTTTTTTGATGAAGCAGCAGCTTGCTGGATTAGGTTTAAACGATGTCTGGTAAAAGTTCTTAATATTTCTGTGTCTTCATCGGGTAAGAAGCTTGAAGAAAGTAATCCCAAAGCATGCAATTTTTGTATCCATTGGCAATCAATTACATCTGTCTTTTTTCCTTTTATATTTTTGGTAAACTTTCCATTACAAAGAGTAACTTCAAATCCATTGGCAATTAAAACAGCGTGTAAGTTTTGCCAATAATTACCTGTACTTTCCATAGCTACTGAGGTAATCTTATGTTCTCTAAGCCAATCTGCTAGAGCGTATAAATCTTCATTATATACTCCAAATTCTTTAATATCAGACTTTTTTTGACCCACGGCTACCCAATGACTACGACTACCAATATCAATACCAGCAGCATTTTTGTTTACGATTTCTAATGTCATTTGTTGTTCCATAACTTACGATTTTAAAAGCTCTAAGGAAATGTGCTTTAGGCAAAAAGAAATATTCTGAACGGGGTCCTAAGATTTAGGCCGCCAATGTACTAAATGGCAAACATTTCAACCAGGATTGCGCACGTGCTTACACAAAGTAGCAACACTTTAAAAAACGGCCTTACAAAGAGCTTAAATTATTTAGAGTGTAAAAATAAGACTTCGTTAGCATAGTACTAAAGGGTTTTCG
>JROE01000036.1 GCA_000783305.1 Sphingobacteriaceae bacterium DW12 | reverse complement strand
TTCAAGGAGCATCTTGCTGACCGAGATAATCACCGTATCTTATTTTTCTAGCCAATAGTTGCAAATTACTGACTATCCTGAGGCAATCTGGAATTTAGACTTAAGGTAAGAAGGGATGTTTATTTTAACAGAACCATTATTCTTCCAACTCCCTTAAAAGGTGTAAATTTGCAATAATTTGATTGGCAGGATATTATCTTCTTGAGACACTACCTGTTCAGATTGGCTAAAAACCAGTTGTAAAATAAATTTATCTTCATGAATGGCCAAAAGCTCAATTTATAGCATTAATATGGCTCAAAAATAGATTATAACATGTCCGAAAACCAACATATTGAGTACAAACAAAAGATAACACCAGAGTTAGAAAAAGAAGTGGTTGCATTTCTTAATTCTAGAGAAGGAGGTATTATATATATCGGCATTGACAAACACGGCGACACAGTTGGTGTGCCGGCCGTTGATCAAGAGCAATTAGTTATCAAAGATCGGTTGAAAAATAATATTGCACCATCTTGTATGGGTTTATTTGATTTGGTCTCGGAGAAGAAAGACAATAAAGAAATCATCAAAATAATCGTCGCTTCTGGCTATGAAAAGCCCTATTATGTTAAGAAATATGGACTTTCAGAGCGAGGTGCATTTATCCGTGTAGGTAGTGCAGCTGAGCCTATGACTGCACGACAGATAGAAACACTATTTAGCAAAAGAATTCGCCATTCTATCGGGAATATACAGTCGCCAAAGCAAGATTTGAAGTTTCAGCAACTCCATATCTACTATCAGTCGGTAGATAAAACGCTCAATGAGCAATTTGCCCGAAATCTAGAATTGCAGACCGAAGATGGTCTGTATAATTATGTGGCTTATTTGATGAATGATATTAATTCTATTTCTATTAAAGTCGCCCGTTACGATGGTTTGGATAGAATTGATTTAACAGAAAGTGATGAATATGGTTATGAGAGTTTGGTGAAAGCCACTAAACAAGTATTAGATAAGCTCAATTTAGAAAATAAGACCTTTACAAAAATAACAGCTAAGGAGCGAGAAGAAAAACGCTTGTGGAATCACATTGCCCTGCGTGAAGCCATTATTAATGCATTCGTGCATAATGACTACAGTAGAGAAATTGCACCTAAGTTTGAAATATTTAATAATCGTCTAGAGATTACATCTTATGGAGGATTGCCTGAAGGTTTTTCTCAGGATGAATTTTTTAAGGGATTTTCGGTACCTAGGAACAAAGAGTTGATGCGAATTTTTAAAGATTTGGAATTAGTTGAACATTTAGGGTCGGGTATTCCGCGGATTTTGAAGGCTTACTCAATGGATTGTTTTCAGTTTTCTGAAAATTTTTTGAGAGTTACTTTGCCATCAAGTGAGCAAGTCACCCCTCAAGTCACCCCTCAAGTCACCCCCCAAGTCACCCCCCAAGTTGAATCACTATTATCAGTGATGACGGATAAGCATACAAGGCATGAACTTCAGGAGTTATTAAACCTTGGAGATCGTAAAAATTTCAGAGTACAGTATCTTCAACCGTCGATAAATGCTGGGTATATAGCATTAACCATCCCCGACAAACCTACCAGTAGCAAGCAGCAGTATTATTTAACAGCGAAAGGAAAACAGTATATACATTCCTTATAGTCGCATCGATGTATGTCGGTCCCCATCCATTCACCAATTCATTCTTTTTTAGTAGAACCAATAGCGCTACGTGTTACCGTACAAAAGTTATTTGTCATTCTTGTATTTTTATACAATATTT
>JROE01000035.1 GCA_000783305.1 Sphingobacteriaceae bacterium DW12 | reverse complement strand
GGTCCTTCGGTGAGGGAAGAAGCGTCGACGGAAAGAAATCCTTCGGAGAGAAAAGGCCCTTTGCAGAAAAAAAACCGTTCAACAAATATGAAGAGAGTACCGATTCCAAATTTTCGAAACGTAGACCCTCTAGTAACATAGGTAGACAAGCCACTTCCGAATATGACGACAATGGAATGATTCGTTTGAATCGCTATATTTCCAATTCAGGGATATGTTCACGTCGAAAAGCAGATGAATTAATTATTGCGGGTGTTGTTAGCGTTAACGGGGAACCAGTTACCGAATTAGGTACCAAAGTCAATCCTGCAACCGACGAGATTAAATACAATGGAGAACGCTTAAAAAGGGAAAAAATGGTTTATGTTCTCCTCAATAAACCAAAAGATTACATCACCACTACAGATGACCCTCAAGAAAGGCGTACAGTAATGCATTTGGTAGCCAGCGCTACTAAAGAGCGTATCTATCCGATTGGTCGTCTGGATAGAAATACTACAGGCTTATTATTACTCACCAACGATGGAAATTTAGCGGAAAAGCTTTCTCATCCTCGTAACAGCATTAGCAAGATATACAATGTCGAGCTAGATAAAAGCCTTACACAAGGGGATTTCAATAAAATAGAATTTGGTATTGAATTAGAAGATGGATTCATCAAACCGGACGATTTGAGCTACGTTCAAGGAGCCAGCAAACGTGAAATTGGAATCCAGATTCACAGCGGCAAGAACCGTATCGTAAGAAGAATTTTTGAATCGTTAGGGTATGATGTGGTTAAACTTGATCGTGTAGTATATGCAAACCTGACCAAGAAGGATTTACCTAGAGGTCGTTGGAGATATCTCGAAGAAAAAGAATTGATTCAACTAAAGCATTTGATATAAATCTTAAAACTACAAAAGCAGCTTTAAAGCTGCTTTTGTAGTTTTAAGACGTTGAACATATCTATCAATTTTATTATTTTTACAAAAAAACAAGTAACATGACAGATCCTAAGACGTTAACCTCGGTCGCAGAGTTTCACAAGACTTTTCAACACCCTATATTAGAGCATCCCACTATTCCGACTGAAAAGAGGTGCGAATTACGCGTATCACTGATTGCTGAGGAATTAAAGGAATTGGAAGAAGCTATCCAAAACAAAGATTTGGTAGAAATTGCTGATGCATTATGCGACATACAATACGTATTATCTGGTGCAGTTTTAGAATTTGGTTTGAAAAATAAATTTAATGCGCTCTTTGAAGAGGTTCAACGCTCTAACATGAGTAAAGCATGTAAATCAATTGAAGAGGCTGAGGCAACTATAAAACATTATAAGGAAGAGAAAGGTGTAGACAGCTATTATAAAGAGGTAGATGGCCTATACTTAGTATTTAGAGAAGGAGATCACAAAACACTCAAGTCTATCTACTATTCACCTGCAAATCTTAAGTCTATACTAGAGCAGTAGATATGCTGGATAAAAAAAGGGCTAAGATTAGCCCTTTTTTTATCCAGCATATCTACTGCCTTGAATTGCGTTACGCTGCTCTAATCCCTTATCAATGTACGTTTGGATAGCAGATTTACCAAGCCCCCAATTTGGTGCTATAAGCAATTCTTTATCAGCCAATCCAAATACCCTTTGAATAATAATATCTGGTCTCAAAAGCGGTATAAACTCACTCAAAAAAACCGTATACTCCTCTATACTAAAGAGGTGAAACGGCTCACGTTTATACTGCACGCCCATAATAGAACCTTCTACAATATGTAAATGATGCAGCTTAACAAACTTAATCTGCGGATGCTTATTGATTTCATCTGCGTAACGCAACATCATTTCTTTCGTCTCCCACGGAAAGCCAAATATAGTATGCACACAAATTTCCAAAGGACTATTCTGGACCAAATTCAATGCTTTCTGCAACTCATCATGTGAACACCCTCTATTGATTCGGGTCAAGGTTTCATCATAAATAGATTCCATCCCCATCTCTAGATCCACATCGAGACGATCGGAGTAACTTTCCAACAGAGCAACCTTCTCAAAATCAATACAATCAGGACGAGTACCCACGGAAAGCCCTACAGTATGCTCTGGACAGACACTGATAGCCTCATCGTACATCATCTTTAAAAGATGTGTAGGAGCATAAGTATTGGTATTGGGTTGGAAATAAATAATAAATTTTTCGGCATTGTAACCATTCCGGGCACGTTCTATACCGGCCTCTACCTGTTCTCTTATTGTTGGTAGTTTTCGAGCAGAATCTGGAGTAAACGAGTCCACATTACAATAAGAGCATCCGCCATATCCCTTACTACCATCTCGATTCGGACAGGTAAAATTTCCATCCACGATTACTTTAAACACCCGCTGACCATCATATTTTTCCTTTAAATAAGAACCATAGTGATTATAAGGCTTTTGACCGATATCCAATAATGTACCCATTCTGCAAAGATACAAAAGAGGATTCATAACACACTATTCACCTATAAGTTATCACGCACTTACATCTACCAAATGGCAATTAGTATAGGTTTGAATTAGTACAAATTTATTCACAACAAA
>JROE01000034.1 GCA_000783305.1 Sphingobacteriaceae bacterium DW12 | reverse complement strand
CTACTTACAGTTTTTCAACATTATTGGTTCATAAAAGGTCATTGTAATGGATTATAACATGCAATTAATTACAATAGACACACTAAGATGTTAAAATAGGACAATCCAGTACCACTAGCTTTCCATCTACCAGTGGCATATACCGAAACAAAAAAAGCTCAAAAATAAACTTTTGCAGTTAACAAAAAGAAGTACGCGGCGTTGAGCGTGAATAATCGACATAAAAATAATTTTTATATCTTTACTAGCTAGACACTTAAACTTCGATGTGCACGAGTGCTTAATCATATTTTAATATAATATTAATATTCCATCTAATAAATTAGCCCTACATTTGTCCTTTTCAAAGGATGCCGAGGATATTATGCTACTAAATACCAAAGTATATACCGAACAAGAATTTCTGTATCAAATTTCTATTGGGAATCGGGATGCATTTACAGCATTTTACATGCTTCATCATCAAGAGCTTGGAAGAACTATCGGAAAATTCATCAAAAACCGCGAACAAACTGAAGAGTTGGTGCAGGAAGTCTTTGTGAAGCTGTGGTTAAAAAGAGATATACTGGCAAAGGTTGAAAACATTCGCAGCTACTTGTTTGTACTGGCAAAAAACACATCGTTGAATACACTAAAAAAGAATATCAGGGTAGAAACCGAACGAATCGAATGGCTCAGATCCGAAGAAACCCAAATGAGAAACCAAGTCCAAGAGATAGACGAATCTGCTTACTATCAGCTACTGGACCGCGCAATTGATAACCTTCCACCCCAACAAAAGAAAGTCTATCTATTAAGCCGAAGCGGACGCAAAAAATACATTGAGATTGCTGAAGAGCTACAGATTTCAAAAGAAACGGTAAAGAAGTACCTCCAGTTGGCCAATGCTTCCATAGTATCCTATTTACAAAAAAACAAAGACTTCACATTTTTATTTATTTTACTTTTTTTACGAGCCTAATACCCCCCTTTTTCGAATTTTATTGTCTTCCTATATTAGAAGCAGTCAAAATTCATAAATGAACACTAGATTAGAAGAATTGAGTTTTTATCTATCGAAATATGTTGAAGAGACAATTTCAGAAGAGGAACTTATCATACTTAGTCAATTAATAAATTCGGTATCCGAAAGTGACTTAAACAAGGCTTTTACTGCTATATGGGAACAAGAGTCAGAGTTGGCCAATCTACCAGACTACTTTACCGCTGATAGTACAGCCAATATACTATCCAAAATCCTAAATAAAGAAGAATCTGCAAAGGAAACTCCACATAACCACTCCAAAGATCATCTCTCACTTCGCTTTGTCAGATACTCCATTTCAGCCGCTTGCCTACTCATGATATTAGGCGGGTGGTGGTATTGGTCCGTATTTTTTAAGCACAAAGGTGTTGATAATATGAGCGCTCCGGAGATTGTCGAAGAGGTAAGGAATGATCGCGATCCTGGTAAAGAAGAGGCGATATTTACCCTCGATAATGGAGAAAAGGTAAGCTTGACAGGCACGCAGCCCGGAGTATTAAAGAAGGGGGAGAATTTCGAAATCGTACGTCTAGAAACGGGAGAAATCCAGTATCGGGGCAAAGCGGCCCAAGGTCCCGTGGAGACGCACAGCATCCAAACACCGAGAGGAGGTCAAATCAATTTTGTATTACCTGATGGCAGCCGGGTATGGCTTAATGCAGCTTCCACCATTCACTTTCCTTCTAATTTTAATAAGGCCAACCGTGTAGTGGAGCTATCGGGAGAAGCCTACTTTGAAGTTGTTAAAAATCATAAAGAACCATTTATCGTTAAAAATCGAATTAGCGAAATTGAGGTCCTTGGCACCAAATTTAATGTCAAGGCATATGACGACGAGAATTCTACAGTAACCGCCTTGCTAGAAGGAAGTGTCCGAGTGTCAACCAACAACAACTCTGCGATAATGAAGCCAAATCAATTGGCAACCATTGAAAGCAACGGCCCAATACAAATTCAATACAAAAAGAATATCAATCAAGAATTTTCATGGAAGGACGGATATTTTCATTTTGATGATACTGATATCCATACTATTATGAATCAAATATCACGGTGGTATAACATTGATATCGAATCTAAAGAGAGCATCGGTGTAAAACGCCTGACTGGAAAAATATCCAGAGACGTTAAACTATCAAAGGTACTCGAGATGTTAAGCTTCTCCGGGGTACACTATCAACAGAAAAATGGTAAGCTAATTATGACAGACAACAATTAAAAGGATGAGGCCTATGAATGAAAAAAATTAAGAGAAACTAGACAAAGTCCATATGTGATGAAATCAGGAAGCGCGCCAACGCTCCCTGATAGTAGCTTAGCGACTTTAACAATTCAAGTATCAATCAAATTATTTAAAAAAACTAAACCGACTTAAAATTATGCATTTTAATCAGAAAGTTTATGCAAGCTATCGTTATAAACTTTACAAAGTTCTGTTATTTATGAAGTTTTCAGTAGCAATACTTATTTTAACCCTTAGCACTGTAAAAGCGGAGAGCTTTGGACAGCGGATTTCGTTGTCAGGGAACAAAATGAGTGTCAACGATCTTTTAGGAACTATCGAGAGACAGATTCCTTACTTCTTTGTTTACGATAAATCGGAACTCACAGGATTCGAAATAGAGGGTGTTCATTTAAAAAACGTTCCATTGACCGAAGGCTTGGACAGAATATTTAAGCACAAAAATATAAGCTATAAACTCGTTGACAATTACATCGTGTTGAAGAAGCTAGACTCCGAAGCAAATGTCCAGCAAAATATCGAAATCAGTGGAATAGTCCGAAATGAAAAAAATGAACCTATAGACGGTGTGACGGTCACCGTTAAAGACAAGACTACTGGGGCCGTCACTGGTGCCGACGGCAAATACTCCCTAATGGTGAATCAGCCCAATGAAACATTGATTTTCAAGCACATTTCGTATATCCCTCAACAGGTAAAACTTCACAACTCCACCACTGCCAATGTGGTATTGGTCATTCAGAACGATAATCTAGAAGAGGTTGTGGTAGTGGGATATGGTACACAGAAAAA
>JROE01000033.1 GCA_000783305.1 Sphingobacteriaceae bacterium DW12 | reverse complement strand
TTGAGCGATGGCCCTTCCATACAGAACCACCGGATCACTATGTCCGTCTTTCGACCCTGTTCGACTTGTCGGTCTCACAGTCAAGCAAGCTTATGCCATTGCACTCCGCGTACGGTTACCAAGCGTACTGAGCTTACCTTTGAAAGCCTCCGTTACCTTTTTGGAGGCGACCACCCCAGTCAAACTACCCACCAAACAATGTCCTCGACATGATCGAGTTAGAAACCGGATACAGAAAGGGCGGTATTTCAAGGTCGATTCCATGGCTCCTGGCGAAGCCACTTCAACATCTCCCGCCTATCCTACACATCCTGTACCCAATTCCAATGTTAAGCTATAGTGAAGGTGCATGGGGTCTTTCCGTCCCGTTGCGGGTAATCGGCGTCTTCACCGATACCACAATTTCACCGAGCTCATGGCTGAGACAGCGCCCAGATCGTTACACCATTCGTGCAGGTCGGAACTTACCCGACAAGGAATTTCGCTACCTTAGGACCGTTATAGTTACGGCCGCCGTTTACTGGGGCTTCGATTCAATGCTTCTCTTGCGATGACATCCCCTCTTAACCTTCCAGCACCGGGCAGGTGTCAGGCCTTATACCTCATCTTGCGATTTCGCAAAGCCATATGTTTTTGTTAAACAGTCGCCTGGGCCTTTTCACTGCGGCTTCTCACTCTCGTGAGGAAGCGCCCCTTCTCCCGAAGTTACAGGGCCATTTTGCCGAGTTCCTTAGCCATGATTCACTCGAGCACCTTAGGATCCTCTCCTCGACTACCTGTGTCGGTTTACGGTACGGGTTTTTATAACCTGGAGCTTAGCGGGTTTTCTTGGAAGTCTGTTTACCTGCTCTATCAGCGCCGCCGGAGCTTTGCTGTACTATTGGGTTTCAGCAGGGTCGGCGGATTTGCCTACCGTCCCTATACCTACGCCTTTCAACGGACTATTCCGTCAGTCCGCGGCAGTGTCACTACTCCGTCACCACATCGCAGTTATAAAAAGTACTGGAATATTGACCAGTTGTCCATCGGTTATCCCCGTTCGGGTGTACCTTAGGCCCCGACTAACCCTGATCCGATTAGCGTTGATCAGGAAACCTTAGTCTTTCGGTGGGCGGGTTTCCCACCCGCCTTATCGTTACTTATGCCTACATTTGCTTTTCCATAAGGTCCACAGCACATTGCCATGCTGCTTCGCCCCCGATGGAATGCTCCCCTACCAGACATACATCGCTGTATGAATCCATGGCTTCGGTAGTAATCTTGATGCCCGTTTATTATCCACGCCCGGCCGCTCGACTAGTGAGCTGTTACGCACTCTTTAAATGAATGGCTGCTTCCAAGCCAACATCCTAGCTGTCTGGGCAACCGGACCTCGTTAGTTCAACTTAGACTACATTTGGGGACCTTAGCCGATGGTCTGGGTTCTTTCCCTCTCGGCCCTGGACCTTAGCACCCAGAGCCTCACTGCAAGACATATCTAACAGCATTCGGAGTTCGTCTGGATTTGGTAGGATTTGACTCCCCCGCACCCAATCGGTAGCTCTACCTCTGCTAGACTCTATTCTCACGCTGTTCCTAAAAACATTTCGGGGAGTACGAGCTATTTCCCAGTTTGATTGGCCTTTCACCCCTACCCTCAGGTCATCCGGAAACTTTTCAACGTTTATCGGTTCGGTCCTCCATTACATGTTACTGCAACTTCAACCTGCCCAAGGGTAGATCACAAGGTTTCGCGTCTACCTCATCTGACTATGCGCCCTATTAAGACTCGCTTTCGCTTCGGCTGCGCGGCTGAACCGCTTAACCTTGCCAGACAAGAGTAACTCGTAGGCTCATTATGCAAAAGGCACGCCGTCACGGAACTCGTCCGCTCCGACCGCTTGTAAGCACACGGTTTCAGGTTCTTTTCACTCCCCTGTTCGGGGTTCTTTTCA
>JROE01000032.1 GCA_000783305.1 Sphingobacteriaceae bacterium DW12 | reverse complement strand
ACCTTTCCCTCACGGTACTGGTTCACTATCGGTCTCTCAGGAGTATTTAGCCTTGGCGGATGGTGCCGCCGGATTCCCACAGGGCGTCTCCGACCCCGCGGTACTCAGGATACCACTATGCTGGCATTCTTTGCCTGTACGGGGCTATCACCCTTATCGCCCGGTTTCCCAACCGGTTCCAGTTCATAGCGCCAATGCAATATCGTGGTCCTACAACCCCCAAAATGCCGTAACATGATGGGTTTGGGCTCTTTCCCGTTCGCTCGCCACTACTTGGGAAATCATTGTTATTTTCTTCTCCTACGCCTACTTAGATGTTTCAGTTCAGCGCGTTCGCGTATTGTACGACATACCTTCAGTATGCCAGGTTTCCCCATTCGGAAATCCACGGATCGAGTCGCATTTGCCGATCCCCGTGGCTTATCGCAGCTTATCACGTCCTTCATCGCCTCTGAGAGCCTAGGCATCCTCCGTGTGCCCTTATTTACTTTCTTCCTCCTCATGGCCCTTTTGCTACCATGGAAGTGCTTGTCGTTACGTCCTCCCGAAGGAAAACGTCCCTACTGTTGTCTTCTCTTGTAATTTTTTCTTTCAATATGTCAAAGAACTCTTTTCGCACATCCGTCCATATAGGACCATGGCGTTCGTGGAGAATAACGGATTCGAACCGTTGACCCCCTGCGTGCAAGGCAGGTGCTCTAGCCAGCTGAGCTAATCCCCCGTATAATCGATCGTAGTCCCGAGCAGATTTGAACTGCTGACCCCTACATTATCAGTGTAGTGCTCTAACCAACTGAGCTACGGGACTAGCTTATCTCTCTCGGTACCGACCTCCCTATATAGGGGCGGGACCTTCTTCCATTTCTTTTTCCTAGGTCGATCATGTATGTACGTAACGAGTACCTATCAGGTACTCTAGAAAGGAGGTATTCCAGCCGCACCTTCCGGTACGGCTACCTTGTTACGACTTAGCCCCAATTATCGGTTTTGCCCTAACACGCTCCTTGCGGTTACATGCTTTAGGCACCCCCAACTTTCATGGCTTGACGGGCGGTGTGTACAAGGCCCGGGAACGTATTCACCGCGTCATTGCTGATACGCGATTACTAGCGAATCCAACTTCATGGGGTCGAGTTGCAGACCCCAATCCGAACTGTGATCGGCTTTCAGAGATTGGCATCACATTACTGTGTAGCTGCCCGCTGTACCGACCATTGTAGCACGTGTGTAGCCCCGGACGTAAGGGCCATGATGACTTGACGTCGTCCCCACCTTCCTCTCTGCTTGCGCAGGCAGTCTGTTTAGAGTCCCCACCTTCACGTGCTGGCAACTAAACATAGGGGTTGCGCTCGTTGCGGGACTTAACCCAACACCTCACGGCACGAGCTGACGACAGCCATGCAGCACCTAGTTTCCTGTCCCGAAGGACGTATCCGTCTCTGGATACTTCAGTAACTTTCAAGCCCGGGTAAGGTTCCTCGCGTATCATCGAATTAAACCACATGCTCCTCCGCTTGTGCGGGCCCCCGTCAATTC
>JROE01000031.1 GCA_000783305.1 Sphingobacteriaceae bacterium DW12 | reverse complement strand
CTGTTTTTGAAAGTGATGCAAAGATAGGATTTTCTATCTTATCTTCCAAATAAAATTGTAAAGATAGGTGTTGAATGTACACTTTACTTTCTACAGATGTTGGTCGATTAAGATAGGATTACCATCAGGGTCAATAACAATAAAACCAGCGGGCCCTGAACTTCCTTCATCGATCTCCTGCTGCGGGAAGATACCATCCTCTTTAAGAGTCATCTGTATAGCTCTGACGTCATCAAAGGAGTCGAGTGCGCGTGCATTGCTATCCCAACCTGGGTTGAAGGTGAGCATATTTCTTTCAAACATTCCTTGAAACAGTCCTATTAAACTGTCTTCATTTTTCATAATCAGGTAGTTCTTGTCTAGATTGCCAGCAAATACCGAGAAGCCAAATTTTTCATAAAATTCTTTCGAAGCTCTAATGTCCTTGACATTTAAACTGATGGAAAATGCACCAAGTTTCATATTCATTTATTTGAGATATCGTAATAAAGTTAACCATTCTCTATATTATAAAGACGTAAATGTACAAAAGGTCAGTTATAGTGGTGTAGGGTGTTGATCACCTCCTGGGAACTTATTTGCAATTAAAGATTCCATATATACATGGTATAAATTGATATGGTATAAAGGTGTAAGATGAAGAGTGAAGTTCTATTATATATAGATTTTGATTTTCATGTTTTTATCCTGCGGTGCGTGGATAAAAATGCTTTTTGGAGAAGTGAAAAGTATAGGGAAATTATTTACCCCAACAGTTAAACCTTTAGTTTTAATTGATTAGTTTTGTAATTCATTCAAATACTTAAACCATTTTTCGTGACACTAATATTCAAAGATGAACGTCCTGTGGTGAGGTTAAGAGCTTTTCGAGCTGTTGATGATCCCAAAACTTGTGAGCGCTTTATTGAGGGGCATGCCCATGTCTTGACAGCCATAGGGGTTAAGAAAGTAACTTCATCCCGAAATGATTGGATGTATAATCCTGCTGCTTTCGTACTAATCGTAGAATCTCTTGACGGTGAAAATGTATACGGTGGTGCGCGTATACACGTTGCTGGAGGTTCACAACCACTTCCAATAGAAGAAGCAACGGGCAATATGGATCCTAAAATTTTTGATTTGGTATGGCGTTATGCTCAAGATGGTGCTGGTGAAGGTTGTGGGTTATGGAATTCTCGTGAGATTGCCGGTTATGGTATAGGAAGTATTTTTCTGACGCGGGCAGCGATAGCCATTGCTCCTCAGATTGGACTAAAGTCGCTATTTGCTCTTTGTGCTCCTTATACCATCAACCTGACCAAAAGTGTGGGATACCGCTTAGAGACTAGCGTGGGCAATGAAGGAACATTTTATTATCCCAAATTGGATTTATTAGCCACAACGATGATACTAGATGACGTCAGTAATTTACAATCCGCATCCGAGGAAGATCGGAATGCAATTCTAGCATTACGAAGTCAAGGAGATATCGTTAGGATTGAAGAGCTACGCTCAAAAAAAATAGAGATTCAGTATCAACTGCAGTTAAATAATATGGATAGTTGGGATTTAAAATCAATTGTTTCCAACGCTAAAAAACGTACTAATCTCGATGTTGATATTAAAGAAGATGATATACAGATAATGTAGCACAAAGTGTTTGAAATATATGATAGACGATTTAGAATACAAGTTTCCTTACAAACCGTTGTATTTCCGGATTAAAAATGCCAATGAAAAAGCACAATTGGAGAGTCTCCGGGAAAAAGAACAAATTGTTTTTGTATATGACGAAATTGAGAGGCAGGTTCTTGAGCTCATCCGCTGTCGTTATCCTGGAGGTCATGATTCGTCAACACCCCCAAAGGATTACATCGATGATGTTTTAGAGGGCAAGACTTTTGACGAATACGGTGTTTGGATTTATTACCCATGGCGTAAAACATTGGTACATATACTAGACGAAATGGAATTCGTAGAAGTAAGAACTAATCGCAACCAATTTAAAATAACAAAAGAAGAACAGAATCTTCTTTTGAAAAAAAAAGTGGGTATTGTAGGACTCTCCGTCGGTCAATCTGTAGCGTTAACCATGGCGATGGAGCGCACATGCGGTGTTCTAAAGCTTGCGGATTTTGACGAATTGGATTTGAGTAATCTGAATAGATTGAGGACGGGTATTTTTAATCTATCCGTTCCGAAAGTTGTCATTGCCGCAAGGGAAATTGCAGAGATAGACCCCTATCTAAAAATCGAAATTTTCCCAGAAGGTCTTACACCTGAGAATTACGATACTTTTTTTGACGTGAATGAACCCTTGGATTTGTTGGTAGAAGTCTGCGATAGCTTTGAAGTCAAATTAGAGAGCCGATTTAAAGCTAAAGAATTTAAAATACCTGTTTTAATGGATACAAATGATCGTGGAATGATAGATGTTGAACGATTTGATTTGGATCCAGATCTACCGGTATTTCACGGTTTGGCAGAAGGTCTTACTTTGGAAAGACTGCGTACATTATCGGCAGGAGACCGAGCTACGGCGCTAATGAAAATTGTTGAAGTTGATAAGCTATCTGCGAGAATGAAAAGTTCTATTCCTGAAATCAAACGTTCTCTTTTGTCTTGGCCTCAACTGGCCTCTGAAGTCGTTTTGGGAGGTGCTATGACTACTGACGTTTGTCGAAGAATATTGCTTGGTTATCCTATCGCTTCCGGCCGCTACTATGTGGACATGAGCGAGTTGATAGGGAATAAAAGCAAATGATTTCCTGCTTTCAAATTACTTAAGTATGAATTATAGAGGTTTTTTGCTTATTTTCTTAATGCTCACATCCTTTCTCCGTACATATGCAGGTGATGCATTTGCGTTTACTACGGAGTCTGATGGTGAATATATCGGAAAATACGTTTTTGTTTTAAAAGATTCCACTAAAAAACTGACTTTTGATGATGTACGTCATCGACCAGATTTGTTTCAGCGAAGTAGTCAAGAAGTCCCTAATTTAGGTGTTCAAGATGTGAATAACTGGATTCGATTTGAAATAGAAAATCTATCCACCGATGAGAAACTGGTTGTAAACCTATCGCATGCCAATATTGATGAAGTAATTTTTTACTCTTTGAAAAATGGCGATATAGATAGCACTACAATGAAATTGGGGAGCGATATCGATGTTAGAGACTATCCTCATCAATTCTTTCTATTTGAAGTACCTATAAAAAAGGGTGAAAAGATGACATGTTTCATTAAACTTAGAAGTAGCACCCAACTTTCAGCTCCAATTTCTATACACAGCCCTAAAGGGTTAATAAGAACACTTTTAAATACAGATATTTTCTCTGCAATATATATTGGACTTATGTTATCCATGATTTTGTATAACATATTTCTGTATTTTTCGACTCGTGAGCCACATTATTATGTCTATGTGAATTATATTTTTTGGGTTGCCGTCGCACAGTTAGCGGTTTTAGGGGTTATAGAGCCTATCTTTGGAGTAGTATATAATAGCTGGGTATCTAGTCGATTTCTTACCTTCTCTGGCGCTATGTCAGGCATTGGTGCGATTTTCTTTGTAAAGTCGTTTCTTCATACAAAGAAAAATGCTCCAAGACTTCATGTACTCTTAAATGTGTTTTTGGTAGGATATTTGGTTGCTATCGGACTTTTGGGATTGAATATACTAATACCAGCATATAAAATGGTCAATGTTGTAGCTGGAGGTGGTTCAACAATTGTTTTGATATTAGCTTTTAGATTATCGAGTCAAAAGTACCAACAAACTAAATATTTTCTTTACGCATGGTGTGTCTTTTTAGTAAGCGTTTTGATATATGTGCTTAAAGACTATAATGTATTACCTTATAATTTTTTTACATTACGATCTGTTCAAATAGGATCTGTGTTTGAAGCTATATTGCTTTCTTTCGCTTTAGGTGATAAGATTAATATTTATCGTAAAGAAAAGGATGCATCCCAAGCTCGTGAATTGGAGACTTCTTTGGAGAATGAGCGCCTTATTAGGGAGCAAAATGTCGTTTTGGAACAAAAGGTTGAGGAGCGTACTCATGAATTGACCCAGTCGAATGAATCCCTGCAGACCACATTGACTCACCTTAAGGAGACGCAGTCACAGTTGGTTGAGGCAGAAAAAATGGCCTCTTTGGGGCAACTCACTGCTGGAGTTGCGCATGAAATTAACAATCCAATTAATTTTGTGTCGTCCAATGTTGCACCTTTGAAAAGGGACATCAAAATGATTTGGGAGACCTTGGAAGAAATTGAAAAAATAGCGCTAAATGACACATTGTCTTACGATGAAAAGCAATTAGCTATTGCAGCCTATAAGGAAGAACTCGATATAGAATACCTCAAAATCGAGGTTGATTTTTTGCTTAAGGGGATGCAAGATGGTGCGCAAAGGACGGCCGAAATTGTCAAGAGCTTGCGTATTTTTTCGCGTGTGGATGAGGATACACTTAAGTATGCTGATATTAACGAGGGACTTGAATCTACGATGGTTATCTTAAACAGTTTGATGCAAAATGGTATTGAGGTTCAGAAGGACTTTGGTGATTTACCAAAAGTAGAATGTTACGCTGGAAAGCTTAATCAAGTATTTTTGAATATGTTGACAAATGCTATTTATGCCATCAACAAAAAATTTGAGTCTAAGGTCGGGGGAAAGTTGATGATTCATACGGGACTATTTGATAACAATACCTCGATTTATGTCAAAATAGTCGATAACGGCATAGGTATTCCTGATGATATTCGGGAGAGAATTTTCGACCCTTTTTTCACAACCAAGGATGTTGGAGAGGGTACAGGTTTGGGCATGTCTATTGCTTATAATACAATTGCTAAACATCAGGGAAAAATCTTGGTAGATTCCACTCTGGGCGAAGGAACGACTTTTACGTTGATTATTCCAATTCAGCAAAATATTTAGGAAAAAGTAGCGCTGAAACGTTGTAAATATCATTAACTTCGTTTTATGCGGTTGTCAGGTGAATATCTATTTATTATGAGATTATGCAGGAAGAACTAGAAATACTATATATCGATGACGAGATAAACAATCTAGTTGGCTTTAAAGCTAATTTTAGGTATCGCTATGTGGTGCACACGGCATCAAATACCGCCGATGCGCAAGAAATCTTGCTGAAGAACCCTAATATACGTATCATTTTCTGTGATCAACGGATGCCTAATGAGGTTGGCGTGGATTTTTTGAATCGTATAAAAAAGGATTTCCCAAGACCTATTCGAATTTTATTGACGGCTTATGCAGATATGAACACCGTAGTAGATGCCGTAAACAAGGGACATATCTTTAGATTTGTTCGTAAACCTTGGATGGAAGAAGAGATTATCTCATCTATTGAAGAAGCGAATAAATTCTATATTGCCAACTCACTCTTGGATATTCGAAATGAGGAGCTTCAGAAGGCCTACGATGAGTTGGATAAATTTGCCTATAGCGTGAGTCATGATCTTAGGGATCCACTTACGGGTGTGTTGTCAGCAGTTAAGCTTGCATTAACCTTTGATCAAATAGAACATATTCATAAGTTATTGACTCTTATGGAAGACTCACTGACTCGGCTAGATGATTATATCGATAGCTTGCGTGACTATTATTTGTTGAGAAGGGGAGAGCTTCAATTGTCCGAAATCGATTTTCGGGAACTTTTTGATAATATTAAGCAGTTTTACAAGATGTATACGCAGAATAGCGCTGTTACATTCGAAATTAATGTTCATCAGATGGAAGACTTCAAAAATGATAAGGCCGTGCTTGAGCTGATTCTACACAACCTGTTGTCTAATTCTTTTAAGTACCAACGTGCTGAATCGGATAAAAAATCCGTCACATTGTCGGTCTCTGTAGCCAACGGTCAGGCAACGATTATCGTAAGTGACACTGGGATAGGAATTTCATCCGAACATATCAGTGATATCTTTAAACTATTTTTTAGAGGGAGTGATCAAGCCAAGGGCATGGGCTTTGGACTATATAATGTGCATAGTGCATTGTTAAAACTTCAAGGGACGATTGACGTGAAATCGGAACTAGGGGTAGGAACGACATTTATCGTTGTCATTCCTACGAAATAGGTGATGTGACTAATTACGAAAGCAATTTCTGTCGAAGTAAGAATTCCAATTGTTCGTTTGATATTTCTAATTTGGAATATGTTTCCAATATTTTTTTTCGTTCTGCATAAACCTCATAAGCTCGTTGTATAGTCTGATCCAATTCTTCTTCGCTCCAAGGCTTGTTGAGATAGTGGAAAATCTTGCCTTTATTGACTGCGTCTATGACTGCTCCCATGTCTGTATAACCTGTCAGTAATATCCGCATGGGGTCAGGGTTCACCTTAATGATTTCTTCTAAAAATTCGACCCCGGTCATTTCTGGCATTCGTTGGTCGGTAATGATGATATCTATCGGGGTTCTCTTGACAAGTTCGAGTGCAACAGCACCGCTGATGGCAGTATATACTTTATACTTAAGACGAAATGTAGCCTTGAAGGAAAATAGATTGTTCTCCTCATCATCCACATATAGTATGGAGATTTTATTGTCTTTATTTTTCATGAGATATCATGTTTTTAGTGTGATAGATAAAAGAGAATACGTTGACAAGTTAATAAAAGTCTCTTAAAAAATCAAAAAGAGAATCATCTGCCATTATTTAAAGTGATCGCTGGCCTCTGTTTTTACATCTCCTGTTGGATATAAAAAAAGCTCCACTGAGAAGTGAAGCTTTTTTGTGATCCCGCTGGGATT
>JROE01000003.1 GCA_000783305.1 Sphingobacteriaceae bacterium DW12 | reverse complement strand
GATGCAATCACATACATATGCGCCAATGTCGCCTACAGAATTTTACGGGAGGTAAATAACGTAAATCCTTTGTAGCAAAAATTCTAAGCGACGAGTTTTTTTGCTTCCTTTTTTTGCGGAAAAAAAAGGAAGAGCCAGCACGGCTCGAGTGCATAAAAAATAAAAAACCTAATTCGCAGATCTCCATACTAACAACTAATATCTAACACCTAATATCTAACACCTAACTAATTGAAAAATGAAAATAAATGAAATCCGCATGGCGACGCTAGGCGGGACGCTATGCTCGATATGGACGTCGATAACCTTTGGCGACCTGCTACAAACGGCGGCAATGGCGGCGGTGGGTACCTTGGTGAGCTACGGCATATCCCAGCTGCTGCCTCGCAAACATAAGCGATAGCTTACAAACAGCACGCGCTACTGGATGACGGTAGTGCGTTTTTTTGCATTGGGATGTTCCTGTTTCAATAGGTCAAATAGAAACTGCTATACGAGTGGGCGCGGTGCCGAGCATCTTATTATACAAAAGCTCAACATTCCCCAATATGGACAGAAAATTACATTAGGAATATCCATGTAGCGGCTCATTAAGATTGATAATAAGATGAATCGATGGAGGTACAGTGCTCGGCATCTCTTGCCTCAGTCCATTTGAATTGTATTTTTATAATCGAAAATATACCTTTCGTCAGGTCATAGGATACCTTGGTCGAAAGGAGGGGACTATTGACAGTTGTTCATGTTAATATTGCATGAAACAACTTTATTTATGAAATATTTTCCCCTCGTTCTGTTACTTTTCGTTCTGTTTTCCTGTAAAAAGGAAAAGGAGGTGCCCCCCGAAGAAATTTTGCCCATTATTTCTGATCCCGTAGTCAGGGAAAGGGGAAATCCATTGAACGAGAAAATAACTACAACAATCGGTTCAGATGGAGGTTCGCTCAATTATGGCAACCTGGTCAAGATCGATGTTCCGGCAGGAGCTGTCGAGGGGCCGACCCTATTTGGCATACAGCCCATCAACAATACCTTGGATGAACCATCCGATAGGATGGCCTATAGACTTACACCCGAGGGGATGACTTTCAAAAAACCAGTAAAGATTACCTTCAACCGGGATTTCCAGCAGCCGGATAATCCAATTTCTAGAATGATAGCTTTTCAGAGGAAGGATGGGGTATGGTGCGGTGTGTCCACGACACTGGATAACAATGTGAAGAGCGTAAGCACGACAACCACGCATTTCAGTGATTGGGTGTGGTTCGATATGATCACGCTTCGAAAGGATCGAGAAACTGTGGGAAGCGGTGGGACAGTGAAACTGAAGCTTATGGAACAGATTCTCGGGGCATTGAATGCGAGCAACCAGATTGACAGCGTGCCACTGGCTGCACTGGAGGACATCGGTAGGTCAAAGGATATCCTGATAAAAAATTGGAAGATAGTGAGAGGGCCAGGTAGCCTGGAGCCTAAGATTAACTCGAACGTTGTGCTGGGGGATGCCATCTATACCGCACCCTCGAATATAAGATCGGGCGAGGAGGTGGAGATCCAAGTGGAAGTGGAAAGCAGGAGTGGCTACGTAAGCGATCCTAAGGCCCCCCATGGGAAAAGAAAATTTGGAAAGCTAATCCTTTTGACTCAAGTACAACTGGAAGCGGAGACATACCTCCGGGTGAAGGTTAGTGGCCAAGCCGAAGACTTTTCAGCCGAAATGTACGGTGGGATAACGAATAACGAGATTCACCTAGGAAACGTTAGCCTAAATGGAGGGATTCAATTGCAGCTGTCCTGTTTCGGTGCATCAGGGGGCTCTTATCCTGGAGGTAGGGAAGTGGGACAAAGTCTGGTGGGAATCTCTTTTCCCTCGTCGCAATTCAAACAAAATTACTACAACTTATACCTAGACTGTTCAGGAGCTTACCAAACCAGTGGACTTACCACAGTCAGTATGACTGAAGACCATATAGTAGGATCCTTTACGGGGCGTATATATTTAAACGATAGTAAGCCTTGTGGATTCACCGATAGTAAGGATGTACAGGTGGACTTTAAAATCAAGAAATAACAAATGTTGGTTACTGGATAACGCCATCGCCTAAAGGAGAATGGCTTTTATGACCGGAAGATAGGATTTGCTAACGATAATCTCAGGACCTTCTTTCATAACTAGGGAAGTGTGGGGCCCCGCCCTTTCGACGCGTTCTATCCAAGAAAGGTTGACGATATAGGATCTATGTACACGTTTGAAAAAGCATTGATCGAGCCTTTGCACGAGCTTGCCAATCCCGATGGAACTTATCCATTCCCGACCTTCTGTGTAGAGTACGGAATAGTCTCTCGCGGCTTTGATGTAGCGAATCTGGTGGCTCTCAATACGGGTAAAGCCGTTTCCATTAGCGACGAAAAGATAGGGCAGTAAGGTATCGCGCACGCCAGAATTGGATAAGGGATTTTCAAAAATCTTCCTGAAGGTGTATGCCAACCGATCGATACAGATCGGTTTGATCAGGTAATCTAGGGCACCATTATCAAAGGCTTTGGTCGCAAAGGATCCGTCGGGAGCGAGGATGATAATCCTAGGGTCGTGGGGGATGTTATGGAGAATTCCGGAAGGCTCACCTTCCAGAAAACAACTGTCCAGAAAGATTACATCCGGTTCTATACGGGTCATCATTCGAGCGGTTTGATAAAGGTTGACCGTTTCGACTATTATCCGCACATCGGTAGATTTGTTTAATCGATCCCGGATAATTTTACGGGATACCGGGTCCCGATCGGCAATAAGTATAGTGTACATTGCTATGATGATTCAACTGTTACGGTCAAAATTAGACTCATTCAGATGATGTAAAAAGAGAAGAGTTGCGGAGTATTTAGATTCGGTATTTCTACGGACATCGCACCTCTTATTTATCCTTATGTTAGATGATAAACCTTGCACAAGTGAATAGAATTTTATCCATGCTGGTACTATGCATTTGGGTAGTAGCACCATTGCCCTGCAAAGCTAGGGATACGACAGGGGTATTTGTCCTTATAGACAAGGCCAAGGAGAAACAGAAAGCAGGACAGCTCGATTCAGCAGATCATTATTTCAAATCGGCAGGTAGACTTGCCGATCGGCTCCGATTTGACAACGGCCGATTGTCCTTCCTGGGCAACTACAGCGTGTTCCTATACGAACAGCTCAGGTATGGGGAATCCCTGGCTTTTGCAAAAAAAGCATTGGCACTGGGCATCAACCTGCGCAACTGGCCCAGGGTAGCAGCGGCGTACAATAATATCTCCCTTCAACTGCAGGCCCAAGGTAAATTAGAGGATGCAGCAAAGAATTTGGTTAGGGGATTGGAAATTTCCTCGGCCATCAAAGATCCTACCGAGCGAGACCTGACCGACCGCCGAAAATATTATAATAACCTCAGCTCGCTGATGCTCGACATGAACGATGTTAAAAAAGGACTACAGTATGCACGGGAATCCTACAGACTGGCCCAAGAGCTAAGAGATACTCTTGGTATGGGCCGGAGTCTGGTCAATATTGTGGTGGCGGAGGCGATGGCGCATGACCTGGGATCGGCCGAACGAAATGCCCTGCGTCTACTGGAAATTGCTCAAAAATATGATGATGTACAGATGGAAATCAAAGCGTACAACAATCTGGGCGATATATACCGGATGCAGAAAAGATATCCACAGGCTTTGCGGAATTTCAAAAAAGCAAGGCAACTTCTGCCTCTTGCTTTTCCTGGTAATGAGGTGTACGTACTTTCGGGGATGTCCTCGGTATATCGAGATATGAGAAGTTTCGGAGCTGCGGAAAGATATTTCAGTAAGGCAATGGAATTGGCCCATGAGGAATTACCCAGACCCCAACTCATTGAGCTGTACTTGTCAGGTTCAGAGATTAAAGAGGGGATGGGGAAATATAAGGATGCTCTCGAACTGCGTAAGCGGTACCAATCCCTGGCTGATTCTCTAAAAGATAAGGAAACACATCGGTCCATACAGGAACTCGAGCTGAAGTACAGAACAATGGAGAACCGAAGGAGCATTGCCGAAAGGGATCTCATGATTGCTGAACAAACGACGGGATTGGAAAGAAAGAACAAGTGGATGATTATCTCCCTTTCCACGGCTGTCCTGTTAGCTTGGGGGCTTATATCGTTACGGATCGTCGGAAATCAGAAGCGGAGGAGACTGAAATTGGATCACGAAAGACACCTGTTGGAAGCCCAACTTTATGGGGAAGAACGGGAAAGAGAACGCACTGCGCGAGAATTACATGACGGTGTGGCTAGTATCCTTTCCGCGGCTAAAATTCAGGTCCACAATGCTGTGGACGATGGTTCAGAACGGAAATCACTACTCGAAATCGGGGAATTGATCGAGATTGCGGTCCGGGAGATCAGGAACATATCCCACAACCTTGCCCCCGAATTCTTGTTGCGGGAGGGACTCGCGTGTGCCGTTGAATCCTTTTGCCATCGGGTAAAGGGAGGGAACCTTTCCCTCGATTTCTATCTCGTAGGAGCGATTCCTAGATTTGACAGGACTGTGGAGCTGGTCCTGTACAGGACAATTCAAGAGGCCGTAACCAACATGGTGAAGCATTCTGGGGGTACAGAAGGAATTGTCCAGTTGGAGAGTAGTGGGGGTGCTCTCCGGATAACGGTCGAGGATAATGGTAAGGGGTTCGATCCGGAGAATATCCCCTCAAAAGGGATTGGAATCAGCGGGCTTTGCTGCAGAGTTTCAGACTTAGGGGGGATCATTGATATCCGGTCATCGCCAGGAAAGGGCACTTCGGTATATATCGAAATCGATTCCACGGGCCTTCCTTTCCTAAAAACTAGTCACGGAGAAATGAACGTTCCTTAATTTGGCGTATTCGTAGTAATACGGTAGAAAGGAGTTTGTTTAACAATTTAATTTGTGTAAAAAAATAGGAATATGACAACAATAGGAATAGTGGATGATCATCCTGTGATAATAGAGGGGCTTGTACAGATGCTCAGCACCTTCCGACAGTTTAAGATCGTTTTCAAGGCAGGAAGCGGCGAAGGCCTGCTTTCGGCTTTGGAAACTGTGACTCCGGACGTCCTGCTGCTCGATATAGAGCTTCCCGATAGCGATGGAATTGCCCTTTGTACAGAGGTTCTGGGAAGATATCCGCAGCTGCCCATTATCGCGATTACCAACCATGACGAGGTACTCTACGTCAGGAAGATGATGCGGAATGGGGCTATGGGCTATCTGCTAAAGGGAACGGATAGGGAAGGTTTACTAGAAGCCATCCAAAGTGTGGTGTCGGGGAAGCAGTTCATAGACCGGCAGATCGAACGGTCCATCGTCAATCAGGCTATCACGGGCAGGAATGCCGCAGTCAACGTGAAGTTGACAAATCGAGAATGTGAGATATTGGCTCTGATCGCCCACGAGTATTCTAATCAGGAAATTGCCGATCGACTCTTTCTGAGTGTCCGAACAGTAGAATCGCATCGCCACAGCCTCAACCAGAAGCTCAACATTAAGACGGCGGCTGGTCTGGTCAGGGAGGCATACCTGAGAGGACTTATCTAGTTCCTCTGTCCGAGACACCTTTCCTTATCCGGCTCAAGCTGTCGTGGTGGATTCCTAAAAGAGAGGCGATGTATTTCAGCGGAACGGATTGTATTACCTTTGGCTGTGTTTCCATCAACTTATAATAGCGCTCTTCTGCGGTCATACACCTAGACTCGACCTGATTGTGCTGTAGCCAAGCCAGTAGCCTATCCATGATGGCCATTTCCATAGCGTACATCCTGGGAATACTATTCTTGAGGATAGTGACACTGGGCAGGTCCCAGACCAGTAGCTCGATTTCGCTGAGCGATTCAAGTGCGCAGGTGGATTCTTGACCGTTCTGAAGTAAAAGTGGGGTGGAGAGAAAATAATTGGTCGATTCGATACCTAGCGTATGGTCGACACCATTGTGGACCCTGAACAGCCTAGCTATCCCCCTGTTCATAAAATAAAGCTTCTTCACCAGTTTCCCCTGTTCCATGAGGACCGAATGTGGGGGGAGGACCATGTACTGCGTATTTGTCCGGATAATCTCCAATTCCTGTAGGGTGAAGGATATGTCATATTGCCTTGCAAATAGACAGACCTGATTAAAATGTTTTCGCTCTACCATATCATATCTTATCGATGGATGGGTCAAAGAAATAGTACCACAAGATACTAAAAATGACCTGTGTTGCCAATTTCTGACATTTGTCAGTTTCGACAGTCCATGCATACGCTAATTTTGACCCTTTCATCAAAGGTCAAATAGATGGTAAAGCAATCAGTACTCATTGCGGACAGGGACGGTTCATTCAGACAGGAACTCCGCAGAAAGATCGAGTCGTTGGATTATCCTGCGGTATTCCACGAAACCTGCAACGGGCCGGAGGCAGTTAGATATATCAACTCCCTCCAGCCGGCGGTGGTGTTCATCAATGCCTCGCTTCCGGGGATAGCTGGGTTCGACGTGCTCGAGAGGATCTCCCACGATCCTATTTCCGTAGTGTATTCAGATCATCTTGAAGATGCTGTTAGGGCAATAGATCATGGTGCTCTGGGATACCTCCATCGACCGATATGTACAGAAAATCTACGAAGGACATTAATCAGGATCGGTTCATCAGAAACAGTAGGGCTCGTCCAGCCTCTTTCTATGGTCCGATATCCCGGAAGGATCTTTGTGGAGAAAGGGGGCAGCCTCAAAAAAATAAACGTGCCGGATATCACTTACTTGAGAGCAGACAGGGACTATACCTGGATCTATACTGCGGACAATGGCGCATATCTCAGCAATCATGGCATAGGACTGCTCTGTAGCAAGCTGGATCCCGATAGATTTATGAGAATCCACCGTTCCTTCATCGTCAATCTGGACCATGTCCAGGAACTCTACAGGGATATAAGGAGATTCTTTCTCGTGCTGACAGGGGATGTCGAGATTGGAGTGGGCAAACAGTATGTCCCGTTGATCCGACAACTCATCTACTGAGCTAGGCACAGCTTATATTTTGTTTGTGCGGTGTCCGTAATTGTACGCAAAAAGATAATACCGTATAGAGACTGGGGGGCATACTTAATTGTTTGAAGAAATTTGCAAAAAAAATATTCACCTATAGATGACTAGAATAGATTACCTTGTTGCCATTGGTTCCCTAAGCCTGGTGTTGGCATCTGGCTGTACAGGCCATTCCGCACCTATTTCCTCGACCTTACCTCCAAATAGCTATACCGTTTACGAGAAAGGTGATACGTCGACTTTTCAGCTACAGTATGATGCGGACAATAGGATTGTCGCTTATGACTGTCCTGCCGAAGGTGAGTTCACGACCTTCAGGTACGATAGATTGGGTAGGCTCCATCGGATTGAAATGATTGATGAGGCGGAAATCCAGGATATGGAGATAAGCTATTCCGAAGATGACCTACCTGTCAGTGCCGTGGTTTCCGTGCGTAAAAAGGGAACCTCCCGTATCTCGGGGAGGAAGTTTATTGATTATGAAGTGAAGGAGGGGAGGGTGACGAGGATGATGATTTTGAAGACTGGAGGCAAAGGCTCACAAGTGGATTTGTCTTATTCTGGTGATAACCTCGAAAGGATAACGACCACTGGAAATGCCGGCTACGTATCCAACAGGTTCGAACTGGGCCCCAAGCGATCACCATTTGCGATAGCTCGGTTAAGGCATGTCCTGAGTCCAGACCTCCCCATCATACTTGGCAGCGAGCATGAAATTACGGGCCATACCATTGTGCTTTCTGAAGGTATTATCCAGTACACAAAGATGAACAACCATTACAACGGGAATGGGAATGCCTTGTGCGTAAAGGAAGCTGGCGAAAATGCCATTTTATCCCAAAATATTACCAACAACCTTCGGAATGTTAATCCATATCTAGAAAGTCTGTTTTTGGATCGCATTCCAAGCCTTGGGCAGTTATAAAGATGGGAGGTGCTGTCATAGTGATTCCGATGACGGTTTTATCTCGCAGTTCGTCATATGCGTTACTGTTTGCTCCGCGCACCTCCACTTTGTTAGTTCCTTTCGTTCTTGGAGCCTTGTACCAGCACAGCTTGGGGAACAACACGATGATTTTCAACTGCGATATGTTGCCTCCGTAGACGAATATTCATCTTTAGTCGAATATGGGTGCGAGGGTTCCCCTAAAAAAGTGAATTTACAGACGTTGTCTAAACTTCTAAAATGAATAAACTATGAATAAATGGATTTCAACCAGCATGTTGGCCTTCAATGCCGTCATTCATCAAGTGGCAGGAGCCTCTGCCACAATAACGCCTAGGATTACCCCTGACAAGGAAGGCTATTGGAACAAAAATATTCCAGTGGCAACGCCAATAATCGTCTTTCAGGATCAGCGAATCACTCAGGGGGAAGTGCCCGAAAACGTAAAGATTGCTGCCGGTAAAAAGGCTGGTTCACAAAAAATAGACCATTGGATTACTACCTTAAATTCAGGGAGGCACCTTGCTGTCCTTGAAGACGGTACGGTCATCGAAATGGATACGGTCGGAAATTGGTTAAGGACGGCAAAAAAGGTACGCCGGAAGAAGTTGCCTGCTCCCGTTATCGCCACATTGGATATATATCTGAGCAAAGGCTATCGGCATGAAAGGACGCTCTACATCGAGGATGCGAAGCAGGAGAGTGTTTTCATAGCGACAATGAGCCTAAAGGGAAGGCAGAGCAAGATCTATATAGACCCCTATGGCGAGGTAACGAACGCTGTCGGGAAGTAAAAAAACAGGGCTGCATTGGCGCCCTGTAATCATTGGAAATAGTTAGGTGGAGTAATTTCAGTGTAGCGATGACTATCTATAGGATTTTAATCTTTCCTTGAGCTTGGTTATTTTACCATGCGTGAGACCGAATCGATCCGTGATATCCCAGATATGGTCCTGGATCTCGTTATGTATCTTCATCCATTCTGGGACTACGTAATCTTCCTCATGTGCCGCCACGGGATCCCAATGCTTGGTAACCTTAAGTCCGGGGTGGCCCTTAAGTAGATCTAGCAGTTTCAATAGGCTCGGATCGGAGGTAACGATAAATTTTTGGTAGTTGTTCCTTGAGATTGGAAAGACCTGCTCGGCTCCCAGATTATCGTACCAGGGCATTGACCTCCCTTCATTTAGACAGGCCATCCCGATATAGATTGTGGTGGTGTCTCGACCTCCGCCGATCCGTTGTGTGGGAGGAACTGTGATGAGGTACTTTTCGATGCTGAGTCCATTTTGCTTGTCGTGTATCGTACTGACCCCTATTAATCCAGGAGGGAGTTCGACGATAACGGGCGGGGTTCCGGGCATCCGGTCATTCACAAAATTAAGGTCCACGTAGAAAAAATTTGCATGGGCATACAGCTTTCTGATATCTGGGTCAAATGGGAGGCTCTGTCTCTCCACTATACGTATGCCTGAGGGCAGTGCTAGGGTTGTTCCCAACGGTTCCTCATCGCTGTGACCTAATCCCGGATTGCCATTGGATGAGGGGATGACAATCTTGTCGTCTTCTGATTCGGCCAATCCAATATCGTTTTTCCCACATGAAATCAGCATCAAAAAGAATAGTGGAATGTTAAAATAGTATCTTTTCATGATTATCGGTTATATTCTAATTTAAAGCAATTGTCACACTGCGCATTGATTTGTGGCTCAAAATCAAAGATCAGTTCCCTTTCAAAGCTATCTTCGGAGTTCCATCTTCGAAGTTTCAGGATTTCCTCCCCATAGCGTGCGCTTATTTTATAACGTCCGATCGGGACATCCAAGATTTGTTGCCCGTCGGTTGCATTCCGTACCACGGTCTGCCCTAGAGAACCATCGATGAGCTTGCCTTCGGGAATGAGGGTAAATCGTATCTCTTCGGTATCCAAATAAACTCCTGGGAAGTTATCGACGGTTATTGTCCCGCCATAATGCCCTGTTAAAGGCTCGGCCTTTTGACCGGTGAGCTGCCAAGTGAAATCTCGGACTGCGCCATCCGGCCCGAAGCCTGTTGAAATCTCCGGATGGAGGTAGCATTGATAGATTTTTCCATTGAAAGATATTTTATGGATGGCAAAGGCGTACCAAGCCCCGGTCGTGGGGAGAGCCAAGCTGTAGCTTCCGTTGGAAGCAGTTTTTGTAGATAGATTACTGTTGAAGAATATGCTGTTGTCCGCGATAATCTGTACTCCTTGGATTGATTTGCCAGAATGGTCTCTTACCGTTCCGCTTACTTTTCCAGCGTTTTCCGGAGCTGTGTCTTTTTTGCCGCACCCTAGTGCCAATGTCAAAAATAAAAGATGAAAAATTTTCATGCTAGCAAAAATAGGGCTGCTAATAACCCCTTTCTATGGTACTTTCTTCCAAAAATACCATCTAAGTAGTACCACTGAGATGCCATAGTGCACGAAAATGCTCGGTTTGTAACTACACGTAAATGCTAAGTTTGGGTAGTACTACGTAATTCGGAGACATTGGAACGGGATAGCTTTGCCAAGCCTGGGACGGTACGCCGGAAATGGCAAATGAGCGTTGTAAACCATAAACAATTTTATAGATATGAATACATTAAAAACAATCGGAGCAGTAACCGTGATTCTGCTAATGAGTAGTACCAGTTCTTTTGCACAGGCGTTCAAGCGTGGAGACAAGTTGTTCAATGCAGGTATCGGTGTTGGGGGCGGGCTGGGCATCCCTCTTGGCATTAGCTATGAGCAAGCAGTTTCTGACCGTATCAGCGTGGGCGGATACCTTGCATACGCCAGAAAAAAGGAAAGTTGGAATGACTACGGTGAATGGAAATATAGCTATATACTTGTCGGAGCCAAGGCATCCTATCACTTGAAGGTAAATTCCGAGCGGTTCGATCCGTATGGAGGTATCATGCTTGGTTACAACGTCGCTTCTGTTAAATGGGGAGGAGAAGGGTCTGAACCAATTTCGGTATCAGCTGGAGGACTAATGTGGGGGGTGCATGTCGGAAGTAGATATTGGGCCTCAGAAAAGGTCGGTGCTTTTGCAGAAATCGGTTATGGTGCGGCAGTACTGAACGTAGGTGTGGCCTTCAGGCTCTAAACATGCTAGTCGGCCTATCTGTACTTCCATCGGGAGAGATGGACCGTTGGTCGAAAAGATAATTTCCCCATTTAGGTCCATCCTATTTTTGTCCGGTACAAACTCTGAATATCTATAATCATATGAAATATCCATGTTGTATGGACCGCACAGGCATCAATGAATAGAATTTGGATCCGCCTGCGGGCGGACGACAATTTAAAATCAAATTATACACATATGAAAAATTCAATGTTTAAAGGACTAGTCGTATCAGTTGCATGGATAAGTATGCTTGCTAACATGCCGATGGAGGCCAGTGCCCAGTCCATATTAAAAAAAATCAAAGGTAAGGTAGAGAATGTGACTACCCAAAAAGTACTCGAACAGACCGATAGGGCAGTAAACAAGGGTATGGATAAAGTAATAGAATCGGCGGAGAAAGGCAATCCTAAAAATGAAATAGAGGACACGGATGAACCTGGGACAATGAAAAATGAAAACGGAAAGAACCCAAGGAAGTCTATAGGCTCTTTTAGCAGGTACGACTTTGTTCCGGGGGATACAGTGCTCTATGCGAACGATTTCTCTACGGAAGTTATAGGCGAGCTGCCTACCGGATGGAACAGCAGCAGGAGCTCGGTCATTGTGTCTTTAGAAGATATTCCGGGCAAATGGCTGCGGCTTGCCCAGAACAGCGTTTCGCTGACGGACAACGACAAACTGCTGGGAAATGACTTCACAGCTGAATTCGACCTTGTCATGGATATCGATTTTAAGGGTTGGCTACCTCCATCGTTGCAGTTCGGACTCTTGGCATCGGGAAAAGAGTCTTCAAGTTCCAATAAGCTGCTAATCGATCCCAAGGGGGACAAGTCGTTCTATATGGAAGTTTCTCCACTCTCAGACGCAGGGAATATCAACCTAGAAAGCTATACCGGATACGTTCGTCATTTCCATAGCGCTCCCGACAGGAACACGATAGTGAAGGGCTGGTACGGGCGCCCCGTTCATGTAGCGATTCAAGGCCAAAAGGAGCGATTGCGGATTTGGGTCGACGGAGAAAAATTGTTCGATGTGCCCAAAGGAATAGCAAAGGAAGGAACCCTGAACCAGCTTTTCTTCCGTTTGGGCAGCAGTCCCTATAAAGATGACCAGATTGGAGTATTTATAGGAAATATCAAAATTGCAAAAGGTGTTGTGGACACCCGACGCAGACTTCTTGAGGAGGGGCGGTTTGCTACGACGGGTATCCTTTTCGAAACAGCCTCGGCTTCCATAAAGCCCGAATCAGCAGGGGTGTTGCGGTCGATAGCTTCTGTACTGGAGCAAGATCCGGCAATCAGTCTGAGCGTTGTGGGACATACTGATGGGATTGGGGATGAAGGAAGCAATCTATCGCTCAGTACCAGACGTGCAGAGGCGGTAAAGGATTGGCTGGTCAATGCGGGCGTCAGTAAAGAGCGGTTGAGGACCGCAGGAAAGGGAGAGATGGAGCCTGTCTCTGAAAATAGCACTGCATCTGGACGGGCCCAGAATAGAAGGGTGGAATTCATCAAGATATGACATGCATGAGTAAGCGGTAATTTTTTTAATCATAGGGTTGGAAGCGCAATATCCTCGCACTTGCTGCCCCGAAGATTATTCGTCACTGTATAGCTACTTGAATATCGAACCTAAAGTGAACTCTTTAATGGAAGAAAATAATATAGAAATTGTAAAGAATCTCTACAGATTCTTTAAGGAGAGAAATGACAGCAAAGTGTCGGAACTTTTGTCTGAGGATATACATTGGAACCAGATGGATGGTTTTCCAGAGGGCGGGAAGTTTGTCGGAATAACGGAGGTTCTAGGATTTGTGTTTACAGGGTTGCGCTCCCAATGGGCTGATTGGTACTCATGCGCCGAAGTTTTTTTCGCAAGTGGGAATACTGTTTTTGTAAAAGGATATTATTCAGGGGTACATAAGATTTCCCAAAAGACATTCAAAGCTGCTTTTATCGTAGAATATATACTAAAAGACGGAAAGATAACCGAATTCAACCAATGTACCGACACGTTCCAAATTGTGCAGGCTACTGTAAAGAACTGAGTAATTTGTTTTTGAAAAAAAACTGCTACAAATCTAACTGTTTTTTAAGGACATTCCGTCACACTGTTGGTGAAGGCACTGGTACCCATTGCAAGTCCCAATACTGCTGCACCGAGGAATAGGGAATGTGTTGTTATTTTGATGTTCGTTTTCATTGTTATTGGTTTCCTTGCTAAATATGGTAGTGGTACCGGGAAGGCTTATATGCGTGAAGCTGGAATAGAATTGGGCGAGCACAGATTGCCTGTGGAAAACTTGACGGCCGGACAGCAGCGGAAATTTAGAATCGACTTAGAGAAGCTGCAGTTTAAGACCTATATGAATAGGTAGGGGAAGCTATCGATGCCTTGGTGAGCTACGGTATATCCCAGCTACTGCCACGCAAACATAAGCGATAGCCCACAAACAGCACGCGCTACTGGATGGCGGTAGCGCGTTGTTATTACTACTTGGGACTTTGGAAAAGAGTATGAGAATAAAAACATTCCGATATTTTTAAACTTTTGGAATGTCTGGCGGTTCTCCATATACAGAAGGACACTCACTCTGCTGCTGCGGTGTGGGCATATAACCTCAAGCGTATGGAAATCATCATTGGGATCGTAGCTGGAATATTGACCTCTATTTCGATGGTCCCACAGCTCATTAAAGTAATCAAGGAAAAGGATGTAGAAAACCTTTCTCCAGCCATGATTAGCATTTTATTGCTCGGAGTATCCATGTGGGTGGTGTATGGCTTCATTCGGGAAGAATGGCCCATTATCCTCTCCAATGCCTTTTCCATTCTTATCAATATCACTTTGTTGACCTGTTATTTGCTCTTTCGAGAACGTAAATAGGCGTTGAATCTGAGCTCGGTGTGTCGAACGGGCTAGCTGTGTTGTGTGCAAGTCCGTTGATGGGGGGATAGCGATAGTATGTGAGTAACATACTATTGCTATACGTACTTATGGCTTACTGACAAATCTTTTTTGAGGTGTCGAGAATAGAATTTAAATCGTCATAGGCAATGATAAATCCTGCACCATGCAAGCCGGTGTACAAACCATCATTTGTCATGCTCAATTGATTGTTGGCGCCCGGGTTATTGTAGAAACCCCACCACCAGGCTAGATAGCCAAATCCATTTTCTTGACACAGCTTCATGAGCAGGCTATAGTTGATCGGGTAAGCGATGCCGTTCTGAATGTCTGCGGCGGCCAGTTCGCCCAAGACGATGGGTAAACCGGATGATTTAAGCGCTTTTAGATTGTCTATGATATTGGTGTCGGAGTAATTGCCAAAGGCCCCATTTGTAGGCCAGTAGGCGTGTACACTAAAAAGAAGATTGTGCAAAGGATCTGCCTCCATCAATGCTTTGCCTTCATACAAAAAGAATACATGATCTTTTCCCCAATTGGGCGCATCGATCATGATAGGACAGGTGTAGCCGGCAGTCCGTAAAGCTTTTATCGCTGTTAGATTAGCATCGCGATAGGTAGCATCTGAGGCCGATCCATTGTCCGGTTCATTGGCGATGTTGACGATGATTGATTTCTGGTATTTCAGCAAGACTGATTTTATATCGGATTTGGTCCACCACTGGGTAGCTTTTGGTAGATCGGTAGCGACATTGGCCGCACCGGTAAAGTCGTGTAGCTCCAAAACAGGAATCATTCCTTTGGCTAGGCAAGAGGTGATGAGGGACTCTATCTTGGTGCCTGTCACGGCGGTTACAGCCCCGCCTCGGCTCCAATCCCTATAGTTTTGCTCCAACACTATGCGGACAGAGTTGGCTCCTGTCTTTTCAATTTCTTCTAATTCTTTCATTCCGAAATCCACGGCGTAGACATTGCCCATATTAACCCCACGCAATACGACCTTGTTGCCGCATTTATCGGCTAGGTATTGACCATCTTTTACATGCAGACCTGTCGTATGGTCGATGTCTGGCGCGGTATCTTTCTTTTTACAGGTTGCCAATACTATTATCAGGAATATACAGACGATTACTGGGATGATTTTTGAATTTTTCATAATTCGGGTTTTTATCTATCCAAACTTAAGGAGCTTATCGATCATATTTAGGATGAATGATCGAACGCCCGATTTTAATGAGTGGGATATGGGGTATGATGAGTAAAGGTCCATTCGTTATTGACGCTCGCAGTGATGACAGATACATTTTGCCTTTCTTGAACCCATCGATAAAACGGCAAGATGATAGAGAAATCTTAACATACTAAAAGTAGTTATATGTTTTAAAGAGGTTTACGTATAGGGAGTGGTGATTCTATTTAATACTTGTTTATAATATTGGAGCTTTTTGGCTTCATTGATGATGACGACCTCTACGTCATTGGCTCGTAACAATTGCAGTTTGTCTTTCGATTTATCGGCCCATTTGGCAGAAATGTAATAGTATAGCCGATTGTTGATAAAAGTGCTTTTTTTGTAGTATTTGTTGCGCGCACGGTAGGTGAGCAACCACCAAAGGTCGATTTCCACAAAGTCCAAGGACAGTCCCAAAATATGGACATCATGGGTGAAGAATAAATCGATCCAGGATTGGATATTGAGGTTTTTTCCTTGGCTGAGTCTTTTGATAAGGGAGGCTTTATGAATGGTGGGAGAGGTGTAGTCGGGACCATTGACTACGTAATCTCGCATCCGTTGTAGCTGGCCGCAATAATGCTCGTATCCCAGATTGATGGATAGGGGGGCGTTGCTGTCGCCGTGGATGTGCCAGTAGGTCTTATTCTCCATTTGGTATTGACGAAAGACACTGTAGGTAGTCTCTCTGATCAAGCTGGTGTTGGTCGAAGGGACGCTACCTTCCAAGCTGAATTCGTAATTTGTTGTGATAATATGTTGGATCGGCAATTGCCTGATCACCCCATGTAGCTCATTCTGCGAGATGCTGGATAGATGGTTGGCAATGTCTATTTTCAGCTCTTTTTCCTTTATGTCACTATCTTTGATGGCATGTAGGAATATCTCTTCATATAGCATGGGGAATGGTTTGTTACCGTTCTCTAATAAAGGAACATTGTATTTGTTTTTGATTGCGACCAATAATTCTGCCCAACTGACTCCAGGCGAGATGTTGTTGATGTCGTTGCCAACAAGTAAGGTGTATGTACTCATATTCTTCTATCTGCGAGCTTCGGGATATCATAAACATAGTGAAATATATGGCTTTAAACAACAGGCATCATTATTTTAAAACTGAAGGTTATAATTTAATAAAACCAGATTTAGTCTCATCAATATTGATTAGATTTAATAGTTGGAGAATCATGCCTTTAGCTACGGAGTGACATAGGAGGGTAGTGATCGGTTTGCTAGCAATACATGGCATAAAATATTGTATTAACTAAACTTGAAAAAGCAGGATGAAAAAAATAATACATTTAACCCTTATGCTTGGTCTGGCGATAGCCTTGAAAGCTCAGTCCACCCGTCATGCGAGCTTTAGTGTATGCTTTGGTGATAGCTCTAATACATTGTTCTTTACTGAAAATCCGACGATACGAACGGTTAGTGTAAAGTATACCGATCGGGTACCCACGGATGTTTTCATACATCACGAAGGCCTCAAGGGGGATAAGCTAGAGACGCATTATGATCTGAAGTTTCAGGGTGATCTGTATGTTTTACAAACTACATATACGACAATCAATCTTCCAATGTACCCGAATATCCAGACGGGCTATTTAGGAGCAGTGTCTACATTGCCAAAACATGCTGAAATTACCGCCCGATTGAAAAAGGATTCGCTGATATATGACGTCGACGTGTACACCCTTGAGGGAGAGGAGTCATCCTTGTTTAGCGAGAAATTTGCAGCTCATTATATTGGAGGAGATCTGAAATTAAAGGAGGACTTGGTCAAATCTTATCGCAATTACGAAGTTACGGGCTGGTCTATGCCACAGGATTCTGTGCTTTTGTTTCGAGGGGTGGTGCATCCTCGTGGGAATATAAGCAATGTAGAATTGGTGTCAGGACGGCCATCAAAATTTTCGGAATTTGTTAAAAGGCACTTTCAACAGGATAATGATCTTTGGCAACCTGAGCTGCAGGGTGGAAGGCGTGTGAAAAGTACTGTGGGTATTTTCATTCGTATCCGTGACGGTGAGATTATTTCAGTCTCAGGCTCTGGATCGAGTGGCACACCGAGATATCAATAGAGCTGCCAATCTGGTGGTCAAAAGATAGGCTGACCTTAGTTTGCTTCAAATCTATTGGACCTATACACCATATGTTACTTTAGCCCGTATTCAATTATCTAAATGTAATGAATAGCGGGACTAAAGAACTTACAAAATGCAAGGATTAAAGCAACAACAGCTTATGGAAAGACACTGGTATAAGAAGGGAATTCAGACTTCTGAGCTAAAGGACTATTTTAAAGTACTTGTCGGTGGATAATAAAATGACCGTCAGGATACACATCAAGAGAGAGTCGTAGAAGTGATGATACTCTTGATGTGCCATATGGGCGGTAAATGCACCGACGGCGAAGGGGAATAACAGCAATATTCCTAGATTCTTTAAATCGGGCTTGAAAATGCCAATCACAATCAGAAGGACACCTATGAGTTCGCCTGCACCGATGATGATGGTCCAATGCTTATTAAAACCCAGAGATTGCATGCTCTCCATCATGGATGATTTTTGAAAGACTTTGAACAGAGAGGCATATCCAAAGACATAGAGGTAGTAGGCGTAGCTTAGCCAGTGAACAATCGATTTTACAGTTTCCATTTTGATATTCGTTTGGTGAGGGTACAAATATCTTTATTAACTTGCTTAAATAATAGAACATACAAAATTGTATGGTACTGACAGAAAAGTAAGTATGGGTATGAGAAAAGAAAATTCAACTAACAATACGAATGAAATCTATTGGAAGAATAAATGTGGTATCGCATTTACACTTTCGATTATTGGCGGGAGATGGAAGATAAATATTCTTTCCTATCTCTTAAGTGAGAAAAAGCTCAGATATAGTGAATTAAGGAAACGATTGACGGGAATCTCTGAGCGAATGTTGATTGCTAAATTGAAGGAGTTGGAAAGTGACGGACTTATCAATCGAATGGTATATCAACAGGTGCCGCCAAAGGTGGAATATGAACTGACGGAACATGGAAGGTCGCTCAAGGAGATACTGGTGCAGATGGATGAATGGGGAGAGGCGAATGTAAGCAAATAGAGTTTTTTGATGTCACTCGAGCCGCGACGGGGCTCTTCCTTTTACGGTGATTCAAATGTCGCGCCCATCTCGATACCCAATTCTCTAGGCTACTTATTTTATAAACTTCCAGACTTGTTTCTGTTCGTCATATTGGACATTGCGATCACCCTGTTTTAAATGGCCGACTTTGTAATTCTGGCAGGGCTCGTCAGGGATAATTTCGCCGATACAGGTTATTTTATCAACAATATCAGGTGTTAGCGCTATGAAAAAAGTGCCATTTTTGTATTCATGTAAATTTAGGACAATAAGCCTATCCTCATTATTGATAGAAAAGGGTATCGGCACTTCTTTATCACCTACTGTTTTGTATATTTTAAGATGTGCGGCAGGATAAAGAGGTGTATCACCAAAGGGGAGATCTTCCCCACTTTCGTCCACATAATTGAGATTAACGACCATCGGAAGTGCAATCTCTAAACATTGAACTTCATCATTCTCATTACATGATCCGTTCGTAATGATAAGGATGGTCGAAATAAGTAAATTTAAAAATTCTTCATGTCAAATAGGGGTTGATTAGCAGTGAATTAAACGGATGATCTCTTCAGATCGCTACAGCCCTTGTTGGACTTTCATTGGAATGATTTTGTTTCTAATATCAATAAGGATACCGACTTCCATATGCTCTTCAAAGATGAAATCGAGGAGTATTGGCTAACATTTCTGTATTGAATAATAGTAACTGCGGATAGCGATAGTCTTTTGAAAAAATGGGAAATAAAAATTTTGTTAAGAAAGTTTGCTCAGGTTTGTATATCTTTATGGTTGCGTACCATCGAAATGACGGGCTTCACCAATCCATGACCTGTCGTTGGGTACGAGTAATCACCTATTCATAAATTATAATTTAAGTAGAAAAATGAGCTTAAACCTAAAGAACATTTTTTATTCCGACGCGGATATTCCCCCGGAATTTAACCTCACTGAACAATTGGATCAACGCGTATTCCTATCGAATGGCAAGTTGCTCCCTTGGGAAGGTGAGGTAAATGAGGTCTTCTCTCCAATTTGTGTCCAAACTAAGGATGGCTTGCAACGCAAACGTATTGGTAGCTATCCGGTATGTACGGAAAAGGAATCTATGGAAGCATTGGAGGCTGCAGTAGCTGCCTACGACAATGGTCGCGGCGAATGGCCAACGATGAGTGTGGCCCACCGTATCGCTTGTGTCGAGCGTTTCACTCAGCAGATGCTGGAACAAAAGGACAGCGTGGTCAAATTGATCATGTGGGAAATCGGTAAATCGTATTCGGACTCGGTAAAGGAATTTGACCGTACCGTGGAATATATCTATGCGACCATCGATGCTTTGAAAGACGTAGATCGGGATTCATCCCGTTTTCAAATCGAACAGGGTATCATCGCACAAGTCAGAAGGTCACCACTGGGCGTGGTGCTCTGCATGGGGCCATTCAACTATCCGTTGAATGAGACGTTCACGACGTTGATCCCGGCATTGATCATGGGCAATACCTTGCTGTTCAAACCACCTAAGCACGGTACACTTTTGCACTATCCGTTGTTGGAGGCCTTCCGGACTAGCTTCCCTAAGGGTGTGGTCAACACGATATACGGTCGTGGCAATAAGATCGTCCCGCAACTGATGCAGTCTGGCAAGATCAATGTATTGACGTTGATTGGCTCAAGTAGGGTCGCGGATGAGCTGAAAAAGCTCCACCCGAAAGTAAATCGTCTGCGTGCTATCTTGGGATTGGATGCTAAGAACGCTGCCATAGTGACGCGTGATGCCGATCTGGATTTGGCCGTAAAGGAGACTGTCCTCGGAGCATTGTCTTTCAATGGTCAGCGCTGTACCGCAATCAAGATTGTATATGTGCATCGTAGCTTGGCTCAGGAATTCCTGAAAAAACTAACGGACGAGGTATCACGCCTGAAATATGGGATGCCTTGGGAGAGTGGAGTAGCACTGACACCACTTCCTGAAGTCAATAAACCGGCTTACTTGACAGAGTGTATCGAAGATGCTAAAAAGCATGGCGCTAAGGTAATCAATCCGCATGGCGGTGAGGTGGAGGAGTCATTCGTATATCCGGCGATTGTGTACCCAGTGAATGAGCAGATGAAGCTGTACCGCGAAGAGCAATTTGGACCGGTAGTACCGGTGGTACCGTTTGATGATTTGGAGGAACCAATTGAATATTTGATTGGTTCATCCCATGGCCAGCAGGTAAGTATATTCAGTAGCAATGCAGCCGTAATCTCTTCCTTGATCGATCCTTTGGTAAATCAGGTGAGCAGGGTAAATATCAATTGTCAATGCCAGCGAGGACCTGATATTTTCCCATTCACAGGGAGAAAGGATAGTGCTGAAGGTACGCTGTCAGTAGTAGATGCGCTGCGGTCTTTTTCTATCCGATCGCTAGTGGCTACCAAAAATACAGAGCACAACAAGGATTTGTTGAACGCTATTGTAAGTGAAAATAAATCTAACTTTTTAAGTACCAAGTATATTTTTTAAATAATCTGGTATTGAATCTGAAGTATAGAAAGCCGCTATTGGGAAACCTCTAGCGGCTTTTTGATTGTTACCCTCTCAAGGGTATCGTCATCTGGTCGTGTGAATCCGAAAAGTTCACCATGATAATCTGGATAGAAATGTTGAAATTTATGGAATGGGCTAAAGCACGATCATGGATATGAAACAAAATGTGAAAAATGAAAACAAACGTGGTGAAGAAATCATGAATGACTACTTCAGGTTTTTGGATCGACACATCGAAGAGGTTGCAAGCGGTGATATACTCGATTTTTTAGAACTCAACCAGATTGCTAGTGCACTGCATATCTCTCATTCACATCTATCGGATACTATACAACAAACGGCAGGGCACCATCCGTGTCATTTCTACGATCTTAAAATCGTTGAAAAGGCCAAATCCTTGTTGATGGAGACCGATCTGTCTATTGCTGAAATCGCCAAAAAGCTTACCTACGATCCTTCGAATTTCTCCAAATTCTTTAAAAAATTCACAGGGGAGACTCCAGGACAATTCAGAAAAGGAGAAAAAAATAAAAGTTCCGAAAAGTTCACCACAAAATAGAAAAATAGCTTGTTGAACTTTGTGTGGTTAGATAAACTTAAAATAATCATACTATGTCAAGAAACGATTTTAAAGGAAAAGTAGTGCTGATTGCTGGTGGAGGAAAAAATTTGGGTGGACTTTTGAGCAAAAGCATTGCCTCAAAAGGTGCAAAGATAGTAGTCCACTATAACAGTGATGCAACCAAGACGGCAGCACAAGACACGCTGGCTGACATTAAAAATAATGGCGGCGAAGCAATTTTGGTACAAGCGGATTTGACAAAAGTAGCGAACGTCCGTAATTTATTTACCCAAGCGAAAGAGGTATTTGGTGGTGTAGACATTGCTATTAACACGGTAGGGATGGTACTGAAAAAGCCATTTACCGAAACAACGGAGCAAGAATATGACACGATGATGGACGTTAATGCAAAGCAAGCGTACTTTTTTTTGCAGGAGGCAGGAAAGCAACTGAATGACAACGGCAAAATCTGTACAATCGTGACCTCATTATTGGCCGCCTATACAGGGTACTATTCTACTTACGCAGGAGCAAAGGCACCAGTAGAACACTTCACTCGGGCGGCATCCAAAGAATTTGGAAATCGTGGAATATCGGTAACTGCAGTGGCACCTGGTCCCATGGATACCCCTTTCTTTTACGGGCAAGAAAGTGATGAGGCGGTGGCCTATCACAAGTCGGCATCGGCTTTGGGTGGATTGACCAAAATTGAAGATATCGCACCACTGGTTGAATTTTTAGTAACGGACGGATGGTGGGTCACTGGGCAGACGATTTTTGCAAATGGTGGCTACACCACACGGTAAGTGGTAGTTGGGTTGGAAACTAAAATCTGTTTTAGTTTCCAATTTTTTTTAGCGGACCTGAAGGCAGATTGCCACACGTTTGAGGTGTATCTTGTGGTCTACTGTCACGGCCACTGTTGCTTGATAATCCGGTACCAGTTGTGCGCTACTCCCTCATCATCAAAGCGTTCTATTAATTGAAAACCTAGTTTTTGCAGGATATGATTGGAGCCGTCATTGTTACAGTCTGCCATAGCATAGACTTCGGTCAGCTCCATCTTATCGAAGGCATAATCCAATACGCTTTTGGCTGCTTCTGGTGCAATCCCCTGACCCCAATATCTTTTAATAAGCCTGTACCCAAGGTCATAGTAATGGATGTGATGGTTGGTCTGCTCGGTGATATATTTGAGCCCAGCCCAACCCACGAAAGCATTGGTCTTTTTTTCTATAATCGCCCAACGACCAATTCCATTGTCAACATATTGTTGCCGAATAAATTCGATTACATCCTTAATTTCACTTTGATGATGGACCGGCTGATTGCCCAGATACAGATGGACGTCGGGATCGGAGTCCAACTCAAACATGCCGTCTACATCAGTAGGCAGGATTTCCCTTAAAATTAGCCGCTCCGTCTCTATAATGATATTGGGATGTGTTGTATTTTCCATTTATTAAGTGAATGTCTATGACAAAGATGCAAAAAATAAGGGATGCTGTCCACTGTCGCATTCTGTTGGAGTGGTGGGATGAAATACATAAGTCAAATGACCGCCCACAATAGGCGGTTATTTGACTTGTATATTTTCAATCTGTTGCATATGTCTTAGCATGTGGTTTATGTAAAACTGAAAGGTATCTCCTAATTTCAACTTGATGAACCTCGAAATAGAGGTTTCTATTTTTACTTTGTTCCAGCTGACGTGCTTCGATTTGTCTAATAGGTCCAATAATTTGACTTGTTGGGCAATGAACCTGTCAATCACCGTCACCTCTAGGGGTGCATGCAAGGGATTTTTATCTGGGAAAGTTTTCATCTTATTGAGTTCCGCCTTCGGTAGCATGCTTTTTGCAAAATACCCTCCCAATAGACCACTTTTGAATATGGGGTCATGTTGGCTAGAGGTGGAGTGTATTTGACGTTCTAGCACGGGCAGATAGTATTCTCCATATCGATTGAGATGTTCTAGACATTCCAGAATATTCCAAGAATCTTTATTCGCTCGCCACCTCAGGAGGTCGATATGTAATAATTTGATTTTTTGAACCTGGGAGAGAATATCGTGTGTCTGTCCAATGAGTGTGTGGGTTAACATTTCCGTTTGCATATCATCTTTTGTTTATACAAAAAAACAAAAGAGCGGGATGATAATCCTTGATTGAAATCAAGATTTTTTTAATCTGGAGAGTGTCTCAGGGCTCATGCGTAGATAGTTGGCAATGTGTTTGTTGGGTATCTCTTGAAACAATTGCGGACTTCTTTGTAGTACCCTTTTATAGCGTTGTAGCGGAGACTCTGTCAATAGGTCGATTTCGCGCTCGAACTGTTGGACAATGAGGCTTTCTAATAGTGTTGACCATAGAATTCTATTGGATTCGGTCTGTAAAAAAACATTAATCTGATATTTGGAGATGACTCGGATATTGCTTTTCTTTAGGGCTTGAATAGCGAGGTGGGAAGGTTCTCCTGTGATAAATGAATCCAAGGCAACAATGAGATTGCCCTGATATCCCAGCCGTATGGTTTGCTCGTGAGCATCATCGGATATGGATATGCGCAAACTACCGCTCTCGATATAGTATACATTGGTATCTATGCTTCCTCCGGTTTTTAAGAACTCATTTCTCGTGAGGGTTACTATCTTATCCGAAAGTGCCGTAATCTCTTTCATGGTCTGATCTCTAGCTCCAAAACTAAGGGAAAACTTTTGGACCATCAAGATTATGATACAAGTTAAGAAGCGTTTGTCTTCTAACTGGAGTAATATGAAATATAAGACATGCTTCTCTATACACTTGATCTGTACAGAGAGGCTGCAAAAAAATAGCCACCTATGGGGGTGGCTATTGGTGTTTGATGTTTTTGTATCGCTACAAGCTATTGAGAATGGCTTGCGCTTTTTCTAGTGCAATATGAGCATTCTTGCCGTTTAAAGACTGTATGGTGAAAGCTTGGATAACATCTTCTAGCTTTTTAAGGTCTTCTAGATGGCCATTGGCTTTGAATTGGCGTCGCAGAAAGGTCACTTTTTCAAAATCCTGGATGCCTTCACGCAAGCGCTCGAAGCGTATCGAACTGCGTGCTCCAGGATAAACGAAATAGGTATCCCCGGCTGGAAAAGGACCAAAGCGTGAATCTTTGAATGGATCTCGGTTCCAATTGTTGTAATCCCATCGAAGGTATCCATCATAATGCTTATGAAGGGCGTGCCAAGCCATCCAGTTGAGTTCGGCATAATCGGATGACGTATAGGTGTTGGGAAAGATTTCGGTACAGGAAGTATAAAACTTGGTAATGTAGCCTTTCTCTTTTCTGGACTGCAAGACTTCAGAGGAGATGGTCTGCGTAGAGGCAACACTATAATCTACCAAATCGGCCTGTAACTCTTCGTGATAATTACCGGCCATTGAAATTCGAAATGCCGAATCGGCGTCCCTGATGACCTTAATCGCAGCTTGCATATCTTTCTCAGGGCGTTCATCCATTGCAATGGTGGTGATGTCAAACCATCCCTTGGACTTGAGATGACGAGCGAAGTCACGCAACATACTACCCCAATATGTGGCGTATGCCTGACTATCGGGTTTGGCTTCGAACATTTGATCCTGACCAGAGACTTCATCGTAGTATTGGAATTTGAGCGTCCAGGGGATCATGCTGTAGGCGCTGATTTGTTGATCTATGCCAATATCCATCATGAACTGCACCCACTTGTCGAATATGCGGTAGTCATAAGTCCACGAACCGTCTTTTTGTTTAATCCATTTGATCATTCCTCCGTATACGTCATAGGTCTGCGAGCTCCATGGATCGTGAATTAAAGTGGTCGTAATGACCTTCTGACCAGCATCACGCAGCATCTGGTAGCTGGCCTTCATCGCTTGGAAATGTTCATTGGACCATAAAGGTACACCGTATACACGAGCATCGCTATAGGGATTTTGCCAAAGATCAAGTTGGAACGCCCAATCTTGAACCTCGGGTAGGGTGTGGGCCAGTACCGTAATGGTAAAGGGATGCTGACGGGAGTAGTTATCGGCTTTGATAGTCAATGTGCCCGAGTAAATACCTGGAGGGGTATGACGGGGTACATCTACACTTAGCCAGAGGGGGCGACTGGTGGAGTCTTCCATGGAGAGGCTAGAAATAGGGTCGATCATATCTGCATGTAATGCCGTATCCAACTTAACGCTGATTGCGCAGCCTTGTTTGAGTCCTTTGGGATCATCCGCCATGACATACCGTACAAAGTTGGCTTTAACATGCTCTTTGGAAATATGAGCGTATTGGTCTTTTTGTAGGTCGCTGACTATTAGTTGTATATCGTTCAGTCGACGAGTGGTATAGATAATCCCTTGGGTGTGTACACGTTCTCCTCGCCAAGCAGTCTTGGACCACTGTGACTGTACATCATGCTGACTTGGGGCAGAGGATCGATCAAAATGCTGGTTGGTAGATACAAAACCACTATGGGCACCAGAAGTGACATTACTCCAAGTAGCTAGATTCCTAGAATGGGGGTCTGGTAGCTCTTGGTACACTTCAAGAGAGGCTAATTGAGCCAGTGTGCTGGTGTGCACGCAAAGTGTTAGCAGCAAGCTTAGGAAGGCTAAATGGATATGATTTTTGTTACTATTGAAGAGCGTCATATTATTTCCAATCATTATTTTGGGTAATTAATGGATTTGTCTGGATCTCTTTGGCCGGAATAGGTAGGTAGTAGTGTCTTTTATTAAAATTGGCAAATCGTATAGGGTCCTGATTCTTAAGTTCAGTCTCCAATAATCCCCAACGACGTAGGTCATAAAAGCGCTCTCCTTCTTTGAAAAACTCGATAGCGCGCTGATGCATGAGCTCATTTTTGATCGCTATTGCGGTATAGGGGCCGGCGTAAGGTAGCAGGTTACCTCCTCGTGTTCTAATCTGATCGATATAGGGAATGGCATCGGAAGCTGTACCGCTCTCCAATTCACACTCTGCCAGCAGTAAGAGTACGTCTGCAAAACGCATAGCGCGCTCATTAATGTAAGAAGGAAGGGACTCGACCTCTTCGGTGCGCGTGGCAGAATTTTGCGACTTCAAGATCCAATACTGCTTGATTTCGGTTGCATTGAGCACCTGTTGTATAGGTCTTTGATAGTACATACAGCCAGGGTAATCCCATGCAACGGAAGTCTTGGCTCGGTAATCGAAGTCGCCATTGGCTGCCTTTTCTTTCCAAAAGATATTCATCATCTTTTTGGTAGGTTGGGCTTCAAACCATCCCCCTACGCTACCGGCTGCATACTCAACAGCGATGGTGGTCGATTGGGCTGAATTGGCCGTCTCGCCATTGTCCCATTGATTGGTTCCGCCCACAGGTTCATACAATATTTCAAAAATACTCTCACTATTGTGTTCGTGCAGTTCATCAAAATTCCATGCGTAATCATCGACAAGTCTATAGGTATAAGGAGCTTTGGTGAGTGGTTCAAGCACTTTCTTGGCCTCTTGCCATTGTTCGGTATAGACATATAATTTGCCCAGATAGGCATAGGAGGTACCCTTGGTGGGCTTCCCTTTGTCGTTAGTCAGGGGTAGGATATCAGCTGCAGCTATAAAGTCTTTTGCCGCTTGGGCGTAAACATCTGCTTGGGAAGATTTGGCTAGTGGAAACGTAGTGGGATCCTGAGAAGGGCTAAGGCGCAAAGGAACATCACCAAATTCTTTAGCGAGTTGAAAGAAATACATACCCCGGATGAACAAGGCCTCTCCACGTACCATATTCTTGAAATCATCAGATAAGTTAGCATTGTCCAATTCGGTGAGAATGGAATTGGCCCTATAGATGGCATTGTAAAACTGGTAAAAGATGTTTTGTGCTACAGCATTGTAAGAGTCATTGGTGAAACGATGCATGGCATATATTTCATTGATGTCATTCCTGAACTCGATGTCATCGGCTCGGGAGATGCGCGTCATCAGCCCTCGGGTACCATAGTAACCCCCGTTCCAATTCTTTAATGGGGTATAGCATGATGCAATAGCAAGTTTAAAATCAGTTTCGGTTTTCCAGAAAGTTTCACTTGTCACACTATTGGGGTTGGTCAAATCTAGTTTATTCTCACAGCTCATGAATAGCAGTGCAATCAGAGATGAAGTTAATATTGTATATAGTCTCATGGTTTATGCTGTTAAAATGAAAGATTGACACCAAACATCACTATTCTGTTGGTCGGGTAAACAAAACTGTCGAATCCCCTTGAGGTCAAATCACCACCTCCATCTATGTCGGGGGTGTAGCCCGAATATCCCGTGATGGTAAATGGATTCTCGATACTGGTGTATATTTTTAAACGTTGTAATTTGTTTTTTAAGATATGGGCCGGAAAGGTGTATCCAAGTTGGATATTGCGCACACGGAAGAAGGATCCATCCTCGAGGTAACGGTCGGACTGTGGACGATTATTCTGATTGGGGTCGTCCCATACCAAACGGGGCGCGGATGCATTGCGATTGTCTTCGGTCCAGTAGTCCAATGCGCTCCTGAGGTAGTTGGTTCCCTTATTTACTCCCTCAAGCTCTAGGCGGGTAGCGTTGTATATCTTGTTGCCCATGACACCTTGCATACCTACCAATAAATCGAATTGCTTATAGTTGGCATTGAAATTCAGGCCGAGTGAGGTTGTCGGTAGGGGGCTGCCCATATAGACGCGATCATCATCTGTGATTTTACCATCGCCATTGGTATCGCTAAATTTGACATCACCCGGTTTGGCATTGGGCTGTATGAGACTGCCATTCTGATTGTAAGCATTGACTTCGTCTATAGTTTGGAATAGGCCTTGTGTAGGAATGAGCCAAAAGCCACCGATGGGATAGTTTGCTAGGGTTCTGGTGGTGGTCACGTTGGTGCGATTGGCACCGCCATTGATGATTTGATCGGCCTCACCCAGTGCTACGACCCGATTGGTCACAAAGTTACCAGTCAACGTGATGACATAGCCAAAGTCATTGGAAGGTCGATCACTCCAATTGGCAGTGAATTCGAATCCTTTATTGCGTATCCTACCTGCATTTACCACTGGATCGTTGGCTCCGCCGGTAGAGATGGGAATAGGGACGGTGAGTAAAATATCTTTGGTATTCTTAAGGTACCAATCGGCGGTCAAGGTCAAGCGATTGTTGAAGCTGGCGACATCGACTCCGATGTTGGTCATTGCGGTTTCTTCCCAGCGGATGTTCGGATTGGCAAAGTCTTTTGGGAAGGCGCCATTGTACACTCCACCATTCCCATCTGGGTAATTGATGTTTGATGTAACTACGCTGGTATACATGTAATTGCTGATTTCTTGATTGCCGAGCACACCATAGCCCCCTCTTAGCTTCAGCTGATTAAGCATGCTGATGCTTTGCATGAATGCTTCCTCTTTCATATTCCATCCCACCGAAAACGAAGGGAAATGGCCGTATCGATTACCTTTTCTAAATTTAGATGAGCCATCTCTACGATAGGTAGCGGTCAAAAGATAGCGCTGGTCGTAAGAATAAAAGGCGCGAGATATAATGGAGGTAAGTGCGCTTTCATTGGAATAGCCATCATTAAGGCGATCCTGAGATGCAGCTCCAACCTCATAGATACCGGGAGGTAGACCACGGCCAGAAGCCATAATATAGCGGCTTTTGAAATTTTGATAGGCGTATCCAATCAATCCATTGATAGTATGCTTGCCGAATTTCTGATCATAACTTAATAGATTTTCGAGGAGTAAATTGTTACTTGTGTTGCGACTTTCGAGAACCGAAGAGATGCTATTGTTGCGTAGTCCAAAATCGAATTCGTTCTGATAGTCGGTATTGCGGGTATAGCTGAAATCTGGCGTGACATTGAATCGATATTTTAAACCTAGTGGTAGCCTAGCTTCAGCGTAAAAATTAAGGTAAATTTTATTTTCATCCCAGGTACGGCGGGTTAGGTTTTGATCCAGTATACCGAGTGGATTGGGAATGTCAGTAGCATCACCGTATACTTTTCCATAGCCGCCTTTGTCGTTAGTAGGGTCATACTGGGATAGAGTGGGGATAGACTGTAAGATGATTCCGAGATATCCTCCGCGAGCGAAAGAGTATAGTGGATTGTTCTTTTGACTGGAAAAAATAGTGTTGTTACCAATCTTTAGCCAGTTTTTTTTAAACTCTGTTTTAATCTGGGCATTGTAACGCTTGTATTTGGTACCCTGTATTGTACCATCTTGATCCATATAGCCCAATCCAGTATAATAAGTGAAATATTTGCTGCCACCTTTGATGGTGAGATTATAATTCTGCATGAGTGCCGTGCCCATCATGGTACGTTGCCAATCGTTATCTTCCTTGGTGTCTAAATCAGCAGCCATGGCTAATGGCCCCGCCCCAATGGCTTGACGGGCTAGCGTGGATACCTTGGCCCACTCTTGTGCATTCATCATATCAAGATATCGGGAAGGCGTCTGTAATCCAGCATTGATAGCGGCATCTATAATAGGTTCGCCCTCCGTATTGGATCCTGATTTGGTGGTGATGATGATGACGCCATTAGCAGCGCGCGAACCATAAATTGCTGCTGATGAGGCATCTTTCAATACGTCAATACTCTCGACATCGTTGGGATTGATGTTGTCCATATTGTTCATGTAGATACCGTCCACAATATATAGGGGGCTGACATTGTTGAGTGTGCCTATACCTCTTATCATGATACGGCTACCCGCACCGGGAGCACCGCCTTGGGAGACAATATCAACTCCTGCAATCTTACCCTGGATGGCTTGTCCTATATTGACATTGCTCTGGGTGTTGAGCTTGTCCGACGATATATTGGCTACAGCGCCGGTAAGGTCTTTTTTGCGCTGGGTGCCATACCCCACGACGACAACTTCTTCTAGATTATCGATCTGTTGGTTAAGCGTGACGTTGGCGATGGTTCGATTGATAATGCTGATTTCAGTAGGTTCATATCCGACTGTGGAAAATGTAAGAAATTGAGCATTTTCGGTCACGGCGATCTTGTAGTTGCCACTCTCATCGGTCGTGGTGGCTATGGATGTTCCTTTTATGGTGACAGTGACGCCAACTAGGGGAGATCCATTGCTGTCGCTTACCTTGCCCGTCACCTGTCTTTGTTGAGATGTCACTACACTCTTCGTATTTTGGAGCGCAGCCTTTGAGGACGGTCTCACAATGATGGTGTTCTTACGAATCTCGTACTCAAAACCTCTGTTTTCAAAAAGCTGGTTAAGCGCATGTTCGAGGTTGGCTTCTTTTAATGTAAAGTGAATCAATGCAGTATTACGAAATACTTTTGAATCATACACCAAGTCGTGCTTGGATTGTTGACTGATTTTTAGGAGTGCCTGCTCGATACTCACATTCTTTAAATTGAGGTTGATGAGCTGGCCATATGCGGTGGCGGTGGCTTGTACTATAGTAAAGCAACAGATTAAAGCCATGAATTTGATGGCGACGAAGGTTTTTAAAAAGAACCTATCTCGTTCTCTTTTCAACGGTTTTTTCATAAGTTTGATAAGACTAAAGGTTTTATAATTTTTTATACATTTTTTAAAACTGGATTTCGGTCGGGATGTCTTCAGCATCCCGGCTTTTTTTATTTAAAAAATGGGTGATGGGTAAAGTTATGTGCTGACGATAATCCTCCTTCCTATGATTTTAAATTTAATAGAATGTGTTAATTCTAGCATCTCGAGTATATCTGCTATCTCTTGACGTCGAGATACTCGTATCGTAAAATTCTTGTCCTCCCAAGCATTCCCCTCATATTCGATCTCTGCGTTGTACCAGCGACTTAGTGCATTCATAATTTGTTTGATATTCTGGTCCTTGAAAATGAAATAATCATTTTTCCATGCAATCTCTGATTCGATGTCAAAGAGTGTTTTTTCTACTTTTCCAGCCTTTAAATTTACTTTTTGTCCTGGTCGGAGCATAGATTGACTGACAGCGGTCTTGTATTTGACTGAGCCTTCAAGTAGTGCGACAGATACGCCTTGTGGATTGTCGTCATAGTTAGAGAGGTTGAATGAAGTACCTAGTACAAGGATTTCCATATCGTTGCTATTGACAATGAATGGCCGAGTCTTGTCATGGCTGACTTCAAAGTAAACCTCGCCGGAGGCTTTGACCAAGCGATTATGGGTAGCAAATCGCTCTGGAAAGGTTAAGGAGCTCCCCGCATTGAGCCATACTTTGGTACCATCAGCAAGCTCGATTTGATATTTACCTCCTTTGGGAGTTCTTAGGGTATTCCATTTGTCTGTAGAACCATCGGTATCAGATTGTTGGTCATAAATATAGGTGAGATTGCCATCCGAATTCTTACGGATGGTAACTCCTGCGCTCTGGTATTGTTTATCGGGAGCGAGATCGGTCAGTGGTATTACTGTGCCGTCGCTGAGCTCTAGGGATGCAATGTCTCTTCCGGGAATGAGTTGCGATGGGGTTACAGTAGCTGTGATTGGAGAATTTTCGATTGAGCGTGGATAGAATAGAAATCCGATACCCAGCAGAATAAGTATTGCAGCTGCGTAACGGAATATATTGTGGCGGTTGAATACGGAGTAATTTGTTTTATATCGAGGAGAAATATGTTCGGTAACTTGTGAAATAATCCTACTCTCGAGGTCTTTTTTAGACCCCATATCCATCTCATCCCATTCCTGGGACTGGAAAGATTGGTAGAAATGATCATTTACTTGATCCTCTTCCTCTTTAGTGGACCTACCGGATAGTATCCGCTTTATCTTGGTTATTATATCTTGGTTATTCACGTGTGCAATGTGCTGTTATACCAAGGAAGAGTATAAATGCACGGGTTGCCCCCAAGCTGAAATGAAAAAAAATTAAAAAAGTAACAAAAAGAGCAATTTACTTAGACCAACCTTGATTTTTTTCAGTGCTATCGTAATCTGATTCTCAACGGTCTTGGTGGATACATTGAGGTGAGCTGCAATTTGTTTGTGACTAAATTGGTGGTCACGACTGAGCTTGTATACCTCACGACATCTCTCGGGCAATTGGGAAACCAATGTCTCCACATTCTCAAGTAGCTCATTGTACTCAAGGGCTTGGTGGGGGTTGTAATATTCGATATAAAGATACTCGTCGTCATCACAGGAATGGAGAGGGGTATGCTTGGCCTTTATTTGTCGATAGACTTCGTATCGGGTACAAGCAAATAGATACGATTTTAATGAATACCGAAAGTTGAGGACGTCTCTTTTGGACCATATCTGGATAAAAACTTGCTGAACGATGTCCTCGCATAGAAACGTATCATGAAGGGTGTATAAAGCCATTTTGTATAAAGGCTCCCAATACCGAAGCATGATGGCCTGTAAGGCCTTTTCCTTATTTTGTTTGATTAACGCGCAAAGTTCCTCATCGGAATAGTCATCCCAAAGCATTGGTCAATTGATTTATAATACCATAATTAAGTGTGCGACACAATTTAATTGGTGAGCCAAGATAATAAAAAAATCTTTGTTGGTGGGTGGACTGAAAAAAATGGGCTTCAGGTAATATGTTTTAGATTCTTTTGATGGCAATTTTATTTTGATGACACTATCTGGAGAATAATTTATTGAAGTAGTAAAGGAGGAAATAATTTCATAGGTGTGCAAGCAATTTCATATAGTCGCCAATACTTGTATAATCAGCTGTCCACTATAGATAGAACGTGTCTTGTGAGACGATGGTAGCTGATTTGATTGTAAACTTACCTAAACCGATAGCCCGCACCAATCCTAAAATATCTATTCTCAAATTTGTAAGAACCCAATGAATTTCCAACTCGAAAGGGATTGGACCAATGGTAATTTGCCTTGATGTCGAATCTGTTGAGATGTAGGGTAACACCACTGGAAAAACCAATATTAACGTGGTTTGCTCGGGTATTGATTAATGCTGAAATAATTTCGGTACTATGGTTGAGCGTGTCCCGGATATCGTAGATAGGCCCTAGCCCGGTTTGAGCTGAAGATTGCTTTATGGGGACATTAAAAGTTAGTCCGGTATTTAAAGAAACGAGCTTTGTAAGCTTATACTCGGCTTTTAGTGGAAGATCGAGCAGAATAAGTTTTCGACTATCGTTTACCGTGAAAGAATAGCGTAAAGAGTCGGGTCTAAAAAAGCTAGGATGACGAAATTTTCCTGCTATTGGTTGCTTGCTGTTGGCATTGAGACCCAGGCTAATAAACCATTTGTCGCTCAAGCCCAGATGACCAAAAATACCGGCATAAAGAGTCTTCTCCTGTGGACCTAGGTTGGTGCCAGTCTCCATCCCATAGCTATAAGAATGTATGTTGATGCCATTCCATCCCCGATATAGTGTGTGATTAGGTTGTAACGGGATGATCTTCTGGTTTTTAGTTCTTGTTTTGTCTTTGTTCTGTCTATCGTTTTCAATCTTATGCTTGCCAACAGAAGCTAAAGGTGCTGGAGGTAGGAGGATATGTAAGAGAGAACCTGATGACGTGATGACCTTGCTTTCTGACGGATAGGCTTCAAAAACGTTTTCAGATTCTTGCTGATTGAAGACTTGCCGATGCTCCTTAAATGCTACAAAGGTATCTAGCAATGACCTATGTTCTTTACTGACTTCTGGAACAGGAGGCAATGTATCATGGAAATAGCGCGACGTTATTAGGGGAAGCTCTGATGACGCTTTGGCCCGTTTATATGCCTCACTATTCGATATTGCTATCCGTAAAGTGTCTCTATCCCTGCTGGGGTCGAGGGTCTTAAACGGATTTTGTTCACTATTCTCTTGGTCTGTGGAATCTAAACGAAGTTCCTTTTGCTTTTTCTGTACACGTAGATCTTCCTTTTGAAAAGGCGGATCCATAAAGGTTATAGCTGAAATAGTCGCAGCTGCGGGCAAAAGATATGCAATCACCTTCCATATCTTTGTTCCCAAGGATGCCGCCGAGCTACCACCAGTGCTACCGCCGTCGTTAGGATGATTGCTATTAGTAGGTGTAGTGGTCGGTAGGTGTTGATCTAAAATGTCCTTCATCTCTGTCCAAGCTGAATCAGTGGACTCCTTGACCTGAATGTTGTTTAGCTTATCTCGCCAAAGCTTATGATACCATACTGAATTCTTCATATTTTTTTTGTTTTCAGAGGGTTATCAATTGTAGCGTCTTTCAATAAGGTACGCAACTGTTTTTTTGCTTCAGAGAGATGCCAGCGTGAGGTCCCCTCGCTTATATCCAACTGTTGGGCAATTTCTTGATGGGAATAACCATCTATGACAGAGAGACTAAATACAATCTGGGTGGCAACAGGTAAAAGTCTAATGAGTTGGAGAAGGTCTTCTGCAAATAACTTGTCTAGGATTGTTGGCTCAATGTGTACCTCTTCTGTCTCATCTTGGATAGCGGAATGGTTGAAGCGGGCTTCTTTCCGACCTAGGTCGATACATGATCGGACGATAATGGTACGTATCCAAGCACCGAATTCGCCTTTTTTTTGGTCAAATGTATTGATGTTTTGGAATATCTTCAAGAATCCCATGTTGAGCGCTTCATGAGCTAGCTCATCTGATTTAAGATAACGAAGGCATAACCGCAACATATCTTCATAATAAAGCTTGTATAAAACTTCCTGAGCCTGACGCTTATTGGCTTTGCAGCCCTTAATTAATTTGCTATCCCGATTAAAAAAAAGATCCATTCATTTGATTTGGTAGCCAATTTTTCATTTCCATGTATACAATAGTTACGCAACATATAGGAAGAACGTTGGGTAAAACTAAAATTATTTATTCTTTTTTTATAAAATCGATTTTTACCAAACGTTTGTATGGTTGCGCACGTAAATATCATAAAGCGCTAATATGTCCTATAAAAATAGTTACGATAGACACAACGAATGGTATAATAAACGATTTCCCTCGGAAGAGTCAAAGATGGAGGTATATAAAAGAAGCCGATTAATGGATCAGGATAACTTGTCCAACTGGTTGCAACGTATATTTTTCTCTTGCTTGGATCCATTATTGATACAGCGGAATAAAAAGTGGCTGACAGTGGGTGATGCCTATGGGTTTGACGCCCAATATATTTTGAATTCGGATAATGACGTATTGGCGACGGACCTGAATGTCGATTTTTTGAATGTAGCGTTGAAAGAAGGAATAATCACTGCCTGCGCAGCCGAGAATGCTGAAAAGATGACGTTTACGGATGATAGTTTTGACTATGTGCTGTGTAAGGAGTCTTATCATCACTTTCCAAGACCCTATGCTGCAGTCTATGAGATGTTGAGGGTTGCTCGAGTAGGAGTGGTAATCATGGAACCTCAGGACCCGGTCAGTAAGCTGCCTTTGTTGCTTTTTATCAGTAATCTATTGGCTGCTTGCCCACGTGCAATTAGTAAAATATGGAAAAACCGGTTCTCCTTTGAGCCAGTGGGAAACTTTGTATACAAGGTATCTGAGCGGGAGTTCGAAAAAATTGCTGCTGGCTTAGGATTGAAGATGGTTGCATTTAAAAAAATCAATCCCCATTTTTGGTTTAAAGGAGCGGAAATGATTTCAGGATCTAACAAGAGAAGTCTGTTCACATTTATCAAAATCAAAAAGGTAATTCGAGACATCCTAGTGCGATTGAAAATCATCCCCGCCCAAACGTTGGTGTCGATAATCTTCAAAACGATGCCAGAAGAGGAAACTATCCGTGCCCTCAAACGGGAGGGATATCATCTGGTCCAAATACCGGACAATCCCTATTTGACCCAATAGCAGCCCATGGGGCTGACTTACCTATCATATACCATTATTGTGGATATGTAAAAATATCCCATTTTAGGTATTTCACAGACAGGGAGCTCGTCGTACATTTATATGATTTCTTTAATGTAGAAAAGGGACCGGAGGAAATTAAAGCGTCTTTTCAGCTTAAAAACACAGATGAAATGAAAGTAGGCGAATTTTTTAAAGAGCGATTTACCGAAATCGCCAGAGACTTCAGATTAAGGTCTGTATTATTAAAGGAATGACTTTCCTTATTTTACAATTCGGCTTGGTTTAATTCCTGATGCCAAGCGGTGGTTGAAGCAAAAGGCCTTTGCTGTTTATAACAAAGGCCTTTCTGTATTAATTGATTTTTATGAGTTCGACCCGTCGGTTCTTTGCTTTGTTCTCCTCAGAATCATTGGCGAACAATGGGCGTTCGGCCCCGAAGCCCTTAGCTGTTAAACGGGATTTATCAACTCCATCTGCTACCAAGATATTCATCACTGAATTAGCGCGGTCGTTTGATAGCGCTTTGTTGTGTGCAGCCTCACCGCTATTGTCTGTGTGACCTTCAATAGCTATTTTTAAAGATTTATCCTTCGTGAGTGCACCCAATATCTGTTCTACAGCTTCTTTGCCTTCTGCAGTGACATTAGATTTGTCTGTTTCAAAATTAATGTATAGAATGGATTTTCCTTTTTCTGTTAAGTCCTTGACAATATCATCGGATGTGATTTTTTTAATCGTCTGCTCGAAGGGTTTCTCTTGAACAATCTGGATGGAAGTCGAAGGAAAGTCTTTTTTCTCCAAAGCAATATAGATATTACCTTCTTTTCTACGAATTACATACGTTACAATCTGTTGGTCACCATTTGGAATGAAGCTACCGTCATCTCCAGCATAGGTACATAATTTGTTGTATTGCTCTAATCGGTTGCCGTCCAGTATCCCCTCAAAGATCTTGACTCCACCAGCTTGGGTGATGGCATCATCATAGCTCTTGAAGAGGTAGCGTCCCGATAGCTCTGCTTTATTCTCTTTATCCGCATGCACCCATGATCTATAGGTCTTACCTTCCACTTCAAAGATATCATCGGGTGTTACAAAAACGATAAAATCAAATGGCTTCGTTTTTGTATTGTTGACGTATATGGCTCCATCAGGTGCGGTGAAAAAAGGAAAGTCACCTAAATCTGTTGTGGAAAATGGGATGTTTTCAATAGAAAATTTGGTGCTTGACATTTGATTTTCTGAAGCAACTTGTTGGGTTTGCTCTGTTGGAGTTTCGGATTCTTGAGTTTGCTTTTGTGGATTGTTGCAGGATAAAATAGATAAGGTTGCGCCAATTAAAAAGAGTGTCGGTTTCATGAAATACATTTTTGTTTAACGAATTCTAAATTAAAGATAAAAATCTTTACGTCCAAATTATTGAATTATAGTAGAGATGGAGATGTTGAGGAGGGCTTGTTATGTTGCATTGACCATACTGAGTTCGCCAAATGCAAATATAAGACGCTACTGCATGTCCTCTTCATCGCAAAGAAGACAATGGAAAGCGAGAGGACCTCACTATCTTCCTTTGATTTTGGTCAATATTATCATATCCCGATCGATGGAGTCAATGCTGTAAAGCGTATTGGAATTGGTAAAATGACGATCGAAACGAATGGTGTTGTTCAAAAAAGTAAAGGTCCCCTTCGTTGTCGTGCTATCGCTCGGAATGGTGTAAGCCTCACGATATGTTCTATCGTATTCCATTCGATGCCGCCAAGGATTTAGATACTTTAGGGTCTTTTTGCCTTCATATAGACCATCTTCTCTGAGGGAAACCCAATAGGTAGTTTCTAGGTCGTATGACTCTGGGTTCCACGCGGAGTCAGGCTTTGTTGAGCTTGTGAATTTGTAGATCATACCACTGTGAAATTTGGAATCAAAGTGGGGGGTGTTGGTTATGGGATTTTGCATGTTGTAATTTTTGTTAATCCCATAGAGAGTATCCAAATCCTTATTGGCGGCAAAGTGCCAGTCTGTATAAAGGTAGTTTTCGGGGAGTATGGTCTCGTTGATACGTTTGATATATACGGTATCCAAGTTGTCAAGAGCACCTTTGGCTCGACCACCTCCGTACTTGTGGAAGAAGTTGGTGCTGTAACTTTTATAACCTTCTTTCTCGATGTCAAGTGTGAAAAAGATGGGGGGAGCTTCCATGGCGAATATTTCGGTTAGTAGAAAACGATTGGTTCGGATTTCCTTTAAATAGAATTTGCCATTTTCATCAGTTTGGGTTTCTCCCACGCGACAGTTGGCGACAGGCTTATTGTCGTAATCATAAATATACCCCGTAATTGCCGGTCTACTTAATCTAGAGATACAAGAGTTGAATAAACATACACTCGTAATTAAACATACTATAAAGACTATTGGCCTGTACATTATTTCAAGTTATTTGAATTTAAACGCTATCCCCCTCCAGGATTTGCTCTTTCCGAAGCGAATCAAAGTATCAAGGTAAAATCTAAAATTGGAATACACAAACGTTGGGATTTTTTTAACATTTTGTGACTGTAAATAGGGTATGGTTCGTGGATGGCAGGTAGTGGAAATAGTTGTTTGAGTATGTTTACAAGATAGAGAATACGACACAAGGAGTGATAAGTATACCTCGCTGCTCAGAAGCTGCCGATTGTACGCTAATCATTGCGTTTTATGCGATAACCTTAATACTAAATACGTACTACTTGGTTCCCAATTTACACTACTATTTAATTTTCTCCTTTTTGAAAGTGGACGGGGTCATTCCACAATGTTTCTTAAAGGCTGACGTAAAATAGGCTGATGATGAAAAACCTACCTTTTCAGCGATTTCGTTGATGTTGAGACCTTCAATGATGAGATGCTTAGCTTTCTTTAGTCTTCGTTGTAACAGGTACTCGTTGACACTACATTGAAGGAGGGCCTTCACTTTTCGGTACAGTTGTACGCGAGACATATTAAGCTCTGTGCTGATGTCTTCCACACTTAATTTCGCATCGGATAGGCGAGTCTCTACCACTGCGGAAAGGCTGTTGAGGAATCGCTTGTCCTGATCTGAATAGCTGCGGTCGGTAAGCTCGTCCATAGGTTCGATTTCACTGATGTATCGTTCTTTTAACTCGCGGCGAAGATAGAGTAAGTTTTCAATTACGGCCTTTAGATGGTCGGCATTGAATGGCTTTGTTAAATAGGCATCCGCCATGGCTTTGAGCCCTGCTATCTTGCCCTCGTCGGAATCGATGGCTGTAAGGAGTATGATGGGGATATGTGAGGTCTGTGCATCAAATTTAAGGCGTTTCAATACATCGATGCCACTTTTGTCGGGCAACATCACGTCACACACAATCAAATCCGGAAGTTTGCTAGTAGCTATCTGTACGGCGCGATCATAGCTATCGGCGGTATAAATATTATACTCCTGCTTTAGGAGTTCTTTTAAGAATATCCGGATGTCGGCATGATCGTCGATAAGAAGTATGCTCGGTAGCTTGATAGAAGTGAAACTGATTTCGTCTTCTACGATTTTGGGACTATAATCGTTGCTCAGTAAAGCTGGATTGCTGATTGGTACCACGGGAATAACTGATTGCCGACGCTCGGTGTCTTTGAGATGGACGTGACCTATAGGTAGGCGTACGGTAAAGCAGGAGCCCTCACCGAGCTTGCTGCTGACGGTAATCTGGCCATGGTGGAGGTTGATGATTTCTTGAACGTAAGAGAGTCCTATGCCCGAGCCTTCAGGACTATACCCGCCTTGATAAAACGGGTCGAATACATGGTCTAGATGCTCTGCGCTGATTCCTCGGCCATTGTCTATTACACGTAAATACACATGGTCTCCAAAGGTGTTACGTTCAAGAATGACTTCGATTTTACCGTTCTTCTCTGTAAATTTAAAGGCATTAGAAAGTAGATTTGACATCACCTGCTCGAGTAGATATTCGTCAAACCAGAGTTCCTTGACTTGCGCCCTGTTGCTATAGGATAGTGATATCCGATGGCGAGTGGAAAGGGGTTTGAACGTGGTAATCACTTGATGCATAAAATGATCTACTTGTACCGGAGCGGCCTGTAATGTAATCTTGGACTTGGATATCTTGTGGATATCAATTAGTTCATTGACAAGCTGGAGTAATTTATGGGCACTCCGTCGGATACGTTGAAGCTGTTCTTTACTGTCGTTTGATATTCCTTTTTCTTTAAGGAGCTCGTCGACCGGAGCAAGAATCAACGTCAGCGGAGTCTTGAACTCGTGTGATACATTCGTGAAAAAATTGCTGCGCGCTTCAGAGGCCTCTTTGACCTGTTCGCTCATTTCAATGAGCTGCTGTTGCTGTTGTAGGATTTCTCTATTTTGGATTTCTAGGTGCTTATTTTTGTTCCAATTGCTCTTGATGACGATGATGGATATTCCACCAAATACAACAGCCATCACCAGACTGACGATCAATACATTGAGGATGGCCTTTTGGTCGTTGTAAATTTTACTCTGTTCACTCATCAAGACTTGCTGCCGGTCAATATCAGCCTGTTGCAGTTCGATTTTCTTGGATTGTAATGCCATCAGATTGGCATTGCTGCTATCAATGACCAGTGTTCCCAACAGATTGTCTCGTTGGTAGGATTTTTTTTGAAGGATGGCCATAGCTGTCCGTATCGCTTCGGCCCCGCCTGTAGGATAGAGCATAGAAGCTTGGAGATGTCCTTTGGTAATTTGTTCCAATCCATTAGCTGGACCAGGGAGTGCATCCACGCCAATAATGATTTTGTTGACAGCTTTATTTTGTTGCAGTAAACTCTCGCGTACGCCCAAAGCCATTTGATCGTTGAAGGCAAAAATAAGGTCACTGCTTTCCAATTCGTCGATATGTGCTTGTGCTGTGTTGCGGGCTTTTGCTCTTTCCCATTGCCCTTCTAAAACGGTACCGATTTGTATCAACGGATAATCACGTAGGGATTCTCGCAATCCTTTTTCCCTTTCCATAGAGGCTGAAGTACCTTTTAGGCCGGTGATTAGAGCAATGTTACCTTTACCATTGAGCATATTGCCGATATATTTACCTGCCAGATTGCCAATAGCTACATTATCTGCACCTACATAGGCATTATATAGATGGGAGGAAGTCTTGCGATCGGTGACGATGACCGGAATATTCTGCTGATAAGTGGAATTGACAATAGGGGTGAGTGGATCGGCCTCATTGGGAGATACAATCAGCAGGTCTATATCTTGCTTTAAGAAAGACGCTATTTGTTTTATCTGTTGCTGGCTGTTGCCTTGTGCATCGGCATACAGAAATGTCACTTCGGGATGAAAACTAAGTTCACGCTTCATTTCCTGTAACATGGTTTGGCGCCAAGCATCAGTCCCAATACATTGGGAGAATGCAATGGTATACTTTCCTTTGGTCTCTTGCTGATGGCAGGAAATGCATAACAACATCGACAGAATGAAAAGTGATATTAGACTTCTAGGCATGACTGATTTGTGCTAAACGTAAGGCAATATACATGTTTTTGTTTTTTGACACTCTATCGTAAATACTTAGTGTAAAAAGTACATTGTTTAATTGGCGTGTCGGAATGAATCAGAAGTGAAATTTTCTGTTCAATAATCACGAATCTATATTTCCATTGTTGTTGTAATTAATTGATATTTAGGTGTTTGAATTTATTATTCACTGTGTAACAAATTTTATTCAATTTGTCGTGGATTTATATATCCCAGAGCCTATCGAGCATCTAGATTTGCTTCTAATCAATTATAAAGCGATATGAACAAAAACATGGTGTTGGCCTGGTCATTTGTAGTGGCCTTGGGAGGTTTTTTATTTGGGTTTGATACAGCGGTAATTTCCGGCGCAGAGAAAGCAGTGCAGGTATTTTGGAATTTAACCGAATTTGAGCATGGGCTCACGATGGCCATTGCTTTGATTGGTACAGTAGTGGGCGCTGCTTTAGGAGCTTTGCCTTCCGATAGATTTGGACGAAAAAATACCCTCTTTGTCGTTGCGCTCCTTTATTTCTTCTCTGCTATTGGTACGGCGATAGCCCAAGATTGGCCACTATTCATGATATTTCGCTTCTTGGGTGGGATTGGGGTCGGGGTATCTTCAGTAACGGCGCCCATATACATTACAGAGATATCACCTGCCAAGTCTAGGGGCAAGTTGGTCGGTTTGTTTCAATTCAATGTAGTGTTCGGGATTCTAATAGCCTACTTGTCCAATTATTTGATAGGTCAGTGGGGTGAAGAATCTTGGAGGTGGATGCTGGGGGTACAGGCTTTTCCTGCTGCGCTATTCTTTGTCTTGATATTTTTCATTCCCGAGAGTCCGAGATGGTTATTGTTACATCGTGACAGGCGCGAAGAAGCTGAGGCGACCATGAAAAAGATTAATGCGGACAATTATGAAGAAGAGGTCCAACGTATTCTAGAAAGCCGCCATGTTAATCAACCTTCGGGACAACAGGCTGCGCCTTTATTTTCAAAGCAATATCGGACGCCGTTGCTATTGGCCATCTTGTTTGCTGTGTTCAATCAGGTATCGGGGATCAATGCTATTATATATTACGCTCCACGTGTATTCGAAATGGCCGGTTTGGGAGCGCAAAGCTCTCTCCTCTCTACAGTAGGAATAGGCTTAGTCAACTTTATCTTCACCTTATTGGCTATAAATTTCATCGATCGTATAGGTCGTCGAAAGTTGATGTTGGTGGGGTCAATAGGACTTATCGTAGCATTAGGACTGGTATCATTTGCTTTTTTCTCAGGACATACCGAAGGGCTTTCTATTACTTTCTATCTGATGCTGTATATCGCATTCTTTGCCTTTTCGCAGGGAGCGGTTATCTGGGTCTTTATCTCCGAGATATTTCCGAATGAAGTTCGGGCCAAGGGACAGACAATTGGGAGCCTTACCCATTGGGTGATGGCGGCTGTGATTACATTTTGTTTTCCGGCACTAACCGAATTCTTGGGCGGCGGATATACCTTTTTGATATTTGCAGGTTTTATGGTTTTACAGCTCGTATTTGTACTCCGAATGATGCCTGAGACCAAAGGTACATCCTTAGAGAATATGGATCAAACCATTAATTTGCATTGAGTATGAAAAACGAACAATTGGCAATCAAAGGAATCTGTTTTGGGGAGGTGTTGTGGGACAACCTGCCAACAGGCAAAAAACTTGGTGGTGCACCCTTGAATGTAGCCTATCACCTCAATATGTTGGGTGTGGAGACACAGATGCTTACGCGGGTGGGAAAAGATAAAGATGGCGATGAGCTGATTGCACTATGCGAAGCACTGGGAGTACCTACCCAGCTCTTTCAGGTGGATAAAGCGCATGCAACATCTACGGTAGAAGTACACATTGATGCACATAAAGAGGTGACGTATGAAATAGTATACCCAGTCGCTTGGGATTATATTCAATTGCACGAGGCTGATCTAGATGCTATTCAACAGGCAGATTTCCTCGTTTTTGGCAGCCTTTCTTCTCGACACGAAATTTCATATAATACGTTGAAGCATCTCTTACGGGTAGCTCCATATAAAGTCTTGGATGTAAACTTACGCGCCCCCTTTTATACGAAAGCACGTGTGCTTGAACTATTAGGCTACGCCGATTTGGTGAAGATGAATAGGGAGGAGCTTGGAATGATTGCCCAGTGGCTGGATCTACCCAAGGGTGATAATGATGGACAGTTTGTGGAAGATATAATGCAGCGTTATGGGATAGATGAGGCCATTGTAACTTATGGAGCTGCAGGGGCTATCTATCATGCTAGACGTGCAGCAATAAGCTATCATTTTCCGGCTTATCCAGTAGAAGTGAAAGATACCATTGGGAGTGGAGATTCTTTTTTGGCGGCTTTTTTGTCTAACAGGATGCGTAATAGTGTGGATATCAGTATGGAAGAGATAATGGGGTTTGCAGCCACATTGAGTGCCTTTGTGACACAGAGTACAGGCGCATGTCCGAGCTATGATGCCAGCACAATCAATCGGTTTGAATGGATACATTACTTGGGGAGAGGGGAGGTTGATTCAGGCTAGATAAGCAGCCTAACCAACGCAACATCTTAATCAACTATAAATTATAAACAAACAAAATTTACTAAACTATGAGAGGAATAGTCTTAACACTATTGTTCTTGGCATGCATGTTTACAATCGTGTATGCTCAGGACATTCCGTTGTCTGGAAAAATTTCAGATATGAACGGACTTCCGCTATCCGATGTGACAGTCACCGTAATGGGGACACAAAATGTGACGGCCAGCGATGAAAGTGGAAATTTTAAAATCAATGCTGTTAAAGGGGCGCAGGTACGCTTCACGCGTGTGGGGAAGAAGACGACCTTCTTGACGGTCGGCGATCAACATAATGTGGTTGTGACGATGGCCGAGGGGGAAGAACTGGAAGAAGTTGTCGTGACAGGCTATCAGACCCAGCGCAAAGCTGATCTTACGGGAGCTGTAGCTGTGGTCAAGATGGATGAGATTAATGCGCCACTGACGGGGAATGTGATGAAAAGCTTGCAGGGAAGAGTGCCTGGAGCATTTATTACGACGAATGGCTCACCTGATGGATCGGCCAATGTCCTGATCCGAGGGATTGGGACACTGGGTAACAACAGCCCCCTCTATATCATAGATGGTATGCCGAGTACCAAATCTATGAACGAAATATCAGGACTGGATATTGAGTCGATCCAAATATTGAAAGATGCATCATCTTCAAGTATTTACGGGTCTCGGGCCGCCAATGGGGTAATCATTATCACGACCAAAAAAGGAGAAAAGGGTGGTACTCGGGTAGATGCGCGGGTGTCTACGGGTATCAAAAACTATTCAAAATCACTGGATTGGTTGGATACACAGCAGCGAGGGTACGTGCAGTGGCGAGCTGCGCGTAATGACGGTACGGATCCCAATTTCGGAGTATACAGATTTAGGGATGCACAGAACGGTGATGGCACTTGGCGGTTGGATGAAATCATCCTGCCCGAATACATTGATGATGCCAAGACCATGCGCGCAGCAAATACAGATTGGGTAGAAGAGGTGGGGCAAACGGCTTTGGTCCAAAATTATAACCTGAGCATAATGACCGGTAATAATAAGAGCCGTGCACTATTTGCAGTGGATTATTTCGATAATCAAGGAACGGTACGGGGAACCTATTTTGAACGCCTCTCGGGCCGTTTGAACACGGACTTTAGTCTGCTTAACGACCGTGTGAAGATTGGTGAAAATCTCTCCATTACCAAGATACAGCAGGATGTACTGGGAAATGTGCTGGACCGAACACGTAATATACAACCTATAGTGCCTGTACATACGATAGATGGTATCGGTTGGGGTGGGCCGGTAGCCGGGATGAGCGATAGACAGAATCCAGTTAGGCTTATTGCTGACAATGCGCAAAATAGACGGAACATGTTGCGCCTATTCGGGGACATGTTCATGGAAGTGAAACTATTGGAAAACTTGAAATTCAGATCGATGCTGGGGATGGACTATTCCTTTTTGTGGGACCGAAATATGCAGAAAACCTATGTGTCTGGATTCATGTCTGAAAATACCGCTAGTTTGAGCAACGTGAACAACAGATGGGGCAACTATGTCTGGAACAATACCCTTACCTATAAATTGGATGTGCAGGACAAGCATCATTTTGACTTCTTGGCAGGTCAGGAAATAATCGATTATTATGCTGAAAACCTACAAGCCGGACGTCGTAAGTTTGCGTCTGAAGACCCCGATTATATGTACTTGGATGCGGGAGAAGGTATTCAGACCAATAGCGGCAGTGGTACGGCCTATCGCTTGCTTTCTTACTTTGGTAAAGTAAACTACAACTTTGATGACAAGTACTTGCTTTCTGCTACGGCACGATACGACGGCTCGTCACGATTTGGGGCCAATAACCAATTTGGTTGGTTTCCAGCCCTGTCGGCAGGGTGGCGTGTGAGTCAAGAGGATTTTCTTAAATCGGTAGAAGTGCTCTCGGATTTAAAAATCCGCTATGGATGGGGGAAAGTGGGTAATCAGGAAATCGGTGATTTTGCCTCATTCGGAATGTATCAGGCCAGCTATGCTACCAACCCTACTTGGGATCCAGACAATGGAACGGCTTACGACATCAATGGAGCGGGTACGGGCGTATTGCCTTCAGGATATAGACGTATACAACAACCCAATCCCAATCTTCGCTGGGAGTCGGCCATGCAACACAATATTGGGGTTGATTTCGGTTTTTTTAATCAAAAATTGACAGGTTCATTTGATTATTTTCAAAAGAAAACAGAAGATATTCTCATATCTCCACCCTTTATAGCGACACTGGGTGAAGGGGGAAATAGATGGGTGAATGGCGCGAGCATGTCCAATAAAGGCTATGAACTCCTACTTTCTTATCGTTCATCTCATAACGATTGGAAATACTCCATTACGGGAAATATGGCCGGCTACCGTAATAAAATCGTCAAACTGCCCGAAGATGTCATCAACTCTTATCCTGGAAATGGTGTAGACCAAACCATTCTCAATAGACCACTCAACTCTATGTTTGGCTATGTCGCAGATGGTCTTTTCAGGACCTCTGAAGAGGTGGATAGCCATGCCGAACAGGTGGGGAAGGGGTTAGGACGTATTCGGTACAAGGATATCAACCAAGATGGTCGGATAGGGGATGAAGATCGGACCTGGTTGGGAATCGCAGATCCTGATTTTATCTACGGTATCAACTTTTCGATTGGATACAAGCAATGGGACTTCGGTATGTTCTGGAATGGCGTATATGGAGGACTAGTCAACAACTCTGCCAAGGGCTATACGGACTTTATCAGCTTCTTTGGCGGGGAAAACTATGGCACACGGGTGTTGGACGCATGGTCGCCCCAAAATCCGCAATCGGATATTCCAGCCTTATCGTTTAATGACCTGAACAATGAGAAACGCTTTTCAAGCTATGTGGTCGAGAGTGCTTCGTATTTTAAGTTGAGGACACTGGAACTGGGATACAGCTTGTCACCTCAGGCCCTACAACGGATAAAAAGCCAAGGAGTGCGATTCTACGTATTGGGCGAAAATCTACTCGCCTTTAAGAAAAATTGGGGAAATAATAAATATACGGGTGTAGATCCAGAAACTCCGAATTCGGGATACCCGATTCCATTCTCCATTACTGCCGGCATAAATGTTTCATTTTAATTGCAACCTTGTCATGAAAAAAAAGATAAGTATAATATACACTGCATTATCCCTATTACTGCTGAGCGGTTGTAGTGATTACCTAGATATCAATCCTAAGGGCCAATTGGGCGAAAATCAACTAAACAATGCTGAAGCTGCCGAGAACTTGGTCATAGCCGCCTACTCATCATTAGGCAATGAAAATTATAACAATAAAACCAATAGCCTATGGCCTTATGGTGACTTGAGAAGTGGCGACGCTTATAAAGGAGGTGCTGGAACGGGCGATATGGAAGAGTGGAATCTGTATGAAACGTTTGTATCTATGCGGGTAGATGTAGGTGGACTGGACCAAAAATGGTACAGGCAATATGTGGCCATATCTCGGGCGAATAATGCATTGCGAGTCATCAATGGATTGGACGTAGCCGATTATCCAAAGAAAGAAGTAAGAACGGCCGAAATGCGATTTTTGAGGGCACATTATATGTTTGAGCTTAAATTGCTTTTTAAATATGTACCATTTGTGGATGAAACATTGGCCCCTGAAGCGTATATAACTGTTTCGAATCGCGAATATACGGATGCCGAGCAATGGACCAAGATTATAGACGAATTTAGATTTGCGGCTTCCAAATTGCCTGAGAAAAATGACGACCAGAAGGGGCGGGCCAATAAGTACATGGCTAAAGCCTATTTGGCCAAAGCCCTGTTGTATTCGGCTTATGAGCAGAATGAGCAACATCAGGTGACGGGTATTAATAGTCAAAAATTAGAAGAAGTGGTGGCACTAGTGGAAGAGTTGGAGGGCCGCTATGATTTGTCACAAGATTTTGCATTTAACTTTTTGTGCGAGTACGAGAATGGACCTGAATCCATTTTTGCAGTACAAAATTCATTGAATGATGGAACCGAATTTGGCCGCTTGGACTGGAGTGCAATGCTCAACTACCCGATGAACGGTGAATATGGATGTTGTGGGTTTCATCAACCCAGTCAAAACTTAGTAAACGCCTTCAAGACCGATGCAGAAGGTCTTCCCCAGTTTACGAGCTTCAACAGTACAGATTTGTCTACCGCTGCACAGGTGAAAACACAGAATGTAGATCCACGGCTACTACATACGGTAGCAATGGTAGGTCTTCCATACAAATATAAAGCAGATTTTATCTTTCAGAACAGCTGGATCCGGCAGATCGAAACTTATGGCAATTATATGTCTTTGAAAGAAGTGGTGCTGTATGACAATCCTTGCTTTAAGAAAGTTAATCCATTCATGAGCAGCAGTAAGAATAGAGATATTATTCGTTTTGACGATGTATTGTTGTGGAAAGCGGAGGCTCTCATCGAATTGGGAAGATCCGCTGAGGCCTTACCCATTATCAATAAGATCAGGAAGCGGGCAGCGGAAAGTACATTCCGGTTGGTAGATAGTGGGGGAGCACCTACAGGTCAATTTAAGGTAGCGGAGTACAAAGATGGCGTGAATTGTACTTGGACACAATCATATGCAAGAGCGGCCCTACGTTGGGAAAGACGATTGGAGCTAGCGATGGAAGGGTTTCGATTCTTTGATTTGGTACGTTGGGGTATTGCAGATACCTATGTAAACGAATACCTGCAGAAAGAGAAAACGAGGCGCAATTACTTAGCAGCTTCAGTATTTAAGAAAAATCGAGACGAGTATTTTCCCATACCGTTGTCACAGATAAATTTTAGTAAAAAACTTTATATACAGAATTTCGGTTGGAATTAACTATTTTAAACATGCAATTATGATAAACAGACTAGTATTACTTTTGGTGATGTGTGGAGGACTGCCTCTGATCACAATGGGGCAACAACCATTTACTACCAAATTTGAGGTTGGAAAAAAGTACTTGAAGATCCCGGTCAAAAATGGAGCGCCTAAGCGAAATGTGGACATCTTGCTCAACGGAGACAAGATAAGATGGTTTAACGTCGAATTAGCGGATGACACCCCTGATTGGTATGCCTACTTGGACGTGAGTGCTTGGAAAGGAAGCACACTAACGATTAATGTAGATGCACTGAATAGCAATAGTAGTGCTTTTTCGCCAGTAGTGCAGGCCTCCGATGATGGCAATAAGATGGATTACAAAGAACCGCTCCGTGGACAGTTTCACTTTTCTCCAAAGCGAGGATGGAACAACGACCCAAATGGCATGGCCTATTATAAAGGGGAGTATCACCTCTTCTTCCAGCATAATCCGTATGGTGTGAACTGGGGCAATATGCATTGGGGACATGCGGTATCGACGGATTTGGTCCACTGGAAGGAAATGAGCGAAGCGCTATATCCAGATGAGTTTGGAACCATGTTCAGTGGCGGTGGTGTCGTGGATACTGAGAATACAAGCGGGCTGGGCAAAGGTAAAGATCGGCCTTTAGTGCTATATTACACTGCGGCCGAAAAATCATGGGAGCAGGGACTGGCTTATACCTTGGATGGCCGCAACTTTACCAAGTTGCCCCATACGATATTGGACAAAATCACGGACGGTAATCGCGACCCTAAGGTCATCTGGCATGCGCCTAGTAAACACTGGGTGATGGTGCTCTATGTGACGGAAGCCAATGACCTGCACACCATGCATTTCTTTACCTCAGCAGATATGAAATCTTGGACGTTTGCGAGCAAAATCATAGGTGGTAAAGGTGATGATCGTTATATGCATGAATGTCCGGAATTCTTTGAGCTGCCTGTGGACGGAAATGAAAACCATAAAAAATGGGTATTGACAGGTGCTAACAGCCAATATGCGATAGGAACCTTTGATGGAAAGACCTTTCTACCCGAGGAGGAACGCTTATTCAGTCAGCATGGAAGGGATTACTACGCAGCCCAGACTTTTAGTGATGAACCCAAGGGGCGACGCGTAGAGATAGGTTGGTGGCGTACACACACCAACAAAGAGGCTTCTTCTTTCAATCAATCGATGAGTATCCCTATGGAGCTAGCACTTAAACAAACCAATAAGGGCGTAAGACTCGTGCGTACGCCTGTATTGGAACTGCAAAAGTTGAGGGGAGCTGTTACTAAAGTGAGCGCTAAAGAACTAACTCCTGACATGAAAAATCCATTGGCTGGAGTGGATACAGAGATTGCCGAAATCAAGTTGACATTGATGGCCAAAGATGCGAAGGTCATACAGTTGACAGTACGTGGATTGGGAATCAATTATGATGTTGCTAAGCAGGAACTGGAAATCGATAACGTGCGGGCACAGGCTCCTTTAGTGGATGGAAAGTTGAATCTGCAAGTATTCGTGGATCGTACAGGAGTAGAGGTGTTTGCTGCTGAGGGCGAGGTATTCATGCCTGTGAACTATAATTTGAATCCGACCGATCGCACGTATAGCCTCCAGGTAAAAGGTGGTAAGGCTGACTTGCAAACGTTGGAATTGTATAAGCTTAAAAGTATTTGGTAATGAAGAAATATCTAGGTATTCTACTTATACTGACCATCTTCAATAGCTGTCAGACGGCAGCTAAAAAAGAAAATAATCTGCAAGAAAAATATCGTCCTAGCTATCACTTCTCTCCTAAAAAAGGATGGATGAATGATCCGAATGGAATGGTATATCTCGATGGTACATATCACTTGTTTTTTCAGCATAATCCTGATACGACTGTATGGGGACCTATGCATTGGGGGCATGCGACGAGTACGGATTTGATTCATTGGGAGGAACACCCTATAGCACTTTTTCCAGATAGTCTAGGGACTATTTTTTCAGGAAGTGCGGTCATTGACAAAGATAATACTGCTGGGTTTGGAAAGGGAGCATTAGTTGCAATCTTCACCCACCATAATCCTAAAATCGAGGAAGCGAAAACGGGGTTGCATCAGTATCAGAGCATAGCCTATAGCTTGGACAAAGGCAAATCCTGGACCAAGTATGTAGGTAATCCGGTGTTGCCTAATCCGGGGATTTGGGATTTTCGCGACCCGAAGGTAATGTGGCATGCGGGTAGTGGTCAATGGGTAATGACCCTAGCAACCAAGCAGTCGATAACCTTTTATGGCTCTAAAAACCTGAAGGAATGGACACGATTGAGCGAATTTGGAAATGAGGTAGGTGCACATGGAGGAGTATGGGAATGCCCAGATTTACTTCGTTTTGAGACGCCTGAAGGGGATAAATGGGTATTGTTGGTCAGTATCAATCCCGGAGGACCCAATACGGGGTCGGCCACGCAATATTTCGTGGGAGACTTTGACGGTACGACATTTAGGTCGGATCAAAAGGATATTCGTTGGATGGACTATGGACCTGACAACTATGCAGGAGTTACATTCTCCAATACTGAAAATAGGCAGATCTTGATGGGCTGGATGAGTAATTGGGCATATGCCAATACGGTACCTGCATCTAGTTGGAGGAGTGGGATGACAATACCACGGACGCTTTCTCTACAAAAGGTCAGCGAACGTTGGCTTTTGGTGTCGACTCCAATCACAGATGAACTTGGAGCATGGGATACACAAGAAAAGGGCGGGGTACAAGTGAAAAACGGAACCGACGACTGGAGCAAGTATATCGGGGAGGCCAACGGTGCGTTTGAGCTTTCATTTGCATTGGATAAGGTGGCGACTTTTGATTTGGTATTGTCGAACGGAAAGGGGGATGAATTGGTCCTTGGATTTGATGAGGCTACCAACCAATTTTTTGTGGATCGTTCGAAGGCTGGGGATGCTAACTTTAGCCCCACATTTATCAAACGTACGGTAGCTCCGCGTATCTTGGATGCCGAGACGCTGACCTATAGGTTGCTAGTCGATCGTAATTCGGTGGAGATATTTGCAGACGGAGGTTTATCTAATCTGAGTAGCCTCTTCTTTGTCGAACAACCTTTTGATTTATTGATGTTTCGATCCTCGACAACTGTTAATGTTCGGGACCTGCGTGTAAAAGTTATAAAATAAGGACACAAATTATAGTGTTCCGTACGGTAAAAGTAAAAAGGGTCTCCATAAGAGACCCTTTTTACTTTTAAGATATGCTTTAGGCCTAAGGGCGAAAAGGCTAAATACGGATTCCTATTCATACAAGCCAGATATTTTCATTGCCGAAATCTTCGTTTGTCAAAATTCTTGTTAAATTGTGAACTGTAAACCTCAAGTATAGTAGCGGATATTGGAATACTGGACCGAATGCACCTTTATATCAAATGAAATATCTGTGTGGTACAGATTGTTTAACCGTGGATGAAAAAAAGGAGCAGGAGTGCCACCGAAAACTAATTCCACGATACAAATAGAGCAAATCAGCGAGAGATCGAATGACTATTAATTATGAACTGAATTCACGAAGTAATTCTATATAAATGATTCATACATTAACGAATATCCCCAAAGTATTGGTGCTGTTCATCATAGGAGTAATGTGGGAAGGGGGAGCTGTATCAGCCCAAACTACAGTGGCCAAGAGAATCTATGTTGCCAAGTCTGGTAAGGATAGTAATCCCGGAACAGAAGAACGACCCTATGCTTCGCCCTATGCGGCTGTACAAGAGATAGCCAACTTGAAGAAAAAAGGCCATACCGGCGCTATAGAAGTACTTATTAAGGAGGGCTTGTATTATATAGACAAGCCCCTCCTGATTGGTCCTGAATCCTCTGGTACAGCAACTGCTCCTGTTACCATCAAAGCTATGGAAGGACAACGCGTCACCTGGAGTGGGGCGACGCCGTTGCAGCTCAAGTGGGAGGAAGTAGGAAATGGTATCTGGAAAAGCCAAGTGCCAAAGCGGATGAGCTTTCAGCATATCTACACGGATGGAGAGCCTATGATACGGGCGCGATACCCCAATTATGATCCTACTGTATTGCCTTTTAATGGATATGCCGTAGATGCAATAGCTCCAGAACGTGTAAAGAGATGGAAAGCTCTAAAAGGAGCATATTTACATGCCTTGCATATTGGTCGATGGGGTGGGTTCCACTATCGGGTGGTCGGTAAGAACGAGAACGGGGAGGTGCAATTAGAAGGAGGCGAACAGAATAATAGGCCGAGTAAAATGCACGAGACCTATCGGTACGTAGAGAACGTGTTCGAAGAGCTGGACGCAGTGAATGAATGGTATCTGGATGAGGAGGATGGCATACTGTATTACTATCCGAAAATGGGGGTGAATCCCAACGATCTAAAATTGGAAGTGCCCATGCAGGAGAATATCTTGACCATCAAGGGTAGCAGGAGCCGACCAGTGCACGATGTGCGCATACAAGGAATTAGCTTCGTGCATACTGCACCTACATTTATGAAGACTGCCGAGCCATTGCTAAGAAGTGATTGGGCTATCTATCGGCAAGGGGCAGTCTTGATCGAAGGAGCTGAGCGTTGCACGGTGATTGGATCGGACTTTACAGATTTAGGCGGCAATGCCGTGTTCGTAAGCAACTACAATCGAGAGGTCGTGATATCAAACAATCTGGTGGAACGCATAGGTGCGGGGGCGATTAATTTTGTCGGCAATCCGGATGCGGTAAGATCTCCGGCATTTCGGTATGAAGAGTTCGTTCCAATTGCGGAAATGGATACAGTGCCTGGCCCTAGGGGAGATGATTACCCAAAAGACTGTGAAGTGAGCGACAATCTGATACGTAGAATAGGATTGATCGAAAAGCAGGTGGCAGGGGTACAGATTGCTATGGCCTCGACCATTCGAGTGCTTCACAATACCATCTATGAAGTACCGCGTGCAGGAATCAATGTGGGTGACGGGACATGGGGAGGCCATGATATCGGATATAATGATGTATTCCATACGGTACTAGAAACCAGTGATCACGGTGCGTTCAATTCGTGGGGGCGGGATAGGTTTTGGCATCCCGACCGATCGGAGATGGATCGTCTGACTGCCCAACATCCGAATTGGGTTACTTTAGATGCTGTCAAAACGACTTTGATTCACGACAATCGATTCCAATGTGATCACGGCTGGGACATCGACTTGGATGATGGTTCAAGTAACTACCTGATATATAATAATCTGTGCCTCAGTGGCGGACTCAAACTGAGAGAAGGATTTTATAGGACTGTGTACAACAATGTGATGGTCAATAATGGATTTCATCCACATGTTTGGTTTAGGAATAGCCATGATGTATTTCGAAACAATGTGGTGATGCAGGCCCATCAGGATATTCAGATCAAATACTGGGGAGATACGGTCGATTATAACTACTATACTCATGCCGAAGCATTGGCATTAGACCAAGCAAAAGGAATAGAGGAGCATGGACAGGTAATCGACCCTGAATTTCAGGATGCAGAGAGGGGGGACTTTAGGTTGGTAGGTAATCGTGTACTTGGATTCCAAAATTTTGATATGTTGAATTTCGGAGTGAAAAGTCCTCGATTAAAGAAAATGGCAGATCGACCAGAGATACCTCACTTGCTGATGTCCAAATCGGCAAATAAGAGCGAAGTCTACGAATGGAAAGGAGGGACATTTAAATCAATCGAGACCTTGGGCGAACAGTCGGCCGCGGGATTACCTGCTATAGCGGGCGTATTAGTGATAAAAGTAGGTGAGGGGGGCATCTCATTTAATGGAAGATTGCGACCTGGCGATGTCATCGTAGCGTGCCAAGGGGAGCTGGTGAATACAGTAGCTGATTTTCAAAGAATCGTCAAACGGGATAATTATGCAGAGCATATAGGATTGACTATCTACCGAAACCAGACGAAGCACGTATTGCGAATCAAGCAGTAACGAGCTATAAGTCCTCATTCAGCTCTGAATGGGGATTTTTTCTTTTTGCTAGGTACCCTTCCTATCTTTACTGCCTAATACGTGGGTGGTAAATAATCAAATTGTGTAATATATCACCGGTAATAAATGTCAAATACCATAAAAAAGAAAAGGTTTCCAAACGGGGAGAGTGGAAACCTTTATAACCAATTATAAACCTAAATTATGATAGAACAAAGATAGTGTATAATAAACAC
>JROE01000030.1 GCA_000783305.1 Sphingobacteriaceae bacterium DW12 | reverse complement strand
ACCGTAACGTTTTTCAACGTAACATTGCCTGTGTTCTTAACCGTAAAGGTATACGTAATCACATCATTGACATCCGTCTTACCTAACGTACCATTATCGGTAGTAAGCTTAGCGCCTTTAATTAAGGTATATGATGGTGCGGCCAACTCTACTAATACTTCATCAGTATTATTGGTTTTATCCGGGTCATCTTCATTTGCTACAACTGTTGCCGTATTATTATATGTACCCGAAGCGAGCACATTCGCCGTAATTGTCATCGTATACGATCCTCCGCTTGCTAATGAAGGAATTGTCCAATTAGGCGCATTCCAGCTTCCTTCATCTACCGCTACATTGGTTACTGTGTACCCATTTGGCACGATATCAGTAACGTTTACATTAGTGGCTCTCGAAGGACCATTATTGGTTACGGTCATTGTAAATGTCACCTCATCTCCCACAATTGGGCGATTATTGTTCACAACTTTCTCTATTGCCAGATCTGCTGCTGCAGGTGATGGTGTAACTACACCGGCTTCATCTTGATTATTGTTCGTATCATTATCGAATACGTCACTTGCAATAGTCGCTACGTTTGTATAATCTCCTGATTGTTGTATTTCAGCTACGATAGAAAGTGTAGCAATATTGCTTCCATTAACTGACGAGAGGTTACCAATAGTCCAAACACCTGTCGTCGCATCGTATGCCCCCGTCGAAGGAGTAGCTGAAATAAACAGGTATCCACTTGGTAACAGATCCGTCACCTTCACTCCAGTCGCATCTGACGGACCATTATTTACTGCTGTAAGTGTAAAAGTCACTGGCGCACGCACGTGCCATGGCCCAGCAGATACTTCCTTGGTAATTGCCAAATCAGCCACCATGGAAAGCTCTCCATTTAGCTTAATATTGTTTGTTTGCGTTAAATCTACTTGTGTAGGATCTCCTGTTGCCACTGTCGTGTAATCCTGATTAATACCGTTGGCCTCAAAGAAAGGATCCGTAGGCGGTATGGTTATATCCGGATTGGTAGCATTAATATCTGTATAATCATTGGGTCTAAGGATTGTAGCCCAGGTATAAATCTTTCCATTATAAGTACCCAATGAACTCACTACCGAAGCTTTGACTGAAATCGTTGCTTGGCAACCAGAGGGCATATCCACTATGGCTTCAAAAACTCCGTTCGCAAAAGTAGGTGTACCTACAAGTACAGCACATGCTGAGCTGAAGGTGATATCGGCCGGATTTGTACTAATTGCAACGCCTGCGGGTACGTAAAAGCGAAATGTCGCACCCCGGGTAATCGGCCCATTGAGCGGATCTGTATTCGTCTGTACGGCACTTGGCCCATTATTACGCATCACACTCGTATATTGCCATTCGTCCCCCACTGAAACCATAGTCGAAGGAAAATTATCCGCAACAATGCTCGCAACTTCTAAATCCGATTCATTTACTACAATATTTGCAGCAATAGTCTTGGCCTCCCCTCGAATAAATGTCCAAGTGTCCAATAATCTATTATTTCCAAAATCATTGGAAAATTTATGGCCATTGACGCTACTGCGGATACCAATACTATTTGTTGGTGAAAGGTGACTGTTATTTTTTGGATTTGAAGCACCAGTTGTCGCCGTAATATCGGTATCATCCCAGTACACCGTATCCGAGAGTACGCTGTTCAAATTATTGTTATCTAACCGTTGGATGATAACACCATCAAGGTTATTCTCCACGTCAAAATAAGGAAAATGGACTTCCCCTCCCTGCATACGTACGGTTATTGTAGCAGGTACATCTCCTTGCGGTAATGGGGTACCATCCCCACCTTTACCATCCCAAAACACCTGATTATTACCAATGCTTGCCACTCCTCGTATTTCGCGAGCCACAAAAGCAGCAGGAGTCACATCACTTTTAATTTCAACGATGTATTGGCCCTGAGCATCCGCAGTAAAACCAATATACCCTCCTTTATTACTTACCTGATCCAAAGTACCGTCTACCCCTTTTATCTGTAAATCTTGCACCTCAGGAAGTATGGGCGTATTTTTTAACCAGGTACTTCCCCCCGGAACGGCTCCAGTAGCTTCAGTAGGCATATCCGAAGCAGGAGGGGCATAAAACATCTTGTAAGTAATATTGGTCTCCGTATCTGCAAGATTTGGGTCATGAATACTATACCCTAAGTCTAACGCATCAATCCCGGCTGGTGTTGAAGCGTTCGCACTTTTATAAACAGATTGTTTTGTAGTCTTATCTGTAACCCCGTTATTATTAATAAAAAAAGTATACAATTGTCCGTTCATCCCGTTCTGATCGGTTCGGTAAATATACCCGTCCTTGGTCAATACATACACTTTAGCGTATACCCGATAAGCGGTGGAGTTTGCTGTGAAATTAAAAACATTCGTCCACACCCGACCACTGACAAATTTATCTTCATCCGGGTTAAAAACAGAGACATCCCATGCGGACACATTTGCCGTTGAAGACCCTGCTGTCCAATTCCCATTTGCCAATCCAGCTGTTGAACCTTGACTATTCCCGCCACGAAAATTCACCTGATAAATTCCCGTTGTAGGGACAGTATAATACAATGGAACATATTGATTGCCAACAGCAGCTGTTGCTGGTTTTGCTGGCCCCGCTAATTCAGCAGCCCGGTTCGGAATGTTCCCTGCGGCACCTATAACTGGCGTCACGTCTGTTCCTGAGGGACTATACAGATAAATCCGTTTTGTACCGGAGGGATCTTGCGCATTGGATGCCAACGTAATGATTTCTCCGGCTTGCACATAGACGTAATGTATCCCAAGATTTGGATACGGGAAGCTATTGCTCGGAGCACCATCCGAGCTACTTAACATTGCTCTGTGCCCTTGCACCCCACTCGGATACAGATCCTTCGAGCCATCGGCATATGCCCAGGTAAAAGAAAATAAAACAATCAAGGATAAGCAAAGCATTTTCAGCCAGCAATCCCTATTAATAAGGGTTGGTTTTTTAAATAATTCCATAATTACTATTTGGTAATATTGTATCAATACAGAATCCCTATGATCAGATTCAATTCCACAGATAGCGATATATTAAAATAGGTTAAACGATATCGACATAAAGGAAAAGCTTTTTTTTTTACATCTGATATAGTTCAAGTCATTATAGCAAAAATTTGCTATACAAAAACTTTGTTTTAACAAAAAATACATCACTACTCAACAACACTCATTCCTACCCATAGGGTAGTCTGATATTGGCGACAAATGTAAGTATGTCCTCGTCTCATACTGTCTCATTTTATCATCTTGTTGTCCAAATAAAAAATGAGACAACATATAAAACCAAAAAAAATCAGACAAATACCCTATATAGTGGGAATGATTAAAATAATTTGACAGAAAATTATCTCATAAAGAATCGCTCCCGATAGGCAGAAGGAGAACAGCCTTTTTCGAGGTTAAAATTACGATAGAATGATGCCCTTGAATTGAAACCACAGGCAAAAGCCAGCTCTTCCATAGTCAGCTGCACATTGGGCTGCTCCAACATTCGACAAGCCTTTGCAACACGCCAGGCATTTACCGTCTTGATTACAGTATCGCCATACCTATCGAAAAAGTATTGGGAAAGCAACATTTTAGGCAGTTGAAGATCTTCAGCCATACGAGTTACATTAAAAGAAGAATCACTATACGGTTCCTCATTAAGATAGTCACTAATCGATTGCTGTTGAACGGCTGTCAATATAGATCGGTCCGCATCCGCCGATATAATTTCTATTGAATCAGTGATTTTACGCGCGAAAGTCACTGATTCTTTGAGTCGCTGCACGAAATAATTAAAAATCAAAAGTGAAAGCGTCAACATACATCCATACATCACCAATCCCATACTTCCACCACCGACTAGGGCCAAAGAATTCTTCCAATCAAATAACATGGGCAACATACAGGATTTGGCAATTAGTAAAAGTACAATCGCATATTTTAAAAAGCCAATATCGAAGTCTTTATGACGATACGAGCCCACGAATATCATTAAAGAATACCATAACCAAGAAAAGCACATACTTATGTAAAGCATTCCTAGCCACTCATTCATATATTTATCCTTCACTGGAGGAAGTAAGGATACCAATAAGTAAGCGACGAAAGCTAAGATAAATGGGAATAGATGGGGTAGAATCCGTTTAAATATATTACGTTCCTCCCTAAAACCCAGCCAAACCCAATATAGCAAAGGGCCATATATAAGACCAAAAGGAGCTGCATCACTCCATAGCGATAAATGCGGAAACGCCAACCGAAAAACAATACCCAAAGTATTATCTAATGTCAAAACTGATAACAGCAAAAAGATAATCAAATCCACATCACGCTTCCCGTTCAACACCATGTATAGGTACATTCCTAACAAACATACCACCTGAATCGAAGCAAAAAAACACCCGTACATCGTCATCTAACGGGTTAGTAAATCATTACGGTAAGTAGAAGGCAATATTCCTACTATTTCTTTAAAATACTGTACAAAGGTCGTTTTGGATGAAAACCCACAACTATGAGCTATAGCTTCCAATTTGTAATTTGCTCCACTCTCCCCCAACAAGCGAATGGCATACTGCACTCTATAACCGGCAAGCCATTCGTAGTACGATTGACCAAGGACAATATTAAGGCACTGCGAAATTTCAGCCTTACGAAGTTTCGTATAAGCGGCTATATCACTCAACGTAAGCTTAGGATTCAAATACAATTGATCTCTTTCCATGATAGTAACCAAGAGAAGTGTCGTCTCATGCACCACAGAAAACTCCCGCTGTTCTACTGATTCTTCTCGTACAACTGTCTTACGCTCATATTCTAAGTGATAACCAAATAGGTAGTATCCTAGCATAAAAATACTTACTCCCATGGTAAATGCCACTGTATAACTGGCATTAAAATCGAAATAGCCGACAAAACCGCCGTATCTATCGAGCAGATCTACTAACACAAAAATTAATGTACCTATTGCCAATGCCATCAATTGCCGTAGAAGATTGGACTGCATCGAATGTGTCTTTTTTCTATACAGTCCATACAAAATCATGATTGGGTAAACTAACTGCTCAATCAATGCAAGGGGTATATAATAGCTGAAATAGACAGCGCCATTGCCATTGTATAAATACCAAATACTAAACCATAGGAAAGGAAGAACCCCACACACTAGCTCTCGTTGTATACGGTGTATTGAAGCTTGAGAATAATATCTATAAGCAGACCAATAGAGCGGCCCATACAATAAGGGCAAGGGAAAATATCCCCCCAGACAAATTATTCCAAGTTGGACTATTTGTAATAACAAAATCAGTGTCAAGAAAATCTCAAACACTGTAAATCGTCTCCATAGGCATAAAACGTTCATATACAGTGATATTTAAATTTAAGTCAGTAACAATAAATAAAAATAAACTGCCCTAATACATTTCATTACTTCCCAAATTTTAAGAAGTGAACACACATAAATATGAAAAGCACTTACTCGTCAAATTATATATGTAAATAAAAAATTCCCCAAAGGTAAATCGGTAGATATAGCGAAGGTAATATTTTTTTTTATTAAGATACAAATAGCCTCATAAAAACTATTTATATTAAACCTTTTAATTAGTTAAACTAGGCACAAAACAAATTAAAAATCAGCTAGATAAGCAAAATAAAAGTGTACGAATACTAAAACAAAAAAAGCTGCCTTGGGAGGGCAGCTTCTTCACTAATTATGTTTTTCAAAGGTTTAATATTCCAATACCTCAACTTCTGTGCGTCGATTTGCTTGGTGTTCAGCTTCTGAACATTTCACGCCATTCGCACAATTATTAACAAGCCTGGTTTCGCCATAGCCTTTGGAAACCAATCGTTCTTTAGCTACTCCTCGGCTTATGATGTAATCCACTGCAGATTTTGCTCTCCTATCTGACAACTTGAGATTATAACTATCTGATCCTCTACTATCAGTATGGCTGGACAACTCAATTTTCAACGTCGGATTCTCGTTCATTACATTGACCAGTTGATCCAATACGACTGCCGCATCTTTTCTGATGTCAGACTTATCAAAATCATAATAGATATTGTCCAATACAAATGTAATTCCCTTTTTATTTACAGGTTGTAAATTAAACGTAGCAAATACGGTGGTGTCCTTTGTTGGATGGATTGCTGCAATGAAAGTAGAATCCGACATATAACCTTCTTTTGTCACCACCACTTTATAGGCGGTTTTCTTTTCCAATTCACGCTCAAAGTTCGATCCATTTACATGAAAGGTAGAAAGTAGTTTACCTTTCGCATCAAACATCGTCGCGGTAGATCCATCCAGCAATTCAGATGTTGCTTTGTCATATACTTTACCCTGCAACGTAATTGTAATCTTTGGCTTAGTATATACGAATGAATAGATATCATCGTCACCCGCACCACCAGATCTGTTGGAAGAAAGATATCCGTACTGTTGATCTTGATCATCTGCGCTTACTACAAATGCAAAATCATCTGCGGAAGAATTTACTGGGTACTTCAAACTTTGCCTTGCTTTAAAGTTGCTCTTACTGCCGATAGCTTTGTAAATATCAAGTCCGCCCATTCCTGCGTAACCGTCGCTTGAGAAATATAATGTATCACCAAAAAGCGAAGGAAACATTTCGTCCCCTGCTGAATTGACTTCCCGACCAGCATTTTGAGGAGTTGCCCATGTACCGTCACTATTTTGTTGACTATACCAAATATCTACTCCACCATTTCCACCAGGCATATCTGAAGCAAAGTACAAAACTTTTCCATCGGTACTCAATCCTGCATGTCCTACTGAATACTTCTCTACATTATTATACTGAAATGGTTCTCCCACCCAAGTCTCACCACTCTTCTTGTAAATCATCAATTCAAGATTATGCTTCTTAAATCGCATACCATCTCTTTTGACTTTTTCTGCATCTTTTCCTGCATAGGTACGCGTGACGAAAAGGACATCTTGATCTTCATTAGAAGCTACCGGTCCGACATGATACTTAGCATCATTGAAAATATCCCCCATCAATACCGGGTATTTCAGCGAAATACCATCATCGTCCCTGCCAGCAGAAAAAATCTTGAGATAGGCATTTCCCGTCATCCCACTAATAGCTGCCGATTGAACAGAAGGTTCGGCCGTATATAGTACACCATTACTCAATGTCAGAATCCCGAATTCAGCAAAGCTGGTATTGACTTCATTCTCATTCTTAATAACATGTGCACTTGGGTCTTTCATCCAAAGCAATGCTGAGTCACATCCCGCTAGCTCGAGTGTTATATCTTTGTTTTCCGGAAAGCGCTTTTTGAACTCCAAAAAGCTAGTACGAGCATCATCATACTTACCATTGATTTTCAAGATTCGCGCATATTTCCAAGAGGCTTCTGCATCTTGTGGATCGAGCTGCGTCAATCGCTGGAGCCATTGTTCCGCCGAATTATACTCATTAATTTGATAAAAAGCATCGGCCACAGCCGCTACTTCCTTAGTCGTCAATTCCTTTTTTTCTTGAATACGACCATAGATATTTGCCGCTTTGGCATATTCCCCTGCTAGATAAAACTGATACGCTTTGTCTCGCAAAGAAAGCTGCTCTTGAGCTTCTACCTGACTTACACCTATTATTGAAGCACTAAAGGCAGCTGCAAAAATTAGTTTCTTAAACACATTCATCTTATATCTATTTAGCTTAGAAGAAACGAGGATTCAAATACTGTGTAGCACCTCTTCTTCCAAAGGTCAAACCAAGGGTTATCTCATGGGATCCATTCTGTATACCGCTCATCTTATTGAGCATTGCATCATAGGAATATCCAATCCTCAAACGGTCTGTTGCATAAAATTGTGCAATTCCTGTGATTGCATTCATAGAACTCAACTTATCGACCGTTCTATCTTGATACTCGCGATTAAACACTTTTGCTCTTGTGCGGTAGCCGGCACCTATCCAAAATTTTCCATTAAATACAAACATCGCATTTAGGTCCAAAGCCGTAGGCCCTTTAAAATCCTCTTTAATCAATATGCTTGGTCTAAAATGTACCCCCTTGTCAAGTTCAAATAATGCCCCAGCAATAAAATAACCATTAATGGTGCGATAAAGACTTTCCGTTGTATTTTGGTTGAATCTATAGTCGCTTCCCGAGTTGGTACCGTTGAATAAGTCTTGTACCGAGACCCCCGCATACCAACGCGGATTATAATAATACACACCTAATCGGATGTCCGGCACCAGGTCTGAAATTTTCCCGTCAGGAAGCACTTGATCATTCCCTTCAGTAGGTCGCAACTTATTTCCATCTAGGCTATACTGCGTAAATCCTCCCGCAATACCCAAACTCAGACGTTGGGTATCTTCATTATCTAATTGCAAACGAAAAGCATAGTTTGCATAGAATGATGTAGCAGACTGAGCCCCCAACCTATCTGAGGTAATGTTCATCCCCACTCCATGTCGTTTGGTATAGGGATCGAGTACCCCATCCAGTGATACTGTCCCTGTTTTAGGAGCACCATCTAGTCCTGTCCATTGACTGCGAAGTCCCAACTGAGCAAACCACTCCTCTTTATATCCAGCATACGCTGGATTGACACTCATGGAATTAAACATATATTGTGTAAACTGGATACTTTGCTGGGCGTTAACTTTCGTTAAGCCCAAGCATCCTGCTACTATCATCGCTGCATATTTTCCGTATTTCATGCTGTTATTATTTATGTAAATAATACGTTTACCAATTTTAGTTTCTCTTAATCAAGACTGTTCCTTTCAATACATCCGTCTTACCCGCCTTAGTCGCTTCAATGATGTAGAAGTATGTACCTGCATTCAATCCCGAACCATTCCAATCATTTTTGTAGTTATCATTCCGATATACTTCATTACCCCATCTATTGATAATCTTCAGACTAATACGATCATAAACTTCTATTCCCAATATTACAAAGTCGTCATTCACATTATCGTTATTTGGTGTAAATACGTTTGGTACCACTAGTGGATTATCTAATATCGTCACGGTCACCTCGGCCTCATTACTCCATCTACCTTTCACATCTTTCACACGATAGCTGAATACATCTGTTCCTGTTGCAGCTTTATCTGCTGTGTAGGAGACCGTACCATCTACATTGATTGTATATGTTCCCTTTGTTGGCTGTGCAACAATTTCAACTGTTGAAGGATCGATAGCCCACTTGACTTCTTGATCGTTATCCAATACTGTTATGATAACATTTTGGCCTGCTTTCACTTCGGCTTGATCGTCCACTGCCAATACTCTAGGGTATTCAACCGGAATCGGATCCGTGTCATCTTTGTCATCCTCTGGGTCTTTCCCTGGATCCTTACCAGGTCCCCACACTGTTATACCATTGGTAATCGTTTCCGGAGCCTCTTCATCTACTGTAGCTGTTACTTTCACAACGATGGTTTCTCCAACTGGAATCACTGCTGTAGTGGTTACTTTAGCACTATTGGCTGCGCCACTCACCGTTGCGTTGCTACTCACCATGCTGTAGGTATTGATTGTCACGCCCTCACCTGGACGCTCGACCAAACTGATATCCTTACCTACTGCTATATCCGCAGGTCCTTCATTTTTGATCGTCAATGTAAACGTCGTGGTTTCACCAGCTTTCACACTAGTTTGATCAGCAACTTTCGTGATACTCATTTTAGATTCACGTATTACTGGTATTTCTGGTGTCTCATCTTCATCATCCGGATCTTCGGTAGTTGGCTTATCTGGCCCCCAAACCTTGATACCATTACTAATCGTTGCCGGTGCATTTGCAGAAACTGCTGCTGTCACTTTCACGACTATCGTACCACCTACTGCAATTGCTTTAGTAGTTGTTACCGTAGCGGTGTTTGCTGTACCAGCCGCTGTGCCATTGGCAGATGTCACTTCGTATCCAGTAATCGTCAATCCCTCACTTGGCATCTCTCCTAGATTGATGATTTCACCAGCCGCTATGATAGCTGGACCGTTATTGGTAATCGTTGCTGTAAAGCTGGTGTTTGTTCCAGCGTTCACTGTTTGCTGATCAGCAACTTTTGTGATGGATAAATCTGATCGGCAGAATACCGTTGTAAAGGTGACCACTTTTCTATCAGCAGCCAGGCTTTCGCAGATACCATCTCCGCTCACACCCACACTATATGTGTAAGTACCTGGTGCCATGACACCTAAGTTCAATGTACCATTGGCTCCACCTGTTATGGCAACTCCGGCTGCATCGTACCAGTGGAATACCGGGTTGGTAATCGTACTTGCTGTCGTCAACTTCGCCGTAAGAATGGTTTCATCTGTAGGTTCGATACATATACTACCTGATGGATCTTTACCATTGACTTCAATACCTGCGATATCTTCAGGTTTTGCCGTAGGCAAGATCGTGAAGGTA
>JROE01000029.1 GCA_000783305.1 Sphingobacteriaceae bacterium DW12 | reverse complement strand
GTATAGATTTTTTGGTTCATCATGTTACTATAAAATATTATTACCAATGTTTTGAATCGTAGTGCTTTGCAAGCTTCCGCTAGAAGTATAATCAATTTTGTATAATACACCTCCGACAGCATCCAGTGAATTTGTAGATGACAGACTTGCCGTCCCTTCTTGTATAAATATGCCATTTGCATTATATTTTCCTGAAATTATATTTCCAAATGTACCATTGTCAAATTGGTACCATGTATCATATACCGAATATACTAGTAAATGGGTTTTCATATCCAGTACAAAACCTATTGAATTTGTACTCGTTTGACAATTTATTTTTACCCCAGTAGTTTGGATTTGTTGATGTTTCTGTTGAAGAGGATAATTATCGCTGACATTGAAGGCAGCAAAGTCTTCAGGTTTTACAAGTGCTACATCAACAGATGATTTTACTAACCCCTTAATAATTCGTCTATTTTTATCTGTAAACCATTGGCCATTATACCATTTTTCTTGGAGATCCCATGTATATACTCCATGATCTATTTCATTGGGTACAGTTGTGTTATCTATAAAGTACTTACTTGTTGCTAGGTCATAGATATCATAAGCCCCACCTATGGCAGCTGTGGTCAATATTAAACTGGGAGCATTCTCATAGCTTCCTTTATTCTCTGCAACTAATGCATAGTTTCCCGGAATAGAAGCATAGGCAATAACCTCATTCTTTAAATTTTTAAGATTATCTTTATAGGAGTCTACCCCTATAAAATCTATTCCCTCTAGGTCGAATACATCTTTCGGTTTCGCATTTGTAGCTTCTGGATATGGGTTAATCAAGTCTCCCCCTATTAAATTTGCTCGAGTAGCCACTTTGTATGTGCTGTTTTTTACAGCCTTTCCTACCTCATTGAGTGCGTTCAACGTCATTTCCCATGCCGTAACCTTGGTTAATGGTGTCCCGTCTCGATATTTAAGCCCCTTTTGAGTCAGTCGCCAACGTACTAGAGCATCAGGTTCGTTGTGAATCTGAGCTGTTATCACGGGATGTTTTTCTCCATTTTCCGAATCCCATATCCTGATATGATCAAATAATTTAGTAACTGCATTTATCTCTTTCTCAAGGACCCATGCATCATCGAGTATCATCGTATATTGATATCCGTAATAATCCCAAAACCACCCCTCGTCATTTCGCCAGAACCTTTTAATGGGGTTAGTCAAAATGTACTCTGGTACTAGGTACGAAAAAGAATCTCCCACCATATTAGTGCTAAACCACAAAAGTTCCATTTTTAACTCATATTCATTGGCTAATGATAGCATGTGATTGACTATTGTAAAGTCAAAATTTCCCTCAGAACTCTCTATCATATTCCATGCAATAGGCACTTGTACACAATTTACACCTAGATCCTTAGCCTTAATAAAATAGGATTCGATATCACTTAAGCTCATCAGATCGCAGTTCAATAGTGCATCCAATCGTATTTGAGCTCCGAATAATGGAAATGGTATTCCATCCACAGAAAGATAGGTTTTTCCATTTGCTATCTCAAGTTTACTTACTTCTATTTGTGGTAGCGTATCTAAAATACTTAGACCAGCTGCGGTCTTATTTGCGTTTGTGAGAAAATTCTCTTTTGAACATCCCCATAGGGCAATATTAGAGCAACCGATAAGAATAACGGTTAACACTTTTGTTATTGATGCTTTCATTATGATTGGTGTTATTTTGTTCGTAATTATGACAAGGTTTTACTTATTCTGCCACACCTCCTGCAGTAGTCGGCCAGCCTGGATTTTGATAAATAGGAGAGGAGGTTATGTCCCCACTAGATGTTACTAAGAAATGCTCCGTCGCGATTGGGTCTAAATAGTGTGCCATGTTCCATCTATAACCATCATACGCGATATTGTTTTGTACAATGTGATAGGGAGCTAGGTACGTGCTGAAAGTTCTTGCTGAGACATTTTGGCCCTCTTTTAAAATGGATTGACCACTTGCGTCCTTATACCAGTCCCAATTGTACATTTCTGTCCACAGGTTGAAGCCTAGGACATGATAGGGTGTTGAAATCATTTGATCCATTGCCCTCCACCGTTTTAGGTCCATCATACGTAATCCTTCAGCCATAAACTCGCATCTGCGCTCTCTTCGGATATTATAACGTGTCGCATCGACAATCATACCTCCTGAATATGCCCCCCAATCTGTTTCAGCCTCTTTTGACATATCTGTGAGATTAATTGTTTTGCGATAGTCTTCATTGACACCTGCGCGTTTACGAATTGCTCTCCAGTACTTATCGGCAGTATTGTCTAAGGCGCCATTCAATTCATATACAGCTTCTATATAATTAAGATATCCCTCAGCCGCCCTAAATACGATAGAGCCTACAATACTCTGTGTCATATCTGTGTATCTACCATTCGGATTGAGGCCCTTTCTTAATGCGTATCCCGTGGTGTATTTAAATTCAATAGATGCCGAGGTGATGTCCGGCCTTTGCTCTATTTCAACTCCATGGCTGCCGGGACCGGTATGTAGGTTGCGTTGGCCAGGCTTCTTGATGAATATGTCTGCTCGTGAGTCTCTGTTTTTTGTAATATTCAATATATTATTGTCGCTCCAATAAGACTCATTTTCATCCCCCCAAGGAGGCGATACATATATGGGCTCTCCATTCCTTAGGAGGAATGCGTCGACCATACTCTTGGTCGTTCCAATCCCAGCATTACCGACACAAGCATAGTGTGGTACGTCATTCGTGATGCCAAATCCTGTATTATATCTTCTCCACAACATTACTTCTCCATATTTTTCCATATCTATATCGGCAAACATACTGAAGTAAGGATTTTCCATTTCCGAAGAGGTTTCAGGAAAAGAACCCGTGTTGATCGTTAACGGATATTTCTCGGCAATTGTTTTCGATGCTTCGATTGCTTGCTTCAAAAAGAAGTCAATTTCATTTTCCACACTCCCTAGTGGATACTCATAGTTGTCGTTGTAGCCTTTGTTTTTGCCTGGCCAGTTGGGACCATTTGGTACGAATGCGGTACCCTTAAAATATTTGAGCCACGTACCTTCGTATAAGGCTACACGAGATTTTAGTAAGATAGCAATATCTCTATATATCCTGTTTTTCCCTCCCTGAGGTGCACTTGCCTGCATCATCTCGATAGCCTTATCCAGGTCTGATAGAATAAATCTTGCAACCTCATTTCTCGGAGCTCGTTTACTGGCTTCTGTCAATGCAATCGATTCATCCGGATAGGTTGTTGTCACTATTGGGAAATCTCCCAAAGCTTTCAAACGCTCAAAGTAGGAAAATGCTCGAAAAAAATACATTTCACCTATATAATGTTTTACATTGGTAGCACTTCCCCTTATCTGCCCCTTTTCAAGCGAGGGGATGACTTTTTCCAAGAAATAGTTGCATTTGTATATGTCGTCAAAATACCATGATCCTCCGTCTTGGCCCACTCGCCAATATCCAGGCGCATATATAGCGCTCGGTTGCATCCCTGCCATGTTGTCTGTATTATTATCTGTCTCGAAGGTGCCGTATCCGTATGTACCATGTGTGGGTAGTAAAGCATATCTGTCCGTCACATAGGAAGCGATATTGGCCTCTGTTGTAAGGTACTCCTCTGGAGTCAATTGAGCCAATGGTTCATTGTCTAGAAATTTGTTACATGATGTAAAAAGTAAACCACAGCTGATAAAGAATATATTTATTTTTTTCATTTTACATGTTGTTATAGTGTGACATTTAAACCCAATGCATACGTTTTTGAAAGCGGGTATACATTACCATGTCCCCAATTACCGCCACCGATAGATTCCGGGTCGAATAGATCTAATAGATTTGTGATAGTCAAAAGATTTTCGCCCGAAGCAAAGATTCGTAGTTTTTTAATACCGATTTTTTTTATAAAATTGCTCGACAATGAATATCCCAATTGTAGGTTTTTGAGTCTCGCATATGCTGCATTCTGTAAGTATTTGGTCTGTGTCTGTTGGTTTTTGTCAGAATTCCAAAGAGGTCTAGGGTAGTATGAGTCTGTATTGTCTCCCAAAGGATGATTCGGGTCGTTTCTGAAATAGTCTTCATGTCCTCTTATTGCGGTTGAAAACCAAGGTCCTTGATTACCATTTATTCCCCAGAAGTAGTAGCTTCCTTGATAGAAGTCACGTTTCAATGTACCTTGCCAGAACATCCTAAGATCAAATCCTTTCCAACTCAGGCCTAGTTCTAATCCAAAATTATAGTTTGGCGTACTATTCCCGATGACTTCTAAGTCTCCATGATTGTCCAATGTACGACTTCCACCATCTATTTTTCCGTCACCATTTTTGTCATGATACATGATATCACCAGCTTGCCAATCCTGTCCTAGAAGATTTTGACCACCATTTGGGAGATTTGCCAAATGCGCTTGCATCTCTTCATTGGTTTTTGCTATTCCCAATGTATTGTAGCCCCATATTTCTCCTAATTTCTTCCTGTTGTAGTAGCCGTCCATAAGTCCCGAAGGGTTGGAGTATCTTGTTATTTCTGTTCGTGAATCTGATAGCGTAGCACGTATGCTATATCCCATTCCAGTTTTTAACTGGTCCCTCCAAGAGAGATCCAGCTCAAATCCAGTCGTCTTTAGGTCGGTATTGTTGGCATTGGGTACTGCCGTTCCCAATATGACTGGAAGTTTCTCTGCCGGTCCCACCATATTGTTAGTGTTGCGCACATAATAGTCCAACGATACGGTAAGACGGTTGGCCAACATCCCTAAGTCCAATCCTATATTCCAATTGTTGATTCTTTCCCATCCTAAGTCATAGCTAACCAGTCCCGGTGCCCAAGCAATATTGGCAGGTGTACCGTCTATGATCCATCTTCCTACACCAGCTCCCATTACAGAATAGGTCGGGTATATAGAACTTGTATTTTGATTACCAAGGCTACCATAAGAACCTCTTAGTTTAAAAGTGTTGATGGCCGCTTGCCAAGTTTGGAAAAAATCTTCACGAGCCACATTCCATCCTACGGAGGCTGACGGGAATAGTCCCCATCGGTTAGTACTCCTAAACCTTGACGAGCCATCATATCGAAGATTGGCCTCCAATAAATATTTTTCCAGATAATCATAATTTAGTCGACCAAAAAAACCTGCAGTAGACCACCTCGAATGATCACCCGATACATTCGGAGCTACCTTGTTACCATTCGAGTCAAATCCATTGGAAGTATTGATTGTCGGTTTTCCAGGGTAGATGATGCCTACTCGATCGGCAAAAAGGTCCTTATAGTTGTTTTGTTCTGCTTGGAAGCCCAGTAAGCCTTTTAGGGTATGAGCTTCAGCAATTTTTAGTTCATAATCAGTGTATAGATTTACATTGAAATAATCACTCGAGTATCCTTTTTCTTGTACCAATGTATTTCTATTCCAATCATTCCCTTTTGAATTTCCATCTGTGGTCGTTTGATAGACGGTTAGGTAATCTCCATGTTTGAACTGTGTATTATATCTATAGTTTACATCTCCGATCAATCGCCATCCTTTAATTGGTTCTATCGTAATATTCACTTGTTGATAGAGCCACGTATTTCTTTCCTTATCACTTCCACCATCCCTCATCAGTAATGCATGATCATCGAATAAGTTGCCATTGGGGTCGAATAGGGGCTTTGTGGGCCAACTTTGGCGACCGATGTCTCCAAAAAATGTTTCAGTCAGATGTGAGGGCCTCCGGAAATCACTCCTTACAAAACGACTGTTGTAACCCACCGACACAATTTTAGAAAGTTTTGCATTTATCTTTGATGATACCGTATATCGGTTAAAATGGTCGTCCCCAATCTCGAGTTGCCCATCTTCATCGAGGTAATTGGCCGAGAGATAGTATTGGAACTTTTCTGTTCCTCCCGCAAAATTTAGATTGTGTTCCTGAGAAGGTACCTTATCTTTGAAAAAATAATCATAATAGTCGATATTGTCATTTCCCCATGAATAACCGTCTCCCCACAGGTTTGGGTTACTTGGATTTGGAATGGTCGAAGTTGTGATTTTTCCCTCCATGTAATCCTTGATTCGTTGTAGGCGTTCTTGAGATATCCAATTATAAGGACCCCAACCCGAATTTTGAGCTGCATCATTGTATAATAGACTAAATGTGTAAGAGTCCAGAGCGCGCGGCATATTGATGGGGCTACTAAATCGAAAACTGTTGTTATAATTTACTTCAATCTTTCCTTGTTTTCCTTTTTTTGTCGTCACCAAGATGACGCCAAAAGGAGCACGTGAGCCATAGATTGATGATGATGCTGCGTCTTTCAGTACTGATATGGTCTCGATATCTTGAGGATTGAGTGTGTATAAGTCACCCTCCATGCCATCTATCAATATAAGGGCACTTCCATTTGAACCTTGTCCAATGGTCCCTACTCCACGAACATTGATAGCCTGTCTTTGGTTTAGTCCACCACCTTGGCTACTGGTAATATTTAGACCAGGGACCCTACCCTGTAAAGCCTGCACTGCATTTTGCACCGGTACTGCTTCAAAAGCCTTTGAGTCGATTACACCAACCGCACCAGTTAGATTTTCTTTTTTTTGCGTTCCATACCCTACAACTATTACTTCATCCAATACATCTTCTTTTTCTGATAAGGTTACTTGATAGTCGGTTTGGCCATCTAAAGCTATAATTTGTTCGTTGTATCCTAAGAACTGTAATCTGATCGATTTTGTTTTTTCGGATATCTGTAAGTTGAATTCTCCATTTATATCCGTCTGGACTCTATTTGGACCAGCTACTTCAGAGACATTCACGGACGCCATAGGTATATTGTTCCTGTCAACGACTTTTCCTTTGATGACCCTTACTTGAATGAGATGCACGTCCAAAAGGGAGGGAGATACTTTTGCATAGATGCTATTGGGTATGAGTAGCGGGATGCTACATATCCAAATAAATGGCTTTAAGATCTTCTTCATATTTTATATTATAGTTGGTTTTTACTTGGTGTGGTACATTTGTATTGATGCCTAAGCTGTTTGATATCATCCAATGCGTTATTGACCTGCGATAATAATCAAAACTAGACCTAAGATGAAGCATATAAACATCCAGGTGAGTTGCATATTTACCCTTTTTCCAGAACCTTTAAATTCTTTCCAAACAAATACTCCCCACATTGCTGCGACGAGGGTTGCTCCCTGTCCAAGACCGTAAGATATTGCTGCTCCGGCTTTTCCTGCAGCAATTAGATTGAAAGCATTTCCGATGCCCCAGATTATGCCACCGCAAATTCCGGTGATATGATTCCGAATGCCACCTTGAAAGTAATCCTTGTAGGAAGTTGCTTCACCAACAAAGGGCTTTTTGATGATAATCGTATTGAGTAATAAGTTACTTAGCAATACCCCTATGGCAAAAATAAAGAAAGCCGTATAGGGTGTCATCTTTCCCACTGCCGGAGAACTAAAGTTTTCCAAATCCATTGAAGAAGCGACAAATCTATAGAAGAAAGCCATGAGTACTCCTGCCACAATGGAAAGGACAATTCCCTTTGCCGATGTTGTGCGCTGTCCCTTTTCCTTTGTGTTATAGGCGGACGCATTCAATAAAATAGCCATTACGACTAGTAAGACACCAGCAAATAGATATTGCGGATTACCCGTTTGCGCTCCCATATAGTTGACTAGTACACCGAGTACCAGCGCTATTCCTATTCCCACCGGAAAAGCTACAGACATACCTGTAATTGCGATTGACGCCGATAAGAGAATGTTTGCAGCATTGAAGACTGTTCCCCCAATCAGGGCATTGATTATCGATTTTTGATCGGCCTGTTGTAAATCCAGTACAAACGAACGCCCTCCTTCCCCCACACTCCCCAGTGTCAATGCCGATATTAGCGAAAGCGCAAATATCCCGATGACATAATCCCAATAGAACAGTTCGAACCGCCATTTTTTTTCAGCTAATTTTTGGGTATTTCCCCAAGAACCCCAGCACAGCATCGTTACCACACAGAGTAACACGGCCAGTGAATAATCTTTTACAATGAACATAATGTTTATGGTTTTATAATGATTAATTTGTGGATTTAAAAAAAGTTGGAGAGCTCTTCCTTAGAAGGAGCCGATTGTTGTGCACCTATTTTCGTAACCGATATTGCCGCTGCTCGACATCCAACCGTTACAGCTTCTTCAAGGCTATTCCCATCTGCTAGACTTGCAACTAATGCCCCATTGAATACATCGCCCGCAGCAGTGGTGTCAACAGCCGTTACAGTATAACCAGGTACTAGAAAACCCTTTCCTTCTTCTGATACATAGGCCCCCTGTTTACCCAAGGTTATGATTATGGTTTTTGGTCCTTCACGATGAATTTTCTCCGCTGCCAATGCAGCTGTAGTTTCATCCAATACGTCAATTCCAGATAGTAATTTTGCTTCTTTCTGATTGGGTGTGATGATATCAATATTTTTCAATATCTGTGCATCCAGCGCAAATGCAGGAGCTGGGTTTAAGATAACCTTTGCTCCCTTTTTTTTTGCCATCATGCAGAGTTGGCTAATCGTTTCCAGTGGAATTTCAAGTTGGACTAACAGTATCGTATCCGGCGTGAATAGTGTGTTCGAGAAATCACCAGTTGTGAATACTAGCTTCGCATTAGCTCCCGGTGCCACTACAATGCTGTTTTCGGCATTGCTATCTACTGTTATTAATGCTACGCCCGAGCTCACGTCTTCATCCATCACCACACTGGATATGTCAATATTTTCTTTTTGTAAATGGAAGAGAGCTTTTTTTCCAAATATGTCATTGCCTAAGCGTGTAATAAATTTTACATCTCCTCCAAGCCTAGCAGCGGCTACTGCTTGATTGGCCCCTTTTCCGCCTTGGGTCATAAAGAAATCACTACCTAAGACTGTTTCCCCTGGTTGTGGGAAATTCTCAATTCGTACGACCATATCGGTATTAGTACTGCCTACTACGACTATTTTGTTCTTATTGATTGGCATATAATTAGTTATTGGTTTGTTGTATAATTGCGACAACGTTATCGCAATTATAAAATAAAAATTTTATACCTCCAAATAAAAATGAAAAATAAGCTTAATTATAGAACTTTTGTATGCAACAACGATTGCGCATTCATCTTATTTTTTTTACTGATTTTCGGTAGATAATTGTTGAGCCTACGAGTATAGAGCTACTTTTTGGAGTATCGTTTAATTTTTCGGGTTTCCGAATAAGGTCAAGTAGTAACTTTGTCGCCAATTGGGCTATTTGGGTCACTGGTTGAGAGACTGAAGTGATGGGTACTTCTAAAAAATCTAAATAGGCAGAGTTGTCAATGGAGACAACTGATATCTGTTGAGGGATTTGCAGTCCTTCTTCTTTGAGCGCGCGTAATACCCCTAGCAAAATGGTGTCGCTCAGAGCTATTATGGCAGACGGACGGTCCTCGTGTTGCAATAGTAGCTTTGTTTCTAGATAACCTTCTTCCGTAGTGAAGCTATCTCCTGCAACATAGATATAGTTAATATCGTTTTCCCTTAGCGCATCTAAATAAGCATCTACTCGTAGTCTATTAGATACTACATTGGTATCTCCTTGGATACAGGCTATTTTAGTATGTCCCGATTGAAACAGGTGTTCCATTAGTTGATAACACGATCGGTAGTGATCTGTTGCGACGTGGCAGATATTGAGGTCCGAAAAGAAACGGTCGATGAATACAGTTGGTGGGGACATTGAACTCAAGAATTCAAACGTCTTACGATTGCCACTTGGAATCACCAATAGCCCCAATAGATTTTGGGATAATAGCTCCTGAAGCATCTTTTTTTCCTCTTCTGGGTTAGCATTGCAATCGCTCATCAGTACGACATATCCTTGATTATATAGGCTTTGGCTAACTGTACTAGCTACGATTGAAAAAAAAGGATTATTCAAAGAAGGTAACAACAAGCCTATTGTTTTGCTTTGGTTTAGTCGTAATGTTTTTGCTGCCATATTTGGGATATAGCCCAGTTCCTTGGCTTTTGTATGCACCAATTCCTGAGTTTGCTTAGCAATACGGTGTTTTGCAGAGGAACCGTTCAATACCCTTGACACTGTGGTCATTGATAGGTTCAGTGCACTTGCTATTGTCTTTATTGTTACAACTTCTTCCATGTTCTATTAAGGCCCTAGTATATTCTTTCAGCAATAAATATATGGATTATTTAAAGCAAGAAACGCTTTACTTTTCTTTTTATAGCTTGGGGGTACGCCAACCTGGTAAATATAGTTTGAAAGAGTGATCCTGTTCAAAGGACAGTTGAACTGATAAGGGATGTACTTATATCTACATCCAATATATACTGAAAACATGTTTAATATATAATATGAAATTTTTTATACACTATGTTTTGATCGAGACGAGGCTTGGTTTTTTGAGATAGCAGCGCTTCTATCTTAAAAAATATAACGAAGTCGCAGCCAAAAAGAAACATAAAGAAATTATTAGATGAATTTTGAACATGCCTTAACATTTCAGCTATTATTCCCTTTTAGACCTTCCATAAGGGTGATGAGAGTATCCCCAATCATTATTAAATTGGATTGTGTCCTGCATTCGCTTTAAGAGTGTCAATACGGTGGAGTTTGCAGGAATGTGGTTGTCATAGGCTTTCATTATTTCTTTAGTGAAAATTATTTTTGAATTTTTATAAAAAATAAGAGATATCTAATAAGTGTGTCTTTTTCGAAGAACAGCGATTGTGGTATAGGATTATACCATTGGAATAATCATGTGACTTTTTTCTTATTTGTTATTTCGCTTTTTGATGCTTGTTTTTGATTGATGATATTAATTCTACAAATTGGTCTTTTATATGTTGGTTTTATTTTTTTATTGACCATTAGATATAGCGCATCCCCGTTTGATTTAAATTGAGCTTCCAATGAATCAGTGGTTTATCTGTTTTTTAAAAAAAACTTTGTTTGAAAGTTTG
>JROE01000028.1 GCA_000783305.1 Sphingobacteriaceae bacterium DW12 | reverse complement strand
TAAGACAAATTTATTTTCATTTTTTTTAGTATCCATTTTCCAAGAGACCATTGCGACTGGTAATGGGCAAGGTTGATGTTGTCTCTACTGGTGAACAGTATAGGGGTCGTGTTGATGTCATCATCAAGTGCTAAATAACCTGGAATCTTAGCTGGTGGTCCGAAAGATTAAAAAATTCGTAGATTTATGTAATCCTGAGACGAGATATATTTTGAAATTGAGAATCGACATGAACGACGAAATAGAGAATAAGTTGCGAGAGAAGAATACGAAGCCGACCAGTATGCGGATATTGGTATATGATTTTTTGGCTTCTCAGGATGTTGCTCGGTCGCTATCCGAAATCGAAAATCATTTTTATCCGGCAGATCGAATTACGATATATCGTACACTCAAGACTTTTGAGGAAAAAGGAATCGTGCATAGCATACAAGAGAATAGTACCAGTAAGTATCGGCTATGTAGTGATGATTGTAATGAAGATACACATAAAGATTGGCATTTGCATTTCTACTGCAGGATTTGCAAGCAGACAACCTGTCGAACGGATATTAATTTTCAGAAACCTTCTCAAGCAACTTTGCGGATTGATGAAGTGCGGCTATTTGCCAAGGGTATATGTGAGAACTGTTTAGATCAAACTATGCAATAGCATTGCATTCATGTATGAGGTAATTTTGTAAAGGTAAGAAATACTTAAATGTCGATAAACAATTAAGATATGAGCACAAAACACAAGCATACATATAGCACTGCCGACGATGGGTGCTGTGGACAAACTACAAGGGTATACGTGGACGCTGGCGCCAAAAGCTTGCTAAAGGGGACTGTTGAGAATGGTGAACATGACCATGCTGGACATAGTGATGATGGACATGATCATTCAAATCTAGAAGGAGGGATGGTGAAGTTATTTTCGCCTGCAATCCTTTCGTTTATACTCTTGATGTCGGCCATTGCGTTGGATAATTGGATTGCACAGGATTGGTTTACGGGATGGTTACGTACATTGTGGTATATTGTCGCATATATACCGGTAGGATTTCCAGTAATAAAAGATGCTGTTGTCAGCGTGGGTAAAGGAGAGGTATTCTCCGAATTCTTCTTGATGGGGATTGCGACAATTGGTGCATTTGCCATTGGTGAATATCCTGAAGGCGTTGCGGTGATGCTGTTTTATGCGGTGGGCGAGGTTTTTCAAACTTTGGCGGTATCGAGGGCAAAAAGCAATATCAAAGCGTTGCTGGATCAACGACCGGATGAAGTAACGGTGTTGGTGGATGGCCAACCGCGTACAATTAAAGCCGAGACTGCACAAATAGGGGCTGTAATCCAGCTAAAGCCGGGGGAGAAACTTGGACTCGATGGTGAGCTGCTCTCTGAAAAGGCATCGTTCAATACCGCGGCTTTGACAGGAGAAAGTAAGCCTGATAGTAAAGAGAAAGGGGAAGTGGTATTGGCTGGGATGATTAATCTGAATACGGTAAGTTTGGTGAGTGTAACTGCAGCCTATACGGATAGTAAACTTAGTAAAATCCTAGAGTTGGTGCAAAATGCGACCACTCAAAAAGCACCTACAGAACTCTTTATCCGTAAGTTTGCAAAAGTATATACGCCAATTGTCGTGTTTCTGGCGATTGGAATCTGTTTGTTGCCCTATTTTTTTGTGCAGGACTACAGTTTTAGTGAATGGTTATATCGGGCATTGGTATTTTTGGTGATTTCTTGTCCGTGTGCTTTGGTGATATCTATTCCGCTAGGATATTTTGGAGGGATAGGAGCCGCAAGTCGAAATGGAATTTTATTTAAAGGCAGTAATTTCTTGGACGCACTGGCTAACATCCAGCATGTGGTCATGGACAAAACTGGTACGATGACCGAAGGAGTGTTCAGCGTACAGGATGTCAACTTCAAACCTGAATTTGATAAAGAGGAGATCTTGAAGATGGTCAATGCTTTGGAAGGCAACAGTACGCATCCGGTAGCAACTGCCATTCATCAATATGTTGGCACAGTGGATAATACACTGGAAATGGACGATATCGAGGAAATAGCAGGACACGGACTGCGTGCACTGGTAAAGGGTAAGGAATTGTTAGTGGGCAATTTCAAGTTGTTGGATAAATTTCAAGTGAAGTATGATGTGGATCCGGCATCTATCGTCTACACGACGATTGCTGTAGCGTATGAGGGCAAGTTTGTGGGGTATATTACGATAGCAGATCGTATCAAAGGAGACGCGAAGTATACAATAGAGCAGTTGCACAAACTTCAAGTAAAGGCCACAATGCTGAGTGGAGACAAAAGTACTGTGGTAAGGTATGTAGCCGAACAATTGGGGATAGATCAGGCTTATGGTGACTTACTACCCGAAGATAAGGTTAACAGGCTGAAAGAGATAAAAGCCCGAAATATGACAGTAGCCTTTGTAGGTGATGGCGTGAACGATGCACCTGTGGTGGCTCTCAGTGATGTCGGTATTGCAATGGGTGGATTGGGGAGTGACGCGACGATTGAAACTGCAGACGTGGTGATCCAGGATGACAAACCGTCTAAAATCCCGCTCGCTATTCAAATTGGTAAACAGACTAAACGTGTGGTCTGGCAAAATATCACCTTGGCATTTGTCGTGAAAGGTGTCGTGTTGATATTGGGGGCCGGTGGTCTAGCCACCATGTGGGAAGCGGTGTTTGCAGATGTGGGCGTGTCCCTGATTGCCATTTTGAATGCAATCAGAATCCAGAAAATGAAATTTTAATTATATTCTTTTTCCACGGCTGTATCTAAGGGGTTCAGTATTCCCTATCTAACTCCAAGATTTTCTCATTTATGTATTCCAAATGCACTAATTTGAAAAAACAGTGAATATTTTGTAAGATTGCAGGGATTAAACCATATAACCAATACCACGCTCCATGACTCCAATCGGTAATTCTGAATTGATATCCATGATACGTACGGATGAGAGGGAAGGATTTTCCCAGGTCTATGGGCAATATTGGGAAAACCTATTGCGGTACGTCATTAGGATATTGCCAAATGAAGATGAGGCCTGTGATGTGGTCCAGGAGGCTTTTTTGACCTTATGGGAAGTAAGACGAGAGATTCCTAAGCTCAAATCTATCAAAGCGTACCTCTATATCATTGCGCGAAACCTGGCATTTAGGCAGCTTCGGATTAAATTGATGCAGGTGGATGTGATGGATTCTTATGCACAGCATTATACAGAAAAGTATCAAGCTATTGACCAGTTGTTGGATAGTAAAGAATTGGGAGAACTGTTGGAATCCGAGATACAGCGTATGCCTGAGAAGATGCGGGAAGTCTTCCTCCTTAGTCGAAAACAGCACCTGTCTTATCGAGAGATTTCAGAAAAACTAAATATATCGGATAAGACCGTAAAAAAGCAAATCCACAATGCCTTGAAACTCCTGAGGATGAAAGTGGACGAAGAATATACACCCTATCTCATGTTATTTGTGATATTTGATATCTGTTCTTGATTTTTTTTATTGCTGATTTTCAGTTGATTATGATTTTATTGAAAAAGTGTATACTACTTTGTAATCCCTGAAGTCTCTTGTCTATAATAACCTGCAATAATCGATCATAAATGAATCCAAAAGATTTTAAAGATGTATTGAACCGCTATGCAGCGGAAGAGTGTTCCATGGAAGAAAGACGAATGATAGAGAGGCTTGTCTTAAAAAATCCTATTGCTAAGGGGTGGAAGTGGAAAAGTGAGATGCATAAGGAGCTGACAAGAAGGAGAATGCAGGAGCACATTTTTAATCAAATAGACTGCGATGCGCAACGTGTTAGAAAGAATGTGCACTACTGGAGAGGTATTGCCGCATCTTTGATTTTTTTAATTGGAATAGGCACTTTTTTTTATTTTCAAGACGCTGAAAATAGACTTGAAAAATTAATAATTGCTCAGGCGGTAGAGGAATATCATCATGAGGTTACCTTAACACATGTAGATGGAAAAGTAGAAGTGCTAACCGATAAAGATGAGGTACTGGACCTCCGGCAAGTAACTGAAGACATAGAAGATGTGGGGCAGAGCGTGATGTCCTTAAATACCTTAAGAATACCTAGCCAACAACAATATTCAGTCATACTTATGGATGGCACCAAAGTCCGGTTGAATGCTGGTAGCATACTGACATTTCCAACACGATTCGAATCTACAAATCGGACAGTTTTCTTGGATGGGGAGGCGTATTTCGAAGTTGTATCAAATCGTATTAAACCGTTTAAAGTAATAGCCAAGAGGGCTGAAATAAAGGTGTTAGGAACAAAATTCAATGTGTCGGCATATAACTCGGAGCCACGTATTGTCACATCTTTGTTTGAAGGTCGAGTAGAATTTAGCATGGATGATCGCCAGTATCCACTCCAACCGGGATATGAAATAGTAGCGGATAGCAACACGCGTGCAGTTGAAATGAAATTAGTCGATGCAGAACAGGTATTGGCTTGGAAAGATGGTTATTTTGTCTTTAACAATATGGATATGGTCTCGGTCATGAAGCATGTCGCAAGATGGTACAACATTACGGTGACGGCCCCCGTATCACCACCTAACAAACGTATAGGGGGGACCTTCCCAAATACGGCATCCTTGGATGACTTGCTCAAAGATCTTGAAATATTGAGTGGTGCCAAATTTATTAGAAAAGGAAAGGAGGTGCAAGTAATCTATTAATACCCGATTATTGCGCTTGAAGTATAACCAGAAGTGCGATCAACACTTCTGGTTAAAAAATGCACAGAATGTGCATAGGCGTAAATCTATTAAGTCTCTAAATCTTAAACCATTAAACCTAATGCAAATGTATAAAAATATTCGCGCATATCCATTTTGGTGCGGTAATGAACTATTAAAGTTCCTGTTTATGTTAAAGCTGATTTTATTAACCTCTATCCTTTCGATGTCACAAGTAAGTGCGCACGTATTTGGTCAGAACGTGTCGATACATGTAAAGAACAAGAGCCTGAAAGAAGTATTCAGTCAAATAAGTAAGACGTCAGGGTTTCATTTTTTGTATCTCGAAGAGGATGTTCGTCATACTAAGCCGGTATCGCTCGAATTCCATAATGTGTCTATCGATAGGTTTTTGGAGAAAACTCTAGCTGGACAGTCATTATCCTACGTTATCAGGGGAAACCGAGTGATTATCGAGAAGAGCGAGGACTCAAGTGTTGAGCCCATAGAGATGATGCCCCAAAAGAAGGGAATATCGGGAGTGGTTACCAATAGCAAAGGTGAACCTCTATCTGGTGTGAGTGTATCGGTAAAGGGCGAGTCTCATGGAGGAGCCACGGACACCAATGGTTTTTTTAAATTGGAAGTTGCACTCAATGCCACACTTGTTTTTTCAATTGTTGGATATGAGAGGAAGGAAATCGTTGTAGGTAGCAACACGATGTTGAATGTGGTGCTGAATGAACAGATCAAAAACCTAGAAGAGATCGTGGTCACGGCCTTGGGTATCAAAAAGGAAAAGAAAGCGCTTGGCTATGCCGTGCAAGAGGTGAAGGGCGAAGATTTGGTGAAAGCCCGTGAGCCCAATGGAATAGCTGCTCTTACCGGAAAAGTCGCTGGTCTGACCATTACGCCATCAAGTAATCTATTTGGTGATCCAGGAATTTACCTTCGTGGCCGTAGTGGGGTGTTGATTGTGATAGATGGGGTGCCGGTAAGCTCAGATTCCTGGAACCTAAGTCCGGATGATATTGCCTCGTACTCGGTACTGAAAGGTGCCAATGCAGCAGCATTGTATGGCCAACGTGGTATTAACGGTGCTTTGGTCATTACGACCAAGAAGGGAAGTAGCGCCGGTAGGGGATTTGCTATTGAGTTCAATTCCAGTAGTCAGTTACAGACGGGATTCAATGCCATACCTAAGGCCCAAACCGAATATGGCCCTGGTGACAACTTTAAGTACGCCTTCGTAGACGGATGGGGCGGGGGTGTCCACGATAATGATTACAACATCTGGGGCCCTAAATTTGAAGGGCAACCCATTACTCAATACAATAGCCCTGTTGACGAGAACACAGGAAAGCTTGTCCCGCTCCCTTGGTTGGCGAGAGGTAAGGACAATTTGACCAACTTTTTGAGAAATGGTTTTTTGACTACTAACAATCTAGCGATATCCACAAGTAGTGAAGTCGGAGAAGTCAGGATGTCTATTTCCCAGAATTATCAACGCGGTCAGGTACCTAATACCAAATTGGGAAGTACCAACTTCAATATATCTGGGGGACTCAATGTTGGACAGAAAATCAGATTCGAAGCCAATGTAAATTATAATAAACAATATACACCAAATTATCCCAATCTGGGATATGGGCCCATGAACTACATCTACTTGATGCAAGTGTGGGGTGGAGCGGATTATGATGTGAATGATTTGCGTAATTATTGGCAACCAGGTAAAGAAGGTATTCAACAGTATAATCGGGAATATACGATTTACAATAATCCCTGGTTGGTGGCTTATGAAAATTTAAGAAGCTATCACAAGCGGGATGTATTTGGCCACCTTCAAATGAACTATAAAATCAATAATGCATTGACTTTTAATATCCGAACAAATGTCAGCAGCTGGAATCGGACACGGACAGTCAAGTATCCACTATCTGCAGATTTTTATGAGCCAAGGAGGGTCGGTGGATATGAAGAGACTGTGGATGATTTTTGGGAAAATAATACAGAGGCGTCATTGAGCTATCAAGATAAATTTGGAGATTTCGGATTTAAGGGGTCTGTGTTTGGTAATCTAAGAACGGTAAGCGTCAATTCGTTATATGGCAGTACAAAAGGAGGTTTGATTGTGCCCGGGGTGTATGATTTATCAAACTCAGTGGAACAATATCAGCCCAAGAATGACAAAGCGATGCGTCAAGTGGGCAGTGTGTACGGATTTACGGATTTTGACTATAATAACTACCTTTTCCTCAATCTAACCGGTCGATTTGATCGTTCGTCCACTATGCCCAAGGCCAAGAATACTTATTTTTACCCATCAGCTTCTTTAAGTACCGTGTTATCCGAGATGATAGAATTGCCTAGCGTTTTCTCGTTATTGAAGTTAAGAGGCTCGTATGCTAACGTAGCCAGTGATCTGGTATCCGAGGATGATCCTTATAACATCTACAAGCTCTTTCCAGAATATAGTGCCTACGATACGAGGTGGGATAATAAAGTAGGTCTGGACTATAGCAATGTGCTGTATAATAATGAAATCTTACCCTCACGCGTTAAGACATTTGAGACAGGGATAGAGACCAGATTATGGAATGGGCGGATTGGGGTGGACGCGGCTTATTTTAGGAATATAGAGGGACCCGGCATTGTGGATGTCGATGTATCATCCAGCTCCGGAGTAAGTGGTATCCAAAAAAATGCGTATACCTACATCCGGAAGGGATTTGAAATTACGTTGGATGGAACACCCATTCGCACAACAGACTTTGTATGGAATGTAGTCGCAAATTGGTCAACCAATCATAGGCGTTTGAGCGAAATTGATGGTATTCTCCAACGGGATGGCATGACGAAGCTTGGCGACCGTGCAGATGGTTATTTTATAAGGGATTTTCAACGTGATAATCAAGGAAAGATGATAGTCGGGACTAATGGTCTCCCTGCATATAATCCTTACGAAACTAAGATTGGGTATAGTGATAATGATTTTGTCCTCAGTTTGAACAACAGTTTTAAATATAAAGACTTCGGATTGAGTTTCCAATTTGATGGACGTTTCGGTGGATTGATTAGTAACTATGTCGATAATTTTCAATGGAACTCCGGAACAGCTGTGGGTTCGGCCAATGCGTATAGAGATTTAGACTGGCAAAATAGCGATAATAGCAGTTGGAAAGGCTCTGTTATGAGCGACGGATTGAAGGTTGTGAGTGGGCAACTGAATACAGATCAAGATGGAAACGTAACTTCGGATACACGGCAGTTTGCGCCAAATGATGTCCCCGTCTTGTGGCAGACTTGGGCACGCGACTATTACAGGTCGGGAGATATGCTCGCGCATAGTCGAACGTTCGTCAAACTGAGGGAGATAATCTTGAGCTATAACTTTCCTAAATCTATATTAGCGGAATCTAAAATATTTAAATCCGCAGGTGTGTCGCTAGTAGGACGCAATCTGCTATACTTTACAGGGAAGGGAACGAAGAACATGGATCTTGACCAGTTTATCGGAGAAGCGAGTTTTCAGACCCCGTCCGTTAAAAGCTTTGGTTTGAATATTAATGCTACCTTTTAGATCAAATCATAAAATCGAGATGTAAATAGTATTGTCATGAATAATAGATGTTATTTGCACGAGCACTCATCAACAATCAAAAATAATTAGATGAAAAATTTGAAAATAATATTATCGCTAATCCTTGTAGTTGTACTATCTTCCTGTAAAAAGATAGATATGTTACAGCAGGATTCAGCCGCTATAACCAACGCTAAACCGCAATTGATAATGACCGGATTGCTGTTGAATAGCTCGGATGCACCGTGGACAATTGATCAGCGACATAACCAGTATATGGTGCTCAATTTTGAATACTATGGTGGGCAGACATACAATTGGACTACTGGGGCTTTTAGTGAGTTTGACCAATTGCGGAATGTAGTCAGAATGGAGATAGAAGCGGAAAAAGCAGGTACAGTGGGAGCTTCATATCTCGCTTTGGCCAAATTTTTTAGAGCTTACTTCTTTACCAGACTAACAGAAAGATTTGGTGATATTCCTATGAGTGAGGCTTTGCGGGGTGCTAGTGATGGAGTTTTTACGCCTAAATACGATGATCAAAAACAAGTTTATCAACAAATTTTGCAATTGCTAGAGGAGGCAAATAATTTGTTGGCGCCTTTGGTTGCCGAGGGAATAACAGTCGATGGTGACTTTTACTATGGTGGAAATTTGTTGAAGTGGCAGAAGCTGGTTAATTCCTTAAAACTTAGGGTACTCATTTCATTGAGTAAACGGGCTGACGACACTCCCGAATTGAATATCAAACAGCAATTTGCACAAATTGTCAATAACCCGACTCAATATCCATTGGTGCTAGAGAATACGGATAATTTTCAATTGGTGTACAATGCCAATAACCGATCAAATAACAATCCACTGTGGCCCGCCGATGGTGTGGTGATAAAAACGGACAATAGGAACACATTGGCATCGACTTATGTGGATATCACTAAAAATACAAAAGACCCTAGGCTGATGATCGTTGCTTGGCCTACAGACTCAGCTAAAAATACGGGTGACGTTGATTATGCCAAAAAATTCACGTCTTATAAAGGGGGGAAGACAGGCGATCTACAATCGAGTCTCCAAGAACAGGCCGTGGATGGCAAACTGTCAATGATTAATTTTGATTACTGGATGATTTCTCCAGCAGGTATTCCCTGTGTACAATTGGGTGCCTACGAGACTCATTTGACTATTGCGGAAGGTATCAATAGAGGTTGGGTAACAGGCAATGCTGGGGAACATTACCGGATCGGAATAAGAAGGTCGATGGAGTTTTATGGTGTAAAAGATGAAGATATGGAGAACTTTGTAACTCAAAATCCTTATAAAGGAAATAACAACGATGGAATGAAACAGATTCTGAATCAAAAATATATCGCTTTTTTCCAGAATTCGGGATTGCAAGCATATTATCAATTTAGAAGAACTGGGACGCCGACCTTTGATATTGGACCTTCAAATGCGAACAACAACAGTATACCAACGAGATGGGCATACCCAACCTCTGAATATACAGTTAACGAGAAAAATATAAAAGAAGCAATCGCTAGACAATATAATGGAGCGGATACGCAAAATGGTGTCATGTGGATAATTAAATAAAAAGATTATAGTATGAATATGAAAAAAATATCAATACAACTATTGTTAGTGCTTATGTGTACATTAAGTGCTACAGCGCAATTCAAAAAAGTGAAGCATATTGTGGTAATTGGATGTGATGGTTTGGGGGGATACGCTTTGCCACAAGCTGATATGCCGAATGTAAAGCAGCTCATGGCGAGTGGTGCCTGGAGTCTGAAGGCGAGATCGGTTCTGCCATCTTCAAGCGCAGTAAATTGGGCCTCCATGTTGATGGGTGCTTCACCTACTATGCACGGTTACACCGAGTGGGGAAGTAAAGAGCCTGAGATTCCTTCAATCATAAAGCATGATAAGTACAATAAGTTCCCTTCTATTTTTAGTGTGATAAGAGATCAAAAACCGAATGCGGTAACAGCCGCGGTATACAGTTGGCCAGGAATAGGTTATTTGATAGAGAAGGATGCCATTACACATGTCTTCTCTGCGGAAGATAAGGAAGATGTTTGCGTGGAGAAAGCAGTTGATGTCATTTTGAAAAATAAGCCACTATTTACATTTATCCATTTTGATGAGCCTGACCATACCGGACATAGTCAAGGACATAAGACACCAGCATACTATGAAGTATTGAAACAAGTAGATGCCAGAATTGGAAAAATCATAGCTGCTGTTAAAGAAGCAGGCATTGCCGATCAAACAATTATAATGGTGACAGCAGACCACGGTGGGATAGATAAAGGACATGGGGGCAAATCGTTGGATGAAGTACAGGTGCCTTGGATAATGAGTGGACCTGGCATTAAGAAAAATACAGAGTTAAAGAACACAATCATTACCTATGATACTGCGGCTACTCTGGCTGCTATATTGGGATTGGACGAACCTCAGGCTTGGAGAGGGAAAGCTGTAACAGAAGCTTTTGTTAAATAGCATTCTTTTGGTCCCAGATTGCTTTCTCGGACAACAATCATGAAGAAGCTGCCTCAATTTATTGAGGCAGCTTTTTTTCTTTAAATACAATTCAAGAGTTCCTGTAAACGGATTCTGTAGAGCCTGTTAATCGAACCATAATCGAGATAGCCCATGCCGCTCACAGATACGAAGTTGATGTTCCTAGCAGTCCAACCTCCAATTTATGGTTGAGGATTTTTCCAAGTAGCTACTGGGTAAGAATGTATTGTGTTACTATCTTGTATAAATAAGGTAATGATAATGTATATGATATGTAGCTATGAATTATATATATCATACCTACATAGTAGTTACATAATACCTGTATTATGTTTACAGAATACCTTATGCATAATATAATTTAATGCAGGCTCGTATTCGTCTTTGCGTGAATTAATGGCCTCGCTATTATAAGCAGAAATGCACATATGATAAAAGAATTGACAAGGCTTGATGGATAAAAAAGAAAAGGTTTCCAAA
>JROE01000027.1 GCA_000783305.1 Sphingobacteriaceae bacterium DW12 | reverse complement strand
ATCCGTTTGACGCCGGTCTGTGACCCTTATACTGCTTTGATAATATGACAAAAATACTGACTATGAATTACAAATATTTTAGCTTAACAATTGGATTTGCTATTTGGCTCTTAGCAACAATACTGTTCAGAACCGGGGGGCAGTATTTTTTTTTCACCGAGAATGCATTGATATTAACATTACTCTATTTGGTCTTGATCCCGTTCTTGGGTTCTGTTGCAACTTGGACTTTCAATAAATATAAACTGGGTAAATCTGAGGCAATCCAATCAGCCTCCATTATGATTTTACCCGGAATGCTTTTAGATACGGTATGTATACAATTTTTTTCCTCTATCTTCCCTAATCTTCCGGAAAAAGACGGGGCGACTTTTGGTTCGTGGCTAATGTTTGCTTATTCCGTTGTCCTGATTTTCGGACTTTTTAGGAAAGATTCGAATTAAAGTGCCATCTTAATCAGCTACTATTACTTTAACTCACTAGGCAAGATACCGAACTTACGGTTAAAAGCGGCGACAAAATGTTGAGGATGCTTATAGCCTATCTGGTCGGCAACTTCGGTTACATATAACTACCGATCCTTGATTTTTAAGTCGCTGTAATGATTTCTTTAGAGCGTTTTCAGAGACGCCCAATTGATCGTGAAGCCCTTCAATAGCAAAGCTATACTTGCCACTGGCCCTTTGCTCATCGATAAATCGGGAAAAACTTCGGCAAACTCCCAGGCCAACGTTGAAATCTCGAAACTCTATTCGGTAGTAAAGGATTCAAAGCTTTTTTTAACGTACACTTGAAAATCATAGTCAGTCCAATTATGGACCTCCTCAAGAGTTGGTCTGAATTGTTCAATAAATCTTTCTAGTTCTTTTTCGTCTATACAAATGACTTCTTTTATGGTACGTGAATTAAAAATTTTGTCAACCTCATTTCGCTCACGTTCGCTTTCGATAGTGCTTTTCAATTTTCGTGCTTGTCTCCCACCCTTACTTAACAGCTCGTAAAAAAATGTAATGGGCTTTCCTCCAAACGGATTGAGCAGTGCTAGAGGGGGGCGACCTTGGTAATAAATGCCATTTTTGCTGTTCAAGTCTGTCTCCAGTGTTTGGAGGTTGCGTAGCGTCTTATTTGTCCTACTAGCGGTGATTAGTACTTCATCCAGCAGAACACTCTTTTTTGATAGAAATACAGAATCATCAAGTTTTTGTCCAACGAATAATGTGCGTTCCCAATCTTGGTGTTCAAATTGGATAGTATCACCGAGTGTATACGGGATTATATAACGTCCATTTGAATCTGATTTTGCATATTTCCCGCTACGGAGGTTTCTAATCTGGATATCCTTCAATATGTGTGTTGTATCGGAAGATAAAACAATACCGCTATGACTTTTGATTTCCTGAGCTACAACTTCACTAAAGATGGTCATTATTATTAGGGTAGCGGTTGAAACAATTGTGTTTATAATGTTGCGTGCTAAAAATAAAAATCTTATCATTTGGACGTGGGACTATTGTAATATAGGCGTTTTCAATACTTAATAACGCACACTCATCATCTAAATATAAGGCTTTGATGATTATATCATGCGATAGCATATGTTAAACTAGGTTAACTCTAATCTCCATTCGTTGACGCACGTTTGCAGCTCGTGTGCATACAATTCCGATAATTAGGCATACGGACGGTATATTCATAATGATGCCTTCCTAGGTTAGGAAACCAAAGGGCGCTAACAATGAAAGAAGATACACATTTTACAAAAAGTCCTCGAGGACGCAGAGTATCTGTTTAACCAATTATAATCCCGCTAGGTGCGGATTCATTTATGAATACTAAAAATATAACACTTATACCACTATAATACAACAGGATACAACGAGACTAAAACGTGAACTATCACGACATGCTCAACCGCCATTCGCTGCGTCCCGAAATTGCGAAAACAACGAGGTATTCTATTTAAAGTGATTAGCAGATTTAATAATATTCTACCTCTACCTGATCATTGAGGAGTTGAGTAAAGAACGAGGTTAAATCATTAATCTCTCTACTATGGTAAAAAGCAATGAATAACCACACACAATGTGGCATTTATAAACTTCTTATCCAAAAGAGCATAACATCTAGCACCTCAGGAGAGAATGTTTCTTCAATGGTAGCGTACTCAAAAGCAGCACCGGTCTCTGCGGTTTGAAAAAGGTGATTTAAATTAGGGAATGACATCACTTTGAAATTCTTGTTTCCTCCTCTGTTCAAGGATTGTTCAAATCCCGCTAAATTTTCCGAAGCACTTACTTGCACATCTAGCTCGCCGTTCAAAGCTAAAACTGGTATTCGCAGCTGTTCGATAATAGGCGCTGGATCATATTTCAAAAAATAGCGCATCCAAGGCAAGAAAAAACGACCAGCCATCTTGTCAATATTACTATTTGCATCTTCTCCCTTAAAGCCCATTTTCTCTAAAAACTCAACAGGCTGTTCGTCTAACCAAGATTGCATCTTTTTTGCAAAAATTGGCTTGAGCTCTTCATTATCGGGATAATCTGCAGCAAGTCCTAACAGCATTTTGATAAATGAATCAGACCGAACAACTTCCTCCGCTGTCAGTCCCAGCTGATTATTACCATATTTCATCTGCCGCTGCAAGATGTCCATTCCGGAAATCCCAGGTCCTGCCAAGCTTATAACAAAAGCGACATCATTCGATTTAGTTGCTGCAATGGGTGCGATTATTCCCCCCTCGCTGTGCCCTACCAAGCCCATCTTGGTTATATCAATCTCCTTCTGTTTCTTTAAGAAATCTAAACTTACCAAAACGTCCGCTGCAAAATCTTCCGAGGTAGCTCCCAGCACATCGCCCGTTGATTGTCCTATTCCCCGGTCGTCGACTCGTAAAACTGCAATACCATTGCGACTAAAATAATCGGCTATAACCCAGAAAGGCTTATGATTAAACAATGTCTCATCCCGATCCTGCTGCCCACTTCCGCTAATCAAAATTACGGCTGGTACACGCGCATTTGTATCCGGGATTGTCAACGTTCCGCCGTATTGAATAGACTTGTCTTGATTATGGTAAACGACTTTTTTCTCTGTATAAGGAAAAGGCTCTTTCGGTGTTTGTGGTCTTTTTATCTCCGTCTCTTTTTCTACCCTTTTCAATACCATAGGCATTGCTCCTCCTTGTCTCCATTCTCCGGTCAATAGGGTATGGTCCTCATTAAAAGCACCATAATAACCTCCACCGATAACAGACGAAAAGGCTGTTAAACTATCTTTTGTAATTTTTAAATCCGACACTTTTAGGCCCATCGCCCCTTGGTCTGGGCTGTCAAAAACAGCGGTATACTCTTTCTCGACGTTATCTTTCGACACCTTCAATATCAATCGTATACTGCCCAATTTACCTTCCCAAATTGAACTGGACTGAAAATCTTGAGCCATTGATTGAAATCCGGCGCTCATCAATATTATAGAAAAAAGAAATAATTTAGAAATCATTGGCCTGTTAGTTAAACTTCCTAAATGAAGTTATTTTTTTGAAATATAGTCATAAAAAAAGAAATGAAAAAGCTTTATAAAGGTCTCTGGTTTACTATTGTAATTGGATAGACTTATCTGCTTTGTATAATACAACAGGATACGAAGTATTATTATAAGCTAAAAATAGTTCCTAGTGAAGTACTTTTTCACTCCTCCCCTAAATTGGCGTATCTAAACTAGACATTACGATTGTCCATACTTGGCATTCAAAGAATCAGCTAACTTTGCAATCGATACAACTTAAAATTGAAAATAAATAAAAAACATACAATTACCCCGAGCTGGCGCGCGCATTTCGCGTGTGTCCCATGCTGAGCTTTTTCCAAAGAGGCTTGTAATTGCGAAAAATCTGATTTTTATATCATGCTGTAACCAGAAGTGGAGTTTAAAAGCTCCCTTGTATAATCTATATGACTTCAAATGTGATGATTGTCGGTTGATATCGACCATTTCACTCAACTGTTGAACAAACGAAACATCTAACTCTTCTACTAATCGTACTACTAACTCTTATTTTTCAAGAACTTGAAAGTTCCATTGTTAATAATCTTATTATTCCTTTTAAGTCCTGTTATTAAATTGTTTACTTTTCTTTTTCTCTGTTCACCCGTCATCCAATATGGCAGTTTATTCCACAACAACTTATCGATATCTGCACGAGACATCGTAAGATGCTGTAATAAGCCGTGAGATATTTATCTTAGATGAGCTCCCTTCGGTCGGTTCGATTACGCTCAATATGGCGGGGGATCGACTGCCTCTACTTCAAGATATTGGCTCCGTCTTTGACTGGAAGGGAAAAGTGGAGATCAAGGCAACACTTCTTTTTGCTAAAATTTTTAGTTTTCAGCTTTTTCTATTAACTTAGTGTAAGTTACATATTTGAACCTAATTATTAACCTTTTGAAACATTTATTATGATGGAATTTGATAAACTTAATGAGATAGAAATATACAAATCCTCTGATGCTGAGATTGAAGTCCAGGTAACACTTCAAGGCGATACAGTCTGGTTAAACCGACATCAAATGGCTTTGTTATTTGACCGTGATGTCAAGACTATAGGTAAACATATCAATACTATTTTCAATGATGGGGAATTGGAAGAGAATTCAACTGTCGCAAAATTTGCGACAGTTCAAAAAGAGGGCACAAGAACAGTAGAAAGAGACGTAGAATACTATAACTTAGACGTTATAATTTCCGTCGGTTACAGAGTGAAATCGAAAAGAGGTACGCAGTTTCGGCAATGGGCTACTCAGCGTTTGAAAGATTATCTGGTGCAGGGGTATGCTATTAACGAAAAGCGTCTTGCTGAAAAAAACCAACAGGTGGAATATCTGAAGACAGGCATCAAAATATTAAGCCGAGCTATAGCTCAACAGGCATCTACTGAAGATAGAGAAGCATTGGAGATCTTCGCTAGTGGCCTTCAGCTATTGGACGACTATGATCATGAACAACTGGACATTAAGGGAATAACGCTAAAAGACACCGCTTATCCTTCTATCAATGAATATCTCCATGTCATACATGGAATGAAATCGGATTTTGATTCTGATGTATTTGCCAAGCCTAAAGACAAAAGCTTTGAAAGCTCCGTAAATCAGATTCAACAGACTTTTGACAGCGAGGAGTTGTACCCTACTGTTGAAGAAAAAGCCGCGATGCTACTGTACCTTGTTGTAAAAAACCACTCATTTGTTGACGGCAATAAGCGTATTGCAGCGGCTTGTTTTCTTTATTTTCTGGATAAAAACAATCTTCTGTTTTCCGCTAATGGACAGCCTGCCATCAGCAACGAAGCATTGGCGGCACTTACTTTATTTGTAGCTACGAGTAAATCAGATGAGATGGAAACTGTAAAAATGTTTATCATTAGTATTCTAAATAGAAATAAGTAAGGATGTAATACAGAAGCGGATGAGGAAGCTTCGTTTGTGAAGTTGGATTTATGTAAATTTGGATCTGGAAATTACGTTTGTACAATAGAAATCATTGGATCATGAGAATATCAAATAATAAAGAGGGAGACGAAGGTGCATTGCATGTAGCTTTTTTCCTGTCGCCGTTGCTGGGCATATTGGCCATCCTATTTTCGAACACCCATTCCCGGGCTATTAAAGCCACTACCCTACTGGCAACCCTATCGGGGCTGATAGCTTCGATAGTTGTGGGATCGTAGCGTATGTATATCCAGAGAATTTCGATTGATATAAAGTCCAAGACGGCTAAGAATAGGCTTTTTGATGAGTTCAATCTCTTGTTGTCATACTACCGTGGTAATGGACAAACTCAAGGAAAAATCGAAAGCCAGTATATTGATAAAAACAAAATTGTTTCCCTTCCTTTCCGCTTTATGGGATTGGGTAAGAAGGAACTGCTATGGGAAGCGCATCTATTTCTATTTTACCTTTCATTTTTAAACATTATATTTTTTAAAAAAAGCAAGAAGATTTAATTTTTTAAAATTATACTTGACGCAAATATCTACAAAAGCTAATTTTGGATTCTAGACCTAATAAGGTACAATTTTATTCAAGACATTTTCTAAAAGCTATTAATATATAATTGTTAGTTATTACATCATGTTTAAAGGATTCATTTTTACCGAACATCTGAAGTCGAGAATCGTATCAAACGCTTTAATTCTCGCATGTATCTCTGCATCACTCGCAGTCCAAAATGTAGCGGCTCAGGAAGCCAACAATGCTTTAAGTCCAAATTTTAAAGTGAGATTGATCAATCTGGAGGCCCCTTCTACAGAGGTATTCCGATACAGTGGTTCTATCACTAACCCCAGTGGACAGGAAAAAATATATGAGCTACAATCTAGCTTGCCCCCAGGATGGTCGGTTGCCTATAAAACCGAGGGTATGCAGGTAACGTCGATCAATGTAGAGCCGCATACCAGTAAAGAGATTAGTATAGAACTAACACCATCGTATACTGCGGATATAAAAAAACATATCATCCCGGTTAAAGCTATAACGCAAGGCGACACTGCGGTGGTCAAGCTAGAATCTGTTATAAAAGGCACCTATAAAATGGAAATCTCTACGCAAAACCAGGTACTAAGCGGTAATACGACGACTGGAAGTAAGAAAGAGATATTCCTTACAATAAAAAATACGGGGTCCATGCCTTTGGAGAATATTGAACTGACCACACAATTGCCTTCGAAATGGGAATCGAGCTTTGAAGTAGATAAGATAGATAAACTCGAACCTGGTAAGACGAAAGATGTCAAAGTCAACATTAAAGTCCCGGACAAAACCATAGCCGGTGATTATATGATCAACGTATCGGCTAAAAACAGTAACCTCGAATCTTCTTTGGCATACCGAATGGAGGTCAAAACTTCGCTTTTGACCGGTTGGTTAGGAATGTTATTGATCATTCTCGCTATTGGGTTTATTTATATATTGATTCGAAAATATGGTAGGCGATAAGCTGATTAAAAACAATTGAAAATCGAACAGATATGAATAATCCTATTATAAAGCTAAGAGGGTTATCCAAGCATTATAAAAACAAAATTGCTGTAGACAACCTTTCCCTCGATATAAATAAGGGTGAAATATACGGCCTTTTGGGCCCAAACGGAGCCGGTAAGACGACGACAATCCTTATGCTATTGGGACTTAGCGAACCAACAGCGGGGCAAGCGCATGTATGTGGACATGATGCCACCCGGAACCCTATCGCCGTAAAGCAAAAAGTCGGATACTTGCCTGATAATCTAGGGTTTTATGGCCATATGACTGCGCTCGAGAACCTTTCCTTTATCGGTAGACTAAACGGCCTTTCTGAAAATGAAGCCGAGGAAAAGGCTTTCGAATTGCTGGATATCGTTGGCCTGAAAAACAATATGCACCAAAAAACAGCAACTTTCTCCAGAGGCATGAAACAGCGCTTAGGCCTTGCCGATGTGTTGATCAAAGAACCTGAAGTGATTATCCTGGACGAACCTACGCTCGGGATTGACCCTACTGGTGTTAAGGACTTTTTGGATCTTATCAAAAAGCTGAATGAAGAACAACAACTGACTATCCTCCTATCTTCACATCACCTCCATCATGTACAGCAGATATGTGATCGTGTAGGGATATTTGTCGACGGCAAGTTGTTAGCAGATGGCGACATCCCTAGTTTATCGAAACAATTGTTTAATAAAAACGGCTATGTCACCGTGCTTCGGCTTCAAAAAAGTGCTCCCGACACCATTCAATTAAAGAATGATATGGAATCATTGTCCGGCGTACAGGAGGTAATTATAAATGGTAGTGAACTCGAAGTGATATCCGCACACGAGCAAACTGCTGAAATGGTAAGATATGTGGTTCAAAAAGGATATGAACTGATCGGTGTCCAACAGAAGAGCTATGGGCTGGATGAAATCTACCTCGAATATTTCAAGAACGAAAAAAATCAAGAAGTAAGTAATGAAAAATCTAAAAGAGTCTTTAAAAAGACGTTTTTCAGAAAAAAGCAAGCTTAACGAAGTCAGATCTCCCCTCCGTGTCATATTACGTAAAGAGATAAGTGAACATATTAGAAGCTGGAGATTCATCATCTTGTTAATACTAATCGTATTGACATTTATAGCTTCCATGTATTCGTCGTTAAGCAATATTAAATCTGCATTTGTAGCCACAGATAACAGCAGTACCTCATTTTTCTACCTCAAGCTATTGACATTGACAGATGATTCCATTCCTGCGTTCCATATATTCCTCAGTTTTCTTGCGCCAATCTTAGGCATTAGCCTCGGATTTGATGCGATCAACTCGGAAAATAACAATGGTTCGTTAATACGTCTAATGGCCCAGCCGTTGTACAGAGACAATCTTATCTTGGCCAAATTTCTCGCGCCCTTATTGATTGTCACGGTACTATTTTTCTCCCTGACTTTTCTCATCGTAGGCTATGCTATGTGCATCAGTGGTATTCCTATCGAATGGCAAGAAATCATCCGTATACTAGCTTTTAACGGTATGACTGTGTTGTACGTCGGCTTTTGGCTTAGCATTGCAGTCCTGTTATCCATTCGCTTCAGGCAACCTGCCACCTCGGCGTTGACAGCAATCGGTATATGGCTATTCTTCACGGTATTCTTTCAAGTGGTTGTCAACATTGCAATCAAAGCTTTTATTCCTGATCCAAATTATCTTTCTGCAGATAAAATAGCTTACTATAATGAGGTAATCCTAAATGTTCTACGGATATCTCCAAGCCAACTCTATGTTGATGCCTCTACAACACTTCTAATGCCGATGATCAGAAGCTTGGGGCCTGTATCTATGGAACAAATGGCCGGAGCCATACCGAGTGGTATATCGCTAAGAAATAGCTTAATGCTGGTATGGCCTCAATTGAGTGGCCTTATCGCATTTACGCTACTCTTATTTGCAGTATCTTATGCTCTTTTCATGCGTAGAGAGATTCGGTCATGACGTAATTTAGCAATGGCACCACAATATAAACGGTGCCATTGTTAAAAGTCAAATTATAAGGATATCCAGCTGCCCCCCTCCTACTTGCTGCTTTGACTGCCTTGATATGGAGTAATAGTACATCGCTACAGGGTACTATAGAGCCTATAATTGGGATTTTGCTATATAGTATGTGCTGTCAGATCTCTTTTTAGAAGTCAAAAAGTCATTTAGAAATTCATCATTTTTTAAGGCGCTCCTATTCGGTAATTTTGTACTCATTCCACTGTTAGTATGATACTCCCATTCGCGAAGATAATCGCTCCCTTGGTTGGTCTCATTTCTTCAATAATCTTTATACAGGGTGTTCCAATGTTGCAGTCAGAGGTAGCCTTTGGCGTCCAATAGCCAAATCATTAATGTTCTTGGATAGTTTATAAAAGCTTATTTTTGTAACCTTGTTATCAAAAAAATTAAATCTAATAAACGTTGAGTACAGAACTATGACTAGATATTTTTTATCAATATGTCTTCTAATGATTTCAACATGTTCATTTTCTCAAAATTTTAAAAGTGACAGTGTAAAATTATTTATTGACAAGTCTCTTGAATTAATAGAAGCAAATTCAATTCATAAGGAGAATCTTAGTAAGATTAAAAGCGAATTATATGGGAAATCCCAACACCTGAATGCTATAGATGAAATTGCGCCTTTATATGAAGAGGTATTTAAACAGCTTAATGATTACCACGGAGGTTTAAAATATAACGGAAAAACATACGGTTGGAACAACCCCAACGTAATGAACAATGCCTATCTAAAGGACAGAATAAAAACCGAGAAAAGAACATTTAGTAAAATAATTGACAAAAAAATTGGATATATCAGAATTACAGGAAACGATGATTTTGCTTTTAAAAAAGTAGACAGTTTGGCCAACGATATAGTTTCTCATGTGAATACTATAAATTCGAATAAGATCAAAGGATGGATTATTGATTTGAGACTGAATACAGGTGGAAATATGTATCCTATATTACTTGGTTTGAAAGAGTTTATCGGCAATAATTTAACTTTTGGCGGTTTTAGGGATGCTCAAAACAAATCCACAGGAAATTGGAAAATCGAAAATGGGCAATTATTGATCGACGGTAATGTATTGTACAGAAAAAAAGATTTAGAGTATTTTATAAAAACCGATATTCCCATAGTTATTTTAACGAGTTGCTATACTGCAAGTGCTGGAGAAATGACTGCCATAGCTTTTATCGGAAGAACCAATACTTTTATTGTAGGAGAGCCAACAGCAAATTATACAACAGCAGTACAAGGCTTTAGAATAAACGAGAATTCAGGTCTTAATTTATCAACGGATTATGTTGTAAATAGAGCTTTAAAAGTTTATAAATCAAATATATTACCTGATTTTGAAGTATTTGGCGGAGATAATTTCGAAGATTTGAAAAATGACCTGAAAATAATCAAAGCATTGGCATTGTTGAGGAAATAGTCATTCTAGAAACCAAGATTCAATAAAGATTTTTCCATATGTCACTTTATTTTTTTTGCGGATCTTTAAATCTTCTGTACCACTTGAACACATCCATCCACAATGTGCTTCCTGCAGCGATGGATGCACACCACAATAGCTGAACTCCGTCTAAATAGGCCATGCTGAAAAACCTTGAAACAGGCCCAAAATAAAGCATCAACATAAGCAGTACCAATGTGACAAAGGTTATATAATAAATCAACCTATTTTTATATGTAATTGTTTCCAACACAGAATAATAGAAGGAGCGATTTACAAAGCTCAAAAGGATGTTTGAAAAGACAAGCGTCGTAAATACCATGCTCCGAACAGTACGCTCATCTCCACCTTGTATATAGGAATATTGATATATGAATAAGACACCTATCGTAATCACAAGTCCTTGAATGATACTAATAGTCAACTCTTTCCAGTTTAAGAATGTTTCTGACATGGGTCTGGGCGTGCGTTTCATGGCGTTCCGCTCCATAGGTTCATTTTCGTATACGATGGAACAGGTGGGGCCCATTACCAATTCTAAGAAAATCACATGGATAGGTGTAAAAATCTGTGGAAATACCCACCCTAAAAAAAGAGGTAGCGAAACGGTGAGGATAATGGGTATATGAATGGAGATAATATACTGTATTGCTTTTTTAATATTCGCGTATATCCGTCGGCCAGCAGCAATAGCCAACACCAACTTAGAAAAATCATCGTTGACCAGTACCACCGCTGCTGCTGCTTTGGCAATTTCGGTTCCCTTATTGCCCATAGCCACACCTATGTGTGAGGCTTTTAAGGCAGGTGCATCATTCACGCCATCACCAAGCATGGCGACGACCTCTCCATTACGCTTTAGCGCTTTGATAACAGCTAGTTTGGCATCAGGATACATCCGTGCGAATATAGTTCGCTCTTTGACTTCCTGATTCAATTCCTCATCCGACAACTGGGCTATCTCCCGACCTTCTATATGGGCTGATGCATTGGATATCCCCGCTTGTGATGCTATTGAACCCGCAGTATTAGAATTATCTCCGGTAATCATCTTGACTTGTATCCCTGCTTCATATATCTGTCTGAATACCTCTTGGATGCCTTTCTTCGGTGGATCATAAAAAATAACAAAACCTACAAAAACGAAGGGAAGATCTTGTTGACGCTTCGGGAAATCATTGCCTTGAAAGTTAGAATACCCTACTCCTAGTACCCTATACCCCTGCTGTCCAAACGTCATAACCAAGCCTCGGAGATGCTCTCTTTTTTCAGCGGTCAATTCACATACTTCGATAATGGCTTCGGGAGCTCCTTTTGCAGCAACAATACGTTCACCCTTATCGTTTTCAAAAACATGTGTCATCATCGGGGGGACTCCCTCTAATGGATACTCATGATACATTTCGAACTGGGGTCGCAGATCGTTTGCGCTAAACTTTTCATATACTTTATGAAGTTCTTTTTCCATTGGATCGAAAGGTACAGGCTCACTGGCCCACATGGCTGTCTGAATGACAGTAACCGCAGTTGGTAAGGTATACTCCTCTTCATAAACAATCTTCTCATCCGCATCGCTATAAATAGCTTTCAGGTGCATCGTATTTTCGGTAATAGTACCGGTCTTATCCGTACATATTACGGTAGTACTACCTAAAGTCTCTACAACACTCGATTTTTTGATAATGACACCATCTCGCATTAGCTTCCAGGCCCCTAAGGCCATAAATGTTGTAAAAGCGACGGGAATCTCTTCCGGAAGAATCGACATTGCTAATGTCAATCCGTTCAGTAAGCTATCCAAAAAACTACGTGTATGGACATAGTTTACTAAACACACCGATACAAAGACCGCTAAACCAACAATGGCCATGTTCCTTACAAATCGTTCTATTTGGATCTGCAATGGTGATTTTTCCTCGGTAATCGATCTAATCGATAGACCTATCTCTCCTAGTTTTGTTTTTTCACCGATTTTCTCTACTTCAAAAACAGCGACTCCTGAGATGGTGACAGTACCGCTGTAAACCTTATTATCGACACTTTTTACATCCTTAAATACGGAAAGACTCTCTCCGGTAAGCGCAGACTCATTGACAGAAAAATCGTTACTGTGGACAATACGCCCATCGGCGTTAATCATCTGCCCCTCCTCTGTAATACATAAATCACCAACCGCAATTGCATGTGTAGGGATATCCACTATACGACCATCTCGAATTACTTGACTCAGGGGCTCATTTAGTTTTTCGAGCGCCCGTATAGCATTTTTACTACGCGAATCTTGATAAAAAGATATACCCGATACAAAAACAATTGCAGCTAACATAAAATAGGCCTCAGCGAAATTGCCAACAATGAAATAGATAAGGGAGATAGCCAATAACAGAATCAACATCGGCTCCTTTAAAATATTAATTAACAAACGTAAGAATCCGGAATCAGTATTAGATCTCACGCTATTATAGCCGTATTTTTCAACAGACTGTTGAACCTCTGTTGTATTGAGCCCCTTTAAATCATTAGGAATATGATAGCCCATATCGTAATTACTGGTTATATGTGTAAGTTAACACTATTTTTCGGATTGAGGAACAGCCAGGTCACAGATACCTCACCTTGTATATATCCTCATTGGATATTTAATGCGGACAATAGCATACCTATCGGAATTTCCTGGGACTGATAAGTCTTTACCTCAAGCAAGTTAAAATAACTTTGGTAAACGTTAGTCCCGCTTCCCCTTCCCAAATATTAATGTAGGCACAGGTGGTCGGAAAGCTAGCTCCTCTGCCAAAACTGGATTAAATAGCCGCTCAAGAAATGAACGATGTTGGTCCGTGAATAAAACCAGTATATCCGGCCGCACAATCCTAACTTCCGCTAACAGTTGCTCAATAAAAGGCTTAAAAATGTCTTTCCTAACGGAGCGTAAATGCACGGGGTAATTGAAAACTTCAGAAAATGTTATACGCTGGGGATCATCTGCTGTATTGTCAATATAAAGCATTTCAATACGGGCATCGAAAAGCCTAGCAAACGGACTGACACGATCCATTTCATCAAAAGAATCTTGAAAATCGGACGCGTAGAGCAGTAAGTGTATAGGGGCTGGTAAATAATCATGGGGGATGACTAAAACTGGGATAACGGACTTTGTAGCTATATTGCCTGTGTTGGTGCCTAAAATCTTGTCGAGACCACTCGCACCTCTTGTACTTATCGAAATATAGGCGATATCGGTATGCATCTTGCAAAAATCCAAAATCATCAAATCGGCTTTTATCCCTTCTAAAACCACAACGTCATATTGATGGGGCTTAATATTGATCTCGCGATAACAACTGTCAATGAAATCACGCATCCGCGAAGTCAACTCAACCCGAGCTAGCTACTCTAAAGGTGAGTACGCTCGATTTTTGGTGTTGGCACATCTCTATAGAATTCCCGTTCTAAAGAATCCTCTATAGGGATGATCGCTAGAATGTGTGTCCAACTCAATTGTCGTATCAGTGATACGACAATCTCTTTACCACAGCTGTGCGCTGCTTGTTGTACTGTTCGAATTTTTCGTTAACAAAGCCAATCCGCCAGTATAGCATGCTCAGGGTGGCTTGCGGAGATAATGACTTCTGGATTGAAATATTTAACGTATAGCCAACGGGGGAGAAATACGCTGACGGATTACGGTTTTGAAGTCCTCATTTTTTGGAACGTACTATTTGAAATTATTGCACCTTTTGCTTTCTGGGCACTGGTGCAGATGCACAATACTCCGTATAATTGATTAATTTTACCTCACAGAAATTGAATCCGT
>JROE01000026.1 GCA_000783305.1 Sphingobacteriaceae bacterium DW12 | reverse complement strand
TTGTCGTAAACTGCTGTGTGTTTGAGCCAAACTACTAGCAGTTTGTCGTAAACTACTATGCGTTTTCTCGCCAATGTCTTGTGTTAGGTTATGGATTACTTCGCAATTAGGCTCGGCATTCTATCTGGATGGTGTGTAAAGCTAATGAAAACTAAATCATTAATAGCTCAAAATTTAAAGCTAGTTGTTGGTTTTAAACTGCTTTTTTACAGAACTTTCGTTATACAAACCAAATACCCCTACAGCTCCTTTCAAATTCGAATATAGCGGGCGGACAGTTTGAAATATGGATTCACCAAGATACCCCAATTCATCCAATTCCTTTTTAAAAAGTGCCAATTCTGGCGATAGAAAGGCTAATCGAATATCAGCGGATTCAGCAAACTGCTTGTTTTCTTTATTAATTGTTCTATCAAATCTTCTCCTTCCATTTCGCTCTGGCAATTCTTTACCATCTATATATCTAAGCTCGGGCGAAAGATAATACAATCCTAAACGCGGTGTAGCGACATATTTGTTATTGGAATCCAATAGATAGGGGAGCAGCACAGTTGTTCCTATGCCCTCTTTTGTTTTTCCTTGCGTCCAAGCTACCTCGTACCAAAATGGATTTTGGGAGTCAACTTCTACAGTTACATTTTGAAGATTAGGCTTTTCAGGCAAATAACAATTTTCAGATATTATGCGCTTGCCTTTATCTTCCAGTACGATTTCAATAGCATAGGGTTGACCTTCCTTCAAATTCAATTTATCGGACTTGATTGCGTAGAAGCCCAGAGAATCCTGATCGGCTATAAATGTATTCATACGTTGTCCCGCTTCTAATAAATAGACTGTAGCCTTCGGCAATGCTGGTACTGTACCTAGCTGGCCTTTCAATGGCTTGCTCCATGACAAGGATACTTCTCCGCCCGACATAGTACCCACCGATGACAAGACGATTAATCTCGGCTTATAGTCCGGAAAATCGAATGGTATTGTAGTCTTATGATCCGTACAAGCTACCAATAGGGAAACAGTAATTAGATAGATAATGCTATTAAAAAATTTCCAAGAAAAACTCATTAGACAATTTGTATTAAAGTTCAAAACCGATATTAAAAAATGGCATAATAGGAAACATGCCTGTAACCTCTAATTTACCAGGCGTATCAGCAGGTTGTGCAAAGAATGGGTTCACCCTATTGTATACATTATAAACACCAACCCCAAACCAGTTTGTGTTGCCTCTTTTTGTCTTCCATCGTCGCTCAATATTTACATCCAGTCGATGAAAGGCTGGCATACGCATATTGTTGAGGTCGTCCATAATATTAAATCTAGTCCGCCAGTCTTCAATTTCTCCCCTGCTGCTAGGTACTGTAAATGGCCTACCAGTCTTGTAGGTCCAATTTCCCGAAAGTCTATATCCATTACCAAAACTGTACATCATCAAAAAGTTAACACTATGCCTGAAATCAAAATCAGCATTAAACCACTTCGCCGAATTAAGGGTTGGGAACTTAGACTGAGAATTGGCATACGTATACGATAATGAGCTGTGTACTTTCCCCGTAGTTTTTTGCAATAGCAGCTCAAGACCATACGTCCGCCCTTTACCATTTCGATGGAGAAAATCTTTGTACAGGAGTACGTCTTTATCAAAATCTACAGAGGGTACATATTTGACAGTATTGGCCTGTTGCTTAAAGAACAGTTCGACAGATACGTTATCCAGCAGCCCCAGCGCATTACGAAAATACCCTAAGGACCATTGCTTTGACGATGCAATAGGGGATTGCCCATCATTTGTTATATAAAATTCTCTAAATCGACCGATATCATCTGTAAACCCCAAAAGCATCGAGCTCTGTCGCTGCATATTGAATGCAGCATTCACCGTCGACTTTCCATTCAGTTCATAGGTCAGCAACATCTTCGGTTCCAAAAGAATTGAATTGTTGCGGTCTATCGTATATTTAGAAACTCTCGCACCCGTACTAACGTTAAATCTGTCACTTAGTCTATACGATATGTCGGTAGAAAATGCCGTATTCACGACATTAGACATACCTATTGCGCCGTTAAATTCATTTGTTGTACTTCCGTTTACCATCTCTTTCCGATTCAGATAGATTCCAAAGTTCAAATCCTCTCGCTCCACAGCATAATTTATGTCTAGCAGATTACCAAATTGTGTCTTTCCCTGTATACTATATTTTATGGAGCGCACGCTGTTCCCTGAAAGTCGAGAAGACTCCATAATATTCGTAGCAACGGTGCCGTATTTTTGACCATCTTCGCCCTTTACATAATTTTCGTAAAAGTGCCTATAGCTCGTATAGCTAGTGTGGGCCCTCAGTGAAGTTGATAGTCCCAGATTAATCTTATAATTAAGAGCTAGGAGTTCGTTCTTGATGCCATAGCTATCATCAGACAATTGATTGTATTGTGGATAGTTCTCTAAAAAAGAGTGTTTATCCCGACCATACAGCCCTGTTAGAGAGATGTGTTGGTTGTTGCTTATTCGACCATCCAATCGAACCGTTATATCACCAGTGATGAGATTACCGATATCACCAGTGTGTTGACCGCTTCTAATTTTTCTCGCGATAGAGCCGGTCGCCAAATCAACGATTGTCCTTCGCATTCCTACCTGATAGCTCAGTTTATTTTTTACGATCGGACCACTTGCACTCACCTTAGGAGCTATCAGACCAAACTGAAAGGATTGATGATGCTCTTTATAATTTCCTTCCTTTGTCCGAATATCAAGAACAGAAGAAAGCCGTCCTCCAAATCTAGATGGCCAATAGTTTTTGTAAAAATCTACACCACCTACGAGTTCTGGCTGAAACATGGAAATATAGCCCCCGAAATGGTTGACATTAAATAAGGTCGCGCCATCCAGTAGAATTTGGTTTTGATCCTGATCTCCACCACGTACAAAAAGATGGGAGTACCCTTCTTTTCCTTCCGATACACCAGGCAAAAAAGTCAAGCCTTTGATAATATCAGGTTCACCAAGAAATGATGGAGTCGCCGTTAAAAAAGGCAAAGAAACCTGATTAGCACCCTGTGCAGCTTTTTTATTAAAAGGCTCTCCGGCATACACCTCAATAACACTAAGTTCCAAAGGGAGTAGCCCGACGTTGATTGGAGTCCCTGTCGATCGAATTTCTATTGTGGTGTCTCTATATGAAACATGCGAAATCAACATTCGATCTTTGTCAGATACCGTCATACGACAATATCCACTTCCGTCTGTCAGCAGCGTTACACCGGTCGTCAGATTCTTGATATTGGCGTTTTCGACTGGGATTCCCGAATTTTCATCATGCACAAAAACTACAAAGCCCTTTTGTGAGAGCACACGAGTAGGAGCAAATAGCAGTAAAAAAACAAATAACGGAATAAACTGTCTGAAAATCTTCATTATTTCAGATAATAGCGAGTATTTAATCTAGCCCCCATCTCCCTAAAATTATACCTAGACCTACCAGGGCTGGCAGGCGTTACTTTTAATCGTGGTGCTATATCTGTAAAGAAATCCAAGTCTATACGCAGTCTTTCATTTATCGGAGCGAAAAGGCCAACATGCGCGCCCATTTGAAAAGGATGTTGGTATTTAGGTGCATAGTGCGTCGTTAGCCCCATTGTCTCCCCAAGTTTCCCATAAGGCAATTGATTAGTGGTGCTATTTGAAGAAAACTGATAGTAAAGATCCGCGCCTAGTTTAAATCCTACATGCTCAAAAGGAAGATAGGTTATTGATAGCGGTAGATGTAAAGCCCAATATCTAAAGTTTTTCGTTTGCCCAAGTTCGGGTAACATTTTCTGGTAGAAATCAGAAAGCACCCCTTGTTGATCAATCAGCTCTGGCGTCAATCTAAAGCCTCCACTTCGTACATTCAATCCAACTTCCCAGCCCAGCATCCCGCTCTCACTAAAAGTACCGGATAGTCCTGCACCTCCGTTGATTAAAATCCCTGGTTCACTGTCCAATCTATAATCTAATGCGGCATCACTCTCCCTAATGCTGTATTGCAGGTCGCTAAAAGTAGAACTAAAATCTCGAAGTGCTGTCGCTCCGACACCTGTCGTCACATACCACCTAGGTTTGTTTTGCGCGTATGCTTTATTGGCAATGGTAAGGCTAATACAGAAGACCAATAAGGATAATTTTATTCGATTTATAAAGTTTCTCATATATATTATAAATTAAGCGTGTTTTTTCTCAATTCTTTCGATGTGCAGTGTCAAAAATACTGTTCCAATGCAAAGGAAATCAAATATATATAATTGTCCCGATGAGGGGGAAATATTAGTATCGAATTCACATTTTTTAACTTCAACCTTTATTAGATGTTAAAATAGGTTACTGTTGAATGTAGTAGGAATCTGAAGCGGCTTAGCGAGTTTATTTCCTTTTCGATGAAAAATGCAATATCAACTATGTTTTATCGCTTAAATACGAGATTCGTCATAAGCCCAGTTTAGAATTTGCTTTACAGCAGCACGGATACGATCCATTCCTTCCTTGCTTTTTAGATCAATTTCGCAAATAGTACTGTCCGTATTCTTACTATGTAAGATGATATAATAGATGGCAGCAACGAGAATGCTGCTTATTGCCCTTAAATCAACTTTACTGTCTTTTAATTCTTTATCTGCAAAATTGAAAAATAAGGTGCTCATCTTTTCACGTTCTCTAGAGATCTGTGCCATAATATTAGTTGGTTGGCTGATCTGCCACAAAATAATCTTTTGCATCTCGGTATTATCGAGAAAGCTGTCCATATGATTTAATAAAGCAGATTCCATAAAACTTTTTGACCCTTGCAAAGGGACTTTTTCAAAATATTCAGCAGCATCTTTCGTGGCTGATATCCAATAGTCCTTTCCTTTGATATAAGTCTCCACAAGACTATCCAGCGAGCCAAAATAGGTTGAAATTAATTTACGGTCGACACCGGCTTTTTTGGCAATATTTGAAACAGTCAATCCCGTATATCCCTTTTCTTCTAGGACTTTGCCGACAGATGTTAGCAATTTGCCCATCGTACGTTCTTTGTCGTTTTTCTCTCCCTTGTAGGTTTTACGTTTCTGTTTTGTCATAATATTGCCGTGGGTAAGTACGTCTAAAGATTTCAAATCAAACTTAAATAAAATGTAGGGGATAAGCTATAGATCAGCAAAAGCTTTCATACTTATTTATCAATAAAAGCCTGTCGAAAACACTATCTTCCATTCGTTCGACTTTCGTAGTGAAATTTTCAGTATTGCCCAAAAAGTCAGTTGCTAATTTGTTCCGATTCTGTAAGGGAGCATCATGCTTAGAAAATCTTTTGACTGGATGGAAACATGCTGGTAGTCCATGTCCACGGTATTATTGTCCCGCACTGCAATTGACTACTTTAACTCATCAGGAAAGGGTACAGGATGACCGGTGGTTTTGTAGGTCGGCAATTGAGCCTTCCAGCTCCTAAGTTGCTCGGCAAGCAAGCTGCTCATTTCCGTGGTCTTCGATTGCATTTTGTGTACCAAATTATCGGTCTCGCCAATGTCTTTTGTTAGATTATAGAGTTCTAGACGTCCATTTTTCATGTCGTACAGCAACTTATAGTCTCCTTGTCGTATTGCTGAAAAGAAATTGATTGCAGGCCCATCTGTCGGTATCCATTTATTGGGATAATTCCATACGAGTATTCTTTCGTCCCATTTGGCATCCTGTTTTTTAGAACTCATGAGTTCGGCTAAATTTTGCCCATCTAAAGCTAGTTGGACGGTGGTATAGTTGGATATATTAGCCAAATGTAAGATGGTCGGAAAGAGATCTTCCATGATGACAGGAGTATCTCTGATTATCCCTTTTTTCTGATTGACACCTTTAATCAGCAAAGGTACACGGATACCGCCTTCATACAAGGATCCTTTCCCGGCTTTGAGCGGTAGGTTTTGGGTATGACTGGCATTTGTCCGTGCGGGGTGTAAGCTCAATCCGCCATTGTCGCTCACGAATATGATAATCGTATTATCATAGACGCCCTGTTCTTTCAAAAAACCGATGATATCTCCCATACTTTTGTCATAGCCTTCTACCAGAGAGGCATAGGCTGCTTCATTTGCATCCAATCCCTGGTCTAGATAACGTTGTACGAATCGTGGGTCGGGTTGTATAGGTACATGGACGGCATAGTTTGAGAAGTTTAGCAAAAATGGTGTCTTGCGATCTATAGGTGTTTGGATAGCTTTGATTGCCTGTTGGGTAAGCGCTTCGGTCAAAAATATGGGGGAGCCATAGTATTCCATGAGATCGGGAACCGCCTGATGGCTAGCTTTTCCAGGGATGTTGCCATAATTTTGCTCACCGTAGTAGCTTTGTGGATGTCCGGCCGAATGGCCGCCAACGTTTACGATGAATCCTAAGTTCAATGGATTGGCTCCCGGTGTCCCCGCAGAGCCCCAATGGGCTTTACCAATGTGGACGGTATGATATCCATTGTCTTTGAGTATTTGTGGAAAAGGAGTTGCATATACCGTGTGGGGTATACCCGCAATCGGGCTTAATCCATTGATATTCCAATCAGGGGGTAGCAACAAACTATCTTCATTGTCTGTCGGGGTATTGGCCTTGGGATGTGTCCAATTGGTAACACGATGGTGCGCTGCATTGATTCCTGTCAGAAAACTGATGCGCGAGGGTGTACAGACGGCAGTGGCGTAGGCATTTGTGAATTTGACGGCATCCTTGGCTAGGCGCTCGACATAAGGAGTATGAAAGCTTTTGTTTATCGGAGTTTTTTCGGTGTAGAAGGGTTCGGATGTATCTTGCCAACCCAGGTCGTCTACAAAAAAGACAACAATATTCGGACGCTGGTTGTCTTGTGCTGGGCTTCGTCCAACAAAGCATACGAAGGTTATCAATAGGACTAATTTGTTATTCATATGTCTCTAGTATTGATGATGGTCTCAAGGCTCGTCCAATGATGTCGCCAATGGTTGACTTTAAAATTTGTTCTACAGATATATCCAACTTTTATGATAGACTTATGTCCAAAAATAGGCTCCTTAAGTTAGGCGTGTCACGAATTTAGGGTTAATTTTTAAATTAACAAGTTATCAGTGGGATTAGCGCACAAACTAGGGTATAAGAATAGCGACTGTAGGAGACGGATGAATAACTTTCCTTTTACAACAAAGGAAGGAAATAGGCAGGATGAAAATGTAAGCTGCGGGAGAGATGCAGCTTACGCGCGAGATAAGCGATATTGCAATGCCGTTAAGAATACGTCGGCATCTTGACGCGATAGATTAAGTGCTGGTAATACTCGTATAGTGTGTGGACCAGCTTCGCCAGTCAAGATATGGTCATGTTCCATCAGTTGTTGGCGAATAAAACCTAACTCCTTCGGAAGCTCTATTCCAATCATCAGCCCGCGTCCTCTTGTCGCGACAATTCGTTCTATCTTTGATAGTTCATTCATGAGGTACTGTCCAGTCTCCTTGGCATTGGGAATCAATTTTTCTTGTTTAAATATTTCCAATACAGCTAAACTGGCGGCACATGCGAGATAGCTTCCGCCAAATGTTGTGCCCAATAGGCCTAGGCTAGGCCGGATCGTATTGGTAATGGATAAAGCACCTATCGGAAAGCCATTGGCCATACCCTTGGCCATCGTATAGATATCGGCCTTCACCCCGGCAATATCATGTGAATAGAATTGGCCAGTACGTCCATATCCACATTGTATGGCATCGGCAATATAAATTGCACCATAGCAGGAGCAACACTCTCGAATGGTTCTTAGAAAAAGGGGGTCTGCGGGAATGATTCCACCGACGCCTTGGATGCCCTCTACGATTACGGAACTTATCTCATTGCCCATTTTTGAAAAGATATCCAATAATGCTTCACTATTATTGAACGGTAGCCGAATGACGTTGGGCGTTTCGTTGATTGGTGCTCTGATTTTCGGATTGTCGGTCGTGGCCACTGTAAGCGAGGTGCGTCCATGGAATGCTCCAGAAAAGCATATTGTCATCTTTCGGCCATTATGGAACGAGGCCAGTTTTAAGGCATTCTCATTGGCCTCGGCTCCTGAATTGCACAAAAACAACTGATAATCTTTCAATCCCGACAATGTCCCTAGTTTATGGGCAATCAAATCTTGTAAAGGCATTTTTACGCTATTGGAGTAGAAGCCAATTTGATCCAATTGTTCTTTCAGTTTAGCCACATAATGTGGATGGGCATGACCTACCGAAATGACGGCATGACCACCATATAAATCGAGAAATTTATGCTGTTGCCTGTCCCAAACATACGAGCCTTGTCCTTTTACTATTTCTATCGGCAATTTATGAAAGACATCGAAAGTATTCATCTTTATTTTGCTATTGTGGTTTGATGTTTATGGCAAAAATAAAGCTTTGGAGAAGCTGTTGATTAGTCCAGTATGTAAATAGCGAATAGTCCAGAGCCATCGATATCTGGAGGGAAGAATCCCTGTTCTGGTCTGTTTGTTTTATCATTTCTGGACTACTGAAGGGGGCCAATGATTCTTTAATTTTGCCGCATCAAAATACAACACTAAATCACTTGCATCATGAACAATAAGCATAATTTTAATCCAGGCCCAGCGATTCTTCCGGCATCGGTATTGGAAGCCGCTGCGGATGCCGCCCGGGATTATATGGGAAAGGGACTATCCCTTTTGGAAATCTCGCATCGTACACCGGAGTTTGAGGCTATCTTGGTCGAAGCCGAGCAGCTCCTGCGAGAACTGATGGGTATCTCTTCAGATTATGCTGTATTGTTTCTGTCAGGTGGGGCAAGCCAACAATTTGCTCAAGTACCACTCAACTTGCTGCCAATAGGGGGACAAGCCGCCTATTTGGATACCGGGGTGTGGGCCTCAAAAGCTATCGACGAGGCTCGTGTGTATGGCGATATACATGTGGTAGCTTCGGGAAAAGAATATGGGTATCGGTGTATACCAACTGGATTTTCAATTCCGAATGCATGTAGTTATTTCCACTATACGTCTAATAATACGATTTACGGAACAGAGACTATTGGTGTACCCACTACTCCCGTACCGCTGGTCTGTGATATGTCATCAGATATTTTGAGTCAAGAAGTCGATGTTTCGAAATACGCGCTTATTTATGCAAGTGCTCAAAAGAATATGGGACCAGCTGGAGTTTCGGTAGTCATCGTCAAAAAGGACGTATTGGGTCGCTCCAACCGTGATATCCCGAATATTTTCGACTATAGCATATTGACCAAAAATGGTTCACTCTACAATACTCCGCCGGTATATGCTATCTATGTTACCATGTTGAACCTTCGATGGTTGAAAGAGCAGGGCGGGATTGCGGGGATAGCGGCGTATAATCTTGCAAAATCGACTCTTTTATATCGGGAGATCGATCAAAGTAACCTTTTCGAGGGCAGGGCCGATGAAAGCTGTAGAAGTCGCATGAATGCGACTTTTGTATTGAAGGCTCCGGAACATACGCAGGATTTTCTGGCGTTTGCAGAAGCTAGGGGGATTGTGGGGATAGCCGGACATCGTAGCGCAGGTGGTTTTAGGGCGTCGTTATACAATGCATTGCCTTTAGAGAGTGTCAGCGCGCTCGTAGTGGCTATGCAAGAATACGAGCGCCTAAGGGGCTGATGGATGATTGACAATTAATCTTTTTTACAAAAACATAAAAATATGAAGAGAGATCAAAGGACGTTTGATATTATCGCTAAAGAGCTGAGGCGTCAACAGCAGAATGTAGAATTAATCGCTTCGGAAAATTTTGTCAGTAACCAAGTGATGGAGGCTGCAGGGTCGGTGATGACCAATAAATATGCAGAAGGACTGCCAGGCAAACGGTATTATGCGGGTTGCGACTTCGTCGATGAAGTAGAGCAATTGGCTATTGATAGGGCGAAGGCGTTATTTGGCGCAACATGGGTGAATGTGCAGCCCCATTCAGGTTCGCAAGCCAATGCCGCAGTCTTTCTCTCTATTCTCAATCCTGGAGACAAAATACTAGGATTTAACCTTAATCACGGTGGTCATTTGACGCACGGATCGGCAGCCAATTTTTCGGGATTGAATTTTGTCCCTCATTTTTATGGAGTAGACAAAGAGACTGGACGGATTGACTACGACGAATTGGAGCGTGTGGCGTTACTGGAAAAGCCTAAATTAATCATTACAGGAGCATCTGCCTATTCCCGAGACTGGGATTATGTATTGATCCGGCAGGTAGCGGATCGGGTGGGAGCGATATTGATGGCAGATATTGCACATCCGGCGGGATTTATAGCCTGTGGGATGCTTAACAATCCGTTGGAGCATTGCCATGTTGTGACGACCACTACCCATAAGACATTACGTGGCCCTCGTGGTGGTATGATTATGATCAGTAAGGATACGGAGAATGGTCGGGGGATTAAGGATAAGAAAGGAAATTTGCGTATGCTGTCAGCGATGCTAGATTCTGCTGTTTTCCCAGGTACACAGGGTGGCCCCTTAGAACATATCATTGCGGCAAAGGCTGTTGCTTTTAGCGAAGCACTGGACCCTAGCTACCCCATATACATGCAACAGGTGCAGGCTAATGCCCGTGCGCTGGCTGGAGGATTAATGGAACGAGGTTATGATATTTCTTCTGAGGGCACAGACAATCACCTCTTGTTGGTGGATTTGAGAAGGAAGGGTATCACGGGAAAGGCCGCCGAAGGTTTGTTGGAGAAATCGGGGATAACGGCAAATAAAAATATGTTACCATTTGATGATAAGCCTGCATCGATTACTTCGGGCATACGATTCGGAACTCCTGCTATGACTACGCGAGGAATGAAAGAGCGGGATATGGTAACCATTGCCGATATGATCGATCGGGTACTCTCTAGTGGGGGAGGAGCTAGTGACGCTGTTCGAAAGGAAGTAGATACGTTGCTGGAGGGCTTTCCATTATATAGCTAGTTGTTTTAATCCAGGTAGCATATGAATCCATATGCTACCTTCTTCTATTCGGCCTCTGCTTCGTTCCAAATCTCTTTTCCTAAGAATCGATTCCCGAAGATGGATGTGCCGACACGCACAATATTGGCTCCTTCTTCAATGGCCATTTCTAAATCTTGCGACATGCCCATGGACAGCTTGAGGTGTTCGATATCCAAAAGTCCATGTTGCAAAATTTGATCTCTTATTTCCCGCAGCAAGACAAGAGAGGGGCGCATTTTTTCTTTTTCTACATCTAATAGACCAATGGTCATCAATCCTTGTATTTGGAGGGTATCGTATTTTTGGATTTCTTTGATGAAAGGGATTACTTCCTCAGGCGGTAATCCGAATTTACTTTCTTCGTAAGAGGTGTTGACCTGCACAAAGATATCTAGACTTCGACCTTCAAATTGCAGCCTTCGGTCCAGATCTTCGGCTACTTTGAGTCTATCCAATGATTGGATGCAGCTGACGTACTTGAGTACATCCTTGATTTTATTGGTCTGCAGGTGGCCTATAAAATGTCGCTCTAAAGTCAATCCGGATAGGCCTTTGTCCTTGTCCCGTAGTTCTTGGACTTTGTTTTCGCCCATTAGATTTTCTCCAGCTTCTATTGCAATCCTGATCTTGTCTGCAGGTACTGTTTTGGTCGCCAGTAGTAGTTTGACATCCGAGCGATCTCGTCCCGAATGTTGGCAAGCCCTTTCTATCCGTTTGTGCACGTGTTGAAGATTGGCGATGATTATTTTTTTGATATCTTCCAAAGTATTGAACAGTTAATGGTGTAAAGGTTCGCTTGACTTAGAAGCGAGCCATTGTGCTAATAGAGTACTCATGATGCCGTTGCAATTGGCGATGTTGATTTGACCGCGTTGGATTTCTTCAGCTGTCTGGATATAATATTTGCTTTCTAGATCGCTGGCAGCGTAAGTCAGCATTTGCGCTATGGTGGCTTTCGTGACTTGCAAATGAAATTGCAGGCCCATAATGTCTTCGTTGTAGTAAAATGCTTGATTATAGTTAGCCGGTGAATATAAAAGATTCAAGGCTCCTTCCGGAATTTCAAAGCGATCTTGATGCCAATGCAAGACAATGGGACTCTTTTTGAACAGTTCATAGAACCAAGGAAGCTGTTGGCTTTCTTTGGTAGGGATCACGCTAAACCAACCGACTTCTTTGCTTGTGGCCCTGCTCACCTCTGCACCTAAGGACAGTGCAATGAGTTGAGCACCAAGGCAGATGCCAAAGACTTTTTTTTTGGATTTGATACACTTGTCGATGAATTTTTTCTCTTCTCTTAACCAAGGATATTCATCTTCATCGAAGGGACCCATTGGTCCACCTAGGATTATCAATGCATCGATATCTTCGACCTCCGGAAGTTGATAATTGTCTTCATAGAAATGGGTGCCCGATATCTGGTGAACATGGATTTGGAGCCACGTCTCCATAAAGCCTAAGGCTTCAAAATGTACGTGTTGTAAATAATGTACTCTCATAGTGTTGTAGTGGATGTTGAATAAATGATCATTTGAGCTGTGCCAGTATGGTGAATGTACCTTGTGTCTTATCTCCCAATTTGACTTTAACATCTGCATCAAGGGGTAGAAAAACGTCCATTCGTGAACCGAATTTGATGAAGCCCATCTCAGATCCTTGTGCTATTTGTTGGTCGGGAGTAATGTACCAGCATACTCGTCGTGCAAGTGCGCCGGCAATCTGACGAAAGAGGATGTCTACTCCTGTATCCATGCGTACTACGGTAGTGGTCCGCTCATTTTTCTCACTGGACTTGGGATGCCAAGCGACTAGATGTGTGCCTGGGTGATACTGGAAGTAGTGGACCTTGCCCGCCACAGGAGTCCAATTGACATGTACATTGAAGGGCGACATGAAAATACTGACCTGTAATCGTGGGCCCTTAAAATACTCCGATTCGTACACTTCTTCGATGACTACTACTTTACCGTCACATGGGGCGATTACTATGCCCTCCAACATAATAGGGGTGCGCTTAGGAGACCGAAAGAATTGAAGGATAAGGATCATGATTGCGATGCTGATGATGAGAACTGCAATTTTCAAACTTGGTAGATCTGAAATTAAATACGCCAAAGTAAGATTGATTGAACTTAACCATACTATACTTTTCCATATAATCGGAATACCTTCTTTGTGTAACGTCATTGTATCAATATCTAAAATAATTTATTAAATGAATCCTGCATAAGTAGGTCCTCATAGCTATGCAAAATTAGGAATTCATCACATGGGGCAAGTGGTCCAGTATAGACAAAAGCGTATGTCCAGCCGAGATAGAAATGGATTGGCTACACTAGGGAAGCGTCGAATACCTGAGTAAATAATACATCGCCCACCCAATGAAACAGATGATGATGATCCATACCCATGATGGGATACTTTGGGGTGTTTCACTACCGGCAATCAAGAAGGATTTTTGATCGCCCTTGCCATATGCATTGACCATGATGGGCAGTACACCATCAACCAGATCGTTTTCCTTGATACCCTCCACTGCGATTGCTGGACCATTGCGTACGACAAATGGGATGGTTCGAATCCCCTCTTTGCCACTTGGGTCTTTACTGACAATTTTGAGCATATGCTGGCCATCAATTAATTTGCGCGTGTCAAGATCGAACACAACTGGGGTATGTACATCTGCAATGGGTTCTATTTGGTCGTCAATGAAAATAATGACTTTGCTTTTATCGTTCATCCTATAAATTTTTTAATACCGTTCTTTTGATGTGACTCTCGGAAGCTTCCCCTGGCCGCACCAACCATTTGAGAGAGAAGTAAAGGGTGATTAATACCATAACAGCCACCAAACCGATTATGATGTAATCCCATTGGCTTTCTGGACCGGCACCATGTACCAGACCTCTCAGCAATTTGGGCTGATTACGTTCGCAAACAGGGCAGGCACTTGCCGTGAGTGTGACGGATATCAATAAGACGAGTGTAATGACGGTTTTCATTTGCTTTCCATTTTATTTTTTAAAAATTCAAGTATTTTCTTAATCTCCTCTGTTGTTGTTGCTGGAGCATTATTGCCCCAACTGCTGCGTTCATAGTTTATCACTGCGGTGACTTCTTCCTCTGTCCAGCCAAGATTGGTGCCGATAGCCGCCATTGCACCATATTCTGGGCGGGCGTCATACCCGTTCATGATGATGTCAACATATAGTTCAAGATTTTTGCCCGTTACGACCGCACTTCCTTTTAATGGTGGAAAAGCCCCGGCTAATCCTTCACCATTGGCTTGGTGGCAGGCTTGACAATTGGCAATGTAGAGCGCTTTACCATCTACACGTGACGATTGGACTTGTTCGGTCGTGCTTTTTTCTTGTCTTTCATACAGAAAGTTAGGTAGAGCGGTACCATCAGGGAGTGGGGTTTGCTTTAATGATTGTAGATAGGCCACCAAATCGAGTGCATCTGAGGTGGCAACCACTTTTTTAGCACTGTTTTTTAAGTATTCGGCAGGTATGTTGACAGCTACATCGTGTTCAGTAACGCTCTCGGTCAAATGGAATAACCAAGGGTAAGCAGGCATAATAGACTCGGGTACTACAATTCGAGGGTTGTATAAATGCACCAAATTCCATTCCTTACTGGGTTGTCTATTTCCCACATCCGTTAGATCAGGTCCGATACGGGCAGTGCCCATCAATGTGGCTGTATTTCTCCAAAAATCAGTACGTACATTGCCGGCATAATCTGCTGCGAGCGAAGCACGGCTACCCCAAGATTTGTCCATCTCTACGTTACGTACCTGTTGGCTATGGCAAGCAACACATCCGTTGGCGACGAACACCGCCTTCCCACGTGTGGCTGAAGAACTTAAGGGCTTGGCATCTGGGAGTGGTTTGATATAGTATTGGTTGCTGAGCGAAGGTAAGATAGCTACAAATAACGTCAAGATAGAGAAAAGTAGGGTGGCTACACCGAATAATTTTTTGTGGTTATCAAATAGTTTCATGTTTTTGAGAAATTCTTATCTAGTAAAGGTGCTTGTCTTTATCTTTCGGATCAAGCAAATCAATAGCTGTTTGCCCTATATCGATGCTGGTCATGGGCCGTGCAATCATTTTATACATGTTATAAGCAAAGACCAAATGCGATAGCCACATCAGTGTGCCTCCAATTGCACGCCATAGCCAGTAGGGAAGCATGAGGCTGATGCTTTGTACAAAGGGCTCATTGGCCATCCATGATAATCCCCTCAGACTCCCACCATACATCAGCGGAATGGAATAGAACAGCAGGCCGATGAGTGCAAGCCAGAAGTGCATGCCCACCGTGATTTGAGGGGCTTCTCGCCCTGTGAGCCTGGGAATCAATGCATAGATACCTGCCCATAGTAAAAATGTGATAATACCATACATGGTCATATGGGAGTGTGCGACTGTAAAATCTGTAAAATGCCAGATGAGGTTAGCGTATCGGAATGCTTCTGCAGTCCCTTGCATAGAGCCTGTAAAGTAGAAGATAATGCCGACTAGAAAAAAGGGTATAGTATAACTATCTTTTAGTTTGTACCATGCTCCCTTGAATGTCATCAAAAAATTGGTCGTCCCAGCAATTACGGGGATGACCATCCCTACGCTGGCAACTATAGCCACGGTCTGTAGCCACCAAGGAATGGCACTGAAAACAAAATGATGGGTGCCAATGAGCGTATAGAAGATAATTTGTGCCCAGAAAGCAAGGATGCCTAAGCTATACGAATAAATGGGCTTATTGAGTTGCTGGGGCAGGAAGTAATAAACAATTCCCAAAGTAAATAGCATAAACCACATCCCTACCGCTTGGTGCATGTAATACCCCTGTACGATGGTTTCGCCAAGTCCATCTTGCCACTGGGGTAGGTAGCCCACCAGCCCGACTATGGTAAAGAAAATCAAGGCCGAAACGATGTACCAGTTGGAGATGTAGATTTCGGATGTCTGACGACGGGCAATCGTGAGCAAATAATTGTTTAGGGTAAATCCCAGACCTATGCCAAAGAGGAGCATAATAGGCCAGATATACTCGCGATATTCGCCGCCGCCGTTATTAATGCCCATCATGAGGCTGATAGAACCTAAGGTGATGGCGGCGTTGATCAGATGTAAAGAATACCAAGCCCATTTAATATGAGCAAGCGAGGTATTGCTGACCCGCGGTACAATGTAATACCCCAGGCCCAACATGCCTAAGGATGCCCATCCCCAGAAAACGGCATTGGTGTGTACAGGGCGTAATCTTCCGAAGCTCAACCAACTCAATTGATCGGCATCGGGGGCAACAAATTTGATTCCCAGGTATTCACCGACAGTGGTGCCAAACAATAGCCAAAAGGTGGCGCTAATCAGGTACCATTGAATGACTTTTGACAAAGCCGGATCTACATATGGGCGGGGAAGTGCTTTCTTCTTGATTGCCGCAATTGGCAGGCCCGTGTTTTGCCGGATATAGAGCAGACCTCTTTTATCGTTGCTAGATTGCTTTCCAGCCAGCTCTTTGTGGGTAAGTGAATAGTCCAATGCTTGTTTTTGATCTTGGATAGTCTTTAATTCAGGAGCTGGCAAGACATCTAGATAGGTGGCAAATGCCTCAGCTTCTTTTCGCATCAACTTGTTTTTTTCTCGATTGACAATATGTTTCGTTTTAAGGATTCCCAAAATTACGACCAGCAAAATGGGAATAAAAACAAGGATAAGCGTGACGATAATGGGGCCTTGGCTTAAGACGGAACTCGATGCAGGAGACTGTGTCGAGCCAAGATTTGGGATGAAAATATGAACAGATAGCAAGCATATGGGGAGTAGCCCTTTACTCTTTTTGATCTCATTTTTGTACTTGATCAATTTTTTAAGTTGTGCACTTGTCAGATTTTTGAGGTTTGCCCTAAAACGTTCGCTAGTGTAGTGGGAGTCGTCTTGTCTTTTGGAAACATCGGCAAAGTGATCTACATGCCGCTTAAAGCTGATTGTTACCAATATGGTCATAAGCAGGGTTAGTATCACAAGACCAATCATGAGGGAGGCCAGGTCCAATGTGAGGGTATAGGGAAGCATCGCTTGTGCTTGTACCCAAGCTGTGTGACCTAAGAGGAAGATTAATAACATAAATTTGTGAGATTGTGGAGAGATTAACTTCATTTGCTTTACGATTATATGATGCTCAATTTTTTAAGCGCTGTCCATATTCCATTTTCCTCGGGTTTTTCGGTAACGTAGTCGGCTGCTCGTTTGACATCGGCGCGTGCTTGTCCCATCGCAATACCTAGCCCGGCATATTGCAACATAGGGATATCATTCCCACCATCGCCGAAGGCAATTGTAGCACTGGGGTGTATACCGAGGTGGGCTTCAAATTGTTGCATTCCTGTGCTTTTGTTGGTACCCTTGGTATTGAAGTCCAAAAATTCTGGATGCCATCGGGTGGCGTCCAGATTTTGCAAGATATTCTCGGTTAGGTATTGTTCATGTAGATGGTCGACGTAAATACTCAATTGTATGATTTCATTTTCTAATGCATATGTGAATGGTTTTACCGCTGGAAAAGGAATATCTAATAGCTGGAATAGATGCCGCGTCTGTTTGGGGCTTTCGGTGATAAATGTACCTTCTAAACCGGTGAATGCAACAGGTATATCGTCTCTACCTTGGATGTATTCGTGAAGTTTGAGTAACTCACTGGTGCAAATATTTTTTTTGAACAGAGACTTTCCTTCTTTAGTCACACAGTAGCTGCCATTAAAGGTGATGTAGCCGTCGAAATCATATTCTTTAAGAAACGCTATTTGTGCATAGGATCTCCCGGTACAGATGATTCGTTTTATACCTCTCCATTTGAGAATCGCTAGCAATTCTTTGGTCGAATCAGGGATTCTACCTGTTTCTAGACTTATTAATGTACCGTCTACATCGAAAAATACGGCCTCTACGTTTGTCATAATCTATCGAAATTCTGTGTTTTTTAATGTTTGGATAATGTAGGAGAGGAGGTAATGGTATACTTCCTTTTTTACTACTTTAATAGAGGTCGGAAATGGATTCGAACCACTGTGGAGAGTATTGCGTACTCTTGCCTA
>JROE01000025.1 GCA_000783305.1 Sphingobacteriaceae bacterium DW12 | reverse complement strand
GCCTAGATAGTTCTGTCATGATTGCTTGTATAAAGTTTATTTAAATTTTGTATCACTGATTATTCACTTGCAGGAAGGACCTTTACTCGAGTATCCTTCGCTATTTCATTTGCTGGGTATGATTTGAACAGCCACCATTGCGGAGTATCCTTCACGTTGTTCAAGCGCAATTCAAATCCATCACTTGGCCAATCTGTTCGTTTCAAGATAAGCCAATGTCCATCCACGGTTAGCTTAGCCCCCTCAAGTGGGAACAAGCCTTCTTCCGTCTGTATCGACAGTCGCCCTTCCGTTATAGCCGCCGGATCTATCCGCTTATTGAATGCAATCCGTATTTCGCTCTCCCCTTGACGTGTACATTCCTTTACAAGCAGCGGTTCATGATAGATATGCCCCCCCAAATGATACTCATAGCTGGTCCATGTCACATAGCCATATGCTCGAGCGTGCTGATTGAATTTATCTATCCAATCCTTAGATTTGACCATACTTTGAATAGAACCGATATCTGCTTGTAAGCCCAAAGGTACTTGGGGATGCACGCGTCGTACCTGATCCACAAAAGCTTGATAATACTTCATATAATCGGGTGGGAGCTCCGATTCAGATTTTATCCAATCGGGCCAGTGCGTCTGAAAGTAATGCAGATCGGGCTTTACCCGTTCGATCATCTTTGCGGCATCCAGTCCTTGATATTCCCTTATTTTGCTAAAGGATTGCTCTCCTTTGTCTATAGCAAGGCTCCAAGTCGCCACCAATGCATCTGGTCTAGCCTCTCGGATACCATCTTTTCCGTTGATCAAATCATCCAAAAAACCGTTGATTATCTCGACCCTAAAATCAATCCATTTCTTATACCTATCGGGCTGCTTTAGGTAATAGTCGGGTGAGTCCCTATCCTGAAAATCGGGCATCCGCACCCCATACCTATCCAAGAATGCTTGAGCTGCCAAGGGACCTACATCACCATAGGTTCTTAGTCGAATAGCATCCCACTCCGGAAAGTAAGATTCGGCCAGTTCAATTCCATCAAATGCATAGGTTTTCATCAAACGCACCAATTGTTTCTTTTTCCAAGCCACAAAATCGGGATGGAAAGGAGTCAAAAATGTAAACCCCGAAGCCTCCCCAGTAGGACTATTAACCCTCATTTTCCAGGCTTCCCATCCCGCCGGATAGCGATCAGTGGAATAGGTCCCATTTCCTAGCGTCATCAACCATACCATCAATCCCCTTTTTCGTATAGCATCGATCAATGGACCATTCACATTGTGCTCATTCACGACAAAATAGTGTACTGCTTTATAACCCGCTAGATACAGCTCATCCGCAATACTCTCTACCGATCTATTTTTGTAGTAAGCAAAGTTAGGGTCCACCTGTATCGTCAAGTCAGCCGCCTTGATACGCACCGTTTTTTCTTTCGGAACGGTATAGCTACTATCCCCTTTTGGCAAAGGGGGCACTACAGCACCCGAAGGCACTGCAGTGCAGGATAATATCAGTATGCTCAACCCAAATATAAGTCCCCTCATCATCATTCTGCTGGATATCCCCATAAGGTAAGCTCCGATATCATCACATTGTTGTTTCCTCCCCAAGTACTTTTTGTCTTAAATCGGATATACCGGTAAGGTGTCTCTGTATTCGCAAATGCAAAAGTTTCTCCGTTCTTTCCGACCGCAATGTCTTCAGCGGTCAATGTACTTACGGCACTACCCGAAGGTTTGACCGAAGCAAAATCGCCTAGTAAGGTCCATCCAGTCCAGCTTCCATCCTCGGCCGGAGCATTGCTTCCGTATATCTCGAAGGTCTTGGGCGCTCCGTAGTTAAATATCCAGGCATCTGCATGGGATAATTGTAGTACTTTGATTTTAGTCAGAAGGTTGTTGGAGCCCAAATCAATCGTAAACCAATTGGGTAATGCAAGCCCCGGGATATTTGGATTTTGATAGAAAAAATTAGGATTTCCATTCGCATTATTATCCCATAGATTTTCGATTTTCCAAGAGCTAAATTCAGCTTCATAGGTATCGGTAGGGAGCAATACAGCTTTCCAACCTGTTTTTGAAACCAGCTGCTCCTGCACCAGCTCTTCTACTTCCAGTGTAGGCGTATAGAATTTGTCCAGAGCCAAGGTATCCGGCAGAAATACCGATCGGTATTCAAATGTCCCGCCTATTGGAAAATTCGCTAAGGTATCCCATTCGGCTGTTGCTGACACTACCTTTTTGATCGTTTTATTGTCCCGATCCAGATAGCTCAACTCCACCGAGTGTAAAGTCTCATCCATAAGCATCCAATTTATTTCGAGATTCCTTCCGGTCCGCTTAATAGCCTTGTAAGTCCTGTTGAGCAGAGACTCCTGGTATTGCTGTCCATAAACTTGGCCAATTACATTGTTCAAGATTGATGAATTACCTGTCTTATCAAACAAGACAATTTCAAATTGATAAGTTCCTTCTACAAGATTATCAATATTGACCCGTATCGTATCCACTTTATCTGTTTTCACAATTGGCCCTGTCACGGAATCTCGCTTGTTGTTCCAGTAGACTTTGTAACTATCTACTTTAGGGTCCGAAAGGACCAACCACCCTATTTCTGCGCGATTACGCCCCCCGCGAAATACGATAGAATCGGCTTTCCCGATATAGGTAATCTCTCCACCTTGAAGAAATTCCTTGTAATGCTCATCCATCTTGGTACAACTTACCGCTAGACCTGCTAGGCCTACGGTCAAGATAAGTATGAGCACATAATATGGATTATATTTCATATCTAATTTTTCTTTTAAATTGTCATCTGCCAGCTGGCCGACCCAAACTACATTATACCTGCTTTTCTATTTCAAACAGTAGGCATGCCGCCTCACGGTCATTCGTGTTTGCGCAGCATGTACTACATGAATATTTCATATACGGATTCGTTTTAATCCACTATTCCCTGTTTCAGATATCTATTATTGAATGGTCTGCCCCCACAGGGTCATTTCCCCCATAGCAATGGTCACTTGCCCAGACCAAGTCTTGAGCGTCTTGAAACGCAAGTATCTTACGTTTGGTGTAGAGACCGCAAATTCGAAATCCTCTCCCGCTTTGGCTACCGCAATATCTTCCGAAGTCAATTCCCCTAGTGGTAAACCAGATGGCTTTATCGATTCAAAAGAGCCCATCAGCGTCCAATTGTCCCAGCTTCCATCTGATGGAGGCGCATTGCTACCATAGATTTCGAATACACGGGGCGCGCCCGCGGCAAACATCCATGCTTCCGCGTACGCGAGTTGATTGACACGCATCCGACTGATTTTTTGTACAGCACCTAAGTCTATTGTAAACCAATTAGGCACCTTTGCTCCTGGTAATCCCGCTTTCACATAGAAGATTTTATTCGGATCGTTATCCCATAGATTTTCAATTGCCCATGATGCATATTCAGGTTCATAAGTATCTGTCAACAAAGGGAAATGTTTAAACTTAGATTTATCAAGACGCTCTTCAAACAAAGGAGTCATATTGCGTAACAAGGTATCCGATCTGTTGCGCCATTTATCAGTGAAATAAAATCCAAACGCTGTTGGCTCTGCTAAGAGCCCGCGGACGGCATAATCCCGTCCTTTAGATTTGGTATATAACCGATCATATAGCACCCACTCGTTTTCTGCATTTTTATATAAGGTATGTAATACATACTCGCCTCCCATCGGGTTGACAAATCGCGTATTGATACCACCAAAAGTTTCTTCTACCTCGAGTGATTCAAAGACATCTTCCAGATAAGGCTTCTCCGGCTTGATTTTAATTCGCAATGGTTCCGACATGTTTTCCGCTCGGTTGACACTGTACAGCTCTACCTCCACTTCTGCTGTACTTGCAAAACCATCCAATACCAGATAATTAGCATATACTGATGATTTGACCGTCCTTGTGCTCGTTCCATCCCCGCTAGGAAATTTGGCCATCACATATAAGAGTTCGGGGTCGCCAGGCAACGTATAGGATACCTTCGCTCCTCCTGGTGTATTTTCTACATGCACACCAGTCACAGGACTCGGGTTTCCGTCAGATGTAGATAAGGGGCCATGTTCCATTTCCTTACATTGCGTAAAGAAAAGAACAACGGCAAGTAATGATATGACGTGTATTTTCATAATTATTTTCCTTTATTAGTTTACCATCCTGGATTTTGTACCAGATTCTTGTTGACGATCAGATCGTGTTCACGGATTGGCCAAAAATAATCTTTCAAGCTAAAGCGTTGATTGAACAAAACCTTCTCCCGATAGTAGGCCTCTGAAGATACCTGATCCACATCCCATCCTTTGATCGGTTTGTTCAGTTGCTCAGGTGCCGTCTTCCATCTCCTCAAGTCCCAAAATCTCTCGCCTTCCAGTGCCAACTCGATGCCTCGCTCCTGCCGTATGATGGCTCGCAAGCCTTCCTTGGTATTAGGTTTCTGCGGATTTTTGGAATGTGCAGTCCAAGCAACTTGTACTGCAGGTAAACCCGAACGCTTACGGATTAAGTCTAGATATTGGAAAGCATCCACAGATGGCCCACCCACTTCATTTGCAGCTTCCGCATACAACAGATAGAGGTCAGCAAGCCGCAGCATCACCCAAGGCCAGTTGGTAGTCGTATACGTGTTTTGATTGACGGTAGTATTGGTATAATGAATATATTTTTTGGCATAGTATCCCGTCACAGAGTGCCAACTGATACCTTCCTTTCCTCCAATCTGCTCCTTTTTAATCTGCAAGTAATAGGGATCTTTGTCATCGTATCTTCCCTGTCCATACCAAACGCCGCCATCGAATCCCAGTGTTCCATAAAATCTGGCTTCTCTATTGAAGTGAATTTTTGCAGTACTATACCCCTCTTTCACCTGATATTTATCCGCTTCCGTCGCGACTTTCAAGCTGTACCTATCGTTGTATTCAAAGGCCTTATCCTCCTCGATAGGCACGCCATTTTTGGAATAAAATAGATCGGCTATCTTCATGGTCACCCCTATGCTTCCATTAGGTTCGGACACACCAATATGGGCAGGTTCGAGCACATGTGGAGCCGACCATACTTGGAGTCCGCGGGTGGTGCTGCCTGTATTCGCCCAAATGATTTCTGGGTTCCACCGATCCGTGATTGCGCCCCTAATATTTAGCGCCAATCGGGTATCCTCTGAGATATCCTTGGTCTGTAAACTCCCTTCAAACTCATAAAGTTTGTGCCCCATTTCATGGGCGACCTCAATAGCCTCCTTACACGCTTGTAGTGCTCGGCTCCACTTTTCTTGGTCAACGGTCGAGTTGAAAAGTACGACCCCGTCCTTACCACTGAAGCCCCCGTATTCCGTATTCCCATTAAACAATGGACTTGCTGCATAGACCAGTACCTTAGCCTTGAAGCCCTTAGCTATCGGCATGGTCACACGACCCAATTCCGAATTTTCGTCCCGCACATTCTTTCGTAGGTCGATAGCCGCATCGTCAATGACGCTGATGATATAATCGAACACCTTATCAACAGATTGACGATATACCCGCACTTCTTCGCCCGACGCCGATATGGGTAGGTTGACGTCAATGATGGGGATCGGACCGTACATCCGCAGCAAAAAGAAATGATAGTAGGCTTTCAAAAATTTCGCTTCCGCTTTCCATTGTCGCTTCTCCACTTCATCCATGTCCGGCACCTTTTCGATATTCTCTAAAAAGATATTACATTGGCTGATGCCCATCCAAAGATTAGTGGAGGCGTTGTAGCCATTCCAATAATCCAATTGCGGATTGTTGACATTTTGTTGTCCCAAGGCAGTCACCCAGTTATTCCACCAATTTTTATCTTTTGATAGCCAAAGTTCATCCGCCCCAAACATGCCCGGATTTGCATACATGTCGCCTAGTTTTGGCATAAAAGAGTAGCATGTTGCCAAGTACTTTTCGGCCGTCGTCCGCATCCGAAATGCATAATCAATCGTGGCAACATTATCTGGTACGATGTCTAGATATTTATTACAAGAGGTGCTCATGATCAAGAGCAGTGCTATCTGTAGTCTTACAAGTATTTTCATGATCATTTGGATTAAAAGGTTACATTAAGCCCGAAGTTGTATACACGCTGAAGCGGATAATTCAATCCTTTATCCGCCATCTCTATATCCCATAACTTGAATCCACTTAACAACAACAAGTTGGACCCACTTAGATAAAATCTGAGATTTTTAGCATATATCCTATTGGCCGTTTTATCGGACAAACTATACCCGATTTCGGCTTGCTTAAGTCGTAAAAAAGCGCCATTTTGAACCCACCAGGTGCTGGGCTGCATGTTATTGGCGTGATTCTCGACACTCAACCGTGGCCACAAAGCATACAGATCAGGATTTTCTGGGGAATAATGGTTATCTGCGAACGCTTTCATGATTTGCTTACCCCCAACAAAAGGTTGTACCTCGGTTGGCTCCATCCAAAATGTACTTCTTGCCGAACCTTGGAAAAAAGCAGACACGTCAAAATTCTTAAATCCCACCGAAAATCCTGCTCCATAAACGATCTCGGGCATTGTTGGATAGCCAATAGGCACCATATCCAGTGCGGTCAATTGACCATCTCCATTGACATCCTTGTACTTGATGTCTCCGGCTACATTTGCTGTCCCAAAATTTTGTGCTGGCGCATTTTGCACCTCATTGTCATCTACAAACAGTCGTTCGGCAATGTATCCCCAGCGCTGTTGGATGGGATACCCAATCCTCGATTTCCAATATTCCTTTTCATAAGTAGGCTCTTCGTATACCTCATATTTGTTGGTCGCGTAAGTAAAATTACCGCGTAATTGCAACCATACACCGTTACCAAATGTGTGTGCATAGTCCATCGACATATCCATCCCACGTCCAGAAGCCTCCCCCACATTGGCCATGACGGGTGCCGTGAGTCCCATGGTTGAAGGGATATCTGCACGATTCATCAAGATGTTGGTACGGCGCTCCGCAAAGAAATCCGCCTGTAGGTTGAATTTGTTGAACAATCCCAATTCTAGGGCAAGGTTGACTTTCTTCGAGGTTTCCCATGTAATATCTGGATTAGAATATCTGGTAATGTTGATTCCGTTCAGACCGTATGCACTCTCTCTCCCAAAGAAATAGCTTCGTCCACCAGCATTCATTTCTACGTTCGACAAGTAGAAAAATCGATCCTCAGGACGTCCAATAGCATCATTACCTACCAAGCCATATGTAGCCCGTAGTCTCAACTTGTTGATTTTATCTTGCAAGGGTTGCCAGAATTTTTCATTTGATACGCTCCAGGCTAAACCCACCGAAGGGAAGAATCCATATCGTTTGGATTCATGAAAACGTTCGGAACCGTTGTATCCAAAGTTAAACTCGGCAAAGTAGCGACTATCATAAGAATAGGTACCTCTCCCGGACACCCCCAGGTTGCGACTTGGAAGCGACAACTGCAGACTTTGTCCTTTGGCATCTGTCCCCGATCGCATGATATAGACCAACAACCCATTAAGAGAGTGCTTCCCGCCAAAGACTCGGCTATAGTTCAATGCCGATTCTAAGTAGAAAACACTGTGCTGTTGCCGCAACTGATCGTCCAGTCCAAAGCTCAAAAACTCCTCGCCGGTAGTTTGGTTGAATCCTTTAAGCGAATATTCCATTGTCCGCTTATCGTAAGCATCCACTTCGTAATAAAAAGGCTTATAAGCTCTGACAATATCATACCTTGACGTTCTATTTGTATTGAACATGGATCGGAACGTCAATCCTTTCGTCAAAAAGCTCAAATCCTGTTTTAACTCCATCTGCGCTAGCATTAAAGAACGGTCATAATCTTTATACCCCTTGACCATATCTGCATAGGGATTGAGAAAACCGCGGTCGGATACCCCTCCAAACATAATGTGCTGGACGTGTTGTTTATCGCCTACCCGTGGGTATGATGGCAAAAAATCGACCGGATTAGTTCGAATTACTTTTGCATATAGATCCCCACCACCTTCTATCGGTCCTGTATAGTCATCAAAGTTACCATTCAGTCTCACGATCAACTCGGTAGTTTTAGTCAGGTCGATATTGACATTGGCCCTGAGGGTATAGCTTTTCAGCTTGATGTTGTTGTTAAAATTGTTGACAGGATCAACTTTGAGCACCCCATTGTCCTTGGCATAGGAACCCGCCACATAGTAACGTACCACTTTCCCACCACCACTGACGTTTAAATTATAACGATGATTAAGGGTATAGTCCTTGAACAAGGCCTTTCTCCAATCCGTCGCTGGATATATAATCGAGCTGAGCCCTTCGGCCGTACCGTCTATTTTTTCTTGAGAGTACAAGGGTTCGGCAAAAGGTGTACGTGCATACTGTGCTTCATTGTAGAGCCGCATAAAGGTAACAGGGTCTGCCAATTCTACGTTCTTGGTCGGAGTGGCCACCGAGCTCTCCGCTCTAAATGATATGCTGGCCGGCCCTTCTTTCCCTTGTTTGGTCGTCACGAAAATTACTCCATTGGCACCCCTCGCACCATACACCGCCGTAGACGTAGCATCCTTCATGATCGAGAAATTCTCGATATCATCGGGTCTTAACCGCGCCAATTCAGTCACCGTGAGCTCCACCCCATCAATCAAAATCAGCGGGTCGACTTTTCCTGTGCCAAATGAAGTCACCCCTCTGATAAAGAAATCTGCATTGTCCTGCCCAGGCTCACCACTACGCTGATAAGCGATAATACCAGCAGCCTGTCCGGCCAATGCGGTAGTCAAGTTACTAGCCGGTATCCTTAGATTGGACGGCTTGATGGAAGTCACGGCTCCTACCATGTCCGATTTCTTTTGTGTACCAAAACCTACGACCACTACTTCGTCCAAGTCAGAACGCACCTCTTTTAAGCGGATGAGGACATGGCCTTGCTTTGCTTTCACCTCTTGTGGCACATAACCCGTAAAGGTTATACTCAGCACCACTTCCTTACCGGTAGCAGCCAGTTCAAATCGGCCATCTTTGTCCGTTTGTGTCCCTATGCCTGTCCCCTTAATGACGACAGATGCTCCTATTAACGGATTATCAGCACTATCCAACACCTGTCCGGTGATGGTCTCCTGTAGTGCTGTGGCCGCCTCCCCGTGGCTGGGAACAGCTACTGTCCAAAATAAGGCAAATAGTAAAGCCAGCCATACGGGTCTATTGCCACGCTCTTGGTCGGGCCATCTCAGGTGGCGAAAAAACAAAAACTCTTTCATAATTAAGAAAGTTTAAAATAGATAATTGGGTTAGTTAGGTTTAGGTTTAAGTCACGCCATATCCGGCTATAATAGCCGAATACAGCATAGGTTACATTTCATGATTTGCTTGGTTCTATATGTTATTTCTTAGGTCCATATACCGTATAGGTCAATGATTTCAGTTCATACTCCGGATGGGGATTGGTCAACACCAACTTCACTACGTGCGGGCCATTGTCCAACGTATAGTCCCAGCAAATATCCCGTCTACGCTTTAAGTTGTTTGTGGGTAACTCTACCCGCTCGGTTTTCTTTCCATCAATATAGACATCCACGATAAAGGTATAGTCAGCTGCGTATTGCTTCACCCCTGTGTACGTACCCCGCCATACAAATCCTCGACCAGTGAACGAAATGCTATTCGTATCCTGTATTGTTACATAATGATCTGTACGACTATTGGCATACAATCCAGGAAAACTCTTCTCATATCGCACAGCTTTAGGCTTTTGTTTTTTGATGATGACCTCATCGCCAACTATCTTCCCACCATTTTTTTTGATAACCTCCAATGCAAGCTTGTAACTGGTATCATAAGCTCTATTCAGCGAATAGTCGGTATACTTAAAGTTGAGATCCTCGACTTCTTTCAACCCCATTTTCCAATACGCTGGTATTGCATTGTAGCCCAATGCCGTACCCAATATACCACCAGCAGAAGAAGGGTTACAATCGGAGTCTTGCCCTGCCCTAGTCGATATTTCTAGTGTCTTCCCATAATCTCCCTCTCCATACAGTAATCCAAGTACTACATAAGCCGCATTCATCTTAGCATCGATATTGAAAGGCATCAATGCGCCGTCTGGGCAGAGGTCATTCGACCATTTATCTTCCAGCAGTTGCCAGTTTTTTTTCCAATCGTTCGGGTATAATTTATGCCATTTAATGACGTCTGCAATACATTGATAGAATTCACTTTTTTGCGGGACTGACTTCAATCCCTCCTCCACGATATACTGCACATCATCACTCACAAATGCATGCGCGTACATGGCCCCCATGTATACGCCTCCGTACCAACCATCGCCGTAGTTCATGATATGCCCAATCTTGTCGCTAATAGTTGAAGCCGTATTGGGCATTCCGGGACACATTAACCCGATAAAGTCCGACTCAATTTGGAAGTCAATATCGTCCGCATGCGGATTGTGGAGCCAGTGTCCCGATTTGGGTGAAGGAATTCCATGGAGGATATTATATCTGGCAGCCTGATTTGCCTGATCCAACGGGAACGTAGCATATGCAAAAGCATTGGCAAAGGAATCTACAGGCGCATTCAGTCCAAGACGGTGGTATACATCCAAGAAAGTAAGGTCCATATAGATATCATCGTACAAACCGGGGATATTGATCATGGTTTCCTTCATGTAGCCGTCGTACCACTTTAGAGGTACAGTGTCCGGCATCATGACACCACAGTAGTGAAATTCGGTTGGCCCTCCATAGGTCACACCTATATTTTGTCCGGCCCATCCACCCTTTATTTTGTCCAGGAGGCTGCTTTTGGATATCCTGACGCTCTTTTCACTAGTCGTTTTTACTTGGGCCATACACCCCGAAGATACACTCAGCAAAAGGATTAGCGCTAGGCATAGATAGTTTATCTGTTTCATAATCTAGGTCATTTGTGCTTATTCAACATTGTAATCGGTTTGTATGGTCTTGAACATCACTCCTTCTTGATAGGCTCTCATATTAGTGATGTATTCAAAA
>JROE01000024.1 GCA_000783305.1 Sphingobacteriaceae bacterium DW12 | reverse complement strand
TAAATTAAAAATAAAATTTAATATTAAAAGCTTTATTAATTGTTTTTATTTAATAAATGACCAACACATACATAAAACAATAAATAACAAACAGGTTTAAAGTTCAAAATTAAGTATAAAGCCTTCAATTCATAACACTTGTTTTAACAACAAGCATTTATGAATAATATTTTTAAAGAAATAAAATAGTATTTATAATATTGGAACCGCTTTGATTGCGGTTCCAATAGGAGTCTATAGTGGTAGGATTTGCACCGAATGGAGATTTTCAGTGTTACTTGTCACTGCTTCACAATTGGAGCCCGACCGCTGCCCCACCCTTTTTTCGACTTGCATCAGCCGCTTGCATAAAGGCAAAGATTTCCAACGTCTCTTTGGAAGATACCGGAGCCACTCCCGAAGCAAAAAATTGTACGATGGATTTGACCAAATGTTCGTAGGTACTGAACGGCCCTAACGGCGCAATTCCTTTTTCTCCAAAAGCTGTTCCTGCAATGTTGCTGGCTCCCTGTCGGATACCACGCACGGTCCCAATCCGACCATCGTTCCAAACACCGACTAGCAGATCGGTCCCTTCTTGATGAACACGGCTTACTGTTTTGCAGCCACTCCCCATCACTGTAAACAACATCTCCACCCCATGTATGCCATACCAAGCAAGGTCTAAGTGACTCGGTTCCATAACAGCAGGCGTATACACATCTGCACCGGTTACCTTACCTATACTTCCTTGCACTACTTTTTGGACATGGACATCATAACGCAACGCCGAAGAAGAGAATACAGGGACCTTGTACTTCTCTGCAGCTTGAAATATGGCCTTCGCCTGCGCGTAGTTCTGAGCAATTGGCTTATCTATAAATACCGGCTTCCCGGCCTTAAATACCTGAAGAGCCTGCTCTAGGTGCACACGTCCGTCATTAGATTCCAACAGGACGCAATCCACTTGCTTGAGCAGCTCTTCTATACTGTCCACGATAGTAATTCCCATAGCCTGGACAGCTTTTATGATGCCCGGCTTTTCTTGAAGAGCCGAGGCTATATCTTTGCTTCCGTGCGGATAGGCCGCTACTACTTTGAAACCCAGCATATCCTCCTTACCTTCGTTGATCATCCGGCTGAATACTTCGCTATGTGAAGTGTCCAACCCGATGATACCGATTCTTTTATTAGAAAGCCTGAGCTTACTGTGGTCAGCAAGCACTCCCGAACTGTTGGGCATTAGACTTACACCTCCTATCGCCGTAGCGCCTATTAGCATTTTCCCTAGAAAATCCCTACGTGAGAAATTAGTATTGTTCATTGGTTTGTTTATGATTTAAGTTTAAGATAATAGGCAGATGGTCGGAAGCGTAGCTTTCGGCCGTGAGTACCTTAAAGCCCAGCTCCTTAAAACGCTTTTGAAAAGACGTGTTAAACAGGAAATAATCCAAAGTTGTTTTGGGTTTATCATTCGGAAAAGTCAGGCTATGGCGGTTGTCTTCCAATATATGAAGCCCCTGATCCGCTATTTTCGTAAATAACCTGCTGCGCTTATCCATGTTCAGGTCCGCCCCCATCAGAATGGGTTTATTCTTGTATTTTTTCAGATGCTTCAGTATCTGATCAAGTTGAAAATCCCTGACTGTATCATTCAAATGATCCAAGTGAAAGGAAGCAAAAATAAGAGCACCTCCTTCCAATTTTACTTCCACTACTGCCAGTGCCCTATTCTCATTCAGCGTCGAATCGGGAGAATAAATACGATAGGCATCGGCTCGCACCACCGGAAATCTGGAAAGTATAGCGACACCATAATCCCCCTCGCTTCGATCCACAGCCTTTGAAAAGAAAGCGTGCATGCCTGTCAGCTCCCCCAGCTTCTGCGCTTGATCCAATTCCTTTCCAGAACGAGAGGTGTGCACATCCACCTCCTGCAGAGCGACCAAATCGGGTTTATTCCGATTAATTACTGCCGCAATAGAATCGATTTCAGTTATGCCCCATCCTTTTGAAGGTGGACTTGCAATACGGATATTGTAACTCATCACCTTTATCGGCTCCTGGCCCCACAACACGGTCCATATCAATAAAGAGAGGAACGTAAGTCCGCTTCTAATGATGGTCATGCTGCCCCCCTATCCGAATGCCACTCGTCTGTACATTATCATAGACCAAATAGTCTGCAATCCATAAATCCTGTGCCTTTGTAGCCTGTGTCACTTTAATGGTTACTTGATGCTTGCCTTTAGGCAGTTGATATCTCCAAAATAGATCAGCCCGTGCTTTATTTGCTTGCCATGGCAAGTTAGCCGTCTCCACTCTCTTACCGTCAATATAAAGTTCAGCTATCACAGGAGCTGTATCATTCGCATTTGATGAGCGGGACGCACCACGAAGTACAAATCCTATACCTTCAAATTCGAAGGATATCGTATCGGTAATGATTTTTTCCAATTTGATTCGCTCTTTCGGGAAATGCCCTTTAAAATTCTCTTCAAAAGCAGCCGTTTTAATACTCGCTTTTGGAAGCGTGATTTGTTCACCTGCAATAGTTCCACCATTACGTTCAATATTCTCTAACGCCTGTTGCAATCCAACCTTATAGACATCATTCAGGGCATACTCCGAATGACTGAACTTTTTGTCTTCGGCCTTTTGTAATGGTTCCATCCATAGTGGCGGAATTTTGTCGTAACCAACCATAGTACCTAATATACCAAGGGCTGTCGCCGGGTTACAATCCGAATCCTGTCCAGTTCGAGTTGCAATTTCGATCGTTTTCGTATAGTCACCTTCGCCGTAGAGCAGGCCCATGACGACATATGCAGCATTGATTTTGGCGTCTATATTCAAGGGATGAAAGACCATGCTCGGACAACCGACCTCTTCCGCCCAGTTTCTTTGGATGAGGAACCAAGTTTGCTTCCAATCCTTTGGATACTGTTTGTGCCATTTAATGACATCACTGATCAGTTGATGGAATTTGCTTTCCTTCGGAATAGATTTCAGCGCATTGTTGACTACCGTAGGAATATCATCAGACACAAATGCCCAACTATACATATTCGCTACAAATACACCACCGTATAAGCCATCTCCTGAGTTTACAATCTTACCAATTCGCTCCGAAATGTATGTTGCTGCCTGCGGCATGCCTGGGCTCATGAGGCCGGCAAAATCTGCTTCGATTTGAAAATCAATATCATCCGCATGGGGGTTGTTCAACCAATGCCCCGCTTGGTCAGCAGGCACACCATTCTGGACATTGTATCGCCCCGCTTGATTGGCATGCCACAACTGGAATTCAGTATCGGCGAAAGCTTTTGCAAACTCCTCCATGGGTGCATCCAATCCTTTTTTTTCAAATACATTCATGAACATCAAATCCATATAGACGTCGTCATAAAGCCCAGGGAATACGCGCATCGCTTCGTTTATATAGTCATTATGCCAGGGAATACGCTCATAATCCTGAATATAGGTTCCTGCATATTGAAATTCATTGGTCCAGCCGTAGGTCGTACCTATTGTTTGGCCAGCCCAGCCCCCTTTTATTTTATTCAACAGCTGCGCTTTTGTCAAAGTAGATGACTTAGCCTTTTGCGCTAAAGAGGTTCCTGCCAGAGAAACCAGTAAAGCCAATGTCAATCCTTTTATAAATGTCTGTATCATCATGTGTATGGTATTACGTTTATAATATGTTATTATTTATATCCTGATCAATTTTGACCAGCTTGTATGATGATGATTAACCCTGCTATAAAACACAGGAACATCACCGTAATCAACCGATTGGTAGATGTAGTACTTCCTTTAAACTCTTTCCAGACAAAGACCCCCCAAAGTGCAGCGACCAATGTCGCGCCCTGTCCCAATCCATATGAGATTGCCGGCCCCGCTTTTCCTGCCGCTATCAAATTAAAGAGATTGCCTACACCCCATATGATTCCACCACACCATCCGATGAGGTGATATTTAAATCCCAGCTTAAAATAGGCTCCGATTGCAATGGGGCTACCCGAGAGTGGTCTTTTCATCAGGATACCGTTGAACACAAAGTTGCTGATCAAGATTCCTATCGAAAAGACTACAAATGCCGTATAAGGCGTCATTTTGCCTGCTTGTGGAGCTGCAAAGTTTTCAAGGTCCATGCCTTTAGCCACGAAAGGATAGAAAGTCGACATCAGGATCCCGGCTACGATAGATACCAACACCCATTTCCCGACCTTTCCTTTATCACTCTCCCCCTTGTGCCTGCGGAATGCCACCGCGTTGAATACGATTGCCAGCACCACCAGCAATACCCCTATCGTGAGTAAGGTCAAATCCCCTTTGGCCTCTAAGCGGTAATTCAGTATGACCCCAATGACCAGCGCTAGCCCTATTCCTATTGGAAAAGCCACCGCCATACCCGCTGCTGAAATGGCCGCTGTTAGCAAGATGTTGGCCAAGTTGAACACCACCCCACCGAGGAAAGCATTACCTAGATTCTCCGGACTCACCTGTACAATATCTGTCAGAAAACTGCGCCCTTGCGTGCCGATACTACCCATCGTAAATGCACTGAGCAGTGCGATGATAAATATCCCCAAGACATAGTCCCAGTAGTATAGTTCAAAAGGCATTTTGTGCTGTACTAGCTTTTGAGTATTGGCCCATGACCCCCAACAAATCATAGTAATCGAGCAGAAAACAATGGCTAGGGTATAACTTGTGATGATAAACATATTTTTTAGGGTTTATAAGGATTAATGATTGTTATTCGTTACACCATCCGAAGCACCACTTCATTGCGATAAGGGATGGACGACTGTGCCCCCATTTTGGTCACCGCTATGGAAGCCGCTATACAAGCAAATGAGGCCGCATCCCGTATGGACTTACCTTCCGCCACGGCTACCGCTAGTGCTCCATTGAATACATCACCTGCCGCAGTCGTATCTACCGTCTCTACTTTTGGGGAAATCACATGGAAAAATTCTCCTTCTTCCAATACACCAGCTCCCAGCTCCCCTAAAGTAATAATCACATTGCGCACCCCTTTTTCTCTGATTTTCTCACTGGCTAACTTAGCCGTATCCAAATCGACAATTTTGACTCCGGATAAGTTTTCCGCTTCATTGAGATTGGGTGTGATAATGTCTATCAACTCAAAAAGCCCCGAATCAATTTCCGTCGCAGGAGCAGGATTGAGGATGACGGTCATTCCTCTTTCTTTCGCAATCTTGATCGCATGTGCCACTGTACGTAGAGGTATCTCCAACTGTACCAATAGAATCATTGCGTCCGCATATCGTTGGAAGGCTTCTTCTACATCCTTCGGCTCCAAACTACCGTTTGCTCCCGGAGCCACTACGATACTATTTTCACCCTTTTGATCAACGGTAATCAGTGCTATGCCCGAAGGAAGCTCATCATCCGACAGAATTCCTCCCGTATCCACCCCTTCATCATCAAAGAGTTGAGATGATTGCTTTCCAAAAATATCATTGCCGATTTTACCTATAAAGGAAACATTGCCACCAAGTCTAGCAATAGCGACGGCCTGGTTTGCGCCCTTTCCACCCGGATTCATAAAAAAATCACCACCTAAGACTGTCTCTCCCGGTGTAGGGATATGTGTGGTCTTCACTACCATGTCCATATTCATGCTACCTGCTACAATAATTTTATTGCTACTCATATATATTACTAAGTTTTACGTATTTGTTGGTTTATACTGTATTTCAAAAGTAATAGGTTATATCAAGAATAAAAGGCCAATTTTTAAATTATATAAATTTTTAAAAATATAACCCACACTTAGTAAAAAATATTATATATTTGATTTTAACCATTTTATAAAAAATAAAATCCCCATTTTTTAAACTTCTATATGATAATAAAAGATTTGATCCGACTTATACAGTCTTTATCAACAGTCGAAAAGAGGCATTTCCAGCTCAAAATCGGTGACTCTAAAAAAAAGACTAATTACTATATACTTTATGACTTCATCCAAAGCAACAGTCAGCAAGATACCATCAGTATCATCCGCGAGTTCGGTGAATTACATCCCACAGTCGCCCTTGAGAGTACAGCCCTTTACCTCATCCGATTGTTGGGCGACCATCTTTTGCAATTCCGCATTGAGCAGGATGACTGGTATAGGCAGCTGTATGGTCTCATGATGACCCGTCTATTCTTTGAACGGTCTATTGACAGACGAGCACTTTTCGAACTAGGCAAGGTCAAGACCCTAGCCGAGCAGGCCCAGCAACACGAGTTGCTACAAGTAGCCCTGCGGATGGAATTGAGCTACCTATCCACCACCAATTTCGAGGATATGAGCGAGCAAGACCTCATTGACATCCAGATGAAAAGTAAGTCGAGCATCCTCCATTCCAAACAACTGCATGAGCACTACAGTCTCTACGAGTTATTGCAGCATCGCTTGCTCAGTGGGGAAATCGTCAAGGACAGCAAGATGACCCAAGACTTGCTATTGGCCGAGTTGAGCCTTTCCGTGCGAGGTAGCAAAAATCAGTTTTCCCTGCAAAAGTTGCATTTACTCTTTCAATCTTTCTTTTTCATCCATACCGGCGACTATCATTCTGCCCTTAAGATATTCCAACAATTGAATGACCTATTCGACTCACACAAGCAACAGTGGAATAGTCCGCCTTACGACTATCTTTCTACCCTTGATGGAATACTGGATAGTTTGCGAAGCATTGGCTACCACCGTGAGATGAACAAATACCTACTGACCCTGAATACCTTTTGTCTGCAAAATCATCCCGAACATTTCCTTTCTCTCGTCCGTTTATCTCATCTAAACTTTTCGCTCACGATGCACATCGGCAACAAAGATGCCCATAGTGCACTACAGCTCTTGCAACAGATCCAGCAACACCCCCCACTATTTGATGTCCATGCCATTGATGACAAAGTATTAGAATATACCTTACTTTGTAGCATCGTCGCCTTTATGCACAAAGACTATCGGGCCGCCAAGAACAAGCTAATCCAACAAGGACATCTGCACCTAGGCACAAAATCTTTCCTTTGTAGGGTAATGCGTATCCTCAACCTCATTATCACTTATGAACAAAAAGACCACGAGCATCTGGACTATGAGATACGCGCCTTCAAAAGGACGTTTGCCAAGCGGGACAAATTGTACAAAAGCGAAAAATTGCTGTTTCAAACTATCAAAGACGATGTCCGCAGCCGCGGAAATCATTGGAAGCAAATGAAGTTAAAAAAGCTAGCCGATCATTTCAACAGTATACGGGCTGACAAGAACGAACGACAAATCAATAAGTACTACAATTTTGCAGATTGGATTGCCGAGCAGTATCAGGTGAAGTAGCTTATGGATTGATGCTGTCAAAAAATGCAGCACTCTCCAGTT
>JROE01000023.1 GCA_000783305.1 Sphingobacteriaceae bacterium DW12 | reverse complement strand
AACTGGAGAGTGCTGCATTTTTTTATATTTTTACAGTTAAATCGAACCCAATGAAACCCATAATGAAACTCATGCTTCCCATCGTCTTGTTGCTATGTACACTATCTAGTGTAAAAGCGCAGCAATTGAAATTTAACAGATCCGGTCAGTACAAAATTGTACAATTTACAGATATTCACTATAAAGCGAATGTCGCAGCCTCGAAAAAATCTATAGACATGATGAATGCGACGCTGGAGGCGGAGAAACCAGATTTGGTTGTCTTTACGGGTGACATCGTCGTAGCGGATCCTTTGGCCCAAGGATGGGATGAGGTGTTGGCAACTGCTATTTCACGTAAAATCCCATATATGGTGACACTAGGCAACCATGATGATGAAGCTCAATGGAGCAGACCGGAGATAGCAAAATATATCAGCCAAAAACCTTTGTTGGTGAATAAACAGGTGGCGGTAGAAGGAGTACGAGGCGTGCTGAATGCACAAGTTAGTATCATGGGGACAAATGGTAAAGCAGGATACTCCCTGTATATCATGGACTCGAATGCTTATAGTAAGGTAAAATCAATACCGGGATACGACTGGTTTAGCCATGACCAGGTTTCTTGGTATGTCAATGCGAGTAAAAAAGTAAGGTCTGAAAACGATTCTATCGTACCTGCCTTGGCATTTTTTCATATTCCGTTGCCAGAGTACCAAACGGCTTTTGATAACTTGAAAAATAAGCGGTTGGGTGTGCGTTATGAAGGAGAGGCAAGTCCTATCGTGAATTCGGGAATGTTTGTAGCGATGGCTACTGCAGGTGACGTTGTGGGGACCTTTGTCGGGCACGATCATGTAAATGATTATTTGGTTGATTATCTTGGCGTAGGACTGGCCTATGGATGCTTTTCAGGAAGTGAGAATACATATGTTCGTGGAAAGAATGGAGCGCGTATCATCGAGATAAAAGAGGGGGTGAGAGCATTTCATACCTATATCAGAGAGTCTGATGGTGCAATCCTCTATAAAACGGATTTCCCGTTTGCGAAAAAATAGCTTGCCCTATTTGTGGATGTGCTTCCTGCAAAAATGTGAATCGATTAAGGTCGGCTGATTAAAATATCGGTATTATACAGAGGTGTTCTATTCTATCTTATTGTCCTTTATGCTACAGGAGATGTTGCATAAAGGACATAAGTGCTGTTCGAGTGGTGCCATCTTGAATCTGTCCAGTAGTATCTATCTTGCTCTTTATCCCACGGATGTGTAGACTGGTCTCTGGACGGATAGCTGCACCTAGTGTTTGTAATATGCGTTGCAGTTCTTCATGGCCTTTCTCCCCATCGGCGGAGGCTGTCACGATACCTACAGGTTTGTCCATCCATACGGTACTGGCAACACACCATTCTAAGAGATTCTTTAATCCGCTGGGGATGCTAAAGATATATTCTGGCGTGCAGATCAACACGACATCAGCGTCTTGGATAATCTGTCGCAAGGCTACAATCTCGATGGGCGGTTGATTTATACTTTCCACAGGGTCAAAATGAGGTATTTCTTTCAACCTATCAAAAATAAACAAACGGGCGCGGTCTTGAAGCTGCTCGTTTAGGAATTGAACAATCTTGTGACTTGATGAGTCGGCGCTGGCGCTACCTATTATAGCGATGATATTTTGCATTGGAATAACGTGTGTGGTATGTTTTATAATAGCTCCTGAAAAGAGTACGGGTAGTGTTCACCCATTAATTTTTTATACTCTAGCGTAAAGGATTGATAGGTTGAACGTGCTTCATCATCCATCTTTAATGCAATATAGGCCCTTATTTTGGCCGCTAGGGCATAGTCGTTCAAGGGGTCGATCCTAAAAATCGTATTCGCCAACGATACAGTGCTATGTGGAGTTTGTGCGGCAATGCTTTTGTCCAATTCACCGCGTAAGACCGGTTCCAACATCCGCTCGAGATTGGTTTTGAAGGTGTCAAAAACAGGGTCATTGGACGATTGAAGCAAGTGACCCCTGTTCAATAGCTGAATCAATTCCTCGCGGCAGCTGCTAACATCGGTCGACAGTATTTGGATGCACCTGGTATAGTCGCAATACGAGCTTTCCGTCTGTACAATCTTGAATTTGCCTTTGTCAAATTCCAGTTCTATTCCGTCTAATTCACTGAGGGCTTTGCGTAGGTGGTTAATGGTCACCCCACGTGAATTCTTGACTTTGTCTTCGGGCTTGTCAGGCCATAGAATACTGCTGAGGTGCTTGGAAGTAATGCCATCTGTGAGGTTATGTTCCAATATCAGGCAGAGCGTCTGTTTGAGACGGGTACTAAAAAGATGGGTAATGTCTCGATGAGCCCTATCCAATACTTTAAATTCGCCGAATAGATAGATGGCATTGCCCCGGTCGATAGGAGCCGTAGTTTCTGGCAACGGAGATGAAAAGGGCCTATGGAGCCTTGATTTTGTTTTCTTCTTGTTGCGGTATACGAAATAGACGGCGCCAACCGTCACCAATAAAAGGACGATAGCAATCAAAATCTTCGTTCGTGACGTATTATTTGGATAGTCACTGAGCTGCGCCGACGAAATAGGGGGGAAACTTAAGCTATATACTTTAAGGGTAGAAGCGACATCATTCTTTGATTCTTGAACCAGGGCATAGAGACTACCCAGTTGGGCATCGTAGTAGAGTTGGGCACGGGTCGTAATCTTGTCGGAATAGATGGCTACCGAATCTCCTAAGATTTCATAGCTGCCGTCTTTGATGGAAAACTTGTAGAGCTTGAAAAAGGAATTGGATACATGCTCAGGATACCCTAAAGTGTAGAAGTGTGTGCTGTCCGGAATAATAATGCCACGGGCTGGAACAATATTGGTCGATGCCCAAGGGATATCCCAAAGTTTGGTAATCTGCTTGTTGTCAAGGTCAACCTTATGTAGGTCGTAAAAGTATCTCCTGCCAACGATATGTTCGCCTGATTCATTGCCCATCCCTCCAAAAATATAGGCGGTATTGTGTTCTTTTAAATAGCCAATGGAGAGAAAGTAACGGGGATAAATGACTTTTTCTTTGAAATCGGTTGCCATCTTCCAACTTCCGGAGTCGATGTCGTAATGATAAAATTTGTCACTGTAGCGCATCTGTCCATATCCACCAAAAATAGTGAATTGTCGATTCTGTGGATTATAAAAATAGCCATGATGATGTAGCTCATTGTTAAGCTGATCATAGCTCTCAATCTTCCAAGTGTAGGTATCCAAGTCTAAGCTGGCTACTGAAGGGCCGGTATAGGGATCTACATGATGGGTCTCGTAAACATAAAGCTTATTATGACTTGGGTCGATAAAATTCGTGCCGACCACCAAATCTACTGGACACTTTGAAGGGTATCGGATGGTTTTGGATTCTTGGGTCTTGACATTATAAATGAGTATGGAGTCCTGATTGAAGTAATAAATCTCCTTACGAACGTCATTGTAATTGGACCCAGCTTGGGTGAGCGAAGCTGAAGAGGTGAGAAACTTCCATTTATAGGAATCGTTAATAAGCCACTCGGGATTGGATACGTCACCAATGACGCGGCCTTGTATGTCGTGTACCTCATTTCCTTCATTCTCTCGCAAAGGTATCGTAATCGTCTGTTCGGCATTGCCTATGGTGAGGTGTTTGATGGCAAAGTTTGGAAGGTCAATCAGATAGTCACTTTTTCCAAAAATAATCTTAGGGTGATAGGTGTCAGGTAGGTCAAGTCCTTGAGCAACTAGTTCTCGGTTGTGTACCTGTAGCCTAATTTCATCTTTTAGTAAATCCACCTTGATATGCACTTTGAACCAACTCAGGTTTTGCAATTCGTGGCGGTCTACGCGTACGGTGATAAGACTGCTCTTGCCTTCTTCATTCAATCGGAATACGCAATAATCCTGTTCTTCGTCATAAAAAAGGTTAAAAACCCGATTACTTTTCTCGTTTTTAATCCGGAGGATATAACCAATAGGATTGGGCGGGAATAGGGAGATATCGAAATCTATATCGAAGTAGTCGGTATAGACCACCTTTTTGCGGCTCAATACTTCATAGGATGTCCTATTTTCAATCAGCTCATGGCCACCACTGAATTTTAATCCCTGGGCCAGCGATAGCTGAGGAATAAAAACACATGATATTAGAAGCACATAGAATAATCTCATAGCCAGTTTGCAACAATAATTACCGAAGAATAGGATTAAAGAACGGATTTGTGGAATCTCTAAGGGCATATTCTCGGGTAGTCGACGTTTGGATTTAAAATAACCGATTAATCAGCAGGGGTAAAAGTATATAAAATTAAGTTTATTTGAAACTAAAAGGTTTTTGTAATCTCGATATGACAAAACAAAAGCAAGAAACAATATACCAAAAAAATGCACAGGGTTAGCATTTTTCTTTTCATTTTAACCCATTTTTAACCCTGGATTTAATCATCCCCCCTTAATATTGTGATCGATATCGAAGGTGAACCAATCTTTCGGATACCACGAATTATAAATTAAAATATGAGGAGAAAAGCAACTATAATGCGAATGGGCTTATGGCCTATTTTGATCGCAGCAGCAGTACCAAGTTTATATGGTTTTACTGCTCCCCCCCACCCAATATCCACTGTAAATACAACTCTTCTAAATAAAGAAGATCGTGCTGTCCAAAACTTGGACCGTGCTATGCAATTAGTGGACCGTACCGTAGCTGTATATTTTAAAGGTGACGGAATGGAAATGGGCAGATTCTACAATCCTTTTACAAAAGTACGTTCGGACGAAAGGGGGAGTGTGTGGATGTATGGCTCGTCAATAGAAGCGGTCAATGCTATTTTGAAAAGTCTAAAAACATTAAAAGATAAGGGCAATTCGACACTATACGATAAACACTATACCCGCTATACCGCATTGCTAAATCAATTGTATGATAATGCAGCATACTACTTGGGGACATTCAACCTTACCTCTTTCACGCAAACCAAGGAATGGACAGTATATGCTGTGGATCGGGTTAATCAGAAAGGAAAGGCAAACGTATCGGGGATATTGAACGTATATGATGATCAAATGTGGTTGATACGCGAATTTATTGAAGCGTATAAATTAACCGGAGAAAAAGCATATTTAACCCATGCGGAGTATTTGACAGCATATGTATTGGATGGATGGGATACCGGCCGTGACAATAAAGGTGACGAAATAGGAGGTATACCCTGGGGACCAGGTTATGTCACAAAGCATTCTTGTAGCAATGGCCCGATGGTGAGTCCATTGGTATGGCTACATGAACTGTATAAAGGGAAGTCTGACAAAATCGAACATCGCTATATCGATGGAAAGGACAAGAAGACACGTAAAACCAAGCAAGAAAAAAAGAGTGATTACTACCTAGCTTTTGCGAAAAAGATATACAATTGGCAGAAGCAATATCTGATTACATCGCAAGGGGTTTATGATGATATGATGGGCGGTTGTCAACCGGATTGTAACTTGGCATACGAGACCATTAAAGGTGTGAAATATAGAAAAAGTACGTTGTTAACAGACCGTCTCGGCCCGACGTTCAGCTACAATAGTGGTACCATGCTATCAGGAGGTGCTGACCTCTACCGAGCTACACGAGACAAAACCTACTTAAGAGACGTCAGCGAACTATCAGATGCTAGTTTTCGACATTTTGCTAAACTGGGCACCACCGTGCCAGGCTACTATACCTATGATGTACGTGGTTTCAATAATTGGTTTAATGGAGTGTTGATGCGTGGATACATGGATGTACTACCTATGCATCAAGCTACAGCGACCTATCTCGATTCTTTCCAAAAAAACTTGGACTATGGCTATGACAATTACTTATATGAAGGCCATTTACCAACCAACTTATTGGGCGGTTGGGATAAGGATAAAGAGAAGAATGGTGTGGAATCCATGTTTATGTTTACCTATGCTGCGCAGTATGCCGTACTTGCGCAATTTGAATTAGAAAAATCACAATAACTCTTAACCAAATAAACATTATGATCAAACTACAATGTACAAAAAGATGGCATGTTGGCATTCTGCTGATGCTGATGGCTGTATGTGTTCCGTCCGTAATTTGGGCGCAGCAAAGAACCCTCTCAGGTAGGGTGGTGGATGCGAATAGCGCACCACTTGCTGGGGTCGTGGTACGTGTGTTGGATGCTACCGTGAAAGCGGAGACTTCAACAGATGCCGATGGCCGCTTTTCGTTGGAGGCTACTGGTGGGACAGTTCTCCAATTTAGCTATGTAGGCTATGTAACTAAGCAGGAACGAATCGAAGGGCGAACGAATATTCAGGTCCAGCTCCAGAGTTCGGAAACGGAATTGGAAACGGTAGTCGTAGTGGGCTACGGTACGCAGAAGAAAGTAACGTTGACGGGAGCCGTATCGGGAGTAAAAGGCTCTGAAATGCGCCAAACGAAAAACGAGAATCCACAGAATATGTTGGCGGGTAGGATTGCCGGGGTACGTGTGTGGCAGAAAAGTGCAGAACCCGGTGCGTACAGCGCAAATTTCGATATTCGGGGGATGGGAGCGCCATTGGTTATTATTGATGGGGTGCCACGCACCACGGAAGATTTTCAACGTCTCAACCCAAGTGATATTGAAGATGTATCTGTTTTGAAAGATGGATCTGCAGCTATATATGGTGTTAGATCGGCTAATGGTGTCGTATTAGTCACCACTAAAAAGGGAAAGGCAGGAAAGGTGACTATGGGGTACAATGCTTCCTACACGTTTCAAAAACCGTCTGGTATGCCCAAATTGGCTGATGCTATTGACGCAATGAAGTTATACAATGAAAAATCCATGAACAATATCAATGGCGGGAGTCTCATCTATGGAGATAAGGATTTTGAAGATTTTAGAAACGGGACGCGCAAATCATCCGATTGGAATTCATTGGTCTTTTCGGACTATGCACCGCAGACGCAACATGACCTAAACGTATCGGGTGGAAGTGATCGTGTACAATATTATGTGGCTGGCGGATACCTATACCAAGAGGGATTTTTCAAATCAGGTGACCTGAACTATAAAAAATACAACTTACGGTCGAATATCAATGCTAAACTAGCTGAGGGATTAAATCTGGAGGTCAATCTCAGTGGGATGGCAGATGTGCAGAACAATCCTTATACGAGCTCTGTAGATATCATTCGTAACTATTGGAAGCAAGGGGTCTTATTTCCTGCATATGCCGATCCAGAAAGCACGCTTTTGAACTATCAAGGGCTGGATTTGGAACAAAATACAGTCGCGATGATGACCTCAGATATATCCGGTTATCGCAAATACAAGAAAAAAACGTTTCAGTCTTCAGCTTCTTTGAACTATGACTTGGGTACCTTGACGGATGCCCTGAAGGGATTTACGGCTAAGGCATTGATTGGTTATGATTATCGAACGGATAATAATACGATATTCCGAAAAGAATACTATCAATACGCATTCAATAATACGACAAATAAGTATGAACAAAAATTGTACAACTTGAGCAGTCCCAATCAACTTAGAAGAGAAATGTTTGATAAGCAGCAGCTCTTAACACAATTTATGTTGAACTACGACCGGACGTTTGGTGAAAATCATAAAGTATCGGGACTTGTCGGATGGGAAACACAAAAGAATGATGGAGATAATTTCTATGGCTTGAAGAACCTGGCTTTCGGTTCGGATCAGCTTTTGGCAGGTGTGGAGGATGGACAGATGGTAGGCATGTCAGCTGGTCTCCGTGATTACTATGATGAAGCGAAGCAGGCACTCATCGGAAGAGCCAATTATGATTATGCTGGCCGTTATATTGCCGAAGTGCAATTTCGCTATGACGGGTCGTCAAGATTTGCCAAAGGACACCAGTGGGGATTTTTTCCATCGGCATCTGTAGCATGGCGTATCTCAGAGGAGCCTATCTTTAAATCCATATCGGCGCTATCATTTGTCAATCAATTGAAGGTAAGGGCTAGCTACGGGGTATTGGGGGATGATCTGGCCAATGAATGGGATTTTGGATGGGTGCCGGGATATATCTACCCAGCTACTAGTGGTAATGCTGCAGGGGGCTATAACAATCAATATGCGCCAGGTTATATGTTTGGAGGGAAATTCGTAACTGGGGTAAACCGTAAAGCTATAGCGAATGAACTGATTACCTGGTATGAAGCGAAGACTTTTAACCTCGGGGTGGACTTTGACGGTTGGAATGGTCTATTTGGATTTACATTGGATTACTTCGATCGGAGACGCTCGGGGCTCTTTGAACGCCGAAATGCAACCTTCCCAACCGTAATCGGAATGACTGCTCCCTTGGAAAACGTAAACAGTGACCGACACTATGGATTGGAACTGGAATTGAAACATCGCAATCGAATCAACGATTTCTCGTATAATGTGCGCGCAATTGCTACTGTAACCCGTAATAAGTTCTTGACAGCGGTTCAGAATGGGCCATATAAAAATTCGTATGATAGATGGCGTAACGACAACCTAAACCAGCGTTATCAAGGCTTCCAGTTTGGATATGAGGCCGCAGGCCGCTATACTGACTGGAATGACATCCGTAATTATCCAATCTATAAAGAACGGGATGTATTGCCAGGAGATTATAAGTATATGGACTGGAACGGGGACGGGGAAATCAATGGACAAGATGAACATCCATTTGCCTTTGATCAGACACCTTGGGTAAACTTTAGCTTAAACTTGGAGACAGCCTATAAGAACTTTGACTTGAGCCTGCTGCTTCAAGGATCGGCCTTGGGGTCTATGGAATACAAAGAACCCCTATACGCGATCTGGGGAAGTAACGGTGGCGGTACGTTGGAACAGTACCTGGATCGCTGGCATCCAGTAGATCCGAAAGCAGACCCCTATGATCCGGCTACCGAATGGGTAAGTGGTTACTACGGCTATACAGGTAGATACCCCAAGCAAAACTCGGAGTTTAATAGGGTGAGTACAGCATACCTAAGGTTGAAAAGTGTGGAATTGGGATATACGCTGCCGAAATGGAAGACCACGTCTTCGATGAATCTGCGTGTGTTTGCAAATGCGTATAACATCTTCACGATCACGGGTGTCAAGTTTGTCGATCCTGAGCATCCGGATGATGATCTAGGAAGGATGTACCCGTTGAATAAAACCTATTCAATGGGCTTGTCTCTCACTTTTTAGGACAATAAGGAGTTGTTGAAATTTAAATTAAAGACGATGAAAAAAATATTTGTTATATTATCACTACTGGGTACACTAAGCTTCTCAGCTTGTGTAGACCTGGATATAGCCCCTAAAACGGTTGTCACAGATGATGACCTCTTGGACAATGCCGCCGGGATGGATATCTACTTGGCACGGATGTACAGCTGGATGCCCTTTGAGGATTTTAAATATATGGGGGAGTGGGGAATAGAGTTTAACGGCTGGTTGGCATCTATTGGTATCGATGGAACAGGAGAAGCGGTGAACAGGGATGGAATCACGCGGGCTTTTACCGGTGAACGCACAGCATATTGGGGGAGGGGCTTTACCTTGATCCGGGATGCCAATCACCTGATTGAGACGCTACCCACCTATAAAGATAACTTTGACGAAGATGTGTACAATCATTATTTGGGTGAAGCGTATTACGTGAGAGCGACGGCATTCTACGCGATGGCTAGACGTTTCGGTGGAATACCTTTGGTGACCAAGGTCATTCAATATCCAGCAGACGCCGCCACATTGGAAGTGCCCCGCGCGAGTGAAGAGGAAACATGGGATCAAATCCTTAAGGATTATGATGAAGCTATCCGCTTGATGAAACCGAAAAGTCCCAAATCGGGATATTCGAATAAATATGTGGCCTTGGCATTTAAATCACAAGCGGCATTATATGCAGGGAGTGTGGCTAAGTACAATGAGACGGTATCGGGACGATTGACAGGATTGGGTATCAAGACAGGGGTGCGGGTTATCGGTTTCGCTCCGGATAGATGGCAGCCAGCAGCCGAGCGCTACTTTGCGGAAGCCTATAAAGCTGCACGGGAGATCATGAATACGGGTGGCTACTCGCTATACAAGAAAAAATGGCTAGCCAATGATAAGGAGGCGCAATATCAAAATATGGTGGACATGTTCAGTGATTTGAGCAGCCCCGAGAATATCTATGTCAAGGAATATATGTATCCAACGACAACGCATAGCTTTGATGCGTTCAGTTCTCCATTTAGTTTCCGTTCGCCGCTTTCTGCCGGGAGTTGTCCAACATTGGATTTTATGGAGCTGTTCGACGGCTTCGCTCGCTATCCAAACGGAACGCTTAAGGTGACGACGGGAAATAGTAATAGCGAAGGAGATTACTTAATGTATGATAAGCCGATGGATTTATTCCAAGATGCTGAACCTCGTTTGCGCGCATATGTTATCTTTCCAGGGGATCAGTTCAGAGGTAAAGAGATGGAAGTAAGAGCGGGAGTATTTACAGGACAAGCTCCTGTAAAACCATTATTCTCCAACTATTCATATGCTACGGCAGATAGCCGCTATCAGCAATTGAGTGCTTATACACAATCACCTAAAACACTATATCTAAGCCCTCGGAATGGTGAAGGGCAGGAAACTGTGAACTATAATGGACAACAGATGACGGCCGCAGGTACTGATGGTCCCTTCTATGATAATGGTGAGGCGACGTTGACGGGTTTTTACATCCGGAAGTGGTTGCAAACGAATCCTTCTGTGGAAATCGGAGAGGGAAAATCTGCACAACCCTTTATCCTGATGCGCTATGCAGAGGTTTTATTGAATGCAGCTGAAGCTGCTATCGAGCTGAGAACAATGGGTGCCAACTCTCCAGATGGAAGCGATCTGCAGCAAGTGGCGACGCAGGCTATAAATGAAATTCGCGGACGTGCGGGGGCTAATCTATTGTCGAATGCTTTGACGGCGGATGTAGCCGGTAGAAATATCGTGCGCAAAGAAAGACGCAAAGAGCTGGCTTTCGAACACAAAGCGAAGTGGGACCTACGCCGCTGGAGAGTGTCCCACTATGATGGGCGTGACGGATTCTGGGGTGAGAGTAAAGACAAGAACGGCTACAGCAACAACGAAAACTTCCGCTTTCGTGGTCTATACCCATTCTTCTCTACGACAACGGGTAAATATTTCTTTGATGCGCGTTTTCAATGGGTAAGCACCAAAACCTTTTCGTATACGCCATTGGATTACTATTTCGAAATACCAGGTGGAGAGGTTGCGAAAAGTCCGGTAATCGATCAACAACCAAACCGTTAATTTTTAAAAGATTCAGAAGATGAAATATATAATTTTAAATACATTGATGAGCGCTTCTTTGCTATTCGCTTCTTGCAGCTTTTTCGAGAAGGACAATATGGAAGCTCCTTCTGTAACTATACAGGGCGAAGTCGTGGATGTGGCTACCGGTAAACGCGTGTTGACGGATCAGGGAAGTGAGGGGATTCGTGTCAGACTGACTGAGTTGAGTTGGGGGGATAACGTAGAGCATAATCCTGATTTTTATTGTATGCCGGATGGTAGTTTTCAAAATACGAGATTGTTTAAAGGCAATTACAACGTGACTGTAGACGGACCTTTCATTCCTTTGGTGAGGAAGACCGCCGATGGAGCGACCCTTGCGGACGAGAGTAAAGTGATGGATCTGGATGGTACGACGAAAGTAAAATTTGAAGTACAACCGTTTTTGAATGTAGAATGGGTGGATGAGCCAACAGTGAGTAATGGAAAGATTACTGCACGGGTGCGAGTAACACGTGGAGTGACAGACGAAATATTCCGTAGCAAAATCGAGCCCATGGGAAATTACAGCGCTGATTTCTTGAACGTCACTGATGTACAACTATTTGTGAGCTACTCTTCCACAGTTGGGTATCGTGCACGGGATGAGCGTTGGTCTAGTAAAATCGACTACAGCGGACAAGCTTTTAACCCGTTGTTAGGACAAATTATCACAATAGAATCTAATAGCGATAATGCGATTCCAGCTGGACGTACGGTATTTGTGCGGGCAGCTGCGCGAATCAATTACGACACACCAAGGGGAAGTGGTACTAAAAGGTGGAACTATAACGAGGCAAAAGCTGTAGTGATACCTTAATAGCGCATCCTGTTAACGTCATAAAATCAATAAAATAAACGTAAAGCCAATGAAACATTTTGTTATGCTATCCTGCCTCTTGGGTATGGTCGGGCATTCACATGCTCAGGTCAAAGATAATGTCAAGACGACTTTTCAAAGTTCGAGAGAATGGAGACCAACTATCGACAATCGCGCAGATGCTGTCATGATTTATGGAACTGGAGGTAATCCTTCTGACAAATCTAGACGAATCCCCTTTGAAGATCGTGTAAAATCCTGGCGGGATAAGGGATATATTACTCATTTTATGACGGGAATCGCTTGGGGTGAATACCAAGATTATTTCACTGGCGAGTGGGATGGTAAGAAACATCTCGATGAAGGACAGGTGACTATGAAAGGAGATACCATATGGCACGGACATATGGTACCTTATATTGTACCGACTCAAAATTTTCTAAAATATCTGAAGGAAAAGCATGTCAAAAGGGTCATTGATGCGGGTATTGATGCCATTTTTATGGAGGAACCGGAATTTTGGGCAAGGGCGGGTTACAGCGAAGCTTTCAAGCGGGAATGGAAAAGCTATTACGGATTTGACTGGAGACCCCAACATGAATCACCTGAGAATACGTATTTGTCAAATAAATTGAAATACTGGTTGTATTATAACGCCTTGAATGAGGTCTTCACCTATGCGAAAGAATATGGTAAGACCAAAGGTATGGATGTTAAATGCTATGTGCCGACACATTCACTTGTCAACTATTCGCAATGGATGATCGTAAGCCCAGAGGCGAGCTTGGCATCGCTTCCAAGTGTAGATGGTTACATCGCGCAGGTGTGGACGGGTACATCGCGAGAGCCCAACTACTTTAATGGAATCGAGAAGGAACGGGTATTTGAAACTGCTTTTTTGGAATATGGCTCGATGGAATCTATGACTGCACCGACGGGGCGAAAAATGTTTTTCCTGACCGATCCAATTGAGGACTGGCCGAGAGACTGGGTGGATTATAAGAAAAATTATGAAGCAACCTTCACTGCGCAACTGCTATATCCTAAGATCGCGGACTACGAAGTGATGCCATGGCCCGAACGTATTTATGAGGGGCTGTATAAGACAAGCGCAAATAGTGATAAGAAAGAGCAAATTCCTCGCCATTATTCTACGCAGATGCAGGTCATGATCAACAGCTTGAATACAATGCCGCAGTCGGAAACGAAGGTGTCGGGCTCTACCGGAATCAGTGTCCTGATGTCTAATTCGTTGATGTTTCAACGCTTTCCAAACCATGCTGGGTATGATGATCCGCAGTTGGCCAATTTTTATGGACAGGCGTTGCCATTCCTAAAAAGAGGGGTGCCCGTTAAGACGGTACACTTGGAAAATGTAGGATATCAACAGGCACTTGCTGAGACTAAGGTACTGCTGATGACATATGCTAACATGAAACCAATGGAGCTCGAATCGCATCAGCATTTGGCAGATTGGGTGAAAAAGGGTGGAGCGCTGGTATACAGTGGCTCTGATCAAGATCCTTTCCAATCGGTACAGGAGTGGTGGAATACCAAGGGTAATGCGTATGCAAGCCCTTCTGACCATCTCTTTGAATTGATGGGTATTTCGGCAGCGGCTAAAGAAGGTGTTTACAAGTATGGAAAAGGTACAGTAGCGATCATCCGGAAAGACCCGAAAGAGTTTGTTGTTAAGGCGAACAATACACAGCAGTTGCTAGACGTCGTGAAGGACCTATATGAGAAGCAATCTAAGGCAGGCAAATTGGTCTTCAAGAATAGCTTTTATCTACAACGTGGGGTGTATGATTTAGTGGCTGTACTAGAAGAGAGTGTTAGTAACGAACCTTATCGAATTACTGGTCATTTGATTGATTTGTATAACCCTCAATTGCCGATATTGACTACAAAAATGGTGCAACCCGGTGAACAAAGTCTGTTTCTGAACGTTGACCGGGTGAAAGATAAAAAGAAACCTCAGGTGTTAGCGGCAGCTTCTAGGGCTTACGATGAGCAAATTGCGTCTAATTCTTATGCGTATATTGCCAAAAGCCCAATAAATACAACCAATATATCAAGGGTGCTACTCCCTCAGAAGCCTAAAAGTGTGCAGGTAGATAATAAAGAGGTTTGGGAAGAACAAAACTGGGATCAGCAGACGAAAACGTACCTTCTTGGATTTGAAAATAACCCTGATGGGGTGTCAGTCATGTTTAAGTGGTAATTATATAATGGAAAATGATAAATTAATCAAACAAGTGAAAATGAAGCATATCTTATTATTGGTAGCCGTACTTTTGAATTTTACGCATTTGGCGAAAGCCGAAAAGAAAGAACCAATCGACTATGTCAGTATATTGGTGGGTACACAGTCCAAGCATTCCCTGTCGACAGGCAATACTTACCCCGCGATAGCACGCCCTTGGGGTATGAATTTTTGGACACCGCAGACAGGTAAGATGGGCGATGGATGGGCATATGTGTACACTGCGGATAAGATACGCGGCTTTAAACAGACACACCAGCCTAGTCCATGGATCAACGATTATGGACAGTTTTCTATCATGCCGGTGACCACCAAGCCTACGTTTGATGAAGAGGAACGGGCAAGTTGGTTTTCACATAAGGCGGAAACGGCCTCGCCGCATTACTATAGTGTATACCTGGCCGATCACGATGTGGTCACGGAGATTAGCCCTACTTCAAGAGCTGCAATGTTCAGATTTACATTTCCTGAACGCGCCAAATCATATGTCGTAGTCGATGCATTTGACAATAATTCGTATGTCAAGATTATTCCCGGAAAAAACCGGATAGTAGGTTATACCACCAAAAATAGCGGAGGGGTACCGGAGAATTTTAAAAACTATTTTATTATCGAGTTTGACAAACCATTTACGTATACAGCTGCGGTGCGTGACGGAAAGATAGAGGACAATAATTTGGAAGCTCAGGTAAACCATGCTGGCGGAATTATTGGCTTTACGACTAAAAAAGGGGAGCAAGTACATGCTCGGGTGGCGTCTTCATTTATTAGTCTGGAACAGGCTGAATTGAATCTGAAAGAATTAGAAAACAAATCTTTCGATCAGGTGAAAAATGAAGGTCGTAAGGAGTGGAATGACGTGCTGGGAAAAATAGAAATTGAAGATGATAACATCGATAACCTTAGGACATTTTATTCGAATTTCTATAGAACGGTACTATTCCCAAGAAGCTTCTACGAATATGACGCGAATGGAAAAGTAGTCCATTACAGTCCATATAATGGGCAAGTGCTACCAGGGTATATGTTTACGGATACCGGATTTTGGGATACTTTTCGGAGTTTATTCCCGCTACTGAATGTAGTATTCCCGTCGATGAACGAAAAGATGCAAGAGGGACTGGTGAATGCATACAAGGAGAGTGGATTTTTGCCGGAATGGGCCAGCCCTGGACATCGGGACTGTATGGTGGGTAACAACTCGGCCTCAGTGGTGGCGGATGCCTATATGAAAGGGTTGAAAGGTTACGACATCGAGAAGCTATGGGAGGCCGTGGTGCATGGAGCAAATGCGGTCCATCCACAAATCAGATCTACAGGCCGATTGGGATACGAGCACTATAACACACTAGGTTATGTACCATATGATGTGAAAATCAACGAAAATGCAGCGCGTACATTGGAATATGCCTACAATGACTGGTGTATCTATCAATTGGGTAAGAAATTGGGGAAGCCGAAAAAAGAACTCGAAGTATATGCGCAACGTGCGATGAATTACAAGAATCTATATGATCCGAGCCACAAATTGATGCGTGGAAAGAATAAGGATGGTAATTTTCAATCACCATTTAATCCATTGAAATGGGGGGATGCTTTCACCGAGGGAAATAGCTGGCATTACACGTGGTCGGTATTTCATGATCCACAAGGATTAATCGATTTGATGGGGGGAACACGTGATTTTAACACGATGTTGGATTCTATTTTCAGCGTGCCGCCTTTATTTGATGAGAGCTACTATGGCTCGGTGATTCATGAAATTAGAGAAATGCAAATCATGAACATGGGGAATTATGCACATGGTAATCAACCTATCCAGCACATGATTTATCTCTATAACTATTCAAAGGAGCCTTGGAAAGCACAATACTGGACGCGAGAGGTAATGGATAAACTGTATAGCGCTAGTCCCGATGGATACTGTGGAGATGAAGATAATGGACAGACTTCTGCATGGTATGTATTCTCTGCATTGGGATTCTATCCTGTGTGTCCGGGCACAGACGAGTATATCTTAAGTGCACCGCTTTTTAAGAAGGCGACGGTAAAACTTGAGAATGGTAAGGAGGTCGTAATTAATGCACCGAACAACACGAAAGAGACACGTTACGTCAATACAATGAAGGTGAATGGTGCGGAATACAGTAAAAATTATTTGACGCATGACCTGTTGATGAAGGGAGCGAAAATTGATTATGGAATGTCTACTGTAGCTAATAAGAATAGGGGCGTAAATACAGCTGATTTGCCGTATTCCTTCAGTTCGGAGAAGAAGTAAATGATAATACTACAGTCTTAAAAACTGAATAGCATAAGGTTGAACAGAGAAGAGGTTCCGCAATTGTGGAACCTCTTTTTTTGCTTTTAAATTGTTATCCGCCAGTGGGTGAATCGACACGATGTTCAATTGCGTTGGTGCAGTCTGAGCTATATGGATATTTCATATTAAGATAGGATTTGAATCTGTCAAATGAATGGGCATAGGGTGAAGTCCTCATGCTGCCTACTTTTTGGAAGTACGCATAGCCTTGATTTTTGTGATAGAGTCGTCTTGAATGAAATGTTGATAGGTAGTTGTTTCCATCCCATATAGGGCGAGTTTACCATCGGCATTGCAATGTATCCCAAAGCCATGTGTCTTGGTTAAGGGGGAAGCGCGCATGCAGGCTTGTCCTTTAGAAAAAAAGTCTGCCCTATGCCGGGGCTGCTCAGTCTTTAGCAAATCATATCGATATGCAAATACTTGAAACAGGACGTCATCGGATGTGAATTGATAAGGGGCATTCCGAATAATCTCGTATTGTAAAGCGACAACCGTCTTTTTGTCTCCCCTTATGATAGGTGGTGTGCCAACGGTTACTTTGGTATCTGAAGCCACTTCAATGAATGTGTTAAAATAGTTAGTCGTATGTATTTGATTATTGTCTTTCATGGTATTTACGTCTATTATTTCTTTTAATTAAGTGGGGCCTTCGACAGCTATGGAGCAAATATTGTGGTAAGGGTATAGGGGGACCTATACTTTTTGGTTGAAGACTTCGAACCACTCTGACAAGGTATGGCGACCTACCTCATAAAAGTATTTTACTTGCCATGTTTGCGTTTTTGTAGCTTGTTTGCTATTGGTTACTACCCAAGGTGGATATACGCGTATGCCTCGCTTGCCTTCTTTTTGTGGTGTGGATACGATACCTTTATGAATGAGTGTACACATAGGGATGATAAACTGCCCAAGACGATTATCTTCTCTTATTGTAATGATTAAAAAATTAAAACCATCTGATTGGGAGAACGGAACTGTTGTACCACAAATATCGCGTTGCCAGATGGTAACGAATTGTCCGTTTTTGGCCGGGGTTATCTTGGCCATACGATGTAGAATGAGACGTCCGTTTACTTCAAAAGTACAGGCATCATAGCGTTGACTCTCCTTATCCGCACGCTCATGGAATACGGTCAGTCCTGCAGGTGTATATACCTGCTGTTGGATGAGATGTCGAATTGAAGCTATGGACTGATTCAATGGATTGACACTTAAGTATAGATGTAATACTAGGCTTTGCCAAATACGGTCGTCCGCACCTGTTTTTTACCTCCAGATAAGTCTGAGGTATTACTAATCTCCAATACTCCCCCTTTAATAGTATAATCTACACTAATGCTCTTTGATTTTTGATCTTTGTCTAGGTATTTGAGTGTGATTTTAGAGCCATATAGCGCAAATGATCCTTCTATAGAAGTAGGGCTTTCTTGACCAATATTTCCCGTGAGAGTAAAGCTATCATCAGGGTAGAAATCAAGTGCTATGTGACTGATTTTGACATCTTTTTTGTCGATAACTTTTCCGTTCTCGTATGTTTCTATCTGTTGGGATAGGCCAATCCATTGGGCAACGATTGGATCGTCACTGCTGTCTTTTGCACAAGAGGTAATAAGAGTGGTCAAAAGGATAGTAAGAATGCCCAAGCGAAACATGGTTTTTAACATTTGCATGATGTAATTGTTTTGGAAAACAAACCTAAATAAATTCTTTTGAAATAGAAATGACGTTCATTTAAAAATGATTGGTTTGTGCTTTATATTTGGGAGAATATCTCGAGCGATACGTGGTTTATTTCAACATGTGCGGCTGTTAAGACTTTTTTTTGTGGAAGTGCAAAAGAGATTGGAGAGTGAAGAGAGAGAATGAAAAATCATGCATTGTAGCTAGGTGGCTACTTTAGTTTGATGGGCATGCGGCTAAATTAGCTTAAACCGATGGCGAAAAAGGTTTGCCCTCGTTTCGACAATCGGATTATCTGCGGGTATATTCCGATGTCGGAGAGGGTGGGGTAGGTGTTTTTACATTGTTTTACATAAGCAGGCTGATGGGGTTTGTTTTTCAGAGATATGAAGTGTCATGCGGTGAGAAGTAGTTGTGTAGGATGTAGTAAATGTTGCGATATTGTTAGTAAATGCTCTCTTAACACTTTAATAATATTTCTTCTTATGGGTGGTGACATATTGGGTGGCTGAATGTAGGCAATAGGATGTTTTTGATGTTTTTCTCTACTTAAACTGACTATCAGTAGGTTAAATTGTTGCGGTATCCAGTACCATATTATATGTACAACCTTCGATTTTATACAGTTGGTTGGAAATTATTTCTACATATATCAATTCTACTTCAACCTCTTTAGAAGATGAATTCAATTGTTAACTCGTTTAATATTAGTATTTTAACGTTTTTTAACAAAAATTAACATTTTGTGATTTTTAATGAAATTTGAAATTTTAGTAACTTTTGATATATTTTTATCTTTTGAGGCTATGTTTTAAATAACAAATAGCATTTAAGCTTTGTATAGCCATATTTATTTTACATTTCATTACTTTTTCACGACAAATATGTTTATTACATACCGCGCTCAGAGTAGAATACATATCGTATGTTTTTTGCAATAGGGAATAGGTAAACTACAATAATTCACACTGTAGTTGTGATATAATTCATTCGATTTTGAATACAAAATCTCATCTTTTTTCTCTTTGAATTCATGTTTAAACATTATTTGAATAATGTATGATTTCTATGTAGTGTCTTGAAGTCTTTTGTATTCGTTTGAGTTAATTGATTCTATAATTTTCATTTATCGCTAGTTATTAACCAAATAGAAATATATTATTTTTTAAAAAATATTTACGATTTGATAATTTATTAAATACCTTTGTCTTGTAGCTAAAAAATGACATTGGTCACTTTTTTTTGTGATGGATATCATTTTGAAGCTTTTTTGCAGATACTTAGAAAAACATTTATTGCCTAGGAATTGACAGTTCCGAAAACTGTTTGAATTGAAAAGGAAAAAATTGCTTATGAAACCGCAAACTAATTTATTAGCCTTGCCAAAGAGGATTTGGCATTCATTGACGTTATTTGCTATTCTGGTGATGGCTGTACCGATATTCGGGTATGGACAGACGAAGGAGTATGCGACGGTTGCTCCAAGTAGTGGAGCTATTGCTGTTGGCCTTTTCGGCACAGGAGCTTCGGGTGTTAGCGGAGCTTCTAATGCAGCTGATATCAATGATTTGAACAGTTATGCCGAGATGACCTCAACTAGAATCGTGGCAGGACTTTTAGGTTCTGGAGATGGATGGCTACAACTGAAGTTCGGAAATAATCTAGCCGCAAAAGACTGGGTTTATATTCGCTATTCGGATATTAGTCAAGAAGGTTTAGTAGTGGGTTTAGGTGCCCTGTTGGGAGCTCCTGCTAATTTCATCCAAGCAACGTTGTATAAAAACGCCAACGCTTCAGGTTCTGGAAGTGCAATTAATGGTGATGTTAATGTAAAATTTGTTACGGACAACAGTGGAACCACATACATTGCCGTTCAATCGCCGAACAATACTGAAACGTTTAATTCGGTAAGAATTAGATTGACATTTGGCTCCAATATAAATGCTTTAGCAACTAGAAAAATTAAAATTCATAATGCTTATGCCTTGTCGGGCGTTGCTGCGTGCAACCCAGTTGCGTTCGCTGGAGATGGCGAAGCTACCGGCATTAGCGTGAATTTGGGTGGTTTACTTGGAGCAGATAGAAAAATTGTTGAAAATCCAAGTTTTGCTATTGATCAAAATACATCAAATTATTCCACATTGAGTGGTAGTCTTCTTTCTGTTGTAGGGAATTTTTCCCAAAGTTTTTATTTCCCAACAGTTTCGGAAGCAAATTCTAAGTTGAAGGTTCGACTTCAACTGAGCCAAGCTGTAGCCAACGTGAATCTGCTAGGCGGTTACTATGTAAGAGCTTACAACGGAAATAATCCTATCCCTGTAGTTGACCATACGTTCCAAGGTGGATTAATTGGCGGTTTAGATTTGCTCGGTATATTGGGTACGGGGGGTATCGCGACGTTGTCGCTAGACGCTATAGGAGTCTATGATAGAGTAGAGGTCGGAATGATTGGTGCAGTGGGTGTAAATGTGGGGGCCGACCTACGGATATATGGAGTTACGCGGACTAGTGCGTCATGTCCAGAGCCTCCTCCGACAGCAAGTCCGCTATTTCAACCAGTTTGTGCAAATGCAACAATTGTGTCGTCTTCGAATGCAGATGATCCTCAATTGGCCGTAGATGATAACTTTGATAGTTATGCAACCTTACGTTCAGATGCGGGAATTCTGGTAGGCCTTGCCAATAGAGCCGGACACCTAGAAGCGAAATTTGATGCTGAGGTTCCTGCTGGAAAGACAGCTTATATTCGTATTGATTACGATCAAGATGTCTTGAAGTCTCTGTTGGCGGGTAGTATTGGAGATTTAGTCGGTGGATTGGTAAATGGTTTAGTATTAGGGAATCATTTCTTTGAAGTACAACTGAAGAATGGTAATTCAGAAACTTTAAATACATCTAGCGCTAATCTCTTTGCTTCATCGAATGGTCAAGTGAAAATTGTACAAGACAAGACTGGAAGATATTACATCGCAATAAAAGCAAATCAACCTTTTACAAATATCAGATTGACAGATAGAACAACATCTGTAGTAGGACTGTTGTCTTCAGATAAGTATTTAAATGTGTATAGTATCTGTTACGATAACAGTACTGATATATGTAATCAGGCATTCTCAACTTCTTATGAAGGGTCGGGTATCAGTTTAGGTTTGTTACAACTTGGTAAGACAGGGGTCATCAATGCGCAAAATGCTATTGATGATAATGAAACTACTTTTTCTGAAATTAACCTTGGGGTATTGAGTGTGGCAGGCTCTATGTCGCAATACATAAATTATAACTCATTAAGTGATTCGAAATCTGTATTTAAAATAAAATTAGCTTTAGCTGCTAGTAAGACACTAAATGTTGATTTGTTAGGAGCATATGAAGTGCTGGCTTATAATGGTAATACGGAAGTATATCGCAGAACACTAAGTTCTGGTTTATTAAATGGCACCGATCTTCTGGGATTGTTAGGAGGACAAGAGTCCACGATTACGTTTGCGCCCGGAAAGGCGTTTGATCGTATAGAGATTCGAGTGAATGGTTTGTTAGGAGTTAGCGCTTTTGAGTCAGCCGTAAAGGTATACGATGTGAAGCGTTTTGGACCTGCCGGTTCGGGCTGCGAGGACCCAGGCTTCGTGCTGCCCCCTGCTACCGATGATCCGTTCGAAATTCCTGCCTGTGACGCTACTGTTGTGGATTCGAAACATGCGGATTATCCTTGGTTAGCTGCCGATGGTAATAACGAATCGTTTGCGACATTAACAGCGAGCAGTGGATCCTTATTGGGAATCGGAGCGTACTCCGGATTCTTAGAATATGAAATAGCTGGTGGAGTTGATGCGAATAAGACTACCTATGTGCGCATAGACATGGAAGATAATATCTTGGATCGTCTACTAAGTGGTACATTAGGTAATTTGGTAGGAGCAGTGGGAGGTTTGGTTTTAGGTGATCACTACTTCACTGTAGAGGCTAAAACAGCAACTGGAGGTGCTACGGTACTAACGGGCTCAAGTGCAAATGCATTTGTTGGAACCACAGGTGGAGACTTGCGGATTGTTCAAGACAATATTGGACGTTATTATATCGCAATTACGCCTAACCAAGCATATCAAAACATAAAGATAACCGAGCATTTTCCTGCTTTGGTAAATACAAAAGATGCGGTCTCCATGAAAATCTTTGAGGCTTGTAGGGAAATTGGTTTGGACAATTGTCTACCCGCTCAGTTTACATCGTTTGATCAGTCGGGACTTTCATTAGGGCTGTTAAATGGAGCAGGAGTGAAAGATGCAGATCACGCAATCAGTGTCAACTCATCTGATTATTCGGAGATTAGCACGGGGACAGTAGCGATCGCAGCTGAGGTTGCGCAACGAATCTATTTCAATAAGCTTTCTGCTGCTGGAGATACGTTAAAAGTGCGTTTACAAATGGATCCTGCTAGTTTGGCAGCGGTGGATTTGGTTGGACGTTATAAAATTGTGACCTACAATGGAAGTGCCGTGGCAGAAACCTTTACTTTGCAGCAAGGATTAATCAATAATTTGAACTTATTGGATTTATTCAGCTCTGGTGGGGTACAAACCTTGACCTTCCAAACGAATACAGCATATGATCGTGTGGATGTGGTTGCGGGTTCGCTTTTGAGTGTTGCTTTGACTCCAGCAATTCGTCTGTACGAAGTGAAACGGATAGGTGCGGGATGTCCATCAACGACGACTCCTTCTCCATTCGAAAATCCGGTATGTGTAACAACAATCAAGGCTTCTTCAAACGCGGATAATATTTCGAATCTATTCGATAACGATTTTGATTCGTATGCAACCCTAAGATCTGGATCTAATTCTTTATTAGGACAGTTATTAGGAGGTCAACCGAATCAATATACAGGATTTGTAGAACTAGGATTTGATGCACCAGTGACTGCCAATAAAACCGCTTATGTACGCATTGATTTTGAACCAACATTATTGAATAAATTATTAGCAGGAAGTATTGGTGGTACCTTAGCTGGTGTAGTAGACGGTCTAATATTAGGAGATCACTTCTTCCATGTGCAAGCTATAAGCGGAAATACAATTGTACTAGAGGGTGGTAGCAACGATAATTTTGGAAATAATAACGATCGTATCCGAATTGTTCAGGATGCATTGGGACGTTACTACATAGCCATCACGCCAACAGCTAATTTTGATGCCATCCGTATTACAGACCATACACGTACAGGACTTCCATTGGTAGCACAAGGAAATTCGATGAATGTGTATGGTGCATGTGTCGACAATCCGTTGACAGACTGTCAACCGGTATTCACTACATCCTATGATGCTAAGGGGCTTTCCTTGGATGCGGCCGGCTTGGCAGGTAGTGGAGTCACGAATGCAAATCATGCTATTGACGCGAATACCACAAACTACTCGGAGATTAGTCTAGGTGTAGTAGGAGTGGGCACGTCAGTAAAACAGCTATTTGACTTCCGCAAAGTAGCATTGGCTAGTGAAATTGTTAATATTAAATTACAGTATGGTTCAGGTGCTTTGGATGCCAACCTCATTGGTGGTTTGGAAATCGTCGCCTATAAAGGCGCTACTCCAGTTAAAACTTTGGACGTACAAAGTGGATTGATCAACGGACTGAATGTCTTAGATATATTGAACAATGGAGCAACTGGAATTATTCCGTTTGCACCGGGTGTTGAGTTCGATCGTATCAGTGTAGGATTGAGTGGTGCCGTAGCGGTGGGTGTACTTCCTGCTTTACGGGTATATGCAATCGAGAAAGATTGTAACACACCAATGTTTAAATCTTGGAAATCATTTGTTGTCAATAACAATACAAATATCAAGACTGTAAAAGGTGGTGAGGAAGTAGAATATACGATCCATATACGGAATACCGGTAGTGTGGCATTGAATGACTATATCATTACAGATGCTATTCCTTCCAATACAACTTTTGTATCTGCCGCTAACGGCGGAAGTGAGGTTGGAGGTATTGTAACATTTAGTGGTGTTGATATTGCAGCGGGAGCTACAGCAACGGTGAGCTTTAAAGTGGATGTGGATGCGGACTTAACAGGTGTTACTGAAATACGTAACGTAGCATTGGTTAAGAAAGACGCTACTGATCCTGGTACGGAGACATTGCCACCATCACCAACGGATCCAAACGAACCGGATGAGACAGGTGGTACGGGAACTATTATACCAGTGACACCAGTATCTACTATCGTTACTTGGAAAGCAGCGGACAAAACGGCTGTACAAGGAGGTGAAGATATTACCTATACTATTTATATTAAAAATACAGGTAACCAGGCCTTGACAGGTGTATCGATTACAGATCCGATTCCTGCGGGAACGGTTTATAAATCGGGCGGTACCTCTGATGGCACAACGATTACTTTGGCTGGAATTAACATTCCTGTCGGAGCGACTGTTCCAGTGACGTTCATTGTTACGGTGAAGAATGATCTTACAGGCTTAACAAATATCAGCAACGTAGCTACTGTCACAGCTGGAGGTACTCCAGTGCCGACGACTCCTGCAGACCCTACAAATCCTACACTTGGGCCTGATGCGACTAAAAATCCAGGAGATCCTACGTTGGTGCTAGTTACAGATAACTTTGCGTTAGTTTCTTGGAAGAATGCGGTTGTCAATAATGACCCTGCTGTTACTACAGTAAAAGGTGGGGAAGTAATCGAATATACTATTTATGTTCGCAACACGGGTAATAAGGATTTGAATAATGTAGTGATCAATGATCCATTGCCAGCTGGTACGACGTTAGTATCAGGTAGTCTACCGTTTACGATTGCATCGTTGAAAGTTGGTGCTACTTCTACAGGGTATACATTTAAAGTAAAAGTGAATGAAAATCTTACAAGTGTAAGTGAAATAAAGAATATTGCGAAGGTCATTAGTACTGAAATCACGACTGAGCAGGAAAGCTACCCTTCTGAGGTAGGTAATCCGAATGAACCGGATGTGACTAAACCAGCTGGTACAGTGACTCCTGTCATCCCTGTTAATAGTATCGATTTAACATTAACGGGTGTTAGTGACGGAGCTGTTACTAGCATGGCCGCTAGTGACGATCAAATAACTTATACAGTTACCGTAACAAATACAGGTAACAAGGATTTAGTGGCTCTTGATTTGGCAACTACTATTCCAGCAAATACAACTTCTGTAAATAATGGTGTTTTCACTGCCAATGGAACAAATTTAACTTTTACCATACCGACTTTGGGGGTTGGTCAGACAGAGACTTATACTTTTGTTGTAGAAGTGGGTACGATAGATAATGCTGTTGTAACTTCTATTAACAATACTGTTACAGCTAGCAATGCTCTTGTCACTGACACGAAGACGCATAGAATGTTGACGGATTGTACACCGGTTGTAGCTGGCAATTTGACATTGACATCTTCAGAGCCAAGTGTTTGTATTGGCGGATCCATTACCTTAGAAGGTGCTGTAAGTGGTGTTGCAGGAGTAGATCCAAGTATGATCAAATGGTACCGTGCTTATAATGCAGGTACGGGTGCAGTAAGTGGTTATTTAGGAGCTGGGGCATCTGTGGTGGTAACTCCTACTACAGTTGGCGCTACTAAATATTATGCAGTTGTCGACGGAGCAGGGTTCTGTTTTGACAATCCACCTGCAGAGATACCAATTACGGTGAATGCTTTACCGGCTACACCAACAATTACACCGAGTTCAGCTACTGTTTGTGAAAGTGAACAAGTGACCCTAACGGCTACAGGCGGTACGACTTATATCTGGTCAAAAGTAGGAGTAGCAACTCCATTGGCTGAGACATCTGCTACATTGACTCTTCTTGGAGCATTGACGGATGCCGGACAATATACAGTGAGGGCCGTGAATGGAGGTTGTACTAGTGATGTATCTGCTGCTGTACAAGTGTTGATTAATCCTAAACCTGCAAAACCAGTATTGACGGCTTCAGCAAATGGAGTTTGTGTGGGTGAGATTATTACATTAACCTCGGATGCAACAGGTACACATCAATGGTTTAAAGATGGCCAGCCTATTGTTGGTGCAGTTAACACCAATACACTTACTGTAGCAGCTGGGGGAGTCTATACTGCTCAGGTTACAGATGCTACTACAGGTTGCGCTAGTGAGGTGTCTGATGGATTGACCGTTACCGTGAATCCTGCACCTGTAATCGTATTTAACGAACCAACTTCTTACACAATAGAAGTTAATCAAACGCTTACTTTGCCAACTTATGCAAGCGAAGCTGATGTTACTTATCAATGGAAGGATCAAACGGGAACAAACTTTAATGGAACTGTAGTAGGACCATTTGCTAGCCCAGGTACGCATGTTTATACGTTGATAGCGACCAATAGCACAACAGGTTGTCAAACAGCTTCGAGCGTTACAATCCGTGTATTCAATGCAGGGGAGTGCCCTCCAGTATTTATTAGAGTATATGGCAATGATGCGCAACAGCATGGTAAGTCTCTTTTAGGGGATGTAACGAATCCAAGTCAAGCAGCTGACCAAAATCCTTCAACCTTCAGTACATTGACTGATGGAGTGAATGTTGGAAATCTATTAGGAAAGACTTTCCAAAACATTAAATGGTCAGGTAGTCCAATTGCCGCTGGTACACCGGTAACGGTTAAACTAGGTAAATCCATGACAGTTGCACAAGTAATTGGCGGTCTGCTTGTCGAACCGATTGACGCCGCTGGAAATTCAGTGGGTGCACCTCAAATTGTCGACGGAGATATAGCAAACATCGTTGCCGGGGAGAATATCTACGACTTTACATTTACACCTACGAATGCTGCTGGAGCGCTAGTGCCTTATAGTGGCGTGAAGGTTCATTTAATAGGATTGATAACAGCAGGACAATCTGTAAACCTTTACGAAGCGTATTATCATAGTGCGGGTACACCGGATTGTACTAATCCAAATGGTGTAATCGATATCTTACATGGTATTGAACGTCCAATAGGTGGCGTAGGCGTATTAAACGCATTGAACTTCGTAACAGATGCTACAAATGCTGTGGACGGAAATGAAGCCACTTCTGCGCTATTGAATAACGTAGTAAACGTCAACGCTTATACACGTTTGGAGGTTGCTTATAATACACCAGCGCTTGTAGGTGACACCTTGACAATCAAATTGGAAACTCCAAGTTCGTTGTTGACTGTCGGATTATTGCAGGCATTTACGATTCAACCTTACTTAGGTAATGTAGCGGTAGGTGCTCCAATCCATAATGATGCAAGTTTATTGAATATTACACTCCTTGATGGAGGAAATAAGGCGGATGTGAAGTTCATTGCTAATGCACCTTATGATAGAATTAAGATTCTATATGGAGGTTTAGTTACTGCCTTGTCACAATTAAAAGTAAATGAGATTACACGTACAATTCCAGCGGTAGTCGCCGGACCAAATAATGATAATGTATTTGAGATTTGCCCTGGAGATGATATTACCATCCCAGCGCCAGATAATTGTACAACATATGAGATATACGATGCTATCACTGGGGGTAATAAAGTAGATATTACGAAACTTGCCCCAGGTACGCATACGCTTTATGTACAGACCATCCGCTTCGGTACTTGTGCAGTTGGCACACGTACAGAAATCGAGGTAAGGGTTAAACCTGCCGGTGTTGTGGCTGACATAGCCGATATCTTGGTCAACGGTATGGACCCAAGCGCACCATTGTGTATCGCACCGGGTATCGATGTTATATTAACGACGGGACTTAGCGCAACTAGCACTATTGTTAACCCAAHTGSCANGCTCCAAAGGATTTCTTCCCGTCGTAGCTTCTTCCCTCACCGAAGGATTTCTTCTCTCCAAAACTCTTTTTAAAGCCACTTGATTTGTTGCCTTCAGTTCTTTCGAACTTACCTGGACTGTCATTAAAATTTGAAGATTTTGAATAAGATTTCCGTGGTGATTTGTCGTCATTATAGCCGGTTGACTTTTCTGACCTGCTGTTGGAGCTTTTTGACTTGAAGTTTTCTGAGGTACTTCTCGGTCTTTTGGAGTTGTCATCACGACTGTTCCGATTTCTGCTGAATGGCATATTTGCTTTAAAAAAATGTGAACCACAAAGGTAGCTATTTAATTTAGTTCTCTGAAATTTAAGTGTAAATATTTTTTAGAAACTGTGTACAATAAAACTGGTTTTCAACGTTATAGCATAGGTTGGTTTTGTAACTATTTGTTTTTTAGGATAATAGTGCGTATCTTTGCCACCTTGAATTTAACCAAGCTATTTTTTGATCGATATTTATCGTGGATAGGATAGCAGTAAGGGAATGAATGATTAAAAAGAAAGTATTATGTTGTGGCTTGATTTTGTCAGGGATGTTACTGTCGAAATTGTACTCAAGCACGAATCAAAATGTGGTCGCAGGTGGTGTTAAGATTAACAGCGCAAAGATCCTGAACATCAAAAAGGAAATAGAAGGAGAGGGTGCTAAAGCCCGCTCGGAGAAGGATAAAAAGGAAGGAGATAAGGAAGACTATTTAACTTCTATCACCTTTGCCAACGAAGGTCTTCCGTTAGATCTACCTCAGGTCGAACGTAAATTGACGCAGTACTTAAGTCGCTTTTCATTTAGGAAGCAACAGTCTTATGGTCTGCATAAGAAAGCAGAAAAACATTTACCTCAAATTGCTCGTATCTTGGAGTCTTATGGAATTCCAGAGGATTTTAAATACATCCCTTTGGTAGAGAGTGGAATGGATAGTCGAGTAGTTTCCCATAAAGGGGCAGGAGGTTATTGGCAATTTATGCCTACCACAGCCCGTTTGTATGGCCTTCGAGTAAATGGAAAGGTAGATGAGAGACTGAATTTGACAAAGTCTACACATGCAGCAGCACGCTACCTAAAAAGCCTGTACAAAGAATTTGGAGACTGGACTTTGGTTGCGGCGGCCTATAATGTCGGAGGAGGGAGTCTCAAGGGCGCCATTCGTCGTCAGAAACAAGATGATTATTATCAATTGAAACTAAATAATGAAACAGCCTCTTATGTTTACAAATTAATTTCTGTAAAAGAGATTATTGAAAACCCTTCCAAGCATGGCTACACTCGATATGCTAAGGCAGACTTGGGTAACGATGATGGAGAGAAGAATATGCTGTAACAGGCTTAATATAAATATTTGATAGCGAATCTGATACACAGATTCGCTTTTTTTTTGCCCGCACCCAAGGTTTTTTTAAAAAGTGACAACAATCACATTAAAACAAATGTTATATCATTTTAATGTCATGATTTATTCTATATTTTTACACTAGAAACCAACTTTATTAAGTGATGCAGTTAGAGCAGTTTAATTACGACAACAAGATTGTCAGGAACTTTGGATTAGCCACTATCATATGGGGCATCGTCGGGATGTCGGTAGGATTGCTTGTGGCTTTACAATTGGTATGGCCCGAAATGAACTTTGGTGTTCAATATACTACGTTTGGACGTGTTAGACCTGTACATACGAATGCTGTGATTTTCGCATTCGTCGGTAATGCTATTTTTATGGGAGTATATTACTCTTTACAACGCGTACTAAAAGCTAGGATGTTCAGCGATATGTTGAGTAAGATTCATTTTTGGGGCTGGCAGTTGGTTATTATAGCGTCCGCTATCACACTGCCGCTGGGGTTGACAACTAGTCACGAGTATGCAGAAATGGAATGGCCCATTGACTTGGCAATCACTGTTATTTGGGTTGTATTCGGGGTCAATATGTTCGGTACTATTGTTAAAAGAAGGGAACGCCATATGTATGTGGCTGTCTGGTTTTACATTGCTACCTTTGTAACGGTCGCGGTGCTACATATCGTCAACTCCATCCAATTACCAGTCACTGCATGGAAAAGCTACTATGTATATGCTGGGGTACAGGATGCCTTAGTGCAATGGTGGTATGGACATAATGCTGTTGCTTTCTTTCTAACAACGCCATTTTTAGGAATGATGTATTATTTTCTCCCTAAAATGGCAAATCGTCCAGTGTATTCTTATAAGTTGAGTATTCTACATTTCTGGTCATTGATTTTTATCTATATATGGGCGGGACCTCACCACCTTCTATATACATCTTTACCTTCATGGGTACAGTCATTGGGAGTAGTTTTCTCTATTATGCTAATCGCACCAAGCTGGGGTGGTATGATTAATGGATTGTTGACCTTGCGAGGCGCTTGGGACAAGGTACGTACCGAACCTACACTTAAATTCATGGTAGTGGCATTGACGGCTTATGGTATGGCTACTTTTGAAGGTCCAATGTTATCTTTGAAACAAGTCAATGCAATTGCACATTTTACTGATTGGATAGTTGCCCACGTACATGTGGGTGCTTTAGGTTGGAATGGATTTATGACGTTCGCTATTCTTTATTGGTTGGTACCTAGAATATACAAAACTGAGCTTTACTCTAAAAAATTAGCAAATGTCCATTTTTGGATAGGTACCTTAGGTATCCTCTTCTATGCCATTCCTATGTATTGGGCGGCAGTTGTCCAAGGATTGATGTGGAAAGAGTTTACGCCAGAGGGGGTTTTGAAATATCCCAATTTTCTTGCCACGACTTTGGAGATTTTGCCTATGCATATGATGCGAGCAGTGGGGGGAGCATTGTATCTATCAGGTGCGTTGCTCATGACATATAACTTGGTGAAAACGATGACCAAGGGCAAATTGATAGCCAATGAACCTGCAGAGGCTCCAGCGCTTGAGCCAATTGTGAAGAATGAGCGGGAAACACACCGTAGACTTGAGCGTAAGCCAGCATTGTTTATGGTATTGGCATTAATTGCAATTCTTATCGGCGGTATTGTGGAGATGATTCCTACGTTTACAATTCAATCTAATATCCCTACAATAAGCAGTGTGAAACCATATACTGCACTGGAAATACAAGGTCGAGACTTGTACATCCGTGAAGGTTGTGTCAATTGTCACACGCAGACCGTACGGCCGTTCCGTTCGGAGACTGCCCGTTATGGAGAGTACAGTAAGGCGGGCGAATATGTATATGATCATCCATTTCTATGGGGGTCTAAACGTACTGGCCCGGATTTACATAGACTAGGAGGTAAATATCCAAATAAATGGCATTTTGACCATTTGTTAGACCCTACAATCACTTCTCCAGGAAGTATTATGCCGAGCTATCCTTGGTTGATTGAACAGAAATTGGACAATTCTACTATTAAAGAGAAATTGAATGCGATGCGTATCCTGGGAGTTCCTTACAGTAATGAACAAGTTGAAAATGTAGAACAAGATATGCAAAAGCAAGCAGAGACTATAACGAATGATTTGGCGGCGAATCAAGTAAAGATCGCAAGCGATAGAGAAATTGTTGCCATGATTGCTTATTTACAGCGTCTTGGGGTGGATATTAAGGCTGAATCTGTCACGAAAGTAACGGATGGTCAAACTGTTGATAATTAATTGTAATTAATATGTTCAAGCAAATCACAAATCTAAATGGTGACGAAATCTATTTGATAGCCTCACTATGGTTGTTCCTTGTCTTTTTTGTAGCTGTTGGTTTAATGCTATTTTGGATGAACAAAGATCATATACAGTATATGAAAGAACTACCTCTAGAGAAACATGACGAACAAGAGGGGCAAAAAACGGAATAGTAGAATAGAGTCAGGAAATCGATCCCAAATATTGGGAAAACTCTCATCAACCATTAAAAAAATAAATAGATGAAAATATTTTTAATTGCGGATTCGACAGCGATAGGCTCAGCTTGGAGCGTCAGCACGGGTAATATCTATAATGATATTCTAATCCTTTTGTTGATTATCGTATTGATTGTGCTTTTATTTACAGCACTTTCGGTTAGTAAGGCTGTCAAATCGATTTTGAAAATTACGATGCCAGAAGTCGTTGAACAAGAGCGTATAGAAAGAATACAGACTAAAAATAATCGTAAAATTGGATGGAAAAAAACATGGAATAAGCTGCTGGGATTGAGACCTATTGAGGAGGAGAAAGACATTGTTATCGATCATGATTATGACGGAATATCCGAATTGGATAATCCAATACCGATTTGGTTCAATGCATTGTTTTATTCAACCATAACCTTTGGTGTTATTTACCTTCTTGTGTACCATGTATTTGGCTGGGGGCTGAACCAAGATCAGGAATATGTTCGTGAAGTAGCCCTAGCTGAGAAAGCTAAACAGGAATATCTAGCCAAGGCGGCCAATCTTATTGATGAAACTTCGATAACGGTTGACGAGACTGGCACAATGGCGGCTGCCGGTAAGGCAATTTATGTGGCTAACTGTGTGGCGTGCCATGGAGGTGCGGGGGAAGGTGGGATTGGCCCTAATTTGGCCGACAGGTTCTGGCTGCACGGTGGCGAAATCAAAGATATCTTCAAAACGGTAAAATATGGTGTTCCCGATAAAGGAATGGTGCCTTGGGAGCAAACTTTAACACCGGCACAAATAGCAGAGGTAAGTAATTATATCATCACGATGAGAGATACAAAACCTGCGAATGCCAAGGAGCCGCAAGGGGTAGAGGTCGAATATGAATCTGCAGTGACAGACTCTACTGCAGTAAAATAAAGAGGAAGGAAATGGATGCAACGAGGAATATAGAACTGTTTGATAAGCCTAAATCAAAGAAGAGGGAATGGATTTATGCAAAAAAACCTTCTGGGAAATTGTATAACTATCGCCAGTGGTTTGGTTATTCATTATTGTTTTTTTTATTCGCTGCACCTTTCTTGAGAATCAATGGGGAACCGTTTTTGATGTTCAATATCATTGAGAGGCGTTTTTCTATATTTGGTAATTTATTCTATCCTCAAGATCTCCACATCTTTGTATTTGGGATGTTAATCGCGATGGTGTGTGTCGTGTTGTTTACTGTAGTTTATGGGCGGGTCTGGTGTGGTTGGGCCTGTCCGCAAACTATTTTCATGGAGCTCATTTTTCGAAAGATAGAGTATTGGATTGAAGGTGACTGGACACAACAGAAAAAATTGAATGCAGCGCCCGGCTCTTTTGAAAAAAGGAAAAAAAAGATTCTGAAGCATGGAATATTTCTGGTCATTTCATTTTTTATATCTAATATATTTTTAGCTTATATCATTGGTACTGATGCGCTAATAGGCATTGTAACCGATCCTCTTGACGCCCATATTGGTGGACTTCTATCTATTATTGTCTTTACTCTTGTGTTTTATGGTGTATTTGCATATGTAAGAGAGATTGTCTGTATTGCCATATGTCCATATGGACGTTTACAAAGTGTGTTGCTGGATGATCAGAGTACCGTAGTCGCATACGATCATTTTAGAGGCGAGCCTCGCGGAAAGTATAAAAAGGGTGAACAATCTGAACATGGAGACTGTGTAGACTGTCATCTTTGCGTACAGGTATGCCCGACAGGGATAGATATCCGTAAAGGGTTGCAAATGGAATGTGTAAGCTGTACCGCTTGTATAGACGCATGTGATACTGTGATGGAGAAGATTGGTAAACCTGCTCGATTGATTGGATTCTACCCGATGGGACAAATCGAACAGAAATTGGACTTCAAGAAAAATAATATCAGAGCACTTGCTTATTCTGTAGTATTGATGGTTTTGATAGGTATTTTTGGATTTATGATCTTTAGCAGGACAATAGTGGACGGGACTTTGTTAAGAGCTAGAGGAAGTACTTATCAATTACGTGATGATAAGACAATCTCAAATCTTTATTCCTTAGAACTTATAAATAAGAGTGGGAAGGAGATACCTTTTAGTCTTAAATGTGATGATGAAAAACTTATCTTACAAATGGTCAACAAGATTGATAAATTGAAGAAGGATGGGAGTGCGACGTTGAGCTTTTTCTTAATTATTCAAAATAAAGATGTTGAGAAGTACAAGAGTAATGTGCGAGTTGACGTAATCTCTGCTGGTAAAAAAGTAGAAACCTTAAAGACGACATTTATTGCACCTCCGGGGATGGACTAAAATATGAAACATGAATTGGGGAAATAAAATAGTAATTAGTTTAGCGATTTTTATGATTGGAATCGCATGTGCAGGGATTTATATGGTGTCGAAAAATTCGGATACATTAGAGGAGGAGGATTATTATGAGAAGAGCCTTCATTATAATGATCGCTATGATCGAAAAGCAAATGTCAATAAATATGAAGCACAACCACATGTTGCAAATATTAAAGATACGCTATTTATAGAATTTAGAGGCCTGCAAAATAAAGGAAAAATAGTGCTTAGGCGTCCATCCAATGGTCATTTGGACCTTGATTTCCCATTCGTAACTTCTTCTGGTATTTATCGCTTGCCCGTGACTACCTTGACAAAAGGGATGTGGGAATTGGGAATTGAATGGGAGAGTGCTGGTATCACTTATTTTTATGAGAAAAGTATTTTTTTATAAATCATGACCTATCATTATCTAGCATTTTTCATGGGGCTATTTGGAAGTTTACACTGTGTGGCAATGTGTGGCCCCTTGCTGATTGCAGCACAGGGACATCTAACCCTGAGTTGGAGGGATGGGGGGAATAGATTATTATATCACGTAGGACGAGTCTTGACCTACGGTGCGCTAGGAATGCTGTTAGGCTCCTTTGGGAATTTGGCATTGATACAAGGGGGACAACGTTGGCTGAGTTTGGTGACAGGAATGCTTCTGCTTATGATCGGTGTCTTTCATTTGCTTGGTAAATCCTATACGTCTTTTGCTAAGTGGCAGTCTCTTGTTGTTCGACCTTTTGCCAAACTTATGGGAAAATGGCTTTATAGGCCAGGTGGAAGTCTGATAGCCGGTGTACTGAATGGCATTCTTCCATGCGGGATGGTATATATGGCGCTAGCCTCAGCCATGAATGCAGCTTCTATTTCGGATAGTTTTCTCTTTATGATTCTGTTTGGTCTAGGTACTTTACCTTTATTATTTGTCGTTTCTTTTGCTCGACAATTTTCAAGAAAGATTAAAATGAATTTTAATAAGTGGCTTCCAGCGTTGTATATAGTGATGGGAATCTGGTTTCTACTTCGTGGAGCCAATTTGGATATCCCATTTTTAAGCCCCCTGATTCATATAGATGGGGCTGCTTATTGTGGATAATTCTATATTATCGCCATCTTTTTCCAATTGTTGATAAAATAGCCTAAATTTATTAACGGTAATTCTAGTTATAGTGTATCATTGCCAATGACCTCACAGTTTAGGGGAATTGGTGTTTCTTTTGATCTGTATAAATAATGAATATAGAATTTGGTGCTATTGAACCTTATCATGTTAGTCAGGTTTGGGAATTTATTCTACAATGGTACTGGATTCCACTGTCCATTTTGTATTTAGGTGTTATATCTACAATCCTCATCGAAAATCGAAATCCTAGTAAAACTGTTTCATGGGTCATGGTCATCGTATTTTTGCCTGTAATTGGGCTTTTGCTTTATTACTTATTTGGGCAAAAATTTCAGAAGATCAGAAAGTTCCAACGGGTTAATCAACATCAGGCCGACTTACTCGACCGAGAGTGGAAAAAGTTGGAACCCGAAATGGAACAAGATTTAGAGACAATAGAGGCGTGGATAGGTTCTGCACATCGAGTCTTTACGTTTTTGAAGAATGAGCGGCTTTCTTCGCCTTCATTGAGAAACCAGGTAAAACTCCTTACAAATGGTGAACAGAAGTTTCCTGCTCTTCTGGAAGCTATTAGAAATGCACGGCATTCTATTCATATGGAGTATTACATCTTTGAATTAGATCAAATTGGCTTAGAGGTATTAAATGCCCTTGAAGAAAAGGCCAAAATAGGGATAAAAGTACGATTGATTGCGGATAGCTTTGGTTCACCAGACTTGGATAAGTACCTATCTAATCAAAAGCACTCTAAAATAGAATTTCAACCTTTTCTTCCGGTTACTTTTACATCCTTAGCTAACTCTAATTACCGCAATCACCGCAAAATAGCAGTAATCGATGGTCATATAGGATTTGTGGGAGGCATTAATATCTCTGATAGGTATATTAATAATCCCGTATATGAAAATACGGGTTTTTGGCGAGATACTTCGGTGATGATAGAGGGGGAGGCTGTTAATATGCTCCAGGTTAATTTTTGGATGGCTTGGAATCAAACAGATGGGGAAGCTTTTATGATATCAAGAGAATATCTCTGCCCAATACCATTTAAGTATCCCGAACAGGCAGCAGTATCCTTTACTTCGAGCGATCCGGGTTCCATCGGCCCGTTTAACATGGAGGCTATTTTGCTAGCAATTAGTGAAGCGAAGGATACCATACAGCTTTGCACTCCATACTACATCCCTAGTGATGAGCTATCTACCGCGTTGCAGATAGCTGCTGCTTCGGGTGTTCAGGTGGAACTGATGTTGCCAGCCGAGTCAGATTCTTACTTTGTGCAACATGCTAGTTTTTCTTTTTTAAAACCTTTGTTGACCAGAGGGGTAAAGGTATATCTGTACAAGAAGGGATTTATGCATGCTAAGACGTTGTGTATAGATCAAAAAGTTGCTTTTATAGGGACGACCAATTTGGATATCAGAAGCTTTTATATAAACTTTGAAATTTCGGCTGTTATTAGTGATTTGGAACTATGTACACAACTTAGTGCAGCTTTTGAAAATGACAAGATGGAATCAGATTTATTGACCACCGCTATTTGGAAAAGTCGTTCGAGATGGAAGAGAGGGGTCGATTCTTTGTGTAGATTGCTTGCTCCATTGCTTTAAGTAATGTTAAAATTAATATCAGTTGAGCTGTCTTTCATCAAAAATGGATATATTTAGCATTCTGTAAAATACGATGCTATAAATGAAGTCATTAAAATTTTCCATTGCAATCCTTTTTGCTTTTTACTGTAGTCCAATTCAACTCCTTGCACAGGATAAGCCGACTATCCCAATCAATACGGTTGTGGAGCGTGCGCAAAAGCTTTTTCAAGTTTATCCTATAGAAAAAGTTCACGTACATTTTGATAAACCTTATTATGCCGTTGGGGATACCTTATGGTTTAAGACCTACCTCAATCGTAATTTGTTTGAATACGATCCTTCTAAGATTGCATATGTGGAGGTGTTAAATAGTAAGGATTCGCTGATTCAAACCTTTAGATTGCCGCTCAAAGATGGTGTTGGAAATGGGCATTTTGTGTTAGATCCACAATTTATGGTCAAAGATAATTATCGCTTTCGAGCCTATACGAAGTGGATGGGTAATTTCGATCCGGCTTATTTTTTTAACAAAATTGTTCCTATAGGAGATGCCATCAACAATAAGCTAATTACACATGTGGAATTCAAGCCTAATGAAAATGGGAATAAAACTCAGGTGATGGTTCAATTTAAGGATAAGACAGGCAACATACTCAGTCGAACCAAACTCAATTGGGAGGCTATTTCGGGATGGGAGACGATTGGGAAGGGAAAAGGTGAGACGGATGATATGGGGAGGGTAACCATGAATATTTCTGCCAAAGACAAGGAAATGTTGCAGAATGGATTATTGACGGTAAAGGTCGGTGGTGAAAAAGGAGAGTCCGCTCTCGTGGGTAATTTTTCCTTGAAAAATGCTATTTGGGATGCTGATGTGCAATTTTTTCCTGAAGGAGGTGACCTGATCGCTGGTTTGGCAAAGAATATAGCTTTTAAAGCTGTAGGAGCAAACGGGAAAGGATTGAAAATTACAGGGAGAATAGTAGATGCAAAAAATGTGACGGTTGTTGAGTTTAAAGATCAAACGATGGGTATGGGGGTCTTTTCAATGCTACCTATCGCTAATGAAAAATATAAAGCTATCGTTAAGTTTGAGAATGGGCAGGAACGTTCATATGCTTTACCAAATACGAAGGAGGACGCGGTCAATGTAGTGTTGCATAAGCAAGCAGATTCGACGATTCAAATTGGAATAGTAACAAATGATACTTATTTCAAAAAAGTCGAAAATCAACCATTTTATATTCTAGCTGTCTCAAATGGGCAGCTTTGCTACGCCGCACAGGCAACTCTTAAGAATCCATCTTTTTTGCTTTCCATTCCCAAAGATAGATTTCCAAATGGTATTGCACAGATTACACTCATGAAGCCCGACGGTACACCGATTAGTGAGCGGCTAGTATTTGTCGAGGCTGAGCGCCTGTTGGATATTAAAGTTCAGACGGATAAGGATACTTATAGACCGAAAGACCCTGTGAAATTAACCCTTAATGTAAGCAATAATGGACAAAAGACATCTGGAAGTTACTCTGTTGCTGTCGTTGATGAAAGCAAAGTCCCTTATGATGATAATCAAGAATTGACAATCGTCAATAACTTTTTATTGACTTCGGATTTGAAAGGGTATATTGAAAATCCGAACTATTATTTTAATACGAAAAATGTGGATCGACTAGAGGCTCTTGATGTATTACTGATGACACAGGGATTTAGAAGGTTTTCTTATCCCGATATTCTTGCTGAAAAGTTGCCTCAGCTCAATTTTTTACCCGAGCAGGGAATATCCCTGTCTGGTGTATTAAGACTGAATACTGGGCGTACTGTAGAAAACGCTGGTCTACTCCTCAAAATCCCAGCCGCAGGTGTTAATAAGGATGCATACACAGATGCTAATGGCAAGTTCGTCTTTGAGAATCTTGTTTTTCCAGATTCGTCGAAAGTTACAGTCAATGCTCGAAGCAATGCTAACTATAGAAGTCTGGTCATCAATATGGACCAATCTTATTTTCCCGGGATAGATAAGAATAATCCTTATTTGAATAATATTGTGGAAAATATCGATCAGGTATTTGCTCCGTATTTGGATAATAGTAGAAAGGAATATAGGAAGTCTATACTATTAGATGAAGTCGTAGTGACGGGGGTGGTGAAAAAAGTACAAACGAATAAAGACTTTTCGTCGCTATCGGGCCTATCTATGCCTGAGCATCGCATTGAAGCTTCTCGCCTATCGGGATGTACAGTTTTGACAATGTGTCTGAATACCGTTTTGACTGGCATAACCTATGATTCTCAGACGCTTAAATATTATGTTAGTAGAGATTACAATGCAGGGGGGCGTATTCCTGTTCAGTTTTTCCTAAATGGGATGCCGATTGATGAACCTAGTCTCAATTCCATAAATGTCCCAGATATAGAAGGTATAGAGATTTTTCTTCGCGACGAGTTAGGGACAGTTAGTAGAATGTATCAAAATAATGGAGTCGTTTCTATTTATACCAAGAAAGTCGAGAAGCATCCAAGAATGTCTTTGGCTCAAATCGAAAGCATGCTGCCAAAGACTAATATAATAGATATGTATCCATTGGGTTATATCAAAGAAAGGACGTTTTATACACCGAAATATGACACAGCTGAACGTAAGGCTACGAATGACCTTAGGACGACTATTTATTGGAACCCCAATGTCGCTATTACCGAAACAGGTGAGCTAGCTATTGACTTCTATAACGCTGATGGGAATGGAAAATATAAGGTTGTCGTCGAAGGTATGGATCAGACAGGTAATATCGGACGACAGGTGTTGGAATATCAAGTAAAATAGATACAGAGTAGATCGTATAAAAAAGGGGGCATTCTTAGAATGCCCCCTTTTTTATATTGCATATGGTTTAATGATTATTGTGAAGTGGTGATAGTTTTTATCTTTTTAGTCTTGTCATCCAGGTCAATCTCTAACTCTGTTTGTTTTATTAATACAGCGAAGGAAGTTGGTTGAATACCTTTACCGTATCGTATTGCAATTTCTTTGGTGAATTCAGCGCCAAAGTATAGAATAGCAGAAGAGTAATACACCCATCCTAGTAACACAATGATGGATCCAGCGGCACCGTATGCGCTGGCAGTAGCGGATTGTGAAAGGTAAGTGGATATCCCATAGCGACCTATCATAAAGAGGAGGGCCGTGAAAATTGCTCCGCCAAGGATGTCTCTAAACCTCACTTTGGCATCGGGAAGAAAGGAGAAGATAAATCCAAATAAAGAGGTAATGACCAAAAATGTTATACCTGTATTAATCCAATCTAACATGGGGAGGCTGATCATGTCAAAATATTGACCAACCGTGTTGGTGAGCGCGACGATGATTCCATTAATCATCAAAGATGCAATTAATAAAAAACCTAGTCCCAAAACCATGGAGAAGGATATCAATCTATTGATGATGAGCTTTACCCATCCTTTTTTAGCTTTAGCTTTTACCTTCCATATCGTGTTGATAGAATCTTGGATGTCCACAAATATAGTAGTAGATGTGATGATTAAGGTTACTATACCGACAATAATTCCAACATTCGATTTGTTTTCAAAGCTGATTTTTTGAATAGCCGATTGAATCTGTATGGCTACATCTTTTCCAAAAAGAGCTGTAAACTCTCTAAATACTTCGTCTCGAGCTCCTGTGGGGCCTTCTAATTGGGTGCCATAGAAGAAACCAATGCACCAGATGACAATCATAATCAGTGGCCCTATAGAGAATACGGTATAGTATGCCAGTGAGGCACTCATCTTCATACATCTGTCATCAACAAAACCATTAACGACATTCATCATGAGTTCCCAGAAATCTTTAATTTTGTCCTTAAAAGGGATTTTTAACATAGATTGATTACTTTTTATCTCCGTTTTCTGCATAAATGTCAGTGATGACAGTTTCAAATTTTTGAAGTATTATTTTCCGTTTCAAGCTAAGCTTTGGTGTTAGCTCTCCACTGTCTATGCTCCATTCTTTTGAAATTAATACAAATTTTTTGACTTGTTCCCAATGACCAAAGCTTGTATTTAGCCTATCTAACTCGCGTTGATACTTATCTATCACCTGTGGATTCTTGATGATATCTTCTTTTGATTGGAAGGCAATGCCTTTGTGTTTGCACCATTTTTCAAGTTCTTCAAATGCAGGGACAATAAGTGCGGATGGAAATTTTCTATTTTCGCCAATGACCATCACCTGTCCAATTAACGTGGATTCCATAAATTTGTTTTCCAAAGCCTGTGGAGCTATATATTTACCACCTGCAGTTTTAAACATTTCTTTTTTGCGATCTGTGATTTTTAGGAATCCATCCTTTGATAACTCACCGATGTCACCTGTATGTAGATAGCCATCTGCATCAATAGCTTCTTGGGTTGCAATTTCATTTTTATAGTATCCCTTTGTCACACTAGGTCCCTTTACCAATATCTCGCCATCCGGTGCTATCTTGACGTCAAGATTATTTAATACTTGGCCTACCGTCCCGAACCTAACACCATTTGGTAACCAACTATTGACTGCAATGACAGGAGATGTCTCAGTAAGACCATATCCTTCTAAGACTTTGATATCCGCAGCCCAAAATACACGCGCTAAGCGTTCTTGTAATGCTGCCCCACCCGATACAATCATCTTTATTTGACCGCCTAGAGCCTCTTGCCACTTAGAGAAAATAAGTTTTCGGGCTATACTAAGTTTGAAATTGTAAAATGTACTATTCTTTTCGGGTTCCTTAAACTCGTGACCAAGGTCTAATGCCCAAAAAAATAGAGCCTTTTTAATGCCCGTCAAAGCTTTGCCTTTTTCGACCACCTTATCATAGACCTTTTCCAAAACTCGAGGTACCGTAGTAAAAACGATTGGCTTCACGTCGTTGATATCTGCAACAATATTATCCAGTGTCTCAGCATAGTATATTTGGACACCGCGGGAGAAGTAAAGATAGACTACCATCCGCTCGAAGATGTGGCACAATGGCAAAAAACTAAGCGCCTTGTTGTATTCGGATGTTAGTAAATGATTACTTGCCTGTACATTGCTCATCAAATTCTTGTGTGAAAGCAATACACCTTTAGGTTTACCTGTAGTGCCCGAAGTATAAATCAATGTCAATAGGTCGTCTTCTGACACTGCGTCTCTATAGGGCTGAATGTCGATATCTTGTTGTTCACCAAATGCAATAACTTCATCCAACGACGTGAAACCCTCTATTTTGTCAAAGGTGAAAATATTGATGTCCATTTGATTTTCCGTAAGGGCCATCTTTATTTTATCGGATAGTTCCTTATTACTAGTAAATACGGAGCGGACCTCTGCATCGGATATGATAAACGATAAATCTTGGCTGGAGAGGGTAGGGTATAGAGGGACAATAGCGGCTCCAATCTGATTGGCAGCGAAATCTATAAAGTTCCACTCGGGACGATTTCCAGACATGAGCGCAATTCTGTCTCCTTTTTTCACCCCGCGAGCAATCATTGCTTTACTGATATTATTAACAATAGCAACAAATTCCTCTGTTGAATAAGTTTTCCATTCTTCACCTCTTTTGCCAGCTACCATTACTGATTTGCTAAATTCCGCTTGATAGCGCGTAATAAAATCGAATACTCTAGTTAGTTTGCTCATATCTTCAATTTAACTGGTTTATAATGGAATAACCATCTATTGAACTAAGATAATAATTTTACACCTCTTATTTGGGTAAAACTTAATCAAATATATACCAAAAATCTTTTAAAACCGTTAGAATGATGTTGCAATTCTACGATTGAAAAATTCTCTTTTAGGTAATGCAAAATAGAGAGGATTGACGTCTGTCAGTAACGCAAACGCATTGCATACAAAAGCGGATTACCAGATATTTTATCCATTAGGTGTTCGTGAATCCAAGGCATTTTATCTATGTTTGATGTTTATATTTTAATTTAACTTTTAATGAAGAAAACGTACTTATTGACGCTTATTGTTGGCTTTTTTACATTATTGTCACTAGACGCTAAAGCTCAATTGACCAGTGATCATGCCATTGGAGGTCGATTTGGCTCGGCTCAGGGAGTAACTTATCGCTACACGATGAATGAGGAACGCGCAGTTGAAGGTATCTTGAGTATTCAGAGTAATTCCGAATCCCGACGATTCCGACTGGTGGGCCTTTACGAATACCACCAACAGCTTTCTGGAGATTTCAATTGGTTCTATGGTTTCGGTGGTAGCGTCGGTAGCTATACAAGAAAACCGTTTACAGATGCAAATGGCAATAGATTTGATCGAGCATCCGAGGCAATTGTCAGTTTAGATGGTATTATTGGAATTGAGTATAACATACCCGAAGCCCCACTTGCAATTTCATTAGATGTCAAGCCTTATTTTGATTTTTTACAGAGTAGCAGCATCAAATTGATTGACCCCATCGGGTTTTCGATACGTTATAAATTTTAACAAGAAACGGGCTTGAAAACATTCTCAAGCCCGTTTCTTTTAGCTATCTTGTTGATAACCATATTTTAGAAAGCTGAGCCTGTTGTGGACTCTGTGTTTCTAGGGGCAAGATTTTTAGAGATTTCTTTAAACTAACACCTAGAGTGATGTCAAGTTCTCGCATCAACCCATCACGCGCCACCAATACTTTTAATTGGTCTCCAACTTGACCGTTGGTTAGCGCATACTCTAATTCTCTACCGGCAGGGTCTAGGCGTACACCATTGATAGCTATCAGTTCGTCTTTTACACTAATTCCTCCAGTCCAGCCTGTGCTTCCCCTCTCTACATGGGTGATCATCACACGTTGTTCATTTTTGCTAACGGTAATACCTATGCTGAGAATTGGGGAATCTTGAAGTGTATCAATCATCTTATAGCCGACTTTATTGAAATAGTAGTTATAGTCGAGTTCATGCAGTGCATAGGCAGCATCGAAGATATTACTTAAATCTATTCCGGTAATCTTTTCAGCGAGGTCCTTGAATTCAAATTCTTCAAAGCCTCTGTCTTCCTCTTGATAGAATTTTTGATAAGCAGCTTTTAACACATCGTCCAAGCTTTTCTCTCCAGCAGTTCCCGAGATAATATCTATATCCATAGCACAGGCGAGCATAGCCCCTTTGTTATAATAGGATATCGAGGTATTTAAACTATTCTCGTCCGGTCTGTATTGTTTTATCCAGGTATCAAAACTTGACATCCCGACTGACTGGAGTTCGTAACCAGGTCTGTTGTATACAGTATTAAATTCGGCTGCTAGAAATTGTAGATATTCTTCTTCTGAGGTGAATTCACAACGTCGCATGATCAGATTATCATAATAGGCTGTGAATCCTTCCATAATCCAAAGAGCGGAAGTGTAGTTTTCAGCTTCGTAATCAAATGGGCCTAGTGCTTTGGGACGCAATCTCTTCACATTCCAGAGATGAAAATATTCATGGGCCACTAAGTTTAGAAAATTTTTATAAACTGCATCTTGATTATATCCATTTCTTGTAGCTCCTAAAACCGTTGAATTAAGATGCTCAAGACCACCCCCACCAGAATGGAAGTTGTGGGTAATGAAGACATATCTACTATTTGGATTACTTCCCCATATCTTGGTCTCTTCTTCTACAATTTTAGTGATATCCTTGGCGAGTCTTTCTTTGTCATAGTTACCTCCATTGACCATGGCGAATTCATGGGGAATTCCGCTGGCGTCAAATGTCCAAATATCTTGATTCCCAATCTCAAGGGGGCTGTCAAATAGTATGTCGAAATCAGGTGCGAAGAAAGTGTCTAGAGCATCAGGTATCGACGCCAGACCTGTAGATATGCTATTCCAACCTGTATAGGGGATGATTTTTATCTCTGATGCATGGTTAAGATAGCCATCTATAAAGAAGAAAGTAGCGGCAGGGACGATAAATGCATGGCCATCATCTATATAGCTCGTTCTTACAGATGCTTCAAAAGCATAGACACGATAAGTAACTTTTATATTTTTCTTTTGGGTAAATACCCTCCAAGTGTTCTTACTGGTTTTTTCAAATGGGATTCTATGCCCTTCTTCATCAAATGCTCCAAAGGATTCTACATTTTTGGAATATTCTCTAATAAGATAGGAGCCTGGGGTCCACACGGGCATTTTTAGATCAACGAAATCGGTGTGAAAATTTGTGATACACATCTCTATGTCTGCATAATGTGCTTGTGGTTCGGTAAAGAATACTTGGAAGTTTATTTTTGAATTCGTCATTTGCCCAGTTTAAGGTGTGATCTCACTTATTCAGAATGTTACAAAGGTAAGGGTATGGTTTTGTAGAGCCAAATTATTCAGCTTGTAATTATATTAATAGATTCATTTGCGAGCTGTTTTTTGAGTTATTGATTTTGTGTATATTTGATGTTAGGGTATCCCCCTTTTTGAATAGACAAAATATGATATTAGTTGCAGACAGTGGATCATCAAAATCGGATTGGATTTTAGACTTACCTGACAGTAAACCATTGACATTTTCAACCAAAGGCTTAAATCCCTTTTTCGTCAGTGAAAAGGAAATTGAAAAGGTATTGAAAGAAGTGCCTGAGATTATTCCCTATGCTGATGAGATTAAGGAAGTTTACTTTTATGGCGCGGGGTGTGTAACTCCAGACCGTCGAGAATTAGTCTCTAACGCTTTGACTCATCTTTTTCCTTCGGCATTTATTTCGGTTGAGTCCGATTTGTTAGGGTCTGCATTGGCTACGTGCGGTACTAAGAAGGGATTTATTGCCACTATGGGGACGGGGTCTGATGTAAGTTTTTTCAATGGTGAATATCTCTTGCAAAGTCACAACGGAAATGGATATGTACTCGGGGATGAAGGGTCCGGAGCGTGGTTCGGGAAGCAATTAATCACCAGTTTTTTATATGATCGGATGCCGATCGACCTTTCAGGAAGATTTGAGGAAAAATATAGATTAACGAAAGATATCGTTATTAAGAATGTCTACCAACGAGAGCGCCCTAACGCGTATTTAGCAAATTTTGCCGAATTTATGGATGCGAATCGTTTGCATCCTTTCATAGATGGTTTGCTTCGAAGAGGGTTCGACGAATTTGTAAGGACAAATTTACTTACGTATCCCAATTATTGGGAGTATGAAATTCATTTTGTGGGGTCGATTGCTTTTCATTTTGATTTGATTCTTCGGGATGTATGTCGTATACATGGTGTTCAACTTGGGACTATTTTGAAATCGCCTATACAGGAGATTTTTGACTTCGTAGTAGAGCGTGAAAAAAAAACGATTTTAAATTTTTAAAAGAGTAATATATGATTTTGATGACATTAATGATGTGTATGTCGATAATATCGAGTACACCCCCGGCAGCGAGTATTTACGACTATAGTTTCAAAGATATGGAGGGTAACGTAATAAAGCTTTCCGACTATAAGGGTAAGAAATTGCTTATCGTCAATACCGCTTCTAAATGTGGATTCACCAAGCAGTATAAAGACTTGGAAGCGTTACATGAGCAATATGGAGATAAAGTTGTGGTGATAGGGTTTCCTGCCAATAATTTTGGAGGACAGGAACCTGGGAGCAACGAGGAAATTCAGGAATTTTGCGAAAAGAACTTCGGAGTAACATTTACCCTCTCGGAAAAAGTGGAGGTCAAAGGAGATGAGATAAATCCTCTCTTCAAATTTCTGACTACACAAGATAACCCCGATTTTAAGGGAGATATTAAATGGAACTTTGAAAAATTTTTGATTGACGAGAATGGAAAATTGATTCATAGGTATCGCTCGGCTGTCACTCCCATGGATAAGGCGATTACCGCTCATTTGTAGGAAATACATAGCAACATAGTATAAGCCGGAAGTAGAAGCTTCCGGTTTTTTTATGCAAAAAAGAAGCGACTCCTGTGGGGCAGGAGTCGC
>JROE01000002.1 GCA_000783305.1 Sphingobacteriaceae bacterium DW12 | reverse complement strand
CTAAGACAAATTTATTTTCATTTTCTTTACTACTATTTGTTTGGGTGAAGACGAGTGGGAAGGGGTATTATATATCCGATGTTAAATATGGACTTAGATCACAGAGGGATATGCACTGCTTTTTAAATCAAAAAATAAAAATGTACATTTGAAAACTTCGAAATAAAATTACCGAATTTCTATAACTCCATGCACCACGTATGCACCTGAATACCGAACGACTTTATAAACTGATTGCCATTATCAGTTTCGTGGTGTTGATGCTCCTACAGTATCAACTGATTTCGAGTACTTATGAAATCAAGAGCAAGGATTTATTTAAGACAGAAAAGAGCAAACTAAAAGCGGCTTATGAAAAGGCAATCATCAATGATAAGCTTTACCCTGGGGGGCAGGCAATAATCGATTCGATACTCTTGCCGCAAATGCGTGATTTGGAAAAACTTTACCATACAGATGGCAAGCAGTTCAAAAGTAAAGGGAGTGAAATATACGACAGAATTGTTGCTCAGCTTCGGCGGGAGTCGCCAATGGATAGCCTGTTTGTCCATTTGCTAAAGAAAGAAGGTTTGGAGCCTAAATTCAAATATTCTCTCGTCCTTTGGGGGCTATCAGTAACTTTTGATGGTCGTACTTACATCGACCTGGTATCTAGTAAAATGTCTACGGAGGATAATCCTGTAATCATCAGTGGTGAAACGCAGTTTCAAAAGAGCGATCAGTTGGTATCTAGCTTGTCCATTTCATCGCATCAAAAATATAGCAATAGAGTCGAATTTGCTCTCTATGCTGATAAGGAAGGGCGAATGCTTGCGATTATCAAGGACATCTTGCCGCTGCTATTGTTATCTGGTTGTTGCTTGTTGGCTGTAGTAGCCATTTATTTCTTGACCTTTAATAATTGGGTCAAACAAAAGAAAATGAATGAGATGACTACCGATTTTCTTAATAATATTACACATGAATTCAATACGCCATTAGCGACTATACAAGTAGCAAGTAAAAATGTAAGAAGGGGTATAGCCATTACTGGAAAGGATACGATCCATATCAATTTGGACATTATTGACAGGCAAACAGGTCGATTGGATAAATTAATAAACCAAGCCATCGATGTCAGTAAATTTAGCCCCTATCATGTAGAAAAAGATGTCTATAATCTACATGAATTACTTGAGGAGATTGCCACTGACCTGCAAATCAAGTATGGAACCGAGGCTAAAATGGCTTATCATAGAAAACCGGATGAAGGGCAGGTCAATATTTTGACTAATAGGTTTATGTTTACTACGCTCATGAATAATTTAGTCGAAAACGGCGTTAAATACAATAGCCTCCAAGATAAAGAAATCAGTATTTGGACCGCACGTGAAGAACATATCATCACCTTACATGTGAAAGACAATGGGGATGGTATGGATCGGGAGACCTACACACATATGTTTGATAAATTTTATAGAGGCAAGCAAGAGCAACCTAAGAATGGGGTAGGGCTAGGGTTATACTATGTACAGCAGTCTGCAGCCGAACATGGTTGGCGAATACAAGTGGAGACTACTCCCAAAAGTGGAACCGAATTTATTCTCTATATACCAATTGTCCATATATGCTAGAAAAATTGAGAAGATGAAGGGAAAGATACTCATGATTGAAGATGATGTAGACTTGGGAATTGTCACACAACAGTACTTGATTTCTTCGGGATTCGATATTACATTAGCGACAACTAGTCGCCAAGCGGAAGAGCTTTGCAGTAGACAACTTTTCGATTTGTTAATTGTTGATGTACAATTGCCAGACGATACAGGTTTTGAGCTCGTCAGCCAACTTTTGGAAAGCTACCCTGAGCAACGATTTGTCTTCTTAACAGCTAGGAATAATAAGGAAAGTAAAATCCAAGGACTCAAATTGGGAGGAGATGATTACATCACTAAACCTTTTGACATCGAAGAACTTTCTTGGCGTATACACAACATCATCAATCGCCAACAAGTGAGACGATCCGCAGATTTGTATATTGGAGATATTAGATTGGTACAGGATCAGATGATGTTAGTCTTCCAAAATAATCATCAAGTGAATCTGACCGAACGAGAATTTGAAGTGTGGAAATACTTTTCACTTAATGCCAATCGTGTCTTGAAGCGGGAGGATATCTTATTGGCTGTTTGGGGAGAAAATGATTATTTTTTAGGGAGAAGCTTGGATGTATTTGTCTCTCGGATACGCAAGCTATTGTCCCATTCTAAGAATGTGCAGTTGGAAACTGTTTTTAAAGTCGGGTTTATCTTTCGCGCCCCCAACACCTGATTTTTGTCATTAACAACTGGTTAACAACTTTATTAATTAAGGCTTCGTAATTTCGATTTGCTAATCCGTTTTAGTATTTCAATTCACCTTAATTTATGAAAAAGCTAACTAAATTTAAACAGCTATGTGCCCTCTTGGGGCTCTTTATCTGTCTGACAGCATGCGAAAAAACTGAGACAAGGCACTATGACCTATTGGAACCTGAAAAGGAGCCCGAAATGGACATAACTGCCTATGGTGTTCTTGCTGTTAACCGTGAAAACTCGGGCGGGAAGACAGCCAATGAAGGTTCTCCGAAAGTGGTCGACAATGACTACAAGACCAAATTTCTGATCAATCCTTATGTGGATGATCTCTATCTCCAATTGTCCTTCCCAGGTGGTATTGCGGTAGGATCCTATATCTTGGCATCGGCGAATGATGCACAGGGGCGTGATCCCAAGGACTGGACATTCGCTGGTTCTAATGATGGTACGACTTGGACGACGATAGATACCAAGCAAGGTTATTTATTTACTTCTAGAGATCAAAAGGTGCGCTTCGATGTTCCCAACAAAGAGAAGTATAGGTATTATCGCTTGAGCATTACTGCTATACGTGATGGTAGTGGACTCTTTCAGCTTGCAGAGTGGAGAGTTAACAATGTGCCTGAATAACCAATCTTTTTTACGCAATCACTAAACAAAAAACTAAACATGAAAAGAACGTTACTTATCACGCTCGTGGTGTTGATTGGTGTCATCTGTATGTCTGAGACTATTGCCCAGAGCAATACGCAGTTAGAAATTACGGGTGTAGTCAAAGATGAGCTTAACAATCCATTGGACGGGGTGACCGTCACTAATACACGATCAAAAAATTCGATGGCAACCAATAATTTGGGACAATTCAATATCCTTGCCGGTAGAGGAGACACTGTCGTAGTTCGGTTTATTGGCTATGAGGACTATCGAACTGTTATCAATAATACGATAAGTCTGAATATAACCTTGAAAGCCATCAACAATAGTATTAATGAAGTCGTTGTCGTGGGGTACGGTCAACAGAAAAAAATAAGCTTAGTGGGTGCACAGTCAACGGTCAAAGTAGAGGATCTTAAAGTCCCAATCGCCAATCTGAGCGCGGCACTTGCCGGGCGAATAGCTGGTTTGGTGGGCGTGCAACGTACAGGATTGCCTGGGTCGGATGGGGCAGATCTTTGGATAAGGGGTATTTCAACCTTCAATCAATCAGGAAATAGTGCCGCTCCACTGGTCGTGGTTGATGGAATTCAGGGACGGGATATTGATAGCTTCGATCCAGAGGATATTTCCTCCTTTACGATCTTGAAAGATGCGTCTGCAACGGCAGTGTACGGTGTGGCTGGAGCTAATGGTGTGATCTTGATTACGACAAAGAAGGGAATAACAGGTAAACCGACCTTGATGTTTAATTATAACCAAGGGATCACATCATTCACGAAGAGACCTGAGTTGACAGATGGAGTGACCTATATGCTACTTCGTAATGAAGCAAGGCTGGCTTCTGGCTTGACGAAGGAATATTCCAATAATTATATCAACAATACGATACTAGGGACCGATCTGTTGTTGTATCCCAATGTTAACTGGATGGACGAACTATTCAGGAATGTGTCTGGGAATAAAAGAGCTAACTTTAGTGCGAGAGGTGGATCTGATTTTGCTAATTACTACGTATCGGGAGCCTATTATGATGAAGAAAGCTTGCTTCGTACGGATGCCTTGCAGAGCTATGATGCATCTACTCGTTTCAAGCGTTACAACTTTACATCTAATGTCTCGATGAATTGGACGACTACGACCAAGTTTGACTTAGGCGTACAGGGATATGTCGCCAATACCAACTATCCCGGGATTAATCCACAGAATGCTTTTGCAAATGTAATGCAGACTAACCCTGTTTTGTATCCGGTTATGTATCCTGGTAATCTAGTCCCCGGAGTGAGTTCCGCGGGTGCACAGCCTAATCCTTATGCTGATGTCACACAGACGGGTTTTCAGAATATTTTTTCGAACCAGATTATGACCAACGCCAGATTGACACAAGACCTTAAGTTTTGGGTACCTGGGCTTACGTTTTCGGCTTTGTATTCTTTTGATATCTGGAATTCACATACCATTAATCGGACACGCAGAAGAAGTACCTACATGATTAACCGTCTATTTCCCTATGATGAAAGTGGAAACCCTATCTTGAATAGTATTTCTCAAGGCACGGATGACTTGGCCTTTTCAAAAGACAATGACTCGAATCGTCAATTCTATACGGAAGCTTCTCTTAACTATAATAAAACAATTGCTGATGATCATACGATCAGCGCCATGTTGCTCTATAATCAGCGTGAAAAGACATTTGCCTTTGCCAATAGTGTCACCTCTTCGCTGCCATTTAGGAGTCAGGGACTTGCAGGTCGCCTTACATACTCGTATGCAGATAAGTATTTTGTTGAGGGGAATTTCGGATATAATGGGTCTGAAAACTTCGCCCCAGATATGAAATTTGGCTTTTTCCCATCATTCGGTGTGGGCTGGGTCGTGTCGAATGAACGATTCTTTGAGCCGGTGAAAGATGCGATTGATTTCTTGAAATTACGTTACTCTAATGGTACCGTGGGTGATGGTGGCGCGCTGGATATCAACAGTGGGGTTCGTAGGTTTGGATATCTGACCTTGGTCAATACTGGAGCTGGGGGGTATACGTTTGGTAACGGATCTAACAATGTGACTTATGGCGGTACTGCTATAAGTGACTACGGCACGAATGTCAGATGGGCCGAAGCACATAAGCAAAATCTCGGGATTGAAGTGAAAACCTTAAGGTCTAAATTGTCGCTAACGGTTGATCTCTTTAAAGAAAGGAGATCAGGCGTATTCCTACAAAGAGGGGCGCTTCCGGGATATGTAGGCTTGAACAGCTCACCTTGGGGTAATTTAGGAATTATTGACAATAAAGGGATAGATGCGACCGTCGAAATGGCGCCGCTAGCGCTTGGACAAGTATACTTGGATATGCGTGCAACTTTTACATACAATAAAGACAAAGTGATCGAAAATGACCAACCTCGACAACCGTTTCCTTATATGGAAAGAAGAGGTGTCAACTACCTTTCTAGATTTGGGTATGTCGCTGATGGATTGTTTCAATCTGAGGAAGAAATCAATGCGCATGCCGATCAAACTGCTTTAGGTGCACAACGCGTCGGTGATATTAAATATAAGGATTTGAATGGAGATGGTGTTGTGAATGCTAACGACATTATGCGTATCGGTAATGGGGATATACCCAATACTATATATGGATTTGGATTCAATTTGACTTATAAACAGTTTTATTTTGGGGCTTTCTTCCAAGGAATATCAGGAGCAGATCGTCAAATATCTGGCGATGGAATCATTCCTTTCAATAATAGTACCGGTGCCGAACGTAGTAATTTATTTGCAATAGCAGAAGATCGTTGGACAGAAGAGAACCCAAATCCAAACGCATTCTATCCTCGCTTGGCTTATGGAAATGCGGCCAATAAGAACAACGCAGTGTCATCCAGTTGGTGGGTAAAAGATATTGATTTTTTAAGGTTAAAGACAATAGATTTGGGATACAACTTAAAAAAGGGAACATTTCAAAGTATCGGGATGAAGAATGCGCGTATATATGTACAAGGGGTCAATCTGCTGTACTGGAGCAAATTTAAACTGTGGGATCCTGAATTGAATACCAACAACGGTACAAGATATCCGAATATTCGGACTGTGACCATGGGCGTACAGGCAAACTTTTAATAAATGATAAAATATATTCCAATGAAAAAATCAATATATATATTATTTGCGCTACTGACTGTGTCGACTTTCAGTGGTTGTAATAAGTATTTGGATCAAGTACCAGATGATGTCATCACCGTAGATGATATTTTTAAATCAAAAGCCAATACAGATAAGTTTTTGGCGAATATCTACACTGTAATACCCAATGAACTCGCACAGCGATTTGTAGGTACCGATAATGCAGGTCCATGGACGGCTTCATCGGACGAAGCTAAATATACATGGGACTTTAATTACAGTAATAATATGATTTCGTCGGTATGGAGTAATACCGATGGGACAATCGAATCATTTTGGAACAGCTATTACAGAGGAATTCGTAATGCATCGTATTTTATCCAGAATATAGATGGTGCGAATAGTGTGGAAGTGACTGATGTGATGAAAACGACCTATAAAGCTGAGGCAAGGGCATTGCGTGCGCTTTATTACTATTACCTGGTAAGAAGCTATGGTGCCGTTCCAATAGTAGGAGAGGAGGTCTTGGATATCAATATACCTATTTCGGATTTAAAATTATCCCGTACCCCATTTGATGAATGTATCGATTACATCGTTGCCGAATTGGACAATGCCTATGGCAACCTACCTTACGAACCGAATAACAGTGAGTTTGGTCGTATTACCAAAGGAGTTGCAAAAGCCTATAAAGCTGAAGCACTATTACTCAAGGCGAGCCCATTGTTCAATGGTAATACCGCATTTGCTAGTGTGAAAAATGCAGATGGAACAGCCTTATTTAGTGCGACTGCCAATCCTGACAAGTGGAAAGATGCGGCAGCTGCTGCTAAGGCATTTATCGACGAGTTTGTCCCCAATTACTATCAGTTGTTTAAGGTGAATAATGCAGATCCATTTGTAGCGGCTTATCTATCTTGTAGAAATGTCATGACGGTAGATTGGAATCAAGAATGGATTTTTGCGCGTTCCAACAGTGGAAATAATGCACAATATGATCGTACACCGAAGCATGTCGGATTTCCTTCAGCAGCTCAGGGTGGTGGTGCACTTGGTGCTACGCAGACAATTGTAGATGCATATGCGATGAACAATGGATTGCCGATTACCGATCCCAATGCGAATTATCAAAAAGACGGCTACGTCAGTTTCAAAGCCCCTTATGATGTAACGTCAAGAACTACTTTTGCAGCCTACACGAATAGAGAGCCTCGTTTTTACGTAGGGATTACTTATAATGGCAGCTATTGGCTCAATCAGGCAAATAGCGGTACGGCAGTGTTGTCGTTGTTTAATTTCAGTGGCAATTCAGGCCGAACACAGAGTACATCTGATGTGACACCTACGGGCTATACGGTTCGCAAAAACGTATCTACAAATGGTAATTCAAGAGGGGCATTGCTGATTAGGTTAGCGAATATTTATTTGGGCTATGTGGAGGCTTTAAATGAATCTGAACCGGGACATGCAGATATTGTTAAATATCTCAATCTTATTCGTGAGCGTGCTGGGATTCCATTATACGGTCCTAATGGTATCACAGTGCCCACCACACAAGCGACAATGCGTGATGCTATCCGTCGGGAAAGACAGGTGGAATTAGCTTTTGAGAATGTACGATTCTTCGATACTAGAAGATGGAAGATAGCAGAGGAGACGGATAATGGGCCAGTGTATGGGCTTAATCTTAATGCTGATGGAGATGCTTTTTATGCAAAAACACTTATCGAGACCCGTGTTTTCAAAAAAGAAAGGGATTACTTATTCCCAATTCCTAACAATGAAATTTTGAAAAATGAGAAAATGGTGCAGAATGCTGGATGGTAAGCTAAAAAATGAATATGTTTAAAAAATCAATAATAGCAAGTATTGCCTTATTAATGGGTGCAGGGATTATATTCCCCGCATCTACTTTGGCGCAAAAGGTCAATGGCAGAGCTGTTGATCCTGTAGATTTGGTTAACCCATTAATGGGGACAGATTCCAAACCCTCTCTCTCTAATGGAAATACTTATCCTGCTATCGGCCTTCCTTGGGGCATGAATATGTGGACGCCACAGACAGGAAAGAATGGAGACGGGTGGCAGTACGTATATACTGCAGACAAAATAAGAGGGCTTAAGCAAACCCATCAACCCTCACCTTGGATGAATGACTATGGTCAGTTTTCTTTGATGCCGGTCACTGGTAAAGGCGTATTTGACCAGGAAGGCCGAGCGAGTTGGTTCTCACATAAATCCGAAACAGCAAAACCTTATCACTACTCGGTATACCTCGCCGATCATAATGTGAAGGCTGAAATAACGCCTACGGAACGGGCTGCGATGTTTAGATTTACGTTTCAAACGACAGACAGCGCATTCGTTGTCTTGGATGCATTTGACAGAGGTTCGGAAGTGGAGATTATACCGGAGAAGAATATGATTATAGGGTATTCTTCTCGATATTCGCGAGGAAAGCTTCCTAACTTCAAGAATTATTTTGTATTGGTATTTGATCAGCCTTTTGATAATTTTTCAACATGGGAGGACAAGTCCAGGTTTAATGGGAAATTGAAATCAACAGCTAATCAAACGGGTGCTATTGTCGGGTTCAAGATTAAAGACCGTTCAAAGGCCGTACATGTAAAAGTCGCGTCGTCCTTTATCAGTCACGAACAAGCTCTTGTTAATCTGGAGGAGCTGGGCGATAGGACGTTTGATCAAATCGCTAAAGATGGTCGTTCGATTTGGAACGAAAAACTCGGGCGTATTGCAGTAGAGGGAGAAGATATAGATCAAATGCGTACTTTTTATTCTACATTGTATCGAACGCTTTTCTTTCCCAATAAGCTATACGAAATATCCAAGGATGGACAGACAGTGCATTATAGTCCGTATAATGGAAAGGTATTACCCGGATATTTATACGGTGGTACTGGATTTTGGGACACCTTTAGAGCATTATATCCCTTCCTCAACCTGATGTATCCTGCTATTAATGTGGAGATGCAAGAGGCGCTTAAGAATGCGTATTTGGAAGGCGGATTTTTGCCAGAATGGAGTAGCCCTGGTTATGCGGATATCATGATTGGCAACAATTCAGCATCGGTAGTCTCAGACGCCTATATGAAAGGTTTGAGAGGGTATGATATCCAAACGTTGTATGAAGCACTGCTCCATGGAGCTAATAATGAGGGGCCAATGACGGCAGTTGGAAGAAAAGGTGTAAATTACTACAATGAATTGGGATACGTGCCTTATGATGTTGGAATCAATGAGAATGCAGCTCGTACATTGGAGTATGCTTACGATGACTTTGCAATCTATCAGCTTGCCAAAGAACTTAAGCGACCACAAAGTGAAATCGACCTGTATGCCAAGAGGGCACAAAATTATCGACACCTTTTCGATTCGTCGACAAATCTGATGCGAGGCAAGAATAAGGATGGAAAATTTCAAACTCCTTTCAATCCGTTGAAATGGGGGGACGCTTTTACTGAAGGCAACAGTTGGCATTACTCTTGGAGTGTATTTCATGATATCAAGGGGTTGATTGGACTTATGGGGGGAGAAAAGACGTTTGTCAATATGCTGGACAGTGTCTTTAATCAACCACCGCTGTTTGATGATAGCTATTACGGAGGTACTATACATGAGATACGAGAAATGCAAATTGCCGATATGGGGCAGTATGCCCATGGAAATCAACCTATCCAACACATGATCTACCTTTATAATTATGCTGGCCAACCCTGGAAGGCCCAATATTGGATTAGGCAAGTGCTTGACCGAATGTATAGTGCTACACCTGACGGTTATTGTGGAGATGAGGACAACGGGCAGACGTCAGCCTGGTATGTATTCTCTGCTTTGGGATTCTACCCTGTATGTCCTGCGACGGATGAATATGTCATTGGTGCACCTTTATTCTCCAAAGCAGTGCTACATTTGGAAAATGGGAAGAAAGTAGAAATAAATGCAGTCAATACATCTAAGTCCCACGTTTACGTAAATCAACTTTCCCTAAATGGGCAGACCTACGCTAAAAATTGGTTAAGTCATACCGGTTTAATGCAGGGAGCCGTGTTAGATTTTGACATGAGTGTGCAACCTAATATGACGAGAGGTATCGAGGAATCTGCAGCACCATACTCGATGACGGATGAACTGAAAACAAATAAAGTAAATAAGCAAAAAAAATGAAAATATTAGTAAAACTTATGTCCTGCACGGCATTATGGATGGTAATGGGAGATATTACCGTCAATGCACAGAACAATTGGCAACATACCGATGATGATCGTCGGGAAGCGGTAGAGGTCGATACCATTACAAAAGGCAAATATTCATTGATATGGATTAATAAGCAAGCGGACTTCGATCCTGTTTTAAAGCAGAAGCTTATTGATACATACTTTCTCAATTATCCGAAGCTGGCGAAGAGATATAATAAAAATACCCGCAAGCAGGTTTCGTTTGTCATTGACCCTGGATATGATGGAGTCGCCGCTACTGCAGGAGGTATTGTGAGATATAGTCCCGTTTGGTTTGCTAAGAATCCAAATGATATCGACGTTGTGACCCATGAAGTGATGCATATTGTGCAAGGGTATCCTAACGGCTCTGGCCCTTGGTGGATCACAGAAGGTATCGCTGATTATGTCAGATTTACGGATGGTGTAGACAATGCATCTGCCAATTGGAAACTCCCCGATTTTAAAGATACGCAAAAGTACAGCGATTCTTATCGCGTTACTGCTCGTTTTTTCTATTGGTTGGATACCAAAGTAAAGCGAAACATCGTTAAGACGCTAGATAAAAAAATGCGGGACAAAACTTATAGCGAAAGTTTTTGGATGGAGCAAACGGGGCAAGATCTAGACGGTCTGTGGAAACGCTATGCTGCCGATCCTTCCATAAGTCAGTAATTATGAAACTAAAAAATGAATTCCTATTCCTTCTGATGGTATTGCTTGTGAGTAATCCTCTGTTGGGGAAAGCACAGCAGAAATCTCTGATTCAATACGTCAACCCACTCATCGGTACGGCCAAAATGGGCCATACCTTTCCGGGAGCTACGGTGCCTTTTGGGGCCGTACAACTGAGTCCAGACACGGATACCATCCCCTACGCTGTTGGAGGAAGATATAATGGAGACGTCTATAAGTATTGTGCCGGATATCAATATGAAGATCCCACTATAGTGGGATTTAGCCATACGCATTTCAGTGGTACAGGACATGCTGACTTGGGGGATATTTTGGTCATGCCAACCCAAGGGAAGGTGCAGCTGAATCCGGGCACTGTCGAACGACCTCAAGACGGATACCGCTCTCCCTACAGTCATGAGCAAGAGGTGGCAAAGCCTAACTACTACAGTGTGATATTGGATAAGCACGGGATTAAGGCGGAGATGACTACGACCGCAAGGGTTGGAATACATCGTTATACCTTTCCTAAATCGGATGCCTCTCATCTCATTCTCGACCTTACCGCGGGAATATACAACTATGAGGGTAAAAATGTATGGACAGTGGTCAAAGTGCATAACGACTCCTTGATTACAGGATATAGACAGACCAACGGGTGGGCGCGTTCTAGAACAGTCTATTTTGCTATAAAAACATCCAAACCTTTTAGGAACTACGGCGCTCAATATAAAGATGGTAAATCCGGTTACAATGGGTTTTGGCGAAAGTTTAACCAAGAGGATAATTTTCCAGATTTAGCGGCGCACAACATACGCATGCATTTGGACTTTGACACGGAGGATGGAGAAGAGGTCATGATGAAAGTAGCCCTTAGTCCTGTAAGCATGAAAAATGCGTTGATCAATATGACCGCCGAAACACCGAACTGGGCATTTGACGATATTGTGAAGAATGGACAGGAGCTATGGGAGAAAGAATTGGCCAAGATAGAAGTCGATATGCTGAACAAAGAAGACCTGGTTAATTTCTATACAGCATTGTACCATGCGAGCTTAATGCCGACCATATATATGGATATCAATGGCGAATACAAGGGACTTGACCAAGAGGTGCACCAGGCACAGGGATTTACGAATTATACGTCATTCTCATTATGGGATACTTTTAGAGCTTTTCATCCGCTAATGAATTTGATTAATCCGTCTCGCAATTCAGATATGGTGGCTTCTATGATGGCACATTATGATCAGAGCGTATTGAAGATGCTCCCCATATGGTCTCACTATGCCAATGATAACTGGTGCATGAGTGGATACCATTCTGTATCCGTTGTCGTAGATGCCATTATGAAAGGGGTGTACAAAGGAGATGCACAAGCAGCATTACGGGCTTGTGTACAGACTGCCAATACTAGGCGATATGAAGGTATTGGAGCATATATCGATTTGGGGTATGTTCCTGATGATGTTTCGGGAACTTCGGTATCCAATACGTTGGAATATGCCTATGATGATTGGTGTATTGCCCAATTGGCGCGTAAACTGGGAAATACTGAAGTATATGAGAGATTCAGCAAACGAGCTGATTCATGGCGTCAACTGTTCGATCCGGCAATAGGATTTATGAGGCCCAAAGATTCAAAAGGTATCTTCAGGCCAAAGTTTGATGTGCTGGATACGCATGGTCAGGGATTTATTGAAGGAAACTCTTGGAATTATAGTCTATATGTACCACATCAGCCTGCTGAATTGATGAAAGTAATGGGCGGAGGTAAAAAGCTGGAAACTTATCTAGATTCTCTATTTACTATGCATTTGCCAGATCACTACTTTGCAAATACGGAAGATATCACTCGAGAGGGAATAATAGGTAACTATGTACATGGTAACGAACCTTCTCATCATGTGGCCTATCTCTACAACTTGACTGGTAGTGCCTGGAAGACTCAAGAGCGTATTCGGGATATTATCCGTCATCAATACCAAAACGGAGAAGCAGGTTTGGGGGGGAATGATGACTGCGGCCAAATGAGTGCCTGGTATATTTTCAGCTCTTTAGGATTTTACCCTGTGGCCCCGGGAGAACAAGACTATTGGATAGGAAGCCCCTTGGTGAAGGCTGCTCGTGTCAACTTGGAAAATGGAAAGGTGTTGACACTTAAAGCACTCAATCAATCCGATAAACATAAATATGTTAAAAAGGTAACATTCAATGGCCAACCCCTGGATAATCTCAGACTTTCGTACGATAGTATCAAAGATGGTGGCGAACTTGTTTTTGAAATGAGTACCAAACCCTTGAAAAAATAATTGTTGATTAATAAGGTGATCCTTAGATTTCTGAGGCTTGTGAAGTGCTGATAGAGATCTTGGAAAGAAAGCGCAATATCCTGCGCTTTTTTTATGGTTGAGCCTCTTTGTTTAAGTGTCTACGTTTTAAAAGGCAAGGGAAGGTACCCGTAATTATTATTTGTATGAAATGTAGCTATCTGTTTTTTATTATCTATTTGATTGTTAGCTGTTTGTTGTTGTGTTGGTTTGTTTTTCTAAGGAAGGAGATGGGGTTTGTATGGAATATTATTGTAGATTGTTTAATATTTTTTCTATTTTCGTGTACGTACACAATTATAAACATGAATACATATTTAATTTCTAATGTCAACATTATTCTGTTAGATCGGGTGCAACAGGGCGTTGTACTGGTATCAGCAGGTAAGATTGCTGGCATATATAGTTCAGAAAAGGAAATCTCTCTGGATCTTGATGAAGTGAGTAGGGTGGATGGAAAGGGGAGATACCTATCTCCAGGATTTATTGATATCCATATTCATGGAGGCGGTGGTGCTGATTTTATGGATGGTACGGTGGAGGCCTTTTTGACGATAGCGGAGACGCATGCCACTTTTGGGACGACAGCAATGTTGCCCACTACGCTGACCACGACTCAAGAACAATTGGAAAAAACGCTTGGATGCTATGAGGAGGCGTGTAGACGCAATAGCAAAGGAGCCCAATTTTTGGGAATGCATTTGGAGGGACCTTATTTTGCAATGGAACAGAGAGGGGCCCAGGATCCACGTTATATTCGAGATCCCGATCCGCGGGAGTATCAGACAATTATCCGACGTTTTCCATTTATAAAGAGATGGAGCATTGCTCCTGAGCTTCCGGGGGCTGTGGAGATGGGAGAATATTTAGTTGAACATAATATCATAGCAGCAGTAGCTCATAGTGACGCTTTATATGAGGATGTGGAGAAAGCGCATCAAGTAGGATATACACTAATGACTCATTTTTACTCGGCGATGTCGTCCATAAAACGTGTAGCGGGACATCGATTTGCGGGAGTGGTAGAAGCAGGCTATCTAATCGATGGGTTCGATCTTGAAATCATCGCCGACGGTGTGCACTTGCCTAAACACTTGTTGCAGTTGATCAGTAAGTTCAAATCACATGACCGAATCGTGCTGATTACAGATGCCATGCGGGCTGCGGGTACCCAGGTTGACGAAAGTATATTGGGACCATTGGTAGGAGGTACCAAGGTCATTATAGAAGACGGGGTAGCTAAATTGCAAGACAGGACAGCATTTGCGGGTAGTATAGCCACATGCGATCTATTGGTTAGGGTAATGCGGGTACTGGTGGAGTTACCCCTGCATACTATTGTGCGGATGGTGACGTTTAATGCTGCCCGTGTGCTTGGTATCAGTAATCAAAAAGGGAGTATCCAAATGGGGATGGATGCCGACTTGATTCTCTTTGACGAAAATATCGAAGTGTCGTGGACTATGGTACAAGGGAATGTCATATATAATCAATTATAACCTTATAAAATCGATGATGGATTTATTGAATTTAAGCGTATCGACAAGCCGAGCGCAAATGGGAGCTGCTGCAGCAGCTGATGTGGCAGCTCGCATCGTACAATTGTTGGAGAAACAGGAGGAGGTCTCTGTTATTTTTGCAGCAGCACCCTCGCAATTGGAACTTTATCGAGCACTCATAGATACTGATGTGGATTGGAGTCGAGTCAATGCGTTTCATATGGACGAATATGTGGGACTCAGTGAGGATAGCCCGCAAAGCTTTAGAAGGTATCTGAAAGAGCATTTCTTCGACATGCTCCCCTTCTGCAGGGTACACTTACTTAGAGGAGAGGCTGATGATGCAACAGAAGAGTGTATACGATATGGACAGCTTCTAGAGGAGTATAGTCCTGACTTAGTCTGCCTAGGTATTGGTGAAAATTGTCATTTGGCATTTAATGATCCCCCTGTCGCTAATTTTAAGGACCCCGTAAAAGTGAAACGGGTTAGCTTGGATGACACTTGTCGGCAACAGCAGGTTAATGATGGCTGTTTTCCGTCTTTTGATGCTGTACCAGCGGAGGCATTGACTTTGACTATACCAACTTTATTTGAGATACCTTATTTATACTGTGTAGTGCCAGGTCCAAGTAAAGCACAGGCTGTAAAATGGACACTGGAAGAGCCAGTAAGCGAACGTTTTCCATCGACGATATTGAGAAAGCATCCTAATACTACACTGTATTTAGATCAAGATAGTGCGAGTTTGATTGCAAATGGTTAATTTGCTGTATTGAAAATTAATTATGGAAGAGAATTCAGGATTAAATGGAGTCCGTGAGATTGCCCGACGCGCCAACGTATCGATAGCAACAGTAGATCGAGTATTGCACAAGAGGGGTGGGGTCGCTCTGAAAACCAAGCAGAAGATAGAGGATATCATCAAAGAGATGGATTATAAGCCTAATATGCTTGCCCAGCGGCTAGCCTCTAAGCGGGTCTATCGTTTTGCGGTATTGATACCTATGCAATCCCAAGAGACCGAATATTGGAAACTTCCGTTGGATGGTATCAATTCTGCGTTGGAAGAGGTAAAGATGTTTGGGGTGGAGGTGGTCCGTTATTTGTTTAATCTGGATGATCGTACATCTTTCAAACGGCAGGCTGACCGTATCTTAGGGGATAGGATAGATGGTGTGATTATTGCGCCGACCTTTATTAATGAGGCTATGGAATTCACCCGACGATGCGCTGAACGCAAGATAAGTTTTGTATTTATCAATTCGGATATCCCTCTTGTGACTCCGTTGAGCTATATCGGTCCAGATCTGTACCAATCGGGTAGGATGGCGGGCAATATTGCGCATTACCTTATTAAGGATCAAGGATCGGCACTTGTGCTCAATATTTCTAAGGAGCTCGATGCAACCTATCATCTCATTAAAAAGACAGAGGGCTTTGAGGATTATCTTGTTGAGCAGGATTTCAAACAACAGATACATAAACTTTCTCTGAGTCAGACGGACTACGAGTCCGTCAGGCTGGAGTTGGAGCGTTTTCTTCAACATAACGAGGTTGATTTGATATTTGTAACGAATTCGAGACTTTTTATCATCGCACAGTACATCAAAGAAAAGCGATTAGATATTCGATTAATTGGATATGATTATTTACAAAGTAACCTTGCTTACTTAGAAGAAGGCTATATTGATTTTATTATTAGTCAGCAGCCCGTTAAGCAGGGATTTATTGCGTTGCAGACACTTTGTGATTACTTTATTTCAGGCGATGACGTCGTGAAACTACACCATATGCCAATTGATGTGTTGACTAAAGAAAACTATAAATATTACAAACTGTAATATTTATTTGTTTTTTATTTCGTGTACGTACACATTTTTACTATATTTATAGTATTAAAATTATAAACATTAAATAACTGCCGATTTCAACGATAGGCAAGCCTATTTCTTACGAGTTTGATACGCTTAATGATTACACAACTACTTTTGCAAGTTGAATGTATTCGATTGCTGATGTTTTGGAATGTGCTTGCTTAATTTATGGGTACGTACCCGTATTGCATATTTAACTAAATGATGATAACACAATAAATGATCAAATCATGAATAATTTGAATCGTAAAGAATTTTTGGGAGTAGGTGCCCTGACATTCTTCTCTCTTTTAACACCGGAGATAACATTTGGCATGCCTCAAGCTGTTGGTAAAAAGATTGGTATAATCGGATTGGATACCTCCCATTCGGTAGCATTTGCCAAAGCTATAAATGCAGACTCAGCTAAGTATAAAGGATATCATGTAGCAATGGCCTACCCTTACGGTTCAAAGACTATAGCTTCTTCCTTTGAGCGTATTCCTAAATATATTGAAGAGATTAAAACATATGGTGTAGAAATTGCCGAGTCCATACAGGATTTGTTGACTAAGGTAGATGCTGTAATGTTGGAAACAAATGATGGTAGATTGCATCTCGCACAAGCCGAAGAAGTACTAAAGGCGAAGAAAATCTTCTTTATTGATAAGCCACTGGCAGCATCTTATAAAGACGCTGCTGCGATATTTGATTTGGCTAAGAAATACGATGTGCCATTTTTTTCGTCTTCATCCTTACGATATATTACAGGGATGGCCGAGGTGTTGAGTGGTAAATATGGCAAAGTGTTGGGAGCGGATGTCTATTCGCCTGCTAGTCTCGAAAGTAGTCACCCAGATTTTTTTTGGTACGGTATACATGGTGTGGAGATTTTATTCACGGCGATGGGTATCGGCTGTAAAACAATCAGCCGCACACACACGGCTGATGCGGATACAATCGTAGGTGTATGGGAGGATGGTCGTATAGGCACAGTAAGAGGAACGAGAAAGGGAAAGGCGGAGTTTGGTGGAACTATATTCTGCGAAAAGGGTGCTGTTAAGCTGGGCGAGTTTGTCGGTTATAATCCTCTTTTGGATCAAATAGTGAATTTTTTTGACACAAGGAAAGTCCCTTTTGACCCACGCGAGACTTTGGAGATCTGCGCATTTATCCAAGCGGCTGATGTGAGTAAAGTCAGAAATGGACAAGCAGTCGAACTTAAATCAATCACTCAATAATAACATGAGCCATGAATAAAGAAATGAATTCAAGAAGAGAGTTTTTAAAGAAATCAATACTGGCTACAGGCGCCTTGAGCATCGGTGGCGTGTTGCCAGCATTTAGTGCCAAGAGCTACAACAACATTATAGGCGCGAATGAAAGACTCCGCGTTTCTGTAATGGGCGTCAACTCTAGAGGGTTGGCTCTTGCTGAAAATTTTGCTTCCCAACCCAATAGTGAGGTAGCCCATATTTGTGATGTAGATTCTCGTGCCATTCAGAAATGTACAAAGGCACTGTCCAAATTTCAAAAATCAATACCAAAAGAATATGGGGATTTTAGAAAATCTCTTGAGAGTAAGGATATTGATATCTTGGTTGTAGCCGCTCCGGATCATTGGCATGCCCCAGCGGCTATTATGGCTTCCCAAGCGGGTAAACATGTTTACTTAGAGAAACCCTGTAGTCATAATCCAAATGAAGGTGAACTCTTGATCCAGGCCGTACAACGCTATGGAAACGTTATCCAGATGGGTAATCAGAGAAGGTCTTGGCCCAATGTCGTGAAAGCGATAGGAGAGCTGCACGCGGGTAGTATAGGTGAAGTATATTTTGCCAAAACCTGGTACACCAATAATAGACCATCAATAGGAATAGGTAAAGAAATAGCGGTACCTTCTTGGTTAAATTTTGACCTGTGGCAAGGCCCAGCACCAAGAATGAAATTGAAAGATAACTTACTGCATTATAACTGGCACTGGTTCTGGCATTGGGGTACGGGTGAAGCGTTAAACAATGGTACACATATGGTGGATTTGGCACGTTGGGGGCTGCAAGTCAACTATCCGACTAAGGTGAGCTCGTTAGGTGGGCGTTATGCTTATAAAGATGATTGGGAGACTCCGGATACACAGGTTATCAATATTGAATTTGGTGAAGACAAACTCATCAGTTGGGAAGGGAGAAGTTGTAATGCGTATCCGATAGAAGGTTCCACAGTTGGCGTGATGTTTTATGGAAAGAATGGGTCATTGCAAATCGATGGTGCCAATTCCTATAAAGTATATGATCTCAAGGGAGTGTTGGTCAGGGAAGTGAAAGATGATATGCCGGTGAATACTGCTAGTCTGACTAGTCCCTCACAAAGATTAGATGCTATTCATATCCAAAATTTGTTTTCGGCGATTAAGAACAAGGAAGTTTTGCACTCGGATATTGTTAGTGGGCACCAAAGTACACTGTTAGTACAACTGGGCAATATTGCCCAGCGTGCAGGAAGGGTATTGAATATCGATCCCACGAATGGACATATACTCGGAGATCAGACGGCTATGGACAGCTATTGGTCTAGGACTTATCAATCCGGTTGGGAAGTTAAAGTTTAAGATGATGGATAACAAGACCGTAACCCATGCTGAAGCTATTCCGAGAAAAGATAGAATCATTTCTATAGGAATCATCGGCGTACTATTTTTCACTTTTGGATTTGTCAGTTGGATTAATGCAATATTGATACCTTATTTCAAGATTGCATGTGAGTTGACCAATTTTCAAGCTTATCTTGTTGCATTTGCTTTCTATATCTCTTATTTGGTTATGTCAATGCCCGCTTCCTATATCCTGCGGCGCAAAGGATTCAAAAAAGGGATGCTGATTGGATTTTGGGTGATGGCATTTGGGGCATTCATGTTTGTCCCAGCAGCATATACCCGAACCTACCATCTTTTTTTGATCGGATTATTCTCTTTGGGATCTGGACTTGCGATTTTGCAAACAGCGGCCAATCCTTATATTACTATATTGGGACCCAAAGAAAGTGCTGCACAACGGATTTCCATAATGGGGATATGCAACAAAGCCGCTGGAATATTAGCACCAATTCTATTTGCTACCGTGGTGCTGAGAGCGTCTGATAGTGAGTTGTTTGCTTTATTGGAACACATGGATCCAGCGCAGAGAGCAGCGGAGCTTGATATGTTTATCAGAAGAGTGATGGTACCCTATGCCGTAGTAGGAATGGTATTATTCTGTCTAGGGATATTTGTCAGATATTCTCCGCTTCCGGATATAGATACGGAACATGAAGAAGACTCCGTAATGAGTGATAATGTGAAGAAAACCGGTGTATTGCAGTTTCCGCATTTGGTGCTCGGTGCTCTTGCTATCTTCTTGCATGTGGGAACGCAGGTCATTTCGATTGATACGGTAATTGGATATGCTGGATCTATGGGGATTGATCTATTGGAGGCAAAGACCTTTCCGTCATACACCCTATTCTTGACTATTATAGGGTACTTAATGGGCATTGTCCTTATTCCAAAAGTGATTAGTCAAGTGACTGCATTGCGGATATGTACAGTATTGGGATTGGTATTCACACTTTCCATTATTTTCGTTAAAGGACAATCGAATATATTGGGGCATTCCGTGGACCTCTCCATTTGGTTCGTCGTTCTTCTCGGTCTCGCCAATTCATTGATATGGGCGGGAATATGGCCTTTGGCATTGAGTGATCTTGGTAAATTTACGAAGCAAGGTGGTGCACTGTTGATCATGGGCTTATGTGGAAATGCAATCATGCCGATGATATATGGATACTTTGCTGATAAAGTTGACCTCCGTAGTGCCTATTGGGTATTAGCCCCCTGCTATTTGTATTTGATTTTCTATGCGACACAGGGGCACAAATACCGGTCGTGGAAAAAACGAGTTAAAGCCCAGTTGAAGAAACCTGAGCATATTATTGGTATTGTTTTGATTGCTATGGGCCATTCTTCCCACGCGCAGGAAAAAAAAATAACATTTATAGTTGTACAGCCTCAGCATTTTCATGCAGCGCTGACGCAGAAAAGTATGCCTCCTGGCGTGGATGAAAATATATACCTCTATGCAGCGAGTCAAAATGATGTGGAGGGTTACTTGCGGTTGATCAACCAATATAATGATAGATTACTGCAACCTACTTCTTGGAAAATAAAGCCCTACTACGATGCGGATTTTATAACCGCCTTTGAGCGAGGTCCGAAAGCGGATGCAGTTATCTTAGCGGGCAATAATGGAGCGAAAATAACATATATCGAAAAGTCAGTCAATAACGGGTTGCATGTGTTTGCTGACAAACCTCTAGTCATCAATGCTGAAGGGTATGACAAACTAGTGGATATCTTTCATCAGGCGAGTTTAAATAATCTGATCGTCTACGACATGATGACTGAGCGATTCGAAACGAAAAACCAAATTATTCAGAGACTTATACAAAATAAGAATCTATCTGGAGGATGGAAATTGGATGATGGCGAGCCCGCTATTAAGTTCAACAGCACACATTATTTTCTAAAAACAGTATCAGGGGCTCCTTTGATAAGACCCAATTGGGTCTTTGATACCGCTCAACAAGGAGAGGGATTGGTAGATGTGAGCACGCACTACATTGATTTGGTACAGTGGCTGGTCTGTCATCAAGAAACTTTAGATCCTCAGAAGGACATTTTGTTTAAGGAGTCAGGTCGTTGGAATACGGCTTTGTCTTTGTCACAGTATCAAAAAATAACCGGAGAAAAAGAATTTGCTTATTTTCTGAAACCTCAGGTCTCGGATGGGGATAGATTGAACGTCGCTTCGAATGGAATACTTGAATATTCCCTCAAAGGAGTACCAGTAGAAATCAAAATACAATGGCATGCCGAATCCCAACATGGAGAAGGAGACGAACTACTAGCGACTTATCGAACGAATAATTTTACTTTGACTGTTCAACCTGATGAAAATGGACGGAGCAACATTTTTATCAAACCGAATAACACAACCCTTACATTTGAAAGGGACTTGCAAAAGGCTTTAAATGAAACTGGATGGGATGGACTTAGTTTTGAGAAGAAGGAAGGTCTTCTGAAAATTGTCATTCCTGAAAAACATATGCTTAATCACGAAGAGCATTTTGCAAAGGTAGTCGAGCAATTCCTAGCCTATGTAAGGCTGCGTAAATTACCTGATTGGGAGCAATCTTTTATGCTTTCAAAATATTATCTCACCACATTAGCTCTTTCGAAAGCCAAGCATATAAACCTGTAAAACCACTGATCATGAAGTCTAAATCGATAGGGATGACGCTAGTCTTCCTCATTTTTTGTGCACGTATTTTTGCACAAGAAAATCAACTATGGAATGGTATTTCCAGTTATTTTGAGGTACCCGCGGCCTTTAAAGGGGATTTTGGTCGATTGACTTCCGTCCTGAAGTTTAAGGATGGTAGCCTAGTAGCGAACGCTAATGATTGGCAGAAAAGAAAAATAGAGATTCGGAAAGATTGGGTGTCATATTTAGGAGAATGGCCTTCGATATGGAAGGGTCAAAAATTCGAAGTACTCGCTACCGAAGATAAAGGTACGTATACTAAATCGACAGTTAGATTTTATTGGACACCTAATGAGCAAACTATAGGCTATTTGCTCTCTCCTCATAAGAAGGGAAAGCTACCCGCAGTGGTGACAGTCTTTTATGAACCAGAGACCAGTATAGGGGAGGGAAAGCCAAGACGGGATTTTGCACTGCAATTGGTTCAACGAGGTTTTGTGACCCTATCTATTGGAACTAAAGAAGCTTCTGCAAGACAAGAGTTTTCCCTGTACTACCCGAGTATCGAAAAGGTCAGTGTGCAGCCTCTTTCTATGCTGGCCTATGCAGCAAATAATGCTTTTTTTGCATTGGCGAATCAAGCGAATGTAGATCGGGATAGGATTGGCATCGTGGGACATTCGTTTGGCGGTAAATGGGCCATGTTTGCATCGTGTTTGACGGACAACTTTGCGGCGGCCGCATGGTCGGATCCCGGAATTGCCTTTCAAGAAGATAGGGAGTCTGTCAATTATTGGGAGCCTTGGTATTTGGGATTCCATCCTAAACCTTGGCGTAGTCGAGGCTTGATAACTCCTGATAATCCAGCTTTTGGTCCCTATTTAGATATGCGTAGCAAAGGACGTGATCTCCACGAGCTACAGGTTTTGATGGCACCGAGACCCTTCCTTGTATCTGGAGGGTCTGAGGATCCTGTGGCACGTTGGCGGGTATTGAATCATAGTATTCAAGTTAACGAGCTTTTAGGGCAGCATAATCGGGTAGCGATGTCCAATCGTCCTACACATGAACCGACAGATGAATCGAATGAATTGATATACAACTTCTTTTCTTTCTTCCTTCAATAAAAATAATCCAACATTTTATAAACAAATAGATACTAAATTATGAAGACAAAACTGTTTAAAACAACCTGTTTTTTGCTTTCACTTTTGGTTACTCCAGCTTTTGTGTCATTAAGTCATGCTAGTGCTTCCGACAGACGGATAGGGCATGCTCAGCAACAGCTACGGGGTAATGTAGTCGATGAAGCAGGGGCTCCACTAGCTGGGGTGTCCATTAAAGTGAAAAATTCGAATCTGGGTACATCTTCCGACAATCAAGGTAATTTTGAGCTGAATAATGTAGCGCGGGGAGCGGTATTGGATATCTCGTATTTGGGATATGTGACACAGGAGGTCGTGATTCAAGATTATACGCCTAAATCTATTGTATTACTTGTCAAACGGGATGCATTGGATGAGGTCGTGGTAGTGGGCTATGGTACGCAAAAGAAAAAGGAACTCACGGGTTCTATTTCTTCTATCAAATCAACAGATTTGGAGAAGGTGGCTGCTACTTCTTTTACGGGAGCGATACAAGGGAAGGTTCCAGGGGTGACTATAACGCAGACTACGGGTGCTCCTGGTGGAGCTGCTTCAGTCAGGATAAGAGGGGTTGGAACCACGGGGGGGAATCAACCGCTTTACGTTATTGATGGATTTCCAGTGGGTGGGGGTGGAGTTGCGATTAACGGAAGTTCGGATAACGTAGATGGAATGGCAATCGTCAATCCTAATGATATTGAGTCTGTAGAGATTTTGAAAGATGCAGCAGCAGCCTCTATATACGGGGCTAGGGCGGCCAATGGTGTGATACTCATTACCACAAAAAGAGGTAAGGATGGAGTAGCGACTGCAGAGGTCAATGCTTATACAGGAATTCAGAGTTTGTGGAAACAACCAAAATTTTTGAATGCGGAGCAATTTGCAACTTTGGCCAACGAACTATATACCAACTCCAAAATGGCGCCGAATCCAGAATGGGCAAATCCGGCGGGATTGGGTGTAGGTACGAATTGGATTGACGAGATTTTTCGTTCGGCACCCATACACAATATCGATTTGTCGATAACCGGTGGCAACCAGAAGGTGAAAAGTGCGCTGTCGTTAGGATACCGGGATCAACAAGGAACTATCATCGAAACGCGCAATCGTCGATACACAGGGCGTGCTAACGTGGATGTAAATGTCAATGAAAAGTTGAAAGTGGGTGGGAGCATGGCTTTCTCTTATATTGACGGTAAGGGACAACGTAATGAAGATTTTCGATTGGGAATATTTAATTTGGCGCAACAGTTTTATCCGACCTTGGGAAGAGAAGATGTGGTGTCTGGCTCCTCTGCCTATTATTCCACACAGGGAGATAACCCTTATCTAAGGGCTAAATCACTAGATAATTTTGTGCGTAATATGCGGTTGTATGGTAATGCTTTTGCAGAATACGAAATTGTCCATGGTTTGAAGTTTAGGTCGAGCTTGGGCTTGGACTTCGCTTCCGTACGAAATCACTCTTGGGAACCGAAAGTGCAACGTGGATTTTATAGTAATCCTGAAGCATCCTTGACCGAAAATCAATCACAAGGGCTGAATTGGTTGATTGAAAATACGCTGAACTATAATAAAGATTTTGGAGATCATCGTATTTCGGCTGTTGTGGGGCAATCCGCTCAGAAGAATACAAATGATTGGATGACAGTAGTGGCTCGAGGTTTCCAGAATGAATCTTTACAGGTCATTAATGGGAGTTCGGATGCTAATCGTAAAGCGACTGGGACAGGCTCGGTTTATTCCTTGGCGTCCTATCTGGGTAGGGTCAATTACAATTATAGAGACCGTTATCTATTTTCGGCAAGTATTCGAAGAGATGGTTCTTCAAATTTTGGTCCGGCAAGAAAGTGGGGTAACTTCCCTTCCGTATCTGCCGGTTGGAATATTTCGGATGAGTCATTTTTTGACAATACGGGATTTGTCAATAGTTTAAAATTAAGGTCGAGTTGGGGGCAATTAGGTAACGATGCTATTGGAGCATTCGGATATTCGAGTACGCTAGGGATTGGCCGTGTGGTGGACAATTACATTCTGGGAACAGGTCAGGGCTTAGTAACTGGTGCTGGTATGATTCGACCTGGAAACGAAAGCTTAAAATGGGAAACCAGTGAACAGTTGAATTTTGGAGCTGATTTTACTTTTCTAAAAAGCAAGGGATATGCGACATTGGAATATTATATAAAAGACACTCGAGATATGTTGGTGAGCTTGCCCGTGTCTTTGGAAGCTGGGTTTGAAAGTGCACCATCAGTAAATGGAGGCAAGATAAGAAATTCGGGTTTTGAATTTTTAGTTGGATATGCTAGTGGGGGCGAGTTCAAATATGATGTCAGCATCAATATGTCGACATTGCGTAATGAAGTCCTATCATTGGGTGCTGGAAATCCGATCAGTGGCCCTATAGTTGGCTTTACGAGTATGAATAGTTCGTATACGCAAGTCGGGCAACCTATTGGATACTTTAGAGGTTATGTGGTTGATGGAATTTATCAGACTGATGCAGAGGTGAACAAATCTTTCCAACCGAATGCATCAGCCGGTGATTTTAGATTTAAGGATATCAATGGTGACAATGTTTTATCGGATGCAGACCGAATAATGCTAGGTAATCCTTGGCCAAATATGACCTATGGGCTCAATATGGATTTTTCGTATAAGGGGTTTGACCTCAATATGCTGGTGCAGGGAGTGTCAGGAAACGAAATATTTCACGTTGCCAAATTCACGACTTATCCTATGAAATACTTCGGCGGCAGTGGTGTAATAAATGCCTCAGAGGATATCATGAACAGGTGGACTCCTGAAAACGGAGGCAATAGTACTCCTATATTGAAATATACGGATTTGAATGGAAACTACGCCAATCTATCTTCTTTCTATATTGAAGACGGCTCTTATGTACGGTTGCGAAATCTTACTTTGGGATATACACTTCCTGGGCATATTGTTGAGAAAACAAAGGTGCTAAAAAAGCTGAGAATGTATGTGTCCGCTCAAAACCTATTCACCATCACGAAATATTCGGGGTTTGATCCTGAAATTGGAGCGACCAATCCACTGGCTAGTGGGGTAGATGACGGCGTGTATCCTGTTCCAAGGACCTACATGTTTGGACTTAAAATGGCTTTTTAAATTTAACGAATTGAAAATGAAAAAATTGAAGTTAATTGCGTTGTTACTCGCTGGAGTAACCGTAGGGTGCTCGGATAGTTTTTTGTCGCTGAAGCCTACAGATATAGTGATTGAAGAAGAGTTTTTTAAAAATACATCTGATGCGGAAGCTGCATTATTAGGTGTGTATAGTACCCTTCAAAGGGAAGAGACTTTTTCAAATGTAAGAGACGCAGCAGACATTGAATGGGCCATATCTGGAGATATGTACGAGATGGACGGAAGTGCTAATAGAATAGAATTGCATTCCTTGACAATGCCTTCTACTAATACCATTTTGCGAGATGTATATACTGCGGCATACAATGGGATAGCACGTGCAAATCTGGTCATCAAAAAGGTGCAGGACATGGGAGAAAGTGATCAAGGAGTGAAGGATAGGATTATTGGTCAAGCTAAATTTATAAGAGCGCTCTACTATTATCGTCTGGTAACTTATTTTGGAGGTGTGCCTTTGATTTTGGAGCCACTGAATGCCAATTCTGAATTGCAGATACCGAGAGCAAAGGTTGAAGATGTGTGGAAGTCCATTGAAAATGATCTCATCAGTGCGAATGAGGTACTTCCTAAATCTTGGGATCCGGCAAATGTTGGTAAAGCCACTTCAGGGTCATGCAAAGCGTTACTGAATAAAAGCTATCTCTGGCAAGGTAAATATGGAGATGTAGTGAAGATTACGGAAGCACTCTTTACAGAAGGAGTCTATGGGCTATTAACGGATTATAGATCTATTTTTCTAGAAACAAACGAGAATAATAAAGAGATTCTATTTTCAACCCAATTTAGAGAAGGCACGGATGCTGAGGGAAATAATATTGTCAAACGGACTGCACCTAGGGGCGCTCCAGCTGAGTTTACAGGAGGAGCGGCTTGGAGTAACTTTGTCCCGCAACAGCACTGGGTGGACGGTCATGAAAAGGATGCTCAGGGTAAAATAAAGGACAAGAGGTATTGGTCTACGATAATTGGTCCGGGGGAAGCACATCAAAATATGCCAAGCTTCGTCATGCCCACTTCAGTACCAGCAGGCTGGTCCAAATCAGGTTATATCATGACCAAATATTGGCAAAAACCCACATTAAATAATTCAGGAGTGAATATGCCTATTATACGATATGCTGAGATTTTATTGAACTATGCCGAGGCGTTGAATGAGACAAACCAAACATCGAAGGCAATAGACTACATCAACGAGATACGCGAACGTGCGGGGCTGTCTCTACTTGCTAATAGTTTAGGTAAAGACGCGACATTAGATGCTGTTTTTCAGGAAAGACGTATGGAATTTATTTGGGAGCCATCCGGAGGTTTTTCCGATTTGAATAGACGGGGAAGATTTTTGGAATTCATCAAAAAAGAAAGACCAAATTATGCCGATCTCAATGTCGATCAAAAGCCCTGGTTGAATACGCAGCCTATACTATTTCCAATTCCGCGTGATGCGTGGGATAGGAATAAGGCTTTAGAACAAAATCCACATTATACTTTCTAGTTACGAGCATGGCTCGTATACTTTACGGAGGTGTTCATGCTTTGGCATGGGCACCTCCTTTTTATACTAAAGAGCATGATCTTTTAGCGCTTGTATAGCATAATTTGCCGCTCTTGCTGTCAATGCCATAAAAGTTAAAGAAGGATTTTGATTACCGGCGCTGATCATACAGGCACCATCTGTGACAAAAATATTCTTACAAGCATGAACTTGGTTGAAGGCATTCAACATGGATTGTTGGGGATCATTACCCATGCGCACACCTCCCATCTCATGGACTTCAAGTCCTGGTTGTCTATTGAAAAGCTCATGTTGATCCAAGATTTTTATGTTTTCACAATTCGAACTTTTCAACATTTCTGTCCCCTCTGTAAAAAAGTCGCGCATCATCGTAACATCATTTTCGGTATATCCCACGGATGTGATGAGTTTAGGAAGGCCATATTTGTCCTTGTCTTGACTGATTCGCACGTGATTATAGATGGAGGGGATGACTTCACCTTGCATCATCATGGAAACCTTCCAAGCTCCAGGTTCCAAAAGACTATCCTTATAGGCTGCCCCCACACCATCTTTATTCATGCCTTTCCAGTTGTCTCGATTTGCACTGAAGGCGATAAGATATGATCCCAAAAATGAGTTTGAGGGAAAGTTGATGTTTTTGAAAGCAGGGATGAAGACTTGTGTCGGTCTACGTCCATAGTAATATGAGTCCTCGAAACCAGGGAAATCAGCACTTATCTTGCCTCTGTAATTATGAAATACAATATATTTTCCAAGTGTGCCATTGTCATTTCCTAGACCATTTGGAAATCTCGAGGATCGGGAGTTAAGAAGGATGAGATTGGAATTGAGAGTCGAAGCATTCAAGAAAATGATGCGAGCATTTATTTCCTGTCGTTTTCCAGAATGGGTATGGATAATTCGTACCCCTGTAGCTCGTTTTGTTGCATCACTATACGATATGGATTCGACGATGCTGTCGGTAAGAATGGTAAGGTTGCCGGTTTTTAATGCATAAGGAATCGTGGATGCATTGGCACTAAAATAGCCTCCAAACGGACATCCACGTTCACATAGCGAACGCGCCATACACTTAGACCTGCCTTGATGGACTTGTGTATCTGTGATTTCGGCCAAGTTGGCCGAACGCCCAATGATGGCTTTTCTGTCGTTGTAGTTGGTCGCAATATTTTCTGAAATATACTGTTCTACGACATTCATCTCAAAAGATCCGACGACCTCACAGTCTGGCATGTTTTCAATTCCGTCCTTCTTGCCGGAAATACCAATGAATTTTTCAACATGCGTATACCAGGGTGCTACATCTGTATATCGAATAGGCCAATCTATGCCATATCCAAATCGCTTAGGCGCATTGAACTCGAAATCGCTCCAGCGCTGTGTTTGACGGGCCCATAAGAGTGATTTGCCGCCCAATTGGTACCCTCTAATCCAGTCAAAGGGTTTCTCCTGGATGTATTCTTGATCTCCATCTTGGATATAGAAATGCTTAGTGGCCTCGTTGAATTGGTAATGCTTGGATATGAATGGATTCTTAGTTAAATCGTCTTCTGTTTTGGCATTGGCATGGGGGAGTTCCCAAGGGTCTAAAAAAGCTGTGGGGTAATCCTCAATATGCTTTACCATCCTACCTCTCTCTATTAGCAATGTCTTTAAACCTTTTTCTGTAAATTCTTTCGCTGCCCAGCTTCCTGAAATACCAGATCCTATTATTATTGCATCAAAAGTTTCGTGCATGCTATTACGTCGTTAGTAAAAACAAGGAATTCGGTTTTGGAGCCTGTTTGAAATTTATGAAATAATTTTTTATGTCTCTTTTTGACTGACACCTCTTTATGTTTTTTCGAGCTCAAAGCGCTGCTGTCTAAAAAAATGCTTAGTCTCTCAAAAATAGCGCATAAAAAATTTCATAGTATGAATTTAAACAGGTTCTTATAATATGCATTTAATATACGATTATTTTGTGTAACACGCCCGGTATTAAGGCGGATAACGCATATCCTATATGCAAAAGTTACACATTAGGTCGTAGGTCCCATAGATTGGGGGGGATGGGGACCGTCGTTTATGTGTAGGGGGGATTTACTTAAGTTGAAGTTGTAGGCAACTAACATCTAAGAAATGAGCTATTTTTATCGTGACTGTTGCACAATCGAGATAGCTAGGAGGATGCAACAGTCAACTAGTAGCGGTGGCTTATGCCATCCAGCGCAATAGACTTGCTCCCCATGAGAATCCTGCTCCGAAAGCAGTCAGCATGACTAAGTCGCCGGTTTTCATACGTTTTATATTTTCCCATATACAAAGCGGGATAGTTGCGGCAATTGTATTACCGAGGTATTCGATATTACTTAAAGTTTTGCCTTCAGCTATATTGATAGATCGACCTACAGCATCAATGATGCGCTGATTGGCCTGATGTGGTACTAACCAACTAACATCATCTATAGTCAAATTGTTTTTTTCAAGAACATGTAGGCAAGCATCGCTCATGGACTGTACCGCTTGCTTAAATACAGCTTTACCGTCCTGTCTCAAATAGCGTCGTTCACTAGACATCAATTCTTTGTCCAATGGGTATAAAGAGCCGCCAGCTTCGATGTTGAGAAATTCGCGACCGCTACCATTGCTGCGCAAGTAAGCATCCATAATCCCCCCTTCTAATGAAGCTTCTAACCAGACCACACCCGCTCCGTCGCCAAATAAGATATTCGTGGATCGATCCTGTTCATTAACATAGGTGCTGATATTATCCGCGCCTACCACCAATACATTTTGATAGCGTTTAGTCTCGATGAGGGAAGCTCCCATATCCAATGCATACAAGAAACCAGAACATGCAGCGTTCATATCAAATGCCCATACACTGTTAAGACCAAGTTTTTCAGCAATGATATTGGCTGTGGCTGGCATCAACATATCGGGTGTAGAGGTAGCTACGATAAGTGCATCGATGTCTTGAAGATCCTTATTGTATGCTTGTACCATATTGAGGATGGCTCGCACCGCCATGTCCGAAGTCGCTAGATCTTCCTCTAATATGCGACGTTCTTTGATGCCAGTACGTTTGATGATCCACTCGTTCGAAGTATCACATACTTTTTCTAGATCGTTATTTGTTCTTCTATTCTGAGGTACATATCCTCCAATGGCTGTAATGGCGGCAAATAGTCTAGTCTGTAAGCTTGTATTCATATAATTGGGTACGCTATTATTCTGTCAGCTATCGTTTAGTGCTAATCAGTATTCCGTGAAATGAAGATGTAGAACAGTGGGGGCAAAAAGAGTCTGTGATTAGACCTATTTTAACCATTGTGTTTCGAAAAACAAAATGGGTAAGCTTATTGGTGTTTTGGAATAAACGGGTGGATATTAATCTCGCTCTCAAATTTATCTTCATTTTAATCGTACAAAAATAGGATAATTTAGTGAGGTAAGTATAAGATGTGGTAAATATTGTGACAATATAATTACCAAAATGAATAGTTTTATCATCTAATACACTATAATTATTCGGTAACTATCATTGCTGAGGAATGCATATGTTCATGTGGAAAATTAGGCGTTTGCATTTTACGTGCTTTATGTCGTACATTTGGATGGCTGATAGTGGGCAAAGAGCTGTAATTCCGCAGACGAAACAACCAAAACGAACGCGTAAATATATGCTGATGAAAATGTCGTGAACATACTGATTTACAAGCAGACATACAATACCCCTGATGGCGTCATTGTTCTGGAAACAAGTGAAAGCGGTGAGAATGTCTTTGAAAGTACACAAGTATGAACGGATAAACTAAGGGCAACGAGCTTATAGATGGTGATGAAAACTCACACTTATAATAATGATATACCAATGAAAAATTTTATTTTGCTGATGCTCCTATTAGGGGAGATGACAGGTGCTTATGGACAGAAGAAACCTAATATCGTAATTATTATATCGGACGATCATGCTTATCAGACAATAGGAGCTTATCAACCAGCACTTAAAAATACGCCCAATCTGGATAAACTTGCCGCAGAAGGGGCTATTTTTTCAAAAGCTTATGTATCGAACTCTATATGTGGGCCGAGCAGGGCTGTACTGTTGACTGGAAAATATAGCCATAAAAATGGCTTTAAAGACAATGAGACTTCTACGTTTGATTTTAGTCAGGACTCGTTCATTAAACAATTGACTAACTCTGGATACAAAACTAGTTGGATTGGCAAAATACATTTGGGGTATAAATTGGAAGGTTTCACCGATTATGATATTTTAGTTGGACAAGGGCATTACTTCAATCCTGATTTTATTTCGCCCGATGGACGGCATCGTCAAAAAGGATATGTGTCCGATATAGTAACCGACAAGGCAATTGATTGGATGAAAGAACACCAAGATCAACCCTTTTGTGTAGTCATCGGCCACAAAGCTACACATCGAACTTGGATGCCTGACCCGCAAGACTTTGGAGTCAACGACGAAGAGGAGTTTGAATTGCCAAAAACGTTTTACGATGATTATCGGACTCGGGAGGCAGCAAAGCTACAAGAAATGAGTATTGACAAGGATATGCAGATGGGCTATGACTTAAAAATGTATCCTACTGTAGCGGATATGAGAAAGGATGGAAATTTTGCGCGTATGGATGATGAACAATTTCAGAAATATATTGAATATTACCGTCCTATTTATGATGATCTCCAAAAAAGACAACTTAAGGGAAAGGAGTTGGCGGAATGGAAGTATCGAAGATATATGATTGATTATCAGAATACGGCCCGATCCATGGATCGGAGTATTGGTCGGGTGACAGATTATCTTCGCGATAGTGGACTGGAAGACAATACGCTTGTTATCTATCTATCCGATCAAGGGTTTTACATGGGCGAGCACGGTTGGTTCGACAAAAGATGGATGTATGAAGAGTCTTTCCGTACCCCGATGATTGCTAAAATGCCGACATTAATCAAAGCTCACAGCCGTATCGATCAACAGGTCATGAATGTCGACATCGCCCCCACCTTATTACAAATTGCTCAGGTAGATGTGCCTCTGGATATGCAGGGTAAATCTTTCTTGCCCCTATTGCGAGGTGACAAGAAGAAGATTCGGGATGTATTGTATTACCACTACTACGAGAAAGGCGAGCATGCTGTGTCTCCACATTTCGGAATCAGTGACGGAAGGTATAAGTTAATCCGATTGTACCACAAAGTCGAAGGATGGGAGTTTTATGATCTTAAGGCCGATCCACAGGAGATGATTAATCGATACGAAGACCCTAAGTTTAAAAAACAAATTGAGAAAATGAAAGCTAAGCTAGTATTGGAAATCAAAAAAGTAGATGATAAGGAAGCGCTAGAGCTGTTGGATAAATAAATGGAAAGAAGTCAACGAATGGATTAGGTGTAGTCGGAGTATACTATAGAACCAATTTTGGAATTGACGGAAGTTAATTGATTGTTAGTTCTAATGATATGTGTGATGTGCTGATTTTTTTATGATTTATAACATAAAAGTTGGACAATCGATTGCATACTGTATCTACTTGTCAGTGCTTCTATTTATGTTTATTATTGTAGTTGAGGTGATTGTGGTTTGTGTCTTAACATTCATTATATCAGCTTTTTATAAACTTAATAACCTTAAAAAAACATATTTTATGAGTACTAAAAGAAGAGATTTTCTAAAGGCAGCAGGTCTGACAAGTCTAGGGATACTAGGCAGTGGGCTGACGGTTATAGCGGATCATGTTAGCGATTCTATTGAAACCACTAGGATGCAAAGCGGTCGTCAAAAATTCAATATGTGCGGATATCGCGCCCCGAAGATTGATAAAGTGAGAATTGGTTTTATAGGGGTGGGAAATCGTGGTTCGGGTGCCGTGTACCGAATGAACCACATTGATGGGGTAGAGATTAAGGCGATTGCAGATATTCGTCGAAATGTAGCCGAAAAATCTCTAAAGAACGTGTCCGGACCAGCCCCTACAATATATGCTGATAAGGAAGATGAATGGAAGAAGCTATGTGATCGGGACGACATCGATTTGGTATACATCTGTACTCCTTGGCACTTGCATACACCAATGGCAGTCTATGCGATGAAGGCTGGGAAGCATGTTGCGATTGAAGTGCCAGCAGCGACCACTATGGAAGAATGTTGGCAATTAGTAGAGACTTCAGAAGCAACGAAGAAGCACTGTATGATGTTGGAAAATTGCTGCTATGATTTCTTTGAATTGATGACATTAAATATGGCAAGGCAGGGTGTTTTTGGCGAAATATTACATGGAGAAGGGGCTTATATTCATGATTTATTGAACGATAACTTTGGTAAAACGTCTTACTACGACATGTGGCGTTTGAAGGAAAACTACAGAGATGGAAATCTATATCCTACCCATGGGCTTGGTCCCGTATGTCAGATTATGGGAGTGAATCGGGGTGATCAGATGGATTATCTAACATCGATGTCCGGCAATGATTTCAGCATGTCAGCTAAAGCAAAGGAATTGGCGGCGAAGGATGATTTTTATCAACAATTTGCAAACAAAAGTTTCAGGGGTAATATGAATACGACCACTATCCGGACGCATAAGGGGCGTACGATAATGTTGCAACATGATGTGTCTAGCCCTCGACCATACTCACGTATCCACATTGTCAGTGGAACGAAAGGATACGCACAGAAGTGGCCTGAACCTGGCAAGATTGCCTTTGGTCACGATTGGATTTCTGCTGATGAAATGAAAAAGTTGGAGGAGCAATATACACCGGAGATTGTTCTTAAAGTGGGGGAGATGGCGAAGAAAGTTGGGGGTCATGGTGGTATGGATTTTATGATGGATTGGCGGCTAGTCGATTGTCTGCGCAATGGGCTTTCTTTGGACCAGGATGTATATGATGCTGCGCTGTGGAGTGCTATAGCACCTTTGAGTGAAAAATCAGTTAAAAACAGGTCAAATTCAGTGGATGTACCAGATTTTACAAGAGGAGCGTGGAAAAGCAATCCGTTGTTAGAATTGACACTTAAAGGAGGCGGTAGTACCGGCGTGAAGGCCTAACTCCCTGTGACAATATGTGGTGGATAATACAAAAGCCTCGGAACATGACATTCCGAGGCTTTTGCTTGTTGTTTCAACCTGTAAGCAGATTAGTGTTTGAAATGGCGTACACCCGTAGTTACCATTGCGATCCCCTTCTGATTGGCCATATCGATGGACAATTGATCCTTGATAGATCCACCGGGTTGAAGAACAGCTGCAATGCCTGCTTCCGAAGCAATCTCTACACAGTCTGGGAAAGGAAAGAAAGCGTCAGAGGCCATAGCACAACCGTTTAAATCAAAACCAAATGATTTTGCTTTGTCGATTGCTTGCTTAAGCGCGTCGACACGCGAGGTCTGTCCAACCCCTGAAGCTAATAATTGTCCTGCTTTGGCGAAGACAATCGTATTGGATTTGGTATGTTTTACAATTTTATTGGCAAAATAAAGATCGTTTAATTGTGCTTCAGTAGGAACCGTATTGGTCACTGAAGTCATTTGATCTGGGCTTTCAACTGTATTGTCTTTATCTTGTTGAATCACACCATTCAATAATGTCTTGAATTGTTGACTCGGTAATTGGACTTCTTTACGAACTAATATAATTCGGTTTTTCTTTGCTGTAAGAATCGCCACGGCTTCTTCCGAATAAGATGGAGCAATCAGTACTTCAAAAAACAAATTGTTTATTTCCTGGGCTGTCTCACCATCCACTTCGCGGTTGGTGATTAATACCCCTCCAAATGCAGATACTGGGTCACAAGCGAGTGCGTCTAGCCAAGCCTGTTTGACTGTAGGACGTGATGCGACACCACAGGCATTGGTGTGCTTTAAGATAGCAAATGTAGGCTCTTCAAATTCATCGATAATGGCGACCGCGGCATCAACGTCTACAAGGTTGTTGTAAGACAATTCTTTACCATTTAATTTGTCAAACATTGCATCCAAATCACCATAGAAAACCCCTTTTTGATGTGGATTTTCCCCGTAGCGCAATACTTGTGCGGTCTGTTGGGATTGTTTGAAAACATCTAATGGCTCTTCTTCATTGAAATAATTGAAGATGGCTGTGTCATAATGTGAAGAAGTATTAAATGCTTTTTTAGCGAATGATTTACGTTGTTCTAGTGTTGTTGTACCTTCTTGTGAAGCTAAAATTTGCGCTAACTCTTGATAGTCATTCTTGGAAGATAGGATAACGACATCGTTGAAATTCTTCGCTGCTGCGCGAATAAGAGAAATCCCGCCGATATCAATTTTCTCAATGATATCTTGTTCAGAGGCACCCGAAGCCAGGGTTTCCTCAAATGGGTAAAGATCCACAATAACCAAATCAATTTCTGGAATCTCGTATTGTGCTAATTGTTGTTGATCGTTCTCCAATGGGCGTCTGGCAAGGATGCCCCCGAATACTTTAGGATGTAGGGTCTTCACTCGACCACCCAATATGGAAGGATAGCTGGTCAGGTCTTCTACAGGAACAACGTTGATTCCTAAATCCTTGATGAATGCCTCAGTCCCTCCTGTGGAGTAGAAAGTGACACCATATTTGTGGAGTAGCTGAATTAGAGGTGCTAAATTGTCTTTGTAGTATACTGACACTAAAGCATTTTTAATCTTTACAGGATGGCTCATTATCTATTTGTTTGGAGCCGCAAAGATACAAATTATTACAAAATGTTCAAGGGTCTATTTTATGTAAAAATCAATTGTATTTTTTCAATAGATTCTCTATGACTTTGGGGTAATGTAAGTGTTCCAATTGCTGCCCTTTGAATTTGATAATTTCCAATGTGTCTTCTGGTTCCACTTTGAAACGAGCTTGATAGATAATTTCACCCTCATCGAAATGCTCATTGGCGAAATGGATAGTAACTCCATGTTCACTTTCTTTTGCAGCTAGCACGGCTTTATGAACACGATCTCCATACATCCCTTTACCGCCGTACTTTGGTAAGAGCGCTGGATGTATGTTAATAATTTTATTAGGGAACGCTTTTAATAGATTGTCGGGTACCAACCATAGAAATCCGGCTAGGACGATTAAATCTATTTCTAGGTTTTTTAAAAGTTTAACAACATCATCGGTCTGGAAAAAATCCTGTTTGTCAAAAACATGCGAGGGAATCTCAAAGTTGTCAGCGCGTTGTAATACATAAGACTCTGGATTATTACTGAGTACCAGGGCCACCTCTGCTGTATCTGAATATTTAAAGTGCTCCATTATTTTTTGAGCATTTGAACCTGAACCTGAAGCAAAAATAGCAATTCGTTTTTTCACAGACTTTCTTCTTTTTTGAATAATGATAAACTAAAATTAGCCAAATTTACTTATTTTTTTGTTAAGATATTGTAATATGTGGCAAGAAAGCGTATATGGCCTATAGTATCAGTAAATCTAATAATGAATGAGAGAATTCAAGGTTGTCAACACTTGCGTATAATTATCGTATCTTTAAAACTTAAGTAATTGCGTCGACTGGAGTTACCTTGGTCTTGTAATACTTAGAGAGACATACTGGAGTAATCTTTTAATAATAATATCACTATGAAGTACCTGTATACGACGTGTATAGCATTAATGGTCACGTTGAATGTTCTTGGACAACAAGCACCAGTCACTATCCCTACATTCACTTTTTACAGCCTACAAGATGCGCAACCTTATAATCAGGATAAATTGCCAACAACAGGATATATCATCTTCAATTACTATGATCCAGGATGTGGGCATTGTCAAAAAATGGCCTCGGGCATAGCTAAAAATTACAGCCGATTTTCGAATTCGACTATTTATTTCATCTCTATTAATGATAAGCCTTATGTCGAAGGATTCATAGAAATGTACATACCATCATTGAAGTCCAAGAAAAACGTGCATTTTCTGCATGACAAGGACATTGCTTTTATTCCTAAATTCAATCCAACGCAGTATCCATCTCTCTATGTCTATGATGCTAAGACCAAGAAGCTCATCAAACATCTAGATGGGGAAGAGAATGTACAGAAACTACTACCGTATTTGAAATAGATTAATCCCGATGTGTCAATATATAGTCTAATAATTTGCGCGCCGTACCGTCCACGTCGCGAGCAGAATTGGAAAGCACAATTACTGCTGATTTTTCATCAGGTGCAATGCCAATGAATGAGCGACTACCATTTGTGCCACCATTATGCCAATAATAGGTAATGCCTTCCAGCATATTAAGATGCCAAGCTAGACCTAAATCGGTATCCGGTGGAAGGAAGAAAGTAAATTGTTTGGTTTGGGCCATCGCCTTTTCTGTATCTGTCTCAGGCATCTTGAACTGAGATTTTGCAAATTGCAGAAGATCATTGATGCTTGATTTCAATGCACCGGCACCAGCCAAGGAGCTAAAATTCCATGTGGGTACTTGCTCACCTTTGGTATTGTATACCTGTAAAAGCTGGTTGTTTTTGGGGTCAACCTTGTCTAGGGTTGCAGTGAGGCCAAGAGGTGTAGTAATGAGCTCTTGTATATTTTGACTATATGGTTTCTTTGTGATGACGGTAATCAGATCACCCAACAATCCAAATCCCAGATTGCTATATTCGTATTTTTCGCCTACAGCCGAAGTAGCTTTATAAAGCTTTAAATAAGTATACAGCGCAACACGGTCGTAATCTTTATAAGGGTCTAGAGCGCTGTAACCTTTTGTGGTTGTCAGGTTGTCTGGAAGACGTGGCAATCCTGAAGTGTGATTAGCTAGGGATTTGAGTGTGATCTTTTGCAGATCAGTATTACTCTTCAGTGAGTCCGGTAGGTATTTGGTGATAGGGTCATCCAATGATAATAGTCCCTTTAGACTCAAATCTGCCAATAAAGTAGCGGTGAATACTTTTGTAATGGAACCTATTTCATATTGAGAGTCTTGGTTTGGAAGGGTGTTATTACCCTTTGCTGTTTCTCCAAAGAAATAGGTTTTTACCTGATTGTTTTTGATCAGACCAATGGATAAGGATGCTGTATGGGGGGCTTTTAGATAAACCTTAGCGACGGAGTCGGTAAAGAAATCCAATGGCGAGGTTATTGCAACGACTTCCGAAGTCTGTTCGTTTGTCGCTTCATTCAAGTCCTCGTTGACGTCAGCTATGCGTTCGCTTTTAGGGTAGGGCTTGATTAAAAGCGTATTGTAGTGCAAGGTTTCATCAACAACCAATAGTAGCTGCATAGGGCCATCTGAATAATCCAGGCGATAGGCCCCGATTCCACTTTCAAAACTTTCCAGCGTAGCGGACTTGATTCTTCCTTTTGGGAAAATACTCTCTGAGAGGATACTTGCCAATTTGCTATGGGTGATTGCTTTTTTAAAGCTATCATCTGCCATATTATAGATGGAGTCTATTTGTTGGCTGTTCAGAAAGAATTCAATTTTATTGAAGGCAGCCTTATTTTGCTGTTCGTTGGTATTTGATTGTTGCGCTGTAAGCGAATTTGAAATCAGCGCAATCAGTAAGAGTGGTATGTATTTTATCATTGCAGATACAAACTTAGATAAAGTTGGTTTTAAATGCAAGATTGCCGATTCAGCTTCTCCAAAAATAAATTCGCTTTCCAAATATATGTGGATATAAGGGAAAGCGAATGTAGATATTTATCAGAAGCCTAGGAATTACATCCCTATGGTCTGCTTCAGACGAGCATATCCTGATTTGCTTACGTTGATTTTGTCTCCAGACACCAGCGTAGCAATAAAGTTTTCTTTTTCTAAAGGTTCGATTTTAGACAATTGGTCCACTCTTATCATAAAAGAACGGTGTACGCGGACGAAGTTTTTAGGGTCAAGTTGTTTCTCAAAAGAGGACATGGTTTTGTTTTTTAGAAACATACCATCTTTGGTGTGTATTTTGACATAGTCATCGTAGGCCTCCAAAAAGATGACTTGTTGTACAGGAATAATCTTGATTTGAGCTCCATTCTTAACAACGATACGTTCCAAATTTTGCTCTTCGGCCTCTATAGACTCCGTTATCTTGGCTGGTGTCGAATTTGGCAGAGCCTGTTGGTAACCTGTGCCAAATTTGAGAATAGCTTGATCAAATCGGGGTCTACTGATTGGTTTGAGTAGGTAATCAATAGCATTTTTCTCAAAAGCTTTAATTGCAAATTCGTCAAATGCCGTTGTAAAAATAAGTTGGGGTTGCTCGTCGAGGATTTCAAGTAACTCGAAGCCATTCAACTTGGGCATCTGTATGTCTAAAAATACTAAGTCAGGTTTATGAATTTGTATGGCCTTGATTCCCTCAAACCCATCATTGCATTCGGCCACAACCTCATAATCTGGGTGGTGTTGTAGATACTCCGAAATGATGGATCGGGCAAGAGGTTCGTCATCGATAATTATAGTCTTAATCATATTGAGGGATTTTTAGGGTGGATATGAAGCTTTTTGCGATTGTCTCAGTTGTAAGCAAGTCCGTACGGCCAAATATTAAGAATAGTCTTCGTTGCACACTGCTGAGCCCAAATCCTGTTCCTTTTGTATTTTCAAATTGGTCATTTTCTATAGGGTTGGTAATCCTAATCCAAAGTAAATGGTCAACAAAGGAGACTTCTACTTTAATCAATACCTCGCCTGTGATATTATAGAGACCGAATTTTATGGCATTCTCTAAAAGAGGTTGGATAATCATAGTGGGTAGTTTTTTATCAGAGAGCTCTTCAGGAAAGGTTACTTCTGTATTAAGCCGATGGCCAAACCTGACTTTTTCAATGTCCAGATAGAGTTGCAAGTGAGAGAGTTCATCTTTTAAGGAAATGAGACTCAAGTTATCTTTTCGCAAAGTGCCTCGCAAAAAATCTGACAATTGAAAAGTCATCTCTCGGGCTTGATCGGGTTTGCTACCGATTAAAGCAATAATAGAATTGAGACTATTGAATAAAAAATGAGGTTGGAGTTGTTGCCGGAGATTGTAAAGTTCGGCTTCTCTAACCATTTTTTCTGACTCCTCTTTTCGTTTCTTATTTTCTTCATACTCTTCCTGTATGTTCCAGACAATTTGTAATATAGCTATGCTAAATAAGACTAGAAAATTAATGAGTATACGATAGGGGATGCTAAAATCAAAATAAAGCAGTTCTTGATCTGTAAAGATCTGCAACATTGAAAATCGGCTGATGGTGATACCTAATGCAACGACAACAAGCCCAGTAATCGATAGGCGTAGCATTTGTCCTCTTTTGGGTAGGAAAAAATTGATGGTGCTGGAGAGGATGTAACAACAAAGGGTGATGCTCAATGCACTGATTCCGGCATCATAAAGTGCCACATCTTTGGATACTCCTGTCCAGAGGAGTAGTCCGAAGATGACGCAAAAATACAGTACACATATCGTCCAAGCCGATAGGTGAATCAGATAGTTTTTGTTGGTGGGTAACTTGAAAATCAACATAAATGGGTTGTCTATGCGTTTTTAAGTGTGATTCCTCCAAACAAAGTAGTTCCAGTTATATAGATACGTTTGCTCGGATCCATAGCCGCACCCGAAGGGTAGCGTCTATCGTCTACGTCGCCCAAAAGCGAGGAGATGTCCGAAGAGGCTTGCCAGTGGCTAGGAAGAATAATCTGGGTGCTGCCAAACAATTGGAACACATCTATTACAACTGGTTGCTGTAAGTCTGCCTGTAATAGATTGATTTCTACCGAGCCGAATATATTGGATACCCTTCCACCTAGAAATGTTTTAGATAAGATTAATTTTTTCATCGAACTGAATGCCGAATTGACGTTCAGATAGTTTTCTGATTGATAACTATAGTTTCCATAATTAGATTGCCCCGTACTTTGCTGATACGAGGACTGATGATTTGGATCTTGATTTGGTCCTGCTTCACCTGGATTGGATTCCGGAGAGGGGGATGCTGGATCTTCTACACGCTTGTCCCAATCATAGTCATCCTTGTAGGGTGGGATGGGCGGGATTTGATTATTGTTATGTCTGGTAATCAGAAAAAAGCCAACTATAATAATTCCAAGAGGAAAGATTACTCCACCAATAGGCAGGTGGGTTATTTCTCTGAAAAGAAACAAAACACCCAAAATCAATAAGACTATAGAAGCTTTTTGCTCAAATTTCGAGTTAACACCAATTACTAAACCGACAATTATCAGAATCATGGGCCAACTGAAAAGCCAATCTGGGAATAGTATGCCGAAGTCAAGATTTCTAAGCAAGAGCAACAGTCCACCTAAGATAACGATAGCGCCAATTATATTTCGCTTATTATTATGTCGTGGTGGCATGTTGAATGGATCCGAATGTTGTGTTTTATCTTTCATCTGTTTTATTTGTTTATCATGTTTGATAGATCAAATGTATTGCTAATATAAGGACTGCAAAATATTATTTAGGTCACATGTTTCAAAAAGTCGGTAAAGCTCGCTTTTTTATCGGTGAATTCTTTTTGTCGCATCATCTTTCTGATCGAAAAAAAAGGCTTAATGGATTGAATAATAAAAAAAATCAGTTTTTTTCTTTATAAAATTTGGAGAAAAGAATATAATTATTATATATTTATGACGGAAAATGGAACTTAAACTTAAATAGTTAATAATGGGAGATTTTGAAAACAAAGAGCGCGAAGAGGTATTTTCAAAAAAAGTGAGAGCGGGAAAACGTACTTATTTTTTTGATGTAAAGGCGACTCGTTCAGACGATTATTACGTGACGATCACCGAAAGTAAGAAGCGTTTTGAAGATGGGCAGTTTATCAAACACAAGATTTTCTTGTACAAAGAGGATTTTGAGAAATTTGCTGAGGGATTAAAGGATGTGGTTGAGTACATCAAGTCAAATCAGGAAGTTGTTGAGAAACGCTATGAACCTAATTTCGAGGATGCAGGTTATAGCGAAGATAATAAAGTTGCTCAAAGAGACGATTTTTCATTCTAAGGTGTGTCTAGCCTAGAATAAGAGCCACTATTCCCATAGTGGCTTTTTTCTGTATAATACGGCCCCGCACACAACTAAAAGAAATTCTTAAGATCTTTTCTAAACTATTTGTCGCAGTATATCAGTTTATATTTTTTATAAACTTGTTACAGAAGCGGGTTGTTAAAGTATGAGTTAATATACTATTTTCGAGTTTTTAATTTTTTGAGTGAAGCCCAAATTCTATTTTAAATGAAAGTAAGAAGATATAGCATAGTATTTTTTGGCCTTTTTTTGCTTTTTAACCAAAGCAGTGATGCACAGACCCAGCGCCTGAGCTTTGAACAGTCATGGGGAAGACAGCCATCTATTACTCAGTCAATCGGTAATTTTATGCAAGGTTGGGCGGATGGTGATCATTACCTGGAGTTTGATCCGGCTGTCCAAAGGACCTATCAAGTGGACGTTAGAACGGGTAATAGGGCGCCGTATAATCCTCCGAAAGCTGTCGGTACTGCAGTGTATGTAAAGGACAATGATGTTGTTATTAGATACATCGATGGAACTTCTAAAAGATTGACCAGCTCCCCTGATGTAGAAGAGCAAAATCCTACCTTGTCTCCGAATGGACAGTATGTAGCCTTTACTCGGAAAAGCAATTTATATGCAGTAGATATAACCTCAGGGAAAGAGATTCAGTATACGACAGACGGGACGGATGTTATCTATAATGGATATTCGTCATGGGTATATTATGAAGAAATTCTTGGTCGATCTACCAATTATAAAGCCTTTTGGTGGTCTCCAGATAGTCAAAGGTTAGCCTTTATGCGATTTGATGATACAGAGGTCCCCATGTTTCCAATTTATGTTTCTAAAGGGCAACATGGCTACTTAGAAGAGACACGATATCCAAAGGCGGGTGACAAAAATCCACTTGTTAAAGTAGGAATTGTTAAATCTGATGGAGGTGAGGTAATATGGGCAGATTTCAATGAGCAAGATGATCAATATTTTGGACAGCCTTATTGGGCTTTTGATAGTCAGAATATAATGGTGCAGTGGATGAATAGAGGCCAAGAGAACTTGAAGTTTTATCAGGTGAATCCTTTGGATGGGGCCAAAATAGAAATATACGATGAAAAGCAGCCTTCATGGATTAATCTTGATCATGACGAACGTATTACGTACTTGGCGGATAATAGACATTATATACTCAAATCGGACAAGACAGGATGGGCTCACTACTATTTATATACCCTTGATGGTAAATTGATCAATGCTATGACCTCAGGAAATTGGCAGGTAACGGGTATTGCTCATATAGATGAGAAAGAAAAGATGTTGTATTTAACGGCACGTAAAGAAAACTCGGCGACAGTTGATTTATACAGAGTGGATTTCTCTGGAAAGAACTTTAAAAGATTGACCTTTGGTGATTATACCCATCAAGTATCCGTTTCTCCCAACGGCAAGTACTTCATTACCACATACTCCAATGTAAGTACGCCTCCTAAGGTATCCCTATTGACAACTACTGGTAAGAAGATAAAGGAATTGGCAGATAGTAAAAGCCCGGATTTTGGAACGTATAAAATTGGGAAGACCGAATACTTTACAATACCATCCGAGGATGGTAACTATCAATTGCCTGTCATCATTACTTATCCGACAGATTTTGATGAGACAAAAGAGTATCCTGTCATTATGAGTATATATGGAGGACCAGATGCCGGTTCTGTTAAAAATACATGGAAAGGGACGGGCGCTCAGTATTGGGCAAACGAAGGAGTCATACAGATTACCGCGGATCACCGTGCTTCTGGTCACTTTGGTAAACAAGGAGTGGCACTCATGCACCGCAACCTTGGCCATTGGGAGTTAATTGACTATATAACGGTAGCCAAGTGGTTTAAAGCTAAGCCTTGGGTGCGTAAAAATAAGTTGTTGATTACAGGGCATAGCTATGGCGGCTATATGACCTGTCTGGCTTTGACAAAAGGCGCTGACTATTTTGATTATGGTATTGCAGGTGCACCCGTGACCGGATGGGAGCTATACGATACTCATTATACGGAGCGATGGATGGATACTCCTCAGGAGAATCCAGATGGGTATAGGGATGGTTCGGTACTGACATACGTTGATCAATACAAGGGTGTGTTGCGCATTATGCATGGTGATATGGACGATAATGTACATATGCAGAATACTATACAGCTTGTGGATAAGCTGACTGATAGGGACAAACCATTTGAACTCATGATCTATCCTGGAAGCCGTCACGGTTTTGATAAATCTAAAAGTAAATATGATTTTAAAGAGCGTGTAAGGTTCTATTACCAGTATTTATTGGAAAGGCCAGTTCCTCAGGATTTTAAATAGTCTATACGTAGGTCTTGAAGGTAGAAGAGGCTTTGGATTTCAATGTTCAAAGCCTCTTTGTCGTTCAGGATCGACAATTCTGTATTTTTTAGGTAAAAACGGGCCGAAAATATTGATGTGCACAAAAATAAATCACATCTTTGCGTAATTCTATGAGTTCGATGATTCAATTTTTAAAAGAGAGCACATTTGCTGTTAACGAGGTGTTTGCAAAGTCTGTGACTATTCTGAAAAATAATTATTTTTCAGTTGCGGGCTTGTGTTTTTTACTATTCGTTACCTCCAATTTGTCCAGTACACTTGCAAGTTATATCCGGGAGTACAATCAAGTATTGAGTGGGTTTATGGCATTTGTATTTATGGTTTTCTATTTTGGTGTGAATCTGACCTTGTTCAAATACATCATGGAGATAATTGACAAGGAAGACAAAGCGAAATTGTCATCGTCTATTCCAACGACCAAAGAGCTTGCGTTTTTCTTCACTTCTATGTTTTTGATTATTGGGGCCTCGGTTGTGCTCCTGTTGATTATTTCTCTAATTTGTTGGCCGCTGATCTATATCACAAAAGAGGTGAGCACGATGGCAAGTGTCGTTTTGGTAATTTCTGCTATATTGACATTTTTGTTTATCATCCGTGTTGCTTTTTATCCGTTTTTCATTATGGATAAACATGCAAATGCCTATCGATCGATATTGTTGAGTTTAGCGTTGACCAAAGGTAATGTAACCAAGCTTTTGTTAATCATGTCTTGTTTTGCCTTGTTACATGTATTGCAGGTATATTTCAATTTTGCAGGTTATACTTTTTTTTCTATATTTTTAAGCGTTATCAATTCATTCTTGGTGGTGCCGTTGTCCAGTATCGTAGTGACAGTTGCGTATAGAAACATGATGGGAGATTACCGTGGTGGAGAAAATCCACATATTTTGAAGAATATCATTTAAGAAGAATTAAGGAATTGAAGTATAAAAATATAGCCATATTAGGCTCCACTGGTAGTGTTGGGACACAGGCGCTAGAGGTCATTGCGTCTTTTCCAGAACGGTTAAAGGCTACGGTGTTGACCGCAGGGTCCAATGCCGATTTGTTGATTGAACAAGCGTTGATGTTCAAACCGCAGAGTGTGGTCATTGTGGACCAGAGTAAATATCTCAAGGTGAAAGAGGCTCTCCAAGCGCTTCCTATAGAGGTTAAAGCAGGTGAGGAAGCTCTGGTGGAGGTGGTCCAGCGCACTGATATTGAAATTGTGTTGAATGCAATTGTAGGCTCTGCCGGACTCCGCTCTACTATAGAAGCAATTCAGCATGGAAAGGATATCGCTCTTGCAAATAAAGAAACACTTGTGGTAGCAGGTGAACTCGTCATGGGACTCGCAAGAAAACATGGTGTCAAGATGTTACCCGTGGACTCCGAGCACTCAGCGATCTTTCAATGTCTGGCGGGGGAAGAACATAATCCGATTGAAAAAATATATTTGACTGCTTCAGGAGGACCATTTAGAGGTAGAAGTGTGGATTTTCTCAAATCCGCTACCAAGCATCAAGCATTGAAGCATCCCAATTGGGTAATGGGAGCCAAGATTACAATTGATTCGGCTTCTTTGATGAATAAAGGTTTGGAAGTAATAGAAGCGAAATGGCTTTTTGATTTGGAGGTCGATCAAGTGGACGTTATAGTCCATCCACAATCGATTGTCCATTCCTTGGTCCAATTTCAAGATGGATCAATGAAAGCGCAGGTGGGTGTGCCTGACATGAAGCTTCCCATACAATATGCTCTTACCTATCCTGATAGATGGGCGAATAGCTTTGAGAGATTTGATTTTGCCAATTTTTCAACGCTTACATTTGAACCTGCTGATACAAAAACATTTCGTAATTTGGCAATCGCTTATGAAGCTTTGCGCAGGGGGGGGATAAGTCCATGTGTCATGAATGCTGCGAATGAGGTTGTCGTGGCTGCTTTTCTGGAAGAGAGGGTGTCTTTCTTAGGGATGAGTGAAATCATAGAACAGACATTGACAAAAGTATCGCATATTATAACTCCGACGTTGTCAGATTATCTGGCAGCGGATCAAGAGAGCCGGAAAATAGCAAAAGGATTGATTTAAGAATTAAACGTTAAAGAACTAGAAAGTTAAATGGGAGTTTTAATAATGATTGGACAGGTTGTATTAGGCCTGTCGATTTTAATAGTCTTGCATGAGTTGGGACATTTTTTGGCCGCTCGTGCTTTTGGAATAAAAGTCGAAAAATTTTATTTGTTTTTTGACGCCTGGGGCGTCAAGCTGTTCAAGTTCAATTTTAAGGGATGTGAATATGGTATTGGTTGGTTGCCATTAGGGGGATATGTAAAGATTGCAGGTATGATTGATGAATCAATGGATACTGAACAATTGAAAGGTGATCCCCAACCATGGGAATTTCGGTCCAAGCCAGCTTGGCAGCGTTTAATCGTGATGCTCGGTGGTATTATAGTCAATATTGTTGTCGGTGTAGTCGTGTATTGGATGTTGGCGTTTAGCCAAGGTGAGACGAATTTTGATAACCAAAAATTGGTGAATGGGGTAGTTCCAGGTATCATAGGCAAAGAGATTGGCATTCAAACTGGAGACAAGATTATAGCTATAGACGGTCAAAAAGTCGTATACTTTAGAGAATTATTGAGTTCAAAGGTCTTGATGGGAAATACTAATCTTACCATTGAAAGAAACGGGGAACTGAAAGATATCCATGTGCCTGCCGATATCTTGAATGCAGTAGCGGATCATAAAGTAGCTGAATTTGTACAGATTCGAACTAAAATGACGTCAGTGGTACAAGTCGTCAAAGGATCTGAAGCTGATAAAATGGGCTTGGAGAAAGGAGATAGTATCATTAATGTAAATGGTACACCTGTTCACTTTTTTGATGAGTTCAAAGGGGCTATTGCTCAATTGGCTTCTAAACCGGTGGAGCTCACCGTAATCAGAGATGGTAAGGAGGAGACGTTGAAGGGTAAAGTAGATACGGATGGTACATTGGGTTTTGGGTTTAATTTTGATTACTCGCTCCCTGTCGTGACGACTGAATACACGTTGGCTGAGGCTTTTCCGGTAGGAGCAAAGCAGGCATTTTCAGTAATTACAGATAATATCAAAGGGTTTGGGAAGATTTTTAAGGGTGAAATAAGGGCTGATAAGGCACTTTCTGGGCCTGTAGGTATTGCGACAATGTTCGGGACAGAAGTGGACTGGGTGCGGTTCTGGAGTCTAGTAGGGATGCTTTCTATGGCACTCGCTTTCATGAATTTACTTCCTATACCAGCTCTAGATGGTGGTCATGTAATCTTCCTGCTTGTGGAGATGATACAAGGAAAACCATTGAGTGAAAAGTTTTTGGAGAAAGCACAGATGATTGGATTTTTCATTCTTTTGGCATTGATGGTTTTTGTGTTTGGGAATGATATTTTTAAGTTGTTTAAATAATAGCTTACGCTTTCGTAGTTTGTGCCCAAATATGTGGGGATAGTAGATGTGAAAGTGATGGATAGATAGTTTGGCAGGGGATGCTCATCAGTGAGAATTCCAGACAAAAGCAATAAATTTGTTTATTAAATCTTTAGGAGGTCTTTCTTATGAGAGGCCTTCTTCCTTAAATTATATACATATGGACGGAACGAATCGTGCTAATATTAGACCTGGGGTGCTGGTTAATATTATTCTGAAAAAAGACCAACGGTCTGGAGTACTGACAGAGGGAATTGTAAAAGATATCCTGACGTCCTCTTCATATCATTCTAGAGGTATTAAAGTTCGATTGACAGATGGACAGGTGGGACGCGTGACGGAGGTGATAGACGAGGATTAGTTCTTTTACAGGGAGCATGTTTAAAACTTATTAAAATTTTTATATGATTTTAATGAATAATATGTACCTTTGTCCCTCGTGAAAATTGAAGTAAATCTATTCAAGGTGAGCGCAAAAGGCAGCAATGTTTTCATTGATGGATATTTTGTTAATTGATATGTAGCCCGTTTAGGGCTTTTTTTGTGTCTTATCAGAAAATTTACGGAGAGAGAAGAGCTTAAACATTCAAAATAATAAAAGTTAATAATGACCAACTACAGCAAATTGCCTGCAATTTTAGTTTTAGAAGACGGTACTGTTTATCACGGTAAAGCGGCTGGTAAAATAGGAACGACCACTGGGGAGATCTGTTTCAATACCGGCACTACGGGATATCAAGAAATTTTTACCGACCCTTCTTATTTTGGACAGATCATGGTGACTACCAATGCCCATATTGGGAACTATGGTATTGCCACTGAAGAATCTGAGTCTGAACAAATACAGATTGCGGGGTTGGTATGTAAAAACTATAATATTAATTATAGCCGCAAAATGGCTGATTCGTCTATCCAAAATTACTTTGAGGAGGAGAATCTTGTCGGTATTTCAGATATCGATACCCGTTCATTGGTAAGACATATCCGTAGCAAAGGTGCTATGAACGCGATTATCTCTTCCGAAAATCTAGATGCAGAATCACTTAAAGCGCAATTGGCGCAGGTGCCTTCTATGGATGGATTGGAATTGTCTTCTAAAGTCACCACCAAAGAACCATATTTCTATGGAGATGAGGATGCTCCAACTCGCATTGCCGTGTTAGATCTTGGCATCAAACGTAACATTCTACGAAATTTTGATCACCGTCAGGTATATGCCAAGGTATTTCCTGCAAAGACTACATTTGCAGAAATGGAATCTTGGAAACCGGACGGGTATTTTATTTCTAATGGGCCTGGTGATCCGTCGGCGATGGCGTATGCCATTGATACGGTAAAGCAAATTGTTGATGCTGAGAAGCCAATGTTTGGAATATGCCTGGGTCATCAAATCTTGGCTTTGGCTAATGGTATCCGTACTAGCAAGATGCACAATGGACACCGTGGAATCAATCACCCTGTTAAAAATATCGTTGCCAATAGATGTGAAATTACTTCCCAGAACCACGGATTTGGAGTGGTAGCAGAGGATATCAAAAATTCGGATAAAGTAGAGATTACTCACGTGAACTTGAACGATGAGTCTATCGAAGGGATTCGCCTGAAAGGCAAGAAGGCATTCTCTGTACAATATCACCCTGAATCGTCTCCTGGTCCACATGACTCAAGATATTTATTTGATGACTTTATTGCGATGCTTAAATAGATAATTAAAAGTTTTAAAGAGAAAAAAGTCGAACAATCCAGATTGTTCGACTTTTTTATTTCAAGGGGGTAACATTTTAAAGAAATGGTGTATATGATGATACAAACTAAGTATTCACTATTACCAAAAAACAATGTTATGAAAAATTTATTTTTACTGCTGACTTTGATAATTGTCTTGGGATCATGTAAGAGGGATCCAATAGACTATAATGAATTGGCTTTGTCTCCACAAGAATTCGCTGCTAAGTATGCCATTCGAGGAGAGAATTTTAAAGGTAAAGCACAGGATGGATTTGCCATTCAGGGGAAAAAAGGTACAAAAGTTAAATTTCCTGTAGACGCATTTCTAGATGAAAACAATAATCCTGTTTCGGGAGATGTATCGGTGCATCTTGTTGAGTTACTTTCTAAAGCGGATGTCTTGTTCTCGGGTAAGATGACAGAATCTGAAGGTGCATTATTGGTGTCTGGGGGGCAGGTTTTGATTCAAGCGACACAGGCAGGCAAGGTCTTGCGTCGGAGTCCTTCCAAATACATAGAGGTAAACGTACCTACGACTTTCAGTGAAGAACCGATGGACCTGTTTGTGTATGAGAAGATCGAAACAGGTGATAGTACTTGGGCATGGGTTGAAGGTAAACCTAGGCAGCCGCAGAATAACTATTATACATTCGATCTTCCTGGGTTTGGATGGATCAATTGTGATTATTTTTATAATAATTCCTCACCTAAGACCACTATAACATCCAATTTCAATCCCAACGGCAGTGGTTACAATGGAGCCGCAATATTGTCACAGAGTATTATGCTAGTTTTTAAAGATGAAAATATCATTGTTTCCCTGCCCTATTCAAATAGTGTCCATCATTATCAATCGTATTTAAATTCGCTACCAATAGGGAAATCAGTGTACATCGTGGCTATTGCATTCGATAACAGAAATAGAACTTACTTTGGTACCCGGTCAACGGTAGTTGCTGAAAATATGCATGTAGATATCCCTGTAAATCCTGCTACGCAACAAGATATAGACCAATTTCTCGAGCAGTTGTAAGTATTGAAATAAATTGCGAAGGCGATGTCGCATTAACAAGATGGAATTCGTTTTATAGGTAGGTCATAATGAGGTTTATGATTTAAAATGGTAATCAATGTTAAAGCAAGATAGTTAGCTATCTTGCTTTTTTTGAATCGGAGTCAGTAGAGGTGGGACTATTAGAAGCTTCTTGGCTGCCCGTTAGTTTTTCGTGAAGGTTTTATCGTAAATACTTTTAATAACCGCTTCTTTTACTTATATTTGATTGTGTATATGTGGCAAAATCATTAATGTGTATTTTGTACACTTACATGATTTGTGTTATAAGATAATCATACAACCAGAAAACAATAACAATGAGTTTAATTATTGATGTTAGAGCGCGTCAGATTTTGGATTCGCGCGGTAATCCTACGATTGAAGTAGATGTAACTACACAGAATGGTTTTACAGGCCGTGCAGCGGTACCTTCGGGGGCTTCTACTGGAGCGCACGAGGCTGTAGAATTACGTGATGGTGACAAGAAAAAATATTTGGGTAAAGGAGTCTTGAAAGCTGTTGAGAATGTTAATACCAAAATTGCGAAAGCATTAGAAGGTGTTGATGTATTTGAGCAAAATGCTATTGACAAGATTATGATTGATCTTGACGGTACAGAGAATAAAGGTAAATTGGGCGCTAATGCTATCCTTGGTGTTTCCTTAGCTGTTGCTAAGGCCGCAGCTCAGGAAAGTGGACAACCACTTTACCGTTATGTAGGTGGAGTAAATGCAAACACTTTACCAATCCCGATGATGAATATCATTAATGGTGGGTCTCACTCTGATGCGCCTATTGCATTCCAAGAGTTTATGATTATGCCTGTGGGTGCTCCTACTTTTTCAGAAGCGTTGCGTTGGGGTACCGAAGTCTTCCACAGTTTGAAGAAAATTTTGCACGATAGAGGTTTATCTACGGCTGTGGGTGATGAAGGTGGATTTGCTCCTACATTCGATGGTACAGAAGATGCTGTAGAAACGGTTTTAAAAGCGATAACTGCAGCAGGGTATAAGCCAGGTAAAGATATTTATTTGGCACTAGACTGTGCTTCTTCGGAATTTTTCAAAGATGACAAGTATGACTATACTAAATTTGAAGGAAAAACAGGTGTTGTACGTACAGTAGAACAGCAAGTCGATTATCTTGTAGAGTTGACGGAAAAATATCCAATTATCTCTATTGAAGATGGTATGGCGGAAGATGACTGGAAAGGATGGAAATTATTAACTGACAAGATTGGTGACCGTGTGCAATTGGTGGGGGATGATCTTTTTGTAACGAACACAGTTCGTCTTCAACAAGGTATTGACCAACATGTCGGAAATTCTATTTTAGTAAAAGTTAATCAAATTGGTTCATTGACAGAAACGATTAATGCCGTTAGCTTGGCACAAACTAATGGCTATACTTCTGTAATGTCGCATCGTTCTGGAGAAACTGAAGATACAACCATTGCTGATTTAGCGGTTGCATTGAATTGTGGTCAGATTAAGACTGGTTCGGCTTCACGTTCGGACAGGATTGCAAAATACAATCAATTGTTGCGTATTGAAGAAGAACTGGGTACAAATGCCCGCTTCATTGGAAAAGATTTTAAATTCGCACCGAAGAAAAAATAATTATTAACCCTGTTGATAATGAACGAGGCTATTCCGATAGCCTCTTTTTTTGCTTAGGGACATCCCTACTCTAATCGAAGAGTATCGTGTGTTTGAAAAGCAACGTTTAAGCTAGTGTATTTGTATGAATAAGGAACGTTTTTATAATTTAGGGATGTTTGGATGAATGCTAGTGGAAGTCGTTTCACAATGCCTCTGTTTCAAATGTTTTTTAGTTTTAAAGTATTAGGAATTAACGTTGAATTGTTTGTATTTTTGATATATGGAAAGATTCTTGTATGCTATTCGAAACAAGTATTTACTGGCAAGCGTTGCGTTTGTTGTTTGGATGCTGTTTTTTGATCGCAACGATGTAAGTACACAATATGGATATCAGCGTGAGAAATCAAACCTTGAAAGAGAAAAAATCTACTATGAAGAGGAGATAGCGAATATTAAGCAGTCTATCAAGAATGTACAAAATAATCCTAGTGAAATACAACGTATCGCCAGAGAAAAATACCAGATGAAAAGGGATCAAGAAGATGTCTATGTTATAGTAGAAAAAGTCCCAGAAGATAAATGAAAAATCGCCCGTATATGTCATATCGGGCTTTTTTTAGCTTCTTTGATAAGAAAGGTTGTAATTGTCTGGTACAGTCTTAGGTTTACAGAATTGAACGGAACGGCGTTATAAAATTTTCACCAATGCTATCTAATAATCTGCAAATTGCCATTTTGAAGATTTTGGAATGCCTGTTGGTTGCAATTTAATGTCATTTGACGTGGGTGGTATAGTCATGCGTAGCTTATTCCGAAGCCTTAGGATTTTCGGTTCATACGAGGGAGCAAGGCCAGACACAAAAAAAGGGTTAGCTTTCCGAAATGGCATTGATAATGTCATATTGTGTAATGATGTTGATTCTTCCATACTCATCCTCGACGAGCACAGCTTGTGTCTCTCTGTTGATAAGAGCAGATATTTTGTCTATAGAAGCATTTAGGTTGACAAAAGGAAATGGCTTGGTGCTGATGCTTTGTACTTTCGCAGACTTCAATGAAGGATTGTCAAGTAATGCTGATAGAATATCGGATTCCGTAATTTTACCAACTACCATACCCAGTTGGGTTACTGGTATTTGGGAGATATTGAGCGTCTTCATAATATTGAAGGTTTCTAAAACCGTTTGATTCACATCGGCTGTTACGATTTCTTGCGTACTTCGCTTTTTCAAAATAGTTTTTGCGGTCAATTTTTCATCTTTTAGGAAGCCTCTTTCGCGAAGCCAATCTTCGTTGTACATTTTACCCATATAACGGGAGCCATGATCATGGAATATAACGACGACAAGGTCTTGGTCTCTCAAATTGCGGCCTAGCTGCAACAGGCCAGCAACAGCTGCTCCGGCTGAATTTCCAGCAAATATACCTTCTTTACGAGCTAGCTCACGGGTCATCAATGCGGCATCTTTATCTGACACTTTTTCAAATAGATCTATCACATCGAAGTCTACATTCTGTGGTAAGAAATCTTCACCGATACCTTCGGTAATGTAGGGGTAGATTTCATTTTTATCAAAAATGCCGGTTTCTTTATATTTTTTGAAGATAGAGCCATATGTATCAATACCCCATATCTTAATATTGGGATTTTGCTCTCGCAGATATTTAGCTGTGCCTGAAATGGTTCCGCCTGTGCCTACACCAACCACAAGGTGTGTAATTTTTCCTTCTGTTTGTGCCCAAATCTCCGGTCCTGTAGTCTCGTAGTGTGCTTGTGTATTGGAAGGATTATCATATTGGTTGGCTTTCCATGCATTGGGGATTTCATTTTGTAATCTGCTGGATACGGAATAGTAGGAGCGGGGGTCTTGTGGGTCGACATTTGTAGGACATACGATTACCTCTGCTCCAAATGCCCTTAAGGCATCCACTTTCTCTTTGGATTGTTTATCAGTAGTGGTAAATATACAGCGGTAACCTTTAATAACTGCAGCGATAGCTAGCCCCATACCTGTATTACCAGATGTACCCTCAATGATGGTACCACCTGGCTTTAGTAATCCGGACTGCTCTGCATCTTCAATCATTTTAATTGCCATCCGATCTTTGATCGAATTACCAGGGTTGGTCGTCTCAATCTTGGCAAGTATGGTTCCTTTTAGCTTGCTGGTTACTTTATTTAGTCGGACAAGGGGAGTATTGCCTATCGTCTCCAAAATGTTATTGTACCACATACCTTTCAGTTTATTTCTCTAAATACATTGTTTTGGTTCAGGATTATTAGAATTTAAGATGCTTTACGGTCAATCCGTTGTTTATCAGTTGTTTCAATGATTCTATTCCGATCATCAAATGGGTTTCTACAAATTGAGCTGTTACTGAGAGGTCACTCTCCACGGTTTTGACCCCCTCTGGTATCATTGGTTGATCTGATACGAGGAGCAAAGCTCCTGTTGGTATTTTATTTGCAAATCCAACACTAAATATGGTAGCCGTCTCCATGTCTACGCACATCGCACGTATGGACTTCAGGTATTTCTTAAATGATTTGTCATGTTCCCAAACTCTTCTATTGGTTGTGTATACAGTGCCAGTCCAGTAATCTCGCGAATGGTCTCGTATAGTGGTGGAAATCGCCTTTTGAAGGGCAAATGCGGGCAATGCTGGCACTTCAGGAGGGAAGTAGTCATTAGATGTGCCTTCTCCCCGAATGGCTGCTATGGGAAGTACTAAGTCCCCAATCTTATTTTTCTTCTTTAATCCACCTGCTTTGCCCAAAAAAAGTGCGGCTTTAGGTGCAATGGCCGATAAGAGGTCCATAATAGTGGCTGCCATCGGGCTGCCCATTCCGAAATTGATGATTGTGATACCAGCGGCGGTGACAGATTGCATTGGTTTGTCCTCACCATAGATAGGAGCGTTGTCATGCATTTCTGAAAATAGGTGGATATACTTGGAAAAGTTGGTCAATAATATATACTCACCAAATTCTTCCAATGGTCTTCCTGTATATCTTGGTAACCAATTGTGTACAATATCTTCCTTTGATTTGAGGCCAGGTGTAATTGGACTGTTCTCTTCCTTGTTTTTTTTCATCCGTAAATATTTTTAATAATGAATGCTAGCTTTTAATGTATCATTGATCTCTTTACACTCGGTTCTTTCATAACTCTACAATTTTTTCGTCAAGGCAGAAAGGAGCTGTCTCTATCGAAAAATGACCCTTACCTGCGTGATAAAAATCAAATTTTAGATATGAATGGTTCATTTTAAACTCAGGTTGTGATTTTTTACACTACCGTTTAGCCTTGCTAGCTCATCTACTTTATTGTTTAATTTAGTCATTTCTTTTCGTACTTAATAATAAATTATACATCTGGCGCAGATAGATGTGTTTTTGAGTATCAATGGTTTTATATTGAGATTTCATTTCAAGTTACAGATTTTTTGTGACCATTAGGTTAATATAAGATCAAGTGATTGTTGTTGTATAGTGAACATTAGGTATGATGTCCAAATTGGGAATAATCGGGCTTGGAGATGGAATCTCTGCAGGTCAGGCTGTCTGCTTTTTTCTAGAGTAGGATTCTTGGATAAAAAAGCCCTCTTTTTGGGAGGGCTTTTATCTAAGCGACGTGTAATTTTTTGATATCCGATTTTTCGAATTTTTGCTTGGCATAATCCAAGGTAATGTGTAAAATATTGTCGACTACTAAATCCTTTTGAGTCGGAATCTCAAACATAGCGTCAAGCATAATACCTTCACAGATGGATCGAAGACCCCGAGCTCCAAGTTTAAATTCGTCAGCTTTGTCTACAATAAATTGATAAACATCCTTGTCGAACTTCAGCTCAATACCTTCGTAGTGAAAGAGTTTTTTATATTGCTTAATCAACGCATTTTTTGGTTCCGTCAAAATGTTCAATAGCGTCTCTTTGTCTAGCGGATTCAAATAAGTCAAGACAGGAAGACGGCCAATTAATTCGGGAATTAATCCGAATGTTTTTAGATCCTGAGGCGTGATATACTTGTACAGGTTGTTCATGTCAATCTCTTGGTCATCTTCACGCATCTTGTAACCTACAGTCTGTGTTCGAAGACGGTTCGCGATTTTTTTCTGTATACCATCAAATGCTCCTCCGCATATGAACAGAATGTTGCTGGTATTGACAGCAATCATTTTTTGGTCCGGATGTTTGCGACCTCCTTGTGGTGGAACATTGACTACCGTGCCTTCTAAGATTTTGAGCAATGCTTGCTGTACGCCCTCGCCTGAAACATCACGCGTAATCGAAGGGTTATCGCTTTTACGCGCTATTTTGTCAATTTCATCAATATAGATGATACCTCTCTCGGCAGAAGCAACGTCATAATCAGCTGCTTGGAGTAGACGGGTTAATATGCTTTCAACATCTTCACCCACATATCCTGCTTCTGTCAGGACTGTTGCATCAACAATACTAAAGGGGACATTGAGTATTTTGGCAACTGTCTTGGCCAATAGCGTCTTTCCTGTACCTGTTTCGCCGACAACTATGAGGTTTGATTTCTCAATTTCGATGTCATCTTTCTCTACTTTCTGGTTGAGGCGCTTATAGTGATTATAAACAGCTACGGATATTACTTTTTTAGCATCGTCCTGCCCAATGACATATTGGTCCAGATGTTCTTTGATTTCAAGAGGACGAATGAGCTTTAAAGTAGTTTGTAAAGATTTGCTTTTTCGCTGCTTGAGCTCTTCGGCCAATATCTCGTTCGCCTGCATCACGCAGCGGTCACAGATATGTGCTCCATCACCGGCAATCAGCATCTGTGCATCATTTTTGCTGATGCCACAGAATGAACAGCGTGTATCTTTGTTATTGATTTTGCTCATTTATTTTATTTCTTTTTTGGAGGACAATACTTCATCCACCATACCAAATTCTTTTGCTTCAGCAGCACGCATCCAATAATCACGATCAGAAGATTTCTCTACCCATTCATATGATTGTCCAGAATGCTCGGCAATGATGGTATAAAGTTCTTCTTTCAACTTCAACATTTCACGTAAATTGATTTCCATATCTGCAGCAACACCTTGTGCTCCTCCGGAAGGTTGGTGAATCATGACACGTGAGTGCTTTAAAGCTGCACGTTTTCCTTTGGCTCCTGCTACCAATAATACCGCCCCCATGGACGCTGCTATGCCGGTACAAATAGTCGCTACATCAGGAGCGATATATTGCATGGTGTCATATATACCCAGACCTGCATATACGCTTCCTCCCGGTGAGTTGATATAGATCTGGATATCACGTTGGGCATCTGTCGACTGTAGAAATAGAAGCTGAGCCTGAATAATATTTGCGACTTGATCGGTGACAGCATCCCCCAAGAAGATAATGCGGTCCATCATCAGTCTCGAGAATACATCCATCTGGGCGACGTTCAATTGACGCTCCTCAACAATGTAGGGCGTTAAATTGGTCGGCATATTTTGTTGAACACGTGAAATAAAACTATCGACATGTTGACTTCCAATTCTATGATGCTTAATCGCGTATTTTCTGAATTCGTTTTTATCTATGTTCATAATACTACTTTCTTTTATAGGACGAATATAAAATTATATTTTAAATGTTGTATACTTTGTTGCGCATGTTTTACATGTAGCAAACAATACTTCAGGAGACGTCATAGTCTGGCAATTCCTTTAAAAACTCATAAGAATGTGAGTCAAATGAGATTTTACAATAAAAATGTTCTAAACCATTGCTTACCAATAATAACGGAATTTGATGGACGGTATTGTAGTTGGCGATTTGCTCAAATACGGCTTGTGTAATTTTTACGTTGGGCGCCTTGAATTCTGCTAGTATTATCTTTTCACCCAAACTGTTGTATATGAGAAGGTCGCTTCTTTTTTGTAGGGTATTTAGCTTGAGACCTCCCTCAGTTTTCATTAACGACTTGGGGTACTTCTTTTGTTGGTGTAGATAATGTATCCAATGTTGTCTCACCCACTCCTCAGGAGTCAATACCAATCTTTTCTTGCGCAATTCATCGAAAATAAAGACAGTCCCATTTTCCTTAGTCAATTTCGCGGGATATGGAGGCAAGTTTAACTGGATAGGGGTGAACATATACAAAGATAAGAAAACTCCTGCACATAGTGAATTTGATAAAAAACTGTACTGCCTCCTGTACTAATAAATTGTATTTTTGTAGAACATGAATGTAAATCCTATTCTTTCAGACATCAGGAATAAAAAGCTCAAACCTATCTACTTGCTACATGGGGAAGAGCCCTATTTTATTGATTTGATCAGCGATGCTATCGAGAATAATGTACTAGAGGACGCCCAAAAGGGGTTTGATCAGACGATTCTTTATGGGAAAGATGCTGATATCGTCACTATGGTAAATGCTGCCAGACGCTATCCCATGTTAAGCGATTATCAAGTAATTATTGTCAAGGAAGCGCAAGATCTAAAATGGAAACAAGGAGAGGAGCTCTTGCAACAATATGTGGAGCACGTAACACCTACTACCATACTCGTATTGAACTATAAGTATGGTAAGTTTGATAAACGTAAAAAATTATACAAGCTTATTGAAAAGGTTGGCGAGGTTGTTGAATCCAGTAAATTGTACGAGGATAAAATAGGAGCGTGGATTAATGGGTATGTGAAGGGTAAGGGGTGGGATATACATCCTCAGGCTGCAGCAATGATGGCAGAATATTTGGGGACAGATTTATCCAAAGTATCCAACGAGTTAGATAAATTGATGCTCAATGTGCCCAAAACGCAGGAAATAGGCGCTATGGATATAGAACGAAATATCGGAATATCCAAAGATTTTAATGTATTCGAATTGAATACGGCACTTGCTAAACGGAATGCACTGAAAGCTTATCAAATTGTCGATTATTTTGCTGCCAACCCTAAAAACAATCCGCTCGTGGTGGTATTAGGTGCTATGGGAGGGTATTTTACAAAGATATTGAAATATCATTACCTCACAGACAAGTCTTCTGCAGCGAAGGAACTAGGCATTCATCCGTTTTTTTTGAAGGAGTACGAATTGGCCGCGCGAAACTATAATCGCAGAAAAACATTTGACATTATCAATTGTCTCAAGAATGCTGATTTATGCTCGAAAGGTATGAACGTTGGTAGCAATACGTCGACAGAGGACGTATTGAGAGAGATGGTTTTCAAAATTTTAAATTAAGATGAATCAGAGATTTCTTTTGCTATTGGTTTGCACTTTTTTCGTTGTCTATGCCGCTTCAGCACAATCTTCCTTATACACGGTGCCACAAGGTGGTGGTACTTTTGGGTTTAGTAACGAAGGCTATAAAGGTGCATTTAATGGTTACTCGCTTCATTTTATTATGGGTAAGGATTTTAACCAAAAGGCTTATCTTGGATTAGGTGTGGGCAATGAGACCTTTAAAGGAGACTATCAAACAAATGATCCGCATAACGCCGATCAGCGTAGCTATCCATTCGAGACCAATACTTTTCCTATATTCATAGATGGTAGACTTCCTTTTGGGGTCGTTGGGGAGCAGTCTTCTATAGGACTGTTAGCCAATTGGCTATGCACCTAGTATTGCTGTGTGGTACCATCAAGGAGTTATGTTTAAAGGAGGCTTTTTTTACGTGCTTGACTTAGGTGGGGCTCCAAAATTTACCGTTTCCGCTGCATATGCTTATCAACAACTAAAAAAAAGAGCGATAGATTTTCAGCACCAAGCATTTAATGTCTCTGTGGGTATCCTACTGAATTAATCATATTAGGTTATTGTGAAAAAGGGCATCTCTATTATTAGAGGTGCCCTTTTTCATTTCAATGTAAGGAGTTTTGAAAAAAAGTATTTAAACGATTGTTTAAATTAAACGTTTGTTTAATTTTGTCCCGTTCAAAAAAAGATAATCACGATATGGATATTAATGACAAGCAACTGGAAATACTGAATGTAGCCGAGAATCTATTTTCTATAAAGGGGTTTGATGGTACTTCTGTACGAGATATTGCGAGTGAGGCCAACGTGAATGTTGCGATGATTAATTACTACTTTGGTTCGAAGGAAGGATTGTTGGATACCTTGATTAATGTCAGGGTTGAAAATTTTAAAATGAATGCAGCCGCCCTTATTGGGATAGCATCTCCGCTGGAAAAGCTGGAGAAGATGATTGAGCTATACGTTAAATCCATGAATTCGAACCGCGGATTATATCAGGTAATCGCTGTTGAATCAACTATTAAGCGAAAATTGCTTCTTTCAGAATCATTCAAGGAACTCAAATATCATAATCTTAAGGTCATTGAAGATATTGTCCAAGAGGGAGTGAACCAAGGAATATTTCAAGGTGGAAATAGTTGTATTCACATCCATGCGACACTAATGGGGACTTTTATGAATTTTCAAATGAACAGTTTATTTCTTAAAGCAATGTTGGGATTGACTTCCGATGAAGAGTATTCCAATTACATCGAAAATGAGGTAGTTTGTTATTTACAAAAAAATATTAGAGCATTGCTCACCTATACATCTGACCCAAACAGTGTGTAAAAAGAGGGAGCACCAAAAAAGTAGATGAAGCTGAACTGTTGAATAACAGGAGTGCTCGTCAACTATCAAAAGAAAATTAAAGTAGATGAAGCTGAACGGTTGAATAATGGGAGTGCTCATCAACTATCAAAAGAAAATTAAAGTAGATGAAATACAAATTACTAGGGCTAGGCACACTTATGTTGTTTACTCATTTGGTAGGCCATTCGCAAGAAAGGCGAAAGATTGCATTGGAAGAAATCATACGCTTGGCCAGTACGCAGAGTACAGAGGCTCGTTTGTCTGACACGAAAATTGAAAGTCGCAGACTGGAAGTAAAGTCTGCAAAGAACAGTCAACTTCCAGAGGCGCAAATCAGTGGTCAATACATGTTGATGACTACTCCGGATATCAATTTTAGGATACCGCTAGGCAAATCTGGCGAGGCTCCAGATATTAAAGCCAACCAGTTGATGCTGGGAAGGGCGACGGTCAATATGCCAATTTATACTGGAGGAAGGATCATGGAGAGTATACACGCTTCTGAAAATGCTCTTAAAGCTGAGCAATGGACTGCACAGGCTACTAAAGAACAACTAGCTAAAAGAGCATTGTCCCTGTATCTTAATCTTTACAAAGCCCAGCAGACCACTTTGCTTATCGAAGAGAATATCAAACGGGCCACTCAGCGTGTGATGGACTTTAAAGTGATGGAGGCTAATGGTGTGATAGCACGAAATGATTTATTAAAAGCAGAATTGCAACTATCCAATTATTTAGTGGCTCAGCAGGAAGCGCGGAAAAACGTGAAGGTGATGAATTATCAGTTGGTCAATTTTTTGAAATTGGAAGAGGGAACTGAATTTGATCGAGTAGACCTAGCGGAGACAAATTCCCCTGTTCTGCCCGCGTCACTGGGCGATGCGATTGCACATCGTTCGGATTTGAAGGCCGTAGAAGCACAGCACGACGTTGCACTCAATCAAGTAAAAATCATACAGGCGGCCAATTATCCCACGCTGTTTGTGACAGGCGGTTATACAGCTATGGACGTTAAAAATGTCATTACGGTTAAAAACGCGATGAACATTGGAGTAGGAGTGTCTTATAACTTGAGCGCATTGTACAAAAATAAGCGTGATGTAAATGTAGCCAGAAACAGGGTGCGCGAGGTGGAGGATAATATGACGCTACTTAATGATCAAATAAAGGTCGAGGTGCAACAAGCCAATGAAAATTATGAATTAGCTAAGGCACAGGATATGGTGTATGGGGAGGCCGTGAATCAAGCGAATGAAAACTTTAGGATCGTAAAAGATAAGTATGATAATGGGGTAGCTGATACTGATGATTTATTGGAAGCAGATGTACAACAGTTACAAAGCAGAATCAACCAAGCTATTGGTAAGGCGAATACGATCGAGAGATACTATGATTTGCTTTTTACCAATGGTGAACTAATTCAGAAATAATAGTTATGGAAAATAGTAAAGAAGTCAAAAAATCAAACAAGAAGTTTGTCATCATTCTAACGGCTCTTGTCGTTTTGGGCGGGGGCTATGGTACTTACAAATACATTCATGGTCAGGCGCATGAACGTACGGATGATGCCCAAGTGGATAAAAATATGAATCCAATCATTTCTCGTGTAGGTGGGTATGTATCCAAGGTATTTGTTCAGGACAATGATATAGTGAGGAAGGGAGACACGTTATTTACTATCGAGCCTCAAGACTTTTTGGTAAAGGTGCAAGAAGCGCAGGCTGCATTGCTTGCGGCTGAGAGTTCTTTGGAGGTTTCAAAGGCAGATGTGTTTGCTTCTTCAGCAAATGTTGCCATATCGGATGCGAGTATTAAATCTAGTGCTGGTAGCGTGGATGCTGCTGAGATACGTGCAGAGCAGGCCAATAATGATTTTGCTCGATATGAGAATCTATACAAAAATCATTCTATTACGAAGCAGCAATATGAACAGGCATTGACGACTAAATTGGAAGCCGAAAAGCAAGTTGAAATCTTACAGGAACAGCGCAACGCCAGTACTTCGCAACGTCATGCTGTGGTCAGTAAGACAACTGTGGCTTCTAAGCAAACTTCCGTAGCTCAAGCAAATATAGGGCGGGCTAAAGCGGTGTTGGATGCAGCAAAGCTAAATTTGTCATATGCAGCGGTATTGGCGTCCGTAGACGGGCAGGTATCAAATATCAAAATACAACCTGGTCAGATGATTAATCCAGGGCAATCCTTGTTCTATCTAGTTGATAATACGGAAACGTGGGTGGTTGCAAATTTCAAAGAAACGCAATTGAATAAAATGCGTACAGGGCAGCTTGTGAGCGTTAAGGTGGATGCTTTTCCAGATATGGAATTTGAAGGGGAGATTAACTCGTTCTCTCCGGCTACGGGTTCGCGCTTCTCATTATTGCCCCCAGACAATGCTACTGGTAACTTTGTGAAAACGGTCCAACGTCTCCCTGTCAAGATTAAATTAACGGAGAAAAATCCAAAAGATAAAATAGCATTGCTGCGTCCGGGGTTGAATGCAGATGTAGATGTTCATGTACAATAGTTATGGAAATAATACAACAGGATAGTCTGGTTGAATATGGTTTCCGTCGCGTAGTCATCACCATAACAGCCGTGTTGTGTGCCTTGTTAGAAATCGTGGATACCACCATTGTCAATGTTGCGCTGAATGACATGAAGGGTTCTTTGGGTGCAACCTTGACTGATGTGGCGTGGGTTATTACAGCATATGCTATCGCTAATGTAATTGTTATTCCTATGACCAGTTGGTTGTCGCAACAGTTTGGAAGACGGAATTATTTTGCAGCTTCTATCATTCTCTTTACGGTCGCTTCTTTTTTGTGCGGTAATGCGACGAATATCTGGGAATTAGTGTTTTTTAGATTTATTCAAGGGATGGGGGGCGGAGCTCTATTAGTGACCGCACAAACGATTATCACAGAGAGTTATCCTCCGGAAAAAAGAAGTATGGCGCAGGCTATTTATGGTATGGGGGTCATTGTTGGGCCAACTTTGGGGCCGCCGTTGGGGGGATATATTGTGGATGAATACTCTTGGCCTTATATCTTCTATATAAATGTACCTTTGGGAATTATCGCAACTCTTTTGACGCTTTCTTTTGTTAGAAGTCCGAAGTATGGCAAAAAGCAGTCAGCTAGTGAAGTGGACTGGTGGGGTGTAGTATTTTTGATTATGTTTATTGGGTCCTTGCAATACGTATTGGAGCATGGCCAACAAGATGATTGGTTTGAGAATAATACGATTCTGACATTGTCTGTGTTGTCTTTCTTTGGCCTGTTTTTCTTCATCTGGCGTGAGTTGACCTATAAAAATCCGATTGTTAATCTTCGGGTATTGAAGGATAAAAATTTACAAGTGGGGACAATCATGAGTTTTATATTAGGGTTTGGATTGTTTGGCTCCACCTTTATTATTCCGATATACACTCAATCGATTCTAGGTTGGTCTGCTACGGATGCTGGATTACTGTTGATTCCTAGTTCCATAATGACCGGATTGATGATGCCATTTATTGGTAAGATGATTCAAGCTGGTGTACCACAGAAATATATGGTGGCTCTGGGGTTGTGTATCTTTTTTGGCTTTTCATTTTTCATGTATGGTATCTTGACTAATGATACAGGCTCAGAGCACATGTTTTGGCCTTTGATTGTTCGAGGGGTAGGTTTGGGATTACTATTCGTACCCGTGATGACCTTGTCACTGTCAACTTTACAGGGAAAATCCATAGGAGAGGGAGCTGCCTTCACAGGGATGATGCGTCAATTGGGTGGGTCATTTGGTATTGCACTGATTACTACCTTTATCTCTAGAGATTCACAAAAGCACCGGGTTAACCTGATTTCGCATTTGGACGCTACTAGTTTTGAGGTTCAACTACGGGTGGAGCAGATGCAAATGAATTTCATGTCGAAGGGATTCAGTTCTAACGAGGCACTTGCTAAGGCTCATCAGCTTTTAGATCTTTCGGTTACAAAGCAGGCGGCAGTGCTCTCTTACATGGATGTATTTCTGTATCTAGGATTGGTATTTCTCGTATGTGTCCCATTTGTACTAACCATTAAACAGGGCAAAAACAAAATTGATATGTCCAGTGTCCATTAATTAATATAAAAAGGTCCTTCCTCGGAGAGAGGAAGGCCTTTTCTCTGAATAAACCAATTATGGGAAGCCCCTTAAGTGTTAAAATATATTTTTAGAGGAATGATAATTCAATTATTATAAAGTCTATAGAATAAGTAGTCAAATGTATTTTAATAATCTAATTTCTGCAAGTTTTATCCTTATAATGGTATTAATGCATTGTGTGTCAGTTGTTTTAAATTTGTGTTATTATCGAGTGACAATATTTTAAATATCATTTTGTTTTTAAAAAAAGCACAAAAAAAACACCTTATGGAGATAAGGTGTTTTTTTTGCCAATAGTTGTATTAACTATACATTTCAGCACGTTGTGCTTGTACGACTTCGCTATTGATATATTCGTCATAGGTCATTAACTTATCGATAATACCTTTTGGTGTAAGTTCGATAATGCGATTGGCCACTGTCTCTGTCAATTCGTGGTCACGAGAGGTGAAGAGCATTGAACCTTTGAAATCTTTCATTCCATTGTTGAGTGCGGTAATAGACTCTAAGTCCAAGTGATTGGTCGGCTCGTCGAAAATTAGGAAGTTGGCTCCCTGAAGCATCATCCTAGAGAACATGCAGCGCATTTTTTCGCCTCCAGATAAAACAGAAGCTTTTTTGAGAACTTCTTCTCCCGAGAAAAGCATCTTGCCTAAAAAGCCACGTAAGAATTGTTCGTCAGCTTCTGGATTTGTAGTGTATTCTCTTAACCAATCAACCAGATTTTCTGTTCTTCCTTCGAAGAACTCGGCGTTTTCGATAGGCATATCTGCTGGAGTAATCGTAATACCCCATTTGAACTCTCCTTGAAAATCCTTATCGCGTCCTGTAATAACGTCATAGAAGGCTGACGTTATAAGAGAGTTGCGCCCGAGAACGGCAATTTTATCTCCTTTGTTGATCATAAAATTGATATCCTTAAAGAATACCTCACCAGCAACTGTCTTCCCTAATCCTTCAACGGATAATGTCTGATCTCCCGGCTCGCGGTTCATTTGATTAAACATAATGGCCGGGTATTTACGATTGGAGGCTTTGATTTCTTCTATATTAATCTTGTCAAGTGCTTTTTTACGAGAGGTAGCTTGTTTGGATTTGGAAGCATTAGCGGAGAAGCGGCGTATAAATTCTTGCAGCTCTTTAACTTTGTCTTCCATCTTTTTATTCTGATCGGTGCGTTGTTTTAATACCAACTGAGATGATTCGTACCAGAATGAGTAGTTACCCGTGTAGATAGTCATCTTGCTAAAGTCAATGTCTACGATGTGGGTACATACAGCATCAAGGAAGTGACGGTCGTGAGAGACGACAAGTACAATGGCTTCATAGCTAGCTAAGAAATCTTCTAACCAAGCGATGGTGTTGATATCCAAATCGTTGGTGGGCTCATCTAAAATAAGGATGTCAGGCTTTCCAAACAACGCCTGTGCCAGTAAAACACGTACTTTTTGATTACCATCCAGCTCTTCTAGGAGCTTATAATGAAGCTCTTCCGAAATTCCAAGATTGCTGAGCAAAGTTGCGGCATTGCTTTCCGCATTCCATCCGTCCATTTCTGCAAATAAACTTTCCAGCTCGCCAGCTCTTTCTCCATCTGCATCCGTGAAGTCTTCTTTCATGTAGATGGCATCCTTTTCTTTCATTATTTTGTAAAGCTCCTGGTTGCCTATTAGAATGGTCTCGATAACGGAAAATTTATCAAACTCGTAGTGATTTTGCTTTAATACTGACATTCTCTCCCCGGGAGTGAAAGCAACAGATCCCGTTGAAGGGTCTATCTCGCCTGAAACTATCTTTAAAAAGGTTGATTTTCCGGCACCGTTTGCACCAATTATACCGTAGCAATTTCCTGATGTAAACTTTAAATTGACATCTTCGAACAGCACACGCTTGCCGAAACGAAGAGAAAGATTGGACACATTAATCATGGCGCAAAGATACGGTTTATTTCCTGAAATGTGGACAACAAAAAGAGGATAACCTGGTGTGGATTATGCTCTTGAATGGGACGGATGTACCTTCCAATTTTATGGATTTTCTTCTGCAATTATACCAATCACATAATTGCACGACATGGAAGTAATGGTAGTATTTAGCTAGAAATATTTTGTTGTTGGCAAGACCATCGTTTAAAGTTTGCAACATTTGGGGGGAAAATGGGGTTAAGGGGAAAAGAGTGCCGCTGTAGTTGGTCAGGAAAGTAAGAGGTCGTATTTTTTATATTGTTGGACATGTCGAGCATGCCTAGTTTAGTAAGAATAGACGAGGGAAGTAATATTGCTATAAAACACTGGAGCAGGTGGTAGCAAATATGAGAATAATTGCTACGACGAGCAAAATAGCGAAAGTAGTAAAAGGTGTTCTTTTCATGATTAGTTAGTTAAAAAGTCTACAGTGCTTTACTCAGTTGCAAATATCGTACCTAAAATTGACTTTAAATTTTGACTAAACGGTTTTGGCCTCTATAGTTTATCTAATAAATAGAGGTATGATTGAAGACTATGATGCATAAATGGTTTGTTGATGTCCATGGGATATTGTGTTAGATAAGCACTATCAGCCTTGAGAACAATATGATGTCCAGCACGGCTATAATTGGATGACGGATAATAAGCGGGTTCCGAAATCGTTGGATATTTTTTCTTAAGAAATTCGAATACTTTGTTTCCCAGCAACTTTTCTATGTTTTTTTGACTTTTCTCAGTTGGCTTTTTTACCTTATTTAAATAGTGTTTGATAACTATTTTTTTTCCGAAAGATTGTTTCTTTATCGTAGCTTCTAGTTGTGGAAATGGATTTTGTTCGTTAAAATCGTCCAATTTTTGGACAGTGAATGGAGTCTCAGGTACCCAATCTAAACCATTTACTACATTGTAGGCCCAACCCATCTGAGTAGCGGCTTCATATTCGTATGCATAGTAGAGGTTTCCGACTTTAGGTGCCGCAGAGCTGTAGGTCTTGAATTGTACATCATTTGCTATTTTTCCGATAGTTTTGAGGTGGAGTAAATGAGAGGTTAGTAGGTAGGTTATAGCTCCGCCCTGGCTATGTCCGGTAATGTAAAAATCTCTAATTCCGGCACGATAGCAGGAGTCTATCTTTGGTAGAATATCTGCCGAGAGATAGCCTGTGCAGAAGGTCCATCCGACATGGACTGCGGCACGAGGATTGTCCGAGAAATTGTATTCGAAAGATTGGACAGAATCAAGTTGGAGTACACCCTTAGCTGGAATCATTGCTGCAAAAAAATTGGCCAACCAACTCTCAGGACTAGATGTCGTACCCCGAATTCCGATGATAGCTTGTTTTTTTTCTTCATTGGTCCAAAGCCACCATTTATTCTCGAATCCCATGACTGCCGAGGTGTACTTGAGGGCGAAATGTGGGTCTGATGTTCCACTGGATAGATTTTCCATCAATGAAAGCATAGTCTTGTATTCGTCTTTTTCAAATCCTGGGTGCAGGGACTGGGCGCTAGCCGTAGTGATTGCGAATACAAAAAAAGATAGTAGGATGAAACGTTTCATGGATGAAAAATGTGATATTTTGTAGTGTATTGAATATTTACGCTTAATTAAACTAATTGTTTGATGTTTTTAGGATACATATAATCATTATCATAAACCCATTTTTAAGAACTTAGTTTTAGAATACTGCCTTTTTCTAAATCTTTTACAACTGTTATAGATATCGGAATTCTTTCTTTTAATTCTTCTACATGTGAAATAATGCCTACGATTCGATTTTCTTTGTTGAGGTATTGAAGGGTTTCGAATACAGTATTCATGCTTTCTGCATCTTGAGTTCCAAAGCCCTCGTCTATAAAGAAGAAATTTTTGTCTGCTTTATTTAGGGATTGGATATTTTCAGCCAAGGCCAGCGCAAGGCAGAGAGAAGCTTGAAACCCCTGTCCCCCGGAAAGCGTTTTTACAGAACGGTGGTACCCATTGTTGAGATAGTCAATTACTTCAAATTCGTTTGCTTCATTGATAATCAAGCTCAATTGGTTTTTGGTTAATCTGTGGAATCTCTGATTGGCAATGTCGCAAAGTCTTTGTAAATGTATGCTGGATACATAATTGACAAACCCTGATCCTTTAAACATATTGTCCAATGTCCTAAGATTGTTTTTTCTCTGGTTTAACTGTTCGTATTGCTCTAGAAGCTTGCCTTTTTTTGCGAATTCGTCTTCAAGGCGTCGCAGTTCCTGCTCAAGTGCTCCATATTTGGCAATCTGTTGCTCGAGATCCAGCTTCGTGTTTTCGAGATTTGCTGCTGTCTCGTCATACATGTGTTCGTTAAACACTTGATTTATGCAAGCTTGTTCAAGCTCGTGAATCTGTTTTTGCAGGGTTTCATATTCGATATGGAATTCTTTAATCGCTCTTCTATTATCCTGTATTGGCAGATTTTTATGGAGCACTATTTGAATTGCAGCCATTCCAGGAGCATGGTGTGACTCTATTCGTTCTATCAGAATACCATTTAAATCATCTAGTGAGGTTATTATTTTCTGATAGTTTTCTAAAGATTCGCTATGCTTCCCATTCAAAGCTGCCAATTGTGTCTGTAATTGATGTAGGCTTGTTTGTAGTTCTTGCTGTTGGTTGGTTATAGAACGTATGTGTTCCTCCAAACTTTGAATTTCGTTTTCGAGGGTAGGTGTGGGACGCTCTTTATATTGTTGGACATCCAATATTTGGATTTGGGCACCATGCTGTGCAATAATTCCTTGGATTACAGCTATCTGTTGTGCAAAATCGTTGAGTGTCTTTTCGAATTTAGAAATTTTTTGTTGAGACTCACCAAGCTGAACCCTTAAGGATTTAATCAATAATTCAACTTCCTTTATCTGAATTTCGCTCTGTTTGACTGTTGCTTTCTTTTTTTCAAATGACTCACGATTATCCCACTTGAAATCTTCCCAAGAGAATTGATTTCTGTGGTCAGCCAACGCTAGATTCAAGCCTTGCAGTTCTTTTGCTGCGGTTTCCAGTCTCGCCTTCCGTTCAAGATAGGACGTGCTCCACTGGGTCATTTGTTTAGAAAATGTTGCTAAGTGTTCCAGCTGCTTTTTAAGCGTTGCTTTAGTCGCTAAGATATCCGTTATTTGTTGACCAACATCTTGCAGGTGCATAGGTGCAGGATGTTCTAACGAGCCGCAAAGGGGACAAGGATGGTCGTTTTGTAGATTGTCTACAAAACGACTGAGTTCTCTTTGTACTTCTAGTACGGTTTCTTGTCTGTTTAGTTCGTCTAGTTCGGTATTAACACTCTGATTTTGGATAGTTAACTCTGATTCCCACTTTTCGAGTGAGTATCCGTTCTTTTTGAAAGCTGTAGTCAGTTCTTCTTGTTGGAGGTTCAGATTGCTTATATTTGCTATGCAGGTAGTTTGGTCTCGTAATAGCACATCGTACTGCCTATACCAATTATCTATTTCTATTAATTCTGATGTGTCTATCTTTACTGATTTTAATTGTTCCAGTAGCTGTTCCTGTTCCTCAATATCTTCCCTGAGGACTAGTTCTTCTGCTTTTGTCTGCTCCAAAATTGGGGTACCCTTTGCCAACCGTGCTGTTAGTGTTGATTTTTCATCTTGCTGGAGATTAATCTGTATTAAATTCTTGAGGTCAGTAATTCTTGTTTTTTGAATATCAATAGCTTGGTAAGCAATTTGGATCTTTTCATAAGCCAGTTCTTTCTCTTTTAAACTGGTCGCAGTTTGTTGTTTGTCTACTAATAGGTTTTGGATTTTCACCTCCTGTTGTGCTTGCTCTCTTTGTAGTACATCAATTTGCTGAATAGTATCCTTGAATAAGGTGACAAAATTTTCGTATTCGTCGAGCTCTTTTTCTAGACGGTCTATATCGGCTTTACGGGTTGACAAATTACCAAAGAGCTGTTGCTTTTCGACGAGATTTTGACGGTTGGATTTCGCTTCTGTGAGTAATCGATACTGGTGTTCGAGATGTTGGTATTGGTCTTTTTTTTGCCTTAATAAACTATGTTCTTCTTGTAAGTTGATTTTTTTTAGCTGGAGTACATCTGTCGTAATTCCTTCGAATCCAGACAATACGCCCTGCAGATTCTCTATTTTTCGGTTGTTCTCAATTTGTAAAGTAGACACTTTGGGGCCAAGGTCATATCTGTCAAGGTTAAAAATTTCCTTCATCATATCCGAGCGGTCTTTTCCTTTTAGGTCAAGAAATTCCTTGAATTGTCCCTGTGGAATGATAATAGTCCGTTTGAAATTTTGATAAGTCAGATTAGTGATGCCGGATGCATCTACTGATGCAAGTGGTGTCCAACTGCCATTCTCCCATTCATATGCGACCCGCTCTATTGTGGAGGTCTGGTCAAATTTTTTGCGTCTTCTCCAATGTACGGTAAAGCGAAATTTACGGTTTTCGAAATTTAAGAAATCAAAGATAATAGTGGCTGAATCCGATTTGAGATTCAACATATTGTAGCTTCTATTTTCCTTGCTGTTCAGCCTTTCGGTATTTCCGTACAATGCAAATCCGATAGCTTCCAAAATTGAAGATTTACCCGATCCAACACTTCCAAATATACCAAAGAGTCCAGCTTCTGTCAGCTTGGTGAAATCTACCTCTTGCTTAGCTTGGTAGGAATATAGTCCCTCTATACTTAAAAATAATGGCAGCATGTCTTAATCTTCTGATTCATTGGTGTTGTGCAAAACTTCGTTGAATAACGAAATCAATTCTTTATTGACCTCTTGTCCATATTTCGATTTAAAATAATCTTTGAACAGATCCTGTATATCCTGTTCCAGATTGATATGTTGTGCCGAAGCCAGCAACATCTCCTGCTGTTTGACAATGGGAATAATGTGAATAATACCATCATGGGCAGCATGTATTCGCTTAAGGTCTTGAGAGGAAATAAAAGTGTCACTGAGGAGAGTCAATTCTACCAATGCGTTTGGATGCGATTGTAACCACATCACGGCTTCATCTATCTGTTCGAATCGTTTACGGTATAGCCGACGTCCTGATTGTAATGTTCGTGATTTTATTTGAACTTGACGATTTGCTTCAGCTTCAATTATAACTACTTTTTTCTCCTGTCCGGCTTCTGAAAAGGAATACGCTAGGGGACTACCGCTGTAAATAACAGGTGCATGGTGTCCACCGATATTTTGAAAACGGTGGAGGTGGCCCAGTGCGGTATATTGAATTTGCAAGGGGATTCCATCTGAATAGACAATGTCCGCATGGCCTATTTTTATTGGTTTCTCTCCATCCGGTTCTTCGAGGATGTCGCCTCCACGATTAAGCATGTAGAGGTGGGTGACAAGAAGATTCACACCATATTTGTCCGCATATTTGTCAGCCGACGTCCGCCAGTTGTTTTTTAGTACTTCATTTAATTGTTGTTCTTTTTCGGTGATGCCTAAATATTGCTTCAATCTAATTTCATTTGCAAATGGAGTAGTCAGGATACGGAGGGGAGTAGAATACTTTGGTAGCCTCAATTCTATAAAACCGAGGTCAGACTTTGTAATAGCAAAGCCATTCTCGACTTGAATGGGCTCAATGGTCGTATTAGGATAGCCCATGAATATGATGCCGCACTCTCGGGCAAGTGAATCTGGGGCATCAATTCGGTCAGGACTATCGTGATTGCCCGCAATGGCGAGGACTGGCCTTAAACCATTATTTGATAGTTTTTTTAGGGTTTTGTACAATAAATCTATTGCTTCAACAGGAGGGTTGAAGGCGTCGAAAAGGTCTCCAGCAACAATCACAGCATCTACCTGTTCTTCTTCAGCAATGTTACAGATTTCCTCTAGGACAGATTTCTGCTCTTCCATTCTAGAAAAAAAATCCAGTTTCTTTCCCAGATGCCAGTCTCCTGTGTGCAGTATTTTCATATATAAATAATTTTTTATAAGTGTGTGTTCATTTGGTATAAATGAACTCGTTACACTCGGTTACTTCTTGATTTGCACGGTAGTCAATCGGTTTTTCTGCGCTTACTTAACGAAGAGACCACCACCTATGCTGAGTATATTTATTTGATTCTTAAGAGGATTGTTTTTAGCATCATTCTGGACTTCTTTAATCGATAGGCTAATATACCTTTAATCTCGATAAGGTCGAAATCGTGCTGATTGAATTATTTATGAAAAAATTCCAGAATCAACTCGATTTCAATTAGATTTGTCATTTACTATTAACTGCTTTATGAGAAAAATAATTTTACTTTTTATTCTAGTTGTGTGGAGTATGGCTTCCTATGCCCAAAAACTAGTGGACGTGGTATATCTTAAGAATGGTTCAATCATAAGGGGGACAATCATCGAACAGGTACCCAATCAGAGTATCAAGATTGAGACGCTCGACAGAAGCAGTATCATAGCATTAAAAATAGACGAAATAGAGAAGATTACAAAAGAGGAAAATGTAAAACCTGTCAAATCAAATGCGAGAGAGAAAGCACCGCGGTTCAACGGTCTGCAGGCGGGCTTCAATTTGGAACCTAATGTTATGTTGGGGGTGACCAATGATGAAGAGTTTTTCTTTTCGGCCACATTAACGGGGAATTATCAAATCAATCCCAATATTGCATTGGGTGTAGGAAGCGGTATGCGGACGGTTCGTTTTGATCAGACTTATGTCCCGTTGTTCTTTCATTTTAGAGCAAATATATTGACCATGAAGTTAAGCCCATTTATTGACTTCAATACGGGGCATGCTTTTAAGGTAGAAGGGGACATCGATGGTGGTTTTATGTTCAACTCTACAGTTGGACTTGCGATAAGAACCGGGAAAAATCAGATTCGTGTAGGGCCATTTATAGATTTTCAACGTTATGCACGGGGCAATAGGTATAATGATCAATATGATGATTTTTATCTTGAACCTTTTAGTAGTACGTTGTTCTCGACAGGTGTAAGATTTGGAGCTTCTTTCTAATGAAATTTTTAAAATGCGTATTGATCACATCGTCTTATACGCATTTTAAACTTTAGATGTAGATTTCCATCCGACATCCTCAATTATTTTGAGATAGACTACTAGTTAATTAGAGTTGTTTTAATTTAGATCTGTTGTTTTCTTATCCGAATGACCTAAATTTTTTTTCACCGCTACTAGGTCTCTTACCAATTGTTTTAATTCTTTTACTTCTGGAAATCTTTCCATTCGCTTTCGGTCAAAAATCTCCCTATTGTCTACACTGACAGTATAGCGTCCTGAAACCTCACTCGGCTTCAATGTAACACCATTGATATCTTCCGTAAAGGTGGTGAGCAATTCTTGCGCCATATAAGCTGCTCGGAGCATCCAGCCGCATTTGGGACAATATTCTATCGTAATGGTCGGTTTTGTCATTAGTCGCATTTTATCTATCTAATTTAGATATTAAATAAGGAAGTCTAGCGTTTTTTTGTATTTTTAGATTTACTATCACATCTAATTATATCACAAATCATGAAGTACTATATCCTGTTGTGTTACTTTTTGTTTACACTATCCACCACCGCGTTCGCACAGTATGAAACAAAATCGAATATATCTTATTACGAATACCAAAATCAAACGCAATCCACCGCATATTCCCGCTGTAAATTAGATGTGTACTATCCAACTTTTAAAAAAGACTATGCGACTATCATTTGGTTTCATGGTGGTGGCTTGACCGGAGGAAATAAAGAGATACCCCAGGCGCTTAAAGCACAAGGTGTGGCGGTAGTTGGGGTGGGGTATCGGTTATCTCCAGATGCCAAGGTTGAAGAGATTATCGAAGATGCTGCTGCAGCCATTGCTTGGGTAAGAAAGCATATTGGTGAGTATGGGGGGGCGGAGAAACTAATTTTTGTATCTGGCCATTCCGCGGGTGGATATCTAGGTATGATGACGGTTTTAGATAAGCGTTATTTACAGAAATATGGTATAAATTCCGACGAAATTGCAGGTTTAATACCTTTCAGTGGACAGGCCATCACACATTTTACAAAGCGTAAAGAAGTAGGGGTTGGAGAGGCACAACCTACTATTGATCGGTTTTCACCTTTGTTTCATGTTAGAAAGGAGGCCCCTCCCATCTTGCTATTGACTGGAGACCGAGAGCTCGAGATGTTGGGTCGGTATGAGGAAAATGCTTATTTAGCGAGAATGTTAAAGATTGTTGGTCATGCTGAAACACGGTTGTTGGAGCTACAGGGATATGGGCATGATATGCAATTCCCTGCTTTTCCCTTGCTGTTGAAAGAGGTCAATAGTCAATCTGATAAAATTTTGAAACATTAAAGTAGACGAGAGGAGTAGGGAGTTCCTCTCGTTTACTTTAATGTATATTTGCTCAATGTTTTTAAGAATATCTATTTGTATATCCATATAGCTATGGTGGCAAGATTTTTTTATTTGGAGACTAAATAAGGGTGTTCTTTACCGTTGTGACAGGTCATGCATGAAATTTGAGCAATCTGACCGGTTTTTTCGTCCCTATTTTTGAAATGTTTTTTGTTAATCTGCATGGTCATTTTCATCATCGATCGAGCTACTTCCTTATGTGGGTTTCCATCACTTGCAAAATCCATTCGTTTGGGGTCGGTAGTGCTTTTTACATGACAGAAGTTGCATTTGACACCTAGAGCCACTTTAAATTCATCCATAACCTTGTCCAGTTCTTCATTGCTAATGTTTTTTGGCAATACTTTAAGGTTAGTTGCTTTTTTTTCCTGCGTTGGGTGTTGAGTTGGAATAAAAGCTGCTAGGGTAATTGCTGGTGTGAAAATGGCAGCTACAATTATTGTCTTTTTAAATCGAATCATATTGAGGTTTTGTTTGTAATATTAATGTAAAAATAAACGATGCTATCTGTATTACATCCGAAAAAAATCTATTTAGAACTTGTATTAATAATCTGCGAGAGTTTGTATTTTAGCGATTCAATATGATACATATGCAAACAGGAATTCGATCTGCTATTTCTTTATTATGTTTAATTGTTGTTACTGGTCTTTACTGCCATGCACAACCCACCCCGGTTACAGGAGAGACCGATTACCCTTTTATGATTCAACTGCCTAGTCAAGAGATTTTGGACAATAATCCACCGATTTTGGTTTTTCTGCATGGAAGGAGTTTGTCTGGTACCAATCTTAATCGTGTCACGAGATATGGTGTGTTGTATGCAATGGCAAAAGGACAACAAGTACCAGCAATTGTCATTGCTCCCCAGTCCAAAGGAGGGTGGGACCCTGATAAAGTAATGGAAGTAGTGGACTATACGATTGAAAAATACAAAGCCGACAGCTCGAGAGTGTATGTTGCAGGAATGAGTATGGGCGGGTATGGCACGATGGACGTTGCTGGAAAGTATCCGGATAGGGTCGCTGCTGCAGTTGCGATATGTGGAGGAGGAACATTGAGCTACGCCCAGAATCTAACAAAAGTACCTCTATGGATACAGCATGGCAATAAGGATAGGATTGTGCCGATGTCTGAGTCCAAAAAAATTGTTAATGCTATAAAAAAGGCCGATCCTGATGCAAACGTCACACTCACCATTATTTCAGGCGGTAACCATGGCAGTGTAGAGCGACTCTTTCATGCAGATGATATTTACGACTGGATGTTTAAGCATGTGAAAGAATAAATATGCATAAAAATACTAATTATTTTAGTATTTTTATGCATGGAAAAGGATAGCTATTTCAAGGGGCGGGGCGCGCAGATGAATCCGCACAACAAATTCTTTCAAAATAAGTACGTCCAAGAGCATATTGAAGGGCTTGACGAACCTTTCTTGGAAAGTGGGGATACGCAGCTTATTCCTACATATCCTAAATCTATCATCTCGACAACCGATAGTCCAGATTTACGGTTTTTGAGGTCAGTTAATCCATATCAAGGTTGTGAACACGGCTGTATTTATTGCTATGCGCGCAATGCACATCAGTATTGGGGTTACAGCCCAGGGCTAGATTTTGAGCGCAAGATATTAGTGAAGTATGATGCTGCGAATCTTTTGGAACTAGAATTTAATAAACCTCATTATATTCCTTCAACCATCATGTTATCTGGAAATACAGACTGCTACCAACCTATTGAGCGAAAGCTTAAAATCACCAGGTCCATTCTGGAGGTCATGTTAAAGTATCGACATCCTGTATCCATTATTAGTAAAAATGTGTTGATGATGCGCGACTTGGATATTATCCAGCAATTGGCCAAATTGAAGCTTATATCTGTGGCAGTAACCATTAATTCACTGCGTGAAGAGGTGAGGCAGAAAATGGAACCTCGGACGGTGACAGCTCAAGCGAGGCTTGGACTGATAGCCTCGCTTTCGAAGATAAATGTACCCGTGATGCTGATGGTTGCCCCGATAGTGCCAGGGATTAACAGTGAAGAGATGCCTGCTCTTATCAAAAGTGCGGCAGAGGTTGGGGCTAAATCTGCCAGTTATACTATTGTCCGGTTGAATGGTGCAATAGGTGACATATTTAAAGATTGGTTGGTGAAAAATTATCCAGATCGTGCAGAGAAGGTACTCCACGGAATAGCTGAATGCCATGGAGGTAAAATCAGCGATAGTGAATTCGGTAGAAGAATAAAGGGAGAGGGGAATTTAGCGGAAAGCATACGAGGTCTCTTTGCTCTTAGTGTAAAAAGATATATGGGGGAAGCAAATATGCCTAAACTACGGACCGATTTATTTTGTACTCCGAATAAAGGGAAGCAGCTGAGGCTTTTTTAGATGTGGTTCTTATCTATTCTCATAATAAATGTCCAAAAATTTTTGTTTTGGACATTTATTTTTCCTGATTGAATGTGTATAGATTTATTTTTCCTGTTTATCAATCTTTCATCTAATTATTTTTTAGGATAGGAAGTCACAATTTGGCTAACTTTCCATGTTTCTCCATCACTGCATATGGTCACATATTCCACTTTTGAGAAATTCTTGTATTGCAGTGTGATTTTGGCAATTGCGCAGTTATCGTTTTTTTCCAATATGCTATAATTGGTTTGGCAGTTTTGGATGTATCCTTTTTGACTTTTTAGATATGCAATCAAATCTTGTCTTTTGTGGGTTTCGACTTTAGCTGGAGTGGATATCGTTTGGAAGAAATGATCGGTGAATAGATTTTCAATGCCAACAGTATTGCCTTGGGTTGTACTTTCAATGTAGCTATTAATTGCATCGTTCGCACTGTGATTTTTTAGAGGCTTCTTTTTTGGCATCGCCCATGCGCTTGATGATAGGGCTATGCATAGGAATAAAGCTAGGGTCTTGATTAGATTTTTCATAGTATTAGATTTTTGGATGTTGTTGTTAATTGTTTGATTCAAAAGTAGCATGCATAGCAATTTCATGCCATAGTTATTGGGTGAGTCCTGTCGAAAACTCGGTAAACTATGGAAAGTAGTCGGTAGAAAATTAAGATAGGGTAGATTTTGGGGGCCTTAAAGGCAATATCTGGAGAGGAGGGGTTATATTAGCATATTTATCCCTAGAGAATGATCCGATTTTTTATTTTCTATAAATAAAGAAAGGCGATCTATGGACAATAGATCGCCTTTACAGCTCAGAGGTGCTTCAAATAGGCTATGCCAAGGGAGCCGGAGCTTCTTCTTCAAATAAGGGAAGTTCTTTGATGATGGTATACCAACTAATGATTTTTTTGATATCTGAGGTGTAAACCCTTGATTCGTCATGTCCAGGGGCCACTTCACGGAAAAATTCACGTAATGTATCACCACTTGCTTTCCCATCAGGTGTGTTGCTTCCTTTTGCCTTAATATTCTCGAAAACATCAAGTAATCTTATTTCTTCCTCTTCTCCATAAATGGTGATATCTTCCAAAGTCGCCATTTTAGTAGTAGACAGGTTTACAACCGATTTAATTTTCGCGTTGTCTAGTGTTTCTAGAATAAATCCACCTTTATTTTGTCCGATTAACTTGAATAATCCTGGTTTTCCTGTTACAGATACTAATGCTCTTAAATTCATTTTGATAGTGTTCGTTCTGAAAAATTAATCTTCAATTACTTCAATACTCAGAATGCGATCGCCTTGACGGATATCGTCTACAACATCAACATTCTCGATGACTTTACCAAAGCAGGTGTGATTGCGGTCTAAATGTGCAGTATTGTTGCGGCTATGGCAGATGAAGAATTGTGAACCTCCAGTGTTGCGTCCCGCATGTGCCATGGAAAGGACTCCACGATCGTGGTATTGATTTTCTCCCGTAAGTTCACAGTCAATTTTATAACCTGGACCACCAGTACCCGGAATTCCGGAAGCACCTTCTTTAGAATTAGGACATCCTCCTTGAATGACAAAGTCAGGTAAAACGCGATGGAAAGCCAATCCATCGTAATAGCCAGATTTAGCTAATTTTACAAAATTTGCAACTGTATTTGGAGCATCCGCTGTGTAAAATTGCACAGTCATGTCGCCTTTTTCTGTTTTAATAATCGCTTTACTCATATCAGTGATATATTTTTTGGATTACAAAGATAAGATTTTGTAGCGACTTGGAAAAGTGCAAAGAACTTCTTCTTGGATATTCGATTTTAAATATTTTAGAAGGAGAGGATTTTAAGGTATATTTATCTTTATTAATCGAAGTAAACCTGGATTATGAATAAGTTGGTTATAAAAGATTGGGCGGTGGCTGATCGCCCTCGTGAAAAATTGCTCGAGAAAGGAAGACGATTTCTTACGGATGCCGAGTTATTAGCTATATTAATTGGCTCGGGTTCGAGAGATGAAACCTCTGTCGAACTTTGCAAGCGGGTGCTTGCAGACCTAAATAATGATTTGACTTCCTTATCTCGAATGGAAATCCGAGACCTTTGTAAATATAAAGGAATAGGTGAGGCTAAGGCGATTTCCATTATCGCAGCGATGGAATTGGGCCGTCGAAGAAAAGACGTTGTGCAACCAGCCAAACCTTTTTTGAATAGCAGTAAGCGCGTTTATGATTTTTTTAGGTCTCAATTGCAAGATTTGATGCACGAGGAGTTCTGGGTATTGTATTTAACGAAAGGATGTAAGGTGCTAGAACAACAGTTAATAGGTAAGGGGGGGAATGACTTTACTCCTGTCGATGTTCGTAGTGTTCTTCGAAATGCGTTGACCTGCGGTGCTTATTCCATTATTCTAATCCATAATCATCCATCTGGAACGTTGAAACCTAGCAAAGCGGATGAACAATTGACTAAGAAAATTGTCAGTGGGGCGTCAATGATGGATATACATGTAAATGACCATATTATTTTTACGGATAATGGTTACTTTAGCTTTCGAGATGCTGGGTTACTAGATTAAAAGAATTAGACAAATGAAGAAATCCGTTGATAGATTTACAGATCGTGTAGTAGACTATGAAAAATATAGACCTAATTATCCCCACCAAATACTTAAAATCTTAAGCGAGACCATTGGATTCAACAAGGATTGGCTTGTAGCCGATATCGGAAGTGGTACGGGATTGTCTTCGAAATTGTTTGTTGACAATGGAAATAATATCTTTGGAGTCGAGCCAAACCGCGCTATGCGCGAAGCTTCAATTCATCATTTTAAAAAGAACAGGAATTTTATAGCAGTCAATGCTTCTGCAGAAGATACCAAGATAGATGAGGATTGTGTGGATTTGGTATTTGCGGGGCAGGCTTTTCATTGGTTTGATATGGAGCGATCGAAACTTGAGTTCAACCGTATCCTTAAGGACGACGGGCATATTGTTTTGGTCTGGAATCAGCGAGATCCTGAAGATGCTTTTCAGAATGATTACGAAAACTTTCTGATGAAACATATATCTGAATATAAAACGGTGACGCAAAAAAATATTACCGACAATCAAATTGGAAAGTTTTTCGAACCGAGAACATTTCGGCGTATATCGATCCAAAATGAACAGACTTTTGACCTCAAGGCTTTCTTTGGTAGGGCGAGATCTTCTTCCTATTTTCCGAACGAAGAGAGCACGAGTAAAAAACTCTTCCATGGTCTTAGTGCCCTTTTTGAGGAGTATGCTGTCGGAAATAAGCTGCTGTTCAAATATCAGACTGACTTATATATTGCGTAAGGTATCTCCGAATCTCCGTTTTTCGATTCGGGGTATCATAGGGGGAAAAAAGAAGCTGTCTAAAAAATGCCACTATGCTGGTCACATTGCATTTCGGTATAAAATGTCCTTGGTGAGGTAAATATCGGTCCTGACCAAGCCTAGGGGGATATCATGGACACTTTTAGACAGCCTCCAATTTTTATTTTTTTAACTCAAATTTTGAACTTAATACATCTCTAGAGTTCGTTCCGACGAATATTTCAAACTCGCCCGGTTCTGAAACAAATTCTAGATTTTCATCGTAGAATTTGAGATCAGCTTCTTTGATTTCAAACGTGATTGTCTTTTTTTCGCCAGCTTTGAAAGCCACTTTTTGAAAACTTTTTAGTTCTTTTACTGGGCGGGTCAATGATCCTACGATATCACGTATGTACAATTGTACCACTTCTTCTCCGTCATACTTTCCCGTATTTTGCACTTCTACCTCTACTTGTAACGTTTCTGACGCTTGCAGTACGGCTGTGTTCAATTTCAAATTCTCATACTTAAATGTGGAGTAACTCAACCCATAGCCGAAAGGATAAAGAGGCTCATTGTCCACATCTAAATAATTAGATCTGAACTTTTCAAACCATTTGCCATTTGCCAATGGACGTCCGGTATTTTTAGCACCGTAATAAAGGGGGATTTGGCCTACATTTTTTGGGAATGTGGCTGGAAGCTTTCCTGAAGGATTTACGTCTCCAAAAAGTACATCAGCCACGGCTTTTCCTGTTTCTGTGCCACCAAACCAAGTATTTAGAATGGCAGGTACATTTTCCTGCTCCCAAGTCAATGTCAAGGGTCTGCCCGTAAAAAGAACCAGTACAATTGGTTTTCCTGTTTTCAATAGTGCTTTTAAAAGTCGTTGTTGATTTCCTGGGATTCCTATTTCAGTACGGCTTGAGCTCTCTCCACTCATTTCTGAGCTTTCACCTAGAGCTGCGATGATGGCATCTGTTCCTTCTGTAGCTTTTAGTGCTTCAGCGATGAGTTCGTCTTCGCTACGATTATCCCTTGGTATAGTACGGCCAAACATTGTCGCGCGTTCCTGATAGATGGGGTCATCCAATAAGTTACTGCCTAGAGCATAGTTAATCGCGACTTTTGTACCCAATACCTCTTTCATTCCGGCCATTAGAGACTGTGTGTTATTCAAGTCGGCACTAACGCTCCACGTTCCAGGCATGTTGGATCCAGAATTGGCTAACGGACCTATCAGCGCAATTTTTCCGGTTTTCGCTAATGGAAGTATCTGTTGTTCGTTTTTAAGCAATACAAATGATTTTCCAGCCACTTCTCTCGCCTTCGCAAGGTGCGCAGGAGTCAGGATGTTATTTTTAGCACGATTTACATCACAGTATTTATATGGATCTTCAAATAAGCCTAATTTATATTTGGTCTCCAATATTAGTCTACATGATCTATCGATATCGGCTTGGCTTACCTTTCCTTCGCTTAGAGATTTTTTCAATGTTGTCAAGTATCCTTCTCCCACCATATCCATATCTACTCCGGCCTTTAACGAAAGCGCTGATACTTGTTGCAAATCTCCCAGACCGTGATCGATGAGTTCATTGATGGCCGTATAGTCTGTCACGACCATTCCTTGGAATCCCCATTGTTGACGTAATACATCTGTCATCAGCCATTTATTGGCCGTAGCAGGCATCCCGTTGATATCATTGAAGGATGTCATTACAGTACCTGCGCCGGCGTCAATCGCTGCTTTGTATGGAGGGAAATACTCATTGTACATACGATGCAAGCTCATATCTGTGCTGTTATAATCTCTTCCAGCTTCAGAAGCTCCATATAGAGCAAAGTGTTTCACACATGCCATCAGCGTATTATGTGCTGCTAGGTCATCACCTTGGTACCCTTTGACCATTTCTATCGCGATTCTAGATCCTAAATAAGGGTCTTCACCACTACCTTCGGAAAATCTTCCCCAACGTGGGTCTCTGGAGATATCTACCATCGGCGAAAAGGTCCAATTGATTCCATCTGCAGTAGCTTCGGTAGCTGCAATTTGAGCAGTTTGTCGAATAAGGTTCATGTCCCATGAGGATGCCAAACCAATCGGTATTGGAAACATGGTTTTGTAGCCGTGTATCACGTCCATTCCAAAAATTAAAGGAATACCTAGACGTGAATGTTTGACGGCCAAATCTTGTGCGGCACGGATGCGCTGTGGGCTAGTCATGCTGAATACACCACCAATAGCACCGGACTTGATCTTGGTCTCTACACCTGTACTCACTGTGCTACCGGTAGTCGCCTCACCTCCGGTCACAAGATTAAGTTGTCCTATTTTTTCCTCTATTGTCATTTTGGACATTAGTTCGGAAATAAAACTATCCATCTTTTGCTTATTCGGCTGCGCTGTAACGGCGCTCGTGACGTACAAAGTACATATTGAGAGCACCAGTCGACTGTATCTGCTTATATTCATATGTTGTAATCTGTTTTTTTTATGGGTGTATGGAATATCTAAACCATATTATGAACCAATTTTTATTTTGACGGCGGTCCAAGATGCTTCATTATCACTTTCATTTGAGCAACTTATATTCTAGGGATATTCCATAAGTCTGTCTCATTGAAATCTTAGAAAACTAAAAAGTCTACTGAAAATGAGGGCTTGCGAAGCCAAGGTCTTTGAGTCCTTTTTGGACATCAGGAGCACCCATGAACAATTTCCAAAATAGTCCTGTTCTATAATTTTCAATCATGACGACTATCGGACCTTGGTCAATAGCTAGATAACGTTGCGGATACCAATCCGCTGATTCGCTATATGCATCATAGAAGCCATATTTTCCCCATACTTTATCGTGAAGAGGACCATAAAGATAGTTTGCCAAGGCAATACTTTCCTTTGGTGCATATGGCATCGAAGAAAGTCCGGCAGTAGGGCTGATAACACCATGATCATTGTCTGGGTGATGGGCATCATATCCTTTTACGGAATAGCTGGCTGTCAATCCCCAGCCTTTGTCTACTCCATATCCTTTATATTGTTTTGGGTTTTGCTGAGCGTGTGCGATGTTTATCCTGGTATGGTTGACTACTACGTCCCAATAGTTTGCATACTGATCTTTCAATCCCTTAGGGTCCAATCCCAAATAGGAATAGTGCTCCCAAAAGAGTGGACCTACGCCGTTATTAGGAGCATTGTGCTTTAGTATCAACGGAATTTCATATTTTTTGGTGCCGGTGACAATCGCACCGTCTCTTGCCCATCCTTTGTGATACGTGGAGGCAGGTATAGGGTGAGTAGGAGAGGACGCGCCTAATACATAGGCAATGAGACACTCATCATACCCTTGAATAGAATGATTCATACCCCAGCCATATTTTGGGCTCCAATGCCAATACAGCACATCTTTGTCGTTCCTGAAAAAGTTCCAATCGATGTCTTTCCAAAGTTGGTCTGCTTTGTTGGCAATAGCTTTTTCAGCAGCATTTCCGTTCTTGTAGTATTCTCTGACCACGATCAAGGATTGCGCCATGAATGCAGTTTCGACAATATCTGCTCCGTCATCCTGTTGGCTGAAAGATTTGGCTTTACCAGTCTCTCCAAAATACCAATGTGACCAGGCGCCTTTGAAGCGATCCATTTTGCTTAAATAATCCATGATGTGACCTAAGCGCTGGGCACCTTCGTCTTTTGATATGAATTGACGTTCTATTCCGGTGATGATAGCCATTATCCCAAATCCGCTTCCTCCAACAGTGATAACACTTTCATCATTTTGAGGGTAGTTCCCATCGATATGGATACGTTCGCGCGCCATTCCAGAAGTCGGTTCGGCGCCATCCCAGAAATATTGGAAAGTCTGTTTCTGAATTGACGTCAGAAGTGAATCTGTTGCTAATGTGTCTTTCGCCTCACTTTGCGTGTCTGTCTTCTGTTCTTTGTTTGAAAAACAAGATTGTAATATCAGTAGCGGAATAAAAAAAGTATAAATAAGTGTTTTCAAGATAAGAAAAGTGTTAATTTTTATAATACAATATTGTTAAAAAAGAGTACGGACAGGAAGTCCATACTCTTCTCGCTCGCATTAATAGTTTGGATTTTGGATTAGAATACCCCCAGAACGGTCTATCTCATTTTGAGGAATAGGAAGGAATCTATTTCTAATCTGGTAATTCGTTTTGCCAGCATCTTTGAATGTCTGGACATCTATATTCCAACGAATTAAGTCAAAAAATCTTTCGTTTTCCATACCCAGTTCCACTTGTCTCTCATGTCTGATGGCAAGTCTCAACTCCTCTTGATCTGTAGTTGATACCTTTGGCAAAATGGTCGTGTTGCTGCCTCTGGCTCGGGCTCTTACTTCCTCCAAATAATCGAGAGCTGCTTGGGCTTCACCCACTTCATTGGCAGCCTCTGCAGCCATCAATACGACATCTGCATATCGGATTACGCGGAAGTTAAACCAATCACCACCCAAGCTCCCTGTTCTCAAACGAATAGCTGGGTCGGTGTATGCCTTTTTGTTCCAATATGGCCTAGGTACTGTTGCAGTTGGTGGCGGGATTAGCTCACTGTAGGGGGTATTCACCCGTCCTGCATATAGTAAGGTTTCATCCTTTCTGGGATCTCCTGGTTCGAATGCATCCGCTAGGAGTTCATTAGGTACATTCCAGCCCCACCCTAGGTTCATGTTTCCTGATCCTCTTACTCCCTGTCTACTCGCATAGGTGATACCCAAGTTAGTTTGCCCTTGTTCATAGTACGCTTGTATTTCGAAAACAGATTCTTTGCTATTTTCAGAGGATTCTCTAAAAATTTGATTATAAGGTACATTTAGGTTGTATTGACCTGAATTAATGACCATACGGCTGGCAGCAAGCGCTTTGCTATATTGTTGTCTAGCCAGAAAGGATTTAGCCTGCATGGCAAAAGCCGCTCCTTTTGTGATACGTCCTATATATCTAGCCTCCCAATTCAAGGGAAGATATTGGGTAGCATATTCCAAGTCCGCATCGATTAGTGAATAAATGTCCGCAATAGGCGACTTAGGCAAGATGCCCTCTTTTTGGTCGCGTACTCTAAAGTCAATCTTCGGTACTTCGCCAAAAGCCCGTACCAGGTTGAAATAGGCCCATGCTCTGAAGAACTTTGCCTCCGCTTCCAAACTCATCGTTAGGTCATCTTTGGTAACAATAGAATCCGCAGTTTCAAGTGCAATGTTTGTTAGAGCGATTAGTTTATAATGGTCCGTCCAATAGTTGCCCCACAACCAAAAGTTGGTGGTATATTGAAAATTGTCCGTATTTGGAGCCGACCCACCTTCGTCACCCACACTTGAACCAATCTCGGCATCATCCGAGCGCATATTGTGGACCCCTAGGTAAGGAAGGCCGCTTGTGCCTTCACTCCTCAACCCAGCATAGATGGCCAATATTTGTCCTTCTAGTGAGCCTGCAGGTAAATCCTCTTCCGTCAGTTGACCAAGTGGCTTACGGTCCAAAAAATCTTTGGAGCAACCGCTGAACACCAGTAGGGCCAGTAAGGTTGCCGATATATATGTTGAGATATTCATTTTCATCACGTTCTATTTTTAAAAGTTAACATTGACACCTACAGTATAAATGGCTGGGAGTGGATAAGTTCCGTTGTCCACACCTACAGCTATTGCACTTCCGCCGATTTCCGGTGTAAATCCGGTATTGTTAGAAAACGTAAATGGGTTCTGTGCATTCAGGAACAATCGCAAAGATTTTAGTTTTATCCTCTCGAGGGATTCTCTCCTAAAGTTATAGCCTAATTGGATATTCCGTACGCGAAAGAAACTTCCATCTTCGATGAAATAGGAAGAGAATTCCCGGTTATTGGTTCTTTTGGAGTCCATGATGGGTTCAAAGTTAGAGGTTCCTTCTCCATGCCACCTTCCTAAGCGATCCTCTAAGAAATTGAAAGTAGAATATTGGTTTCTGTTCCAAGTCCGAATCAGTTCATTGCCGGATACACCCATGAATTCGGTACCAATATCAAAGTTTTTGTAGCTCAAGTTCACTGCAAAGCCATAGATGAAATTCGGTGTTGGGTTGCCGATGATTGTTCTGTCCTGGGTATTGATGGTTCCATCGTTGTTGTTGTCGAGATATCTAATATCTCCAGGCCTAAAAGCTTGGCCCAATCCAGACTTTGGTCCGGCATCCACCTCAGCTTGATTTTGGTAGACTCCATCTGTTCTTAACCCATAGAAGTAGCCTACTGGTTGGCCCGACATCGTACGAGATACCCCGTTACCAGCTAAGATTGCAAAATCCTGATCGACCAGATTCAGTACTTTGTTGTTAAGTGTGGTCAAGTTAGCATTCACACCTAACTTTAAATCTTCTGTAAGGTCTTGATTCCAACCTGCCGAAAATTCGAAACCCTTGTTTTGGATTTCACCAGCATTTCGCAACACCGGTAAGAAGCCATTTACTCCGGGGACTTCTACCAATATATCTTTGGTCTTCTTGTCGTAGTAGACAGCCTCTAGACTCAATCTGTTTCTTAACATCTTAGCTTCAAAACCTGCTTCCCAAGAATGTACGGATTCCCAACGTAGGTTAGGGTCTGGAGAATAGGCCGGTGATAGCGCGGGATAGATATTGTCGCCAAAAGACGTTGAACTACCGGACACTAGTGTTGGGTATACAGGATAACGGTATCCATCGCCAGTGTTTTCATTACCCAAGATACCCCAAGAGCCTTTGATTTTCAAATTATCAAATAATTGTTGGTCCTGCATAAAGGGTTCTTCAGATACTATCCAACCTGCACCAATAGCTCCAGAGTTTTGCCATCTATTCGATCCCAAAAATGCAGATGATCCATCTCTTCTAAATGATCCGTTCAACAGATATCTACCTTTATAATTATATAGGCCTCTCACTAGGTAGGATAATGTAGCTCGTTCCCATTGCGATCCTCCAATAGAACGAGTGGATTGATCGCCCATAGTCGTATAGAAAAAACGGGGGTCATTCGGAATAGGATCACCTTTTCCCTGGCCTACATTTGTGATGATACCCTCGTATCCTCTATAATATGTTGTAAAACCTGCGGTTGCCGTTAGGTTATGGTCGCCCCAAGTATTCTTGTAAGTCAAAAGCCAATCGCTCTGCGCTTTTTTGAATGTATTTTGCTCTTGTGATACACCTGTGGCCTGCACTAACCTACTTGTCTTATCATCAGCTTGTATATTGGGATCATACACATCCACGATAGGCGTATAACTTCTGATGCCGTTGAATCCATAGTCATACAAGAAAGACGCTTTTGCTGTGAAATGCTCTAGGAAGCTCAATTCGGCAAATACACTTCCAACAGCTCTATATTCGTCACTGATACGCGTATTTTTACGGAGCTCCAAGCCTACCATTGGCGAGTTTATCTGTGGTGTTTGGAAGGGTGGCGTGTTGTAATACAAGCCATAAATGTCATTGTAGATAGGCGTTACTGGTGACGCTATGATTGCTGTATTGATAAGCCCACTTTGGATTTGCGGCAAGTTTGCCTTATAACCGCTGAAGTTCATTCCTACTTTGAAATTGTCCGTAATCTTCAATTCGTCATTCATGTTGATCGTGAGTTTCTTGTATTCCTCATGTTTGACTACCCCGTCTTCTGTTGTATATCCCAAGCCCATGTAAAACTTATTCTTTTCTGTAGCTCCACTTACACTTAGGTTGTTGTAGTTTAAGATGCCCTTTTGGAAGATTTGATCTTGCCAATTGGTGTTTCCATTCCAATTCGTATAGTCGAAAGGACTAGCTCCTTCATTTTCCAATTGTTCATTGTATAATGTCTTAAAGCCCTCGGCATCTGTCATTTTCATGCGATGATTCACATCTTTGAATCCCAAAGTAGAGTTGAAGTTGAAATTTAGATCACCCTGTTTTGCCGACTTAGTGGAAATAATGATTACACCGTTGGCCCCACGTACCCCGAATATGGCTAGAGAAGAAGGGTCTTTCAAGATTTCCATGGATTCGATATCAGATGGATTCAAGAAATTAATGTTATCATTCAGGATTCCATCAACTACATACAAAGGAGATGCTCCATTGATGGAGTTCGTTCCTCTTATTTTGACGTTAGGAGCTGCGCCTGGCTCACCACTGTTTGTGATTTGGACACCGGCCACTTTTCCTTGAATAGAAGAAATCGGATTAGGGGATGGTTTGTCTGCAACATCCTTACCACTCACAGATACGATAGATCCTGTTAGGTCTCGTTTAGCAGCTGTTCCGTAACCAATGACTACAACTTCTTCCAAAGCTTCGCTATCGGGCAGCAAACTGATATTGATTGAAGTCTGATTATTGATAGGTACGTCTTGTGTAATGTATCCCAGGTATCTGATTTGTAATACATCTGTAGGGTTGGCCTGGATGGTGAAGTCTCCTTGATCGCTACTTTGAGCAGCAGTTGTCCCCCCTTTGACCGCAATTGTCACCCCCGCAATAGCTAGTCCTGTGCTGCCGTCTTTGACGTTTCCTCGTACTGATGTCTGCTGTCCAAATAGGGGTGAGGACAGTGTCAAACTAATGACCAGTATGAGATAAGTAAAAAAGTTCCTCATGTGCTTGTTTAGTTAGATAATGAAATGTGTTTTATTAATGTCTAGTCAGTCCTTTTGCTTTTCGAATTTTCCTCATCATAACTGGTTGTTATAATCATTCGGACTGCACTAAACATCTCACAAAGATGTGATGTATGGGGTGTAAATACAATGTTGTACACCTCTACATTAATACACCCAATAATTAGTGTATTATTATATTAACAAAAAAAAATTATTAATGTTTTGATAGTCAGTTTTATATGTGTGTTATGGGGCAATATACATAACACTACATAGTGTTGTTTTTACACATATGGAGATGTGAGGTAATGATGTAGTGATAATATCTTTTTTTATGAAGTGTTGTAGTTTTTTGGAGGTTCGTTAGACCTCCATTAAGAATTCGGAGAGGTTCTTTTCAGTTGGAATGTTTAGTTTTTTTCGCAATCTATAACGTCTGATTTCTACTCCGCGAGTGGTAATATTCAAGAGCGAAGCAATCTCTTTACTGCTCATATTCATCCGGAGATACGCGCACAATTTGAGGTCATTGGGTATCAAAGCTGGATAGTTTTTCTTCAATTTCTTGAAGAAGTTTTCATGTGCTTCATTGAAGCTTTTTTCAAAAATATTCCAGTCCCTCTCATCATTGTATGCTTCGTCGATAATCTTACTTATTTTTTTAACATGTTCGCTAGACAATTTTTTGCCATCATTATCCTTTAGTTCCACCAACTCGTTGTGGATGTTGTTTAGAAGTTCGTTTTTATAAACGATGTTCATGGCCGAGTTGGCCAATTCTCTGTTTTTGCTGGCCAGCTCGTGCTCCAATTGCTCGTTTTTCAATTGCACCAATTGCTTATCAGTTTGTTCTATTTCCCTTTTAATGGCTTCTTCTTGTTGCCTCGTCAACTTGTCTCGAAGCAATACCCTATGTTTCTCCAATTTTTTCTCATACCATACTTTTGTATAATGTGCGGCGGTTAGTAGCATCAAGAAATATATAAAGAGTGCCCACCAGCTCAGATACCAGGGAGGAAGGATAGTGAAAGCTAGCTCCGTTTCACCCGTAATGGTGCCGTCAGGCAACAGCGCCCTTACTTTAAAGACATAGCTCCTATTTCGTAGATTAGTAAAATCCTTTTGGAATTCTTCAGACCAGTGGGACCACTCTTCTGAGTAGCCATCCAGAAAATATTGAAATTTAATGGCTTTCTGGCTATACCAGGGAAGAGCGAAGCGTATCCGTATATTATTGGATGTGTAAGGTATCTCCAGTTCGTCATCGACAAGGTCTAACTGTATGACCTCTTTGGTGGTATTAAAGATTCCTTGGATTATAGGCGAAGGAGTCTTATTCCTTTTTAGCAGAGTGGATTGGGGATTGTAAAGTGCAAAGCCGTTGTCTAAGCTGATCAAAAATAAATCGGCGCTTACCTTATTGATATTTTCATAGTATTTGATCATCTGGTTTTTCAGAATCGCAAAACTCGCCGAATCGATTTTCAACTTTCCGTTGGGAAGAAAACCTACATACGCAATATTTGTTTGGTTGATGAACCAATATTGCCGTGGGTAAGCCTGTATTATCTTATTGGAGTAAGCATACGGCCCAAGCTCTTTGTTTAAGAATTGATGTGGAGAGAAGCTGTCAGCAATCTCATCATATTTGTAAAAGCCTGAATCCGTTGAAAATAGGATTGTATTATCGAGGTTAGCGGCATAATTGCCCATATTGGAAGGAAGTCCTTCTTTCGTCCCGTAAGATTTTTTTTGCAAGATGTGACTGTAGGAAGTGTCCATCTTTATCAAACTGAGCCCCTGTGGTCCACTGATCCAGAATTGAAATTCAGACTTCTGCTCTATCGTATTGATCGGTAGGTCAAAATCTGGAACTTTCCAGGATAGTTTCCAGTTGTTATCTTGGTTTTTGAAAATCGCAATACCAGTGTAGTTTCCCTGGATCAAAAGTGTAGGATGCCCTTTTATCTGCTTCGTGGTCCATCCTCCCGTTAGGTTTGATATTTTACGGAATTGCTCGCCCGATACGACAAAGGTACCGTCATTATGACCGCAAATCAGTTCGCCATTGATGGTTGTTAAATCCCAAACTTGTCCCTGCGAGCCATTGATTAGCTTAAAATTCAGAGGTCGTCGTGTGTGATTGTCCGACCATTGGCTATAGAACAATCCTTGGTTGGTCCCCAAATACAAATTCCCATTGTATATCTTGGCACTGTATATCATGCCAATACTCCCAGAATTGTCGCTGTAAAAATACAGGGGCGATTGCACATCTATTCTGGCTACCCCATTGTCCAACCCGGCCCAGATTTGATGTTGAGGGTCGATCGCTAATGAGAGTATGGTATTATTTTGCAGGCCATTTTGTCTATTGATATGCTGGATGAGTTGTCCGTTTTTATTCAGAATGAATATCCCATCTAAGATGGTCCCATAGGCATAATAGTCATTTAAAAGCTTAATTCCATTGTTAAGTTGCGCGTTTTTAAGTCTATTATCGATTTCATTCTCCCATTTTTGTATTCCATTTTGATTATCATATTGATATAATCCATCTTTGGCCGTTCCTATTAAGAACGAATGCTCCGTAAGGGGAAGTATAGATAGTATATTTTGGCCAATTAGTTTTTCTTTACCCGGTAAAGGTACCAAAGTGCTACCTTTCAATTCAAATAATCCGTCTGGGATTATTTCGGTGAAGATTCTATTATTTGCTTTGAAGGCGAATAGAAAGGGTTTACCTTGTTCACTAATCCGGGACATTTTCCCATTTTCATAGCAATACAAACTAGCAAATGACTGAAAGATTACTCTTTTGCCATCTAGGATGATTTTCCAGATTTCATCTTTGCTTATTGCTTCCTTATCCACAAGTGAGGTCAGGCTTTTGTAACGTAGTTTTCCAGCTTTTGACTTTTCCCAATAGCCAAATTCGGCCAGCCCACCTGTGTATATCTTTTGATCCAGACCTATAGTTACCGCTCTCACGGTAGATTTATTGGGCAAAGTATGTAGATTCCAGCTCTGTCCGTCAAATTGTAACAGTCCGTCTCCGTTGCCTACATAGATAATACCCATTGAATCAGTCGCCAAAGACCAATTTTGGTTACCGGCGTTATAATTGAATTTGGTATATTGTTGTACCCAAGGATGCCCCACCCTAGGGAGCTGTTGCCCCATTAGTTTTGTTGCGAAACTCAGTAAAAGAAAGACACTTATTATCGTGGATGTAATACTTTTTTGCATGTAATGATTCTCGTGCCTCAAAGATACAGAATTCGAACTAAGGTGTCGGTATATCCCTATTTAATCTCCTTTTGAGTGGTGTCGTATCTATTGCTTGAAGTATGGAGAAGCAAGTTTAAGAAAATCTATATTCTCAAAAACGGAGTTGGCCCATGGAAGAGGGGGGGCGGAAAAAGACCCCTGTATGCCACACACTACGTGCTCATACAGGAGCTCTTTTTCAACTATAATACTTTTTCATAATCGTCTTATGGGCTATTCAACTAGTCAATTTATGGCTAAGCTGAGAAGCCAAGCAGGTTATTTCGGTAATTTCGCCTTTGCAACGACTTCTTTTAATGTCTTTCCTGGAGAGAATTTTGGAACTTTCTTTGCTTTTATCTTCAGCGCTACACCAGTCTGCGGGTGTCTACCGGTTCTTGCCGAACGCTGAGAAACTGAAAATGTACCGAAGCCGATTAAAATTACCGGTTCTCCTTTTTTTAACGATCCTGATACTGCACCTGTAAAGCTGTTAATAGCTTTCTCCGCTTGGGACTTTGTGATGCCAACTTCTTCAGCAATTTTGCCAATAAGGTCTGCTTTGTTCATAACTTGTTTATTTAATGATTATTAGTTAGCTATTATACAAAAAAAATAGAGTAAAAAAAAGAACTCCGATAATAAATATTTATTATCGGAGTCCAAATCACTCTTAGAATATTCGTTTTTACAATCGTTATTCTGATTTTAATGCCAAGTCAGAGACTTGCTTTCTGCTTTTAACATTGTATACCATGAGTAATAGACCCAGTAATCCATAGGTAGAAAGCACAGAAGTGCTAAGTAAACTAACTGAATAAGCAGAAGGGAATATTTTCATAATCAAAGTAAGTATCGATAGTCCAATCCCCGCACCTAAGAAGTAGGTGGTACTCGTGAGGCTTGAAGCCATTCCATAGTGCTGTGGATCGACATCTGTGATGGAGAGTACCGACAAACTCGTAAAGCATAGCGTCATTCCTACTCCCGAAATACAGGCCGCTGCCAATAGGATTAGGCCCAAAGGATGTTGCGATACAATGGAAATGCTCAACAAAATGCCACCTGTTAACATGAATCCCATTCCCAAGATACCCAATCTCTGAGAGTCCAGCACTTTTAATATTTGTGGTAGCGCAAATTTGGCCACCAATGCAGATAGAATGCTGAATGGCACCAATAGCAATCCCGAAGTCGCTGCACTAAGCCCCATATCTTTCTGAAACATGATGGATATCAAGAATAAAAATCCAATGAAAAAAGCGCCTAGAAGGAAAAATGCCATATTCGAAACCATTAGAGACTTCACTTTGAAGAGTTCGAGATCCAACAGAGGGGTGGCAGATTTTTTCAAACGATGGTATAATGTAAACAACAATACGGCGGAAGTCGTCAGTGATACGATGATACGCATAGGGTGTTCAGCGAACTCTGTTAGACTGTGAATGCCGTATGTGAGTAATAAGGGGGCAGCTATTAACAAAATTGCCGTTAAAATGTCCGGTTTTTCATTTTTTTGACTTTTTACATCTTTATCTAGAAATATAGTAGCAGAAATAATGACCAGCAGTAGGATAGGAACATTGATGAGAAAGACCCAGTGCCAGCTCCAATAAGTACTGATGATGCCACCGAATGAAAGCCCACTACCCGAACCAATTGCCGCAAACGAGCTAAATATCCCTATTGCACGACTCCTTTCTCGTGGCTCAGTAAACGTATGCGTTACTAACGATAGTGCTGATGGCATGATAAGGGCTGCACCCAAACCTTGGATGGCTCTGCATATAGCCAAGAACTCGAAACGATCACTTACTCCAGCTCCTAGGGACGAAAGCAAGAAAATCAAGGAACCTACAATGAATACCTTTTTTCGGCCTATACTGTCCGAGAGTTTGCCTCCAATGATAATGAATCCACCAAAACACAATACATAAAGTGTTTGTAGCCATTGTACCGTGTCGTTGTCCACGTTGAATTGACTCTGGATGGAAGGAATCGTAAGATTGATAATTGCGATATCCAGAGCTTCTACAAATGTTCCCATCGAGGCAAGAATGAGAACGATATTCTTTTTAATAGTCATGTTACGGAAATTAAGTCCGCAAAGGTATGTTTTGTAGAACGTGTAGTGAAGAAAATAATAATATTTAGAACAAGTGGTTGATAGTTGTGTTAAATTTGGAATATTATTACTGTTTTAATCTCATCAAAGATATGAAAAGAGAACAATCGCTCACCTCTCCATCCAATTTAGACGCTAAGGATTATGAAATCCTCGCACTACTCCAGCGAAATGCGAAAATGACCGTACGGGATGTGGCCCAGGGTATTAGTTTGAGCACTACTCCAACGCATGAGCGTATCAAACGCCTAGAGCGAGAGGGAGTTATCAAGGAGTATACCGCTATTATAGATAGAAAACAGGTAAATCGTGGCATAATGGTCCTTTGTATGATTGCGCTGAGTGTTCACAACAAAAAAGCTGCTGCACAATTCATCGATCAAGTCAAGCGATTTGATGAAGTTTTGGAATTTTACAATATCTCAGGTGATTTTGATTTTATGCTAAAAATTGTAGCCTCCAGTATGGATGAGTTTCATGATTTTTTTGTCAATCAACTTTCTGAAGTGGACGGTATTGGACAGACAAAGAGTATTTTCGTGATGAACAGCATTAAGGAGACGCATCGCTTGTTTTAAAATATCCATTTAATGGTTCTTTTTTGATTACTGGCAAAGTTTGGAGTATTGGTTCTTTAAGAGCTCGATGTTTCAGGTAGAAAACTTAAAACAATACCTATGTTCGATTGTCTTTTCATTGATTATTAATCTTAGACTAATTTTCTAACCATGAAGTATTACTTTTTATATTTTCTACTGCTGTCTTTTTTGAGCTGCAAGCAGATACAGCAGTCCGAAGTGGCAGACGCTATTTACTTTGGTGGTCATATTATCACGATGGAGGAGGGAATAGATTCCGTAGAGGCTGTTGCCATCAGAGATGGTAAGATATTATTTGTGGGCAGTAAAGCTGACGCCGATCAATACCTATCCGATTCGACCAAACAATACGATTTGAAGGGGAAAACATTGCTGCCAGGTTTCATAGATGCACATGGACACTTGACTTCACGCGCAGGAATGATGCAAGCTGTGGACTTGTCTCCATCGCCTTATGGGGCTGTCAATTCTATAAATGATCTGCAGCACGTTGTGAGGAATTACATCGATACTCATAAGATTAAATCGGGCCAACCTATTATCTCTAATGGTTACGACGATGCCATTATGGTCGAACATCGGCATCCCACACGTGCCGAATTAGATGCCATAAGCAGCACTGTACCTATTATTGCCATTCATGCATCTGGACACGCGAGTGTGGCCAATTCGCCTATGCTGGCTTTAGTTGGGATCGATGAATCGACCAAAGAACCCTCTGGAGGCCATTTCGGTCGAGACCCTTTGACAAAAAAGCTGAATGGTAAATTGGAGGAAAATGCTAGTTTCACGGCATTACTTACCTTAACCAAGAAAATGGCTCCGCAAGAGTCTGGCAACGATAATAGTCAGGCCTTACGGGATTTGGAAAAAGCACAGGAAGAGTGGCTTAGTTATGGGCAGACCACAATCTGTGATGGTCGGACTATGGGAGCGAGCGTAGATTTGCTAAAGGAAGCTGCTGCCAAGGGGCTTCTTAAGGCTGATATCGTCTATTTTCCAGATTACGAATACTTCAAAAAGAGTTTTGATGATTTTAAGCCTGAGTACATGGTTTATAAAGACCGATTGAAATTAGGTGGTTTCAAGTTTTCGGATGATGGATCCCCGCAAGGGAAGACTGCGTGGCTCACGCAACCCTACTTGGTCCCTCCTGAGGGAAAAGGGGCTGACTACAAAGGTTTTCCTATTTTTGAAGATACTACCTTGTATAACGATTTGAAAAACCTTTTTAGTAATAATATCACCGCGCAGATGCATGTCAATGGCGATGCGGCTATCGATCAAGCCATTCGTGTGATTAAGCAACTTAAGGATGAGGGGATATATAGACCCGAATTGCGCGCTACGCTGATCCATGTACAGAATAGTCGTCCCGATCATATCCAAAAGATTAAGGATATCGGTGTCATCCCTTCCTATTTTTCAACGCATGTCTACCTATGGGGGGACTGGCATTACTCGAGTGTGTTTGGACCAGAGCGTGCTGCCTTTATAAGCCCTGCGCAATCTGCAATCAAGGCAGGTATCATGTTTACTATGCATCACGATTCTCCAGTCACTCCGCCAGATTTGATTACGGCTATGTATTCAGCAGTTAATCGGAAGACTCGCTCCGGTCGAATTCTCGGACCAGATGAACGAATAAGCCCAATGAATGCGCTTAAGGCCATTACCATCAATGCCGCATATCAGTATCATGAAGAAGATTCCAAAGGGTCACTCAAGGCCGGTAAGTTTGCCGATCTTGTTGTTTTAGATCAGAATCCCCTCACTATCGACCCTTTAAAAATGAGGGATATTAAAGTATTGGAGACGATCAAAGAAGGTAAGAGGGTCTATCTTCGTAACTAAATGTAATCCAATGAAAAACGATCCATATTTAAAATCTCCAGTTTATAATACAAGGTGACTTCGAATATTAACGATCACAGACTCATCAAAAAAATATTTACAGATGAAAAAAATATATTTCTTTATAGTTGCTTTATTATGCAACTCGCAGCTATTTGCGCAAGGTCATTATACAGGTTCTTCACTTAACCCTAATGACTATTTTGCTCCACATCCAGGGTGGATTATCCCCGTATGGTATGGCTTCGCTGATATGAATTATTACAATGCAGCCGGGGATCGTTCGGACCAATTAATAAATCCAGCTCCAGACAACCCGACCGAACTGAATATAAAGCAGAATGTCAAGACCCATTCTTTTATTCTTATGGCTATTTATGGTGGTAAAGGCAAGATCCTGGGCGCAGACTGGGGGATGATGATTATCCCCACCCTGAATAGCCCTACGGCTAACATTGCTTTGGATTATTACGGTAGCCAGACCGGGTCTGGTAACTATGTATTTACGAACAAAAGTCTTGGTATTGGTGATATGTATATTCAGCCGGTATGGTTATCCTGGACCAAGGGTAAGTTTAGTTATGCTGTCAATTATGGAGTTTGGGCACCCACAGGACGCTATAAACCACATGATTTAGATAATGGAGGACATGGTTACTGGTCCCATAATATGCGTGTCGCCGCAAAAATGAAGCCTATTCCAAAAGTAAGCCTCAGTGTTGCGACGACGTTGGAGGTCAACCAATGGCAAAAAGATACTGATTTTAAAGAAGGAAGCCACTTTTCCGTAGATATTGGTGGGTCTTATTTGTTGGATAAAAGAGGTGATGAAATAGGGGTATTTGGACATTATTTGACACAGGTCAGTGATGACAAAGGTACCAATGGAGGGTTTGCCTCCGATCGTATTGCTGGAATAGGTGCATTTGGATCATATTGGTTGAAACCGATGCGCGTGGGCCTGATGTTGAGGGTCACGCAGAATTTTGGAGCTAAAAATAGATTTGCAGGTACTGCAGTACAGACGGGTGTGAACTTCCTGATTCCGAGTACTTCTATGCATTAACATGGGCGTAGGTAGACATATTCCATATCCATGCATATACTTATAAATGCTGATTTTCTTTGGGATCTTGCGGATTTAACTTTACTTTAGCGCCTTTTTGAGGTTGAAATGCATCATTTATTGACTAATTCGAGGTAGAATAAGGGAGAAAGAGGAATATTGTCTTATATTTACTGCAATACATAACTTCACAATACATAGTAAATTAGCAAATACATGAAGGAGAGCTATAGCGCATTTATAGATCGGTTTGGGAAACGATTACATGATTTATTCCATTATGAATCCAATATTAACGAACTGAGCATCAGTAGAGGGTTGCCAGATGAGGTTTGGAATAAGATTATGGAGTTAAAACCGCTATCCGTAGCTATTCCAGAAGAATTTGGAGGACGTGGGGCCCAGGTAAAAGAATGTCTCGGAATTCTTTCAGCAGCTTCTTACGAGTCACTACCCTTGTCCTTGACTTTCGGAATCAATATTGCTCTATTTTTGGAGCCATTGGCCAAATATGGAAATCCTGAAATACAGAATCCCATCTTCGACAGATTTATCAATCACCAAGCTATGGGAGGATTGATGATTACCGAGCCCGATTTTGGAAGTGACGCTTTGAATATGCGTACTCAGTATGTCGAGCAAGAGCATGACTATCAATTGGAAGGTCAGAAGCATTGGCAAGGTCTTACTGGTATGGCTGATTTTTGGATCATAGCCGCTCGTAAAAAGTTGGTCAGTGGTGATTTGGCTCGTGATGTCGAATTTTTCGTTACCGACAACAGTAAGAAAGAACAACAAATCCAAGTTGAAAATTATTTCAACAACCTCGGATTGTACATGATTCCTTACGGTTTGAACACGATTGATTTGACAGTGCCACGTAATCAAAAATTACTTCAGAAAAGTACGGGCATCAAAATGATGCTAGATATCTTGCATAGGAGTCGTTTACAGTTTCCGGGTATGGGAATGGGGTTCATACAACGTATGTTAGATGAAGCCATGTCACACTGTATCAATCGTAAAGTAGGCGGCCAACAATTGCTTAATCTGGATTCTGTTCAATACCAATTATCTCGTATACAGTCTTCTTATAGCCTATGTTCAGGAATGTGTGCTCATAGTTCAACAATGAGCGGCATTGAAAATGATCTTTCTGGAGAAGGGTTGGAAGCCAATAGCATGAAAGCCCTGGTTACTGACCTCATGCAAGAGTCAGCACAGATTTGTGTGCAGTTGTCCGGTTCTAGCGGTTATAAAATTGATCATGTTGCCGGTAGAGGTATTGTAGATAGTAGACCCTTCCAGATTTTTGAAGGTTCTAACGAAATGCTATACACGCAGATTGCTGAGATTGTCATTAAACAGATGAAGAAAAGCAAAGAGAGCAATTTGGCGAATTTCATGCTAACGACAGCTTACGCCAATAGAGTGACCCCATTGTTTAAAAAGCATTTGGACTTTACCGTTGTTGATGGACTGGTTCAACGCCAAATGGTTGTATTGGGTAAGATTATTGCTCGATTGGTATGTCTTCAATATGTAGACGTCATGACCGACAAAGGTTTCCGCAAAGATTTATTGGACAATTGTACCAAACATATGGAAATGGATGTCAAAAAATTACTATCTGACTTTTTGGACTATAATAATGCAAAGCCAATAGTAGAATACCAACAAGATTCTAACTGGATGGACTTTATTTAACGAAGCTGCTCGCTTTTAAAATAAGTCTGATTCCACATATATCACGGCCCCGCTCCTCATCTTTCATTGGAAGTACAGGAGCGGGGCTTTGTATTTTAAAAGATTCGGCAGTATAGCTTATCTAGCTCCGACTCGTAGCCGATGGTCAAAATAATTTTCATCTTGTCAATATCTCCAATTTCCAAAGATAAGTAAATGCCGTTAGCAAGATTTGTGCTCAACTTTAGTATGATAAATGTCATAGAAATAAAAATATTTCCATAATGTCACCATATAGTGATTTATTTTGTATTTTTGTTTCATTAAATCGATTGATATGGAGTTATCAGGCTTATTTTCCATTTGGCAATTGTTGATTATCACTAATTTTGTTCTACAATTTATAGCACTCTATAGATTGACCTTTCGCGAGCAATTAGGCAAAAATGAGCGCCTACTGTATTTTCTTGTCATGCTTGTCTTTCCATTCATAGGGTCCACCTACTATCTCATCAAGAGTTTTAAGCACAATCCTCATACGATGTGGAAGGAAGAGAAAGAGATGGAGAATGCTACCCAATAGAGAGAGTTGACGCAATCCAAGATTCCACTCTCGTTTTCATTTTTTAAGCCCGTGATACTCATATTCCTCCATTGGGAGATGTATTTCAAAAAATCAGGTTTCCGCAACAGCCAAAAATTGCTTTTCTCCCATCCTTCTATAATCAAAGGTGACTAATAGTTGTCTTTTGTATTGCACATAAAGGCAAATTTATCTAGTTTTAGACATATCTAATTTATTTAAATGGCATCATCACTAGAGAAGGCAAGTACAGCACTGTATATTATCAATACGGTAAGGCAGATGGAAAAGATTATTGAGAGCATACGTGCAAAACAATTGGTATTTCTCGCCGATGAAGAAGTGTTGCCATTCGAACCTCAAGTCACTGCCGAAGGCATCCAGAAACGAAAAGAGTTCTTGCTCCGAAAGACCGGGAATACCTTACCGCAATTGACGGAGGGTATCGCTATTGAGGAGTGGGGTATGTTGGATGGTAACATAGAGAATTTTATCGGCATGAGCCAAATCCCTACCGGCATCATTGGACCTCTTCGCGTCATCGGCTCATCGGCTCAAGGGGACTTTTATGTGCCTTTGGCCACCAGTGAAGGAGCTCTTGTTGCGTCCTATCACCGGGGAGCCAAGGCTTGTTATTTAGCAGGCGGGGCCACTTCTATCTGTCTGATGGAAGGTGTTCAACGAAGCCCTGTATTCAAGTTCGAGAATGTGGCCGATCTCGGCCTCTTTGTCGCTTGGTTGCTTCCACAAGTGGACAAGTTAAAAGATATCGTTAGTCAGACAAGTCGCTTTGCCAAGTTGATGGATATCAAGATACAGATTGAAGGCAATCATCTTATCGTCACCATGGAGTACCATACAGGTGATGCTGCTGGTCAGAATATGGTGACTATCTGTACAGATGCTGTCTGCCAGTATGTGGTACAGGAGTGTCCCACCAAACCTAAGCTTTGGTTTATTGAAGGCAACTACTCTGGTGACAAGAAGGCAACGGCACTTTCTTTTACCAATGTCCGCGGCAAGAAGGTAACTGCTGAAATTGTCATATCCGAGGAGATTGTCCATAAAGTATTGAAGACCACACCCGAATTGATGGCCGAATATTGGCGTTCTTCCACAGTAGGGGTCATACAGAGTGGCGCAATTGGCGCCCATGGTCATTATGCCAATGGACTTGCCGCATTATTTTTGGCTACTGGTCAAGATGTAGCTTGCGTGGCCGAAGCTGCAACTGGTATCACCCGTATGGAAATGAATAAAGATGGATCTTTGTATGCCAGTGTCACCCTGCCCAATCTGATTGTTGGCACCGTAGGAGGGGGCACCCATCTTCCTACACAGCGCGAATGTCTAGAATTGATGGATTGTTATGGTCAAGGTAAAGCGCGCAAATATGCGGAAATATGTGGTGCGTTAGTATTAGCAGGCGAATTATCCATTGCAGCAGCTTTATCGGCTGGTCACTTTACACAAGCCCATCAGAAATTCGGACGTAAAAAATAGAAGATTCATGGATGGCGATTATAGCAAGCATATGAATGAATTTAGTAACCCAGTAGAAAACAATGCTTCGTTTTGGAAACGTCTCTGGATCTATCAAAAGGAACGTTTTCCACTGCTTGGGCATGGTTTTCTCGTTGCAGCATTCAGTTTTTCTGCAATAGCATACAGCCGTATATGCAGAGGGGCTGAAGGGTTCGTCGATACCAAGACTTTTCTCGTCGGTATCTTCACGACCGTTTCCTTGTTTTTGTTGGTTCGCATTTTTGACGAATTTAAGGATGCCGAGGACGATGCCCGATACAGACGGGAGCTGCCCGTCCCTAGAGGGCTCGTGTCCTTATCCGAGCTAAAGAAGGTAGGTATTGGTATCGTAATGCTGCAGCTTGTACTCAATCTGCTGTTCTTTCCTAAGATGCTGCTGTTGTATGCAGCGGTCATTATCTACCTGTGTTTGATGGGAAAGGAATTTTTCATACCCGAATGGTTGAAAAAGCATCAATTTTGGTATGTTACTTCTCATATGTTCATCATTCCACTCATTGATATCTATGCCAGTGGGCTCGATTGGTTGCTCGCTGATGTTGCTGCACCCCTAGGGTTGCTTTACTTCTTTGCGGTGTCCTATATGAATGGCATTGTATTGGAAATCGGACGTAAGATACGTGCTCCACACGATGAAAAAGAAGGCGTATTGACCTATTCTGCGATGTTAGGGCCTCACCGGTCCGTATACAGTTGGGTACTTGTGCTCGCCATTACCCTATCCCTGACCATAGCCGCTTCCTATTATGCTGGTCACGGCGGGTTAGCCTATTTGAGTTTGGGCATCATTTTCATGGTCTGTTGTATTCCTGCAGCACTTTTCCTAAAGTCCCAGACTAGGGGGGCAGCCAAAGCCATTGAAGTAGCATCCGCCATTTGGACCATCGCAATGTACCTCATTTTGGGAGGAGTACCCATGTTAGAACAATTGTGGACGGAAATTTGACATGTACTTTGACGCGTTTGGACCAGTATATGCGTTTATATACTATCTGAATTAGGGAGCTCCTATTTATGAAGTTGTCATTACATTTGAAAAGCTTTATTATTAAAGATGTTTATTAGAGACTATCAACACCAATATATAAAAAATCCTGCCATTGGCGGGAAAGCCAAAAATCTATTTAAGCTGACTCAATTAGGTCTTCCCGTTCCCAAATGGATGGTATTGCCAGCAGATTATCTTGCGGAGGTATTTAAAGATCTTTCTTCCATAGAGCATACACAGGATATGTTGTATGCCATTGATACCTATCGATTCCCCACCTATTTTCTTAAAGAGATTGAAACATATTTTGGAGATACCGCCTACTTTGCTGTGAGATCATCAGCCTTGGATGAAGACGGGACAAAGCATTCCTTTGCAGGACAGTTTGAATCATACTTATACGTGTGTAAGGAAGATATCTTAGCTCGCATCAAAGATGTCTGGCGATCCCTTTATGCCGAGCGTGTGCTGGCTTATCGATCGGCCAATAATCTCGGGCCCATATTTGGAATAGGCGTCATAGTCCAACAGATGGTTGATGCCGACTCCTCTGGTGTAGCTTTTGGCGTCAACCCAGTTTCAGGCAACCGCAAAGAGAAGTTGATCGCAGGTGTTTTTGGTGTAGGTGAGGGGCTGGTATCAGGTGCATTGGATGCAGATAACTATATCGTACAGAAGCATAAAATCGATCGAGAGGTGGTCCGAAAAAAGGAAAAATATGTTATTGCACCTGACACAAAGAGGGGAACCATCAAGGTGGAGATACCCCGAATACATCAGCATGATCAAGCCATTTCCGATGACATTATATTAAAGCTAGATGCCCTTTTGGACGATCTGCGTGCGCACTTTGTCACCTTTCAAGATGTAGAGTTTGCCGTCAAGGACGATCAGCTTTATATCCTACAGACACGGCCCATCACGACACTCGCGCACACACCTGATAGCTCAGGAGACTATGTAGTCTGGGACAATAGCAATATTGTAGAATCTTATCCCGGTGTTACCACTCCCTTGACTTTCTCTTTTATCAGCCAGTCTTACGAAGGCGCCTACAAAATGTTCTGCTCCTTCTTGGGAGTAGATGATGCTACTATCCGTAGACATGAACGCGTATTTGCCAATACCTTAGGGTTAATCAATGGCCGTGTATACTACAATCTCAAAACCTGGTACCACATGTTGGCCATGCTGCCTGGATATAGTCTCAATGCTCGTTTTATGGAGAATATGATGGGAGTCAAGGAGACCTTTGACGTCCCCAAGAGCTACCAACTCTCTACTGGCCAAGCCTGGCGCAGTATATTACGCATGGCTGTCAAGATGTATCAGCGCTTCCGGGCCTTACCCAACCAACGCAAGGTGTTCAAAAATCTGCTCGACCGCACTATTGCGACCTATAAGCAAATGGATTTTCAACAGAAGAATGCCAATGAGCTGATGAAGCTCTATCTGCATTTTGAGCGTACCCTTTTGAATCAATGGAAGGCTCCTTTACTCAATGATTTTTTTGCGATGGTTTGGTTCGGTTTATTGCAGAAGAAGTGCGACGAATACACCAAAGGTGAGCATCCCAATATCCACAATGACCTTTTATGCGGTAGTGCTGATATCATTTCTACGCAGCCTATACACCGCAGTATTGTTCTTGCCACCACCATCAGCGAGATTCCCTTCCTCAAACATCTCTTTGTAGGCGAAGAGCCGATAGCTATATGGAGCATACTCCATCAGGATGAAAGGCCTGAAAGTCAGCAATTGGTGTCGCAGATTCGGGCCTACTTGGATGATTTTGGTGAGCGCTGTGTTGGAGAGCTCAAATTGGAGACCATTTCCTATTCACAAGATCCTACCAAGTTCATCCAGGTATTAAAGTCCTATGTCGAAGCGGGTATCACCTCGGCTCGAACTTCCAATCGTATGGAAGATGAGGTCCGTTCGCAAGCAGAGCAGACCATGAAGAAAGCCCTGCGCCGCAAACCTATTAAGAAATGGCTTTTCAAAAAGACCGTCAATCGGGCTCGAGAACTGGTCAGTGCACGCGAAAATCTGCGGTACGAACGTACCCGTGCATTTGGCATCGTACGCCAATTGTTCACCTATATTGGTATCCGTTTTTACGAAGAGGGGATACTCGAGTTTGAACGTGATATTTTCTTTCTCACCAAGGATGAAATTTTTGCCTATATTGAAGGACGAAGCGTCACGCGTGATCTCAAGTCCCTAGTTGCGGTGCGCAAAGAGGAATTCGAACATTTTGAACATATGGAGGCACCTTCTGAGCGCATAGCCACCTATGGCGTCGTATATCAAAGCAATGATTTTTATAGTAAAAGTAAGCTGGAGCCTTTGGAAGGCGAGTTGAAGGGCGTAGGCTGCTGTCCTGGAAGGATCAAAGCCAGGGTGCGTATTGTCGTACATCCCGGTGAGGTCAAGACCATGGACGGCGATATCCTCGTGACTTCGAGTACCGATCCAGGCTGGGTAACGCTATTCCCTAGCGCCGCAGGTATTATTGTAGAACGCGGGAGCCTATTGAGTCACTCCGCTATTGTGTCCCGAGAAATGGGTATCCCCTGTATTGTAGGTGTCACGGGGTTATTGAAAACTTTGAAGTCGGGTGATGTCATTGAAATGGATGGCAGTACAGGTGAAATAAAAATATGTGAAGAAGCCTAAACCCGTTATGACAGATATCCAAAAAGAAGTAGACTTTAACTTTATTCGATATGCCAATTGTTGGGAAGACCCTGTCATTCTACTAGCAGGTCTATCCCCTCGACCGCAAGTAAGGATTTTATCCATTGCCTCCGCCGGTGATAATAGTTTTTCGCTTCTGACTGCCGATCCCGCTCTCGTTGTTGCTGTTGACGTCAATGTTGTGCAACTCTATCTCGTCGAGCTCAAGAAGGTCGCTATCAAATATATGGAGTATCCCGATCTTTTGGCGTTTTTAGGGTATACCAGCACTGCAAAGCGAATTCATATGTTCCAGTCTATAAAACAACAGTTGAGCACCGAAGCAAGACATTATTGGGCATCGCACACCTCTTTGTTGGACAAAGGCATCATCCATCAAGGGAAATTCGAAAAATATTTTCAAATCTTTGCTAAGCGCGTGCTCCCCTTCATACATAGCCATAGGGCAATCGAAGCACTATTGTCCCCCAAGGAGGAGTTGGCACAGCAGCAGCACTACCAGCGTCATTGGAATACTTGGCGGTGGCGTCTTTTCTTTAAGATTTTCTTTAGCAAAGTCGTCATGGGACGTTTGGGGCGTGATCCACAGTTTCTCAAGGAAGTAGATGTGCATGTGGGTGATTATATCTTTAAAAAGGCCGGGCGACATCTCCAAAAACAGCAAGCTCAGTGCAATCCTTTTTTAAGGTACAATCTTACCGGTACTTTCGGCGATTTACGTCCCCATTATCTACAAGAATCCCATTTTAATACCATCAAGTCCAATATTGATAGGCTGGAGATTCAACATGGCTATGCAGAGCAGGTCGCCACCATGTTTGGAAATTTTGATGCCATGAATCTTTCCAATATATTTGAGTATATGAGCAAGCCAGTATTTGCCCAGACAGCTAGCGCGCTATTGCGTAGTCTTCATCCTGAGGGGCGCATGGCCTATTGGAATCTGATGGTGCCACGTCGCGTCTCCGGCATCTTTCCCGCTGAAGCAGAGTACCTGAGTGCCTTGTCCAACGAGCTAAGTGCTGTGGATAGTGGCTTTTTTTATAACCAATTTATTGTCGATCAAAGATGAGCCATACCAGTCTGTTGAATACATTTTTGTTGGCCGCAGCCTATCTGGTCCTATTTGCCGTTGGTGAGGTCTTGTATCACAAGTGCAAAGTCAAGGTCGAGATTAGCCGCAAAGTGGTACACATCGGCACGGGATTATTGGCCTTACTTTTTCCTCTTTTACTGGACAACCATTGGCTTGTTTTGATCTTGTGTGCTGCATTCGCTATCATACTCGTCGTTAGCCTGCGTTTCGGTTTTCTACCCTCTATCAATGCTGTTGAGCGCAAATCCATTGGCAGCTTGGCTTATCCAGTAGCTGTATATGGCTGTTATTTAGCCTTCTTATTCAACGGACATCAATATCATTATTATTATCTCCCTATCTTGGTCTTGGCTGTATGCGATCCAGTGGCGGGCCTAGCCGGGCGCAAGTGGCCTATCGGCCCATATGCTATTGCTGGAGCACATAAGACACTGATGGGCTCAGCTATGTTTCTGTTGAGCGCCCTTCTATTAGTCGGCAGTTATATTTTTTTTGCGGGACATCCGTTGACAGTACCAGCTATAGCCTCCATTTTGATTATTGCTGTCCTAGCTACATTAGCCGAAGCAGTGAGTAGGGATGGCTATGACAATGTTAGCATTCCCTTTTCGGTTATCCTAGGACTCTTGCTTACCCAATCCTTACTAGCATGATGGAGATTCAATATTTCGATCCTCAAGAGGCAGACCTTGATTTATTCCAGACCATTATATCTTCCGGATCCGTTCCCGTCGAACATTTCCATACCGGTATAGTTGTCCGAGAAGATGGGCAGGCCTTGGCTAAGGCCGTATTGTACATCAATCCTCAGCTTGTGTATCAACACTATAAGGTTGGTTTGGTAGGTGCCTATGCTGCCATGGAGCATATTGGTGCATGCCAACTGTTGTTTGGTACATTATCGGACATCGCTAGCAGTTTGGGATTGGACATGCTTTTGGGACCTATGAATGGTTCTACATGGGAAGACTATCGGTTTGCCGATTATTCAGATCGAGCACCATTCCTGATGGAAAAGGTACACCCCCCATACTATTCCGAGCAGTGGGAGCGCTGTGGTTTTGAAACGATTGCTCGATATTACTCTTCTGAATCCTATCAGCTTCAGGTAGCCGATCCCACCATCGCAGCGAACGCCCTCCGTCTCCAAGATGAAGGCGTCCGTATCCGACCGTTAGATTTGGAGGACTATGAATCCGAATTAAGGCATATTTATCCTTTTCTGACACAAGCCTTTTCTAACAATTTGTTATATTCCCCAATCGCTGAATCTATTTTTATCGAAAAATACCTTCCATTAAAGCACTATTTACAAGCAGACTTTGTGTTGATTGCTGAGCATGGCGACAAGGTCGTAGGGGTGTTTTTGTGCATAGCCGATGCATTGGATGCCAAAAATAGGACCTTGATTATTAAGACTATTGCTCGGGATTCAGCATCTTTGTATAGAGGACTGGGGCATGTCATGGCCGCACAGGTGTATAAACAAGCACATCAACAGCAGTTTAACCGCATCGTACACGCCTTTTTAAAGGAAGAGGGGACTTCTACGCCTATTTCCCAACATTTTCACGGTGTTCCCTTCCAAACCTACTCGTTATATGGAAAAGTCCTTTAATATTACCGAGTTGTTTTTGGCCGCAGCGGCCCAATATCCCGATAAGTTGGCTATTATTGAGCAGGATAGGGTTATTTCGTATCGACAATTGGAAGCAGATGTTCGATATACAGCGGCTTACTTCGAGAAAAGAGGCATTGTACGAGGCGACCGTGTGCTTGTTTTTGTTCCTATGGGGATACCCTTGTATAGAATCGTACTTGCTTTGTTCTATATGGGAGCCACCGCTGTGTTTTTAGACGAATGGTCTGATCGCAAGCGCTTGGATACTTGCTGTAAGGTTGCCGATTGTAAAGCCTTTATCGGTCATTGGAAAGCACATTTGCTTCGTCTACTCTCCGCCGGAATCCGACGCATACCCATTAAACTCAGCTTAGGGTACAGTAAAGAGCGCATGGCTCCCCACGTCGCTACCCACATGCAGGATGCAGCCCTCATCACCCTTACCACGGGAAGTACCGCAGCTCCCAAAGCTGCAGTCCGCACCCATGGTTTCTTGCTTGAGCAATTTCGAGCTTTAGAAGAGAAGATAAGTGCCCATCCTACAGATGTAGACATGTCGGTGTTGCCCATTGTGTTGCTGATCAACCTTGCCGTAGGCTCCACTTCGGTAATCGCAGCTTTCAAGCCCAGTAAACCCACTCAAATGGATGCCCGTTTGATTGTTCGGCAGTTGCTGGATCATCAAGTCACCCGGATTGTGGCATCTCCTTATTTTATCAAGCGGTTGGCCCAGCATATACTTTCCCAAAATATCCAAATACCGCATCTCGACACTATCTTCACCGGAGGAGCTCCTGTTTTTCAGCGTGAAGCGCTCTTATTTACACAAGCATTTCCGCACCAACAGGTACAGGTCGTTTACGGTTCTACCGAGGCCGAGCCCATTAGTTCCATAGAAGCTACAGCTTTGGCCGCCGAGCACATTATCTACCAACCCCATCAAGGACTGGCCGTGGGTATTCCTTATCACAAGACCGCTGTACGTATTATACATATCACCGAGGATAAGCTATTCGATATTTCGGGGCAGTATTTTGATCAGATTACATGTTCAGAAGGGCAGTGGGGAGAGATTGTCGTTTCTGGCCCCCATGTATTGGCCCATTATTATAAAAATGAGGCAGCTATGAAGGCCAATAAAATCTTTATCGATGGTGTATATTGGCACCGCACTGGTGATAGTGGTTATCTACAGGACGGGCATTTGTTTTTGACAGGACGCTGCCAGACCCTGATTCCACAACAAGGAGCGTGGATTTCTCCATTTGTATTTGAGAATTATGTCCTCAGCATTCAAGGTGTAGAAATAGGTACCATCCTTCATATTGATGGCGCGTTAGTAGCTTTTATTGAATGTAGCACAGGTGCCACCGACTTCGAACGGATCAGGGCTCGAGTCCTTTCATTGCCCTTGACAATCACAAAAGTGAAATTTTGCAACTTGCCTCGCGATTCCCGTCACCACTCTAAGATTGACTATCATCGGTTACGAAAAGCCGGATCGTCTTAATTGTTATCGCCTAAAATAAGTGCGGGTTCCTTTTCTTACAAGTTTAAGAGTGGGACACGCAATAGTTTATCCGATGCCGTGATATATAGATGGCCGTCTCCACCAAAATTGCAGTTGGCGGTAGCGGCGCCAAGCTTGATCCGACCTAATAATTCACCTTTGCTATTCATGACGATAATTCCGTTGCCCGCAGCAGCAAATACATACCCCTCCGGATGTACCTTTATGCCATCAGCTGCTACATGTTCAGTAGGAAATTTTGATTTGAAATCAACAAAAATTCTTCCCTCTCCAACCTCCAAATTATCCTTTAGTGGATACTCCATGATATAAGGATTTTTACCATCACTGATGGCTACATACAATTTGTCTTGTCGGGTGGATAGGGCTATACCATTAGGTCTCGTTAGATTCGAAATGAGTTGTGTCGTTTTTCCCGATCGGTCTAATCGATAGACTCCATTGGCTTGAATTTCTCTATTTATCGTATCTCGCTCTCTATTTGGGAGACCATAAGGTGGATCCGTAAAAAAATAGTCACCACGTTGATGTTGACAGATATCATTAGGCGAGTTAAACCGTTTTTGTTGCCAATGTGTACTTAATGGATTCATCTCTTTGGTAACCAAATCAATCTCTACTATCCGTCTATTTCCGTGGTCACAAGCTACTAAATGCCCATCTTTATTAATCAGTAGCCCATTTGTTCCAGGTTCCTCACTATAGAAATCAGTCCCTTGGTAGCCTGCTGGCGTGAGGAACTTTTCTAAGCCATTGTTCAAGGACCATTTATACACCGTGTTGAGTCTAGGATCGCTGAATAATAAATAGTTTCCTTGCTTGACCCATACCGGACCCTCTGTCCATTGCATACCGTCTGCTAACAGCTCGACTTTAGCAGTGGGCGCTATTATTTTTTTGAAATCGGGATGCATCACTTGGATTGTAGCACCCTCAAATATTTTTGGGGAAATCTTTCCAAATATCACTGATGGAGATAATAGGAGCATTAGGACGAATACGGCAAGTTTTCTGTTTTTATGAGCTGTCATTTATTTTTGATTATGAATTTTAGGATGTGATTGGCTACAACTGTCGGCAATATATGATTGCCCTTTGTTATAAAATAGTATCTGCAGGTTACGCGAACATATAAAGATAGGATTATTTACCAATACTTATAATCTTCACTTAGGGTGAAGAGCTAAGTTTTTCGTAATTAAAAATACTCCTTATATCAGGTTTTCCTTCCAGAAGAATTTCCAATACATTGCCTACAGCAAGTAAGCACATTTGACGATAAGTTGTTGCAGTCAGGCTGCTCGCATGTGGGGTTACCAATACCTGTGAATTGGATACTAAGGCATTCCTGATAGCTGGAGTCAAGTCGGGCAATACGTCAGCTGCAAATCCAGACAATTGCTGGGTATGTAATGCATTCAAAAGCGCCTCATGGTCGATTAGTGCTCCGCGGGCGGTATTGATCAAACGTGCCGCAGGTTTCATTAAGGTCAGCTCGTCCACACCGATTAAGGGAGCATCACCTGGGGTATAGGGGAGGTGTAGGCTTACGATATCTGCTTGGCTCAATACCTCCTCCAAGGGCAAATAGGGGTAGGACACATCCTGTTTACTACGGTTCCAATAGATTACCCGCATCTCAAATGCTTCGGCTAGACGGGCCACTCGCTTACCGATATTGCCCATGCCCAGAATTCCTAATGTCTTGCCCGTCAGCTCGTCACCATTATACACGTTTCGCCAAGCCCAATTGCCCTGCTTGACTTGCTCTATTGTGCGGTATAGGTCGCGGATAGACATCAACATCAAAGACAGGGTATGCTCGGCCACGGTCCCTGCATTTGCACCAGGAGTGTTCACTACTTTAATCCCTCGAGCTGTCGCTGTCGCCACATCGACATTGTCCAAACCCACGCCACATCGGGCGATGACTTCCAAATTAGGACAAGCCCGTATCAAGGTCTGGTCTACTTGACCCTTGCCTCTTGTGATGATCGCGTGTACATGTTCATATGCTGCGGTATCTTGAAGGCGTCTCTGATCATATCCAACAACTACGTTTGTCCGATCCATCAGTAGAGCCATGGCTTCGTCGGCAATGGTTTCCAACAATAAAACAGTCTTCTTCATATGCTATTTATGATATAGCGTGGCATCATCCGATTTGTTGCCCCTAAAGTCATTCCGATTGGATACATACAGTCCTTCTCCGTACAGCTCGTCTTTGAAGATTTGTGGGTCTATTTCGGCATCTGGGCTAGAAGATATTTCCAATAGATTGCCGCTAGGGTCACGCAAAAACATTTGCATGGCCCCATCGGGCAGCTGCCTTACCTTGCCCCAAGGCTTGATGTCAATAGCATTCAGCTCTTTCATCCGAAAAAATATAGCGTTGAAGTCATCCGCCACAAAGCAGATATGACCCCGGAAAGAAGGAGTATCTTCCCATTCGGAGATATGCAATTGCTGTTCGGCATTGACACGGAAGAACATAACGGGATAGTCGAATCGGAAAGCCGAGAGAGGCTCCAAGCCCAATTCCTGTTCGTAGAATTGGGTTGCTTTTTCGAGATTGTCGACAATCACGGTGACGTGATTGATACGGAGTACACGTGCCATATTAGTTGATTTTTTGTTTGAATTCCTGTATGAAATCCCAGTTGGGGGTGAGGCCAAGTCCGGGTGCGGTAGGGGCATCCAAATAGCCATCAGTAACACTTATCTGCTCTTTTACTAGGTCATACATCATCGGGTTGCCGCCCAATGAAAATTCGATGACCGTCGCCGAAGGAGAAGCGAAGGCTACATTCACGCCTGCCATGAATGAAAATGCTGATCCCCAGCAATGTGGTGCCAATTCAATCTGCTGTGTATTCGCCAGATGGGCTACCCGCACCGCCTCCGAGATTCCTCCAATAATGGCCGAATCAGGCTGTACGACGTCCAGGGCACGTACGTCCATCAGATCGCGAATATCAAATGCGGTAAATTCACTTTCTCCTGCCGCAATCGGAATCGTGGTCATGGCCCTCACCTCGGCAGTACCCTGTTTGTTGTCCGGATTAATGGGTTCCTCAAACCAGTAGAGGTGACAGTCTTCTACACCACGACAGAAATACTTAGCTTCTGGTACGCTGAATGTTCCATGTGCATCTGCCATCAATTTGATATCGGGCCCCAAGGCCTTCCTTGCCGCCTTTACCCGTGCGATACTTTGTTCAACGGTTTTGTCCATGACACCTACCCGCATTTTTACACCCTTGAAGCCTTTAGCTACATATCCATTCAATTGCTCACCAATATGGTCCACATCCGCCCAACCGCCACTAGCATAGGCCTCCATGCGATCACGACAGGCGCCACCCAGTAGTTCGACCACCGGTATCTGTAAGGCTTTGCCCTTTAAATCCCATAAAGCGGTGTCTACACCACTTAGGGCGGATATAGTCAATCCTCGGCGACCCAAAATCGGAAACTTGCGACCTCGAGACAGCGCATAGTGATCACGTGTGCCATTGTACAACTCTTCCCAGATACGGGTGATGTAGCGCGCATCTTTTCCAATCAGTAATGGTTTTAGGTCGTTCTCGATGCAGCTTACAATAGCGGCGCAACCACCTGAGGACCCTACGGCCGCTTTTGCCTCGCCATAGCCCTGCAGGCCACTGTCGGTTGTGATGACCACTAGGGTCATGTCAAAGTGGGTCAGTAATCCGTAGTCCGAGATATGTTGTTTGGCTTCGGCAATGGGACACTGTAACCAATATGCTTCTACATTTGTTATTTTCATCTCTATATAATTATTTAGTCTGTCCTATATATCTGTACTACAATAAGGTTGATAAGGTTTCATAGGACTTACGAGTCAGCATCGTATAGAATTCTTCCGTGACCGCTGTACTACCATGGTCTTCCAAAAACTTGCGTTGCTCGGGTGACAAGTTTTGGGGATTTTCATCCAATGAATTAGGATAGGGATTTGCCGGTGTGCGGTCCAATGGTGAGCAAAATTCTACCGATAGCACCTCATCATAACCGACTTCGCGAAGCGTATTCACTATCCGCGCCCAATCCAGATGACCCATTCCCGGTGCCATACGATTATTGTCGGCCACATGGAATCCCACCAGTCGGCCCTTTGTTCTTCGAATAGCTTCGTAGATATCCGACTCTTCCATGTTCATATGGAAGGAGTCTAAGCACACGCCACATTTGGGGCCTACAGCTTCTGCCAATACCAAAGCTTGGTCACCTCGATTGATGAAATAGGTCTCGAAGCGATTAATAGGTTCTATCCCTAGTAAGATATCCGATTCTTCAGCATAGTCATAAATCTCTTTTAGAGAATCTACCGCCCATTGCCACTCTTCCTCCGGACGTGCTTCAGCAACAATCTTGCCCACTGTGCCAGGTACTATCGATACCATGGTGCCCTCCAGTTCTTTGACCATGCGCACTACGTCTTTAACATATTGCACCGATCGAGCCCGTTGGGCTTCATCTTTGGCCAGTAGGTTGCGCTCGCCGAGCATCAATGTCACCGATCCCCAGCACGATATGTTGTATTGTCGAAGCAGTTGCCGTACCTGTTTTGTATCGTATTGTTCGGGGGTTCCCGCAATCTCTAATTTGGTATAACCGAGTCCAGCTATCCTTCGGATGGTCGTCTCCAATGTTTCTGCGCGCATCCAATTGTGAATTGATAATTCCATATATTATGTTATTTATCGGGTTTTCTAATGACTATTGACGGTAAGGTACGTTGATGCTCATCTTTCCGGCCCATTGTTTTGGCACATCCTTGTCCAATGTCCAGTGAATGGCATTGATGACCAATCTTTGTAGACCTTCTTCTTTAAAATCATCGGGATGTCCAAGTGTAGTGAAGAAGCTCTTGCCGCCCCAATTTGTCTTCCAGGTCCAAGCAACAGGGTTGTCCACCGCCGCTTTGTCCGGATCCACTGCTTTACCCATCAACAAAGCTGTAGCTCCTTTTGGAGGAAAGTCCGGTACCATATGGTACAGCCATGATCGCACATGGAAAGCCGTTGGTACGCCCGTTAAGATAGGATTTGATTTTTGGGCCTCGATTACCGATACATCCGTACTGGAATTATGGCCGTAATGTGTATGTCCCGATTTACCCCAGCCCGGAGGAGTTCCAAATGCAAATTCACCAAACGCATTCCAGCTTTCGGATGGATGCCCAGCCGGAAAGTTGAAGCCGTGCGTGGTCGTCCTGAAGCCTATGACAGGTTTACCCGATTTGAGATAATCGTCAATAGGCTTCAACTGGTCTTTCGGTAGCCTTCTCCAGCGCAGATAGAACACCACTAGGTCCGCATCTTTCAGTATCTCCAGCCCAGGGATGTTCTCTTCGGAATTGTGGTCAGGGGCCGATTTTAGCACCACGGCCCGCATATTGTAGTTCTTCTCTAATTCCGCTGCAAGGATAGGCATTGTAGCCTCGCTACTATACTCGTGGTCGCCCGTGACGAATACGACCAATGGTTTTTTGTCCACATCGGTCGTGCTCTGTTGTTTCGGGCTGGCCCCGCAGGAAAACATAGTCCCGATAAGCATTAGGCCAATGATTCTCTTGAGATGTAATATTTGCATGTCTTTTTGTATATGGGTGTTATATTGGTTATTTCTTGAGCGGATGTTCCTTCAGTAGTTCATCAACGGTATAAAATCCCTCTTTATTGTTTGTGGCCTGTCGTATAGCCTTGACTTTTTCTACTGAAATCGCCGACGATGTATTGCCAAAGGAATTACGGACATAAGTCAATACGGCCGCTATTTCGTCATCTTTCAACATCCGTCCAAAAGACATCATCGGTACTTGGCCGGGATATTTTTTACCATTTACTTCCATGGGGCCTTGCAGACCTTTTAGTACCAGTTTGATTAGTCGGTCTTCATCTCCGGCAATCCATTCATTCGGTGTTAATGGTGGGAAACCGGATACTTCAAGTCCTTTTCCATTTTCTTGATGGCAGGTGACGCATAGCCCCTCACGCAAATACACTGCCTTTCCAGCCAAGAAGGTCGCTTTGTTGATGCCTTTGGGGATGGCGACTTCTTTTTCGTCCACTTTCACGTCCTCTTTGCCTTTGAAACGGGCTAAGGTCCATTCATACGGTGGCTTCATCCAATCATCTAGCGGACTTTTACCTGCTTCGGTAATCACGGGTAGCCCCCCTTCTTTCGGAAGCCAAGAGGCTGCTACGATAGCCTCCAGGCGTACTCGCGGGTGGGTATCTCCTGCCATTTGGCGAAGCAACTCGGCCTGGTTGGCGATATGGCTCCCCTCATTTCGGAGTATGCGTACAGCTGCCGATCGTACATGATAATCCTTGGCTTTTAGCAATTGCTGTAATAACTGTTGATCCACTTTGCCCGTCCCTGCTGTCACCCAAAGGGCTTCCAATTGATGGTGTTCCAGCTTAGGATCCTGCTTATCGAGTTTGGCTACCCAGGTCTTGACATGCGCCAGCACTTCTTCGGTCTTTCTGTCCCGTAGTTCACGACGTGTGCGGTAGCGGGTACGGTATTCCGGTAGTTTGAGGTTTTCCAACAACACAGCTATAGGCTCTCCCGCAATTTTGGAAGGTTGTACCAACGGACGGCTAGGGTAGGTCACACGGTAGATACGTCCATGCGTGTGATCCCGCATCGGATCCCGTTGGTTGTGCTGCATATGGCCGATCAGTACATTATGCCAGTCAATGACAAAAAGTGATCCATCCGGTGCAAATTCCAGATCTACTGGTCGGAAGTTCATATCCGATGATTGCAGCAGGTCCTGTCGATGGCGACTTTTGTACCCCGAGCCATCATCTTCCAATACATGTTGTTTTGTACCCAAGAATCCAATTGTGTTATTGATCAAAATATCACCCTGTACTTCATCAGGGAAGTGCCGGCTGGAGACAATCTCAAGCCCTGAGGTAGGTCGCACTTTATGCGCATCTTCGATCAGGTCTTTAGGTCTTTGTATAAATTTGGCATATGTTGGTTTGACCGATCCTGGCAACATCCAGCTCACGGCAGGACCTGAGGTCTCGGCATAGAAATCCTGTCCCCACCCGTCAAAGGTAATACCCCAGGGATTGGGTACATTCAACTGTGCAATAAAGTCCAGTTTACGTCTTTTAGGGTCGTATCGATAGAACCCCCCTCCCGTAGCACGTACTGTACCATAGGCGGTCTCTACATCTGTCAATAGGAAGACACCTTGCCCCATATATATGCCGCCCGTAGGGTCATAGGTGTAGGCGTGGTGAGCATGGTGTGTGTCATGATCGTCAAAGCCGCTCAATAGGATTTCCCGTTTATCGGCTTTGTCGTCACCGTCTGTATCAGTGAGCAGGATCATATCCGTACCTTGTGAAAGATATACCCCTTCGGCCGATAATTCAAATCCCAGCGGTAGCTGTAGGCCATCGGCAAAAATAGTCTGCTTGTCTGCCTTGCCATCCTGATCGGTATCCTCCAAGATAATCAGCTTATCGTTTGGTTTGGGGTCTCCTGGCTTCCATTGGGGGTAGGTGGGCATCACCGCCACCCATAGCCGCCCTTTGTTATCGAAGGTCATTTGCACCGGTTTTTCCAGATCTGGAAACTCTTGCTCCGAAGCAAATAGCTCTATTTTATAACCTGGAGCTATTTTGAACTTATCAAGCGCTTCTTCGCCATACAGATATTTCGGAGAGCCATTTTTACCGTTGTTGGTATAGTTTGTTTTGATTTCGGGCAGCTGCGTTGTGTTTTTATCGGCCGCCGTCAAATCCATCTTTTCCCCCTTTGTCGCCTTCCAGATCGCAGTATCGCGAATAGCCGTCAGCTCACGTAGTTTGATAATTTCCGATGGAAAGTTATCAGGACCAAATGGCTCATATCGTTGTCCAAAGACATGGACTCCATTCGGCATCTTATAGTCGTTGTGCCACATCCAGTTTTTTTCCTGTACAGCAGCGTGTACCAATGTACGATGCGCTTCAGCGATGGCAGGAGCCTTTCCAAAGAGTCCGTCTGCCAGCGTTGGGGCCAATTTGGCATAACCTGCCTCTGAAAGCTGTACCCCGTCTATAGTCAAGGGTTCATCTGCACCGTTGAACCATTTCTTGGTCTTGGAGAATACATCTACAAAAACTACCTTATTTGCTTTAGCGACCTCCTCCATGGCATCGGCATATAGGGCTATATTTTCATTCTCGACCTTCCCGCTGGGCAGGTCCCGTTCTTTTGAGAGGTCCTCAAACGCGATAGGAGAGACCAGCGCCAGTTGGGGAGCAGCAGTACCGTTATACTTTTGAGCTAAGGTATGTTTGATAAAAGCATCCAACTCGGCTTTGTAATTTTCCAAACCTGCCTTCCCCCTATAGGATTCGTCGAAGCCAAAGAAGGCAATGATGATATCTGCTTTATGACGCGTGATCCATTGATCGGGTGTTTCGAAAAAACCTTTTGCGTTGGCATCATTCGCCAGTTCCGTCCCCTCGTAAAATTTTTCGGCACCGGGGAAGGCCCATGGAGAAGGTACGCCAGCATTGGGTCTGAATCCGGGAGTATTGCCGCCATCGCTCAAATTACGAATGTAGAGGGTACTGTCTGGATATCGGAGTTGAAGCTCTGTTTCCAAATGCCCATAGTTCAACATCCGTGATCCTAGGTTGTTGCCAATCAAGATGATATGCGCCCCTTTGTGAAGCTCGAGTTTGTCGGATTCAAAAAATGAACAACTTGTTATGCAGGTAGCGATTATACCCATCAGTAATACGAATTGCAGTTTGATTCCGTCAAAACCCCAAAATCGGCTCCGAAGGATAGGAACCCAACGGTTGATATCGGGTGATCGTTTTGTCATAATTTAATTTTTATCTATGTTTATAATAGGATACTCGGGTAGAAGTTTGCTATGTACTACCGTCGAGATGCTAATTTTTTTCTGGTTGTTTTGGTTTTCGATAATAGATTAAGTTTATCGCTAAGGCCACGATAGCAATCAGCAGCCCAAAGAATTCACGTGTCTCTTCTATCCACGGTTTTTCGGCCTTCATTTGCCCCGCTATATTTTCGGCCTGATGATCATAAATCCAATCCAGTACCCCATCTTGATGTACCATCTTGAATATCGCATAGCCCGAATATACCACGATCGTCAACAGGGCGAGTCCATTGTTAAAGCGGTTTGCAGCTGCACCAAAGCAGAGTAAAGCCACCCATAGATAAAGAAGTATCCATAGCAAAGGATCCGGGTCGTTGTATTGCAGCCAAGCACATACCACAAAAAGAAGACCCCATATACTATTGAAAATTTTCATCTGATATTATTTAAAATCTACCCGTTAACGTCACACCATAGGTTTTCGGGTCACCCGTCCGCACGGCGCCGAAATCATACGCGTAGGCGATATACTTTTTACCACCCAGATTTCTTCCCCAGACCGATATTCCTATATGTGGACAGCTTACCCCTAGCTGGGCATTGAACAAGCTGTAGCCCGATTGGCTGATGGTATTGGATAGGTCAAAGTATTGTTTGCCCAGGGCCAACCATTCACCTCGGCCCGTTAGTTTTATGTTTTTTTGCTTCACCAACGTATAGCTGTACTGCCCGGTGAAGGTGTTCGTCATTTGAGGAGTATACAGTTGCCGATTGCCATTTAGGTCAACTTCTGCCCCTTGCTGTGCTATTTTGAGTGCTTTGTATTTGGCATCTGTATAGCCTAGATTATTGCTGAAAGTTAAGTCCTTGATAGGGTTAAAGGCTAGTTCCAATTCCACCCCTCGGCTGTGTAAATTGCCCGTATTGCGAGTTATCGTCATAGCATCGGGCAATACTAGCGTAGGTACTTGTACATCCGTCACGGTGGTATAGAAGATTGCCATATTCAACCGCAAGCGATTGTCCATAAATTGGTTTTTGATGCCGATTTCATAGTTATTGCTATATTCCGGCTTGAACTTATGTAGCGGCGGTTGTGAAGGATCCGACGATAAGGATGTAAATCCTCCCGAGCGGTAACCTCGGCTGTAGCTCCCGTATAGCATATGCACATCCGAAAGTTCGTAATGGATACTTACTTTGGGTGAGAAGGCCTTAAAACTGGCCGATGCACTGGTGTCGGGTTGGGTTTCGAATACAGGTTCCGAATCACTGTCTAGCTGGTATTCACCTAGCACGCGTTGTTCTTTATGTTCATAATCGTAGCGTAAGCCTGCCGTCAAAGCCAGTCGGTCGGTGAGCGCATAGCTCAGTTGTCCGAAGAGTGCAGCACCCAGCGCCTTGCCATTAGCTGTGGTAATGATTGAAAAATTCTTTTCAGGTGACCCCATTAGATCGGCCTGTTCTCCAAAATGAGTGGCCTGTTTGTTTGGCACGTCCTGATGGAAGAGGTAGGCCCCCGCTGTCCAGTTCAAAGCAGATTGGACATGCGCAGGTGAGCTAAATTTAAATTCCTGTGTCCATACCTTTACATTGTTCCAATCCCGTCCATAATTGTTCTTGATTGTCACGCCATCAATTGGTGAAAAATCACCATCTATCGGCTGGTCGTAGTAGCGATGGTTGGATTGCCATGCCGTCTGCGAACTGAAGTTGATGTGCTGTCCTGCATAATTTATGGACAGTGAGCTGTTAAAGCTATTGTCCAACATCTTTGTGGTCGCATTCTGGTTGAGGCGGTAGGGGTCAGTGGCAAAATCCGCTAAGCTACCCAAGAGGGTGAATGGGCCATGGTTGCGGCCATTACGATGCTTGACATTGGCGGTAATGGTCCATTGAGGTGATACGATATATTTTAGGTAATAATTGCCTGCAATACTATTTTGCTTATCGTGACGATCACCGGTAAAGTCGTTGATGAAAAATCCGGCCTGGCGACTGTACATACCCGCCACGCCCAAGAACAATTTATCCTTGACCAAAGGCTGTCTCCACGCTATGTTGTACCGCTGTTGACCATAGTTGCCCACATTCACCTCCATTGTTCCACTCGCCTCGTTACTTGGTGCTTTGGTGATGATGTTGATGGCTCCACCCATCGCATTTCGACCATATAATGTGCCCTGAGGTCCACGGAGTACCTCTATCCGCTCGATGTCGAATAGCTGAGGAATATAGGTGTCCAGATTGAACTGGTTGACCCCATCGATGTAAGTTGCCACCGCCGGGTCGTACGATGTTGAGGTGATTCCCCGTATCGCCGTGACGTTGCGGTCATCGCCAGGGTTTGCACTATATAGGTTGGGGACTAGGGCTGTTAGGTCCCGAATATTCCATAAACGGTACGCTTGCACATCCTTGGCCGAGAAGGCCGAAATGCTGAACGGTAGCTTTTGTAGCGATTCGTCACGCTTTTGGGCCGATACGATGACATCTTCCAACTGTGTGTCCGAAATTGGCAACGTTATGTGCAAGGTACCGACTTCATTTGTATTGATTTCTTTGATTTGAGTAGCATATCCTACGGCAGATACCCGGATACTGTATATACCGGGGTTTAGCAGGTCGAAGTGAAAATCACCATTTACGTTGCTCATTGTGCTGCGGTTGCTGTTTAAGATGTACACGGTAGCGTGTGGAATGGCCTTAGATCCACTGTCGGTTACACGGCCGTCAATATGGCCTTTCTGCTGGGCCAAAAGTGAAAAATGATGAATGAGAAAAATAAATAGAAAAATTAGGGATCTATACATGGTATATGCAATTGGTTTAAGGGTAAGACATACTTTCTTATAGGTCATTAGCTTGAGTTTATATCGGTTACGCAAAGCCATCACTTTGCTATAGGTGGTACTAAAAATACACATTTTTAGATAGGTTATCGGTTGGGACGACGGATTGTCTCTCAAAAAAATGTAAAGTATTGGTTACAATACGCTGAGGGCCGTTTGAAGGACAAGAGAGGCCTTGCTCCACCGCTTTTTTGTAGGGAACACATTTCTTGTAAAGCCCAGAATTGATAGCAAAATGAATGGCTCCTTCCACGGAAGGGAATAATCAACCGCCGTAGGAGGTATTAGCTAAAGATTGCTGAAAAGGTATCGAAACAAACTGTAAATGTAGTGAGGCTGAAGGTGCTGGTTAAAGTTACCATTTGCTACATGGGATGTGGTTATTCACTAACAGAATATTGAAGCCAATTCGCTACATATTGCTTATGTATGCTAAGATACTTAGCTTTTTGAATGTTTTTCATTACCCTTTCCAATCTAATCGGTGGTAAGCAATCCCAAGATTTTCACAGCACTTGGCTAGCCACGTGCGGACTTCCTCTTCTTGTGGCAACTTAGATTTTGAAATGATGATATGCCCACCGGTTTTTAGCTTTGGAAAGATATAGCTGGTTGTCTCTGTGATTTCTTCGATATTGGTGAATAGGATACGGGCTTCCCCAGTAATATCTTGTAGGTGGAAGTCTGTAGCAGTGAATGTAAGGGTAATGGGTTGTCCAAACCGTTTGCTCATCTGCTTTTCTACAAACTTGCTAAAAAAACGCTTATAATACCATTTTTGAAAGAGCGGATAGAGAAGGAAGCAGATAATAGCGGATATGACAAAATAAATAGCGATGAGTTTTTCGAACTTATAAAAAATCAACCCCAATATTGTAAAGATGGCTAGTAATAAAAACCGCCCTATATTGGCGCTTCGTTTTGCCATACCTGACTGGTCGATGTAAAAAAGCTGGTATTGAAGAAAGTCTTCTTTGTGAAGTGGATATTGTATCGTGAGCTCTTTGTTTTCGTTCATATCCGGTTAAATTTAGTATAGCATTCCGATGCTCACACTACAGCTAGTAGATGGATTGTCCGTGGGACATGCCGCTACATTGCCCAAAATATTTCCATTCCTGTAAAGATAAAAATTTAACGGAATTTCTATCTTTATCCCTTGATTAATAATCCAAAAATGGAAAGTATAAGCAGTAAGGCGGTTATAAAAGACAGAGTGGAGGAGGCTTTGCGCCAGCTGCAGCATAGGGGTGCAGATGCTTTTATCATTTCACTCCAAGAGGGCTTGCTCAATAAGAAGGTGAAGTTTCCGCTATTGGAGTATGCTGCCAAGGAATTAATGGTCGCCATTCCGGAGGACATACAGCTTGATTTGGCGGATCGTATTGTCGACTTGCGTGCAATGGGCGGACAGGTATTGGTAGGCATCATGCTACGACTTCGGTTGGACATGGATTATGAACGAACGATCAACAAGGCTTGTGACTACATCAGCTTTGGTAACGAATGGTATGTATGTGATATCATTGGCGAGCGGGTATTGGGTTACGCGTTATTGACCATGCCCGAAATGACGATTCCAATCCTGGACCGATTAGCAGGACATCCTGACAAATGGTTGGTCCGGACGGTGGGAGTAGCAACGCACTATGCCGTCAAAAAGAAACTCCCACCACCTTTTGTGGAGCAGGTATTTAGAATATTACTGCAACTTTCGACTGCTACAGACTTCCATAGTAAAAAGGGGATTGGGTGGGGAGCCAAGACCGTCGCCCGATTTCATCCTGCACTTATCGATTGTTATCAGGACCAGATTGTGTCAATCGAGACCAAGCAATGGTTTCGAACCAAAATCAATATCGGACTTAATCGCAGTAGAGGCAATGGCACGGAGCGTTGAAGTCAAATCCATATTGAACAAGACCAAGCGGCGTGATCCTTGGTTCCTAGATGACTATACGATCAACCCCTACAGCGGCTGCTCCTTTAATTGCTTGTATTGTTACATCAGAGGGAGTAAGTATGGGGTAAACATGACGGACAAACTCAGTCTGAAAAACAATGCAGTAGACCTGTTGGATAGACAATTGTCCCTAAGAGCTCGTAAAAAACAATATGGTATCATTGTATTGTCTTCCGCTACAGATCCTTATCTGCACATAGAAAGGAGGCAACTTCTTACCCGTCAATTATTGGAAGTCATCCTTCGGTATCGGTTTCCGGTGCATATTATCACCAAATCGGAGTTGGTTCGTAGGGATTTCGATTTGATACAGGCAATCGATAAGGCGGCTATACTTCCATATGACCTTCAGGGGCAACTTTCGCATGGGGCCTTTCTGACATTTTCCTTCTCAACGATTACAGATGGTATTGCAAGTGTTTTTGAGCCAGGCGCCACGCCACCGTCCATACGATTAGCGACCTTGACACTTGCCTCTCAATACGGGCTGCACAGTGGTGTTAGCATGATGCCCTTGTTGCCCTTTATTACCGATACATCGACCCATTTGGATCAAATGTTTGGAGCGTTCAAGGCTGCTGGGGCATCTTACATATTTCCAGCAACACTTACTTTGTTCGGGGCTGCCCCTTACGATAGTAAATCCTTAACTCTGGACGCGGTCGCTAAGCACTATCCTCATTTATTGGAAAAATATCAGCGTTTTTTTGCCAATGGTACACAGATGCCGCTGTATTATCGACAGGCTTTCGCCAAAAAAATGACAGAATTACATTTGAAGTATGAGCTTCCAAATACCTTGATGTGTGTTTAGGTTCGTGAGAAGTCAATTAATTGCACATGGTTGTCCCTAATGCAACTGGTGAAATTGGTTGTGTGGTCATAAGGTTCTGCGATATCGCTGCACGTTTGCAGGGTATGTCCCTCTGTCAAAAAAGTGCTCTGATGGTGCGGAAACCTTGCCATATCTTTCATCATACCTATTAACCATGCCTTCTTGTCATCGCTCGGAAAGACTTTGTCAAATTCCATTTCTTTAGGTACCAACAATAGGAGTTCAGCAAATGCGTACTGTCTCTATTTTCGATGGTTTCCCTCTCCTGGATAGGCTCGAACTTATGAACTTATAAAAAAAGATAGCTTGATTTTTATTGGAGCGTATAAAAAATCGAGAAGAGACAAACACATCCAAAAAATCTTTGTTTGTAATACTATGATATTAAACTCATCTTGGATTCCCGTACGTTACATGTTCAACAAAGTAAGACGGGAGGTGCTTTTGGTTGCGGTAGTCGGCCTGATTTTTAATGCTTTTACCTATTTTCTGGACGATAGGCTTCCCGATATGCCTTTGGGTGTCCCCGCTTTTTTGGGTACAGCGATATCGGTGCTATTATCTTTTAAGATGAGCCAGTCATATGAGCGCTGGTGGGAGGCCCGAAAAATTTGGGGATCTATTGTCAATGATTCTCGTTCACTTGTTGTCCAGTTGCAAAGCTACCTGGATGTTGGGTATGCGAGCGCCATCAAAGGCATTGCCTATAAGCAGATCGCTTGGTGCTATGCATTGGGTGATGCGCTGCGTGGGTTGAATCCTCTTGCTAGGCCTTTAGATTTGGAAGCGGAGGAACTGGATTTGCTCCGACATCACAAAAATGTACCGCTGGCGATTACCCAGTTGCAAGCGCTTGCGGTCAAGGAGCTGTCTGAGAAGGGGGCTATCCCGGATTTTTTTCGTGTTCAGGTCGATCAGACTTTGGTACGTCTGGTAGATTCTATGGGCCGGGCCGAGCGTATCAATACGACTGTATTCCCAGTTACCTACCGTCTCTTCCTGCACGGTGCGATTTATCTCTTTCTCATCACCCTATCGATCGCGATACAGGATGTACATGCCATTTTCGAGATTCCGTTGTTGGTCCTGATCGCGGCCTTATTTTTCCTTGCCGATAAGACGGCTTATAATCTTCAAGATCCTTTTCGGAATCGGCCAAGTGATACTCCGGTGACGGCCATAGCCCGAAATATCGAAATCAATATCAAGCAGTTGTTGGGAGAGGAAGATATTCCCGAACCATTAAAACCCAAGACTTTTTTTATTCTGTAATTTATGGTTTTGGTTCTTTTTTAGACATCAACGTTCCTTACCGACGGTATTGGGAAGTTATTCTGACATTATTTTTTCGAAAAGTATCCGGCAATATCCTTTCAAAATGTCTCTGTTAATAGAAGGTAAATTGTTTAGGTGGCAGGAACGATTTTCGAATAATTTGTGGCAGAATTATTGTGTATGTGAGACGGACCTCAAGACGTATTAATACAACACGTCTTTGCTTAAATTATAGCACGACATAAATTACTTGAAAAATGAAAAGAACCCAAGTCACATTCTTAGCGATGACAGCAGGTCTGCTATTGATGGCTTCCTGTAGCAATGACACTGTGTATCCGCAAAATGAAGGTGAAGGGAAATCGTAAAATGGACGTGTGGTCAGCCAAAATTATTATACTTTTAAATGTAAGGTAGACGAAGGGGGGAAAGTGGATCTGGTAGAATAATCCTTAGATTATCCTAATCAATTATCTCGTTATGATGAAATATTTTATTGTTATTCTATTTATATTACTGTTCGGCACTGTTCTTCTGGCACAGAAAAAGGAAGTAAGTTGGTTGAAAAAAGAAGTAATCGATCTCCATATCGATACAAATGGGACGCTCACAAGTAACCCACAAGCCTTAAGGGAGTATATTGGTGAAGCCCAGATTGTCCTGTTGGGCGAACAGACGCATGGAGACGGAACGGCGTTTAAAACAAAGGGACAGTTTATCAAGTTTTTGCATGAACAATTGGGTTTTGAAGTTCTCGTCTTTGAAAGCAGTCTTTATTTAGCCGAAAAATCTTTCCAAAATAGCAAGGTATCCGACAATCCAATCAGAGAACTTAGAGGCGCCACGTATCCGCATTGGTCTTGGACCAAGGAAGTACAACCCTTATTGGAATATATAAGCAAATCCACAAAGTCTAGTGACCCCCTGTTTGTTTCTGGGATGGATTATCAGGAGATTTCCAAAATCGATAGAGAGGGTTTTCCCATTGATTTGTTTATGGCATTAAAAAAGCTAAACATTACATTTATCAATCAAGATGAACAAAATGATTATTTTACATTTTACTCGTATTTGGCCAATTACTTTGACAATTTGCCGGAAAATATCCAAGAAAATGAGTTGAATGCTCTCTCTGATAAGTTTGTCAGCACTTCACAACGATTTATAAGCCAATTGGCCAACCATAATACAGCAGATCTCGAATTGTTGAAGCAGGCATTGCGGAACAAAGCGACGGTCGCTCCAGTATTGGTATCTCGAAAATTCACGGATAAAGACTTTTCTACGAATACCAGGGATTCCATTATGGCCGAGAATATTATCTGGTTAAAAGAAAAGCGATATCCAGGGAAAAAGATAATTGTTTGGGCGGCAAGTCGGCACATTGCACGAAATTATCAACCTTCCCCCGAAAAATCTGTTGGTGATTACTTGTATCAAAAATATAAGGATAAGATGTATTCCATCGTATTCATGGCTAATCAAGGCACTTGGGGTACCATTGGAATGAAAAACAGTAGGGATATACCTCCAGCAAAAGAGCATACATTGGAAAATCTATTTTTTGAGACTGGCAAACATGATGTATTCCTAAACATACGAAATTTAAATAGAGGTTCGTGGTTACTGACCGAACAAGTGGCGCGACCCTTTGGATATGTAGAAGAAGCTAAGGTATGGCCTAATATTTTTGACGGTATCATCTTTAATACGGAAATGGTAAAAACAAACATAGCCCAATAGCCAATCAATTCGGATGCTCGTCGAGGACTAAAAAGGAATGTGCTAAATTTTGTACCGTTAAATTTATACACGCAACAAGAGCAACAAATAGATGAAAAGAAAATCGCTTAGAAATACACCGGCAGTTGCTTTGCTATTTGTCGTTTTGATTTCCTGTGGACAAAAGATAAAGCCCGCTGAGGTTAATCAACAATCCGACGAACGTATAGCACGAAAGTCGATAGAATCTGAATCTAGCAATACATCAAGTGTGCGCACTATTGAGATAGAAATTGAAAAAATAGATAAGGCACAGTTTTACGCAGCCAAACAAGCCGAAAAAGTAAGTACGCCGGTGGAGAAGATAACAGATTTTAAAATCGTACAAGAGCGATTGTCCGGAATTGTTGATTTCAACGAAATGGAGGGGTACCTAGGTGTCAAAAGAATAAACTTCAGGAACGGGACCTCTTCGGAAGAGCAGAAAGACTTTGAAGAATACGCATTCGTCGCCTATTTTCCTAAGGAGGATATTCTTTTGTGTGAAGGAGGCCATACGATAGATGTAAGCTTTGACTTGGGGACCGCCAAGGGGACCTATGATATAGGTAATCCAGCGCTTACGACGACCTCGCCCAGTGGGAAATATAGGTTGAACAAAGTTTTTGAAGGTCAGTCGTGTTTTTACCATTTCATTCAGGAGAAGAAGGGCCAGAAATTTCAAAAAGTAGTCGAATTAAATGAAATATTTGAAAAGAACACCAATAAATGGCTTTGTACGATAGAAAAGGAATTTTGGAGGGACGACCTCACCCTTTTCTTTGGGTTGGTGACCCAATATAAAGAAGAGGGCAATGCATATGAATATTACAAAGTGAATATAATGGAGTAATCATATTTGATAGTAAGTGCAAAGACCTTTAAAAAAGTATTGAACTGAGAATCGCATACTATTTGTTGAGATTTTTCGATTATCTACGCCGTTATATTATGTAACGGATATTGACACTTGGGTAGTCCACAAGTTTATTGAATGGCTATCTGTGAAGTCCGACAGACAATTTCATCAAGATATGCCGTCGATGGCCCCTTCTATCTATTGGCCCGCCTTTGTACCCACAATTCTAGGATTTGATACGGGTATATTTTTGACTGATGAAATCTATGGTGCCCTGCATAAGGGCTATGAGTACGTTTTCGTCGATATCGGCCAGCTTCTTGATGTAAATGCAAGCTTTGGCAATCCTGAACTTGCCTAGACCCTCCAACAGATGCTCCTGCTCGGCACATCCCGTATGGACATATAAGGATATCGTAGCCTTGCGGGGTGAAAAACCGATCAAAGGAGCATCTCCCTCGTGCCCTGAAGCGTATTTATAGTGATAATGGCCAAAGCCAATAATGGAGGGACCATACATTTTAGCCTCCTCGCCCGACACATGTTGCATAAGGTCGATTAAGCGTAGGCTGTCTGCTCTTTTCTGCTCATTATCTACTTGATTGATAAAGGTAATGACAGACTCGTCCGTAAAGGTTGTTTTATTTGTTGGCATTAAGCGCTCCTTTCTATAAAATGTTTGAAACTAGTTAGCGCCTGTTTAAAATTCATCTAATAAGTTCTCTAGGTCTCTTTTTGGCTGCGACTTCGTTATGTTGTTTTAAGGTAGAAGCGCTGCTATCTTAAAGATCACAACTCGCCTCTCTCAAAAATAGCGTATAAAATTTTTGTCATATCAATTTAAACCGGCTCTTAAACTTAGGCAAATTTGTATTTGTTTACAAATGCTTTTTAATCGAAGTTCGTATTTGAAGAATCCGTGATGGCTGTATGCGATATAGGTTCGAAATCAGTGCGAGACCAAGATGCTCTTTTCTACCCGCTACGGAAAGACTATCTACGGAGTGCTACACTTGACTAGACTTTAGCAGAGCGCATCTGAGCGGTAAGACACAGATTAGCATAAAATGTTTATATTTGGAGCACGCATTAAACCTAAATCGTATATGGAAGATGATGTTTTTACTAACCTGATGCTGGTCGATTTTATAGATGGTAGTGAAAGCGCATTGGATCACATCTACAAAAGCTTTGCACCGAAGGTATATAAGGTAGCCTACTTCCTGCTACAAGATAACGGTTGGAGTGATGATGTAGTACAGGAGGTCTTCATCAAACTGTGGGAGAATAGGATGAAATTGCAACGTGAACAAAATCTATGGTCTTATCTATATGTGCTCACCAAAAGAGCTTCCCTCAATAAGTTGAGAAGTATCAAACGATCGAATACGTGCTTTCAACAGCTATGGTCCAATATCTCGGATGTCAACAATGACGTTGAAGATCATATTTTAGCGAAGGAATTAGCCGATCAAATAGACCGATTTGTCGCACAATTACCACCACAGCAGCAGAAAATATTTACCTTGAGCCGTATTGGAGGTTTCTCCCATCAAGAAATCGCCGAACAATTGGGTATTTCACCCAATACAGTTAGAAATCATATTGTACAAGTACTGAAAAGCTTTAGACAGTATACCTCTTCCAACGATCTAATCCTGTATATGATTCTTCCAACAGTGTGGGAGGCGTATTCCATATATTCTTCTGCGCTCCCACTCTCTCCAGCTGTCCACTTCTAGGGATATCAAATCGCTACTTCTAATCTTTGCTAATCTGTATATTTAATATTTATCATCCAATTGATGGATATTTCATTGATTAGTACATATTTGTGCCGTGTCGATCGGTAGTGTTTTAATGGTGTATCTGCGTGGATACTAAAAAAATATAGTAATGGACTAGTTCATGTATCGGTTTGTGGTGTTCTATAGTCAACAAGTCGAAAAATCTTGTGTCAACACTTGAATGTAACCAGACATGGCTAATTATAGATTGAAGTATTTATTGTGGCGATATGCCAACCGGAGTATCGCGCAAGATGAATTGAAAGAGCTTTTGGATATTTTGTCATCCGATGATCCAGCCCATGTCGATCGTGAAATTGATCGACTTATCGATACATGCGGCATCTTGGAGGAGGATGTGCCGAATTTCGAAGTGGAAAAAGGACTCGCAAGGCTAAAAGCTGAAATCTTTACGGCAGATCTGGTGGATATACCCCCATCTGCTGTCCTTCCATGGCGCAAATGGTTTACTCCTGCAGTAGCTGCCCTGCTAATACTGGGTTTTGGCTTGTTTTGGGCAGTCCAGTATGCTGATTGGGAGGAGCGAACAGTTGTTGTAAAGCAGCAGGACATCCTCTTGTCGGATGAAAATAATGCTCGAATTAGCTTGGCAGATGGCACCACTTACGATCTGCTGAAGGTCGATGACAACATCCTGCATAGCCAAGGGGTGACTATTAAAAAAGATGCTGCGAATCAGATTATCTTTGCTGTATTGGAAGGCGAGGGCCCTGTCGAGATGAAAACTTTTATCAATCCCAAAGGCGGGACCGCCCAACTGATATTGGCCGATGGTACACGGGTGTGGCTCAACTCCGGTTCAACAGTACAATATCCTTCTCGATTTGACACTAATCTTCGAAAAATAACGGTAACAGGAGAAGCGTACTTTGAAGTCACGCATGAAAGAACGCGACCATTTGTCGTCAAAGCAGCTTCTTCAGAGATAAAGGTGCTGGGTACACATTTTAATGTAAAGGCTATGGAAGGGGCAAAAGCGGTGTATACCACACTCTTCAATGGGTCGGTCCAAGTGGCAAGCCATCTGAAGAAACTTATTCTTGTCCCCGGCCAACAGGCCATTGCGAAGGAGAACGGGACAATCGATAGTCGGTCGGTCAATTTGGAAGATGAGTTGGCCTGGAAGGCGGGCTATTTTCGCTTCGATGATGATGATATCCACAGTGTAATGGAACAGATTGCATCTTGGTACGACATAAAGGGGTATCAAGTGGAAGAAGTAACACCCGATTTATTTACGGGGGCGCTCCAAAGGACCAAAAAGCTCTCGGACCTACTCGGTCAGCTGGAAAAAATATCCAATTATAAATTTAAAATAAAGGATGGGGAGGTCCTGGTTATGAAATAAAAGAGTATAAAAGGACAAAGAGTCGGAAGTGCGACCAACACTCCCGACAAAGCATGTTCGGAAAAAAAATAAACTAATCCAAATAATCCATTATTTACCAAACATTTAACAAATGTATAAATTTTACGGCGAAACCCGCAGTCCACTGCGGTGTGTCCTCTCTAGATTCGTATTTAGAATGAAAATTATGATGTTCCTGTTGGTGATTTCGCTGGTGAATGTGCAAGCGAGCACCTTCGCCCAAAAGGTAAGCCTCAATGTCAAAAAGGCACCCTTACGAAAAGTGCTAGACGAGATTCGGCGCCAGACGGGCTACGACTTTCTCTACAACAGCCGCACGATCAATCGAGGTCAGCTTTTTACGTTGAACGTGCAAGACAGCGACTTCAAAACGGTACTGGGACAAGTATTGACCCCCAATAACCTGTACTTTGAAGTCGATAAAAATACAGTGCTCATCAAAGAAAAACGACCCTCGACTACAATGACAGTTCCGGATGAAGATGTGCGGCAGCGGCAGGTCTCGGGAAAAGTAACGGATGTAGAAAACAAGCCCTTGCTCGGAGCAACAGTCGCAATCCGCGGGACCAACATCGTCACCACTACCGATGCGGAGGGACATTTTCAATTAGACGCCACTGCGGAGCAGACTTTAATATTTTCCATGTTGGGGTTTCAAAAGCAGGAAATCAGCATTGGACAATCGACAGTAATAAATGTCCGTTTGCAAAATGATGTCAGCGATTTGGATGAGGTCATCGTCGTGGGCTACGGTACACAGAAGCGTGTGCACATGACAGGCGCTGTGTCGCAAGTCACTGCAAAGGAGTTGACACGGGCACCCATGCAAAACGTTTCGAATATGTTGACAGGCAAGTTGCCTGGCTTGACAAGTATCCAAAGCTCAGGTAAACCAGGAGAAGACGGTACCGCACTATATGTACGTGGGCTTAATTCTTTCGCGGGCAGCAATGGTCCCATGATCTTGGTCGATGGGGTGCCACGTCCAATAGACTATATCAATCCCAATGATGTGGAGTCCATATCTGTGTTGAAAGATGCAGCAGCGGCTATATACGGTGTGCAGGGCGCGAATGGGGTCATCTTGATCACGACAAAGAAAGGCTCCGCTGGTGCCACGAAAATATTTTACGATGGCGCTCGGGTCATCACCCAAAATACCGCAATGCCCGATTTCTTGAATGCTTCGGAGTATATGTACTGGAACAACAAGGCGAAAGAAATGGATGGCCTTACCCCAATGTGGGATGCTGCCATACAAAACAAGGTGCTCAGCAATGATCCTAATAGCATCTATGGTCAAACGGATTGGTTGGACAAAGTGTTCCGGACGGGTACCATGCAGCAACACAATGTCTCCGCTTCGGGAGGTACCGAGAAATCGAAATACTTTGCCAGTTTGGGTATTATGGATCAAGAAGGAACCTTAATCAACACGGATTTCACGCGTTACAATGTGCGCACAAATTTGGACCTACAAGTTGCTAAAAATCTAAAATTCACGGCCAATTTGGCCGGCATGCGATCGGATAGAAACTGGCCAGGAACAGCTATCGGTAATCAGACAGAATTTAGTCCCATTCGCCAGGCGATGACGGCCATACCTATTATCAAGAGTGAATACAATGGATTTCCGACTGCTTGGAATGGATCGCTCTATAATTCCAATGGCTATGCCGCATTGACCGAGTCGGGCTTTATCAAGCAGACCCGATGGGTGATGGATACCAACTTCAAGCTGGAATATGATTTTTCGGAGCTGTCTGACGCGTTGAAGAATTTGAGAATATCCATGTTTGGCTCCTACAATTATAGCAATACGACAGATGCGGCCTACAGCAAATATTATGAGTTGTATAGCCTAAATAGCAGCCTCGACGAAGGGCTTGTGGGCGCGAGCGGCTTTACACCGGATAATACCTTCTCCAAGTCGGCATCCTGGGGCGATACTTACTTGTGGCGCCCGCAGATTGATTACTTTCGTGAGTTTAATAAGCACTATGTAGGGGCAATGTTCTTGTTTGAAACCAAAAAAGGCTATTCCGATACGATGACCGGTACAAAGCGCGGATATGTGACCGACAATCCGGTGGACCTATCTCTAGGCTCGACATTTGGAACTACACCTGTATCCGGCTCTCATGTATATTCTGGAGGACAAGCTTCTTATGTAGGCCGTATGAACTATGGCTATGACGGTAAGTATTTGGCCGAAGCGGCATTTCGATACGACGGCTCCTATATTTTCGCACCAGGCAATCAATGGGGATTCTTCCCGTCGACCTCCGTAGGATGGGTGATTTCTAAGGAAGACTTTTTTGCGAAGGCTCTACCGCAGGTCGAACTCCTGAAATTGCGTGCTAGCTATGGTCGATCTGGGAATGATGCGGTGAGCCCTTTCCAGCACAACTCTTTATTTGCGCTTGCCAGCAATAGCATGGTCTTTGGAGGAGAGGCTATATCGCAATTCTATTCAATAAGTCCCTATCTATACCGTAACCTGAGATGGGCTACCACAGACAATTACAATATGGGATTGGATGTGGACCTCTGGGGACGTAAACTGGGCATCGAAGTGGATGTATTCTATAAGCTAACAAAAGATATCCTGGAATCGCAGGGCGGTAATTACCCTCCTTCCTTGGGGGGCTACTATCCCGCATACAAAAACTCGGGCAAGGTGGAGAACAAGGGATTCGAAGTTGTATTGAAGCACTTTAACCAACTCAATAAGGACTGGAACTATGCTTTGAAAGGATCTTTTGCCTTTGCACAGAATCGGGTATTGTCCCGAATTATTGCAGACAATAGACCTAATTATCGGGCAGCTATTGGCGAATCTATGGGAGCAAGATATGGTCTGCGTGCTGTGGGATTGTTCCAATCAGCAGCCGAAATTGACAATTACCCCGCTGCGCCGTCAGGTTTTTTGCGGGTGGGAGATCTGAAATACGAGGATGTGAATGGCGATGGCTTAATCAGCTCAGAGTTTGATTTTGTGAAGACAGGTTATGGACAGGTTCCCGAAATCAACTTTGCGCTAAATATGGATGTTTCCTACAAGAACTTCTTCCTATCGATGTTGTGGCAAGGTGCCTCCCGAGTAGATTATGAACTATCGGGGGTATACGATTCTGGTGTAATGGCTTCTACGATGTATACTGCCCCATTTAGTGGAAATGGCAATGCTCCGACCTATTTGGTGGAGCAGGCATGGACACCAGATAATACAGATGCGCGCTATCCTAGATTATCCACGGTGGCTAATGGAAATAATGCTTGGCAATCATCATGGTGGGTCGTGAATGGTGAGTATTTGCGCCTGAAGAATCTCAATATTGGATATGATGTACCGGCAAACCTTTTAAGGAAGACACCGTTCAGCAAAGTGAATGTCTTTATTGCAGGTACCAATCTATTGACCTTTAGTCATTTTAAATATGTGGATCCCGAAAGCCCTTCGGTGAGTAATGGCTATTATCCACAGCAGAAAACATACAGTTTCGGTCTTAACGTAACATTCTAAGGAGACACTCAAATGAAAAAGAGAATTTTAACCCTATTTTCAATCGCCCTCATGGGATGTGGGATGCAAGCATGCAACGATGCTTTGGAGATAGAAAATACGCAAAACCTGTCTGATCTAGCGGTATGGAGTACCGAGAGTGCTGCGGAGATGTATATAACAGCGGTCTACAAGACATTCACCGATGTATCACAAGTAGCCAACAGCCGTAACCAATATTTTGACAGTTACTCGGATCTGATGAAATCTACTTCTTGGGACCAATATAGCCATGGATATAATAAGGCGCTGTTGCAATCAAGTGCTTTTGTAGTAGGTAGTGCAGGCCCTCTGGATGCTTGGTCTTCGGTATATAGTGACCGCATTAGGCGAGCAAATGTGCTGTTGGATGATATCAAGCGCTACGGTGTCTCAAAGTTTGGCGAAGAATGGTGTGATATCCGGCGTGCTGAGGCGAGGCTCTGTCGGGCATTTTCATATTACCGATTGATTCGGGTATATGGAGGTGTGGTGCTCCGTACAGATGTGTCTGGAGCTTCAGGGGGAGTAGATGACGGTGCCAACACATCAGATGTACACCGTGCTCGCGCTACGGAGGCAGAAAGTTGGGACTATGTATTGAAGGAGTTGCAATGGAGTGCCGAACATCTTCCTGAATCATGGCCCAGTGCGTGGGAGGGAAGAGCCACCAAAAAAACAGCCTATGGCTTGCTCACTCGTATGGCTTTACATGCCAAGGAATGGCAAATAGCGGTTGATGCGGCAGAAAAGGTCAAACAACTAGGGGGACGCTTGGCGGCCGACTATAGTAAAGTCTTTCAAGTAGATGGTGGGCAAGACAATACAGGAGAAATATTGTTTAAACTCAATTTCTTAAGTGGGAGTGTGATGCACAACTACGATAAGTACAACCGTCCATTCGGGGATAAAGATGTGCATTCGACAGATGTATATGCCGAGCATGTGCCTACCGCTGAGCTGGCTGATTTGTATGAATTTAAAGATGGAACGAATTTCTCATGGACCACTTATGGTAATACCCATGCCGACCCATATACCGATAGAGAGCCAAGATTTCACGCAACAATTCTATACAACGGTGCCAAATGGGAGAATCGTACGATAGAAACTTTTGTGGGTGGTGCGGACGGTTTTCAGGCCTTTACGCAAGCGGGTGCGACGGCAGGTCATACCTGTACAGGGTACTATCTCCGCAAGTATCTACAAGAAGGAAATGCTGATTTTGTGACTCAAGGCAGTTCGCAATATGATGCGGTATTGCGTTATGCCGAAGTCTTGTTGAACAAAGCCGAAGCGTATGCCGAATTGGACTTCGGAGGTTACAGAAGTCAAGCTTTGGATGCGCTTAATGAAGTGCGCAATCGAGTGGGGCTTCCTTCACGTACCCCTGCAGACACCCCCACGAAGGAAGTCTTTATGGAATACCTACGTAAGGAGCGAGCGGTTGAATTGGCCGGTGAGGGACTTCGCTATTGGGATTTACGCCGTTGGAAGCGGGCCGAAGCGGTAATCAATGGGAAAAATGCACATGGTACCAAGATTACAAAGGCCGCTAATGGCAGTCTCTCCTATGAGACGGTAGCTGTAGATGGGGGCAGTCCACGGATATTCTTGACGAAGTACTATTATTTTTCCTTGCCAACTGCCGAAACAGCCAACAACAATTTAGCGGATAATAATCCGAATTGGTAATTGTAAATTTTAGATTTTGAACATGAAATTAGTACATATAATGAACCCATGGCTGCTCGGCCTGCTAATAGCTTTTGTATTTGGCAGCTGTGCAAAGGAGAACGAGGAATTTATTTTCGTGCATGACTCCAACTTGATTACCCAGATGATTGGCAAGGCATCCCACTCGGGAGGCGAATTCAGGGGAGAGATTTATGAATTCAACAAAGCAGGTGAGATGATGGAGGCAGGATTTAAGCAAGAAGATGTCGAGGGTGGCTATGGATTGATTCTCTTCCCAATTTCGGCAACTTTGCAAGATGATGTCGACCTGAGCAAGATATACCTGCGAGCTACCGTGACCTATGACGAAATCATCACACCATCCTTGTCAGGAAGGCATGATATCTCCGGAGACGGAATGATTATTACCGTGACATCGGGCGAGCGGACGAAGCGCCAATATCGAGTCAGGGGTTATTTTGAATAGAATGTCTTAAGTTATTGATATATAGATTATGAAGACTTTAAATATGAAATTGTACGCTATTCTTTTCTTTTCATTCCTGTTGAGTTTGGGCGGGTGTAAGGAAGAAGACCTCAATAGCGAACCTGCTATCGTAACCTCCTTTTCGGTGGTCGGGAAAGACGATGCTTTTTATAAAGGAAAGATAAATGAGGACAATACCATTACCATCAAGGTATCACCTTATCTGGATGCAGAGGAAGTACTGGCAGCTGCGGTGCCTACATTTTACCTAGCGAAGGGTGCGACGGTATCTCCAGACCCAGCTATACCTCAAAATTTTGCAAAGGAAGGTGGCGTGAAGTACACGGTTACAGCCGAAGACAAGGTGACCAAGCGGGACTACACCGTCGTCTGGGGCGTGTCCGATCATTTGCCAGATGGAGCAGGATTTAGCTATGCAGAAGTGAAGACGGCAAAGAACTTTGTGCAGCTTGGCTACCCTGGCGAGCACAATAACTTTAATCTACCGGATTCGAAGCTGTATGGCGACCTGAGTATGTACCATGCATACTGTGGAGCACATATCGTGCTTTTATCGCGTCAATATGTGGCCAGCGATGCCAATTCTCCATATGGTATCAAAGTGGTGGATAAAACGACTTTAAATCCTTCTGTTGCTTTTAACCTAGGATCAATAGCCCTTGAAGATCTAAAAATGATTTCTTCGGACTATAAGGGTAAATGTGTAGGGGCAGTGGTCAGGAACGGAGAAACCGAATTCTTTTATTGGACCACGCCAACGGATGCCCCGAAATCTATCGGTAAAATTGGTGCAGATATGGCATCAACTACGGATGGTTCGAGTAATTTTCAGGTAGCAGGAGATATTTCAGGCAATGCTTGGATAACGGCAATGGCGCCGCGCGGTGCGAAGGGGCCTCATTATCGGGTGAAGGTATCTAATGGGCAGCTGGCCTCGACTTATTCGACGTTAGAGACCGGATATTCGAGCACCGATTGCACCGGTTTTCAAATGATAGCGCCTATGAATGATTCGGACAGCCCGAGTTATGTGGTCGGCGACACACAGGGGACACCAAATACGGCAAATAGCAACAAGGTATACCTGAATACATTTGCCGGATCGACCACTACCGTGATGCCAGGATTGTGGCAGAATATCCTGCAGGCTTGGTGGGTAGGAACAGGATTCTCCACCGCACGGATAGGGGGCAAATCTCCTTTTGTATCGGCACTGGTAATCAATGGGAAGAGCTATGTACTGGTGACAAGTGGTACGTCATGGTGGCATGCTGCAGCTGTGCTCAATGCCGATCTGCAGACCTTGGCCCATCCCAACCTGAATATTGCAAGCAGTATAAATCGTGGCTGGAGCTACGGGGCTTGGGCTGATTGGTACTATGACGAAGTAGCGAAGGAAGCACACCTGGCTGTGTGGTTTGGTCGTGACGGATTGAAGACGTATAAATTAACCTGTTTTGAATAATCAACCCTCATGAGATTTTTAACAACTTTGATATATATCCTAGTTCCTTTACTTTTTACGGCTTGCTCAAGTGTGAAAAAAATGGAAACGGGGGCTACCGAGAAACCTAAGATGCTTTGGTTTGATTCGGAAGCCAATTTTAAACGATTTTCTTCGAAGGACAGCATCCGATATTATCTGGATAAGGCCAAGGCCACCGGGTTCAATGAAATTGTAGTCGACGTGCGCCCCGTGCAGGGGGACGTACTCTATAAGAGTAAGATTTTGGAACCGTTGACCAGTTTTGGAGATGGATACACGTATAAGCGGGATTGGGATTACCTCCAATTTTTTATTGACGAAGCGCGTAAGAGATCCTTAAAAATTACGGTTTCGGCGAGTATCATGCCTGTGGGAATCCTGCATACTAAAAGTGGTCCTGCATATAGGAGCTCATTCTGGGATGATAAGATTGCTATCGGCAATACGCCCGAAGGTTTGAAGAATATGAAAGAAACAGACTACATGGGCGTATTCCTCAATCCTAATCTGGCTTCGGTCAGGGGCTTGGTTAAGTCATATGTAGATGAGATCGTTTCGAACTACGAGTTTGACAGTTTCGCGTTGGACTACTGTCGTTTTGCAGATGTACGCTTTGATTTTTCGGACTCTTCACGGGTGGCCTTTGAAAAATATATTGGCAAAAGTGTCGAAAAATTCCCGGACGATATCTTTAGTTACAACAGTAAGAAGGAACGTGTACCCGGAAAGTATTACAAAGAATGGTGGGAATTTCGAGCGATGACTGTTCGGGATATCGTGCACGAGCTGCGGCAGACCGTAAAAGCGAGAAAGCCTAACGTGAACCTTACCTATTGGGCGGCTTCTTGGATTAATGCGACCTATGTCAATGGACAGAATTGGGCCAGTAAAGGATCTTTTGATGCGGCTAAATCCTATCCTGAATGGGCAACGGACAACTATAAGAATGCTGGTTTTGCGGATGAATTGGACGCCTTCATCGTAGGTGCATACCTCACCGATCTGTATGGTCTGGATAATAACGAATCTATCGAATATGCATTAGATCGGGCAAATAAACTGATTGGAAAGAGTACGAAAGTGTACGGATCGCTATATGGTCTTAGCAATAAGGATACCATGGAGGAAGCAGTATATCTGACGATGCAAAAGAGCGCTGGACTGATGGTGTTCGATATTGTGCAAGTCATTGACTTTGATTTGTGGGCCGACATCAAGAAGGGAATAGACCGCGCCGAGGCAGATGGGAAAATAGAACAATAGCCTTTTAGAGATAAGCGAAGCTCATGTGCTCACAAAGTGATTATATGTGCAATATCCATGTCGCTCAGGTTACACAAACACGAATGAACATAATTTGAATCTGCCAGCTGGCGGATGACAATTTAAAAACAGATTATACACATGAAAAAATATTCTTTTTTACTGATAAGTGTCCTTATCGTTTTGCTTGCTTGCAGCAAAACAAAGAACGATCCCGAATATATAGAACAGGAGATCCCCTTAGATATCGAGCGGGACAATGTAGCGGCCAAACCTATCCAAATGTGGATAGACGCGCATGCTAACTTAAGCCTTTTTGCGGATAAGGCCAATATCACGACCTATATGGAAAAGATGAAAGCTACAGGTTTTACAGAAGTGTACGTAGATGTGAAGCCTGGTATAGGCTATGCGATGTATGACAGCGATATACTCCCACAGCTGACCAAATGGGATAATATTACGATTAATAGAGACTGGGATTACCTGGCTTTCTGGTTGGAAGAAGCCGAACGGCTAGACATGTCGGTAATCGCTAGTCTTTCGGTGATGGGCTACGGGTACACTAAAACTAAAGAAGGATTGGTATATGATACTAACAAGTGGGATGGGAAAACCCAGTTGGGGATGTTGGATGCTTCGAAGCCTACTGTGTTGACGGACATCCGCAACGATAGGGAAGCCGATGGAGCAATGCTGAATCCAGCGCTTCCGGAGGTACAGGAGTTTGTAACGTCGGTCATTGCAGAGGTAGCGACCAAATATCCGAAGCTGAAAGGTATCGCGCTGGACTACTGCCGTTGGTGGAGCGCTGACTACGGATTTGGCGATGCGACCATTTCTGCCTTCAAGACGTATAGTGGCAAGTCGGTGAACAGTAATAATGACATTATCACCAGCACTGGGGGTATTGGTCCGATTTATAAAGATTGGATTGAATTTCGCTCCATGTCAGTGACCAATCTCATTACCAATATACGGACAAAAGTAAAGGCTATTAATCCGAAATTGGAGTTGCACCTTTGGGCTTCGGCTGATTGGGCTTCGCGCTACGGAGTTGGACAGAATTGGGCAAGCAAAGACTACAAGCCTACGCCTAGTTCCATCTATACGGATACCTATAGTAAGACCGGTTTTGCTGATCAGATTGATGTATTTTCATTAGGTGCCTATACCGAAAATATCTATATCTCGGAGAATCCAGGTTCGGTGTGGTCGGTCGAAAACTTTGTCACGACATACGATAAATTTATCCAAAAGGATTGTAAAGTCTACGGTTCGTTTGCATCATATGCCTACGGCACAAATGCATCCAAGGTATCGGATGCGGTATACCTGTGCCTGAAAAATACAGAGGGACTGATGACGTTTGAAATCTCGCATGTCATCAATAACAATCAATGGAGCGCCATCAAAGCCGGAATCGATCGCGTTTATAAGAAATAATCAACCTTCAGAAGTACGTTATTTGCATTAACAAGGCTATGTTTTACCTTTATGGGTAAGCATGGCCGCAAATAGCGGAATCCCTCGTTTTCTTATCGATAGATAATGTATATCTGTAAAAAGTGAAGATGAAGTATCTAATATGGAATATTGTGATGAAAAATGACAGACTAGCTATTTGCTTGTTCTTATTGATGTTCTGTGCATTGGGACAGCTTTTTGCTCAGCAGCATGCATTGAACAGGACATTCTTCGGGAAAGTATCGGTTCAAGGTAAAGGAATTCCAGCGGTGGCCGTCAGCGATGGTGTCCAAATAACCTACACAGATAAAAAGGGAAACTATAAGCTGTCTAGTACGGAGGATGTGAATTTTGTATTCATCAGTACGCCGGCTGGTTTTACGACATCTATCACAAATGGGGTTCCTGATTTTTTTAGACGCGTGAGCAATCGGACCACGGTCAAACAACGATTTGATTTCGAATTGGAAAGGAATGATAAAGACGAATATCGGCATACTCTGGTAGTCTGTGCAGACCCGCAGGTTGGATTTGACGAAGATGTCCCCAAATTGGAAGCTGTTTTAACAGATATGAAGGGACATGTTCGCGACTATTTTGCTGATCAAGCGGTCTATGGCATCATGTGTGGTGACATTGTCGAAAATATAGATCAGGTGTCGCCTACCTTTCAGGATATCCGACGGCGTTTTACGGCTACAGGAATCCCGTTTTTTTATGTAGCAGGGAATCATGATATGGATCTCGATAGGCGATCCAACCATCGTTCGAAGTCGCGGTATGAAGCTGTTTTTGGTCCGTCCTACTATTCGTTCAATCGGGGAAAGATCCACTATGTAGTATTGGATGACGTATTCAGCACCGGACGGGCATATGGCTATATCGGATATTTGGAGGAAAAGCAATTGCATTGGTTGGAACAGGACTTGGCTCAGGTGCCCGAGGGTAGTACGGTAATGGTGAGTATGCATATCCCAACATATTCGGTAGCCGCTCGAAAAGGCGAATTTGGAAAAGAGGAAATCAAGAAGGTGCTGCAGAATCGTCGAGCATTGTACAAGCTATTGGATCCTTATAAGGCTCACATACTTTCGGGACATGAGCATTATCAAGAGAACTATGTGGTGGCCCCCAATCTTCTTGAACACGTGCATGGTGCACTCTGTGGAATCTTTTGGCAAGCACCCTATAATAGTGATGGTACCCCACTGGGGTATACGGTTTATGAAATAGTTGGAGATGAGGTTTCTTGGTATTTTAAAGCAGCTGGCCTTCCTAAGGACATACAGTTTTCCGCTTATTTACCGGGAACAGATCGACAGCATCCAGATGCGCTGATTGCCAACGTCTGGAATTACGACCCCGCATGGAAGGTATACTGGTACGAAGATGGAGTCAAAGTGGGAGAGATGAAGCAGGCTCAGGGATGGGATCCTGATATTGTAAAATATGTGACCGCCCACCAGCAACAGTTTCGCTATACATATGTTGGTGCGGGACCAACAGAACATATGTTTTATGCAGTACCGACCAATAAGAATGCACAATTTAAGATTGAGGTAATCGATCGTTTTGGTAGGGTATATACCGCTGAGCCACGTGCTGCTCATCTATAAAACATAAAATAAACCAACATCAATAATGAAGATTGAAACCAATGAAAATACAATTTATAACTTTAAAAGCTGTTATTATAACTTTTTTGCTGTCGTATTGTTGCCCCGAATTGACTTTGGCCCAGCAACGGCTGTCTGTAGAAGTATTGGTGGTCGGAGGAACGACTAGTGGCATATCTGCTGGTCTATCATCGGCTAGGGCAGGTGTGAAGACATTAGTGGTGGAGGAGACGCCATGGATAGGCGGGATGTTTTCTGCTCAAGGGGTTGGTGCAGTAGACGGTAACCATCATTTACCTTCGGGCATCTGGAATGAATTTAGAGAAGAGATACGGAAGCACTATGGTGGTGCTGGTGCGGTCCATACGGGGTGGGTGAGCAATACCCTATTTGAGCCCCATGTGGCGGATAGCGTGTTCAAAGCGATGGCGCACAAAGAGAAGGACCTACGTATCATTTATGGGTACTATTTGGATAAGTTAATAAAAAAGGGAAACGTCATAAAAGGGGGCGTTTTTCGGAATGCCAATGACGAAAAGCTTGTTGTGCATGCAGCGGTCACTATTGACGCAACCGACATCGGAGAGAGTCTTAAGATGGCTGGGGCGGCTTACCGATTGGGGATGGATGCACAAGAGGAAACTCATGAGGCGGGAGCTCCCGAGAAAGCAAATGACATTGTGCAGGACCTGACTTGGGTCGCGATCTTGAAAGACTATGGCGTGCATGCGGATAAAACCATAGCACGGCCGAACGGCTACGACCCTGAAGAATTTAAAGGATGCTGTGCTGAGACGGTGGATCAGGTGAAAATTGATTGTGCGTATATGATTCAGTATGGGCGAATGCCTCATAATAAATACATGATCAATTGGCCAAAATACGGGAACGATATTTATCTGAACGTGGTTGAAATGTCACGCGATAAACGGGACAAAGAACTGAAAAAAGCAAAGGAGCAAACGCTTAGATTTGTGTACTATCTACAGCATGAATTGGGCTTTAAACATTTAGGTTTGGCGGATGATGAATTCGAGACGAGCGACTTATTGGCTTATAAGCCTTATCATCGAGAAGGCAGACGGGTAAAAGGAATCTCTTTCTTGACATATAATGATGTGGAGAAACCCTATGAGCAGGCTACACATCTTTATAGAACGGGTATCTCTGTCGGTGATTATCCGGTAGATCACCATCATGCTAAACATGCCGATGCACCGAAGATCGGTTTTGATCCGGTACCATCGTTTAGCATTCCCCTAGGGTCACTTATCCCTGAATCTGTTAATGGGTTGATTGTAGCCGACAAAGCAATTTCGGTTTCTAATTTGATGAACGGATCGACACGGTTACAACCAGTGGTGCTTCTGACTGGACAGGCGGCTGGGATATTGGCGGCCTTGTCGGTGAAGCAGGGTAGGGCTCCGCGAGCCGTATCCATTCGGGAGGTACAGGAGTTGCTGTTACAAGCAAAAGCTTATATCATGCCGCTATATGATGTGCCAGCGGCAGATCCTGATTTTAATAATATCCAAAAAATAGCCGCGACAGGTATTCTTAGGACATATGGGGAGCCCTGGCAATGGGCAAATCGCACGTGGTTTTATCCCGATAGCATGCTGACTGTAGCAGAGTTTTCAAAGGGTTTGCATGATTTCGATAGTAGCATACCTATTCTGACAGATACGCAGATGTTGACTAGTCGTGAGGCAGTGACTTTAATTGCTAGAATCTGCGAAGTTAAAGAAATTCCCAACCCTATGGAATATGCAGATATTCCAATTTCGAAGCGCGAGCTGACCAAGTTGCTGATGAAGTTTCTAAACCCCTTTGCACAACCAATAGATCATCAGGGGCATTATGTTGAACGATTGTAAATCATCTCTTTTTATTCAAATCCCATATATCGAAAATCTATTATTTTATTCAGGGTAAAAAGAGGTAATTATAGGAAAGCCTACAATCTTTAGGGATTGGAGGTGTGGTGGCTTAGTTACTTTGATTGATTATGGATGTATAAGGAGAGCTAATAAGAGCCATGGACAAGGGTCTACTTCCTCAAAATCTTTTCCATGGCTCTGCCCTTGGCCAATTCGTCTATCAATTTGTCCAAATACCTAACTTTTTGCATCAATTGATCTTCAATCTCCTCGATGCGATACCCGCAAATGACTCCAGTGATCTTAGAGACATTGGGATTGAGTTGAGGGGCCTGGGCAAAAAAATGTTCAAAGTCCGTCTTGTGTTCAATATGCTGTTGCAACGCTTGTTCGTCATAGCCTGTCAACCAATAGATAATCTCATGTACCTCTTCTTTACTACGTCCTTTCTTCTCCGCTTTGGTGATATAGTGCGGGTATACACTCGCAAACGACATCTTGTACACTCTTGTATTGTCCATTTTATTTGATTTTAATCCTTAACTTTTACTATTCCCGTGCTATACATCTATCGGTAGGCAGCTAGACTAGTTTGCTAGTCTAAATTTAGCAAAAATTTACGGAATGGCTTAGCTTATTAGGCGATGTTTACATGTCATTGCTGATCATAACCCAGCAATGGCTCTTGAGCTATGGTTACCGCGATAGCATAAGAGAATGATAAGGTTATATTTGGCGACATACCAAGTAAATTATTAATTTTAAGACGAAGTTATGTAATGGAAACCAAAGCACTGATACCTGCAGATATCCCACGGCTATTCATCGAGGCTTGGAATGACCGCCGAGCAGATGACCTAGCGAGTCTCTTTGAAGAAGATGCCGATTTTGTAAATGTTGTTGGAATCTGGTGGCGCAGCCGTGATGCAATTTTCAAGGCACATGATTATGGCCTGTCGGTCATTTTCAATGACTCTACTTTAAAATTGGGAACAGTAAAGGTCAAGCTATTAGGGAGTGATTACGCTATTGTCCATGCTCGAATGCGATTGAGCGGGCAGACGGCACATGATGTGACTGCAGGGCTCCGGCAAAATCTATTTATTTTTGTGCTGCGTAGATATGATAATCATTGGTTATGTGTATCTGCTCAGAATACAGATATCGTCATCGGTGCTGAAACACATATTCGAGAAGAAGACGGAAAGTTATCTCCGGTGGACTATAGGGGACGATGAAAAATGTTACTTGCTATATATGACCAAATGCTTGGACGGCATCTTATTGCCATAACTGGTTTGGATAATTTGTATTATCTTTTGCTAAATGTTTTCAGAATTCTATCTTTATACATCCATGTATAAATCTAGTATACCGCCATTCGATTTTTATTAACATCGAATTAAAGTAGATTAGGTAATTTGTTAATATGCTTTGTTCATATTAGCAGAATGCCGACAGAACAGCATTTACTAACTAAAACCATGTCTTGGACAAAATTTTTGAAGGGTGATTCGGATGCATTTGCTTTGTTATATAACAACTATATCGATGATTTGGTTCGCTACGGTATTCGATTTCATGCCGACAAAGCTCTGGTTGTCGATTGTATCCATGATCTCTTCGTAGATTTATACGGCAATACACGTATAGCCCAACAGGTGAATGTCAAATTCTATTTGTTTTCTTCATTACGTAGACGGATCCTTAAGACTCGGAGGCAGCAAGCAGGTGAATCATTGGAGACGGTCCAAGAAGACTTGCTGGCCGTCGGCTCACATGAATTGAATTTTATTCTACAAGAAGATCAAAGGCTGTTGAGTATCAGGGTGAAAGAAGAGATAGAGCGACTTCCCAAGCGCCAGCAAGAGATCCTGTATCTCAAATACTACATGGACTTTAGTTACGAAAATATTGCCGAAATCATGGGGGTGAGTGTTGAATCTTGCCGCACCCTTTCCTACAGAGCGGTAAAGTCTTTAAAAACACAGATACCAGCATTTGAACTGACTTCCATATTAATTCTAATTTTTTCCAAATAATATGTCTATGCTTCCATAGCTTTTTGCTCTATGTATGTAAAAGGGCAAAAAATTGGAAAAGAATAAGGAAAAACTTAGACAGCTATTCGACATTCGAGAGAAAGATCAACTACTTGAGGAGGAGAAGCAAACTCTTCTCGCAGATATATTGCGTAGCGGTAGGACCGTTCATTTTAGAAAACGTATAGTACAGCTTTCTGTGGCCGCTGCTATACCCCTGATTCTGACACTATCTTTTTATTTCTTTAAATCGATGTCTTCACCTGTAGATCTCCAACAGATTGCCCAAATGCATCGCGGGCAAATGGACCATTCGGACCACATCCAATTAATACAGTCCGAAAATGAGAATTCTAATAAATCAAGAGATGGGCTCCATAGAAAGTCTGGTAAATCCTATACCTCAGATAGCGTTATATACATCGCGAATAGTGATAACAAATCCCAATTTACCACCATCTATGTACCCTATGGTAAGCGACAAGAAGTAACGTTGGTAGATGGTACCAAAGTTTGGTTGAATGCAGGGTCATTTTTGACGATGGCTAATAATTTGGGTGAGGGTGAAAGGCGCGTTTTTCTGAATGGAGAGGCCTATTTTGACGTTGCTCACACCGGGACACCCTTCTACGTTGAAATGCGTGAGAATACTGTTCATGTAACGGGAACTTCCTTCAATATCAACAATTACGACGATAATCGCGCTACTGTCGTGGAATTGATATCAGGTTCTATTCTTTTGAAAGACAATGCGGATCGATTTGAAAAGATAAAAATGGAGCCGGGGCAGCGAGTTACCGTAGAACGTGCTACTGCACAGGTCAAGATGGAGAGATCGGGGGGAGGGCAAGATATCTTGTGGCGCGAAAAGCAATTGGTTTTAAATCGTCTGCCACTATCTGAATTATTCAAGAAACTAGAAAGATTTTATAATATCCGGATACAGGCTCCACCACAGCTTGCTCACGTTCAACTTTCGTATTCTGGACGATTGGATTTGCGAGACGATGTGATATCCATCATTAACGATATTTATGAATTGAGAGACTACCAAATAGAACTTAAAGAAAAGGAGGTTATTATTCGAAAAAAATGAAACCATTGAAAGAATAGACAAGAAAGAGCGGCAACTCCTTCTTGTCATTTACTATTGATCTTATTACACTTTTAAAATCTTTTAAATTTATGAAAAAAAATCAACCTCGGCAATTCAGGGCCGGGCTAATACCTATTTCTGCTAAACTGGCCTATTATATGAAAGTTTCCGGCGTGTTGTGGACATTGATGCTGCTGAGCTTGTCTTCGCAGGCATTCTCCCAAAAAATCTCAGTCGACCTTCAAAATGCCTCTTTTAGGGCTTTTTTGACGGTCCTTCAAAAGCAAACAAAGGTTGCGCTTATGTATAACGACAACCTTATTAAAGACAAACGAATATCCCTAAGAGTGGAAGGAATGTTGTTAGAGGATTTACTAAAGACCGAACTTCCAAAGCATGGATTATCCTATTCTCGAAAAAATAATCAAATAACGATCGTTCCCCACGACAGTAACGGAGCACCGGTTATTGAAAATATCTCTGCTAGGAATCCTGTCATACAGGAGGAAATAAAAGTTAGGGGACGGGTTTTTACGAATAATGAACCACCCCAAGCGTTAGCACATGCTTCCGTAGCGGTATTGGGCACTTCTAAAGGAGTCTTGACTGACGAAGCTGGTTATTATGAAATAGCAGTCCAGAAAGGGCAGACCCTAGTCTTCACGATGGTAGGATATGCTTCAAAGCAGGTTGTGGTCTCCAAGGCTGAGACCAATCTAACCGTCTCCTTAGATATGGATGTTTCTGAATTAGAGGAAGTTGTAGTGGTGGGGATGACGGAGATGCAGCGTAAGCATATCGCGAGCTCGGTTGCAAGCTTGGACGTTAAGTCCAATATAGCAGGAAAACCCATCACCAATCTGTCTCAATCATTGCAAGGCGGGGTCACCGGATTGCAGGTACAACAGGGGTCTGGATTACCAGGTGGAGATGCTGCTAGTATCAAGATTCGTGGTATTTCTACACTCAATAATGCCGAACCCTTGGTATTGGTCGATGGCGTTCCTATGGATATGAACCATATCGATCCCGTGACTGTTGAAAGTGTCACCATCCTAAAAGATGCTGCCGCAGCGGCTATATATGGTGCTCGTGCAGCCAATGGGGTCATCTTGGTCACGACCAAAAGAGGTAAGGCCGGACAGATTAATATCTTATATGATGGGTACTACGGCATGCAGACGCCTACTATACTGCCCGAATTTGTAGACGCCCCAACTTACATGAAAATGTATAATTATGCAGTAGTCGCCTCTGGAGGACAAGAGTTTTATACTGACGAGCAGATCAGTAAGACCATTGCTGGGGATGATCCTATCAATTATCCAAATACCAATTGGACTAAAGAACTTATCGACGAGTATTCGCCCATTACCTCACACTCCCTTGCCGTGAGTGGTGGAAATGATGTGGCGCGATTTGCCGTAACGGGTAACTATATGTCCCAAAAGGGGATGTTGCCTCTGAATAATACAGATCGATTTAATATTAGGGCCAATACTTCTGTGTCCTTATCCAAGAAATTCCTGATTAATTTGGACGTATTAGGGATTCGCAGGAATACCATGTATCCCAATCGGCCCATTAGCAATGGTGGTAGCCGGATGTTGGATGATTTGTATCGCTTGGAGCCGACCATCCTTCCTAAGTATCCACAAGAAGAAGGTTGGCCAACTATCTATGGAAGATATGCCGATATCGTCAACCCTATCGCTTACAAAGAGGTAGGAGGTACTATAGGCTATCAATATGATCAAGCCACTATTAATATGCAGCCTAAATGGACTATTACCGACAATCTGAGTTTACGTGGTCAGTTTAGCTACAGGCTTAACAATGATGTCTATAAACAGAAACGGGATAATTTCTATTTCTTCGATTATTACACCAAACAGCTAGTGCAGACATGGGGTGTACAGCGTGATGCATACTCTGAGCTGCGGGATACTTATTTTTTCCTCAGCGGAGCCCTAGATTATAACAAGGATTTTGGTCGACATAGTGTATTTGCAATGGGTGGTTTCTCGAGTGAAAAATTCAATAATGGATACTGGAATATGTCTGCACTGGTTTCTGCTTATACCAAGGTCAATTACTCTTTTGATGATAGGTACCTGGCCGAAATCTCTTTCCGTGCAGATGGATCTTCTAAGTTTGGTCCAGGAAATAAATTTGGATATTTCCCATCCCTAGCTCTTGGCTGGAATTTGCACAATGAAAAGTTTTTTCAGATTGATGCCATCAATAATTTCAAGATTCGGGCTTCGTATGGACAATTGGGCAATGAGAATATTGGACTATATAAATATCAGAACCTGATTAATACGTCCAATGGTACAGAGAGTGTCTGGGGCAATCCGAATGTGAGTTGGGAGAAGGTAAATATCCTTGATTTGGGATTCGACCTCGCTTTGTTCAATAGTAAGCTGAGTATGACCTTTGATTACTATGATAAGCGCACCTCTGACGTCTTACTCATGCCTGCCGTTGCTCCGTCAGGTGCGGTAGGTTCTGCTCCCATCAACGCTGGTGAAGTGATGAATAGAGGATATGAATTCTCATTCAATTACAATGGTAATTTTTCAGAAGATTTCTTGTTTTCTGTGAAACCCGGTATAACCTACAATAAAAATAAAATAACAGATATACTAGGCGGACCATACATCAGTGGGATAGAAGTTAATGAGAAAGGCTCCGCAATAAAGAGCTACTATGGTTACCTTTCCGATGGTATCTTGCAGTACAGCGATTTTGAAGAGGATCGGTTGACTGCTAAGGTTCCTTTAGCAGGCAAGCAGGGACCTGGTGATATCAAATATGTGGATTTGAATGCGGATGGTATCATTGATGAAAATGATCAACGTGTGATGGGGGATCCTACTCCACGGATTAATTATTTTGCAAATTTTAACTTCACTTATAAAAATCTGGACCTTGAATTCCTATTACAGGGAGCGGGCAATCACGATTATTCAGGTAATCTAGGTGGAAAGTCTGCAGGCTACTTATGGCATCCGCTCAATCTGAGTGCATCTGGAGGTGTACCTACGACCTACAGAGCGGCCAATACGTGGAACGAGAATAACCAAGATGCCATCTATCCGCGTCTTTTGGCAAATCCGGCAGCCAATGTTTTACGTAGTGATTTTTGGTTATTCAATGCCAAGTACATGCGTGTCAAGTTTATACAGTTAGGCTATCGCTTGAATTCAAAGGCTATGAATAAGTACGGGATTAAATCTAGCCGAATATATCTCAATGCCCAAAATCCTTTGCTCATTACCGGGTTGAAGATGGCAGATCCAGAATCGCAGGGAGGATCTTATACACATCCGATTATGAAAACATTCTCTGTTGGTCTTACGGCTAATTTTTAATATTATTACCATGATAAAAAATATCAAATTTTATATACTCAACGCGTTGGCAGCAACGCTTATGTTGCAAACATCTTGTGAAAAATTTCTGACCATTGATAGTCCCACAGGAGTTTCCGATGAGCAGTGGTGGAAGACTGAGACCGATGCCTACAATGCGTTGGCATCCGTGTATGTAGGTATCCCTGGAGGATCTAGTGGACGTAATATCATGTACTATTCCGGACTTACGGATGAATCTGTACATCGTGGTGATTTCAAAGGTGACTATGATGGTTTTACGAGGGGCCTCGCCACTAGTAGGTGGGGAGTCTCCAATTCGATATGGCAAGATGATTATACCTGTATTCGCCGATCCAATCGCTTCTTGGAAAATGTAGACCGGACTTTCGTAGACGCCGAACTGAAAGCACGGATGAAGTTGGAAGCAAGAGCCTTACGCGCTTATTATCATATGGAACTAATGATGCTTTTTGGGGATATACCCTTGTTGACCAAATCTTTGACTCCCCTGGAGAACAACCAACCTAGGACAAATAAAGACGAAGTGTATGCTTTTATCGTCGATGAGTTGAAAGCCTGCGCCGAGGGGCTGCCAGCTACTTATGTCAATGCCGATAGGTGGCGGGTGACGAGTGGTGTGTGTCAGGCCTTACTATCTAGATTGGGGTTATATAAAAAGGATTTTGATTTGGTCAAATCCTCTTCCAAGAAAATAATAGACTCCGGAGTATACAAGCTATGGGTCAATACCAAGACCAAAGAAGCTAGCTACAGCGAATTATTCAGTTATGCGGGTGAATTGAACGATGAACGTATCTTTTTCAAGGAAAATGGCTGTAGCAATGCCTGGACTACATTTGCACCATTCGGTATTGGAGGAGAGACCTACTTGTCACCGACCAACCTTGTCATTGATAACTTTGAGACCCGTCAGGGAAAGACATTGCAAGAATTGGGGTCAGATTCTACCTTGATTTATCAGAAAAATCCCAATTATAATAATAACAGAGATCCGCGATTGGCCGCTTCTGTATTCATTCCCTATGAGAAGTTTCAAGGACAATATACCCTAGATCCATTCTACAATCCTAGTGACAAGATTGGGCTTACCAAATCTACAGCAACTGGCTATTGGATAAAGAAATACGTCGATGCACGTGACAGGCAATCGAAAAGCGGAACCTTGGATTTTATGATTATCCGCTATGCCGAGATTTTATTGAATTATGCTGAAGCACTGATCGAATCTGGAGATTGGAATAATCCAGATGTATTGCTTTCGATTAATCAACTTCGTTCGCGCGCCAATATGCCAGCAGCCTCAGCTGATAAGTACAATTCTCAAGATCGTGTCCGGACTTTGCTGCGTCGTGAGCGTCAGGCTGAGCTAGCTTTTGAGGGCGGACGTTACCATGATATCCGTAGATGGGGTATTGACGTGATAGTGATGAATGGAGAGGTTTTTGGGGCAACCAATCCCACTACTGGCGAAAAGGTAAGGGTTCAGACGCGTAGTTTTAACAAAGATAGAGAAGGCTGGTGGCCTATTCCCGAAACCGAGCTGTTGGCCAATCCAAATATGACACAAAATCCAAATTATTAGAAATGAAAAGCATGAAATTATTGCCTATAATAACACTGATAGTACTCATGTTGGTACTGGTCGGAGGATGCCGCAAGTCCTATTCTCCAGGAGATTGGGATGTTAAACCCGACCTACCTACCCCTCCCGATCAAGAATATAAAGGACCTACCAAGTCGCTCAAGATCATGTCGATCAATATGAATCGGTTGACGAGTTTTGAAGAGACGGTAAAGATTATCGAAGAATACAATCCTGATTTCCTCTTCCTTCGTCAGGTAGATAGTGCTACTACACGAGCTGAAAAAGTTGATAGACCAGGTGTCATTGCCCAACGATTAGGTATGAAAAGCTTTTTTGTCAAAAACTTTGATTATCAGACTGGCGGATTTGGCAATGCTGTATTATCCAAGTTTCCAATATTGGAAACAAAGGCCAAGATTCTAAGTCGGGAAGAAGGAAATACGGCTGAGCTTCGTAGTTTAGCCTCTTTAAGAGCGAAAATCGATGATAAGAACGAAATCTATTTTACGGGTACCGAGCTCGATCCCGCTGCCAACAACCGTAATCTGCAGGTCATCGATATTTTAAATGAAACGGCCAAGTTCCAAATTCCCCAGCTATTGGTGGGCAATTTCAATGAGCAAGAAGGGGGCGTCGTGATCAACTATATCAAAGACGTGTTTGCATTTGGATGCTTAGGGACAGGTTGTCCAACCAATAGTGGTGGCAAGGTATACGACTATATCACGTATAAGGCTGTTGATGAGTTTATTTTAGACAAGTACGCGGCTTACCCCAAATCCCAGAGCACATTCCTGCCTATGGTAGCCGAACTGAGGTTGAAGCTTAAGCAGTAACTGAACAATGGATCCTACTTGGTGATGAGCTAGTAGGATCCATTTATTCCCAATAATCAAGATGAAGCAAATCTTACGAGTTCGTGATATCGAAGAATACGAATATTGCCAAAGGTAATATCAATGCCTTAACGATAAATATAAAATAAACAAATAGCCATGTTACAAATGAAAAAAAATCAAATACTCTTACTCATCCTTTGTCTCTGCAGTACGGTATTTGCTTGTGATGGTAAGGGCAAAGAAGTGCCTACATTGCAGGTTGAAAAAAAGAAACTGACCGTGATGACCTACAACATCCATCACGGCGCTCCCGAGGGTTCGGAAGTTGTGAATTTAGAAAATATAGCCAATACACTTAAGGCCAAGAGTCCCGATCTGATTGCCCTGCAAGAGGTCGATGTCAATGTGCCTCGATCGGGTAAGGTGAATCAAGCGCAGAAGCTAGCAGAGCTCTTAGGGATGGAGTATTTTTTCTCCAAATCAATAGATTATCAAGGAGGGGAGTATGGCGTTGCCGTGTTGAGTAAATTCCCAATTTCAAACAAGAGAAGGATTGAATTGCCGATGCCTACTTCAGGTGAGAAGCGCTCTGTCGCACTAGTGTCTGTCAATCTGGGAGAAGGAGTTTCGTTGGAGTTTGGCTCCACGCATCTAGACCTCAATGTACCTAATCGTACTGCACAGGCCATACACCTCAATGCGCTAGGTATGGAGGCTAATAAGCCTATGATGATAGCGGCAGATTACAATGCCGAGGTTAGTACTTCCGAGCTCCAAGAGATGCAGAAAGTATTTTCGTTTTCGTGTAAGAATGGTTGTCCTAACTCGTTCCCGGTCCGTAATCCTACAAAGGCCATTGACTTGGTCGCTTCCAATAAAAAAGCAAGTGATATCTTTGGACTGATGTCGGCTGTAGCATTGACCGGTAGCTATGCTTCCGATCATTTACCTGTAATGGTTGTATATAACTATTAGTCGGGAGGCATTCTTATTGGTGCTCTCTTTAACAGGAGATTGGACGATTACCCTAGCGGTCTATGTATCAGTCTCCTGTTATTTTGTCCTATCTCACCAAGATGCTTCAATCCCTATCTTTTATCCTTGTTCTTATGCTTCATTTCCAAGTTTAGGAGTATGTCACGTTTCTTCCCTTCTATCAGAGATAGATTCCCTGCCACGAATACCCCCTTTTTTCCGTTACTTTCATTGGATATGCCGTATACGGTCGACTCATCGTCCGGATTGGAAGGTCCCTCATAGCGGTAGAGATAATCAATCTGATAATCCTCTGCTTGGTCGAATATTTCTTCGAATGCTATGTTGAAATCAATGGTATATCCCATTTCCTGTAGTTTCGCCAGTGCCACATCTGCTGTTTCGTAATGATGCTTAGTTTCCATAATCGTTCATTTATATGATAACAAACGATCGCATCGTTCTGTTTTTGCATGACTCGAAAGACTTTTGTAATGAGGTAATCAGCGTTTAATTAAAGGCCCTATCATTGGGAGTGTTGCCCATTGTTAGTACTAGGGTGCCGCCATTCACAACTTCTGAAAAAGAGATTCTTGGCTTTTTTAATTTTTTACCATTCAATTCTGCGGATTGAATATAGATGTTTTCTTTACTATTTCCCTTCGCTTCGATCGTAAAGCTTTTTCCGCGATAATAGCGATCGTCTAAGTGGATTGTAATACGGTTGAATAGCGGAGATGATAATTCCAATTCTGGATTTTGACTTGTCCCGCCATTCATTTCAAAAAGTCCCAAGGCAGACATTACAAGCCATGCTCCCATTTGCCCTTCATCTTCATCTCCTTCCCAACCGTGGTAGGGAGACGTTCCGTAATAGTAATCCATTACTTCTCGGCTATATTTCTGTGTAAGTGAGGGCTTTTCTAGGTAATTGAACAAAAAGGCCGCACTCATGTTTACTTCATTACCTTGATTGATGTAGAATTCAGCTCGTTGCCCCATTGTTCGGTCAAAAGCATGTGCAGCAAAATTATGCTGACGTGAACGCTCGAAGCCCTGCGTTAGTCTTTCGGTAGCCAATTCTTTCCCCAATATACCCAACATTCCGTTTATGTCATGTGGCACATACCAAGAATATTGCCATGAGTTCCCCTCGATGAATCCTCGATTGGAAAACTCATCAAAATTAGGGTCCCAATTTCCAGAAGAATCTCTACTACTTACAAATTTGTGGTCCGGATTGAATACGTTTTTGTAATTTTTTGATCTTTCTTCAAATAATTTAGCGTCAGATTTTTTATTTAGAGCCTTTGCCATCTGACCTACGCAATAGTCATCATATGCATAGTCGAGGGTTTTTGAAACCACACCATATTCACTCGGCATATAACCAAATTTAATATATTGCTGTAAGTTGGTTTGACCGTATGAACCTCCACAAGGATGATCACCACCTGGTTCGGTCACCATTTTTCTGATGGCTTGATAGATTTCTTCACCATCTTTTCGGATTCCTTTCTGAAAAGCTGCGACCATCAGTGCAATTTCATGAGAACCTTCCATGATACCCGAATATTCAATACCTGCTGGCCCTTTAGATGTCCAACCGGTATGATGGAACATTTCCAACTGGGTGGTTACCCAATTGTCTACTGTTTTAGGACTTATTAACGACCAGAGTCCATTCAGATTCCAATATGTGTTCCAGAGTGCATCACCACCATATATATCACTCTCTGGAGGTAATTGTTGTATATTTTCACAAGCATCTCTGTACTTGCCATCGACGTCATTCCAAGTTTGCTTTCCTGTGAATGAACGGTATAAGTTAGTGTAGAATTTGGTTTTGTCATCTTCTGTCCCGCCTTCTACTTGGATTTTTTCCAGTAAATTATTCCACTGCTTTTTATTGTGTGCTACAGTTTTGTCGAAATCCCAGCCGAAGGGTTTTTCAATTTCCTCGCTTAAATTTTTGCGAGCCCCTTCGATACTGACTAACGATAGACCAGTCTGAATATAAACGCTTTCACCCGCTGTAGTCGAAAAGGTGATATAGGCTCCGATATCACCTTTGCCTTTTATCGTATCTATATTGGAGTACGTGTTTTCGTTTTGCCATCCATTGAAATGCTCAAAATCTTTGCTAAGCTTGATAACAAAGTAGAGTGTCCAATCATTCCATTGACTCCAGGAGCCTGATTTACTCTTGATATACCCCTCTATATTCCTGGTGTTTACGCTCGTGATTATTGCGTCTTCGACCGAAAAACCATAATCCCATTCAGTGGGAAAATGAAGGTCAAAGAGTATTCTAGCCTCTGTAGATTTTGGATAGGTATATTTTTGAAAACTACAACGCGTTGTCGCAGTCATGGCCGCTTTCACTTTATGGTCAAAGAGTTCAACCTCATAATAACCTGGGAAAGCTTTTTCGGTCTCCTTTAGGATTCTGGAGTGATATCCTGCATTTGCACCTTTGTAGGGTGCATCTGGGCCAGGATTTGAAAGCGCTAAGTCTGCAGTTGTAGGCATCATCATCAAGCCACCCATGGTCCATGCATGAATGTGACTGAATCCTGATACACTGTTGATCGCATATTCGTATCCGCCCATCCAACGATTCCCTTGATTGTCAGGGCCAATTTGTACCATGCCAAAGGGAGCTTGCGCGTATGGTCCTAACATCCATCTCGAATTAGAAGTGCCAATGAAGCAATCCACATACGCTGTGGGTGGTTTGGTTTGTGCTAATGACGGTCCAACAAAAAATAGCATGAAGAATAGCACAGGAACGTTTAAATAACGACGCATTGGTTTTAGTTTAGGTATTTAACTTTAATAATTTTGCTAAATGTACGAACATTGTTTAAGTATTTAAGAACAGCTTAAAAATTTTTTTCATTTCATTTCTATTTGATTATTAGACTTTTTTGATGTAATAAAAATATTATTACACTATTTAATCATTTTTTATATATTTGGAATATAACTAATGTGTGTACATGCTTCTGTATGTATATATAAAATCTAAATAACTAATGATATTATGAACACGGAAAAAAAGCTATGGAAACGAAAACTTTGTGCCCTATTGAATGGTCACTACGGTCGACAGGTGCTAATGACGACGATTGTGGGGACTATATTGCAAAGTAGCGAAGTCCACGCCCACATGCGTACGTTAAGTGCGGAAACGCACACCTCGAAATTCTCCTTATTCCCCCGAGTATCTGTCAGCGGTAAGGTCGTTGATAGTCAGCAGCGTCCCCTTCAGGGGGCTACTGTCCACGTCAAAGGGACACAAATTAGGGTTGCGACAGATGCAAATGGAGAATTCTTATTAAATGATATTACTGATGATGCAGTGCTATTGGTTAGTTTTTCTGGAAAAAAGCCAAAAGAGCTCATGGTGAAAGGGCAAGGCAAAATTCAAATTTTGCTTGAGGATGATGTGGTCGGTTTGGAAGAGGTAACGGCCATTGGCTATGTCAGTTTGAAAAAGAAAGATATGACAGGGGCGGTGTCGTCGCTTTCAAAAGAGCAGATTACTCGGATCCCTGCCAATGATCTTCGGTCGGCCTTAGTTTTCGTTCCGGGGGTGAGGGTGAGTAATGGACAGATACGCATCCGAGGCAACCGTTCTGTTCATGCTTCCAATGAACCCTTGATTATCCTCGATGGGATACCATATTACGAGGGAATACAGGCTATCGATCTTAATGATATCGAGTCAATGGAGATTCTCAAAGATGCGTCCTCTACGGCACTGTATGGGTCTCAAGGTGCTAATGGTGTCATAGTTGTTAATACCAAAAAGGGGAAAGTTGGAGCTACAGATATTTATTATGATGCATTTGCTGGATTTGCTGTTACAGATTGGAGAAATTTTGAGGTCATGAACGCCGATGAATATACTCGTTTCTTGCGTGAAGCTTACCGTGCGGCTGGGACGTGGAAGACTGAAGCTGACGACAGTAAGATTTTTTTAGGCAATGAGATAGCCAATATGGGAACTGTTGACGAGGATTGGGTCGGTCGATATTTAGGAAAGAATAGGTTCTGGACCAGTCAAACCCTTACTTTATCTGCTGGTAAAGAAAAAACGCAACACAAAATTTCATTTAATTACAAAAATGACAATGGTAGACTGAAAGGTGCCAATCGTGACAACTTTACATTGACAGCGGATGTTGATCACCAGGTTTTTGATAAATTGAAAATTGGTCTTTCTACCAGGTTATTCTACTATAAGGGATATAACAAGCCAGATCCCCTAGGTGGTCTGATAAACATGTCACCTCTGGTGCCTATTTATGGAGAGGATGGTATGTTAAATATTACCCCAACAGGAGATCCTTTTGTTAAAAATCCCTTTCTAAATGAGAATGATGATTTCTATCTCGACAAATCAGAGGAATGGAAAACATTTCTCCGGTTTTATGCAAACGTCAATATAGCAGAGGGGTTGACCTTTAAAACCAACTTTTCATATAATCCGGCATTTTCTGCTAGAGGCTACTACTATGATAATAGGTCTACGGGTTATCACGATGTCCGGAATGTAGCTGGGAATGAAAATCGTAGGCAAATGGGGCTTGTTTGGAATAATATCCTAAACTATAAGCGAAGCTTTTCAGATAAGCACGAACTTGACTTGACCGCAGTATTCGAATTGCAAAATAATACGCGCAATAGTGCTTTGATGTCAGGTAAAGACCAAGAGCTTCCGCTTTACCTTTGGCATAATATGGGGCGGCTTATGGATAGTAAAACACTTTCTTCCGGGTTTAGTCGATCTCAGATGCTGTCATATGTAGGACGAGCTCAATATAGTTTCTTGGGTCGTTATCTTGCTACAGTATCTGTTAGGCAGGACGGGGCGTCCCAACTATCGGACGAAAATAAGTGGCAACTGTTCGATTCCTATGCTCTTGGATGGCGAATATCCGACGAAGAATTATTCAAAGAGCTTTCTTTTGTCGATAACCTGAAGCTCCGGGTCAGTTACGGAACTACGGGCAATCACTCCATTGCGCCTTATGCCACCTTGGGAAGTCTACACAGCAGCTACGCTACCTTTTATAATCCTACTGGCGAGGTGCATTATGTCGGATTGGAGGCCAGTGTTAGACCCACTCCTGGTCTCAAATGGGAAAGGAACCGAATGTTGAACATAGGCTTGGATTATGCATTCCTAAAAGGACGTATTTCAGGGGTATTCGATTATTATATGTCCAAGACGGACAATCTATTGAACCAACGCAAACTCCCTTATACGAGTGGATTTAATTATGCATGGGAAAATATTGGCAAGACACAGAATCAGGGATTCGAGTTGACCCTGAATACCAAGCCACTTCAAAAGGACGACTATGAATTAGGACTGAATTTTACCGCTTATCGGAATAAAGAAAAGCTTGTCGAGCTTTACGACCCTAAGTTGGTGGCGGATATTCAAAATAGGTGGTGGATTGATTATCCGATCAATGGTGTACACTATGATTTAGAATACTTAGGAATCTGGCAGGAGAATGAGGCTGGCATTGCGGAGCTTTATGGGCAACGTCCAGGTGAGATTCGTGTTCGAGATAGGGATGGCAACGGTGTCATCGATGGCGAAGATCGAGTTATTTTAGGTACGGATCGTCCCGAATGGTCCGGTTCAGTACAACTTACTGGCCATTGGAAGGGGTTCGATATCGCAATGGATTTATATGGAGAGTTTGGAGCCATGGTTTTTGACAACCTTAGTACGTCGACCTGGGCCAATCAGATGGGGCGTTGGAATACGGTGAAAGTGGACTATTGGACACCGGAGAATCCCGAAAATCTACATCCTCGTCCAATTGCGGGCCAAGGTGCTCGCTATATAAATGCGATTGGTTACAAGGACAATGATTTTGTGACCCTGCGCAATGTTACCGTAGGATATACGCTTGGGACTCAAGCTATGGGTAAGTTTGTCAAACGTGCACGATTTTATTTAACGTCTAATGACCCCTATCGATACATGCAATTTAGCCGTCAGCGTGGCATCTCTTTTGGCGAACGCGTCTTTTTGGTCGGAGCAAATATTCAATTTTAAATAGTTTTTTATGAAAAGCATACTAATAAAAATCTGTCTGATAGCAGTTCTTGTCATAGGATTGGTTCGATGCAGTTATTTGGAAGAAGAGTCCTACGGAGCTACGGTAGGAGTATTCGATACTGAAGAAGGGAGTGATGCCCTGGTACATCTATTGTATTCAAAAATAAACAATTTATATGGGGGCGGGTTTACTTTCGGTATTTTGTCTGAGAGCGGTACAGATATTTGGTTACGGGGCAATAATAATGGAGCAATTGAATTAACAGACTATAAGGGTCTGGACGGCTATGAAGGGAATTTAGCCTGGTTATGGAACCATTGCTATAAAGCGGTTTGGAATAGCAATTTGTTTTTAGAGACAATAGACAATGTTCCGTATGAGAACGAGGCTACAAAAAAATATCGCAAGGCCGAAGTGTTGACCTTACAAGCCATGTTTTTGTGGATTATTACCGAGACATGGGGTGGAGCATATCTTCCGCAGACTACCGCGGTAGAGGAGGGTTTGGCAGCAAAACGTTCCGATAGACTGGCATTTTATGAACGTATAATAGGCAATTTGGAAACGGCCCTTACATTGGTATCGGTAGACAAGGCCGTGGAGCGAGGGCGTGTCGATTATTGGGTGATTAAATCATTTCTAGCTCGAATGTACCTTTATGCCGAGGATTGGCAAAAAGCTATCGATGCATCATCCGATGTTATTTTGAACGGGGGGTACGTATTATCTCCGAATTGGAAAGATCTTTGGGATGCTTCCAAAACCAATTCGGAGTTTATCTGGACTTCCGAATTTTCATCTGATGAAGCTTTTGGTGGTGGCAGTGGTGTTTGGTGGCAGGCCAGTCAAATGTTTATTGATAGATTCGCCGGAGTACAGACTGAGTTGGGATGGACGGGCTATGGTGGATGTCGGATGTTACCCAGCAGGTTCTATCTTGATCTTTTTGACAAGGAGGCTGATTTGAGGTGGGAGCAAGGGCATCAGTGGGTTTGGTACTATAATGACCCCAATGACAATACTTCTGAATTTCCAATGATGAAAACAATGTATAGAGATACAGCTTTGTTCCTGTATAATGGGGTTTTTACGCCAGAGCAACGAGAATATACCAAAAAGAGGTATACGGCATTTGACATTTCGGATCAATATGACGAAAGGGGTGTGCCTAAAGATCGGTTTACTTTTGTGGGGGTCAGTAAGTTTGACGATCATACTCGACCAAGTTCAATGTCGACACTCTCCAGTCGAAATTATCCCGTTATCAGACTTGCTGAGCTTTACTTAATCCGTGCCGAAGCAAATATGCGCAAGGCCGCTCCAGATCGCCAGGCAGCAGCGGATGATATCAATTTTTTACGTAGGCGAATAGTAAAGCCAGGTTTTGAAGACAGAATGAAGGTACAAGCTGCAAATATAGATCTTGATTTTTTATTGGATGAACGTGGTAGAGAGCTCACGGGAGAGTTTCAGCGTTGGTTTGACCTCCGTCGTACAGGTAAATTGCTTGAGCGAGTTAAAATGGCCAATCCAGACGCGTCGGCATTTATCAAGGATTTTCACCAGTACCGTCCTATTCCACAAGAGCAGTTTGATGGAATGCCCGATCCAAGTACGTTGGGTCAAAATCCTGGATATTAGTTTTTTATTTTTACAAACTTAATATATGAAAACGATTTTTTTGAATAGAACGATGTCTAGATATGTGTTGATGTTTTTCATGTTGATACTATTATCTTGTTCCAAAGACAGAGAAGGCATAGTAGATGGCACACGCTTGGAGGAGCGTATTGTTGATGCGGAGTTGATCTTGTCAACTTCAGAAGAAGGTGTCGAGCAAGGTGATTTTGCGCCAGGAGCAAAACAGATTCTGAAAGACAGAGTTGACTGGGCTCGGATGATCTTGACCACTGCTGTTCGTGAAGAGGCTATTGTCAATGCAGAAGAGATATTGGCCAAGGCTATCGAGACATTCCATACCAATGTTGTCAAAAGCGGTGTACCGTTATACGGTAAGGGAGCCTATTTTCGTTATGGAACCTTTGGTGATTTTAACATTACGGGACAGTTTAGTATTTCTTGTAGCGTGCGCTTTAGTAGCTTTGGTTCAGACGCCTTGGGTAATATCTTTGTGGTCGGTTTGGATGGAGCTGAAGCGGTTATCCTACGATATACCAAAGACGGGAAAATTGAGGCGTATGTAAACAACGGAGGTTGGTTGGGAGGTGGATTAGATAGTGCTCCTCTTCAGCTTGATAAGTGGTATCATTTGTCCTTAACCTACAGCGGCAAGGATTTGATAGCCTATTTGGATGGAGATATCGTCCTGAATCTGAAGGGTGATGGCAAACCCTTGGCCGTAGCCGCTAATTTTTTCGTTCAGAGTGGCGTTAATCCCGGTTATACCTCCCGATTTATGTTAGGCAATATTATTGATGTTAGTATTTGGAATGTGGTTAGGTCGCCTATGCAAGTTCAAGGAGATTACGAAAATGGGGTTGAGTTAGGGAGTGAAGGCCTGGTTGCCCATTGGCCTCTAGACGTGAATCTCGGAAACTCCATTCTTGACCGCACTGGGAAATATACGGCAAAGGGTACTGCTATCAATTGGCAAGATAAGTAATTGGTGCTTTTGATTTGAAATAGAGACTGGAGAAATTCGGTCTCTATTTTTTTGTGCCTATACTTCAAAGGCGAAGGGGCAGCCCCCGTTTTGTTCCCTACAATGATTTGTCCTTGTTTTTTGGACTGGCAACTTGTCAAGTCGATGCTTTGGAAGAGCGGGATTTTCGTTACGAGGTGAAGATGTTGGTCTTATGAAGACAAGCAGCGTCGATGTATATCTGTGCTGCTTGTCCATTTACATGTCAAGGGATTGTGGCCTTTTATTTTTTATCGTCTTTGATTTGCTGTTCAAACATTTTGACGCTCTTCCATAGGACCCCCGCTGCCCCCCTAAACATGCCAGATCCTGCAGGTTCCCCATCTATTTTCCACCACTCATAGAATCCATTATGTTTTAAGACTAAATCCATCATCGGCTCCAGCGATTCATATGCCTCTTGGTACATTTCGTTTTTGATCAATTGTTGTACCATTCGAGCACCGAACCATGTCCAGTCCCCACCATTTTGGTAGCTATATTCTCCCAGACCTTTGTTGAGGAATGTTCCATTCGGATATGGCGGGTATACCGTGAGCCCTATTGATGGAGCACCTGATTTTTTGACATTTTCTTGCATAGTTGCGTAAGCTTCTTTTATCTCTTCTTTTGTCAAAAAGCCAGCCTCTATGGCTGTAAATGTTCCACCGTGATAGTAGATTGCATCTTCATCTAGGCTTGCCGGAAATGGAGATCCCTTATCCAGATAGACATGCGGTTTATATTTTTTTCGTTGCACATCCCATAAGTGTTTTTTTGTGTTTTTTGTAATATCTTCCTTTATTGTCGTCCAATACGCTGTTTTATCACTTTCATCCAAAAGGGAGAGGTAGTCGTTGATGGCGATTACAAACATTGCATTGTCGTATATGTCAATTGCAGGGTGCGACGAACTGTCTAATTCCACTCCCCATGGATGTTCAGGCTGTACATCTCCCCAATCTACAGTGGTAGCTCCCCAAAGTAGACCATATTGCTTATTGTAGCGGTGGTCGAGTAGATATTGTAGTGCGTCATGCATGCGATTCATAACCGTTTTTCCATCGACAACTCGGTCTAGCAATTCTCTCTCTCCAGTATACTTGACGTAGCGACTTATAGCTTGTATCAAGGATGATTCTTGGTCTGTTTCTACCGTGTTTTTGTGAGCCAGTAGCGTGGGAGCCAATTCCGAATTTTGATATTTGTATCCAATGTTCGCCTTATCTTTGGGTATGTATCCATCAGGGATGTTTCCATCTTTCCCCTGAAAGTTAAAGAACATCACCAGTGCATCGGCAGTAGTTTTTTTACCATTAACCTTGGTCGCTAATTCAATAAATGAATTTAAATCACGTATCCATACTTCACCATAGCCGTCCCCGGCAGTCAGTCCAGTGGAAACCAAGTCTTCAGCCATTTTTTCTATTTTTTGAAGACGATCGTCTTGACTTATTCGATCAGCTAGCTGCTTGTCGATTGTACTTTTGTTACTAGCGCATGACAATAGCGATAGGGCTATTGCACAGCTTAATGCATGTTTCAATTTAATCATAGTATTTGGGTTTATATTATATGTATATACATTCATACAAATGTAGTGAACTGCTGGTAAATAGCCAAATTTTGACTAGGATATTTCTAGGAATAAACGCCTGGTTGAAAGGGTGGTATATTCATTTAACTATATAGTTTAATCCCAGTGTTTTTGCAAATGAAAATCTGAAGCGATAGGCCAATAGTCACCATTAGAATTTAACTATCCAGATTGTGGTCATTGAGATTGATAAGGATAGGATTTAGGAGATGATATCAGATGCTGTGGCAGGGCATGATTGCGTTTTTTTTGTTTTCCGTCGTGGGGAAGTCTTTTTATTTTCTATATTCGGAGCTAGGGTTTATACAAGTTTAGGGATGAATAGCAATAGAAGTCAAAGAGATGAAACTCAAATTTGAAGATTACAATCCGTGCTGGTCAAGTCACTTTGAAGCAATAAAGACCGCACTCTTGGATGCGATAGGGATAGTAGATCCAATTATCGAACACATCGGTAGTACAGCTGTCGAAGGCCTATCCGCCAAACCTATCATCGATATATTGATTGGGGTGCGAGATGAAGAGGCATTGGAGAAAACAATCGCGCCCCTCACCGACAAAGGATACGTCTACTATCAGGTATACAATAGCCTGATGCCCTACAGGCGATTTTTTGTTAAGCATCGCGTATCACCTGAGGTTCTTGCGATAGCACCTATTATCTCGGAAGAAGCCCACATTCCGAAAAGTACGGAGGAGCACAATTGTCGCTTAGCACATGTACACATCCTATCCTACAATTCCGAACATTGGATCAGGCATATTGCCTTTAGGGACTACCTTCGGGTGCATCCCCTTATTAAAGCGCAATATCAGGCATTGAAAGCGCACCTGAGCATGCAAGAATGGAGCGACGGAAACGAATACAATGCATCGAAGAACGACTTTATCAAGCTGGAGGAACAGCATGCTATTGACTGGTACAAGGAGCAACATCACCTGTGATAGATATATTTAACCGGATGAAGATTTGATTCCTTAAAGTTGTGCATAGGAATTATCCACTCCAGCCGTCTAGCACACACTCGACCACTTGCTGCCTATCCAATGTTTTCAAAAGGACTCTACACGATCGATTAATACAGGTCAGTGTGGATGTGATAAGTAGTCGAATATTCTCATCAAGAAAGCGTTAAGCTATATAACGAAGCTGTTACAAGTTTTAAACCATGTTTTTTATGCTTTCGCCACGATAGCTCTGCTGAAGATTTCCATCTCTCCCTGTCCTAAAAACGAGCTGCCAAGAGAATATACATTTTGGGTAAAATAGAATTAGTTTGGATGGAATTATAATGGCATCTTTAAATCCAAAATAACAACCTAAATAGTACAACGATAGGAGTATAAAAATTATGATTAAAGCAATTTTATCAAAGCTTTTTCTTTTACTGATTTTGGTATCGGTTCTAAGTTCTTGCAATAAAAAGCGACCAGGCAAACCTCGTGTCTTGGTATTTAGTAAAACCGCAGGTTTTCATCACAATTCCATTGAAAAAGGGAATACAGCCCTTCAGAAATTGGGACTCGATAACAACTTTGACGTGGATACGACTACCAATGCAGATTGGATTACCGAGGATTCACTAAAGCATTACTCAGCAGTCATTTTCCTCAATACAACGGGAGATCTGTTGAATCATTATCAGGAAGCCGATTTTGAGCGTTATATCCAAGCCGGCGGAGGTTTTGTCGGGATACATGGGGCAGCCGATGCCGAATACGATTGGGGATGGTATGGACGACTGGTGGGCGGGTATTTTGCTACCCATCCCGAGGTCAAGGAAGGCGAATTGACGATAGTGGACAACAAGCATCCCGCGACAAAGCCCTTACCGGATACTTGGTTACATACCGATGAATGGTATGTCTTTAAAAAATTGTACCAACCTATCCGTATACTGATGACTATCGATAAGAATGTCTACGCCAACCCCGGGCAAATGACCGAAACGCCTATGGCTTGGTACCATGATTTTGACGGTGGGCGTTCTTTTTATACTGGATTAGGACATCAAGAAGAGGATTATACAGATTCGCTATTTCTGAAACATTTATTGGGTGGCATCGAATATGCCATCGGAAGCAATTACGAGTTGGACTACAATAAAGCTAAAACAAAACGGGTTCCAGAAGAAGAAAGATTTACGAAAGTGTCGCTTGGTGTAGGCGAATTCTCTGAACCCACAGAAATGGCTATCCTGCCCAACCTGGATATTTTGGTTGCACAACGTCGCGGCGAGTTGCTGTTGTATAATCAAACGACGAAAAAAGTAGAGCAGGTCGGCCTTTTGGATGTCTATCATAAGACCGAAGTGCCTAATGTGAATGCAGAGGAAGGATTTATGGGGCTTACCTTAGATCCTGATTTCGAGAAAAATCATTACATCTATGCTTTTTATAGCCCCAAAGATACCTCTGTTAATCGCTTATCCCGGTTTGAGTTTACAGACAATAAGCTGAATCTTGCATCCGAGAAGATTGTACTTCAATTTTATTCCCAACGTAATATTTGTTGCCACACAGGTGGTTCCCTCACTTTTGGTAAAGACAGGAATCTGTATGTATCGACAGGTGACAATTCGACACCATTCGACGAAAAAGGCCAGCAATTCGTGAGCAATGGCTACTCTCCTCGGGACGATCGTCCCGGACATGAGCAGTATGACGCCGCTCGGAGTGCTGGGAATACGAATGACTTACGGGGTAAAATATTGCGGATCAAAATGAATAAGGATGGCTCCTATTCGATTCCAAAAGGTAATTTATTTGCAAAGGGACAGGCGAATACCAAGCCCGAGATTTATGTCATGGGCAATCGAAATCCATACCGTATCTCCATTGACAAGAAGACCGATTTTCTATATTGGGGAGAGGTTGGCCCTGATGCCAATACAGATAGTTTGGGCAGAGGCCCCAAAGGCTATGATGAAGTGAATCAAGCCCGTGCGGCAGGTTTCTTTGGATGGCCATTTTTCGTCGGTAACAATTATGCTTACCACCCTTATAATTATCAGACAGGGGAGAGCGGGGAGGCTTTTGATGCCCAAAAGCCAATCAATAGCTCCCGCAATAATACCGGTATTAGCACTCTTCCACCAGCACAGCCTGCCTTTATTTGGTATCCATATGGCGATTCCCCAGACTTTCCGCAAGTAGGTTCGGGTGGGCGCAATGCGATGACCGGCCCCATATACCATTCGGATATGGTCCCCAAAGAAACCGGCTACTCGGATTATTATGATGGCAAGCTATTTATCTATGATTGGATTCGAGGATGGATCAAAGCGGTGACGATGTTGCCTAATGGTGATTTTGACAAAATGGAACCTTTTATGCCACATGTAAAATGGGCCTCACCGATTGATATGGAATTGGGACCTGATGGCAAGTTATATGTATTAGAGTATGGTAGCGGTTGGTTCAGTAAAAATCCCGATGCTGCTTTATCCCGGATTGACTATAATGGCGGCGAACTTGCTTCACAACGTGCTCGTAAGTCTACGGAAGCCAAAAAGGCAGCTGGTGATACCGACTATAAAGACATGGACAAGGCTGATGGCTCATTGGGACATAAAGAGGGGACCGACACTCCAAAGGGCGAAGCTTTGATACTCGCATCAGACTGTAAGGCCTGTCACGCAGCAGAAGCGAAGTCTGTCGGCCCGAGTTATAAAGAAGTAGCCAAGCGCTATAAGGACAAAAAAGATGCAGTATCGCTACTATCCGAGAAAATCATCAAGGGCGGCAGTGGTGTATGGGGCGAGGTAGCTATGCCTGCACACCCCTCCTTAAAGAAGGAAGATGCACATGAGATGGTCAATTGGATATTGTCCTTATAGACGATAGCCCAATCAAGTGAATCCATTGTAAAAGAGATCATATCTTAATGTATGATCTCTTTTTTATTTAACCTTCGATGTAATAAGTCAATTATTGCTGATGAGTTGCCCTATTTTCAATACAAGTAGATCTCTAAAAATAAATTCTCGCCAGCATACGTAATAATCTTGCTATTGTTGTAAGAATTTAGCTTAATAGTTGTAATTTGCTGTACAATCGATAAATCTAATCAGTTTAACACCATACTATGAAGAGGACACTCAACCTATTGTTTCTCTTTCCTATATTATTAGGATTTGCCAATAATATAGAAAAGCCAGCACAACATCATGTTCCAACAAATAACAAACAGTATTCCCCTACAGCGGTATTGCGCGTTCAGGATAGTCTAAAGACGTTGCCTGGGGCCCCGGCAGATCTTGTGATGACGTCCTTCACAGGACCCGACCTTACTCCGAGTCCCGCCTGTCTGGCGGTAGCACCCACTGGCGAAGTGTATGTTGGTGTAGATATGATCGGATCATTAGGGAAAGATATGGGCAAAGGGTTTATTCGCCGATTTGTCGATACCGACAATGATGGACGGATGGATACACATACCGATTTCGCGCGTGTGGACAATCCTCGCGGTATTTTCGTCCTGGGCGATCAAGTGTTTGTCTTACATACCACTTTCGATGCTGCAAGCGGAAAAGCTACCGGGATGGATTTGGTCGTTTTTGAAGATAAAGATCAAGACGGTATTGCTGATGGCGCGGCCAAGCCACTAGTTGTCGGATTGAGCAATACCAAGTACATCCAAGAACGAGGTACAGATCATGCTACCAATGGTATTCGAATGGGGATTGACGGGTGGATCTACATTGCTGTCGGCGACTTCGGATTTCACAATGCCTCCGGTATCGATGGTAAGAAATTGACCATGTTAGGAGGGGGCATTCTGCGGGTGCGTCCGGATGGTAAGGAGTTAGAGGTCTATACCCATGGTTTGCGCAATATCTATGACGTAGCCATCGACCCCTATATGAATATTTTTACCCGTGACAATACCAATGACGGTGGCGGTTGGGATATTCGATTCTCTCATCAGATTCAATCTGGGGAGTATGGCTACCCCTTATTGTTTCAAAATTTTACAGAAGAGATTATCCCCGCCTTGGCCATGCTAGGAGGGGGATCTGGTACAGGATCATTGTATATGGATGAAGATACTTGGCCTGCAAAGTATAATAAGGTACCCATGATGGCCGATTGGGGACGCAGCTATTTGTATCTGCACCACGTCACTCCAGATGGACCCAGTTTTCTGCAGAAAGAAGAAGAGTTTATCAAATTGCCTCAGATTACAGATTTGGACGTAGATGGCTCCGGTAGGTTGTATTTGGCTGCTTGGGATGGCGCCGGTTATTCAGGCAATCCAGATAAGGGCTACGTCGTACGTGCTGTCCCTAAGGGCTGGCAGTATAAGGCATTCCCGAATACCAAGAAAGCATCCATCACCGATCTAACAAAATTATTGAAATCCGGCAGTGCGACAGCTAGGCTCTATGCATCACAAGAGCTTTTGGCCAGACCCGTTGATGAAGCTGCCACTGCAACATTAAGTATTGCCAAGGACAAGAATTTGGACTTGACTGTCCGCGTAGCCGCCCTTTACACCTATGCGCAAGTCGAGCGGGCAAAGGCAATACCTGCGTTGGTCGAGCTCGCCACAGAAGATGTGCTTCGTGAGTTCGCCTTGCGCGCCTTGACCGATCGAATGGGCAGTCTGGACCAGGTCCCTATCGACCCCTTTATCGATGGATTAAAGGATCCTGCAGTACGTGTGCAGACAGCTTCTATGGTAGGCTTGGGGCGTCTAGGTCGCGTAGAAGCAGCCAATGCACTGTTGCAGACCAAGGTGCCTGTTTCCTTTGTGGCACCTGCTAAGGGCGTTGAAGGCCCACATCATGTGCCCAATTCGGCTATTATACCGGCTCATTTGGCGGTCAAAGCCTTGGTTCGTTTGGATGCGGTGAATGCAAGTATCGGATTTTTAGGGACCGAAAGTCCCGATCTCGCGTTATGGGCCATGCGCTACATGCATGATGGCCGAGCTGTTGATGGGCTTATTGCCGCCTATACCAAGACAAAGGACCAAAAAATGAAAGACAAGATATTGGTGACTCTAGCTCGTTTGTACAAGCAAGAGGCGGCCTATGATGCTTCATGGTGGTGGGGGACCCGTCCAGATTCGCACGGCCCTTATTATAAAGGCGTCGTGTGGGAATCTTCTCCGGTTATCGAAAAATTCCTGAAAGCCGAGAGCGCAAAAGCTGGAGCCTCCAAAAGGCAGTTCTTTGCCGATTTGAATGCCAAGTTCCGGATGGAAATTGCAGCCTTCGATGTGGTGAAAAAAGAAACACCGGTAAATGAGGGGAAAGAGAAAAAAGTGGATTTGGCCAAGATTACCAATCAAAAAGGCCAAGTCGGCAAGACGTCAATAGAAGATATCATGTTAGCACTCGCCAAAATCAAAGGCGACCCCGTCAAAGGCAAGGCACTCTTTACCAAGCAGGGATGTTATGCTTGTCATAGTATCAAGAAAGGCGAGGAAATGAAAGGACCTTTTATGGGGCAGATTGGCTCCATCATGAATCGCGAACAGATTGCCGAATCCATCTTAAAACCTAATGCGTCCATCTCTCAAGGCTTTTCGACCGTATATATCGGGACAAAAGACAAGAAGAGCTATATGGGCTTTATTACACAAGAGACGGCTGACAAAGTCGTGATGAGAGATATTGCCGGATCGGTCTCGACCATCAAAAAGAGCAATATCGCATCTCGAAAAGAGATGCCCAACTCCATGATGCCTACAGGCCTGGCCAATTCATTGTCCATTGATGAGTTTGCAGCCCTCGTTTCCTTTTTAGAGAAGCAAAAGTAAGCGCCAGAGTCTCCAAATAAAAGTATAGCCGCTTGGGGAGACCAAGCGGCTATTTTTTAAATAGGTGTTTTTAAGAATGCCAATCCAGCTATTCCTGTTCTCTAAAATGTACTTTCATCGGCAACTGCATCCTCCCAGTTATCCCATTTCGGAGTAGCAGCGTTATACCCCGTATAGCCATAGTTTTGACTGAGTTGTCCGTTTATGTTAGAGGTAATGGCAGCATTCGGAATAGGCCAGTACATATTCTTTTTATCCATCGTGTAGTTGGGTTCACTGATTCCAGGCGCATTGATTTGGATAGGCCCCTTATTGTACATGCTGTAATGTACGATACGTTGGTACCAATAGCTTCCACCAGCTGGGTCTGTACCCGTCTGTTTGTCAAAGGTTGCCAATGAGTAGGTATTTCCCCATTCATCAGGTCTGCCACTACGGGCCAGGCACAAGGATACCCGTTTCAGTTCCACATTGCGCCATTCTTCCCAGTATAGCTCACGGGCACGCTCGTTCATGATATCCCCAATCGTGACAGCCCCTTGATACAGCTGGCTACATTGCGCACGCTGCCTGATGGCATTCAAATCATCTTTAATAGTAGGATCGCTAGGGTTAATGTAGTATTTTGCTTCGGCCCGCAAAAGGTAGGCTTCTGCCAGACGGTACAAGTACCAGTCGGCATTGCCCCCGTTTGTCGCACCACGATGTCCGTCGGAGCCGACTATATTGGCTTCAGCGATGGGGTCATCTAGATACAGTTTGTAATGCGGTACATCAAACCAACGGCGAATGGTGTCGCTGCATAGTAAGTTTCCATTGTCGGGATTGAAAAGCGTGAGCGGTTTGCCAAATTCGGTCGATGCTTTGTTGTTCACCTTGTAGTCTTCCATACGGATCCAGTTGCCCGTCGAAGAGCTATGACGCAAGTCGGTTTCATCCATTACCCCATTGACACGCCATAAGTTGGTCATGTGAAAACGAGTGGGGCGAAAGGTCGCTATTCCCCGTCCGAAAGACCGCATATAATCATATTTAGCATTGTAGTCGGTCGTATTACGACGGATATTGAGCAAGGCCTGCCTTCCATCTTTCGCCTGCAGCCTATTGTCAAAAACGAAGGGGTACAGAACGCGCATCGTTAGCATTTTGACAAATGATTCCGCATCCGATCCCCTGTTGGGCATCCCCATAATGACTTCTTTATTTGTCGAGATCAATTTATTCTCGGCGCGATGCAAATCCCAGATTACATTTCTGGTAATCGGCCAAGTCTGCGGCTCACCACCGTCATTAAATGTGCCGAAGGTATTCTGCATCAATGCATGGCCAGACTGGTTGATCAAGATATCGGTTTGTTCCTTCGCCTTTTCATATTCGCCAGTCGCTAGATAACATTTGGTGAGCAACATACGACAGGCTCCCTTATTCACCATCCCGATAAGACCTATTTCACTTTGATTTGGGACCCATTCTACGGCAAGTTCCATATCCCGGGTAATCATTTTTAGAATAGCCTCCCGCTCGGTCGTGCGGTAATTTTGCTTGGGTACATCTAGTAACTTAGTGACGAGTGGCACATCGCCATACTGAAAGACAAGCGCCATGTAGCGGAAAGCCCGGTGGAAGTATGCCTGCCCTTTAAATCTATTTTTGGTCGCCTCGTCCAGATCTTGTACCTGATCCACATAGTGGAGGATGGTATTTGCATTTCGAATACCGTTATAGGTTTCGTCCCAAAAGTACCACAAGCTGTTGGTCCTGTCCAGATTGTTAGCGGTACCGTCATCGCTGGTAGGCGTCAGCATATTGGCCACATCGGCCAGCATATTCCGCTTATCCGTCGCCGAAGCCACCATCAATTCGGAAAAGATATATTCTGTACCCAATGAGAGCATCTCATTATGATCGGTCATCCAATACAATTTGAGGTGACGATCGCTGATTGCCATTACAGCCTCCAATCCAGATCTGGTGTTGAAAGTTGTCCCGGGCTCATAGAATGATAGGGGATCTGGGTTTAAAAAATCCCGCGAACAGCTGCTGCCCAATAAGGTGGCACCCATCAGCAAGGCAAATGCTGTACGGTTTAGTTGTCGTGTTATATTCTTCATCTTGTCGGTTCTTAGTCGTCTAAAAAGTTAAATTCAATCCTAGGGTGAATGTCCGTGAAGCCCATGATCCAGTTTCAGGATCTCCGTAGATCCATTCCTGTGCCCAAGTCGCGGTATTCCGCACGGCGCCAAAGACCTTGACCCGGTTTATATGGTACATGGATGTCCAGCGCTGCGGTAGTGTATACCCAGCGGAGATATTATCCAATCGGATGAAAGATCGGTTATACAGTTTTTGGGCACCGGTAGCACCTATTGGCCCTGTAGCTTCTATCCGACCGAATTTATTTGTGGGGTTATCCGGGGTCCAGTATTCTTTTTCCGGTAGGTTGGCCAGTGCATATTGCATGCGTCCGCCATCATCGTCGTTGTTGAGGTAATTGCCCGACAAGCTTTTGTGTCCCATGTACGAATAGATCTGGAAGGAGACGCTCAAGTCTTTCCACAGGACAAATTCGTTCCGCAAAGACCAATGGTAAGGCGGGACGGTCTCCCCCAGAAATTCTTTATCTAGATCATTATATACATGCGTGACCGAACCGTTTGCATTCACGACATCATCACCCGTATAATTGTTGGCTACCTTAGGGTCGCCCGGCTTCTGCCCATATTTTGCTGCTTCGTCAATTTCATGGGTTTGCCATATCCCGGTCACCCGGTAATTCCATATCGCGTTGATGGATTTTCCGATAAACCAGCCATTTGTAATGTCATCTTGCTCTTTTTGTCCCGTTACGTTACCCGCTGCATCTAGTACATCTTCATAACTGTAGTACAGGTGTTTAATCCGATTTTTATTGTAGGATAATCCAAATGTCGTGGACCAGCGGAAATTTTCACGATCAAAATTTTGGGTATTCAATGCGACTTCGATACCTCTATTGTCTACCAGACCGAGGTTGGTTGTAATGCTTTTAAAACCTGAGAAACCGGCTATACGTTGATTCATGATCATGTCGTGAGTCTGCATATTGTAGTATTCAATTGAACCTGATATGCGGTCGTTCAGAAATCCGAAATCTAGTCCCACGTTCCATGCAGCCGTCTTTTCCCACTCCAGATTAGGGCTTGCCAATCGGTCCATCATCAGGTAGCGGTATAGTTGCATCTGACCTGCAGCGTCGATGTAGCCTTGCATCTTTCCGCCCCCCCTTGTCAGGTTAGCTAATGCCAAGTATGGTGAACCTAGTGATCGATTGCCATTTTTTCCATACGAGACTCGTAGTTTACCGGAGCTCATGATGTCTTTCCATTTGAAGAATTTTTCGTTGGTAAACGTCCACGCGCCGCCCAAGGATGGAAAAATGCCGTACGGATCAGTCGACCCGAAGGCCGAGTACCCATCCCGTCGAATAGTCCCCGTCACCATATAGCGGTCATCGTAATTGTAGAATAGACGGGCCATTAGTGCATCCGCTGTTTCATGCGTATCGTTACTGGAGTAGTTACTTTCTTCTTTATTGCCCATTCCTACATTGTGGTATCCCAGTGCATCAGAGGGCAAGATATTACGTGCCTCGATCCGTTCTTGCCAGTATCGTAGCTGCTCCGCTTCCTGGACAAGGGTCACATTGACGCGATGCTTTTCTGCAAAGGTATGTTCCCAATTGATGGTATTGTTCAAAGACCAATCAAAGCGTTTGGCCGACTCCCGGTTGGCTCCACGTGTCTTGGGATCAGATCCGGGCAGGTCCGCGGACATGAAGTAGCGGTCGTAAAAGAATTGATAGCGAGGAGATGCATTGAAGGAGTACGTGATATTGAATGGTAGCTTGAGTTTAGCCTGCAATATTGTATTGAAGACCGTGAATCCCTTATCCAAATCTAAATACTTTCGTTGAAAATCATAATTGTATCCGCGTTGGCTGAATTCTGAAGTCAATGGAAACTGCAAGGGGTTGCCCATTTCGTCTGCATAGTCGGCGTAGGGGCTATTGCGCATCATTTGATCCATATCGATGTCTACGTTGCCATCTGAGCGGTCTTGGAAGTTGACATTTGCGCCGATTTCAAACCAGTCGGTAATCTTAGAATTCACTTTCATGTTGGCACGTACCGCTCGATAATTGTCGCTCACCACCGCACCTTGGTTCTTCAAATAGCCCATCGAGAGGTAGTAGTTCGTCCTATCGCTCGCACCACTTACACTGGCATTATAGTCTTGGTCGAAGCCCGTTCTAAAGGTTTTGTCTGTCCAGTCAACAGTTTTTCCGTTGACAAAATTTTGGAGCGCGTTCCCGGTGAATCCCAGTCGTCGTGCCCAGATGCTCAAATCTGATTCGTTGGCATCATTGGTGCTATATGCACGCCAGCTGTCTAGAGAAATGTTAGCGGGCAATTGATCTGGCCGCATAAAAAAACCTGGTTGCTGGGTATATACTCCCGTTTGGTACGCTTCATATGCACCCGTCTCTTGATTCACGCCATAGGTATTCTTGGTCAACCAATCTTGGCGGTGTTGCATATAGGCGTCCTTGTCCCATCTTTTGCGAAAATCACTGGGGCCAGTAGCTCCAAAATTTGCCGTCACATTGATGACCGGTTTGCCTACCTTACCCTTCTTCGTTGAAATAATGATGACGCCATTAGCCGCTTTCGATCCATAGACGGCTGCTGCCGAGGCATCTTTTAGCACATCTATCTGTTCGATATCGTCAGGATTGATCTCGGATAGCTCGCCATAGAAAAACATGCCATCCATCACGATCAGTGGGCTGTTGTGATTACCGTCCGTATATACCGAGCGCTGTCCGCGGATCTGCAGCGAGCCACCCCCCTTTGCCGAAGAGCTAAAGCCTACATTCAGACCTGGTGTACCTCGCAAGATATCCTGTACGGTACGCGGATTTTCGTTGGCGATTCGATCCGGCCGGATCTGGATGATGGAGCCGGTAAGGTCTTTTTTCCGCATGGTACCGTATCCCACCACGACTACTTCTTCCAAAGACTCATTGGTCGAGGTCAGTTGAATGTTGAATTCGGTTCTGTTTCCAATCGTAATAGTCTGTGATGCATACCCCACAGACGAAATTTGCAATACAGCGTTCGCTGGTACCTGTAGCGAGAAGGTTCCATCAGCCTTTGTACTTGTGCCCGACGAGCTGTTTTGCAGTAGTATAGCCACACCTTGGATCGGTTGGCTGGTCGTGGCATCCGTCACGGTACCCGTGATGGATTTCTGCTGTCCTAGCACCAGTAATGGTGCTATTAGGGCCCACAACAATAAGATAAATGCTAGTTTGCCCAGTATTTTATCCATAAGTGAATGGAGATAGTTATTGATTACCATAGATTTAAATTTTGGATGTCTAATCTAGTTGTTTTATTTACTTTTGGTTAAAAACCAATAATCAGAAGGTGAGCTGATTGGTTTTCATTCATCTGCTACGCAACTTGCAAATCTCCGCCGCGGTACCCTTCCTCTGTTTTACGTAAATACTTGAACATTGTCAATGGTATTTAACGTATAGGGATAAACGACTCTTGCTAAAACTGGAAAACCGGTTTTCTAGAAAAAGGGAGGTCTGCTATATTGTGTACTGTAGTACAAAGTAAAGTAAAGCTAGCAGTGCATATTTGAATAATCTGTTCATCTTTTTGCGCATTCGTCTCATTTTTTTAGGTAATCACGCTATTGTGAATGGATTAAGGGATTGGAAATATATTTAATAAGGATTTGTTGAGAAAAGTTGACTAAGTGGTCCAGTGGCCCAATTAATGATTTTCAAGAATGGTTGTTACGTTTAGACATCAGGTCGAGATTTGGTTGGTCGCCATATCTCTGCTTAATGGAGTTTTCAGTAGGGCGAGGTGAGGGACTGTAGGACGTCTGCGGGATAGACTAGTCAGGTAGTAAGGGGGACAAAAAAAGAGGATGCATAAGCACCCTCATTGGAAATATATAACGATAAACGTTGAATAGACTATTGTTTGTACTCTAATGCTACCTCTTGCGCCTTGCTATAGTTTTCGATTAGTGCCTGATAGTTGGGCATGACGGCTGATAAGGCTTGAGCGTAGGTCAATGCATCCTGATGTTTCCAACTTCTTAGGATTTCGCTGATGACGGCCGTGGTGGTGATTGGGATCACACCGGCAAGCTGTAGTCTCGTAATGGTGACCTAGGTAGATAATGGGCTCATATCACCAGAGGCATCAATCACCGCAAATACTTCATAGCCTTCTGCAATGGCAGATATGGCAGGGAAGGCCACACATACACTGGTCAATACTCCAGCGATGACTAATTTTTTCTTCCCCGTGGCTTTGACCGCTGCCACAAATGCAGGAGTATCCCATGCATTGACCTCTCCATTTCGACTCACATATACAGCATGCGGAGCAATTTCATGAATTTCTGGCATAAGTGGTCCGTTGGGACCTTTAGGCTCTGAGGCTGTGGTGATGACCGGGATATTTTCCAAGGCCGCTATCTTGGACAATGCAGTTACGTTACTGCGCAAAGTTGGAATTTCGATATCTTTGACGGTTTGAAAGGGACCACTCTGGTGGTCGATCAATAAAAATGCGACGTCGTCTGCATTGATTCTGGTGGTAAGTGACATACTACTTTTCTTTTTGATGTTTCAGTAAAATTAAAAAGATCGGCCAATCTTTAGAACCTGTATTCCTTTTGGATTCTAAAACAATGTTAAACGAAGCAATACGCCCGTACATTGATGTATGATAAGAAAACGGAAAAGATTCCCTATCGCATAAATTTCATCATTCGAGCAAAGCTCTGCGTTTTTGCGGCTATGGCCTCGCTACTGTGATCTTTTGCGCGCATCACAGGTCACCAATCCCAGCATAACCCCTGCGAATACCCCCCCCAATATTCGCAGGTTATATAGATAATTTTAGAAAAACATAAAATGTTGTGTCTTTTTTTTAATTTAGCCGATTATCGTTGCTAAAACGTTTTTTGTTTATACAAGCCTATACCGGGAGCACGTGATTTGAGGTTTCTGGGTAACGAAACGAACCAATAATACAAGCCATGAAGTAATGTCTATCGAAAGATCTGATAAGGAATTATGGGAGCGATTGAAGGTGGGGGATGAGATGGTATTCAAATACATCTATCAACGCCACATCCAATCGTTGTTCCGCTATGGCCGTCAGTTTTCGATGGACGAGGAGCTTATTAAGGACTGTATCCAGGATCTGTTTTTGCGATTATATCATCATAACCACTCCTTAGGGCAGGTGGAGAATATCAAGATCTATCTCTTCATATCCCTCAAAAATGCGCTCCTGAACCAGGAGAAGCGCAAGATCAGTTATGCTCAGCATGTGGACAATCTGTACAAGACTTCGGAGACCTCGGTGGAAGAGAATAGGTTGGAGCGTGCAGAGGAAGAATTGGCATCGTCCCAACGATTTGATAAGCTGACGGCATTGCTCACCACCCGGCAGCGCGAAATCGTCCATTGCCGGTTTGTAGAGGGGATGTCTATCCCCGATATTGGCATCTTGATGGACATGAATACGCAATCGGTCTCGAATGTGCTATATCGCTCGCTGTCACGGTTAAAAAAAGAGCTCAAGTGATTTTTTTCAAAAAAAGTGAAAATAGTGAGTATATAATTTTAACAGGATTGTCCTTCCTTAAATAACCAATAAATCTATGTCTTTAGGAAGGACTGCCGAACAGTACAACGCATTTACATTTGAAGATTTTCTTCAGGACGACTACTTCATCGCCAAATGGATGAACCCCACGCCGGAAATACGTTTATTTTGGGACGCCTATAGCCAGGGCGAGGTATCGGACGGCTATAAGCAAGCTTGTCAATATATGGATCTGCTACACGATAGCCAGCCCCACTTGTCAAAAGTGGAGGAAGAAGACCTCTGGCAGGCTATCACTGCTGCCCAGCCTGTGGCGCCAACCCAAGATATACGCCGCTTGCGTCCTCAGCTAGGGTATGCTGCCGCTGTGGCGGCTATTGTCCTACTATTTGTAGGGGTGCGAATCGCACAGCGTAATCCTCTCCAGAATGCCGAAAGTATGTCCCTAGTTCAATTTGTACAAAGCAGCCAAGTGGATAGCGGTGAAAAGCGGGAGCAGGTATCATTGGTCATATCCGGTACGGAAAAGACGTATTTAGAAGGTAAGAATCCGGAGATTGTCTATAAGGATGGCCATGTCCTGACCTCTGATAATCAGGAGGCGCAGCAGGTGCTGACAGCTTTCAATCAACTGATTACTCCACATGGTAAGCGTTCGATGCTGGAGTTGGAAGATGGGACCAAAGTATGGGTCAACTCGGGCACAACGATTACCTATCCGGTGGTGTTTGCAAAGGACAAACGCGAGATTTATGTCGATGGGGAAGTCTTCTTGGATGTGGCCCATCAACCGGAACGCCCGTTTATTGTGACCACTCGTGACCTCTCGGTGCAGGTATTGGGGACCCGTTTTTCGGTGTCGGCCTACGCGGACGTAAAAGCGCAGCAAGTGCTCCTACAGTCGGGGAAGGTGCAAGTCAATGCCGGTCATCAAGTGGCTTATCTATCGCCTAACCAAATGTTTGAACAGGCCAATGGCCAAGCGCGCAAGATTCAGGTGGACGCTACAAGGTTGACTAGTTGGATACATGGCTACTACTCATTTGAGGCTACCCCATTTGGGGAGATAGCGGAGCAGCTATCCCGCTACTACGGGGTAAAAATCTACTGCGATCCGGAAGTATCTACGCGTACATTCAGTGGCAAGCTCCATCTGGAAGAGAATTTGGATAAACTCCTAAAAGGTCTTTCGTTTTCGGTCGCATTCCGTCACCAGATCCAGGGAAAGGAGATCCATATTTCTAAAAAGCCGATTTAACTGCGCTATACCAATCAACTTACATACCGAATATACTAATTAAACCATTTCATGAATTTCTTAAAAAGATCAATGCTTATTGGGGGAGGATTATTGCTGGCCTATTCCGCATATCCACAGCCCATGCTTTCTGTACAGGTTCATAATGGGACATTGAAACAGGTTTTTCAAGAGATTGAAAAACAAAGTCCATATGTCTTTTTTTACCCTACGGGAACTGAACTGGAGCAAAAACGAGTGAACATTGCCGCAAAAAATAAGCGCCTTCCGGAGGTGCTCGGCGAATTATCAGATGAGGCCAATTTTTCGTATTCGATTGAGGGGAGCCAAGTGCTGATTGCCCAGCAGGCATCACGGAGGGTGGCTACACCGGGTGCGCGCCTGCAACAGCGTAAAGTGACGGGTGTGGTACGGGACGAACAAGGGGGAGCTGTCGCTGGGGCTACGGTCACGGCAAGCAAATCCAATACCGTCACCCAGACGGATGATGACGGACGGTACGAAATCATGCTCGGACAGGTAGACGACCAACTGGTCTTTAGCAAGGTGGGCTATGTGGCACGTGAAGAAAAGTTCACATCGGGGAGCAACATCTTGGATGTGGTGCTGACACCGATCGTGAACGAGCTGGATGAGCTCGTCATTGTGGGATTTGGACAGCAACGGCGTATCAGCAATATAGGGGCACAATCCAATCTGAAGATGACGGATATCAAGACGCCTTCCTCTAGTCTATCTACCGTGCTGGCCGGGCGACTGGCGGGGGTAGTGGCTGTGCAACGTACCGGTGAGCCGGGGCGTGATGCAGCGGATATCTGGATACGGGGTATTGCGACGCCAAATGCGTCACGACCACTGGTGCTGGTCGATGGGGTGGAAAGGTCTTTTAACGATATCGATCCGGAAGATGTAGAGTCTCTGACCGTCCTGAAAGATGCTTCGGCCACGGCGGTATACGGGGTGCGTGGGGCCAACGGGGTCATTATCGTGAAGACCAAGCCCGGGAGGATCGGAAAGCCCGTCGTGAGTGTGGATTATTATGAGACCATTACCCAATTTACGCAACGGGCTAAATTGATCGATGGATTGGATTATATGGCCACGGCCAACGAAGCGCTAGCAAACGGAAATCAACAGCCGAAGTACTCCGAACAATATATCGAACGTACACGTGCCAATTTCGACCCTTATCTGTACCCGAATGTCGATTGGCTGTCGAGTATTTTCAATGATTTCGGTCAGAATAGACGTGCGAATGTCAATGTACGTGGCGGGAGTGAATCTGCAAACTACTATGCTTCGGTGAGTTATTTCAACGAAAAGGGATTGATGCGGACGGAGTCTCTTGAATCGTACAATTCGAAGATGAGTTTCAATCGATACAATTTTACAACGAATCTAAACTTGAAGGTGACACCAACCACCACCGTTGAAATCGGAGCGCAGGGCTATCTGGGCGAGGGGAATTATCCAGCGATCAGCTCTTCGTCGATTTATTCGGCTTCGATGGAAATAACACCTGTAGACTATCCACGCATGTTTTTTGTCGATGGCAAAGCATATGTCCCGGGGATAAATCCTAACGGCGGATTCCGTAATCCGTATGCTGATGCTACCCGTAGGGGCTACAGTAACCAGACACGCAACCAAGTTTACTCTAATCTACGGGTGAATCAGGATCTGGGTATGCTGACCGAAGGGTTGAAGCTCTCGGGTATGTTTGCCTATGACGTGTACAACAGTGTGAATATCATGCAGGGCAAGCGGGAGTCGACCTATTACTTTGCCAATAGGGATGTGCCCTATGATATGAATGGTCGCCCTATCTTGGTGCAGACGTATGCCGGGTCGGATGTGCTCGGCTTCGAGCAGCGCTCGGATGGTAACGAGAAGAAGACCTACTTGGAGGCATCCTTGAACTATGACCGGGCTTTCGGCAAACATCGGGTAGGGGGATTATTCCTGTATAATCAGCAGAGTCGCTTGTTGTATCCAGTAGGGAGCTTGGAAGATGCTATCCCTTATCGTACGCTAGGTGTGGCGGGACGGGCTATTTATTCATATGACGATCGGTATTTTGCCGAATTCAATGTTGGATACAATGGTTCGGAAAATTTTACACCAGAACGTAGATTTGGAGTCTTCCCGGCATTCGGGATCGGATGGGTACCTTCCAATGAAAGCTTTTGGCAACCATTGGCTTCGACCATCAATTTTCTCAAATTGCGCTACACCAATGGTATCATCGGCAACTCGAATGTGTCGGGTAGAAGATTTATGTACCTCGAACAGATGCAGTTTGACAATGGATTTGGGTACAATTGGGGGAGTGCAGGCGGACGTAGACCTGGTGTGAAAGTGAACAACAATGCGGTGAATATCGGTTGGGAAGAATCGCATAAGCAAGATCTAGGGGTCGAGTTTAAAGTGCTGAACAGCAGCCTCTCGGTCATCGTAGATTTCTTTAAGGAGCGCCGCTCGGGTATCTTATTGCAGCGCAACGAGTCCATCCCATCCTTCTTGGGCTATATGTCCGACCCATACGGAAATGTGGGGGTGATCGAAAACAAGGGAATCGACGGGACATTGGAATACAACAAACGTATTAATGAGGATTGGCAAATCTACCTTCGGGGTAATCTGACCTTTAATAAGGATAAATGGGTGGATAGCGATCAGCCGGATCAGCGCTATGATTGGATGAATAAGAGAGGGACGAATGTGAATGCCAGAAGGGGATATGAAGCCGCAGGGCTGTATACCCAAGACGAAATCCTAGATATACAACGTTATGAATCCCTTTCGGCTGTTGATAAAGAAGGGGTAAACCGCCCTTTTCCAACCCAATTTGGCGAGGTGAAGGCTGGAGATATTAAGTATAAAGACCAAAATGGTGACGGCGTCATCGATGCGTATGATCAAGTCTATATTGGTCGTGGAGATGTGCCTCGGATGGTCTACGGATTCGGGATCAATACCACTTACAAAAGACTGTCATTGGGGGTGCTCTTTCAAGGGATAGAAGGGGCCGATCGTATGCTCCAAGGGACCAGTATCCATCCTTTTGTGGGTGATGGCGGTGGGGGCAACCTCTTTTCCAATATTGCGGATAGATGGACTGCCGACAACCCGCGGCAAGATGTATTTTACCCACGCTTGGCCTATGGGTCCGATCAGACCAGCAATATCAACAATTTTCAAAGCAGTACGTGGTGGCAAAAGGACGTGAGCTTCCTACGCTTGAAAACCTTACAGGTCAATTATAACCTGCCTAAAGAATGGTTTGCACGGGTGGGGATAGATAAGGTGGATCTCTACTTGATGGGTACGAACCTATTGACGTGGAGCAAATTCAAACTTTGGGACCCAGAGCTCAACACGAATAATGGAACAAGTTATCCGAATATGAAGTCTTATTCATTCGGTGTTAATTTCTCTTTTTAAAATAAACGATATGAACTGCAATAAAATAATATGGATGCTGGCCTGTGTGTGGATGTTGACGGGATGTTCGAAATATCTGGAGCAGGTGCCGCAAGATCGATTGTCACTGGATAAGATATTTACGAATCGAGAGGATACGCAAAAGTATCTCGCCGGGATATACACCTATATTCCGGACGAGTACAATCAACGTCAATTGCAAGAGGGCGAGCTTTATAAAACTTATGGCCCTTGGACGGCGGCAAGTGATGAGGCTGAATACACCTGGGCACATGTGCAATCCCATATGTGGAACAACAATACCATCAATGCCAATGATGGCTTGATAGCCCGCCGTTGGAAAAGCTGGTATGTAGGGATACACGAAGCCACGATTTTTATGGAGCGGGTCAACGGCAACCCAGAAGTGCCGGCTAATCTGAAGGCCCAATGGGCGGCAGAGGCTCGGGCACTGCGGGCAATGTATTACTTCTACTTGGTACGTGCATATGGACCGGTGCCGATCATTGAAAAGATTGTGGACCAAGATACTCCGTTGGATCAATTGCAGATACCCAGGAACTCGGTAGACGAATGCTTTGATTACATCATCGCGGAGCTGCGTGCGGCGGTCAATACGGGTTTGATACTACATGTATCCTTGGAGAGCAATCCGAGTAGCGACGGGTATGGACGCATCGATCAAACGATCGCGCGGGCATTTATGATCGAGGCGATGATGCTGCGTGCCAGCCACCTCTTCAACGGAAGCAACACGTATTATGCAGGTCTGGTCAATGCAGACGGTAAGAAACTATTTCCAACGGCAAATGCTGCAGAAATAAAAGCAAAGTGGAAGGCTGCTGCTGATGAGACACGCGCATTTATACAGGATTTTGTCCCTCGTTTCTACGATTTGGAGCGCAGTATGACGAATGGCATATTAGATCCCTATGCCTCTATTAGGCGTGCTACTCGTGGAGCCTTTTCGGAGCTTTCATCCTATAAGGAGCTTGTATTTTATAGGATAGGCACCTCGGCCGGGACGATGCAGTACGACCGTACCCCCAATCATAAAGGGACCACCGATCAATATAAGGGCGGTGGGGCTTTAGGGGCTACCCAAGAAATGGTGGACGCATATTTCATGAAAAATGGACGATTGCCGATCACAGGCTATCAGGCGGATGGCAAGACACCTATCGTGCAGGCAGCGGCCAATTACGCTGAAACAGGCTTGAACCCATCGGACTATAGAGATCCGGCGAACAACAGCCGCATCTTCGCACCTGCCAATGTGGGCATGATGTACGTGAATAGGGAGCCCCGATTTTATGCGGATATCACCTTTAGCGGTCAAAAGTGGTTGTTTGATCGGGATGGTGCTATCTACACGGATCTGAGCTATTCGGGCAATGCAGGCAAATTGCAAGGGGTCAATGACTACTCGAAGACGGGTTATGTGGTGCGCAAATCAGCACCAGAGGGACCTCGGAATACCGAGGATCGGGTATGTATATTATTGCGGCTGGCCCAGGTATACCTCAACTATGCAGAGGCATTGCATGAATCAGACCCCGGAAATTCGGAGGTGGTTAAATATCTTAATTTGATCAGGCAGCGTGCGGGGATACCTTTATATGGAGCGGGTGTGGACGCGCTACCGGTGCCCAGTTCGGAGGCCGAGATGACTGCCGCTATCCGCGCAGAGCGGAGGGTGGAGCTCTCGTTTGAGAATAGCCGGTTCTTTGATGTGAGAAGATGGGGTACAGCCGAGCAAAATCAAAATAAAGCCATCTACGGTATGAATGTAGAAGCTGATGGTACGGCTTTTCTACAACGGACCAAAGTTGAGGATCGGGTATTCGCGAAGCGACAGTACTTCTTCCCGATTCCACAAAAGGAGATTGATATAGACAAAGCATTGCAACAAAATCCTGGATATTAACACTTAAGAATATGCATTTATTTAAAAATATGACCTCATATATCCTCCATGGCTTCTTCTTGTTAGGAGCCTTGGTCAACATATCGTGCAACAAGGAGTTTGACGACGGAAATTTTGTGCCGGATTATGACGTCGTTCCGAAATATACGAATACGGATATCGACGAGGCCTACAAGGCTTTTAACGAGCATCTGTACGACCCTGTTCGCAAGATCTACCTCCGCGACTCGAATAAGCCACAGGCGGTAGGTGCCATATGGACACAAGCGGTGTATTGGGATATGGCCATGAATGCCTATAAGCGGAATAAAACCCCTGAAAACCTCAAACGTATCGAAGACCTGTATGAGGGCAATGGAAAGCAGTATGCCAACTACGATTGGACGAATGACAAAGAATGGTTTATCTATGATGACATCATGTGGTGGGTCATCTCGATGGCTCGCGCGTATGAGGTGACGGGTGACCCGAAGTACCTAGCGCATGCTGAATCGGGTTTTGATCGGGTATGGTATGGGGTACCGGGATTGGATCCCGGCTCTTATGATACCGAGCATGGTGGCATGTTTTGGGATTGGACTTTTGGCCGTGTGGGCAAGATGTCCTGCATCAATTATCCAACTGTAGTGGCAGCAGCGACGCTTTATAATATCACCAAGAAAGAGGATTACCTCAACAAGGCGAAGGAGATCTACCAGTGGTCCTCTGACAATATCTACGATCCGCTTACGGGACGTATCGCGGATTCAAAACATGGAAATGGCAGCCCCAATTGGACCCTCCATGTTTACAATCAAGGGAGTGCCATAGGTGCGGCCACCGAATTGTATGCGATCACGAAGGAGGCCAAATATTTGGATCAAGCGGTATTGATGGCCAATTATACACGGGATGTCATGTCGGCCCCGTATACGATCCTCCCCTCGGAGGCGAGTGAGGAGAAAGGAATCTATACGGCCATATTTGCACAGTATATGATCCGGTTGATAGAAGTGGGTGATAAAGCGGAATATCTGCCTTGGTTGAGACGGACAATAGACTATGGTTGGAGCAACCGTGATCAAGCGCGTAAGCTGACGTCGAAAAATTATCTTAAGAAGGTAGGCGCGGACGAGGTTGTCTCCTGCTATGATGCCAGTGGTATCCCGGCCTTGATGTTGTTGATTCCATCCATTGCCGACCAATAATAGACATAATCATGATACATACATTAAATCTAGAGAAAATAACACGGGGATATTTGAACCTCGTTATCGGTTGCTTCGTGCTGTTGCTTACGGCCTGCTCGGACAACGAAACCGTCAAATTGGAACCACCGATCAATGATGGGCGGATGCTGGAGGTGGATCAAGTGGTGCAACAGTTGGTAACGCTGGACAAAGAAGCGACATATGGTACCCGAGCGGGGATGTACCCTACGAGCAGTAAGGAAATATTGAAGAATGCCATCAGTCTAGGTAATAAGTACTACTTGCTATTTAAATATGGTCCGATACCGGAAGACCAAAGTGTAGCAGCTGCTTATCAGGAGATGGATAATGCCAAAACACAGTTTTTGGCCTCGCAATTGACGGAGGACCTGCAGATGCCCGCCGAGCTCTTTGTCGATGGGTTGCGTGATGGGTACATCGACTTCGGCTCGAGTCCGGAATATGCTTCGTTTGGCGAGATAGGAAAGCAGCGATTTACGGTGGAAACTTGGATAAAGCTGACACAAATCAACGGATTTGGGGCGGTGTTGACGACCTTCCATGAAGATGGTGGGCAAAATATAAGACAGGGGTGGATGATCAACCACTTTGATAATCGGAATCTACGGATGTCGTATTCGATGAGTTCGTATCATAACATGCTAGAACCTGGGGTGCGGGTGGATATGCCGCAGAGTGCCAACACATGGGTGCATTTTGCGACGGTATATAGCGATGATGGTTTTAACGGGGAAAAGGATGGCAATGGGACATTGATCGTCGGTAAGGTTTATAAAAATGGGGTCCTGGAGTCTACGTTTACCAAGCGCAACAGTGCAGATGTATATTCGAGTAGTGCAGTCAAGTTGAGCATGACCGCCTTTGCCGAAATAAAAGGCAATGGTAGTCTGGATCGTCGAATCTCCGGATATATGAAGGACTTGCGGATTTGGAAATCGATTAAGGACCAGCAAGAAATTACAGCCTTGATGACCAAGGGTAAATTGGTGAAGGGTGATGAGACCGATCTTGCGGCGGCATGGGACTTTAGCATGACGGTAAAAGATGACCAGCATATCCCAGATCTGACAGGACGCCACACGGCTAAGCTAAAAGGAACATATCGTTGGGATTTGATCAATTAGGTATTAGCGGTTCATGATGTATACTGCAAAGCCCCATCGGTATCCCCGATGGGGCTTGTCTTTTTTTGACATTTGAGGCCCGATTGGTGTTTTTTTGTACATACGAATGGCATTACGGGCGGCAATTGGATATCTATGGGATACATCCTTAAATAACGCTGCCGGAGTAAACAAAATAGCGATTGGATTGTTGGTAAAGGTACATCTGCTCCTCGGGGTCTCAAGCGAAGACGGGTGTAGGTAACCACTAATCAGTATAGACATGGCTAAGCAAGAAGAAAACAAAAAAGTGCAACAGATCCAGGATCATACGATAGACAATGCCAAGAAGGTATTGACTACGAATGACGGAGTACCGGTCAATGACAACAATAATATGTTGAAAGCAGGTGAACGGGGGCCGGCACTGATCGAAGATTTTATTTATCAGGATAAGCTGGCTCATTTTGACCGGGAGCGTATACCTGAACGTGTAGTGCACGCCAGGGGCTCTGGGGCACATGGTGTCTTTGAGGCGACGGCGGATGTGTCCAAATATACAAGTGCCGCTTTTTTGAAGAAAGGAACAGTGACGCCGCTTTTTATACGATTTTCAACGGTGGCGGGATTTAAGGGGTCTACCGATCTGGCCCGTGATGTACGGGGATTTTCGGTCAAATTTTTTACTGAAGAGGGGAACTATGACTTGGTAGGTAATAATATCCCGGTATTCTTTATCCAAGACGCGATGAATTTTCCGGACTTGGTACATGCGGTAAAGCCCGAACCCAATAATGAGATGCCACAGGCAGCCTCGGCGCATGACACCTTTTGGGATTTCATATCGCTGATGCCGGAATCTGCCCATATGCTGATGTGGGCAATGTCGGATCGGGCTATTCCGCGGTCGTTTAGGATGATGGAGGGCTTTGGTGTGCATACCTTCAAGTTTGTGAATGCAGCCGGTAAGGGTACATTTGTAAAATTCCACTGGAAACCCAGATTGGGCGTGCACTCGGTCGCGTGGAATGAGGCACAAAAGATATCGGGATTCGACTCGGACTTTCATAGGCGAGATCTGTGGGAGAATATAGAGCAAGGTAATTTTCCGCAATGGGACTTGGGGGTGCAACTTGTGCCGGAGGAGGACGAACTTAAGTATTCATTTGACCTATTGGATGCCACTAAGATCATTCCGGAAGAGGTGGTGCCCGTAACCATCATTGGTACAATGACACTCAATCGTAATCCAGAAAATTTCTTTGCGGAGACGGAGCAGGTGGCATTTGATCCAGGGCGTCTAGTGCCTGGTATAGATCTGACCAACGACCCTTTGTTGCAAGGACGAATATTCTCTTATGCGGATACACAAAACTATCGCTTGGGCGGCCCTAATTTTCATGAACTCCCAATCAATAGACCGATTAATGGGAAGTTCAACAATCAAAAAGACGGCTTTGGAAGGCAGGATATCCTGAAAGGGAATGTCAGCTATTTTCCAAACAGTTTGGGGGGCGGCTGCCCTTATCATGCGATGCTCAAAGGAGGGACGGGATTCAAAAGCCATGAAGAAAAGGTGGATGGACATAAGGTCAGACGGCGATCGCCATCATTTGCCGATCACTTTACGCAGGCACGGCTATTTTTTAATTCGCAATCACCTGCCGAACAAGAACATATCATCAACGGCTACAGCTTTGAGCTGTCTAAAGTCAATTCGGTAGATGTACGTAGAAGAGAGCTGGCGATACTCCATCAAATCGATAAGGAGCTGGCAGCAAGGGTAGGGGACAATCTAGGACTCACACCACCTGAGCAATTGGATGAATTGACTTTGCAGTTTGCCCGCCAAAATCACCCGGAATACCCTATCCAAGCCCCTAAGCCAGAAGTAGAGAAATCAACAGCGCTGAGCATGCAAACTGCTCCGGGCGAAGGCACTATCGAAACGCGAAAAGTGGCCTTCTTGGTCGCTGATGGTGTGAGCAAGGCCTCGGTGGATGTGATGAAAAAAGCGTTGGAGGCGGAGGGAGCAACTGCTGTATTGATATCGACCCATGTGGGTAAAGTTAAATTCAAGGAAGGCGGCGAGGCAGCTATCCAACATACCTACCTTACCGAGGCTTCGGTATGCTATGACGCTTTCTATACGCCTGAGGGCAATTCGATAGCAAAGCTGGAAGATGAGCCGGATTACTTCCATTTCATCAATGAGGGGTATAGACACTGTAAGGCATTGGCATTTGCAAAAGGTGCCGAAAAACTCGTAGAGCAGTCGTACATTGCCAAGCATGAAAAAGATGCAGGGGTGGTCTTCGAATCACACGACCAGTTGACAGCCGATTTCGTCACAGCTATGAAGGGTCACCGAATATGGGATAGAGAGAAAGCACGAAAAGTGCCCTCGTAACGTCATTTATTTAGAGAAATAAACAATACGAAAAGGGAGTCGCTCATGTGAGTGTCTCCTTTTTTTTGTTTTCGCGGAGCGAGCCCCCATAGCACGTAAATGATGGGTAGTAAATAGGAATGGGAGCTTGGATATTGGAGTGCAAACAACTATATGGCCACAGATCGCTATACTCACCTGATTAAGATGGGGCTTTAAAGCATCTCGCGGTTCTTAACATAGGTCAATGCATAGCGGATTTGGGTGCGCTACATTTGTAGGTATAAGCAGGGTATCGGAAGTAGATATTCAAAGAAAGGAAAATATAACATGGAAAAATTTAGAATAGATAAAAGTAAAGGAATTGAAATTGGATTATATTCATTGGGCGATCATTTTCCACATGCACAATCGGATAAGAATGTCAGCGAAGGACAGCGGCTAAAGGAAATCGTGGACGCGGCTATATTGGCAGAGCAAGCTGGTCTAGATGTGGTAGGGGTGGGCGAGAGCCATCAGGAATATTTTATTACATCAGCCAATCAAGTGGTGCTTGGAGCGATAGCGCAGGCGACTGAAAAAATCAAGATTGCTAGCTCTGTGGTAAAGTTCCTTGTTTTTGAAACCTTCCCAGTTTTCAAACATTGAATAAATATAAAAATGCGCTTCAATGACTTCCTTCTCTTTTTTTGTCTATTCGAAAGGAGAAAAATCGACTATTTTCCGCTTTTTTTTCGATAAACATTTCAGGCGTTAAATCCCCTAAACAGCTGTGGGTCTAAAGGTATTATATTCTACCCGCCAGTCTCTATTTTTTGTTTGATTTCTTTTGATATAAACTCTGAACCGTTATCAACCGGGATTTTCTTTGCATTAGAGCCGCTAAATAACCTTAGCTGTTCTAGAACCTCGACAACCTGATAACCTTTGATACCTTGGCCTACATAGATTGCCATACATTTACGACTATAGTTATCCACTATAGTCAAGCACCGGATTTTCTTCCCGTCAATGAGGGAATCTGATACGAAATCCATGCTCCAGCAATCGTGTAAATTAGAAAAAACAGGTCTTTCGGATCGATGTGAGGTAGCCCGGCAACGTCTCGGGTGTTTACTTCTCACGTTTAATCCTTCTTCTTTATAGATACGATAAACCCTTTTGTGATTATCCGGCCATCCCTCGCGTCGTAAAAGTATATAAATCCGCCAAAGTCCGTAACGAAGTCGAGCCTCCGCAATATCCCGTATTCTTAAACGTAGGGAAGTATCTGTACGCTTACAACTTTTGTAATACCACATGGATCTGTTCAAAAGTGAAATCTGGCAGGCACTGCTTAAGGAAACTCGATAATCGTCAACTAGCCCCCTGGCTATTTTACGACGCTGGAAAGGCTTCAATACTTTTTTTTAATACATCCTGCAACATCTGCTTATCCAGGCTCAAATCTGCAACAAGTTTCTTAAGTTGTGCATTCTCCTCTTCTAACTGGCGTAACTTTCGTAGTTCAGAAACCCTTAAACTACCGTACTTCTTCTTCCAATTGTAGAATGTTGCTTCGCTGATACCCAGCTTGCAACAGACTTCCTCCACTCGGGTCCCGGTCTCGGACTGCTGATAGCAAAAGCAATCTGTGCCTCGGTAAACCTCGATCTTTTCATCGTTTTTCCTTCTATATAAAATTAGTAATTCAGGTCCGAATTCTACACTTTTAAATTGTCCTTTTTTTGGGGAGGAGGTCAATTTCTTATTCCTAAACTTCAACCTTTCACTGAACTTCATCCAGTGGAAAGTTGTAGATTTAGAAATTGTTGGACCCAAAAATGGAAACAATTAAATTTAAGGAAACATGGCTGACATATTACTTTTATTAAATCTGCTTTGGGGGTTGAAATCATCCGAATTCATATAATGCAATAAGGATTTCTTCATCTGTTCGACTTCTATTAGGTTCTTCGAATTGTTCAATAAATCAGCTGTACAAATCAAAATTTTCCCATTTCCTAGTTTACCTTCTACTACCATTCCCAACGATTGGTTGGTGAACCAGTCGTCGATTACACGTACTATGGGTTGGACGTCTTTTCCCAAATATTCAAGCTTCATGGCATTGGCGTTCATGACTAGTCCCCACCATTGAGCGTCTGAATGGTAATCAGTTGGGAAAAGTTTTAATGCTGGATGTTTAGGGTTTACTAATACACCAAGTACATGCGGCGCTTGCTTCTTTGTCCAAGCTGTATTCCAAAAGATGGGAGAATATCCAACTGCAATCTCTCCTCCTTTATCCATTTGCACTTTTCCTTTGGCGGGAGAAAAGAGTACACTGCCACCCTTTTCCAAAGCTGCATATGCATGCTCATCTAATGTGTCCGTAATATATACGTTACCTCGATGATCTTTACTATCTATGGGATATATCCAAGTTTTCCAGCTATTTCGATGTGAACCTATAGCGATTGTAATCTCCAGTATACTGGGAACAGTAATGTTAGAAAGATCGTAATGAATATGCCCAATATGATGGGCGTTACCAATCGGAATTGTTTGTTTGGGCAGATTGCCGCTTGCAACGATACTCCCATCTGTGTGAGCCAGTACCCATGTAGGGACAATGTCCTGCAATGCTTCACTTCCGAAATGAGCGACTTCCACTCGAGCTTCTAATATTTCATTATTGCTGTACGTCATTTTCGGAAGTCTTAAAAGGGGCACGGTAGGTCCAGAAAATGTTTTAAATTCTTCCGCTGTTGTATATCCCTTTTCTTCCCAAAATGCATCAAGTACACCTACCAATGCCGTACCCTGTCCAGGGAAATCACTCAATCCCAATAGCTGAAATCCAGCAAACCCTGGAGTTCGAAGGGCGGCCTCGATTTCTGCCTTGTACGTGAGTGTTTGATGACGACCAGAAGCTAATAAAAAGCTGTCAGCTAAATGCACTAAATGATTTTTAGCAAGTGTTTCCTGAAATACTTCGAAATTATGAGGTTTCAAAACCCCGTTGTATTTATTGATTTCTTTGAAATTGGGATAAGCGCACCATTGACCTATTTCATGAGAGATATAAGGAATGTTATATTTGTCTGTAATTTGATGCCAATCAAAGTCCGTAGAAGGAGGATGGATATTGTTGCGACTTTTTAACTCGTCTCCCCATACATATAGTCGCGGATACATCGCATTGTAAAACTCATTTGACTTTATGTCAGGCCACCCCGCACCAGCTGTGTACAGATGTCTATTATCATATTTTTTTAGGTGATTGATCAAATCTCCCAAAAATTCTCCCTGTTTAGGTCCATCTGGCTCGTTGCCATATGTATACAGTACAAATGAAGGATGGTTTCCATAAGTGTCCATAATGCGTTCAGATTCTTCAAAAATCCACCTGTCAAATGCATTTCCATCACCTACACGTGTCCATCCTCCTCCTTCTATTTGAAGGTAGAGCCCCAATTCGTCGGCTGCGTCAAACGCAGATTTTGGAGGGCACCACGAATGGAAGCGTACGTGATTAAGACCGTGTTTTTTTATAATGTTGAAAATACGTTTCCATTCCGTGATATCAGTGGGTGGGTAACCGGTAAGTGGGAAGACAGCACAATCTAATGTCCCTCGCATAAAGATCAAGCGGTCATTTATTGTAAACTGAGTTTTATTTGTGCCAAGTTTGCGCATCCCAAAGGTGGTGTGATAATCCTTATTGAGAGTATCTTGAGACATATTGACACTGAGCTGATAGGGGTAGGGTGTAAATTCGTCCCATTTGTAAAATTTGTCACCCATCGAATAAATGAACTCTGCGGTACTCTGTCCTGGCGGTATCGAATATCGTTGTTTGAGAGCTGGTATCGTATCCGTTCTCGGAGCATATTTAGAGATAGCTTGAAATGTTAAAGCTACGTTTCTGAGGTCTTTAGAAGCATTCTCCAATGAAAGTATAATACGAATTTGTTTGTCATCAATTTGAGGATATACCTTTACGTTGCTGATCGTGACCTGTGGGATTGCGAATAATTGTATTTTTCCAATTATGCCATTCCAATTGGTTTGTGTGTGGTCGGATACACTGTGTGCGTTAACACCTATATTTATGTCCTTGATTCGATTGTCCACACGAATGGTAATGCGATGCTCACCAATATTGAGACTGTCCATTTTATACTCGTGAGGAACACCTAATGCGTTTTTCGTTCCTATTTTAACTCCATCTATCCATACCGTAGTCTCCCAATGTGGACGCTCTATGAAGAGAAGTAATTGATGGACACTCATCGACTTTGATACGGTAAACTTTCTACTGTACCAGGCAGGACCCACGTAATGTTTTTCTGGTTGTAACCAAAATATAGTTTTAAAATTATCTTTTTCCCTATATCTACTATAATGCGCTTTGTAGAACCATGTGGAATCTACAATGAGGCCGGTCCAATTTGTATTTAAGTCTGGGCTGTATCCTTTGTTATTGGATGACAATGACCCTGGTAGAATTAATTGATCAATAAAATCTTTCGTCTGCCAATTATTTAAAACACCAACATCTTGAGGATCTAGTTCAAATGTCCATTCACCGTGTAGATTGATGTGCTGAGCAAAGGTATTAGTAAGGTAGAGTAACAATAAGGAGAGTAGTAAGGAGAGTCTTTTCATATTATTCAAAGTATATATTGGTTAAGTTGTTTACCGTCAGGAATAGGTTACAGCTATCAACTGGATAGCTAGAATGATTATTTCCGTTGTGAGAATTATGCCTTCTCATAAATGCACCTTGTAAAGGTAGAGCATTAACATTTGTTAAAAAATGTACTTTCTTGGGAAAAACATGTGTTTTCTTATTCTGCTATACTGTAAAGAAGGAGAGAGTTTGACTGTAAAGTACACTTAACTGAGCTGTCAAGTGATACATGTTTGATAATTAGATGTATGCTTTTCTATTATAATAAAATAATTTGCTGATAAGATTATTCTTCATCTTAATCAAGCTTTTGCAATTATTACTGTATATGGAATAATATGCATTTTGAAGATATTACAGAGTGGTGGCTCTAATAAAATAATATAATACATCTTTATGACGGTTTCATGCATTTTTTTTTAGTTATCTCCGTGTAATTTTACTTTAAATTAGAATGTCTCAGTCATGAGTGTCTAGGCATAAAGATTATAGTAACCAAATAGCCAGTTAATTTTTATTGTTTTTATATCAATATACCATATTTTTTTAATTATTATGATTCGTTGTTTGTCTTTTTTATTTTTTATTTTTTCATGTTGTCTTACTGTATTTGGATCAGAAGGTGAACGTATAGACTTATCTGGAAAGTGGTATGTCCAGTTAGATTCAACAGATCAAGGTATGTATCAAGGGTGGGAAAATACTCATTTCATAGAAAGTATTAATCTCCCTGGAACTACAGATGATGCAGGATTGGGAGTGGCTAATCATTTGCAGCCTCAGCTTACAAAGCCGCAACTAACCCACTTGACAAGAAAGAATAGTTTTGTTGGGGTCGTGTGGTATACGCGTGAAATCGTCATCCCAAAAGGGTGGCAAAATCGTGATTTCATTATGAAATTGGAGCGCGTACTTTGGGAATCGAGGGTTTGGGTGGATGGAGTTGAGGTAGGTAAGGCACAAAATAGTCTTGTAGCTCCTCATTATTTTGATTTGACAAGCTTGATAAAACCAGGTTCCAAACATAGATTGACAATCCGGATAGACAATCGAAAAAAAATGAATATAAGCGTTGACGATATGGGACATGCCTACACTAATCACACGCAAATCATGTGGAATGGTGTAATCGGTGAGATGTGTATTGAAGCGCTGAGTAAGGTTAGAATAAATAATTTAAAGGTTTATCCAAACATAAAAACAAATACTGTCAATTTGGAAATGGATATTTTGAATAATACAACAGCTGTTGCGCCAGCTTTTATTAAAGTCAAAATAAAAGATAAGAAAAGTAAGAAGACAATTTGTGTTTTGGAAAGACAAGCGAACGTGCAACCGGGAGAAAGAAAGGTATTTGTTGATGCTGAGTTGGGGGATGAGATTGTACATTGGAATGAGTTTGCTCCACATGTATATGAGTTGCAGGCCGAGCTAGCTTTTCAGCACACACGAAATCGCAAATCCGTTACATTTGGTATGCGGGAAATAGTTGCACAAGGGACATCCATACTGATAAATAATAAAGTTGTGTTTTTGCGAGGTACACTGGAATGCAATGTTTTCCCACTTACTGGTCACCCGCCGATGGATAAGGAGGGATGGCGTAAAGTATTTATGTCCGCAAAAGAATGGGGATTGAATCACTTGCGATTTCATTCGTGGTGTCCACCAGAATCCGCTTTTGCAGTGGCCGACGAATTGGGATTTTATTTACAGGTAGAGCTACCTGTATGGGAAAATAATGTTGGTCAAGATGAGCCAACCTTACAATTTCTATATGAGGAAGCCGATCGAATCATTGCCGAATATGGTAATCATCCTTCATTTTGCTTTTGGAGTATGGGAAATGAACTACAAGGTGATTTTGATAAAATCAATAGGATGGTAAAAGATTTGAAAGAAAGGGATAATAGGCATTTATTTACGGCTACCTCTTTTACATTTGAAGCGGATCGAGGTGTTTGGCCGGAAAAATACGATGATTTTTTGATTAGTCAATGGACGAAGAAGGGGTGGTTACGAGGACAGGGGGTGTTTGATAGTGAATCTCCATCTTTCAATCAAAATTATGCTAAGGGGGCTGAGGGCGTACCTGTACCTATAGTCACACATGAAATAGGACAATATGCTGTATATCCAAATATTGGAGAGATAGAAAAATATAAAGGTGTCCTTCTGCCATTGAATTTTATGGCGATTAAAAATGATTTGGCAGCAAAGGGATTGTTGTCGAAGGCCCATGATTTTACCCAGGCGTCAGGTAAATTAGCTGCAATCCTATATAAGGAAGAAATTGAAAGAGCATTAAAAACACCTGAAATAGCAGGCTATCAATTGTTGGATTTGCATGATTTTCCTGGGCAGGGGACTGCATTGGTCGGGATGTTAGATGCATTTTGGGAAAGTAAAAATATTATATCTGCGTCTGATTTTAGAAAATTTTGTGCGCCTGTTGTTCCTTTACTGCAATTCCCAAAAGCAATATACTCTCCAGGTGAAAGCTTTTTAGCAGAGATTGATATTAGCAATTATGGCGGTATACTTTTAGAGGGGCAAGGGGTAACTTGGTCTATCAAAGATGATAAGAAGGTCCTGGCTTCCGATTGTTTTGAAACAAGGATTGAGAGCGGATATAATTCTAAGCTTGGAGCTATAGATATCGCTTTGTCAGCAATCAAAAAAGCGACAAAGCTAACTATCGAGGTAAGGATTGATGATACAGATTATAGGAATACCTGGAATATTTGGGTGTATCCGCAAACTCAAATTTTGGATTTTGGAGATGTTGTTTTTACAAGAGAATTGGAAGAGGCCAAAGAGCTTTTAAGAAAAGGGAAAAATGTATTGCTTAATCCAGAATGGAAGAGCATAGATGGGGTCGAAGGAAAATTTGTCCCTGTATTTTGGAGCCCAGTACATTTTCCAAAGCAAGCGGGAACGATGGGACTATTATGTAATACCTCTCATAAAGCTTTGACAGATTTTCCAACTGACTATCATTCAGATTGGCAATGGTGGGATTTAACTAAACATAGTACAAGCCTAGTGTTGGATAGTGTCTTTGGGGGGAATCCCATAGTTGAGGTAATCGATAATTTCACTAATAATAGAAGGCTGGCAAATCTCTTTGAAGGTCGAGTGGATAGGGGCAAGTTGATTGTAGCATCCTTTGATCTGACAACTGACTTAGATAATAGACCTGTAGCAAAACAGATGCTAATATCGCTCCTAAAATATATGAACGGCAGTGAATTTGACCCCCCCATAATAAAAAACCCACAGATATTTGATACAATTCTGAAGCCTAAGATGCTTATAACTAGCGGATTGTAAGGGTAAATAGTGCTAATTAACCTTTAATTGTAAATAATAAATTATGAATCAGAAAAAAAACATTCATGGCCAATGTCATGGTATACCACCCAATAAGAGGTACTTGATTGTAGCTGGATTTTTTCTACTTTGTTCGTTTACACAACTTTCTCACGCAGGGACGAAAACGATGAACCGTGTAGGGGAAATTTATCACGAAAAACAACCTAAGATGATAAAGGGAAAGGTTGTAAATGAAAAAGGAGCTCCTTTAGCCGGGGCGCTTGTGACGGTATACGGTAGTACACGAGGTGTATCTACGGATGTTGATGGAACGTTTGAGATAGCTGTTAATAGAGATGACCAAATTAGAGTTTCATTGTTGGGCTATGAGGAGCGAATGCTACCTATTCTAGATAATTTAGACTTGTTTATAACCCTTAAGGAGAAAATTGGCGAACTTGATGAAGTAGTGGTGGTTGCTTTTGGTGTGCAAAAAAAGGAAAGTATAGTCGGTGCAATATCTACACTCAAACCAGATAATATCAAACAACTAACCGGTAAGATAAGCAATAGTTTAGCTGGCCAAATGGCAGGAATTGTAGCTGTTCAACGTTCTGGTGAGCCGGGGGCTGGTGCTGATTTTTGGATTAGAGGTATCAGCAGTTTCGGGGCTAACAACAGACCTTTGGTCTTAGTGGATGGAATTGAGCGGCAACTGGACTTGGTTGATGCTGAGGATATAGAATCATTTTCTATTCTGAAAGATGCTACTGCAACTGCCGTGTACGGTGTGCGGGGTGCTAATGGTATCGTACTTATCACAACGAAAAGAGGAAAAGAAGGACGATTTGTGATCAATGCACGCTCCGAGACGGGATTTATGCGTCCTTTGAAAATGATTGATATGGCGGATGCTGGTCAGTGGATTGATTACTATAACGATATCTCTGTCGATAGGAATGGAAGGAAGGCATTTGAAGACGATGTACGTTCGAAGTATATCAATGGAACTGATCCTGATTTATATCCGAATATCGACTGGATGAATGAAATATTTAAAAAGCAAACGACTAGTCATAGAACGAATATCAACGTAACCGGGGGTAGTAAGCGGATTCGATATTACGTAGGCGGTTCTTATTTTACTGAAAATGGTATTTACAATTCTGTTGCAAATACAGAATATAGCCCTGCTCCCAAGTTTAGTAAATTCAGCTTCCGCTCTAATATCGATATGGATGTAAGCTCTTCTACTACCGTGTCGTTGAATTTATCTAATCAGTTTGAAACTAAAAATGGACCTGGTGCTAATGATTTGTGGACGCGGTCTATGATGACTACACCCATTGCCACCCCCACTATTTATTCTGATGGGACGATTGCCTCTCCTCCTTTAAGCTCTAATCCATGGAATGTATTGAATCAGACTGGGTATACGAGTAGCAATTGGAATAATGCTCAATCTTTATTAGGATTAACACAAGATTTTTCAAATATAATTACGAAGGGGTTGAAATTCAATGCTAAAGTGTCTTGGGATATTTTAAATGAGTCTTGGTTGGCTCGAACAAAGAACCCATCAACATTTTATGCTATTGGACGGGATGATGAGGGAAATCTTATTTTTAAACCTAACTCTCAAGGTTCCGACTTCTTGGGGTTGAATGGTCGAGGTAATGATGGATCTTACGCCTTCAATTTGGAATCCTCTTTTACTTATGATCGGACTTTTTCCGAAAAGCATGCCGTTGGGGCTTTATTTTTATTCAATATGCGTGAACGAACGGAAAATTTTCCGAATAAATACATCGATGCTTTTAAATACAAAAATCAAGGAATAGCGTCACGATTGACGTATGCCTATAATAACACCTATTTTATTGAGGGAAATTTTGGTTATAATGGATCTGAGAATTTTGCACCGACGAAAAGATTTGGTTTTTTTCCTTCTTTAGCACTGGGTTATATGATTAGTAATGAGTCCTATTTTGAACCGTTGAAAAAAATTGTGTCCATATTCAAAATTAGAGGATCTCATGGAAAGATTGGAAATGATAAAATTGGAGGAAATAGACGATTTGCCTATAATTCAGAACTTATATATTCAGGAGGGTACAATTTTGGATCTATGCGTGATCATTGGATAGGTGGGATTGCTACGGGACAATTTGGAGATTTGGCTATGTCTTGGGAAACTGCGATTAAGACGGATATCGGTGTCGAATTGGAACTGTTTAAAAAGATAAAGATACAAGCAGACTATTTCCGTGACAAACGAGAAGGTATATACATCGTCCAACAAAGTGTACCTTCCATCGTCGGCATGAATGTCGAACAGTATGTCAATCTTGGACGTATGCTGAATAGCGGATTTGATGGATCATTAGAGTACAGCCACAAGGTTAATGATTTTATCTTTCAATTTAGGGGTAATTTTACCTTTAATAGAAACAAAAAACTTTATGATGATAGGCCAACACCTTTATGGTCATACAGAGAAGAAGCTGGTTTTGTCAATGAACAGCAGAAAGGGTTAGTAGCCTTAGGTTTATATACTTCTGATGAGGATATCCAAAATAGTCCTAGGGTAGATTTTGGGACGGTAAGACCGGGTGATATCAAATATAGGGATATCAATGGCGATGGGATTATTAATGATAACGATGAAGTAGCCATAGGGTATTCAACTATTCCCGAAATCAACTATGGGTTCGGTACTTCTATTACTTGGAAAAGTTTTGATATAGGAGCGTTCTTTCAAGGTACGGACCATGCGACGCGTTTTATAGGAGGCTCTCCTATATTTGGGTCTGGTGGTAATATCTTGTATTTGGGACAAATATATGCCGACGTCGCAGATAATAGGTGGTCTCTCAACAATCCTAATCCGAATGCTCCCTATCCTAGAATGACTATGGGGGAAAATGTTAACAACCAGCGTAATTCTACTTTTTATCAACGTGATATGAGTTTTATCAGGCTTAAGAACGCCGAGATTGGGTATACTTTACCTACACATATCGCTAAAGCTGCAAAGGTTGCCAAAGCTAGATTTTTTGTTCAAGGAATAAACCTTATAACATGGAGTACTTTCAAACTATGGGATCCAGAATTAAGTACGTATTCAGGGGATGTGTACCCACAAATGAAGACGTTTACTGCGGGTCTAAATTTAACCTTATAAAATTATGAGAACAACATATAAAATATTTTTAGTCATCTTACCTCTTTTGTTGAATGGATGTGACGATTATTTGAATGTGGAGCTAAAGCAACAAATGACGATCGAAGGCGTCTTTTCTAAACGAGCTACAACAGAACAATATTTGGCACAGGTATATGGATATCTTCCCAATGAATATGTGACTCTAGGGACTGAGGGAAGCGTGGTGCCTCGTAGTGATGAGGCTTCCTTTTCTTGGATGGCAATTGAATACATCAATTTTAATAATGGATCATGGGGGCCAACTAATACGCAATATCAAAATTGGCGCTATTGTTATCAAGGCATTAGTCAAGCTACCGTTTTTATTGATAATGTGGATCAATGTTTGGAAATAGGTGAGGATATGAGAACGATGTTGAAAGCTGAAGCCCGTTTCGTCCGTGCGTATTTATATTTTACATTATTTCGTAAATACGGTCCAGTCTATATTTGGGGGGATAAAGCCGCCGATAGGCTGATTGCTGCAAAAGATGTGGATAGGCATTCATTAGATGAAAATTTGGATTTTATTTTTACGGAATATGATAGGGCAATTGCCGATTTACCTCGACTTCAAGAAGGAGAATCAAGACGTGGACGCATTACTAAAGGGGCTGCAATGGCAGCTAAGTCTAGGTTGGCCCTGTACGCCGCACGGCCATTGCTCAATGGGTCCAAGCTATACTTAGGACTCAAAAATAAAGAGGGAAATTTTTTGTTCCCCCAAGCTTATGACGCTAGCAAATGGGATGAAGCTGCAAAGGCAGCGAAAGACGTGATAGATATGGGGCAGTATTCACTCTATAAAAATACGAGCGAACCAGATAAATTCAGACGAGATATTAAATCTTATATGGGGGTTATCTTTGAGAAGTGGAACAGCGAAATTATCTGGGGAAGTTATCAAGATAATGGCTCTGAACACAATATCCGTACAGCTCCCCCAAGAGTCGTGCGGGTTGGATACGGTGGATTTGCGCCTTCAATAAAATTGGTAGATACTTACCCCATGTCTATTTCAGGACGTTTCCCAATTACTGGTTATAAGGATAATGGGCAACCAATTGTGGATCCTCAGTCTGGATATGTACAGGACGGCTTCACTAAGTCTTGGACACATCCGTTGGATAACTTTGCTACTATCAATGCACATAATAGTATTATTGGTAGGGACGCTCGCTTTTATGCATCTATCCTAGCAAATGGAATGTATTGGATTAATGAGTTCAAGGGACAAAAATTGGTTACTTTTCATAAGAACGGAACATCAAATTATACCGAGTCTGGTGATTGTGTTAAAGTTGGGTATTTATTTAGGAGGATGAGTGACCCAGCTAATAATATTGAAGATGATCAATGGGGATCATTTTGTTGGCCGTTGTATAGATTAGCTGAGATTTATTTAAATTATGCAGAAGCCTGTAACGAAAAATCAGCGCGAGACGAATCGGAGGCATTTAAATATCTCAATTTGGTGCGCAATCGAGTAGGGTTGAATAATATCGAAGATGCCTACCCTGAAGTCGTTAATAATAGAGATCTTTTACGTGAACTCATTCAAAAGGAGAGAATGGTCGAGCTTGCATTCGAGAATCAAAGATATTATGATATTCGGACGTGGATGATTGCTGATAAGGAATTTAATGGTAAAAGATATTCATTAAACCTATTGGCGGAGAATTATGAAGATTCGTGGGAGAGAACCGATCAAGTATTCAAACAAAATATGGTTTTTTTACCAAAACATTATTTCTTTCCAATTAACCAAGAGCAATTAAATGAAATGGTGAATATCACCCAAAATTATGGTTGGTAATCTCGTTAAGTAAATAAATCGTCATGAATATTATATTACAGATACTCAAGTGTATTATGCTGACAACGTTGGTTTTACTGGCAAGTTGTCAAAAGGACTATAGAATGCACAATATGGTGGATGATACACTCTACATCAGAGACTATGAAGAAGTAAAGATAGATGTGTATGACTGGGGAATGTTTGATTACAATCTTTCAGTAATTAAGGCTGGGGTGGGTCAGACAAGCGCGCAAGTCCATTTAGTCGTGGATGATGCTTACCTTACTGCCTATAACCAAAAAAATGGAACTGCTTACAAAGTTTTACCTTCTGATTGTTATCAGTTTAATATCGATAAACTGACTTTTGAGGAAAAGGACCAACAGCAAAATTTTCAGATTATTTTTAATACCGACCGTATTAGGGACTTACAAGGAAAAGATAGAGAAGAATATGTGTTGCCTTGTAAACTTCAATCATCCGATAATGCGTTGGTATCTTTGAAACCCGAAATGAGTGTTACCTTAATAGTTCCAACACTAAGAGAACCTTATTTATCTTTCGAATCACCAGGACTGTCTGATGAGACTATTACACTTTCACCTACTTCACAGGAGGAGATTGTCTCACGGTCATTCGTAAAAACGAATTATAAAAACATATGGGAGATGGATTATGAAGTTACTGTAGATCCTACAGCTTTAGATGCCTATAATGCTTCGGTTGAAGAAAATAAACGGTTCAAGCTACTCCCTGAAGCGGCATATAGTCTTCCAGAAGGAAAGCTGAAGTTGGAAGCTAATCATAATAGATCATTTTTTGATTATAAAATATTGAAAAATGGATTGATTACAGGGACAACAAATTTATTTGGTAATTATTGTCTGCCTTTGCGATTATCTACAGTGTCAAAACACGGCATCCATCCAAAGGACGCTATTATATTGGTTCCAATAGCATTTCTACCTGAAGTATTGGATCGGAGCTTGTGGAAGGTTATAAAAGCGTCCTCGGAATGGATTGGCGGAGGTGAGAAGGAACTGATTTTGGATGGAGACCCAGCGACATTCTGGCATAATGTATGGATGGGCGGAGAACCTCCTCTGCCCCATTATCTTATTATTGATTTAGGAAAAGATTGTGATATCATGTCAATCGAATTGTCTAGAAGACTGTCAAGTAATGACTTGAAGGTGGTGAAGTTTGAGTTGAGTACAGACAATGTCTTGTATGAGCCAATAGGTGAAATTAACTTTGGACCAATAACAGATAATCCTAAATCAGTCGCCGAAATCAACATTCCAACCGCAAGAGGAAGGTATTTAAAATGTACAATAACTGAAAGTAATCGACCTCCATCTTCAAGTATCGCTGAGATTTATTTAAAAGGATTAGAGTAGAATCAAATAACATCAAAATAAAAAAGGCGGCCATTTCATTTGTGCGGCCGCCTTTTTTGTTGATTTTGCTTGCTTTGATAATTTAATAAGGACTCAAGTTGATAAAATTATCCATTAAAATGAACTTTTAATGCACCTTATCCATAGACTTATAGATTATCTTAAATAAAAATTTTGTCATGAATATAAGAGATGAAAATGTCTGGATGTACAGCTTGATTGCATCTTTAGGAGGCCTACTTTTCGGATTTGATATTGCTATTTTTTCAGGTACGATTCCCTTTATTACTCCCGAATTTTCGTTGGACTCCCAGGATTTGGGCTGGATGGCAAGTAGCCTATATATTGGTTGTATAGTAGGGTCGATTCTTTTTGGAAGGATTGCAGGACGACTTGGGCGTAAACCTTCCCTGATTTGGGTTGCGGTTATTTTTATCGTATCCTCCATCATGATGGGAATTTCGGACAGTGTGGATAGTATTGTGATATGGCGTATCATTGCGGGATTCAGCGTCGGTGGGGCGTCAGTTCTTTCTCCGCTATATATCGCTGAGATAAGTCCGCAATCAAAGAGAGGACGGATGGTATCCATCAATCAGTTTGCCATTGTAATGGGTATTCTTCTAGCCTATTTCTCTAATTACTATTTAGCGCAGGTGGAAGGCAATTGGCGGTGGATGTTTGTCAGCGGTTGTGCACCCGCAATATTATTTTTGATGGCCTCCTTTGTGCTCCCTGAAAGTCCTAAATGGTTAATCTATAAAGGTCGAGTCGAAGCTGGTAAGCATATCCTAGAGCGCACACTGCCTCAATATGAGGTTATTCAGGAGATGGAATATATCGTCGATCAAAGAGCCAAGGTGAAGGAGTCGCAATGGCAGGTCTTTAGCACTTTGTTTTCCAAACAAAATGTCTTGTTGCTGACGATAAGTGTGGTGATAGCAGTATTCCAGCAAATATCTGGAGCCAATGCTGTATTATTTTATGCTCCTATTATTTTTGAACGTGTAGGTATGGATGTTAACGATCAGTTATTTGTACAGATTTTGATTGGTTCGGTAAATCTAATGTTTACATTGGTCGCAATTCGCATGGTGGATCGAGTAGGCCGCAAAAGTTTGATGATGGCAGGCGCCATTTCAATGGCTCTACTCCTAGCTTTGATTGGAGTGTCTTTTCAAGGGACCTATATTCCACAAGCGTTCGTTACCGTTTTCGTGTTGTTGTTTATAGGTGTCTATGCCGCTACATTGGCCCCTGTTACTTGGGTTGTTATTTCTGAAATATTTCCCATTAAAATCAGGGAACAAGGAATGGCCATTGCCTCAGCGTGTCTTTGGATAGCTTGTTTTAGTATTACCTACCTCTTTCCGGTAATGATTGAGCACTTGAGTACTTTTCAAACGTTTTTAACCTTTGCAGGCCTATGTGCAGTTTACTTTCTATTCCTATTATTCGTGGTTCCTGAGACAAAGAGTAATAAAGTGTAATACAAAGAAATGATGAAGGTGTTTTTTTGAATAATATATGTACATATTTTAATGAACAATTTAGAGAATAAGATTGTAATCGTGACGGGTGCCGGAAATGGTATCGGAAAAGGCATAGCCGAGAGTTTTGCAGAGCAAGGGGCTTGTGTGATATTAGCGACATTGGATGTAGGTGAAGGCGAGCAGGTAGAGCAGGACTTTTTGAATAAGGGATATCAAGCCAAGTTTGTACATACGGATGTGCGAATTGAAGCAAGTGTAATAGGGCTGTTTGAGCGGGTAAAGTCCTTATATGGTGTGCCGCAAGTATTGGTCAATAACGCGGGTGTTACTGTTTTTAAGTCCATTTTAGAAGCTACATTGGAGGATTGGAGTCAAGTAATCGATACAGATTTGCGTGGAGTATTTCTTTGCTCCAGATATTTTGCACAGCATCTAATAGGCACAAATCTTCCTGGTACCATAGTCAATATTTCCTCCAATCATGCGTTACGAACTCTGCCCGATACAGAGATGTATGCGGCAGCCAAGGGTGGGGTGAATGCGATGACCAGGAGTATGGCATTAAGTCTAGGTAAATATGGGATCCGCGTAAATAGCGTTTGTCCAGGATTTACGCATACCTATCACTACGAAAATTGGCTTGGTGAGAAGGAAGAGCCAGAGCTCGTTCACAGTCAAGTTGCTGATTTACATGCTACCGGGAAGATATCTCAGCCTCGCGATATTGCCAATATGGTTTGTTTTTTATCAGGGAGTTTAAGTAGTAACATTACTGGAGGAGAATTCCTCGTCGATGGGGGTCTGACAGGTCAATTGTATCGTTCCAAGACTTTTTAAATCATGAAACCAGTCGTTGTAATCTGACAGTTGGTAGATCATCAGGTAAATAAATGAGGATGATAGGTGTCCCCATTCTATCGGAGATGCACAACAGGTTCTGTAATACGATTTAAATTTATAAGTATTATTAAATCAATATAAACGGATGAAAATTATTTCGTACGAACTTTTTAAGGTTCCTCCTCGATGGCTTTTCCTTAAAATAGTCACCGATCAAGGGTTAATTGGTTGGGGGGAGCCCGTGGTGGAAGGAAGGGCCGACACAGTAATGGCGGCTGTCCACGAGTTGATGAAAATATTAACAGGTAAAGACCCACTTACGATCGAAGATCATTGGAATACCATGTATCGAGGAGGGTTCTACCGTGGCGGTCCTGTATTGATGAGTGCGTTGGCGGGAATAGATCAAGCCCTTTGGGATATAAAGGGAAAGTATTACCAAACGTCAGTACATGAGCTGCTAGGTGGAAAATGTAGATCTCAGATTGAAGTCTATTCATGGGTGGGGGGGGATGAACCAAGGATTATGTTGGAGGAGATACAGGCCGTTGTAGATCGTGGTTTTAAAACCATCAAAATCAATGGAACCGACAAACTCCGGTTTTTAGATTCGTTTGCAGAAGTCGACGCATTGCTCGATAGGATGGGGTTGATTAGGGAACGTTTCGGCAATGCCATCAATGTAGGTATTGATTTCCATGGCCGTGTACACAAGCCTATGGCTAAGATTCTGATGCGCAAATTGGTCGAATTCAATCCCATATTCATCGAAGAGCCATTGTTATCGGAAAATCTAGAGGGGATTATAGAATTGGCCCGAAATAGTAGCATCCCTATTGCGCTTGGCGAGCGCCTTTTTTCAAGGTGGGATTTTAAGAGGGTGCTGGAGAGCAATGTGGTCGATATTATACAACCAGATGTATCCCATGCTGGTGGTATTACAGAGTGTCGAAAGATAGCTGCGATGGCCGAAGCGTATGATGTTGCTTTGGCTCTGCACTGCCCACTGGGACCGATCGCTTTAGCGGCTTGTTTACAGGTTGATGCTGTATCTTATAATGCTGCTATACAGGAGCAAAGTTTAGGCATCCACTACAATCGTGGCAATGATCTCTTGGATTATGTCAGTAATCGAGAGGTATTTGATTACGAAAATGGATTTGTTAAAATCCCGACGGCGCCAGGTTTAGGTATTGAGATTAATGAAGAATATGTTTTAGAAATGCAACGCATAGGACACGATTGGCACAATCCTATATGGAGGCATCAAGACGGTTCAATAGCAGAATGGTAGTGTAAATTTTTTTAAATGAGTTTTGTAGAAATAATCAAAAATGGAGGGACCGTAATTGGTCCATTTTCCAAAACTTCGGATCCAGGTATGATAGAGGCTATGGGCTATGCCGGCTTTGATTTTATTATCATTGATTTAGAGCATGGACCAAATAGTATCCTTAATGCGCAGAATTTAATACGAGCAGCAGAGGTCTCGAATACATTTCCCATTATTCGTGTTGCACAGAACGACCCTGTAGACATTGGCAAGGCACTTGATGTAGGAGCCAAAGGCGTACAAGTACCTCAGATTACCAATGCACAAGAAGCGCGAGAAGCGGTGCAGTATGCTAAATTTCAACCGATGGGGATGCGTGGTGTTTGTCGTTTCGTCCGTGCGGCCGAGTACTCCAATAAAGATCGCTTTATCTATTTTGAGGAAGCGAATACGCACTATTTAATATTGCAACTGGAAGGAAAGGAAGCAATAGATAATATAGAGGAGATACTTCAAGTGGAAGGTGTCGATCTTATTTTTTTAGGACCCTATGATCTTTCGCAATCTATGGGGATGAGTGGTCAGATTAACCATCCTTTGGTGATTGGTAAAATGAAGGAAATAATTACAAAATGTAAAGAGAAAGGGATTGGGACTGGGATTTTTACTGATAATTTATCAAATGCCAAGTCTTGGATAAATGTAGGTGTCAATTATATATCCTATTCTGTTGATGTGGGAATTATTCAAGAAGCATCCATGTTGATTATTTCCACATTACGGAATCAAAAATAAATGTTAGTAAAACGTTTCTTTTGAGGAACATCCGAGTACTGAACTACCCGCTATAGCGATAGCAGCACTTTTGAAAGCAGTTGGAATTTAACTTTATTGAATTTTCAATTAGTTCTAAAACCTGTGGTTATCCGAGTGTAGCTGTGTGTAAAAATGCTTTTTTCTATTGCGCTATTAAAAGAACTTTTGAAAATTGAATTTAATTTTATATTATTGTCGACAACACTAAATTATCGACCAAAAAAATAAGTCCATCATAAAGATTTAAAGGGATGACACATTCATTAGAAAAGAATGAAATTCAGTTGTTGTTTGAACAATACTATGTTTCACTGGTGGAATTCTCTTGGAGGATTGTACAGTGTGATGAAACAGCACGAGATCTTGTTCAGGACATTTTTGTGAAACTGCTGGAAACCTCTCAATCTCTTCAAAAGAATAATGGTGCACAAAAGAGTTATTTGTATACAGCAGTAAAGAATGCATCATTAAATCATTTAAGACGGACGAAGGTCGTTGATAAGTATATGGATGTCAATTATTTTGATGAGATGGACGACCGATTGTTGTTAGATGCCTTGATTCATGCGGAACTAGTCGGCCATTTGCATAAAGCGGTAAATTCTCTTCCTACAGCATGTCAAGAAATCTGTAAATTATCGTATCTGGATGAGAAGTCAAATCTGGAAATTGCAGCGCATTGCAATGTATCTATCAATACTGTGAAGACACATAAGCAGCGTGCGATTAAGCTTTTGAGACAACACCTACTGCCTATTTATAGAACAGCAAAATTTATTTTTCCTTTCTTTTTTTAAATTCTTTTCACCCTTTTCTTCACGTTACGTGTCTTAGATATGAGATGGGGCCTCAATAGGATATTATGGATTCTTTAAGAGGTATTAAAAAGGAAAACAACCAATGTAACATGGAATCAAAACATTTTAGAGCTGCCGAACTTATTTCTCTATTTGTAAAAGATCAAATAACAGCTAGCGAACTCCAGGAGCTAAAGAGAATGATGGTTGATTTTCCAGAGTTGGAAGATTGGGTGAAAGAGCGTGGTGTCAAAATGGTGCAAGTCCAGGAAAGGTTGGGATACTACCAGCAATTGGACACACAAGTCGAATGGGAGCATGTTTTGAATAAAGCCGAGGAAAGCAATGTTAAATCAATTCTTCCGAAGAAATGGTTGGCCGTTGCTGCTTCGGTTATCCTAGTAGCCTCCGTCGGTGGTCTTATTTTTAAATACGGACCATCAAAGCAAAGCAGAGGACGGGCATTGCCTGAGCAAGTGAAGGTATCACCAGGGACAAATATGGCTATTTTAACACTTTCGGATGGTAGTCAAGTGCTTTTGGAAGAGCATACTTCAAAGACGATAGCCGATGGAAATATATCGCTCCAAATCCATAATAATCAAATAGACTACACGGCAAGCGATGTTGATGAAGTCAGTGTCCACAAACTTGAAGTCCCAAGAGGAGGGACCTACCATATTCAATTGGCTGACGGGACAAAGGTTTGGCTGAATGCAGACTCAGAGTTGGAGTTTCCTTCGGCATTTCCAGGTAATGAACGGAATGTAACGGTAAAAGGAGAAGCTTATTTTGAAGTAGCTAAAGATGCTACTCGTCCGTTCAAGGTCCATGTAGAGGGGACCGAAGTTGAAGCTTTGGGAACAGCTTTTAACATCAATACGCACTTACACGGTCAAAAAGTGAAGACAATTCTTACAGAAGGACGTGTTAAAGTTAGCGAAGGCGGGAATAATAAAATCATTAATGCCGGTTATGAGACAATCAGTGGTCAAGGTGATATTCAAATACGCATAGCTGATATGGAAGAAGCCCTTTCTTGGCGAGATGGTTATTTTTACTTTAACAGCAAAGACCTTGCGGATATCTTAGGAGAAGTAGCCAGATGGTATAAAGTTGACATAGATATGCAGATTCAACCCTCTAAAGAGAGATATGTTGGTGGGATTAAGAGAAGTGAATCAATTGCTGCGGTGTGTAAAACCTTATCTGATTTGACAGCCTATAGATTTGTGATAGAGCATAATAAACTAATTGTAAAATACGGCAAATTATGAGAACGCTAATAATTACTTATACGGGGATAACCTGACGCTTACCATCCACATTCTGGGTTGCGATAGGAGTGATTCGGCCGGACCACAAACCAGCATCTTAGAAAAATATAACTCAACGAACTATTAACTATAAACCAGTCAAAAGATATGGATAGAATCTGTATTGCCCAATATGTAGGGTTAAGGCGACATTGTCATAGTCTATACAAAACCCTGATTAATGTTAAATTAATAATTTTCCTGTTACTCGTATTAGCAGCTCCGTCAAAAAGTGGAGCTCAAACCGTGAGTCTGGAACTAAAGAATGCTACATTGGAAACAGCCTTCTCAACTATTCAGACAAATACGAAGTATCGATTTATCTATAAAGAATCCACGTTAAAACATGCCTCCCGGGTCACCCTCTCCCTGAAGAATGAACCTTTGCGATTAGCGCTGGATAAATTGTTGGCTAATCAAGCTCTTACCTATCAGATAAATGACGGAACTATCGTGATCCAGACTTTAGAGAAGCCAGTATTAGCCCAGCCAGCCGAACCAATTTCGAAAGCTGGAAAGGAGGCGCAGATAGCGGGTAAAGTAACCAACGAGAACGGTGAATCGCTGCCAAATATTTCAGTTAGAGTAAAAGCGAATGCACTCTTTGGAACGGTTACAGATGAGGAGGGATTATTCAGTATGAACAATGTCCCTGAGAAGTCTATTCTGGTATTTTCCTCAATAGGATATCTAGAAGTTAGTATATCAACAGCATCGATGAGCGAATACGACCTCAGACAGTTAAAAGTGGTCATGAAAAAAGGAGATAGTGAACTGGATGAAGTGGTAGTGGTAGCGCACGGTGTTCAGAAGAAAGTCAGTATAGTAGGCGCTATTAGCACTGTGGATCCAAAGGAGCTCATTGCTCCGACAAGGTCGCTCACTAATCAATTGGCAGGTCGAGTTGCGGGTGTCTCCTTTAGCCAAAGCTCGGGCCAACCGGGGAAAGATGGTGCTAACTTTATTATAAGAGGAATTAATTCGGTAAGTGGGAGTTCTGAACCTTTAATCCTCATTGATGGGCTACGAAGAAATATTGACGATGTCGATCCTAATGATATTGAGAGTTTTTCCATCTTGAAGGATGCATCTGCAACAGCTGTATATGGACTGGAAGGAGCAAATGGTATAATCGTCATCACGACTAAAACCGGGAAAATATCAGAGAAGCCAAGTGTCAATATGTCCCTGTCTTCATCGGTCAATAATGCGACCTACAAGCCCGATTGGGTTGATGCAGTTCAGTATGCTAAAATGAGGAATGAGGCATTTGCTGTTAGAGGCAGGGCAATCCCGTATTCGGATGAGGTGATTACTAAATTTGGCGATGAGGATATGGATTTTTATCCAAATGTGGATTGGTATAATGTACTGATTAAACCGAACAACCTGTCGCATAAAGGTAATTTTAATATAGGTGGGGGGGGGAATGTCGTGACCTATTACATGTCAGGGGGATATTATGTTGAAGATGGCATGTTTCGTGGAAACCTAGAATCTTATAATTCCAATGCGAAGTATAATCAATTCAATTTTAGGTCCAATCTTAAAGCTGATATTAGCCCTACTACAACATTGGGTCTTGGATTTGATGGACGTTACAACACGACCACAGAGCCAGGACAGGGAACAGGGCAAATCTTGGATATCATAAATGAGATCAATCCTACACTTTTTCCTGCGCAATACTCTAATGGAACGGCTCCTGAGGAATCGGATGGTGTGGTCAACCCATTTTCCTTGTTGAATAAAACGGGCTTCTTAAGAAACTATTCGAATATCATGTCTACCAATCTTAATGTGACCCAAAAGCTTGATTTTATCCTAAAAGGGATGTACGTCAATGGGATAGCGTCATTTTCAAAAATAAATGACTATACCCATCAATACATCAAGGATTATCAGCGACATCGTCCAGACTTTGCTAATAGTTATATGGGGACGGGAAGGGACGAAGAGGGTAATTTGGTCACGATGAATACTACCCCTGATTTGGATGATAAGATGAGGTTTGTGTCCAAGCCTTCCTCAGGAAATCGAGTGGTTGAAGTCCAGGGTAGTCTTAATTATGCGCATGACTTTGGCCAAGATTTTTCTACCACCGCTCTCATCCTGTATAAACAGCGGGAGTATATGGCTGATGTGCCAAGTGGAGAAGGGAGTACGTTATTGATTAACGCACTTCCCCTTCGTGAACAATCTCTTGCTGGGCGCTTTACAGGGGGGTATAAAAACAGGTATTTTACGGATATCAATTTTGGAGCATCGGGATCGCAAATGTTTACACCGGACAAGCGATGGTCAAGTTTTCCTTCGATTGGGGCGGGATGGATGATTTCAGAAGAGAAATTTTGGACGGGTATAAAGAATGTTGTGAATCAGCTAAAATTAAGGGGATCCTACGGGGTTGTAGGGGCTACGGGAGCAGCTACTCGATTTGGGTATTTGGCAGCTACTACCCAACGTGATGGATATACCTTTGGGTTTGGTGGTACCACTTATAGTGGTCAGAATATTCCGGGAATCGGAGAGTCGAAGTTGGAACAATTAGGATTGACTTGGGAAAAGAACAAGAAAATGAATCTAGGGATGGAACTAGGATTGTTCAATCAGTTTAAAGTGGTATTGGATATATTTCGTAATAGCCGAGAAGCACAGTTGATAGATTTGAATCGCCTTCCGTCAACGTTAGGCTTGCCGGCAGTACCCCAAGGTAATTTAGGTGAAATGTATGCGAATGGTTTCGATTTGGATATTCTATATACGAAGACATACGGTGATTTTAGAGTGAATTATATTCGTGGAATCTTAACCTATAATATCAATAAAATTATTGAGAATGGGCAACTGGATCCCAAAATGCCATATCAGAGTGGTATCGGCCTAGATTGGGGTCGAGACTTGGATTATATTTCTTTAGGATTGTTCAAAGATCAGGCAGACATTGACCAAAGTCCTGTACAGACCTGGAATACCGTTCTCCCTGGCGATATTAAGTACAAAGATATCAATGGCGACGGAATCATTACGCCGGAAGACAGGGTCTGGTTGGGCAGTACAATGCCAAAATGGACATATTCTTTGGCAATAGATCTGAGTTACAAGAATTGGACTTTTGCAACACGTCTGATTGGTAAAGCTGACCAATTCCGGACCATCCGTGGCGGCCGTATTCCTTTTAATGCTACGGGAAGTAAAGGAGCAATCTATAATGTTGCTTACAATGATCATTGGACGCCAGCATCTTATTCGGGGACGAAGGAAACAGAAAATCCCAATGCGACATATCCGCGTCTAGGTGTGGGAGCCGAAAATACAAATAATTCACAGCAGTCTACTTTTTGGACAAGAGAGGCTACATATGTACGTCTAGCGGATATGGAGTTAGGTTATAATTGGGTGCCAAAGGACGCTAAGTTCCCATTCAAGAGTATCTATTTTTATGGAAGAGGAGACAACCTCGCAACTTTTTCCAAATTTAAAGATTGGAACCCGGAACAGACCTCTTCCTACGCTTATCCGTTGAAGCGGATGTATTCGTTGGGTTTGGATGTCAAATTTAAACTTTAAAAAATAATCGGTTATTACTGAATATTAACATTAAACAGAACACAATGAAATATTTTATAAAGACACTGGCTTTTATGATTACGCTATTGCTGGCGCTGAATTTACATTCTTGTAAGTATTTGGATGCAGAGGAATACCTTCATGAAGTTGATAATTTGAACGATATCTGGAAGTCACGCAAAGATATCAGGCAAGCTTGGTCAGCATGTTATGGTCACCTACCTAATTTTACGGATATCCACCACAGTTGGCCATTTAGTGGGGCGGGTGATGAGGGGCACGGGGGCTTAGATACTTATATCGCTTTGCTTTTATCACAGAGTAAATACAACTCGGATAATTTGCCTTATGAACTCAATTATTGGGCGAAACTCTATCAAGCCATTCGGACGTGTAATCTCTTTTTAGAAAAGTCAAATCTCGCAGATGACAAGTTATTGAAGGAGGGAGAAGTGGAAAGCTATCAGGCAGATGTCCGATTTTTAAGGGCATATTATTATTCGTTGCTATTAGAGATTTATGGCCCATTTGTAATTGTGGACAAAACCGTGGACTACGCTAGCGGTACTTATCCTACTAAACGCGCTACGTTAGAGGAATGCATCGATTTTTTGGTGGAGGAACTGGATAGCGCAACCGAAGGGTTGTCTTATCAAGCTGAAATCTTAAGCTCTGATTTGGGGCGGCCCTCTAAAGCAGTAGCGATGGCTACAAAAGCGCGGGTGTTGCTATGGGCTGCGAGCCCTCTTGTAAATGGTAATGCCGAATATAACTCATTTGTAAATCCAGAAGGAGAGCCTTTCTTTGCAACTGGATACGAAATAAGCAAATGGACAAAAGCGGCAACCGCTTATAAAGCCATTATTGATTTGAACCAATATGAACTTTTTACCGTGCCTGCAAACGATGGATACTATACGGTGCCGTTAGGCAATTTCATCGGCAACGACATCGCTTGGCCTAATGGTCCAGCAAACATAGATCCTTATCGTTCATTTAAAGCGCTGTTCAGTGGAGGAGAGGATTACTGGAATTCTGAAGTAATTTGGCAGGTATCTAGATTTAACCAAAATTTTAATTTGACATCTCTAGGGTGGCCACGCGGACACAAATCATCCAATTCAATGTATACAGGTCGTGTAGCTGCCACCCAAAAGATTGTGGATGGTTTTTTTATGAACAATGGGAAAACAATAGAAGAGGAAAATCATAAATTATACAAGGATCTATCTACATCACGAGCTGCTGACGGTCGTTACATATTAGGTAATGGAGCTTCTTTAAACTCGCCCATTCGTACCAATTTTCTCAATGGCAACGTATATCCCGGGGTACCGGACAGGACATTGAATCGTGAGGCTCGTTTTTATGCGACTATTGGTTTTCATGGCCGAGGCTTTAAACAAGATGATAAAGTTGATCCTTACTATTATGTGGATTATCGTGCGGAGACTGCTGATGGCTACATCGAAACTGATAGGCCCTCGGTAAGAACAGGTTATGCTATTGTCAAATACATCAACGATGGAGATATGCGTATTGAAGGTTCGTTTGAAAAACAGTATCCTATATATCGCTTGGCAGAAATCTATCTATCGTATGCAGAAGCGCTTAATGAAAGCGAGCCAGGACATCCCGATATTCTAAAATATCTCAATTTGGTACGCTATAGAGGCGGTCTACCGGGATACGGTCAGGGTGCGAAAGAGGATATCCGAAATTGGATTAAGCGTGAACGTCTTGTGGAATTGGCTTTCGAGGGGAAACGTTATTTCGATATGCGTAGATGGAAAGATGCTGAAAATGTACAGAGAGACTCATGGGGTAACCCTTTAGGTGTTGGTGGCTCCGTGTATGGGATGAATTATAAAGCGACGGACATTACATTTTACGATCGTACAATCGTGGACGGATATTCTTTCAAAAAGAAGAACTATTTCTTTCCGATACCGTATGTAGATGTATCGAACCATTGGGGTGAATTGATTCAGAATCCAGGATGGTAACGGAATCATTGTTAAATAGAAAAATAAGTTTTTATACTTGAATAGAAAACAGATGAAAGCAAATATTAAAATACGGTATTTCGTTTTAATTATTTTGATCTTAGCATGCGGAGTGTCATGCGGCAAATTGGATTATGAAAATAAGGAGTTTTTCAAGAAGGAACTCTATATCATAAGTGGAGAATCTACCTCAGCAACCGAAAGAACAATCACTTCCTTGCAAGCTTACACGTTTAACGATACACTGAAAATCCTGAACGAGGAGTATGACGTAGAATTGATAGAAGATCTGGATGATGGTCTATTTGATGTTAAATTTAGGGTTGGAATCGGTGGCTCATTAGCAGCCGATGAAGATATTACCGTGCAACTGGCTTTTGACGAAGAGCTCCTAAAGGATTACAACGTAGAGAATAATATGGACTATTATATACCGGACGACGACCTTTACAATGTGAATGTGCCGTATAATGCCGTTAACAAGACGTTCACAGTAGTTATAAAGAAGGGAACATCCTCTAGTGCGCTAATCTTCTCGCTTCCTATTAAACGAGATGATATCGCTATTTATGAGAAATTTGCATTTCCATTGCATATCGTTGAAGCGAGTTCGACTACACTCAGTAGTCAGTATACTAATTTTATGGTGGCACATCTGATTGTTGATACCGATAGGATTGTGAACTGGTCTGGCTTTCCCATTCCTAAGCTACCTGAAGGACGCTATCATTCAGCGCGGCTGCAAGGTAATGCTGGGGAAAATAACGTTAATGGGGTACACTACAATTATAAATACATTACACGTTTGAGTAATGACCCTAAAGATGAAGGCCAATTTATGATATGGGGTACGGGAGTTTGGAGTTTTGAAGTATTCGGTATGCATGGTTTAGGGTGGATGTACAATAGGCTGTATTTGAACAACGTTGTATATGGTACCTATACCATGGAACCTATCCCGGCGGAAGACCCTAAATTTCCGATGGCCACTTTTAGATATTCCACGATACAAAACAGTAGTTTCGATAATAGCTATGACCCCAAGACTAAGACATTGACGCTTCATTATAAAAATGTCATTGGCTCAGATTATACAGACGTATTGACCTTCGTGGATGATAATCTGAATATTCGAGATGCTAATACACAATTTGGTCCTCATAATTGGGAACATGTCAGACAATCAGGATATGCCTATTGGTTACCTATAGATGGAGAATAAATAATCGAAAGATTAAGTTATTTATTTCAGTAAGGGCGAATTGTAACCTATTAATTGTTAAATTATAACCTGTTAACGATGAACAGAAGAAATTTTTTAAAGAATTCGAGTTTGATAAGTCTAGGGGTATTGGCTACCCAATTCCCGGCATGGTCCCGGAGTATCTTTGCTTGGGAGCAACCTTTGCACAATATTCCCGCGGATAAGGCCATCGATGCCAAATGGCTGGCTTCGCTTTACGAGCGAGGTGATAAGATCCAGTACCGTAAGAGCAAGAACGAGCTGCGGTATATCGGAATGCCTGTGGGTGGGCTGCATGCTGGGACGGTCTATATCGGTGGAGATGGACGGCTATGGCTATGGCAGGTCTATAACAACTCTTATGATGGTGTCATGGAAGGCGTGGAACCTAAAGTCGTGCAATGGAATAATGGTAAAGAACAGGTACGTATCCGGGTAAGGGACGGTGCGGCCTATATCGAGCCGGCGATAGCGGACAATCTACGGGTGCTGGAGCAGGGATTTGCCGTGTCGGTGTCCCATCAGGGGACACCGTGGGTAAAAGAACTCCGTGAAAATCATTGGGACGAGATTGTATTCGAACCGTCATACCCGACTTGTAAGGTCACCTACAGCAGTGCCGACTATCCCTTGGAAGTGATATTGACAGCTTACTCCCCATTCATCCCGTTGGATGCGGAGAGCTCTTCGCTGCCCATGACCAGCCTGCACTTGGAAATCGTCAACAAGACCAGCAAACCGCAGGAGGTATTGGTCAGTGGCTGGATGGAGAATGGTGTGCACAAAAACAGGAAGGACTTCGGTGCGGTGCGTAAAGTGGCCAGCAGCAAGGACCTTGTCGGTGCAAAGGCCATCTTTTTTGAGTGTGGACAGGTTCCCGATCAAGATCTCAAGGCCAGTGACCATGGTTCTATGGCTATATCCTGTCAGGATGCTGCGGCGGTGGCTGTGGCACAGGTCAAAAGGTGGCCCATAAACCCCGTAGACCTGATGAAGGGCGTATCTGGTAGCGAGATCGGCTTTGGCGAGCTACAGGTAGGTAGCCTCAGTGTCAAAAGGACGATACCTGCAAGTGGGCAGACCCAGGTATCCTATGCGATTGGCTGGCACTTCAATAATCCACATCCCAAACTCCGGGAGCACCTCAAAGATGCCCAGAACGGCTATTGGTACGGGACCAAATTTGCGAATGCCCATGAGGTATTGGCCTATTACAACCAGAAGAAGGACTACCTGGATAGCGGGACCCTCCAATGGGCCAGAACATGGAATGACTCGACGCTGCCATATTGGTTCCTGGACCGTACCTTCGTGAACATCGGGACGCTGGCCACGGCCAATACCTATCGATTTGCGACGGGACGCTTCTGGGGGTGGGAAGGTATAGGGGCATGCGCGGGTACCTGTACGCACGTATGGCAGTATGGGCAGGCCATGGGCCGTATCTTTCCGGAGCTGGAACGCAACCTACGGGAGGTGACCGACTTGGACATCGCCTTTAAACCGGATACGGGAGCGATTATCTTCCGGGCGGAATACGAAGGACGCCCGGCGATAGATGGTCAGGCGGGAGTAATCCTTCGATTTTACCGGGATCATCAAATGTCTACGGACGGAACATTCCTGAAAAAGAACTGGATTAACCTTAAAAAAGCGATACAGTTTGTCATCGACCAGGACAAAAATGGGGATGGCATGACGGACACGCCGATGGAAAATACGCTGGATGCGGTATGGGAGGGAGAGATAGCGTGGGTCGTAGGACTGTGCCTAGCAGCGGTGCAGGCCGGAGGAGCAATGGCAGCTGAGGTAGGCGATAAGGCCTTCCAGAAGCTATGTACGGGCTATGTCCAGAAAGGAAAGATGAACATGGACAAGGAGCTGTTCAATGGTGAATACTATATCCATCGGCCCAACAAAGAGTCCGGACGTCAAAAACTGGGCTCCTACAATACTTGCCATATCGACCAAGTGTACGGGCAGGCCTGGACATTCCAAGTGGGGATGCCCCGTGTCAACGATCGTGCGCAGACATTGGCGGCGCTTAGGGCGCTGTGGAAATACAACTTTACGATGGATGTAGGTCCGTATATCAAGACCCATCTCAATGGGCGTCCCTATGCATTAGCTGGTGAAGGGGGGATGGTGATGAATACAAACCCCAAGAATGAGGCAAAGGCATATGGGGATAACGAGACTTGGCAATTGGGTTACTTCCATGAGTGTATGAGCGGATTTGAGCATCAGGTTGCGGCACATATGATGGCTGAAGGGATGATCGATGAAAGCTTGGCGCTGACCCGTGTAATCCACGACCGGTACCATGCTGCGAAGCGCAACCCTTTTAATGAGATTGAATGCAGCGATCATTACGCTCGAGCCATGGCGAGCTACGGCACCTTTGTGAATGCCTGTGGCTATGAGCATCATGGCCCGAATAAGTACCTGGCTTTCTCGCCGAAACTAAGTCCAGCGCGTTTCAAGGCCCCGTATACTACGGCAGGGGCTTGGGGTAGCTATGAGCAGGTACAGAAAGGCAAGGCCCAGGAAAGCAAACTGTCTGTGGTATATGGTCGTCTGCAATTACGGGAGTTTGCCGTTGGAAAGGCCGAGGGTAACACGGTGAAGGACGGACAGGTGAAGGCCGAGTTGAACGGTCGTGCAGTGGGGATAGCAGGGGTAGTAGACATCGATGGAAAGGTATCGGTCTCTTTTGAGCCGGATCTGAACATGAAAAAAGGGGATACGCTAAAGATTTCTTGGTCATGAGAGAGAGGATAAGGTATATCATACTGCTGCTAACCGGGATGTTGGCAGCATGTACACAACCTACTGGGCAAGGCCCGGTGGAAGCTAATAAAGAAAGCTGGCAGGAGGAGATACTAGCGGAGCTTCCGCTTCTGGGGCATCGCAATTGGATACTGATCGTGGATAAGGCCTACCCAGCATCCAATAATCCAGATATTACGGTACTCGATACGGGGGCACCGATGATCGATGTGGTACGGGAGGTGGATAGTCTGCTACGGGGGCAACCGCATATCCGACCAATCATCTATCAGGATGCCGAGTTCAACTATCTGGACGAAGAGTTGGTCGGCGGGATCGAGACATACCGAAAAGATATCAAAGCCCTATGGGGCGAACGGACTGTCCAGGAGATTCCGCATGGGGAGATCTTTAAGAAGATAGATGAGGCGTCACAGCTCTTCAAGGTGGTGGTGCTGAAGACAGAATCGCTACTGCCGTATACCTCGATATTCCTGGAATTGGACTGTGGTTATTGGGATGCCAAACGAGAGGAGACCCTGCGTTCGCGGTTCAATAAGTAGCCATAAAGACGTATTATCTCTTATTATGTAACATTTGTATGGATAAAGTGATAATTTTTAAACTTGATATAACATTGGGGTACTTTATGGCGTTATATCAGTAATTTTCATAATTTAGGTTAATAATTGGTTAGTACAAAACACTCAGAGTTCCCCACTCTGGGTGTTTTTTTTGTTATATACCGTAGCTTGATGGTAGGAAGATTTCAATTAAATTTTCTGCGCTCCATTGTTTTTTATTTATGGATTTGAAGGTTTCGAAAAAAAAAATAAAAATGTGAAATCCAGTAAGAAATTTTTGTCGTATATGATTTAAAACAGCAATTAAATTATAAACGATAAATACTTTTTGCTATGAAAAATCTAACCCCTAAAAATCCGGATATAGCTGTACAGGAGGATGTACAGGCTGATGGTCGGTTGAGAAGACGTGACTTCTTAAAGTTTGCTGGCGCCAGTGCAGCAAGTCTAGCAATCCTCGGCATGAGCAGCTGCAAAGATGATGATGACAATCCCATAGATATGGGTGGAAAGGACTTCTATTTCGGAAGTGGCGATATTGCGATACTCAACTATGCCTATGCTCTGGAACAATTGGAGGCTGCATTCTATATACAGGTAGCCAACACTCCTTATGGTGGTATATCCGATTGGGAGAAAACACTCTTTACAGATATTCGAGATCATGAAATAGCGCACCGTGAATTTTTTAAGGCGGCGCTAGGTGCGAAGGCAATCAACAACCTGGAGTTTAATTTTTCGGGAATTAATTTTTCAAATCGGGATAGCGTGCTCTCTACGGCAAAGGCTTTCGAGGATTTGGGAGTATCGGCCTATAACGGTGCCGGTTGGTTGATTAAGGAGCCTGCATACCTGCTATTGGCGGGCAAGATTGTCTCGGTAGAGGCCAGACATGCGGCACTGGTCCGTGATTTGATCGATAATGGCACATTTGCCAATCAGGAAGTCGTGGATAGTAATGGCCTGGATGTATCGAAAAGCCCTACACAGGTCTTGCAGGCTGCAGCACCTTTCATCAAGTCCAAAATTAATGTAACAGATTTGCCTACCTATTAATCTCTAAAGCCATGAATCTATTTAATATTTTCGAAACAATCACGCAGGTTGACCCAGAGTTCAACGAACGCGTAAGTCCACGCCGGGAGGCCATTAAGAATATGGCATCTTTTGGAAAGAAAGTCACGATTGCGGCGATGCCATTTGTATTGGGCGATCTTTTCAAGAAAGCGTATGGGCAGACTCCTACAGATGTCAATGGGGTGCTCAACTATGCCTTGACATTGGAATACCTAGAGGCTGAATACTATACCTTGGGGGCAGCTGCCGCTGGCTTGGTACCTGCAGGCAAGCCGATGGGTGCTATCACAACGATTCGAGATCACGAGGTGGCGCATGTCAAATTTTTGAAGCAGGTATTGGGAGATAAGGCTGTATCCAAACCTACGTTTGATTTCACGGCAGGGGGTACATTTGGCAATGTATTCAGTGACTATGATACCTTCCTGGCTTTAGCACAGGCTTTTGAAGATACAGGGGTGAGGGCCTATAAAGGGCAGGCTGCCATATTGAAAGGGAATAAGGTGGTCTTGACAGCGGCATTGCAGATCCATTCGGTGGAGGCTAGGCACGCTTCCCATATTCGGCAGATGAGAAGGGCTAGGGGTGGAGGTGCTGCTAATCAGAAACCGTGGATTACGGGAGCCAACGACAGTGGAATAGGAGCGGTAGTAGATCCGGTATATGCAGGTGAGGATAATAAAATGCAAGCGACGGTAGATATTACGATGCTCAATGGTATAGGGGGAAAAATATCTGCGAATGCAGCAACACAATCTTTTGATGAACCTCTTACAGCGACAGCGGTATTGGATATTGCCAAGTTATTCATCAAATCGTAATAACGGATGTGGACTAACTATTTTTTATTAAACCTTTTGGTATAGGAATATTCTAATATAGTATATAGTAAGTGCATCCCAAATGGGCTTACTGTATGAGTTAACACGGTTTTAATAGCGAGATTATTCGGTCTCGCTATTTTTTTGTTGTTGATTGTTCTTTGGGTGGGATGGATATGTTGGACGCATGGAAGATGACAAGGGGTTTGTCTATATATAGTCGCGGACGCGCTGTAAGCTATCGCCCTATTTGTCACTTTGAACGGGAATGAATTTTGCTTACATTGGGATGTGTATAATGTCTTGTGTAGTTAATAAACCCTATCTCTTATGAAAAAGAAAATACCTGTCCAAGATGAACATATTGCGATGCTAGAGCAAAGCAATGCACATATTCGTAAACTACACGATATTGTGAAAAAAGCGATAGCGGAAGAGGCCCTGATCGTGAATAATCTGCTCAATCCGCCAAAGGAGATGCTGAGTCGGGGTCAACGGATATCGGACAAAGTGGCCCGATTTGGAGGGAGCTGGAAGTTCATCATCCTCTTCAGTGTTATATTGTTGGCCTGGATTGCTTTTAATGTGTTGACGCCAAAGGGCGATCAATTTGATCCGTTTCCTTTTATACTGATGAATCTTGTGCTTTCTTGTATCGCTGCGTTTCAAGCACCTATTATTATGATGAGCCAGAATCGACAAGAGGAAAAGGATCGTAAAAGGGGGGAGAATGATTACTTGGTGAATCTGAAAGCGGAATTGGAAATTAGAAGCTTACACCAGAAACTGGATATTTTATTGGAGGAGCAGATCAAAGAATTGTACGAATCGCAGGAAATGCAAATCGATCTATTGAAGAGACTGGCGGTTAAGATAGATAATCTGGAGAAAAGACAGTCTAAGGATTGATGAAATAGGGGTGTTAAATTTGCTTTTATCTTAGATTTGAAGGCATATTTTTGGTATATTTAAGGCTTAGGTTCTTTACTGCTTTTTGTCCAAAAGCATTTAATGATTTGATATGTTTTTTAAATTATTTTATCTTTTTACAAAGATAGGTGTATTTACTATTGGCGGTGGTTATGCTGTTATCCCCCTTATTGAACAGGAGATTATTTCTCGAGGCTGGCTCAGCCAGGACGAATTTTACGAACTGCTGGCTATTACCGAATCGCTCCCAGGCGTATTTGCGACGAATATTGCAGCGCTTGTGGGATACAAAATCTACGGATTAAAGGGTGGGATAGTCGCTGCATTGGGGACAATTGTTGCACCGTTCATGATTATTGTGTTAATAGCTTCTTTTTTCAATCGTTTTCAAGAGAATGTGTGGGTGGCGAAGGCTTTTAAGGCACTACGCCCTACTGTGATTGCGCTGATTGTGGCCCCTTGCTATACGGCTATAAAAGCTAATAAACTGACCTATAAGACGGCGATGATACCTGTGGGTGCATTGGTGCTGATGTGGTGGTGTAATGTCTCGCCGGTATATATTGTATTGGGCGGTTGCATAGGAGGAGTACTTTATTATGCTGTGAAAAAATTGATGGTGCAACGATTGGATTAAGATATGATATTTTTGAAGTTATTTTGGGTATTTATTAAGATTGGAACACTGGGTTTTGGTGGTGGATATGCTATGTTATCGTTGATTCAGGACGAGGTGGTGGTACAGAATGGATGGATGACGGCTCAGGAATTTACGGACCTTATCGCTATTTCGCAGATGACACCTGGCCCCATTGGCATTAATACGGCTACTTATGCGGGTTACACTGCGCTAGTGCATGCTGGTTATTCGTCCTCCGTGGCTGTCTTAGGTTCGGTGGTGGCTACGCTGTCACTATGTCTCCCTTCGTTTATATTGATTGTCCTGATTTCCTATTTCTATACCAAATTTAGGACAAATACATACTTTGCAGCTGCGCTTGCGGGAATCAAACCGTTAAGTATAGCGCTTATTGGAATAGCCGCCCTTTCTTTAATGAATAGTGATAATTTTATTGACTATTTGAGTCCCGTTTTTTTCGTTGGGGCACTGCTACTGTCCATCAAGTATAAAATGCATCCGGTATATATTATTTTTATCTCGGCAGCCGTAGGGTTGTTGGTGTATTGAAGCGGGCATATCTACTGTTTTTTCTTCTTCAATATTTGCATATCGGCCAATATTTGATCGATCAAGACCTTTACTTCTTTCATTTCGGTGGGGCCATCAGGCATGTGACGGGAATGATAGCTATAGAATTGCCAAATTTCCAATACATCTGCAATCCCGACTTCATAAGGTTTGTAGGTGGTATTAAGGGATTCTAATAAAAATGTCCGTTGTTGTAAAGTGACCATTTTGAATACAAAATCCTGCTGTCCATTCAAAATGACGACACAAGGGGTCTGTGGCTTTAAATTCTTCCAATCTTCTACATATTCCGCAATGATTTCGCTTCCTTGAACAATGGGGAGCATAGAGTCTCCGGCAATGGGAAACATGCGGAAGCTTTTGTCTGTAGGAAGATTGGGTAAAGAAAATTTGGGTAATTGGGCAATGAACTGCGGATCATTGTAGCCTGAGGTATATCCAGCTTTAGCATGTACGGGCACATATTCGGTATTTTCTTTTTGCTCTTTGTCTACGGTGATGGCCAGTACCCTAATCTTGCCTCCCATTATATAGACATCATTGCCGGCTTCCAACTCCCGTAACTTTAATTCGCCGAGCTTTGATAGATCGGCTTTAATCAGGCTATCTATGCTGATGGTAAAGAAGTCTGAGAAACGGATATAATCCTCAGGCTGAGGTGCCTTGGTCTGTCCAATCTCAAGTGCGGCAAGCTTTGCCCTTGTTACATGGAGTTTTTCGGCGAGGCTTTCTTGACTTATCTTTCTGCGTTCGCGGAGGAATTTAATATTCGGACCGAAAAATATTTTTGGGGATTCAGTTTTCATTTGTTATTATTGGTAACACTATTTTGTTATTATTAGTGACAATAATACGAATTTAATTTTAATTATCATGTATCATGGAGGTTCGAAAAGTGAGATTGTGGAAAGACTCCAAAAGGAGATTCTTTCTTTGGAAGGGTTTAAGGAGCCTTCATCGCAGCATTGCACTGTTGGATTGGGGTCATTGGAGCGCGTATTCCCAAATGGAATCTTCCCTACGGGGGTCATTCATGAGTTTATGAGCCATGGCGCAGAGGAGGCTGCGGCAACGGGAGGCTTTGTTGCAGGCCTGTTGGGGCGTTTGATTCCTCAAGGAGGGGTGTGTCTATGGATCGGGACCAAAAGGACGTTGTTCCCGGCAGGTTTGAAAATCTTTGGCATCGATCCGGACCGTATTATTTTTATTGATTTGGTACAGGAGAAAGATGTATTGTGGACGGTAGAGGAGGCTCTCAAATGTGAGGCACTTACGGTGGTGGTGGCAGAATTGAACGAAATAAGTTTTATGCAATCCCGACGTCTTCAACTTGCTGTGGAACAAAGTGGGGTGACGGGACTGATGCATTGTTATCAACCTCATAAAGTCGGAAATACGACGAGTGTGGCGCGATGGAAGATCTCGCCGGTAGCCAGCGTGCTTGAAGCAGGGCTGCCAGGTGTAGGGCCTCCTTGTTGGAACGTGGAGCTCCTCAAGGTACGGAATGGCCGATTAGGTAGCTGGCAGCTGCAATGGAAGAATGGGCAGTTTTGCCATATGGATAAAGTGAAGCAACCCCAAGGAGGAATATTGTCATACACGGGATAGTATGGGAAAGCGATTTATGAGTATATGGTTCTGTCATCTGTTGACGGATTGGTTGGCCATACGGAAGCCGGCTTTAAGAGGGACTCCTTTTGTGTTGGCAGCTCCTGAACGCGGAAGGATGTGCATTAAGTCGGTCAGTATCGATGCGCACCGGATGGGGGTGGAGCAGGGTATGGTGGTGGCGGATGTGCGAGCACTTTTTCCAGATATGGAGGTTTTGGAGGAAGAAGCAGGACGGGGAGCGAAGCTATTGAAAGCCATAGCTGAATGGTGTATCCGCTATAGTCCGTTAGTGGCTATTGATGCTACTGATGGTCTGATACTGGATGTCAGTGGCTGCACACACTTGTGGGGAGGTGAAGGGAAATACTTGATCGAGATGTTGACCAAGTTCAAAAAAGCGGGCTACCACGTTCGTGCAGCAATTGCTGACACAGTGGGTACGGCTTGGGCTAGTGCCCATTTTGGTAAGGATGCTGATATTGTCAAGCCAGGCGGCCAGTTAGAGGCTTTGTTGAGCTGGCCACCTGCGGCGCTACGACTTGATGCGGTGGTGCTGGACAGGATGCATAAGCTAGGTTTCTATCAAATCAAGGATTTTGTGCAGATACCTCGATCGGTATTGCGAAGACGCTTTGGCCAATCCTTATTGGACCGGGTGGCACAGGCCCTAGGTGAGGTAGAGGAAGCTCTTCTACCCATACAGCCGCCTCAGCCTTACCAAGAGCGCTTGCCCTGTCTAGAGCCTATCCGTACGGCTGTGGGAATAGGAATAGCATTGGAGAAGCTGTTGGAGATAGTCTGCCAGCGACTATCCAAAGAGGGAAAGGGGTTGCGTAGCGCTATCTTTAGTGGATACCGTATAGATGGCAAAAAACAGGAGATAGCTATCGGAACGAATCAACCGGTAAGGCATGTCAAACATCTATTTAAACTGTTTGAATTGAAGATAGCGACCATCAGGCCGGGATTGGGGATTGAACTGTTTATATTGGAGGTGCCTGTGGTGGAGGACCTGTCACCCACGCAGGAGACGTTGTGGAATATGGCACAGGGTGCAGATCATAAAGCCATCTTGAATTTATTGGATCGCGTAGGTGTGAGAGTGGGGATGGGGGCAATACACCGTTACTTACCGGCGGAGCATTATTGGCCAGAACGCTCCATCAAAAGAGCTTGTTCTTTTGAAGAGAAAGCGACTACGGCTTGGCGAAATGATGTGAAACGGCCGGTCAATCTTTTGGGGACCCCGCACCGGATCGAAGTGACGGCGCCCATACCTGACTATCCGCCTATGGTGTTTCGCTATAAAGGGCATATCCATCAAGTCCGTAAAGCTGATGGTCCCGAACGTATCGAGCAGGAATGGTGGCAACAGCAGGGACTGCATAGGGATTATTATTGTGTGGAGGATGAGCGGGGGGCTCGTTATTGGATCTTTAGGTCGGGAAATTATGGGGAAGATGATCCTCAATGGTTTATTCACGGATTTTTTGCGTAGGGGATGACATATTCAGAATTACAGGTGACGACCAATTTCAGTTTTCTACGGGGGGGATCCCACCCGGAAGAAATGGTCGAACAGGCTGCGGCATTGGGGTATACCGCCTTGGCTATTGCCGATTGGAATACATTGGCGGGTATCGTGCGGGCACATGTAGCGGCAAAGGCGAGTGGGATAAGGTTGATACCGGCTTGTCGATTGGAATTGTTGGATGGGCCGAGTTTGTTGGCGTATCCTATCGATATGGCGGCTTATGCTCGCTTATCGGGGCTGTTGACGAAAGGTAATCTGCGCGCGGAGAAGGGGCAATGTCACTTGTATAAAGCGGATGTATATGCACATGCCGAGGGAATGAAGCTAGTCGTATTGCCACCTGATGGGTTAAATGCTGATTATGACTTTGATGAGCTTTTTAAAGGAGCGGTCAGGGAATATAGACAAAAGCTTGGAAAGGAGCTTTATATCGGGGCTATGCGTTCTTATCAAGGGGATGACGGTAAGCGTTTATTTAGAATAGAACAGTTGGCTACTGCACTTGATATGGGGATGGTGGCCATCAACGATGTATATTATCATGATCGGGATAGGCGTGAGCTGCAGGATATCCTGACTTGTATCCGGGAGAAATGTACCATCCAAGAGGCGGGTTTTCGTCTTTTTCAAAATGCAGAACGATATATGAAGCCCATTGCTGAAATGCATCGGCTATTTAGGGGCTATCCGCGGGCTATTTTGCATGCAGAAGAGATTGCGGAAGCATGTCGATTTAACTTGGACAGTCTGGCGTATGTATATCCCGAAGAGATTACGACTGGCGGACGTACGCCACAGGAGGAGCTGAGCAGATTGACTTGGGCTGGTGCTGAGGAGCGCTTCGATGGTCATATTCCCGATCATATCCGGGAGACGATTGAAATGGAATTGGAATTTATGGAACGCAAGAACTATGCATCCTATTTTCTAACGGTATATGATTATGTACGCTTTGCCAAGGAACAAAATATCCTTTGCCAAGGTCGGGGGTCTGCGGCGAATTCGGTGGTATGCTATTGTTTGGGGATCACGGCTGTAGATCCGACGAAAGTAAAGCTGCTATTTGCCCGCTTTATGTCGGATGCTAGGGATGAGCCGCCGGATATTGATGTGGACTTTGAACATGAAAGAAGGGAGGAGGTGATGCAATATATTTATAACAAGTACGGACGGAATCGGGCAGGTGTGGTGGCTACCGTGACACAGATACATTGGAAGGGAGCAATCCGGGATGTAGGTAAAGCAATGGGACTGTCGGTAGATACAGTAGACAAACTGTCGAAGTCTAAGTTTGAGCTGACGCCTGAGTGGTTGGAAGGCAAGTCGGGAATGAGTGAGGGGTTTGACCCGAACGATAAGCATCTGGTCAAGGTGCTGCAGCTGACGGAAGAATATAGGGGCTTCCCGAGACAATTGGGACAGCATACTGGGGGCTTCGTGATTACGCAGGGCCAACTTTCGGATTTATGCCCGATACTGCATGCCCGTATGGCGGATCGAACCAATATTGAATGGAATAAGGATGATATCGAAGCTTTAGGGTTTTTGAAAGTGGATGTATTGGCCTTAGGGATGCTAACCTGTATTCGTAAAGCTTTCGATCTAATCAAGGAGTACCATGGGCGCGAGATGACGTTAGCGAATGTCCCACAAGATGAACCAGAGGTCTATGAGATGATCAGCCATGCGGATACGATTGGGGTCTTTCAGGTGGAGAGCCGTGCACAAATGTCCATGCTCCCACGGTTGAGGCCCGAGAAATTTTATGATTTGGTAATCGAAGTAGCAATCGTACGGCCTGGCCCGATTCAAGGGGATATGGTGCATCCCTATCTAAGAAGGCGTAATGGAGAGGAGCCAATTGAATACCCTTCTGAAGAATTGAGAGGGATTTTGGAACGAACTTGTGGTGTACCTTTATTTCAAGAGCAGGCGATGGAGATTGCGATCGTAGCTGCAGGGTTTACCCCGGCGGAGGCGGATGGACTACGACGGAGTATGGCGACTTTCAAATCGAAGGGCTTGGTCAGCCAGTATAAACAGAAGTTGGTCGGGGGGATGGTGCAAAATGGCTATACGGAAGAATTTGCGCAAAGGATATTTAAGCAATTGGAGGGGTTTGGAAGCTATGGCTTTCCGGAAAGCCATGCAGCAAGCTTTGCGCTATTGGTATATGTATCTTCGTGGATCAAGTATCATTATCCGGATGTATTTGCCACGGCTTTGCTCAATAGTATGCCGATGGGATTCTATCAACCAGCACAATTGATCATCGATGCCCAAAAGCATGGAGTGAAAGTCATTCCTGTAGATGTAAACCGATCGGAATGGGACAATACATTAGTCGGGTCGATGGGGACTCAGGGGGGGTATTGTAAAATCCGTCTAGGCTTTAGGCAGGTCAAAGGATTGAAGGAGGAGGAGATGCAGGTCCTGGTTGCTGGAAGAGGCAAGGGGTATGCTAGTATGGCTATGCTATTGGATGTGGGCGTCTCTATGGCTGCTTTGGAACGACTGGCGGATGCGGATGCTTTTCGGTCGATGGGTCTGGATAGGAGGCAGGCTTTGTGGGAAATCTCGGCATTGGCCGATCGACCAATAGGTCTCTTTGAAGGGGAGGTATCCGAAAGTGCCCTCGAACCATCGGTCGCTCTCCCCAAGATGACGGCCGCTGAACATGTATTGCATGACTATAGTGCGACTTCTCTTTCCTTAAAGGCGCATCCAGTACTCTTTGTGCGCCGAAAGCTATTTGCTGCTCGCGTCTTGGCGATACGCGAATTGAACCTGTGGCCGGACGGTACACTAGTAAGGGTAGCGGGGCTGGTACTGGTAAGACAACGTCCGGGGACGGCTACTGGAATATGCTTCATCACGATAGAGGATGAGACGGGGACTGCCAACTTAGTGGTTTTCAAAAAATTATTTGATAAATCCAGAAGGGATATTGTGCGGGCTAAATTATTGATGGTGGAGGGGAAGATCCAGCGGGAAGGGGAAGTGACGCATGTCATTGCAGCGGCTTGTCATGATATGTCTGGACTGTTGCAGGGGTTGACGGCTATAGGGGAAGAAAGGTCGACGGAACAAGAACCCCCAAAAGCTGTTGAAAAAGGGGAGATAATAGGGGCAACACAGCCGAAAAAAATCAAAAAACCCGTAGGTATACAGGGTGAAATCTTTCCTGCTGCGCGTGATTTTAAATAAATGCTAGTGGAGGTGTTGATTTTATTATCTTTAGCGGCATAAACTATTATGATAAATTCCAAATTTTCCATGCCTAATACGCCTTATTTTATATGGAAATATGAAGCTGTATTTTCCTTGGTTCTGTTGGCTGTGCAGTATTTTATCGTTTCTTTTTTTCCTGAATTAATAGGACGGGAAGCGGAGGAAGGGCTCATTTATCTGTGGTTTTTTGATATTTGGTTTACCATACCCATTATCATCATCTTTATGATGCCTTTTGATAAGCGAAAATGGTTAATGATTACGATCTTGCTGATCGCAGCGGTTGTTTTCTATTTAAAAGGGGATTTTAACTCGCTTTACGTCAATACTTTCATTTCTATTATATTGTCGAACAAATTCTTATTTGAAGATGCTCCTATTTTGAATAGGGATCGTATCATCAGCGCAAAAGGTCTACGCTTCTTACTGGCTTTTGGCTTGATCCCGATTGTCGTATTTGTAGAGATGATGCTAGACAAAATGGGATTGGTGACATTGATTCCAAACGGAGATGGCTATATGATGTCGGGATATGGAAAATGCTTGTTCTTTTCGGGATTTTACCTAATCCTTGCGGCATTGGAATACCGATGGATAAAAAAAGCAAGTATGGAGAAGGGGGGGGGATGGAAAGACTGGATAATGGATGCCCTATCAGTCTAATGCTGTTGAAAGTTGTAATTTGAGATATTCGAATCTATAATTAGGGTCGGATGTGCGTGTATTGGAATGGGTCGCTTTGAAATATAGTGTCCGCGAATCCACCCAAAAGAGAGAACTTGTATCTGGAACTTTAAAATTAGTAAAGTTGGCATATAACAAGATGGTAAGGGTATTGGATTGGTGGTCGTAGCCTGTGAGTACAAAATCGGTCATTTGATCGGTGTTGGTATGGATTGTAGCGACTAGTCCTTGGGTAGGAAGGATGATGGGCAGGCTACTGAAATAGGCCGGTGTCTCATCAGGAGCATCGGGGTCATAACCGACGTAGTGGTCCATGCCAGACATATGGTCTTGCTCTAGGAAAATCTCCCTATTGATGGTGGAGGAGCGCCCTCTGTAAGTGTACTGGGTATCTTCCTCTGCACCGACCAAATGTTTTACAACTTGAAAATCTTTAGCGCCGCTTGAAGAAAGCGACCAAGCGGACCCATCAAATTTCATTTCGGGATTGGGCATGAGGGGCTCTGTGTTGGTCTGTTTTTTTGCTTGGAGGTAAGTGGCTTCATCAATGAAAGAAATAGTCCCTAATTTGGAGAATGATTTGGTTGTGTGATCGTCAACTCCATTTTGAGCGCTGGAACGAATGACATTCAAATCTATACCTTGCAGGGATAGTTGGGAATCTTTGGTAAATTCCTGTTTCGAGACATAGGCAACAATTGTTGTCGGAGGATTGTTTTTTATTTGATAATGCAGTTTGAAAAAATCTCCTAAATCTTCAAAACCATAGTAATTGTTGAATCTATCGTTGACGATTCTCAGGCTTTTGGCCTGTGCTTGTGGCTGGGTATATAACGTGACGCTGTCTAATTTAGTATAGACGAAAAAGTTGACATCATTGACATTGTCGACTGGTGCGGTGCTGTCAAAATCGGATATGTCTGCCAAGCCGCCTCCGGGTAGGGAATCGTTTGTGAATGTTGTTGTTGTTTGATTGCTTACTTGCTGGCGGCAGCTGCTAAGGGATAGGAGGAATATGCAGAAAAAGAATATGGATTTCATGTATGGGCTATTGACAGATGTTTATTCTTTGTTTTTTTATTTATTGTTCATTTTGCGTTTGCAATTTACAAATTTTGGAGTATAGTGGCCGTCCCTGAAAGCAGGGATTTGTATCCTTAGAAAGGTCTTGCTATGGAGGAATAGTTGCTTCTGTATAGGGGGAATAGCGGGGTATTTAGCGTGTATTAAAATATTTTTCCCGGAGTTTAGATGGAAATTTATTAATTTGGATTAATCACGTTCAGGAGGCGATAAAATGGTTGATGCGGGATTTGTTGTAATGAAAAGAAGGTGAGGTAGTTAGCGCTATTTTAAATGGTTAAATAAAAATATATGGTAGTAATAAACAATTTTGAAGAGTTTCATTCGCATTTGGGCAAAGAATTAGGTGTATCGGAATGGCATAAAATCGATCAAAAGCAAATCAATGCATTTGCGGACGCGACATTGGACCATCAATGGATACATGTCGATACAGAAAGGGCTGAACGTGAGGGGCCATTTAAATCGACTATTGCCCATGGTTATTTGACCCTATCGCTGATTCCATATTTATGGAAACAGATTGCGGATGTCCGGAACCTTAAGATGGAAATAAACTACGGGATTGAAAGTTTGAAATTTGGACAAGCAGTGTTGGTCGATAATGAAGTCCAACTGCAGGCCAAACTTAAATCTATCGTCAACCTGAGAGGTACTACCAAGGTCATAATAGAGGCAACCCTTGTCATCAAGGACCAGCCAAAACCTGCTTATGTGGGTGATGTAGTCTTTCTATATCATTTTATGTAAGTCTTTTCAAAAAACAGCAATCTGCTCTGAGCGGGCTAGCTTGCTGTTTTTTTTTGTTTATTGGAGCAGCTTGACGATATTTAGCTGTTGCTCTCCCATTGTAAATAGTGCTTGCCCAATGGGGAGATTTCATATCCGACAGGATGGCTGATGGTCAATCCCAGATTTTTCAGCTTTCGGATATGGAGCTTTAACCATTCTTTTTCAAAGCCAGTGAGCGATGCTAGGTCTACAGCCCGCAACTGCGGATGTGCCGTTATAGTGGATAGAATCTTTCGTGTCCAGGGACCTTGCGCACCGTGCCGTTCTAAATTAGCTAAACGTTTGCTTAATTGGTGGAGTTCTTCTTCGTGTAGATGGACGCGTTCACGAAGCTTGATTCGAGGGTCTTCGGATAGATAACGAATTTCCATCTTGAATATCTTTCCCGAGGCTATTGGTCGAAAGGAGTCGAGCAAATCTTGTTTGTTGGTAAATCCTGCTTTTAGACTATCTGCTGTTGTGATTGAATCTGCAGAGACTTCTGTGATGCTATCGATGCGCAGTAGGCCTATCGTGGTATTGATTTCACTACCCTCTTTTACGGCAGCTTTGTCCCACTTGCGGAATGCGTATTGGACAGTGCCAGCTTTGATGCCATGTAAATGTTTCTCTTTGAACAACATAGTACAAATTACGAAAATTATAAGAATCATTGGCATGCTCTAAGGTGCTGTAGAAGATTTGGATGATTAAAGGGGAATAATTGCTGTCATTATAATCCTGTTTTTTTTATAAATTAGGGGATAGTGTTGTGGATAGGATGGATGGTTGGACTAGATAAAATAAGATTATATGGAAATGTTAGCTAAAATTGTCGTCGGTCTAGTAGCGGTGGAGCATCTGTATATCCTTTGGTTTGAGATGTTTGCGTGGGAAACCAAAGGAAGGAAGATATTTAAAGGTGCATTGCCTTCTGAATTATTTACGCCTACGAAAGGACTTGCGGCCAACCAAGGGCTGTATAACGGTTTTTTGGCTGCGGGTCTGATTTGGTCGTTGTTTATTCAGGACCCTATTTGGCAGGCCAATGTAGCACTATTTTTTTTGATATGCGTAGCTGTAGCGGGAAGCTATGGAGCTTGGACAGCTAGTAAGAAAATATTTTTTGTTCAAGCATTGCCTGCTATAATCGGTATTGTGCTACTATGGCTATGTCGGTAGGCTTGGGGATATCTTTGCTATGGATGGGGGAGACACTTGCAAACAATAAGAAAATGGGTAGATGAAGAAGATATATGAATGGAGTGATTGTCGTATTGGGGTTGATTTTAGGGATAAACTTATCCGTATACATGAACCGGAAGCTTTGGAAAGGTACTTGTCTACCGACCTTGTAAACCGGTCGGCAATTCTTGTAAAGTATATTAAGATGGATTATGCGCAGTTGATGAAGCAAGAGTTAGATATTACGGATGATTCGATGATTGTCGAAATATGGGGACATGTGTATGCAAGTTATCTTGCTAAAGGGATAAAGAACCTTGTTCAGTTGAATATGGTCGATAACGTTGCTGACTTCGTTCTCAAAAGAAGTGATATTATCGACTGTGGTGAAAGTGAGATTGATAGCAATCGCAAATTCTGGGATATAATTGCTCGGTTTAAAGGAGTGATTTTAAAATTCTTGCCGAACGAAGTGAAGTGATAGCAACCTGTATTGCTTAAAGGGATTCGGCTATTTTATGCGTCTTCAAAAATTTCTATTATCGGACATGTAGCGCTATTCATTATTGTGAATTGGGCTACATGCATATTCTTTCTTTATGAAAAATTCTAATGACGTCTTTTTTTTAATGTCAGGGTCGTAAATTCCCGATTGACAAGTTCACCTGTCTTGCTTTCTATGGTTTCTGTCTGGGTATTGGATTGTTGGATATAGAATGTAGTTCCGTGGATGAGATCGGCAACTTTGTTTTCATCGTAAAGATTAAAGCCAAATGTAGTAAAGGGCAGTTGTTGCATAAATCTTTCCTGCGCAAAGGTAATATTCAAAACGCCTTCCGGTTGGAGGATACGGGCCAATTCGGATAAAAGTTGATGTGGTTCGGACCAGAAATAGATGGTGTTGACGGTAAATATGCGGTCGAATGCGTGCTCGGGAAAAGGAATGTGTAGTCCGTCATATAGGAAAAAGGCAGCTTGTTTTGCGTCTATATAGGCTTTATTCTTCCGCTGGGCTTCGGTATACATGAGTTCGGAAGTCTCAAGACCCGAATAGTGGAGACCTTGTTGTCGAGCAAGGAGGTTGTGCAAGTGACCACAATTGCCATGTCCCAATTCGAGGATGTGTTGATTGTCTTCTATCTGAAGGTAATCGATGGCGTGTAGGGTCATTTTGATATTGGTTGCATCCATCATTTCCGCAATCTCGATACCTTTGGCTCCTTTGGGGTCTTTGAGTTGTGATGCCAACGCTTTTAATTCTTCATTACTGGCCATATGCTATAGTTTTTTAATGCTTCAAGGGATTGTATTGCCATCGGCAATTACTACGCTGATGTAGACAATGTAGGTATTTTGGATATCACAATAAAGTAATATTTTGGTTTTGAAGCGCGCAAGGATACGTTGAAAGAGATACCGGTAGTGAAAAGATTGCTAGGGTAATTGGGGGATGGAGGTCTTTGATGCTGATGTGTATGGTGGCGCATGTTTAAGTTCCGATTTATTCTTTATATTTTTGTATACACAAAGAATAATAAGGAAAATAGGATATGCCAGTCAAAATACCCAATAATTTGCCAGCGATTGAACTGTTGAAGAAAGAGAATATATTTGTGATGAGTGACTTACGGGCCAGTATTCAGGATATTCGACCCATGCGTGTACTTATCCTCAACCTGATGCCGCTTAAGATTTCTACTGAAACGGATTTTGTAAGGTTGCTGTCTAATAACCCCTTGCAGGTGGAAGTTGAGTTTTTGAGATTGGACTCCCATACATCTAAAAATACGCCAGAGGAACATTTGGAAATGTTCTACAAAGGATTCGGTGAGATAAGCGAAAATTTTTATGATGGTATGATTATCACAGGGGCCCCAGTGGAGATGATGAAGTTTGAAGAGGTGACGTACTGGAATGAAGTGACGATGATCTTTGATTGGGCGAGAAAGCATGTGACCTCTTCTCTCTATATCTGCTGGGCGTCACAAGCGGCACTATACCATTTTTATGGAGTGGAGAAAGTCCCGTTGGATGGAAAGCTATTTGGGGTCTTCAAGCATACGGCTACAGAAAAGACAAATCCATTATTTAGAGGCTTTGATGATGAGTTTTTTATCCCACACAGTAGACATACTACTATTTTGAAGGAGGATTTGGAGCGTAAGGAGGAGATATCCATATTGTCAGAATCTGCGGAGGCGGGAGTTGCTATAGCCTCTTCAAGAGGTGGTCGTGAGTTTTATTTGACCGGCCACTCTGAATATGCAGCTCTAACCCTTAATGATGAATATAAACGAGATCGAGAAAAAGGTCTGTCAATAGAGGTGCCTCACAATTATTATACAGATAATAACCCGGATAATCCGCCTGTGGTGCGTTGGACAGGGCATGCCAACTTGTTATTCAATAACTGGTTGAATTATTTTGTATATCAAGAGACACCGTATGATTTGAAAGAAGTGGAACAGCTGGGAGAAATCAAGACGAGCTAGACGGTTGATGACGTATAAATAACTAGGCTTACGGTAAAAAAGAAAAGGATTCCAAACGGGGAGAATGGAATCCTTTATAACCAATTATAAACCTAAATTATGATGAGTCAAAGATAAGGTGTAAGGAATGTTTCTCCAAGATAATTTTGACTTTTTAACAGGATTTAACGTTTTTGTGACAATTTGTGCCAAATATACACTCATGAACGGGGTGTTAATATCTGGGTACGTATTGGTTGATGAAGTTGGGACGCTAAAAAGGCAGTTATTTGTTTTTCGTATATTTGCTCGTTAATATGGAAAAACCGAACATCATTAACATCAGCGCGCAGACAACCAGCTCAATCTATCAGTGGACATTTAACCTTGCAGAAACTTTCGGTTTGCATGATCGTATCGCCCACATTTTGACATCGGCCTGTCTCCTTATCTCCGCATTCATTCTCTTGGTCTTAATCGACTATCTCTTGCGATTTTTTTTCAATTCTGTTGTTACGGGGTTGATAAAAAAAACCAAGACCAATTGGGACAATCATCTACTTGATAATAAAGTGCAGGTTCACCTGAGCCGATTGATCCTGGTTGTTTTTTCGCAATTGTTGCTTCCAGATGTATTTATGGGTTTCCCATCTTTCACAGCTGTATTAATCAAGGTGCTGGATATTTTCATGATTTTTGCGGTCTATGGTGTTGCCAATGGTTTATTAAAGACTGGTAGGGACATACTTCGTTCCTCTAAAGCATTTGTAGATAAACCGGTGGATAGCTATCTTCAAGTTTTGCAGATATTCTTGATTTTTGTAGTCGGTACTCTCATTGTTTCGATATTGACTGGAAATTCTCCATGGTCATTTCTGGTTTCTTTGGGAGCTGCTTCGGCCATTCTGATGTTGGTATTTAAGGATACAATCCTCGGTTTTGTGGCTAGTATCCAAGTGTCGGCCAATGATTCCGTTCGCGTTGGTGATTGGATAGAAATGCCCAAGTATGGTGTCGACGGAGATATCCTCCAAATCAATCTTAATAATGTACGCGTCCAGAATTGGGATAAGACTATCGTTACAATCCCTACATATACGTTATTGAGTGATTCTTTTAAAAACTATAGAGGTATGCAGGAGAGTGGTGGTAGACGAATCAAGCGTTCTATTAACATTAAGATATCCACTATTCGATATTTGACTAAAGAGGAAATCGACGAACTACGGAAGATTGCACTTTTGAAACCCTATATCGAGCAACGCGAAAAGGAAATTCGGGAATACAATGAACAGAACGAGGTCGATCCCGAAGTGCTTGTCAATGGGCGTAGGATGACCAATGTTGGTCTATTCAGAGCGTATATCAAAGCTTATGCGCTTCATAATCCCGATATACATAAGGGCTTGACGCTATTGGTCCGTCAATTGCCCCCTGGTGAGCATGGACTTCCATTGGAGCTCTATATGTTCACAAAGGGAACACAGTGGGCATTTTTTGAAGATACGATGTCGGATGTGTTCGACCATTTGTTTGCCGCTATTAAATATTTTGACCTAGAGATATTTGAATTGCCTGCTTCTGATGATGTCCGGCTCCTTTTGGAGGGTCGATCTGCATAGTAGATGTGAGTAGGCTGATAAGTCGAATTTTAAGGTAAACTTTTTTATCTCATCAAGATTGACGGCCTGCCCGGTAGAACGGCCTGCTATAAAAAAGGGAGGATGGACGAATCGAATGGAAGAAGTATTTAAATTAAATTGTCGATTAATAAGCTTTTTTGTTGAGGAATTTTATTTCCTTTGTTGAAGGAAGGCATTACACCAAATATAAATATTATGGGCAAGATCAGCGATTTTTTTAACCTTCATCTGGGTGAGGATAAAAAAGAAAAAGTGTTGGAGAATGTCATTTCGAATATCTCTTTTCGGGGGGCTAACCTTTGGATATTGGCCTGCGCGATAGTGGTAGCATCGGTAGGCTTAAATGTCAATTCGACGGCGGTGATTATTGGAGCGATGCTGATATCCCCTTTGATGGGCCCTATCGTGGGGGCAGGATTTGCGTTGGGAACCTATGACTTTGGTTTGTTGAAGAAATCATTAAAGAACTTGCTGATTGCGACGATGGTGAGTCTCTTGGTGTCATTTATCTATTTTTCGCTTAGTCCCTTCAAAGAGGCTCAATCGGAGCTATTGGCGCGAACAGCTCCCAATATATACGATGTGTTGATTGCTTTCTTCGGTGGTCTGGTAGGGGTCATCGCGATCACGCGAGTGGAGAAAGGGAATCCTATACCGGGTGTAGCAATAGCGACAGCGCTAATGCCGCCGCTGTGTACTGCAGGGTATGGACTGGCTATCGGGAACATATCCTATTTTGGTGGAGCGATGTACTTGTATACGATCAATTGCTTCTTTATCTGTATTTCAACATTTTTGATTGTCAAATTCCTGAAATATCCAAGTGTTGAATTTTTGGATGAAGGAAAGAGGAAGCGCATTACAAGAACAATCACGCTAATGATCCTAATCATGATAGTGCCCAGTTTTTATCTGGCTTATGTGCTATTGCAGCAGAAGAAATATACGCAGCAGGTGAATGCTTTTATACAGACAGAGCTTGTTGAAAAGGGGTATACACTGATCTACGAGAATACACAGTTTAATAGGAGGCCTAAGAAGATTGAACTAGCATTTTTGGATAAGAAATTTACGGCTGGAGAGATTGCTGGTCTAAAGGATAGAATGGCTTACTATGGTATCCGGCAGACTGAACTCTTGATTCATCAAGATAGTACTGACATTAAAAAAGATATTTTGGCGGAGATAACAAAATATTCAGAAAATGTTTCGGAGAAAGATATTACGATCCAAAACCTAAGAAACGAATTGTCGAAATACAGATTTGACAATCCCGAGCTTATCCAGGAAATCACGCTACTATTTCCGACATTGACACCATTCTCTATTGGTAAACAGGTGGCTGTGAGAGGGGTGGACAGTACCAAGTTAGAGACGGTATTGTATTACCACGACTCGGCGAAAATCGATGCAAAGGAGCTCCTAAAGTTGAAGGAGTGGCTGACGATGAAATTGGGTGGTGCTGAGGTGAGGGTGCTAAAAGGCGATTAAATATTCCCCATCACATAAAGTTGAGCTAAATTAGGCGTTGGATTGCCTCCCTTTGTCTCCAGTGTGACGGCGAAAGCTTGTGCTTTGGGTATCTGACGCATATTGTTGATGCGGTCAGTCTGGTCTAATGGAAATACACCTGCATCCACAGGTTTGCCATCTACAATAGCCCATAATTGGTATTGCATTCCTTCTGGAGCGGCCGGGAGATTTTCGAGGCTGAGGTACACGTCTGTCGTCTGGGTATTCCAGAAGACGTGGGCTTTAAGATCAGGATGTTGTGCTACTCCAGCCAAGGTGACAGTCTTGATCGCAGGATTCTGTAGCATACTCCATTTTTCTTTCAATGTCTCCAATGTTAGTTGGGTAGACTGTTGCTCGGCCATAGTGCGGGCCAGAACTTCTTGACCGGCCTCGTTCTTATAATGTAAGAAAGCATTGGCTCCTAAGCTTAGTGCTAATAATATGGATGCGGCAATGGCTATATTGCGTGTAGCTAGCGAGCGTATAGGCGCTGCACTAGTAGTCGCTGGCAGAATGGTTGGGGTCGAATCATGAGTATCAGAAACACCTGTGCCGGTAGGGATGCTTTGCTCGCTCAATGTATTCCAAATGGCTGCTTTGAGGTCGGAAGGTGGGGGTATAGCATGGACAGTAGCAAAATCCTCTAAGGTCTTTTGGGCCTCAACGATAGCTTGCTCGACTTCAGTATTATGCTTGCGTATGCACATCAGGATGCTGACCTCTTCTTCGGTAGCAAGCCCCATGACATACGCTTCTATAATGCCTGACGATATGTATTCTTTAATGTCCACTGCTATTGGTAATCTTTAAGTATTCTTTTTAACTCTAATAAAGCTCCACGCGTACGTGTCTTGACCGTCCCTAAGGGGATGTCTAATTTTACTGCAATCTCTTGTTGAGTGTATCCCTCGTAGTAAGCCAATTCAATTAGCTCTTTCCATTCGGCTTTTAAATCATTTAATACATTTTTAAAACCGATATGATCTACGTGTCCGGATACCGTAAAGTTATGGTTTTCTTTAGCATCTACGATATTCGGAAGAGATTGGTTTTTTTGTTCATTTTGAACGCTCTTGGACTTGATATAATCAATTGAGGTATTACGTGTTATATTGATCATCCATGTGTAGAGCTTGCCGCGCTCAGGATCGAAAGCGTCGATGTGGTTCCATACTTTGACGAATACATTTTGGAGCACCTCGTCTGCATATTCTTTGACGGTGACGATGCGAATCACTACTCCATAAAGTGCCCCGGCATAATTATCGTATAGATAATTAAAGGCCCGTTGATCCTTTTTTTGTAATAAGGATATTAGGGTGTCTTCGTCGAGGTAGTGTATCGGGCTCAATCAGTTGGTCTTTGAAATCAAAGATATAGATTAGGAACCAAAGTTTTGTATTTATTTTATATTCTCTTTTGTATGTGTGCTGTATTGCTCGAAGATGATTCGAAACCATGCTGTATAATGTTCGGGATGGGTGCGGAGTTGCTCGGTAATTTGTGCTATGTCCATGTATTGATAGGCTTGGACTTCGTTTGGATTGGGGGTAATGATGCCCTCATACAATCCAGTAAAGACATAGTCTAGCTCATGTTCAATCAGACCATTGTCTAATTCAGCTTTATAAATGAACTTGTATTGGTAGGCCAATGGACAGTCAAAAGCTAGCTCTTCCTGCAAGCGCCTGTGTGCGGCGTCGGAGATTAGCTCTTCGGGTCGTGGGTGGCTACAGCATGCGTTGGTCCAAAGACCTCCGCTGTGATACTTTTGCTTTGCTCTTTGTTGTAACAGCATGCGTCCTTGGGTATCAAATATCAAGATTGAAAATGCGCGGTGCAATAGTCCTGTACGGTGGGTGTGGGATTTGGATGCGGTGCCGATAGCAACATCTTCGGGGGTGACGAGGATAATATCGTGTTGAGCGGGTATCATATTCAAACTTAGACAAATTTGATTGAATGTGCAATGTCAGGAGATAGGGGTAAATGAATGTTGTGTCAGATGCTGCCTCTACATTATGGATAAATTGTCTACAAAACAATGCGCGCTCATGTACTGTCTGAATTAAAAAAATCGAAAATTGAAATCTCTTTGCTTGATAATCTCGTAAGTGATAGAAAGCGTTAGGAAGAAGAGTTGTCCACTTTAAAAGTTAAAAACGAGAGTGCATATAATTTAGTGAGGTTAGATTATATATGAGGAGAGCTGTCCGACTGGACAGCTCTTTACTCCTTATTCTTGATCTTTGAGATTGCTTCCGATGAAAATTTCATTTTTTTCATCAGAAGATAGGGAAAGAAAACGTTCGTACTGCTTCAGCACGTCACTAATAATCTCATTCTTGGTGAAATATTGAATGTCATACCCCTCACGGTCATCACCAAAGTAGGTCATTGGGATATGTGTTTTCATGCTGCCAATCTCTGGTCCATTTTCTTCATTGCGTAGAAAGTCTGAAATCTTTTCGAGCTGGCTTCTGACACCATAGCGAAAGTCTGTCATGACATCATGTTTGATCTCAATCTCGACTTGTACAGGATTGCTGTTGTCAAAATTGACGGTAGCGAGAATTCCCTTGGCTCCAAACTCGGTAGCTAACTCGTTGAAAGCAGGACCAACGGTATTTTTTAAATATTCATCAGTGGTGTGGCGATCTTTATAGGAAAGTATACGATCTAGGCGCTCTTTCCAATACTCACCGGACCAGCTATTGGTCGAATGCGAAAACTTTCGGGAGTAATAAAGATCATCTATCAAAAGTGCTTTCATTAGGCTATAGCAAAATAATAGCATTATGATGGAAAAGGGTAGGGCGGTAATCAGGGTCATCGTTTGTAAAGATTGAAGACCGCCAGCATTTAAGAGGACCAAGGCCAAGACGGCTAATAAGGTTCCCCAAAAAATATACTGCCATTTGGGTGATTGGGGAGCATTATTGGATGAAATATTATTCATGACGTATATGCCGGAATCTGCAGACGTTACGAAGAAAATAAAAATGATCAATATGGCCAATACACTGGTCAGTTGTTGGAAAGGGAAGAATTCGAAAAATTTGAACAGTAGGACGTCTGCATGGTCAACAATATTGCTGAGTGCGCCTATAGCTTGATATTGGTCAATCCAAGTCGCGCTATTGCCGAATATGGTCATCCACATAAAGTTGAACACTGAGGGGATGATAAGGACTGCTCCGATAAATTCGCGAATGGTGCGTCCCTTGGATATCTTTGCAATGAAAAGTCCTACGTACGGTGACCATGAGATCCACCAGGCCCAGTAGAGGATGGTCCAGTTGAAGAACCACTCCTGGCGCTCAGGTTCGTAAGCATGTGTGTTAAAGGTCAGGTTGAAGAACTCATTGATATAATAACCTAAACCTTCAGAAAAGGTACCTAAAAGAAAAGTAGTTGGTCCTAGTATCAATACGAATAGCATTAGCGCCAATGCTCCTATAATATTGACTTGGCTGAGGATCTTCACTCCTTTGGTAACTCCCGAGATTGCGGAAAGAATGGATATGGTCATGATGACAACGACTATAATTACCTGATACAAGAAGTTGCTTTCAGGAATGATCCCTAAGTGTACAAGTCCTGCACTAAGTTGTACAACACCGAATCCCAGTGTGGTGGTGATTCCAAAAAAGGTACTACATAGTGCAAACATGTCGACGATATCACCTGCGCGGCCCTGTATTTTATCCTTTAGGAGTGGGTAGAAGCAACTTCTAAGAGAAAGGGGTAATTTGTATCTGTAGGTGAAATAGGCTAAGGAAAGTCCTACTACGCCATAAATGGCCCATGCATGGATGCCCCAGTGAAAGAAGGTATATAGTTGGGCATCTTTCGCGCGTTGGACGGATGATAGTCCGGCTGCAGAGGGGGTGGAGTAATGGGACAGCGGTTCGGCGACACTAAAATACATTAAACCAATCCCCATGCCTGCTGCAAATAGCATAGAAACCCAGGAGAAAAATGAAAAATCAGGTTTGGAATCATTGGCCCCCAATCGGATACTGCCATACTTGCTGAAGATCAAAAAGATCAAAAATAGGACGAAAATAGTGACCACCATGACATAGAGCCAATTCATATTTTCGAAGAGGAAACTCTTGATAATATTTAAGTAGTAATTGGCTGTTTCGGGAACGAAACTGGTTAAGAAAGTCACGCCAAGTATAAAAATGAGACTGGGAAAAACGATACCGGAAACAAAAGTACTTTTACGCTTTAAGAGATTGAATAATTTCATTAAAGTTTGAGATTTTGTGATTTTAGAATAGAATGTTTGGCAGACAAAGGTACGTAAAATATATTTGGGACCTTTTTGGTGGTGTGATGTAGGAGGAAGGAGGGCCTCTATAGAGAGGCGCGGTATTGATCTATTAGAGAAGAATCGACTGTACCTACGAACGGCTACGAAGTATTTTTCCAGATATGGTCGATGCTGGTGTGTGTTTGTAAGTTAGGTAGTAATCAAGCGTTTCTTAAGGTGTCGAGGTCGATTTTTTTCATCTGTCGCAGTGCATTTGTGGCATTTGTGGCATTGCTGGCTTCGAATAGTAATTCCTTCAAGTTGTGGGGGACTACTTGCCAGCTTACTCCGAACGGGTCTTTGCACCAACCACACATGCTTTCTTGACCATCTTTGGTAAACGCATCCCAGTAGTAATCGATTTCGCTTTGATCTGCACATTCCAACACAAAGGAGACACCTTCTGTAAATGAAAAATCTTGAGGTACCCCACTGTCCATTGCCATCAATAATATATCGTTGATGTTGAACTGGGTATGTTGTATTTGACCTGAAAAGGGGCCTTCGGTGTATCTCAAGAAGTCATAGCCCTGAAAGTCTGTGAATACGGTTTTATAAAAACGTATCGCCTCTTCGCAACGTCCTTGTTGACTTTGGCCAAACATCAATGTCGGAACGATTTTTTGATTGTTGACATCATCTAACTTGCCCAGATACAATTGCCAATTGACGCCGTAGCGGTCGGCAACCCAACCGTAATATTCACTCCAGGGGTAGCTGTCAAGGGGCATCATGATGGATCCGTCGGTGGAGAATTGTTTCCAAATCGAGTCAATCTCTTCCTTGGTCTCGCCAATCAGCATAAATGAAATCGAGGCATTGGGTCTAAACTGGTCTCCACCATTGATTCCAATAAATTTAAAGTTGTACAGTTGGGTACTGACAACGATTGGATTCTCCTGTAGGATATGTCCTTGACCCAAAGTCGAGATGTAAAATTCAGCGGCTTCTTTGGCTTGGTTGTCAAACCAGATACTGGGATAAATATTCTTGGTCATGATTCTTGGATTTAATATTTCATTTATGCGAGCAGATAGTATGAGATTGGTGATAAAGAATGACATGATAATTGGATTATTTGGCTTCTTTTAAGATGAATACATTGCCTGCAGGATCGCGAATCCAGTGCATGTGTGCAGGAATTTGTTCGAGATGGTCTTCAAATTCAATGCCGTGCTGCTGTAGGCGGTTTTCGGTAGCGGCCATGTCATCGGTCAATAGCTCAAGCCAGGCTTGAGGAGGTGTTTCAGCAATCATTAGGTCGAGCCACAGCGTGTTCTCACCAAATTGAATTTTTGTACTTTTTTTGACGGTGGGGTGGTCTGGGGATTCGACTTCAGATGCAGATAGTCCCAATATTTGAGTGTAGAATCTTACGGTCTCGTCATATTTGGAAGGGGATAGTTTGAGTGCTATATTTTTGCCGCCGTTGATGTTCATTTTTGAATTTTTTTAAAGTTGTAGTAACCGTATTTATATAATTTGTTGCAAGGGGATGTTGGTTGCGGTAGTCTAGAAATTAATTTTGTCAAGTGGTGGTCTATATCACAAGATATAGACCACAGGTGACATTAGCCCATTTTTTTATTGCCTTCGAAATGAATCATCCAAGCCACACCATATTTGTCTTGGAATGATGCGAATATTTCAGCGAAGAATTGCTCGCCTAGCGGCATCTCCATGTTCAGTGCATCTACCGATAGTTTGTTGTATAGGTCCTGCGCTTCTGCAGCCGTCTGTGTGTCTAACATGAGGTAGCTACCTGTGCCATAGGTTGCTTTTTGACCAAAACTCTCTAAACAATCCGAACCCATAAGCATGACGGAATCGTTGATTTTGAGTGAGGTGTGCATGACTTTGTTTTTATCAGCGTCAGCAACTGGATGCTCAGGATCTGCTGGCATATCGCCGAAACGGTATACTCCTGTGAGTGGGCTGTTGAATACAGTTTTGTAGAAATCAAATGCTTCTTCGCAATTGCCATTGAAATTTAAATAAGCGTGTAATAGTGCCATGATGGTATATATTTTAGTTTATTGGTTCAAATGTATAAGAAGCGAATGACAACAGTCTGTCAGTAGCTTTTTTGGAGTGTGTTGCATAATATTGGTAGGCGTTACTCCTAACTCTTTTTTGAATTGCAATCTGTCGCTGCATATGCATTTTGAGAAACAGATCGACAGGGTGAAATGTTCTCTCGCATATTGTTTTTTTAATGAAAGGTGTATGTGACGCTTTGTGTTCCTTTCGTAAGGGTCAAAGTTAGGGGCTAGTAAAGTAAAAAAACTTGCCTTATGGCAAGTTTTTATTTTTATTGAAGAGCTTCTTTTCTGATTCGGCTCAGGGAGGTGTCGGTGACTCCTAGATATGAGGCGATATGCTTAAGCGGTGCAAACTGAAAAATCTGGGGTTTGTTGGCAATCAATTGATTGTATCGCTGTGAAGCTGATAAAGATACCATATCAATTGATCGCTTCTTCATTAGATGTAGTGCGTAGGTCATCCAGGCACGTCCCCATTCATTGAAGGCGGGGATGGCATGATAAAGTTCTTGAAAATCGTTGTATTCAAATTTCCAAACCTTGCAGTCTGTAAGGCATTGCATATTCTCTTGGGAAGGGATTTTTAAAAACAGAGAAGTGACTTCAATCACCACCTCATTGCTGCCAAAAAATTCGGTTGTGATTTCTTGGCCTTCATAGTCGTAGACATAGGATCGTATCAATCCGCTTTCTAATAGGTAGTACTCATGTGCGAGTTTACCTTCTTTCAAGATGACATCTCCCTTGTTAAAGCTAAGCGGTTGATGTCTCGAGATAATGATCTCTAAATCTGATGGACTGATGGCGGATTTCCTGTAGATTTGGAATGGGTCGGACATATCGGTTTTCTTCTTTGCGTTGAAGTTAATAAAAATCTGTGAATTTAAAGGATAAAACTATGTGTGATAGGAGGTAAAGGTGATGGGTAGGGGAATAAATTAATTTCTAATCTGCATTTAGGTGATTCAATATATGGTGGATTGTAATTGATGTTATTTTTATAAATATGCTTATTTATTTGTTTTTATTTTATCATTAGTTGGTTATTGTTGTTAATTTTTCAATAAAAAATAAAAAATGTTATGATTTTTGTTTTTTAATGTTTTACTTTGTGACAGTATTGAAATAGTAATTGAGAAATTAATAAAAAAACATATGTGCGGAATTATAGGAGCATTCGATTTGAAGCATTCTTCTGAGCAGCTAAGGCCTCAGATATTAGAGATGTCAAAACGTATTCGACATAGAGGACCAGATTGGTCGGGTATTTTTACCTCGAGTAAGGCAATTCTTGCTCATGAAAGATTGGCTATTGTGGATCCGAAGTCCGGAAGCCAACCGTTGTACAGTCCCGATGGCCAGATTGTCTTGGCTGTAAATGGTGAAATTTATAATCATGAAGAGTTGAGAGGGCAGCTTGCTGACTATGACTTTGCAACGAATAGCGATTCGGAAGTGATATTGGCATTGTATCAAAAAAAGGGGGCTTCTTTTTTAGAAGATCTCAATGGAATATTTGCTTTTGCTCTTTATGATGCAACGAAAGATGTTTTTTTAGTCGCACGCGATCATATGGGGATCATCCCATTGTACTATGGTACTGATGAAATTGGGCAGTTTTACGTTTCATCTGAATTGAAATCCTTAGAGGGATTTTGTGGTCGAATCGAGCAATTTCCTCCAGGGCATTTTGTTTACAGCGAAGCTGGGTTAGCCCCCCAAAGATGGTATAGTCGGGAGTGGGAATCTTTTGATGCCGTCAAGGAAGCCGAAACGGATATCGAAAAACTACGTCAGGGATTAGAAGATGCTGTGCACCGCCAATTAATGTCAGACGTACCGTATGGCGTGTTGCTCTCTGGTGGACTGGATTCATCAGTGATTGCCGCGATTACGAAAAAATTTGCTTCTAGGCGTATTGAATCAGGTGATAAGGAAGAAGCTTGGTACCCACAGTTGCATTCGTTTGCGGTCGGATTAAAAGGGGCTCCGGATTTGATTGCTGCGCAGAAGGCGGCGGATCATATCGGCACAATCCATCATGAAATCAACTTTACTATACAGGAGGGGATAGATGCTATCCGTGATGTGGTCTATCACTTGGAGACCTATGATGTCACTACTATACGGGCATCCACTCCAATGTATTTATTGGCCCGGGTGATTAAATCAATGGGAATAAAGATGGTGTTGTCTGGAGAGGGGTCGGATGAGTTGTTTGGTGGATATCTGTATTTCCATAAGGCGCCGAATGCGCAGGAATTTCACGAGGAGACTGTTCGGAAACTGAAAAAATTGTATTTGTATGATTGCCTACGTGCCAACAAGTCACTAGCGGCTTGGGGTGTAGAGGGAAGGGTGCCATTCTTGGATAAGGAATTCATGGATATTGCGATGACGATCAATCCCAAGGATAAGATGATAAAAGATGGGCGAATGGAGAAGTGGGTGGTGCGCAAGGCTTTTGAAGATTACTTGCCCGAGAGTATCGCCTGGAGGCAGAAGGAGCAATTTTCTGATGGTGTAGGGTATAGCTGGATCGATACGTTGAAGGAGCAGGCGGAGCAGAAAGTGTCGGATACAGCGTTTGCGGGAGCGGCTGAGCGCTTTCCAGTGAATACACCTAAGAACAAAGAGGAATTCTTGTATAGGACTATCTTTGAATCGCATTTTCCATCGGAGGCCGCGGCGCAGACCGTACCTTCTGTAAAATCAGTGGCATGCAGTACGCCGGAAGCTCTGGCGTGGGATGCTTCCTTCCAAAATCTTAACGACCCTTCGGGGCGGGCAGTGGCAGCGGTGCATTTGGAAAGCTATGAAAAGGCGAAGACAGCGGTTGAATTGTAATGATTTTACACTAACTAAAAAAAAGTATATAATAGAGAGGCCAGTAACGATTGTTACTGGCCATTTCTTTGTTTCTCTGCATCATCTTGGTAGCGATGGGATTCATGTATAGGTTTCGTCGCTGCTTATTGTATTAATTTGCGGATGAGCTGTGAAGATGAAGATCAAAGTATTTGGCAATCTTCTCGTACATATGAATACGGTCTTTACCCATTACATTGTGCTCATGGGTTGGATATAAGAAGTAGTCGACCTGTTTGCCTGCTTTGATACAGGCCTCAATAAATTCCATGCTGTGCTGTTGAACGACTACAGGGTCTTGGGCGCCGTGGATGATTAATAAATCTCCCTTGAGACGATCGGCCTTATCAAGGAGTGATGTCAATTTGTATCCTTGGGGATTGTCTTGTGGAGTGTCCATGTAACGTTCGCCATACATGACTTCGTAGTATTTCCAGTCGATTACTGGTCCTCCGGCGACTGCCGCTTTAAAAATTTCATTGTGGTGGAGCATGAAAGATGTTGTCATAAAGCCTCCAAAGCTCCAGCCAAAAATTCCCATTCGCTCTTTGTCGACATAGGGCTTGGATTTAAGGAACTCAATACCTTTCATTTGATCGGCCATCTCAGCTTGTCCGAGTTGACGATGGGTGGCTGTAGCGAATGCTCGGCCGCGAGCGTCTGTACCTCGATTGTCCATGGTGAAGACAATATATCCTTGCTGTGCCATGTATATGTCGAAATAGCCTGCACCTCCAAGCCATCTATTGGTAACCAGTTGAGAATGTGAACCTCCATAGAGGTAGTACATCACGGGATACTTCTTGTTTGGGTCGAAATCATTGGGATAGATAATGCGGCCGGTAAGTGGCGTCTGGCCATCAGCGGTCGTCAATTGAACGAAATCGATTTTTGGTGTATTTATTTTGCCTTGGAATGGGTTTTGGGCTTGGATAAGTATATTCTTTTTGCCTGATTTGATTTCTTTGAGCTGGATCACGTTGGGGGTAGATAAATCACTGTATTGATCCAAAATATAGGTTCCATTGCTATTAAGGCTTGCCGTGTGGGTGCCTGATTCGGTGGTCAACTGGGTGGTCTTTCCTGATTTTAGTTCTACTTCGAAGAGTTGTCTATCCAATCCGTCATTGGTGACGCCGATGTAGGATACTTTGTCGCCTTTTGAAGAAAAGGTTAATAGGTCTTTGACAATAAGTTCTTTATGTCCAAGTTTGCGAATGAGCTTGCCGTCAGTGTCATATAGATAAAGTTGGTTAAAGCCATCTTTGTCCGATTGATAGAGGAACTGCTTGGGGTTAGTGGGGATGAACGTTAGTGGATTTTGGGGTTCTACCCATGTAGTGGCGGTCTCTTCGAAAAGAGTCTTGATCAATGCGCCGGATTTAGCGTCATATTTATTCATTTTGAGATGATTCTGACCACGATTCAATACACCCACATATACAAATGCTCCGCTAGGGTCCCAAGTGACGCCGGTAAGGAACTGTTCTTTGGGTTCGCCTGTGAGCAGTGTGACTTTGGAACCCGTAGATGGGTTGTATATCACCAATGTTACTTCCTCGGATTTCATCCCTGCCATTGGGTAGTAAATGTCCTTAGTCTCGGCAACCCGTGTGGACCATTGTACTAGGGGATACTTGGTGACCATTGTCTCATCTTTACGATAGTATATGAGTTGGTCATTCTGAGGGCTCCACCAAAGGCCTTTGTTGATCCCGAACTCTTGGCGGTGGGTGTAGTCACTGCCATTGACAATGCCAGGGTCCTTATCGTTGGTGACGGCTATTGTCTTACCATCGCTGTCTACTAAGAAGATATTGTTGTCGACTAGGTAAGCTACCTTGGTTCTGTCAGGTGATATCTCTTTGTTTTTGCCATTGGCATCGCTGAGGATGGCATTGGATATTGTCTTGTGTTGGGTGTCGAAATCAAAGGTATAAGATTTTGATTTGCCATCAATTTCAAGTGAAATGGTCTTGTCGTCTTTCCATTTGTAATCATATGGAAACATACGTAGTGAGAAAGTCTCTTGCGGCCATTGGGTTTTTAGGGCATTTTCAAGGTCCTGCTTACTGGCCAGTATCTCTTCTTGTCCATTTTTGTCGGCTCCTTTGCTGACCAGGTTTTGATAGCTGGCGTCCAAATAGCTGATGCTATTTAGTGTAGGGATCCAATTTGGACTGACAAGTGAGGTGGGGGCGTAGGTGCGGGAGCCGAAAACAGTCTCTTCAAGATTCAGATTCCGCTGGCCGTAGGCCGTTGTGCTGGCCAAGAGGAACAAAAGTGCAATTCTTCTCATTTCTATCTGTTAAAGGAGGTAAAATTATAGATTCACCTCCTAAAAACCTAAAAACAAATAGAATTATTGCGGGGGTTCCCGTCTAGAGTCTGCGAAGCCAAATATTGCGGTAGTTGACGAGGTCGCCGTGGTCTTGAAGAATAATAGGACCCGCACCGTGCGCTTTGAGCTGAGGGAGGCCAATGTACTCTGTCGTTCCTTCGATTTCGGTATTGAGTTGTACAACTATGCCATTGTGTAGTACTGTGACCCTCGCTTTGCTCATCAACATCCCGTCTTTATTGAACCGTGGCGCCGTGTATAAGATGTCATAGGTATGCCATCCTTGTGGGGCGACTCTGGCTTCCACCAATGGGGGGCGCTGTTTGTAGATGCTTCCGGCTTGACCATTGGTATAGGTGGGGTTGTCCTGATTGTCCAATACCTGCAACTCGTAGAGACCTTGTAAGAATATTCCGCTGTTGCCACGTCCTTGTCCGTTGCCCTTTACTATCAAAGGGCTCTGCCACTCGATGTGAAGTTGGAAATCGTCGAATTTGTCTTTGGTCTGAATATTTCCGGAGCTGGGTTTTACAGTTAGTATGTTATTGTTTACTGTCCATGGGGCAGCAGCCCCTGGCGTTGTAGATGATTCCCATTTACTTAGGTCGACTCCGTTAAATAATACTATGGCGTCACTTGGGATGGTGTTGGTGACTGTAACGATAGGTGGTTTGGGCGTGTAGAATTCGGTGTCTTCGGGTTTGAAGTGAGATTGGGCGAATAGTGAGCATGTCAAAAGACTTAGTAGCAATCCCAAGGGATATCTTAAATGAGGTGTCATATTTGAGGGGTTATGGTTTTTTATAAGACAATAATAAAGATATTTTTTTGAAACGGATAAATATTTCTAGGTTTGTGGTATGGCAATCCTTAGGCAGACTATCGCGATAAATGATGCGAGATTTTATGCTCCCGTTGGTTATTACTCGGAAGAGCAGGTGGTTGGGAATGAATTCTATGTGAGTATAGAGGCGAGCTATATCTACCAAAAAATCTCTGGGGATGATCTGGCTAATACACTTAACTATGAGCAATTGTATGCCGTGATAGCAGAGGTAATGCATCAGAAAAGGGCCTTGATTGAGTCTGCAGTGGAGGAAATGATGGATAAGGTGTTGGATAGATTTGACTTTCTGGAGCAGGTGGATATCACAGTCGTCAAATTGAATCCCCTTTTTGGAGGGGATCATGCCAAATCCAAGGTCAGATTGGTCTATCAAAGGAGCTAGAGATTCTATCTAGTTTGTTTCTTTTTTTTATCTTTTTTGAAAGGGTGGATGCCTCATAAGGCATAGCGGATGGATGCCTTTTCTGCCCCCTTTTATTTTTCTTCTAGTTTCTTCATTTGGGATATTGCAAACGAATCGGCGCGAGGATTGTCTTTTTTGCACAGGGGTTGTCTATTTAAAATGACAATATGTCATTTTAAATAGACTTATAGTGACTTTTTGTCTTGTTTTGTTTCTTTTTTTGAGTTGGTACGTCAATTGATTATACATCTGAAAATAAAATTGAACAAAAATAACGGAGGACAGTATTATGGCATTATTAAAATTTCCAACTAAAGCGGTTAATACAGATGCAGTTAACCCATTTGTGAATTCAGTGTTTGACAACTTATTTAATGATTCATTCATCACGGATCGTTTGGTGACTCGTATTCCAGCTGTGAATATTTCTGAAGCAGAAGATTCGTACAAGATTGAACTGGCTGCACCAGGACTTGAGAAAGCAGATTTTAAGATCAATGTGGATAAGAACATGATGACTATCTCTGCGGAAAAGGTAAATGAGGGAGAGACAGCTGGTAAGTTGTTCAGTAAACGTGAATTTAACTATACATCGTTTACCCGATCATTCACGTTGCCTGATACGGTAGATTACAACAGTATCGATGCGGCTTATGAAAATGGTATATTGGTCGTGAAGGTGGGTAAGAAGGAGGAGTCCATCGTAGCTAAACGACTTATAGAAGTAAAATAAGGAAAAGATAGTTTTTTTAGGTGAGGTTATGTGAGAACCGTCATACTTTAGTGTATGGCGGTTTTTTTTATAGAAATAAAGGGGCAGGTATCCTGCTTAGGATTACCGCCCCTTCGTAAACATTTTAACTGCCCATTAGGGAGCCCAGTCCGCCAAAGATTGCAGCGATGATGTTAAGGACGATGGAAACAACTACTCCATAGATAGCAAAAGTACAGGCCGACTTTGCTTGCTTAGGTGCTTCATCTTTTTTGATGAAGTAGTAGATTGCTCCAAATAACGGGATACAAAATGACAAAACTTTTAAAGGTGTTGATAAGTCATCTTGATTTTGTTGATTAAAAGGATTGTTAAACTGATTTTGGTTTTGTCCCTGATTGGGGTCAAAGTTTGGTGTGTTTTGCTCTTCCATATTTAATATTTATTTAATGATTAATTGGATTCCGTCTAGTATGAGCGAACCGATTGCTCTACCTATTATGGCGCATATGGCCATCATCCCAATACCGGCCATGATTCCAGTAATGAAGCGTAGTATGTTATTGCTTTCCCGATTCCAATAAGCCTGTGTGAGGCCATCAATTATGGTAGGCAGGGTGAATAAAAGTGCGATCCACCAATTCATGGTCAGGATTCCGAAGATGAAAAGAAAAGTCGAAAGATATCCAAGGTGGATGCCTGTACAGCGTGCGCAAACGGGAAACTGCTTTCCTTTCCAAAAAAAAGAACGCTCGGGCTTGCGGTGGCAAAAGGTGAACTCTAGCTTGGTTTTCATTCTTATTATGGGTGAATCTATAGTTAATGTGTGTTTTCTATATTAAAAGTAATAAAATTATTCAATCACGATACAGAAAGTTTTAAAATGTGGAAAAAAAGTAGGAGTGTGCATTACTTGGACTCCTCATAATCTACTGAACGGGGTACTTTCGCCATGTAGCTATACCACTCATCGGGGATGTTGACCAACTTGCGTTGACGTATATCTAGCCATGCGCCATCGACTATTACAGTGGCAGCCTTAATGCCATCTTCTTTGAATACTTCATGGCGAAATGAGAATCTAGCATTGGCGAGGTTGAATTTGGTCAACTCGATATCTACGTGAACATATTCGTCCAATCTGATTTCGCGGTGATAGATGAGCTCTTCCCTAAATAAGATGGGGCCAATTCCCATCTTTGCAAATTCGTCAAGCGATAGTCCCATTTTTTTTAACATGTTGCTTCTTGCTTGTGCGCATAAATCAGCATAGGCGGAGTGACGGAGATGACGATTGGCATCGATTTGCGACCATAGCACTTGGCCTTCGTAAAATGTATTTTCCATGTATCTTTTCTTGTTTGTCGTTTTTTTTTGTTTGTTGGCGACGCTATCTGCCTCACGGAGGCAGAAGGTTCGAGTATTTAAATTACACATAATAGTTGCATAGTCAGTAATACATGGGAATAAAAAAGAGTTTTTTTTCGGAAAGGCTGTAACGTTTTTTACTTTACGTTACTAATTGATTACAATTGCGCGCAGATTAAGGGCTGTATCATAAAATACTAAATACGTGAAAGAAAGAGAGACTGAATTTCTGGACCTAATGGAAAAAAATAAGGGTATCATCTTTAAGGTCTCCAAAATGTATATGGATGATCCGGATGATAGGGCGGACCTTTGTCAGGAGATTATTTTCCAGCTGTGGAAGTCCTATGAATCATTTAGGAATGCAAGTCAGTTTTCTACGTGGATGTATCGAGTGGCTATTAACACAGCGCTCGTATATTTTAAAAAGGGGAAGAGGTATGGAGAACAGGTGTCCTTAGAAGCCTATCATGATCTTGCTGAAGATAATGACTCCGGTCAGAAAGAGGAGCAATTGGCGATATTTTATAAGGCTGTCCAAGAGTTGAATCAAGTGGAGAAGGCTTTGATATTTCTTTTTTTAGAAGGGCAGAGTCATCGTGACATTGCTGAGAATCTTGGAATCAGCGAAGTGAATGCACGGGTCAAATTGAACCGTACGAAGGAAAAAATACAACACATCATTAAAAAATACGAACATGAATTTTGATGAATTACAAAAGCAATGGGACAATCAAGCTGATGATCAGATGAAGATAAATCCCAACTTGAAAAGATATCAGCAGGTGGATGGTGTACTTCATAAGATCAGGCGCAACATCAGGAATGAATTTTTGCTATGGGTTGGCGCGATGATTTTTCTAACAATAGTACCGCTTGTGGGATTGTACCGGATAGAAGGGATTGCCCGATTTGCCTATTATCTTGTACTGGTGCAAATGTTATTGGCCAGTTTGGTATACTATAGGCGATTCTACTATTTTTATAAAAGCACGCAACAGTTTGAGGTATTGAGTTCACGTGAAAATCTGTTGAAGCTGTATTATGACCTGAAGTTTTCAATAGATTCCTATAAGACTATTTCTTACGTGATGATTCCTCAGGGGCTGATTATGTATGGGATTATGTTTTCAGTGGGCAAAGCAGATAAATGGTTTGAGAAATTGTATCATTTGAAGGATACGTTGGCGCAAGAGCCTAATTTTGTGCTTTGGATTGTCGCTACGGCCATAGTGAGTGTCATCTTAGTCGTGTTTTTCATCGAGATCATGGCTTATCAGTATTATGGTAAGTATTTGAAACAGATAAAGGGAACCTTGGACCAACTCGAAGAAGCATAGACTAAAAGTCCCGCTATCTTCACGATAGCGGGACTTTTAGTCTATAATAGATGAAACTAGTCTCTTCGTTTGGGTTTTGGTCTTCTCTGGAAAGACTTGTTGTGGCTTGATTTGGAACCTGTTTTTTGTTGTTCGTTTTTCGCTTTGCCGGCTGTATTCCCATTTTTCTTTGGGACGATTTTCAAGGAATATGGATGATTTTCTATAACAGGAATTTCCATGCGGATAGATTTTTCGATATCCATCAAGTATGCATATTCTTCGTCATCACAGAAAGATATAGCTCTTCCGTCTCTCCCTGCACGGCCAGTACGACCTATTCGATGTACATATGACTCGGGTATATTGGGGAGGTCAAAGTTGATGACATTTGCCAATTCGTCGATGTCTATACCTCTGGCTGCTATATCTGTTGCGACTAGGAGCTTTAGGGAGCGATCCTTGAAATTTCTTAGTGCATTCTGTCTAGCAGATTGGGACTTATTACCATGAATGGCGGCTGCTTGGATTCCCTTTTTTTGTAAATCCTTAACGATACGATCGGCTCCATGTTTAGTTCTGGAAAAGACGAGTGCGTGGTCAATATTTTCTACTTCAAGCAGATGGGTCAACAGATGACGTTTGTCATTCTTGCTGACAAAGTATACTGATTGCTGTATTTTTTCAGCGGTGGTGGACTCAGGAGTCACCTCTACTTTGCTAGGGTCATTAAGGATGTGAGAAGATAATTTTTGAATTTCAGAGGGCATTGTTGCCGAGAATAGCAACGTTTGCCTTTTTGTCGGGATAATATTTATAATCTTCTTTACATCGTGGATAAAACCCATGTCTAGCATACGGTCTGCTTCGTCTAGAACGAAAAATTCTAGACTCTTAAGGTCTATGTATCCTTGGTTGTAAAGATCCAATAGTCTTCCTGGAGTAGCGATGAGCACATCAATTCCTTTTTTTAAGGCATCGCGCTGCGGTTGCTGTCCAACCCCGCCGTATATGACTAGGTTGCGGATCTGTAAATCCTTAGAATAGGTGTTGAAGTTTTCGTGGATTTGGATGGCTAATTCACGTGTTGGAGTCAACACAAGTGCTCGAATCTGTTTTTTTGCTGTCTTTTCTTTTGAATAGGACAGCATCTGTAAGATAGGGATGGCAAATGCAGCTGTTTTTCCTGTGCCTGTCTGTGCACAACCCAATAAGTCCTTTTTTTGAAAAATAATGGGAATAGCCTGTTCCTGTATAGGTGTAGGGGTTTCGTATCCTGAGGCGTCTAAAGCCTTGAGGATAGGAGCTATAAGTTTTAAATCTTTGAATTGCAAATTGTTGAAATTTAATCATATTCGACTCGATGTATGAGTCAAACTTTCGCAAAGGTAGTCAAAAGAATAGCGTTTTTTTTGTTTTGAAAACTATTTAGCTAAAACTATTATTAAGTCGACATTTTCCAAGGCCTCTGAATCTACCCTAGATGACCGTCGATAGTGTTCTGAGCGCTATTTCTGTAAAATATGCACTTTGAATCTGAGGCCGAGATATATGGGGGATATTTTTTTGTGGGGATTGTTTCACTAATGGTTTACCACATGAATGTAGAGTAGGAGAGGTGCAATATGGTCATTCATATTGCACCTGCCTGTTCAATAGGTTGCACTTAATTAAAGAGTCCGGAGATGTATTGCATCAAGAGGCCGCAAATGTAACCTCCATAGGTACCGACCGCGTACCCCAATACGGCCATCAATACGCCTACGGGAGCCAGATACTTATTAAAAGCTGCTGCGACTACTGGTGCCGATGCGGCTCCACCAATGTTGGCTTGGCTTGCTACAGCAACGTAGAAAAAGGGGGCTTTTATGATTTTGGCCACTCCTAACATGAGGATAATGTGAATCAGAATCCAGACGACCCCTACCAGGAAGAAAATGGGATTGTCCAATAAGGCTTTGATATCCATTTTCATACCAATGGTTGCTACAAGTATATAGAGTAGTATGGATCCCATATTGGATGCTCCATAATTTTCTAATTTGCGTGCAGGGGTGAAAGAAAGGACCATTCCGATGGTGGTAGCAATGATAATGACCCAAAAGGTAATGCTGGTCAAGGAATATTGCTCTGCACCCGGCCATACCTCTTTGAACCATGGACCTATCTCATTGCCAAGGAGATGGGAGAGCCCAGTTCCGGCAAATCCGACTCCAAGTACTGTAAACCACTGGGCTACGGAGACATCTTTGACTCGCTGAGCCAGATGAACGGATTCTAACCGTCGTTCTAAATCATAAAGGGCATTACTGTCAGCCTTGAAAAATTTATCAATTTTATCCGCTTTCTGTGCCCCATAGATGAGAAGTCCCATCCAGATACTGGAAATCAGCACATCTACGGCTACCATTTGTCCAAATAATGCTTCTGATGATCCGAATACTTTGAACATAGCTGCTTGATTGGCGCTGCCTCCGATCCAACTGCCAGCAATAGCGGCAAACCCTCGCCAGGTATCCTCGCCATTAAAGGTTAAGACAGAGGGGAAAATGCTACCTAGTAAGGCTAGTGCTATGGGGCCGCCAATTACGATACATATAGCGCCAGTGAAAAACATGATAAGCGATTTGCTTCCCAATTGCTTGAGCCCTTGTATATCAATGCCAAGTGTGAAGAATATCAAACTGGTAGGGAGGAGGTATGTCGAGGCCATTTCGTCCAATTGTGATACCTCGCCGTTGATGATGTTAAATGAGTTCAGAATGGCGGGTACAAAATAACAAAGTACCAGCGAGGGGCAGTATTTGTAAAACTTTGCCCAGAAGCCATCTTTCTTACTAGAGGTGTAAAAAATAAAACCGAGTATGCCCATTAGTAACCCAAAGACGACTGCGTCGTTGGTAATAAGGGGGGGGATGATGGGTAGCTTTTCTTCCATTTGTGTTTAAAATTGATGATTGGTGGGGTGAAGTTATGTAATATTTGTAACTTATCGAGTGATTGATTTTGAAAAGTGCATAAAAACGCACTGTTGATTGTAAAAATCTAGTGATGCTATTTATCAAATGGGGTGTTATGTTTTGAATGTCAATGAAAAAGTCTAATTTTATGGTTACAGTTATATAGACATGAACCAAAATAGAAGAACTTTTCTGAAACAAAGCGCAGTTTTTGCAGCTTCGCTAGCAGCTATCCCCACTATTGGGTATGGTGCGCCAGCGAAAAAGATTAAGGTAGGCCTGATTGGATGTGGGGGGAGAGGCACCGGTGCGGCTTCTCAGGCTTTGGCTGCTGATCCTCAAGTAGAAATCACGGCATTGGCCGATGTTTTTGCAGATCAGCTAGAAAATGCATTGACCTCTCTGAAGGAAATTGATCCAAAACGAGTAAATGTCGAGGAGAAAAATAGATTTGTAGGCTTCGATGCTTATAAGAAGTTAATCAACTCAGGCGTGGACGTGGTGCTGCTTTGCTCGCCGCCTAATTTTAGGCCTGATCATCTGGAGGAGGCTGTTAGGGCAGGAAAGCATATTTTTTGTGAAAAACCTGTTGCAGTAGATATTCCTGGTATTCACCGTGTCAGCAAGGCTGTGGAGCTAGCTAAACAGAAGAAACTGAATATTGTATGTGGATTTTGTTTCCGCTATTCACTACCGAATCGAGAAGTCATTAAACAGGTTCGAGCTGGAAATATTGGTGATATCAAGGGCTTGTCTACTACACGATATGGAGGTGAATTGACCTTTAAGGAAAGACAGCCGAATTGGAGCGATATGGAATTCCAATTACGTAATTGGGTGTTTTATACTCGTTATTCGGGTGATATGTTGGTGGAGCAGGCCATCCATAGCGTAGACTTTATGTCGTGGGTGATGAATGATGAGCTTCCCAAAGTTGTAACGGGTACTGGCGGCCGCCAGACCAAACCGTGGGATAAGTTTGGAAATGGTTATGATCATTATGCGCTGGAGTATGCTTATCCCGAAGGCTTGAAATCCTATCATTTTAGTCGACAACAGAATGGAACTGCCTCGCGTAACAGTGTCGATGTGATGGGAACGCAGGGTCAAGTTGACGTGAAGCTGATGTCAAGCTATGAAATACTAGGCCAACATCCTTGGAAATATGCTGAACGTCTAAATAATATGTACCAAACCCAGCACGATGAATTATTTGCGGCTATCCGGAATGGACAAGTCATCAACGATGGGGATTCGATGACCAAATCGACTTTGTTGGGTATATGGGGACGTACAGCGGCCTACACCGGTAAGGCGATAAGTTATGAGGAGATTATTAATTCTCAGGTGGTATTGGGGCCACATTCTGATGAATTTAGCTGGGATATGCAAGGTGATCAATCGCCGATTCCGCGTCCAGGATTGACAAACTTTGGTTAGATTTCGGTAGTAAGATTCATGCAAAATATAAAAATACTTGTGGTTGGCTGCGGCAATATGGGGGCTTCCCATGCGCAGGCCTATCACGATTTAGAAGGATTTGAAATTGTAGGCTTGGTGTCTAGAGGGAATAGTAAGGATGTGCTAAATGAGAAATTGGCCGCACAATATCCTTTATTCGACGATTATGCGGAAGCATTGCTAATCTCGAGGCCTGATGCTGTTTGTATTTCTACTTATCCCGACACCCATGAATCGTATGCAATAATGGCATTTGAGGCGGGGGCGCATGTGTTTATTGAAAAACCGCTTGCAGATACTGTCTTAGGTGCGCAACGCGTGATTGACGCTGCTGTGCTAGCTCAAAGAAAGCTTGTTGTCGGATATATACTGCGGTATCATCCTTCTTGGGTCAAATTCATAGAAAAAGGAAGAGAGATGGGCTCTCCATTGGTGATGCGTATGAACTTGAATCAACAAAGCCATGGCTATATGTGGGATGTGCATCGTAATTTGATGAAGAGCTTGAGTCCTATTGTAGATTGTGGTGTTCATTATATTGATGTGATGTGTCAACTAACTGATGCTAGACCGGTACAGGTCTCGGCAATTGGAGCTAGATTGACTGCTGATATTCCTGAGGACAATTATAATTATGGACAATTGCAAATTCGATTTGAGGATGGAAGTGTAGGTTGGTATGAAGCCGGGTGGGGCCCTATGATTAGCGAGACTGCTTTTTTTGTCAAGGATGTAATCGGACCAAAGGGCTCAGTTTCTATCGTAGCTGACGACGCTTCCAAATCTGGATATTCGGATAGTGTAGCTGCGCATACTCAGACGGAATCAATTCGTATACATCATGCGGCGATAGATAGTGCCAATAGATTTGTGAAGCAGGATGAATGGTTGAATTTGAAGGATGAACCCGATCATCAAGAATTGTGCAATAGAGAACAACGCTTTTTTTTGAAGGCCATACATGAGGACTTGGACTTGTCTAAGCAAATGCAGGATGCTATCAATAGTCTGCGAATAGCAGTAGCTTGTGACGAATCTGTCAAGAGTGGGCAAATTATTAAATTATAAGCCCAATTGACCAATTCTACCAAGTTGCTAACCTTAACCAACCTAAATTATTCATGAAAGAAAATATACATTTTGACGCGATTGTCATCGGTTCCGGTATTTCTGGAGGATGGGCAGCGAAGGAGCTGTGTGAAAAAGGGCTCAAAACACTAGTGTTGGAACGTGGTCGTGATGTCAAGCACATCAAGGACTATCCTACAGCAAATGTTGACCCTTGGGGCTTCGATCATCGAGGACAGTTGCCTCTTCAAGTGAAAACCGAAAATCCTATTGCATCGAAATGCTATGCTTTTAAAGAGGATGCGCTTCATTTTTTTACAAAGGATGAGGAGCAACCTTATATCCAAGAGCAGCCTTTTGACTGGATTCGAGGATATCAAGTGGGGGGGAAGTCGTTGATATGGGCTAGACAAGTGCAACGATGGAGTGAGTATGATTTTGAAGGACCCGCACGCGATGGCTTTGCTGTAGATTGGCCAATCCGGTACGCAGATATTGCGCCTTGGTATAGCCATGTCGAACGATTCATAGGAGTCTCTGGAAATAGGGATGGAGTGGCGGCAATGCCAGATGGGGAATTTTTACCGGCTTGGGATATGAATGCTGTAGAATTGAGTATCCAAGATAAAATCCATTCACACTACACCGATCGTCGCGTGATTGCGGGAAGATGTGCGCATATTACGAAACCACAACCGGTGCATATAGCACAGGGACGTACACAGTGTCAGGCGCGCTCATTGTGTCAAAGGGGCTGTCCATTTGGGGGTTATTTTAGCTCCAATGCATCAACCCTTCCATGGGCTATGAAAACGGGTAATTTGACTGTCAGGCCACATAGTGTTGTACAATCTATTATTTATGACGATGCTTTAGGGAAAGCTACAGGTGTACGGGTAGTAGATGCCGAAAGTATGGAGATTCATGATTTTTTTGCAACCGTGATTTTTCTGAATGCTTCTGCATTGGCTTCGAATATGATTTTGATGAATTCGGTATCTAGCCGTTTTCCCAATGGTCTTGGAAATGATAGCGGTGTGTTAGGAAAATATATCGCTTTTCACAATTATTTGGGTTCGATGGGGGGGACTTTGGAGGGATTTGAGGATAAATATTATTATGGACGACGTCCTACGCAGCCCATCATCCCTAATTTTCGAAATGTAAAAAAACAAGAAACCGACTTTTTGAGAGGATATGCGTCTTTCTTTGGCGCTTCGCGAGGAAGAGGAGTGGCGAATGAGAGCGATTCTTTAGGGGGGGAGTATAAAGATAGCCTGATGCAGGTTGGAGGATGGGGTGTAGGAATGATGATGCAGGGGGAGACCATTCCAAAGGAATCCAATCATGTGAGGCTGAGTGTAGATCAAAGAGATAAATATGGTATGCCGCTGTTAGTGACCTCCATTTCTTACGATGAGAACGATCATAAATCGAAAGCAGATTTTTGGAGCCAAGGGGAGGAGATGCTAACGGTAGCTGGAGTCAAAAACATCGTAAAACATGATAGTAAACAGAATCCTGGTCTTGATATTCACGAGATGGGCGGGGCGAGAATGGGAAGGGATTCTAAAAGCTCGGTACTGAACAAATGGAATCAAGTTCACAGCTGTCCTAATGTTTTTGTAACAGATGGTGCATGTATGACTTCTACGGGCACTCAAAACCCTTCTATTACCTATATGGCGCTAACGGCAAGAGCTGTTAATTATGCTGTGGAGGAGATTAAGAAGAAAAATATCAAATAAATTTCCTTATTGTCGACAATTGGTCTTTATTTTGTGACTTCTAGAAGTCATTAAGTCTTTGTCTATGAAATTGAAAATTTGCTTGGTCCTGTGTGTATGTGTATTTGGTCCTGTTTCCTATCTATATGCCCAAGAAGGTGTGTGGCAATTGGAGCTCGAAGCAAGTGGTGAAAAACCTGTAGAATGGTGGAATAAGCGTAAATCTGGCTATATCGCAGATTTTGAGCAGGCTGTGATGGAGACGTTCCAACCTAATGGGAAGAAAATAGAGTTGCAAGAACAGCTTATTTTATCGAAAGATAGAACAAAGGCCAGTAATTTTTATACCAAATCTTTTACATATTACCAGTATCCAGAGAAGCTTGTCTTTTCTTTTTTGGAAGGCGATGATATGATTATGAAAGATCAGTTGTCAGATATTTATAAGGTTACAGCTCCTTCTGCCCTGTCGGATTTGAAGGATGGTGAGGCCTATTTGATCATAGGGACAGTAGAAGGAACCAAGGAGTTGAGGGGGTATACCTGTAATAAATACACGCTTACATTTGGAGAGATGGGTTTGGGAGAGAACCAGTATACGGTATGGTGTGCTGCAGCATTACCGGCTTATTCTACAGAAGTATTGCCTTTTGGGCGGCATCTTCCAGGAGCCATCTTCCAATTGGATTTCAGTAAAGAGGATAGTACCCTCGGTTTTTTCGTAACTAAGGCTGAAAAGCTTCCCACCCTAGCATCCTATTTTGAATTGCCAAATGAAGTCGAAGTTGTAGAATTGACCCCTTTGGATAGTGATGGTACAGGACAGGGGGACGAGTCTTTGGTCAATAGTTTTCATAGTGCATTTTCATTGGAAGACGGTATCCAGTGGTTTCAAGATGCACGAGCGGGGTTAAGTGTGGTAGGCGTAAGAAACGAAAATGGAGACATATTGCTCCCTGCAGTCTATCAAAGTGCAGAACGAATAAATGAAAATGTAGTGGCAGTCACTGACATCGAACAACGCTATTGGTTGATGAATGCTGCTGGCCAATTGTTAAATAAAGTGGCATACAATCATTTTTTGCCTATTGATGATGCTATCTATTCTTACCAGACAGATGCCGAATGTGGATTGGCAAATCTTGATGGACAAATCTTAGTGGGACAACTGGAAGATATACAACCGCTTAATTCGACCTATGTATTTGCCAAAAAGGGAGGACAGTATGGGGTCATGGATCTCAAAGGAAACTTCGTCTTGGCACCTACCTATCATAAGGTGAAATGGAATTCGAATGGAGAGCTAAATCTCCTTGAAAAGAATGGAGATGCGGAAATGAAAACTGTCAGCGCAAGTGAATTTCTCAAAGAAATCCATAAGTAATTGTAGTAACTCGGGTATTTTAAATCCCTATTATTTGAAATTCGGTCCTTCGGTTCATTGCTTTCCCTTCTTCGGATTGATTGTCAGCTATGGGCTTAGACGATCCATATCCTTTAGATATCAATCTTGTGCTTGTCACCCCGTTCTTAATCAGATAGTTTACAACGGCGAGTGCTCGACTCTTTGATAATGCTTGGTTGAGCTGTGAATTTCCGGTATTGTCGGTATGTCCACTGATTTCAATTCGTACATTGGGATTGTCAGTGAGAAATTTGACCAAAGTGTTGAGCTCGCTTGTGGAGGATGGAAGTAGGTCATGCTTGTTTACTTCAAAGAAAATGTTATTGAGTGTTGCATTCTTGCCAGTCTCAATCGGTTTTAAGAGGATATGGGCTTCAAATTCTTCGTTGGTATATTGGAGTTTATCAAGGGCATATTGTTTAGATTCAAAGAGGTAACCTTTTTCTTGGATATGTACTGCATAATGATGTCCAATCGGTAGAGTGGCCAGAAACGAACCATCTTGAATATCGCTTACATCTTCAAATACGACCTTATTCGTCAATGTGTTGGTGACACTTATCGTTGCGGAGAGTGGTTGCTTGGTATTGGCATTTAACACCATACCTTTAATAAAAGCGACGGACTGGGGACGTGTCCCTACTGGCATCTGAAAGCTATATAGGTCTAATTGGGCATCTTCACCCAATTCGGTCGAAAGGAATCCCATTTTACCATTCATACTTACATGTAGTGCATTCTGCTCGTAACAATTGTTGATGGGCGAGCCGAGATTTTGGGGAGTGGACCAAGCACCGACTGGGTCACTCTCGCTGATAAAGATATCTTTTCGTCCAAACCCAGGCCATCCGTTAGAAGCAAAATAGAGGCTTTTATTGTCTGCATGGATATAAGGAGCACTTTCATCAAATGCGGTGTTGATTTGCGTACCTAGATTGATGGCAGTGGTCCATTTGTTGTCGGCATTGAGGGTGCTTTTCCATATGTCATACCCACCTACGCCACCAGCTCTATTACTGACGAAATATAGTGTTTTTCCATCGGCACTAATAGCAGGCTGTGATTCCCAGCCTTTAGTGTTGATGGGATGGCCTAGATTGGAGGGCTCACTCCAGACCCCATTCTCTTTCTTTGATACGTAAATGTCGCAACTTCCAAGCCCATTCGGCCAGTTACACCCTGTGAAAAACAGGTACTTACCGTCAGGAGAGATGCAATGGGCACCCTCATTGAATGCCTCGGAATTGATGTAACCTACTAGTTTTGTAGCTTCAGTCCATGCGCTGTCGATATAGCTGCTTTCAAAAAAGTTCTCTTGATTATTGGTCTTTCGCGTGAAGATGATCGTTTTATTATCTGCAGTAAGTTTTGGGAAATATTCGTCATCAACCGAGTTGATTGCTGCGGATAGTTTGTGCAGTACGAACTGGTGGTCTGGTCTATAGGTAATGCTAAACTGACAGTCGGCGATGTATTTGTTGACAAGCAGTATGCTTTTTTCTGGTAATCGATTCTGATTTTTGTATTGGGTAAGATAATTAAGTGCTTCTGGATAATGTCCGGTGAATAAACTTGACTCACCTATGCCGAAGTAAGTGAGTGGTGTTAAATTTGAATCATGGAGAAGTACCTGCTGATAGGCTTGTCTGGCGTCTTCGTACCTACCAGATTTGCGATATACGTCACCTAAAGTCTGATAGGCAGAGGCAAATGTTTTGTCATATCTGATTGCCTCCAATAATAAGGGGATGGCATTGCGATGTTCGCCTTTTTGTATCAGTCTATTGGCAGCAGTGTACTGTTGCTGCGCCTTGGAATTAGCAGAAGGTTTTTGGCCTGATGCAGGATTTAGCATAGCACACATGAGTAATAGTATAATATAGCGTATTGTCATTTGTCAATCCATATAATTAATAGCTAAAGGTATCAGTTTTTTAGATGGAATGGAATATGGACATGATTAAATGTATTGCCAGGCTTTGAAGCTTTACGATTTTTAAAAAAGTGACTTACGAAAGAGGGGGTACGATAAAAATTATCAATTATGAGAATATTTTCAGTAAAATTTTCGGAATGAAATGTAATGTTTGTAATTCCGATGTATTCTTAAGTACTTTATATTTTTATAAGTAGTTGCACTTTAAAAGGTTGTCTATTAGTGGGGTTTGATGAATACTGTTTCTGATTTGATAGTCTTAACATATAAAATGACACCTATACTCTTTGGAAAGAAATAAAACAAACTCATATGAATAAGTTTTTAAAATTGATTTTTGTCGTATATTTTGTTGCTTTTTTAACTTCAATAACTGTTGCTCAAGTGAAGAACTACGACTGGAAGGAATCATCAGAAGGTGGATACACCTATAAGTATGTCACGAATGACCCAACGCAAGCCCGTTTCTATACACTAAAAAATGGCTTGACAGTCATTTTGAGCCCAAGCAAGAAGGAACCTCGTATCCAAACATATATTGCTACTAAGGCCGGAAGCAAGACAGATCCTAAAAATCATACAGGACTGGCGCACTATTTGGAACATCTATTGTTTAAAGGTACGGATAAGTTTGGTACTAAAGATTGGGCCAAGGAAAAGCCGCTATTGGATCAAATCGATGCCCTTTATGAAAAATATAATTCGACATCGGATGAAAATCAACGCAAGCAAATTTATGAGGAAATAGATCGGGTGTCGGGTGAAGCCGCAAAGTACGCTATTGCTAATGAATATGACAAGTTGATGAGTGGTATGGGGGCGGATGGTACTAATGCATTTACATCATTCGAGCAGACGGTATATATTGAAGACATACCGAATAATGTGGTAGATAAATATTTGGCTGTGCAGGGAGAGCGGTTCCGGAATCCTATATTCAGACTATTCCATACCGAGCTAGAGGCTGTTTATGAAGAGAAAAATATAGGATTGGATAATGATAATAGGAAATCTATTGAAGCCATGTTTGAAGCGATGTTTCCTAATAATAATTATGGGAGGCAAACGGTGATTGGGACAGTAGAGCATTTGAAAAATCCCTCTCTTAAAGCGATTAGGGAATATTTTGACACGTATTATGTGCCGAATAATATGGGCGTTATCATGTCAGGTGATTTCGACCCGACAGAGATGGTAAAAAAAATAGATGCTACTTTTGGGTATATGAAGGAGCGATTATTACCTCGGTATGTAATCGAACCGGAAGAAGTAATCGAAGAACCTATACTCCGAGAGGTGAAAGGCCCAAATGCTGAATATCTATTTTTGGGATTTCGTTTCCCAGGAGCAGCGACTAAGGACGCACAAATGCTCAATCTATTGGCGAATATGTTGACAAATGGGGCAGCAGGTCTAATTGATTTGAATTTGGTGAAATCCCAAAAGCTATTGGGCGCGGGCGCTTTTCCCTATGTTTTGAAGGATTACTCTATGTTGATACTCCAGGGTAATCCGACACAGGGCCAATCCTTGGATGATGTTAAGAATTTGATATTGGCCGAATTGACCAAGTTGAGGAAGGGTGAGTTTTCAGAGGATTTAATCACCTCTATCGTTAATAACGAGAAGAAAAGTGAGATATCTCGAAATGACAACTACAAGGCTCGGGCCGAGGGACTAATGGATGCCTTTACTTCTGGAGTGGATTGGTCATCAGAATTGAGTTATTCTGATAATCTATCCAAAATTACAAAACAGGATATCATAGAATTTGCCAATAAATATTTAAACGATCGTAATTATGTGGCTGTGTACAAACGTCAAGGCATAGATGAGAATGTAGTAAAGGTGGTTAAACCGTCCATTACACCAATCACTGTCAATAGAGAAGATCAATCTGATTTTCTAAAAAGGATAGATGCTCTGCCAGAAAATGCTATCAAGCCTGTATGGATCGATTATAGCAAAGATGTACAGAAGGCTAAGTTGAAGGATATTGACATAATTGCAGTACAGAATAAGGATAATGAATTATTTAGCTTGGTGTATCAATATAAAATTGGCAAATGGAATAATAAATTACTGTCTCTTGCAGCCAATTATCTAGAATTCTTGGGAACGAAAGATAAATCAAGCGAAGCCTTTAGCAAGGAGTTTTATAAATTAGCCTCTGATTTTAGTGTCTCTTCCGGAAACGAAGAAACGAATATTGCCGTTTCTGGTTTGAATAGTAATTTTGCGAATACAGTGACATTGATTCATGATTTGATTAAGAATTGTGTGGTGGATCAAGCGGCTTTCGAAGCTTATATCGGGCGATTGAAGAAATCACGAATCAATGCCAAGGAAAATAAAGCGGCTATCATGGACGGGCTCAAGTCGTATGCTAAGTATGGCGCAAGTAATCCATTCAATTATACGTTGTCGGAAACAGAATTGGATGCTGTAAGGGCGGAGGATTTAGTCAAATTGTTGCATGATTTTGCGAACATGAAGCATACTATACTGTATTTTGGACCTAAGCCCACAACGGATTTGGTAACGAGTTTACAACCGTTGAAAACCAGTAACGGCGTATATCTGGAAATCCAAAAAGCACAACCTTTTAAGGAGTCTCCGACAATAGCGAACAAGGTATTGTTGGCAAACTTTAATATGAAACAGGCCGAGGTTTTTTGGTTCAGAAATTCGGAAACCTACAATTCTGCCTATGCACCTACTATATCCTTGTTTAATAACTACTTTGGAGGAGGTATGGGAAGTATTGTGTTCCAGACTATCCGTGAATCGAAAGCACTCGCCTATTCTACATATGCATTTTTTGGACAGCCGTTTAAGAAGGGGAATCATTATTCGGTGGGTGCCTATATTGGGACCCAAGCGGACAAATTCAATGACGCTGTAGTTGGAATGAATGAATTGTTGAATGACTTGCCCGAATCAAGTCAGGCACTAGAGACCGCAAAAGTAAGTTTGATTAAATCAATAGCGAGTGAACGTATTACGAACTCCGCGATATTGAGCAGCTATCTTGCAGCGGAACGTCTAGGGAATAAAACAGATATAAGAAAAGATGTCTATGAAAAGGCTCCGACATTAACCTACGGGGATTTGAAAGCTTTTCATGAAAAGGAAATGAGCAACAAACCGTATGTATACTGTATTGTAGCGCAAACGGAAAATCTCAAGTCCGAAGACTTACAGAAGTTGGGCGAGGTGAAAAAACTTTCATTAGAAGAGATTTTTGGCTATTAGATCCACATCAGCCTGTAGGAATGGGCGGCTAATGGCCGCCCTTCTTATTTTTAAAAAAAATATATTGTGAAGAGGACTGTGGAATAATAAATTGTCTGTGATGTGTGGATAGCCGATTTGAAAATGCTACTTTTGGTTTCGATTATCGATCCATCAACCTGTTAGGAAAAGTATGAAAGAAAAGGGCGTATCTTCAATTGTTGTTAAACTGATATATTACATCTTTTTTATTTCGATTTTTTTAGCAAATGCAAATGCTAGCCAAGTCGAAGGGGAGATTGCAAGATTGGATTTCCAGTTGTTTGATAAAAATGAAAACCTATACTATTCGGAATCTTCTGACCATCGTTTTTTTTGGTTGAAAGGACAATTTTCGTTGGATCAGTTAGGGCAATCATTGGTGATGCAGATCCCCTCTCCACATTTGCAAGATATGGAGCTATATGTGTACAGAGAGGGAAAGCTTATCTCTATTTCTGATGCAAATAAAGATTCCGAACGAAAGTCATTTGTGCGTTATAACCAATTTCAGTTTGAGACCGACAGTACGCAATTTTATATAAAAAGCAAAAATTCAATGTTTAAGGGACTGGAGATTATCGTGGCCCCCAAGGATACGTTCTATCAACAGGAAAGTACAAAATTACTCCGGATAGGACTTTATTATGGGCTTGGATTGATGTCTATCATCTTTAATCTAGTTTTTTTTCTGATTTTCAAAGATCGACGTTTTATTGCCTATAGCTTGCTTCAGGTGGGAGTTTTTGTCGAGTTTTTCTACGAAGACGGCATGTTCTACTATTTGTCTTCAGGAAGGTTGGTCTTGGAAAATCTATTAGTGTACATGGTTCCTTTCACGGCCACTTTAGCTTGTGTATTTGCTTATTATTTCTTGGATCTGAAGCATGCCTTCAAGAGCTATTGGAAATACATTGCGCCTGTAATAGCTCTTGCTTTTATCGGTCTCATATTGTTCTTGATATTTGAGTGGGGGGGATTTGTAGCGCTGATCAATATTTCAAGTTTAAGTGCAGCGTCTATCGCTATTGGAATTGCTGTTAGGCAATTTAAGAGAGATGTGTATGCTCGATTTTTGGTTCTTACATTTGGGGTTATCGTTCTCTTTGGCGTTGGGTTTGTCCTCAACCGAAATTTTAACCAATCATGGTTGTCTTTTTTTGATATGGATACTTTTAGATTGGTTAGTGCATTTGAAATCATTAGTATTAGCTTTGCTATTATTTTTAAAGCGCGGTCGTTGCAAGCCGAAAATGAGCAGTATAGATTGGAGATTAATCGCTATCTATACCAACTCAAAGAATTGACCACCACCCAGCCTAAAGAAGTGAAACCGACTGATCCTGACCGTAACATTATCGAAACGTTGAAATCAAATTATCAACTTACGGAAAGGGAGACAGATGTACTCCTTGGCATATGGGAGGGACTGTCCAACCAAAGCTTGGCAGATAAACTCTTCATATCTTTGAATACTGTAAAATATCATGTCAGTAATCTATATCTCAAATTAGAAGTGAAGAATCGAACCCAAGCGGTCAAGATTAAAGATAAAATAGCTTTATAGTAAATCGTCAGCTATTTTTTGCCTAATCTTTCGAGGTCCTCCAAAATCGCGGTAGTATAGTCAACACCATTTAGCTCTGATGCTTGTGGAAGGGCTCCAGGACTAAATACGTTGATTTCCATTATCTTGTCTCCAACAATATCTAGACCTACGAAATACATACCATCGTTTTTTAATTTGAGGGCTACCTTTTCCACGAGCTGTAGAATTTCGGATGTAATGATGGCTGCTTGGGCTTTAGCTCCTTGATGGATGTTGCTGCGGATCTCTCCTGAGGGTTGTACGCGATTGACACTGGCATATTTTCCATCTACTACAATTGGCCGACCATTCAGAAGGAAGAAGCGAATATCTCCTTGTTGAGCGGCAGGGAGATATTCTTGGGCAATAAGGTAGCCATCTCGGCATATTACCTCTACAATTTGTTTGAGGTTTTTGATTTCGTGTTGATTTACTAAGAAGACATTTTTACCGCCCGAGCCCTTAAGTGGCTTAAGGATAATTTGTTGACCCTGCTGTTCCAAAAATTGCTTGACATCGTCATAGCTTCGGGTTACGATGGTACGAGGACGAATCTCTTCTGGAAAATTCTCTAGGTATAATTTGTTTTCGGCATCTACGAGTGCGCGCGGGTCATTCAGTACTTGTACTCCTAGTTTTTGTGCCATTTCGGCAAACTGTAAACCCATTGAAGCTGCCCAAGGACGCCCGATCATATCGAGTACGGGGTCAAATCGCAGCCACATGATATCAAATTCCTGCACCAGTATTCTTTTCTTTGGCGTGTCACGTAGTACATCGAGTAGCTGCTGTGTATCATCAATTGTGTCGAGGTGATGGACCGCACGTGCATGTGCGGCGACCTTGGTCTCATCAAGATATACAAAATCAGCCAGTCCAATATAGTAAATGGAGTGACCGCGTTGCAACGCTCGCAAGGCCAATAATGTGGTTGTAAAGCTAGCGGCTTCTTTGTGTGTCTGATTGATAATAAATGCGATGTTCATATAGCGGATTTGTGCGTTAAGAATTTGAAAGATTGAAAATGTTGCCTCCCTTTTTTATCTGATCAATGCTGTGCAGATAAGGCTCAGATAGGTAACGAGGCCGAAGTACGGGTGGAAGTATGAGTCCTCGGAGGGTCAATTCTTCTACAATAGGGATATAGTCTTCTCTGATTTTGCCGATCAGGAGAGAGGCTAGATCGCGCCCCTCTCGAATATATTGTATAATGCCCAATAATCCCTTGAGGTAGAGGGCATCTTTGGTCAGCCCACCACCTCGATATACACGGGTAGTGATGTGGAATGCTGTCTCTTCGTTGAAACTATACTGATCGACCAATAGAAAGAATGTGTCTGGAAATTTATGTCCGGCTAGCATATGGTGTACGGCAATAACCCTAGCTGCTATAATACGAAGTCGATCACGGGTAAGTTCGCCGACCATGTATTCAGCAAATACCGCGAGCCCTTCTTGCAGTTGCTCATATCCGGGAACACCAAGGCTGAATAGTTTGAAAGGTTGAGATTTGCCGTTGAAATAGGTGACGATATGTGTGCCCACCTCATGTTGGATGAGAGCAACGGCTCTAGACCGTTCGATTTCATAGTGTTTGCTGATATTGAGCACTCCGCGATTGACCATTATGCCTGATATATCTTCACGGATTCGTACACCGGTCTCTAGTGAGGGAAGTTGTTGTCTTAAATAGTGAAGCTCGTCTTTTGCGAGCTTAGCAAACTCGGTTGCGTTTAAAAATTCATTGCTATGTGGTGATCGCTTCTGGTTGTTTTCATAGACGATTAGGATAGCCTTTGCAGTCTCCAAAAGGTGATCATTGACATTGCCAAATACTTGTAGGCTACCATGCATAAAACCTTCATTTCCTCTATCAATCAGCATTGTCATCATCGCATCTAGTTCCTTTCGTTTGTCCCTGAAGAGATACGCTATTGTGGGGTCGTCTAGATCTTCTATACGTAGATTGTATAGATTTCGTTTGACTAACTCCGGATCTATTGGCATAGGTCTGTATCTAAATTTGGGGGTTTTGAGAAATTTATCTTTTTTAAACTGTAACCAAGCTTCTTGGGTATTGAGGGGGCTTACCAACAGTAGGAAATCAAATCGCTGACTTTCTGAAGCTAAGCTTTTGTCGATCTCCCAGACCAAGGGTTGCAGTTCGGTCGTGCTCAGCATTCTGAATTGAGAGACCTTTAATGAGGTGTGCAGGCGTACAAACTCCAAAAAGCTTTTGCGAAGACTTCGTGTGAACGTATCTCGGTAACTTCTTAGGATAAGGGGATAGGGTTTACGAGTCTTCAGCTCAATGTACTGTGGTTTGATAGCGATTCCCATATAGAGTAGCTGTTTGAACTCATCCATTAATGGATTAACCAGTGGCTTGGCATCGAATGGTTTAGGAAGTTTCGAATCCTTTTTGAGCGCTATGCTGAGTGGAAGTTGAAGGTCGTTGGATTTTAAGTCCTTGATAAATTTGTCTGCAATAGCCAATGCTGTTTTTTGAGCTATATGGATGGCAACATCTGTTTCCATATCATCTTCTTGCCACAGTTCGATTAATTGACAAGCACCGTATTCATCAATCAGTTGACGTACTATCGGTGAAACGATCTTGGTAAAATCCAGTTCAGATTCTTTGCCAACTAGATAACAAGCTTCGGACTTGGCAAGGGCAGATAGCATCTGATCTTTACCCAAGGTAGGAATGCGATAGACCAATAGCAACGGTGTGATGCGTTTGAGGACCAATTTGCTGTCTTTGGAAAACTGAATATGAGCTGGCTCCTTCTGTTTTATGGAGGTGATGGCTTTGGCTATTTCTTTGTTATACTCCATATATAACGGACTGATTTAAATTGGTGTGTTGTAAAGAGGATGCTAATAATTGGCGAAGCAATTCAATAGCCTGAGGATTGGGCACGCCGCTCCACTCATCCATGAAATCCTTTCTAAACTCTATGGAAAGTACGCATCCATGGGCGCCGTATTTGCTATTGATCCATTTAGAAAGGTATCCCCCTGAAAACTTCACGTTCTCACGGATATCAATATTCCTACCAGCGAATTGCTTGCTGGAAATAAACTGCTTAAAGGCGTCAATGACGGGATGCCATATCGAGCTGTTGTGGATGGTGCCGATATTGATTTGTGGATTAAGTGCGGTGTCGATAATCTCATTTGGACCTTCGCGCTTACTGTTGTAGCTGTGTATGTCGTAGACAATAAAATATCCGTATCGGTGGATGGTATCTTCTATGAGTAGAGATATCAGGCGTTGAATATAGCGATAGCTGTGCTGGATGCGTTCGATTATAGCTTTGGAAGGTAGATGTTTCCACACATTAAGCCCCCAAGCTTGCTCGGGGTGAAGATAGATGGCATCCTGCAAGGCTCTATTGAGATCGACTTGAAATCGAGATGTTTTTACAACCAACCTGTTTGTGCCTATATCGGTCAATATACCTGTAAAAGGATCTTCTTCTCTTAATCTTTCTACTTCGGAGAGATTTATTATGGGAACAAGCTCATCTGCAATATCATGCCCATCGTGAATAGCCAATGCCCAGACGGGGCCTCCTTTTTCTTCTAGTAAATAATGTATATCCATAGTGTGATGTCTGTGAGCACGGTGGCCTCTATCTAAAGAACAATCGTTCAGTAAAATGGTTTGGAGAGCGGGCAGAACTGACTTTTTGGAAATTTTTTTAAGTAATTTAGCCGATAATTTTAATATTTTGAATACTTTTAAACGAAAATATAGGACTATGTTTAGAAAAATATTTTATGTTACAGCACTTTTTCTTAGTTGCACGATACTAACTGGATGTTTGGATATTGTGGAGGAAATTGATTTGAAAACCAATGGATCTGGCCAAATAAAGGCTACTCTTAACATGAGTAAGAGTAAAACGAAAGTTGCATCATTAATGATGCTCGATCAGGTGAATGGTATTAAAGTGCCGTCGAAAACGACTATTCAGAATGAAGTAAACGCCGTAGTTCGACTGTTAAAGCAGACTAATGGTATCTCGAATGTTGTCTCTCAATTAGATTTTAATAATTATATCGTCTCTATTAAATGTGATTTTAATGATGTCAAAGCTCTCAATGCATTCACAAAAACACTTTCGGAGCATTTTAAAATCAAGATATCAGGCAATACCAGTTATGCATATAGTCCAGGGACAAAGATTTTTGAACGTCAATACAAATTTTCGCCAGAAGGAAGGAAGGAATTCGGAAAGCTGAATGCTGAAAACCAAAAATCATTTAATGATGCCTATTTTACCAGCATTTACCGTTTTTCTGAGCCAGTCAAGAAACAAGATAATAATCTAGCGAAACTCTCTTCTAATAAAAAAGCGGTTATGCTGAAGACTGGCGTCATTGGGCTAGTCAACGGTCAGGTAAACTTGAGCAATCGTATTCAATTGAACTAACTAACATTTTACTACAAAAATAATATCCTAATAAAATTATATATGAATATCAAATATGTATTGACGGCATTCCTGGGGTGCGTAGCGGCACTTAATTCTTATGCTCAGGACTTGATTCGTAAAGTGCCAGCAGATGCAAACATGGTAGTCACCTTTGACTGCAAGCGCTTTTTTAACCTAGTGGAGGCACAGGAATTTAATGCGACCCTCCAAAAATTGGGTTTCTTTGATAAGTTGAGTAAAAATGAACTAAATGGCATTAATAAAATTGAAGATATCGGATTAGACCTGACTGGAAAGGGGTATGTATTTAACCGAAAGACCGACAGCATTAATTACATAGGAGCATTAATCCCCTTGTCGGACGAGCAAAAGTTTAAATCTTTGATTCCTGCTCATAAGAAAATCCAAAAAGTAGACGGTTTGCAGACTATCTATTCTGCTGATCGCTCTACGCGCATGAGCTGGGATCAGCAAGGGGTTTACATCATGACGGGTTTAATCACCGATGTTTTTTTCGAACGTGATTCGGTCGCTGATCATTATGGCTTACAAAGTCGGGGCTTAAGTGGTATGTACGATACTGCAGCAGATGCAGCAGATGAAGCTGCAGAGACAATAGACAGTGCTTACTACGAGGAGTACGAGGAGGAGGAAGTAATAGATACCGTGGAAGAGATCGAGATACTCGAACCTCCCATTATTGATTCAATTTCGAATGGTGCGGAGATAGATGCGCCACCGGTCGTGGTGGATGTAGAAGATTATCCTTCAATAGAAATTGATGGACCGGATTTGGATGCTGTAGAAGTCGATACTGCGGATGATTATTATTATCAAATGATTGTACACGATGATTCGATTAAGAATGCTTTGGTAAGTGAATGGGTCAATAAAGAACTAAGTGACTTGATAGCAACCCGTGGCGATAAGGGATTTTCCGCTAAGGGCTATTCCAATAATTTGAAACCGAATGCAATAGCCAATCTTTGGGTGAGAAGCTTAGAGGGGTTATACAATGATTATTTCCCTACCTATTTCGTCCGAATGGCAACTGGATATGATCCCCAATTTAGATTTGGCTTTGGTGAGATTTCTATGGACTTGATTGTCGACAAAAATAAGCTGAAGATAGTTGGAGATATGGACGTGGACAAAGAAATTCTTGCAGATTACAAGGCGATTTATAAACGCAAAATCAATCCTAAATTCCTGAAGTTTGTAGACAAGGATGTCGTTGGTTTCTTCTCTTTTAATGTTAATACAGAAGGATACCTTAAGTTTATGCCCAAATTTACAGAACGTTATTATGCTTCGTTATTACCGAATTATAGCGACATTATTTCATTGGGAACGTTATTGTTTGACATTGCTCTTGACGAAAAAGCAATTGCTAAAGTGTTTAGTGGAGATAATTTGTTTGTGGTCAATGGTATATCTAAGCAAGTGGTGAAGTATAAAGACTATGAGTATGATGACGACTATAATATGACTGAGGTTGAAAAGACGAAGACGGAGACTTTGCCTCAGTTTTTGTGGATGTTTTCTTCAGAAGATACACGCATATTTGAACGTTTGCTTAAGCTTGGAGTAAAGGAGGAATTAGTGATTAACCACGATGGTGTTTATGAAACCAAGGAAAAGGGAGGTAGTGATATCAAAGTGTATTTTTTGATTAATGATGGTATTGTATTTATTGGAAATGACTTAGTAGAAATGCAGGATATCAAGGCCAACCGCATTCATCGTCAGCCTAATCCTGCACATAGTAAGATGTTAAAACAAAATAATATGACGATGGTATTCAACGCTAGTACAGTACCTACGTTGTTGAAGGATTTGGAGATTCCTATCGTTCCGTCTATGAAAATGACAGTGGATGAATTGGGACAATATGGTGACTTTTCAATCGTTTCGAAAGGAATAAAGGGGAATAAAGTATCGGCAGAGGTGTCTGTCGAATTTCCAAATACGGGACGTAATGCATTGGGATTCCTGTTAGATTTGATTAATCGTCATCGCAAGGATTTGGAATAATGCAATCAAGATCAATTTGATGATGAGCGATTATTGCATGGAATGGTCGCTCTCATCATTATTAAAAAAAAGAACATCATGAAAAGGATTTTAATGTGGATGTTGACCCTGATTGGCATTTTAGTGTTGGGCTGTTGGGCGTATTTAAGCTATCGGGAGTCGGATTCAAAACATGGATTGGTACATGCTCAAAGCCATGCCGTGATTGAAGTATCGATAGATGGTATACTTGGCGCTATTGCTCGAAATGCAATGTTGAATCCTGGCACCTACTATAAGGGACGACGCTCCATTGAATCGGATAGTGCTGGGTTAGGCATTGCCCAGTCCGGATGGAATTTTCCAGCGAATGTTTTCCTTTTCTCCTTGGAAGAGATGCCTCATCGTTTTTTTAGTGTTCAGTCGATTGGAAATTCCAAACAGTTTACTCAATATATTAAGCAACAGTTTTCCAAAAGCAGTGATACCCTTATTCAAGGACAAAAGCTTCAATATGGTTTATCCGAGGATCGCAGATTTGCAGTTTTGTTCGATGAGCAGCAATTTGTTCTTTCTTTGGGAGTAGACCAGAAGCAACATTGGGAAATAATGGCAAATTGGTTGGCAGGTAAGGAAAAAACATTGGTAGAAGTGTCGTCACTATCGTTGGACGGCTTTAAAAATGGAAAATCCGACATTACCTATCTCAATATGGTGGATCAAACCCGATTAGCCGTGACATTTCGCAATGGGCGAATCGACTTCGAAGGTGACGTAAAATCTCCATCTATTATAGGAGTGCGGGATGCGACTGCAAGACAATTGGACACGACTTCGGTGCTGTACGGTTGGTTGAACGCAGATCTCCGACCTTTGTTTAGAGGTTATAGCGAAGCATTGCTTAAGTACGATGTCAATGCTGATTCGCTTGCAAAATATTACGGTGGATATGTTGATGTCCAATGGAAAAGTGATTTGGTGAAACAGAGTGATACCATAGTGACTTACGATTTGGACGAAAACTTTGAAATGACCGAAAAAATGGAACGTCGGGAAGTTGAAGTGCCTCATCTCAATTTAGTTGTTAAGGCTTCGCCTCATTTAGCAGGTTATCTACCTGAAAAGATGTTCTATAAGTTCAAAAAAAGTGTAAGCGGAGATTTGATAGCTCTGAATACCGGACCACAAATGATAATGGAGGATAAAAGGGCAGCATCACCATATTATGGTTATCTCTATGCAAAATTGGATAAGGCTTTACCGATATTTATGCCCAACAGGGAAGGAATAGACTGGGAAAGATTTCAAGTATTAGAAATAGGGATGAGTCGAGGAGTACAAGGAGAGTCTGTGATAACAGGAAAGTGTATACTACGCGATGCTGCTATTCATGCATTGTACCAATTGCTCTAGTGTAAAAGGTAGTAAATAAAAATCCTCAAACACCGGGCGATGAGTGAGGATTTACCAATTATTAACCTAAATTATGAAAAGTCATTTTATACACTATTATAACGGGGCTGCATTCGAGATAGTATGAGGGAAATGTTAAGATTATGTTAAAGCTTAGATTCTTATGCTACTGAAAACTTATCTCCTGCCTTCCTATTTTCTTAAAGGTCACCATATCGACCAACATCCCTAGTTTTTGCTGATATACAATCGATATTCGATCTGAATTGTCTGTTTCAAAAAGTAGAGATTTTACAATCGGTACACTGAACGGCAGTGGCCATGCACGCAGTGATTTTGCTACGATATCCAGCGCATTGATAGCTTGCAAAGCATGTCCGCCGTCAGCCCAAGACACCATGCCAATCATTTTGTCCTGTAAATAAGGAATGGGTTCCTTTGCTGAAATTTCTAGCCAATCCAAACAGTTTTTCATTACTCCTGTCATGCTGCCATGATACAAAGGTGTCAACCAGATGTGTGCATCGGCTTCTCTAAACTGTTGGGTCATTACCTCTACAGCGATGGGGGTTTTAGAAAGCGTAAAATCAAATAGAGGTATGGCAGATCCTGCCAGATTGAATACGGTTGAATGGGCATCATGTTCCTGTATTTTTTGTTGTAGAAACCGAGTTATCTTGCTTGAAGTAGAGTTGGGACGGCGTTCCAGAGCTCCATTAAAGATTAGTACGTTCATGTTGTAAAGCTAATTTTTGTAGATGACTTTGGGCATACCTACTTCTCCATATAGAAGAGTAGATACTATTGGTAACAGTTTTTGTGTGATGGCAATAAATATATTTTCGGGTACTTGAATGTCATTTTTGATACTTACTTTTTTACCGCTTAAGTAGCCGAAGTCCTGTTTTCTAATATTTTGGATCCAGATGTTCTCGTAATGTGATTTGGGGTCGCCAAATTGTATGCTTATGCTATAGGGTGATAACTTCTGTGTGATTAGCATATACGCCCACTGTGGGACGATGGCTTCTGAGGAGCAATGTATGGATACCATTTTGTCTTGAAATGAGAACGTGTCAAATTTGCTCAAAGCTTCCTTGAATTCCTTTTCTCTAAGCATAAGTCCCTTATAAAGCATATCTTTTAAATCAATATCTATAAAGGTATCTGTGGGGGCATAGTCCTGAAGGTCTAATCCTATAATCCCTGACAATTGAACTTTATTAACAATGAAATCGGTCATATTTACTTTCTTTGATGTACATGATAATTGGATTCTACTGCTTTCCAATCCAATACTTCCCAAAAAGAGCTGATATATGCAGCACGTTTATTCTGATATTGCAAATAATAAGCGTGTTCCCATACATCTAACCCTAAAATTGGAAATCCGCGATCGGTACTATTGATATCCATAATAGGGTTATCCTGATTGGGGGTAGAACAGATTGCTAGACTTCCATTGTATTTGACATACAACCATACCCAACCTGAACCAAAGCGCGTCAACGCCAATTGTTCAAATTGATCCTTGAATGCTTCTAGTGAACCCCATGTGGCAAGAAGAGCATCTTGAAGTGTGCCGGTGGGTGTTTTTTCGGGTGTTGCTGAAAGAATTTTCCAAAACAAGTCGTGGTTGTAGTGTCCACCAGCATTGTTGCGAATGGAGGCAGGGTAATTGCTGATATTTTCCAATAAAGTTACCAGTGTCAGACTTTCGGCATCCGTATCAGTAATAGCTTTGTTGAGATTGTCGACATATGCTTGATGATGTTTGTCGTGATGGATTTCCATGGTAGCCTTGTCTATGAAGGGTTCGAGTGCATCATATGAGTAAGGTAATACTGCTAATTGATAAGCCATAATTTTAGTATTTTTGTGAATGTATGACAAAGGTATTAACTTTGTGAATTAAACCAAATAATTACTTTGTTTATTATGAATAATAATCTGCCGGATAATGAAAAATCACTTTGGATACTCAAGACCAAGGGGGCTCTTCCTTTATCTCGATTAGCGCAAGAAATGGGCGTAACGAATGAGGGAGCCCGGTTTCATCTTTTAAAATTGGCAAATGAAGGGCTAGTGGAGTGCACCGCAGAAGCTAAGGGACGTGGGCGCCCCCAGCAAATATGGTCATTGACCGGTAAAGGACAGTCGAGATTTCCAGACTGCCATGCAGAGTTGACCGTACATCTGATTCGTACAATTCGTGATACCTTGGGAGATGAGGCATTGCACAAAATCGTGAAAGCGAATGGTGTGGAAGTTTTCGAACGTTACGCTAATGAGCTAGTGGGGGCGAGGGAGCTGGAAGAAAAGATTGGGATACTCACGGCTATCAGAAAGAGAGAAGGCTATATGGCGGAGTATAAAAGAGAAGACGATGGTAGCTATCTGCTTGTGGAGAATCATTGTCCTATTTGTGCAGCAGCTTCCGAATGCCAGGGGTTTTGTGAGAGTGAACTCAATACCTTCCGGACACTTCTTGGCGCTCAGGTGCAAGTGGAAAGGCTGAGTCATATCGTGTCTGGAGCACGCCGATGTGCATATGCAATAAAAGCGGTTTCAGAATAGTCTGATAATTTGGAATTTTGATATCTGTATACAGCTTGTTTTTGGCTTAATAGGGGTGTCGTATTTTTTACTACAGGTAAATCTTTAACAAACTACGTAGCAATAATACCTTAATTTGTTAGCACTATGCGGTAGTGCTAACAAATTTTATAATGTAGGCTATGAATTTTGCCCAATAATACTATCATTAAATAATAGTGCTTCTTTTAGCTCTCTTATTTAGTTTAAACGCTCATGATTATTATCATCAATATCTTTTTGAGCTAAGAGGGAGCGGTCTACATTGAGTATATGACTTTGGGCAGCGTACTTCTTGTCATTAGCATATATATAGAGCAGGGTCCCATTCTTTATCGTATTAATGATGGGTTTATTTAGTTCTCTGGGTAATGCTGGACACCCATAGCTCCTTCCTAGTCGCCCTGTAGCTGATATAATCTTCTCACTACAATAGTCAGCACCATGCATAACAACGGCTCTGGATTTCGCTCGATCATTGATACCTGCTTCAAGTCCATTAAGTACTAGTGAATATCCATTACCGCCTTGATAGGTAGCTTCAGTTTCGTAAAAACCAAGAGAACTCTGATAGGAGTTGGTTCTATTTGAAAAACTTGTAGCGAATTTCTGACCACTGTTGCGACCGTGGGAAACCAAGCTATGAAATAGCAGCTTTTTATTCTTGAGGTCTAATACATACAATCTCTTTTCAGTAGAGGGCAGACTAAAGTCTATTACTGTAATGGTATCTTTATTATCAAGAGAAAGTAGATTACGACCTTGGAGAGCTTGTTCAAAAGCTTCGAATTTGAGAATAGAATCAAGATGCATCTGGTGATACATCTCTTCTATAGGGGAAACATTCTTTTTTGCGTTATTTGCAATTGTTTTTTTTTCTATTTTTTTACTTGTTATCAAAGGATTTGAAGAAGTAAATAATATTAAAGAGAAAATATACATTAATCTAACCATATCTAAAATCACTATTTTCCACTACAAAAGTAGCAATAATATGATTACCAGACTGTTAAAAAACGTTAATCTATTACAATCACTAAAGCTTGGAATGGTTTTGCCCAATCGTATATAAATTTTGCATGTGAGGAAGCATTCCTGACACACATATGTGAGCGTGGCGTAGTGCCCAGCGTAGAGCTATATTCAATGATGCTTCCCTTTGGATTATTGATGGGGACCCCGTGTATGTATGCTCCATTTGTGAAGCGGCTTGCATATGGTGCAAATCCTTCTATTACAGTGGTGCCATCACCGTAATAGAACATTTTAGATTTTTGCTCTTGAATCAAAAATAGCCCGGTGGGTGTTTCTTGAGCATGTGGAGGTTTGTGACGCCCTGAAGTAGCTGGGTTCATACTCCTGATTTTCCAGTTCTTACCTGTTCCCTCCAACGTAGATATATTCTGATTTTTTACATCAACGACAACGATATGATTCCATTTGATCGTATCCCCAATTGCTTTTACATAGCGCTTGGGTACGTCCCAGGTTCCCTCAAAAGATACGCCCTCAACTTTGACCATTGCCAAGGTATCACTGCTCAATAATTTGACAAGGGAGCCATCTCTTCCATAAAGAATAGGCTGTTTGGTTTCTCCATTTTCATAAAGTGGGGCTGATTGGTAGCGCTCTACTCCAAGGGTATCTGATACCCTAGTATAGGCATTACGTCTAAAGTTTTTCACGACCGGAGCTTCACGATTTCTATTTTTATAATTCTGAAGTACTGCATAGGTGCCGCCTATAGTTTGGAAATTTTCAACGTACGCAATCTTTTCCTTAATTTTTTTCCATTGAAATTCCCTCGTCGTATCTTTATAAGGATAGCTATCTTCCAGCGTATGCTTATCGTATAAAAGGTCTTTTTCCAAGTGTATATCGGCCCCTGTTAGGGGTCTTAGTTTCTCTTTTTCCTTTATTTTGGAGATGCTGTCTAACGAGTCCGCTCGATGATCTGTTGTTTTTTGAGTTGGAGTAGTTTTGTTGTTGCAGGATGCAAGTGCAAAAGAGCATATAATGAATGCAAAGTATTTCAATCTCATAGTGTACAACAGCGGTTAATATTTTATTATCTATAATTTACTTTACCCTAGCAAGCTAAAGTAGGTTTTCCTTATTTCAAAGGAAAATCTTTTTTTACTAAAACAAGATACAGCATTCGTGCCAAATTTGTTGGACTGCTATCAATTTTATTTTTAAGTATATTACTGGAGTATTTATCGTATAGGATGTAATAAAGCGATCAAGGTGCTTTTGCAGCCTATACAGTTATAATTGCATATAAAAGCAAATTTATTTAAGTTTGAGCAGAATATTGAAAAATGATGGTTCTTGGGCAATCAGCTTGAAACTGCTTAATATCCAAATTGAATCGGTGGCTAGGGTTAGGTATCTAGATACGATATCGTCGAGTTCGAACTATAATGTTATTCGCGAGCAACTATACTAAAGTAATTAATAATATATAACAAATACCCATGGAACTACTGTATACAGGTAAGACAAAAAATGTTTATAATCTAGGGAATTACCAAGTCCTTTTGCAATTTAAAGATGATGTAACGGGCGAAAACGGGGTGTTTGACCCAGGCGCCAATACCGTTGGATTAACGATTGAAGGGGCTGGAAAATCTGGGCTTAAGATGACCAAGCACTTTTTTGAATTAATCAATGGCCTTGGTGGAGAGACACATTATATCGATGCTGATTTAGATAATGTAAGTATGACAGTACGGGATGCGCAGGTGTTTGGCAAGGGCTTGGAAGTAATCTGTCGATATCGTGCTGTAGGTAGTTTTTTAAGACGCTACGGAATGTATTGTCAAGAAGGGCAGGCTTTGGATGCATTTGTGGAAGTCACCATTAAAGACGATGAGCGTGGCGATCCTACAATTTCTGAAGACGCATTGACTATGTTAGGTATTCTTACAAAGGAAGAATATCTGGTATTGGTTGGGCAGACAAAGAAAATCTGCGGCATAATCAGAGATGAGTTAGCGACAAAGGGATTGGAATTGTATGATATCAAACTTGAATTTGGTAGAGACAAAGAGACGAATAAAATCTTGTTGATCGATGAGATTTCCGGCGGTAATATGCGTGTCTACAAAGAAGGCAAATACATTACACCTTTAGTTTTGGAAAAAGCCTTTTTAGGATAAAACTTCTGACAAATGGCTATATAAATGGCCCGGGCTTTTGGAGTCCGGGCCTTCTTTGTTATTCTATATTATTTGCGCCAGTTATACTTGATCGGACAAATAACTCAATTACTTATATAACGTAAATTAGCATAATCCTAGTATAAAGCTGAAGCAAAAAAACATCTTTTTAGAGTAAACTTATCATAGGTAAATGTCTAGAAATATTGTCATCTACGATTATCTACACCTGCATGATATTGGTAATTTCTGTTTCAAGAAAATCAAAAAGAGGTTTGATAATGATGATAAAATTCAATCCACAGGTAATTAAAAAAGGAATTTTGGATTGAAGTTTGGAAATAATAGATGAAACCGTATGGTATGGATATCTTTCATTCCAACGAATAATATCTTCTAATAATAAGAGTGCCTTTCGAAATACATCATGATTAGCTTTTACTTTCGAAGAGTCATCGTCGCTACTGAATAATCCAGCACTTTCAGCTAAATAGACCAAATCCTGCGTTGTCTTATTTAGAGCTTTACGTTTTACGTGAGTTGAACCAGGACTGCTTTGTGTAACATTGCTAAATCCAATTTTAAAAGCAATCCCCCAATGATAAAACACATTGATAAAAAGTGCCGCAAAATTTGTCTCGGCATCATCCTGTGAATTGTCTTTGACATGACCTTTTACGATAGATTCTTGTAGTAGCTTATCCCCAGCTGACTTTGCTATCAGATAGTATTCGTACCAATCCATGGATCGGTCGAATGCTCCATATGAAACACTGTGATGATGATGGGAAGAATCTAAACTTTTTGTAAACATAGTTCTTAATCAAAGTAAGGTTGACGTTGGTTGTTGTTTACTAATTTACATTTTATTCTTAATAAGTTTATGCCTAATTAAATAATTATTTTCCCTTTAGGTCCAGGTCGGTTGTTGATTGTATCTCTGGAGGACATTAGTATCACTCCTTTTTTATGAAGGATAGTCCTTGTATTTAATAGAAAGTAGCGATAGGGCAATAGAAATGGGGTCTCTCTAGAGAAGCCCCCATATGTTATAGTTGTGTAAAAATGGTCTAATTACTGTTTGTTGGACCAGCCACCTCCGAGTGAGCGATATAGATTTACGACTGCCACAAGTTCGGCTTTTTTGATTTGAGCGAGTTCCAATTCGCTCTGCAAGACATTACTTTGAGCGCTGATGACTTCAAGGTAAGTGGCCATTCCTGTTTCAAATAGGAGATCAGCGTGTTGTGTGGCTCGCTGCAGTCTCTCTGTTCGATCTAGCGCAATGTGGTGCTTTTCTTTGAGCTTCTCAATGGATATCAATGCATCCGAAACCTCACCCACCGCATTGACGACTGATTGCCTGAATACAACAATACTTTTCTCTTGTTCAATAACAGCAAGTTCGTACTGTGTTTTGAGTTGTCTACGTTGTAGTAGCGGTTGGGTAAGACTCCCCGTCACAGCCCCAAATAGGGAGGCAGGAATGTTGAACCAATTACTTGCTTTGAATGCATTTACACCAGCTTCTGCACTGATCACCAGTGAAGGATACATTTTGGCTCTTGCGGATTGCTGATATGCCAGTGCCTCAGTCACAGCTAATTCGGCTTGTTTGACGTCTGGTCTTCTATCTAACAGTTGCGCAGGGATTCCAGCATGCATTTGGTCAGGTAATACGACATCATTTAGTTTTTCTTTGATTTGTATTTTCTGTGGTAGCTTCCCACTAAGGATGCTGATTGCATTTTCTTGCATCTGAATCTGTTGTTCAAAATCAGGAATTAATGCGGCCGCCGCTAATTTTTGTGCTGCCACTTGTTCTACAGCCAATAGGCTAATATCTCCAACGTCATACTGATGTTGAACTATGCGAAGGGTGCTGTCGCTGAGGTTAAGATTCTGGATAGCGATCTCATGAAGTTGGTAAAGCATGAGCAACTGGTAGTAGCCTTGGGCAACCTGAGCAACCAGTTGTGTCTGGACAGCTTTTTTAGCTTCAGCTGACTGGAGGTAACCGGCAAGTGCTGCTGCATTTTGATTGCGTATCTTACCCCATATATCAGCCTCCCAGGAAAGTGATAGCGCGGCATTATAGTCTTCGATGTGGTTTTGTTTCAAAAATTCGCCGAGACTGAGGCCATTCAAGCTGTTGTTTGAGGGATTGGTACTATTGGCATTGACTTGCAGTTGCAAACTTGGCAAATATGCAGCTTTCGCTTGTCGTATTATCAACTGTGATGCTTCAATATTTTTGACAGCGAGCTGCATATCCATGTTTTGACGGATTGCCGTGTCGATGAGCCCCTTTAAAATAGTGTCGTGAAAAAAGTCCTGCCATGGAACATCTGCTAGATTGGTAGCAGAATCCATGTTTCCATCCCCTCTATATTGTTCAGGAAAGGGGGGATGCAAGCTGTTTTCTATCCTTTTGGTTTGACAAGACAATACGAATATTGTGGATAGAAATAAAAGGATAACGATGTTGATATTTATATTCATGAGTGTGATTTTTTTGCCCCTCTCTACTTATGCATTGTTGTGAACTTGTGCGACCGCTGGTGTACGTGTCTCCGTTGAAACGACCTGATTTTCATTTTTCATAGCGGATCCCCTTGATAAGCCTTCATGTAGATATTGAAAGATAATGAAGAGTATCGGAATGATGAATAGCCCTAATACAACACCGGATAACATGCCTCCTGCGGCTGCGATACTGATGGAGTGATTCCCTTGGGCGGATGGACCTACTGCTCCCATCATGGGAATCATACCAACAATGAATGCAAGAGAGGTCATGATGATTGGGCGTAATCTTAATTTGGCAGCTTCGAGGGCTGCATGTGCAATGGTATCTCCACGCTTACGGCCTTGAATTGCAAATTCGACAATTAAGATGGCGTTCTTAGCCAATAAACCTATCAGCATGACTAAGGCGACTTGTACATAGATATTATTGGAAATACCGGTCAGTCCGATTGCAGCGAATACACCAAATATTCCTGTGGGAATGGAAAGAATGACTGCTAGTGGTATAATATAACTTTCGTATTGTGCCGCTAAGAGGAAATACACGAAAATAAGACACAAGATAAAAATGAGTGTGGATTGACCTCCAGATACAATTTCCTCCTTGGTCATTCCCGAAAATTCATAAGTATAACCTGTAGGGAGATGTTGGCTGGCTACTTCCTCTACAGCCCGAATGGCATCACCGGAACTAAATCCTGGTTTAGGAATAGCATTTATTCCTATTGAATTGAAAAGATTATAACGTGATGCGGTCTCAGGGCCATACACTCGTTCCAATTTAACGAGTGTATTGATTGGGACCATATCGCCGATTCGATTTTTTACATGGATACCATCCATGGATGAAGGCTCGGTACGATTTGGGATATCTGCTTGGACCATAACCCGATAATACTTTCCAAACCTATTGAAATCTGAGGCTTGTGCACTACCGAAATACGCTTGCATCGTTTGTAAAATATCTTTTGTATTGACCCCTAGTTGTTCGGCCTTAATGTCATCTACCTGAAGTTCATATTGTGGATAGTCTGCTTTGAATGTAGTAAAGGCCATTAGAATTTCGGGACGCTGCATCAATTGTCCAATAAAGCCTTGTCCTATCTCACTGAATTTGTTCAATTGACCTCCAGTGCGATCTTGTAATACCATATCCAAGCCGTCGACATTACTAAATCCTGGGACTGTAGGGAAAGTAAATACAAAGAAATTTGCTCCTTTTATATTCGCTAGTTTTTGATTAACATCACCCATGATAGCATTAATATCTTTGATATCACCGCGATCTTTATGGGATTTGAGTAATATGAAAGCAACACCTGCAGAAGGGCTGGTAGATTGGGTCAAGATGTTGAAACCTGCCAACACATTTAACGTCTTGGTGAAGGGTGCTGTTTGTAATTGTTTTTCAGCCTCTCGTAGCGCTTCAGAGGTTCGGTCAAGTGAAGCACCAGCAGGCATGGAAAGTGATATGGCAATGAAACCTTGGTCTTCAGATGGAATAAATCCAGTAGGTGTTTTGCGAATCATTACCAGCGTCAAAACGAGGATTACAGCTAGGGCAGATAAGGCTACCCATTTATGCCGAACGAGAAATCCGAGACTGCCTACATAATTTTTGGTCAGTCTATCAAAACCGACGTTGAATCCTGTGAAGAACTTTTCTTTAAAACCTATTTTTTTTACTTCGTTAGCCGGATGATGTGATGATTTAAGAAATAGGGCACAGAGGGCAGGACTAAGCGTCAATGCATTGATGGCTGAAATAACAATAGCAATGGCTAAAGTAAAAGCAAATTGACGGTAAAATACACCCGTGGACCCCTCCATAAAACCAATAGGGAGAAAGACGGCTGACATAACCAATGTAATGGAAATTATTGCACCTGTAATCTCGCTCATGGCAGATGTGGTGGCTAATTTTGGGGGTAGATGAGCGTGTTCCATTTTGGAATGTACTGCTTCCACCACCACAATTGCATCATCCACTACAATGCCAATGGCCAGTACCAAAGCAAATAAGGTGAGTAGATTTATAGAAAATCCAAAAAGCTGCATAAAAAAGAAAGTTCCAATGATAGCTACGGGAACTGCAATAGCGGGTATCAAGGTTGATCTAAAATCTTGGAGAAAGAGAAAAACCACTAAAAAGACTAGGAGGAAAGCTTCAATAAGGGTGTGTTTGACTTGATCTATGGATTGATCTAATGCATCTTTAGTATTGTAAAGGACGAGGTACTTGACTCCTTTTGGAAAGTTAAGGGAGGCTTTTTTCATGAATTCTTGAATGGCAATTTGAATTTCATTTGCATTGGAGCCTGCGAGTTGCATAACTCCAATATTCAAGCCAGCTTTTCCATCTATGCGCGTATGACTGGCATAGGTATAGGATCCCAGTTCAATGCGAGCTACATCTTTAAGCCTGAGAATCGACCCATCAACATTCGAGCGGATGATTATGTTTTCATAATCGCTAGGTTGGTTTAATTTTCCTTTGTATTTAATAACAAATTCGAACGCCTCTTTACTGCTCTCTCCAAATTTCCCGGGTGCGGCCTCCACGTTTTTATCCTGAATGGCGGTCATCACTTCCCCTGGAGTCAGTTTGTAACTTGCCATTTGATTTGGGTCCAACCATACTCGCATAGAATAGTCTTTACTTCCACCGAAAGGAAGTGCTTGTCCGACTCCTGGGATACGTTTAAGTTCGGGTATTATGTTAATTTGAGCGTAGTTGGTGATAAATGTCTGGTCGTATTTACTTTCGTCTTCCGTATACAGATCCAACACCATGATTAGGCTGTTTTGCTGCTTTGCAGTCGTGATTCCTGCTTGTATGACCTCTGTAGGAAGTTGACTCGTAGCTTGTGAAACTCTATTTTGCACATTTACTGCTGCTTGGTCTGGGTCAGTTCCTAGCTTAAAATATACGGTTATCATCAATGATCCATCATTGCTGGCGGTCGAGCTCATGTAGCTCATGTTTTCTACCCCATTTATGGATTCTTCTAAAGAAGGAGCTACCGCTCGGAGTACTGTCTCAGCGTTAGCGCCTGGATACAGGGCTGTCACTTGTACTGCAGGAGGAGCAATGTCGGGAAATTGCTGTAAAGGGAGTTTCAAAATCCCAATAATACCGAGTATGACCAGTAGTATGGATATAACAGTAGCTAGTACAGGTCTTTCTATAAATTTTTGGAGCATTGTTTTTTAATGTTATAATGATTATTTAATGCTGTCTTGCGCTAAGGGTTGTGGTGTAATGACTTGTCCATCTTGTAGTAAATCGATTCCTTTTTGAACGATTTTATCCCCTTGGCTTACACCGCTTTTTACCAAATAATTTGCTCCACTTCTTCCAAGGACTTCTATAGATTGTTGGCTAACTTTGTTTTTACTATCGACGATGTAAACAAAGATTTTATCCTGCATTTCTAGAGTGGCCATTTGGGGTACAAGCAATGTTTGATTATATTTTTTTTCAATTCTGATTTTTCCGGTATTACCACTTCTAAGTATACCCTCTGGATTTTGAAAAGTAGCGCGCAGTGTTATGGCTCCGGTATTTTTGTCAAATTGACCATCGACCATATCAATTTTCCCTGTATGCTCGTAGATACTTTGATCTGATAACACTAATGATACTGGAGGTAAGTTTTTTAGTTTTTGCTCCAGCGTGTTTCCTTGGACATTATTTTTGAAGGCTATGAAATCATTTTCACTTAGTGAAAAATAGACGTGCAAATCCTTTACATTGGAGAGCTCTGTGAGCGCTTGTTGGTCGGCTGGGCCGACCAAGCTTCCCTGTTTTCTCTGCAAACGTCCGATATATCCATCGACTGATGCTCTAATGGCAGTATACCCCACATTTATTTTAGCCGATTCTACTGCTGATAGTGCCTGTTGTACGCTAGCCTTGGCTGCGTTTCTATTGCTAATCGCAGTTTGCAACTGAAATTCGGTCAGGACTTTATTATTTACTAAACGTGTTTTTTTATCGACTTCCAATTCTGCATTATCCAAAGTCGCTTCAGCGGCTTCTAAGTTGGCTTTTGCTTGATTCAATTGCTCTTGATAGGGACGGTCGTTTATTTTGAAAAGCAATTGTCCTTTGTTGACTCTTGCGCCTTCATCTACGTAAATATGTTCAAGCGTACCATCTACTTGAGGCCTGATTTCGATATTGGCTGATGCCTCGATAGCAGCTGGATACTCTTGATATACCTTCTGGTCACTTGTATTGATAGTCATTATCGGTAGACTAGGAGGTGGCGGGGCTACCGGTTTACTGGTGCCTGTGGAGCATCCATACAACAATACGGCTGAAAAAAAACAACCTATTTTTACATCGTTAAAATATTTAACAGTGTTAAATTCTGTAAATAAAATTTTAATAAAATCATTAAGTGGAGACATTTTCATTTGGTAATAATTATTATATATGTGTGTAGTTTGGTGTAATTTAACGGCGTTAAATAATATAACTATGTTTTATTTTGTTCAAAAAAAATCAGTCGGTTAGAGACCTCGTGATTCCATATATGGCATCTTTGAGTACTTCCTGATTAGTAATGTCTCCATTTCCTTGATTAACAAGGTTGATAGAAATCAATCCATGTATAATCGACCAATAGGTGAAATATTTTCTACAAATTAAATCTTCTGTTGGCTTCTGATCTTTCATTATTTCACGAATCACATCGCTAATTAGTTTGCCATGGGATTCTGCGCATTTATAGGTTTTTTCAAATCCACAGCATGCCGTACCCACGCCAAACATTAGTTGATAGAGTTCACGTTCTTCAAAAGCGAAATCCCAATATCCAAACCACATAGCTTCAAGTTGTTTTTCAGCAGTATGTTCTCCAGATTTTGCTTCTTTTACTTTTTTGGATAGCAGTAGGTATCCCTGATTGGCGAGCTCTGTTAAAATAGCCTCTTTATTGGCGAAATATTCATAAATCATCGGGGCGGTGTATTCGATGATATCAGCAATCTTGCGCATACTCAATGCTTGCCATCCCTCTTCTTTCACAATTTGAAGGGAGGCTTCGAGGATTCTATTTCTATTATCCTCTTTCAATCGCTGTATCCGCTCTTTACTACCCATTGACTTAATGTAATAAATGATTTAACACTGTTAGGCAAAGTTCATTTTTTTGATTTTAATTATTGACATGTTATTGTCATTAATTAGAATGAGAGATATTTTTTTCAACGGCACTCGCCCATACTTCCGCCATTGTTACCTGATAAATGTATATATGGATGATTATATATGTTAGTGGTTTACGTGCTGTAAAGGTATTTCAGTCGTCATATTTAGTGCTAAATCTTATCGCGGAATGGAATTCTGTAAGGGTTTGCATATCAGTATATTTGTTGTTATTTTTGGAGAATGGAAATAGCGGTATAGCTAGCTTTAATATATTATTAAATACCTGATGGGTTTAGTGGCTTTCTCTTCTGACACAAGGAGAAGGCTTTATTTGTTATATATTTAAGTCTAGTTAAACATGAATAATTTTTTCGAAAGTCCTTTCAAAGGCATAACACTCCAAAATCAAGTCACCAATCCTAATATTATTGTAGGTAGATATTCATATTATTCGGGGTACTATCATGGGCATTCTTTTGACGATTGCGCTCGTTACTTGTTTCCGGACCGTGATGATGTAGACAAATTGATTATTGGCGATTTTTGTTCTATAGGAAGTGGAGCAAGTTTTATTATGGCAGGCAATCAAGGCCATCGTTACGACTGGATTTCTAGCTTCCCATTTTTCTATATGCCCGATACCCCCTGTTTTGAGGAAAGTGAAAATGGATTTTTAACTGCAGGTAATACAGTTGTGGGAAATGATGTGTGGATTGGTAGTGAGGCGATGATTATGCCAGGCGTAACCATAGGTGACGGGGCTGTGATTGGAAGTCGGGCATTGGTCACTAAGGACGTGGAGCCTTATCGTATTGTCGGAGGTAATCCAGCTAGGTGTATCAAGCAAAGATTTTACGATGAGGATATAGAGAAACTGTTGGAGATGAAGTGGTGGTCATGGAAGGAAGAGCATATACGACAAGGCATGCCAATTCTTTGTTCCGGTGATATAGGTCGGTTCTATGATTTTTATAACAGCTCTGTCAAAGCATTCTGATGATGAATTGGTCCCGATTCGGGGCCATTATTTTTATCCTTCGAACACTATATTTTCTTAATTCCAACTCGTAATTAGTATAGTCAGATGACAGGTAGTACGTAATAACAAAAGGGAGGAGAGAGACTGCAAGATGATAAAGTAACGGTTTTTGTAGTTGTTTTTATTGTTTTAGTTTGTATAAATCGGTAATGTAGTTTAAATCCTACAGGTTTCAGTAGTAGTTTGTTAACTTTAGTGCTCATATATTGCTATTTTTGCGAAAAAAAAGTAAAAAATATGATGGTTATGTTGACATTTTTTGGAATAGTTATTTTAGCTTGTATCAGCTCGATTTTCTATTTGCTCTATAAACAGGTAAAATAGAAATAGCTGTTTTTAAAAGTTATATAGATTTAGTTTGGTAGATGGTTACCTAGGAAGTATATGTGGGTAGAGGTCTTGGAAATCTTATCATGGAAACCCAATTCGTATATTGAAAATAATAATGTTATAAATTTTGGCACGTATATTGGTTAATTTTATATTCATAATTTAGGTTAATAATTGGTTAAAAAAGCCTAACATCTCCCCGATGTTAGGCTTTTATTTGGATAAATGCTCTTTAAGAACCTCTTTTCTTAGGTAATTAATAGACTTGTCTATTTTGCATAATCTTTTTCAAACTTACTGGAGGCTTTATTCACTCCATTTGCCATTACTTCAAATGCTTGATTGATATTATTTAATAATTTTTCTTCATTCGCTGGATTCTCTACTTTATTTTTACGTAGCTCAATCAATTTTGGGTAATCGTCTTCTACGATTTTCTTATAGCCTTTTAATCCAGTTAATATTGCATTCTGCAAATTGGCATCTCCATTGAAATCGCCAATATCTTCGACTTTTTTGATGTCTTTGCTTACCGAATCATACCATTCCTTTTGCACTTTTTCTGCTTGTTCGTAATCATTAGACTGCATTGCACTATTCATGTCGGTAATATGTTTTTCGCTGCCATTGATTACAGTCATCAAGTCGTTATTGTATTGAATTGGATCTTTTTTCGTCCCACAACCGATCATAATGAGGAGGGGAAGGATAACGAAGGTTTTTGAGATAATTTTTTTCATTTTTTTTTAATTAACGATTTACTTTCTACTATTTAGATACAACAAAGTTAATTGGGTTGAATCCAATAAAATATCCCCCAAACCAGTGATTTTGATGAATAGCAGCGACTATTCCCTAATCAATCCGTACTCAAGTGCTAGCTTAATGACTGAGGTCAAGTTTTTTACTTTAAATTTCTCGATAAGATTTTTACGATGACTTTCAACTGTGTGTGGACTTATAAAAAGTAAATCTGCTATTTGAGGTGTTGTCAATCCTTTAGCGGCCTCTTGCAATATTTCCTTCTCTCTTCTCGTTATTTTAGGTACACTTCTCAGTTCGTCACTCGTCTTTTTTTCCATCACTTCTCGCGTTTGGGAGCATAAGAATTTTTTGCCCAGATAGACTTGATGGATACCCGCAATAATTTCGTGACCTGCAGCATTTTTCTGAATATATCCCGATGCTCCCTCGGATAGAATACTATTGATTACGGCATATTCATTATGTACACTTAAGGCTATGATTTTCATGTCGGGATGTATTGCCTTTAATTTGGCAACATGTTCGATACTATTGATGTCAGGAAGGTTGATGTCTAAAATCAAGATATCAGGTATTGTGTGGACTAAGCCTTCGAAAGTTGAAGCTCCGTCTGTGAAACAGGCTGTTATTTCGAAATCTTCCTCGATTGCCAGTGCATTTTTTAGACCTTCGACCACCATTGGGTGGTCGTCGGTAATCATTATCTTGATCATATCTTATATTTTAGCATCTACAGGGAAATCGAATTCTATCGTGGTTCCCACTTTTTCTTGTGTTTGGATATTTAATTGCCCATTTAATAAGGACAGTCGTGTTTTTACATTATGTATGCCTGCTGATTTTTTTTGATCCAAGATTTCAGAGGCAAACCCATCTCCATCGTCTTCCACAGTGACGAAAATGTGTTGGTCATTTTCAGCCAGCTGAACTATAATTTGATGAGCATTCGCATGTTTCAAAGCATTGTTGACCAATTCTTGTATAATCCTATATACAAGAATTTGTTTGTCATGTGGTAATTCGGTTTTGAGATTCACAAATTGTGCTGAGACTTCCAGTCTTTCGCTCGACATTCTGTTGACATATTCTTGGATGGTCTCTTGAAGGCCATATTTCAGCAACAATTCAGGCATTAAGTTGTGCGCTACCCTCCTTAATTCGTGAACAGCAAAGTCTATCTGATTGAGTGATTTGTCGAGTTGTATTTGTATTTCTTTTGGATTCGTCCGGTGGTTGACATTGGAAAGGCATATTTTCGTTCCTGAAAGAAGTCCACCCAAACCATCGTGTAGGTCTCTCGCTAGCCTTGATCGTTCGTTTTCTTGACCTTCTAGCATCGCTGTCAGATTTGATATTTTACTGTTTTGTTTTTCTTGTTCCATTTCCAGCTCATGGAGGTTTTCTTTTTGTTTCAACGTTTTTGAGCGTTGTCTATATGCATAGAATAGGAGTATGGCACTAATTAGTGTGGCACAAATTGTTAAGAAGTAGAATGTATTGATTCTAGATTTATAATCTAATTGTTGCTTTGAGGCAAAAAGCTCGTTGGCTCGCTTGAGTGTTTCGAGTCGGGAAAGCTTCAGCTCCTGTCCCTTTTTTTCAGCCTCCAATTGAACGAATTCAAGCTGTTGTTGTTGGTTTTTTTCGTTTAGTCTCATATTCTCCAATAGCTGGGTCTGTTGACCTGAAAGGGCTTGCATCAGAGAGAGTTGCTGTTGTTTTTTTTCACCCTCTAGTTGAAGCTGCTTCATTAGTTGTTTCTGCCTTTCTTTCTCGAATTGTTCTTCCAAACGTTTTCCTTGGAGCATTTTCTCCGAATTATATACCTCTTCAAATACACGTAGATATTGTTTGTAATAGTGGATAGCTTGTTTGTAATCCTCCTCATCCTCATAAATTTCGGAGAGCTTTTGAAAGAGACTCATCGATAGACCTTGGTCTACTATTGGTTGATTCATGATGGCCGATAGTGAAGCCAGTAAATATGTCTTGGCTTGATCTTGGTCATTCTCTTTAAGACTATATTCGGAGAGGATTCCATATGCGGATGCCACATGGTCGTATTGCTGGGTTTCTTTTCCTATATCCATGGCCATTTGGGCATATTTCAGTGCTTTAGATTTGTGGCTATCTGGAAAGAATTCCATATAAAGGTTGGCTAGGTTGACAGCGACAAATGAAAGGTCTGACGGTATTACCATTTTGTTGCTGTTGGACTCGTACGTACGTATGGCTTCGAGATAGTAACGCTCAGCTCCTTGTAATATGTGGTTATCCGATTTGTCTTCTCTGTACTGTCGTTCATGCATGTATCCCATCAGCATGTAGGCATCGAATAGGGCCATTGGATCTTTTCTACTCTTCGCTACATCTAGGCTCAATTCTGCATATTTCTGTTGCAAAGGAAATTCTTTCCAATTGGAATAGATGGCGCAGAGTTCCTTATAAACGGCTACCTTTCTGGAGAGTGTCGTCTCTGAAATAGGTGCTCGCTCCAAATCGTTCAATGCATGTTGGAAACTTTGTACAGCTCGAGCTTCTTGACCATCTCGCACTTGTAACCATCCGATACAATAATTGACGTATCCCTTTATAGACATGTTGTCTGTCAGTGTTACATAGTGCTTCGCTTGTTGAATATATTGCTGAGATTTTTCACCTTCATCCAAGATAAGACTATTCATAGCGGCTATGGCAGAGAGATAGGCAGCATATTGACCATCGGTTTTTCTTTTTGCGATAGCAATGTTATAGGTCAACAGTTGATAGGCTTCATCTTGTCTATTGTTGAAAAATAGGGCTTGAGCATACTTTCCTGCTAGCATGACTTTTTCACTACTTTCGAATGCAGCACTATGGTACTGCTTTGCAACATCTTCCAATGCGGATTGTCCAAAGCCCCATATTGGATACAATGCAAGTATAAGGAGTATGATAACTGAGTTGGGCTTTAACTTGAATAACGTGTGCTTCATATTAATTTTATCTGCAGCATTACTGCATTGGCAAAGTATAAAAATCATGTTATTTTTCGAATTATAAGTCATAAAAAATCAAATCATTGATGTAACAGTTTTTAGAGCAAGAAAATCAAGATTTATAGACAGCAGTTGTGCTTACTAATGGTTAGTTTTCAATCAAAATTGTATTTTTATGAATATTAAGTGAAATGGAAATGATAAACAATTTTTTATTGAGAAAAGCATGTGCTGCGGATAAGCAGAGAATTTGGGAGATATTACAACAGGCTATTCAATTGCGTAAAGCAGATGGTAGTGCTCAGTGGCAAGATGGCTATCCAAATCTTGAAGTTATCGAAAATGATATTAATAATGCATATGGATATGTTTTATTGCTAGATGAACAAATTATAGCTTATGTTGCCATTATATTTGATGTCGAACCTGCCTATGAAATTATTGAGGGGACGTGGTTAAGCAATCAAGATTACGCAGTGATACATCGATTGGCTGTCGCTCAGGACATTAAAACAAAGGGTGTAGCAACATTTGTAATGAGCGAAATAGAGCAGATAGCGCGAGCAGAATCTGTCTTTAGCATTCGAGTGGATACCAATTATGACAATGCGGGTATGTTGCGCATTCTAGATAAGTTGGAGTATCGTTACTGTGGAGAAGTCTATTTCAGGGGTGGTGCACGCAGAGCTTTCGAAAAGGTGCTCTCCTAGAGAAAGTAGCTTCTGTATTCGTTCGGTGGTCGTTGTCTAGGAATCTTTTTTTTCAATTATTTACGGTTTTGAAACGTTTAATTCTCTTAATTTCAGCTAAAATGAATGCGAGACTTCCACTAATAGGTCGTCTTGAAATCATTAGATGTGTCATAAACTTATTATGTAAAGATAAAGGAGATTTGTCCTTCCGTATTTATTGTACGGAAGGACTGTGAATTTGTGCCTGGGTACTCTCGAGAAAGATGAGGGAAAGAAGTAGAGAGGCCCAGGACTTAATATGATAGTATTATCCAATCATGTTGTAAAACTGTTGAAAATAATAGGATTCATTTAACGCATTCTTAAAGTCCTCCCACTCCTCTGTATTGAAATTAAAGACAATTTCGGGACAGGGAGTCTCTATGGTAATCCGACCCTCGCCATCGGGGAAGATGTAATAGCAATTGTCATCCGCTTTGTTGAGAATAGAAAGTACGAAAGATTCAAATTGACCTTTGTTGAAGGTCAATACAAATGACGACTGCCAAATGTAGTATAAAGAACATTTGCGACATAAACTGATATGGGTTACTCCTTTTTCACTTAATATGATAGTCTGACACATAGCACTCTATTTATTTAGAATCGTTATAAATAATGGCTAAGGTAATTGTTTTACCGCTCCTGTCAAACATTAAAATAAAGAAAATATGAGAATCGTATTCTTTATGATATTAAAATGATATTACTTTTCCAGGGTGGTACTACTCAGTAGGGCTCAGTACGGATGCTATATTTTGGTGTGAAAATAGCGCCCAATATAATAGCCATTCATAAGATTTAGAAAATAGGTAAGAATTTCTGTTATCTAGCTTCGATCCCTTTTAGAATGGCACTTACGAGCTCATTTTCATTTAAAGGTTTCGAAAGTACACCATCGAAGGAATAGTTTTTTTTGTTTCTATGGTCATCTTCAAGAAGCATTTTCTCAGCAGTAAAAGCAATAACTTTGACGTGCTGAAGGATTTGTTGTCCTTTGATTTTCGCCAATATATCCCAACCACTTACTTCAGGCATGATGAGGTCCGTAATCACGATGTCGACTTTATTGGACAGAATAAAGTCTAATCCCTCCCTACCGTTATTAAAGGTGTGTATATCCTTCTTATTACCAAAAAACTGTTGCAAGTACAGAATATTGATTCGACTGTCATCAATGATAACGATATTTAGATTTTTCGGCAAATCTTCTATAGTATGGGTTTCGATTTCTTTTTCGGACAGTAACTGTTTATCATATGGAATAGTTAGTGTAAATGTTGTTCCCGTATCGGGTCTACTTTTGAATGAGATGTCGGCATTTAATTGTTCGGATAGTAATTTGGATATGTATAGTCCTAATCCGAATCCACTAACTTTGTTTTCTGTATCTGCGACGTAATATTTTCTGAATACTAAACTTTTGTTATCATCGGAAATTCCTATTCCTGTATCAGATACTTCTATAAACAAGGAGTGCTTGTCCTTAATTTGTTTGATGCTGGCCGACAAGTTTACATTTCCCTTTTTTGTATACTTTATTGCATTACTTATAAAATTGGAAGCAATTTGTTTTATTCTAAAGGCATTGCTATATATTTTAAGCTTTGGATCGATGGTGATTTGGTTGGTAAAGGATAGTCCTTTACTTTTAGCTTGGTAACCATGTAAACCTATCAGGTCATGTAAGAGTTGGTGCGGAGAAAAATAATCGTAGACTATCTTTAAAGAACCGACCTCTAACTTGCTCAGATTCAATATGTCATTTATGGTACTGTTGATTACCGTTATCTCATAACTTGCAGAATTTATCAAATCCTCATCTACTTTGCCCGTTTGATTATTTTTTTTCATGATATCGATTACGCCTAATAATGAGTTGACTGGCGTACGTATCTCATGGCTAATATTTGCGAGTACGGATGTTTTCTCTTCCGCAATCTTGGCAACATACTCTTTCTCTCTAAATAATCTTTTCTCATAAAGGACGGCGTTAGATTGATAGTAGATGATAAAAATAATCATTAAAAACATGATGGACAGCGCGGCTATAAGTTGATATCCAAATTGCTGGGAATTTTTTCGGTAAAGACTAAAATCTATTTCTTCGGCTTTTCTAATGGAATCCATTTCCAATTCTTTAAGCCTATCAATGCCGTTTTTTAGATTATTGAGTAAGGCATTGTTTGATAGTATCAATTCCCGCTCTTTCTGTTGGACCTTTAAAAACATTTTCCTTAGATTTCGGATGTTATTGTTGTAAATGTAGTCATTCTGTTGCAGTACATTTTTTATATTGCGGTACATTACGTCAATCTGATTGACATTAAACTGCTGATCTAAGGTGTTGGCAACTATGGTGTCGTTTTTAGCGTTAAATATTCTTTTAAAGAGATTGTCTTTCTTTTTGACGACAGTATCTTTTTTTACAATCTTTTTGACGGAGTCCTGTAAGATATTGCTGACTACCGAATCGGCAATAGTGATGCTGGATTTTGGGACATAATGGTCTGAGTTATTTCCTATCTCAGGTAAAGAGTCTCTCGCAAAGAAGATGAGGTTGTCCACATTTTTTTTGAGTGTAGCAAATTCCATGGCCAGACTGCCTTTTAATTGGACATTGGATGCCGCCTTGTGAAGTGGATTATTTTCAATAGGTAAAGCCGAAAGAGAGTCTACATAATATTTTATTGTGTCCAATTTATCTTTATAGGCTTGATACGTTTCTTTCTTAAAATCAACAGTGTACATGCGAAAAAGATTTTCCGCTTCATTATAGGTGGAGAAAAGGCTATATAATGCTACAGATTGAGTTTGTCCTGATGCGTAGGCGGCGCTGAGCCGTTGTTCGACTCGTTTGTACTGGCTATATTGGAAGATAAATATGGCGCTAAGAAATAAAAAGGATAGAATGATACTGTAGATGAGTATTTTCCGAAGAAGGAAGGTATTTATTGTCGTCTTGGCCACGGCGGTTAATATTAAATGCTGGACAAAAGTACGGAATTAAGTTGATCAGCAGTCCAGAGATGTGAATTGCTGATACAGATATTTGCTTTATATTGTAGATTTTGAGTGTTTATTTGGTCGGGAGGGACGACTGTCAAGGACAATCGCAAGCGTTTGATGGCGGTTGGTTGATTTCTGTCAATTTTTTTTAGCTTGGCAAGAGGGTTAAGATCTTGCCAAGTTTGATTTGATTAAATTTGTTGGAACCATCTTTGAAACGAGGTACCGATAAGCATAATTGGTTTTTTCTGACCGTTGAATGCCGATAAAACACCTACTATCCACAAGATGAATACTACAACACCTGCAACCGTAGAAATGCTAGAGCCTACTACAGGTATAAAACGGAATAGCCCGGATACAATTCCTACGATTACAATTCCAAGACTTTGACGGATGTGGAATTGTGCAAAATTATTCTTTTTGTCTTTATTCATTATTACTGCGATCACTAAACCTATTAAAGTCAGATACGATATAATTGAAATCGTTTTTCCCTTTTCGACTACTTGTGCCTCTGATGAAAGATCAAATTGGCTGTGCGTTGTGTTTTCCATTTTTTTAATTATTTGTCTTAAATTTTTGAATCTGACATGAATTTTCCGTTGGAAACCAATTGAGGATCCATAGATGTGTCGCAACAAATTTAAGGCAAATGGAGCTACATTCTTTTCCCTGAAAGCAGGGGTTTTTATTAGCGTTTTTTTATTCAGCGTGTGGATTTCTTAGTTTATTACCAGCACCTGTTTTTATAAAAAGCGCCCCTTCTTCACCTAGTAAAGAGAGGGGCGTTTTTGTACCACTTATGTTTAGTAAGTTCAACCGTCATCTAAGTTACCTTGTGTTTTTGAAACTTCCTACAACCTGAAGTTGTATTTAGGCGTAATATTCTAGACTAATACATCGTATTAGTTCGTCTGATTAATGTGTTCCTAATCTAAGTTAGTATACTGTATAACATAGTGAAGTATATTTTTATAGTTTAATCTTAATAAACTTTGTCAAGTGACGATTTCTTGCTATCTATGTACGTTTAATATTCTTTTTTATATAAAAAGGAAATAGATATTATATTAATGTTAACATTGAAAACCAAATTGAACGGTGTCCTTGTTTATAAATGCTGAATAATAGTTTGATGTCCAGTTGTTACATTTAAACAATAGCTCAAAATGTAGGTGAGGTGTATTGTGGATATAAATTTTTAGTTTTTTTTTGTAAAAACACCTAATTAATGCTAGTTTAACATATCAATTATATTTTTGCTGAGGTGAATATTTATATCTCTTCAAAAAACTTAAAAGGGGAACAGGATGTCATTGAATACATATTCGGATAAAGAATTGTTTGTGGAGCTCAATAGGGACAATACTTTGGCCTTTTCAGTGTTGTTTGATCGGTACTCAGATGTTTTGTTCCGCTTTATTTTTAAAAGAACCGGTTCTGTATCCGATTCACAAGATATTCTTCAAGAAGTATTTCTTTCTGTATGGAATAAGCGAGCTAAAATTGAGGTTGGTGAGTCGTTGTATCCATATTTATTCCGTGCATCTAAATATGAGGTTATCGATTGGTTGGTGAGAAATGATAAACGGAGCAAATGTATGGAGAGGCTTGTGGTGGGCCATTACCCAGAGCCATTTTGTTCTACGAGTGAAGAGGAATTGATGGCAAAAGAGTTGGAGACTCTATTGGCACATGAGGTAGATAGTATGCCGTTGACGATGCGATCCGTATTTAAATTAAGTCGAGTAGAAGATATGTCAATCAAGGAAATCGCTGCTCAACTGTCGATATCTGAACAAACAGTTAAAAATAACATTTCTCTAGCCATCTCTCGGCTACGTTTGCGTGTAAAATAGCTCTTTTTTATTTTTTTTTATTTTTTCGGTACTTCTAGTGCCTCTAGAAGGTTATAGGAATGTATGGACGAAAATAATCAGGCAAAACTGCTTTTAGAAAAATACTTACGTGGCGAATGTACCTCGGAAGAAGAAGATCAAGTGCAAGCGTGGTTTTATTCTTTTGATGAAGAGCATTTAGAGGAAGGTCATCGTAAGGTAGCATTACAGCAAGTAAAGGGAGGGATAATGGATTGTATCGATACACAACCTATCGTCGCTTCCACTGCTAGACTATTTCCATGGTTGAAGATTGCCGTAGCGGCACTGGTCTTTATTGTTTTTGGGGGGATAATGAGGTTATATTTAAATAAAGAGAAGGAGGGGGTAACTACTGAGCTCGCTGCGATGATCATTGATTCTACCGGTGTACATAAGAACGACATCATGCCGGGGGCAGCTTCCGCATGTGTAATCTATGCGAATGGAAAGAGAAAAGAGATTATCCAGAACGAGCGAATCTTGGTGGAAAGTGAAGGCAGTACCTCGGAACTATTGACTATTGAGGTTCCTAAGGCGGGCAAATATAGGCTGGATTTGGAGGATGGTACCGTGGTGTGGATGAACTCCTTATCTACACTGTCTTTCCCCGAACGATTTGGGCAGGAGGAACGTAGGGTAGAATTGGACGGAGAAGCTTATTTTGAGGTCGCCAAGGATAATAAACGGCCATTCAGAATCACAGTTAAAGGCAGTACCATCGAGGTGCTAGGTACTAGTTTTAACGTAAATGCTTATTCTGATGCTATCAGTACTTCTCTAGTAGAAGGTAAGGTTAAGATTATTAAAGAACAAGTCGAGAGATATCTGATACCCGGTGAGGAAGCTCTGATTAGGGGAAGCGAGATTAGTATCTCACAAACCAACCTTTTAAAGAACACCGCTTGGCAACGAGATGAGTTTTACTTTGATGGTAACAATTTGCAGGATATCATCGAGCAAGTGGCACGATGGTATAATGTGGACTTTGTGAACTCAGAATTGCTGACAGAGTCTTCTACTTATAAGGGGGCTATCGGGAGGGAACATAAGCTTTCTGAGGTGTTAGGGATATTAACAGCCGCTACGCAGCGTAAATTTGAAATAAATGGACGAGAAGTCACTGTAAAATAATGAAATTATTAACCTCTAATCTTCGAAATATGAGAGAAACCTAACAAAATCATATCCTTAGCCAGAAGCAACAAAAAAAGGGGTGTTGACGCACCCCCAGTTGACAAAAGGCAATTTTTATTGAAACGCGAATTCCATTGAATAATTAACCTTTAACAATTCAAAGTTATGAATTATTTTTCTCCATTAAAAGAACAAGGTGATCGGAGAAGTCAACCTTATGCCCTTGTCGCTAAAGTCCTACTCATTATGAAGTTAATTTGTATTCTGATTCTGGTGTCTACATTGGGAGTCAGGGCATCGGGATATGGACAGGAAGTTAACCTGTCGATGAAAAATGCAAAGATTGAACATGTCCTCACGGAGATATCCAAGCAGACCAAATTGCGTTTTTTTTACGACGAAAAGCTATTGGATCAAGCTTCGCGAGTAGACCTGTCGGTATCTAATTTAGATGTGCGTCATGTTTTGAATCGTGCACTAAGGGGGCAAAATCTTGCCTTTGAAATTTTAGGAGGTACGATTGTTATTAAGGAGCGGAAAAAGACCGATATTGAGATTACCGGAACTGTACGGGATTCGTCTGGGGTAATGCCAGGAGTGACCGTATCCGTACTGGGCGTATCAGGTCTTTCTACCAAGACGGATGCAAATGGTCGTTATGCCCTCCGGGCCCCCGAGAAATCCATATTGCTATTCCGTTTTATGGGATACAAGGATCAAGAAATAGTAGTAGGCAATCAGTCCGTAGTCAATGTTCGTATGGAAGTGGAAGAGTCTCATTTGGATGAGGTCATTGTTGTCGGATACGGTACACAGAGAAGGGTGAATCTATCTGGTGCAGTTGATCAGATCAGTGAGAAGTTTTTGGATAGCCGGCCTATCACCAATGTAGGAACAGGTTTACAAGGTGCTATGGCCAATCTCAATATTACCCCCACATCCGGTCGTGCAAATAGTTCGCCAGGTATCAATGTAAGGGGATATACCTCCTTGTCAGGTGGAAGTCCACTGATTGTAATAGATGGAATATCTGCGACCAATGACGAGCTGAACCGAATGAATCCTATGGACATCGCTAGCGTGACCGTATTGAAAGATGCGGCCTCATCAGCTATCTACGGTAGTAGAGCCGCTTTTGGAGTAGTGTTGGTAACGACCAAATCAGGGACAAGCCAGGATATTAAGATTGCTGCCAATTCTATCTTTGCTGCAAAAGCAATTACCAGATCTGTAGAGATTGAGGATGATCCTTATCAGGTCATGAAATATAGAAATATCATGTCGGCCCCTTGGTACAGCCTCTACGACGAAAAGATGCTGGAGTATGGCAAGCAGCTGAGTGCCGATCCATCCTTACCTCGGGTTATAGTGGATCCTCTGAATCCGAATGCCTATATCTACCTAGGATCTACCGACTGGTTCAAAGAAGTATATAAGGATGTGCAACCCTCATATACTAATAACATCAGTATCTCTCAAAAAGGTGAAAAATCATCCTTTTATCTTTCCGGTGAATATCACAGACAGAATGGAATGCTTCGTATTAGCCCGGATACGTATGATCGGTACAATTTCAGAGCAAAGGGAGATTATAAAATTACAGACTGGTTTACACTATCCAACAATACTACCTATACGAATGATAAGTACGATCAGCCATCAGCTATCGACCAAGGGTATCTTTATTGGCACAATGTGAATCGTCAGCCTTCACTCAATACGGTATACAATCCCGATGGATCTTACACAGAGACCGGGGCGAGTATGATTGGAGCTGTTGCAGAGGGTGGACGCAGTATCAAACGTGTGAATGATTTCCAGAGTAGTTTCGGTGCTAAGATTGATCTGATAAAAGGTGTCTGGACGTTAAATGGAGATGCGACATTCAGGAGAACCTCTGGTAAATCCCACTTTTATCAGCTACCGTTAGAGTATAGTATTGGTCCTGGCGAGATAAGACGTCAAAACTTTAATAGTTATGCCTCTAGTGGCAGTGAGGAGACCCGGTACAATGTCTATAATATCTATTCCCAGTTTCAAAAAACGTTGAATGACCATTATTTCTCGGTTATGCTTGGGTTTAACCAAGAAGAGCGGATTTATGAGTCTTTCTCTGCTGCGGGCAGCAAATTAATCTCCAATTCTTTACCGACAATTGAGCTTGCTACAGGAGATTTGATCCGGCCGACTGCAGATGATTATGCATGGGCCGTGAGAGGGGCATTTGCGAGGCTAAACTATTCCTATAAAGATAAGTACATTTTTGAATCGAATTTGAGATATGATGGTTCTTCTAGATTTCCTAAGAAAGACCGTTTTGCATTCAACCCGTCTGTCTCCGGAGCTTGGGTAGTTTCACAGGAGAATTTCTTCGAGCCGCTTAAAGCTACAGTGTCTAATTTCAAGTTGAGAGGATCTTACGGTTCATTAGCCAATCAAGATCTGAAGGATGAATATTATCCGTTTTTTGCTCAAATGCCTAATGGTACAGGGGCTATTTTGGACGGAGTGCGACCCCCATTCGTGACGAATCCGAGATTAGTGTCGTCTAGATTGACATGGGAGACCATCACACAGTCTAATTTTGGAGTGGATGTGGGTCTCTTTAATAACCAATTTTTTGGATCCTTTGATATCTATAGACGCGATACGAAAGATATGCTGACCCCAGGAAGAACATTACCTATTGTATTGGGTACTGGGGTTCCCATGGCAAATGCAGCTGACCTAAAGACCAATGGATGGGAGTTGACACTTGGTTACAATAAAGAGTTTATGGTTGCGAGTAAGCCCTTTTCATTCGCAGCTCGATTTAATCTAGCAGATAGTCGTGCGTACATTACAAAATTCGATAATCCGAAGAATAACCTGAATGATTACTATGTTGGGCAACGGATTGGTGAAATGTGGGGCTTGACGACTTTAGGTTTCTTCCAGTCAGCTGAAGAGATCGCGGCCCATGCCAATCAAAATAATGTCACGTCTTATCCTGGTACAAGAGGATTGGAACCTGGCGATTTAAAATTCGCAGATATCAACGATGACAAGAAAATTGACAAGGGAGAGTGGACATTAGACGATCATGGAGATTACAAAGTAATTGGTAATTCGGAGCAACGGCACACGTATGGCCTTGACCTGAATTCCTCGTGGAATGGGATCGATCTTCGTGTCTTCTTACAGGGGGTAGGCAAAAGAAATTATTACCCTCCAGGTGGCGACCACTATTTCTGGGGTATATATGCGCAGCCATGGGCCAGTCTGACCAAGTTCAACTTGGATCATTGGACACCTGAGAATCCCAATGCTTATCTGCCAAGGCCCAAATCATATGTCGCCGAGCAAAGCGGTATCGAATTGGCTGCGGTACAGACCAAGTATATGCAAAATGCGGGCTATCTAAGAGTGAAGAATGTCACCGTTGGTTACACTCTTCCGAAATTGATGACCGACAGATGGGGCATCGACCGTGTTCGGATATTTGCCAGTGGGGAGAATCTATTTGAGTTTACCAAATTAATGGATTATTTGGATCCTGAGATCGTAGGTGACCGGACAGCGTATCCATTTCAAAGGACTTATTCGTTTGGGTTGAATTTTAATTTTTAATATGACGAACATGAACATGATCATGCAAAATATAGATAGAAAATGGAAAACCGCTATAGCTGTACTAGGTTTAGTGGCCATAATGACGGGCTGTAATGACGACTTTATGGATCGATATCCGACCACCACTATTTCGCCCGAAGTTTTTTTTAACAGCGTGGAAGATCTGAAAACCTATACGAATAGCTTTTACACATCACTAAGCGCTCCTATTGCCGATATCGGATCAGATAACTTGGCTCATCACAATTCCGGTAGTGAGATCCAAGAGATAATGGGAGGTGGAGTCACTTCGCAGAACGCAAGGGTATGGAGTTGGACGACCCTGCGGAATATCAATTTCTTTCTGGAGAACTATGGCCGGGTGAAAGGTGTGAAAGCGGAAGAGGTCAATCATTATGTGGGTATTGCGAAATTTTTCAGAGCTCGCTTTTATATCGACAAAGTCAATAAGTACAGTGACGTCCCTTGGTATAGCGGTACTATGGAAACTTCGGATACAGAGCTTTTGCACAAGAAGCAGGATAGCCGCTCATTGGTCGTGGATTCTATCATGGCAGATCTCGAGTATGCTGCCGAGCATGTAAAAGCAGACGGACACAAGTCTACTATTACAAAATGGGCTGCATTAGCACAATTGGCCCAATTTGCATTGCAAGAGGGTACCTACCGCAAATATCACGATTATTTAGGCCTGAAAGCAAGTGCTAACGGGTTTTTGGAAAAAGCGGTATCTGCATCTGATAAGATTATAAAGGAAGGTGGATTTCAAATTAGTACAGCCGGAGGCGTAGATAGGGCCTATCGCGAATTGTTTATCAGTCAGAATCTTCAGGCCAATCCCGAGACTATTTTATTCATTGACTACGACAAAGACTTAGGTAGAATGCGCAATGCGCATACCGTGCTGGATTACGAGTGGGCCTTAAGTCAGAATTTGATGGAAAGCTACCTGATGGAGGATGGAAGTCGATTTACCGATCAACCAAATTTTAAGACCAAAAATATTGATGAGGTATTTGTAAATCGCGATCCGCGTTTTGGACAAACGTTTATGAAACCCGGTTTTCAAGCTGTTGGTACTGCTGCTCCCCACCGTCTGAAACCGACTTTAGGCGGATACAATCAGATTAAATTCTATCCCGAAGTCTCAGAGATGATCGCATGGGAGTCTGCATATACGGATGCTTTTGTATTTCGATATGCGGAGGTGCTTCTGATCTTTGCCGAAGCCAAGGCGGAGCTTGGGACCTTGATCAGTCAAGCCGATTTGGATAAGTCTGTCAATCTATTGCGCACACGTGTGGGCATGCCAAAAATGGAGTTGGGGGCCCCGGTTGATCCTACTTTACAGGCCTACTATAACAATGTGACCGGAAGCAATGTCGGGTTGATATTGGAAATACGGAGAGAGCGACGTATCGAACTAGCATGTGAAGGACAGCGCCAATCTGATGTATTTAGATGGGAAGTTGGAGAGCATCTTGCGGATCATCAGCAGGGAATGTATGTCAAAGCATTGGGGCTTATGGACGTGACCGGTGATGGTAAAGTCGATATTGCCATTCTGGAATCCTCTAAAGCTACCGACCCTATTAAGCACCTGACCCCTGAGGAACTGAAGGCTATCTCGCTGTACTATCTGAAAGATGACAATGGTAATAATACATCCATCTATCTGCAGAATGGGAATAGCGGTCATATCATGTTTACAGCCGCACGAGATAAAGTTAGAAGATTTGATAGCCCTAAGCATTACTACTATCCTGTGGCTAATAGCGAGTTGGTCTTAGATGGAAGCCATCTGATCCAGACTATTTATTGGTAATCACGGAGATCATTCTTTTGGGGAAATGGCCGGACGCTGATAATGTCAGGCCATTTCCTCTTTAAGTATCTTTTTGGATACGATAGGATTATTGTTTTTAAATTCTCCCAATACCTTTATTTTTGGTATACATTGTTAATAAATATTAAACTTATATATGAAAAGACTGCTATTTTTCGGTACATTCCTGCTTTGCAACTCTGTATTCGCACAGTTCAAAGGGCAAGTATATCTCGATGGCAATGGCAACAAGAAGATAGACCCCCAAGAGGTCGGCCTGCCAGGTATTGTTGTATCTAACGGGTATGACGTTGTGCAGACAGATACGAAAGGGCAATTTAGTATCCCGACCCATCCAGATGCCCGGTTTTTATTTGTGACCGTCCCTTCCGGTTACAAAAGCAGCACGACACATTATCTCAGAATAGATCAGAAACAGGAAGTTTTTGATTTTGGCATGGTCAAAGACGAAAGTCAGCAGCCGGATTTTCTTCGTTTTATTCAAGTGACAGATACCGAGACGCCTCTGTACGGAAGTTGGATTGATAATATTCGTAATTATGCGCAGCATCAGCAGGCTTCTTTGATTATGCATACCGGTGATATCTGTTACGAACCAGGGATGCAATTCCATGCGCGACAAGTTAATTCGGACTTGATGGGACGTGCTACTTACTACACCGTTGGAAATCACGACCTGGTCAAAGGTGAATATGGGGAGAAATTATTTGAAGATCTATTTGGACCTGTTTATTACTCATTTGACGCGGGGCCGGCCCATTTCGTGGTGACACCAATGCCGAGTGGGGACTATGCTCCCCGTTACATGCAAGATCAGGTGATCTCTTGGCTCAAAAAAGATCTGGCTTTAAAGGATAAGAGCAAACCACTGATCTTTATCAATCATGATCTGATTGTGGGTAAAGATTTCATTATGAAAGGTAAGACGCAGTCCATTGATTTGAGGCAGTACAATCTAAAAGCATATCTGTATGGCCACTGGCATAATAATTACGTGTTTGGACAATCATCAGACGTATTGGTCATTTCGACAAATGCACCCAATAAAGGGGGAATAGATCATTCCGTCGGACAGTTTATGGTGATTGACGTCGATAAGAATGGTGTTAGACAGGTATCACCTAAGTATCCTAATTTGAAGGATCATATTGAATTGATCTATCCGAAGAATAGCGATGTATGCTTTATCGAGAATAAAAAGCTAAATATCAGTGCCAACATTTATGACAGCGAGCGTGAGGTTGTGTCGGTGGGCGCTGTGATTTCTGACGAAAAAGGTAAGCGTATGAATACTTGTGTGTTATCTCCAAAAAGTGATTGGAATTGGAGAGGTGCAGTAGCTCTGCCTTCGGATGTCAAGCGAAATTTTGAACTTATGCTGGAAGTTAACTACAAAGATGGTCACCAGGTATTAAAGAGAAGTCAATTTGAAGCTCAGACATCGCCAAGTGCTCATCTTCGTCTATCTTGGTCTACCAATATAGGTGCGAATATCTGGAAAGTATCTCCATTGGTCCAAGGAAGCCGTGTATTTGTCGCGACCATAGATGATAGCGGTAGTGGGAAAGGAAAGATAGCGACTTTAGGCAAGGCTGATGGTAGGGTTCTTTGGGAATTTAGCACTAAAAATTCAATCAAACAAAAATTGCGATATAGTGATGGCGTTGTATTGGCCACAGATGCGGGGGGAGTAGTATATGCACTTAATGAAGCTGATGGTAAGCTCATCTGGACCAAAGACCTGAGTGCTGGCAAGTTGCCGGCTTATGTGACAGCTGGTGTTGTGCGTGATGGCTATTATTATACCGGCGCCGGCAATTATTTATCCGCTCTAAGGGTGACGGATGGGGAGCTTTTGTGGCAAAATAAAGATTGGAACGGAGGGGAGGGCATGCCAGGTGAGATGCTGGCTACAGCAGACCATCTTGTAACAGGCGCGAATTGGAATGCCTTGTTTGTGCACGACCGTAAAACGGGTGAATTGCGTTGGAAAAAGAATGACGATGGTGTGAGGTTCAGAAGTAGCGGAGCCAGCGCTGACGATAAGGGGCTATATGTGTCTGGGCTGAATGGATTATTTCTATTGAATGAGAAGTCGGGAGATGTCATCCATAAGAAAATATACGAAGATGATTTCAAGGTGATGGCCTCTCCATTATTGAGCGGCAATCAGATTATTATGCCGACCTCTCTGGGTGGAGTGAAGAGTTATGACAAAAATACGTTTGAAGAGCGTTGGGCTTTTGAAACAGGCGAAGCATTGATCTATACTTCGTCATATACGACGCCGGATTTGCATAAGTTGGTCGGTACTGTCGAATCGGGAGTCGTGCAGCAAGGGCAGAAACTATTTTTTGGCGCTTCGGATGGATATTTCTATGTGTTGAATTTGGAAGGGAAACTATTAGATAAGGTCAATGTCGGTGCACCTATTCTTGCAGAGACTACCCTCGCTGACGGCAATGTATATATCGCCGATTTTGCGGGCAATGTTTATTGTTTCAGCTTGAAGGACTAGATATCCATTAATGTTGTCCTCTAAATGCATCGTTTTTCTTATGAATGATGCATTTTTTTGTTTAATAATGTTTAACTTTAGTTTCTGTAGTAATCTCTTTTTGTAAATATTAAAAGAGTTTTTTTATCTTTAAAGTGCATATAATTAGCTTGTTTGTCGTCTTTAGTTGTTGCTGTTGATATTTTTATTTGTTTACAAATACTTAATATTTGCTTGTTCCTAACTTAATGTTAGGGTTTTATTTTTGAAATGTAGATTTCTGTGTCAAGAAGAGATATGGGAGACTATAAGTTTAATAAACCCTTAAAACAACAAGAACAATGTCCATTAAGTTAGTCGTATTCGATATGGCCGGCACGACGGTTAAAGATGGGAATTATGTAGGAGCTGCGTTTACAAAAGCTATGCAATTGTATGGTTATCAAACGCGCGTTGAAGACGTCAGTCCGATCATGGGCTATCAAAAGCCGGTAGCGATTCGCATGATGCTGGAAAAATTAGAGCGTGATGTGGATGCAATTACCCCCACGCTAATCGACCGTATTCATACCGCTTTTGTAGAGGAGATGCTTATATTCTACCGTGAATCTAAAGATATCACTCCCTTGGCAGGTGTAGAAGATACGTTTAAGATACTGCGAGAGGAAGGGGTGTTCATAGGTCTTGACACTGGATTTTCGCGGGATATAGCGCAGCTGATTGTCGATCGGTTGGACTGGAATGACAAGATTGATATACTAGTCGCGAGCGATGAGGTAGAAGCGGGGCGGCCATATCCCTACATGATAGAGAAGATGATGCGACAATTTGGTATTACCGATGCTAGTGAGGTTGCCAAAGTAGGGGATACAGAGGTGGATATTAATGAAGGACATCGAGCGCAATGTAAATACATAATAGGAGTGACTACCGGGGCGGTTACGAGGGACGAGCTTGCTACCTATGGCCCGACGCATATTGTGGATCACATCGAAGAGGTTTTATCCATCGTTCGTTAGGGGGGCGGCTATGATATCGTTGGTTTCATTACGGACTAAGGCAGCAAGATGGAGCTGTACACAAGTTTCGATATTTGCAGCATTAGCGGCATTCTGCTGCTATACCAGTATGTATGCCTTCCGCAAATCGTTCGCGGCAGGTGTTTTTGACGAGGCTGAGCTGTGGGGAATTGACTATAAGGTATGGTTGGTGATGTTGCAGATGGTCGGGTATATGTGCAGCAAGTTTTATGGTATTCGGTTTATATCAGAATCCAAAAGTGAGAGCAGAGCCAAGTATCTCCTCGTTTTAATCGGGATATCCTGGTTGGGGCTTCTGGGCTTTGCGGTTATCCCTGCTCCTTATAATGTAGTGTGCCTGATCATCAATGGATTTCCCCTTGGGATGATATGGGGACTGGTTTTTAGTTATCTGGAAGGGCGAAAGGGTACCGAGTTCATGGGGGCTGTGATGTCAGTTAGTTTGATATTTGCATCGGGTTTTGTAAAGACAGTGGGGCGAACATTGATTGATATTTTTCATATCAGTGAGTTTTGGATGCCCTTTTTTACAGGCTTGGTGTTCCTCGTGCCCTTTTTGATCAGTGTCCTGTGTCTGGAGATGATCCCACCGCCAAGTGCAGAAGATCAGCGGTTGAGGACAATACGAACGCCTATGGATCGAAGCCAGCGTAGAAGCTTTATGATGCGGTTTTTACCAGGAATTCTGATTACGATAGTCATTTACGTCATGTTGACAGTGCTACGGGATGTGCGTGATAACTTTGAAGTCGAGATTTGGCAGCATCTACACGTTAAGGACAATCATATTTATACTAAAGTTGACGCAATTATTGCTGTCATTGTCCTGGCATTGATGAGTCTGTTGATTTTGGTGAAAGACAACTTGAAGGCATTTTCATGGATACATGTTATGATCTTAATTGGATTTGTTACCTGTGGCACTGCGACATATTGTTTTGATAGAAATCTGATTGACGGTATCACCTGGATGACCTTGGTGGGACTGGGGCTCTATATGGCCTACATCCCGTACAATGCTATTTTCTTTGAGCGTATGATTGCCAATTTCAATGTTAAGGGGAATGTCGGATTTGTGATGTACCTGGCGGACTCCATTGGTTATTTAGGGAGTTTTTCTATCTTAATACTTAAAGAAACCGGACCTATTAAGATAAGCTGGGCTATTTATTTTAGTCAGTTGGTGTATATAATATCGATACTAGGAGCTGTATGTGCTGTTGCTTCCCTGATGTATTTTGTAAATAAAACGATATCAAAGCGTAATAGAAACACAGTAAGGCCTTCGGATGCGCTGGATTCAGGAAGACAATTGCAAGCCACTGGAGCCTAAAATCCATAACAAGTAAAAAATAAAAAATGAAACAACACAAATATGACTTGGTAATCATCGGTGGAGGGATACTCGGTACTTTCCATGCCTACCATGCGTTAAAATTGGGCAAAGAAGTCCTGCAGTTAGAAAAAGACAACTTTCCGGTCGGATCTACCATTCGGAATTTTGGTCAGGTCGTGCCATCTGGCATGTCGGGGCAGTGGTTTGACTATGGTGTGAGAGGATTAGAGATATATGATGCAATCCAACGTGAATTTGATATTTCGGTGCGGCAGAATGGGAGCGTCTACATCGCCTCAGATGATGATGAAGTCCAGTTGCTACATGAATTGAAGTGTCATTATGATCATGTAGGCTACAGTCAAGAGCTGTTGACAGCTGCCCAGATACAGCAAAAGTATACCGCTGTGAGGGGCTCTTATGCCAAGGAAGCGCTATTTTTTGGACAAGAGGTCAGTGTGGAGCCAGGGGTCATGATTCGCCGGCTCCAAGAATATTTGAAATTTAAATTTAAAGGATATAGCTTGTTTTATGACAGTCCGGTCATAGAGTGCGCGAGCAAGGATGCTGGCGTAGAAGTCGTCGTGAGTGATGGCCGGCGCTTTGAGGCGGACAAAGCTGTGGTCTGTAATGGATATGAGTTTAAATTACTTTTTAAAGAATTGTTTGAGACTAGTGGTCAGGTTATCAGTAAGTTGCAGATGATGCGGACTGTGTCGCTCAAAAACATTGGCCTTGAAGGAAATATATTGACTGGCTTGACGATACGTAGATATGAAAGTTTTGAGGACAACTGCCCGTCATTTGAAAAACTGAAGACCCCGGCCCATTATGAGGAACTTCGCAAATATGGAATTCATATCTTGTTTAAGATGGCGCCCGATGGCAGTATCATTATTGGAGATTCACACGAATATGCTGCTGGGACAAATTTCGACGATTTAGGGTTTTCGTTAGATTCGTATATCAACGAGTTAATGCTGCAGGAAGCAGAGCGAATCGTTTCATTCGACGTTCGGCAGATTGCGACGAGTTGGGCCGGATTTTATTCGCAGCACAAAGACCACATATTGGAATACGATATCGATGACAGAATCCATATCCGGACATGCATTGGAGGTAAGGGAATGACGGCGAGCGCAGGTTATGCGGAGCATAGTATAAGGGAGGTTTTTAGATATTAAACAACCCCAGTACATTGCCTGCAATCGATTCTATATTTACCGTTATTTGTAGGGGGGTATAATATGGTTATTAAAATAAAAAGAAACCCCTTTAATGTTGTTTGAAGGAGTTTCTTTTCTGCGGAGAGGGCGGGATTCGAACCCGCGGTACCGTTAAGTACACACGCTTTCCAAGCGTGCTCGATCGACCACTCTGACACCTCTCCGTTTTGGAGTCACAAAAATAGCATCTTCTAGTGGAATTGCAAAACTTTTATCCACTTTATAGCATTTTAACTATGGTGGAAAGTCTACTTGCTAAGCAAATCGTTAATAATCACTAACTTTAATTTATCAAATCACTAATTATGATGACAAAATATACATGGTGGGCAATGCTACCCGCACTTGTTGTGCTAGGGGGCTGTCAGTCTAATAGCAACGATTCTTCTTCGGGTGCACGGATTTCTTTTTTGGATTTAAGTGGTATGGATACTACTATTAGTCCTGGTGACGATTTCTTTCGGTATGCTAACGGGAAATGGTTAAAAGAAACGGATATCCCCGCTTCCGAGACTGGTTGGGGTTCGTTCTATCTCTTGCAGGATGAAAATACGGCCAAACTACACGGAATTCTTATGGAGGTGGCAAAAGAGCGTCACAAGGATAAATCTGATGAACAGAAAGTGGGTGATTTTTATGCTAGCGGTATGGATACCCTGACAATCGAAAAATTGGGAATAACGCCTATAAAATCTCAGATTGAAAAGATTGATTCCCTAAAGAATGTGCAGGAACTTGTCGCTTTCTGTGCTAGTGGATTTAAGGAAGGACATGGAGATTTATTTCATTTCTATATAGCCTCAGATGATCGGATATCTACAAAAAATGCGTTAACTTTCATTCAAGGGGGGCTGAATTTACCCGATGCAGGTTACTATTTAGAAAATGATGAAAAGTCAAAAAAAATACGCTCGGCTTATCATGATTATATAGTCCAGCTTTTTACCTTAAATGGGGAGGGGGTGTTGGCAAAAGAGTCTGCTGACCAAATTATCCAATTAGAGACCACAATAGCTAAGTCACATCTTAGCCCGGTTGAACTTCGTGACCCTATTAAGAACTATAATAAATATTCTATAGCTGAATTCCAAACACAGACGATTAACTTGAATTGGAAAGATATCTTGGAGAAACTACTAGTGACGACCGATACGATTTTGGTTCAACAGCCCAAATACTATATGGCACTAGATCGTATGCTTATCTCTGAGTCGCTTGATATCTGGAGAAAGAAGTTGAAATTGGATGTTTTGAATGGAGCGGCTAGTGCACTGTCAAAGGATTTTAGGAGGGCGAGATTTGATTTTTATGGTCGCACCCTGAATGGTCAACAATCGCAGAAAGAACGGTGGAAATTGATGGTGAATGCTGCTGATGATAATCTAGGCGAGTTGATTGGTAAATTATATGCCAGGAAATATTTTAAGGCAGAGGCGAAAGAAAGGATGATGGTATTGGTAGACAATTTGCAAAAAACATATCAGTTGCGCATAGAACAATTGGATTGGATGACCCCTGAAACTAAAAAGAAAGCCATCGAGAAGTTAGAAGCCGTTACTAAAAAGATTGGATATCCAGATAAGTGGAAAAATTATGACGATGTGGTTATTGGGCGAGATACCTATTACGCGAATCTTCAATCTGCTTCGCGTCATGCCTATAAGGAAATGGTGAATAAAATGGGAAAACCGGTAGATAAAGCCGAGTGGTTGATGACGCCACCGACTGTCAATGCCTACTATAACCCACCTTATAATGAAATTGTGTTTCCGGCGGGGATACTGCAGTTTCCCTTTTTTGACTTTAATGCCGATGACGCAATCAATTACGGGGCGATAGGGGCGGTCATTGGACATGAGATGACCCATGGATTTGACGATCAAGGTAGACAGTACGATAAGGAAGGAAATTTGAACGATTGGTGGACCGCTGCGGATGCGAGGCAATTCAACCTGAAAGCAAAAAAGGTCGTGGATTTATATAATGGGTTTGTATTATTGGACGATCAACATGTAAACGGTGAATTGACGTTGGGTGAAAATTTGGCTGACATCGGTGGGCTTAGTATAGCTTATGATGCATTTAAATTGACCAGGCAAGGGAAGGCAAATGATAGGATTGATGGATTTACTCCTGACCAACGTTTTTTTCTGAGCTTTGCTCAAGTTTGGCGAATCAAGACTCGCGATGAGACTATGCTCCTAAGGTTGAAGACCGACCCGCATAGCCCGGAAGAATTTAGGGTCAATGGCCCGTTGTATAATATGGAGTCATTTTATCAAGCGTTTAATATTCAGCCCTCTGCAAAAAAGTATATAGCGCCTGTAAATCGGGTCGGTGTTTGGTAGTGAAAAATTTCGAATAGTATTTTGAATATTGATAAAAAGTTTATAATTTTGCGGTTCATTAAATAGAAACAAGTAAATTAATTTATTAACAATGTACGCAATAGTAAATATAGCAGGACAGCAATTCAAGGTTGCAAAAGACCAATATCTTTTTGTGCACCGTTTACAAGGAGATGAAGGCGCTAGTATTGAATTTGACAATGTATTGTTAGCAGAAAATGGTGGTAAATTCTCCATTGGTACTCCAAGTGTAGAAGGTGCTAAGGTTTCAGCTAAAATTTTGTCTCATTTGAAAGGTGATAAAGTGATTGTTTTCAAGAAAAAACGCCGTAAGGGTTATAAAAAGAAAAACGGACACCGTCAGCAGTTCACTAAAATCCAGATTACTGGTATTACATTATAATTGAATTTTTAATCAGACAATCGTCTTAAATTAAGATAAAAAATGGCACATAAAAAAGGAGCGGGTAGTTCGAAGAACGGTCGTGAGTCACATAGCAAACGTCTAGGCGTTAAAATTTTCGGTGGTCAGGAAGCAATCGCTGGTAACATTATCGTTCGCCAACGTGGTACTCAGCACAACCCAGATTTAAACGTAGGTATCGGTAGAGATCATACATTATTTGCTTTAGTAGATGGGAAAGTTGTTTTTCGTAAAAAAGCAAATAATAAATCTTATGTTTCTGTGATTCCTGTGGAAGATAAAGCATAAGCTTTAAAAAAGCTTAAAAAAAGCCCTTCGATATTTTATCGAAGGGCTTTTTTTGTGTTGGAATCTGAAGATTATAGCTCCTTGTTATTGAGAAGGAAGTCCCGCTCTTCGTATAATAGTGGGGCTACAATTCTTCTAGGAAATAAAAAAAATTGTTTGAAGACAAAGCGTGTCCAAATAAATGAAGCCCCAATGTGCTTTTATTTTAATAAAAAAGAAGATTATGGAATGTTGAGGTATTTGTGAGTTTGGAGCGAAATTTCCCATCGAGGATTTTCCTTTACGTACTGCACAATGAGAGGGGTAACCTCTGAGACCTTAGACCATTCCGGTTGGAGGTAGAGTTTGCAAGAGCTTCCCACAAGTGCCGCATGCTCTTCTGCCCATTTAAAATCACTGTTGTTAAAAATGATGACTTTGAGTTCGCCAGCTGCCGCCAGTACATCCGGACGGGGGGCTTTGAATTTTTTGGGAGAAAGGCATATCCAATCCCAATCTCCAGTTAGAGGATAAGCTCCCGATGTTTCAAGAAATGTGCTAATTTCCTGTTCCTTAAGTTTCTGGGTCAGATAGTCTAGGTTGTAAATAAGAGGTTCGCCGCCAGTTACTACTACTGTCCTGGCAGGATGAGCTTGTGCGTGCTCCACAATGGTATCTGACGTTGTCAGCGGGTGTATATCCGCATCCCAGCTTTCCTTTACATCACACCAATGGCATCCTACATCACAACCACCTAAACGTATGAAATAAGCTGCTTTTCCAGTGTGATATCCTTCTCCTTGGATTGTGTAAAATTCTTCCATTAACGGTAGAAGTCGGCCGTCTTCGGGAACTTGTCGTGACATCTTTTTCAATTAAGACTGCAAAGGTATGGATTTTTTCCTACTTATCCGCCTATCTTGAAGTGCTATGTGAAAGTGATGAAAATATTTACAAATGATAGACAGATAGATACGGTTAATTAGAGAATATAATATTTTTTCATGATTAACTTAATTTATTAAATCTTATATTTAACCTAATTAGTACCCATTACTAAAATCTACCTGTATATGAAAAGCAAAGGATATTTTCCATTGTTTTTGCACGTGCTTATGACCTTTTGGCCTATATTTTTGTGGGCAGATGGGTCAAAGGATCTTTACCCCAATGGGGTGAAAGGCAATCGCGCGTACTTAATTTCACGAAATGAAAAGGAGCAAGGAAGCTCCAGTTTTCCTTTTTTTACGTTAGGAACCCACTATGTTTATGCCGTAGAGGGGGAGATAATTGCGACTGCTTCTAGTGCACAAAATATTGAAGATGGTAGAATACGACTTACAAGTCCTTTAGGTAAGCAGTATCTTACCAACCGTAGCAATGTTGGGCGAATCATGAACCGTGGAGATGGAACACGTAAAGCTGAGCTCGATGGACCAAGGTTAGGCTATACACCGTTTGAAATTCAAGTCATGGAGACAGGTGTGTGGAAGGTCGAATTTATTTCACCCATAGGTGAGCATACTGAAAGATATGGTGATCCCAATATACCTGCGATAGCAGCAGATGATAACTGGATGCAGACGGGGGATGCTTGTATAGCTGCATGGGATGTTTCCGTTCGAAATCGAGAAGACAATGCATGGGTTGGCGGAAGAGTTTATACTAATGTGTTAAACTTACATCTAAATAGCGGACAGATGGACAATCGGGAGGGAGCTTTCTACGGGAGGTATTATGTGTTAACAAATGATGGTTACACCTACCGTGTGGATGCAAATGGAAGCAATGGCATTGCATTTACCTCGTTTGTCAATAATAGTGGTTTTTTGAATTTGAAAGGAGGCCCGCTTTACAAGAGTTTGGATTATGTGCCACAAGTTGGGAGCCCAGTGGTTCATGACCCAAGAGAAGCAGATAGGGGGGGGGTAGTCACGCATAAAATGTGGTATGTGAAGCCTAATTTTGATATGCCTGCAGAAGCTATTGGAGCTATCCCCGATCATCATACTTGGCTTATAAATCAACGACCACGTCCAGTTATCGAACGAGTAAGTATTGTAGGGGTTGAAGGGACTGAGGGTTTTATTGGCGCTAAAGGGGCATATCTACGTTTTTATACAAATCACGCGGGGATGTATCGTGTCTCTGTAGAGAGACTAGGAGAACAGGGAAAACCAATAGCGGATTATACCTATCGGGCGACTTCTGGTTTTAACGAAATATATTGGGATGGAAAAGATGACGAAGGAAATCGACTCCCACCGAGTGAGCAACAGGAGGTGAACGTGAAAATTTCGCTTCTAGAGGGGGAGGTACATTTTCCATATCTTGATATGGAAATTAATCCAAATGGGATTCTTTTAGAACGATTGGCACTAGATATGGATGAGGTGGAGTCAGATTTAGTGTATTGGGATGATCGAGACATACAGTTGGGGAAGGAGTCTGAAAATAGTAAACCATCTATAAACCTTTTTGGGGTGAGCAGTCGTGTGAATGGACACATATGGGGCACCTATAGAAATCAAACAGCTAATCGTAATACGAATACAGATTATGGCAATTATAGCTTTGGTAATGAGAAATCAATGGATACTTGGTCATACGCTATACAGTCTACTTACATCGCAGATCTATCGCTGACTGTAAAGGTGGCCGATCTAGAGATTGTCTCTATTGATCATCTAGTCGGATCTGCGGTTGCAGGAGATGAGGTCACTTATCTGGTCAAGGTGAGAAACAATGGACCTTCAAAGGTTGCGCGGGCGACATTTGACTTTTTACTTCCTGTAGGATTTGAAATTTTAAGTTTGACTGGGGGAGGACTCCAATTTGATAGTGGACATGCGTCAGGAACGGGAAATTACTACAGTTGTTGGTTGGACCTGTTGAGCAACCAGGATTTGTTGCTTGAAATAAAGGCTGTAGTGCCGCAGGGTGCACCTGTTTCAGATAGGATAGTGGCAAGGGCTACAATTGTGCGTAGCGCCGATGTAATTGATCCTGATGCCACTTCTGAAGATGTTAGTATAAAGGCCCCTCAGGGCGCGGAGCAGGAGTGTAGTGTTGGGTGTAACAATATTGCTGTGCACAGTGGTATGAGGTGGACGGAAGCTATTTCTAGCGTTCCGGTGGGTGTCTCCGATTTAGTAGTGACCAAACAGCGAGTAAAGGCAACAGTAGATGTGCTCTTCAATGATAAGTTTGACGGGGCGGCTTTAGTACTGTCTACATTGAAACTTGAAAAGCTTCCAAAATATGGAGAAGCTTGGTTTGATATAAATGGTAACCTGGTTTATCAACCTCAAGCGGATTTCGATGGCGTAGACGAGTTGACTTATACTGTAAAAGATGAAAAGGGAGCCCAAGTCGCTCCGACGCTCGTGACTATAAAAGTCATTAAGAGAACACCTGCGGCCTATGATGATTACATTGTAGGTCAGGTGGGTTCCGATTTGTCCATCCCAATACTGAATAATGACAAGTCCGATGGGGATGCCGAACTGGATATTCATTCCATCCGAATCGTCGCTGGGCCTAAGGATGGCATGTTACGGTTAGAGAATGGGCATGTAATTTACAGGCCCCAAAATCGGTTTTCAGGCAAGGACAGTTTTGTCTATCAAGTTAGGGATGTATTAGGTAATTGGACGAACGAAGCTGTGGTAAACATAACTGTTTCGGGCTTTTTTGTCCCCAATGTCTTTACACCGAATGACGATGGAATGAACGATGAATTTGTCGTTATGGGGACCGGTTATTATGACCGAATTTCACTGACTGTCTGGACAAGGGCGGGCAAGGAAGTGTTTTCCTCCGAAGATTATCGAAATGATTGGCAAGCCGAAGGTATTGAAGATATGACTTATTTCTATACGGTGAGCGCTTATAAAAGCGGGGAGAAAAATGTCGTAAAATCAGGGTATATTTTAATATCGAGAAGAATATCGAAGTAAAAGGTGTCTTTAGGGGGGCAAAATTGATATGTTTAAGTCATGAAGCTTTATTTTTTTTCTAACCATGATTAAAGCGTAAATTTTTACACTTTTGTATCAAACAATTTGTGTCATTTATGCTGAAGGTCTTGGTGCTGTTTGCACATCCTACATTGGAACAATCGGTTGTCAATAAAAGATTGGTGAAGCGTTTGCGGGAGATGGATGGAGTTTCCGTTCGAGATTTGTACGAACTCTATCCGGATTTTGACATCCCTGTGAAGGTGGAACAAGCGGCTTTGGAGCGTCACGATATTATCATTTGGTTGCATCCTATTTATTGGTACTCGGCCCCACCAATTATCAAGCAATGGATTGATCTGGTACTCTTGCACGATTGGGCATATGGAACAAAAGGGGGGGCGCTAAAAGGAAAATTAATCTTTAACATGGTCACAACAGGTGCTACTATTGCATCCTATCAAACCGATGGACATCATGGATATCCATTGCCCGATTTCTTGCTACCCTATAAGCAGACTGCTATATTGTGTCACATGGAATACCTTCCACCGTATGTGATAGATGGTGCCTTTACACATGGTATAGATACGTTGAAGGGGGATATTGAGCGGGCTGTAGAACATATTCGATTGTTAAAACTTGGCCTTTATGACCTCTCTCTTCTAAAAGAAATGCTCTATTCAAACTACTTATCCGATCATCGCTAATGGATTCAACTTTTTTATTCCAAATCATTGCCTATTTGGGTTCGGCTATTGTCTTTGTCCCTATTGCTAAACGTTTAGGGCTGGGGTCGGTGTTGGGGTATCTTATAGCCGGTGTGATTATTGGGCCTTCGGTATTGCAGTGGGTAGGCAGTGGCGCCAAGGATGTTATGCATGTTGCGGAGTTTGGCGTTGTTATGATGTTATTTTTGATTGGATTAGAGCTGGATCCCTCAACGTTATGGAAATTGCGGATACCTATATTAGGTATGGGAGGGTTGCAGGTGCTATTATCGGCAGTGATTATTGGTGCTATTTGTGTTATGATGGGATTTACGTTCAAAGAGGGGGCAGTTTTGGGGATGACGTTAGCTCTATCTTCCACAGCAATTGTTATGCAATCCCTTGGTGAGAAAGGATGGTTGCAAACTGTGGCTGGTAAGAGTTCGTTTTCTGTACTATTATTTCAAGATATCGCCGTAATACCTATTTTGGCCATTTTGCCTCTCTTGGCCATAGATGCTGGAGTTGTCATGCATGAGGATACCTGGTTGACAGATATTAGTGGTTTAGCAAAGGCTGTATCTTTGATTGGAGCGGTGGCCGCGGTTGTCTTTATAGGGAAGTATATCGTAAGTCCTATATTGCGCGTTGTCACGCGTACTGGAATGCGTGAATTGTTTTTGGTAGGAGCGTTACTGTTGGTTGTGCTAATCGCATTTATTATGCAGAAGGTGGGCCTTAGTCCAGCTTTAGGAGCTTTTCTTGCAGGCGTAGTGTTAGCCAATAGTGAGTTCAAACATGAGCTGGAAAGTGATCTTGAACCTTTCAAGGGGTTGCTGCTTGGAATATTTTTCATCTCCGTAGGTGCCTCAATCAATGTGTATTTTGTATGGCAGGAAGCCCATGCTATTTCTCTTTGGGTCACGATATTTATGTTGGCTAAGATTGTGGTACTTTATTTTCTTGCGGTTGTTTTCAAATTGAAGATGGACCAACGCATTATTTTTGCGGTTTCATTAGCGCAGATGGGGGAGTTTGCTTTTGTATTGTTCAGTATCCTCGGTCAGTTGAAGTTACTTAGCGCGGAAACAATCAATATCATGGTGGCTGTCGTTGCAGTAAGTATGGCAATTTCGCCTGTATTACTTTTGATAGCTGATCGATTTTTATTGCCTAAGATTGATAGACTTGCTAATCCAGTTGAAGAGAAGGACGATGACTTTGATGAAGTAAATGAAAATAATAAGGTTATTATTGCTGGATTTGGTCAGGTAGGGACTATAGTTGCCAGATTTTTGCACTTGAATAAAGTAGAGACTACCATTTTGGATTATAATGGAGATCGCGTAGATATGCTTCGTAAATATGGTTTTAAGGTGTATTACGGTGATCCTACACGGTTAGATTTATTAAAGTCAGCCGGCGCAGCAAATGCGAAGGTAATCGTCAGTGCGTTCGATAATGACGAGGATCACATGAAATTGGTGAATATGGTTAAGAAGCATTTCAGCCACCTTAAGATTGTCGCTATCGCGAATACTCGAAATATCGCGTATGATCTGATTGAGAGTGATGTGGATCGTGTGTATCGTGTCGGCACCGACATCGCACTCCGTATGGGGGTGGATGTGATGACGGATCTTGGTTATCGGAAATATTCTGTGTTTAGGGCCGCACAAAAATTTTCAAAATTGGAGGATAAAGCACTTTATAAATTAGCGAGAGCGAGAAATGCAGGATCAGAATATATTCAGATCGTGCAGGAAACTATACGGGACCTCGAGAGTGAAATATTGGGTGACATGTTAAATGATAATCGTACCCTACAGAATGCGTGGAACGACGAAGAACGAAAAAAAGGTGAGCATGAAAGTGAGGGGAGCTAATGCCTAGGGTATGGCGTGTCTAGATGGCCCGATTGTCAAGGTAATTGGCTATTGGCCGAAAGACTTTTTTTGTTGCTGAAGTTTAGGTATCTTTGTGATAATTCATTGAAGGGTGTTGGGGTGAAACTACATAGTCGTATATGTTGTCCTGTCAACTTCTACATTTTATTAAACATATAATCATGCTTGTAAATGATTAAAATTACATTACCTGATGGTTCCGTTAGAGAATATGAAAAAGGAACATCAGCCGCTCAAGTAGCGTTGTCCATTTCTGAGGGGTTAGCCAGAAATGTATTAGCCGCCGAAGTTAATGGCGAAGTATGGGATGCTTCCCGTCCCATTGAACAGGATTCCACTCTTAAATTACTGACTTGGAACGATGAAAAAGGTAAATCTACCTTTTGGCATTCCTCAGCACATTTAATGGCTGAAGCCTTAGAAGCATTATATCCAGGGGTTAAATTGGGGATTGGTCCAGCTATAGAAACCGGATTTTACTATGATGTGGATTTTGGTGATAGAGAGTTTTCTTCGGATGAATTTAAACAGATTGAAGATAAGATGTTGGAGCTGGCTAAACGTAAGGAAGTGTTCGAGCGTAAGGATGTTTCTAAAGCAGACGCTTTGGCCTATTTTACCGAAAAAGCAGACGAGTATAAGCTTGATTTGATCAAGGATTTAGAAGATGGCAAAATCACGTTTTATTCGCAGGGTGATTTTACAGACTTGTGCCGCGGGCCTCATATTCCGAATACAGGATTTATAAAGGCGATTAAGCTAACCAATGTTGCTGGAGCATACTGGCGTGGAGACGAGTCTAGAAAGCAGTTGACGCGTATTTATGGAGTTACTTTTTCTAAAGCATCTGAATTAGCTGATTATCTAAAGTTTATAGAAGAGGCAAAAAAGAGGGATCATCGTAAATTAGGGAAGGAATTAGAGCTATTTGCTTTCTCTGAAAAGGTTGGAATGGGTTTGCCTTTATGGTTGCCTAAGGGTGCCGCATTGCGTCAAAAGTTAATGGACTTCTTGCAGAGGGCACAGCTGAAAGCTGGCTACGAACCCGTGGTTACACCACATATTGGACACAAGCAGTTGTATGTGACTTCAGGTCATTACGAGAAATATGGTGAAGATGCTTTTCAACCGATAAAAACTCCTGTAGAAGGAGAAGAATTCTTTTTAAAGCCGATGAACTGTCCGCATCACTGTGAAATTTATAAAACGAAACCTCGTTCGTACAAGGATTTACCTGTCCGATTTGCGGAATTTGGAACAGTATACAGATATGAGCAGTCTGGTGAATTACATGGATTGACTCGCGTTCGTGGATTTACACAAGACGATGCACATTTATTTTGTCGTCCTGATCAGGTAAAGGAGGAGTTCAAGAAGGTTATTGACCTGGTTCTCTATGTATTTGGAGCCTTAGGTTTCGAAAACTTTACAGCGCAAGTGTCTTTACGTGATCCTGAGAATAGAACAAAGTATATTGGGTCGGATGAAAACTGGGCTTTGGCTGAGCGTGCTATTATCGAAGCAGCAGAAGAGAAAGGGCTTCCATCAGTTGTGGAGTACGGAGAAGCAGCATTTTATGGTCCAAAGCTGGACTTTATGGTGAAGGATGCGCTAGGACGTAAGTGGCAATTGGGGACCATCCAAGTAGATTATAACTTGCCTGAGCGCTTTGAACTGGAATATACAGGTAGTGATAATGCCAAGCATAGACCGGTGATGATCCATCGTGCACCCTTTGGTTCTCTCGAGCGTTTTGTCGCAGTATTGATTGAACATTGTGCTGGACGCTTTCCATTATGGCTTGCTCCTGAGCAATTTATCGTCTTGCCAGTGTCAGAAAAATACGAAGAATATGCACAAAAACTTTTAGAATCATTAAATAATTCCGATATTCGCGGTCTGATTGACCTTCGAGATGAGAAGGTTGGACGGAAGATTCGTGATGCTGAGGTGAAAAAACTGCCGTACATGTTGATTGTAGGAGAAAAGGAAGCCGAAAATGGCACAGTTTCTGTTCGTAAGCATGGGTCAGGGGACGTAGGTATCATGACACCAGAAGAGTTTAGAGAAGTATTAATTAAAGAAATAACCGTTTAATTTTTAAACATTTGGCATTAAAAAGACCCAGTGGACCTCGTCCACCAATGAGAAAGAAAGAACCAGATCACCGCATTAACGAACTTATCCGTGTGCCCGAAGTGCGCTTGGTGGGAGAGAATGTGGAGCAGGGAGTTTTTCCTACACGTAAAGCTCTAGAATTGGCTGATGAATTGGAACTTGATTTAGTGGAGATTTCGCCAAATGCTGTTCCTCCGGTTTGTAAGATAATTGACTACAGTAAATTCATTTACGAGCAGAAGAAAAAGCAAAAAGAAATCAAAGCTAATGCGAAACAGACTGTAATCAAAGAGATTCGATTCGGCCCTAACACCAGTGAGCATGATTTTGATTTTAAGCTTAAGCACGCGATGCGGTTCTTAGAAAGCGGCGAAAAAGTAAGAGCTTATGTTCATTTCAAGGGACGTGCAATCGTTCATAAAGAGATGGGAGAGATTTTGTTATTACGTTTTGCACAGGCCTTGGAAGATTATGGTAAGGTAGAGTTATTGCCAAAATTGGAAGGTAAAAGAATGTTTTTGACGATAGCGCCTAAAACCGTAACATCTCCTAAAAAATAATAAAAAAGCATCTAACAGATTGATATAAAATTTATAAGTATTATGCCAAAAGTAAAAACCAATTCCAGCGCTAAGAAACGTTTCAAGTTGACTGGAACAGGTAAAATTGCAAGAAAGAACGCTTTCAAAAGCCACATCTTGACAAAAAAGAGCACAAAACGTAAACGTAACTTGACACAAACTAGTTATGTTTCTGATGGCGACATGGGCAATGTTAAACGTATGCTTGCTATCGGAAAATAAGTTTTATTCGATTTTAATTAACAATAATTTTTTAACCGGGTATGAGGTTGTAAGTTCATTGTAAAACATGACACCTTCTACCAAACAAATTTTAAAAATATGCCACGTTCGGTTAACGCAGTAGCTTCGAGAAGAAGACGTAAAAAAATCCTTAAATTAGCCAAAGGCTATTATGGATCACGCAGCAAAGTATATACTATTGCTAAGAATACAGTAGAAAAAGGTTTACAGTATGCATATCGCGACCGTAAAACCAAAAAACGCGAATTTAGAGCTTTATGGATTCAACGTATCAACGCTGGATCACGTCAACATGGGATTTCATACTCTCAATTGATTGGTAAACTAAATGCTAAAAACATAGGTTTGAACCGTAAAGTTCTCGCTGATTTAGCTTTAAACAATCCAGACGCTTTTAAAGCAGTTGTAGACGCAGTAAAATAGAGTTTTAAACCGTTGTCAATTTGTTAGATATTAAGAGGGATCCTTTGGGATCCCTTTTTTTATATTTTATTTTAGTAATTTCGTCTCCTTTACCAATTATTAACAACATATTCACGAATATGGTATCTGTCTACTGCCAGGAGCGGGCGCTTGTTGCCCTTTTCATTCTATTTATTATAATCGGATGCCGTCGTGATGATGCGGTGTTAATTCCCGATGAAGTTAAGGCTCCCCCTTTAGAAGAGAAAATGTACACTGTAGAGGCTTTTAAGGAGGTATCTATTGATGTAGCGATAGATGGAACATACTATGGACAAAATGCACCTGATTGTATGTTTAATCTTTCTGCCAATCGAAAAGCATATGCCCATCCTGATATTCACTATTTTCCGAATGGATTTAACGGATATCAATATTGGATGGTATTTACCCCGTATTTTGGTGTTGTAAGCTCCTTTTCTAAACCATCCGCCTTCGAGAATCCGACAGTTGTGGTATCTAATGATGCTGTACATTGGTCGACTCCTATGGGTTTGCAAAATCCTTTGGTCAAATGCCCAGCTCCCGAGGAAAGCTTCGGTGGTGATCCCAATGATACGAACACACAAGGCTACTGGTCGGATGTTGATATCGAATATGTTAATGATAGATTTTATTTGTTTTATAGGAGTAGTTGGGTGACTGCGGGTGGATTAAAGGGACGAGGAGCTGCCAGTGCCAATAACCAACTAAAGCTAAAAGGGGGTAACCCACAGCGGGCTATTGTGAGGCAGACCTCTACAGATGGCGTGCATTGGCATCCGCTGGAAGTTTGCTACACCAGTGCTCTTCCACACTCGCCGCCTAATAATCTTCTTCTCTCGCCAACTTATCTATATGATGGAAAACAATTTGTGAGTTATGAGGTATTGAATAACAACAGCAGCAATTATTTTCCTGGGGATAATCTCTCTTATGTATTAAGGAGATCTTCCGTAGATGGCTTGGATTTTACGACGTTCCAACAAAGTGAGTTTGTAAACTTTGACAATGAGCCGTGGTTGAAGAAGAATGTCGCTTATGCGCCGTGGCATATACAGGCTTGTATGATAGATGGATACTATTTTATGCTTATCAATATAGGTATTGTTAAATCCTCCAAAGGCGAAGCTCTATACCTTGCATATTCAAAGGATGGAGTTAATTTTAAGGTGTTCGATAAATCACTAGAAGATAGAGAAGCTTATCGATCTTGTCTATTCCCAATTGCACATGATAAGAAGGAGATTTCTTTGGGCATGATGATAGCCAGTACAAGAGGGACCTTTAGATATGCTAAACTAAAATTTCTGAAAGAAAAGATGATAAATTAATAGCAGTATTATCTTATCTCTGCTAAAAATATTACTTTTGGGTAAATCAATTATTGGTCATGCACTTTAGGTAAATTTTATCGTCTTTATTTATCTTTTGTATCACACAAATTATTACACTTGCGGAGGTTCCCCATATTTACAAAGAAAATAAACCTACCTGGATTAGGTATAACCAAAAGTTACCTAAAAAAAATAAATCAACGCGATATAGAGTCCGGTTTTCTGTATGCGCTTATTGACTGTCATTGAATTTGATTTGATATTGGTCAATAGTTATAAGCTAAATGATTACCTTCCTAGCCCGTGGTTATTCAACCATATGGTCGTAAGAGTAACTATCAATGATCGATCACAATTTATCGACCCAACTTTTTCCAATCAAGGTGGGGATATCCGAGACTTGTACTTTCCGTATTATGGAAATGCATTGGTAATCAAGCCAAAAACCGATGTCGAAGATACTCCCATGAATTTTGACGGTAAAACAAAGGTTGTAGAACAGTATAAACTATTGGATGATAACCGTAGCCGGCTGGTCGTAACAACAGTACATTCAGGATATCAGGCGGATAACAATAGAAATATTCTAAATTCGATGTCTAGGACAGCGTTGGAGAAGAATTATCTCGATTATTATACAAAGTTACATCCGGGAATTACTCGTATTGATACCGTGAAAATAAAGGACAATCTAGCCGACAATCAAATAGAAATCATCGAAAGTTACGAGATAAGCAAATTTGTAAAAGAAGAGGAATCTACAAAAAAGAAGTATCTTACTTTCTTTGCAAGCGACATGTTCCAGCAAATTCCGGTTATTAATAGCAGTCGCTTAGCGCCAATATATTTGAGTTTCCCATATACAGGTGAATATGAAGTGCAGCTTATTAGCAAGCAAGCTAAAGATATTCACAATCCCCCTCTTTTTATAGACAGAGATAGCTATACCCTTGGTAAGTCTATAGGAGTAAGTGGGGATACTTTGAAAATGAATTTTCAGATGACTTTGCATAAGCCTGTTGTTGAAGTAGATGAAATTCCAGAGTTCTTGGATGACTTTGGCAATACAGAGGAATTGTTTTCCTATTCATATTACTTAAATGATGATGGCTCTATTGGATATGCTATAGGAGGAATTCAGAGAATATCTTGGCTTGTGGTTTTTATATCGTGCCTTACATTGACATTATGCGGATTTGTGTGTTATAGATGGAATCAAAAGGAGGATTTTGGTAAGATAGGACCTCATTATTATGAGGTTCCTCAGATTGGGGGCTGGCTTATTTTTTTTGGACTGGGTTTGGTTGTTGCACTATTGCGGACGCTAATAGAATTCTTCAATATTGGTTTCTTTAATAGTGGGCTCTGGAGCGCGTACGATACATTTGGAGTGTCACAAGGGATACTATTTAGAGCGATTGCTGGATTTGAACTAATTTTAAGCTTAATCACAATATCCTTGCTAGTTTTTTGTATTTATTTGTTTTTCAAAAAAAGAGATATTTTCCCTAAGGTCGCCTTATCGCTATTGGCAGTTTTATTTTTGGGTCCCCTTATAGATTTAATGCTGGTTAAATGGAGTGGATTAGTTTTTTCCGAAGAATCGGAAGATTATTTGGAGTTAATACGACCCATTTCGTTCAGTTTGATTTGGGGTAGCTATCTACTGAAATCTGAGCGTGTACGAGATACGTTTGTCACCAAATATAATAACCAATATCAATACGACAGTGAGACTACTGTATCTACACAGAGTGAAAGAACTAAGGATGAGCTATAAAAGACAAGTATTGGTTAAAACTAGAACGAAAAAATTGAATTAGGAAATACTGGTCTGTTTTTTGTAATGGATTATTGCAAAATATGAACATTAAACAAGGTCCAATGAAAAAGTCAATAGTAATGATTTGCTCAGGTATTCTCTTTCTTAACAGTGGGGTATATGCAAATATGTCCGTTGGTGGCCATCCAATAGATATTCAAAAACAAGGAAAAGAGATTAAAGTGACAGGTATGAACAATACCCGTACAATTAAGTGTACCGGTGACGAAATTGTCAGTATCGAAGGTGCAAGTAACAAGGTAACCATTCTTGGTTCATTTGCGAAATTGAACGTGGAAGGCGCCAGCAACAATGTTAAAGCGGACAATGTAGCGAAAATTGAAGTTGAAGGGACGCAAAATATGATAAATGTTAATCAAGTTGATTCTGTCTCTGTAGAAGGTGCACATAATCACATCCACTATAAGGAATCTGCAAATAAGTCGGGAAAGGCGGACATATCTATTGAAGGAGCGGATAATATGGTTATGAAATTAAAGTAGTCATTGCTTCTCGTTTTCGTTTCTTCGGAAGACGATTATTTTCTTAATTAATTCAAGAGGGAGACTATGGTCATTCGGAAATTGAATAGATCCTTTTCCCTGTTTATACTTCCTTAACTCTTTCTCAAATTTGATATTGGCCGTTGGTGTCGCATATAGCCCTATATGTCCAGGGTAATGGGCAAAGTATAGCAAAGGTTTGCCATTTAATTTATAAGAAGGCATCTTGTAAGCAAAACCTTCAACGGCCTCAGGAACCAATGATTTTATCAATTCTCGTATTTGCTGCAGCCTGTCTTGCAGGGGTATGGATGCTGATTGGATGTATTCATCGACTAGTTGCATGTTTTTTTATCATAAAAATAGCGATTTTACTTTAGAAGTATACATGTGTTATATCTAAATAATCGAGACGGAATTATTCGCAACTCTCTTAATCTCTTATCCTGTTCGTGCAATTAAAAAAAATATTTAATAGCTTTGCATTATGTCTTTTTTTGCTTCACCTTATTTTTATGGGATTATTATTGTAGTAATGCTGATAATTATAGGCATGTTACTGAAACAATCCCATTTTCAAAAGAATAGACTGCAGCATGTTGAGCAACACTTTGCACAGCTGGAGAAAAGATTTGATGGCATGCACCTGAAGTCTTTAGAATCTAAGTTGCACCCCCATCTTTTTAAGAATATTTTGAATTCCGTACAATCACATGCATACCAAACTTATTATACATTAGATAAGTTGGCCAATGTACTTGATTACATCCTTTATGAGGGACGAGATGACTATGTCTCCATTAAATCTGAAATAGATTTCTCAAGGAGTTTAATTGATATCAATAAAATCAAAGTCAGTCCGCTTTTTGATATCCGGGTAAAAACTAAAGTTGCGACTTCTCATGAATATTATGAGCAAAAGCTCATTTCCCCTATGTTGTGCTTAGATTTTATCGAAAATGCGTTTAAGCATGCAGATCTTCAAAGTGCTGAAGCATACATTTCGTTCTATTTCGAGCTTTCGGATAATGGGCTTTTTCATTTTACAGTTTCCAATACTGCTAGTGAGCATTGGCAATTGACCAAGCAAAATGGGGGGATGGGAATAGAAGCATTTGAACATCGTCTGCGCATATTGTATAAAAATTGTTTTAAATTGGAACGTTTTACAGAAAACAATATATTTACTGCCCATCTTACACTAGATCTTGGAGAACTTGAGCGTACTAAAATGCATATTACTGGATGATGAGCTTCCTGGGTTAAGGTTTCTCAAATTGATAGTTGAGCAGATTCCCGGAATAGAGATAGTGAAGGCATATGATAATCCAACAAAGTTTTTAGAGGAAAGAAATATGCTCGACTTCAACCTCTGCATAATGGATATCGAGATGCCTAAGGTCAATGGCCTGACAGTTGCTGAAAAGTTGAGCGATAAGATGGTTATTTTTGTCACCGCTTATTCTGCATATGCTGCTGATGCTTTTGATTTGAATGTGGTTGATTATGTGAGAAAGCCACTTAATAAAGAGCGTTTGGAGCACGCTATAACTAAAGCCCGTGCGCGTTTTAGGGATGATGAAACGATTAAGGTCGCATTTAATACGGATCAGGGAAGGTACTTATTGAATCCATCGGAGATTAATTACATCGTAAATTCGACAATTGATAGTCGTGATAAAGATGTGTATATGCAGGATGGCCATACTATTTGTGTCAAAAATGTCACTTTTGCTAGACTGGAGGAGGTGCTGCCAAAGAGCGACTTTTGCCGAGTCAACAAAAGAGAGATTGTTGCCTTGCATATTGTCAAATCTTACACACATAATATGATATTGACAACGCTTAAATCAGATAATATCCCGCTTAGTTTTCAACTTTCCAGTACATATCGAGCACGATTTATAGAGCGGTTGAATCCGTAGCTTATTCCATTTTTTTCTATTTTTATTACATCTTAGTCACGGTCTTATGTCCTTTTCGACCGAAAAATCTCATCTTGTGGAAATATGCACTGTCCGTAGATATGTGAGTTTTCATTTTTATCGAGACTTGGTTAGTGTAGCATTACAACAAGGCGGACCTTGGCATAGGACGAAGAATATAGAAAAATAGATAGGTAAAATGAAGAGATTTAGAAGTAGTTTTTTTTACGTCAGTATTATTGGTCTCTGTTCGATGATTATGTACGTGACATGTAAGTTTGGGTTAGATAGAGAAGAGGGGCGGACTATTACGATGCCTGACACGGGAAAAGATCATTGGCATGAGTTTGTGGATACGCTATCGCATAATTTGCAACATCCTCTAGCCGTATTGCTTGCTCAGATTATAACGATTATTGTAGTGGCGCGACTGTTTGGATGGCTTTTCAAAAAAATAGGTCAACCATCTGTTATTGGAGAAATTATTGCTGGAATTATTTTGGGACCATCTTTTTTTGGCATGTATTTTCCCGAGATTACAGCGATGCTTTTTCCAAAGGAATCCTTAGGTAACCTCCAAATGTTAAGTCAGGTCGGTTTAGTCCTCTTTATGTTTGTCGTTGGAATGGAACTGGATTTGAATATCTTAAGAAATAAGGCACATGATGCTGTGGTGATTAGTCATGCGAGTATTATTATACCTTTTACGCTTGGCATGGGCTTGTCCTATTTTATTTATTTGGACTATGCACCTGATAATATCCAGTTCTTATCTTTTGCATTATTCTTGGGTATCGCGATGAGCATAACGGCTTTTCCAGTATTGGCGCGTATCGTACAGGAACGAGGTATTCAGAAGAGTCGATTAGGTACCGTGGTCTTGACTTGTGCTGCAGCGGATGATATCACGGCGTGGTGTATTCTGGCAATCGTTATTGCTATTGTGAAAGCCGGATCGTTCGTTAGTGCACTTTATGTGATAGGTCTAGCGGTAATCTATGTAATCATCATGATTAGATTAGTGCGTCCATTTTTAAAACGCATTGGAGACCTTCATGCACAGCGAGATAATCTTGGAGCTCCTATAGTGGCTATTTTCTTCTTGGTCCTTATTGTTTCGTCTTATATGAGTGAAGTGATTGGGGTGCACGCTTTGTTTGGTGCGTTTATGGCGGGAGCGATAATGCCAGAGAATAAAAAGTTTAGACATATTTTTATAGAGAAGGTGGAAGATGTCGCGTTGGTGCTTTTGCTCCCTTTGTTTTTTGTCTATACGGGATTGCGTACTGAGATTGGCCTGCTAAATGATGCGGAGCTCTGGAAGACTACTGGCTGGATTATTGCCGTAGCAGTGGTCGGAAAATTTGCGGGCAGTGCTCTAGCAGCACGTTTTGTAGGGCAGAATTGGCGTGATAGCTTTACCATAGGTGCGCTGATGAATACCAGAGGCTTGATGGAGCTCGTTGTTCTTAATATTGGTTATGACTTAGGGGTGTTGTCCCCTGAGATATTTGCAATGATGGTGGTGATGGCTTTGGTAACGACTTTTATGACCGGGCCAGCTCTTGATTTCATCAATTGGTATTTTCGTAAGCAGACAAATATAGCGCCTGATTATATTAGTGAAAAAACTAAATACAATATCTTGTTGTCTTTTGGGAACCCAGAAACAGGCGTCTCACTATTGCGTTTGGCGCATAGTATGACGAAGAAAAATACAAAACTCAATACAGTGACAGCACTGCATCTTTCGGCAGACAATATGCTTCCACAGTACGATTGGGAACGGGAGGAAAAAGATTGTTTTACTCCATTGGTTGCTGTATCTGAAGATTTAAAGCAACCCTTGACGACGCATTTTAAAGTGTCGAATGATATTAATTCGGATATTATCGATACTGTTAATGAAGGGAATTATGATTTTCTTCTGATTGGAGTCGGACAATCTATTTTTGAAGGAAGTCTTTTGGGTAAAATTTTGGGCTTTACAACGCGCATTATCAATCCTGAGCGTATCATCAATCAAATGTCTGGAAGGGAGCAGATTTTTGAGTACGCAGCCTTTGATGATCGTACATCATCCATACTAAGCGGAAGCAATGTTTCGGTAGGAGTTTTGATAGATAAAGGACAGACGGAATTTAGGCGGATACTAGTTCCTGTTTTTTGTGAAGAAGATTCATTTTTAATTGATTACGCCAAGAAATTTATCACGAATAGCAATGCGCAGATTGTGATTTTGGATGTCCAGGGAAGTGTGCGTGAAAATTCATATGTCAAGGAGGCGATTCGAGCCATAGAGCATATGGCGTCTAATCAAATTACTCTAATGCACGAACGCATCATCGATAAGAAATTTGTATCTGAACAGCAACTGTTGCTCGTGAGCTTGAAAAGCTGGAAGAAACTTGTGGAATCTAAAAGTAGATGGCTTACCGATGCTCCGTCAACATTGATTATTAAGCATAAAGCCTAGCGGATGTTTGCCCGATAGATAGCGCCCTGTAGTTAATATGATAAACACGAAAGCCACCCAATTTGGGGTGGCTCTCGTGTATTTATTACGTCTTCGGTTAGTCTATCTGATAAATAACAATTCACGCAGCTTAGGCAATGGCCATTTGCTGTCATCAACGATTTGCTCCAATTTGTTGACATGGTAACGGATTTTGTCAAAGTAAGGTTTTACTTTTTCATCGTAAGCGATCGACCTTTCACGAATATCCTCTAATGCATTGGCTTTTTTACGTTCTTGACGCATAGCCTCAGATTCTTCAAGAATAGTATTGGCGTGTTTGGACAGTCGCTCAATAAGATTAAGTTGGGAGCTGTATGCTTCTTTTGCTAGTCCTAGGTCTTTAAGACCTTTAACGTTAGTGATTAAGTCGTTTTGGTAAGTGAAAGCTGCTGGAGCAATAAAGCTGTTTACCACTTCGCCGATTACACGAGCTTCAATCTGAAGTTTTTTGTAGAAATTCTCCAATAGAATTTCGTGACGAGCCTCGCTTTCGCGGTGTGTGTATATACCTAATCTCTCAAACAAGGCTAATGAAGCCTCGCTTACATACACATCTAGTGCTTTTGGAGTAGATTTGATGTTTGATAATCCGCGATTTGCAGCTTCTTTTTCCCACTCTTCGCTATAACCATTTCCTTCGAAGCGAATTGCTTTGGATTCTTTAATGTATTTACGGACTACGTTAAGGATTGCAAGGTCCTTTTTAGTTCCTTTTTTTATCTGCTTGTCAACTTCAATTTTGAACTCTGTAAGTTGGTTGGCAACTATAGCATTCAATACGGTCATTGGAAGGGCTGAATTGGCAGAGGATCCGACTGCACGGAATTCAAACTTATTGCCTGTAAATGCAAAAGGTGATGTGCGGTTACGGTCAGTATTATCTAGTCTCAATTCTGGTACTTTTGGAATTCCGTGCCACAAATTAGCTTCGGCTTTTACCTTCTTAGCTACGCGAGCAGACTCAACTTCTTCCAATAGATCATCTAATTGTGATCCAAGAAAAATGGAAATGATTGCTGGGGGTGCCTCATTAGCGCCTAAACGATGATCATTACTAGCACTCGCAATCGATGCGCGTAGTAAATCAGCATGCTCGTGAACAGCCTTAATTGTATTGACAAAATATGTTAAGAACATCAAGTTGTTCTTAGGTGTCTTGCCTGGTGAAAGTAGATTTACGCCTGTATTGGTGATTAATGACCAGTTATTGTGCTTTCCTGAGCCATTGACACCACTATATGGTTTTTCATGTAATAGGACTTTGAAGTTGTGGCGTAAAGCTACTTGATCCATTACATTTTGCAGCAATTGATTGTGATCTATGGCTAGATTGATCTCTTCAAACATAGGGGCACATTCGAATTGCGAGGGTGCGACCTCATTGTGTCTAGTCTTTAATGGAATTCCTAATTTTAAAGATTCGTTCTCTAGGTCTACCATAAATGCCAGTACACGTTCCGGAATGGCACCAAAGTAGTGGTCTTCCAATTGTTGACCTTTGGCAGAGATATGCCCGAATAGTGTGCGGCCGGTCATTTGAAGGTCTGGTCTCGCGTTGTATAAAGCTAGATCCACCAAGAAATATTCTTGTTCAATTCCTAATGATGGAATGACTTTGGTGACGGCCTTGTCAAAATACTGAGCTACCTCAACTGCGGCTTTATCGATAGCATTGATGGCTTTTAATAATGGAGCTTTGTAGTCTAAAGATTCGCCCGTATAGGATACAAAGACTGTAGGGATACACAATGTTTTTCCCCCACCAGTTTCGAAGATAAATGCCGGAGACGAAGGGTCCCAAGCTGTATAACCTCTAGCTTCAAATGTATTTCTAATGCCTCCGTTCGGAAAGCTTGACGCATCGGGTTCTTGTTGAACTAAAGCATCGGCGGTGAATTTTTCAATTGCACTGCCATCACTATCTGGTTCAAAGAATGCATCATGCTTTTCAGCAGTGGATCCGGTCAAAGGTTGAAACCAATGAGTATAGTGCGAAGCGCCATTAGCGATAGCCCAAGATTTCATGGCCTGAGAGATGTGCTCAGCTAGATCACGATCAATGGTTGTACCTGCGTCAACGATTTCTACCAACTGCTTGTACGAGTTTTTAGGTAAAAAATCCTTCATTTTATTTATGGTAAATACATTCTTACCATAAATTGCTGTCGCTTTTTGTAAAGCTAGGGGTTCAGTAGAGGTCTTAGGTCTGCTGCCTGCTGCTTCTACCGCCTGAAATCTTAAGTCTGACATTTAGAATTAGAGTTGAATTATTGTGTGTTGTTGAAATAATCTGATTGTTAATCGAGTTTTATAATGTAAAAGTATGTTGTTTTGATAAAAATAAAAATTTTTTTTAAAAAAAATCTATTTTTTTTATGTTTTTTGTGAAATGTTAGATTTTTGTTTGTGAATTGTTGTTGTTTTATTGTGATTTTTTAATTGTTTAGTGATGATGATGGCTTTTTTTATTTGTTTGTTCTTTGTATTGGGATATCTTGTTTGTCCGATAGAGTTTTTTTGTAAAGGGTAGTGTAAACTTAGGAGTGGTCGATTTTCTGTTTTTACTTTCATGAGATTCTAACGACATAAGTACAATGGATTGTTTTGTATTTTTGGATCGATTTTAAAAAAAGATAAAAATATATGAATAAAATTGAAGAGATACAGGCCTATATAGCAGAGGAAAGAAATATGTTGCTGAAACATCCGCTGTACGGAAGATTGCATAATTTGGAGGCATTAAGGACGTTTACAGCAGGACATGTATATGCGGTCTGGGATTTTATGTCTTTATTGAAGGCATTACAAATTAAATTGACCTGTACCCAAACACCTTGGTTTGCGTCTGAATATCCGAATACCCGATATTTGATTAACGAAATCGTTCTTGCAGAGGAATCAGATGAATATGTGGATGGAACTCGACTAAGTCATTTTGAAATGTATCTAGATGCTATGCAAACAATTGGTGCGGATCTCACTGGAATAAACCGATTTATAGAAAAGGCAAGAAGTAAACAGATAAGACTTGCAATAGCAGATGCTGCTATCGATGTTCGCATAAAGGAATTTTTGAGCTTTACATTCGATACCATTGAGAATGGAGAAACGCATGAGATAGCATCGGCATTTACATTTGGGCGTGAGGATCTTATACCCGAGATGTTTGGCCCTATGTTACAGCACATCCAACAGCACGATCCTGATGTAGACCTTGCGAAAATAATTTATTACTTTGATCGACACATTTCCTTGGATGGAGACGAGCATGGCCCATTAGCGATGCAAATGATTACAGAGTTGGCAGGAGAAAGCTCAGACATATGGGAGCAAATTAAAGTTGTAGCCAAAGTGGCGTTACAGAAAAGAATTAAGCTTTGGGACGCTATCAATGAGGGGATTTAGTATATGACAAGGTTTGCAATAATTAGTGATATTCATGGTAATATGCCCGCCTTGAATGCGGTATTGACAGATCTTCAGGAGCGGGATATTGATCAAATCTATTGTCTCGGTGACTTGGTGGATTTCGCACCGTGGGGAAATGAAGTCATCGAAAAAATAAAGCAGCTGGGTATCCCTTGTATACTTGGTAATCATGACGAACGTATTGCATGGGACTTGGAGATAGTGCCTTTAGGCCATCATTCATCTGAAGAAACTGCTTTTCGTGAGATTGCTATTGTAAACTCCAAAGAACAAATTAAGGAGTGTAACAAATCATTCCTTCGACAGTTACCCTACGCAATGTTGCTGACATTTAAGGTTGGAATTCGGGAGTGGTGTATTCATTTGGTGCATGCCTCTACTCGAAGTAATGAGGAGTATATATATGCCAATCATGATGAAAGGGATCTGTTATCGATGTTTGAGAAGACGGACGCTGATCTGTTGGTCATGGGGCATACACATATAGTATATCAAAGAACGCTGACAGATGCTCAAGGGAAAAGTCGTACGGCTTTGAATTGTGGTTCGGTAGGCAGGAGTCGAGAAGAGGGACGAAAGGCGACATATGTCGTCATTTCATTGTTTGAAGATCATATGGAAATCGAAGTATCCCGACTGAAATATAAAATCGAAAGCGTTGCGCAGGCAATTATAGATAGTGGTATTCCAGATTTTTATGCTCGATTTTTATTAGAGGATCGGAGGTGAAACACAAGAAGAGCAGCCATGTGATTGCCCTTCTTGCGTTTTTAAGCGACTGATTTACTCTAAGTCAAATCCCCAATCTATTCCTTTTTCTATCGCGGGAACCCCTTTTGAGATCCAGTTAGGGGCGGGTTTGTTTTTTAGAAAATGGTCGAAGAATTGAGCCTCTCGAATTTGAATGTCTTTTCGATTTTGGCGCTGTACTAGATTGTGCTCTTCTCCATTATAGTTGAGCATCCATACGGGCTTTTGTAGCCTTCTTAACGCCGTAAACATTTCAATCCCTTGATACCATGGCACCGCGCCATCGTTATCATTGGCCATAATGACCACGGGGGTGTTCACCTTGTCCATGTGGAAAAGGGGGGAGTTTTCCAGATACAGCTCTCGGTCTGCCCAAAGTGTTTTTCCGAGTCTACTTTGCGTGTTTTCATATTGGAATTGACGAGACATTCCCGTTTGCCACCTTATGCCTCCATATGCAGAAGTCATGTTTACAACCGGGGCTCCTGACCAAGCTGCGGCATACATATTTGTTCTGGTGATGAGGTGCGCGACTTGATATCCACCCCAGCTTTGTCCCTGGATTCCCATCTTCGTGGCATCAACCCAAGAATTTTGTGCGAGATATTGCATTCCTGAATTGATATATTCTTCTGCTGATTTCCCTGGGTAGCCTATTTCGTAACGAATATCGGGTGCAAATACTAAATAACCGTTGCTTACGAAATACGAAATATTTAGTCTCGAAGGAGTTGGCGCTGGGGCTTGATAAGTATATAACCCATCGGATAATTTTTCATAGAAATAAGCAATGATAGGATATTTCTTATGGGGATCGAAATCCTCAGGTTTGTAGAGAATGCCCTCGGCAGCAAATCCATTTGGCGTAGTCCAATGAACGAGTTCGGCTGTTCCCCAGTTGTATTCTTGTTGCTGTGGATTAATTTGGGTAATAGCTATTTCGGAACCAAAATTGGTTGCATGATAGAGGTCTGGACTATTTTGGTAGTTTTCTTTTGTATACACGATGGTTTTTTGATCGAGGGAGGCTGAAAACCGTTTAAATGCAAAAGGGGCCATTATGATTTTGTCTGGATTTCTATTCTTTTTGATGGGTACCTGATAAACTCCATTTTCCTTTGTTTGATGGTCAAATGCGGTTAAATAATATTTATTTGTAGCATCAATGAAGGTTGATCTTCGATTGTCGGCTGGTGACAGGTCTAAATATCGAAAAGTTGTACCAGTAGCACGACCATATCCATTAGTGGATATCAACCTATCTTGTCCACTAAGGCTAAAGTTCCAAATATCATATTTGTCATAGATGTAAACAGATTTGCCATCACTTGACCAACCTGCAATACCATATGAACCCGGTTTTGCAGGCATGTCATTGTCTTCGTCAGCGAAGTTGACTGGAAGTCCTTCGTTTAAATGAACGGTCGTTTCATCCGTAATGTTATAACTGTACCAATTGCTGCTCTCGAGGTCGAAATAAATAATATAGTATCCATCTGGAGACAAGTAGGCCTGACCTGATAAGTTCTCTTTTACAAGTTTTCTTTTGCTGGTGAGGGTGGAGATTGCATAGATGTCCTGTTTAGTCGCGAGGTCCCATTGGTAGGCTATTCTTCTGCCAAAATCGGATGTAGCTAATGCCCATTCATTATTTTTAGTGTCGCTGAAGGAGATTCTGGAAAAAGTAGCATCTATAAGTGGAATGACCGTAGCGCCCTGTGCAGGGTATACCACAGCTGCGTAGCTTTTGCTAAGGTCACGCTTTAGATTGGCAAGTTGCATAGGTTGAAGATAGTCGTCCTTCCAACTCCAAATGTCTAGTTTGGCATGTTCAAAATCTACTAAGGTCGTATCTTTTACACGCGGAGTGGGGGCAATACCCAAAAATAGTTTGTCACCATTGTCACTAAAGCTTAAACTTGACTCCCCACTTATCTGCCAATTGGGAGGAATGCCGTTTCCTGACGTCGGTATAAGAAGTGTAGAGGTGTCTTGTCCTGACTTGAAAAGGTAGAGGTTGAAAGCTTTCAATAACGCTTTGGAATTGGAATGGTCTCCAATATAGGTCAATTGTTCGCCTTTCTTATCGAATTCAAATCCCTTGTAAATTCCTTTTGCTCTCGTAATCTTGGATATTTTTTGAGACGGGATGTCATATAGGTATACACCTTGTACAGTGGATAGCGAGTCCTTTTCGTCTATTTTTGTTGAAAAGGCAATTCTAGTGCCTGCTTCATTTATCTTGTATTGATCTACTGAGGCAAAATTGATTGTGTCTCCTGTTGACAGATTAAGTAAATGTAGAGTAGGAACTATTTTTTCTTTTTCCTTTTTCTTTTGAGTAGTATCCTGTGAGGGTTTGGATTTAACATCAGAAACAAAGACCAAATGTGTAATACTTTCTTTCGGTAATTGATAAGATTTTACATTTGGGAATCGGTATTGAATGCCCGTTTTGATTGCATGGATAAGAATGGAGTCTTTAGGCATGTCATCAGCCTTCTTTTTTTTGATTTTAGCCTCCCTTGTATCTTCAAATCTGGGCTTGATAAGGGATATTAAATACGATTCGTCTTTTGTCAATTGTGAATTGGTTGCTCTTGGAATATTTAGGATCTCCCTATTTTTATGATCTTTCAAAAAGAGTGTAGAGTTTCCCTCTTGCGGGGTGATAGTATAGTAAATATACGCCCCCGAAGGGCTTAGATTAGCAGTCCCAATGCTTTTCCAATTGTCATAAACGCTATGGTCGATAGGTTTCTTTTGCGCAAACACGCTTGTTGAAAATAGGGCTAGCGTAAGAATTGAAAATCTGAGTTTCATCGTGGAGTAAGAGTTTGATTTTTGAATTAGACCCCAATTATAAATAAAATAGGGAGTATTATGGAACGTTTTTTGCAACAATGTTATGGAATTCAAAACCAATCTTTATCATGAAGACAAATCAAATCATTATCACCCTTATTGCGGGATTATCCATTATCGTTTTTGGCCTCATTTTAAGCGGCGCTTACAAGTATAAGTTTAAGAGTACTAATACTATAAACGTAACAGGAAACGCAAAGAAAGATTTTGAGTCCGATTTAGTGAAGTGGACAGCTACCTATAGCCGTAAATCGATGCAATTGAGCGAGGCATCTGATTTGTTGACCCGAGATAGGGAAGTGGTACGTAACTTTTTAATTAAGCAGGGTATTAAGGCTGACGAGATACAATTTGATGCGGTGAGTATTACGAAAGATTTCGTCTATTCGAGTGATGAGAATGGTCGAAGTTATAATCAGTTTTCAGGATACAGCCTTTCTCAAAACGTCAGTGTAGAATCTAAAAACCTGGAAAAAGTTGATGCTGCATCCAGAGAAATTTCTACATTGATATCTCAGGGATTAGAACTAAGTTCGAATACCCCCAATTATTACTATTCGAAGCTGGAAGATCTTAAGTTGGAACTTATCTCCCAAGCATCTAGTAATGCTCGTCAGCGAGCAGGCAACATCGCCAAAGAAGCTGGATCCAGTTTAGGGGATTTGGTTAAGGCCGATTTAGGGATTTTTCAAATTACTGGCCAAAATGATAATGAAGAGTATTCTTATGGGGGAGCATTTAATACCACCTCTAGAAGTAAAACTGCAAATATTACGGTGAAGACCAGCTATCTTGCTGATTAAATGTGGTTATTTCATAAATGTTTGTTTATTTGATGGTAATGATTCTTTACATCAATAAGATGTTAGAAATATAAAGCTTTTGACAACCAGTTAGCTACGTGAATTTTTAGGATTTATAGATCATTATGAAAATATTGACAGCAGCCCAAATTCAAGAGGTAGACCGTCAGACATTAATTGCACAACGGATCTCTTCATTGGAGTTAATGGAAAGAGCTTCTGCAGCAGTATTGAAGGCAGTGCTTAGGGACTTGAGTCAGAAAAAAGAAAGGACCTTTTCTTTACTTTGCGGCGGAGGGAACAATGGGGGGGATGGATTGGTAATTGCTCGTTTATTGTTATTGATGGGTGAAAAGGTAAAGGTTCACATCTTAAAGGCAGCACGTTATTCTTCTGATAATGTTGCTAATCAAAGTAAAATTGATAGCACATACATTTCATTTTTTAATTTAGATAATATTCCTTATTTTTCTGATAAAGAGATAATTATTGATTGTTTGTTTGGAACTGGGCTGTCTAGACCTCTGTCTACTGAGTATCGATTACTGGTTGATAGTATTAATGCGCACCCTAATCTTGTACTGTCGGTTGATATGCCATCTGGACTCCTAGCAGACCGTGTAAATGAATTGACTGCGATAGCGGTTAAGCCAGATAAGATATATACTTTTCAAACACCTAAAATGGCGTTAATGCTTCCAGATAATCATCACTTTACGCGTGAATTTGAGGTCTTGGATATTTGGTTAGATAAAGATGCCTTAGATAGTCAGGTGTCACAAAGCTACTACGTTGATGAGGCATTAGTCGCGTCACTCGTGAAAATGAGAACTCGCTATAGTCATAAAGGTAGTTTTGGTCACGTGGTATTGATAGGAGGAAGCTATGGCAAAATTGGAGCAATGTCACTGTGTTGTCTAGCAGCAATGAAAGCTGGATGTGGATTGTGCACTGTGTATGTTCCAAGATGTGGATATATCTGCTTACAGACCGCGGTGCCGGAGGTGATGGTCCTCACCGATCCTGAAGAGGAGTTAATATCGATTCTTCCAACGGTGAATAGCTTCGCCGCCGTGGGCGTCGGGATGGGGATGGGACAGGAGTCGAAAACCAAAAAGGCTTTTTTCGAATTTCTCCAATCGTTGTCGCCTTCTTCAAAATTGGTGCTTGATGCCGATGCATTGAATCTTGTCGCCTCTCAAAGAGAAGTGTTGTCTTGCTTGCCTTTTCATACGATTATGACTCCGCATCCAAAGGAACTAGAAAGACTAATTGGAAAATGGTCAGATGATATAGATAAAATTGAGAAAGTGAAAGAATTTTCTTCGTTATATCAAGTAATTATTTTGGTTAAGGGAGCTAATTCCATGATTGTAAGTCCGAATGGTCACCTTTATTTTAATTCGACAGGTAATCCTGGAATGGCTACTGGTGGCAGTGGGGATGTGTTGACCGGGATACTCACCTCGTTACTGGGACAGGGATATGAACCCATAGATGCAGTCGTTTTAGGGGTTTATTTGCACGGTGCTGCAGGTGATCGCGTTATGGACGAAATTGGTGAAGAGGGACTGGTGGCTTCGGATATTATTCTTCAACTTAGCCCTGCCCTGCAAGAGATTAAAAGACATCGATTTCTTTGAAGGATTGCTTTTTTCTTCTAACTTGCATAAACTAAAATTATAAACATAAGTCTCCAATAATATGAGGTGTATGGTCTTCATATTACTTATTTTAGACTCGCTTTTATCCCATGGACAAGGTCATTTTGACTTTGATCGTACGGCGGATAGGGTGATTATACCTTTTAAATTTGTTCGTAATTTGGTTTTGGTCCCCATTAAGATTAATGGTGTGGACCTCACTTTTTTATTGGACACAGGTGTTAAAGAAACGATTCTATTCGGGATGGATAATGAGCATATAGCGCTCAATAACCCAAAACGACTGAAATTTAATGGATTAGGGGAAAACGAAGGTATCGATGCTATAGTCGCTACGGGAAATCGTCTAGAGGTTGGGGGGCAAGTGCTGGATACTGCGCATACCATATTTGTGGTATTGAATCAAGAATTCAATTTTTCGACATATGTGGGTGTCCCTGTAAATGGGATTTTGGGCAGTCACTTCTTTAAGGATTATCCGGTGGAGATGGATTACACAAAGAGTCGGATGACGCTCTATAGAAATTCATCGTTGATAAAGAGTAAGATTAGAAAGTTTGAAAAATTTCCAATCGAACTTGAAAATAGCAGGCCCTATATCTATACTGCTGTGCAACTGAAGCATAGTATGATCCCAGCTAAAATGCTTGTCGACATGGGAAATAGCGATGCCGTGCTTATTTTCCCGTCGCGGATTCCAGGATTTATATTGAATGAGCCTAATATTGACGAATTTATTGGTAGAGGGTTCAACGGAGATATCCACGGTAAGATGAGTAGGATACATAGTTTGGACATTGGGAAATTTAGATTTAGGACGCCAACAGCTTCATTTCCAGATAGCTCTGCACTTCGGTCTGCTCGTTTGGTGCCCGGGCGAATTGGTTCCATAGGAAGTGAAGTCTTAAGAAGGTTTACAGTAATCTTTGATTACCCCTCACAGATGCTATACCTCAAAAAGGGGAGATATTATAATAAGCCGTTTTTAGTGGATATGAGTGGTGTAGATATTAAGCATGACGGGCTGGTGTGGGTCAAAGACTGGGTGAGGGTAAATATTCCCAAAGAAAGCGAAGAATTGGGCAAAACCAAACCCGTTTATAAAGCTGAGACAAGCGATCTTCAATACAAGTTTGTGTTGAAATCATCTTATTCCATAACGAACATTCGAAAGGGATCACCAGCGGAAGAATCAGGCTTGAAAAAGGGTGATCTGCTTGTCAGTATAAACAAACGACAGACGGGAGCATTGTCTCTCGATCAAATACAACACCTACTGACCGAGGATGAAGGCAAGCAGGTTCATATTATTGTCCAAAGGGATGGACAAAATCTTCGTTTCTCATTTAGACTTAAAGACCCGATACCGTATCTGGTAAATTAATGTGTGTATTTATTCCTTTGAGGAACTATCTCATATTGATGATTTTGTCGACGACATATACGGTATTACCCCGCCAAGGTAATACACCATGGTATTCTTTGTAATGGAGGTCGAAGAATTTTCCACTGTTTAGCTCCAATACTTGAAAGACGGAATCGTCAACAATGGAAAATTCAAATTCGTAGCTGGCTAATCCGCCTGTCTTTCCCTGACCAATCCCTTCTTGTATCAATTTTCCTTCATAAGTCTTGAAGATGTTTCCTTTTTTTACTGCAAAGTTCAATTTGCCAGATTTTACACCTTCGCCAAATACGAAATAATATTTATAGTAAATAGTTCCTGAGCCTATGGCTAAAAAGATGAGGACAAGAATCAAAATAAATTTTTTGAATCCTGATTTTTTTCGTGGGATACTGTTTTCTTCCATTTGGATTGTTCGAAGTCTTGAACTAATGTAAAGAGAATACTTGATAAATAGGAGCTTCCCCAAAAATAAAAAGGGAGATTTTCAAAATCTCCCTTTTGGTACTCCTAACTTTTTCAGATATTGACAGATGCTGGTCAGGTAGACATCAGCTTTATCTAATTTTCTCCATCTCTTGGTCAATCGCCCCCTGTACTTTAGCTCCTACAGGTACGAGTGGTAACCTGACGTAGTCTTGACCAATACCCATTTGTTGGAGGATATATTTTACTCCGCAGGGATTTCCTTCAACAAAACATAGATCGGTAATCTCCAATAGTTCGCTATGGATTTTTCTCGCACTTACATAATCCTGATGTGCACAATACTTGGTGAGACTCACTACCTTTGCGGGGTAAGCATTACCAACTACAGATATGACACCGACTGCACCCATAGCCATCATGGGAAGGGTAGCTGGGTCATCACCTGATATAAGCAGGAAGTTCTGAGGCTTGTCTCTTAAGATAGCACTGAATTGTGCAAAGTTAGCTGATGCCTCCTTAATTGCAACTATATTTTGGAAATCTTCAGCCAATCGTATTGTTGTCTCAGCGGTCATATTGCTTCCGGTTCGTCCTGGGACATTGTACAGGATAATAGGTAGTTTAGACGCTTCAGCAACGGCTTTATAATGTTGGTAAACTCCCTCTTGAGTTGGTTTGCTGTAGTAGGGAGATACTGAAAGGATTGCGCAATAGCTGCTATTGTCAAATTCAAGAATTTGATCAACCACTTCAGCAGTGTTGTTTCCCCCGATACCGGCAACCAATGGAATACGGCCATTCACCTGCTTGGCAGTAAAATCCCAGATACGCTTTCGTTCTTCCTTAGAAAGTGTAGCGACTTCGCCTGTAGTTCCTAAAGAAACCAAGTAATTCATACCTTCATTGATTTGAAGCTCAATAAGTTGTGCTAGGGCTTCAAAATCAATAGATCCTTCTGCATTAAACGGAGTGACTAATGCGACTCCTGCTCCGTGAAGCTCGTTCATTGTGTTGTTTTTGATTAGTGGATGTTAGTAATATAAAAATATGTTTTTTTGTTTGTTCCTTCAATACTACATATTTATTAAGGCTAATAAATCACGCTCGTTAATAATTGGAACTTGTAGTTTTTCCGCCTTTATGAGTTTGGCTGGACCCATTTTGTCTCCCGCAACAAGGTAATTGAGTTTTGCAGATATGCTACCAACCATTTTGCCACCATGATTTTCAATTATCGCCGTTAGCTCTTCCCTAGAAAAATCTGCAAATACACCGGATATCAAAAATGTTTTTCCTTCCAAACTATTGCTTTCCAATACGACTTCTTTTTCCTCAATTGCGAATTGGAGACCATATTCCTTCAATTTTTCAATTTGGCTCCGATGTGCGGGAGCATTGAGGTAATGATGGACACTTTCTGCTATTCTACCTCCAATATCTGGTACTGAAGCAATCTCTTCAATAGTCGCAGTGGTCAAGGCATCTATATTTTTAAAGTATGAAGCTAGTTTCTTTGCAATGGTCTCTCCAACATGTCGAATTCCTAAGGCAAAAAGAACTTTTTCAAAGGGTTTCTGTTTAGATTTTTCAATCCCCTTTATCATATTGTCTATGGATTTTTGACCGAAGCGTTCCATTTGCTGCAGATCTTCTTCATGCTCTTTCAGCGCGTAGATGTCGACAACGTTGCTAAGCAAGCCCCTCTTGAAGAATGTCTCGATCGTTTCATTCCCAAGTCCTTCTATATCCATCATTTTACGTCCAATAAAATGTTGCATCTTACCCACAATCTGTGGTGGGCAGCCGTCTTCATTTGGACAGTAATGCACGGCCTCGCCTTCTTCTCGAATTAGTTTGGATTGACACTCTGGACAAAAAATGGGATAGTGGAATGGGGATGCATCTGGTAGGCGCTTTTCTAGATTGACACTAATTACCTTTGGGATGATTTCTCCTCCCTTCTCAACATATACAGTATCCTGTGTATGAAGATCAAGTCTCGCTATTTCGTTAGCATTATGTAGAGACGCACGTTTGACGGTGGTGCCAGCTAGTAGTACCGGTTGAAGATTGGCTACTGGCGTAACAGCGCCAGTACGTCCTACTTGATAACTGATAGATTTTAAAATCGTCTCCACACGTTCAGCCTTAAATTTATAGGAAGTAGCCCAACGCGGATTTTTGGCAGTAAAACTTAATTCTTCTTGCTGAGCGTAGTCATTGACTTTGATTACGATACCATCTATTTCATAGCTCAAGTTATGTCTTTCGGTATCCCAATAATCAATAAATGAAAATACCTCGGATATGTTGTTACACAATTTGGTGTGGTCACAGACATGGAAGCCCCAGTTGCGCACAGCTTCTAGGCTTTCCCAATGCGTAGTGAATTGTTTTCGACGATTTTCAGTATATAAGAAATACAAGAAACAGTCAAGGGGTCGTTTAGCGACCTCTGCAGAATCCTGTAATTTTATAGTCCCAGCTGCAAAATTTCGAGGATTTGCATAAGTCTGATCTCCATTTTCCTCACGCTCCTTGTTTAATCTCAGGAAGGCTGATTTGTGCATAAAAATCTCTCCGCGAATTTCAAATTCCTCAGGAAAATCAGTAGTCTTGAGTGTGAGTGGGATGCTCCTGATAGTTTTGATATTAGTTGTCACATCATCTCCTTGTGTACCATCACCTCGGGTCACACCTTGCACTAATCTACCATTTTGATAAGTCAGACTAATAGAGAGACCGTCAAACTTTAATTCGCATACATATTGAAAGTCATCACCAATTATTTTGCGTACCCGCTGGTCGAAATCGCGAAGTTCATCTTGACTATATGTGTTGCCAAGCGAAAGCATTGGCCAACGATGTTTAACAGTGTTGAATTTGGAAGTAATGTCTCCTCCGACACGTTGTGTTGGAGAGTTAGGGTCAGCAAATTCAGGGTACTGCAGTTCAAGGGCCTCTAATTCTTTGAGCTTCTGATCAAAATCGTAATCCGAAATCAAGGACTGCGCCAAAACATAATACTGGTAATTATAATGATTCAGTTCCTGGGTGAGTTGTGCTATTTTTTCTTGAATTTCAACTGCTGACATATCTAGCGAAATTACAAAAAATAATGCCTCTAAAGCAATTATAGTGCTTTTTTAATAGCAAAAATATTGAATTAAAATCTATGCTCTTTTATGCGTTTTGCAGAACGTCGACGCCTAAGGTCCTATTTGAAATTTTTGTCGGGAAGCTCGGAGAATTTTCGATGATTATTCACGAAGAAATCCCAAATGATGCAACCTTTGTATTTTCCCGTTGTATTTTCGAATCGTGTTTGTTCATTACGTTTTTCTGCTGTTTTGAAAATATTTAGGAAAAAATATTGATGTGATCGGCTTATCGCCCAAGCGTCTTTGAACTTTTTCTCTAACAAAAATTTAATCAAAGCGGCCAAATCTAACCATAGCCGCGCAAAAATAACCCATACCGCAGTCCAGAATGGGAGATTTTTTTGTAGCATGACGAGGTTATTTCTAAAATTGAGGTACGTCTTTTTAGGGTTGCTGGTATTGAGGGTACCTCCACCGACATGGTACACGACTGATTTGGAGCAATATCCAATCTTGTAGTCCATCTTTTTTAAGCGCCAGCACAAATCAATTTCCTCCATATGGGCGAAAAAGTCGGCATCAAACCCTTTCGCTTCTTTCCACGCACGGCTTTTAATAAAAAAGGCTGCGCCTGATGCCCAAAAAATCTCCCTTTCATCATTATACTGACCATTGTCGGATTCCAATTGATCCATGATACGCCCCCTACAAAACGGATATCCGTAGCTATCAATGAAACCACCGGCACCACCAGCATGTTCAAACTTTGTTTTTTCGTGGTAAGCCAATATTTTGGGTTGTGCTGCTACCATATCCGGATTGGATTCGAGCATCTCGATTACTGGGGCTATCCAATTTTCAGTGACTTCGACGTCCGAGTTCAGCAAGATGTAGTAGTCCGCTTCCACATGTTCCAAAACTTTGTTGTATCCACCCGCAAAGCCATAGTTTTGATCATTTTGAATAATGGTGATTTGCGGGTAATACTCTTTGACAAAAGCTACTGATTTGTCAGTAGACATATTGTCTCCAATGATAAACTCTATATTCGGATAGGCACTATTATATACAGAAGGAAGAAATTTTTCCAAGAAAAACTCTCCATTCCAATTTAGAATGACAAGGGCAACTTTAGGATAATTCATTACATTCTACGTTTTCGCTTCCAACGTCTGTGCGACCATAGCCAATATTCGGGTTGTTCTCGGATGATATCCGCTGTAAATCGATTATGTAGCTTCGTGATTTCGTGTTCTTCATACTGAGAGGCATCTTCTACTAAAGTAGTAAATTTGCAGTAATAATGTCCTCTTTTTTCTTTTCGTCCGATATGGCAAAAGACAACTGGATCATGCGTCAGTCTGGCAATTCTCTCTGTACCAGTATAGACCAACGTCTCTTGATTCAAGAATTGCAGAAAATAGTCCGAATCCTGGTATACTGGTGTTTGGTCGGCTACAAACATACTGATATGCGGCTGTTTTTTAAGCTTGACGATATGTCTCAAAATCTGTTTCATAGGGACCATTGTTGCTCCAAAGCGACTTCTTATACTATTAAATATATGGTTAAAATCTTTGTTATTAAGCGGCTTGTATATAATCAAAACAGGGTTGTCAGTCATCAGGCTGACACGGTGTATTCCAAGCTCCCAATTACAGTAATGTGCGGTAACTCCTATGACAGCTTTGCCACTATCGAAGTGACGATAGACTTCTTCTGGATTAATGAGTTCGATGCGCTTAATGACTTCTTTAGCTGAAATCGTTCTCATTTTTACAGCTTCGACAATGAGGTCCGGAAAAAAACGATAAAATTTCTTAGCTATTACTAATCGTTCCTGCTTTGTTTTTTCTGGAAAAGCATTATTTAGATTTGTTAGGACTACTTTTTTACGGTATTTGATGATGTAAAATAGAAGATAGTAGAAAAAGTCTGAAAGCATATACAGCACCCCAAAAGGTAATATCGAAAGGCAAAAAAGGATACCTGACAAAAATTTTATCTTCATGCTGTATTTCTTGAAAAGCTATTTTTTACAAATATCCTTAATTTAAGTTACTTTTGCCTAAAAATAAAGCTCTATTTTCAATTTATGGTCAACCAACTCATTCTTCCAGTATGCTATTTACCACCGGTTTCTTATTTTCATGTTATTCAACAACAGGATGTACCCATTGTATTGGAAAAATATGAACATTATCCTAAACAAACTTATCGTACCCGAGCCAGTATTGCAACGGCTAATGGTAAGCTTGATCTTGTCGTACCTATAATCCACAAGCGAAAAAATCATGTAGCGATGAAAGATATCCGAATCAATTATGATCATGCATGGCAGCGATTACACTGGCTGAGCATACAGGCTGCTTATAGAAGTTCGGCATATTTTGAATTCTATGAAGATGATTTTGCTAAACTTTATACGGAGAAGTATGAGTTTTTATTTGATTTCAACTATCAACAATTGACGTTAATGTTGAGATTGATGAAGATTAATAGGTCTATTTTAGAGACTACGAGTTATCAGGGGGTGTATCCTGATGATTTGGATTTACGGTCATCGTTCATGCCAAAGAAGGAATCTCTGTTCGAAAATCCTAAACCTTATTATCAGGTGTTTGAGTCCAAAAATGGATTTATGCCTAATATGAGTAGTATAGATCTACTTTTTAATCAAGGCCCACAGGCAAAGAGCTTTTTATAAGATGTTATATAGTTGATACGCAAACTTTTTTCGCGCTAAGGTGTTTCCTGATAAAGACACTTTTTATAGATGGCAAGAAAGATTATTTTAATATTTTTATCGGTTTTTATTAGCATTGGTGTATTCGGCCAATCTAGTTCTGATACCATACATTATCGTAAAATCTATTATTTCGGAGGGACGGGTATGGCTTTTCCAATGGGAAAGACTAAAGACATACTTAGCCCAAAATTCTCAGGAAGTATGGGATTGGACATCTCGCTAAAAGACAGTCGTTTTTATCTTTTGCCAGTCTTGTATACGCTCTCTTTCGGTTATAAGCAAAAAATTGAAGATGAGCTTACCCAATATAAGATTAGTAATGGGGATGCTACGTTTTACAACCTCAGCTTGTCTGCTGGCATGCGTAAGCAATATCGTCGGTTGAATACTTATGGTTATGTGGGGCCAGGCTTTGGCCTTTTTCTGGAACCGCGGGCTATTGTGAGACCAGAGACTTCCATTGTTGAAATAGAGAAAAAATCCAAATTCAACATTTCATCCAAATTAGGAGTGGGAGCCGATTATAAGTTTAAGGGCTTTTTCCTAGGTCTTGAGCTTGGATATGTCCACAGCTTTACCAAAATTCAAAATACACCTATTAATGCTCTCACAGTGATGGTCGGTTTAAAATCAGATATTACTAGATTGGGAGACAAGGTGGTGTCGGTACTTGGTGTAGATGGAAGCGTAAGCGGAAAAGATTAACGGAAGTCTTCGTTTGGTAGAAATGTTTATCTTTAATATGTTGAAGTAATTGACTCCCAATAGTATTCAATTAAGTATGGTATATGGTATGTATAAATGGAAGAGAGTGGGTAAAATTGCCCAAATCTTATCTAAGTATGGATTTAGTGAACTGATATCGCGATCTAATATTGATTCAATCGTACCTGATAGCGTCCTGCATTGGAGTACACACACAGAGCGAATATTTGAAAAAGATTTTAATGTAAGGGTGAGGCTGGCTATTGAAGAGCTTGGTCCGACTTTTATTAAATTGGGACAACTGCTCAGTAATCGTGAAGATATTATCCCTAGCGAGTTACGAATGGAACTAGCGAAACTCCAGGATGATGTTCCTGCTGAAAAAATAGATGTCCTGGCTAGGTTGAGTGCACACTTTGATATCGACGCTGACGAGCATTTTGATTTTATTGATTCGATTCCGCTGGCCGCAGCTTCCATTGGACAAGTATACAAAGCAAAATTAAAATCGGGGAAAGAGGTTGTTCTTAAAATTAAGAGAAGCAACATTCAGGATACAATTTCCGCCGATTTGGCGTTCATCAAGGATCTGACTAAATTTTTGGAGCAAAAATATGAGGTAATCCATAAAATGAATCTTTACCAGATTATACTATCCTTCGAAAGTTCGATTATGAAAGAACTATCCTTTGTCAATGAATTAAACAATATTGAACGCTTTCGTACTAATTTCAAAGGAAATGAAGCCATCTACATTCCGTTAATCTTCCGGAAGTATTCTGATGATGAAATTCTGTGTATGGAATACATCGATGGGGTCAAAATTAATGACATAGAAGGATTAGCGTCTATAGGTGTGAATCCCCATGCTATTGTGCAAAATGGGTTAGATCTTTATTTGGAGCAGGTGTTGGAGCATGGCTTCTTTCACGCCGATCCACACCCGGGCAACCTTTTTGTAAATAGGAGGGGACAGGTTGTATTTATCGACTTTGGAGCCATGGGGTTTATGATTCCCCAAGATAGATCCGTCATCGAATCTATGGTGATTAATTTTTTGATGAAAGATGCAAGAGGCCTGATTCGGAATATTAAAAAACTGGCAGTGGTTCATCATATAGAGGATGAACGTCGGTTAGAGAGGGATGCGTATGAAATTTTTGAACTATTAGAACAGAATTCTTTGGCAAATTTGTCTGTTTCATCCATGATGAGAATGGTGAATAACATTTTGCAGAGTAATCACATTTTGATGCCAGACTTTGTGTATATCCTCCTTAGAGGTGTTATTCTTTTAGAGGGGGTGGGACATCAATTAAATGCAGACCTCAATATTCCTAAAAGTATTAGCCCTTTTGCTGATAAGATTGCTAAGGAAAAAATATCACCTCACAATATCAAGAAGCAAATTCTCGAAAAGGCTAAGTTTGTTAAAGGGATAATGGGGGACGTTCCCGAAGATCTGTCTTATTTATTGGATAAGGTTAAGCATGATAAGGTACTTTTGAATCATCACATCAAAGAGTTCGATAGTTTTCAAATTATCTTGCATAGGCTGGGTAATAAGGTCATATTAGCGATATTAGCCATGACTTTTGGCATCGGGTCTAGTATTATGGCGCATGGTAAAGTTGGTTTTTTACTTTGGGGAATTCCAATTTTCTCATGGATTGGATTTACAATGAGTTTTCTCCTGACGACAGCACTGCTGTTGCAACTATTTCGATCTAGGTGAAAAAGAGTAAATATATGGACAATAAACCTTCACGATTTTCGTTTATTATATCGAAATGCATAAACATTTCATAATTTAGGTTAATAATTGGTTTGGAACCCCTGATGCGCCCGCTTCAGGGGTTCCTTTTTATAAAATATCTACCTATAATCTTTCTATGAGTGTTTATCCTATGTCTAGTTGTTTGGCATTCTTGACTTTCTTATCTAAAAGGGCAAGCTTGATGACTTCCGACATTTCGGTCACATAGTGGAAATTGAGATCTTTGACATAATCTTCTTTTATTTCTAAAATATCCTTTTGATTAGACTTGCAAAGTATGATTTCTTTTATATTGGCGCGCTTGGCTGCCAGTATCTTCTCTTTGATACCGCCTACAGGAAGTACTTTTCCGCGGAGAGTAATTTCACCAGTCATCGCCAACTTTGCCTTCACCTGTCGCTGCGTAAATAATGAGGTTAAGGCTGTCAGCATAGTAATACCCGCGGAGGGGCCATCTTTTGGTGTCGCTCCCGCTGGCACGTGTATGTTGACATCCCATTGGTCAAATACTTTATAATTGATTCCAAAATCTTCGGCATGTGAGCGTAAATAAGCCATAGCTATACTGGCAGATTCCTTCATAACCTCGCCTAAATTACCCGTTAGGTTCAATTTGCCTTTTCCTGGGCTTATACTAGATTCTATGAATAGAATGTCACCACCGACCGAGGTCCATGCTAATCCTGTTACCACTCCTGCAACCTCGTTATTCTCATACATATCTTTATCAAAGATTGGAGCCCCCAATATGTCTTCCACATCATTTTCAGAAACACTAGGATTATATGCTTTTTCCATTACGATACGCGTTGCGATGCCTCTTACTACTGATCCTATTTTCTTCTCTAAACCTCGAACTCCAGATTCTCGGGTATAGTCCTCTATTATTTTCTCGATAACTTTTGGGCGGATAGTGACATCTTTTGTCTGGAGGCCATGCATTTCCCGCTGCTTAGGAAGTAGGTGTTTTTTCGCGATTTCAATTTTTTCTTCTATTGTATATCCATTTACCTCTATTATCTCCATACGGTCCAATAAGGCAGGTTGCACGCCGCTTAATGAGTTAGCAGTGGCGATGAACATCACTTTAGATAGATCAAAGTCCATTTCTACATAGTGATCGTAGAATGCTGTATTTTGCTCGGGGTCGAGCACCTCTAGAAGTGCAGACGATGGGTCGCCCTTGAAGTCAGCCCCTATTTTGTCGATTTCATCAAGGACAAATACAGGATTAGAGGTTCCAGCTTTTTTAAGAGATTGGATGATGCGACCAGGCATGGCTCCAATATATGTTTTGCGATGACCTCTGATTTCAGCTTCATCACGTACACCTCCTAGAGCCATGCGGGTATATTTGCGTCCTAGAGCTTTGGCAATTGACTTTCCAAGGGAAGTTTTACCAACACCTGGAGGCCCTACTAGACAAAGAATAGGGGCTTTCATATCGTTTTTTAGCTTCAAGACGGCTAGATATTCTACGATACGTTGTTTTACTTTTTCTAATCCATAGTGGTCTTTGTCCAATACACGTTGCGCACGTGCCAAGTCAAAGTTGTCCCTCGTATGTTCGCCCCATGGAAGGTCTAAGAGCAATTCCAAATAGTTCAATTGTACGGAATAGTCAGCTGCTGCCGGGTTGATGCGTGCTAGCTTTTCAATTTCTTTGTTGAAGTGTTTGGCAACATCATCTCTCCATTTCTTGATTCGGGCTCTTTTCTTTAATTCTTCGAGTTCTAGGTCAGGGGTGCTCCCTCCAAGTTCCTCTTGGATTGTTTTTAGTTGTTGATTTAAAAAATAATCACGCTGTTGTTTATCGAGATCTACACGTACTTTATTTTGGATTTGATTTTTAAGCTCTAATAGTTGGATTTCTGTAGTCAAATATTCCAATAGTTGTTTGGCTCGTTTGTCAAAATCCTTCATTTCCAGAAGTTCCTGCTTAGATTCCATTTCAAGACTCATGTTCGAAGCAATGAAATTGACTAAAAATGTAGGGCTTTCAATATTCTTGATGGCAATTCCAGCTTCGCTTGGCAAATTCGGAGATAGCTGAATGATTTGCAGGGCCAGTTCTTTGATAGAAGATATCAAGGCTTTGAACTCCTTGTTTACCTTTGGTTTTTCTTCTTTAAAGCGCTCAACTTTTGCCTTTAAGTAGGGATCCGACTGCACCACCTCGTTTAAACGAAAGCGTTGTTTGCCTTGTATAATTACAGTGGTATTACCGTCAGGCATTTGTAGTACTTTTATGATATTGGCCACTGTGCCGACCTTGTTAAGGTGTTCAAAACTAGGGTCTTCGATGGTCATGTCTTTCTGCGACACAACACCAATCGTTTTGTCACCTTTATAAGCATCTTTAACTAATTTGATGGACTTGTCTCGGCCTACCGTAATAGGGATTACAACACCAGGGAATAGGACCGTGTTGCGAAGGGGAAGAACGGCCAATATTTCAGGAATGTCGGCATTACTCATCTCATCCTCATCTTGTTGGGATAATAATGGGAAAAACTCGGTATCTTCATTTATGATAGGAATCGCTTGATTAAAATCAAAGGGTTCGAATTTGCTCATATGATATTGTTAAGGGTCTAAACAGACAGGCTGTCAGGTGTGTTCGTTTTAAAACTAGAAAAAATCTTCTAATTCTAATGTGCAAGCGTGGTGCCAAGATTAAAATTGGTACCATTTGTGCTATATTATAACCGACGGACTGAAAAAAAGGCAGTCTATTGATATGTTTATGTCATAGTATCAGTAGGAGAATTGAAGTAAATATACTAAGATAGCGTGAATGGAAGTTATATAGGTTAGGACTGCGGATGTAAAATGTGGAAATGTGCATAACTTCTGATTGCAGCTTTAAACTATTTGAATCATTTTTACTCTATTACAGGGATGGGTTGTTTCTATAGTATGCACCCTATGTTTTTTTTAAAATAATATTAAATATGAAATGTCCCATATATGCAGTTTTGTATTCGCAAATGATGGTAAGGATGTTCCATACAAGGTTTATAGATAATTTAATACACATATGAGACTTAATTTCTTAAACATCACTTTGAAAAATGCCAAATTAGGATTAGCGACTTTGGCAATGGCTTTTTTTGCTTTTAGCGCTAATGCTCAGCAGAAGGAAACGGAACATAGTAATCCTAATGTAAGATTAGGACAAAAGGCGCTTTTGGATGGTGACTTTAAAGGAGCGGCGACACATTTGGAAAAAGCTCTTCCTAAAGAGGGAAGTGATCCTAATGTCCTTTATATGTTAGGATATTCTCAGTTTCACAATGGGGATTTCAAAAAAGCAGCAGATACATTTGGTAAAGTAGTGGCATTGGATGCTAAAAATGGCACCGCATATTATTATAAAGCGAAAGCGACTAATAACTTGGCTGTGCAAGTGGACTCAAAATTGTCAAATGCCAACCGAGAACAACTTTTAAAAACGGCTACAGAAGATTATTCGAAAGCCATTGCGCTTAATTCTAGTGATTCTAAATTGTACCAAAATAGAGCTATTGCTTATCGTGACTTAGGTATTTTGGTAGGTACAACAGGAGCTGCAAATTATAATAAAGCAGCAGCCACAGATGCTTACAACAAAGCTATTGCAGACTACGAAAAATTATTGTCTTTTGATTCATCGAGAAAAGATATTCAGAAAGAAGTTAAAAAGGCCACTGTCTACAGAGATAATTTGAAATAAGTCTAGTACTTATGCACAGAAAAAAGGCCCTGGTTTAAAACCGGGGCTTTTTTTGTCCGATAATTTCCATGGAGCTGTTTTTGGCCAAATCACTTCAAAGTTGGATTTATTTTTAAATTTGTATTGTTAGCAACAAGGTTATGCAGGTATACAGTTACAGACGAGTGTTTTACAGCTGTTTCACGGCGATACTTGTTGTTCTCCTGTATCAGCAACTTGTTGTTGCCCAGGAATTTCCTCTAGCTACGCAATTGGGAGATAGCACGTGGCGCGAGCTGAAGCAAAAAAAAGCCATACGAGACAGTTTGTTACTTCCCAACTACGTCGATACCATTTACGAGAGCAAGAAAAATTTTTGGAGAGCTGCTGCCGAATGGACCGCTACGCAAGCCTTTCCGGCATCGTTCAACTACTTCATCCGTAAAGACCCTTACTCCCATATCAACTTTCAGAATTTTTTGGATCATCAGCGTATAAAAGCTTGGAAATGGGACGACAATGAGTTTATGACTAATCAGATAGCCCATCCTTATCATGGACAGCTATACTTCAATTCGTTTAGAAGTAACGGATATTCTTTTCTATCATCATCCATTGCTACATTTGCTGGGAGTTACATATGGGAAACGGGGGGTGAGACTCAAGCACCATCTATTAACGACTTGGTGAATACAACTACAGGCGGAATTGTATTGGGAGAAATGACGCACCGAATTGCCAATAATATTTTAGCAAAACCTGCAGATGGATTTCATAAACATGTCAATGAAGCCGTAGCTTTTTTGATTAATCCCATCAATGGATTGAATAGATTGATAGACGGAAAATGGGCGAAATACGATAGACGAAATCTAGCCGATTCTTCTGTCATTACCGCCGAAGTAGATATGGGGATTAGAAGATTTGATACCAAAGTGTCTAATCTTTTGGAAAAAGGGAAGAATGCTGCTTATGGAAGGTTAAGGGTTCTTTACTCAGCAGGTGACAGTGAATATAAAAAGCCATTCGAGGAGTTTTTTGTCAACCTAGAAGTGGGGAGCGATGATAGTTCATTTGTTAACGCTGTCAATGCTTACGGTGTCTTATATGGCGAACCTCTTGTTATCAAGTTGCCTGGAAAACATTACGGGACTATTACGGCTAACTATGATTTTATTTATAATGAAGCTTTTTTCTATGGAGGACAAAGCGTCAATTACAATGTACTTTCTACTTTTGCTTTAGGACGAAAGAATTTATTGAAAACATCTCTAGGTGCGGGTTTTGTCTTACTATCTGCTATTCCCGATCCGCATCTTCTTTACGGGGAAAGCCGAAATTATAATTATGGGTCAGGGTTTTCGGTCAAGTTTGACTCAGAGTTAAATCTATTCGGAAGATTCAGGATATCGGCTGCGTATAACGGTGGCTATTCATATACTTGGGAGAAAAGTGGAAACGCTTCTACTTACTACCTGCATACCTTTGCCGCCGATTTTGGGATTCGCTTCTATGAGGACCTCTCCCTGAATGTCAATTCGGGCTATTATAGGTTGGAGGGTGAATTTAAAGACTATCCAGATTTGGATAAAACTTATCCTTTTGCTCGGATTTCACTGGGGTACAATATTCGATTCTAGTGTGAGGGGATTACTATTCCAATCCCCCCATATACCCCTTTATCTTTTGTAGTTGAACCATTTAATCATTTCTTTGAAACTTGCTTTCTTTCCATACATCAATATACCCACTCTATAGATACGGGCAGCTACCCAAGTAGTAAAGAGAAAACCGCCAATGAGCAATAGTGCGGAGACTATGATATGCCAGAGCGGTACTCCGAATGGAATACGTACAAGCATAGCAATCGGTGAAGTAAGCGGAATGAAACTTAGCCAAGTAGCTACAGGGCCATTTGGATCGTTGACCAATACCCCAAAAGAGAGAATGTAGGTCAGTAATAATGGCATAGTGATTGGCATGGTAAATTGTGAAGCTTCTGTCTCACTTTCTACAGCAGATCCTGCTGCTGCAAAGAGGGCGCTATACAATAGATAGCCACCTATGAAGAAGATGAAGAAGCAAATAATGAGCTCTGTGAAATTAATCGATTGCATTGCATCTTGTAAATCAAAACCAGACTGACTTAAAGCAGAGGTCTGTTGGACATTCGGTTGATTGCCGACAGCACTGCTAAGGTCTTCTTTGGTCATAATGGTAGATGTAGCGATGGCAGTCAACGAAACCGTGAGCAATAGCCATAGAATAAATTGGGTGAGCCCCACCATGCCAATGCCGATGATTTTTCCGAGCATCAATTGAAATGGCTTTACACTGGATATAATGACTTCTACTATTCGGTTGCTTTTTTCTTCGATGATGCCACGCATCACTTGTGCACCATAAAGAAAGAGTGAAATATAGATTAAGATAGACAATGCCATAGCGATACCCATAGCCACCTCGGTGTGACTTGCTTTGTCATTCCCCGTTTGGGTTAACTCTTTCGCTATTAGATGGATTTGAGGATTTATGCTGTCCAGTGCCTGGATGTTTATTCCTGCTTTTTTGTATTCATAATTTCTGACTATTTGCTTGAGCTGACTTTCTATCTCCGATTGGGTTGCTATCCCCGACTTGCCAACAGTCAGGTATTCTATACGAGAGCTCTGATAAAAATCTTTTGGAATCACTAAGATTCCAGTGTTGTCCTTGTCTGCGTCTAGGCCTTTTCGCTGTTCTTCGAGCGATACTGAAGAAGCAATAAATGTGATATTTTTATTGCTCTTTAATAGTTCCCCTGTATGGTGCTCTTGATCGATTATATACACTGTAGCATGTGAATCTTCAAAACTTTTCTTTGTTAGATAAAATATCAAAACATACATGCCAATAAAGAACAAGGGAACCAGGAAGGTGAGTAGCAAAAAGCTTTTTTTCTTCACCCTAGAGAAATACTCACGTTTAATGATTAGTAAGACTTTATTCATGTGTGACGGCGATTGGTTGGGAAAGCATGACCTTCTCAATGAAGATGTCGTGCATAGAAGGGATTTTTTCGATGATTTGGTGGATATTAATGCGAGGTATTAAATAGGAAAGCGTGTCATTCAATTTGATACCTTGGTTTAGTTTGATTGTCATTTTCATAGCTGGTTCTTCCCCCTCCAAATGATTGACAATCTGGTAGAGGTGGTCATTATCCAATGGGCCATTGGCGGTATCATATTGGATAGTATAGGTCTGATTTCTATATTTTTCTTTAATTTCCTTAACCGAACCATCTACGATTTTTTTTGATCGATTAATCAATGCGATATTATCGCAGAGCTCTTCCACTGTCTCCATTCGATGTGTAGAATAGATAATAGTTGCCCCCTTTTTATTGAGTTCTAAGATTTCATTTTGAATAATCTGCGCATTTACGGGATCAAATCCTGAAAATGGTTCATCCAGGATGATGAGCGTTGGTCGATGTACTACAGTAGCTACAAATTGCACCTTTTGTTGCATTCCCTTACTTAAATCCTCCACTTTTTTGTCCCACCAAGATTCAATATGTAACTTTTCAAACCAATATTTAATTTGTTCCAACGCTTCTTGCCTTGTTAAGCCCTTCAATTGAGCGAGATAGAGCATTTGGTCTCCAATCTTCATTTTTTTGTAAAGCCCTCTCTCTTCCGGTAGATACCCAATTTGTCCAATATGGTTGGGATTGAGGATTTCGCCATTAAATAGAATCTGCCCTTGGTCAGGAGCAGTGATTTGATTTATGATTCGGATAAGGGATGTTTTGCCAGCTCCATTTGGCCCCAAGAGACCAAATATCTTACCAGCGGGGATAAATAAGGATACGTTATCTAAGGCTTTGTGATCAGCATATTGTTTGACTATGTTTTGAATGTCAAGCATGTTAATTTATTTATGTCTGCTAAATTAAGCTAATTAATCTCACAAACTAAAAATGTTTAGGAGATTTTTGATAATTAGCGGTGTTTAATTTTCCAAGCAATTAATCATACCTTTGCGTTATGCAAGTAAAAAAAGCTGAATTCATTTGTAGTAATACAAGAGTAGACAAACTTCCAGAGCCTAAGATCCCTGAATATGCTTTCATTGGACGTTCGAATGTCGGTAAATCCTCTTTGATAAACGCCATGGTAAATAAAAAGGGACTCGCTAAGACGTCTCAAAAGCCAGGAAAAACACAGCTAATCAACCACTTTATTATCAATGACGATTGGTATTTGGTGGATTTGCCGGGATATGGTTTTGCCAAAACCTCTAAAAGTAATCGGTCAGAGTGGGAGAAATTTATCCGCAGATATTTAACCCGTCGGGAGAATCTTCAATGTGTATTTGTGTTGGTCGATAGCCGATTGGAACCACAGAAAATAGATCTAGAATTTTGTTGTTGGCTAGGTGAGTGTGGTATTCCTTTTATGTTGGTTTTTACAAAATCAGATAAGCAGTCCGCAGTCAAGTCAGATGTCAATATAGCTAAATTCAGAAAGGCGCTCTTGGAATGGTTTGAAGAGGTGCCTCCTCATTTTTTGACATCTGCTGAGTACAAGACAGGATGCGAGGATATTCTTGCCGTAATAGATGATATCAACGGTAGATTTGTGATTCCTGAAATCGATACCTTGCCTTAATCCTTATATGAAAAAGTATTTTTCATTAGTCTTATTTGCACATAGTGTATTTGCTCTTCCTTTTGCGTTGATTGGTTTTTTCTTAGCCGTCAAGACAACCACACATTCATTTGAATGGATCAAATTAATCTTGATGTTGGTCTGTATGGTGACTGCAAGGAATGCTGCTATGGCTTTTAATAGATATCTTGATCGGTACATCGACGCCGAGAACCCTAGAACGGTTACACGTGATATCCCTGCAGGGCGAATTACTGCCAATCAGGCATTGATATTCACCATTGTGAATAGCCTAATTTTTGTTGGAGCTACATTTTTCATCAATTCTTTATGTTTCTATTTGTCTCCAATTGCGCTTTTTGTTGTTTTATTTTATAGTTATACAAAAAGAGTAACGCCATTGTGTCATCTGGTGCTCGGGGCCGGATTGGGATTAGCTCCTATAGGCGCATACCTTGTTGTTACCGGGCAATTCCATATAGTTCCTGTCTTTTACGGCATTGCCGTGATGACTTGGGCTGGCGGATTTGATATCATCTATGCGTTGCAAGATGAAGCATTCGATAGAGCGAATCAATTAAAGTCCATTCCTGTACGTTTTGGAACAAGAGGTGCCCTTCGAATATCCGAAGTGTTGCATGTCCTATCTTTTGTATTTGTGCTGTTGCCTGTTTTATACATGAACGTCAGCTGGTTTTACTACGCTGGTCTGGCATTTTATGCAGCACTGCTTATCTTTCAGCATCGCATTGTAAGCCCTACTGATTTAAGTAGAGTAGGACGAACTTTTATGACCACAAATGGCGTTGCTTCGGTCATATTTGCTACATTTTACCTCTTAGATGTATTATTTTTACAATAATAGAATCATATTTTTTTATAAGTTTGCTCTAATATAATATCGAGAACAGTTGTCAGTTCTTAAAGAAATACTTTTATTTGCAGAAATCAATAAATTATAGATGGCTAAAAATTTGCTCATAGTAGAGTCGCCTGCAAAGGCAAAAACAATTGAAGGTTATTTGGGTAAAGACTTTCTGGTAAAGTCCAGTTATGGGCATATCCGGGATTTGGTGAAGACAGATGACGCGATTGATACCGAAGATAATTTCAAACAAAAGTATGAGGTGCCTTCAGATAAAAAGGCGGTTGTCAGTGAGTTGAAGAAATTAGCAAAAGAAGCAGAGATGGTGTGGTTAGCGTCCGATGAGGACCGTGAGGGGGAAGCTATATCTTGGCATCTATATGAAACTTTAGGATTAAAAGAACAGAATACGAAACGGATTGTTTTTCATGAAATTACCAAGCCAGCTATACTAAAGGCTATTGAAACACCCCGTTCCATAGATTATAATCTAGTCAATGCTCAGCAAGCGCGCCGTGTATTAGATCGTTTGGTAGGTTTTGAATTGTCGCCCGTATTGTGGCGCAAGGTAAAACCATCTCTTTCTGCTGGGCGTGTACAGTCTGTTGCTGTAAGGTTGATTGTGGAGAGAGAACGCGATATCAATAAATTTGAGGCCGAGGCATCTTTTAAAATTGTTGCAATTTTTGCGACTGGAAAAGGAAAGGAGCAGTTTAAGGCTGAATTACCTCAGCGTTTTGAACAAGAGGTCGATGCAGAAAATTTTTTAAAGGACTGTATTAGCGCTTCGTTTTCTGTAGCTTCCTTAGATAAACGTCCTACCAAACGAAGTCCTTCGGCGCCCTTTACAACTTCAACGTTACAGCAGGAGGCCAGTCGTAAGCTAGGCTTTTCAGTAGCAAGAACTATGCAGGTGGCCCAACGGCTCTATGAAGCTGGACGGATTACTTATATGCGTACCGATTCGGTAAACCTAAGTGATACGGCCATACAAGCAGCGGAGACTGAAATTACACAAGCTTATGGTGCTAAATATCATAAGTTAAGAAAGTATAAGACCAAAGCGGCAGGCGCTCAGGAGGCTCACGAAGCTATCCGTCCGACTTATTTTTCGGAACATACTATCGATGGCGATTCTTCCGAAACTAGACTGTATGAATTAATTTGGAAGCGTGCCATTGCTTCTCAAATGAGTGAGGCAGAGTTTGAAAAAACAACTGGCAAGATTTCAGTGTCCACGCGACAGGAATTGCTAGTGGCTTCAGGCGAGGTGATGAAATTCGATGGCTTTTTAAAGGTATATATGGAGTCTATTGACGATGATAATGATGTTAGCCTGGATGATGACGCTTCAAACGCATTGCTCCCCCCTTTAGAGAATGGACAGCAATTGCAATTGAGGACGATGAATGCCATTCAACGGTTTTCAAGACCGCCGGCACGCTATACTGAAGCATCATTGGTTAAAAAATTAGAAGAATTGGGTATAGGACGACCATCTACCTATGCACCAACGATTTCTACAATCCAAAATAGAGGATATGTCGTGAAGGAAGATCGTGATGGAAGAGTTCGGAGCTATCAATTTTTGACATTGGAACATGGTGAGGTGAGTACGGTTACCAAAACAGAAGTAACGGGAGCCGAAAAGTCTAAAATGTTTCCGACGGATATTGGTGTGTTGGTAAATGATTTTTTGGTCGAACATTTCAAGGGAATCGTGGATTATCACTTCACAGCAAAAGTAGAGAAGGAATTTGATGATATCGCGCAAGGATTGACCGAATGGACCGAAATGATGAAGACATTTTATGTTCCGTTTCATAGTGAGGTGCAGGACACATTGGAAAATGCAGAACGTGCAACACACGAGCGCGAACTTGGAGTCGACCCTGAAACAGGTAAACCCGTGACTGTGCGTGTCGGTCGGTTCGGACCATTAGTCCAGATCGGCAGTGCCGATGATGAGGAAAAGCCCCGCTTTGCATCTTTGCGAAAGGGGCAAATGATTGAAACCATTACTTTTGAAGATGCTTTGGAGCTGTTCAAGTTACCCAAAAAAGTAGGTGAATATGAAGAAAAAGATATGACGGTGGCGATAGGGCGATTTGGACCATATATTCGTCATGACGGTGCGTTCTATTCCTTGCCTAAAGGGAAAGATCCACACGATGTGACTGAATCGGAAGCTGTTGAGATTATAAAAGATAAGCGTCAAAAGGATAAAGAGAAGGTGATTCGAATATTTGACGAAAATCCGGAAGCAAAAATTGAAAATGGCAGATGGGGACCTTTTGTGCGTTTCGGAAAGCAAAATCTTAAGATACCCAAAGGCACTGCTGTAGAATCCATTACTTATGAGGATGTGTTGAAATGGGCTGAGGCAGATGCCCCGAAGGGTAAGGCTGCCAAAGCAGGCACTAAGAAAGCTGCTCCCAAAAAGGCTACAACTGCAAAGGCGAAAAAAACAGTAACAAAAAAATAGGACAGAATGTCTAAAAACAATGAAAAATGTGATTTGCTAGTTGGTGAATTCTTCATATATAGACATCTGTTCTTAGCCTCCCATTAACGTTTAAAAAATAATATTCTGATGAAAAAAGACCTCCCAGATAATATTGTTGAAGACATATTGATTTCAGTAGTCTTAGAAGGAGATACCCCAATATCACAGGATTGGAAAGTGTATCTGATAAATGAGAAGGCTGTCCCATTAAGTAATGTATTGGTCAGCTCCAAGGGATACGGGATAAAAGATGGACGGGATGTAAAGACTACTACTTTAAGACATTTTGTTGGCGAAGTGGCCCCCCTGTCCTTTGCAAAGATTGAAGCGATTGATAAAGAGGTCTTCGGATTGACAAATGAGTATTGGGTGAGTTATTACATAGATGGGGTGATATATGATAAAAAGTATATTTTTTTACCCGAAAGCATTGTAGACTCAAACCTTTCCAAAGTACCTTTTGTAAATAAGCCAGGTGTAATAATAGGAGGGAACGTTTAAACAATGACCGGTCGCCATAATTTTATTATTGCTATTGATGGATTCTCCTCTTGTGGAAAAAGCACCTTAGCAAAAGCGTTAGCCAAACGCTTAAAATTTGTTTTTATTGATAGCGGAGCCATGTACCGAGCGGTAACGTTGTATTTTTTAAAAAACCAAATCGGCTTAGAAGACGATGCCGCCATAGAACAGGCATTGGTAGATATTCACATTGATTTTATACCCAATACCGAAAAAACTGAAATTCATCTCAATAACGAAGATATCTCGGATGAAATTAGGCAGATGTATATCTCCGATATGGTGAGTGAAGTGAGTGCCTTGAAAACGGTGCGTAGTGCAATGGTGGCGCAGCAGCAAAAGCTAGGCAAACGACGGAACATTATTATGGACGGACGAGATATTGGAACAACTGTATTTCCGGATGCAGATTTGAAGATTTTCATGACAGCGGATCCATCTGTACGTGCCGAACGCCGATATCTTGAATTGAGTGCAAAAGGTGAGCAGGTAACCATGGCGGAAGTAATCGAGAATCTGGCCCACCGTGATCATATTGACAGCACACGCGCTGAGAGTCCACTACGTCAAGCGGAAGATGCGATTGTATTGGATAATTCAGATATGAATCAGGAGGAGCAGCTTGCTTTTGTAATCAAAGAATACGAACAAAGAAAAGCTTCAAGAAGCACTATCTAATTTTTCGCCCAAAAGTATGGAATACAAGATGGGCTGTACATTATGTACAGCCCATCTTGTATTCATAAGTGTTAAAAGCGTAGTCTATTTAAGACTATTGATTTGTTGCTGTTCTTTTAGTTTTTCCACGTTGTTCTGCTCTCCAAACTCGTCCGTTTTTTCTTGAAATGAAGTTAAAAGATCGCGAATAGCGTCCGAATTATCTGCGGTTCGTTGGTAGATTTCAGGAAGTATCTTCTCCAAATTTTTATCCCCAAGTTCTATATTATCAACTTCAATTTTGCCGATTTTCTCTAATACAGCTTGTTGACTGTTGCGTACACCATCTAGCTCGCGTACAATTTTTTCCATCAACTCAAATTTCTTCAATTTATCCATACTATCTAATTTAAATCGTTACAACTACAAAATATAACGTATTAACCTGCGAATTGTTTTATCGTGAGTTCAGCGTACGTATGCAAATAGATATTTTTAATCTTGTATTATTTTGATTTTGAGTTTGTTGTGTTTTTTTCTCGAAGTGTTTTTTTCTTTTCTGTCTGCGCTGGAAATTGTAGGGGATGAAGAGTGTCGATTCTAACAAATTGGTTTGTTTAAATAAAAAAATCCCGTGATGGATAAAATCACAGGATTAAATAGTTTCTATTCTAATTCAGCTTTAGGTAGTTCTATCAGGATATTGAGACAATGCTTCTTCCAAACAGCGTATTGCACTTTTTAAATCGGACTGATTCAGCACATATGCCATGCGTACTTCATTGATACCTGCCCCTGGTGTACTATAGAAGCCTGTTGCCGGTGCCAACATTACCGTTTGATTTTCATAGGAGAATGATTCTAACATCCACTGGCAAAACTTATCAGCATTGTCGATGGGTAATTTGGCTACCACATAAAAAGCCCCTCCTGGATTGGGACAGTATACACCGCTTATTTTGTTTAAACCGCTCACCAAGGTGTCACGACGTGCGGTATATTCTTTGGAAACTGCTTCAAAATAACTATCTGGTGTATCCACGGCCGCAGTTGCTGCGATTTGAGCTACTGCAGGTGGGCTCAAACGCGCCTGCGCAAATTTCAAGGCCACATTATAGAGTTCTTTATTTTTAGTCAGTAAACAACCTAAACGTGCTCCGCAGGCAGAGTAACGTTTGGATACAGTATCGAATACAACGACATGTTGTTCCAAGCCTTCTAAGTGCATGGGAGAGATGAATTCTTTTCCGTCATAACAAAATTCGCGATAGGCCTCATCCGAAAAAAGAAATAGGTCATATTTCAAGCATAGTGCTTTCAATGCCTCCAGTTCTTGTCGAGAGTAAAGGTAGCCTGTCGGATTATTGGGATTACATATGGCAATCGCCTTTGTTTTTTCTGTAACCAGCTTTTCAAACTCTGCAATGGGGGGAAGGGCAAATCCGTTGTCAATATATGACATGATAGGGGTAACAACAATATCTGAGGAATTGGCAAATCCATTGTAATTCGCATAAAAAGGTTCCGGGATAATGATTTCTTCTCCGGGATTCAGACAAGCCTGCATAGCAATCGTAATCGCTTCAGAGCCACCATTGGTCACTAGGATATCCGAAGCCGAAATATTATAGTTCAACTTGTTGTAATATTCCGCTAGTTTATTTCGATAAGTTGCAGTTCCTTCCGATGGAGTGTAGGCCCATACTTTGAAATCGATGTTTTTGATTGCATCGAGCATGATTTGTGGAGTCTCTATATCTGGCTGACCAATGTTAAGATGATAGATTTTCTTCCCTTCTTTTTTTGCCTTATCTGCAAATGGAGTGAGTTTGCGAATTGGTGACGCGGGCATATGGATGCCTTTCTGTGAAATTACTGGCATAGTAAAGCTATTCTAAAATTTGATGGTCAAATCTACAAATTTTTTGCTGTTTAGTGATTAGTATTCCATATTTAGATATAGATGGTCAAGATAGGTTAATCAATATATCAATCAATATATCAATTTTTATATGTGATACTATAGATTCCTGACATGAAGATAGTGGGGAATAACGCAAAAAGGCACCTTAATTAGGTGCCTTTTTGCGTTATTTTTATTTTTTATTATTCCACTATTCCTTTGATATAAAGTGTTTTGACAGGTGTCTTTGTGTTGGAAGTCACTGTAAAGCTTTTTGTAAAAGGTCCTTTTGAAGCAGCATTGTAAGTCACTTTTACAACACCTGATTCTCCTGGTTTAATCGGTGTTTTTGTGAACTCCGCAACAGAACAACCACATGCTGGTTTTACATCTGAGATAATAACAGGTTCTGAACCTCCATTCGTAAACTTAAATTCATAGGATACGGGTTTCCCTACAGGGATACTTCCAAAATCATGAGTCTCTTTTTCGAATTTAAACTCACCCTTACCTGTTTGCATTGAGGTAAATCCAACAAATGCAATCACGACTGCTATCATGGCGAAGAAATTTTTCATATTTCAATTGTTTTAGTTGTGTATTCTTAATTATCAATCTATGTACCAAATTTAACTCATCTATCCTTAAAAATAGGGGATAGGGTCTGTTTCTAACAATAATATTACGAAAAGTGGGTGTATCTATGTCTTAAATTTGTTTTGTGTAGCTGCTGACTGTATTTTAGTAGTACCTGCACAGCGTAAATATCAACAAATCAGGAGCTGAAAAAGCGAAACTTTGGCCCGTTCTATCCTTAAATAATTCCTTCTTTTAGCAAATCTTGTATATGTATTATTCCTACATATTTGTCCTCGTTGGTCACCAGCAGTTGGGTGATGTTATGCGTACGCATAATCGATAAAGCATTCACCGCGAGTTCCAGTTTGTCAATGGATTTTGGGTTTTTCCCCATGATGTCTTTAGCTGTAATGTGAGATAGGTCGTCATATGACTCTAACATCCTTCTGATATCTCCATCGGTTATGATTCCTATGATGTGTTCTTGCTCGATGACTGCTGTTGCGCCCAGCCTGTCTTGCGTTATTGCAATGATGATTTGCCTTACTGGTGTATCAGCGCCTACCGCAGGTCTACCGTTCAGTTCAGAAAGATCGCCTACTTTTAGATACAGTTGCTTGCCTAATGCACCCCCAGGGTGATATTTTGCAAAGTCACGGTCCGAGAATTCTCGACATTCCTGTAATACTACTGCGAGCGCATCGCCCATTACCAATTGTGCAGTAGTGCTGGATGTTGGAGCCAAGTTATTGGGGCAAGCCTCTCGCTCAACCGTGGTGTCTAGGATATAGTCAGCATGTTGTGCAAGGAAGGATGTGGTGTTTCCGACAATAGCCACTAATTTGTTTTCAGATTGTTTTAAGAATGGGACAAGCACTTTAATCTCGGGCGTATTACCACTTTTGGAGATGGCGATGATGAGGTCATTTTGTTGAACAATTCCCAAATCACCGTGTATCGCATCTGCTGCATGCAGGAAGATGGATGGGGTGCCGGTTGAATTGAGTGTAGCCACTATTTTCTGGGCAATAATGGCGCTTTTTCCAATTCCAGTGACGATTACTCGTCCTTTGAGGGTTAATATTTCATGAATAACATTCACAAAATCATCATTGATACGGCCTATTAGATTCTGTACCGATTGTGCTTCAAGTTCGATAGCTTGGACCGCTATGTTTTTAATTTCAGTATTGTTTTTCACAAAAATTATGTCTATTTTTATATGTTCATTATTATACAAAAATAAGTTATTATTTAACTTAAAAAAAGGTTGTAGTCCATCTTATATTTTATTCCCTAATAAATGGAAATAGAAAAATCATTATTTGATAATCTTCAGGATTTTTTTGGTTTTGACACGTTCAAAGGAGATCAGGAGGCCATCATTACTAACGTGCTTAATAAAAAAGACACTTTTGTAATTATGCCCACAGGAGGGGGGAAGTCCATTTGTTATCAATTGCCCGCACTTATGAGTGAGGGGACGGCTATCGTGATATCACCGCTTATTGCGCTGATGAAAAATCAAGTCGATCAGTTGCGAGCGTTCGGCGGAAGCGATAGTATAGCACATTTTTTAAATTCGTCTCTTAATAAAGGAGAAATCACAAAAGTCAAACAGGATGTGGTCGAAGGCAAAACTAAATTATTGTATGTCGCACCAGAATCTTTATCCAAGGAAGAGAATATCGAATTCCTAAAGCATATTGTCGTTTCTTTCGTTGCTGTTGACGAAGCGCATTGTATTTCAGAATGGGGACACGATTTTAGGCCGGAGTACCGCAAAATAAGACAGATTATCAATGGTATAGGAGAAGGTATTTCCATAATTGCTCTGACGGCTACAGCAACACCCAAAGTGCAGTCGGATATCCGTAAAAATTTACAGATGAACGATGCAACTCTGTTCAAATCTTCCTTCAACCGAACTAATCTCTTTTATGAAGTGCGCCCGAAGCGTAATGTCGTAAAGGAAATAGTTCGTTTTATCAAGAATAACACTGGAAAGACGGGGATTATATATTGTTTGAGTCGCAAAAAAGTAGAAGAAATTGCGGAGGTACTTAACATCAATGGTATTAAAGCACTACCTTACCATGCTGGCTTGGATGCAAAGACAAGGGCTGATACACAAGATAAATTCTTGATGGAAGATGTCGAGGTAATTGTTGCTACCATTGCTTTTGGGATGGGAATTGATAAGCCAGACGTGCGCTACGTTATTCATCATGACATCCCTAAATCCATGGAAGGGTATTACCAAGAGACAGGACGTGCTGGACGCGACGGAGGGGAAGGCGTATGTGTGACCTTTTATTCAGAAAAAGATATTGAGAAACTGACCAAGTTCATGAAAGATAAGCCAGTTTCGGAGCGTGAAATCGGTACACAAATATTAAAAGAGGTTATCGATTACTCCGAATCAGCGGTATGTCGAAGAAAGCAAATCTTGCATTATTTCGGAGAAAATTTTGACGAAGCGGGGTGTAATAGTATGTGCGACAATTGTCGTACAAAAAAGACTTACTTTGACGCCGAGGAGTCATTGATTATGATTTTGAAATTTATTCAAGAACAAGGGGGAAAGTTTGACGATCAACACATCATAAATGTCTTGATGGGACAGACCAATCAACCTGTGGCGGCTTATAAACATGATGAACATCCTTTGTTTGGTAAAGGAAAAGAACAAGGAGTAATATACTGGAAATCCGTTATTAGACAGGCAGAATTAGCCAATTTCTTGAAGAAAGATATCGACCACTACGGTTTATTGATGTTGACCGAAGGTGGCCGTCGCTATATTGAGAATCCTTATGCAATTAAGTTTATCTTGAATAGACCTATGGAGAAGGCCGATGAAGACGGTAGTGAAGAGCCTACACAAGCTGCCAGTGCGCTAGATGCCGAACTTTTGAAGATGCTTAAGGATTTAAGAAAGAAGATTGCCAAGCAAAAATCTTTACCTCCATTTGTTATCTTCCAGGATCCATCACTGGATGAAATGTGTACCTGCTATCCAATTACGATGGATGAAATGAGGCAAATCCATGGAGTAGGGTCTGGAAAAGCTGTCAAATTCGGAGCTCCCTTTGTTGAATTGATTAAGCAATATGTTGAAGATCATGGTATCGATCGTCCACAGGATTTGGTTATCAAAAGTACGGCCAACAAGTCTGCTCTGAAAGTATCTATTATCCAAAATATAGATCGTAAGATTGGATTGGATGATATTGCCTCTTCAAAAGGGATTTCTTATGAAGATTTACTAAAGGAGGTGGAATCCATCGTCAATTCAGGTACGAAATTAAATTTGGGTTATTTTGTTGATGAAATGATTGATCAAGATCGTCAGGATGAGGTATATGATTATTTTAGAACGGCGGAGATAGACGCTATCGAAGAGGCTTTGAAAGAGTTGGGAGAGGAAGACTATACTTATGAGGATATTCAATTGATGCGCATTAAGTTTATGTCTGAGCTGGGAAATTAGAGAAATTGAATTTTTATTATAAGATGATACAGTCATATTTACCAAATATCAAAAATGGACAGTCCGAGAATTTTTTCTTAATGGCGGGTCCTTGTGCAATCGAAGGTGAAGAAATCGCGCTTCGTATTGCTGAAAAAATAGTTACCATAACAGATAAATTGAATATCCCTTACATTTTTAAAGGATCTTACCGTAAGGCAAATCGCTCAAGAGTAGATTCTTTTACAGGTATAGGTGATGAAAAGGCGCTTAAGATTCTTGAAAAAGTGGGACAGACGTTTGGTGTACCCACCGTTACAGATATACATGAAAGTCATGAGGCTGCAATGGCTGCAGCTTATGTTGACGTGTTGCAGATTCCAGCTTTTCTTTGTCGTCAGACTGAATTACTGATTGCAGCAGCGGAAACAGGAAAAGTCGTTAACATTAAGAAAGGACAATTTCTTTCGGCAGATTCTATGAAATTTGCAGTAGATAAAGTAAAAGACTCAGGCAATGATAAGGTATTCTTGACCGATCGTGGTAATACATTTGGGTACCAAGATTTGATTGTTGATTTTAGGGGGATTCCTGAGATGAAATCTTTTGATGTACCTACGGTTATGGATTGTACGCATTCACTCCAACAACCCAATCAGACATCTGGTGTCACCGGTGGCAAGCCTCAATTAATCGAGACAATTGCTAAAGCAGCAATCGCGGTAGGTGCTGATGGTCTATTTATCGAAACACACCCGGATCCTGCCAATGCTAAGTCTGATGGAGCCAACATGTTGCACTTAGATTTATTGGAGGGGTTATTGACCAAATTGGTCCGTATTAGGCATGCGATTTTATAGAAAAAAGATTATAAAAGAGGCTGGATTTTAATCCAGCCTCTTTTATAATCTTTTTTCTAGTTTAACAAGGATTGAAAAGGAAAGGGATGCTTTGGCTCAAAATAATTCCAAAGTAGATTAGATATCCTCCGAGTCAGATCCTCGGCTTCATTGGTTTGTCCCCAGCTTCTATCTTGGTTATTTTTCGTAAAGATGCTAAATACATAGTCTCCGCTTGGAGCATTCACCAGCACTACTTCACTTCTGACATCATCCAACGAGCCGCTTTTGGAAGCGGTTTTTATATGGGCAGGGACTTGGGATAGTGATCGTTCATTATAAAATACATTTCCTAAGACACGGTACATTTTGTCCGAAATGGAAGGGTTGATGACCTGTCCCTTGCGAATCATGATCAATAAGTTGGCCATTTCTCTTGGGGTGGTATTGCCCCATCCATATTCTTTCCATGCAGCCTCGCGACCGGGAGTTCGAGAATTGACTTTCGTGTTTTTCAATCCTAGCTTATCCATGATGTTGTTGATTTTTGTTCCTTCGGCCAATTCTTGACACCATATGGAAGTTACATTGTCACTGTAGCCGATCATTAGTGCCGCCATGGTCGCAAGGTCCGTTTCTACACTGTCTTTAAAAAACTGCATGAGACCCGATCCTCCATATATTCGATCTTTGCGATAGATGAATTTTTGTTTGTACTTAAGTTCGCCATTATTTATCTTATCGAATAGACCAACAAGTATCGGGACTTTCACTATACTTGCCGTTGGAAATATTTCATCAGCATGAATAGCAACCTCTTTGTTGCTATTCATTTTTTTGACATATATGCCTACTTCGCCTTTGAACTCAGCAATTGCTTCTGTCAATTTCTTGGTGAGTTTATCGTCATTTTTCTGAGCAAGGGTTGGAATGGAGATGCTTAAAAAGCCGAGAAGTACTAAAGTAATGTAGGTTTTCATGGTTGGATTTTAATTTTCGTTTCGTAATTAGATGTAATTTGCAAAATTATTTTCTAACATTACGTACACAATACTTAATTACTGTATCTATCCTGCAGTACTATCTAATGAATAAACGTGAGTGTGCCGACCTTGAAAAAAGGCTATCTAAATGTTAAGAGCAATATGGAGTTTTTAAAGAAGTGCCGTTCTCGGATGATGTGGCTTATCGGCGAGAATGATGAAACTGCGCTTGAAATGAGAATTTTTAATGCAATGTGCTTATTAGGGATTATTATAACTTTTTATAATATACCCTTTAATTTTATTGTCGGATTAAAGGTCACAGCCTTCATATTCATCTTAATTACAGGATTCTTAAGTTTTCTCTACTACCTCTCTAGGTTTAAAAGCCAATACAAGTATAGCGTCTTGGCGTGTGGAGTATTACTCAACGTGTTATTTGCTATCAACTACTTTTATGCAGATGGTGTATCAGGAGCTTCTCTATTGTCCTTCACGCTGCTAATTTTTTTAATTATTATCATTTCTCCAAAGAGGTTGTACCTATTTTGGGTTTTGCTTATATTTTTAACGGTCTGGATCATCATGATATACGAATATCTATATCCCGAAGCAGTGCTGCATACCTATAGCAATGTCCAGAAGACGATTATCGATATGGGCTCTACAATCTCCATTAATATCATCGTCATCGCTTTATCGTTGATTTATCTGAAGAAAGAATATTACCGAGAGAGGCTTAAATCAAATCGGAATACAGTGGCATTAAAGGACCTCAATGATAAGAAGACAAAATTATTTTCAGTGCTTTCGCATGATATTCAAACACCCCTCCATTCAATTAATGCTTACTTAGAGATCATTAAATCGGATTCCATCACTGATCAAGAACGTAAACTGATGGAGAGTTTACTTTCTTCTTCAGTATACAACATACAGGAGATGCTTTCTAATATATTACATTGGTCAAAAGACCAGCTTCATCAGGGAGACATTCTTCTTGACTATCAGAACATAAGTGTGACAGTAGGAGAGACTTTTGATTTGTTCAGGCAGGAGGCAGCACGCAAAGGTATTCGATACACCTCCCATATAGATGATCATGTTAAAGCAACAGTCAACATCGGTATGCTCAGGATTATCATTCGCAATTTAATCGCGAACGCTCTAAAATTTACGGAAAGGGGAGGTACTGTACAACTTTCACTGGTCGATGGGCCCAGTGGCGCATTGATCGAAGTAAAAGATAATGGACAAGGCATGGGAGAGGAAAAGTATAGTCAACTATTTTCGTTGGATATTGGTCCTACCTATGGTACTTCAAATGAAAAAGGAGTAGGATTAGGTCTTTATCTATGTAAACAATATACTGTTGAGCAGAATGGAGAAATATGGTTCAACAGTAGGCTTGGAGAAGGCAGCAGCTTTTTCGTTAGGTTTCCATATAGATAGATTTTAATCTTTTTTAGCTATTATTACATAGAAAGCTGTTGAAAAAAGATTTTCAAAAATATTCTTAATCCGTATGAACGATGAAGACGATGAAATTATTCATGATTCTCTTAGGCTGTAAGCCTGTAGGTAGACAGGTGGAGCAGCATGATATTTATTTTGGTATTGCCGCGACATTGTCCGAACTTGTACCGGCTATGGAAAATTTTTGGAAGGAAGCCAATGGGAAGATGCATGTTGACGTTTGGCGGGAAGTAAACTACGTAGATGGTTATGAAATCAGTGTCAGTCCATATACCATATCACCTGAGAAAAGACAATGGAAATTGTTCTTTGTGAATTTAGGTGGGTATAAGCCTGATCAATTTGACGAATTTCACTATAAACAATTGGTCGTTGCAGAGGAAATAGCAGAAGCGATAGCTCTAGCCAAGAAAACTGTGTTTTGGAAGCACCATATCTCTTCCCACATCGATGATAAATACGGCTTAGATGTTGATGATGTCTACGATGTGGAAGATTTGTTATCCGATGATTTTAAATCAAAATACCAATTGAACATCCGTCCAACCGTACAACAGGATGCGGACTCGCTACACATTGGCTATCTTAAATTTTCAAAATTGATGAACGACGAGTGTTGAATTTGATTATGTAACACTTGTCATCAATAGACGTGATAAAGCCCTTCCTATGAACTAAGAAGGGCTTTATTGTGTACGGTTATTTGTCTTGCTCTAAATTATCCTTGTTTAGGAATACAAATTGACCATCGAATACATCTAATTGTATCACGGTATCACGAGCCACCCTGCCAGACAGTATTTCTTTGGATAGTTCATTGAGAATCCGTTTTTGAATCACACGCTTCAAAGGCCTAGCTCCATATGTTGGATCGTATCCCAACTGAGCCAACCAATCCAAGGCTTCGTCTGTCGCCGAGATAAAGATATTTTGTTCCGCTAGTTGATGCCTTACCTTATTGAATTGTAGACGTACGATGTCTCCAATCTCTTCTCGGCTTAATGGCGTAAACATAATCACTTCGTCTATCCTGTTGAGAAACTCTGGTCGGATTGACTTTTGAAGAAGATCAAAAACCTCACTTCTTGTTCTCGCAATAACTTCCTCCCTATTCTCATCATTAAGACTTGAAAAGTTCTCTTGTATAATATGCGAACCCGTATTGGATGTCATGATGATGATGGTGTTCTTGAAATTTACCACCCGGCCCTTGTTATCAGTTAGATGGCCGTCATCTAATACCTGAAGCAAGATGTTAAATACATCCGGGTGTGCTTTCTCAATTTCATCCAATAGTACTACCGAGTAGGGACGACGTCTCACAGCCTCTGTCAATTGTCCACCTTCATCATAGCCTACATATCCTGGAGGCGCTCCAATAAGTCTAGATACGGCATGTCTCTCTTGATATTCCGACATATCGATACGAATCATAGCTTGTTCGTCATCAAAGAGAAACTCTGCTAAGGCTTTCGCCAATTCAGTCTTACCTACTCCTGTCGTGCCTAAGAAGATGAAAGATCCAATTGGACGTTTGGCATCACTTAGTCCTGCTCGTGATCTACGAATCGCATCAGAGATTGCTTCGATGGCTTCATGTTGGCCTGCCACTCTTTTATGTAGCTCTTCTTCAAGAGTAAGCAACTTTTCGCGCTCAGATTGAACCATTTTATTTACAGGTATTCCAGTCCAGCGAGACACTACATCAGCAATGTCTTCAGAGGTAACTTCCTCTTTAAGCATGCGGCTACTTGCTTGCTTCTCCGCCAATTCGGTCTTGAGGACCTCTACTTTATCCTGGGCTTCTTTGATCTTACCATATCGTAGTTCGGCAACCTTACCGTAATCTCCCGCTCGTTCTGCCTGCGCTGCTTCCAGTTTGTAGTTTTCGATATTTGCAATTTCTTGATTGACTCGATCCACCAACGACTTTTCTGACTGCCAAGCTGCTTTTAACGAGTCTCGCTCCACAGATAGATTAGCAATAGTTTCCGACAGCTCATTCACTTTTCTTTCGTCATGTTCTCTTTTGATCGCTTCTCGTTCAATCTCCAATTGCATAATGCGACGTTCCAATTCGTCCACAGCCTCGGGTACTGAATCCATTTCCAGGCGCAGTTTAGAAGCCGCTTCGTCAATCAGGTCAATCGCTTTATCCGGAAGAAATCGATCTGTAATATATCTTTGGGAGAGCTCTACGGCTGCGATTATTGATTCATCCAAAATCCTGACCTTATGGTGGGTTTCGTATCTTTCCTTTAACCCCCGCAAGATGGAAATTGCATCTTGGGTATCTGGCTCTCCCACCATTACCTTTTGAAAACGACGCTCTAACGCTTTATCCTTCTCGAAGTATTTTTGATACTCGTTTAGTGTAGTGGCGCCTATCGCTCGTAATTCACCACGGGCTAATGCTGGTTTCAAAATGTTGGCAGCATCCATTGCGCCTTCTCCACCTCCTGCGCCCACTAATGTGTGAATTTCGTCGATAAATAGAATAATATCACCATCACTATCAGTCACCTCTTTCACTACGGCTTTTAAGCGCTCTTCGAATTCTCCCTTATATTTAGCACCTGCAATCAATGCGCCCATATCTAAGGAGAATACCGTCTTCGATTTTAGATTTTCTGGTGCATCTCCTTTGATGATTCGGTGAGCAATTCCTTCAGCTATAGCAGTTTTACCTACGCCTGGTTCACCTACTAGGATGGGGTTGTTCTTTGTGCGCCTTGACAATATTTGCATCACTCTACGAATTTCTTCATCTCGCCCGATTACGGGATCCAATTTGCCCGACTCGGCAAATTCATTAAGATTACGTGCATATTTATTAAGGGCGTTGAAGGTGGCTTCCGCATTTTGATCGGTTACTCTATTATTTCCCCTCAGTTCCTTAATTGCCAATTTTAAATCTTTCTCATTGACACCTTGATCTTTTAGTAATGAAGCCGCTTTGTTACTGGTGGTCAATATACCCAATAGTACATGTTCAATCGAGACAAATTCATCGTTGAATTCCTTTAAAAACGACTGTGCTTTTTGGAGCACCGTGTTTGCATCGCCACTTAAGTAGACGTTGCTGCCACTTACTTTTGGATAGGCTTGTATCTGTTTGTCGACCTCACTTTCCAAATAAGAGATGTTGACGTTTAGTTTTTTTAACAAATGGCCAATGATGTTTTCATCAACGGTCAACAAGGCTTTAAGGATATGGGTCGGCTCAATCGCTTGCTGTTGATTACCAGAAGCGATTTCAGAAGCCTTTTGTATGGCTTCCTGTGCTTTGATTGTATAGTTATTAAAGTTCATGTTCTAATTGATTTTTCTATAAAGACAACAATCATTATGCCTTTGCGGTTTTTGAAGTTTTTTCGGAAAAAATGTCGCTAATAATTAAAAAATAAAGACATAATTACAGTTTAATCTCAATCGACCTGAAATTATGTCCAAATTAATCTCGTTGGTTTTCAGATATTTGCTTATAGTACGAGGAGAAAATAGTTGATGTTTTTGCAAAACACAATTTTGATAGCGATATTTGCCTCACCAAAAAACAAGGATATACTTGTTTGAAAAGCCTCCTTAGCTCAGCTGGTAGAGCAACTGACTTGTAATCAGTAGGTCATTGGTTCGATTCCGATAGGAGGCTCCCGAAGGTTCGGTCATTTTATGATCGAACCTTTTTTTAAGCAGATCTTCTGGTCTACCAATACCTTTATCTGAAATCATTGTGGGGAATTGCATTTTTTTGTAAACGTACAGTACTATTTCAGTGACGGCCTACTAATGCCCCACGTCATAGACGTAAATGGTATTTCAGTTCATTACCGATGCCTCATCTACATCCAGTTCTTTTTAATCCAAATAAATACTTTTAATCTCACTCTGTTTTTTGACTATTAAAACTTGCTTTGAATTTGTATTGTGAGCGATTTTTAAGCCAGATGAGATATTTATTTTTCGTTCTTTGCGCATTCTAGGCCATTTGCCACGATTTGAAGCGATAGCAGCACATAATACCTCCAAAAAACATAATGGAAGTATAACCAAAAGAGGCATAAAAATATTATCGAAGGAATTTTTGACGGGCTTTAAGGAATGTTTGGTACAATATTTATACATATAGCTGTCGTTAGTTATACAATAATATCTTTTGTATGGATAGATACATTTTTGCCAGTTTTTTTTTAGTTCTAATTGCCTTTTCCCTAGGGAGTTGCTCGTCTATGTATATGCCCAATGTCCCCGCAACGCCGATGTTTACTAAGCAAGGAGAAGGCTATTTGTCGGGACATGTCAATCTTAAAGGTAATATCAGTGGAAATGCAGGGGTTGCTATTACTAAGCACATCGGTTTTATTGCAAATGGATCGTATGTCAACAACAAAAGACAGAATGAAGAGTTTAAGCAATACCTTTATGAAGGTGGGATAGGATATTTTACTCCTTTGGGGAAATCAAAGCGGCAGGTTTTTGAGGTATATGCGGGATATGGTATAGGTAATACCCTGGAGACCGATTTACGTTCCTCAACATCAGGAATGATACCCGTTGAAGTGAGGGACATGGATTTCGAAAAAATGTTTGTACAGGTCAATTACTCCTCTACAAAAAAAGATAAAATCAACCTCTTTGGTGCTAGAAGAGAATTGAATTACGGTACTGCCATTCGTCTAAGTAGGATTGCGATGAAAGATTTTTCAATAGATAATGTTGCTGCTCCCCAAGAAGATAATATCTTTGTTGAGCCAGTTTTCTTTACACGTTTGGCTTTAAATAAAAATTGGCAGTTTCAATATACCACCGGCTTTAATATCGGTGTGGTGAGCAATGAATATTTGAAAGCAGGAAATGCTGTATTTACCCTTGGCGTGAGTTATAATTTTGGGAAAAATAAGAAATAATGAATAGAATAAAAGGTTTGGTAATTTGCCTACTCGTATTGTTGACGGTGGGTTGCGGCGTGAATCGTCAAAAAAGGGAAATCGAAAATCTGAGTAAATGTAAGTATGATTTGGAGTCGATTGATAGTTTGAGATTGGCAGGAGCTAATTTCAAGCAAGTATTTAAGGATGGAGAGGTCGATTTGTCCGCACTTCCTGGATTAGCGATCGCAATGCTTAGAAAAGATGTACCTATGGATGCCAGCGTCCGGTTAAAGGTTACGAATCCAACAGGGAAGAAAGCTGCCATCAATAAGTTTCAATATAAGATCGCATTTCAAAATACAGATTTAGCAGAAGGAGAGGTGATTCAAAAATTAGATATAGCTCCAAATGAGTCAGCCATAGTGCCGATTAAAATTCGAACAAATTTGTACGAATCCATGAAAGGCGCGGGAATTCAGGATTTTATCCAATCACTATCTAGGAATCAAGATTCAAAGGGTGTGTTGACATTGAAAATTAAACCTGCTATAACGATTGCTGGACAAACTTTTTATTATCCAGGTTACATTACCATTGATAAAGAAGTAAGTCGTAAGCTGTTGTTCTAAGCAGGACTCCACACCGTCAATTTTTGATTACAATAAAATCTACTTGTGCTGCAAGAAAGTATGGATTCAAATAGATGTCGAATCAAGGACTTTTTTGCAGCAAAGTGAACATACGGTGTAGTATGGAATAGAGTCTTATTTTGTTTTTCTACCAAAGGTGTAACCTGTTGTCCACTCGATGTAGTCAGCCTTTCCCATATGCGCTTTAATCGACACGCCCATATTTAGGTTTCTATAAACGTAGTAACGTGCTCCTGCTCTCAAGTATACTTTTTTTATCTCGCCGTTGAATGCATTTCTATGCAGATAGTAGCCTACATTGCCGTTCAATACCAGTCTTTCGTTCAGAACATGGGCAAGATAAAATGCGGGACCACCTGAAAGTACAGAACCCAGTTTACCTTTTTCATCACCCGCAATTTCGACAGCATTACCCGATGCCGAATAAAATAGGTCAAACCCAGCTCCTATACGCCATTTATAGGACACGTGCCTGCTCATATACGCGCCCAATGTGGATTTGTAATAACGTTTATCACTTTCTTTGTCCACTTGTTTTATACCACCAGCAATATTTATGTGGTATAAAAAACTACTTTCGAAAGGTGGGACTTCGACTCTCGAAAAATCTACATTTTTGGGATTGGGAGTATAGGAAAGAGATGCGGTAATAGGGAGTAAGTTTACACCCTTATTTGGCAGTCTAAGTGCACCATTGGAAAAGTGATGAAATGCCGCCCCGATACCCACATCGAATTTTTCGTGCAATTTATACTTTGCTCGAAATCCCAAATCTATAAAAACATTGTTTTTAGAGCCAATTACGAGATTCAGTGGATTTTTCTCCTCATCATAAGGTTTGAAATTTCCAGATAGTCCTAGCGCAATTCGATACTCATAAGACCAACGCCTGTTTTCCTTTGGGTGTATTGGCACGAGGATAAATCCATATATCGCATATGGACTTCCTAATACATTGGTTTTAAATGTACTGGTATAGGCTCCGATGCCGTATATTGGGTAATTGTATAATTGATGATAAATATCTTTGGACTTTTGGGTCTGCCAGCCCACCCTCAGATTGAAACCACTGTAATAGGCATCCTCGAAAGTTGTATTCTTAATATCCTTTTCTGCTAATATTCCTCCGTTTTCGGCTTCAATTTCTATTACTATCGGGTTTCTCACCTTACGGACAGATACACTATCGGTAAATCCAGTGTATTGGATCTCTTGGGCCATAGCAAAAGTGCTAATGGTGTGCAAAATAAAAAGTGTAAAAATGTTTTTCAATCTCCTAATAAATTATAAGGGTAAGTGCACAATGTTGTTGTCGTGCAAAAATATGTATTTTATCTGAAATAGACTTTTGATTGACGAAATATTAAGCCGCCATTTCATCCCTTGGTTAAATGTCAGAGAGATTAGCAGGTAATCACAAAGAAAATTACCTTTGCAAATAAAAACTAAAGTTATTTTGGTAAATTTTGTTTTGATAATCATCTGTATGGGGGCGGGGTATGCTTTAAGGCAAACCAAGCTTATCCATCCGGAGGCGCACAAAGGAATCAACACGTGGGTACTCTATCTCGCTCTGCCCGCAGTATCTTTTAAATATTTACCTCACATCTCTTGGGGGCAAGATATGGTGTTCCCAGTATTTAGCCCATTTATCGTATTGTTGGGTAGTATGATTTGCTTTCGTGTAGTAGGTTTTTTTAAACAATACACGACTAAGACCAAACTTACATTGATACTAGTCTCTGGGTTTAGTAATACCTCTTTCGTAGGGTTTCCATTGGTCGCCAGTTTCTTTGGTGAGCAGTATCTTGCTATCGCTATTATTTGCGATCAGGCCACCTTTTTTTTATTGTCAACTTTAGGTGTCTACATCGCTGGACGGGAAGATAGTAATTCGTCATTAGGTGTGCGAGTACGTGAGGCAGGGAGACGCTTGCTTACTTTTCCACCCTTTATCGGATGCGTTTGTGCTTTGTCACTACCACATTTCATTGATATGAAGCCTTTAGACCCTTTGTTTGATAAGCTTGCTGCTACCGTTTCTCCACTAGCCTTATTTTCGGTTGGGTTACAATTAACATTCAAAGGGTGGAAGGAAGAGATCCAAAGTATTTCCATATCGCTGTTATATAAACTTTTGATAGCACCCGGATTGGTCTTAGGTTTCGTTTTTTTTATGAAAGGAGAGAATGCTTACGGTGCCGTCAGTATTTTCGAAATGTCTATGCCTTGCTTGGTCTCGACAAGTATACTTATTGATCAATTCAAGTTGGACAGTAAAATTGCCAATCTAACCATAGGTGTCAGTATAATAATTGGTCTCTTGACATCTACTGTTTGGTTCTATATCCTACAGTATTTATTTGATTTTTAATGCTCCAAAAGTCTGTAACAGATTTGTTATGGCCTGTTTGTGTGTAATAAGTACAATTAGTGTAACTTTATTCTTCGGAAAAAGTAAGTTTTGAGGTTTTTCCAAATTAATTTAAGCCTAGAATCTGTCTAGTTATTTCTTTGTAGTCATATGCGAATATTGTTATCATTAGGACTTTTAATGTGTGCGTCCTACGGGAGTGCACAAACCAAATTTGAAAAATACACCCAAGATGTAAAGGGAACGAAGTTGAATTTTACAATGGAAGCGATTCCTGGAGGGACCTTTAAACAAGGCAGTGCCAACGGGAAGGAGGACGAGATGCCTTTACACGAGGTGAAGATTAATCCTTTTTGGATGAGTACATTCGAAGTAACCTGGGATCTCTATGAACCTTTTGTCTATAAAGACTACGAAATAAGTAATTCCAATGATGGTAAGGTGAGTGCAGAGGTCGATGCAGTGACGCGACCTACTAAGCCATATTTAGATATGACGTTCGGAATGGGCAAGGAAGGGCACCCTGCTTTGGCCATGACCCATTATAATGCCATTCAATTCTGTAAGTGGCTTTATGTCAGGACCGGAGTTTTCTTTAGACTGCCTACTGAAGCCGAATGGGAGTACGCCAGTCGGGCAGGTAGTAATGATGATTATTACTTTGGAAATGATGCCGCCCAATTAGACCAATATGCATGGTATAAGGCCAATAGCAATGAACAAACGCAAAAGGTAGGGCTTAAAAAGCCTAATAAATGGGGACTCTATGATATGTTGGGGAATGTTGCAGAGTGGACATACGATCAGTATGATGCTCAATTTTATAAGCAATTTGCAGGAAAGAAAGCGGACAATCCCGTAAATATTCCTACAAAACTCTACCCACATAGTGTACGCGGAGGTGCCTTTGATAATGAAGCTAAGGATTTAAGATCGGCTTCTCGTATGGCCTCCGATCCAAGTTGGAAGCAACTCGATCCTCAAATTCCGAAATCCAATTGGTGGTTTCCTGAAGCTCCTTTTGTAGGTTTACGTCTTGTAAGACCGCAGACAGCTCCTTCTCATGCTGAGATTATGGCTTATTATGATAAAGCCCCAATTAAAGATTTTTAAAACTCAACCAAATAAACTTTTTGTATAAAATGAATAACAATTTTAAACGTAGGGATTTTTTAAAGGCCAGTGCTGCGGTAGCAGGTACTGCAGCCTTGGGGTCTATGCCTATTTCTGATGTCTTTGCAGCAGGCAGCGATATTATCAAAGTTGCCTTGATTGGCTGTGGTGGTCGTGGTACTGGAGCTGCTTTCGATGCTTTTGCTTCCGGGCAGAATATCAAATTGGTAGCAATGGCAGATGCTTTTAAAGACAATTTGGATTCCACATATAATACTTTAAAAGAGAAGTTCCAAGATAAGATCGACATTCCCGAGAGTCGCAAATATGTTGGATTTGATGGATACAAATCTGCTATTAAGGATGCTGACGTCGTTATTTTGACCACGCCTCCTGGATTTCGTCCAATACATTTTGAAGAGGCGGTGAAACAGGGTAAACATGTGTTTATGGAAAAGCCTGTTGCTACCGATATCCCAGGAATCCGCAGAGTGTTAGCAGCTGCAGCTGAAGCAAAACGTAAAAAATTGAATGTTGTAGTTGGTTTACAACGGAGATACCAGACGAACTATAGAGAGGTAATCAAACGTATCCAGGATGGTGCTATCGGTGATGTGGTTTCTGGACAGGTTTATTGGAATAGTGGTGGTGTATGGGTGAGACCACGTAAACCAGAGATGACAGAAATGGAATATCAAATGCGTAACTGGTATTATTTCAATTGGTTGTGTGGTGATCATATTGTGGAGCAACATGTACACAACATCGATATTGCAAATTGGGTAAAAGGTGCATATCCAGTATCTATCCAAGGAACAGGAAGCCAAGCTTATCGCAAAGGAAAAGATTATGGCGAGATTTATGATAATTTTGCTGTTGAATTGACTTATGGAGACGGTTCAGTTGTATATAGTCAATGTCGTCATTTCGAGGGTATTGCGAATCGAGTGGACGAGACATTTCAAGCAACCAAAGGAAGGACATATCTTTCAGCTGGTGGGCAAGGTGTAATTTGGGATGCCAATGGTAAGGAAATCTATCGTCACGATCCTAAAGGGAATCCTAATCCTTATCAACAAGAACATAAAGAACTATTTGAAGCGATCTCTAAGGGAGAATACAAGTTTGACAATGCCGAGTACGGTGCTTATAGTACACTAACGGGTATAATTGGCCGTATAGCATGTTACACTGGCAAAGTAATAAAATGGGATGCAGCATTGGAATCCACTGTCGATCTTCAACCCACTACATACGCTTGGGATGCAAAGCCTAAAATTCTGCCTAATGCAGACGGCCTATATCCTGAAGCCATTCCAGGGCAGAATACCAACCTTTATATCTAAGTTGTCTTCATGAGATTTTCATGGATAACTCTATTCTTTTGCTTTATTGGCTGTTCGGCGTTATGTGCCCAACAGCCAAATAAAGTGAGCCCTGAAAGGAGAGTTATCGATGGAAGAGCACAAGGTACTACCTATCATATCGTATATTATTCCGACAAGCAGATGGAAAAGTCTGCGATAGACAGTATATTGAATGACATTGATTTGTCTATGTCTATCTATAATAATCAATCACTTATTTCTAGGTTCAATCAATCTGATGTGCAAGAAGTGGATATGGATGTGCATATGAAGAATGTGATTGCCGCATCTTTTAAATATCATAAGTTATCCAAAGGTCAGTTTGATATTACGGTCGCACCTTTGGTCCAATTGTGGGGCTTTGGACCCAAGCGTATATCCTCTTTACCAGATTCCATGCAGATTCAAAATGCATTAAAGGATGTTGGAATGCATCAATTGAAAGTGAAAGGTAGACGTCTTATTAAGACCAATCCTCGCGTCACGATCGATCTTAATGGTATTGCCCAAGGATATTCTGTTGATGTTCTTGCCGCATATCTCATGGATAGAGGGATTAAGAGTTTTGTTGTGGAATTGGGCGGAGAACTACGTATTCAAGGGGTCAAGCCTGATGGAGATAGTATGAAGGTCGGTATCGAAAGACCTGTAATGAACGACGGCAAAATGAGCTTAAAGCAAGATGTTGTAGCACTCTCGTCAGGAGCAATTACAACAGCCGGTAACTTTGAGAAATTTTTGATGGACAAAGGTCGTAAGATTACCCATCATATCGATCCTCGCACAGGATACTCTTATCTTTCCAATATGGTGAGCGTCACGGTCTATGCACCAAGTGCTATGGAGGGTGATGCATTGGATAATATTTTTATGGCCATGAGCCCGAAAGAAGCACTCGCTTTTGCGGATAAGAGAAAAAATGTTGATATTTATGTAATTTATAATAACCAAAACGGGGAGATTGAAGAAGCGCACACCAAAGGCTTTGACAAACTCTTTCGCGTAAACCAAAATCTAAACTAACAGTATGAAACGAAGTAATTTCTTAAAAAGTGCTGCTGTGTTATCAGGAGCTTTACTCACTAATAATATGTTACGGGCTTCAGAAAATCAAGCCAAATCGTCAGAAAGTGTCTCGAACGCATTGAAGGGCGAAACTTTTAAATTAAACTATGCTCCACATCAGGGGATGTTTAGTACTTCAGCCGGAAAAAATTTCTTAGATGAAATCAAATATATGCACGATTTGGGTTTTCGTGGTCTTGAAGACAATGGAATGCCTGGTAGGTCGGTAGATGAGCAGAAAAAGGCAGGCGAACTTTTGGCCAAGTTGGGAATGACGATGGGGGTTTTTGTTGTGCCAAAAGGTGGGAATGGTGCGAATACCCTAGCGGCAGGAAAACAAGAGCATGTCGATATCTTCTTGAAAGGCTGCCGTGAATCTGTCGAAATCGCTAAGCGTGTAGGTGCTAAGTGGGTGACAGTAGTACCTGGGGATTATGAAAGACGGCTTCCAATTGGCGTCCAGACGGCCAATGTCATTGAAGGATTGAAACGTGGTGCCGAAATCTTTGAACCGCATGGCATCACGATGGTGCTGGAACCATTGAGTGACACACCCGACCTATTTTTGAGATATACCGACCAGACTTATGAAATATGCAAAGCAGTAGGCAGTCCATCATGTAAGATATTATATGATGCTTATCATCAACAAAAAAATGAGGGAAATCTTATTAATTTGATGAACCAATGCTGGAGCGAGATTGCCTATGTACAGGTAGGAGACAATCCTGGCCGTAATGAGCCAACAACAGGAGAAGTCAATTACAAAAATGTATTTAAGTGGTTATACAACAAAGGATACAAAGGTATAGTCGGTATGGAACATGGCATGTCTAAAGGTGGTAAAGCTGGTGAAGACGCTTTGCTAGCTGCATATCGTGAAGTAGACAGCTTTGCTGTGTAACTTTTTTAAGTGTGTATTCTGTACAATATAATATTTTTTTATAAATTGCTCTTAGTTTTAAATCAACATCGATTTTCTATAAACCATTTTTATGACAACAGGAATAAGAATTAAACTTTCTTTTATGATGTTTCTCGAATTTTTTATTTGGGGAGCATGGTTTGTTACGTTGGGTACTTTTCTTAGTAAAGGCTTGAATGCAACAGGGTTGGAGAGCGCGAATGTGTTTTCTACCCAATCTTGGGGTGCTATTGTAGCACCATTTATTATCGGCATGATAGCCGATCGGTTCTTTAATGCAGAACGGATATTAGGAGTGTTGCACATTGTTGGGGCGGTTTTAATGTACCAAATGTACAAATCAACGTCTGTTAGCGAGTTTTATCCTTATGTTTTGGGATATATGCTTCTTTATATGCCAACGCTTTCTTTAGTCAATTCTGTTTCTTTCCGTCAAATGAAAAATCCGGAAAAGGAATTTTCAAGTATCCGTATCTGGGGTACAATAGGCTGGATAGTTGCTGGTTTAGCAATTAGCTACCTGTTCAAATGGGATGCAGCTGATGGATTGCTTCAAAATACATTTCTAATGGCTGGAATCGCTTCATTAGTGTTAGGTGTATTCAGCTTTATGCTGCCTAAGACGCCACCGGTGAAAGTCAGCAATGATGGAAAGGCCTCTATTAGTCAAATTCTGGGGTTAGATGCCGTTAAATTGTTAAAGGATAGAAATTTCCTACTTTTCTTTATCTCGTCAATTTTGATTTGTATTCCATTAGCATTTTATTATCAGAATGCCAACGTCTTCCTAAGTGAGATTAACCTTGAAAATCCAACAGGGAAAATGACGATAGGACAGATTTCCGAAGTCTTGTTCCTACTCTTGTTACCCGTGTTCTTTACTCGTTTTGGTTTCAAGAAAACCATTTTAGTAGGTATGCTTGCTTGGGCAGCACGTTACCTCTTGTTTGCTTATGGCAATGCAGGTGATTTGACTTTCATGCTGATTTTGGGTATTGCACTACATGGGGTATGCTATGATTTCTTCTTTGTATCCGGTCAGATTTATACCGATGCAAAGGCGGGCGTAAAGTATAAGAGTTCTGCTCAAGGATTGATTACACTTGCCACATATGGCGTGGGCCAATTGATTGGATTTTGGGTAGCTGGATACGTAAGCGACATGTATTTGGATATTAAATCCACTGATATCGCCTTATTCTGGAACAAGGTATGGGTGATTCCTGCCGTTATTGCAGTAGTAGTCTTCTTTTTCTTCTTGATTTTTTTCAAGGACGAGAAAGTCGAAAACACGAATGAAACAGAAACTATTTAAAAGAAACAATAACTAATTTAAGAGAAGAGATATGGCAGATAATGTTTATGATGCAATTGTCATCGGTTCTGGAATCAGTGGCGGTTGGGCTGCAAAAGAACTAACCGAAAAAGGTCTTAAAACAATTGTACTGGAGCGCGGACGTAATATTGAGCACATCAAAGATTACCCATCGCCCAATAAGAATTCTTGGGATTTTCCACATAGGGGTGGGCGTACTCAACAGATGATCAAAGATTACCCCGTACTGAGTCGCGATTATCCCTTGAATGAGAAAAATCTAGACTATTGGGTCAACGAAAAAGAAAGCCCGTATACAGAGGTCAAACGATTTGATTGGTATCGTGGTTACCACGTAGGTGGACGTTCTCTTATGTGGGGAAGACAGAGTTATCGTTTTTCAGATTTAGATTTCGAAGCCAACGCTAAAGATGGACATGGTACCGATTGGCCTATACGCTACAAAGATATTGCACCTTGGTACAGTTATGCTGAAAAATTTGCAGGTATATCTGGTAATAGAGATGGACTGGATGTATTGCCCGACGGTGATTTTATGCCTGCCATGGAGATGAATATCGTGGAAAAAGATTTGGCTGCTCGATTGAAAGGTCAGTATGGTGGTAAACGCCATTTCATAATGGGAAGAACTGCAAATCTTACAGTTCCTCATCACGATCGTGTGAACTGTCAATATCAAAATCAATGTTGGTTAGGTTGTAACTTTGGTGCATATTTTAGTACCCAATCTGCGACTTTACCAGCAGCTGTCAAGACAGGTAACCTTACCTTAAGACCATTTTCAATCGTGAAAAATATCATCTACGACAAAGATACCAAGAAAGCAAAAGGTGTTGAGATTGTGGATGCAGAAACGAATAAGACCTACGAGTACTTCGCAAAAGTAATTTTTGTCTGTGCTTCAGCATTGAATTCTACATGGGTGTTGATGAACTCGGCAACAGACGTATGGGAAGGAGGATTGGGAAGTAGCAGTGGTCAATTGGGACATAATCTGATGGATCACCATTTCCGTTGTGGTGCAGGTGGTTCCGTTGAAGGTTATGAAGATAAGTATACCTTTGGTAGAAGACCCAATGGTATTTACGTTCCTCGCTTTGTCAACGTCGATGGAGATACCAAGAAACGCGATTATGTACGTGGTTTTGGATACCAAGGTGGTGCCAGTCGCGGACGTTGGTCAGGAGAAGTAGCCGAAATGAATGTCGGTGGTGATTGGAAAGATGCTATCCTTGAACCAGGCGGCTGGAATATTGGTTTTACGGCTTTTGGAGAGATATTGCCTTATCATGAGAATAAGGTTACATTAGATAAGACAGCAAAAGATAAATGGGGATTACCTGTACTTTCGTTCGATGTAGAGATCAGAGATAACGAAATTAAGATGCGTAAAGACATGCAGGAGGAGATGAAGGATATGTTGGAAACGATTGGCGTCAAAGATGTGTATACTTATGACAATGTCTATGGCTTTGGTCAGGGTATTCATGAGATGGGTACTGCACGTATGGGTACGGATCCTAAGAATTCTGTTTTAAATGGTAATAACCAAGTCTGGGATGCCAAGAACGTATTTGTTACAGATGGTGCTGCAATGGCTTCGGGTGCTTGTGTCAACCCTTCTCTTACTTATATGGCATTAACAGCTCGTGCCGTCGATTTTGCAGTTAGTGAGCTGAAAAAAGGTAACCTATAACCAAAAACGAAAACTAAACATTATGAACAACGATAACAGTAAGTCTAGAAGAGACTTTATTAAATCCGCTGCAACAGCAGCAGCAGCTTTTATGATTGTGCCACGCCATGTACTTGGTGGGACAGGTTTTATCGCGCCAAGTGATAAATTGCAGATTGCAGGTATTGGTGTTGGCGGTAAAGGGTCTAGTGATATAGCCTCTTTCTATGCCAGTGGTAAAGCAGAGATAGCCTACCTTTGTGACGTAGATGATAGAAGAGCTGCCGGATCAGTGAAGAAATTCCCGAAGGCAAAGTATTATAAAGATTACAGAGAGATGTTGGACAAAGAGCACAAGCATATTGACGCTGTGTCCATATCCACACCTGATCACAATCATGCGATTCAATCGTTGGCTGCGATGCAGTTGGGTAAGCACGTATACGTACAGAAACCATTGACACATGATGTATGGGAAGCTCGCGCATTGACCGATGCTGCAAAAAAATATAAAGTTGTCACCCAAATGGGTAATCAAGGAGCATCTAATGATGGGCCTAGACAGATTCGTGAATGGTATGAAGCTGGTATTATCGGAGATGTACATACTGTATATTGTTGGACAGATAGACCTGTATGGCCTTCAGGTATTCCTTGGCCTACAGGCAAAGGAGAAATTCCGAAGGAATTGGATTGGGATCTATGGTTAGGGACAGCTCCTCAAAAAGATTATATCGAAAAATTAGTTCCATTCAACTGGAGAGGTTGGTGGGATTACGGTACAGGAGCTTTGGGTGATATGGGATGCCACCTATTGGAGGTCCCTTTCAGTACATTAGGTTTGACATATGTTCAAGATGTTCAAGCAAGTGTCGGGACGGTATATGTAGATGAGTTCAAAAGAGGATATTTCCCAGAAAGCTGTCCGCCATCAAGTCACGCGACATTGACATTCCCTAAAGGTACACGTACCAAACTACCTGTTACTTTACATTGGATGGACGGTGGTATTCAACCTCCAAGACCTGATGAATTGGGTGCTAATGAAATCTTTGGTGATGGTGGAAACGGTATCTTATTGGTCGGTACCAAAGGAAAGATTCTAGCCGATACATATGGCGACAATGCTCGCTTGCTACCAACAAGCCGAGTGGAGCAGGTGGCTCAAAAATATGAAAGAGTACCAGGAGCTGCAAGTGGACACTACGGACAATGGGTAGAGGCATGCCTTGCTGGGTACGGTAAAAAAGAAGTCAGTGCACCTTTCGAGATTTCCGGACCATTGACTGAAGCTTTGTTGATGGCCAATTTGGCAATTCGCGGAGCCGATATGAAAATAGATGGTAAATATCCAGGACGTAATTTGAAATTGTTGTGGGACAACAATCAAATGAAAGTAACCAACTTCGATGCTGTCAATCAGTTTGTGAAGAGACAGTACCGTACAGGTTGGGATATAAATTACAAATTTTAATTTTACGTTTTACTACGATAAAAAGATATGAATAGAAGAGAAGCATTACAAAGGGTTGCCTTCATAATGGGGGGAGCCGTGATCGGAGCCAATCTTTTCTTGGAAGGTTGTAGCCGTTCTGCATCCAAAGATGTGGAGGCGCTTTTTACAAAAGAATCGACAGATTTTTTAGGTGACCTTGCGGAAGCAATTCTCCCAAAAACAAGTACTCCAGGTGCGAAAGAAGCAGGAGTTGGTGACTTCATTCCGGTGATGATTAGGGACTGTTATAATGAAGCACATCAAAAAGCTTTCTTAGAAGGTATTAATGGTGTGGATGATCGCGCTAAAAAAGATTTCGGGAAAAAATTTCAGGAATTGAGCAAAGAAGATCAAACCAAATTTGTCAATACTCTGGACAAAGAGGCTGGCGAATTTAATAGAAAACAGGGCGAAGAGACAAAGGAGAAACGTGAGAAAGAAGCACTTAAGCAAAATGAGATGTATCGCGTACCAGAGAGTCTTCCCCCACATTGGTTCACAATGTTCAAACAGTTGACACTTACAGGATTTTTTAGTTCGGAGCTAGGGTCTACAAAGGCACTTCGCTACGTCAAAATTCCAGGTAAATTCGACGGTAACTATCCTTATAAAAAGGGTGAACACGCTTGGGCGCTATAGTTAAATAATTGTATCAATGAATAGGAAAAGGGGTTTTACACCCCTTTTCCTATTTTAGTTCGATTTGCATTAGAAAATTTATTTTTTCATCTTTCTTGATTTTGAAGAAGATTTCATTGTCCGTATGTGAACTCGATATCTCCACCCAATCGTCATACCGCAATTCCCGGAGATAATTCATTTCTAGTGCTCGGATATTATTCTCTAGTACTAATTCAGGTTTTAAGGTATCTAGGCACCATTCCATATATTTGACATTGTTTACATGTTTAACTATATCCAGATCAGATAATACCACTTGATGATTCTTTACGACAGCGGTATCTCTGTGTATATCCAGTCGAGAGAAAGGTTTGGAGGTAGCTATTTGTAAGGGGTAGGTTTCAAATCCGACCGTAGGTATTGCCAGGTCTTCGGATGTCCTTTTAAGCGTATTAATTACGGCCCAATATGTCGTAGCCGTGAGGTAGCGTTTTCCTTTTCTCCACACCTCAAAATTGCGAATTGAGCGGGCACCCTGAAACTCCTGTATCCAGGTCTTGATGGTGATATGGTCTAGCCATTTTGGGAGATGCTCCACTTCCATTCGGATTCTGCTTAGCACCCATGCTTGGTTGTTATTGGCCATTTCAAAAAAACCGAAACCAGCTGCAATTGCATGCTCTCCCGCTGTAATCTGCAGCATATTGCTGATTTCCGAAAACTTGATCAATCCATTTGCATAACAGTGAGTAAAGTTCACTTCCCAGTCTTTTTCGTAAGTCGAAGGTCTTTCTTGTATTGCCATGTAATCAAAGATAAGCGAAATGTCACAAAATCTTAATCTCTTCATCAAAACACATCGTGTAAACGAAAAAATACGAATTGCTATTGCTTATCTATCAAACAATATTTAAATTTAGCTTAACGGATACAAAAGGAAATAAAAAGTTCGTTTGTACCTTATGAGAGGGTTCTTAAAATATACTTAAAACTAATGATTATGATGATTGGAGAATTAATAGCGAAAGAAGAATTGCCGAAATATAAGATTATACCTGCCGATGAAGACCATTCCGATCTATTGAAAGATAAACTTGAGGGAGCATTGCGGTTGGGAAATGCATTTAAATCTAAAACAACTATTGTATTTCAGACTGTCGACGGACCAAAGCGTATCGAGACCACCGTATGGTCTGTGACCGATCGGTATCTACAGATAAAGAGTGGTGTATTGATTCCTCTGAAATCGATAATCGAAATAGCTTATTAAAAAGTGCTGAGTCATCAGCACTTTTTTTGTTCTACTTCCTTGATTATTAGCTGTCTGTTTATAATGGCGTTTACACAGAGGATTGTGCTCCGAGGTAATTTGGAAGCAGTTGTTAACCCAATAATAGTTGTGCTTTCTAAATAAAGGACAAACCCGTTAAGATTTTATTTTTGGAAGATGATGTAAGGAGTTCGTGTACTGGTTCCGATAAAATGATTAAACTATGATAGGTTCTTAGTATCATTCATTGTAAATTTGTGTTCAGAATAAAACCGTAGAGACAAATCAAGACGTAAATGATTGGGTACGTAAGAATGAACTCAATAATACAATGGAAGCTAACATTCACTATTAAATAAATGAAAAAAACCTATTTTAATAAGGCGATACTGTTGTTCGAACTCTTCAAGAATCACAAAATCAATGCTGGAGATTTAGATATTGCTGAGAATAAGGCTAGTTATTTAGATGGAAAGGTTGACGAGTTCAAACTTCTCATTGCAATGTGTAAAGATGTGTTTGCAGGACGTTATCATATGAATAAGTGGAATATGTCGGTCATCATTGCTACAATTGTGTATGTTATATCCCCCTTAGACGCCGTGCCAGACGTGCTGCCTATCGTAGGTTGGTTGGATGATGTGACTATCGTGGGCTATGCTGTAGCCAAGCTCTCTGAGGAAATTAAGAAATACAAACTATTTAAACAGCGTCCTGTGACAGCTTGATGCTAGTGGCTTCCAACTGCCGTGCATTCATCATCCTTCTTCTCATTAGGATGATTTTTTATTGTCCAATTCTTTGAAAGATGTTAAGTCTTGAGCGGTATATCCCCCTTTTGGTTGAAAAAATGTATGGTAGCTGTATGGCATATCCTAAAGTCGTGCCCCGAAGAATCGGGTTACAAAAGTCAGAACCATTGCCAGAGACCATTTTTATCACGCACAATGAGACAATTGTGATACTAATTGAGACAAAAACCACCAAAAATAACTATGATTTCTCGCAAGATTATTCTAGCTTAGTGTAATTTTTACAAACAAGGCAATTGCCTCACTTTGTGACCCAATATAAATATGCAACACCTATTGTCTTGACGTTGGAAAATAATGAATAGCATCTCTTCAACCGATATGTATTTTGACATTATAATCGATCTCAACATAGGAACCCATACCAGTTTATAAACTTTGAATATCTATATATTATGCAAACACAGGATTATATCGTTTTCCTATTCTATTTTATCATTGTAGCCGGTTACGGTCTATATATTTACTATAAGAAAAAATCAGCTTCTGGCGGCTCAAAAGATTACTTTTTGGCTGAGGGTTCATTGACTTGGTGGGCCATTGGTGCGTCATTGATTGCATCCAATATTTCGGCAGAGCAATTTATTGGGATGAGTGGCTCTGGCTTCAAAATTGGTCTGGCTATAGCCACTTACGAATGGATGGCAGCGGCCACGCTTATTGTCGTAGCCGTATTCTTTTTGCCCGTCTATCTTAAGAATAAGATATTTACGATGCCTCAGTTTCTCAATCAGAGATACAACGGCACTGTGTCCATGATTATGGCTGTATTCTGGCTATTGTTATACATTGTCGTCAATCTTACGTCTATTTTATTCTTAGGAGCGTTGGCTGTATCCAGTATCTCTGGATTAGATTTTAACATGTGTATGATTGGATTAGCAGTCTTTGCCATCATTATCACGTTAGGTGGGATGAAGGTGATTGGATATACCGATGTGGTGCAGGTTTTCTTCTTGATCCTTGGTGGCTTGGCCACTACCTATCTAGCACTAAATCTGGTATCTGACCATTTTGGAGGCTCCGGTATTTTGGACGGATTCGCCTTGGTGCAAGACAAAGCTGCCGATCACTTCCACATGATATTGAAGCCTGAAAATGAAAATTATATAGATTTACCAGGCCTGAGTGTATTGATAGGAGGTATGTGGGTGATTAACTTAAGCTATTGGGGCTGTAATCAGTATATTACCCAGCGTGCGTTGGGTGCAAGTTTAGAAACCGCTAGAGGAGGTTTGCTATTTGCTGCTGTTCTTAAACTTCTGATGCCTATCATCGTGGTACTTCCCGGTATTGCAGCATTGGTATTGTATAATGACGGGCTTTTTCAAAAGGAGATGTTGGCTAATGGCGAACTCAACCCTGATAGGGCTTACCCTGTATTATTGAGCTTGTTGCCTACAGGACTAAAAGGACTTTCATTCGCGGCATTAACCGCAGCTGTAGTGGCTTCACTCGCTGGAAAGGCGAATAGTGTGGCAACTATATTTACTTTGGATATATACAAAAAGCTATTCGATAAGGACGCTTCTGAGAGAAAACTAGTTAACGTAGGAAAAATTGTCATCGTAATTTCTATGGTGTTGGCCATATTGATTGCTCCTCATTTGGGAATCGATAAAAAAGGCGGATTCCAATATATACAAGAATACACAGGCTTTGTTTCACCAGGTATATTTGCCATGTTCTTATTGGGATTTTTCTGGAAAAAAACAACTTCCAATGCTGCTTTGTTTGCCACCATCGGAGGTTTCCTTATGTCTATCATCCTCAAATTTCTTCCAAAATATGTTGATTTGTCCTTTCTTGCATCCACGGGGTTCTCAGTGAAGACGGCGAGCGGTATATACGAGATTCCGTTTATCGACAGAGTTGGATTTGTTTTCATCGCCTGTGTGATAGGTATGGTGATTATTAGTTTCATTGATAATCGTAGGGGAGTAGTACCTAATGGACTTGAGATAGACACTAAGATGTTTAAAACCAGCACCTCTTTTGCTGTTGGCGCACTGATTGTACTCGGTATCACAGCAGCTCTTTACACTCTTTTTTGGTAAAATTACTTTTTAGCTATTGAAGATTAGAATTTAATAAAAAAACGCTAACATCCTTATGAAACATACTGAATTTGAACTTGCTTCAGATCCACATACCCGATTGAATATATTGACCGGAGAGCGCGTATTGGTCTCTCCGCATAGAAGTAAAAGACCTTGGCAGGGCCAAGTAGAGGATATTCCACAGGACTCAAGGCCAGCATATGACCCGAAGTGCTACTTATGCCCGACCAATGTGAGAGCTGATGGAGATACCAATCCCGATTATAAAGCAAGTTTTGTATTTGTCAATGATTTCTCTGCTTTATTAAGTGAGACACCTGATGGGGCTGTCAACGAAGAAGGCTTATTTGTTGCCGATGTGGCAAAAGGAATCTGTAAAGTCATCAGTTTCTCCCCTCGTCATGACTTGACTTTACCCGAAATGGAGGTAGCCGCCATTAGGGCTGTGGTGGACGTTTGGCAACAGGAGTATAGCGATTTATCTAGCAATGGTTGGATTAAGTACATCCAAATATTTGAAAATAAAGGGGCTATAATGGGCTGTAGCAATCCGCATCCACATGGACAGATTTGGGCGCAAAATGGAATACCCGAAGAGCTTCAAAAAGAATCTTTGCGACAAAAAACATATTTTGATAAATATGGCAAAACTTTGTTGGCGGCATATCTTCAAGCGGAGCTTCAAAAGGAAATTCGTATTATTGATGAAAACGATTCGTTTGTCTCACTTGTGCCCTTTTGGGCATCTTGGCCCTACGAAATGATGGTGGTCAGTAAAAGAGCTGTTCAGCATATTACAGATTTCACCGCACAAGAGAAGGACGATTTAGCTTCCATATTGAAGTTGCTGACCACACGTTATGACAATCTATTTAAGACATCGTTCCCGTATTCTGCCGGTATGCATCAGGCTCCGGTCAATAGTGGAGATTTTCCCGAATGGCATTGGCACATGCATTTCTATCCACCATTATTACGTTCTGCAACGGTTAAAAAATTCATGGTAGGGTACGAAATGTTGGCCAATCCCCAACGCGACATTACACCCGAATTTGCAGCTCAACAATTAAGAGCGTGCTCGACGATACATTACAAAACTGTTTAACATGATTACTAAAGATACAATCCAACATAAATTCCAATCTATTTTTCATTCTACACCATTAGTAGTCCGTTCGCCAGGGCGGATTAATATCATAGGCGAACATACAGACTATAACGGAGGGTTCGTTCTACCTGCGGCCATTGATAAAGCGGTATATGTTGCGGTGTCCAAGCGTTCCGATTTACGCATTTGTTTGTATGCGGAGGATTATCAAGAACGATATGAAGTTGAATTGTCGGAGCGGGCTCCGACAGAAAAGCATTGGCCCAACTATATTCTTGGTGTGGTTGATCAAATGGTTCAGCGAGGACATGTAATTGAAGGATTTAACCTTTACATTGACGGTGATATTCCGTTGGGGGCTGGACTTTCTTCTTCTGCAGCTGTCGAATGTGCCACAACGTTGGCCTTGAATGAGTTATTTGCCTTGGATATCCCTAGATTGGAAATTCCTAAGATAGGGCAGTTGGCGGAGCATACATATGCAGGCGTCAAATGTGGTATCATGGATCAATTTGCCTCTACATTCGGAAAAAAAGACCACGTAATCAAGCTAGACTGTAGATCGTTGGAGTTTGAATATGTTCCCTTAAAATTAGATGGATATACAATCGTATTATTCAATTCTAACGTCAAACATTCTTTGGCCTCTACAGCTTATAATACGCGGAGGGAGCAATGTGAGCAGGCTGTTGAATGGATTCGAGCAAATCATCCAGAAGTTGACAGTTTGCGGGATGCAAATGTGGCGATGTTGGACGCGTATGTCAAAGAAAGAGATACAGAAGTATATACTAAAGCTCGCTTTGTTGTGGAGGAAATCGAACGTCTCCAGTTGGCATGCAAGAGTCTACAAGAAGGAGATATTCCCCTCTTGGGTCGGTACATGTTTGATACTCATGATGGATTGAGCAAAGCCTATGAAGTCAGTTGTCCTGAATTAGACTTTTTAGTTGATATTGTCCGTCCACTACCTCAAGTATTGGGTTCCCGAATGATGGGAGGTGGCTTTGGTGGTTGTACTATTAATATTGTTGAATCTGCATATGTCGATGAGTTGGTGACGCTGATAAGTGATCAGTATGTGAAGCAATTTGGGAAAGATGTAACTGTTATAAAAGTACAGACAGCAGACGGGACCTCTACTATTTAAGATTCTTGGTTATATGATTTCCGGGAATCAAGCACAACCTACTTGCTGGAATTAATGTGAGAAATAAAATCTACTTGTTTGGTAGATTTTATTTTACTAGCTTTGCCTTATACATATTGTAAGTCATTATCGGATTATTTAGGTATAAGGTCATGAGGTTTAAGAAAATACAGCGCGCAGATTCATCAGCGGATATCCGTCAGTCAAGTGGAGGTTCTGAAAGGAATGATTGGTCCCAACTGAAGGATTTGGTTGGCATTAATTCCAAGATTAAATTGCGTTCGCTTCAAGGTAATACCATTCTTCACTTCCAGATTACTTTGGAGGATTTTGACAATAGTCTCTATCGCTCATTGATTGGCGCCTATGAGGGGGATATTATCCAGTTAGAGAATCACGATAGTGTCCAAGACTTTCTCTTGATTGAGGTAGATTAGCACCTTATCTTTACGCTTGTTCAAATCCGATAGGGTTGCCTTTACTGCCCAAATAGCCGTGTATATCGCGCGCTTTCACTTTCGATTCGAATAGGGGATACCAGTTCCCTGTTTTTGTGGGATATAGCACCACAAATGATAGCTTCTGGCTTGTACTTTTGATCTCTTTCATTTTCAGCTTAATGGCTTTATGTGTACCGTATGTGCGTGAATCGTAAGAATAATGCATGCGACTTTTGTAATGTTTTGCTGTATGGAGAATAGCATCCACCCCTGATGTTTTGAAAAATAGGATGATTTTTGAAGTACTTTATCCAGTTTTTTTTCGTTAACTTTATATAACCAATTAAAAAGGAGGTCATTATGAATCTAGTACACAGGATTGAACATTGGGGAGATACCCATCATCCTCGGTGGTTGGATGTTGTTAGAATTGCCCTTGGTATCATCATTTTTGCAAAGGGGGTGAGTTTCATCTCGGATACTGACTCCGTTGCGCGACTGATTGAAAGGACACATTTTCAGTTGTCTATATGGTCAGCCGTACATTATGTTGCATTTGCGCACTTGGTAGGAGGTATTTTTATCGCCTTAGGATTTTCAACACGAATCGCCGTTGTTTTTCAACTACCCATCCTTATTGGAGCCGTATTTTTTGTGAACATCACAAACGGCTTTAGCTTTTTGAATTCCGAATTTTGGCTTTCGGCAATCGTCCTCATCTTGTTGTTGGTATTTCTAGTTATCGGCTCTGGCCGATACTCTTTAGATAATGCCATGAACAAGCCCGGGTACTTACGTAAGATTTAGTATATAGAACCCCTTCAATCTTCTGGGTGAAGATTGAAGGGGCAAATATGCGTATTTTCTGGCTCCTCTAAATATTTTATACGGGAATCTCTATTTTCCGTTTTTTCTGTTTGCACTCTAAAACGTTTTCGTAAATAAATACCTCACTTTCCGTAAAAATGGGGGTGAAAATTGATATTATTGTGTATCCGGATTACTTACAGCGTAAACCGATCAGTATAAACCATCTCCTGTTATTAGATGACGTCTTAGGATTTGACAATTGTCGATTTTAATTTCAGCAGGGGAAATTGTATGACATTGCAAACCACTTTTTTAGCGAGTTAAATAAAATAGATTACCATGAATTCAAGAAGAAACTTCATCCGTAAGAGTTTATTCAGCTTATCTGCTGCATATGCCGGAACATCCCTAATATCCAATGCATGGGCCTCGTCTGTGCAGAGTAAGGATAGCAAACAGTCCATCAAATTGGGAATAGCAGGATACAGTTTTGTTAATTTTAATTTGGAGCACTCTTTAGCGATGATGAAAAGGATGGATGTTCATTATCTATGCATCAAAGACTTTCATCTGCCCTATAAGAGCACGGCAGCGGGGATAGAGGCCTTTCACAAACAATTGGCGGCGGTTAATGTTAAGGGCTACGCCGTGGGGCCTATATATATGAAGAAGAGAGAAGAAATAGACAATGCATTTGAATATGCAAAGCGTGTAGGTGTTGATTTACTCATTGGCATACCCGAGATTAAGGATTTGGAGTATATAGCTGAAAAAACAAAAGCATATAACATCCGATATGCGATCCATAATCATGGCCCAGAAGATAAAATCTATCCCAATGCTACAGTAATCTATAACCATATTAAGGACTTGGACGCTCGAATGGGGATGTGTTTTGATATGGGACACAATGTCAGGGACGGGCAAGATTCTATTAAAGATTTGGTTAGATATAAGCATAGAATCTTTGATATCCATTTGAAAAATGTTACGGCTGCAAGTGCAGACGGTAAGACTTGTGAATTGGGGCGGGGAGTGATTGACATTCCCAAGTTTGTCCTTGCGTTGAAGAAGATTAAATATCCAGGCGTCTGTAGTTTGGAGTTTGAAAAGGATATGAAAGATCCCTTGGCTGGTATTGCCGAATCTGCCGGGTACTTTAGAGGTGTATTGGACGCGAGTTAAAGGATGCTTCCAATTAAGCAGGAAGAAGGATTATCGACCCTTTTTTGGTCATATAGATTGCAATTGTTGTTTGAATCACATAAATAAGTATTTATATTTTACAAAATTATAGATTAATGGTAAAGCAGAAAATTTTTAGCACAAGTAGAGGATGGACATGGTGTACCCTTGCTTCGATTTTTTTACTGACAGCTTGTAATAACACGTCGAAAGGACAAAATGAAGAGAAATGGAAACCATTGTTTGATGGAAAGAGTCTGACAGGATGGAAGACAGTGGGAGGGAATGCTCCCTATAAAATTGAAGATGGTGCGATTGTCGGAAGAATGACTAAGGGTACACCCAATTCATTTTTGATTACCGAACAAGAATATGGGGATTTTGTATTGGAGCTTGACGTCAAATTGGAAGGTGATAATACCAATTCTGGAATACAGACACGCAGCCATATTGATAAGGACGCCAACAATGGACGAGGAAGGGTATATGGTCGCCAGGTGGAGATCGATCCGAGTGCACGCGCTTGGACTGGGGGGATATATGACGAAGGACGGAGAAATTGGTTATATCCTTTGGATTTGAATGAGCGCGCCAAGTCAGCATATAAACCAGGAGAATACAACCACATTCGTATCGAAGCTATAGGCAATGAAACCAAGACATGGGTCAATGATATTCCCGTCGCCTATGTGATTGATACAGTGGATGCAAAGGGATTTATCGGTCTACAAGTTCATAGTATTCCTGAAGCTTTGGATGGGAAGCAAGTGTTTTTCAAGAATGTAAACATCCAGACTGAAAATTTGAAGACCAAAGATTTCCCAAAGGATGTTTACGTGGTCAACTTGACACCTAATAAACTGTCCAAAGCCGAAGAAGATGCCGGTTATAAATTGCTTTTTAACGGAATTGATCCTACTAACTGGAGAAGCACACGTTCTGATGCGTTTCCTAAAAAGGGATGGAAGATAGCCGATGGTATCATCAGTGTACAGAAATCAGATGGTGGTGAATCAACCAATGGTGGTGATATCGTGACCACAGATCAATTTAGTGCTTTCGATTTATCATTTGAATTCAAACTTACCCCTGGTGCCAATAGTGGTGTTAAATATTTTGTAACACTTAAAGAGCAGACCCATGGGTCTGCAATAGGATTGGAATATCAAGTGTTGGACGATGAGAAACACCCTGACGCCAAATTGGGCAGAGACGGCAACCGTACGTTGGCATCGTTGTATGATTTGATTACTTCCAATCGTGAGCCCAGACCTCGTAGACCAATTGGCGAATGGAATAGAGGACGAGTGGTCGTCACACCTGACAATAAAGTAGTGCATTATCTCAATGGCGAGAAAATGGTAGAATATCAACGTGGAAGCCAGGCCTTCAAAGATTTGGTCGCGATCAGCAAGTACAAAGATTGGCCAGCTTTTGGTGAGGCTAAAAAGGGACATATCCTTTTGCAAGATCACGGTGACAATGTGTCCTATCGAAACATTAAAATCAAGGTGTTGTAAAATACACCAATCTAAAAAATGACCCGTATAAATTTATTATGATGAATCATTATATATCGAGAAGAAGTTTCCTTAAAAAATCTGCTGTAGCAGGAGGCGCTGTCGTTGTCGCGAATAGCCTGTTGGGGCATGTTGTATTGGCTAAACCCAATGAACGAGTCAATTTGGCTTGTGTCGGAGTTGGCAATCGAGCTGCTGATATTATTAGAGATCTTTACAAAACAGGTTTGTGCAATATTGTCGCCCTATGCGATGTGGATATGGGCGCACCCCATACATTAGGTATACTGAAAGAATTTCCAGATGTACCACGCTTCACGGATTTCAGACAGATGTTTGATAAGATGGGTAGTCAAATTGACGCGGTATCAGTAGGTACGCCTGATTTTGCACACTTTGCCATCACGATGATGGCATTGGATTTAGGAAAACACGTCTATGTTGAAAAGCCCATGGCCCATACCTTCTGGGAAGTAGAACTGATGATGCAAAAGGCGAAGAAGCAGAATAAGGTAGTCACCCAAATGGGAAATCAAGGACATTCGGAGGCTAATTATTTTCAATTCAAAGCTTGGAAAGATGCAGGTATCATCAAGAATGTAACCCGCATCGATGCGCATATGAATATGCCTCGCAGATGGCACGGCTGGGATACCAATATCAAGGCTTTTCCACTCCCTGAGCACACACCTGAAACGTTGGACTGGGATCTTTGGCAGATGCAGACTATGGGACATGATTACAATAAAGATTTTGTCAACGGGCAGTGGCGCTGTTGGTTTGATTTTGGAATGGGGGCATTGGGAGACTGGGGAGCACATTTGTTGGATACCGCTCACGAATTCCTAGATATGGGACTTCCTACATCTGTTGAAGCTGTTAAATTGGATGGTCACAATTCCTTTTTCTTTCCAATGTCTTCGACATTGAAATTTCATTTTCCTAAACGGAAGGGGATGCCTGCTATAGATATCAACTGGTATGACGGATTGGACAATCTACCTCCAATTCCGGAAGGTTATGGTGTTTCTGGATTAGATCCTAATATTCCACCTCCAAGTAACGGGGCCCTGCAGCCGGTCAAATTGAATCCCGGAAAGATTATTTATTCGAAAGACTTAACATTCAAAGGGGGATCTCACGGTAGTACATTACAGATTATTCCAGAATCAAAAGCTAAGGATATAGCGGGCCGCTTGCCACAGGTACAAGCTTCACCCTCCAACCACTTTGCAAACTTTCTTAAAGCTTGCAAAGGCCAAGAAAAGACACGGTCTTCTTTTGAAATAGCGGGCCCTTTAAGCCAAGTGTTCTGTTTGGGTGTGATGACGCAGAAGATGAACAACAAGATAGCGTTTGACCCAATCAAGAAGGAGGTCACCAATGATAAATTTGCGAATGCAATGTTAATGGGACCTCCACCACGCAAAGGGTGGGAGCAGTATTATGTTGTATAGGTAGTCCATTGATATTCTGACCTCAACTCCATTATTGAGGTCAGAATATCAATTTTAATTAGTATATCAGGTTTTCCATAATCGAGCGACGACTCTGTTGGCTATTCGCCCTTCCCCTTGAGAATACACTTTTCGAAAGTAAATCGAAAAAATTGGTCATCGTGATTTCCTTAGCCTTCTTATCTTTCCAACTAGTTGTAATCGGCGTATTCGTAAAGTCTACTTTGGTTGCCCAATAATTGATATGCATTTCGGGAATGACCAGTCCCAAAATCATCCCCGGAAGGCCGCCCGTCAGTACAGGCCCTCCATCTACAGGTATCTGGTCGGTGTAAAATGCAATTAAATATAGCGAGTCTGTTGTTGCTCCGTTTACCCTTCTGCAATCATATCCAGCTATATTTCGGTACTCATCGGTAAATCGCCAAGTCACTTGTTGCAAACTATCTTTTAAAATATATTTTTCATCCAATTCTACTTGGATGGATGTTTCTTTTGATTTTAAATTTTGATAAAACGTCTTTTGTCCGGCACCTCTGCCACCTCTGGATACTATTGGAGCGGCCATCTGCATATTTCCACTTCGACCTCCTCCTCTTCCTCCTTGACCTCTACCTCTCATTTGGGTAGAACCAGTACCACTGGCTTCCTCCGAAAGCATGAGTGTCTGCTGTTGGTCGAATTGCATCACAAAATTTGTGGTTACGCTTTCTGGCATCTCCGACATATGGCCCGACATGTCGTATCGCATTCCTCCACCTTTTTGATTGCCCATCTTGTTCATCATCTCTTTCATTCGGGCCTTGGTGTAGGTGACTTTTTCAAAGTAGATGGTACCTTGGGTAGGGAAGTAGGCGTGCTGCGCTACGACAGCCTCTATTTGCAGTAATACCGCGCTAAGTATGATGAGTATCCTAATCATTTTTCTTTCCTAAGTTTTTATTAAAATCCCAATTTAAGCCGACCATTAAATATTGGGTGAGTACCTGATTCCTACTTTCTGAAAAATTCGAATCCCCAAATGATCGATTGGTGTTATTAAAGGTTTTGAAGATATCAAATGCTTTTACACTTAGCAATAGGCTCTCACTTTTCAATAATTTTTTTGATACTTCAAGATTCATGTAAAATTGTTGTATTGCTTTAGAATACAGCTTGGTTTTACCCGTGTACGAGTAATTGACAACTTGAGAGAGTGCTATTTTATAGGGTAAATAATATTTGAGGTCTGTATTGGCGTTGAAGTTGATACTGGTACTGTTCAGTTTTTGATTTAGTAAAGTCCGCTCGTCACGAAATCCCATACCAGCCGAAAAGTTGAAGTCCACTATAGTAGATGTCTGTTTATTAGCGTTGATTCCAGCAAATCCATTGAAGCTCTTGGATTCGTTGAATTCGCCGTTTAAGTAATTATAGCTGTTGTTGTATCCTAAGTTGAGATAAGGACCAAATTGGACGACATTATTGAACAATGGACGGGTAATCGAGGCATAACCTTGCAGATTGAGGTTTGTCTTGTCATCGATATTGACAAAGGTGGAAGTTGTTTTTCCCACACTGTCAATCACACTTTTGTTAACGATGGGATTGCTGGTCATTCCTACACTCATATTCGCGTTGATAGCAGTTGCTTTCAACAGCGAGAAGGAGTTGTAGTTGATATTCATATTGTTATTGCTTGCCCTTTTTAAGTTTGGATTTCCCTCTTGTTGGAACAGCGGGTTGGTAGCAGGTTGGTAGGGCTGTAATTGTCCAATGCTTGGTATAGTAGAGCTGTTCTGATAATTTGCAGATATGTTTCTGCTATTGGACAACTTGTAGTTCACATTCATATTCGTGTTGTTGTTCCAAAAATTTCTATTTAAATCAATATCTCGATAGGAATCCTGAATACGTTGCTCACTATTCGTAACTCGAGTAGACACATTGATGTTAAATTTTTCGCTCCAAAAGCCTAGGCTTACGTTTGCTCCATGATTCGTCGTAGAGTTCCTTTCATTTTTTGAGTATAGCGTATCCAATACTGAAAAATCGTCCGTCGCAGAAAGGTTGTAAGCATTTACCAGATCTTTACTACTGCTGTTGTTAAAATTGTAGCCAATCGTTACATTTATCTTCTCGAAGAAGCGATCGCTGAGGTTAATCTGTCCTCCAAATCGATTGTCATTGTTTTCGTTTTGCCTTTGCTGGTCGATTTCTTTTGTGGTTTTTCCATTCTCCACAGTATAAGTATTGGTTGTGGAGTTAACCTGAGACATGGATTCTCGATTGCCAAATTGATTGTTGAACTGTATATTGAGGCTCCGTCCTTTACTGTTCAACCTTCTTCTATAATCGATACGTGCATCCATATTCTGGTTGTCCGATGAGGAACTTGTCTTTTCTTCAAAATCATTGATCACCGCCGAATTTTGAAAAGTTGAACTCTGCGAGCTGCTGGAATTATGTCCTGATGATTTGCCTGCATTTAATTGTAGGGTCAGGTTTTGGATAGAGTCCACTTTGTATCTAAATTCCGAGCGAAACGAGTGATTTGTATTATCCGAAGTATTTTGAGAGGAGCGTTCTGTCTCTTGTGTGATTTCAGACGATTCATCCTTCTTTGGAGGAAGGATCCTTGTGCTATAGCTCTCGGATTCATTGGCGTTGCTATTGTTATTCAAGTTGTAGTTCGAATTGATCCTCAGCTTGCTTTTGAATAAGTTGTTTTCATAATTGGCACCAATGCTTTTGTATTCTGGATTTCCATTTATTTGGTTATTCATTCGGATGTGGTTACCACCACCAGTGCCCATGTTGTTCCAATTAGCCGTTACGCCCAAACGTTCACTTTTATTGAATTTAGCAGCAAATATTCCGGCATCGAAAAGCTGACGCGTACCTATACTCGCCCGTGCATTTCCGAAAACACCTTTGCGTGCCTCTTCCTTCAAGACTACATTGACAGTTTTGATGCGGACACCATCATCTATACCTGTCAATTCGGCTTCCTCAGATTTGCGGTCATATACTTGGACTTTGTCTACCGCGTCGGCCCGCACATTTCGAATGGCTATCTTGGGGTCGTAACCAAAGAATTCTTCACCTTCAATCAAGACTTTTGAAACGCTTTTGCCGTGCGCAGTTATTGCACCATCTGCCGAAACACTTAGGCCTGGTAGTCTTCTCAGCAGATCCTCAAGTTTGGCATTTTTTTCAGTTTCAAAGCTAGCGGCATTGTATTCAATCGTGTCCCCTTTAATTCGAATAGGAAGCTTCTGTGTAATAACCACTTCTTCAAGTAAATTAGCTTGTGAATTGATGTTGATATCCGCCAATTTAAGAGGGCTTTCGGTCACTTCTATTTTTTGTGAATAGAGCTCAAATTTGGGGTAGGTCACCAATACCATGTATTGTCCAGCATCCACTTTTTCCAGTTTAAACTGGCCGTTTTCATCTGTTCGACCATAGGATTTTAAAATGGAGTCCGGCATGTGAAGCAGGACTACCGAAGCATTTAGCAACGGTTTGGTCTCGCCTTTGTCTAGGACCTTTCCACTCACAGCGACTTGGCTGTAAGCATAGTTTGATAGTAGTAGTAGTATGACGACAAAAAAACTTTTCATGGATATAAATGATCGCTCTAAAGTACAACTAAATATCAGCTAGCGATATATGTAATGCAAATGTTGCTGTTAATTTAACGTTAATTTACACTTCGTCTAATTAATGTGTTTTTGTTTTGAAACTGTCACATAGCACGCGCGCTACCTATATTGGATTATTTAAGATAATGCTGTCTATTTTAATCATTTAAACAGTATGTGTCATCCTGTTGTTAAAGTGACGTCCAAAATCAAGAATTGTTGGACGAAATTGATAAATTTGGATGTTTAGATTTTTGAAAAGGAGTATGATGACCAAAACGATAAAAACAGGACTACTTTTATGGGGATTATTCTTGCCAAGTGTTATGCTTTGGGCACAGGAAAAACAAGGTTTAGAAAAGGAAACGTTTGAGCAACCGTACAGTCCAGAGGCAAATGCACAGCAGGATATAGACAGTCTATTGTTGAAAGCCCAAAAGGAGAATAAAAAGCTTATCATCCAGGCTGGAGGCAATTGGTGTATTTGGTGTTTGCGGTTTAACCACTATATCCAAAACACCGCTGCAGTCAAGAAGCTACTTGATGACAATTTTTTGTATTACCACCTGAATTATTCCAAGGAAAATAAGAATGAAGAGGTTTTCCATAAATTTGCTCCTGAGGGCGGAAAACTAGGCTATCCTTTTTTTATTGCATTGGATAACAAAGGCAAGGTTATTTCAGTGCATGACAGCGGCAGCCTTGAATCTGGAAAAGGCTATGACGAGAAAAAGGTACTTGATTTGTTCAACTCGTGGTTGTAACACCTGTATGTAACAAGCCCATCTCCAAGGAAGAGATGGGCTTGTTTGATTTGTTCGCACAAACTTTGCTTAGCGCTTAAGTGGAATTTCCCGTTGTATTTCGAGGAGATCCACGTCATTTGTTTTCGAATCATGTAATAGGTTTTCTGCAAAATAATCCGCCATTTTCCAGAAAAAATATTCTGTCATATTTCCAAACGCATGGCGTTGTCCTGGAAGGAGTAAAAAATCAAAACGCTTGTTAGCCTTGATTAGTGCTTCTACCATTCGTATAGAATTGGCTGGATGCACGTTGTTGTCGACGTCGCCAGTAGCAATCAGCAATTTTCCTTTTAGGTTTTTAGCCAATTCAGTATTCTTTTCTATTTGATAGGCAAATGTAGTGTCTCCCTTGCTACTTATCTTTTCTTGAATCCCATGATGGCGTTCGCTCCACCAGCGGTTGTAGATGTTGTTTTCATGGTTGCCCGCACCAGACACCGCCACTTTAAAGAAATCGGGGTATACCAATAGCGCTGCGGTAGACATGAATCCACCCCCGGAGTGACCGGTTATCCCCACTCGATTGATATCTATGAATGCATATTTGGAGGCCAATTGTTCGGCCGTGACCTTTTTATCCTCTAGACCATAGTCTCTAAGATTGCCGTATCCATATGTGTGGTACCATTTGGACCGTGCCGGATGTCCCCCTCTGTTTCCGACCGTGATGACGATAAATCCCATTTGAGCGAGACGATCTATACGGTCCATACTTCTTCCAAATGCTTTATTGACGGCCTCCGTTTGAGGGCCAGGATACACATACTCGATGATGGGGTAGGTACGTGTAGAATCAAAATCAAAAGGCTTATACATCACACCATATAAATCGGTGATACCATCACCCGCTTTTACCGAAAACGGTTCTGGAAACTTGTATCCTGCCGCCATCAATTGACTTAAATCAGCTGTTTCCAATTTCATGATCAAATGTCCACTCGCATTGTAAAGATCGGAGGTAGGGGTCGTATTTACACGAGAGGAATTATTAACAAAGTATTTGCCATTTTCACTTGTCTCCACTTGGTGGTCATAGTTTCCTTTATTTAGCAAATTTGGCTCACCACCATTGATGGACATGGAGTAGTGGTGAAGATAGTAAGGATCTTCTGCTTTCTCTCTGCCGTTGGCCGTGAAGGTAAATTGACCACTCTGTGCATCATATCCTGTGATATCCTCGCAGTTGAATTCGCCTTTGGTCAGTTGACGAACTAAGCTGCCATCCTTGTTGTAAAGATAAAAATGTCCCCATCCATCTCGTTGCGACCAATGAATAAATTGACTGCCGTTTTTTACAAAATAGGGTTTTTTGATATCCTGATATACGTTTGAACGTTCTTCTAGAAGTGTCCGTACTTGACCAGTGATATCGATGCTAACAATATCAATACGTTTTAAATCTCTGCTGGAACGAGTCAAATAGAATGTATTGTTGTCACCCAACCAATAGTTGATATAATGTTTGCCCATGTAGCTGGCTTTATCTCTACTTTTGGTGTATACACCTATCGTTTGATTTTTGAAGGCCGCGATGTCTATACGCTTAGCTGTAAGTGCTTGAGCATTGAAGATATATAGCTCAGCTTCTGTTGAATCAGTTTCGCCTGGCATGAGGTATTTGTAGGTTTCCAAAGTAGGTCTTTTATCCGCTACGTTGTTGATTACCCAGAGCGGATTTAAATGCCTATTATCTTTTCGGGTCATCGCAAAATGTGTCCCATTTGGGGACCAACTTATCCAGACTGATTTTCGTTTCTCATTTTCCTTTTCTTCTTTTTGATCTCCTGTCGTGGTGCTGTATTCGTCTCCTCCCCAAGCATAATATTGTACACCGTCTTTCGTGACTTGATGTTCCACTATCGTACTGTCCTTGTCATCTTTAACAGCTTTCTCGTAATTGGCTTTGTCCATCCAATACAAGTTATAGTTCTTAGCGAAGAAGATACGGCTGGTGTCAGGGGAAAATGATGCCCATGAGGGTTTTGGTTTTTCTTTCAAACTATCTGGAATCTCCAGTAATTTTTTGGATGCAAGATCATACTCTAAATAAAATACCTTTTTCTTGATCGTATCTGTTTTATTTTTGAGTTTCTTGATCTCCGCTTTACTTTTTAGGGTATCACGTGTACTATTGACCTCAAAGCGTATGCGTTTTTCGTCGTCTGTAAACTTGAGCCCAACAATTTCTAAATGCTCCGCATCAAAAGGATTTTTGACAATCTTTGTAATTTGAGATGCCATATCTGCATTTTCAAAGAGCAATTGCTTGCTCTTGGTTTGCGGATTGACCAAGTACCATTTTTTTCCAGATGAGGTGCTGTATTCATACCAGAATCTTTCAGAGTAGTTAATCCAATTCGGGACGACCGAAGTAGAAAAAATCATATTCTGTAATTTCTTTGGCGAGAATTTGGATGCCAGTTGATAATTCGCCTTTACCTCTTGTTTTTTTTCTTGTGCAAAGACTTGGGTAAATAGACCAATTGTTAGTAAAAGTAATATTTTTTGCATGCTAGTGTTAATGATTAAATGGGGTTGCTAAAATATCGAAAATTATAGACGGAGCGAGCGTATTTGCAATGTAATATTTTTGATGGTACAACACCCACCCAAATGGACCCATATACGTTGCCAGAATAAAATCATATCATGTATAGGGGTGTAAATATAGGATGGATTATGCTGAGGTTTAAACCTAAAAACACTATCTTTGTTTAGAACGAATCTATATAAATTTCACAATTAAAATGAAGAAACTCATCATCTTGTTATTATTGGTTACTAGTGCCGCCAGTCAAGTAATAGCCCAGCAAAAAGCTAAAAGAGAAGTATTGCCAGCAGACATTCAAATCAAAATCGCCATGCAGGCCGCTCCTACAGAATTTAGGGAAGGTGCTAAAGTATATGGTTATGATAGCGAAGGCAAATTTATCATTTTGAGAGAGGGAACAAATGATTATATCTGTTTGGCTCCAGATTATAAACTTCCTTTATTATACGCTTATGCATATCCAAAAAGCTTAGAACCCTTTATGGCTAGAGGCAGAGAGCTTATTGCACAAGGTAAGCGTAGAGAAAGAGATGCTATACGTGAAGAAGAATTTAAAGCAGGTAAATTAAATATTCCTCAGAACCCAACGATGTTATACGGGTACTGGGGATCTTTGGAAAAGCTCAATCAGGAAACGGGCGAGATGGCCGATGCTAAACGTCGCTATGTCTTGTATGTACCTTTTGCCAAAGCTGCTGATTTGGGAATGGCTAGTAAACCCACTGTGCCGGGGATGCCTTGGCTGATGGACGAGGGAAGTTATAAAGCACATATTATGATCAATCCTGCTGATATGGGGCATTCCCATGGGCACTAAGATTTCCATCTTCTTTTGAAAAAAACAATAAGAGCGACCTACTAGGCCGCTCTTATTGTTTACGCTTATTTTTGCTCTTTTTTCATGACATGTTTTGTTTTTAGTGCCTGGCTTTTAATAGCAGCAGGTACCTTGTCATCTTTTAAGAGTTCATCACATGTGTTGAATATAGCTTCCCGTTGGTAGGAGAGCGGAAACCAGCTCATTGCTTCTAACGCTGTAATTCTGATAGTTTCTGATTCAGCTTCATCGGCTATTACTGTTAGTACGGTGGGGACTAGGCGATGATAGCGATAGAGTCTCAATGTGGTGATTTCAGCAAGACGCTCTTTCTCCGGCAACTCTTTGTCAAGGATATTAATTTTCATTTTATCGACCTTGCTCTTGTTGTAGTCAATATCCTTCAGTAATTGGTCACTTAGCGCGTCTGCGTTGTAGATGGTTTTATTCTGACGTACTTGCGTTTCAATTTCACTTTTTAGCAGCTCTGGACTAAAAAAAGTCATATTTGTTCTCAATCGATAATTTATACGTTCCGAGTGAGGGTCACTCACATAGAACGCTATCAAATCTTTTGCAAAATCATCTCCTCCAAATTCTCCTAAATCATACACTGCCATCCGTCTGATGAATTCATAGGAATCATTCCGTGCCGCGTGCAAGACTTCAAAATACTGCTCATTTTCAAATTTACGAAGTAGTGAAAAGGCTTGCATGCGAGTCGTTTCGAAAGTAGAGTTGAAATAGGTCTCCTTTAGGATTTTGGATATCTCTGTTTCGGGTAGCAATTTTTGTAAATAAACAAGCGCAAGCGCTTGCAAGTCCGCATCATTTTTTTGGAGCATTTTTTTCCAATAAGACACCTTCGCGCCTGCGCTGATTGCATCATTTAGCTCTTGACTTCTTTTACTCGTAAAGTGAAAAGTAGGGTCCCCAAGTACATGAGTCTCTAAATAAGCGATATGCTTAAACCAATTACCTAGTCGTATTCCATGTTGGAGGGTACCCATCAGCTCAGCAGGCCATAGATCCTGCAATACACCTATACTATTGGCAATCGCAGCAATATTTTGATTGTTCGAAAAAGGATAATATCCTGCTAAATAATTGTCGAGATGAAAGGAACCCGTCAGGCAAGAATTCAGATAGACTAATCTAGCTTGTATATTTGCGTCCTTGATGTCCCATATCTGAACATCGAGATTGTCATTGAAAATAGAGTCCGAGTCAATAACCGCTTTCTCAAAAGCGTTGTCCATCCATTTGTCCGATACGCCCAACGATGTTTTGAATCCCTCTTTTACTTTTTCAACATCTCTACCATCCTCTTGCGCGGACCTAATCTTGGAGCGTAAATATCGTCCAACATTCTCCATTGAAGGTTGTGGATTAGAAGCCAATGGATAGCCATTGATGAGTTGAAGGGTGGGGGTTCCATGTCCTGTCATAAAGGCAAAATCTAATCCTTCACGTTTTAATTCGCGAAGTAGATTGAATTTCATAAACTCAGAATTTCTGAAGTTCAAAAATTTGATGGAGTTGCCAGGCTGATAGAGCGACGGAAATTGAGATTTCAAGGCGAGTACATCCCCCGAGAAAGAATTTATCGAGTTGGAATTGTACCCGTGTCCAGTTGAAGCCACCATATCATTGAGTGGATTCGTTTCCTGCCGAAGGGTGACAAGTTTACGAAGGTAGGACTTAATCTTCTCCGTAGCATTTTCACCATTCTCCACAGGAGGTTTTATACGTGCCGAATAGATGTCCATTTCGATGTATTGTGGAGATGCACCGTTCAAGCTATAATAAAAATAGTGGGTACGCCCGATTGCTGTATCCTGTTTGAGAAAATCCAATTGCAGGTCAAAATCATCATAGTAGCGATCGGAGGGTACGGATGATTTGTCCCATCTGATTTTCTGATTCATTTTAAAGGCAGATGTTAGATACTGTGCATCTCTGATCATGACGATTGGAATCTCACCAACGAGCACAGTGCCTTCAATCGGTTGATTGCCTGTATGTAGCTTTTGCAACTGCTCACGGACCTGCTCTGGTTTTTCCCAGTTATGCGACAGGATGTATGTGCCTAGTCCGTCATTTTCGACAGATTGCCGATAAGCCATGATTTCCGGACGAGCATTCTCAAAGGTCTTGCTATCTACAACAATGGCAAAGCTCGTCTTTGATTTCACAGAAGGACGGATGATTTCTTGACCATAGCTGTAAGCAACCGTTGCTAGAGAACTCAGTAGAAAGATGGCCTTTTTTATCTTAATGTTATTCATAATATCTTTGTTCACGTATATGTTTAAGTTGTAGGGTTAAAATGTATTAATTCCAATGGACAACTGTGTAAAGTAACGGTTCTCGCCTTTTTGAATGATACCACTATCATTCATTGCGTGGCTGATTGACCCCGAGGCCTTTAAATAAACCTGATTCCCCTTCTTTCCAAATGGCTTCAGGTTGTATTTGATGTGAGCGGCGTTGGTCCAAGTATTGACGCTGTTGTAATCATGCATGGGAACAAACACCTCGTTGGCTACAAAGTTAGTGGAATAGGCCTTATCTACATATAGAAAGTCATCGTCTACTAGAAAATCAAATGCCGACTTGACTTGGAATGACAATCCTTGTTTTTGTTGCAGCACATAATTTTTATCATAGCTGATAGCTATGTTTATCTTGTCAATAATCTGCTTGTTCTTTGGATTGGCGTATCTGTTGTCAAGACTGTGGTATGTAGCAGCAGCATTTAGCCACCAATCGATATGACCCTTGCTTTTTTCCCTACTGAGTAAGTACGAGAGGGTAGTATTAGTCCGTAGCATAGTGCTCATAATGCTTGAATATACGGTTTCATATTGTTTGCTATCAGGATTTTGCACCTGATGATATTCTCGATTGTCCATATCTTTTAGCATCCATTTCAACCCTATTTGGTGCGCGAGATTATTTCTTTTCCAGTCCAAATACGAAGCAGCTTGATATTGTGCGAAATTATGTCTTCCAGCTTGTTGTATGTAAATCGATCCATCGATCACATCTTCATGACCTTTACGGTAATCGAAGTTTACGGTCCACTGTTTTGTTTCGCTGCGACGTACATAATCTACCGCGCCTCCAAAAGCATGACCTTCATTGCTGCGGAGGTATCCCACGGTTAAGATATAGGGAGCGCTATTCTGATATTCACCTGCTCCCAATAAGCGATAGAGATTGAATTGGCGGCTTGTGCCGACTGTTTCTATATTGAGATCCTCTTTGTAAAAAGAGTAATGTCCTGTTAATCCTAGTATATTTTGTTCATCAATTTTATACGTGATGCTGGGTGATAAATCTAGATTGCTGGAATTGTCAAGTGGCCTTGGGTCTTTCTGACGAGCACCTGTCAACATGTTGTATCGTATATTTAAGCCTGCATTCATCCGGTCGTTTGCAAAAGCTGGTGTAGCAATCTGCAACTGTAAAGCATATCGTTGCTTCTTCCAATCTGCAGATAGCGAGTCAATCAATTGATACGGATTGTCACGATAGGGATTGGTATGAGCAGTAAGACCCACTTCACTATCTTTGTTCGTTTGAAAGCTAAAACTTCCAAAAAATGTCCAATCATTCAGTCGTTGATAGCGAGAAGTCGAAAAATTAATTCCTTGTGTAGATTTTGCGTCGTAAGGCGATCTTAAATCACCCCCTTGGTAGTAAGCGCCCAATTGACTTTCTCCTTCCAAAGGAAGCGTAGTATAGCCTAGGAGAGCTGAATTTCGACTTTTGATCAATGACTCCTTTATTTTGAAATATTCATACGTTGGTGTTGTTTGTGCCGAAGCAACATGACCAAGCCCCAATATTAAATAAATGCCTGCTAATAAATTCTTTTTCATGTCTACTTCGTTATTTTTCTAGGGGTTGGATTATTGTTGACTTCAAAATCTACTGATGAATTGTTGGTGTCCATTAACACTGCCCGTTGTCCAATCATACTTTTTACCTTGCGGATTACTGATCTCCCCGAATTGGCTACACCTACATAGGTAAGTCCAGCATCCACGGTTTCAGGAAGCCGTTTCTTATCGATGGTAATAGTGGAATTACCTACACAATCTACAGCATCAAGTACGGCATCTACAGGTACTTGAAGATATCTTGTGGTACTACTTACATTGGGTTCTGTCATCGTGGGGAATGTCGAGACATTGGAATCCTTAAAGACAACTAGTCCAGCCCCATTGATACCAATGTTCCAATCAAATCCTGCAGGGCTGCTGTAATATTGATGATGCATATTTGGAACCTCGGGATTGTCGGTATCGCGTATATTGGTGCCTGTCGGGTTAAAATAAGTTTCAAAATCAGCGATTCCCTTCCCTAAATCTGCCGGCGAATTGGGGTTGCCATTGGGGTCGCTTTTATGATTGAGTGCTGTGATGGCAATCACGATGGACTCTCCAGGTTGTACAGGATACTCCTCTCCTGTACCCGGTATCATCCATGCTTGATTGAGGTAGACATAGTTTTTGTCCGGATAGAATCCATATACCGAATTGGCTGAAGTCTTCGTACTACCTACTACCAAACTGTCCGCATATTGCAAGCCTGTACTGTTGTTATAGATTTCTATGAATCCATCGTATAGATAGTTAGTCCCCGCAGGTGTTTTTGAGCCTGTGTAGTAGAACTCTTTGATGACAAATCCACCTGCCACACTTCCCGTCAACGAGATTGTACTCGTAGCGGATTCGGTAATAAGTAGTTTAGGGATGTTTCCATTACAGAAGATTTCAGCTGAGATACCGACCAGCCCTTCGGCTTCTGTGGCGCTGACTGTTTTGGATGCCATCACTGTATATACACCAGGGGTGATAGCTGAGACACTGATATGCCCTTCACTATCCGATTCGTATTCCTTACTTGCACCAGTTATTGTATTTTTGAGTATTACCTTGACACCGTTTGCGAGTTGTTTGCTGTAGTGTTCAGGATAATATACCGTGAAGTTATAGTCTAGCGTAGTATAGTCGTAATAGTCCTTGCGACAGGCCGATAATATACATAATAGCCCACTTAGGAACAGTACAGATGTATTTTTTATGGAAATGTATTTCATGTCTGATTAGAATTTAAGGGTTATTTCTGTGCCGTAGAACATGCTGATATTACGCTTTGAATATTCCTGTGGATAGCGTGTACCTGCTTCCAGTGGACGATGGTTGAAAACGTTGTTTGCATAAAATGAAAATCCCATATTGTTGGCAAATTCCTTTGTCATTTTCAGATTGAAAAGCCAAAGCGGTTTCCAGCTTTCTGTCTTGTAATAACCGTTATTCAGGCTGAGATAGATGTCCCGGTCTGCTTCTGTAATATTCTGACGTTCGGCTTCTGTAAAATAGGTAATCTGAGGGGTGCTACCAGCAGCTCCCACAGGAATATAACCTACAGGTATGCTTGAATAGTTAACGTACTTATGTTGATCTTTCCATATCGTCTGGGCAGTAGCGGTGATGATAAATCGGAATTCTGGAATATTGTGTATTGCCCTTAGCGTGGTGACAAATCGCTCTTGCTGCATTCCTCTGGCTTCAAATACTCCGATTCGGGTGAGGGGGGTATTAGCCGCATGTTGCAAGAGTATATAAGGTGATTGCGTCATGAGCTTGGTGGAGAGGTAGGCGCCATTGAGGACAAATGATGTCCTAATATTGTCGAATCGTCCAAAGTCAAAGTCAAACTCGATTCCTTTATTTAGAATATTTCGATCATTACTTGGAGAGTTGAATGTTGAGACCAAGAGGCTCTCACCTACAGTTGGGCTCAGCACTGGCGGTTGGCCTACCGGCGATTCAATAACGGAGTAAGTCGGGATGTTGAAAAATTTTACACTATTGAGATTTGTGTTCATCTCATACCCATTCTTGGTTTGTTCATAATATCCTACAACAGAAAATCGTCTTTTGCCTATTGTATAGTCTATTCCGATTTCCTTTTTCGTTGTTTGTGCTATTTTTAAATCAGGATTAGCTGTTTCGAACACTCTAGTACTGATGATTGCCATAGCCTCAATGGGATTTTCTTTATAGTGATTCAGGCTGAAGGCATCATAATATGCCCTATCTGGATAAAGATAAAGTAGAGTAGGGGATTTAGCAGTGATACCATATCCAGCCCGAATAGACAAGTCTTTTATGATTTCATACGAGGCGTTGATTCGCGGGGCCAATACCGATTGTGACAATGTCCCAAAAGGTTGTATCTGGTCCCATCTTAGTCCAGCCTGTACTTGTAGTTCCCGATCGAAGAGTTGTGTAGTATAGCGATCCTCTATATATAAGCCTAGCTGATTTAAGGAAGGAATATCACGATATGATCGAGGTCTAAAGCCAAAAGGATCCGCAGTCCTATAGGGATTGTTGGGGTCAACCGTTCTTCCCGCTCCAAAATTAGCATCCAATCGATAGTCTGCTCCAATTAGAATGCGATGCGTACCCTCACCCGTTTTCAGGTAGAAGTCATCCGAGAGTTTGGCGAAAATGTTTAGCGGTTGGCCTTCGATCCATAACTGATTGAGAAAGGTGGATGGAAGATAGGGTACCTGTTGGGTTACATCCTCGGTTGCGCTGCTGTTTGCTGATACATTTAAAGTTGTCAATCTTTGCTGATATCCCTTTTGTAAACTGTAATTGGCAGACAATGTATAGTTAAGATTACGAGCGAATTGTTTGTTTAATTTCCATTTACCATTTGTGGACAATTGGTACGAATAATTTTGGGCTTTGTTGATTATTTGCTCAGCTTGATAGTCTGGATCTATTTTGTTGTCATCCAAATTCATCCCAAAGGAGAAAGTCGTGTTGGAATACAAGGGCAACGCTTTGCCGAATGTATTCGTATATTGCATGGATCCAGTCATCCGCTCATAGGCCGAATAGGCCGTAATCTGTTTGTCATAAGCTTTTGTGAAGTCCAAATCTACAAATAGGTTACCTTTCGTCTCCCCTAGATCAAATCCTTGCCCAGCCCAGAATTGTGTTAATTTTGGATTCAATCTCGCTTTGACTTGTAAGGGTTCGACTCCAGCTTTTGTACTGACCAATACAGCGCCTGAGGTTAAGTCTCCATATTCAACCGATGGAATCCCGCGTATTACCTCTACTGATTCAATATTATCAGCCGATAGCTGCCGCATATCCGTACCCATACCACTTGCCGTGGAAAAACCAGCCAATACACCCGATGTGACCGTATTCATCGCTTGTAAATTAGCGTTGTTGGATTGGGGGGCACCATTGACGAGAATAGATGTGCCCATCGAGCTCATGTTGTCTCCTGGGGATGCATATTCCCCAGTGTATTGTCTGATGCTCGTTTTATTGGGATTGGTAAAATTTGGATTGGATACGATTGCTCCGGGCAATAGCTGTAAGACTTCCCCTAAATGAGTAGCTTGCATATGCTCTATGGCTTTGCGGGATATTATCGTAGAAGTTGCTCCATCTTTTCGCTGTTCTTTGGCGATAACCACCACATCTTTTAGCGTAATGCTATTTTCTTTCAATAGAAATTGAAGATCGACATTTGGAAGTGTGATTTTTTGCTCTTCTTCCAACATTCCTAGGTATTGTACCCTAATAGTGTAAGTGCCATTCGGAATTTTGGAAAAATTGAATTGACCAGAGGTATCGGTTTTGGTGAATAGGCCTAGTTCCACTACGCGAACGGTGGCACCCAATAGGGGAGTTTGATCCGTGTCGTGTCTGACGTTTCCGGTAAGGTTGTACTTTTGCGTCGTTATCTTCGCTTGAGAGGAAGGCGTTTGCTGCGCTTGTACCTCGTGAATGACGGTAGTTTGCAAAGATAAAAGCGCAAAGAAAAGTAAAGATTTTTTCATTGTGCTGGTATTTCAGGATAAGGTAATGTTGTGCATGTTGGTGCAGATTCCGGGTGATTTTCCGACAAAGGTAAGTAAATCATTCTATTTAGAAGAAGTCTAAATAGAATGATTTTATTTTATTGGATGCCTTTACATTTCCCTGACTTTATCCTGAAGAAAGCTTTTTGACGTTTGGTTAGCTCCAGTTCCTTTTTTTTCGATATGACAGGCATACAGAAGATTTCTTGCTATCCTGTATATGTTTGTATATCAAATGTTTGCTTGGTTTGAGTATCTGAAATGTGGAATACGGGAGCAGGCTTACGGTCACTGCTATCCCACTGACGTACCGATTATCGATGAGATAGCAGCTTAGGTAAGCCTGCCATATTTATAGTGTGAGAAGTATGTTGCGAGTGGCTAGTACACTAGCTGACCTTGATGCACAAGTGATTTTACAGAGGATATACGGGATACCGCCTCAGCTGAGCAGCTGGCGTCGATGAGTACGAATGTCGCGTCATCACCCGTTTTGGGCCACTGTTGTTTACCTTGGTCATCGAGAGGCAATACATTGCGTGTCGCTAATTTCAATGCCCTCGACAGATCGAACTCTGTGGAGTAGCCGTACAGTTGAGCAGCTACATTGGCTTTTTGTAGTACACTTCCCGAGCCAAATGTATTCCAATGGTCAATGATGCTGTCATTCCCTACTTGTACATTGACGCCGTATTTGTGAAGCGTTGGAATCGGCATGATTAGACTTCCGAATGGAACGGTGGAGACTATTCCAACTTGAGCTTCTGCAAGCTTTTCTGCGATTTTTTCTTGCTGCGCCTTTTCTAATCGACCTAGTACAAAGCAGTGGCTGAGAAATGTCTTTCCTTTTAACGACGGATTTTCATTGACTTTATCAATGAGGTACTCTACCGTTTTCAATCCTGATTCGCCACTTTCGTGAAGATGTATGTCTATCCCTTTTTGATTATCCAATGCCAGTTTAACGATGAAATCCGTCGCTTTTTCGATTTGACCATCTAGCGAGTAAGGATCTACGCCCCCGATAAAATCGATATCCATCGTAGCAGCTTCCTTCATTAGACTTTCAGATTTGGTGTAGTAGATTCCGTGTTGTGGAAATGCCACTAGCTCTGCTTTAAAGGAGTCTTTCTTATTTTCCAAAGCCTTTTGAAGATTGACCAACGAGTCCAATTTGGAGGTGGGGTCTATATTGACGTGGCTACGTGCAAAGCTGGAACCGTTTGACTGTAGGAGTTCAATCAGTTTCTCGGCACGATAGGTCGATGTTTTTAAGAGTTCCGGTAGAATCTGCTGTTCAAGCGCAATCATACCTTTCACTCCACCGCTACGTCTTCTAGTCGCTTTCCAAGGCCCTCCGTAATAGGTCTTGTCCAAGTGGATATGCATATCGCTGAAAGCTGGTAACATCAGCAGCCCTTTAGCATCTATAGCATTGGATTGTGGAGTGTTAGGTAAGATAGCTTTAATCTTACCATTACTAATCTCCATACTGAATAGTGCTGTTTGTGTACCGATGATTTCCTCGCCATCATATTCAAAACCGGTCTCCAGTCTGACATTCTTTAACATAAAATTTCTTTCTTTAGTTTGATCGACGGATGCGACAATAGTAGCTGCAGTAGCCGCAGAATGGCCGCCTGCCATCAGACCTGCTAGCGCAAGTGATGAATTACGGATAAAATGTTTACGGGAAAGCGATCCTTGATTCATGTGATTTCTATAAAAGTGATGATGACAAATGTAGGGGATTATGCGATTCCATTGCTGCTTAAATTATCTTAATACTTGTAAATTTTATAAAAAAGCAATCGCTGCTAAGATTTTTCCTTTGACCGACTATCCAGCAGAGATTCCGTAATCATAAGATTCTACATGTATATCAGATTTAAATCCATTGGTGCTTCACTCCTTGAATCCTACTTTTGTAAATACCGATTGGGTGTAATCCTATTGGTCAACATTAATAAAGTAATATGAAGCACTTTTTAGTTTTTTTATTGGTCTTAGCCTTCCACACTGTTTTCTTGTCTGCTCAACAGTATCATCGACTTGATGGTATGTGGAGATTTGGATTGGATGAAAAAAATGTAGGCATCTCTGAGCAATGGTATCGTCAAAACTTATCCAATGGCATCGCGATTCCAGGAACGACAGATGAAGCTCAATATGGAGACCAGACAGTAGGGGCGGATTTTGGAATCTTGACGCGTACCTATAAATATTATGGGCCAGCTTGGTATCAAACGGATATTACCATTCCTGCTGACTGGAAGGGTAAACGTATTTTTCTACATCTAGAGCGAGTGATGTGGGAGTCGAAAGTCTATGTTGACGAACAGGAAATGTCGACCTACGACGCTTTGGGTTCCAGTCATATGCACGATCTTGGACATCTCTCTGTTGGGAAACACAGGTTAACAATTCGGGTCAATAATGATATGATTCACAATATTGGAGATAAAGGTCATCTGTATACCGAGTATACACAGAGTATTTGGAATGGAATCGTAGGTAAAGTGGAACTTATTGCCAAACATGATATTCGATTAGACAATCCACAGGTGTATACTAAGATCTCACCGACCTCACTTCAAATAGTAGATACGTTAATCAATGAGGGTAAAAAGACGGTAAATGTCTCTATACAATATGATCTCTACGATTTTAAGACAAAAGATAAGGTCTTCAGTGCTAGCAAACAGCTAAGACTCGATGGTGAACGGACAGTTTTGAATATGCAAGACAATATGCCAGCTGATGTCAAGCTATGGGACGATGTCCATCCTAACCTTTATGTGCTGGATATGCAGATAGTCGCTCAGGATGGACGCGTTGTAGATACCAAAAAGATAGAAGTAGGTTTCAGGGAGGTGACTGCATCTAAATCAAAAATATGGGTGAACGGTAAGCCTGTATTTTTTAGAGGGAATTTAGATTGTGTGCATTTTCCGATTACTGGATACCCGGCTACTGATGTCGAAGAGTGGGAACGGATTTTTAGGATTTATAAATCGTATGGATTGAATCACGTACGTTTCCATTCTTGGTGTCCGCCAGCGGCAGCCTTTCAGGCAGCTAATCGTTTAGGGATCTATATGCAACCCGAAGTCATTTGGTTGGACTGGTGGATGGCGGTTGACAATCCAGGTCGTGAAGAGATGAACACCCAAGGTAGGCCTCAGGGACTAGGTCATAATCCATCAGCAGATGCCTTTGTAAAGAAGGAGATTCATAGAATGTTTGCCACATACGGTAATCATCCTGCTTTTACAACCATGTCCATTGGTAACGAACTCGGTAATTCAGATTTTGATACCATGGAATCTTGGCTCAAGCCCTATCAGGAAAAAGATAATAGACGCCTTTACTCGGTCTCCTCTGCGCGCAGGGTTACCGATATGGATCAATTTGTTGCCACGCACAATTTAGATAAGATTGGTGCTACTAGAGGCATTAAGGGCGCTCATACCGATTGGGATTTTGAATCTGTATACCGTCAGTCCAACATCCCTGTAATAGCACATGAAATAGGGCAGTGGCCCGTATACCCCAAATGGGACGAAATAAAGAAATATACAGGAGTACTCAAAGCTCGTAATTTTGAAGAGTTTATGGAGACAGCTCGGAAGAATAAGATCGTAGAGCAAAATGCTGCTTTTGTTGCGGCCTCAGGGGCGCTTAATCAGATCATGTACAAGTATGAAATAGAATCTTTTCTGCGTACGCCTTCTTGTGCAGGAATCCAATTACTCAGTATGCAGGATTATCAAGGGCAAGGTGAGGCTTTGATTGGATGGTTGGACGTATTTTATGATAGCAAAGGCATTACTACTCCCGAAAAGTTTAGGACGCATCATGATACAACCGTTATGCTGTTACGGATGCCAAAGTACGTGTGGAAATCCGATGAAGCTTTTCAAGCCAAGGTTCAAATAGCTCATTATGGTACTACAAGCATTCAAGATGCTGTTTATTGGAAACTTAAGGATCAAGAAGGACGTCTGGTAGATGGCGGTAGGTTTGCCGGACGTACATTTGCCACTGGAAGTGCAGATATCATTGGAAATATCCAAACGGCTTTATCGAGTATTAAAAAAGCGACTAAGTTGACTGTAGAGGTGGGATTGGAGACTCGTGCAAATAACAACAGTTGGGATATTTGGGTTTACCCAGATGTTAAGACGGCTGATGGCGAGGTTTATATAGCCGATCGTTTCGACACACAGGCACAGCAAGTGTTAGCAAAGGGGGGGAAGGTCTTATTGCAAGCCTCAGCTCTAGGTAATGCAGCAACCTCCGACCTCATTAGTTACTACCCTTTGTATTGGTCTTTGACATTTTTCCCTGGACAGGGTAAGAATACAATTGGCATGTTGGTTAATGATAAGCATGCTGCTTTTATGGACTTCCCAACAGAGTTCCATAGTGACTGGCAATGGCAGTCCATCTATAAAAATGCCAAAGGGTTTTATATCAATGATTTTCCGGCTGCATATAGACCCCTGGCCCAGCCTATAGATGATTTTCATCGCAATAATAAATTAGCATCGATATTTGAATTGAAGGTGGGGGAGGGTAGGCTATTGGTGAGCGGATTTGACCTTAGTGATGTTCACAATCCCGTGGCGCAACAGCTTAAGTCGAGTTTGTTACACTATATGCAGTCCGATCGGTTTAGTCCCGAATATGAGCACAGCTTAGATTCCCTTAAAAAGATGCTGATTTATATTGAGCCGCTAAAAAGTGTTATCCCTGCCGAATTTGCCAAAGCATTGTTGTACGTCGAGGCTGGTAAAATGTTAAAAGCCACCAATCAAAATATCGATTGGCAACTGCAGATGGATCGTGCTGAAGCTAAGAAAGGTGCCACATACCAGGTGATGTGTGATGGTGTGTGGAAGGACGAAGTCTCTTCCGCATGGCAAGGCAAACAGGTGGATGTACAATTTAAGGTGCCTCAGGGGATGATTGGATCTTTATATATATTTTTCCATGATTGGAATGGCAATGGTCGAGAAGGAGATATTACCTTCGAAGGCCGAGATTACACCATTGGAAAGCATGATAAGGAAGGTGTCTGGATAAAGCTACACGTTATGCGTGAAGATTCTAATGATGGGGTTTTGAAATTTCGTGCCAAGGTAAGCAAGGGGCCTAACGTGATGATATCCAAGTTGGCGCTTGTTGAAGATGTCGAATAATAGAGAAACTATTGATTTTTATATATAGCCCATGTTTCTCAGGGGCTTTTTTTGTATGGGATAATTGTTGAATATACGATATTTCGATAGATGTTAATCCTTGAGTTGGAACGGGAGGTGTGTTTAGCGGTACCTCCCATAGTGATGAAGCAAAATAGTATCGCTAAAATTTCGGGTAATTTCTTAATCAGCGATATTGGCTAAAGTCGTAAACGGAATTTTTAAGATTCTGCAGGCATATTAGATTTAAATCCCTTGGTGCTTTACTAAAGGGGAGATTATAACACCGTTGCAAAGACCTTTATGAGCCGGTAATGTTGAAAAACTGTAAGTAGTTTGTCATAAACTCCTAGTAAGTTGAGCCAAACAGGATATAGATTTCGAACAAGTGCCAAGACTTTGTGAACAAGTGCTATGCGTTTATTGCGAACAGCTATGCTTTATCCGACAAGTGCTATGACTTTGTGAAGAAGTGCTCTGCGTTTGTCGCAAACTGCTATACGTTATCCAACAAGTGTTATGGCTTTGTGGACAAGTGTCGTGCGTTTGTCGCAAACTGCTGTGCTTTATCGAAAAAATGCTATGACTTGATGAACAAGTGTTGCGAGTTTATCGTAAACTGCTATGTGTTTTTGAAAAACTACTAGCAGTTTGGCTCAAACTACTATGTGTTTTTCGGAATATCACATCGACGAAATGAACGCGAAAGACAGAAAAGATTGGCTTCTTTTTCTTTCGCGTTCTTTGGCGTTTATTATTCTTTTCACTTAGGGGCTGTGCTCTGTTTATCCTTTTGTTACTGACCTCGCGAGCAGTGTTTTAGAAACTGCTTATGGCTAATAGCTTACGGTCAAAGGCACAAAAAAGAAAAATATAGCTACAAAAATGAAAGCGTTGATTGGTTTCGGAGGCTGAAAGACGATCAACTATAATTCGCAGCAACGACCATCATATATTCAACTGTACCGGGTGAAGGCATTTTTGGTAATTATTTTTTACCTTTGGCTATATGCTTTAAAATACTTCGAAGGAATGTAGATAAGATGCTTTAAACTTGAATTAAGCATGATATGTTCCATAGGAATGGATTATTTTCTTTATTATTTTGCTGTGAAGGAACTTAAAAATAAGAAAGTTGGTTTTGATGGCGAGTTGTGTCTCGTGGTACCTCCCATAGTGGTGAAGCAAAATAGTATCGCTAAAATTTCGGGTAATTTCTATATCAGCGATATTGGCTACTATCCAAAAGCCAAAAATCACTATCGCCAACGAGAAACGGGATGTACAGAGCATATTCTCATTCATTGTGTAGACGGAAAGGGGGAGGTGTGGATTGGAAAGAACTTCTACCGTATTCAGGCTAATAATTACGTCGTCATTCCAGCTCATACTCCACATACGTACCAAGCGGATACACATGACCCCTGGACCATTTATTGGATTCATTTTGGCGGAATGCAGGTCCTTGATATTGTCAACGGGATTTTTAAGAATATGCTGACCAATCGCAACTCATTGGTTTTTGGTGAAGAGATGAGAGCTGTTTTTGAGAAGATGTATGCTTTACTGTTGAAAGGTTACGGGCGGGAGATTATGGAGTGTATCGCCATGACATTACCTTACTACCTCAGTGGTTATCTGCATAGAGAGGTTTCTAGCAATTGGAACATTGATGCAAAAGACGACATCATCAACAATTCCATTCTGTATCTCAAATCGAATTTCAGCACCAAAGTAAGTTTGCAAGATATAGCCCATAACAGTAACCTCTCTATCTCTCATTTTTCAAAACTTTTTAAAGCGCGCACAGGTTACTCACCCATTGAGTATCTTAACCATTTGAAAATACAAAAGGCTTGCCATATGCTACAATTTTCAGAAAATAGAATCTCCCAGATATCTTGTGATCTCGGGTTTGAAGACCAATACTATTTTTCTAGATTGTTTAAAGATCATATGGGGATATCCCCTTCTCACTATCGAAACAGGTTTAAATTGGATGAACATTTTGTCTAAATAACAGGTAGCTAGTCTTATACAAATCCGTTATCCTATAAAAAAATTCTTGTAAGGGAATAGGTCAATATTTTACCCCGCTAAGGGGTCGGTTTTTCAAAATTTCCACTATTCTTTCCCCTGATTACCTTTCCTTTTCGTATTTTGTAGGGCATAGTGCTGTGATAGTATAGCACGTATGACACGAGCTTAACTAAGCCGCTAAAGATTATTGTTATGAACCCTGAGAAAAACACGGAAGGTGACGACTCCTCTAAAGGGGGGACACCTCATCTTGACATTTTTTATAAAGTAGATGTGGTAGTTATTGGGGCAGGGCAAGCCGGCTTGTCCGCTGCCTATTATCTGCAAAAAAGCGGTATCCAACCGGGAAAGGGATTTGTGGTCTTAGATGATGAGTTCGGACCTGGGGGGGCTTGGCAACACCGATGGGATTCATTGACCTTGAGCACTGTAAACGGTATTAACGATTTGCCAGGAATGGGATTTTCCGATGTCGTGAATACAGTTGATAAGGAACTCCAGGCTAACATTGCCCTTCCAAAATATTATGAAGCGTATGAAAGAACCTTTGCACTCCCCGTTATTCGTCCTATTCGGGTACGTGAAGTCAGTGAACGTAACGGGCGGTTTATTATTCGGACGAACGGGGTGCAATTCAGTGCCCGTGGGTTGATTAATGCAACTGGTACTTGGAAAACACCTTATTGCCCTAAATATCCGGGATGGGAAAAATTCCAAGGCCGTCAATTGCATACCGGAGAGTATAAATCTGCTGAAGAATTTGAAGGCAAGCACGTCATAATCGTCGGAGGAGGAATTTCCGCCGTTCAGTTATTGGGAGAAATATCTAAAGTCACACAGACCACTTGGGTGACGCGTAGACCTCCTGATTTTAGGACTTATGAGTTTAATCCGGATTTGGGTCGTGAAGCAGTTGCATTGGTTGAAAAAAGAGTGCGAGATGGGTTGCCGCCAGATTCGGTGGTATCGGTTACGGGTTTACCCATTACCCCTGCGATAGCAGATATGTTGGATAAAGGCGTCTTGGAACGAAAACCTATGTTTGAGGAGATTACTGAAACCGGTGTACGTTGGGAAGATGGAACTACATTGGACGCGGATGTTATTTTCTGGAATACTGGCTTTCGCCATTCGTTGGATCATCTAGCACCTTTAAAGTTGATGAACGATAAGAATGGTATCGAAATGTCTGGAAAATTAGCCACCCAGGTAGCACAAGATCCTCGCATACATCTTACAGGATATGGCCCTTCAGCCTCAACTATCGGAGCTAATCGTGCCGGACGTGCTGCTGCAAGAGAGCTGATTGGATACCTTCATCTGTTGTAAATACCCCTTTCTTCGCTTTAACTTCTACCTTTCTTCTGCCTTTTAGGTAGTTTTTATCGAATTGGCTTCGACTTTTTACCGCTGTGATAGCTATAAAATTCGAAGCCATCTTTTGTAAATATTGATGGGAGGACGAAGTTGTTCCGAAGTTGATTGGAAACAGATGGGGTGAGTCCCCCTATCGATATCGATAAGCCAATAACCCACTTTTGCGACAGGGCATCGGTCAGTCGCTGGTCTAAAAATACAACACTATTAGCGTGCCTGATTGGTGATGTTTGTGTTTGATTATCAGTTTTTTATGTTTGAATTGTAAAACGCAAATACCTGTATGATAAAGTGTTGATCACAGCAACAATAAAATGGGAAATGACGACGCCTATATATATGTACGCTAATTAGCTGTTATTAAAATAAAGCGTGCCTACACATGAGTAGGCGCGCTTTGCTTCAACGATAAAGAGTTGTCACGGTCTTGATCGGTTACAGTGAATGCTCCGGAATGGAATCGCTGACCGCTCGATGCCTCCTGTCGTACCGATATTTTATCATTTTTAATTTATAATAATCATAGAGCGCTATGATCAACAGGACGATACATACGACATAGAACGCTTTATTGCCAATGCTGTTGTATACCAATCCGCTGGTAAGGCCGCCGATTACATACGAAAATAGAATAGCGAGCAAAAGATGAAACTTGGCTACGAGGGCTACATTGCGCCGATGCTCTCGTTTGGCAAACATCGATACTAGGATAGCGAGGTCGGTAGAGAGGCCGGTGAGGTGGGTGGTCTTAACCACGGAATTGGAAATACTGGCGGTCAATCCGTTTTGTAGACCCATCGCAAATAGGAGGGCTCCGACCAAAAATTCGGTTTCCTGCAAACTCTCTTGATAAAAGAACTCTAGATAAATGCCGGTTCCCAAAATGCAAATAATCTCGAGGATGACCGGGATAGCATGTGCTATATAGGGGCTCCATCTTCCCTTTCCATGGATAATGAGACTGTTGGAAACCAAGCTGCCAACAAAAAAAAGCACAATCCAGAGTAATACTACTGCCCCTTGGTACCAATTGCCCTTGGATATCTCCTGTGAAAAGACAGCATAGTATCCCGTGATATTAGACGTAAAGGCAAAGAATACAATGACGGAAACGACATTGGTCATGCCGGCCGAAAAGGCTGTCAATGCTCCCAGCATTAAGTTGTCTTGCTGTGTCCGATGATTGCTATATTTTCTTAGCATAGTTATTTTCTAACGACTTTCTTTTTAGTACTATTTTGACGACTCCCCGAATCTGCAGGTCAAGATTGAAATGAAGCTCCATGCTATCGTTGGTCAAATGGTGGATTTGGAAGCTTTCTATGGTCTTATTGTTCTTTCGTAATTCCAAGATATGCCCTCTGCCTTTGATGTACCACTGTAGGGGGGTAGCATATTGATTAGCCCGTATACGACCATCTTTCTCAAAATACCAGGTATCCATATGAAAGGGAGTGACATGATCGAAAATTTCGGTTTTGATTCGCTCGTCAATAAAATTTCCAGCAATCCATGTGTCGCTCTTCAAGTCTGGACGCTCCATATACCAGCCTACCTCTTGCCACTCGCCCTGTATCAACTTTTCGGGACTACGGGTATACAATATGCCCATCAAAGCTACCATTAATAGGGCGATGATTAAGCCGTAGTTGACTCGGGTCAATGCAGACCTGCTAATACGTGACATCAAAGCCATTTTTGAAAAATAAGTCAGCAATTTCTTCGGATGCGATTGTGGGAGTGGGCCAACTTGGAACATCATGGATGATGGTGACCAAGGGTGCATACGCTTTAAGTGGACGATGTACGTCCATAGCATAGCGCTCCTTATAGGAATAGTGCGCTTCTTCTGGAAGAATGACCTCATCTATACGATTGCCCTTGAGGTAATTGCGGATGTAGTTGGGATGGTCTGAGGTGAGCAAGTCAGAATACAAGCCGCTTACTTTGTCTCCAAATCCATTCTCTATCATCTGGCAGGCGCTGATGAAATCTTCGGATTGGAGTCTGTGTAGATAGTCCTCCTTAGAGAGGATCAGTAATTCAGTCATGAGTGATCCTATACGCATGCCATAGGCCAGCACAACGTCTAGTGGTGCTGTCACTTGCCGTTGTAAGACCGTGATTACAAATTGTAGGGAATGGAGGGAAAAATCCGTGGGAATCAGTATTCGCTTTGCTCTTGCCATAATGCTGACAAAGTTAGTTGGGCTCCATTGCAGCGAGATTAATGCGACATTAGAAGTTTATTAGATTTAGCGATAAGAGATTAAAACCGGATTAAAATAAGACAATGACATTAAAATCTCGTTAAAAATCATCGTAGAGAAGGCAGTTCGATAGTAACGGTAGTGCCAGTTCCCTCGATAGAGGTGACTTTTAAAGTGCCTTTGTGCATCAGGATGATATTGCGGGTGAGTGGTAGTCCAATCCCATAGCCCGAATAATTAGCGGTATTGGAGGCGCGATAGTAGGGGTCATAGACATACTTGAGCTCATCCGCTGGAATACCAATCCCGTTGTCTTTAACGATAATTACGACACTGTTTTTGGAGGCACCTAGTGCGATGAGTGCCGTTTGATCGGCCGAATATTTACATGCATTGGATATAATATTGGAAAGTGCCAGATGCAACAGGGGGAGGATGCCGTTTACCTTTAATCGCATTGAGTCTTCGGGCAAGAGGCTAAAGTCGGTCTTGATTTTGAACGTATGGTTGATTTCCTTGACCATCAACTCGGCATCCATGATTGCTTGGTCGATACGGGTAGGTTTAAAAGTCAATTTATTACCTTCGTATCCGGTACGCGCCAATAAGAGTAGCGCATGGGTCTTTTTTTCAAGATGGCCAGCGGCCTCCATAATGCGGAGTAGGGCCGTGCGATAGTCTTCGTCTGAGCGTTGCTTGGAAAGGGCTAGGTCTGCCGTGATGATGATGGAGGTCAAGGGTGTATTGAGCTCATGCGAGGCGTTACTGATGAAGTTTTTCTGGGTTTCGAATGAGGTCTCTATCCGGGTAAGCATGCGATTGAAGGTCGCAGCAAGCTTATTCAAGACATTCTTTTCCTTGGATTCATTGAGCCGAAGGTGAAGATTCTCGGAGCCGATATTCTCTACTTCTTCGATAATTTGATGGATGGGCCGTAAAAATGAACGTTTGACAATCATTGAAATAACGATAATCAATAAACAGGCTATGAGAAGACTGATGAAGAGTAAGTTGCGAAGATAGGCTAGATGATGGGTGTAAAAATAGTTTTCGGCGGATACGCCGACGAGGAAGGTCCGGTTATCTTTTTTATAGATATCAGTGGAGTAGAAAATGATGCCATCTTTAAAATTTTTGGGGCCAATTGTAGACACTTTTGGTAGGAGTACATTGGGAAAGGCCATCAAGGGACGGACCGTACCTTGACTATCGACCTCGGCCATGAATTCCTTCTGGTTGAGCAAGTCTTCGATATACTCCGTTTGAAGGGCTTGTTTATCCGTCTCATGTTCGGTGTTCAACAGGCGTTCAGCAGCCAGTTTGCGGCGTAAATCAAGCCGTCTGTAGAAGTCGGTAAATGCAAAGTTGGTAATCGAATAGAAAATAAAAGAAGCAAATAGTACAACGCAAACGACCAGAATGCCTATGAAGAGATAAAGTGTTTTGTTGTAGCTGCGCATCGTTGTTAATCTTCGCCTTTCATGACATAGCCCATGCCAATAACGGTATGGATCAGTTTGATGGAGGTGTGTTTTTCGATTTTCCGACGGAGGTAATTCACGTATACATCAACGACGTTAGAACCGATATCAAAATTAATTCCCCAAACTTCGTCTAATAGCTCACTTCGGGTAAAAACCTTTTTTGGAGATTTTAAAAATAGCAGTAAAAGCCGATATTCTGTGGAGGTGAGATTCAGTTCCTGATCATTGCAATAGGCCACTTTTTGATAATCATCAAGTTTAAGAACACTGTATTTAAGTACTTCGTTTTTGCCTTGTTCTTGGGCTGAACGCGATATTTCGGATTTTCGACGTAGTAAGGTCCTTATTCTAGCCTTGAGCTCAATTAGTTTGAAAGGTTTGGAGAGGTAATCATCAGCACCGTTGTCCAAGCCAAGGACCACATTTTCGGGGCTGCCTAATGCAGTAAGCATCAGTATAGGCAGATCCGTATAACCGGATGCGCGAATAGCCTTGCAGACATCCAACCCATTCATCTGTGGAAGGAGAATATCCAGTATCACCAAATCCACGGGGTGGGATTTGACAAATGCGAGCGCTGTAGCACCATCTGTCGCATGGGCTACTTTGTAACCATCTTCTTCCAAGCCCTGCACGACGAGATCTGCAACAATCTGCTCATCTTCTACCAGCAATATTTCATTCATGTGTTTACGCTTCTTGTTATACTATTCAATAACTTACCTCTACGCTATAAAAGTAATTATTAAAGCGAGTTCTCCCAAGAACTACGTACTTTTCTTTAGGTTTGCTTGAAAAAAGGTGCTGATAAAGGAGTAGACTAGATTGCACCTTTTTCCTCTAAGTAAATCTAATCCTATAGAAGAGGGCTGCTGATCGCAGGTAATGGCGAGTGACAATACATACCCCGACTTTATATCGCCGAAGAGAAGAAGCCAGTGCTAGCGGTTGCTACGATCATGTATTTAGTTTTCGCCGAATAGATTTTCGATAATATTATACTTGACAGATTTTAGAATACCTTTGGGGTCATCGATGCTAATATTTCCAAATACATCTTTTTTAATAGATGCTCGGTTACCGTGATTGTCCGAAGCATTAAAATTCCCGAATGTATCTTTACGGATAGTCGTGCGGTTGCCATGATTGTCTGAGAGGGTATAATCTCCCGAAAAATCTTTACGAATGGTTGTCCGGTTGCCATTATTGTCCGAAATGGTGTAATCACCGGAAAAATCCTTCCGTACGGTTGTCCGGTTGCCATTATTGTCCGAAATGGTCTGGTCTCCCGAAAAATCTTTACGAATGGTTGTCCGGTTGCCATTGTTGTCCGAAATGGTGTAATCACCGGAAAAATCCTTGCGTACGGTTGTCCGGTTGCCATTGTTGTCCGAGATGATATAATCACCGGAAAAATCCTTGCGTACGGTTGTCCGGTTGCCATTGTTATCCGAGATGGTATAATCACCGGAAAAATCTTTGCGTAAAGTCGTGCGGTTACCTTTGTTATCTGAAATGGTATAATCTCCCGAAAGCTCTTTCTTCAAGGTTGATTTTTTTCCAAATAGGTCCTTGATAATGATATTTCCCCAACTATCGGAATCAAAACTCAATCTCTTCTTCTCGAAGCCATCGAGTAAACCGGATTTTAAGACGAAATCTTTCATTTCATTACTCAGGGTGTCTGCTGTATTTATTTCGGAGGCTGGGCGTAACGCCAGTGCCTCGGGACTTAAAAGGTTCTGTAAAATAAGCCCTAGTAGTAGGAAAGTGGGAATTTTATGCATAGTCCGAAAGTTAGAATTAGCTCTCTGTATGACTCTAAAGTAACCATTTGGTTTAACAAAAAAAATAAACCGATGAGCTGAATTAATATAGGGGAGTAGACGTTACTTCCGGAAAATGTAGACTGTTGGTATACTATTTTTAATAGGTGCAAATGGGAGGAGCTATTTATGGTGCATACGATAGATTCTATAACGCAAAAGGTGCATTCCTACAAGTAGTTGAGCACCTTTTGAAATTCTTGGTTACAAATTTGTTTCTTACTGTATTGCAGGTTGTCCGGCAACCACTGGCCAATACGGATTTTGGTAGATGGGGGAGTCGCTATATCCACCATCTTCTGTTGACGTGATGTTAAAATGCTGCACAGCACAGATAATATAGTGTCAATTTGGGGTAGAATAGTTTAAGTTGCACTTGTCGATAAGGAGGGAAAAAGCGGAAAGGGTCCAAATGGATAAATGGGTAGTTTGTATAGTGGTAATATTGACTCAAAGCTGGTTAATATAGGACTTGATATATGAAAGTGAAGCTGACTACCTTTACACTACTATTGTAGATACTGATTAATACATGACGAATTATGAAAAAGCCCAAAACGTTAGGAAAGACTATAATTGCATTATTTTGCGTGTGTACCACGCTACCGTCATTGGCGCAGATTACAGAAAGAGAGCGACCTAAGGAGTGGACGCAACTGGTGGAGGGGGCTCGATTTAAAGATCGTTTTTTACCGATGCCAGTCGGAAAATTGGCAACTGAAAGTGATTGGGGAGCTGAGGGAGTACAAAAGCGATATGTAGACAACGGCATAGAAGATGGCGAACGATCTTATTGGGGCGGGAATATCTTACATGCCGATGACGGTAAATACCATTTATATGTCTGTGGTTGGCCCGAGAATTCGGCAAAAGGACACGACGAATGGCCTAACTCAATCGTATATCATACGATAAGTGATAATTCGATAGGTCCATTCAAAATAGTAGATACTATTGGAAAAGGACACAACCCAGAATTGTTCAGGGCAAGGGACGGTCAATATGTGATTTACGTAATAGATGGATATTATATATCGGATAGCTACAATGGTCCTTGGGAGTACCAAAAATTTGTATTTGATAAACGGGATAGACCTATCATTGAAGGCCTATCTAACCTCACGTTTGCTAAGCGAGAAGATGGATCGAACCTGATGATTTGTCGGGGAGGCGGAGTATGGCTTAGCGAAACTGGGTTAAGTCCCTACCAGCAAGTGACTGATAGACGTGTATATCCGCTGGTGGAAGGTGAATTTGAAGACCCGGTAGTGTGGCGGGACCATATTCAGTATCATCTAATCGTCAACGATTGGTTGGGACGGATAGCGTTCTATCAACGATCCAAAGACGGTGTCAACTGGGTGACCGACCCAGGAGAAGCTTATACACCTGGGATTTCTTTCCATGAGGATGGGGTAAAGGAAGACTGGTTTAAATATGAACGGATAAAAGTATTGCAGGATAGTTTTGGCCGTGCCTTTCAAGCCAATTTTGCGGTTATCGATGTACAGAAGGCCGATGATAGACCCCATGATCGACACAGTTCGAAAAATATCTCAATCCCCCTAAATCCAGGAATGCTGATGGAGATGGTGAATACCACCTTTCCAGATGGTAAAACCAAATCCATTCAGGTGAAGATTCGTAAAGAACCACATTTTGATCCGGCTAGAGAATTGGATGTGCAGACCCTAAGATTTGGGACTTCAGCAGAAGTCAACTTTGGCAAAGGTAGCCCAGCGACTAAGATGGAAAGCACCAAAGAAGGGGTAATCGTCACCTTTGACAATAAGGGACATGGCTTGACCAAGGCTGAGTTTGCACCGAAAATAATCGGGAAGTCCAAATCTGGAAATATGGTGTTTGGATATACGCGAGTACCTTGGATTTCCTACAACGAGCCTATCTTGTCGGCACGGAAACCAATTATAATACAGCAGGGAGCCAAACAAGTATTGCAGGTGCAGGTGGACAATCTGGGACAGGTGCACTCGCAAAGTGCAGTGTTAGAACTCTATGCGATAAATGACCAGGATCAGCGATTTTTGGGGAAGCAAGCTATCCCACCCTTGGCGCCATATAGACAAGCTAAGGTCCAGTTGGAAGGTAAATTAGCAACTGAGAAAAGTCATTCATTAAAACTCGTTATCAAGGAAAAGGGCGTGGAAACGTCATCTTTCAATTTTGATTTGAAAGTAGAGTAATCTACCTCCATGTGTATGTTTGTAATCGATCCAGCACAGTATACAGTGCTGGATTTTTTAGATAAAAAGGATTCTTATAGTGCTTCTAGCGGCTTCTTTAATCGAGGTCCACGGGAATAGGATGAAGGAGCTCATTCTTGTATTCCCTAGGGGTAATTCCCTTTATGAGTTTGAATATTTTATTGAAATTGGAAAGACTATTGAAGCCACAATCATAAGCGATATTCCCTATTTGATTGTCTTCGGATGAGATAAGTCTACAGGCTTGGCTTACCCGTACTTCGTTAACGAATTGGACAAAAGTCTTCTGAGTACGCGCTTTAAAATACCTACAAAAAGATTGCTTGGTCATATTGGCTATTTTGGCGACCTCTTCTAGACTGACGTCAGACTCGTAATTATCAAATATATGTTTAAATACTTTGTCTATCTTATCGTTATCTTTTGCAGAATACGTGTTGACATAGCTTATACTGGATAGATAGGTGTAATCTTTGGAGGCTACCATATAATCCAGTAGTTCCAGCAATAAGATTGTCTTGCGAATACCATTAGATTGTTCAATTTTGACTAACAATGTTTTTAATTTTTTCTTACTCTCTCCTTTAAAAATAATACCTCTTTTAGCTTTTTGCAGAAAGTTTTCGACCTGTATCGTATTAAAGAAATGGGATAAGTGTGCAATTAATTTGTCTGGATCGAAAAATAAAGTGATGGACGCTGCAGTCTCATTGTTCAAGGTGTTCACTTTGTCATTGTGCCACACATGAGGGAGGTCAGATCCCAAGAACGTAATTTCTCCACTTTCAAAAATGTCGACGTTGTCTCCAATAATCCTTCGCCCCTGACTACGGATGACAAAATTGAGCTGACATTCTCTGTGAAAATGGAATTCAGTAGAGAAATAGGGCTTGTCAAACCGTCTGGTCATGAAGAGCTCTTGATTCAGTCCTTCTAAAACTTTGGCAAAAATAGGTTTCATGTAATAGGATTATTGATACATAAAGTAGTTATTTTAACAACCCGCTTTTATATTCACTGGGGGTGCTACCTTTTATAGATTTAAAGATTTTGTTAAAATTGGATAGGCTGTTAAATCCGCAGTCATAAGCAATATTCCCGATTTGATCCCTGTCTTCGCTGATGAGCTTGCAAGCTTGGCTTACCCGCACTTCATTAACAAATTGAATAAAAGTACGTTGAGTACGGGTCTTGAAATATCTACAAAAAGCATGCTTGGTCATATTGGCCATTTTAGAAACCTCATCCAGATTAATCTCTTTTGAAAAGTTATCAAATACATGACGAAATACACGGTCTATTTTTTCGTTGTCTTTGGCTAAGTAGGTATTCGTATATCCTGCACTGGACAGGAGACGATAATCATCTGTATCTAGGATGGTTTGGAAAAGTTCCAGCAGCAGGATGGTTTTGGGAATGCCATCTGCTTGCATCATCTGATAGAGGATTCCTTTGAGTTGTTCTTTCTGCTGACCCTTAAATAAGATTCCCCTTTGCGAAAGTGATAGAAAATGTTCTAATTTGGAAGTGTTGAAAAAGAGGGAAAAAGCGGTTATAAGTTTGTCCGGGTCAAAAAATAGAGCCATCGAAGACGCCGTATGGTGGGTATCCATCTCCTGATTGTCATTGTGCCATACATGTGGGAGATCAGCCCCTATGAAGGTGAGCTCGTCACTTGTAAAGGTGTCTAGACTGTCTCCAATAATACGACGGCCCTCACTCTTGACGATGTAAGTCATCTGGCATTCTTTGTGAAAATGGAACTCTGTGGAAAAGTAAGGCCTGTTGATTTCACGGGTCACAAAAACATCAGTTCCCAATCCTTCCAAAACTTTTGCAAATACTGGCTTCATGTATATTGATTGTTTTTTTACAATCGGTCATTGTATAGAGCTAATATAGGATTAGTTTTGGGCAACAGCAAGCTTTTTGGTGATTTTTGGAAGGAGCGAGGAAAATAAGTGTAAAAAAGGTGCCTAAATAAGGGGTATAGACACCTTCTTCTTGTTATTTTTTAGCTAGTTGGCTATTCTCTAATAATGTAATCGCATCATACAGTACCCCAGCCTCACCCCTGAAAGTCCCGGAGCCTTCTGGCTTATTGTCTTTGGTATACCATTCGTAGAAGCCGTTATTGTCAATGACACGTTCGAGCATCGGACGCATCTGCTCGTAAGCCTCTTTTTCAAAACCATTCTTGACCAGTTGTTGTATCATACGGCCACCAAACCATGTCCAGTCACCCCCGTTTTGATAGCCATACGGATGCATTCCTTTATTTTTGAAGGCCCCTTCTGGATAGGTGGGATAGAGGGTAAGACCGATAGTAGCTGCACCCGATGCTTTGACATTAGCAATCATCTTGTCTAACGATATTTTAATTTGTTCTTTGGTCAATAAATTAGCTTCAATTGCTATTGCTGTCCCACCGTGGTAATAGATTTTGTTTTCATCAATACTGCCATCGAATGGAGATTTGGTTAGGTAGATATGAGGGATGAATTTTTCATTCTGGGCATCCCACAAATGTTTCATAGTGTTGACGGCAATTTGCTCCCGAATAGGCTTCCAAGTGGTAGCTTGTTCGGGTGCTATCTCCATAAAATTATCTAAGGCGATCAAAAACATCGCATTGTCATATACATCAATAGCGAGATGCGAATTCTCGTCAAGATGTACCCCCCAATCATGCTCGGGCTGTACATCCCCCCAGTCAGCAGTGGTGGCACCCCATAATAAGCCGTATTTCTCGTTATATCGATGCTTCATCAGGAAGTCAAGGGCCTCTGACATACGTTGCTTTACTGATGAGTTGCCTACCGGTGTGTCGAGAAAACCCGTATCACCTGTGGCCTTTACATATTTATATACTGCTTGAATAAGGGAAGTCTCCTGATCGGTCTCTACCGTATTTTTGTGCCCTGCATATTGTGGAGCTAATGGATTGGTAATCGTATAGTAGTCGGATGCACCTCCTTTAATGCTTGCTTTGGTGACAAAGCCGTCTGCAATATTACCATCCGCTTCTTGCAATTGAAAGAAGATAAGCAGTTGATCTTTGATGGTTTGATGCGGGTGTACCTTAGTGGCTAGGGTAATAAAGGTATTGTAGTCCCTAATCCAAACTTCGCTGTAACCGTCGCCGGCATTGAATCCGGATTTTACGATTTGAAGTGCTTTTTCCTTGACAATGTTTAGTGAAGAGTCCGCTGTCATTTGTTGCATCCAGACTTGATCTGTTGATTGTTTATTGGGTGATCCGCAGGCGAAAAGGAATAATCCGCTCATGCATAACATTGCAATTTTTGTCATATGTATGTGTGTTTGTAATTTATCTCTATTATATTTTCGTTGTTGAATTCTTTATAAAAATATCACATTGGTTTTAACTCCTTGCTCCTAAGGATCGTGTCGGCCGATGTGTCGGCCAGTTTGAATTGAACATGTTTGTACCAAGTATTAGTGAACCATCCAACAGGTATATTCATAATGCCAGGAAGATATCTTTATATATACGTCATAATGTATGTACATATAAACATATGGATATTTTCTTAATTCTGCAAATAATGGTTACTTTAGCTAGAGAAATAGAATAATATGAATCTTCAGATAGACCATAAGAGCCCAATTCCATTGCACCTACAGGCCGAAATGCTGTTGCGAGAACTAATTAAAGCCCCGGAATATATAGAGGGTAAATTACTGCCCAATGAGGTGGAACTCGCTAAGCGATTGGCTATATCGCGGACTACACTACGTTTAGCAATTAACAAGTTAGTCTATGAAGAGCTATTGGTGCGAAAAAAAGGAGTGGGGACACGCGTGGTCACGTCAAAATTTAGTTCCAAATCCAAAAATTGGTTGAGCTTCTCACAAGAGATGAAAAATCGAGGTATAGAAGTCAAGAATTTTGAATTGCACGTAAGTTGGGTAATTCCCGACAGTAACGTACAGCATTTTTTTGATATCAAAGACGGTCAAAAGGTCTTAAAATTGGAACGATTACGCGGGAAGATAGACGATCCCTTTGTCTACTTTATCTCTTATTTTCACCCACGTGTGGGCTTGACGGGGGAGGAAGATTTCAAAAGACCCCTGTACGAAATCCTAGAGCGAGAGTACCATATAGTCGCTGATTTATCCCAAGAAGAGATTAATGCAAAGGCTGCAAATAAATTTATAGCCGATAAGTTGGAAATTGAGCTGGGCGAACCGATTTTATCAAGGAAGAGGTTTGTTTTCGATCAGTCGGGTAGGCCAATCGAATATAATTTGGGCTATTATAGGGCAGATAGCTTTACCTACACTGTCGAAAGCAGACGCGACTACTGAACTATCTAGAAGTAGCGCCCTATTTTTATGGAATAGCTGAGTTGTATTAGAAAATATATTATTTTTATGTACATAATCTAGCTATGTATGAAGACAACAAAACTTTGGTGGGGGATAGTCGTTATCTTGCTCGCCTGTAGTCAGGTTGCAATAGCCCAACTCAACGTCAAAGACAGTGTTCCGAAAGAGAGTTTTGTTGAGCGTATGCAGGCGTTTGCTATCAAATCTGCTAAAGAAAGCAAAGCAGAATTCGAGGCGGATAAGGCATTGATTGATCAAAATGCCGTCATCGAGGAAATCAAACATACTACTCAACTTGCCAAGTCTTTTCTAAGAAATGGATTGGATTCATTGGCCATCAGTACACATCTCGAAAGTGTAAAAAAGCGACACGAACAAGCGGGTGATGGCGTATTCAATCATGTAGGAACGGCGCAAACCACACGCAACCTCACCACGACATATAATATTTTGACAGGTCTGTCAAATGAAACCGCAGCCCAAAAAAATAAAGTCGATCGCTATCAATCGGAGCTTATCGGATTCCGGTTTGCATTGGATTCATTGTTGAGCGATCGTTCCCTTTTTAAATTTCCAACAGATTCTTCCGATCTTGCCAAATATATCGAAAGGCTTCGGGCCATGGCAGTGGAGGTATCGCCTGTATCGAAAGAACTCAAGAAGAATATCGCTACTATCCAACATATTCAAACGCAGATCAATCTGGAACTCTTCAAGATAACCTCGCATATGGAGGAAATTGATTTTTATCAAAAGCAGAATGCTGATCGAACTTTCAAACGAGAATTTGTTAATATATGGGAGAAAAATACCTTTGATAGACCCTTTTCGGAAATTGTATACTTTTCAATCTTGAAACTGCAATTGACCCTTATGTTCTATCTTCAATCCAATTGGGGAAAGCTTTCGGTCATTGTCCTACTGGTGATGGCATCTACTCGTTACATCAGCTTGTTGAAAAGATCAAAAATAACGAGTGAACCTACCAAGGGAGTGAATGATACATTACTGGTGACCCGCTCCCCCTTTTTATCCGGTATTATTTTGGTGTTAAGTATATTCCAGTTTATATTCTTATCGCCTCCATTTGCGTTTAGTGCCGTGATATGGCTATTGGCAGGAGGTATGTTGTCTGTTGTCTTTAGCAAGTACGTCAGTAGCTATTGGTGGTGGGTTTGGATTGCAATATTGATTTTATTTGCGTTTTCCTGCTTTGACAACCTGCTTTTGCAGGCATCCCGTGTAGAGAGATGGATTATATTAGTACTTTCCGGTGCTGCAGCATTATTGGGAATAATCGTATTGGGCAATAAAAAAAGACATGCCGAACTACGGGAGCAGTGGATCTTGTATCCTGTGGGGCTAATGGCGTGCATGGCTGTAGGCGCATTTATCGCGGATATTTTTGGACGTTATAATTTGGCCAAAGTGCTATTGGTAGCCGGCTTGCTGAATGTAGTCATTGCTATACTCTTTCTTTGGGTGGTACGACTGATCAATGAAGGATTACAGCTGGCTTCGGCTATTTATACGCATCAAGAGCGTCGGTTGTTCTATATTAATTATAATCGATTGGGAACCAAAGCACCTGCTTTTTTTTATGCATTGTTGGTTGTAGGGTGGTTTGTCCTCTTCGGTCGCAACTTTTATGAGTTTCGACAAATCTCTGAACCACTTAAATCCTTTTTTGTAGAAGAACACACATTAGGAAGTTATACTTTTTCGATTAGCAATTTGGTGGTTTTCTTCTTGATTATGATTTTGACGACTTTGGTGTCAAAGGTTGTCTCTTACTTTGCTGGCGATTCACAAGTAAGTCCAAGAGATCAACTTAAGAAGGGGTTTAAGATTGGAAGTTGGATTTTAATTATCCGGATTACCATCATCGTCATTGGATTATTTCTGGCTTTTGCCGCCATTGGTATACCCATGGATAAAATTACAATTGTAGTAGGGGCCTTGGGAGTAGGAATTGGATTCGGATTGCAGACCTTGGTCAACAATTTAGTGAGCGGATTGATTATTGCTTTTGAAAAACCAGTCAATGTCGGGGACTTAGTAGAAGTATCTGGACAGGGGGGCGTTGTCAAATCCATAGGCTTTCGTAGTAGTGTGATTGCTACATTGGATGGCGCCGATTTGGTACTGCCTAATGGTGATTTGCTCAATTCACATGTCGTCAATTGGACACAAGGGGGACAGCGTAAGCGGATGAACATTACCATTGGTGTGGCCTACGATTCAGATTTGAAAAAGGCTAGAGCACTATTGTTAGAATTGTTCGAAAGTGAAGACCGTATTTTGAAATCCCCCGAGCCTAGCGTACAGTACAGTCAATTTGCGGATAGTAGCATAGATATTAATCTGCACTTTTGGGTGAGAAGTTTAAAAGATGCAGGACAAATTCGAAGTGATATAATGGAAGAGATCCATCGTAGGTTACAGGAGAATGGAATTGTTATTCCTTTTCCACAGCGTGAGCTTTTGATTCGTACTACAGGGGATAAAAGAAACGAGAAGGAGGGAGACGAGAAAAGTAACGGGGTAGGAGATTAACTATATAAGTGCTCTGAACAAGAAGTATCTGATTGAAAATAGAAGGGGCCGCAGATAGCGGCCCTCTTTTTGTTAGACTAATATTTTAATTTTCTAGAATCGATTTGTGATGTGATAGGATATACATCTTTGTAAATATCGATTCCGCTATCTACCAAGGGGGTACCTGCCATTTGGGTTTTTGTGCCTTGGATATGGATGTTTTTTTTGTGATCCATAGACACAACAGCCCATATTGGATTTTCGTAGACGAGTGTATAACGGAGTATACCATGCTTTTTGTAAAATTCATCAGAAAATGCGGTGCTTTTAAAATCCTCTCCAGCCCAATAATAGGATGCGCTATTTACTTGTACATAATGGATTTTATTGATTTCATTGTGATAGTTCATGTGGTGATGTCCCGTCAGTACCAATGCGACTTTATTGAAACCTGCTTCTTTATTGATTTGTTCGAATAGATAGCGCACTTCCATACCATTATCCAGTCCCCCTAAGGTATTTTCAAGCCCCTGATGACAGAAGATAATCGTGTGTAATGCGGTGCTCTGCAAATCCTTTTTTAACCAGTTAAGTTGGCTTTTGGTGATGGACCGAGGGTATCCTTCTATTTTTTTGGTTTCGCTCTTTTCATTGCCATCCAACACAACGAAATGAAATCCGTTTTTGTCAAATGAATAATAAGGCTGGCTTGCTCCCCAAAAAGCCAATGCTTGCTCTTTGGTAAATCCGCCGTCCGTATCGTGATTACCTAATACATAGTGCTTCTCACCTTTGAATTGGTTCCAAGTATCGATTAAGGGCTGATTCTGAGGTTTGGGCACGCAAAAGTCGCCTAACTGAATAATGAAGTCGGGCTGTTCTTCAAGCATCGCATCTATAAAAGTCTGTGCACGACGATTGCTGTCATGCATCAAGTCATAATGTAGGTCCGTGATGACTCCGAACTTAATAGCTCGCTTATTGTTGTTCTTAACGTCGAGGTCGTCCAAAGCAAGACTGCCTTTTGCCTGATGTATAACAAGACTGGAGAGGCCTACCCCGCCAATCTTTAAAAAGGATTTTCTATTCATCATAATTTAGCTAGTATAATTAGGATACTGTAGTGTCCTCGAATTGCTTAATACAGTCAATAAAGGCTATTGGCGCGGTAATGAATTGATCGTGTGGATAACCTGTCAGCTCATGCTCTTTGTGTGTACCATATAACGAACCTACTGAATACAATACTTGGGCACTTTGTGCCGATTGTAAATCGGATGGGGTGTCACCCAGATTAATGACTGATTTGCTGTCTGAAATATTCAGTTTGCGCATAGCCAACTGAATCATGTCAGGGGCGGGCCTTCCGTGCACGACATCACTACTGGAGATAGAACAGTTGATGATATTCGAATCGTTATTAGGTACACATAGATATTGACTATCCAAATTGCGATTCCAACCGAGTTTTTTAAGAATGATGTCAGTTACTTTACGATAGAAGCCCGTGGTCAGTGCAATCTTGATATCTTGCTGTCTGCAGTATTCAAAAACGTCTAGTACGCCGTCGTAGGGTTTGGCACCGACCGTTTCATAATGCTGCTCTAGGGTGTTGCAAAAGATCTGATAAGATTCTTCCACCTTACATTGATAAGAAGGGTGGTCTTCGCCAATCTCGTCTTTCCAGATGGTCTGGAACACGAGGATTTTTGACCAACCCATCATACTGTTGATTTTTTCGGCAGATATATCTAGGTTGGTTGCCTTTATGGCTTCAAAAAAGCACTTTTCTACCTCATTGTGGTCCTGAACAGTCGTTCCTGCCATGTCAAATATGGCTAATTTTATTTTACTCATGATTGTTAATAGATGTCTGTGGTTTTACAAAAGATATGATGGTGGCGCACAAAGCGCAAATAACGGCTACGACAAGAAAGATATTGGCGGTATTGCCAGTGTAGTCAATGATTTTGCCAAAGATAGGCTCCCCGACAGCTGCAAATACATAAGCAAACATATTCATCACCCCAATGCCGGTACCGACTAGCTTGGTCCCTAAAAGATCTGGGCTCAACGTCCAAAAGTTAGCCTGCGGACCATACACGAAAAATCCAGAAGCAAACATGAGGATAGCTGCTAACACATGATGCGGGGTGGGAATAAAGTAAATCAATAGCGCAATGGTACAACTACATAGCATACCTGTTCGAATGGATTTACTGCGATTTTTGTTGAACAACAAATCGGAAATGTATCCAAAGGATATCGCCCCCACGGCCATCCCTATAGGAATAAATAAGGTGAGCCACAAGTTGCCGGTTGACTCCTTGTAGTTACTCCCCAAGAAGTGAATGGGCACCCAAAAGATAAGTCCATATCTGGCCATACTTTGAAACCCTATGGCAAAGGAGGCGGTCAAGAAATTCTTGTTCCCAAATACCTGTGCGTATGATTCCTTCCAACTTAGGGTGGGTGTTATGTCCTGACGAGTATTGGCTTCTTGCAAAGTAAAGCCTTTTAGTGCTGGATGGCTACGTGCAATAATCAAGAATAAAGTAAGGGCAAACAACAGAAAAAGAATAGGGTATCTGAAGAGTGTGCGCCAATTTTGTTCTTGTTGTACAAGTAATAGCGCCATGAAAAAGGTAAGGACAGAAGAGCTGCCCGCAGCCATAGTATAAAATCCGAATGCCTTGCCTCGTTCGCTGGCATCCCACCAATTGGAAATGAGTTTACTCCCGGAACCCCAAGCCATGGATTGAAAATACCCATTTAAAGTCCAGAGCACAAGAATGACAAAATAACTATTGGCATAGCTAATAGATAGGTTACATATGATAGATAGGAAGCCACCCGTCAAAATCATAATCTTGGGACTCCATCTGTCCGCGAGGTTTCCATTAATCAATTGGCCTATAGCATATCCCATTAACATCGAGAAGCTGATCCAACCAATCTGTTCATAACTGATTCCCAGTTCTGCAGACATTCCTTTGGCTGCCCATCCAAAATTATGGCGTCCCGTATAAAAGAATAAATAGCAGAACATGGTAATGAAGAGCATCTTCCATTGTTCTTTTCTAAAGTTTCGTTGAGCTTGCATCTTCGGGTTACTTGAGATCCATATTGATGCCTACTCGAATAGGCTTGTGCATGACGGCATAATTGAAAGCTTCATTAGCCTGATGTAACGCAAATTCTTTTTCGACGAGTTGCAAAAAAGGATACTTTTGCCAGTTGTTGACAATAAAATTTACAGCTACTGAAAAATCTTCATAATTGTAATTATGAAGACCTTTGATAGTCAATATTCGTCGGATCATCTGTTCGGCGTCGATTTCCAGTTTCCGTTGTTTGAAAACCGCTCCGATAAATACAGCGACCCCATTGATGCCTAACTGTGCAATACCGGCTTCCATAGCATGGGGGGCTCCACTCATATCGATGAAGCGGTCAATATCACTTGTGGCTTGAATGTGGAAGGGCGAAGCCTCTTTAGAATTGAGGATTTCCGTAGCACCGAACATCCGTGCAAGTGCCAATCGTTTGTCCTCCACATCAGTCACGATAATATTCGAAGCGCCCAACTCTTTGCACATAGCAGTACATACCAGCCCAAGAAGCCCCATCCCAGAGATGAGAATTCTCTTGCCTTCAATGGTTCCAGCCAATCGGATGGCTCCAGCCGAAGTGGCGATAGCACAATTGATGGTCGCAGCAACCGATACGGGTAATTCTTTTGGTAAGATATGGATACAAGTATGGGGCCTAAGGATAATATGGGATGCAAGTCCCCCGTGAAAGGTATCTTGGTCAGTAATCTGGCGATGCCCATATTTATATAGATTGTCATTTTTTTGTGGCGTGTCCACATGATAACTAGCAGTATTGGGGTCACTGGCAAATACGGTCCAAGTGATACGATCTCCAATTTTAAGTGTTTGCCCCGTAGCGTCGGGCAAAATGGAACCTAGGTGGATGTCGACAACTGTACCCACTATTTCATGTCCAAGGATAGTAGGACAGGCTTCTTGTCGAAGTCCGCAGTAAGTATGTAAGTCGCTGCCACAGAGTGTTGCGTAATCGATTTTAACGAGTAGTTCGCCCCTTTCCAGCGCAGGTATCTCACCCGATACAGATTGGAGAGGCGAATTTGGTTTATCAAAAACCAGGAATGTCCCTTGCTTTACCATAATTGTTGCGTAAATATAATCTAAATAGTTTTACAATGCTAAACAAAGTTTATAAATACTGTATTTCGTAACTGTTAAATTATCATTAACTATGCGCTTCCTGATATATGTCACTTCTATATTGATTTTATTTTTTTAAGTTTGAGCATATATAGTATGAAAAGCAACACAATATTTAAAATAAGCAGCCGTATACGGGAGATTCGGAAGGGCCAGGGCATCACGCTGCATGAATTGGGCGAAAGGGCAGGGGTGAGCAAAGGGCTGCTCTCGCAGATCGAAAACAACCGTACCGTTCCCTCCTTATTGGTATTGATCAACATTATCAATTCGCTTGGAATCAACCTGAACGATTTTTTCAAAGGCTTTACTTCTGAGGGTGACCTTGATCCAATCATTGTATGTCGGAAAGAGGAGTATGAGAAATTTGAAAAGGAACATGCGGTCGGTTTTTCCTATCAACGGATTTTCACGACCTCTATTGCCAGTTCGACTATGGATGTTGTCTTATTGGAGCTGGAACCGGATGCGACCCGTCCAATGGTCACGACAGAGGCCTTTGAATACAAGTATATATTAGCCGGCGAAGTGGAATACATTTTCCAAGACAAGAAAGTACAGCTTCACGAGGGAGATTCTATTTTATTTGATGGCCGTCAATCTCATACGCCTAGGAATATCGGTAGTAAGACTGCGCGTATGTTGATTATCTATTTCTTTGAACAGGAGAAGGCTTAGCGGAACGCTGAGTGAGCGATGTCATTATGGTAAAGATAGAACAAGTGTTTGAAGATAAGAGTATGAAGACCAAAGCAAAAGTATCGATTCTTGGCGAATGGTTGCTGCACAATGAATTGTCTTTAGAAGAGTTAGTGTCTTTTGCAGAACATCAGCACGGCGCTGACAAAGCAACCTGTATTGAATCAATAGCAGATGCGACCAAAAAGCGCCCTACACTAGCTAATGAACATCTACTTGTATATGTGACAGGAACGCTGACAGACGCCGAGCCGAGAGTAAAATGGGAAAGTGCGAAAGTAATTGGAAACATTGCTAAATTATTTCCCGAACAAGTCGACAGGAGCATCGCTAATCTTTTACAAAATACCACTAATGCAGGTACAGTCGTGCGATGGGCCACGGCTTATGCACTTGCGGAAATCTTGAAGTTAAAAACGGCCAACTATAGCGAACTACAGCTCGTAATAGAAAAATGTTGCGAAGACGAGGAAGACAACGGGGTGAAGCGAAAATACTTGGATGCCTTGAAGAAGTTGAAGACGTAGTTGGTCTTTGCTACTCTCCATATTCCTTTCTTGGAAACATATCAGTATCAAAATATCATTTGTGAACGTTGGCTTGCCCTACGCTCGCCGAATTATCAGACGAGACGGAATAGTACTGTCCGCTCATTCGCTATTGATTTGGCTCAATTGACTCATTAGTTCCTCCGATCCACTCATTGGTCCTTTAATAAATGGAAAAAGTATAGTAGCTTTATGATGAGCATGTTTATCCCAAGCTAGGATAAAAATGGAGACAATTAATTAGAACCGATTATGATAAAAGCAGTCATATTAGATGATGAGGTAAAAGGCAGCTCGCTTTTACAACATAAACTAAATGCTTTTGCAGATGTAATCACTGTGGAACGTATTTTTAACGATGCTCAACTAGCCTTGGCCGAAATTCAAAAAATTAAACCCGATGTGCTTTTCCTTGATGTGGAAATGCCTGTCATGAATGGATTTCAATTTTTAGAAGCCTTGGGTCAATTTGAATTTGACGTTATTTTTGTAACAGCTTACAATGTTTATACATTAGATGCCCTTCGAGCCAATGCTTTAGATTATTTGCTCAAACCTGTAGATCCCGATGAACTTGCGTGTGCGCTTAATAAACTGGTTAAGAAGCTTGCATCCAAGGCAGAGCTTGTCAAGATGAATGCAGTGAATCGAGTGGGCACCGGCACTCGATTGGCATTGCCAACGGTGGAAGGCATATATTTTGTCAAAAAGGAAGAAATCATAAAAGTGGAAGCCATGAGTAATTACTCGGTCTTCAATTTGTCCAATCTATCCAAAATAATTGTTTCCAAAACCCTAAAAGAATTTGAGAGTCTCTTGGAAGCGGATGGATTTGTGCGCGTGAACCGAAGTGTTATTGTCAATTTACATTTCGTGACACGTTATAAGAAAGGCGAGGGTGGAAGTATCGAGTTGATTGATGGTTCTGAAGTAGAAGTATCAGCTTCCAAGAAGCAATTTCTACTGAACCAATTGTTTGGAAGTTAGCCCTTGTGTCTATGCAGAGCATATATTCGGTCATCTATATTTTGTTCATGTGCGTAGTTGCACCACTTGCAACTTGTGGACAGGAAAGAATATTTAACTATCTGCATTTTACCATTCAAGATGGTCTGCCGAGCAATGTCGTAAGAGATGCGGTTGCAGATAAATCGGGTTTGCTTTGGATTGCCACGAATAAGGGTCTTTGTTATTACGATGGTGCCCACTTTTTCACGGTTGATTTTAACGACGGGGAGTCCAATTTTACCAACGATTTAAGTCGAATTAGTATAGACCAAGACAACAAAATCTGGATGGCAACCTATAATCAAGGTTTACTATGCTATGATCGGACCAAAGCTATGAAAGATGCTGTGACCCAGTATGGCGCTAAAGTCGCCGGTGGTGAATTGGAAAAACATGAACTTTATGCAGTCCATTATTCCGGTAGAAAAGTCTATTTTGGAGGGCAAGAGACAGATTTACAGGTCTTAGATACCAAAAGTAAGCAAATCAATATCGTAAAACTCGGAAGCAATATTGGTCAGGAAACTATATTCAGCATTCGTGAGGATCGCAAGGGTATTATTTGGGTGGGGACACGATACAGTGGGGTATATGCATACGATCCCCTATCAAAAAAGATTAGCCATTATGATTTGAAAAAAGGTGGCGAAAATAGTGCAACCGGATTTTGTTTCATAGATGATGCTACATATGTGGCCTATTATGATCAAGATTTGATTCGGATAGATCAAAATCTTCAGCAAATCGTGAGTCGTGATATATTTGGTGCCCTTGCCAATCATACGCCGTATGCTAATTTTGTAACAGATATCGCGTATATCCCCACCCAACATAAGATACTGGCCGCACATGTCAAAGATGGGCTTTACAGTTATGACGTACGGAATAAGAAGGTAGAGCACATATCTCCGCGAGATATCTTGCCCAATGAATTGATCGATATGCGCATCAATACCATAATTCCTGTCGCGAATGGCTACTATTTATGTTCTAATCGCGGATTATTTTACTATGCTGACAAACTGAACGCTATCAAGGAACTGCATGTGGAAGTTGCCGATCCAATCCTAGAGCTCTTCAAGGTAGGCGAAATGGTATGGTATCGCACTGCTAAGCACATCGGGATGTTGTCAGCGGATTTTGCAAGTCGAATCTCTACTTATTCATTGAAGGGGTTGCATATCAGCCAAATACGTGCTTTTGGTCAGAAAATGTATCTCTCGACCTTTGACAAGGGGGTATATGTTTTCGATTCAACCGCACCGGGCATAAAGCCCTTGGAAATTGTTGGACCAACGTTTGGTTTTGAAAAAGCGGACTGCAATAGTGTGCTAATCGATACCATTTCGGGGGTACCGGTCTTATGGGTCGGATCGTGGAATTCCGGATTGTATCGGTATGCCTTTGATACAAAGGAGATAACGCTCTATAATAGAAAGAGTGGCCTGGTCGATCATAAAGTTATTACCGTTTCTAAAGATGGTTCTGGAGCTATTTGGCTGGGAATGGATGGATTTGGAGCTGTTCAGATAAAGGACAAGAGACGTATGGAATTTATCAATCATACGTATCAAAAAACGGAAAATAGCATTTCTTCCAATACGGTATTTTCATTTCTGTTGGATTCCAGTAAAAATTTTTGGTATAGCAGTAGTGATCAAGGGATAGGACTGATAATCGATCGGCTTGGAAAGATATCTTTTGGGAAAAAGAGAGATAGAAATCGATTCCCCTGGACGTATGCGACAAGCTTGGATGAGGATGGTAAAAATCGTATTTGGATGAAGACAAGTGATGGAGTCATGATTTTCAATCCCAAAGACGGTGCTTTTTTTCAGTTGAATCCAGGAGATGGATTATTCCCGCCCAATAGATTCGTGACAAGCAACTATTATTTTGACAAGGAGACTGTAATATGGATGACCAACAAAGGATTGGTAAAAGGACTGTTGACCCTAGTAGAAGAGGATGATTTACGGGAAGTAAAACCAATAGTGAGTGCTTTTAAGGTTATGAATCACGACCAGTCATACAGGCTATTTGCGGACGGCATCATGCTGGCTCCTAACGAAAATACATTCTCTTTCCATTTTTCTTCACCACAATTGCCTAAAACCACTAGGCTGAGATATAGTTATAAACTGGAGGGTATAGACAAGGAATGGATCGTATCAGATGACTATCAACAGGCCATTTATACGAATGTGCCTGGGGGACAATATACCTTCCATCTAAGGGTGGGTGACCAAGAAGGGAATTGGTCTAAGCATGCCGTGGCGATACCGCTGTCTGTTAAGTTGAACTGGTTTCAGAGCCTGTGGTTCAAGGCTACGGTAATCGGATCGATATTTCTAGTTGTCATCTTGTTTTTTATATATCGAATTGGTCAGCAAAAGAAAATCAATAGATTGCAAAAAAAATTCACTGTCACATTACAGCAGGAATTGCAAAGCAACGAACGAAAGATAAAGGAACAGGCAGAAGTTTTGGAATTTGAAAAGCAGGAAAAGTTAGAAACGGAATTTAGAGAAAAATTATATGAGAGTGAGCTGAAGGCAATACGCTCCCAAATGAACCCCCATTTTATCTTTAACGTGCTGAATTCCATAGAGGCCTATGTGGTAGAGAATAATGCGGAAAGCGCGAGTAAGCTGATTCATAAATTTGCCTCTCTGAGTCGTATCGTTCTGGAGAATTCTCAATTCTCCATTGTATCTATTACTTCAGAATTGCAGCTGGTAAAGCTTTATTTAGAACTTGAGCAAGATCGCTTTGATCACATGTTTACTTATCAGATAAAAATCGATAGTGGGTTGAAAATGAACAGTAAAAAAATCCCTTCTATGTTGATACAGCCTATTGTAGAGAACGCTGTACATCATGGAATCAGACATCGATTAGATGAGCAAGGGAAAATCTTAATTCGTGTATCCGAAGTTGAGCAGAAGGTGATTATTGAAATACTGGACAACGGCATTGGTTTTGAATCAGGTGATACCGATCATTCAAGCTATAAAGCGACTTCATTTGGATTAAAGGGTGTGGAGAACAGACTTAGGATGATTAATAGCAAGCTATCTACGGAGGTCGCAGGAATCACAGTGGACAAAGCGCCTGATGAAGAGGATTATACCGTGAAGGTTGTAATCGTACTTCCGTCGGTAGATTGAGCCTGAATAGGAGAGCCCCAGTCAATTTTCAGCGTATTGGGCAAGGTATTGGAATGGGGATTAGCTTCTTCTTGTCAAATAGTTCGTCTCACTTGGGTGGTAGATGCTATCTCGTGATTAGAGGGGATTTTAATCGCTCTTTTGTATCGGAAAGATAAGCTCCACTTACCGGAATACGATGTCCTGAAATCGAGATCAAATGCCTTTCGAGTTTATCTATCAGCTTGATATTGACGATATATGAGCGATGAATTTGGATAAAATCGTGTTGTGGTAATAGTTCTAAGGATTCTTTGAAGGTCATGCGTACTAGGATTTTTTTGCTTTTCAGTACAAAACTTACATAATTTCCGGTACCTTCTAAATACAAGATTTCATCGAAATCCACCCGTACCATGTCAACACCATCTTTTACGAAGATGTGATTTGTTACGGCGGTGGGCTGTACTAAACTATTTGCTTTGTTGCAGGCTTTCAAGAATCTGGGAAAAGAAAAGGGCTTTAATAAATAATCTATAGCCTCTAGTTCAAACCCCGTTACAGCGTGTTCCGAATAAGCGGTTGTAAAAATCAAAAGAGGTTTTGTCTTGAGGCTTTTAAAAAAGTCAATTCCCGAGATATCTGGCATCTTGATATCCAAAAAGAGTAAATCTATAGGTCTGTCGTTTAGATATCCTATTGCTTCTAAAGCGTTTGAAAATTTCTTCTCTAAGGATAGGAATGGCACCTTTTGCGCATAATGGTCCACAATATCCAATGCAATCGGTTCGTCATCTATAGCAATAGCACTTATCATAATTATAATTTACTCAATCTGTCATCAATATACGTAATCTTAAGGAAATCTTGAGGTCGACATTATCTTTTGCGTATCTGCAAGGTTAGGAAGGCAAAGAATTCGACAACCGTCTCTTCAATATGGAGATGATGTTGCTTAGCATACATCAGGTTCAATCTATGTTTGACATTTTCGAGTCCAAGTCCAGAGTGCGCACTTTCGGGGTCGTGGTCTTGAAGTCGATGGATACTGTTGTAAACACTGAATTTTAGTACGCCGTCACTTACACTTAAGTTAATCCGGATCCAAGAGGGCTTGTTGAGACTTATTCCATGCTTGAATGCATTTTCTACGAAAGGTATCAACAGCATGGGGGATATATGGTATCCCTCTAGGATTTCCGGAATTTCGTAACTAATCTGTACTGTGTCGACGGGAGCAGTTCGCAGGGACTGGAGGTCGATGTATTCTTTCAAGTATTCTACTTCTCTAGACAACAGGATAGAATCCTGTTGATTCTCGTGGAGCATGAATCGCATCATGTCACCCAACTTTTGCACCCCTTCGGCAGTTCGCTCTGCATTCTCCTGTAGTGCGATGCCATATATGGTGTTCATCACGTTGAACAAAAAATGTGGATTTATTTGTGACTGCAGGAGTTTCAGGTCTGCGGAGGTCTGGCCTAGCTCTTGACGGAGATGGACCATTTGGAGTGATTGTTTTCGTTGATTGAAATACAGGAGATAAGTCAATGGAATGATTACAGCATTCATGCATATCCCTAGAACCACTATCTCATTTCCCCACGAATGTGAGGCTAACCTAATCATGGTCGCAAAGGGAATAAAAAGTAATGCGGCACTGATAATGGAAATAATGGCATATAGCGGGGTGTTCAATTTGCCACTTTCCAGATGTTTTAATAACTGATAGTATTGAAGTGCATACACACAATACCCGTAAGGAATGGCCAAACAGATATAAGCTACTTTCGGAGATAGGCCCAAGGAGAGGAAGGTAAGCAATACGCTGATAGCTACTACAATGAATGCTTCCTTTGCAATTTTTCGAAGTAGTGTCTGTTCCTTTTTTTGAAAAAAGGAAATCCAAGCTTTGATTCCTTCATAGGCAAAAAGAGAGAGAAACATCACCAGAGCGACTGGCAGTGCAGGTGAATCAAATAGATTGTCTGTCCATGGACCATCGTGTCTATTCGTATTGGAAAAGGACCACGCGAGTAATCCCCACGAGACGATAAAGAGTAACAAGGTGGCGCCAACTCCCCAATCTATTTTGTGCCGACCGAATAGCCGTGGACTGATATAGTATACAAAGCATACCACCGATGTAAATATTATCGCTCCAATGGACTGAAAAAAGAGTGCATTGTCCCCCTCACTCGTTCTCCTGTATAGTAATAACATGAAGAAAAGGTATATGCTTGTAAAGACTATTAGTTCTATTCTTTGAAATTTTATACTTCTCATATTTTGATTTGTTAATAGTGTTGATACTGCTATTTGACTGCGCATTAGCGTTGGGTGTTTCTTCTTCTTTTTCTTCTCACAATCCATTCCCTAACAATGACGATACAAGAATAGGCTTGTCTGCTCATTTTCTGAATTAAATGTGACGAATGGTCATCATTATGGGATAGAATCACTAGATTCTTAAGGATTGTATCTGCGCAGCTTCCTACTGGTTATTGGCCATGGTATCATCTAGCTAAAATACAAAAAGCATTAGTTGAGCGCATGCAAAAATAATGAATACCATCAAACCTACGCTGGCTAGTGATTTTGCAGGTAGATATTGTACGGGCGTAGGCTATACAATAGTTAAAATTGCTATAAAGCATTCAAATACCACCTAAAGGGGTATAGGATGGTATGTGATTCAACATGGAGGATGTATTAGTCAAATGTAACAATGGCTTTCATCACGTGTTCATCAGGATCATATAGCTTGTTGAATTCGGTAATAAGATTGTCAAATCGGATATGGTGGCTTATGTATCCTTCGAGCTTTAAGTCGCCTGCCTTCAATAATCCGATAATTTTGGCGAAATCTTTAGAACGGGCATTGCGACTGGCCTTCAGTGTAAGTTCTTTGCGATGGAATGTAGGGTCATCAAATACGAGCTGTCCCATAAATAGACCAACAAATATGATGCTGCCTCCTGGAGCAGCATATTCGAAGGTGCTCTCCATGGATTGCCGGTTACCTGTGGCATCTAGGATAATAGTGGGCAACTCTCCTTCAAAGATTGTCTCCAAATCCTGATGGATGGTGTCGGAATGCAAGAGTACATGAACCTCAGGAAAATGATGCTTAATAATTGAAGCCCGATGCGGGCTAACTTCTAACATGGCTATCTTGACACCTAGTAAACGTGCAATGGCTATAATTCCATACCCAATTGGGCCTGCGCCGATGATGAGCACAGTGTCATCCGTTTGAATATCCGCACGTTCAATGGCATGGGAAGCGATTGCTAAGGGTTCTATAAGCGAGAGTTGGTCTATTTCCAACCCGACAACAGGATGTACATTAGCTGCTTTATACGTAAAATACTCGCGCATAGCCCCATCTTCATGTACGCCGAATACGGTCATTTGCTTTCCGCAGTTGGTCTTCCCACGACGTACAGCTTGATCGATTACTTGATTGCGATAGGGCTCTATCGTACAGAGGTCACCTACCTGTAGATGCGTTACCTGGCGTCCCACTTGGACGACACTGGCGGCAATTTCATGTCCCAAAATCCGAGGATAGCTGAAAAAAGGCTGATTCCCATTGTATGCGTGTAGGTCCGTCCCGCATATGGATACTCTTCTTACTTTAAGTAATACTTCATCTTCGGCTGGTGGTGCTGGGTATGGAAGTTCGATCTCTTCAAGTATTTTTGGTGCTCGCAGTACAATTGCTTTCATGCTCTATTTTTGATATAAAAGTAGGCGTATGGGAATGTAATACCTAGCTCTTTTTTTGCAGGTATTACATCAATATTACCTTTTCATAGTGGGGTACCCTATCTATCTTTTTTTTGATACCAGGTCAGCCCTGCTGACACACAGTTGTCATCAGTCAGCGGTATATTTGTGCTAGTTATGGCGGAACATACACCTCTGAAGCTCAACACTGACCCATTCGTGAATAAAACATATCATTTGGAAAGGATTCAAGGATAAGGCAGTTGGCCCCTTGTTGTATTTCTGAGATTCAAGCCTGCTCCTCATGCACTATTTGGATGGGGGTAGATGGAACTATGCTTTGCAGGCCATAAAAGGAAAGTACTTTGGATAAATTTGACAATCGACAGCATATTGAATAAACAATTTAACAATAAACCATGATAAAGTTTGCCTATACGATTTTGTACGTACCAGATGTGATACGTAGTATTCAGTTTTATGAACAGGTCTTTGGATTTGTCCGCAAGTTTGTTACACCTGAAAAGGACTATGCCGAGTTGGACACCGGGGATACTACGATAGCATTTGCTAGCCATAGCTTGGCCCAGAATAATCTCAGCGCCGGGTATAGGGCAAGCAACATCGCTGATCGGCCGTTTGGGATTGAACTGGGAATCGTTACCGATCAAGTAGAAGAATTAATCGATAAGGTATGGGAACACAATGGTACTATTGTAGAGCAACCTACTCAGAAACCTTGGGGTCAGACAGTAGCATATGTGCGGGACGTAAATGGATTCTTGATTGAAATCTGTTCTCCTATGCATTAACGCTAATGATGACGGGAGGTGCCGCAGATATAGTGGGTAATAGTGATTGCTTAATCTGGAGACATTTGAACAAAGCATAAGGCCAGGATGTGTACCGCTGCCTGTATATCTTGATCATTTAATGAAGCAAAGCCAAATCGAAAAGCATGCTCTTGTTCATCAATATCGTTGATTTGGAGACGATGGGTGGCGGCCAGCCGAGCTAGGGTCTGGATTGAAAGGTCGCTGCGCAATTTGACCCAGATAGCCATCCCCCCAGAAGGTACAATGTAGTTAATGTAAGGGCTAAGCTGCTGATGCATCAATTGGTCTAAGAGATCACGCCGTTGATGATATATTTTCTTAGCCCTTTTCAAATGACGCTTGATCTCACCTTCCTTAACGAGTTTGGCTAGCGCATCTTGCAGATAGATATCTCCACTTACATCTATTGTCTTGCGCAAGAGTGTGGCTTGCTGGATAAAGTTTTGTGAGGCGACCATAAATCCGACGCGAATCGAAGGGTCTAATACCTTGGAAAAGGAACCGATATAGATAATATTGCCGTCGTGCTGGGCGCTGGCTAATGGTAGATAAGGAGAGGAGGCATAGTGGTAGTCATAATCGTAATCATCCTCGATGATGGCAAATGAGAAACGTTTGGACAGTTCTAACAATTGAAGTCGTCTCTCGGAGCTTAGTGTCACTGTAGAAGGGTAGTGATGATGTGGGATTACATATACTACATTTATCTTCCTTTTTAGACATAAGCGTTCAATCTCATCCGTATCGATACCATCGTTATCCACGGCGACCTCAAGTATCTGTGCACCGCAATTGCTGAATACTTGATTGGCCATGGGGTAGTTTGGACGGCCCACAAGAACACATGCCCCTGCATCCAAAAGTAGATAAGAGGCTATATATATACTTAACTGGGCTCCATGTGTGATGAGTATATGGTCGGTACTAAGCTGTAGACCTCGGCTCTCAGAAAGGTATGGGACCAGTGCTTGTCTTAATCGAAGACTCCCTTGGGGAGCACTATGTTCGCGATCTTGGGTATACCATTTTTGCGTCAGGAGCCAGCGATAAGTTTTGAGCAGTTCGTCCAGAGGTGATATTCGGATATCCGGACGTCCATCATCGATTACAAGGCTGGGTTTGCTGATACCCATTTGTTGTGCTAGCGTACCAAGTGTCTTGAAGGGGATGTGCATGTCATGAGCATATGCATATAGGGGCTCATCTTGATTCCACTTTTTAGGTTTAAGCTGCGGGATGTGCTGCGACACAAATACTCCTTTGCGAGGAAAGGTACTGATCCACTCTTGCGCACTCAACTCTTCGTAAGCTGCAATGACAGTCTTCCGGTGGACACCGAGAGCTTCGGCCATAGCCCGACTGCTGAGTAAGGGGGTGCCAGATTTCAATACGCCATTCGTGATAGCGTTGATAATGGTGATGGCAATCTGCCTATAGACGGGAAGTTTACTGTCCTTGTCGATTTGGATTAAGCTTGAATATGGAAACATGTGGACTACCTCTTATGTTATATCTGGGTCGTAAATATAGTCCATATAGCCTATATTTTTGTAAGGAAATCAAAATAAATATCGGATATGAACTACAAGATTAAGAAAGCTACTTTGGAAGACTTGAACGAAGCTGCGCAGTTATTTGACCTTTACAGGGTATTCTATCGTCAGATATCTGACCTTGAGCGAGGCAAAGCATTTTTACGGGAACGTATATCGAACGGAGAATCGGATATATTTTTGGTTCTTGTTGAAGAACAGGTTGTTGGATTTGTTCAGCTCTATAAACTGTTTCACTATACTAAGCTACAGAAACAATGGCTGTTGAGTGATTTGTTTGTGCACCCTGATTACAGGGGACGTGGACTTTCTGTGGCACTGATAGATCGTAGTAAACGTTGGTGCGAAGAGACTGGAGCTTGTGGTCTCCTGTTGGAGACCGAGAAAACAAACGAAATCGGCAATACCCTGTATCCGCGGTGTGGATTTGAATATGATGAACACCACAACTATTACCATTGGTGGTGTGAATAATTGTTAAAGGTACCTTATGGTACTTTTTTTTGTTGTCAAGGGGGAACCAAAGGTAATGTCTTGAGGTGTGCCGTATAAAGAATACAGAGAAACCCGTATCTTGTCATTAAGATAGGATACAAACAATGACAGCACTAGTCGATATGATATGTACTCAATATGGAGTAAAAGCAGATTTGGTCACTCAGCTTTTGAATGGCATGGAGAGACGATCCTTCGGCCGCCACGAGACTGTAATTGATCTGCATGAGCGAAAACAACATTATTGTATCATCAGTAGCGGAATATGGCGAGGATATCGTGTTTTCGATGGCGAAGAACGGACCTTGTGGTTTGAACGCTATGGGGACGTGTTGTATTCGGAGGTTTCCAATAATTATCGCATCGAATCCATTTCTGAAAGCGAGGCCTATATGATTCCTAAAGATGAGTTGGATCGATGGTGTGAGGAGTCACACGAGATTTCGAACCTGATTAGGGTCATCCTTGAGCAATACTATTTTCAGATTACAGAATGGCTATTGTTATTGTGTCAGCCTACGGCCAAGTCACGCTATTTAGCGGTTTTAGAACGTGACCCAGAAGTGTTCCAGATGGTTCCGCAAAAATACATTGCTTCTTGTCTAGGTATGACTCCTCAGTCCTTGAGCCGAATTCGACGACAGCTATTCCGTTAGGTTTTCGAAGTTAACAAATGTTCACGTGCTTAGATTTCCAAACCTTTATTTTTGCCACCTTAATTGAACCGAAGGTATTAATGGAGGGGAAAATGGACTTACAAACAACAGGATGGAAGCGAAAATTTGGAATAATTTGGGCAGGACAAATGTGTTCCATCTTAAGCAGCTCTATTGCGCAATTCGCGATGGTGTTATGGATTGGCATGGAAACTGGCAGTGCAGAAGCTCTTTCGTATGCAGCTATAGCCGGGTTGCTCCCTCAAATCTTGATAGGTCCTTTCGCTGGTGTATTCATAGATCGTTGGAGTCGTAAGTGGACCATGATTTGTGCCGACTTATTCGTTGCTGTCTGCTCGGCAGCGATTGCTCTTTTTTTCTATCTGGATAGGGTAGAACTGTGGACTATCTATGCTTTGTTAATGTTTAGGTCGATCGGAAGTGCTTTTCATGGACCAGCCATGAAGTCGGTAGTACCGTTGTTGGCACCTAAGTCACAGTTGGTCCGAATAGCGGGAATCAATGAAGTCATTCAATCGATATCTATGATCTGCGGTCCTATGTTAGGATCACTATTCCTTTTAACATTTGGTATGAGCACAATCATGTTGCTTGATGTCTTGGGTGCATTCTTGGGATGTGCATCGCTGTTATTTGTCGTGATACCACATGCTGTAGAAGCCAAAACCTCTGCCAAAACTGTCTTGCAGGATATGTATGAGGGTGCTAGGACTATACTCCACAATAGTGGAATGACTTGGCTTATGGTATCTGAGGTCGTAGTGAATTTCTTTGTGATGCCTATCGTAGCTGTGATGCCACTAATGACCTTGCAATATTTTCACGGTACACCGTATCAGGTAAGTCTAGTGGAAGCACTTTTTGGTATTGGCCTACTTATTGGAGGAATGGCGCTTGGGGTATGGAATCCCAAGATTAGGAAAACATTGTTAATCGTTATTGGATATTTTGGATTGGGGCTGGTATTGGCGATATGTGGTGCATTGCCATCGACGTACTTTGTGACCTATGCTGTATTGACGGTCTTTCAAGGATTGTTAGTCCCTTTGTTTACAGGGTCTTTTACGGTGTTGCTACAGACCCAATTCGCTCCCGAATACCTTGGAAGGATATTTGCCTTATTCGGTAGTATCAGTCAGATTCCAGCTATAATCGGATTATTGTTGACGGGGTTTATAGCCGATAATATGGGGGTAGAGAAGATTTTTTTGATCGGAGGTGCAGTTATCAGTTTGATAGGGGGCTTGCTCTTGTGTATATCATCGGTCAGAAAATTGGAATAGAAGATTTCGCTTATATTGGCCGAATGAGCGTGTAAATGAACACGCGGTTATCGAATGATTTATAGGTGGTCGATTCATGAGTTAAGCGTAGGGTGAAATTGACTTGAGTCGTAAAAAAAAATGAAAATGCGCAATCGATTGATGAAGAGATATACGTAACAATTTCCCATAAAAGCCTCTTTTGAGTTCTAGCACTGCTTGCATTTGACCCTGAGGATTCTAATTTTGTCGTCAATCTTACAACATTTTAGCTATGAACAGATTTATTACGTCAAGATATAGGATATTGTTTTTACTAGCTCTACCTACGCAGTTATTGGCACAACAAGCACCAGTGACTAGTCGGATAGAGGGATTTGCCTACGGTAGTCCGCTGGCACCTACTGGCAAAGAGTGGGAATCTCCAGAACAGCTTTCCTTAAATAAGGAGTTGCCACACGCTTATCATTTTTCTTTCAACGATGTCGAATCTGCTCGTCACGTGCTACCGGAACATTCGAACAGTTGGCAGTCCCTTAACGGCACATGGAAATTCAATTGGGTAAAGACACCTGATGAAAGAACGAAAGAATTTTTCGACCCCGCATTTGATGTGTCTACATGGGATGATGTACCCGTACCTATGAGTTGGAATATACTGGGGATACAAAAAGACGGCTCACTGAAGTATGGTGTACCCATCTATGTGAATCAACCCGTCATTTTTCAACATCAGGTGAAGGTAGACGACTGGCGTGGAGGGGTAATGCGTACACCTCCACAAAACTGGACAACGTATGTATATAGGAATGAGGTCGGTTCCTATCGTCGTTCTTTTGTAGTGCCGAAGGACTGGAAAGGGAAAGATGTTTATATTAATTTTGATGGGGTGGATTCCTTTTTCTACCTGTGGATCAATGGTAAATATGTGGGATTCTCCAAAAATTCCAGAAATCTTGCTGCATTTGACATTACCAAGTATTTGAATTCGAAGGGGGACAATACAGTTGCTGTAGAAGTTTATCGCAATTCGGATGCCTCTTTCTTGGAGGCCCAAGACATGTTTCGGTTGCCAGGGATATTTAGGACGGTATCGCTATCGGCTAAGCCCAAAGTGCAAATCCGTAACCTAGTTGCTATTCCCGATTTGGATGCAAATTATCAGGATGCAACACTTAAAGTCACAGCAGAGGTGTTGAATGGTATGTCTCAGATTATCAAAGGATACAAGATTCGATATACGTTGTATGCAAACAAATTATATAGTGACGAAAGTGTGCGGGTGGAGAGCATAAATTTGTCGCGCTCGGTATCCGAGGTTAAGCAGTCCGGAACGGGTGTTGTGGAGCAGGTGCTGAAAATAGACAATCCGAATAAATGGTCTGCAGAGACCCCATATCGATATACACTTGTAACCGAGCTATTGGACGGGAAAGGGCATCTGATAGATGTGGTATCAAGCTATGTCGGATTTAGAGAGGTGGAGCTTAAGGATACCCCAGCGGCAGAAGATGAGTTCGGATTGGCAGGGCGGTATTTCTACATAAATGGTAAGCCTGTCAAATTGAAAGGCGTGAACCGCCATGAGACGAATCCCGAGAAAGGAAAGGTCGTGTCGCGCGAACAGATGGAAAATGAAATCTTTCTGATGAAGCGTGCAAATATCAACCACGTACGCAATTCTCACTATCCAGATGATCCTTATTGGTATTATCTATGTGATAAGTATGGAATATACCTGGAAGATGAAGCAAATATAGAAAGCCATGAGTACTATTATGGAGAAGCTTCTCTATCGCACCCCGTGGAATGGAAAAATGCACACGTAGCTCGCAATCTGGAGATGGTCCATGCAACCATTAATCATCCATCAATTGTAATCTGGTCATTGGGCAATGAAGCTGGACCTGGTCAAAATTTTGTAGCGGCCTATCAGGCAATAAAAAAGGTCGATTTATCTAGACCTGTGCAGTATGAGCGTAATAACAGTATTGTAGATATAGGATCTAATCAGTATCCCTCTATAAATTGGGTCAAGGAGGCTGTAAAAGGTAAGTATAAGTTGAAGTACCCGTTTCATATATCTGAATATGCGCATTCTATGGGAAATGCTACTGGAAATTTGATTGACTATTGGGAGGCTATCGAATCGACTAATTTTTTCATGGGAGGAGCAATATGGGATTGGATAGACCAATCGATGTATGCGTATGACAAAAATACGGGTGAACGTTATGTGGCGTACGGTGGTGATTTTGGAGATAAGCCCAATGATGGAACATTTGTGATGAATGGTTTGATTTTTTCAGACTTAACCCCGAAACCAGCCTACTATGAAGTACGTAAAGTGTATCAGAATGTAGGAATCAAACCGCTGGATATCTCGACAGGAAAAATAGAGATATTTAATAAGAATTATTTCAACACGTTGGATGAATATGATATACACTGGTCCTTGTGGAAAGACGGTAATCAAGTGGAACGAGGAAGTTCGTACCGGACAATAACACCTTCTATCGCTCCACGTACCAAGCAGATATTGGAAATACCCTATGACTTTACCAAGTTGGATTTGCAGTCGGAGTATTTTATAAAAATACAGTTTGTGCTTAAAGAGGAACGGCCGTGGGCAGATAAGGGAGAGGTGCAGATGGAAGAGCAGTTGCTCGTTAAGGGAGCTTCACCTCGACCTTCTATTGCCGAGGTTGCACAGGGGACAGCATTGGATATCTCACAGGAGGGCGATCTAAAGGTGGTCAAGGGAGAGGGCTTTGTGGCCAAATTTGATAATCTTACGGGTACGTTGTTCCATTTAAATTATGATGGGAAAGTTGTAATTCGAGATGGGGAAGGACCTCGTTTGGACGCGCTACGGGCTCCCTTGGACAATGACAACTGGGCTTATCAGCAGTGGTTTGAAAAGGGGTTACATAATTTGAAGCATAAGGCATATGGAGCAAGTGTCTATACACGCGCCGATGGGGCCTATGTGCTGTCATTCAACGTAGAATCGCAAGCGCCGAATGGTGCAACTATACGAGGAGGTAGTTCAGGTACCTATACTTTGCAAGAGTATACCGATAAGCCATTTACGGATCAAGACTTTAAGTTTGTCAGCAACTACATTTGGACGGTGTACAAAGATGGTTCTATCGAGTTGGAAAGTAGCATCACTTCTAATAACAGTAGCTTGGTATTGCCCCATTTAGGGTTTGCCATGCAGTTGCCTGCCGAATACGAACAATACAGTTACTATGGCCGTGGACCGATCAACAACTATGCGGATCGTAAGACGGGACAATTTATACAGCACTATACCAGCACGGTTTCTGAACAGTATTTTGCATGGCCCAAACCACAGTCTACTGGGAATCGAGAAGAGGTGAGGTGGAGTGCGTTGACTGATGGAAAGGGTGCCGGTGTCGTATTTGTTGCTAAGGATTATTTTGCAGCCTCGGCATTGCCTTGGAGTGAATTGGAGATGACCTTGGCCCCCCACACCCATCAACTGCCTAAGAGTACCGGAACACATCTTTATCTGATGGCTGATGTGACAGGTCTTGGCGGGAATAGCTGTGGACAAGGGCCTCCGCTAGAGCAAGATAGGGTGAAAGCAGTTGGACATAGCTTTGGTTTCATAATACGTCCTGTAAAGGGGCAGAATGAGCAAAATCAAGCTTTGGTAAGCGTGGGAGGGGAAATGCCGATAGGTATCACTCGTAATCGAAATGGCGAAGTCACTATCGCATCTGAACAAGTGAACGCTAAGCTGATGGTGCAAAAGGGATTTGAAGGGGCAAGACCTTATACCCACCCCTTTGATTTAAGAGATGGTGGTATAGTGACTGCTTGGTATATGGGTAACGAAAAGTTGAAGGTCTCGACCAAATTCGCTAAAATAGAGAGCATCGTGATGGAGGTAGTATCAGCTTCTAGCCAAGAAACCGGTGAAGGCAACGCACAACATTTGGTGGATGGTGATCCATCAACGATATGGCATACCATGTACTCCGTGACAGTTGCACAGTATCCGCATTGGGTCGACTTTGATGCAGGTGCTGTGAAGAAAATAAAAGGCTTTACTTACTTGCCGCGACAAGATGGACCTAATGGACAGGTTAAAGGATATCGTCTGCAGGTAAGTCTGGATAGTAAGACTTGGAGTGATGCAGTCGTAGAAGGTGAATTTGAACGTGGTGGTAAGCTGAAAACCGTGCTGCTGAGCAAACCGGTGGAAGCACGTTATGTCCGTTTTACGGCCTTGAGCTCACAAAACGGACAAGACTATGCCTCCGGAGCAGAATTTGTGGTCATGGCGGAATAGGGAGCTTGATTAAAGGTGTACTAAAAAGAGTCGAAGCGTATGCTTTTGGCTCTTTTTTTATGGATAAGTCCCTATTTAAATTTGACATGAATGATAGTGAAATGATTTATGGATTGACTAAGCACTATCTAAATGTATAACTTGTACAGAAAACGTGATGCATTTGATTTTTCAAAGTGCATAAAAATGAAGAAATGATGTGTTGAATAGACATGTATGTATTGCTCTTGAAAAGAGCAATTGATTTCGTAAAAAAACTATTACGTCGAAGTAGGAATCACCTTAACTATTTTATTTTATTTACCTTGCTGCAATTGCGTTAATAATTTGACCATTATAATACTAAACCCGTAATAAAATAGCTGAATAATTTATGAAATACTATTATTTCCTAGCTTTCTTGATGATTCAGGGCCTTTGTTGGGCTCAAGAGGATAGGAAAGAGGTGGTTTCTTTTGACAGTGCCTACAAAAGGACATATGTGGTCACAAAATTGGAAGGGCAACAACCTAAAATAGATGGACAGCTGGATGAGGATATGTGGAACCATCTTGGAGAATGGTCCGAAAAGTTTTCTCAAGTGATACCTTTCGAGCGGGTATATACTGCTTCGTGGACACGTATGAAAATCTTTTATGACAATGAAAACGTATACGTGGGGGTATATTGCAAAGACGCACATCCAGAGACAATGAACGCTTTTATTGGAAATAGGGATGACAACAGTAATGGAGATTTAATCAGCATAGCTTTTGATACTTACCACGATTATAGAGTGGCCTCCGAATTTAATATTAACCTAGGGGGGAACAAGACCGATTTGACAGTAACGGATAAGCTGTCTGTAAATTTGAGTTGGAATACGGTCTGGGAAGGACGTACCCATATAAATATGGCTGACTCGAGTTGGACAGCAGAACTTCGTATTCCTTTTAGCCAACTGCGCTACAATCAAAAGAATGAAGATGGAACATGGGGGCTACATGTGCGGCGTATCATCAGACGAAATAATGAAGTCCAAAATTGGAGCATCATACCAATCAAAAATAATGGACATGTATTTTCATTTGGCGAAATGCACGGAATGGACGATTTGCCAAAGGCAAGGGGGATAGAGTTCTTGCCCTATACCATGAGCAAGTTTGTACGCGAGCCCCGTATCCCGAATAGTCCGTTTCAAAAGGGAAGTAAATGGCACGCTAATGCAGGTCTTGATGCTAAATTTGCATTGAGCGATTTTACACTGGATATGACAATCAACCCCGACTATGGTCAGGTTGAGCTAGATCCATCAGTGATGAACTTATCAGCCTATGAAATATTCTACGATGAGAAGAGACCCTTCTTTCTGGAAGGAAAACATATCTTGGAGTTTGACAACAATGCGGATGGTATGATGTTTTATTCAAGACGTATTGGGGCAATGCCGTCTTATCAACCTCAAGGTATTGACAATATTAATAGTTATTCAAGTACACCTAAGAATATTCCGATTATAGGAGCGATGAAGTTAACGGGAACCAATAGGAATGGGGTGACGGTTGGTTTTCTGGAAAGTGTGACGGCACAAACTTCTTCGCGGGTGATGCGCAATGGGGTATTTGACCGGGAAGTAACAGAGCCACTCACCAACTATACTGTTGCCCGTGTACAGAAAAACTGGGAAGGGAATACATTGTTGGGAGGAATGCTGACCTCGGTCAATAGAAATCTGAGCGAAGAGCATCTGAAAGATATTAGGGTGGGCAATGCGTTCACAGGTGGAGTGGATTTTACGCAATATTTTGTTAATAGACTGTACTATGTAGATGCTAAAGGTATGTTTAGTAGTCTACATGGGTCACCAGAAGCAATCTTGAATACTAAACGTAATGCAACACACTACTACCATAGGGCGTCCGGATCCGACTACCTAAATCTGGATCCAGATAAAGATGTGTTGAACGGTACTGGAGGGTATGTTAAGGTTGGTAAAAAGGGTAACGCACAGTGGAATTTTTCAGAGACCTTCAGTTGGTCATCACCAGGATTTGATCTGAATGATGTAGGATACATGCGCCAATCGGATTACAAACTGAATGAATCAGAGATTGCTTTTCGAAAGACCGATCCATGGGGGCCATTTCGTTTTGCAGGAATTAACCTGACGCAAAAGAACATGTGGAACTATGGGGGTAAGGCCATCAATAATGATGTTGCAATCCGGTGGCGTAGTTTGAGTACCAAGCGTCGCTTTGAGATGGATATCAAGGAGACCTTTAGTTGGAATACCGTGGACAGTCGTCGTCTAAGAGGCGGACCAGATATGCGGTATAATGCTAACTTTGAAACCAATGTGGTCTTGAGTACTGATAGGGCCAAACGCGTCGTCTTCAAATTGGATTATAATGGTCGACATTATGTGGAGGAGGAGACGGGCTATAACGCCATCCATCCAAGCATGATATTCAGGTTGGGCAATCATGTACGTCTTACGGGACAGCTCAACTATGCTTGGAACAGGGACAATGTACAGTACGTAAGCAGTATCTTGCCTTCAGAACATTCTGGAGACAATACTGTTTACATGATGGGGCGAATGAAGCAACAGACCTATGGGATGACCCTGAATATGCAGTTGAATCTTACTCCTGACATCTCTATCCAGTATTATGGGTCACCATTTACCTCAGTAGCAAAATATGATCGTTTTAAAGAAGCGACCAATCCTGAATCACGTACCTATGCCGATCGTTTCAACGAATTTGAACCGGACGAAATTTCATACGGTGAAGGACGCTATACTATTGAAAATGGCGGACGTAAGCTTTCGTTCAAGGATCCTAACTTTAGTTTCAATGAGTTTCGCTCCAATTTGGTGGCACGATGGGAGTATCTCCCTGGATCGACATTATACCTTGTTTGGGAACATAATAGATCGAATCAGGACGATGTATACCATACGGGGTGGGGACGCAATTTGGACACCATGTTTGGCTTACCTGCAAGCAATACTTTTATGCTCAAGGTCAATTATTGGTTTAGTATGTAGCTGAAACTCCTTATTAGGCTTTACGTACACTTAATTGAATGTTAACCTTTTTCCAGGAATAATGGTGTCATCTCACGGCTGTGTCTTGTTTATTCAGCTAGACCAAATTCTTTTGGATAATGCACGATGCCGTTTACATTTGTCAATGCGCCTTCTACCAGTTCAATGGCCATACAATTTTCTTCAGGAACCTCAAATGGAAGTTTGATCCCATATGTCTTTAAAGGATGATATCCAAATCGAGGGTAATAATGCTCGTGCCCTAATAGAATAATGGATTGAAAACCAAGGTCTAATGCGCGTTTGTGAGCGCTTTGAATTAATAAGGCACCCACACCTTTACCTTGATAACCTGGCAATACTGCAACCGGGGCCAGCGCTAGCGATTCGAATTCTTCGTCGGTCTTGCTGATTACCTTGATTTTGGTGAGTAGAATATATCCCACAATCTGTTCGTTCGTTTCAGCAACAAGTGCCAGGTCAGGGATAAATGCGCTGGAACACCTTAGTCTGCTTACTAAATGATGTTCGGTATGGTCACTCATTTCCTCTGCTTCAAATGCTTGTTTAACAAGATTAAAAATAGATTGAAAATCTTCGTGTCGTTCTGGTCTGATGTGTATGTTCATTTTTTTATGGTGTTATAGCTAATGTTATCCGATATTTTTTCGGATAGATGACTAATCTATGTTCCGTAAGAGTTATTCTTGAATTTGACCTCGATATCTGGATGGATGGCCGTGACTGCCTTTATAAACCCCGTTTTATCTTTAGGCGAGACCAGTACGGTGTCAAATTTGCCGAAAAAAATCTCAAGTCTGTCTAAAGACATGGCGGGGGCACTGGCCATATTTCCTGTCTCGACTATTTTTCGGATGCTGTGTAATGGAATTTTTTTGTGGAATAAAATTCCACTCTTGATAATCAATTGGTCGGGAGTGAGGATGTAGTGTGTATTGAACAACGTAGGGATAAAGAGAACCGAAAGTACGATGATGTACACAAGGGAGGTCCAAATGAAGTCGCTGGCCATTGGAATGACAGGGCCAAAGATTGCGCTCAGTATTAAGAGAGTGAGCCATGGACTGATTTTAGACTTGTATATTTTGTTCATGTGTATAAATGTTAGTGCTAGCGAAGGAGGTTTGAAATTGACGGCAGTGAATAATAACGTGTATTCACGAATCAGATGGCGTCGGATGAAGGGTGGTGATGTATTTGTTGATATAATACTGCTTGTCTTTGGATTTATATTGTTGAATGTAGCGTGGATGCTCCAAGATGGTCAATTTATCAAATAGCCCTGCTTCTTTATTGAGTTTTTGGATAAAAACTGCATTTTTCTTACCCAAGATAAATACTTCTGATGTGTCAAGCCCTAAGGCGATGTGTTGCTGTAGCGAATCAATCATGAAGTCTTTGACTAAGGCGAAGAGCCTAGGGTCGTCATAGTAGTTGGCATTCAGCCATTTGCCGTCCGTAGTACGACGTATAATAGCCAGTGGAAATGGCGAATTGATGTAGAAACTGCTGTAAAAATCTCTTACTCCTCCATATTCGGCAATCATGTCGTACATAAAGACCGAGGATATCTCATGCGTATGGGCTGACTGCATTTGGATACCACAAGCACTTTGTAATCGTTTGGTATCCGTAAAAGGGACGCCTGTGACACCGGCACCATGACGGCTCGGGTTGATTCCGACAATGAATTTCCGTTGTCTAGTGTCGGCATAAAAAGTTTGGTAAAACTGCTGCATGACCTCCATTGTTTCGGGGTTATCTAAATAGGGATTCATCACTTCATATCCCGGTGGTAACAGCCCTGAATAGTGTAGCATTCGATTAAAATCTATGACTTTGTCAGCAAATGTCTTTAACATATGAATATCAGCTCTTTCCTGAAATATCCGCATACTCCTTTGTAGTACGGATAGTGTTAAGATAAGAAAATTTATAATATTACGCTTATATGCCTTTGCTATACACAACCCCTTGGATAGCTATTTTTCACATACCATCCGAATGTATTTGTAGGGCGAGTGTCAATTGAAGGCCGCTAGTGACTCTTTAAGTTTTCTTATTCGCTTTTGCCAAATCCTGGTCGTCATAATCAATTGTGCTGAAAAAACGAGTCCGATTATTACGAAAGCGAGATGTTGTCTGGGACCGTTGTTTAGGCCATAGCCGAAGAATAGCAGAATTCCCGTCAGGTAAATCTGCCTGGTGATAATGGACGATGCAGCATAAACCTTGATTTTTGATAGATAGATTTGAAGTGATTGATGGATATTGACTCCGCATATCAGATGTTTTGCAAGGTTGTAACCCATTAAATTGTGCCCTGCCGGCAATAAGATGGAAAGGATGAGCAGTGCATTTACCCACAGTGGTTTTGCATTTCCGTCGAACATGGAGTAGTAGCACAATAGGAATATAGTCCATCCAACCAGCTCAATAAGCAACTGTTTGCGAATACTTTTTAACACGGGATGCTTATTTTCGGATAGCATGTTTAGTATATCTGTCTTTGACAAATCGGGACTGTTTAGGGTATTCCATGTTGATTTTAGTTCGTTTAGTTCCATTGCGTTTAGCCTAAAAGTTTTTGAATTTTTGTTTTGATCCGATTTAATTTGACTCCCACATAGTTTTCGCTTATTCCTGTAATATGCGCAATCTGTTGATAGCTGAGGTCTTCGAGGTAAAGGGTGATTATTGCTTTATCACCGTCATCAAGTTGTTTCAGGGCTGCGAACAGACGTTCTTGTCGCAGTGCCAGTTCGTCCGATGGCAACTCTTCAGCAGTATCTGGTAGTACGGGGGGATAGATAATTGTATGGGCTTTTTTGCGGAACGTAGCTATTGCTGTGTTCAGCGCAATACGATATATCCAAGTACTTGCTTTTGCTTCGTTTTTAAATCCTTGTCGAGATTTCCAGAGTTGGAATGTGATTTCCTGAAAGAGATCTTCTCTGTCCTCTTTGGAATCTCGATATAGACGACATATTTTATGAAGAATCCCGCGATGTTCGTGTAGTAGAGTTAAAAAATCAGGTTCGTCCATATCGATTTTTGATTAAAGTTAACGATTTGAAGCGATTTATTGATTGTGAATCACTCGGAGTCTTAGTTTCGACCGGATCAATTCTAAGCATGGGTGTTGTTAATTCCATATAGGATTATTTTATCCAATAGGTAGTTGAAAGAATGAAAAACTTACACTTGATTATTAAATATTTTAAAAAAAGTATCAATATGTCTGCGTATACTGTTGTAATAGCACCTGGTTATAAACAGCAGCTGCTTCCCGTGATGGGATTTCGTTTACGACTAAGCAAGTCTAATTGGTTGATTTCTTGTCTTATGCGAAGGAAGTTAATCGGTTTTTTGTTGTAAAATTGTATTTATAGCATGCAAACAACTATAAAAATGATGACGACTTCCAAAAAAATGAAAATCTGTGACAATGGGCACCAGTTCTATAAAAGTTCGGATTGCCCAACTTGTCCTATTTGTGAAAAAGGTAAGAAGCCGTTAGCTGGTTTCTTGGCTTTGCTGAGTAATCCTGCGAGGAATGCCCTTTTGCATTATGGAATCATTACTCTCGAAGAATTATCGACATTCACAGAGAAGGAAATTCTGAATCTACATGGAATAGGTAAAGCTTCTCTACCTATATTTAGATCAGCATTGGCAGCACATGGCTTATGCTTCATGCCGACAGGACAGTCTAAGAATAAGGGATAGCATCTGCTAGAATGCTGTATACTGCATAAAGACGATGTTATAATATGATGTTGCGCTTGAATGCACAGCCTAACTCAATTATGGAGTCTGTTTTAGCGATGCCTGGAATATTGTCTATCTCTTCGTATAACAGTTGACGCATGTGTTCGTGGTTCTTCGCAATGATTTTGATATAAAGTGTGTAGTTACCAGTTATAAAATAGCATTCCGTGACTTCTGGTATTTTTTTGAGCTCTTCGATAACACGTTGGGAATCATGGTCTTTTTCAAGACTGAGGCTCGTAAATGCGCCCCAGTCGTAGCCTAGCTTCTTCTCGTTCAACACAGGCTTGGTGCCTTCTAGGACACCTTGTTCGACCATTCGAGCAATGCGCTGATGAATCATGGTATTGGATACCCCCATCTCATTGGCGATTGCTGAATAAGCCATACGGCCATCCTTGTCCAACATTTTTAATATACGAATGTCAAAGTCATCTAACATATATAAGGGTTTGTTGTTGTTGTTGTTGTTGTTGTTGTTGTTGTTGTTCAAATTTACTAATTTAAATGACTTGATGAGTCAAATTTTATTTTAGTTTGCAGTCTATGCGTTATATTTTATAATTTTGGATTGTAAACAAAAACTTAAAGATATGGGAACTCAGGCGAATTTAACAAAGAGCGAGGCTTTTATCGCTAAAGAAAGCCAATACGGAGCGCATAATTATCATCCTTTGCCGGTGGTATTGGAAAAAGGTGAAGGCGCATTTGTCTGGGATGTGGAGGGGAATAAGTATTTTGATTTTTTATCGGCTTATTCAGCAGTTAATCAAGGGCATTGTCACCCCCGTATTATCCGAGCGCTAAATGAACAGGCCGCTAAATTGACACTTACTTCGAGGGCATTTTATAACAATAAGTTAGGTGATTTTGAAGAGTATATGTGTGAACTTTTTGGCTATGACAAAGCATTGGTCATGAATTCGGGAGTAGAGGCTGTGGAGACTGCCCTCAAACTGTGCCGTAAATGGGCCTACACGGTAAAAGGGGTGGCCCCTGATCAAGCTAAGATTGTGTTTGCAAAGGATAATTTTCACGGTCGGACGATATCAGTGATTTCCGCATCAAATGATGAGACAAGCACCAAAGGGTTTGGTCCGTTTGTATCTGGGATGGTGCAGGTGCCATACAATGATGTGCAAGCCTTTGCGCAGTTGTTGGAGTCCGATAAAAATATTGCTGGATTTATAGTGGAGCCAATACAAGGGGAGGCCGGAATCATTATTCCAGATGAAGGATATCTTCGAGCAATACGTGAGTTGTGCACAATAAATAATGTCTTGCTCATAGTCGATGAGATACAGACGGGTATAGCTCGAACAGGAAGCTTATTGGCTTCATATGATGTGTCGGCAAAGGAACACGGAAGTAAGGCTGATATCTTGATTTTAGGGAAGGCGCTGTCTGGAGGTGTACTGCCCGTATCTGCGGTGTTAGCAGATGATGAAATTATGCTGACGATCAAGCCAGGTGAACATGGTTCGACCTATGGCGGTAATCCTTTGGCTTGTGCAGTGGGGGTTGAAGCTCTACAGGTGGTATTGGATGAGGGGCTAGCTGCAAATAGCAAAAAAATGGGCGAGATTTTCCGGGCAGGACTTGAGGATATAGCTCGCAGATTGGGTCTGATTAAGGAAGTAAGGGGCAAGGGGCTACTTACTGCCATCGAAATGGATTGTAGCGAGAATGATGATCTTGCCTGGAACGTATGTCTGAAGTTTAAGGAGAATGGACTGTTAGCTAAACCTACCCATGGAAATAAAATACGACTGGCCCCCCCATTGGTCATTAATCAAGCACAAATAGAAGAGAGTCTTGGCTTAATCGAAAAATCATTGAAATCATTTGTATGAAAAAGTCGATAGAACTGATTAAGAATAGATCGGATATAGGTGCTGGAACTAGAGGTTCCGATATGGGAATCGATGCGATTGAGATTGCCGCTATAAATAAGGGAAGTCTATTTTTTAAGAAATATCCTTCCGTGGATGTACAGACACGAAATGATTCGATATATGAGACAGATGCAAATCCATTTGGTAAGCATATCAAAGAAGTGTATCAACAGTGCAGACAGGTGTCTACTATTGTGGAAGATAGTTTATTGAAGGATAACCTTCCGTTGGTATTCTCTGGTGACCATTCTTCGGCAATTGGTACGATAGGGGGGATCAAGGCTGCATTTCCCAACAAGCGTTTGGGAGTGGTCTGGATAGATGCGCATGCCGACATCCATTCGCCTTACACAACTCCCTCTGGCAACCTGCATGGCATGCCACTTGCATCAGTGATGCAGCAGGATAATTTAGATAGCAAACAAAATGAGGTTGACGAGCATACTCGCTTATATTGGGAAAAATTAAAACATATCGGTATTCCAGAAGTGAAGGTACTACCTGAAGATTTGGTTTATTTTGGTGTGCGGGATACCGAAGACGCCGAAGAGGCTTTGATGGCGCGTTTGGGCATCAAAAACTATAGGGTGAATGAAGTGCGAGATAAAACAATAAAATGTTGTGTGGAAGAGGTATTCAATCAAATGCGCCACTGCGACATATTGTATGTATCATTTGATGTGGACAGCATGGACAGTGTGATGATATCTGAAGGAACGGGTACACCTGTCCCACGAGGATTTTTCCCTTCAGAAGTCACCCTATTACTAAAGGAGCTAATAACCTCTAATAAGATTGTCTGTTTGGAGGTGGTGGAGGTTAATCCTTTATTGGACAACCGAGGTAATAGAATGGCTGAGGTCACTTTTGACATTTTGGAGCAAGTAACTCTTTTACTGGAGAGAGCATAAAAGCTAAAGGAGGAAGTTAATGTAATGCATTGAGAAGCAGATATGTTCACATAACGAGAGTTGATTATATTTCACTATATTTTTTTGACATAACATATTTTGCTCGGCATGACCATACTTTTATCTGTATCTAAGAGTACGTTGGTAGACTTGATTAGCCTCTGATTCTCGTTTGGATCCTGAATGTAATTCAGGAGATATTGTAAGCCAATTTTGATAGCAGCCAACGCTGTTTCGGGGCTTATTTTAGTATAGAATTTAATAATATAGGGTTTCGACTTTCGTATTAAGGCGTTTTCTAATTGTTCAATGTCTTGAATTTGGTGGTCATAGCCTATTTGTATAATAGTGCGTACAATATGTGGCAGGCGGGTGTAGGGTGTAGATAGTTGGTCTACGATCATTTGCTCTGCAGATTCTTTCATTAGATAGGAGTACAGGCCCTGATTGGATGTAGTGCGAAGTATATATAGCTGATCTTGACAGGCCAGTTCTTTAAGAATTTTTAAATTTTCAAATCCTATTTTCTGGGCAGTCAATGCAATTTTATACCAGATATCATCTATAGAATCCTTCAGTGATCTAATTCCTTTTGCATAGATTTGATCTTTTTCGTAATTGTAAAGCATGGATATATGATATTGCGAGCAATAGTATTCGGCTTTGTCGGTCAATAATGCTTTTTTGGCAAATTGATATAGTTCATTGATCTTTCCCTTGCCGATATCATGTACAATCTCCTTCGCATATATAGTGCGCAACGAATGGGCAATGGATTCTCCATTGTCAAAATCAATAAAACGGGCAGTTGGCCTTTGTTCCATTTTAAGATGCCATTTTTTAATAGTAGATAAACACTATAGGAGCGTTGCTTCCATCATCGGTTTTACCCAATAGGACAGAATCATCACTTCAATAGGTTATGGGTCCCGCTTATGGGGACAGTTTTTCATAGTTGGCTCTAATTTAGGAAAAATAATCTATGTATGTACGTATTTTATTGGATGATTCCTTACACTCTTTTGGGGGATGAGGGGTGTGTTGATTGATTTTGAGGGGATTAGGTGGAGCTGTCGTATGTTAGATAACATATGTTTACACATATTTACCCAATATACCGCGTTTAGTATCCTTTTGGCTCAATATGGATCAGTACGTGCCCGAGTTGGGGAAGTTTGGAAAGCAAAGTATCCTTTAGCTGGTGAGCGATGCGGTGCCCTTCTCTCACAGAAATATCACCATTGACAATGGCGTGCAGATCTACATGGTAAGTGGTCCCAGACTTGCGCACAAAGCATTTCTCGGTATCTATCACACCGTCAACGAGTAAGGCCTTGGCCTTGATTTCATCAATAAGGTCTTGATATACATTTTCGTCCATGATTTCGCCTAAGGCGGGTCTAAAGATGTGGTAACAGTTATATAGAATAAATCCAGCTGCAAGTAGGGCGGCAAAATCATCTGCACTTTCATATCCTTGACCCAGAAAAAGTGCTATAGAGATACCTATGAAGGCCGCGACAGATGTTATGGCATCACTTCTATGGTGCCAAGCATCGGCTTTAAGCGAAGAGCTTCCTGTTTCTTTGCTTTTTTTCATGACCACACGGAAAGAAATCTCTTTCCAGATAATAATGCCCGCCAGTACGGCTAATGTCCAAGGTTTGGGAAGGTCATGTGGTGTTCCGATATTTTGGATGCTTTCATATGCGATTATCGTGGCTGAGATAATCAGAAAACCTACTACAATAAAGGTAATCAAGGGTTCGACGCGACCGTGCCCATATGGATGGTTGTCATCGGCTGGTCGTTTGGCGTATTTGAGTCCTATAAGTACAAGGAACGAAGAAAGTATATCGACAGTAGATTCTATGGCATCTGCAATCAACGCATATGAATTACCAAAGAATCCGGCCAGCCACTTTAATAAAGCTAAGGCTGTATTACCGACTATGCTGAAATAAGTTGTCTTGATTGCTTTGTCTTCACTGGTCATTGTTCTTTATCTTTTTCCTTAGTCGAAATCGCTTTTTACCTTATCTCCAAATTCTGCTCGCAGACCAACCATTTTTAAAATACGTAGGATGATGCCGCATTTTCGTATGGGTATCTGAAACTCCCAGACTTTACAAATATAGAACTCTTAATTATAAAAGTTAAGCAGTGGGGGGTTGAATAGTGCTATAATGCTAATCAACAGACTGTATTATATTTTTGGCCATATGTAGGTCTTAATGGGAAAGAATGCTTATCTTGAATCTGGCAATAGCGTGATAGCGTAGTATAGGAATGTATGGCATTGCCTAAATCAATATTACAATGACGATACAGACTGAATTTGCAAATAACGCAAAACATATTCTGGAGAAAGACGAGCAGATCATCGGACTCGCTGTAGGTGGGTCATGGTTGTCTGGGCAGATGGACGAATTTTCAGATTTGGATTTAATCATCGTCACACGGGAAAAGATTACGGATAACCCAGAAGAGATGATAGCCTATGCTCGGCGATTGGGAAGGTTCTTGTCGGGGTTTACCGGGGAGCATGTGGGCGAGCCTAGACTATTGATATGTCTGTATGATCGTCCTCTTCTGCATGTAGATATCAAATTTGTCACATTAGATGAATGCTACAATCGAGTTGAAACGCCGGTCATACTTTTTGACAGAAACCAACAGCTTCAATCAGCTTTGCTTAAATCCGAATCGGTCTTTCCATATCCAAACTATCAATGGATAGAAGATCGTTTTTGGATTTGGGTACATTACGCCCTGCTTAAGATTGGTCGTGGGGAGTATTTCGAAGCATTGGATTTTATGGGATTTCTGAGAATGAGTACACTAGGGCCTCTGCTTCATGTAAAGAACAACAGCCTACCAAGAGGGGTGAGAAAAGTTGAAATGGAATTGGAGAGTCAGGATTTGGGAGATTTAAAGCTCACAATAGCACAGTATGATAGAAGCGCCTTACTGCAGGGCCTTCAAAATGCTGTTCGACTGTATCGCGACCTGCGATTGGTTCTTTTCGATCATACAATTATATTGCAAGTGGAAACGGAGCTGCAAGTCATGCGGTACTTTGAAAATATTAATAACAGGTCCGATTAATGCATTTCTTGGTCTGGCCGACTTATTATTGTGCATAGATAAATTTTGTTTTTTTATTTGGGTATGCATTATCTTTGAATATATACCATTAATTTTTAACGTATGAGTGAACAGAATGAGAACCAGCGATTTGGTATCAAGGAAATTGCTAAACTTGCCAATGTCTCTATTGCGACCGTAGATCGCGTACTGAACAATCGTAAGGATGTATCGGATAAGACGAGAGAAAAGATAAAGGAGATAATCAAAGAGCATAATTATCAACCTAATTTGTATGCTCGCTCTTTGTCGGTCAAAAATAATCTCAGTTTTGCAATTTTGATACCTAGGACTTCTTTACAGACTGGATATTGGGAGCTCTGTTTAAAGGGAATCGATAAAGGTGTTAAGGAATTTGCAACTTTTGGAATTAACAGCGAAGTTTTTTTATATGACCAAGAAGATGCGGCTACTTTTTTGAAATTATCGGCCAAGGTGCTGCAAAAAAAATTTAATGCCGTGGTGATTGCGCCCATATTTATTAAGGAGACAATAGAATTTGTTAGCCTATGTAAGCAACAGCGTATTGAGACGATTTTTATTAATTCGGATATACCAGGTCATTCCTCACTGGGATACATCGGTCCGGATTTGAATAGTACAGGACGTTTAGCTGGAAATTTGACCTCATATTTGGTTCAAAACAAAGCTCGACTCTTAATTCTGAACATCGCAAAAGGAGTAAAAAACTACACCTATCTAAATACCAAGATAGAGGGCTATCGTAATTATTTGCAATCACTGGATAGGGCCTACGATATAACGATAAAAGATATTCCTTATAATGACTATGATGAAATCGCACCTAAACTTCTCCGTTATCACACGGATATCAAACCTGACTTGATTTTTATTACCAACTCGAGGGTATCGTTGGTGGGGCAATTCTTTCATGAAAATACAGAATTGACCAAGCCGCATATAATCGGTTTTGATTTTTTGGGTGCAAATGTGGAATATCTAGCAAAGGGGGTAATTGATTTTTTGATATGTCAGCGGCCGGATAAACAAGGATATCTGGCATTGAATTATTTATACAAATACTTTTTACTAAAAGAGGAGATGGTGGAATTCAAACCTATGCCAATAGATATCTTGACAATTGAAAATTATCTTTTTTATGAAAATTAAAAAAAATAATTTTGCATTGTATATATCTAATCTTTATCTTGCAAATGTTATAGACCGAACCCTAGCGATTGTCGAGTGCTTTTTTTTTGAAAAACGTAGATGATGAGACAAACACAGTTATTTGATTTTAAAATATAAATTCTTGCATTTTGGAAAGTTGAATCGTGATGGTTCTTTTTTTTAATACCATTTCGGTAACGTTAACGATTTCTCTAGGTTTCTTTTAATTGGCAATTGAAAGGGGATATGAAATATGTTGAATTCGTATAGATGTATCGGTAATCCAGATGTGGCTTATCTATTTACGGTAACGTTAACGTAAATATTGATTAAGTATAAAAATCTGATTGTCTGAAGAATAGGGGTTGAGGACATTCATAGATAACACACTGGAAGACGGATGTTGCTTAATTGAAATATTGCTTGATGTGAAATGCCCCAAACTATGGACAGTTCGAGGTAGGTGCATGACGAAGAATAGCTGGACGCAATATGTACATTTTATTTTAAGAAGAGAAAATATTATAAACTGACAACCAAATATTTAATTAAATCATATATTATGATACCAATTCGACCGATAATGGTACTCGTCGTCCTCATATTTTATGGGGTTGCGATCCATGCGCAGCAAAAAAATACTGTTAATGGAACAGTAAAGACCACAAATGGTATTCCTTTGGCGGGTGTTAGTGTTGGAGTGAGGGGGAATGATACGAAAACACAGACCGATTCAAAAGGAGCTTTTAGGATTGACGTCAGTGCACTGACAGATACGCTGCAATTTAGTTCTGTAGGTTTTTCGACCTATTTGGCAGCACTTAATGGAAAGCGGGAAATTCAGGTGGTGTTAAACGATGCTTCACGAGATTTAGAAGAGGTGGTGGTCGTTGGCTATGGAACTCAAAAGAAAGGCAACTTGACAGCTTCCATTGATGTCATCTCTGGCGATCGCCTGAAAGATAGGCCCGCAAATAATGTGGCGGATTTGATAAAAGGTGCATCACCTAACGTGAATATCGAGATGGGGATGCGGGGGGGAGAGCCAGGAGCTGCAAGCGGTTGGAATATACGGGGGGTAGGATCTATTAATGGGAATAGTAGTCCCTTGATACTGGTTGATGGAGTAGAGATGGATCTAGCTGGAATTGACCCTGAAACAGTAGAAAGTATTTCTGTGCTGAAAGATGCTTCAGCAGCAGCAGTTTATGGGTCACGCGCACCATTTGGTGTTATTTTGATCACGACCAAGAAGGGTTCCAAGCTCGAAGGGACAAAGTTGGACTATAGTAATAATCTGTCCTTGTCGTCACCACTTCGGTTGCCTAGTTTTATCGATTCATATACTTGGGCGACTGCGTATAACCAAGCCAATGCAAATGCCGGCCTTACTGCCATATATAGCGACGAGCAGATGGAGCGCATCAAAGGATACTTAGATGGTACTTTTCCATATGAATATGATCCAGAGCATCCAATAGACAACATTTGGGCAGGAAGAAGAAATGGGAACGCTAATAACGATTGGCCACACATTTTAATGGGAAAAAATGCCTTCAGCCAAAAACATAATGTAAATGTCACAGGTGGAGGCGAGCGGACGCAGTACTTTCTTTCATCTGGATATACTAAGCAAAATGGAACATACGCTTTTGGGCATGACTATTTCAAACGCTATAACCTAATGTCCAATGTATCTACCCAAATCACAGATTGGTTGAGATTGGGGTCAAGTCTGAAATGGGCGTCTACATCCACAGACTTTCCTATGGGAGAAACTACAGTAGGGCGGGAACATACTTTTAGGGAGATGCTAATGTTTGCACCTATGATGCCTCATTATAATATTAACGGTATTGTTCAAAGCCCTTTGGTCCGACTTTTAGAGGATTCTGGTCGAGATAAGAAGAAGAATGCTGATTTTCTTGCCAACTTAAGTGCAGAAGTAGAGCCAATCAAAGGATGGAAAACAGCACTTACTTATAGTTACAACATCAAGAATACCAAAACCAGTCAAAATCCGAAGCCTGTGATGGTAGAGCTGGGGACAGGCGCATTTGGTAACATCGGGAAACCTCAATCTTCCTATACAGCAGGATATTACGAGTATGTATATAAGGTGTTGAATGCTATTACATCGTATGAATCTCAATGGGACAATCATTATTTCAAAGTTCTCTTGGGGTATGAACAAGAAGAAAACCTATATACTGGATTGAATGCTACTGGGACCTCGCCCGTAGTGGATGACAATCCCTCTATCGTAACTTCGTTGGGCGGGATTGTCGCTTCTGATAATATGAGCCATTGGGCTACTCGCGGCGGTTTCGGTCGGGTCAATTACAATTATCAAGAAAAATATCTAGTAGAACTGGCGGCTCGTTACAATGGTTCGTCAAGGTTTCCAAAAGAAAATAGATTCGGTTTTTTTCCTTCTGCATCGATAGGGTATGTTGTTTCTAAAGAAGACTTTTGGGAACCGATAAAAGACCAGGTAAATAATTTGAAAATCAGGGCTTCCTATGGATCTTTAGGGAATCAGAATGTAGGCAATGATTTATATTATTCGAGGATTCCGATAAGACCCGAGTTGGATTGGATTATCAACGAATCACGCCCTCAATATGGGCAGGTGCCTATCTTAATCAGTGATAAAATAACGTGGGAAACGGTTACAACCCTCAATTTGGGTACTGATGTACAGCTATTGGATTCTAGGCTGGGAATTACATTTGATTGGTACAACCGTACTACAAGCAATATGTTTGGTAAAGCGATAGAGTTGCCTTATGTATTAGGTGCTGCCACCCCTGTGACCAACAATGCTAAGCTATCTACCAAGGGATTTGAATTGGTCGCATCGTGGAATGATAGGTTCTCAAATGGTATTAGTTACAATTTAAAAGTGTCCTTAGGGGATAGTAAAACTACAATCTTGGAGTATTTGAATGAAACAGGAAGGATTGACACGTGGTACGAAGGTAAGCAGTATGGGGAGATATGGGGATTTGAAACTGCAGGGATTATGCAGGTAGCAGGAGAGAAAATGGCCGATCAATCTAAATACCATAGCAATTGGGGACCAGGTGATATCAAGTATACCGATTTAAATGGAGATGGTATTATCAACGATGGCGCCAGGACCTTGAGTGATCCTGGCGATTTGAAAGTAATCGGTAATTCACTTCCAAGATATAATATTGGAGTTACGGCTGGTGCAAGTTGGAAAGGTGTTGATTTCAATATGTTTTGGCAGGGGGTTGGAAAACGGGATTTTGCTCCAGAGTCTTCTACTCCTTTGTTCTGGGGGTTGACTAATGCTTGGGCCAATTCTGGATTGTACAAAAACTCGCCAGGACTCGATTATTGGAGGCCTGCTGACGAGACCAACATTTTGGGACCAAATATAGACGCATACCTTCCTAAACCCTATTTTACAGCGGAGACCGAAAAAAATAAGCTTACCCAAACACGTTACCTCCTAAATGCCTCTTATATCCGTTTAAAAAACGTACAGGTAGGTTACACTTTTCCGCAAAGTGTCGGTGGTAAGGTATTCAGTAAGGCACGTGTGTATTTCTCAGGCGAAAACCTCTTGACTTTCTCTAGTTTACCTAAGGTATTTGACCCTGAGACGGCTATTGCTTCGGATAGTAGAGAGGGGGGGTATTTGACAAGTGGTGTCATATATCCGATGAATAAAATTATATCCTTTGGTCTTAATCTAACATTGAAATAAACAAGATTATGAAAAATTTTATAAAAACGGCTGCTCTATTGGTAGCATCGGCGACGATAATAGTGTCTTGTAATGATGATTTTTTGGACAGACAGCCACTTGATGAGGTGATATCTGATATGTATTTTGAAAAACCATTGGATTTGGAGATTTATATGAATCAATTTTATAGCAATGCATATTTTCCAAAATACCAGAATCACGGCAATGATTATAATAGTGATGATATGGTGGCCTCTACCGTAGATCTTCGTTTGCAAGGTACGCGTACAGTGGTTACCAGTGGAACAATCGATTTTACAAAAGTGAGAAGCTTGAACTATTTTTTATCAAATTACAAAAAGATAGAAGGGAAGCATGATTTCAATACTTATAAGCAGTATGTTGGTGAGGCCTATTATTTTAAGGCCGTGACCTACTTTAATTTATTGAAATCGTATGGTGATATCCAGTGGTTGGATAAAGATTTAGGAACAAGCTCACCGGAATTGTACAATGGCCGTACACCACGAAACGTCGTTGCCGATCGTATACTAGGGTGTCTGGATACAGCTGCGATGTATCTCACTGCCGACCGCACGAATGGCTATAGTCGTATCAATCGTTGGATCGCATTGTTGATGCAGAGCCGAATTGCGTTGTATGAGGGCTCGTGGCAGAAATATCACAGTGACGATGAATTTAAAGTCTCCAATGCCAATCCTAATAAGTACTTTCAAAAGGCTGTAGACGCTAGTGAAGAAATTATGAAATCAGGTTTGTATGGCGTGTACACTACTGGGAATGGCCAAATTGATTATCGGGATCTATTTACCAAGCGTGACTACTCGGAAAATGTGGAGGTGCTTTTTTGGAGAAGATATGATAATGAGCTTTCGCGCGGAGACAATGATTTTACGAATGATCGGAATTTTAGAATGTCTCAACCGCTAGGGAGGTCACTATCTAAGGGTTTAGCTGACAGTTATCTTTGTACGGATGGGAAACCTATCTCGGGCAATGCCTTATTCAAAGGATATACGAATATCAACCAAGAATTTGAGAATCGCGATTCAAGACTGAAACAGACTGTGGCAACTCCAGACCAGGTATGGAAAATAGGAGCAAATGGTGCTACCCAATTATGGTCAGAGATCTACAATACCTTAAACTCAAAGACTGACCTGAATGCACCTACGGGTTATGTCATTCAAAAGGGATATGATCCACAGGTTATCTATCATGTGCAACAGTATGAAGAAACGCCATCAATCTTATTTCGGTATGCAGAAGTCCTGTTGAACAATGTAGAGGCTAAAGCTGAATTAGGGGGACTCAAACAAGAAGATGTAAATCGAACTATTAATCTTTTGAGAAATAGGGTGGGAATGCCAAATTTGGATTTATCGAATATCACTACAGATAGCAAATGGGATTTTCCATTGCTATCGTCAGCAATAAATGAAATCAGGAGAGAGCGTAGGGTCGAATTGGTAGGTGAGGGATTTCGATGGGATGATATCGCGCGTTGGGCAGCGGCGGATGAGTTGATAGTAGGCAAACGGCCTAAAGGTTTCCTTGCAAGTCAAGTTAAGCAGAATCCTTTCCCTGTGGATAGCGATGGGTTTCTAGATCCCTTTCAAAAAGCAGTTCCTGCAGGATATGGATTTAAGTTAAATCGAGATTACCTAAATTCCATTCCAGAAAGTGAGATTAGATTGAATGAAGGAAATCTCACTCAAAATCCTGGATGGTAGTTTGAAATGGAATGGTATTCTTCGGCTTGACTAATATGTTATCTAATTCCTATATTAAAACCGACAGAATCTCGCAAATTAAAGAAGTAACCTAATGGTATTGGGTACATATGATAAAATCTATTTTGAAAATGGGAAAGACCTTTGGGGATACATACCTAACTGTTATTAATGGTTTTTATAAAGATTATGAAAACAAAAAAATGAAGAAGCAATTATATTGCGCTTTGGTCTCCTGTCTTGTGCTCATGGTCTCTGCCTGTCAGCATACACCTCGCGAGGAATATATCGATTTTTTGAAGGTTTCTGATACGACGTATTTGGGCATCTCACAATTGACCGACAGCTTGGAGGTGCCCTGGGATTTGCAGTTTAATCCGACGACCAAATCTATATTCTTTACGGAGATAAAGGGGCAGATTTCAGAATTGAACTTAGCCACGAATAAACGAACGATTATTTATACTGTTCCTCATGTTTTTCAAAAGCGATCGATGGGCCTATTGGGGTTAGCCCTGCATCCTGATTTTGATAAAAAACCGTATCTATATGTCTGCTATACCATCAAAGATGGTGAACAATATTTTAGTGAACTTGCTCAATTGAGGTATGTAGAAGGGGAAATTGTCGAATCAAAGGTGTTGTTGAAGATTGGTGGCGCATTGGGGCACAATGGGTCCAGATTACTCTTCGATAAAGAGGGATTACTATATTGGGCTACTGGTGATGCGCACTCCAATACCAATTCACAAGATTCAACAAATTTAAACGGAAAAGTACTTCGAATGACGGATGAAGGGCTTATCCCGTCCGATAATCCTATCTCGAATTCGTACGTCTATGCTTGGGGTTTTCGTAATATACAGGGGATGGCGATGACCTCCAAGGGACATCTGATGACTTCTGAACATGGGGATGCGATAGAGGACGAGATTAATCTAGTCAAGCCTTTGCATAATTACGGATGGAAGGAAATCGAAGGATTTCACGATACGGATGCAGAGAAGGAAATCGCTCGGCACAGTTCGCGAACAGAGCCCATCAAAGCCTGGACTCCAGTGATCGCTCCCGCCGCTCTTACCTATTATGGTTCTCAGGCCATCCCAGAATGGAGCAATAGTCTGCTGCTGACAACACTGAAAAGCCAAAGTTTTCGAGTTTTAAAATTAGATGCTGAGCAGCAGGTAATTGCCGATGAAAAATTATATTTTAAGAATCACTATGGACGGATTCGAGCTGTGACAATAGATGATAGAGGGAATATCTATATCGCAACTAGCAATCGCGATTGGAATCCGCAAAATGGATTTCCGCAAAAAGGAGATGATCGTATCTTAAAATTGGCTGTAATCGATTTTGTACCGAAGGAATTCTTGATGGCTTATGAACCAGAAAATAGAAAGACAAGTGATGGAAAGGTGCTATATCAGTCATACTGTGCTTCGTGTCATAAAAATGATGGTAAAGGGGTGAGAAATTTCTTTCCGCCGCTGACTCAGACGCCTACCATAACAGATGCCGACAAATTGGTAACGGTCTTATTGAAGGGACTAAAGGGGAAAATTGTAATCAATGGAGAGGAATATGATGAAGAAATGCCAGCATTTGGCTTTCTGTCCGATGCTGATGTTGCCACGATAGCAACTTATATTAGAACGCATTTCGGAAATAACTTGGGCTCAATAGACAGTGCTATGGTGAAAGATATTAGAATGAGAACGCATAAATAAGATTGTAAAATGAGAAAACTGTTGAACATATTAGGACCAGGGATAATCACTGCTGCCTTGGTTTTTGGTCCGAGTAAAATGACGATTACATCCAAGATGGGAGCTGACTATGAGTACAATCTAATGTGGATTGTAATCGTAGCCTTATTTTTTATGGGCGTATATACCGCTATGTGCTCGCGAATAGGTACCATACAAGAGAAGTCTTTGTTAACACTTATAAAAGAATACTTTGACAAGAGAATAGGGGTTGCTATCGGTATTGGTATATTTTTGGTAGCAACCTCATTTCAAGCTGGTAATAGCATTGGCGTCGGTATAGCGATAGGTGAGGCCACGGGTACTCCTAAGGAGATATGGATATTGACTTTTACGGCTATCGCTATTATACTCCTATTTCTACCGTCCTTCTATAAGGTGATGGAAAAACTGATGATAGGGTTGGTGTTGCTAATGCTGTTCTGTTTTGTGGCTACCTTATTTTTAGCTGATATACAATTTGGGTCCCTGCTATCTGGATTCGTCCCCTCCATTCCCGATCACTCGCTAGGATTGATAATTGCATTTACGGCCTCTTGTTTCTCGCTAGTTGGTGCTTTTTATCAGACCTATCTTATACAGGAACGCAAGAAAGTAGGTGCCGGATCCGTCACAGTACCTTCCTCTGCAAGAGGCGCTTTTATAGGTGTGGGTATTTTGGGATTCATGAGCGCTTCGGTGTTGGTGTGTGCTGCGGCAGTATTATTTCCTAAGGGAATACACGTAGGAAGTGCCGCAGAAATGGGGACGGCTTTGGAACCATTATTTGGCACCTATGCAAGCTCCCTTTTTTTTATTGGTCTGTTTGGTGCATCCTTTTCTTCACTGGTAGGAAACGCAACGGTGGGGGGCGCGTTGTTGGGTGATGCGCTTGGTTACGGCAGCAGCTTAAGTTCTAAACGGGTGAAAATCTTGATTTCAGTGGTCATGATATTGGGGTGTATAGTTTCGATATCGTTTGGTAAGCTACCCTTGGAGCTGATTGTCTTAGCACAGAGTGTAACTATATTTTTAGTGCCCTTTATCGGTATTTCAATATTGGTGATCGCTAATAACAAGAAAATAATGGGTGAGCACGCTAACAATACTTTTTATAAAACTGCAGGCCTGATGGGACTGGTAGTTATTTTTATTTTGATGCTTAGTAATGTATACGACATGTTTTTGAAATAATATGGAAAATCAGATTTTAAAGAATTTAGAAGAACAATATACAAAGCCATCTGTATCGCTTTTAGCAGATTTAGCGGAGATAGATGGAGATTTTATGTTGTTGGGAGTTGGTGGAAAAATGGGGCCGAGCATGGCCAAACTCCTGAAAGATGGACTTCGGCAAATCGGTAGCACGAGCAAGGTCATCGGTGTCTCTCGCTTTTCGGATAACCAATGTAGGGAGGACTTACATAGATGGGGAGTAGAAACTATTGCGTGTGATTTGTTGGATGATGAGGCCTTAAGAAGTCTACCTAAGGTCAAAAATGTGATTTTTTTGGTAGGATTCAAATTTGGAGCTACTGGTAAAGAAGACTTCACTTGGGCGATGAATACATATTTGCCAGGGCGGGTCGCAGAGGCATTTAAGGACTCTCGGATTGTGGCATTCTCTTCGGGTAACGTATTGCCTTTTGTACCAGTTACATCCGGTGGTGTCGATGAGGGGGGGACTCCTGAGCCAATTGGAGAGTATGCTCAGAGTACATTGGGACGAGAGCGGATGTTTTCCTATTTCAGTAAACAAAATGCAACGCCTGTGTTGATTTACCGATTAAATTATGCGGTAGACTTTCGATATGGTATCATTCGCGAAATAGCTAAAAAAGTCTACCACCAGCAACCTATTGATCTGCGTACAAATAATGTCAACGTTATTTGGCAACATGATGCCAATGAAATAGCGATTCGCTCGTTATTGCATTGTGAAAGCCCCGCCAAAGTGTTGAATGTAACAGGCCCAGAAGTGTTATCTATCAGGTGGATTGCCGAAAAGCTAGGTGAGGTCCTGGGAAAAGAACCGCAATTTGAAAACGAGCCGGAGGCTACTGCCTTGTTGAACAATGCGGCGGAGTGTCATCGATTGTTTGGATATCCGAATGTTACGATTTTGTCAATTATTGAGATTACTGCGCAATGGATACTCCATAAAGGAGATGAATTTGGGAAAGATACGCACTTTCAGGAAAGAAGGGGACAATTTTAATGAAAAGATTAGAAACTCAGAAACGGGAACTTTTATTTGCAGGTACGGTGTTTCCTGCCCACCCGCTCTGTCTGAATGAGGATAGATTATTGGATGAAAACGGACAACGTCTGTTGACTAATTATTATATTGAAAGTGGTGCGGGTGGAGTGGCTGTGGGAGTTCATTCGACACAGTTTGAAATAAGGCTACCTCAATACAATCTGTTTGAAAGATTATTAAAGATTTCAGCAGAAGAGATAGACAAAGCTAAACTGACAAGGCCTTTTATTAGGATAGCAGGTATAGTTGGGTCAACAGAGCAAGCGATTGCTGAAGCCAAATTGGCCATTGCATATGGATATGACATGGGACTGTTGAGTATGGGGGGGCTACAAGAGTTGACAGAAAGCGAAATTTTAAGACGCACAGAAGCCGTCGCACAGATTATTCCCGTATTCGGCTTCTATCTACAACCTTCGGTGGGTGGGCGTATATTCTCCTATGATTTTTGGACGAAATTCGTCAACATCGAAAATGTGGAGGCTATCAAGTGCGCCTCTTTTAATCGCTACCAAACCCTGGATGTGGTAAGGGCAATAGCTAATTCTCCGAGAGGAGAGCAAATAGCACTATATACAGGTAATGATGACAACATTGTTGCCGATTTATTGTCTATTTATAGATTCGAGGTCAATGGATCTGCAAAGGAGGTACAGTTCAGGGGGGGGCTATTGGGGCACTGGGCAGTTTGGACGTCCAAGGCGGTCGAACTCTTGCAACTGGTCAAAGAATTTAAGATACAACCCACCCCTGAAAAATGGCGACATCTTCAGATCGTGGGTAGCCAAACAACAGATGCTAATGCAGCTTTGTTTGATGTTGCAAATGATTTTGAAGGCTGTATACCAGGAATACACGAGGTTTTGGTCAGACAAGGTCTGATGAAGGGTGTTTGGTGCTTAAATCCGCATGAAGTACTTTCTGACGGACAGTCAGGGGAGCTGACTCGTATACACAACGATTATCCTTTGCTCCATGATGATGATTTTGTTAGGGAGTTTTTAGAACGATACGAATTGCAAAGTTAAATATAAGGACCAATACAGTAGGTATTCTACAATACCTACTGTATTGGTCAAAATCTGTTTGTAGGTGCCCCTTCTTATTACCACGTATTTAGGGTACTTGCATTGTAAATTTTGTGGTGCAACTGTTATATGCTTGTTGGAGCAAGGTTATCGATAGCATAATAATTGGCCTTTTCATAATGTCTTAAGCTGGATAGTTAAACGATTAGAAAACAACTACGCTACACATTGATTGTTTTTTTAAGTGTCTAGAAGCCTTGCAAAAAGGTGGCATCAGATTTGGTACTCGGTGCGTTAAATAATTTGCTACGCGAAGAGAAATCTCGTTTTTAAATAATAGTAAAGTTATATTTTTAATGATTATCTTTAAATCATTATCTTTTAGCGTAACGTAAAATGGTCATGTCAGATTCTTCAATGCAGGTTATCATACAAAATCATCTCTATTTCAATTATAGCTTTTGTCTCCATAGTCTTCCATTCCTTGAAAAAATCGTAATCAAAAGTAATACTGTAGATTATCACCATGTTGATGTCAAGATTTCTTCTTCTCTTGGTATTTTCGAAGCGTACTCATGCTTAGTGGATTTGATTAGGAAGGAAGATAGTCACTTAATTAATCGTTTTCCTTTTAAGTATAATCTGCCATTTTTGAGAGATTTGAAGGAAAAGGATACCGATACAATTTCCGTGTCTATAGTTGCGGGGCATGCCGTGTTATATGAAACGACATTTTCAATCACGATTTTCCCAATTGATTATTTTGGTGGCCTACAGGTGCATCCTGAGTTATTGCTTAGCTATGCTATGCCCAATGATGATACCGTCTATCAAATCAAGACTGCTGCAGTCAGGATATTGGAGCAGAGTAACGTGTTGGTTTCTTTTGAGGGATATCAGTCTGGAAGCAAAGACCGCGTGTTGCAAATGGTAGACGCTATATACCAAGCCATACAACACCTCGATATCGTATATAGTGCGATGCCCGCAAGTTTTGAGACGGAGGGACAGCGTATTCGTTTGGCTGATCAGGTATTGAAAACAAGATTTGGCAATTGCGTTGATATCTCTTTGCTTTTTGTCGCCTGTTTGGAGGCTATTGACCTTAATCCGATTCTTATCATCACAAAAGGACATGCTTTCGTGGGAGTGTGGTTAGATAATCAGCGATTAGATAGTATGATTAACTTTGATCAAGCAGCGATTTCGAAACGCATGGCGTCTGGGATTCGCGAAATCTGCTTAATTGAATCTACACAGCTTTGCAAGGGGACGAGCTTCCCCTTAAAAAAAGCCATGGACCTAGCTGAAATGCAGATTTTGGATGTGGACGCCTTTCTGTTGTCTATAGATATCAAAAGTGCGCGGGCATGGGGGGTGACACCTCTGTCTTTGACAAAAGACATTCCCTTTCTCGACAGTGCCAGTGGGATGGATATGTATGCCGACGATGCGACTATAAATCACGATTATGCACTTGGACAGCAATACGATAACTTGGAGCTTACCGATTATAGTAATTTGAGCAAACAGAAAGTATGGGAAAGGAAACTGCTCGATTTATCTTTACGGAACAATTTGCTAAACCTTCGATTTACCAAGAGTATGCTGCAGCTCCTAGATGTAAATGTCAACAGTTTGGAAGATGCACTAGCCAATAATAAAGCCTTTACAATCCAACCGAATAACAATCAACCTGTCCTAAAGCGCTACAATTTGTACGCTCCACCTTTGCACGCTTCGGAACCTATGTATAAATTGGCAGAGGAGGAATTTGGTTATAATCGATTATTGACCCACTATCACCAGGAAGATTTAGGCCATATTGTTACCCATTTATTTAGAAACGCTAAGATTGCTGAAGAGGAGAATGGCAGAAGTACCCTCTATATGGGATTGGGCCTTTTAAAATGGTATGATACCAAAAGTAAAGAACAGGCACGCTACGCTCCTCTACTCTTGGTGCCGGTAGAGCTCTCTCGGAAATCTGTTAATGCCAAATATTATCTGCGGAGTAGAGAGGAGGAAACGATGTTTAATATTACGTTACTTGAGTATCTTAAGCAAGAATACCAGCTCAATTTAGATAGCCTTGAGACGCTGCCAATGGACGATTCTGGAATTGATGTATACAAGGTCTTTGCGATATTACGTCGTGCTATTTTAAACCTTGCCGGCTGGGATGTTTTGGAGCAGGTTGTATTGGGTAACTTTTCATTCAATAAACTCATTTTATGGCAAGATATTTCTAGAAATGCCGAACAGATACAGCGAAGTGTTATTGTCAGTAGCCTAATTGAAGGCAAGCTGAATCGTGCATTTGACATCCGGGAATCACATGAGGATTTAGAAAAGCTTCCCTCGTCTCATTTGAATTTGCCAATTGCTACCGATTATTCACAACTAGCAGCAATTAAGTATGCGCATGCTAATCAGACATTCGTTTTACATGGTCCACCGGGGACTGGGAAATCCCAGACCATCACTAATATCATTGCCAATGCATTAGCCAATAATAAAAAGGTATTGTTTGTTGCGGCTAAGAAAGCCGCCTTGGATGTAGTCCATAAGCGTCTCGAAAAAATTGGCTTGGGACCATTTTGTTTGGAGATTCATTCCAATAAATCTAAAAAATCAGATGTCATCAACCAGTTGGCGCGGACGTTGGACCTACCGAAATATCAAAGCCGCGTTGATTTCCAAGAAGAAGCAACCCGTATAGATGAGCGGAAGGCAGCGATCCGGAAGTATATTGATGCATTACATCAAACCTATCCTATTGGATGGACGCTGTACGAATCGATTTCTTATTTGGATAGCCACGAGGTTGCTATGACTCAAAAATGGATTATGCCGATGGATGTAACTAAGCTGGATACAACGACATGGCATCAATGGAAAGATTGGTCGGTTGCTTTTGCGAGCTTGAGTCGAAAAATACCTGATCCTGCGGAGCATCCGCTGCGTATGATTAATCTTAAAAATCAGGCTTTTTCTCATAAAGCCCATATTTCGAGCTCTATTACAGCCTATTTGGCGGCGAAGGGGCACTTAGAAGAGGTGAACGAAAGTCTACAGTTGAATCTTCCTCCAGATTTTCAAATCGATTTTTCAGAATTGGTTCAATTTCTAACGGGATTGAGAGATTTATCCTTACCTATGGAGCTGATTACTGTATTATCTAGTCATGCACAACGTAATGTGATGGCCCTTTGGATGGAGCAGCAAAGCCGAAAGCAGCAGGTGGAGGATAGACTGCTTGCCAGCTATAGTAGGCGTATACTAGATGCAGATACTACTGCGGTAGAGTCCTTGTGGAATCAAGCCCAACATGCTTGGTTTTTGCCTAGATGGTTAAAAAAACGGAAAGTAAAGCAATATTTGAATGGATTTTGCACTACCGGAGTGGGACATGATTCGCAAGTGTGGGATTTGTTCCAGGATTTAGATAACTATCGAGCGATATTATCGGATTTGCAATCTGTGCCTTTTGCTGAGATGGAGAGAAGAACTACATCTTATAGGTATACTAATGGGTATAACCTTGCACAGTTGAACGCGGATCTTGCCATCTACTATGAACTGGATGAGTGTGCACAGCAATTGTATTTTCAAAAATGGACGGATTGGTTTAAGGATTTGAGTGTCCAGAAAACATGGAGAAACGATGTAAATGTTGCGTTAGATGCTATTCGTGAATTTATCAAATATTTTAGAATTTTAAGAGAGTTCTTGACTACGATTCCAGAAGATAAAATGTTGGATACTGCGCTCCACGAATTGGAGGGGTTGGATGATTGGATTCGTTACAACCATTACAAGCAAAAGGCTGATGAAATAAATCTGTCTTGGTTTATAAAACTGCTGGAAGAGCGAGTTGTTGACAAAAACGTGCTCGAAAGCGAATTGGAGTCTGTCGTACATTTCAATGTTTTTGTGACAGCCCTAGAGAAGGAAGAGGTGCTTAATAATTTTGACGCTGACGTGTACACCTCCACGCTAGAGCAGTACAAGAGCTTGTATCATCAGTTTGTAGGGCTTACAAAAGATCAATTAATCCTTCAGTTGAGCAATAGTATCCCAAACCTTGCACAGGAAGCAATGCAAAGCTCAGAGATAGGTATTTTGCAGCGAAATATTCGTAACAAGGGTAGGGGCACGAGTATCCGAAGATTATTTGATCTCATACCGACATTACTGCCTCGACTTAAGCCCTGTATGCTGATGAGTCCCATTTCAGTAGCTCAGTACTTTGATGTAACCCAGGACCATTTTGACTTAGTCATCTTTGATGAAGCTTCCCAACTACCTACATCAGAGGCGGTCAGTGCACTAGCGCGGGCACGTCAAGCTATTATTGTGGGGGATCCCAAGCAGATGCCACCTACGTCATTTTTCGTGACGGCGAAGCTGGATGAAGATCATTTAGAACTCGAGGATTTAGAAAGTATTTTGGATGATACCTTGGCGTTGTCTATTCCGTCCAAATACTTGTTGAGACATTATCGCAGTAAACATGAGAGCTTAATCTCTTTTAGTAATCATCATTTCTATGAGAGCAAATTATTGACCTTTCCCTCAGCAGATGATTTGGATAAAAAGGTGACCCTGCAATGGGTATCTGGGCACTACGATAAAGGAAATTCACGCACCAATAAAATGGAGGCGGAAACCATTGTTGCATATATTAAAAATCACTTAGAACATAAGCCGGACAAGTCTATTGGGGTTGTTACGTTTAGCCAAACGCAACAGAGCCTGATTGAGGATTTGTTGCAGAATCTTTTTGTAGACTACCCTAATTTAGAGGAAATTGCTAATCAAGAAGAGGAACCTATATTTATAAAAAATCTAGAAAATGTGCAGGGTGATGAACGTGATGTTATTTTGTTTTCCATCGGATATGGACCTGATGCAAATGGAAAAGTGTCGATGAATTTTGGCCCCTTGAATAGAGATGGGGGCTGGAGAAGGCTGAATGTTGCGGTCACACGTGCCCGATATGAGATGAAAGTGTTTTCATCACTTAAGGCCGATCAAATAGATTTGGCCCGTACCAAAGCGGAAGGCGTTAAAGGACTGAAGAATTTCTTGCATTTTGCGGAGCATGGTCATCTGGAAAATACGCAAATGGTGGAAGCTCATCGCGTAAAATACGAATTGGTAGACGCTATCGCAGACTATCTTACTCAACATGGCTTGACTGTCAAGACAGCAATTGGGACTTCGGGATATCGAGTTGATATAGGGGTGGTAGATCCGCGTAATCCCAATAGGTATATTTTAGGTATTATTGTTGACGGTAAAAATTATATACATACACAGACCACCAATGATCGTGAACTGCTCATTCCGGACGTTTTACAATCATTGGGCTGGAATATTTTCCGAATTTGGACATTGGATTGGTTGAAAAATAAGGCCTATGTGGTAACACAGATAGATCGACGTATACAGCAGCTCGTGGAGCGCCCGCATGTAGAGGAATTGAACAGAGAAGCAATAATGCAAGCACCCATTGATGCTAAGATCGCAAACAGTATCATGCCTGTATCTGCGGAGGTTCATCAAGTTATACGCCAAGTGCCTTACAAGGACGCTGGGCTTTCCCCTGTTTCAGATGCGAGTTCAGAATCTATTTACCAGGAGGAGAATCGTGGAGTGATAAGAACTCAATTGGCCACATTTATCCGAACGGAGTCACCTATTAGTCAACCTAATCTTTTTCGTAAGGTCCTGCGACTATGGAATACTCAACGTGCGGGGGCTAAATTGGTCGCTTATTTGAACGAAATCGTAACCGATTTGTCTGATGTCACTACACGATACTCTTATCAATTATTCTACTATGATGGCATAGGCTTGTCAGATGAAATTGACTATTATCGAGACAATAGCATCGAAAAACGCAATATAGAAGATATTGCGCCAGAAGAAATTGAAGTTGCTGTAATGGAGTTTCTGCAACAAAACTTGAGCATCAGCAAGGACGAGTTGATAAGAGCGATGGGTAAAGTCTTTGGATTTAATAAGGTAGGCATCCAAATAGAGTCCGTTATTAGTTTTACGCTGAACCGATTGATTGATGATGGTAAAGTGAAATTTTTGGACGGTAGAATTTTGTTGGCTTAGATAAGTACGTGCCAATGGAATACGATATCATTCAAATGAAGTGATTTCAAAAGATTTAATTATTTTTTCTGCTATTCGACTTAAAATTTGCTCTGTACTTATAGGTTACATCTTCTGAAAGATTTTTTCAATCGTGTTCATGTTGCGAGAGGTGAAAGCGTCCCTAAGGTTCTTTCTTCCTAGGATTTTGCCAAATTTAGAATCCAGGGTATTGCCTTTTGGTACCTTCCAATAAAAATTCTCGTCGATTACGGAGGCTTCCTCACCCTCAGTCTTTTCCAATTGTTCAAACTCCTGCATCAAAGAATGGTGAAGCCCCTCGATGCCGATGAATATATAAATGTGAAAATCAGGCGAGGCTATGAACGGATTTTTAGCCACAATCGTTGCTAGCTGTTGTTTATCTTTTACGAATAAGAACGCAGGATAGTCAAAATGCTGTGACAGCGCTGTTTCCAATACGGTCTTCGATACATCCTTGGGTTGATTGGAAGAAAAGAGAACATTGCCCGACGCTAGGACGGTAGTGATAGCTTCCATCCCTGCTTTTCCAAAAACAGCACTGACCTCTGCCATTTTCATCGTAGTACCCTTCACATTCACTCCACGTAGAAATGCGCAATAAATAGGAGATAAGTTAACGACTGATTTTTTCATTATTTGTGCTTTATTTAATATCTCATTTGACGGCTTTACACCTTTAAATTTCCAAAAAATCTTTTAAAGAGGTATTGATGATATAATTCCATCCCGCTTCAAAGTTATGGAAAGACAAATCATTTTCTTGAGGAAAGGTACCTACTCCCGAATGCGTTAATTTCAATCGGATATCTTCTTTTTCATCAAAGAGTTCAAATGTGACGAACGAGGTCCCACGATAGCCTTCATATTCCCAACTATATTTCAATTTCCGTTCAGGAATGGCTTCTATAATTTTACATACATGCTTGTACTGGGTGCCATTGGGATTACCTCCAAAAAAGGTAAACTTGAAGCCTAGCTCTGGTCTAAACTCCGGAAGGTCAAAATACCATTTTTGCATTCTTTCTTTTTGTGTAATAGCGCGCCATACCTCTTGTCTGGTGGTATTGAAAATACATTCTATCACAATGTCCTGTTCTTCCATTTTGTTTTCAGATATATTTCGACAATATTCTTTCCACTAAAATACGATATGTATTTTAATGCTAAAAGTAATTGTCTAGTGTGGATAGGAAAATTAATATCATCATCATGGACTGTTATGCAATGATAGTATCTTGATATGAATTGAAGGGGTGCATTTTGAAGATAGGGATTGTGATGATAATTCTAGACGGTGACCTCAATGGATAATCGCTAGTGTTTAAGTTTTTTCTAACAATTTAGCGAACTACTTGTTAAAGATTTGATAAACCTTGTTAATGTTGTTTGAATAATTTTTAGTGCAAAAAATAGAAAAAATATGAAATTGTTATATGTTCTTTTTATTGCTTTTTCCTTGGCGTTAGTGGGGACGAAGCTCGTGTTAGGTTTTTGGGATTTTTTATTCGCTGGTAATTTTGGAATGGCAGTGTTCATTATTTTTACGGGCATGTCACATTTCCGATTCCAAAAGGGAATGGCTATGATGATGCCTGATTACTTCCCCGCCAAGATGTTTTTCGTGTATTTTACGGGTGTATTGGAGATTGCAGCTGGAATTGGGCTGATGATTCCGAAATTGCGTGCACTCACTGCTATTCTATTAATCGTGTTTTTTGTGGTCGTGTTTGTCGCCAATGTCAATTCATCTAAAAAAATGATAAATATATTCAAAGCCGATTATACAGGGCCAGGTATGAATTATCTTTATGCGCAGAGATTACCTATGCAGCTCCTCTTGATTGCGTGGACTTGGTATTTCGGACTTTACTTGAAATAGAGACTGGATGATGGCATGTTTGCGCTTTTCGATATCCCAAAATGATTCGATACGTTCCATTTTTGAATTTCAGGGTACGCTAATTCAATCTTGTGCGTTGATCAGACAGGCATTGAAAGAATGCTTTGGGTACTAAGCTTAGGGGATATGTGTAACATTGCTGTCGTGCTTGAATTATTTAAGAAAGCTGGTTTCCATTGTCAATAAATAATGTTTAACTTACTATTGTAACCAATTGATTCAGACAAATGTGCGCTTTATGTCTGATATGGAGTGTTTTTTAAGCACCTATACCATTAGTTGATGTATATGGTATGCAGGATGTGAGTAAGAATTTGACCTTGTTGCATTATTTGGAATGGACCGTGTGTAATGAAGATAACGTTGAATAATAAATGGTTCTGGATTGTAGCTGTTGTATTGATATCTGGCTGTAGAGGAAGCACTGCCAGACAACAGATTGCGGATAGCGAAATGGGGGATAGGCGACGGACTTATATTCGAGCTATTGCGGGGGAAGATGAAAAAATCGCAGCTGAGACCATACAGCGAGGTAAGGTGTTGTTGTCTTATTCGGACTGCTATAGTTGTCATCGTGAGTCGAAGAAAACTATGGGCCCTTCCTTTCAGGATATTGGATTACGATATCCGAGGACACGCACTTTTATTAGGGTATTAGCACAGCGCGTCATTCATGGTGGAAGCGGTGCGTGGGGCAATGCCGTGATGAGTCCCCATAGAAAGCTGTCTGTTGAACAAGCAGAAGCGATGGTTGCCTATATACTGTCAATTCCATCGGAATAGATAGCAACATAGATAAAACAAGAATGGCAGCGGTGTCTGTTACAAAGTGTTTTTTTATTTTTATATTTGTTCAAATGTGTGTACATTTGAATGTGTGAAATAGTGTTGAGGTGACAGTTTTCTATACCCCAGAGCTGCCGACCTTAGCAAGTTGTGATACCTTTTATAAATTACTGATTGTTATAGGCTTTGTAGACAGCAAAATGTGTGCATGGCATATATCGATATATTTTTGGCTGCTATATTATGATGTCTAGAAAAAAACAAATTTCTAAGCGCTTTTTGGTCGTGATTTGCTTGGTTTTTGGAAGCGCAGGTTTGCTCGTGTCTCTTTTGACGATGTGTCGGTCAGGCGATAGTTCGGCCGTTGCCGATGGGGGAAAATTTGTATTGCCCAAATTTGTGGATTACAACTTTGATATCAAGCCAATATTATCGGACAAATGCTTTGCGTGTCACGGCCCTGACAATAATACACGAGAAGGTGGTCTGCGGTTGGATACGGAAGAGGGTGCCTATCAAGCTTTGGTCGAAAGTCCAGGAAAGCATGCCATTGTACCAGGAAAGCCACATTTGAGTGAAGCCTACCTTAGAATGACTGCTGAAGATGAGGCTATAAGAATGCCTCCAGTTGCGTCTAATCTTACATTAAACAAGCATGAAATTAGTCTAATTGAGCGTTGGATTGAGCAGGGGGCCGTCTATAAATCACATTGGGCCTTTACGTCTCCTCAGAAGTCAAAAATCCCCCAGCAGGATAAGGTAAAATGGGGCAGTAATGAGATTGACCGTTTTATTCTAGACAAAATGTTGAAAGCGGGGTTCCGGCCAAACTCCAGGGCAGACCGTAATAGATTGCTGCGTAGGGTAAGTCTAGACCTTACCGGGTTGCCGCCAGATGAGCGTATAATGGAGCGCTTTTTAAAAGATACGACTGATAAAGCCTATGATCGTCTAATAGACGAACTACTTGCCACTCCTGCTTACGGTGAGCTTATGGCATTGCATTGGATGGATGTAGCACGATATGCTGATTCCTATGGTTATCAGGATGATGATATCCGGACCCAATGGCCGTGGCGCGATTGGGTAATTCATGCTTTCAATAGCAATATGCCTTATGATCAATTTGTCACCTGGCAGTTGGCAGGTGATTTGCTGCCTAATCCTACAAAGGAACAAATCTTAGCAACTGCATTTAATCGGAATCACAAGATTACCGAAGAGGGGGGGGTAGTCGAAGAAGAGTATCGAGTTGCATATGGTCTGGACAAGACGAACACCTACGCCAAGGGTATCTTGGGGATTACGATGGAATGCGCTCAATGCCACGATCATAAGTATGATCCGTTTACCCAGAAAAATTATTACGGAATGTATGCCTTTTTCAATAATTCTTTGGAGAAGGGTCTAGAGGGTTTAGTCAATTCGGGACCATCTAAGACGCCAAGGATTACCATTACCCAAGACGATTTGAAGGGTATACTTAACTTTATTAACAAATGGGATGAGGGGGAAGAGGTTTCTGTGTCCGTAATGGGCGAGCGAGATAGCGTACGTCCTACTTATATATTGGATAGAGGGGTATATGATTCACCCAAAGAACGTGTATATCCACAGACCCCCGAGGCGATACTACCCTTTGACAGTACGAAGTATATTCCTAATAGACTTGGCTTGGCCCAATGGACATTTAGCGATAAGAATCCTTTGACCGCTCGTGTATTTGTCAATCAGATTTGGGCTTTGGTTTTTGGACGTGGGCTCGTACCTTCCGTTGCCGATTTTGGTAATCAAGGAGATTTACCAACACATCCAGAGTTGTTGGATTGGTTAGCTGTAGATTTTCAGCAGCATGGGTGGAATATAAAGCGCTTGGTGAAGCAGCTTGTCAGTAGCGAAACTTACAAGCAGTCCTCCCAAATTAGCAAGCAGCACTTGGAACAGGATCCTGACAATAGTTTGTTTGCCCGTTCTAGTCGCATCCGCCTGCCAGCGCAAATGATACGTGATCAGGTATTGGCCAGTAGTGGACTCTTGAATCGGACTATTGGTGGGCCTAGTGTCAAGCCATATCAGCCCGATGGTATCTGGGAGGTGAGCAGTTCTGGGAGAGGGGCATTGGCTCAGTATGTACAGGATCATGGTGACGCACTTTATAGGCGTGGATTATATGTGTTTTTTAAGCTGACCTTGCCACCACCTAGTATGTTGATTTTTGATGCGAGCAATCGAGATGCTTGCGAAGTTCAGCGCCAACGTACCAATACGCCATTACAGGCGTTGGTCATGTTGAATGATCCCGCTATACTAGAGGCGGCTCGGGTATTTTCGACGCGTCTTATTAATGAAGCTCCCAACAAGGCTCAAAGCGAGCATATTCGCAATGCCTTTAGACGTGTCCTCTGTCGGGAAGCAACGCAAAAGGAACTGACGCTTTTAGAACAATATTATCAGGAAGAGTTAGATCGATTTACAAGAAAGAAGGCGGATGCAGAGGCCTTTTTGAAAGTTGGGGAAACGCCATTGGATACCAAGATACCTCAGGTAAAGCTTGCGGCCTTGATGTCGGTCATACACGCTATATACAATTTAGAAGAGACACTTACAAAAGGATAGAGAGTGGATTGGTATGATTCACTTAAATTAAAGACTTTGATATGAAACGAAAGGTAGATCCCAACTTAGATAAGGAGGTGAAAGAGGCGCAGCTCTTTCAAAATCGTAGGCAATTTTTATCGAGCCTGAGTGTTGGAATAGGTAGTGTAGCGCTTGGCTCTTTGTTGATACCGGATTTGTTTTCTGGTACGGGCGGTAGTCAAGAGGCATTCGAAAAGGCTTTGCCACATTTTGCTCCCAAAGCCAAAAGGGTCATTTATCTGTTTCAATCGGGAGGTGTATCGCAATTAGAATCATTTGATTATAAACCCAAATTGCGAGAAATGATTGGTCAGGATTTACCCGCTTCAATAAGGGGAAGCCAACGGCTTACAGGTATGACTGCCGATCAAGCTAACTTCCCATTGGTGGGGTCTTATTTTGACTTTGCTCAATACGGTCAGAGTAGAGCGTGGGTAAGCAGTCTTTTCCCTCATATGGCCAAAGTGGTTGATGACCTATGTATCATTAAATCTATGCACACGGATGCCATCAATCACGACCCTGCTATTACTTTCTTTCAAACCGGTTCGCAGCAAGGTAGTCGGGCCAGTATGGGTGCATGGTTAAGTTATGGTCTAGGGAGTGAAAATCAAAATTTGCCGGGCTTTTGTGTATTGGTTTCCAAAGGTAAGGGAAACGGGCAAGGCGTTTACTCTAAGCTTTGGACAAATGGTTTTTTGGATTCAGTACACCAAGGTGTACAATTTATGGGAGGTCCCGATCCAGTTTTGTACCTCAACAATCCGGAGGGCACTGATAAAATGAGTAGAAGAAAGCTGTTGGATAAATTGGCTGCACTCAACAATATACAGCACGAGACTTTCGGTGATCCTGAGATTACGGCCAAAGTGCAACAATATGAAATGGCTTATCGCATGCAAACTTCTGTTCCGGAGACTACCGATTTGTCCAAGGAACCTGATCATATCGTTAAGATGTACGGTCCGGAATGCCTAGTGCCAGGTACTTATGCGGCCAACTGTTTGTTGGCGCGCAAGCTTTCCGAAAACGGTGTACGTTTTGTGCAATTGTATCATCAAGGTTGGGATCAGCATGGTGGTTTGCCTGGTGAGATGGCAACCCAAGCGAAAGACGTGGATCAGGCTTCAGCGGCATTGATTACTGATCTTAAGCAGCGAGGGCTGCTTGACGAGACATTAGTTATTTGGGGAGGTGAATTTGGGCGCACAAACTACTGTCAAGGAGGGCTCACCGTTGATAACTATGGACGTGACCACCACCCACGATGCTTCAGTATCTGGATGGCTGGTGGTGGTGTGAAGCCGGGAATTGTTTACGGTGAAACGGATGAGCTAGGCTACAACATTGTCAAAAACCCTGTTCATGTGCATGATTTTCACGCCACAATATTACAATTGTTAGGATTAGATCATGAAAAGTTGACCTACAAGCATCTCGGACGAAGGTACCGCTTGACGGATGTTGCCGGGAACGTGATTAAAGATATCTTGGCTTAAACGGGTGTAGCTACATGACAATTAAAAATATCCATTTCAATATTTTGATAGGCCTCAATAGCTTTATCATTTTTTTTCTTTTCTTTGAAGATAATATCAAAGTACCGGTCTATTTACAGGTCGTAGGCCGGATGCATCCCTTGGTGTTGCATTTTCCGATTGTCCTACTTATTATATCGTGGGTGCTTCTGCTATTTAGGCGAAGGCTTGAGCAGCAGATACCATCTTTTAAATCCGTCATTGATGCGATGGTATATGGTAGTGCGCTTTTGTTAGCTATCACGGTAATCATGGGATTACTACTTTCTCAGGAGGGCGGTTATGAAGGGAATACCTATGATTGGCATAAATATACGGGAGTAGCGCTGTCTCTGCTTACCTTAGCGTTGGTGGGGTATGCACGATACAGGCAGGCTGATCGATATCATCGGGGATTTGTAGTGGGTATGAATATTTCTTTGCTATTGCTATTGCTTGTCGGTCATTTTGGCGCGGAATTGACTCATGGTGAAAACTTTATCACTGCACCTCTGATGGGTCGTGCGTCCAAAGCATTGGATGTCGAGGGAGCTATTGTATTTGAAGATGTAATCTTACCGGTCTTACAAGCCAAATGTGTAAGCTGTCATAACAATAATAAACCTAAAGGAGGACTTATATTGACCGATAGTGCCGCTATCTTGAAAGGAGGGAAAAATGGCAAAGCATTTATAGCTGGCAATCCGCTTAACAGTATGATGATCGAGCGTATATTACTAGATCTCGACCATCAACATCGTATGCCTCCAAAAGGTAAGCCTCAGCTTAGTGCTGATGAAATTATGCTTTTGAAAGCTTGGGTGACCAGTGGAGCCAAATTTAATGTCCCTTTGTCTGCTTTTCGAGAGCAAGATACGCTGTATCAAGCAATAAAGACTATTTATGGATTTCAAACCACCGAGAGTTATGATTTCGGGGCGGCTGATGATGCGCTTATTGAAAAACTAACGACACCTTATCGGATTATTAATCCGCTGGATGCTGGTTCACCTGCGTTGAATGTTAATTTTTACGGAAAGGATTTTTACACAGAGGAGTCGTTGCGAGAGCTACTCCGCCTATCAGAACAAGTTGTCTCTATCAATCTGAGTTCTATGCCTGTGAAGAGGGCTGACTTGGAAATATTGAAAAATTTCAAACATCTACGAACACTAAATTTAAATAATACAAAGTTGCAGAATACGGATATTATGTTACTGTCGGTGCTGCCTAATTTGAAGAGTGTGAGTGTAATTGGGACGGGGATAACGGTCGACGGTTTAAAGGAAATAGCGAAGATACCCACTCTTCGCAAACTTTATGTTTGGAATACAGCACTTAAAGAGGCTGACTTGGAGGGCGTCCGGAAGGAATTTCCGATTCTCCGTATTGATGGCGGGTCCAAAGGTGATGATAATCTCAAGCTGGAATTGACTGTTCCAAAGATTTCACCTGCTCGTAGTTTTTTCAAAAAGCAAGTAGAGGTGTCGCTAAGTCATCCTATTGCAGGGGTCGAGATACGCTACACACTTGATGGCAGCAATCCTGATAGTGCTACTGCACTTATCTATAAATCGGCATTTGTGATAGAAAAGGATGTATCGCTGCGGGTAAAGGCTATTAAAGACGGATGGCTTCCGAGTACTGAAGCTAAGCAGTATTTTTATAATGCACCGATTACACCACAGCGCATTAGCTTGGACCATAAGCCGCATCATTTATTCAAAGCACGTAAAGAGCAAACCTTTTTTGACTTGGAGAGTGGGGGCAACAATCATGCTGACGGTAAGTGGATGGGATTTCAGGCGACCGCACTATCGGCTAAGTTTTCTTTTGACGCCCCAGCTCGAATGGATACGCTTGCTATCAGTATCAAGCAGCAATATAACCAACATATTTATCCTCCTGAGTTTGTAGAGGTGTGGGGTGGGGTAGATTCCCTACACGTGCGCCTATTGAACAAAGTGCGTATTCCCTTGGATAAAATTGAGCACGCGCGTGCTACTAGAATAATTACTTGTCCGATCCCAGATCAAACTATTGGATTCATCCATCTGAAGATCCAACATCATGCTAAGATACCAGAAGGATATCCTGGAGGTGGATTTCCTCCGTGGCTGTTTGTGGACGAAATCGTTATTAAATAAACATTTTAAAATATTCTATAAGTCCAATACATATATGAAAAGAAGAGCCTTCCTCCAAAAATCTGCAGTGATAAGCAGTAGCTTTATGATTATGCATGATTTGTTTGCTAAGCCCCAAGCAACAATCTATGGGCACAATAATATGCGGTATAGCCTGGATAAGTCTTGGGTCACGCAGCATACCCCCAGGGTGGGTGTCAACGACTGCCACGAAATGGTCCAGGATAGCAAAGGGCGGATTATCCTCTTAACCAATGAGGTCAAGAACAATATTCTGGTATTAAATAAGGATGGTAGGGTGATAGATAGCTGGGGACATACTTTTCCTGGCGGACACGGTCTGACTTTGCATCATGAAAATGGTACCGATTTTCTGTACATCACCGATACAGAGAAGCATCAGGTATATAAGACGACAATGGCCGGAGATATTTTGCTGACTATTGATGCTCCGATGGATATTGGATTGTATAGTACATCGGCTGAATTTGTTCCCACCGAGACGGCTGTTGACAACAATGGCGACATCTTCATTGCTGATGGATATGGTAAGCAGCACATCTTACATTACAATAGTAAAGGAGAGTTGTTGAATCATTTTGGTGGTCGTGGCGAGGGAGATATACACTTAGATAATGCCCACGGTATATGCTTTGATCGGCGAAATGGGCGGAATACGTTGTTGATTACAGATCGGACACGCAATTGTTTTAAGCGATTTGAGACTTCTGGAAAATTGATTGATAAAATCCAACTGCCTGGGGCATGTGTGTGTAGGCCAGTGATTAAGGGAGACCATATTTATGCAGCTGTCTTGCGCTCGCCTGGGATGGATATTGCTGATTCTGGTTTTGTAACTATTTTAGACAAGCGTAACAAGGTCATTAGTAATGTGGGGGGAACCAAGCCTAGTTATATAAATGGAGTATTACAGAAGATGCAGCAAGAAGCAGCAATATTTGCTCATCCACATGATGTCTGTGTGGATGATGATGATAATGTATATGTTGCTCAGTGGGCTTCAGGGAAGGTGTTTCCGTATAAGCTGACACGAGTATAATGATTTACTATGGGATTGGATTTCTCGGACGATAAAGATTGGAGAACTTTGTTATTGGGCTGTATGCTACTTTTATGAAATAGTAGGGCTGTTTTTTTCGTAGCAGGTGACGGCAGGTTGCTCAATGTGTTTTTTTTCGATATATTGACGGCTATATGACTAAGAATATGAACGTCTTCATTTCCTTAGGTATATACCCGAGGTGAGGTAGTTAGGCTGAAGGGAACCAATTGCTATAAATCAAATACTTAATATGAACAGAAGAGATTTTATTGACAAAAGCGTGAAGGCTGGCTTGGCCTTTTCTATCGTCCCGCGATCTGTATTGGGAGGAACTAATTTTATAGCTCCAAGCGATCGGATTAATTTAGGATATATCGGCGTAGGAAAGCAATCATATGGACTGATGAATGGACTGTCTAATTGTAAGGAGGTACTGATACAAGCTGCTTGCGATGTGGATACTCGCAAATTGGCTAATTTTATTTCGGAGACGAATAAGGCGCAAGTCAATTTGAAGAAACCATCGGTCCAAATGAAGGGTTATGGATTATATCGTGAATTGTTGGAGAATAGAGATATCGATGCTGTTGTTATTGCTACACCCGATCATTGGCACGCTCAGATTGCTGTAGATGCAGCCAAAGCTGGCAAAGATATCTATTGCGAAAAACCCTTAGCTCTTACGATTGCAGAGGGTAGGGCAATGGTTAATGCTAGTCGGAAATATAAGCGGGTATTTCAGACGGGAAGTATGCAGCGCTCATCTTTTAATTTTAGACAAGCAGTGGAGTTGATACGTAATGGCTACATAGGTCAGATAAAGGAAGTCAATGTACAGATTGGTGAACCAGTGAAGCAATGTGACCTGCCCTCACTCGTAGCGCCTAAAGCCCTAAATTGGGATATGTGGGTAGGGCCGTCGCAGTATCGAGGCTATCATCCTATTCTAGCTCCAGAATTGGAAGATCCTAGTTGGGGAGGTTGGCGTTGGTATAGGGATTTTGGGGGAGGCTATGTGACGGACTGGGGAGCACATATGTTTGATATCGTACAATGGGCATTGGATATGGACGGTAGTGGGCCAGTACTGTTTTCACCTCCTAAGATGCCTCTTGCACAGAGCGGACTCTCCTATACTTATAAAAATGGCGTTAAGGTCAATCATGCCAATTGGGGAGAGCACAATGCTATACAATTTATTGGGACAGAGGGCATCATCGAGGTGAGTCGTTCCTTCATACGAAGTACTAAAGAGGGACTGGCATCCTTGAAGTTTACAGCTCGTGACAAGCGGGTATACTTCAGTGACAACCATTACCAAGATTGGATTGATGCCATCAAAAAGCGCTCGCAGCCAATCTGCGATGTGGAGATAGGGCACAGGACGAGTACGGTTTGCAATGCCGTCAATATTGCCTATGAATTACAAAGAGATCTAAAATGGGATCCTAAGAGGGAAGAATTTGATAATGAGTTTGCGAATCTGATGCGAAGTAGACCTTATCGTGGAGATTGGGACTTCAATGCTTTTTAGTGGGCTGGAGGATTATGAAGAGAGGCTATATTTCATTTGATGAAGTATAGCCTCTTTAATCATTTCGACGATCATTGGTAGTTGTTCTGAAGTTTACACAATTCATGACCTCACTACCGAGCTGTAAGGAGTTAAACATGTTTGTCTGTTTTCTGAAAAGCTTGTTCTGCGAAATACAAAAAAATAACTTGATTTTTTTTGGGGGGGGCAGTAAAATGTTGCCTCCCCATAATATCGGTAACTGTATCGATATTATTATGGGGTATCTAGTTCGCTTTTCTTTGATTGAAGATAAGGGTTGTGATAACGCTCATAGAATAGCTTTTTGTCATCTCTATAGCTCGTGATAGCCCCAAGTTTATTCATCAATTTGATGTAATACCAAGCCAAGTCGACTTGGTGAGGTTTAAAGCCACTCCTAGCACTTTTTGGGAACAGGTGATGATTATTATGCCATTCGCCAGCTACGATACCGGGCCATATTTGATTGATGGATTTATCTTTAACGCTGTAGTCTGTTCCTTCTCGTTGTTTATCTTTTCCTTTTGCATGCCCTTCATAGTTGAAGGTCCGTACACCTACAGCCCAAAATGCTGCGGCTCCGAACAGACTGCATGCAAGCGCATGGCCTCCCATCAAGTAGAATGCTGTATACCAGAAGGCCCAATTTAGTATCCAAGAGGCAATTGCGTAGGTCGGATTTACATATGAACCCCATTTTTTGTATTGGGAATATGAATTAGACGGTACTCCCGTATGCGACATCAGTGACTTCACGCGGTTGTAATCTGCCTCCGTAAGATCTTTAGCAATGGGTTGATGATTGACATCTGCTAGAAAACAGTAGAGAAATCCAGCTTGTGCATTATAGGGATCTCCAGGTTGGTCGGATTTGGCGTGATGTACGTGGTGAGAGATAACGTATATCTCCTCAGGAATGACATTGATAGTTAGGTTTTGGGTGAAAAATCTCCAAAATGGACTTCTGAATTTGTAAGCTCCATGTGTACAGTAGCGGTGATGCCATATGGTACCATGTGTACCCATGATGACCATACTGTATATAAAAGTTGCAACGAGCGTCCACCAACTTAAGTAGTTTGTTAAGAAAATAAAGAAAAAAGGAATGAGGCAGAGAACCTTTAACCAGCTGAAAAAAGGAAGCCAATTGCGACGATCCTTCAAGACATTTAGTCGTTTGAAGAACTCGCGGATTATTTCTCTTTTGTTGGGTTTGATAAGCTTACCCGTAGCGTCTTGCCATCCATAGGAGGGTGGTTGGAGCACATTGTCTAAAAATGACATAATAATTTTTTAGTTTAGATTGTAGTCATTCACGATCCAAATGCAATGATACTAAAATCAATAAAGAGCAACAAGAAAAATCCTCCGCAATTTGTCTTTAAAATAGGAAGTTGAAAATTTACTTGATTAGCTGATGAACCCTATGCACGGTGCTTTAGCCGAGATATTATTCGTAAGGCATCGAAATAGGTCGGGTACTAAAGGAATGTCGCAAATAAGCAAAGTTATTTACGACATTTCTAGTATTAAGAGTTTATATAAATTCTTAAAGCCTAATTATCTAGCTACGCGTACATTAGTGGCATTGATGCCTTTTTTGCCATTTTCTACGTCGAAGATTACATTGTCATTTTCACGGATGTCTTCTGTTAGGCCCGTTGAATGTACAAATATATCTTGTCCGCCATCTGCTGGTGTAATAAAACCGAAACCCTTGGTAACGTTAAAGAATTTTACTGTTCCTTCTTGCATTGTATAATTGTTTTTATAAAAAATTGTTTACTTCTATCCTAATGTTGCTGCCATTACATGGCTAGTGTGGTACATTAGTTAATCAATTTGCTAGCAAGGAAAGGGAGTTTGTATTCTTGACGTTTGAAAGCTTTCAAGCTCAAAGGGTACTGCGCACTTTATTGGATAACAAAAATGGCAGCTGGATAAAGCGACGTCCAACGCAAGAAAGGTGAACTTAAATGTGTTAGATCAGTGAACACAGAGCCTGATTCTACGTCAAATGTAAGTATAATATATTGAAAATCAAATAATTTAATTCATTTTGTTTATGATGAATTTTTCGATTCAAAGACGTCTCTTATTTAGAGTTGAAAAAATAACTCGCTGTGATTTAGTGTGATATGTGTTTTTTTTATTTAGCACCCCTACCATCATTAATCTTTAGCGTATTAGTAAGATATGATACAGGAAGAACTGTCAAAGTTGATTGGCAAATTAGAATCAAAGAATATCACTTCTGCCGAGTTAGAACGATTAAAATACTTACTTGAAAACAGGGAGTATACCAAAGAGTTGTTTGTTGCGACTAAGAAATCATTCGATGAATTTTTGAAAGTCTCCGATCGACTAGAGGCTTATCCCCGGAAAGAAGACGTGGGTAAGAGGCTCTTGTCTAGTATCAAAAAAGATAAAGCAATGGCTATATCACGAAGTCGACGACATCTATTATATAGGTATTTGACGATAGCCAGTATTGTTGCAATTGTTGGATTTATTTACCTGGGCTATTTCTACCAAAAAAGTAGTACGGGCATCACCTGGAAGCACGTTAAGACAGCCTATGGTGAACGAAAACAAATAACTTTAGATGATGGAAGTTCTATTCTGCTAAATGGAAATTCTACCGTTCATTATTCTAGCGAGAAATTAGAAAATATACGAATGGTGAAGCTTAAAGGAGAAGCTTTTTTTAAGATTGCCAAGAGCACCGAAAAACCATTTTATATTATTTCGCAAGATTTTGTGACCAAGGTTGTGGGCACTTCCTTTAATATAGATACTGATATCGAGAATGCTATTGAGGTTAATTCTGGAAAAGTGAATGTTTATGCAATATCCGAGAATAATCTACAGTCATCGTCTGATAACTTCAGTGATTTATCTCAATTTCAAACACTCATTGACACGTATGCAAATGACAATGTTATCCTAACAAAAGGGCAAAAGGCGATATTGGTAAACAATAGATTATCCGTCTTTGATTTTAATAGCAAGAACTGGCATGACAATGAATTGGTCCATCTGAACGAATCCTTATCTCAAGTGGCTAAAAAAGCATATCGATTTTATGGGGACTCTATATGGCTCTCCTCAAATATTTCCAATTCAAAAATTACAATCACGTTTAGAGATAAGAATTTGAAGCAGGTTGTCACGACGCTAGCTGAGCTATGTGATGCTAAATTAATTAGAGATGAAAAGAATAAAATATGGCAGATTATGAAAAAGTAGTTTAAATGCCTAAAAAAGCCCAGAAGTGCTAGGCACTCCTGGTTTTTCTAAGATGCTGAGATCAGTTGGCCTGAGAAACTTATTGATATACAGCATGCTCAATAACAAAGTTTTAACCTTTATTAATTATTGCAAAGATGCAAAAAAAAAGACGTATTTATTATTTTCCTAACCTCCCTCGGATTATGCGTATCTCATGTATGCTTGGGTGTCTTCTTCTTACGACCTGTATCGTCATGGCTAGCAATGAAAGCTACGGTCAAAAAGAGCTAAAAAAGACCATAAATGTCAATTTTGATAATGTTAGCCTGCGATCGGCTTTCGAACAGTTACAGACCAAATTCTATATTCCATTAGCGTATAATAATGAAGAAAAATACTTAAATGTACGTGTAAAATATAAAGGGCGAAAGTCGGCGGAATCTGTTCTCAAAGACCTGTTAAGTGCGCATAACATGACCTTTGAAGTCAGACATGATTTTGTCAGGATTCTAAAGAAGCAGCCTTTAAGAAATGAGGCAGCAGTCCAACAACAAGAAGTGACAGGAATTGTTACCAACTCTTCAGGTGAATCTTTGGCTGGAGTCACCGTAATCTTGAAGGACAAACCTAGTGTAGGAACGACAACCGATATCAATGGTAAGTTTATTTTAGCAGTGCCGGTTTCTTCAACATTAGTCTTCCAAAGTGTAGGGTACAGACCAACGGAAATCAAGTTGACAAACCAACGATCTCTTGAAGTGATCCTAGAGGAAACGGCTGCGGGATTGGATGAAGTTGTAGTAGTAGGCTTTGGTACCCAGAAGAAAATAAGTCTGGTGGGAGCCCAATCTACTGTTGAAGCCAAAAGTCTGCAAGTGCCCGTTGCTAATTTGACCAATGCATTAGCAGGTCGTATTGCAGGTGTTGTAGCGGTGCAACGGACGGGAGAGCCAGGGTTTGATGATGCGGGGATTTGGATAAGGGGAATTTCCACTTTCAGTCAGGGGTTAAGTGCTCCCTTGGTATTGGTAGATGGGACACCTCGGAATATGCAAAATGTAGACCCTGAGGATATTGAAAGCTTTACAGTGCTCAAAGATGCGGCGTCTACTGCAGTATATGGCGTTCGTGGGGCAAATGGTGTTGTAATTATTAAGACAAAGCGAGGGAGTTCCGGACGTCCAAAATTCAATTTTAGGTATTATGAGGGGCTTACTCAGTTTACCAAACTTCCTGAATTTGCTGACGGATTGACCTATATGCATATGTCTAATGAAGCGTTGACGAACAGGGGAGCAGCACCTATTTATAGTGAGGAGCGAATTCAGAAAACAGCTAGTGGAGAGGATCCCTATCTATATCCGAATGTTGACTGGATGGGCGCTCTGTTCAATAAATTTGGTCATCAGAGAAGGGGTAACCTCAATATAAATGGAGGTTCCGATCGTGCGACTTATTACGTAGGTCTGAGTTATTTTGATGAGGTGGGATTGTATAAGCAAGATGACTTGGTCAATTATAATCAGCAGGTCGGTTATAAACGATATAACTTGACTTCCAATCTAACCTTACAGCCTTCTACACTTACAAAAATAGAGTTGGGTGTTCAAGGACATTTGGCTAATGCAAATTACCCGGCTACAGGTCAGGGTGATATTTTTGCGAATGCTTGGATAGTCACTCCAGTGATTCATCCTATTGTTTTTGAAAATGGAACCATTCCTGATCAACGAGCAGGAGGATTGGTTAATCCCTACGCACACTTGACGCAAACGGGATACGCCAACCAATGGAGAAACCAGTTGTTCTCCAATCTTCGCGCCACACAGGATTTGCCATTTATCACAAAGGGGCTTTCGGCCACTGCGATGTTTTCTTTTGACGTTTACAATTATACTAGCATGCGCCGTACGAAGAGACCAGATTCCTTTTTAGCCATTGGTCGAGACGAAAATGGAGAGATGCAATACGAACAAACTTATGTTGGAGAACGCTTCCTTAAGTTTGCAAGAAGTAGTCAGGGGGAGCGTACTATATATCTTGAAGGGGCCCTTAATTATAAACGTGATTTTGGAAAACATACGACAACAGGTATGGTGCTCTTTAACAAAAGCGATATGTTGAATTCACAAGCAGGTGATTTGATTACCTCTCTTCCTTATCGCTTTTTAGGAGTTTCAGGTCGGGGAACGTATAGTTATGACGACAGATATTTTGCCGAGGTAAATTTTGGATATAATGGATCAGAAAACTTCGCTCCTCAAAATCGATTTGGCTTCTTTCCTTCGATGGGGGTAGCATGGGTGCTAAGCGAAGAGAAGTTTTTTGAAGGTCTCAAAGATAAGTTTCAACTAGCTAAGATTCGTTTTTCACATGGTAAAGTCGGGAGCAGTAAAATTCTAAGTGGAGAATCCGAACTCCGGTTCGCCTATATTTCCACGATTAAGCCAGGGACTGGATACAGCTTTGGAAAAGATAGGGGAAATACTTTTGATGGATATAACATCGGAGAATATGGTGTGAATGTGACTTGGGAAACTTCGTTGAAGAGCAATCTTGGCTTTGATTTACAGACTGTAAATAATGAATTGAACTTTCAGTTGGATTTTTTTAAGGAACGAAGGGAAGGTATCTTTCTAAGAAGAGGAAATGTGCCTAGTTATGTAGGATTACAGAGTGCTCCATTCGGAAACTTAGGAATTATTGATAACAAAGGATTTGATGCTTCTTTGACCTGGAATAAAAAGTTTACCGACTTTTCTTTTCAAATTCTTGGAAACGTGACCTACAATAGGAATAAGGTAGTCGAGAATGATCAACCAGCCCCCTTATATCCATGGTTAGATGCAAAAGGAAAAAAACTAAGTCAACGCTGGGGCCTTGTGGCACTTGGACTTTTTGAATCTGAAGACGAGATTAACAATGGACCATTGCATCCTGGTATTGTTAAACCAGGAGATATTAAATTTCAAGATGTGAACGGTGATGGGAAGATAGATGATTTTGATCGCATGCCTATGGGATATGGTACTATTCCAGAATTGGTATATGGCTTAGGTTTCTCTTTCAGCTACAAGAGCTTGTCGTTATCGACTTTATTCCAGGGGGTAGGCAATGTGGATGTCTTAATGAACGGCGAAGGTATGATGCCATTTTCGGTCTCCATGAGTAGAGGTAATCTGTTGAGTAATATTGAAGATCGTTGGACTATTGACAACCCTCGCCAGGATGCTTTTTATCCTAGATTATCTGATGGAAGCCCGAATAGCAACTATGCTACCAGTACTTGGTGGGTTAAGAATGGGCGATATATTCGTTTGAAAGATCTCCAGCTGACGTACCAACTTCCTTCTAATCTACTTCAACCTGTGAAAATATCAAATGCTAATATCTTTTTTGCAGGGTATAACTTATTTACTTGGAGTCCTTTTAAATTTTGGGATGTGGAATTAGGAGACGGGCGCGGTACACGTTATCCTAATGTCAAGACATACTCTCTGGGATTGAATGTTAATTTTTAATATGCTAATTATGAAATTCAAATATAGTTTTTTAACAAAATCATTGTTTATAGCAACGATTCTCACCTTAAATATCTCTTGTTACAAGGATTTTTTAGATCAGGTACCCGATGATCGATTGACTTTGGAAGAAGTCTTTAATCGCAGAGACCTGTCCGAATCTTGGTTAGCGAATACCTACAACCACATACGCGACGAATCACATCGTACCAACGATACACCCTGGGACGTACTTTCTGATGACAATGACGTATCGCAACGAAATAACCCTTTTCGAGTAAATCTTGGTAACTGGAATGCATCATCCAATTATTGGAATTTTTGGGATCATTATTATAAAGGAATCCGTACAGCGACCACATTTATGAATAATATTGATGGTAATGTAGAGATTATGAAGGAGAGGGAAGGAGTTGCTCTTATTAAAAGACGTAAGGCTGAAGCACGATTTTTACGGGCATTTTTCTATGCGGAGATTTTAAAACAATATGGTCCTTTCATAATTATTGGTGACGAAGAAATCAATCCAGATCTTCCGCTGACCGATCCTACGATGCAAAAAGCTAGAAGTTCTTATGATGAGTGTGTAGATTATATTGTATCTGAGCTGAATCAAGCAGAGGCTGACTTGGATGTCGAACATTATTATGGAGATAATGTATTGGAAAATGATATGGGGAGAGCTAGCAAAGTATTATGTAGAGCTATTAAGAGCAAAGTACTCCTGTATGCTGCAAGTCCATTGGTAAACGGAAATCCGGATTATAGGGGGTTCACGAATGTAGATGGCACATCTCTTTTTAATGCGACAGCTGAAGTCTCTAAATGGACTAAAGCCGCTGAAGCGGCTAAGGCTGTTATCGATTATGCGGAGTCGTCTGGTAAACTTGGCCTTTACAAGAAATTAAAGACCAATGGTAGTATTGATGCCTTTCTGTCTTACCGTGATGTCTTTTTGGATTCTTGGAATATCGAATGGATATTGGCTCGCAACAGTAATTCTTTAGGAAGCTATCAGCGTTCAAGTACTCCTCGTTTGGCAGGGGGATATGCTTCAATGGGACCCACACAACAATTGATAGACACCTACAGGATGGTCAACGGTGAGGCTCCAATTACAAGTTATACTGCAGATGGAAATCCAGTTATCAATTCTGCAAGCGGTTATTCTGAAATAGGTTTTGTTAATTTCATGGCTCCTGGTGCTACACGTCAAAAAAATACCTTCAATATGTACGTTAACCGTGAACCAAGGTTTTATGCAACGATAACTTATAGTGGCAGTGATTGGATTAATACAACATCCAGCCTTGGTGTCAGAGAGGTAGGTCTCTATTATACAGGTGAATCTGGTAAAGGAGGCTCGCATGATTATACAGAGACTGGTTATTTGTTTCGTAAAAATATCTCTCCGACCTATCATCCAACACAGAATAATGTCGCAAGACCCTATGTTATGATGCGATATGCTGAAATTTTGTTGAACTACGTGGAGGCATTGAACGAGGTTACCCCCGATCATCCAGATATTTTGAAATACTTAAATCAGATTCGCGAACGTGGAGGAATTCCGGCATTAGCTGCAGGCTTACCTCAAAATGATATGCGCACACACATTCGTGCAGAGCGTAGAATTGAGCTGACGATGGAGCATTTGAGGTATTTTGATACCCGTCGTTGGAAAATTGCCGAACAGACAGATTCGGGCCCATTTTACGGGATGAATGCAGAGGGCGGGACCTCTAATACGGATCTAGCGTTCTTTAAGCGGACACGTTTCGAAAACAGGGTATTCCGTAAAAGCTTCTATTTCTTTCCCATTCCACAGACGGAGATACAGAGAAATATAAATCTTGTGCAAAACCCAGGGTGGTAATGAAAAGATATCGTAAAATACTAAAAATTACATTTATGCAGTTTAATATCAATCAACATATCCTGGATGCCGCAAAGGCGCTGGGCCTTCTTTGTTTGGCAATCCTTATTTTTTTAGGAAGTTGTAAAAAGCCGGAATATCCGATCGAAAATTCCCAATCGTATTCAAAAGTATTTATGCAATTGGCGAGTAATGGGGTCGTTAATAAATCTCTGCCCATTAAAGATGAATGGGTGAGTCTGCCTTTTGGAGCGGGATATGGCGGACTTGACTTGGCTACTCAGAATATAGAAGTAGGTTTTCAGATCGATCAAGCTATCATCACTGCATACAATGAACAGAATAATACTAACTATGAGTTGCCTCCTCAGGACAGTTATAGGATGACTTCACCTAGCGTGACAATTGCGGCTGGGCATGCCGGTAGTAATTCAACAGCTTTAGAGATAAATGCCTTGAAACTAGCAGGTACGAAGAGCTATCTTATCCCTATTCATATTAATAGTGTGCAACCAAACATTCCTGTTGCAGACGGATTGGAAACAACCTATTTTATAGTGAATGGTTTTTATGAAACGAACCCATTTGTACCGATACCCTTGACAGGTTGGACTGTCCATGATTTTTCCGATGATGATTATGACGCAATTGGAGGTAGGGCTCCCTATTGTATCGATGGTGATGTATCGACTTGTTGGCTTTCGACATATAGAAGAGTAAACAATTGGCGTCCCCCTCATCCGCATTATGTAACCATCGATATGCATATGGAACACCTGCTTCATGGGATTACACTGTTTGGTCGACGAGGTGCTAGTAACGCTTATCTATTTCCTAAGAATGTTCGTATAGAAGTCAGCGATGATGGGACATCATGGCGTGATGCAGGACTCTATTCAATTGCTGCATCTTCTGAGGATACTTCTGCTACGATGTATTTTGAGAAGAGCCTTGTGTGCCGTTACTTTAAGGTGACGGTGTTGAGCAGTGCGGGCAATGGAGACACTACAGCTATTGCAGAATTGGTTGCTTTCTAAAATCAATAACTTTGAGGCTGTAGTTGGCAAACTACAGCCTCTGTTAAAAATTAATATCATATGAAAATTACAAAAGCACTTATACTTATACTCATTCTTTATTCTTGTGGCAAGAGCTCAACTCACGAGCCTCAAGTTGAACCTCCTAAAGAAGAAGATATCACAGTGAAGGTCATGACATACAATATTTATGGGGCGAGAAGCGGAGGGATTCCAGATTTAACGCAGATTGCAGAAGTTATTAAAAGGGCTGATCCTGATTTAGTTGCCTTGCAAGAAGTGGATAAGTTTACTACTCGAAACGCAAAAAATGGTGATGTTGCTAAAGAATTAGCTGCTTTGACAGGAATGGATTACTTTTTTGCGAAAGCGATTGATGTTTACGGGGGAGAGTATGGGGATGCTGTGTTGTCCAAACTGCCCGTAAAAGAGAAAAAAGCATTTAATTTGGAAGTGGACCCAGCTTTAGGAGGTGAAAGGCGGTCAGTTGCACGAGTGCTAGTCGAAAAGTCTGACAAGAATTTTTACTTCATAAGCACCCATTTTGATCATCTTGGTGACGAAAGAAATCGTGTAAAACAGGCTAGTGATTTTGTGGCACTGGCTAAATCCTTTGATAGACCAGTTATTGTGGGGTCAGATTTTAATGCATTACCGACATCTAATCCAATTAACATATTACGTACTCATTTTGCTTTGGGGTGCCTCAATAGTAATTGTAGTCAGTTTACCTTTCCAACGGATAATCCAAACCGCACAATTGACTATATTATGTACGCTCCACTGACTGCATTCACGACTAAACTATATAGTGTATATAACTGGGCCAACAAAGAGTCCGATCATTTCCCAGTGATGGCAACATTTACAGTCAATTAATCGTCCTTTGTATGTATTATGGCGAGATGAAGCAGTAGGGAAGGCTAAGACCTGCCAATGAGGATGTAGACAATCCAAAGTTTTAGTATCATATCATGGTCTTTAGCAATGTAATCTTTGATGGATTTCATGGCTAAAGACATATGTTCTTTTACTGTGTTGGGAGATATATCGAGAAATTCTGCAATTTCTTTATGACTTAGTCCTTCCTCTCGGTGCATTCTGAATATTTTTTTGCGTTGTGGTGGAAGTCTGTTGATTGCTAAATCATAAATTGCATCGTATTCATTTTCAAGTATAGCGTTATCAACGCTATATGCTGTCGCCCTTAGCTCGCCTTCGTACTTTAAGGTAAGCATCGCATCTGATTGTCTTATCTGCTTCTTTAGTTCGTCGTAAACTACATTCCGCGCAATGCGGAATAGATAGTTTTGAATAGGTCGTGTCAATTCAATACGTTCTCTGGATCGCCACAGATTAAAAAATGTATCGTGTACCATGTCATCGACAGTATGGGAATCTTGAATATATTTTTTTAAAAAATGATATAACATCTTCGCATACTGATTGTACACATCCATAAAAGAGTCATGATCGCCGTTTCGTAAATGTATATTAGTTTGATATATTAGGGTATTGTCTGGCATACTAAGCAATTAGTCTTTATAAAGGTAAGGTCTTGTTATTAAATCGGGGTTAAGTCCAGTTTAATAAAAGAATAAGTTGTGTTTCGAGTCAAGTTGATACAATGGTCAACCAAATATAATCGAAAATGATTGGCTATACAAATACCTTTTCAAATATCACATTGCTTTCGTCTTCTTTTCTTTTATTTCTTTTAGTTTCTTTATCGTGCGTTCTGAAAAGAGATGTTTTGGACATTCATTAAGTGAATAAAATATTAATATCTGGAGGTAGCTCTGTAACAAATATCAGCAAACTAAATGACGTTAAGATCGTCTAAAATTCTTCATCGAAATACAATTTTGAACTTTTACAGTAATTAGTCTAGTGGCTTAAGTCAATATTTTGGCTCTTCAAGGTATATACAGTTTGTGAGCACTTTATAAATGGGTATTAGTAATCTCGAGAAAGATTACTGAAAACATCTCACACAGCGAGGTAAATGCCTATCGAAATGCTATCGCAATAAGGATATCTACAAGAGGGGGTATATCAGCAGAAATCTGGTGTACTAACAGACACAGCCTTCGAATGATATGGGAAGGCTGTGCTAGATATTTAATTTTCAGGTTCGTAGGTGATCTCTATAACTCCAGATTTAAAAATTCTGGTGCCCATTAGTTTTAGTCCGATCCGTTTTTGTATGTCTTCAAATAGTGGCTTACCTTTGCCTAAGACTACCGGGTGTACGGATATCTTGTAGACGTCAATAAGGGCCAATTGAATAAATGTCTTAATAAGGTTGGCCCCGCCATATAGCCAGATGTCCTTACCTGCTTGCTGTTTGATTTGGGCGATGGTGTCTGCAATGTTTGTATTGATGAATGTTGCATTTTCATCTTGTCTATTTTGACTAGAGAAAACATATTTATTTTTGGAGTGTATGGCTTGCCACATAGCAAGCTCAGTCGGACTTGTATCCCCCTCGGGTTGAAAATTTCCCCAACTATCATAGCTCACCCTTCCGTAAAACATGGTATCTATACTTTCGATAAAAGCATTGAAGTCCATATCCTCATCCATTATACACCAATCTACCTCGCCATTGCTACCTTCGATGAATCCGTCTAGAGTCACCGCTAAATTCAAAATTACTTTTTTCATCCTATTTTTATTTTGTTCTCTGTTGTTAATTAGAGCTCGAGTTGATAATATTTGCTATGTATACCCAAATTATTAATACCTCGGGGTTTATTTAAAATGATTTTGACAAAAATAGGTTCTGTATTTGTATATCTTTTGGAAGAATGCGACAAAGTCAAAATTGGGAAGGTGTAAGCCCAGTGTGGTGCTTGACCTCATTGGCGAGGTGTGCCTGATCAAAGAAGCCACATTCAAAGGCAATATCTGATAAGCTTTTCTGTTGGTGAGGGGTTGTCATTAGCGTAAGCGCAGATTGAAAGCGAACAATCCTTGCGTATTCTTTAGGTGTAGTACCTATATGGATTTTGAAATTTCTTTCCAACTGTCGCACTGTCATATGATTTTGTTTTGCCAGTTCATATATGCTAATTTGGCCCTTGCAGTGGTGGATATTGGCGATAACGGTTGTAAGTGGTTTATTGGACATCCTGATTCTGTCTATAAAAAAGCTATTGAGATAGTCTGTGGGAACTTTTTTGATTTTTTCGAGGTCAAAGGAATAGGCTTTGTCAAATTGAACTGTACTATTTATCAATTCGTGCTGAGGTACGTATTTATAGAAATTTGAAAAAGCTGTTGGCTTCAGACATACGCCTAATAAGTGCGTGTCAGTATTAATAAAGCTGTCCTTGAACGAAGTCATCGCACCTACGACATAAGTCTTGCCATGGTCCATTACGATCTTCCCATTATCTGTATGGAATGATGCTCCAATATTGAGTACTATTCCAGGGCATCCGTCTGGAAATATGCGCTCCCATTGATTATCATGTGGTTCTCCCTTTAATTCCCAAAAGGAATGGATATAAGGAGTTAGTTTTGGGGTGGGCAATATCTCTTGGTGCTTCATAAGAATGTAGGTAGGATGTCCTCTAGATTATTGTATAGTTGGTTCTAAATGGATGTCATTCGAGAATACAAATTGGGGAATTTCACTGATTTGATATTGAATATTGATGTTGTGTCCCAAACAGGTCGCAGGTATTTTAAATTGTCGTAATAGATTTAAGCTTGAATCATTTAACCCAAGCTTTTGGTTGCCATATATCTGTATGTTTGTTTGAAGAAAAAGTTTGACTTTTGGATTATTGGATATCTGTACTCGTACTGATGGAAATTGCCATTGAGCCTGCGCCGAGTGCCTAATAATATCTTCCATATATGTGCGGTCGAGTGTCATGAGTGATGAAAGGGATTGTAACGGGAGGGAGTGATGTTCTTGGGCGACTAGGTCTATCTGAATCAGCTGTGGGATGGCAATACAAGTAGGCGGAAGTTGCGAAAGTAAGTTGAGCATGATGCTGACTTGTGGTTCTCGATATAGGCCATTATACATTGTCTCGCTCACGACAATGTCTATCTGCTTATTCTCTACTTCCCACGTGCTAGCATCACAGCAGTGATAGGCCGCTATATATGATTCGAGCCCTAGCTCGGATATACACTCTTGCATTTTTACAAAACTTATTGGGTTAATCTCCAATAGTGTAAATTGCAGTTGTGATGGCGTATACTGTGTCATCAAGGGAATAGCCAGTGTAGCAAAAGGTCCGGTCCCTGCATAAAGTACCTGTACTGGTGTTTCCCTCCCATTTAGACAGGTTTGAATAGCTTCGTGTAGCCCTTTTATAAAGCGCTGTGTACGAAGTACCTCCCGACTGCATAGCGCAGCCCATAATGGACCGATGGCATTGCCATTTTGGGTAATATGATGTTGCTGTGTCTCCCTATCGTTAGTGTCCACCTCTAGGAGGTCAAATAAGAATTGGGATAATCCCATCACTGCAGGAGCTAGTCGATCATGAAAGTCCAATGGAATAAGGATATCGTTTGTGTATTTTTTTAGAATAGCTTTTCGGTCGTGCTTAATTTTCATGATTGGTGGTGGAGGATTCATTCTGATTTAATTTTGGAACCAATCTACACAATGAAAATGATATTCATGAGTCTATTGTTTCGATTTTCAAATTCAAAATAAATGAAAATTTTCAATGAGCTTGCGGATGGACTTTAAAGCAGAGCTGATTTGATTTTTGACGGTATGGCGTGAGATATTGAGCTCAGCTGCAATCTCTTCATAGTTGTGACCTTCATCTCTCATTAGGTAAATTGCTTTGCGCTGCGGAGGAAGTTGTTCTATAGCTAATTGGAGTTGTTCGCGGAATTCTTTGTCCTCTATCGCGGTAGGATGAACGACAATATTTTGCATAGAATCCCAAATGGCTTGTTTGAGTTTGGCATCTGAGGATACCTTGCGGAGGTAATCCATGACCTTATTGCGGGTTAGTATAAAGAGGTAGGATTCGACGGATTTAATTTCGCGCAACTGAAACCGGATTTCCCACAATTTCATAAAGACATCATGCACGATGTCATGGGCTACCTGCGGATCTTTACTCAAGTTCAAAGCCAATTTGAAAAGGGATTTTTCGTAGGAAACGAAGAGGTCGTGAAAGAGTAGGCGCAACGAATCATCTTCTGATTTCTTATCGAAATGTCTGCCTTCTACATCTTTTCTCTTCATCTCTTAATAAAAAATATGGTTGGCAAAATCTACACATTTGCATGTAAACTCGCTTTCACGTCAGGGTTAGGGATTGTATTGAGTATTACAAATTTAGCTAAAATACTGATGAATTGCAATCGTGTGCGCTCATATAGCAGATATTTTACTTGGAAAAGAGAACGATATTTTTTTAAAAGGGAATAGGACACATCTTCGTGAGCTACGTCTTTATATAATAGATTGATGTATGAAAGCACGAATTAACTATTTACTGAAACAATATTTTTACAACAAATCGAGTCGAGAAGAATTGGATGAGCTATTTGCTGTCATCCAATCTGCCAAATACGATACGGAAATAGCAGAGCTGATTAAGGAACTGTATGATGACTTGAAACGACAGGATCCCTCCTTGACGTATGTCAATGGCGATGGTCAATTGCTGGATCTCCAGGATTGGGCTACTGGTCAATCTGGCATGCCTGTAGAAACAAATGTTAAGGAAAAGGGGCGAAGATGGCGATTATATGCGGCGGTAGCCAGCGCTGCGGCGTTGTTGTTGGTGGGGTTTTTCTACGGACAAGGGAGACGAACCTATGAACCAAAAGAGCAGGTACTGGTCATCAAACAGGTTGCAGGCGATGAAAATAAGGTATTGACGTTGGCGGATGGGAGCAAAGTATGGATCAACTCGTCTTCTAGATTGGAATATCCACAAGAATTCAAAAAAGGACAAGCGCGGGAGGTGACGCTGGTGGGGGAGGCCTATTTTGAAATCGAACGAGCGGAGGACTGGCCTTTTATCGTGCATACAGGTGATGTGAGCACCAAGGTGCTAGGTACCAAGTTTAATGTGAAAGCCTACCCTGAGATGAAGGATATTTTGGTGACGGTCAAGACAGGCAAGGTGATGGTGACCAAGCAGGATAGAAGATTGGCCACCTTGACAAAAGGCGAGGAATTGCGTGTGTCTGTCTTAGGAAGTCTAGTCACAGAGTCAATAATAGAGAGGACGTTACAGAGTAAAGTGGCGGGTAATTGGACGGTGGGCTATTTGGATTATGAAGATGAGGAGATTGCGACGATAGTGACAGACCTGGAAAGACATTTTGGAATCTCAATCCAATTGCAACGAAAAGATTTGGATAAGAAGATGATAACACTGTCGGTTGAAAAGAATATGGAACCGACAGCAGTGCTGGAGATATTGACGACATTAACGGATACCGACTTTAAAAAGAGTGATAATAATTATGTGATTTTTTAACCTACCCCTAACGCTAACAATGCCTATGTACTAAGAAATACGAAAATAAGTAGAGCCATCCTGGCTGGACCCCGAGGATGGCTTATCGATCTAATAAACTGATTACGGAATACTAAATCATTATCAAAATTATGCATTTAAAACTAAAAGAGTGCAATAGGAGATTATTAATGAAAATATCCTCACTAGCCCTATTATTGACTTGGTTTGCTACGGTGGTGGCAGCCGAGTCATCGGCTCAGAATCTCGCGGAGATAAAGGCTTCATTGCCTACTGGTACGATTACGTTGAAAGAGGCCTTGAAGCAACTGCAAAAGCAGACTGAAATTCGATTTACATATGTAAGTAATGACATCAATAATTACAAACAAGCAGAGGTGGGCAAGAGCAGCACCAATGTAGCCAGGATACTCGAAGACCTATTGGGGAATACAGGACTGGCTTACCAACAAGTAGGCAAGACGGTTATTATTAAACGTAAGGGCGAGCCAAATACAAAAGTTGGACAACCTGAAACATTGAAGACTGTAGCACAGCAGGAGCGTCAAGTCCGCATCCTAGATGAGAACGGGAAACCTCTAGCCGGTGTAACTATCCGTATAAAGGGGGCTAATCGGGTGACTTCCACAGACCAAAGCGGTGCATTTTCCGTGGCGGTGGATGTACAGCCTACATTGGTGATTTCGTACGTGGGGTATAAAACAAAGGAAATCCAACTGACGGCCAGTGTGTCGGAGATTATGCTGGAGCAGGATTTTGGAAACCTAGATGTAGTGACTGTGATTGCCTATGGTACCAGTAGCAAGCGGGTGAGTACGGGATCTACATCGAGTATCACAAGTGAAGAGATATCTCGTGCACCCGTTAACAATCCATTAGAAGCTTTGCAAGGTCGTATCGCTGGTTTGGATATCAGTTCAAGCAATGGTTTGCCTGGCTCTTCGTTCAACGTTCGGCTGCGTGGTCTGAACTCGATTGCAGCTAATAATTCTCCCTTGTATATCGTGGATGGAGTGCCGTTCATTTCGGAATCACTAAATATGTTTTCGGGGGATAATGGACAACAAAGTCCAATAGCGGGAATCAATCCCGGCGATATCGAGCGAATCGATGTACTGAAGGATGCGGATGCTACGGCTATCTACGGCTCCCGTGGTGCGAATGGTGTTATTTTGATTACCACTAAAAAAGGAAAGACCGGAAATACTCGCGTTAATTTCAATGCATACACGGGTGGAGGGAAAGTCACGAATATGGTAGATATGCTAAGTACCGCAGAGTACCTGGAATTGCGAAGAGAGGCTTTTAAAAATTCAAACGTAGTTATAGGTGCAGATGTTCCCGATTTGAGCGAGTGGGATGCGAATACCGATCAAAACTGGCAGAAGGAACTATTTGGCGGAAGCTCCAAATTGACGGAGGCCAATGTTTCGATTACCGGCGGATCGGAGTCGACCAATTTCATGATGAGCGGAACCATCCGTAGCGAAAACACGGTACAACCAGGCGATCAAGGTTATAAAAAAGGAGCGGGTATGCTGAGTGTCAATCATAATTCGGCAGATGGTAAATTTTCGGCAAGTGCCACCGCCAATTTTACGGGCGATCTTAACAATGCCTTGGCGACGGACCTCAGCCAATACTACAACCTGTCGCCGAATCAGCCCATTTATAATCCGGACGGGACGCTTTATTGGTATGGAAATACTCAAAATCCGTATGGATTGCTGCAGCGTAAACACGAAACCAGAAACAAGACATTATTAAGTAGTGCGACATTACGCTACAGCCCGATTCAAGATTTGCACCTCTCGGCCACTTTGGGATATAATTACGCTACCCTAAATCAGATTCAGATGTATCCGAGCACTAGCTTCAAACCGGACCAAGGCTCAGTGGCCATGTCTTACTTGGGCAATGGCACTAATAGCAGCTATAGCATCGAGCCGCAGGCGCGATACAGTCTGCAACTGAGCAGGGGTACCCTTGAGCTCTTGGCAGGAGCAACTTGGCAGCAGAATGTCAATGATGGTACTTATTTCATAGGAGAGGGTTTTAGTTCGGATACCCAATTGAGCAATATTCATGCAGCAGTGGATATTCGCTCGAATGGATTACGCTATTCTAAGTATAGATATCAGGCTGGCTTTGCTCGTGCGACTTATAACTGGGAAAATAAATACATTTTGAACGGTACCTTTAGGCGTGACGGCTCGTCGCGATTCGGACCGGATCGCCGCGTGGGTAATTTTGGCTCTATAGGTGGTGCATGGGTATTTTCACAAGAGACGTTTGTCAAAGAGGGATTACCTTTCTTAAGCTTTGGTAAACTACGTAGTAGCTGGGGCGTAACGGGTAACGACCAGATTGGAAATTACGGCTTTATGGATACCTGGAGTGCACCTGCTTATGCATATGGAGGGGTGTCTGGATTATACCCTACGCGCGTAGCCAATCCTTTGTACAGTTGGGAAACGACACGTAAACTAGAATTCGGAGCAGAGCTCGGTTTCTTGGATAATAGGATGACCTTAAATGTTAATCGTTATTTAAATAAATCGGACAATCAATTGATTTTATATCTGCTTTCACCTCAGACTGGTTTTGAAGGATATACTGCTAATTTGCCAGGCGTGGTTGAAAACAGAGGTTGGGAATTTGAACTGAGTTCCGTAAACGTGAAAAATCAAAATTTTGAATGGAATACTTCAGCCAATCTGACCGTTTCCAAAAGTGAATTGGTGTCTTATCCGGGATTGGAATCAGGGAACGATAAAGGTCGATACTCGATTGGATATCCGATGGACATTGTGTTTGGTTACAAATTTACGGGTGTAGACCCGCAAACTGGCATAGCACAATTTGCCGATCTAAACGGGGATGGCGAATTGAGTGCTGACTTAGATGATATGTATGTGTTAGGGACCCGACTGCCTAAGTTTTTTGGTGGATTGAACAATAGTTTGACCTATAAAAACCTGAATGTAAGTTTTTTACTGCAATTTGTGAAGCAGGAAGGTGAGCAGTTGAATTTTGGTTATTCGGCGCCCGTAGCGTTGGGCAGTATGACCAATTTTGATGTGTCTATGCGCGATCGATGGAGACAACCAGGTGATATCACGGATATACCTCGCGCCGCCCAAAACTCTACTGATCCAGCTTATTCGAGCTACAATACCTATTACAGGCACTCTGATGCGCTATGGGGAGATGCTTCTTATATTCGGTTGAAGAACGTTATGGTGAGCTATGACTTTACCTCTTTGCTTTCGGCACTCAAGACTCAGCGTATAAGTTTGTACGCCCAGGGACACAATTTGCTGACGTTTACGAAGTACGATGGTTTTGATCCAGAGACAAAAGGCCGTGCTTTGCCACCTTTGAAGAATTACACGGTAGGTATTCGTTTTACTTATTAATTTGATTAGACATGAAAATATTGAAATATATAACGATTGGTGTATTGGGGTTATCTCTTACGGCTTGTGAAAGCTATTTAGATGTAGGAGAGCCTCGAGATGAAACTCCTGCAGCATTGGCTTTTTCCGATGACAAGATTGCAACGGCATCGGTAACTGGGGTATATTCACGAATGAATCAACTTAACTATCAGTTTGCTAATGTTCTGTCCATGATTCTCCCAGCTATGGAGGCCGACGAATTTGCATATGCGATAGCCTCAGCACCTTTTGATGAGTTCAAGAACAATGGAGTATTGCCTTCCAATCAATATGTGAGTACCCTTTGGACGCAACCTTACCAATATATTGCACAAGCCAATATGTGTATAGCTGGACTGGAAGCTTCAACAGGGCTAGCGGTCAATGTGAAGAACCAACTGATTGGAGAAGCTAAGTTTATTCGGGCTTTCTGTTATTTCTATTTGGTCAACAATTTTGGGGATGTACCCTTGATATTGGGAATCGACGTAAATGAAAACAATGTAAAGCCGCGTACCCCTCAGGCGGAGGTATACTCCTCCATCATTGAGGATCTCAAGGATGCAAAGGCTAAATTATTTGATAAGTATCCCAATGCTGAAAAAGTAGACGCTGGAGGCGAACGCATCCGACCCAACAAAGGTGCGGCATCTGCCTTACTGGCCAGAGCATATCTGTATAACAAACAGTGGGATTTAGCGGAGCAGGAGGCTACAGTGGTTATCAATAACCCCCAGTATGAGCTATTGCCTACAGGAGAATTAAAAGATATCTTCAAAAAAAACAATACGGAAGCTATTTGGCAAATCCAAGCTGTGAATACCGGTGGAGGACGTAATACTTGGGAAGGGTTCTTATTAATCCCTGCCAATTTGGTCAACGGGTCGGTTTTATTTCGTATGGTACCCAATTATTTGTATGATGCCTTTGAAAGCGGTGACGAGCGGGACGAACAATGGGTAGGTAAGATTACAACAGCCGCTGGCGTAACCCATAAATTTCCACATAAATATAAAGTGCGCTTTGGGGTAACTCCTACAGCTGAGTATACAATGGTGTTGCGTTTGGGTGAGCAGTACTTGATTCGTGCTGAAGCGCGCTATAATCTTAAAAAATACAGTGAGGCCCAAGATGATATCAATACCATACGCGAGCGAGCAGGATTAGAGGCACTCTCATTGGGAGCGAATGATGCAGCGGTGCGGAAGGCATTCGAACAAGAGCGTCGTGTTGAACTATTTGGTGAATGGGGACATCGTTGGTACGACTTGCGGAGATGGCCGAGTGAAACGTGTACTGCAGGTAAGACAAGAGCAGACGATATTTTACCTGCGCTGAAGCCGACTTGGCAATCGAAAGCAATTTATCTTCCGATACCGACGTCGGCTATTAATCTAAATCCCAATCTAACTCAGAATTAAGGAGGAGCACGTGCACTTAAAGTCGAAGCGGCATAAGGATGTACAAAGTATACGGGACAATAACACGGTCTGAAGATTTGAAAATGCGTCATTGCGAGCGAAAATTAAGAAAGCAATGGCGTGTTTTATGAAATCAAGCTGGCTTTTTAGACCTGCTTTATAGTATATAATGTTTTTAATTTGATAATACCATGTATAGAAAAATAACAACACTGGTATCCATGATTTTCTTTTGTGTAGCTGTATATGCTACGAATAGAGCGGCCGTTGTGACTGGGAAGATTACAGGTTGGACTGGAGGTAAAGCTACTGTCAGCTATCAGGAATATGCCTTGCTCAGTGCGCAGCGGTCACAAGATGTGGAGATAGATGAAGACGGGAAGTTTCGATTCGAACTGTCGATCACAGGTCCAACCCGAGCCTTCTTGATGTTGGGGTCTACTCCAGTAGAAGAGCAGTTTACCTTGAAAAAGGGCGACGGCCAAGATACAACTATGACAACCAATACCAAGCGCCCAGAGATGGTATTTCTCTACCTCATGCCCAAAGCAAAGCAAGACGTGCAATTAACGCTGGGCGATATCCAAAACAGCTTACGTATCACTGGAAGGAATAATACAGATAGTTATTACCTCAATGTGGAAGATTGGCAGTTCAATCAGTATAAGGACAAGCACCTAAAAAATTATTTCGCGTACGTGCAATTCGATCCTGTACAGTACGAAGGATATGTAAAAGAGCGGGAAGGTCAGCGAATGGAATTTTTTAAGAAGTACGCTAAAGATCATAAGATGAGTACACACCTACGGCATGTGTCGGAGTGGACCATTTATGCAGATGCTATCATGGCAAAGATGTTGTATCCAAACATGCGCCGTACTTATCGTAATGACAGTTTTGATCCTGGAGATGGGTATTATGATTTCCTGCAGTCGGTCAAAATCGATGATACAAAAACGGATAAAGGAATTGCTTATTTTTATTTTCTGGATTACTATTTGAAAGAATCGTTCAAACAGAAGGGATCGAAAGGTGACTATTTCGATTTTGTAGCAAATCGGATTTCCGATCGGGCACTTTATGAGTATTATGCCTTTGCACTGCAGTCCAATTTTAAACGAAAGTTGTATGAGAAATTTGGCTCTAAATCGCCTTATCCGGATTTGGCAAAGAGGGTGAAAGCAAAGTACCAGCCTATGGAAGGAATGCTAGAGGGCAATCCGGCGCCGTCCGTGATATTGCAGGATACAACAGGTACAACGCTGACCTTCGAGAGTTGGCGGGGAAAGTATATCTATATTGATTTGTGGGCTACATGGTGTGGTCCTTGTATAGCGGAAATCCCGTCTTTGAAGAAGCTTGAACATGATTATATGGATAAGAATGTTGTTTTTGTCAGTATTTCAACCGATCGACAAAAAGATCGACAGAAATGGGTGGACTTCGTGAAAAAAGAAAAACTCGAAGGTGTGCAGGTATGGTTGGATGAAGCCAACAATAAGCAGATGGCGAAGGCATTTAATATTTTACAGATACCAAGATTTATCTTGTTGGATGACCAAGGTCGTATAGTGGATGCTAATGCGCCAAGGCCTTCTGATAGGCGGATTCGGGATATATTGGACAAGCTTCCGCTTTAGTTTAACACTAATTTAACGAATGTAGATTAAACGTTGTCATTATTCTGGTATCTATTGTAGTAAATGGATTAATAAGAAAAACGTTTACTAAAATCAGGATAATATGAAAAAAATGGCATCATTCGTGGCTTTGTTCTTAGGATTGGGACTCCTGGCCTCCGCTCAAGAGCATACTCCCTTATCGAAGAAAGAAATGAGGCACCGTGGCAAAGCTGTTCATCAACGGTTTGAAAATAAATCTCCAGAAGAGATTGCCACAGCGCATACAAAAAGACTGGACAAGGTTTTAAAGTTGACAGACAAGCAACGTAAAGAAGTCTATGCGTTCAATTTGAATCAGGCAAAAGAGAATAGAGAAAGAGGAGAGTTGGAGAAACAGCGGAAGGTAGCGCGACGTAAGGAAATCAAATCCGATCGCGAGCGATTCATCAAGCTGTTGACACCTGATCAACAAAAAATTATGAATGACAAATTAGCTGACCGCAAGGGAAGGCGCATGGAAGGTCGATTCAGGGGGAAGAATGATGGTGAACGTATGAAGCGCAAGCAGATTGAAGAAAAGCCAGAAATGATGGAGGGGTCGAATAGTTAGGGATTACTTGTTTTTTAGTGTATATGGAAAGCCTCCTGTGTATTTGGGAGGCTTTTTTTTGTGTTGTATACGGTAGTGAAGTATACATTTAATATCTCTTCCAATGACGGGACATGCATTGGTGTTTTGGATGCTTCTGTCAGATTGATTGAGATTGCTATCATTTGTCCCGACGTCGAATTCGCTTTGCAAAGCCGAGCTCACAGTTTCATTTTGATATCCTATTATATTTATATAGATTTAGCATCAATTTCGTTTCTTTAACCAAAGTTAACCCAGTATTGTATTGAAGGATGTCGGAGGATTACTGTGGCAGAGGATAGTTTGATTACTTTAAATTTTAGTTGATGAAGTTGTTTTCCGACAGAGATTTTTGCTTGACAAATTCTCTTTTTTTTATTAATTCCTTTTTCTGATCCTTTAGGAGTTGAAGTAAACAAAATAAGCTGCTTTAAACTCCGGAAATAAGGTTAGATGCTGTCTAATATATATAAATAAAATTTATGCTAATGAAACATAGTAAATTAAAATACTACGTCCTCTACTGGATAGTACTCACTTGTGTTCAAGTCTATGCACAGGAGTCTATTAAGTTGTCTCACATGCCCTTTATACAGGGGCTTACCGAGCAATCGGTCTCTATCATTTGGACAAGTAATAAGCCGGCCACAGGTTGGGTGGAGTTAGCTCCCGATGATTCAAGCCATTTCTACCATAAAGAGCGACCTAAGTTTTTTGCATCTGCCTATGGATTTAAAAAGGTTGGCACACTGCATCAGGTGACCTTGAGTAATCTTAAACCTGGTACGCGTTATCGTTATCGAGTCTATAGTCAGGAAGTATTGAAGCATGAAGGGGTCAATGTACAATATGGCAAAGTAGTTGCGAGCGATGTCTACAAGAAGGCACCACTTGCCTTTAGAACGTTAGGAAATGCAAGCTCAACTCGTTTTACCGTGGTCAATGATATTCACGGTCGCAATGAAGTGTTGGACAAGCTGTTAGACTTGGGGGATATGAAGACTAGTGATTTTGTGATTTTTAATGGGGATATGGTGGATAATCTGCTCAGTGAGGAGCAGATGTATACTGGGTTCATGGACTTAGCTATCCAGAAATTTGCGAGTGAAAAACCCATGTTTTATGCCCGAGGAAATCATGAAACGCGCGGACCATTTGCAATTGAATACCCTCGCTATTTTCCAACACCTACCGGAAAGTTGTATTATCAATTCAAGCACGGCCATACAGGTGTTATTGTGTTGGATTGCGGTGAAGATAAGCCCGATACAGATATTGAATATAGTGGTATCGTCGAAATGGATAATTATCGTACCGAGCAAGCCGAGTGGTTAGCGCAAGCGGTGCAAGACCCTTCATTTAGGGATGCGAAATATAAAATCGTAATTTGTCATATGCCCCCCTTTGGAGGTTGGCATGGTGAGCAGGATATTCTCGAAAAATTTGTTCCAATATTGAATGATGCGGGAACACAGATTATGCTATCTGGCCATTTGCATCGACATATAATCAAGCCAACCTCCGCAATGGTTAAATTTCCGATTATTGTCAATTCCAACAATAATGTGTTGCGGGTAGACTTGACAGATACAGAAGGGACCTTCAAGATATTGGATCAGCAGGGAAAATTGGTGGATCAAGTCAATCTTAAGCCTCTTAATTAAAAGGAAGCTGGTAGGATGATTACCGTTTATGTTGCGCTTTTCTCATAAAGGGCGTCATCAGATGATTTTTAGATATAAGTAAATTACAATAGCTGCTCGTCTCTCGAGTAGCTATTTTGGTATACCCAATACCCTTTCCAACCCGCTGTATTTTCCTTTGCACGCAGCTGCTAATTGATAAAAATGAAAATCCGACAAATTAGAAGATATGCAATGGAAGTATTAAACGGATATGGACGTTTTATAACGTCCATTTAAAAGTATTTTCCTTTCATTTTCAGTTGATTAAGCACAATTTAATATCATGGTAGTTGCTGTTAATACAACTTGTGTAGATAAGCAAACCTTTTTTAAGAACCCTAGCTAACCTTTTTGTAATAAGAATGTGATACGATTTGTTAAGAAAATGATACAAATTGGTAGTTTTTTGCAAATTTTTAAACCGTCATTTGGTATAACGATTAAGCTGATATTAACAGGACACTATACTATTTTCAAACCACTTATTATTTTTTAGGCCCTATAACATCTATTTTTATTTTATTAAAATATTTTAAGGTCTATTGTAATTCTACTGGTTTCTTTATTCGCGCAATACCCCAATAACCTATCAGCTCAAAGTAACCAATTATTAATTCTTATATCTAAATCTATGGAAAAAACCAAAGAAAAGTTGTGGCTTCTTTTGTTGTTTGTTGCCATTCCTCTTTTTTCGCTCGCTCAAAAGCAAGTTACTGGTGTTGTCAAAAATGCCACTAACGGAGAGCCGATTGAAGGAGTTTCTGTATTCAGGGACAAAATCTCAGTGACATCAAGTAATGCGAACGGCGAATTTCAGCTCCAGGCCAGTGTTGGAGATAATTTGAAATTCAGTTTTGTCGGTAAAACAACGGTAGATTATGTTGTAGATGCGCGTAACATTATTGAAATTCTGATGTACGATGATGGAAGCAGCTTAGAAGAAGTGACCGTTGTCGCATTTGGAACGCAAAAGAAGTCTAGTGTTGTTGGTGCAATTACCACGGTAAAAGCTTCTGATCTAAGGGTCCCAGCGTCCAATCTTACAAGTGCTTTTGCCGGTAGAATACCTGGAGTCATTTCTTATCAGACCTCAGGCGAACCGGGGGCTGACAATGCCCAATTCTTTATTAGAGGAGTGACAACCTTTGGTTATCAGACATCACCTTTGATCCTTATCGACGGTTTCGAGTCTACTACAGACAATTTGGCCCGGATGCAGCCAGATGATATCGAAAGCTTCTCTATACTGAAGGATGCATCAGCAACAGTATTGTACGGAGCTAGGGGGGCTAATGGTATTATCATGGTGACCACGAAAGGCGGGCGAGAGGGCCCCGTGTCTCTAAACGCTAGAGTAGATGTAAACATAGCATCACCCACACGAATGATTGACATGGTAGATGGTGTTCAATACATGCAACTGTACAATCAAGCTCGATTAACTCGGGATCCTATTCTAGGACCGTACTATTCCCAACAGAAAATCCAATCCACGATTGATGGTGAGAATCCCATGATCTACCCCAATATTGATTGGTATAATACCTTGCTGAAAAATTATACAACTAATACCAAGGCTAATATCAATATTAATGGGGGAGGGCAAGTTGCAACATATTACGTATCCGGTGGTTTTGATAAGGAAACTGGTCTTTTGAAAGTGGACGATAAGAACAATTTCAATAACAACATTAATATTAATCGATTTTTTATACGGTCTAATGTGATTTTCAAACTAACCAAGACAACCACTCTTGATACAAGGATACAGGGACGATTTGAACGATATAACGGACCATTTCAATCTGCTAGCAATATTTTCAGAATGGTGATGAATAGTAATCCCGTTGATTTTCCTGCATATTATGCGCCAGATGCGAAAAACGAATTTACTGAACACATCTTGTTCGGTAACACCTATGCGGGAGGAGCACTGAAAGCCAATCCGTATGCCGAAATGGTACGTGGCTATGAAGATCGGAATGAAAGTAGTATTGTTGCACAGGCCACTCTTTCGCAGGATTTAGGATTTTTCACAGAAGGTTTAAAAATTCAGGGTAAGGCCTCTGTGAGTACCTGGAGTAAATACTCGGCAACAAGAAGCTATTCACCTTATTACTACGATTTGGAGAACTACAATCAGATTACGGGAGAGTATAGTCTGTATGCATTAAATCCAACCACTGGACAAGCGTATCTAGGAGATGTGATTCCTGGAAGAGATGCGAATGGACATTACTACTTTGAAGCTCGATTGAATTGGAATAGAAGCTTTGGAGACCATAATTTGGGAGCTATGACGGTCGGTATGATGGAAGAGAAGGTCTTGACTGCGGGAAATAGTCAATCTATTTACGAGACATTACCTGAGCGGAATATGGGTAATTCGGGACGTTTGACATATGATTTTAGCAATAAATATTTTGCAGAGTTTGCTTATGGATTCAACGGGTCAGAAAAATTCACGGGACAACGGAGATATGGATTTTTCCCTTCAGCCGGGGGAGGGTGGTTAATCTCGAATGAAAGTTTCTTTGAGCCACTTAAGCCGGCGATTAGTACCTTGAAATTGCGCGGTACATGGGGATTGGTGGGGAACGATGCTATTGATGGAAGATCTGGTAGGTTTTTCTATTTATCTGATATCTCATTAGGCGGAGCGGGCTATCGCTGGGGCACCAGTTTTATGAATTCATACAACGGCTATACGGTGAATCGCTATGCGAATCCGGATATTACTTGGGAGCAATCTGAGAAATGGAACTTAGGTCTGGAAATGAACTTCTTAGGAGAGTCGTTGAAGTTTCAAGGAGATTTCTTTAAAGATGTCAGAAGTAAGATTTATATGAGAAGAGAGAATTTTCCTTCTTCTGCAGGTTTGGAAGCTAGCATAAGTGGTAACGTTGGGAAGGTAAGTTCGCAGGGATTTGATGGTTCATTGGACTATCAAAAGTTCTTTGGAACTGATTTTTGGCTCTCTGGAAGGGCAAATTTTACCTATGCTGTGAACAAATATCTTGAACTTGATGAAAAAGACTATTCTGATACCTATTTGAAGCGGATTGGACATAACCTCAACCAACAGTGGGGGCTTGTGGCCGAAAGACTTTTTGTTGATGAATATGAAATACAGAATTCTCCAAAACAAGATTTTGGAGAATATATGGCTGGTGATATCAAATACAAGGATATTAATGGAGATGGTATTATCAATGATAACGATAGAATTTCGATGGGATACCCCACTGTACCGGAGATTCAGTACGGTTTCGGGATGTCTATGGGGTATAAGGAGTTTGATTTTTCCTTCTTCTTTCAGGGAAATAAGAATGTATCCTTCTTTATTAACTCCACAGCAGAATCCAATCCTAGTAATGGCTCTTATGGTATAGCCCCTTTTGCCAACCGTAGAAATGCGCTATCAATTATAGCAGAAGACTATTGGAGTGAGACCAATCCTAATATCCACGCTTTTTGGCCGCGCTTATCTACGGAACCAATCGCAAATAATGTTCGCCAATCCTCTTGGTGGTTACGGGATGGATCATTCATTAGGCTCAAGTCATTAGAGCTAGGCTTCAGCCCCAAAAATTTGAAACGATTTGGATTTGGTAAGGGAAGCCGTATTTATTTCAGCGGGGAAAATCTATTTGTCTTCAGCCCATTCAAACTTTGGGATCCAGAAGTGGGAAGAAATGGATTGGGATACCCTCCAAACAAGAGGTTTAACGTAGGAATTCAATTAGCGTATTAATAAAGGATAAAAAAAATGAAAAAGATAAGATATATATTAATAGCGACAGTAGTCTTCTTAGGATCTTGTACTAAGTTCCTGGATGTAGTGCCTGATAATACGCTAAAGCTTGAAGACATATTTAATCTGAAGGAGGATGCCTATAATGCGCTAGCAAAAGTGTACAGCTATTTGCCTAATGACGAGCGAACTCACGTTACCTCTTGGATGTTGGGTGATGAGTGGATTGGTCGACTGGATTTGAATAGTACTGTTTCTAACCTACGGGCTATCCGTATCATGCGAGGATTGCAATCGCAGACATCACCCCAACTAGGTTATTGGTCGGGTACTGAAGGTGGTAAGCCACTTTATGAAGCAATACGCCAGACTGATATTTTTCTGGCCAATATTGATAAGGTAAAAGATATGATTGATCAAGAAAAGGCTGATTGGAAAGCGCAGGTCAAATTCTTAAAGGGGTATTTTGTATTTCTATTGGTGCAGCGCTATGGACCAATTGTGCTGCCACTGACAACTGCGTCTCCGGAATCTACTAAAGAAGAACTATTCCTTAGTCGATCAAAGGTAGAAGATTGTTTCGACTACGCGCTAGCTTTAATGAATGAGGCCATTCCTAATCTTGCCGAACGAGCTACTTCTAATAATCTCGGGCAGATTGATCAACTTGTAGCCAAGTCTATTAAAGCGAGAGTATTGGTCTTCAGGGCCAGCCCGTTCTTTAACGGTAACCAAGAGTATTTTGGTGATTTTATGGATAAAGATGGGCAACCATTTTTTTCGATGACAGAGGATAAGGAAAAGTGGAAGGCAGCTATTGATGCGCTCAACGAGGCGATTGCTTTGTGCGAAACGAATGGATTGGCATTGTACCACTATGAAAAGGAACCTTTTACTTATGATAGACCGGCATTCACGGCAAATAAGGATAGAATGCAGAAGTTATATGACTTGCGGATGCTCGTCGTCGATCCTTGGAATAAGGAGCTGATTTGGGGCAATTCGAATCTGAATTACTACGAGCAAGGGGAGCTGGCCCACTCTTCTAATATTCGACTTCCAGAGGGCTATGGAGATGGTGTGGTCAATACACCTGCGTATTCTTGGCAATGGATGGCGGCTACCTATCAGATGGCCGAACGCTATTATACCGAAAATGGTCTGCCGATAGACGAAGATCTAACATATGACTTTAACAATAAGCACGAAATCATCAGGACACCTGGTGCATTGGATGCTGATTACGAACATTGGAATGGCTATATGCAACCCGGTGCGGAGACGATAAAACTGTACATGAATCGGGAACCTCGATTTTATGCCAACCTCGGTATTACTGCTGGATACTGGCGAGCTCATACAGTGCGTATCAACACTATGTTTTATGGTAATTCCCATGGAGGTTACAATTCTTCCCAGCACACTACGGATTTTCTCGCGACTGGGATTGGCACGCAGAAATTTGTACACCCTGAATCTCAGTCCGGAGCTTGGCAAAGGACTATCAAATTTCCTTATCCTATTATTCGGATGGCTGATTTGTATTTGATGAAAGCAGAAGCACTGAATGAGTATTCGGGACCTTCACAAGAAGTATATAGTCTAATAGATCGCGTGCGGGATAGGGCTGGCATTCCAAATCTGGATGCTGTTTGGTCTGATGCATCGTTGACTAAATCTGTTAATAAGCACAAGACGAAAGAGGGATTGCGTGATATTATCCTACAAGAGCGAAGCATTGAATTTGCATTTGAAGGAATCCATTTTTGGGACATGTTGCGACATAAACGCGCGCCATCATCATTCTCATCACCAGTATGGGGATGGACACATACTGGCACCACAGGATCTACATTTTTTGTACTAGAGGTGAAGCAAGAAAGAAGATTTACCATAACGGACTGCTTGTGGCCTATCGGCTTGAATGAAATGAACACAAATGGGAAATTAATTCAAAACCCAGGTTGGTAACGGTTTTGTTTTCTGATAATCACTATTTAATTCACATAAAGATGAAATGCATATTTTTTAATTATTTATATATAGCTCTGGGTTTGATGTCTCTATTTTCATGCAAAGAAGGTGATCGATTCAAACCCAATAGCGATGACGGCACACCTCCGGGGAAAATTGAGTTAAGAAAATTTACACCACTATATGGTGGTGCGAGGTTTTTTTACAATATGCCCAAGGATGAGGATTTGATGAGCGTTGAGGCGGTGTACACAAATCCGAAGGGCAAATCTTTTACATTTGCTGCTTCGTACTTTGTAGATTCCTTGGATGTCTATGGGCTCCCGAGTACAGACGAGTATAGTGTGCAGCTATTTGCGGTTGATAGAGCGGGAAATCGCTCAGAACCTTTGGAGGTAAAGGTCAAACCTTTAGAGCCTGCTTTCAGTAGAGTTGCCAATTCTATTACTGTGAAACCTGGATTTAGTTCTTTTTTCTTGGATTGGGAAAATGAATTGCAACAGAATATCAATGTATATGTGGACTTTACATTTAATCAGGATGGCGTAAGCCGAAATCTTACCACTGTCTTTTCTTCCAATCTAGCTACTGATCGCCGATTCGTTAACGATTTGGTATTGCCTTCAACTGAAAAGGTGGGTGTGAAAGTACGAGTAGAAGATATCTATGGCAATGTTACAGAGACTATTGACAAAGGCAACCTCTCTCTATTCGAGGATATCAAAATCCCGAAAAATGCTTGGTTGCTACCCAATGCCAATGATTCAATTGGGGGCATTCCGATGGGATTTGGCCAGGGCCTAGAAGGACGGTCCAGATATGTTATCGATGACATCATTGATAGGGGTGACAACCTCAATTTTATGCATACTAATAGCCGGGGTCGAACAGGAAGGATCGCAGATGGCAATATGCCATGGAATTTTATTATTGATTTGGGGGATTATTATGAACTGAGCCGAATCATTACCGTTCAGCGACATTCAGGTGGACTTGCAAATATTTCTAGGGGACAGTATTATCGAAATGAAAATGTCGGGATTTACAATATGTATATCTGGGATGATGCGACTAAGGCTTGGGAACCTGTATCTCAGCATAAAATATTAGTTCCCCAAGGACTTAGCGAATTAGAGTTTGTCAAGAAAGGAGAGGCAGGGGACATGGCATACATGTATCCAGATGACCCTAAGTATACCAAGAAAACGCGATGGTTTAGGTATGAGGCTGTAAAGAGTTTTAATGGAAACTATACGTTGGAGGATGCAAATTGTCTGTCCGAAATAACACTTTTTGGTCGAAAAAGTAATTAACCATTCTGGATGTAAATAAGATGTAAATAAGTTTAATACATAATTTCAATACTGTTTACAAACCTTATTATCATCAATAAAATACGGAGTTAAAGAAAGTTCATTTATACGATTGAACCGAGTGTAATAAGATTAATGATATTATCAAGACTAAATATTCGTCAATAATCATGCACTCATAAATAAAATAAAAGATGAAAAAAAGGATTAGAAAAATCAGCGGCTTTTCATTTCTGCTTGCTGCTATTGTCTGCACCTTTGCTTGCAAAGGAATGTATGACAATATTGAGCCATATGCAGAGGAGGTCATATATCCAGCCAAATATGATACGATTGTCAGTAAAATAGGCTATGAGCGCGTGGAGCTCGATCTGATGAAGGCGGGACGTATTCCTTCTGCTCAGATTAATATGGGTAAATCAACTAAGACTGTTATTGAATACGATGATCAAAAAATTGTCATCGATTCATTGGTCTCATGGGTGAATATTACGGGGCTTAAGCAGTCTAAGCTGTATAGAATAAAAGTGTATACCGAGGATGAATATGAAAACAAGTCTGTTGCCCAGCAGATAGCAGTAATCCCGTATACAGCTAGCGACGTTAAAAATTTAGTTATTGCTTCGCCACGGATTCTGACATCTCCGAATGCCATTGTAGTGGATTGGACGAGCGCATTGTCGTCTATATTGCTCACTTATAAGAGTCTTGATTTTGAATATTTGGATAAAGACGACAAAAAGATTACTGGGACAAGGAGTGCTAGTCCCCGGATATTTGCGGCAAACTTAAATGCAGGAGAGCCTTTTACACTTAAATTGTCGTACAATGTGCGACCAAAAGTAAGTGGGAAGGAGATTCTGGATTCAATCGTATTTGTCCAATCCTTAAATATCAATATGCCAACGAGTGCAACCGCATTCAACCCGGCTGAAAGGGATATCTTAGCGGCCAATGGTGTGACAACCTTCACTTCGGACGGCGTATCGAATTTCAAAAAGTTGACCTTTCCGGTACATACCAATACTTTACAAGATTTATTCTATTTTGGCAATATTGAGGAACTGGATTTGACGGGCGGGACTTTGTTTAACCTGAAGACTTTAAACTATAATAGAAATGGAATAGTGACGACGATTGGAGGGGGAAGTTACCTGCCATTTATACGGCATGTATCTCAGATTTCGGATGCCAACGCGCAGACTATGATGGATTTGCTGGATTTGGGGCTTATCAAAAAGATTAAATATGTCCCTAATTCCTTAGGTATTGATCATTTATTGAAACGATACGATGGAAAGAATATTGTAGAGTGGGTGACGATGCCGAGCGAGTCCTTGATTCCTATGAATTTCTTCCTGGATGGTAAGGTTCAGGATGCTACAGGTTGGGCAATGGACGTTGTCAATCCAGCCACGACTTACCCTACTGGAACTGATATTGTCAATCCTATCAAAACGACTTTAAAGGGACGAAGTGCATCGTTTGTTTTTTCACTTCCAAAGGAATACCGCTTTAATATTGCTGAATATAGATATCTCAAATTCAAAGTTTACGCGCCTGCTAAATCTAATTTCCAAGGTATCTACAGTCCTTATCAAGGCTTGTGGCCTCGTTTTATGAATTATATGTGGGCTTTTACATCTGAAAGTTCTTTTGGGCAAGAATTGTGGAATACAGACAAAAATGCATATAAGATTCCAGATGCTGACTTGGAGAAGTGGAAGGACATTACGATTGATTTATCGACAATGGCTGATAAGCATACTCGGGTTTTTGTTATCAATGTTGGTGGTGAACCCTCATTGACATTTAGCCCACCGGCAGATATTGTTTATTATTTTTCTAATTTTAGGTTCTCAAAATAAGAAGATCTAAAGGAGGCGAGGACAGGACCTGTTGTATTAATGGTGCTCGGAAACAGGGACTGTGTCTTGTCAAGATAGTAAAAGCCCAAATCACGATCGTTCGTGATTTGGGCTTTTGTAATACTAGCAATGAAAATTAGTAAATAATTCTAGAAAATAGTTTTGCTATATTTTGTAATTTGGTAGTGATGGGTTTATATTTCTAGAGATTAGAATGAATACTCACTCTACATCGTGTATTATCTGTAAAACTAGAACATCTTGACGTCAGACACACCATATAGTTATTATTTGACTAAAGGAGAACCTAGTAAGAGTTGCTTGTTAGCTTTGCGACACATTATTCTTGCACAAAATCCGGAAATTACCGAAACATTGAAATGGGGAATGCCTTGCTTTTGTTTTAAAAATAATATATTTTGCTATTTATGGACCGAAAAAAAGACTGATGAACCCTACATTCTTATGGTTGAGGGAAAGCTTCTCGATCACCCACATCTTGAAATAGGAGGGCGGTCCAGAATGAAGATTTTTAGGGTTAATCCTTATACAGACCTCCCTCTTCAAACTATTGAAAGTATATTGCAACAGGCCTTGGATTTGTACAGGAGGGGAACCGTGAAGATGAAAAAGTAGGTGTTTCTGCTAATTTTTCTTGATAGTATTCTTTCATATTTGTTGTTATGTGACTGTCATAGTCAATAGGTGACGTTCTGAAACAATTTGCTCATTTGTTAACCAAGTAAGTCCAATTCAGCTTTGTGCACCCCATCTGGTGTTGTGTAAAACGGTCGCCCCTCAATGATGGCGTGAGCTTCCTGATTTATTCCCAAGGCGTGATATATTGTTTGATGTATTTGTTCTATCCGTATGGGTTTTTCTATTGTTTTGCAAGGACGTTCGTCAGCAGTCTTTCCGTATGCATAGCCCTTTTTGATACCGCCCCCAAACATCAAAATAGAGCAGCCATCCGTGAAATGTCGGTGCATCCCATAGTGTTTGATATCGGTTATAATATCGGGTTGTTGTACTTGTTCCAAGACCTCGGCTCCAGGCCTACCTTCTAACATCATGTCTCTACTGAACTCGCTCGCTACAATTATCAATGTACGATCCAGATGACCAGACTGTTCTAAATCTTTTATAAGCTGTGCTATTGGTCTATCAATTTGTTTTTTCATTTCGGCGGCCCGTGTGTGTCCATTTTCGTGTGTATCCCAACCTTCAAATGGTACGTATTCGGTAGTTACCGAGATAAAACGTGCACCCTGTTGTGTTAGTCGCTTGGCCATTAAGCAACCCAATCCGAATTTCCCTGTGTTGTAGTTGTCGTAGCTTTCCTTTGGCTCGCTATGTAGGTCAAAAGCTTTCGCTTCGGGGGATTTTAGCAGCATATAGGATTGTTCCATTGATCTACGTAAAGATTCTTTCTGATAGTCACTTCCAAATTCTCCAAAAGCGCTTCCACTGATGAGGTCATTGTATAATTGGTTGCGACGTTCGAAGCGTTCGAAAGACATACCTGCCGGCGGTTTGACAGCATCTAGGCCCGCAGTTGGATCAGCGATCATAAACGGACCAAACTCACTTCCTAAAAAGCCAGCTGTATGAAATGCTTTTAGCTCTTCACCTTCGCCAAGAGTCAATCGCTGGCCTATGTTGATGAAAGCAGGTATTACCGGGTTTTTAGGCCCCAATTCGTGCGCTATCCAAGACCCTATATGTGGAGCTGCTACTGTTTGTGGTGGCTCGTAGCACGTGTGCCAATGATATTGATGCCTAGCATGGAGGATATGTCCCAAATCGGCGGCCATATAGGATCGAATTAATGTGCCTCTGTCCATGACCTGACCGATGGACTCTAATCCCTCTGAAAAATTGATGCCATCTAAAATCGTAGGAACGGCTTTGAACGTACTCAGTACACCGTTAGAATCCATACCCTTTTTGAACGGCGTATATGCTTTAGGGTCGAATGTATCTGTATGGGCCATACCGCCCGCCATCCACAGTAAAATAACGGTATCGGCACTGCTCCGTGGTTTGGTAGAATGACATGACGACAGCAATCCCGAAAGTGGAGCACCTGCTGCAAAAGCACCCATAGTAGCAGTACTGGCTGTTTTTAAAAAATCTCTTCTATTCCACTTGTTTTTCATTTTTAGTTCTTTTTGGCTAAATATCAATTAATGAGTTGGAACTCCGGTAATAGTATCACTGCCCACAGAAAGTCCTGCACAGTGCTTTCTTCAGGATGGGTACCAAACATTTTTTTAGCAATTTGGAGTTCTTTCTGGCTAGGTTGACGGCCTAGGGTACGCAGGTAGACATTCGAGATGATTTGTTCGCTATTGCTGTATTGTTTCAACCAGCTTCGTGCTCCTTTTTGCAGGGTTTCATTCAGCTTTATGCCATTTGTCAGCTCCATTGCTTGCAAAAGATTCGATTGATTTTCTCGAACGCTAACTACATTATCTCGACTTGGTCTGCCCATTGCCGAGAGAAAATCGTCATTTTCGACAAGAGAAGCACGTGCGTAGCTAAGATGGTGAGTTTCTGCCGAGGGAGTATACTTCAGTCTGTCGAGCGTATACATTGGTGATATAGCACTACTTACGGCATCGGCAAACTGCTCGGCTGTCATTTTACGACGGAGTATCCCTGTAAATTGATAATCTGCTGCATTTATTTTTGCTACGTCATCTATGGTTACAGCAGGTAGCTGATACACTTTTGAACTAACGACCAGTTTGATTAATTTCTTCATATCGTAGCCGTTCTCTACAAAATCTACCGCAAGCCAATCCAATAAATCTTGGCTCCAAGGTTTATTGTCCATCTCGTCCGTCGGTGCTACTATACCTCGACCCATTAACTGTGCCCATATTCTATTGACAATCGTGCGATACAGACGTCCGTTTTCATCTTTCGTAAGCGTTTTCGCCATTTCCTCTGCTTTTTCCTTTTTTGACGCTTTTTTGGAAATGGTGCCCAATTCTTCCCATAATAACTTTGGGTCTACAAACTTGCCCGTAGGGACATCGCATCGGTTTACTTCCAGAGATTCCTCTGAAAAAACATTGGCAAAAGAGTAGGCGTCATCGAGTTTCCAATCACTGATAAAACTATCATGGCATGAAGCGCATTTCAGGTTCAACCCTAATAAGGCCTGTGATACATTCTGTGCGGCCTGCATCGGTACCGTCTGACTTGAGTTGATATCGCCACGCCATTGTATTCCCTCCACAAAACCTTTGGAAGCTTCGGTTGGATTCAATAGTTCTTGTACCATTTGTTTGTAAGGCTTATTGGCCGCTAATGATTTGTAGAGCCAGTCGGATATAGAAAAGCGTCCATTCGTAATGTAACCCGTACCAGTGTAATCGTTACGAAGCAAATCATTCCAAAACGTAAGCCAATGAGCAGCATACTGTTTGTCTTCATTGAGAAGCTCATCAACTAGGAGGGTCCTCTTATCTATTCGGGTATCTTTTACGAATGCATCAATTTTTTCAGGTGTTGGTAGCAAACCTACAATGTCTAAATAGGCCCGACGCAGGTAGGTGCGATCATCTACTGTGTTTTTCCAGTCGATTTTGTTTTCTTTGAAATATTCGTTTGCAAAGAGGTCAATTGGATTGTGCAGCTCGTCTGTTGTAGCAGGTATTTTGGGCTTTCTTGGCTCCAAGGCTGCTTTAGGGAATATTCCAGCTGCGGCTTGATCAGGCCAAGGAGCACCTTTATTTATCCAAAAGGCGAGTAGATCTATGTCTTTTTTCGACAGCGATTTACCTTTGCCAGGCATAGCATCCTTATGATCAACAGGGAGCGATATACGTCTGAATAGTTCACTGCTTTGTAGGTTACCAGGTATGACTATAGGACCTGACTCGCCACCTTTAAATAGCATTTCTTTATTATCCAGACGTAATTCTCCTTCGATCTTGTCGGCGCTATGGCATTTATAGCAATTATGTGCCAAAATGGTACGAACACCAATGTTTAGCCTCACTTGTTCCTCTACTGTTAGACTATCTACATTCTTGGCAAAAGAAGCTACATCGATATCGTTGATACCTGTAGGTGCATTATCTTCAGTGCTCGTTGCCCAAGGTGTGACACTGCTTAGGAAGTCTGCTCCATGGGTTATGGATGCGCCTAGATGTCCGGTTATGGTGATACCGAGTATAGTAATCAACAGCACTGCCCGATAGACTATGATGACGCCTCGCTTTGGTTTTTTTTGTATGGTATTTATGAGGAATAGGATTAGGCAGCTGAGTATAGCCGTTCCGATTCCCATCCATTGATGAAGTGCCAATATATCACCGGAATAGTTTTCTAGATTAGCGAGTAGCCACCCGAATATGACAGATAATATAGCGCTGACAGTACCGACTACTAAAAGTACATGTATGCCGGCACGAAGGTTAGAGTTGTATTTTTTTAAACTTAGTAATTCCATGAATCCTGCAATCACGATGAGAGATACTGGAAAATGAACAATAAGGGGGTGCAGACGACCCATAAATTTCCATAGCCAAAAGACTTCAGTTTCCGTAGCACTGCTCGTGGATGAAGCCTCTTCAACACCCAATGTCGTTAAGAAGAAAATAGATGTAAAAATCAAAAGTAAAACTAAGCCCTTTGATAAATTAACCTTGAGTTTGCTCATAATTTGTTTATATCCTATACAACGTGTCGTTACTCTCGTTAGAGTCAGGATATTAAATATACATCTTCTTTAGAGGGGAGGTATCCTGTACTATCCTGTGATAATAGGATTTAGCTACAGGGGGGGGTACAATGTGGAATACCCTGTGGTTTAGATTATTTATATATATTCAATTGTAATATTGGTGATTACCGTTATTTATGTGCTCTATAGCTGTATGATGATTCTGAATGAAAATTTAGTATATGACTTTTGTAAAAGAGATATTAGCAGAGACAACAGCACAGTATTCCTAGTTGATTAGAATAGAGGGGGCAGCCATTAGATGTATCTTAGCGGAAGAAAAAATTGGGGTTGGACTTTTCATTGAAAAATGACTTGGTAAATCAGGTGCGTATAGGCATATTTAATGTTTATGATTTATTATAATGTGTTTAATTTAAGAATGTTGTATATGTTGTTCTGCTCTTTTCGTGCATATTGATTTTTTATGCCAATGACTCTAATTCAATCAATGTGTTTATTAAAATCGGGTATATTTTGGAAGAGATTCTTAAAGTACTCTAGCGCTCATAAAGGGCATTGCAATATTCGTAATATCGAAACGGATGTGTTTTCTTTATTAGAAAATAGTATTTGTAATCAGATACTAGTGTAGTTTATATAATGTAATTGTTTATAAGAAGCGAAATTGTATGCAGATTAAAACATTCTATGGTTACTTCCTTTCTCAACGCTAACTTTTTCCATTTTGAACATAAGATCCATATAATCTCGCAGCCATAAGCAATAGCCCTCCCCATATCCCCTTTTAAAGCTTGATATTATCAACAGCCATCTGGATGGAAATACGATCACAAAATTTGAGATCTAAAAAGCAAAAGCCTCTGGATATGGATGAAGGTTATTCAGCTGCCTAGGCAATTTGAATAAGTTGTTGTGTATAGGATAAGGAGCTTGTTTAACGATTTTTAGTTTGAATAGCTTCTATAATGGTTTCATAGACATTTTCCGGAAAAATATTCGGTTGGCCATACCAGAAGAAAGAATCGTTTCCTTCGTATACTCCGGCATGGATATGTCTACGCGTAGGCAGGTAACTTGATACATCATTGGAGTATCCTGCGACACTTACCAATTGACCGGGCCAGATTTTTTTTATGCCAATGCTATATTCTGTAACCACTTCTCTTGACAGCCCGACCAATTTCCAGTTTCCGATATTAACTGTTTGTACATATACTGGCATTTGTTTGGGCATGGTACCCTTTCGCAAGTGTTCTAACATCAGATTTGACCAGCGCACATTTTTTTCGGCTGCTACATCACCTTCATGAGCGCTGTTTTGTTGTCTAAAAGAAATCAAGTCTTCGATAGGCCATGGCTTTACTGCAAAATTTATGGTGTCCATATGATAGTGAATACTACCGGTTATGGGTGTTAAGTTACTGTCCAATATCTGCTGGACAGCATTTGCCAGCTTTTTCCCAGTAATCCTATGATCTGAGTCAACAGGGTTAATATCGCCAGCACATCCTTGCATAAATATGCTGTTGTTTATGGTAGGGTCTTGGTTTAAGAGATTGCGGGCAATAGCTGGATAGTTTGCACTGATTGTTACCCCTTCTTCACCTTGGTTGTTAAATACAGGATGACAGCCGTGCATGAACAAGATGTCATTTCTAGACTTATTTCCATATTCTACTTTAATAACGTCTACTTCATTGTCATATGGAATCGGATCTTGTTTTAAACTCCTATTTGCCCCGATTGTTGCGGTGCCTCTGCCAAAATAGATATTGGCTTTTGCTTCGGATTTAATAGCCGCGCCAATAGAAGCTATAATGGCAGGTTTTACGGTGCCATATAGATAGGTGCTGTCTGGTTTTTGGCAATGATGCCCCCAAGTTGTCCAGTTCTGAGATACCGGTGCAAAATGCGTGTGAGAGGCATTGATTAAGATGGCGGATGCAGGAATACTATATTTTTTTTCAATGTCCTTTTTCACTTCCCGTATAAAAAAGTCATCAAATCCGCATAAATCGAGCGCGGTTAGGACAACATGTTCTTTTTTTTCATCATTGATAGATAAAGCGTGGACAGTGAGGTTGTTGTCAGTTCTATGTTGAGCTAGAAAAACTGTCCCCGATGCGTCAATGCCGTATAAAAGATTGTTGGAAATAGAAATTTGTTTGATATCTTGTTTATAAGTAAGCCCATTCTGTATGGCTATTCTTAGCCATTCTCCGTCTGCTTGATACTGCAAAATCTCGTTCTTGTTTGTCAAGGCGTATAGGTGTGTGTCACTCGCGGCGAGGTCAATTATCGCATTAGTCGATCCTAGTTTCTGCCACAACAAATTTTTACCTTTTGGAGACTTCCGTACCACTCCTTCTTCATCTACTATGATCATTTCTTTGTTTTGAATTTCAAAAGCTCGTATTTTTTTAGTTTTAATAAGAGTGGGGACTCGTTTTGCGCGAAAAAGGTGGTCGTATCGAGCAGGATGCTCTTGCTTAACCCATTCGAGACTAAAGCGACCTTCTCTAGGTGCGCCATAGCCTGCCAACGAGACAGAAAAAATCGACGCAGGAGGGTCGATACTCCGTTGGGCACTACCTACTCGATACGTGTTTTGAGCAGTTGAGCGTTTCGGCAAAATGAATAATGTCAAAATAATCAATAGTATAGGAATCTTTATGCGCATCTTATTTGAATTAAATTTGCTTTTTTATCAATACATCCTGTGCTTTTTTAACACTTCCATGCATCAGCAGTAGTGATTTCGCATGATTGTAGTCTGCGATACCCGATGTTTTCATTAGCATTCTTACTGCTCGATCGGTAATTTTATCATTAATCAGTGCCACATGTACCATGTTATTATCTTCCACTCGACCTAGTCTAATCATCGTAGTTGTACTGATTATGTCAAAGAGCATCTTTTGGGCGGTGCCACATTTCATTCTTGTGCTTCCGGTGATAAATTCGGGTCCCGTGAAAACTTCGACAGCATAATCGCTCTGAGAGGCAATTGGTGATTCGGGATTACTGACGATACAGCCAGTCGTAATTTTTGCGGTTTTACACATCTTTAGTGCTTCAAGTACAAACGGGGTAGTACCACTGGCCGATACTCCCACCACGATATCATGATCACTGATTTGATGGTTTTGTAGCGCGGTCCATCCAGCAACTGTGTCATCTTCTTTTTCCTCTAGTGCTTCTGCCAAATGGTCGACACCACCCGCTAGTATGACATTTAGTACGCCCTTGGGTATTCCATAAGTCGTAGGTAGTTCAATAACGTCCAACACAGACAATCTGCCTCCGCTTCCTGCGCCGATATAAAACATGCGTCCGCCCATTTGTAATTTTTCAACAATAGCGGCAATCAATCTGCTAACCTGCGGCAATGCTTTCTCTATTGCAAATGCGACTGTTTTGTCTTCATTATTTATAGCAGAAATCAATTCGTCTATTGACTTTTTTTCTAAATCTCTATGTAAAGAAGACTGTTCTGTTATACGGTCCATATATTCTGTATTATTTTTTTAAGTATGTTATATATTCTTCTATTCTGCTGGTTTTAGGGGCCAAAATCCCTTTGGATTAAATCTATATCTCCAGACATCTCCAGAGGAGTCCAGTGCTAATAAATCGGTACCCGACACAATTACTGATTTGTACATATCCCAGCCTGTCCCAACTTGTTGCCTGGTGTCCGGTATCCCGTTAGCAGACATTGGGATGTGCCACAATGTGCCATCTGGCTGTATAGCTAGCAAAGAATGATGGTAGGCTATAATTTGTTTATAGCGATTCCAATCTGTGGCTATATCTCTAATATTACCACCATCCAAATCACCTGCATCATTATATGGATAGCTAGTAGTTAGCCCTTCGGGTCGTACACCTATCAAGAATTCCTGATAGGGAATGACGTGTTTAAAAATGTTCCACCCCCATCCGATGGTTCGATTAACTCCTAATTCGCCGGTATCGTTTACCAGATATTGAACCACATCGATATTTAGGCCTACGATGCGATTTGGCTGGAAATAGAAGAGGTTTGCAAATGCATTAAATCCGGTTCCTATTTGATTACCTTTTTTGTAAAGGCCATCTTCACCTGATGCATATAATGCCAGGTTCCCATCTGGAGACTTGCTGATCAATTTTCCGTCTTTAAAACTAAATAGTAACCCTCCGGTATAATCTCCAAGGGAGAGAACTTTCTCTCGAGGCACTTCTCCCGGAGCATAGGACCCCACGACTTCGAAATAAACAGTATTTAAAGATTCTTTAATCGACGCATCTGTAGAGGTGATGGTCACGGGTAGAAGATAAGAGGTGAAGGGTTCAAGAATGCCTTTTCCCATTATCTGTATTTTTATCTGTTCCGTTTTTGAAGACCCTGAAGGAATCACTGCCTGCTGTTTTTCAAATGTATAGCTTTCCGTAGGCAGTATTTCATACGATTGGTCGTGCTGTAGGTTGAATTCTTCCACTGCTTTTTGATTGACTTCGAAATTAATCACGATTGAACGATCAGCTTTGTGAGGGCCTCCTAAGAAAGCACTAATACTTAAATCGTGACTTTTATCAGTCAAGCTTATTTGTTTCAAAATCGGATTTTGATTAGCTTGAGGCATGTATATATTGCCGTACTTTTCAGCTTCCGGAATGTCCAGATTCACGCTAACTTCTTTATTGCAAGATGTTATGTTTGCAGCGAAGATTAGCGGAACAAATGTTATTAGGAACCTTTTCATCATGGTGGATAAAGTTTAAAGTTTCGCTATGGCAGAAGCATGCTTTTTTATTTTTTTGATCGCTAATCCAATTTTATCCATGTCATCACGACTTCCCAATAGCATATTTTGGAAAAACCAAACGGACTGCTCTGTTGTCAATTTGTCATTTTGAGGACAGGCATTGCGTTCTAACCATTCTTTCATCGTTTTCTCTCCATAGATCTTAAGGTAATGTTGGTTTTTCGCGAGGCTGGTGACATATTCGTCCTTATTCATTTGACCGTAACCCGCTGCACAAGGTATGCCTTCTGCTTGTAATGCTTCGATGAATTTGTCCCGACTTAGGCCTGCGAATTGCTCTTTAAAATATCTAAACATGTACAAGTGATATGCGCTGCGCGTAGTGCCATCATACAGCTTCGCTGGCTCGACACCTCCGATATCTTTTAGCAGCTTATTGAGGTATTTTGCATTTTCATCCCGTCGAGAAGCTTGTTCTTGTAATCGGCTCATTTGAGCAAGAAGTAGGCTTCCTTGAAATTCTGTTAACCTTAGGTTTGTTCCCCTCGTTCCTGATCCGGTGCCAAAGGACGTAGTACTTCCACCTTGACCTTGGTTATGAAAGCCATAGCATGTTTTTGAAAAATTAGCATCATTAGTGATTATTGCTCCACCCTCCGCACAATTCAAGTTTTTGGACGCTTGGAAGCTGAAAGCCCCTGCTAGTCCATAATTTCCTACTTTCTTGCCTTTCCACTCCGCTAGATGTGCTTGACAAGCATCTTCAATTAAGGGGATTTTATGTTTTTGGGAAATTTCAAGTAGGTGGTCGATATTTGCCGGCGATCCACCGATATGTACAGGCATCAACACCTTTGTTTGCTTGGTAATTGCTGATTCCACTTTAGTCGAGTCAATCTGAAAGCTTTCAATATCCGTATCCACGAAGATGGGTAAAGCATAATTTAGGACTGCTACATTGTAAGTTGCAATAAATGTGTATACAGGCATGATTACCTCATCACCTGGTCCTACATCCAGAGCTCCAAAAATTGTATACAATGCACTAGTGCCACTGGACACGCCCAAGCAATGCTTGGCACCCCATAATTTGGCATATTCACTTTCGAATTGGGACATGACGGTTCCTCCAAGTCGGCCCCACTGACCGCTTCTCAATACCCCTGTCAATCCTTGCTCTTCCAGTTCTGTAAATATGGGCCAATTTGAGAAATTTCCGCTGTGTGATTTTGCGCCACCCAAAATGGCGGGTTTGCCGTCGTTTGCAAATGAAAAATTTGGAATACCCACAGCCACGCCTGTTCCCAATATGGCGACTTTTTCTAAAAATGCCCTTCTGCCCGTGTTCATGTTATTGTTTTGATTCTTGTTCATTTTATAGTTGTTATAGTGATTAGATTTAGTAAGGACTGGTGTCTACCATCCAGGGTTTTGTACGAAACTAGGGTTCTTGTCGATTTCGCTTTGTGGTATTGGAAATAAATAGTGTGTCGGATTTTGAAAAACACGCGTTTCAGTAAGTGTTCGTTTATAAAAAACTTCGTCTTGTAAATGTGTCCCTGCACTAACATTCATTCCATAGAAAGGTCCCTTATCTGTTAGATGGGCTATTTTCCAGCGATGACAGTCAAAATAGCGATGTGTCTCAAATGCCAGTTCTATACGTCTTTCATTCCTGATTCGAGCCCGCATCTGCTCTTTGCTTAAGCCGTCGGGAAGGGCAGGCATCCCTGCTCTTTCACGTATCTTATTTATATACATGTAGACATCCGTTACAGGACCTTCGGCTTCGTTTAGTGCCTCAGCATAGTTAAGATAGAATTCCCCTAGTCTAAAGAATATCCAAGTCTTTAACGAAAATCTCCCTTGTGTAATACTCACAGTTGGATCCATGAATTTTTTCAGGAGGTATCCCGTTGTATTGTAATCCCTTCCTGCATTTCCGCGTCCGTCTGCTCCAGTCTGCCAAAACTCCAATTTCTTGTTTAAAAAAAGAGCTCCATTAAAATTGATGGTTGCATAAAAACGGGGGTCTCTATTGACATACATATTTCTGACTCCTTTTAGCCATTTTCCATTTGGATCATCTTCTTGTGCATACCCTGTTTCGATATATTCTGAAGCCGCATTTATAATAGGTGTGCCGTTTGCTTGATAACCAATAATGGGTATTGCACCACTGGCCATTTCATACGAATCAATGTGAACCTGGGTTGGGTTCCATCCATTCCACCCACCCAAGCTACCTGGAAAAGCGCATTTCTCCATCCAGCCGTCTAAACCTGAATTGCGTGCAAACAAGACTTCTCTATTATTACGTTCAATAAATAGTTGTTGGTAATTATCAACAGGATTGTTGGATGCCGCCCTAAATAAGCCATATCCAGCTGCTTCTGATAATTCTATACATTGTTTATTTGCTTCCGCTGCAATCTTCCATCGTTCACTGTCGTGTGTAGCAGAAAAAAGCTTTGTCCCATCTTTATCCGCAAAATTCGAATAGTCGGGATTTCCGTTCCATAGTGGGCTTGCGTGATACAGAAGTACACGTGCTTTCAGCGCTAACGCCGCTGCTGCAGTGGGTCTTCCTAACTGTCGAGAGTCGATGACCTTCATGGGGAGCAGGTCGATTGCTGCATCACATTCTTTGACAACAAACGTAACGCATTCGTCCAATGGTTTGCGTTTTATTTGTGAAAAATCGTCATCAAGTTTGACGTCATAATCCATAATCGGTACTGGACCATATATCCGCATTAACATGAAATGATAAAAAGCTCTCAAAAAAACAGCTTCTCCTATCCATCTACGTTTGTCGTTTTCCGTAAATGTGGCATCAAGCGGTGTTTTCTCGATATGTTTCAAAAATATATTTGCTTTTCTGATGCCTTCATACATGTTCTTCCAGATTTGACCTGCAACATTATAGGAGTTCCATGATCCACGGTTCATGAGTTTTGAGAATTTTTCCGGCCAGGGGACGGTCAGTTCATCGGAAGCGATGACAAAGGGGTTGATATCCGCCATGTCCGTGAAATAGATTTCGTTCGGAATCCCGGCATAAATATCGGTGAGGAAAGCTTCTGCATATTTTCTTTGTAGAAATGCTTCTTCTATCGTGATATCTTCCTCAGGACCCTTTTCTAAGAAATCTTTTTGACAAGAAGTGATCCATATAAATTGCAGAATTAGTAGTCTGCCAATAAGTTTTTTCATACAAAAGATGTTAAAAATGAATTCATTAGGTAATTGTTTTTGACAATCCTGTTTTTTATCTAAAGTCCACTTGTAAACCTAGGTTTATGGACCGTTGTAGGGGGTATCCTCCAGTTCCGTCGTTAGACTCGGGGTCCATTACTTTTATGTGGTCCCATGTATATAGATTCATGCCGTTCAGAAATAATCGTAGTGACGTTAAGCCTAGTCTATTTGCCGCTTTGCTTGGAAGGCTGTATCCTATTTCAACATTTCGAATTCTGAGGTAGTTTCCATTTTTCATCCAAGTGGTCGAATTCAAAAAATTATTTGGATTGTTTCCCACATCAATCGCTGGGTATTGGGCGTCCCTATTTTCGGGCGTCCATCGACTATCATAATATTCCCGCATTACATTGTTTACCCCCAGTCCATCATAAAATGGCCACATTGACAACCCCGACATAAAAATGCTGGTTCTCGCCGCCCCTGTAAAATACATACTGAAATCAATGTTCTTATAACCTACAGTTCCGCCGAATCCAAAAGATATTTGAGGTAATCGCGGAAAACCTACAGGTATTTGGTCAAAAGCGTCAATTATTCCATCTCCATTGATATCCTTGTACTTTACATCTCCAGGTCTAGGTGTTGAAAAAGTTTGTCTGGGCCATGCGGCAATTTCTTCCTCACTTTCAAACAATCCTTCGGAAATAAAGGCAAATGACTGCCCTAGAGGAAGCCCTTTTCCCGATAGGTAGGAGAAGCGACGAACAGGTTCGTCATTTTCTATGACTTCATTTTTAGCAAATGTGAAGTTTCCTCGTAAGGAATATAAGAAGCCTCCACTGGTTGAGTTTCTGGCTTCGATCAAGCCATCGATCCCTTTATTTTTTATAGCTGCAATATTAGCGTAGGGAATTGACCATGGAAAAAAGCCGGCAACAGATGGTACCGTTTGTCGCTGTAGCAAAATGCCAGTCCTTGTTTCATTGAAGGCGTCGATTTGAAGCGTTATCTTATCGTTAAAAAATCCTAGATCTACACCAATGTTATTCTTTGTAGAGCGTTCCCAACTGATGTTTGGGTTTCCAATCTGATTTTCCTCCATACCATGAAATAATTGTTGGTCGGCACCGAAATAGTAAGATTGACCAGAAGTATTGATTGTATTTAGAAATAAGAATCTTTGACCTATTTGATCATTACCAACCTTGCCACTAGAGGCTCTTATCTTAAAATTGTTGATAATAGATACGTCCCAAAAATTTTCGTTAGAAATCACCCAGCCCGCAGAGTATGCTGGAAAAAAGCCAAATCTGCGGCCTTTTGGGAAATTCTCCGACCCGTTGTATCCAAAATTTACCTCTGCCAAATATCGGTCTTTATAGCTGTAGGTTGCTCGGCCTGCTATTCCTTGCCTTCTGTAGGGGAGATTTAAAATAGAGCTTCCTGCTGTCAATGCCACATAATCACGTTGGTTGTACAGGAGCATTCCACTGACTAGGTGCTCGTTAAACGAGCGTTCTAGATTGAGTTGGGTTTCCATATAAATAGCCCTGTTGCTATTGTTGTTTATTCCGTATCCTAAAGGTTGCTCCTCTCTGAATGGGACACTGTATAAATCGTCACCCGTATCCGGATCTTTGCCCAAATAGCGTTTGACCTCAAAGGTTTTAATTCTAGAGTTGTCTGTCTGTGCTAATCTGTCATAGGAAAATAGACCTCTTACCGAAAGTCCAGGGGTAACCAATTTAGAAAGGTCCCATCGCGTACCGAACGTGCCTTGTAGCGTACTTCGGTCTTGTGTTGTATAGCCCGATTGGGTCACAAGTCCCCAGGGATTTCCGCCTACATAGGTGGATGCTCCTCCAGGTGTGCCGTCTGGATTTAATATGGGATACGCAATTGGTGAGATTACCCTCATATTACCAAAAATGGCGCTAGCAGATGAACCTGGATAGTTGCCGTTTTGAATGATTCCTCCAATCCCAAGTTGCATCGTCAGCGCCTCCGATAGCTTTACATCCACGTTGCTCCTGAAGTTGTACCTTTTTATATTGGCATTGGTATTGAACTTATTGTTCGGGTCCTGTTTATAAATTCCATTTTGTAGGGTATAGCCCACATTGGTGTAATATTGTATGGATTCACCCCCTCCAGTGACGCTTAAGTTATTAATGGTCTGCCATGTGTCCCTTTTTAAAACGGCATCTGTCCAGTTTGAATTTGGATACAAATACGGATCTGAACCGTCGTAGTATTTTTTGATTTCGTCTTCACTCCACCTGGGGTCTTCCCCTGCAAAAATACGCGCTTCATTCATCAGAGAAGCATATTCACCTCCATTGATATAATTGGGCAGTCTTAGGGCTTTTAGTCCAGCGTATTCCGTTCTGAAATTGATTGCAGGTTTTCCAATTGTACCCCTTTTAGTATTGATTAATATAACTCCATTCGCACCCCGAACCCCATAGACCGCCGTCGCAGATGCATCTTTGAGTATGGTGAAGCTTTCGATTTCTTGTGCGTTTATTTGGTTCATATCCCTTTCTACACCATCGATAAGGACTAGAGGAGCATTATTTCCAAAAGTTGAAAGCCCCCTTATAAATACCTGTGCTGCATCATAGCCCGGTTCGCCACTGGCTTGCCTCGTTATTATTCCAGGAAGTTTTCCTGCGATAGCATTCGAAAGTGCAGGTGTTGAGACCTTCTGCATCTCTCGTACGGAAATCGTTGATATAGCTCCCGTCACGGTTACCTTCCGTTGGGTTCCGAAACCAACTACAGCAACCTCCTCCAATACACTTTCTGTAGAAATCATTACAATAGTCATGGAGGTTCGATTACCTATGGGTATTTCTTGGGCCTGAAAGCCGATATAACGAAAGGTTAAGGTATCAATAGGGGAGGCCGAAACCACGAAATTGCCCTCGCTATCTGTAATAGTTGTGATGTTTTTATTTTTGACGGATACAGAGGCACCATTGATTCCTTTATTTGCAATATCCGTCACTCTTCCTGAGATGTCTTTTAATTGAGCAAATGACGCTTGATGAAATAGTAAGAGCATCAACGAGCAAACGTAAATAGATACGTTTGCTCTATTCTGCTTAAATAGTCTCCATTTATAAAATAATTGCTTCATATTGGTTAGATTGCTTGTTAGTCTTAAAATCATCAATTAGGTGTATGTCATTCAAGCATGCGGCTGGTCATTTCATAATCTGGATTTGTGCGTGCTTTAAGCAATATTATGATTTTTAATTTATTTATGCAAATAAAAACCGCAAATAAATACGGATATTTTTTACTGAAATCAATTTGTGTCTCGAATTAATCTAGGTAAAAGGTCTTTTAATTGTGTTTAAAATAAGTTTATTTGGATTTGCTACCTTATGATATACAATTTTAAAACAGGAAGATTAGTGATAGTTTTATTTGCGTTATTTCTTTAAAACCGCAAAAATAGCGCATAATGTAATGAGTCCAATTGTATAAAAATTAATATCTTTGCTTGAAAGCAATGCAATTATAATAGAGGAGTTCAATCGATATTTACAATTCATGAAGAAAGAAAAAAGGCAAGCAATGATTTTGCGGGAAATCGATTTACATAACAAAGTGTTATCTGTTGATTTAAGTGAGCAGTTGAATGTGTCGGATGATACGGTTAGAAGGGATCTTAAGGAACTGGCTGATCAGGAGAAAATCATTCGTGTTCATGGCGGTGCTGTTAGTAAATCCTTTGTCAAGCCGTTCAATATTGAAAATCTAGTGTATGCGCTGGATGCCAAAAAGTTAATAGCAAAAAAGACGCTAACGCTATTGAAGAATAATATGGTGATTCTTACCGAAGGCGGTACGACGATATTAGAGCTAGCAAAGGTAATTCCCAGCAATTTGAAGGTCACGATTATTACGATAAGTCCACAAGTTGCCATCACGTTATCTGATCACGATAATTTAGATGTAATTAGTATTGGAGGTAAGCTCACTAAAAACGCAAACCTGCATATCGGTGCGAGTGTAGTCAACCAACTTGCGGGTGTCAAAGCTGACCTTTGCATACTCGGGGCCAATGCTTTTTCGGCCGAAGACGGATTGACCGATATGGATTGGGAAGTGGTCCAAGTGAAGATGGCATTGATTCGATCCGCAAAGAAAGTAGCCGTTATTAGCATTTCCGAAAAATTGAACAGCTCCAAATGGCTTAATATCTGCTCCGCCAACCAGATACATTATTTAGTGACCGAATTGGACGCTAAAGACGGTTTCTTGGCTGCTTATGCCCAAAAAAATATTACCCTGCTGTAAAAGATGATGTATTTTTATGAAGCAGGCGAACCTAGCATGAATACTAATAAAGCAATATATAAGTCTTTTAGACTGCGAGGGATTTAGTCGATATCGAACGATAAATGTCTGTAGTATTCTTTGACCTGATTTCCCGAGGTCGGTAATTGTAGTGTTGATAAAACAATTGGCTGAAGTGATGTGGGTATTTAAATCCGCAAGCATACGATATTTCTTTTATACCCATATCGCTATTCAATAAGAGGTAAAGTGCATGCTTCATCCTAGCTTTTCGGATATAACCGAATACAGTATCTCCGTAACGCTCTTTAAACGCTTTTTTGAGCTTGAAGTCATTGATGCCAAATGATCGGCAAATGGTTTTGAGCTGCAGATCTTCTCCAAAACTGTGATCTAAATACAATTTTATTTCCTGTAGAATATGAAGGTCTTCGCTTTTCCATGAAGTGTATTCCAATGATTCTGTTCCTTTCGAAAAAACCGAAAGCATGATTTCCATGGCCTTGCAACGAATGTAGTCTTTTGCAAAAGTCCCTTGATAGGAATGGGATAGGAGGTCGCCTATTAGGTTTTCCTGATCCAAACTAATAGGTATTGCCTTTCTAAAGAATGTCCAGCTATTCACTAAAAAGTGTTCCTTTAATTGTGTTTGGGTAAATCCTTGCCCCCGTAAAACAGATAGCAGAAAGTCGAATTCGATGTGGATATCCAGGACTTTGCGGGATACTGGATAGTAAAGGCTTCCTTTTGTTGTTGGAAGATAGATGAATTGTTGATGTCCATTTGGTATAGGAATTTGCTTGCCCTCTATATTTGTAAAAAAAGACGATCCTTCTATTTCAAATTGAAATTTGACCATATGCTCGGGATGCTCTACCAAAAGATTGAACGGTTTTTTGACTGTCCACTCTTGGTAGCACACTACAAATTGTTCACAGTGACAATATCGCATTATTCCTTCTACCACATTATTAGAAAGGGGTTTGATCTGAAACCCCTTGTGAGATTCTTGCAAAGGAGGAGCTAAAAATAGGGCTTTCAGCAATGTATCACCGTAAAACTGTTGTAAAGTCAGACTTTCCATTTTATCCCTTCTTTGATTTTTATAATCCCTTATGTGTTATTTCTAACCTAACAAAGCTAATACTTTTGCAACATTATTTATAATAGTTCTAAATAAAATAAAAATGCTATATCAACTAATAACCTCTTGTCGTCTCTTGACGGTTAGTTTATTTCTTGTGTTCATGCCCATTATTGGAATGGCTCAAAGTCGAGGAAAGGTCGTCGGAGAGGTTGTCACTACAGATGGTAAACCTCTTGCATATGCCAGCGTCAAATTGAAAGGTACAAATTATGGCGCCCGTGCGGACGAGCGGGGACATTTCAATATGCAGGTTCCTGAAGGACAATATCTATTAATGATTAGCTTTGCCAACTATACTGTTGTCGAACAAGTCATCCAGGTCACGGCCCACAAGGATTTGAACCTATCACGGATTGTGGTCCAGTCGACATCGAATCAGCTTCGTGAAGTTGTCGTGTCTGATATCCAGAAGAATAAATTTGCACGTAGGGAAGCTGATGATATTGCTCGGATGCCCTTAGCTAATCTTGAAAATCCACAAGCCTACTCGGTAGTAAGTAAAGACTTTATGCAAGAGATTGCTGCTACGGATTACATTAGTGCCCTATCACAAGTTCCAGGCGCTATTGTGACGAATGGTGTTAATGACAACGGCAATGGTATTACCCTTAGGGGATTTTCCAACACCGGTACAGGCAATTCTAATATGGTCCGCAACGGTTTGCCTATCAATTCCAGAGCCGTTTCCGAAATCTTCAACCTAGAAAAAGTGGAGGTGATTAAGGGGCCTTCTGCAGCATTGTTTGGTGCGCAGGTCACCTCTTATGGGGGTATTATCAATAATGTTACCAAGAGGCCATTTGAGTCCTTCCGAGGTGAGGTCAATTATACAACAGGTAGCTTCGGTATGAATCGGCTTACGGCAGATATTAATAGCCCCTTGAATGATGATCGTACCGCATTGGGACGTTTTAATATCATGGGTACGACCAATAATGGCTTTCAAAATGAAGGAAAGGTTACAACCTTGGGATTTGCGACGAGTCTCGCGTTCAAGGCGGGCGATAAGACCACCGTTCGGTTTGACGCCGATCTCTATAATACGACTAAGCCATTGGTGGCCTATCTCCGCAATACGCACAAACTTAGCTTTAACAGCCTCAAGGAGTATGGCATGCCGCACGATCGCTCGTTGACGTCTAATGATGTCGCGACAAATAGAACCAATATTAATATCGGCACTGAGATTGAGCATCAATTATCCGAAAACTGGAGTTCCCGTACTTCCTATCTCTATAACAACAGCGGAGACAAAGGATCTATTTTTATGGTTCCAATGGTAGTCGATGATGAGCGTATAGAGCGACGTTATCGCATTTTTGACGACTATAATCTTAATTTTTCCGTCATCCAGCAAAATTTTAATGGTAATTATACATTGGGTTCCTTGGAGAATAAGGTGCTATTAGGACTTGATGCTACACTTTACACCGACAAGAATCTCTATATGGTGCCTTATTTCGCTATTTATGATACCGTCAGCGTGAAAGATCCATCTTGGAAGCCTTTAACACGCTCCGAGATAGAGAATTCAAGAGGAAAACGTAGCTATGGCGATGGCATAGACAACAGCAAGTATAATGTTATCAGCGCATATTTCTCTAATGTTACGAATATCTCGGATCGCTTTTTCTTGATGTTGAGTGGGCGAGTCAACCGTTTCCATCAGGGGGCACGGCTGTCGTATTCACCCGGTCAGCCACTTATCAAAGATGAGCAGGGCAATATCGAACAAAAGGAGGTAGGGGCCTCCTATAGTAAAGAAGAAGGCTACAATCAGGTCAATTTTTCCCCGAAGATTGGGATTGTGTTCCAACCCGTCAAGGATCAAGTGTCCGTATTTGCCAACTATATGAATGGTTTTACCAATGTAGCAGCGTCACAGGGGCTTAGCGACCCTAGCAACTTAGATTCGGATGTAATTACTAAAAAATGGAAACCCGAACAGGCGAATCAATTTGAATTCGGCACCAAGATTGATCTTTTTGACGGATTGTTGAGCTCCACCATATCCTATTACGATATTCGTGTCAAGGATCGCCTTCGTGAGGTAATAGACTTTGTATACACTCAGGATGGGGAGTTTAGCTCGAAAGGGGTCGAAGTAGATGTGATTGCCAATCCTGTTCGCGGTTGGAATATTGTGGCAGGTTATGGATGCAATGACAATAAATTTGTCAAAAGTGAGGCTTATTCCCAGGGATTACGTGAGGCTTGGTCTCCAAAGCATGTTGCTAATTTTTGGACATCTTACAAATTTCTGGATGACCGCATTAAAGGATTGGGATTCGGGGCCGGGATGAATTATGTTGGTAGTGTGCTGATGGATTTTGAAGATGATTTTACCATCCCATCTTATACCGTAGTCAATGCCACTGCTTTTTTTGATCAGCCCAAGTACAGGTTGGGTCTGAAGTTCAACAATATTGGCAACATTAAGTATTGGGATGTATATGCCAAACCACAGAAGCCTTTTGAATTTTTGGCAAATATTTCCTTTAAGTTTTAAGCTTATTTAGCTATGACCTACATACCCAAGAAGGCGCCTAAGACCTCTATTTCACAACAAATGCCTCCAAAGAAAACTGGTAAAGGTTGGTTTTTCCGTCTTAATGCTTGGTTACATCTTTGGCCAAGTATTATTTCGGGAATCATAGTTGTATTCGTCTGTCTTACAGGTACACTTATCGTTTATTGTGATGAAATATTGGAATGGAGTGCCGGTGATGCACGCTATGTAGAGGTACAGCATCAACCTGTTAGTTCGGATAGATTGATTGAATCTATACAAGCTACAGATCCGCAGCTGGAGCTTTCAGAGATTGTTTACTTTAATGATCCGCACCGAAGCATTCGCGTCCGAGCTTTTCACGGAGAGACACATCAATTGACATTTGTATATGTAGACCCCTACACTGCGGAAGTGTTAAAGATGGATACCTTGGCCCATTTTTTTTACATCACAGCACATCTACACTCTTCACTTTTGGCCGGTCCTGTTGGGAGCTGGGTAGTCCTTATCGCGACTGTTATCTTCTTTGTGAGCTGTATCACTGGACTTGTCCTATGGTGGCCCAAGCGTTGGAATAGGAAGACCGTTCAAGATAGTTTTACGGTAAGGTGGAAAGCGCGTTTCAAAAGGATAAATTATGATTTACATAATGTACATGGCTTTTACTCCCTCTTATTATGTTTCATTTTGAGTCTTACTGGAATTATTATTTTCTTTCATTCTTTAGGAGATATAATTAGTACCACCTTTGGTGGAGGGGAGGAACATCTTGAAGAGGTTGTCGGACAGGTAGAGCCAGATAAGGTCTCTGTCGATATCACTCGTTTGGCCAGACTAGCGCTAGCAGAGCATCCAAAGCAACAAAATGCAGCTATCTGGGTCTATAATTTCGAACACACAGGGGTCTACGTTTTTCGATTGGGTGTTGCTGGTCTCAAAAGTACGGAGAATCAACAACTGATCGTATTTGATCGTTACACAGCTCAGCAACAAGTTGTCCCTAAGCCTCAGTTGGTACATGAAAAGGTCGAAAATGCTATTTGGCAATTGCACATGGGGCAGTGGTGGGGACAGATTGGCAAGTTGTCTACCTTTCTCGCGGGCATTGTCGCTACATCTTTACCCATTACCGGATTTTTGATCTGGTGGGGACGTCATAAAAAGAAACGTAAAAGAAAGCTCAAGTCCACTATATCCATCTCGTAAGTTTATTCTATTTTAAATATTTTATGTCCTATTCTCTATATACCACTTTTTTTGCTCTATTTTTTTGTGCCATTACCGTTAGTGCACAAACAAGGATACAGGGTTTCGTATTCAACACATACCACCAAGTCATTCCTAAAGCCAATATAACCATACACACTATAGATTCTGTAGGCAGCTATAAGATTTATACTGATGACGACGGATTTTTTAAGCAGGTCTTACCCACTGGTACTTATCAATTAGAAGTCTATCATTTGGGATATGAACGGTATACGCATAAGTTCGATTTGAAATCTGGAGAGCAAATAGCTTTGGATACTATCTTTTTGGCAGTTGCGCCTCAGACTTTGGATGAAGTTACGGTTCAAGGAACTCGTCGACTCATTGAGCAGAAGAGCGATCGCACCGTCATTAATGTGGAGAGTAGCATCTTAGCTAGTGGTATGACTGCTTTAGAATTGTTGCAACGGGCACCATCCGTTAGGGTCGATGAAGATGGTAATATCCAAATGCGAGGCAAGTCAGATATTGGTATTTTACTTAACGGCAAACTCTCATACCTGTCATCAAAAGAGCTGGCTAATATTTTAAAAGGTACTTCGTCAGAATCGATTAAAAGTATTGAGTTGATTACCAATCCTTCTGCAAAATTTGATGCCAAAGGGGTGGGTGGTCTCATTAATATTGTAATGAAGCAGCCTGCACCAACCCCTTTATCCGGTAGTGTACAAGCTTTTGGGGGCGGTGGTCGAAAAGCCCGTTATGGAGGAGGAACCAATCTCGGTGGCCAGGTTGGGCAATGGAGATGGCAAGGCAGTTTCGAGCATGCCTATCGAGGAGAGCAAGAGTACCGTAACTTTGATAGATTTTATGGTGACGGGGATGCCGCTGACGCACACAAGTCACTGCAATATTCCAAGACCGATGAACCTCTTACTACTCAGCAGGGTAGGGCGGGACTTGAATATACACCCAATGAGCAGATGAGTGTAGGCGTACTTTGGACAGGTAGCTTCGGCACGTATCAGAATTTTAGTCAGGGGTATAACGACACATATCGTATGGATGATGAACGACTGACCCATACATTAACGGACAACACCAATGACAGTAGATGGCAGGCGCACAATGTCGGGTTCAGTTATATACAGAAGATAAGGGATAAGCATCAATTAAGCGCTGATTGGGATATCCTATATTCCAGTTACAAAGCCGATCAGGTACTCCTATCGACCATCCTTCCATTGGGACAGTATGATTCTTATCTTGCAGCTAGGCAGAATGCTACACCATCAACTACCCATTTGCAGGTTGCCAAGGCCGATTATTTGCATCAGATCAATGGAGCGTTGAGTGCCGAAATCGGTTGGAAAAGCAGTTGGATGAAGTCAGACAATAATAGTCTATCCGACACCCTTGACCATAATATATGGGTTCATGATTCACAGAATAGTAATCATTTCGTTTACAAAGAACAGATTCATGCCGCTTATCTTAATTTTAACCTTAATCTTGATCGTTGGGGATTTATCGCAGGCTTGCGTACAGAGCGTACGAAGGCTGATGGTGATTTGCGGACAGACGGTACGACATTCAGTAAGCATTATATACAGCTATTCCCCAGTATCTCCCTTCGTTACCAACCACATGCTAATCACCAATTTCAATTTTCATATAGTCGTCGCATCAATCGTCCCGATTACGAAAATCTAAACCCTTTTCGATACTACGTTGACGCCTATGTATATTGGGAGGGTAATCCCCTCTTACAACCCGAGTTGGCTAATGCATATGAGCTCAACTATACTTTGCACCGAAATCTCCTCTTCTCGGTTTACTATACTGATGTGCACGATGCGATGACCTCTGTATTGACCCAATTACCGGAAGAGAACACAACTATCCGTAGCATTCATAATATTAAGGGATTTCAAAATTATGGGATTAATGTACATTATTCATTTTCACCCTTTGCATTTTGGAGCACGCAATGGAATGTCAACACCTTCGAAAATCGTTACTTTGGAACTTTTCGTAATGAGCGTATCTACAATAGACTATGGTCATATGCGGCACAGACCACTCACACATATCGTATACCAAAAAAATGGTCGGTCGAGTGGACGGGCTCGTACGAAAGCCCACAGAGTGATGGAGTCTTTAGGCAGAAGGCGAGCGGATTCGTCTCCGTTGGCTTGATGAAAAAAATGTACGATGATAAGTTGAATGTCAAATTTGCGATAGACGATTTGTTTAGGACTCGTCGCTATCATACCACATCCACCGTAGGTAACGTGTACATGGACCAACGTATCAACCTCGATAGCCGATTGTGGCGCATTAGTCTTACATACAACTTTGGTAGGTCTAGTGATAGTCATTCGAAAGCGAAGTCCAACCAAGAGCAACAACGGGTTAGAGGTCTATAAGTTCAATCTCGATTCTATTTTTTTAAGGTCAATGTGCTGAAACGATGTTCAATCGGGTGGTATAGTTCACTCGGTTGGACGGGTAGCATTCACCTTGAACAATATTTGTTCAATAAAATTACTTATATTCAAATAGCAAAAACAATATCACGACGTACCTATGGAAAAGTTAAGCAGGGTCGCATTGATAGAATTGGTCAATAAAATTAGGGATGCTGAGGGGCACACTGAAGAAGAAAACGATGCGTATCTCGATATCTTTTTGGACAATGTTCCGGACCCCAATGCTACCGATTATATCTACGGGCTAGAGTATGAAGAGTTGACTTCTGAGGAAATTGTAGACAAAGCCTTATCCTATAGGCCCTTTATGCTTTAAGAGGCTTCAGAATATTGTGCCGAAACTTTATTTTAGTGTCCTTTTCCTCCCTGATTATTTATTCAAGGTGTCAGATGCCACTATTCAAATAGTGTTTTGAAGAATAAAAAATTGCAAGTTAAATCTTGAGCCGATATCGATTAGATATCTTTCCAACCCACTAATTTCCTCCATTCCTCCATTTCCTGATTTCTTTTTTCAAAGTCCTTCGGTGGTTGTTGATTTTCACTTTTTGCCTGTTTTCTTATGATTTCTGTTTGTTCCTCGAGCGTGTTAAGCCCGATGGATTTTCTCCTTTCATTTACGTTGTTCAAATCCTCCAAAAGACTTGGGCTCAGATTTCCGTTTTTGTCCCACTCAAATTGGGTTCCATAGCGTTGAGGCTTGCCTTCAAATACAGCTATTCGATCAGTGAGATAGGCTAGGTTTTTTTTATCTGCATCGTTATGATTAACAGCCTCTGTTAGCAGTTGGAAGCATTTTTTCATAAATTTTGGTTGTCCAATTGAATGCTGAATGACAAGCCAAGCAGCTTCGTTCGCCTCCTTGCCAACTTTGGCTATTGTCGGATACCCAATTTTGTCTATTATATCGTTTAATGCTTTAGCATTTTTACTATGTAACTCCCTCATTTCTTCATGATATCCTTTCCCAAGTTGCCCGCTTTGAACAAGTTTGGTCCTGAGTGCAGTATCAGCATTCCTAAGCTTAACTATTTTTCTAGCAATATCTTCATGTTTCATTTTTGATGTCGTTATGCCTTCACGCAAATATTTGTCATTATGTTATCGGCTTTTAGCATACACCTTTGTTTCTTTATTTTTTGAAATAGATCGAAACGCTTTCTAAAGAGTATATCATACTTGACTATCAAAGTTACAGATGTTGATTATACTAAACCAATAGCATTCGTCTTTTTGGTGTCTTTTTGACAATAGAATATGTTTTATTGGCTTTTTTGTTAGCGTATTCAAAATGATATTTGTATTTGGGTATGGACTTTTGGATATCGCTGTTGCAAGGTGTTGGCCGTTGGCGTGTCAAGTGTCGCCAAGTTGCTTTATGGTTTCAGTCATGGGCAGCGATTTAAAAATTAGAAAGGGTGTAGGTGATAATAGAAAGGTGCTATTGGAGCCTGATTAATTATAGGTAATGAGAATGGAAAGAGAATATCCGAAGCGCCCGTTGGCGCAAAAGAATAAGCATTTTGGAGTTGAACAGAAATTGAAAGATACCATTGTGCAAGTTGCTATCAGAAGATTTTCGCATTTTGGATTATATAAGACCACGATGACAGAAATCGCAAAGGATTTACAGATTTCTAAAGTCAACCTACGCTACTATTTTCGAGACAAACAGCTTCTTATAAAAGAAGTGCTAAGAACCCTCGAAAATGATTTTAGACAGATTGAGCGTTTAATCATAGGTCGTACCCATGATGGTGTATTATCCATTTTATTCCAACTGCTGGAGCACCGAAGGCATTTTATGGATAGTTACCATAGTATTTACTTAGATATGGTACACTGGCGGGTAGCACATGAAGGGGAGGGGAGTTCTACAGCTAACGATCTCTATCTGGGCAATGTCGATACTTTCTGTTCTGTAATTAAAATTGGCATAGAGAAAGATGAACTGTTGGCTATGGAAGCAGAGGCCATGGGAAAGTTGATTTTGGAAATGGCAGAGGGAGTAGAGATGAAGTATACCTTGAGCGAAATTATTTCAGGATTACCCGATGTCTCCACTTCGAATGAGATTTTGGAGAAGCAGAAATGCGTAATAGCTTTGATGATAAAGGGGATGACGCCCGAAGCTATACCCCGAAGTAGCGATGTAGGGCAACTAAGTATTTAGAAAGAATATGCTTGCCTACCGATATGTTGCGTGTTGATTTTTTGCGCATGTTGATAGAGACGCACATTGTGCGTAAATTGCTAAACAAGTATTAATGATAAAAACTCTCATCAAATTAGAGAATACGATGAAATCGGTATTTTTTCTTTCTTTGGAAGATATGATCGCTTGCGACATTCGAAAACAGAAATTTAATGGATTCAAAGTGTCCACACTCAATCATGAGAATTCGGATGATGTGTTTTGCAATATTCCGATTCGGATAGATTGTTTTGCTATCACTATTGTGACCCAAGGGATATTGCGTTTGCGTAATAATTTTAGTGAATATATATTGCAGCCGGGAGATATTTATCTCGGTTCACCCTCTAATGTGGTAGAGTTTTTGGAAGTTTCCTCCGATATTGATGTGGTCTGCTTTCTTATAAGTGTTGATTTCTCTAAAAAGATAGGTGTAAATTTGCATGGAGTCAATCTGTTGGAGTCAGTGCTGACAGGTAAGATGAGCCAGTTGTCGGTAGATCGCGATGTTCAAGACCGTTTGGTGATGTATATAAAGCATCTAGGGCAGCTAAATAGTCCAGGAGAAGCCAAAGAGTTTCATAGTGAGATTGTGAATACCACACTTAAGCTGATGACCTACGAGATAGGTGCCGCACTCAAGCTGCGCGTGCAAAACGAGGGACCTATTCAAGATAGACAGCATCAGGTCGCCTTTGATTTCATCAATCTGGCAATCGAAAGATTTAAAGAGAATAAATCGATTGAGTCTTACGCTGCAGATTTGTTTATTTCTAGAAAATATCTGAGTCGTGTGGTCAAAGAGGTCACCGGTATGACGCCTGCTCAAATCGTCAATCAACTCGTAATTGCCGAAGCCATCACCTTACTCAATATTTTTAACTATACCATGACGGCAATCGTCGACGAACTCAACTATGTCGATATGCCAACTTTTAGTAAATTCTTTAAGCGACATGTTGGCCTTTCACCTTTGGCTTATCGTCAGAGCATACGCACCGTATAATAACCTTCTTAGGGATTCTCATTCCTTTTTTCTCCTTTTTTCTCTTTTTTGGCGTCTTATTGACAATATATTGAGTTTTCTTGACTTTTTAACCAAAATAATCAAATCGATATTTGTGAGCCATTCTTAATATAAAGTTTAGGCTGTAATAGTATGATTAAAATGAATCAAGTTTCCATTGTTAAGAGTTCGCTGATGGGGATCAGCGCAATTTTCCTTTTTGGTTGTAGCGCTGCCGATGATAAAGGGCAACAGGTCGGTCAGCCTGTTGAAGTCAATATGCTTACGATAGCCGCCGACAACGCCATAGTTGCTCGAGAATATTCGAGTGCAATCGAAGGTATTGTAAACGTTGAAATTCGTGCGCAGGTATCGGGTTATATACAAAAGATTTTGGTGGATGAGGGAGCCTATGTTCAAAAAGGGCAGACACTATTTAAGATTGATGACCAAGTATATGTACAGCAGTACAACAGTGCTAAGGCTGCGGTTCTGGCAGCTAAGGCTAATTTGGTAAACATGAAAATCGACTTGGATAGAAAGCGCGAGCTCGTCGAGAACAATATTGTTTCCAATCTTCAAGTTTCACAAGCTGAGGCTACCTATGAAGCCACTTCGGCGGCATTGGAGCAAGCAAAGGCAGCGGAGCAATCAGCAAAGATTAACATCGGTTTTTGTAACATTACAGCTCCTGTGAGTGGTTACATCGGACGGATACCCTATAGACTTGGAAGTTTAATCGGTCCATCGATCGTGAGTCCGCTCACAATCTTATCCGATACGCGTCAAGTATATGCTTATTTCACCATGAGTGAAAAGGATTTTTCAATCTTTCAAGATCGATTGGTAGGCAACACGATCGAGGCTAAGCTTCGACAGGCGGCAGCTGTCCAGTTGAAGACTGCCACAGGTAAAATCTATTCCCAACAAGGCAAGATTAATGCAGTAGAAGGGCAATTTGACAAAAATACAGGTTCGATTACTTTACGCGCGGTATTTGACAATCCTGGTAACGAATTACGGACAGGTAGTACGGGGCGGGTATTGATGGAGCAGCATTATGAGCAAGCCGTACTCGTTCCTATATCATCGACGATAGCCATTCAGGATAAAATTTATGTATTCACATCCGACCAGGAGGGGAAGGCAGTGCAGCAGCCACTCGTGGTTAGCGGAAAGACAAATGGAAATTACATTGTTACGGAGGGTATACAGGCCGGCGAGAAAATCGTCGCCAATGGTCTAGGCTATCTACAGGCAGGTGCGCCAATCAAAGAAAAATCGAATATAAAAGACAGCTCAGACAGTACATCTACCAAATAGACCCTTAGTTCAAAGTATTGAGAATATCACGAAATAGTCAATTATGTTAAAAAATATTATAAAAAGGCCTGTATTGGCCACAGTTATCTCTATTCTGCTGGTGATTCTCGGGGTAGTGGGGATGCTTTCACTGCCGATTACCAAGTTTCCAGAGATTGCTCCTCCAAGTGTATCGGTCATCGCCAACTACCCTGGGGCCAGCGCAGAGGTTATTGCCAAGGCTGTAGCGCCCCCGTTAGAGAATGCTATCAACGGCGTGGAAAATATGGACTATCTTACTTCAACTTCCAGTAATGACGGCAGTTTGATGATTACCGTGGTTTTTAAGTTAGGGACTGACCCCGATCAGGCAGCTGTCAATGTACAGAATCGGGTATCACAGGCTACGAGTATGTTGCCCGCTGAGGTCAACCAAACTGGTGTCAGCACAATGAAGCGTCAGAATAGTATCGTAGCGATGGTCACCTTATATTCTGATGATAGTGCTTCAGACGAATTGTTTCTGGAAAATTATGCCAAGATCAATATCGTCCCAGAGCTGAAGCGTATACCTGGTGTAGGAGATGCGCAGGTATTCGGCAACAAGGATTATTCGATGCGTATCTGGTTGGACCCACATCAGATGGCGGCTTATAACATTACACCACAGGAAATCGGGGCGGCCGTCCAAGGACAGAATATCGAAGCTGCGCCCGGACGCTTTGGGGAAAGTTCCAAAGAGGCAATTGAGTATGTCATCCGATACAAAGGTAAGGCTATTGAACCCCAGGACTATGAGACGATGATCATTAGATCCAACAGTGACGGGTCGTTCCTTCGTCTGAAAGATGTCGCACGTGTTGAGTTTGGTTCGTATACCAATACAGTATCAACAGCCTACAACCGCAAGCCCGCTATTATGGTTGCCCTTTTTCAATCTGCCGGATCAAATGCCAATGCCGTAGAAGTTGCGATGAATAAGCGCTTGGAAGAGCTAGCGATCTCTTTCCCGGGCAACATTAAGTATACTGTACCTTACAGTTCAAAGGAATCATTGGATCAGTCCATCAGTCAGGTGCTCATGACCTTGTTAGAAGCATTCATATTGGTTTTCATCGTAGTATTTATCTTCTTACAGGATTTTAGATCCACATTGATACCAGCTATAGCGGTGCCCGTGTCTATTGTGGGTACATTCTTTTTTATGCAACTATTCGGCTTTTCGATCAATTTACTGACCTTGTTTGCCTTGGTGCTTGCAATAGGTATTGTGGTAGATGATGCGATTGTTGTGGTCGAGGCTGTACACGCCAAAATGGAGCGACGCAAGCTTAATGCTCGTGCCGCTACCATGTCGGCAATGAGTGAGATTACCGGTGCTATTATATCCATTACATTGGTCATGTCTGCAGTGTTTGTACCTATAGCCTTTATGGAAGGGCCTACAGGTGTATTTTATCAGCAATTTGCTCTTACACTAGCTATAGCGATTGTTATATCAGCAGTCAACGCCCTTACCTTAAGCCCAGCACTATGTGCTATATTACTGAAGTCCCATGATGACGGACATGAGGATAAGAAGCTCAATTTTAAGGAACGTTTCTTCATCGGGTTCAATGCTGCATTTGATAAAATGACATTCCGATATGGAAAGTCCGTATTATTCCTCATCAAGCGTAAGATAGTAGCCTTTAGCGGGCTAGCGATATTGATTGGCTTATTCCTATGGATGTTTAAGACCACCCCCACTGGTTTTATCCCTGACGAAGATCAGAGTTTCTTGATGACAATGGTGACTATGCCTCCTGGCGCATCGTTGGATAGAACACAGAATACGATAAAAGAAGCAGAAGCTGAGATTCGGAAACACCCTGCTGTAGAAAGTGTCATATCTTTATCTGGATTGAACATGATGAGTTTCAGTACTTCATCTTCAGCTGGCGCAATAATGGTCCGATTGAAGCCCCTTAAAGAGCGAGGAGAAGTGCGCAACATTGAAAAAATCACTGGCCATTTACAGGGCTTGTTAATGGGGAATAAAGATGCTTCATTTTTTGTTGTAGGGATGCCCACAGTTCCAGGGTTTGGAAATACATCCGGACTGGAATTGGTATTGCAGGACCGCACGGCTGGTTCGTTGGAAAATTTCAACAGTATATCCAATGCCTTTGTAGGAGCCTTGATGCAACGTCCTGAGATAAGTTTTGCTTTTACCACTTTCAATGCCTCCTATCCGCAGTATGAATTAGAAGTAGATGAGGTCAAAGCGAGGCAATTTGGCGTTAATGTATCCGACTTGATGACCGTGATGCAAGGATACTATGGAAGTATGCAGGCCTCTGATTTTAACCGTTTTGGCAAGTACTATCGTGTAGTTATGCAAGCTGCACCAGAGTTTCGAGCAGATCCCGCGTCGCTAGACGGTATCCAGATTAAAAATCAGATGGGGCACATGGTTCCCATTAATGGTATTGTTACCTTGAAAGCCGTCTCGGGGCCTGAGACCGTCGAACATTTTAATCTCTTTAATGCCATTAACCTGACCGTGATGCCAAGTCCTGGATATAGTACAGGGCAAGCTATGGAAGCAATAGACCAAGTGTCTGCCTCTCAACTTCCTAATGGGTTTTCCCATGATTGGAAGGGAATGGCTCGCGAAGAGCGATCTTCTGCTGGACAAACAGTCTTTATTTTTGGTCTCTGTATCGTTTTCGTTTATTTCTTGCTGTCCGCACAGTACGAAAGTTATCTTTTGCCACTGTCCGTACTGATTGGAGTCCCTACCGGTCTACTGGGTGTATTTTTAGGTATAACCATGGCTGATTTGTCCAACAATATCTATGTGCAGGTCGCTTTGGTTATGCTTATCGGCCTATTGGCCAAGAATGCAATCTTGATTGTTGAGTTTGCAATACAGCGTCGTCGTGCAGGGAAGTCACTCGTCGCTTCCGCCGTCGAAGGAGCCAAAGCACGTTTGCGTCCTATTTTAATGACTTCGCTGGCATTTATTGCCGGGTTACTACCTCTTCTATTCGCGGTAGGCCCTTCAGCAATAGGTAATCACTCTATAGGTTACGCTGCTGTATTTGGTATGTTGGCCGGTACGGTGTTTGGAATCTTTATTACCCCCGTACTATTTGTCGTGTTCCAATATTTGCAAGAACGGGTTTCAGGTAAAGCAGTATCCGAAAAAGATTGGGAATATGAAGAAACGGAGCTGACCAGTTAATGCATTTGTAAATTATTAATATCATCGACAGGAAATGAATGACCATATAAATATAAATAGAAGAACGGGACTGTGGACATTAGCTACAGGGATGGTAGTTATATTAGCCGCTTGTTCTACAGGAAAATACGTGCCGAGCAAGGTGGAGCTTCCATCCCAGTATCGGATAGATTCTAATGCAATTGTTATGAATGCAGATAGCAATTTGGCGAAGCTGTCTTATCGCAATTTTTTTACGGATCCAGTCTTGTTGGATTTGATCGATAGCAGCCTGATCAATAATAACAACCTCCAGATAGCACTCAAGCAAATCGATATTGCTACGGAGGCAATAAAGCAGGCCAAATGGGGATATCTTCCCGTTGTCACCGCGACAGCTGGTGGAGCTACTCTTACCCGTCCTTCTGACAACAGTATGAATGGTATGATGGCCGCTCAGTTCATGGGAAAAAGCTATATGGAAGATTATTCCACTGCTCTTAATATATCTTGGGAAGCCGACATTTGGGGTAAGATTAGTGGGCGCAAAGAGGCTGCATTGGCGCAATATCTGCAGACACAAGAAGCAGCAAATGCAGTTCGTACACGATTGGTAGCGAGTGTTGCGCAGGGCTACTATAGACTGTTGATGCTTGATTTGCAATTGGACATTACCCGTCGGAATCTTGTTTTGGTGGACAGTACGATTCATATGACACGTGTTCAGCGTGATTTAGGAATGACTACTACACTAGCCTTACAGCAGCAGGAGAGTGTTCGAGATCAATTGGTGCAATCGCTGCCTGTTCTTAAGCAACAGGTCGAAGTCCAGGAAAATGCCCTATTGGCCTTAACTGGACGCATGCCTGGCAATATCGATCGGCGAGCCAATTTACTTGATATCCATCAGATGGAACAGTTCAATACAGGTATACCCGTGGAGTTGTTAAGTCTAAGACCCGACGTCAGGAGTAGCGAATTGGAGTTGCGCCGTTCGGTGGCGGTTGCGCATGTCGCTAAGGTCAGTATGTATCCATCGTTGAATATTACTGCTCAGGGAGGACTAAATGCATTTAAGGCCAGCAATTGGTTCAGTATTCCCGGTTCGCTCTTTGGTATGTTGACTGGATCTCTTACACAGCCCATTTTACAGGGGCGACAATTGAAGACAGCATATAACCAGGCGCAGTTGGCAACAGCGCAAGCTGAATTTCAATTTAAAGAGAGCGTGTTGCAGGCAGTAGGCGAAGTGTCCAACATCCTAGTCGAGATTGAATCCTTGCAAGATCAACAAATTGTCTCTACCGCCTTGATAGATCGCAGTGGTGACATGGTCAAAAATGCCATGATTCTTTTCAAGAATGACATGGCCACTTATTTAGAAGTTATCGCTGCACAACAGAGTAAGTTGCAATCGGAGCTGAATTATGCCACTATTCGACAACAGAAACTGATAGCAGAAGTTAATCTCTATAGGGCACTTGGGGGAGGAGTAAAGAAATAGACGATTTGTCGTTTATATATGTGTGTAGTGAAGACCGGTAGATTGTATGATTTTCTATCGGTTTTCCTTTATTTAGTGTTGGAGGCTCAAATATTCCCTTAGACATCTCTCAGGGTGATGAAGCGGTATTCGCTATGCCCTACAATCGGTATCATGTTAAGTTGAACCAATTTTTGACAAAATTTACGGCCGCTGATCCGTCCAAAGGAGCCGATATCCTTCAAGAAGCTTTTTTGAGATTATGGTTGAATAGGAATCGCATCTCCGAAATCAATAATTTACAGTTTTGGATTTATAAGGTGGTTAGCAACGAAGGGTTGACCTTTGTACGTAAGTGAGGTACACCGTCACGGCAAAGCCCTTCGTTTGAAGGAACTATATAGAGCAGGGCCAATGGAGAGATATTTTGTAATGAGCGATATTTTTTTGCTAATTTGCACCTTATGTCAACAGAAGCAAATACCTACCAATTATTTACTAAAGAAATTTTGTCAATCTGGATAGCTCAAGATGTCTCTTACATTAAGGTAGAAGAGTTGTCTGAAGTTGAAGGTGTCACTTTTTTTGAGTTGATTCCTGACTCCGAACTTTTAGATGGGGGAGGGCATGACACACTTTATCCAATAGCGTCAGAGGATGTTGAGGATATGCTATTGCCTAGTAAAAATATTAGATTTGTCGTTCACAGTGTATATTTAGAAGAGGATTAAGCTGGTTGTCAGTTAGCCGTCCATTAGTATTTTTGACTACCGCTTTCACGATTTTTTATCCTTTCTATATTCAGAAGGGGATTGCCCCATTTTCTGTTTGAATAATCCTATATTGCTTTTGAACAACCCTAGCACTTTTTTAATTGCTTGCAAGATATTCTTATGTGCCGATTGTTAAACTTTCGTTGTTTTTTGGTTTGTCGGGGCATAGTAAAGTGTCACAGCGCCATTACGAAATGTTTTTGTCTTGATCAGTTTGAAAACATTCCTGTCATTGATATTTTCAAATAAAGGTAGGCCACTACCAGCTACAACAGGGTGAATACAAAATTGGTATTCATCAATCAAATTCAGATTCATTAGCTGTATTATTAGGCTCCTGCTGCCCACTAGAATGTCTTTTCCTGATTGCCCCCTGAGTTCCAAGACTTCTTCTTTCAAATCACGTTTTGCAACAGTTGCACTTTCCCATTCCACATCGTTTAGGGTTCGAGAAAATACAATTTTGGGAATTTTGTTTATGGCCGCAGCAAAGTCATTCATTGATTTTTCGTCTGAAGGGTTTTCCAACAATGTTCGCCAAAATTCCATCAGTTGGTACGTTGTCCTGCCATAAAGAATGGCGTCTCCTTGTTCTAATAACCCTGTATAATGTCGATGTATCTCTTCATCTGGAATTCCTGCTGTATGGTCGCAAATTCCGTCAAGTGTCATATTGATAGCTGCAGTTATTTTTCTCATATTATTTAATTTAGACCTAATGCCCTTTATTTTTTGAAGTTTGTTTGTCAAATTCGCTTTTCTTCATTAATTTTTTGAGAACGTTATATTGTTTCCTTGTTGTATATTTTCGGTTATCATCCTGTACACTATAATATCCAGCCAAAATATCGAACATAGAAAACATCAAACATCATCCCCAGCAGTATCATAATCACAGCTGATTGGATGGGCTCAGACTTACTTAATTGACATTTACTGAAAACAACATTGGTTATTGACCCTAATATCGGGATAAGAATTCGATAAAGCCCAAGGAGAACTATAGGTTTGTATCCGCCATCGCCAATCCCCAAAATCGATATAGTCCATTTGGGGCTCAAACTGCTGTAAGATGTAGGTTTGGATATCCCTAGACTGAATACGCGGGTATTTTTATTTTAAAGTTTTCAGGAAAACGCCATATCGGTTGAATACTAAGCTTTTATAGAGATAATCAAAGAAGTCAGGTAACGATTTGGTAACGGTGTTTATTGCTTTGTTTTTCAACGTGTTTCCGTTAGCTCATAGCAAATATACAAAACTTAGCATATACAACACATCGAATTTAAAAATCTATATGTCTTATATATTTTTTACAACTCTACATTTCTAAACGTTTAGCACTATCAACATCAAAAGTTTCATCCGTTAATTCCGAATGCAGTCTTTTATTTTGTAATTTTTAAATTATTTTCATTCTAATATATGCGCTGATTTCTCTACTAATTCAGTTTCAATTTGTGAAATTACTCCATCAATGTCAGAGCCTTTTTCAAAAGCCAATATCAGTTCTTTTTCAAGTTGTGAAGGTTTGTAAACCTTACCGTTTAGCAATTTGAAGTGCTTATAGATGAAATTCTCTTCAATTGGTTTTACTTTATAAAATTGATATTTTTCATTAATATAAGTGACCAGTTTTTCCCTAAAAACTTTTTGTGTATCTTTCTTAAAATTGCTTTTCAAAGTTGAATTTCTTGATAAATAGGCAGAAAGTACAAACAAAAAATTGATGTTGTACGATTGAACAAATAGAGTGTCTCTATCGAAAAGGCGGTTTTCAAAATGAAATTGCATTATTGGTTTTCCTGTCTCGTTCAAATACGATTTAGAAAAATCAAAATCTTTATTTACAAAGGCAGAAATGAAAAAATTAGGAGTTATGTTATATCCTTCTGTTTCGTTTTCTCTGTATCTAATTCTTTGGTCTAAATCTCCGTTATTAAATAAATTAATATTATACTGAATTACATTTTTTGCATAAGTGAATTGTTTCGCTTTCGAATTTTTCCCTACACTATTTTGAGGTTTGTAATATTTACTGTCTCCAACAAAATAGATTTCATCTGCGATGAGAAGTGATTTGTATTTGTAAATATGGTCAACCTGTTTTCCATCTGCGTGATTCTTTAATTCAGGGAATAATGTGCTATCTCCGATTAAGTCATCAATCATATCCTCGAACACGATATTAAAATCCTTGATTAAAAGAATTTCTTCAATTTGTTTCTTAGATTGTGTTCTTTCACTTCTCTCAAAGTATGTAAATAGCAAGTTGTATAGACAAATCATTTTATCTGAAAAATATTTATACTTAATACTTTTCAATAATCGACATCCTTTTCTTAAAACTGTTTCAAATTGATACCCTTTAATCAGGTTGTAGTTTTGGGGAATTTGAAAATTAAATGCATACTTTTCTTTAATGTGATTTAGTGTTGAATAAAAAAGTATTAGTAATTCTTCATCATCATTTACTCTCTTTCGTGTTGTTGCTAAATCAACATAAATTGGTCGGTTATTCTGAATGATTGGCTGTTTTTTGTTGATAGTTTTGTGCCAATTGATTTTGTTTTGTTGTGAGTGAGCTGTTTTTGCAATAAATGTAAATAAGTCTTGATTTTCCTTGTGAAATCTCAATAAACTTAAAATAATATCGAGTTCAGTACTTGAATTTTCATCCAAATTAGTTACAATTTGATTAATAAATTGATTTTCTGAAATCGAATTGTAAAAATGTCTTTTATTGAATTGCTGAATTGCCCGATACAACCAAGTTGAAATTTCAAAAATTAGCTTGTCTTTACCCGTCTCTATTAATCTGTTGTTTGTTGCAAAGGTTGGATTAATTAAAGATTCTGGTGTAAATTCATCAAAAGCTAAATTATTTTCATTGATAAAAACTTTAGGAAATATAATGACAGCATCGCCTTTCCCATCGCTTATCTGTGGATTGAAATAATATCCAACAAAGTTAATTTTTGATTCAATACCATTAATAGGGAAATAGTACCTTTCAGTTAAAACTTTTGAAAGGTCTTCCGTTTTGTAATGATATTCTTCAAATAATATTATCATTGTTCAGGTTCTAATCCGTTGAATTTCAAAAATGCTATTACAATATCTGTTGCGTTGTCGTTGTAAAGCTCTCCAAATTGGAAATCTATTGGATTATTTTCTTCAAGTTCATATTTGAAAATTGAACTTTGAGTTCCAAATTCATCCTTGTAAACTTCCGACCATAAATAAAACAAGACTTTAGACCTGAATTGGTCAAACGTTATGTTTCCGTCTTTAGGATTTACAAAGCGGTTTCCAAGTTGTTTATCTTCACTACCTGTCAGTTCTTTAATTTTCGGATTGATGTTCTCAATAAATTTACCCCAGTTAAATATACTATCTCGGACAACGATGTCTAAAGAATTAGCATCCTCGTAATTGATTGGTACAAATTCCCAATCCCAACGTCTTTTGAATGCACTATCCATAGGAAATAAAGATTGGTCAGACGTGTTCATCGTTGCCAAAATGTAAAGATTGTTTGGCAGAATAATTTTGTCAAAATCTTCCGTTTCGATTTTCGCTTTGTAATTTTCTACTGCCTCAACATTATCAGAACTTTCAAATACAGATTTTATATAGTTTGCTAAATCTTTATCGCAATTGATTTCATACTTTGAAAAGCCATTATCATCCCTATCTAAACATTGAAATAAGTCTCCAAAAATTTGAGCACAGTTTCCTCTGTTTATTTCTTCAATGATTAGGAAATATGGCTGTTCAGGATTTAGCCAAGCATTACAATATGCTTTTGTAAACGCCTGAGGAACAAAATCGTATTTTATAAGGTCACCATTCATTATAGGTTTATAACTTCCTACAAAAGAATGATAATCTGTTTCAGGGTGGAATGTTGTTCTTGTTCTGTTATAACCGTTTGTTATCCTTTCAACTTCTCGGCTCTTTCCTGTTCCGGGAGAACCATAGAAAATGATTTGATGAGGGATATTGTCTATATTTTGTGGATTTTCAACATCATCAGCTTGATTATTACCTTCTTCAGTTTGATAAATTACCGTTCTTTTCGGAATTAGATTTAAAGAGGTTTCAACTGCTTTATTATAGTTCTGTAATTCAACCAAATCAGCAGGATTTTTAATGCTAAATCCATTATTTCCATCCTCCTTAATAAATCTGTGTAAACCTGATTTTACAAATGACTTTAAAATTCTGAAAGGACCGACAGGTTCTACATTATCCCTATCGTTTACGGTATTCCCTTTTATAAGTTCATCATAGATTCCTTCTTGCTGAAAATATAGTTCCGTAGTATCATCCTTTCTAATCTTGAATTGTGTTTCTTCCGAAAAAATAGTCAAGGTTGTTTGTATCTTTTTGTATAGGTTTACATCTGGAACATAATTGGGTGTTTTTAAAATCCAATTATATAATATTTCCTTTAGTTCAGGAGAAACAGAATTGTCTCTTTCAGATAAAGCATTATCTAATAAAATTAAATTTGTCGAGAACTCAATTTGTTTATCAAATCTTTTACCTCCTGTCCTCTCACGAGTGTTTTCTCCTGGATTATTGATGAATGTTACCTTAGCCAATTTCCAAAATAATTCCAATGTCACTTGAAGTGATTCAATCTGTGATTTAAAAAGAGGATTGTTATTAAGAGCATTCCTGAAAGTCGCATCATCTACTACTAATACACCAAATAAATTCTTAACACTTGTTAAAAGTACATCTTGAATTTCAATTTGGGTATTTGGTGCATTTACCTCTTTTGAGTATGCTATTAAACAATTTTTATTATCAGACAAGTATAACGTATATACAAGTGCAAATAACTCTTGTATTTCTCCTAAAGAAGATTTAATTCCGTGTCTGAGATTAATCTCATTCCTTTCTTTATAGCTATCTGGATAAGTTTTCATTGTCGTTATCTTTTTTTATTATTTTGGCTATGGAATATGCTAATAAAGGAGGTACAGCATTTCCAACTTGTTTTAATTGAGATGATTTAGTTCCGTGAAAAATAAATCTATCAGGAAAAGATTGCAATCTTGCACCTTCTCTTACTGTAATACATCTGTCCAAAATTGGATGTGTAAACATTCCTGAAGATGGAGTATCAAATCTTGTTGTTATTGTTGGAGCAAATCCTTCTTCTTTAAGTCTCGTCCACGTACCTGAAAAAATAGATTTGGTCAATAATTCTTTAGGTAGAACTTCTTTCCCCATACCTTTCGGAATCATTGATAGCTTTTTCAAAGCCAATTCACTATGTTTTGTTGCCTGATGATTGTAAATTCCTTTAGAACCTTTTCTCATTAATTTCTGATAATCAGAAAGTGGTTCACAAGGATAATTATGAATGTCTTTTCCCTCGCCAGATTTAATTTTTGGCAAATCATATATTGCATCAGCAACAGTTGTTTTCTTACCATTTGTTTTTGGTAACAATAACTTTTCAGTTCCTTTTTTACCTAAAAAAAATGCTCTTTTTCTATTTTGGGGTACTCCAAAATCAGAAGCCGTTAAAATATCTACATCCACCTCATAACCTAAATCATTGAAAGCACAAATAATTTCATTTTTAAAAAAACCATTTGACGTTGTGGTTATATTAGGTACGTTTTCTAATAAAAAATACTTAGGTTTAAAAGCCTTGACAAATTCAATAAAATATCTAAAAAGATAGTTTCGTTCATCGTCCAAACTTAATCTTTTTCCTTTCTGAGAAAAACCTTGGCAAGGAGGGCCTCCGATTACAACGTCTATATTTTTATATTTATTTGCCAAATCTTTCAAATTCAACTTTTCTATATCTGTTGAAAAAACATCCGTTTCAGGGTGATTTAATTTATATGTATTTGCAATTGATTCATCGTGTTCTATTGCAAATACAGTTTCAAAGTTAGCCATTGTGAAACCAAAAGAAAGTCCGCCAACTCCTGCAAATAAGTCAACTACTCTCATTTTATAGTAATATCTTGAATTCTATTTTTAGAAATATTGTAATATTCTTCATTCAGTTCAATTCCAATAAATTGTCTGTTATTTATTTCACAGCTTACTCCAGTAGAACCGCTTCCCATAAATGGGTCACATACTATATCTCCTTCATTTGAAAGAACTTTTGTGAAATGATTTAAGACGTCTATTGGCTTTTGAGTGGGATGCTTACCAAATTTTTTCTCACTTTGAGTAGTCAAGGACGATTCTATAAAATCGTGAAGAACTTTATTATCATTATTAAATGTACCTGTTGTTCCTTCATTGATAAAATAAACCCAAGCTTCGGTTGAGTTTACAAAATGTAAATTCATATTTCTTGGCATTGGATTCGTTTTATGCCAAACCCCCACAGTTTTATAATAGAAATTGTTTTCTTCTGCAAGATTAATGATAGATTCTATTTTCATCAAAGACATAAATAACAACAAACTGCCTTTTTTGCGTAATATACGATTGCTTTGTTTGAAAAAAGCACTCATTTTCATTAACCATTCATCATATTCTAAATCATCCCAACCTGCGTAGGCGAATTGGTTTTCCCTCATTTTAACAAGGTTTGTGCCTCTTTTGTGCATAAAAGAGCCTAAATTAAAAGGGGGGTCGGTAAGAATTAAATCAACGCTCTCACTTTCAATATTTGACATTAGTTCTTCACAATCTCCATTTGCAATTTTTGAATTACCAGTAATTGATTCAAATGGATTATTTACAGAAATATCAAGATTATTTGTAATTACTTTTTGGTTGAATAAATTATGTCGAGGGTTATATATACCACTTGGTTCCTCAAGAAAACCATGCTTTATTGAAGTGTCATTTAAAACATCTATGTTCAGAGTGCTTTTCATCTTTTTAATCATTTTTTCAAATATTTTACACTATCTTCAGCTACCATCATTGCTAATAATGCATTCTTCTCATTTTTTACTACTTCACATATTTGGTCAGCTAACCATAGCGTTACTAATTCATCTGAATTTACATTCAGTATTTTAGCTATTTTCAAAACAGTTTCTTTTTTTGCCTGTCTTTCTCCACGCTCAATTTTGCTTAATTGAGCTGTATCCATCTCTAATAAAGGTGCAAGTTCTCTTAGAAGTAATTTCTGTTTACCTCTAAGACTTCTTATTTTATGTCCAAATTTACTCTTCATTATTAAAATGATGACTTGTCATATATTGGCAAATATATCGAAAATGATATAAGCATCCTATGCTTTCAGTGCGAAATTTTGGAACAAAAGAATAGTGAAAAATGCAAAGCCATATTAACTAGTCTTTTGAACAAATGTGAAATGTTATTTACCTTCTTCTTTTAATATAAGCTTTCTTCTTTTTCTTCATTCGTTCTGCAAATTGTTCTTCGTCGTAATTCTCACCCTGTGCTTCGGGTAACAAGCTGAACAATCCTAAATCAGAATTAGGCGAATGTTCCTATGAGAGAAACTCAAAAAGGTCTTTTGTCGGTAGGTTGTCTATTTCATTTGCTTTAGAAATAGGGTTGTCTTGTATCTTCAATTCAGGTTTATTTCCATTGTTCCACCAATCGTTAAACATATTTGCCGATAGGCTTCTGTCTAAAGCCGAGGCGGTACACCCTCACTTAAAAAGAGAGTGGCAAAGGTATGGTGTGCCAAATGGAAGGTTACTTTCTTTTCTTTCAGACAGTCGATTTGTTGGGATATCATTTTTAATCTATCATTGCAGGAACTATTAGACGGAACAGGAAAAACCTTTCCATCCTTTGAGAATCCAGCATATTTTTCGATAATCATTTTAGGAATATCCAGCAGCATTACATTGGATGATGTTGCTGTCTTTCTCCTGCGAATAATAATCCATTTATTACCGTCAAAAAACTCCTGAAGATTGCTTTTTTTCAGTCCTTTTATATCCGAATAGGAAAGCCCTGTAAAGCAACTGAAAACAAACAGGTCTTTAACCAATTCGTCTTTCTTTTTCTCGCAGTTGAATATTACAAGTCGTTCCAATTCGTTCCGCAGCAGATAACCTCTGTCTTTGTCCTTTTTAGTGTTCTTATACTCGCTAAACGGATTAAGAGCAAGGTGCTTTCTGTTCATTGCCAATCGAATCGGCAAAGAGTAGTAAAACCAATCATGTAATTCCAAATAGTGTTATGATTTAGGGTTAAATCGTCACGTAGATAATAATCGAAATCCTGTACAAACTCGGGAGTAAGGTCGTTAAACATTACATCAGTATAACCATATTTTACAAGGGCAAAATTCCGCAGGTGCTTTAAAAGCGTTTTGTATCTGCGATGTGTACCTTGTACTCGAAGTCCGCTGTTTACCTTTTTTTCAAAGTCTGTTATAAACTGTTCATAAAACTTGAAAAAGGTCAGTTCTCCGCTTTCCATTCCGAGAAAGGTATTTTTTAGTTTCGTACTGTTTACCGCTCCTTCGTTTTTCAGAATTTTGGAATAACATTCCTCGATACCTAAACGGATTTTATTAAGTTTGCCGTTTACCTCTTGGGCTTCTCGGCTTTTTCCTAAAACCCTGCCGTACTTCAAATCCCAATTCGATGCAGAAATATCCAACTTGGTGCTGAATGCAGACTGTTTGCCGTTTACGGTAATCCTGCACATAACCGTAGCTTTTCCGTTCTTCTTCGGGGCATTCTTTTTAAGGTAGAACAATACCTTAAATGTTGATTTTTTTGTCGTTTCCATACTCACAATTCTTAGTGATAAAATTAAACTTATGTGAGCCACGGAACAATATGAAAAACTATGCAGAAAGCTGAATTACAGTATTTTAAATCGGTTGTTTATAATGCTTAAAAGTAACGTTTTAGTAACCTTACTTTCGCCTAACCTCGCTTTTTTCTGCTTTTTACCTCATTACCAAAAAATCAAAAAACGATTGTAAAGACTTTACTTACAATCGTTTTCCCTGTTATTAATCTTTGATGTATTTTTACTGAAAATTTATTTTACAAATATCCTGTTGTTAAAAATTGTATCGTTCAGCAGCCGAACTTTTTTAAATATTGCTTCATGAATCTCATTTTTTGACAACCAATTGGCATCGCTACCAAAGCACTCGATTTCATGAAAATTGGACTGTTCATCCAGCAATGTTAGATATTCTTTGTATACATTTCTCTGCAGCTCTAATGAATCTTCATGAATATCTCTTTTACCATTGAGGTACTCTCTATCAGCTCCTATTCTTGCCGAGTTTAATGAGTTCTCGATGTGGTTGAAAGGCACATTTAAGAACAGGGAAAGGTCTGGAGCTGGAAGTCGGTTATGATTGAATTCGAAATCAAGGATCCATTTCTTTAATTCTACTTTATCTTCCTGTTCATTTGTTTTTGCACATTGGAAAGCAATATTAGAATTGACATATCTGTCCATAATAATCAAGTGTCCCTCATTCAGCCATTCATCAATCAAGGCTTTATGCTCCTTTCTATCTTCCGCAAATAAAAGGGCAACTAATTTAGGGTGGACATGCTCTAATGAGCCGAGTTCACCCCGGAGATATTCTGCTATCAATCTCCCATACGCTCCCTTATTCAACATCGGAAAATGTATGAATTTATGTTTTATACCTAATTCATTTAACCTTCCAATTAGTAAATCGATTTGGGTTGACTTACCGGAGCCATCCAATCCTTCAATTGTAATTATTTTACCTTCCATCCCAGTTTAATCCAAAAATAGCATTCAACTTATTTCTAACGCAATATTATCCGAATAGAGCCTTATGATGAGTAGACAAACTTCTATGTCTATTCTTTCAGTATTTTTAATACACAAGTCACTAACAAAACTACCAATATTTTTGAATTTTTATCATACTAAAAGGAATTTAAAAAAATGAAATCGACTGTATGGAACCTTCCCATCCCTCTAATTTTTAGTTATATTTTCGTGCTTCATTTCTGCATGTTTTTATGTCTTCCTAATATTTAAGTCCCTGTTTTTTTTATGATGGCTATGTCGAAATTTAGCGAAAATTAATTTTTTTTACGGATTACTCTGTTGCTCGATGACCACATATACTATGATATTTATTATTTTAGGAATAGCTTGAGGCTTGAGATAATTGACTAGCTGTTGGGTATATCTCAGTTTCGAAGGTAAATGAAAGTAGAAAATTGTACATAATCAAAATAAATGGAGCTTAGCAATGAAAAATCCACTATTAGTGCTCATAATATTTCTTGGTCACATTACAGCTTATGCTCAGACGCCGCATAAAGCCTTTTACGAAAGTGGACAAGTAAAAGAGCTTGGGCAGTACGACAAAAAAGGTGATAAAGTAGGCAAATGGAAAACCTATCATGAAAACGGAGCATTAAGATACTTTGGTAAATATAGAAAAGGAAAATTACAAGGCAAATGGGCAGGATTTTATGATAACGGACAGTTAGAAATCATCGGGAAGTATAGGCAAGGAGCAAGAAGTGGAAAATTTGAAGAATTTTACGAGAACGGACAACTATCGGCTGTTGGAACATACAAAAATGATTTGGAAATAGGCAAATGGCTGGGCTATTACGATAGCGGGGAGCTAAAATCCGTTACTAATTATACAGAAGGCAAGTATTCTGGAGAATGGAGAATGTATCATAAGAACGGGCAAGTACAGGTTCTTGGGCAATATAGAAATAAGACCAAAATAGGCGAATGGAAGTATTATACTGAAGATGGACAACTTCAAGGTATCAAGACCTATTCCGACGACAAAGAAAACGGTAGGTATGCCTATTATCATCCGAACGGACAGTTATACATTAACGGAAGTCGGAAAAACGGCAAAAAAATAGGCAAATGGGTATGGTATTACGAGAGCGGACAAATAAAAACAATCAAAAATTTCGTTGCTGATCAGGAGAACGGTGTATGTATGGAATATCAGGATAGTGGACAACTACAATATGTCGGAGAAATGAAAGATAGTTTGAAAATAGGCGAATGGAAATGGTATTATGACAATGGAAACTTACAGAATATTGCCTATTATAAAGAGGGGAAATCATTTGGCGAGTGGAAGTATTATTATGAAAACGGAATTCTGAGATCAATCGGCATAATGGACAGTGGAAAGGCTGTCGGCGAATGGAAGTATTACCACGAAAATGGAACACTCAAAAATATCGGAATCTGGAAGGACGAAAAATACATTGGCCAATGGTATTGGTACTTTGATGACGGGACCATGCAGGCAAGCGCCAACTATACAGAAGATGGAAAGAAAACAGGCGAATGGAGAAGATACATTGCCGATGGAAAGCTAAATTGGATCGGGAGGTATGATGATGACGAGAAAGTGGGCGAATGGAAAGAATATTATGGTAATGGGCAGTTGAGCGAAACGGGCAGCTATAAAAACGGAGAAAGAATAGGTCAATGGCAATATTACGATGAGCAAGGCCACCTGATAAAAACAGAAAAGTATTAAAAGTAAAAATCTATTTTACGCTTCCAGTCTTGATTATCTGATTGTATACTTTAATAAGACCCTTCAAATATTGGAGCTCCATCCCGAGCATACGACTAACCAATGGTCTAGACTTTTATCTGATAAATTCTCGATTCCTCTTCCCAAGGATGGTGGCCTAGACCAATATACTTAAATCCCAGTTTCTCGTAGTATCCGATATGTTCGGCACTAAGGTTCAAATACGTAAAACCAAATTTTCTCGTGTCCTTTTTTGCTCGTTCAATGAGCAGGATGGCGCATTCGTTAATGAACAGAGTACAGAGCCACGGATTCAATTCTTTTCCCACAGCCCCCTCTTTTTTAAGCTGTCCAGCTGGTGAAGGCTGGAATTTATTTCAATATAAAGGCTGTCGGCCGTTTCCTTGCGTATTTGTATACGATAGCCTCGGTCAAATCCCGTCTTTGCGTCCGGATCGAAAAATGCATCGGATTTTTTCTTAGCTATGACCTTTTCCGCAAAATTATAATACTTGATTATTGAATAGCTATGCGGAGAGACTTGAATGGTGTATTTACTGCCACTTATCATGCATCTACCAGAAACACCAGCTTTTGTCAGGTTGGAATACATCAACACAAAGCCGCTGAGGATAGCTAACAGTACCCCAGCAAAAAGTTTCTTTTTCGGAAAAAATACAAACAGACCGATCAGCCCTATTCCCGCAAAGGGGAAGACCAATAGTCCAATATCTAGACTGATATCAAAAAAATAACGTAGCAATAAATCAACGAACATGATGCTCAACATGCCTATGATTAAGCTTAGCAATATCTTTTCCAATACCGGCAGTGGCTTTCTTTTCATCAACAAGGTTTTATACGCTAGTTGTTTAACAAAGTATGTTCCAAAAATGCAGCGCTCACCCCTGTTAAGAAAATGGAGATGAGCGCCGTTTTGTCCTTTAATCAAGTTTTAATTACCGAGTTGATGCCATAGCTTTCACTTTTTTGATTTTGGCATTTGCTAAGAATTTTTGATATTCTTCTGTTTCCATTCCGTCGAGTGTGACTTTCCGTAATCGTCCTGATCAATACCAAAATCATATGTTTTTTGCAGGCCATCTATGGCCACTGTCGACTTTGGTATCTTGCGCCACTTCAATAAACGTGTCAAAATAATTAATCGAATGTATCTTCATGGTTAACGACCACTAACTGTTCAATCTCGACAACAATGCATCCAACTGTTCGAAGTCTACAGTAATACCTTCTATAAAGCCCATTTCGATTTCTTTTTCCAGATCTTCTACGGAGTTGTATGTCAGCAGAATTTCTACTGCTACTCGATTTTCTTTTGCGACAAAGGTGTTTTCCCATTCATTTTGCGGAAATGACAGATTTAGTACACCATTTTCATCCGAAAATCCACCTTTCATCGTAAATGATTTTTTGTTTACGATCGAGATGAAATCCGCTTTGCTCCAATGTTTTTCACTTTCGGGGCTTACCATGGCATAGAGCCAATAACCACCGATCTGAAAATCCATTAACTTCGTTTCCGCCCGCCAAGGTTCTGGTCCCCACCATTGATCCAGTAGTTCTGCTTTTGTCCATGCGTCCCATACCAGTTGGAGACTTGCTGCAAATTCACGTACCATGCGGATAGTTTTTTCCTCTTTGTTGACGGTATAGTCGAATAATAAGTTGCTGTTCATGTCTTTATTTTTTAATTGTTTCCAATAGACTGTCCAACTGGTCGAACTTTGTTTCCCAGATACTTCGGAATTGTACTAGCCAGTTGTCAATCTCTTTCATTCTGTCGATTTCGATTTGGTAATATATTTCTCGGCCTTTTTGTTCCTGTTTGATCAGCTTACAGGCTGAGAGTATGCGTAGCTGTTTGGATACGGCTTGTCGGGAGGTGTCAAAATGTTCTGCAATGGCATTGGGCATCATCGCCTGTAATGCATCCTAAGATTTCCCGTCGTGTAGGATCCCCAATTGCCTGAAATATATCTCGTCGTGCTTCCATCATGTTACGCTTTCTAAGTATAAATATAAGTGCAACTGTCTGGTTTCGCAAGGTTTAAGAAATTACTTGTCTTAGGGCAATAGGAGAACCTTGGTTGTTGGATTTTTCCACATTAGCGCCTTGGTACAGGAATTGCTAGGAAGATCATCAAAAGTTGCCTTCCGATAAATCGGGATAGGTACTAATCGAAAACAACAGATGGAGAAAATATTTATAGTACTGACGATAACAGGATGTTTAGCGATCATGTCGTGCAACAATGGCGAAAAGCAACAGACGGCAGCGACAAAAGAAACCAATAAAGAATCAGCTAAAACCGATACTACGGAAGGACTTCAGGGGCAGACTTTAGACGGAAGCAATGATAGCAAGGAGGAAGATGTCTTAAAGAAACTTTCGATTAGAAACTTTGTAATCACCGATTCGACAAATTTTGATAATTATCAGGCACAAGGGATGGCAGATGATATTTTCATCAAAAAGATAAAATTTAAAGCTTCAAATAGCACTGCCGAGCATTTTAGGTTAAGATACAAAGTGCCGTTTTCCGAAAATTTCAGTGCCATCGTTATTACGTATAGAGATGGCGAGCACGAACTCTTCACCACTTTAGTCACCCTAGATAAAAACGGGAATATCATCGACCAGCTAGATATTTCTTATGATGAGATAGCCGAATCTGCATTTAGGAAGATTGGGAAACTCGAGAAGGACCGAATCAGCATTCAGAGCTGGAATTATATGAACGAAGTACCTACCCATGAAGAATCCATATTCACGGTGTTGGAGACCGGTATATTTAAGCAGTTAAAATAGTTCTTCTGGGTTTATTGCTTTTTCGGATAGTTGGGGATATTAAGTCCTAGAATGATATGGTAACGTTTCGTTGGGTACGTGTTTTATACATAAAAAAAAATCGGTGGGGTCTTGCTATAAAGTTTTTAAAATAAATGTAATTTTAACAGAACCGAAATGTAGTAAACCATGGTAAGAATATTTCTTCGAGTAGTTGCAGCCTTAGCACTGGGCCAATCATGAGCCTGAAAAATCTTATAGTAATCTTTGTTTTAGGCATGTTCACGGGGTGTCATGCACCGCTGTTGCTTACCGCATTGAGTCCGAAGACCAAGCCTAAGGAAAAATTCAAGTACTACCAGCCGGACTTTAAGTTGCCCGAAAATTCTACCCTCCGATTGGATGGTTATTATCTTAGTATCGAATCCGATAGAAAACTGTATTTAAGCTTAAAGCGCTATCAGGAGATGAAAAAGTATGGACTTTCACCTATTGGCTTTGATATCAAGGATCTGCATGTTAGTTCAGATACGGTTTTGATCATCAAGACGTTGGATGCCTTTCAGTTTTACGCTGACGGTACGTATGAGGTCCGTTATTTTTCCAACCGATCCAAAGAACAGGTCCACGAGGAGATGCTGGCCAAGTATAGAAATACCATCGAAGGAGGCTCCGTTTACAAGCTGAAAAACGATAAGATCTTCTACGAGACCTACAGCCAGATGTCCGGATTTACCTATAACGATGGCCTGCTAGGGGAGAATGCGATTACCTTAGGCAAAAGCCACCCGTATCAATTCATTAAGTTTTAAATCTAAATACTCCAAATATGAGTTTCCGGTTAATGATTTCAAAGTATCTTACTTCATTTTTGTCGCTATCGATCAATGTTCGTATTTCTATAAATAACTTAGAATGCTGTCAATCGTTGCCAGTTCTATAAAATTGTTATGTTTTAGATTGTGTTCGTGCTGCTCGTGTGTCCAGGTTACGTGGTACGGAATATGTCCAGCATATCCGCCTAATTCCAATACAGGTAGTATATCTGATTTAATAGAATTGCCTAGCATTAGGAAGTTTTCGGCCTTGCAATCCAAATGTTTCAACAGTTTTTGATAATCGCTTATTTTCTTGTCGCTCATTATTTCGATATGGTGAAAATAGCTCTCCAATCCCGAGTTTTTCAGTTTACGTTCTTGGTCCAATAAATCACCTTTTGTAGCTACTACCAGCCTGTATTTACCTTTCAACTGTTCCAAGGTTTCGGACACCCCTTGTAATAATTCGATAGGCTTCTGCAAAAGCTCTTGCCCAATCGTAATAATTTTATCGGTCAATTCAGAGGAAGCCGTACGATTGGAGATCCTACTTGCAGTTTCAATCATACACAATACAAAGCCTTTCACACCGTAGCCGTATAGGTGCAGGTTTTTCATTTCAGTTTTAAATAGTTCCTGCGATACCGAATGCTGAGGTAGGTAATTTTCAAGTAATATACAGAATCGCTTTTCCGCTTCTTGAAAATAAGGCTCGTTTATCCACAAGGTATCGTCCGCATCGAATGCTATTGTTTTTATACTGTCTTTCATTTCTTTACTTTTGTATTTTTGAAGTAGCGAAATTCAATAAAAGGAAAATCTAAAAAAAGGACATTTGTCCTGAGTCATATATGTTACGAACAAACCAATCATTTTTAGCTTATGTGCAACAGCTTTACGAACAACAGGAACGTAAGGAAAATATTATCGTAAAGCAATACCGCGAAGGGCAAAAGCTATTTTTTCAAAATGAAAAAGCAACGAAAGTAATGCTTATAAAGGAGGGCATTACCAAATGTTTTTTTATGGAAGACAATGACAAAGAGTATATCCTTGAATTTTTAGGCAAAGGCGAGGTTGTCGGCGAAATTGAATTAATTCGAAAAATCCTTTGTCTGTGCAATATTGAAGCAATGAGCGAAGTAACGGTTTATGCCATTTCTCCCGATTATTTTTCCGAGCTTATCAGAAGTGATCTTTCACTGAACAATCTGCTCTTAGATGTTTTTGCAACGCGTATTATCAATACGGCAAGTCGGGCTTCATATCAACAGCTCTACACCATTGAGCATAGTTTGGGAAAACTTTTGGAACTGCAAGCTAAACAAGAAATATCTATTTCGAAAGAAGATATGGCTTCCTATCTTGGCGTTACCGTAAGAAGTTTAAACAGGGCAATTAAAAGTTTGTCGAGATGATTGATGGAGCCCTAATCCTATGATACGTATAGCTCCCATTTGATTATAGCAGTTGCTGATAGTTGAAAGTGGAATATATTTGGATTAATTAGGGTGTTCTGACTACCTTGCTTTAGTAGTTCAGTGAGTAGGATACAAGAATCTTCGCAGCCAGGAACGTTTCTTTTTATAATCTATTTCTTCATGTTGGTACGTTGTCCTGCCATAAAGAATGGCGTTTCCTTGTTCTAACAAGCCTGTATAATGAGTATAAAACCCGCTTGGCCATTCCCTCCGTTTTTGTGTACGCTGTTTTTTCTATGCCTGATTTAAACAAAGGGGTACTTTAGAAAACAAATCTCCCATATGTATCGGCAAAGCTTGAGGTTTTAGATTTCTGTTGCCTTCAAATTTAGCGTTATCCTTCTCAGGTAGTCTGTTGTTTTATAATCTTGACTTAGTGTAAGTGTAGAATCTGTTACTCGATAGGCGAAAGAAGATCCTTTATCCATAACTTTCATGTGTAAAGAATCCTTCGAGACCGTATAGGTGCCATTGCCCTCAAATGAATTAAATTTGCCTGCAGGCAGAAAGTGTATCGTATCATTTTCAGACTTTGAATAATCTGTCCTACCGTTGAAACCATCGTGCCTACTGTAGTCTGGATTTAAATAAGTGGTTTCTTCTGATATAATCCGCCATTTCTTATGTAGCGCATTTTCTTGCTGAGCATAGCTGTCGATTGTACTGGGCTGGGTGAAAAGTAAGTTGAAAATAAGTAAGGAATATAGTGCTAAGTTCATTTCTGTTTTTATTTAAGTATTCACAAAAACTATTCCCTTTACTCCGTCTCGACCCACAATTTCATTAACAGCATATAAAAAGCATCTTATAAATGATAAAACGAGGGCAGAGAGCCATCAAGAATCTAGGTTAATGGATAAGCTAATACACACGATAAGCAGCTAAGCTCTTGTGAAGATTTTTAAATAAATACGTTGTTTTGGAAAAAAAAGTTTGCTAACTTTAATTGAATTTAGAATAAAGCACGTCCGTGCTGGTTTAAAATAAAGATTCCTCTTGTCGCCCGTCAAGAGGAATTTTTTTATGATAGATCTCGCTTGACACCTCTATTGCCTTTCCATATATTTATCCGTACCACTTCGATAACTGATATGCTGGAGTATACTGTTTTAATCCTACTATCGATTATGGTTTTTTTCGCTCAACTTATTATGTAGCCCGTAATGAAAAGGAATACAAGTTGTTAGCAAATGTAGATATCTTAAGTGCCTATGAACTTTTTGGTTTGCTTACCATCTCTATTTTGCTTTCTATTTGGAATGATTATAAATAAAGCTTATGTTTGCTGAAACAGTTCGAAAATGCGGACATCTAAAGTTTCTAAATCAAGTACCGAACAAGATATCATCAGCAAATTTATAGAAGGTGATACCGATGCATTTGCACTGCTGTTTAATCAATATTGGAAGACGGTGTATAGCCTCTCCTTTAAGTATACAAGATCCCATTCCGACGCTGAAGATGTCAGTCAAGAAGTTTTTAAGAATATTTGGGAGAGAAGAGATGTATTAGACGTACATACCAATTTCGAGAACTATCTGATACGGAGTGCCAAAAACCGTATCCTCAATTATTTCAGGGCGAGGCAGACCAAGGAGCACCATGAAAATAACGTAGCACTCGCCAACGACCATTGCGAGCAGATGCTCGGCACGGACTTTCTCCTACAGGCAGAAAGACATCATCAAGAACTTATTACCTTCCTATCTCCCAAATCCAGGGAAATTTATAAACTGAAATACCACCAATCCCTTACCAACCAATCCGTTGCCGATCAGATGGGCATCAGTGTGAAGACTGTAGAATATCATTTGCAGCAGGCCAAAAAAGTTATTCGAAGCGGAGTCATCCGAAAAACGGAATTTTTGTAAAATAGTTTTTAGGGTTTTTTCTTTTGGATGTGTCTATCTCTGTGTAAAGCATAGATATAAATGGATGGAAAGCAAGTGACCCCAGAACTTTTGAAGCGGTATGTAGACGGGGACTGTGATTCTTTGGAATGTCAAGCGGTAGAAAGTTGGTTGCAAGGAGGGGAGAGTGAGATAGAAAGCGCCGAAACATTTTTCGAAGTAGATCAGGACGCCTTAAGGGATCGATTATGGGAGAAAATTGCTCCAGATAAAGACAAGCAGTCACGCAAGCCCCATATATGGTGGTGGGTTGCTGCCGCGGTCGCCATTGTCGTTTCGGCTTTTTCGATTTGGTTTCGACCAGCAGATGTAGATTCTCTACATACAATAAAGTACAGCCTGGAAACCTTACAAGCGCAACCTGGACAGCGGTTTACGGCTACACTTCCCGATGGTAGTAGCATCCGATTAAATGCAGGCACTAGCATATGGTACAATTTACCTTTTGATGAACGCACTGTTGTGATCGAAGGTGAGGGGCTATTTGATATAGCACATAATCCCGGACGTCCTTTTACCGTGAAGACATCCAAGGGGGATATACGGGTTTTAGGGACTTCCTTTACAGTAAAGTCGTATCGGGAATCGAAGAAGGTGGAGATTTCGGTACTGAGGGGGCTTGTCGCCTGCTCAACCACAAAAAATGATTCTTCAGTCAAACTGAAGAAAGGAGAGTTTGTACGCTTCGATTCGCAAACCATGGACGAAAAGTCGAATATCGCCGATGAAGACATTGCCCTCTGGACAAAAAATATTCTTGCATTTAAAGGTGAATCCCTTTCTGAGGTAATAGGTGAACTGGAACGATGGTTTGGTGTGAGGGTACACCTGACTCCGGGACAGGAAAATCTAGGGGGGGCTTTTCGTGCCAAATTCATAAACCCCACACTGCAGGATGTGATGCAAAGCTTGTGCTTTAGCCTTGATCTAAAATACAAAGTAGTCCATAATGATCTCTATATCTATAATTAATATACAATAATATACACCGAGTTTAACCTATTCCTTTTTATCAAATAAATAGTAAAACATGCCTCCTTGACCGCTAAAATAAGAAAAATAAAAAAAGATCCGGCACCCCATCGCCAAACGTTGTGCCGGAAAAATGTATTAACAACAGTTACGCTATTAATTCTATACAAACATATGCAAAGAATCATAAAACTCATCGGGATTATACATCTCGTTTTCCTATTTATCTTTATTGCTCCCCGTACCGGCCATGGCCAGTCAGTTTCCAACCAAGCTCGTATCACGTTATCGCTTAAAAATATATCTGCAGAAAATCTGTTGCAGGCTATAGAAAAACAAACAGGTGTAAGTTTCTCCTATTTTTCTAATCAATTTGACAATACTAAGAAGATCAGTATCGAAGTTATTGATAAACCATTGGCAGCCGTGCTGGAAGACGAACTGGGGCTAGACCCTCAGAGTTATCGTATCGACGGCAAGCAAATCAGCATCAGGGCGCAACCCCAGACGGCTGTTCTGCAAGGGCGGATCACCACGCAGGACGGCAGACCTGCTCCATATGTAACCATCAGTGTTGAAAAGGGAAGGTCTGGTATGTCTAACGAAGAGGGGTACTATTCTTTGGGTCGGATTCCCCTCGGCACGCAGGTTGTACTAGTCAAACTGCTGGGGGCGGATTTGCAGCGTCATGAAATTCGTTTAAAGAACGGGGTGAATACACTGGATTTTATACTATCTTCTTCGGCCCAACAATTGAGCGAGGTACTCGTGGTTGGAAATAAGTACCAGATTTCTTCGCAAAAAGAAAGTGAGAGCGTGGCACGTATGGACTTACCCTATCTACACAATCCGCAGGTGTACAGCGTCATTGACAAGGAGCTGATTAAGGAGCAGATGGCCGTGTCATTGGACGAGGCCTTTCGCAATGTGCCGGGTGCAGCTCCTTCAAAAACAGGAGCCGGCATGCCTGCATTCTTTTCCCGAGGGTTTCAAACCTCAGAGAATTTTAGAAATGGCATGGCCACCTATCTCCGGACAGGGATAGATCTTGCAAATGTGGAGCGTGTCGAAGCCATCAAGGGACCAAGTTCTACCTTCTTTGGAGCGCAGATGACGTCCTTTGGTGGGATAATCAATTACGTAACCAAGAGGCCGCTGGACAAATTTTCTAGTGAGGCCAGCTATACTGTAGGAAGCTGGAATTTGAATCGTTTAGCGGCAGATATCAATGTGCCTCTTTCCGAAAATAAAGATGTGTTATTCCGGTTCAATGCCGCCCGCCAACAGGAAAATTCCTTTCAATATCAGGGCGGAAATACATCTATGATTTTTGCGCCGACAGTCTTTTATCGGGTAAACGATAAATTCGAGCTTACCTTGGATGCCGATTTTTCCACGAATAAGGGGATTACCCCGGCTGGCTGGTTTATTTCCAATAGTTTGGATAAAACAAGCTTCAAGGATCTCAACCTTAATTATCGGGAGTCGTTGAATGACAATTCGCTGGTTAGTCAGCAGCAGTCCAGTAACATATTCCTGCAGGCAGACTATAAGCTATCAGACAGCTGGACCTCGGAAACAAAATACGCTTGGGGCAATGGAGCCTATGACGATCTGTATATTTTTGATATGATATGGTATAAAGCAGATTCGGTCGATCGTATCCTGCGTACCTTCACCGACGAAAATACCGCTCGGCACAATTTTCAGCAAAATATCAAAGGAAATTTTAAAATCGGCAATGTACTTAACCGTGCTGTTATCGGGTTGGATTGGGTTCGCAATTTCAGATATACCCGATACGATGGATTGGGTTACGGTGCGAAAGTATTCCAATCGGTGGACCTCAATCATATTGCCGATGCCCCACCGATTCGTATCGAGCAGGTCAATTCTATTCTCGCTGGTAGAAATACCGGATTTAACCAGACCAGCCAAGATACATACGGAGCCTATATTGCTGACGTCATCTCCCTATCAGATCGCTTACATGTTTCGTTGGGTCTTCGGTATGATCATTTTGTGAACGGAGGTACGTATAATACGCAGACAAGAACGACTACGGGTGAATATTCACAGAATACGCTCTCTCCTCGTTTGGGATTCTCGTTGGAAGTATTGCCCAAACGCATATCTGTTTTTGGAAATTATATAAACGGATTTAAGAATATCGGTAATCAGATTCAGCCTGATCAAAGTGTGTCTGTCTTCAAAGCGCAGCGTGCAAACCAATTCGAAGGAGGGACAAAAATTGCCCTAGGAACAAAATTAAATGCCACCTTGACCTACTACAATATAGAGGTCTCCAATAGTGTGATGAACCGTCTCGTAGATAATATGAATTTCTATTTTCAGGAAGGAAAGCAGAAAAGCGAAGGCTTTGAGGCTGAGTTGATGAGTAATCCATTGGCAGGTTTAAATATCGTGGGTAGCTACGGTTATAATCATAACCGATTCGTGAAGGCAAATGCCAATGTAGAAGGCAAGCGTGCGTTAGGTACGCCCGAACATGTGATTAATCTGTGGGCCACATATGCTTTGCTGAACGGTACACTCAAAGGACTGGGAATAGGTAGCGGTTTCAGCTATATTTCAGATTCTTATCTGGATGCATCTAACAATTTCGTGCTGGATGGCTATCACTTATTGGATGCCACAATTTACTACAATCATCCAAAATTCCGTGTGAGTGTCAAAGGGAACAATTTGTTGGATGTGCAATACTGGGTTAGCGACGGTTACTATGCCCGGCCGCAACGTCCTGCCAACTTTTTGGCCAGTTTGACCTATCGGTTTTAAAAGCTAGCATAGTACGATAGACGAAGGCCAGTTCTTCAAAACTGGCCTTCGTCTATATATCACACTCGTTTGTCAACGTCATCTAAATTGGAGTGACTCAATTCACAACTGTGATAGGATACAACGGTATTTTACTTCTATCCTCACTTTTGCAGGGCACCATCGATCCACTCCTTCAGTTTATCATCACCCATGTACGCTCCAAGGCTCTTATGCTGTAGGTCACCCTTTTTATCAAATATCAGATAGCTCGGAATGTATTGGATACCAAAGCTTTTGTTTATAATTGAACTCTGATTTCCATGTAGATAATAATGTTCTCCACCTATATAGTCCGCATATTGATGCCATTGGTTATAATCAGAGCCGTCATTGGTTAAGTATACAAATACGACATCATCTTTTTTTGAAAAATGCTCTTTTACCTTTTTGATCTTACCAAATGCCTGGAGACAAGGACCACACCATGTTGCCCAAAAATCAACGATTACCACCTTATCTTTGTACCGAGATAGGATTTCATTGAAAACAGATTCTTTGTCTTTTTCGAACGGAAGATGATACTTGTTGGTGTTTGATTGCACATTTTTTGCATTCATTTCACTGCTATATAGGATATAGTTGCTGTAGTGCTTGTTTTCAAAGAAATTGACGACATCCAGTTTTTGTTTTTCATTCACCACTGCTCCCGCATTTATTTGATCCATATAGGCCCCCGCGATCATGATCTCGTAAAATTTTCTTTTATCATATTGTCCATCTTTATCAAATACTGATTTCAGCTTGTTTAGATAGGTATGAGGGTCTTTTTCGAAGATATTGGGCAGGTTCAGCAGCGAGTCCTTACGGATGGTCTTTAATAAATCATATGTTGGTGCAAGCAGGAGGTCCCCTTCTCCATATTTGGAAATTTCCAGCTTGTCATAATAGGAGAGGTCCCGCTTGAGTGGGATTTTTATAGTGATTGAATCATTTGTCTCCTCCCTATATGCTCTTGCTGTATATTGATTAAACAAGTGGAATAATTTAACAGTAGTTTCCATTTCATATCTGAACATGCGCTTCATGAACGGAGAAGGAGCATTTTTTGAGACAATTGACAGCATCCTTTCACATTCCAATAAAATGGAATCCCTGTAATCATTGGCTGTAAAATACTTGCCTGAGTTCTTTCTTGAAAAATAGTTGCCGGAAAAAAGTGCTTCCCTTATCATTTCTCCCGTTTTCGCAGAGTTATCGAAAATCTCTTTAAATGTCCCGTCGTAGGTCATGGAGAATTGTGTTGTATCAGGATAGTGGATGTTTAGGCAGGCCGATTCGTTGGGTAATAACCAGGATCGATAGTATCCTTCATTGTAGAAAAAATAATACAAAGTAGGTCCAGCTGTATAAAAGGACAAAAAAAGTGTAGAGTCATTGATGACGGAGAAATCTTTCGGTGCGTCAGTGGAAAATAGATTTGAAAATGAAGGGGTCGAAATCGGTTTATCTCTAGGATATTTTCCAGAAAACGTAACGGTTAAAGACGTATAGCCACTTTTTGAAAGATTATTATCCTTTTGACAAAAAGCAAGGAAAGGTATCGCAAAGAGAAATAAAAATAGACCTATTTTTTTTAACATAGCACTTTAGATTTATTGGAACAATCACATGAGAAAGCATTGGGCTTTTTCGGAATTGATTTTACATAATTAATACTAGAACTGGGCTTTTAGTTACAACTGTAAATACCTATAGCTATGATAACAGGCCACACCCTAACGCCATACACCCATGATGTTCACTGTTTTTTTGTAACTACCTGTTAAAAATACAGTTTATTACGGTGCTTTTCAATACCTTTTTCCTGTGGATAGCCATATCACCAATGTAATGAGAGGCATTAATGCTAAGTAAGTTTCTTTTTTATAATCTATTTCTTCATGATTGGTTCGTAAGCCTAAATTTCGTCTTTTGACATTTTCCTTTTTTCTAAGAATGCCTTGGGCCTATATCCCTAATACGATAGGCTCTCCAATACATTACCGCTTATAGTTTCATATTTGTTTTTATAAAACTAACTGATTAACTTTATTTATCAATTATATCCAATAAAATAATGTTATGAAAAAGATTGCAACTGAGAGAGTTGCATAGGATAGCAAATTTTTTTTCCGATTACCGCTGAAGGGTTACTTAGCGTGCTAAATAGTCCAGGCCGCGCGTCCTCCGAGTTGGGATTACGTATGGAATGTGTTGGATTATTCTGATGGAACTCGACATGATTTTGAATAGTGGCAGTTAACCTAAGAATTTATGAAATTTTTGATTTCGATTTTAGCGATTATTCTTTTTGCAAATACTTTGCTCGCGCAAAATGATACTTCTTTTTTTGATTCAACTGCGATAAGGAGACTTGTAGACATGAGTATCAAATACCGTAAACCGAAAGGGTTTTCGGAGCACAGAAAGCCAGAATGTTTCGATACTTACTATAAACTAGGCGGTATTATTACATGCAGCTCTTATAACCTAACCTCTGATGATGGTGAATGTATTGTGTTCCTAACAATTTATGAGAAGATGACAGAACAACGAGCCTCTAACATCAACAAATTATTTCCCAATAATATCTCTAATGTAAATAACATCCATTTGAATCTACAAAAGCATATTTTCAAGACATTCTTCTTGGAAAATCAATTTAAAGCCAAGAAAGATTACTTGCATTATTACTCCGATTCTGACGCTAGGAAGAAGTTCAATGCAGATTCAGCCTTTTATATTTCTTTCCCAATGGATGATGTAAGGGATCGATATCAAGGCAAATATGAAAATTTTTATATGCATACCGTTCAGAAAAAGGATAACGGGTACATCAGCTTTTATCTGTTGTATACCGATAAAGCTAAGAAGCGATTGAATAAGTATTTGAAGCCTTTGTCACAAATGTATACCTATCAAGGGGACTTACGACAATCCGAGTAGCGTCAAAATGATATAGTATAAGTGTACGAATTATAAAAGTAGATTATGGAGAGTTTTTTTGTTGCTTTGGTCGTTTTCGTTTTTAGCCTATTTGTACCAGTTGGTTCCGTTGGTGCTCAAAAAAGTGTAGAGAACGAAATTGATGTTTCCAAGACATATCCAAATGGTTCTTACAAAGAGATTTTTCGGCGTTTTCCATTACTGGATTCCATTATGCTGGAGTTTAGTAATGGAAGTCCATCCTTTATGACCTGGTTTTCGTCTGACCTGTCAAAAGGTAGGGATTGGCAGAGAGGTGTCGAATATTTTGATCTCGTCTCTATGACCCAGCAACAGATACCTATACAGCTAAGGGTGCGACAGACGCGCAGGGTTCTTACGTTGGGGAAGCTAATTGTCGCGCAAGATTTAGCTGTTGCAATATTTAAGTTTTAACCAATTAATCGATTTTACATGAAATGTATATTTGTATTGCTGGCAAGTTTGCTTTATTGCATGGGCTTGTTTTCACAAACAAGAGAAATCCAGATTTCCCCTGGGCGTTGGTCTATTGAGATGTCAATGCCCGATACGGCAAACCGTTATTTCTTAAGCAAGCATGACTCTTTGGAGTCTATAGAGATTACTTATAAGGAGAAGGAACCGTATATTGTGTTTCTGAATCAAATAACCCCGTTCAAGGATAGAAGACATTTTGATTTGACATTGGCAGGAGATTGGTATTATTTAATAGGGAAATACGGTAAGATACGGTATTTTAGTCCAAAGAAGATCGATGAGATTCCATGGTCTGAAAATGGTGAAACGATTACTTTGACTAGAATCACTTATAATGGCGACTCTGTTTTTTGCCGTGGGGAGTGGACGGAGCCTGGAGTAAACGGTTTTAATCCAGATTGGACAGTGGGTTTTCCAGCAAAGTATGACGGGGATATTAGCGTACTTGCGGCAGAGATCGCAGACCGTTTTGCCGCAGAGAGGCCGAGGACAGTAGTTGATTCGACATTGGTATTTGAAGCCAATGTTGACAAGAAGCGTCGACTTGTTCATCTGACATTAGCGCTGGGTAGGAAATCGGTATTTTCCGATATAGCTATGAAAGTCTTATTAAACAAGGACGAAGAAGGCGCATTAGGGTTTCCACAGGTTGGCTGGTCTCCTGCTCGTACTGATAGTGGCCTTCGGCTTTATAGCTTTAGATTCAGGATTTTTGTAAGGCTTAATTCAGATGGCACTGTTACTATCGAGACACCAAGTAGGTTGCGGACGTTTTCAGAGGGAATTAACCATAATTTATAGTTGTTGTCGGTTAGCGCCTTGTTGCATGGTTTATGAATGTATATTTTGCGCTTATTAATGATGGTACAGATGTAATACATGCAGGTATTTACGCTTCGGCAACCGATACATTTACAGCGAAAGGAGTTTTCGAAATCCAAATCCCACTGATCCATTAGCACCAAAGTATGATGTCGGAGATATTAAGTATTATCGGGTGCGATAATGACAGTTTGATTGGGATGTTGTGAGGAGATTGGACAATTTTTTTAACTACGGTTTGCAATAGAAATCGGTATGGCTAAGTTTAAGTGCACATTTGTTTTGTTTTTTTGTATTCTCTGTTCAGGGAGGCTGTTTGCGCAAGCAGTTAAAGGCCATGATGAACAAGTACTAAGGGTTGTTAGGGCAGCGATGTCTGATACGACGAACAGATTCTTTATGACTAAACAAGACACATTGAAATCCGTCGTCGTGGCATACAATAAAGGCTACCCTGCTGTGGTGGTTTTATTTTTGAAAGACTCAATACTTCGTAGGTATTTTGATTTCTCGCTGATTGGAGATCGTTACTTTTTTTCAAAGAAGTACGGCGAAATTCAATTTCTCGACGCTGTATCGATAGATAAAATCCCATGGTCTGAAAACCTCAATGCGGTTGCCTTGACATCGACTACATTTGACGGTGATTCGGTTGTTTGCTATGGTGCGATAGGCCCACCCCATTTATTGTGGGCCGATATGAGCTTGGGGACCCCAATGCGTTATCGGGGGGATCTCAAATCTTTGGCGAAAAGAATTGAACAGAGCCGTTGGAAAATTGGTGCTGGGACAGTTGTTGATTCCGCATTGGTTTTTGAGGGGACAGTAACGAAGGGATACGAGCTCAAAGACCTCAGGCTGGTGTTGGGCGAAGAATCGGTATTTTCCGATTTGGCTGCACACGTGTTGTTGGAAAAGGAGGACGCCGGATTCGCATCATGGCCAAAGAAGGCCGGCTGGTATCCAGCGACTAATCGTATTCGGCCACTTGAAGTGAGGAGCAGGATTTTTGTCAGGCTTGAACCGGACGGTTCCATTACCATCGAAACGCCTCGTAATTTATGGGCGATGCAAGGGTATTAGGCTGTTGAACAGTGTAGTTTCCCCACTATATTATATTTATAGAGATGATGCAAAAGATACAGTGCAACAAATAATGTTAAACGAGCTCTAGAATTTTTTTGTGTATTTGGGCTCCATGATCAACTTATTCCTTATTGATTACTACGACCGCAAAAACAGCGGTTTGGCCACTTATATTACGCAGTTAGGTAATCACTTCGGAGAAGATTTCCATGTAACACTTCATCTTATACTGGTCAAAGCAACTGGTCGTAGACCATACGAAAAAGAAGAAGTCGATGGCCAGATGGTCTACCACGTCCCGTTCGACCTATCGTTCCAGAACAATAGCCGGGATCGTGATCAGCTTATTGACTTTTTCGTTAACGAAACCGCAAACCAAGAACATGTTGTATTCCACTTTAATTGGATTAACCATGCTCCGTTTGCGCAGTTGTTGAAGAAAAGCATCAATTGTAAAACTGTACTCACCAGCTAGTGCACGCGTGCCGCGTGTATTACTAACAAAATAACCACTAAACAATCTCATAACTTCTCTATTTCTATTAAATTTGTACCTCCAGAATAATCAATGGCACTTGTTTTTTGAGGGACACACGCGAATCGCGTGCGCCAGCTCGGGGTCTAGGCTCCACATATTGGCACGTCACTCCGGGCATGGTCCGGAGTCTGTTGGTTAATTGCACTTTAGGAAGGGAGTGCCATATCGATAAAGTAATATACCACAATACAGTAACCTTGTAACTGTAGAGTAATGAAAAATGCCCAATCTTTCCCAGCTAGTGCACGCGGTGCCACGTGTATTACTAACAAAATAACCGCTAAACAATCTCATAACTACTTCGTTTCTATTAAATTTGTACCTCCAGAATAATCAATGGCACTTGTTTTTGAGGGACACACGCGAAACGCGTGCGCCAGCTCGGGGATCAAGAATGGTGTAACGTGCTTTTTTACTTCTTTTGTTTATTACTCAATGCATTAGCGTTCTTTCTTATAATCCGCTACAAAATTTTGAAGGGCTTTGACGAATTCAGGGTTATTTACCATTCTTGGATTACCGTTGGAGTCTTGGGATTGCACTTTCTTTTCTATGCCTTTCTTTAATAATTCTTTGTATTTCTTTTGTAATGCGTCAGCTAATCCAGTTTTTGTCCTACCATTGTCAATGAGAAGTTTTGAATTATTGACCTCCAAGACCCCACCAACTTCATCTAGTGTTTTTATTGCTGGTTCTTCTATATGAGACTTCCACTTACTGATAGTACTTTCGTTTACATCTAAATACATTGATAAAGCCGCAGCAGATAGTTGGGTCTTCGCTAGCTCTTCTTCTATATTATTTATTTTTCTATTCATTATTTAATAAAAAACTTGCTTATAACTGAATGTTTATTTATATTTGACTTATAAATAGATTATTAGCGACATATAAACTATAGAGTATTACTCTTAGAACGTTGTCTCTTACGCTCGAAAACCGTCAATTTTTGCTACGTAAGTAAGACCGTGAGTTCGCTTTCCATTGGATTTTGTATATTCGTGTACAATTCAGTGGAGCGGACTTCATGTCAGTCTTCGTAGCGGTTAGCTTAGGCTAACAGGTCCTGACGGTACCACGAGCGAAGCAATGAGGTCCGCTCCGTTGAAAATAGAAGTTCCTCAATTGCTCTCAGAGTGCATCGTTCACATAAACTTTATAAATTATGAGAACGTTTAAACCAATTAAAGACCACCAAGCACCATTCTACTTCAAGGAAGTAGGCCATTGGTACGTCCAATCACTAATGTTAAAGAACATCTGCTCGCCGCCCGAATAAAGCGGCCCACCTTACTACAGACTATACAAACGAGGGTCATGACCACACTTCTTAATCGAGACGTAGGCTCCTAGACCATCTGCTGCATATACCCATGACATGCCAATCCGCTAGCCGGCGGTCAGCATGACGGCTAAAACCATATGCAAGTCGATGTCTACGATAGCCATTGCCCATCCCTCGACGTCATGTCTGTATACCGACCGCTCTTCTCTCAGCACCGTACTTCGTATCTGGTATCACTATCGGTATTGTCTTTTTCTAGCAAGTCTAAAGATAGCACCTTTCTTTGACCCAGTCAAGCTACAGTTACCCCAAAATAGTACAGTGTCCCAAATAGGGGAGAGTTGGTCGGTTTATTTGCTGATTTATTTTTTTATAGTGATGGAGTAATGAGTAACTAGTGACAGTTGACGAGCTCACGGATACCGCTCATAGTTCCATAACCAATTAAACCAACTATTATGAAGCATTTTTATGCTATCAGGAAAGCTATGTCCTATTGTCAACGAAACAAAGGGACGAAGTTATTCGGATACCCGGAACAAAGGCCAAGCGATGAGGCTTTAGGTTCCATTACAAATTATCTCCAAATCTATTTTCGAGTCAAGCTCGTGATATATTTCATATTGCTGATGGCCTATGGCCTATGGCAAATGACTTATAGCAAATGGCGGATAGCCTGTAGCTTATTGCTTACGATATTGTGTTTCAATATGTGTATCTATGCCCAAGAGCAGCTCGGCAACCAAGGGGCAGCGACTGGGCACACCCAGCAGCCGAGGACGGTACTTCGCGGTGAAGTACGCTCGGCTGTCGATGGGTCTCCATTGGAGGGCGTCTCCATCAAGGTACAGGGACAGCGACAGGCCGGTCGCACCAATGCCAATGGTACCTTTTCCATTACCTTGGAGCGGGAGGTAGGCAAGGTCACTTTCACCATCGTTGGCTATCTCAAGCAAGAGGTGTCGTATAAGGCCAGTGAATACCTTGATGTAAAGCTCAAGGTCAGCCAGCATACTCTTGAGGAAGTTGAAGTCGTGACCACCGGATACCAAAAGATACCCAAGGAACGGGCCACAGGCTCTTTCGAATTTGTGGACAACAAATTGCTCAATCGTAAGGTGTCCACCGATTTCGTCAGTCGATTGGAAGATGTGGTGCCCAGCATAGCCTCCTCCAAGGTATTCAACAACAGGGGCGACCTGTTGAACATCAATATCCGTGGGGTCAGCACCATGCGATCTGAACGGTGGCCACTCATCGTGATCGATGGCGTACCCTATCCGGCGCGCAATGCCGATTATGGGATGGGTACCTTCAATAACATCAATCCCAATGACATTGAGAACGTCACCATCCTGAAAGATGCCGCCGCGAGCTCCATATGGGGAGCACAATCCGGTAATGGGGTCATCATCATCACCACGAAGAAAGGAAAGTTCAACCAACCCTTCCAGCTGTCCATCAACAGCAACCTCAGCATATCCAATAAGCCCGACCTGTATTACTATCCACAGATGTCCAGTAAGGACTATATCGAGGCGGAGACCTTTCTTTTTGACAAAGGTTATTGGGACACCAAGATGTACCGCTTCGGCAACAACCTGACTCCCGTGATACAATTGTACAAGCAGCGCAAGGAGGGGAGCCTGTCCGCTGCCGAGGTGGAGGCGGAGCTGGAGAGATTGCGTAGCATCGATATGCGGGAGGATTTTATGAAATATGTGTGCCGAAAGGCTGTGAACCAACAATATAGCGTGCAGCTGAGGGGGGGCGGCGAGAAGGTCAACACATCGGTATCTCTTGGCTATGACAAGAATCTGGGCAACTTGGTCACCACCACCTTCGACCGCTTTACTGCTCGGACGCTCACGCAGGTGCGGCCCATCGATAGGCTGCAGATCGATATAGGGGCCACCTATACCGAGTCCAAGCGGATAGAGAGCTACGATCCCATGGGCTACAACTTTATGGGGCGAGGGCAGGCCAACTTTCCCTACATGCAGATGGCCGATGCACAGGGGCGTCCACTGGTCGTCGATGCCATCAACAACAGCCCCATCTTCAGGGATACCATTGCCGGGGGGCGGCTGTTGGACTGGAAGTACCGGCCTATCGCTGAGCTGCACGAGAGCAGTGCCACCAACCGGGCCAAGGAGACTTTCCTCACCTTGGCGCCTACCTATCAGATTACGGACGATATCAAGATTTCCGGTCTCTACTCGTACCAAAGGTCCTATCAACCCATACAGTATTGGCGGGGAATGGGCTCCGTATACCAGCGCGAGCAGCTCAATCTATATGCCAACTGGAACAAGGATGAGATCACCTGGAACATCCCACTTGGCGACTATCTCAATATCCAGCACTGGAATGCTGCTACACACCAGGTCAGGGGGCAGGTAGACTACAACAAAGAATGGGGCGGTCGCCATGCCGTCAATGCCATCATGGGGGCCGAGGTGAGGGAGGTCGATCGGGAGATGACCACCTCTGTATACCAAGGGTACGACCCCAATACCGGGAGCTTCAAGCCCGTCAGATACGGGGCTTCGGTGCCTGTGCTCAATGGCTTGGGGGGGGCGTCTACCTTGGTCGATTACAACCAACGGCTACAGTACCTCAACCGCTTTACCTCTTATTTTGCCAATGCGGCCTATACTTACCACAGGCGGTATACCCTCAGTGCGAGTATGCGCAAGGACGCTTCCAACCTTTTCGGGGTCAAGAGCAACGACCGCGGGCAGCCCTTTTGGTCGGTAGGCGGTGCTTGGTTGCTATCCGACGAAGTATTCATGCGGGGAGCAGGAGTGCAGTTCCTGAAATTGAGGGCTACCTATGGCTATAATGGCAATGTCAATATGGGGACCGCGGCCTACCCGATCATGGAAGTGCAGAATGCACCGCACTACATGACCAACCAGACCTATGCCATGATGATGGCACCGCCCAACCCACAGCTGCGTTGGGAACGGGTAGGGATGCTCAATCTTGGACTGGATTTCGCTGCCAAGGACAATCGCCTGTCAGGTGCCATCGAATATTACATCAAGCGCCCCAAGGATCTCATCGCCCCGTCACCGATAGATCCCACTACTGGATTCAACTCGTGGAGCATCAACAGTGCCGATTTGGATACTCGAGGGTGGGACGTATCGCTCCAGGGCATCCCTGTCCAGCGCACCCATTTTCAATGGACCGGCAACCTCATATTCTCCTACAACAGGACCAAGGTCTCCAAGTCCTATTTAGCAGACGACCTGGGCAAGAACTATATCGCCGGGCCCAACACCCGACTCCTGACCCCGATCGAAGGGATGGACCTCTACAGCGTGCTGACCTACAGATGGGCAGGGTTGGACCCCCAAACGGGCGAGCCGCGCGGCTACGTGGAAGGGGAAGTGTCCAAGGACTATATCACCATGACCAATGCCCCTGTCACGGAGCTGGATAACCATGGCCCCGCCATGCCCTTGTATTTTGGTTCTTTGCGTAATAGTTTTAGATACAGGCAGTTGGAGATTTCTTTCAACATCAGCTATCAGCTAGGCCACAAGTTCCTGAGGAGCACATTCGACAATCGCTTTTTCGTGGACAAAGGTGTCGGGCATTCGGACTATGCACACCGTTGGCAAAAGCCGGGTGATGAGCACATCACCGATGTCCCTTCGCTGGGCTATCCGGACAATCCTACAGCAAGCGAGTTCTATCGGTTCACCTCGGCATTCGTTGAGAAGGGGGATCAGGTCAAGCTTCGGGATATACAGTTGAGCTATCAACTGCCGGGGTGGAAGCGTGTAGGCGTCAAGAATGCGCGTGTATATGCCTATTTCCAAAATATAGGCACCATCTGGCGGGCCAATAAGAAAGGGGTAGATCCGGAATATGGACAAGCCGTACCCGATCCGCTCATGTGCTCTTTTGGACTGAATTTTAACCTTTAATACCTACATCATGAAACCATTTCATTTATTATACTGCTCATTTCTCCTGCTATCGAGCTCCTGTAATAAGTTCCTGGACGAAAAGCCTGATATCAAAATGGCCGTGCCCAAGACGCTGGCCGACTGCGAGCTGCTGCTCAATGACTATACCACTATGAATATGAGCTACCCCATATCGGGAGAAATAGGCATAGACGATTATTATCTAGATACCGATACATGGGGCTCGCTCCCTAAAATCGAGCAGCGCAACGCCTACATATGGGTGGACGAGCCCTACGATGATGCCGTCCAATGGCAAAAGCCCTATAAGACCGTATATCTCAGTAATCAAATATTGGAAATCCTGGCGGACCTTAAGGTAGACAAGGGGAGTATGGCTCATCGAAAAGCAATGGGGGCCGCCTATTTCTTTCGCGCGTTTGCTTTCCATCAGTTGGCCGAGGTATTCGCACCCGCATATACACAAGCTACGGCCAGCACCACATACGGTATACCGCTCCGCTTGAAGGCCGGGATAGATGAGGCTTCTGTGCGGGCAGATTTACAACAGACCTACGATCGGATCATTGCCGATTACAATGCCGCTATCCAATACCTACCCATCAGTGAGCAGCTCATCGGGCGGCCCCATAAGGCTGCTGCGTATGCTGGCATGGCAAGGGTGTACCTGGGGATGGGAAGATTTGCCGAAGCCTATGCCTATGCAGATTCCTGCTTGACGTTGAAATCCCAACTCATGGATTTCAATCACTTGAGCACTTTTGACGAGCTCCCCATCCCCCAATACAATGTAGAGGTCCTCTTTTCGGCAATAGTGGGCAATGCTGGGCCATTGGCCATGACCCGAGCATTGGTCGATTCTACGTTGTATGATAGCTATCAGGCTCGGGACCTGCGCAAGAAGATTTTCTTCCAGATGAACGAATACCCCGAAGGTAGCTATGCCTATAAAGGCAACTACGACAATGGGTACAGCAACCTATTCGTGGGCTTGACCACCAGTGAGATATTTTTGATACGAGGTGAGGCTGCCGTGCGGACGGGCAAGGTGGACCAAGCCTTGGACGACCTGAATAGGCTGTTGCAAGCGCGTTGGCGCACAGGTTACTATGTTCCCATCACCGAGCGTAATCCCGAAATACTGTTGGATCTCCTATTGGTTGAGCGACGCAAAGAGTTGCTGTTCAGGGGGCGCCGGTGGGCAGATCTCAAGCGCCTCAACCTGGAGCCCCGCTTTGCCAAGCAATTGTTGCGCAAGGTGGGCGGGAAGGAGTACCAACTGGAACCCAATGATCCCAAATACGCTTTCCGTATTCCGGAGACGGTAATCCGGCTAAGCAACATACCCCAAAACAAACGATAATCCGAAAAACAAACAACAACATGGACAGTAAAATTTTAAGTATGCTAGTGCTGCTAGCAGCATTTTTTCAGACGCAACTCCTATCTGCACAAGCGAGAATGGGCCCCGATCGCAGTCAAGAAATAAAAGTAGGCGATGGCTTTGTATCCCCTCAGGAGGTATCCATCATGCGATATCCGAAAGAACAACCTAATTGGAAAGACTTGGAGAGCAAGTTGGTAATCCTAGATTTCTTTGCGACAAACTGTGGTACCTGTATACAGTCCATGCCCAAATTGCAGGGTATAAAGGATAGAATGGGAGATAAGGTGGAGATTTTCAATGTGACACGGGAGAGCAAGGATGTATTGGACAAGTTTTTTGCGAGGAATACGTTCCTGATCGAGAACAAGGTCCATCTTCCTGTCATATACGATGACAGCTACTTGACCGCACGTTTCCCCCATACCTTTGAGCCCCATGTGGTGTGGATATACAAGGGGAAGGTGCAGGCAGTGACATTCTCCGACTTTGTCAAGGAGGAAAATATCCAGAAACTCTTTGATACGGGCACCATCGACCTGCCGCTGAAAGACGACTTTGGCACAGCGAAGGTTGCAGGCAGTGGTATGGTACAGTTCAAGACCGGTGCGTGGATGACAGGATATCAGGAAGGTGTCCCCCCTCAAGCATCCGAGATAACAGTGGATAGCCTGACGGGGCAGGTAAAGAGTTCACTTTATAACATGCCTATCTTTGTAGCGCTGTTGTCCACTTGGGGATTGATCCAGGCCCCTGAATTTTACACCAAGCCCAATCGGGTCGTTTGGAAGGTAAGGGACTCTACGCTATACGATTACTTTACACCAGGGGTAGGGTACGAGGTATTCCGTAGCCGATATGGTATCTGCTACGAACGCTTTGATGAGGTCAAGCGATCGGAAAGTGAACAGGCCAAGGTCATGCTCGAAGATCTCCATAATTTCCTAGGGATCAGGTCTTACTATTCCAAGAAAAAGATGGACTGTGTGGTGCTGCGAACATGTCCTATAAAACCTGCGAAGGCGGGCACCGCCAACGTCAAGAAACAAGGATTCGAAGGGACGGGACCGTTGACCTTCTTTCTCGATTATTCCAATAAATTCCCGCCCATAGTGGACCTAGTGAAGAGCAAGGAGCTCTTGCACTTGATCGGTACGTCATTTGCCAATCTGGACGAGCTGAACGAGCAGCTGGGACCATATGGAATAGAAGCGGTAGAGGATCATAAGGAGGTCGATGTCTTTGTCATAGAAGAAATGCAATAAGCAGCAAGGGCATGGCGATAGCCATGCCCTTTATTTGTCTATTGGAGTAGCTCTTAAGTAGGTAGTCCCTCTAGCTTGACATTTGTACTGGAAGTGCGATTATTGAGTGTTCTGATCATTTCGTTCTTCAGTGTATTTGTCAATACTGGATTGTCCTCCCCATCATTCAGCGCCTGGATCGCACAGATATGTTGTGTACCTGTACAGGAAGGCTCCGACCCTTGAAGGGTATAATGTGATGGATCGACGGGATCTGCCCCTGTAAATTTAAACCATGCCATAGCGTAGGATTTAAATTGACTAATTTAGATAGTATCCTTGGTTACAAGTCAGGGTATCTCTCTAGAAAAGCGTGCCATGCTTGGCCTGCTGTGCCGCCGGACTACCGGGTATTGCTTTCTTTACAGCACACAGCAAGACTTTATATCTTTCCTCATAACCCCACTGGGGGAATACGGCGAATCTACGCCTATACCGTGCCAAGGCAGGCCGTGTGCATACCCTTCTCCATATCTCATCCAAGTTTAGCGCCGTGCAGTGCTGCCCCAAGAGGGAGGTGACCATAGTTGCATAACGATGCCGTGGCTCCTTTTTGTTGTCTGCTGATGCTGTACCGAACCTGATATGGATATGGTGTGCGTTCATGTGTTTTAGTATTTAGAGATTAGGTGTTAGAGATTAGGTCACACTTCACTGGTGACCAGTCACACTCTTCACTGATTACTCTACCCTTGTTCATTTCTTATTCAAATTTCTAATAGATATTTTGGTAATAGTTGGTGTTTTTATCCCAATTAGTTTTTTCTTTTTAATCATTAGTTGTGTTTGTTTGGCGAAACAGTTATGTGCGGAGTTGACCTATTAATATCTAGTATTAGACTGATGATACTCAATTGGATGATGTGCAACGACGAAGGGGGTGGGGGTATATTGTCTCCCTTGCAGATGCTATTGATATTGGAATAGAGTAAAGCTCACGAAGCTGCCCAACTTTGGAAGGAGGACCGGGATGGAATTACAATATTTCTTAAGGAGATCCGGGCTTTTTTATAGAGGATGGTAGCACCTTTTTTCAAAACAATCTTCTTAAATATTCGCCACTGATGTGCAGAAATTGTGCGAGCTCTGTACGAGAGATCAACGGAATGACAGGCGAATACTGCTTTCTGAAAAATGACAAACGATCGGCTTTTGGCAGTTCCAATAGTTGCGTGCGGAAATCCAAGGATTGCTGCTGTTTGTTTAGCAATAGTTGCTGAAGTACGTGGCTCTGTGGATATCGTGACAAGATATCGTGTAGTTTCTGCTGGGACAACAACCACAGGTGGCAGGGTTCTAGGGCTTTAAAATTAAAGCTGGATCGCTCGGATGGGACAATAATCAATTCGTGTCGCAAAATATAACGTTTCGGAGTCTTTTTATAGTATTTGCCCACCGTGCCCTGATTCACGATATAGAGGTCTCCGGGATACACATCTACAAATTCGCCCGTTTCGAATACACGATGCTCAAAATAATCCGATAACAAGGGGAATTTTTGCTGCCATAGCGGATAGAGCTGTAATAAATAATGATGTAAATCAGTTGGGTATGCGCTCATATGAGATATGCAATTATGTAAAATACACCAATAGCAGCCGCCATGGAGGAGGTATGGTCCATGGCGGGGCATTGTGGTGATCCTAAGTCCTATTTAAGCTGATAAAAAATACGGATCGTCAAATAAGCATCCAATGTCCTGGTGGCCAATTGTTCGCTCAGGTCAGCATCAGATACGGGTGCCGCGCTGGATTGCAGGTCTATTGGAGCACTATACAATAGCTGGAGCCATTGCTTGACTCCGCTTGCTGTAAAAGGGTATTTTTTCATTTTCTTTAATTTGATTCGTGGGTTCAGGGAGATGGTGGGGCATCGCTGCATGCTTTTGCAATACCCTATAGACACCTTGCCTAGCCCGTTTAAAATTTAACTATATAATCGGTTCGATCGAATCGCTAAAGTAGTCCCGATATTCTAAAAAAGGGCGCAAAGTGACAGCCGAAATCGGTGAAGACGATTTTGAAATCGACGAAGGTGGCTAAAAAATGGCTTTACAGTGTGTAGGACGCAGGTCCGAGACAGACCAAGGACAAAAGGATTTCGGTGGAGCTAGAGGAGAATAAAGATTAGATGGCGAGATTATTTCAAAGCACGTATCATTAAAGTCTTGATTGATGCTGGCGTCAATAATAATACACTGACGGTGTTTGCAAATGATAATGGCAGATCATTTCACGGCCAATTTGTAGCGATTCATTAGGAGCATCTTCTCAAAACAGTTCTACTAATAGTAGAACACTATTTAAATGGTGTAGGTCGGAGTCATTGAATAGATGCTACCTATTTGTCACAATGCAAAATTTAGGTATGATGCGTTAACGGTCATCACAGAATAAGGCTATCTCCGCACTAGAGATAGCCTTTATAGAAATGATAGACTCTAATAGTATTTTTTCTTGAGCCATAAACTAGCCCGCACTAAAAGAATTAGAACTGGTACTTCTATCAATGGACCGATTACTCCCACAAATGCTTGCGGTGAATGTATTCCAAAAACTGCAATGGCTACCGCAATTGCTAATTCGAAATTATTTCCGGTAGCTGTAAAGGATATAGCCGCATTCTTATCGTAGTCTACATGCATAGATCTATTCATGAGGAAACTGATAAAGAACATCAAGACAAAATAAATGACCAATGGTACTGCGACTTTAACGACCTGCATCGGTAACTGTACTATCTGCTCGCCTTTTAAGCTAAACATCAGGACAATGGTGAATAGTAGTGCATATAAAGTGAATGGGGAGATAAAAGGTATAAACGTACGATTGTACCAATTTTCACCTTTTATTTTAGAGAGAAATCTATGGCTTAAAAATCCTGCTAAAAATGGAATCCCTAAATAAATGAGTACGCTTTTGATGACCCCGCTCATCTCTATTGAAACCGCATATTCGGCAAATCCAAAATAAGATGGCAGTATATTGATAAACAACCAAACAAATAGGCTGTAAAATAATATTTGAAATAAACTGTTTAAAGCAATCAAGAGCGCTGCATATTCTCTATTCCCCTTAGCTAGGTCATTCCATACAATCACCATAGCTATACATCTAGCGAGACCAATAAGAATTAGTCCGACCATATAATCGGGTTCATTTCTTAAAAATATCACTGCCAATATAAACATGAGGATGGGTCCAACAAACCAGTTCAGGATAAGGGATAAACTAAGTACCTTCTTATCTTTGAATGCCAAGGGCAATAAGTTATAGTTTACTTTAGCCAAAGGAGGATACATCATAATTATTAATCCAATTGCCAATGGGATATTGGTAGCACCTATCGACATATTATCCATTACATCGGAAATACCAGGAAATACATTTCCTATAAGTACTCCAATTCCCATGGCTAGGAAGATCCAAAGGGTAAGATACCTGTCCAGAAACTTCATTTTTACTTTCATCTTTTTTCTATTTAATTTGAGAAAAGACATAAAACATTTCGGAAGCAATCTCTAAACTTCTACTGCTATATATCTGGTCTTGTTGATTTGTATTGTCTGAAATTTTTGGATCTTCAAAAGTAATCGGTATACGTTTTTCTGCTCCAGGGATAAAGGGGCAACCGCCGTCCGCTTGGGAGCATGTCATGATAGCAGCAAAATCTGATTCGGGGTTGAACGGTGAATCATATTTTTTAGAAAAACCGATAATCGGTAATGTATTTTGATCATATTTTAGCGCATATATCGGATTGGATCCTTCGCAAATTTTCATTACTTCTATCCCCTGATCTACAAATGTTTCTGCAATTTTAGGAAACATCGCTGTTTCTTCGGTACCACCCGAATAGCAAATTACCCTTGGTATTTTATAATGTGCAGCAGCTATTTGTGACCAAACTTGGGACAGGTGACTTCTTCTAGAATTGTGCGTACAAATGAAATTGATATTGATAGCTAATCCATCTGTAACTTTGCCTTGGACATAGTCAACCAAAGGCTGCAAAATAGTTTTGCGATCTTGATCGATTTCTAATGAAAGTATATCCGAAATTGTATTTACTAGTTTTGCGTTCATCGTGATATTTGATTAGCAACAGCCGGAGCCTGGGGTACATGTATTCGATTCTACCACTTTTAATGGATTAAGAATGCCACAAGCATCTTGAGCTAAACATGCTGTCGTTTTGTCTGTTAATATGAAATTCTGGCCATTGAAGCCTAACCCGTATTTTCCAATCGTTCCGCTTTGATATTCTACCTCAATCTCGTGATCTCCGATATTAAGTTTTGCTTCTGATAGCGCGATGATATCTAAAAGCTTACCAGGTTTTAATCTGTGCTCATAATCATCTGCATTCCACAACTGAAAGTTTACTGTGTTTTCAGTACGCGTAATACCACCGCAGTCAATAAAGATTTTATTGATCTGACCCACTTCGGTGACGTGGAAATGTTCGGGTACAAAAGTTCCATCTTCTAATTGGAATTCAACATTTTCTAATGTTGGAAGGATGTGTTTGATTTCTGATAATTTCATATTATTTATATATTAATTTATCGTTATATTGCGATGTTTGTGAAAAAAAAATGATGCTCGAGAGAGGGAAATAAATTCCATATGTTAACAACACTTTTGATTATTTACGGATAGGATGATATTACCAAAATACGCTTTTAGTATCCCGAATGTTTTTTCGTCTATACAGTAACAAATTGAAGTGCCTTCGATGTTTCCTTTTATTAAACCGGCATTTTTTAATTCTTTCAAATGCTGTGAAATAGTAGACTGTGCCAAAGGTAACTCGTCTACAATATCGCTGCAAATACACGTATTGACTTTTAATAAATATTCTATTATAGCAATCCGAGCAGGGTGACCAAGTGCTTTTGCAATGGTGGCTATATGATTTTGTTGATCGGTAAAGTGTATTGTCTTAGTAGCTCCCATTAGTATTGATATTATTTAAATCGCAATATTACGATTAATATTTTGTTTTTGAAATATTTTTAAATAAAAATGCAACTGCATAGTGAAATTATTGGAAGGGTTATTAGCTTAAAAGTTGATTTTTTGACATCTGGAGTGTCGACTACAAACGTAGTCTATTTGAAAATACTAGGGTATAATTGGCTAAGCGCATACGCCCCCTTCTTTTCTTTTCTATTTTTGAAAAAATTTAAGCCGACGTGAATAGATATTTCATTGTATTCCTCTTTTTATGGACAGTCCAGTTTGCACGTGCCCAGAATTCAAAGATTTTGGGCGTGGTAATGGATGCTACATCATCGAGTCCAATACCTTATGCAAGTATTGGTCTATTGGATACTAACAACACAATCGTTGTCGGTATGATGACAGATGGACGCGGCTCCTTTGTATTTAACAACCTAACGAATGGCCAGTACACGTTGACTATCAAATTCATTGGATATCACCAAAAGAAGATGCAGGTCGACATCAATGGACAAAAGTCAATTGATCTGGGCGCTATCTTTATTACGAACGTCATTGATACGCTAGAACAAGCTACGGTCACTGCCCGTGCAGGAGAGCAGAGGCACAGCAGTGATAGGCAATCCTATCAAGCAAGCCAATATAAAAATGCAATTGGAGGTACCGCTTTGGATATTGTCAAGAATTTACCTTCAGCAGCGGTAGATGCTAATGGGAGCATCAGCATACGTGGCAATGCGGGGGTCATTGTATTGATCAATGGCAAGCCTTCCTTACTGGATGCGGCCACTATATTAAGTCAGATAGCTGCCAATGATGTATCAGAGGTAGAGTACATCACCAATCCAACGGCACAGTTCGATCCGGATGGTAAAGGTGGTATCATCAATCTGAAGACCAAACAATCTACTGCCGATGGATTTGCATGGGTACTCAATCTTCAAGGTGGATTGCCCAGTGTCAGGGATTACCAGAATCGTGAAAGCCAAAGGCGTTATGGTGGAGATATTGGGTTCCAGTATAGAAAGGACCGACTGGAATTTAATGGTTCGGCCAACTATCTCCGAAATGACAACGCGGGGTTCAGAGAGGGAGAGGTCAACACTATCATCGGTGATAAGCAGACCTTTTTTCCATCCCAAGGAGAGCGAAGTTTTGATAAATACAATTTTGGACTCCGGTTAAATACCGCCTATCACATATCAGAGGCCCATTCCGTTAACCTAGGCCTACTCACTTCAAGAAGATTCCAAGATCGAGTTGCTGATATTTACTATAATAATAGGAGTATCCAGCCCTCTACCGGTTCCGAAATTTCAAGCGTTGACTACTTCAATCCCAACCTTCAAAATAAGCAAGGCGAATTTTACCTCATCGATTTTTCTTATCAGTATAAGATTGATTCCACTCACTCTTTGCAGTTAGGCGCTATCTATGAGTATGCCAATATCTATGGATCTACTAAGAATGCCAATATTGATAATATGGGTGACACCACACAATGGACACATAACATCTATACCAATCCACTTCGAGGATTGAGGCTGTCCCTACAACACCAGTGGAAATTACCTGATGCAATGTTATTGACTGGCTACCAACTCAGAAGTGACGATCAGAAGGGCAATTTTCAATACTACGCTGCTGATGCTGGTGCCAATAGTCCGCAAGTAGTTCCGGAATTTAGTGGTAGAATGGATGCTACCAATCGCGTGCATGCGCTTTTCACACAATATGATCGTAAATTCGTCCGTACGCAGCTCGCATTGGGTCTACGGTATGAGTACTATCAACGGGATTTACTTTTGCTTGATACCGATAAAAAATATCCATATGCTATCCATCAACTATATCCCAGCTTGAGCTTGATGCATGATTTGGGCACAGGCTGGTCATGGAAAGTAGCGGCTGCTAGACGTGTGCAGCGCACCAACAACTTTGAGCTGAATCCCATTCCTGAGCGTGAGCACTCGGAGACACTTGAACAGGGAGATCCTGAGCTATTGCCTGAATTTACGGTCAATGCTGAAACCGGATTGGTTAAGAAGTTGAAATCGGGAAGTATTTTTTTGAATGCGTATTATCAGCATACCAAGAATCCTATCCAAAGGGTAAATTCCGTATACGCCGATACGATCCTCCATCGCGTCTTCACCAATGCTGATGAAGCAGCTCGTTACGGGATGGAATTGGGTGGCGAGGGTAAAGTGCTGCCTTGGTTAAAAGTCAATGGGGGATTTAATTTATATCATTATACCGTCTCAGGACAGGTTTTGAACGACCAACACACAAGAACAAATCAAGATTGGGTTTATTCGCTCAATGGGGGGGTCCAAGCCGACTTTCTTAAATACTGGAGTACGGGATTACAGATTAATTACCTTTCTGAGCGACCTACCGTACAGGGGGTGGATTCTAGATTTGTGGTTCCTCACTTCAACCTAAGTAGGGTTTTCCTGAAAGGAGCTCTTACGGCCCAGTTACAGTGGCAGTTTATTGAATTTGGGGATTGGGGTGTGAATGAGCAGCGGATTACGACATTCTCCAATGATTTCTATACCACGACAAATTATATTTATGAAAAGAATGTGTTCCTAGTCAATTTGAATGTTAACTTGCACAAGCTAAATCAGCTATTGAAGCTGCCCAAGAGTGAATTTGGAGAAAAGGAATTTTAAGTTCCTGTTTTTTTAAACTCAGAGGGTGTAATGCCGGCGTTTCTTTTGAAATATTTGGAAAAATTTGATTTATCCGAAAAGCCCAGTTCGAATGCCACTTCGGATATCGAATTCGTTGTATAGAAAAGGAGCCTCTTTGCTTCTTTGATGATGTATCTGGCCAATATCTCCGACGCTGTCAGATTTGTGTTCTTCTTGCAAGTCGCGCTCAAGTTCTGTGGGCTGGTGTTCAATTTAGAAGCATAGAAGGCCACGTTGTTGACAACTCTTTCATCTTCATTAAGGAGTCCGCAAAATCGATCATATAGGTTTTGCTGACTTGGCTTGGCCTGCTTTGCCTTATCGACATGTTCCAAAGCCTTTGCCAAAATTGTTTTAAACAGGCCCTCCTGACAACTTCTATTGTGCTCGGTCGCCAATATTTCCAATATCTTTTCAATTGTCTCGGCCTCTTTAAAGTATATCGTGTCCAATTGGCTGATTTCATCTACCAATCTACTGATTTCGAAGTCCAGACTTTGTTTAACAAATAGATCCTTTATCAAAATGACAAACCCTTTTACCGGATTCACCAATTCCCAATGATGTACATTGTTTTTTCTGATAACTAGCAGACATGGTGTTTTGATAGTAGCCTCTTTTCCGTCTATTACATGCTTGCCAGAAGTGGCAGATAGGAATACGAGTTCCAAATAGCCATTATGTTTATGAGGTTTTGTAATGTGCTTGGACGGGTCAAATTCAACAACCTTGATAAGCTTTTGAGCTTCTAGCTTGTTTTTTACTTCGATTTTTTTTCTGGTCTTCATGATTTAACAAGTATAGTAAATGCTATCAATTGTTGCTAATGGTCCTTAAAATAATAATTGCAAGCCATGCGTTGACATTGAATCCCTGATACATCTTCCTAGCATTTTGTTTAGCGCGCAGCATTTCACGGATAACCATATATTTAATAGGTGTTTATTTCAAAGTAATTTGTTAACTTAGGGGTTAAATCAATTCTTAATCTAATAATGGCTGCACTTCGACTTTTCTGGAAATCGTGGTATGGAAACGTATGGATGATGATGTTGTTTTCTGCCCTTTCTGCCCTTTTGGTTACTTTTTACACGACTGCGGAGTCCTTTTCTTGGAGTTTGACATCGATTCGCCACCTTGTGACTTGGCTATTTAGCTTCGTGCTCCTATTTTTTGCGGTATGGACCATCGCTTGTGTGGTATGCCTGTTGGATATCCAAGTGTATTTTTTGCGACATGAGCTGCTTCGGTACTTGCTGCAATTCGTGGTGCTGGTCGTAGGGTTGGGGGCTATCGCCTTGAAAGTGGTGTATAAGGCCTATTTCGTTGTGTTCGGTATCGACCTCCAATCTACCGATTATTTTGAGCGAGACTATGTCGTGGTCCTCTTTTGTATGATCATGGTGCAGGTATATTATGCTGTCCGGAAGGAGCGGAGGCTGCGGGCATATGCCGGCAAGCGCATCGTAGTCTTAACGAAAAAGCTGCAACAGCAGGGTAGTCGCACCCAAGAGGCAGTAGACCAAAGTGATGGGCTCCAGCTGCAGCTCGCTCACCTACAATTGGATAAGGATAACATGGAGCGGCTATATGCGGATAAATTGGCGCAGCTGTCTGGACGAAAGCAGCAACTGCGGGCATGTCATGAGCAAGTATGCGCGGATGGAAAACGGCTGAAAGCCGGCGTGCTCCAAGCCAGTGAAGAGGTAGAAGTGATGATAGGCGCTGACAAAGAGTGGGTGAGGATGGTTCAAATCGCTTATTTCTATCTCAAGGAAGGTTCGTCCAGAGTGAAAATGGTGAACGTGAAGCTGTTGGATGGACGCGAGGGTACGGTCGATATGGATTCGCTCGCGAAGGGAGAAAAGCGTTGGCCACATGCATTCTTTCGGGTAGGGAGGTGGCACCTGATACAGCATATGGCCGTACGAGAATTGCTAAAGGAGGAGGACAAGTATATGGTGGTGCTATATGGACCGGAGCGGGAACGCTATGTGTTGCCCATGGATGCTTATGATAAGCTGGTAGGCCTACGCCAAGAATGGGTAGAGGTATTACAAGATTGAGTCCGGGATGAGTATCGGGGCGGGCCCGCCCACCCCGATACATCCATGGTAAGCTATAGACGCTCGAGGACCTCCTCCAGCGGTAGGCCATAATAAGTGGCAAACTCACGGACGGTAAGGTGTTGATACTTGGCCTTGCCGTGGGCATCTTTGGCTTGTTGGTACTTGCGCTGTGCTTGGCGCGGACTAAGGTCGAGTATAGCCGCTACATCTTTGGCATTGACACATAGACGATGTTTTTTGGACATGATAGCTTGCTGCTATTGGACTGCCTCGAGGGCATAGCAATGCCCTACCGTAGACAATCCAGGATGATACCATGATTCTCTTGTCAGCAAGATACCTCCCTGTCCATACGGCTACTTCAAGCACGGCTATGATCAACCCTGTACGAAAGAAAGTGAATAATTATCCTCTAACGAATAGTGTATATATTTTGTTTTAAATAATTGTTATACAGTTGATTGCTGTTATTTATATTACGTGTTAGGGTTCCTTTTTTTAGATTCCACATGTTCGGCTATATCCCTTCCCATGGCCACTGCTGATAGGCAACACAATAGGGACCGTATATCCACTACTAAGCCATTGGTCCCAGTAGCTCTTTAGTATATCTCCGGTGGCTTCTTAGTACCTTTATAGTGCCTTTTCAGTACACTCCCCGTGAACTAATGGTGAACTAACCGTACACTCACAGTATCTTTTTGTTCAGGATAGAGAAGCCTGGTGTTTGGCCAGGCTCCATTTGACTATACCCATTTTCAGACCTATTATGCCATATCGTGCCACTTGATGCCATCTTGGTCATATTCGGCCATTTTGGACAAAGGTCATTTTTGGCCTTTCCATATTTGTGTTGTCATCAAAGACTTAATATCATGGCAAAACAAGAAAGTTTAATCAAAGTTAGAGGGAAGGTCGGGGACCTTTCTTTTAGCAAACATCGCTCCAGAGGCTACGAGGTACGCATGAAGGGCGGCGTAGACAAGGCTCGGATCCAGTCGGATCCAAATTTTCAGCGGACACGCGAGAATATGGCCGAATTTGGAACTGCAGCGGGTACAGCCAAGCTCTTGCGGTTACAGCTCAACAATCTGCTGCGCGTATTTGGCGATAGTACCATGCGCAACAGGTTGACGTCCCTGGTCCACAGGATTCAAAAGGCCGATTCGGTCAATGGACGTGGGGCTCGAGTATTTTTAGAGACCAATAGCGGTCTACTCAAAGGGTTTGAGTTCAACCAGACAAGTAGTCTCAAAATGCTATTGGGTGAGGAGCTGGCGGTTGCCTATAATCGTACCGCAGGCGAGGCAACACTCAGCATCCCACAATTCAATCCACAGAATGATGTGATGTTGCTGCCCGGAGCTACCCACATGCTCGTGACGCTGGCAGTGGCCGAGCTCAGTGCCGAAGATGTACCGCCTCGCCCTGTAGTGGTCAAGTCGGATTATATCCCCTTGATAGGTGTGCACACCGCCGAAACCTTACAAGCTGCATTGGTCGTGGATCCTGCAAAGGTGGTGTACATGGTGGTGGGTATCTCTATGTACCAAGAGGTCAACGATGAGTTCTATCCACTGAAAAACAATCCGTACAATGCCATGACCATCGTGGAGGTCGATCTTCCATAGTGTTGTGTAGGATTTAATTTGGGAGTTAGGGGGGGGAGATTTTAACCCCTAGCTCCTAGTAACTAACAGCTAATGAACAATCAACATACCCTGATACTCCAACGGAAATATGGAGAACAAGGGACCAACGGAACAATTTATTTTCAAGGAGATGCAATATGCCATACCATAGAGCTGCCTTGGCGCAACAATACGAAAAGACTCAGCTGTATCCCCGAAGGCCGGTATAAATTGGCAAAGCGTATCTATAGTAAGCACGGAGAGCAGATCGGTATTCCGAATGTACTGAAGCGAGAAGGCATCTTAATCCATAAAGCCAACGACGCAAAAGGACAACTACAGGGCTGTATTGCTCCTGTGATGACACTCACGGGTGAGGGCAGTGGCGAAGGAAGCGCCACCGCGCTAGCTAGGCTCAAAGCCTTGGTCTACTCCCTTTGGGATCAAGGGGGAGAGGTGTATGTGTTGATTAGGGGGTGATTTTTTAGGCGCCTCTGTCGGACAAACTCTCCGCCAACTGGCGGATCAGACAAGTCCGATTGTTGACGGAAATCCTTGACAATTCTTAACGCCTGCACAGCTTAGGCCGTATTTGGGGATAGTGCAGGGTGGGTGTGTAGTCGGAATACTAGGGTGTCCACTAAAAGGACAAAAGACAGTGGTCTAACTGCTAACACCTCAAATCTAACTCCTAATCTCTAACTACTAAATACTAAAAAAATGAACATACTCAGAAAAATTAGGCAAGGGTTGCGAGATGCAGCTCAAGTCATCATCATGGCACCGATCAAGTTGCCTGCAAAAGTTGTGGCTGTAGCGCGCTATGTAGCGTTGGCGATCGGTCTCTTGGAAGCGTTGGATTCAGGAAAAGAGGAGGATAAAGGACAAAGGGAGGGGGAGCAAGATGGATCTTAATGCGAATACCAAGACCGGTACTCTGGGGGGCACGCTGTGCTCGGTCTATATCAACCTGTCCGTAGGTGATATCCTACATACGGTAGTGATGGCGCTGATCGGAGCAGTAGTGAGCTTCGGCGTCAGCTACCTGCTGGCCAAGTGGATCAAAAGATAATAAGCATGGGCCACACATAAGCTGTGGCTCCTGCTTTTTGGTATCGCTGAACATTGTGCTGATAACTAGTTTTTGCAATTGTCACAGGGTAGAAGTGATTTTGCCTTCTTTGCCTCCCGCAAAAGGTACGAGGTAAATCTCTTTCACAGGTTTGGATATAACCTACTTAATATCAGTATTGTAATACGAAAAAATATAAAGGATTGGTGTCCGCAGAACTATGAAAATATTATTCAGTAATCAAAAATATAGCTCGTAGAACGGATACATTAGAAAGCATAATATTTACGTAAATTTACTGTCTCCATAAGAATTTGGCTACCTTATTCTTCATTGTAGGTGCAATAGTTATAAAATAGCATATGAAATGGACAAATAACATAACACGTTTACTTAAAATCGATTACCCTATTATTCAAGCACCTATGTTTGGAGTAACAACTCCAGAAATGGTTGCAGCTACTTCAAATATGAATTGTTTAGGGTCATTGGCGTTGGCGGATATCAATGTTGAGCATTGTATTGAAGCAATCCGTAAAACTAGACAACTCACAAACAAGGCCTTTGCTGTAAATATTTTTGTTCACAAGATTCCCGAAATTACAGAAAGGTTGAAGAAAGACTATGCAGCAGCAAAAGAGTTTGTTGAGTCATTAGCAAGACAACATAAATTAAATGTTCGGATACCTAATATTGATGAAATAAAAATAAACAGTTATCAAGAACAAATTGATACCCTGATTTCTGAAAACTGTAAAATAGTAAGTTTCACATTTGGCAACCTCGACGAGCAAAGCTTAGATAAGCTAAAAAGTAAAGGGGTCATTTTAATAGGCACCTGTACTTCGGTAAAGGAAGCTGAATTATTGGAAAAATCTGGGATTGACATCATCTGTGTACAAGGCTTGGAAGCCGGTGGGCACAGAGGTAGTTTTGAATCAGGCAATATTCCAAAAATTGGAGGATTATCTTTGTTGCCGCAAATTAGTGAAACCGTAAAAGTACCTATTATATATGCAGGAGGTATTTATAATGCCAAGGCTTTAATGGCATCCAAAATATTGGGAGCAAGCGGATTTCAAGTCGGAAGTATATTATTAGGCGCAGTAGAGAGTGCATTGCAAGATTTTGAAAAAGATAGATTGAGACAAGTCACTGAAGCTGATATTGTATTAACGAAAAGTTTTTCTGGACGTTTTGCAAGGGGGATTAAAAATACATTTATCAATGCGACCGAGCATACAGAATTTATTTTACCTTACCCTTATCAGAATAAACTAACCAGCGAATTACGAAAGATAGCAAAACATAACAAAAATGCAGAGTTTACAAATATTTGGGTAGGACAATCAATCAATGAATTTAGCGGAGCTTCAACAGCTGATATTTTAAAAAGACTTATTGAACAATCCAATACATTAGGTTATCAAGAAGGTATAGCGTGATTTTTTTTGCTATAATAAATAACGCTTGTTGGTTTTCTGTTGCAAAATTACCGCACTTGGAAAACTTCACGAAAGGTCACTTTATTAAATTAGCTGTTTCATCAATCGATAAAAGGAAAGATCCAATAAAAAATGGAAAATAATAGTATAGAAAATCTGCAAGAGTTTTATCAGAAAATGGGTATTGAAGAGACATCGATTGATTCGGCTAATGGGTTTACGATACATCATGTGCAGCATTCTTTCAAAGACTTACCGTATCGTTCGCCGCGTTTCAGACCTCACTATTACAACTTCCTTTTTAGCAAAGACGGAGACGGAAGTTATACGATAGACGACCAGTCTTTTCCTGTAAATGACAGAACTGTATACTTTACCAATCCAGGTAACTTTCGAACATTTGAGTGGACACGACTTTCGGACGCCTGTCTCATCACGTTTGATGAAGCTTTTCTGAAAGAATATACAGACAAAGGTATTTTTGAGAAGTTTCCTTATCTGCTGACAGAGACTGTTCGTCCACGCACCCTAACTCCTGAGCAATTTGCTCGGGTAGAAGGGGTCTACATCTTGATCGAACAGGAATTTTTGTCGCCTTCGCCATTTCAAAGTAAGATAATAGGAAGTTTGTTGGTTTCGCTTTTATGGATGATAAAAGAATATTGCTATTCGGATTACAACCCCATTTACGAAGGGAGTCGAAGTTCTCAAATCGTAACAGATTTTAAGCTCAACGTAGAGAAGTATTTTAGGGGTATTTTAGAAGGTCAGATTGGACAACCGATGCGTGTGCAATATTTTGCCGACTTGCAGCACCTTCATGTTAATTACCTTTCGAACGTCATTAGCAGTAAGACGGGGAATCCCATGTTGCATTGGATCAATAAAAAAGCAATTTCTACTGCTAAAATTTTGCTACATAATGCTGCGCTGAACATCAAGGAAATCTCCAATCGAATGGGCTTTTTGGAAAGCGCTCATTTCAGTAATTATTTCAAAAAGCAAACGGGTGAGAGTCCTGCCAGTTATCGAAAGAAGAGTGAATCTTAAAAATTTGCAACTCTTCCTTAGATTTTTGTACCAAGTAAGTACGTGAATATGCTCACCTTTGTCTTGTAAAATTTAAAACGGATAAATATGAGTACTATATTATCAGGAAAAGTGGCCGTAGTCACTGGCTCTTCAAAAGGCATCGGTGCTGCAATTGCTCACAAATTGGCCGAAAAAGGTGCACAAGTAGTCGTAAATTATAATGGCAACCAAGCTGCTGCGGATGCCGTGGTAGACACAATCAAAGTCAATGGTGGTGAAGCTTGGGCTGTACAGGCGGATATAAGCAAAAAGGCAGGCGTAACCCGTTTGTTTGATGAAGCAATTGCGCATTTTGGCCAAGTAAATATCTGGGTAAATAGCGCTGGGGTGATGCTGAATGCCCTTGTTAAGGATTTGAGTGAAGAGCAGTTTGAGAAGCAAATCGATATCAATTTCAAAGGTGTTTTTTATTCTTTACAAGAAGCCTCGACAAAATTGGCCGACAACGGAAGCATCATCAATATTTCCTCTACAGTAACCCGGACTATATTTCCAATCTACGGTGTCTATTCAGCAACCAAAGCTGCTGTTGAACAATTATCGCGTGTTTTTGCGAAAGAAATAGGTGTAAGAGGAATTAATGTCAATTGTGTATTGCCCGGACCTACGGCAACGGATCTGTTTTTGACAGGGAAATCGGAAGAGTTGATCGCACAAATCGCTTCTACCAATGCATTTAAACGCTTAGGAACACCGCAAGAAATCGCACAAGTGGTTGCTTTTCTAGCCTCTGACGAAGCGAAATGGATTTCTGGACAAAGCATTGGCGCCAATGGCGGAATGGCCTAAGCATTGAGCTGGCCAACCTCTGCCGAAGCATAACGTTCAGCAAAGCTTGTGAGTTCTTTATGTTGGGCACCTGAAAATTGAAAACTACAAATTGTCAATAAAAATAACTTATTTTTTTAAGTTTAGTAACTATTTTGGTAGAGGGGTTCTTCATTAATTTCAGTTTTTGATCTTAGGGTCATATACCGCAACGCCTACTTGGCTATCGGCACATCCGTAGTACAAAAACCATTTGTTTTTAAAATAGGCAAGCCCTTGGATGAATACCGTACCATCTGGATACTGTCCGCTTTTTTCAAAAGACTCGGTGGGTACAAAGAAAGGTTTGTCAAGCCTACCGATGACCCTAGATGGATTGTTGAGGTCGAATAGTACCTGTCCTGCGGCATAGGTGTTGGCCGTATAGTTGGTATCTCTACCTTCGCCGCCTCTATTTTTACCGTTGTACAACACTAAAATACCATCTTCGGTTATGATGGCCGGAGGGCCGCATTCGGTTAAATCGCTGTCAAAATAGCCTCGGCGTGGTGTGACTACCAAATCCAGATCGCCCTTCTCATTTAAGGTAGGCACCCAATTGATGAGGTCGTCCGATGTGGCAATATTCATATAGCGCTCGCCCCAGTACATCATGTACTTCCCATTGACTTTGGTGATGATCTGCTTGTCATTATCCAGTTTGGTAACGACAGAACCCGACTTGCAGAATAGATCTTTGAATTTACCGTTATGTGCTGTTTGGAAAGCAGGGCCGTGCTTGGTCCAGTTTTTTAAGTCTCGGGAGGTGGCTACGGCCAAGCGTGCAACCTTCCGATTCCATTGGGTATAGAGCATGACATATAGACCGTCCGTTGTAACAGCGATACGTGGGTCCTCACAACCGCCCGGCCATTCATTTTCTTTCTGTTCGTCTTCGTCTGGATAAAATACAGGTTTCTTTTCCCGCTTCATGTGAATACCGTCTTTACTTTCGGCAATCCCGATACGGGAGGTACGTTTGCCGATACCCATACCGGATTTGTCTTCTCCGCGATAGAGGACGTATATGCTACCGTCCTTCACCACAGCAGCGGGATTGAAAATGTCACCCGCTTCCCAGGCGATGTTTCGCTGGCTCATCGGATCAAAGAAAGTGCTTGTCGAATCTGGTGAAATCACGGGATTCACGCCCTCTGGCCTGATGAATGGGCCCAGCGGCCAGTCGTAGTGTATTTGTTGGGCTGACGAATATAGGGCAGCGGATAAGAAAAGTAGGAGGAAGCTAAATCGGTTCATATTGTCGTTTATTTCTAAATCAAAAATTTTGTTATGTTGGCTGTATCGCTATGTCCTTGTAACCCACACCTCTTGCTGGTTTTGCAGTCAATAGCGGATAGATTGCTTTCGCTTTCCAAAGTCAAATTTTCTTGCATAGGAATAGGGGTAAATGGTATGATACGTTTAATTTGTAGGTTAAGATACGGGAAACTTTAGAAAGATAAAATCTTATTTCTCAAATTTCGATTTGATTATACTTAAGGTGCTACTTAGCGTCATTTTTCCTTTGCTTTCACATCATTGGCGATAATCTGTTGAAAGCTTTCCTAGATCATATACTTTGCGCTAACGTAAATCACTTACTCATAAATACACCTAACTCACTCATTTTAAGCCCTCATTCACTCATTCCCAAAAAAATGAGTTGATTAATTTATTCTATTTGTTCTAGCGGATACGGACCATCGTATTCTCGATCAATTAAGTAGCATAAATTTCAATCATATGAAATACGCATGTTTAGCGAAAAACAAACACCCATGCGTATTCCATATGTCCATTAAAGAATAAATCATATACATATGAAAACGTTATCGAGTAAGCGATTTTTTTTGTTCCATTTGATGTTCCTTTTTTTGCTCTCCTGTACCAAGGAAGGCGATGTGGGGCCGCAAGGTTTTGAAGGTCTTAGTGGAACAAAGATTTATACGGGTACTACCAGTCCAGAGACGACGTTGGGCATTGCAGGCGACTTTTATTTCCATTTGGGAAGCAGTGATTTTTATGGTCCCAAAACCACGACAGGCTGGGGCGACCCGGTCAATCTTCGTGGTGCCACAGGAGCTGTCGGTGCAACAGGCCCAACCGGTGCCCCGGGGGCGCCAGGTGCTGCGGGGTCGAAGATACTGAATGGTACTGTAGCACCTGTCAGCAGCCAAGGGCAGGCGGGCGACTATTACCTCAACCTCAGTAACACCGATTTATACGGTCCCAAAACGACCTCCGGATGGGGAAATGCCATCAATCTAAAGGGCGCGAATGGGGTCAATGGTACCAAGATCTATAGCGGTACGGCTATACCCGCAGCAAGTATCGGAGTGAATGGGGATTATTATTTCAGGACCTCGACTGCGCAACTGTATGGCCCCAAGACAGATGCCGGATGGGGGACTTCCATTAGTCTCCTTGGTGCCAAAGGGGCCGACGGTACGAATGGAACTGATGGAGCCAGTATCCTAGCCGGTACAACGGTACCTCCCACGGCGGTGGGCAAGATAGGCGACTTCTATTTTCGTAGTAATACGGGTGATTTCTATGGCCCAAAGACCGCTGCGGGCTGGGGCAATGCCACCAACCTTAAGGGAACCAATGGACAAGACGGGGCACCCGGATCGCAAATATGGAGTGGTACAACGATCCCTGATTTGACATTGGGACGAATTGGTGATTTTTATTTTCGAACCAATACAAGTGATTTTTATGGACCGAAGACGGCCACTAGTTGGGGTACCCCAGTCAATCTAAAAGGGGCAACAGGCACCGCTGGGACTAATGGTAGCAATGGAGCTGCAGGGTCCAAGATCTATAATGGATTTGCGACGCCTCAGGATACCCTGGGGAGAGTCGGCGACTACTACATCAGTATCTCCACCGGCAATTTGTACGGACCCAAGACGGTTGCGGGCTGGGGCAGTCCAATCATGAACCTGAGAGGGCCTGCAGGCCCGCAAACCGATGTAATCTACAGCAATTGGAGGACGCTTGGCGAATTGTATCAGTCATCAAGTTCGGGCGATATCAGTGGAAGTCTGTATGTCCAAGAATTCAAAGATAATCCGAAACTCCTCGATGATGCAGCTGTAATGGTATACGTGCGGGAGGATGCAGGCGAAAAGGGTGCATTCATTAGCCAACTGAATTGCAGGGGGCAGCTCTACTATTGGATAGATTACAGCTACCATTTGGACCTAAGTAGTGGATTGATTCGGATTTTAATTTCAAATACTGGGTTTGATATTGGAGTAAAGGAAGTGGAAGAGAATTTAGAATTTCGCTTCGTCATTATTCCTGGAAACAGGGGGGCTTACCAAGCAGCCCGAGCATTGCCTAGAGACTATAAGCAGCTTAAAGTCATGTACAACATACCGGATTAGCAGTCTAAGTTCACATATCGGTAGGAGGTATTAAGTTCATAAAAAATGAAAATTAGAATTCATATGACTAGATGGATATGGCGTAGGGTAATCTTGGTTTGCTGTATTGGAGGTATTGGGACAGTAACGGCCCAAGAACTCAGCAATATAAGCGAGCAAAGACCCTTTCGATTCGATGGTAGTCTGGAATTGCGTGGCATGTTTTACCACGCATCGGGCATTGCCAATCGCATGGAGACAGCCAATTATCTGATCAGCGGAAGCCCAACTATTTCACTATATGGATGGAGTGTCCCTTTCAGCTTTACATTAAGTAAAAAGCAAAGTTCGTTCCAACAGCCCTTCAATCAATTTGGGCTCAGTCCGACCTACAAATGGATTACCTTGCATGGAGGATATCGTAATGTCAATTTTTCACCTTATACGCTCGCCGGTCATACCATCTTGGGTGGTGGAGTGGAGCTACGCCCGGGAAAACTGCGATTTGGACTGATGTATGGCCGATTGAATCGAGCGACGGTAATCGATACCGCGTCTATGTCCTTGGTCCCTTATTCGTTTACCCGGAAGGGGTTGGCGATAAAGCTGGGATATGGGACCAACGCCAACTTTTTCGATCTGAACGTCCTGCATGCTAAAGATGACAGTACGTCTATTGCGGCCCCGGTAGGCACCCCGAATCGTAAAGTAACCCCTGCAGCGAATTCAGTACTCGGTTACGGCGGTCGTTTTACGGTGTTCAAGCAGTTGTATATCGAAAGTGATGGTGCTGTCAGCTTGTTGACCCGTGATCTCAATTCAACTTTGTCTCTAGACTCTATCGAAGATAAGACACTCCGGAAGTTGGGGAATATGTTGCAGATCAATGGGACTTCGGAATGGTTTTTGGCTTTCAATGCCGGTGTCGGTTACCAAGCAAAAAACTATGGACTTAAAGTAAATTATCGACGCATAGAACCAGGATTTACCTCGATGGGGGCCTATTACTTTACCAATGATGTCGAAAATCTAACCATTATCCCCAATTATAGCCATCCTTCCGGTAAGTTTCGTTTCAACGGAAGCTTCGGAATAGAACAGGATAATGTGCGACTTCAGAAAGAAGCGACTTCCAAACGTATTATCGGTACGGCGATGCTGACCACTGAGTTGACCAAACAGCTGGGGATAGACTTCAACTTTAGCAATTTTTCTAATAATCAGCGACCCAATACCCTACGCTTTGCTGATTCGCTCAAGATTGTACAAACGACCAGGACACTGGGTATCATGCCTCGATTTACCCTATCAAGCCCCACCAAGGTACAAATGATACTGCTTTCGGCCAATTTCAATAGCATGGACGATTACAACAGCTATTTCGATACAGAGACTGCACCAAGTAGAGATATCAATTCTAGTCAATACCTATTGAATTATACATTGTCTCTTCCGCTCCGGAAACTAAGCTTTAATTCCAGTATGAGCTATACCAATCTCAAATCCACTGGAAACCAAAATAGTTATAAAGGGATATCGGTGGGGAGCACCTATTTGATGGCCAAGAACAAACTCAGTGCGAACGCGAATCTGGGATATATGTTGGGCAACAACAATGGTGATAAGAGCGATATTTTCAATGGTTCTTTAAATCTGACGTATGCCATTAGCAAATTGCAAAGTATTCGAACAATGGTCTATTTTACCAATAACAACCCTGGATCTGCTGTAACGGGCGTAAGCCCATCATTTACCGAGACCCGAGCAGAAATTGCTTATCAACTGAATTTTGGATTATGAAGCTAACGCTCATTATTAACCGAGTGCAACGAGCGTAGTGATATCACTGGACTCAGACACGCGCAAATAAAATAAAAAGATGAAAAGGATCGCATTTATCAGACGAAAAGTATTGACCCTAATAGGATTTTTGCTGATGCTTTGTGCCGCGCAAGCACAGATACAGATTACATCACACGTATTGCCCCCATATTTGAATCGTATTGCGGACTATTCTTCGCATCCCGAGTTGATGGTAGTGACGGTGACCAATATTTCCACGACCGAGTTGTCCATACAGCTTACGGCCAGGGTAACTGGTGACAACGGTATTGCGGCTTGGGTCAAGCCTGGTTACCGTAGTCCGCGGCCCATTCTCATCCCTGCGGGGCAGACGGTCAATTTGAATGGAAATGATATTGCAGCTCTGTTTGATATAAACAAAATAGAATATACGGGTATCAGTCGAGCGGACATGACCCGAGGGGTGGGACTATTGGAAGGTAATTATACCTTGTGTATTCGGGCCTTAAACTATAACACCCTGGAACCAATCAGTCCTGAACAGCCACTAGGCTGTACTAGCTTCCGGATTTCAGATCTAGAGCCGCCACGTATTTTGAGTCCGTTCAACGAACAGAACGTCGATGTAAAGGGGGTGCAAGCTTTACCAATCACATGGACTACACCTCCAGGGTCATCTCCATTTATCCAGTATAAGCTACGGATTGTAGAGGTCATCGCAGCACGCAATCCTAACGATGCATTCCTATCCAGCAGACCTTTATTTGAAGAAACTATTGGGACGAATATGCTGCTGTATGGCCCTGCGCATCCAGCGCTCATTCCTGGGCGACAATATGTGATGGGTGTGCAAGCTACCGATCCAACAGGGAAATCTAATTTTAGAAATAGAGGGTGGTCAGAGGTCACCTCTTTTAGGTATGCTGGGAATATGATAAAGGCCCCAATAATCGTGAGCCCCGAACACCAAAGTATATTTAATGGACAGGGACAGTTTAAGGTGGTTTGGCATCCAATCTTTGCGGCTGCACCAACAACAGAATATACCGTCAATTTCTATAAAGCTAAGACATCTAATATATCCAAGAAAGGCCTTCCTTTATCTTTGCCGATATATTCTACCAAGATTGTCGGCAACAATGAGCTTTTGTATGATTTTGTGAAGATGCCTACGCTCATTAAAGGTGAGCAATACCAAGTTGAAGTCATCGCGAGCGATCCGACCCAACAGCAAATTTTTGAAAATCAAGGAAAGAGCCAACCCGTAGATTTCCGCTTTGACGCGAAGATATACCGGGATACAACCAAGATCAAAGGTCGATTGGTCTACCAATTTAACGATGATACTAAAGGAAATGTATTTCCAATAGCCAATCAAAAGGTCTATTTGTCCAAAGTATATGCCAATGTGGGAGAGGATGCTAATGGCGTACCGCAGATGACCGAATTGACTGGTGCTGTCGCCAACTATTTCAATAAAGAAGAGGTCTTTGGCGGGCAGTATGTGATGACCGATGAGGATGGCAACTTTGAAATGCCCTGTTTCTTCACACCAGCAGATAGTAGTGGCGTAATCCCAATCGATAAATGGGAGGTAAATATGGGGGGGCAGCAGGTGTCCATGATGCCTCCTGATAGGAAGCATGATCTTGACATTATGAAGGGTAAAGTCGGTGTGTATTATAAAATAGCGGTACTCAATCCTCATTTTAAGGCAAGTAGCGAGTTGTTTTCCTTAAAACCAGGTGGTGTGCAGCAGATGAATCAAATTACCTTGGATGCGAACGCCTACAGTCTCAAGGTCAATGTGCGCGAGATCTTTAACAACCTCAAAGGAGACTATGTAGAAAATGCCAATATCAAGATCTACCGGGAAAAGGTTAACAAAGAGAATGCCCAATATGGTATTCCTAGATACGAGGGGGATATATTGAGTGAAAGCGAATATGAACAGGCGATACAAGGGGATAAGATGCTGATAGCCGAACGGACAACACCGCAAATCAGCAACAAAAAAAATGGAAATGAAGCGTATGTGACTTTTAATTCTTTGTTCAAAAATCTACCTTCTGATGGCTATAATTACAAGATCGTCTTAATGGATGGTAGTACGGTACTGCGGGAGGTCCCTTTTCAAGTAGTGGCAGAAGGAGTAGGAGCTAACAATGGAAGTACGAACAGCAATCTCAAACTGAATAATCCAGAGATGGTCAATTATGTTGGAGGAAAGGTATTAGTAACGGCCGCCGCTAACCAACAAGCGACCGACCTAAAGCTGAAAGCAGTAACGAGTAACAACCGGGTTGCGGTGGCTAATACATCAACGACTAATGCGTTGACAAATGCAGTCGATAGCAAGAAAAGCGGACAGGTAGTAAGCGCCAATCAAAATAAAGCTGGATTGAATCTTGCCGATAACATTTCCAAAGGAGGTTCCCTCTATGGTAATGGTATCACAAAAAATACCCTTAGCAAGGATAAATGGACAGATTATCGATATAATGCCGTACCTGAAGAGGCTTTTTTAACCTTAGAAAAGGAATTGCATGTCGCACCAAGGACCAAATTGACTGGAAACCTGAAATATGCCTATAAAAATAGAGCAGGTATACCTAAGCAAGCGTATGCAAATATGCCCCTAAAATTGGTCGTCACTTATGATTTTGTAGAATCTAGGTATTCGGCTAATGCCATGTCGGATATCCATCAGGAGGTACGGTTAGCAGGTGGACCATCGGCTGCAAATGGTGACCCTTCTTTTGGGATTGGCCCTATATTGCGTATAGGAGAGTCGCAAAATAGAGCGCTAATAGATGGGGCGGCAAATGTATTGTCTCCCATTGGAAATTATTATAGCAACGTAGGTACGCAATTGGCCACCTATGGGTACACCAATTTTACAAAAACAGAAGTAGTAGGTCAAGGAATAGCTATTTACGGAGGTGGAAACAGTGTACAGGACAATTACAAGGTGTTGCAAACGGTGATGACAGACCAGGAGGGGAACTTTGAATTTGATTTTCCTAATGCCGATATGGCGGGCCAATACATCAATGGCTCGGTGACCATGGGCCACGGCGATTTGGCGGGTTCTAGGGATGGTCAGTTCAGGAGAGTGTATCGATTGGTGCCTGATGTATCCTTCTATTGTGCACCTGATGAAGCCATTGTGGTGCAACCTTGGGAAAGCAAAGATATTGGGACATATACTTCTTTTGTGAAGACTCAAAATATCCGGGTGCAAGTACAGCGTGTTGACCGCGCAGAGCAACCACAGACGGCGACCTCCTTCCCGAATGTACCGGTCAACCTCTATTACGATCTAAATAATAAAGACCATCGCTACATGCCTTTCATACCGGGATTGGATAAGAATACCAAAAAGAATATCAATGCCTCTACCCCAAATTCAGGTTATAATAATTCAGCTGCACCCGTTATTTCAAGCGGGGCAACCACACTTGTTAATAGAATCGCGACGAATAATCTCAGCTACACGGCTAATATCGGTGCTAACTATTCTGGCACAATGCTAAGTAATGGAGTGGTCATCCCGACGAATAACCCGTCCATTGATAATCAGTATAAAAATGTGCTGATGCGGGAAGGGGAGGTCAGCAATGATGGGGGCTATATCGAATTTAAAGATGTGCTTCGCGCCGCATCCATATCTGCATCGGGCTCGCTGAGCTATATTTTGGAAGCAGATGAACGAGGACGGGAAAATGATGTGGCCTTTTACAAGGATTACTTCCTGAGCAAAACCCACGTATGGACCAATCGTCGGGTGGCGGCCGACGGGCCTCAAGGGATTGAAGGATTTATACCTGGAGCGGAAATCCTATTTAACAAGGATTTTAATCCGGACGATGTGGTCGAATATAAATTTAGGATAATTCCGAAGTCTACATTGATTAGAGGGCGGGTGACCGATAATTTTACCACCCTAGGGGTCAAGGGGGTCCAAGTCAAAGCAAGTATTGTCTTAGATGGCAAGTCCTACAACAATCAACGGTACAATTTCCTGTTTGAGGAAGTGTCAACGACGGATGAGAATGGTTATTACGCATTCCCTACATTAGAAAAGCGGATCGAATATTTCAATCCGGAGACGATTAATACGGGGACAGTGTCTACACAGACCACTAATATGGTGAAAATACTGTACGCTCCAGGTTATGAGAAGCAAGAGGTGGATATCGGAAGCTTATCAGCTGGTCTTTCAGGCCGACAGATCGTGCGGAACTTCGATCTTAAACCGTTGGGAAGGGGGGCATTTGGATATGTGATGGATAGTGAAGATGGGGCGCCAGTGACGGCTAGGGTGAAGCTCAAAATGAATGGAAGATGGGTAGATACGGAAGGAGTAGGTAATAAGACTGCGGTGGTGGCCGCTGTAAATAGGCCATCAAATCAATTGGCACTTACTAATTTTCAAACTTTGGTAGACAAAGCAGTACAGAATAAGCAAGAAATAGTGTTTGGGACGAGTGGTAGTAAGATACAATCCGCCAAGAATGAGAAGGGACAAATCAATACGACCCTTTTCATAACCAGCAAAGCCGATTTGAATGCGGGAATAGTAGAAGCAGCAACCCAGTCTAAAGTGAAATATGGAAATACGGTCAATTTTGTCTATTCGGGTTCCGCTCAGGGAGCAGCCAATAACGTTGCTGTCGATAAGAATGTCACGGTGGTTGGCAATCAGCAGTTGGAACAATCGCTTAGGTTTACTCCGACGCAGTTTATCTTGCCTTACCAACGCTTTGAAATAGACCTTCCCGCTAGGCCTGATTCTATTATTATCATGCCTTATGACCCCGCTTATATGCCGCTGACCGCTGCAGTCAATGCAACAGAGCCTAATGCAAATCTTGGCGATTTCAAATTGACCCGCAGAAAGCATCGGATCAACGTTGTGGTCAAGACAAAGGACGGCTCACTTGTCAGTAACGCCAAGGTCTATATTGAAGGGGCTGGTGATGATTTCGTACGGACCAATATGCGTGGAGAGGCTCAGTTTGAATTTGTTAATAATTCGAAGACCAACTTCAATGTATTCGTGACCAACGATATCGCGAAATATAGCGGTAAGCGGGATGGAAGTAACGACAATTCGAATAGCCCGATGGTCATGCCAACGGCAATTGCCTTTATGCCGACAAGCCTCAATAATGTGAATAGCATAGATGATCAGGTGCAGCGTACAGTGGTGGTGGCAGTGGACCGGGCCAGTATCCTGCGGGGTCAGGTCACGCTCGCGGAAGATGGCACAGCCCTGCGAGGGGCGCAAGTCTATTTGGAGCAAGGCGCCGGTGCAAATTCGGAAAGTGAAGCGGTGACCGACGCAAATGGTAGCTACGCTATGTTAGTTCCTGAACCTCGATCGGTGAGCCGATTGCTGCCGGCCAATTCGATTAAAATAAAGGTTGCTGCGAGTTATTATCAACAGCACCGAACCTTTGTCGGTGAAAGCAAATCCGTTACCTTGCAAAGGGATGTGCGGGAGCAGGTACTGGATTTCGAAATCACTGAACTAAAGGATATTGACATCAGCCAGCTGTATGGATTTAACGCTCGTGTGAGCAAATTGGAACAACGACAAGATGGAAGCTACCTCGTGTCAGGGAATCTGGTCAATCTGCCAGAACATTCGGATTTTAAAAACGATAAGTTTGCCGGTCGGGAAGTGAGTCTGACCTTTAAGAATATAGCCTTTAAGAAATCGAGCAATGTCAATGCTGACCAAGTGCCTAAGGGAGTGCCGGTGGCAGAACAAATCGATTTGGTAGAAAAAGATGTACGCTTATCTGCCTTTACATCTTTCAAGGCCCAACTGCTCGGTTTTGATCAGTTCATCCGGGTACATAGGGGTGAAAATGATACCACAGGTTCGATTGAAGGGCGTGTACGGCTGGTCGATAATTCGTTCAACTTCCCGACAAGTTATATGACCATTAGTAATCAGGATTTCTATTTGGGCAAATACGCTGACGGAGGTCCGGATAAGATGAATATGGAGGTATTCCATTCGAAGGAAGATATCAAGGGACGAAAATATGCTATCAGCAAAGATCAGGGCAAAGCGATACAATTTAAATATTTAGGTTTCGATGGGGAGAGTGGGGTAGCCGCTGCAAGAGAGTCCTATGTTCAAAATGACAGTATTCATCTGTTCTTGACATTAAATACCAAAATACAAGGGGGAATACCTTTGCGCCTCGATGCGGGGAAAGCAGTCATCACGAAAGATAAGATGTTGCCAGTCAGCAGTGATGAGCCGTTGGAATTTCAATTGGAAAAATGGAAAGTACAGAGCAAATCATGGGCATTGGCACCCAACTCTGGGGGTATAGTGCTGAAGAACAATAAAATATTGACAGGTAAGACCGACTTGAATATGCCGAAGATGTCTATTATCCCAGGCGAACTTATCTTTGACAAGACGGACAATGTTGTTCAGAAATTGACCGTAGGTGGCAAGGCCAGTATACCCCTTCATCTGAATCAAGGTACGGAAGTAGTCTTTACCTACGACGCTGATGTGGGAAATATTCCGGGAAAAGGACACTTTAAATTTACCTTGCGTAATGACAATGGTGAAGCTGCATTTTTAGAAAAACTTCCAGGAATGACACGCCAAGGAGATCGTATACGGATTGGGTATGTATCGGTATTGAGCAACGATGAAGAAGTGTTTGGCTTTAGTCAAAATGCCACACCGATTACCCTCCAAAGCCAGCTTTCTTTTACCCCAGGTTCGTTCTTTAGTAAACCTGAGGGGCTGACGATGAATGGTACGGTCAATCTGCATCTGCCTAAACTGTTGGACAATATCAACGGATCGATAAGCTATTCGGCAAGTGAATCAGGGGCACCGGTACTTTCCATTGCGCCTTTGAGCTTTTCTTTTACTGGAGATGGAGGTACGCGATTCAAGACGACCACCATCGAAGGTGGACAGCTTTTTGGTGGTCGCGGATTGGGGATTGCTGGAACGATACAGATGCCCGGTACAGATATCAGCATCAAAGCCAACTTGGTTAGCATGGTCACTTCGGGAGTACAGGGAGCTGCAAGTCAAGCTGGAGCGCAGGCAGCAGGAGAAGCCAAAGCCTTTGCAGAGCAAGTGTTGTCACAAGCAGCAGAAGATGCTAAGAAACAGGCCGAAATCGTGATCGGTGATTATCGTAAACAGGGGGAGGAATATGCGGCTCAGCTCTTGGATGAGGTGATGAAAGATGAGACGGTGCGCCAAACGCGGGAGTTTATTGAAAATAACCTCAAAACTGCTAACAATACCTACAATGAGGTGATGAAATTGGGCGAGAGCGGGAAACAATATTATGATCAGATTGCCGCCAAAATGCGTTTGGCAGGTAGTGGCATGAACGCTATCAATTCGATGGTAGATGGTAATCCAATCGGTGGCTTCTTGCAGCTCAACGGTGTTTTGCGTGGTGCCGTGGGTATTGATATCGTTGATGTAGCAAAGCAAAAAACCAAACAAGTGGCTATGCAGGCAGTGAAAGCCCTACAAGAAGAATTGCCAGTTGACAATTTGGCCGATGGTATGGCTCAAAATGAAGGCGGGCTATCGGGGGCCAAATTTGATTATGATTTCAAGACTGGACGCATGTTTGGCTCGCTTAGTATGCCCAGATTGGTGGCAGGGGCTGTCATCTTAAGTAAGGTCGAGCTTGAAATGCTCTTCGAGAAAGAGGGGTGGTATTTCTTTGCTGGAGCAGATGTATTGGCTCCTGTGCCGCTCATCTTCCCATTGGCGGTGGGTATTGGTATAGGTGACCATAATATGGTGACTCCGCAAATGGAAGCCAAGTTTACGAGCCAATCTTATGTCAAGAAGCTACCTCGAATATTTAAGGAAAATGGATTCCATGGGTTCTTGTTTACAGGAAGAAAGGATATCATTCCGGAAACCCATTTTGCCGTTAATTTTGTGGTTGCTGATTTTGAGGTAGGCTTCGGTGCGGGATTTGATGCCCGTATCTATGGAAGTTTTAACAAGGCCAACCAAGAGATAGGCGTCGGGGCTATGTTATTTGCACATGCCTATGCTCGGATGGCAGTCCTAGGGGGGGTATGTGGTGTAAGTGGCTCGGTGGATGCAGAGGTAGGGGTGAAGGCTAAATTTACCAATACCGGAGGCGATCCAAGTTTTCAGGTGATGGGATGTTTCTCGGCCAATATAGCGGCGAGGGTGTGGTGTGCCTTTGTAGATGAAAGCATTGATATCGGGGTGATGGGCAAACTGTCTCTATGCGCGGGATCAAGCTGCAATAAAGGGGTGGAATTTGAATTTACTAGAAACGGCGGGTCTTGTAGCAAAGATCCAGACTTTGATTATTAACGACAATATTATGGAACGTATAGTATGGCTTCTTAGCTTCTTTTTTTTCGGTGTCCCATTATATGCTCAGCAAGGGAAAGTGACCATGATAGGCACTCCGAAGGGAATTTATATCGATGTCAATGATTTGGAAATGGCAAAGCAGGGATATTTGCTATTACGTAAAGGCCCTGATGAAAAAGACTTTGCTGCGATTCATCGTGTGAGTGCCCTTCTATCCTTAAACATGGTGCAACAACGGATAAAGGATCAACTATTTTTGTTCCCTGAATCGGGCTCCTTATCGGATAGCTTATCCTTGAAATTGTGGCAAGCGTGGGAGGATCCCGTGAAGCAGCAACAGTTCCTGACCGTGCAGATTCCCCAGATCCGAATCGGATTTGGGCTCGGGCTCATGGATACGACAGCGGTGCTGGGCCAAAATTACAGTTATAAAATAATGGCGGTTAATGGGGATGAATTCAATGCTACCATGACGTACACGCTATCTGAACCGGATTTTGCAGCGATAAGAAGTATAGAGATAGATCCTGGAGAGGCATTTCCAATCCTTCGCTTTCAATCTGCCGTAGTGCAAGCAGCGCCATTATTTGAAATCCATCGGCGAGTACGAGGGGCAAACACCGATTTCAAAGCGGTGTACAGTACGAGAGGAATGAATGGAAATGTACAAAATGATTCGATTATCTACTTTCTACAAGATACGACAGCATTGCAATCTGTGCGCTATGAATACTACCTTATTGGGAAGGATTTTTTTGGTAACCTAGGAACCAGCTCGGATACCGTCACGCTGCAAGTTGGTGGATTTCGGAATGTGAACCGTGGCTTCAATGTGCAGACGGCAGCTGTAGATGGAGGGATAAAGGTCTATTGGGATGCGCTTGATCAACGCTACGCATTACAGAATATCTTGCTCTACCGAAGTGATAATTACGATACAAATTACCAGTTGCTTGCTACTATTCCGGTGACCGATACCCTTTATGTAGATGAAACGGTAAGGGGCGGGAAAAACTATTACTACCAGATGGTCATGCAGGGAGAGTCGACCGTTTCTTTTCCAACAGCTCGGGTTTCGGGGCTTGCGACAGGTATCGTCAACATCTTGCCTCCAACGCAAGTCCAAGCATATATGGAGGGTGACTTGCCCTCATTAAGCTGGCAACATGTGGATAGTATTCAAGTGGCAGGCTTCTACATTTACCGGAGTTTTGATCCTAACGGAAAATTGAGTCAAGTGAGCAATTTTATTCCCTACAATCCTACCGAACAATCCTACCATTATCAAGATAGCTCTGCAAATAAAGGGGAGGTAATCGGTTATTATGCGGTGGCGGCCGTATCACATACCCAATCGCTGAGTCCATTGTCGGAAGTGGTGCAACTATCCATTCCTAAAGGCTCAAAAGTGCAGGTGGAAGCACCTCGGCAGTTGCGGTATATTTGGATAGATAAAGCACATGTATCTATTACTTGGTACGACATGGAGAAGGCTGTTGGCGCCCTTGACTATTATAATGTCTATCGAAAATCCAAGGATGATGCCGCATTTCCAACAGCACCCTTTGCAAGGGTGGTGGCCAATGAATTTGTAGATACTATGTATCAAGCGGGTGTATATGACTATGCGATACAATCGGTGTTGGATTCGACCCGAATGAGCGCCTTGAGCAATCCGATTCGGATAGAAAAACTGAACGAAAAACCTTTGGCGCCATTGCGCGTACGATTATATACTGCTGAAGCATCGAAGGTCTTGCTGCAATGGGATACCAGTGCGCAGGCCATGAAAGGCTATAATATATATAGGAGCGTAGGCAATAGTAATCCCCAATTGCTGAAAACGCTGGCTGGAGATCAATTGGAGTACCTGGATGGTGCGATTGAAGAAGGAAATACGTACTACTACTACGTGACTGCTGTCGATATGCAAGGTATGGAAAGCGAGAAAAGTCTGGAGGTTTTTTATGGCGAATGATAATAGCTATACGTATAACATTGCACATAGTATCAGGTAATCTTATGTGGATACTTGAGGCCGCTGGTTGTCATCGAAATCCCTTTCTTAACATTTACAATGTTTTGCTACCTTGTATCCAGTTATCAAAATAATACCTGTGAAAAGGTTAGCATGAAAATTGGACAACAATTGTTGATAAACAGCAAGAAATGAAAGTAAAAATATCGATACCGCCTGTGCTTGCTTTAGCAATCCTGCAAACGGGTAATCCGCTAAACCCTGCCATCGGCCACAGCGTGGAGCAAGGCAGCACCTCCATGCATCCTTTAACTGAAAGCTACGCAACAAAGCAAACAAGTCGGATCAGGTTAAAAGAAAACGATTTGAACATCTTCACTGTGACCACGGTAGGGGACGATAGGAATATAGAAGCAGTTGTATCTTTGTCTGATCTTTATCAAGATACACTGGCCATGCCACCTAAGTACACTGCCAATCAGAAAAGTATCCCTTTTGATGATTTAAAATTCTTTGAGCTGGACTCCACATCTCGACAAAGGGTGTTAACCGGCACGAATCTCAGTGAAAGAGATACGATGTTTATATACGACTATCAATCCGGTGACTTTACAAAAATTCCGGTAAAGGAGCTTAAGGCAGTGGCCCATCTTACCCCCTACGCTTCCCAAGGAGAGGAGGTATCTCCTTGGGATTATATGATTGGCTTTGAGCTCGCTCATGCTGTGCTTCCTAAATCAAGAGAGCGCTATTACAATACCGTATTGGTATATATCGGCAAAAAAAATCCCTTTGTGCAGGCAAAACTACAGCTCATAAAATGGGAGAAAATTGAGGAAAGAGACTTTCCAAAAAAAATGCAGAAAAACGAATATAATCATGCAGCAGATAAAATAAGCAATTATTACCGATTCAAAAGCGATACCGTCACTTTTTTTATCCGAGATGTTTTAGTTGAGAATAGATTAGAAATACGCTATTTTATTGTGGCTAAGGGTAAACGAATTCTAGTCGAAAAAATATTCCAAGAAAGCGAAGGAAGTTCGCTGGCGCCGTTAAATTTTGAAGACGAGGTCCAAGCAAGCTCGGGTGAACAATGGACGGGATATTTATTTAATGACAAGCCTGCAGTTATTTTTGGATTTGAATATCATTCATTTGGCTGTGCTTCCATCATGTATGTCGATAAAAGGTATGGCGAGGTGCCCATTAATTGTGATAATAGGCATTAAATGGGTTTTCGAGAACAGCATGTTCAAGCAGAAAGTTTAGCTAAACTATAGAAAATTAAAACGTCATACTCCCAACCAGAGTTATCTGTCGACCATTATAGCTAGGCAGGAGAATATAGTCCCGGCTTTTTCCTTTAAATTTGTGGTCTACCAAAGGAAGCAACCAGTAGGCTATTTTAGTGCTTAAGATGCCTATTCCGGCTCCCATGGCCACGTCAGATAGCCAGTGTTTATTGTTGTACATACGGAAAAAACCTGTCCCGGCCGCGACTGTATAACCCGCTATTCCATACCAAATAGATTGATCTTTGTATTCTTGCCAAAGCAATTCTGCGCCAATAAAAGCTGTAGCAGTATGTCCAGAAGGAAAAGAATTGTTGGCGGAGCTATCGGGGCGCCACACCGTGCCCGTATTTTTGACGCTAATGACAGTTGTGGCCATAATAGCGTGTGATACAGCAGTGGTAAAAAAGCGCTGCTTTAGGTTGTGCTTGGCTTTGATACCGGCCATATCTAGCACGAAGACGCTTGCTGTACTTGCATACTGGCTAAAATCATCCACTGTAAACTTGCGGTCTATATTTTCCTGTAGCTCATTTCGGATATCTTGGTTTTGACCGATGAGGAAATGGCTTTCTAGTGCTATGATTCCATAGGTCATCAGACCTACTGGGAGTACTAACTGTTTGTATGGGATACGTTGGAGAAAAGGTACGGGGGTGACGATACTATCTTGACAAGTAGATATTACCTGTCGTGCATGAACCATATTTAGACAACAAACCAAATATCCAAATACACAGATGTACCTGAGAAGATGGATTTTTTTTGGAGGATTCATACGAAGACATGTTAGCTGGATATGAAGGTATAAAAATGAAGCCATATTTACCTTCGAAAGTGGTGTTTTTTAAAAAATTATTTTAACCGAGTAAATAGCTTGTGAATTCGGAGTGCAAAAAGTTAAATATAGGTATAGTAAAGCTATACTCCGAGCCAGAAAGTAAGCGTATAAATCGGTTGGGGAGTGGGGGTGTTTACATTCTATTTGTTACTTTTGTAGGGTATTCAATACACAGACAATGACCATGATTCCAAAAAAATTGTTGGTGGAAGTAATAGAAGAGTTAGATCTATATTGTGCCAACTATCCGGATGATGCTACTTATGAAGGCTTTGTGGCTTTTATGAAAGTCAATCAGACGGCAAAAAACTCACAGATGCGAAAAATAGGTGGAGATTATACACCTGTCATGCAGCGTGATATGCCAACAGAAGATGTGGGTAAATTGTTGGTGATGCTATACCGCTATGCCAAGAATTACATCAAATTGGCCTTTGTGGATACACCTTTGCAGACTCCTGAAGAGTTTACGTACTTAATGGTGCTCTTTACCTATGACAAGCTTCCGCAGTCGGAGCTGATCCGTAAGAATATCATGGAAAAAGCATCGGGCAATGAGGTTATTAAGAGGTTGATGCGCATGGGGCTCATCGTGGAAGCTGAAAAGACGGGTGATAAGCGTTCTAAGCCCATTGCAATATCACCCCTGGGAAGGCGTGTCCTTATCGATATACTGCCCAAGATGAAACGGGTGGGTGATGTGGTCTCGGGCACACTCAACAATACAGAGCGCCAGTTATTGACACACCTTATGGCTAAGCTGGATCACCATCACCACGACCTATACGGGCAGAAGGGCAAGCATACGCTCGAAGACTTTATGCCCAACCAAAGCAACCGATAGATTCTTATCTATGCTTGAAGAGGATGCGAATAGCATACCGACTGAAAAGCCCAATAGGCAAGGTGCTGAAGAGCTTGATTTCTTCCCATAAAGTCGTGTCGTTGTTGAGGAACTTAAAGATTCTAGAAGTGGGATTACGACGGAAGAGACGGACAAAGATAGTATGTCCAATATGAGGCTGCTCAGACAGGATCTGCAAGAGTATCCTATCGTAAAAATGAAATCGACGCATCGACCAAGAATATCGCCCGTAAGTATTCAGATAACCTTTTTCAATCAATCTTCCTAATTCATGAATCTGTTGCTGTACGAAGTAGAAGGTGTAGCCAGAGGAGGGCTTCGTACATCCCCCAGCCGTGCCGATATAAAAGATGCGACCGTCGCGCCTCGGGAACCGGTAGCTACTCATCGGAATATTGCCCTCTTCTTCACGAATGATTTCATAATTTCCATGTCCAAAGTGCTGATCGAGATAGTCGGATAGCTGACGCTTGAGGTATGAAAATTCTCTTGGTCGTTCAGTGAATAGGGTGTATTCGACCAACGCAGTATGACTATCGGATGGGAGCATATAGAAAAAGGCAATATGCTCCTGTTGCGAGGCTCTAAAATCCATCAAATCGGCAGTGTTTGGATCCAATGCTGCATATTTCGTGCGGATGTAGCACCCATAAAACTGTTGCCAAAGGGTGGTGACATAATCGGGAATGTCGAGTACTGGAGCAAAGCGGCTGTCAAACAGATGGAGGGTTTGGTAGGAGCTAGTGGCCGTCTGGACGCTGACCTCGTCTAAAGTTTGCTGAATATCAAGCACTGCTTCTTCAATAATTGTAATCTGTGACTGGGCGGCAATAATCTGCAGATAATGTGCTCGCCAACGTGTGGAATGGATGGATTTGTAATGATATGGAGCTGTTGGCGTCTGGATATTGACAGCCTCGTCTAGAATACGTATCTGCAGCCAGCTGGCTTCAATCAAGCTGCTTGGTATACTATCAGCTGCTTCCCAAAATGACCATGTACGCTCGGGATAAGAGTCTAATCCCCGGTCCAGCAGCAACAACCTTTTGTCGGTATTTTGCAGATGAGGAATCAGACGGTGGGCAAGACTGATTCCGGAAAGACCTGCTCCCACAATGATATAATCGAAATAATTATCCCTTTTTGCCATACTTAGAATCGTCTGCTTTGATTTTGTCTCTATATTTTTTTTCGACCCATAAGAATCCGAAAGATTCGCCAGGAGCTGCGTCCAGATATTTGTGGTGCATCTTGTGCCCCCAACGCATAGCCCTAATATAGCTATTTTTGGAATTGCGCAACCACTTGATGCGTTGATGGATGATAACATCATGGACTAAGAAATAGGCAATTCCGTACAGCAATATGCCCATAGCGATATAAGTGAGCCAGGTATGACCTTGGACACCACCGTAATAGAAGAGGATAATACAGGGTATTGCAAATATAAAGGCAAACCAGTCATTTCGCTCCAGCGCACCATTATGGGGCTGATGGTGGTCTTTATGGAGGTACCAGAGGAATCCGTGCATAATGTAGCGATGGGTGAGCCAAGTAATGCCCTCCATCGCGCAGAAAGTGACAATCGTAATAAATATACCAAGTAACCAATGCATAGCGATAGAATTTAGAGGTGTGGATATTGGAGGTAACGCTCAAATATAAGCTTGAACCATACAGTGTAGCAATCGGGATAGGATTTGATATATTGAGCAAGCTGTGCTACTTCAATATAAGCGTAACTATCAACCTCGTCGGGATTGGGTGATATAGGGCCTTCATATACACCGGTATAAACATGGTCGAGTTCGTGCTCGATGAGTCCATTGTCAAGGAGTGCTCGGTAGGTAAAATGATACTGAAAAGTGAGGGGGCAGTCAAAGCGGAGCTCTTCCCAAAGCCGCCTATGTGCTGCAGCCTCAGTGTCTTCACCGGGGGTTGGGTGGCTACAACAGGCATTGGTCCATAATCCAGGACTATGGTATTTGTGCTGGGCACGACGCTGTAGGAGCATACGGCCCTTTGTGTCAAAAATCAAAATGGAAAATGCACGGTGAAGGGTTCCATGGTAATGAGCATCTGCTTTGTCGCAGGTCCCGATTTGGACATCTTCGGCATTGACAAGAATGAGATCATGTGTAAGTGACATAAGGTAATAGCTATTATGGATGTGTGCGCTGCATGCTAAACTGGCTTCTTAATCCAGTGTGCATGAGCAGGTATAATTTTTTGTAGTCAGATATGCGGATACGGCTGTTGATGACCTCCTCGGGCGGCAGACGCCGGATTTTGTTGAATAGACACAAATAGTAGCGATAGGCCAACAATACGCCATAGCGTGCCTTGTTGGGCAATTGCATCAGTCCATCGTAAGCCGAGTCAAAGTCGTGGGCTATCTGCTGCTCGATTTTGAACTTGGTCTGGTGGTCGAATTGCTCCAGGTTGATATCATGGAAGTACCGCCTCCCCAGGTCATAGGCATCCTGACGGAGGTCACGCAGGAAATTGACTTTTTGAAAGGCTGCACCCAATGCACGCGCGGAAGGGGTAAGGCGCTGTACTTGCTCCTGGTCGCCATTACAGAATACATAAAGACACATCAAGCCAACTACTTCGGCAGAACCGTAGATGTACGTGTCTAGCTCTTCTTGGTTTTTCCAATAAGTCTTATCCAAATCGGCATACATACTGTCAAAGAAAGAAATGATGTATGCTTGTGGAATATCATATTGCTGGACGACAGCTTGAAAGCTATGCAATACAGGATTGGTGCTCAGACCACTATTGATGGCTTCAAAAGTGTCTCTTTTGAAATCGTTGAGTAGCTTCTTTTTGTCGTAATCGTGAAAGGTATCTACGATTTCATCGGTAATACGCACAAATCCATAGATACCATAGATGGGAGCATGAAGGTCGGGGTGTAGTACACCGATAGCCCTGCTGAAGGAAGAACTATACAATTCGGTCACTTGTTTGCTGTAGCGTTGACATAGTGTGTTGAATATCTTGAAGTTGTCCATAGCAGTAGGGTTATATAAGGATATGTGAAGAGGCATATTTAATGGCTTGTGCTGCAGCAATTTTGCCGGATAGCAGGGCGGGAGGTACTCCTGGACCCGGGACGGATAGCTGCCCACAATATAGCAGATTCTCCAGCTTTTTGTTCTGCATCATGGGTTTGCCAATGGCGGTTTGCTTCAGTGTATTTGCAAGCCCATAGGCATTGCCCTTATAAGCATAATAGTCTCGCTTGAAATCGTGTATAGTATAGCTTTTTTGATAGCAGATATGCGGACGGATAGCAGTGCCAAGTCTGGTTTCCATACGTGCCAATACTTGATCTAGGTAGCGAGGGGTGTAGTCTTCAATGCCACTTTCCAAGCCCGCAGCAAGCGGAATCAAGATGAAAAGGTTCTCATGTCCGTCAGGGGCTACGGTAGGATCGGTCACAGAGGAGGCGCATACATAAAACATGGGCTGATCGGGCCATCGGGGCTGCTCATAGAGTGCCTTGGCATGGGCATCGAAATCGCTGTCAAAAAATAGCGTATGATGGGATAATGGTAGGCGCTTGTCTATACCCAGATAGTAAATCAGGCTGGTAGGTGACATCTCCCTGCTCTGCCAATAGGGCGCGCTATAATTGCGTAAGGCATCGGGGAGTAGGCTCTCCATGTGCTGGTAGTCACCGCTAGCAATGACGAGATCAGTGGCTATGGCTTGGCCTTGGACTTGGATGCTGGATAATTGTCTATGATTGATGCCAAATCCCGATACTTCACTATTGAAATGAAATTGTACCCCTAGCCGCTTGGCCAGTGTGTACAAGGCGTCTATGATGCGATACATGCCACCCCTTGGGTACCACGTTCCTAAAGAGGCGTCGGCATAATTCATTAAACTGTACATAGCGGGGATACGATTGGGCATGGCTCCCAAGAATAATACCGGAAACTCCATAATTTTACGTAGGTAAGGGTGCTTGAAGTGAGCGTGGACATGCCGTTCCATATTGGACAATATATCCAATCTAGGCAAGGCCATCAGTGCATCGATCTGCATGAATTCTTTAATACTAAGGGAGGGAAGGGTGGCATATTTACCGATACCAATCTCATACTTGTCCTTCGCACGCTTCAGAAATTTTTGGAGCTGCATGCTCGCTCCGGGTTCAATGCTTTCAAAAAGTGTATACAGTTGGGCAAGGGAAGCCGGAATATCTAAACTGGTATCCTTAAATACTACTGAATAGGAGGGGTCGAGGCGTTCGAGTTGGTAAAAGTCGGATACCTCATAACCAAAATCGGAAAAGAATGACTCGAAGACATCGGGCATCCAATACCAACTGGGGCCCATATCAAAGGTAAATCCATCGCTCTTGAACTGTCGCGCACGACCACCGACACTGCTATTCTTTTCATAGACGTGCACCTGATGGCCTGATTTTGCTAAGTAGCAAGCTGCTGATAGACCTGAAATACCAGTTCCAATTATAGACGTATTCATTTAGTATGTTTTAATGCTATTTATTGTCAAATATAGTTTATTATAGCACTTAATTTTATATTATTTAAAAATTTTAGTTTAATGCCATACTAATTTGATATTTGTTATATATAGATTAGATGCTCTTATACATAGTGCTATGGTATAGTGTAAGTAAAAGGGGTATTGAAAACCGTAATTCGTATACCCATATTGGAGAGCTATATATAGAACTTTGTAATGAAGTAAGATTGTAGTAAAAGCAAAAGTATACGAAGACGGAAAATATAAAAATGATCTTACTAGCCTTATTTATGTAACAGGCATGCAGCAAGTGCCAACACTAAATTCATCCAAGTGGCCATCACGGGAAGGGAAAAGAAGGAAACTGTATGTCTAGAGGATGTGACAGATGAAGAATACCACACTGGCGGCAGGTAGAATAAGGAGGCAATCGACTGGGCAAATGATGATTAGTGGTTATAATGGTCACTAATTGGTCCTGTTTTTTTCGTCGGTATTGCTCTGTTCTATTTTTTTGTTTTCAAACTTCTTGCCTTTTGAGATGCTATAACTGATAGACATGCCGAAAGTCTGGGTAGGGCGTTTTTGATAGAAGTAGGCCGTGGTGCCTTGATGAGCGGTAATCTCATGTTCCCGGGCGGTATTGAATATATCATTCAACATAAGTGTGATCTTGGCTTTCTTGCTCAACAGACTTTTGGATATCCGGAGGCTAGAATAGAACTGATCGGCATATTTGGTATTGGCCAAGTAGGTTGGGCTTATGTAATCGAGATAGATACTAGCATCCATAATATTCTTGAATTTGAATGTCTGAGACAAATTTGCCTGGACAATCTGTTGGGAGAGGTCAACATTGTCATACTCAAAGCGAGTCCTGTACCAAGCCACACTACTCTGTATAGACCACCACTTTTTGAAGGTCCAAGGAATAAATAGCGAAGCGCCGTAGTCTATGCTGGAATTAAAATTGCGAGATTGATAGGCCAATGTCTTGTTATTGATGGATTCCATGAATAAAGCAATTTTGTCTTTCGTGTAGGCGAAGTAAACATCGGCCGTCAATCCGTTCTTTAGACTGAAACCCGTTTCTAGCTTATGGATATACTCTGGGGTCAATCCTGCATTTCCTTCTAATAGGATGAAGTCGTCAATCTGTAGGGTGTAAGGATTAAGATCCTTGAACGAAGGTCTTCTCAATCGCTTGGCATAGTTTAAATATAAAGAATGTTTTTTTGCACCAACTTCTTGAAGTAGGTATATCGAGGGAAATAGACTGATATAAGATTGGTTGATTCGGTCCCCGTTAGTGATGGAAAGGGCATTGATATGGGTCTGCTCCGCTCTTAGACCTATTTTGACGCTGGTCTTGTAGCGTTTGTAATTGATGGCTCCGTATGCCATAAACAGATTTTCTCGATATTGAAATTCATTGCTCAAGCGTGGGTCTTTAATCCATTGTCCATCTATATTGTTGTTGCGGAGCACTTCGTTGTATCGATTGGTGCCGACAAATTTGGCGCCGGCGATCCAGTTGAATGGTGTACTGCTGTAATAGCGTGTGAAATCACTTTGAAGGCTGTATATCTCGGTTAGACTGGGTGAAAGATTGATATAGCGCTCGGTTTCGTCTGTATCTACGGAGCGCATGGTATAATCATTTGATTCGCGGTGCTTATTGGATAGGTAATCGGCTATTACCTTCACCGACGTGCCGACGCTGTCCAAGCTGATATTGTAGTTGAGAGTAGAATTGAGCATATTTTGGCGGGTATCCCAGTTATTGGCGGTCTGCTTTCTTAACGTTTGATTGCTAAGGAGGTGTGTATTCTGGGTGTTGAAAACCTGATCGATGGTATTACCTATCCATAGGGTCTGTAAGCTTACATTTTGATTGTCAGTAAGGTCATAGGAAGCTGTAATCCGACTGTTGTAGGAGTCGAGATACCGAGTCCTATCTGTGCTGCTGAGATAATTGCTTTGATCGGGATAGGATACATCGTAATTTGAAATAATACTGCGATTGTCCTTGAGATAAGCTCCAACCGCTGTGATGTAGAACTTGTTCTTTTTAAAATCAAGTATGGCACCGGTATTTAAATAAGGATCACGACGTTGTTGTAGATAACGGGCCAGCAAATTGGCTTTAAATCCATCGTTGATATTTTTTTTCAAAATAATACGCACAATGCCACCCGTACCTTCGGCCTCGTATTCAGCCCCAGGATTAGGGATAATCTCTATTTTTTTTATGTTTTCAGAAGGTAAAGAACGAAGGTATTCAGACAATTGCTCGCTGGACATACGCTGTAGGATATCGTTGATCATCACCCTGACGCTCTGGTTACCACGTATTTTGATATTCCCGTTGGCGTCTACCCAAAGGCCAGGGGACTGTTGAAGGATTTCTAAAGTGGACAGCCCACTTTCGAGCATAGTGCCTTCTACATTGACTATAAGACGGTCGGCAATCCTTGAAAATGGGGGTACTTGTGCAGTCACATCGACTGTCTGTAAGAGTTTGGCTTGCTGCTGTAACACTATCCGGCTGATAGCCGCTGTATCTGGATACTGAAAAGTATGAGAGAAGCTCTTATGGCTAAGCGAATTGATTTGTATTTGATAGGTGGTACCCTGTTGGAGTGTCTTTCGAATGCTATAGCTACCATCTTCTATGGTATTGGAGAGTGCCAACAACTGATCGCCGAGAAGAAGTCTGATCGTGGCAAACGTAACGGGATGACCATAATCATCAACTATGATACCCGTGATTCTGTCATGCTCCCCTCGGCGATCGATAATCTGGGCGTGTACGATAATCATATTGTCCGCTATCTTTTTATACGCAAGTTTTAATGGAGGAAGAGCATCCTGTAGCAAGGACTCTATTGACATTCGATCCTTGGTGACGGTATAATGCATATCGTCACGAACAATATCATCACTGTAGAATAGTGTGATGGGCTGTTGTTGCTGAACGAGATTAAAAATCGCCTTTAAGGGGGACTTGCCTTTTACCAATTGGATAGTCTTTTCCTGAGCCTGGACAGCCATGACGGTGAGTAAAAATAAAGCGAGTAGCTTGACTTGTTTCATGTTGACTGTATTATCGAATAATGACAATGCTATCTTGAATTTTATACTCGAAGGGGTAGGCCGTTTCTAGTATGTGCATCAGTTCCTGAAGTGGTACCTTTCGAATCATTCCGCTAAAACGCTTTTTGCGCAGTTGTTCATTGTCGATTATAAATTTTACTTTATAGATGTCGGACAGCTTTATTACTAAATCTTCGAACTTTTGTTTCTGAAACACAATGGAGTCTTGTAACCGCTCTTGTTTATGAGTAATCGTTTGATAATCGAGGTCAGTAATAATCATATGGGCAATATCTTTGGTATCCTTGCGCCATCGAACGCTTTGATTGGGGCGTATCTTGCGTACTTTTGCTGGGTCATGCCGAGTCGCGAGTTCGACATTTCCGTGGAAGAGTATCAGCTCATACCCATTGTTGGTTTTGTCTTCACGAATGTAAAAGGATGTGCCTTTTACGGTGACGAGGTAGTCTGCTACTTGGATGTGAAGTGGCATGTCGGCATTGCTCATGACGTTGAAATGAGCGGACCCACTTAATTTGGCTTGCCTCTTTTCTACGCCAAAAGCTCCATTGTAGTCGAGTCGGGAGTCGGGATCTAAGGTCACGACACTGCCATCTATCATGGGGATAAGTAGCTTTTGATCGGTAGAAGCTATAGACTCAGATAGTATTTGATCTACTGGATTTAAGGATTTGGATCCTTGGAGTAGATAGTAGCCTATACCTAGGGTAAGGCAACAAGCTGCGGCTACGCCGAATAGGGCCATCCACCGAGACTTAATCAAAGGAGGGTTTGGCTTTTGCGCCGTTAGGGTAGGAGAATCTAGTTGCAGCCAGATGTCTTCAAGGTTCCGTTGTTGAGCACTTGGCTCATCTGCCGAAAAGGTATCGGTGTAGTATTGATGAATAATCTGCTCTACTTGATTATAGTCACTGTGCTGCTGCAAATAGAGATCATAGTCAACCTGCTCCTGTTGAGATAGACCGGTTGTCAATTTCTTTGTCAGCATCTTTAAAAAATCACTTTTGTCCATTGTCGTGTCAGTTTGTACGGCTCTGTTGTCTCCGGTTGTGTTTAGAATAAGAGAGAAAGGAGCTGCTGCCTGTTGTTTTTTAATTCGGGATAGGGGCTTTTCTGTAAATAGATTTCCACCTTTTCGGCGAGATACTTAATTGCTTTATAGAGCTGATTTTCGACAGTTCTTACCGATATATCGAGTAGAGAGGCCACGTCTTTGTGTTTCATACCTTCGTCTTTTACGAGTCTAAATATAAGTCGTCTCTGTTCAGGTAATGTTGAAATGATGGCATCTAGATATAACATCAATTCCTTGTTTTCTAATTGTTGGATGGGTGTATCACTTATCGCGGCTCTATCATGATCTCGCTCCGTGATTGGTTCATTCTTCCGATTGCTGTTCTTTTTTAAGGCATTCAGACATTGATTCTTGATGGCTTTGTAAAGATAGATTTGAGGGTGCTCGATTCTGGTCAAAGTCTCTTTTTTTAACCAGATGCGTATAAAAAGATCGGAGGTAATCTCCTCGGCAAGCTCTTCTTGCTTGAGGAAAGAGTATGCAAATCGTCTGAGGCGAATGAAATAGAGCTGATGGAGGCGGTTGAATGCGTCCTTATCTTCATCAGCAATGGCATGCAACAGCTGGGTGAGCACATGGGATTGGTCATTCATCTATCTGAATTTATGATGTTGATTCTGTTTTTAAGTTTTCGAGCACTGCACGCACACTTTTGTATTTGGTGAGCAGGGATGTCGCAATGGCTTCGGAACAGGAAGTCTCCTGTACCAGCATGCGAATCGCTCGCTCTCTCAATTTGTCATTGGCAATTCGCATGTCTATCATCTTATTTCCGTAAACTTTCCCCAATTTAATCATTACGGAGGTACTTAGCATATTCAAAACCATTTTTTGAGCAGTCCCTGCTTTCATTCGGGTGGAACCTGTTAAGAACTCTGGACCGGTATTCATTTCTATCGGAAAGTCTACCACCTCAGCAATGGGACTTTGAAGATTGCAGACGATGCATCCGGTTGTCAGATTGGATGCTCTTGCGTGTGCTAAAGTGCTATGCACATAGGGGGTGGTGCCAGAGGCCGAAATGCCAACGATAACATCTTGAGGGTGAAGCTGCATCTGTTGGAGGGTAGTCCAGCCAGCTTCTAGATTATCCTCCGCATTTTCGACGGCGTATCGAATAGCGCCATCACCACCGGCTATCAAACCGTGCACCATGCTGTATGGGACTCCGAATGTAGGTGGACATTCGGAGGCATCTAAAACGCCCAATCGCCCACTGCTACCTGCTCCGATATAGATGAGGCGTCCGCCTTGCTTAATTCCTTGCACAATGGAATCGACTAGTGGAATAAGGGCGGGGATACAACCTTGGACGATACCAGCAATCTGTTGATCGACTTCATTTATTCCTAAAAGTAATTCTGCGGTAGACTTGGTCTCTAAATTGGTGTAAGCCGAGTCTTGTTCAGTATATCCCATCATATATCGTGTTTTTAGTATAGACAATAGAAATTCCCCAACTACTTACCGAGATACTTATTTTTTTTTAGATAGGGGCGATTTGTGAAAACGGGTGTAAATATATTCTTGAGAGAATAGGGTGGTGCTGTGTATACGAATGGAAAAAGAGGACATGAAACTCTTGATTGTGTGATTTGTTGTCTATTTTTAGGGCATCAGGATTGAAAATAGAAAGTGATTGGTTAGAATAAAGGAAGACGGGGCCGAAATGAAATGTTGCTAAATGGAGAGGTAAGGAAAAGTCGGTCTTCGAAAAAAGAAATTTAATTAAAGGGAAATAAGCAAATGGATTTACAAATAAACGAAATCAATGGGGTAAAAATGGTGGAGGTAGTTGCTGACGGCATTGTCTTATCCAACATTGATGATGCCTTAGATATCATCGGTAATACGGGATATCTGGATGTGTATAAGGTGATGGTCAAAGAAGAACAGGTCACGCCGGACTTCTTTGACCTGAAAACCAAAATAGCAGGTGATATTTTACAAAAATTTGCCCAGTACGGTATTCAATTGGCTATCGTGGGGGATTTTGCCAAATTTGAGAGTAAGGCTTTGCGGGATTTTATTTACGAAAGCAATAAGCAAGGCCAAATCTATTTTGTCGAATCTATAGAGCAGGCTTGGGGGAGTAAGTCCATCGAATAGGATAACGATTTAAGAATGGGAGCCTGGGCTGCATGGTACGGGTGTAATCTGTGAAAAAATGTAAAACATTTCGGCGGCAATCTGTTGGCTACAGTTTTGATAGACTGTTGATTGCTGAGCAGTGCCATCCGAAACTTTGGGGTCTTCGAAAGCGATGGACAGTCGACAATCAGCTCCAACTATGAAGGGGCAGCCAACATCTGCTGCGGAGCAGGTCATTACGGCAGCGAAGTGAGACAAAGGGTTGAAAGGATGGTCGTACTTTTTGGAAAATCCAACGATGGCTACGGCATTGGGGTCAGATTTGATGTAATAAATTGGATTGGCCCCGTGTGCCAGCATGTGTATTTCAAAGCCTTGGACACTTAGCGTGTCTTTGACCGCTGAAAACAATACGGTCTCTTCAGTGCCACCTGAATAGCAGTATATGGCAGGAATTCCGTAATACTGTGCCGCGGTCTGCGCCCAAATCTGCGCGAAATGACTTCGTCTGGAATTGTGGGTGCAAATGAAATGGATGCGAACATCTTGATTACTATCGAGTTGGTACTGGATGTAATCGGCCAAGGGACGTAGCATTTCTTTTCGACCATCAGCAATAGACATGAGAAGTATTTTGCTGATGGTTTGATTTAGTTGAGGATACATCTTTTGCTATTGTATAATAAGATTAGCAACATCCAGAGCCCGGGGTGCAGCTGCCAGTGCTTGGAAGGATGGAAAGTTTAGCCTGTGTCTTGGAGGTGGGGATGCCGCAAGCCTCTTGAGCCAAGCAGGCCGTCGTCTTATTTCTTAAGATGAAGTGGCTACCATTGAACTCCAAATCATATTTGCCGATGGTGTTGCTTTGATATTCGACCTCAATGTCTGCATCTTCTATACCAAGCTTCTGTTCGGAGAGCTCAATGATAGCAAGCAGCTTACCGGGCTTGAGTCTATGCTCGTAGTCATCTGCATTCCATAGTTGGAAATTAACGGCTTTCTCATGGCGAATGATTCCGCCACAGTCTATGAAAGTTTTGATGATCATACCTACTTCGGTGACATGGAAATGCTCAGGTACGTATGTGCCGTCTTCTAGTTGAAAGGCAACATTGTCCAAAGTAGGCAGTAATTGTTTGATTTCGGATAATTTCATTGTGTCTTTGTTTTATTTGTATAATGCAATATTGCGATGTATTGGTTCGAAAAAATATAATCCGTAGTCCGCTAAAAGCTGTCTCTTATAAGTTGACGACAAGCTAAATAAATCAAGACTAGTGGGTTAGTGATCTAGTGATTATTCATATCGACTAACAACAGGTGTTCGTACTGACCTTATCGCCAAAAAAATCATTTAATTCGCTCTTGATTTGAAACCAAACAGTCTCATCGATACAGTAGCATACGCTGGTACCCGCTATGCTTCCCTTGATGATGCCGATGTTCTTCAGCTCGCGAAGGTGTTGTGAAATGGTTGCCTGCGCCAGACCTAATTCTTCAACGAGATCATTGCAGATACAGGCATTCTGCTTGAGGATATATTGTATGATGGCAATGCGAGCAGGATGTGCCAACGCTTTAAGGGTAACTGCAAGCCTATTTTGCTGTTCATTGAATATCTCAGTTTTGGTGATGCCCATAGTGATCGATTATTATATTGCAATATTACGATTAATATATTTTCTATTCTACTATTTTTTAAAAAAAAAGAGGAGGTGGATGAAATTGTATTGAAGATAGTTATTTGTGACTTTACCGTGATGATTCAATGAGACGGTGGGAGACAAATGTATCTGACGGAAAGGGAGAAGACTAGTTGGCCGAAGCAATTATTTTCTCAAATACCTTATCCATAAACAATATGGTATCTAAATTTTTCTCATACTTACGTTGTTCAAATAGAAGGTCATAAGTCTCGTTGGACTTAATCCCTATGAGCTCAAATTTTCGCAATTCCAACCACGCAGGAATGGCCTCGGTATTGGCCACGGCACAGGTGATTGTTTTAAGATTGCCCTGCTTGCTGATGCTGTAGGATACATTTACGGGACTGGAGGTCGCTTTTGGATAGTTGACCATAACGTTGTTCTTCATAATGAAATGATATGATTTTAAATAATGAATAGTGAATGGCTTGTCCGCTATACGATATATCGAAACCACCACTCAGAGATAGCTTTTAATGAACAGCTTAAGTTTCCACTCATGGTACGCTGTTGTAGTATACGCTTTCGTATTTTTTGTAATATACTGAAAATAAATTAAATAATCAAATCTATATCTAGAATAACTTAATGAAAAATTGCGGCAAAAGGCAAAATGTGCTGAGTGATGGGACTTAAAAAAGGGAATGTATAAGGTTAATCTTAACCCTATTGAGAGGGTGATTTTCGATTTTGGGATAGGGTGGTTGGGTGAAGTAATGCGGGAGTAATCGAGTAGTTGGATGGAGGTGTCTATTATTTCATTATCTTGCACCATAAATGACAGGAGGTGCCTTGGTGTAAGCGAATTGCTCTAATTCTTTGCTTCACCGTCACTGAAAGGTCTAATGTCAAGGACTTATCCTAGATAGCTGTTGAGGAGAGAAGACCTAAGTACAGGATTTCTTTAGGCTATCCATGAATGAGCTAGTATAACCACTAAATAAAAATATGATGACATCTTTTAGAATTGAACATGATTTTTTAGGAGAAAAGGAGATTAGCAACGACTGCTATTACGGTGTGCAGACAATGCGTGCTAAGGAGAATTTTGATATAACAGGTATATCGATCGGCAGTGAACCTCTATTTATAAAAGCGTTTGGCTATGTTAAGAAGGCCGCAGCATTGGCGAATCGGGATTTAGGAATCCTAGATGCCAAGAAAGCCGAAGCTATTGCTTATGCCTGTGATAGATTGATTGCGGGAGAATTTGTAGATCAGTTTGTAAGCGATCTGATACAAGGTGGAGCGGGGACTTCTACCAATATGAATGCAAACGAAGTAATCGCGAATCTGGGATTGGAATACTTGGGACATCAAAAAGGAGAATACAAGTATCTACATCCGAATAATGACGTTAACCTGTCGCAAAGTACCAATGATGCCTATCCTTCTGCTTTTCGAATAGCAATATATCTTAAGATAGCATCCTATTCACTTGCATTGGAAGAATTGCAGGTCGCTTTTTATAAAAAGGGGAAAGAATTTGAAGGTATTTTAAAGATGGGCCGTACACAATTGCAGGACGCTGTACCCATGACATTGGAGCAGGAGTTCAATGCATTTGCGACCACATTGGGAGAAGATGTGATGCGTATTCGGGAGGCCTCGCAATTGATTACAGAGGTAAATATGGGAGCAACAGCTATTGGTACGGGTGTTAATGCGCCTGAGGGATATGCCCAACTGTGTGTCAAGTATTTAGCAGATATTAGCCAGGTGCCGGTGGTGCTGGCGGCGGATTTGATTGAAGCGACTTATGATACGGGAGCTTTGGTCCAGCTTAGTGGCACACTCAAGCGTAATGCCATCAAGCTAAGCAAAATCTGTAATGATTTGCGGCTATTGAGTAGTGGTCCACGTTGCGGCCTTAATGAAATAAATTTGCCGGCGATGCAACCAGGCTCTTCTATCATGCCAGGAAAGGTGAATCCGGTGATACCGGAGGTGATGAACCAAACCTGCTACTATGTGATAGGAGCGGATCTGACGGTCACCATGGCTGCAGAAGCGGGGCAATTGCAGCTCAATGTAATGGAACCGGTGATTGGAATGGCATTGTTTACCTCTCTACAGTATCTGACAAAGGCCTGCTGTACTCTTAAAGACAAATGTATTGTAGGGATTACGGCAAATGTCGAACATAGCAAAAATATGGTGATGCAAAGTATTGGTATTGTCACCCAATTAAACCCAATTTTGGGTTATGAGGAGTGCTCATCTATTGCTAAAGAGGCATTACAGACGGGGAAATCCATATATGAGATTGTTGTAATCGAACGTAAATTGATCAGTCAGGCCAAGTGGGAGGAGATTTACTCAATTGAAAACCTGATCCACCCTAAATTTATTGCACAATGATATTTGTCCAACTAGCGATCTTATTGGCGATGATTTTGATTGGATCACGAATGAAAGGAATAGGGCTCGGAGTAATGGGGATGGTGGGATTGATAATCTTTGTACTCGTGTTCAGGATGACCCCTGCGGAACCTCCAATAGCTGTGCTCTTGATTATTCTCGCCATTGTGACAACGGCAGCTACGCTACAGGCGGCAGGTGGGTTGGATTATCTAGTCAGTATTGCTGAACGGATTATCCGTAAAAATCCAAGCCAAATTACATTCATCGCGCCATTTACGACTTATTTTCTATGTCTATTTGCCGGGACGGCGCATATCGTGTATTCGTTGCTACCTATTATTGCTGAAGTATCGGCTAAACAGCGCGTAAGGCCGGAGCGACCACTTTCGGTATCGGTGATCGCGTCTCATCTAGCGATTACAGGGAGCCCGATGAGTGCGGCTAGTGCTTCTTTGGCTGCAATATTGGCGTATTCATCGGCATCTATCCATATTATGCTGATTTGTATACCAGCAGCCATGATTGGTATACTGGCGAGTATACTTGCTGTACGTAAAAAGGGGGTGGAATTGGATAAAGACCCTATTTTCTTGGAAAAAATGAAAGATCTTGAATTTGCACAATCGATGGATCCTACGGATATAGGAGCAGGTAAGGTGAAATATCAACCAAAACCCGGGGCTAAGCTAGCGGTGGCTATCTTCGGGGCGGCTATTCTATTGATTGTGCTTTTTGGCGCATTTCCGAGCCTAATTCCCTACGTGGGAGGTGAACCAAGCTTCAGTGTGGGGGCTAATGGTGCCGTCAACCTGACAACAATGATTATTATGATTACGCTGTCAGCTTCCGCTTGTATCATGTTGGTGACCAGGACTTCTACAGCTGAGGTAGCTAAAATGAGCTTGTTTACCTCGATGGCCACGGCGGTGGTCTCGATATTGGGGGTGGTGTGGATGAGTGCTACCTTCATGTTGGCCAATGAGGCCGTAATCGAACATACTTTTAAGGATATAGTAACGGTATATCCCTGGACATTTGCGATAGCACTATTCTTGATGGGAGCACTGACTTTTAGTCAGGCTGCTACAACGCGTACGATTATGCCGATGGGCGTAGCGCTGGGTATTTCCAGTCCGCACCTATTGGCTATGTTTCCGGCAGTGAATGGCGATTTTTTACTGCCTGGGTATCCGACTTTGCTGGCTGCTATTGATTTTGATCGAACAGGGAGTACCAAAATTGGAAAATTCGTGGTCAATCACAGTTTTATAGTACCGGGTATAGTCGCTATTGCAGTCACCATTTTTGTGGGTTTTGTATTAAGTGACCTATTGCTATAGTTTGTTATTCGTCAATTGTTTACAAAGGCACCCTGTTCTTAATGGGTGTCTTTTTTATGCCTCCGCGAGCATATTCGTATGCTTTATCCTTAGTTGTGTAGGCAAGGCAGATGCATTCGACCGATGTTTTTGGAGAAATGCCATTGCAGAAGCGATGCCTTTGTCTGCGGGTGATTGGTATGGCGAATTTAAGCTTTCGCCTTCTAATACATATCGTTCTTTACGTAGATCGCCCTCTTCATAAATAACAAGTTCAAATATCTTTTTCATGCTAGGAAATTATTGGGTCGTGTAAATCCTGATGATTGACTTCCATATAGGATGTTGTCTCTCAATAAGGTTACTCCAAAAATCGATTAAATTTGGGGACAATCCTAACAATGCGTGGGTAGTAGTCGGGTAGTGGTGAGTATTAAAAAGGGTAGTGTACCACCTTTTTAGGGGTGGGTGGTGTTTAATGTATTGTCCGTCAGTTGTTTGTGAGTCATGACTTGTGAGGGCTTGATGGGCTGGACATAAATGCAGTAAAGAGTTGATAGATGAATTCGGGGTATAATGTTTAATAATTCTATATTTTCTTAATAAAAAACTTAATTTTGGGGTCGCCTATTTAACAGAAGTTCCTAGATGAGGGGTGATGTAAGGGAAATGGGGAACAAAATGTAAAGATTATCAAACAGATATGACAGAATTGTATAGACTAATTATTGCTGTTTTTATATTCGTGACCGTGGGGGGTGTGCATGCACAAACGTTTAATCCGATGGAGTTGCATCGCGAGATTTCGGAATTGAATGATCGACATCAATATGAGGCATCCATCCTTCGATTGGAGGAAATAATCAGTAGCTCGGCATCCACATCTTACGATAAGTATCACGCTTACTTACAAAAGTCGCTCACTTACAAGCGTCTATATAACTATTCTGGAGCCTTGAGTAATCTGGATTTGGCATTGAAGCAGGCAGCTGTTAGCCAACATCGGGAGGAGGCTGAAATGCGCGTGCTGGTGGAGCAGCTGTTTGTCTATTTCGACCTGCAGAAAGAGCAGGAGTTTGATCGGCTTTTTAAGATGGTGAATCAAGAGAAGCTCCACCTACTTGATGAAGAGACTCAAGCTACTTTCGTGACGATACTGGGGATTAGAGCTATGCGAGATAAGGAATATGAGAATGCCGATCGCTATCTAGATCGGGCAATTGCGTTGATTAAAGACCATAATCCAAAGCATTTGCCAAATATCTACAGAGTGAAGGTGGCATTGTATGGGGAAATTAATGCTCCTGAAAAAGTGATCGAAGCTTACGAAAGGGGGATGTCCTATGCGAACAAGTATCACATGGATATCTATATCATCATCATGGAGGAGACCATCACGCGCTACTACGAATCTAAAAAAGATTATGAGCATGCGTTGTACGCTCAGAAACGTGTGAGTAAAGCAAGGACTAAGTATGATGCAAATAATCAAGCTGGCAAGTTAAATATCCTAGAGAACGAATTGCTACAGCAAAGGCAGGGCTTGGAGTTGAGCAGCGAGAGGAATTTTCGATACTATCTGATAAGTCTTGCTGTCGTATTGGCTTTACTGTTGATCACACTTTGGAAGCTGCATAAGACGAGTGTACAGAAAAGGGTATTGGTTGAAAATGAAAATGCGAGAATGCGCATTACATTGCAAAATATGACACAAGGGTTGAATGAACAAGGCGAGTCAAAGGCGAAGCTGGAAAACCATGTGCTGACAAAGCGACAACGCGAAATTATTGAACTTGTGAATCAGGACAAAACAAATAAAGAAATAGGGGTGGCGCTTCATATTTCGGAGAATACGGTGAAATATCATCTTAAATTGATATACGAAATTTTGGAAATAGATAGTCGCTCGGAGCTGAAGTCTAATTTTGTTTTTCAATAAAATATCACTGAATTTGTCACGTTTTAAGAATATTTTCTTTAAATTTAAACGTTGACTTATTTAACCGATACATGCCATGACCTGGAAAATTAATCATATTCCTATTTTTATCGCTTTAATATCAGTGTTATTCTATGCATGTTCGAAAGATGAGGTAGATGATTTTAAGGAGGTTGTAGATAGTGACTATGAATTGAAGGATTTGAGCTATTATATGGCGAAGGGGGATGGAATTGACACGGTGACTATTAAGTTGACAGGCAGTGAGCTCCCAAATTTTGGAAATACCCTCAGTGAGCTGCAATATGAAGAGAGCTTTGACGAACTGCTCTTGACCTCCCAATTTTTTGTGGATGATACTGTAGGGTATGTTCCCCCTGATTTACCTATAGCGAAATATGAAGTGAACGTTCCTAAAGACTTGGAAATAAAGGGTAATCCGATATATCAAAACACTAAATTTCGGATGTCTTCGGAACCTGAAGAGGCACCCTACAAGACGGGGGGAGCATCCGTCCTTACTTTAAAGGTTAAGCCATATTCGAAGCTGATTTTGGAGAGATATGTGGATAGATACCTACTGACCTGTTCGTTCAAAGCTGATTTTGTAGATAAGAATACGGGCAAGCACATTGTTGTGAATGGTAAATGGAAAGGAACAATGGGATACAACGGATATCAAGTACTTGTGCAGGAACTTCCCCTGAAATAGAAGGACAACCTATAACCAAAATTTATGAGGATATAATGCGGATAGCTTTTTTTTCAACTCAACCTTATGACCGTGATTTTTTTCAATTGGTCAATACCGATAGCCTATTTTCTTTTGAATTCTATGATACTCATCTGGGACCACACATCGTGAATGTGGTGGATAATGTAGATGCGGTATGTGTGTTTGTGAACGATAAAGTGACACGTGAAGTTATAGCTATACTGGCGGCTAAAGGCGTGAAAATTATTGCTTTGAGATGTGCAGGATTCAATAATGTAGACCTGGAGGCGGCGCATGAATATGGTCTGTCAGTGTGTAGAGTACCAGCCTACTCACCGGAAGCGGTGGCGGAACATGCATTTGCCATGTTATTGACGCTCAATCGGAAGACGCACAAGGCTTATAATCGGGTACGTGAGCAGAACTTTTCGTTACAGGGATTATTGGGATTTAATCTCTATGGGAAGACTATGGGAGTGATAGGCACAGGGCAGATTGGAAAGGCTTTCTGTAAGATAGCGCTGGGGTTTGGGTGTCGTATCTTGGCCTATGACTTGTATATTGATGAACACTTGTCAGCTGAAGGGGTGACCTATACCAGTTTGGAAGAAGTGTATGCGGAGTCGGATATTATTTCGCTGCATTGCCCATTGACACCGGAGAATCGTTATCTCATTAATGAAGTTGCCTTGAAGCAGATGAAGAATGGGGTGACGCTAATTAATACAAGCAGGGGGGCATTGATAAATACGAATGCTGTTATCGAGGGGCTTAAGACAAAAAAAATAGGTGCATTGGGAATAGATGTCTATGAGCAAGAGGAGAAAATATTCTTCAAGGATCTCTCTGGGACTATCATAGAAGATGATGTTTTGCAGCGACTTATGAGCTTTCCAAATGTGTTGATTACAGCTCATCAGGCCTTTTTTACTGAGGAGGCGCTGACACAAATTGCGGAAACAACACTTCTGAATGTGCGCGAATTGGGGAATGGACAATCTGTGTCTACGCCCAACGCATTGCTGTAAAAGGTGCCATCTGCCAAATGGATGAGCGCTATTCGTGAAAGGTCAATCTCGGAATTGCAATCGATGTTCATCATGAAAAATAGCATAGTTGCCTAGGAGTCGGGTTTGGCAGTGTTTTTGGTGCATATGATCTTAAAAAATGACTATGAAGTATTTAGGATTGGTAATCGCCTGTTTTTTATTGTTTTCGTGTAAAAACTATAAAAATGTAAGGGGTGATAGCGTGCATGAAATAAGTGTGGTGACGATGTCAAGGACACCGTGCTTCGGTTTTTGCCCGATATATACCCTATCAATAGACAAGGATGGTAAAGCAACCCTGGACGCACAGAATCATTTAAAAAACAAACTTCAAGGTAAGTATATCGCCTCGGTGAGTCCGAAGGAGCTCCATACGGTTTTCAAGATGTTACAGGATATGAAATTTGGCTCTTTGGAGGATAGTTATGGAAGCCGTAATGTCACTGATCTGCCGTCTGTGAATACGGCTGTCGTCTATGAAGGGGGATCGAGCAAGAAAATAAATGACTATGGGAATAGAGGGACGCCTGAATTGTCAACATTTTATGCGCATATGGATGAATTGCTGTATCGCTTGAAATGGAAGCCGTTAAATTAGTGAAATATAGCTTTTAATATATGGATAAGCATCATGATTTTGTGATTGATGGGCATCGTATTCAAGATATAGCATCGTTCTACGATGAAATCAATAGGGTATTCATGCAGGGTGAAGATTGGAAAATAGGCAACAGTTTGGATGCCTTTAATGACTTATTATATGGAGGATTTGGAGCATTAAAGGACGTTGATAAGCCTCACTTGATCTGGGTGGCTGCTGAGAAGAGTAAGGAAGCACTTGGCTATGCGGCTACGGAGCACTATTATCTGGAGAAATTGAAACTAGGCCCGACTTACAATATTGCACTATTCAAAGAGAAGCTTGAGGAGCTACGGAGAGGAAATGGCTTGACCTATTTTGAAATCATCGTCGACATCATTGGGGAACACCCGAAGTTGGTTTTGGAACTAAAGTGACCGACATCTGGAGGGTTGGTGTGGACCACGTGTAAAATTCAAAAGATACGACTATCTTATGGAGGAATTAAAGGAAATATGGATTGAGCAGGTCGCAGCACCCCGTACCTGGAGAATAAGGTTGGAAGTGCTGTATCCAGATGGATCCTTAAAGGATGTGCAGCTTGATGATGATTATGAAGGTACGCACTTTGCAGCCTACGTTGGTTCGGAAATCATAGGTGTGATATCTGTATTTCGAGTGGGGGATGATTTTCAATTCCGCAAATTTGCGGTATCATCTGCCTTTCAGCAGATGGGTATAGGGACTGGATTGTTGAATGCTGTATTCGATTTTTGCCATCGCATGGGAGGGCAGGTCGTGTGGTGTAATGCGCGGGTAGAGGCGAGTTCATTTTACGAAAAGTTTGGAATGAAGTCTGTAGGAAGTCCGTTTGTGAAAAGGACAATAGCGTACGTCAGAATGGAGGTGGAATTGGGGTAATAGAAGTCGAATCATCGTATAAAGCAAAAGCCCAAGATTTTTAAGTCTTGGGCTTTCTATTGTTTAAAATTATTCGCCGAACTTTATATAGCATGTGTAAAGTCTGCAAATAACCTTTTTGTACTAGTATAACGGTCAAAAATCAAATTTGTTTTAGAAATATTGATTTTTTTATTCGGAACGATTATTCGACCTCGGTAGCAGCTACAGTTTGGCCTTTGGTGTCAATCATGAACATGTCTTCTAAATCATCGTCGAGGGAAACGGTGGCTACTCCATTGGTGAATATAGAAGCATAGCCATATTTGAACGGGATTAGGACTTTGCCATGTTGATCTAAATAGCCATATTTGTCGCCTTTCAATGCCAGAAATATATTGGGCTCATCTGTAGTAGATATGTGCTGTAAACCGGAGATAAGGGATTTCTGGCCTTTAATGGTGTGTAAGCTGTAAGACTCTCCGTCTACGACAATAAAGTGACTGGCGTTGTGGTCAGCAATATAAGAATACTGAGCGGGTACGACTTCTTTTCCTTGTGCGTCTAATAAGCCGTTCTTTTCATTCTGTTGAAAACTCGCATATCCGTTTTTGATAAAGGATACCATTTCATACTTAGGCTGGATGATTTCTTGGCCATTTATATCCATAAGTCCAAAAAAGTCACCTTTACCAAAGAGATATTGTTGAGAATTCTCATCAAATGCGAGGTAACTGTAGTTGAATGGAATAACGGTCTTGCCCTTTTTGTCTATCGTTCCGTAGTTGTAACTACCATCGCTAGCGATACCTGTCTCTCCATCAAAAACTGCGATGGAGGTAAAGATTGCTTCGGTAATGATATTGTCGTCAGCATCGCGAAGTCCAACTAGGGTGTTGTCATCATTGTAATAAGAGTGAATCCCCTCGGTCAGTTCAGTAACATCGTCTGCAATGTCCGCCGCGGGTTGCGCCTCGGTATAGTCTACTGGAATCTCAAACTCTTCATTTTTTAATTCATCTTGACTGACTTTATTTGCAATAATACCTGTACCTCCTATACTCATCTCCAGTACTGCACCCGGTAATTGCCTCAAAAAGTCATAGTCGCCCCAATAGATGGTGGGAATGGCTTCCGTGTACCAAAACTCTAAAATAGATGGTGCATCTGTGTCTTCATCGCTGCCCAAGTCAAATTGAGCAAGCTTACAGATATATCCGGCAATGGTTTTTTGCTTGCCTGGGATATACTCCAATTCCATATCCTCGGTAGCAGCATTGGCCACAGCTTCATGTTCGCCAATAAGTGTGTAGTATAGTTCTTGTGAAGGGTAGAGTATAGTGGATTGACCAGTAGCTTTTTTAGTCAACTGTATGGTCGGTGACTCGCCGTGGGTATAAAAGCGAATTAAGTCTTTGTTGACCCACCCCTCAAATAGGATTTCAGGGATCTCATCCGGATGCTGGGCTGCTACTTCAGCAGGTAGCGCAGGTCCATACTCGATTTTGAACATTTTGTTTTGAGCGTATGTCGCTACGCAGGACATCAGCAGTGCAGTTAGTGTAAGTGTAATCCTCTTCATTCTTATTTTGATTGCTGATGCAAATATGGGTATTGTAAAGCAGCTATGATATCCCCGAAACCGGTTATTTTTAGGGATACGAATCTAATTGCTGTATATGCTTGAAGTACAGCTTGAAATAATAACAATGATTTTTTTTAAAGAAATTATATAGAATACGAATTATGTTACTATATTAGTGTATTATTTAAATAGTACACTAGTATGATAACTATTAAAAACCTAAATTTTAACTATAATAAAGCAAAGCCTTTATTTAAGAATGTGAGTATGCAGCTGGAAGAGGGGCATATTTATGGTCTACTTGGTAAAAATGGAGCTGGTAAATCCACGTTGTTGAAAAACATTGCTGGCCTTGTGTATCCGTGGTCAGGTTCGCTGGAGGTATTGGGGTACGATCCGCGAAAACGTGAACCTGCATTGTTGCGACAGATTAGTTTTATTCCGGAAGAATTTCATCTACCATCTGTCAGGTCATCAAGCTATGTGAGTGTAAATGCTCCATTCTACCCTTATTTTGACCATCAGTATCTGCACGAGTTACTGACAGAATTCGAAATACCTGTCCAACAAAAGTTGTCTGAAATGAGTTATGGCCAAAAGAAAAAGTACATCATCGCTTTTGGATTGGCGACTAAAGCACGACTGATTATTATGGACGAACCGACTAACGGTCTCGATATTCCATCAAAGGCACAGTTTAGGAAGATAATGGCTTCAGCAATGACGGATGATTGTTGCATCATCATCTCTACGCATCAAGTCCGTGATTTGGATAATCTGATAGATACCGTTATTTTGCTAGATGAACAGAAGGTAGCCTTGAGTGCGTCTATTGAGGAGATTACCAACAGATTGATGTTCAAAAAAGTCAAGGAGGTGGATAGCACTGCGCTGTATGTAGAGGAGGGGCTCGGTGGATTCAATACCATTGCTATCAATAGCAATCAAGAGGACTCTAGACTGGATATGGAATTATTTTTTAACGCTGTTTTGTCCAAAAAGAGCAGCATTACTTCTCTTTTAAATACAACACATCATGAATAATACATTTGATTTTAACAGATTTTATCTTTTGGTCAGAAGGCAATGGATAAATTTTGGAAAAATATACCTCATCTCATTGGCAGTAGTCGTGGGTATAATAATTACTTTCTATGCTTTTGCGGTCTCCGATGCACTTGAGCATATGGGAAATTGGACGCAAACTTTGAACTTTAGAATTCCTTTATTTCTGTTTCTAGGCCTATTGTTCCTGACGATGATGGCCAGTAACTATTTCTCGGATATGGGGCAAAAGCCGAAGGCAATAATCGAACTCCTAATTCCAGCCTCGAAATTGGAGAAATTTTTAGTTAGTATAGTATATACGGTATTATTGGCGTTTGCATCTTATATCTTGGTGTTCTATATAATTGACCTATCTTTTGTCTCCTATCTTCGCGGAATCTCAACGTCCACGACCACGTATACAAATGCAGATGGTACAGTAGTCGTAATCGACAACCTTGCTTATCTCTTTAAGAGGGAACTGCCAGAGCAGTTTGGATATTTTGTTTTCTTACCTTTTCTATTTAATAGTCTTTTTCTCTTAGGATCGCTAGCATTTCGCAATTTTCATTATATCAAGACGGCAATCAGCCTGATGGTGTTCATTGGTTGTTGGATTGGTATTGTCGTGTTTGTAATGGAGCGGGTCACGAGAGACACCATATGGGTGGGAGGTGGATTTTGGCAAGAGGAGGCGAATGTTTTAAAAGCAGTGTGTGCAGTGGGGGTGGTATTGACACTATTTTTCTGGTGTGTGAGCTACCTACGTTTAAAGGAACAGGAGGTATAAGATGGATTTTAATAGTAATAAGGCGATATATTTACAGATAGCTGAATACGTGTGTGAGCATATCTTGTTGGAGAAATGGAAGCAGGAAGATAAAGTCCCTTCTGTGCGGGATATGGCCGTGAAATTGGAGGTCAACCCTAATACAGTAGCGCGAACTTATGACTTATTGCAACAAAAGGGAATCCTAGCAAACAAACGGGGCGTTGGATTTTTCTTAGGGGCGGATGCCGTTAAACAGGTAAAGGATTATCGAAAGTCCATCTTCATTAATGAAGAACTGCCGAATGTATTTAGAAACATATACCTATTGGATATTGGGTTGGAGGAACTCACACAAATGTATAAGTCATTTGTCGGAGAACATTTTAATAATAGATAACGAAACAGCTGCTTTCAAATTTTGGGAAGCAACTATCGGTTACCAAGAAAAAGAACAGAATGAAATCAAGTAATAAATTATTAATAGCGATGGCAGTGGCACTGCTAATCGTCCCAGTAAGCATGATGTATGTAGTTGCAAAAATGAATCGTGTAGACGCCACCGAATATACAACACTGACACATGATGAAACCACCAGTCTACAAACAAAGGACACGTATATGACCACAATCCCACTGATGGCCTTTAATCAAGTTAAGGTTAAGGGAGATGGGAACGTATTGGTAAATCTTCGATTGGTAAAGGCAGACAAATTTGCCGTTAAAGTAAGCAAAGAATGGGAAGGGGCGGTGGAACATACAATCGATAATGCAGGCGACCTTGAATTGTATGTGAAGAATATAAATGACCGCCATATGGCTACAATATCTATCTTTTCACCGTCAATAGCAGCATTGTCATTGACTAAGATAGGTTTAGGAAGTTTTGTCGCAGAAATGGATACCTTCCAAATCTATTTGAATGATGTGTCGCGGTTTCACATAGGGGATGAATTCAAGGTGAATAAGCTGTTTGTAAATGCCGTGAAATCAGAATTTCCTATATATGCCCCTGGGGACGGAAATGAAGAGAGGGCTGGTGGCGTCCAAGAGCTGACACTTGACCTAGACAGTAGCTCCGTGCAGCTAGGGAAGCAACATTTCGGGAAGGTGGAACTTAGGGCTAATAATTCGAATTTAATCTTTATTAGCGATCAATCTGAACGCGTGGTAACAATGGATACCTTAAATGTTCTTACAACAGGTGTTTGTACTATCAATATTGGCGATACAGAGGTGAAAAAGCTCTCTGGAACCTTGTCAGATGAGACGAAGACAGATATGTCCATGCGGTATATCAAGATGTTTGTTCAAAAATAGTGAAGCTCCCGTGAGCGGATAGACTCTTTACAGGAGCTTCATACTCGCCGCTTCGTGTATAAAAAAGCAAAAGCCCAAGATTTTTACATCCTGGGCTTTCTATTTTAAAGCTATTCCTTATACTTTACATCTTTGATGTAAAACTAATAAATAACCTTTCTGTACATATAATAACGCTGATCTGAGTACTTTGTTTTGTTGTAGGGTGATAAAATTACATATTACTTGTATCTTATTGATAGTCAGCTGGTAATTTTTTATATATTCTTGATTGTTCAGATATATTCCCAATCCAGAAGGATGCGAATGGTGTACTTACATTTGGAGTATGCAGTTGGTCATTTTTAAAGGCAGCAAAAAGCGAGCGATCTCTCGGGATACGATTAGTTTTATTTTTTGCTTTACTGAAATTTCCTATTATATTTGGTTCGGTACCTAAATCATAAACTCTACTCATATTAACAGATAAGAGTTAAACCGCCTCGTTCGTGAAAAAATTGTATGCCGATCCAGATGAAAAACAATTGTTATTGCTTCTAAAAGAGGGGGATTATGAGGCTTTCAATAGTATCTACCAACGGTATAGCTTGCGTATTTTGGGACGTATAGTTCGATTAGTGAAATCTGAACAGATTGCGGAAGAAGTATTGCAGGAACTTTTTTTAAAGATTTGGGAGAAAAGAGAGCATATCAACCCTGAGCTATCCTTTCGGTCTTTTCTCTTTTCAGTAGCGCAGAACATTGTTTACGATCATTTTAGAAAGGTTGCTTTAGATGAGAGGCATCGATCGGAGTTTGTCCAAGGCTATACGGAAGATTATGCCCATATCGAAGAGGAGCTTGTATTCAAGCAAACGGAAGAACAATTAATGAAGGCTATCGCAAAACTACCGCCTCAATGCCAAAAGGTATTTGTTCTCTTTAAATTGGAAGGAAAAAGCTACAAAGAAATCTGTAGTCAAATGAACATCAGTAGATCTACCGTCAATAACCACATTACAAAAGCAAATAATCTCCTGAAGCAGGAACTACCGTTCTATCAACACCATATTGTATTGGTCAGTTTGTTCCTTCTTAAATGGATTTGATTTTTTTTCAGTTTGGAGTAGGTACTTTGTAAGCCTTATACGTAATAGCTTATAAAACCTGAATAAAATTGAAACCAAACGAACCATTGAATAGGATTTTTGAGAAGTATCTAGTTGGGCTAGCCAGTAAGGAGGAGCTGAATATGCTGTTGGATCACTTCGCGAAAGAAGATGGTGACCCTATAAAGGCATGTATACTTAAAGAACTAGAAGAGGAAGAACTCTCTGACATTCCTTTGCATTATCAAGAAATTTCAAATCGAGTACGGGATGCATTAACCAAAATCCGACTAAAAGGCCTTTTATCAAAATATCTAGAAGATAATCTGGGGAATGAGGAGCTAGCGGAGCTTCGTAAAGGTATTCTCGATTATGGTATACATGCACTACTGCCTGATAATCGGGAACATACAGTCGATAGCCCATTACTAACGAAGGTATTGGAGGATAGACATGGACAATATGCGGAAGTCAAAAAGAATCAAGGACCGATAGAATCCTCTCAAAGGAACAAGAGCGTATCCATACGCTTGAAACGATGGATGACAGTGGCGGCTGCCTTGGTGTCAATAGCAGTTGTAGGTAGTTTTTTTGTTAATCTCTATAGACGGGATATTATGGTGGCATACACTCCCGTAGAGGAGGTGAAATTGCCTGATCGTAACGAGGCAGTTATTAGTTTTGAGGATGGCGTATCATACGCTCTTCTACGTACCGATGCCGCTTTACTCGCTAAACGAGGAGTCGAAATCGTGAAGCTACCCAATGGTGATTTACTCTTCAAAATGAATGCTGTAGCGGGAGGAAAGACAACTCGTCAGACATTCTACTCGCCGAAAGGAAGCCTATCCCGACTGGTATTATCAGACGGTAGCCGGGTAACCTTAAATTCGGATACTAAACTCACCTATCCTTCTCGATTCGAAAATAAACGACGTACTGTGAAGGTAGTGGGCGAAGCATACTTCGAGGTGACCCATCATGCAAGCAGACCATTTGTCGTATTTGCAGAGAATACAAAGATAAAAGTGCTGGGAACAGTATTTAACGTGGCGACAAATCTAAAAAGGGAAAAGGTCTTGACCACGCTTATGAGCGGTGAGGTGGTGGTGGGCACTAGCAATGGAGAAATTCGAATAAAACCGGGCACGCAAGCTGCTTCGAATAAATACAACGGAGAAATAGAAAAATATAATGTGGATGCGAGAGACGTACTGGCATGGAAACAAGGATACTTTCGCTTTAAAGATGACGACATCTTTGATGTAATGGAAAAAATAAAAACTTGGTATGATATCAAGGAATATCGGGTAGAAGGAAGTACGGCCGACAGATTTAGTGGTACAGTATTGCGTACACGTAAATTGTCTGAGCTGTTGAGTCAACTTGAAAAAATATCCAATTACAAATTTAAAATTATAGATAGGAGGGTAATCGTTATGAAGTGAAAATGAAGGATAGCAAGAGTAAATCGGAAGTGCTCGCAACACTCCCGATCGAAATGTTTAGTGATACAATTTAATTGATGTTAATAAGTAAACTTTTATCAACCAAACAACAACAAATGTATAAAATCTATTTAAATAATCGCGCAAGTGTGCGAAAGACCTTGATTAAATGCTTTATAATAATGAAAATAATAGCGTTTTTCTTAATGGTAATGCTTGCCCAAGTGCATGCTTCATCCTATGCACAAAAGGTCTCCCTCAATTTTAAAAATGCACCACTAGGTGATGTATTGGAGGAGATTCAAAAGCAAGTCGGATATGACCTATTGTATAACAGTGCATCGATAGATAAAAGTAAAAAACGGATATCTATAAAAGCGAAAGGATTACCTTTTGGAGATGCATTAAAAAATGTACTGGAAGGTAGTCCTTTCTATTTTGAAGTTGACAAAAATACGGTGCTAATTAGAGAAATCAACAAATCTGGTAAAACCCAAGTATCGGATAAAAGTCGATTGGAAAGCAGAATTCAGCAACGCGTACTAACAGGTAGGGTTGTGGATGAAAATAATCTGCCAATCTCTGGCGTGACAGTCTTGGCCAAGGGGACTAATATAGGAACTTCTACTGATAGTGATGGCAATTATTCCCTTAGTGTATCAGACCCCGTGAAAATATTGGTATTTTCAGTGGTAGGTTATAAGGAGAAAGAGATGGAAATAGGAAGTCAACGGCGTATAGACGTAGTCTTGGACGCACATATCGATAATTTGGACGAAGTGGTTGTGGTTGGGTATTCTTCTCAAAAAATGAGGTATTTATCCAGCTCGATCAGTAATATTTCCGAAGAAAAATTGAAGGATGTGACAGCCAATGACTTGTCTAGTATGTTACAAGGAAAGGCACCTGGGGTAGTCGTGTCTACAGCTTCGGGAGATCCATCAAGTGAACCCCGAGTTCTTATTCGTGGTGCAGGGACTATTTCGGCGAGTACTTCTCCACTGATCGTGGTGGATGGAAACATAGGCGGTTCGTACAATCCTGCCGATATTGAATCTGTATCTATTTTGAAAGATGTGGCTGCAACTGGTCTATATGGATCTAGGGCTGCAAATGGAGTTATTATCGTAAATACCAAAATGGGGAAAGCCGGTAAGACTAAAGTTGAGTTCAATAACTCATTTGGTTTTGGAAATCCGACAACAGGCAATTTTCGGATGATGAATTCGCAGGAGTTGTATGACTTTCAAAAGACATTTTATAATAGGGATCCTTCGGTGCTTGACAATAATACCAATTGGTGGGATTTGGCTTTTGGGACCGGCTATGTAAATAATCATAATCTATCAGTATCGGGTGGCTCGGAGAAGGTGCAGTATTATACATCAGGTGTGTATTATCGAGAGGAGGGGACGTTGAAGGGTACTGGCCATACAGGATACAATTTTAGAAATAATCTAAGTGCCCAGATTACAGACAAGTTAAAGGCTTCGGTCTTCATAAACGGAAGGATGAATAAGAATAACTTGGAGAATAGTAATACTATGTATGATGCATACATCAATTTGCCCTTCGACCCTGCATTTGACGTGAGCGGCGCACCTATAGATGGACGTTTCTATCCCAATTGGTTAGGTAGGGAAAAGGAGAATTTCTTGCATTCGCTGCAATACAACTATAACAAAAATGATAGCTGGGAAGCAAGTGGGGATTTGAATCTAGATTATAAATTGAGTAACAAAGTGACGGTATCAAGTTATAATCGTACTCAACTCTCGAATGGCACGTTTGCTCGATACTTTGATAGAAGAACAAAGCAAGGGGGAGCGAATATTGGTGAATTATATAATGGTACAAGTCGTGCCAATAGATTTTTGACTTCTAATCGTGTGCGGTATGCCGAGGATTTCGGAAGGAATAGCCTTGTACTCTTAGGAGTTGCAGAGGTTGAAACGACGACATCTGAATCAGCCGAGACCTCAGGAAAGGGATTGCCAGCAGGAAGGGACGTGATGTCGGTGGCGACAGAGGTCTTACAGAGCCCAAAAGGTGCCCGGGAGCAGGTTGGATTTAGGAAATACCTTGCCCAAGCGGATTATAGCTATGACAATCGATATTTTTTAATCGGATCTTTTGTGAATGAGTTTTCTTCCAAATTTGGACGTAACAACCCAACAGCCAATTTTGTGCAATTTGGTGCCTCTTGGATCTTGAGTAATGAAAATTTTATGAAAGACAACCGTATTTTTTCATTCGCAAAAATACGAGGAAGCTACGGAACGGTCGGAAATGCGGATGGAATTTCAAATTTTGCAGCTCTCGGACTTTATAGCATCACTCAAGAAGCGAGTTATACAGGACTGCCGGGGGCAGCTCCTTTTCAAAAAGGAAATCCTGATTTGAGTTGGGAGAAAATAAAATCTGCAAATATAGGTGCAGATCTAACCCTTTGGAATCGTGTGGCAATCAGCCTGGATGTGTACGAGAAAAAAGCGAGCGAACTTCTGTACAGGAAACCATTGGCGGCCACGACAGGCTATAGCTATGTATGGGTAAACGCTGGTTCCGTGCGAAATCGTGGCGTAGAATTTAACATCACCTCGCAAAATTTTACTAAGGAAAATTTTTCTTGGGAAACAGGATTCAACATGGCATTCAACAAGAACAAAGTATTGGAACTTAGTGATGGCGCGGATGTATTTAATTCGGGGGCGAGACAGCCTATTGCTGTCGGATATGATATGGATGCCTTTAACTTCCCGATATGGTCGGGAGTAGATCCGAAAAATGGAGATCCGCTTTGGGAGAAAGTCACCATAGATGGGAATGGCAATCGAACAATTACGACTACCAATGTGTATAGCGAGGCCGCATCTTCGGATTCACGTCAATTTACCGGTACATCAGCTGCACCCAAGTTTACAGGGGGACTAAGCAATACGTTCAAATACAAAGACTTCTCTTTGTCGGCATTTTTCAACTTTGTGTATGGTAACTATGTCTACAATGAGACACGTGTCTCATTCGACAATGATGGTCTATACGAGGCATTCAACTCAATGGTACTGCAGGATGGTTGGAACCGCTGGGAAAAAGAAGGTGATATGGCTACACACCCCAAGCCAGTAGTAGGTGGAAATAAAGACTCGAACCAATCGTCATCAAGATATCTGGAAGATGGTAGTTACATACGTCTTAGAAATCTGCGCCTTGGTTATAACTTACCTTCCAAATTCCTTACACAACTGCGAGTGGCAAGAGTACATGTATTTGTAAGTGCTGATAACTTATGGACGGCAACCAAGTTTTCCGGTCCAGATCCAGAAGTGTCGCTCAGCCAAGTGGATCTAGCTTCAGGGGTATCCAGTTTTAAGTATCCTATCAGCAGAAAGCTTCTTTTTGGTCTAAACCTAACATTCTAATCCAACAATCGATATGAAACTATCCTCACTATATACAAAAGTGGCATCAATAGCTTTAATTGTATTGCTTTTTTCTTGCCAAAAATATTATGATCCAACCGAATTTATCGATGAAGAATCGGCGTTGACAAATGAAGCCGATGTGGGTACCGCTACTATCGGGACTTATGCTGTCCTCAAAAATGCTTCATATGTCCGCAGCGGACATTTTATAATGGAATATCCGGGCGATGCAGTGGCCCAAGGTCAGTCCTCAGGAGATGATTTGACAAGAGCGTACCGATATACGCATATCAACACCTCAGATCATTGTACCAATTTTTGGTCTCAGGCCTATAAAGTTATAGCAGCAGCAAACAAGATTATTGAATTTGTACCGGATGATGCTTCTGCGGGATTGCTTCAACTTAAAGGCGAAAATTTGTTTTTGAGAGCAATGATGCATTTTAATCTCGTTCGAATTTTTGGTCGACCATATCCACAGAAAAATGGTGATAATCCTGGGATTCCTATTCTAAGGGAAGGGCTGACTGACGAAGAGGCAACCTCTCTTAGCAGGAACACGGTAAAAGAGGTATATGATTTTGTAATAGCAGATCTGCTCAAGGCGGCAGAAATGATGACCGTCGCCAAAAGTAATGCTTTTGCTTCCAAGGAAGTGGCCTATGCGCTGTTGGCTAGAGTATACTTATACAAAGAAGATAACACTAATGCTGTTAAATATGCGGATTTAGTCATTAATGCTAATCGATACACACTTTTACAGGGAAGTGAATACTCGGGGTATTTTAGAACGTTGCCGGAAAGTAATCGTGAAACGATTTTTTGTATACGACATACTAAAGTGGAAGATCGGAGCATGTCATCCATAGGATCTATGTATTTTAGTGGTGATGTCTCGGGAAACCCGCTGGGACAAGGGGTGAGTGGATGGGCCGAAATCTACGCATCAAAAAAATACTATGATTTTTTAACTAAATATCCAGAAGATTTGCGAAATACATTCGTAACTCCTTATATTGCAGATGGGAAGCTTCAGTATAACCAAAAACTTACACCTGTAACACCTATGTATTACGTTAATAAATATTCGCTTCAAGAAGGCCAGATTAACCTGAGCTCGCCAGTGTACTTGCGATTGGGGGAGGTGTACCTGATAAGAGCAGAGGCAGAAGCCAAGAGAGGAAATGTGGATGCGGCGCTGACAGATGTTAACAAGTTGCGGGAGCGAGCTGGATTGAGCGGAGCTGCCTTGTATACAGAAAGTAAGATCCAGGAGCTCGGTAAATCAGCCTTAGATGTAGTATTGGAAGAACGGTATCTAGAGCTGGCTTTTGAAGGACATAGGGCTTATGACTTGTACCGAAACAACCGCTCGATGGAACGTAATTATCCAGGAACGCATTCATTGAGTAATACACCTACTACCGATTTGTACCAGAAAATCTTGCCAACGGATAATCGAGTGGTATTCTATATTCCTCAGGCAGAAATAAATAGAAATAGTAAACTTATCCAAAATCCTTAAATAGGAGGTCGGACCACGAATGGAGCATGGTGACACTAGTTGTAAAACTTGTGGTCTTGGTCGATAGGAACGAGTAGTGAAATGAACAACAAACAATTATAACTAATATGAGTATTTCTAGAAGGAAATTTTTAAAAACTGCAGGTCTTACGACCGTTGCAGGCATTGTTGCCAATAATTATGTATTGGCATCAGAGTCCATTTGGTCATTGAATACAGGTACGTTGAAGGTCGGTTTGATAGGTTGTGGAGGAAGAGGGACGGCAGCTGCGATGGAAGCATTGAACGCTGATCCGAATGTCATCCTACATGCGATGGCAGATGCATTTGATGATCACATCGAAGAATCTTATAAGACCTTGAAAGAGAAGATGGGCGAAAAAGTACAGGTGTCCAAAGAAAATAGATTTGTGGGCTTGGACGCTTATCAACGGTTGCTGGCTTTAGATGTTGATGTTGTATTATTGGCGGCTCCGCCTGCATTTCGTCCGGCCCACTTAGAGGCAGCGGTTAATGCTGGAAAACATATATTCTGTGAGAAACCCTTTGCGGTCGATGCTCCGGGGCTGAGAAGGGTGATAGCATCCTCCAAGAAAGCCAAAGATAAAAACTTGGCATTGGTCGCAGGATTTTGTTGGCGCTACCATCTCCCAAAAAGAGAGGCTTTCGGAAAAGTGTTGAATGGTCAAATTGGTCAGGTTGTTGCTGCAGATTGTACGTATAATACGGGAGAACTTTGGTACAAAGAGCGGCAACCCAAATGGACCGATTTTGAATATCAATTGCGAAACTGGCTTTACTATAACTGGCTTTCGGGCGATCATATTATAGAACAAGCTATTCACAGTCTGGATATGCTACAATGGGCCATGGGGGACCAACTGCCAATTAGTGTGACTGGTTCGGGGGGACGGCAGAAAAGAGTGGACAAAAAGTTTGGAAATGTGTATGACCATTTTGCGTTGGTGTATGAATATGAAAACGGCGTAAAAGGATACTTCTCATCTCGACAACAAAATAATACAGCACCTTCATATGCGGTAGAGTTGGTCGGAAATGAGGGTAAATGCACGGTGGATTGTCGGACAGGAGTGCACAGTATCTCTGGTAAAAGGCCTTGGAAGTATGAGGACGAAACCAAATTTACGGATGAGAATGCCTATAAAAAGTCTAACTCTCGTAGCATGTACCAACAGGAGCATGATGAGTTATTCGCTTCTATCCGAAACAAAAAACCGAAGAATGATGGCGAATGGATGGTGAAGTCTAATCTTGTAGCGTTAGCTGGTCGAATGGCTGCCTATACTGGGCAGACGGTGACACTAGATGCGGCTTTGGCATCTAACGAAGTGTTATTCCCAGAGAATGTATCATGGGATTTGAAATATGAACTGCCAGTGTCAATACCTGGCATAGATACGAAGATATAAGAATGATGAATAGAAAGAATTTTATTAAATCGGCGGCGCTTATAGCGGGAGCCACAGTAGCTGCTCCAGTCGTTGGTGCTTCGGGAATAGTTTCTTCTAATATAGGCACCGCTCCTAAACGATTGAAAAAAGGGCTTGGCTATGACATGATTAAGGAAGAACTGTCTTTAGTGGACAAGTTTAAATTGGTCAAGGACCTGGGATATGATGGTATTGAGTTTAATAGTCCTGTAGCCATCACTGTCCAGGAGCTCTTAAAGGCAAAAATAGCGTCAGGTATTGAAATACCGAGTGTTGTCAATAAAGACCATTGGTCCAAACCGCTCTCTGATCCAGATGCTTCGATACGTCAATTTACGATTGATTCTGTTGCGAAATCTTTGCAAGAAGTGAAAGAGTTGGGTGGGGACACGGTGTTGGTGGTGCCTGGTGTTGTGAACGAGAAAGTCTCCTATGGCGTGGCTTATAAAAATGCACTGGATTCGGTCCGGAAACTTATTCCACATGTGGAGAAAACAGGCATGAAAATAGGATTGGAGAATGTTTGGAACAATTTTATCTTGAGTCCGATTGAAGCAAAAATGTTTGTAGATGAAATCGATCACCCATTAATTGGCTGGTATTTTGATATCGGTAATATTTTGCGATATGGATGGCCAGAACATTGGATTGAGGTCTTGAACAAGCGGATCTTTAAGTTGCATGCAAAGGAGTTCAGTCGACAAAAGATGAATGATGAAGGACTTTGGAAGGGATTTAATGTAGACCTGTTAAAAGGCGACATCAATTGGGCTAACGTCATGAAAACGGTACGCGAGGTGGATTACAAAGGAGGCTGGTTGACGGTGGAAGTTGGAGGTGGAGACCGGAATCACCTTAAAGCTATTTCTGCTCAGCTGGATCAAATTGTAAGTCTTTAAATTACTTATCACTTGCAGGGATATTAATTGTCCCTGCAAGTGTTTTTTAATAAAATCAATATAGAAATCAAAAAAGCCTACTTGGAGAGGTAAGCTTTAGGTTAAAACAGAAAATCCTTGTCTTAGGGATATGTGGTGACCACTTTACTCACCTGCCAACTGTTCTGGCCGCGCGTAAGCGTAATATAATCTACCCGTTTGAAATTTGGGAAAGCCATAGTTGCCTTAGCGACCGATATATTGGTGTTCTCATCCATGATTTCATAGGTGGTAATGCAGTCATACTGCAGACCTTTCGTGCTTTTTAAGAAATTACTGTATTGTTTTTTGTTGAATTTTTCATTAGGCTTGGCTGCTGTCTGATATTCAAAGTCTGAAGCAAATAGTTGTGGATTGCTCGATAGATTGGACAATGCATTGGCTTCTAAATAGGCTTTTATCGTAGCTTTAGAACTTAGATTTGTTGATGGATTGCTGTTTGTTGTTTTGGCAAATGAACTGAACGAGACAATCATCATTAGAGCAGTAGCGAAGGATGTGATTAATTTTTTCATGATATTTAATTTCTTAGTGTTTAGTTATTCCTTAATGTTTGATTCAAAGGTAGGTAGTTGGCCCTTCAGCGTAAACGATAAACAGACTAGTGCCAGAAAAAACTCGGTAAAGGCAGAATTTTGGACGGTGAATATGCGACGATAACTTTCATTTTTGTAGATTGCCATTATAGGACGATGTTACTTTGTTAAATAAAATAGATAACACATGATAAAGGGGCTATACGAAACACATATTCAGGTTAGACAGTTAGAGACTGCTATAAAATTTTATACAGATGTCTTGGGGTTGAAATTGTCTCATTTGGATGAAGACAGAAGGATAGCATTCTTATGGATAGGAGAGGCTAAACAAGCAATGCTGGGGCTTTGGGAACAGAAGGATAATCTTCAGACTAGACATTTTGCTTTTAATTGTGATAAGGAAGATATTTTGCATCGGGGTGTGAGTTTTCTCAAACAGCGGAATCTGCAACCCTATAACTTTTTGAAGGACGGCCAGGAAAGGCCTATGGTATTTGCTTGGATGCCGGCATTGGCTCTTTATTTTAATGATCCCGACGGTAATCAGTTGGAATTTATATCGATTTTGGAAGGGGAGGCTAGACCAGAGCTAGGGGTAGTGTCCTATGAGCAATGGTTAGCAATCGAGCATACGTAAGAGGCTCGCATCTATTGCAGCATTTTTGTCATTTTATAGTTCGTGAGTGTTACACCTTTTCTGAGCACAGTTTGTTCCGTTACTACGAAAAAGCCCATTTTTTCGAAAAACGGGCGTGCAGTAATACTGGCATCGACCATGAGTTTGACGCCATGTCGTCGAATAGCCTCCTGTTCGATCTTTTGATAGAGCAGATTGGCGATACCTTGTCGTTGAAAATCTTTGTGAACAAAAAGCATATCCAAGTATTCCTTTTTATCTAAGGTACAGAAGCCTACAATCAAATTTTCTTTTTTGGCAACAACTACAAATTGATTTAAGAGACGATCTTCCCATCGCGATTGGTTTTCAATACCCGCAGTCCAAGCCTCTATCTGTTGTGGGGTATAGTCGTTGTTGCATATGGCATGAATGGTCTCAACGAAGAGGGTCTGCATTTCTTTCAGTTGATGGTACTCGCCTATATGTAATGTGGTATCGTCCATGTGCGTTAAAATCCGCTTTTAGTGATAAAGGTAAGTAATTTTGGATATAGCAGCACATAAAAAAATATCCTGAAGCGGGGAGCTTCAGGATATTTTAACTAACCAATTATAAACCTAAATTATGAATTATGATATATACAAATGCTGTGCCAAAGTTTAATACCATCAGGGTTACTTTCTGTTTTTTTGTATGGGAATGGATTTTATTTGTCAACTTTTTAAGAATGATTGATCCTGATATATTATTTGTATCTTTAAGGATACAGCATGCAATTCAGTCGTTTAGCTGCTGATTATGTTGGTTGTTTCGAGCAGAAACTGTAACGTAAACGACACCTGTCAGATGGTGTTTTTTATCGTTTTTTATCAATATCCAATTATATGATGAATTCGCCAGGACTTCTCTTGAGGGAAGCAATAAAGAAAGAGAGACCCCTACAAATCGTGGGGGCTATTAATGCTAATCACGCATTATTGGCTCAACAAGCAGGATTTCAAGCTATTTATCTTTCTGGAGGCGGTGTGGCTGCAGGCTCACTAGGCGTTCCAGACCTTGGTATCACAACACTTCAGGATGTGATGATTGAAGTAGACCGGATTACGAATGTATGTCCATTGCCGTTGATGGTCGATATCGATACCGGATTTGGCCCCTCAGCTTTCAACATCGCACGTACCATCCAATCCCTTATTAAATTAGGTGCTGCGGCGGTACATATGGAAGATCAGGTGGGCGCAAAGCGATGTGGACATCGTCCAGGAAAAGAACTGGTGTCGAAATTGGAGATGGTGGATCGTATTAAGGCAGCTGTTGACGCTCGAGCAGATCCAAATTTTGTAATTGGTGCGCGGACAGATGCTTTGGCATCAGAAGGAATAGAGCGGGCACTGGAAAGGGCTGTTGCTTATAAAGAAGCTGGCGCTGACTTTATTTTTGCCGAAGCGGTACATCACTTGCAAGATTATACACGATTCAGTGAGGTGACAGGACTTCCTATATTAGCCAACATCACGGAGTTTGGACAGACACCACTTTTTACAGTGGAGGAGCTGAAAATAGCTGAGGTTTCCATAATTCTGTATCCTTTGTCAGCATTCCGTGCTGCTAATAAAGCAGCGGCTAATGTATATCATCATATACGCCAAGATGGCACACAGGCTGCGGTGGTGGACAGTATGCAGACACGCGAAGAGCTTTATAGAAGTATCGACTATCATAAATATGAGAATCGATTAGATGAATTGTTCAATATCAAGCATGATGAAAGACTCAAATGAATTAGGTTTTAAACCCAAGAAAAGTGTAGCGCTTTCTGGGGTCGAAGCGGGAAATACCGCCTTAAGCACGGTCGGTAAAAGTGGGAACGATCTCCATTATAGAGGATATGATATTTTAGATATTGCCGATCGGGCTACTTTTGAAGAAGTGGCATACTTGCTTATTTATGGTAATCTTCCTACTCGCGCTCAATTGGGTACTTATCAAACCCAGCTAATTAGTCAACGTGGCCTTCCAATAGCTATACAAAAAGTATTAAAACAATTGCCGACCACAGCACATGCGATGGACGTCCTTCGTACTTATGTATCTGTTTTTGGTAGTTTGCAACCCGAGAAGGATAGCCATCCTTTGGCTGGTGCACGTGATATTGCCAATCGGTTGATGGCCTCTATGGCTTCTGCGCTGCTGTACTGGTACCATTTTAGTCAAAATGGAAGAGAAATAGCTGTAGAAACTGATGATGGGACACTGGGTGGTCATTTTTTGCATTTATTACATGGGACACCTCCACCTCCATCCTGGATACGTGCTATGCAAGTATCCCTAAATTTGTATGCTGAACATGAGTTTAATGCTTCGACATTTACGGCACGCGTAATTGCTGGAACGGGATCGGATATGTACTCTTGTATCGCTGGGGCTATCGGAGCCTTACGAGGTCCCAAACATGGTGGGGCGAACGAGGTGGCTTTCGAGATTCAAAGCCGGTACGCAAATGCAGATGATGCGGAGGCTGATATTCGAAAAAGATTGGAAAGTAAAGAAGTAATCATTGGCTTTGGACATCCTGTCTATACCATTGCTGACCCTAGGAATGAGGTAATCAAGCGTATTGCATATGAGTTGTCCAAAGAGGCAGGTGATATGACATTGTATAGCATAGCGGAACGATTGGAGGCTGTTATGTGGCAGGAGAAAAAAATGTTTCCTAATCTTGACTGGTATTCTGCAGTTTCCTATCACCTTATGGGAATCCCGACAGAGATGTTTACGCCGTTATTTGTGATGTCCAGAATTACAGGATGGTCAGCCCATGTTTTTGAACAACGGCAGGATGGGAAGATTATCCGACCAAGTGCCCATTATATAGGTCCTGAAAATAGACCATTTGTTCCATTGGCCGATAGGTAGGTACTTAATTGAAATGAATAATAAGTAATACTAATAACATATATCTTTTATACAAAAATGGCTTCACTGATATTGAATGAAAGGCCGCAGCCCGATTACGTGCTGACGGATATTGTCGACTACGTATTGAATTATAAGGTCGAAAGCAATGTGGCTAGGAGAACTGCCTTCTATTGTTTTTTAGATACATTGGGTTGTGGATTTGAAGCGTTGACATATCCAGCTTGTACCAAATTGTTAGGTCCAATCGTGCATGGAACGGTGGTGCCGAATGGCGCGAAAGTACCAGGAACCTCTTACCAGATGGATCCTATACAGGCAGCATTTAACATTGGTACCCTAGTTCGTTGGTTAGACTTCAATGATACTTGGTTGGCTGCAGAATGGGGACATCCGTCGGACAATTTAGGTGGGATTTTAGCAACTGCGGATTGGCTGAGTCGTACCCAGGTAGCAAAAGGAGAAAGTCCGCTCAAGGCACATGTCGTGTTAGAAGCGATGATTTTGGCGCATGAGATTCAAGGGGTTTTGGCCTTAGAGAATTCGTTTAATAAAGTGGGATTGGATCACGTTATCTTAGTAAAAGTTGCATCTACGGCAGTGGTTGGTAAGTTACTCGGGTTGGGAAGAGAAGAACTGATCAATGCGGTGTCTTTGGCATTCGTGGATGGTCAATCCTTGCGCACCTACCGACATTCACCAAATACAGGAAGTCGGAAATCATGGGCTGCTGGGGATGCGACCGCTCGTGCAGTAAGACTTGCTCTTATCGCGCAGACTGGAGAGATGGGGTATCCTTCGGTATTAACGGCGCCGACATGGGGATTTTACGATGTGTCTTTCAAGGGACAGGCATTTAAGTTCCAGCGTCCTTATGGCTCGTATGTTATGGAGAATATATTATTCAAAATTTCTTTTCCGGCAGAATTCCATGCACAGACCGCTGCTGAGGCTGCAATGTTGTTGCACACCCAACTCGCCGATATAGGAAAGACAAGTGATGATATCGCTCGGGTCACCATTCGTACACATGAGGCCGCCATTCGTATCATCGACAAAAGAGGTCCATTGCACAATCCTGCTGACCGAGACCACTGTATACAGTATATGGCTGCCATACCGCTCATCTTCGGTCGATTGACAGCTGAAGATTATGAAGATCATATAGCTTCGGACGGCAGAATAGATAGTTTGCGAGACAAGATATTTTGTGTCGAAGATGAGCAGTTTACAAAAGATTACCATGATCCACAAAAAAGGGCAATTGCCAATGGATTGACTGTTGAGCTGAATGACGGAGTGGTCCTTTCGGAAGTGTTGGTAGAATATCCGATAGGACATCCCCGTCGTAGGGAAGAAGGTATACCCAAGCTGCTTGAGAAGTATAAACGTAATTTAGCTCGAGTATTTTCCGAGAATCAGCGGAAGCAAATTATCGAGGCAACTCTTGATTACGATACTTTTGTCCAAACCGATATTCACCAATTGGTGGATCTGATGATGAAGTAAGTCTTCTACCAGTTCGAGTCGAAGCTGTTATAAAATTTGAAATCCCTATCTGCTAGCGTTATCAGTGAGGTGGGGATTTCCCATTGTTCACCATGGGATGCGAATATGCTGCATTCTTTTACAAACGATTTAAGGCCTACTTGGTCAATATGACTGAATACTCCACCAGTGTGTGCGGGATAACCAATACCAAGAACCGATCCAATATCTCCATCAATTGGATTTTGTAAAATGTTGTTTTCTAGACATCTATAGGCGTCTATGGCAACAATGTGCAATAGCCTTTTTTGGATGATATCGCCTGAAGGGATGTGAAGGGACGTGAATATGGAATTATCTTGCCATATTGTTTTTACTCCAGATTCAATATTGTAATCGTAAAAGCCTTTTCCAGACTTGCGGCCATTGCGTCCTGATGCAATGAGGTTGTTGAGATAATCGTAGCAACGTTGCTGGGTGGCGTGTAGGGATGGAAATTGATCGTATACATGCAACATGAGTGCTAGCGAAATTTCATCAAGTACTGCCAAAGGGCCTATTGCAAATCCCGCCAAACGAGCTTCCTGTTCAATCTGAGATGCAGGAATCCCCTCCAAAAGCATAATGATTCCTTCCAACAGGTAGTTGAAAAAAATGCGAGAAGTATAAAAGCCCGGACCATCATTCACTACTATTGGAATTTTATGCAGTAAGCGTGCAATGTACAAGGCTTTGGCTTCTGTTTCATCACTCGTATATTCGCCTCTTATGATTTCGACCAATGCCATTCGATCTACTGGTGAAAAAAAATGCATACCAATGAAACGCTGTGGCGAAGCTGTAACAGAAGCTAGCTCTGTAATGGGAAGTGAGGTCGTATTAGAAGCAAAAAAGCCATTGTTGTGGAGGAGTGGCATAGCTGACAAAGTGACCTCCGCTTTCAGTTTTTTATTTTCGTATACAGCTTCAATAATTAGGTCAGCTTCCTTTAGATCTTCGTCATCCTGGGTAGGATGGATACGTGACAGGAGATCTTGACAATCGCGCTCATCTATATGTCCTTGTTCGATGAGTTTCCTACAGAGGCTCTCTGCGTGCATTTTCCCCAATCGAGCTTGATCGAGTGTGATATCTTTGAGGGTAACCTCCATTTTTGACCGAGCAGCTTCATATGCTATTCCTGAACCCATCATTCCAGCACCTAGCACGCCTATCTTACGAGGTTTGTAGTCTAAGGAGGGCGGGAGCGTCTTCAATTGTTGGGAAGCCTCTCGCACACCATAGTATTGCGTACGCAACATACTGATTACCTCTGGATGCCTCCAAACTTCGATGTATCGTTTTATTTCTTGGATTAGTGTATCTTCCAACGAGAGATCGAGCGTATTTTGAGTGAGTTCTAAACCATAGACTATACCAGGGTTCAAACCGTTCCATCGTTTTTTTAGCGCACGGATGCTGTTCTCTATAGCTTCTCTGTCAGCTTCCGCGAATTGTCCGGTTGAAATCATTTGAGGCGTGGCGTTCTGTATTAAGTCTCTTGCAATTAAAGCTGCCTCATCTGTGCTGGCTGCAATCTTATCAACAATGCCTATCCGGATAGCATCTTGTGCGGAAATAACCTTGGATTGGATGAGTAATGGAATTGTATTTAGGGCTCCTGCAATATATGAAGTCATTACGGTGCCCCCAAAGCCTGGGAATAAACCATATTTTGAATCCAAAAATCCTAAGGTTGAGTTAGCGACGGCAATACGATGGGATGCCCAAAGCATTAAAGATAATGCTACACCTGAACAAGCCCCTTGAATGATTCCAATAATTGGCTTGCCGTTTTTGTGCAGGTCCAGGGCTTTATACATGAGTGTCGATAGACGTTTTTCAAAGTGGGCAATATCAAGGGTACTGTTGTAGATTTCTTTATAATCCGCCTCATGCGGTAATAAAGGACAGGTATATATTAGCCCTTTGATATTAGGCTGAATCAGGATATTGGTACATATATCGGCAAACTGCTCGAGGATGTCCATATAATTTGTTTGCTCTTGCATGCCTTGAATACGGCGTGCAACGGCTACAATACCCTGAGAACCTTGCTGTATGTCGAAGTGATTAAAGTCTTGATGTGTGGCGTGGGGCATAATGCATGAGTTAAAAAAGAAACAAAATACGTAGGAACTATATTGTTATTGGTGATAGCTCGATGTGGGTTAGTAGCACAGATTTAGATGTTCGTTTTTATGTATTCGTGTTGGACTGCTGTCGCGTGGTGTAGGTTATTTTGTCAATAGTCGTTTTAGCGATTATTTCGAGCATAATCTCGGAGGTGCCGGCGATGATGGTACCGACCCTAATATCGCGGTATAGCCGAGCAATTTTATAATCTTCTGTGAAGCCATATCCTCCGAAGAGCTGTAAACACTGGTTGACGACGCGAATGGCTAATTCGCTTGTTTGTAGCTTGGCTATGGAGCACTCTTGTACAGCGTATTCGTCACGTTGTTGTAGGTCACAGCAATGATAAACAAAGGCTCTTGTCGTCTCTAAATCAGCGACCATTTGCGCGATGCGGTGTCTTACGGTTTGGAAATCTCGGAGCTTTTTACCAAAGGCTTCGCGCTTATCGATATACTCCAACGTGTATTTTAGTGCCGAATCTGCAGTAGATAGACTGTGGATAGCTGCGGTGAGGCGTTCAAGCTGTAGACCTCCCATTAGATATTTAAATCCGGCACCTTCTTCGCCTATGAGATGGGTAATGGGCACTTTCACCTGATCGAAGCCGAGCTCAGCGGTGTCAGATGCATGCCAGCCCATCTTGTTTATCTTATTGGCGCTTACACCATGACTATGTCGGTCTATCAGCAACAAACTAATACCTTTACTTTTCTTGCTGGGGTCGGTTTTGACAGCAGTGATAAAGAAATCGCCATAATAGCCACTGGTAATAAAAGTCTTGGAGCCATTGACTAGGTAGTAATCTCCTTCACGTACAGCGGTAGTCTTGATATGCTGGATATCTGAACCAGCGCCAGGCTCTGTAATAGCGACGGCGCTAACGAGCTCACCTGCGATAACACCTGACAAATATTGGCGCTTGAGCGTCTCCGAGGCATGCTTGAATAGATATGGAGCGGACATATATTGAATAACGAGTGCCGAAATGGTAAATCCTCCAGAATAACAGTGCGAGAGCTCTTCACAAAGAATCATTGAATAGTAAAAGTCTACATTCAATCCACCATATTCCTCTGGATAATTAAGGCCTAGAAAACCCATCTCTCCCATTTTTTTCCAGATAGTACGATCTATCTGTCCTTCCTTTTCCCATCGGTCGATGTGGGGGAGGATTTCTTTATGTATAAATAGTCGTAAGGTCTCGCGAAATATTTGGTGCTCAGCTGTCAATTGTGTTGCCTGCATATGCTATAAGTATTATTGGCTAAATAGTACGCCTTTGATAGATTGGATATCTTTAAGGTATTGATACGAAATTAAGTAAAAACTAGATTTGTTTACAAGTCTTTAGTATTTAATTTTTTTCTAAACTGCTTTAATATCGGTGTTTTCGAGGGAATGTTTCCATATCCTGTTTTGCCAGAGGCTGTCCAATTTTCAAAAAAGCCATATCGGGACTTTTTTATACCTTTATGAAATAAACTTAAATAATGCGTCAGGTCTTCTCATGATAGGATGAGTTGAATACTTGGCAACTATTATAAACGAAGGAGATAATCATGTCAAAAAGAGTATTTATCGTAGCAGCGCAACGCACAGCTATAGGTAGTTTTGGGGGGACACTATCAGGCCTTTCAGCGACTAAATTGGGAGCGAGGGCGGCGGTAGCCGCAATGTCTCAGGCTGGTGTTGCCGCCGAAGAAGTGGATGAACTATTGATGGGATGTGTATTGCAGGCCAATATTGGGCAGGCTCCGGCGCGACAGGTGGCCAAATTCGCGGGACTTCCAGATAGCGTGCCTGCAACAACGATCAATAAAGTATGCGCTAGTGGGATGAAAGCGGTAGGGTTGGCTATGCAATCCATCTTGTTAGGAGATGCAGATCTTGTGCTGGCTGGGGGGATGGAGAGCATGAGTCAGACTCCTTACTACGCACCAGCAGTGCGCTGGGGGGCCAAATATGGAAATCAGTCATTCGTGGATGGCTTGCAAAAAGATGGCCTTACTGACGCCTACAGTCAGGAAGCTATGGGGGCTTTTGGTGAATTGTGTGCTGCAAAATATGCCATTACCCGTCAGGAGCAGGATGCGTATGCGATTGCCTCTTATACCCGAAGTCGAGAAGCATGGGAGCGAGGTAAATTTGCAAACGAAGTATTTCCTATGACGATAGAAACAAAGCGAGGTGAGCTGATAGTTGGGCAGGACGAGGAATATCGTCAGGTTAATGTGGATAAAATTCCCACTCTAAAATCAGCCTTTAAGAAGGATGGTACGATCACTGCAGCCAACGCGTCTACCATCAGTGATGGCGCTGCGGTATTGATATTGGTCAGTGAAGAAAAAATGAATGCGCTATCCTTGACTCCGCTTGCTGAGATAATAGCCTATGCGGATGCTGAGCAAGCGCCCGAATGGTTTACGACGACTCCTAGTGTGGCCTCTAATAAGGTCTTGAAGAAAGCTGGCCTATCCATATCAGATATCGACTATTTTGAATTTAATGAAGCATTCTCCGTAGTCGCTTTAGCAAATGCCAAGATTTTGGATATATCACTGAGCAAAATGAATGTCTATGGTGGTGCGGTATCAATGGGGCACCCACTGGGATGCTCTGGTGCTCGAATATTAGTAACACTTTCTAGTGTACTCAATCAGGAAGGAGGCACGTATGGTCTAGCAGCAATATGTAACGGCGGCGGCGGGGCCTCTGCCGTGATTCTGAGAAGTGTGTAGTTTGAAAAGCAATCAGTAGTATTTTTTTAATCATCTTTTGTCTTTATATTTTTATCCAAATACTATTTTGTCATGAGATCCTTAATCACTATGTGCTTTATTATCAGTGTCTCAATACTCGTTTCACAATCATAAGTACACGATTGATGGAAAGGTTGATAGACTGACAGATGGGCAGAAAATACTTTTAATCTATAATGTAGCTGAACACCATATCGCTGACTCCGTAATCGCGAAGATGAGGTATTCCTTTTTGAGCGAAATCTTGAGTATCCAGTTCGTCTGTGAGTTGATTTTTGCGTCCCCAAGGCTAGATGGAAAATTTTCAATTCAGCACATTTAATGATGTATTGGGGGCTTTCACGAGCTTTTGGTATACGTAATTCATATCGGTATCGATACCGCAATCGTTACCGATGATTTAATGCAGGATATGCTTGAAGCTGCCTGCATAAAAGTATATATTTGTTTTGTTCAGTTAATCCAATGAGCTTTATGCCTGTTGTTTTTGAAGTCTGGACGGAATACCTATTATAAGTCCAAAAAAACTGTTTGTGAATACATTAGATATCATTACGCTCATATTATTTTCTGTCGGAATTGTTGTTGTTGGGCTTTCTTTTATGAAGAAAGGCAAGAACATGAAATCATTCTTTGCGGGGGGAGGTGCTATGCCTTGGCAAATGAGTGGATTGTCTTTGTTTATGGGGTTCTTTTCCGCCGGAACATTTGTGGTGTGGGGGTCCATCGCTTATCAGCAGGGGTGGGTATCCGTGACTATTCAATGGACAATGGCTATCGCAGGCTTCGTCGTGGGGACTATTATAGCACCTAGATGGCATAAAACTGGCGCTTTGACTGCTGCCGAATATATTAATGAGCGGCTAGGCGTCAAAACCCAAAAGACATATACCTACCTCTTTTTATTGATCTCACTTTTTCTGACGGCATCTTTCCTGTATCCAGTGGCCAAGATAGTGGAAGTATCTACAGGACTGTCACTCAATACCTGTATTTTTTTGTTGGGCGCGCTGTGTATTCTTTATGTCTCGCTTGGCGGGCTTTGGGCCGTCGTATCGACAGACATTCTACAGTTCGTAATCTTGACTGCAGCAGTTGTTATCGTAATTCCGCTATCATTTGATAAAATAGAGGGTGTTTCCAATTTTATCCATTCAGCGCCTGATGCATTTTTTAATCTATTGAGCGGAGAGTATACGATTGGTTTTATTATTGCTTTTGCTATCTACAATACGATATTCTTGGGCGGTAACTGGGCGTATGTACAACGCTATACCTGTGTAAAGACGGGGACGGATGCTAAGAAGGTCGGTTGGCTATTTGGCTTGTTGTATATAGTGAGTCCTGTTCTTTGGATGTTGCCGCCGATGATTTACAAATTGAGCAATCCGTCATTAATCGGAACAGAAGCGGAGGGTGCCTATCTTTTAATTTGTAAGGAAGTGTTGCCTACAGGATTGATGGGATTGATGATAGGCGGGATGATTTTCGCTACGACTAGTGCCTTGAATTCTAAATTAAATATTGCTGCAGGAGTATTTACAAACGATATCTTTAGAAGATTTCGACCTAATAGCTCAGATAAGGTGTTGATGCGTACGGCCATGCTATCCACGATAGGATTTGGAATATTAACCATTCTAATCGCCATGTTAATCCCATTAATGGGAGGGGTGGTAAATGTTGTTATCAGCTTGGCGGCCCTTACGGGTGTACCCCTCTATTTGCCAACAATATGGTCTTTGTTTTCCAAAAGGCAGACCGGTGTATCCACCATCAGCACGACCATCCTGAGCTTGGTAGTCAATGGCATTTTTAAATTTATTACCCCTCTTTTGGGATTATCTTTGGATAGAGCAGAAGAGATGATTTTGGGTGTGGTATTTCCAATAGTGTGTTTGGCTGCGTTTGAAATCTATTACTATTGTGCCCATAAAATATCACCTATGTATGCTTCCTATTTGAAGTGGGAGAATAGTAATCATGAGCGTATTGAACAGATGACAGTAGAAGAAGAACGACGTGTAGGGGAGGATAACAAATTTAGTCTAAAAGTTATCGGAATCGGTATTCTCTTTACCGGTATAACCGTAAGCATACTCGGTGGATTCGCCGATAGTGGCCGTACATTAATCGTGACGACAGGGACGATATTCGCGCTTCTCGGGTTTTTGCTTATGAAGCGTGGAATGAAGAACTAACAAATCAAGACCTAACATATAAATTTTAATTGACAATATGATACAAGAATCATTTGCAAAGGATTTACGTGCCTTAAAAACGGAGCGAATACATGCGGACTTTACCGTCGTAGGAGGAGGATTATCAGGCGTGTGCGCTGCTATTGCAGCAGCTAGGACTGGTGTTAAGGTGGTACTAGTGCAAGACAGGCCAGTATTGGGAGGAAATGCCTCTAGTGAAGTCAGGCTATGGGTATTAGGTGCTACCTCACATATGGGTAATAATAATAGATGGTCTAGAGAAGGAGGTATCATTGACGAAATATTAATAGAGAATCTCTATAAAAATAAAGAAGGTAATCCGGTCATCTTTGATACGATTCTACTAGAGAAAGTACGTAATGAGGCTAATATAACCCTTTTATTGAATACGGCCGTTTACCGATTGGAAAAGTCTTCCGCGGATAGCATCAAGAGCATATATGGATTTTGTAGTCAAAATTCAACTTTTTATGATATCGATTCCATCTTATTTTGTGATGCATCAGGAGATGGTATCGTGGCTTATATGTCGGGTGCTAGTTACAAAATGGGTGCCGAGGAAAAGGCGGAATATGGTGAGCTATTTGCTCCCGATCATGATGAATACGGTGAATTGTTGGGACACTCCATTTATTTTTATAGTAAAGATATGGGAAAGCCGGTTGTATATGAAGCCCCATCCTACGCGCTAAAGGATATAACAAAAATACCGAGATATGGAAATATCCAAACCCAAGAGTCAGGATGTAAATTTTGGTGGTTGGAATATGGGGGAAGACTAGATACTATTCACGATACGGAAGAAATTAAATGGGAATTGTGGAGTGTGGTGTATGGTGTATGGGATTATATTAAAAATTCTGGAAATTTTCCAGAAGCAGAGAACATGACCTTAGAATGGGTCGGCGTAATTCCTGGAAAACGCGAGAGCCGACGTTTTTTAGGATATCATACGCTTATACAGCAGGACATTATCGAGCAGCGACAACATCTAGACACGATAGCTTTTGGAGGATGGGCTATTGATCTTCACCCTGCAGATGGTGTATACAGTAAGACGGGAGGTTGTATTCAGTATCATTCAAAAGGTGTATATGAGATTCCTTATAGCTGTCACGTGAGTAAGGAGATTCGGAACCTATTTTACGCAGGACGTTGCATGAGTACTTCACATGTAGCGCACGGATCATCTCGAGTGATGGCTACTGCAGCATTTGGAGGACAAGCTGTTGGATTTGCTGCAGCACAGTGTATCGAAAAATCACTGTTACCTGCGGACCTCTTAGCCCCATTGGAGATCAAAGCCTTGCAACAAACGATTAATCTTGCTGGTCAGAGTATTCCTCGAGTTGCAATCGATCAGCAATATAATAAGGCCGCAATTGCTCATATTACAGCCTCGAGCACATTGGTCCTTGAGGAAATTCCTTTTGATGGAGATTGGTTCACGCTTGATTTCTCGGCAGCCCAAATGCTTCCGTTGGAAGGTAAGCAAAGTTATACATTTACATTTGAAGTGGATTGTCTAGTGGATACAACGCTAGAAACCGAACTTCGATATTCAAGCAATCCTACAAACTACACCCCCGATTGTACAGCTTCTGTGGTATCACTAGCTATAGCAAAGGGTTTGCAGCAGGTATCTGTGACATTTGAAAACGGAGTGCCCTTGAATCAATATGGCTTTGTAACCTTTTTGAAAAATTCAAATGTAAAAATTCGAACGAGCGAATGGAGAAGTACAGGAATACTGACTGTTTTTAATAAAACTAATCCCGACGTTAATAATTATGGTAAACAGACTCCTCCAGAGAATAGTGGAGTGGAGGCATTTGAATTTTGGTGCCCTATTCGTAGACCAAAAGGCAATAATATTGCCATGCGCATAACCCCCGCTTTGGAGTCTTTCGGTATCGACAATCTGTGCAACGGTTTTATTCGTCCAACTAATCAAGCGAATGCTTGGGTGTCCGCAAAGGAGGTGAAAAATGCCCAAATTCAACTTAAGTGGGAAACGAAACAGTTAGTTGAGCAGGTTATACTTTACTTTGATACAGATTACGATCATGCGCTAGAGTCCGTACAGATGGGCCATCCTGAAAAGGTGATTCCATTTTGTGTTCAAGAATATCAGATTTATGACGGACATCAAAAATTGATTTATTCTGCCGTAGGCAACTACCAGACAATTAATAAAATAACATTTGAAGTGCCGGTAGAAATGAATGCGATGACCATCGTGTTGAAAACAGAATCCAAACATATACCCCTTAGTCTATTTGATATTTATATCAGCTAGTCGATTTAAGAAGAAGAGTCTCATCACTCCGTTGAGCGAAGTGATGAGGCTCTTATATTTAGCTTGGCATTCAGTGTAATACACTTATTGAGTACAGCTTCATCTTTTTTGTTTTTGAGCTGTTCAAGTAGTAGTTCGGCAGCGATCTTACCCATTTCGAATGTGGGTTGTTCAACACTCGTTAAGTTAGGTTCGACAATCATCGCCATCTTGGATTCTGAAAATCCAACCACCCCCATATCTTCAGGTATACGAATTCCATTCTTTTGTAGGGTTTTCATGGCTCCAATGGCAACGGGATCATTAATCGCAAATATAGCATCAGGCATATTTTCCATTTCCAAAATTTGATGAGCTGCTATAACTCCTTTTTCCATCATTAACCCACTTGTAATGATTAAATCTTCGTCAACAGGCATTTGATGTTTTATCAATGCGTCAATATAGCCTTTCTTGCGTTGTTGAGATAAATCTAGATTTTCGGGGCCGCCCAGGTGTATGATACGTTTGTACCCTTGTTTGATAAGATGTTCGACAGATTCAAGAGCCCACTTGTAATCATCGATAATTACTTTAGGGGCATCTATTCGATCAGATACTCTGTTGAAGAGAACGAGTGGAATATTTCGATCTAATATTTTTTGTAAGTAGTCCGTATTGACAGTGTCTTGTGTTAAGGAAATTATCAGGCCGTCTACTAGTCTGTCCTCGAGGTTTTTAATGTTTTTGAGTTCTTTTTCGTATGATTCATCTGATTGACTGATCAGGATGGTATACCCCTCAGCCTCTAATGTATTCTGTATACCGATGATTACCTCCGGGAAAAAAGTTGTCATAAACTCTGGTATCACTACACCAATTGTCATTGTCTGTTGTTGCTTCAGACTCAAGGATATAGGATTTGGGCAATAGTTCCACCGCTCGGCGAGTTCCAATACAGCTTTTCGCGTCTCGGGATTGACATCCCATTTATCGGAAAGTGCTCGAGACACGGTAGAGGTCGAGATCTTAAGTTCTGCAGCCAGTTCTTTTATAGTAACTCTTCTTTTAGCCATTGCAAGGATTTGTAAGTGGATATTTTTTTAACAAGAGGTTATTCTTTATGTTGGTAAAGGTAGTGTTTTTAACATATTCAAATCACTAATGATATACGCAAATTATCGGAAACGTTTCCGACGATTTATACGACAGATCCTTTGAAAGTTAGCCTTGAAACCTCTATTTTAGTGATGCTGTGTTAGTTTTCAAGTACCAATTATAAATCCACAGTAATCAAGCAATTGCCATTTCTAGAAGAATAAAGTATGAATACGTTTTTAAACATTATAGACATAAGCTACGCCAAAATGAACATGAAATTATATGCACTTATACTATCCACTATATTAATTAACTTTTGCACGGCTATTGTCACGGCACAGGAAAAACAATATATATCACCGAATATGTATAGTCATGGTACACAGGGCCAACGTATACAACAAGCTATCCAGGATGCAATAGCTACCACAGGAAAGGTTGTTATTCCTAGGCATGACATTGTAACCAATACAAATATCTGGCTGATCGATGAGGCCATATTATTGCCCAGCAATATGGAGCTGGAACTCAACAATTGTACAATAAAACTTTCAGATAGATGTCGTGATAATTTTATAAGGACTGCAAATTCCGGACTTGGAATTGCTGATATCCGACGGCTGCAAAACATCAAAATCGTTGGTGTAGGGAATGTGTTATTGGAAGGTGCGAACAATCCGAGAGCTACAGGCGATCATAACAAGTCATTATCCTTATTTCCAAAAGCTGGCCAGTCATACGGAAGTGATGCCGACAAGTCTAACCAGAACCAAAAAGGAGGATGGAGAAATCATGGCATCATATTAGCGCACGTCGATGGATTTGAGGTGAGTGGTATAAAAATGAAAGACTATCATGCCCATGGGCTGGTATTAGAAAGGGCCTCTAATGGTTTGGTGAAGAATATGACATATGATGTTCGACAATCCGTAAGTATCGCTGGAATCGATCGGCAAATCTTAAATCAAGACGGTATGGGAGTACGTTTCGGCTGTAAAAATATCATTATTGACAATTGTAGAGGTAGAAGTGGTGATGATTTTATCAATATTGGACTGACAGACACGGGGGTAGGTGCTGGAGAGGAAAACGTAAATGTGGTGAGTGGTTCTATTTATGGAGGAGAAGCTGATGATATTGCAAATATATACCTTCAAAATTGGCAAGATTTTTATTCGATTTCACATCGTGCAATTCGTATCATGCCCATTGGAAAATTGAAAATTCAAAATGTTTTTATTGAAAATATGGTTATTGATCCGACATCTTTTCGTGGACTCAATGTCGAGTATGCTACAAATATAAGCGGACTGTTTGTCCGAAATGTAGTGTGTCATCAACCTGTACTGGCAAAGGGAATCCGGAATGCTAGTTTTAGAGATATTATCTATTATGGCGATGAGGCTGCTATCGATATAGAAAATAGCGATTCAGTTGTGGTTGATCACGTGAAGCGCATACCTCTCTAAGTTATACCTCTTAATAAATTGCTTGTCAAGCGCTATCTAAAATACTAAAACAAACTAATTATCTACAAAAATCGAACATGATATGAAGACCTAGCCATCAACAAAAAAAAACGGAGCCGACTCTGCAAAAGCTAACTCCGTATTACTAACACAATTTAATTTTTCAGATGTAACATTGTCAATTCTGATTGGGGTCAGAAATAGGATGCTTTTGTTTATTCTGAAAATAAAATCTATATAAATATAATATATTAACATGAGAAAAGAAATGTTTTTAAAGCAGATTTCTATATTTCTGATCATCACAATCTTCTGTAAACATACATGGGCTAAGACAGAGATGATTAGCACTCGAGCGACAATGAGTCCAAAAGCCGTGTCTCTGTCATTTCCGAAATCGGCGGCATTGCAGGAAATAAGTGGAAAGATTGTGGATGCAACCAATCAGCCGCTCAGCGGTGTATCTGTCTCTAAAAAGGGAAGTAGTGTGGCGGTGGTGAGTGACGATCAAGGGAATTACAAAATCAATGTAGATAAGGGGACCGTCCTCGTGTTTTCATATATAGGATATGTAACTCAGGAAATTACAGTGAATACACAGAGTGGACTGAATGTGGTGATGGAAGAGGATACATTTGGGCTTGATGAAGTGGTTGTAATCGGGTACGGGACAGTCAAAAAGAAAGATTTGACAGGTGCGGTCGGGTCGGTGAGTGGCGAAGATGTTGCAAGTAGGAAGACCACTCAATTATCCTCGGCCCTACAGGGGGCGGTTGCAGGCCTGATGGTCAGACGTAACAACAGCGCTCCGGGTGCTGCGGCATCTAGCTTACACATCCGTGGAGTAACGACAATTGGAAACTCTAGTCCTTTGGTGATTGTAGATGGGGTTCCTGGAGATATAGATCAGGTAAATCCCAATGATGTCGAAAATATATCTGTATTGAAAGATGCCGCTTCAGCTTCGATATATGGATCGAGAGCTGCCGCCGGAGTGATATTAGTGACCACTAAGCGCGCAAAGCAAGGGGACCTCACCTTGACTTATAATGGGGAATATGGACTAGATATACCAACAACGCAACCTGAGGTAGTGGGAGTGACGCGTTATCTAGAAATGGCCAATGAGCTGCGTTACAATGATAATCCCGCTGGAGGTTATTTTCAAACCTATAGTGAAGATCAAGTCAAAAACTGGTTAAATTATAACGCTACTGACCCGAATACTTATCCGGTGACCGATTGGAGAGATATTATCTTGAAAGGTTCGGCGCCCCGTCAAACACATGCTATACACATATCGGGTGGTAATCAAGCTGTTCGTACAAAGGCCTCCTTGGCATATGACAATGTGGATGGATTATATTCGGATCGTTATTTCCAACGGTACACTTTGCGCGTGAATAATGATATGACGATAGGAAGAAAATTGGGCGCGACTTTGGATTTTAATGTAAAACGATCTAAACATCATGCGCCTATATATAGTCCCTTTAATGCGATGCGTATGACCCCAGCCATTTATGCGGCGACATGGGATGATGGGCGGATTGCAGAAGGTAAATCTGGCGGTAATCCTTATGGTCTGTTACAGATGGGGGGGGACGAAGACAAGTGGTATACACAAGTTGGAGGAAAGGCTTCTCTCGACTTCAAGCCTATCGATGGATTGACAGTATCAGGTATTGTAGCGCCAATAATCAACTTCAACAAATTCAAGAAATTTCAAAAGAAAGCCTTTTACACGCTTGCAAACGACCCTTCGGCATTCGGCGGCTGGTTAGAGGATGCGGCTACGCCATATAGCACTAATAAGTTGACCGAAACGCGTAACGATGACTACAATGTGACTTCTCAATTTATTGCAAATTATATGAAGACCATTCAACAACATAGTTTCACAGTGATGGGAGGATTCGAAAATTATTATGAGAAAAATGAAGGTCTGACAGCCTCTCGTGATCAATATATCCTTACCCAATATCCCTATCTCAATACTGGACCTGAAGATTTTCGGGATAACAATGGTGACGGTAGTGAATATACTTATAATTCTTTTTTTGGACGATTGATTTATAGCTATAATAGTAAGTATCTCTTTCAAGCTAATATAAGACATGATGGTTCTTCCAGATTTTCAAAATTATGGAGGTGGGGAACTTTTCCATCCTTCTCCGCAGGTTGGGTAGCGTCTGAAGAGAATTTTTTAAAGAATGCAAATGTTGATTGGCTTTCTTTTTTGAAAGTGCGCGCATCATGGGGTTCGATTGGCAACGAGCGTATCGGAAGTAATTACTTTCCTTATATGGCACTGATGAATTTTGGAAATTCCTTGTTTTACCAAGATGGTGAGCTTATTTCATCAACGACGGCATCACAAAGAACTTTTGCAGTGAGCAATATCACTTGGGAGACGACTACTTCTACAGATATCGGATTGGATGTGACCTTTTTGAATAATAGGCTTCGTATGACAGCAGATTATTACTGGAAGAAAACGAAAGACATGCTTTTAGATACCAAAATACCAGCAATTATGGGATATGGGAATCCAAGTACTAACGCTGGAAAAATGTCAACCAGAGGATTTGATCTTGAATTGGGATGGAACGACAAGAAAGGCGATTGGACATACGGTATCTCCGCCAACCTGTCTGATTTTAAATCGACAATAGATGATTTAAAAAACAGTAAAATCATAGCTGATAACAAGATTAAAGTTACTGGCGTGGGATTCAACGAATGGTACGGTTATGTCAGTGATGGCATATATCGCTCACAAGAAGATTTGGACAACTCTGCAAAGTTGAACAATCAAGTGAAGATAGGAGATGTCAAATATCAAGATATATCAGGTCCTGACGGTGTGCCAGATGGAATCATCTCCCCGGAATATGACCGAGTACCGTTAGGAAACTCACTCCCTAGATTTCAGTACGGGGGGACCTTGTTTTTAGGATATGGTGCTTTCGACCTTTCAGCGGCATTTAACGGCATTGGCAAGCAAAATGTTCGCCTAGAACGTGAGATGATTGAACCGTTGAGAGGGAATTATGGCAATAGCCCAGCGATCTTGGACGGAAATTACTGGAGTTCTTTCAATACGGAAGAAGAGAATGCTAATGCGAAATATCCAAGATTGACTCGCGCCAATGTGGAAAGTAATATGGCAATGTCAAATTTTTGGTTATTCAATGGTAGCTATTTCCGTTTGAAGAATGTCACATTGGGGTATACCTTGCCAAAAACATTGACACAGAAAGCAAGTATTCATAAACTGCGGGTGTATGCCAGTGCATCTGACCTATTCAGTTTAAGTAAGTTCCCGCAAGGTTGGGACCCGGAGATGGGTGTCAGTGCATACCCAATCACGACCTCTTTGATTTTTGGTCTATCTGTAAACTTTTAAAAACGTCATCATGAATTATAAATTAAAAATACTTATTGCGGGTCTGATTATAACTTTTACGTCGTGTAAGGATATGGATTTGAAACCTCTGACGCAGGGGAATAGCGAGTCTTGGTACACGACAGAGGAAGAGTTGGACATGGCTGTCAATGAGTTTTACCTGTTAGGATATTGGCGGGATCCACTGGAGTCTTCAGAGCAATGGACCGACAACTTTACATACCGCAATACCCACCGTATGGACATCCTCTACGGTACTTTGAATGGCGATCGCTGGGAAGTGTATAGACTATGGGAGCAAAATTATAAATTGATTGCTCGGGCCAATACCCTTTTGGAGAAAATCCATCAAGCAGAGGCAGCTGGAGTATCTGCGACTAAAATCAGCCAGTATAAAGCGGAAGCATATTTTGCAAGAGCGTGTAAGTATGCCGAATTGATTACCTACTATGGAGATGTGCCTTATATTGACCAATATATTACCATTGAAGAAGCTTTTCAAAAAGGAAGGGAGTCTAAGAGTGAGCTGATTCCTCGGATATATGCTGATTTTGACAGGGCTATTGAAACTCTTCCTGTGTCCTATGGTAAGGCGGCGCAACACTTTACAAAAGGTGCTGCATACGCGATGAAGGCGCGTTTTGCGCTTTATATCGGCGATTGGAAAGTTGCGGCAATATCTGCAAAAAGCTGTATGGATTTGAATGTCTATGAGCTACATCCAGATTTTGCATCACTATTTTTGGCTAATACGAAAAGTAATACTAAGGAGAACATCTTTACTCTTCCACGTTCAATAGCGAATTCCGTAATTTTGGATCAATGGATAGTCAACAATGAATTAACTCGTAATCCAGGGGGATACGGATCGGCAAATCCATCTTGGGATTTATTCGCTTCCTATTTGTGTACTGATGGCCTACCTATTGATGAATCACCATTATTCGATTCCAAAAATCCATTTAAAAATAGAGATCCTCGATGCGCTAAGACAATCGTAGAATTCGGTACTGTACATGTGAATTTCGATTATGATCCTCACCCTGAAGTCCGAAAAGTAATGAACCATAAGACGGGAAAATTGCAAGATAATAATGATAATCGGGCAATAAATCAATATGCTTCATTTAATGCACTGAACTGGAAAAAAGGAATTGACGAAAGATGGATCGAGAATGGTAAACAGGTTGAAAGGGACTATGTCATGATGCGTTATGCGGATGTGCTCTTGATGTATGCAGAAGCGAAAATTGAATTGAATGAGATTGACGCTTCGGTATTGAATGCTATGAATATGGTCCGGGCACGGGGCTATGGTGTACAAGTTTCTGAAACAGGGCGTTATCCAGCTCTTGCCAATCTGGGACAAGCGAAATTGAGACAGTTGATTCGTACCGAAAGACGTATGGAGCTTGCAAATGAATCTCTACGATATATGGATTTGATTCGTTGGAGAATAGCAGGGAAAGCTCTCAATACGAAGAATTACGGTATTTTATATCCTGCATCTGATTTGATTGCTAATGTGACATCTAAAGGTTTATGGTTTTGGCCAACAACGCCTCTTATCGATGAGGACGGTATACCTGATTTTTCGGTTATGGAACGCGCTGGGCAAATTGCAGTATTATCACAGCGGATATGGGATGACCGGCAATATCTTTGGCCTATTCCAAGTTCAGAAGTAGAAATTAGTCCTAATTTGAAGCAAAATCCAGGATATTAACGAAGACAGCTAAGCTTAGCTTCCCAATTCAGGAAAATAATATATCTTTATATCCATAATCTCCAACTGCAAGGGTTGGAGATTAAACCTGAATTATTGTATTCGTGCATCCTATAGTGACCATTGGATAGGGGGGTGTTTCAGTATGCGTATGGACAATATGCAGCTCAAGCCTAATCAAATATTTCGGATATCAACGGATAATAAAAAACCATCATAATTATGAAAAACTTATTTTTTCTATTTTTTCTCCTTTGTTTCTCCCTTCAGTTGCTCGGACAGCCCGCTAAACAGCTAGTAGAGGTATTAGTTGCACCTCAGAATGCGGATTATCTGTACAAATTAGGGGACCAAGCAACCTTTACTATTACAGTGCTCAAAAATAACCTGCCTGTGAAAGACGTGAAAATCAGATATGATATCTCTGAGGATATGATGGAACCGTCCCGTTCGGAAGTCCTGTCTGTAAAAAATGGTGTTACTACAGTTAAGGGAGGAACCCTTAAGAAGGCGGGGTTTCTACGTTGCCAAGTAAGCGCAACGTATGAAGGCAATGAATACAAGGGTCTTGCTACCGTTGGGTTCGAACCCGAAAAGATAGCACCTGTTGCCCAGCTTCCGGATGATTTTGAACAATTCTGGAATCAGGAAAAATCGAAGATGTCGGCTATACCATTAGATGTTAAGATGACATTACTACCTGAGAAGTGCACGGAAAAGGTAAATGTTTATCATGTTAACGTACAGAATTTTGAAAGGGGCTCTAGAGTATATGGTATACTCACGGTACCAAAGGGGGGAGGCAAATATCCAGCAATTCTGAAAGTACCGGGTGCCGGAGTAAGAGCATATAACGGAGATGTTGAGAACGCCAGCAAGGGATATATCGTACTAGAAATTGGTATCCATGGAATACCTGTCAACCTTCCTAACGAGGTTTATTGGAATCTTGCTGAAGGAGCCCTGAAGAATTACAATACGATCAACTTAGAAAATAGAGATCAGTACTATTACAAACGTGTCTACTTGGGATGTGTGAGAGCAATCGATTTTATCTTTACACTGCCAGAGTTTGATGGTACCAATCTTATTGCATATGGTGGAAGCCAAGGCGGTGCATTGTCTATTGTGACGGCATCGTTGGACAAGAGAGTAAAGGGATTGGTCTCATTTTACCCAGCACTGTGCGATATGACAGGATATTTGCATGGACGGGCGGGAGGATGGCCGCATATGTTCAACAAGGAAATCAATAATACACCAGAAAAAATCAAAACGTCGTTATACTATGATGTTGTTAATTTTGCACGTCACATTCAGGTCCCCGGTTACTATGGATTTGGATATAATGATTTGGTATGTCCGCCCACGACAGTATATGCTGCGCTAAATACCATTTCTGGTCCCAAAGAATATTTTATTGCAGAGGATACAGGCCATTATACTTATCCTGAACAACGGACAAAATCAATGGAGTGGATAAGTAGATTTCTACAACAAACCAGATAAGTCTAACATCAATCTTTTATATTCGATAGAGGAGCTCCTAAATTTTTATGGAGCTCTCTTGTTGTTACACCACTATAAGCGTATCTATATTGTCCCAAATGACCATAGTGCAGTGTAAAGGAGCAACACCTGGAGACCTATAAAGACATTCATATTGTAATGGCTGCGCAAGAAGACCTAGCGGATACTGGTAGAAGCCTTTTTTCAAAGATTGTTCGTAGGGCTGATGGGAGTCGAGAGGATTAAAATGTTTTATTTTGAAGGCTGTAGTGAATTCCATCTATTTAAAAGATTATTTTTGTTTGCATGAATAATTTGATAATGAAGAAATTGTTTTCCTTTTTGGCTTTTCTAATATGCAGTATCGGAACAAGCGTAGCACAAGACTCCATTGCCAGTGGCCTGAACGTAAGCGATTCGATATCAAGAAGCTTGGATTCATTACGGACTGGACTAAAAGACTTGAACATAAGCTACATCACCAATATCAAAGCTAAAGATATTGGTGATGTGATTTCTAGGATAGCGGAAAACCATAAAAAATATACAAACTCTTCAGCCAGTGTGCCCTCGGATACGTTGCAGCAATGGCGACGTGAGGCGACAGATGAAATTGTTCGACTTAAATCCATTGAACATACGATTAACAATTATAAGGACGGGGTAAGTAATACTAGGGACAAGTTTCTGAACTTAAAAAGTAAATATCCGTATGCTGCTACTTCTATCCAAATCAATAGCTATCTAATACATGCCGAAAAGGAACTGACCACCAAATTAGACTCCCTATTAGAAATTGAAAAGAAAGTAAAGACGATGTTGTCCGAGTCTCCGCGAGTGCTTTTGAGTCTAAGTGATGCTATCGTCACATCAGATCAAGGGGATGAGACAGGGGCCATTAAGACAAAGAGTTCGCTTTGGAGGGCACATACTCAAACTGTGACGCGGAATGACATCGTCAATAGCATCAAGCAAAACTATGCCAGTACTAAATCCTTAAATCGTTATGTCAATCAGACGGATTGGGGCTCTCGTATTTTGTTGATTGTGCTGACTGTAGGATATCTGTATTGGATTTTTACTCTTGAATTCCGAAACAGAAAACAGGCCTCTACTGCTCAAACGTTTAAAATTCATAATGTTTGGCGAGTATGTCGTCTTTTGGGAAAAGGGATTATCCTATTGCTAACATTGCTGCCACTTGTGCAATTTGTGACCCCCACATTTCTCATTCAAGCTTCCCAATTGATGATCATGGTTATTTTTAGCCTCTTGCTATTAGATCGAATTCCCAAAGGACAGCGCAAAATATTGGCCGCGCTATTCTTGTTCTATATTTTAATAGTAGTAGCCAATTTGATTGTCAACGATGGTTTATTTTTGCGCGGTATTTGTATTCTATTCAATCTGGTAGCTTTATTTTTAGTGACTTACACCAAAAGGCAGATAAAATCGCCAGAGGCTCCAGGATATATAAGTTCGTTTATTTATGTAATATTCACTTGTCTGAGCGTATTGGCCATCATCTCTAACACATTGGGATATGTCAATTTGGCCAGAAGTTTTAGCATTGCCTGTGCAGTTGGTTTCGTTCAATCATTTACTTTGCAGTTTTTCTCAACAATGATTACGCACGACGTTCGAAATCAATTTAAAAAAGACCGTGAATCAGGTGGTTTTTGGAGTCGGTTTAATGAAGAGCGAACCCTTAAGGTCCTCGGAGATATCCTTCGATTGGTTTGCGTACTTTTGGCAATAATTGTTTTTGCCAATAATCTTCAGTTTATCGAACGTCTATTGGATAAAAGCGATGATTTCTTTAATAAAGTGCGCAAAATAGGGAGTATATCCTTCACCGTCGGCAACATGCTTATCGCGATATTGCTTTTGTTTTTAACCAATTGGCTTCAAAAGAACATTAGCTTACTCATTTTAGGAGGGCAAGATGGGAAATTAAATAAGGACTACAATCAAAAAATGACACTTTTTCCCCTGTTTAGATTGGGAATTATCCTCATAGGTTTCTTTTTTGCGGTTTCAGCTTTGGGCATGAGTTTGGATAAACTTACCGTTGTAATCGGGGCTTTAAGTGTTGGTATAGGACTTGGCATGCAGAATATAATCAATAATTTCGTTTCGGGTATTATTCTGGTTTTCGATAAGCCGTTTCGTGTCGGAGATCAGATAGAATTAGCTGATAAGAAGGGCCGCGTGAAGGAAATAGGAATTAGAGCCAGCGTATTACAAACCGGCGATGGAGCAGATGTCATTATTCCTAATGGTGATTTGCTTTCTGGGAGGCTTGTTAACTGGACACTATCACAAGAATATAGTAGGACTAGTTTTACGATACAAGTCGACCGGAAGGTGGATCTGGCCCAAGCCATACAATGGACTACTCAAGCAATGGAAAGTAGCATCTACTGTTTAAAGCATTTAGGGACCAATGTAAGTGTTCAAGATGTCAGCGAAGACATGGTGTATCTTAATTTAGGCTGTTGGATAAATGCTGCAGCCAATGCCGGTCCCTTTAGAAACGATGTATTGAAAGCATTGTACCAAAAATTTGAAGCAGAGCAGTTGAACTTTTATAGCATATCGTCACCAAAAACAATCATTAATAACAATCAGCCCCCCAATCCGTAGGCCTGTTCTATAGTATATGCCCTTCTTGGAAATTTAAGTGAACGTTATTTTTTTAGACAGGAAGGTATCTAAGGTCCGATTTTCAGTATGAGTGAGTGGGACTCACTTGACTTTAGTACATAAGAGAACAGTATCGATTATCACTATGTTAATGGTGTCGCTGATATTCTTTTATGATGGGCAAGTCGGCTTCAGCCCAATCAAAGTTGTCAAGCTCTGATTTTTGAATCCATATGGCTTGCGCGTGTTCCATAGCCACAGGCTGTCCTTTGCATAACTTACATCGAAATGGATAGAGGGTCAATGAAAAATTAGGATAGTGGTGCTCCACTGGGCTAAGTTCCTCTTGGATGTAGATTTGTATGCCTAATTCTTCCTCAATTTCTCGCCTAAGACATACTTTTTTACTTTCTCCAGGTTCTATTTTTCCGCCAGGGAACTCCCATTTTAAGGGAAGTGTCATCTTTGATGAACGTTGACAAATTAATATTTTGCCTTCATGTTCGATAATTGCGCAAGTGACTTGTAGCATATCTGTAAAGATAAGGCTTTCGCATTTAGAATCGATTTCGCTCCTTGGCTACATGTGATAGTGTTTTGATGGCACACTCGGATATTGTCGTATTATTGTTTATATTTAGTATGCCCAAAAAACAAATAGATGAAAACTATCGATAAGCTTGCATGGATATTCATAAAGGATGGTAAAGTGTTGAGCACACGCTCAAGGGATTCCGAAATTTGGTTTCTTCCGGGAGGCAAACGGGAACGGTTGGAAAATGATGTAGAAGCACTGACTCGTGAAATAAAGGAGGAGTTAACAGTGAACTTAACGATCTCCTCTTTGCAATATATAGGAGCTTTTGAAGCACAAGCTGCAAATCATGATGAGAACGTCAATGTTAAGATGAGCTGCTATCTAGCGGAGTATACAGGTGAATTGACAGCCGCTTCGGAGATTGCAGAAATTGGTTATCTGGACTCCACACATTTTAATATAATTTCACCTGTTGATAGGGTGATTTTTAATTTTTTGCAAGCTAAGACCCTCATTCTATAATGGATCAGTTGACTTTTGAAAGAAATGCGATAGCACATTAGATCGTTTATTACAGTGACCAGCTTTCTACATATAATTGGAAGCAGGGATTTGAAAAATTGTTTTTTTCATTTAATCTACTGCGAATTGATATATTCATTTCTGTAGATTGCAAGAGTACAGGACGTTCTTTTTATTCCTCATAACACAATACCTATGAACTCGAACAATATTTTGCGACCTATATTGACTCCTAATTTGGAGATTGCTGAAGAACGTTATCCTGAAATTTTGCAATTAATCCAAGATTATAACCAGCTGGTAGATGATCATGGTGATCCTCATTCCATAGGTTATCAAAATGTTGTAAGCCACCTTCAAGAGCTTACAGGCAAGGATATGACACCCTACAACATTATCGAATGGTGGGAAGAGGAGGGTATAGAGGTATTGGTCTTTCGCATAGCACTGCCAGACGCAGTTAAAGTAGATGATATTTCCTTTGACGAGCTGAGTGAAATCTTACACCGAATAGGCCATTTCGAATTGTATGATCAGGATTGGACGGATCAGACCTTTGCACAACGTTTTTCGCAGTATATGGATCAATATTACCACCAGTTACTGCAGTGTAATTTTGATTCTTATGATTTTCGAAGCTTATTTGGAAAGCAGAAAAATGGGACATGGCTTACAGTAGAGGAAAAGGCAATGCGGCTATGGGAGGGAAATCGGCGATAATTCGGGTGTGGAGTCCGAAAGGTGAGGTATCCCATACAATATCTTGTGACTGATCTTTAATTGGAGATGTACAATCCTTTGCTATAGTTGGGCTCATATCTACATGTATATTCCCCCGAGACAAAAGAGAGCCATTGGTGAAAAAATAGCGGATAGCAGGGATAGCCCATACTGTTATTTTTGCTTTATTTTACAAGTACAAAACGATCCCCATGGCACATCGAATTTATACTTACAATATAGATTATAAGAGTAAAGACAATTTCCCCCATTACCTTGGCGAATGGAATTATGCGATACCAGAATTGTTAATTCCTTTGTTCTCAGGTAATCCAAGGAATAAGGGCACCCTGCTATATTTTGACAAGGAAGAAGGCATAAGCAGATTAAGAACGTTCTATAATCTCCTTGGAGATACCTATCAGCTTCATCATCAAGAGAAGTATGAGGCGGCCATTAGTAAGATGTTCGGATTTTTGGAAAATCTTCCCTTTAATACCCTAATGATGGATGCTACGGACGTGTTCAATATGAATGATGAAAGGCACCGGGATCAGGCGAAAGACTGGGTAGCGGAAATTTTGGAGAAAACTAAATTTTATAATCTAGCTATATCTTCTAGAGATATTAATCTGTTGAACGACATTGTCTTGAGATCTGGGCATACATCATTTTTGGAAATCTTACAAACGGATTGGATTGACTACGGATTGGGATATTGGAATGAAGACGCTTACAAAGAAAGCAGCGCTGAAATATTTGAACAAGACGATTTATGGGGATTAAAAGATAGCAAAGGCAACGTGCTAGTCCCACCTACATATGAAAATATTTATGAGTTTACGGAATACGGAATAGCTGTTGTACAAAATGAAGGACGCTATGGCTATCTCAATGACAATGGGGTGGAGGTTATTCCGTGTCAGTATCACGACGCTTGTGATGCTTTTAGGATTGATGGACAATTATATGGTGAAGCGTTGCAAGACAGTCAATGGGGAGTGCTCCATATCGATAGTGGCAAATGGAGTATTCCTGCTCAACATGACGAGCAGGCCAAGTTATACGGAGGTCTTTTTAATGTAAAAAGAAGTGGAAATTATCACCTATTGAATGTTAAAAATGAGCGGATAATTGGAGAAGATTCTGAATTTCCATTTGAATTCGAATATCCCGATTTAATCCTAACTAGGCATGGAGGTACTAGCAAAAGACGGTATTACAATCTGGACGGTGTTTATCTAGGCGCATATCTAGAAGATGTCTTGCATCCGATTTCGTTAGGATATTATTGGGTATCACCTAACAAATACCAACAGAAAATAAGTGTTTTACGTCCTAACGGCACCACCTTAGCAGAAGAAATCGATGACATTGTTGTATTACCTGATTATAATAGTATTGCCTATATAAAACAGAAGCAGTGGTATCTATATGATGTTCAACAGGAGCAAGACAGATTGGCTGGTCATGAGATAGAAAAAGTGAATATAGACGCCTTATGTAATTATATGCCCGATGTGTTCGTTATTGTCGAAGGCGGAGCCTACGGCGTATATCATGCTTTACAAGACCGATGGTTGGTTCCAATATCTCAGCAACATAGGAAAATAGAGCACTGTCACCTTGAGTTACTGCGTATCACCCTTGTGGACGGTATGCAGTATTTTGATCAAAAAATGAAGGTCTTGAGCGACAAATATGATTTTATATGCCAGCCAATGGATTATAGCTCACAGCTACTCTGCCTATTTTCCGACAATAAAATGTGGGTGTTGGATAACAATAGGCAGCTTTGTGAAGTCAAGGATGGACAGATGGGGGCATTGCATGAAAATGCATATAATCTAAGAAAGGAAGATCAACGTTACTTCCTAGATTACTATAAGCAATGGACCCAACGAATGGGATACGGATTCGAGACATATTTTGATGACGACACATTATATCAAAAAGGTAGGGCACATGCCAAAGCTGGGGATGTGAAATCTGCCATCCAACATTATACTATCGGCGCTCAACGTGGTAATGCACGCATGGCCTTTGAATTGGGGAGTATTTATACGACGGATCCAGAGTTTGAGGATATACCTTTAGGCGTGCAGCACTATGAGGAGGCAGCCTTACAGGATTATCCAAACGCATGGAACGATATTGGATATTTATATCAAAATGGAATAGGCTACTCCCAAGATACAGCGCTCGCTATAATTTCTTATGAAAAAGCCGCAACCTTAGGCAGTGGTTTAGCACTTTGCAATCTTGGCGATTTATATTTTTATGGCAATCTCGTTGACAAGGATTATGATAGGGCACTCGAATATTACAAAAAATCTGAAAAAAAAGGTTATTCCAGTTTAGAGAATATGTCCGAGATTTATTACAAGAAGGAAGATTACACAACGCTACAACGTTACTTAAGGAAGGACTATGAGGAGACCTATGCACATATTTACTACGGTATTCTTTATGATCATGGATATGGGGTAAAGCATAATGCTAAAAAGGCAATTGACTTTTATGAGAAATCGATGGCCTATGCTCGATATTTTTATGCTTTAGAACGGTTACTTTTTTACTACAAAACTCATCCAACTTATGCCGATCAAACAAAATATGAGCAATGGTCGACATTTGCCAAGGAACACGATATGGAAATAAATGAAGAAAAAAGAAATGAAGAGATCGATTAAAGAGATGACAATAGCCCTAGTGCTTGTTGGAAGTAGTTTATTGGTACATGGACAGCAGTTGACCGTATCGATTCTACAAGGGCAGAAAAAGGTAGCTGCTGAAGAAAATCGATACCAACTTCAAAAGTCTCCCTTTACATTTTTGATAACGGCTAATCAGCTAGAAGGTTTTTTGATTGGAGCGACTTTCGATGAAGATGTGTATCTGTCTGCAATACAAAAAGCGGATTTAGAGGTCACTTGGTTCGAAAATACTGGAATGGCCGATGCGCTATTCAATCCTGAACAGATTATGTGTGTTAGTAACGATGCCCCTAGCTATTGGTATTATAGTAATCCAGGTGATCATCGCTTCGATAAGGATGCGAAAGGAACAGCATCCCAATGGATTGCCAAAAGAAGTGTAGCAAAGCTTGATGTTCTCGAGAGCAAAGAACAGGTTGCTTTGCAAAATATAAATAGACCATTATACGTGGTTTTCTATAATCCGATTTATGATAACGATTATAATTTGGTAGATAGGACCATTCTGTTTCACGCGCAGATTATGTGGAAGGGTCACTGATAATATAAAACAATAATCACCATTAGTTTTCTTGAATTAAGTTTTACACACATTACCTATAGGGATTTCGAAACAATGACCGTCTAGTTCTATTTTACGATATTTGATTTCATAGTGCCGGCAATGCTCAACACCTTTGTCTGGTATAGGGATTGCTCATATAATGGAGGATGAAATCCTTTGAGCTCGATACTGTGTTATTTCTTTTTTTGTTATCAGGATGTATACGTAGGATGTTTTATTTGTTATTTCGGCTATCTTTTAAGAAAATATTGTGGATATGATAAAGCTTTATAAGCAAAACCTTTGTAACCAATTAATATACAGGGAAATTTGGTTTGATGAATCTCAATTTTGTTGTTTCGTACATAATGGAAAAGTTGGATATCAAGGTAAGATTGAATCTGTTAAGCTCAATCATTTCTCTGAATTGGAAAGTCTATTACACGATTTTGAGAATAGGGCCTTGGCCGAAGATTATGCGCATTTTCCTGTTGAGAAATTGGTTTCTGTCGTTGTACAATATCCGTTGAAGAGTGCGATGGGCAGTAAGCGTGACCTTTGGCTGAAAGAAAAAGTTTCGGAATATCTAAATCAGCATTTAGGATGGTATGGACTGGGGGAGGTGGACGGACATGATATTGGAAATAAGAAACTCAATATATTTTGCAATGTCGTAGATGAAGATAAGGCTATATCAAGTATCAAATCCTGTTTGAAGACTTACAGACTAGATTTAGGCCAAGCGTTGATAGCGAGTCGTAGGCCTGGAGAAACAGTACATACTTTAAGGTATGCGGCCAAAAAAATAGAAGAATTTACCCTGATCTGAGTCTTGGAAAATATGCTAAGACGGTAGCCAATGAAGCGTAGTTGCAATACGACAAGCCTCTATTGAATTGCCAACTCGTAGTTTTTCAAGAATGTTTTGCCGATGTCGATTGACTGTGTTCAAGCTAATCGACAAAATATTGGCGATTTCCCTACTTTTTTTCCCATTTTTAATAAGCTGCAGGATTTCCATCTCTCTTTTCGATAAGAGATTACCATTCTCTTGTTTTTCAGACTTGATTACCTGTCCAGTGATTGTGTTGACAATATATCCTTCATAGAGCGTTGTCTGCGCGGCTGAGAGCGAAAAATTATATAAGCACAAGGCAAGCCATATACTGCCATTTGGCAAATTACGTATATAAAGCATACGGTGAAGTACAGTCACATATTGATTGGATTGATTGCGCATGCGCAGATTGCTGACCACATGGTAGTGATAGCGGTCAGCAATAGGTATGTTTTTTAGAAAATGAAAATACTGTAGTTCCAGCATATGCTTGTATATTAAGTCGTCTGGATGGATTCGATTTAGAATTTCTTCTTCCCATATCGAATCAATTTTTGTAGTGCTTACATCTTCTGATATTCCCAAAGTCGCGGCTATTCCGCCGTTGTATATATAGCTCTTATTGCTTTTTAAATCACTGAGCACTGCGATTGCATTCTCCACATGCGCATATAGCTGTGCAATATATTGACATTGTGAAAGCTGTGTTGTCGAGTCAGAAAGGTTATCGAAAATCTGCTTTAGAAGTTTATTATTTAGAATGTTGGCGATATCTTTCATACCATAAAAATGGTTATTTATCAGTATTGATTGTTAATAGGTGCTAATATACCTTTGCTAATGTAAAAATCACATGGTTATTTTCAATACAATAAAATGAAAAAATTAATATTAGGTCTCCTAGTAATGACCTGCCTCCAAATTGCGAAGGCTCAAAATCTGAATAAGTTACAGTGGTTTAATGAACCAACAAAATGGGAAGTAAAAGATAATGTCCTCAGCATGTTTGTAACACCCCAAAGTGACTATTGGCGTATTTCACATTATGGGTTCACCGTTGATGATGCACCGTTTTACTACGCCACGTATGGTGGTGAGTTTGAGGTTAAAGTCAAAATAACGGGCGGTTATAAGGCCCGCTTTGATCAAATGGGCCTCATGTTACGTATTGATAAGGAAAATTACATCAAAGCTGGAATCGAGTTTGTGGATGGAAAGTTCAATTTGAGTACGGTAGTCACCCATCAAACTAGTGATTGGAGTATTATTAGCTTAGAAAAGCCCATCCCTTTTGTATGGATAAAAGCCGTTAGACGTTTGGACGCTGTTGAAGTGTTTTATTCCTTTGACGATATCAACTATATCATGATGCGCAATGCATACTTACAAGATAATACGCCTGTGATGGTTGGAATGATGGCGGCCTGTCCAGATGGAAATGGTTTTGAGGCGACATTTGAACATTTCTCAGTACGACATCTTCCCGACCAAAGGAGATTAAAGTGGTTAAAAGAAAATACAGATTGATCAAGTGGATTTTGATTTATAAGAGTACTTTTTAAATTTTTATTATATTGTACCGGAAAGCCGCAATGTCAATTTGCACTTTCCGGTATTCTTTTATTATAAACCTGAAGAATATATACGTATCGCAGAACATTTGATGTTTTTGATTATACAGCTACTGAATTATGATCACCATGGACAATACATTTTATAAACAACGGAATCTAGCCATTGACATGTTACGGGCTTTTACCATGTTTGTTATGATTTTTGTGAATGATTTCTGGAAGATTAGTGATGTGCCTCATGTCTTAGAACATGCTGCGTATGGAGAAGATTTTATGGGACTTGCCGATGTGGTGTTTCCTTGTTTTCTTTTTGCTGTTGGACTATCTATTCCTTATGCTATAGAGCGTCGAATTGCGAAAGGACTAAGTGTAGAATCGACATTGACACATATATTTGGACGTACCTTTGCGCTATTGATGATGGGAGTGTTTATCGGCAACTCTGAGTCTGGCTTGGCTGTATCTGTTCCGTATCCCATTGGAGTGTATTGGATTTTGATGGTTCTCGGATTCTTGGCTGTCTGGAATGACTATACAAAAGTCAATTTCAAAAATAAATATGCTATTCTCCTAATAAAAGGGATAGGAGTTTCTATTCTATGTTATTTAGCGATTACATTTCGTAGTTCTGATGCTGCTATATTTGGTGCTAAATGGGGTATTTTGGGAATGATTGGGTTTGCGTATGCGTGTTGTTCTATCATATATGTATTAGTTAGAAGCCAGGTGCGGTATCTTTGGGCGGCCTTGTTTTTTTTATTGGCTGTCGCATTTTTTAGGACGCCAATGCGTCAAGAGCTTGGCGGTTTGAGCATATTCAACTTGCCTCAAGGCAATTTTATAGATGGATTTATTTCGCTTTTCCACATTGGAAATGGCGTGTTACCGGCTTTTGCTATGGCGGGCGTGATGCTATCCGTGTCCTTAGCTCGTTTCGTTGATCAGCCAAAACCTCGGATATGGATCATATTATCTGTAACGGCACTACTTTCTGCTATAGTTGGATTTGTGGCGCATAACTATTGGATTATATCTAAGATTGGCGCCACCCCTCCCTGGTTTTTTTATGTTGTAGCTATTGCTATATTGCTTTACGTCCTCATGGACCTACTAGTCGCTAAGAAATGGACGGGATGGTTTACGTATATTAAACCAGCTGGTACTGCCACGTTAACCACCTATTTAATCCCCTATGTTTTCTACGCTATCGCCTCACTAGGCAGTCTGACATTGCCCCAAAGTGTAGCTCACGGAGCAATTGGTCTGCTCAACTGTTTGATTTTTTCCTGGTTCGTTATTTTTACAGCTGGCCTGCTCGAGAAATATAATATTAAACTTAAAATCTAAACAAACACATCATGATTATTCGGACCCTATCAACAAAGCGCTTTGCCGTGTTATTGGTTTTCGCTTTTTTATTTACTTCATGCAATCTAAAAAAGGAATCCCCTTCTCAAGAATATCCGATGTTTTGGACCTGGTTGGATTATAAACCAGGTAATAATTTTGATTCCATTTGTCATGAAATGCATGAGTTAGGGATTGACGGCGTAATGTTGAATGCACCCACTCCTGATGATTATCGAGTAGCAATTCCTATTGCGCAGAAATATGGAATAGCAGTATACGCTTGGTTGTGGACGATGAACTTAGAGCATGATCGTGAGAAAATATTAAAAGAGCATCCCGAATGGTTCAGCGTGAATAGAAATGGAAAAAGTCTAGCAGATACTACAGCTTATGTGGGTTATTATAAATTCTTGTCTCCGGTATTACCTGAAGTGCGTGAGTATATCAAAGAAAAGATAACCTCCTATTGTAAGGTAGAAGGACTCCAAGGGATTGCTATTGACTATCACAGATATGTAGATGTGGTCTTGCCAACCACCTTATGGCCTAAATATGATATTGTCCAAGATCGGGAATATGCTGCTTGGGATTATGGATACCATCCAGAAGCAATACGGATGTTCAAGGAACAGTATGGTTATGATCCTAGAGCGCAAAAGGACCCATCAACGGATTTGAAATGGAGGCAATTTAGATGCGATCAGATAACAGAGGTTGCAAATATGATTGCAGACGTTGTGCACAAACATGGAAAAAAGATGGCAGCTTCACCATTTCCTACCCCGAAGATGGCCTCCAGGATGGTTCGTCAGGATTGGGGTAAATGGAATCTGGATATCGTATTTCCAATGGTGTATAGTAGTTTCTATACCGAAGATAAGAGCTTCATCGAAGATTGTACCATGGAGAACGTCAAAGACAAAAATGAAAGAACAACCTTATATTGTGGATTGATGGCCATAGATGGGCCGGAGATGTTTGCTGCTATGGATGCTGCATTGGATAATGGCGCACAGGGAATATCGATTTTTACCGTCAAGACCTTACGAGATCCAAAAATCAAGCAACAATTTAGAGCTTACACGGACAGTGCGCGAGCAAAACGAGCCGCGAATAATGGGATGATGCCCGTTCTTGGAAATAAGAAGCTCGAAATCGATCCCTTCAAAAAAGAAGGAGTCATGCGTTTGATTCAAGCCCGAATTCAGCAACTTATTGCCAGCTCTCAAGTGAACGATAACTTGCCGAAAATTGCTCTTTCAGAATTTACGGCAGTAGAGACTTATGATGTAACCCATCGTTATATCGTTACCGAACAAGTAAGTAACAAACAGTTTTGGGTGACTTTTTATTTCTACGGTGGTATATTATCGGGATGGAATGTCGATCCTGTGCTTGTAAATAACGATGGCACGAAAAGATCATAGAAAGGAAGGGATGACATTACTAAGAAAAAAACAGAAATTATCCTTTTGGGTTAATCTGATTTGTTTGTTGGGACTCCATGCCGAGGCCCAACAACTACCAAAAAAGCTGATTGTAGACAAACTGGATTTGCATATAGCAGACCCATCAATGATTCCTAGAGTTTTTGATGAAACCCATTTAGAATATCATCAAATATCCAATGTTAATTGGCCCGAATATCCCTATCGACCCGATGTAAAATTTAGGATTGCTTATAGCGACTTTGGTATAATACTACATTTTACGGTAGTCGAACAAAGTGTTCGAGCAAAGACAAGTTTAGACAATGGCCGCGTATGGGAGGATTCCTGTGTTGAATTTTTTATACAACCAGATTCGTCAAATGATCTATATTACAATTTGGAGTTCAATTGTATTGGAAAGCTCTTAATTGAGAGTGGAACACCAGGAAATAGAACATTTGCAGGGCCAAATATATTGACAAACGTAAAGCGCTGGTCCTCTCTGGGGACGCAGCCCTTTGAAGAAAGGAAAGGACCGGTGACGTGGGAGCTTGCCGCGGTCATACCCTATTCGACATTCTTTAAACATACAATTGAACGATTAGATGGTAAAGTTGTCAAGGCCAATTTTTATAAATGCGGAGATAAATTAGCGGTTCCACATTTCATCTCTTGGAGTCCTATCGCTTTACAGGAGCCCCAATTTCACGCACCTTCTTTCTTTGGATACTTGCAATTTGGATACGATTGAAATGTCGAAACACATCTGGCCTTCCTTTTTGCATCATTTGATTAGGATGCAATTCGTATACACAGTTGTTAAATATCATAAGTCTATTTCTCCTAAACTCGCTAGTTGTGACGCATTGTGCCCAGCTGGTTGAAAAATAACAAAACAGTATTTGTGTTAAATTCTTTCAAATTATTCGTTCTTAATCAAAAAATGTCTTAAACTTGTTAGGCTTGATGGGGATTGTCGATACACAATTCAGCCGTTTGGATTGCACTACCTAAACCTAACTTACATTTGAATATGAATAATGCGAAGGCGGACCGCGAGTTGATTATCGAGATGAATCTGGATAATGAGTCTGCTTTAGGTACGCTGTATAGTAGATATGCCGATCGTGTCTTTGATCTATCCTTTTTTCTGTTGAAAGATACAGGATGGAGTGAAGACGTTGTTCAGGAAGTTTTTTTTAAATTATGGATTCAAAGAGCTGTTGTAGATCATAATTCTGAGCTTTGGCCTTATTTGTATGTCCTAGCAAAGCGAGAAGCACTTAATAAATTGAGAAGCTTAAAACGCTCGAAATCTGCTTTTGAAAGATTGCTCTGTCATATTGATCTTTATGCAGAAGAGGCAGATAAAATGTTGGATCGAAAAGAGTTGTCGCTAGAGCTTGAGTCCTATGTTTCCCAACTCCCTACTCAACAACAAATTGTATTCACCTTGAGTAAGCTAGACGGGCTTTCTCATCAGCAGATTGCTGAAAAGCTCAATCTTTCCAAGAATACGGTCAAGAACCATATGGCGCAAGCACTGAAACATATGCGTAAAAACCCAATTAGCCGAGACCTTTTACATATTTTGGTTATGTATTTTTTCTTGAAAAGGTAGCCTTTCCTCATTTTTAAGTCAAATTAATTCATCTATTTGCAACTTGGTTGCTTTTTATTTCCTTTTCTATACCTTTGTGTCACACGAGAGGAAAGGAAATCTTTCTGTGCTAGAGACTGCTTTTTTGGCTATTTAATTTGGATAATTAATGATGGTACACAACACTGAATTCGACATAATTATTATCGGAGGAAGCTATGCGGGTCTTTCTGCAGCCATGGCTTTGGGACGTTCACTCAAAAACGTACTTGTAATCGATAGCGGGCAGCCCTGTAATCGACAAACTCCATATTCCCATAATTTTCTAACCCAAGACGGTAACACACCTCTTGGGATTGCTAGGCTTGCTAAGAAACAGGTGCAACAGTATAGCACTGTTAGTTTTCGTGACGATTTGGTAACGAGTGGTAGGTCCGTTGATTTTGGTTTTGAAATAGAGACTGCTTCTGGAAAAATATTTAATTCCAGTAAATTGCTTTTTGCAACTGGTATACTCGATAAAATGCCAGACGTTCAGGGCTTTGCCGAATGTTGGGGTATATCAGTTATCCATTGTCCCTATTGTCATGGATACGAATTTCGCAACAAGAGGACAGGTCTTATTGCCAATGGAGAGAGAGCTGTTCACCTTGCCTCCTTGGTGCATAATTTGACGGATGAATTGACTATATTGACGTCTGGACAAGCTGAATTTAGCGTTGAGCAGATGAATAGGTTTAAAAAGCACAAAATCGACATTTTTCAATCCAAAATTACAAAAGTTATCCATCAAGACGGAAAAGCGACCCATTTGCTCTTCGAAAATGATGCACTGCTACCTTTTGATGCCATATATGCAGCCGTTCCCTTTGAGCAGCAATGCTTAATCCCGGAATCGATGGGATGTGAACTTAATGAGCAAGGATACATAAAAGTAGATGCCCATCAGAAGACAACGATTCCAGGCATTTTTGCGTGTGGAGACAGTACTAACATGATGCGTTCTGTGGCCAATGCCGTGAGTAGCGGTAATATAGCTGGAGCTATGGCAAATATGGAGCTCACCCAAGAAAGGTTCTCATAGTTTGACTTTTGTGCCAAATTAATCATATTACTTATCGTGTAATATAGAATCGTCCTTAATTTGCCTATAAAAAGGAGAGAATTTAAATTCTCTCCTTTTTTTATTTGCTGATTATCAATTGTTTATTGTTTTATGTGAAGTTTTAATAAAAAAATAGTGATTTTGACTAGTCTTTTTTTTCGCTTTCGGTGTACTGTCTTAAATGGAGGAGTTATTCGCGGCACCGTCCATATCCAAAGACCAAATTATGCAGAACGAAACGCTTAAATCTCTTTTGATTAAATATGCGGAAAATAACATTTCCAGGGATGAATTACATCATTTATTAAGCTTATTAGAAGACTGTGATGAGTCAATCGTCTTTTCCATAATTGATGATTTAGCACTTAAGCATCAAGATAGTAAAATAGGAGAAGGGCTTTTCAATAAAAGTAAAGTGTTAAGTTCCTTGTCCGATCGCATTCAAAAGCACCAGATCAATACACAAAGCAATTTAAATACTCGGCGAATAGGGGTAAGGCAGCTGGGCTTAGCCGCGGCAGCTCTTGTAGTATGTTTCCTTTCTGTTACTTTTCTTTTAAGATTATTCTCCAACGATACACATCAACAATTTAAAAATGAGATTGTATTACCTGATGAAAGTCGACCTGTCTTGACGCTAGGCGACGGTAAGCAATATACCGTGGCTGAGACCGAACTGAAGACCTTGCGTGAAGGGGGTATACACATCAAGAAGGACAGTGCTGGACATGTCTTGTATAAGATTAATGACCTAGGGGGAAGTGAAAAAACGCAGCACACCTTTCTTAGCCCCAAAGGCACAGCATCTATACTTGAGTTAGCAGAAGGGACTAAAGTATACCTCAATTCGGGAGCTAGTATTACCTATCCTTCTCAATTCCATCAAAATATGCGTGAGGTGACACTTCATGGAGAAGCTTATCTCGAAGTGTCCCACGATGCTAGTAGGCCCTTCATAGTTCACGCTCAAAATACCGATATACAGGTTTTGGGTACTCAATTTAATATTGCACCTGATTTATATAATACTAAGATTATCACCACATTGGTACAGGGTAAAGTGACTGTCAGCAACGGAACTACTAAGCAAACCCTTCTGCCGGGTATGCAGTCTCAGTCTGACACTCGGAGTCAGCAGATTACCGTGAGTGAGGCTGATATTAAAGAAGTATTGGCTTGGCGGGAGGGCTATTTTAGATTCAGTGACGATGATATGGAGACCGTGTTACTCAAGATTCAAGGTTGGTATGATATCAAAGGTTTTTCCATTCAAACCACTTCCTCAGCCCCTATAGTCGGTATGGTAAAACGAACCAATAAGTTGTCCGATTTTTTGCGGCAACTAGAAGAAATCTCAAATTGTAAATTTAAAATTCAGGATGGGAGGGTCCTTGTTATGTAAACTTTTTTATGAAAATAAACAAGTCGGAAGTGCTACCAACACTCCCGACAGAAAATGTTTAGTGCATGAATGACTAATTGATTGTGAAACAATTAACACCAAACGAGTACAAATGTATAAAAGGATTAATAATAATTGCTTGTTTAGACGAAAAATCTTAATAAAAGCACTGATGTGGATGAAAGTATTAATAGCAATACTCATAATGACGATGATGCAAGTTAAGGCATCAACGTACGGCCAGGAAGTGACGTTGAATATAAAAAATGGAGCTCTAATCGATATTCTTGATGAGATTCAACGTCAGACATCATACGACTTCCTGTATAATGGTAACTTAATTAAGAAGAATAAAAGATTAAGTGTCCGAGCAAGTAAGAAGGACTTTAGAGAGGTCTTAAACGAATTGCTTTCAGAAAGTGGTTTGACCTATGAATTGAAGATGAATACTGTCTTTATCAAACAACGGAAAGAGCTGCCTTCAAAAACCATTGCTTTAGCGACTTCGATTCAACAGAAAAGAAGTATTTCAGGGCAGGTTAGTGGGCCGGGAGGGGAGGCTTTGGAGGGAGTTACTGTCACAATTAAAGGGAGCACTATAGGTACCACTACAGACAAGGCCGGCCACTATAAGCTCGATATAGACCAAGACCATAAAACATTATTGTTTTCATTGGTGGGTTTTACTGCTCAAGAAGTAAGGATTGCTGCTGCCGATGAGATTAATGTAAGTCTGCAAGCAAGTGTCAATGATTTGGACGAAGCAGTTGTCGTTGCTTTCGGAACGCAGCGTAAGGCGAGTGTTATAGGCGCTATTACGACCCTATCTCCAAATAAACTAAAAGTGCCCGTGACCAAAATCAGCAGTAGCTTAGCTGGACAGATGGCTGGGATAGTATCAGTGCAGGGGTCTGGCGAACCAGGTACTGGAGCGGCATTCTGGATTAGAGGTGTTAGTAGTTTCGGTGCTAACAATAGACCTCTGATTTTGGTTGACGGAATCGAACGGCCGCTAGATTTAGTGGATCCAGAAGATGTAGAATCCTTTTCGATTTTAAAAGACGCTACTGCTACAGCGGTATACGGCGTTAGAGGTGCCAATGGTATTGTACTTGTCACGACCAAGCGTGGTAAAAAAATGAGTAAACCAATTATAAATGCGCGGGTAGAACGTGGCGTCTTGCGACCTACAAGTTTGCCCAAACTTGCGTCTGCATCCCAATGGATAGATTATTATAACGACATCAATTTTGAGAGCTCTTCCAGAATACCCTTTCCTCAGGAGATAAAAGATTTATATGTTAATAAGGTCGATCTTGATATCTATCCCAATGTGGATTGGATGCATGAAATTTTTAAAAATAATACGACCAATGATCGCCTGAATGTTAATGTGACTGGCGGGGGTGACTTTATTAAATATTATGTGTCAGGATCTTATTTATCCGAGAATGGAATATTTAAACCTCAAAAATCGCCCAACTATGATCCATCTGTCAACTATGACAAAATTAACTTTCGATCCAATCTAGATATTAAACTTTCTTCTTCTACGGAGTTGAGTCTGAATCTCTCCAACCAGTACGAGACCAAAAACCGATTGGGTGTAGACATGGGTGCCATGTATGAGATGGTCTTGCATACCACACCGATTGCCATTCCGACCCAATATTCAGACGGTACACATGCGCAGCCATTGGTTGGGCAGAATCCTTATTACGCGCTGAATAGCACCGGTTTCTCCGAAGATTTTTGGAACAATGCCCAGTCTTTAGTCGGGTTGACACAGGATTTTTCCAATCTCGTCACCAAAGGATTGAAAGCAAACGTCAAGTTCTCATGGGATGCTTTCAACGGGTCAACTTTAGACAAACGTAAAAATCCAGCGACTTATTACGCAACCGGAAGAGACAGTGAAGGTAATCTGATTTTACACAAGAATGCGGATGGAAGTGATTATCTGTCATTAGGACGTTCAAATAGAGGTGAAAGGACGATCAATTTTGAATCGTCTCTAACTTACGAAAATCTCTTTGCTGAAAGGCATCGTGTCGGCGGGCTGTTTTTATTCTCTATGAGACAACGCACCAATAGTTTTCCCGGAGATTATATTGCAGCTTTCCCCTATAGGAATATGGGGATAGCTTCGCGGGTCACCTATTCCTTTATGGATCGATATTTTATCGAGGGTAACTTTGGCTACAATGGTTCTGAAAACTTTGCACCTACTAAACGATTCGGCTTTTTCCCATCCCTAGCGCTGGGGTATATCATCAGTAATGAGCAGTTTTTTGAACCCCTTTTATCAACAGTCAATTTACTAAAGATCAGAGGGTCTATGGGAGAGATTGGAAGCGATCAAATTGGAGGTGATAGACGTTTTGCTTACAATTCCGAGATGGCATCAACAGGAGGCTATCACTTTGGAAGTACTGGACAGCAATGGCGTGATGGAATCGCAACGGGACACCCTGGAAATCCGAACGTATCTTGGGAAAGCGCACTCAAAAGAAATATTGGTATCGAATTAGGTATGTTCAATAAGCTGACCATCAATGCTGATTATTTTTCCGAGAAAAGAGAGGGCATATACATTTTGCAAGAAAGTGTTCCTTCCGTAGTAGGGGTGAATGTAAAGCAATATGTCAATCTAGGTAAAATGGAAAATAAGGGTGTAGATGCTTCATTGGAATTTACCCATCAAAGTGGAGACTTTGTATTTCAAGGTCGTGGAAATTTCACCTATAATCGCAACAAGAAATTATTTGACGATAGACCTACTCCAATTTGGGGCTACCAGACCGAAGTAGGGCAACGTCTATATCAACAAAGAGGATTGGTTGCATTAGGTCTTTTTCAGTCAGACGCTGACATCGCTAATAGTCCAGTACAGAAATTTGGTAATGTACGAGCCGGAGACATTAAGTATAAAGACATCAATGGTGATGGAGTAATAGATTCATACGATAATATCGCCATTGGAGATGCACATATCCCGGAAATCAATTATGGTTTTGGTGCCAGTGCTTCATGGAAAGGCATAGATGTATCTGCATTCTTTCACGGAGTGTCCAACGTGACGCGTATCATTGGTGGAGGGCCGCTTTACGGACAGAGTGGTAATATTTTGGTGTATGGACAGATTTACTCCGATGTAGCAGATAATAGGTGGACTACCTCCAACCCCAACCCCAATGCGGAATACCCTCGACTTTCGATGACTGGTGTAAGCAACAATGCTCAGGCCTCAACTTATTGGCAAAGAGACATGAGTTTTCTTAGGTTGAAGAATTTGGAGGTTGGATATACCATCCCAAAGCGGCTTACTGAACGAGTCAAGCTCTCTACTGTTCGACTATACACACAGGGGCTCAATGTTCTTACATTCAGTAAGTTCAAGCTTTGGGATCCCGAGTTAGATACCTCTTATGGTGGTATATATCCACAGATGCGCGTGTTTAATTTTGGATTGAATATCATATTATAATCAATAAAGAGATGAATAGATTCATACATACGATATGTTGCATGTTGACCCTTATCTTAATGGGGTCTTGCGACAAATATTTAGAAGTCGAACTTCAAAACCAAATGACCATGGAGGAGGTTTTTAATAAGCGACAAACGACCGAAGCATACCTCGCGCAGGTTTATGGCTACCTCCCAAGTGAAAATGATATGATTGGCGGGGAAGGCGGTATGGTACCTTTAAGTGACGAAGCCTTATTTTCTTGGTTGGCTTGGGTTCCTTGGATTAATATTAATAATGGTTCTTGGGGTCCAACTACAGGCGATTATCATATTTGGACACACAATTATAGAGGAATTCGACAGGCCACTATCTTTATGAACAACGTAGACAAAAATGTAGAAATCAGCCAACAAACCAAAGATACGATGAAGGCTGAAGCTCGTTTCTTACGTGCCTATTTCTATTATTGCCTCGTGAGACGTTACGGCCCAGTATTTATTGGCGGAGATACTGAAGTCGATCCCTTACTTCGTTCAGATGAAGTTGATAGACATCCACTTAATGTCAATGTCGATTTTATTGTTTCTGAATTCGATAAGGCAATACAAGGGTTGCCTACCCAGATTACCGATCAAGCTTGGTATGGCCGCATAACTAAAGGTGCTGCGATGGCAGCTAAGTCGGAGTTATTGCTGTATATGGCTAGACCGTTATTTAATGGAGCCAAGTTGTATGTGGGGCTTACGAATAGAAATAACGAATTGTTATTTCCACAATCAGCAGATCCCAACAAATGGGAATTAGCTGCAAAAGCAGCTAAAGATATTATCGACCTCAATCAATACGCTTTGTATGTAGATAATACTGAGTCTGACCCTTTTCGAAAGGCCATAAAGTCGTATATGGGCGTATTCTTTAATAAATGGAATTCCGAAATAATATGGGGTCGATGGGTGACAGATGGATATGGCTACAATGTCCGAGCCGCTCCTCCACGTGTGGTGAAGGAGGGGTATGGCGGATATTCACCTTCTCTCAAATTGGTTGACACTTATCCAATGGCAACCAGCGGACGTTATCCCATCACTGGATATAAAGCCAATGGTGAACCGATTATTGATGACCAGTCTGGATATGTAGAGACCGGTTTTACTGAAAATTTTGTACACCCTCTGGACAACTTTGCCGCCATCAAAGCACATAACAGTTACGTTGGACGAGATGCACGATTCTATGCATCCATATTGGCCAATGGCATGAATTGGATCAATACCTTTCATGGGCAGAAGTTGGTGACATTTTATACCGGAGGTACATCTTCCTATACACAGACAGGAGACTGCGTAAAATCAGGCTATCTGTGGCGCAGAATGAGTGATCCTACCAATGATATTGAAGAAGGAAAATGGGGACAGTTTTCCTGGCCTTATTACCGTTTAGCTGAAATTTACTTAAATTACGCTGAAGCATGCAATGAAAAAACCGACCGTAATGAAGCCGAAGCATTGAAATTTGTCAATTTGGTTCGGCAGCGAAGTGGATTATCCAAACTGGAAACTGCTTATCCAGAGGTGCTTGGAGATAAGGATCTGCTACGCGAATTACTGCGGAAGGAAAGAATGGTCGAATTGGCCTTTGAAGGCAATCGATACCACGATTTGCGTACTTGGATGACTGCCGAAAAAGAACTTAATGAACCGTTTTATACTCGCAATCTGTCATCAACTACATATGAAGGTTCTTGGAGCCGTACAACAAGTATATATACCGGTCGTAGAGTATTTCAACCTAAGCACTATTTCTTTCCATTACATCAAGATCAACTCAGTGAAATGAAGAATATAACACAGAATTATGGGTGGTAAATTTTTAATTTTTCAAATTGTTACATATAGAAGGAATGCCTGGATTAACAGTTATTAATAAAATCAATGAGATGAAAATGATATTTGAGAAAATAAAAATGGTATTCGTAGCAGTTCTTACACTAGGTGTTTTAGTTGCCTGTGAGAATACCATGCTAAATAATATGGTCGACGATAGGGTATACCTTTTGAAGGAAGATCTGCAGTCTGTTACCGTGTTTAATTCTAATGAACCCATTATTGCAATCGACATCGTGAAGTCAGGTATGAAGGGACGTACTGCACAGTTAAGGCTCGATATCAAGCCAGAGTTGTTGACGGACTACAACACAGCTCAACAAAAGGAATATAAATTACTAGATCCCGTTGCGTATCGTTTGAGTAGTAGCACGCTAGATATGGGAGCGGATGACTATCAAAAAGCATTCGAGATATTTTTGGATGGGGAAAAATTTAAGGCTGAACAAGAGAAGGACCCCACGGCTATCTTGGCTATACCCTGCGAAGTAACGCTTTTAAACCCAGCTTTAGATGAGAAAGAGACGATGCAAACTGTTATAGTCCCAACACTTATCGAGCCTTATATTCAATTTACGAAAGCAGGGTTTCTTAACGATTTAAATAGCATCAAATCTTCAAGCCTGGCGATATTACATTACTATTCCAAGGTGGAGGTGAATTATCCAAATTTGCAAGATGTGAATTTCAAAGTTGAGCTGGCAAAGGATCATCAAGCTTTGATTCAACAATACAACGAGGCTCATAAAGATGAACCGGGTTATGAAAATTACGTTGTCTTGCCTACTGCCAGCTACGAGCTCTATAGCGATTGGACCATAGCCAAAGGAGCGAATTATACTGGAATAGATTTCAAAGTATACAAAGATAAGTTGGTTGACAATACTGGCAAGCCACAATACGGTAAATACGTCCTTCCCTTAAGGATTATTCAAGTATCCACTAACAAAATTCACCCTGACAATGACTTAGTTTTAATTCCATTTGATTATCATGAATAGACGAACATTTATCAATAATATAGCCATTGGAGGAACCAGTTTGACCGTGCATCCCGATTTCTTTAAATATTTTAAAACTATAGATTCTCCGATTAGATTGGCATTGATTGGAAAAGGAGGGATGGGAACTGCTGATACCAATACCGCACTTCGTATACCCGGAGTTGAATTGGTTGCCGTATGCGACATATTTAACAATCGTTTGGATGAAGCAAAACAACAATGGGGAAATCATATTCAGCTAGAGAATGACTATATCAAGTTGCTTAGTTCCGATGGGATAGATGCAGTTATTATTGCCACACCAGACCATTGGCATCAGAAAATCGCAATCGAGGCCCTTCGAAACGGGAAGCATGTATATTGCGAAAAGCCAATCGTCCATAAAAGGTCTGAAGCGACAGCGTTGATTAAAGCGCAGCAACTTAGCGGTAAGATTTTTCAAATGGGCACTCAAGGAGTATCCGCAGTAGGGACACGCATAGCAAAGGAAATAGTAGAAAGTGGACTCATTGGACCTATTAACTTTGTAGACGCTCGATTTTCAGCGCCACCATCACCTCTTAATGGATTTAGACCACCTGTTGGTGCTACCAAGGAAAATATTTGGTGGGATCGGTTCTTAGGAGATGCTCCCAAGCACCCCTTTGATGCACAACGTTTTTTTGCATGGCGCAATTGGAGTGACTATGGTACAGGCTTGGCGGGCGATCTTTTTGTCCATGTTATTGCCAGTGTCCACTATATTACAGGCAGTTCTCGACCCAAAAGAGTATATGCGGATGGAGACATACTGTATTATAAGGATGGTAGCCGAGATACACCTGATGTTATCTACTCATTGTTCGACTATGAAAATGATAGCAAAACCCAACATTTTAAAATGTCCTTGGGAGCCAATGTGCTTGATGGTGTTTCTAATGATTGGGGCAGTACCAATTTTCAAATCATCGGCAACAATGGAAGCATGCGTGTGACATGGGATACGGTAGACGTGAAGCTTTTAAACGCTGCCACACTTGATAAGCTGGAAGCTAGATTGAATGTAATTCCCGGTTTCGGAACCATCTCCAAGGTTTCAGACAAGGAATATCACTTCTCTGCACAAACAAATTATGTAGATGCACATTATTTGCATTTTAAAGACTTTTTTGATGCAGTTCGAAGCGGCCAAAAGAATGTTGCCGATGTTGCATTTGGAGTCCATGCCTCTACAGCCGCATTGATGAGCTTTGAGAGTCAATTAAAAAGTAAAGTAGTTTAATCTTATTACTAATATGTAAAGAAATGAAATTAGATAGAATGAAATGGGTGTTTGTCTGCGGTATATCTTTGGTTATGGGCAGCATACAAGCGCAAAATGTTAAGACTGAAAAAGGATTCATCCAACTTTTCGATGGAACCAATATGGACGCTTGGATTGGTAATACAAAGGAGTATGTCCTAGAAGACGGTTGCATCGTTATGAAACCCTCGCAGGAAATCGGGGGTAATCTGTACAGTAAAAACACATACACAGATTTTGTCTTGAAATTTGATTTTTTGTTGACGCCAGGCGCAAATAATGGGTTGGGCATTCGACATGATATCGTAGACAATGATAAGGGCTATAGCGGTATGGAGTTGCAGATATTAGACAATGAGGATGCACAGTACAAGGATTTAAAGCCTTATCAATATCACGGGTCTGTTTACGGAATCGCCCCAGCCAAGCGAGGAGCATTGAAGTCACCTGGCGAGTGGAATACCCAAGAAGTAATTGCCAAAGGCAATGCTATTACCATTATCGTCAATGGCAAGGTGATTTTGAAGACCAATCTTATGGATGCTGTTAAAGAGCTGCCCAAAGAAAGTTATTCACCCGCAGTATTCAATCAATCGGGGCACATCGCTTTTCTCGGACATGGTACAGTGGTAAAATTTCGTAACATCAGAATTAAACCACTTTAAAGCCATAAAATATCAAACATAGCTTATAATAATAGAATTAAAGTCTAAAGATTAATCGCCAAGGTCGTGTATATGACCTTGGCGATTATATTTTGTAACCTGTATCATTTTTGTATATTTACGATAAGTAACCAATATTCTTAACAATTTGATAACCTCCTAAAAGGATTAAGCTGCTTGTTTTTTAAATAGATTTGCCAAGAGTCTTTTCAGAGACCTTTACGAGTATAGGTCAACCAATAGATCGTATGAGATGAAAAACGCACTAACAGAAATAGATGAAATCTTAGCAATGGCTGAAGGTGACGTTAAAGCCTTCAACTTGCTCTATCAACGGTACCATAAACCAGTATTTGCTAATATTCTTAAGTTAGTGGATAATCGTGAGCTTGCGACTGAAGTATTACAAGATGTATTCCTTGCGCTTTGGCAGAATCGTTATAAAATCAAAGTAGATCGTCCTGTGGGTGGTTGGTTATTTGTGGTCAGTTATAATAAATCACTCAACATTTTAAGAAGCAGACTAAAGGAATCCTTGGCTTACGTTGCCGACTACCCGGAGGGATTGTGTGTAGAAGACGATACTGCTATTGAGGAAGAAATATTTGCCACACAAATGCAGATTTTAGAGGAAGCTGTTGATGAGCTGCCTAGGCGAAAACGTGAAGTGTTCAAGATGTGCCGTTATGAAGGTCGGTCTCGAGAAGATGTCGCCGATTTTTTGGGATTGAGCCCTCAGTCTGTAAACGACTACCTCAAACAATCCAATAAAAGTATTAGAGAGTATATTGCTAGACAATATCCAGCCTATGTGGAACGCACATTAGTGCTCACATTCTTCTTAATGAATCTATAGGTCTCTATAGATTATCAATTTGTTTATAATTTATTAACACAAAAAGCATCCCTTTTTCGGAAGCCTGGTGTATTTATCTTTGATGAAGCACCGCATTCTTAATATAATCAATCGGTTTTGGAAAGGAAAGCTCTCCAAGGAAGAAAGACATCAGCTGTTATCACAGCTGGAGAACCCAGATGAGCTGTTGGTTGATGAACTCCATCAGGATTTTACAAATAGCTCGGCAGATGTGGAATTACATACGCAAGAAGACTATGACAATATACTTTTAAGCATTCACGAAAAGATGGGTGTTGTCAAGTCGTTGCCCACTCGCCGAAGGTCATTAGTTGGCTGGTCTATCGCGGCCTCATTTATCGTGGGAGTTTCAGTGGTTGGTTATCTAATGATGTCTGTACAGTCTCCTTCTGAACTTGGATTAGGACTTGAAAACACCCATACAATTGAACGAAATCTTGTCAACGACGGTATAGATACGCTTAAGTTTAAAATGCCCGATGGCTCGCGAATTGCGGTCTATCCCCACAGTAGCGTGTCGTATATGGAAGACTATGGAGTTATCGATCGAAAGCTATCCTTGGTCGGAATGGCGAGGTTTACTGTCGCACACGATACATTACGCCCATTTATTGTTTTAGCCAACGGATATACGACGACCGCGTTAGGTACGGAGTTTACCGTGAATGGTCATTTAAAAAATGTATTATCCGTTAAACTCCTCTCTGGCAAAGTAGTAGTCAAATCTACCGAAAGTAGTTTATTTGCCTTCCAGGATCAAATCTTGCAGCCAGGACAAGAATTATGGATAGATAATCAGCGTAAATCCACGTCATTGTTGAATAGCTTGATTGACAAAGTCAAGAAAACCCCTGCAATAAATAAGAACAGAGTCAATGTTGAGCCTGTGCAGCAGGGCATACAATTTGAACAAACCCCATTAACTGAGGTTTTTGCTACGATAGCGCGTTTAAAGGGCGCTACTATCAACATTGAGCATGCTGCGCTAACGGGGTTATCTTTTACCGGTAAGCTGGAGAAGCATTATACACTAGACGTGATGCTTTCCATCGTATGTCAGATGAATGAATTGACCTATACGTATGACAATGACACGATTATCGTCAAGAACATACAACAGACGAGCCAGTGATTATTTCCTGTTCACATCAAAATGCCTCACGAATAACAATAGCTATTAATTAACGAACCGAATGAAATGAAAAACAAAACAATGCTTATGAAGGTAAGATTACTATTGACAGTTCTATCTGTCTTTGTGGCCCTCCAATCTTGGGCTCAGTCCGCTGGACAGTTGCGTGGTACCATCATGGACCAAAGTGGTTCTTTGATAGTCGGAGCCACAGTCACACTACTGGATGCCGGTGGTTCCATAGTCACCAATGCATCGACCGATCAAAAAGGAGTTTTTGTACTTCGGGATCTGAATAGCGGTGTCCAATATCGTATTCGCGTCAGTATGATGGGGTACGAATCTCATCAAGAGAACATAAAAACAATCAGGGCAGGAGATAGTAATTCGGTATTGATTACATTGAAAGAGCAGTCCGCTGCTTTGGAAGAGGTTGTCGTTATTGGTTACGGTGAGCAAAAAAGGGGCGATTTGACCACCGCAGTAAGCTCCTTGCCCAATATTGCTGAAAATGTCGCTCGTCCATTGACCAATATATCCGAGCTTCTGCAGGGGAATGTAGCCGGTGTCACGGTCATGTCCGCGGGTGGAGATCCAGCGGCAATGCCAACGGTTATGATACGCGGTATGGGGACTTTGAATTCTGAATCGCCTCTCTACGTCGTGGATGGTGTGCCTTATTACGGAGGCCCGATTAATCCCAATGATATTGAAAGTACGAACATCTTAAAAGATGCAGCATCAGCAGCCATCTACGGGGCACAGGCGGCTTCAGGAGTCATCGTTATTACCACTAAAAGCGGTAAGTCTGGGGCTCCAAAATTAAATGTAGATCTGTATAGAGGTTGGCAGAATGCGAGCAATCTACCGTCCGCTTTAGACGCTAGGCAGTATGCTCAAGCCTATAATGATGCGTCGGCTCGAGATGGGTTAGCACCTTCAGATGGACATAATCCTACATTGAATCCATGGGGACAGACCACCCGTACCAATTGGATGAATGAGATTTTTAGAACAGCAAATATTTTGAATGCCAACGTGCAAGTATCGGGAGGATCTGATAAGTCTAAGTATAGCTCTTCTTTTGGTTATCACGACAAAGAGGGATTGTTACTCAATACCGGTTACAAGCGCTTTGCTTATCGATTGAAGTCAGAGTTCGACTTTTTTGACCGTTTGACATTGGGACAAAATTTTTATGTGAATCATACAGCCGCCCAAGGTACCAATACCTCAAGCAGTTATAGCGGTTCCATTATCAATGCCATTTATATGAATCCAGCTGCACCTGTATATGATGATCAGGGGGCATTCCATGGGACAGTTCCATTTGACTTAGCACGCTTTTCGTCCGCCTATGGGGACACTTATAATCCGGTAGCCCTGCTCTTGCGTCCGAATGTAAAAAATCCGACCCTCAACCTTAATGGTAATGCCTTTGCTAAGGTAACGATAGTAGATGGATTGACTTTTAAATCAAATTTTGCTGTAGATATCAATCGTTATTCCTTCAAAAGCTTTTATCCCAAAATCTTGGAGATAGGTCGTTCTGATGGAAATAATTATTTGGAGCATTCCGAATCTCGTACCGATCGTTGGATTTGGGATCAACAGTTGAATTATACCAAGCGCTTTGGCGAGCATCAACTGGATGCCGTAGCCGTGTACTCCGCCCAATCTACTAAATATGAGTATTATTATATAGAAGGGGTCGGGTTTGAGCGCGAAGATGATTGGTTTCAATATATTGGCAATGCTGCATCTATTCCTAAGCTACCAACCAGTGAAGTTTACGAAGACGCATTGACTTCGGCTATTGCACGGGTCAACTACAACTATGCTGGACGTTATTTTCTAAGTGGTAGTATCCGCCAAGACCGGACTTCTAGATTATTAGAAAAACACCGCTCCGATGTGTTCCCTTCAGCCTCTGCCGCCTGGAAGATTTCTGCCGAACCTTTTTTTAACACCTCCATTATTAACGATTTGAAAGTAAGGGCCTCCTGGGGACAAATTGGTAATATACAATCTGTAAACCATTACGCTTATAACTTACCTCTGAATAGCGGTACAGTGACACCTATGGGGTCAGATGATTTATTAGTTCGACACTTTGCTATCGCTAAACAAGCAAATCCTGATTTAATCTGGGAAACTTCTGAGTCCCTAGATGTCGGACTTGATGTTACCTTGCTCAACAAGTTTAATTTAACAGCTGACTACTACCGCAAGAAGACCATCGGAATGATTATGATCAATGATCCGGATCCACATATTGGTATGGAAGAGGGAGCAACGACCAATGTGGGGAACGTCATGAATAAAGGATTTGAGTTTTCGGGAAAATATAATGATAGATTCGGCGACTGGAAACTTGGTTTCAATGCCAACATCGCTATCAACCGAAATGAATTGCTTAATATTTCTGGTTATTCGAATGATTTCATCCCTCATACCGATCATGTTAGAGGTGTATTGTTACCTTATCGATCTAAACCAGGGCAAGCACTATATTCCTATTATTTGATTCCCAATAGTGGAATTTTCGCGTCCGAAGCAGAGGTACAGGCCCACAGTCTAAATGGGGAGCTTATACAACCCAGAGCTCGCCCAGGAGATCTTAGATTTGAAGATACCAATGGTGACGGCAAGATTAATGAAGACGATAAGGTCTATATGGGAAGTGCAGTTCCTAAGTTTACCTACGGCTTCTCCCTTAATCTAGAGTACAAGAATTTTGATCTAAACGTGCTCACATATGGTATTTCGGGTGCTAAGATATTCAATGGGTACAAATTTTCCGCTTATAATGCAGCTCTTCAAGGTTACAATCTAGATAAAAGAGTTCTGGATGCTTGGACACCTAACAATGTAAATAGCGATATCCCAGCACTCTCCCGTCAAGATCCAAATTCCAATTATGGGACAGCTTCCGATTGGTACTTAGAGAGCGGGGATTATTTCCGAGTAAAGAATATTACAGTAGGTTACAACCTCCCAAAATTTTGGACGAAGCTACAATCCCGTGTCTATCTTTCTGCAGAGAATCCATTTACGTTTACTTCCTATTCTGGAATCGATCCTGAAGTTGGCCGAATCGGATTAGATGTAGCAAATTATCCTTTAGCCAAGACTTATACAATAGGACTCAATGTTAATTTTTAAAAAACGCGAAGATCATGAAAGTTATTAAAAGATATAGAAATATTACCTTAGCACTATTAGGATTGAGTATGGCTATGCTATCCTGCAGTAAAGATTTTACGGACCTCACGCCCAAAGGTACCATTACCAACGAGAATTTTTGGAAGACTGAAACAGATGCGGTTTTTGCAGCCAATGGCCTTTATACCCATTTCAATGATGATAATATGTTTGGAAGGGGGTTGTTTTGGTTTATCAACGCCTCCGATGATATGGTGACAGGGCGTACAGATGCGGGGTCAGCCGCAGTTCGAAATTTTACAGCCACAGGAGGGGAGAGCCGCATAAACAGCATGTACAAAAAATTCTATCAAATCATACAACGTGCCAATACCATTTTGCTGAAGGTGCCCAATATGGCGATTAAGGATGAGGTTAAAAATAGTGTATTAGGTCAGGCCTATTTTATGCGGGGCTATGCCTACTTTTATTTAGCACAATATTATGGAGATCAGCGAGCGGGTGTCCCAATCGTAACAGAAGTCAACATGAATGAGACGAAATTCACTCGGCCCTCACATGTCAAAGAAAATTTTGTCCAGATTGAAGCCGATCTTTTACGCGCCGCAGAATTGTTGCCGCTTGTAACAAGTTACGGGAATGAAGATCTTGGAAGGGCGCACAAAGATGCTGCATATGCCTATTTGGCCAAAGCAAACCTTCAATGGGCACGCTACGAGGATAGCAAATGGGCAGAGGTCGCTAAATATTGTGATATGGTTACCAATTCCGGTTCGGGACGTAAATTGATCAATACAGGTAAACCGGACGTCGATTTTGCAAGTGTATTTTACATTGAAAATAATTATTCCTCAGAATACATTTTTTCTGTGGTATCTAACAAAATTCAAGGCTCTATTTTGCCAGGTGTCTTATTTGAAAATACGGGATATGGATTGTATAATGGTTGGGGATATTTTCATCCGACTTTAGAGTTGTACAACTCCTTTGAGCCAGGTGACAACCGCAAGAAAGCAACTATATTGGAATTCAATGATACCTACACCTTATTTGGAAATGTGACCCAATACTACTCATCCAACTCACAGACAGGTTTTCAGTTCAAGAAGTATATGCAACCCTTTAGATTCGCTACAGTTAAAGACGTTCACATTCATCTCAACCCTAGTGGTGATTACCCGACTTCTGACTTAAACGTTCCTTTGGTGAGGTACGCAGATATCCTCTTGATGAAAGCTGAAGCACAAATTAAGCAAGGAAAGAGCGGTGATGCCGAAATCAATTTAGTGCGTAAGCGTGCAGGGCTACCTGACCTCACAGGAGCGACTATGATCGATCTAAAAAGAGAGCGCCGATCGGAGTTTGCTGCTGAATATACCGATAGACACAGTGATTTAGTACGTTGGGGTGATGCGCAGACTGCCTATGCAAAACCGGCTACTGGAAGGCAGCACGCTGTGAAAAACGATCCTACTTCTACTTATACTATCGTCCAAGTATGGCCGGGACGGATATTCAATCCTGCCATTCACCATGTTTGGCCTATTCCGCCGCCAGATGTTAGCAATTCTGGGATTAGTCAAAATGAAGGCTGGTAATAGCCCGGGGATGACAATTATTAAAGAACAATCATAGTAAAGACAGGCTAGACAATTCTGAGATAGGAATCTAGCCTGTAATTTTTTGCTAAAGAAAGAACTAAAAAAATGACGTTTGTAAAGCTATTTTTAGCATTAGTGTTAACGGGAGCAGCTTCAAATCTAGTAGCACAACCGGCGCATGTTCCAGAGGGGCGTTTCGACAGATTGATGTACGGTGCACACGATCATCGACACTCCCTCGCCGTCCGTGGACACAGTCACAATGATTACGAGCAGGATATCCCACTCCTACGGGCCTATTATGCAGGGATGGAATCCATTGAAGCCGATTTGTTCCTTCGCGACGATAGTCTGTATGTCGCGCATGACGCCAAAGATATCATGCAAGGAAGGACACTTGAACAGCTTTATATAAAGCCATTAGCAAATCTGTTTACCCAGCATGGTCAGCAACCATTTGCCGATAGCACCAAAAATCTACAACTCGTTTTGGATTTCAAAGAGGACCATCGGATATTGCTGCCCAAATTGATTGCACTATTGGAGCCCTATCGCTTTATGTTTGATCCCGCACTTAATAAGCATGCTATCCGTATTGTTATTAGTGGAGATATGCCTCAACCTTCCTCCTTTCAAAATTATCCCGATTATATTTTTTTTGACGGACGGTTTGAATTAAAATATAGTGACGTTCAGCTTCAACGTATTGCTATGATGAGTGACAATTTACGTAACTATACCAGATGGAATGGAAAAGGGGTTCCAACGAGGGAGGAGATGGCCCATATTGAGCAACAAGCTGTCAAGGCTCGTCTATGGCACAAACCCTTTCGTCTCTGGGGAGCCCCAGAAAGTCTCAATACCTGGATTATATTGGAAAAAATGGGTATCACTTGGTTGAATACCGATCATCCTGACGTACTCAAGACTTACCTAGATGATTTGGACGCTGCTAGAGTAGAAGGTAAGTCCATCAATGACGTTTACCTTCCCACTTATATTCCTGATGGCAGCGATCGTATACCTAAAAATGTTATCCTCTTAATTGGAGACGGCATGGGGTTGGGACATATTCAAGCCGCCATGGTGGCCAATAAAGGACATTTGAATATGACACAATTGAAGTATATCGGCTTTTCGCAGACCACCTCCCTCAGTCCAGGGAATACCGATTCAGGTGCTGGAGGGTCGGCCATAGCCACCGGGCAGAAGTCATACAATGGCACCATTAGTGTAGATACAATCGGGAATCGATTACCTAGATTGCCAGAGGTATTGGCCAAGGTAGGTAAAGTCAGTGCTGTGTTGTCGACAGGAGATGCTTCTGATGCAACGCCTGCAGCATTCTATGCATCTCATACCGATCGAAATGCGTCGATAGCCATTACGGAGGAACTTTTGGACAACGATGTCGTTAAAATCATAGCTGGAGAATTACCCACACCCTATCGCGACTCCATTAGAAGGCATGCCTTGGAGTATAAATTGAATCAAGCCCATTATCAGGTAGTTAGTAATTTGCAGCAGTTTCAACGCTCCACCTCTGATAAACTCATTGGTTATTTCAGTGAACAGGATATGACAGCTATTAAAGACGGTCGCAAAGATATTCTACGAAGCCTATTGACATCCAGTATCGACAAGTTGGATAGTGTAGGGGCAGGTTTTTTCATAATGGCTGAAGGAGCCCAAATTGATTATGGTGGACATGCGCGTGACTTGGACTATGTTGTGACCGAAACGTTGGATTTTGACCAAGCGGTAGGAGCGGCGTTGCGATTTGCAGATAAAAATGGAGAGACCTTGGTCATTGTGACAGCGGATCATGAGACAGGCGCACTCTCTCTGTTGCATGCCGACATTGAAAAAGGGAAGCTCCAAGCACATTTCGCATCCAATGATCACAGCGCCATGATGATTCCCGTAATGGCCTATGGTCCCCGCGCCCAGTATTTTACAGGATACTATCAAAATACAGAACTCTTCAAAAAGATTGTCGCGGTTTTAGAAGTCAGTGATAAATAGAACTATGTAATACGGTTGGACACTTAGATATTAAGAAGATTACTGTAGGTAGAAGTCTTCTTAATATCTATTTTAAAAGTTATTTTTTGGCAAACCGTTTCGAACCTACCACACACAAGATGACGCCGGTTGTAATTCCCAGCATGCCCAAGCTTACGTGCTCATCTAGCAGCGTAGCTGCTAAGGCCAATCCAAAAAAGGGTTGTAGCAATTGCAATTGCCCGACAGCCGCAATCCCACCCTGTGCTAATCCTTTGTACCAGAATATAAAGCCAATAAACATACTGAACAAAGAAACGTATACAAGTCCTATCCAAGCGGATACTCCTATATCAGCGTATGTTGCTGGTGCCCATAAAAATAGCAAAGGGACCATCACTGGTAGAGAAATAATCAAAGCCCACGAAATTACTTGCCATCCGCCCAGGGTTTTCGATAATCGAGCACCTTCTGCATAGCCAAGGGCACACAATACTATTGCCAGAAGCAATAAAAGATCTCCAATCGGTGAAATTTCAATGTCTTGGGCGACAGCATACAAAATAACCAATACACTTCCAATTATGGAAAATATCCAGAAAGCGATATTAGGACGCTCACCTCCTCTTATAACACCGAATACCGCAGTAGCCAACGGTAGCACACCTACAAAAACCAATGAGTGAGCCGATGTCATATACTGTAGTGCCAAGGCCGATAGCAGAGGAAATCCTATTACCACGCCCAGAGCAACCACCATTAAACTTGAAATTTGGGTGCGGTTTGGTAATCTTTCCCGTAAAAATATAAGTGTTACTAGTGCCAGCAGACCGGCTATGGTAGCGCGCGCACCAGTTACAAATAAGGGATTGAAATCCATTATTGCTACTTTCGTTGCGGGCATAGAGCCACTGAATATCAGTACACCAATAAATCCATTAACCCAACCACTACTGAATAATTCAGTGCGGGGTGCAGCTAGAGTTTTACTAATCATATCTTATTTTTTTGTAAAATTAAGAGCATATTCTTATTGAATACAGTATCAGTTTTGTATATTTCGATGGTCACAGTTATAATTCCACTTTAACTTTTCATAATCTTCCAATGGGAAAGGAGTTTTTATATCACGAAATTGCAAGCCGATTTGCTAGTCAAATCAAGAATGGTGTATTGATACCAGGAGAAAAACTCCCCTCCGTTAGGATGCTTTGTAAAGAACAAGGAATTGGGATGAATACAGCTAAACGAGTTTTCTTAGAGCTCGAAGCGCAATCACTCATCTCCTCAAAGCCACAGTCTGGCTACTTTGTGAGCTACTCACCATTGTCAAGACTTCCCCTCCCAGAGGTCAGCCAACCATCTTTAGTTGCTAAGCATCGTGAACCCAATGCATTGATAGATAAGGTCTATCGGAGTATTGGCAATCCAGATCTTACACTTTTTTCTATTGGCGCTCCCGCACAAGAATTGCTGCCTTTGGCGAAATTAAAAAAGGAGCTTGTATTGGCTACACGCAACCTCGAAGGAGGGGGCACTAATTATGAAGCGCTGGAGGGAAATGTAAAGTTACGGCGGATGGTTGCCCAGCGCTCAATGGGGTGGGGTGGCAATCTACATGAAAGTGATTTAATTACCACGAGCGGCGGGATGGATGCCCTGTCATTTTGTTTGATGGCCATTGGTAAACCCGGAGATACAGTTGCTATTGAGAGTCCGTGTTATCCCGGAATTTTGCAATTAGCCATTAGTCTAGGGCTTAAAGTATTGGAACTACCCACACATCCTGTTACGGGTATAGACATAGATGCTTTGGAAAAGTTGGTCCACCTGATTGATATTTGTCTCTTAGTTCCCAATTTCAACACCCCCTTAGGAAGTTGTATGCCTGATGAAAGTAAAGCACGCGTGGTGACTTTGCTGGCAACACATCAAATCCCACTTATAGAGGATGATGTATATGGTGATCTTTATTTTGGTGAGCACCGTCCTAAGTGCTGCAAATCATTTGATAACGATGGCAATGTGCTCTGGTGCAGTTCGATCTCGAAAACTTTGGCTCCCGGTTTTCGGGTAGGATGGGTAGCACCGGGCAGATATAAGGAAAAGCTATTAAAGCTTAAGCTTGTTCACTCGATTTCTTCGACATCTATCGTACATGAAGCCGTTGGTAATTTTCTCAGAACAGGTCGATATGAACATCATTTGAGACAGCTGCGCCGCAGGCTTCAGGAAAATGCGCAACAATATGTTCAGGCTATAGCAGTGTATTTTCCTGAAGGTACAAAAATCAGTCGCCCTCAGGGGGGATTAGCATTGTGGTTAGAGTTGCCCAAAGAAATCGATACCGCAATCCTCTATGATTTAGCCATGAAACAACAAATTAGTTTCGGTCCCGGGCGTATGTTTACTCTCCAAAATCAATTTGACAACTGTATGCGTCTCTGCATTGGTCTGCCCTGGTCGGAAAAGCTCAGACTTAAGCTCCGGACTATCGGTAACCTTGTTAAGGCATTGCAAGCTTGATCTTTCAAATAGGACGGGGCTTGTGTCAGGACCCAAATGATGTCCGTTAAGGACTATATGTTAATGGCCTCGCTGTGCACCATCAGCCCTAGCAGGATCTAATTTGTTCAAGATAGGACGCATTAACGCCAACCCAACCCCGGAGCTACGTGTTCCAGAATAGCCGAAAGCACATGTACGTTATAATCTACACCTAATGTGTTTGGGATTGTGAGCAGCACCGTGTCTGCTTCCTGTATAGCTTCATCCTGGGCTAATTCTTCGATTAGTTGATCCGGTTCAGCAGCATAACTTCTACCAAATATGGCACGTTTGTCCTTTTCAATCATACCGATTTTATCGTCCCGTTCTGCTTCCTGTCCAAAATAGTAGCGGTCCTGATTGTTAACTATTGCAAATATAGATCGACTTACCGATACCCTTGGTTCCAGTATATGTCCAGCCTCTTTCCAAGCCGCCTTATACAACCTGATTTGTTCAGCTTGCTGCACATGAAATGGCTTTCCATTTTCATCATATTTCAGTGTGGAGCTTTGCAGATGCATCCTGTTTTGCGCAGCCCATACCGCAGTTGCATTCGAGGCAGCACCCCACCATATACGATCTCTCAAGCCTTCAGAGTGTGGTTCCAATCGCAGTAGACCTGGAGGATTAGGAAACATGGGATAAGGGTTTGGTTGGGCGAATCCTTGACCTTCCAGTCTCTTTAAAAATTCCATAGCCTTTCTTCGTCCCATGTCCGCGTCTGTCTCACCTTCCGCTGGTTCATAGCCAAAATACCGCCAACCATCTATCACTTGCTCCGGTGAGCCCCTACTAATTCCCAATTGTAATCGCCCTTCTGATATTAAATCAGCCGATCCAGCATCCTCTATCATATACATTGGGTTTTCATAGCGCATATCAATGACTCCTGTTCCAATTTCAATTTTACGCGTTTTAGCTCCGATTGCCGATAGCAATGGAAATGGAGAAGCCAATTGGTTGGCAAAATGATGAACACGAAAATATGCACCATCGATACCAATTTCCTCCGCAGCCATTGCCAGGTCGATAGATTGAAGCAATGTATCACTCGCAGTACGAGTATTATATGTGGGATGGTTTGCCCAATGACCAAAAGATAAAAATCCTATTTTTTTCATCCGTATTTAATTAGTTTATCACAGTCTATTTTCATTGATATAAACGAACACACTGCACTCGTCTATTTTGTGAGCGCACAAGCTCGGTTTTTAAAGTCCGTTATACTCGTTTTATTACATGTTGCGCATGCGCGCTATCTTTTTCATTACGGTCAATAACTTCTCTTGGAAATTAGACCTTGTCTAGCTCAAATTTACCAAATGTTGTCGCTTATCGCGTCTCCCGATTGTCCGCTAGATGTAAATAAATCTAGACACTTATATTTCGTTCCTCCACATACTATTTCCGGTATCCTTGTAGTAGGTTGTAAGGATATTTTCTAGTAATTTTGCCATCAACGAGATAAAGCAGCATTTACAAGCTAGGGTAATGATTGCAGATAAATATTTAATAATAGGAGCACGCTTATGGAAAAATATCTAATTTACAGCTTTCTCAAAGACGTGCAGGAAAAGGTTACACGTGAAAGTGATGCACTAGACATATCAATAGCCTATGACATGGTCGATCAAGTTATCAAAGATCAGGATTTCTATCACCAAACACCTTATTTTTTGTCTGAGTGGATTTTTCTGAAAGAACAAGTATTAAGACGTGATTCCGAATCGGTTGGGTATTTTGATCGTTTTTTAGACAATATTTTGTATTCTGGAGATACAGGAGTGTTTGCAGCCCATACAGAATTAACTGATAGAGAGCAGGGATAATACATATAGTTGATTTCGTAATCGATTTGATACCTCCCCTTGAAATTGGTTGCTGCACCACTGGAGGCTGACAGACTTGGCTTTTGGAGTAAAAATGTTTTTTGCTAAAATGTGGCCAAATCAACTAGGGATATACACATGAAAAGGAACCTTTAAGTGTAGGATTATATTCATCGCTTGGCTGCGCTTGTAGCTAGTGTATTGTACACCTTAGGATTATGAACCAAATGACAGATCGACTTTCGGATGATACACTCATCCATATGCTCAAAATCAATAGCAACGAGGCATTAGCTGAAATTTACAACCGCTATTGGAAAACACTGTTCGTTGCAGCAGCAAATAAGCTGGGTAGTCTTAAAGAGGCAGAAAATATCGTCCAGCAGATATTTGTAAACATGTGGCTCCAACGGGATAAATTGGAAATTTCCACGCCACTATCATCCTATCTCGCTGCGGAAGTCAAATCTCGGATTCTTAAGAGGATACTCGTTCGCTCCAAGAACAAGTCTATTGACGATGAGAATGGGGATAGACAAAAGGATTTTAAAGATTTGCCTGATGATGCCCCAAAAGACCCCACCGTGATGCCGTTCCAAAAAGGTAGGATTATATATCTGAAAAATAGTGACGATTTCGATAATTTGAATCCAAACCCCTAGTTTTTGCCAAATTAATCCGATTTAGTTTTGGTTCATGTCCCTTATTAAAAGGAAAGTCAGCACTTTCTTGCTTGTTCTTTCATAACTTTTTTACTAGCCGCCAGCTAGTCAGCACGCTTCTTCTTCCCAAACTTCTTCCTTCATTTTTGAATGACTTTGTTCAGCTGGATTATAAAGTCATACCTTGGTATTAGCCTCTTTCGATAATGGCTAAAAGCCAGATCTCCCAATGAACACCTAAAAAAGTTAGTCAAGCCCCGACTTCCTCTAAATATAGATATGTCAATGAGCAGGTCATTGGTCTAGATTTTCTTCAGACAAGCCATAATCAATCCTACCATAGACGATATAGCATAAGCTTAAATTACCGCTTTAGTCGATTGAAAGAAGAGCTTTGAAAGAATAAGCGTAGTATTAAAATGGCGATTTAAGTAATTGATTATATCTTAAGGAGAGAAGATATTCAGCTGGTGAAACGTCAGGTATACCGCTGTTATCTGCTATACTATTTTATAGCGCTTATCCGCTATAACAAACAAAAGAATTTTGAATACTAATTTTGTATTGAAATTTTCCTTAGATTTAAAATACCATCATTGACTAACTGGTGGCCGACTAAGAAATTGAAACGCATGGATTTTTTAAAGAACATATCTCGTAATAAGGAAGAGCAAGTTACTTCCCATGATGATTTTTGGCAATGGTTCAAGGCACATGAACAGACTTTTGCCGCTGCTGTAAAAAATAATGATAATATTGAGAACGTATTCTTTACACCTCTCGCCAATAAGCTCAGTGAGTTAAAAGAGGGTTTTTATTTTCTGACCGGTATGACCTCCGATGGTAGAGTAGAGTTGGTCTTTACGCCCGATGGGATCATCAAGAATGTTGTTTTTGTTGAAGAGCTTGTCAATAGCGCGCCTGACATTTCAGGCTGGATTTTTACAGCCATGAAGCCTGGTGGAGAAATTGACAATATAGGTGTCAGGATTGAAGATTATACCTTTGAGAAAGATAATCTGTTCTTTGCTCCAATCTCTGATGCGTACTATCCTGATGAAATCGATATCCGTATCATTTACAATCATTATAATGCGGATGACAGTTCCATTATCGAGACAGGTGTATACGTGTTTTTAGATAATTATCTGGGCGAGCTCAACGCCATTACCGCTATAGATAACTTGGAAATAATAGCCCCGCAGGCAGGACTGGAATTGATTCCGATAGACAAGCTTAAAGATTTTTTGATATGGAGGGAAAAAGAGTTTGTGGAGAAGTACGAGGGGACAAGGTATGATACCGAAGAGGATAGTTATGCAGCCCTCGAAGCCAGCCTTGACAACGGTATGCCCTTATTGGCAATTATTAACAGTACATTGATTCAATGGGATGCCAAAGTCTCCCATCCCTGGATGTTGAATGTTGAAATTGGATATCATGGGCACCCTGCCAGTGGATTGCCCGATACCGCTACCAGTGAGATATTGAATGGGTTCGAAGACGAATTAATGGAGATGCTTAAAGACTATGATGGCTATTTGAACTTAGGACGGGAGACCGCTAACAATTCAAGAGCGATATATTTTGCCTGTAAAGATTTTCGAATACCATCTAAAGTAATGGATGCCATGATAAAAAAGTACGCATCAACGCTTGAGCTATCCTATGACATATTTAAGGATAAGTATTGGAGGTCGCTCGAGCGGTTTTATCCCCATGTGTAGCGAAACAGATAGGAGAGAGCCTACCTCAATTTAGTACTTGTCAAATATCCTATTATCGCTTCGTTTTATCAGCCAAGCTTTTAATCCAATGCAAAGCCGTCTTTACTGGTTGGGTAGTGTCCGAAAATGTGAGATTATGTCCTAGATCTGGATACAAGTGATATTCAAAAGGCTTGCCTTCGGCTCTAAGTCCATCCAGACGTTCCATTGACAGTCCCACTGGAACTTGGATGTCATTGCCGCCAAATAGCCAAAGACCTGGTATTGATAGTGTTCGTAGCGACTCCTGAGGGTCGGTCGTGATAAATTGATACCTATCCGGAGCATGACGTATATGCGCTCTTACTTCTGCTTCACTATGCGTCAACCAGAAATCTTGGTTTCCCTCTGTCAAGAATTGAAAGCGGAGTTGTTCGAGCGTCGGAATCACAGCCCCACTAAATATAACCATGAAATCCACTTTAGGACATTTGTTTGCTGCAATAGGGATGATCCATCCAGCCTGGCTGAATCCCAATAGGCCAATGGGTAGTGGTTCATTCTCCAAATAGTTGTCAAGCGCCAAAACTGCTGCTTTTGCGTCTTCGGCCAAAAGGTTAAGATTTGTTGAATCAATGTTGTTAGTGCCCACTTCCGGGCCAGCGTATTCTCCTCCAGACTCGCCTACACCCCGTTTGTCATAAGTGAATACCGTCATTCCATTATTGGCTAGCAATGATGCGAACTGCATGGCCCTCCGCTCTTGTCCAGAACCGTGTATAATTACAACACCTACTTTCGAATGACTAGGTTTAAGAATGGTGCCGATCAATACGATTCCATTACTTTTAAAGCTTATGGTTTTAGTAAGAATATTGGGTGATTGTGCTTTGGCTATGCATGATAACAAAAAGAGTAACGAGAATAAGAGTAGTTTTGGATAGATGTTCATATCCTGTTTTGACAAAGATTCGTTAGCGATCATAGTTGTTTTTAAATAGAGGATAAAGGTAGGTTACTTTGCTACGGTCGTAGGAGGTTTAATTCCCGTTATCGACCTAGCTTCACCATTTTATTTTGCGCTAACTTACATGATTTTAGCGGTCTATTTTAGACGATTTAGGTCGATACAGGTTTTTTCTCGGCCAACGCCCCGTTTATCTCGGTCGTTTTATAGTATTTGGTACTTTGGTGGGTTTGCAAGCTTGGGTTCGTGTCCGCGAGTCGATAGTACTCCTCCCTTCATACTGTCTGGGCCAGTTTCGTACGAATACCGCTAAGTTCTGTAGTTTCTCTAATTCATTCCGTTTTTGGCATCTTTCAACGTTTTTTCAGCTCTCAGCCTTATTTCTTTTGGTAATAATTTGAAATTGGCATCTTGCACTTCATGATACTCATCTTCCTCCTGAAATGGAATCCAACCCGTAATTTTTGATTTTGTAAATGCTTTTTTCCCTAGACCTGTGTACACGATAACTTTCAACGGCTTGGCATCCAATCCGTCCGACTCTTCAAAATAGGTAAGATAGAACTCAGGAAAACCATCCTTGTTTGCATCGTCGATTTCGCAGAGATTAAGGAGATATTTAGGTTGGACCAAACCACCGGCAAAGTCTTTAAAGGTCATCTTTTGAATCAATCCGCCGTGATCCTCCACAAAAATACCCGAGTGTAGGTCCTTTGGCTGTTCGTCCAAATAAGCCGGATTTTTAGCTTTGCTATCGTTCAAGAACCAGATATAACTTCCATAGTTAGGGACAAAAGATTTGACGATCATCACCGGACTTCCTGGCAATGGATTGCCAACATCTTCGATAATCTCATGGTATTTGGTATCTGAAGAAAAATAGACTTCTGTCCGTATTTGCGCAAAAGATGATACACTTAGCAAACACGCAGCAGCAGGCAATAGCTTTCTAAAAATCATTTTATAGTAGTTTGTATTTATTTATTGCTTAATTCTCTTTGTATTCTTTTCCAGAATAAATATCGATATAATAATAAATAATTTGCTCCGAATTTAATTTAACATGCACTAGGCCATCCGAGTTTATGGATTGATAAGACTTAGATCCGATACTTCTTTTATTCTTGTTATCATAGAGTGTATATAGGTCATTTTCCCCTTTTTGAAGAGCATATATCTGTTTATCAGTATCCAATATTGATATCGTACGATATTCAGGCGTTATTTCCCAAGTCTTTGTATTACTATTCCATAAGCCCATAGTCCTCCTTTGTGTTTCGTCTTCAATTCGGACAAAATATAAATCACCCATCCCTTCATAAAAGCTTATTTTTCCGATTTTCCAATTATTGTCTATGAATCGATCGGGAAAAATCATCTTCCTATCCGGCCAAATCAGGTTCCCAACCTGATCCAAAACTTTAAAATTATAGCTGTCAATGGAATCCACCACATTTCCTTTGGTATCAACATACAGCCAGTCAAATGCCCAAATAGCATGATCGTAATTAAAAATACCTAATAGAAAATAAGGCGAATTGGTTATGGAATACACCAAAGAGGTATTTTTAATGAAATCAATCTGTGATGCGGTTGCTTTTATAATTTCCTTAGGAAATACCTTTTCGTATTGTGGATACGGATAAACATCATTCGTTTTGCTGTCTACTAATAGTTTAGGGATTTCCGGGGCATATCGTTCCTTATTGATTTCATTTAGTGATATGCTTTCCTTTCCGAATTGTATAGAAAGGGTTTCAGAACCCTTTAGTCCGGTGTGTATAGCCTTTTTTTGAGTCAACTCATATATGGAGAAAGTTTCACTTGAAGCTTTGATAAAGCGTTTGTTTTCGAGCAATTCGGCAACCTTGTTTTCGATTTTATTTAAGTGTTTTTTTTTGATTTTATAAAGTATTCCGTTCCAAAATACGTGATTTTTATCTGCAGAAGTGAAATTTATATAGTAATTATCGTCCTGGTATGGAACATCCTTACGGAGGATGATTTGCTTGGTTTCCAACACGCCAATCTCGACTTTATGGTAGCTTTGCTCTTTTTTGATACCACCACCTAGAATATTCCAATGCCACTTCCATATCGGCATTTTCTTTTCGTGCTCAATTTCCTTTTTATAAAAGGTAAGCCCGTTTACAACATTTAGGTTGATGTCATAAGCTGAAAAATCCAATACTATTTTTCCATTTTCATCTATAATCGCATATTCATTTTTTTCATTTTCAACAACTGCAAAACCCGTAGCGGTATATAGGGATGCACTTCGGAAGTTTTGGTTCGTGATAGGCTTCAAATTCTCTTTATCCACATAGATATAGGTAGCCTGTTTCGTTAAGAATGGGATACTAGTTATAGTCTTCATTTTTGAAGGAACTGGCGGAGGATTATCTTTGCTTTCTTGTGTGCAAGCCGTAGCTGAAGCTAATACCATAAGGATACTAAATGCTATTGTTTTCATGTTTCAAAATCTCTTTCATCATACTAAGCAATGTTAGATAGATTTGAAGAACAAGTCAATCCCTATTATCGGCTATATTTTAGAATATTAGATTGCTTCTCAATCCGGACTTGGACAAAGATAGGTCGCATCAGACAGTCGCCTAATTAAAAGCAATATAATGTTGGTTTTTCGCTAAAGTTTTGGATTCCTCTGTTGCTCCTTATTGCTGCTAACTTCTAATTCGCCTCCGTCATGGAGCAATCTTTCCTCAAACTATTTGCTGATATAGTTGATTTCAGTGAGGTCTCGAAAATCATTCTTCTCGACCCTACTCGAACCCAATGTATTATCCTCGTTAAAGTAGCGCTCATAAAAATTGATGCTTTTTGGATGCGCATATTTGTATCGGTCGAATACATCGCCATACCCTAGTACCCGTGGGGCCCGTTGTTCGCGGAGTATGTTAAATAGTAACTTTTTAAGCCCTCTATATTGATATTGGTACAAGCATATGGGCGCATATGGATGTTCATGGGTAAAGAAGACAATCAAATCTATGAGTATAGCATTGCCTATGACCCCAGCTCAGGTATCACCCAGCACTATGGCGAACGGGGAGATGAAATGGTGAACGGATATATGGAGTGGTCAATAAAGATGAAAGTAAGAAAATATCCTTTACAGTACCTGCTAGTGGAATTAAGCACCTTTGGTTTGTGGTGATGGGAGCACCTTCCACACATTGGAAGCAAATACAATCAAATGCCACTACCGACAATGAAAATAACTGGCCGTATGAGTTCACTTTAAATGGAACTAATCTGGATACCCCAAAAGCATTGTAGCAAGCTGCGGGTCAATTGCAGCATGTCTTTTTACAGGAGTAAGGCCAGTTTCATTTTACTATGGACCGGCCTTATTCTTTATATCAGGTAATCCTTATATTTTGATACGGTCCAATTTATCATTTAATTTTTCTATCAGGACCGTCTTTTATTAGTGTTAACAAAGCACCAGAATCGATCAACACAGATTGTATTATAGTTTTCCTTTTGCATTAGCTTTGATTAGATAGAAGTACGGCTATTTGACATCCAAGGATGGAAGGGCAGGTTATGAATCGGTCAGTATATGGACAACCTATGCCCACTGCCAGTGGCGCCAATGTCTTCGTTGAAGATTGTAAATTCACCACTCGAGATTATCTTTGGACGATTCCGCAATACGACGGTAATCTTTCAAAAGGCGTATTAGTTCAAAATGCAGATTATTAGAAAATAAAAATATAAATTGGATAAGAATATGAAAAAGATAGTGCTTTGGTGCCTCTTCATTTGTTGTATATTCAGTACGGCATACAGTCAGGAACAGTTGCCTGGCAATACCCCCAATGCTGCCCAACAAGATATGATTCGTCGCGGATACGGGATGTTTATCCATTTTGGAGTCAATACCTTTGCTGATTTGGAGTGGTCGGATGGCACTATTTCCATAGAGAAGTACAATCCCACCCATCTAGATCCCGATCAATGGGTACGGGTGGCCCGTGATGCAGGCTTCCGATATGTACTGTTGATTACGAAGCATCATGATGGTTTTTGCCTGTGGGACAGTAAGTATACTGACTATGATGTTGCATCATCACCGGTCAAGACTGACGTCGTTAAGGCCGTCTCGGATGCCTGTAAAAAATATGGACTTGAGTTTGCAATATACTATTCGTTATGGGACCGCAAAGAGTCAGTTTATAAGGACAAGGACCCGCAAAAATACGTGGACTATATGAAGAATCAATTGACCGAACTCTTTACCAGTTACGGCCAAATAGGTGAATTATGGCTTGATGGCGGTTGGGACCGTAAACCAGAGGATTGGGGGCTTGATCAGATCTATAAATTGGTCAAGGGCTTTAATCCCAATTGTGCGATCAGTGTCAATCATACCATTGTCAACGAAGCGGGCAAGCGCAAATTTACCCTGCCATCCGATATGACCGAGGATAATAAATATCATTTTCAATATTTTCCTTCAGATTTCAGGTTGTGGGACCCTAAGTTGATTACCAGATACGATAAAAAACAATACCTACATCAAGGCAAATCCTATTACCTTCCGTTCGAGCATACCGTTTGTATCAGTAGCCGTTGGAATTGGTTTCAGAAATCCCAAGAGCTCCCGGTGAGATCACAAGACGAACTAGAAGAGCTCTTCTATTGGACGACCGATAATGACAATTGCTTGGTCATGAATGTCCCACCTGATCAGACTGGTCGTATCCGGGAGTATGAAGCTAACGCGATCATTAGTCTCGCTCAACGTGTCGGCATACAAAAAGGGAAACCTTTGCCCAAGAACGGAACATTTGTCTCTGCACAAATGCCGGTAACAGCAAGCTCGACACTTGAAGAGAAAGGCATATCTTATGTAGCTTCGGCTGTTACGGATGGCAAATTGGATAGTCGTTGGGCGGCTAGTGATACTTCGGCCTCTTTGGTGATATCATTGGATCCGAATAAAAAATTTAACAAGATCAGCATCTTTGAATATCAGGATAGCAAGCAGCTTGATGATGGCTTTTCCAATATCCGTACCAACCGTATTGAAGAGTACAATATACAGGTTTGGAATGGAGATGAATGGCAGACTATCTATCTAGGTGCCGAATCCATGGGAGATTGTAAGGTAATCAGACTACCTCAATACTATCAAGCTGAAAAGATTCGATTGAATGTGCTTAAGGCCAATGCATTGCCCTCCATTTGTGAAATAAATATAATCGATATGCCATTTCGGGGCATATGACTTTTTTAACAATTTTGATAAGCTAATTGTAAAATATATAGCCGCTTAAGAGAGTTTAAGCGACTTGTTTTATTTGTTTATCACCCTATCGACTCTGGTCTAAGTACCCATTGTCCCTTCATTTTAGAGAGTTGTCCCTCTCATGAGTAAACTGGCAAACCGGCGGTAAAGGTTATTTGAAATAAATCTACAACCAGCTTCATCCTATGATGGTGGATGTAAATTAAGCTGTTAATGAGATTATATATAGGATTTCTTCAATACGTTAATTCGTGCTTTTTTTAATGGGTGAGAAGATAGTTTTACCCATTTTTTAATTACGGTTTCGCCACCCTATTGTCTAGTTCCCAATCATCCGTTCGAAAAGGGGCGACTGGCAATCCGCCTTTACTGAAGATATTCCCTATACCTGCATTTGAAAATTGATAGCGTATCGCTACAGGTTGCCTGACTTTTTGGGAAGAAGCAATGATTTGGTTTTTATCGAACTTGATTGTGGCAGGATAAAATACACGATTTGCTCCAGCTATTAATAGCGCTGTTGGTTCTTTTCCCCTTAGTTGGAGTCCTTCATCAGCATGATCAAAAGTTACAGTTATTTTATTACCCTGCACAGTAAAGGATTTTACCATTGGACTGGAGTAATTTGTGATTGGAAGACCATAAGTGTCTCCCAGAGCCATATTGGCCAGCCTCAAGCCGACATCTTCTTTATTTGTCGGATGGATATTGAGAGTGTCTGATACAAGGTCTGATATAACTACCATTCCCATTTTTTTGTCTTGTAGATTTTTGGTCTGTGCCTCTCTCACTAAAGCACCTTCATAAGGAATGGCGTATTTAAATGGAGCGATTTGAACGTAATAAAACGGAAAATCTTTCTGCCAGTCCGCTCGCCACGCATAGACCATGGTACGCATTAATTGACTATAGCTGGCAGGAGTTACGCAATTACTCTCGCCTTGATACCAGATTGTCCCTGCAATCTGAAAATTTTTCAAAGGTGCTATCATGGCATTATAAGCATAACCTGGCGCAACTGGCCACCATTTTGTTTCGGCCTTCAGTTGGGCATCTCGTTTGAGTGTAGCATCCTGCTCGACTTGATTTGCTGGTGTCCAGGTCTCGGCTGGTGTACCTCCCCAGCTGCTATTAATCAGCCCGATAGGCACTTGAAGTCCGTGTTGTAGGTGCTTTCCAAAGTAGTAGCCTACCGCACTAAATGCTTTGACCGTATTGCTATCTAGGCCTGTCCAAGTCCCATCGATATCATCTTGAGGGGATTGAGAAGTTCGCTTTGCCACATTAAATAGACGAATATTCATTTTCGCCAATTGTTCAAAATCCTTTTTAACACTGCTAATCCCGAGGTTATAACTCCATTCCATGTTGGATTGCCCACTACACACCCATACCTCACCGATTAATATATCGTTAAGGAGGATGGTATTTTCTCCTTGGAGGGAGATGCTGTGCGGACCCCCTGCTACTGGTGTCGTTATAGCTACTTTCCAGTTTGCATTTCCATCCGTAATTACTTCATACACCTGATTGTTCCATGAGGTAACGATTTTTATTTTTTCTTCCGGATTGGCCCAACCCCATAATTTGGTTGTCGACTGCTGTTGCAACACCATATGGTTACTCAATACATTTGGTAGACGAATTTTCGCTTGTGCCAACAGCACGAAGGAGCTAAGAATTAAAAGTAATACGTAGGGTCTCATATTTTATATAAGGTTTAAGTTCATTTAGTCGAATTGATTAATATCTATAAAGTAAATGTCAATTTGAAGCCTATCTATATTAGCACTATAAGCCGACTGGAATAGCGCTAATTTGGGTTTTCATTTGGCCAAGTTAATTGTTTTTTACGGAGAAAAATAGATGTGTAGGAGAGAAAATTAAGAGAAGGCAATATTGCGTTAGTATTGATCAACAGCGTATCAATTGCTGTAATGTAATCTCTCCCGAACACGTGCGACATAGAAAGGTAATTATTGGCAGAATCACATCTTTTAGAAAATAAAATCATGATATCAGTCAAGTATGGAAGGCTTCGTCTCTAGCTGACGCCCCATCAACTTCGCCCTTTGTTCGTCAATTATTCGGTGCTCCACCACCTCAGCTTAACCTCTGCATAACCAAATCATTACCTCTTCACCACGATAAAGGTAGAGATAAGGTAGTAATAAGGTGGTCGGAAGGTAATAAAGCTCCGAAGCGGGGGCGAACAGCTTCCGAAGAATATCCGAAAAAGATAGGAAAAATAGGAGTGAGCCTTGCTCAAGCCTACAATGACTATAGGATGAGCCTACCTTAAGCCTGCGATGAGTATAGGATGAGCCTTGCTCAAGCCTACGATGACTATAGGATAAGCCTACCTATAGACTATCTATGCACTGGTTTGAGCCTACAACAAGCCTCGGATGAGTATTGGTTGAGCTTACCGATAGTTCACCAAGGATGCACTGATAGTGTACGGTTAGTTCACGGAAAAGGTACCGAAAAGGTAGTGCAGAGGTACTGGAGATTCACCAAGAAGGTACTAAAGGCCTACGGGACATCTACGAACGGCAGGGAAGTGGGGCGTGGATAAGATGTGTATCACGAGTAATGCTGCGCTACCTTGGTTGTCGGATGATAGAGAAGCTTCGTTGTACCTTCTCGCAATGACGATAGAAGTAATCCTACAAAGGGAGATAAGGTAATGCTTTTGATATTAACGCATTTACAAGCGATTTGCGACATTGTGTTGAATTGAGCGATATTGTACGAAGGGGGTCTTGCAGTCTCTTAGAAGAGTTTAAAGGGTTTTATTCAAGGAAGTTACGATTCATTATCTGAAGCTCATTACGCAAATCGCATTTCTCCGTACACAAGACTCCCATGTCTAGATGATGTGGTTTAGTCTCTCTAAATTATTACATAGATTGGATAGGTGTATTTTGGATGATAATGTAAAATTAATATATAAGTTTACAAATATTAAAATTATGTTTATACTTTTGAGTTGCGTGAAGAGCTAAACTAGCAAGAGGATATCCTTGCGCTATTTGGGAGGGTTGTAGCGCATGAGAACCATTATGATCGTGAACGACAAATCTATTTAAGTGATATAAAAATGAAAAAAAGACTAACAATTACAATCGTGGCCGTGCTATGCAATGCCTTACTGTCTTTTGCTGCAGGTCCAAAGACCAAAAGAGTGGTGATGATTGCGCTGGATGGAGTCTCTGTCGAAGGCTTCGTAAAGGCGTACACGCCTCATCTGGATGCCCTAATGGCCCAAGGTGCACTTTCGCTCACCACTCGGGTCGTGATGCCTTCGGTGACGCTCCCCAATTGGACCAGTCAACTGACCGGTAGTGGTCCTGAACAACACGGGGTCGTGGACAATGGATGGGAAGTCAACAAATTCAAGTTGCCTGCCGTCACCAAAGATGCGGAAGGCTATTACCCATCGGTATTTAGCGTGCTTAAGGAGCGGATACCCGGTGTGAAGACCGCCTTTTACTACAATTGGATCAATTTAATCTATCCATATAATACCAAACACATTGATGAAATCGGCTTTTTGAAAGACGACGGTTATATCGAAAATTACAACAAAGCATTTGACTTCATCGTCAAGTACAAAAAGGATCCTACGCTCGTATTTCTTTATTCTGGGCATACAGATAATGCTGGACATGCGCACAAGTGGATGTCACCGGGATATATCAAATCTATAGAGGAGGCAGACGTTCAGATTGGAATTTTCTTGGACAAGATGAAGAAAGAAGGGTTATATGCCGATACGCACTTTATGTTCTTGTCCGATCATGGCGGTATTGAGTATGGACATGGTGGGATCACAGTAGATGAGATGGATGTGCCCTGGGGTATTACAGGTCCCAAGATTAAGAAGGGGTTCAAGATTGAACAGCCTAATAATACCGTCAATACGGCCACGATGATCCTCTACTTATTTGGCATTAAGCAACCTTTGGCGTGGACGGGACAAGTGGTAAAGACTACATTGAAATAATCGCAATGATAAAACTAATCCCCATGATATATAAAATGAGAAGACGATTAACAATTACATGCGCGGCATTGCTCTGTAATACCATACTGGTGTTGGGCGCTGCCCCCAAATCGAAGAGAATAGTCATGATTGCTTTGGACGGGATTTCGGTCGATGGCTTTATCAAGGCCCACACTCCTCATCTTGATGCCTTGATGGCAGAAGGAGCGCTCTCGTTGACGACTCGGGTAGTGATGCCCTCCGTGACGCTCCCTAATTGGACCAGCCATCTAACCGGAAGCGGTCCTGAGCAACATGGCGTGGTGGACAACGGATGGGAAATCAATAAATTCAAATTGCCTGCGGTGACCAAAGATACAGAGGGCTATTACCCATCGGCATTTGCGGTGGTCAAGACGCAAATACCCAACGTAAAAACAGCTTTTTACTACAATTGGATCAATCTATTCTATCCACACAACGCCAAAAACTTTGATGAGGTGAGTTATCTAAAGGATGACGCCTATATCGAAAACTACGATAAGGCATTCAACTTTATCGTCAAAAATAAGAAAGACCCTACGTTGGTATTTCTATATTCAGTACATACCGATCATGCAGGGCATGCACATAAATGGATGTCACCAGAGTATATCAAATCCATTGAAGAGGCAGATGTCCAGATAGGTGTCTTCTTGGACAAAATGAAAAAGGAGGGGCTATACAAGGATACACACTTTATGTTTTTGTCCGATCATGGGGGCATTGAATATGGCCATGGCGGCGTGTCCGTAGAGGAAATGATCGTGCCATGGGGAATTACAGGTCCCAAAATCAAAAAAGCCTTCAAGATCGAGCAACCCACGAATACGGTTAATACTGCTGCTATGATCCTACACTTATTCGGTGTGAAACAACCTCAAGCCTGGACCGGGCAGGTGGTCGACTCAGTATTTAAATAACACCCAAATCCTAATCTCGGAAGAACGTACCAATGTATAACAACAAATGGCGGAAACACATTCCGCCATTTGTTGTTTCATCTAAATACTAAATACTAAATACTAAATACTAAATACTAAACTATTAAAATCCCAGTCTCAACTACATGTAACATTCATGTTAATATCGAATTAATAGAGGATAATATAGCTTTAGAAATGTACTTACTTATTGTATAATTTGTGTTCTTGAATGAGGATGTGTATAGCCAAATGCAACTTACAGCAAAATCGGGACCTATAATGCTATAGTGGCCCGATACGACCAACTATAAAATGAACAAAAAGTTATATCATGGGCATTGATGAGGAAATCTTGTTACTGAAAAAATTATCGGAAGGAGATCAACGATCATTCGAGAGCCTGTACCTACAATATAGACAGTTGGTATATACTGGTGTATGGAAATTAATGAAGTGTCATGACACCAGTCAAGAAATCTTGCAGGATGTATTCGTGAAAGTATGGCAAAATAGGGCCAAAATCGATACCAGTAAAAGTTTTAGAGCATATCTCTATACGATCAGTCAAAGTACGGTCTACGATTACTTTAGACGGATAGCCTCCGATCAAGCAAAGGTTAACCAATTTTCCAAAAACTACAGTGCTATCAAGACCAATGAAATAGAGGAACAGATTGCTTTCAAGGAAGTACAACAGCATCTGGACACCATTTTGGAGTCCATGCCTGAAAGATGTCGACAGGTGTTTGTGCTGTGTAAGATAGAGGGGCGAAGCTATGACGAAGTCGCCAAACTCTTAAATATTTCTACTGCTACCATCAATAATCACATTGTAAAGGCTACAAGGATTATCAAATCCAACTGGACTTGGGAATATTATACGATTTCTTTGTTTTTTTTGTTTTTCCAGTAGTTGGTTTCTTCTCAGCTTACGTATATGTATAGTAAGCACCAATTAGAAGAACAGTGAAAGCGTCTCAGATTAAAATTCTTTTCAAGAAATATGTTGAACATCAATGCAGTGAGCAGGAGGTTCAACAGCTATTTGCCTATTTCAAGCAAGATGAACACAAGCAGTTGCTAGCTGCTCTTATTTCGGAACACTTTGAAACGAGTGAAGTGATAGGACCTGATTTTTTGAAAGATATGTACCTGTCGTTTGATAAAACAGATGACTACCTACGTTCGGAAATCCTTAAGGAGGACCTTTCGAAAATTAAAAATGGTAAGTGGTTTAGGTTCTTGATCTATAGTGCCGCATGTGCCGTCCTGATATTGGGTAGTACATTTCTCTACTGGCAAAATAATGAGGACCCTATAACCGATACAGTCGGGTCTACGCTTGTGTTGAATAATGGCGAAATCATCCAGATAGATAGCGATATCGCTACCCCACATACGCTAATGGAGACGAGTCAAGCGCTATTGGTTCAAGAAGGCCCAAAGCTATTATCGATAAGGGCCAAGGAGCATGCCCCCATTGGAGCTAGCACCGAGATCACGACCCTGAATGTAGGGCGTGGACAGCATTTGGAAATTAAATTGAGTGACGGGACACAGGTGATGGTCAATTCATTGACCGTGCTCAAATTTCCCTTACAATTTGCAACCGATGCGCGTAATCTAGAGATGGTGGGCGAAGGGTATTTTGATGTGGTGTCCAATCCCAAAATACCGCTCATCGTCAAAACTCCAGATCAGGTGGTCAAAGTGTACGGCACGCAGTTCAACATCAAGAATTATGGCGATGATAACGAAGCGCAGACCTCCCTATTTGAAGGAAGTGTTTCCATCCAAAAAATCGTGAACGGCAAGCTGATGCCTGAGCATATGTTAAAGCCAGGCCAGCGGGCCATCGTAGCCAAACAAATCGATAGTATCCAACACGAAGTGATTCAGAGTACTACAGGTGTGCTGGCGTGGACCAAAGATGAATTCAGTTATGATAATGCAACAATGTTGGAGATTATGAAAGATTTTTCGCGCTGGTACAAGGTGGATGTCGATTGGAGTTCCATTCCTGCATTACGCTATCACGGCACTATTCCGAGACAATATTCCCTAGAGCAGGCATTGGATTTGCTACGCAAGACCTCCAATGTCCAGATAAAACATCAGCACAATTTGATAACCTTTTAACTCGTATGCCTATGACCTAAACGTAGCCTTTTGAAATATAACCGGAAGTGGATTCAGCACCTCCGGTCGATATCAGGTAAAATCAAAACGAATTTCCAACTAACCTAATCTAACAAAAGTATGAAATTAAAATTTCAATACAAGCAATTGTATTGCTTAATATCGGTGATCTTTTCGAGGTTCAAGATCCCTAAATATGTATTACTAACCATGAAATTGATCCTAGTCCTGACATTGTTGTGTACGCTTACCGTCCATGGTACCGTGTATTCCCAAAAGATTAGTTTGAATCTGAAGGATGCTACCATGAAGACTGTGCTTAATGAGATAAAAAAGCAAGCTGGATACGATATGTTTTACAATGTCGAATTGATAGAATCACTGTCCAAAACGGATGTGAAGCTCAAGAATGCAAATATAAAGCAAGCATTAGAAGTGGTTACCAGTGGCTTCCCGCTCGATTTTTCAATCGACAATCGTATGATTGTCATCTTCCCGAAAAGGGAAATCACGGAAAGCCAATCCACTCTGAAGGGGAAGGTGGTCAGTGAAGACGGAGAGGTACTCCAGGGAGTGTCTATCGTTGAAAAGGGGACAACCAACGGGACCACGACGGATCAGGATGGGAATTTTGAGTTGAAAGCGACCAAAGGCGGTGCAATATTGAGCGTCAAGATATTGGGCTATGTTGGGCAGGAAGTGAACGCGACAACAGGGTTCATGACCATCAAGATGGTCAAAGACGTTTCCCAACTGGATGAGGTCGTTGTACAGGCTTACGGTACGACGACAAGGCGAAAAACCACCAGTGCGATTGCAACTTTGGATATGACCAACGTGGCTCAAATTCCAGTGCAGTCCGTGAACGATGGAATTGCTGGCCGATTGCCAGGCGTAATCGTGACCGCAAGTAGCGGGTCACCGGGCTCCAAGAGTAGCATATCCATACGTGGAGGCCTGACACCACTATATGTAATAGATGACATCATCCGTACCCCGGAGGATTTCGGTAATTTGAACCCGAACGACATCGAAGATCTTTCAGTTCTGAAAGATGCAGCGGCGACAGCGCTGTATGGGGTGTCCGCAGCCAATGGAGTGGTGGTGGTCAAGACGAAGAAAGGAAAAGAGGGAAAGCTTAACCTCAATTATTCCTATAACCAAATATTCTCACAGCCGACGGTCTTTCCCAAACGAATAAGCGCTTATGATTTGTTTACGACTGCCAATAGACTTTTTATGGATGAGGGTAGAGGGCAGTTTGTTTCGGATGAAGACCTTGAAAAATACCGTACGGGATCGGATCCGCTCAATTTTCCTAATACAGACTGGCAGGCGGTCACCATGAAAGATTTTGCTTCCGAAATGCGACACGATTTATCAGTGAGTTCAGGCACAAAGCTCTTGAAGTATTATGCCGGGCTATCGTATTACGACCAAGGCTCTATCTTAAAGACGGAACACAATTCTAACGATAGGATTACATATAGGCTCAATACGACCAGTAATTTCGAAAATCTAAATTTAGTAGCCACCACAGGCGTAGATGGTTATATCGAAAAAAATATCGTTCCCGCGCAGGGAAATGTCGCGTATGATGACCCCAATGGCGAATTTGGAGCTTATTATTTCATTTACTCCCACATCCAAAATCAAGGTGTGAACAGCTTGCCAATGAATGAATTTGGCCTACCTACTGCAATTGGCGACAATCCATTTCGCGAATTGCATGCCGAATCGGGCTACAACAAAGCTACTTCCAAAGCAATTAATGTCAACTTAGGGTTGGAATATTCTGCCCACTTCTTAGATGGCCTCAAGTTTAAGTTCAACAGCGCCTATAATAGTTTTCATAGAAAGCGGAAATTATGGAGTTACCTAGCGCCGGGTTATGCAATAGGTAGCACTGCGCCGATTAATGCTAACCCACCCAGCCTCACTGCAGGGCAAAATGAAAGTGGAATGTTGACGTTACAAGGATATATTCTTTATAATAAAAAGTTTGGTGATCACGAGATTGATTTTACAGGCGTATATGAGCAACAGGAAGGGCAATCATCTTTTATTAAAGGAACCCGTAAAAATTACAAAATCATCTATGATCAGATAGTGGCTGGTCCGGCATCCGACCAAACCTTCGAAGGCGCAGAGTATGAAGAAGCCCGTGCTGCATTTTTAGGACGGTTGTCCTATGGATATAAGTCTCGCTATTCGGTCGAATTATCTCTGAGACGTGATGGCGACTATCTATTCCCTCCAAAAAGTCAATGGGGAAACTTCTATGCAATATCAGCGAACTATATCCTTTCGGATGAGGAATTTATGCGCTCATGGAAAGAACGCAATATCCTTAATTTCTTTAAGATAAGGGGGTCATATGGAATTCTAGGTGATAAAAAAGATTTTGCTACAGGGGCCAATATAGATGCTTTCCAGTATGTATCGGCTTATTCAATAGATCCTACGGCATGGGTAATCAATGGTAATCTTGTCCAAGGAACCTCCGAGCCTGCCAATTTGCCAAATGGTACCTATTCGTGGCAGGAGATTGCCAGTCGTAACCTTGGCTTAGAGTTCGGTACCTTGAACAACAGATTGAATGGTAGTATTGACTACTACTATACTGAGCGGACAGGATTTGTCGTGGGGGATCCTCGCTTTGCACAAACACTCGGTATAGGATTGCCTCGGATTAATTTTGAGGAAGCCGAGTATCGGACTGAAGGCTTTGATGTGAATGTCAATTGGTCTAGTAAGGTCCGTGAGTTGAGTTACAAAATAGGATTTAACTTTACACAAGCCAATACGTTATGGGTGCGTACACCTAACGAAACCGAAGCCGACCTGAAAAATCCTTACACTCGCAAATCAGGTATAGAGGGTAACTACTACGGAAATGGTTATCAAAACTTGGGATTCTACACGTCCAATGCTCAGCTGTTTGATGGGGCTCACATCGCTGGAGCGGGTTTCGCCGCGGGAGACTTGCGTTATTTTGATGCAAATGGGGACGGGCAGATTAATAGTGCTGATGAAAGACGGATTGGTAATAGTACATTCCCTAAGATAAATTATGGTTTGACGATTGACTTAGGATACAAGGGGTTTTTCTTCAGTACCGTGATACAAGGCTCTGGCAATCGTGATCGTTATCTAGGCTCTGCTGTACAAGGTGATCGTGGTGATGTCGTTAGCAAGTTTCCGTATGCCTTCCAAAGTGATTATTGGCGCCCAGACAATACAGATGCCTTCTATCCAAGAGCTGTATCAAGCGGTGGAGTCAATAGCAACAATAACTTTGCGATAAGTGATTTTTGGCTTTTAAAGTCTCGGTATATCCGATTGAAGTATATTCAGCTGGGCTATGATTTCAAAGTGGGCGCATTGAAGAGTGCTCCATTTCAACAATTGCGACTCTTTTTATCAGGGACCAACTTGTTGACTTCTGCGAAAAGTAAAAAATATTTTATCGATCCAGAATCCAGCCCAACCAATTACCACTATCCTATACAAAGGACCTTTGCAATTGGTGTAAACGCTAGTTTCTAAAATTAAACCATAAACCGATGAAAAGAATAATCATAAATATAGTAGTAGCCAGTAGCCTAACGTTGACATATTCCTGCTCAAAGGTGCTCGAAGTTCAGCCTTATGACCGAATAAGTGAGGATATAGTATGGAGTACGAAAGAGAATGCCGAAACGTTCATCTATGCCTCCTATAAGGTGATGGAAAAGTATAACAATGGACCGCTAGAAGATCTATATACCTCTAATATTTTAGCAAAAGACGGTATGGGCAATACGGCTTCGCAAGTCTATCGAGAGACGGTAGACAACCGCTTCGATATTGGGTTTAACAACTGGGCCGAGATACGAAGAAGCAATAAGATAATTGAGGAGGTCGCGAAATCGACAGGAATCGCAGAGGCCGATAAGAAGGAATTGATCGCCGAAGGAAAATTCCTACGGGCGGTAAGCTACTTCAATGTAGCCCGTAAGATTGGACGTATAGTCTGGATTGACAAAGTATTGACTGAGAAGGATGAACTTTTGTTGCCTACAACAGCTAATCCATCAGAATCCTATGCCTATATCATAAAGGATTTGGAGGAGGCCATAATGGACATGTCTAAAAACAAGGTTTCAGGCCGAGCCAATAAGTATACAGCAGCTGCATTTTTGACAGAAGTGTGTTTACATGCACTCGCCTATAAGAATTATCCAAATGCGCCTAACATCGATCCTAATGATCCATTGTTGGACAAGATAATCACCAATGCCAACCTCGTGATTGGTGAAGGAGGATATGAGTTGGAGTCCGATTACGAAGCGATGTTTAATCAGACCAAAAGCACATCTTCGGAGATTATCTATGCGGTGTATAAAAAGGCAATTAATACAATTATTCAAAATACGCCTATGCAACGGAGCATACCCAATATTTCAAATGACAAGATTAAGAAATTTGAAGGTTCGCCCTTATTTACACAATCTGTCCCATTTGAGTGTTGGCCCGAGCAATCACCTGCCCAAAATTTGGCTGATGCCTATTTGACGGTAGATAAAGCTGATCCAACCAAGGTGGTAGCTTGGAATGAGACTTCCCAATATAAAAACGCTGTTCAAGAGGATGTTAACGTCATGATTCCCTATAGTAGAAATGGCTTTCCACACAATAAAGTGCCTCGAGCCAATGATGAAAGCGTCGTGGTTCAAGGACAAATCAAGCCGGGTAGCACAGAGACGCTATGGACATTGACCAACGAAAATCGGGATGCGCGCTGGCGATCCACGTTTATCAGCGATTCTACAAGTTTCTATGGACAAACTGTAACGACAACCATGCGTGGCAATGCGGGCAGGTGGATCTCCATCAATGGCGGCGACTGGGGAGCGGGCTTTACAAATCTGTATTGGAAAAAGGGCGTTTACAGCAATGTAACACCATCTTTCTTAAATACCGTAACGACGGACTATCACTATGTCATCATGCGCTTAGGTAGGGTGTATTTAAATTTGGCCGAGGCCTATCTTCTTAAGAATGACGTAACTAATGCTCGGCTTAATCTCAATAAAACTCGTGTCACCCACGGAGAGCTGCCTCCTTCTATCACCGGCGATGTACAGCAAGCGTGGAAGGATTATAAAATCGAAAGACGTGCCGAACTGGCCTATGAGAATGACTTCTACTATAGCTTATTGAGATGGGGAAGGTATGGTGGTCATGCCAATAATGGTTTACCTTCTGGAGCGACAATCAAGGAATTGACCGAACCTATCCGCGTGATGGATGTATCCAAGGATCGCAAATCCTTTGCCGTGGTGACCGGTCCATTTACCGTAGCCCATAATCAGCGCGTCTTTAATCCAGGGCGTAGATATTTATTTCCGATCCCGCAATCTTTCATAGACAACAATCCCAAGTTTGCGCCTCAGAATCCGAACTGGTAGTCAAGAAACTGGATGGTTACAAAGAACGAAGGTTAATTGCGCCTTAATAACAATATTTCAAAATAACTATAGATATAATGAAAAAGAAAAATAGATATAACATGCCCATCATTCTTGTGCTTCTCATGATGTTGGTATCGTCTTGCTTAAAGAAGGATTTGCCCGACTATCCTGCATTTGACGGCAAATCAATCACGGTGGTCAATGCCGAACATCGCTTTAAGAGCCGTATACACACGATGCATGGCGAACCGCTTGTGGTGATGAAGGGATTGAGTGTGAGCAGTGTGATCAACGATGCTGCTTCGGAGATTAACCTGACTGTGACTATACCTGCAGCAGAGACAGGAGAGACAGCCGACTTTAATGCGGAAGAGAAAACCATGGTCAAGCAAAGTATGATGTGGTTTTTCTATACAATATCCACCGGAGCAACGATGAAGGCAATAGAAGGAACTGCTGAGCCTGGTTACCCGAGTGATGCAACCAAACCACTCCGATATAGAGTTACGGCCGCAGATGGCTCCACACGTGACTGGACCGTCAAGGTGACATCATTTATCAATAATTGAAGTAGCATAGAGAGGGGGCGTACTGCGCCCCCCTTACATTTTTTGTTTAAAATATCGATTGATTTTGCTGGGATATGCCAAGTCTTGTAGCCCCTTAGTAACCAATCGAAGTGATCCGTATGTCAGTAAGTGCACAGGGGTCATTGAAAATAGTTAAAAAATCAATGAAAATTAACAAAATTATAGCCATACTGCTATGTGTGTTGCCGTTGTATGTAATGGCGCAACCCAACAAATCTGTATGGAAGCACCGTTATGACCAGACACTCGTGATGAAAATGTTTTTGTCTAAACCGGATGGCAAAGGGAATTCGCAAGTAGCCTTGAAATTTGAGGATGTCCTGGAAATCATCAAACGAGTCGATATGCTTAGTCTTCAAGTGCCAAAGATTGTATATTTGGTTGGATGGCAGTATAATGGTCACGATGATAAGTATCCCGCTTTTTTTGAGGTGAATGAACAGTTGAAGCGCAGTGCGGATGCGAATGCGAAGGAGAGCTTAAGCTGGTTGATTGGAGAAGCAAAGAAGTACCACACAACGGTAAGCCTACATATCAATATGACTGATGCATATGAAGACAGCCCCTTGTGGGATACCTATGTAAAGGAAGGGTTGATCTCAAAAACAGCAAAGGGTGAGCTCAAGGTTATTGGCAACTATAATAATCGGAAGGCCTATCATATTAATTACAAAAGAGAGTGGGAAAGTGGATGGGCGCAGAAGCGTATCGATTCGTTATTGTCCGTTATTCCGGCAGTTCGGGATGGTGGGACGATACACCTAGATGCGTGGATAGCACGAGATAGTGAAGGCCATGGCGAAAGCAAGACGCTCGAGATGGGTTATCAGAAGAAAGTAGCCGATTACTGGCTAAGCAAGGGGATAGACCCCACAACGGAATGGGTGATGGATTACATGCGGGGCCGCGTGCCTTATTATTGGCACTTTAATAGACGTACTCAACAGGACTATATGAACGACCCTGCAAGATTGGTAACGGGTGGACATCTTAATCCGGATTTGAAACAGAGCGAATTTGATCTTGAATTTCTGTTTGGAACAAGTATGTACGGTGAGAATATCTTCCCAAGAAAATCAACTGCTATCGTACAGAATGAATGGATATCTGATTTCAACAGAGATTTTTACCTCAATTTTCTCCAATATGCTTTTTTAAATCGATTAACCCGATTGAGGATAGATGGCAAGGATAAGAGTAGGGTCGCGTATTACGACCATAATGTGGAGGTGAGCATGGGGGATAGTACAGTACGTCAGCAGGATTTACTCCTGCGGGATCATAACACCGTTTTCTTCCCAATCGTATGGCAAGAGGAGAAGCGGATAGGTCTATATAGCAATAAAGCACAATTGCTGAAAAGAAAATTGCCGAAGGAGTGGGATGGTGTACATACTGTAACCCTCTACAAGGTGGATGCGGTTGGCCTACAGGCAGTAGGAGAGGTTAATGTCGTGAATGGAACATTTCAACTGAAAATGGAAGGAGGGATTCCATACCTCATAAAACCTAAAGATTAATCAACATATAGCTACACTCATATTGGAGGATAGTCCTATCAATTGAGCAAGTAGATGTGAAAAACATTATAATTATATGAATTCAAGAAGAAGAGAGTTTATAAAACTGGCAGGGCTGTCTAGTTTAAGTATACTAAGTAATAGATTGCTTGCCTCACAATTTGAAGTGGGGAAGCAGCGGGCTGAAGATGAGATGTATCGTTTTGAGCCAAAGTTTAATATGTGTGGCTATGCCGCTCCCCAAATAGATAAGGTACGAGTAGGCCTGATTGGGTTAGGAGGTCGGGGCGAGGCCGCAGTACACCGTCTCAACCATATAGATGGAATGGAAATCGCGGCGGTGTGCGATATCCGTACCAATGTGGCGGACAAAGTGGCAGCAAAAGTGACCAATGGCAAGCCTGCGATCTATACAGAGAAGGAAGATGCGTGGAAAGCACTCTGCGACCGAGACGACATCGATTTGGTATACATCTGTACACCATGGCACCTGCACACACCAATGGCGGTATATAGCATGAAAGCAGGTAAACACGTGGCGGTGGAAGTTCCTGCGGCGACAACGGTAGATGAGTGCTGGGAATTGGTGGAGATCTCCGAAGCAACCAAACGACACTGTATGATGTTGGAAAACTGTTGCTATGATTTTTTTGAACTCATGACCCTGAATATGGCCCGACAAGGTTTCTTTGGAGATATTGTTCATGCCGAGGGGGCTTATATACATGATTTGGTATGGGGAAATTTCAATAAAACGTCCTATTATGATATGTGGCGGCTTAAGGAAAACTATCGAAATGGGAATCTGTACCCGACTCACGGTCTGGGACCGGTATGCCAGATTATGGATATCAATCGGGGCGATCGAATGGACTACCTGACGTCCATGTCATCGGCAGACTTTACTATGGCTCCAAAGGCTAAGGAACTCGCCAAGGAGGATAGTTTTTTTAAACAGTTTGCGGATAAAACCTTTAGAGGCAATATGAATACATCGACCATCCGAACAATCAGTGGACGAACGATTATGCTGCAACACGATGTGTCAAGTCCTAGACCATACTCCCGTATACATGCAGTAAGTGGCACCAAGGCATTTGCGCAGAAGTGGCCCGAACCAGGTAAGGTAGCTGTCGGAGAAAAATGGCTTACAGATAAAAAAATGAAGGAATTGGAAAGCCAATACATGCCTGAGATTGTACAGCAAGTAGGGGAGATGGCCAAAAAAATAGGTGGTCATGGCGGTATGGACTTTATGATGGACTGGCGTCTGATTGATTGCCTGCGGAATGGATTACCCCTAGATCAAGATGTCTACGACGCAGCGTTGTGGAGTGTAATTGCTCCTTTAAGCGAGGAGTCCGTCAAAAAGAGGTCAATGGCGGTTGATGTCCCAGATTTTACAAAAGGAGCTTGGAAGACAAATGCCAAGGTAGAACTGACTCTTAAGGGCGGTGGCACTACATTATTCAAATAATACCTGAATAGAAAATGAGCGTTGGCCCACAAACTTTATATCGATGAAACGAGTTGTACTGCTACTGTACTTATTGACTATAAGTACTGCTTTGACTGCCCAAGAATTTCGGTTGGCTACCTATAATATCCGACATGAACTATCTAAAGATACAGGTGAGATTGTATGGAGTCAACGGAAAGTGGTAATCGAAGGACTAATAAGATACCATGGATTTAACATCTTTGGTGTCCAAGAAGCCTATGCAACGCAATTGGAAGATCTCAAAATAGGGCTACCCAACTATAATCGCATTGGTATTGGACGGGAAGACGGGAAACAGGCAGGCGAACATACGGCTATCTTTTACGACACAACCTTGTTTGAACTTTGTGATCAGGGTAATTTTTGGTTGAATGAAGTAGACGTCAGCCATCCGCGGAAAGGATGGGATGCTGCTGTAGAACGAATATGTACCTGGGGTATCTTTATGTTCAAGGAGTCTGAAGAGAAGTTTTTACTGGTAAACAACCATTTTGATCATCGAGGTATGCAGGCAAGATTGGAAAGTGCTAGGCTTTTATTGAAGAAAGTACATGAAATTGGAAATGGAATACCACTAATTTTGATGGGGGACTTCAATTTTACACAACACGAAGAACCTTATCGGCTCTTAAATGACAGTGAGGAAGTCGACGATTGTTATAGCTTGGCTCTTTCAAAATATGCCAACAACTCCACTTTTAATGGATTTGGAAAACGGATAGATGGGGAAACGCGTATCGATCACATCTTTGTATCTAACGATTTTCAGGTAAAAAGGTATGCTATTCTGACAGATACATACCGCGGGTTATTCCCTTCCGATCATTTTCCTGTGGTAGCCGATTTGAAACTACGATAACACCAGGAAAGATTGAGGCAAATCAATCGCTACATGAAATAAATCAAGACGTAAATAAGCAACTAATATTTATTTAACAACAATGAAATACAGATACATCACACTCACACTGATGGCTCTTCTGTCTAGCTTGGTGGCAATGGCACAATATGAGATGGATTTAAAAAATGTGAATGCCCATCCTTTAAGTTATTTGAGTAAGCAAAGTGTCGGTCCCAAGGGCAAGGAAATCCGGGTCAATAATATCTACATGGAAGAAGGGGGAGCACCTGTCCTTCCGGTCATGGGTGAATTTCACTATGTGCGTATGGACCGTCGCTTTTGGCGGGATGCGCTATTGAAGATGAAAGCTTCTGGAGTCAACATGGTCTCCACCTATGTGATGTGGAGCCTACATGAAGAGGTCGAAGGTCAGCAAAACTGGAAGGGTAATCATGACTTGAGACATTTTATAAAATTATGTGCAGAGCTGGACTTAAAGGTGCACATTCGTATTGGCCCTTATTGTAACGCGGAGATAAGGAACGGTGCTCTTCCACAGTGGATTGTTGATAATAAAGCACTTGTAACCAGGAGTAATGACCCGCTTTACTTAATCTATTCGCGTAAATGGTATGAAAGTGTCTATAACCAGGTGCAAGGGTTCTTGTATAAGGATGGAGGGCCAATCATGGCGGTACAGCTGGAGAACGAATTTGTCAAGAAAGGATTGGTCATCTCCCATCTAATGAACCTTAAGAAAATGGCACTTGAGGTGGGGCTTGATGTGCCTCTTTACACCATGACGCATTGGATGGATAGCGAATACCCGAAAGGGGAAATCGTGCCCTATGCTGGCTTTTATATCGAGACGCCCTGGGTGACTAATCATGGAAAAATGACTGAAGCGACTAACTTTGAATACTTTACCTACAATAGGCTTTCTGATAATATTGGAACGGATATCATCAAGATTGAGGGAGGCGTCGAGTCTTTTGACGGGTCCAAAAGCGATTCACCATTCTTTACGTGCGAGATTGGGGTGGGCGCACCTAGCTTTTATCATAGAAGAGCGGTAGTGCCAGAAGGTATGGCTGGCGAGAATATCAATTTACGCTTGGGTACGGGCGTCAACTTGATGGGCTACTACATGTATGTTGGAGGAACTAATCCGAAAGGGCAGCGCGATACATATGGCACTGGACCTTACTTTGGATACGATTATCAGGCACCTATCCGTGAATTTGGGACATTGGGCGTAGTAATGAAGGAGACCAAGAAGCTTAATTATTTCATGAACGAATTTGGCTCACAGCTCGCACCAATGTTGGCATATCTTCCGACTAGTAATAAGGATAGGAGCAATCTGCAGTGGTCTGTTCGGTCGGATGGCCAAGCGGGCTACCTTTTTGTTTCGAACCATCTGTATCGATACGATAGGCCACAATATGATGGGGTGCAGTTCAAGCTAAAGCTCAAAAACGAAGATTTGATCTTCCCACGTAAACCGGTTTCTATCGTCAATAAATCTTACTTTTTATGGCCGTTTAACTTAGACATGAAAGGTGTAACCTTGAAATATGGCACGGCACAACCTATCACCACACATCAGGAAGGCAAGGTGAAGACTTATTTCTTTTTTGAAGATGATGCAATAGCCGCAGAGTACCTGATTGAGGCGAAAGGTGTGAAGACTGTGACTGCTCATGAAGCGAAAGTGACAAAGGAGAAAAGCGGATATTTCATATCGGATGTCGTTCCAGGAAAAGAATCGGTTGTCACGATTACGAAAGAGGACGGACAACAAATTTTATTGGTGACCCTGACACAGGAACAGTCAGATCACATTTGGAAGGGACAACAAAATAATCAGGAGTTTGTAGCTCTTACAACTTCTTCTTTGGTAGTCAATGATAATAAGGTCCAGATTACAGCAGAGCTGCCGACGCAACATATTACCCTTTATCATGCGCGCGACAAAAAAAGATTTGTAGAGATGAACTACCATAGCCAAAAGGAAAAAACACCTAAGACCTCATACGTGACACTTAGCCCCATGCACCATGCGACCTGGATACAGGCCGCTCAAGGTAAATCTATTAGCAAGACATTTGATGGAACTTCGCTATCCGAGGTGGTGGAAGCAACGCTGCGGTGCAGGTCAGATATGAAGGTAAGTGTCCTGTGGAACGATAAGCAAGTACAGTTGAGCTCTTTAGGACAGTATAGTAAAGGGGATGTAAAGGCACAAGTGCTATCGGGAAGTAACCAAATCCGATTTGAATCAGATAGCGAAGCACCTGCTGTGGTGGCTGAAATAGAAATCTTGTACAAAAACGGGGTTCGCAAAGTGTGGAATACCGACAATACATGGCTGAGTGACGGAAAGCAGCCTGTACGAAAGTTGGAGGGTAAAGCTAAGCCCGCAGCATATGCAACTGAAGAACGATTAGGGTTATTTGAATTTAGCTTGCCCGACCTAGCGGACTTGGATAATGAAGTGCGTTTGGAAGTAAGTTTTTATGGAGATGTAGCAACTGCTTATATTGGTCCTGAGCCATTTACCGATTGCTACAACGACGGTACCCCATGGGTACTGGGGGTATCACGGCATAAAGAGCAACTCCAGGGGAATCCCTTGACCCTTCGTATTAAAGGCTTCGGTCCATCAACCGATAATATCTTTTTGGAGGATAATGTTGATCGTATAAAAGGCCAGCACCCGGCCATACAAAAGTTGCACATGGTGAAGGATTATACGTATACAGTAGATTAATGAATTGTTTAGAATCGAACAAGTGTTAGTGGGGAGTGTCCGCATATTCAGTGAAAATTGCGGCACTCCTTTTTCGAGAAAATGAACAATCAGAAAGTGAGAAAATGAGAGCAATATCAAAAAAACAAGAGCGGGCAGAAACTAATTTGCCTCACTCTTGTTTCACCTAAATACTAAATACTAAATACTAAATACTAAATACTAAATACTAAATACTACTTCGCTACTTGTGTAGAATCCAGGGCACCTGGCGTTTTGCTGTAGGTGCCTGCTAGGCTTGCACCACCCGAACAATAAAAATTAAGGATGGCCGAATCATCTGGATTTGCTGCCGATACCGTTACGGAAGTGGTGTTGAATGTAAACAACACTTGCTTGCCCTCTAATGTAGCTTGGTACAGACCCTCCTCTATTTTACTGGCATTTGCATCCAGGGTACAGGTTGGTTTTTTCTTGTCCCCTCGAGACCGGACTTGTATAGCAATGGTGCTGCTATCTGTACTGGTCACCGAGATGCCTACCCAATCATACCCTTCACTACGTTTTTCATAATCGGGGGTGACATAGCTGCCAGCTACTTCTAGCGGTGCGATCGCGTTCTTTTCTGCCCGCTGTTCACTGGATTTAGAGGTCTGTTCGTTACAGCTTGCGAGTGCTAAAAGGGCTACTCCCGATAATACCATGCTTTTTAGTATGTTCATAATGACGTCAATTGAATGTTATCTATACAGATATAGCAAAAGACACACCAAATTGTTATAAAATGAAGTCGATAGGGGAATAAATTGGAAATTAGAGTGGATAAATTCAATTGGGCTAGAAAAAGGATAATATAGCGTCTCCAAACGTTAATATAGCGTCAAAAGTTACCTATAGCAATCCTTATATTTACAAATCCGTAGACTGGGACAAATAAACAAGATTTTGAAACAAATACCTATCTCTTAATATTAAGATGCTCAAAAAAAATATACTATTGATACTTTTAACACTTTGCTTATCAGGTGGATTGATGGCACAAGATAAAGCAAAAAGTTATAAATTGGAAAAGTATGGTGTGGTGCCAAATACGGGTATAAACAATACGCCCTTGCTGATTGCTGCTCTCCAGAAAATCAAAACAGAAGCGAATGGACAGCCGGTCGTTATACTATTCAAGAAAGGGCGATATGACTTTCATCCGGATGGTGCTGTGAAGCGAGAATATTACATTTCGAACCATGATCAGGACAATCCCAAGACAGTCGGTATTCCATTGGAAGACTTTGAACAGATGACCCTAGATGGCCAAGGGGCCGATTTGATATTCCATGGGCGTATGCTTCCCATTGCGATGATCGCCAATAAGCAGGTGAAAATTAAAAATCTAGGCATCGATTTTGAAAAACCACAGATAGCGCAGGTCAAGATTATTGAAAATGACAGCATCAATGGTACTATTATATTTGAAACGGCGCCATGGGTGACCTACAAGATACAAGACAGTACCTTTTACAATACCGGCGAAGGTTGGGAGATGAGGCCAACCTCTGGGATAGCCTTCGAGGGTGATACTAAACGTATTGTGTACAACAGCGGGGACCTAAGAGTAGGGACCAAAGGTGTCAGTGAAATAGCGCCCGGACGTATTAAAGCCCATCACTGGAAAAATGCACAGCTCATCCCCGGCACAGTCATCGCGATGCGGGGCGGATATAGACCGGCACCGGGAATATTTGTACATAAGGGGGAGAATATAAGCTTTGAAAATGTAAAGGTGCACTATGCGGAGGGAATGGGATTATTGGCCCAACTGACCGAAAACATGGATATGGATGGATTTAGTGTATGTTTAAGAGGGCAGAAGGATCCACGATACTTTACAACACAAGCGGATGCAACCCACTTTTCAGGCTGTAAAGGACGGCTAGTATCTAAGAATGGGCTTTACGAAGGAATGATGGACGATGCCATTAATATCCATGGAACTTATCTCAAGATGATCAAACGTCTGGACGATCGGACGGTATTGGCCAGCTATATGCACGGGCAGTCTTTTGGATTTGATTGGGGATATACGGGGGATAGCGTACAGTTTATAAAATCAAAGACCATGGAATTGTGGGCCGAGCAGAACAGTATCCAATCGATCACACCTATGCGCGATCATGATGAGACGCCTATAAAGGAATTTAAGATTCGATTTGTCAAGGCTTTGGGAAACGATATCGATCCAGACAGGGTGGATGTCGGAATAGAGAATCTAACTTGGACCCCGTCAGTAGTCTTTACCGGTAATACCGTGCGCAATAATAGGGCTAGGGGAGCACTGTTCAGCACGCCAAAGTCCACATTGGTAGCATACAATTTATTTGACCATACCTCTGGGTGTGCGATATTGCTGTGTGGTGATAGCAACGGTTGGTACGAAACCGGATCGTGCCGGGATATCATAATCCGCAACAACAAATTTGTCAATGCGTTGACGAGTATGTATCAATTTACGTCAGCCGTAATCTCCATCTATCCCGAAATTCCCGATTTGGCTAATCAAAAACAGTATTTTCACTCGGGTATCCGCATTGAAAATAATGAATTCGAGACCTTTGACACGCCTATCCTGTATGCCAAATCGGTCGATGGGATTACATTCAAGCGCAACAGAATAAAAACAAACCTACAATATCCAGCTTTCCATCGTAACAAAAAGCGAGTACTGTTCGAGCGTGTAGTAAACGCCGAGGTCGTCGATAATAAAATCGATGGAAAAAAAGTCAATCTGCGGAAATAGTAATGATGTATAGGCGTTTACCTGATGAAGAGATGTCTAAAAAGGGGTTGCCTTGCTTAATAAGGTATCTTTTGGTCAGTAGCAGGGACAGCATTTCTAGGCTATTTCTACTTGAATCCGGCAAGTCATATTCGACGGAAAACAAAAAATGTGTAGACGTGTTTTACAATTGTGATGTATAGATGTCACCTATTCATTGTTAACAGATGCATGATTAACCTCTTTTTTACACAATTCTAACATATAAAGCGGTTCTTAATATTATGTTAACATTAGGGTAAAGTTGCCTTTACAATAAAGCAGCACTTTTGTAGCGATGAAGCACATGAGGAATTATCGTATTACCTACTTCGGGATTGTCGTACTGCTTTTTGCATACGGATGTACATCTAAAGACCATTCCATTAAAATGAAAGGGTCGGACACCGAAGTGAATTTGGCCGTCAATCTGGCCGAGAAGTTTACAGAAATCGACCCCAGTTTCAACATCGCGATATCGGGTGGCGGATCGGGATTAGGAATTACTTCTTTGTTGAACGGACAGGCAGATATTGCAAATTCCTCCCGACCACTATCCGGAGAAGAGGTCCAACAATTCAAAGACAAGGACATCGATCTTAAAACCGTCATCTTTGCTGAAGATGCCACGGCTTTTATCGTACATAAAGACCTACCACTTAATGAGGTTGATCTCCATACATTAGGACAGATTTTAGATGGGACCATCAAGAATTGGAATGAATTGACCCCAGTTAATATGCCTATCAACATCTATGGACGGCAAAGTAGCTCCGGTACCTATTCCTTTGTGAAGAAGAAACTCAAAATTGAATTCTCATCAGCTGCCAAAGAGATGACTGGCAATGCGCAAATCATCGAAGGTGTCAAGGCTGATAAATCCGGTGTCGGTTATATCGGAGCGGGTTATGTGGCTGACGATCCGGAAGCCAAGCAGGGCGTTCGCATCGTCAAGATTAAAGAAACACCTACCAGTGTGGCCTATTCGCCAAATGATCTCCAAGCGATTGACAACAGTCAATATTTTTTCCAGCGCCCGTTATACCAATTTATCTTGGCCAGTTCATGGGAAAAGGTCAAGCCATTCATCGATTTCGAACGAAGTGAGAAGGGCAAGCAGATGATCAAAGAGCATGGTTATTATATCAAAGAAAGATAACGTGGTGTCATACACTATACTATACCCTATAAAGCGAATACAAAAACTATGAAATATAAGACTCGATTATCTTTGGATGTGGCCTTTAAATATATTTTTAAAGTTACCGGACTTTTGGTGTTGGCCGCATTGGGAGGTATATTGGCGATGCTAATCTACAATTCCCTTTCTTTCTTCTCAGATGTGCGTCCATTGGATTTTATTACTGGAATGGAATGGAACCCGACGGGTAAGAATCCCAAGTATGGCCTGTTGCCTTTAATTCTGAGTACCACATTGGTGACTATTGGTGCGATGGTGATCGCCATTCCTTTAGGAATTGGTACAGCGGCATTCATCTCCGAATATGCGAGCCCTAAATTGAAGACAATCTTGAAACCTACGATTGAGATGCTAGCGGCAATCCCCTCTGTAGTAATTGGTTTTCTAGGTATTGTATTGGTAGGTCCGGGTATTGCAAATCTAGTGGGGCTACCGAATGGGCTGAATGCACTCAACGGAGCAATACTATTAGCAGTAATGGCTTTGCCAACGATAATTACCGTAGCTGAAGATGCCATTCATGCGGTGCCAAAAACCTATAAAGAGGCGAGTTATGGCGTGGGGGCTACCAAGTGGCAGACTTTATGTTTTGTGGTCATTCCGGCTGCAGCACCAGGTATTATTGCAGCAGTAATGTTGGGAGTGGGACGGGCCATCGGCGAGACGATGACCGTACTCATGGCTACTGGGAATGCAGCTTTGCTCCCCGAGGGAATGTTTGATTCGGTCAAGACAATGACAGCAACTATAGCCATCGAGATGGGAGAGGTCCCTTATAAAACGACCCATTATTTTGCCTTATATGCGATTGCTACTGTATTGTTCTGCATGACGTTGATCGCCAATTTGGTAGGGGAGTATTTTATTAATCGTTTTAGGAAATATCATGCAGCGTAAAAAGTTTAAATTTACATCCATAATTGAATGGGGTACGCTCTTATTGAGCACAGGATTAGTGTGCCTTTTCTTGGTCATTATCCTTTGGGAAATCATCTCCAAGGGGGCAAGCTCCTTATCTTGGGAATTTATCGTTGATGTGCCGAGAGAAGGAATGACCAAAGGCGGTATCTTAACGCCGATTTTGGGAACGGTATTGTTGACCTTGCTAACGGCACTTTTTTCGATTCCATTCGGCGTATGTTGTGCCATTTATTTGAATGAGTATGCGGAGGACAATTGGTTGACGCGTACGATCCGTGCAGCTATTCGTAACCTTTCGGGTGTTCCTTCCATCATCTATGGTCTGTTTGGCTTGGCGCTGTTTGTGCAAGCGTTGCAGTTTGACACCTCTATGCTGTCGGCAGGATTGACCTTGGGCTTATTGTCCCTGCCTTATATTATCACGACCACCGAAGAAGCGCTGATGCGTATTCCGGCCAGTACACGAGAAGCGGCTCTGGCCGTGGGCGCCACCAAATTTGAGACAATCAAGGATGTGGTGTTACCCTCGGCAATGTCAGGAATATTGACAGGCGTCGTGTTGACACTCTCTAGGGCGGCAGGTGAAACGGCACCGATTCTGTTTACAGGTGCTGCTTTTTATATCAATGGTATGGGAGGTGCAATAGACAATGAATTCATGGCGCTTCCGTATCACCTATACATGCTCTCTACTCAGCATCAATCTATTGAGATGGTGCGTCCTATCGCCTACGGTACGGCATTAGTGTTAATTATTGTTGTCTTCTTATTGAATTTGACGGCTTTCTATATACGTTACAAATACAGAAAAAATGAAAATTAAGTTATCCGCAGAAAATCTACAGATTAGTTTTGGTCAAAAGGAAGTCTTGAAAAATATCAATGTTTCGTTCGCTGAGAATCAGATTACGGCTTTGATAGGGCCTTCTGGTTGTGGCAAGAGTACATTGCTGCGGAGCTTCAACCGTATGCATGATCTTTCACCTGATGCCAAGATTACCGGTAGTCTTAAACTGGAAGACTTGGATCTATACGACAAGTCGGTGCCCGTGACCGAAATCAGAAAACGTATAGGGATGGTTTTTCAAAAGGCTAATCCGTTCCCGAAAAGCATCTATGAAAATATCGCCTACGGATTAAAAATCAATAACTTGCCTCATGGTAAGGACGTTATTGAGAAGGCCTTAAGGGAAGCATTCTTGTGGGAAGAGGTGAAGAATGATTTAAAAATGCCTGCAACAAGACTCTCGGGCGGTCAGCAACAACGATTATGTATCGCGAGAGCTGTGGCACTGCGACCAGAGGTAATTTTGATGGACGAGCCGTGCTCGGCTCTGGATCCAGTGAGTACACTTAAGATAGAGGAACTGATCTCACATCTGAAAGAAAAATATACAATCGTGATTGTGACGCATAATATGCAACAGGCACAACGTATTGCAGATAAGACTGTCTTTATGTATCTGGGAGAGGTAAAGGAAGAAGGCTCGACCGAACAAATCTTCAACCACCCCAAAGAAGAAATGACTTTGAATTATATTAAAGGAAGTTTTGGATAGGCTTAGCCGTTAGTTTCAAAAAAATCGAATAGTGCTAGTCAGATATATAGCCGCTGGGGACTCCTTAGCGGCTTTTGTTTTTTTAGAGGATGAGAATGTATTTGTCGCTGCTAGCGTAATAATACTCTTAAGAAAGTCAATATAAGCTCATCATCTGCTAATTTAGTCTGTATGCAAATATATGATCTGCATTATATTTGTTGATACAGATGCTAGATTAGGATTAAGTTACAAAAATAGCTACTAACTACTTATATTATGATAAAAAAGACTAGCGTGCTCAGCATGATGCTACTGGCCATCCATATAACTGCCTTTGGACAGTCTAAAGTACATGTGCCGGTATCTTCTACACAACCCAGCAAGTACCAATTGGAACAGATTCAACGGAAATACGGTATGTTTGTGCATTTTGGCATCAATACCTTCCATAATGAGGAGTGGACAGACGGCTCTAAACCGGCATCCTCCTATGCTCCGACTATCATCGACGCGAAGCAATGGGTGGCGACTGCCAAGAATTCGGGAATGAAGTACATTATCTTGGTTGCGAAGCACCATGATGGCTTTTGTTTGTGGGATAGCAAATACACGGAGTATGATGTGGCCAATTCGGGCAATAAGACCAATGTCGTGGAGGCTGTTGCCAAGGAATGTGAAAGACAAGGAATAAGATTAGGCCTATATTACTCGTTGTGGGATAGAAAGGAAAATGGAAATGTAAAAGATGTAAAAGCCGATGCTGCTTATAACAAGTATATGCTGAATCAAATCAACGAGATGATGGAGATGGCGCAAAAGCATACGAAGGTCGTGGAGCTTTGGTTAGATGGAGGTTGGGAAAAGGAAAACTACCGCTGGCCGATACAAGAGATCTATTCCAATGTGAAAGCGCGCGCACCCCAATGCCAAGTCGGGGTTAATTGGACCATTGGCTCTCCAAAAAATATAGATCAGCACCCCGTGTTACCGAATGATCAAGAAGAATATTTTCCACTACGATACTATCCAAGCGATTTCCGTTTGGGTGACCCATATTTACCAAAAAATCCAGACCCTAAGCTATTCGTCAGCCAAGGAAAGGTGTATTATATGCCTTTCGAAACGACAGTAGTACTGGGCAAAAAATGGTTTTACCATACCGACGACAATACACCTCGTCCCGTATCTGAGCTGGCTGATATGTATAAGAAAGCTACGGCCCAGGATAATATTTTGATCTTGAACGTAGGGCCCAACCGCGAAGGCCGTGTCAAAGATTCGGATGTGAAAGTATTGAAAGAGTTAAAAGAGAACTTACAATTGTAGCAGATTACGAATTGCCCTACACTTGATTATCAGAGATGTACGCATGTGTCGAAGATGGGAAGGGTCTTTGTATACGCGATGAAGAGCTTTTGCTAGTGAGTGGCAGTAAATCTAATAGAATTGAAGTGCTTGATAATTAAGGTGGACCGTAAGGTCGAATTGTTGATGAAAGCAGGGAGTCCTTGACTTCCTGTTTCTGTATCAATATGAATAAAGAATAAATTGAGATAAAAATAGATTACCAAATAAAGAACAGCTAAATACATAGATGATAAAAAGATACGATATCGAGGACAAGCGATTTCCGTTAAACACGGGAGCGGGAAGCGATGCTGTGCATAAAGACCCGATTTATTCTTACGCGGTAACCAAATTAATGGATGACAGGGGGAGAGTTGGCACAGGGTTGGCCTTTACGATCGGAGCGGGGAATGACTTAGTCTGTAAGGCAGCGGCCTTTTATGCGGAACGCTTAGTAGGGAAAGGAATAGAAGAAATAATGGCCGATTTTGGTCGGATATTCAATGCGTTGAGCAATGAACAACAATTTAGGTGGTTGGGACCGCACAAAGGTATCGTACACTTAGCGTTGGCCTCGGTTACGAATGCTTGTTATGACCTATGGGCAAAGACAAGACAAGTGCCACTTTGGAAATTATTGACAGACCTAACGGCGACCGAGATTGTCAATATGCTGGATCTTTCATACTTGGAAGATGAGCTAACGGCCCAACAGGCCATCGCTTTATTAGAAACTAATCTTGCAGGTAAAGATAGTCGAATGGGAATCTTAGATCGTGGATATACGGGCTATGACACCTCTGTTGGCTGGTTTAACTATTCGGACGAACAGGTTCGAGAAAATTGTCGCAAAGCGATTGATAATGGGTTCAATGCAATGAAACTTAAGGTTGGTAGTACTGATCCACTGCGGGACATCAAGCGGGCGCACATTGTACGGCAAGTGGCCGGGAATGGAGCGACGGTGATGTTGGATGCCAATCAGCAGTGGACACTGCCCCAAGCATTGTCTATTTGTCAAGAGTTGAAGGATATGAATCCATACTGGATAGAGGAACCTACCCATCCAGATGATATCCTAGCCCATAAGACACTTGCTGAGAGGATTGCACCCATTAAGGTAGCGATGGGAGAGCATGTGCCCAATAGAATAGTATTTAAGAATTACTTACAACTAAATGCTGCGGGGTTTGTTCAGGTAGATGCAGTGCGTGTCGGGGGGGTGAGTGAGTTTATAGCGGTAAGTCTGCTATGTCGCAAATACAACATTCCGGTGGTGCCTCATGTAGGGGATATGGGACAGTTGCATCAGCATTTGGTGTTGTTCAACCACATATCGCTGGGGCATGAAGCACTGTTTTTGGAACATATACCTCATTTAAAATCGCATTTTGTCCACCCTGTACAGATTGAGGGAGGAGTATATAAGACGCCAATGGAAGTGGGCAGTAGTTGTGATTTACTTTAAAACGTAGACGTATGTTAGAATCTATAGATTTGACAATTGCAATCTCCTATATTCTGCTCATTTTGGCAGTGGGGATATGGGCCGGCTTGAGTCAAAGGAAAGCAAAGGCAGGTGCCGCTAGCGATTATTTCTTAGCAGGTAAATCCCTGAAATGGCCGGCTATTGGTCTCGCTCTCTTTGCGACCAATATTTCTACAGTGCACTTGGTGAGTTTGGCACAAAGTGGCTTCGATACGGGGCTATTGAATGGGAACTTCGAATGGATGGCGGCTTTTACGTTGATCCTATTGGCATTGTTTTTTGTGCCTTTCTATCTCAAGTCGGGTGTCTCTACCTTGCCCGATTTTTTGGAGCGTAGGTATGACAAGGCGAGCCGAGAATGGTTGACGATGATTTCTATAGTATCGGCCATTGTAATCCACATCGCCTTCTCTATGTTGGCGGGTGGAATTGTGTTGAAAACCTTATTTGGCTTTGATATGTATTTGAGTATTACTGTAATTTGTATCATTACTGGAATATATACTATACTTGGTGGCTTGCGGGCTGTGGTCATAACGGAGTCCATCCAGACAATCGTTTTACTGGCGGGTGCATTCATTATCAGCTTCGCCGCGTACGATAAGATGGGAGGATGGACATCTATGCGTGATGTGCTGGTGGACGAGGGACAGCTTAAGCGCCTGTCTATGTTACGGCCAGATGGTGATAGTAGTGGAATGCCTTGGTATGCGGTAATCTTAGGGTATCCTATCTTGGGAATATGGTACTGGTGCGCAGATCAAACAATCGTACAACGCGTATTAGGAGCGAAAGACGAAAATCATGGTCGGGTAGGCGCTCTTTTTTGTGGCTTTATCAAGATTCTTCCGGTCTTTATTTTTGTTCTCCCGGGATTATTTGCCTATACCTTGTTCAAGACAGGGCAGTTGGACTTGACCAGCCTAGGCGTCGATTCCTTTGGAAATGTTAATTCTAAAGGAATCTATACCCTAATGATTACGCAATTGCTGCCATCGGGATTAATAGGGGTGTTGGTTGCAGCCTTGCTATCAGGCCTAATGAGTCAAATCTCGGGCGCCCTCAATTCAATATCGACAATGGTCAGCTATGATATTTATAAACAAAAACGCCCAACCGCTACGGATGTGCAACTGATAAGAGCGGGCAAGATTTCGGCGGTGATTGCGATGGTGTTCTCATTGGCGCTTTTGCCGTTGTTGGACAAATATGAAAGTATTTTCAACGGTATCAACGATGTGATTGCGCATATTGCCCCCCCAATCACTTGCGTATTCCTCTTGGGTGTCTTTTGGAAGAAGGCATCTGCCGCGTCTTCGAAATGGACACTTTGGATTGGTTCGGCTTTGGGTGTAATTGTGTTTGTAATCAATAAGTTATTGCCAACTACCTGGATAGGACAGGTACCTTTTATGGTGATGGCTTTCTATTTGTTTTTGGTATGCGTGGTAATACAGTTTGTATACTCCTATGTATATCCGGTAAGGCATACTGCCGTCAGTAAAGAACTGTATTGGAAGAGTCCACTGGAACCATTGAAAGGGACTGCTTGGAAGGGAATTGGAAATTATAAATTATTATCTGGTTTACTGTTGTTTATAGTAGTTGTGTTATATGGAATATTTAAATAAAAAATTCGTCTTAGGCATACTCCTGTTGGGCCTTACCATAGCTATGTTGTGTATAGCTTGCCTAGATTCGAAACCATCAGGTAGGATAAAAAGATATGCATCGGTGACAGGGCTAAAAGAGGACAAAATAGCAACCTATAAACAGCTGCATACTGCTGCCTGGCCTGCGGTGTTAGAGCGGATAAAGGATTGTAATATCGAGAATTATTCCATCTATCTCAAAAAGATAGACGGGAAGAGCTATCTTTTTAGCTATTTCGAGTATGTAGGGGATAATTTTGAAGCGGATATGAAAAAGATGGGGGATGACCCGGAGACGCAGCGTTGGTGGAAAGAGACGGATCCTTGCCAGATACCCCTACCAGATGCGGCAGTGAAAGGTGCAATGTGGTCGGATATGGAAGAAGTATTCCATACGGATTGATAAGGTATATCGATTAGCCATTCAATTGGGGAAGGGCTGATCAATGCCAAATAGTGACAAATGAAAAACATGACAGCAAAAATAAAGCTAATGAAGCACGTAAAACAATTGATTTGCTATTTGACAATCTTGTGCCTCGGTGCCTCGGGGTTAAAAGCGCAACCGAACAAGCGGAATAAAATCTGGTTTGAAAGCCCCGCAAATGCTTTGGCCAAGGACGTAGCAAGTGCTTGGGAAAGCGATCCAGAGTGGCTGAAAGCATTGCCAATAGGCAATGGCTCATTGGGGGCGATGGTCTTTGGCGACGTCAACCAAGAGCGTATACAGCTCAACGAGATGACTTTGTGGAGCGGAAGTGTGGATGATGGGGATAACCCAGCAGCGCCAGAATCGCTAGGCAAGATTAGAGAACTACTTTTTCAGGGCAAGTACAAGGAAGCAACAGAATTGACGAATAGAACCCAGATTACAAAAGGAAAAGGTTCTGGCCATGGTAACGGTGCAAATGTGCCCTTTGGCTGTTTTCAGACATTAGGCGATTTGCGCTTGGATTTTGGAACAAACTCTCCTTACCAACATTACTATCGGGAGTTGGATTTGATAAATGGAGTGGCATCGACAACTTTCTCGCAGAACGGGGTACGCTATACCCGGGAAGTGTTTGCCAGTCACCCTGACAAGGCAATTGTTATCCGCCTGACGGCCGATCGACCAGGTGCTATTGATGTAGCTGTGGGATTGGATAGACCTGAGCGATTTGAGACTCGTGTGGTGGACAATAGCCTGCAGATGGCTGGTACGATGGACGATGGACGAGGTGGAGAAGGTATGCGGTATATCGCACAGGTGACCCCTTTATTGGAGGGCGGAAAGATTAGCAATGCGGGAAAGGGTATTCAAATCAGTGATGCCAATGCAGTCACCTTGATTGTGACGGCAAAAACAGATTATAAACAAGAATATCCAGTATATAAGAATCCGAATTTTGATAAAGAGCATCAAGAGATTATAAAAATGGCGTCGGCACGCGCATATCCTGACCTCAAAAAAAGACATATTGCAGACTTTTCCGCCTTTATGGGGCGAGTAGATTTCCGATTGGGGAAAGGAGCAAATGATTTGCCTACGAATGTGTTGATGGCAAATAACGAACGGTCTGGCAATGAACAGGTGTTGTATCCATTATATCTCCAATATGGGCGTTACCTCTTACTTTCATCTTCACGTGATGGTGGACTGCCTGCTAATCTACAAGGAATATGGGCCAATAAGATACAGACGCCTTGGAATGGCGATTATCATACCGATATCAACGTGCAGATGAACTACTGGCCTGCAGAGGTTACCAATTTGTCGGAATCGCATAGACCCCTCTTGGATCTAATTGCTACAATAGTTGCGCCGGGCAAGAAGACGGCGGCAACGCAGTATCGAATGGCGGGGTGGGTATTGCACCCAATCACCAATGTATGGGGCTATACTTCACCAGGTGAAAGTGCGAGTTGGGGGATGCATATTGGTGGTGGGGCGTGGATTGCGCAGCACCTCTGGGAGCACTACGCGTTCAGCAAAGACAAAACCTATCTGAATCGCGCATACCCGATATTGAAGGAAGCCTGTTTGTTCTATTTGGATTGGCTAGTTGCCGACCCCAAAACGGGACTATTGGTCTCTGGACCATCTCCCTCACCAGAAAATTCATTTAAGGCACCTGATGGCTCTGTAGCTCAAATAAGTATGGGGCCATCTCATGATCAACAAGTAATCTACAACCTGTTTGAAAATACCCTTCAGGCTGCCCATATACTTCGTCATAAGGATGCCGCATTCCTGAAAAGGGTGAAAGGGGCAATCGAGAAATTAGCGAGACCTGCTGTAGGACGTGATGGCAGGTTGATGGAATGGGCACATGAATTTGAAGAGGTGGAACCTGCGCATAGGCATTTGTCTCATCTATTTGCCTTCTATCCGGGCAACGAAATCACGGTAGCCCGGACACCAGATTTGGCAAAGGCTGTACAACAATCTTTGGAAAAAAGGGGTGACGACGGTGTCGGGTGGACCTATGCTTGGAAGATTGCGCTTTGGGCAAGGTTGCACAATGGCAATCGTGCTTTGGGTATGCTCAACAAACAATTGCGGCCCACTGCAGCTATGGACACCAAGTATGATGGCGGCGGCGGCACTTATTACAATATGTTTGACGCTTGCCCTCCGTTTCAAATCGATGGTAATTTCGGGGTAATCGCTGGAATGGCAGAAATGCTTTTGCAAAGTCATGAAGATTTTATAGAATTGTTGCCGGCGTTGCCCACGAATTGGGCAGAAGGTGAAATCTCGGGATTGGTCGCTAGAGGAGCGATTATAGTGGATATGGAATGGAATGACGGTCAGCTGCAATCGGCATTTGTGAAGGCCAAGTACGGTACGACATGTAAGATAAAATATAAAGACCGTATTATCGAAGTGCGTCTTGCAGCAGGAAGGTGGGTAGATGTTAAGAAATTGCTATAGCTTTGTTGAAGCGCATGTCAAAAAGAATACTTATGAGTAAGGTAAATCTAAACCGATGGAGGAATTAAAAGATAAGGTAATCTTGATTACCGGAGGGACGGCTGGTATAGGACTGGCTTGTACACAGGCATACGTTGCGGCTGGGGCTTGTGTTGTTGTAATTGGATTAGACAATCATTCGGTAGCAGAGACCATAAACATAATTGGTGACGATCACCTGGGGATTTGCTGCGACGTAACAAGAGATGCAGATGTTCGGGCAAGCATTGAAAGGACTATTACTAGATTTGGTCGGTTGGATGCTATCCACAACAATGCTGGGGTGGGCTCTCCTTCTAAACCCTTACATACAACTACCGATGAGGAGTGGGATTTTCTTATGTCGGTAAATATCAAAAGTATATTGTTGACGGCTCGTCATGGTGTACCGTATTTGAAAGCATCCAAAGGAAGCATTCTGCATACCAGTAGTTTAGTAGGGGAAATAGGACAAGAGAACCATGCGGCATATTCGGCAACCAAAGGAGCGGTCAATGCCTTGACGAAGTCTATGGCGTTGGACTATGCGAAGGACGGTGTGCGGGTCAATGCCGTACTGCCTGCGGCGGTAATGACCCCGATGCTTCATACATGGGCGCATGAACAACCCGAACCAGAGAAAGTATTTGATTTTTTAAAGGACATCCATGCATTGGGGTATTGCCCAGAGGGGGATGTCATAGCGGATGCTTGCGTATTCTTATTATCCGAAAAAGCCAGGTTTATAACAGGGATCAACCTGCCGGTAAGTGGTGGGGCCGAACTGGGGTATAGGCGTATTTTTTAGAATACCCAAGAGGCTTTAAAGCCTCTTGGGTATTACGTTACTTGCCTTTCTGTATAGCCGTTGCCCATTCTCGAAATTGAGTAATGGCCTTGGTCAACACCCCTGCTGAACCTTTGAACTTCCCAGATCCACTGGGTACATCTCCTTGTCCATACCATTCGTAGAAACCTCGATTCTTCACTACACGATCAATCATAGGGCGAACCTCTTCGTAGGCTTCATGGACAAATCCATGTGCGATAAGTTGCTGTATCATACGACCACCAAACCAAGTCCAATCACCCCCATTCTGATAAACATAAGGGACGGACATCTCGCCTTTGAAAAATCCCTTAGGGTAGGTCGGGTAGAGTGTGAGCCCGATACTGGGCATACCGGATAGCTTAGCATTTGCAACCATTTGCTTATTGACTGTGGTAATCTCTTCCTTTGATAGTAATCCTGCTTCTATAGCTACGGCTGTACCACCATGATAATGAATGCTGTTTTCGTCGAAACCAGCAGGTATAGGGGATACAGCAGGATAAACATGGGGAATAAATTTTTGATTTTTCGTGTCCCATAAATGCTTTCTTACGTTGTCATGTATATCTTGCTTTAAGGTTTTCCAACGATCCAGTTTAATTTTGTCCGTTGTCATTTGTTGCAAGTAATCCATTGCAATAATAAACATAGCATTGTCGTAGACATCTATCGCTTGGTGAGACAGGCTATCGTTCCAATCGCAACCAAAATCATCGTTGGGCTGTACATCACCCCAATCAGCAGTCATGGCTCCCCATAATAAACCAAATTCTTTGTTGTAACGCGCACGCAGAAGATAATCGACCATTTTCTCCATACGCTCATAGACGGTCACACCCGCTACCTTTTCCTGAAGTAAGGCTGTATCGCCTGTTTTACTGACGTATTTGCCGACGAGCTGAATCAAGGAGGTCTCTTGGTCTGTCTCTACAGTATTCTTAAAGCCTACGTGGTTAGGAGCGGCAGCTGAATAATAAGGGGTGTCGTCATTCCAAGTAAAGTCTTTCTTGAGCACGTAGCCATCGATCATTTCATCGTTTTTTTGCTGCAATGCAAAGAAAAGCAGGATAGCTCCTCTGACTTCATCTTTGGAACGCTCTTCCAGAGCGGTTTCTATAAAGGTATTGAGGTCACGAGCCCAAATCTGAGAGTAACCACTGCCTGCATTGAAGCCTTCTTTTATGACGGCACGAGCAAGACTATCTACCGTGCGAAAACTTGTATCAGCTAAAATTCGGTCGGCAAGCTCCTGTTTACTGATCTTGGTCCCGGACTGACACCCTGTTGCAAAAAAGGCACAGGACAAAAGGTAAATGGCGTATTTTTTCATTAGTATAAATTATTTTTTATGTTATATCTATTTCATATTGCGGATATTCGTTCGATTTTTGATGCTTGGCCTGTGATTCTCTTTTGTGATGCATTTGATGTCTTTATACTAAGGAAATAAGATCAAATAAAGTAAAAGAAGAGCTCATTTCATAATCGAGGCTATTCGATAAATTATGTGTATACATACAAGTATAATAAATAATTAATGTAGCAACATACTGATTTTTAATTTTTATAGAAATAGTGAGAGTATATGGTAATATAGACTTAGTATGGGGTAATATCGTGTTCGTCTGTTTGGGAGTTTGCCCGTAAATTGCAGCATTGAAAAGAATCTCTTCTATTCAGTAGTGAAACTATGTAAACCAATCAGATGAATATTAACATACATAAATCTTTCCTTTTGATTTCCATGTTGGGGCTTGTCTCTGTATATGGACATGCGCAGGTGAATACCAACAAGATATCTGTCAAGAATACCTATCAGATCGACGCTAGCGACACACCTGAAGAAATCTTAAATAAAGCGGTGCATGTAGTCCCAACTGCAAATCAATATCGAGCTTTGAAAAATGAGTTTATAGCGTTCATCCATTTAGGACCGAATACCTTTACAAGAATGGAGTGGGGTAATGGTATGGAAGACCCTCGGATTTTTGACCTTAAAAATCTGGATACAGACCAATGGTGTGAGGCGATGAAGGCCGCTGGGATGAAAAAGGTAATCATTACCGTGAAGCACCATGACGGATTTGTCCTTTGGCAAAGTAGATATACTACCCACGGTGTTATGTCTACAGGGTTCAAAGACGGAAAAGGCGATATCTTGAAAGAACTAGCTACCTCTTGTCAAAAGTACGGTCTTAAACTAGGAGTTTACCTTTCACCAGCAGATTTATTCCAGATTGAAAGTGCTGATGGGCTCTATGGCAACTTGAGCAAGTATACTGAGCGGACAATCCCGCGTGCGGTGGCAGGACGTCCATTCAAGAACAAGATACAATTCAAGTTTGAAGTGGATGATTACAATGAATATTTTTTAAACCAACTGTTTGAGTTGCTGACCGAATATGGTCCAGTGCATGAGGTCTGGTTTGATGGTGCCCACCCGAAGACAAAAGGCGGACAGAAATATAATTACACCGCTTGGCGGGAGTTGATTAAGAAATTGGCACCTGAGGCTGTAATCTTTGGAAAGGAAGATATCCGTTGGTGTGGAAATGAATCAGGAGGAACCCGAAGCACCGAATGGAATGTGATTCCGTACAATGATGACCCAGCTGGATTGCAAAATTTTCTAGATTTAACAGACGAAGATTTAGGTAGTCGGAAAAAGGTTTTGAAAGCTAAATACCTACATTACCAACAAGCTGAAACCAATACGTCGATTAGGGAAGGGTGGTTTTATAGGGACGACACACACCAAAAAGTCAGAAGCACAGATGACGTTTTTGATATTTACGAACGATCTGTTGGGGGCAATTCTACCTTCCTGTTGAATATTCCCCCTAATCGAGAGGGAAAGTTCTCTCCTGAGGATGTAAGGGTATTACAGGAGGTTGGAACTCGTATCCAAGAAACCTACGGCCGCAACTTAATGAAGGGAGCCAAAGGCGCCAAGGAAACCTTGGACAACAACATGGAATCTTTTACGCTGTTGACTGGTGATAGTCCAGCATTGATCTATACCTGGAGCCAGCCTGTTAAATTGAATCGATTTGTCGTGCAGGAGGCGATTAGCACAAATGGCGAACGTATAGAAAAGCATGCGCTTGATGCTTGGGTAGATGGACAATGGAAGGAGGTGGCAGCAGCGACAAATGTTGGGTATAAACGTATCTTACGATTCCACGAGGTGACAACGGATAAGGTTCGCCTACGAGTACTGGAAACTAGAGCAACACCTGTCATCAGCAATGTATCTGCACACTACGCACCGGGAAGACCTCCACAGTTGGCATTCAGCCGGGGTATGGACGGCTTGGTTACAATCGCTCCTCAGAAAAGCGAATTTGGATGGAAGCCTCACGGGGAAGATATTCTTAAAAATTTGAATGCCTATTTCCAGATTCACTATACGCTAGATGGTAGCCAACCTACTGCCGCATCTGCAATATACACACAGCCAATAGCTGTAAAAGGTGGACAGATAAAAGCCGTGGCTGTCAGCGCGGATAAGTTGGTAGGTGCTCTTGCAGAAGAGACTTTGGGAATAGCTAAAAAAGATTGGCATATACTAGAGGTAAGCAGCGAGGCCGCCAAGCACAGCGCTAAAATGGCTGTAGATGCACAGCCGAATACTTACTGGCAGTCCAATGAAACCGGTGCTGTTCAGCATATATCGATAGATTTGGGGATGCAATACAGCCTAAGTGCATTTGTTTATACGCCACAGAAGGAGAATGGAAAGGGAATGATGGCTAAGGGGGTAATAAAGATAAGTATTGATGGGAAAGATTGGCAAGAAGTGGAGCGTTTTGAATTTGGGAATTTAATCAATGACCCAACAAAACGGACGCATAGGTTTTCTAAGAAGATACAGGCTCGATATGTACGAGTAGAGTCTATCGAAATAACGGGAGGAGGGCAAGTCCTGACAGTTGCAGAACTTGACTTTATAGAATAGATAACTATTTTTTAGTGAATATACGCCAATAAATATCATATCTATGTATAGATGTTTATTGGCTTTTTTGATGAAATGCTATACGTGATTTATTGAATATTTTTCGGTTTTAGACATTTACCCTTTATTTATTATCAAAGCCTATATACATGTTAAAAAAGCTTACGTTGATGTTTGTGAACTGGACACTGCTCCTAGCCTGTTCAGCGACGATTCTTTACGCCCAATCCAATTCGAAAATCTACTGCATTGGACAGCATTTCACAAGCGGCAAAACGATGTTCATGCCGGAAAAAAATAGTTACCCAGCGCAATTGGGTGCCATGCTTGGAAAGGATTATAGCGTATTACTAAATGGTAAAAACCCTCATGTAAATAAAGGGATAGTCAACGGAGAGGAAGTAATGAATAATTTGAACGGTCTAATTGTAAGACGGGGAGATTTGGTGGTACTGGATTTAAATACCGATGTGGAATTTTTTAAAAGCTTGGCAGACAACGGGACTAAACTTGAAACTAAGCTTATTTCTTTATTGAAGACAGGGGCAAGGGTCATACTGCTCGTGGGGCCTGAGGGTGTGGATGAAAATCCCGCGCTGAGCAAAAAGCAGCTTTTGCAGGATTTAGCATTTGTCAATGAGGTAGAGATAATAGATTTTTCTCCTGTCTTCGCAAATGAAAATGTGTACTTAGATGAACATCGGGCCCTGACGTCTATCGGTGCCACACTTGTCGCTAGGCGATTGTACGAACTGATTGTGACTCCAATGACCGAAGTTCCCAAAATAGAATTGGAGAAACCGATGGTAGATAATTTCTATGGATATGCTTGTAGCTCATTTGATTTTGAAGGTAGAGCGTCTAAAGTTGTGCAACCAAAAAAAGCGGCAAAAGGAAACCCATGGATTTGGAGGGCACGATTTTGGGGACATGAACCGCAGTTGGACATTGCGATGTTGGAACGCGGATACCACCTAGTATACTGCGATGTGTCCGAGCGCTTTGGTAATGAGGAAGCACTCGGAATTTGGAATCGATTTTATCAGTTTATGCAGCAGTCAGGTTTGCACAACAAGGCCATTATGGAGGGAATGAGTCGGGGCGGCGTTTATATCTATAATTGGACACTCCGCTACCCAGAGCGCGTGAGCGCTATATATGCTGATGCTCCTGTTTTGGATCTAAAGAGTTGGCCCGGTGGTAAGGGTAAAGGAAAGGGAAGCCCCGAAAGTTGGGAGATTTTCAAACAAATGTATGGATTGAGTGAACAACAAGCGCTTGATTTTAACCAATCTCCATTGGATTTTGCGGCTGAGATTGGCGCGTTAAAAATTCCAGCCATCCATGTGCTTGGTGATCGGGATGATATTGTACCTCCAGAGGAAAATACGCTACCGTTTGCAAAAGCTGTTATTGCGGCAGGTGGGAAACTGGAGCTTATACATAAACCTGAGGTGGGACATCATCCCCATAGTTTGGTCGATCCTACGCCTCTTGTTGATTTTTTGCTAAGAGCTGAAGGTCGTAAGATAAATTTTGCTGCAGTTGCAGCTCCGGGGTCGGAGTATAGGTCGGGAGCGGGTTGGAATCCTAATACAGGCTGGTGGGGGGAACATAATGACATCGACAGTATTTTAAAAAGTAAAAAAGGCAAGCTGGATATCTTATTCTTGGGCAACTCTATTACGCAAGGGATAGGAGGAAGTCGGTCACATTTGCCTTATAAGGCAGGATACGCGGCATTTGATGCTACCTTTTCAAAGTATACTTGGGACTGTGCCGGAATAGCGGGCGATCGTACGCAGAATGTGTTATGGAGACTTATGAATGGTCGGTATAAAGAGGCAGCCCCTAAAATAATCGTGGTAACGATTGGAGTCAACAACTTTTTGGATGGGGACTCGGCTTCTGAAATTGCCGCGGGTATAGTCGAGATTAAGAGATGGATGCATACCCACATGAAAGAGACAAAGTTGGTGCTAACCGGGCCATTGCCAGTGGGATTGACAAAGGATGATCCGCGTAGAATCAAGTACGCTGAGATCCATGAATATTTAATGGGAGCAACCCGAGACGGCTCTTGTATTTATGCGCCACAATCCAAAACCTTTATCCAGGCAGATGGCACAGTAGCGCTGGAGGACTACTCCAGTGACGGTATCCATCTGTCTGGAGGCTACGCGAAATGGGCGCAATCGTTACTCAGTATCGTTCAGAAGGTGATGCCAAAGTAGATATTACTTGAAAATAAGACTATTTAAAAAGGAAACCCGATATATGTCAAATATCGGGTTTCCTTTTTAGAGTTGCTGCAGTTCGATTTTTTCGCCAGCCTTAAATTTAATATGATATTCGTCGTTGTCCTTAGTGATTTTTTTATCAGAAGTTGATCTGAGCGGATGATTATAACGCAGTCGCATTGTGCCAGCTTGTTTGGCGGTAATGGTCAGAGTTGTCAAAATACCCTCTTTTTTACTTGCACTGACCAAAAAGCCACCTTCTGTCCGTAAATCGGTAAACGAAACGTTTTTCCAGGCATTTGGGACTGCAGGAAAGAGTTCTACATAGCCCTGCTTGCTCTGGAGTAGTAATTCATGGACGCCTTGAGCAAAGGCAAAATTACCCTCTAAGGTGAACGGTCTGTACGTAAAACCTGAGTATTGTCCACCTTTTTGATCTCCATTAACGTGAAAGGAGTTAGTGGAACAGAAATTACTGGCAAACTTTTGAAGGTTGAGGACCGCCTGATCGGCTTCCTTGGCGCGGGCGTGCAGACAAGCCATCCAGCTAAAGGAATAGCCTACCCAAGCGCGGGTGCCAAGCTTTTCGAGATGACGCATCGAATTCGTGATTTGTTCTTTATCTTCTGTCTTGTTGATGTCCAATAGTCCTAGTGGATAGATTGCCATATAAGGTGACATATGACGATGGGAATGTTCCATCGGAACATCGACAGCTACCAATAACCCCGTTTCATTTTTAGCGTATGCGGGCAGTTCGGTGCGGATCGCCCGCCATGTACTGGCATCTTTGATCAGTCCACTAGCCTCGCTTACTTCGGCGGCGGCTTCAAATAGGAAGTGGGCGAGCGCCAAGTCAAAATTTGTCCAATCTTCAAACCATGCCTTAGGACTATTGTCGTTGTATTCAGGGCTAGCACTAAGAGGAAGATAACGTTTTCCGTTCTTAAGCTCGGTAATATTACGCAGATAGGTGGCTGATTCAATGATATAGGGTAATGCTCGCTCCTTTAGAAATTTCTTATCCATACCATATTTCCACTGCATATAGAAATGGTGGGCTGTCCAAGCACTTACAGTTGGAGAGAGCGCATACTGAATCCATCCACCCATGGGAATCCCATTTAAGGTCAATACGCCGGGAATATTTAACCCTTCAACTCCAAAATATTGTTTGGTATAAGCTAAATTTGCAGGCCTAATCTTCCATAACCAATCTGTAAAAGTCTCGGCCTCAGCTAGTCTATTTCCCGTATAAGCCGGCCAATAACTGAGCTGGGTATTTAGGTCATTGTGAAAATCCCCTTTCCACGGGGGGAGGCCACCGTTGTCTGCAGTCCATACAGCTTGTAAAGTAACGGCAGGGGCTCCCTTTCTGGAAACCGCTCCGAGCTTGTACATTTCGAGATAGTATTGACGTTCAAGTAGGTCATCCGGTAGTTGTATGGTAGATTGCTTCCAGTAAGCCTCCCACCAGGATAGGTGACTATCTCTAAATGCAAGAGTGGTTTTCGCATGTATTTCCTTATTAAGACTAGCCTGTTCATTATTGGCCACAGTCCACATACCGATGAGTTTGGTAGGTGATATAACCTTCCACTCCAAGAGCACTTCATAGAATCGATTCTCATAAGTGGGTTGATGAATGAGTTGGCGTTGGGCCGATTTGCTAATCTGCCCCTGTTTATATCCCAAGCGTGATAGACTTTGGCCATCAACGACGGATACGTCTTTCCCATTTTCCGAGTGAAGTGCATATTGATGAGGAAGCAGTTGCGGGAGAGCATCTTGCGCATCGGCGCCATTGATTTCAAAATATCCTATCGGCTTTGTGGCATGGATATAACAACTGAATGTTGTACCATTATCAAATTGGATGGTATTGACTGCTGTCTGTATGTCCAATACATTGGAGATCACCTTTCCAAAAGAAGCAAGATTAAATGACATCGCTGCGGCAGGTAGTTTTGTTGGATATGGATAGTCTCCATACGGATTGTCGCCCCACTTTTGTACTTCACCATATTGTCCATCACGGAGTTTTTGCTGGACCCATTTGAAGTCATGTTGCTCTAGAGGAAACGCTTTACGTTCGTCCCAGAGGTCAGCTCTATCTAAAGATAAACGTAGCGTATTATCTTTTTGCCAGATGAGTGCACCGAGCATTCCATTGCCCAGCGGAACAGCCTCGTCCCACCGTGTTGGGAGATGGTCGAATTTGAGATTATGGACGGTGGAAGGTTGAGCATATACCACGAAAGAAGAAGTAGCAAGCCATAGTAAAGCGAATAGATATGATTTCATTTGGTTATTTTTTGGATTCAAAAATACTGAAATGTCAGACTATGGGTTGGCTCTTTATTATCCACTATTGAAACAAAATTAGCAAGTTGGGTTGTTGATAACCTGTAACAGTTGTGAGCGCATTAAGCTAATACATACATTTTAGTTAATATAGTGTCAGTATTAGTCATTTTAGTTGTAGCTTATCTTTAGGAATATGACTATTTTTAAATTGTAGGAATTCTCTAAGAAGGATCCCCTACAAGCTATATTCATTCGTGTTTGTGCAGCACGTGCTACATAGATATTTCATATGATGCAATTGGAAACAATTGAGGAATGAGGAAATAATGCATCTTTTTGATGTTTTAGTGCATGGATTTGTAAAGCCTAATGATTTATTTTGTTAACATTATATCTTGAAAGAATTAGAACAGAAATTCTAAAAACCATTTATAAATTAAAATGATTAAGAAAATTATTGTATTTGGAATTTTGCTAGCCGTAGTCGTAACTGTGGGGATATTTGCTTTTAAAAAGAAAGAGCAGATAGACTTTAGCGCAGATGTAAAACCAATTTTGAATAAGCATTGTATCACCTGCCACGGTGGGGTAAAGAAGAGTGGTGGGTTTAGTTTACTGTTTGAAAATGAGGCCTTCGAAAAGAATGAGTCGGGGCATCCGGCTATCATTGCTGGGGATGCCGAAAACAGCGAATTTATAAAAAGATTGACAATCGAGGATCCTGAACTTCGAATGCCTTATAATGCAGCAAAGCTGAGCGATGATGAAATCAACGTCTTAAAGCAATGGATCAATGAGGGTGCGAAATGGGGAGAACATTGGGCGTATGTCCTACCAAAGAAGGTGGAGGTACCGAAGTCCTTTTCTTTTTGGGGCCTATTTGGGTTTAAACCTTCTGGAATCTCAAACGATATTGATTATTTCGTTCAAGATAAGCAAAAACAAAATGGACTGAGTGCGGCCGAGGAAGCTGACAGAGAAACGTTATTGCGCCGAGTATACCTTGATTTGGTAGGAATTCCACCGACGCTGTCCGAAGTGCAGGCATTTTTGGCGGATGACCGCGATAATGCTTACGAGATACGGGTGGATAGTTTGATGGCTTCGACCACATATGGAGAAAAATGGGCTTCATGGTGGTTGGATATGGCAAGGTATGCGGATACCAAAGGCTATGAAAAAGATGGGTCGCGTCAAATATGGACCTATAGGGATTGGGTAATTAAGGCATTCAACAAGGATATGCCTTATGACCAGTTTACAATAGAACAATTGGCTGGGGACTTATTGCCCGACCCGACAAAGGATCAGCTGGTGGCTACTGCATTTCATCGCAATACCATGAATAATGATGAAGGAGGGACGGACAGCGAGGAATTTAGAGTAGCTGCTGTGCTAGACAGGGTCAATACGACTTACCAAGTGTGGTTGAGTACAACCTTCGAATGTGTACAGTGCCACAGTCATACTTATGACCCATTCAAATTTGAAGAATATTATAAATCGGTAGCCTTCTTTAATAATACCCGTGATGAGGATACTGCTGGAGATCATCCTAGGTTACGGTTTTATAAAGCTGAGGAGGAACAAAAGGTTGATAGCATAAAAAATTGGATCGCTAAGTATGGAAATAAACATCTGACTAAATCGGCAGACCTGTTTCTGCATACATTGGAGCCAAAGATACATGCACATTATAGCGATCAGTTGGTCAATGGTGCTCTCTACGATACGAAGTGGCTGGGTGTGCGGAATGGAGGTAGTGCCCGGTTGAAAAATATTACGTTGGATGGCAAGCAGCAATTTTTTGTTAATTATTGGACGTCTAGTCCGGGAGGAAAACTGGAAATTAGAAAGGGGAGTTTAAGCGGACCTGTTCTAGCATCTGTAGACTTGGCAATCACGCAAGGGCGCAAGGTGATAAATGTGCCAATCAAGGAGGAAAAGGGGGTAGATGATTTGTTCTTGCTATTTAGGAACCCAACATTACCAACAGACCAGCCGGTGTGTATGATCGAATGGTTTGCATTTAGAGAAGGTTTTCCAGGAGCGACTGAGCCTGACTATATGAAAATGCAAGAGACATTCTTACACTTGGTCAACACTAACCCAGAGAGTGTGCCGGTGATGGTCGAGAGTCCAAAGGAAATGGCAAGGACTACCTACGTTTTTGAGCGAGGCAATTGGATGGTACACGGTAAAGAGGTACAGCCGATGGTTCCGGAGGTGCTCAATGACTTTCCAAAGGACGCACCTCGTAACAGGTTAGGTTTCAGCCAGTGGTTGACAAGCAAAGAGAATCCTTTAACGGCAAGAACGCTTGTAAACCGAGTATGGGCACAGCTCTACGGACGTGGTCTAGTGGAGCCCTTAGGAGACATGGGGACACAGAGTATACCACCGATACATCGCGAACTGCTGGATTATCTGGCGCTTGGATTTATGCATGATATGAACTGGAGCGTGAAAAAGCTGATTAAGGAAATGGTGATGTCTTCCACGTATAAGCAATCTTCAAGTCTTAATAATAGCGAAGTAGCAAAAGACCCGGAGAATCATTACCTAACCCGTGGACCGAGATTCCGACTTTCGGCGGAGCAGATTCGAGATCAGACATTGGCGGTGAGCGGTTTGTTGAGTTCAAAGATGTATGGGCCAAGCGTGATGCCCTATCAGCCTGACGGCGTATGGATGACGGTATATAGCGGGGAGTCATGGACGAAGAGCGAAGGCGAAGATCAATACCGCAGAGGGGTTTATACATTTCTCAAGCGAACAAGCCCTTACCCGTCTTTTATCTCGTTCGATGCTAGCAGCCGCGAGGTATGTTTGGTGGATCGCATTCGAACGAATACTCCTTTACAAGCGTTGACAACACTCAACGATCCGGTCTATCTAGAGGCTGCAAAAAATCTTGCTCAAGTGATGGAACAGGATGGAAAGGGAAATACAACTGACATCATAACAGCAGGATATAAGAGGACAATGTTTAAAGCACCAAGCAAGGATAAGGTGTTGGCCTTGGAAAAATTATATCAGGAGGCCCTGACTAACTTTAGCAAGCAGCCTAAGGAAGCTGCAAAGTTTATGGGGTTGAGTGAGACGGATTCCCAAAAGCAATTGGCTTCGAAAGCGGCTTATATGGTCGTAGCTAATGCGTTATTGAATTTAGACGAATTTTTAACCAAATCTTAAAGGTATCATGAAGGATCTTGATAGATTAGTACAAGAAGCACAGCAGTATCAATTGCAGGCTGTAACACGTAGACATTTTTTGAAGGAATGCGTTGCTGGTATTGGAAGTATAGCATTAGGTAGTTTTTTGGCAAGTTGTGGCGGCGCTAATGGTGCATCGAAAGCGGGAGACTTTGATCTTAATGCCCTTAATCCGCTCATTCCTAAATCTCCCCACTTTCCAGCCAAGGCGAAAAGTGTGATTTATTTACATATGGCGGGCGCTCCGTCTCAGTTAGAATTGTTTGACTATAAACCGGCTCTACAAAAGCTACACAACCAACCCTGCCCGGAATCTATTCTTGCAGGTAAGAAGTTTGCATTCATACGGGGGGTACCTAAAATGCTGGGACCTCAGGCTACATTCAAGCAATACGGACAGAGCGGTGCTTGGATTTCAGACCACTTACCGCATTTCAGTCAAGTAGCGGATGATGTAAGTTTTTTAAAGGCTGTACATACGGATCAGTTTAATCATGGCCCCGCACAGCTCTTTATGCATACAGGTAGCGCCCGATTAGGTAGACCGAGTATTGGGTCATGGGTCACGTATGGGCTAGGCTCAGAGAACAGCAACCTCCCTGGTTTCGTGGTATTGACATCTGGAGGAAAGACCCCTGATGCGGGGAAGAGTGTGTGGGGAAGCGGATTTCTTCCTTCGGTATACCAAGGAGTGCAGTGTCGCTCAAAAGGTGACCCGGTATTGTATATCGCTGATCCCGAGGGGATGGGAAGGGATTTGAAACGTAATACCATTGATGCTATTAATGCTGTGAATAAGGAAGAATATAGCACGTATAAAGATCCGGAGACACTGTCACGGATTGCGCAATACGAAATGGCCTACAAAATGCAGGTGGCTGTCCCAGAAGTAATGGATATCGCGAGCGAACCGGAATACATCCACGAGTTGTATGGCACGGAGCCTGGAAAGGAATCGTTTGCTAACAATTGTCTATTGGCTCGTAAATTGGTCGAAAAGGGGGTGCGTTTTGTACAGCTATTTGATTGGGGATGGGATAGTCATGGAACCAATGCTGCGGATTCTATTGACCTTGGGTTTCGGAATAAATGTCGACAAATCGACCGGCCGATGACAGCATTAATTATGGATTTGAAGCAACGTGGATTATTGGATGAGACATTGGTGGTGTGGGGTGGCGAATTTGGACGGACGCCTATGCAAGAAAATAGAGATAATAGCGATATGCCCTTTTTAGGTAGGGATCATCATACGGATGCTTATACTATCTGGATGGCAGGTGGTGGGGTGAAAAAAGGGGTGAGCTATGGGGAGACTGATGATATTGGATTTTCGGCCGTGAGTGGACGAGCTTCCGTTCATGATGTGCATGCGACAATGCTACATCTCTTAGGATTTAACCATGAAAAATTTACTTATGAATTTCAGGGACGACCATTCCGGCTGACGGATGTGGAGGGGAATTTAATTAGTGCTGTCGTCTAAAAGAAGATGGGAAAACGATGGAAATCAAAGATTTCGGAATCGAAGAGATTAGCGGGCGAGGTGTTTAGCACGCTGGTCTGCGTGACCTAAGGGGGGGCGTGGCATGAAGATACGGGCGATATGGACATGTGGTTGTCGCTTCATTTGCTTTAAAAAGAAACTTATTTCAATGAAAATTATATACCTATTACTGGCTTTAGTATTGATCACTTCTGGTTTAAGTGCTCAACAGCAACAAGATTTTAAGATTAAATTTTACTGTACGAATTGGGGGATGCACGAGACTTGGGATTCGTACTGTCAGAGAGTTAAGCAGGCTGGTTTCGATGGTTTGGAAACCTGGTTACCCGGCTCAGAAACAGAAAAGGAGGAGATGTTTGCTGCATTTAAGAAGCATGGCTTAGCCTTTGGCTTTTTAAGTGGTGGTGGAGGTGCAACCTTTGATCAATATTATACGAGTTTTGTGCAAAATGTGGAACAGGCGGCACAGTATAAGCCCGATTTTATTAATTGCCATACTGGTAAGGACTATTTTACATTTGAACAAAACAAGAAACTGATAGATGCAACGGAAGTAATCGCTAAAAAATACAATGTCCCAGTCAAGCACGAGACCCATCGTGGCCGTTTTAGCTTTGCAGCGCATATTACAAGAGAATTCCTAGAGAAAATTCCGCATCTAAGCTTGGCTCTGGATATCTCACATTGGTGTAATGTACATGAATCGCTGCTTTCCGATCAAAAGGAGACGGTTGCGCTTGCATTATCACGAACTGGCCATATTCACGCCCGTATTGGACATCCACAGGGTCCTCAAGTCAACGATCCTGCAGCTCCTGAATGGAAAGCTACAGTCGATCAGCATCTTGCATGGTGGGATGAAGTCATCAAGAATAGGAAAGCAAAGGGACTGAAGGAGCTGACCATCACGACCGAATTTGGCCCCTCGGGCTACCTACCTACCTTGCCGTATACACAACAACCTGTAGCGGATCAGTGGAGTATTAATGTCTACATGTTGAATTTGCTAAAAGCTAGATATCAGCAATAATGGGGTTCTTAGAAGAATTATTAGGTTTTATAGGTCGTTGGCATCCACTATTTGTACACTTACCGATAGGTATGTTGGTAATTGCGTTTGTAATGGCCGTCTTTGGACGGTATCCACGCTACAGCAATATCGTACCCGCGATTTCTTTCGCGCTATTGTTTGGAGCAATTGCTGCGATATTTGCAAGTATCACAGGATATCTTCTATCCCGTAACGGTGGATATGAGGATGAAGTATTGGGATTTCATCAATGGTTGGGAATAGCCGTAGCGATAGTGAGTGTCATCACTTATTTGCTGTATCGAAATGGGGAGTCTGAAAGCGGAAAATGGGTTAAGCTTAGATCTTATCGCTTTGTTTTTCTTTCCCTTGTGGTGGTACTGCTTGGTTTTACCGGACATTTCGGTGGTACATTGACACATGGTAGAGGGTATTTGAAAGATGCATTACCTACAGCAATTAAAGATGCAATAGGCATTAAACTGATCGTAGATGAACTACCTTTGTTAGAAGATGCGCAGGAGGCGGTGGTGTATGAAGGGATCATCCAACCAATACTCACCCAGAGGTGCCAAAGCTGTCATGGAGATAAAAAGAAAGAGGGGGGGCTGGCCTTACATGATATGGAGAGCGTATTAAAAGGGGGTGAAAATGGGAAGGTTTTGGCTGCTGGCGATTTAAAGAAAAGTGAACTTTATGCGCGATTGATTCTTCCAGAAGGACACGAGGGGCGTATGCCACCAAAGGGACGAACGCCTATTACCCCCGAACAGATCAAATTAATTGGATGGTGGATAGAAGGTGGAGCAGATTTCAAGAAGAAGGCGAAGGAAATACAACAACCTGAACAGATAGCTGCTATTTTAAAAAAGTTGGAAGAAGGTGCAGGCGAGACAGCTACAGAATCGGATTTGGCGGGTCTGCCTGAAGCGCCAATATTACCTGATGAATTAGTACAACAGCTGCAGGCTAAGGGTATAAAAATCATTCCGTTAGCTAAAGATAATGACTATGTGTTAGTAAATGCAGTTAACTATCCCGAATTCACAGATAAAGATATGGCCGACTTGCTGAAATTAAAGGATAATATCATTCAGTTGAAATTGGGCAATACCGCAATCACAGATGGCGCGCTTAAGGAGATTTCAGCCTTGCCGGTGTTAACGAAATTACATTTAGAACATACGAAAATATCAGATGCAGGGTTGCAGCATCTTTCTGGGCATAAGAGGTTGGCATACATTAATTTATTTGGGGTGAACATAACGGACAAGGGAATTGTAAGTTTGGAAGGTATCCCTACGATGAAGCAAATCTATGCCTATCAAACAGGTGTCACCGCTACGGGTGTAGGGGAGATAAAAAGAAAGCTTTCGAACGCACAAGTGGATACAGGGAAATACACACTACCAGCGTTACCCACGGATACGATTCATTATCAATAATTTTTACCAGCTACAGAACCATCATGTACAGTCTTGTAGCTGGTCAATTATTTGATTCAACGATTTACGTAATGAAATTCATTCAAGGTGAATCGCTGAACCTATGCCAATTTGCTCCAAAAAATGCCAATCGTGCGAAACAACAAGAAGTGTCCCCCGGTAGTCGCGAATGGCTGAGGTGAGGATTTCGATATTTTGGATATCCAGATTGTTGGTCGGTTCATCAAGAATCATGACATCTGGCGCTTTAGCTCGAATGGTAAGGCAACAGAGTAATAACCGCATTTTCTCTCCTCCGCTTAGCGCTGAACAGGGTTTGTCCCAGGAATCCTTGTCAAAAAGAAATCGTGTTAGCCTAATTTTTACCTCATGCTCTTGCAATGCAGTCGTATTGAACTGTTGCGCTTGCTCATAAATGGACCAGCCGTCGGCGATTACCGAATAGTCTTGGTCGATATAGACGGCTTCTTGTATGGCGTTATATAAATGTCCGATTTGGGGCTTTAGGTGATTTAACAGGAGCCTAATGAGGGTAGTTTTGCCGGATCCGTTACCGCCTTTTATGCTCGTTCTATCTCCACTGAATATTTTGATCGTGAGCGGTTCCTTCCAGAGCATATGGTTCTTGTCATAACCAAAATTGATTTCTTGCGCATCGACTAGTACTTTGCCCGAGTGTAAGGACGATTTGTCAAATCCAAGTTTCATCTTATCGGCATCAGGTAAATCTTTTCTCAACTGCTGGAGTTCCTTGGAAATATTACCGACTTTCTCTTGGTGTACTGCTTTGGTCTTCGCTGTACTTCGTTCAGCACTGTTGCGCAAGGTGTTCATGACGATGGTGGGAAGGCCAGCTTTCTCTTGCTTCTTTTTACCACGCGAATCTAACTTTTGTTGTCTTTCGATAGTATCGCGTTCGATGTCTTTTGCTTTACGAAGTGCTTTCTCCTTATTTTTGATATCATTTTCAAAGGCTTGCCGTTCGATTTCTTTCTGTCCGCGATAGAAGTCATAGTCACCGCCGTATGTAGTAATGCCGCTTGGGCTTAATTCGTACGTAGTCATCAGCAGGTTGAGCAGCACTCGATCATGGCTGACAATCAGTAAAGTGCAGGATGTCTGTCGTATGAAATTATAAAGCAATTGTCGACCGGTAGCATCAAGATGATTACTCGGCTCATCCATTAAGATCAAATCGGGTTGACGAATCTCTATGCCGGCAAGGAAGACTTTGGTCTTCTGGCCTCCACTAAGCTGGCTCATCTGTTGATCAAGCTGAATGTCGTCAAGTTTCCAATATGTCAAGGCTTTTTGTATACGTTCTTCAAGTGACCAGTCATCATCAAGAATGTGGTAGTTAGACTCGTTCACTTCTCCATTGAGGATTTCGTGGAGGGCTTGAAGTTTGTCAGCCACACCTAGTGCTTCGGCTATTGTGTGATTGTCAAATTGACCATAGTGTTGAGGGACATAGTAAAGATGTCCGTCAATCCGCATATTTCCTTGATTGGGTTGAAGCTTACCAGCAATTAACCTAAGTAACGTAGATTTTCCAGATCCATTGTTGCCAATGAGGGCTGTTTTATCGTGTTTGTGGATATGAAGTGAAATGTCATCCAATAAGAGATTCTTATCGGCGTGTATATACGTGAGGTGTTGTAAATTTAACATGATTGATTTCTTTAATGAGATAAATATATTTCTGCAACTGTAGGTTGAAGTGAATTTATCAATCCTTCTTCTAGCACTATGCTGGCATAGGTTGCAGAAAGGAAATAAAAAGTGCTGTCCGTTTATAGGACTGCTATAGGTCTTTTTATAAAGAAATCTGGTATTACATACTTGTCTGTTTTATAGAATTAGTTACAAAGGTAAGATTTTTTTATATTATCTCTACCCATAGCGAGCATCCTGGGAAGTTAAGGTGTATCTTCATAGCGGTATACTGGGTCAATCCCTGCCTTACGCTGTCTTTCATAGTCTTTGAATAACATGATGGCTTTATTGTGCAAGAGTAATATGGCTATTAAATTGAGCCATGCCATTAGTCCTACACCAATGTCTCCTAACGTCCATGCAGACTCAGCGGTCTTGACTGTGCCGAAGTAAGTAGCGATAAGGATAAGCGCTCGCAATACCCAAATGAAGATTTGGCTTTTCAATTTTCCCTGCAGGTAGGTCATGTTGGTTTCGGCGATGTAGTAATAAGCCATAATCGTGGTAAATGCGAAGAATAAAAGGGAGATGGCAACAAAACCACTTCCTATACTGGGGAAATGCTTACCGACTGCATATTGGGTATAGTCAGCTCCCATCGCTACGCCAGGAATGTGTTCAACGATAAAGCCTCCTTCGGGATCGACTACGTTGTACATTCCGGTAAAAAGAATCATTAACGCCGTCGCTGTACATACAAACAAGGTATCTACATAGACAGAGAATCCTTGTACTAAGCCTTGTTTCATTGGATGAGAGACTTCTGCTGCTGCTGCTGCATGGGGAGCTGTACCTTGACCAGCCTCATTACTATATATTCCTCTCTTGACCCCCCAAGCAATGGCCATTCCAACGACCCCGCCAAAGGTGGATTCCATATTTAATGCTGAAGTAATGATGAGTTTGAAAACATCGGGAATCTGTTGATAGTTTAGCGCAATGATAATCAAAGCCATCAAAATATAGCCGCCTGCCATAAAGGGCACGATAAACCCAGCGGCTCTGCTTATTCGCTTGACACCTCCTATTATGATGATTCCGAGAACTATACAGAGGCCTATTCCAGTATAAGATACCGGAATATCGAAGGCATTTTTCATCGCTATAGCGATGCTATTGCTTTGCACGCTCGGAAGGAGGAAACCTGTACTCAGTACCGTGACAGCTGCAAATACAAGTGCATATCCTTTCATTTTTAATCCTTTTTGGATGTAGAATGCAGGTCCGCCGCGGTATTGTCCATCTTTGACTTCTTTATATAATTGTCCTAATGCAGCCTCTACGATAGCCGACGCGCTCCCTACAAATGCGATCACCCACATCCAAAATACAGCACCAGGACCACCCATGGCAATTGCAGTAGCCACACCTGCGATATTGCCAGTGCCGACACGTCCAGAGATGGCAAGTGAGAACGCTTGAAAGGAAGATATGCCCTTATCTGAGGCTCCTCCACTGAATAAGAGCTTCCACATATTGCCTATGAGACGAATTTGAGGAAATCCAAAACGGACTGAGAAATAGATACCAGAAATTAGGCAAAGGTAAATAAGGGCATTACTCCAAACCAAGTCGTTGATTTGCTTTAATATATCTTCCATCAAATGCTGTTAAGGTTTATATAAAATCTGTACGCTGATAGCTAGGAGGTAAAGATAAAGGTTTGAAATTAAAAACCGATACAATCATATGAAAATTGGGCTATTGGATTGGATTTTGGTAGAGAATGTGGGAATGTTGAATTTGAAACCTAAACGTACATCATGGCACACAATAGGAACGGTTGGGAAGATGTCACATGTCATAAAAAAAGTCGCACAGAGGCTGCTCTGTACGACTTTTAATATTGTATTAGAAAGGAAAAATCGGAATTAGTTGGCAAATTCAACTACTTGACCGATATATAGCGGTGTAGTTGCATCGTCTTTTTTACCAATTAGAATGATGGTGTAATGCTTTTCACTTTCGAATTTCAAACCCTCACGCGTGGCCAATACTGTGCCGGCTTCATCTTTGATCTTCAGCGTAAAGGTGCCATTGGGCTGTGCAATAAATGTTTGATTGGCCGTAGCGGTGACTTGGGTTTCGACAGGTCTATCCTTGAAAGGTGCTACAATCTCGGCATCTCCAAACTGAAGAGATACTTTGCCACCCACGTCTGCAAGATTTAGGAAGCGGACACCTGCAGGTTTTTCTGCCGCGGCACCGGTGGACATTTTTTTATTGAGGACGATAGCATGCTTGACCTTATCTTTATTGCCATATAGAAACGAAGTATAGACGGAGTCTGCTTTGACACTGAAAGTGGTGTCTGCTAGTGTAGCAGGGCTAGCTGATCCTGTGACGGCAACACGCCTATCTCCTGCAAATAATTGCGTGCTAGCATATTCTCTGAATTTTATTGGAGGAATAGTGCCAACTTGGGTGTAATACATCACAGCTTGGGCATCGATATAACCATTTACCATGGTTAATACACCAGCTGGTGGGGCTACGTAATCATCGTCATCTTTTAAACAGCTACTCAGCAAAAGGCTTCCCATCGCTAAGCAGAATAATAGGTAAAATTTATTTTTTTTCATTTTCTTAAAGTTTTAGTTTTCCATTGAATTGAATGCATTGACATTCCCTTTTCTTTTGGTGTAAACGATGCTTTTTTTCAAAAGGCTACAGCTACCCTCCGTTTTTTTAGCATTGCTCTTTGCTTTTGCGGACGCTATTCAAAATATCAAAACATTTGAGAGACTGAATCGTTATGATAGAAAGCTATTGAAATGAACAATATTACTGAAGGATTACTTTCCTATTTAGGCCATGATGCCGAGGATTTATTGACTTATAAAAGTGAATATGTGTCTAAAGATTTATTGCATTTACCCTCACCTACTTTTATCGATGAAGTATACGGCATTACCGACCGTAATCCGCAGGTGTTGCGAAGTCTAGGGCAATTATTTGGACATGGGCGGCTAGGTGGGACTGGGTATTTGTCCATCTTGCCGATAGATCAAGGCATTGAACATAGTGCTGGTGCTTCTTTTGCTGCTAATCCCTTGTATTTTGATCCTGAAAACATCGTGCGTTTAGCTATTGAGGGGGGATGTAATGCGGTGGCCACCACTTACGGTGTGCTGGGAGCGGTATCTCGTAAATTTGCTCATAAAATCCCCTTGATCGTCAAGATAAATCATAACGAATTATTGACCTACCCGAACCGGAGCGATCAAATCATGTATGGTACGGTCAGGGAAGCGTGGAATCTAGGGGCTGTAGCTGTAGGCGCTACTATCTATTTTGGTTCGGCAGAGTCTGGGCGTCAAATAGTAGAGATCGCACAGGCTTTTGACGAAGCGCATCGGCTAGGGATGGCGACGGTATTGTGGTGTTATATTCGCAATGACGCATTTAAGACAGGAGGTAAAGATTATCATCTTGCCGCCGATTTGACTGGACAAGCGAACCATCTTGGGGTGACCATCCAAGCAGATATTATCAAGCAAAAGCTGCCCGAACTTAACGGGGGGTATCAGGCCTTAAATATGGGGAATAGCAGTTATGGCAAGCTCGATCTCAGGATGTATACCGAGTTGAGTTCAGATCACCCGATAGACCTGTGCCGCTATCAAGTGTTGAATTGCTTCGCTGGGCGCGCTGGACTAATCAACTCAGGAGGCGCTTCAGGGGAACATGATTTTCAAGATGCTGTCCGTACTGCGGTCATCAATAAGCGAGCCGGAGGGATGGGGCTGATATCTGGACGAAAGGCTTTCCAGCGCCCAATGAATGAGGGGGTTCAGCTGCTCCATATGATACAGGACGTTTATCTCTCTGATGAGGTGACAGTGGCATAGCAGCAAGGAGAAGCGGTGTTTTTTTGCTTCTGTATTGGTGAATGTACAGCATTTTATATAAGTTTGACTATTTAAGTCAAATGCAATATGTCTACTAAAACGAATGCGGTACGTATACTGGACCAATACAAAGTAGGGTATGGTCTTCGTGAGTATGAGGTCAATGAAGATGATCTATCTGCAGATCATGTAGCGGAGGCAATAGGGGTGTCGCCTGGGTCGCTTTATAAAACACTAGTGCTGAAAGGTAGTAACAGTGGATATTTGGTCGCGGTTATTCCGGGCAACGAACACCTTGATCTCAAGAAAATAGCAAAGGCCTCTGGAAATAAAAGTTGCGAAATGATACCTGTAAAGGATATCCTAGCGGTGACTGGATACATTAGGGGTGGATGTTCACCAATTGGGATGAAAAAGCTATTTCCAACTTATTTGGAGGAGGTGGCACAGTTGGAAGATAAAATCAGTATCAGCGCTGGAAAAAGAGGGCTACAGATTATCCTTGACCCAACGGATTTGCTGTCTGTAGTACAGGGGAAATTTGTGGATGTGGTAATAACTTCGTTTTAATAGCCTTCTTTTCCTCTTCGAAATTACCTTGTCAAAGAAACTAACGACTTATCGGTATTGATCATGTTTAGGACTGGTCGATATGTATATCATATTTGTATAACAGTCCTGGAACGCCGAGAAGTGAAAACTTGGCTTTCTTAATGCGATTGAGCTCTGGATCGAGGACGTAATTAAAGGAGGTCCTAAAGTCTGCCTTCTGAAGGTTACATTGCATGAAAATAGCGCGTTGTAGATCACAGTTTTCAAAAGAGGAAGCCGTTAAATCACATTCCGTGAAGTCAACTTCGTGTAAGCGACAATTTCGGTAAGCTGTATTTTTAAGCTTGAGCCCAAAAAAAACGGAATGATCGAGTATACAAGCCTCGAATGTAAAGGAGAGACCAAAGGTGTTGGTTTGGTCAAAGCGAAGTCCCATGAGTTTGCAATCCTTGAACTGGACATCCCTGAATGCGGTCTGTTGAAGTTCGCAAAGACTGAGGTTGCACGAATTGAATATACAGTCTACAAATTTATAATTGGAAAGATTCAATGCGTTGAAATCGCAACCGTTAAAGATGCAACTTTCGTATTCTCCTTTTTCCAACGATACGATGGTAAATTGTTGCCTTTCATATTTTAGATCTCGCTGGTAATTCTCTGCTTCCATACTGTAAATTCAATTGTTTCTTCTTACTTGCTTGAATGCGCCAAGATAAGAAGAAACAATGAGAAAAATAGCCAGGGCAATCTGCCGAAAGATAAGTGAACTGGCGTTTATTTTTTCTTCACGATATAATTGATTAACTCTTTTCCTGAATCATCGACCATGTTGAGTTGTATTTCTGTATGTGTTGCTTTGATTTTTGTCAAGGTTCTGGCACCATCCTTGGGGCCACCGCCGATGACAATGGGGTAATGATTAGCGGTTTTATCCGGTTCGTGTAGTTTATAGCGATGGGTATGGCCACTAAGGACGAGGTCAACCTTACCTCTGTTGAATAGAGGATCAAACAATTGAGTGCAGTGTACGGCCCCATGTTCATCACCCGAATAACGCGGAGGTATATGCATCATGACGATACGAAAGGCTGCACTTTTAAATGCCTTCTTTTGGATTTCTTTTTCTAACCAAGCAGCTTGTTGGACCCGATACTGGTCAAAATCAACTATGCCAGCATATACCGGATGACTATCCAGTTTGTCCTCACCCGTATCGAGGATGATAAAATGTACAGGACCTAATGTAAAGGATGAATATCCCACCTGATCGAAATAGTTAGCAAAGTCACGAGCGAACTTACCTCTGGTCTCGTGATTGCCGCGTACATATAGGAATGGAGTGGTCTTGGCGAAATAGTCTACACAGGGTTGTAGCATGTTGTTAATGATTTGTTTTTCATCTGTTTGATAATCAAATATATCACCATTGAAAAATATGAAATCACGCTTGCTGTCTTTGTCGAGACTAAGGAGATGAGAAATGGATTTTGGCCGATCGTGGATATCGTTGAGCATCACGAAAGAAACCTCCTTTTGGGCGGTATCAACGTTGGTAAAGTGAGTGGTGTCTCCATAAATTGTCTCTCCATATGTCAATTTATAGGGCAGGAAATCCTTGATTTCTTTGGATACAATCCGGTAGTAATATGTTTGTCCGGGAGTAAGGTCGGTGAGCTTGATACAGTTGATTCGGCTAGCAGGTTTTAAGCCTAACTCACTTTTGCCGTAGGCCTTTTGGGAGAGGTTATCAGCTGTAGGGCCAAATTCAACCCAACTGGAAGCATCTTTGTTGGTAATCCAGAGTATGGAGATGCTGTTTCCAAAATTGGTCTGCAAATAGGGGCCTGTCAGAATTGAAAAAGCTTGATCCGGATCACTAATAGATTCAGAAACGGCCTGTGCAGGCTTTAACAGGGCTAGGCCTCCAAGCGTAAGGCTGCTTTTTAGAAAAGATCTTCTATTGGCCTTAGATAAGTTTTCTTTCATTTTGAGTAGGATAAGGTCTAGCTTCAAATTTAGTTTTTTAACCCGTTAAATTTTCCTTGTAAAGAGAATATTATAGTGAAATGCTCCAAGGTGACTATAGGACGAATGCCAGAAGAAGGAATGACATAACGAAGATTCGATTTTTTTAGTAAATTGAAGTCCGAATGACTAAAGCTATATTATGATGAGTATGCATACTGAGCAACCGACGACTTGGTCTTTAATTGACAAAATAACCTTTCGATTTGCATTTATATTAATTACGCTGTTTATTCTAATCATGAATAATGGCGCTTTTCCACTGTTTAATATTATAGGTAAACCAATCTTGTACGTGATGCATCAGTTTACCCCTTGGTTTGCGCAGCATATTTTAAGACATACCTATGACTATAGCATCTTCACAAATGGGAGTGGAGATACTACATACGATTGGATTACACTTTTCATCCTTGTGGCTGTTGCTTTTTTGGGTTGTATCGTATGGACTATATTGGATAGCAAGCGGAAGAGCTACAATACATGTTACTACTGGCTAACTGTTGTCATTCGTTTTTACGTCGCATTTATGTTAATGAATTACGGCGTTATTAAGCTTGTACATGGTCAGATGCCGCCCCCTAGCTTGAGCAAATTGATGAGACCTTTGGGAGAATATTCACCAATGGGCTTAGCTTGGACATTCCTTGGCTTTTCTAAAGGGTATAATATTTTTATGGGCATCGTGGAAATATTGGCGGTACTATTGCTGTTCCGGCGAACTATGGTATTGGGCGCGTGTATTACGCTAGCAACGTCAGTCAATATCATGACCATCAATTATTTTTATGATGTCCCTGTTAAGATGATATCCACCGCTTTGTTTTTACTGTCTCTTTTTTTACTATTGCCTTACATGAAGACGTTCGTAGCCCTATTTCTACAAGGTAAGTATGGACAGTTACCCATACTGAGAAAACCCAAAATGGATAAAATTTGGAAAGAAAGGGGCGTCTTGATTTTTAAGATTGCCATCCTTGCGATATTTGGCATACAGCAAGTCGTAGGATTGTCAACGAGGCAGAAGATGATCGATCACTACATGAAGAAGAGTCCACTGTATGGTATTTACCAAATAGATAATGACACTCAGAAAAGGGCGACTATTCCAAATGATTGGTCTTTCCTTATTTTTGAGATTGACGGACGTGTAACTATTCGGGATAGATATTATCAAGCAAAATATGAAGAGGCTAAGATAGACGCTGACAAGAAAACCGTTTCATTGAATCATTTTACATTAGATTATGAAATCATGTCATCGGGTGATATTATCCTGAAGAAGGTATGGGATGGTAAAATGGAGCTAGTGAAGCTAACCAAGCTCCATTCAGAGGAATTGGAACTAATGAAGCGGGGGTTTAACTGGATACAGGAGTATCCATATAATAGATAACAGACCGTGTTTTGACATCGTGTAGTGGCATGTCAATTTCAGGTCAGCACAATCGGTTACATAAATAAAGTTTCGAAGGGGTACTTTCTCTCGTTTGAGACGTATGTGGACGAGCAAGATAGTAGATAAAACAGGCTTTTATTTTTTGTTTGCCAAAATATGGTTACCTTTAAACTTGAGGAAATAATACATATCCTAAATAGAGGCAGCAATTTGCTGGCGAATTAGCGACCTGAATTAACAAAAACTTAATTTGACTTAATCTCTTAATTCCTTTAGTTTTGGCTTTAGCTTATTCATTGTGATGGGTAAAATCGAAGATTGGACATTATCAGCATTTAAAGATGGAAATACTATGGCTTTTGAAACATATTTCAATCGCTACAAGAGCCAATTGTGTTATTTTGCGCAAGATATTTTGAAAAATAATGCCGAAACTGCTGAAGAAATTGTATCAGATAGCTTTGTTAAGCTATGGGGACGTCGTCGTGATTTCGAAAGTGAGCAAAAAATAAAAGCCTTTCTCTTTGTCGCTACTAAAAATTCCTGTTTGACATACTTGAAGTCGTTTCATGGAAGCAAAATGAGGGCGACCGATCAGATTTCCGAAGATTCACTCATAGAAGACCCCAAAGTCTATCAGTCCTTAATCCGATCGGAAGCCTTGGCCATATTGAACACGGAAATAGAAAATCTCTCGCCCATCCAACGGAAAATTATTCAAATGAGCCACTTTGAAGAACAAGAGCCAAAAGAAATCTCCAGGAAATTGAACATGCTACCCAATGCGGTCTATGTGAACTACTCAAGAGCTATTCAAAATTTAAGAAAGAAGCTGCTCCAAAAAAAAGATTGGCTTTTTTAATTTTTCAATGTAAGATTGTTTGCCTAGCCCAGTTTTTACTTATAGAAATATGGATATGGACAAATTGGAATACATAGGGATATTGCTTGCAAAGTATAATCAACATCAACTTACGGATGAAGAACAAAGATTTTTGGAGGAATGGGCAAGAGCCGATTCAGCCAATCAAACTCTTTATGAGGAATTTGCTCCAGATACTAACTCAAACCTTGTAGGTGAGCTCCATGCCTACCAAAAGGCGAGTCGGGGATTAACTTTTGATACTGTTTTAACCAAAACTACAAGTAATAACGTCCGTGGTATTCGGAAACACCGATTATTAGCCATATCTGCTGCGGCCTGCCTACTTGCGGTGATGGGTTTTTTGAGCTACAAATATTTAGCGGTAGAAGATACGGTGACGGAACAAGTTCAAATCGACTTGCAAATGCCAAAGCCACAGCCTGGAAAAATAGGCGCTTTATTGGTGACTGATAATGGAATGGAGCAGGAAATTGCCGCAACAACAGGAATTAATTTTGACGTTAATGGACAGCTTTTGGGTGATCTTGCTATTGATAGCGACCGATTAGCATCGGCTCAGACAATCTCCCTAATTATCCCAAAGGGTAACAATTATACATTGGTGCTATCTGATGGAACTAAGGTGTGGATGAATTCGAATAGTAAGATTAGTTTTCCGAAACAATTTAAAGGTGATGTTCGTCAGGTGACTCTTGAAGGTGAGGCTTACTTTGAGGTATTCTCGAATCGGAAAAAACCATTTATCGTTCATAGTGCCAAACAAGATATTACTGTACTGGGAACACATTTCAATGTAAAGTGTTACCCTGACGACCAACAGATAATGACAACTTTATTCGAAGGTAGTGTGCGGGTAAAAGATAATTATAACCTGAATCAATTAATACTGAGCCCTGGTGAGGAGTCGTTGTTGGGAGAGAGCAAACATTTGACCAAGAGAAATGCCAATCTAGAAGAGGCGGCAGCATGGCGCAATGGGCTTTTTAGTTTTCAACAGGCAGCCTTTGGCGACGTGCTAAAACAGATATCGCGTTGGTACAATGTTGAGGTGGTGTACAAGGGCAGTATACCTAATGAAACTTTTACAGGAGAGGTCAATCGAAATGTAGACTTTGATCTAATGTTGCAATTCTTGAAAGGGTCGGGGATTCACGTGGAGTATAGAAAAGGACAATTAATCATTCATTAATATTAAATAGCATAGAAATGTGAAGAAGAGAAGATAATCAACAATAATAAGCCAAGAGTGATGTTTGCCGCATCACCCAGGCTCTAGTTCAGATTAGATCTGCGACTACTTGCGATAATAAACAGATAGTTTAAAATGAACTTTACAAAGCTAGATAATCTATTACTTAAATACAAATAGCTCATCTGTGCATGTAAGGTTAGATATGTAACGCTTAAATTTATGAAATCTAACCATACTACTTTAGGAAAAAGAAGTGTGAAAATATGGAGGAGCAATCTGCTCTGTATTTTTCTGTTGATAGGCTCCAATCTACTTTGGGCTCATTCACATCCTCAGACTATAACCTTAAAGGCTAATAATATGGCCTTGACCAAAGTACTAAAAGAGGTAAAAGACCAAACAGGTTTTACAATCCTATATAATGATAAAATAGTTGCGAATGCTGCAAAAGTGTCCATTGAAGCCAATAATATGCCTCTTGGACTCTTTTTAGAGCGGGTGCTGTCGACAAGTCACTTGACCTATGTGCTCTCTCAGAAAAGCATATTAATTCAAAAAATGGAAACTGTCAATATCCAAAAATCTAATGCTAAAGACAGATTTCCAAGTGAAACGACGAGTCAGCAGCAGGAGGTAACGGGATTGGTGAAAGACGAAAATGGAATGGGGATATCGGGGGTGAGCATCACGAGGCAGGGAAAGAAGATGGATACGCAAACGGCGGATAACGGACGATTCAAGATTCAAGCCAACGAAGGTGATATGTTGCAGATTTCGTATGTGGGGTACGAAACCCAACACGTACAGGTCGGGACTAAAACTTTTGTTGAAATTGTATTGAAGAAGTTAGACCACAATATTGATGAAGTGGTGGTTACTGCTTTGGGAATAAAGCGGGAAGAGAAAGCTTTGGGGTTTGCACAACAAACCGTCAACGCGGAACAGTTGTCAACTGCGGCATCTCCTAATTGGTCGGAGGGGCTTAAAGGAAAAGTCGCTGGATTGAATATTATTTCTGGTGGAACTGGACCTATTAATTCCCAAAGCATTCAATTGCGTGGGGCTACTTCTTTAGATCCGAGCAGTAATTATGCATTGATTGTCGTGGATGGCGTTCCGATGAATCAAGAGACCACTCCATATGCTGGAAATGTAGGTGCTGCGTATGGCACAGAGGCGCCTGTGGATTATGGAAATGCGATTTCCGAGCTTCGTCAGGAAGATATTGAAAGTGTCTCGGTACTAAAAGGACCTTCGGCTGCGGCCTTGTATGGTTCGCGTGCTGCAAATGGAGCATTGATTATCACGACTAAATCGGGAAAGAAAAATCAAAGGCTCGGTGTGGCCTACAATTCGGTGCTGAATCTGGATGTTGTGACCAATTGGCCTGATTATCAATATGAATACGGTGCGGGGTCAACATCTGTTAAGGATGCTAATGGCAATCAATACTATTCGTTTGGCAATTCGGAGGATGGACCAAGCACCAATACACCCGAGGCTTTTGGTCCCAAATTTAATGGCCAGTACTATTTTCAATATGACCCTGTCACGCAGACACAGGGCAAGGAACGTACCTTATGGAAACCTTATAAAAATAATATGAAGGATTTCTTCCGCACAGGGACGACCTATGAAAATGCTGTTTCCTTCCAAGGGGGAGATTCGAAAGGTTCTATGCGCCTCAGTATTTCGCACACGGACAATGCATATATCACTCCCTATTCAGGATACAAGAAAAATACGGTATCTTTTAATGGTAACTATCAGATTAGTGAACGGATTAAAGTGGCAACTGCGATGAACTATAATAATCGCACAAGTGAAAATCTTCCTGCATTTGGAATTAGCAATGGATCCTTGGGTTACTTTCTAATGTTTTTGATGCCTAATGTGGATATTAACTGGTATAAACCGATTTGGCAATTGGATAAAGAAAATTTGGAACAACTAAACCCATTTTCTCAGTGGTCCAGCAATCCCTATTACATCTTACAAATCGATAAAAATCCATTAACAAGTAATCAGTTAGTGGGGAATGCGAAGGTGGATGTCAAGTTGACTGATAATTGGGACGTCACGGGTAGGGTATCCTTAAATTCATTAACTCAATTGCGGGAAACACAGAGAGGCTATTCGTCTAAAAAACATCCTAAAGGATACTATGGTAGACAGGATGTAGCGAGTCAGGAAATCAATATGGACTTTTTGACGACCTATAGAAATACATTTGCAGAAGACTATAAATATAGCATTATGGGAGGAGGGAGTCGTATGAATTACAACTTACGTAATGTCATGACCTCAGTAGATGCATTGATTGTGCCTACGGTATTTGCTTTGGCGAATGGTGTAAATAATCCATTGACGAATACGAATGACTCCGAAAAGCAAATTAATAGCTTATATGGAATGGGGTCAATCTCTTGGAAGGATCGTGTTTTTTTGGATGCGACAGCTCGAAACGACTGGTCTAGCTCCTTGCCGTCTAATAACAATTCGTATTTCTATCCATCTATCAGTTCTAGTTTTATTTTGTCCGATATGTTGGCTCTACCGAAGCCAATAAGTTATTTGAAATATCGAGCGTCGTTTGCGCGTGTAGGGGCGGATGCAGATCCTTATCAGACGGAAAGGTATTATAGCCAAAGCGGATTCCCTAGCTCGGCGGTGGTGCCAGGAGCACTTTTCAATGCAGACCTAAAGCCCGAAATTACGGCTAGTTGGGAAACGGGAGCAGATTTGAAATTATTTAAAAATAGATTGGGATTTGACCTGACTTACTACAAATCGGTGACGAAAAATCAGATTTTATCACTGCCTTCTGATATAGTTGGAGGCTATGGTAGCCGAGTAATCAATGCTGGGAAGGTACAAAACAAAGGTTGGGAGTTGATTATTAATGCGAATCCCATCCAACGGAAGGATTTTGATTGGAAGGTAATCTTGAATTGGTCGACTAATGACAATACGATATTGACCTTATCTGACAATTTGGAAAAACAGACGTTAACACAAGTTTGGCAAGCCTACTTGATTGCAACAGTAGGCGGTAGTACCACAGATGTGTGGGGAACCAAATTCTTGCGCGACCCTGACGGAAATATAATCTATAAAAACGGTGTCCCAGCTAGAGGAACTACACCTGAATATATAGGCAATTCGTCCCCGGATTGGAAGGGTGGCTTGACGAATACCTTTTTGTACAAAGGGATGCGATTAAGCTTCACCCTTGACGGACAAGTGGGAGGGAGGATATTCTCAGGGACGTATAATAGGGCATCTTGGGCGGGAACTCTTAGCAATACACTACCGGGGCGTGACGAAGGTTTTATCATCGGTGATGGTGTAATGCAGAATCAAGACGGCACGTATACTCCTAATACAACGAAAGTAAATACACAGACTTACTACACCGAATATCATCAGGCTACTGAAGCAGGCATGTTTAGTGGAAGTTATATGAAACTCCGGGAATTGAGTATAGGCTATCAAGTTCCAAAGAAAATGATTGAGAGATATCGCTTAAGTGGATTGTCACTTAGTATTTTCGGGAGAAATCTAGCAGTATTTGATAACTACCCAATGTTTGACCCTGAGGCAGGCACCAAAAATGGAGCTGTATTTGTGCCAGGACTGGAAATCACCCCTATGCCGTATACAGCGTCTTATGGATTTAATTTAAAAGTGGAATTTTAAGAAAGACTCGCATGAAAAATATTTATACAACAATCTTTGTAGCCTGCATCGTTAGTATGGGGCAATCCTGTAAATCAGGATTTGAAGAAATCAATAGCAATCCCAACCTGATTAACCAGATAAGCCCGGGAACTTTGCTGAACGAGACGTTATACAATATGTCATCCAATAATATTCGGAATAGCTACGATATTAATTCGGAATTGATGCAGGTGCAATTGACGTACCCACAATATTACGGTGGGGTGCAACGCTACGAGATATTGGAGAATACCGGCCTTTCTCAGTGGAATGCTTCCTACAAATGGGCCAAGAACGTACAAGAGATGCTTGCCGCTGCCGAGCGGGATAATGCTTCAAATTACCGAGCTATTGCTTTGACTTTACGAGCATGGATTTACTCAAACTTAGTAGATAATTTTGGAGACGTACCCTTTACAGAGGCATCAAGAGCAGACGAAGGTATTTTGCAAGCTGCTTATGATGACCAAAAGGTCATTTATACCCAACTCCTAGCGGATTTGGAGTTAGCCAATGGTCTTTATGATCACAAGATTGCAATGGCTTATGGTACTGATTTATTATTTGGAAATAACAGTAGGCTATGGCAAAAATTTACCAACTCGTTGTATTTGCGCTTGTTGTTGCGCACAAGTAATGTTGATGCGAGTGCTTATAAGAAGATGCAGACGATGGTTAACGACCCTGTCAAATATCCTATAGTTGAGAAACAAGAGGAATCGGTCATCTTTCGGGTCACTGGTGTGGCTCCCAATGTATCTCCTTGGTCTAGAGCATTGGATTTTAGTACACAACATGCTGTTGGCGCCTATTTTATCGATGTCCTCAACACGTTAAATGACCCAAGAAGACCTATTTATGTGACTGCAGCGAAAGAGCAGGGACAGGACATCGGCTATAAAGGAATTCCAAGTGGCTATGACGAACAGTCGTTTCCCTATTCGCCTTCCTATATGAATAATGCACAAGTGGTGGTGCCGATGATTATCCCCATCTTGACTTATTCGGAGGTTTGTTTTATCAAAGCGGAGCTCGGTCAAAGGGGGTATCTTCCCGAACCAGAAAAAGCATTTAAAGCAGGTATTATCGCTGCGGTATCAACTTGGACAGATGCGGCGTTGCCTGTCGATTATTTTGAACAACCGTTAGTCATATATGATGGTAGCCTTGAGCGGATTATGTTGCATAAGTACCTCGCGCTATATTTTACAGATTATCAACAGTGGTCGGAATACAGAAGGACAGGATATCCAATCCTTCCGACAACAAGTAGTATGTTGAATTCGGGTAAGATGCCTGCGCGATTGATGTATCCTGGAATTCAGAAAGTCTACAACCCAACAAATTATAAACAAGCTATAGATCGGATGGGAGAGGATGATATTAATCATAAACTCTGGTGGGCAAAAAAATAGATGATTAAAGTAAAGAAACAATCACAAGAAAACACATTGATGAAAATGAAACTAACAATCACCAGCATCAGCAGGATAATAGGGGTGCTGACTTTGATACTATTGACTGCTTGCCAGAGTAAAAAGGAGCTGTCTGTCCAAGAAAACAATAATAAGATCAGTTTTAGAGCTGGTACATATAATATTCGGTATGATGCCGATGCTGATAAAAAAACAGGAAATGGTTGGGAACAGCGAAAGGAAGCTTTGGCAAAATTGATATTGCAGCATCGACTAGAGCTGTTTGGTACCCAAGAGGGCGACGTGAACCAAATGGTTCAGTTAAAAGAGCTGTTACCTGGTTATGCGTACATTTCAAAGACCTATGGCGGTACGGGGGATTTACATACCTGCTCTATCTTATATAAAAAAGATTTATTTGACGTAATGGATCAAGGAGTCTTTTGGCTAAGTGAAACACCGGATGTACCTAGTATCGGATGGGATGCTACAGACAGACGAATATGTCAGTGGGCAAAGATGAGGGACCGAAAAACGGGCCGCACTTTTTTCTTTTTTAATGCACATTTTTATTGGCGATATGAAATTGCAAAACGCGAATCCGGACCTTTGATGGCTGCGAAGATTAAAGCTATCGCAGGTAATTCGCCTGTGTTGTGTACTGGTGATTTTAATTCCACCGCAGAGACTAGCCAAATAAGGGCGATTAAGGATGTGCTTCAAGATGCTTATCAGGCGAGCGAGAATGGAAGGAAAGGTTATGAAGATACCAATTTGGGGGGAGGTAATTTCCAGGGCCTCCCCAAAGGGCGTATTGACTACATTTTTTTGAGCAAGAATATCAGAGTCAAAAATTATGAGGTATATGCCGATCAATACGGCACTAATCGGTATCCTTCCGATCATCTGCCCGTATCTTGTGATGTAATTTTTTAAAGGTAGTTCATGCAGTCATTTCTAGCACAAGTTGTTAGAAATGACTTGTACGTACTGTCTCTCAAATATGAATGTTTTCAAATGAAACCATTATTTATTATTCAAATTGTGTGTGCCATTTTTGTTTTAACGGATTCGGCTGCGCAGAACTTTCCAGCTGATATCAATCATATAATTTGCTATGGACAATCTTTGTCGCTGGGATCTACAGATGGGATACGCATCAATGCAACTGGTTTGGGTCATCCTAACACTTTAATGTTTAACAATGGACTTAGATTTAGAAAAGGGGAAGATGATAACAGTATGCAACGATTTGTGCCTTTGATCGAACATGAGAAGGAGGAAACTCCGACGAGTGGGATGGCCGATATGATGATGGAGCAGGGTTTTGGAAAGTTGAATGGTATGACGCCAAGCTATGTATTCCGAAACCCAGGATGGGGTGGGAAATCAATTCGCGTGCTTCAAAAGAATCAGAAAGAACCAGATTATTATACATCTTTGCTCCGCGGCGTGAGAAGGGGAAAGGTATTGAGTGACTCCTTGGGAAAAAGCTTTAATGTACCCTGTTTTACGTGGACGCAAGGCGAGGAAGATATTTTTCGGATGATGGATAGAAAAACCTATTCTTTGCTACTGGATAGTCTATATCAACAAATTAATACGGATGTAAGGCAGATTACTGGACAACATAACGATGTTGCCTGCATCATGTACCAAACAGCGTCTCATAATCGATATTATCTTATCACAAAGGAAGAACCTAAGGAGCGCAATCTACAGATTGCGATAGCTCAGTACGAAAAGGCTATTGGAAACAATAAGTTTTATATGGCCACGCCAATGTATCCTTTTGAATATAATGTGGATAACGTTCATCTGACGGCTGTATACGCTAGACTACTGGGCGCTTATTACGGTTTAGCGGCAAAAAAGGTGCTGATTGATAAAGAGGATTGGAAGCCACTCCATGCTCAAAAAATAAGCTACAAAGGAAGAAAAATTGTTTTGGAAATGGATGTCCCAGTCGGACCACTTGTCATTGATACTAATTGGGTGAAAGCTATAGACCACTACGGATTTAATATTTATAGACAACAACGAACGCTTAGAATCACGAAGGTCAATGTAAATGACAATGATCAAATTATTATCACCTGTGCTGAAGAACTTCAGGAAGGAGACCGCTTGACTTATGCAATAAACGGAGAAAATACGGGACGTATCATCGGTTCTAGGGGTAATATCCGGGATAGTCAGGGCGATAACATAACGTATACCGCTGGTTCAATTGCTTTTCGTTTGGACAATTGGTTGCCTATATTTGAGGTCTTTCTACCAAAATGAAGCGCTTGGATAACATATATAAAAAGCTTTCTTACGGATTGTAAATGGGACAGTTTTTTGAACCAAAATAATCATTAGTTTTATAGGGTTAATTATATGGCACTTTGTTGTCTAAATACTGTCTTGTATCTGGATTATGGAAAGAGTTATTCTATTGTGTATTGGATTATTATTGATGCTGGGTAGTCTTCTTTCATGCGGAAAGATTATCGATTCAAGTAAATCTAGTGCTTACCATCTTAAAAAAGGATTGGTGTATTATATTCCTGGAGGCAATTCTTTTGAAAGGGGGGCACAAAAAATGGACGCTGATCCAACATCTTTCAAGCCAATAGCAGAAAGCTATGGGAAGGATAAAAGCAGTGTTTATTTTCGTGGCACTAGACAGGATGGGATAGATGTGGAGTCTTTTGCAATCGAGAACGGAATCCCAAAAGACAAGAAATATGTTTACTATTATGATGGGAAAGATATAGGTTTCAATAGAAATGGTGATGATGTACTGTCTGTGGTAGACCAAGCCGATCCGCTAACTTTTCGCAAACTAGATAAGCCATATCTGATTTTTGCAGTGGACAAGCAACATTATTATTATAAAGGTCGTCGTCTTGATGTGGATTATGAAAGTTTTCAATTCCTTAATCGACATTTTATGAAGGATGTGAATTCGCTATATCTGGATAATGGGGAGCTATTGGTAGTGGCGGATAGTTCATTTCAAAAGGCTGAAAAGATAAGCAACGAATATATCCTCGTCGATGGGCGTAAACTTTTGTATTTTCAATCGTTAAAAGGGGTGGGGATTATATCAACAAGGCTTCCTAAAGAGAGCTTTCCGCTTCAGGCTGTTGATGATGATATATTGAAGACTAGGATAGCTGTTTTTGCATTTGGACGCCCAATTCCCAATGCAGATCCTGAAAGTCTCCATATTTTATTTAAAACTAAAACAGAGCTGATTTCTAAGGATAAAAATTATGTATTTTATAATTTTGATCGTATCCTTGAAGCGGATGCGGCAAGTTATCAATGGTTAAATGGATGGGTTGGAAAGGATAGTAGATTTGTCTACTATAAGAATCAAAAGATTGTGGTTCCCGATATTAAAGGTTTTAGAAAAGCTGAAAGTTCTGGAAAGCGAGGAGTTGCCTTTGAAGATAGTCAGGGCAATGCGTATGACTATAAATGCGACAAGATGACGTAAGCAATCCCTGCTGATAGGACGCAAGAAAAAACGGATGATACCAAATGCTATTTATTGCTCCAGCCGATAAATATGTATAATTCAAATTGCTGGGTCTTTTTTGTAACTTAGGTCCAACTCTCTATTTTAATACAGTATGCTAAAGAAAACACAATTAGTAACCGCAATGATGTTGTTATCTACGTCGGTGGCTGTCAGCCAAATGAAAGTTCGGGATGAAGTTCCTGACAAATACAAGTGGGATTTATCCGATTTATATGGATCAGATGAAAGCTGGAAAGGAGCGAAAGATCGTATCCAAAAAGATATGCAAATGCTGACGCAATACAAGGGTAAGCTTACGCAGTCTGCATCTACACTTTTAGAAGCGTTGGAATTAAATAGTAAGCTTGTTAAGGAAATGGTACGGTTATCATCCTATGCTGCGATGAAGTCAGACCAGGATACCCGAGTTACCAGGTATGCGGGAATGAAGCAAGAAATGCAGCAACTTTTTTCAGCGTTTGGGGCATTAACTTCTTTTATGGGCCCCGAATTATTGACACTGGAAGGAAATCAACTCAATGCCTTTGTCACAAAGGAAAAAGGACTGCAAACATATGAATTTTACCTCAATGACTTACTTCGCAAACGGGCGCATAGAGGGTCTGAGGAAGTTGAGAAAGTTTTAGCATACTCTTCATTAATGTCTGGAAATGCTGAAAATATCTTTAGTACATTTTTTAATGCAGAGTTTCCTCATGCAGAAATTGAACTGGACGGTAAACAGGTAAAACTTACCCCACCAAATTTCAGTCTCTATAGAGGTAGCGATAATAGGGAGGTCAGACGTCGTGTTTTTGAGAGTTATTTCAAAAGATTGAATGATTTTCAACGTACATTCGGAGCGCAACTTTATGGAAATATTAATGCAGCTTTGTTTAATACAAAGGCGCGTAATTATAATAGTACGCTGGAAAGCGCTTTGGACGCTGGCAATATTTCTACCGACGTGTATACTAATCTCGTGAAAAATGTGAATGCAAATTTAGAAACCTTCCATAGGTATTTAAAGTTGCGTAAGCGGATGATGGGAGTAGATACGCTTCATTATTATGATATGTACGCGCCTTTAGTACAGCAAGTGGATTTGTCGTATACTGTTGAGGAAGCTGTTGATAATATTTTGAAGTCGCTAAGGCCTTTGGGAGCGGATTATGTGACTGTTTCTAACAAAGCATTCAATGAAAGATGGATTGACATGTATCCCAACGATGGAAAGCAATCGGGCGCATATTCCAATGGGTCAGCTTATGATGTACATCCGTATATCTTGATGAATTATAATGGTAAGTATACTGACATGTCGACCTTGACCCATGAGCTAGGACACACGATGCATAGCTATTTGACCAACAAAAAGCAAGATTTTGTTAATGCAGACTACTCAATATTCGTTGCGGAAGTAGCTTCTACGTTCAACGAAGAGCTGCTGAATGACTATATCCTGAAGCAAATTAAAGATGACAATACCCGACTTGCTATTCTTGGGAATTATCTTGAGGGGGCAAAGGGAACATTATTCCGTCAGACGCAGTTTGCTGAATTTGAAAAGATGATTCATGAAAGAGTAGGAAAAGGGGAAGCCCTTACGGGCGAAGATTTTGACAACATGTACCTAGAATTGACCAGGCGTTATTATGGACATGATAAGAACGTATGTGTTGTTGATGATTATGTGAAGTCTGAATGGTCTTATATTCCACATTTCTACTACAATTTCTACGTATATCAATATGCAACATCTTTTACCGCCTCTACTGCTCTGTCTGAAAAGGTGTTGAAGGGCACAGATGACGATCGTAGGAGATACCTTGATTTTCTATCTGCCGGAAATACGAAATATCCCGTAGCACTACTCGTGGATGCAGGTGTGGATATGAATACATCAGAACCGTTTGATTTGACTATTACCAAGATTAATAAAGTAATGGCTGAAATGGAAGCTATTTTAACCCGTTTGAAAAAATAGATGCATTTTGATATTTTATCATTGTCCATTCAGATTTTGATAAGGTAGATTTGGATTTTACTAGGGTGTGTTACATCTATTCAAAAAAAAATGACCCACTCTTATTATTAAGTTTTACCGTCCCCGATTCAATCTAAAAAACAAAACTTAGGAATTTAGATTCTATTCTGCAAGCGAATGGTCGTAAAATTCAACTAAGCGAGGCAGATAATGAGGAGATTATGGGTTTCCTTAAGACATCAACTGATCAGTCTTTTGTCACAACATAGTTTAGACGGTTTTATGTTGGCAGATTATGCTTGTAGTCATAAAACTTTTGTTGGTAAGGAAGTAAGTTTGTCCTATATGGTACGGAATAAATGGTTAAGTGTAAAGGTTTGGACACAAATAGGGATTTTTAATCTATTATTGGTTGCAACTCTGGGAGTTCTCATGCGACTGAAATTTCTTCTTCCAATGCCCTTTGTTAATCTGAAGCATTTGCAACATGCTCATTCGCATTTTGCTTTTACGGGGTGGGTCACTCATGCGCTGATGCTTTGTTTGGTCGTAGTGACCTATCGGCTTAGCGCTAAAGATCAGTTACCTAAGCATCAAAGGCGCATACTTCTCGCAAATATCTTTTGTTCTTTTGGAATGTTATGTAGTTTTATCCATCAAGGCTATGGGACTGTTTCAATTGTATTTTCTACATTAAGTATTTTTGTGTCCTATTGTTTTGCTGTAGCCTTATGGAAGGATTTGAAAGTACAGCAATTAGATCTGAAAATTGCACGTTGGTTTCGAGTAGCGCTCGTTTTTCTAGTCCTATCTTCTATTGGTACCTTTTACCTAGCTTACATGATGTCCACACATCAAGTCGACGTAAAAAAGCAATTGGCTGCAATTTATTTTTATCTACATTTTCAATATAATGGTTGGTTCTTTTTTGCGTTATTAGGACTGGCCTGTCATGTCCTTAGACGATACAGCATAAATTTGAAGGCAACAGATTTGCTGTACAAAGTACTGTGCATAGTGACTATTCCCTTATACCTACTTTCTGTACTTTGGTGGGATATGGGGACGCTGCTGTACGCCCTATTGGTTTTATTGACGGTGAGTCAATGTGCGATATGGGTATATTGGATGATCAGCCTTTACCAGACTAATCTGAAATTCCGAATAACAATCCCAAAGTATATCAAGACCATCCTATGGTTTGTTTGCTGGGCAGTACTGTTAAAAGTTATTTTACAAACCCTCTCTGTCATACCTTCATTAAGCCATTTTGTTTACGGCTTTCGTCCCGTGATCATAGGATATCTGCACTTAGTACTCCTGTTGATAGTCTCTGTTTTTATCCTTAGTTTTCAATATCAGGAGTCTTTGTTGAAATTTGATAAACAAGTAGCATCTTTTTACACGATCTTTATTTTGGGAGTGGTATTGAATGAAGTTTTCTTAGGAATTCAGGCTTTTTTTGCATTGGTAGGAGAAGGACTACCCTATGCGCATATGTATTTGCTCTTTGCTGCCACAGTAATATGGGGCGGTCTGGCTGGTATGTTGTTGAAAAGTACAGCCTATCTCCAAAATGATTTTAGAGAAGGCTGTATATAGCTTATGATATCGACGTTATTCGGCGATAGTGACACCTTTCATAACTGCTAGATGGCCTGGAAAAGAACATATAAAGTCATAACGACCGGCTTCGAGGGTTACGTCAAAAGAGGTTTGTTCGCCACCACCAATAACAGCGCTATGAGCGATTACGGATGAAGTTAGAGAAGCCGGAATATACTCCGTATCTTTTGCTTTGTTGGCCTCTAAGCCAAATGCCGGAATATCTGTCCCAGGTTTAAGGATTACGATGTTGTGTCCCATAACTTCTTTTGCCATTTTCCCGACATGTTTGAGCGTAATGGTTGTTTTTTCTCCAGCTTTAACCTTGATTTCGCTTTTGTTGAATTGCATTTGATCATTGCTTTCAATTTCAATAGCTCCATTGTTTACGGTTGTAGCCTCCGATGGCGTACCCGAGGCTGCAGGGGTCTCACTCATCGTCGAATGATCATGTGCACTGTGATCTTGATTTGTGCCTTTTTCGGTATTGTTACCACCACAGGCAGCAGCTAGCAATACTACACTAGCTAAAAGAACTGGTTTGAAAAATTTGTTCATACGAGTTGTTACTGTAAAATTAAATTGTTTAACGTAATATTACCTGTACCTCATTACAGGATAGATTTTCGGTGTCCAAATAGTGATGGCTATAAGGAAGGTTGCCCAGCGTAGGTACACCATTGACGTACCGCTGTATAAAGTAATTGCCCTTATAGTTTCGTTGATCAAGAAAGGATACCATTTGTTGCAGATCAGTAATCGAGAGCAATTCACTGTGCCATGTAGTTCGTACCTCGAAAGGGATATGAGCCTCTTGGATGAGTGTAAAGCTTTTAATAAAGCTGTCCCAGGTTTCAGATTGCGTGATATGCCTATGTTGTTGCTGTGTAGCTTTAAAGTCTAGCGCTATATAGTCTACCAAATTATCCTGGAGCAGCCGACGGATCCGGTCTGGGCGAGTACCGTTAGTATCAATCTTGATGAGATATCCCATTTGCTTAGTCTCTTTTGCAAGTCGGATGATAGAAGGGTGTAAAGTACATTCCCCACCACTGAATACCACTGCTTGTAGTAGATGTCGACGTGATTGCAAAAATTCCACGGCTTCGCTGATGGTTAGCTTACCTTTTCCGCATACGATAGTAGGATTATAACAGTACAGGCAGCGCATATTGCAGCCTGCAAACCAGATGATGCAAGCAGTATGTGCCGGATAATCCAACAGTGTAAAGGGGGTAATACTAAATATCGGTTTTGACATGCCTGTAGTTGAAATGAGTACGCTGCTTGTGCTCACCCTTTTTACCAATGTTAAAACTCTCTACGGGCCGATGATACCCCATGACGCGGGTATAAACTAGACATTTGCTGCGTAGCTCCTGGTATTGCTGCAATACCGAAGCTTGTTCTTGGATATTTGTTGTCATATGGATAAAATTTGATGGTGCTTGGCTATAAGTAATTCGTCACAATGTGGGCAGTATTCATGCTCTCCGGCAAGATACCCGTGAACAGGACAGATACTAAAAACTGGAGTCACCGTGATATAAGGTAACTTAAAATTGGACAGTACCGTTTGGACAAAAGACATACAGGCCTCGGGTGTACTGATTCGTTCACTCATGTAAAGGTGTAAGACAGTTCCTCCGGTATATTTACATTGCAGTTTATCTTGCAGTAGTAAGGCTTCAAAAGGGTCATCAGAATAGTCTACAGGTAGTTGTGAGCTATTGGTGTAGTAGATGTTGTCGCCCGATCCCGCTTGCAGTATGCTCGGGAATCTCTTTTGATCTTCTTTCGCAAACCGGTAAGTAGTTCCCTCAGCGGGTGTTGCCTCAAGATTGTATAGGTTTCCAGTTGCTTCTTGGAATTCGCGTAACCGTCCACGGATGTGATCGAGAATTTCTGTAGCAAAATCGATACCCCAGGGAGTCGAAATATCTTCCTGATTCCACGTGAAGTTGCGGATCATTTCATTCATCCCGTTGACACCAATGGTCGAAAAATGGTTACGGAAGTGCGGTAGGTATCTCTTGGTATAGGGGTATAGACCGCTATCATAGCGTTCCTGAATAAAAATTCTTTTCTTTTCGAGGGTAGATTTAGCAAGCTCTAACCAATGATCCAGTTGCTTGTAGAGATGCTCTTTGCTAGACTTAAAAAGAAAACCGAGCCGGGCCATGTTTATGGTGACCACACCAATACTCCCCGTCATTTCGGCACTGCCAAATAATCCGTTTCCTCGTTTGAGCAATTCACGAAGATCTAATTGCAGGCGGCAACACATGCTACGTACAGCATTAGGTTTGTAGGCTTCCGGGTTTTCAACTTTATTACCCTTTTCATCCAAGATGTATTGGCTGCCTATAAAATTCTGGAAATAGGACGAACCTATCTTGGCCGTGTTCTCAAAAAGAAGCCTTGCATTTTCGGTATGCCAGTCAAAATCTTCTGTGATATTGACCGTAGGAATAGGAAATGTAAACGGTTGTCCTTGTGCGTCGCCCTCTGTCATCACGGTATAATACGCTTTGTTGATTATATCCATCTCCACCTGAAAATGGCGATAACAGAGATCCTCTAGCTTGTCGACGCCTCTTTGCTGTGCACGCTCAAGTAATAAGGGATTGTCCGTATAGGCAAAGAGATGCTGCTGACTACGGGTAGGGTTTTGGTTTTTGAGGTCATCTGGCACGCTCCAGTCTAAGGTGATGTTGGTAAAGGGGGATTGTCCCCAGCGAGCGGGTACATTAAGGTTGTACACAAAACTACGGATAGCTTTGAGTACATCTGTATACGTAAGTTGATCCTTGAATACATAAGGTGCAAGGTAGGTGTCAAAAGAACTGAAAGCTTGTGCTCCGGCCCATTCACTCTGTAGTATGCCCAAGAAGTTGGCCATTTGGCCTAGTGCCTCCCTGAAGTGGGCGGGAGGGCGGCTTTCAACACGTCCTCGTACCCCATTAAACCCTTCATCCAATAGCACTCTAAGGCTCCATCCGGCACAATAGCCGGTGAGGCAGTCTAGGTCATGGATGTGAATATCAGCGTTGCGGTGTGCGTAGCCTTCCTCTTTCGTGTAAACCTTGTCTAGCCAATAGTTGGCAATAATCTTTCCTGCAGCATTATTTACCAGACCAGCATTGGAAAAGGAGGTGTTGGCATTGGCATTTATTCGCCAATCCGTTTGATTAATGTATTCTTCAACTGTCTGTGTGCTATTGATATACGTGGTGTCGTCAACGAGCTTATTAATATGCTCGCGTTGCAGTTTACGGGTGTGTCGATACAGCATAAAGGATTTCATGCTTTCAAAGTACCCCAACTCATAAAAGCTACGCTCTATACTATTTTGGATATCTTCTACAGCCCATGTGGTTTGTTGTTCTAGCTCTTTGGATACTTTTTCCAGAACCCGCTCGTCAATTGGATGTTGTGTGCTTTGGAAACCCTTATCTATAGCATCTTTGATTTTGAAAATCTCAAAAGGCTCAAATTTTCCATTTCTTTTTATAACATATCTTTCCATATTTTTTGCTTCTGTGTACGCTATTTGTCGTGATGTAAAACAAATTTATGAACGATACATTTGCTATTTTATGACCTCAAACATAAATAGAGATATTATTGCGATTTAGGTTTAGGTTGTTGTCTGTCAGTTGTTTATTCCCAGTGCGGTTTTGCCTTCATCCGTAATCATATCAGCGTTCCACTCGGGTTCCCAAACAATCTGAATATCGATAAGATGGTCTGGAAAGGCGATGCCTAGTACGTGAGTCACGCCTTGTTTAATGGCATCACCCAGTGGGCAGTGTGGAGTAGAGAAAGTCATGACCACGACTATAGTTGCAGCCTGTGAAAAATCGATAGCATATACCAAACCTAGATCAATAATATTAATCCCCAATTCAGGGTCGATAACCTGCATTAATGCAGTCTGTGCTTTTATTTGCTGTTGAGCAAAAGGACTATTTAATGCGATCTCCATGGTTTTACTTTTGATTGGTGAAATACAACTTTTCCTACATTAAAGCAGTATAATGATGCTAATGCGACCCATAATGCTGTGGCCAATCGCAATAGCCATACCTGATTGAATATAAGTGCAATGCATAGCAACACTAAGGCTACTACGAATAAATGGGTTTGAAGTTTAACAAGCTTTTCACTATATAGGTTTTTGGGTAGCGGTATTCGCGCATTGCCATGCACATCTTTGTAATGGTTGTTCCAGACAATGAAAGGCAGGGTTTTAAACGTCTTACTGATAATGATACCTGTTATCCAGCCCAAGAACACGAGTGTGCCGTATAGACTGACCCATTTGGTATGGCTAGACATAAAAGTGATACCCAGCGCTGTTACGGCTAATAGTTTGATGCAGAGCGAATAGATTGCTTGCTTCATCAACAGATCTGTTTTTTTACGAATACGGCTTTTTATGGCTTCCCAGATATACCTGCCCCACAAGAGAGTGCCAACAATAATGAGTATTATATATATTAAGGCTATTGCATCAATCTGTTTGAAATAGGCATGCACTATAAATAACACAAGTCCGGTGTTTTGAAGTGCCAGCGCTGTATGTAATAGGTAATCTTTCTTGGTCTTTCCCAAAAGAAACATGGGGATCAGCTTGGCTCCTACCCCACAGATGAGCTGTAAAAACCAGCCTACGATACCAGCGTGTGCATGTAGTTTGAGAAGATCGATATGATCTCTTGGGATAAAATTATGACTCAGATTGATCGCTAACAGTAAGCCTGCTGTGGTGGTCAGTAACAGCCAGATAGCCGAACTGATCATAAAGTATCGATAACGCGTAGTTTTGGTCGATCCTATTATTGTTGCACAAACATTGTAGAGGTAACAGAAAGCCGATAAGACAACGATACTACCAGCAATGATGAGGAGTGTCCCGATCTGAAACTTCCAGAAACAATATACCAGTATAATAGTGCCTATAAGTAGTGTGACAAATGAAATGAAGGCTAGCTTACAGCTGTACAGATCGTGTTCGCACAGTACAGGAAGCAGTTGATAGACGGCGCCAAAGATAATCATGGTACCCCAACCTAATACAATGGCATGGACAATGGCCAAGATATGCGGATTGAAATGGTGGCCAGTGAGTTCTGCAGAAGAAATGAATAGAAGGATAGTCCATCCTAGAAAGAATATAGCGGCAGCTACATAAAACGGTAGTACTGCTAGAGATTTTGGAGCCTGCTGAACAAATAGATCTGCCATTTCGGATTGTTTAACACGAGGCATGATTAATGAGTAGTCGAATGTCCTCTTTCCCATACTCGCATAATCTGATTTCGAAATCACTATCTTCCAGTTCTTCCATCAAATGCAACGGTACACGCTTGTGATATACCAGCAGGACATGATGAGCGTCTAATGCAGACAAGCTCTGGAGAATCGACTCCATCGGCATCGGCATTGGTAATTCGCGAACATCCACTGAGGTGATTTGTGATGAAGGATAGCTTGATAATGCGGCTTCGAACGAAGGGATATCCAGCATGGTCATGTGATCATTGTTGTGGCTATTTGGGGATGGTGTAGTAGGATTACCTTTAAAAAACCAAGTATAGTGCAGATCTGGCGATTTTGAATCAATATGATGTCGAGCTCCTTTTTTTTCTAATACCTGTAGTAAAGGGTAAGGGATAAAACTGTTTACAATACAGAGCGCAGCTCCTACCGGTAGGGATTGAAAGCGTTGCATAATCTGTTTTAAGGGATCATCGCCTTGCTCGATAAGGTTCCGTACATCAAATAGGTCTATAGCGGTAGACGGAAGGTTGATCAGCCAATCCGGAGCTATTGTGGATGCGGTGCTTTGGTCCGTATGGAACGTATTATGTTCAAAGACAAAGCCTAGGGGAATCAACACACGCTCGAAGTCAGCTATCGTACAGCCCCCAATGGATGCGGCTTCTGCTATCGTGACACGTGGTGCCATCAGACGTCTCAGGATAGGATTTCTGAGCTTATTGAATACAGAAGCTATAGAAGCTATCGCTTCTATGCTTGCGGGATTTGATTTAATGACAGCCGATATCTTCGTGTGTTGATTGATTAATAACATATCTCTTAGCGATTATTTTTCCATAGCTATAACTTTCGGAAACAGGATGTTATTTTCCAGGTGGATGTGCTGGAAGAGATCATTTTCAAACTCCTGTATTTTCTCAAATAGGTAGGTGTATGAATTACAGGCGTTTTCGGGGAGCTTGTAGTCTTTAGTGAGCGATCTAAACTGACGCAACTCATCACCGGCATGTTCGTGTTCATGTTCCATATAGCGAATAACATCTTGCAATTGATTTTTGTCCGAGACACTTATGGTATCTAACTGTTTTACGATCGGGAAAAGTTTTTGTTCTTCTTGTTGAATATGCTGATAAAGATCTTGCATAAAGGCATGCATACCTGTTGCCAGAGCATAGAGCTCATGATGTTCCGAACCATGTCGCATGGATACTTTGTCAGCGAGCTGTTCGATGATGGGGCCTTGTTCTCGAATATAACGATGGTGTACATTGGTTATATAATCGGCTAAAAAGCCGATATCCCAAGCGCCAAAATCATGTTGTGTACCTGCAGAGCTGCTGGATTTCGCATTTTCCAATTCCTGTTGCAATTGTGCTTCATCCATACCAATAGACTGGGCTGCTTGTTTCAGTGTCTTCTTGCCACCACAACAAAAGTCTATCCCTAATTTTTTGAATACTTCAGCTTTTTTAATGTCCTTGGCTGCAATTTCTCCTACTGTAGTTTTCTGATGTCCTTGTTCAGCCGGTTTGTGGATCCGTACGCGCCACCATTCAGGGCCATTCTCTACATACTCCCAGGTGAATATATTGCCTCGTTCGCCCAGCAGCTGATAATAAAGTGGTTTTGGATCATGGTCATTTAGAATCTCAAAGCCTTCTCCTTGAACTAGGCTGTCAAAATGTTCAAAAATAGTGGGATGTTTAAGTCTTGGTTCGATCTGTGTCACATCCAGTGTTGCTGTCTTTATCATGGTATTTTTTTAAAATAAATACGGTGTTTTTGCAATATTCCGATTTTCCTTGTTCGGTATACTACAAATTTACCGTGCGTGGAGGAAGCATTTTATGACTCGACTCATAACTGTATTTAAAAATGTCAAAATGATGTCAGTCTTTGGTATACAGGTTTTTATAGATCTTTTCTTCTGAATTTTCTAACCGATAAGAAAAGTGGTACTGCCACCCATAGAATTAGGATCACGGATGTCAATAGCATGCCGCCACCCGTCCCAAAAAAATCATGAAAGATAGCACCCGTATATCCCATCATGGCCGAAAGATCTACTTGTAATAAGATGATGATCCTAGTGATATCTATTGGGTTAAACATAGTCAGGGCAACCATACCATTCTCGATGGGGTATTCCGAAAACTGAAACATGATAAAGAGGACTAAGGCATCAAATAGCAAGGCAAAATATAGCCAAAGTAAAATAGCCACTCCAATTCCTTTTGCTTTGTCACGGATCTGCACAGAAGTCCATAAAGCAATAGACACAAAGATCGGAGAAAGTGCAGCGCCGCAGATAAGTAACAGTATTCCGGAAGGGATCCAGGCAAACAGAATAATCGGTATACCTACTCCGATCAAAAAGGCTAAAGTAACGGCCCCAGATAAACCAAAAAAAATACTGCTCCATATTTTTGTTCTTTTCAAGGGTTGACTGACAAGTAGTTCTATAAACTCAGCACTATTATATAGATATACGGTAGCAAAGATAATACTGACCAGAGGGACTACAAAAAGCACGACATTCAGTAGACTGACGATGCCTTTTTCAGCATTGTTCTCCATCGCTAGGATACTGAAAGACAAGGCTAACAGTAGTATGGTGTAAGCGATGATAGTACGACTACGAAGAATGTCACTAATGACATATTTTATTATTTTACGCATAGATGGAGGCTTTTGAAGATAACATAACTTGTGCGATGGCTTTGCCTAACTTATCTGTTCCGGTTTCCGCTTTCAAGGCGTGGATATCTTTATGAAAGCGAAGCTGCCCCTCCTCCATATATACAATCTCGGAGACCAATTCATCTAGATCACTAAGGATATGAGAGGTGATGATAATAAGCTTATTGTTTGCTATTTCCTTTTGTATTTTTTCTTTAAGAATCTCGGTGGAGACAGGGTCTAGACCCGCTGTGGGCTCATCCAGTATCAAAATTTGAGGTTTGAACATAAAGGCAATGCAGGCGCTTACTTTTTGTCGCGTACCTCCCGAAAGTGTACCCATTCTTTTATTTAGAAGACTGTCCATTTGGAAAGAATCGTGTAGCTCTGTGTCTAAATCCTGATACTGATCGCCACGGATGTCTTTCATCATATCGAGCACCTGTCCGATAGTCATATTATCTGGATATCGACCGATCTGCGGCATGTATCCAATGCTTTTGCGATATTCCCAAGCATTAGCAATATTTTTGTCTTGCACAAAAATATTACCTGAGGAAGGGACGACCATGCCCAGTATAGATTTGATCAAAGTCGTTTTTCCACACCCATTGGGCCCGATCAATGCAATACACTGTCCACTTTCAAGATGAAGAGTTATTTCCTGAAGTACTTTTATCTTACCAAATTGTTTGGATATATTTTCAATCTTTATCATACAGCAATGGGTTTCATATAAGGATTGTCATCCTTTAATTTTTCGGGGGTAAGACTGGGCATAACCCGTTCAGTTCGATCCAGTAGTTTAGAGATAAAACTACGAAACAGCAGCATCGTCATTGGGTATTGTTCCACAATAACAGAGAAAAGGCTTATAGGGCGGTACGGCACATCTCCCAGGCCATCTTTATTCAGATCATACCCTTCATACTTGTCCCAGTAATTTTTTATAAAAGTGTTTTGCATCAGGGTCAAGTTGTTGGTGGCTACGTCAAAAGTATTGTTGATAAAATTATTGTTGGTCAGCATATTGTCTTCGCAGCTAGCCTGTATCTTTAGTGCCCAGCCGTTGCCTTCGATCTGATTGTTTTCAATATGGATACGATTGCTACCTTCCATGAAGATAGCGGTGGTGTTTTTGATAAATCTGTTGTGTTTTATTTCGCTGTCAGTGATGTCTTTGAGAAGAAGTCCATAGGCAGAGTCTCCCCAATTTTCATTAAAGATATTGTGTTCCATACGAACACGTTTGGTGTACATGACAGCTACACCTGCACCGTTGTGGGTAAATTCGTTATGAAGGTAGGCATTGTCATGTGAAAACATAAAATGAAGGCCATAGCGGATGTTGTTTTTTGAGCGATTGTTCTCTACATGTGTATGTGTTACAAACTCGAGATATACCCCGTCACGATGCCCCATTATGCTGTTGTTGTTGATGGATAAGCTATCACTCTTCCACGCATGTATCCCATTTCCACTGAGTTGTTCGGTGGTACCAAACGCGACAATAGTATTGTTCTCTGCTTTACAATGCTTGGAAGCCTGAAAGTATATTCCGAAAAAGTTATCTTCCAGTTTGTTATCGCTGATAGTGATATGTGCTGTGTTGTATACTTTGATACCTGCGATATCCATTAAGGAGGATTGTCCCGACGATTTGATATAAAAACCCTTGATGGTCACAGAAGGGGATTTTATGGAGATGGGTTCGTGTTTTTTTTCACCATCAATAGTGGGTAAATCATTGCCTAATAAGGTTAGCGGTTTGTCGATCGTGATATTTCCTTCTTTATAAATCCCCTTTTCTACAAGAATGGTATCTCCACTTCGTGCTATTAATACCGCTTGTTTTATTGTTCTTACAGATTGGTTATTGCCCACCTTGATGGTTGTGGCGCTTAAGGCGCCACAAGCCAGCAGGCAGATGAATAAAAACAATACCCGTCTCAACAGATAGAAATTCTTCATGTTATTATTTCCAGATTTCTTCCCACGATAATTCTACTCCACCCAGCTCGTCTTTCACTTTTTTCAGGTCTGCTTGGTCTTTAAAAGCAGCAATATCCCCACGCATAGGACTTTTCAGGCCTTCACTTTTCAAGAAAAACAGTTCACTTGCTGGATATAGCTTTTTGTCTTTTGTGTAATCGGGGATATATAAATTCTCAATTTCTTCTTTTTTGACATTACCCTCTTTTGCAAAAGCAATCATACACGATAGGTCATCAAAATTGTAGGTACGTCCCTTTTTTGTCAATAATTGTGTTCCAAATCGGGCGTCCGTGATTGTCATTTTGCAATAGACACATTGATCTTTTCCGTAGTTGATGGGTTTTGGCCCTGTTGAACCGCAAGATTGTAATCCAATAATCAGTAAAAGACAGGTACAGATAGCCGAAAGATATTTTTTTATAATGATGCTCATAAGTTTGATTTTTTTCTGTTTGTTTTCCATTCGGAGGCTAGACAATACAAGAGCACAGCTCCGGCACCGACAATAATCCATCCGCCAATATCTGGTACAGAATACGCACCAAAATTTAGTAGTTGTTTAAATCCAATTAGTGGCGGTTGGTAAGCCATTCCAGGAACTTTGATGGGGGCATTTGGATCGAGATCGTGTCCGTAATTATATTCCCAGATCCAAAAGTCCACCATAGCTACTATCCCAAACAACACAAATGCAATGAAAAGAATTTTTAATGCACGCTGTCGACCGCGGATACCTACATAGATAAAAGCTAAAGCAAAAGCACCTAGTATATAGGGCAGAACTTTAAATTCTATGAAATCATCTGCGTGCAAGGTTTTCATTCCAATATAATGGTTCAAACCATTGATGATATCGACTTGACCAGCCAGCTTGTTGCTATGGATTAATAGTTCCAAGCCTTCTGGGTATTGTGCTGCATCCAATTCGATCCGCCAAATGGGCAATTTGATGGTGAGTAGGAGTAATACTCCTGATAGTATCAGGAGTATTTTATGGATGGTTTTTAAAGGATCTAGATTTTTCACCATGATACGTTATTATTTGGCAGTAGTCAATTTGTCGCCTGTTCCATAAGAAATAGGTACATTGCTTCCTTTGGGAGATACCCTCACATATCCAGCCATCTCTTGGTGCAGTGCGCTACAGAAATCCGTACAATAGATTGGGAATATACCGACGCGATCTGGAACCCATTTCAATGTTTGTGTTTCACCCGGCATCACCAAAAGTTCTCCATTACGGGCTCCTTTTACGGCAAAGCCGTGAGGCATATCCCAATCTTGTTCAATATTAGTGACATGGAATAGTACTTCATCACCGAGTTTTACGCCCTCAATTTTGTCGGGTGTAAAGTGAGAGCGAATTGTTGTGAGGTAGACATGAACGACATTTCCTTTACGTTCGACACGTGCCTCTGCTTCTCCATTGGCAAAATGGGGGTGTTTATTCTCTTCTAGTTTATAGATTTTTACCGATCTGTCTTTAACTTTTTCAGCTCTTACTGCTTGTGCATAATGTGGCTCTCCAATGGTTGGGAAATCCAGTATCAATTGCATCTTGTCGCCAGAAATATCATATAGCTGCGCGCTATGAGCCAATTCAGGTCCAGTAGGCAAGAAGCGGTCTTTTGTGATCTTGTTGAAGGCTACGACATATTTCGCGTCAGGTGATTTCGTATCGCCACCTGGTATCATCAAGTGTCCAACGGAATAGAAGGTCGGTACGCGATCTAAAACTTTAAGATCTTTGATGTTCCATTTTACCAATTCAGATGATACAAAGAATGAAGTGATTGCATTTCCCTTACCGTCAAACTCGGTGTGTAATGGGCCTAAGCCAGGTTTCTCTACCTCTCCGTGTAAAGCTGCTTCGTATTTGATAACTGGGATACCTTCAAATGTACCCTCAAATGCTTTGTCTTTAATGGCTTTTTGAAGCTTAGTAAACGAAAATACAGGGATCAAAGCAGCTAGTTTACCACTTCCCACAATGTATTCGCCCGTTGGATCGATATCGACGCCGTGTGGAGACTTAGGGCAGGGTATATAATAGCATAGACCTTCTAGCTCTGCGGAATTTAAGACAGTAACCTCATTTTTAATAGTTGATTTGGAGGTATGAGAATGCTCATCGTATACATTATGCGCATATTTGACGTTAGTCAATTTTTTGCCTTTTCCTGCTTTCAAATATTCCTCAGCCTTTTTCCAGTTTACTGCCAAGATAAAATCCTTATCATTTTTGGAGGCATTGACTTCTAGTAGTGTGTTTGCTTGCTCCGTATTATAGGTCGAGAAGAAAAACCATCCGTGAGATGATTCTTTACCAGCACGGCTTAAGTCGTAGTTGACACCCGGAGTCTCAATTTGGAAAGCAATATCCATGTTGCCGCTTTCTTTATTGACACTTACAAAGCTAAGTGTGCCCTTGAAGTTTTCTTTATATTTTTCAATAGAGACATCGCTTTGAGGTCCATCCGGGGGAACGCTAAAACGGGTTCCTGTGACCACGTACTCCGTGTTTTGCGTGATGAATGGCGAAGAGTGGTTACCGCCACTATTGGGTAGTTCTAGTACTTCAGCTGTTTTGAATGTAGTCAGATCTACTCGGGCTATACGTGGCGTATTGTTGGCGTTGACAAATACCCATTTACCGTCATACTCCCCATCTGTTTTTGATAATTGAACGTGATGCAGATCATCCCAAGGAACACTGCCATGAGAAGTCTCTAGCATGGGTTTGGTATCTTCGCTGAAGCCCCATCCTTTTTCGGGATCTAGCGAGAATACAGGGATTACACGTAATAGCCTTCCCGAAGGTAGTCCATAGACAGACAATTGTCCACTAAATCCACCGGATACAAAACTGTAAAATTCATCGTATTGACCAGGGGCGACGTAGGCCTTTTCAGCAGCATTACCACTCACGGCACTTTGAGTTCCTTTCGGTTTACAACCTTGAAAGGTCGCTGTTGCGGCTAAGATAGCTGCGGCACATAGGATATGATTTTTAATCTTCATAATATATTGTTGATTAAATCTGTTAAGGTTTTTCTGTATTGTGGTTCTTTATTTGACACCATCATTTTTACGCATGAATTCTAGAATCTCACGAGCCTCTTGGTCTGTTAGATTTTGATTCGGCATCCGCACTAGACAAAGTTCTAATTGTGCTTGCAGTTTCGGATCTTTATCAATCATGGGGTCTGGATTTGTAATGAAGTTCATAATCCATTCGGGTGTATGTCTTGTTGATACACCGGACCAGCCTGGACCTACAAGTTTTTCTTCGGAATACTTGTGGCAACTCGCACATTTTACATTTGCTATGGTTTCTCCTTTGGCAGCCATGTTTTGATCCAGTGTAGCTCCCACTTCGACTTTGTCATGTTTACCCTCACCACGTTTAGGGTCGTATTCCGATGCTGCAGATGTGTTTTCAGCTTCTGTTTCAGTTGAGCCAGATTGGCTTTGATTGCTGTTGTTGCTTTGCGAACATGCGTAAATAAGTACGCAGATCCCCAATAGGTAAATAAGCTTTTTCATGTTCATTTTTTTAATTGATTTATTTCTTTACTCCGTTGTTCTTAATCGTGATTACAAAATTAGCCCAGCATTATTTGTTGTTTTATGCGTGTAATCATAAAGGGAAAAAGATTGAACTATTTATTTTTTTTTACAAAACCCTAATGTGTTGTTTTTCAGTTTGTTGTTTTGTTTTATTGACTGTTGTTACTTAATTGTGTGATGAGAATCAACTTTGATATGCGGAGCGCACTTTACCTTTGTAGGGTAAGTCGTTGAGTTATTTAACAGCCAATAATTAAGACTATGATTCCAGTAGAGATCCTTTTAGAAAATGGAGCAGTATACCGACAACTTTCATCGGGAGAAACTGTTTTTCAGGTAGGCACACATGCCTCTTTTTACTATCAGTTGATTTCTGGCCGGATTCGATGGTGCAATGTGCTGGACGACGGAAGAGAGGTACTTCATCAGGTTGTAGAGCCAGGAGAAACATTTGGCGAGTTGCCCCTGTTTGATAACCAGCTCTATGCTGCAACAGCAATAGCAGATGTGCCCACCACGGTCGTTAGAATATGTGTTTCGGGTTTTCAGAATATCCTCCGTAAAGATCCTGATCTGCATTTTGCTTTTACGTCTTCTATTGTTCAAAAGCTCCGATTTAAATTTTTCTTAACCGAGTTACTGGCCAGTAATGACCCTGTTAGTATTGTTTCGCAGCTCATCATCTATTTCAATACGAATCATCAGTTTATTTGTGAAGAATGTAGGCGATTAATGTTGACTCGTCAACAAATAGCCAATATGATTGGATTTCGTGTAGAAACGGTTATTCGCGCGATACGACAAATGGAGAAGGAGGAAAGATTAGGAATTGTAAAAGGTAAAGTTTTTGTTCCTGCGGATGGTTTTTAGAATTAATTTTAGCACGCTATTATAATTCAGAAAGAAAGTAATTCCGAAACTTTGCTCTAGCATGATTCAGAATTAAAATATTGTAAAATTCGAATAAAATTGGTCTGTAAACAAGTTGTTAACAAGGTTTATTATTTGTAAATAAGTGTTTTACAAATTTTATTTGACGCTTTTTTGGACAGAAGAAAGTGTCAGGAGTCTATCATTTTTATGAGCATTTTTAAATGTTTTTTGAAAGCTTCGAGTTTTCTCCTTGGCGGTGAGGGTGGCATTGGTGCGCCATGTTGGGGCCCATGCAATACCCAAATCGTATAGAATCGAACCCCACGCGTTCTAATCCTTTGATACTGCATTTGAGATAACGCTCTACGGAGTTGAAGATAGTGTAAACAAAAAAAGAGTCCAATTTTCATTGAACTCTTTTTAGTCTTGTGCGGAGAGGGCGGGATTCGAACCCGCGGTACCGTTTCCAGTACGACAGTTTAGCAAACTGTTCCTTTCGGCCACTCAGGCACCTCTCCCTGTTTCGACGATGCAAACATAAGGCAAATATTTCATTCCGCAAAGTCAATAATCTCTTTTTTTTGAAAAAAAGATGGCGTTTTTAAATAAGCTTCTGAGTCTCAATTTGTTTGTTTATGCGGTGTTAATCACTTTTTTTTCGACTCAAGTCGTAATCGATGCGGACGTGGTAAATACTCTTAAGCATGGACTTAAAAATCCGCGCGGCTTCTGTGATATCCCTCATCGTAATGTTGCTATCTACGAATTGCTTTTGTGCGACTTTGTGGTCGATAATTTTATCGACAAGATCATTGATGGATTGTTCTGTATGCTCTTTCATACTTCGAGAGGCAGCTTCAACCGAATCAGCCATCATTAAAACTGCTGTTTCTTTGGAATAGGGGATTGGACCGGGGTAACGGAATAAAGCTTCGTCAACCAGTTTGTCCGGATTATTCTTAATGAACATATTATAGAAATAGTCTACACGGGTAGTTCCGTGGTGCGTCCGTATAAAATCAACGACTACTTCGGGTAGTAGATTTTTACGGGCAATCTCGACCCCTTTGTGGACATGTGATATGATGACCTGTGCACTCTGCTCCGAGGTAAGCTCATCATGCGGGTTGTGTCCAGATATTTGGTTTTCAATGAAGTATTGGGGATTGGTCATCTTTCCAACATCGTGATAAAGAGCGCCCGCTCTTACCATCAGCGGGTTGCCTCCAATTTTGTAGATGGCGGCTTCAGCTAGATTAGCTACTTGAAGCGAATGTTGAAAAGTACCAGGAGCCTTTAATGACAACTCTCGAAGTAGCTTGGAGTTACTGTTGGTGAGTTCCATCAATGTCAAATCGGATACTATTCCGAAGAGCCGCTCAAAAGCATAAATCAACGGATAGGCTAGAAGCGTTAGGCCTACACTGACAATGAAAGGGAGGATATCGCTCCAATAGATATTGCTAAAGGAACCATTGCGTGTTAACCCAAGTCCGATGTAGGCAACTAAATATGTAGCTAGAATGATTAAACTGGAAATCAAAAACTGTTCACGCTTGACCAGCGTCTTAATACTGTAGATGGATACCATGCCGGTCACGAATTGCAAAAAGACAAACTCATAGGAATTGGGGACAAACAATGCCGCAATGAGGACCATTAATAGGTGTATATTGAGGGCTACGCGCGTGTCAAATAAAATACGAATAATAATGGGGACCCCGCAATAAGGTATATAGTAAAGGCTTGGTATTTTAAGGTTTACACACCAAGAAAGAACACCTAGCATGGCAATAATGACGACGAATATAATGGTTAGTAGCCTGTTGTTATAGTAAATGTCTTTACGAAAGAAGTATAAAAAAACCATCAATAATGTGATGCATAAAGAGATAATCATAAATTGTCCAAGGGCGACATAGTTTTGATTACCACTGATCTTAGCTTCATCTTCGTAAACCTTACGTAGAGATTCAAGCTTTTGATAAGTTTCGTTATTAATAATTTTATCTTTCTCTGCTATCAGCTCCCCTTTCTGAACAACACCCCGTGTAGTGGATATATTGGCTAATGCATTTTGCTCAATTTTATTGGTAAGATTTTCATTGAAAATGTAATTGATAGTAATGTAGTTCTTGAGCGTTTCCAGTAGCCATTTCTTGTGGGTGACTTTGGAATATTTGGACAAAGCCAATTCGATATAATTGTATGCAGACTCGATGGTGTAGCAGTCAACGGTATTTTTTTGTGTAGCGACATTATCGTTGACTAGCGTGAAATTGTACTGTTTGGATGCATCAGAAGCATCTCCGGTAGCTCCTTCACGACTTTGATATCTATTATTGAGCGAAATGACTCCCTTCATGTATATATGACTGAGTAGTTCGGAGCCTATTGCGCGGTAGTCCGACATCTTGTCTTTAAGGGAGTCCATCTGGCTGGTCTGCCATTTTTCAGCAAGATCTGTATTGAATTGGTCGATTTGCTCCTTGGCTGTACTAACACTTAAGTTATAGATAGGCTGGACGGTGTGCAAGATGTTTTTACGGTCTTGGTTTAGCTCTTCTTGGGTCTTGAGTACCGCAAAATTGTAAGGAGATACAAGGTTGTCGTGATTCCATGCTTTCCCCTTTTCGAATTCATATTGAAAACGGGGTTGTTTTGGTAGAAAAACACAGATGAGTACAATCGTCGTAAGGACCATTGCGTACTTTAATACCAAGGTATTCTGCTTTAATTGTTCTCGTTGATACTTAATTTTTAATCTTGCCACAAGCGTTAAATTAGCGATATTATGTAACAAATGTAATTAATATTTGAGTGTTTCCATTGCCAAAAGCGGTGATTTGTCGGAGAATGTTCAGTTTTTAGATTAAGGATTCGGATATCCTATAGACTTATGTATCTTTGCAGCAGAAACAAAAAACTATAAAAATTAATGTCTCTTCAAAAACATCTTATAGCACCTTCTGTACTAGCTGCTGATTTTGCAAATCTTCGTGATGATATTCAAATGGTCAATAATAGTGAAGCCGATTGGTTCCATATTGATATCATGGATGGCGTGTTTGTCCCAAATATATCTTTTGGCTTTCCTGTGATGCAGGCGATAGCGAAGCATGCTGCAAAGCCTTTGGATGTACATTTGATGATTGTGGATCCAGATCGCTATTTGAAGGTGTGTAAAGATTCAGGTGCGGATATTATCACGGTTCATTATGAGGCATGTACACATTTACATCGAACACTTGCTGCAATTGAAGAGTTGGGTTGTAAAGCAGGCGTGGCGTTAAATCCGCATACTCCTGTAGCACTTTTAAAAGATGTTTTAGCAGATTTGGATTTGGTATGTCTAATGTCGGTAAATCCTGGATTTGGTGGACAGAAGTTTATCACAAACACTTATGCCAAAGTTCAGGAACTCCGAGGTATGGCCCAAGGTGTCAATGATGGGTTATTTATTGAAGTCGATGGGGGCGTCACCACAGATAATGCCGCTCGATTGTTGAAAGCAGGGGCAGATGTTTTGGTCGCCGGTTCTTTCGTGTTCAGTGCGGAGGATCCTCTAGCGACAGTGAAATCGCTGAAAGATATTGATATAAACGTACAAAACATATAAAAGGAAGAGGTGGTTTGGTAAAATAAATCACCTCTTTTTTTGAAGTTTTGTGAATGCAAAATTAAAGATTTCAGAAAACGTCATGGGATCTGTTTAGAATAATTCCAAATTGTCTTAAATAAATGGAATGCATGTGTTTAAAGTTTGATTTTCCCTATTTTTGCAGCTTATCGTAAGAGTTGTTTTACGATAAATAAATCAACACATAAACGAGAAACAAACGAGCTAATTTAAAGGCTGATGGTGGGGTTCACATTGAGCGTTAGCTTAAATTTATAACAAAAATGGTAGTGCGGAAGGATAAAATTGAATATTTATTTTGAACTACCTTTAAAATAGAAATATTGATATCTATGAGTATTTACAACGATTACGTACTAGAGGTTGTAGAACGAGAAGGCCAAGGGTTACACCCTAAGCCAATTGACGGAGCAGAATTACTAAGTGAGATAATTGCTCAAATTAAAAACGTGAACAATGAGAATAGAGCAGAATCTCTAAAGTTGTTTATTTATAATACTCTGCCGGGTACAACTCCAGCAGCAGGGGTTAAAGCCCACTTCTTAAAGGAAATCATTTTGGGTGAATCGGCTGTGGCTGAAATTGCTCCTAATTTTGCTTTTGAGTTATTGTCTCATATGAAGGGTGGACCTTCTATAGATGTATTATTGGATTTAGCTTTGGGTACTGATAGTGCTATAGCACAGCAAGCTGCTGAAGTACTTAAAACGCAAGTTTTCCTTTATGATGCGGATACAGCTCGTTTGAAAGAAGCGTTCGAACATGGCAACGTTATTGCAAAAGATATTCTAGAAAGTTATGTAAAAGCGGAATTCTTTACTAAACTTCCTGAAGTGGCAGAAGAGATTCAGATTGTCACTTTTATAGCAGGCGAGGGTGATATTTCGACAGATTTGCTATCTCCAGGTAATCAGGCGCACTCGCGCTCAGATCGTGAGCTACATGGTAAATGTATGATTACGCCCGAAGCACAACAACAGATTCAAGACCTGCAGCGGCAGCACGTTGGTAAAAGTGTGATGCTGATTGCTGAAAAGGGAACGATGGGCGTGGGATCATCACGTATGTCAGGTGTCAATAATGTAGCGTTATGGACGGGTAAGCAAGCTAGCCCTTATGTTCCTTTTGTCAATATAGCACCGATCGTAGGAGGGACAAACGGCATCTCGCCAATTTTCTTAACGACAGTGGATGTTACCGGTGGTATTGGTGTCGATCTTAAAAACTGGGTGAAAAAGGTCGATGCAAATGGAAACGTTGTTCGTAATGAAAAAGATGAACCAATTTTAGAAGAAGTATATTCTGTTGCTACAGGTACTGTACTAACTATCAATACGAAGACAAAAAAATTATACAATGGTACTGAGGAGTTAATAGATATTTCGAAAGCACTTACTCCTCAAAAAATGGAATTTATCAAAGCAGGTGGCTCTTATGCTATCGTATTTGGTAAAAAAATCCAAACTTTCGCGGCACAGACTCTAGGGGTAGAAGCTCCCGCGGTATTTGCGCCTGCTAAAGAGATCACAATCGAGGGGCAAGGATTGACCGCAGTAGAAAAAATCTTTAACAAGAATGCTGTTGGTGTAAGTCCGGGTAAGGTATTGCATGCTGGTTCGGACGTTCGTGTAAAAGTGAATATTGTGGGCTCTCAAGATACAACGGGGCTGATGACTGCGCAAGAGCTGGAAGCAATGGCGGCTACAGTAATCGCTCCAACCGTTGACGGAGCTTATCAATCTGGATGTCACACGGCATCGGTATGGGATAAAAAAGCGCAAGCTAATATTCCAAAACTGATGAAATTTATGAATGACTTTGGATTGATTACAGCGCGCGACCCTAAAGGTTCTTATCACTCGATGACAGATGTGATTCACAAAGTGCTGAATGATATTACGATAGACGAATGGGCGATTATTATCGGAGGTGATTCGCATACACGTATGTCCAAAGGTGTTGCTTTTGGTGCTGACTCTGGTACTGTTGCTTTAGCATTAGCGACAGGTGAGGCTTCTATGCCAATTCCTGAATCGGTAAAAGTTACTTTCAAAGGTAACATGAAAGAGCATATGGATTTTCGTGACGTTGTCCATGCTACTCAATCACAAATGTTACAACAATTTGCTGGTGAAAACGTTTTCCAAGGTAGAATTATTGAAGTGCATATCGGTACGCTTTTAGCGGATCAGGCATTTACATTTACGGACTGGACTGCAGAGATGAAAGCAAAAGCTTCCATCTGTATTTCACAAGACGACACGTTAATTGAATCTTTAGAGATAGCTAAAAACCGTATCCAAATCATGATTGATAAGGGGATGGAAAATAAAAATAATGTGCTACAGGGTTTAATTGAGAAAGCAAACAGACGTATTGAGGAAATTAAATCTGGTGTTAAGCCAGCATTGACTCCAGATACAAATGCAAAATATTACGCTGAGGTCGTTATTGATTTGAATATCATTGAGGAGCCAATGATTGCCGACCCTGATGTTAATAATGCTGATGTATCCAAGCGTTATACGCATGATACTATACGCGAATTGTCATACTACGGCGGCAACAAAAAGGTAGACCTAGGATTTGTGGGGTCATGCATGGTTCACAAAGACGACTTGAAGATAGTTTCAAAAATGTTGAAAAATATTGAACAGCAGCAAGGTGCGGTTACCTTTAAGGCACCGTTGGTCGTTGCTGCGCCTACTTATAATATTATAGATGAGTTGAAAGACGAAGGGGATTGGGAATTTCTACAAAAATATTCGGGATTTGAGTTTAGCGATGCCCTACCAAAGAGTGCTGCCCGTACAGAATATGAAAATATTATGTACTTAGAGCGTCCAGGCTGTAACTTGTGTATGGGTAATCAAGAAAAAGCCGCAAAAGGGGATACTGTCATGGCTACTTCAACCCGTTTGTTTCAAGGGCGTGTGGTAGAGGATAGAGATGGCAAAAAGGGAGAGTCTTTATTGGCATCGACGCCTGTAGTCGTACTTTCGGCTATTTTAGGTCGTATTCCTAATATGGAAGAATATAAGGCTGCTGTAGAAGGTATTAACCTAACTAAATTTGCTCCGATTCCGACAAAATAAACTTTATTGATAGTTTAGTAAAGTAATTAAATAACATAAATTAGAGAGAGATGGCATTTGATATAGAAATGATAAAAAAGGTATATAGCCAATATGATGAGCGCATTCGTGCTGCTCGTGAATTGGTCAATAAGCCTTTGACGTTATCTGAGAAAATTTTGTATGCGCACCTTTGGGATGGCAATGCCAAAGAGGCTTACGAGCGTGGTAACTCTTATGTTGACTTTGCCCCGGATCGTGTTGCTATGCAGGATGCAACTGCTCAAATGGCATTGTTGCAGTTTATGCAAGCTGGTCGGGCGCAAGTTGCAGTGCCTTCAACGGTGCATTGCGACCACTTGATCCAGGCTAAGGAAGGTGCCGAAAAGGACTTGAACCGTGCGAAGCAGGAAAGCTCAGAGGTATTTAATTTCTTAAGCTCCGTTTCTAATAAATATGGTATTGGCTTCTGGAAACCAGGGGCTGGTATTATCCATCAAGTTGTATTGGAGAATTATGCTTTCCCTGGTGGTATGATGATCGGTACCGACTCTCACACCGTGAATGCGGGTGGTTTAGGAATGATTGCAATTGGTGTCGGCGGAGCTGATGCATGTGACGTCATGGCAGGATTGCCATGGGAGCTGAAATTTCCGAAATTGATTGGCGTCAAATTAACGGGTAAATTAAGCGGTTGGACGTCTCCAAAAGATGTAATCCTTAAGGTAGCGGGTATTTTGACTGTCAAAGGTGGTACTGGTGCAATTGTTGAATATTTTGGCGAAGGTGCTACCTCTATGTCTTGCACGGGTAAAGGAACCATTTGTAATATGGGGGCTGAAATTGGTGCTACAACATCTACATTCGGATACGATGAATCTATGGAACGTTATCTCCGTGCCACTGACCGTGAAGATGTTGCTGATGCTGCCAATACAATCAAAGAGCATTTGACGGCTGACCCAGAAGTCTATGCTGCACCGGAAAAATACTTTGACCAAGTAATTGAAATTAACTTGTCTGAATTGGAACCAAGTTTGAATGGTCCATTTACACCTGATTTATATACGCCTATTTCGCGGATGCGTGAAGAAGCACAGAAAAACGGATGGCCACTGACAGTAGAGTGGGGATTGATTGGGTCATGTACGAACTCCTCCTACGAAGATTTGTCAAGAGCCGCTTCTATTGCAAAGCAGGCAGTAGATAAAGGTTTGGTAACTAGGGCGGAGTTTGGTATAAATCCCGGATCAGAGCAAGTGCGCTACACTGCGGATCGTGATGGATTGTTGAAAACATTTGAAGATTTGAATGCAACAATCTTTACCAATGCATGTGGCCCATGTATCGGTATGTGGGATCGGGTCGGTGCGGATAAACAGGAAAAAAATACCATCGTACACTCATTCAACCGTAATTTTGCTAAGCGTGCAGACGGCAACCCGAATACGTTTGCGTTTGTAACATCACCAGAGATGGTTGCTGCTATTGCAATTTCAGGTAATTTGGGTTTTAATCCATTGACTGATACCCTTACGAATAGCAAAGGTGAGGAAGTGAAATTAGATCCACCTGTAGGGGATGAGTTGCCCCAAAGAGGATTTGCGGTTGAAGATGCAGGCTATCAAGCTCCAGCTGAAGATGGGTCGAATGTGGTCGTAGCTGTAAGCCCGGATTCCGATCGTTTGCAATTGTTGAAACCTTTTGCGGCTTGGGAGGGAACAGATCTAAAAGGGTTGAAGTTGTTGATTAAGGCAAAGGGTAAATGTACCACCGACCATATCTCTATGGCTGGCCCATGGTTGAAATATCGTGGTCATTTGGATAATATTTCAAACAACATGTTGATTGGTGCCGTTAACTTCTTCAACGAAAAGACAGATTCGGTAAAGAACCAATTGACAGGAGAGTACGGTGCAGTTCCAGCGACACAGCGGGCTTATAAAGCCTCAGGTATTGGCTCGATCGTGGTGGGCGATGAAAACTATGGAGAGGGTTCTTCACGTGAACACGCCGCTATGGAACCTCGTCATTTGGGCGTTCGTGCTGTATTGGTGAAATCTTTTGCTCGTATCCATGAAACAAACTTGAAAAAACAAGGTATGTTGGGGTTGACATTTGCTAATAAAGAAGATTATGACAAAGTCCAAGAGAACGATACGATTGATATCTTGGGATTGACTACATTTGCGCCTAATACTCCTTTGACAATTGTATTGCATCATGCTGATGGTAGCGAAGATGAAATCTTAGCAAACCATACTTATAATGAACAGCAAATCAACTGGTTCAAGGCAGGGGGTGCATTGAATATTATTCGTCAAAATCAAAAAAACTAGATAAAGAGGACTTCGCAAGCCTCTTTCTAACATAGCCCGGTACATTGCGTACTGGGCTTTTTTATGCAAAAGACTAAGTGATAAGGCCATTAGTAGGAGAAGCGCGTTTTGATTGGAAAAATGCGCTTCTTCTCGTACGAATTATTTGATGACTATAATATTTCAGATAAAGAGAAGGTGTCTTTAAGTCGAATTCCCTTTTCGGTATGTTGAAGTGTACAACATTCGTGAACCGAATCGTGTTCTAAGAATAGAATGTACTCATGATCGACTATTTCTTCCCAATATGACTTTCGCTCATCCATAGTTGTTAATGGGCGAACGTCGTAACTCATTACGTAGGGCACGGGTATGTGCCCTACAGAAGGAAGCAAATCGGCCATGTAAAGAATTGTTTTATTTTTATAAGTAATTTGAGGAAGCATCATTGCCTCAGTATGACCGAACGCGTATCGAATGTCAATATGATCGGTCAGCTTCTGACCTTGTTCTATGAATCGGAGCTGACCACTCTCTTGAATAGGGAGAATGTTTTCTTTTAAAAAAGAAGCGCGTTCTCTTGGATTGGGATCTACAGTAGCCCAATTCCAATGTCGTTCATTGCTCCAATAAATGGCATTGGTAAAGGCTGGTACCAATCGGTCACCTTGACGAGCGATAGCACCTCCGCAATGATCGAAATGCAAGTGCGTAAGGAATACATCGGTAATATCCTGTCTAGCATAACCATGTTTAGCAAGCGATTTGTCCAAGGTATCATCTCCATGTAGGTCGTAATGTCCGAAAAACTTTGCATCTTGCTTGTCGCCTAGGCCGGTATCAATGAGTATTAGCCGTGCACCGTCTTCTATTAGCAGCAATCTAGTCGCCCAAGTGCAGAGGTTGCGGGCATCTGACGGGTTGGTCTTTTGCCAGAGGGATTTAGGAACGACTCCAAACATGGCACCTCCATCTAGCTTGAAAAATCCAGTATCAATCGTGTAAAGTTGCATACTCTAAATTTAGGATAATTAAGGTAATATCCCAAATTTCCATGGTTTTACGAGCATGATTGTCACCTCTTGTTTTTTCATCTTACTTGTCTATATAGTGTTCAGATATGTTGTCGATAAAGAATTGCAGAGCAGGGTGTTGGCTCTGTTCGTCAAAAGCCAACAAAATAGATGTCCCTAAAGGAACATCTGTGAGGGGGAAGAACTGTAATCCAGGATGGACTTGAAGACCTTGGGCCGACTCAGGAACGATAGCGATGCCTAAGCCATGTGCAACCAGCTCAAGGATTGAAGACATATTGTTACATTTGTGAATTATTTGAGGTTCAAAGCCCAAATGGCGACAAACAGCTATAAATTGTTGATGATAATCTGGAGCATATCGGCTGTTATAGGAAACATAAGGTAACTCGGCAAGCTCCGACGGACGATTGATGAAAGGTGAAGGAGTAGCCAAACAAAAATGTTCGCTAAGCAGGGGTACTGTCGCTAACTTATCCGACAAAAGCGGCGCCCGTACAATTCCTAAATCAAGCTTCCCGTTTTCCAAAGCCGCTTTCTGTTTGACCGTAGATACCTCATATAAACTTACGCGCAGTAATGGATATTGTTCATTTACAATTTTCAATATATGTGCGAGGATATACTTCGGTATTGAACTGATATACCCCAATTTGAATTCACCAGAGACAGCATCTTGAATTTGCTTGGCTTTAATCTTAGCATCGTTCAACTGTTGGATTATTTTTTCGGAAGCAGATAGAAAGTATTGACCTGCAGGAGTTAGTGCCACTCTTTTATTATTTCGGGTAAACAGAAGGACATTCAACTCATCTTCCAGGTCCTTGATCTGACGGCTTAATGGAGGCTGCGATATAAAAAGCTTTTGGGCAGCCCTCCCGAAATGCAGTTCTTCGGCTAAAGTCTTGAAGTAAATAAGATGTCGTATTTCCATGATACTTATTTTGTATTGATTGGTGATAAATATAGTATTTTTAGGGTATTGATGAGTTTTATATTTTTGAATTATAAAGATGCTATGATTATGGATAACAAATCAACATTAAAGGAAATAGAAGAACGATTCGATCGCGATGTTGCAAGATTTGCAAATTTGAAAACGGGTCAGCAAACTACGTTGGATGCTAAATTCAATATGGATATCATTACGGATGGGATTTTGCAAGTCTACCCGGACATACATGATTTGCTCGATATTGGATGTGGTGCTGGAAATTATCCCGTAAACCTCTTGATGAAAGCGAATTCTAATGCCAATGTAACGCTAATTGATTTAAGCAAGCCAATGTTGTCTAAGGCTCGCGAGCGGATTGAAAAGTTGACTTCTGGCGAAATTAGAGAAATAAAGGGGGATTTCAGGAGTGCAAATTTAAAGGAATATAGCTTTGATGTTATCATTGCTACTGCTGTATTGCACCACCTGCGAGATGATGCGGACTGGGAATCTGCATTTTCAACATGCTACAAATGGCTAAAACCGGGTGGAAGCATCTGGATATTTGATCTAGTCACTCATAACCAAGCTCGGATGCAAGAGTTGATTTATACGATCAAATATGGAGAATATTTGACTGATTTGAAAGATGAAGCTTATCGTGATCACGTATTTGCGTATATAGAGAAAGAAGATAGTCCTAGAAGCGTCGAGTTCCAGCTGGATTTATTGCGAAAAGTTGGATTTTCATCGGTGGATATTTTGCACAAACATCTCTGCTTCGCATCTTTTGTAGCTTTTAAGTAGTAAAATCTTAGAAGAAGCAATGTAGGCATTTGCTAATTCGCGAATGCCACTTCGCTTTTTTCCTTTTTCAAACAAACGATTGTATTTCCCTGAACCTGAAAGTAATCTATCTCGCTCCAATGCAAACTTTTACCTTCTCGCATATTGTACCCAGTAACTTTAAAGCTTATGATGATTTGATTTCCGTCCTGCTTCAGGATAATCTCTTCGAACGTGTCTTGAATAGTGGCACCATCAGGTATTGTAGGGCAGTTTTCCAGTTCGGATAGGACTTTCTGATCTTGCTTAAACCACTTTCGTAAGAAATCCAAATGTTGAGCGGAGCATTGATATCCAAGCTTGAGTGCTGTTAATATTCGACATTTTAAATTGCTTCGATCGTCACGATATGGACCATCCCAACTGCATTCATTGCCTATGAAAGTTGCAATGTAACCAACAGCGGCGCGCTCGGCTTCCGATAGACTTGCGACAACTTGGTCATCGATGACAATCATATTGACAGTATCCTTTGATATTTCATCATATTTTGCTGCACGCCACAGGATTTTCTTTTCCTCCACATTTCGAGTAGCAGGGGGTAGGTCTGAGGTTAACCTAAGTGTATCATTGGATGTAGGGGCGTCCGTTTTTTTGTTCGGTGTTTTTGATTGTCCACAGGCGAATATGAGCAATGTAGTCAAGAGATAGAACGTGTTTTTCATAACATCAAAAATTTGCAGGGCCGATACTGTGATTCATATAGCTTTAAAAATACAATTATTATTTGCAAAAGGGCTTGTATTTTTACCGTGAAAGAGCTGTGGATTTAAGGGAACTTGTCTATTGGGACTGTCACTCGGATAATGATTTTTTGGATGACGGAGTGACACTCAGCATGAAAATTGTCGAGACGATGAGTAGACTGCCAATCCAATCCATTAGTTCAAAAGGAGTCTGTAGCCATAAAACGGCTATAAGTGTAGCCGAAAGTGGCTCAGCAGATGCAAGCAAACTACTTTTTTGCCCTCCTATTTGTCCTACCGCGATTAGGTATGCATAAAATGCGATTAGTGTGCCAGGAATCACTATAAAAAAAGTATAACCGTACGTATGTACATCCCAAATACCCTCAATCTGCCAGGGGATGTGTATAAAGCACATCGTTATACCGCCTATAAGCATTCCCCAGCCGATGACCACGATAGCGTTGTATTTTTGCAATAAAGATATGGGTTGCAATGTGTAAATCGCTAGGGCTACTGCAGAAGCAATACCTAATATCAAAGCTGTAGAGGAGATGTTTAGACTATGGATGTCGCCATGTGTGACCAATAAAAATGTACCTATCACGGCAAGGCCAATAGCGAGTAGTTCAATGGGGCGAGGGATTTTTTTGTTTTTGGTCGCTAGGTAGATGGCAATGAAAACTGGACCCATATATTGTAACACTGTCGCCGCGGCGGCATTGGAATGTTGTATAGCGGCAAAATACGTATACTGGACAGTAAGAATTCCTCCCACACCAAACGTCAATAGTTTACTGGCGTCTTTCCTACTTTTCCAAATGCTAAGTAACATTTGCTCTCGTCTGCAAAGCGCAATCAACAAGAGGACAACGCCGGAGACCAACATTCGCATGGCTATAAGCCATTCAACATTTATGCCTCTTTGTTGGATAAGGAACTGGCCTAAAGATCCTGAAATACCCCACAGTAATGCGGCTAAAATTGCTAATGAAATTCCTTTCCAATGTCCTTTTTGATTCATGTTAATATTAGTAACTCGATGCGACGCAAAAATAGTTCAAAATAGATGTGTTTTTTTATCTTATTTCGAGTGATATTTGCAATTTTGTTTCGTAAAATACTCGAAAATGGAAGAATTGGATACATTTGACCTTGCAATATTGAATTTGCTCCAAAAGGACAACATGATAGCGCAACGGGATATCGGCGAGGGGATTGGTTTATCTGCGGCAGCTGTGCAACGAAGAATCAAACGATTGAAAGAAATGGGAGTAATCCAATCCAATATTGCTGTTATAGATAGGGCTAAAGTAGGGCGTCCAATAACGTTGTTTGTAGAGGTGACACTGGATAACGAACGGATTGAGTTAATCGACGAAGCTAAAGAGAGTTTTAAAAATGCTCCGGAAGTACAGCAGTGTTACTATGTAACGGGTGAAGTGGATTTTGTATTGATCGTGCTAGTCACCACGATGCATGATTATGAACTGTTAACTAGACGGCTATTTTTCAGCAATAGCAATATCCGTAATTTTAAAACATTCGTGGCTATGGACATTGTTAAGTGTGGACTAAGTGTGCCGCTGGACCGGTGAAAAAGTGCATAACATATCTGTAATTCTGGAATAACTCATACTATTCTCAACTCCAACTCTAAAGGTACTTCCAAGACTTCCCTTTGGCTGCTGTTGAGAGGGAAAGATCCATATTGGAAATTGGGCTTTCTTTAAGACGTATAGAAAAAGCAATCTAACGCTTATTTTTAGATTGCTTTTTGGTCGTTTATTGTCCTTATCCACAATGTCCATCTGGCGAACAGGAGGGGCCATTTGACACTACGAAGGATGAAATCGGATGCTGTAAACGCCATTCTGTAAATGACTTGGTCAGCGTATCAGTAAATGCGTCGGTAGGTTGTGCTCCAGATATAGCATATTTCCTGTCGAAAACAAAGAAAGGGACACCTTTGACTCCAATGGATTGTGCTTCCTGTATATCTTGTGACACTTTGTAGGCATACTCATCATTGGTCAATGCTTCTTTTATCTCTATGTCGGTCAAACCAATTTCCTTTCCTAATTCTAGGAGCGTGTTCTGATTTGCAATATCTTTACCATCTTTGAAGTATGCGTTGAAGAAAGATTCTTCAGCCGTATCGCCCAGACCTTTGGATTTGGCAAATTGAATAATTCGATGCGCATTGAACGAATTTACAGTAACTACATTTTCAAAATGAAAATCCAATCCTGCATCTCGAGCTACGTTGGTCACATGATCTAACATGGATTTAACTTGGTCGGCAGGCAGACCCTTTCGGTCAATCAAGTATTGCTGGTGGTTGAGTTCTTCTGTTTGAGGAAGAGATGGGTCTAATTGAAAGCTTTTCCAAGTAATTTCGATATCATCTCGTTCGCTAAATGTATGGAGGGCGTTTTCAAAGTTACGTTTTCCGATATAGCAAAACGGACACATCACATCACTCCATATCTCGACCTGCATTTTGTTTTTTTCTGTATTTTGCATGTGATTGCTTTTATATGGTGTAAAGTTACTAAAACTAGCTTCCATGAAATACTAATGGACACGGGAAGTCGAAAAAGCTGCATAATCTTACATTGAAGTGATTTTTAGCTATTTTGGGATGACATTTTAATCGCGACGTTTGACCAATAAAACGAGCTCTTGCTCTAGCAGGAGGTATCCGTATTCATAAACAAAATAATAGGTATGTCCTCTATTTGTGGTGTGTTGGTTAGTCGAATATTTGAATTGAAATCCATTTGTCAGGAGTAGTTCGCGGCTAGTCTTTTTTTTATCCTCATGTCCAAGTAGTTCTTCGAGGACCCGTCGATTTTTCCTTAGTATCGTATTGATCTGGCGGACATAGTTGTTAGCATCACTATTGATTTTATTGTTGTAGTTGTTGCGACAAGCATCATCGCAAAATCGTTTGTCGGACCGACCTCTAATTTGTTCTTTGCATTCTTGGCAAAGTCTCAACTGTATTTCCATAACGGTTGTTTGTTGTATTTGAGCGATAAGCGTTTACAAATGGTTATTGTCGCAAATAAATGGTTAAATACCAGTTGTCAATTCGACTGATAGGCAACTTTGTGTAATTGCTTTAAAGCTGGTCATGAATAGGTGACCAAGCGATAGTAAGATAGCAAATATTATTAACTATTTAAACATTTATACTATGAACACTATGCGAAACAGTATCCAATTGATGGGTAGATTAGGTTTAGAACCAATTATTAGATTGACAAAAACAGGAAGCAAAATGGCAGCTTTGCGTATAGCTACGCACCAATTCTCAAAGAATGAATCAGGGGAGTGGACAGATCATGTTCATTGGCACAATTTGGTAGTATGGGGACGGTTGGTTAAAACTGTAGAATTGCAATGCACTAAAGGTACCCATGTATTGATCGAAGGGGCATTGACGTATAAGGATTTTGTGGATAATTCCGGGGTAAAAAGAACAAATGCCGAAATCAAGGTTAGGGAACTTCAGGTAATCGATAAAATAATTGTGCAGGAAAATACCTGAACCATAAAAGTTCAGCGGCGGAATGGAACGCTTGTGTGGTAGGCAGCTGTAAGTAAAACTAGTGCATAGCCCCAGTTTTCAATTAAATCTATTTTAAGGAGGCTGGGGATAAACAAAATAATGGAAAACTTGTTATTCTTTTAAAATAATCAATATGTAAGCATTATGGATATCAAGCAAACTAGTAACGGCAGAAATGGAGTATTTACAGCCTACTTAGATGGTCAGCAAAGTGGACAGATACATTATTATGAGGATGGTGAGGACAAGCTGATTATTGAAAGTACGGATGTGGGAGACCATTTTTCTGGACATGGGATTGGAAAAAAGTTGATTTTAGAAGTAGTTGATTATGCGAGACGGAATGAGATGAAAATAATTCCTCAATGTCCGTTTGCACGTTCTATATTCGAAAAGACAATTGCTTTTCAAGATGTATTAGATACGGAAGAATAGTTTGTAGAAAAAGACCTTAAATTTTTAACTTTGGAATGTCTTTTGTCTTAACGATTGTAACTGACAACAGATTTGATAAGAAAGTCAGCGGGCGATAACGTCGCCGTGATTTGAGCAAAGATATGAGCAAAATACATTTGAGTTTAGTTATTTTAGGTGGTCTTTTACTATTTAATTCGTGCAGTAGTCCAAAAGTAGAATCCTTCGGGCATGAGTTGGTGGAGAAGTTCGGACAAAAGAACTACAGTAAGTTTGATACAATGGCCTATTTCACGGTCTTTAAAACTGAGCAAAAGCGATTGGCTACTGAGTTGAATAATCCAAAATGGATGGCCGAATTTGCGGATTCTTCAAAAGGGTTGACCTTTATTGGACGGAACCTTTCCCAAGGAAAAATTGACACACTATATTCCTTTCTTGCAGCCATTGGCGAACACGGGCTATCGGCTGAACCTTTTCATGCCGAGGAGATAAGGGGCTTGTATAAGGATATCAGTACGTCCAAAACAGGTAGAGTGGAAGATTTATACCCACTGCTTGCCAGATTGGATCTATTGGGGGCAGATGGCTATGTGACCTATGTGAATGCATTGCAACATGGAGCTGTCAATCCAAAACGCTTGTATGGCCGATATTTTGAGAAGCAAAATCGGATGACAATTTCATATGCGCGCAAAGTATTAGACAGTATAGATATGTGCAAATTGCTGCCTTCAATTCAACCTACTCATTCCTATTACCTTAAATTACAGAAAATATTGGTATCGAAAGGCTTATCAAGTCAAGCTCGTGAGGATATTTATCTTTTGATGGAAAAATTAAGGTGGATGAATACCGATTTTCCGGATAAATATGTGTTTGTGAATATTCCGGAGCAAAAGCTGAAGATGGTTGCTAATAGTAGGGTGGAGGATGTCATGAATATCTGTGTTGGCGAAACAACTTACGCGCCGTTTGCGAAAAGAGGCGAGGGGGGAAGCAATCATGAGACACCTGTGATGAGTGGACAGTTGGATAGAATGCAGGTAAATCCGGTTTGGAATATCCCCAGCAGTATAGTCAAGAAGGAATTGATAGCTAGTTTGCGTGCTAATCCGGATTATCTCGAATCTCGTAATATGGTCGCATATAACAAAAAGGGACAACTCGTGGATCCCAGCACAGTGAATTGGTCCGCGGATTCTGTTCTGAATTTCAGGTTTAAGCAGAACCCGGGGACAGATAATTCTCTAGGTAGCATCAAATTTATTTTTTCAAATCCGTATGCGATATACCTACATGACACACCTGCCAAGCACATGTTTTCAGCGAAGAATCGGGCAGTCAGCCATGGATGTGTACGCGTAGAGAAGCCAGCTGCTTTAGCTTCTTTTCTTATAGATGACGAAGAAATAGCTGCGCAGATAGCATCTGAAATAGTTGACACGTTGAACGTCAGTCGGTGGGTGAAGATGAAAAAGCATATTCCGGTTTATATCACTTACTATACCACCTGGTTAAATGATGAAGGAGAGCTTTACAAAGCTCCAGACGTCTATGGATATGACGAACGCTTGAGGAAGGCGATGAAAAAATACTTGCCAAAGACGATATAAGAAAAAACGGGATGCCTAAGCTTCCCGTTTTTTTATAGCGCCAGATGAGCGGCTACTGTTTCGTTAAAATATAGTGATCAGCTAAATTGCCGGTGACGGCATTGCCTTCTTGATCGAGCATCCAGATGCGACCTTCACCCACCTTGTATTTTTCAACTCCATCTTTTAGTTTGAGTGTAATGATACTGCCACTATCGTCCCATGTAAACGTTCCTTCTTCAGAAAAAATAGCAGATTCTTTCCCCAAATATTCCATCTTTTTAGAGTACGTTTTGTCCATATGAATGATTAGGTTAGTTTTGATACCTTCACAATCTGCACATGGGATAGTACCCTCGTACTCGCCATCCCAGTCCAACGCGTTCTGACTGTTGTGAGTATGGTCTACTCCTGTGTGCGTTGTTGAATCGATCGTGCCATTTGTGCCATTGGAATCTGCAATGGCGCTTGAAGTCTGCTTCGAGGTGTTTTGACATGAAAATAAAATCATGTTGGCGGCCAAAAGGCCCAATAATAAATATCTCATATGCTAATCTATGTTATGTTATCTAAATAGTTCAAAAACTGTACTTCTATGCTCCTTCCCGAATTACGAGAACGGGGATTGTCGAATGATAGGCCAATTTTTGACTCATGCTCGAATTGAAAAGACGGTCGAAGAAATTACGATTTCGTTTGACAACCGTCAAAAAATCAATGCTTTCGTCAATAATAAATTGTAAGGCGGTACTTTCTACGTCTTTACTATTGATGATATGGAAGGATAAGCGTTCGTGATTAAATATGGCTTTCCATTCTTCCAAAAGTTGAGGTATCGATTCGTTCTCTTTAGTCTGTACGTGTAAGAGCTTTACCTGTGCCTGAAAAAAATCAGCTATTTTCAACAACTCTGTTAAAGGCTCCTTGTCAGCATCTCTAAATAGGGTGGTAAATCCAATGGATTTAATTCCTTCGAACTTCGCTAAACGAGGTACGCTCAACACTGGTTGAGACACTGATCTAATAAGGTTGACGGTATTGGATCCTATGAGCGTGCCGTTTGCGGAGTTTAATCCAGTAGTACCCATGACGACCATATCAATTGCATCTCTTTTCATAACAGTTCTGATAACGTCCTGAAAGAGGCCTTTTTCGAAGATAAATGATATTTCAATATCGTCTAGATTATATTGCTTAGCGATGTTGTGCAACTGCGGCACCTTGTCTTTGTAGTTGTCAAATTTATCAAGCTCTAGGTCTTGATATAGTTTTTGGACATAATCTAATTGACCGGCATACATGCTGGAGTAAATAGGTAATTCATAAACATGTAGCACATATACCGAAGCATTTATACTCTTAGCTAAATGCAATGCATATACAAAGGCGTTGTTAGCAGCTTCTGAAAAATCGGTGGGAAAGAGGATTCGCTTCATAATAATCGATTTTGATACCCTCTCAATATACCAAATTATCTTTGTAAATCAAAATGTTATCTATTGTTCCATGTTCGAAGATTCTTGCTCATAAATGACCATTCGGGTGTTTGGAGCTTGCCCTCATTAAGTTTGTACCAAGGACTGAGCTGGCTGTCACTGGGATTGTTCAAGACTTGAATCTCCTGGGCAGGCATATAGCTTTGAGCAAGTAATACTAGTTTTTCACCTTGGTCATTTTCAACCAAATCTATAACAATTACAGCGTGGCCTATGGGCGAACCCTTTTGAATAAAGGTATCTCCAATCTGAACATCTCTGACAGAGGTGACAAGAGGAAGCTCATCGTGAAGGGACGAAGTATTGGCATAAGCAAATATGTACTCCATATACTTCCAATATTTGGCGGCCGAATAATCACCTTTAATGTAGTTGAGATAGTATCTGGGCTTGGAGTCTGATAAAAAGTTGAAATGTATTTCCTTGTACCGTTTTTGCTGATAAAGATAGTCTGCACGTAGCCGCATAACTGCATCAGCGCACTGGTGCAAATCCCTTTTACCTATCGGTAAATCAACCACACTTACATATATTTGTTTGGGCGCTTTCTCGCTGCCGTTGTAATATAGAACAGGGCTACCCATACCTTTTAGTGGAAGGTGCCTAAGAAAATATCCAAATTCACTCGAGTTAAAAGATTTACGCGTGTATCCTATTGGACTAATAAAGCGTTCTTCAACTGTTTTCCCACTCGCGTTAACGTATTGAGTGTTGTAACCGTTGGAACGAGTGCTCTTTGAGGAAGGGATTTCTTTGCTACTGGATGATGAATGGACGGGTGTTGATGTAGATCTGGGTTGGCAAGACGAAAAGACAGGAGCACCTATCGATAAAAGGGACAGTAATATTAGTTTGTATATATTCATATATGTATGCTTGCTTGGTAAGGGATGATTGAAGTGTGTAACCAATTATTGTTAGTGGGTGCTTGTATGATGCCTGTTGTTTATGTCGTCATGTATGTACAGTTGCTGCTAGATGGATAGTTTATATGTTTTGAAATATTAAGGTAAGATAGCATTTTTATAATGTCAAGGAAAGTAATTAATGGAGTTTGTCAGTGAGATCGTATAGAGTGCAATAAGATTGTTTAGCGAAATTTGTCAACATTTTTAGGTAACAAATCGGTTTCAAACTAGTAAAAATACAGTCCAATAAAATATTATAGCAAGAGTGGCGTTATAATGATATCAATTATTATTTGGATATGGAAAGTAAACATTATTCGCTGGTATTCCAGCCTTGTTCTCGTTCTATGGCGTTGGTCCGACACTTAAAGGATGCCCTAGCTGGCATAATCGGCTGGTATAATAGTAAGAATTCTGAAGCGCATATTACGATCCTCGAATTTAATGCGACGGATGCGGAACTGACTTTAATTAAACGTAAACTCAAGCAATTGGCAGATTCCGAACGCCCCGATTTTGTGTATTTGGATAAATATGATGCTTTCCCACAAAATGGAGCTTTTTTTATTGCGCCAACGGCTTATTCTAAAGATTATCTAAGGGATATCACCAAACGCTTTGCCAACTCATTGAACGTCAAAAATTCGGCTAGTACTAATCCTCATATGAGTATTGCTCGAAAGTTAAACCAAGAAAAATTGGCGATTGCGTTGGAGCGTTTTGAGAGCATTAGCATTAACTTTTTTTGTGATCGTGTGGTGCTTCGAATTTTTGATGAGGGCTCAAGTCAGTATCGTTTCGCAGATGAGTTTAAGTTTAGAAGCGAACCTCGTAACCAACCAATCCAAACGAGATTGGAGCTTAATTAGGATTAAAAGGGTCTGTTTTTGAAGTAAAATTTTTTGTCTTCGTCTGTAATTGCACGCAAAACACGGCATGGATTCCCGACAGCGATAACGTTGGCGGGTATATCTTTCGTGATAACCGATCCAGATCCAATGACAGTATTCTCCCCGATTGTAATGCCGGGATTGATGACTGTATTGCCACCCACCCATACATTGGCACCAATGATTATGGGTAGTGCATATTCCCACCCCTCATTGCGGGGCTCAAAGTGAATAGGATGCCCAGCGGTGTAAAGGTTGACGTTGGGGCCAAACATTACATTGTCGCCAATGCTGACTCTGGCACCATCTAATATGGTACAATTATAGTTTGCATAAAAGTTTTCGCCAAGCTGAATGTTGTAACCATAATCACAATGAAATGGGGGCTCTATGAAAAATCTTGATCCGGTGCTGCCCAGTAGTCTTTTCAAAATCTGATTGCGCTCGCGTACTTTGGTAGGAGCGAGGTAGTTGTATGCATGTAACTCTGTTTTGGCATGCTGACGTTCTAAAAATAGCTCATTTCCCATTGCACGATAGGGCTCGGAAGCCAGCATTAATTCCTTTGAAGATTTCATATGTGTATAATCTGTTTGTCAATGTTCGTCCGTCAGTTGGCAATTCCAAACCCGAGTATAACGAATTTATTAGATAATTGTAGCCGCTAGTGTAAGTCCCGTGGTAGCTACTTGGATATTCTATAAGCCGAATATAGAAATTTATTATCGTTACATTTGCATAAAATTGAATTGTTATGAGTCAAGAAATATTGATGTTGGAACCGGCTTCGATCTGGAAGAACTTTAGCCTGCTGAACGCGGTGCCTAGGGCTTCGAAGAAGGAGGAAAGAGTTATTGTATTCATTATGGATTTTGGTAAATCTCTAGGTCTAGAGACCTTAAGGGATGACACTGGAAATGTAGTCATTAGGAAGCCTGCGTCAGCTGGAATGGAAAATAGAAAGGGTATTGTCTTGCAATCGCATCTAGATATGGTACATCAGAAAAATAATGATACTGTATTTGATTTTGAGAATGAGGGGATTAAAATGTTTGTGGATGGTGATTGGGTGAAGGCCGAAGGAACAACTTTAGGTGCCGATAATGGACTCGGCGTAGCGACTATCATGGCCATTCTTGAATCAACTACTATAGCACATCCTGCTATTGATGCCTTATTTACAGTAGACGAAGAGACGGGGATGACAGGCGCCTTTGGCTTACAAGGGGGGATGTTGCATGGTGAAATCCTACTGAACTTAGATACTGAGGATGATAATGAGATTGATATTGGTTGTGCTGGAGGGATTGATGTCACTGCAATCAAAACGTACAGTTCTGATCCTGTATTGAACGGATATATGCCGCTCACGATTACCGTGAAGGGATTGAATGGCGGCCATTCCGGAATGGAAATACATAAGGGCCTTGGTAATGCCAATAAGATTATGAACCGGATACTTTACGATACATATGCTAAATATGGGTTACGTATATCCGAGATCAAGGGAGGAGGTCTTAGGAATGCGATTCCGCGGGAAAGCGTTGCAAAGGTAATGGTGCCCGATACAAAAGTGAATTTATTTAGGGACGAACTGGTTGTATTGATTAATGCAATAGTTCTCGAATATAAAACGGTAGATCCTGGTCTACAGATCCAGATTGAGGATAGTGAACATATCCCAGTGACCGTACTACCGGTGGATATACAAGAAAACCTGATTAAGGCAATATATGCTGCGCCGAATGGCGTGTATAGAATGAGCAATGATTTTGATAATCTGGTCGAAACTTCTAATAATATCGCGAATATTGAGGTGCGCGAGGGTAAGATAGCTGTGAAATGCCTAACTAGATCGTCTGTTGAGTCAGCAAAGTACGATTTAGCGAATGCGCTAAAGTCTACTTTTGAATTGATGGGCGCGGAGGTGAGCTTTTCCGGCGACTATCCTGGGTGGAATCCTAATCCCAATTCCGAGATTTTGAGCTTACTGACTCGTATATATGAACGTCAGCATGATACGCAACCAAAAGTAGTCGCTTGCCATGCCGGACTAGAATGTGGTATCCTTGGTCGGAATTATCCAAAAATGGATATGATATCTTTCGGACCGACGATATTGGGTGCACACTCACCTGCGGAACGCGTTTCAATTCCTTCTGTTCAGAAATTCTGGAAATTTATACTGGAAATCTTGGAAAATATTCCGAACAAGTGATAAACAGAAAAGGAGGTGTTAACACCTCCTTTTCTGTTTATCACTTATTTATTGAGCCCTTCTTCGTACTCCTTTCTAATCTTGCTGTGCTTTTTGCCATATACAAAATATATGATAAGTCCTAGACCCAGCCATATGCCCAGGCGCTCCCAACTTTCAACTGGTAGCGAAGCCATCATCAATACGCAGACAATGATGCCTAATATTGGTATGAGCGGCACCAATGGTGTCTTGAAAGGGCGTTCTATATCTGGGTTTGTCTTTCTGAGTACAAGAATACCAATACAAACCAATGTAAAGGCAAATAAAGTGCCGATACTTACCATATGGCCCAAGTCAGATACTGGCACGAATCCAGCAAATAAACTCACGAATACCATGAATATGACATTTGTTTTCCATGGTGTTTGTCTTTTTGAAAGGTGGGAAAAGAAGGCTGGTAATAAACCATCCTTACTCATGGAATAGAATACACGACTTTGACCTAATAGCATCACGAGAATAACAGATGTATATCCACTGATAATGGTAATGATTAGTGCAGTGTTAAGAAAATGATATCCTGTCTTGGCGAATGCGGTTGCAACGGGTTTGGCATCACCTTTAAATTCGGAATAATGCGCTAAACCTGTCATCACATATGCGAATAATACATATAGTACAGTGCAGATGAGTAGAGAACCTATTATTCCGATAGGCATTCCCTTTTTTGGATTCTTAGCTTCTTGAGCGGCAGTGCTGACAGCGTCAAACCCTACAAATGCGAAAAACAAGACCCCTGCCGCCCGCAGTACACCTGATATACCATAACTGCCGAAATACCCTTCTTTGAAGAATTCTCCCCAAGACAACTTGCCACTTTTCAAAAGCTCTTCTCCTTCATTGACAGGAATGAAAGGGGTATGGTTAGCTGGATTGATAAAAGCCCAACCTAAGCCGATAAAAATCAAAACCACTGAAACTTTTAAAATAACCAAAATGTTATTCACCATGGATGACTCCTGTGTACCTCTTATGAGCAATAAGGAAAGCAAACATACGATAATAATTGCAGGGATATTGATATAGCCCCCTTCCCAAGGACCATGCAGAAGGTAATCGGGTATATTGAGGCCAAAGATACGAATCAATTCGGCCACATATTGGGACCAACTTACCGCTACCGTAGCACTGGCGAGGGCATACTCTAAAACAAGATCCCATCCGATGATCCAGGCCATTAATTCACCCATGGTTGCGTAAGAATAGGTATATGCGCTCCCTGCCACTGGGATCATAGAAGCAAATTCAGCGTAACAGAGTCCTGCAAAAGCGCAGCCGGTAGCAGCAATGATGAAGGATAGCATTACTGCAGGCCCCGCATTGTCGGCAGCGGCCATACCTGTGAGCGAGAATAATCCAGCGCCTATAATAGCGCCAACACCTAACGCAACGAGTCCTGTACTGGATAGTGTCCGTTTCAGTGTATGCTCGCCGCTTTCATGGGCTTCTGAGACGAGTTTAGTAATCGATTTCTTGAATAGCATCTATATTTTTGATTTAAAATGATTAATGGTTCTGACCAATAGCTTGTAATATGTGCTGGTTAGCATTTATGTATTCTACTTCAAAAGTATATTTTTAAAACAAAAAAAGGAAGAAAATCTTCTTCCTGGCTTTAATTTTTTTGATTGGGACTTAATAACCTGCCGTGAAGCGCTTTTGAATAAATTGTGGTTTTTCCAATTCATCAACAATTGCAATTGCTGCATCAGAGACAGATAGTCTAGAACGTGAGTTGCTGTCGAGGACTGGGTGATCAAGGTCTGTGCGGTATTCTCCACGACGTTTTTCATCATTTAATTCGATTGCCGGGCTAAAAAGGGTCCAATCCAATTCTGTGTTTTTTTTAAGCACATCATAATAATCGGCAGCTGCTAAGGCTCCAGGTTTAATACTAGCCGGGAATCCGCTGCCGTCAACGATACGGGTGCCATCAGCGGTTAATAGACTGCCTGCTCCACCAATAACTATTAATCTTTTCACTCCAGATTGTTGCGTTGCCTCTTGGATGGCTTTTGCGCCATGGGAATAATCTTCGTATATATTTGGGTTGCTCCAGCCAGCATTGTATGCGGAAATGACAGCGTCGCTTCCTTGAATTAGCTTACTTAGCGCATCGCTGTCCATGATGTCAGCATCCACGGGATGGACCCCTTGTGTTTTTTCGATTTGACTTACGTTCCTCGCTACGGCAGTCACATCGTGACCGCGTACTATTAGTTCTTTTAGGATGCTTGATCCTACGAATCCAGTGGCTCCTATTAGTGTTACTTTCATGTCTTTGTTATTTGGGTGTGAAAAAAAGCTGTATATCTGAAATACGGTAGTGACGTAGATGGGCAATGGTTTGGCTTGCAGTTATGTCATAAATATTCTTTAAATAGCTATTGATGTTTTTTCCTACGACACAGCTTAGGTTGGGATTGTTATATTTGCCTGTATCGGTATCTTGTTGAGAGGCTACATACACATCAGCGAGCGTTTTAGAATGGATATTGTCTGCAAGTCTAACGCCTCCATTTTTACCTTCTTTACTGATAATCAATCCCGATTCCTTAAGTTTCTTTATTTCTTTACGAATGACAACTGCATTGACATTTACACTGCCCGATATGTAAGAAGAAGGTGTCCACTCGTGCTTATTAAGTGCGAGAAGAGCCAAGATATGAGTTGCCGTAGCGAAATTAAGATTGTTGAACATGCGATTTACGTTGTTGTTAGACAAAGGTATATAATATTCCATACTGAAATATTAATTGTTACAGTATTGTTCAAAAATTAACCTTCTATGACAATAGAAGGTTAATGTGATTTTTACTTTTTATTCTTTTTATACTTGGCATATGAATCCATGATGTATATTTTGAGCGTTTCATCATTGACGGTTTGAATGAATTCAAGTGACGGTCTAAACTGTTCTCTAAATAAGGGGATTTCGGAACTTACTAGTGGTGTAAGAGAAGCAATTAGCTTGTCTGAAAACCTTCTGTCAATGATTCTATTATTTTTCTCGAGTAGAAGAATGTCAAGGTTACCGCGAGCTGTTTTAGCCTTTTTCCCGAATAGACGAGAGGGGGATATGCGAATACCTCCGCTGTAAATATTAGCATCTGCTATCTGCCCTTGTCGCTTGGCTTTGACAATTTCATCGTCAAGTCTTGAGTCGGTTAGACGACTCACAAGGGCTTCACTAAGCACGATGGTTTTATCGTCTCGCATCATATAAACGCGTTGGACTCCTTCTTGGTAAAGAAAGATAGTGTCAGTAATGTAGCCAGGTAAAGCAAGACTGAGTTTGTCACCCATGTTGGCTTCAATTAGAAATTTGCCGTCTTTGTCACTTGTGGTATTTTTGAATGTTTTTAGATTCTGAATATTAACGGCAGATAAGGGCTGACTGTTTTCGAGGTCATAAACAATACCAGTCAATTGTTGAGCTGATACATGGTTGCATAAGGAGACCAGAAGGATAATTAATCCGAAAAATCTGTAAAATGGAAATCGGGCGCTTGACATATACATATTATTTGTTGTAAAACTACGAAATCTATCGCTTCGGCCAACTATTATTTTCAGGGTTAACATCCGGATAGACATTGTCTGGGTCGATGACTACGGCGTTTAATTTTTCTTGGGAATCAAGCTTAAATGTCCAGGAGGTATTGCGTTGCCAGATGTCTACGGGTAGTTTTTTTCTGATTTTCTTACCGGAGACTGTTGTCGCCTCGATTACAACGGGCATTGGCAATTTTTCCAAGTTGCTGATGGTGATTAATGCACCATTTGCGGCGTCAAAATTGATATATTCTACCTTATCGATGGATTGGTCTAGTTTCCAATTGTATTGAAACCAGCCTCTCCAAAACCAACTTAAGTTTTCGCCAGTTACATTTTCTATAGTTCTAAAAAAATCATTCGGTGTCGGATGTTTATAAGCCCAATATTTGATATAGGTCTTAAAGGCTTCATCAAATCTTTCGGCACCAATGACCTCGTCACGAAGTAGTCGCAATCCGTATCCAGGTTTGTAATATACAAGCGTACCAATATTACGCTCCTTCATGTTTTGAGGAGTGGACATAATGGGCTCTAAACCCGGTGAGTCAAATGCCCTGGCCATTTTATTACGGTTGCCAATAGTCTTATTGTATTCTCCATTGTTAAAGGCTTCGCGAGATAATCCATTGATGAAGGTATTAAAACCTTCGTCCATCCAGCCGTGAGACCTTTCATTGGAGCCTACAATCATCGGGAACCAATTGTGGCCAAATTCATGATCTGTAACCCCCCATAGTCCATCATTTTTAGCTTTGGAACCACAAAAAGAAATCCCCGGGTACTCCATACCACCAACATTAGAGGCTACATTTACAGCGGCAGGGTAAGGGTATTCGAACCATTTCTTGGAATAATATTCTATTGATGACTTGGTGTATTCTGTTGATCTGGACCAAGCTTGCTGACCGTCACTTTCTACGGGATAGGCCGATAGAGCGAGGGAAGTTTTGCCACTTGGAAGATTTATTTTTGCACCATCTATGATAAAAGCCTTTGAGGACGCCCAAGCAACATCCCGTGCATTTTGTAATTTATATTTCCAAGTAAGGGTCTTTTTGTTGGGACGTGAACTAGGCTGTAGAACTTCTGCTGCACTGCGGATGATAATGGTTTCATCCGATTTTTGAGCTTGCTGATAACGCTTCAGTTGTTCGGTAGTCCACACTTCTGCGGGGTTTAGCAACTCTCCACCCATAACTACTATATGGTCTGCAGGCGCTGTAATCTCAACTTCAAAATCACCATATTCTAAGTAAAATTCACCTGGACCTGAGTAAGGGTCTGTATTCCAGCCTAAAACATCATCATATACTGCTAATCTCGGGTACCATTGTGCAATGGAGTAGATATCACCATTACTAGTCGATAGTATGCCCGTACGATCCGCACCGTACTTTGGAATGGTGTAGGCATAGTTTATTGAAAATTGAATCTGACCACCGTTTGGTTTTAATGCATTCGGAAGGTCTATCTTCATACGAGTATCGCTTATCGTATAGGAAAGTGGTGTATTGTTGGTCGTTACCGCAGTGAGCTCATAACCTCCTTCAAAATCAGAAGCTGCTTCGCCATATCGACTATTGGTCTGCGGTACGGTATTTTGACCACGAGAAGCGGTCTGGAAGAGATTTTGATCTAGTTGGAGCCAGAGAAAGTCCAGATCATCAGGACTATTATTGGTGTAAGAGATTGTCACATTGCCACTCACGCGATTGTTGCTGGGATTTATAGCGGCCTTTATTGTATAATCAGCCTGGTTTTGCCAATACAAATGACCAGGTCGTCCGCTAGCGGAACGATACACATTTCCATTGGATGAATAGAACGAGGGATTAAAGGCTTGTGTATAATTGTAATTACTTTGAGCAAGCTGGGCCACACTATTTGTCGAACTTGATCCTAACAGCCCAACTAACATTAAAGTCAATAATTTTGTATTTCTCATAATCAATACGGATTCTATTTTAAATTTTCATCGTATTCAAGCTGATCAAAGCCCAGAAGTATTCCCGATGAATATTCAATTACCGGTCTTTTAATCATACTGGTATTGGAAATCAAGATTTGGTTAGCAGAGTCAGCATCCACCACTGTGGCTTTTTCCGAATCTGTTAGCTTTTTCCAGGTCGTACCTTTTTTATTGACTAATTTTTCCCAATCTACAATTGTTTCCCAAGACTGTAGTTTTTCCTTAGAGACTCCCTCTTTCTTGAAATCGTGGAAGACATATTCTATTTTTTTTTCACCAAGATAATCTAACGCCTTCTTGACTGTATTGCAATTTTTGATTCCGTAAACGTGAAGCATTTTGTTGTCTGTTATGTTTAGTATTCTTCCAAACTTAGATAAATTTGCTTTTATATGCAATACAATCACTTTGTCTGTGGTGTCACCTTTATATTACGCTAAAAAAGAAGGGATTTAATATAATGGGACGTATTAGTGTATATTTTACACTATTTCATTTAGAGGAATTAAAAAAATATTTTTATCTTAGGGCACAGAATTAGAAAAAACAAGAATAAATAAAATTTTAAAACAATACAATGAGCCTAAAAGATTTTAAAGGTGTGTTGACCGGTGATCAAGTTCAGGAATTATTTGAAATTGCCAAAAAACACAAATTTGCGTTACCAGCGGTTAATATTATTGGAACTAATTCCATTAATGCAGTAATGGAAACGGCTAAAGCCGTTAACTCCCCGGTTATTATTCAATTGTCAAATGGTGGCGCACAGTTTTACGCTGGTAAAACGTTGAATAACGACAATTTGAAAGCATGTGTGCTTGGTGCAGTATCTGCTGCTCAACACGTTCACCTTTTGGCGGAACATTACGGTGTTGCTGTAATCCTACATACTGACCATGCTGCAAAAAAATTGTTGCCTTGGATCGATGGATTGTTGGACGCGGGCGAGAAATTTTTTGCGCAACACGGTAAGCCCTTATTTTCTTCGCACATGCTAGATCTTTCAGAAGAATCTATCGAAGAGAACATTGAAATTTCTAAAAAGTATTTAGAGCGCATGAAGCCGCTAGGAATGACTATCGAGATTGAACTGGGTGTAACAGGTGGTGAAGAAGATGGTGTCGATAATTCGGATGTTGATAGCTCTAAGTTATATACACAGCCAGAAGAAGTTGCTTATGCGTTTGAAGAGCTTTCTAAAGTGTCTGATAAATTTACAGTTGCTGCTGCTTTTGGGAATGTACATGGTGTATATAAGCCTGGAAACGTCAAATTACAGCCTGTAATCCTTCATAATTCGCAAGAGTTTGTAAAGTCTAAATTCAATCTTTCTGCTGAGAAGCCAATTAATTTTGTTTTTCATGGTGGGTCTGGATCCGCTCCTTCCGAGATTGAAGAGGCATTGTCTTATGGCGCTGTTAAGATGAACATCGATACTGATATGCAGTGGGCATTTTGGGATGGCGTACGCGCTTATGAAGCTAAGAACCACGATTACTTGCAAGGTCAGATCGGCAGTCCAGAAGGAAGTGATTCTCCGAATAAGAAATACTATGACCCACGGGTATGGTTGCGTAAGGGAGAAGAAGCATTTGTGGCTCGTTTGAAACAAGCTTTCGAAGAGCTTAATGCTATAGATGTAAATACAAAATTGTAGAGGCATTCTCTTGACAGTAATGTAGAAAGGAAATATCCTTACTATTTAGAATTGCAATAAAAAAGTCTAATCTTCGGATTGGACTTTTTTATTGCAATTTTATTATCTAACTTTCCTCTGAACAAGTGATAATATGGACATCTATGTATAAAGAGCGTTTCTTGAATTTTCTACGTTTTGAAAAGCGATCATCGAAGCATACTGTAGAAGCCTACGCTCATGAGCTGACCATGTTTTTTGATTTCTTGACAAAAAATGCTGTGGGAGAGGAGGAGGTGGATTACCGTGTGATTAGAATGTACCTTTCGCAGTTGATGGAAGATGGTAGGATGGCATCATCTATTAACAGATCTATTTCTGCTTTGCGGTCATTTTATAAGTTTCTCTTACGAGAATCATTGGTAGTACAAAATCCTACAGTACTTATCAAGGCATTGAAAACTCCAAAACGACTTCCTACAATTGTAGAAAAAGACAAGATGGTGAAGCTCTTGGATCGGATAGACATGCTGAAATCTACTTTTGCAGAAAAGCGTGATTTTATCGTATTGGAATTGTTATTTGGGACTGGTATAAGGCTGTCCGAACTCTTGCAAATAAAGATTGTTGATATTGATTTTTATAATAAAAATATTCTTATATTAGGGAAAAGGAACAAGGAGAGGCTAGTTCCGGTCAACCAAACCCTTCATGACAAATTAAAGGAATATGTCCATCAATTAAATGAAGAAAAAAATGACAACAAAACATCGTTCTTAATCGTTACTAATGAGGGGAAGCAATCTTATCCGAAAATGATCTATCGAATAGTGCAACGATATCTGAGCGAGATTACTTCTCAAAAAAAGAGAAGTCCTCACGTGCTTAGACATACTTTTGCGACAGCACTGTTGGACAACGGAGCAGATTTAAATGCTATCAAAGAGCTGTTGGGCCATGCAGGCCTGGCGGCCACCCAGGTGTACACGCATAATTCAGTTGAGAGATTAAAATCAGTTTATAAACAAGCTCATCCAAAGGCTTAAAAAAAAGGAGGAAAAATGAACATTACTGTGCAATCCATCAAATTTGATGCTGATCAAAAACTTGTTGATTTCATCAAAAGAAAAACATCTAAATTGGAACAATTTTTAGATAACATTATCGAAGGGGTGTGCTACCTGAGATTGGAAAACGTGGAAGATGAAGCAAATAAAATTGTTGAACTGAAAATAAATGTACCCGGAAGTCAGTTATTTGCTAAGGCGCAGGCCAAGACGTTCGAAGAGGCTACAGATTTGACTGTAGAATCAATTCGTAGACAGATAAATAAACATAAGACCAAAACGCGAACTGCGGTTAGTAATCATAAAGAGTTGCTCAATTCCGAAGAGGAGGAATTTTAGATAAATATTAAATCAGTTTTTAAGGGTCGGCTCATACGCCGGCCCTTTTCTATTTTTCAAATTTTGAATTCCTACGCTAGCTCATTTGAAGAAGTAGTTGCGCTTGCGTTTAAAACTATTTAGAATTAATCGAAATAATTTTGATTTTATTTGGATTGAATCTTGATAGTTCTTACCTTCGCACAACAAACATTTGAACTCGCTATAAAACCAACTCAATAAATGGATAAAATGATTTGCCCCCTAGCACAGGTAGAAGAAGTATTCATGACTGCACACGGGGCAGTGTATCAGTGTAGCCGTCAAAATTGTTATTGGTTGGATTTTCAGGGCCAAACCTCAGCTTTTAAAGTAGCCGACTTTTTTAATTTTAAAAAACGTATTGAAGGTATTGATATTGATGCGATGCTTAATGATGCATCAAGGTCATGCGACTATGAGGTAATTATGCCCTTCCGTTCGGAGCGATGTTTTGTGTTGTCTGTCGCTGATGTCCTCAATCTAAGGGAGCTGCTTCGTGGGGCTCGATTTATGATTGAATTAAATGGTGTTGTTAATTCGTGCCTGAAGAGATGTCCTGCTCCTGTTTTTGTTAGTTAAAACTTTCTTTAAATTATACTGATTCTAAACTACTTACCTCTAAAATCTCTAATTTAGACTTAATTCGTATTGCATATTTTATAGCGAGTTATCCACTCTTCGTCTTATCTTTGTATTACGGAAGCGTTGAAACAATTCACCTGTTTCTATGTTTTAAAGTATAGAATATTAAACACCTTAACGGAAAATTGATATGAAAGATTTATTGAAATTAAAATCATCCCTAGCAAAGGAGATTGAGGATATATTGAATGCTCAGATTAAAGTAGAAGCGCACTCGTCATCATTGTATTTGGCAATGTCTTCATGGTGTGACGAACAAGGTCTGGACTTCAGTGCTGATTTCTTCGCAAAACAATCAAATGAAGAGCGTGAGCACATGTTGAAGTTGTTTAATTATATTAATAACAGAGGCGGTCGTGCTATATCTCCGGAGATTACAGGTATCCCTGTTGACTTCGAGTCCTTCAGAAGTGTATTTGAGCAGACGTTGGAACAAGAGATGTTTGTTACTGAACAATTTAATAACATTGCCGATAGATGTATGAAGGCTAAGGACTACGTGACCTTCAATTTTGTTCAATGGTTCTTGGAAGAGCAAGTGGAAGAAGAATATGTTGCTAGACGTATATTGGACATGTTTGATGTCATCGGTGAAGAAGGTACAGGACGCTGGGAAATTGACAAACACGTTAATAAAGTCGCTTTCAAAGGCGAATAGTCTACGAACAACATTAACGCATATTGAAGGCGGGTTAATTTTTTTTAAAAATTAGCCCGCTTTTTATATTATAAACCTGTTAACGTACGTTTTTTTATTTGTAGGGAAATATTATGCGTAATTTTTTCTATCTTGACAAAAGTAACTCTTAATTGATAGAAGCTTGGCTACACGTCGCTTTCAGCTATATTGTTTTATCATGCTTTCTTTGGTTATCATTTCTCATACTGCACGAGGACAGTCGAAAAAGATAACCATTGAGGGGTCTGTGGTGGATACCGCAGGTGTACCACTTAAGGGTGTTAGTGTGCGTCTTACCTCACCAGATGGTACATTTAATCAGGCCTCATCAGCGAATGGTAGGTATATGTTCTCTGATGTATCACTTGGACAAATCCGCATTACCTATACGTTGTTGAGCTATAAAATTTTAGAAAAGACCTATTCGGCCTCGGAGGTGCTTTCTAAATCTTCTTTGCCAGTAGTGGTACTTTCACCCCAGTCAGAATTGTTGAAGGAGGTATTAGTCGTGAAGACTGTCCCTGTGATATTTAAGCAGGATACGGTTCAATACAATATGAATGCATTTAACTTTAATCGACGTTTGCTTTTAGAGGATGCACTCAAACAACTGCCAAATATACAGGTATCTCGAGACGGCTCTGTATATGCTTTTGGTCAACCGATTTCATCTGTCCAAGTAGATGGTCGAAAATTTTTTGGTGGAGATGTGCTGACAGCTACACGCAATCTACCTGTAGACTTTATAAAGTATTTGCAGGTTATTGATTCGTATGGTGAGTACCACAGTGCCAAGGGTACACAAGGTAGTGAATCTGAGAAAATATTGAATATCGTGTTAAAAGATGATAAGAAAAAGATTGTCTTTGGTCAACTTACTGGAGGTGGTGGATCTGAGGATCGCTACTTGCTTAGTGGGGGGATTAACAACTTCAATGACGGTCAAGAGTTCTCGCTAGTAGGATCTTTAAATAATACGAATACAAGCCTATTTTCCTTCGGGTCTCCGAATGGCGGAAACCGCGAGCGTAACATGGGCGAGTTGGCAGATTTTGCAGAGCCATCTGACGGATTGAATACCACTAGTTCAATCGGCGCAAGTTTTTCGGACAATCTTTTCAAAAATACAACAGTAAATGGGCAATATGCATTTACCAAGCGGCAAAATCTAACAGTGGGCAATTCGGTATTGCAATCCGTCTACGGAAATGCATCCATATTTAACCAAGAAGACTACCAGGTAGAGACCAAGGATTTTAATCATCGGTTGTTATTGAATTTTGATACGAAGTTTAAGAATCATGATGTGCTCAAGGTAGAGCCAATTTTTACCTATAGTCGTACGTACATCAACAATTATAGGGAAAAGAGGCTTAAGAGCAATACAACCACCAATGATGGGAGTTATTCATCTATATCAAAGAATATGACCCCCAATTTGGATGTGGAGGCACTATACTCGAAAGCCTTCAAAAAAGAAGGTCGTAAACTGGTTTTTAATGTAAGGGCTTCGATAGGTTCTGGTGACAAAGTGGAACAGGCTGAGGATCGATATGTGATACTAGATGAGTTGAAAAAGAATGATTATTCATTTTTTCTTCAGCGACAATATATTGAAGCCATTAATGAAAACCGTTCATATAAGTTGAGCGGGTCTTATATCGAACCCATCAATAAACAGAGCTCTTTGGAGGTTACTTACGACTTCGAGCGCAATGATATTGACGCGAATAGACGGGTTGAGGACCTTGAGCGTTCGAAGCTTTTGGGACACATGGTCTTTATCGACTCCTTGGGACTAAACTATAATTATAATTTTCGGAGCAATCAGACAGCGATTAATTATCAATATGATTCTAAAGATAAGAGGTATAAATATAATGTAGGGTTTGGAGTACAGCCATTAGAGATATCGGGTAGATTGTATGCGGAGAATGAGCTCTACACTTATAATAATGTGAACTTGATTCCAACAGCAGGTTTTAAGTGGAAGATTAACGATCAAGCAGATTTTTCGGTCGATTACCTGGGTAAAAATAATCAACCAAGCTTTCACCAAATACAGCCTGTTCGAGATATCTCCAACTCACAAAATATAGTGATTGGAAATCCTGAATTGAAGGCTGAATTTGCCAATAGGATATCCACGCGTTTTAGAAAATCAATCGTCTCAAGGGGGCAATATTTCGAAGCTAATTTAGCTTACAATTTTGTACAGAATAAGATTGTGACCGATCGAACGGCCACAGCCAACTCTACCGTACAACAAACGACTTATTTGAATATGCCAGGATATTATGATGTGAGGTCCTATTATCTGTTTTCTACTCCATTCATTTCGGATTATTTTCAGTTGAATATCAATGGTAACGGTGATTTTTACAACAATGTCTCCCAGATCAATGAAAGTCGGATTACCAACAGACAGTTTATCTATTCACAATCTTTACAGCTCCGCTATACGTTGGATGATGTAATCGAGTCCGAATTTAACGGTAATTATATGCTAAATTCAGCGAAGTACAAATGGCCCTTTGAGAATTCGATTACAGCACACTCCTTTGTCCTTAGTTTGGGGAATAAGATATATTGCACGGAGCATATGACTCTGGGCGTGGAGCTTTCACAAAGATTCAATGATGGTTATAGAGGTAGTACCATGAATGTTAATCCCACTGTCATTAATTCATACATTGAATATACTTTTCTGCCTAATAAGTTGGCCATGTTGAGATTGCAAGGGTTTGATTTGTTGAATCAAAATACGGGTATTTCCCGTGAGATTATTGGTAATGATATTTTGGACATCCGAAACAATCGGTTAGCTCGTTACTTTATGGTTTCGCTTAATCTACGCCTACAGAAGTATCCGAAAAAGTCATAGATCTGTTTATCGAGTGGGAGGCCTTGAGCTATAAATAGAAGGAAGTTGTGTTTGTAAATATAGATGAATATGAAAGCAATTGTCATTTCTGAATTTGGTGGACCAGAGGTGCTCCATATCGTTGATAGAGCGATCCCTACCCTAGGGGAATATGAAGTACTCATCGAAGTACGGACTGCGGGCATCAATAGACCAGATGTATTCCAGCGGAAGGGAAATTACCCTGCTCCAGATGGAGTGGTTGCAGATATTCCTGGCCTAGAAGTGGCGGGAGTGATTGTCGAGCTTGGGACGAAGACTTCTATGTGGAAGGTGGGAGATGAGGTAATAGCATTGGTGGCGGGTGGTGGATACGCAGAATATGTACGGGTAGATGAGGGAAGTTGTCTTGCTAAACCGAGAGAACTTACTTGGGAGGAAGCTGCAGCAATACCTGAGACTGTTTTTACAGTATGGCATAATCTATTCCAACGCGGAAGATTACAGCCAGGTGAAAAAGTATTAATCCATGGCGGTTCAGGTGGGATAGGAAGTTGCGCCATACAACTGGCAAGTGCTTGGGGGAGTATTGTTTACGCAACTGCTGGAGATGCAGATAAATGTCGGTTTTGCGAATCGCTAGGTGCTACTCGGGCCATAAACTATAAACAAGAGGATTTTGAGTCCGTATTGGGTGCTCAGGGAATAGATGTGATATTGGATAGTATTGGTGGGCCTTATTTTGAGAAGAACATTAATCTGTTAAATACAGACGGACGCCTAGTTTATATCAATGCTACTTTGGGGGGCAGAGTCGAGTTAAATGTATTGAAAGTGATGCAAAAGAGATTAACGGTAACAGGTAGTACCTTACGTAGTCGTGATATTGGATTTAAACATACACTTGCTAAAGATATCCAACATTATGTGTTTCCATTTATCAATGATGGACGTTTTGTACCCCGAATTAGTGAAACCTTCTTATTGTCTGAAGCGGCAAAAGCCCATCGACAGATGGAAAGTGGAGCCTTGTATGGCAAGTTAGTTCTTCGAGTTTCGGTTTAATAAAATGTTTGCTAAATACTTTTAGCATATGTGAATTCGATTTTTTTTTCTATTTTAGAACCCAATATACCATTGGTTAGTTATGAAAAGAAATTATATCGCTGCGATTTTACTTTGTCTATGTGCATCTTTTAGCTCTGCTCAAGAAATAGGCAAGGTCAGTAATCCTGTAGATTTTGTGAATCCGTTAATAGGCACACAATCAACATATACATTATCAAATGGCAATACATATCCAGCAATTGCAATGCCTTGGGGTATGAATTTTTGGAGTCCACAAACAGGCAAGATGGGAGACGGCTGGATGTATACGTATACAGCTGATAAGATTAGAGGATTTAAACAGACCCATCAGCCATCACCTTGGATGAATGATTATGGCCAGTTTTCAATCATGCCTATGGTAGGAGTGAAGACTTTTGATCAAGACAAACGATCGAGTTGGTTTTCACATAAAGCAGAAATTGCTAAGCCTCACTATTATGAGGTTTATTTAGCCGATTTCGACGTTAAGACGGAGTTAACACCTACGGATCGAGCTGCGTATTTTAGATTTACATTTCCCAAAACCAATCAAGCACATATCCTTATTGACGCTTTCGATAAAGGCTCGTATGTAGAAGTAATTCCTTCTGAAAACAAGATTGTAGGCTATTCAACTAAGAATAGTGGCGGCGTCCCAGATAATTTCAAGAATTATTTTGTCCTAACCTTTGATAGACCTTTCGCGGGGATTAGCACTTTTGCAGACTCCTTGATGAAAGATGGTCGATATAAGATTCAGGCTGACCATGTCGGCGCCATCGTGAGTTTTCACATTGCTAATAGAGGCGAACAAGTACACCTGAAGGTTGCCTCTTCCTTTATCAGCCCCGCTCAAGCCGAGCTTAACCTTAAGGAATTGGACGGATTGACATTTGATCAGCAAGTCGCTAATAGTGAGAAAAAATGGAATGAAGTACTGGGGCGGATTGAAATCGAAGGCGGCAGTATCGACCAAGCGCGTACCTTTTACTCATCTTTGTATCGTTCATTGTTATTCCCAAGGATGTTTCATGAGGTTGATGCCAAAGGTGATATTGTTCATTACAGCCCTTATACAGGGGAGGTGAAACCCGGTTATTTCTTTACAGACACAGGTTTTTGGGATACTTTTAGGGCCCTTTTCCCATTTCTCAATCTAATGTATCCAGAAATGAGTGAAAAGATGCAGCAGGGATTGGCAAATGCATATCGAGAGGGAGGGTTCCTACCAGAGTGGGCTAGTCCGGGATTTAGAAATATTATGGTCGGAAATAACTCTGCTTCTGTAGTGGCAGATGCTTGGGTTAAGGGTGTACGTGTTGGACAAAAGGATATCGAGACATTGTACGAAGCGGTGTTGAAAGGTGCGAATAATGAAGGACCTTTGACTGCCGTTGGTAGAGCGGGAGCAGCGTACTACAAAACGCTGGGATATGTACCCTATGATGTCAAAATAAATGAAAATGCAGCTCGTACCTTGGAGTACGCCTATGATGATTTTGCCATTTATCAATTGGCTAAATCGTTGAATAAAAGCCAAGATGACATTGACTTATATCGTAAGCGCTCTTTTAACTACAAGCACCTTTTTGATCCTTCCTCCGGACTTATGCGAGGCAAAAATAAAGATGGGTCTTTTCAATCCCCATTTAACCCATTTAAATGGGGAGATGCTTTTACCGAAGGTAATAGTTGGCATTACAGTTGGTCAGTATTTCAAGATGTCAATGGGTTGGCCGAGTTAATGGGAGGTCACCAAGCGATGGAAGTGAAGTTGGATTCTGTTTTCGCCTTACCTCCAATATTTGATGACTCTTATTACGGATTTCCTATTCATGAGATACGCGAGATGCAAATCGCCAATATGGGCCAGTACGCACACGGTAATCAGCCTATACAGCATATGATTTATCTTTATGGACATATTGGTACACCATGGAAAACACAGTACTGGATTAGAGAGACAATGAATAGGATGTATTCTCCAAATCCAGATGGCTATTGTGGAGATGAAGATAATGGACAAACCTCGGCTTGGTACGTGTTTTCAGCGCTAGGATTCTACCCTGTCACTCCTGCCACGGATGAATATATTCTAGGAGCCCCATTGTTTAAAAAGGCCACGTTGCATCTTTCTAATGGAAAGAAAATTATTATTCAAGCTCCACAGAATTCGGCTCAGAATAAGTATATCCAACGCATGAAGTTTAACGGTAAGGACTATACAAAGAATTATATTCGTCATAGCGAATTAATTAAAGGAGCCAATCTCAAGTTTGATATGAGTCCCAAGCCAAACACCTCGAGAGGAACTGCAAAAGGAGACCTTCCATTCTCGCTCAGCTTGGAATCTAAATAGATTTTATATTAGTTTGTTTGTTTGATAGGTCGTGATTTATGTCGCGGCCTATTTTTGTATACTTTTTTGATAAACTAAGGGTGGAGCACCCTTTATTCTCTTGAAAGCTTTGTGAAAGGATACAAAATTCTGAAAGCCGGATTCAAAGCAAATCTGCTTGATAGGTGTGCTTGATTCCAGTAAAAGTTTGACAGCATGTCCTACTCTCAATTCGGTAATAAATTCAATTGGAGTCTTTCCAGTTTTTGTTTTAAAAAACCTACAGAACGAATTTTCCGTCATCCCTATGACATCAGCCAACTCCTTTAGTGCTATCTTGTTCTTGAAATGTAAGGTGGCGTATGTGATGATGGAGTTTAGTCGATCATAATCTAGCTCCTGATTATCCGCTACATATGTTGGACTTGTTAGTTTTTCGATCTGTTCATTTTTAGATAGGATATCCAAAACTTCTAATAGAAGGATGATTTTCTGAGTTCCGGAAACTAACACCATCCTTTCCAATATGTCTTTTACGTTTGATTTTGCCTGTCCGTATATTTGCATTCCTCTTTTGGCTTTGATAAAGAGTTCTCTAATTTTTCTATTTTCAGCCAGATTGAAAAAGCCAAGTCCGAAGCAGTTCTCCTTGAAGTGGGCCACTCTGATATCTGCATTATTTTGTAAAAATCGCTCGTCAAAAAGCCAGTAGTGGGGGAGATTGGAACCTATTAAGAAAAGTGAGTCGTTTTCGAAGTTGCTGATACTGTCTCCCACCAACTGCGTACCTGTACCTTTAGCGATATGGATGAGCTCTAGCTCTTCGTGATAATGCCAATTGTTATGTTGTTGGGGCTGTATGTCTTGTCTGACCGAAAAGGCAGAGGCCGAGGGTGCGTCTATCGTCAGAAGTTGGGGTTTCATATCGAATGTTTGTAAATGATTATAACGTAATAAAACTTCCAAATGTACAAATAATGGTAAAATAGTTCAATCTTTTGGTAATATTCATCAATTTAATCAGAATTAATATGTTGATTTTTACATTATCAATTATAAAATATTAGCAATACATTACGTATGACGAAAACGAAAAGCTATTCTTTGGCTATTGTATTAGTGACATCACTGTTCTTTTTTTGGGGATTTATCCATAATCTGGATCCTATATTGATCAAGCATTTGAAGAGCGCTTTTAGCCTGACCCATTTTCAGGCTTCAATGGTTGATTCAGCCGTGTTTGCTGCATACTTTTTGCTGGCGATTCCTGCTGGGGTGATTATGAAAAGATATGGCTATAAGGCTGGTATATTGGTAGGCTTGAGTCTTTTTGCATTGGGTTGCTTTTTGTTCATTCCTGCAGCCAATACCATCAGTTACCCATTCTTCTTAGCAGCACTTTTCGTCCTATCATGTGGACTTACTATTTTGGAAACAGCTGCCAATCCTTATATTACGATATTAGGTGATCCTAATAAAGCCGAACAACGACTGAATTTCGCACAGTCATTTAATGGTCTTGCGGCATCTATTGCTCCTATAGTAGGGGGAGTATTTATACTGGCCGAAGAACCAAAATCTGCAGATGAAATAGCAGCGTTAGGTGAAAGCGCGCGAGAAGCCTATATTCAGGCTGAAACCTCATTGGTCAAGGGACCGTATTTTGTACTTGGCTTATTGATTTTGATTGTTGCCGCTCTCTTTTTCTTTACCAAATTGCCGGATATTAAAGATGAAGAAGAAGGGGAGTCGTCAAGAGGCTTTTTGGGTGCATTTGCGCATAAAAATGTGAGATGGGGAGTTGTAGCCCAGTTTTTTTATGTGGGTGTACAAGTGTATGTATTCAGTTTTCTATTGGTATTTGCGAGTGATGTAACGGGTATTACTGGGCAAGAAGGTAAATACTATTTGGGTGTTGCTGGATTTCTGTTTATGGTTGGACGCTTTATTGGCACATTCTTTATGAAATATATGTCAGCAAATAGGCTACTGATTATCTATAGCATTGCGTCTTGTATACTTTGTTTTGTAGTCGTATTCGGAACGGGTATTGTGACGTTGTATGCGTTAGTGGCTATTACTTTCTTTATGTCCATTATGTTTCCAACTATATTTGCTTTAGGAATAAAGGGAGTCGGGGCAGACACTAAGTCGGCGTCTAGTTTGATTATTATGTCTATCGTAGGGGGAGCGGTCGTTCCGCCATTGGCTAGCCAAATCACAGATATGACAGACAATATGCAGACCTCTTATTTAGTGGCACTATTTTGTTTTGTCATAGTATTGCTTTTCGCATGGAATAATAGAAGTAAGGTAAATAAAAATAATTTGTAGTAATGAGAAGATATGCTCTGGGTCTTGATTTGGTGGATGACCCCCAATTGATAGCTGAATATGAAGCCCATCATCGAAGTGTTTGGCCCGAAATCAAGGCCTCTATCATTGGCGCGGATGTGATTGTAATGGATATTTATAGGTTTGGAAATCGTTTGTTTATGATTATGGAAGTGAGCGATGACTTTTCCTTCGAACGAAAGGCGGATATGGATTTACGAAATCCGAAAGTGCAAGAATGGGAGCAATTGATGTGGAAGTATCAGTCCGCCATCCCAGGGGCAGGTTCCGAAGGAAAATGGGTACTAATGGAAAAAATATTTGATTTAAATAAGTAGTGTCACACCATTCTGACTTCAGATCGATGGTTAGATAATCTACAAAATAAAGAGAGATGAATACAGAGAAACATATGTTCCTACAGATCCATCCGTCAGACAATGTGTTGGTTGCTCTGCAGGATCTGGGGAAAGGTACCCTAATCCAATGGGACGGGGAGGAGTTTGAGTTGTTACAGGATGTTGCGGCAAAGCACAAGTTTACCATCCAAGATCTCCAGCAAGACGCAGATGTGCATATGTATGGCGTATTGGTTGGCAAGGTAAACTTTGACTTGAAGCAAGGTGAATTAATTTCAACAGCTAATTTAAGGCACGCGGCTGATGATTTTAAGATGGGAAAACGCAAGTTGGACTGGCATCGACCAGATGTCTCCACCTTTAAAGATAGGACATTCAATGGTTTTCATCGATCGAACGGCACGGTCGGTACGGCAAATTATTGGTTGGTCATCCCACTGGTGTTCTGCGAAAATAGGAACGTATTGACTTTGAAAACTGCGTTTGAAGAGAAGCTTGGCTACAAAATTAAGGCCAATGACTATACAAAGGAGGTCGAAAGTCTGATTGAACTGTATCGCTCAGGTGTGGATGTAGATGGTATTATCGCTCAAGACTTGGCCACGAGTGGAGCGACTTCAGCCGGAGACCGTCTTTTTAAAAATGTGGACGGGATTAAATTTCTAAATCACGATATGGGATGTGGTGGTACTCGATTAGATTCGGATGCACTCTGTGGACTTTTGGCAGGTTATATTAGCCATCCAAATGTCGCGGGAGCTACAGTTCTTAGTTTGGGTTGTCAGCATGCGCAGGCTTCTATTCTGCGTTCGGAGATAGAGAAGCGAGATTCACAGTTTGATAAACCACTTTATATCTTTGAACAGCAAAAAGAAGGTACAGAAAAGGAGTTGATGCAAAAAGCCATTAAAGCTACTTTTGCTGGTATGATGCAGGCCGATCGGAATGAAAGGCGTCCAGCACCATTGGACAAGCTCTGCATTGGTTTGGAGTGCGGGGGGTCTGATGGGTTTTCGGGAATATCGGCCAATCCGGCATTGGGATTTTTATCAGATATGTTGGTGAGTATGGGTGGCTCTGTCATTTTAGCGGAATTTCCTGAACTATGTGGAGTTGAGCAGGAGCTCAGTGATCGTTGTGTTAATGAAGAGATTGCAAGTGAATTTATGCATCTGATGCGGACATATAATGCTAAAGCCGAGGCTGATGGTTCTGGGTTCTACATGAATCCTTCACCCGGAAATATTCGCGACGGTCTCATTACCGACGCAATTAAGTCTGCAGGTGCCGCAAAAAAAGGGGGTACATCTCCAGTTACCGCTGTAGTGGATTATCCTGGAGTAGCCAACAAACCTGGACTCAACCTGCTGTGTACCCCTGGGAATGATGTGGAGAGTACGACTGCTGAGGTTGCTGCAGGAGCTAATATCGTGTTGTTTACCACAGGGTTGGGTACACCCACAGGCAATCCAATTACGCCTGTGGTAAAGCTTTCGACAAATACAAAGACTTATGAAAGAATGTCCGATATTATTGATTTGAACTGCGGGACAATTATAGAGGGAGAGGAGACTATTGAACAAGCAGCACATCGCATTTTAGAGTATGTCATCCAAGTGGCCAGTGGTCAAATCCAACCGAAAGCAGTGTTACTAGGTCAGGATGATTTCATACCTTGGCGCAGAGGTGTATCTTTATAATCAAATGTTGCTGAGTTTGAATAGTTATTAGTCTGTTATAAAAATAATATTATGAATAAATTACAAGGCAAGTCTGCAATTATTACTGGAGGTGGTAGTGGTATTGGTAGAGCCATTAGTCTTTTGTTTGCCGCCAATGGCGCACACGTGCATATTTTGGACCTTAATACTGAAGGGGCAACCCAAGTGGTCAGCGAGATAAAAGATGCTGGAGGACTAGCGGAAGCTCATATTTGCAATGTCAGTATTCAAGAAAACGTTTTGGCTGTCGTGAATGGTATTGGTCAGGCGGATGTATTGGTTAATAATGCCGGGATAGCCCATGTCGGGAACTTGGAAGGTTGTAAATCGGAAGATTTTGAACGCGTTTTTAATGTCAATGTCAAAGGAGCATATAACGCATTGTATGCGGTGATTCCCTTGATGAAGAGACAGGGGGGAGGGGCTATTTTGAATTTGGCTTCTATAGCCGCATGGGTGGGTATCGCTGATAGATTTGCATATTCTATGAGTAAAGGTGCTATATTCGCAATGTCGCTATCGGTTGCCCGAGATTATATGGCAGACGGAATCCGTTGTAATAGTATTTCGCCCGCACGGGTTCACACGCCATTCGTGGATGGCTTTATTTCAAAAAACTATCCAGGGCAGGAGCAGGAAATGTTTGATAAGCTGTCCAAGAGTCAACCGATAGGTCGAATGGCGCAACCGGAAGAAATCGCTAAATTAGCATTGTTCCTATGTAGTGATGATGCTGGATTTATCACGGGCAACGACTATCCGATTGATGGCGGATTTATTAAATTGAATAACTAATAATAAGCATGTAAGTGTATGGAAGTGATGTAAGATATGACCGGTCTGAATTTTATTTCAGTCCGAAACAACCACACACAGTACATGTCAAGACACATAATACTAAAAGTAAAAAATATGAAATTAATTCGTTTCGGTGAGCAAGGAAAAGAAAAGATTGGCGTACAAATAGATGGAGTCAATTATGACACTTCTGCTTTTGGAGGAGATTATAATGAGTCATTTTTTGAAGAAGATGGCCTGGCTAGATTAGAAGAATTTGTAAAAGCCAACCAAGGTCAATTAATCGAGGTAGCTGATGAAATACGTCTAGGTACACCATTTGCGCGTCCTTCTAAGATTGTTTGTATAGGACTTAACTACAAGGATCATGCTGAAGAAACCGGTGCGGCAATTCCTGCTGAACCTATTATTTTTATGAAATCTACCACCTCCTTGGTGGGACCGAATGATCAAATCATGATTCCTAAGAATTCGGTTAAGACTGATTGGGAAGTTGAGTTTGGTATTGTCATCGGGAAGCGAGCGTCTTATGTGGAAGAATCCAATGCATTGGATTATGTTGCAGGATATGTATTACATAATGATGTGTCAGAGCGCGAGTATCAATTAGAGAGAGGTGGCACATGGGATAAAGGTAAGGGATGCGATACTTTTGCTCCAATGGGACCTTATATGGCCACAGCAGATGAAATTGAAGATATCAACAATGTACGCCTTTGGCTGAAAGTCAACGGTAAGAAATATCAAGATGGAAATACCAAAAACTTGATTTTCTCAGTACCTTTTATTGTCAGTTATGCCTCTCGATTCATGACTCTTCTGCCAGGTGATGTGATTTCCACAGGTACTCCAGCAGGCGTAGGTCTTGGTTTCAATCCTCCTATTTATCTTCAACCTGGTGATGTTGTAGAGTTGGGTGCTGATGGTTTGGGTGAATCACGTCAAGAAGTAGTCGCTTATCGGCCTTAATATCGTAGGATTATGCGCATAGATTCACATCAGCACTTCTGGAGATTTGATCCCGTTCGTGATCGTTGGATTACAGCGGAGATGGATATGATTCGGCAAGATTTTATGCCGGCAGACCTGAAGCCTATTCTACAGCGTAATGGATTTGAGGCGTGCATTGCTGTTCAAGCAGATCAGTCACATCTAGAAACCGACTTCTTGGTTGCATTAGCCATTCAAAATTCCTTTATTAAAGGCGTAATTGGTTGGGTTGACTTTCGTTCTCCTCAGATTGGGGAATATTTGAAAAAGTACAAAAAACAGCCATTGATTAAAGGATTTCGACACGTGGTGGAAGCAGAGGCAGATCCTGATTTTTTGATACGTGACTCCTTCCAAAATGGACTTGCTCAACTTGTCCAATACGGATTCACTTACGATCTGTTAGTTAGCCCCAAGCACTACGCGAGTGTGCTTACTTGCGTATCCAATAATCCTGAACAACAATTCATATTGGATCATATTGCGAAACCCCCAATCAAAATACAAGAATTTGACGATTGGGCACATTTCATAGAGCAACTTTCGTCATTTCCAAATGTGAGCTGTAAGGTGTCGGGTTTGGCTACCGAGGCTGACTGGAATAGTTGGAAACTTGAAAACTTTGCTCGATATCTTGAACATGTGTTTGCTTGCTTTGGGCATCATCGTATTATGTTTGGATCAGATTGGCCGGTATGTCTGCTTGCAGCTTCTTATGAAGAGGGAATAGCTATTGTTGAATCTAAGCTGGACACATTCGATACCAATCAGCGTGACGCTTTTTGGGCTTTGAATGCAGTGAAAATTTATAATCTATAATTTGGAATTACATCATGAATTTGAACCTTAAAGATAAAGTGGTCATTGTCACGGGCGGAGCCAAAGGCATCGGCCGGGCAATTGTGCTAGCGCTCGCTACCGAAGGAGCTATCCCTGTTATCGTTGGACGCAATACGCAAGATAATGAAATAGTAAAAGCGGAGGTAGAAGCGTTAGGCAACACAGCCCTATGTATTGAAGCCGAACTTTCCGTCCCTGAGCATAGTGCAATTGCCGTTGAAAAGACGTTGGAACGCTACGGACGTATTGACGGGCTTGTCAATAATGCTGGAGTCAATGACGGAGTAGGATTGGCTTCCGGAGATTATCAAAAATTTGTGGATTCTCTTCATAAAAATCTAATCCATTACTATTTAATGGCCCATCATTCACTGGCAGCATTAAAGCTGGCAAAGGGCAGTATCGTTAACATCACATCTAAGACCGCGGAGACGGGGCAGGGCAATACGTCAGCTTATGCCGCATCTAATGGTGGGCGCAACGCATTGACCCGAGAGTGGGCTGTAGAGCTTTTGCCCTTTTCGGTCAGAGTCAATGCTATTGTCGTAGCGGAGTCTTCTACCCCTCAATATGACCGATGGATTCAAACATTGACAAATCCCGAAGAGACATTGAAGAAGATTACTGATCGTATTCCTTTGGAGCACCGGATGACTACACCAGAAGAGATTGCCGATATGACAGTGTTTCTGTTGTCAGACCGATCCAGCCATACGACAGGACAGTTGATCCACGTAGATGGCGGCTATGTGCATCTGGATAGATCTATCATTGCCGAATAAAACAAATCAACCCCTTTACAGTAGGCCATCTTCTAAAAATAGTAATTAAAATACGCTATTATAAGAAGGTGGCCTTTTGTCGTTTTTTGAAGATCATTACTGGTAGCTATTTTTTTACATCGCCGAATAATAGTGGTGCGATGTGTTTATGGAAGAGGAGTAAAGCAATAGTGTGTCGTTTTTTTGCATTTTTAATATTTAGATTTGCAAATTACAGCAATGTTCATTAGATTTACTATTCAATTTGTTTACCACCTTGTTATGAGTTATAAATTTCATCTTTTGATTGCCATAGTGTTTATTGCATTGAATGTTACATTCTTAAAAGCCCAAACAACTCTTGATTATTGTAATGATCGGATACGTACTGGAGCAGAGCAAACGGAGCGTTACGTCCCTTATTTAAAAGGAAAACGGGTTGCTATACTTGGCAATCCCTCCACAGTGATTAATGATAAACATCTTGTGGACAGTCTTTTAAGTTTAGGTATCCAAATTGTTAAGATTTTTGGACCGGAACACGGTTTCAGGGGCAATGCCAGTAATGGCACGGAGGTGTCTGATGAGATAGATCAACAAACCCAGATCCCTATCATCTCCTTGTATGGGAACAAGAAGAAGCCATCAAATCAAGATTTGAAAGATGTCGATATATTCATATATGATGTTCAAGATATGGGCGTGCGTTTTTATACCAATATTAACACATTGCGGGATATCATGGAGGCCTGCGCTGAAAATGATAAGGAACTTATGATTTTGGATCGTCCCAATCCAAATGCCTATTTTATCGATGGGCCAATACTAGATATGAAGCACAAATCAGGTATTGGTCAATTTCCTCTTCCTATTGCACACGGCTTGACAACTGCTGAATTTGCTCAAATGGTCAATGGAGAAGGATGGATGGCTACCTCCAAGAAATGTAAGTTAAAGATTATCCCTGTCGAAAATTACAAGCATAACATGCTCTATAGACTGCCGGTAAGTCCGTCGCCAAATCTGAATACCGAACAAAGCATATTGCTCTATCCCAGCACCTGCCTTTTTGAGGGAGTGAAGATAAACCACGGTAGGGGGACCGACTTTCCTTTCACTATACTTGGAAGCCCCGTCTATAAGGGAATTTATTCATTTTCCTTTACGCCTGTCAGTAAAAAAGGAATGAGCGAGACGCCACTTTTTATGAACGAATTGTGTTATGGACTAGATTTACGAAGTTATAATTTGCAGGAACTTGTAAACAGCAAGCAAATCAATCTGACTTGGATTAAGGAGCTATATGAAAAGTCTCCTGAAAAAGATAAGTTTTTCGACCAAAGTTTTTCAAAGCAAATCGGAAGTATTGAGAGGCTCGTCGGTGTGGATGCTTTTCGCAAGCAGATTGAAAATGGAGTGAGTGAGGCGGAGATTCGGAAAAGTTGGGCACCTGGACTTGCCAAATACAAAATAATGCGTAAAAAATACCTGATTTATAAAGACTAACCCTTGTAAGGACACATATAGATTTCCCCAATATTTATTTCCTGAATAATGGAGGGGTAGTTTACGATGATTCAACCTTACAGGAGTTTCAGTTCTTGAATTTTACATAAGAATTTTATTAATGTCGGTAATAGACTTTGGGGCTGCCAACAGGTTAGTTTTTACAGTTGGTTTTATGTCAAATCATCGCCTTGAAGGTAGATTCAAGAGGAATAAATACATTAGTCTCGATATTTTTTTGGTAAGTTTGATTGTCCAAAGAGGGAGTATATCGTTATCAATTCGCTGATTGCTATTGAATGAGAAGCTCCAGAAAGGACAATAAGGTGCTAATAAAATATCGAAATGTCCATAACATCACAATCCGAATTAAAAGGAATGCAGGAGGCAAGTAAAGCTGTTGCCTATACATTAAGAAAAATGATTGACTACGCTCAATCTGGAATGAGCACGAAAGACTTGGATGAATATGGTGCTAGTATTTTGACCGAATTTGGTGCAAATTCAGCTCCTTATTTAACGTATGGATTCCCTGGATGGACTTGCATTAGTGTTGATGATGAGTTTTGCCACGGCATTCCCTCAGATAGGCGTGTACTCCAAGATGGTGATTTAATAAATATTGATGTTTCGGCTGAACTTAATGGCTTTTGGTCTGACAATGGAGCATCGTTTGTACTAGGTACAGATATCCATCAACATCAAAAACTAGTGGATGCATCCAAAGATATCTTAAGAAAAGCGATAGACCATATCCGTGGCGGAGTGAAAATAGCTGATATAGGACATTTGATGGAGTCTGAAGCAAGAAAAAAAGGATATAAAGTTATCAAAAATCTTGGTGGTCACGGCATAGGAAGGAGTTTGCACGAAGAGCCAGACGAATTACTAAACTATAAAAACAGGTTTGATCAACGGCGATTTAAAAAGAATTCGGTTGTCGCGATTGAAACGTTTATCTCTACATCATCTACTTATGCAACAGAGCTCAGTGACGGTTGGACAATGGTAGGTAATAAAGGAGGATACATGGCACAGCATGAACATACCATCATCATAACAGATGGAAAGCCGATTATATTAACAGAAGGTAATCACATATTGTCCTAAATCATGCTCAACGAGACTCTTGTGAGTAGCTGGGGTTGATATTAACTAGGGATGGAGGGAAGTATGACAAGTCAAGTTAAACTTGCAAATAGATTTCGAGAGGTAATCCTAAATGGGGTTTGGATAGCAAATACAAATTATAAAGATCAATTGGGAAATTTGGATTGGCAAATCGCAATAACGAGACTCCTAGATTTAAATTCCATTTCGGTTCTTGCGCAACATGTTCACTATTATATCAATGGAATTAGACTAGTATTGTTGGGGGGTGCCCTAGATATAAAAGATAAGTATAGTTTCGATTTCCAGCCCATTCAATCACAGGAACAATGGACTAATTTTCTTCTCAAATTTTGGAGAGATGCCGAAGAATTTGCAGAACTTGTGGAGCGATTGCCGGAGGAACGACTCTCTGAATATTTTGTTGAAGAAAAGTATGGGACGTATTTGCGGAATATAGATGCGATGATAGAGCATAGCTATTATCACCTCGGTCAAATAGTAATGATAAAGAAAACATTGATTAGAAAAAAAAAGATCCAATAAATAAGGGACAAATCCTCATCGTTTGGCCCAGGAAACTAATCCATCTGCAAACTATCATAATTTCCATAAAAAACAGTAATATGAAGCCTATGTATGGAAGATGTGCTATACAAGCTTTAAGAAGATGCGAAGAGTCATTAAATAGTAGTCATGATCAAGATATATCACAATAAGATGTGTAGTAAAAGCTGTGCTGCACTAGATTTGCTAAATCAGAGTCAGATTGAACTCCAAGTGCAGGAGTATCTTTACGACGTGCCGAGTAAAGCTGAATTGATTGCCATCTTGAAGTTACTCCAAATGAAGCCGTTTGAGCTTATACGACAGAATGAGTCACTATTTCAGCAACAATTCGCTAGCCTTATTTTAAGTGATGAGGATTGGCTTGAGATTATGTTAAAGCACCCGATATTGATAGAACGACCAATTATCATAAAAGACGGAAAGGCGATTATTGGTCGCCCGCTGGAAAAAGTAATTAATCTTTTATGACGAGCCCTATACTTCGTTCGAAACCTTCGCAAATTTATTCCGATACTCTATCGGCGTAAGACCTGTAATTTTTTTAAAAATGTCCCTGAATGCTTTGGTATCCGTATACCCTACATCATACATGACCTCAGATACGTTTTTCCGGGATGCCTCAAAAAATTTCTTAGCAGCTTCAATCCGTACTCGCTGTATGTACTCAATAGGAGTATTGTTTGTCGCTTCTTTAAATCTTCTTTCAAATGTTCGCCGGCCTACGCTAGTAAGGTTTGCTAAATCCTCAACGGTAATTTTTCCTTCATAGTTTTTTTCTATATAGTCCTGCGCTTTCTGCATCTCTGCGTCACTATGATTTCTTTGTCCTCTAAAGATAGCAAATTGAGATTGGCTGTCTCTACTGATATCCAAAGCAAAATATTTGGCAATCATCACGGCAGTCTCTCTATCAGAATACTTCTCTACTAGGTAAAGTATTAGGTTCCAGAGGCTGCTAGCGCCACCGCTACTATATATATTCTCGTATTCGGTTATTATGGCGCCATCTTCTACTTCTACTTGTGGGTATTTTTCCCTAAACTCATTGATATATGCCCAATGTGTAGAACATTTTTTACCGGTTAGCAATCCAGTTTCTGCCAAAAGGAAAGCTCCCACACATAAGCTAGCGAGACTGGTTCCCTTTAAATGGAGCTTTGTAAAATAGGGTATGGCCTCTGCATTTGCTTTTATGCCGTAGTCCATATCCCCTAAAGTGGGCGGTATGATAAGCAAATCTGTTTGTGTGACATCGCTAATAAGTCGATTCGTTTTTATCGTATACTCACCATTATTGGCGGGAACATATTCCTGCAAACCCACGTATTCTACATCAAAAATTGGTTTTTTTCCAAATACCGTAAGAAATTCATTTGCCGTATGAAAGGTTCTAAATGCCGGAGTAATCGCTTCTATTACTCCATGTTGAGGTACAAAAACTGAGACGCGCATATCTTTTTCGTTAGTAAAGTAAATATACATATTGTTTTTGTCGTAATACACCCCTAAAGTTGTCGTTTTTGCAATGGTCGAAATTTTGTAATCTGCCCCATCTTTGTAGTAGCATTATAAACTAAAAATAATAAGCAATGACACAACAAACAAAAATCAAGGTAGAAGCAGTAATCAATGCTCCCGTAGAGAAAGTATGGCATGCTTGGAATACACCTTCCGATATCATGCAATGGAATACTCCGGACCCAAGCTGGCATTGCCCAGCCAGTGAAAATGACCTTCGCGTACACGGTAAGTTCAAGAATAGAATGGAAGCCAAAGATGGCAGCTTTGGATTTGATTTTGAAGGAATATATGATACGGTCGAGCGTTATAAAGAAATCACCTATACGATGTCCGATGGTCGTACTGTTAGTACAGTATTTCAAGATGATAATGGTCAAACGGTGCTGACAACAATTTTTGATCCAGAGACTCAAAATGATCCGGAATTTCAGAAACAAGGGTGGCAAGCTATTTTAGATAACTTCGTAAAATATCTAACATTGAAATAATTGGCATTATTCACATGGACTGGATGGAAATATTACGCACACATCACAAATGTGAACAGATCCACAATTCCGGTCTATAGTTAAAGTGTGTGGGATCAGCCACTTATTAGTAATTTATAACCATGAAAAAGAACAAAATTATCTTTTGGATAGCGACGGTTATCCTTATCCTCTGGGAAGGTGTAATGCCACTTGGCACTCTTCTTTTTGCTCCGCAATATGCAAATGCAGGCACAAAACCTTTGGGATATCCAGATTACTTTGCCTATACACTTATTATTTGCAAAGTGCTTGGTGTGATAGCAATTTCGTATCCCAAAATGTCTGCTACTGTAAGAGAGTGGGCATACGCTGGTCTTTCTTTTAGTCTTATTTTTGCCTTTATTAGTCATGCGTTTGTTGACAAGAATATTGGATTTATGTTGATGCCAGTTGTGGTACTTGGCATACTTGCAGTCTCTTATATTTACAACAACAAGATTAGACAAGGGCAAGTAACTCAAGGATAGCTATCCGCCATATCATCTCACAGTCTGAATGCCAATAAATAAGTAAGTGCGATTCGGATATAGGTGAAATGAAGAATTTAATAATGAATAAGTCAAATCTAAAAAATCTATAACGATGAAAAATAATAGTGTTTCCTTACATAGGATTATTCAGGCAAGTCCTGAGAAAGTATTTCGCGCCTTTGCAGATCCCGTAGCACATGCCAGTTGGTTGCCACCTTATGGCTTTATATGTACGGTGCAAGAGATGGACTTTAAGGTCGGCGGCGCATTCAAAATGACCTTTATCAATTTCAGTACGGGCAAGGGGCATTCGTTCGGTGGCGAGTATTTGGAAATTGTGCCTAACGAACTAGTCAAATACGTCGATCGGTTTGATAATCCAAATTTACCTGGCGAAATAACGACTACTGTGTGGTTGAATAAGGTCTCATGTGGTACTGAGTTGAAAGTCATACAAGAAAATATTCCAGATATGATTCCGGTTGAAATGTGCTACCTAGGTTGGCAAGAGTCGCTGGATAAAATGAAAAAATTAGTTGAACCTGATATCCCGGAAGCCTAATCCATATAGTATGTTAGTTCAAGATCGCGCTAGAGCAACCAGTGGTATCTTCATTACGTTCGCTGGAAATTGTAAGAAAGCACTTACATCTTATCAAAAATGTTTTGGAGGATCCTTGTACTTTGAAGTTTTGGAGACCAAATTAGAGGGGTACACAGAAGAGCCCATCATCAGTGGTTCCCTAATTTCCAGCAGTATCATCATTCACGGTTCAGATTTAGTACATGACGAGGGGCGGGAAATCGGCAATTACATAGCTGTTTTTCTCTCCTGTAAGACGATTGCTGATAGAAAGCTGCTTGCAGAGCGATTGACAGGTGGTATGACTATGCTTTCAACGAAAAATTGGGAAAATCAAAAACTCATCGAAATCACGGACCTCTTTGATGTAAGGTGGGTGTTATCGATTTAACGTCAAGCATTATTTTAAGGTAAAGAGGCTATTTATCAAATGTAGATAGCCTTATTTATTCCTATTCTTGCTTTAACTTGATGTACGTATTCGTAAGCCCTTCATAAACGATAGTTAAGGTGTCGTTTACTATGTTGTAACTACTTTTGTCCCTTTCCTTGGTCTCCTTCTCTATTGTGATGATTTGACCATTTTTCACCTCATATTCCGATTCTATCGTATTTTGTAATTGCCCTTCACCTAAATGTTGACGCAATTCACCGTTCGTGGTAAACTCCAAGATAATCTTTTCAAGGCTATCTCCACTTTTTGAATCTTTAAGCGACCCTTCCCATTTGCCTACTAGTGCAGTTTTTTCCGGATTGGTCGAACTACAACTACATACTATCAAAAGGGTCGAGGCAATCAGTACTTGCTTCAATATATTCTGTATGGTTATCATATTCAGGTATTAAATCTCTTCATAGTCAACACTCATCAAATCGTAAACCTTCTGTTTGATCGGCAACAATTTGCTCGTGTGGAGAAAGGCGCTAATTAACTTTATCATTAACCTAGACTCCCAGCAATTCTGCTGTACATCTTCGTTGGTTCCCAGTTTATATCCGGCCCTATAGCCATTCTTGGAGCCGTGGCTGTTTCAATAAATCCATTCTGTTTGAGAAAGGCGAGGGCCTGAAAGTTGGCCGAAGGAAGAACTGCTTTGTCAATAGTTGCATATTTTATTTTCATAAGCTCTATTCCTGCATGAACGGTATTTGCGAAGATCATCCCTTCTTTTAGATTTGGCATGTAGTATCCCTCGACTTTCTCGTCTTTGACGTATATCAAACATTCAGGCAGCTGCTCCTTTAGTATATTCTCACGATTTTCACCCGAAATTCGTCGGTCTAATTTATAAAGAGCATGTCGATACTTTTCTTCAAATGGTATTACATCTTCTGATACCTTAAAATATGGCCATCCTTTATCTCTTTTGAGAAATGTATATTCGCCTACTATTCTAAATCCAGCTCGAAGATATATGGGTTTTCCCAATTCCGTAGCAATGAGTAGACAACTTTTTATCCCTTTAACGGTTGAAATTTGAATCAATTCGTTGACGATTATTGCTCCGATACCTCGGCCCCTAGAAGAAGTATCTACAATGATATGCGCCAACCAAGCTGTGTGCTCAAATATAATTAACGATCCTATTCCAATAATTCTTTTTGCTTCAACAACTTTGATGGGATGGCAGTAGGGAGACCGAATGTAAAATTCAAAGTCTGGAACGATATCGTTCCAATCATCCGGACCTAAGGTTCTTAATTCTTCGAGGTCATTACTTGTTATTTCTTCAAATGTCATTTTGATGATAGCCAAATATCTTTAAAATCGTCATTCCTTTAGTATCGTAAATATAAGATTATTGTCTTTTATTGAGATATCTTTTATAAGTTCAAGAAGACCTCTAGTCATATTCATTTTGTCTAAAAAACACGAGAGATGCACAAATTTGTTTATAATTGTTTATGTATAAAGTTAAAAGCATTGTTGTTTTCTGCGCGTCTAGTTTAGGACAATCCGATTGTTATGAAAAACAAGCGACATATGTGGGGCATATTTTTGCACAACGTGGTATCCGTTTGGTATACGGGGGAGGTAGAGTTGGATTGATGGGGGCCGTGGCAAATGGGGCATTGTCAAAAGGGGGTGAAGTGATTGGTGTCATTCCTCAATTCTTGAATTCCAAGGAACGAGAACATACTGGAGTCACCAAATTGATTACCGTTGATACGATGCACGACCGTAAGCGAATTATGCATGATTATTCAGATGCCGTTGTCGCGCTTCCGGGTGGATTTGGTACGCTTGAAGAGCTTTTTGAGATGATTACTTGGGGACAGCTCGGTTTACATAAGAAGCCGGTAGGACTCTTGAATATAAATGGATTCTATGACCATTTGATTCAATTTATCGAACACATGGTCAATGAAGGTTTATTGAAACCCGAGAATCAACGAATGTTATTAGTTGCGGAGACCATTGAAGATTTACTGGATAAAATGGAAAGGTACGAAGCACCCCAGATGACAAAATGGATCCAAAAGGATGAAATTTGATAATGGGGGTTCATGACCGATTAGGGGCGAATCCGGCTGTACAGTAAGGCGCATCGACTTTCCTAAATATACCGGGAGGAGTTATGCTTCGCTATCGCTTTTAAACAATTATTTTGCTTAGTATCGGTCCTTGCCTTTGTCGTGACAAATCACGTTACTCATTGGGTTAAACTACTTAAATTGCATTACATTTTGCATGGTGGTGTACAGGGAAATTACATGAATTAGCTATGAAACAGAGCTTATTTGCCTCTTTATGCAAACTTAACGCCAATTCTATTTGAGAGGCATTTCGGATAGTTACCTGAGGGGTAAGGTGTACCTGTACAATACGACCACTACCATCTGTATCTACTTCCAGCACCGCTTCTGCATAATCCGAATAAGAAATTACTTCGATATCGTGTCGGTCACACACATACAAATAAGACATCATGTGACACGACATCAAGCTGCTCAGCAACATGTCTTCCGGATTGTATAATGCTGGGTCTCCCTTGAAAGCTTTAGCTGCCGATACCTGCATATCTGCTTTACCTACAATAGAAATTTGATGGCTTTTGTTGTAGATTTTATGTGTTGATGTTGCTGGCTGCTTCCAGTTTAAGGCTGCTTTGAAAATGTGCTGGTATTTCATTCTTTAGTCGTTCAGTTCCTAGTTCAATCGAGGGTATTGGGCTTATTTTTATCTTATTAGTCGATTTCCGCTGCCGTAAGCGACGATTTAGATTTCCATTCTTTTATTGCTCGCGTGTTACGCGTAAGATTTTTACTTCTCCGTTTTCCTCCATTATAGTGATTACAATAGACTCTCTTTTCAGCGTATCTTTAAGGTAAGCCTCACACACATCTTCTGAGCCATTTATCTTCAAATCGTCAATTTGTATAATCTTTTGCCCATATTTTAATCCGGATTTAGCGGCAGGAGAGTTTTCATAAACAGCTGAAATAACGAAACTATCACCCATTTGTTGGGCCTCAAACCCCAGAAAAGACTGATTGTTAACAGACTCCACCGCTTTATAAGGGTTAAAATAAAATCTTTTTTTAGGGTAGTCGATAGTAATCGTTCCATACTGACTAATGCCCATCCCTATCGCATTTTTATTCTTATATTCCGATGCTGTGGCTACTATACCGTCTACATGCGTAGTATTGATTAGAAGTGATCCTATATGTATCCTATATTCCTTTCCCTTTTGTCCAGGTCCAAACAAGCTCGAAGAGATGGAGCCATAGCCTTTGTTCAATACTGATACCACTTTTTCTTTCTCCAACTTTTGAAAGGTAGCAAATGATAGGGGCAGTATTTTATCCGAGCCACTGTCAAAAAGAGCTTCAATCTTCGATTTCACCCCGATGTGTAAAGGTACAAATGGACGACTATTCTCATCTAATCTTATTTTTGTTGGGGTACTATTCTCTATCCCTATATTTTCTACTCGGTCTGTCAAAATGATGACCTGTCTCTTGGCATCTATATGTACTATACAGTCTTTTACTATTGTGCTCCCAATCAGGCCCTCTACGTCAAAGCAATCCATTATTCCAGTTTTACCTTTTTCATAAACTATTGCCTGTGCATTTGAAAAATTGATGTTCCCAACTGCCAGCTTGTTTACCTCCACGATAGGAAGGTCTTGCGATGCAGTAGATACATCCGTCACCCTGATATGTTGATGAGAGCTCAATCGTAGTTCATCGCATAGTCTATCGGATATTAGGAATGGAGCACCGGTGTCAAATATGAAACGAGCCGGCTTAGCATTTACAATTGCCTTTACAATAATTTTACCCTTTGTGTATTCGAAAGGGATAGTGTCGCAAAAGTTTAAAGAATGCAGAATAGTGGTGTTGAGCTTTTGAGCGAAGCTGTGGGTGACAAAGAATAGAAAGATAGCCACGTAGCCGAAAAGGAATTTAGTTAATTTCATTTTTTGGTATCTATCAATAAACAAACTCCTCCAAATGTATTGTAAAAAAATCAATATCAGTTATTAACGATGCACTTTTGTACTTTATGAGGTATGGTTAAGCACATGCGAATTACACAAGAAATAGTTATGTATTAAGCATACTTTACCCTTTGGAGGGTTTCATTCTTATTTGTATCTTTAGTATATTCAAAATGGAAGCTATATTAATCCTAAAATGTCGTTTGATACTATTCCTTCCATCTATTTGGACTTTAGCGATATGGATGCTCTTTCTGTCGGAGTTGTATGCCCAACAAGTACCTTTTCCGATCGCAAAGCAGATTGCTCCGCCTTCGGATTCATTGCTTTTGGAGGCAAAATTGAAAAATCAGAAGACAGTTGCCTGCTTTCAATTCTATGAGATAAAGGACAGGACATGGGAAGGGTATTCTATTTTCACAGTTGCAGAAATACTTCCCGTCTATCGAAACGGAACCAACAGGCTTATTTCCGATATCAATTGCCAACAAGAAACCATTGCGGATATTACTGTGCCTATGATTACGGACAGCGTTGACGTATTTTTCTATATAGATAAGAAAGGTCGTCTTTTTAGATCGATAGACCAGACAGTTCGAGGTTTGGCAGACAGTCTCATCGTAGAGCGTTTGAAAAAGTTGAGTTGCTCATGGAGACCAGCTGTGATGTCCGGTCGTCCAGTTCTCTGTATTCAAAAATATAAATTTTTCTATAGTTGGGGAATGTCCAGCCAGGGAAAGCCAGTCCTGTTTGTACATCGAATCAACGAACAAAAAGCCGATATCAGCGATATCATTTAGTTGGGAGTATGTTGGCCACGTTTTGCCTCTAGCTTTATTCCTTTTCATCAATCATAACAATCATAAGCTGAGCGCCTACTTCTCCATCAAATTGGATGCGTCCACAAACTGTTCTTGGATTCTCTCTTTTCGGTTTTGGTTAAAGCCCTATTATCCTTTGCCCCGGGGAAAAAGCTCTCGTGTGCTAAAGATGAGCTTTAGACATATCCACCAGAGATACAGTCCATATTTTTGTATGGCCTTTGGCTCCATCCATCCATGTGCTAGTTGATTTTGAAACATATAGTTGTTATCATCTACTAAAAAACTTTTCAATTCATCAATTACATCGTCAGTAGAAATACCCCTTAGTTTTTCTAGATAATACCCTAACAAATTTTCAGGTGACAACGATGCTTCCGAATCTCCCAAGCCAATTCCATTTTGGACTAATATGAGTCTAAGACTTTCTTCGATTTGTGGCATTAGTATATGTGCGCTGGTTACAAAGTTGTTTTCGAAGCCAGCATATATCCCCTTGATGTAAAGCTCCATTCTGCTTTTAGAGACTGTGCGATCTCCAAATGTGACGAGAAGTCTAGCTACATCACCTTGATTGAATCCTTCATAGCGATCCAATTTATTTTTCAAATCGAGTATTAAGCGCAAAATACGTTCTCTACAAATCATTCTAACAGCATTTTCTTGTGCCGCGATTACTTCCTCATGCGCCATTCCTGCAGACCTACCATTAACTTTTATATGTGCCGCAGATGACTTTGCCAGTCGTCTTTTCCGCTCTAGTTTCTCTATTTGGACACACATTATATTTATCTCGGCTTTTGGTAGCACAGGGAGTGCCAATAAGATGTTGTAGACATCCGTAAAGCTACTTGAATTCAGGTTATTAATCGTTTTCTCGATATGACTACCACTGATTTCAGGCAATATATCTCCACCCATTTCTTGTATCATCTCCACATCAATTCGTTGAGCTTCCTTTGCTTTTATCTGCAGTCTTTTTTTGAGGTCTTCACATCCTCTGGTCGGCTTTATAGCTTTAAGACCCTCCAGATATATCTGCGAGATGCAGGGGTAGTAGGTGTCGCCACTTCGTCCAGATACGATGCTATCGCCATCCAATTCACTTAGTTCTCCGAATTTGATACGGTATTCGTTTTTATTGATTGCTTGGATAGTCAGTAAAGACAGCAGCGTATGTTTAGCTGCTTCGAAGTCTTTCATCAATCTGAAATATGCTATCTGTTCCTGTAGGATTGTTGAAAATTCAACCTGGCACCTCGTCGCTCCGAACAAATGCATCAATTCTTCAAGTATCCTTCTTTGTAGAAAAGGGGGCGGTGATTGAAGTACTGCTAGCTTACCTTCATCAAAAATCTCTACATACATCTCGCTAAATGTATGTTTTGCAAGACCCACCAAGTGCAAGGAGCGAATGAGGTAGTCAGCCTTATTAGTTGTTTCATACAAATCTGCGTAGTAACGTCTGACCAAAGGAACGCAGTTGATTATTTCCTTTTTATTGACAAGCATCAACATATCCAACCAGCGGGCTACTATTTCCTTATTCGAAACATATTTTATCACGTTTTTTGCCTCTATCACGATTGTTTCTTTATCCTCATTGGTATAGCCTTTATTCAACGTAATAGCATGGTCTTCCAATAAATCAAGCTGAAGCAATTTAGAAATAAGGGTATATAGCTTATTGTGACTTTCATTTGTAGTGCTGCTAAGTTTGTCAATAACTGCGCACAAATCTTCTCCATATAGATTGTTCGGTACTTTAGGAAGATAGGTTTGTTTCATTCGGTTTCTTTAAAATGAATAATAGACACACTAATCGACTAAATTCTTGATCTTTTTTTAATCAGACAATGATATGTATCATCCCATTTTGTGATATATATCACTTTTTAAAGATGACTAAGGAAAAAGCATGAACATTATAATATTGAAAAGATTGTAGACCCTAAGATCACGAAGGCACCTCCAATTAAATAAATCTTTTCTGTTTTCTCCCATTACAAAGCTCAAGAATCCATGTGATACTTGAGCTTTGTATCATACAGGCTTTCATATTTACCTTAGTCGTTTCTTTATTTTTCTTAGATAGGAAAGTCACATTTTTTATTTAAGTTTGAATGTCATAACCACCAAATAGATACCCGCTGCTTTTTTTGCAAAAAAGCGAAGACCTATAACATTGGTAAACCTATAATTCTAATCGTAAAAGATTTAAATAAATAAGTATATTGGGATGAATAGTCACCAGATTAACGTCCATGACGAAGAAGAAATGCTTCAAAGGCTCAAAGATGGAGATCACGATGCTTTTGAAGCCATTTACTATATTTATAAAGACCGTTTAATAGGAAATCTATTGCGCATAGTGAAGTCTAGGGAAATTGTAGAGGAGATTGTACAAGACCTTTTTCTCAATGTTTGGAAAGGACGAGATAACGTCGATCCACAAAAGCCATTCAAAGCTTATCTGTTTCGTATAGCAGCTAATATGGCCAAGAACGTAATCCGACGTGCTCATTACGATAAACGAATGCGTGGCTTACTATTGCCCATGGACCAACGTATCTATACGCATATTGAAGAATACATAACGGACAACGAAAACAAACAAATTCTGGAAAATCTCTTAAGGCAACTACCTCCACAAAGAAGAGCGGTGTTTACTTTGTGCAAATTGGAAGGCAAATCTTATAAGGAAGTCAGTCAGCTGCTGAATATTTCCGAAAATACGGTCAATGACCACATTCGAAAGGCGAATATTACCCTCAAGCAATATCGCTCGAATCCAGAGTTTATGTCATGTCTACTGGCGATTTGGTTCTGCTCTCAAATCTGACCTATTTGGATTTTACATTTGCACAACATATGAATTTTATGTGCTAATTATCAGTATTTTATGATTTTACTGTAAATCTGAACCACTGCTTTTTTGGTTTCGCGTGTATTAGCCTGAAAAAAAGCATTGGAAAACCAAGACCCATTAGCACTATTGTTTAAAAAATATCTTGACCAGCAATATACTGAACAGGATTTAGACCGACTGCTTCATTATTTTCAGCTAACTGAACATGATGAAGAGCTTCTTCATCTTATAGTGCAAGAGCTTGAAATATCATCTAGCCGAACCGATGACCAACTCGTCAAGTCGATTGGGGATCGTATTGCCATAAGTCTGTTCGAAAAGACTAATCCTAGAAAAAAATATAAACTACCCCAATGGTTGCCTTATGCAGCTGCTGTATTGATCTTGGGCTTAGTCGGCTTAGGCTTCATTTATCTCTATCAGTCGGAAGCTAGACATCCTATAGGAAACGTGTCCATGGCCACAAACAACATATTACCTGGTGGTAATCGGGCTACCATTAGACTGGATAATGGACGATTATTCAGTCTTAGTGAGGAGCAAGAGGGAGTTATCAATACAGGCAATCGTATAATCTACACGGATGGGTCGGCTGTAGGTGGACTTCAAGCTACGCACACCATCACGTTGACAACACCTCGCGCAGGTCAATATACGGTAACATTGAGCGACGGCACCAAAGTTTGGCTCAATGCGGCTTCAGAATTACAGTATCCGACACAATTTGGGGAACGTGAGCGTATTGTCCGAGTAGTAGGAGAAGCTTATTTTGAAGTTGCCCATGATGAAAAGAAGCCATTCATTGTGGAGACTGACAAGCAATCCATCCGTGTGTTAGGTACGCGCTTTAATGTGCATGCTTACACAGACGAAAGTCAGCAACATACAACCCTTGTACAAGGAGCGGTTGCAGTTAAAGATGTAAAAGGCTTCGAGGTATATCGTCTTAAGCCAGGTCAGCAGATACTCATAAAGCCTGACAATCATATATCTATTTTACGTGTCGATCCACAGGAGTACATTTCTTGGAAAGATGGGATTATTATGCTCAACAGCTATGACCTGCCCGAGATATTGACACAATTGGAGCGCTGGTACGATGTAAACTTTGATGATTTACCCATAGAGGCAAGCACCGAACGGGTCTTCGGAATGATTCGGCGAGATGTTCCATTCAACGACGTTTTACAAACATTAAGAGATAACTATACAAATATTCAATTTAAATTAAACGGAAGGAGGGTTATGATATCAAGACAATAACATGATTCACATTAATTATCGCTTAGAGCAAAAATAACCGGAGGTGCGGCAAACACTTCCGGTCGATACTAGGCAATAGAAATAGCTGTGTAACTATTTAATTTATAAACCTAACAATACAAATGTATGAATAATATCGTTTATGCCATGCCTACGCGTGCAAGAAAATTGTGTCCGTGGGGAAGTGGCCGTCAACCAACTATAATATGGCTAATTATGAAGTTAACGCTCTTCTTCTCTGTACTGTTTACCTTCCAGGTAAGTGCCAATACCCTTGCGCAAAAAGTTAACCTTGATTTGCGTAATGCTTCTTTTCGCAGCATCATGGTTAGTATACAGCAGCAAACGCACTATTCCTTTGTCGCAAAAGAAGAGTTATTGAAGAGTGCTAATTCAGTTTCCATAAAGATTAATGCAAAAGATCTAGCAGAGGTACTGCCTTTGTTATTTGAAGGGCAACCATTTTCTTATCAAGTCAATGGTAAAATTATCACTTTGAAAGAATTGAATGCAAAAAAGAAACAAAAATCGAGTCCACATTTCAGGGAGGCTGTGCAGCAACATATCCATGGAAGAGTAACCAATGAAAAGGGCGAGCCCATCTCTGGAGTAAGTGTAGTCATCAAAGGCACATCCATAGGCACGAGTACCACCCCAGATGGAAGATATGAAATTGAGATGCCAATCATTAACAGTACCTTGGTTTTTTCTGCTGTGGGTTTTGTGATGCAAGAGGTAGCCATCCAGGATAAATTACAAATATCCATTATGTTAATTGAAGATAGCACCAATCTAGATGAGGTTGTGGTCATCGGAATGGACAATAGACAGACAAAGCGATCGGTCACTGGAGCAATTTCTACGATACATACAAAAGAATTAAAGCAAAGCCCTGTTGCTAATCTAAGTAATGCGCTAGCAGGTCGTCTCCCTGGTTTAATTACGGTACAAGCAACAGGTCAACCTGGGAATGACGAAGCAACCTTGTTCATTCGAGGCCGCGGCACTTATGGCAACTCAGCACCATTGGTGGTCATTGATGGCCTCCCACGCGCCCAGGCTGATTTCAATCAATTAGATGCCAATGAAATTGAATCTGTTACCATTCTGAAAGATGCAGCCTCTACCTCATTATACGGTATACAGGGCGCTAATGGCGTTATTGTTGTGACGACCAAACGTGGCTCTAGCAGCCTCAAGCCGGAGATTAATTTCACTGGTCAACAAGCGTTGCAACAAGCCATTCGATTACCGCGTATGATGGATGCATATGATCAGGCATTGTATTTTAAGGATGTCGATTTAAATTCAGACGTACCAGTCAGATATACAGATGAGGTCCTTGAGATTATTCGCACTGGTTCTGACCCCTATCAATATCCCAATGTTAAATGGTTTGACGAAATTCTCAAGGAGCGTTCATTGCAAAACCAATATAATTTGAACATCAGCGGTAGCGCCTCTAGTGGATTGCGATATTTCGTCTCAGGAAGCTATATCAAACAAGGTACTTTGTTAAAGCATCAAGATGTTTTCGAGGATAACTATGGTGTAAAGAGCAAATTCGATCGATATAACTTTCGTTCCAACGTCGACTTGGATGCAACTTCTAGACTAAATATCAGGATTGATTTGGCTGGCCGATTAGAAAATCGTACAGGACCTGGACCAGGCTTTAGTGAGATTTTTTCAGACATTACAGGAAGATACCCATCCAGTCAGCCCGTTTTCAATCCCGATGGTAGCTTAGGGGCTGGTAGTGCACTGGAAATCCCCTATCATCGTAATCCCTACGGGCTCGTAACGCAGAATGGGTATTATACCGATTATACAAATGTGATGTATGGTACACTGGCTGCCAAGCACAAATTGGATTTTATTGCCGATGGTTTAGATGCCCAAATTTACTTTAGTTTTGAAAATAATAACAATAAGGTTACTCAACGTTTGCAAGATTTTGATTCGTATTGGTTCCGAGGTAACAACAATGCAGGTAACCCCGTATATCAGCAATTTTCCATAAAGTCCCGATTGGCTACCTCTGGAAGTAGCTTCATTCGCCGATACAATTACTTCGACTTTCGTCTCAATTATAACAAATCCTTTCAAGAACATTCCGTTCGCGCACAATTACTTGCCAATCGTACTCTACAGATGGTCAACGACGAATTGCCTTATGCCTATCAAGGTGTGAGTGGACACTTTACCTATGATTTCAAATCTAGGTATTTCTTGGAATTGAATCTTGGATACAATGGTTCCGAAAACTTTCCACCCAATAGACGCTATGGATTCTTTCCCGCTGTTTCGGCAGGATGGATTTTAAGCGACGAGTCTTTTTTTAATAATAATTTGGTGCGATATCTCAAACTGAGAGGGTCATATGGTGTAGCAGGTAATGATAAGATAGGAGGGCAGCGTTGGCTATATATTAGCGACTTCGCTCCTGGTGGTGGGTATCGCTTAGGAGTTTCGCCGACAAATGTACCAGGTTATAATGAGAATCGAGTGGGCAATAATCATGTTACATGGGAGCGTGCGGTAAAAAGTAATTTTGGCCTTGAACTGGCCTTGTTCCAGCACAGAGAGATTGAGTTGTCATTTGATGTATTCCGCGAAATGCGTAATAATATATTGACACCCCCCGGCAATGTCCCCGATTTCGTTGCGATTTCTGGCTTAGCTCCACGCAATACTGGACAAGTATTAAATAGAGGATTTGAAGGGGAGGTACGGTTCCAGAAGAGATTCAATGATAAGTGGAGCATGTTTACCAACTTTCAGCTCACTTATGCGCGAAACAAGGTACTTGAAAACGACCAACCCACTCCGGCCTTTGATTACCAAGATTTGCGGGGTTACGAGATAGGACATAATCTAGGATATAAGTCACTTGGTTTTTTTCAAGACTACGAAGATATTGCAAATAGTCCGACTCAAAGTTTTGCCAATACGGTTATTCCAGGTGATGTTAAATATGCCGATATCAATCAGGATGGTGTTATCGATGCCTTTGATCGAGTGCCCATTCGCACCCAAAGCATACCACGTTATATTGGCGGGCTTTCTATGGGCGTCTCATACTCAAGATTCGATGCCAGTGTCTTAATAAATGGGGCTCGAGGGCGTACTACTTATGTCTATAGCTACCCAGGTAGTTTGTTGAACCTACGACGCTGGACACCCGATAACATGGATGATGCAGTTATGCCGGTAGCCAGCGTCTCCAGCAATAATACTTTGCTTTCTGACCAGTTTATTCAAAAGGCAGATTATCTCAAAATCAGAAATGCTGAGCTAGGATATGAGTTTTCCCAACGTCTTTTGGCCCCATTGAAAATCAGCTATGCACGTTTGTATATCAATGCCCAAAACTTAGCCGTATGGGATAGTCTTTGGCTCAAAGATCGTGATCCCGAATCTCCTGAAGGACATATTGTATATCCTATTCAGCGTGTTATCAACCTTGGCGTCAATATTAGGCTTTAATAAATAGATCAAAGAATCATGAAAAATATATTGCGACACTTAGCGAATTATATGTATATATCTGGAGCTATCTTGATACTCAATGCATGTAATAAAGACTATTTGGAAAGAACACCTAGTGATTTCATTAGTGTAGAAGAAGTCTTCAACAATCTTGAAAATGCAGAAGCTTTTCTCAATAACGCTTATAATACGCTTCCCGATTTTCAGCGTAAATCTTCCGATAAGATTTCGGATTACATGTTAGGAGCTGGTACTGATGAAGCCGGTTTTCAACAGAGCTCCTTTGTGGTAGGTACACCCTACGATTTTAATAATGGCAATTGGAATCCCGTTGCTTTTCCATTGCAACATCTGTGGGTGGAATACTATTCTGCAATTCGAAGAATAAATGTATTCTTGGCCAACTATGATAAGATTCCTAACGAAGTTAGCAGCGGTGCCTCAGGAAGAAAGGAGAGGATGCTTGGTGAGGCTTATGGTTTGCGTGGATACTACTATTTTGAACTTTTTAAGATGTGGGGTGGGGTTCCATTGATCGATAAGCCCTTGGAACCCGAAATTCCAGAAAGCGTACTCCTATCGCGTGCCACACCCGAGCAGACCATAGAGTTTATCAAAGCCGATATTAGCCGAGCCATTGACCTGTTACCGGCCAGATTAGATGATAGTCAATATGGCCGTTTTACAAGCACCATAGGCCGGGCATTATTGTCACGTTTATCCTTGTTTTACGCAAGTGAATTTTGGAATCCTTCAATGGACGCTACTCGCTGGGCGATTGCAGCGAATTCTTCCCGAGAAGCCTTACAGTATGCTGAGAGTAATGGCTATACACTTTCTTTGACACCTTCAGCAGGACGACGTGCCTATGAACGTATATTTCTAGAACTCAATAATCCAGAGGTCATTTGGTCGCGTAATTCGGGCGATATTGCTAGTTATGGTTGGGATTACTACAATGGTCCCATAGGATATGGTGGTTGGTACGTTAACAGCCCTCTCCAGGAAATGGTTGATGCTTATGAAATGACGAATGGTGAGTTGCCGGTACTCGGCTATTCTTCCTCTGGCCAACAGATTGTAAACCCAGCCTCCGGGTATGATCCCCAAAATCCCTTCGTTGATCGGGATTCACGGTTTTACCAGAGTATATTGTACCACGGCGCTATGTGGCAAGGGCGTGCAGTAAATATCGCGCCGGGAGGTGCAGACCAAGTCACTATAGGAGGGATCCCGCGTGTCAATTATTTTTGCAGAAAATATTTGTTAGAAAGCCACAATCTTTTCACCGATGCCGGCAATGCCTATCGTAGGTTCGCAATCATCCGTCTTGCCGAGCTTTATCTCAATTATGCCGAAGCACTCAACGAATCGGAAGGACCAACAGCAGCCGTATATTCCAGTATCAACACCCTACGAAATAGAGCAGACATGCCCAATCTCCCGACAGGTCTATCCAAGGACGATATGCGAAAGCGTATACGACATGAGCGTCAGGTAGAATTGGCCTTTGAAGATCATCGCTTCTGGGATGTGCGACGCTGGAAGATTGCCGAGATAGTCGATAATGGTCCAGTTCACAAATTGGTGGTGAATGCCACAGGGATATACACCTATCCGGTACATCAAACTCGAATATTTAACAAGCATAAGCACTATCTATTTCCCATTCCTCAATCGGAATTAGACAAAAATCCAAATATGGTTCAAAATCCAGGATGGGATTGATTTTTTAATCTGTAACCAATAATCGTAAAAGAAAATGAAAAAGAATTCCAGAAGATATTTCTTAAAGAATGCCATATTATCTACGTTAGTGCTTATGTCACCACCTTTATTGTCTTGCAGTAAAGGTAGTCACCCGGTAGATAAAAACGAACCTGACGACAGTCTCGAACCCAAAGATCCTTATTTAGAGATTCGAGGCGCTATTTTGGCATGGGAAGATATACAAACCCTTGACTGGCCTATGTTAGCCAATCAAGCCGGGCTTACGACTTTGAGTGTCCATACTTCCGACGCCAATATGCAATCCGCAGCGTTCAAAAAGTTTTTACAAGACTGCCAGCATTTTAATATTGCAGTCGAGTATGAACAACATGCTATGGCAGAACTCTTACCTAGATCGTTGTTCTCCCAAAATCCTGATCTGTTTCGGATGGACGAAACTGGAAAGCGAACACCTGACTTCAATTGCTGTGCTTCTTCTTCAGCTGCGTTGGATATTATTGCGGCCAACGCACGCGTACGTGCTATAAAACAGCGTCCTACATCTGGTCGCTATTATTTTTGGCTAGATGATGGTGGAAAGAAATGTTCCTGTCCCGATTGTAAAGACTTCAATGATAGTGATCAGGCCTTACTAATCGAAAACCGTATTCTGAGGGAATTAAAAGATCTCGATGTGACGAACACCTTGGCTCATCTTGCTTATCAAACAACTATGATAGCACCAAGTAGTGTTAAGCCGGATTCCGGGATATTTCTTGAATATGCCCCTTTTTATCGCAGCTGGAGCCAACCGTTGGCCAATCGCAGTGCTAAACGTGCTGGTATGACAATTACCCATGGCGAGTACATTGATAACCTAGAAGCGAATCTTAAAGTATTTCCTAGAGAGACAGCTCAAGTGTTGGAGTATTGGCTAGATGTATCACTTTTTAGCGATTGGAAGAAGCCTGCTGTCAAGTTGCCTTGGAACAGAGGGGTATTCTTGGCCGATATCAATACTTATGCTAGAATGGGGATACGTCGTATTACCACTTTTGCTGTCTATATTGATGGAGACTATCAGCGTATGCACAAAGACCTATCCTTCATCAAAGAATACGGTGATGGTTTGCGCAACTATAAGTTATAAGTAGTCTCCACTCTTTTTTATTATTTCTCACAATGAATCGTTTGATTGTTTTTCGAATGATTTATAGTGGGGTAAATTTTTATTTTTAAATCATGCATTATGAAAAGGTATATATTTTTTGCGTTCGCATTATTAGTGCTGGCCTCCATCTCTTGTAAAAAGGACAATAACCAGGACAATGAGCCTACAGTTACAGCAGCCTTTAGTCATACTATCGATGGATTGTTTGTTGTCTTTTCTAATTCTTCGCAATCTGCAACCGAGTACGAATGGGATTTTGGAGACCAAACTGTCGGTTCCAAAGACAAGAACCCATCACATACATATGTTACAGGTGGAGAGTTTGTGGTCTCCCTTACTGCCAAAAACGGCAATCAAACCAATGTGACTAAGCAAACCATTAACGTCAGCCCTAAGATAAGTATCGTAATCGATGGGGATTTTACCGATTGGGAGCACGTCAACTACACCTTGGTCAATCCGGAGAACGAAGGTGGGACTTTACGCGCAATCAAGAGCTTTGTATCGGCAAGCCATATAGGTTTTTATTTAGAAGGAACATCCGAGATGACTATGGAGTCTTTGGACATATTTATCGATACTGACAACAATCCGGCTACAGGTTTTATTCCCTCTGAATATACTGCTGGTGCTGGTGCAGAACTCCTTTTAGAGGGGGCGCCAGCTAGTGGGATGGCATACAAACACTCAGGAGCACAAGATGCTTGGAGCTTTTCTCCTGTTTATTCTTTTTTGGAGATTATCAAATTCTCTGATATAAAATCACAAGGTGATAGGAAGGTCGTTGAGTTTGCAATCGAGAGGAGTAGATTGGGAACTTTGAAAGATGCCATAAGCCTTTGTTTGATGGAGTTGGATTCAGCTCGTTGGACTGATCGTAAAGGATCTATACCTGTACGCGCAACGGCCGAATCCAAATTCTTAAAGGTGATGTTATAGATTAACTTAGCAAGTGGTTACCCGCTAGGCTATAGCACATGCATTCCAGTTTTTACAAAAACAAAGAAAGCACACCACCCAGGTTAGTGATAATGGTCTGGGTGGTCACTTCTTCTGTAATTTGTAAGTAATACCTACACTTATTATAAATATAAAGATGAAAAAGACAATTAAATACGACACCTATATCAAAATTCTGTACCCAATCTTATTTCTGACAGCCGTTTCCTGCTTTCCTCGTCAAGATGTAAACTCTGATAAAATCCATTTCACTACACGTGGTCTTATTTTGGATGTAAACGATCTTAGTACCGTAGATTGGCCTTTAAAAGCTAAAAGAGCAGGACTCACGACCTTGGCTACGCATATTACTCCTAGTCAGGTGACCGAATTTATTGAATCCGCAAGAGGTCAGCAATTTTTGAAAGAATGTCGCGAACACGGGATAGCGGTGGAGCATGAGCTTCATGCCATACATGATTTATTGCCCCGTGATCTATTTTATGTTGATTCCACAATGTTCAGAATGGATACTGCGGGACGAAGGAGGGCAGATTATAATCTCTGTGTCCATTCAAAGGCAGCCTTGGACACTGTAGGTCGTAATGCAGTCAAATACGCAAGAATATTGCGACCCACCACAGCAAGATACTATTTTTGGATAGATGACGGCATGCCCATGTGTAGTTGTTCAAAGTGCAGATCATATTCAGATAGTGAACAAGCATTAATCCTTGAAAATGAGCTTGTCAAAGTCCTGAGAAGGGAGGTCGACCCCGACGCTACTTTGGCACATCTAGCGTATGGAAATACATTAGAGGCACCCCTTAAAGTAAAGCCTGCTGTTGGTGTCTTTTTGGAGTACGCACCTTTCCATCGTACTTGGGCTCGATCATTACTGGATACTGCTGCAATCGGAAGAGAGGGTGGCAAGGGGATTTCCCATGCCCAATATTTGAAAAAATTAGATGATAATCTCAAGGTGTTTCCAGTCGAGACCGCACAGGTTTTAGAGTACTGGTTGGATGTCTCTCTTTTCAGTGATTGGAAAAAGCCCGCAGCTGCTCTTCCTTGGAATTTAAAAGTATTCACAGAAGATATCGATGTGTATGCAAAGCGTGGCATTACCAAAATCACAAGCTTCGGAGTCTACATGGATGCGGACTACTTTAAAAAATACCCCAGTATCAAATTTTTAAATCAGTATGGACAGGGGCTAAAAGAGTACCAATTACGCTAGGCCTATCTCTTATTGCCAGCTCACATTATCATCTAATATATCATTGTATTCGAAAAATATCCATAATCCATTTATTATGAAAAACTACATCCATTTAAGTATGATTTTTATTGTCGCGTTAGGTTACCTTGCATTTCATTCCTGCAATGTGTCATTCCGTGATGATCAGGACCCAATCATTCCTAGTTATGGAGAAGTCAACTTGGATATAGATGGTGATTTGAGTGATTGGCTCCAAATGGATTCCGTCTTTTACGTTCATCATTTTTATGCACCCTGGACCACAGCTCCGGTAGCAACGACCACTTTTAAGGCCGTTTCCGATGGTCATTGGTTCTATTTTTGCTTCAACGTTGAGGACGAAAGCGTGGTCACAGCTCCATTTGGCCAAGAGTTGGATATTACTTTAGGCGATAGGGTCGAGCTTTTTGTTTCAGGTGATGCTCAACTTGATACTTATTATTGTATGGAGATAGCACCCAACGGTCGGGTATTGGACTATCATGCTCAGTTCTACCGTCAATTTGATGATTCTTGGAATTTAGAAAACTTAGAAGTCAAAACAAAGTTGACGGACATTGGTTACTGCGTAGAAGGAAAGTTCCCTGTTTCGTTTCTCAAGGGCCTCGGTTCTATCTCAAAAGGGGATTCAGCCCAGGTTTGGTTGGGGCTATATCGTGCTGAGTTCGATTATTTGGAGCAATCAGAGCAGGAAGTCAAGTGGATGTCATGGATTATTCCTCATGCAGAGCAACCCGATTTTCATATTCCATCTTCATTTCAACAGGTTACGATAAAAGATTAAATATCGCTTGAATGTTGGGAACGGAACGCGGTCGTCTAAGACAAGTCGTATTTTATCTTTTATTGGATTTATGCCTATGCTCTACTGATGAAATACCCTTTAATTTCTTAAACTGGTTTAACACTTTCTAGCATAAGGACAACTATCTTTACTGAAATAAATACGTAAGCATATGAATACCAGTTTTATACAATTATTTACGCGGTTCGCAGTAGCCACGGCTTTTTTATCCGCGGTGGCCGATCGTTTTGGCTATTGGGGTGCACCCGGCAGTGCAGACGTAGCATGGGGTAATTGGGAGAATTTTGTTGCCTATTCCAATCAACTCAATTTCTTTGCACCCACGTGGGCAGGCACTTTTTTTGCAGTTTCCGCCACAGTGTTAGAGGTTTTATTAGCCATCTTGTTAGTTATCGGCTATCGTGTACGCCTTGCAGCCATTGGCTCGGGTGTACTTTTGGTACTGTTTGCTCTTTCCATGACCCTCTCTCTCGGTATTAAATCTACTTTTAACTATTCGGTTTGGGTAGGTGTCAGCGCCTGCTTCCTATTAGCAAGCATCCCCACCTATCTCTACAGTGTAGATCACTGCCTCGCAAAGAAACGCCAAGATTGAAGGATTGCTTTTCTTAGCTATTCAATACCCTTGAATAGCTAAGAAAGTACTCAAAGAAGCATGTTAAAATAGCCGATGTTTTAATCGCTAATTCCTGAACTTACAATAGGAAGTCCCTAAGCCTATTCGTTTCAGCATTAATGTCAAATACCTACAGCGACATTCATCAAAAGAACGCTATAGTAATGCGAAAAATACCCGCTTGTTCGGATGTAAAAAAAATGTGAATACATTTATCTTTGCACAACCCATCGTCAACACAGAAAATATCACTAATTTTAATCAAGTCAATCAGGTAGCACATTCGTTAAGCATCTGTAAAATGTCTACTGCTGCTTTGACCGATTTTAACTACTTATTATCAATTATTTATCGAGCACACGTTTATAATAGTCAGCTGTCTATATCACAATGTTAATAAATGCTTTACATTGCGGTAATACGATAAGTCTATTTTAGCCTGCGTTCACATTTTAACACTTGATTATGTCGGCTGATTTTGCTCAACAGACCTCCGATTTTACCGCTTTTGAATTGCTTTACAAAGCATGGAATACCCGTGCTTATGCCTACGTGTTCAAAAAGACCGGTTCGGACTTTGTTGCCGAAGAAGTCGTACAACTGGTTTTTATCAAGATTTGGAAAAATAGTCGTTACGATCTCGACCATATCAAGTGGGAGGCCCAACTCTTTTGCATCACTCGTTCCGTGCTGATTGATTACATGCGGCAATCTGCAAGATATAGCCGCAATGATAGCCTATGGGAAGGATACACCAATCATATCTATCAGACCGCTGTCGAAGACCGTGAAAATATGGACCGCTTACACCAGGAAGTAAATCGTATGCCTCCAATGCGTCAGATGGTATTTCGCCTCAGTCGTTTCGAACATCAAACATACGCACAAATTGCCGAACGCCTCCATATCTCCGTTCGTACCGTTGAAAATCACATTGCTTCCGCACTCAAAGTCCTCAAAAAGACGTTATTCTTTCTATTATTCTTTTTCTAATTTTTTTTTATAACGACTAGGGGTATACACCAATTGGTGTCGTATACCAGTTAGATGGAAATCAATAAAGAATTAGTCGATAAATATTTAAAGGGCCTATGTACACCCGAAGAGCACGCTTTTGTGCAAGCTTATTTGGATGGACAAGGAGAGGAGGTAGTTGATTTTCTTCCGGAAGAAGAATGGGAGACCTGGTCTGTAGATGTTCCTACTGGATACAGTCAGTCTAGACAAGACGAAGTCTTCGATGAGATTGTACAGCAACTAAATGAAGACGAGGTCCGACCTGTTTTCCATTTTTCATTTCTATACAGAGTAGTCGCGGCTGCAATCTTATTATTTATGTGTGCCATCGGGGAGCAGTGGACATACAAACTGCAGTCTCCCGTACTTTTCGGTATCCAAGAACAGACGCCCACCCTCTATCGCATCAATGCCAGCAACCAGCCAATGAATATTCTCATGAGTGATAGCAGTACTGTATTACTTTATCCGAATGCAGAAGTACGCTATGCCGAGAGCTTCAAGTGGAAAAGCAAACGCGAAGTATGGTTAATTGGTAAAGCAAAGTTTACCGTTCATAAAGATAAGACTAAGCCATTTATGGTCTATTCAGACCCCTTGGTTACGACTGCATTAGGTACCCAATTTGAGGTGGATGCCCCTCGTCACGGCAAGCAGGTTGCCGTCCGGCTGATTGAAGGTTCTATTCGGGTTGAGGATCACCATGAGCAAGCAAATGGTCACCGTATCAGTCAACTATTGAGTCCAGGAGAGGAGTTACACATCCAAAGGTCTACACTTGCCCTAATGGCCAATAGCAAAAAAGTAGCGCCTCCAAAGGAGAGAAAGACTGTGGCTGCGAAATCAAAATATGCAGATTTGGTCTTTAAGAACACCAAATTATCACTAGTCTTTAAAGAAATCGATCATATATATGGTACTAATACCCGTTGGACGATTCCACATATAGATGAGCTCTACTTTTCCGGACGATACGAGCGAGAAGCCACGGATTATCAGCTTATTCTTCAAGATATCGCTTTTCTATACCATCTCACACTTGAGGTAGATAAGAATGGAAAAGGCGCCCAATTGAAGCAAGGCTCAAATTGAGTGACAAGATATAAAGGGACGGAAATTGGAGAACGTGTAAATAAGATTAAATAGGTAGATGTCATGCACATGGGTGTTTCTCTTATAGTGTACGTTTGCAGGTTACTGACGACATCAGATGTTAAAAAATTAGTCCATACTCCATATCAATGGAGGCGTAGAAGTCCTAGTGAATAGAAAAGTAATGAACAAATACAACTAATATGAAAAGAAACAGACATTTTGTACCAAGGGTGGGCCTCGCCCTCCACTTGTGGACGAAGCGACCGTCCTTTAATCCGAGGCTTTCTTACGCTTTAGCCATGTCGATGCTCATAGGGGTATCCGTATCCGAGGCACAGAGCAATGCATCTGTATCTGGAGTAGTGCGCGATGAGCAGGGCGTCACAATATCCAATGCTACTATCATCATCGAGAATAAGTTAATCAACTTTCGAAAAAGTACGACTACAGATACCGAAGGTGTCTTTCTATTCGATGGAATTCCAGCAGGCGAGGGCTATGTTTTTACAATCAGTTCGCTCGGCTATACCAAGAAAGAGCTCACAGGCTATGCTATAAAAGGTAATGACAAACTCGCAATTATTGTGACTTTAGAAACAAAAAATGATTTACTCGATGAAGTTGTGGTTACGGCCTTAGGTATCAAGCGAGAGAAGAAAGCGTTAGGCTATACCGTTGCTGAGTTAAAGGGCAACGAGCTTACTCAGGGCAAAGAGGCAAACGTGGCCAATGCACTTTCTGGAAAGGTCGCAGGCGTACAGGTAAGTAGAGCCGCATCTGGGGCCGGTGGATCTTCAAAAGTAATTATCCGAGGCAATAACTCTTTAATTGGAAATAGCCAGCCCCTTTATGTAGTCGATGGCGTACCTATCGACAATCAGAACCATGGAGCAGCAGGAAGTACCGGCGGGACAGATTATGGCGATGGCATCAGTAATATCAATCCCGAAGATATCGAAAGTATGTCAGTACTGAAAGGCCCCAATGCCGCAGCACTTTACGGACAACGTGGGTCCAATGGGGTCATCCTCATTACCACTAAGACCGGAAAAGCAGGCAAAGGACTCAATATTAATTTTAATAGTGACTTCTCGATAGGTACAGCCCTGGTACTTCCTGATTTTCAGAATATCTATGGGCAAGGCCTAAATGGCGACTTCACACATTTTCGTAAGAGTGATGGTTCCATCGTGACCATGGCAGATGCCGTTGCCAACAATTCTATCGGTATGCCTAAAATGAGTGCCGGGAGAGACCGATTGATGCGCTCCTCTTGGGGTCCCAAGATGCAAGGACAACAATATGAAGATCAATTTGGGAATGTACTCGCGCTCACCCCCAAACCTAATACTTATGGCGATTTTTTCGATACCGAAAGACAGTTTGTGAATGATTTAAGTGTAGACGGAGGTAATGAAAAAATCAACTATCGGGTTTCATATGCCAATACGCATATCAATGGATATGTACCGACCAACACAATCGATCGTAATAGCTTTAACCTACGCACACAAGCCAATATAACAGACAAGCTTAGCATTGATGTCAAAGCCAACTATATTATGCAAGAAGGAGTCAATCGACCAACTCTTTCAGATGCTGCTGACAACCCCGCCTATCTGTTGATTTCTCAGCCGCGGAGTATGGGCATGGACGTGCTAGCGGACTACAAGTGGACAAAGCAGGACATCGACAATCAACTCGGATTCTCCAATTTGTTCGAAGGGTTAGAGAAGACCTATGCCACAAATAGTTCGACAGCCAATCCGTACTGGACTGTTAGGGAAAATAGGAATTCCGACCGACGCGACCGTCTAATCGGTTTGTTACGATTATCATATGAATTTGCACCTTGGCTGCGTTTGACAGCAACCGGAGGCACTGATATATATACCGATCAGCGTTTCCGCTATCGTCCCATCGGCACTTATGCAAGTTTGAATCGCAAAGGCGATATTCGAGAGGAGATAATCCGTTCCCGTGAGAATAATTTAGACGCACTATTAAGTTCCAATTTCAGTGCTACAGACGATATCAAGATTGGATTGAATGTTGGGGGGAGCCACCTGAGCAGGTTTATGCGCAATACAGGCAATACCGGTAACCAATTTATTGTACCTGATCTTTATGTCATCAATAATACCACGACCAATTCCTATATCTTTAACCTGATTGAGTCAGAGATTAATTCCGTATATGCTTCCGGACAAGTTAGCTATAAAGATTATGCTTTCTTAGACTTCTCCGCACGTAACGATTGGTCATCTACTTTATCCAAAAATAATAATTCCTTTTTCTATCCATCGGTTAGTGGTAGTTTGATTCTCTCCGATATCTGGCAATTCAACTCCAATGCGCTTTCATTCGTTAAAGTTAGGGCATCTTGGGCACAAGCCGGTAGTTCGGGCAATCCCTATCAGCTCACAGGAGCCTACAGCTTGAATCAATATACCCATGGCGGTACTCCACTAGCTTCTTTTACCGACGTTATCCCTGATCCAAATTTGAAGAACGAGCTGACCACTTCAGTCGAGTTTGGCGCGGATTTGCGATTTCTTAGTAATCGCATGAGCTTCTCCTTCACTTACTATGATGCCAATACCAAAAATCAGATCCTAGATATTCCCATTGCACCTTCCAGTATGTTCAAGGTCAATCGAATTAATGCCGGCGAGATTTCCAACAAAGGGATCGAATTTGTCTTAGGTGGCACACCTGTTAAGACAGCGTCTGGATTCCAGTGGGAGACCTCTTTCAATTTCAATCGCAATCGCAATATGGTCAAATCATTGGCTCCCGGTGTAGATATCTTCTTATTGGGTTCCGATCGCGGAATCAATGTTGTAGCGGAAGTCGGCAAGCCCTTTGGGCAGCTCATAGGGACGCAGTTTGCGTGGATTAAAGACGACGCCGGCAACAGGTTGATCGACCCCAATACAGGCCTACCACTTCGTACTGCAGGTCGTGTCACGACCGACCTTGGTAATGCCCAACCTAAATGGCTGGGAGGTTTCTCTAATACATTCCGTTACAAAGGCCTTGCATTATACGCTTTGGTCGATATTCGCCAAGGCGGAATGATTTTCTCACAATCTAACCGCGAGCAGATTATCTATGGTGTATCCAATAAGACGGTGGAGGGCCGTGACGGCACCTATGTAGCTTCGGGCTATATCGGTAGCTTGCAAGCAGACAATACTTGGACCAATTCAGGTGTGCAGAATACTATGCAAGTGCACGCCCAAGATTATTGGAATGTAGTTGCCGGGGAGAAGGAAGTCATGGTGTCCGAGGAAATGCTCAATGACGGTAGCTATATCGCCATGCGCGAGATTAGCCTTTCTTACAGTCTTCCCAAAGGCATACTTCCACAAAAGTATATACAGGGTGCCAAAGTTGGTCTCTATGGGCGTAATTTATTCTACTTCCAACGTAAGACAGATGGGTTTTCACCAGAGTCTGCCTCTTTTAATACCAATAACTCGTCAATCGGTATCGAGTCTACTTCATTACCGATGATGCGCAACATTGGTGTCAACTTATCTGTAAACTTTTAATATCTAGAACAATGAAAAGCAGTAACATATACAAATTTGGATTGGCTCTCCTTGTTGGCTCTACCATATTGAGCGCTTGTACAAAGGATTTTGAGCAGATTAACAAACCACCCACATCGGTTACTACCATCGATCCAGCACTCTTACTCTCACGTACCCTACGAGACGGCACCTTTTATGAATCTGGCGAGTTGCCAAATAATAAATTCGGATCGTGGGTCCAGCATTGGGCAGGAGGACCTATTGTACCCGTATCCCGCTATATTGAGGCTCCCGAAAATGCTATTTGGTCCCAGCATTATGACCTGTTGAAGAACCTGACACAGATTCGACAAGAACTCAAAGGAAAAGAAGATCTCCCTGAAGGACGTAGCAAACTAGCTATAGCCAAGATTTACGAAATATATATTTGGCAACGGATGACAGATTTATTCGGAGATATCCCTTTTTCTGCCGTCACGCAAGATGCGGGAGATATACAACGCACACCTGTATTTGACAGGCAGGAAGATATCTATCCAGCATTGATACAGCAATTAGATGCAGCATTGTCTCGCTTAAATACCGCAGACAATTCTTATGGAACCGCTGATTTCTTCTATGGAGGCAATGTTTCCAAATGGGCCAAATTTGGTAATTCCTTAAAATTAAAGCTCGGCATGCGGATACGATATGCCAATGCACAGTTGGCACAGCAGACTGTGACCGCCGCTATTGCGTCTCCACATGGCCTATTGGCTTCCAATGCCGATAATGCCGCCGTACCTACATTCAATAATGCCCAAGCGGAAAATTACAACCCTATGCTGCGACAATTTATCACAGGTAGCTCCGATATCCGTTATCTCGCTAATACACTCGTTAATACCCTCAAAAATACGAACGACCCTCGGTTACCGTTGATTGTAGCCCCTACAGCAAGTTCTGTCGGCTCCGGTATCGACAAGTATGAAGGAATTGGTGTTGCGCTTACAGACAATGAGTTGGCACAGATCATCCGCGCCAATTATTCAACAGCCTCTACTAAAACATGGTTTAATATCTCTTTTGCTCCTATTCCGTCCTATGCCCTTACATATTCTGAGGTAGCATTTTTTAGAGCTGAGGCAGCCCTGTTGGGATGGGACCAGGTCGATGCCCAGACGATATTTCAAGATGCCGTCAAGGCCGCATTTGCAGCAGCACCCTATAATATGAACAGCATTCCACAAACTTATATTGATCAAGTGTTGTCTTTTAATGGCCTCTCCGTGGATCAGCGACTTGAAAAGATTCAGACACAGAAATGGATTCACCTTTTTGGACGCAATTTCGAAGCGTTTGCCGAGTGGAGAAGGACGGGGTATCCCACATTGACGCCAGGATCTAGTCAAGGATCTACCAATGGTCAGATTCCTCGAAGAGCAATCTACTCGTCCGAAGAGGCTCAGCTCAATGAAGCCAATTACAAAACGGCGATTTCCCGAATGTCCAATGGAGATTCCTTTCTGTCCAAAGTATGGTGGGATAAAAAATAGAGTCTATGCATACGAATCAACAACGGCCAGTCTTCCGAAAGAAGACTGGCCGTTGTTGTCAGACGACAGGAACAAGTTGAAAATGACCGCTAAGCTACAGCTCACTTACGCGACCAGAATTTATAAAATAAAGCACCTCCATCCCTCTATTATGACTTCCAAAAACTCGCAAGGCTGTAGGCCACTCCGAATCCAAGCCACGGTCTTTTATGAAAGTTCCACTTCCGTCCATTCGCGCCGAAGCCAAAATCATATCCTATAAATCCTCCAATCTGTACATTGTAGATGCTTAACATGATGCCCAGGCCCGGAGAGAATACACCAATGCTTATTTTTTCTCCTGTTTTCAGCGGTGTGCCCGACCCAGCAGTAGAGAGACTATCGATAGAAGTTGACGACAGGCTTGCAAATACTCCAATTGTCGCTCCAAGATCAGACAGGTCCTTGAGCTTACCACCATCATTACGGACGCGATATCGTCCCAGTTTGTACCCCGCAAATAGGCCTAAATTAGCATCTGCAATAAATTCATTGTTGACTTTCACGACATTTCCATCTATATCCTTAGTATATCCAAATCGGTATTTAAGCGGTATCGTAATCGCCCCAAATTCCATTGATCTTTTGGTATAAGATATATATTCGCGATTATCCAATTGCATACTGTAGCTGCCGTTGCGGTCATACTTGTTGATCAAATAGTAGTCTATCATGTCATTTTTATATACTTCAATAACAACATCGCTGTATTTGAACCAATCTGCTGCGGTGTCTTGCTTGTTAGATATCTTGCATAATAGCACAGATGTATCCTGTAATAACCTACGTTGTCTTGCTTCTTGTTTTTCAATAAATGGTTTCCCATCACAGTCTATTTTATAATAGACAATTCTGATATTTGTTCCACTATCAAGCGTATGTTCCGGATTGAGGTAATAGTTTATCAATAGGGTAGAGCCATCCTTTTCGCTCGCCGATATATTTGCTTTTCCCGGTAACGAACTCAATTTCAGGGGCACCGCCTTGTCAAATCCCAATTTTGTATCTGTTTTCAGCGTATCTACCTTCACAATAGTCACCTCTTCTTTCCCATTTTTCTTCTTGATTTCCCGCGTTATTACTGATCCGGCCTTTATAACTTCACCACAATTTTTTACCGCTATCGTTTTGGTTATTTCTACACCTTGCGGTATCTTGACAAAATCCTTGGTTTTGTAGGTCTGCCCAAAGCCTGGATAGACAATGGCTAGTAATGCCAACGATAATATGAAGCTTTTCATTGCTTTTATGAGGTTAATTGAAATTGTTTTTTCAATGGTATGGTAGACTAAACTAGGAAATATCTAATTTTTAAGATAAAGATACAAATGGAGTTTGATAAAAATACATCCATTTTTAGATACTTGTCACTATACCCTTGTCATATCAAACCAACTTATTCAAGTAGATCTAGCGCTTCGCAAGTACTACCACCCAAGGCCGCATTCCTCCCCGTTGTTGCTGTTACTGCTCCATAATGTGCCATGCTTCCTCTCTTAGTAGATAGCATTGAGTCGGACCACTGTTACGTTCCTTTTTATTTGTTCAACTATTCAACTAGTTCAGCTTCGACAACCTCGGCGATTGTAGGATAGACGGAGTATAACCCCTGTCAAACCAACTCGTTAGCTCTGATTAGGTAATTTAGTCATGTCCATAAAAAATATTTCCCAAGTATGACCATCATAGTCTTCTATTTTCCGTAGTTGCATAAAGCCATAATCAGTCATTGGCATAGGTTCAGTACCACCCGCATGCAGTCCATTTTCAACGATCTCGTTCACTTTGTCTATACTCTCTACCGATAAAGCAAATAAGCCCGCTATGTGGCTTTTTGTATCCGCAATTGGTTTTTTTGTGAAAGTTGCAAACTTTTCGTGACTCATAATCATGACAAAAATCGCATCACTCCAAACCATACATTTGGCGTGGTCATCGCAAAACTGCGGATTGACGGTAAATCCCAGATTAATATAAAAGTCCATCGACCTTTCAACGTCTTTTACTGCTAAATTGATAAATACTTGCTTCATCTTCTTTGATTTATGGTTATTTGTTAATACAAATATGGGTAGTCTAAATCAATAAAAACTTGCCCTATGTTGAGAAAATAAAAAATAAGCTCCTTACACAGCGTCTATACAGTTTTGCAAGATTTAGCTTAAGTTGACTTGTGCTCTCCCTTTCACTTTTTCTATTGATTTAAATTATTTGTATCATTGTACATCACGACCAATCCAATTTATGATTAATATATAAGAGCGTACCGAGATGTCAATGAGTGATAAGAAAAAGTCAATACCTTCTTTTTCAGAGCAGGACGGAGTTAAGTTTGAAAAAATTTACACGGATAATTTTGCTGTGCTCTATATGCACGCACTCAAAATGCTTGGTAATCCAGAAGAAGCCACCGATGTCGTTCAAGATGTGTTCACAGTTGCTTGGCAGAGACGCAATGAGATTGTCATCCATTCAAGTTTTAAAGCCTATTTGTTTCGAGCTGTAAAAAACAAGGTCTTGGATATATATGCGCATCAAGCGGCCATACGAAAATTTCAGACCACGTTAGATATGGATATAAGCACCTCTCCAGAGGATGACGCCGCTCGTGAGCAAGAGTTGATGCAGCTGATTGAACAAGAAGTTTCTCAACTTCCCGAACAGATGCGTGTGGTTTTCAATATGAGCCGAATGGAAGAGAAGTCCAATGCCGAAATCGCTGAAACATTAGATATATCTGTTAATACCGTTAAGACACATATCGGCCGAGCATTGAAAAAACTTCGTGTCAAGTTTATGCTGCTATTTTTATGATGTGATTCCTCTTATCTTGCTTTAATAGGTTTAAACGGAGACGCTGAGTGGAGTATTGTTGACGATAACGCTATGTTTTTTTTATTTATTTAAGAATACTTGTCATCCTTTTTATCCCGCTGGCCGTCTACCACATAGTAAGCAATTATTTTTATGAATGACAATCTGCAGGATTTATTAAAAAAACTACAGAATGGGACCATATCTAAAGAGGAGAGGAGTATTCTTGATGCTTGGTATTTGAAGGAAGCAGCCTCAAAGTCTTCCATAGATGTACCAAGCGCTTTGATAGAAGAAGATCTAAAACGTCTGGCCCATTTTAATCCCAAGCGTATGCGCAAGTCGTCCGCGAGCAACCAGTACATATATTGGGCTGCCGCAGCTATTCTGCTCGTCACACTTTGTGCAGGATTATACTATTGGCCTGGAAGTGGCGCTATAGCAGACAATCAAATTGCAATAGGCGGCAACAAAGCTACCCTGGTACTATCCAATGGTGAAATTGTTGATTTAGAAGAGGTCGACAACAACGAGCGTCTCGAAAAGAATGGAGTCCTGATTCAGAAGTCGGACAATGGGACCATTACCTATACGCTCACTGGCCGCACATCGAGTGCGGAAGGCGTCGATGAGATCACCACCCCTAAAGGTGGCGAATTTAAGGTTGTACTCGTGGACGGCACCAAAGTTTGGCTAAATGCCAACTCTTCCCTGAAATTTTTTACAACATTAGGTGATTACGAACGTAAAGTGTCACTCACCGGCGAGGCCTATTTTGAGGTCAGCCACGATAAGAGTAGACCATTTATTGTCCAAGCACACCAGCAGGATATTCGCGTTCTAGGTACCAAATTCAATGTACGGGCTTTAGGACATGAGAGTCAGACCACTTTAGTAGAAGGGAAGGTTGCGTTAAGACAAGGACAAGTTGTTTTACAACCCGGACAACAGCTTACCACTAGAGATGGGGTAGACTTACCCGTCAAACAAGTAGAGGTCGAATCATTTTTAGCATGGAAGGATGGCTACTTCCTATTCAATAATGAGCCTTTGGTAGAGGTCATGGAAAAGATTGCCGCTTGGTATGATGTCGAAGTCGAATACAAAGACAATAACAAAGAGGAGCTTATTTGGGCGACAGTTTCCAAATACCGGGATATTAAAGAAGTTTTACATATGATCGAGTTGACTGGCGCGGCTCGCTTCGCTATAGAAGGAAGGAGGGTAGTCGTTAGCAGGTAAAAATTAGAATGACGAATGCCAAGGAACCTCCATTCCTTGGCATGAAGTAATCAATAAAAACAAACCGTACAAGATTTATTCAATTAAAAACTAATCAAATATATGAAAAAACCTAAAATGTTTTGGGGGTGTAATCCTTTGTGCCCACCGAGCCAACTTATGTTATCTATGAAACTCACCCTAATTTTCACTCTAGTCTGTAGCTTAAGCTGCTTCGCTACGGTTCATAGTCAGGTAATCAGCTATTCTGGAAAGAATATTAAGATGTCCGATTTTTTTCGAGCAATCAAAAAACAGGTCGATTACGACGTGGTTTCCAAGTCATCTGATATCGCAAGTATGCGTTTGGATGTCAATTTTAAAAATGAAAATCTAGGAAAGGCCTTAGATATGGTGCTCGCAAAGCACAATCTTGAATATGTAATAGAGAATAAGGCCATTATCATCAAGAAAGCTAAGCCAAGCAAGTCCCTAATCGGTTCCAAAGGACTGACAGCACCGCAGACAGTAGAGATAGTATCCCAACAAAGCATCAGCGGAAAGGTTGTAGATGTGTCCGGGCGTGGGGTAGCAGGGGTTACCATTACGGTTAAAGACAAATCTAATTCATCGCAGACCGATCAACAGGGAGCTTTCAGCCTACCGGTCACAATTGGTGATCAACTGAGCTTTAGTTCCATAGGCTATAAGGCCGTCACGAAGAGCATTCAAAATTATACCCCTCTCACCATTGTTTTAGAGGATGATTTAATTAGTGTAGATGAGGTCGTCGTCGTGGGATATGGTACACAGAAAAAAGAAAATTTAACAGGCGCCGTTAGCGCAGTGAATTTTGAAGAGGTAGCCAATACCCCCTTGGCCAATACCACCAACATGCTCCAGGGTAGACTTCCTGGTGTTGTTCTGACCAATAACGGTGCACAAGCTGGTAAGGACAATCCAGAGATAAGAATTCGTGGTATAGGCACCTTGAGCGACAATAATAATCCCATGGTCCTCATCGATGGCGTGGAAAGCGATGTGTCTCAGATTTCAGATATTGCGCCACATGATATAGCCTCTGTCTCTGTATTAAAGGATGCCGCGTCAGCATCTATATATGGTGTTAGAGCAGCCAACGGAGTTATTTTGGTAACCACCAAGCGCGGTTTACCACAGCACACCAAGATCAGTTATGCAGGTAGTGTCGCAGCGCAGACACCCAGTGTCATGACCAAGTATCTTGGAGCCAAAGATTGGGCATTGGCATTCAATGACGCCAAAGGTGCCGACATCTACACGCCTGATATGTTAAAGAAAATCGAGGACGGTTCAGATCCAGATCGATTTGCAGACACCAAATGGCTAGATGAAATGTTTAGAACTGCTCCAATGCACCAACACCATCTCTCCGTAAATGGTGGAAATGAGGTGTCAAAATTTATGGTATCGGCGCAGTACTTAGATCAAAAAGGGATAATGCTCAATACCGGTAGTAAAAGGTATGGCTTTAGATCCAACGTAGATTCACGTCTAGGAAAGGTAAATGTCGGATTAAATCTATCAGGTAGTAAGCAGGATATCCAAGAACCCATCACCGATGTGACCGGTGAGGGGCTGATGCGTATGATCAATTGGTTTACTCGCCCTACAGTACCTGTCAAATATTCAAATGGTCACTACGGCTACGTTGATGGCACTTCGCTTTCTCACACTATTTTTAAGAATCCCATCGAGTCCCTGTATCTAGGCAACAAAGATTACGAAAATACACGCTTCGATGGTAAGATGTTTGCCGGTATTGAACTATTACCCGGATTATCATTCCAGACCAACTTAGGTTACAAAATATTTAGACAAGATATCTCTACATTTAGTCCCACTAGGACGATTTATGGCCCTGATGGTAAGGTACTTCAACGGATTGCCACCAATAGCCTAAATGACTACAATTTTAAGTCCACCACCGTCCTCAATGAGAATATCCTTTCCTATAAAAAGGTTGTCGACAGGCACCACTTTGACGTGATGGTAGCACACTCCCTACAAGTTGGTCGGACAGATCTAGGGTCTGCCTACATTCAGAATTTTCCAACCGATAATATTTACGAGATTGATGGCGGAACACTCAATCCCGCAGTCACGGGGTCCGCATATGAAAATGCACTGCAGTCATTCTTTGGACGATTAAATTATAATTATGACTCCAAGTACCTCCTAGAGGTCAATTTAAGGCATGATGGATCCTCTCGAATGCCCAAAAAACATAGGTACGGTACCTTTCCATCGTTCTCGGCCGGTTGGAATGTAGATAGAGAGTCCTTTATGCAAGATGTTGATTTTATTTCTGCACTGAAAGTTCGCGGAAGTTGGGGGCGGCTGGGGAATCAAGAAATTGGTAACTATGCTTTTTCACAAGCACTCCAAGTAGGTGGTAATTACTATTTTGGTGATGCATTATCCACTGGACTCCGTAAGGTCAATCTAGCAAATGACAACATTCGATGGGAAACCACAGAAATGACCGATTTAGGTATAGATGTGACCTTATTTGATAGCAAGTTGTCTTTGACCTTCGATTGGTTCAACAAGCAAACCTCTGATATCTTATTAAGATTGGCAATGGCGCCATCCTTCTTGGGCGGATTGGCAGCACCTTACCAAAATGCTGGGCGGGTCGAAAATAAAGGTTGGGAGTTTGCTGGAACCTATCGTGATGCAAGAGAAGATTGGAAGTGGTCCTTAGGCCTCAACCTTTCTGCCGTCAAGAATAAAATTGTAGACAACAGAGGTATTGATAATTATGGTACCAATACCATCAATAGAGAAGGTTATGCCATTAGTTCCTATTACGGTTTAGTATCTACAGGTCTTTACCGGACGCAGGATGACCTCGCTCGCACGACTATGGTCGATGGAGTCGCAAAGACCATCACCCAATATGGCAATACACCTCAGTTGGGCGATATTATGTATGCCGATATTAATCAAGACGGCAATATCAGCGATGATGACCGTATGATCATCGGCAATCCATTCCCGAAGTTGGAATATGGTTTTAACCTCGGTTTGCAGTACAAAAAAATAGCCCTATCCATGTTTTGGCAGGGGATAGCAGGCCTAGATCGCTTCAATTGGGAGCAGACCACGCTATCCAATGGAGGGAATATTACCCAGCGTTGGTTAAATCGATACAGTGCTTCCAATATCGAAGGTACTATGCCACGTCTCGGCGGTAATATCAATGATCGGTATTCTTCGTTCTGGTTGACCAGTGGAGACTACCTAAGATTAAAGAATATCGAGCTTGGGTATGATTTTGAGGGTTCCTTACTTCAAAAATACGGCATCTCCAATTTGCGACTTTATGTAGCCGGAGCCAATTTGCTCACCTTTAGCAGCATTAAAGATTTCGATCCCGAAAAAGCAAGCTGGGATATGCGTAATGATGTTCATCCCAATGTCAAGACCTACTCGTTTGGTATCAACCTTAGATTTTAATTTTAAACGAAATGAAAAAATTACTATATATCACCTTGCTCAGTTTTAGTCTAGGAGCCTGTAGCGATGATTTTTTGGATAGACATTCCTTGACTGGCATTTCGAATGAGACTTTTTGGCTCACCGAGCAAGACGCTATGATGGGGCTTACCTCTTGTTATGATGGTCTCCAAAATAACTATTTGTACAACGGTGGGCCTTGGGAAAAGGGATTTGCTATGATGGACAATCTGACCGATAATGGGGGGCATTTTAATTGGGATGGTTGGATGGCCGGCTTTGATATTGCCACCGGTACACATACACCTAGCAGTGGACTCATTGGCTCCTTTTGGTCGGCATCCTATGAAGTTATCAACCGATGCAATACGCTCATCACCAGGATAGAGGGTGTTGATATGGATGCCGAAAAGAAAGAGCTAATGAAGGCTGAGGCAGTCGTCATCCGCTCGCTTATGTACACCAATCTGACAATGACTTACAATGACGTGCCCTTCACACGGGAAGAAAGGGGCATGGACAATGCAAATACGGCCAAGACCCCACGCAAGGAAATCGTCAACGTTGTCCTAGCTGATTTGCGTGATGCAGCTGCAAAATTACCAATCGAGGCAGCCAGTAGAGGACGTATTACAAAGGGAGCAGCCTTAAGCCTATTGGGCAGATTGGCCCTTTATAATGAGCAATGGGATGTAGCCACCCAAGCCTATCAAGCCGTCATCAGCAGCGGCAAATACGGACTTTACAACAACTACGGCACCCTTTTCTCCCAAGCGGCCGAAAATAGCAACGAAATTGTATTTTCCGTTCGTTTTGAAGGCCCAGGTCTAAAAGAAGGGTCGTCTTTTGCCGCCCATTATGATTCACCTCTGGAGGCTGAAAACGGAACTTTAGATCTCGCCAAATCTTTCTATTGTCTAGACGGCAAACCTACTCATACTTCATCTGTATATGTAGAAGGCGTTGACGACCTCCAAAATAATAGACCCGATAGCAAGCGCTATGAAAACCGCGACCCCCGTTTGAAAGCTACGCTCTTTGTTCCCGGGATGAAGTGGGGGAGCTCCAATGCTGAGTTTTTTGGCGGAGCAGCACCTTCCAGATCTACCGTATATGTGTATAAGTATTTCAATCCAAATCAATCCTCTAATGATGCATGGGATTCTGGACAAGACTTTTACGTCATTCGATATGCCGAAGTATTACTATCATTAGCAGAAGCCTTAGTACAAAGCGGCACTTACAATCAACAAGAGGTCTATGGTCTTGTTGATCAGGTGCGTGCTCGGGTTGCCATGCCTAGCATTAAGGATGTTGAAGGTATGAACCTTTCAAAGACGCAATTATTAGATCTTATAAAGCACGAAAGGAGAGTAGAAACCGCTTTTGAAGGTCTTCGATTGTTCGATCTATATAGATGGAAGGAGCTACAAGAAGCTGTCAATCACATAGAAGCAGAGCGAGCACTCTTTAATAACATCGGAACCTATTTTCTTTACGAGAAGCGCAATTTCAGGGGTGAACAGGAATACATCTGGCCCATTCCTCAGGCCGAAGTGGATGCAAATAGCCAGTTAGAGCAGCATCCCCTTTGGAAATAGGTATCAACAAATAATTAACCGAGTGTAGCTTTCAATAATACGATTGAAAGCTACACTCTTTATCAACTCATGAGATGAAACAATTGCAAATACTTATTTTCTTACTGATGCCTTATTTTTTGTCAGCAAGTACCTACTATATAGATCCGACCGGCGGTAAGGATACGAATTCAGGTCTTTCTTCCCAAGAGGCTTGGAAAAGCTTTAATAGATTAACTGACCTTCAGCTAAGCGCTGGAGACCATATCGTATTGAAGCGAGGAGAAATATTTAAGCAGATCCTAGAGCTTTCGGGGCAAGGTAGCTTTATGGAACCTATTGTGGTATCCACTTATGGTCAAGGCCCAAAGCCAGTCATCATGGCTCCGGACCATTCCTTATATGCAGTGCGTATTTGTAATAGCTCCTATCTACAGCTCAAAGACATTGAAGTTGTCAATACCGGATCCGCGGTATTACCCTCCCGTACAGGTGTTAAGCTGGAAAGTAAGAATTATGGTACAGCTCATGCTATCGTATTGAGCGGCTTAGACATTCGAGATGTCAACGGCAGCTTGGTTAAGAGCGAAGGTGGAGGATCAGGTATTCTAATAGAAAGCCGTGGCGATTCCATTCTTTCCAATTTTGACGCATTGGTGATTGAAGACTGTACTATCAAACGGTGCCAACGGAACGGGATGATTTGGAGTGCCAATTGGAATCGCAACGATCGGTGGTTCCCCAGTACCAATACCATTATCCGAAACAATTTTATTGAGGGAGTACCTGGGGATGGCATTGTGCCTATAGCCTGTGTCAACACATTGATCGAATTTAACAAAATGGTAGACTGCCCAGAGACGCTACCTCAAACCGAAGCTGCGGCAGGATTTTGGCCTTGGAGCTGCGACAATACCACCATCCAATTTAATGAAGTCACTGGACATAATGCCCCTTGGGATGCGCAAGGATTTGATTCAGATTACAACTGTCGGAATACGGTTATCCAATACAACTATAGCCACCACAATGCAGGCGGTTTCGTGTTGATATGTAATTCTGGTGAATCACAGGATCAAATCGGTAATATCGGCACTCGCGTACAGTACAATTTGAGCATAGATGACGGGAATCGAACCCGGCCCACCCGGATAGGTATGTTTTCACCATCCATTCATATTGCAGGTCCGGCGAAGGAGACATCCATATATAGAAATATTATCTATGCTGGACCCAAAAGTGCTGACAACGTGCATCGTTCTGTATTGACGTCAGATTCCTGGGGTGGATACGCCGATCAAACCAAGATTTTTGAAAACATGTTTATTGCACAGCAAAAGTCCAGCTTTGATCTACAGGCATCCACCAACAATTTAACAATGGACAATACCTTCATCGGTCAATTTGATTCACATGTCAATCTCGGAAAGACTAATAAGGTGAATCCCGAACGGCACACTTATTCAGCAGAGGTATTACGGTCCAAATTTTTGAAAATTAAGCACATTGCGCAAGGCATGCACGAGATAGTTTATATAGATAGACAAGCAATAGAGGACTTCTTTGCACAAATCGCTAGTCCAAAGGCAGATTAATCTTATTGCCGAGGATGCACAATACAGTATCTCTGATAACTCCTACCTTATTAGAGATACTTTTCATATATTTGTTTAACAACTAGTGTAAAATATCTTATTTACAGTTTTTCACGACAATCTATCTTTATTGCCTAATGAAATCACTTACCCCTGCAGAACCTCGTTAATTCCAATGTTACACGTTCAATCTCTCTTTGCCTCAGAGTGCCACTTCATGTTGAGAAGCTGGTCGCTTGAAGCATACGTGAGAGTGATGGAGCCGCTATCAAATTCTTTATCTACTTTTACCTTTAACTACTTTCCGATTCTAGCCCAATTGTTGAATTCCAATAGTTACACACAGGTGAAAGATGTCGCAGATCTTCGTTTACGTATTCGCAGTGAGCGCTATTGGGAGTTACCATTCGAAGACCACCTTTACTTTGATGAGTTCCGCTGGGGGACATGGAAACGGAAGAAGTTCAAAGAAGGCAACGGGATGACCGAAATCTGGGGTACTGCCACCTATAATTATCGGTGGGTAGGAGATCAGAATTGGACCTGGCCCATTCCTGCTTCCGAGATGGAAATGAATAGTAATCTTAAGCAAAATCAAGGGTGGATCAACTGATGATAATCTATATTACAGCTGACTGGTAGTTTGTTGAGACCAATTTAATAAACCATAAAATGATAATAATATGAAAAGAATTTGCATTGTTTTTTTTAGTTTGATGTATACTATTGCATACGGCCAACATTTAGCCGACCCCCAAACATTAGAAAATCCCAAGTCCAATAGTTTTATTCTTTTGGGGGATCCCCAAAGCTATACCAAGTACGATATCAATCAGCCTATCTTGGAGCTCACCACTGCATGGATTGCACATAATTTGAATGCACTCAATATAAAAGGAGTATTGTGCACTGGAGATTTAGTTGAGCAAAATGATAACATATCCATGAACCGCAAAATGACCAATCAGACCAGTCGAGAGATGTGGGAGTCCAGCTCACGTTCCTTTAAGCGCTTGGACAATAAGGTGCCTTATATCGTATCCTTGGGGAATCATGATTACGGTTATACTAAGTCTGAAAATGGGAATACCCATTTCCCAACCTACTTTCCTTTTGAACGTAATTCCACTTGGCGCGATCATTTGGTAGCCAATTTTCCAAATCGGGAACAACGGGCTACAATCGAAAATGCTGCTTTCGAATTTAAGCTGGACAATTGGGATCCCATTCTGGTGGTTACTACAGAGTTTCACCCTCGGGACGAGGTACTGGAGTGGTGCCGTAGCCTGACAGATAATCCTACCTATAGCAAGCATAAGGTTATTTTTATGACCCATGCCTATCTCACTAATGGGCCCAAAGCCAAGCACCTCGACCATCACCCGTACAAAATTCATCCGGGCAACAACGGTCAGCAGGTGTGGGAAAAATTGGTCAGCAAATCGAATAACATCCAATTGGTCATCTGCGGACACACCGCAGATGGAAATGGCAAATTTGAAGACAATGTCTCCTATCGAATCGATAGAAACGAAAATGGACAGCAAGTGCACCAGATGATGTTCAATGTTCAGACCCTTGGAGGAGGTTGGGAAGGAAATGGTGGCGATGGTTGGCTTCGTATACTCGAGTTCTTCCCCGATGGCAAGACGATAGGCATTCGCACGTATTCACCATTATTCGGTATTTCGCCCTCCACCAAGCACCTCTCCGAGCGAAAGGAAGCTTATGACAAGTTTAAGTTTGAATTGAAGTAATTCCAGTACCAGACCATTCCTTACTCTAGTACAGGTCTGTATTCTCACTTTTGTTGATTTAGTTTACCGCTTGGATATCTCCAAGCGTTTTTTTTAACTCTCATCCTGTATTACCTAATAGCCAGCACTTAATAAGTCCAAAGGTTGCATTTTGCATATATACAGATATGTTCAATAGTCATATATATATGATTAATTCAAAAGCGCCTGTCGGGTTTACCCATAAATCTTGCAGATATTAGTACAAACATATACGACCGCTAAACGGCTCCTCATTACATTTGAACAATTAACCAATTTAAACTTATGATATTAATTCGACAACATGTGTTACGCATCGTTATGCTTACGTTAATACTGGGTTTGAGCTTAGCCTTCACATTTGCTCAGCAAGCCCAAGTGCAGACGTTTAGTGGTAAAGTGCTATCCACTTCCAAGAAGGAAATTGCAGGGGCGACTATCCGAAATCTCCGTACCTCCCAAATCGGGACCTCCAATCAAGAGGGTATTTTTGCCATCACTGGCAAAATAGGTGACCAGTTAGAGGTCACATATATGGGGTTTACGACAGCCTCACTCACTATTACAGAAGCCACAAAGCCCCTAATCGTAGAATTGGAAGAGACTGCTATCGCACTGGACGAAGCTGTCGCTGTAGGTTTTGGTACCACTAGTAAAGCTAAGGTAACAGGTGCCATTGCAACTGTTTCTACTGCTGATTTTAAGAATAGGCCCTTGACGGATGTATCCATGGCCTTACAAGGCAAGGTCACTGGCGTGCAGGTCACCCAGAATTCGGGTCGCCCCGGTGCCGATGCAGGTGAGGTTGTCATCCGTGGAATAGGTACGCTCAACAATGCCTCACCTTTAATTATTATCGATGGTTTCGAGTCCTCCTTTGACAAAGTCGACCCTAAAGATATAGACAACATCTCCGTCCTCAAAGATGCTGCATCTGCTGCAATCTATGGAAATAAGGCAGCCAATGGTGTTGTCTTGATCACCACCAAGAAAGCAAAAAAGGGCGAAGCCAGCATCGAGTACAATGGCTATTTTTCCGTTCAACAGGTCACCAGGTATCCAGAGCTTTTGGGGTCTGTAGATTTTTTGGAGTTGTACAATGAAGCCCTGCTCAATTCCAATAAACTACCACAGTACAATCAAGATTATATCGATCACTTTAGAAAAGGAGAGGACCTCGCACTATATCCCGATCGTAATTGGGCAGATTTCTACTTCAAACCCGCTACTCTGCAAAATCATTACGTCAAGATCAACGGTGGCAATGAAAATGCAAGTTATACCCTGTCGGGTGGTGTCATGGATCAAAAGGGGATACTCGAGGGCACTTCCTACCGCAAGTACAATTTCAGAGCAAATACCGTCAGTAATTTTTTTGACAACAAAGTAAAGATAACGTCCAATTTTGCAGGATACTCCGGCCCTCAGATCGATCGCGTTTCCGGCTCGGGCTCCACTTTAGCACGCATTGTACAGATGCATCCCACTGTGGTTGCTAAGATGGAAGGCTATGGATGGACTTCTTGGTTTTATGACGATGCTGTCCTAGAAGAAGGGGGCAAGCGTGAAAGTGATTTAAAAAACTTTAACGCCAATGTACAAGGATCTATATTCTTCACCAATCGCTTGGTGATGGATATTGCCGCCAATTATGATCGGTCACAGGATTTTACCATGACTTATGCACCCAATGTATATCTATATGCCATCGAGACAGGATCCAACGGGGAGCAGACCATCGGAAGGAATAATAATAGAGAGTCTGAAATTAGAGAGAGCACCTATAGACATGGAAATTTTTCCAGTTTTGCAACCCTATCGTATTGGTTCAACCTACGGGAGAAGCATCATTTTAAGTTTTTGGCCGGGGGCCAACAAAGTAAATGGGAGGGTAAGTATTACCAGACCGAACGAAAAAGATTAACCGCTAATCTGCCAAGTTTGGAGGTCGGTGATCCCACCACCCAAAAGAATTCCTCCTGGCAGACGGAAGTAACTAATCTATCCCTTTTCGGTCGCTTTAATTACGATTACGCCGATAAGTACTTGTTTGAGGCCAATTTGCGTTATGACGGCTCTTCCAAATTTGCCATTGACAAAAAGTGGGGTTTATTTCCTTCATTTTCTGGTGGATGGCGTATCGGACAAGAAGCGTTTGTCAAAGATAATTATGATTGGATCAACGAGTTGAAGGTAAGGGCTTCATGGGGCAAGCTGGGCAATGAAAAGATATGGAGCTCCTATGCAGGTATTGATATTTTATCGATTGGCGGATCCAATTATATCTGGGATGATAAAGAGTATACTGGAGCGGCCACATCATATATTGCCAACAAAGACCTGACCTGGGAGACCACCACGCAGAGAAATATAGGTTTAGACCTATCCTTATTCAATAGCCTCCAGTTCAGCATCGATTATTATCAAAAGCAGACAGATGATATTTTGATGCAGCTCCCTGTATCCAGTACGTTTGGTTTTACGGAGACACCTTGGAAGAATGCCGGAAGGATGAAGAATACAGGTCTCGAGATATCTCTCGGTTACAACAAGAAGATTCATGATGACTTGAGTCTCAACGGTAATGTAATACTATCGTTCAATAAGAATAAGATTCTCTCCCTGAGCGATCAACCTCGTATCCTAAACAGTACGACAGGTTTATTGCTAGAAGAGGGACTTCCTATCAACACCCTGTACGGCTACGAGACAGAAGGCATCTATCAAAATGAAGCCGAGATACATCAGCACCTCACCACTTTTGATTCAGATGGCGCAGTGGTAAACTCCTATTCAGGATTGATTGCTGCACCTGGCGATATTAGATTTAAAGATCAAAATAAGGATGGGATTATCGACATGGACCATGACCGTGTAGCCCTTGGTAATCCCAATCCCGATATGCTGTATTCGTTTAGCTTAGGCGCTAGGTACAAACAATTTGATGTCACCACCTTTTTTCAGGGAGTCTTAGGTGGTGAAGGGTGGAGTCAAGGCGAGCTTGTATCCCCATTTTTCAATAACTACAACACAGCCGGTTGGATGATCGATCGCTGGACACCCCAAAAACCCAACAATACATATCAACGAGTATATATCGACAGTCAGCGTTCCAGTATCAAATCCGCCTACTATGTCGAGGATTTATCCTATCTCCGATTAAAAAACATTGAACTTGGATACACCTTATCAGATCCGATACTCCAACGTATAAAGCTCAAAGGGCTTCGCCTTTTTATCAGCGGGCAGAATATATTTACGCTCACCAAGTTCAAGGGGTTTGATCCTGAAAGATCCGGCAAGAGCAATACCAATATTTATGACTATCCATTAGTAAAGACATTTACTGGAGGTTTAAATCTAACATTCTAAGCTTATGAACCTGAATTGATTAAATGATAGCTAGATATACCTAGTCGAAATTACGTTAATCATCCATGGTTCCATCTGATAACTATAAAATCAAAAAAACAAACAGATGAAACCATCATGATTTTTCAAACCACATAGTGGGATTAATAAATCTGATAGCTTCATCACAAATGAAAAACAAATTATATACAGATGAAAAAGAATTATTTAAATATATTATTGTGCAGTCTAATCTCATTAGGCTTCCACTCCTGTAAAGATTATCTAGACACTGTACCTATTGACAAGGTATCTCCAAAGACATTTCTGACAAATGTCGATCAAGCCCGAAGTTTGATGGCAGGTATCTACAATAGCCTATACGACGATGGTCCGGTATACATCTTTCCATACTCTTTTGAAAATATGAGCGACAATTCATTTAATCCCAATACATGGGAAAATTCAGCTGAATTTGCAAAAGGAACCCAGACCTCCAACAGCTGGTTGGCAGAATACAAATGGAATAAAAATTGGTTAGGGATTTCGAGGGCCAATAGTTTGATTAGAGGCGTACAAGAGAGTGAACTTACCCCATCCGACAAATTGTCACTACTTGCAGAATCACGCTTCTTAAGGGCTTACTTCTATTACGAGTTGTTGACCCTGTATGGCAGGCTCCCCATTTTGGACGAAAACTCGCCATTAGAAAATCCACCCCGTCAGGAAATTAGCGATGTTTTGACTTTTATAGGTGCAGATTTGACCTTCGCGGCAGACAATCTGCCCCATAGCTTCGGCGGTCAATATGCCAGCCAGGGAGCCGCCATCATGTTGCAGTTGAAAGTAGCCCAGTATACAGATGACAATGAGGCTGTAGTCGCACTGGCTCCCAAGATTAGAGACCTAGGGTACACCTTGTATCCAGATTTTGCGAAGCTGTTTCTAGATGCCGGAATCAATGACAAGACCAATCAGGAGGTTATTTTTAAAATAAACTATGCCAAGGACTTGAAATCCAGTTATCAGACTATGCTTTGGTATCATTGGAATTCATTTCACACCACATTGCCTATGGTGGAGAGCTTCTTTACTACAAATGGTTTGCCGGTAAAAGACTTAGCGATCGACGGTGGCGGTGTGATTTCGAAAGATCCAACCTACAATCCCAATCTTCCGTTTACCAATCGTGACCCCCGGTTGCATCTATCTATTTTATGTCCTGGATCAGAATATAGATTAGTTGCACAGAGTAGGTATCAGGCTAATTGGGTACCGGCGAGCTGGGGCAACCTCAGTGGTTTTAGACCCAAAAAAGGTGCTGATGAGTATATCGCCAATACCGAGAACGATGGCAGTGATAAGATTATTATGCGCTATGCTGAGGTCCTGCTTTCATGGGCCGAGTCCGAGAATGAGCTGAACGGGCCTGCAGCTGCTTACCCACTGATTGATCAAATAAGAAGTAGAGTAGGTATGATCAAGCTTAGTGCAGCCATGCCCAACTTAAGCAAGGCAGCGATGCGCACCATCATCCGTAATGAGCGTAGGGTTGAACTTTTCAACGAAGGACAGCGTTGGTTTGATATCAGACGTTGGAAGATAGCCGAGCGAGTCATGGTAGATGCTGTTGGCTTGGACGTGTCTAAGATGAAATGGTATTCCAATGGCAATGTGACCGCAGATTGGCAATATGAACCCATTGTCATCGATCAACGTTCATTTAATGCCAAACGGGATTACCTATGGCCCATCCCTCAAAAGGAAATGAATGCCAATCCCGAATTTGAAGGCGACCAAAATCCAGGTTATTAAAATAGAAACATCATGAAACGATTTATAAACTATATCACGCTATTAGGCCTATTGGTGGGCGTATATTCCTGCAAGGACGATGTCGCGTATGTCGAAGCCGATTGGGCAAGACCTATATTTCCCATAGATGGTGCTTCCGTCAAGATTGACTACTTCAAGCCCAATGACACGTTGAATTTTACCTGGGAGGCCCGATCCAATGCTACTTACAAAATTATGTTTGACACCGATATGCATTTCGAGAATGCAGTAGAGATGGATATGGGACACCTAGATTCTTTGAAGATACGCAATGAAGATTTTCTGGCTGTACTGAAGGAGCTTCGTCCACAGTTCAACAGTATCGGTCGATATTTTTGGAAAGTAGAGCAAAGCCACAACGGCAATGTACAGAGCTCTTGGCGTTATTTTGACGCTGTTCTTACGGTCGAGTCCTTTACCGATGCACGGGACAATGAGGTCTACAACGCCAATCAGTATGTCCTTCAAGATGGGAGCCTAATGACCATTATGCGTGAAAATTTACGAGCGAAAGTATATGCTGACAACACCGCATTTCCATTTGCCGCCAAGTGGGCCGGGACAAGTAGTGAAGTATACAATAAGCTAGCCGGTGCATACTATACCTGGGCTACCGCTACGCGTCTGTCTTGGGACGATGCAAAGCAAGCCTCTCTCGCCGGAGAAGAGGTGCAGGGTGTTTGTCCCGACGGCTGGCATTTACCCTCCATGTCCGAATTGGAGCAGTTACGCTTATACCTAGGACAGTATACCGCGGGGCTAACTGTCAAAGACCCCATGTACTGGAAGAATACGGTCAATATCACCAATTCCTCAAAGATGAATATCGTGCCCTCAGGCTATTTCTGGCATGAAGGCGTCCCTACTATCGACGCTGGAATCGATGCCGCCAATCCTGTAGCCTACTTTTGGACACTTACTCCATATCTCAAAGGAATCAATTATGCTTGGGGCGAAGTTGCAATGGATGACAACAAGTCCAAGGCTACCCTGATGTCCCTATACAACGATGTAGACGATATTTATTTCCAAGGCTATAGCGTTGTTCCAGGTGTTGAAAATAGAGGATGTCCGGTTAGATGCATCATGAATCGAAAATAAGTGATGTAAACTTTTGAAACGCGTTATGTCGACACACGGGACAATATGATTAACTCGATCACTTGTCATTTAAGGATAATACGATTATTAACCGAGTGCAATAAGCTCAAGAATACCGTTCGAGCTTATGCCCATTATTACCGAAATAGATGAAAACATATTTAAAACCTAGATTTAATCTTATGCTTTTACTCCTCATCCTGCTCCTCAGTTGCAAGGAAGATAAATTAATAGACGTCCCGCAGCCAGTAGCGGAGCAGTCGTACCCCCATCGATATTATATCGATCCAGATAATGGTAAATTTTACAATACCGGACATTCCCCTGCACAGGCATGGAAATCTATCGACATCATCAACGAGAAGATTTGGAATCCAGGAGATACTATATTGATAAAAAGAGGATCTTCCTTCAATGGTCAGCTAGTTCTAAAAGGGAGCGGTACGGAAGCTGCACCCATTGTAATCACCAGTTATGGAGACGAGTCAGATCCATTGCCTACTATTAATGGGGGTGGTATTGTCGACGAGGCTATTTTGGTTAATAATGTTCAATATTGGGAGTTACACCAGCTTAAGGTCACCAACAAAGGCGCGGTGCCCCGACCCAAATCTGTAGGCATACGCCTCGTCGCCAATCAGATCGAAGGTGGTGTTATGAATCACATTATTATCCGTGACTGTATTGTCACGGATGTATATGGCACCAAGACACACCATTTGGGCGGGGGAGGTTCGGCTATCTTTTATTATAATGTATTAGACGGTAATCAGCCATCCTCTTTCAATAAAGTTTGGATAGAAAATTGTACCCTATCCAATTCACAACGAGATGGTATCACGGGCTGGGTTTCTACCGGCGATCGAGCCCGACGGAAAGCCAATACCAACTTCATCATTCGCGACAATACCTTCGAAAATATACCAGGCGACCAGATTATTATCAATAGTTGCGATGGCGCCCTTGTCGAACGGAACAAGGTATTCAATTGTGCTCCCGGTGACTTCTCGCCTGACGGGATTCCCTTTCGCGCTGAAGCCGCCGCTGCCATATGGTGTATCCATAGCGACCATACCCAGTTCAGGTACAATATCGTACAAGATCATAAGGCGACTTGGGATGGGCAGGCATTTGATTGCGATCAAAATTCACAGCATACCCTCTTCGAGTACAACATTAGCTACAACAATGTAGGCGGTGCCTTCTTGTTGTGCCCGGCCGACGCCGGGTTCAACAATGGATATGCGGAGTCTACAGGTACCATCTTTAGATACAATATCAGCATCAATGATGGGACACGTGACTATCTCAAGGAAAATGGCAAAGTCCTAGCCTCTACCATCGATATTGTAGGACGCGTCAAAGATGCCCATTTTCATAACAATACCTTTATTAAGACCCGATCTGCAGCCCAAAATGCAGATAATGTCGCCTTAACCTTCGACAGCTATACCAATATTCCACAGTCCTTGATTTTTGAGAACAACATATTTTACAACAGCACAGCCGTAGCCAACGACTTTTATAGATTGACCGTAGGCCAACTTGATCCCAGCGGATCCATCGTGTTCAAGAACAACAATGTGTTTGGATACACCAATACACCTAGCGATCCTATTTTCGATACAGGCAATATCCACGTCGACCCTAAGTTTGTACAGTTAGTGTCCGAATTTCTCAGCGGCAGCAAGTTAGTAGATAAGGATCAGATCTTACAAGGCTTGCAGTTGGGGGCGGGGTCACCTTGTATTGCGGCTGGTATTTCCATCGCCAATTCAACCATATACCCCCATAGCCATGACTTTTGGGGCAAATCAATTCCCACTACCAATAATATAGGCGCATTTAATCACTAACAAGTTATGAAAAGAACTACATACGTACTTTTACTATTTACCACCCTTGGTATAGTCACCCTTTTAAGTTGTAAAAAGGAAAATGATTTCTACGAAGTAGGTAAGCAGCCCGTGACATTGACCTATCCCATACAAGATACCCTTGTCACCATCAATAGAGCCAAAATGGATTCCCTCTACCGTTTCAATTGGGCGAGCAAACGTAATTTTATAGACTTTAATCTCTTATTCAGCAAAGACAAGTCCAGTATAAACGATGCGATAAAACTACCCACCGGTATCAAGCGAGATTTCTATATCACCGGGACCGATTTGGATCAGATACTAGCAGGATTTGACATTCAGATTGGTCAAAAGGCAACACTATATTGGTCAGTTCAAGTTATCAATCCCGAAGCCGGTTGGTGCGATGAGGTCCGCACATTGAATATTGTTCGTTAGCATATACAGCCGATCCATTCCTATTGGATCGGCTTCTTACGTATCAATTTACCTCCACTTTCTTTCTGAATTCAGTAGGCGACTCGCCGAAGTGATCCTTGAATTGCTTACTGAAATGATTCGGACTGCAATAGCCAAGTTTCAGCGATATTTCCGAAGATGTCATCGGTGTAGTCTTCAATAAGATTTTACTCTGATCCATCTTTATACTTAGCACCAGTGATGACGGTGTCATGTCCATAATTCGTTTTATATTTAAATACAGCTGTGTTCGGCTGATATTCAAATGCTTACTCATTTGATTTACCGAAAGGTTAGAATCTTCAAGATTATTGTATATATAGTCTGTTATTTCCTTTACGAAAAGTTCGTCTGCATTGTTCAAGTTCTTTTGTTCGACGGGTAGATTTTTGAAGCCCTCGTAATATTTTTTCAAAACATCTTTACTTTTTAACATATTCTGTATACGCAGTAACAGCTCTTGCATATCTAGCGGTTTGATCATATACGCATCTGCGCCCGAGGAGAATACATCTAATTTGAACTGAGGGTCGTTATTTTGGCTGATAATCAATATTGGGATATGTTTGGTCTTCTCACTTTCCTTACAGTAAGTTACGAAGTGTACGTTATCGCTCCCCTCCAGTATCCCTTCTGCGATAATAAGATCCACCTGTTGTGATTTCAGCATGATGATAGCCTCTTTCTCCGTATTCGCGGTAATGATCTTATAGTAAGGTTGCAATTTCCTTTTGAGGATGATTTTATAATCATTAGATGGCTCTACTATCAATAGCGTGAAGGCCATCTGTTGACTATCCAATATGGGGAATGTGTGGCCATGATCGTTTAAATATTGAGAGTTCTCGACCAACCCCTTTAATACCGACGTCTTCAAGATATGATTTGTTATTTTGACATCGTCTTCACTCAATATCGGTATGCTTAGCGTCAATATGCTTTGGTCCATGTCCGTTTGATATTGGATTTGGTATTTCAATAACTTCACAAGGCTGTCTATTATGGCTTGCGCGATGTCCGCTTTTAAAATTTGCTCAGTATAGGGTATTTCATCACCCTGTGTCAAGAATAAATTCGCATTTTCGGATTGGAGAAAAGAGGTTTTCGCTGTAAACTTCAATCTCAGCCCCTCCGTTGTCATTTCAGCATCAATATATACAAGCTCGTCGTCAGCCGTCGTTTTTAGGATGTTGCCGATGATATTACCAATCAACATTTCCATTTTGTTTCTGTCCAAGATGACGGTGCCATGTTCCAGTTGGTCTCTCAGCACGAATTTGATATTCCGCTCGTTGAAAATAGGAGAGAAGGCGTTAATAATGCTTTTTAAGATTTCTGTGATATGATATCTATTCCACTGCGGCTGTACGTAGTTCGCTTCCAATTCCCGGAAGTCCAGCAGCTGACCGATCAAAAATTCCAGCCTTACGATCGATCGTTTAAATATCGCGGTATCGCTATCCGCTTTGTCATTCATCGGAAACAAGTCTTTTTGCAAAGTAGAGATAATCGATAGTGGGTTTTTGAATTCGTGTGCTATATAAGTGAAAAAATTTAGTTTTGAAGTGTGCAGTTTTGCCAAATCTTCCTTTTCTTTGGCTGCCATTCTAATGGCATTCTTTGCAGCTTTTTGCTTCGCCACGAACCTATTCACCAGCCCAACACAGACTAGCAATACCAACACATACAAGATTTTCATCCCAGTAGTCCAATAAAAAGGCGGCTTCACTTGTATTTCTATTATCTTTGAATCCAGTACCTTACCATTCATCGCCTCTAGTTTAAGTTCAAACTCATAGTCTCCCGTTTGTAATCCCGTGAAAGATACCACACTGGCATTTACATTCATTTCATACCAATTGTCGTCCAAGTTGCGGAGTCTGTAGTAGCAGGTATAAGGTATCTTATCAACCGTTTTATAGTCAATGATAGACACGTCGAATCCAATAAAATTTTCGTTATTTTCCAACGTGATTTTATCAAGTGTCTGTATCGGGCCAGACAATATAGACGAAGAGTCTATATTTACTATTTTATTGAACACCCTGAAATCACCCAGAAATATTTTAGGTAATGCCTTTTCGGCTTTCGCAGATGATGGAGTAGTAAAGTGTGCGGGGTTGAAGGTCAGTACCCCATCATAGGTCCCAAAGTACAGATTGCCTTTGTCATCCCTATAGTCCGATCGGATATTGAATTCTTTTGTTCCCATCATGCTTCGCAGGTCATATGACCGAAAAGTTTTATCACTTTGGATCTGATGGATTTTATTTCCTGCCGTGATCCAGATGTTGCGATGCTCGTCCTCTTGGATACCGACGATACTATTCGCTCCGATGACGGCTTCATAAGGTTGTAATACCAGCTTACTGCCCTCCAGTTTGAACAGCTTACCATTTGTAGAACCTAGATAGAGCACACCTCCTGATGTCATACAGGCGGATTGGATGAACATGTTTTCGATGTTCTCAAAGAGGAGTATCGTTTTGACTGCTTTTGTATTAAGGTCATAGTAGTGCACGCTGTTTGTTGTCACGCCACACAGCAGGTCTTGATATCGCAAGAGCTTGATGAAAGCAAAGTCTTTTTCCTTTTTGTGCAAGATATTCTCAAAGGTCATTTGCCGTTTGTCTAATAGGTCGATTCCGTTGTTGGTAGCCACGGCCAGGTAGCTTGCATCGATATTGAGCAAGCAGTGGATAGCGTCCGAGGATAGTTGCGCAGCTTGCACACCCACACTATTAAAGCGTTCGATTTTATTATTGGGGCTTATCTTGAAAAGCCCATTAGATAGCGATCCCACCCATACATTGTGCTGTTCATCAGTCGTTAGCGCGATAATGTTGTTGCTTAGTATAGCGTTAGATTGGTTGATCTGCTCCACAAATTTGCCAGTGGAATCAAAGATGTTCACCCCCAAAAAATTGGTCGCCATCCAAAATCGATCTTTATGGTCTTTCACCATTCCATTCGCAGTCACATTGAGGTGCGTCAAGTGCTTGCCCGTCAAGCTGATCATGCTAAATGGCGACTCCTCTCCGGGAATATGGAAAAATCCCGTAAAGTACGATCCCAATGCCATCGCCCCCTTTTTTGTTCGATATATCTGAGTGACGGTGGTATTCAACGCCTTATTATCAGATGTTTCGAGTATGTTTTCGTAGAATGCAGAATTATTGGCATCCAGCACCACCACACCTCGATTGTGTCCAATCCACAGCCTATCCCATTGATCTTCGCCCAAGCTGCCAATATTTTCGATGGATAGTCCAGGTCTTTGTGGCAGATTTTCGCGTACGAAGCCATTCAGTGCCCTGTTATATTTAAATAGTCCATCCTTCCGTGTGCCTATCCACACCATACCCTTACTATCCGCAAACAACGAATATACGATTGCTTGCGAGTGGTCACTCACCGGCAGAGAATAGGATTCTATTTTAGTAAGCCCTTTATCTAATTTATCTATTTTATAGTCGGTTACAGCCCATACAAAGCCAAATTTATCCTCACGTACCGTTTTATAATTAACCCCTCTTTTATACGATTTCCATTTTCCGTTTTCCAATTGAACGATTTCTCCATCCACATATCCGAATATCTTTTTGTCTATCTCCACAAATTTGACGTATTTGATATCGTAGCCGTCATATTGGATACTTTGGTATCTCCCCGTTTTGTAATCATACATGGTCGTGCTTTTTGAGCTGCCGATGAGCATGCCTTCAGGAGTTTCCTTCAAGTCGGTGATACACACACCCATATAGTGTTGTACCTTCTTAGCTGTCTTGCTATCATAGATGCTCAGCCCATTGTCCGTCCCAATCCATATCCTATCAAATTTATCATCTTGGATAGCTGTTATACGGTTACTTTCTAGTCCATCATATTTATTCAATTGGACGAAATCGCGTATTTTCCTTTCGTCCTGTGCTAGTAGGATGCGCGGTAGGCTATATAATAATAGGAGTAGAGCTATACAAATGTTCCTCATCATTCGGTCAGTTAGGTCATATTAAAAATAGGTATTATTTAACTAAAGCAAGTACATAATGGTTCCAAGTCCATATATATATGATTCATTTTTCTTAAAAGAAGCCTTCATATACATATAAATACCCTGCATGGAGGCGATTTGACCTATTTTTGGACAATCCTAAATTTACGAACCATGCGAAACACTATTTTTGTCCTTCTATTCGTGTTCCCCTTGCTTGCACAAGCTGCTAGTACAAGAGTCATCACTGGTAGGTCCATAGGCGTCTACCCCAACACCATGCAAAACCTCATCCCGCAGATCAAAGCCTTTTTATCCCGTGATTTTGGAACAGATTCCATTCAGTTGGTCTTGGAGAAGGGACGATATGATTTTTTTGGGACCTCTTGCTTTGATGGGAAGGACATCACCACTATTGCATTTGATATTAAGCACAAAAAAAATCTCATCATAGACGGACAGGGGGCAGAGTTCATCTTTCATGGACAGGTCACTCCCTTCAAATTAACAGAATCCAGCAACGTCCGCATCCAAAACCTAGTCATTGATTGGGACAGACCCTACAATTCCCAAGGCACCATCGTAGGACTCTCCGATACCTATGTAGACATCCAGGTCGACGGTGATAAGTATCCGTTTGAAATCGTGCGCGATAGCGTCTATTTCTTAGGAGAGGGGTGGCGCAAGCCAATCGTTAGTGAATATACCAACATATACGAACCCAAGCGTTTGGATATAGCCTATCAGACCCGTGACAATCCATTGGGACGTGACTTCTATCAAGCTAAGGTCACACAGAATACAGACGGCTCGCTGCGTTTTCATACGAGGCCAGCCTATAACCCCGTAATAGGCTCCCAAATTGTCTTTTTTCATGGGCGCTATATTGCTGATGGCATTTTGATAATGCAAAGCAAGGATGTCGCTCTCGAGAATATAACCATATACCATACCCTTAGTTGTGGTGTCAGTGGATACAAAAGCGAAAATATAAGTCTTAAAAAGGTCGACATTATTACCAATTCCGCCAAAGGGAGGGCTTTCAGTACCATTGCTGATGCTACCCATTTCAATGGTTGCAAAGGCGATATTCTTTTTGATAACTGCGAGGTCTCTGGAGCAGGCGATGACTACATGAATATTCACGGGATGTATGCCAATGTCGTAGCTATTGAAGGCGATAGCAGCGTCTTGGTAGCCCCAAATGGTCGTTACATCGGTTTTGTATCAGGTGAGCAAGCATGGGTATTAGATACCACTACCATGGTCAAGACCAATGTACTATCCGTCATCGATCAGCAGACCATCTACGGTCCAGATGGACATATCGCTAACTATCGGATAGCTTTTTCCAAAAATATCCGAAAATCAATAAAGGTGGGGGATCTGCTTGAAAATAAGGATAAGACTGCTAATCTAACCGTTCGTAATTGCCGTATGTTGAAGAAAAATAGGGGCCGCTCTATTTTAGTATCCTCTCCCGGTACCGTACGCATAGAGAACAATTATTTTAATACCGCTGGTGCCGCCATATTGATTGAAGGCGATATCGAGTTATGGAATGAATCGGGAGCCGTACGCGATGTATTGATTCAAAACAATATGTTTGAAAACTGTTATACCTCCGGTGACAATATATCCGATTATCCTTGGGGTTGGGGCGAAGCGGTTATATCCATTACACCATCCGTCAAGCCCAAAAGTATAGATGCCCGACCTTACCATGAGAATATCAGGATATACAACAATCAATTTAGGCACTTCGACTATGCTATCCTTTTCGCTCGATCGGTCAAGGGGTTGGCCTTCCATGATAACAAACTCGTCCGCACCTACGATTATGAGCCATATTATCGAAAAGTCAATTTCTATTTGGACGGATGTCGGGAAGTTTCCTTTTCCAACAATTCATTTAGCGAGGATTTTCTCGGGAAGAATATGCAACTTATCCATATGCGTAGATCAGATGTTAAGCATTCAAAAAAAGACCAGCACGCCATAGCCATACAGGTGTTATAGCGCTCATCGACTTCTCGTTTTCAATGTTATTGCCCCTTATATGGGGCAATAGCCATCTGGAGTGTGCACGCTGTGGTTTCCATAAGTGGATTTTAAAAGACTTCCTTAGAAGCACCTACATATTTGAGCACTTCGATATGCGGTGCGGACGTCAGGTTTTTATCTCGTTGCGCTTGAAAGCGAAGAAAACTAGGAGTACCCAATATGCTCTGCTGTATATCTTGATCCTCGTATTGCGAGACATGGACAAATGTGCTGTCGTCTTCGGTTTGAAAAACAGAATACAAAAAACGAGAGCTGTCCAAGCTTCTGAAATCGGTCAAAAACTCTTCTATCAGTTGTTTGTTCGCATTTATGTACGCTTCGTTTACAGTATACTTTACTTTAACTACAATCATTTTTTTTAGGGTTTTGAGCAATGGGATCCTGTGTTTATTTCTAGTAAGGGGTAGAGTTCGTTACATATAAGTAGATATGCATCGCTCTATAAACGACGGCTGTTTTTACTTAGGTAGACATCGATTCCCATATATTCCTTAAAACTACACAATATATTTTTTATTGTAAGCCACTAAGTACACTTCCTATAAGTAAGCCATATGACGACACCCCCACATTTTATTTTCATCTAAAAATGTTGAAAAGATAATCTTGCAAAGGACATACCGATATGTTCGAACAAATTTATACCGTTGGCTTGGAGCTCCCTACCTTTATATATTCTTTTGGGGTAATGCCAGTTGCCTTTTTGAAACAGCTGTAGAATGTTGTCCTTGAATTGAAGCCCGCCCGTACAGCTATTCCAAACATATCAAGCTGCTTGGCTTCCCCAGATAATAGCAACTTCTTAGCCTCCTCTGTGCGCAATTCGTTGATAAACTGGTAGAAGTTCTTCCGTAACCCATTATTTAAGATGTAAGAAAGATCATGAGGATTGACCCCCACTTGATTAGATAGGGTTGTGAGCGTCAAACCCGGATCCAAATATAGTTTTTCATCTACTGTCTTCTGTAATATGCTGTTTTTAAGCTCGTCCACTTGAATAGGTGTAAGTCTTTCTTCAGCTTTCTTTTTTTGCGTACCCGCTTCATCCATCAAATTGTCACTTGCCTCAATTGTGTAGATAGAACGCTGTGTTAAGGCAAAATAAGCGAGAGCGACTATACCCATGAAATATAAAATTGGTGATAGCGAACTAATACCTAGATATACGAGAGCCAGTCCTCGGATTACAATTAGAAATAAGAGAGCTATCATGAGGTACTTTAGCCAAGCTAGATCGATCCTTTCCGTATACGAAGATAATTGTTGAATATTTTTCTGATGTTTTTTAAAAAGTTGATAGCAGGCTATCCAATAAAAGACACTCTGTACCAAGAAGAAATATTTGATTATGAAAACTATCCACTGCGGCAATTGAGGTGGGTCAACCGCTATATTAAAGAACCCCGGCATCAGATAGATGATCGAAAAAAATATAAAAATCAAAAATGGGACAAAGTGCAATGCCCAAGTCTTAGTCGTTGATGTTGGTTCAACTAAATAGCTGACTGCTAGGTAAAAGCATGGGAATATGGCCCAACGGGGCAGTTCAAGCAGATGGAACAAAGCTCCATTCTCGACATGAAAACCTTCCAAAAAAAGCTGGGTGAATAACCCTGCTGTCATATAGTAGAAAGAGCCTAACCATCGATCTCCTCGGGCGTTAGTCCGATTTACCCCAAGCAGGATCAACGTGCCGAGCAACCAGAGTGCACCAGCCGAAAAAGCGTGAAATGTAGTAAGTATATTGATCATAACTGACAGTAGCAGTGCTTGTGTGTTGTGAATTTACGCATTATAGGCCAAATTTGAAGCTACATCATCCATATCGGCACCCCAATCCAACCGTTTAAGGTCAGCAGTGCCACGAGATAGCATAAAAAGAAATTATTAAAAGCAAACAACATACGTACCCATCTTTGCTGCAATTGCGACCAACGTCTATACAGCAGAAAGCTACTCGAAATGACCAAAATAGCAAATAGCAACATGCCTGCAAAGATTGAAAAACTTGTCCAATTAACAGAAGCAAATAGTTCCTTATGGTTGGCATCTGTTAGGCCCATAGTCCGATAAGCAAATAGAAAGCATAGCGCACCCAATGTAGGTAATAGGGGTATACTAAGATCGATTACTTTCATTTTACGAAGCAAGCTCAAGAATATTCCTACGAAACTATAGATCGCATAAATCAAGATAGCAAGCAATCCAAAGTAGATCGGGATTTTTTGAATCAGCACCGAAGCGTATGATACCTGGCGGTAGAAGCCATTTCCATAGCCCTGAAAAAAAGGCTGGTCGTCCGAATCCCGCGCTAAGATAAAAGAGGGTAGAATATCCCCTTTTAGGCGAAATATACCCCGGCCTTCGTGAATAAGGGAATCTATCTGCCCATCGCCTTTATTCACAACAAGTTTGTTGTGGCTGATCCCTAGCAACTCAATACCGCCAAATATCCGTTTGTGAAAATCCCAGCGTTCATTTTTTGGATTCATAAATTGGTAATACCCCAGCATTGGCGTGATACTGTCCTCATCTATTGGCTGGTCAACCAGTTTTGGTGCGGCGACCTCCTTTGTCAGAAAATCCTCTATAGCCTGCGAGATTGGCCACATGTTGACCACACGGTTGGCGGCAATCGCATAAGCCAGACCTGCTTCACGGCTAAAGAATATCCACGATACAAAACCTTCGCCCTTGCCATTGTGCCCGCGAAAGCTCACCTTTTTATTGTTAGGAAATAAATCGTTTCCGAGAGCATAGCCCGTTTGTAGTCCCGCACGGCTAGCTAGGGTACTGTGGATTGTTTCCATCTCCATCAGATTGGCACTATTTAATAGCGTACTATCTGGATTACCATTGAGCAGATAATGCATAAACTTGGCCATATCTTCGGCAGTGCTTACCAATGCACTCCCTGCTCCATTTCCACTGAGTAGATAAAAGGGCATGGGGCTGTATTCGCTGTTTTGAAAGGAGTATCCTTTGGCAAAGCCGGGCAACTGTTGCCCATCAAGGTCAAATATGCTGTTGTCCATAGCCAATGGCGTAAAAAGCGTCCGTTGTAGATATTTATCCCACGGCATACCCGACACCTTTTCAAGAATATATCCCAGCACATTATACCCTGGGTTGGAGTACGACATCATGACGCCCGGCTTCCAACGAACAGTAAGGGAGTTGCTTACCGCTCTGACCGCTTCAAGGCCACTGAGAGATTTCCCACTGATATTCACCATGCTATTGAGCTGCACATCGTCAAAGCCAGCGGTATGTTCCAATAGATGTATCACCCTCACTGGGTCAGTGGCTTCCCAACTATTGGTAAAGGGGATTTCGGGAGCAATATCCCGAATACGATCGTTGAGTTTGAGCTTTCCGCTGGCTACCAATTGCTGTATGCCCATAGCCACGAAAAATTTGGTGATGGAAGACAGGTGAAATTGTGTCCGCTGATTTACCAGACGTTGCTCTGCAATATTTGCATACCCCAGTCCGCCAGAAAATAAGATGCTATCTTTTTTAACAATCGCGACCATCAAGCCAGGAATATGTTCCCTTTTGATTATGGTGTCAAGTCGTTTGTGCAGCTGCTCTATGCCATTATTGGTATATGTTGTCAGCTGTTGCTGCGCCCGTATAGGGGAGCAGATCGTCATTGTGAGTAGGACGATGTAGAAGATCTTCATTCTAATCATGTGCTTTTCTTTTTCGGCAAATTAGAAAGGAACCTCGTGAAGGGTGTCCGCCTCCATCCAAGCGGATGGAATAAGACAGATTAGCGTAGGTAGGATAGGCGTATTATAGTTACTAAGGTCACAATGTTGCGACCTTAGTAACTGGTAATATTTCAAGTTATTATTTCTTCGTAAAATAACAGGGCCCTAGTTGTTGCTTAGACGAGTTGATACCCGTATTATACAAATCCATGGAATAGATGTCACCTGTGTTGACATTTGCTACATATAGATCATATCCACCCTTTGTATCGGGGCGTGTACTGCATAGTACCAGCCAGTTCTCGTCCATGGGATAGGCATCTGAATAGTTTCCGTCATTGGCATTAAAGGGCAGTTTGTAACTGCGCAACCCACTCCAGTAACCTCGATACACCTGGTCGACCGTATTGGTCTTTGACAACCCTACCGAATAGTAAAACGAGGTCTGATCTGCATTGATCGGATAGTAATCCTGTACACCCTCGGCGTCATACACGGTTTGCTGGATTTCTTTCGACTTGACGTCTATAATAGCAATGGAAGACGTCGCTGCATCGCCCTGTGTACACACTACTTTGGTGCCATCGTGGTTATAATAGGGGATACCATAGCCTTTTGGTGATAGGCGAGTTATCTTACGGCTCGTAAGATCCATTTCAACGATACGTGAATCCTGCTTAAAGACCACGCGTTTGCCATCAGGAGCAAACTTCGGATCTTCATCTCTTGTCTGTCCAATCAACGTTAGGTTCTCGGGCGGCTTGCTTGAATTCAATTCATACACAAAAATATCCCAACTATCAGTATCCTCGCTGATTCCCATAAATACGATTCGGGTACCATCCGGCGAGATATGTGCATTCATCGGATTCTTGATGTCCCAACCGGAGCTCAGACTTTGAACTTTATTACTACTAAAGTCATATAGGAATATCTCCGAATCGTTGGCGCCATAGTTCGAATAGGTATGGTACAAGAGTTGTCCCTTAAGGTGGGTAGGCAATTCAGCCTTCTCTATTTCCACAACATTATTGTCGCTGCATCCAAAAAGCGGAAGCAGTCCCAGGCTTAGCGTAATGATCAATTTATTTTTCATATCTGTATAAGTATTTGTTCTCATGGATATAAATGCACGCACTCCCGCCGTATGTTTTTATCTCATCTGCCAGTTGGCGGACTTAGGGGTGTTTTGCTTGCTCACCATGAGTATTTCATATTATGTCCTTTAATTACCCTAATGCGTTAGTCTTTCGAATCCATGACTAACGCATAACTTATGTTTGCAGTTTACTTTACCTTCGTAATATGTACTGTTGCCTGTTCTGCACCTTTGGTCATGTCAAGCACGAGCCTGTAATACCCTGGGACAAAACCTGCTGCATTTGTAATACTGATAGATTTCCCGGGCTTCCCAGCTATAGGTGCGCCGATAGAAAATCCTTGGCTATCTCCCTGGATAGAAGCTGCTGAAAATTCAGCCGGTACGGCTTCCCAGGTTCTGTTGGAGTAAAATTGAAATTCGAAACTCCCCCAGTCATGTTCATTGGAGATAAAAATGGTAGCCTGATAAACATTATCTGCTATTTTACGTCCATACGCCACCTGTTTGAAATCCTCCAAATCCCATCCAATGGGCTTATAGTCATCATGCCAAGCTGTTGCTGTCGTAAAGCCATGACCTACCACCCAGTAGTTAGTCGGCGCTTCGTCTTGGAGCCGGGTTACCCAGAGCCCCTTATATTTTGGCGAGTATATAATTTCCCAATCACCATCCTCACCCAGGAACTCGTATATCTTGCTCGAAGCACTGTGATTAAAGAAGTCCGGGTTGAAGTTACTTTCCATATTCAAGCCCACGATTTCTAAAAACTGTCCCTTTTTAAGGCTCACAATAGCAGATCTCATCTCGCTATCATTGGCATCGCTCCTCGGATTCAAGGTGATTTTGGTTGCAACATCCCCCTTTACATCGATTAAAAATGTCTGTGCATCAAAAATGATTTGCTTCACGATCATACCCGTATAGTCAAACTCGATATTATCACCTGTGCTACTTACTATAGCGGACTCGCTCTCGTATCGCCCTTTTCCCCAGATAAAATCAGCTTCTTCAAGCGTATTTGTCGTAGCAATCTTGCCAGAAATTTTACTTTCAAATATGCTTTCTACAGACTTGTATATCAATGGTTCGGCAGTAGAGTTTGTCAGTAGGATAGGGCCACTTCCTTCCATCAGATAATAAAGAGTAGTTGGTAATACCGGACGCCTAGCTTTCAAAAGCACATCCTTAATCGCCGAATCTCCATCGACATTGATACTGGTAAAACGTACCACCACATCTTCAACATCCTCCATATCCTTCACAAAGGGGATGTCTAGTGCTTCATTTTCTACGATAGCACTATTTCCTTTGGTTCGGATAGATTTTGATTGCACAACGATGTCATTGATCAACACCTCTATTTCCAATGTGGACAATGGTCTCACCTCATCCTTGACAGCGATACTAAAGCTCACGGCACCTGGTACAGACAGCTCTTTGATGTCACCTATCGTCTTGACGTAGTCGATGGTAGGAGTAGATTTCTCCATATACAGGTCTTTACTGCATGAAAAAAAGCTGAGTACCATCAGTATCAAGGGTATATATATAATCCTTTTCATTCTTAAATAATTTTAGGCCTTTGTGAAAATATTAATATCCTGTATTTTGAATCAAGGCTGGGTTGGCATCCTTTTCGTTTTGAGGAATAGGCCAAACAAGTCTAAATTCTTCTAGCACCGGAACGAGGAGTTTTCCATCCTTGTACTTATGCTTTGTCATCACCTCAATTACCCTATCATTTCGCAGCAGGTCAAACCAACGGTGTCCTTCCATATACAATTCCAGCTGCCGTTCCAATTCAACGATTTCCCTAGCCGCCGCCTGGTTAGGAAGTCCAGTAATATCCGACAATCCTGCTCTTTTTCTAATCACGTTGATGATAGATATTGCTTCGCCGATGTTGTTCAGCTCTACCAATGCTTCTGCTTTCAACAAGAGGGCATCTGCCAGGCGTAGAAGCTTGATATTAGATACCTTGTTTCTTATTTTATTGGAGATTGGATATCTACCCTTAGGATAGTGGGTATCATAATCGACCGATTTATAGACGATCGATGATTCATATCGCTTATCATTGGCCGTAAACTTTGCTATAAGATCGTGCGTAGGCGTACAATATCTTCTCCACGTAATCTGTCCGTCTGCTTCACTAAACAATACCCAATAGGCCCAGTTCGGTCTTTCATTTTCATAATTGATCTCAAAAATGCTTTCTGAAGTAAATTTGTTCTCAGGCTTCCATAGATCATCAAATTCTGTCACCAACTGATAGCCCTCTCCAATCACTTTGTTGCAATAAGCGACCACCTGATTATAATCTCGACTACTTTTTGCACCCCGACTGGCATAGGCCTTGGCCAATAATAGATAGGCAGCTCCTTTTGTCGCATTGCTACTTCCTTTCGATACACTCGGCAAGTGAGGGATAGCTTCATCCAGATCTTGGACGATTTGATTATAAACGATTTCCTTCGCAGCACGTTCCGGGTATAATAGGGGACGTATTTGTTCTAGATTCTCGGAAGACATAGCAGGTATCATATGGAGGAGCAAGGGCACGTCGCCATAGATCCGGACCAAATCCAAGTACGCATACGCTCTGACAAACTTTCCTTCCGCAACAATTTTATTCCGTGTCTGCTCATCGATTAGCTTAGCATCCATCAGCTGCGTGTTATCGATTACGATATTCGCATCGCCCACCATCTTAAAATACTCATTCCAAAGTATCTTAACCTTATCATTGTCCGGATTCAACTTTACGGCGTCCATCTCTTCCCCCGGTACGCCATCTCCTCCATGATAACAATTGTCAGATTGGATATCGTTGTATCCAAATAAGTCAAATTGAAATGTATTATTCCTAAAATTCTCGTATAGGCCTGCTGCTTCGCGCTGGGCATCCGTTGCAGATTTGTAGGCAGATTCTTGTTCAACTTTGTCCTGTGGCTCTCCCACAAGGTCGGCGAAGCTCTCGGTATCGAGAAAACTGCAGGAACTAAAGCTTAATAACATCACCCCTAGCATTAATACGATATATGTAGTTTTTTTCATGACTTTTGAGATTAAAATTCAACGTTTATACCCAACACAAAGGTCCTTGACTGTGGATAGGTCCCATAATCTACTCCTAGTTCCAAAGCACTAGACCCGTAGGCATTCACTTCGGGGTCATATCCCGAGTATTTGGTCCAGGTCCATAAGTTTTGGGCCGTAATGTAAGGCTGTAGTTTCTTGATACCCAGCTTGGACAATCTTCCCTTGGTATCAAAGTCATACATGAAGCTCACATTTTTAAGCCGCAAGTACGAACCATCTTCGATGTACCGATCCGAGTTCCAAATGTTTTCCCTATTTCCTGGCCGCGGAATATCCGTGACCATTCCAGGTCTTTTCCATCGATCTAATACTTCTAAAGACTGATTTCTAAAATCTTGCATTCCCGTTATATCCATCTTTGTGGCATTGAAAATATCATTCCCATACGATCCCTGAAAAAACAAAGACAAACTAAAATTGGAATACGTAAACGTATTCGTGAGGCCCCCAGTAAATAAAGGCTGTGCATCCCCTAACACTGTTCTATCTTCGGGCGTGATGCGTCCATTGCCATCTAGATCAAGATAAACAACGTCTCCCGTTTCTGGGTCAACGCCATTGGTCCGGTATCCAAAGAAAGTACCCAACCTACTTTTGTTCTTCAGAATAATGGCAGGTTGATTGTTGGAATACATCGTAGCATAATATTCTACTGGTGTAATACCAATATTTTCAGCCCTATTCTTATTGAACGAGATATTAAACTCCGAGTTCCATTTAAACTTCGGCTGAATGATATTCTTCGAATTTATAGCAATTTCTAACCCCTTATTGCTCATTTCCCCCATATTGGTCAAGATGTTGTACGTACTTCCTGCCGTTCCTGGAGGATAGAAAGTCTTCAATAGGTCGTTCGTATATTTATAATACACATCAAAGATTAAATTAAGCCGGGAGTTGAACAGCGTAGCGTCTACACCTACATTATATTGGGTGGTCTTTTCCCATGTCAAGCCCCTATATCCCTTCGACGCAAGACCTGTATTCATTCCCGGGGTTTGATTTTCGTCTTCGGGTTTCGGTATGTTTCGACTCGCCCAATAGGTTGCCATCCAGTCATAGTTACCTATTCCTCCTTGGTTACCCGTCTTACCCCAGCCTACCCGAACTTTTAGGTCATCCAGATAGCTTGCCGTTGATTTCATAAATGGTTCTGCCGAGATTCTCCAAGCCGCAGAAGCGGAAGGGAATACACCCCACTTATTGCCCGGAGCAAACTTCGAGGAGCCATCCGTACGCATATTTGCACTCAGCAGATATTTTCCATCGTAGTCATATGATACACGTGCCAAGTAGGAGAGTAGCGACCAAGAGCCCTTGCTGCTCCAGGATTGGTCAGGGACAATGATATTCACGAGGTTCAAGGAAGGCCCCAACACATCGTGACCTCCACCACCATTTCCTTCATTCAATGCTCGCTGCAGGGTAGCGCCTCCTAGCACAGATAGACTGCTCTTGTCAAATTTTTTATCATAGGTCATTAGGTTCTCCAAAAGCCATTCAAAGTTTTTGGAAGCAGACACCGAATACAACCCGTTATACGATCGACTTTCACCATTGGCGCCGGGTGCTAAGTAGCTCTCCCCAGTAGAGTTGTCCTCATCTATACCAAAGTTTACCTTATAATGCAAGCCGTCGATAATCGTGAAATCAAGATTGGTCACCCCCACGATTCGCGACGTACTATACGTATCGTCCGAGGCCGAAGCCAGGAATGGAGAAAAAAATTGCGAACCGTAGGTAAACTCATCGTAGGCGCCAGGATTGAAAGCATCCCACTTTTGCATGTAAGGGGGCGTGTTCACGACCGAAAGAATCGAACCTCCACGCATAGCCGTTTTATTATGCGGTATTGTCCTTCCGTTTGTACGCGTATACCCGATACTGAATCCAAGGCTTAGCCAATCAGTTTGTTTGTTGTTTACATTCGCTCTGAAATTGTATCGTTTAAAATTAGCTTTTTCTATTATTCCCTTGTCCTCCATATAACCGCCCGAAATATAATACTGTAGCTTTTCAGTACCATCTGTCAAGGCCAGTTGATGGCTCTGATTGATACCTGTTCCAAAATATTCCTTATTCCAATCCGTATATCTATTTTCATCCTCCGGTATTAACGTGGTGGTAGGTATCTGTTTTTTGAGATCTTTTAAGTACTCCTTGTATTGCGCTGTATTTAATGCATCGATCGTATTGCCGATTTTTGAGATACCGGCATAGCTGTTAAGACTTAATGATCGAATTCCACCTTTTCCTCGTTTTGTTGTGATCACCACCACTCCATTAGCCGCTCGTGCCCCGTATATGGCTGCGGACGAAGCATCCTTTAGCACCTGCATAGATGCGATGTCATTGGGACTCAAATTCGCAATATTAGTCATAGGCAAGCCATCCACCACATATAGCGGTTCATTACCCGCCTGAAATGAAGACGTCCCACGGACACGTACCATCAGCCCTCCACCAGGTTCGCCCGAAGATTGTACGACCTGTACACCTGCAGCTCTGCCTTGCAAGGCTTGCGCCGCTTGGGTTATGGGGCGTTCATTGATATCTTCCGTCGATACGATTGCCACCGCTGTGGTCAAGTCCTTTTTCTTGACAGTTGCATATCCCACCACAACGATCTCCTCCAGTAGGTGTGCGTCCTGCTGGAGCCTAATATTTATTTTGTCGCTGTTTCCAACGCGAATGTTTTGAGTTAGGAAGCCCATATAAGAGACTTTGAGGGTCGAGCCAATCGGCACATTAGCGATTTTAAAGTTACCTTTAGCATCTGTAGCTGTACTGATATCTTCATTCAATACGGTTATCACTGCCCCAATAACGGGCTGACCGATTGAATCTACCACATTACCCGTGATCGCTTTCGTGAGCACATCTTCCTTGGCGTCTTTACGCATGATGATGATATGCTTATTCTTGATGGTAAACGTACAGTTCGTATTTTCAAGAATCGTATTTAGCACTTCTGCTAAAGGCTTGTTTTTAACCGACAACGTAATTTTCCGATCTACGTTGAGAATTCCTTCATCGAAAGCAACGGAGTGCTGGCTCTGTCTTTCCACTTCGTAGAGCGCATCCCGTATACTGATATTTTTCTTCGAAATATTGATGCCTGATTGCGCTAATGCATGTCCGCTTATCATCAAAAAGAACATGCAACACACTAATAAATGTCTTTTCATAAACATTAGCTGCGGTTTAAGTTATTAAATAATTGGGTACTATTTCCCTGCCATATCATGTAATTATAGCAGTAAGGTCATAATGGGTTTATACTAACGAACTAAAAAACAAAAACAGTTTTGTCCTTTATTTTAAAATGGAAGTCCTTGTTCACTTCACTCAAGACCTCCAGCATACTTTCTAAACTTTCATCGGGTGTAAATTTTAAGGTGAAAAATCGGTTCTCATATTTAGTGTAGTCATAATTAAATACCACTCCATGTTTCTTTTCAATAGCATGCAAGATTTCGACTAGTGATGCTTCCTGAAAGACCAGGTAGCGATCCTTGCGCAATGCTATGCGTTCGGCATTTACTTTTCGTCGCACTATACTTCCTCCTTTTGAATCGTAGGTCACTTGTTCATTAGGCGCCAGGATCAACGAAGTAGGCTTATCTGCGAGTATACCTACCCGGACTTTTCCCTCCTCGAGTGTCACTGTCGTTTTCGATAGATCTCGGTACCCCACCACACTGAATATGGTACCGAGTGCCTCCACTTCCATATTGTTAGTTTTGACGATAAGGCGTTTATTAGGATCTTTGGCCACTTTAAAAATTGCCTCTCCATTCAAAGAGACATTGCGCTCCTTGCCCAGGAATAATTTAGGATAGGTGAGGGTGGAGCCTGGACTCAGCCATACCGATGTACCATCCGGCAACACTATTTGCTTACTCTCACCATAGGCTGTTGCCATTTCGATCATTGCCGAATTAGTGATGTAATACTCCTTCGTATAATGGTATGTTGCCCACGAAAATAGCAACGGTATTGCTATCATAGCCGCAACTTTCCCGATACGCAAAGCCAAAGGCAGTTTTCTTTGGGGAACAAACGCATCGATCCTGGCATGTATACGCTCCAAGTCTCGGAGTGTAGTATCATCGGCTTGCGCGTTCACTTCATTCCACAACGCTTCCATGGCTTGTGCCTTCTGGTCGCTCTCTGCATCGTCAATAAGCCACCCTCCAAATAGATGATCTACTTTGTCCGAATGTTTGTTTTGGAAATAGAAGCTAATTAACTTATAAAACTTGTTCATATTCTAGGCTTTCTAAGGTAATAGACGTTCAAAGCCAGCGATACACGTAAGCGAAAAGTTAATTTTTTATAAAATAATTGCTTGGATAGAAGATATAAATTTGCGGAGCTCCTTTAAAGTGCTGGAAATGTGGGTTTCTACAGTACGTTTACTGATACCCAATTGCTCTGATATCTCCTCATTAGACAGGCGTTGGTTTCGACTCATTTTAAAGACGGCCTGTCTTTTTTCGGGCATTTTGTCTACCAGCGCATAGATTAGGATTTCCAATTCTTTAGCATCCAATACATCATTAAGTTCCCAAGAGATTTCCTCGACGTTCATCTGGACCTCTTGTTGCGCATACTTATCGTAAAGAGATTTACGACGGAAAAAATCAAAAATGATGTTCTTTGCGATTTTAAACAAGTACGCCCCAAAAGAATCAACCTTCGTCAGGTTTGCGCGATTATTCCAGACCCTGATAAATGCATCTTGGGCCAGATCCGAAGTGTCATCTTCATTTTTGACAAAGCCATATATGAAAGCCTTGATTTTGGGGTAATACAACAAAAAAAGTGCGTCGAAAGCATGTTTATCTCCTTCGGAAAGTTTCTTTATGTATTCTTGCTCTACGTTCATTCTTCTGCAGTATCTAATCGACTCCAATCGCCTTGTTACCGTAAGCGAATGTACATTATTTTAAACAAATTAAAAGAGATCGACATTAGAATATCCTTTAAAAAATCAGAACTGACGGCGTGAACTCTTCGCCCTTTCTTCGGACCAACTAATGGCCACCTTCGCCCTTTGCCCCGAAGAATGTCCGAAGTTAAGGCGCTGTTGATTTGCGCAAGAGCTGCAGACCCATTTATCGCTGTTTGGTTGCTGTCTCTTACGAAAAAACGTATAATTGTGTATTATTGACGTATAAATTATAGTTTTTTATGAGTGCTATCGATGTGAAAGACGATTTCGAAAACGAGCAGTTCTTTAAATCAGACATTATTTTAGAAAATAACAACGTATTATTAAGGCCTCTCCACAGTCAAGATTTAGAAAGTTTGGTCGCAATTAGCTTTTCAGACCGTCTTTGGGAGTACGGCCGTCGGGTTAAGAACAGAGAGGACGTCGAGCAGTACATTCAGATTTGTCTATCCTGGAGAGAGCAAAAGCGCAATTACCCTTTTGTCATCATCGATAAACATACCCATAAAATAGCCGGAATCACCCAGTTTGGTGCGGTGGATTTTTCGCAAAAGAGAATTGAAATCGGTTGGACTTGGCTTGGAGAAGCATGGCAGGGGACAGGTATCAATTATTTTGTTAAACACCTTATGCTCAAATACTGTTTTGATAAAGGCTTGAGAAGAGTCCAATTCATGGTCGATTTCGAGAATCAGCGTTCAGCCTCAAGTTTGAAAAAATTGGGCGCCACCTGTGAAGGGTTATTAAGGAACTATTCTATCCAGTCATACGGACCAAGCAAGGGATTCTATGTTTTCAGTATTATTGATGACGAGTGGGAAGCGATAGATAAGTCCCTGATCCAGACATATGGCATCAGGTCCGTATCGTCATGCTGAATTTAATTCAGCATCTCTATGTAGGTATCACATCCAGCGTAGTTTAAGTGTTTGTAAAGAAGATATCGTCATGCTGAATTTA
>JROE01000022.1 GCA_000783305.1 Sphingobacteriaceae bacterium DW12 | reverse complement strand
ATTATAAACCTAAATTATGAAAAGTATCTTGTATCTATTTCTAGATTGTCTTTGTTTATAGTGTTGTAATGTGTTAGTCAAAGAGCTTGCCAAAAAAACACCTATTTAACGCATTTTGTGTTAAGGTTTTGTTAACAATGTCAGCTACATGTAAGACTATAGTAACATGAGCGGCATCTAGGTTCGTAGCTTTCTTTTTCTCCTAGTAATACCTGTTGGTCGTTCGCCGTAAGTCTATATGAATAATTAGCGGGCGCTCCACATCTTACACATACCGCATGAACTTTTGTCACATGCTCGGCTATCGCTATTAAAGTAGGAATAGGACCAAAGGGTGTTCCTTGATAATCCATATCTAGGCCTGCCACAATGACACGGTAGCCTTTGTTTGCAAGTTGGGTGCAGACATTAGGTAATTCGCCGTCGAAGAATTGGGCCTCATCTATTCCGACAACGTTGGTATCTGCACTTAGTAGTAATATAGCGGATGAATGCGATACGGGGGTGGAGGGTATACTGTTGAGGTCATGAGACACAACCAATTCTTCGTCATATCGTATGTCGATCGAAGGCTTGAAAATCTCTACTTTTAAACGAGCAAACTGGGCTCTCTTCAGACGCCTAATCAGTTCTTCTGTTTTACCTGAAAACATCGAGCCACAAATGACTTCAATACTTCCACACCTACCTCTGCCTTCTCGAAAATTGTGCTCAGAAAATAACATGTTAAAAAAATGCTTGCTTAAAAAATATTTGGGATAGTAATAACGTTAGAATATTGACATCTAGAGACGTTAATAGAGGGCTAATATCGAAATAAAATGTTAGATTTGACATAGTCAAACGTTGGTCACTACTGAAGCCTGTAGTTTTCAATAACTTGAATTTTAGTTGACAAGCCTTGTCATGATGTTACAAATATAAAATTTAGAAATAAAGATGGCCGCTACAAAACAAGATATCTTTGCCAAAATAGGTGATTTACTTTTAGAGTTAAATGAGCAGTATGCAGCATTGGGAGAAAGCGAAAGCTGTGAATTAGTAGACGTCTCTCTACTGGAGGCGAATGCAAAGTTTCTTGCCGATCATGTCAATATTCTGAAGGTCTTAAAATTACAGTATGTGAAGAACGAAGCTCCCTTGGTAGAACAATCCCCTTCAGCATATCACATAGACAGTGAGGTTAAAAAAGTGTCATTTGAGGATTTTTTTACCCCACCTTCAGCACATAGGGTAAAAGAAGCTGATAATCAGCAGACACATGTAGAGATTGAAAACGAGGCGATAACGACTCCCGCTGAAAGCTTTACGGCCGCGGAACCCCATTTCGTAAAAGCAATACCAACTGACGCTAACGAACCTGCTGCTACAGTAGAGCAAATACCAGTCTTGTCTCCCCCGGTACAGGATACCGTTTACGAGGAGCCAAAATTTGAAGAAAAATCCGTAGAAGTAGCCCCAACGTTCGAAGCACCTGCACCGCAACAATTGTCGACCGTTGATAGACAAACCCCTACTCAGGATATAAATATACCTACAAAAGTAGTGGAGGAGCAACCCGTTGAGTCAATTGTTAATAAGGTTATCATCGAAGAAAAAGAAATTATTGTTGCCGAGGTGGAATCTCGGGAGGAGGGAAAATCAAGGCGTCCACTTACATTGAATGAGTTGATTTCCCAACAAAAGAAGGCTGGATTGAATCAGCAAAATATTTTTCAAACGAGTCAACATAATCCAGAGCGTGTTACAGACTTAAAGTCGGCCGTTAGTCTCAATGACAAATTGCTCTTCATCAAAGATTTATTTAACGGTTATAGTTTGGCATATAGTGAGGCAATTGAGCTATTGAATAGATTTGATAATTTTGCTGAAGCGGATGCGTTCTTACAAACCAACTACTCCCTGAAAAATGGCTGGGCAGATAAGTCTCAGACTGTGGACAAACTATATGCTGTATTAAGAAAAAGGTTTATTTAAGGTATTAGCAATCTTTTATCAAAAGAAGACTACTATTTGGATACAATGAAATGGTCCTGAAAATAGGGTGACATTATAAATTAATTAATGAGGTGATGAGCTCGATATTTTATCGGGCTCATCCCTTTTAGATCAAATCAAATTTAATCCAATGTATACCTTGATGTCCAAAGACAAAGTATTTTGGTTGGATAATCTCCGCCAATAGTTCGAGTTCCGTTAGAAAATTTGTACCGGGAATACCTGCAAAGTCTTCTTTCTTGATAAGATATACCTGATTATTCTTAATTGCAGGAATTTGTTTCCATTGATCTTGATTGACAAAATCAGGCAATTGTCCATATAAGGTAAACTCATCTTGTTTTATAATTAGGATTTGCGCCTGTTGATAGTCCTGAAGGGGTATCGGAAGTCCTCCTGCGATTTGGATAGTTTCCGCTATAAGTGTACTTTCTAATAGAGCAGGGGGGGTGATACTTTCTAATAGTAAGATTTTTGGTCTGGATTCCGAAGCGATAAATTTTAATTTGTGCAATACAATATCTACCTCTTCCTCCAATAGCTCAACTAAGTTGGTCGATGGAGCGTATCTATTAGAGAAGCGTCTTATAAATTCTTTCAATTCTTCAAAGGAAGATATTTCGAGGGATGCAGACTCAAGCGTTGTATCCGCTATGATTTCCTTTAATTCCAATCGCTTTGCTAGTTCTTTTATTAGGGTACTGTTGTTGTCAAACATGCTGCAAAGTTAATAATGATCAGAGTAACTACCTAATCTAGACCATAAGTCATCGGTTATATTTTTTGTTTCAGCACTCTATTTTGTAAATTGCGTATTCAAATTGATAAATAAATTAAAAAGATATGTTTGATAAACTTTTTGAAGCCCAACAGAAGGCTCAGGAAATAAAGAAGAGATTGGATAATATTTCTGTTTTTGGAGAAGCGGAAGGTGGTGTGGTGAAAGTAACGGCCACGGCCAATAAAGAAATCCGTGAGATAACTATTGATCCCGTCTTTCTTTCCAATGCGGATAAGGAAGAGTTGGAAGAGCTCATCGTAGTAGCCGTTAATAAGGCATTGGGCCAAGCAGAAAACGTTAGTCAATCAGAAATGCAAGCTTCTGCCCAAGATATGTTAGGGGGTATCGGGGGCTTAGGGAATCTATTCAATAAATAACTATGAAAGCAACTTACTATGGTCAATCTTGCGTAGGATTTGACTTTAATGGAGTCAAGGTATTGTTAGATCCCTTTATTCAGTATAATCCGTTAGCGGCAGATATCGACATGGGTGATATACATCCTGATTATATTTTTCTTAGTCACGGTCATCAGGACCATGTTGCTGATATGTTGACCATTCAAAAGAATAGTAATGCCATGGTTGCAACCGTAGTCGAAACTGCTGACTGGGTACGTAAGCAAGGGGTACCTGAGGATAGAGTAATCGAGTTTAATCTCGGCGGTACTATACGCACATCTTTTGGTAAAGTTAAGATGGTGCTTGCGGTGCATACTAATAGTACGCCCGATGGGGCTTACGGTGGTTGGCCCGTTGGTTTCGTGCTATTTGTTGGTAAGCAGAAGATTTATTTTGCCGGAGACACTGCATTGACATATGATATGAAATTGCTTGCCGACCTCGAATTGGATTGGGCTTTTTTACCTATTGGAGGGCATTATACCATGGATGTTGATGATGCGATCAAAGCTGCTGGATTTATAAACTGTAAACGTATTGTGGGGATTCACTACAATACCTTTCCACCAATATCGATTGATACTGCAGAAGCTCGGCATAAATTTGAATCTTCAGGATTGCAATTATTACTGCCATCGATAGGGGAGCCCTTTTCTCTATAAGGCTCTTCGTAGAACATAAAAAAGGTTGGATTTTTATCCAACCTTTTTTATTGTAATGTATTATCGTTAGCTATTTTTTTGCAGCACGATTCATGTGGAATAGAACCAAGTCGTCAATAGGTGAACGCAAAATTTTTCCAACTTTCATTCCGTATTGAGTAGCTTTATGCTCTAATACATTCCGGAAATTGTAGCCTACCGAACCAATACAATTAAATGTATAATCTTTGTAATCTGGATATTTGCTAACCAAGTTGTTGAAAAATGCTTCAAAAGAGTCTTCGACAATTTTACGTGTATATTCGATATTTACATTATTGTCGTATACAAATTTACTAAAGCTTGCGCAGAAACGGTTTGCTAAAGGTTTAGTATAGACTGTATCCATGATTTCATCAGGTGTCAACTTATACGTTTCAAAGAATACTTTCTTTACATCTGCCGGCATCAAGTCTCGGATGTAATCAATCAATAATTTTTTTCCAATATAGCTCCCGCTACCTTCGTCCCCTAAAATGTAGGCACCCGAATCAATGTTTTTGGTAATCTCTTCGCCGTCGTACACACAAGTGTTAGTACCGGTACCTAGTATGGCTGCAAAGCCTGCTTCTGTACCAAGTAGAGCTCTTGCTGCTGCTAGTAAGTCATGCCCAACTTCAACTTCAGAATTTGGAAATACTTGTTTAATCGCATCGATTACGATTTGCGCCTTTTCTTGGTTGTGGACACCTGCACCATAGTAGTTTACCTCACTGATTTTTTCAAATGGTAAATCAAGTGGAAGACCCTTTTTCAATGAATTCACGATGTAATTACTATCCACAAAATATGGATTGTATCCCTCCGTATTAAAGTAAATCTTCTTGTTAGAATCATCTAACAAACACCAGTTTGTTTTGGTAGATCCTCCGTCAGCAATTATAATCATTATTGTGAAGTTAATTTGTGTTTATATTGTTTGTTGTTTTAAAAAAAATAAATGTTTATCTGTCCGAAAATACGTTTTTTAATATAAAAACCATATTATTTGATCCGTTTATTTTGATTAAAAATGAGTGCCTCATCACTTTTTAACTAAAAACGGCGCTTACGTGTGTGTAAGCGCCGTTTTTTATTTTCGTCACAATTTTATTTGATAGTGTACTAAATACAATTAGTTCTTCTTTTTTTTTGAAATTAGTGTCCGCCTTCGGCTTCAATTTCATCCATATTGATACCTTGTTTTTGCAGAAATCCTCTTACTAACACTGCAAAAACTACGATATACACAAATCCGAAAAGAGGCAATATGTAGGAGTTGTGTATGCCGATGATATCCGCAAGCTTACCTTGTATAGGAGGTATAACACCACCACCTAAAATCATCATTACTAAGAATGCCGATCCTTGAGCCGTATATTTTCCTAATCCTGCAATAGAGAGACTGAATATAGAAGACCACATAATTGAACATGCTAACCCACCTGCTAAGAAAGCGTAGATAGCAACTACTCCTGAAGAAGCTAGACCGACAGCCATAGCTAGTATTCCGAAAATACCGAAGATAATCAATGTCCGGACGGGTTTATCTTTACTTAAAAAGAAAGCGACGACCTGTAATGCAATGCAGATACTATAGAAGTAAAGATGAGACATTTCAAATCCAGCCAATGTATTCACACCAATGATTACAGTGAAAGCAACAAAAGGCACTACAATCAATAAAAGCTGTTGTGTCGATTTCGCTAGCTTGAAAGCGCTAATTGCGCCTGCCCACCTACCTATCATCATACTCCCCCAATACATGGATACATAAGGTGTGATTTGAGAAGATTGCAAACTGCCAAATTCTTTTAATGTAAGTAGCTCACCTAAGTTACTCCCGATGGCTACTTCTACCCCAACGTATAGAAATAAAGCTAACATGCCGAGTACTAATTGCGGATATTTCATTGCTCCCCATCCTTCAGCGTTCTTGCGAGCACTGAAGTTTGCATATAGAAGCCCTCCAACGATGACAATGAACGCTCCCGCTAACCACATCATTCTTGTTTTCTCAAGTGGGTGCGCAATGTCTGCAATTTGAGCTTTTAATTGGTCTATTGTAGTTACATCAGTAAGTGATTTTAATTGTTCTCGTAAAGCTTCGATTTGAAGAGCTTCTGGACTCTTATAACTTAAGAATACTGGGGCAAACATTGCGAAAAGCAGTACCGTCATTATAATTAATGTCCGCAAAGCCTTATTTGCCTTTTCCATTGGCTCATCACTTATTCCGGCCGGAACTTTTTTAGAGAAGTGAAACAATGCTGCTGCCAGGACAAACAATAAGCCTACACCTATATAAAGAATAATTACCTTATCTAGGGGGAGATTTGCAATTTCGCTATCTGAGATTGTTTCAAATGTGCCAAATAAGGCGAAACCAATCACCAACGGGCCAATTGTGGTCCCAAAGGAATTGATACCACCACCTAAATTAACCCGGGATGATCCCGTTTTGGGGTCGCCTAGAAGCACTGCAAATGGATTGGCTGCGGTTTGTTGTAATGAAAAACCCAATGCGACCGTGAAGAGACCAATTAACATACCAATGTAGAGGTTTACTTCCACGGCAATAATCATAGCACCAGCTCCTAGAGCTGAAAATAGCAGGCCGTAAACAATACTCTTTTTGTAGCCCCATTGACCGACTAAGTCTTTCCCTTTTAACGTGCTAAAAATAAATAGTAAGAGGGCTCCAATGTAATAGGCAGTGTAGAATGCAAAGTCAATAAGCTGAGATTGAAATTGATCTAGATGGAAGTAGTTTTTACAAAAAGGAATGAATACACTGTTGCCAGCAGCAATGAAACCCCAAAAAAAGAATACCACAACTAAGGTGTACAAGGCTGGGTAATTTGTTTTAATTTCGTTTTCTTTCATGAAAGGTGATTTTAAATAAGACAGCTAACATACAAAGAATTCAAAATATTATTCCATAATTTATACAAAAATTTTGCGTTATATGATTTAGTAAAACGTTTTACTTGTTATGAAGTCATTTTTATTTGGTTTTTTTTGCGATTTTCCTTTGAAATTAGAAGACTTATGTTTTTCTTTGTGGCGGTTCTCAAAAATTATCCGTTAGTTGGTATAACAGAATTCACTTAGTTCTGGAAGCCAATCATTTTAACATAGCAACATATTATTTTGGAATTGTTGAAACTAAACGGGTGATTTTCATGTTAAGTAAAAAATCCTATATATCATAATACATATAAAAGTTAATGGATATTAATGAATTGAATGCAAAGCTCGTTTCTGAATTGCGCGAGATTGCCAAAGCTATTGGTATTGGAGATGCCGATAAATTAAGAAAGCAAGAGCTCATCGATCGTATTATCCAAACAGGAGATGAGAATGGTGGCAGCACAGAAGAAGTTGCTGCTGAATCATCTGCTGACCACGACGATACATCTGAACGTCCAAGAAAACGTACTCGTACTGTTAAGACTGAGCCTGTCACTGTGCGTCGCAGAAGCGAAGATTTGCCTGCCGAAGCTTACCCAGTACAAGAAAGAAGCGCTGAGCCAGTTGGCGAAATCAAAGTTTCGGCTGCTCCCCAGGTATCTGCACCAAAAGCAGAAGCCCCGGTAGTACCTACGGATTTTGACAACGTCATCGTTAATGAAGGTGTTTTGGAGATTATGCCCGATGGCTATGGTTTCCTCCGTTCTTCCGATTATAATTATTTGACTTCACCTGATGATATTTATGTATCCCAATCACAGATTAAGCTTTTTGGTCTGAAGACTGGAGATACAGTAAGAGGCTCTATTCGCCCGCCGAAAGAAGGTGAGAAATACTTTCCTTTAGTGAGAGTTGAAGCTATTAATGGTCAAAATCCTGCTGAAGTAAGAGATCGTGTTCCTTTTGATTATTTGACGCCATTATTTCCTACAGAGCGATTGAATCTGAATATGGGTGCGAATAATTATTCTACTCGTATCATGGATTTGTTTACGCCAATAGGAAAAGGTCAACGTGGGCTTATCGTTGCCCAACCTAAGACAGGAAAGACGAACCTTTTGAAAGAAGTTGCCAATGCTATTGCCAAGAATCATCCGGAAGTATATCTAATCATTTTATTAATCGATGAACGTCCGGAGGAGGTTACTGATATGGCGCGTAGCGTACGTGCTGAAGTCGTCGCCTCTACATTTGACGAGCCTGCTGATCGCCATGTTAAGATTGCCAATATTGTGTTGGAAAAAGCAAAACGTATGGTGGAATGTGGTCATGATGTTGTAATCCTATTGGATTCCATTACAAGGTTGGCGCGTGCATATAACACAGTAGCTCCTGCTTCCGGTAAAATTTTATCCGGAGGGGTAGATGCCAATGCACTGCACAAGCCGAAGCGTTTCTTCGGTGCAGCACGTAATATTGAAAATGGTGGTTCATTAACTATTTTGGCAACAGCGCTGACTGAGACGGGTTCTAAAATGGATGAGGTTATCTTCGAAGAGTTCAAAGGTACGGGTAACATGGAGTTACAATTGGATCGTAAGCTTGCAAATAAGCGTGTGTTCCCAGCTATTGACCTTACAGCTTCTAGTACACGTCGTGACGATTTATTGTCAGATAAGGATACGCTACAACGTGTTTGGGTATTACGTAACCATTTGGCCGATATGAACTCGAATGAAGCTATGGAATTCCTATTGTCCCAAATGAGAGGTACAATCTCAAATGAAGAATTTTTGATAAGCATGAATGGGTAAAAACCCTTTTTAATATATAATTTTGAGCCATCTTTGCGAACTATCCCAAAGGTGGCTTTTTACTTTTAGTGACTCATGAAAAAATATATTCCAAATACACTAACTTGTCTTAATCTATTCAGCGGATGCATCGGTGTCCTTTTTGCATTAAAGGGCGAATTTCAACTTACCTTCTATTGTATACTTTTTTCTGGAATATGTGATTTTTTTGATGGAATGGCTGCACGTGCCCTTAATGTGAAATCTACCATTGGTAAAGAATTGGATTCTTTGGCCGATATGGTAAGCTTTGGTTTTCTACCTGGGGCAGTGATATTTTTTTTATTGAAGGAAATCAATAGTGAGGATTCGATGCTACCCTATCTAGCATTTGTTATGACTGTATTTTCGGGGCTGAGGTTGGCAAAGTTCAATGTTGATGAGCGTCAGTCTACCGATTTTATAGGATTAAATACTCCTATGAATACTTTTTATATTATATCTATCCCGTTTATTGCTCAAGTCTATCCCGAATGGATTATGACCAATGCTTTTCTCTTATTCAGTACGATTCTATCCAGTACCTTGCTGGTTTCTGAAATTCGTCTCTTTTCGATGAAGCTGTCGTCTTTGAAGTGGAAAGACAACAAGTTTAAATATATTTTTTTACTCGTTAGCGCGGTACTTGTCATCATTTGGAAGTTTTTAGCATTGCCCATTGTGCTGTTACTCTATATCCTGCTATCAATTGTTCACTTTAGGACGCAAAAGAAAAGTGAATCTTTAGTCTAGCGATTGTAGATATTGTTGAAGCTCTGTATACAATTCTTTAATTTGAATCTCTAGGGAGATAAAACGTTCGGTGATATCGGTCATACCCTGACGATTTTTTGCTAAGGATTCAATCTCTATTATTTTGTTTTTCAGTGTAAAAGCACCAATGTACTCCATTGTCGGTTTTATGTGATGGGCACGACTTGCGATGTCTTCATAGTTTTGTAGGGCCACTGCTGATTTGAGAGCCGAAATGTCGATGGGAGTCTGGGATAAGTATAGACTTACGAACTCTCGAATCGTATCTTTATTGTCCATCATAGTTGTGGAGATGATAGAGGGGTCTATCAGATTGTATATGTTCATAACTTAATGATTTAAGATGTTTACAATGGCGGTGTCTGAACTCTTATGTAGCAAGGATTCGTTTGTGATACCTAATATAGGGTGTACAAATTGAGGAGCGATTTCATTTAAGGGGATTAACACAAAGTTTCGTTCTTGGAGCAAGGGATGTGGGACAAGTAGATTATCATCTTTAATGATTTCGGCATTGTAATAGAGAATGTCGATGTCGATCAAGCGAGCTCCCCACTTTTCAGCTCGTATTCGGCCTAGCTGATTTTCTATGTACTGTGTCTTTTGTAGTGTCTCCGTTGCAGATAAAGCCGTTTCGACTAATATAACTTGATTAATAAATGTGGGTTGATCCACTAGTCCCCAAGCTTCTGTCTCATATAGATGTGATGCTTTGGTGATTTTTCCAATGGATGTCTCAATATGCTGTCGTGCATGGAGTAGTTGGAGTACCGGAGTGCCCAAGTTTGCGCCTAATAGTAGGTATATCTGATTCATGAACGAAAAACTAATTTAGTGTTTTGCATGTATATTATGTTGTAATAACTAATTTATTGATTTACTTTTATGACGATTAAAGATTGCAAATTAAAGAATACTACAAGTTAAAACAATATAAAAAATCAGATCTGTGTAATATGAAGACCAAAGTCAAGTAATATTCGCTATCGGGACTCACCAAACGTTAATAAAAACCGAGCCTGCGAGCTCAAAAAATAAATAGACAGATGAAATCATTTTTGAAATATGTACTCGCCACCGTAACAGGGATAATTATTTCTACGGTTATTATTTTTATTATTTTAGCAGGTATTATTGGGTCGATCGTCAGTTCGGCATCAAAAGATACGTCTCCCATTATAGCGGACAATTCAGTATTATACATTACCCTTAATCATGCCGTGAAAGAACGAGGAGAGACCAATCCGTTGGAAGGAGTTGACCTCCCTGGTTTTGGTACGATTAAGACCCTTGGGTTAGATGAGATTCTTGAAAGGATTGAATCTGCAAAAGCTGACGATAAGATTAAGGGGATTTATCTCAATTTAAGTGGTGTAAATGTAGGTTTTGCCACTTTGCAGGAAATTAGAGATGCCTTGTTGGATTTCAAATCTTCCAAAAAATTTATTGTATCCTATAGCGAAGGCTATACTCAAAAGGCATACTATTTAGCTTCATTGGCCGATAAGATATACTTGAATCCCGAGGGCGGTTTGGATTTTCGAGGCTTGAGCAGTTCTATCATGTTTATGAAAGACGCGCTTGATAAGTTGGGTGTGGATATGCAGGTAGTAAAGGTTGGAACTTATAAAAGCGCTGTAGAACCTTTTATCTTAAATGAAATGAGCGAGCCCAATCGCCAACAGGTAGCCTCTTATTTGAATAGTTTATATGCTACTTTTTTATCCAATATTTCCACTAGTAGAAATATCCCTGTAGATTCTTTACATGCGATGGCCGATCGATATGCCGTTAGAAATGCTGAAGATGCTGTCAAGTTAAAGTTGGTTGATGCGACTTTGTACAAAGACGAGGTTATTCAAGACTTTCAGAAAAGGTTGAACATCAAAGACTCAAAAAAAGGTATCCCCAATGTCTCACTGCTTGATTATCGGTCTATAAGTACGACATCCAATGCAGATGGACGTATCGCGATGTTGTATGCTGAGGGGGAGATTGTAAGTGGGGAAGGGAGCGATGGTCAAATTGCCTCTGAGAAGATATCTCGAGAGTTACGCAAGTTACGGGAGGATGATCGTATAAAAGCAGTTGTATTCAGAGTCAATTCTCCAGGAGGGAGTGCACTGGCATCAGACGTTATTTGGCGAGAAGTCGTGTTGACCAAAAAAGTGAAGCCTGTTATTGTTTCTATGGGCGATTATGCTGCCTCGGGAGGGTATTACATCTCTGCAGCGGCAGATTCTATCTTTGCAGAGTCCAATACCATAACAGGATCTATAGGTGTATTCGGAATCATTCCTAATTTTAAAGGTCTTTTGAATGATAAGCTTGGAATTCATTTTGATGAGGTCAAGACTGGGGAATATGCGAGTCTTATGTCATCTCCAGATCGTCCGTTGACCGCCGAAGAGCGTAGTATTATTCAGCATGAAGTTGATAAAACTTATGCCACATTCATCAAAAAGGTGGCTGAGGGAAGAGGACTCTCTGTTGCGAATGTAGATAGTATTGGCCAAGGCCGTGTGTGGACAGGTAATCAAGCGATTGAAATCGGTCTGGTAGATCGCATAGGTGGCATTAACGATGCTGTTAACGCAGCAGCTAAGATGGCGAAATTGAAAGATTATCGAATTGTTAAATATCCATCTCTTAAGGATCCCTTCGCTTCAATTCTTTCCACGTCTAAGGAAAAAATCAGTATTTGGTTTATGAAAGACCAATTGGGAGATCAATATAGGTACATCCAGGAATTGAAAGCAATCACTCAGCAATCCGGAATTATGGCAAAATTGCCCTATTCAATTGAAGTTCATTAACATTTTCCTAAAAAAAAAGGGTATTTCTTTAGGAACTACACCCTTTTTTATATATTTATTCACTCAACTTGAATCAAATAGATTCGACGCTCAAAAAAAATAGTTTTAAACATATCATGAAAACGATTGACGACTTGAATTTCTCTGGCAAAAAAGCCTTAATCCGTGTAGATTTTAATGTTCCTTTAGACGAACAGTTTAATGTAACGGATGATAACCGCATACAGGGAGCACTCCCTACCATAAAAAAAATACTTAAAGACGGTGGTTCTGTAATTTTGATGTCTCACTTGGGCAGACCTAAAGAAGGACCTACAGATAAGTATTCTTTGAAACATATCGTAGCATATCTCTCTAAGGTGGTAGGTGTTGATGTTCAGTTTGCTGACGATTGTATAGGAAGCCAAGCGATTGAAAAATCAGCTGCTTTACAATCAGGTCAAGTGCTATTATTGGAAAATCTTCGTTTCTATAAAGAAGAAGAAAAAGGAGATAAGGATTTTGCTGAAAAATTATCCAAATTGGGTGATGTTTATGTGAATGACGCTTTCGGAACAGCACATCGTGCGCATGCTTCAACGGCAGTGATCGCGCAATTCTTTCCAAATAACAAATATTTTGGTTATCTAATGGCTGCAGAAGTGTCTAATGCCGAAAAGATAATGAACAAACCTGAACGTCCGTTTACCGCAATTATGGGTGGGGCTAAAGTTTCGGATAAGTTGGAACTAATTGAAGCGTTGCTAGATAAAGTTGATAACTTAATTATTGGTGGTGGAATGGCTTATACTTTTGTAAAAGCACGCGGTGGTGAGATTGGACAATCTTTGGTCGAGTTGGATAAATTGGATTTAGCAAATAGGTTGGTTAAGAAGGCTGAAGAAAAGGGTGTGAATTTAGTATTGCCCACAGATAGTCAGATAGCTGATCGATTTGCTAATGATGCAACGGTATATGATGGTCCTAATGATCAAATACCAGCAGATAAAATGGGGCTAGATATCGGAGAAGAGTCTGGCAAGCATTTCGCCGAAATTATTTTGGCTTCTAAGACAATTCTTTGGAATGGTCCGATGGGCGTTTTTGAGATGGAGACCTTCTCGAAAGGTACTAAGGCAGTTGCTGATGCGGTCGTAGCAGCTACGGAGAGAGGTGCATTCTCTTTAATTGGTGGAGGAGATTCTGCAGCAGCAGTCTCTAAGTTCAAAATGACTGAACATGTTAGCTACGTCAGTACTGGTGGAGGTGCTTTGCTCGAATATATGGAAGGTAAAGAGCTTCCAGGTGTGAAAGCTATTAATGAATAGTTTAGTAAAACCTGACGCTAAAAAAGGGCATATCCATTGGGTATGCCCTTTTTTAGTATGTGTAACCCAAACTAAACGAAGGAACTATCTTCTGTTTAGCACTGCTATCATTGATATAAGTCAATTTCATTCCGCATTCGAAGTCAGGTAATACGTACCTCAGGAAGTTAACATCTGCTGAAAGATTTATTCCAAATGTTTTGGGCGTTGCATTATTCTTGTGGATGTTTTGGTAGTCCGCAAAAAGTCCACCTTTGAATCTTTTAATATAGGCTAGGCCTCCGATTGTCCAATCTGGGTAGGCTAGAGGCATTCGGTAGTTAAGCAGCAGGGTGTTTTGGACTTTTTCCGAATTGAAATGTCCATATCCGCTCACCGTTGGTATATCCGTTGTATATTGGTAGACCTCTGATGCCTTTTGTGCACTTAATCTTACCTGAAGACTATGATTGTTCGCAACTCCTGGGAAATAAAAGCTGCTTCGCCATGAGGTTATTGTGCCACCTATGGCTGTCTCGAATGGGGAGTGCCGAAAGGTGAAACTCAAATTTTGCCCCCATCTCGGTGCCAAATCCATTTTAGACATCATGGAATTTCTATTCAAGTAAACTTGATAGCTCATCGGAAACTTAAGTTCCTTTCTGAAGTTAGGAATATTATCAATGCTTTGGTTGTACCTATTTTGATAATATGTCGCTACGTTAAGCCCATAGCTATATATCTGATTTTGTCTATATATGGTCCATGGAAGACTAATTTGTGCCGTTGCCAAGTGTTCTTGCCACTCGAATGATACAACACTGTCTGGTTTACTCATATAAGCTGCTCTACCTATCTGACTTTTGTTTTCATAGCGGAGAGATAGCTTTGGAAAATATTTTTGGTATTTCAGCTCAGCTGAATATATCCCTTTATTCAAGTCTGTATCGTATTCGTATCCTAGGCTAACTTTGGTTGTATTCATCAAATTATTCGAAATCCAAAATATGCCCGGTTTATAATTGTCAAAACTAGAAAAGTCAGTACTGCTAATAGTGAGACTGTGAAAGTTCAACAATCTTTTAAGTCCTTTATACGGTGCGATTTTGAATGTAGCAGCATCTATTGATGTGGAACGACTGATTGTGTCAAATAGGGGTAAAGAGGCTCTATAGTAATGGATAAATTGATCTGCAGTAGTATTGATATCTACTTCTTGTATCGTATCTAGTTGAATGACAGATGGCCTATAGCCATCTACCGCGTAATCATTAAAGTAAAGTTGATGACCATCTACGTCATAAAATGGGTTAAAGGCACCAAATCTTGTATTAGTAATGGACGTTATATTTTTCTTTTCTGTATCGTAACGGTATAGGTTGTCCGTACCGTTATAGTGCGCTTTGAAGATAATGTTGTTCAGTTGATATATCGGACGTTCGAGCTGCTGATTACTCCAGCTTGTCAGTTGTGACCACTTCTTGCCAATAAAATCATATTCGAACAGGCAGGTGCCGTGCTGACTTACTCCTATAGTAATGACTTTATTTCCATGTTGATTGAATTGGGGCTGCTGTAGATGTATATCCTCCGGTGCCAATATGCTATTCAGGATATTGCCCGTCTTGGGGTCAAGTATTACGAGTGATGTCCTATTGCTCATATCTACTGAAATACAGGCAATTTGGCTAGATAAGTAGTTGAGCGCGGGATTGTAGTATCTTGTTCTGGTAGTCAATGTCCTAGTTTGCCCGCTTGTTAGATCATGTATGTTTATTACATTGTAATCTCTCTTGTCGTATCTTGCATCTCTTCGATTCTCGTCCCAAACGATTTGGTAACCCTTGAGGTCGTAATAAGGCATTAATTGCCGTCCAGTCTTCAAGATACTTATTTGTGAGCCTGTGGCACTGTCTATCTTGACGATTTGTGTAATCAGTTCTGGTGATTGATATAGGGTATAAAGATGTCCCGATTGATCTTTTTGGGGAAGTAACCAGCTTTGTGGGTATTTAGAAATTTTAGTGCGTATATGTTGGTATGTCACCGGAGACTTTAGTCTTTCCTCTGCCTTCCATCTATTTGCCAATTCCTTGATAGTGGTTGTGTAAAGTTTGGACGCAGACATGCCGGTTTCTTTTTTAAGTGCACTATTGAAACTGTAAGGTTTCAGGAGATTGTTTCTTACATGTGTCAGCAGCCGATCCTGAATATCGTCACCATATTCGTTCTTTAATCTTGTCGCGAGAAAGTAGCCGATAGTGTAATAGGAGGGGACTATATCTTTGTAGGAGCCCAGGATATATTTCTCGTAGGTATAATGTCGACCTTCGATAAGGTTTGTTCTTATAGGCATTTCCCAAGAAGGCAGTCGACCTCTTCCTCCGTTGGTCAATACTGTTTCGATATGTACTGCGTCCCCCTCAAAGTACCAACTTGGAAGGTGCAATCCATAAAGTGCGAGCCCCAGTTGTTCAAACAGTGGTGCTTTGAATTTTGCTGCCAAATTGTCAAATTGCACTACATGTCGGTATTCGTGCACAGCAAGATTATCAAGCCAACTTTGATTGGAAGCTACACCTGAAGGTGTGGCAAATAGCTCCGATTTACGTGGAGCAAGTTGTACATATCCATTCTGTTCAAGAGTACTTGTCTGGATAATGAAGGTGATTTTTCGAGGTTTTAATCTAAGATCTCGCTTTACTTTTTTAGTAATACTTGTTAATTCAGTCGCTAAGGTGAAAGCCTCGATATGGAATTCTTTTGGAAATATAAGTTGAAAATCATCGGTTGATATTTGATCCCATTTAATGTTTGGAGGCGCTTGACTATCATCAAATATTTGAGCGCATACATTACATGAGTTTATGATTAATATAATAGATATTAAAATTCTGATTTTCATATATTTGTATCGTTATTTTTCGAGCATAATCTTGTTTGCTAAAAATAATAGTTTTATAATGGTTGCTGGTAAGTTGTTTTAATTTATTTGATTCTTGTAAATATCTGATTATTTGTTGTTTAATATTTTATTTGTAATTTTAGTTTTATGTGTTTTTTCATTTACGCCGAGCGTATTCTATTCGTTTTACTATCGTTTTTCATTTGAATTGTTTTACCTATGTCTAGCGGGCTAAGTTACATTTTCTTTTGTGTAATAAGATGTGAAATACACGTTTTCTAAACCTAATACGGATTGCTGCTTTTTAAAATTTTTGTTTCTTATTTAGTGATTGTGTTGAAATAGCGTGTACTTAATTTGGCGAGAGATATCTCATCGTTTACGATAATACTGGCTGAGGTTATGATTTACTATGCACAACCAATCTTTAAAGACGTAACTATGTATTGCGTCGGGAATTTGTCCTCGTGTATATTTTTTCTATGTAGTGACATTTTGTCTTATTTGGGTTTGTCTATTCAAAAAGCTTTATATTGAAAAGCATCACAAGGTTAATGGTAGGTCATGTCTGTTGAAATATAGCAAGGTGTTACTTTCCTGCCTGGAGGTCTGTTTAAAAAGAGAAATTCCCTAGAACAAAGGATATGATTTTTGGTTATAATTTTACGGATAAAAAAAACGACTTTTGCAAAAAATAAATATTTACCCGAATGTAAAAAATTAAAAAGATTGATATCCCCATATGGAAGATTTGGAAATACAAGTAGAACGTATAGAGCAACTCGTCGAAGAAAAAAACTTGGCAGGGCTTTCTGAATATCTGAATGAGCTCAATATCTCGGATGTAGAGGAATTGATCGATGAATTGCCTGAACATGCAGCTTTGTTTTTGGAAGTCTTAAGTTTGAATCGTGCAGTTAACGTGTTTAGGATTTTAGATTTTCCAACACAAGAACGAGTATTCAAAAAGCTTCCTGCGTCTAAGGTACGTGAGATCATCAATGATTTGCCTCCAGATGACCGTACTTCTTTTTTTAGTGAGTTGAAAGGTGATGTCGTCAAGCAGTTAATCATCATGCTTACGCCACAAGAACGGAAAGAAGCACTTTCACTATTGGGATATCCTGAAGATAGTGTGGGACGTTTAATGACGCCCGACTATATTACCGTTAAGGAATACTGGAACATGAATCGGGTCTTAGATCATATCCGTAGATATGGGAGTGCTTCGGAGACAATCGATGTGCTTTATGTCATTGATGGGAATGGCAAGTTAGTAGATGACTTACGTATTCGCGATGTGCTAATTGCAGACGAAAATACTCTTGTCGGAGATTTGATTGACAACAGGTTGATATCTCTCAATGCAAATGATCCACAAGAGGAGGCTGTAACTGTATTCCGGATGAATAATAGGGTAGCGTTGCCCGTTGTGGATGAACAAGGCATTATGCTGGGTATTGTAACGATTGATGATATCCTATGGGTTGCGAATGAAGAGTATACGGAGGATATGCAACGTTTTGGGGGTACAGAGGCTTTAGATGAACCCTATCTGGATGTGGCAATTTCCCACTTAGTTAAGAAAAGAGCTGGTTGGTTGGTCATCCTGTTTTTGGGACAGTTGCTCACTGCTACAGTGATTGAGCATTTTGAGGCCCAATTGGCGACCGTGATGGCTTTGTTTGCTTTGGTGCCACTCATTATGTCTAGCGGTGGGAATAGTGGCTCACAGGCTTCGACGTTGATTATACAGGCAATGGCGTTGGGAGAAGTCACGCTTGCGGATTGGTGGCGGGTGATGAAACGCGAATTTTTGTCGGGACTTACATTGGGATTAATCTTGGGTACACTTGGTTTTATACGAATCGCTACTTGGCAGAGTTTTTCACATGCCTATGGAGATCATTGGATTATTATTGGTTTTGTGGTGAGTCTCTCGTTGGTCTGTGTGGTATTGTGGGGGTCCTTGACAGGGTCGATGCTGCCATTCTTACTTAAGAGATTAGGTGCCGATCCAGCCAGTTCTTCCGCTCCATTCGTTTCAACATTGGTGGACGTTACCGGCTTGCTGATATATTTTACCTTCGTTACATTGCTTTTGAGCGAGGTACAGCTATAGTTGTAAAATTTATTTTGCTTGAAAAAGAGTGAGTTGCTTTTTTTTGTGTTCAAAATATTTGCAAGATTCGAATAAACTTCCGATACTTGCATCACTTTAACGGAGAGACGTTATAGAGAGCATTCCTGAATAGCTCAGTTGGTT
>JROE01000021.1 GCA_000783305.1 Sphingobacteriaceae bacterium DW12 | reverse complement strand
AAAAAAGAGAACTGCTTTGCAATCCTCTTTTTCGTTGTCCCACCTGGATTCGAACCAAGACAAACAGTACCAAAAACTGTCGTACTACCATTATACTATGGGACAAACTTAGCGGCCTGAGCGGCTAATGTTGTGCAAAGATATATAAATGTTTTAAATAAACAAAACTGTTTTTAAAGTGTTAGCAAGGCTATAAATGAAAAAAGAGAACTGCTTTGCAATTCTCTTTTTTTTGTTGTCCCACCTGGATTCGAACCAAGACAAACAGTACCAAAAACTGTCGTACTACCATTATACTATGGGACAATCACGTCTTGAAACATTGTGTTTCATTTTGACGATGCAAATATACTGGGCTTTTTGTTTTCTCCAAAACTTTTTTGCTTAATTTCTATATCCTCGCTGATTTTCAGCTTAATAATTTATCGCGCGATATCTTCGAATGGAGCTTCCAAAGCAACTATCGCCGTGTTTCGTTAGGTTGCCCCCTACGATTGTGTTAAAAATGAACAATATTATTCCGAAGTCCGTTTGTAATCCTTATTTTCGAAGCGTATTATCAAAATACTATCATAATTTATGAACTATACTAAAATTAACAACTTATTAGGTTGGGTCTGCGCTGTCGTCGCTACGGTCGTGTATGTGATGACGGTCGAAAGGACTGTGAGCTGGTGGGACTGTGGAGAGTTTATTGCTTCAGCCTACAAGCTTCAGATTGTTCACCAACCAGGAGCTCCTTTATTTTTAATGTTGCAAAACTTGTTCTCGAATTTGGCAATGGGGGACACCATGCGCATTGCATTTTGGATGAATATCGGTTCGGCTGTGTCCAGTGGATTGACGATACTGTTTCTTTTTTGGACAGTTACGGCACTAGCGAAGAAAGTGTTGGTAACTGGTGGGGAAGAAGTGTCACAGACAAATCTGATTCAGATTATGGGAGCAGGTCTAGTGGGGGCTTTGGCCTATGCTTTTACTGATACATTTTGGTTCTCGGCAGTAGAGTCTGAGGTATATGCTATGTCCTCTTTGTGTACAGCCGTTGTATTTTGGGCTATTTTGAAATGGGAACAACAGGCGGATCAGCCAGGAGGTGACAAGTGGTTGATATTCATTGCTTATGTAATGGGATTGTCTATTGGGGTGCATTTGTTGAATTTATTGGCAATTCCTGCAATAGCATTGGTTATTTATTTCCGTCGTACATCAAAAGCTACATCTAAGGGTGCTTTGACTGCGTTGATGCTTGGAGTCGTCATATTGGCGCTCATCCTTTGGGGAATTATACAGTTCTCGGTCAAGTTTGCAGCCTATTTTGACTTGTTCTTTGTCAATACACTGGGCTTTGGCTTTGGTTCTGGCGTGACATTCTTCTTATTACTATTGGTCGGTGCATTGGTATTTGGTATCTGGTATTCGATTAAGAAAGTTAAACCACTATTGAATATTGCCTTGTTGTGTACTGCCTTTGTACTTTTTGGATATAGCTCGTTTACGATGATTATGGTTCGTGCTAAAGCCAACCCAACATTAAACAATAGCGATCCAGAGAATGCATTCACATTTTTGAGCTATTTAAATAGAGAGCAATATGGGGATGAGCCTTTGATGAAAGGTAAGTTTTTCGACGCGCAGCCAATTTCATCAAAGGAAACGGGAAATGTATACCGTAAGGATGGGGATAAGTATGTCGTTGCGAAGAAAAAAGTAGGTTACGAGTATGATAGAGAAACGTTGTTTCCTCGTATTTATAGTGGAGATAGACCGGGACACGTTCAGTATTATAGAGATTATCTTAATCTAGGGGAAAATGAACAACCTACTTTTGGAGATAATATCAAATTTTTCTTTGGTTATCAAATAGGTCACATGTATGGGCGCTACTTCCTCTGGAATTTTGCAGGAAGACAGAACGATCAGCAGGGGAATGGTACCTTTACAGAGGGTAATTGGATTTCAGGGATTAAGCAACCCGTAGACCAGATGCATGTGGGAGGACAGAAGGCTTTGCCTACATCTGTGATAACCGATCCATCATATAACAAACTATTTTTCTTACCTCTGATCATAGGTCTTATAGGCGCGTTTTGGCATTTTGGAAGAAGACAACGTGATGCGGGTATTGTTGGCTTGCTATTCTTCTTCACGGGATTGGCTATTGTGCTCTACTTGAATCAGACACCTTTGCAGCCTCGTGAGCGTGATTATGCATACGCAGGCTCGTTTTATGCATTCAGCATTTGGATTGGGCTTGGGGTGGTTGCGATTGCTGATTTCCTGAGGAAAAAACTCGATTCGAAGATGGCAAGCTATATTGCTACGGCTGTGTGTGTGCTTGGTGGTCCTGTCATCTTGATTGCTCAAAATTGGGATGATCATGATCGTTCGGAGAAATATTTAGCAAGAGATATGGCGCGTAATTATTTGGAATCCTGTGCGCCTAATGCGATACTCTTCACTTACGGTGACAATGATACTTATCCACTCTGGTACGTGCAAGAGGTGGAGGGATTTCGTACGGATGTGCGTGTGGTCAACTTGAGTTTATTAAGCTCGGATTGGTATATGAAGCAGATGATGCAGAAAGTAAATAATGCAGATGCGCTTCCATTGAATATCGATCCAGATAAAATTAAGGATGGGGTACGTGATGTGATTTATTATCAAGATGCAGGTATACCCGGGTATGTAAATGTGAAGGATTTGTTGACAATTATGTTGTCTGATGATCCTGAATATAAAGCGCAGTTGCAAAATGGGGAGATGGTAAATTACTTGCCCACTAAAAAAATGTTATTGCCTGTTGATAAGCAAGCCGTATTGGCTAATAAGGTGGTGCCTAAAGAATGGAATGATGCTATTGCAGATACGTTGACTTGGAATTATAACAAGAATATAGTTTCGAGAGCGGAGCTCTCTATGTTGGCTGTTTTGGCTAATAATAATTGGAAGAGACCTGTTTATTTCACGGTTACCGTCCCCGATGATAACTTCATGGGCTTGGATCGTTACTTGGTGTCAGAGGGATTTGCCTTACGCTTGATGCCTGTTGAAATGGGGGTCAAAGAAGGGGAAGGTAGAGGCTTGGTAGATCCGGACGCAATTTACAACAATATAATGACTAAGTTCAAATGGGGTAATATTGCGAAAGCCTCTTATATCGATCCGGATTCTTATCGTTATATTTCTTTATACGTAGGCAGTATCTATGGTGATGCAATCTCTAGGTTACAGGCCCAAGGACGAATGGACGAGGTGAAAAAATTGGCCGTGGATGCTTATACTAATATGCCAAAGCGCGTGTACGGTATGCCCGAAACTTTGAGTTATTGGACGGTCATTGATGCACTTTACAAGACTGGCGAGAAGCAGAAAGCGGATGAGATTGTCAGTCGTAATGTGAAGTTTATTAAAGAGAACGTAGCCTACTACCAAGCAATTGCCGAGACTAAGCCTGATCTTGAAACGCGCAATGTGCAGTATGCTTTCTATGCATTATCTCGTTATAAAGATATTATGGCCAAGGAGGTGAACAATCCGCTTACAAAAGAAGTGGACGGATTGATTAACCAAATGAGTCAGCAATACCATATCCAGCAATAATAAGGAACTACGAAAGTAAAAAGGGAGTGATTTTCAAAGATCACTCCTTTTTTTATGTGGTGGTTTGATAATAAATTGTGGAATATGTGTAAGTTTATTTTCATAAACCAATAATATGACACGTCAACTTAAGTTATGGGATGCGATTATGATCGTAATGGGCTCTATGATCGGGAGCGGTATTTTTATCGTATCGGCAGATATCATGCGACAATTAGGTTCTGGATGGTGGATGGTTGTGGTTTGGGTGATTACTGGGGTGATGACCGTTGCTGCGGCGATTTGTTATGGGGAGTTATCTTCTATGTACCCCAAAGCAGGCGGACAATATACATATCTCACAGAGATCTTCGGCAAGATGACAGGCTTCCTATATGGGTGGAGTTTGTTCACGGTTATTCAGACGGGTACCATCGCGGCTGTGGCAGTCGCCTTTGGTAAGTTTACCGCTTATCTTATCCCTGAGTTGAACAATGCGGCGCCCATTTTTCAGCAGGGTGATTTCAAGATTACGTGGATTCAGATATTGGCTATTTTGGTTATTCTGTTGCTTACATTTATTAATACTCGAGGTGTGCAAAGCGGCAAGTTTGTGCAATCCGTTTTTACTTCCTCTAAAATTTTAGCTCTCTTGGTGTTAATCATTGGTGGAGCGGTAATGGTTAAGCACAATTTCTTTATGGATAACTTGAGCTTTGGTTTTCAAGCCTCTCAAAATTTGAAGGGGCTTGGATGGATAGACATCTCGGGTGGGGTGTTAATGGGGGGTGTGGCCGCAGCGATGGTAGGGTCGGTCTTTAGCAGTGTAGCTTGGGAGAATGTCACGTTCATTGCAGGTGAGATTGAAAATCCCAAAAGGAATGTGGTGCGTGCTATGGTCTGGGGGACTGCCTTGGTGATGATTCTTTATTTGTTTTGTAATTTTATCTATTTAATGGCTTTGGAACGTGACGAAATTGCTTTTGCACAGAATGACCGTGTTGCTGTCGCGGCTGCTGAGAAGATTTTGGGGCATACTGGCACAGTAATCATGGCTATCCTGGTGATGATTTCAACCTTTGGATGTGTCAATGGCCTAGTTCTTTCGGGCGCACGTGTATTTCAAAAGATGGCTGTAGATGGTTTGTTTCTCAAACAGATCATCCCGAACAATAAGTTCAATGTACCTAGTCGTTCGTTATGGGTGCAGGGGGCTTGGGCGTCTTTACTATGTATGAGTGGGCAATACGGTGATTTGTTAGATATGATTTCGTTTGTCATCGTCTTGTTCTATATGTTGACAGTGGCGGGTGTGATATGGATGCGCTGGAAGAAGCCGATGATAGAGCGGTCTTATAAGACTTTTTTGTACCCCTTTACACCATTTCTGTATTTGGGCATCGGTGGGTTATTTTGCGTATTACTTATTTTTTATAAACCTCAATATACATGGCCAGGTTTAATCCTGATTTTGATTGGGTTACCTGTTTATTACCTAGTGAATAGAAGACGTTAAGGTTTGTGGCAGCTAACCGTTAGCCATTGACCATAATCTGCTATTTGCTATAAAAAAGGCCGCATTTTCAAAAAAAAATAGTAGGTTTGCCTAAATATTCCTCGAATGAAACAGTCGATTTTATTAGACGGTCCCAAATTTCAAATTACAATCAAGCGACTTTGCCAACAATTGATTGAAAATCACGGTGATTTTTCGAATGCTGCTTTAGTGGGTATCCAACCAAGAGGTACTTACTTGGCTAATAGATTGTCCAAAGAGTTGGAGCTTATGCTCGGCCATCCCGTTCCTACGGGGATTTTGGACATTACTTTTTTTCGTGATGATTTTAGAAGAGAAGGGGCTAATCCATTATTAGCAAACAGTACCGAGATTGATTTTATAGTCGAAGGTAAGAACGTGATTTTCGTAGACGATGTACTCTGGACTGGACGTACCATTCGCTCGGCAATGGATGCAATACAAGCATTTGGCCGAGCTCGTCGTATTGAACTGTTGGTATTGGTAGACCGTCGATTCTCCCGTCAAATTCCTATAGAACCGGATTACATAGGTATCCAGGTCGATTCCATTGACTCACAAAAAGTCATTGTCAATTGGGAAGAGGTGGATGGACACGACAGTATTATCCTATTGAACGAAAAGAAATAAATATTAAACGCTAATAATCTGATATACATGTCATCTTCAGCAGAACAACTAAGTACACGACACCTCTTAGGAATCAAGGATCTGAATGAAAAAGATATAAATCTAATTCTCGATACAGCGACTAATTTTAAAGACGTCTTGAACAGACCAATTAAAAAAGTTCCTTCATTGAGAGATATTACTATCGCAAACGTTTTTTTTGAAAATTCTACACGAACGAGGTTATCCTTTGAATTGGCTGAAAAAAGGCTTTCTGCTGATACCGTCAACTTTGCAGCGTCTTCGTCTTCAGTCAGTAAAGGGGAGACTTTAATAGATACCGTCAACAATATATTGGCGATGAAGGTAGATATGATTGTCATGCGCCATCCTTATGCAGGTGCGGGTGTATTCTTAAGTCGGCATGTTAATGCGCAGATTGTCAACGCGGGTGACGGTGCACATGAACATCCTACACAGGCTTTATTGGATTCTTTTTCGATACGTGAACGATATGGTGATGTTGCCGGTCGGAAGGTCGCTATTATTGGAGATGTGTTGCACTCACGTGTGGCACTTTCAAATATCCTTTGTCTACAAAAGCAAGGTGCCGAGGTCATGGTATGTGGGCCCACTACCTTGATCCCTAAGTATATCCAATCACTTGGGGTGAAAGTTGAGCACAATCTTCGTAAAGCACTTAATTGGTGTGATGTCGCAAATATGTTGCGTATCCAATTAGAGCGGCAAGATATCGCCTATTTTCCTTCATTAAGGGAATATTCTATGTTATATGGCTTGAATAAAGAAATTTTGGAATCTCTCGATAAAGAAATTACAATTATGCATCCAGGACCTATCAATAGAGGGGTCGAGATTACTTCTGATGTGGCGGATAGTAACCATTCCATTATCTTGGATCAGGTCGAAAATGGAGTCGCTGTACGTATGGCCGTACTCTATCTATTAGCAGGAAAAAGGGGATAAGATTACTTCTCTCTATAGTAGCTGAAATATGCCCGATTTTTTCAATCGGGCATATTTTTTTTTCTAATTCTACGTTATACTATCAGTTCTTAACAGGTGTTAATAACTTTTGAGGAAAACTTGTCGGGGATGTCCTAATTTAGTACTTTAAAATACGTATGTCTACTGATGGAGGATACTAACATGATGTAGCGTCTACGTTTTTAAAATGGACTAATAAGGGTACTTGCGTTATTTTAGAATCTTTTGATTAGGAGCAATGTCAGCACTGATGGATATATTGGATCTGCGATAATGATAATGGCCTAATGACAACGGATTAGTTAGCTTATGCTCCATCTAGTTTTCGCGGAGCAAGTGTTGAACCATTGAGAAAAAAATAGACAGATGAACCCGACATTTTTAAAGTAATTATTAAGCAGTCAGGCAATAATTATTTTAAAAATCAAAGGCTCCATCTGACGATTGAGAAATAAAAAATAGACAGATGAATAAAAATATTTACAAGGTAGGTATTGCGCTGAGTTTAATGACGACGCCGGTTTTTGCTCAACAGACTGCTTGGCAGGATCTCAATAAGGCTTTTAAATCTGGTATGGAACTTTTCGAGAGAGGTAAGTTCGGGTCTGCAGCTAAACAGTTTGACAAAGTGGAGGAGATACGCACAAAGTCTACTTTGCAATTGGATGAGAATGAGGAGTTAAGCCTGATGAAAGAAAATGTTCGTTATTATCAGGCCATATGCGCATTGGAGCTTGGAGATTCGGATGCAGAAGGTAGATTCTTGAAATATATTCGAGATTATCCATCTAGTCCTAATTCCAAAGCGGCATACTTCCAAATTGGACGTTCATATTATGCTAAGAAAGATTATAAGAAAGCCATCGAATGGTTTACCAAGATAGAGAGTAAAAATCTGGCTGGGGCGGAAAATACAGAGTACAGATTTAAACTGGCATACTCACAGTTCATGACTGAGGATTATAAATCTGCGAAGCCGGTTTTCGAATCTTTGAAGGATCAACGCGGACAGTATCAAGAAGCCTCTATTTATTATTATGCTTATCTATGTTACTTGGATGCGGAGTACAAGACTGCCCTAAATGAATTCGAGCGGTTGAAGGGGTCCAAGGCTTATGAAAGCAGCTATCCCTATTATATCACAGCGTTGTACTATCTGGACAAACGTTATGATGAGGTGTTGAGCTATGCACTCCCTATCTTGCAGACGACCAAGCAAGATAATGAGACGGATATGTTTCGTGTGATTGCTGCTACTTATTTTATTAAAGGGAATCTGCAGAAATCAAAAGAGTATTACGACAAGTTCCAATCGCAAGATCAAGGTAAGACACAAAATAACCAAGATAGTTATCAAATTGGTTATATCAACTACAAGTTAGGAGAATACGATAAGGCTATTATGGAGCTCGAAAAAATGACCGAGCCCGATGCTTATTATCAAAGTGCGATGATCACGTTAGGTGATGCCTTCTTGAAGAAGAACAATAAGCAAAGTGCTAGGAATGCATTTTTTAGGGCGTCAAAGCTTGACTTTGATCCGCAGCTGCAAGAAGAAGGTCTCTTCAATTATGCGAAGTTGTCTTATGAATTGGAATTTCATCAGGTAGCATTGGATGCTATTCAGGAATATATCAAGACCTATCCTACTAATGTGCGAAATGAAGAGGCTCAGACGCTGTATGCTGAAATTCTCTTGAGTACGAAAAACTACCGTGCGGCAGTGGATGTGTTGGAGTCTATGAAAAATCGCGGTAAGGAAGCGAATGCTGCTTATCAAAAAGTAACCTACTACCGTGGTTTAGAATATTATAATGAGCGTGCATTTGAGAATGGAATCTCCATGTTCATGCGCTCCGAAGCCAATCGTTATGATGAAGAAATCTATGCACTAGCAATCTATTGGAAGTCGGAAGCGATGTACGAAGTCCGTAAATATAAAGAGGCTACAGCAAGCTTCAATAAATTCTTGAGCTTACCTGCTGCGCGTAATACGGATGTCTATAATTACGCAAATTACGCCTTGGCATATGCTGCATTTAGAAATGAGAACTATAACACTTCGGCAAACTATTTCGAGAGATTCTTGTCCATGGGGGGCAAAGAAGGGATTGAATTGAATACAAGAAATGATGCTATTGCCAGATTAGCGGATTCGTATTTTTCTTTAAAAAATTACGGACGTGCGATGACCGAGTATGACAAGTTGATTAACTCGAAGGCGCAAAGTCAAGACTACGCGTTGTTCCAGAGGGGAATTATACAAGGTTTGCAGGGGAATAGTAGCGGTAAGATTGCTACTCTGCAGGCTGTAGTTCAAAAATACCCAAAGTCTAATTATGCGGATGATGTAGCGTTTGAGATTCCTTATACTTACTTTACATTAGGACAGTACGATCAAGCCATTTCTGGACTACAGAGTATGGTGGAGAAGTATCCTAGAAGTAGTTATGTGCCTCGCGCTTTGGTCACAATTGGTTTGGTACAATACAATCAGGATAATAATGAAGTAGCATTGAAAACCTTCCAACGAGTGGTGGACCAGTACTCGACGACTGATGAGGCTAAGCAGGCCATGCGCTCTATCGAGAATATTTATTTGGATAAAGGTGATGCTACAGGATACATCCGCTATGCGACAGGAACCAATATTGGAGACTTGACTACTTCGGAGCAAGACTCTCGTACGTTCTCCACTGCAACTACTTTGTTTTCTAGAGGGAATTACCAGGGAGCTGTGGAAGCTGTGAATGCATATTTTGATAAATTCCCAAAACCTATTCAAGAAAAATACGCACGTTTTGTCCGTGCAGAAAGTAATGCTGCACTAGGAAAGACTGATGAAGCTTTACACGATTATAATATTATCTTGAATGACTGGACAAGTGCATACACCGAACGTGCATTAGTAAGTGTTTCTAATTTATATCTCAAACAGAACAAATACAACGAAGCTGTACAGCAGTTAAAAAAATTGGAATTGACTTCGGAGTACAAGTCCAATTACGCGTATGCAATCAACAATTTGTTGACCAGCTATTTCAATATTGGAGATTACAAGGAGACGTTGAACTACGCGGCCTTAGTGAAGAACTATGAGAAGTCGTCCGAAGAGGAAATCGCTAAAGCACATTTGTATGCGGCAAAGGCTTATTTAGCAACAAATAAGGCTGCTGATGCGACAAAGGAATTAAATCTTGCTGCGCTGAAAAGTAAAACTGCTACAGGGGCCGAAGCTAGGTATTTGGTTGCCGAACAACAATTGAAAGGCAAAGAGTATGATAAGGCAATTAAATCTGCCTTTGATATTTCAGATTCATTCTCTTCGTATGACTATTGGGTGGCAAGAGGATTTATCTTGATGGCGGATGCATATGCTGGAAAAGGCGACAACTTCCAAGCGAAGTCAACTTTGGAGAGTATTATCGATAACTACGAAAACAAAGAGGACGATATCCTGAAGACAGCTAAGGAGAAATTACAGAAATTAAATACTACAAAGAAATAGGAAATAATGATGAAGTTGCAAAATACTGTGTTTAAGAAATGTGCCGTAGTAACCTTCTTACTTGGTGCAGGTTTTAATGGATTTGCTCAACAGGAGCCTACAGACAAGAAACCAGTAACGATTGATTCGTTTGATGTAGTGCGGGATTATAAGCCTATTCTTGCTGACGCAGTCAAAATCCGACGTAGCCCGGATATGACCAACAAAAGGAGCTATATGCCTAAGCTTAATTATGGCAATGTAGTGGATAAGAAGTTAGATATCAATACAGGGTTATATAAGTTGGATATTAAAGAGACGCCCTTTTCTCAAATGTCCGATCAGACAAGTAACTATGTTAAATTGGGAGTAGGAAATTTTAATACCATCCTAGGTGAAGGTTATTTTTCATATGATGAATATGAAAATATACGTGTAGGGGGATTTGTAAAGCATCTAAGCCAAAAGGGCGATATCGAGAATCAACGGTTTTCGAAGCAAGAAGTTGGCGTGTTTGGTAGACGAGTTTATGATGCCTTTACAGTAGATGGGCTTATCGGCTACAACCGCTATGCCACTCGATTCTACGGCAATCCTTTAGATATCAATGGTGTATCTCTTAATCCAACTCCAGAGAAGCAGGCGTTCAATGACATCTATTTTACCGGTGAGCTGACCAGTAACTATGATCCAAATAACGAGGACGCCTTTAGCTACTCTGCGAAAGCTGATGCCTATACATACAAAGATAAGTTTGAGGCTAAGGAAAACTCTATCGCACTATCGGGTTACTTAAATAAGCGTATGCGTGCGTTTAACATTGGTGCTAACCTGAGTGTGGATGTGAATAGCATAGACGGTACGGCCAATGTGGATAAAGGTGGTAAGACAAAAAATTCAATCGCGAATATCAATCCGTATATCAGCTTTAAAGGAGATAACTATGTAGTGACGTTGGGCGCTAATCTGGTTTCTGAATTTGGTGATTCTTCTCGTTTCAATGTATTTCCTTCTGCCGAGGTTGACTTTTCTCTTGTACCCGAATATATCCACCTGTTTGGTGGGGTGAATGGCAATGTGAAGAAAGCATCGTTGCGTTCATTTACGAGAGAAAATCCGTACCTAGCACCAGGGGCAAATATGATTAATACTATAGAAAGACTGAATTTCTTTGGAGGTATTAAAGGAAATGCAGGGGCGACATTTGGCTATAAAGCACAAGTGATGTACAAACAGTTGGAAGGGTTACCTTTATTTGTGAATAATGTCAATACTCCTTTCCAATTTGATGTGGTCTATGATGGACTGGGTGAGAAAGCTTCCAAATATTTCGGCTTGCAGGGGGAAATCAATGTTCGTCTTTCTGAAGTCGTCAATCTTGGTGGTCGTCTGAACATCGATCAATATACGATGCAAACGGAGGACGAGGCTTGGCACTTGCCTAAATTGAAACTAGCGGCTAATGCACGTTTCAATATTTCGGATAAGTTGTTCATAGATGCTGAGGCACTATTTCACGGAGATAGGACTGCACGAGAATATACTTATACAAGTAATGGAGGAACTGTAGATATCTCTCCAACGTATAAAAAGGTAACGCTTCCTTCTTTTTTCGATTTAAGTGCTGGAGCCGAGTATCGGGCAATGAAGCAGTTGGGTATATTTGTGAAGGCAAACAATATGTTTAATAAGGAATACGAAAATTATCTATACTATCCTCGTTTTGGGTTCAATATACTGGGTGGTCTTAATTATTCGTTTTAATATAAAATAGTAACTTTGCGTCCCAAAGATATTGATAAGGATGAATTTAGGAAAAAGCATTAATAACGTATTAAAAAGACATGCCGAGGTTAAGGTAGATGGGATTGGTGTCTTTAAACGGAAACATACTCCAGCGACTTTCGATCAAAGTCGCAATGCTTTTTTGCCTCCTATCAATTATCTGGAACTGGACACACAGGGAACTTTTGGATATGACTTTGTCACCTATGTGCAACGTCAGTTGCAAGTAGACCGTCAACAGGCAATGGCTATAGTGAACCAGGAGGTTGAAAAGGTGAAGGAAGAATTGCTGCAATCTGGTCAAGCTAAATTGGATGATATTGGATACTTGGTTAACTATGGGAATACATTCGTATTCAAGCCATTAGATCTCACAGGATTCAACTTCGAACCCATCAAGGATATTGAAGACAAGATGCGTTCTTTTATAGAAACGGAAGGGGCTAAGATGCCTATATCGCCTGTTAAAGAAGTCGTATCAAAAGAGGAAACAGTGGTACCACCAATCGTTTCTCCAAGTATTTCAGCGCAATCAACAGAAGAAGAGAAAATACAAGGGGAGCAGGAGGAAGAGTCGCCAATAGCCGAGGCTTGGATTCCTGAACGCTCTAAATCTAGTGGAACGGTATGGTACGTGGTGGCTGCTTTAGTGTCGTTGGGTATTATCGGAGGATTGTATTACTACTGGGATATGCAAAAGCAACATATACCTTCTCCGGTGGCGAGTATTCCTGCTCAAGATACATCTGTACATTTGCAGTCTCTTCCTCAGCCAGATACAGTAGTATTGATGGCCACAGTGGATAGCGCGAAGGTTGATTCGGTCAGACAAGATAGTGTGGTACAAAAGCCTGTCGAATTGCAGCCGGCAACCCATGAGTGGATGATCGTAGTGGGGTCGCATGCACATTGGAATCAAGCGGAGCAGCAAGTTGAGGATTTGCGTGCGAAGGGCCACAAGAAGGTGTATATCTACGAAAGTAAAAGATCTAAGAAATGGAAGAAGGTGGTATGGAAGTCATTTAAGACTAAAGAGGAAGCCGATATCGAATTACGGCAAGTGCGTGAGTCCATCGAACCAAATGCATTCTCAGAGCGAATTAAATAAGAAAAAGGGGTTATCTTTGTGATTGTTTTTGAAATCCCAAAGAGGGATGAATAAATCAAGTAGAAGCTTCAATATCAGGATACTAATTAATATAACAATAAATACTTAATAGCATTATGTCATTAATTCAAGACACAGCGTTAGCATTGGACTCATTAGCTGGGGCAGTACAACAGCCTATACAAATGGCTACACAAGAGGACACAAATCTGATACAACTCTTAATGAAGGGGGGATGGATTATGTGGCCAATCGCCTTTCTTTTCTTTTTGGGATTGGTGATTTTTATAGAACGCTATATTACCATAAGGAAAGCGTCAAGATTTGACAATGGATTAATGGCGCAAATCAAGAGTAACGTAATGTCTGGTAAGTTAGATGCGGCGGTAGCAGTATGCCGTTCAAGCCATACGCCACTATCAAGAATGTTGCAAAAAGGTCTTTTGCGTGTAGGTAGACCAATTAAGGACATAGAAGGTGCAATTGAGAATGTAGGCAAGATTGAGGTCTCTAAGCTAGAGAAGAATATCAATATATTGGGTATCATTGCGGGTATAGCACCAATGATGGGATTTGTGGGAACAATCTTTGGGGTAATTCAGATTTTTAGGGACGTAGAGGCCGTAGGTGGGATTGATATTGGTTCAGTGTCTGGAGGTCTATATGTGAAGATGATTTCTTCAGCTTCTGGATTGACCGTTGGTATCTTAGCGTATATTGGCTACCATATATTGAATATGATGGTGGAGCGTTTGATTTTGCGTATGGAGACAGATGCAGTAGAGTTTATTGATTTGTTGGACGAACCTGGCGTATAAGTCACCAGTAAGAAAGAAATTGAATTATGAATATTCGTAATAGAAGAGCAAGGCCGTCTGCTGAAGTACATACAGCTGCATTGAACGATATCATGTTTTTCTTGATGTTGTTCTTCCTGTTGGCGTCGGCTGTATCCAATCCTCAGGTTGTCAAATTGTTGCTTCCTAGGTCAAGTGCTGGTGAGCAATCTGTCGCTAAGAAAACAATGACCGTATCGATTACTAGTGACTTGCAATATCATATTGATAAGCAAGTGGTACCCTATGAGAGCCTAGAGGCGTTGATTCAGTCTAAGATGGCTACTGGTGAAGAATTGACGATTATGTTGTATGCTGACAATAGTGTGCCGATTCAGAATGTGATTTCGGTGATGGATGTTGCTAATCGCTTGAAGATTAAATTGGTATTGGCCACAGAGCCAAAGAAGGATAAATAGGGATTAGTATCGAGATACTGGTATTTAGAGTAAGGATTAAGTCTTTGTTCTTTGATCAAAAAAAGTTAGTTTTATAATATGTATTATCATCTTCAAGAGGAGAATAACTTACCAAAGGCACTTGGTATCTCTGCCATAATAATGGGAGCACTGGTAGCGATTGGTTTTTTTATCGTATTTAGCAAGGAATTGCCACAGTACGGTACGGGCGGAATCATTGTCAATTATGGTACAACTGATGAGGGTATGGGCGATGATTATATGAGCGTGGAGGAACCTTCTATGGATCCCAATGCGAACAATGTAAAGCCAGATAAAATTGAACCTACGGAGACCCCCACACCTACCCCCTCTCAGCAAGTTGCGGATAAAGTAGTGGCGACACAGGATATGGATGATGCACCGGCTGTAGCAAAGGCGGAGAAACCTGTTAAGGTGACCGCTACTGAGACTACGACGAAAAAGGAGAATAGTACGCCGGCGGTGAACCCGAATGCTTTGTATAAGGGTAAAAAGAATAATGCAACAGGTACTGGAGACGGTACAGGAAGTGTCGCAGGTAATCAAGGAAGTAAATTGGGCGACCCGTTGGCTTCTAATTATGGAGAAGGGGGATCGGGTGATGGCAACATGATGCTTTCGATAGCCAATAGACGTTTCGTGGTACGCCCTAATATCGATGACAAGGGGCAACAATCTGGAAAGGTTGCAGTTGAAATCCGTGTGGCTCCTAATGGCACCATTACATATGCACGAGCGGGCGTGAAGGGGACCACACTTCCCGATCGATCGTTATGGGAAAAATGTGAACGAGCTGTCCGTGGAGCTCGTCTCAATGAATTGGAAAAAGCACCTGATTCCCAAACAGGTGTCATCGTATTCAACTTTAGAGTTAGATAAAATTCATCTTACATGAATGCTACATATAACGAGGTAATCGAGTATTTATACGCTCGATTACCTATGTTTACCCGTGTTGGGGTATCCGCTTATAAAAAAGATTTAGATAACACGTTGGCCCTCTGCCAAGCGCTGGGTAATCCTCAGCATAAATTCAAATCCATACATATAGCAGGCACGAATGGGAAAGGCTCTTCTTCTCATATGCTGGCCTCTATACTAGCGGAGGCTGGATATAAGACGGGTCTGTATACTTCTCCACATTTGGTCGATTTTAGGGAACGTATTCGAATCAATGGTGAGGTGATTCCCGAGCAACAGGTGATTGACTTTGTAGAAAGTCAAAAGGTGTTGATGGAACGTATACAACCTTCTTTTTTTGAAGTGACGGTAGCAATGGCTTTTGATTATTTTGCTCAAGCCTCAGTGGATGTGGCAATCGTCGAAGTGGGACTTGGAGGGCGATTAGATAGTACTAATATTATTGATCCTGAACTCTGCCTCATCACGAATATTGGGATGGACCATATGAATTTGTTAGGTGATACCTTGCCAGAGATTGCCAGTGAGAAGGCCGGTATTATCAAACATGGTGTACCAGTCGTCATTTCCGAACGAGACAGTCGCACTGCTCCTGTTTTTGAAAGTAAGGCTTCTAATGAAGAGGCTCCTATCTGTTTTGCATCAGATGTATTGCAGTCTACACTATTAAGTACCAATGATGTGTATATGGAAGTCGAAGTAGGAGGACCCTTGCAGACGATGAGAGGGCGATTTCATTTGGATTTGAAAGGCTCGTATCAACTTAAAAACCTACTCGGCGTGCTCGTAAGCGTTGATCGTCTTAGAGTTGGCGGGTTTAATATTGCTGATGAAGATATAAGACGAGGATTGGCATCTGTCCAAAAGAATACGGGATTACAAGGTCGTTGGCAAACCCTCTCAACCGATCCATTAATCATTTGTGATACCGGTCACAACGAGGACGGTATAAAAGAAGTTCTCAAAAACCTTGCGCTTACATCGTATCGTGGCTTACACATCGTGATGGGTGCAATGAAGGATAAAGATTTGAATCATATGTTGCCGTTGTTGCCAAAAGAAGCAACTTATTACTTTTCAAGTCCTCAAATGCCGAGAGCTATGGATGCGAATGAATTAACCCAGATTGCGGCTACTTACCATTTATCAGGCAAATCCTACTCGAGTGTAACGGATGCTTTAGAGGGGGCTAAACAAGCTTATACTGAAGGTGATTTAATCTTTGTCGGGGGAAGCAACTTTGTAGTAGCTGAAGTTTTGACAAACAGAAAAGCATAGAACGTCAATCTCAATTGGCAGCCCTCGCGTTAGCATCAATCGTTGACCGTCAGTTCTCCTCGTATGTCCTTTTCAATCCAGTACGCAACTTCCTGCTGGCTTATTAACTCGCCTTGTAGATACATTAATTTAGTGACTGCAGCTTCAAAGGTCATGTCGTATCCATTGAGCACACCAATTGCTTTCAGTCCTTGGCTGGTTTCATAGCGTCCCAGTTCTACGGAACCTACTTTACATTGGGATATATTTAAGATGTTTTTTCCGGAATCAATGGCTTCTTTAAGGAGGTCTAGGAACCATTGATCAGTGGTGGTATTTCCGGAACCGAATGTTTCCATGACAATGGAGCGGACATCGGAGTCTAATATGGTCTTGATTGTGGAAGCACTCATCCCTGGAAATAATTTCAAGACGGCAACTCTATTATCTAATTGGGTATGTAAGATGAACTCTTTGTTGCTATTGTCCAAGAGTGCCTCCGTGTTGTATTTTAAATGGATGCCTGCTTCGACCAGTACTGGATAATTAGGGGAACGAAATGCCTCAAATTTGGCCGAATTGTATTTGAAAGAACGATTGCCTCTGAATAACTTATTGTCAAAAAGAATGCAGACTTCCTGTATAAGGGATTTTCCGTTGACTTGAGCGGAAGCAATTTCCAATGCGGTCATGAGGTTTTCCCTGGCGTCTGTACGGATCTCGCCAATAGGGAGTTGGGAACCGGAAAGGATTACAGGTTTTTGTAGTCCCTCCAACATAAAACTAAGTACGGAGGCTGAAAAGGCCATGGTATCAGATCCATGCAAGATAACAAAGCCGTCATAGTGCTCATAGTTTTGTTTGACTATATTAGCCATTTCTATCCACACAGTGGGGTTCATATTGGAGGAGTCAATAATAGGGGTAAAGGAATGTACCGTCAATTTGTAATTGAGCCTGCTGAGATCGGGTAGATTGCGTGCGATAAGCTCAAAGTCAAAGGGTACGAATGAACCTGTCTCTTCGTCCTTGACCATGCCGATGGTCCCGCCTGTGTAGATAATGAATATGTTGTGCATTAGATTCCGAATATTCTTTGTGAATTTGCTGTGGTGATATTGGCTACCTCTTCAATGCTGATTTGATGGAGGTCTGCGACTTTCTCTGCTATATGATATAGATAGCTGCTCTCATTTGGTTTGCCCCGAAAAGGGACCGGAGCTAGATAGGGAGCATCTGTTTCCAATACAATATGCTGAAGATCTAATTCTTTTACGACGATATCTAGTCCAGCTTTTTTGTAGGTCACGACACCGCCTATCCCTAGGACGAAGCCCAACGATATAGCCTTGTGCGCCTGCGCTAAAGTGCCGGTAAAGCAATGCAGTACTCCAAAGAGTTTATCATCCTTTAATTCTTCCAATAGCTCAAAAAGCTCATCAAAGGCTTCACGGCAGTGAATGTCAATTGGGAGACCTAACTGTTTAGCCCATGCGACTTGAATACGGAAGGCGTCTTGTTGAATGGATAGTGTTGTTTTATCCCAGTAAAGGTCTAAGCCAATTTCGCCTATTGCATATATCTTGTGATTGGCTATTGCCGTCTCTATGTTGGCAAGTTCTTTTTTGTAGTTGTCTTTTACATCACAGGGGTGCAATCCTAACATGGGGAAGCAATTATCTGGATATGATTTAACAGTGCCAAGTACTTTTTCGATAGAAGCTGTGTTGACATTCGGTAAAAATAACCGATGGATATTTTTATCAAAGCATCGTTGCACTTGCTCATCTAAAGTGGAGGTATCAACGTGATAATAGATATGGGTATGGGTATCTGTTAATATATAGGGGTCAGGCATAGTAGGAATTCCTTAAATCGGCCTAAAATTAACATTTTGTAAACAGATAGCCTAATTATAAACAAATAAACACGATTCAGCTAACTGAATCGTGTTTTTATTAAGATAATTGTAAATTATTTTACGTTTGGCGCTGTGCCTTGTGGTGCTGCATTGCCAAGAGCTCCGAGTGGATTGGCTGTTGGCGCAGGCTCAGTCTTTGGACCCGGTATAACATCTACCAATTCAACCTCAAATACAAGCGGTGCATATGGAGGAATAGGACCTCCTTGGTAACGCTCACCGTAACCTAATTGAGAAGGGACGATAAATGTAGCTTTGCCTCCTTTGTTCAATAACTGCATACCTTCAGTCCATCCTTGGATGACAGGGTCATGTCCTACACGGAAACGAATAGGTTCGTATTGACGCATAGCATTGTGCATTTTTTCTTTCTTCGCTACTTCGGCATTGTTGGTGTCGAAAACTTTACCTGATGTCAATGTTCCTGTGTAGTTTACAACAACGGTATCGCCCACAGCAACTTTTGCTCCTTTTCCTTGATCTTTGATGACGTATTGAAGACCTGAAGCTGTTTTCTTAGGGTCTAATTTATTGGATTTGATATAAGTCGAGATTTTACCTTCTTCAGCTTTTTTCAATCCTTCCAATTGACCTTCCATGTATTTGTTGATGTCAGCATAAAGAGCCGAATCTGTCAATGTTCCTTTTTTGAAGTGCTTTCTTACCTTAATGGTGAAGGTAACATATTTGTCTGCGAATTCAACTTTAGGTTGGCTCATTTTTGCAGCCATGGTATCTACATTTAGGTGGAAAACGGCACTATCGCCTTCACCTAAAAACTTGAACATGGAATTGTAATCACCTTTGTATAGACCAGGGATACTGTCTGGTGCAATATTTACAATCTGAGGTAGGCCAATGTCATATGTACTGTTTAACACAGAGTCTCTGTCTGATTTGATAATCATATCTACAGATAGTAAATCACCGGCTTTAGCTTTTTCGGCACCGTTATCGTTTACTATTTTGTATTCAAGACCGCCATCTCCTTTTTTGAAATTTTGGCAAGCAGTTGATAGCAATGCAACTGCTGATAATAATAGGATTGATTTCTTCATTTCCGTTTATTCACTATAGTTATTTTGTTAATATTTCAGTATATTCAGGTAACATCATCTTAAATCGGTCAACCACGGATTTCAAGTCCCCTTCGGCGCTACCTCCAGCAGCGTTGAAATGCCCTCCTCCGTTGAAATGCTTACGTGCAATTTCATTACACGGTACATCTCCAATAGAACGTAAAGATAACTTTATTAATTCAGTTCTGTCTATAATCAAAGCTGCTAATCGTATACCTTTTATAGAAAGGGCATAGTTAACGAGTCCTTCGGTATCACCAGTAGTGACTTGAAATTGCTCTAAATCTTGCTTTGCAACCGCAAACAGCGCAGTATTGTATTCAGGTATGACTTGCAATCTGTTCAGAAGGCAGTGCCCTAGAAATTTAAGTCTGTTTTCCGTGGAGCTATTGTAGATAGACTCATGTATCTCCCAATTGCGAGCTCCCGATCGAATCAACTTAGCGATAATTTGGTGTACCTCTTCGGTAGTCGACCGAAATCTAAATGAGCCCGTATCCGTCATAATGCCAGCATAAAGACAAGTGGCTATTGTTGGAGTAATTTCGCTTACTTGATCGACACAGTCTTCAATGAAATTGAAAATTAATTGAGCTGTCGCGGCAGCGGATGAGTCCCACAAACGATAGTCATCGAATCCTTCAGGATCCAGATGATGATCAATCATGTATTTTTTGCCGGGAGCCTCACGTAAAATTTGCTCCATTACATTTGTTCGTGAAAAAGCATTGTAATCTAAGCAAAAGATAAGGGCCGCTTCCTGAACGAGTTGCTGACATAGTTCGGGTTGGTCAGGATAAATGAGTACCTCATCACGACCCGGCAACCAGTCCAAAAAAGCAGGAAAATCAGATGATACGATTACATTTACATGATGCCCAGCATCTTTAAGCCAATGGTATAGACCTAATGATGATCCTAAAGCATCTCCATCTGGTTTATGATGGGTTGTAATGACGATTTTGTCTGATTTGGATAGTATTTCCTTGTTCTGTTGTCGTGTCAGCATAGCTAATTTAAGAATGCAAACCTAATATAAATTATTAGTATTTGGAACTATTTTTTGTACGTTTTTATTGATTTTAACCTTTTTTGGCACATTAATTTAAAATTTTGAAAATCAAATTATTAAAATGGAAATGCGTACAGCTTGTGGTCTCGTTTGGTACACAATAGGTAGTTGCCGCCAGCGTAATTAATCTTTCCGAAATAGAAATTAGGAAGTGCCTCTAATGGGAAGCCTTCTAGCATGTGACCAGTCTCGTTGAATAGGCCAATTAGATAGTTGCTCCGGGAAGCGACTCCTAGCCTGACAAGATTCTTCTCGAGCGGGAAAAATTGGGGTCTGTCATCAATATCTTTGGTAAAAGTGTATTGAAAATATAGGGTACTATCTTTAATGCTGTGCACTGTCAGTTTATTTTTATCAACGACAACAAGATCTGCTTGGTCATCTGAAGTGACATTTCGGAAATCCGTATATGCACTTGAGGACCATTGGCTAATAGGGCGTTTTTGTGTTGTCCCTGTAAGGCTTGCGATGATTAAATTGCCAACCCCATCTGCTGTATGAATCTGCAAATCTTGACCATCAAGGGAAGGAGTTAAGAATATAGGGTTAGTAAGTTTAGATATGTCATCATGTTGTACTTTCTTGATGATATTACCTGTTGTGTCTAGGAAATAGAAACTACCTGCTTGGGTCCCTACGACGATATAATCTCTGTCTTTGAACCGAATAGTCTTGACGTCAAACAGGATTTCGCCGTCTAGCTCTGTTATTTTCCATTGCTCTACTTTATGACCTTCGATGTCGTAGGCCAAAATCTTATTAGCTATTGGGATGAACAGTATATGGTTGTCATAACTAGCGAGTGTAGGAGAGTAACTTGCTGGTTGGGGAAGTCCTAATGAAAAGTTTTTGAATACTTTTCCAGCGGTGTCAAAGCGATACAAGCGCTGATTGTCTGTAACTAACACTATACTACGATCAGCCAGTTGGAATGGTGTACCGATTACGCGGCCAGAAAAAACTGCGGACCATAGTTTCGATCCGTTGGGATGTATGCCGTGTACTGTATGGTTCTGCTCTTGGGCTAGGATCATCATACTGGTGTCGGAGTGTTCGAAGACCCAGGGGCTGCCGATGAGTTTTCCATCGAAAGGGTAGGTCCAACTTGGTGCGCCACCAGGAGCGGACTTGCTTTTGTATATGCCATATATGCTTGAAAGAAAGCTTCCGTTGTTACCTGCTAATTGTATTGACCACGAGTAGAAATCCTGAAAACCAAAGTTCTCTTTATCTCTATATTTTTTTAAATAGGATGATGTTAGTGAGTTAGCAATGATGCTATTTGCATTTTTGCCGTGAAGGAAAAATGTGACATTAGCTTTATTGCCTTGTAGTTTTTCAAAATTTTTGAACCCTAAAGTGCCTGTGAGTAGATTTTGCATTTTCCAATCTCTAAGGTAAGCCTGAAGATTGCCCTGTGAGTTGGCAAAGACAACGGTTTGGTCGTTCAGGATGTGAAAATATGGGCGTTGAAAAGATTGGAGTGCCTTTCCATAAGCAAAGTAAAGTGTATTCGAAAAGTCCAATTGGTAAAGAGAATCTGCAATTTCCTTGCTTAGCTTGCTAATGAGGGTGTTGAAAGTTTTGGGGTCGCCAATTTTTACAAAACCGAGCAGGTCTCCGTTAGTCAATTCTACTGTAGCAAAATTATCTCCCCAGATTCTTCTTCGATTTTTTTCATAATCGATTTTTATACTGCTTTCCACATTTTGTATATGGTTCATATATCTTTTGCGATCGTCGTTTTTATCAAAGAAACTGTCTAGTTTTTTATTGAAGGAGGTGGTATCGCTAATAGAATATTCTAAATAAGAGGCTGTATTGGATGGAAAGTATGTGTAAAGGTTTTGATCTGTTTTACTTTGGTTTGTAAAAATGGAAAGATAGCTGGAGTCATTTGTAACTTCGCTCTCGCCAACGAGCATCAAGGCATCGTTTTTATAATTGATGTTCCATGCCGATTGGCCTCTGAGATCAGCAAATAGGCTGATGTTTTGCCCAGGTTTCCGATGGATAAGTTGCTTCGTAATATGGGGGATCTGTTTGTGGTCGAAATAGACACTTAGTGGGGAATTCTTAGAATTGTGCTGAATAAAGTAATCGATTTGGTCTTTTGATAATTTTAAATTATTGTCATCGAGTGTTTTTAGCAGTAGGTTCTTGGAGTAGCTACTGAATATCATCTGATGGGAAAATGCAGCATATAGTAAGGTGTCTTTTCTCCCTTCGTCCAAGGTATATAAGGTAGTCCCTAACGTGTCTTTGAGGCTGACCTTATAACGATTACTAAGGGAATTGACTAACACTGAAAGCTCTTTTTGAGGAATGTTTTGCGTAAAAGGAATCGTAAATAGCGACGTGATTTCGTTGTCTTCGGGATGGAAGGATATGTAGATTTCCTGATTAAGGGTATAGGGTTGCAAAGCAGGGCTCCTTAATAGTGAATTTTTTAAGTTTGTCAACTCATCAACTTCTTTATTGCCCAGTATTGCATTGAAGATTTCGAAATCCTTAAATATATTGTCCGTAGTTTCGTCATTTTTGAAAGAAGCTATCAGATAGGTGTCACGTGGTAGAAACTTCAGCGGTTTGACAGCTTCATTATGGTCTTTGTCTAAATCCGAAAAGTAGTATATAGAAGCTGCTATAACGGCAATAAAAAGTAATATTGTGACTATAATGGTGTTTCTCATGATCAAACAAACGTACTAAAAAAACCTACAAATCTAAACTTTGGTAGCGCCATCGACTTGTTTCCTCAAATTTCGATAAAAAAACTAGCTTATTGCGTGATATTTTATACTTTTATAGGCAGTATACCGAGGATAAAAAAATATTGACTTAACTCATGAATAAACAAATCATTCTCACAGCATCCTTTTTTGGGCTTACTGCTGTAATATTGGGGGCATTTGGCGCGCATGGATTGGAGGGGAAAATTAGTGACGATCTTATCGGTACTTGGGAAACCGCAAATCAATATCATTTCTATCATACTTTTGCATTGTTGTTTTTAGCCACATTTTCTAGAGCTAAGAACACGTCTATTCGAGTAGCATTTTTTGCGTTCGTCATCGGTATTCTATTGTTTTCGGGTTCTTTATATATCTTAAGTGTTAGGGAGGTGACAGGCTTCGGAAGCGCATCGATTCTGGGACCAATTACTCCGTTAGGGGGTGTTTGCTTTATGATTGGCTGGGTCGGACTGTTTATCGCAGCGCTTAAAAATAGATCTTAAAATTCTTCACGATACTTCGCTATAAAAATTCTTGAGGGTTGGGGTAGCTATATAACCTACAGTTATATTGTTTTTTTCGACAAGTGCCTCCTACAGGTTTTGTTTCGAGAGGTTAATGCCTTTATAGTTTTGTTCGTGCATTACTACCTTGCATATAGCCCCAAGTTTATCTAAGTTTGCAACATGTCGATGGATTTTTCTTTATTTTCAACTGGTCGAAAAACTTGTTTTGTAGATGTCATTTTACCGCTGTCTATTTCCAAAACATATACGTATCGTATTCCCCTAGAGTGGAGCGACAAGGTCGACATAGGGATGCGTGTCATCGTTCAGTTTGGAAGAAATAAGATCTATTCAGCTATCGTTAAAAATATTACCGACCAAGCTCCTGAAAAGTATGAGGCAAAATATGTGCTTGATATCTTAGATGAACATCCTATCGTAGACCAATCTCAGTTGAAATTATGGGAATGGATGTCCGATTATTATATGTGCACATTGGGGGAGGTGATGCAAGCGGCATTGCCTGCGGCGCTGAAGCTGGCTAGCGAAACAAAGATTATCGCAGCGGACTCGAATCGAGTGGATAAAAGTGAGCTATCGGATAAGGAATACATGATCATTGAAGCACTTGAAATTGCGGGTGAACTTAGTGTGAGTGATATTGTCAAATTATTGGGCCAAAAAACGGTGTTTCCGATTCTCAAACAGTTATTTGACAGGGGATTTTTGCAGATATCCGAAGAGATATCTGAACGCTATAAGCCTAAACGAAAGAATTTTCTAGTCTTGAATACGGAATATGGAGATGAGCGAGGGAAGCGTGAATTACTTGATTCATTGAACCGTGCGCCTAAGCAACAGGATGCGGTACTGGCTTACTTACAGTTGTCCAAAACAGCAGTGGAAGTAACCCGTCAGGCAATTATGGAAGCGGTTGGCTGTGGGGCAGGTAGTATCACCGCGTTGATTGACAAGGAAATATTTTTGGTAAAGGAAAAAATTGTGAGTCGGTTTGAGGGCGAAGATATAGAATTGACAGCAGAATTCAGCTTTAATACTGATCAACAAGCTGCTTTTGAGCAGATAAACGGATTGTTCGGGACGAAGGATGTGGTGTTACTACATGGTGTGACTGCATCGGGGAAAACGCAGCTTTATATCCGGATGATTGAACAGGCAATAGCCGAGGGTAAGGGGGCACTCTACCTCTTGCCTGAGATTGCATTGACAACTCAAATCACAGAACGGTTGAAATTATATTTTGGAGACCAATTGGGAGTGTATCATTCCAAATTCAATGATAATGAAAGAGCGGAAGTGTGGCACAAGGTTTTAAAAAATGAGTATAAAGTAGTAATTGGTGCGCGGTCTTCACTCTTCTTGCCTTTTCATAAATTGGGGATTGTGATTGTGGACGAAGAGCATGAAAGCTCTTATAAGCAGTACGATCCTGCGCCTCGTTATCATGCTCGTGACACAGCAATTTATTTAGGGTATTTGCATCAAGCTAAAGTGTTACTCGGGTCGGCGACACCCTCTATCGAAAGCTATTATAATGCAAAAGCAGGAAAATATGGTTTTGTAGCGTTGTTAAAACGATATGGTACTGCGCAACTTCCAGAAATAGAGGTTATTAATATTTCGGAGGAAAAGCGAAAGGGAAATATGCATACCTATTTTAGTACGGTATTGCTAAGAGAAATCCAACTGGCAATAGACAGAAAGGAACAGGTTATATTATTCCAAAATAGGAGAGGGCATACCCCAATTATCCAATGTAATACATGTGGATATGTGACGAAATGTGTAAATTGTGATGTGAGTTTAACGTATCATAAGTCCACAAATAGGATGCACTGTCACTATTGTGGACATCATGAGGGACCTACACAAGTGTGTCCTGCATGTGGTACTACGCATATGGAAAGTCGGGGATTCGGGACGGAGCGTATTGAGGAAGAGCTGGAACTTCTAATGCCTGAGGCGCGGATTGGTCGTCTTGATTTAGATTCGACCAAAGGGAAGCATGGTTTTGAAAAAATCATCACGGCATTTGACGAACATGAATATGATATTCTAATTGGGACCCAGATGATAGCCAAGGGTCTGGATTTTGGAAAGGTAAGTCTTATCGGTATCATTAATGCAGATACTATTGTTAATTTTCCGGACTTTAGAGCTTATGAGCGAGCTTTTTCGTTGTTTTCGCAGGTAGCTGGACGGGCGGGGAGAAGAGATGTGGTAGGTAAAGTTATTATCCAAACATATACACCTAGACATCGGGTCATAGAGCAGGTGGTGGCGCATGACTACGCTGAGATGTTTATTCAGGAAGCTACCGAACGGAAAAACTATCAATATCCTCCGTTTTATAGATTGATTAAAATTGATGTGAAACACCCTGACATCCAGAAGTGCTTTGATTCGGCCAAAGATTTGGCTTCTGGTCTGAGGACGTCATTGGGGACGCGTGTTTTGGGGCCCGAACCTCCATTGGTGAGTCGAGTAAGGACCTACTTTATTCAGACCATTACGCTGAAAATAGAAAGAAATAGTGTGAGTATCGCGAAAGTAAAAGAGCTGATTAGTCAATCCCTTCTAGTATTTGAGCTTGATAAATCTCATAGTGGTGTACGGATACAGATTGATGTTGATCCTTATTGATTTGGATATCCCTTTGACAGCAAACATTTTGCATTTTAATCCTTCAGATGTGCGTTTTTAACGGTAATTTTGGATGGTAATGGCATATAAATTCGTAGATAACTATAGAGAAAAGGGGGCAAGAAAACAGCTTGTCAAACATTTGGAAAAGCGTGGAATTGAGGATAAGTACGTGTTGAAAGCAATTGGAAAAGTTCCGCGACATTTTTTCTTTGATGAAACCTTTTGGAATCAGGCGTATCGAGATATTGCTTTTCCCATAGGCGATGGACAGACCATTTCGCAACCTTATACTGTAGCTTATCAATCTGAATTGCTCCACGTGAAAAAAGGGGATAAGGTTTTGGAAATAGGTACAGGATCTGGGTACCAAACCTGTATTCTCATGGAACTAGGGGCGGAGGTGTTTACAATCGAGCGGCAGGAGGCACTTTATAATCGGACGATCCAAGTGTTGCCTTATATGGGTTATAAGCCAAACTTTTTTCTAGGAGATGGTTCAAAAGGCATTACTGAACATGCACCTTATGATAAGATTATCGTGACGGCTGGTGCTCCTTTCGTTCCCGAGATTATGTTAAAGCAATTGAAGATAGGTGGCGTTTTCGTGATTCCAGTAGGTGATGAGCAGGCACAGAAGATGGTGACTATTCTTCGTGTGGGAGAGAACGATTTTGAACGAATAGAATTAGATACTTTTAGATTTGTTCCTTTAGTGGGAGATCAAGCTTGGTAAGTACCAAGCTTTTTTTATAACTTGACGACCATATGAATACAACGATTTTTTCAAAATATGAGGAGGCTATTGCGCAAACTCAAATTGAAATAGAAACACTTACTAAAAGAATCAATAAAAATAGTTTAGCACGACTTGCCGTTATTCTGGGCGGAGGAGGTTTGTTATTCTGGAGTTTTCAACAGAAACAGGTTTGGATTGTTTTTGTATTGTTCATGACGATAATCCTTCTTTTTGCTTATTTGATAAGACGTCAAAGTCGATTGGAAAGGGAAAGAGAAGATTTAACGGCCTTCTTACGGGTCAATAAGAATGAGATACTGCTTCGTGATCGACGTGAAACCTGCTATGTCGAAGGTGAAGATTTTGAAGACAATAGGCATCCTTATCTTTCGGATTTGGATGTATTTGGTCGATTTTCATTATTTACTTTGGTCAATCGTGCTGCAACAAAAGAAGGGGTGAAAGTGCTGGCAAATTGGTTCCGTTCTGCAGTGGATAAAGCTACAATCATGGACAGACAGGCTGCTGTGCAGGAGCTGGAACCAAAATTGGAATGGAGCCAACAGTTACAAAGCCGGTTGCTGTTTAATCTGGATCAGAAAATGGAGGTGAAGCCGTTTTTGAAGAAATATTTTCAGGGGGACGACCTGTCTTTTGGAAATGCATTTATGCGGATATATACACAGATTATTCCATTTGTACTGCTTGCCGGAATCGGACTGTCGTTCTTGGGTGTGAAGTCGTTGGGTTATGTCACTATATTGGCTTTGATTAATGTATTGTGGACATTAGCAATGTCAGGACGGGTGTCGGTTTTTTCGAGCAAAATTGATAAGGTAGGTGGAATCTTAAATTCTTATGCTGGTGGCATTCAGTTGATTGAGAATCAAGCGTGGGAGAGTCCTTTGAATCAACAGTTGCAACAACGTATACAGGTAGATAATCATAAGGGAAAGCTATCGGATGCTTTTAAAGCTTTGGGGAGTTTGATTAACAAATTGGATGCGCGGAATAACGTTATTGTTGGCTTAGTGTTGAATATGGTTTTGCTATGGGATTTTCGGCAGGTGATGGCTATCGTTAAATGGAAGTCCAATTATGAGGAAAATATATTGGAAGCATTTGATGTGGTGGCAGAGATGGAAGCACTAGTCAGTCTAGCAACATTGAAACGTAATCATCCTACTTGGGTATTTCCAATGCTGAAGGGGCATACTGATGAGAAGATTAGGGCAATAGATGTCAATCATCCGCTGATATCCGCAAGACAGGCCGTGGAGAATGATTATGATGCAGGTGACCATCGAATCGCTTTGGTGACAGGGTCTAATATGGCTGGTAAGAGTACATTTTTGAGGACAATAGGAATCAATGCGGTGTTGGCCTATGCAGGAGCTCCAGTATGTGCTTCGGTTTTTGAAATACCAATTTATAAGTTGATTACATATATGCGGATTAAAGACAATCTGAACGAAAGTACTTCTACATTCAAGGCCGAGCTGGATAGGATGAAGTATATCTTAGAAACTGTTCGGGAGGATAAGGATAGCTTTTTCCTAATTGATGAGATGTTGAGGGGGACTAATTCCGTGGACAAATATTTGGGGTCGCGTGCGATTATTAAAAAATTGATTGCAATGGATGGAAAAGGGATGGTGGCTACCCATGATTTGCAGCTTTCTACGTTGGAAGGCGAGTATCCGGGGATTATGAAAAACTATCACTTCGATATTCAGGTGCGCGATGGCGAAATGTTATTTGACTATAAATTGAAAGAGGGGGAATGCAAAGTATTCAATGCCTCTATGTTACTTAAAGGGATTGGTGTAGATATTGAAAAAAACGCGAGTTAATGGAGATGCAGAAATGTCCACAGGGGTGTCTCAAAAGCTGCAGTCAGCATTGTCTATAAAATGAAGTATGTTGGTTTTTGTGGATAGCTTTATCTGTTGACACCAAGTCCTAATATCAATATTAGAAATATGACTTTAGAAGAAAGAATTAATTTGGCGGAAACACGAGTATGTACGACGGTATTCCCATTTTTGACCAATCACCATGATACATTGTTTGGGGGTAAAGCTATGGCAATAATGGATGAAGTCTCCTTTATGGCGGCGACTAGATTTTGTCATAAGCGCCTTGTGACGGTATCTACTGATCGAATAGATTTTGCTAAGGCAATACCTTCAGGTAGCATCATAGAGGCCGTCGCTAGAGTGGATAGTATAGGGAGGACTAGTTTGAAAGTGAGAGTGGAGATGTACCTCGAGCATATGTATGAAGAGGGGCGAGAGTTAGCAATAAATGGATTGTTTACTTTTGTAGCGCTGGATGAAAATAAGAATCCAATCCCTGTATTGGAGGGACTTAGTCTTGACGAGGCTTAATTTTTGAGATGGCAGCGCTTCTATCTTAAAAATATAACGGAGTAGCAGCCAAAAAGAGTAACGAAATCATTAGATGAATTTTAAACAGGTTCTTAGTGCGAGAGAACTATTTTACTTAATTAGCCCTGATTATGGGCGAGAGATTTTGCAATTCGTTTTCATTGAAAAGTCTGTAATGTATGGTGAAGGTTTTTCCTAGTGGTGTTTCCAAGGAAAATCCTCCAGGCCCGAAACCATCAAGTACGTCTAAGGTAAAGTGTGAGTATTGCCAATACTCAAATAGGTCTCGGTCTACCCAAAATTCATACCCTTCGACTAGTCCAATCATGGCATCATTCATCCTAGGGAAGAAACCTCCCTTCTCAAAACACTGTGGCTGTGTGCCTTCACAGCACCCACCTGCTTGATAGAACATAAGTGGACCGTGTTTTTCTTTAAGGTATTCTACTACTTGTCGCGCCGCGTCTGTGATTGCTAATCTTGAAGTCATTTTGTTTTTTTAAGTAGTGATGTGGCCTTCAATCGAAATGAATTGAAGACTACTTTACAGCGAGCATTAATTGGGGCTGTTGGCAATATCTAGTACAATTCTGCCGTCAATCTGTCCTTTTCTCATTTTGTCAAAGACATCATTGATGTCCTCTAGTTTTGCAGCGGATACTGTTGCTTTAACTAGTCCCTCATTGGCAAATTCTAATGCTTCTTGCATGTCTTTTCTGGTTCCGACAATAGATCCCCTTACTGTTATTCGCTTTAATACGGTTTCAAAAATTGGCAGTTCGAAAGATCCCGGAGGGAGCCCATTGAGTGCAATGGTACCTTTTCTACGTAATACATCAATTCCTTGTTTGAAGGCAATTGGAGATACGGCGGTAATAAGGGCGCCGTGCATACCGCCTACTTCTTTGTGTAGATACTGACCTGGATTTGTATTTTTAGCATTCACGATGAGATCTGCACCAAGTTTTTTTGCTAATTCTAATTTCTCATCCGCTACGTCAATAGCTGCTACGTGCATGCCCATGGCTTTAGCATATTGAACGGCTACATGACCTAGTCCTCCGATTCCAGAGATAGCTACCCATTCTCCAGGTTTAGTTTCTGTTTCTTTCAAACCTTTGTATACGGTTACGCCAGCGCAAAGAATTGGAGCAATTTCTAAAAAATTAACATTTGATTTGAGGTGGCCTACATAGCGAGAATCTGCTATTACATATTCAGCAAAGCTACCATCCACACTATATCCTCCATTGTTTTGAGATTCACACAACGTCTCCCATCCAGTAATACAGTACTCACAGCAGCTACATGCGCTGTATAACCATGGCACGCCGACGGCATCTCCCTCCTTAGCTTGGGCATCGGGACCACAGGCTACAACGATACCTACGCCTTCATGTCCGGGAATAAGAGGCATCTTGGGTTTGGCTGGCCAATCGCCGTCAACGGCATGTAAATCGGTATGGCAGACCCCGCAAGCGATTACTTTCACCAAAACTTCATACCGTCCCGGCTCGCGAACGGGCACTTCCCTAATTTCTAATGGCTGTCCATAAGCTTGAACAACAGCAGCTTTCATTGTTTTTGGAATCATAGTATTTCTTTTTGGGGTTTTTAAACTAGTATACTGGCAAAATTGTGGCTTGGAGTAATTGCTTTTAGTGCACTGAAATATGAATGACCGAACCTCAATACTAAATTAGATTCGGTCATTTGTTTTAGAAGAATCCGAGCTTTTCTTTACTGTAGGAAATCAACATGTTTTTGGTCTGTCTATAGTGGCCGAGCATCATTTTATGGTTTTCTCTGCCGATACCTGACTGCTTGTAACCACCAAATGGAGCTCCTGCAGGATAGTTGTGATATTGGTTGACCCAAACTCTGCCTGCTTGGATCGCTCTAGGAATTTGGTAAAGCTGATGTGCATCTCTGGTCCATACGCCTGCACCAAGTCCATACATGGTGTCATTTGCGATTGCAATAGCCTCAGCTTCATCTTTGAAGGTGGTGACTGCGAGTACTGGGCCAAATATTTCTTCTTGAAAGATGCGCATTTTGTTGTGTCCTTTGAATAGAGTTGGTTTAATGTAATATCCATTTTCCAAACCGTCGCCCAAATTGTTGATGTCACCACCAGTGAGGATTTCGGCGCCTTCTTCCTTTCCGAGTTTAATGTAAGACACAATTTTATCCTTTTGGATTTGGGAGGCTTGAGCTCCCATCATCACTGTACTATCTAGTGGATTCCCAACTTTTATCTTATTGACACGGTCTATGACTTTCTCAATGAATCGGTCATAGATGTCTTGTTGAATAAGTAGACGCGAGGGGCAGGTACAGATCTCTCCTTGATTGAATGCGAAAAGGACTGCGCCTTCTATTGCTTTGTCTAAAAATGCGTCGTCTTCGTCCATGACCGAGCTGAAGAAGATGTTAGGGGACTTTCCTCCTAATTCTAATGTGACGGGAATTATGTTTTCGGTGGCGTACTGCATTACGAGACGACCAGTGGCTGTAGAGCCTGTAAATGCCGCTTTGGCTACTTTTGGATTGGTGACGAGTGCTCTGCCGAGTTCTGATCCAAATCCATTAACAATATTGATGACGCCTGGAGGGAGTAAATCACCGATTAGATCCATCAATACTAGAATGGATATAGGTGTGCTTTCTGCTGGTTTCAGAACGACACAGTTGCCGGCAGCTAAAGCAGGAGCAAGTTTCCAAACAGCCATTAGAATGGGGAAGTTCCAAGGTATGATTTGTGCAACGACGCCAATTGGCTCGTGGACAATTAAGGATACGGTGCTGCTATCCAACTCTGTCAATGATCCTTCTTCTGCGCGAATGACGCTGGCAAAGTATCTAAAGTGATCGATTGCTAATGGAATGTCTGCATTTAACGTCTCGCGTACTGCTTTGCCATTGTCTATCGTTTCGACAGTAGCTATGAATTCAAGATTTTGCTCAATACGGTCTGCAATTTTATTTAAGATAATGCTTCGTTCGGTAGCTGAGGTCTTGCCCCATATTTTAAAGGCTTCAGCAGCAGCATCGACGGCAATATTTAAATCTTCTTTCGTGGAATGCGCGGCCTTGGTGAAAACGAGACCATCTATTGGAGAGACAACATCAAAATATTTTCCTTGGACGGGGGCAGTAAATTTTCCGTTTATGTAGTTGTCGTAGCGTTCACTGAACGTTGGTCTATTGAATGTACTCATATGAATATGATTTTTAAATGAAAAAATATATCTGGTTATTTTCAAATATATATAGAATACTATAAGAGACTTAGCACTATACTATCATAGTGTAGCACAATAATATCATCGTAAGATTTATAGTTTTATTCTGAGGAAGGGCATTAAATAGATGGTAATGTAAACCGATCATCATATTCTAAGACTTGAATCAGAATATTTGATTTTTTACGTTTTGATTAGTAAATTGGGTAGAACTAGTTATAATTATCTTGTGATGATGAAACATCTTTTGAATCAATTACCATTTACGGATAGGCGAGAACTTACTTCTCTTGTAGAGCATCGAAGGGCTTATAGTCTTCAAGATTTTGAGCTTAACGTATATGAGACTTATAAGGAGAGTAAACTTGTTCCTCTGCATTTTAGTGATTTAGTGGTGATTAATATGTTGAAAGGGAAGAAGGTGATGCACATGGGAAGTAGTCCTCGATTTGACTATTTACCTGGAGAGACGGTAATTGTTCCACCTTTGGTATCGATGCATATTGATTTCCCGGAAGCTTCCGAAGAGGATCCAACACAATGTACGGCGCTCGCAATTAGTCATCAAAAGATTCAAGCAATCCTGGGGTATCTCAATGAATACTTTCCGCGTACATTTGCTGAGGGGGGGTGGAAATTCCAATTGGAGCATTACCATTTTTTGAATGATGCAGAGTTGACAAAGTTGACTGATAAGCTTTTTGCGATATCGATAAGTGGTGAAATGCATAAGGATATATTGGCCGATTTAACTCTTAAGGAGCTGCTCATCCGAATTATGCAGACGCAAAGCCTTATTAGTATAGAGAGTTGCAGTACAAAGTCTGGTTCAAGACTGCATGCAGTGACGTCCTATATCCTAGAACACATTCATGAACATATCACAATAGAGTCTTTAAGCCAAAAGGCACATATGAGTAAGCCAAGCCTCTTTCGGTCGTTTAAAGAGGAGCTGGGTATTAGTCCTATGGAGTATGTAATTCGGGCACGCATCAATAATGCAAAAAGAGTACTTCAGTATACTCGAAACATCAAAGAGGCTTGTTATGCTAGCGGCTTCAATAACATGAACTATTTTGTCCGCATGTTTCGCAGGCAAGAGGGAATGACGCCTGGTGCATATTTGATGATGTCTTAGCTCTTAGCTCCATTTACTTCTTCATAGCTCTGTCCAATTCGCGTTTGGAGTCTCTTTCTTTGAGGGTTTCACGTTTGTCGAAATCCTTCTTTCCTTGCGCTAATGCAATTTCAACTTTTGCGAACCCTCTGTCACTGATAAATATACGAAGGGGTACAATCGTGAAGCCCTTTTCATCGCCTTTGATTTTGAGTTTTTTCAACTCTTTATTTGTTAGCAGTAACTGTCGATCTCGCTTTGACTCATGGTTGTAGAATGAGCCGTGGGAGTATTCGGCAATGTGCATGTTGCGGATGTATAAGCCTTTGTCAAAAAAGGCGCAGAAGCTATCGTTGATATTAGCCTTTCCCTCGCGTATTGATTTAATCTCGGTACCTAATAATTGTATTCCTGCCACGTATTTATCTAATAGGTGATATTCGAACGAAGCTCTTTTGTTTTTGATATTTATATTTGCCGCTAATGCCATTTTATTTCGTATATTGCTTTTACAAAGGTAATCAATTATGGCCTAACCGTTTCGAGACCTACATAGATTATTTGTGAATCAACTGTTAAATTAGAATTAAATTTATGATATTTACATGTCAAAAATTGTGTAGACAATAAAGGAATGTCGGATTTTGTTTCGTATGTTTGCACGAGTTTTTTAGTTTACAAAAGAAGCTTAGTTCTTTTTAATTTACTGATAATGTTTGTGTTGTGAGGTTTAAGAGTGCAGTTTTGCCTGCTGTTTTTGGCTTAGGAACACATATTTTATTGAACATTTGTCCAAAATGGTAAATAATTAAGAGTGATATTTAGAATTTTATTTATTTTACTAAAATAGAAAAGCCATTTATTCGCATGAGCAAGGGAAAGTTAAGCGAGAGAATTTCGCATTTTAATATTGTCGAAGAGCTGAAGTCGAAGGGTCTGTATGCTTATTTTAGACCGATTCAATCTAAGCAAGATACAGAGGTGTTGATTGATGGCAAAAGGGTGCTAATGTTTGGCTCCAATTCATATTTGGGGTTGACAGTTGATCCTCGTATCATAGAGTCTGCCCAAAACGCTCTTTCAAAATATGGCACAGGATGCGCGGGGTCTCGTTTCTTAAATGGGACATTGGATATTCATGTTGAATTGGAACACAAATTGTCTCAGCTAGTGGGTAAAGAGGCGTCTATTTTGTTCAGTACGGGGTTTCAGTCTAATCTAGGGCCGATTTCATGTTTGACAGGTCGAAATGATTATATTTTATTGGATGAAAGAGATCATGCATCTATTATTGATGGTAGTCGATTGTCTTTCTCTAAAGTAATCAAGTATGCCCACAATGATATGAATGATTTGCGGTCTAAACTATCCCGTCTTCCGGAGGATAGTGCGAAAATGATCGTCACTGACGGTATATTCAGTATGGAAGGGGATATCGTTAACTTACCGGAGATGGTTAAGATTGCGGATGAATTTGATGCAATATTAATGGTCGATGATGCACATAGCTTGGGCGTTATTGGTGAGAATGGTGCTGGTACAGCTTCTCATTTTGGATTGACAGACAAAGTTGATTTGATTATGGGGACTTTTAGTAAATCTCTTGCTTCGCTCGGTGGTTTTGTGGCAGGTGATGCAGACGTCATCGATTATTTAAAACATAATGCTCGCTCAGTAATGTTTAGTGCTAGTATGACTCCTGCTTCGGTAGCCTCTACTTTAAAAGCATTGGAAATCATGGTCAGCGAACCTGAGCATATGGAAAATCTTTGGAAGAATACAAACTATGCAAAAAGATTACTTTTAGAAAGTGGATTTGATTTAGGAGAAACAGAAAGTCCTATTCTCCCTATCTTTATCCGTAATAACGAAAAGACGTTCTGGGTGACAAAAATGCTCCAAGATGATGGCGTATTCGTAAACCCTGTTGTATCTCCAGCAGTTCCTTCCGAGGAATCTTTAATCAGATTCTCATTAATGGCTTCTCACACGTTCGAACAAATCGATGAGGCTGTCGAGAAAATGGTGAAGGTATTTAAGCTAGCTGAAATTGAATCTCTAATCTAATCTCCTATGATTCAGATTATACCCGTTGAAACAAAGAAACAAAGACGGATCTTTATAGATTTTCCGCATGATTTACATGCGGAAAATCCTCAATATGTCCCTGAACTCTTCTTGGGACAAGCCGATTTACTCACTCCAGGAAAGCATCCTTTTTATAAGCATTCTCAGATACAGCCTTTTTTGGCTTATCGCGACGGGGAGCTTGTGGGCCGTATAGCTGCGGTTTGGAATGTTCGTAATAATGAGTATAATAAGGTTAATGAAGGGGCTTTTGGTTTTTTTGATAGTATAAATGATCAAGAGGTGGCCAATAGGCTATTTGACACGGTTATTGAATGGGTCAAAGATAAGGGCGGGGATCAACTTGTCGGACCACTGAATCCTTCAACAAATGACGTATGTGGGCTGCTGATTGACGGCTTCGATATGCCCCCCATGGCAATGATGCCTTATAATCCTTCTTATTATATCGATTTGATCGAGAACGCCGGAATGTCAAAAAGGGTCGATCTTCGAGCATATTATGTTAGTACAGCCGAGGCTGATCAGCGGTCTGTATTGCTTTTGGGACGTTTGGAAGAACGATTGAAGCGGTCGGGCATTATTCTACGGCAGATTAATCTGAAAGATTTTAAGAATGAGGCTCATAAAATAAGGAAGGTATATAACAAAGCTTGGGATAAGAATCTTGGTTTTGTGCCAATGACCGATGATGAGTTTGATTATGTGGCAAAAGATTTGAAAATGATTGTAGATCCTAGATTTGCACTTGTTGCAGAAAAAGGTGATGAAATTGTGGGATTTGCGGTTGGGATACCTAATATCAATGAAATTCAGATTAAAATTAAAAGAGGTAGGTTGTTGCCGACTGGTATTTTTAAATTGCTCTTTGGAAAAGGTAAATTGAAGACACTTAGGGTCCTCATGCTTGGAGTGATAGATGATTATCGAAAGCTTGGAATTGAAGCATGTTTGTATGGCCGTATTATTCACAATGCTGGGCCTGCAGGTATTGAAGGTGCCGAATGCTCGTGGATGTTGGAGCACAACTACATGATGAATCATGCTATCGAACAGATTAATGGTAAATTATATAAACGTTATCGTTTTTACGAGAAGACGATATGAAAGAGAGAGTCCTCATAACTGGGGCTAGTGGATTTGTAGGGTTTCATCTTGTGGAGGCTGCCAAATCTGCTGGCTTGGAAGTCCATGCTGCAGTGCGTAAGTCTAGTTCTATTTCTCAGATAGAACACGCAGTGGATAAATTTGTGTATTTGGACTACGAAGACCATGAAGGACTGATTTCCGTGCTAGAGGAAAATCAGTACCAGTATGTCATCCACGCCGCTGCCATGACAAGAGCAAAAGAGGAAAAGGATTTGATTCGGGTTAATCGAGACTACACGCTAAAATTCTTTTCTGCAATTTTCGATGCGGATATACCTTTAAAACGAGTGACATTTGTCAGCAGCTTAGCGGCGGTTGGACCTATCGCAATACAAGATGGATTGATTTCTGAACGTACAGCCTATCGACCCGTGACCGCATATGGACGCAGTAAGCGGGAGATAGAATTGGTGTTGAAAGATCGATTTGCGGACAAGCCGATTACGATAATTAGACCTACTGCTGTATATGGTCCGCGAGAGAAGGATATATTCATACTTTTTAAAACATTGAATAGTGGGGTAGATGCTTATATTGGACGTAAACCCCAACAATTGAGTTTTATCTATGTGGATGATTTGGCAAAAGTGATTTTGCAGTCCTGCCTGGTCACGCATGCACAGTTTAAGGTGTATAATATTTCGGATGGAAATATCTACAGCCGATATGAAATGGCTGATATTTTTAAGAAGACGCTGAATAAACGTGCCATTAGGGTTCATATACCATTTTTTGTAATCAAAAAAATTGCTCATTTATTTGAATGGGCCTATAAACGTTCTCCAAATATTCCAGTCTTATATCCTGAACGACTAAATGAATTGACTGCCGCAAATTGGGGATGTGATGTTTCTGCCGCTAGAAGGGAATTAGGGTTTAATCCTAAATTTGACTTAGTAACTGGTTTGACAGAGACCTTGATGTGGTATAAAGAGAATAGGTGGCTATAAAGATGACATTATGAGTGAATTCAAGATTAATAAGAAATTATTTCAAGACCGCAAACGAACAAACATACTAAGTAGTCCGGAACAAAAACTAATTACATATTTGGTGCCGAAAGTCCCGTCATGGATATCCTCGGATATGTTGACTGGGATTGGGACTTTTGGCTCTGCTTTGGTATTGGTCGCATTTATTTTAGCGAGATTCGTGAGTGTTGAATACCTACTTATAGGTGTTTTGGGGTTTGTGATAAATTGGTTTGGGGATTCCTTGGACGGTAGATTAGCCTTTTATAGAAATAAGTCCCGAAGATGGTATGGATTCTCCTTGGATATTATTATGGATTGGATCAGTACAGTATTGATTGGCTTTGGTTATATTATATATGCAAAAGGTATTTTTGAAGTAATTGGATATGTATTGGTTGCTAGTTATGGTTGGAGTATGATTATTTCTCAGCTGCGCTACAAGGTGACTGACAAGTATACAATCGACGCGGGAATAGTAGGGCCTACCGAGATACGAGTGATCATAAGTCTTGTACTGGTGCTGGAGGTCGTCTTTCCCGGGGTAATCAATTACTTGGTTGCTGCTATTTGTGCTATTTTATTTTTCATCAATATTAAGGATACAGGCCTTCTTTTAAAAATGGGGGACGAAAGGGACGAAGAGGAGAAGGCTGCAAAACGAGAGCAGGAATTGAGGAAGAGAGTTGATTAGTGTTTGACCTTAAAAGGATATGA
>JROE01000020.1 GCA_000783305.1 Sphingobacteriaceae bacterium DW12 | reverse complement strand
CATCTTTCACCATTGCTATCGGAGTATGGGGGTATCCATACCATGTATTCATGATATCGATAAATTTAGGTGAATACGGGTTGTCCTTATTGATCGATATCCCCAATAGGTTGATTCTATTGATATCCAAATATTTATATAACATATCCAGCGCTAGGGCATCATCGATATCATTCCCTATATCTGTCTCAAAGATTATATTCACTTTGCCCCCGGATTTGTAGTGATTGGGGCGTTGAGCTTCAGATTTATGACTGGAAAAAAGCATCATCGACACCAGCAGTAATGTATAGATTTTTTGGTTCATCATATTATAGTCTATGTTTTGAATGGACCTCTCCTCAATTATAGGATTATTTGAAAGTAGAAAAATCGACTGTTTTGATCTAATTTTCAGTAAATATTTTAGGTGTTAAATCCCCTATACAGCTATGGTGTCTGAAGGTATTATCTTATTGTCTGCTCACCTTTCAATTATGTAGCATAGGCGTTTAATTTATCTATTGAATTTGTATTGCTATTTACAAATGTAACGTCCGAGGATTGTATTCTTGGATCACGAATAATATCGTCTAACATCACCTTTTATAACTTTTCTTTTTCTGAGGGTAAGAAATTGAAATGTTTCTTGAACACTTTGCTGAAGTAAGCGGGCTCGCTAAAACCTGATTTCCATGAGGCCTCCGATACGGAATGCCCCTTTCGAAGTAGTTCCAGTGAATAGCCAAGTTGTACTTTCTTGACAAAGTTCGCGGGTGTTACACCTGTTAGTACTTTCAGTTTTCGTGTAAGCTGACTGGTACTCAATCCTATCTCACTGGCTAATAGACTCACATCGATGCCACTCTCCATGTGTGAAATCACGATGTTGTTCAATTTTTCAATAAATATTCTATCCACTAGATTGAGTTCTGGTGTTTCATTTTCAGCAGGAATGAGTAGTTTGTCAGCAAATCTACTACGGAAAGCCTGTTGTTGGCTTAATCGGTTTTTGATGCGCAAACGGAGTTCTGCAACGGAGAATGGCTTAGTCAAGTAATCATCAGCTCCATGCTCCAGTCCCAGTATCTTATCGCTTTGTTGAGCTTTAGCAGTCAGCAGCATGATGGGAATATGGCTTGTGATTTCATTTCTTTTGATGACTTCAGTAAGCTGAAAACCACTCATCTCCGGCATCATGACGTCACTGATGATGATATCAGGCACATGTTCCATTGCCAATTTTATACCTTGTTTGCCATTTTCTGCTTCCAGAAAGCGAAATTCTGGTTCCAGGTTTTCAATAATAAACTTTCGCAACTCCCGCTGATCTTCTACCACTAGTATCAAGGTGCTGTCTTCATTTAAAGTACCTTGATTCTCTCGATACTCTTCTATATGGTCTGACGATAGGACTATCGATGCATTGTCATGTTCAGCATCCGAAGTCGAACGACCTTCTGCCAGCCATATTGTAAATGTACAACCACCATCTACATTATTTTCGACAGTCACATCGCCACCATGAAGTTGGGACAATTCTTTCACTATGGATAAGCCAATTCCCGACCCTTCGAACACCTCATTTTGGTGCGCCTGGTAGAATCGTTCGAAAATGTAAGGTAGGTTTTTGGCTGGAATTCCCGACCCCGTGTCGCGTATTGATATAAATAGCTTGTTGTCTATATAATCTACGGTAACTTGTATGCTGCCCCCATAGGGCGTGAATTTTAGGGCATTGGACAAAATATTGTTAAAAATACTGGCCAATGCTTCTGACGAATATACAAAATCGCGGTGCCCAAATTTTACTTGGGCTGCAGAAGTTACGGTTGTTTTCAGTTCGATCTTTCGCTCTTCTGCCTGCGAGTGGAATGCTTGCACAAAATTTTGAGTTTCGTTCAGCAAATTGCCTTTCTTGAAATGCAGACTATATTTACCAGTCTCTATTTTTGTCAGATCCAACAGCTGATTAATCAGCTGTAGCAGACGTTGTCCACTATATTCCATCTCTTTATACCGTTTCATAGATTTAATATCTCCGTCTTTTTTCAGTATCTCTAAGTGGCCATTGATCAGTGTGAGTGGTGTACGAAATTCATGTGAAATATTGGATAGAAATTGTGATTTAAAAGCCTCTGTGTCTTTTGCTAGCTCAGCCTCACGGCGTTTTAGTTCAAGATTCTGTTTTTCCAGACGTAGTTTTTTATTTCTCACCCAATAAGTATATAGGCCCATTGCCGTTAATACAATGATAGTCCCCAAGATTCCGTAGGTTGTATGGGCCACCATCGTCTTTTTGTTCAGCTCTTCTTGCTGTTTAGTTTTTATCTCTGTTTCCCTCTTGTCAAATTCATATCTCATCACTGTTTTTGAGAGATCTTGTTGCTTAAAGCTATCTTGGTAGGTTATGTATTGTTTGTAACTTTCCAATGCAGCCCGATGATGGCCCAGATGCTCTTGGATGGAAGAGAGTGTACGGTAGTCTGCTATTAAATGCGTTTTTTCCGCTGTTGTTTTATGGTAGGCCAACGCCTTTTCCATATATGCTTTTGCTTTCACATATTCCCCTTGTTTGTCTAGGATTTGAGCCCTTAAAGACCAAGTTGCAGCTTCGACGGATTTGGAGGCACCATCCTCCGCTAGTTGTAGATAATGAAGGGTTTCGTCCAATTTGCCCTCGACCCATTTTACCTTTACCGCAATTGTATAATATGTCATTGCTGTCAAACTTCGGTCATCGTTTTGTTTGGCTATCGCCAATGCTTTGTTGTAGTATTGCATCGCTAGGTCCCCTCGATGTCTTTTGTTATAGACATTCGCTATCAGATTGTAGGACTCTATTATACCTGAGTAGTTTTGGAGCTGCTCATATATTTGGAGTGATTCTCGATGGTATTCCAATGCTTTTTTATCGTTTTCTATTTCGATGTAAATCATTCCCAAACCCGCCGATGTCCAAGCTACACCCTCTTGGTTTTCTATTTTTTTGTAGGCTTCACGAGCTTCTGTCAGGTATTTGGTCGCGTCTGTATAATCGCCTATTTCTCGATAGCGTGTCCCTATATTGGCCGAAGTCTGGGCTATGCGCCATCCGTCGTTATGCTTTTTGAAGATTGGTAGCGCCTCCTTGTAGTACTTAATTGCTTCTAAATAACTATCCATTTGCCAATATAATACGGCAATATTGTCGCAAGAGTTGGCAATACCATATTCATCTTTTGATTGTCGACGTAAAGCTAATGCTTTCATATGCGCTGGAAGTGCCTTTTTAGGCTTCATTTCTGCTGTATAGATGTGGGCCATATTGTCATAGACATCACCCTGTGTGAATAAATCGTTGACTTTATAAGCCAGAGTAAGACTTTGTTTCAGACTGTTCAGGGCTACGTCGTAATTACCCAATTCACGTTGCGCCACTCCAATTTTTAACAATGCTTTGGCCCAGTTCTTTTCGTCATTACTTTGTTTGGCAAGCGTCAGTGCTTGTTGGGCATATAGGATGGCTTGCTTGTAATCTCCTCTTTCCCTTTCATATTTACTAATTAGGATGAGCAAACTTGTCTGTTGATGGAGATTTTTTGTTTTTGTTAAAGCGGTTTTTAGCGAATCGATTTTCCGCTGACTATCTTTGGGAGACGTAGCACTGGAACTTGCAATGAATATAAACAGGAGTATTAAAAGTATAAGAGGTACGTGTCTGATCATACGTCTAGGTAAATTGGATTTTTTTAAATTAGTATTCAACAATAAAAATATACTTAAGATTAAGTTTACAATTACGGGTAGGCATGATATTCATTTTTAACAGTTCTCCCTCTGAGAGAGCTTGCAGTTAGGTGTTCCACTGCCATGTAACCGTGATGGTAGATTGCTTTTTACGAGAGTTAAATTATGCAATTCTCATAAATTATGCAATTTACTGCTTTTTGAATTAAATACATATCTAAGGGGAGGGGGACAAATCGAGATAAAGGGGGGACATTTTTTTTAGATGCCGATTTTAGTTTATAGTACGGAACCCGTTATCCAATTGTTCTGGAGCAGAGAAATACGGTTATAAATGCTCCTAATCTTTCTAGGGTGCGTGTTTTTAACCTATAAAATGCGTTAATTATCCTATATATCTTTAGCCAACTACACTAATTTTGTAATAATAAAATCACGCAAAACTGCGAGATATGATATCAACGTCTTGTTGATCAGCCTTATAGATCATCTGCTTTAAACATTTTTAAAATCTATTCTTACAATGAAAAAATTATTCTTGCTGTTTTTTATGTGGGTCTCTACCCTAAATTCCTTAGATGCTCAGGGGCATGGCTTGTCATCTATAACCGGTATCATTCTGAAATAAATTCCAGTATTCATGTTATGAAAAATACTTATAAACTAACTTTATACATAGAAGAAGATACGACTGCGAAAATAGAATTTATTGTCGCCATTGATTCTACATGTGTCAATCCCGAGATTTTTCTTGATAGATCCCAAGAAAAATACAATTCTAGATTTGTACAAAAAGTAGGCCCAAAGAAAGTTACTAGACGATCTCTAGATTGCGATTAAAGGTCGAATGTTGAAAAACGGCAAGAGGGACTTTCATTAGTATTAAATACAAGAGCATCCTGTCAATATCTCGTTGATGGAATCTTTGTATAGTGGGGAGGAAGTCCTTCTCTCTTTGGAATTAAGCATAACCAAAACTTGATTTTTGTCCTCTATAGACCTTTCTGTCGAGGAGAGTATGTATTTATCATTGCAATTGAGGGATTCATAGACAGCATATACAGTGCCACAGCGGTAGCACGGCAAACTTTTCGAAATTGTGGAAACGATCAAGGAATTTCGGTGGTATTCGTTATATTTGGCGAACTCTCAAGTGTAGCTGGATATGACCAAATATGAATCAATGACGGATGAAGAATTGATTGAGTACCTGAAAACGGGCTCACCTAAGGCATATACTGAGATTTATAATAGATACAAGGCAGCGCTATATCGACATGCATTGAGGGTATTGGAAGACAAGGAAGAAGTTAGTGATGTCATCCACGAACTTTTTCTGACCCTCTGGATAAAGAGAGAAACCATCACGATCAACCAGAGCTTATCAGCCTACCTATATGGGGCGATGAGAAATAGGATACTGGACCATATCGCAAGAAATAAATTTGTGGGCAATTACCTGGATTCACTGCAGCATTATATAGAATGTGCTGTGCCCTACACTGAACGCCAAGTGCTTTTTAACGAACTCAGCGATTTGGTCGACAAAGAGGTTGCAGCCTTGCCACCAAAGATGCGTGAGATTTTTGAACTGAGCCGCCGCGACAACCTAACCCATAAGGAAATTGCAGCACAATTGAATATATCAGATCATACTGTCAAAAAGCAAATCAACAATGCGCTGAAAATCCTTCGCCCCAAAATTACTTCACTGTTAATCGCCCTGCCTTTTTTTTAGTCTATACAACTAAATAATCGCTGAATATAATTTTTTCATTTTTTTTCTTACACCAAGATACGTTTCATTCGTCATATACCTAAACCGATATAAATACAGGTATGAGACATCCTGAAGCTGAAAAGTTACTTGAAAAATATAAAAACCGAAGTATTACTCCAAAAGAGCTCCAGCTTCTGGAAGCCTGGTACAACGAACGGGCCGAGAAGGGTACATCCGATATTTCCGAACGTGAATTGGAAGAAAACCTCAATCAATTGTGGTTGCTGTTAAGCGTTGATGTTACACCGAGAAAGGGGATGTTGTGGAAGCGTATTGCCGTTGCGGCCGCAGTATTGTTGGTGTTGGGTATATCCTGGTATGCTTATAAAAGCGGCGAACCCCATTCTACAAATCAGCAGATTGTCGATAGTGACATTGTTCCGGGTGGAAATCGAGCATTTCTGACTTTGGCGAATGGTAAGAAACTGTTGCTTGGGACAGCTGTGACCGGAACACTGGCAAAAGAGGCCGGTGTTGTCATAAGTGAATCAGCTGAAGGACAGTTGGTTTATACCATTTCAGGTGATAATAAAGAGAACGACATTAAATCCGGTCAATACAATACCATAGAAACACCAAAAGGTGGGCAATACGAAGTGGTTCTCCCCGATGGTACCCATATCTGGCTCAATGCAGCTTCAGTTTTAAAATACCCGGTAAGATTTGCTAAGACAGAAAGAACCGTTGAATTAATTGGGGAGGCTTATTTTGAAGTAGCTAAAGATTCTGCGAAGCCTTTTATCGTGCGTGCCGCAGATCAGGTCGTTAATGTGCTCGGTACACATTTTAACATAAATGGATACCCAGACGAAAAGATTTGGAAAGCAACACTTCTAGAAGGAGCAGTTCAGATTAGTTCGAAAGGTAATCAAGCTCCAGTAACATTGAAGCCAGGAGAAGAATATGAATCAGAGGAGGGCAAAGTGAGTGTTCGTGAAGTAAATGCCTTTGAAAGTATAGCGTGGAAAAATGGTGAATTTGTCTTCAACGACGAACCTCTTGAAAGCATCATGAACAAGATTGCCCGCTGGTACGACGTGAATATAATATACGAGAATATAAATCCTGCCACCCGTTTCGGTGGGACGGTAAGTCGGTTCACTCAGGTATCTAAAGTGCTGGAGAAACTAGAGCTTACCGGGGAAGTCAGTTTCCGTATTAAGGGGCGCAGCATCACGGTGACAAAATAGCCACTGTCACTGTCCAAATGAATTAACCGATTAATTAAGATAAACCAAAACCAATGACTAAAAAACCACCATCTTGAATTAGAAAACGATACAAAACAAAGAAACGTGCCCCGATTCGCGGTCAGGACACGTTGTTCACTTAGGTATCATTTATCCGATTAAACGGATAAAATTCTCGATCAGCAATCAAGTTTTAAACCCAAATGTACTCAAATGTATGAAAAATAATCCTTCCAACGAGGGCATATCGCTATTAAATACGACCAGGAAAATCCTATTGGTTATGAAAATAACAACATTTTTTTTATTTGCTTTTATCATGCAGGTTAATGCTGCAGGATTTGCGCAGAAGCTAACCTTTCGCAAGGACGTCGCAAATCTAAAAGACGTTTTCACTGAAATAAAGCGGCAGACAGGATATCATGTTGTCTATCAGTCTGACCTCCTCGAGAAGAATAGAAAGTCTTTTCGTGCTGATTTCGTAGATTGGCATGTGACAGCTGTCCTCACAGATATTCTATCTGGTCAGGGGCTGGACTTTACGATCAGTGATAGGACTATTGTCATCCGTAAAAAAAAGGAGTCCTTGATGGATCAAGTCTTGGTAGACCTTGATCAAATAAAGATAAACGGCCAAGTGTTAGATGATATGGGAAAGCCTTTGACCGGGGCAAGTGTGAAAGTAAAAGGAACTACAAAAACGACCAGCACCGGAAATGATGGACGTTTTGTCCTTGACAATATCGACGAAGACGCAGTCCTTGAAATTTCCTATGTTGGCTTTACAAAGCTAGAAGAACCCGTTCGAGGTCGCTCAGTGATTACCATTCGCCTTCAAACAGATCAGCATCAGCTGGAGGAATTGGTTATTGTCGGCTACGGGGCCCAGAAAAAAGAGAATCTGACCGGTGCAATCGATCAGGTTGGGACGGAAGTCTTTGAAAATCGTCCAATGTCCAACACAACGCGAGGGCTCCAGGGAGTGATTCCCAATCTTAACATACGAATGACCGACGGAAAGCCGACACGTGGGGCGACCTATAATGTCAGAGGTACCACTTCCCTGAGTGGGGGCAATGCACTCGTAATGATTGATGGGGTCGCTGGAGATCCAAATCTTCTCAACCCAAATGATATCGAGAGTGTTACTGTACTTAAGGACGCTGCATCTGCCGCGGTCTATGGTGCTCGAGGTGCATTTGGGGTCGTGCTTATTACAACCAAGTCTTCCAAAAGCGGTGGAGCCAGTGTACGGTTTAACAGCAACTATACCCTAAATGAGCAAACCACAAGACCAGACATGGTTTGGGATGGTTATACCTGGGCGAATATGTTCTTGGAATCTTTTCGTGGGTGGAATGATTACACGTCTAATCCAACTGGGGTCAACAATGCATTCCCTTTTACATTAAGCTACCTGGATTCTCTGAAATACAGAAGTGAACACCCTGATTTAGGATTACCTGAGGTAGGCATTAATCCAGCAAACGGGCGCTATTTGTATTTCGGCAATACGGACTGGCTCAGGGAGCTGTACAAAGGCACTACGCCTTCTCTGGAACAGAATGTCAGTATTTCAAAAGGAACCGAAAATCTGAACTACTATATTTCAGGCCGTTACTATAAACAGGCAGGAATCTATCGCTACAATCCAGACGATTTCAACAAATATAATTTTCGAGCTAAAGGCGATATCAAACTCAATAAGTGGCTTAGCATTTCGAACAATTTGGATTTCTCTGCCTACGACTATCGAGAGCCAATGAGCTCAATTTACCAAAATCAGGTATTGAGAAATATTGCCGATCAGGGATTCCCGATGGCCGTCCTGAAAAATCCGGACGGCTCTCTTACGCAGCATGCCGCTTTTACGCTCGGTGACTTTGAAACGGGAAATAGTTCGAGGAAGGAAATTGAAAATATGTTGCGGAACACTGTAGGGCTTAAAAGTACTTTCTTAGACAAGAGGATTAATATTAACGCGGATTTTACCTATATGCAACGTAGCAGAAAGGTGAATACACAATTATATCCAGTTACCTATAGCAATAGTCCTGGAGTTATGGAGACAGCAGGTAACAACTTCTTGCGCCAAGATCAGAGGGAGGAACGTTATTTTGCAAACAACATTTATGGTGACTATCGGCAAGATTGGGGGAAGCATTCCTTTAAGGGGATGCTTGGTTATAATTTAGAGTATTCCCGAACTCGAAATAATCGCTTCCAACGTGACGGGATGTTAAATCCCGAACTTCCAGATTTTAGTTTGCTCGACGGTTTAAATTATACAATTACCGGAGGTGGGGCTGATTGGGCAATTTTTGGAGCATTTTATAGACTTAACTACATTTATGATAATAAGTATCTCTTCGAATTCAATGGTCGTTACGATGGTTCGTCCCGCTTTCCTGTCGATCAGCGTTTTGGATTCTTTCCTTCTGCCTCTGCAGGCTGGCGGATTTCAGAAGAGAACTTTATGAAACCCACCAAAAGCTGGTTGGACGATCTAAAGTTCAGGGCATCCTATGGCAGTATGCCCAATGGGGACATCGATGAATACCTCTTCATGACTACATTGGGTGCAACTAGGTCACCTATGCTCCTGGACGGCGTGTTTCCATCGCAAATCAGCCAACCAGAGGTATTACCCAATAAGCTAACTTGGGAAACCTCTACTACACTCAATCTGGGGGTTGATATAACGATGCTGCATAATCGACTAGGCGTAGTGTTTGACTGGTACAATCGCCGTACGACAGATATGTTTACCGCGTTACAACCTTTGCCGCGTACCTTTGGCGCAACAGTCCCCAAAGGCAATAATGCCGATCTGGAGACCAAAGGCTGGGAACTATCGCTAACCTGGAAAGACCAGATTGGGACGAATAAGCCTTTAGGCTATAACGTGCGCTTGGTGCTGGCAGACCAAAGGGCCCACATCACCAAGTTCAATAATCCCACTGGAAGCCTCAACAATACCTATTATGTTGGAATGGAACTTGGCGAGATTTGGGGGTATACCACCGAAGGGCTTTTCCAGAATATCGAAGAAATCCGCAACCATGCAAACCAAAATTTTTTGCGCACCTCAAGTAGCAACAATTATTTACCGGGAGATGTGAAGTTTAAGGACCTGAATGGCGATGGTGTCATTAATAATGGCAAAAATACAGTTAATGATCCTGGAGATCGGTCCATCATAGGCAACAGCCAGGTCCGCTACACCTATGGATTGAACCTTGGGCTGAATTGGAATGGTTTCTCTGTGGATGCCTTTATACAAGGGATAGGCAAGCGCGACTGGTGGCCCGGAGCTGAAGCGGGTTATTTTTGGGGGCAGTACAACCGTCCTTATGGGTTCTTGCCACAGCATACTATTGACAATGCCTGGTCGCCTGAAAATCCCAATGCTTATTTTCCCAGATATAGGGGATATCTTGCCCAGAATGGTTCAGGAACCCTCAGAGTCGAACAGACCCGCTACCTGCAGGATGCAAGCTATATCCGGTTGAAGAACCTAACCGTAGCCTATAACATACCTAAAAACTGGATGGAACGGACCAAGATAACAAATGCAAGACTGTTTGTCAATGCGCAGAATCTATGGACTTATTCGCCCATGTACAAAGTAACCAGGAATTTCGATCCGGAAGTGATAGAAGGTGCCGACCCCGACATAAACTCAGGCAATGGCAACGGTTATCGCTATCCCATGTTGCGGAATTTTACTTTCGGAGTGGATATTACATTCTAATCTTATCATAAATACTGAAAACTTAATCTATAATGATGAAGAAAATATATCTGTTTTTACTTCTGCTTCCTTGTCTAGCAGGATGCGAAAAATTATTCGACCTGAGTCCGGTCGATAAGATGACTCCTGAAACGGTCTTCAATAGTGAGAAAGGCCTTGAGTTGTATACCAATTCTTTTTATTCCGCTACCCAGATTATGCCACAGGCCGATCAAGTATATAAGGACCTGTTCAGGAGCGACAATATGTCGGATTATGGTGCCGTTAGTTCCATTAATATATACATCCAGAATGGCTTCGAATCCAATCAAGCTAGTGGGTGGGACTGGGGACCTTTGCGTAATATCAATTATTTTCTAGAGCATGTCAATAACCCTTCCATCTCTCAGGAAGCGAGGAATCACTATCAGGGATTGGCACGTTTTTTTCGTGCTTGGTTTTACTACAATATGGTCAAAAAATTTGGCGATGTACCTTGGTATAACAAAACTTTGGCGGATGACGACCCCGATATCTATAAGGCCCGGGATCCACGTATCCTAGTAATGGATTCGGTACTGGCTGATTTGGACTTTGCTTGTGAAAACATCAGGGTAGCCAAAAATGCAAGCTCGTCTCGAATCACAAGAAATGTGGCCCTGGCGATGAAATCCAGAATATGTCTTTTTGAAGGCTCCATACGAAAATACCACCCACAGCTGCAGCTTAGTGGGCAAGCAGACATCTGGTTCACGCGTGCTGCAGATGCTGCACAAAAGGTCATGAGCAGCGGTATGTACAAATTACGCAATACCGGAACTCCTGAAACCGATTACCGTAGTCTTTTCATCAGTGAGAATCCCCAGGCTGATGAAGTCATGCTAGCTGTTACATACAATAATAGTTTGCGCCGTTGGCATTCGGCCAACTGGTGGTTTACCAGCGCTACCTACGGATCGAGATGGAGTCCTACCAAAAGTTTTATTAACTCTTATCAAATGTTGAATGGTCAACGGTTTACCGAGCAACCGGGGTTTGAAACGATGACCTTCATGGACGAAACACGCGGACGCGATCGGCGTTTGGAACAGACCATTCGTGTTTCAGGTTACAAACGGGCCAATGGAACGGCTGCCGCGCCTGATTTTGGTTACACGTTTACGGGTTACCAACCCATAAAATATACTTTGGACGATTCGAACTTAGATGGAAAAGCTGAAAATTTCAACTCCATTCCCTTGGTCCGCTATGCCGAAGTATTGCTAAACTATGCCGAGGCCATGGCCGAGTTAAATACCTTTACGAATGCAGAGTGGGATAAGAGTATACGTCTTTTACGTCAGCGCGCCGGAGTTACCAATGCGGTCATGCCGACAAGCATGGACACCTATTACCAGCGGGAGTTCTTTCCCTCACTTCAAAGTGTTGCATTGATGGAAATCCGTAAAGAACGCGCCATTGAGTTGGTTGCTGAAGGTTTCCGTTATGACGATCTGGTCCGCTGGAAGGCTGGCTATTTACTGGAGAAACCGTTTGTTGGGATGTATGTACCGGCAATGAATACGTTGATGGACCTTAACAGTGATGGTAAACCGGATGTGTCTTTTGTCACTTCGCGTCCTTCAAATCCTGTATCCGGTGTTATTTATTACATTATCAATGGAGGTTCCAGTCAATTGAGTGAAGGGAATAAAGGAAACCTGATTTGGCTTAGCAATGTCCCGAAGATATATGATGAGAAACGATATTTCTATCCCGTTCCATTAGATCAAGTGGTGTTGAGCGGAGATAAGGTCAAGCAGAATCCAGGGTGGCAACCCATTAACTAATCAAGATAGAGCTGATGAAAAGTAATATAGAAATGAAACGGATAGCTACTCTGCTTGCGGTGCTGTTTTTGTTTGCAGGTTGCAAAAAGAGTGTTGAATATCCCGAGAAAAAAAGCCTGGATCCATTCTTTTATGCGACATTCAATATCCGGACCGATACACCAGCTGATGTAGACAACCCTTGGAGCCTCCGCAAGGCGATGGTTGTGGATATGGTCCAGAAGCATGAATTCGAATTGTTTGGTATCCAAGAAGGGAAAGACAATCAAGTCGCTGATTTGGCAGAAAGCCTTCCCCAATATCGGCACTTTGGTGCCGGACGTGACAATGGATTAACCGGAGAACATGTTGAAATCTACTACCGCGCCGATTTGTTCGAGGTCCTGCAAACCGGTGATTTCTGGTTGTCCCCCAAACCCGAGAGCCCTGGGCCAGGATGGGATGCTTCCCTCAGCAGGATATGTACCTGGGGACAATTCCGTCAGCGCTCTACCGGCACTGAATTTTATGTGTTCAATACCCATATTGATCATCAAGGACAGATTGCCCAAAGAGAAAGTACCGCCTTGCTGCTTCATAAGATCCCTGAAATAGCAGGCAACAAGCCGGCTATCTTAAGTGCCGACTTCAATTTTGACCAGCATGGCGACAATTATAAAACACTCAATACCTCGACTATACTCAGAGATGCCTATACATTGGCTCCGGAGCCCAATGCACCAAAAGGCACACTCAATCTCTTTGATATGAATAGGGGGTCTAAGGCTCGGATTGATATGATATTCGTCACCCCTCAGCTTGAGGTTAGCGACTATGATATATTGATAGATGACTATGATGGTAAGCTTCCATCCGATCACTATCCTGTACGTGTGAAAATAAAAATGGACAATAAATAATCACTGAAATAATATGCAAAATATAAATAGAATTTTACTGATGACCCTGATGGCTATCGCCTTCCTCGGGATATACGGCTGCAAGAAAACCAACTATGTAGAAGAGGTACATCGCTATGAGATTGTTGAAACCCCTCCCGGTACAGGAAATGGCGGGTCGGCTGATGGAGATATCCGGGTGATGTCTTACGATATCAATTATACCAACAGGGCATTAAAAGGTACAAATACCGGTGTGTTGGATATTGAAGCCGTCGCGGATGTCATCAATTCCAATAAACCAGATATCGTGTGTATGCGTCAGGTAGACCAATTTACCACGAGGGGCCAAATGGATGTCGATCAAGCAAAAAAAATGAGCGAGCTGACCGGAATGAACTACTTCTATGCACCTGTACGGACTGTAAGCCAAGGTACATCGGGTAATGCAATTTTAAGCCGTTACCCCATCCTAAATTCCGAGAATATCCGTTTGCATACAGATCCTAATGATGAGGCTCGTGGAGCGGCAATAGCAGTTTTGGATCTTGGAAGTGGGAAGAAGCTGCGGGTCGTTTCTACCCAATTGGAGTTTGGCAAGGAAGCCAATCGATTGATCCAGATTGACGAACTAAAAACCAAGCTGAAGGCCGACGATATACCTATGGTACTTGCTGGAAATATGACCGCCAACGTGGGCACTGCTTCGTTCAATAAATTGACCGAATACTTCATGCTGTATACCAAAGAGACGCCATTGCCCACCTTTTCTTATCCCAATCCCACCACGGTAAGCGATTATGTTTTCTTCTCTTCGGCAGCCCAAGTTAAGGTAGTCAATTTTTATACCGCCGGATATACTCCTAATAGACATGTACCTTTGATCGTCAATTTTGAGTTGAAATAAAGTCACCAATTAAAAGATGAAATATGAAACTATTTAAACCGGGCCTGTTGATGCTTTTTAGCCTCTCGACCCTCTTTTTGTCTTGTAAAGAAAAAGCACTCGAACCTGAGCAATCGTCTATTCCCCATGCTGGGCTTAGATCGGCACTTGCTGCTGCAGAACTCCCAACCATCGTATTAGCGACCTATAATGTCCGTACCGATGTTGCAGCTGATGCACCCGCTCACAAATGGATCGACCGAAAAATCTTGGTAACGAACTTGATTAAAGCCCATAAATTTGATGTTTTTGGTGTTCAGGAGGCAAAGGACAATCAAATGACAGATCTTGCCAGCTTGTTGCCAGATTTTAATTACCTCGGGCTAGGCCGAAATGCCAATGGCACAGGTGAGCATACTGCCATTTTTTATAAAAAGAGCAAGTTTAATATCATGTCTAGTGGGAATTTCTGGCTTTCGGAAACTCCCAACGTAAAAGGAAGTGTAGGCTGGGATGCCGCATATCCTCGTGTCTGTACCTGGGCTAGGATTAGGGATATTGCCTCCAATACTTCATTCTTTTATTTTAATACACATCTTGATCTGACGACCTTGTCGCAGACCCAAAGTGTCAATCTATTGTTATCAAAAATAAATGAAATTGCGGGTAGCAACCCGGTAGTACTATCTGCCGATTTTAATTTTAACCAGAATAGTGCCCGGTACACCACCCTACATACCTCAGGTGTGATAAAGGATGCTTTTACCTTAAACCATTATCCCTATAATCCCAAAGGCCATACCTATAATGGTTGGGATATCAATAGGGTGTCCAGTAGCCGTATCGATCACATCTTTGTCTCTTCCCATTTTCAGGTCGATCAAGTAAATATTATCACAGATGTTTATGACAACAGTTTACCATCCGATCATTACCCTATTCGAGTGCGTTTGAATCCGGCAAGTCAAGCCGATCAGCCTTCCACTGTTTCCATTCCATATGGACAGACTATCAAGATAAAGGGCAGCAACAATAAATTTGTATCGAGCAACAATGGAGCATCCAATATGATTTGTGATCGTGCCACTGCCGGCAGTTGGGAGCAATTTGAAGTGATGAGTGCGGGTACGGGAAAGGTCTACCTCAAAGCCATGAATAAATACGTTTCATCTGAATTCGGAAATAATCCCATGACGTGTACAAGGCCCAGTCCCGGCAGCTGGGAGTGGTTTGACTGGATACCCAATGCGGATGGTACATTCTCTCTGCGTGCTTCGAATGGTAGATATGTATCCTCTGGAAATGGTACCGCAGATATGACCTGTGAATCTGTTGAAGTTAGGAGTTGGGAAAAGTTCACCTACCAATAGATGCATTGATTAGCCGATGCAGGGATTTGAAAGCCCCTGCATCCCTATTCATTATTGACCGATATCCCCAAAGGGATACCGGTTTTTTTGTGTCCTTTTAAAAAATCATGACTGTAATGGAGTATAGATATAGGGGTTGGATCGACAACGGGATTACTACAGGCAGGAGATTTTCAATTAAGACTTTCTTATGGTCTAATTCAGTATTAGACTAGTCTTTGCATAGGGTTAACATAGCCTTTACATAGCCTTACCCTAGCCATTTGCTATGTAAAGGCTATACTAAAGCTAGTTTAAAAACATCTTAAGGTAGAAGTTGTTGTTAATTAGATGTTAACTTGTGCCACATCACAAAAACAAAGCCTAGAAGCAATCTCAAACGAGTCATAAAATTGGAGGCGAAGCGGGCGAGAAGACAATTTGGAAATATACTAGGGATATGCTTTTGAAAAGGAACCTATGCTTATATAAGCAGAAATCTACCTTACTACCTAAATAAGTCTTAGTGACCAGACCAGTACTTACCGAGCAAAAATGAATGCAAAGATAAATCGACTTTCGGATGAAGAGCTCATTCTACTGCTCAAAAAGGGTAGTAACACTGCATTTACAGAAATATATGATCGGTATTGGCAGAAGCTGTTCACCGCCGCCGCAAATAAGCTCCATGATTTAGAGGAAGCCGAAGACATCGTCCAACAGCTGTTCGTTAGCATATGGATCCGGAGAGAAGAGCTTGACATCCATTCCAATGTACGTTCTTATTTGGCTGTTGCGGTCAAATATCGCGTGCTCAAACATCTCAATGCGCGCGCCAAATATCGCCATTTCAGTGATGTGACTGCTAATACGGTATTGGCAGAACTGGTGGATGATTCGACCCAACAGTGGTTAGAGTTTTATGAAGTGAGTGAACGGCTACGTTTTTTAATTACCGCCTTGCCCGAAAAATGCCGACTGGTATTCGAGATGAGTCGTACCGACGGTCAGAGCCACAGACAGATTGCGGCTCAACTCCAGCTCTCCGAAAAGACGGTAGAGTGGTACATCGGCAAGGCAATCAAGTTTCTTAAAAAAGGTCTTAAAGGTTTCTTCCTTGATTTGTAGTTTTTACAATATCTCCTAGGGATGTACCAGCGCTGAGGAACCTATATGTAGAAAGCGTTTAGGAAATAGCTTTTTAATAATTAAATGATGTTGAATAGTAATTTACGCTGATGAAATTCATCCGAAATAGACATATCGAAAAATTGGTCCGTAAGTGGGACGAGGGTACCGCCACTGCAGCCGAGGAGTTGGAAATCGATGAATGGTACGATAACGAACCGAACCATCCCATTTATCTTCATGAAGATTTTGCAGAATCGGAAGACGATCTCGGTTTCCGTATGTATACGCGTATAAAACGCGATATCCGCCGCCTTGAACCTATGCGCGCACGCAGATGGTTGATTGCCACTGGTGCTGCACTTGCATTGCTAGCATTGAGTATCGGTATGTATTATTACCGTGTGCAAGAAGTAATCAGTACGGCTGCTGTATCCCACGATATTGCACCCGGCGGCGATTACGCCACCTTGATTCTTTCGGATGGTTCGCGTATCGTTTTAGATGAAGTGGAGGATGGCAAACTGGCCGAGCAAGCTGGGATAGACGTATCCAAGACAGCGGATGGACAGTTGGTGTATCGACTATCAGCAGGTAAAGCTAGTGCTGGAGAGGCGAAAGTAAGCTTCCATACCATAGAGACACCAAAAGGTGGACAGTATCAGGTAGTGTTACCTGATGGTACGCGGGTATGGCTCAATGCTTCTACTTCGTTCAGATACCCCTTGTCATTTGCTACTTCCTCTCGTCGAGAAGTAGGTCTACAATATGGAGAGGCTTACTTTGAAGTCAGTGAGGATACGGCCCACCCTTTTGTGGTGCATTCGGACCGTCAACAGACGCAGGTCGTAGGGACCCATTTTAATATTAATGCTTATCCCGATGAGGAGACTATTAAAACAACGCTGCTGTCCGGGGCCGTGAAAGTTACGGACCTTTTATCGGAACAAGATGTCCTATTGCGGCCAGGGCAGCAGTCCATTGTTGGTCGGGAGGGTATGCGCGTACAGACGCTGGATGATACTAACATTATCCTCTGGAAAGATGGTAAGTTTGTCTTTGACAAGGAGCCCATGAGCGCCGTCATGCGGCAGGTAGCTCGCTGGTACAAGGTACGTGTCGTGTATCAAGATGCTGTGCAGGATGTGCGTCTGTCAGGGTCGGTATCACGATTCGAAAATATATCTACTCTATTGGAAAAATTGGAGCAGACTGGTTTGGTCCGCTTTAAGCGGCAGGACGATTTGTTGACCGTCATGAAGCCTTTTCCGTAGTTTCCTCTTTATCGTTGATATAGTGTTTAAGTGTTTTATTGCGGTCGCATGGGTGGTGTCCTTGCGGCCATTTTTTTGCACACCAGCGACCATGATTTTTTAGGTCAATTCTGTCATCCCCTCGTCATTCCGGACTTGGTCGGAATTTGTTTCTCATTAAACTGAACACCATTATTCTACTTCTTACCACCAGGGATACCCCTCACCATAGGGAACCTGTATATAGTTCTAGGATCGCATCCATGTCCATCTTGATCTAGACCGTAAGGGCGCGAGGCTCTTACGGTCTTTCCCTTTCGGACGATATTTATTTAAGGATTTCACCGGGGACAGTTACCTTTTGTAGAACATATAGATATAGGAGGGGTGATAGGTACCCGCATCTATGTTATCGGCCGTAAGGGATGCGAGGCCCTTACGGCTCTTTTTTCTGCTACTGCTCGAGACTGGTTCTCTTCACTTGCGCTTGATTACTTTCGGTTAGCTTGCCAGACCGGTTCAGGGATCTTACATCTAAACGTTATTTCCCAATTACTTTTTCACTAGGGATATTCGCTACAAGTAGAACCTTTGAGTAAGAAGGTGTTTGGTTGAGCTACCGTGGCCAACACGTTGTTTCTCATGTTTATGTTGTATTCATGCCGTAAGTACGCGAGGTCCTTACGGCTTTTTTAAGTAGACTGGTGTCCACGAAATTCATGCTGTCATTGGCCCTTTTTTCCATCAGTCAGCACTTAATCATCTCAAATGAGCTCTTAATTACCAACCATCACTATCGTCTCCATATTCCTCACATTTTGACTAGGGGATGAACTCCCAAATAGAACCTTTATACGTATCACATCTTTTATATTTATTAATAGACTATCATGAAATTTACACCCCTTATTTGTTTTTTTATTTTTTTAATCAATTCTGCTGTTGCCGAGGCGCAGGATAAGTATGGCCGACCAGCTTTGGTATCTGGAATAGCCGAATTGTATATTGGCGATCAAGTACCGGATATTCTAATCGACAAAATCATCAACAATGACAAGCGTTCTATTCGAACGTCTGACTATAAGGATAAACTTTTGATACTTGATTTTTGGGATACAAGCTGTAGCTCATGTATACTCAGTATGCCTAAGTTAGATTCCTTGCAACAAGTTTTTGATGGCCAAATTAAATTATTGTCCGTTACTTGGCAAGCTGAAAATAAGATTACTGATTTTTTTAAGACCAATCGCTATTTAAAGGAACAGAAAACACCTGTCCACAGACCTTCTGTAGTCGAAGATAGAATGTTAGCTTCCTATTTCCCCCATAAAGGTGTACCACATGTAGTTTGGATTTATAAAGGTAAGGTCACGGCTATTACGGATGGAACGTATATCAATGGAATAAATGTAAAAAGTATACTGGATAATAAGGCAATAAATTGGCCATTGAAAAATGATAGTTTTGATACAACAAGACCATTTATGACATTGGATGCTCTCTCACAAGATGGTACTGAATCAGCTTACTATGGTTATGCAGTGTTAACTGGGCAGACGGCATCTGTGCCTTCCATCGGAGGCATTAACTTTTTGCAAGATACGATAATGAATCGCAGCCGTATTGCCATCTTTAATCAATCTATTTTTCATGCGTACCAAATGCTGCTGGTTAATACCAGATCTGGTAGACCTACTTTTTTAACCACGCCAGGACGCACATTTCTGGAAGTCAAAGAGCCATACCGTTATTTCTACAAAGATGAATATGGAGATCGAGCAGAATGGGACCGTAAGCATCTGATTTGCTATGAGCAGGTGAAGCAAGGGTTTGTGGATAAGCTGGTTATGGCCAAGTTGGCTGTGCAGGATTTAAATAGTCGCTTAGGGGTGAATGGACGTTATGAGATGCGCAAGGTGAAATGTCTTGTATTTGTCCGTACAGATAGGCCTATTACAAATACCTTAGAAATTAAACAAGGGGGGACCTCTATTCCAGCTCTAGTAATGATGCATCTAGATATACAGCGTAAATTTCCTCCCGCGATTGATGAAACTGGCTTTGAAGGAGGATTGCGTATGGAGACTTACGATGGAACTGTAGCAGGATTACGAAAGGAAATGCAACGCCATGGCTTGGATTTGATTGAGGCAGAGCGCGAGATTGAAGTATTAGTGATTTCTGATGATCAACGGTAGAGATTAGACACAAGAAGGTATTATACAGTATAGGAACTGGCTAATGGCGAGAAGAGACCTATTGTAGATAGGCGTGAGTGATGAGTGACCGGTTAAGAGTAACAAGTAGCGAAGCTAACAACAAAAGACTTGATAGTCATAAAAGGCAGGATTACTTTTCTACTAGGGGCATTCCATGAAAAGGGAACCTATTGATATAACAGACAATTAACATCTAAAAACACATCAACATGATAACACAATTAATCATCCGCTCCGGTTGAGCTGCTATAACGTAAAAAAACCATGGTATGTTCCAGCATATCCATGGCTTAGACGTCGGGTCATCTTGCTAGACCAATGAGTTTTATCCCATAACCCAACTAACCCAAAAGTATGAATATTTTTTATGTTAAACAACGGGTACGATGGCCTCGGCTTTCCTACCATACAGTGCTTGTTATGAAAATAACGACATTTTTGATACTGGCAGGCTGTCTGCAAGTAAGTGCTACCTCTTACGGACAGAAGGTGACGCTATCTGAGCGCAATGCTTCGCTGGAGCAGGTTTTCAAAAAGCTCAAACAACAGACTGGTTTGGATTTCTTGTATGGAGCCCAATTATCAGTGCACGATTCCAAAATCAATTTGGACGTCCAAGACCAAGAGTTGTCGGTGGTGTTAGATCACTTATTAGCCAATCAACCTTTTTCTTATTCAATTAGTGATAAAACAGTGGTCATTAAATCAATTTCTTCACTAGCAGAACAGCAAAGGGATGTCCAAGGAAAAGTGTTGGATGAGAATCGGAAACCTTTAGGCAGTGCTTCTATTCAGATTGAGGGAACAGGTATCGTGACTAGGACAAATCCAGAAGGTATTTTTATATTAAATAATGTGCCGGCAGATGCTGTTATTCGAATAGGTTATATGGGATACGATACCAAGAATATCAAAGTGTCTAATATAAAAGGTTTTTTAGAGGTCGTTATGCGAATATCTGAAAATGTATTATCGGAGGTTAACGTGAGTACTGGATATTTCCAATTGCCCAAAGAACGAGCAACTGGTTCTTTTGAACATATCAATAATGAATTGCTTAATCGGAGTGTCGGCACGGATATCATTACTCGACTGAAAGGTGTGACTACAAGTACTATTTTTGGTTCAGTAAACCAAGTACCTGGATATATAAATCCTTCGGTAAATACCGGCGTTGGGAGAAAAGTGAATGCTTTAAACTATCTCCAAATAAGAGGAATCAGTACCTTAACTACCAATACAAATCTTGATGCTGGTACTCCAAGCAGATTCCCTTTAGTTATTTTGGATAATTTTCCCTATGAAGGAGACATTAATAATATTAATCCCAATGATGTAGAAAGTGTAACAATTCTGAAAGATGCGGCTGCTGCATCTATTTGGGGGAGTCGTTCTAGCAATGGAGTAATTGTGATCACAACAAAAAAAGGTGAATATGATAAATCTATGCGTATCTCCATAAATAGTAATTTGACAATGCAAGGGCGCCCTAATTTTTTTTATGGACCGTCGATGAATAGTTCGGACTTTATCGATGTCGAAATAATGAATTTCAATAGAGGAATCTATAACGGGAGTATTAATGATGCTATTTTTAGTCCCGTTTCGCCGATAGTCGAGTTGTTAGCTAAACAAAGGTTACTTCCAATAAATGATTTAGAGGGAAGAGATAATATAGATCGCCAGATTGATTCTTACCGAAGTTATGATTATAGAAATGATGTAAGCAAATATTTATACCGAAACGCTGTACTACAGCAATATTCAATGAATTTTTCTGGCGGAAGTCGACAATTGAATTACTTTTTTTCAGGTGGTTATGATCGTAATGCTGATGGTGAAGTTAACGTTAACTATACTCGAAAAAATCTTCGGAATAATATCACTTTTCGTCCCATTCAAAAATTGGAGATTAGCACGGATATTCAGTATACCAATGCTGTTTATCACACTCCCTCAACCCTAGGTCAAACTCATCGTGTTGCAACTTTCTTACCAAGCCAACCATATTTTAGACTAGCAGATGACAAAGGAATGCCATTGGAATTAATTAACCCTTTTGGTTTAGGTCAATACGGTCTTAAGTCCACTTATCGTAATTCGGTCGGATCGGGACGACTATTAGATTGGTCCTATTACCCAATTAATGACATATACACAAATTATAATGAAAGCAATAGTCAAAATATCTTGTTAAATTTTGGAGGAACCTATGAAATATTACCATTCTTGAATCTTCAAGTCAATTATCAGTATAGTAAAAATACGGATGATGCGACAAGTTTTTCAAGTAGAAAATCCTATTATATGCGGGATTTAATTAATACCTATGCAAGTTACAATGCCACGGATTTACATGCTCCTGCAAAATTCAATATTCCTATGGGTGACGGTATCGCAAAACAGAACTCTAGTCGAATTTCTAATGTATTACGTGGACAAATTAGTGCTAATCGAATTTTTGACAACAAACACGAATTAAATATCTTAATTGGTGGAGAACGAAGCGATGCTAAAGTAAATGGGGAACCCTATGTACTTCGGTTATGGGGATATAACACCGATCCAATAAGTTTTACATCAATCAATTATGGGACACCGTTGCCAGTTCTTAATAATTTAGGGACAGTTATCCTTCCTGTTCCAATTTCTGTCGCACCATCATTTATATATCGCACTACTTCTGTCTTTATGAATGCTTCGTATAGTTATGATAAGCGTTACACCTTAACGGTCAGTGGACGAAATGATGCTGCTAATATTTTTGGCATTTCTGACAAAGACCGATTTAAGCCAAATTGGTCAATAGGTGGGGCTTGGAATCTGCATCATGAAGTGTTCTTTAATCCCAATATCATAGAGAAGCTTAAGTTACGCGCAACCTATGGGTATTTGGGAAATGTAAATAATACTGTTTCTGCATATCCAACAATTATCTACTCTAACGTTGTCAACAGCGTGACGGGATTGAACTTTGCTTCAATGGGTAATCCTCCGAATCCTTATCTTACCCCTGAACGGTCTGGGGTTTTGAACTTAGGGATAGATTTTGCACTTCGTGGTATGTGGCTATCGGGAACTTTGGAGTGGTATCAAAAACGATCTACCAATTTAATTGCTCCTACGCCTGTAGATATTAGTGTTGGGTATGCACAGTTAAATATGAATAGCGCAAGTTTGAAAACTAGTGGTTTTGACATTAATCTGAATTCAATAAATGTGAAAAATAGGGCCCTTCAATGGACAAGTGACCTGTTGTTAAGTTATACACGTAATGTGGTAACTAAATATTTACTACCCACGGGTGAGTTAGCTTCTATGTATGTTCCAAACATGGGAGGTTCTCTACAAGCGAGGAATTTTCGTGAGGGTAAAGATCCCTATAGTTTATATACATATAAGTTTGCAGGGCTGGATCCCCTTACTGGTGATCCCTTAGGTTATGATGATGATGGAAATCTATCAAATAATTATCAAGGATTATTAGGAGGACAGTTCAAAAAGCTAGATAGCCATGGGTCAGTTATTCCATTATACTATGGGGCTTTGCGTAATACATTTCAATGGAAAGCTTTTTCCCTATCCGCTAATATCTTGTATAAATTCAAGTACAAGCTACTTAATCCATTTTACAATGGTTCAACTGGTTTAGGTGCTGTGAATACATTTCCTTTCAATTATTATTCGAATCGATGGCAAAAGCCTGGTGATGAAGCTTGGACGACTATTCCCTCTATTAATTTTACTGCTAATGATACACAAAGAGATAGATTTTATGCCACATCTTCTGCTAATGTAGTTCGTGGAGACCACATTCGACTCGAGGATATTCGTGTTGATTATCGTTTTCCAAGTATAGGGTCAATTATACGTACTATGCAAATCTATTGCAATATAACCAATTTGGGAATTCTCTGGAGAGCCAATAGAGTTGGTCTTGATCCAGATTCCTATGGTGAACCAATAGCGCCTAGGTCTTTTTCACTAGGAGTTAGAGCTACTTTTTAATATTTTTTAACCAGAATGATAATGAAACCAACCAAGTTATTTTGTATATCGAGCGCCATCGCATTTCAGTTTGGACTATCCAATTGTAGTGAAAATTTTCTAAATCAGAAGCCTGATTTGAGCCAAGCTAGCCCCAGTACATTATTGGATTGTCGAGCGATGTTAGATGACTATTCTCGAATGAACGCGAGTTACTCAGATCATGGGGAGGCAGCTGGTGACAACTATTATTTTACAGATGCAAATTATGGAAATCTTCGAGATGTTAACAATTCAGCTGAAGGCAAAGACAATTATATATGGAATCCATTAGGTGAACATGTAGGGGAATGGGGTAGAGGATATCAAGTCATTTATAGCGCTAACTTGATTTTAGGTGTAGTTAATAATTCTTCCCCTTCTGATCCTGATTATAATGTTATCAAAGGATCCGCATTGTTTTTTAGAGCTTTTGCATATTATAATTTGGCTCAATTATTTTGTAAACCTTTTGACGTCAATACTGCATCTTCTGATTTAGGTATTCCTTTGCGACTTACTTCTGATTTTCTTGAAAAGTCTGTAAGAGGCTCTGTTGAGGAAGTGTATAATCAGATTATTGCAGATTTGAAAGAATCAATAGATTTTTTACCAATAGATGTCTTTGTTAAGTCACGTCCAAGTAAAGCAGCAGCTTATGCAGCGTTGGCACGAACATATTTGGCAATGGAAGATTATGTAAATGCGAAAATAATGGCTGATGCATGTCTCAAATTATACAGTACTCTAATTGATTATAATTCAACAAGCGTAACCCCAACTACGACCACCGTTAGAGCGGCGATGACTGGAGCTTCATTTTCTCAATTTAATGCTGAAATAATTTTTCAAGCTCTTACTACAAGTGGAACTCTAACTCAGGCAGCAGCATTTATTCATCCAGATCTTTATAATACTTATGAAGTGTCCGATTGTAGGAAAACAGTATATTTTCAAAGTGCCGGTGGTGGGACTTTTGTTTTTAGAGGAAATTATAGTGGATTTACTTCTGCTGCTCAATTTATAGGTTTAGCTACTGATGAAATGTATCTGATACGAGCGGAATGTTATGCGCGTGAAGGCAATACAGTACTTGCAATGGCTGATTTAAACACATTAATGGCTAAACGTATGAAGCCTCCCTATAATAGTAGAACAGCTACAAGTGCCAATGATGCTTTGGTTCAAATTCTTACCGAACGCAGGAAGGAGTTGGTTTTCAGAACTTTGCGTTGGACGGACCTGCGTCGCTTGAATAAGGATCCGCAGTTTGCTATCACACTACGAAGAGATATGAATACTATCCTTTATGAACCATTAAAACCTAATGATTTACGTTATACTTTTTTGATTCCGACGCGAGAAGTTATTGTAATAACAGGGATGGACCAAAACCCAAGGTAATTTGTGCCTTTTCGAAACGGAAGAATAGTAATGTTAGAAAAAAGCTAAGGAAGAAAGCAATGAAAATAGAAATAAAATATAGGACATTCTGTTTAGCAGTTATCGGTGCGGTATTGTTATGTGCATGTAAAAAAGACGAAGAAATCTTAACAGGGATTTCAATAGCTAAGGTAAATGTAGTCAACGCTGTTGTTGGCGGCGGCGGAGTAAAAGCTAATGTGTCAGATAAAAAGATGTATTGGATTAATAATTCTGTTTCGTTACCTTATGGTAGTAGTAAACTCTATGTGTCTGTAGCCGGACAGAAAACTTTTTTGAAAGTAGTGCCTACAAATGATACAACAAATTTATGGTATGATAAAATTACTAATCTCGAAGCAGGTAGGATGTACTCGATGTATTTATCTGGAACCCCAACTAAAATAGATACGATGCTTAGACTGGAATCGGATTTATCTTTACCCTCGTTAGATATTGGAAGAAAACTTACCAGTGTGGATAGTGTTATTAATTTACGATTCATAAACTTATCCTCAACAGGACCAAAAATTATTATAAATGTCTCGGGTAGTGACGAAAAGGAAACCTCCCCCTTGGGTTATCAAGAATATTCTGCCTTCAAAAGGTATCCTTTACCCTATAATGTGAATAGTATCAGTTTTGAGATACGAAATTCCAATGATAATAGTTTACTTTTAAGATTTAACTACAACGCCTCCGTTTATAGATTCCGAAATGTAACGATAGCGATTATTGGTCAATATATTGCCCCTCCAGGATTACCTGTAGCAGGAGTAAATGCTTATATGCCAATTCAGATTCCATATCTCTGAAATTAATTATAAGATTTGGTTGAGAAACCTGCAAATTTGTCTTTGCAGGTTTCTTGGATTGCTCGTGGGCAACACGGAAAGATCCGTATATAAATAGTTGTTTTACTTCAAAACCGGCTATAAACCGATTGATTTAGACTGGGCTAAAAAAATAGTCTTTTAAGATTTTAATAAGACATTGACGCTCGGAGTTCTGTTTTCCAGCGCTTGAGCGATTTCTGCCAATAAATCAAACGTAATAATTGGACGTCCTGAATCGTCATCGGCTTGTAAACCACAAACATGTTGGTTGCTTAGACAGCTAGGGGGACCAAGAGGTTCCAATGTGTAATGAAATGGATTAGCAGGATTTGGTGTGCTCATTCCTGGAGGTGTGAAGGAATACCATGCCATAATTATAGTGCTTTTATAAATCAAAAAGCATAAACTTTATAACTGTTGCTTACTCTATTACAGGGTTTTCGGCATTGCCCTTTTGCATACTCTATTCGGGGTTTTCTGCAATCTTCCCACGTCCGGCCAGACTTTTGTGCACAAGTTTTATTAGTCTAAGTAATTATTTCTTTTAAATTCTTGTTTGAAAAAGCTCATAAGTCTAAGAGAGCATTGATGCTGTTTGTCCTATTATTGACTGCATTAGCAATTTCGCAAATTAATAGTGGTGTAATGAATGGTCTTGTCATGTTATCTGAAGTTTGAATAGCACAAAGATTTTTGTTTCCCATGCATGGTGGAGGCGTAAGGCCTACCAATGTATAGTGAAATGGATTACACACATCTGGAGTTTCTAATGCTGGGGGTGTGAATTTATACCAAGGCATATTAGAGAGCTTTTAAATACTAAAAGCATAAAGTTTAAATTTGTTGCCTACTCTATTACGGGATTTTCGGCTTGCTCCTAGTAAATGGAATAAGATTATATCGTTTTTGAAAAACTAGGAACGAAGTAACACGTTTGTAGTGTCGATTCTATTCTGAAGAGCTAATGCAATTTCTGAACAGAGTTCACAAGTGATAATGGGAATCTCCATGTTGTCGCTAGCTTGTATGGCACAAAGAAATTTATTTGGACCCGGGCATGAAGGAGGACTACTCCCGATAAGGACATAGTTGTTTGGGTCGCAAGGAGATGCTGGTGAATTGATGGGGTTAAATACATACCAAGGCATAATCGTGGTGCTTTTATACATCAAAAAGCATAAACTTTAATTTCTTAATTGCTTACTCTGTTACAGGATTTTCGGCATGCTCCTTTTTTTATAAATGGTACCAGGTCTTAACAGTTCCATTGCGGTACAGATTCTCCGGTCGCAAGATGATATGCTCACTGTCGCAGCCATACTGTATAGCTGTGAAAATCTCCCATTGCATTTCGTGATCAATGGTGGGCAAGCCCTCGTGATCAGGATGTGCTTTGATGGCGTAGATGCGCCCAACCCCCAAAGTATTGCTTGGACGCCTACTCCCCACCACATACAAGGTGTACTGACGCGGGTCGGAAGGATTCTCTTTCTGGTGTAGTGGCGGTGTAAATAGATACCAAATTCTCATCGTTCAACATTACTTTTTAAAAGCATACGCTTTAAGCTAGTGCCTACTCGTTTACGGGGTTTTCGGCGTCGCCCTTTTTATTGTATATGTATTATTAGTTACCAGCCTGAGGATAGGTGTCCGTACGATTTCTCTCGTGATCGGACCTGTTGTACGGATTACCTATCTCAGGGGAGGCAGAGGCACCATGGCAATACAGCTTTTATCAATTGCACACTCCACAAGGGTTGCCTTTGAGCAGCACATTGGTGGTGCTGGTGTGATGCTCTAGGGCACAGCAAATCTCAGCTTCTAAATCGCAGGTAATGATTGGCTTCTTGTGGTGGTCACGGGCCTGTATCGCACAGATCTTAACGTAGCCCTCACAGTAGGGCGGGTGACTGCCATTTCCGTAGAGGGTGTATTGATTGCTGTCTTTCGGGTCTCCGTCTTTCGAACAGCAGGGGGTGAAGATATACCAAGGCATAGCTGGGGTGCTTTTATACATCAAAAAGCATAAACTTTAAAGTGAAACCATCCGAACTCCATGATCAGCACCCCAAATAGGGCAATAGCGGTCAACCACATATTAACTTTAAAGTGTCGCTTCCAGCTCATCCGTCTGAACAACGCGCCGCAGGGACAGGGATAGATATCATAGACTTGATAAATGATGCCGCCTACATAAATGGTGAAGACGAACATCAAGCCGAAGGAGAGATATAATCCGAGCAAGCGAGTCTCTGGAAACAATAACATCAACATCACCGATAGTTCAACAAGAGGAAGCAGTACTGTCAACACAGGGACACTCCACTTGGGAATAGCCTGCGATTTCAATATCTCGTAAAACTGCTTGAACTTAAAAAACTTCGGTAGCGAAGCATAGGCCCAAAGCAGGACAAAAAGTAAAACGATGAGATATATAATGAATGTCGATATCATAATAACAGTTTTATCTGGTGTAATAAACTGATACTAAGGTCGGGACAATAGGGAAGGGAGTGTTAGCACATTTGCGACAGTTTTGTTGTGAAAAAGCGGACAATCAAATTGTAATTTCTTTTACAATTTGATTGTCGCAAATGTTACAATACCGTCATCAAATATTCGACAGTGATACTGTTATGATGTTTTTTTCTTGTTTTTTATACTAGCCTTTTCGGGTAGACACCTTTTTTTTCAAACGGCTATAGGTTTGACGACTGAGACCGAGGTGTGTAGCTTTGATAGTCTCGTTGGCGATTTTAGAAAAGAGTGGATTTTCCTCTTCGAAACGAATGATTCGCACTAGGGAAGGTTCATTGAAGAGCATGACACGATGTTTGTAGGCCTTTTCGTTGAGGATGGCCACTTGTTCGACAATTTCGGCAATCTCGCTGAATTCATTGCGTAGCGCTAGGGCATCGGGATAGGATACCGACAATACCTTGCCGGGTTCAAGCATCTGTATATGATTGGTGCGATAGTCGCCTCGAATTAAGCTGGCCGGAAATAGGATAAGTTCCATCTTTTTCCAAATCTGGGTACCGTGTATACTGCCAGTGGCTTTGTTATAGTAGTAACTGTGTACCATGCCGTCAATAGAAAACCATACCCGCCCAAGGTCGGCAGCGCCTTCCTCCTCAAGCTCTTGATATTTGATTGTTGTCTGAATACGGCATACCCGGCTGACACGCTCGATTAAAAATTCTAACCGCTCAGGAGTTAACATGAGTTTGGATTGGAGGTATTGCCCAATCAATTTTCGTTTAAACTCTTCCATAGTTTACATCTTGGTGGTGGCATTGATGGCACCTATCCAAGAACAGCACGGTCTAACATCCGGATAGATACATTCAATGTTAAAGTTTGCACAGATAATACATAAGCATAAATTTCTTCAGCTTACCTAATCGACAAATCGTTGATGAAAGTTTTATTAAAAATAAAATAAAAACATTCATAAAACAAAATTAATTTTTTTATTCTGTTGTTTGTCTATGCATAACTTAAAGCAGTATAAGCCTTTTTTAAGAAAAATCTTTATTTATGAGCTGTTATTCCAGAGATGGTGGACGCAAAAGGAACCTATTGATATAGCGCTATACTATGGAAATGAAAATTGCGGAATACATCCGATCAAAGGTGAGGCTGATGCCCCCTAATTATGTTTTTACTGCAAAGGACTTTGTCACGAATGGATACAAACCCGAATCTATCATCCGAACCTTGAACCGAATGGCGCTTTGGCGTGAAATTATTAAGGTATCCAAAGGAAAATACTGTGCGTTACAAGCTAATGATCCTACAGATAGCTATCAATACAAGACGGAGTTGGTGCAAGACCTGCTACAAGATGGGGATGTGGTAAAAGGATACCTCACGGGCCTCACAGTTTACAAGACAATGGGACTGACCACCAAGGAGTCCTATGAAATTCACATTGGCTGCAATGGACAACGCTCCGAAATGCAGCGAGATAGATATAGGATTATTTTTCATCGACAGCGTAATATCATTACGTCAGAGAATATACGGCTCCTCCAATTGTTGGATGCTATCCGGTACATCAAACACATGCCGGATACCACGTTGCTGCTTTCCTGTGAATGTTTGTTGCAGATGCTTCGAGAGTTACGCAAGCGGGAGGTAAGTCTACTGTCTCAGCTCTCCAAAAAATATCTTCCCTCGACAAGGGCATTACTCGGTGCTATGTTGGAGACCCTCTATTTTGATGAGCTGGCGACTACTATACATAAATCTATGCAGCCAAAAAAGCAATATAGCTTTAAAGGGGTCGGGAGGGTAATCCGCGACCCCGATAAGTGGAAGCTATACTAATCTCTTAGGATGACATTGATCGATGATTGCCTTCGAGCAAGACTGGATTTGATTTCCTCTTGCAGAGCCAGTGTGAGCTGCGGCCTATCATATCCATCATTATTGGCCTGAATGGCGCAGATACATGTGTTTCCGCAACATTGGGGCAATGAGGTGAGCAAATTGTAATCTTTTGGGTCGGTCGGATCGGATCCGTTCAGTATAAACCATGCCATGATGAATTCCTGTTTTTACAATAGAGGTGTATGTCTACCGATAGTGAATCAAAATCTGTAAGGTCCTAGTCTTTTGGATAGCAGCTGTGCCAAATGATAGACGCTGTAAAGTGGCATAAGACATCAAGATGTCTTTGTCCTTTTTGCCATCTGCAGGATCTTCTTTGGCAAATGTAATCGTATTGCCAATGTTCATTTCATAAGCAATGGCGTTAGTCAATTCTTCAACAAAAGGAGCGGGCATCGCATCTATTTGTTGCTGTTGGGTTGCGGTGAGGATAAAGTGGTCATTCATCCAAACAGCAAAATTGTTTTGAAGTTCTTGCATGCTAGTCGCACGTTCGACAACTGACAACGATAGCTGGTCAGCCTGTACAATTGCTACCCCAGTTGCATTAAAAATTTGTTTCATAATTATTCGTTTTTATTTGTGTTCTACAAAGAAAGGGAATGAGGAGAGGGCGGGAACACCTCAGGGGGTTGAATTTTAACTGTTTTCTGTAAAATGTGGATAACTCGGTAATTTAAAAAGTGACGAACGTCACTTTTTTCGGTGACATAAAAATTTGTTTTGTTTTTAAAATATTGTTTTATAATTTACACGTTGCTACTAACCATGCCGTTGTGAGATTTCGGAATATGCCGGATCGTACTTCGTTTAAACCTTGTTATGAAGAGTATATTTTTTAAATATTTAATCTATGTCCTCCCTATGGCGTATCTACTCACGACCAACAGGAAATTTTACCTCTTTGGGACTTTTGCTCATAATGGTAAATTTTGGGCACTTTTTGCGATTACTGTTTTTTTGACAACGGGGTATATATTCTACATCGAATTTGTGTATTGCTTTCTCACCTTGATTGGTATTGGAAGACAATCCAAATGGAGCCGACCTAAAAAACGATTGTATTACATGTTGACAGCTATCATCCCTATCTTTATTTTTAATGTGGCTTTGCTGGCCTTTGCCTTCTTATTGAAAAGCGAAAATCTCTTCAGCAGTAATTATTGGACAGGTGGGGTTTTCTTTTTTCTGGGGTGCTTCATATCCTATGCACTTTGGGTTTGGCATAGACCAGATCAGGCTCTTTTGTTTGGACATATGGAGCGCTGGGTGGCTTCTCTTATGGAACGGATAAAAATTGAAGCTTCGTTGAAGAATGATAGTGAAGTTGAAGCGGAAATACCAAAAGCTTCCAACCATATGATCAAGGAAACAATCCTATTGGATATCTTGCTCATCAAATCCTGTAAATCCATCACTACGCTATACCTCAGGTCGGGCGAAATGTTGCATACCAAGCAGAAGATAAAAGACCTACTGCCTACAGCTGCACAGCAGTGGTTTGGGGAGTATCAAAAAGGGCATAGAGCCAATTTGGCGCATATTGTCGCGATAAATGAATATCCTACGCAATTGAGATGGGCAAAGACACTCTACGATCGTTTTGTGGCAAGTTGCTCTTTGAATCGATTCCAAATCGATAACCTATTGGTCATTAGCCCAGCCTATCTGACCAATATTACCGAAGACTTGCTGGACTCCACGAATTGGCGCGGGAATATATTGAGTCAAAGAATAGAAGTTGCAAACGATGAGGGGCTACTCGATACAAACGATACGCCCGATTGACAAAATAGCTGTCACCCATATAGCCAAAAGCCTTGGTAAGTACAAGAATAGGGTAGTAAATAGCTGCTTAACATTTTGTACATCATTTTTTAATTTTGCATTGATGGCAAAACATTTTTATCTTGACCTCGGATAAAATGTACCTGGGGGTCGAATCCCTTACCTAAACAAAAGTAGTGCGCGATAATTTTAATCATTGAGGAATGGGATCGAATTTAATAGAGGGATTTGCCAATGGGAACGAGGGTGCCCTAACGGACATATTCTATCGATTGAACCCTACTTTAATTCACTTTGCAACCAAATATCTCAAGGACGAAGATGCTGCTGAAGAGATTGTCTCCGATTCGTTTGTCAAAGCCTGGGGCCTTCGTACCCAATTCACGACACTCGAAAATCTAAGAGCTTTTTTGTATGTGGCCACCAAAAATGCCTGCCTCAATCAGCTTCGAAAAGTCGTACACGAACGCATGACGGACGATTTTCAGGAATACGAATCCTTGATCCTACAAGATCAAGACACGCTAACCAAGATTATCCGTACCGAGCTGGTCCAACAATTATATGAGGAGGTGGAAAATCTTCCTCCTCTGCAGAAAGAGATATTCAAATTCTCTTTTTTTGAAGAGCTGGACCCCCAAGAAATATCGATCTCCCTCCAAATTCCCATATCATCTGTGTACATGAATAAGTCACGCGCTATCAAAGCCCTTAAGAATAAGCTTTCACTGGATCATACGACTTGGGGATTACTGATACTCCTCCTATTTAAATAAAAAAAATAGATACATTCCGCTGATTATCATTTGCTTTTGTTTTTTATTTAGAAAAATAATAAAAGGGAGGATAGATTGAGTGTGGAAATGTGTTATACTCCTAAACCGAGCCCAATACCCATGAACAAAATAGATAATATCGTAAGCCTGATCCGCAAGCACCTTTCAATGAAAAAGGGTGAAGCCCTTATAGACAGATCAGAGGTGCTCACGCAACATCCGGATCTGGAGAAGATAGTGGATCAGTTGGACGATCGGCAAAAACTACTTGCAGAATACGCCACCTATCATCGTATCCGGATGGGTAGCCAAGATAGGCAACAACTGATGTTGCAAAATATTTTGACAAGAACACGCCGTGAAGACGGTCGCTATAGATGGAGGGAGCGTAGGCTCACAGTGTTAAAGGTATCTGGAGTGGCGGCATCTATCTGTATATGCTTGGGAATACTCTACTGGCAAATGGGGGGGCATGTAGATCCAATAGAGAATAGGCACGCGATATCCGAATTTGCCGAAATAAAACCAGGGCATAATAGCGCCAACCTCAAAATCCAAGGGATGCAGCAAAGCATCGAATTGAAGTCTAGCGAAGCAGGGATCGTGGTCGATCAGCATATTCAATATGCCGACGGTGGTGAACTGATACAGGTGGATGAAAAAATAGCAGCAAATCCCATCATGGAACTCACTACCCCCAAAGGTGGTGAATACCAGATTACCTTGTCAGATGGTACCTTGGTCACGCTGAATGCGGATAGTAAGCTGATATACCCCCGTACCTTTCGAGCAGACCAAAGGGTAGTCGAATTAACAGGTGAAGCCTATTTTGAAGTCGCAAAGCGAAAAGGAGCTCCTTTTATTGTAAAGACGTTGCAACAAGATGTCCAAGTATTAGGCACACATTTCAATGTCAATGCCTATACGGATGAAGCCCGTTCATATGTATCCCTGATTGAGGGGAGTGTTAAAGTAAGCAAGGCCAATTTAACTAAACTATTGATTCCAGGGCAGCAAACGATGGTCGATAAAGGCAATATGAGCGTACAGAAGATGAATGTCGATGAGGTACTGGCATGGAAAAGAGGAGAATTTATGTTCAATAATGAAAATATGGAAAGCGTGATGTTGAAATTGTCCCGTTGGTACAATATCGAGATCATCGTATCATCGGAATTGAAAGAGCTGTCCATATGGGGGTCGGTATCCCGATATGATTCATTTGACAAGGTATTGGATATCATTAAAATCATAAACGATAAGATTAAGTTCAGAAAAGAAGGAAGGAGGGTGTACATCATGAAATAATACTTTTTCAACTGTACATCGGAAAAAAAAGCTGAAAGAGTTGATCCCTCTCTCAGCCTTGATCCGGTTTTCAAATATCAACAAGGGCCGCAAAACCACTTTATGTTTAACAATCAAAAACCATCCAAAGGTAATGAAAAAACACATACTAACCTGTGGGGATAGGAGACTATTCCCAATTTTTAAATGCCTAATAGTCATGAAATTGATCGTACTAATTCTTTTTGCCAGTATGACCTATCTCCAAGCGGATGTTTACGGTCAGGCAGTAAGTCTGGTGAAAAAAGATATCGCAATTGTCGATTTGTTTAGAGAGATAAAAAAACAGACGAGATACAATGTTATCTGCGATTCGGAAATCATCAACGAGACTCCATTGCTCGACGTCAATCTGAAGAACGTGCCGCTCCAACAAGCTTTGGGTCGTATCCTGGAGCCACGAGGATTGGCATTTGATATCAGGGACAGGAACATCATCATTAAGAAAATAACGACCGATAGGGGAATAACTACACCTAGGGAAAATAGGGGAGCCCTAGAGGAGATGACGCAAGTGAAAGTCGCTGGCGTTGTCGTGGATAGCTTGACAGGTACACCGCTATCAGGTGTTACAGTGAGAAATCAAATCACGAATGAAGCTAGTGCTTCCGATCAGAATGGTATATTTTACGTGACCAGTAGTGGCAGCAATTTAGAGCTTGAACTGTCACTAGTGGGCTATCGAAGAAAGAAAATCAATCATCCGCCCAACCAAAGCCAATTAAGGGTCAAGTTGGCTCCTGTATCGACAGAGATCGACGAGGTGGTCGCTATTGGATATGGTACTGTCAAGAAAAAGGACCTGACGGGTGCCGTTTCTTCCGTCAATATGGAAGAGCTGAAGCAATTGAACCCGGTGAGTATTAATCAGGCCCTGCAAGGGAAGGTTGCTGGCGTGGTAGTCAATCAGGCCGACGGTGCACCTGGTGCTGGAATAAGTATCCAAATCCGTGGAGCCAATTCTTTCTCCACCAGCACTGAGCCTCTATATGTAATTGATGGTGTGCCCTTCAATAGTGGCGAGGCACCTACTACCGATTATGCAACCAAGCAAAATAACAATCCGTTAAACCTGATCAATCCTAAAGATGTCGTTTCAATAGATGTACTGAAAGATGCATCTGCTACAGCCATCTATGGTTCGAGAGCGGCTAACGGCGTCATCATCATCACGACAAAGTCTGGTAGTAGTGGAAAGACAAAAGTAGATTTTAGCACAAATTTGTCAACATCTAAAGCGACCAAATATATGGATGTGTTAGATGCTGCCACCTATGCCGAATATCGCAATGAGCAAGTCCGAAATGGATATCTCTACGATGGAAGGCAGCAAGTATCCGATAGTGATTTGCCTTTTCCTCTTCCAGGACGCTACAGCTACAAATTGGCAATTGACCCGATCACTGGGCAGGAAGTCCGTATAGACAGTACCTATATGCCTAGTCCGGATGATTTTAGAAATGGATATATGAACGGAGGGACCAACTGGCAGGATCAGATCTTCCAGACAGCCTTTTCTCAAGATTATAACCTGAGCATGTCGGGTGGGGATGCCAAGGGGCAGTATCTCTTTTCCTTAGGTACCTTGGACCAGCAAGGCATTATCTTGAATTCGTATTTCAAACGCTATAATGTACGCTCCAACGTGAATCGAAAGATTACAGATTGGTTTGAATTGGGAAACAACCTAACGGGATCCAAATCTGAAAACAGATTGGCTCGGACCAATAGCGAGACCTATGGTATCATCCCCTCTGCACTGGGATACAACCCTACATTCAATATCTTTGACCCTGACCAACCGTCAGGGGTAACAGAAGATTCATCCACCGGGTTGGGCAACCCGTATCTCTATGTTCGTACAGCCAAAAATATCCTGGGCTCATTGAACCTTTACAACAGTTCCTATGCTCAGGTCACGCTTACGGACAATCTCAAGTTTAGACAGAATCTTGGCTATGGATTGAGCCAAAATAAGCGAAATATTTACTACAACCGCTTCGTCAGTGGGGGGATAGCACCCGTAAATGGGTATGGAGAGCAATCGGACAATTACTACGAGAGCTTGACTGCTGAATCCTTGTTGTCCTTTAATAAGCGGATCAAAGACATGCATCAAATCGATGCAGTGGTGGGCTGGTCTACCGAGACCGTACGCTGGGGTGGTAAAGGAATGAGTGGGTCGGGCTTCCCGAATGATATCACCGAAGAGAATGATATGGGAGCTGCTCTGATACAAAATAGAAGTACCTCCAGCAAAGGCAAGAGTTCGTTGATGTCTTACTTTGGAAGGGCCAACTATATCTTCGACGATAAGTATATGCTCACGGCAACATTCAGACGAGATGGGTCGAGCCGCCTGTCCAAAGAAGGGCGCTGGTCCAACTTTTCCTCAGCGGCTGTAGCATGGCGACTCTCGGATGAAGAGTGGGTGAAGGACCTAGGAATCTTTGACTTGTTAAAATTAAGGCTAAGTTACGGTCAGACAGGTAATCAGGGAATATCAGCATATGCCACTCGCTCCCGGATGACTTCACAACCTTATCCTTTGAATGGTAGCATCGCAAGTGGATTTGCCGAAGATCGATGGGGAGGCCCCGCTGCACCTAATCTGAGATGGGAAACCACCACACAGCGCAATGTTGGATTGGATGTCAATATCCTTGAAGATAGACTCAGCTTGGTAGTGGACTATTATCAGAAGAAAACGAAAGACCTACTACAGTATGCGTTTATTCCCATGAGTACGGGGTTCAGCAGTATCGCAACCAACTACGGCAACGTAGATAATAAGGGGTTGGAGATTACGGCCAATCTTGCGGTACTCCGCGAACGGGAGTTTAAATGGAATGTCAACGGGAATATCTCGTTCAATAGAAATACAATATCTGGATTGGAGGCCGATCAATTCTCTGATGTAGCATGGGGGATAGAAAGTGTATTCTTGAGACGGAATGGACACGCTATCGGAACACTGTACGCTTACCAAGAGGATGGATACTTTGATAACGAAGCCGAAGTACGGGCAAATCTGGCCTATAGAAATGAGTCTGACGCCAAGATACGAAGTATGATAGGACAGGTCAAATATAAGGATACGAACAGCGATGGTGTTATCGACGATCGCGACAAGGTAATCCTAGGGGACACCAATCCTGACTTTACGTATGGTCTGACCAACAACTTCAATTACAAGCGCTTTTCATTGAGCTTCTTCTTGCAAGGAACAAAGGGCAACGACATCTTGAATGTCAATCTCAATAGCTATGACTTATCGGGATCGGTCAATATGCCACAGTTTGTCTGGGACAATAGATGGACACCCGAGAATGCGGAAAACGCAACCTTCCCACGGGCGGATAATACCTTCACTCGCTCGCTAAAGGCGTCGAATAGATTCATCGAGGATGGATCTTACCTTAGACTCAAAAATGTAACCTTTGGGTACCGCTGGGACAAGCCTATCCCGCAGTTGGAAGCAATCAATTTTACCCTTTCGGCAAATAATCTATTCACCATCACGAAATACCGCTGGTTCGATCCGGATGTGAATACTTTTGGTGGTGATGCATCCAGAAGAGGGGTCGATATGGCATCCTACCCAACTGCTAGAACTATTTCTTTCGGAGCGAATATTACATTCTAAACTAAAATGCACACTATTATGAAAAAGATATGCTACGCATTGTGCGCTACAGTAGTGCTGTTGATGACGACAGTCTCCTGTAAAGATTTTTTGGATGAAGAGGCCTACACGTTTGTGTCGGGAGAAGACTTGATACAGGCCAAGAATTATAATGAGTTAATTTCAGGGGCCTATACGACCTTGGCCTACCCCTTTGAATGGGGCAACTACCACAATGTGGTCAACTTTGATACGGACTATCAGTCTGGTCCACTGTGGGCATTTGGCTCACTAGGAGCTGGTAATTTTTATGAAAACGGATCGGTAAGGGGATTTTACCAATCATACTACCAAGCGATACACCGCTCCAACTACCATTCTTATTTGATTGCCCAGATGGATTTACCGGAAAATGTCAAGAACAATGCGCTAGGACAGCTTGCTTTTCTGAAAGCATGGTCCTATTTCAACCTTGTCCAGTTCTTTGGGGAGGTGTGCCTGTACAAGACCTCGGTATCAGAGGGGGCACCCCTGGCTGTGCCGAGATCGAGTATCAGGGAGGTCTATGAATTTATTATCGAGAATCTCAAATTTGCAGAGGTAGCGATGTACTCGACTAGGGATGCGGGCTATGAAAAAGGCCGGGTATCCCGGGGCGCTGCGAAAGCGTTGTTAGCTAAAGTGTATGCGACGATTGGGTCGGCAAGCATGCCTACGGGGAGTCAAATCAGTGTGTCTGGCGGACCGTCTTTCACCCTTGATGACGATAAAGTAAAAGTGCGTACTCCTTTTCCGATAAAAGTGACCTTCAGCAAAGATCAAGTAGCTGGATATGCGGCATTTGACTCGAAGGAATACTATAAACTGGCGATGGACAAGGCTAAAGAATTGATCGATCTAGGAGATTTTGAATTATACGGCTCACAACAGCAACTTTGGAACCCATCCAGTAAAAATGGCCAGGAATTTATCTTTACACTGCAGACATTGGCTGGAAATGAATCCTTGAGTAATTTTGTAGCGACGGACTATTCGGGTTATTTTCTTGAAAACGGCCAATTGACATCGGGGTATTATGTACAACGTGACCACTGGTATCAAATGTTTGATGATGGGGACGAGCGCATCACGTGGGGGGTACGTCATCGTACACCATTCTCCTTTGATGAGACCACCAACACGCTGATGTACTCCTATTATCCAGCCAAGGACAGTTTAAAAGTGAAGCAGGGAACCGATGGCTATCAACCTACGGATATTTTGCGCTACGATGCCCATCTCTACGGATCCAAATTAACCAAGTTTACCCAAATATCAGTCCCCTTGGACGGCAAGCGCACAGATTTCAATTTCCCTTTTATGCGCTATGCGGAGGTCTTGCTCCTATATGCCGAAGCAGACAATGAAGTGAACAATGGGCCCTCTGCTGAAGCAATTCATCAAGTTGAAAAGCTGAACCGCAGAAATAAGAGTAAACTGGCCTCGGCAATACATGCCGATAGCCCTTGGACACAGTTGTCTTTCCGGTCATACATTTTAGAGGAAAGAGCTAAAGAATTTGCTTCCGAGGGAATTCGTCGCTTTGATCTCCTGCGTTGGGGTATTTATCTGCAGACCATGAATGCGTTGGGTGGGACGGATGAAAATGATGTCATCAAACGTCGAGAGGCCAAGCATCTCTTGATGCCGCTTCCCGCTGACGAGATCAACACCAATGAATTCATTGAAGTCAATAATCCCGGTTGGTAATGAGTATTCACCAAAATGAAATTTGAAATGAAAAATATAATAAGACTATTCGGCTGCTTCGTCTTTCTTTTCGCATGTATATCTTGTGAAAAAGAGGAAGCGACCTCTTCAGGTGTACCAAAGGCTGTAAAGATAACCAGCATGAAGGACCCCAACACAAATATTGATAAAGGGAATATGGGCGACTGGATCGCATTATATGGTGAGCATCAACAACAGCCAACATCAATCAGATTCAACGATGTAGAGGTGGATCTTAAGCAAGTATATATAGAGAATGATGTTATATACCTGCAGGTGCCTGTAAAGATGCCACAGGAGGTCAATGATAGGATTATGGTGGTGACCAGTGCTGGACAGGTAGAGTACCCCTTCGAAGTGAATATCCCCGACTTAGAATTGACAGGGATGTTCAATGAATATACTTTACCAGGTGATACAATCAAGATTTATGGGAAATTTTTGGAATTGTATGAAGTAGACAGCTCTACGACCAAAATCTCTTTTGATGGCATCGAAAGTCCAGTAATCTTTGCCAATGATGTCTACTTGACGGCTCGTGTACCACTCGAGGTCAAGAGCAACATCAAAGTGAAAGCAATCAACAGCAAATTTGATGTGACGGCGATATGCAAGGGATACTACCGAGATAAGAACCATGTCATCACGAGCTTTGATCCAGACTTTCCGTATGTGAGTGCGACGGGAAAACAATGGCTAAGTACAGGGCCGACTCCCAAACCTGTATCGGATACCTATATTCGATTTGAAGTCGATCAAACAAAATATCCTGATGGACTCGGTTGGTTTTACCTGATGGAAAATTCCTTTGATTATGATTTGGATATGTTGAAAAATCCAGATCAATATGAGCTGAAATTTGAATTGAATATGAATGTACCGATTCAAAAGACTAAATTTTTCGTCTATTATTATTGGGCGCATAACCCAACTGCTATTGGCAGTGAGTATTTCAATGTGCAAAATTTGAATACCTGGCAGACGGTTACCATTCCATTGGATAAGATCATGCCAATGGGCTACACAGGGACGAGTACAAGCTATTCCCTCAATTTCAGGGTCGAAAATTTTGCGCCGGTGGAGCGTGTAGCTATGTATTTGGATAATATCCGGGTTTATAAGAAAGGGTCGTAACATGAGAAAGTCACTATTGATGATGATGTGTTCGATCATCGCTCTTTTTTGCTGCGGAAAATCCCCCCAACAAAAACCTGCTGCTGATAGCGAACTGTTTATTGGAGATTTTCTTCAACCGTATCTGGTTGCCAATTGGAGCGATGCGCAGTGGACTGCCCACTTCGAATCGTTGAAGGAGGTTGGTATAGATCATCTGGTATTTGCCGCTGCTGTATTGGAGGACAAGCAGGGACACAAGACGTCCTTATACCCCTCTACGCTTGCGGGTGTGGATTTTGGATATCGAGTGGACTTGATTGAACGGTGCTTGCAGATGGCCGAACAAAATGGGATAAAAGTATTTGTTGGCCTCAATTTCAGTGAGAACTATTGGGACGTATACTTTAAAAAACCGTGGTTCTTGGATCAAATGAAAGCAGGCAATGCTATCGCCGACGAGTTGTACACCAAATACAAAAAGAAATTCCCTACATCGTTCTATGGATGGTATTGGGTATGGGAAGTGGATAATTATAATACCCGAAGTATGGCAAGTGAAGAGAGCCTAATCGAGGGATTACAGACCACCGTGACCCATATCCAGAAGCTAAGCCCAGAGATGCCAATCATGCTGAGTCCATTTATGAATTCGCAACTAGGGGAGGCCAAATCCTACGCTGACATGTGGGGGCGAGTATTTCAAAAGGTTCCCTTTCGGGCTATTGACATCTTTGTCCCGCAGGATTGTATCGGTGCAGGTGGATTGAAATTGGGCCAGTCTAAATTGTGGTTCCAAGAGTTGTCGAAAGCTGTTGAGGCTCATTCCAAGATACAATTTTGGGCAAATATTGAAAATTTCGATCAACGATTTTGGACCTCTGCAACACTCGATCGTGTGATACAACAGATCGAAGATGTCAAACCCTTTGTGGACAAATTTATCACGTTCTCATACTCGCATTACTATAGTCCGACCGTGAAGGGACGCAATTTCCACGAAGGGTATAAGTACTACACGCAGTACCTGGATCGGCCAATAAAGGAAAAGCCACTGCAACCCATTTTAACAAGTAAGGAACCGGTAGCCGATGGTATAAAAATTAGTTGGGAGAATCCGAATAGCATAACCATGGCTGTAGGGTATCGAGTTTATCAGGGCAACGATAGAATCCTAGAAAAAGAGCAGGTCCAGAAAATCAATGTGGAGCATATTAAAGTGCCCAGTACAACAGGAAAATTAAGATTGGTGGTGTATAATGAATGGGGTATGGAGTCGAGTGCTATAGCATTATAAGCATGGGTAACCAAAATAAAATCGTTTAATAATTACAAAATCTAAAATCATGACAGAACTATCTAGGC
>JROE01000019.1 GCA_000783305.1 Sphingobacteriaceae bacterium DW12 | reverse complement strand
CTATCCAATTAAGCTATGAGCGCAAACCGTGTACTCTGCGAGGATATCCCCGTTTTGTTTTGGTGATGCAAATATCGTTACTTTTATCTAATTTCCAAATTTAAATATCGTTTTTTGAGTGCTTTTAAAACTATAAATCAATTATCTTGTTGATTATATTGCAGTTCCTTTGTTAAAATATTTTTTCAAACCTGTAAAAACTGGTGATCGTAGTACATTTCGGAGTATATATTTTTTACCCGTATCATGAAAGCCAACCATTTTGTCTAAGTTTAAGTTTACATAATTATTCACAACATACAGTTTTTAGCACATGACAGACCGTAACTTCAAAAGCAGCAAAATCAGGATAGGAGATATCAGTATATCCTATTATATCAAACCTGCACTCACTCCTACTCCCGTCAAGACCATTATATTCATACATGGCTTCCCTTTTAATAAAAATACATGGAGACCACAATTGGAAAGTCTTGCCGATGATGTAACAGGGATTGCTATTGATGTCAGAGGGCATGGAAATACGACATCGGGCCATGGATTTTTCAGCATCGATGTCTTTGCTAAGGACTTAGTAGTCTTTATCAAAAAAATGGAATTAGGTAAAGTGGTCTTATGCGGAGTCTCTATGGGTGGCTACATAGCACTACGCACAGCCGAACTGATATCCGAAAACATCAACGGCCTAATCCTTAGCGACACCCATGCCAAGGCCGATGACAACAAGGGCAAACAAAAACGATTTGACTCGATACAAGCTATACTGCAATATGGACGGAGACCATTTGCAATTGGTTTTGTAGAGAATATCTTGCATCCTAATACGATACAGCACCGCAATGATGTAGTCGAATTGATTAAAAGCAGTATAAGAAGAAACAGTATAAATAGTATATGCGCTACCCAACTCGCCTTGGCTAGTCGTACGGATACCACCGCATCTTTATCTAACATCAAGGTGCCAGTGATAGTCATTCGGGGAGCAGAAGACAATGTAACGCCTAAGGCCTATATGGAAGAACTTCACCAAGCAATCACAGGCTCCGAATATATGGAGTTTGAAGACTGCGGACATCTACCTAACTTGGAGGCACCCGAAAAATTCAATAATGTGATGAATACTTTTTTAAAAAACCTGTACGTCGAGTAGAGCTTTTTCCGTCAATTCTACACCTTTTTCAATCAAGTATTCAGACCTGTCATAATCCCATAGTCCTGATATGTTGTGCGGAATAGTAACGATATAATCTGGTTGATAAAGTGCCAGACTTTGAGATGCTAATTTTCTCCGCATTGCATAATAGGCATGGGTGAGGACGCCAATAGAATTTAGTTTTGACACTGCACTATTTTTTTGGACGACCAACTCGGGATCTGGATGTCCATCTAAATTGACGGCCACAACAATGTTGTTTTTGTGTTGGACATGATTGATGGGCAAAGGGTTGAGCACTCCGCCATCTACCAAGAATTGTTCGTCGACACTCACGGCAGTAAATACAGCAGGAATAGCGATAGAGGCGCGGATAGCGTCATACATACTCCCTGTTCGAAAAATCACGTCTTCCTCTTTCTTGAGATCAGTGGCAACAGCGGTATATCGAATCGACAAATCTTCTATTGCCATATCGGGGACGATCTGTTTTAAGACTTCAAATATCCGGACACCTTTCATCACACCAGCGCCAGAATAGGTAAAGTCCATTAATCTAAAAATCTCGCGCTTACTCAAACTCTTCAGCCAATCTCGAAATTGATCTAATTTTCCCTGCGCATATATCCCACCAACCAATGAACCTATCGAACAGCCAACCACTTCATCAATGACAAATCCCTTGGATTCTAACGCATAAATAACTCCTATTTCTGAAATTCCGCGAGCTCCGCCACTACCGAGAACAAGCGAAACATGTTTTTTGGTTCCAATATCCATAGTCTAAAAATACAATATTAAGTGCAGACGCGAATGTCATATAAAAGTATAAAAATCCAGAAGGTATTGGTTGGAATTAAAACCGCACCTACCTTTGTTAACAGTGTTAACTAAATGTCTGAACATGGAAAAAGCGATACAAAGGCAGCAAGAGCAAGAGCAGTTGAAAAATTTAATCATCGAACAATCCCGAATCATTATTGAGGAGGAAGGATGGTCGGCCTTGTCCATCCGCAAAATAGCCGATGCCATCGGATACAGTGTACCAGTGATTTACAAACATTTTACTAGCAAGGACGATATTATCGAATACTTCACAAAGGAAGGCTTTGAATTACTAGCCACACAACTATCGAATGCTATTCAGACGGACCATGCAGCTGCAGACAAAATCAATCGTATCGCGAAAGCTTACTGGGCATTTGCTTTTACACACCAAAAGCACTACGAGATCATGTTTGGACTTGGTATCCCTACATGTGAGGCTATCCAGACTGTATCTGAAAAAAGACAAACCTCGGATGTAATTTACAGCGTCATTGCAGAGGCTGTAACTCAGAGCGGTCGAACGGATATAGACATACACTTAAAACTCAAGACCTTTTGGTCCATCATGCATGGACTTGTTGCTTTAGAATTATTATCAAACAATCAAAAATCCATCCAACCATCTGACATAATGAAAGATGCAATAGATGGTTATATCAAATCATTAATAAATTAAAATAAAATGAGCTTAATAGAAAATCTGAACTGGAGATATGCCACTAAAAAAATGAATGGCGAACAGGTCTCCCAAGAAAAAGTTAATTATATCCTTGAAGCCGCACGATTGGCTCCTACGTCATCCGGACTTCAACCTTACAAAATCATTGAAATCAGTAATGCAGAACTGAAAGAAAAAATACAACCTATAGCGTTCAATCAATCGCAGATAGTAGACTCGTCGCACTTGTTGATTTTTGCGGCATATGACCAGTATACCAAAGACCGTGTAGATGAAGTATTTACTCAACAGGAAGTAGAACGTGGACTACCGACTGGATATGCTGACGATTACAAAAACCAACTTTTCGGTATGCTTTCTACTAGAGAGCAACAGCAACAATTTGAGCATGCGGCACGTCAAGCTTATATAGGTTTTGGACTTGCAATAGCGGCGGCAGCTGAGCAAAAAGTGGACGCGACCCCCATGGAGGGTTTTAACAATCAACAGTTGGACGAGCTATTAGGATTAGAAGCGTATGGCTTAAAATCAGTCACGATACTAGCTTTGGGCTATAGAGATACGGAGAACGATTGGTTGGTCAATATGAAAAAAGTGAGAAAAGATAAAAAGGACTTTGTCATCAACTTGAATTAAGTTGAATATTACGACATGAAAAAGGAACAAAAACTATTGTCCCTTTTTCGTGTCGTAATCTATTATATTATCGGACACATGATCATTTGTGTTGAGTTACTATCAATGCGTTATAGCAATTGGTGTTGGGCTCCCGAGAAAGGACAACCTTATCAATCTTCAACCCTCCTCCAAAAGTCAAACCAATACAGTAACTATAGATATCCTGTTGTTTGACATTGGTTCCCATGTTGATAGTGACACCGGCACGTTCGTTCTTACAGAAAAATTTGTTCAATATATATCGATAGCGTACATTGAAGTCTCCACCGTCAGCGATGGCTTGCAACTGCACTTTTAGGTCATCCATAGCAACTTTTTGAGCAAGATTATCGACAATCAAGCTATCGAGACTATCAATCTCCATGCCTGTGATTGACATCGTTCTATATGTAAATCGAAGGGTTTTATCCGATCGGACCTTGACACGATATTGACCGGGTTTAGAATAAGTATACTGTGCAATTTTCCCTATAAAATCAACTTTACCAGTCTCGCCAAACCACCATTCGAAGACTTCTCCTGGACCATCTACACTGAGCCTTACTTCAGCCAACACTTCTCCTGTCGTAGGTCCGGAAATACGCAATGTGCTATCTACCTCTTTGGGTACGGTATCTTTTACCGTTACAAAAAATTCTTCTTTCAAATGGTCATTGACCATCAGCTTGACCACATAGGTACCAGCTTGGTGGTACCTGTACTTCCCATCTTGCCGCACAGATGTATCTCCATTGCCAAAACTCCAAAGCCATTTTGTCGCACCTATGGTATTGTCCATATAAACTAAATCTTCGTTCAAAGCCATATCTTGATTAAAGACTTTAGCCTTTATAGAATCCTTAGGTTCCATAAAAAACTTCATCACCATCACAGTAAGACCTATCAGAAGGATAGCTCCTATTGCACTGACTATTAAATAGCTTTTATAGTTGAATTTATCATCTGAAGGCTCTGCTTTCACCACTGTCTACATCAATTTGAAGTATAACATTTAATAGGATTACTCATCATTGGATCCATCTTGTAAAGATGACGAACAATCCATATAATTCCAAAAATAAGGTCATGTCAAAGCAAATAAAGCTACACGCTTGCTCATCGAGCTATAGATGATGCAAAAGTATGTACAAATCGCTATTTGTAATTAACGACACCGCCAGCTAATTTCTTTTCCTTCGTTTGAGGCGGATTACCATACACATCTATCACTCCCCCGGCTCTTACTTGCGTATCAACGGACTTTAATGCTTTAATCTCACATCTCCCCCCGCCATTGACCGTGGCTTTAGCCTGCTCCGAAGTCAGATTCTTAGCATCGTAAATACCGCCGAATGTCAACTGGATCTCTTGAGAAGTCACCTTCCCCTCCAATCTGATATTCCCACCCTTATTAACATCTGCATTAATTTCTTGTACCGACAACTTATGTAAATCAATCAGCCCACCATCAGCGGCAGTGAGCTTAATCAAATCTTCGCTCAAAATCCCAGATTCGGCCGCCACGATACGAGCGCCTTTCTTTGAAATGATTCTGCTCACATCCTTTCCATACACGATTACATCTACTTTGTCGCCTTGTAGAATATTCCTTGTGTTCATTTTCAATCGCAGGATACCGTTCTTTTGAATAACTTCCACATCCTTGGCCAGGGCACCATCGATAGTCACCTTTAAATCTTTAGAATACTTGAGCTGCACATTAATCTTGTCCGTCGCCTCTACAGTGGTGAAGGGGCTTACGACTTGGCTCATTTGAGCCGATAGTTTAACAGCAAAGACAGATAGTAGACAGATAATAATTATTTTTCTCATCAGAATATATATTTTAGGGACCAAAATTTTAACATTACTTGCCAATGCCTACTTTTTTTTCAGACTTGCTTATTTCGAATGTACCGAAAAAATCTATTTGTGAACAGCAAATAATAATCCAACATTATATTCATTGACATTATTTAACATAACCGTCCATTCAAACAAATTGGATGGGTAGCCAAGCCTGATTGAGCTTCTTTGTGATTGCAAAGCTAAGAAATGATTTGTATCCCTTCCGTCATTTGTCGCTAATTATTGCAGCTTATTCAACGTTAAATGATATTGTCCAGCCCCAACTCCTTCTAACTTCGCCCAGGAATCATAAACAGGTAATTCTTGCGGCTTATTATCCACAAAAACCGTGACTCGATTCTTTTTACTCATAATCGGGATATAGATATCAGCTGTAGTATTGGCAGGAACCTCCACGCTCATACTAAAGCTTTGTGCATTTTGAGTGATGTCTACGAGTACAGGGCCTTTTATGGTAGGGACCTTGATCTTGGCCGCTGACAAATTACTAATCTGCGGTCTAACATGAAAACGCTCCCAAGCAGGAAGAGTAGGCTCTACTCCCATCAATTTGCGCGGAATGATATTTCCGGGCACAGCGCCCCATACGTGATTCCAATCTTGATTTGGTTTAAACTTATTGCCCCAGGCCTCCATTGTGATCGTACTACCTTCCCGAATCATGTTGTACCAACTTCGCTCTGCTGTGGAAGTTAGTAAAGACAGACCATAATCGGCATCATGACTTTGATAAATAGCATCCATTAAAAACTGACTACCGTATACACTACAGGCTAGACCACGCGACTTGACATAGTCCATCACTGTAGACTTGTACTTGTCCGGGACCAAATCAAAAGCTAAAGCAAACATGTTGCTATGCAATGAAGCATGATCAGTCCCGATTCCGTCTTGATAATTCCCAATATCTTCTCTGAAAAAATGCTGTTGGAACGCCCGATAAACATTAGTAGCCTTTGCTTTGTAATACTGACTGTCATCTGCCTTTCCCAATGCTTCAGCAAGTTTGTGCATATCGATCAATGCTTTGTAGTAGTAGGCATTGACTACTGCATTAAAATCTGTAAATACAAACCCATCGCTCTCTCCCATATCTTTGGCGCTCAAACCCAATATTCCTCCATGCGGCCAATCGACGATATCTCGAAGCTCCTTCCCTTTAAAATAAATTGACTTCAATAATTCTGGATTTTGCTTGCCCTTACGTGAGCTGATTAGACCATTGCTCTCTTCTAACATTGTCAAAGTCTTTGCCTTAAGATCATTGTAATAATGAGCAGCGGAACGAAGATCACCCGTATATAAATAATCATTATATGCCATCAATACCGACTGCAAAATCCATTCCGTGGGCCATGTAGCATGATGCATCAAGTATTCGTGCGAATGTCTGGGCAACGTATATTCTTGATCTGCAGCATAGTGACATAGCTGATTGATATAGGCATCCGCCTCATAAGGGATGCGTTCTCTATCTCCATCAACATATACTCCGGCAAACGTAGTTGCCTTAAGACTGTATTTGCAAAGCTCCCAAATCTGATTTAGGGTATCGTTGGAAGAGTGGAAATAGGAGGCGTGATCATCAAAATGATAATGGACCATACTACGCAGTATCTGCTCCTTCTTAAGCTCTCCTTTATACCCCTCGACAGTCACATATCTAAAAGGCAGTACTTCGCCAATATATGCTGGCATCAACACGGCTTGAGGTCCTGTATTACGCGCGTCCGATTTAATTTCGACCTGATAGGTATGTGTTCCTTTTTTTAGAGGTAAACGATAGACCTGATAACGAATAGTCCCACCAGGAGATCGATTAACCCGTCCTTTTTTGTCTAACGCCTCTCCAAGATGTACAGTTAACGTGTCCTTATCTGACGTACTCGTCAAATCCAAGGAAAGTTGTGAAAATGCCGCTTTGCCAAAGTCCATAAAGTAGCTTCCGTCATCGTCTTTCTCTATATTATGTGGGTGTTGATCACTACGTTGTAAAGGATATCTGGAAGTTTGATAGCTCTCTTGGATATCTCCTGTATAAAAAACAGCCATATCACTTTCGGTCTTTACTCCCTTCTCATCCCAGACTAATACCTTCCAATAATATGTTTGTCCAGCGCGCAAAAAGGCATCTTTCATCACAATTCCTGCAGAACGGTTGCTTTTCACCTTGCCCGAGTCCCATATATAAGTCTTAGACTTTGCAAAAACCTCCGGACGATCGGCAACTAGGATTTGAAAAGCATGTTGTCCAAAAGGACGATTACCTGATTTTATAGACCAACTGAATGCAGGTTGCTTATTTAAAATAGCAGGATATTGACTACCATTCTCAAAAGGTGTCTTGGAGGTGTTCAATGAATACCCAGCATCCCACTGTTTGTCCGTATACGCAATTAGATCGACATACAGCGATTCAAATTCGTATGGTCCCCGTTTATTCATACCGAAGGAAACTAATGAAAAACCAGTAAAGGCCACGCACATCAACATCAAGCAAAATCTCTTTTGAAACATTCTCCAATACATACTTTTTATTTTAAATTGGTTATTATTTACACAGGTCGCCAGCCAATCCGAGACCCAACCAGCAACGTACCGTATCTCGCACCACTCTCCCATCGTTACAGCTTAAATAGAGGCTCAATATCCATCACATGTACTTGGGGGCTTATACTTGGAGGGGTAGGATTCGCAACTTCGACAGAAGTATCCATTCTGAGGCAATTTCTGAAATAAGAAATACACTCTTATTTATAAGGAAAGGGATTGGTGAATGTATACCATACTATCACAAATAAAGGTTTTTTAGCACATTGAAGCATCCTGCTCTATCCTGCACCATAGGACCACCCGCTCTTGGAGGAATTCAACTAGGTAAGGAATGTAAAAAGAGAACTACCTACCTAGCAGCGCTAATTCTTCACTGGTATACATTTTCGCACCCTTTAAATAATTAAAAATCAAATCTTTAACTTCTTCATCTTGCATTTTATACAAGTTATTCATCACATAAGCCTTATCCTCCTCAATCTTATCGTGATAATTGAGGTATTTGGGAATATAAAACTGTATGCACAAACGGATAAAACGCAATTCTACATTTTGGGGAGTTTTAGAGATGACATCTTCTAACAGCTTTTTGCCGTGCTTAAAATAACCCATCTTTTTAAAGGGATTACCTGTATGGCTAGCCATGAACATATGATATGCAGCATGATATCCTTTTTCTTCGGGAGTTTTGGCATATTTCTCCAAAGCCTCCAGGTGTCCTTCACACAGCTCCTCACTCTTGACTCCCTTATTAAAATCTTTACGGATTTGATCTAGGTCCAACTTTTGGGCAAAACTGCTTTTGGCAACAAACAACAACGCGATAATCAAGATTTTGTGCATAAGACTTAAATTTATAATACTACCCAATAAATCAGCGACTCATTCCTGTCTATTTTACGATGTAAGATATATAAATTTCTGTAAACATATCATTACATAAGTATTAAATTCAAATTTTGGGCCAAGATTCAAAGACCACCTATTCTATAAAGGAATGGTATAAGGAATTGACAACTTCTTTTAACAGTAGGTTATACCCTTCGTTCTCGGACTGGTTACATCCATTTGTAATCACAACAAGGCCGTATTTTTGTTCAGGATCAAAAAACATAGCGCTATAGAGCCCATAGGCAGAACCAGTATGTCCTACCAATTTGACACCCGAAACCAAATCAGTAGTTTGCCATAATGCCAAACCATAGCTTTCGGTATCACTCACTTTTGTCTGCATAATCTTGGCATTCTCTTCCGAAATAATCCGACTATTATTGCTCATTCCATAGTTCATGTGCATCATCATGTAACGAGCTAGGTCTAAGGTGGAGATTTTCATTCCTCCAGTTGGAGAAAAAATAGGGGTAGAATACCCCATCTGATAATTAGCGATTTCATTTCTTCTGGGATTGTAGGCCGCTGGTTGAGCTATCATTTCGCCCTTATCAAATTCATACAAAGTTGCAAATTTGCGATAATCCAGTGAGTCTACACAATAGCCCCCATATAACCCTAAAGGAGCCAGGATATGTCGATGTACATAACCATCGAATCGTTCACCCGAAACACGTTCAATAATAGCGCCTATCATATTAAAATTCAAATTACAGTATTGATACCCCTTCCCAGGTGCATAGCTATTGTAACTTTCCTTCCATTTAGGATTCTTAGAAGGATTGATGACATCAAAATCAAAATAGCCATTCTTGTCATTGATACTTGAGGTATGGGACAATAGCATCTTGATTGTAATCGGGATATCGGGAAAGGACGGATTACGAACTTCAAAACCAATTAATTGGCTTACATCCCCATCCAAATCCAGTTTCTTGGCTTCTACCAACTGCATCACCGATGTAGCTGAAAATGATTTGGATATCGACGCTATCCTAAATAGAGAAGAATCATTCAATCGAGTATTGGTCTTAAGATCTTGATATCCGTAATGTTGTTTATAGACTATCTTGCCCGACTTGACAACAATTGTTGATAACCCCACTGCTTGATACCGGTCGATGATATGCTGAACCTCCATCTCCGCACGACGCACATCTTGCTGGGCAACACCGGTCATTGCGTAAAAAACCAAACCAACTAATAATACTATTTTTAGGGGAGAATGACACATCATACCAAAGTTTAATATAATCTAATTTAGTATTAAAAAATAAAGGTTCAAAACTTGTTATATCGACTACTACTTTTATGGCTCAATATAATCGCGAAATGCTATACACAACACCAATCAACCAAGTTCCATCCAAGTACTAAATCACCGGAGAGTCATTCAACAAAAAAGGGGATACCGATGTATCTCCTTTTTTTGCTATTCTCTGGTAGCCGTTTCATTTTCAGCTTGCTCTTTTTCTTTTTCCTTCTTTTCGGGAAAGCCTGAGTCGAATACCACATCCCATACTGCAGAACTCACGCCAAATCCTTTTTCTGGATCTTGATAATGGTGTAGCATATGGTGCTGCTTTATTCGTTTCATCAAACCACTCTTAAAATTTGCATGATGCATGGCGTAGTGGGACTCGTCATAAATGAGATAACCAATCATAAAGCCCGCAAAAAAAGCAGCTAAGATATACTCATTACTAAAGAAAACACTGAACATAAAATACACCAAAGCGGCCAAAGGAATACTAGCCGACAAAGGCATCACCAAACGTAAACGATCTTTGGGATAGTCATGATGGATACCATGAAAAATCCAATGTACACGCTTCAATAATTTTCCTTTGGGATGAAAATGAAAGACCCAACGGTGCAATGCATATTCGAAAATAGTCCAAAATGCTAAACCACAGACAAAATACATAAGGTAGGTCCAAGCAGACATCTCTCCTGGCCCCATGGCCTTCCATGAAAAATAAATGATAACCGGTAGATAGAATATAATAGGAACTGAGTAATGAACTTTCGTCAACGATTCCAAAAAATCGTTCTTGAACATCCTCGTAGATTCCGTTGAATTTGAAACGTAATTTTTCTTTGCCATTTGCTTGTGATAAGATAGGACCTCAATAAATAGACAGCAAAGTTACCATTCTGACTTTAATTTCAAAATCATCAAAAAGTCAGAAAGAACCTTACAGCACTAAGGTAATAATAATTACCCGACTTAATATTTTTTAAACCCATTTTTCAAATCAGCTGGAGTGTCCATTTTAATGCAAAACCAATAAGGATGGCCATGACAAAACTTGCTAATGTCCCCACCAATACGTATTCCGTAAATTGCTTGTCTTTAGAGTTTGCCAAATCGCCGAATCGAAAAATGGACTTTGCTGCTAGTAGGAAACCTATGCCTTCCAAAAAATTCAAATTTATGAAAATCACAATAAGCGCACGCTCCAGTACTCCAATAATGAATCCAGCATCTACTAATGCCTCCTTCCGTTGAGCTTCGACCTCTTTTGATTGTCCCCATTTACTAAAAAATACCTTTAAGACAATAGGAGAAACAAAAACGGTCACCAGTACGCCAATTAAAAGTACTAGATTTTTCGATGAGAGCAACTCCTCTAAGTCGATATACACAGCATAGTAGCAACCAACGATTGCGGCTAAAACCGTCAAATGCAAACATTGATCGATAATAAATAACAACAGCGGCCTGGCTTTGATCTTTCTCTCCAGAGATACTTTCAAACTGTCAATTGCCAAATGGGATAATATAATAATCGTCAGCTCGGGCCACCAATCAGCCAAATCATTGAAGAAAAATAGGCATAATAATATCCCATGTACCGCTACGTGGTAAAAAATGTAACGGATGTGATAGGCCCGGCCGTGAACCCATTTACGAGGATGAAACACAAAATCACCTAAGATATGTGCCAACAAAAGTTTTAAGAACGTATAGAGCATCTTTCCAAAATTTGAAGCTTACAATATTCGATAACACGCTGTATTTTAAAATAACCAGCCTTATTTAATTCGGTACTGACCTGACTTTGATACTTTCTATTCAACAACTGGGCAAGCTCGACCTGGCTCTTATCTGGATATCGTAACGCCATTGCAACCGATTCAGCCATATTTTCCGTCCATCGATCGGCAATTTCTGCGCTTAATTGCAACAGAAGATCCAATATGTCATTCATCTCCTGCCAGGGGGTTTTGATAGTCAACGTTTCCTTTTTCAGAAGGTCAAAGCTTTCACCAGCATTTATATAAGCTTCTCCTGAGGATGTCTTGACATGTTTATCACTGAATGTAAGATGGCCAACCCCGATGGACATTCTTACATCCATGTTCTTAATAGTCTTAAGACGAGCTTTAATATAAAAAAGTACATGGAAAATATGCTCAAGATTTATTTCAGCCTGAAAACTATCCCCCCTATAGATGTCGTATTTATGTGTATTCCAATCGAGCGCATCCTCCAATATTGGGAGCCATATTTTCACATCCGTGTTTCTAGAATTTATCAAATCACCGGTAATTACCCCTATCAACCTATTATCATCCATATAATCATCATCAATATTATCAAATATAGTGATAATTAAGAATATCATCATATACAATGATTGTATGAACTTTAAAACATTTTGCTATGCTGTTTGGTTTTAATCACAGAGGAAATTAGAGGACAGACCTCAGTATTCGTGACAGCAGGGCTTTCTACATATACCGTTCTTTACTTAAGATTCCCTATTTTTATAAGAAACAGCACATTATGAGCAATGGCACCAATTACTCCAAAAAGTTAATAGCAACGTCTGATTTTAGAATCTCAGACTTTCCTACAGATATTACGGACGAAGTAACGCAAGAGGAAGCAGAAATCCGATTGAAGGAAGTCCGTAAAAAACTAAGCACGTTACAAGATACCATGTACGCGCATGATAAATATAATGTCCTGGTATGCCTTCAAGGTATGGATACTGCTGGTAAAGATAGTCTGATTCGAGAAGTATTCGCCAAATTCAATGTGCGGGGTGTCGATGTACAAAGCTTCAAAACACCCACGATAAAAGAACATCAGCATGACTATCTATGGCGACATTATATTGCATTACCTGAAAAGGGGAAATTTGGCGTCTTCAATCGTACACATTACGAAAATGTACTGGTTACCCGTGTACATCCTGAATACTTACTTGCTGAAAATATTCCTGAAATAAAAAATATAGAAGATGTTACTCCCGATTTTTGGAAAAAAAGATTGGATCAAATTAATAATTTCGAACAGCATCTCGTCGAAAATGGTACAATCGTGTTCAAATTCTATCTTCACCTCAGCAAGGGTGAACAGAAAAATAGGCTTTTAAGAAGATTGGAAAAAGATAAACATCAATGGAAATTTTCCCCTAGAGACCTCGCAGAACGCGAACTTTGGGACAAGTATATGACTTGCTATGAAGAAGCCATCCAAAAAACAAGCAAAAAGAAAACGCCTTGGTACATCATACCATCTGACAATAAAGAAGTGGCTCGATATCTCGTTGCTAGTATCATGCATGAAGTATTAAAAAAATACAAAGATATCCAATACCCCGAATTGAGCGATGAGATAAAAGGACATATGCAAACCTATAAAAACCAATTGGAGAATGAATAGGTCGAATCAAAATTGATGACAGGTTATCTAGAATAAACCTGTCATCAATCCACCATCAAGTTGTAAAGAGGTACCTGTCAAATACGCCGCATAGTCAGATGCTAAAAAGGTGACCAAATAGGCATATTCTTCTGGGCGTCCCAATCGCTTCATAGGGATGGAACTGATTCTTTTATCTCGAATGTCTTCGACAGAAACGTCCAATTGCTGTGCCTGTGTTTCCATAAGTTTATTCAACCTATCGGTATTAAAATATCCCGTTAAAACTGTATTCACCGTCACACCGTTAGGGGCAACATCTCTTGATAATGACTTGCTCCAGCTAACCAAAGCTGTACGCATAGTATTAGACAATATCAATGTGTCCTGGGGTTCTTTAACCGTGAGAGAGGAGACATTGATAATCCGTCCAAACCCTTGCTTAACCATATGGGGTATAGCCAAAAGAGTTGTATTAACCGCATATTGAAATAGCAAGTCAAAGGCCTGTTGATAGTCCGCTATGGTTTTATCTTTGATGCCGCCAGCGAGGGGACCATTAGTATTATTGACCAAGATATCGATTGAATTGTTTTCAAAAAACTTCTTGATTATCAATTGAGCATGTCCGAAATCAGCAAAATCGACTACAAGATAACGATGCTCCTGTCCTTGGCTGACATCAAGCTGTGTCAACGTATTCTTCAATTTGTTTTCGTTCCTTGCCACAAGTACTAAACTTGCTCCGCTACTGGCAAGCTGTATAGCAATAGCTTCCCCTATTCCTGAGGTAGCACCTCCTACCATCGCTACCTTATCTGTCAGTGTTATATTCATCTTATTTTATAAATATGTTATATACTAGTTTGCAGCAATGTGAATTATTTATATTGCTGCTACCTTATAAATATATCAATTAATAGGCAGTCACTATTGTGCAATAAAGACTGGAATCTTGACCTCATGTCGCAACTTATTTACCGTCTCCCCAAATATAAAATCTTTTACCCCCGAATGTCCATGGCTGCCGACAATAAGTAAGTTGCCGTCATATTGTTTACAAACACCCACTATTGCTTTAACCCGGTTATTGTAGCGCAACTCGTATTTAACCTCAATATCCTGTTGTCTAAACAGATTCACATATTTCATCAGCCGTTCCATATCTTTACGCGCCTCATAGTCACCAGTCTCCCCACCAGTATATTTGACTGAAGCGCTCTCTACTACGTGTACGAGTACAATCACAGTATCTTTAGTGCAAAATTGGAATGCGTGCTCCACTGCTTTTGTATCAGAAATTGAAAAATCCAATGCGACTACTATTGTTTTGAAAGGTGTGACCTTGTCAAATACCAATGCCTCAAAGGGAGCATGTACATCTACCAAAGTAGGTTGGCGGCGATGCCATATCGGATAAAAAACCGTCATCAACAACAGAAGGGCAAGTCCAAGGCTTCCTGCTATCAATCCCATACTCCACCACAGATTGTCCAGTTTTATTATCCACCCCTTGACCTCTACATATACCAATTGAAAATTTAATACCGCGATTATAGCCGCAATCAACCAAGCCAATAGCTGTACATAGGGCTTAATCACAAATTGACCCATTTTTTTCTTATCACTGACAAAATGAATCAGAGGTACAACAGCAAATGCAAGCTGCATACTCAATAACACTTGACTAAAAATTAACAAAGCTCCAACTTGTTCCTCCCCTGCTATTAAAATCACTAATACAGCGGGGACAATTGCTAATAGTCGTGTAATTAGCCTCCGAAGTATGGGACTAATTCTTAATCTCAGATATCCTTCCATAACAATCTGCCCTGCAAGAGTCCCCGTGACAGTGGAGCTTTGTCCTGCAAGAATCAATGCAATAGCAAATAATTTAGAGGCCCAATGTGTCCCCAAGGTACTGCCCAATAGATAATAAGCATCCTTAAGATCGGCCACTTCATGCATACCATTCTTGTGAAAAACCGAGGCTGCCAATATCAAAATTGCCGCATTCACAAAGAATGCCAAGTTAAGTGCGATAGCGCTATCAAAGAAATTGTACTTTAGCGCTTTCTTAATAAATGTTGGTTCTCGCGGTATTTTACGGGTCTGCACAAGAGCCGAATGTAAATACAGATTATGAGGCATCACGGTAGCTCCAATAATGCCTATGCTGATATACAGAGCTGCGCTATTGGGAAGACTGGGAATAAATCCGAGAGCTACTTCTCCTAAGTCCGGCTTCGCAAAAAACATTTCTACCATAAAGCACATCCCAATCATCGAAATGAGTCCTATGATAAACATTTCCATTTTCCTCATTCCCAGCTTTTGAAGATAGAGTAGAAGGAACGTATCTACAAAGCTAATCAATACCCCCCATATCAAATCTATTCCAAATAGCAGATTGAGACCGATCGCCATACCCAAGACCTCTGCCAAATCACATGCAGCGATGGCAATCTCAGCCAGAACATAGAGTACAAAATTCATCCGTTTAGGGTAGGTCTCGCGATTACATTGAGCAAGATCCTTACCTCGCACGATTCCCAATCTGGCACATAAACTCTGTAAGAGAAGCGCCATTAGATTACTCATCAACAATACCCATATCAATGCATATCCAAATTGGCTACCACCTGCCAAATCTGTAGCCCAATTCCCTGGATCCATATACCCTACACTAATGAGGTATGCAGGGCCAAAAAAACTGAGAATACGTTTAAATTTTGATTTGCTTTTGATAACATCCACACTTTCGTGGATATCGGACAGAGATTTATCGTGATGGTGATCTTGCATAGATATACATCGACTACTTTGAAACAGTGGATACAATGTAAACTTAGATAAAATGCTTTACATTCACAACCTCCCGCCACCCAGTGAGGAAAGCATATTGACGAGTGTAAGAATCCAGGAACAGATACTACAAAATATCAACAATAGCTAGGCAAATCTTATCACTGAAGAGATATGCATACCCCATAAATTGACTTTTTTCGCACATTGTCCATTTTTAATTTCCCTATCTTTGCCCCCATGAATCAATATGCTGTAATCTTTGATATGGATGGGGTAATCTGTCACACGAATCCCTATCATGCGAAAGCGTTCGAAGCTTTTTTTAAAAAATATGAAATTGAAAGTAGCGAACAAGAATTTGAAGAACATATGTATGGCAAACACAACAGTTACATCATGAGTCATTTCTTCAAACGTCCCATAATGGGTGAAGAACTCTTGGCACTGGAGTTTGAAAAAGAAGATATGTTTAGACAGGTATACGCCTCTGTAATTGATCCAATCCCAAACTATATAGAATTTTTGGATGCGTTGAAAAATGCTGGTTTCAAGACCGCCGTAGCAACCTCGGCTCCAAAAGAAAATATGGATTTGATATTGGATGGGCTAAACATTCGCTCAAAAATGGAGTCCCTACGTTCGAGTGAAAACGTTACCAAACACAAACCCGACCCCGAGGTATACTTGGAGACGGCCAAACAACTTGGAGTTTTGCCCTCAGAGTGCCTAGTCTTCGAAGATTCCTACTCAGGTATATCGGCAGCTATCAATGCGAATATGAAAGTAGTGGGCGTATTGAGTTCGCATACAAAAGAGCAACTTCCACCCTGCCAATACTACATCAATGACTACAGGGATATAGATGTCGCCCAGGTCAAGCAACTAATTGCAGGCAAGTGATTCAAGAGGCCTTTCAACTTTTCGATTCACCATACCAATGGATGCTGTACTTCTTTTGCGCAGTGTTGATTGGGATGTCAAAGACAGGTATCCAAAATATCGGGACACTAGCAGTTCCGATATTTGCATTCCTATTCGGGGCCAAGCATTCTACAGGTATAGTACTGATCCTACTTTGTATGGCTGATCTGATTGCTATTATTTACTACCGTAAGCAGTTCCTGTGGTCGGAAGTACTCAAGCTACTTCCAGCTGCATTTGTAGGTCTAATAGGAGCACTCATACTAGGTAATTATATTGATGACAGTCTCTTCAAAATATTAATGGGTGCTTGTATACTCTTAGGTGTTGTATTCATGATTTGGATGGATCGCAGCAGAAGCGATTCTTCCATCACAACAAAAAAATGGTATGCTCCTCTCTTCGGTTTTATAGCTGGATTCTCTACCATGATTGGCAATGCAGCTGGGCCTGCACTTGCAGTCTACCTATTCACCAAAAAACTACCGAAATACACCTTTGTCGCTACTGGGGCTTGGTTTATCATGATATTGAACTTCAGTAAGATCCCTCTACAGCTATTTGTTTGGCAAAACCTATCTTGGGCCGGCCTCATGTTAAATATTTTTGCAATTCCATTTATTCTTTTGGGAGGATATGCTGGTATTAAAATCATAAAGATACTCCCAGAGAAAGAGTTCCGAATACTGGTCATTACATTGATTACCATTTCTTCTATCTTACTGATTATCTTATAGTAAATTCTTATATAACATATTCTGGAACGTATTGCGCTTGCTATATCCGATTTGCCAATCTAAAGCTTTTTAGCTACATTTATCCCCTATACACTATTTAAGACCATGATATTAATTGCTGTTCTTTTCCCTTGGTTGTCTTTCTTTCTTAGAGGTAAGATATTGTCCGGAATACTGTGTCTAATTTTACAAATCACCTTGATTGGCTGGCTCCCAGCTGCTATATGGGCAGTAGCATCTAGAGTAGATGGAAAGAATGAAGCGCGTATACGATCAATGAAGCGCAGTATGAATCGACACCATCATTAAGATATGATGTCATATTCCACCGCGCTTCCTGACGCACCATCCTTAAGGGGTTAATTCCCCCTATAACCTTTAATCATTAGCTGCCCATGTACTAAGCTGGGCCTGTACCTCGCACATGCGATTGCGATAGGTTAGAAGTTCATTTTCTTGCTGTTTGATAAATGTGTTATCCGTTATCTTCCCAACAACTTGTTCCATTTCCTCTATAGATTCATAAACCATATGTCTGAATTCATTTTGGTAGTCCTTAGCTCTGGTCCTATAGATCTGGTCGCTAATCCACTCCTTCGTCTTTAAAGCCTCGTCAATAAGTGTTTGCCATTGGTGGATAGTCAGCCCCTCGTCTTCCGCTTCCATAATTTCCAACAATGAGGCATATGCATGAGCTAACTTATCTCGCTGATAAGACTGACTTCTCTGATAATAAAAAGCATGAACTTGCGACCATTCATTCAGCCTATCGTCCTTTAACTGGTTAATAAGATCTCGATACCCTTCTGCCAAAATCAGTTGCCCTCCAATATTGACCCAATTCGGTCGTATGCCAATATCCGTTGATTTCAACAAATCCACTGTCACTTGAAATAACTCATGTGCGGTTGCTATTGTCGAGGTCGCATAGTATCGAATCAAGCGCTTAAACAGCTCATAGCTCTCCCTGACCTTCAATAACTGAACTTTCCTTTTAGAATTTTCGAATCCCTCCAGCAAAACCTCCAATCGGCTAAGATCCACATTCGACTCGAGCAGCTCTCCGCCCTTTTGTTTCGCCTGTTGTTCCGAAAAAGTTTGGTCTGGATAATATGCTCTTGCAACAGCAATTTCGATAATCTTTAGGGCGTCAAATAGTTCGTTTACTGTATCTGGTGCCAATATATCGTACTCATAGTACTGCTGTTTGCCCCTTCTTTTGTCCCGTTTTTCATATTTACTTGGATTTCTCGCCAAAGCATACATATTGTAAAGAAACCAATAGCCTGGAATAATAATCAAACGATCATTAGTGATGTCATTACTGACTAGGGAAAAGGGTATCTTGATATCTAATTCGTAAAGAAAGTCTCCTTTCACGATTAATGTATAAGACGCAAATCTAGAATTATGTTTCAAACTGACACATAGACCCGGCCAAAAACCTCTTCCCGCGACAATTTCTCCATCGGGAGCTCTAGAATTGTGATTAGAACCTACCGTGGCCCCAGCAGCCATATTGCTTTGCCCCCGAATCAATGAGGCACACAAAAACGAATTATTATGATGTTGCTCATGCGCTGGAAACAAAAGTGAATTCAGCACCTCACAACAGGATATCGTTGAATTTTCACCCAAGAAGGAATTGATCAACCGAGCACCGTACTTTAACTGCGAGTGTGCAGCTAGTATGAAACGAACAGCCTTCACCCCGTAAAAAATACGACAACCTTCTCCAATGATGCCATTTACTAATTCGCACCCTTCTCCAATCTGTGTCGGATCCTCTGCTGATGAATGGATGGTTACATTCTTAAGCTTGTTGACTCCTTTGATATAAGCGCTCTTACCTATTTTGACATCTTTAATGACTTGGCAGTTTTTGATTACGACCCCGTCTTCGACAACACTATATGCCCCCCTTTTGGTAGTATGTAGCTCATTGGTCATACGCTCCAATTTAGCTTGTAAAATAAAATCGTGTCGATGACGGCTCCAAATGTAGGCATCGCTCAATAACATGCCATCAAATGGCCATACTTGCCGACCACCATTTTCGTTGCAAAGCTCCAATGCAATCCTCACTTCAGGATCCTCTCCTATTCTTAAAATTCCATTACCAAACTTCGCTTTGGAACTGGTTTCCATCTCGTTGATATTGGCTAAGATAACTTCATCCTTGAGAATAAAATGGGCTAAATATCGAACTTCGTGTACCGCTACAACATTACCAAAATCACAACTGATGATGGTAGAATTGTATATTCCAACTGGCAATCTAAAATCTCTGTACTCGAGATAAATGGGCTCCATGTTGCCGATTCGATTCAGCCCATAGAACTTGCAATTTTGGATTTGCTCCGGGATAAAACGATTGGTCACCAAAATGTTAGCCCAATCATCTGCTACATTCGAATGTGATTTCAAGATATGGATCTCATCCTCGGTAAGTGGCCTAAAGGCCGTTGAGGGGTGATGTTGTTCAAATCGTATATCGTACTCATTTTGCCCCTCAAATAGGTATTCTTGCTTAACAAAATTATGGCCTAGTCCTGCAAGACTACCTTTCTTCAAATTACTCATATATTACTTATCAAAAATGTTAGAGCGAGGATATGCACTCGTGTCCACTACTCCTAGATAATTAAGGGATTGTCTCTTTCCCACAGCTTCTAACATGGAAATTAGAACGATAAAAAAAATTCGCGCCTATTCAACCGTCACCGACTTGGCGAGGTTACGCGGTTTGTCCACATCCAATTTTTTGATGATGCCGAGATAGTAGGAAAGGAGTTGCAATGGAATAACGGATAGAATCGGAGAAATCAACTCATCCGCTTCTGGAATTACGAATATTTCCTCTGAAACTGTCGGAGAAACTGTATCACCCTCCGTTATGACGGAAATCACTCTTCCTTTCCGTGCCTTGATTTCCTGCATGTTGCTGACAATCTTTTCATGATAAGCATCTTTAGTAGCTACAAATACAACTGGCAGGTGCTCATCCACTAAAGCTATAGGACCGTGTTTCATCTCGGCCGCAGGATAACCCTCTGCATGCAAATAGGTAATTTCCTTCAGCTTCAATGCTCCTTCCAACGCTATCGGAAAATTGACACCCCGTCCAAGATAAAGAAACCCCTTAGCCTCGGTCAGTTTTTTAGCAAGTGCCTCAATATCCAAATGGTTCTCTAAAATATCACTCACTTTCTGTGGGACCGCTTGCAGTTCATGTAGCAAGTGTAGGAAACGCTCTGTAGTAATAGTTCCCTTCAATTTTGCAAGTTTTAGCGCCATCATGGTCAACACCGTTAGCTGAGCGGTAAAAGCCTTGGTGCTTGCCACACCTATTTCAGGTCCCGCATGTGTATAAGCGCCGGCATGTGAAGCTCTGGCAATAGATGATCCCACTACGTTAACAACACCCAATATTATCGCCCCTTTGGCTTTAGCTGTTTCAATCGCCACTAAGGTATCCGCAGTCTCTCCACTTTGAGAGATTGCGATAATAACATCCCCAGGATTGATAATCGGATTACGATAACGAAATTCAGAAGCATACTCAACCTCTACATTGGTCCTACACAACTCCTCTATAATATATTCGGCCACCAATCCAGCATGCCAACTGGTACCACAAGCCAATATAATGATACGAGGAGCGATGACAAGCTGTGCAGCATATTCCTCTATACCTTTCATATGGATATCGCCATTCGTGAGATCTAGACGCCCTCTTAGGCAGTCTTGGATTGTCTGGGGTTGTTCAAATATTTCCTTGAGCATAAAATGATCATATCCGCCCTTCTCTATCGCAGAGAGCTCAAGGTCAAGCTTTTGAACATAAGGTGTAATGCGCTCATTTCCCAAATTTTTAAGGATGAGCTCATCTGGTCGTACTATTGCAAGCTCATAGTCATTAATGTAGACGACTTCCTTCGTATATTCCAACATAGGAGAAGCATCGGAAGCTAAGAAATGTTCGCCCTTCCCAATGCCAATCACCAGTGGACTTCCTTTTCGAGCTGCTATTATAGTTTGCGGATCGGCTTCATCCAAGACCAGTATTACATAAGCACCTACCACACGTTTCAAGGCTATACGAATAGCTTCTTCAAGTGGACAAGCATTGTTAATCTGAATATCTTCGATAAAGTTTAGTAAAACTTCCGAATCCGTATCACTGTGGAATTGATATCCCTTCTTTATCAGCTCAGCTTTAATCTGGGCATAATTTTCAATAATACCATTATGGACAAGGGTCAATTTGCCAGATGCCGATACGTGAGGATGTGAATTCTTATCAGATGGTTCTCCATGTGTTGCCCATCGAGTATGCCCTATTCCAACAGTACCTCCATTATCCTTTCCGACAACTTCGTCTTCTAAATCCGCGACCTTTCCTTTCTTCTTGTAAACCGTCAATTTAGATTGTTGATGAAGCGCTATCCCAGCACTGTCATATCCTCGATATTCAAGTCTTCTTAGACCTTTGATTACTATAGAGTAGGCATTCTTATCACCTACATATCCTACGATTCCGCACATACGTTGTTCAATAAGTTTTTATAAAGTTCGAAACAAATGTATATTTTTTTACGCAATCGATTGCACATGAGTTGTTTTTTATTTATACGATAAGTTTTAAACGTCGAAAGCACATCTAGGCAAAGTATACCATAATGTATTTCATACACGAAATACATTATCCTTTTGCGGATTCCGAGCCGAAACTATCCCTGAACTGGACACTATCTAGTGACTGGATATCCAATAGACTTAAATAAAAAAACCGCCCCTGGATAAGGGGCGGTTTGTAACAATATTCATTTTTTCTAATTGTGTTTGACAGACATTTCGTCCACGTAATCGGCATTGGGCACATAGTCCTCTTTCATCAATGCTTCGTAATCTGGCTTTTTATGCTGTCCAAAACGCTTCTGCAAACTATCAAATATTGAGTAGACCACAGGAACGATAACCAACGTCAAAAATAGGGATGATAACAAGCCACCTATAATCACAATAGCAAGTCCTCTATTCATATCAGCTCCTTCACCCGTAGCAATCGCGATAGGTATCATACCAAATACCATGGCAATAGTCGTCATCAAAATTGGACGAAGACGAGCATGGTTGGCAGCGACCAATGCATCATGCGTATTATCACCAGCTTCCTTCCGCATATTTGCAAAGTCAACAAGAAGAATCGCATTCTTACACACTAATCCAATCAACATAATAATCCCCAAAATGGTAAAGATATTAAGAGATGTATCTGTAAGCGCCATTAATAATAGCGCTCCAATAAACGATAGCGGTACCGAGAAGATAACGATAAATGGAGTTACAAAACTGTCATACAACGATACCATTACCAGGTAAACCAAAATAATAGAAGCCAATAAAGCATACCCCAATGTACCGAAACCTTCGGTCTGATTTTCCATATCTCCACCCCACATGTAGTTTACGCCTGGAGGACGTTGCAGCTTTTCGAATTGCGTCTCCCATTCTGCGGCAATAGTACCTGATGGCCGTCCAATCACCTGTGCTTCGATAGATACCGACGGTGATTTATCTCTACGTTCCAACAAAGTTGGCCCTGAGCTGTAACTCACATCAGCAAATTGCTCCAATTTAATGGCTTGTCCCTGAGTATTGATGAATTGTAGATTACGGACATCTTCTATATTTTTACGATCTTGTTCGCCAAATCTGATATTGATATCATATTCGTATTCACCAGCTCTGAATTTACCATCCGTATTTCCACTAAACGCCGTTTGCATAGCCATACCTACGGTAGACAGATTCAATCCTAAGGAATTCATCTTATCACGATCTACTTGCACATTGATTTCGGGGTTACCATCCTCAGAAGTCAACTTGACCTCTGTAGCTCCTTCAATATTACGCAATTGATCTGCGGCCTGATTTGCAAATGCCAATGCATCCTTCATGTCAGATCCAATTACCGTCAAAGTGATTGGCGCCTGCTCAGCTCCCATCATACCTACTGTAACGGTTTTTACCTTAGAACCTACTAATTCTTTCTCCAGATCCCTCTTCAGTTTGGCGCCGAATACTTTGGTGCTTTCACTTCGTTCTTTTTGATCAATCAAAATCACGTGGATTTCCGCTTTGTATTTAGTACCAGTGGTCCCCCCCATTCCATCACTCGACTGTCCAACAGTGGTAATCACACGTTCTACTTCTGGAAATTTAGAAATAAAGTTTTCCGCACGCTGTGTCATAAAATTAGATGACTCAATAGAAGCATCTTTATTTAGCTCTAATTGGACCAAGAACTCTCCTTTATCCGAAGCTGGAAAAAATTCTCCACCAATGTAACCAGCACCGACAAGCCCCAATGACCCCACAAATAAGACCAACACGACAAACATCGTAATCACTTTGTTCCATCTTGAGTCAATACACCATTTCAATAAATCTGAAATCTTATGCGTGAAGGCTGTCAACCCCGCTTCAAAACCGTGGATAATCTTACCAAAGAATGTATGTGGATTGATATGCGATAGCTTTCCAAAACGTGAATACAACCAAGGTACTATCGTAAAGGAAACCAATAGCGACAATCCTGTCGCGATGATAACGGTCACACAGAATTGAGCCAAAATATTAGCTACCAACCCTGTAGACATCGCAATCGGTAAAAATACCACCACAATTACCATCGTAATTGCCGTAACGGTAAAGCCAATCTCAGCAGCTCCATCATACGCCGCACGAATCTTGCTCTTACCCATCTCCATATGACGGTGAATATTTTCCACGACCACAATCGCATCATCGACAAGGATACCTACCACTAATGACAGTCCAAGCAAACTCATTAAATTCAAGGTATATCCCATCAAATAAATCCCGATGAAAGTCGCAATTAAAGACAATGGAATAGCTACCATCACGATTGCAGCATCACGTAAACTGTGTAGGAAGAAAAGCATAATTACCCCGACCAATACTATCGCCAAGAACAAGTCAAAAATAACGTTGTTGGCTGCTTTCAAAGTATAGTCTGATGTGTCATTAGCGACCAATACCTGTACGCCTTGTTCCTGATAATCGTTTTGCACCGTTTCGATGGTTTGCTTAACCAGCTTACTCACTTCAACAGCATTTGCATCGGACTGTTTCTTAACTTGCATCAAAATCGTGTTCTGGCGATCCAAACGTGCAATTTTTTCCACTTCCTTTTGTGCATCTTGCACATCAGCTATATCACGTAATCTAATGGCTACATGCTGAGGTGTCGTAATCGGTAGATTACGAAGATCCTCAACCGATTTAAACTTACCAGCCAAGCGAATCAGGGTTTGATTAGTACGGGTTTTTACGTTTCCGGTTGGGAAATCCAAGTTTGACGACAATATATCTTGCTGTACCTGTGCAATGGTCAAGCCGTAACCCTCCATTTTCTTAGGATCCAGGGTGACCTGAATCTCGCGTTCCTGTCCGCCAATCATATCCACCTGAGCTACCCCACTTATTCGTGAAAATATAGGTTGTATCTTCTTATCTAAAAGATCATACAATTCCTTTTCGGACAGTTTACTGGTGACCGATAGATTCATGATGGGCATATCATCCAATGAGAATTTCACCAAGGACGGAGGATCCACGTCATCTGGAAGATCTTTCAAAATGGCATTAATCTTACGCTGTGCATCATTTAATGCGTAGTTGGCATCAGCATTGTTGGTTAACGTAATCAACACCAGAGATAAACTCTCGTAAGACTTTGTTTCCACCTTTTTTACGTTCTCCAAGGAGGAGATGGCATCTTCTATCTTCTTTGATACTGTATTTTCTACCTCTGAAGGAGATGCTCCGGGATAGACCGTTTGTACTGTGATAACGTTGACCTCAAACTTAGGAATCAACTCGTAACTCAACATCTTATAGCTAAATAAACCGCCCAGGGTCAGTATAATAAACAGTACGATTATTATACTCGGGCGTTTTATTGAGATTTCTGAAATTTTCATGAAATATCTTCTTTCAATTATTATTTAATGATGCTAATCGGTGTATTGTTTAGCAAGTTGATTTGACCACTTGTGATGACGATTTGACCTGCAGTCAATCCTTCAATTACTTCTATATAGTCACCAAAATTACGTCCTGAGGTAATTGTCTTAAGGATAGCTGTATTATTTTCATTTACAAACACTTGATTTGAGCTCACACTACCTACAAATGCTGTACGTGGTATAGTCAATACCGATGAGAAACGATCCGCTCCAAAAACTGCAGTACCATACATTCCTGCACGCAATTCATTACCCGCATTGTTCTTCACTTCGATATCAACAGGGAAATTTAGACTTCCGTCAGCTTTTGGTGCAATAAAGACAATCTTTCCATCAAAATTCTTGTCTGGGAATACACTTGCAGCTATTTTGATAGTCTGTCCGACTTTCAATGTTGCGACATTCTTCTCATCCACATTGACACGTAGTTTTAGTGACCCGACATTTACTAAACTAAACATCTCCGTACCTGGAGACACGTATGTACCTGGCTCTATCTTACGTTCATTAATAGTACCACTTATACCAGCTCTCACAGTAGCGTCTGATGCATTCAATTGCGCACTTTTCAGGTTATTTTGCTCACTCTCTAATTTCAATTTAGCCTGATCAAGTTGTTGCTTCGTCACACCACCTGTCTGAAAGGCACTTTCGTAACGTTCGTAATCTGCTTTTGCATTATTATATGCTGCCTGTGCATTCTGTTTACTCACATCCAACTTATCCCCTTCCACTATAGCTAATACTTGTCCTGCTCTCACATAATCCCCCTCTTTCACCAACACTTTGATTACTTTACCTGATGTCTCAGCAGACAGTTTCATATCTTGATAAGGCATGAAGGTCCCATTTGCAATATATTGTAGATTCATCTCCCGAAGTGCAACTGTATCTGTACGCACTGCTACTGATGCATTCTTCTGCGCCACTATTTCCGTCTCCGCTTTATTCTTTTCTTTATTTTTATTCAATACATACATAATACCAGCTAGCGCTGCTACTATAATGACAATGGTTATGATGATTCGTTTCATATTTTTATGCTAATTATTCGTTAATAAGTGATTTTAAGTTTCCGTTTGATTTGATAATTTGGATCTCTGCAACTTTATAATTTAATAATGCAGTTGAATAGCTATTTTGGGCTTCAGCATATGATTTTTCGGCATCTAATAAATCTGTAAGGGTTGCCAGTCCATTCTTGTAATTATTTTCCACATTAAATAATACTTCTTTTGCCAACTTTACATTATCAGATTGCGCATTAATAGTCAATAAGCTATTTTTCAGCTGCTTCTTCGCATTTTCAGATGCAAGCAACAATCCCAACTTTGTATCTTCAATATCAACACTAACTTTATCAATATCAATTTGGGCTTGCCTTACCTTCGAACGCGTGGCGTATCCCGTAAATATGGGAAATGAAAGATTAACACCTATTGTTGAAAAATTTGCCCAATTTATAGAAGGACCACTATTAAAAATTGGAAACTGTTGCCCAAATCCTGTGTATCCATAGTTGGCATTCAGAGACAGTGTTGGATAGTATTGGGCTTCGATTGATTTTTTATTGTAGCCCAAAAGTTGCTTCTGCGTTTCCAAAAGCTTTACTTCAGTTCGACTGTCCAAACTAGAGGTATCGACCAATGCTTTGGCCAAGTCAATCTCAAATGTATTTTTGGGCATAGAAATCTCCTTTGTCACATCCATTCCAATGACAAATTTAAGCGCATTCTCCTTTAGTTGAATTGCATTAATCATTTGCTGTTTGGAGGATTCCAAATTATTGACTGCTACATTAGTACGATCTAAATCAATCTTTTTAGCCAAACCATTTTTATATAACCCGTCGATTACATCTCGGGTCTTAGTTGTATTCTGCAAATTAGTCTCGATTGTAGCTAACTCCAACTTAGATTGATATACATCATAATAACTATTGGCAACTCGCTCAATCAACTGCTCCTCTGTCAATTCATGATTAATCTGATAAAATGCACGAGTTGTACTAGCTGCCTTTAACCCCGTAAATACAGATTGATTGAAGATTTGCTGAGTCAATGATATCGTCGGCGTCGCTTGCCATTTCTGTCCCATCTCTACCAAACTTGGATTTCCCCCGTTTTGACCTGTAAAGTCAGGAAGAGCTATCTTTTGAATGATGGGATTGTACGTTAATCCGGCGGACAAATTAATTTGAGGAAGAGCGTTGGCTCTAACTTCACTAATTTTATTTTCGGCGTTGATTACATCTAATTGTGATTTCTTAGCATCGGCTTTATTTTTGAGCGCATATTGTATGGCTTCACCCAACGTCAATTCCTCTTGCGCATAAGAGCCTCCAACCACTCCAAAACTAAGCAAGATTAATAACCATTTTCTAATTCTATTCATCGTTGTATTTATGTGTGTGTATGTTAGTTGTTTCTATTTTTAGTACTCAACCCATAGAGCATGATCTCGGTTACCTCCTTCTGCCGCTGAACTATATCATCTATATTGTCTATACTAGGAAAGCCTTTAACTATATTGGAAAGGTTTCCCATAAACCCGATGCCCCGCATAGCGTCACTGTAATTCTTAGCAATATAGCGAGGATCTAAATCAACGATCTCACCCGCAGCCTTTGCTCTTTCAAAAATCTTGCAGTATTGATCCTCATCCTTTTGTATCAAGGACTCAATTTCGGCAGAAATACTGGAATCCTTAATCCAATCCATATTCTCAAAAAGGTAAAACATATAATATTTTTTCACAAAAATCACCCGCACATCCAAAAGCTTATATAACAATTCCAAGAGATCCTTACCCAACTCCTTAATTACCATTTGTTCTTCAACATCCATCTCGTCGACAATGCTTAACAAAACATCTTTAATCAGGGAGTTTTTGTCCGGAAAATAGTAGTAAAGGTTAGCTTTAGTTAGATTCACATCCTCAGCGATCTCGTTCATTGTTGTTTTTGGAATTCCAAAATGAGCAAAACGCTTGACCGCTGCTTTCACAATTTGCTTTCTCTTATTATCTGAATTCACCATCAATCTTACTTTTTGACTTTTTTTATTTTCGAGTCAAAAGTAAAAAAAAGTAAAATGGTTATGCAATTTTCAGGCCGTAATCCATCGATAATTTAAAAAAAGGATTTTAATATGACATATTAGTTCTCACATATTGTTCTCGTATACAGATAACAATATATAAGCGGGAAAGCTATACCTACCTACTTTCCTAGCTGACGTATAAAAACTTAATATACTTTAAAAAGGGATGATAAAATTGATATTAAAGGTGTGCTCACCCTTAATCTTCATGCGAGAACACTTTTTGAAATTTTCTCTTGTCTAATTTATAAAGACGTGCAGCACGGTAAGATACCCCTTTTTGGAACTCAGGAAGTTCTTTAAGGAAGCCATAGTTTAACATTTTCTTTCGAAAATTTCTTTTATCTAATTTTCTACCCAATATAGCTTCATAGACTTGTTGCAATTGCGTAAGCGTAAATTTCTCAGGCAGTAATTCAAATGCTACAGCCGTATACCCTATTTTACGTTTTAGTTTTTCCAAACTAAGGTCTATTATCTGCTGGTGATCAAATGCCAACTCGGGAAGTTCGTTAACTGAAAACCATTTCGCCTGACGCATGTATGTGGTAACAGGTTTAACCTTGATCTTACTTTGATCTAGTTGCATAAGTGCAAAATAAGCTACGGTAAGTATACGTCCTTGTGGATGTCGTTTAAGACCCGCAAACGCAGCCAATTGTTCCATGTAGATATCCTTTAAGCCTGCATTTTCATAAAGAATCCGTTTGACGGCATCTTCCATTTCTTCGTCATTGTTCACAAAAAAACCGGGCAAGGCCCACCAATCCTTGAATGGATATTCATTTCTCTCGGTTAATAAAGCTTTTAACAGACCGTCATGAAAACCAAAAATGACGCAGTCAATGGTGAAATTTGTAAACAATGTTCAAGAATTTATTTAAGTTTCTGAAATCAAACGTAAGCCCATAAGGAATTACACCTGTAAACATCACAATAATGCGCTAAATATATCAAAGTAACAAAAAAAATAATCAAAAAATTCATTAGTGTAAAAAATACACTGTATATTCGTCAAACCTAAAAAAGAATTTTGCTCGTGAACACAATACATAATATAGGAGTTTTTACATCAGGAGGAGATGCACCGGGTATGAATGCATGCATCCGCGCAGTAGTTCGTACCGCTCTATTTGAAGGAAAAAAGGTTACCGGGATTCATCAGGGATACCAAGGAATGCTAGATGCCAATTTCACCGAGATGAATAGCCGTTCAGTAAGCAACATCATTCAAAAAGGGGGCACTATATTGAAGACAGCAAGGTGTTTAGAATTCAAAACTCCTGAAGGACGTGCCCTAGCTTATCAGAACATTAAAAACGCAGGAATAGACGGTCTAGTAGCTATTGGAGGTGATGGTACATTTACTGGTGCAGATTATTTCTCAAAGGAATATAATATCCCCGTCATCTGTGTGCCTGGCACCATTGACAATGACTTATACGGTTCAGATTATACGTTAGGGTACGACACCGCAACCAACACCGTAATAGATGCCATCGACAAAATTAGGGATACAGCTGCGTCACACGGCAGACTTTTCTTCATTGAAGTAATGGGCCGTGATTCGGGCTGCATTGCCTTAAATGCTGGAATCGCTGGTGGAGCAGAAGCAATTATGCTCCCTGAAAAAGAAACAGCGATTGATGATTTAATCGAATTACTAGAAAAAGCAGCCTTTAAACAAAAAACTTCAACGATTGTAATCGTAGCCGAAGGCGAAAAAAACGGAGGAGCTTATAATGTTGCCAATCGTGTCAAAGAAAAATTTGATTATTATGACACAAAAGTTAGTATATTAGGGCACCTGCAAAGAGGTGGATCGCCCAGTAGTTTTGACCGGGTTCTCGCCAGCAGAATGGGATATGCAGCAGTCAAATGTTTACTTGCTGGAGACACCAGAATGACAGTTGGTCTGAGGGGTAACGAGATAAAGACAACCTCGCTGGAGGAGGCGCTACATAACAAAGAGTTCAAATTAAGTAAAGATATGTTAGAGATTTCGCATATTATGGCCATCTAATATAGATTATCAAAGGATTTTATGATTGCAGTTGTATTTAGTGGATCAAGATATGCAGATTGGCGACTGGCTGACAAAGGGCGTGTTGTCAATGGTTTTCGCACACTTGGTATCAATTCATATATTCAAGACGAACGATTCATTAACCAATTGCTCAATAAAAATACGCACCTCATCAATAATGCCGAACGCATTAGAAAAATATATTTTTTTGGTGCAGGTGCATCCTCATTGGATAGACAACAGAAGATAAAAAAAGTATTCGAATTGTTTTTCAAAAATGCAAATGTAAAGGTCAACCATGACGTCCTTGCTTCCGCCATTTCTACCTTTGGCGATGAAAAAGGGATTATCGGCATCTTGGGAAGTGGATCCAATGCGGCATATTACAACGGAAAAAAAATCATAAAAAACAATTTTGGCCTAGGCTATATTTTAGCAGATGAAGGTTCTACCAATTGGATAGGAAGACAGTTACTCAAGGATTTTCTGAGCGGCACCATGCCCTCTGATATCAAAGAGAGACTATTAGCCAAACACAATTTAGATCGCAAAATCATTCTCGAAAAAGTATACAACCATCCTAATCCAAATCTATTCTTGACATCCTTTGCAGACTTTGTTCAAGAAAACAAAGAGGAGACTTATTTGTCTACTATTATAAAGGAAGGCTTATATCTTTTTTGCGAAACGTATCTCGTCCCACTGAATGACCGCTACCCGGAGCAAAAGATACATTTCACGGGTTCCGTTGCCAATCATTACTCGGATTGGCTCAAAGATATCGGGGAGCATGAATTTGGCTTGGATATAGGCACTATTGTAAAGGAGCCGATTCATAGTTTAGTAAAATATTATTTAAATCTCAATAAAAATTAAAAAGATGAAAATTGGAATCAACGGATTTGGTCGCATCGGCCGTTTGGCATTCAGAGCAGCGATCAATCGCACAGATGTAGAAGTTGTAGGTATCAATGACCTAGTAGAGCCGGATTACATGGCATATATGTTAAAATACGACTCGACACACGGTAGATTTGATGGTACTGTCGAAGTTAAAGATGGCAACCTAGTTGTTAATGGCAAAACTATCCGCGTCACTGCTGAAAAAGATCCAGCGAACTTGAAATGGAACGAAGTAGGTGCCGAAGTTATCATCGAATCAACAGGTTTCTTCTTAACTCAAGAATTAGCTCAAAAACACATCGATGCAGGTGCCAAAAAAGTGGTTATGTCTGCACCAGCTAAAGATGACACTCCTACTTTCGTAATGGGCGTCAATCACAAGGAGTTGAAAGCTGACCAACATATCGTTTCTAACGCTTCATGTACGACAAACTGTTTAGCTCCTGTGGCCAAAGTTTTGAACGATAAATTTGGTATCCTTGAAGGTTTGATGACAACTGTACACGCAGTTACCGCTACTCAAAAAACTGTTGATGGCCCCTCTGCTAAAGATTGGAGAGGTGGACGTGGTGCTTACCAAAACATCATCCCTTCTTCTACTGGTGCAGCTAAAGCTGTAGGCCTAGTATTACCTGCCCTGAAAGGAAAATTGACGGGTATGTCTCTACGCGTGCCAACTGCAGACGTTTCAGTAGTAGATTTGACTGTACGCTTAGAAAAAGCTGCTTCGTATGAAGAAATCAAAAAAGCAATGAAAGAAGCTTCTGAAGGTGAATTGCAAGGTATCTTGGGTTATACGGAAGATGAAGTTGTATCTACTGATTTCTTAGGAGATGCACGTACGTCTATCTTTGATGCTAAAGCAGGCATTTCATTGAATGACAACTTCGTGAAGGTTATTGCTTGGTATGACAATGAGTGGGGATATTCCAACAAAATTGTAGATTTAGTACAAGAAGTAGGTAAATTATCGTAATTACCTATTAATCGTCACATAATAAAAAGCGGGTCTTGGTAAATACCAAGACCCGCTTTTTATTACTGTAATGTAGGCCACTATTTCATTAGAAAACCTCCACCTATTAAATCATTACCTTCATAAAACACGGCAGATTGTCCCGGGGCTATTCCTTTCACGTGATGTTGAAAATCTACTCTCATCATATCTCCTTGCTGCGTTATTGTTGAAAGCGCCCCGGCATCCTTATACCTAATCTTCGTAATAGCTTCCATCGGTTGCTCGATACTAGCGTATTTCACCAGATTGATGTTTCGAACAAATGCTTCTGCTTTTTCCAATTCGTGCTCTTCACCCAACACAACAGAATTACTTTCGGGAAGAATCTCGATAACAAACATTGGCTTTCCTAATGCTATACCAAGCCCTTTACGTTGTCCTATTGTGAAATAAGGATATCCTATATGTTGGCCCACTACAGTGCCGTCAGAGAGCAAAAAATTACCTGCCCCTACCTTCTCATCCAAGTCTGGCATTTTGTGTCTTAGGAAAGACCGGTAATCATTATCCGGCACAAAACATATTTCGTAACTTTCCGACTTATTGGCCAGCTCCATCTGTCCCATATCCGCAGCCATCTGCCGTATTTCTGCTTTTGTAAAACTACCTAATGGAAACTGGGTCCTCGCTAGATTTTCTTGGGATACTCCCCACAGCACATAAGATTGATCCTTATTCTCATCGCGTCCTTTAGAGATCACGTGACGTCCGTTATCATGCATCCTAATGTTAGCATAGTGCCCAGTCGCAATAAACTCGCAATCGAGCTTATTTGCTCTTTTTATCAAAGCCTCCCATTTTATATGAGTATTACAAAGCACACACGGGTTAGGCGTCCGTCCTGCGATATACTCATCAACAAAATTATCGATTACATAATCTCCGAATTCATCCCGAATATCCAAAATAAAATGAGGAAACCCATAATTTACGGCCAAAGCACGCGCATCATTGATACTGTCTAAACTGCAACATCCAGTTTCTTTAGAAGATCCACCCGAAGATGCATAGTCCCATGTCTTCATCGTGATTCCGATTACCTCATATCCTTGTTCGTGGAGCATAACGGCTGCGACCGAACTATCCACTCCACCGCTCATTGCTACTAGTACTCTTCCTCTCTTACTCATTATTATTATTTGAAGTGCAAAGATAATGGTTATTTTTTTTGAAGCATGTTTATTTGGTGTAATTTTATCTTAATCAAAATCAATGCTTTGTCGAATAGAAGTAAAATATTTGCTGGAAAAAGTTTTGGAATCCAAAAAAAGAATATACATTTGCAACGCAATAGGAGATAAAAACATTGCAAAAAAGGTGCCATAGCTCAGTCGGTAGAGCAAAGGACTGAAAATCCTTGTGTCGCTGGTTCGAATCCAGCTGGCACCACCTTAATCTGATAAGATACAGATTCTAACTAAATATCTTAATGGTGCCATAGCTCAGTCGGTAGAGCAAAGGACTGAAAATCCTTGTGTCGCTGGTTCGAATCCAGCTGGCACCACAAAATATCTTTTGAAAACTCAAAAGAGTATCACATATCAAACCAAGGGAAATTAGCTCAGCTGGTTTAGAGCACTACCTCGACAAGGTAGGGGTCGCTGGTTCGAACCCAGTATTTCCCACTTCATTTTTTTTCAAAAAAATCTTTCACTTGATTTATTATAGATAGATAGGAATATTTAATAAATATCCCTTACTTCCATCTGACCTGTATAGTACTCTTTGAGATGACGCCCCTCACCATGGATAGTCCAAATCTGTTTTGGCTTCACCTTAGCAACATAACCAACAATATCTTCCCAATCCACATGATCGGAGATGTACAACGCTATGTCGTTATGTTGCTGCAAACGCTTCCAACCCGACGCAAATGCTCGTAAGACCTTAGTTGCTCTAAAATAATTATTAAACGTCATAGGAGGGACCAAATAAACTTTATTGGGCTCACCTTGTTTCATTACCTGTCTATTATAAGGCTCATATGTAAGCGGAGCAAATCCCAATTGATCATATATTCGATGAAACGGTGTGATATTATGATGCACAAGCACTCTTCTTTCTGGACAGTACTCATTTAATAGCGCCGTAATGCGTTGGGCCTTACCCAAGGCATAGCAACCCAATAGGATGTTACTAGGTCGATTTTTCAGCTTCAGGATTTCATCTACAGCATTTGGATGCTGAGTATCTGGATGTGCAAAGGTACTCTCCGTAATTAAGACATCTGCCTGTACAACCATTAATGGCTCACATGTAGGGTCTTCATCCATTTTATAGTCCCCCGTATAGAGATAACGTATTCCTCTATATTCCATGAGAATCTGGGCAGAACCCAAAATATGTCCTGCAGCAATAAAAGTGAGTATCACCTCTCCTAAAATAAAGGATTGATTAAATTCTATCATCTCAAATGTGGATAAAGGTTGCTTCGTATATCTATGCTGCATAAACGCTATTGTAGCTGCCGTTCCATATATTTTGCCATGACCGTTTGATGCGTGATCTCCATGCGCATGTGACACGACATCCACTCGAACAGGCTGCATCGCATCTACGTAAAAATCGCCGTATCTACAATAGTATCCTTCTGGTTTTCTAACAAGAAAATCAGCCAATATTTCAGACATTAGTATGTTTTAAAGTGTTAAAAAATAGGTATGCAAAGCCAACACCTGTGGAAGGAGAGCTTGAACCCCATCATTAATGATTACAAAATCAGCTAGTACTACCTTCTCCTCATCCGTCATCTGCTTGCTGATTCGCTCTTTGACCTGCTCAGCAGTAATATAATCCCTACCGACCACTCGAGCTATTCGGACATCCTCGGGTGCTGTGACCAATATCGTGTAGTCTAACTTCGTATAAGACCCGGACTCAAACAACAATGCAGCTTCTTTCAATGAATAAGCAAACTGCTGTTGCTCAGCCCAATCTTCAGCGTCTTTGATAACTGCGGGATGAACAATTCCATTTAAAATCTTTAAACGTTCTTCACTTCCAAAAACCTGTGCAGCAAGAAATTTCCGATCCAATTCACCCTTGTCTGTATACACAGCCTCCCCGAATTCGGTGACTAAGGAGCTTCTTACCTCCTTACTTTTGTGCATGATATTCTTAGCTTCCTGATCTGCATTATATACAGGCACACCTAGCACCTTAAATATATTGCAGATAATGCTCTTTCCCGCACCTATACCTCCTGTAATACCTATCTTCAATCCCATAGTTACTTTCGAACAAAAAAATCTACATTCTGCGGCTCTATGCTCACTACCTTCGCATACGGAGGTACTTTGGTTAAGATAACAGGGAGATTAGGGACCCCATTCTCTTCCCAATTTTCGATATCGACCAAGGCTTCAAAATCCCGTTGCGTCCACTTGTTATAATCCTTAAGCGAAATTAAAATGGTCACTTTCACCTTCGTAGGCAACGTACGTACAGAAGTGTACTTGCTAGCATTGACAACCTTTACCGGAAGTTCTAACACCTTTTCGGTAAGTTCCCCTACAGGAATGGTCACCTCCGCATAGGCGGGATAGACATTTATATTCGCTTTTTGATTACGATCCAAGTAAGCCATCGTCCTAATATCCGAATTGACATTTGCTCCTCTGATAGTATCAGTCTCCCATGTTTCAATATCAGCAACATCTTCCAATGGCCCTGTTATGGTAACATATTCGGGGAGACTCTTAGTGTCGCCAATAATACCATATTGCTTAGTAAAGCCTACGCTGTAGACAGGCTTGATAGGCACCTTACGTTGGGTTTGTTTAGAAAAGTCAAAATATAAAGTATCCGGACTAACCGAGACCACGTGCTTGTCGCTTGGAAACTGTCTATTGATGAAACCAATCTGGTTCGAAAATACAATCCAATTCCGATTCTTAAGTCCACTGAGATCCACCTGGATATTTGCCGTATCCTGCCGGAAGCGAGAGAGTAGCAATTTCCAACCAGTCATCTCTACCTTAAGGCTCACCGTATCCGACTGTAAAGGATGGAAAGCTTTATTGTCTGGCAGATTGACATATTGAATACCAGCCTTCATATGATAGATGTAAGTATTCGAAATCGCAAATAACGTCCAAGCAACGAAAGAAATCACGACACATCTAAAAAAGATGGAAATCTTTCTCTTTTGAATTTTACTGAAACGTCTGATTGCCATAGCGCACAAAGGTATGCATTTTTCAGGTGTTGAACGGAAAACGAATTGGTTTATATCAAAAACCATATTGACACCTGCCCTACTCAGTAATAATGAGAATTGAGTGAAAGCCATTATTACTGCTAAAAAACTATAATTTCAAAAAAAAACCGCAACAAATGCGGCTTTAATCAGATTAAGCAATTTTTAACTTTTTACTTCTTTGTCTTTATCATTGATTGCTTTTGAAGCATCCAATGCAATTGCCGATTTGTCAAAACGCATCTTTACTCCCGACCCCACATCTACCAAAAATGTAGTATCACTCACCTCTACAATACGTCCATGAATACCAGCTGTTGTCACTACACGTGCATTCACACCTAATTCTTCAATATATTTTTTATGGTCTTTTTGTTTTTTCATCTGTGGTCTTATCATAAAGAAATAAAAAACCACAATAATCAAAATCATTGGTAAAAAAGTAGTAAAACTGCTTGCTCCACCAGCTTGTAAGAAAATTGTACTTATCATTTTATTTGTTTTTAATTTATATACTATTTTAAACTTTATCACTGAAAGATTACTAACTATCTCAAACACCTAAAAACCCTATTTTTAGGACAGGGTAATGATTGCGATCGAATTTCGTAATCTGTCAACTTACGTACGGTTAATTTGACTTTACGAGTGCTGGCCCCTTACGGTTTCGACACTTCACCTCTAATCTGAACAGTCGTGATTGCATTCTCCGCATTAGACATCACCGTCACAATTTTCTGTTGCTTTCCCACCTGTCCTGAACTATTGAAAGCCACTTTAACTTCACCAGTCTTACCAGGAAGCACTGGATTCTTAGAGTAATCAGGAGTCGTACAACCACATGATGCATTTACTTCAGATAATATAACGGGAGCATTTCCTGTATTTTTAAAAGTAAATGTATGTTCCACTACTTCACCTTCTTTCACTTTCCCAAAGTCAAAGGCCGATTCGTCAAATTCTATTTTACCAAGAGTTGCACTGGATTGGGTCATACTCGTAGTATCACCATCTGTTTGTCCTTCGGTCTTTTTTGCATCGCTATTACCACAAGCACTTATGATAGAAGTGATGGATAATAATCCTAGAAAAGCTATTTTTCTCATTAGAATGTAGTTTACTTTATTTAAGCAATGAAGCTGTTCATTTCAATTTAAGCAGTAAGTGTACCGATAATACACCCTCATTTTTAACTCGGAATCCGTTCAACTATGACATAAGTATTAATCTTTCAATCCACGTCCTTGCTTGCGAATACGCCCTTGCTGATTTAAGTCCGCAAGTATCTTATCCAGAATCCCATTGATAAATGTATTACTTTTTTGTGTACTGAATACCTTTGATAATTCAATATATTCATTAATTGTCACTTTAACGGGAATAGAAGGAAAATTAACAAGTTCACAGATAGCCATCCGCATCAAAATTGTATCCAACAACGCAATACGATCGGCCTCCCAATTCTTAGTTTTAGCAGCAATCATCGCCTGATATTCGTCACTATAACGAATTGAATTTGTCAATAAATCCAAGATAAATTCGCGATCATCCATCCAATTTTGAGTAAGTTCAGCCAGTTTATTCTGTTGCGAAATCTCACTGCTGAAATTCTTGAAGGTTTTGGCAATCAATGCTTGCAATACCTCCTTGTCAACTGGCCAATTGATGAATCGCTCTTCAAAAGCCTGTTCTATACTCGGCGACTTCAAGATAATCCTCTTAAAAATATGTTTTATAATATCTTTTTCTGAGGAGATTGAACGATCATTAGATTGAAGATATTCGACATACTCCTCTGAATCTTTCAATTGAGCAAATATCGAACGGACTATTTCCGGATCAAAATTCCAGTCTACCCTGTACTTCTTAACACCTTCCAGGTAATCTCTATTTTGCCTTAACGACTCAATAAACGTATTACTATTCAACCTAGTCGTAAGCGAACGGTCCTTTTCTGTTGGCAAAAACTTATTTGCTCGCCCCTCCGCGTCTATTACCACGTACTCCGACACTTCATCCAGCAGATTTAACGTCCAAATGTACATTTCATAAACCTCATCTACACTCTTCAGTAGTGCCTTTTCATAGCTTTTCACTTGCTTGTCAGACGACAAACTGTATGCATACAGCGTCTGCATCACTTTCACCCTTAGGTGTCTTCTATTTAACATATTTTATAAAGAACGATTTTTTAATATAAGAACGATTGTAAACTTCGGATACCCGCTAACGTTTTATTTTTTTTATATCACTAATTCTTTTCTCAGCAATCTGATTTGCAGCAACCAATGTCGTGATATTTTCTGTTTTTGACTTTTGGATTACTTCACGTGTGATAGTATAGATATTGCGAATCAAAGATTCAGTACGGTCAGAGCCATACCCTTCAAGTTCTGAATAGCAGCTAATCAAAGCTCCCGAATTAATCATAAAATCAGGGACGTATAAAATATCCTGTTCTTTTAACAAACGTGACGTCTCCTGTTCATTTTTCAATTGATTATTTGCAGAACCAGCAATAATTTTACAGCGCATTCGAGGCACAGTTTCAGGATTGACCGTACCACCCAAAGCACAAGGAGCGTATACATCTACATCCATTTCAAAACTGGTCGAGTCTGTAATCGGCTCCGCTTTATATTTTGCAGCAATCTTCATCTTACGTTCCTCAGTCATATCGCTGACGTAAACCCTCGCATTTTCGTTTCGTAACATCGAAACCAAATGCTCCCCCACACTACCGACGCCCTGCACCGCTACCTTACGTCCAGCGAGACTATCATCACCATACAGCTCTTTAATAGCAGCTTTAATCCCGTAGAATACACCTCGGGCTGCAAATATTGTTGTATCTCCTCCACCATTTAAGGATTCTGGCAATCCCGCCACATAACTTGTTTCGGTATAGATATGCTCAAGGTCCTTTTGTGTGGTACCCACATCAATAGATGCGATAAAATTTCCATTCAGCCCTTCTACAAACTGACCTAGCCTTCTCAACAAAACCTCTGTTTTATCACTGCGATGATTTCCTATGATTATGGCACTACCTCCACCAAGATTAAGCCCAGCTACAGCAGCTTTATAAGTAATCGCTCTTGACAAGCGAAGTGCGTCTTCAATAGCCTCTTCTGTCGTATCGTAAGGAAGCATCCTCACTCCTCCAATTGCAGGCCCCAACGTAGTGTCGTGAATAGCCACAATTGCTTTGAGACCTACTATCTCATCGTTACAGAACAATAAATTCTGATGGCCGAATTGGCCCATCATTTCAAATAGCGACGCATTACTATTTTGCATAACAGAGAACTATAAAATGTAGTTAAAATAAACTTTTACAAAAGTAGAAAATAATTTACACTCCACTGGATAAAAAGGCAAATAAATACGTTCTATGAATTAATGACACTAATAAAACTGTATAGCATTCAACCGTATTGAATAATACTGTATTTTTGTCTTTATAATATGAAGGAACTCGCTTATCTCAACAAATATTTCTACAAATATCGCTGGAAATTAATCCCAGGAGTAATCTTCGTCATCGTATCCAATTACTTTGGCATCTTACCTGCGAAAGTAATTCGGGTAGCTTTCGACCTTGTAAAGGAGAATATTGATTTATTCCGACTTTATGAAGGGTTTGATAGGCAGTCAGTAATCTATCAGGTATTCGGAAGTAGCCTCCTATTTTTCGGAATCATAGTTTTACTACTCGCACTTGTAAGAGGTATATTTCTTTTTATGATGCGACAGACCCTTATTCTCACCTCTCGCCATATTGAGTATGACCTCAAAAATGAAATTTATCGTCATTACCAACAACTTGATTTTTCATTTTTCAGAAGAAACAATACAGGTGATTTGATGAATAGAGCTACCGAGGATGTCAATCAAGTGCGCAATTACCTTGGGCCAGGCATTATGTACGCTATCAATACAGTCGTACTTTCAATTATGGTTATATACGCCATGTACGACGTAAATCCTACACTGGCAACATACTCTTTACTTCCCATCCCCATCCTATCAGTGGTGATATTGTTTATCAATAAAGTCATCAATAGAAGAAGTGAACGTATCCAAAGACAACTGTCCCACTTATCCTCATTTGTTCAAGAGACGTTTTCAGGGATACGCGTCATCAAAACGTATAATCGAGAAGAAGACAAAATTAAGTCATTCAGTGCTGAAAGTAACAAATACCGCGACACTTCTTTAGCACTTGTCAAGATACAGGCCATATTTTTCCCCTTAATCATATTTCTAATTGGTCTCAGCACTATCATTACTGTTTACATTGGAGGTCTTGAGGTCAATAAAGGAACGATTTCCGCGGGAAATATTGCTGAGTTCATCATCTATGTCAATCAGCTAACCTTTCCCGCCATGTCATTAGCATGGGTCACTTCGCTTGTACAAAGGGCCGCAGCCTCCCAAAAGAGAATCAACGAATTCTTAAAAACGCAACCAAGCATTGAAGAGGGGTCCATTGAAACTGCACTGACAGGGGAGCTTGAGGTGAAAAACATCAGTTTCACATTTCCAGAAACTGGAATAAAAGCCATAGACAACGTATCCTTTAAAATTCCAGCGGGGCAAACTTTGGCCATTATTGGGAGGACTGGATCAGGAAAGACCACGCTGGCAAACCTATTGTTACGAATGTTTGACACTGATGAAGGAACAATCAGCTATGACCATACCAATGTTCGTTCGTTTACCTTTTCAAATCTCCGATCTCAGATTGGCTTTGTACCTCAAGATGTTTTTCTATTTTCAGACACTATTAGCAATAACATAGGGTTTGGTTTAGATCGGTTCAGCGAGCAACAAATTCACCAAGCAGCAAAGGACGCCGCCGTCTACGACAATATCATGGGTTTTGAAAACGGATTCGAGACTTCCATAGGTGAACGCGGAATTACACTCTCTGGAGGACAAAAACAACGCGTATCCATCGCAAGAGCATTGGTAAAAGAACCTAAGTTTTTAATCTTTGATGACTGCTTATCTGCTGTAGATACCAAAACAGAGGAACAGATCCTGCACAGTCTAAGTCGTATAATGAGAGGTAAATCAACCATTTTCATTGCCCATAGAGTATCTACAATCAAGAATGCTGACCATATCATCGTACTAGATCAAGGCCGTATAGTGGAACAAGGCTCGCATGAACACCTAATGGCCATAGGAGGAGAATATCATTCCCTACACGAAAAACAACTCTTGGAAGCGCTTTAAGATTTGATTATTAATAAAATCACACGATTGGCGGTACCTCGTCTATAAACATCCCGGACTGTTACACACAGATTTATTCCCAACGTTTTATCTACTTAGGGCAACTTTTAGGGCATATTAATTTATTTTTACAAATAAATCATCCATTCACCAAATAAAAATCGTATTCTTGCAGAAGTACATATTAATACAAAATAATGAATACAGGAACTGTAAAGTTTTTTAATGAAACTAAAGGATTTGGTTTTATTACTCCAAATGATGGTAGTGGTGATGTTTTCGTACACACTACAGGACTAAAAAACCAAATTAGAGAAGGTGACGAAGTTACCTACGACGTAGAGCGTACGCCAAAAGGGCTGAGCGCTATCAATGTAAGATTAAGCTAATTACTACTATAGTTTTTTTTGCATAAGCTGCTTTTTTATAAAAAAGCAGCTTTTTTTGTCTACTATTTTTGCAAGCGACGCCAATTTTATTACCTAATAAATCAGATTAAACTCCCTAACGACTATCGAGTTTTTAAAAAACAAAAGGACCAATATTGCTTTTAAAAGCAATATTGGTCCTCATACTTTACAGATGGATACACCCTTAAATAAGTCCACAAAAAAAATCAACCGAAGTTGATTAAATTATAATAAGTAACGCAATAACCCTTCTGCTAGGCACTAAGGATTTAGTAATTGTCTTTTAGGATTAAGTGACATCCTATGGATGTGTTTCAGATGTGATACAACAGCTTGCCCTATAGTCTTAAACTCAATATAACGAATACCATGCTCTTTACAAGTCTCCTTCACGAGCTTATTAATTGCTGGATAATGGATATGACTGATTTTAGGAAAGAGATGATGTTCAACCTGATAGTTTAACCCGCCCAACATCCAAGACAACATCTTATTATTGGTTGAAAAATTGGCTGTAGTCTGCAACTGATGAACCATCCATTCTTGATCCAAATCCTCATGTTCATTGACGGTTAGAAAATCAGTCTCGGTCACCACATGTGCAAGCTGAAATATAATCGCTAGACACAATCCACAACTTACAAAAGCAATCAAAAGACCCACCACCGCAGGAACAACTCCTAGAAAATATATTGGAAGCATGATGAAAATCAATAAATGGAACACTTTCGTAAACCAAAATATGACCTTTTCTTTAATTGGAAATTTGAATGAATTACTTTTCTTACCCATCGAACCTCTAAAGTATTTTTCATAATCCTGATAAAATACCCAAGCCAAGTAAGAAATTGAGTATAACAAGATAAAATACACCGTTTGGAAGCGGTGATACCATCGATAAGGTTGCTCATTATGAAGTCTCATAAACTTAACTTCGATATCATGATCATGTCCCTCCACGTTCGTATAGGTATGATGTGCTATATTATGTTTGAGTTTCCAAAAGAATATACTTCCTCCCAAGAGATTCAAACTATACGAAAACACATGATTGATTTTTTTATTGGAAGAGAATGTATCGTGCCCTGCATCATGCATAATATTGAATCCAATACCCGCTAAATTGCATCCAAACACTATACACAATAAAATGGCAAACCAAACTGGAATAGTTAACGATATCAACAACACATAAAGCGTAATCGCTGAAAGGACAAGCATTATCGCCTTTAAAAAAAGACGTCTATCGCCTACTTTTTCTTTTGAAGAGGAACTAAAGTGCAGGTTTACCCTACTACGAAGATCTTTTGAAAATAATGCTTCACCATTATTTCTAAATTTTATTTTTGACATCTAAATACCGAGTATCACGAACAGAAACACTGGAATTAATGGCCCCTTCGATAAACCTTGTCCAAATTTACAAAAAATAAAAATGAACTTAGAGATTAATTAAGTTAAAGTATGCTAAATTTTATGTTAGGTATGAAACCTATTGAACGATTTCAACAGTAGTCACTTGTAACCCCTGCTTTGAAGATTGGTATTTAAATTTAACTTTTTGATCCACTCTCAACGGGAATCCTACGAGTTTAAGGTTAAAATATACATTTTCTCTAGTCTCGTTATTTCTGATAAATCCATACTGACCTTGCTCATTAAAGAACGAAACTTTCCCAAACGAAAACTCGTCCTCTACAACTGGTCTTTCTAAATCAGATGCTTTAAATTCGTATTTCTGGGTAGGTGGGGTGTTAGACAAGTTACCGAACTCATCTACATATACAAACATATCTTCCAAAGATTTTCCTTTAGAATTGTGTGTTTTCTTGAACTCTCTTTTTTGTTCTTTCGATTTTCTTTTTTCTAATTTTTTCTTTTGATTTTCTTTTTTTTGCTGTGTTTGTGCCATTAAGGGTATTAATTTAAATGATAGGGTTAAAGCGCATAAAACTTGAGATTCCTGATGCAAAGGCTCCTAATTAGAATTTCAGGAGAAAAAGGAGTATTAAGTAAGGCGTGTGGTACAAAGATAGCAAAAATAATGGTAGAAAGCAATTTATGCAAAACGGGAGCTCGTACATAAGCACGCGCTCCCGTTCAAAACTTTTGCTCGTTCTAGCCAATCAATCCATTGATTTCTTGTCTATAAAGACAGTTATCTCAACATCCTTAATATGCCAGTACTTTCACTTCCGTTCTTCGATTAGCCTGGTGTTCAGCTTCAGAACATTTGACGTTATCCGCACATCTATTTACGAGCTTGGACTCTCCATATCCTTTGGCAACAATCCGATCTCGAGCGATGCCCCTACTTACTATATAATCCACTGCCGATTGAGCTCGATTTTGAGACAATTTCAAATTATACTTAGCAGTCGCACGGCTATCTGTGTGACTAGATAGTTCAATTTTTAACGTTGGATTGTCGCGCATAGTATTCACCAATTGATTCAATATGGGTTGTGCATCCGGACGAATATTGTACTTATCCAAATCGTAATAGATATTTTCCAAAACAAATACTGTCCCCGTTTCAAAAATAGGTTGTAGAGCTAGTTCTACTCTAATTGTCGTATCCTTAGAAGGGTTTAGTGCCGAAATATTTATAGAATCACCATGAAATTTGACCTTCTCCCCCATCAGTCTATATGCCATCCTAGGCTCTATTTCAAAGGCAAATTGTCCATCTGTGGCAGTAAGCTTATTGGATACTATTTTTCCACTCGAATCAAATAAAGTTACCTGTACATCGGAAAGAATCTCCAGCGTGCTTCTATTTCTCGTCAATCCTTCCAATAGAATGGTAATCTTAGGTTTTACAAAAGTATAAGAATAAATATCGTCCAGTCCTAACCCACCCATTCGATTAGATGATAGATAACCGTGTTTACCTTTTTCATCATCCCCAATCTCTATGAATCCAAAGTCGTCAGACGCTGAGTTTATTGGAAATCTTAAATTTGTTCTATTGGAAAAATTAGACTTACTACCCTTCGCAGAAAATATATCTAACCCTCCCATTCCAGCAAATCCATCGCTCGAATAATATAATACATCGCCGAATACCGAAGGAAACATCTCGTCTCCAACAGAGTTTACAACATCTCCTGCATTCACAGGTACCCCCCAATTGCCATTAGCTTGAATCTCACAATACCAAATATCTACTCCCCCAAGCCCCCCAGGCATATCCGAAGCAAAATAAAGTATCTGACCATTATCGCTCAATGCGGCATGACCTACTGAATATTTCTTAATATCATTATAAGGAAAATCGACATCTTTCCATCCTGTATTATCCTTTTGGTATATCTTTATCTCCAGATTATGCTTCTTGAAACGATATGGCCCTGAGCGGTGTTTCTCTGTATCTTTGCCTGGGTATGTCCGCGTGACATAAAGAGTATTGCCATCCTTTGAGCTGACAATAGGCCCCACGTGATAGGCTGCTTCATTGAAATTTTCCGTTACCATATAAGGTGATTGCAACGTCATCCCATCGGCTCCAACATTACTTGAAAATACACGCAAGTAGCTTCTTCCCGTTAGTCCTGCAGTAGCCACTCCTGTAGCCGATTCGCCCACATACAGGACATTATCTCCTGTGCTAAAGGTTCCAAAATCAGATAACCGAGTATTGACGCCATCTTCATTTTTAAGTTTGTGGTGTGTTGGATTGGCCATCCATAGCAAAGCCGAATCGCAGCCTTGTAATGCTAGAGCAACAGCTTCAGGTGTCTTCGACCTTTGAGCGTATGCAGCATACTGTTTTTTTGCCTCTGTATAATAGCCCAACTTTTTTAATACATCAGCATAGTTAATCAGCGACTCAGCAGTAGCTTGACCCGTGTCCACAACCCTTGAATACCAGTTACGAGCAAGACTATATTCATTGATTTGAAGATAACACGTAGCCAAGCGTTCCATATCGGCAGATTTCGGCTTCTTTACATCGACTAATTTTTCATAGATACGACTGGCAGAATAATACTCAAATTGATAAAACAATTTATCTGCCTTGGATCTCAGACCCAATTGTTCCTGACCTTGTAGCATGCTTTGCCCGATTAATAGCCCAGCTATTGTCAGCGATAATATTATAAGGTATTTTGGTCTCATATTAATTTTCAAATATTAGATTGTACACTTAGAAAAATCTAGGACTTAAGTACTGACTTGCCCCTCTGTTTCCAAAGGTAATCCCCAAAGTAATCTCGTGCGAACCATTCTGTAGGCCACTCATTTTATTAATCATCGCGTCATATGAATAGCCGATACGTAAACGTTCGGTAGCATAGAATTGTGCGATACCTGTTATCGCATTGGCTGCGTTAAGTTTATCCACCGTTCTATCTTGATATTCACGATTAAATATTTTCGCTCTTGTTCGATATCCAGCTCCTATCCAAAATTTTCCATTAAAAACAAACATGGCATTTACATCTAATGCTGTTGGTCCTTTAAAATCCTCTTTGAGTAAGATGCTAGGTCTAAAGTGTAATCCTTTGTCCAATTCGAACAATGCCCCCGCAATTAAGTAGCCGCTAACAGTACGATAAAGATTCTCACTGGTATTCTTATTAAAACGATAGTCCGACCCAGAGTTCGTACCGCTGAAAAGATCTTGCACAGAAACCCCTGCATACCAACGCGGATTATAATAATAAGCACCGAGTCTAATATCCGGTACCCAATCTGATATTTTCCCTTGAGGAATGACCTGATCTCCATAATCGTTGGGATCCAATTTATTTCCATCTAGGCTGTATTGAGAGACTCCACCAGCTACTCCTAAACTTAGTCTGTGCGTATCTTCCGCATCAAGCTGTAATCGAAAAGCATAATTTCCGTAGATCGAAGTTGCGCCTTGGGCTCCCAGCTTGTCGCCAGTGACATTAAGTCCCACACCATGGCGTTTGCTCGTAGGGTCGAGCACTCCATCAATGGACACCGTCCCTGTCTTAGGAGCTCCTTCCCACCCGGCCCATTGGCTGCGCAATCCCACTTGCGCAAACCACTCTTCCTTATACCCAGCATAAGCAGGATTGACACTCATAGAGTTAAAGATATATTGGGTGAATTGGATACTCTGCTGAGCACCTGCCTTCAAAACTCCCATCACGACCAGCACAGTCATTGCTGCATATCTTGCGTATTTCATTTTCTTTTCTTTATGAATCATGACTTTAATTGCGTTTGATCAGTACCCAACCTTTGTGAACTTGTTGTGCACTTCCTTTTGTAGTTTCAATAATGTAGTAATAGGTGCCATCATTCAGACCTTCCCCTGCCCAATTATTGTTGTAATTGGCATTACGATACACCTCATTACCCCATCTATTGACAATTGTCACCGAAATACGATCAAAACCCTCGCTACCGATAATTTCGAATTTTTCGTTATACCCATCCCCATTTGGTGTAAAGATATTTGGAATATGAAGCTCAGAAGTAATGACAATTGTTGCAATCGCATCCTTACAAACATCCGGATTCAATTTATCGCAAATCGTGTATGGATACTCGTACGTACCTGGTCGAGTGCCCGCCGCAATGTTAATTGTTCCATCCGGATTCATATTCAGCCCACTATTTGATGGCACGCCGGGTTTCAAGGTCACTTCCGTTAAATTTACAGCACCTTTATTATAACGATCGTTGATGAGTACACTCTCCGTCACAGTTGCAGTCTTCTTATTCCACTCTACTTCAAAATTATCATCATTCGCCTCCATAGCTGGTGCTTCTACTACTATAGTGACCGTTGTACCATTACAATTTTTCGGGTTCAACACCTCACAGATTGTATATGGATATTCATACGTTCCTGCTGGTGTCTCTGGACCTACGGTAATGGTACCATCTGGATTCATCACGATGCCTTTGTCAGGTGATACACCCGGTGTCAGCACCACATCTTTAGGATTTACAGGTTTACCATTTAATTTATCATTATCCAATACGCTGTGTGTTTGACCACCGTCCTTACCGTTGATCGCAGGTGGCGTATCGACCACAGCCTCGATCGGTGCTGCTTCGACAACGATGGTAACCGTAGTCGTTGAACAGTTGTTCGGATTCAATACHTGSCANGGCCGTCCGCCGATGAGGGCACCCCCGATTCTTTTCTATCAAAAAACTTTGGAAAAAAGTAACTTTTAAATTACATTTATATAATAAGAGAGGTCATAGCTTTCAAAAGATATTTGAGGATTTTTTACTTAAACAACTTTCAAAAGTACAAGATAAGATTTTCAAAATTATTATTTGTTGATACCTAAATGACACTATAAAATGGCGGTAAATAAAGACTTAATTTTACGAGAAAAGCTAGCGATCCAGCGCACCCATTTGGCCAATCAAACTACGTTTTTGTCTTTCATGCGTACAGCCATGTACTTTTTCGTTGCAGGACTATCTATCGAGAGTTTTTTTTCATTTAGTGAGACTTTGCTCATTATGTGGGTCTTTTTTGGCATAGCAACTAGCTTGTTATTATTTGGTTTAGTCAACTTTTTCAAAAATCGTAGATATATCTGGGATAATGAACGTCACATTGGCGAGTATAAAGATGAATATCTTGGAGAAGAGAAGATTTAGTGAGGAGACACGGGGAATGCGCTGTGCAAACATCCGATAAGTTCTCAAACCATAGCCCACTAACTTCCTTTCGTCGGTTTGCTTCGTTTTTGTGTCAAGACAAATTGCGCAGCAATCTCCGAAGGAAACGTTGTCGCCTTGCGCCGGCGATGGAGGCGCATAGAAAATCCAACCAGTGAAGACAACAAAAAACCAACTTCAAACCTCTCCCCGCTCGAGGGAGAATACTAATTAAACTCTTTCATAACTCAAGAGACCCGTAACCATGTCTCAACAGAACGTCCACCACTACACAAAACACGGCCTAGGCTGCC
>JROE01000018.1 GCA_000783305.1 Sphingobacteriaceae bacterium DW12 | reverse complement strand
TGCATTGTTTATAATTAATCTAAATAAAACAATAGCTACATATGAACAAGTTCATCATTTATGTATTCCTACTTCTTCAGGCGCCCCTACTGGCTCAGACGCAACCAAAAGCGGAAGTATATGGCAAGGTTTTCTCTGCCGACGGTAAGCCCATAGAAGGGATCACCGTTAAATTAATGCCCCAAGACATCACCACTTCTACCCGTTCAAACGGATCCTATTCCTTCAAATCTTTAAAGCCAGGTCAAGCACAGCTTCACATTTCGGCGGTGGGTATTCAATCGCAGACCCGAGATATTTTAATCGAGGAAGGTAAAAATTCAGCTCCTGAAGTATACCTCTCCGAAAATAGATCCACACTGCAAGAAATCGTCGTCAACAGCAGCGGTCCCAATAAATACACCCGCAAGCAAAGTACTTATGTAGCTAAGATGCCCATTAGCAATATGAAAAATTCACAATCTTACGCGGTTGTCACCAAAGAACTCCTCAAAAGCCAAATCAACACCAACTATGATGACGCCCTGGCCAATGTATCGGGCATCGACAAATTATGGTCGGCAACGGGCCGTCCAGGCGATGGTGTTTCCTACTACACCCTTCGCGGGTTCAGTTCACAGGCCGCCATGGTCAATGGTGTTGTCGCCATTGCCAGTACAAGTCCCGATCCTGCCAACCTCGAAAGCATAGAAGTCATCAAAGGGCCCTCGGGAACTTTGTATGGGGGGACAGCCGTCGGATTTGGAGGTTTGATCAACAACATCACTAAAAAACCATTAGATACCATTGGCGGACGCGTCAACTATATTTTCGGAAGCTATGCCCAGCACCGTGTTACGGCGGATGTATACGGTCCCCTCTCCGCCAATCGAAAACTATTAGGTCGAATTAATACCGCTTTTTCCCATCAAGGAACTTTTCAAGATGCAGGCTTTAATAAGTCGCTCTTCGTCGCTCCATCCTTGCTTTACAAGCCCAATGACAAGCTAGACATCCAATTGGATGCAGAGTTGTATCAAGGCAAAGGGACCAATCCGATGATGGTATTTCTCAATCGTTCCCGTCAATTGAATGCCCGCACGCCCGACGAGCTGCAATTTGATTATAATAAATCATATACCAATAACGACGTTACCTTTAAAAATCCGACGACCAATTTACGCGGGAATATAGTCTATCGATTCAATGAACAATGGGTTTCCAATAGCACTGTCAATTACAACAAACGCAAATCCGATGGTTATTTCCAGTACATCATGTACCTTAATCCGCAAAACGACACCTTAATCAGTCGATTTGCCGCCGATCAAGACTATGTGGGGCAGAGCGTGAATGCCCAACAAAACTTTGTGGGTGATTTTCAAATAGGAACCATGCGCAATATGCTTTTAGTGGGAGTAGATTATCTCTTCCAACAAGCAGAAACGCACAATTCTCCTTATGTACAAGTCGACCAGATCAATACATCCATTGATGATCCCGACTATTACAAGTTCAACGCTGCAGCTATCGATGCAGCCATTGCCGCTTCCACCAGCCCTAGGACCAACAACCGTAGCCGGGGCCAAGTATTGGGAGCCTATGTTTCAAATGTATTGGATATCACATCGCAAGTACATCTAAACCTAGCATTACGTATGGATTATTTTGATAATAAAGGTACCTATAATTTTGATAAAGACACTACCACAGGCATCTATCATCAAACAGCCTTCTCGCCGCGCGTAGGTCTAGTCTACGAAGCAATTCAAGATAAGATTTCATTGTTCGCCAACTACCAAAATGGCTTCAAGAATGTAGCCCCTGTCGTACAGTCCCACCCGAGCATATCCGGCGATTTCAAACCACAACAGGCCAAACAATGGGAGGCCGGGGTCAAGTTCAACCTCTTGAACAATAGATTGGGTCTTACCGCCAGCTACTATGATATCACGGTGAGCAACATGATCCGCTCTGAAGCAATCGTCATCGATGGACAAAGCTATAATATTAGCGTACAGGATGGTACACGTTTAAGTCGTGGTGTAGACTTTGACCTTACCGCTGCCCCTATCGACGGCTTGAACCTCATTATGAGCTATAGCTTCAACGATAGCAAAACGACAAAAGCAGCTGACGCTGTCAATAACCTACGCCCTACTGAAGCGGGGCCCAAACATTTGGCCAATATGTGGGCAAATTATATGATCCAGCGTGGTCCTTTAAAAGGTGCTGGACTAGGTATTGGCATCAACCATGCCAGTGAAAACTTCATTACCAACAGTGTCCCTACGGGTGCATTTATTCTACCGGCTTACACACTGCTCAATGCCAGTCTCTCCTATGGCTACAAACAGTTTGAATTTGCGGTCAAAGCCAATAATCTCACCAATCAAACGTATTTCAAAGGTTGGACGACGGTCAATCCCCAAATGCCAAGAAATATACTGGGTAGCATAGCCTACCAGTTTTAAGTATACAGAGGGAGGGTCTACCAATAGATTCCTCCCTTTTTACCCATATTCATCTACGAATTATTGCAGAGTAGATCGATACCAAATCGCCATCGCCAAAACGTAAGAACGCTAAATCTTTCTCTGAAGTTGGTCGTTTATTAGATATTTGGTATCTTATACCTATTTAAAGGAAGTAAGTCATCACATTTATATATTGGTCCGTTATGAAACATCGTTTAGTTTTCTTCTCTAGCTTTTTACTTTTAATCCTATCCGCATGCTCCGCTTCCCATATATCCCGCCTGCGAAGTGATAACATGGAAAAACTTCAATTGCAAATGTCTAAGGAACAGGTTTCTGGAGTCCTCGGGAAGTCTTATACCATCGCTGAAAAATATATGGAAGCAAAAGATACGATAGAGGTGATTTCGTATCGAAACTTTCCATATGACAATGAGATGTATCTATTCAAATTCAAAAACAACAAGTTAGAGAAATGGTACAGAGAGCTAGAGGTGCAGTATAGAGATACCGTAGAGAAGTAAGGGCTCCTGCCTAGTATGTTATCGAGTGGATACGGTTTTAAAGGCGCTAGGACTGATTTGGGATAGCTTTCAGAGATAGGAATAACCTCTTTATCAATACGTATTCGACTGCGCTCGATGTTCCCAATTTTATCTTTGTCAGAAAAGTGTACAATGCATATGCCATCAAACGGCTCGGGTACGATCCTCAATAGATAAAGACGTTATTCGGTAACATCACCCTTACACTGGGTTCACGCGCTGTACCTCCTTAGGTCATTTGCCCCTTTCCGTCAACAAAGACTAGCAGATGCCGGGACGAGCCCGGCATGACGACATCCATTTAGATATCATTCTTTCCTGCTAGTAGACCTTCTTATTACGGATGGCAACAATGCTTTCTTTTGGTTAAAACATGTAGCTATCCTCGGCTTTGACCAACTGATCGATGTAGTGAGCAGGATCCCGCAGGACGTCCGGATTTACCACCCTTTCGCGCGAACGCCTTTCATCCACTGTCTTTTTCATCTTTCCATAGATAAGAGCTTCAACAGCATGTTCCAAATCATTATTCACATCAAAAGGCTTGCCCACACCAAGATTGGAGGGCCATTGTTGGGCAGCATCCACCAGCCTCAACGCCTGCTTCAAGCCCCCCTGATCGACAAGTGCAAGTGCATGCTTTAAGTACACATACCGATAGTAGTTTCGGGCTTCTTGTGCGCCTTCGAAAGGTAAAATATCGATAGTCTTCAAGTACGCTTCCGCCCTTTCATATTGTCCGGTACGGGCCAACTTTTTGATCAGTTCGAAACCAATGGTATAGTTATCCGGTGTCTCCCGATAGCACTGCTCCAACAGAGCGATTGCCTCTTTATCTTTCCCCTGATCAAATAACGCTTTGCTGTACAAATTGACATAGCGCCACTCTTTAGGTTCGGCCAGATAGGCTTTCTTAAGCTCTTCAACCCTATCTGCGCTAAAATGTGCTTTTAGGATGTGGTAAGGCGCAAAAGTTATCCCCTGTTGTGATGTTTTGGATAGCACGGCTGCCGCTTTCTTCTCCTCTCCTCGGGCATTCAGTAGCAAGGCAAGTAGATAGTTCGTCTGCCATAATCCGGGTCTCTCCTGCAAAGCCCATTGCAATAGATCGGCCTCTTCCCCCCGAAATGGAAATATCCGCAATGGCTGTAATCCTTCAAGTTGCCTAAAATAGAAGGCTTTTCTGTCGATTTGGTCGCGGTGGAGCCAAGCCAACCAATAAAGCGCCTCGACTTGACTACCACACAGCTCGAATAGCTTCGTGGCCCGATCCAGGAGTCCCATGTGTACGAACCAAATCCCCATCTCCATTAGCGTTTGGTTCGGAAACTCGTTTGTTAGCTTCGCTAATAAAGCGTCCTTATGCTGCGCATCTTGATTTTGATAATACCCCTCAAAGAGCTGTAAGTAACCAAAAGGGTCCAACGTCAGCATCCGTTCCGATATACTAGCCAAATCTTCTGACTGCCCAGCCATCAACATACTGTAATACAAGCTTTGGAGCACCTCTAGGTTACTACCTCCGATATCGAGGGCATTTTGGAAGTAGTGCACCGCATCCAGAGGCGATTGACTGCGCATGTAAGACTTACCCAGCTCTATGTAAGCGGCCTTTCGGAAGGTTGGATCCAAAGCAGCTACTTCAAACATTCCCCGGCTCGAGGCCTCTGACTCCTGTAGTTTCAACATGGCCAATCCGCCATAATAATTGGCCGCGCCATTGTACGTATCGATGGCGAGTACGCGCTCCGCAAAAACCTTCCCTTCGCTATAGTTGAACTGCAACATGTGCAGCTTGGCCATTTCCAATAAAGCGGGTATATAGCTCCCATCTATAGCCAGCGCCTTCCCCAGAAAATCTTCAGCTTCTTTGTATTTTCTAAACCGCAGATGCTCCCGTCCGTTCACGTACCATTCCTGTATAGGTGTCAAAGTGGTAGCTATTGCTGCCGTGTCCGGCCGGCCGTCTGAGACGAGCTCAAGGTCCAGACGATAAGCGCCTATCCGTATCTGAGCAGCTTCATCACCTTTACCATTTAGCCCAAATTGGATATGGCTGGTCTGGTTTGCCAACAGGTGGATCCTATCTTTGAAGAGCTCCTTATCATGCTTATCATAGACATAAATCGAATCCTGAAGATTCCGCACCGCAGCAATCGAAAGCTTCCCCCGTCGACCATCGACCGTATAGGCAAATGCCCCTAATAGATTGACGTTACTGATGGTATCGATTTCCTTTATCGGAAACCAGTACTCACTCCAAGTCTCGGTTTCATACGGCGAAAAGCTATGTTGCTTGAAAGGTGTTTTACTGCTCTCCAGCACATTTTGATTAAAAAGCTTACCGCTTTGGATCTCCACATATTGCCCGGCCTTATCGGTCAATAAGCGCTCCCAGATTTTACCATCATCAGCCTGCGACCAGAGGAATATCTTCTTGCCCAGCTTTTCGTCCCGTCTCGCAAAATGCACGGTTCCGAAATTTCCAACTTGAGGCTCGACATCCAATGTAGCAAAGAAATTACTGTTCAACCCTGTCACGTGGTACGACTTAGCGCCTCCAAAAGCATTGTTTTTATAGTACGACAGGTCACGTTGCTCATCGTCTATCGGCCAGCTACCGGTTTCGCCTTCATGTCCAATATACGTATTGCCGGGGAATTCAAATTTCAACCGATCGCTTGCCTTGACTGCCGCATTGCTCCAATTATAGAACGCCTGTTCTTGGTTGGTCAGGTTGATCCAGTAAGTCTTCGTTTCAAAATAAGACTTATCTTTCTCCAAGCGAATTTCCACGATCCAGCGGGTGCGGGAAATCATCTCGATATTGCTAACAAAGCAGGCCACCGTACCGTCGTCATAATGCTTTATTTCATAATCAACTGGGGATGAGCTACTAGGTGCATGCCCGATAATCCCAAAGTTGAACTCAATGCCGCCACTTATCCATGGTCCACGCAAAGCGATATCCCTGAATTTCACCACATCATTATTGTAGAGGAAGGGCTTATTGTTGCTCTTATCTATCGCTGTCCATACCTTTCCCCCGATTTCGGGCATCACCTGTACCTTGATAAAGTCATTCTCCAGGGTGACCACCTTCCAACTTTTGTCCTCCGCTTTATGGGAGAAGCCATCAAACCTGAAATAAGGATACAACGTTTTGCTTGCCAGCATACTAGGATCATGATAGCCATACGTCGGATAGGTGATACGGCCCTCTGTAATCGTAGCACGCTGTTGGGCCAAGCTATTGCCCTGGCTCATGACCAGTACCATACCAATCCCCTTTGCGGCAAATAGGCTTTTCTTCAATAATTTCAGCATATTAGTTGACAATTAGTATGACACTTTGCTTTCCAGCAATCTTAATATTTGATTTCATATCCACCTGTCTATGGGGTTGAAAATCCTTTATAAAAGGCTGATCGGCAAGCGCTCCACCTTTTATGCCTTTGATTTTCTTCCAATCAATGGCCAATTTTACGGTCTGCTCCTCTGCGCTAAAATTACCTAACACAAGCATCATCTTGCCGTCCTTTTGGAAGGTGGTTGCTTTCACTGCTTCGTTGCCCGTATGGATGGGACTATCCTTATCCCAATAGCCCACCATTTTGGCCTCTTCGATGCCAAATGACTTCCACAAGTCCCAGATGGGTGCTGGTGATTTATCACCATAGGAATGGCGGCCAGTAGTCCCGTACACCATCCCGAGATAAGGATTTCCGCCATCTTGCAGCATTTCGCTCATCACTCCAAACGGAATACCCGAAAAAGTAACGAACCATTCATCAGGATCCATTTTATTATACTTAAAGCTCTCGCCAAACCACAGACGGTCCACATACGGAAAGAAATCGGTGTACTGATTGGCAGCACCAATGGAATAGCCCGTATTGGAATGTAGGTCGATCAACGCCCCAGGTCGGTACTCATCGATAATCCTGCGCATACGTTTCATCACCCGACGGTCAAAGGAAACATCGTCCATATAGATACCATCGATTTTGTAATTCTCGAACATCCAACGCAAACCCTCTAAATAGTAATTAATCCACCTCGAAAAGCCAGACAAGACCAATGCAGCATCCGAATGTTGTCCCGGCAATTCGGTATACCAAGCAGCCTTATAGTTGTCAATCAAGTGCTCCATGTGCCAAGGAAGTCCATAGCCCGGACCGGGTGCAAAGATCTCGTCACCTAGGCTATGCAACGCATATACCTCTGTTACATAATTACTTAATTCTCGAACAGTATAATACAACTTCACCCTCAAACTATCTCGGTGCATCTCCCTGATATAATCAATCAACGAATCTTGCATCACAAAGGGATAATTGATGACCGGATTTAGATTTTGGGAATGATGGATATTGGCAATATTGGCACCTTCTTTAGCCGCAGCTTTGAAACCTTTGGTATCGCTGTGGTAGTAGCGCTGCGAGAACTGCAACTTCGTGTCCAACGGCCTGACAGGTGTCAATAGGATGGCAAATTCAAAATGCCGAGCCGAATCGGTCAGGACAAAATCACCAGTTTCACTACTCAACTCTACCTCGCCGTTCTTCGCAGTACGCAAGGTTACCCTTCCTTTTCCATCGTTGTGCCAAGCAGCAGCGGGTAATGCCTTATAGTCCTTCAATAGTGGCCCATTATACGCCGCCCCTAAATACTCTACGTGAGCCCCTACGTTGTAATCCCCCAACCAATAGCTGTCGTAGGGCCCGTTCCATTTCCACTCCCAGTCCTTGGGTATCTTTCCACCGGTATGGCCTAATCCCATAAAATAACGAGACATGGCAGCCGGATAGGTATGGAGCATCTTGACGTTCTTTATTTTTTTCGGAGTTTTGGCTACAATAGACAAGTCATATTGCATGTGCCCGTCAAACTCCATCTTTCCGACACAACGAATGGTCATATCTGCTAGGTGCTCGCTACTTTCCCAGGTGATGACCCCCTTTTCATTCCGCTTGACCTGGAAATTCGTGGCCTTGTATGTCCACATCTTCCCCTGCTCATCTTCGATCAAGAAACGCAAAGGTTTCGCAAATAATGCTCGATTATTGATATCCACTTCCAGTGGCAATCCATTTTTACCAAGCCGTATTTCCTTACTGTCTGTCCGGATTGTATTTCCCTGTAAGGACAAGCCGGTATACGGATGTACCACTTCATCCTCTTGCCCAATAGTCGAATTCAGCCAGCGTAGGCGAGCGTGCCGCCACAGGTCTCCATCCCCTTTATCTTTCAAGACCCCGTCCTGGACATCGATTTTCAGGCCTACGACTTTAGGCTCTGCCATTCCCTTAAAAAAGATTTTCACACTACCCGTATATTCCCCAGCTGGACAATCCTCGGGAATCTGTGTGCCCAACCAAAGAGCCTGTATCCTATTAGCCGAGATACCAATGTCAAACGAGATAGGCGTACCGGTCCAGCTCACGCCCTCTTTATTAAAGCACGTCGATTGCGCTTTCGGGATAATCCGCCCCTGCCCTTGCAGGTCTGAGATTTCAATCTTTTCGATCGTCAGGCTATCCGTAGGAGCCCACACCCCGATTTGCCAGGTATAATACTCATTCTTCATGGCCTCTCCCTTGAACTCGCTATGTGCAGATTGTTGGCTCCAACGCGCCGGGAGTTGCCGCGTCAGTCGTATCGGAAAAGCCCTATCTTCGGTAAATAAGATGGCCTTATCCTTATGTTGATGATAGATGCTATCTTGCTCACGTTGGGTTCCAATCAGCCCCATAGGTGTAAATGCATCAAACTTGCTACGGCTTTCAAACCGCAAGACATTCGCACGAGGTACTTGGGCTAAGTTTTGGAGCTGGCGAAGACCCCAGTCCTTGTCTTTTCCTTCCTGCGCAATCAAATAATCGTTCCAAGGTTTGCCATAGCGCGCATCATCCCATCCCTTTCGAAATTTATAAGGTAAATAGTAGATTTCATACTCCCCATCTCCCTCCTCTGGTTTGAAGATCAGCTCGCCCTGCTCGGCCGAAATGTTCATCGCATATAGCTGCTGCACCTCCTTTATACTTCCTTTTTTCCGGATGACGATGGCTTTATGCGCCGGGTTCAAATCGGGCCTTCTCCAAAGCAATTTCACATAAACCGCTTCTTGCCCTCCAACTCCATCAACACGCACTACCGCTCGGTGGTTACCGAGCGAATCTACATCCCACGGCTTTTCACTCACCACAAACGGGATTCCGTCAGGCGAAAAAGCCGCATATTGGCTCTCGCCATCATAGCTCATTCGTCGCGTATCTTTCCGCTCTTGGCCATGCACCACATCTAATGTGGTGCACAGCATAATCAACAGTATTCCTATTTTCTTCATTATAGCGCTCTTAGTAACCTTTATTCTGTACCAATAATGGGTTCGCGTCCATCGCCGATACGGGGAAGGGCATCAACAATAAGCGCTCATTCCACACCTTATTGACTACCACGGAGCCATCTGGGGCTGTCGAAGGTCCATTTAAGTGTGCAGCACAATAGGCATTTCCATAACGGCGTACATCATCAAAGCGATGGCCTTCGGCCGCCAACTCGATCCGACGCTCATTCCGGACAAAATCGATCGCTTGCTCTTTCCCCAGTCCACTAGGCACATTGGGCATGCCACAGCGGTCCCGGATATCGTTCAATGCACTTTGTACCTCCGCGTCGTATCCGACATTCATCAACCGGGCTTCAGCAAAAGTCAACAGCACTTCGGCATACCGGATGACGGGATAGTCATCGGCATTATCTGTCCGATTGTACGGGTTGATAGACACCATCTTGCGGTAACTGAACCCCGTCCAAGACTCATTGCCATCGGCATTAACAGCCGCTGGATTCCACTTGTAGTACACCGTACCCTTTGGCATCCCGTGCCAGCCTTTATACGGAAACATCATACTCGCATATAAACGGCTATCTCGATTTTTAAACTCCTGCATATAGGCGTTCGTCATTAGATTGGGACTTTGACAGTAGGCATTATACGCATTCTGGTCCAATCCCTTAGTTTTGTTCCACAGCTCCAAATACCGCTGCTTGCGTTCAGTCACCGTAATCGTGTTGCGCATTGTCTTACCGTCTACATCCCAATAGGCATCAATTAGGTCTTGCATAGGCTCATAGGAAGAGAATCCCCAATAGGAACTCAGCGACATGGGTATCATATATGTATAGCGCTGCATATCACTGTTATTGACATCAGCCATAAATTCCTTCGTCAATACGTATTCTGGATTGTTTGGAGAAGCATTTTCATTATGCCACAGCTCCTCATAGGAGAATATCCCCTTGATAAACTTGTCCCGATTGATATTTAAGGCATCGAAGTCTATATAGAGGTCCATTTCAGCTCCTTCTTTTTGTTGATCGGCAGAAAGCGAGCTCAAGCGGAATAGAGAATGATTGCCAGTAGACATTACTTTCCTTGCAGACAGTTCCGCTTCCGGGAAATTACCAAAGTATAAAGCTGCTCGAGCACGAAGGGCATAGGCTGCTGAAGAAGTAATCCGCCCTTGCTCATACAGGTATCCGCCTTTATATGTTGCTGGAAGCACCTCCGCCACGGCATTCAGCTCACTCAAGATAAAGTTTTGGACCTCTTCCTTGCTGTTCTGCTTGAGGTTGGGCGCATTGTAAGGGATAGATTCGATGACCAAGGGCACGGCCCCATAATATTGGGTGAGGTCCAAATAGGCAAATGCCCGAAAGAACCTAGCTTCAGCCTTCATCCTACCTCTCAATTCTTCATCCATTTCGCACTTATCTACGTTCAGCAAAAAGTCATTCGCCGTACGAATAGCCACATAAGAGTATTCTCCGTAAGGGCTGGCACTATTTATCCCATTTTGTTGCAATAGCTCAAACGTTCCCTCCCACGGTTTGTGGCTATGGCCATTGTCGGTGGTCAGTTCATCCAGGATATCAAAGCCCTTCATATCGGCGTAGCAGGAATTCAATCCATACCAAGCATCTTTTTCATTCTTCCAGAAATTTTCCGGCGTGATGGCCGATGGTGGGACCACATCCAATTTGGTACAGGACGTGAATACTCCCAAAATTAGTAAAGCATATAGTGTAATCTTTTTCATGGCTCGCGTTTTAAAATGTGACATTAATTCCGAATGCATAGGTTTTAGCCCCAAACGTGTATATGACACCTCCAGCAGTCTCTGGATCGAAGTCCTTCATAACCTTATCCTTGCGGATGGTAAATGGGTTTTCGGACGTGAAAAACACCTTTGCACGCTTCAATTTCACCTGCTCGCAAAATGCCTTCGGAAAGACATAACCTAGCGTCAGGGTCTTCAACCTAAAGTATCCTGCATCAAACAAGCTTTTATCACTAAAGACCCGATTATAGGTCGTATGGGGACTACTTGCGTCATAGATTCGCGGATAGACAGCGTTCGGATTCGGATTTTCTTCCGTCCAGCGGCCCATGTGGAATTCGCGCGGATTGTCCTGCCCGTGAAAAAATGGATGCAACTGGTAGACCTCAAAGGCTACTTTGACGTTGTTCACGCCTTGTCCAAAAGCACTCAACTCAAAATTCTTATATGCCAGATTGAGGTTCAGCCCATAGGTAAACGAGGGCACATCATTCCCCAATATCACCCTATCTTCGTTATTGATGGACTCACCATAGGCCAGCTCCCTATTCGGCAAAAACTTGATATCACCTGCATTGGGCACTATCCCACCATAGGTATAGTACTGCTTGCTGTCGATTTCTGCCTGCGTATATAGTCCATCTGTCTTTATACCGAAGAACGAACCGATAGATTCGCCTTCTCTTAAAATGTACTTCCCGACCCCATTTCCGCTCACATTCTGAATAATATCATTGGAGGTTGCAAGTTTCAGGATTTTATTTTTATTGGTGGCGATGTTACCCCCCGCTTCTAATCTGAAATCCCCAAATTGGTCTCTATAAAAAAGCGAGAGCTCCACCCCTTGGTTCCGGACCGAAGCAATGTTCTGGCTTGGTGCTTGTTGGATACCCGTTTCGAAGGCCACGGTATAGCTCAGCAAGATATCACTGGTCTTTTTGTTGTAATACTCAATAGATCCACTAATCTTCTCATTCCACAACCCAAAGTCCAATCCCATATTACTGATGGCGACTTTTTCCCATCCAAGGCCTATATTAGCAGGCTTGGACTCCCGGATACCTTGGACCAAGCTGTTGTTGAAGCTGTAATATGAGCCAGTGCCGTAGTTCTGGAAATAATCATAATTGCCTACATTGTTGATATTACCCAATTGTCCATACGATGCGCGCCATTTCAATGTCGAGAATATAGGGCGTAAGTCTTCCATGAATGCCTCTTCGTTCATCTTCCAACCCAGTGAAAACGAAGGGAAGTACCCCCATCGGCTATTCTTGAAAAAACGGGAGGAAGCATCGGCCCTAAAGTTGACTTCGGCCATATACTTGTTTTTAAAGACATAGTTCAAACGCGAAAAGTACGAAAACATCTTATAGTTGGTCATCGATGACGAGTTTTGAAAGCCGGCCCCAGTAGTTGCACCCGCCGAGAGATCCAGAAGATTGTCTACCGGAAAGTTATCCCGGGTGGCCCCCAATTTATCAAAGTCGTAGCTTTCATAGGTAAGTCCCGCTAAAGCCTCGAAATAATGATCGTCATTTTGCCAAGTATAATTTCCGGTGGCACTATACAGCAGCTGTTGGTCGTTATTTTGATTAACCGACATCGAATTTAGGAAATTTCCGGTCCCGTCAATATTAAAGCCGGGTTTCAAAAAGCTAGGCACCTCCGGGCGCGTTGCAATAAAGGATTTTTCCTTATAAATGTTGCGGGTATAGGACAACGAGTTGTTGATGACCAAGCCCTTTAAAGGATGGATACCTAAGGTTGCGGAAAGCAGTGCACTCTCATCACTATTACGGCTCCAGTTCCCATAGCTATAGGCCCGTAGGGGATTAGCACCGGCAAATGTAGCACTCGCTTCTTTTCCAGATTCTACCGAGCCCCACTCGCCATTGGACTGCTTCGCGACAAAGGTACTCGGCACGATCAAAGTATTCTCGAAGCCAGGTGTCCCGCCATCAATAGCCCCCCGATTTTGGATATATTTGATATTGGTTTTGAGGCTGATCAGATCGTTCAATCGCGAATTTGTATTCACATAGAAATTATACCGTTGATTTTCATTTTGTTTAAAATTTGATTGATCGAACAGGTACCCCAATCCACTATAGATTTGATGTTTATCCGTACCCCCAGAAAAGTTGACAGCATTCTGGTTGACAATAGCGCGTTTATTTAAGATCAGATCATACCACTTGGTATTGGGATATAAATCTGGTTTCGAACCATCCTTGAACCAGCCTATTTCTTCATTGGAGTAGACTTGGTTTTTGCCCAATTGGGGATTTAAGTTATATTTGGCCTCGTTATACAGCTCGGCATACTCCCAAGAGTTGACCAATTTCTGGATATAGGTAGGGGTCTTGATGGCTACATTGGAACTCACGGTTACATCGCCACCATTCTTCATCCCTTCCTTAGTGGTCACCAGTACCACACCATATGCAGCACGGGAACCGTAGATGGATGAAGAAGAAGCATCTTTTAAGAACGATACGCTTTCTATGCTGTTGGGATCTAGATTAGCGAATATCTTGGCTTCCGAAATCACGCCATCAATGACATACAGCGGAGCTGAAGTACCCAAGTTGCCACGGCCTCTAAAGTTGATAGAGGGCGTCTGGCCTGGACGGGAGATAATGGTCACCCCAGGCACGCGACCTTGTACGGCCGTCAGCACGTTGGGTTGCGCCCGATCTTGGATATCCTTTGTATTGACGGTAGAGACCGACCCGGTCAAGTTGGCCTTCTTCTGCGTTCCGTATCCCACGACCACCACCTCATCCAGACCACTTATCTCCTCCTGTAGCACGATGTCGAGTTGCTGGTTAGCCTGCACCTGTTGCTCCAATTTTTGATAGCCTACATTCGTAAAGACCAGCGTCGCAGATGAGGCCGTCAACGCAATAGTGAAAGACCCCTCTTGATCCGTCGTGGTCGAAACAGTGCTCCCCTTGACCGATACCGTGGTGCCAACGATTGGCTTACCCTTGCTATCGACCACCTTCCCGGATACCGATCGTTGCACGGGCTCTATTCCGCCCATCGGCATCACCTCTTCCCGCTCACGCACCACGATTACCGTACCCTTCTTTAGCCATTCCAAGTTGAGTGGCTTGACAATGGCATCCATGGCTTCTTCCAGCTTGGCATTCTTGATGTTGATAGATAGTTTGGTATCGGCCATGGACTTTCCATTCAGAAAGAACGCATATCCGCTTTGTGCACGAATCGTGTTCATGACTTGATTTAGGGTCACATGTTGGGCTTTCAAGTTGATGGTCTGGGCATACCCCTCGCCATACACCTGTAGCATGGTTATCAATGAAATTATAGTCATCAATTTCATAATCAATACTATTCGGTAAGTTAAACTCCATAGACTGGGCCTAACAAATTGATAAAAAATCATATGTTTGTATTGTTTAATATGTTATAATAAATCGTTATCGAAATTTTGCCCTTGGGCAAAAGCATTTAAAAGGCATATTGGACAGCTAGGTAGTGCCCCCCAGCACTACCTTTTTTATTCCTGTTATGACTTTACCTGTGGGGTTTAAGTGGGTGGTTTGTTCATAATTGGTTTTAATTTTTAAGGTTTATATATAGGATTGAATGTTGCTACTTTTTACTCGACATGACCTCCAGCACCCGTTGGCCATTGGCCATCTGTAGTTTAAAACGGATGCCCCCGGCTTCCAATATTTCCAGCACATCTTTCAAAGGCTTATTGCGCTCCATCTGTCCATAGAAATAACTGGACGTCACCGTACCTTGATACTGCACATCCAAATCATACCAACGGCCTATCTGCTGCAAAGCCTCCCGTAGTGGGGTCTCTTCAAAGTGGAATAGCCCATTTTTCCAACCCACAGACACGGCTGTATTGACTTCCGCGACCTTTATATCAGCCCCAGCTGCGTAGGTGGCCTGTTGACCGGGTTTGAGCACGATGGCCTTTTGCATACCATCGCCCACTTTCACCTTTCCCTCTAGCAGGGTGGTGTTGATATTTTTATTGCTGGGGTAGGCATTTACATTGAACGAGGTACCCAGCACCTCTACGGTTTGGTCTCGACTGCGGACCCGGAATGCGCGGCTCCGTTCTTTTTTAACTTCAAAGTACCCCTCGCCTACCAACGTAACCATTCGTTGATCGGATGCAAATTCAGCAGGATAGATCAGCGAAGAGCCAGCATTCAACCAGACCTTGGTTCCATCGGAAAGCGTGATTTGATAAGTTCCTCCTTGTGGAGTGGACAGCTCGTACATCAGTTTGGTACGATCCACAGCACCATCGTGGCCCCTTCCTGTCTGATGGCGTATAGACTTACCATCAGTATAGGTGATGTCCCCGCCCATCACAATTCCGCTCTGGTTATCCTGCAAGGAGACAACATCACCATTGGCCAGTTTCAAGGTTGCTTTGTTGGTCCCGGGTGCAGGTGCCATATCAGCATATTGCTGTGTAAGGGTGGGTCCGACTGGAACAACTGGCTTTGAAAAATAGAAATACAACGAAACCGAAAAGACCAACAACAAGACCGCCGCCGTAGTCAGAGGCCACAGCATTCGGCTCAATCGACGCTTAGGTATAGATGGCCTGATGTGTGTGTGAATCTTGGAAAATACCCTGTCCAGCCGCTCCTGTTGATCGGTAGCTTCATACTGCTCATCCAGCAGGCTCTCGACTAGTAGCTGATCCAATTGGGCATTCGCATCCAGAGACAAAGCCTCATAGAGTGCCGTTATCTCCTCTGCTGTGCAAGCCCCTTCCTTATACCGTTGTAGTAGTTGTTTTATTTTAGCTTTATTGGTTTCCACGAGTGTGTAATTTTATATAAATACACCTCCCGCCAAAAAAAGGTCTGCTCTTATACAGATTTTTTTTTCAATTTATAGAAATTAAGTAAGCGACCAGCAAGAGTGTCGACAGATGATGGTCACGCAATACCATTTCTTTGATGAATTTATTGGCCTTTACGATATGGTCACGCACCGTGGATACGGATATATCCAGCTGATCGGCCACTTCTTGGTAACTCATACCCTCCAGCTTGCACAGCCGAAATATTTTTTGCCTTTGGGTAGGCAATCTATTGATGACGATTTCAATCAGTTGCTGGGTTTCTTTCGAATCCAGGAGCCGATCAACGGTGTTCTCGCCTTCGACATTCCCATAGGCCAATTGGATGGCCGATTCCATTTCGAGTTTCAATCGCCTCTTAAAATTAAAGACCAGATTGCGGGAACAGGTGAATAAATAAGCGGTAAATGAGCGTTCGGGATCTATCAATGCGCGATGCTCCCAGATTTTGACAAATACGTCTTGCAACAAATCCTCCGCGACCACTTCATCGTGGACCAATCGCAGGATGTTGCCATAGATCACCCGACTGTACCGCCCATAGAGCAGCCCAAAAGCCTGCATATCTCCATTTTGGAGTTGCAATAAGGTGTCGCGTTCCGATGGGGCTTGGTCTATGTCCATAACTGGTTGTTTCGGGCAGGCAAGATAGGGACTTCTCTTGGTAATTTCAAATGGGATTAGCATTTAGACGGTAGCGACAATACTTACGCCTACAAGTTGGGCTTATCGACAACGGTACAAAGCACATTAAAGGTAAGCCCCTACATTTACCCTTCACTTCTATTTACAAATAATACAGCTGTCTAAGCATTTGTGCTGCGATATCTCCTAAGCAACAATAGATGCGATACGATTGCAATAGGGACAATAATCGTCGGCAATAGACCGTACGGGAATCCAAGTACCGCTACGTTGGGCTGTTCGAAGCCGAATTGCTGGATAGGCACAGGTGAAGACAGTACCCCAATCATCACGACGATTAGCAAGGAAAGTATACCGAGGTAATTCCAAAGGACAAATACCCAACTGTTGATAATGGATTTTTGAAAGAGGTAGGCGATTAAAAATACAAGAGCAAAAAGACCAATTACAATATCAAAATTTAATCCTCGAAAGGTCATCAACCTAGGGATCATCTTGTCAAGGTACAACTCATACAGGAAAAGCTCCACGGCTATCCTTAGTACGTGTATCAATAGTAGCAGCACTACATTCGGCTGTTGACGACCTATCTTCCTAAAAATAAAGATATGCACTACAAGAGTGGCTACTAGTGCTAAAATAAACGATTGGGGGTAAGATGCAAAGCTACCCACCAGCGCCACCGTGCCTATTATCAAAGACCAGCCGATGTTAATCAGCAATACCCCTTTATTCCGGCCAGTTGCAAAATAAAACAGCAGGACAAATAAAAGGGTCAACCCCAGAAAAAGCATTTCAGCCATACGACACGCTATAAAAATCAGTGGGTAAAAAATCGGCTCAAATGTATTAAGTTACGTCGACATTATAGTTGCCATAGGACAATTAATGATGTCAATAAGGGACAGTTTACCTTAGTAGACTGTCCTTTATTCACGTGACCGGACCTGTGTTACCTTTGATATTGATAATACTCTCCCCAAGTCATATACACTATTGGCTTGGCCACTTTGTCCATCCGACGATAATTTAACCAGTAAGGCTCCCGGTGGTCTACCGAATGGACGATTTCGTTCTCATGTCCCGTAATCACCACTTTAGGGTCGAATCCATTGACGATACGCTCCAACGGCATTGCCCAACAATGGACCAATAGTATATCCACAGCGGTATAGTTTTTTACGGTCTCGATCCATTGATCTCGATTTTTGTTCCACTGATCGCCAGTGTGGGCAATATTGATGTTTTCGGGTGTTTTTACAATATAAACATTGTTAGGCACCTCATCTTGATGTCCAGGCATGACCTTGACGGCGATTTTTTTTCCATTAGTTAGTCGTATCTCTTCCTCAATAATCTCTTCAGACCTGAGGTGCCTGATTCCTGCTCCTTTATTTACCCAAACCCCATTCGGAGCGATGACGTCTTTTTTGTGTTTTATAAACAGATCTGCCACCCCCGCATCAGCATGGTCGCCATGGATATGACTTACAAACATCACGTCGCATCTTCGAACGAGTGAATCCATAAGGCCATCGTCTATCATTCTTTTCTTGTCACCTTGCCCCGCTCTCGTCATATCGAAAGCAAGCGTCACCGTCGGTGACTTGACAATAAAGGCGTGGTTATACAGTTTAAACACTTTTACACCTTTTCTCACGGGTTTGTCTAACTCCGCACATACTGTTCGGAGTCGCTCCATCAAAAAGCTTCCCACACGCTTGGAGCTGTCCAACCGGGTATCGTGAAATACCCAATCCAGATGCATCAGCGCAGATTTTCGTTGATTGCTCAACGTTGTGGATGGTGGGCTCTCCGCTAATAACTCCTTGACGATTTGAAACGTGATCTCCGTTTGCCTATCCATGAAATCAGATGTCTTGCCCCAATAATGTAACGGTTCTTGCCCCAAACACACTAAGGGTATCCAACACACAATAATCCATATTATTTTCTTCATGTATTCAATAGATTAAACAGCCTATCTCATCTTTCAAGAGATAGGCTGTGGTTAAAAATATTACCAGTCCTTATTTTGCACCAAATCTTGATTTCGCTCTATTTCTACCGCCGGTATTGGCCATAGCATATCCCGATCATTAAAAGAATGGGTATACTGCAGTTGTCCGTATATGCTTCGTGCAGGCCTCTTGGACAATACATCTTTAGCAATACCCCATCGTTTTAAATCCGCAAAGCGATGGCCCTCGATGGCCAATTCTACTGCACGTTCTTTGCGAATACGTTGTGTCATATCGCTCTTGTTATCCACTACCATCCATGCTGCCCCGGAGTTGAGGCTTGGCATGTCCACTCGCTCGCGTACTTTATTGAATTCGATAATGGCTTTGTCCAATTGATTGTTCTCATTGTAAGCTTCGGAAAGCATTAACAATACATCACCCAATCGAATCAGTGGGAATTCAAAAGGTGTTTGTTGGTAATCATGCCAATACCCTCCCAGATTGCCAGTAGGCACGAATTTACGCCAGAATGATGTGGTCCACCCAGCATTTGAATTGCGTATAAAGCCGTTTGTTTCCATCGGTGTACCGCCATTATTGGCGGTATTATGCAAGATAAATGACTTCATTTCCGGGACGCTACTTGTGGTGGTCCCCAAGTAAGTTGAATACGGAGTAATGACCGAGGTAGTCAATCGTGGATCTCGATTTCGATAGGCCATGGCCACTTTCGCTGTATCTGCCTTCAACGTTGATTCTATCACCTTACCATCTGCCCGCAGCTTTACACTTAGATAATCCTGTCTCACGGATGGACTAGCTTGATTAAATCCAGGAAATATATCGTCCCAGTTGAAAGGTCGCCCATCTGGCAATTCATACATCGCTATTAGGTCTTCTGATGGCACACAATTGTTACTGGGAATATTGCGCAAAGTGGCTTTCGTGCCCAAATAGTTGCCCATCCCTAGTCCGTAGTTGTCTCCACCAGCCTTACTTTGAAGGGCGAATATCATCTCTTTACTCTTCTTGCCGTTGTACAGCATGAATAGGTCTGCATAGCTGCTATGCAGACTATATCCGTAATTGTTGCTTTTGTTGTACACGATTTCTTCAAAGTCGGCAATAGCTTTTGGCCAATCCTTGTTGTATAAGTGCACCTTTCCCCTTAATGCATAGGCGGCGCCTTTTGTCACCCTGCCGTAATCAGCCTCAGGCCAGTTGACTTCTAATTTAGCAATTGCCTCGGTTAGATCCCCTAGAATATGATTACGTATCTCTTCAACAGTGCTCCGGGGAGCTTTCATATTTGCAAAATCTCGATTCACGTCAGTCGTTTCATCGTAATAGGGCACTCCACCAAACAAATCCATCAGTCTGAAATAACAAAGTGCCCGCAAAAACTTAGCTTCTGCAATAGCTTTATCTCTCACCCCAATTTCTATGGACTCCATCTTGTTGACATTGGCGATGACACTATTTGCACGTTGTACGCCTTCATATAGATTTTGCCAATAGTTAGCTACTGTACCATCCGTGCTGCTATATGTACCCAGCATCACTGCTGGAAATGGTGTGCCATAGCCGTATGCTGTCTCACCCAAATAGTCAAACATATAGTCAAAGCCAAATGCATATTCTTTTTTAACAGCAGCATATACGCCCATAAGCCCCTGCTTGATATGCGCCTCTGTAATCCAGAATGTTTGACTACTCAATGAATCAGGCGGGTAGAGATCCAATTTATAGCAGCTATTCAACGATAGGGAGACCACCGCGATTAATATATATTTCTTGATTCTCATGATTAGTAAATTAGAATGTTAGATTGATGCCAAGTGAATAAAGTTTGATCGTCGGATAATTTACGTTACTTTCGATCTCTGGATCCAAGCCTACAAAGTCGGTAAATGTAAAAGGGTTTTCGATACTGCTAAATATGCGCATCTTTTCCACCGCAAATCGCTTCGAGATATCGGTTGGCAGCGTGTATCCCAACTGCAAATTTTTAATCCGGACATAGCTCTTATCAAAAATATAGGCATCACTTGGCTGCGTATTTCTAGCATCTCCATTTTCAAGGAGCCTAGGGTAAGTAGCATCTGTACGCCCTTCATACCAGCGTCCATCTGCGATTACTTTATTGATCTGGAGGCCATGTCTGATAGTGTATCGCCAAGAGTCATTTTGATAATATACTTTAATTCCCGACACACCTTGTAATAGCGCAAAGAAATCTAAGCCTTTCCAGCTTGCCCCTAGGTTGATCCCATATGATACCAGCGGATTTGTACCTTTTCCCACCTCGATACGGTCGGCAGGTGTAATCTTTCCGTCGCCGTCAGTGTCTTTATATAGAAAATCACCTAGCTCCGGTCGGGTATAGGACGCAAATGCGGCACTATTATTTTCCACCATACCTGCGACATAATCAAGGTCTTCTTGCGTTTGCACTATGCGATCTACCGCCAATACATATTGCACATTGATGGGACGGCCCTCAAGTATCATGTTGGTACCGCTCACAGAACTGGTCTTCCCTCTAAATTTGGTGACCTTATTCTGGATATAGCTGAAATTGCCACCTATCGAATAACCAACCTCTCCTATCTTGTCTTTCCAATCTAAATTGATTTCGAATCCATTGTTGCGTACCTCGGCGACATTTTGGCTCGGCACTGTTGATGTCCCGTGTACCAATGGTGCTGGAAGAGATATCAAGATACCTTTGGTATCCTTTATGAAATACTCCATACTCCCCGACAAGCGGCTTTTCAACAGTGAAAAATCAACACCTAGATTACTGACATAAGTGGTCTCCCAAGTGAGGTTAGGATCAGATAGTACAGTCTGCGCAAAACCTCCTATCAATGCGCTATTAAGCACGTAGTTAGCCGGTCCATATAGCGATTGGTACATGTAGTTGGTCGCGGTGTGGTTGTTACCAAGAGCTCCCCATGAACCGCGTAATTTTAAGCTGCTCAACCACGTTACACCCTCCAGATAGGATTCGTTCGTGATATTCCACCCTGCTGAAAATGACGGAAATACACCCCAACGACTTTTTCCAGGCGCAAATCTCGATGAGCCATCTGTTCGTACATTGGCTTCCAATAGGTACTTGTCGTCCCAATTGAGATTAAGGCGACCAAAATACGAATGCATAGCCCATTGCGTCATATTGCCGAGTGCCCTATCATCTTTTGTTGCCGCATCCAGTACCGACAGGGATTCGTCCAATAGGTCGTATTTCATAGCCCTGATCCACTTGTATTTATATGCTTCTTGGCTGGCGCCCACCATTGCTTGGGATTTCAGTTTTCCAGTATCATAGGTATACCTTGCCGTGATGTCCATCAATTGTTGTACCGTCTTGTAATTGAAGGTATTGATATACGTCCTGACAGTACCTGACCGAGAAATTGTATTGGTGTAGAAATTCCAAAGGTCGGCATCTTGGAGGTGACGTTCTTCCTGCTGATCGGTGTAATTATATGTATAAGAACCTTCTATTGTGAGGTTTTCTATAGGTTTGAGTCGTGCGTAAAACCTTGGCGTGAGCTTGTTCGTGATTACCGGAAACTCGTGTTTATAGAAGTTCATCCTTCTGAAAGGATTATTATTTTGCGAGCCTGACTGGTCCTCGGTATTGTTCATTCCTCCAAAACGACCATCAGGGTGAAGTAGCACCATCCCTGGAGTAGTTCCTAATGCGCCCCCATATACAGCGTCGCCAGCTTCTGAAGCAGCCACCGAGTTGGGATTGTTCATGGCTACATATCCAAATATATTGGCACCTAGTGTTAGCCATGGTTTCACGTCAGCATCCAGATTCACCCTGGCTTGATACCGCTCGTACTCTGCATTCTTGATAATCCCGGGATTGTTCAAATACCCACCCGAAAAGAAATACCTACTCCTTTCACCGCCACCACTTGCCGATATGTTGTGATTTTGCTGGTATCCAGTCCTGAAAAACTCCTCCTGCCAATCTGTATTTGGATACTTGATAGGGTCAGAATCACCAGCGGAACGCCATTCGTCAATCTTTTCTTGCGAAAAATTTGGAGACAATTTGCTATTCTTGTAGCCTTCATTTTGAAGCTCCATGAAGTCCGCATAGTTAGAGACGATATCCATTTTATTACTGACATGTTGTGCAGCGGCCAATCCTTGGTAGGTCAATATAGAGTTCCCGGCTTTACCCTTTTTGGTGGTTATTAGGATGACGCCATTCGCGGCCCTCGATCCATATATAGCCGCCGAAGAGGCATCTTTTAGAATCGAAATATTGTCCACATCATCCGGATTCAAATCACCCATATTGCCTTCTGCGCCGTCTATTATCACTAGCGGATTGGCATTATTAAGTGTACCCTGCCCACGTACCCGGATCTTGGCACCATCGTAACCAGGTCTGCTACCACTTGATTGTGATATTTGCAAGCCAGGTGCTAGCCCAGCTAATGCAGAGGAAAGGTTGGCTATCGGTCTATTTTCTATTTTTCCTCGATCTATAGTGGATACAGCACCAGTCAGATTTTCCTTCTTTTGGACCCCATACCCTACCACTACAACCTCCTCGACATGCGTCATTGTCGGCACCATCACCACTTGGATAGAAGACCGATTATTGACGGCGACTTCTTGTCGCCCAAAGCCAACGGACGAAAATATGAGAATTGCGTCACTAGGCACCATCATTTTAAAATTGCCGGTGGCATCACTCATCACAGTATGTCTCGTGCCCTTTTCGGTGACCGAGACATTTGCCATGTTGGCTCCGTCAGCGCTTTTGATTGTGCCTTCAACAGCAGATTGTACATGTACAATAGCAGGTTGTGTACTATTCAAATCAGTTCTCCGCTCGTCACCGTACTTGAGGACTATATTTTTGTCTACAATCGTAAAATCAAACGAATATCTGCCTAACAGCGATTCCAACGTTTTTTCTATCGATTGGTTGGCAAAATCGACCGATACAACCCATTTGTCTGTAATGACCGAAGCGTCGTAGAAGATATTGTAGCCTGTCTGCTTTTGAATATCTTTCAGGACAGCTGTCATCTTCACATTTTTCTTTTTCAGCGTGACTGTTTGCCCGTGTATGGCAGCACTTGCATGCAAGGTGCCTGCCACCATTAATAGTAATGCTAGTTTCATCGATAATACTATTTTTTTTCGATGGAAAACACCTCCATAATCGAAGGTTGAGGTTATTTTTTTATACATTTGTCATTCGGTTGATATGTTCATAATCATCTTACTATCAGTCGAAAATCAATTTCATACTAATCAGGGACGGTTGCAACGTTCCTGATTACTTTTTATTGATTCATATTTGGAGTGGATCTATTTCATCACAATAATCCTCCTTCCTTCAATTTTAAACTTCACTGCTCCTGTTATTTCAATCAATTTTAACACTTTCTCGATCTCTTCATATTTGGATATTTTCCCTGAGAATTTCACGTTGTGTACATCTGCTTGGTAGTGTATATCTGCCTCGTACCAGCGACCAAGTACTTCCATCACATTCGTTATAGATGCATTTTCAAAAGCGAAAGAGCCGCTCTTCCATGCTACAAAATAAAATGGATCCACTTCTTTAATACGCACCGCTGTTCCGTCTGGTGTATACGCAGCCTGTTGATTGGGATTCAAATAATGAGATTCGGTATTGGGATAGGATAATTTGACCTTACCTTCGACAAGTGTCGTATGGATCGCTTTCGCATACGAATTTACATTAAATGATGTACCAAGTACCTCGAGTGTCTGTTGGCCTGTATACACAAAAAAAGGAACGCTTCTATTTTCATCCTTCAGCTTGACAATCTCAAAATAGGCCTCTCCCTCCAGCTCCACCTCACGCTTTGATTTCTTAAAACGCAATGGGTACCTAAGCTTGGAGGCCGAATTGACCCAGATAGTACTACCGTCAGGAAGGTTAAGCTTGTATTCTCCACCTTTGGGTATGATGATCGTGTTGTACACCTCTTTATTAAGGGCAGCATTTGCCGACAAAACGTATGACAACTCACCATTTGCATTTTTATGGATTTGGTAGCCGTCAAGTAGTAGTGTGGTATCGTTGCTAAGCATTTCGAGATTCAAGGTTGTACCATTGTCCAACACCAGCTTAGCTTTTGCACTGCCAGGACTTATCTTATTAGATTGTACAGACGCAGGAGCGCTCACCATTTGGTCAGTTTCCTCAACATCTATCCAAAAGTTGAAAACTGCCAATAGCAATGCTGCTGCCGTCAGGGCCACAATTGCAATATGTCTTTTGGTCCAGAAAGTTGTAGTCTTTTTAACAGTATCTCTGGCCTTCATGATTTCCGAATAGACTTTATCTTTACGTTCGGGTGCCATCTCTACCGTTGCTTCCCTGGTAGCCAGTGCTTCCAATGCCTCGATCAGCAACGGTTCTTCCTTATTTTCGGACATGAACTGCTTTAGGATATCGAGTTCCGAATCCGTGATTGTTCCAGCGCGAAATCTACTTATTAGTTCAATTAATACCTGTTTCTCCAATGTCTTTGCAATTAGTTTGGTCTATAAACGCTGCGCGACAATCAGGAGGACTAGTCTATTTGAAAAAAAATCAAAAAATAAATAGTAAGTAGTATTTTGCGATCTGCAACCTAATCTTTTTGGAGGCTGTAATCAGTTGATTCCTAATGGTATTTTTGGAGTTCCCGGTGACTTTAGCAATTTCTTCATAGGAATATCCTTGAATTTTATTCAACATGTATATCTCCTTTTGCTTGTCAGGCAATTGGTCTACGAAGCCAATCAGCAATTGTTGGAGGTCATTCTGCTGTAACGACTCATGTGTATGGTTACAAGCTTCCGTCCAGGGGCGATCGCTCAAATCTCTTCTTTTAGCTTCGACCACTTTCTTTCGGAAGGCCGATATCACCAATCGCTTGGTAATCGTGAATAAGTAGGGATATATACCTGAAGCATTTTCGAGTCCATGCATGGACCTGTGCAATTGGATGAATGCATTTTGGACGACCTCCTCAGCCTCAAATTCATCCTTCAGCATGGAGCATGAGTAGTGATATAGAGACCTATAGTATCGTTCGAATACCAGCCTGAAGACCGCCTCGCTGCCGCCAAGAAGCGAATCAAACTGCTCATCATTCAAGTCAAGTATATGTTTCTTCATTTCGGGTATAGGTCAAATCGAATCCTCGGGCAAAAGAAAGCTTTCAATATCACTAAAACATCAAGTTGAAATTAAGTTTTCATTAATCCTGTAACACCTCTTTTGATTTTGGAATTATTGATTAGTCAATCGGCGAACAAGTTATCACTTTCTGTCGTAATTTCCTACGAAATATTGTTAGGAGTCCTACTTTAGAGCGCCGACTATTCGTCAAGCGCTCTCTACCAACTATAAACACCCATCAACCTATTCGTTTTCTAACATCATACAGCTTAAACCATATGTTTTAAGCGGCTTCTTCCTCTTTATCTATCCCGTCTATACGATCATCCATAGATTGAAAGGGTGATTACTTTCGTCTGAAAAGCGCGCCCAGCAGACGCCCAATCCCAAAACTAACAACAGTCCCCAGCGCTGCGGTCAAGGCTGTCTGCGCCACATCTCCTAGAGATATGCTGGCCCATATGGAGCAAAGTGTCCCCCCTAGCGCCCCTATACGGATATCATTGGGTTTCATCTGGCACCTCCTCTCCATTTGAACCATCACTTTGCAATCCTCCTTCGTTGTTCCTTGACTTCTTTTCTTCTTTCTCAGGGTCCAGCGCTTCCAATATACCAATCGCCAATGCGACATAGCGAGCCACCGCCACCACCTTTGAGGGCAACTTGATTGGCGCCATCATGATGACTTGAGCTGCATCCCGCAGCCCCTGTCTTATTTTTCTGAGTATATTCATTTTTTTAATATTTAGTAGTTAGATATTAGTATTTAGATGAGCGTATTGCGTCAATAGAATTTAGACAGTAGTACATCGTATGGAGATCTATGTAGTGCGTGTTAAAAGATAAACATCGTCATTGCGAACTGAAGCCAAGAATATGAGAGGGCGTGAAGCAATTTTCTAGATTGCTTCGTCTTCACCTCCTCGCAGCGACGAAATTGCTCATTATCTCAAAAGACGACCTCGTATTCCGACTATACGCTCACCCTGCACTATTCCCAAACACGGCCTAGGATCGATCAAGCAAGAAAGTAAAAGCCCTGTCGCGGCTCCAGCGACCATAAGAAACTAGAATCGTTGCGATTGAAGCGCCTAAATCCCTTACTCCATGTACAATCGATGATTTTGCACCACCATCTCCACCTCCCCTTGCCGGATGCATTTCAATAACTGTGGGTACACTTTTCTGTAGGCTTTGACAGATGCCTCTACACGATAGTCGACATCCACCATCTTAAAGGAATCCCCCACCAGTAAGCATCCACTGGTATCCGTATGTGCATTACCTGTATGGAAGAATACCAAGGAATACTCTTGGATACCCGTGACCTCCACCATGCCCTGATGGAGTTGAGGATAGTCCTTCTGATATCGGGTGTTCATCCCCGCACTTCGGTTAAGCGCAAGAGTATAGCTCCCTTCCGGTATGCAGGTCTCATGCTTAATCTTTTCAGGCCTGACGGCATCTTCCAAGACGTAGCACACAAATATTTGGTCAATATAAAGCATGGACAAGGTACTTTGCTTCCCTTGTGCCACTCGATTGAGTTTAATCATTTTATGTTAGTCGTTAGATATTCGTATGGAGATTGGCGTAGTCAGATTAAGGGTTAGATGTCCGATAACATCGGGTGGCGTTCCCTCCACCCGACATCACCACCCCTCACTATCCCAGATCTGCACCATAAGCTTTGATCACGGTCGTGATATTCTTAGGTGTATCTAGCATGGTAATCCGATACAAGGCATCCGCATATCCCGGATTCGCTACCGTAGTGCTGTACTTCCACTCCACACCTGCATCATCCATGGCTTCCGCCATACCCGACTCGATAACCACATCGCTACTGTCGACAATCTCAAAACTGACAGTCGTCACCATCAGTACATCCTTCACCAAGAACGTGATCTCATCCCCTATCTGTCCGGTATATTCCAGGTCGTTCAACCGACGTACCGACGGCGGTGTGAAAAAATCCTTGAAGGCCACATTGTAGGCCGACTGGTTGACATTCGCCTTCGCCTGATACAGCGCCTTTAGCGATTCATCCTTGATAGCCTTCTTCGCATATAGCGAGGCATCTACAAATCTATTCTGTGCCGCTAGCTGATCGCTCGTATACGGCTTTCCGTCTGGTCGCTTTTTGGCCGTCCTAGCGATAATCGTTTGATCGCCCTTTTGGCGGAAGACCAACATTTTTCCAATTTTGCCCGATGCCCCTTGCATCACGACATTGTCTCTTGATTTTGCCATTTTTCTTGGTTTTAGAAATCTGTGTTAAACAATAAATTATACAAATCCATCCGGGCGCCCATTGACCGACTTGCTAACACAAAAGTTGAGATAAAATCAGATAAAACAATGCATAGTAATCAGTTGAGAATGATTACGAAGAGTATAGGTGGATTATGAAGGATAGCGAATTCAGGGATTGGTAATTAATATCGAGATGTGCGTAGTGGGTATCGAAATTCCTGCCGTATCTGTCCTCGCTGGCGGCCGTAGGTTGTTCTTTCGCAAAGCGAGGTAGGCTATTCCTATAGCGATGATAGGATTTTCATTGTGTGATCGTAGTACCTAGCAAGTGTATAGATAGGCTCATCGTATACTCGAGGTAGGCTTGTTGCAGGCTCATCGTATAGTGAAGGTATAGTCGAGGTAGGCTCGTTGTAGGCTCATCGTATAGTGAACGTGGCTTGGGTAGATTAACGCACCTACCCAAGCTCCTGCTAACTTTGCTTATGCTCCTGAATCGTATCCAGCACTTCGTCCAGCAGATAATAGTCCTTATTATCCAAACGATAAGTCTTGAATAACTTCTTCACTTGAAAGAACTTTGTATCCGCTATCTTCAAGATATGCTTCAGGTCGGTATTGTCCAAAAGACGCTCTTGCAGGTTCATATTTTTTGATGGTGGAGCTTGCTGGAGCAATTGGCCCAGTAGCTCATTCTGTCTTTGGAGCAGCTCATTGGTGAGTGCTAGCTGGGACAATAGCTGGTAGATGCCTTCGAGGAGGCCATAGATACGCTTTACTACATGCAACATGATGTGATAGGTTGGCAGCCTATGCCGAAACCCTGATACTGCCATCGCCTACCGACATGCCACTGCCCTCCCCATTTAAATGTTGGCATAGCATTCCCTAGGCAGCGTCATAGCCGAACTGCCCTCCCTTATTTTCAAGCAATACCTCTTAAGGCTTGAGTTCATGAAATAGAAAACAACGAACTAATCCTTAAGCACATATGCACCCCATTCGCTGTATCCCAATTGATTTATATTCTCCAAAAATTCCTTTATTTTTTGATCCTGATGGCGCGATACCAGCAGCAGCGTATGCAGCTTTTTCGGGGATAAAGCCTCTGAAAAGCTGGCCACCAAGTTATCATGCAAAGTCAAGAGCCTATCCGCTCCCGACTTTGGATAATTAATCTTGTCCAACGGATACTTCACATACAGCATATTCGTATAGAAGCTCCTCGACGTATTGACAAACCAATCCTTTAAAACCCATTCGTCGATTTGTGCCGATTTGATTTTAGTAGGTAAGGTCTGCCCATTCAAGAGGTACAGTATCAAGCCCGTTGCTGTAGTCTCCATGAACACAATGTCAAAAAAGCGCACCTCACTCTGATACTGGACCGGAGACCCTGGCAAGATGGCTTTTAGATAGACCAAGAGCACCTGAGGATTGCGCTGTTGTCGCCATAGACGTAGGTATTCCTTTGTCAAATCACCCGCTAGCTTTTCTATTTCCACCAGCTGCTCGCCATCCGTCACCACTCCATTTTCTACCTGCATCACCTTCACAGGTGGTATCATGAGTGTGGGATAGCGATAGATAAGGACGATATAGCCCACGAGAAAAGGGGCAAAATACAAGAAATCGGTATACCAGTACGACGAAAAAAGGATATCATGGTTTTTGCGCCCCAATAAGATCTGTAAGATCAGGCAGTTGATACATATCACCAGACTACTGGCCAATATGGCCAAAAGTAGTTGCTGTACCCACTTCGGAAAGGTATAGAATCCGCGCGACTTGTCCGTCTCGAAGTAAAGCCGCACGACCAACGAGATGAGGATTACATAAAAGAGCAGGATCACGGCCGTACCTGCTGTGATATCCACAAAGCCCGGGTTGCTTAAATTTTCCTGAAAATCAAATAAACCAGCCCTTGCATTAATGACATATGCCACGACAATAAAGCAACTTGCTATCAAAAGCGATTTATAAAGCCATCTCCAGATATGTCTTGCATAATAATTTAGATCCATACGGCTTATGTATTGATAAAATTAGTAGGACCGCTTAGGCAGGTCGTTATTTTCAAATATTTCCATTAAGGTATAAAATAAAGCTATATCAACCAACATTTAACTTTAAATTTTATTCAAAAGACGGTGGTTTACTTACATGAAAGACCAATCAGAAGGGGCCTCCCTCCTCCCACCTAATCGAAAATGTGAGTTGCATAAAAAAGCAACTCGATGCTAAAAAGCAGCTTTTGAGTTGCGAAAAAGTGCAACTCACTGATATTGGAACACTTGCCTCCTTGATTCCCCTAGTTACAATCCCTTCTTTTACGACTTACTAAATTGAAAACACATGAAGTACCTCTTTGACAACGCGGGTGTTGCGCAGAAGCAGTCCGCCATCTTGAATCTTTCGGCCGTTGAACTCGCTGCCGAAGTACATGCCATCCGACAAGACTTTGTCGCTTGGATGGATGCATCCTTTGCACTCACCGAGAGCCAAGAAACGCAATTAGCATCCCTGTCCCAAAATTTCCGAAGTACCTTGGCGCATGCCATTGCAGATGCTTGGGCCCAGCGTTCGTTAATAGCCTTTGACAAGCAAGTCGCCCAGCAGCAGAAAAAACCAACGGTCAAGGATGTCATCTTGGAAAAATCAGCTACGACCCAGCATCTCATCGGTGCGCAGCAGATGAGTGAAGCCAACCAACTCGCCATCTGGATCAAGTATCACGTATAGCCTATGGTATGATCGTCCTCTATACCGCCATGAACCGAAGCCCATGGCGGTATACTCCAAAAATCCAATACTATTAGCCGCACAATAGCAATTAGCAATACTAACAACTAAACAAATGAAACGGTACAAAAGAAAATTTGCCCTATTTCCCGGGAGGCGGGTACAAGAAAAAAAGAAAGTCAAGCAGTAGGGAAACTGCCACATTCACCATTATTGATGCTGGTGCTACACCAGTCTAACAACGTAGCAAAACATAATCAATTATTCAGTAAACTAAAGTTTTATGGCTTTTTGATCTATAAAAGCCGTCATTATTATGGCATGGTTCCAATTAATAGCCAATGGGGACGCTACCGACCCCAATGATTACAATCTGGTAACAGCACCAAGTTGTGGAGGTTCAAATCATATTTGTGCTATCCAAACAAGTGCTGACGTAAACAGCAAGCCTGTACTCACCACTCCACTCCGGAATGAGATGATCACAGCCTTAAATACCAACTCCAGTGGTCCAAATGTCCAATTAAGGACAACACCGTAAGTAAGGCCAAAAACCTTACGACAAAAGGGCGCCGCAAAGGCGCCCTTTCTGAAAACAAATTGTTCACCATTAAAACACAACGATATGCCCTGGTTCCAATTAGTAGCAGGAGGAGACCCAACGGACCCCAATGACTACACCTTAGTGACAACCCCTACATGTGTAGGTGCGGCGCATATATGCGCGATATATACAAGTGCAGACGTCAACAACAAGCCCATCATCACCACTCCGCTGAGGAACGAGATGGTTACGGCCTTGAATAAAAAAGTCAGTACTGCCAGTGTACTCTTGCGGGATACCCCATAGATATGCCCATGAGCTTTGTTATCAAGAGCGCACCCCCTCGGTGCGCTCTTCTGTGATTATCGGGTTTCCCGGATGACCATCACATCTATCGTTCGTCTTCCGAGTACGGCCTCCAATCCATAGTAAAGCAGATGCTGGTTCAGCGTCGCAAGTGAAGAATAGTCTGGAATGTCGATGACTTCCATAAAGCCCGATTCGTCCACAGCGGGTGGATATTTCTTGGAGTAATCCAAGATGAAAGTCAGATTGTCCGCTCCTTCGATTCGGGCACCACTTACGGGCTTTACCGCTCCTACCCTGGGCCGATCGGTCTTCTGGATGATAAGGACGTCTTTTTCTTTCTTTTCTTGGGTCACGTTGACCCCGAGAAAGAACGAGAGATCGGCCACTGCCAATCTGGCCATCTCCCGCTTGGGCAGTGTATCTTGGCTGAACCGTTGATAGCATATCGCGTATTTGGTCTGCCATATGGTGGGACCTATCGTATTCTCCTTGTACGCATAGGTATCTGGATCCTGTACATGCCACTCGATGCGTCCCGGAACCCAAAGAAAGGAGGTGGGCGCTATTTCGGTAAACAACATGATGAAGGCGTCCAGTTTCCCGAAGTTGGTGATACTGGTCACGTACATCCCCGAAGTGGTATCCTTGACGGTCGGAAATCCACCTTTAGGCGTTAGCCCTTCTTGGTATCCAGTGACCAAGACCTTCCCCTTGAGGTTTAGGTCGCCTTTCTCTTGGATCACCGTCATGGTATTGAAATCGTCCTTGACCGGGATGTCCAAACTTCCCGTCTGTATCAATCTGTCGATATATTCTGGCCGGATATAGTCAAACTGTGTGATCGCCTTGACCTTTCCCTTATAGATAAAGATCGTGTGCGGTACGCCTCGATGTGGAAAATACCCCTTGAGCAACTTGTCCGATACGATCGTAGGCAGGTAGGCATTCTTTTCCTTGAGATACCTGTTGTTGGCAAAGAATTTTTCGATCGTTTCCCGAGACTGCCAAGTGACCGTGAATATCTGGGCTTTTTCACCTACCGTCTTCTGTACTTCCTTGACATGGGGCATCAATTCGATGCAGGTGGCACAGTAGGTATCCCAAAAGTCCAGGATCACGACCTTGTCGCGATAATCGTCCAGATCGACGGTACCGTCCTCGAAATTCAGGACTTCCATGGCAGGCATATCCGGCAGGTCTGCGCCTATGGCCAGTCTCTGGCTCAGGTCTACCTTGGTATCGTGCTGGGCATATAAAGGCCATGTGCAGAGTAGTAAGTAGGTGATAATGATATAATTTTTCATTGGAATATTTATTTTTTAGCTCATGAAGCCATCGTCAGCGATATGCCGATGAGGCGTTCATGTGTGGTACGTTAAAATTTAAACGATAGCTGTACTATCTTTTGTTCTGTTCGATCTTTGGATTGGATTGCATCACGACCTCCGGTATCAGGGCCGCAAACTTGAGACTATGCGGTACCAACCTGTAAGGTATCCCGTCTATGATACGCGCTACGGTGGTCTGTGTGGGCACCTCGTTGTTCAATCGCTTCAAGTCGGCCCAGCGCCTCCCTCGGAATATCAGCTCTTTACGCCGTTCCTTCAGGATTTCAGGCAATAACTGGCTATCCTCCCAGTCAACGTCGGCATACCTGCCGTTATCGAAACGATATTTACGAAGCAGGTTGATATCTTTGCGCGCCTGTAGAGCATCTCCCAATCTTGCGGCCGATTCGCTACGTATCAACAGGACTTCGCTACTGGTGAGACCGATAAACAGTCCGATATAGCTCTGGTCGTAATTCGTTTTATAACCGTAGGTTCCTGGATCGAAGTAATTATATTGGTAATAGACCTGCATCCGCAGGTCAAATGGCTCATAGAGATCGATCAAATCGCTATCGATCCTGGAAGAATAAGGTCCGATAGCTCCCGAATAATTCGTCAGTGCGGTGAAAATAATTTCGCTGTTGTTCTTAGGGATGGACATCTCATCGTACAGGTCCAGTCCGTTGTAATCCATCAACGTGGGTTGTAGCGTCCAGGCCGAATCGGCATAGCTATAGGCCTTCCCGTAATCCTGCATATCGAGGTACAGGCGTGCCATGCCTGCATAGGCAGCCGTCTTGTTGGGCCTGCTCTTTGCCACAGATGACGCCGAAAGCAGGTGGATGGCCTTTTCATAATCCCTGATCACCAGATCGTAAGACTCCGAAAGCGGCGCCCGCCCCTCGGTAGGTGCGAGGTCCGGTGTCAGCTTCAACGGTAATCCCAGCTGGGTAGTCGCTGTCCCATCATAAGGTAGGCAATACAGTTCCAACAGCTGTTGGTAGGCAAAGGCCCTAAAGAAGTAAGCATTCCCCATGACCATGCGCCCATATTCAGATGCACGCTCCTCTTCGGACAACGCCTCACAGACCAGGAGTATCTGGTTGGCCATATAGATGGCCCTGTAAGGCCCCACCCAGTTGACGTTGGCCGTTGGGGCATCATCTGACCATATAAAAGACAGGCGATCGCCTACATCCGGAATAGATTGCCAGTCCTCGGTACTCATATAGAACTCCTCGCCCATCAGGCTCGTCAGGGCCGGATAACTGCCATTCATTGCGGTGTAATCGTTCAACAACAGATCACAGTCCGCCAATGTATTGGGGATATCCATCTTTCTGTCGGGCTTCAGTTCCAGAAAATCAGAACAAGAAATCAGGCTCAGTGCCGTGACCAGTAAAATATAATGCTTCATAACTATTTGGTTTAGAGGTTAAAATTCAGTCCGATGGAGAGTGCAAAAGGATCTGGCGGGTTGTTGCCGAATTCGGAATCTCGGCCCAATTTGTTCGCTCTCCATATCGTCATGATATTGGCTGCGTAGGCATATAGTCTCAGGTCTTTTAAAAAGCTGTTATCCAGATTGCACCCTAGCTGTATATCCCGCCATTTTATTTGTCCGGCCGGGGTCACGAGCGCACTGGAGTATTTATAGAACTCATCTGCATAGCTATTGGCAGGATACGTAAACGCCGGAACGTCCGTAACCAATTCGTCCCCTGGCTTCTGCCAACGCAGGGCATAATCACTATGTCCCAGTAGACTCGTATAGTCAATGGATTTGCGCACGAACTTATGCCCAAGTTGGTAGCTGATATTGACGGAAATATCCCACTTCCGATACCGAAAGCTATTCCTGAAAGACCCGAAATAGAGTGGCCTCGTAGATCCTAAGAAGTCCATGTCCTTCAGCTGCGTCCGATTGACGATGGCACTATAATCGGTAGACAGCTCCCCATTGACATATCCCCGGGGCCTTCCCGTTTGCGGATCTAGGCCACCCCATTTGTACGTCACTATGGCGTACGGGTCCTCGCCTTCTATGGCACCCAATAGCGCCGAGTACGCCCCGGTCCTATAGTTCCTGCCGATAGGGTTCTCGATGTACGAGCGGGTCACACGGGTACGGTTGTACGCAAATACCAGATCCGTGTTCCATTCAAAATCCTTGTGGCTTACATTTTTTGAGCTCAAGGAGATGTCCACCCCCTGGGCCTTAAGGTCTGCACTATTGATGGACAGCACCTGAAATCCCATTGTCGGGTCGATTTGCGCCTCCATGATCAGGTCCTTGGGAGTTTTGAGGTAATATTCGACCGATCCCCGCAGGCGAGCATCCTTCGTTGCAAAATCCAAGCCTAGGTTCAACATGCCCACAGATTCCCAGCGGAGATTGGGGTTGGGCGGGTTCTGTATGGAAGCATAGGGAAGACCCGATAGAAAATTGGGTTGGGAGGCGCGCATCATGGTGGGATAGGCCGATGTCGTATTATTGACATTGCCGTTCTTGCCATAGGTGGCCCTTAACTTGAGCAACGCAAACGGTCCTTCGGTCAGAAAACCTTCCTGCGATGCCACCCATGCCCCACCAACAGACCAAAAAGGTTGCCCTTTATCATTGGTGCGCACACCGAATAGGTTGGAGGCATCTTTTCTGGCACTTGCATTGACGATGTACCTGCTATCATAGGTATAGCCTACGTTCGCAAAATAGGAGGTAAACCGATTCACGGTCTCTGATATCTGGGCGACGCTGATGATCCTCTTGACGCCGCGCCGTCCATCGAGATAGGGCAAATCGGTCAATAGGTCGGCAAACTGGAATGAATGTGTCTCCGGATCGTATCCAAAATATTCGGAGACATGTGTCTTCTGTCTCAATTGCCTAATTTCTGCCCCTGCTAGTGCATTTATTTCATGCTTATCCCAAAGTACCCGATTATAATCCAATTGGAAGCGACCTTGGTGCGCATCTTCTTTCTTGTCCGAAGTCACGAGATAATCCCCCAAAGGGTAATTCCACTTGACCGAATTATCATCCCACGAAGCCCAATAATTGATCATCACGCGCTGCATCACACTCCCGATACCCTTCCAGTCGTCGCGCTTATTGCTCACGGTCCTGAAGTTGTACAGCAAGGAAGCGTCCAGCCCGGGCAGGATACCGTACTTTATCCCAGTGGAGAGCATCGCTTCCCTATCATCGATCTTGACCGAAGACTCGTTCAGTTCGGCCAATGGACGATGCTCCCAGTCCAACAGACGTCCCTGTGCCACGGTATCCTTAAAATCCCGATTAAGTCCCGTACTCTCTATCGCCAAAGGATTCCCTGCGGCATCTGCCAGCTTCATGTAAGGATAGTTGCCGTACCCCCTTCCCATTTCATTATACCGTACAGGATACAGCGACTCTTGTGTGCTGTAATTGCTGAAATGGGTACCGAGATTCAGTTCGAGCCTGCTTATCGGCTTAAAGGTGGTCTGGCTCCGAACATTGATCCGTTGCGCAGAGGAGGTCACGATATCCTTCAGCTGCTTGTCGTAGCCAAGGGAAAATATATTGGACACCTTGTCCGTGCCACCGGAAAGTTGCACATTGTATTGTTGCTTGACCGCTCTGCGGTAGATGTATTTGCTAAAATCGTCCCGCATGTCTATACCGCGTAGCGCATCTATCCTGGAACGGAGCTCGTCGTCCGTGATATGCCCCTCTTTATGCTCTTTCAACAACTCCACGACCGGGGTCATGCCGTATTCCTCGCTGTACATCCGGCTGTTGTAGTACCCCTTTTCGAAGAGTAGCAGCTCTATATCGATGTAATCTGATGTGCCGATCTGTGGAAAGGAGTAAAGGTCGGGTTTGGCCTCAACGGTGGTATTGCCATTGAACGACAGCCTAAATCCTTTGCCCATCTTGCTTTTCTTGGTCGTGATCACGACCACGCCATTGCCCGACTGGGCACCCCATATCGAGCTGGCAGCGGCATCCTTGAGGATGGTGATGTTCTCGATGTCGTTCGGATTGATATTGTTGAAGTTACCATGGTACGGAAATCCATCCACCACGATCAGTGGCCAGAAACTGGAACGAATAGAGCTGATACCCCGGATGTTGAAGTTGGGGAGCACCCCTCTATTCTCATCATATACCTTGACGGTGGAGATGCTCGGGACTACGTCTTCCAATCGGGAAATAAAATCCAGCGATACCTTTCGGTTGAGGAGCTTGTTGTCCACGAATTCAAAGCTCCCCGTCGATCGCTCCTTGGGTATCTTCTGGTAGCCGGTACTGACCACGTCCACTTCTTCCAGCATGTTGTCGGAAGGTACGAGCGCGATATGCAGCTCAGAGGCCTGTGCGTCGTACTGGATTTCCTTGCCCAGGAAGCCCAGGTGGGATACGGTCAGCTTTCCGGTGGATAAGGAGGTGGTGAGGCTAAAGGCTCCTTTGCCGTCGGTGATGGTGCTCTCCTTTCCTCCTTTTACCTTGATGGATGCCCCGTCTATGGGACGCCCATCGACAGCCGAGCGTACTTCACCGCGAAGTACCGTCCTCGGCTGCTGGACGTGCCCGGTCGCTGCCCCTTGGTTGCCGGGCAGCTCTTGGGCATGGGTAAACATATTGAAACACAAAATCGTTGCTAGCAGCAATATGAAATATATCACGAGCTTGGCCCGAAAATAGATTTGGAGGTAATTTGTGATGGAACCTAAAGTTTCAGTCCTGAGATTTGAATTCCCTTCCTCGCCATTCTTCAATGACCTTGGGCGATATCGCGTCAAGAAATTGTGATAGAAGCCGTTTAAAAAAGATCGACGAAATGAAACGGAGTGAAATGACTCCGAGATATTTAGGCTGATATCTGCGATTTTAGCGAAATATCGCCCTAGTCTTGATTTATCCTTCGGATGAGCTCCCGTTGGTCGGTTTTTGTGTACTTTTTCATCAAGGGAAAAGTACAAGCCAGTTCGCGGCTTGAGCGACATGACAAGATAAGAAAAAACAGTACCTGTGAGGGTGTTTAGCGACTGCTTAAACACCTCATAATAGGAAATAGCTCTCCCCTTAGCATAAAAATGCTTCATAATTGTTGGTTTAATTGGTAATGGAGTAGATAAGTCATACTCCCAACTCGTTACTAGTTATTGGTCACTAATTACCAGTTACTAATAACTTAATAAAAAACCAAACCTCCCTTACTAAGAAAAATAAAGAAAATAATATGTAACGGTCTTGCTTTCGTGGAAAAATCAGATTACCTTTAAAGTGCAAACTATAAAGTATACTGACCAATTGAATTAGCAAGAGCAGATTGCTATTTCTATAGTAAAGGAAGTCGGAAATACACAGACATATTAAAGTAAGGAAGGAAGACGCTGTTTTTCGATGCCACCCTGAACTTGGTTCAGAGTCGCAGTTATATGAGCATTGACGTCATCATCGTTGATTATTCGTCACCCTGAACTTGGTTCAGGGTCCCAGCCATATGAGCATTGACGCCATTAAAGCTCGCTACTTCTCCCTTTTTATTATCTGTAAATACGGTAATCTATCATTCGGGAGCGCGAATGACGTTCTTTTTTAATTGTAAATAGAGTCGCCAATGACATTGATTATGAATCAGGTCTTTGGGTGTTCTTTTAGTGGTTTTTAATCGTATCATAATCATTTAAACTGGTTATATACGAATACACCCAAGAAGTTTGAAGATAGCAAAATTGGTTTAAGAAAAACCAATAGGGCGAATCCCAAAGCTCTGACAGAGGTACCGCTAGGACCACCATAACCGAAATCATGGTTCCACAGAGTCTGACATGGAATTCGCCCTACTGGACTATATCTGCAAAGATAGTAAAATCCAATAGATAGCGAACCCACGATCAACTCATATGGAAAATTAGCGGTTTTCTGCTATGAGTGACATCGTAAAAAGTAGCGGTTTGACACCCCTACTCTATAAGTCGCTTATGTAACTAAAACAAAGGTAAATATAAAATAATCGATTTCAAAATTATAATTCGATTTTTAAAATGATTGAATATAAAATTATCCTTCAGAACTTAGAAAGGCTAAGGAAAAATTACGGATTAGAATATAGTGACGTAGAAAAGTTAGGCGGTTTAAAAGAGGGAAAATACAAGAAAGTAATTCCAGAGAAAGAAGTTCTCAATGTTAAAGAATTGATATCTGTAGCAAAAATCTTTATAGCTGACCCGTCCAAAGTATTTAATCCTAAAATGAGAATGCCTGCGTTCAAGGATTTACCCTCTTCTGTGCAAGAAATTGCCTCTGAGCGATTGGGGAAGGTTGGGAAAGTAATAGAGAAAAAAGATTTCATTCAGTACTGCATCTTAATACTAGATAAGAATTTCAAGGTTGGTGACGATTTTACAAATTCTCAAATTAAGGGATATTTAGAAGGTGATTTAGCTATTGCATTCAAAGGAAAGTCAATAGAATGGAACAAAAGCATCCTCTCCCCTTTTATCGAAGATACTTGCGAAACGAGAAAAGCAAAAACCAAAGCCGAGAAAGTTTACAGATTAATAAAGGCAATCCCTCTTGATATGATAAAAAAAGCAAAAGATGTTACTAGAGAAGATTGATATATTTTATTAGACGATGATTTTTAAAATCATTCAGGAAGACGAACTTTATCTGAACAGATTGTGACTGCTCGTTTGTTGATGGCGAAGGAGCTAAAAAAGTACCTGACTAAAGGGCGAATATGCTAGCTCATGAAGGCCCCATACTAATTGGAGAAGGTGAGATTTTATAACCCTAATAGTTACTAGTACCGCGGATATAAAATGTATATTGATAATAATAAATAGAAGTCCTTATGGCCACGGCACTCGATAACCTGACTCTTGAAATCTTAGCAGAAAGATGCTTGACACATTTTGACAGCAAGAAACTTGTTGATTGGGCTGTCCAAATTCTACAATTAGGCTATGAAAGTGATAATCTGCTTGTTTTAGCAGGCTTAGATTACGACACGACATTAGAACGTGAAGAATATTTTTGGAGAAGTGTAAAAGATTTAAATCTTGAAGTTGAAAAAAACGAAGACAAATTGATTGAAAGTTATGCCTTAACAATAGCAAATAAAGCAATCAGAAAAGAAATTGGAATTGATTACGCATTCAGTCAAATGTTGAAAGTTGTTTCGGCAAGTGGGTATGACAATAAATATATAGCATTTTTCGAGATAGATGAAGACTTGGATTATCTGAATTATAAAAATTCTACTTTATTCAATGCGGGCCTTACACTTGAAAACGCAAATGACTTTATATTAGAAGAGCTAAAGATATTTGTCGAAATGGAGTATTTAAAAATTCCATACGAAGAACGAAACCAATGCTATTGTGAAAACTGCAAAAATTTCAATACGCCATTAACTATAAGCAAGTTTCAGTTTAAGCGACCTTTTAAATATATAGTGTGGGGTTGTGGGATATGTAGGTCTGAAAAATTAAAATATCAAAACAAACATAAGGTGAAACGAATGATAATTGATAAGTTTAAAACATCTAAATCATAATTTCCGCTTCTCTCAACGTATATAACGAATTACGCAATACAACACAAGCCCTTAACTAAAGTCGTCACAAATCTAGCCGAGCAGGTTAAGAATTTGAAGGAATATAGAAATTAAAGCCATTGTCTTAGATAGCCATTTGTCGTTCTACCAGTTACTAAATCAACCTGCTAATTACAATCTAAATACAAAGTAATGTCCAGATTTCAAAAACATAATTGTTAATATTAAAGAGTTTTTTAATGAGCCAGTCCGAAAGATTACTAAATATGTTGAGCCCCGATCGGCTGAAAGAGGTAGGTGCGATTGCTGTGTTAGCAGGTAGTATAGAGTTCAGATTAGAAAGAGTATTATGGAAGTTGAATGAAGAAACAGTTACAGGCCATAAGCCGTCAACAGATACAAAGCCAATATCAGTATTGATTGACAACTTAGGAAGATTCTCAGAGAAATTAAGTGTTCCTGAGCTGAAAGCAATACTAAATCTTTGGACACGAATTGCTAAACCGGCGTTTAAGTGCAGAAATTCTATTCTTCATGGTTTGGCGATTGTATACAGCGAAAGTGATGCTGAATTTATTACAAATACACAATGGGAAGGTGAAATCAGGAAAAGAGACAGTTCGTCTTTTCATGTTAATGAACGCACTCTGATACTGCTTAGTTCTATTTTTCAAACTCTCCTAGATTCAATTGCAGCCATTCAGGATAGTTTGTACAACGACTTTTGCTTAACCAGTTTTTTTTCTAAAGAATATCTATCGTCAATGAGTGAGCAACTTTCAGTCGCAAACGAAATTGTTGACTTAGCTGCCGCAGTCAATCATGAAAAATATTAATACAAACGATTCGGTAAGCACTCCTTTTTCAGAAAGAGGGAATACAAAGGCAAGTTTTCTGCCTTGGAACTTCAAATCGCCCTGGCCAAACCATGTGACGCCAAAGCTGATTCAGTATTTTCTTTGAAGATATCTGAGGATAATATGAAAGATGCATATGCGCGGTAATAGCCCTTAATTAGTGATTCAACAGATTAATCATTTATGATACCAAAAGAAATACAGAATATATTTGATTTTATTGATTTTTTAGACAAAAATAAACAGGAGTACATCAGAGTATATCTCCCCATATGTGCTGAGCTTGGGAAACTGGATGATGAAAGAAAATCCCTTCGCCCTAACGACAACTATAGGAGCAAGCTACGATACAACACACTCCAAAAACAGATAGAAGATAAGTTTTCGTTGGTATATGACAACGTCTATACGCCAATAACAGCAACACTTAAAGAATCGGGCATTTGGTCAGGCGATGAAAGTTACATTAGCATTAAAAATAACATTTCCTCTGCGGCTACCGCTTTTAAGGAAATGTTTCAAATAGAGGACGTACAACTAGTCGTTTCTTATAAAGATAAATACATATCTTTTAGAAAGGAAACAAACTCAAATTTCTTGACACTAGGTATCATACTTCCAGATTTAGACGAAGTACTAAAGGAATTATTTGACTTTTTTAAAGATGCAGATACAGATGAAAATGAATTTGAATGTTTTGAATCCGAGATAATAGAATGTAAAAGCATTGAGGAAGCACTTCAATTATATGCCAATAATCCCAAAAAGAACATTCGGTTTACACTCCCCTCTTCCTTTCTTAATCCACATTTCGCCTATAGGGCTAGATTGGAAAAGAATTCTGTATATTAGTTTAGCAAATACAATTGTTATATGCTAGTTTTCCCAACATCGTGCTTAAATGAAATTCTATTATTTAATATTTTCAGTTATTTCCCTAATTTCTTGCTCAAGCACGAAAAGTTTGAATGGAAAATATCGCTCAAACAAAGCTGAACTCGGTTTTTTCATAACGGAATTAAATTTTGTAAATGAAAACGATTTTGAATATAAATTTTCAGGCGATTTACAACACACAGAATTGACTGGAACTTATAAGATCGTTGACAAAAATGTCTATTTAAAATTTAATAAAGAAAAAGGTCAATTAGAATCAGAAAGTGACGGTATAACAATCGTTGAAATTTTAGTCGGAAATTATCATAACTACGATTTAAAAAAAGAATCAGATATCGATTATCATCTAAAGTATAAAATTAAAGGAAACGAATTATTTTCATACAGAATTGATAATGGAAAACTTGTTACAAAATCAAAATCTTACACAAATACAAAGAAATTTTTATTGTTTGGTTCAAAATGGAAAACCACAAGAAGTTATCTAAACAAAATTAAATAAAACACCGAGCTGGCGCGCGTTTCGCGCGTGTCCCATGCTGAGCCTTTTCCAAAGAGGTACTATATAAACGTTAACAATCAAAGAAGATAGCTACAACTCTTCTTTGAAAAGTATTCGGTTGATGGATGGACGAAGCGTACAAAAGAAGCTATTGAGTTAATCCAAAGAGGTAAGGACAGAAAAATCGTTTTGAACAACTACATTGGCAGGGGAATGGGGTCTCTCATTGATATCTATCTGCTTCCTGATGAAAGGAAAAGCTTGAGTCCAGATGATGGGGAAGAGGTAAATCTACAATTGGAAGCCCTGACAACAGACATCCTGAAGATCAAATACTCTCTAGGCCGCGCTAATTCTGATTTGTAAGCGAGACTAATAATCTAATTGGAGAAGGTGAGATTTAATAAACCTAATAGTTACTAGTATCGCGGATATAAAATGGTATATTGATAATAATAAATAGAAGTTCTTATGGCCACGACACTCGATAACCTGACTCTTGAAATCTTAGCAGAAAGATGCTTGACACATTTTGACAGCAAGAAACTTGTTGATTGGGCTGTCCAAGTTCTACAATTAGGCTATGAAAGTGATAATCTGTTTGTTTTAGCAGGCTTGGATTACGACACCACAGACAGCATAACAAGACTATAAATGGGATTTGGTTCTAGTTTATTTTTCGTTTTTATCCTTGTACCACTGACAGGCTTATTGTTGGTCATGTGGTTGCTGACAAGAAAGAAAATTTTCAGAACGACACTTGGAGTAATTTGGCTGGGAATAATTGGGCTTGTTTTGATATCAAGTATTGCGCAATGGCTGACATCAAAAAAGGAATTGAAAAAGAAAGCCTATTACGGACAATATATAGTTAACCGTGACTATTTTCCGGGCAGACAAGCAGACTGGCAATACGACAATTTCAGATTTGAAGTAAAAGACAACCACTCTATTTTCTTTTACGTGACGGACAAAGAAAGAATACTAAAAACATATCGGGGGACAATTACAACGACCAAACCATATAGTTCGGAACGACTTATAATTAATATGGAGCAACCAACTCATCATATTTTGTCAAGTAACCCAACAACATATAGAAGTGCTTGGAGTTTTTATTTAGTATTTCACTCACCGAAATTTAATAACGTTTATTTCAAAAAAGGACAATGGAAATCTCTCTACAACTAGACGACAGAAAAGAAAGCCGGCCGTATAACAAGGTATTGCCAAAAACTGGGGGGGGGGGTCGAGAGGGCATAACGCAAACTGTGTCAACTAGTTAATTATGAACTTAGAGACACAGTTTACGTTACAGTCTCTACAATCTCTGTCCGGTCCCTGTCATACAAAGGTTAGATTAGTTAATCAATGTCTATCGTAAACCAAACGTATTATTTTTGTGACCTCATTAACAGAAGTGCCACATTTTCCAATTCCTCTGGCTCTTAAATAAATATTTGTCGATGTCCCGAAAGGAACAACACCCACAACTGACAGTCGAGCAGTATTGTTGTTAAGCTTTGTCACTACAACGTTTGACGAACCAGATACAGTCCAATTGAAATCCGTATACCCGTCTTTAAGCTCGATAGAATAATCTAAATCATATGTTTCAGTATACTGTATAAGCGGATTTCCAACTATAGTTCCATTTAGAGTTGTATTACCGGCTTTAATATTAAAATTAATGTTTGATGCATCTACTGCATTGGAGCACGAATTTAACCCAACCGTGCCTCCGCTACCACCAATACTTTTAACTTGAACGGTGGCTCCATAGTTACTACCAATAATTTCAAGATCACCTGTTGTATGCCAGTAGACAGGATCACTAACTGTAAATCCGGCAGCACCATAAGAAATCGTTTGAATATCGTCAATACACATTAGTTCTTCACCATTAAATTGTAAGAGAGGTTCGGAAGCGATTTTGATACTACCTACATATACACTCTTTGGGTCATCGCTACTATTATTCAAGAACGTAAATCCTATATATTCAAAGCATTCATTGGCTACAAATGTTAAAGTGTGGGTTTTGGATTGATTGGCCGGTATATCGTCCCCATTAGTAAAGTTGCTGCTTACTGTAAGATCGTTGGATGTTTTTAAGCTTGAAAAGTTGCTCATACATATATCTTTCACATTGGTGCTATTCAAAGACTTTAATGTAAATGCACTGAAATAAGGCATATATGTCTTTGAAGTAACGGAAAGAAAGCCACTTTTATCTTTTCCCGAATATTTTACAGGAATAGTAATCGTATATCTATTTCCTTTAATGAATTTATACCTCAAAATTCCGTTAACAGTACTCATGTAATCCAAATGAACACCTACTGTGGTATCAGCCATGTAAGTCGTATGGACTTTAGTATTATTTCCGTTTACATACAAAGTATCAAAATTAGCTTGAGCTGAATTGATACATACATTTTTGCTTCTCCTCAATGTGACAGAAGGATTGCTAACAGGTGGAATAATGGCTGCAAGTTTCTGGCCCCTCATCAACGATTCGAGTTTTTCTTCCACTACTACTTCCTTTTGACATGAGCTCAGGCCTAGTCCGAGCAACACAAAAAAAATAATTCTTCTCATAATTTTTAGTAATATCACAATATGCCAATAATAAGTAATATACGCAAAAACATGTTCATATAATTAACTAAGAGTGCAATGTTGTATGTTCCACATCATATAGCACGCCAATTCCCCCGAGCTGGCGCTTCAATGTTTGAAGTGCCTAGTGAACGACATGTAACAGAGGATAATATTTTAGACGCAAGGTATTCTAGAAACACTAAAATAGTTAGGACATTAAACCGTTATATAAATGCCCCGTGCTGGTGCACACGTTTTACGTGTGTTCCATGCTGAGCCTTTTCCAAAGAGGGACTATATAAACGCTAATAATCAAAGAAGATACATATTTTACAAAAAGTCTTCGCGGACGCAAGGGCTGCCTTTTTAAACCAATTATAGACCGTCCGCGCGGAGCCTTAACTATAAATATTTACATTTAAAGACAATCCTCGCCTTAGATTTATTTACAATTTTGCGATCATTATTTCAAGGCGTTAAGTTAAAAATTAGTGTTGGCTACCTAAAGGCACGCAAAATTCTTTATTCACAACCCGATTCCTCATTTTCTGTTTATTTTTAAAATGCCTAGAAATGTTTTGAGTGATTTCACGATAGTTATTTGTATCGGCATCCTTCTGCCAATAATAGGGTTTTATTGCAGCACAATTATCATGTTCAAAAATCATGTTGATCAGTGTCCTGTCCGAAAGCCCACAAGAATGCCCCCAGATATAGACTACATATGAATCAGAATCAATGAAGTCAATCAGCTCCTTGTAATTGGTGTCATTGAAATATCCAAAGGATTTGATGTAAGTCAAGAAATCATTATTGTTTGTCTTTTCCATCTCTAGATAGTCAGAGTCTATCTCATCACCAAAACCAAATATTATGGGACTGCGTGTGTGCCTAACTGATCCGTGTATATCAATGTGCTTGTACACCCTTCTATTTAATTTGTATGGCAGGCCTGTGTAATTGAAATTTAATATAGTAACGTCCTTTGGCTTTATGTACTTCCCATCTTCATATTCTTCTTGTGGAATTGTTTTTAAATGGTGCTTATCAATGATAATTTTATGATCAATTGAAGCTTCGGCACAGTAATCGAAGTTATTTTCGACATCTACATTTTCACTAATTATCTTAAGATACTCGTGCAAACTAGTCCTTAACAATTCAAAATCGGAATTAATCTTTGTTAATCTTTTCTCTGCATCATTTTCTTTTCCAATCGTCTTAAATTGAGATAAGCACTGCTTTAACAATTTGTAATAAGTCATCTCAATATCGACCCAATTACGTTCGAACTGATGAGACAGTAACTGTGTAAACAATTCTGACTTTGATACTATTTGATACTTAAACATTATTCTGTTAGAGAGAAAGTCTGGACTATATTCACTAGTTTTAAAATCAAAATCATTGATCAGCCATAACGCAAGATCTTTAAAACTCTCTACACTTATACAACCATTGCTGTACGAGAGTGTTTGGGAGGATAATTGTACTAATTCTCTAAACTTCCCATCGCCTCTGGACTCACTTTCAAAACAATTTGTTAAGTACCAGATTAGAAAATCAGTGTATTTTGTTGGTAGTTTATTATGGATGTCGAAACCATTTCCAACAATGATTAATTTATTCATTAATATTTGGCTTAATACTCATATTTAAGGCCTTTGCACAATGCTACCGAGCTTAATTAAGTTCCATTCTAACACCCCCCCCTTAGCACAATTTTGCGACGATAACATGTGCCAGATTCAGTTCGGGATGCTATAAAAGAATTTACTTTAGAACGAATTTACCAGTATGGCATATACTAAAAGTCCTCGCAGCCGCTGGTTTATGTTTGCAATTCTATTACAAAACGAGTTAATTATTAATAGTCAAACTTTTCAGATAATTAACAAATGCAGAACAAGAAACCAACATAAACTTTGCTTCCTCAAAAGTTGGATTTTTACCTTCATCTATCAAAGCATGGCGTATACCAGACGCATCACTAGTATATCCATACAGTGTACTAAATGAAGATTTTAGTGAAGCATGGAGTGGATGTTCTTTCTCAATGTTCGCTAATGCCTTACCAAGGGTAGCTTTATCGTCTCTAGTTATTTTCTTGCAAAAAGATTCTACCGCTGAAATCGACTCTTTGATTGAATTTCTATAATCTGGCTTTTTTCTATCAGACAAATACCTAAGTGCTGTTTCTAAATGTGTGCGAACGGAACTGCCATTATAAGCTACTGCTGCTTCAATTTCGTTAATTTCAACTTCAGAGGTAATTTGTACAATTTTATTATCGATTAATCTGTACGCCGACATCTCTCTTTTCAACGCTTCATTAGTCTTCTCCGAAAAACCGAAATTAGGCTTTCTTGACGCAAAATCAGCTATAAATTCGATAAAATCTAATTTTTCGTACCATACAGAATCAAAGAACCAATTCTCTACATATTCATAAACAGGTGAATAGGAGAATTGACCATCTTTGAAACTATAGTAAGAAGTACTATTGTAACTTTTTACCCTATCAGCCCTTTCATTATAAAACTCTGTCCATACATGAATAAAAAAAAATCCTTTCTCTGAACCACCATCTCTATTAATATAAGCGGATAAAACATTGAAAAAACTCTCTAAAACATTCCATAACCGATTTGTTAACACCTCATCGATGGATTCAAGTTGCATCAGATCTCGTACTGAAGTTTTACCAATTCTTTGCGAAAATCTCATAGTTTTTATTTTTTCTTAGGAGGAGGATTGTTCCTACTTGGTTGCAATTGCCCCTTCTCTGTATACGTACTTGGTCGAGGGGTATCTTTTGTTACCTTCGGACCATTGGTATTCGTCTTACTCATATCCTATCTATTTTTTGGGTTTAACGGGAGGAGGTGCATTTCTAGATGTAGGAAGCTGTCCAGATAAAGGAATAGCTCCACTTGGAGGTCTCACGATTTTGACAATCGGGGGTGTTGATGGTTTCTTACTCATATTATTAAATTTGATAAAAATGTTTGTCCATATGTAATTGAGCTCGCTCATTAGCCAATTTAAGCAAATTGCTATTCACTTTGATTAAAACCGAATTATCTAGTTGCTGTAATTCAATGTTCATCTGCCTTAAGTCAAAATACCGTTCAAAGACCATTTTATAGCTTATGCTTTCATTTTCAAACTCGCACCACAGTCGATCTAATTTTTCATAAAAAGTTACATACTTAATGCGATAGTCGGATAATTTACTAATCTCCTCATCACTAATTAACCAATTTGGTAGAGCTTTATCAGCTAATTGGACAACGATGATCAACAAACAAGCAATTACAGCACTGTTTTTTAATACATCCAGTTCTTTGGAGAGAAACGTAAGCACTGCTCCTAAAACAGACACCAATGCAATCGTTACATTGTATGTGCTTTTGTTCCTTCTCTTAGCGGCTAAGTATAGAGATAAAAATTCCTCATACTTTTTCGAATCGAATAAATCCTCCCAAATTCTAGTTCGAAGTCCAATTTTGTCATCTTCCATATTGTCTTAATCTTTCAAAGTAAATTCACGCTGGCTCAACTAAGCTTATAGCAAATTAATTATAGCAGCATCTCGTTCCTGAAAAAGAACGAGATGTTCTAAGTTCTACTTATTATTCAGTAAAATATCTGATATTTCTATCCTTACTCTGTCTTTTAGATCGTAATCAATTTCTAGTTCTTCGGCTTTTTTACACATTTCGAGCAAAAACGCAAAGTCCTTTATCTCGTTACCTATAACTTTACCAAATATCGCACTCATTTGCTTCTCTAGAGGTTTCAAGTTACTTAATGTAGGAGCAAAACGAAGTAATATCCTTTTCCTCAGATCATCGGGCGTTTTGATACCCTTAACTTCTTTCAACTCTTTGACAAATACGTCTGCATAATCATAGAAATCATCCAATTTGCTCAATTCCTCAAACGCCTTAGAAACGGACGTACTACCATGATTTATAGAGATATTTTTCTTTTTTACTTTATTGTCTTTTGGATACAAATAAAACCCTCCGCCTTTGACCACGACATTAATAATATGTGTTATACTTAATGCACCTTTCCCTACATCGTTGGTCTTAATAGAGATAGCGGAACTAATTTTACCGAAATCTCCGGCATCTTTAAGTCCCTCAGAAGAAACAATAATTTCTAATTTGGATTCGTTTAAAGCGGCAAATATTATCCTATAATTATTCCCAGGATTACTTTTCATATACTTATGCAGCATTAACATTGTACTCACAAATGAAAAATCAACCCCGTATTCCTTATAACTTAACGAAGTAATTCCACGAACAAATGTCTCCCCATCATTTTCTATCATGCGATAGCTTTGGTATTTATTAAACTGAGATTTTGCAGACAGGCCCCTGAAGAAATTAAGATTGAGTTCTGCAAGCGCATCTAGCTTTTTATCAAAAAGCATATTGGCATATTTTGCCATCGAGAAAGTCTCAAAAAACTGACTTTTGGAATCATAAATAGCATATGCTTGAAGTCCCTTATCTACAATCTCGCCATCATCATTAACAAAGTTATTAAGGTTAAAAATCAATGGATTTTGATCTGGAACTCCCTCAATTTTTTCCTGTCCTCGGGAGAAAAAAACATCTTCCGTATAACATTTAAGGTTGAAAGAAATATATTCTTTTTTTATCTTTTCCAAAACGGTACAAACTTGATCGATATTGCCAACGACAATATATTCACTTTCTATACCTTTTATATTGAAGTCTTTCCATATCTTATCTTCATATGGATGTCCTTCTAGTAATGCGACAAGACGAGAGACTTTAACTCTTCCTTTGTTTTTATCTTTGTCGAAACGTATCTGTTTTTGTCTAAATCTTTCGATCATAGTACACTATTATTTGTAAAACTCTAGCAATTAGTCAATATAACAGACATAGTTGACTAGCTGTGAATACCCATGTAACCACAGCTTTCGCTCAAAAGCGACCATGAAATCAATCAGAAAAAGAAGAATTAGGATTTTTTTTGGTACTGGATGAAACAAATCATACCTTTGCACCGTTTTAATAGCAACAACATTTACTAATCTTCTTTTCAATCCTAGCCGATTGATTTGACGATAAAGTAAAACTTATAAGGACTCAGGTTGGGTAGGATCTTCCTGAGTTTTTTATTTCGTATTTATTTATCGTCTCTTACTATCCTACAGCTAACTTCCCATATCATTTAAATTATATCCATCCTCAAATAATCTCATCTGAACATTAAGATTATATTTCTGTCCGTACTTCAATCTGAATTCATACCAAGTTGTGCACTCCATCATAGATTCAATAGCTTCATATATGAATTGATCTAACATCATCTTACCCTCGTCAGTTAAAAACTGAAAGTGCTTGTAAGAACGCATGAACCTTTGAGCATATGGGTTCAGCGTTTGTAACTTCAATAAACCATCTTTGGTGAACCTCATATATATAATTTCATTGGTATACCTGGCTACAACATATTTACGTATCGTCTTATTCTTAGGTATCTCCCACTTATTCAGTCGATAAATTTCATCATAAAAAGACTGTGGAAATCGCTTTTCATAGACAGTGGCCTCAACGGTAAAATATGTATCGAGACTCCTTTGAATCTCTGATAAATCAATTACCTTGCCTCCAGTTAGTAATATCTTTTCACTTTCTCGATCTAGATAACCATCTTTAATCTTCTCATCAACAAGGGCTTCCGTTGACTCAATCAGGTATTGTAAAAGCCCCTCTTTATCAAGATTGACCTCCTGACCAGATACTTGTTCTTTATGACCTATATGAATTTTTAGACTTTTCTTTGCCATAATTAATTATATATCTCTCTATTTCGTGTCACGTATTGGTTAATACTCTTAATGTCACTCCAACTCGAATTTAACTTTCCTAAACTATCAGGGACACTCGCATTATACTTTTGAGCCTTAACCCAATTTGCAGGTTTATTTCCTGCATCAAATGCTTCGAATAAATAAATCATACTTGGGTGTACATCATTAAATTTTGCAAACTTCACAACCTCCGGATGATTATTTAAATATCTTTTTATCATAGCAGACTTCTCCTTGGAAAAAAGATACTTTCTAGCAAAATTATCTGCCTCCGTTTCCTTTTGCACCAATACAGCATCATCAGAGTCATCCATACTTAAATGATAATTACCTTGGACTATTTCTTCCCAATCAAATAATACGTGGTAAAGCTCATGAATCAAAGCAAACCATAACGTTGCATAAAAGCCCTTGTAATCAGTTAGAATGACTGCAGGTTTACCACCTATTGCTATCGTTGCCCCTCTTACATGCAAATTTGAAAAGGATGGCATAAATACCACACTAACTCCACATCTGTATAGTAGGGTTATTACATTCTTTAACCCTAAACTTACATCGGTCGAAAACCATCTAATTTTAGGAAAAATCTCGATGAGTTTATTTCGATCATAAGGATAGGGATTATCAAGTTCACATAGTAATTCCTCAGCTTTTGTTAACCAGGCACTTTGACTATAGCTATTTTTCTTTTTTATTTTTCCAGCGCTAAATGCTGGAACTTTTTCGGAAGGTTTATAAGATAAAATATCTTTTAATCGAAACAGCTCGCACAAACGACTTTCAATTTCATTGAAGTCAGCAATATCTTCTATAAAACCAGCTTTTTTCAAAGCAGCTAAGTCAAAGTTATTTTTGATAAAATCTACCTTTTCTTTGTCGACATTTAATGAGTACTGATCATTGAAAGTATTCATGAAAAGGTCCAGAACGTCTTTTTGTGGCAATTGCAAAAAGGAAGATAATTTATTCAGGGTTGAAAAATCGATGCGTTTTAGTGTACCATTTAAAACTCCCACTAGTCCTCGATGTTGAATCCCCATTATTTCGGCAGCTGTAGTTTGATTAATATTGAGCTCTGCCAACCTTTGCTCAAATAAAGAAGATAGAGTCTGAGGAGATTGATTTCCCATCTCCGACATTATCTTTCCCAACAAATCGTCTACATTAAAATTTTCCATATCTTTATTACTACACTACAAACATAGTAATAAAATCACAAATACAAGTTGCATCTATTAAAAAATGTATTAATACATTTTTTAATAGATGCAACCCCTAATGTATATTACCCAATTCTACCCGCAGGCATCAGCTGCTCAAACCACTTAAACATTATTGTCATATTTAGTATTAACCAGCAGTCTTCGTCGTTCCCTTTACGATCTAGGCAAATATGGTTTTGAACATACCTTATTCTAAAACACCTATTTTCTTTAGATTGGATAGTGCCTCAGATAATACATTGAAGATGTTTAATTCAACAGCTGCGCTTTCTGGCTCTTGACCCTCAGTGGCCTTTACAAAGCGAAATTCTGAAGTTCGTTCACTAAAATTTTCTTGTATTCTAAAATGGATATAACACTTTAGCGTCTTACTATATTCAAAAGTTTTACTATTATCTTCCAGACGATACGTTACCATCTTCGTCGGGTCGGTGATAAACGGGATTGCATAACTTGTAATACTACCAAATATGCTTTCGTTATCTTTATAACCCTGCGAATGGGGATTATTCTTATCTCGGTGAAAACCATGGGACAACGTGTCTAACCTATCTTTTAATATGTCAACGGATGAATAATAATGAAGCAAGAACTGGAATAGGATAATTATTGGATATGAACTGCTATCCAAACTATTTGAATTTATAGTAATGGGAATATCTCTCAGTTTTAATTCTTGTACTTGAAGCAAGGCCCTTAAATTGAGCATCTTGCTGTCAATCAAACTTATGATAAGCCACTCTATGGTAGAAACAAATACACTATACCTTGAATTTACCTGAACAAGGGTAGCAAAACGATTGTTACTCCGACTCTGCTGGTCTAACTTAAACCTATCGAGCAATTCGTAGACTATACCACGAACAAACACCCTGTTATCAAAGTCAAAAGGGACATGCGAATAGAATTTATCCAAGTAACCTTTAAAATCTACACCTGCTCCGTATTTGTGCCTATAGATACGGCGGATATTCTCGATATCACAGACGAAGATGATCTTGTCGAAATCAAATTTGTTATACCCATTGCGATGTAGGCTTTCTCCTTGATATTCAAATTGGGTAGAGAAGACATTGAAAAGACGGAAGATGTGCTCTGGGTCGAGCCGATCCAAATCATCTATAATCAAGACGACTTTGTGATGTGATATTCTCCTGACGCGCGCTATCAGCTCTTTTATTTTCTCAGATACGCTATCCATTTCATAGGCGCTTCCCCCCTTTTTAATTAAAGAATCGACGAATGCTTCAACGTCCTTTGTTTCATCCGGTTGTATCGCCTTCTGAAAGGCCTCAAAATCAGTTACAGTATCCTTAAAAGCTTTGAAAAAAGCACTCGAAGACTTCCCTATGGCTCCAAAGCATGAAAGTATGGCTTCTATCCAAGGCGTCAAGGACATGTTGTCTTTGACAAATACTTGTGCTGTCAAAAGTTGACTAAAATCTTCTTTCCTTAAATCTAAGCTATCGCCGTACTTGCCTACAAGCTGAGTCAATATATCAAATTTGATAAGCTGAAATACATCTTCATTGGAGGACACGGAATAGTTGACCGGATAAAGCTTTATAGTATGATATTGCGCGGCCTCGTCTTCAAATACTTTATTAAGAAATGTGGTCTTGCCCTGACCGAACGGCCCAGAAAATAAGATACGGTGATTATCCCGGTCAGCAAGATGCTCCTTGAA
>JROE01000017.1 GCA_000783305.1 Sphingobacteriaceae bacterium DW12 | reverse complement strand
TGGGATATGGTACACAGAAAAAAATAAATTTGACAGGCGCAGTAAGCAGTATCTCTGGCAAAGACTTAGAAAGTCGGCCCATCACCAACATTGGAAGAGGCCTTCAAGGACAGATGCCAGGCCTGACCATCAGGAATCTGAATACAGCACCTGGAAGTCAAGCGCCTCAAATAAGGATTAGAGGTGTAGGCACTTGGGGCGATGCCAATCCGCTAATAGTGATCGATGGAATTCCGGGGGGCGATTTGAACATCCTGAATCCAGATGATATCGAAAGCATATCCGTATTGAAGGATGCAGCATCTTCTTCAATCTATGGTGTCAGAGGGGCTAATGGAGTTATTGTAGTGACCACCAAAACAGGAAAATCGGGCACACCAGTAATCAACCTCAACAGTTACTACGGATTACAAACGCCTACTGCGCTACCAGAGCTTGTAGGGTCTGTTGATTATATGAAGCTTCAAAATGAAGCAAATATAAATGCAGGTCAAAACCCAACATATTCCGAAGAACAAATCAAAATTGCCGCCGATGGTAGCGACCCAAACTACTTTTCCAATACCAATTGGATAGACGAGGTATATCGTAAAAATGCAGCTCAACAGAGCCATAATTTCAGTATGCAAGGTGGCGGAGAAAAGTCAAGTTATTACGCATCCTATGGATACTTGGGTGAAGGTGGACTAGTGGTCGGTGACAATTTTAAAGCCAATCGACACAATGCGAGATTGCGTATCAATAGTGAAGTGCTGGACAGGATTAGGATAGAAGGCAATCTAGGATATGTAGATAGAGGGGTCAATGGTTCGGCTTCTGGAACAGGCCCATTATCCGCAGCGACAACGATCAGACCCCTTGTCCCAGTCCGATTTACAAATGGAAGCTGGGGATACCACGGAGGACAAAGTAACCCAGTGGCAATAGCACAAGATGGAGGTACGAATAGTTTTACTTCTCAAGAAATCACCGCTAATGTAAGTGCTACGGTCAACCTAATGAAAGGATTGGATATCAAGGGGCAATACGGACTTGTTAGATATAATTCCAAAAGGACGAATTTCTACGAAACGATTAAATACTACAGTCCAGATGATAATAAGCTTATTTATCAGACCAACAATCCAAATAACGTCAAAATGGACCACTATTCTGCTCGTTATCAAACTTTTATTGGTACTGCACATTATAATACCTCTATTAAAGAACTTCACAACATTACTGGATTACTAGGCTATTCACTGGAAGAGCGTGTAGGTAATGATTTTTGGGCCTCGAGACAAAATTTGCCTGTCCAAGGTTTACCATCATTGGCTATCGGAACCGAGAATCAACTCAATAGTAGTTCCAGTTCCCAAAATGCGCTCATGTCATTCTTCGGCCGCGTTAATTACGACTTTGACAACAAGTACTTATTAGAAGGAAATTTCCGTTATGACGGTTCTTCTAGATTTCATCCTGATGTAAGGTGGAACTGGTTTGGAGCAGTATCTGCCGGATGGGTGTTCAGTGAAGAGCGATTTTTTGAGGATCTAAAGGGATTCTGGAATCGTGGTAAAGTTAGATTCTCCTACGGAACACAGGGAAATGATAAGGTTGGACGAGACTTCCCATACATGGCTACATTAGAATCTGTACAAGTGACAGGAAATAATCCCATCGGTAATGAAGGACAGGTAGGTTTCAGACAAAGCTTTATCCCGAATCAACTGCTTACCTGGGAATCATCTGAAAAGACCAATATCGGTCTAGATCTAAGCTTCCTTTCCAACAAATTAGAGGTTACAGCGGAGTACTTTGTCAATAACACCAAAAACATACTGCTAAACCCACCTTTGCCAGATGTTATCGGTGTTGGCACGAATTATCCGTCTCAAAATTCGGGAGAAGTACAAAATAAAGGTTGGGAAATCGTCGTAGGATATCAAGATCAGTTGGGCGATTTTAAATATCGAGCCAATTTCAACCTTTCAGATGTTAGGAATAAAATTACAAAGCTTGATAATTATGCCCAAAACCTTGGTGATAAAGTCAGATTACTCGGTCAACCGCTGGACGCCTTCTATGGATTCAAGGCCGATCGGATAGCACAAATAGAGGATTTTGATGTGGTAAATGGAAACTATGTTGCCAAATTTCCCTTCCAAAAGGGAGATCTCGTAGGGCCGGGTGACCTCATTTATCAACCTAGCGACCCTAATGATAAAGAAATTACAGTAGCCAAAGATAGACATATCTTGGGCAGTGACATTCCGAGGTACACATATGGTTTTAGGGGTGAAATGGCATACAAGAACGTAGATTTTAGTTTCTTTATCCAAGGTGTCGGCAAGGCAGACGGATATTTGGGCGGTGCGGCGAGACATGCTTTTATAGATAATAGCGCCATGCCACAGAAGGTACATCTAGATCGTTGGACACCTGAGAATACCGATGCCTCATATCCAAGGTTGGTATACATGCGTACCCACAATACACGTTTGTCGTCCAAATGGATTGAAGATGCATCCTACCTTCGTTTAAAAAACATCCAAATAGGCTATACTATTCCGAATAGTATAATTGAGAAAATGCGTATAAGCAAGCTGAGGCTATACTTTTCTGCAGATAATTTGTTCACGAAGACGGATTTCTATTACGGCTATGACCCGGAGGTACCTGTAGGCAATACAGGAGGATATTATCCTCAGGTGAAGACCTTTGTTTTCGGTTTAAATGTGAATTTAAAGTAGTAAAATAATCATGAATATTTTAAGAAATAAGAGATATAAAGTCAACCTGGCACTGTTGATAATCAGTTCTAGCATATTACACGCTTCATGTAGTGATTTTTTGGATAGGTTGCCCCAAGATGAGATTGTAGATCAAACATTCTGGAAGACACAAGAGCAGTTGGAAATGGCCGTCACAGGAATCTATTCCCGCGTCAAGGCTAAAAACTTTGTCGATATGGAGAATCTAGCCGAAAATACCATGTGGCCTACAACCACAGAATACAAAGATATCGGATCTGGGGTATTTCCGGTTACACAACCAACGGTTGACGCCGAATGGAGAAATATGTTTCGGGACATACGGGAGTGCAATGCTTTCCTTGAGAATTATAAACAAGCTACTGAAAGCGATCCTGGAGCAGTTGAACGATTAGCTGCTGAAGTCCGTACCATTAGAGCGTTGGGTTATAGTTTTCTTACCTCATTCTATGGGGACGTACCACTCATTACCAAGACACTCAACCCTTCAGATGAAGAAGTATACGGAACACGTACCCCACAAAAGGAAGTTGTAGATTTTCTTTTAAAAGAACTGGACGATGCTGCGGCTGTATTACCTAAGGAGATTCCCAGTGGAAAAAATCTAGGAAGGGTGAGTAAAGGTACCGCACTCGCACTTAAAGCCCGTATAGCACTAGCTTATGGTCGCTATGAAGTAGCCGAACTTGCAGCTAAAGCAGTTATGGATTTAGGGATTTATCAGCTTTATAGTAACGGGGACCCTAAGACCTCCTACCAAGAATTGTTTACACGTAAAGGTAAATTGGCAGAAGGAAAAAATAAAGAAACGCTATTTGCTAGGATGCATAAAGCGGATGTTATTATGCACAACTTAAGTAGGGAAATTCAAGTTCCAGATCAGTTTGCTCGATTTGTCCCTACACGTTCTTTAGTCGAATCGTATTTATGTGCTGATGGGCTTCCTATTGACAAATCACCACTATACAAAGACGATTCCTACACTGACATTTTCGAAAATAGGGATCCACGGCTAAAGCAAACAATACTCGTCCCTGGGGATACGTGGGGAGGACGATATGATGGTAGACCAACGGCATCCAATCCAGATCCATCAGTCTTTATGATACCTAAGTTTAGTCAAGATGGTCGCGGTTCAGTTACTACTACCGGTTACTACTACAAAAAATATGCTGAACCGACTGCTATTCCGAACTATAATCGCGACGACAATGATATACATCATATACGTTTTGCAGAGGTACTATTGACCTATGCCGAAGCCAGATTCGAACAAGGTAAACTGACACAGGCAGACTTGGATATTTCCATCAATCTACTTAGAAATAGGGTCGGAATGAAACCTATGGATTTAGGATTTCTAGCACAACATGGGATGGACATTAGAACGGAGATTCGACGTGAACGTCGAATTGAACTCGTCATGGAAGGTCATCGTTATTTTGATGTTAGACGCTGGAAAGAAGGCGAGCGACTAGGCAAGGAAATAGAGGGAGTGAGAGCTGATTGGTTTCCGCAATTGAGTAGTAGTACTTTCCGCAAGAATGAAGAAGGCTACCTTGTTGTACAATGGAATAGAAGATTTGAAGATCCTAAGAATTACTTATGGCCTGTTCCTCAACCACAGATTGACCGGAACCCCAACCTAACTCAAAACCCAGGTTGGTAAATCTAATCGATTAGGTTATGATAAGCGAGGTCTCACAAAAATGATGACCTCGCTTATTATTTAACGAGTTACCAATATATGGTATACAGGGCGGCTGTAATCATTATAACGATCAATGCCCCTACCAAAAAACCGGAGTGAACCCGGAACATCTTTGTATCCACAGCCAGTCCTTTGGGCACCACACCTCTAGCTCCCTCTATCTTGCTGATGATGTACATCCCCAGTACACATATCAGAAATACAAAACCCATACGGTCTAAAAAGGGAATCTCGTATACGCCAGTTGCCTTATTTAACACAGCAAAATTAGAAGCTTTCAAAAAGGATAAATCAGCAAAATTGGGAAGGAATTTAAAAAAAATAGAAAGAAAAAATCCACCGATTGTCGCAAAGAGCGCAGCATTGGAGGTCGTCTTTTTCCAGAAAAATCCGAGGATAAACATCGCAAAAATACCAGGTGAGACAAAGCCTGTATACTCCTGTATATATTGGAATCCTCCTTTTTTATCAATGCCCAAGTGAGGTGCGATAATGACGGCTAGTATCATCGACACCACGATGGTTATCTTACCGACGCTAATTAATTTTTTCTCGGAAGCCTGCCTATCAAAAATTTTCTGATATACATCCAACGAGAAAATGGTCGCTATACTATTGGCCTTACCGGCCAAAGAAGCAACAACGGCTGCTGTCAGTGCCGCAAAAGACAGTCCTTTGAGTCCTGACGGTAATAGGTTGAGCAAAACAGGGTATGCCCGATCGGGATTCGTCTCTCCACCTTGAAGCATTTCCTGTTGGAATAAACCGTCTTTCCATAGCACATAGGCAGCTATACCGGGTAGTACGACAATTACCGGCATGAGGAGCTTGAGAAATGCGGCAAACAATATACCGTTGCGGGCAGTCTTGAGGTCGGCACCCAACGCCCGCTGGGTGATATACTGATTACACCCCCAATAATTGAGGTTCACGATCCACATCCCCCCTATCAAGACTGTCAAACCCGGCAAATCTAAATAACTTTCGTTGTCGGGTCTCAGGACCATGTGAAAGTGCTCAGAAGCTTTTTGGGTCATCACTTGATAGCCATGTAGTACACCTTGCCCACCGCCATAGTGATCGGATACCAAGTTGAGTGCTAGATATGTGGTGGCAAGTCCGCCCAATATGAGAAAAAAGACCTGTATCACATCTGTATATCCAATCACCTTCATCCCCCCCAATGTGATGACGATAGCAAAAATGGCAATGGCATACATACAAAAGGTAATGCTCAATCCCGAAATACTACTTACGGCCAATGCACCTAGATAAAGAATGGATGTCAAATTGACCACCACGTACAACAAAAGCCAAAATACGGCCATAATCATAGCGACCGTACCATTGTAGCGCTGATGCAGAAACTGCGGCATCGTGAAAATCCTATTTTTAAGATACACCGGGATAAAAAAGACAGCAACAACGATAAGCGTCACCGCAGCCATCCATTCGTAAGTCGCGATAGCCAACCCCATCTTAAATCCGGAGCCGCTCATCCCGATAAACTGCTCGGCAGAGATATTGGATGCAATAAGGGAGGCTCCTATCGCCCACCAAGTGAGCGATCCTTCAGCCAAAAAATAGTCCTTGGACTCGCCGCCGACTACTCTAGTCCGCTTCTTATAATATATCCACAAACCGTAGGTGGCTACAATTATAAAATAAATAAAGAATACGAAGTAGTCTTGGGTGGATAATATATTGTTCATCGTTTATAATGGTTTTAGGGAATTAGCATCAAATATACCTATTTACCAAATTTTCCATATACTCCTGTCGTCCAGACCGTACTGCAGGCTCTCCATTAGCTACTGCGAAATCTCGCAAATCCTCTAGCGAAAGCTTACCTGCGACAAATTCGCTCCCCTTACCCGAATCAAATGACTGATACCGATCTTTTCGCAATTGAAGATAGGTGGAGGTATCCAGTATCTCTGCAGCTGTCAACAATGCACGTGCAAACAAATCCATTCCCCCGATATGGGCATAGAATAAATCCTCCGGATCTGTCGAGTTTCGACGAATCTTGGCGTCAAAATTAACTCCCCCACCCTGCAACCCACCTGAACCTAATATAATCAACATTGACTCCGTCAACTCGGTGACATCATACGGAAATTGATCAGTATCCCATCCATTTTGATAATCGCCACGGTTGGCATCTATAGAGCCTAAAAGACCAGCATCCGCAGCCACTTGGAGTTCGTGCTGAAAAGTATGCCCCGCTAGCGTAGCATGATTGACTTCCAGATTGAGTTTAAAATCATCCAACAGGTCGTACTGGCGCAGAAAACCAATCACCGTAGCGGCATCATAATCATACTGATGCTTACTGGGTTCACAGGGTTTAGGTTCGATAAAAAAATGACCTTTGAATCCATTTTTTCGGGCATAGTCTTTGGCCATGTGCAAGAATCTTGCAAGGTGCTCCTGCTCCCGCTTCATGTCCGTATTCAAGAGGGACATATAGCCCTCACGGCCTCCCCAAAAAACATAGTTTTGCCCGCCCAATGCGATAGTGGCATCCAATGCAGCTTTCACCTGCGCACCACCGTGAGCCAGTACATGAAAATCTGGATTTGTTGCTGCACCATTCATATAACGGGAATGGCTAAATAGATTGGCGGTACCCCACAGTAGCGCTACGCCACTCTCGGCCTGCTTCTGCTTGGCGTATTCGGTAATCATCTGCAATCTCTTCTCATTCTCGACAACATCGTCGGTATAGTCCACCAAATCCACATCGTGAAAACAGTAATAAGGAATCTGCATTTTGGTCATAAACTCGAATGCTGCATCCATCTTATCCTTTGCTCTCTCTAGCGGATTAGCGCTCTTATCCCATGGGAAGACGTGCGTCCCTCCGCCAAAGGGGTCACTTCCATTGCCATTAAAGGAATGCCAATATGAACAGGCAAATTTAAAATGTTCGGACATTGTCTTTCCTTTGACGACACGAGTAGGGTCATAATACCGAAAAGCGAAAGGATTGTCACTATTGACCCCTTCGAAATGAACCATTTCTATACTGCTAAAAAACTCTTTTTCTCCTCTGATAACCTTCATATTGATCTGAAATTTTATAGTGTAGTAAATTCTTCCAATCTTGATAGAGCTCTTCATATTGCTCCTGCAGGGTTGGTTCTATTGTTTTTATCTTTTTGATGTTCACGAATGCTTCTTGCGGTTCAACAAAGTATCCTAAACCTATTCCAGCGCCAAGTGCCGCACCAGCGCTACCATCATTGTTGAAAAGTTCGACTGGTGTATCGGTTGTATTGACAAATGAGGTCGTAAATAATGGACTCAAAAACAAATTGCTATATCCAGCACGTATCACAGACGGGTGCATATGATTAGTACGCATGATATCAAGTCCATAGCGGAAAGCAAAGGCTATCCCCTCTTGACTGGCCCTCATTATCTCTGCCCGTCCATGTCTATTAAAATCGATATCATGAATATGGCCATGGATATTTTTATTGCCGAGCATGCGTTCAGCTCCATTGCCGAATGGCAATATTCGCAAACCACTACTCCCTACCGCCGAAAGCTGGCCTAGCGCATTCATTTCGTTGTATGAAAGATGCTCGCCGAACATTTTTTTCATCCAACTATTCTGTATTCCGGTACCATTAATACACAATAAGACCCCCGTACGGATGCAGTCGGGTTCATAGTTGACATGTGCAAACGTATTGACCCGTGACTCAGCATCGTAGACCAACTGATCACTGACGCCATAGATTACGCCCGATGTTCCAGCCGTAGCAGCGACTTCCCCCACGTTGAACACATTCAAAGACAGCGCATTGTTTGGTTGATCACCTGCCTTATAAGTTACAGTCACATCATACGAAAGCCCCAGTATTTCGGCAACTTCTCTTTTTAGACTACCGTGATTACTGAACACCGGATTAATCTCCGGAATCAAGGACTTATCAAACTCGAAATAATCCAACATCTTCTGCGATATTGCATTTGTCTTGAAATCCCAAAAGATGCCTTCAGAAAGTGCGCTTACAGTTGTATTGATTTCGCCAGTTAAGCGCATGGACATAAAATCACCAGGAAGGAGTACCTTGTCAATTTCTTTATAGATATGGGGTTGGTTCTGTTTGACCCATGCTAGTTTGGAAGCTGTAAAATTGCCAGGAGCATTTAAATGGCTCTCCAAAAATACCGTACCGCCTAAATCTTGGAATGCCTGCTCGCCGATACTTACGGCTCTGCTATCGCACCATATAATAGCATCACGCAAGACGTTCTGAGATTGGTCTACTGCTACTAATCCATGCATCTGATAGGATATTCCAATCGCCTTAATTCTCGCTGGGTCATATTTTTTTTGCGCATGTGCTTTCTGGATAGCTTGTATGGTATGGGCCCACCAAGTATCAGGTGATTGCTCCGCCCAGCCAGGCTCGACACTGATAATATCAGTCTCCCGCTCAGGATAACTGACCGTCAGCACTATTTCTTGGGTATGTGCTTCTATTATGGATACTTTTATAGAAGAAGTTCCTAAATCGATTCCGAGTAATAACATAGTTTATAATGGTCAATGCAACCGCTTGCATAAAAGTATTTATATTTTTTTATATTTACAAAAAAAGAGTTAACACCAGTGGAAAAGAAACCGACAATCTATGATATTGCCAAGGCACTTGACATCACGACTTCTACCGTGTCGAGAGCGTTGAACAACAGTGACCTGATTAGTAAAGAAACGAAGGATGCCGTGTGGGCGATAGCGCGCAAAATTAATTATCGACCAAATAAACTAGCTTCATCCTTGAGTCTGGGCAAAAGTAATTTGATTGGGATTATCATACCGACAGCCCAAATCCATTTTTTTTCGCTCGTCATCGACAGCCTTGAACAGACATTGCAACAAGAAGGCTATAATGTATTGCTCTATCAGACAAATGAGTCTTATGCATCCGAAGTAAAGGGGATTAGTACCTTATTAGAAGCTCGAGTGGATGGCATCATCATCTCTCCATCGTTAGAGACCTATGATTTTTCACATTTGACCAAGCCTCACCAAGAGGGTATACCTATTGTTCAATTTGACAGGGTTGATGACGTAATGGAATTACCGTCTGTATCCATTGATGATGAAAAAGCTGGCTACATAGCTACCAAGCATCTCATTGATGCTGGATATCGTCGAATAGGTTACATTTCCACAGATTCCAATATCAAAATATTCAAGGCACGCCTCATGGGCTATTGCCGGGCATTGGAAGAGCAGGGTCTCCCTCTGGACCAAAATCTCATTATACTTGATGAAATGTCTATCCAAGGCGGAATGAAGGGAGCTCGACAAATGATGGAGATGGACGTTCGTCCAGATGCTATCATAGGTGGAGATGATTTTACGGCACTGGGAATAATCAAAGAGCTTTCCCTTATCGGAATTACACCTCCACAAATAGGCGTGATTGGATTTGCCAATCAAACTTTTTCCGAATACATCACACCAAGCCTGTCCTCCATAGATCAGCAGGCCGTCCGTATTGGTGGAGAATGTGCTAGGCTGTTTTTAAAAATTGCGAAAGACAATACAATCCATATCAATAAAGAAAAAATAGTCCTAGAGCCTCTTTTGATTGCTCGCGAATCGTCGCACAGAAAGTAGCGACATATACCGATGCTAAATCGTTAAAATAAAAACAATATTTTTCAATTTGGCACACGGCCTTTAACTCACTATAAAATAAGAACTAAACAAACCAGCATTTTTATGAAAGAAGTACCACTTATGGGCAGAAAGCTACTATTTCTAGGATTACTCACTGCTGTCGTCGCATCATGTAGTATCTCGCCCGCCAAGAAGGAATCGAGCTCGCATACACAATATGTGGATCCTTATATTGGGACAGGAGGTCATGGCCACGTATTTATAGGTGCTAATGTCCCCTATGGCGCTGTCCAACTGGGCCCTTCCAATATTTCAACAGGATGGGACTGGGTCTCCGGATATCACATATCAGACTCTACTATCTTAGGATTTTCACATCAACACCTGAGCGGCACAGGAATAGGAGATTTGGGAGACATCGTATTTTTACCCTTTACGGGAGCCGTAAAATTCGACAGAGGGCAGCATAATGACCCTCAATCGGGGGCATACTCACTCTTCAGAAGAGAAACAGAACGTGTAAAGCCCGGTTATTACGGTGTTCATTTGGATCGCTTTGATGTAGATGTAGAGCTCACGGCTACCTCACGAGTAGGTTTCCATAAATATCGATATTCACCACAGGATATCCCACAGGTATTAATTAATCTCGATGCGGGAATTGGTTGGGAAGGAAAGAAAGAAGGACATCTTATCTTAGAGAATGATACAGTCATATCGGGTTATAGATATTCAGTAGGATGGGCCAAGAGCCAAAAGGTTTACTTTACGGCCGTATTCTCTAGACCCATAAAGAAATATCAAATGGCAGATAGTACTGTATTATTATCGGGCACTAACATCACTGCTGAACGTGTTTATGGCCAATTTACCTTTGCCGCGACTGAAGGGGACAGCACTGAGTTGTCGATCAAGGTCGCGTTATCTCCCGTAAGCATAGAAAATGCAAAACTAAATATGGCCGAGGAATTGGCAGGTTGGGATTTCGACAATACCGTCAAAGCTGCCGATCAAGCTTGGAACGAGCAATTGAAAAAAATAACGATAGAAACAAAGGATACGGTGGCTCGTAAGATCTTTTACACGGCATTGTATCACACGATGATTGCGCCATCGCTATTCAATGATGTAAATGGCGACTACATAGGCGCAGATTTCAAACCTAGACATCTTGACAAGGGGAACAATTACACCACATTTTCGCTTTGGGACACTTACCGAGCTGCACATCCACTCATGAGCATTATACATACAGAGCGTGTACCCGATATGGTCAATAGTATGCTACGGATATATCAGGAGCAGGGTAAACTGCCGGTTTGGCATCTAGTGGGAAATGAGACAGACTGTATGGTCGGCAATCCAGGTATTATTGTCGTCGCTGATGCATACTTAAAAGGTTTTGAAGGCTTTGATAAAGATTTGGCTTATGAAGCGATGAAAGTATCGGCGATGAAGGACGACCGCGGGTTGAAATGGTACAAGCAGTATGGATATGTCCCTTTTGATAAAGAGGAAGTCGAGTCAGTCGCAAAAGGCCTAGAATTTGCAATAGCAGATTGGTGCTTGGCGCAAGTAGCCAAACTCAGAGGTGAACAAGCAGACTACGAATATTTCTTAAAACGTAGTAATTCCTTCGAGCACTATTTTGATAAAAATAGACAGTTCATGAGGGGGATAGATACACGTGGCCAATATAGACCGGGTGCGTTTGACCCTTTTCATTCTGCTCATTTGGCCAATGACTACACCGAAGGTAATGCTTGGCAATATACTTGGCTGGTCCCACACAATATTCACAGATTTATGAAACTATTTGGGGGAGAAAAGCCATTTGTCCAAAAGCTAGATTCCCTTTTTGTCGTAGAAGGTGACCTGGGCGCAGAAGCCTCTCCGGACATTAGCGGCCTAATTGGTCAATATGCCCATGGGAACGAACCCAGTCACCATGTTCTGTACATGTATGCATATGCTGGAGAGCCTTGGAAAGGAGCTGCAAGGATTAGACAGACTCTTTCGACGCTCTATACAGACCAAGTAGATGGCTTATCCGGCAATGAAGATGTAGGGCAAATGTCAGCATGGTATATTCTTTCGGCACTGGGATTCTATCAGGTATCTCCTGCGGGAGGTCCTTTTATATTTGGAAGCCCCATCTTTGATAAAGTGACCATCGCTTTACCCAATGGTAAGTCTATGCAGCTTATTGCTAAAAACAACAGTTCAGGCAATCGCTATATTAAATCCATCACACTTAATGGGCAACCCTATGCTAAATCGTACATTACATACAAGGATTTCATGGATGGTGGCAAATTACAATTTGAAATGGGCGATACCCCTTCATCTACATTTGGAGTATCTCCTGAATCTAGGCCGCCGCATATACAATAAATTTCAATATCGCATAGGAGTTCTAAAGAGACGCTATCAAAATTACATCGTTTGGGAACGCCTCAATTTAATATAAAAATTAATACTAATGAATATAAAACAGGTTATTGTCTTCGGGCTACTATATTTCGGGCTAAGTCAAAGCTACGCGCAAGTAATTCCGTACAAAAATCCCCAGCTATCTATCGAAGAAAGGGTCAAGGATCTGATAGCAAGGATGTCTGTAGAAGAGAAAGTAGGTCAACTATCCAAACTCCTAGGGTGGGAAATGTATGAGAAACAAGGCGCACAGGTAGGTCCCAGTGAAAAATTAAGAAAAGCAGTAAAGGAACAACATATTGGCATGTTGTGGGCCACTTTAAGGGCAGACCCTTGGACACAGAAAACCTTGGACAATGGCTTGAATCCACGAGAAGCTGCTCGGGCAACGAATGCTATTCAACGTTTCATGGTTGACAGCACACGATTGGGCATTCCGCTGTTACTATCTGAAGAGGCCCCACATGGACATATGGCAATCGGAGCAACCGTATTTCCGACGGCCATCGGACAGGCCAGTACCTGGAACCCAGCTCTTATCCAAGAGATGGCGAGTACAATTGCTAAAGAAACATACGCTGTCGGTGGGCGGAATGGATACGGTCCTATTTTAGACCTTGCTCGTGAACCGCGTTGGTCAAGGACGGAAGAGTCATACGGTGAAGACCCCTATTTGATAGGGCGCATGGGCAAATCAATGGTGACCGGCTTCCAGGGAACACATGTAGGCGCTCGGGACAAAATTATTGCGACGTTGAAGCACTTCGTGGCCTATGGGGTACCAGAAGGCGGACACAATGGCGGAAGCATCTCTGTAGGTGAACGGGTATTACTGCAGAGCTATCTCCCCCCATTTCATGAAGCTGTAAAGGCTGGTGCTGGATCCATCATGACGGCTTATAACTCAATAGATGGAATTCCCTGTACAGCCAACCCGTGGTTATTAGATGATATTTTACGAAAACAATGGGGCTTCAAAGGCTTTACAGTATCTGACCTAGGGAGCATTTCAGGGCTTAACGGAAGCCACAAGACAGCCGAAACTCCTGCGGATGCTGCCGCACAAAGTATATCAGCGGGATTGGATGCCGATCTGAGTGGATATGGATTTGGCCCAGCGCTCTTGGAGGCGGTCAATAAAGGGATGGTCAGTCACACTGTATTAGATAAGGCGGTATCTCGGGTTCTTTATCAAAAATTTGCTTTGGGATTATTTGAACACCCCTATGTAGATGAAAAATTGGTTGATCAAAAGGTCGGGACATCTGAAAACATCAAGTTAGCAAAACGTGTGGCCCAAGAGTCTATCATTTTGCTTAAAAATGATAACAAGCTACTTCCGCTTCCTAAATCACTAAGCCGTATTGCCGTCATTGGCCCTAATGCGGACAACATCTACAATCAGTTAGGAGATTATACCGCACCTCAGCCCGAAAAAAAGATTAAAACCGTGTTAGCAGGTATCCGTGCTGTGGTCGCTAAAGAGACTGTTGTTGACTATGTCAAAGGTTGCGATATACGGGACACCAGTACGACCGATATTGCAGCTGCTGTAGCGGCAGCTGAGCAAGCTGATGTAGCCATCGTGGTATTGGGAGGTTCCAGTGCACGCGATTTTAAGACTTCCTACCAAGAGACCGGCGCCGCTACGGTGACCACTGGCCCTGGCAAGATCGCCGACATGGAAAGTGGAGAGGGATTCGACCGATCTACCTTGGATATGCTGGGCCATCAATCTAAATTATTAAAGGCATTAGCAGAAACTGGAAAGCCTATAGTGCTGATCATGATAAAAGGTCGTCCACTTAATCTAAATTGGGCAGACAGTCATATTGGAGCTATCTTGGATGCATGGTATCCGGGACAGGAAGGTGGCAATGCAATTGCGGATGTTCTTTTCGGAGATTATAATCCCGCAGGACGGCTACCGATTTCAGTAGCGAAGTCTGTTGGGCAATTGCCTGTACATTACAACTATAGCAAGCCTACTCATCACAACTATGTAGAAATGGATGCAAAGCCCTTATATGCATTTGGTTATGGCCTGAGTTATACTACGTTTGATTACAGCAATATACACATCGAGCTTGAGGAAGGGACGGATGACTTTAACTGCACGGTCTCTTTTGATGTGGCCAATGTTGGGGACCGTGACGGGGAAGAAGTCGTACAGCTATACATTGTGGACGAAGTTAGCAGTGTAGTAACACCTGTCAAACAGCTTAAAGGATTCGAGCGGAAAAATATTAAAAAGGGCGGATTAGCATCCTTTAGGCTGAATCTTAATAAAGAAGATTTGAAACTATTAGATACTCACAAAAATTGGAAAGTAGAAAAGGGGAAATTTAAGGTACTAGTAGGGAATTCATCTGATAGTATCAAACTGGAATCGGCATTTATATTGAAACAGGATTATCCATTATAGGGTTTTTACAAAATCGCATGCTTCATACCCCCCCCATTCGGTTGAATGGGGGGGGTTAATGATTATTGTTCTTTAAACTTTGTAAGTCCGCTTTCCAAAAATTTGATATAGCTCTCCACATTGTAATCGGCACCGCTAGGGAGGACTAGCACTGTTCCGTCGGTATCTACTAAGACATAGAGTGGTTGCGAATTACTATTGAATGTGGCTGCCTGAAAATCGCTATTCTTACCTCCGATGGTCTTTATTTTCTTGCCGCTGAACGTAGAAACATATTGCTCTTTTTTAGCCAATTCGGTTTTGTCATCTACAAACAGTTCAACCATCACAAATTGTTCTTTCAGGATTTTGGCTACACGTGGATCCGTCCACACATTGGCTTCCATTTGCCTACAATTGACGCAATTCCAACCTGTGAAATCAATGATGACAGGTTTGTTGACTTCCTTGGCTGTCGCTAATCCTTGATCGTAATCATAGTAAGGATCAAATCCTTTTGGAGTACCACGTTCATGGAATATTTCGGCATACTTCTTTATTTTTCCATCATGTGCTGTAACACCACTTGCAGATATACCGGTAGTCAAGTCGAAATCTTGCGTAGCTGATGGTGGTAAGAATGCCGAAATGGACTTAAGAGGTGCACCCCAAAGACCCGGAACCATGTAAACTACAAATGAAAATACAATTATGGCAATGATAGTCCTGGGTACCGACATAAATTTTAGGTCACTATCATGGGAGAATTTTATTTTACCGATTAAGTATAGTCCCATTAATCCAAATATCACAATCCATAGCGACAAGAAGACCTCACGATCTAACCAGTTCCAATGATAGGCCAAATCGACGTTGGAGAGGAACTTTAAAGCCAATGCTAGCTCCAAGAATCCCAATACTACTTTGACGCTATTCAACCAGCCTCCTGATTTTGGCATTGATTTAAGTAAAGATGGGAACATGGCAAATAGTGCGAATGGAATGGCCAATGCAACGGAGAAACCAAGCATTCCGATAGCAGGTCCCAAACGATCTCCTTTAGCAGCCGCATCGACCAGCAATGTCCCGATAATGGGACCAGTACAAGAAAAAGAAACCAACGCCAAGCTGAAAGACATAAAAAATAGACCTATCAATCCGCCTTTATCCGACTTTGCATCAATCTTATTGACAAAGGAGCTGGGCAATGTAATTTCGAACGCTCCAAAGAATGAAGCGGCAAATATCACCAAGAGCAGGAAGAAAAAGAAGTTGAAAATCCCATTGGTAGACAGGGAATTGAGTGCATCTGACCCAAAAACAATCGTAACCACCATGCCCAAGGCCACATAGATGACAATAATAAAGAGACCATACAATAGGGCCTGCCCTACTGCTTGAGCTTTATTACCGGCCTTTTTGGTAAAGAAGCTGACCGTCAATGGTACCATCGGAAATATACAGGGCATTAGGAAAGCAGCAAATCCGCCTAGAAGTCCTGCAATAAAAATCCCCCATAAGGAGTCACTTCCGGAACTCGGAGCATCTCCAAATCTAGGATTTGCCGCTACCGCAGCAGAATCCCGCTCGACAAGGGCGGTATCCTCAATTTCTTCTGTCACCGCATCTGAGAACTCCAGATCCGACGGCATATCCGAAAGAATTGAGCTGTCAGTTGCGATACTATCCTGCAAACTGGAGGCTGAAGCCAGCACGGGTAACAGTAGCAAAATGAATAAAATTAGTTTTAAATAGAATTTCATCTGTTTCTTTTGTTTTTATAGTAATGAAGCAATCTTGTTGATTTTAGGATCCGCCATATGACGGATCCATTGAGGCCTTTTTAATAGTTGTGTGGATATGAATATTCTTGTAATATAGGTTGATTATCCTTAATAAGGCCGTATTATCCAATCCTGTTGGGACGTGTGGTTGACACGGCCCCAACACCTATTGATTGAACATTAATAAACATGGCTCGTAGAGACTTTTGCTCCAAAAAGAGGTTGTTCCAGCCTACAGATTGGATGAAATCCAATAAACTTCAGGTCAGATGATATATATCCCTCCTTCACAAGTTCGTCTTTGACCAAATCAGTACTCAAATATTTTTTATTGTCATCACATAGTAACGTCACGACAGTAGCATCAGCGCCCATTTCTTCTTTCAACTTGATGGCCCCGATTACATTGGCGCCTGAAGATATCCCTACGGCAAGCCCCAATTCCTTTGCTAGTTTTTGGGCCATGATGATTGAATCACCGTCACAAGCCTTGATCACCGAATCCAAACTATCCAACTTGACAATAGCGGGTATAAACTCGTCAGAGATGCCCTGTATACGATGCGAACCTACTTTGTGTCCTGTGGAAAGGGTAGGACTTTCGGCGGGCTCAAGTGGATGAACACGAACTTCAGGATTTTGATTGCGAAGGTAATTACCCACTCCCATCACAGTACCACCTGTACCTACTCCTGCAACAAAAGCGTCCGTGATCAGACCAATAGAAGAGAGTTGCATTGCAATTTCCTTACCCGTAGTCAGCTCATGGGCTTCAGCATTGAATTGATTCTCGAATTGTCTCGGGAGGAATACGCCACCTTTAGCAGCCATCTCCTCACTCATACGGATGCTGCCCAAAAAGCCCCCCTCTTCCTTAGAGACCAACTGTATATCAGCCCCCATACTCTTGATGATATCGATGCGTTCCTTGCTTAACCAATTGGGCATAATAATTTTGACCTGGTGTCCCAAAGCTTTACCAATTGCTGAAAATGCGATTCCAGTATTGCCGCTCGTTGCCTCCACTATCATATCTGAAGGGCGAATTTGACAATTCATGTAAGCCTTGTACAAAATGTATAAAGCCATTCGATCTTTAATACTTCCTGTTAAATTATAGTTTTCACACTTTACATAGATTTTACCCTGTTTACCTTTATAAACATAATGCAGCTCTAGCATAGGGGTATTACCCACCAAGTGCCATAAGTGTTTAAATCTGCTGTCTAATTCGGGTGAAAGACACTCGCTTAATCCTAATTCCATTATCATCAATTATTTGTTCGAAATTTCTGTTGCAAGGCCACAGAAAACTATTTACATCTATTAGAAATATATAAAGCAAAATTGACATTAAACAATATAATATTCAACATGAACCAATAAAAACAATAAAATATTAGGAACAGACAGCTAATCATATGTTTTTTTTCAAAAACAATAGCTATATTGGCAACGGTTCAATAAAATAAGTATGCTAGACGACATCGATTTAAAATTGTTGCGCCTTTTACAAAAGGATGCGACCCTAAGCAACAAAGAGCTTGCTTTTCATCTTCATAAGTCTATTCCGGCAGTACACGAAAGGGTTAAGAAGCTAAAGACACAAGGATATATTAAGCGGACAGTAGCTATTTTAGACAGACATTGTATCGGAATGGGATTGATTTCTTTTTCTCAGGTATTTCTTAAAGCCCATACCGCAGATGTACTGAATGAGTTTGAAAGAGAAGTTGCTAAGTTTCCCGAAGTGATGGAATGCTATCAGATGGCGGGGTCGTATGATTTTATGCTGAGAATTGCGACGAGGGACATGGAGGCCTATCACCAATTCCTCAGACATAAGCTATCGGTATTGCCACATGTAAGTACAGTACAAACATATTTTGTACTCTCCGAGACAAAAAGTGAGACAGCCTATCCACTATAGCCAGACGAGTACATAATAGGTTAAATAGCTGCTTTCAAGCTTCCCTGCTTGCGTAGCATCGATACTCCATGTTCGAATATATCCATCAATTCATATTCAAAATCATAGCTATCCATCAATTCACCCACTTGAATGGTCCGTATGCAATTTGAGCATATTCGTAATATGCGCTCGTCATCTGCTAAATCGAGCGAACAGTGTATGATATCATCCATTTGGGATAATAGATAAAGAAGATGGTTTTTATCTTGCTCGCTGCCTATCGAGGTCTTGAATATGGAGACGAATGTGGACATGGCGTAAGGATTTAGTTTGTTAATTGTACTTATAGCAATCAATAGTATGATAATGACAACATCTATCCCAATAGGGCCAGATATCTTTCAACCGAAGGGCTTCAAACAATAAAGCGAAACCCGCTATCAAAGGGAAAACGACAATCGTCAATATCTTCATATCCTAAAATTGAAGATAATATTGTTTTCAAGCAATCACAAACAAGTTGAGACGGACAAAAATTGGGGTCAAGTGTTAGAATAAAAAGATGAACAAATCACTCACCTCCTAACCATTGTAAAAAAGAACCGGATTTTTCCCTACTCACCAAAATACGAATATCATGATTGATCTTGATATCCAACACGAGTTTTCGTGCCAAGGAATAGCTTGCGTGCCGGATGACACTACGATTGACAATATGTTGTCGATTGACCCGATAGAAATCGGTGCCCAGACTTTTGTCCAATTCGTCCAGGGATTTGGAAACTAGGTACTCCTTCCCATCGTTGGTTTTGACCAATACGTTTTCGTGTTGTATATAAAAGAGGGCTACTTCCGCCATTTGTAGCGGAATAATCTTATCTTGATAATTGACTAGGATAGATTTGACTCTTTGGGAGCTTTCTTGTGCAAGATTACGGTACAATGTACTCCAATCAGGCATAGCAGATTGCATGCTCCGCTTTAACCCATAGTACTTGTGCATGGTGTGGCGAACAGCATCCTCGGACAGCGGCTTCAACAAATAGTCAATTCCATTGTTCCGAAATGCTTGAAGCATATATTCATGATAGGCCGTGCAGAACACGATGGGAATTTCAATTTTTATACGTTCATAGATTTCGAAACTCAAACCATCGCCTAACTGAATATCTGAAAAAATCAATTGGGCTGATTTATTTTTTTCTAAATATGCGATGCTATTCTCGACTGAAGTAAGACGTTGTTCTACAACTGCATTTGGCTCTACCCGTTTCAAGGTATTGATTAAGTCCTCTGCGGCAAGGTCTTCATCCTCTATCACAATAATGTTCATTCCTGTATAATTATGTATGTACACCTCGTTTTCATAGATCCGCATACTGTCCCCTGCTATTTCATGTGTCATCAACAGACGAAGTGAGTCGGGAGCAGTATACCATGATCTCACTACTTCTCCATGATTTTAATTTTCACCTCAAATTCATCATCACGATCAGAAATCACTACCCCCGTTTCCAAATATGGTCGATATCTTTCCACAAGATTATTCAATCCGCTTTTTGCGGAATCTACCACGTGTCGTCTCTTACTTTTATTGTTTCGCACTACAATCCATCCCTCCTCTTCATATATAGAGAGTAAAAGGGGCTGTTCGCGGGTGAAATAATTATGTTTGATTGCATTATCGACCAAGGGTTGCATCGAGAACAACAGTAGTGTGCCCTTTTCAGCAATTGCTGCTGGTATATCAACTTTGTACTCCAGGGCTTCATTGAAACGCATCTTTTGCATATCTAGATAATCTAGACACAGCTTCACCTCCTCTTGTACGGTAGATAACCCTTGCGGATCGGCTACTATGGAAATCCGAAGAAAATCAGACAATTTGATAAGATATTGTTCGGCCAAGCGGGCGTCTTTATGAATCAGTGCCTTTAAGGTATTGAGAGCATTAAACAAAAAGTGGGGTTGGATTTGTTGCCTTAGTAGTTGATTCACCGCCTCTTCCTTTGCTTTCTCCAACCGTGAACGTTCAATTTCGTGCTGTACACGTACATGTTGGGACATCAGGAAATAAAGCCAGAGCAAGGTGATAAAGTTCAATAGACAAGCTTGTATAATCAAGTAGAGATAATATTCCCAATTGCCTTTTGGTAACGGCACGCGGGTGTCTATTCTAGAAATATCTAAATAATTTTCGACCAAACTGACACAAAAGATAATCAACACGGTGCTGGCAAAACTAATGAGCTTGACCTTGACCGGTGATTTAACCGGGTCTTCAACCTTGAAGGCTACATGAATGAATAAATTCGTTAGCGTGACTGAGAAAATAACGAAAAAGGTCACCAATGACTGATAGATCATCTTGACATCGCGATATCCTTCGGTATAAAAGACCAAAGCGGCTAAGGAGGTAGTTGCAAAAGAAAAAATCAAAGTTTCTTTGGCCCATGATATAAAAGGGTGCTTAGCCTTTCTTGCGTTGGTCATACGATGATGTGTCTATACGATGTGATGTGATGATTGATTTCCAAAAGTATACTTTCAACTCCACGCCTACTTACCATGTAGGTATTGCTGCAAGCTTTTTCTGACAGACACAAACTTAGACAAAGTTGCTTCTTTTCACAAATACCTTTTTTAAATTGCTATTAAAAAGAGAAACACCCAAAGCGGGGAGCTATGGGTGTTTCTACTAACCAATTATTAACCTAAATTATGAAAAGTACAGATATAACGACCTGCAATGTCCATAAATTACAGTTGACCTCTAAATTTAAGACTTTTTAACATTTCCCGACTCCTTACACACTGTATCATTCCCATTTTATACGATGTTGCATGCTGCGAGGTGTCTAGAGCTTGTTCAAAATTTATCGAACAACTTGCTTATGCCGATGTTTGGCTACTGCTTTATTACGCTTTGTTGAAGCAGGTTTACTATTATCTCTTGTAACGACTATGGGCAGTATGCATCCCTTGCAGACGCAAAAAAATGAATAAGCACAGTTACAAAATAAATCTAAACATGCTCTAAAAAAAATAAAATTGTACCTTGGCACTTGATTTCTGAAAGCAGACTAATATCGGATGAAACAACAGGTAAAGGGATTCAAAAACAACGTAAAAAAAATACACAGAATAGTCAAACCGGTCATTATACACATTATTGACAGCATACATGGCGCATTCTTCCGCTTCATCCCCATCAAAACATTTAGATACGGCATCTGTGGGGGTGGGAATGTTGTGTTAAACATATTGGTTTATTTTCTTTCTTATAATTTCCTTTTGAAAAAGCAGATTGTCCAGATTCATGATCACCTAGCAATTAGTCCACATATTGCCGCATTTATCATCGCATTCTTGGTGACCTTCCCGATTGGTTTTTACTTGAATCTATTTGTTGTATTCCAAGAGGCAAATATGAAAAGAAGAATCCATCTGTCCCGTTATTTCACGGTCACCATATGCTGCATTGTGATGAATTACATTTTAATTAAGTTCTTTGTAGAGAGTCTTGATTTTTACCCTACACCATCTGCGCTCCTAACGACCGTAATTGTGACTATATTCAGTTATCTCGTTCAAAAAGGATTTACCTTCAAAACAGTAAAAACAGAAAATCGAAAATTCAAACATCGATAAAAAGCTAATAAAAACCAAAAGAGTTTTTATGTTGACCTATGACATATAAATCAACATAAAAACTCAGTGTCAATGATAATATGGTAGTAAATGCAGCGCTTTTATTCTACGTATTTCTTAAAAATTGTCGTCGCGATATGGCCACCAAATCCAAAGGTATTATTCATGGCATAATTCACCACTCGTTTTTGCGGGGTTCCTAACGTTAAATTGAACATATCCTTGAATTCAGGTTCAATATCTACAGCATTTATGGTTGGCGGTACCACATCGTTAACAACCGCCAAAATGGACGCTATAGCCTCTACAGCACCAGCGGCACCCAAAAGATGACCCGTCATGGATTTCGTAGCACTGATGTTGATATCGCTGCCTTCTCCAAAAACACGTTGAGCTGCACGCAACTCGCTGATATCACCCTGTGAAGTTGACGTAGCGTGCGCATTTAGATAGTCGATCTCCTTAGCGTCTATACCAGCATCCTCAAGTGCGGCCAACATTCCTAGGTATGCCCCCTCACCTTCAGGATGAGTACCTGTCATATGATAAGCATCAGCAGCCATTCCACCGCCGACAATTTCAGCAATTATGGTAGCACCTCGTTTTTTTGCACTTTCAAGCTCTTCCAATATGATGGCCCCAGCCCCCTCGCCCATCACAAAGCCATCCCTAGCGGTATCAAATGGCCGCGATGCGATGGTCGGATTGTCATTCAGCGTGGAGAGCGCCTTTGCCGAATTAAATCCACCTATTGAACTTTCGGTTATAGGAGCCTCTGAACCACCCGTGATAATCATATCCGCTTTATTCCATTTGATATAATTAAAGGCATCGATCAATGCAGTGTTGGATGTAGCACAGGCTGATACAGTGGTAAAATTCACACCACGTAACCCATATTTAATCGAGATGATACCTGAAGCAATATCTACAATCATCTTCGGTATAAAGAAGGGGTTAAAACGAGGAGTTCCATCTCCCAATGCAAATTCACTCACTTGCTCTTGGAAAGTATTGATCCCTCCATTACCAGACCCCCAAATAACGCCAATCCTATTTTTATTTAAAGCTTCAAAATCTATTTTGCCACTCTTTACAGCTTCATCAACCGCGATAAGCGCATACTGGGTAAATGCATCGTATCTACGAGCTTCAGCTCTATCTATATGATCGGATAATACGAAATTCTTCAGTTCGCAGGCAAATTGCGTTTTGAATTTGCTTGCATCAAATTTAGAGATCGGTCCAGCACCGCTCACGCCACTTAGAAGTGACTGCCAAAAATCTTGGACATTATTTCCAATTGGTGTCAGTGCACCTAGTCCTGTTACTACAACTCTTCTCATTATGATTGTGTTAGATCGTTGATAACTGTTTGTTTAATAAGGTAAAAATCATCACTGCCCGTCAATCTCGCCAATTGCAGCCCAGCTAACATATTGGTGACGATCATCAAGGCCTTGGTACGGGGTGGTACATTAAAGAAAAAGACTTTGCTTAGCTGTCCCTCCTCAAGAATAGCAGCCAACCACCGCAACACGCTGTTTGCAAATTGACTAAGCTCAGTTCTCAACTCTGTCTCAACAGCGTGAGAAGCCGGAGCTAATGCGCCTATAATACAGACCCTATCTTCAGTGTGTGCTTGCACATAGATGTTTAAAAAGGAATGCAATTTCTGTAATGGGTCCATATTTGAAACTTGCTCCTGAACCTGTAGCATACTCTCAAAATGCTTTCGAACCACTTGTATCCCGAGACTGGTCTTGGTTGCAAAATGATAATGTATAGATGCATTCCGAATGTTCAACGCATTCGAAATATCTGTAAAGCTAAATGCATGGTATCCGCTATCCCGGATAAGCGAATCTCCAATTCGAATAATCTCTGATTTTGTGTCCATGATTGGAACAAAGATAACTACCTACTAATAGGTAGGCAAATTAAAATACAAATTTTTGAGACCCGATAACAAACATGGTTCCCGCTCTATATCAAACAGCCTGTATCTGTTTGTCTGGTTGATCAGTGATTACACTATTTCTAAATGTTATTACATTATGGACCTAAAAATTTGAGATTGTTGTCATTTTTTTATAAATTCACAATACACAACTCACTAATAGTGAGGGCTATATTAATATTTAAGAAAATAGCACAGCTGCTATTCGAATTCTTAAATAACAACATATGCTGTAAAGGGAAATTTTTACGTCCCCATGTAAAATCTACTTAATTGTTAAACCCAAAGATTTCTAAAAACGAAATCTTTATCAAAAATACAAAGGCCATGGAAAAATTAATGTTTGAGACCAATGTTCAATGCACGAGCTTGCTACAGAAAATTTACCTTGTCATCAGAAAATTCGATGGCATTACCAAATGGAAGATAGATTTGGATTCGATTTACAATGTCTTGGTGATTGAAGGCAAGTGTCTGGATCATCAATTAATCATAAAAGAGCTAGAAATAGTGGGGATTGAAGCACAACGTCTTTATGAGGAATAGGACTGCTCCTTGAATTAAGCCCCTATCTAGTAATAGGGGCTTAATGAACAATTTCGATTACGAAATGGCCCTACATTTATCGGCAAGCCATTCGCACTCTTCCATTTCTAATAAAGGAGAGATGCGCTCATAGACGGCTTTATTGTATGCATTTAGCCAATCGATGTGCGATTGGGCCAATAGAGAGGTATCGACAAGATCCGTTGCGATGTAACAGAGTGTCAATGTCTCAAAACCCATGAATTCACCAAATTCATTTGCCTCGATATGCTTGCTCAAAACTAGATTTTCTATTCGAATACCATACTTACCTATTCGGTACAGCCCTGGTTCAATAGAGGTGATCATACCCGCCTCGATGGCGATATCAACATTGGACGGGTTAAAGGTATGTGGACCTTCATGGACATTTAAAAAGAAACCGACTCCATGACCTGTACCGTGACCGTAGTTGCGCATGGTCTCCCAAATAGGACGACGTGTAATCGCATCAATCTGGTATCCACGCGTACCCTTTGGGAAGATAGCTTGTGAGCCTTCAATAGTGCCTTTTAGGACAATAGTATAGTCTTCTTTTTCGGCTTGGGTCAGTCCTCCCAGTGATATGACGCGGGTAATATCTGTGGTCCCTGTTTTATACTGACCTCCAGAATCCACCAACAAGAGTCCCTTAGAGAAGAGTTGAGCATTACTTTCCTCCGTGGCAGAATAATGAGGTAATGCTCCATGCTCCAGGTATCCAGCAATAGTATTAAAGCTCACATCAACAAAACCAGGTCGATCGGCCCGTAGTCCTCGCAACTTCTTTGCAATAGACAACTCGGTCAACTCTCCACCAGCAACCTCCTCTTCGACCCACTTAAAGAATCGAGTCATCGCCACGCCATCCTGAATCATCGTCTGACGGGTATGATTGATTTCAACTTCATTTTTTATGGCCTTAAGAGATGTTGAAGGGTTCAATTTCTCTACAATAAGGATATGTTTGGGAATCTGATCGTATACCGCAAAACAAGTCCGTTTAGGATCCAGCAGAATTGTATCTACCGTCAGTGCTTTTATGTCGTTGTATACTTGCAGATAGGGTTTCACCTGCACACCTGAAGCTGCTAAAGAAGCGACGATACCAGTATCGAGCTTGGTCGGTTCAATATATAAGGACGTATCAGTTGCCGTCAAAAGGACAAATCCTAATACTACCGGATTGCAGGGCACATCCTGCCCTCGTATATTCAAAAGCCAAGCCAAATCGTCCAAAGAAGAGATTAAATGAGCTGCAATTCGATCCTTAGTTAATGATTGGCGTACAGCTGCTATTTTGGATACCGTGGATTGACCTGTTGTCGATTCATCCAACAGATAGGCTGGAGCAGAAGGAAGCGATGGTCTATCTGCCCATAAAGGTGATAACAAATCAGCGTGTCCAGCTACTTTTATACCAAAAGGCATCAGCGATTGCTGTACAGCTTGGGCAACTTGTAAAGAGGCTAGATTACCATCAAAACCAACAAGGGAGCCCGTGGGTAGTGTCTGGGCTAACCATTCGGCATACTCGGCATTGCCCTGCACCTTAAGTTTCACCAATTCAAAGCCCGAACCTGCCAATTGTTCCTCGGCCTGAACAAAATAGCGGGAATCTGTCCAAAGGCCAGCAAAATCTTGAGTAATCGCTAAAGTACCGGCTGAACCTGTAAACCCAGAGGCCCAAGCGATACATTTATACCTTTCCGGTAAGTACTCACTGATATGAGGGTCGGACGAAGGAATGATATATCCATCAATCCCTTGTTGTTTCATCAAGCTACGGATAGCAGTCAATTTTTCTATATGCTTCATTACGACACTGTATTTTATAATGGACGCAAGTTAGTCAATTCGAGAATAAGTAAATAATCGCATTATTAAGTTTTGACTTTATGTATGCCGTAAATTAGGCTTATTAAATCATCTTTTTATAATAGATATCCCTGAGCGAACGATGCTCGTGTCTCTGTCTTGCTTACCTCCTAGTTGCGATTATTCGCTATCGCTACAAGAATGCGTGTATAATGTCTGATTGGAAAATGACGCCCTCAAAGCATTAAAATCTTTACAATATGGCAGAGTGGCCGATTAGGTGGTTATTACGACACACTTTTTATCTATGCGGAATTCGTGAATGCAAAGCATTTTATCTAAGTTTGCCTTACCTATATTGGTTTTTAAACCGGACACCACGAGGATCTTCATGAAGTGCCAGTACCAATAACGGCGAAAGTATGTAAAATATTCTCGGAATAAAATATAGATAAAGAACGGCTCTGACAGGAAAAGGCGGACGGAAACCGGCCAATATTCTCAAAAAAAACAGCTATATAAAAAGCTATACCAGACTATAACACGCTTACGCGACTGGACTTTGGCACGTATCTAGCCTTAAAGAAGAGAACGGTATAAACTAAAACAATAGATGAAGAAAATCTTTATTAAAAATCTAGTAACCATCATTTGTATAAATGTAATGAGTGTCATGGCTTCGGCTCAAGAAGCAAAGACTATTGAACAAGCTTATCAAACATTTGAGCAACAACCGAATCTCAAATACGGAATGGCATCCCTGACAGTCATTGACGCGAAGACGGGAAAAGTAGTTTTCTCTAAGAACGGAGAAACCGGACTGCCCACCGCATCTACCCTGAAGGTCATCACATCAGCGACAGCACTTGATTTACTTGGCCCCAACTTCACATTCAAGACCAAGCTCTATTATACAGGTGAGATTGATAGTCTAGGCACCTTGCGTGGCAATATCGTCATCGAAGGAGGAGGAGACCCTACGCTTGCGAGTGCAAGATTCCCAGAAATTAACGAAGAGTCATTGTTAAACAAATGGGTCTATGCGATTCAAAATGCGGGAATTCAATGTATTGAAGGCAGCATCATAGGTGATGATAGGTATTTTAATGGCAATACCGTTCCTGGTGGATGGACTTGGACGGATATTGGCAACTATTATGGTGCGGGCACCTCAGGCCTCAATTGGCGGGAAAATAGTATAGGGCTAAATTTCAAAGCTGGATCACGACCTGGAGATAAGACAGAAATCACCTCGCTAACGGTAGACTCTTCTTATCTGAACATCTACAATGAAGCAATCACGGGACCAAAGGGAACTGGCGATAATGTGTATGCATACTCCGCTCCTTATTCTACCAAAATCTACGCACGTGGAACATATGGAATAGACCTTAAAAAGACAATCGAGATATCCGTTCCCGACCCCGCGTATGATGCCGCTTACCAACTACAGAAAGCACTTCGCCGTATCAATATATTGACGGAAAACGAACCGATGACGGGTAAGCAAATAGATGAACTTGGCATGACTCTAGATATCCATAGGGTAGAATTGGATGTCCATGAATCACCCAAATTGACAGATGTAATTCATTGGTTCAACCAAAAAAGCATCAACTTATATGGCGAAACATTGCTGCGAACGATTGGTATGTATAGTGGTCAAAAAGCGGATACGGAAGGTGCGGCAGAGATGGTTAAAAAGTTTTGGAAAGCTAAGCTCAATATCCCCGAGGGCGAGCTGAACTTTGTAGATGGCTCAGGGCTTTCGCCACAAAACCGTGTCACGACTGCGGCCATGACAAAAATCATGAATTACGCCAGGACCCGATCGTGGTATGACGCTTTCTATAAAAGCCTACCTACTTACAATGGAATGAAAATGAAGAGCGGTACTATTGGCGGAACACTAGGATACACGGGTTATCAAAAATCAGCTGCTGGTCAAGAATACACATTTAGTCTGCTGGTCAACAATTTTGAAGGCTCGGGATCAAAAATGAGAGAAACAATGTTCAGCCTACTTAACACATTGAAGTAAAAAATTCGTTTAAAACCTTTTTTTTTAGAAGATTAATATCGTAAAAACAATCGATGTCAAAAAAAGAAAACTACATTTGTAGCCTTAAATAAGTAAATAACCGAAATAAGTATAGTGCACAATGAGTAAAATCAATCGTAAGCAAGAAGCTTTAAATTACCACTCGATGGGTCGCCCCGGAAAAATCGCCGTAGTACCAACCAAACCTACAAATTCACAGAGAGATTTATCCCTAGCTTACTCCCCTGGTGTTGCCGAGCCTTGTCTCGCAATCGCAGCCAACAAAGAGGATGCTTATAAATATACTGCGAAAGGGAATCTTGTAGCTGTCATCAGTAACGGTACGGCAGTACTTGGACTTGGCGACATTGGCGCGCAGGCAGGAAAACCCGTAATGGAGGGTAAAGGCTTACTATTCAAGATATTTGCAGATATTGACGTTTTTGACATTGAATTGGACACCAAGAATGTCGATGAATTTGTCAATATCGTAAAAGCATTGGAACCAACCTTCGGCGGAATCAATTTGGAGGATATCAAGGCGCCTGAGTGCTTCGAAATCGAAAGAAGACTAAAAGAAGAGATGTCCATCCCGGTAATGCACGATGATCAGCACGGTACGGCTATCATCTCCGGCGCAGCATTAATCAATGCCTGCGAACTCCAGGGCAAAGACATCGCTAAGGTAAAAATCGTCGTTAATGGAGCCGGCGCAGCGGCTATTTCATGTACAGGAATGTACATCTCTGTAGGTGCAAAAAAGGAAAACATCGTCATGCTGGATAGCAAGGGAGTAATCCGAAAAGACAGAGAAAATCTGGATAGTCTTAAGGCCTGTTTTGCAACAGAACAAGACTTACACAGTTTGGAAGACGCCCTAGTAGGCGCCGATGTATTCATTGGCCTTTCTAAAGCGGATGTCATGACTCCAGAAATGTTACTATCAATGGCCGACAAACCTATTGTCTTGGCGATGGCTAATCCGAATCCAGAAATTGCTTACGAATTGGCTTTGGCAACACGTCAAGATATCATCATGGGTACAGGCCGCTCGGACTATCCTAACCAGGTAAACAATGTCCTTGGATTTCCATATATTTTTAGAGGTGCTCTGGACGTACGTGCTACGGCTATAAATGAAGACATGAAAATCGCGGCAGTAAAAGCTATTGCTGAACTAGCAAAACAATCTGTTCCCGAGTCTGTCAACCAAGCTTACAACGCCAATAACATTAAGTTTGGCATTGAATATATTATCCCTAAACCTACCGACCCGAGGTTAATTACGGAAGTGTCTATAGCGGTGGCCAAAGCGGCGATAGCATCTGGAGTAGCTCGGCAGCCCATTACTGATTGGGATAAATATAAGGAAGACCTACGTCAACGTATGGGCAAGGACGACCGGATCATGCGTGATTTAACGATGGTTGCCAAGCGAGATCCTAAGCGTGTGGTATTTGCTGAGGCTGACAACTACAAGACGCTGCGCGCTGCTCAGATCGTCAAGGAAGAAGGTATCGCGATTCCAATCTTATTAGGCAAGAAAGCTAAGATAAATAGTCTAATAAATGAATATGCACTCGAGCTTGAAGGTGTGGAAATCATCGACCCACTTGAGGATATGGAATCTGATCGTTATAAAAATTTTGTAGATCATCTTTACAAAAAAAGACAACGTCGTGGAGTATCCCGCTTGGATGCGGAAAAGATGTTACTCGACCGAAACTACTTCGGAGCAAGTCTAGTCGAATTTGGGGAGGCGGATACATTGATTTCGGGATTGACAAAAAATTACGCAAAAACGATTCGTCCTGCACTCCATGTCATCGGTGCGCAACCAGGAAGTAGAATTGCAGGTATGTACATGATGTTGACTGAAAAAGGTCCCGTCTTTTTTGGAGACACTACGGTCAATGCAAATCCTACTTCAGAAGAACTGGTAGATATCACGGTATTGTTGGATAAGGCTATCCGTAAGATGGGTGTAGAACCAAGAATAGCACTTCTGTCATATTCCAACTTTGGTTCTAACGAAGGAGAGACACCTCAAAAAGTACGTAGAGCTGCCCAGATATTACATGATCAGTATCCTTCAATTATTGTAGATGGAGACCTTCAGGCTAACTTTGCTATGAATAAGGATATGCTTGCCGCAAACTTTCCGTTCAGTAGCTTGAATGGGCATGCAGCAAATACATTAGTTTTCCCTAACTTAGAGTCTGGGAATATAGCCTACAAATTGCTACAGGAGATTGGGAATGCTGAAGCCGTGGGTCCTATTCTCTTGGGTATGAATAAACCTATCCATGTACTACAACTGGATAGTTCTGTTCGCGAAATCGTGAATATGGTCACCATTGCGGTAGTAGATGTGCAATCCTATCAAAAAGTAAAAAATCAACAAAAATAACCGTACATGTACGAATATTTAAATGGTAAATTAGTTTTTAAAGCCCCCACCCACGTTGTTATCGATGTGGGTGGGATTGGCTATTATGTCCATATCTCGCTCTATACGTTTTCCTCTATCAAAGATCAAGAGAACTGCAAGTTGTTCATATCTTTTCAGGTTCGCGAAGATTCGCAGACCTTGTTTGGGTTTGCGACCGAGAGTGAACGCAAACTATTCGAACATCTTATTTCTGTCTCAGGAATTGGCCCAAATACTGGTCGGATGATCTTATCATCTATTACCCCCGAAGAAATCCAATCTGCCATCATCAATGGGCAGGTGAATATTATTCAAAAAATTAAAGGAATAGGTCCGAAAACTGCTCAGCGTGTCATCCTCGAATTACAGGATAAGTTGAAAAAACAAGGACCAGATGCCTTGATATCACCAATTATTACCAAACAATCGGTACCTGAAGAAGCACTAGCTGCGCTCATAATGCTAGGCTTTGTCAAGGCCCAAGCTGAAAAAGTATTGAATAGTATTGTCACCGCGAACCCCGACCTAACAGTAGAAAACCTCATTAAACTGGCGCTCAAGCGATTGTAGCCACATTGCTACATTAAATAACATTTCTGGATAAGTTACCATTATCATTCTCCTAACTAAGAATATAATGGTTGTTTTGTTATGCAAAATAGTTGATATTTGCATATGCTTACTTTTTGAGATCAATTAATCTGTTGTGAAAATTTTTAATGTCAACCATTTGAAGACAAACATCTACTTAGTTCTTGCGTTTTTCTTGATCTTTCCATACGAAGGCGTAATTGGACAAACCATACGGTCGGCTCAACAAAAAGAGCCGGACTCTACTGCTATTCCCTATCGCTTTGAAGACAATCCTTTTCTTAATATCCATAAAAAGTACAATCCATTTTCGTTGGATTATCCCAGCAATATTCAAAGGGAGATTAAATATGATACAGAATCCCGTCAATATATTATAAAAGAAAAATTAGGCGGCAAGCAATACCGCCCACCGATGTATCTTACCCTTCCCGAATTTCGGGACTACGAGGCAAAACGTACACAAAAGAACTATTGGGAAGAGCTAGCGGACAAAAGTCTTCTGGAAGAACGTCGGAGACGCCTATTTCCAGTTATCGAAATAGAGAGTCCTGCTTTTGAAAGAATATTTGGCAGCAACAAGATTGACCTCATTCCTAGAGGAAGTGCAGACATCACCTTGATGGGGCAATATAACAACAATGCCAACCCCATGTTTGATGAGACCAAACGTAAGCAATGGGGATTTGACTTTGATCAACAGATTAACATGAATCTAACCGGTCATATCGGGACGCGTGTAAAGGTCAATGCCAACTTCAATTCGTCTGCACAATTTGATTTTGAAAATCAAATCCGCTTCGACTATGTAGCCAAAGATGACGATATTCTACGAAGATTGGAGGTGGGTAATGTATCGATGCCACTTAATTCGACTTTAATCCAAGGGGTCCAATCTTTATTCGGAGTGAAGGCACAAATGCAATTCGGTAATCTAAAGTTCACAGGACTACTCTCGCAACAACGATCCCGACAGAAAGAAATCACCATTACAAATGGTGCCCAAGAAAGTGAATTCACGTTACAGGCGGATAATTATGAGGCCAATCAACACTATTTTTTAGCACAATATTTCAGGGACAATTACAATAAGACGCTGGCCCTTGCACCATTGGTCAATACGACCATCAATATTACTCAAGTGGAGGTATGGATGAGCAATCGATCTAATTCCTATGAGGATGCGCGTGATGTGATGGCTTTAATGGATTTGGGAGAGAACTCGCCTTACAACACACAAGTGATAGCAGGTAGACCGACTCCATCTGGATTCCCATCCTCAGGTATCCCCAATGAGAGCAACCCCGCTGTCTCCAATAATCTCTTGGAATTATTGGGAAATAATGGCAGACCGACCAATGGAACATTTGTACAGAATCTCTTTGGGGGATCTGGAGGGAATGATAACTATGCGAAGATGACCTACGCTAGAAAGCTGGTCGAAAACAGAGACTACACGGTAGAGCGCAAACTGGGATATATATCCTTGAATCTCCCCCTTAACGCTGACCAAATCTTGGCGGTGGCCTATCGGTATACTGCAAATGGCAGGGAGTACCAAGTTGGGGAGTTTAGCTCCGATCGTCCGGTAACTCCGTCTAATCCAGAAATGCTCTATGCTAAATTATTGAAGAATGAGGTCTTAAAGACGAAGTTGCCGACATGGGACTTGATGATGAAAAACATCTATGCGCTAGGTGCTTACAATGTCTCGAACTCGAACTTTATCCTTCAAATATACCGTACGGAAAATGAGAGCGGAACGGAGCGCCCTGCTATCTATGAGGGTCAACGCACCACTGAAAAGACTTGGCTAGAACTCACGGGGTTAGATCGATTGAACCAGCAACAGGCGCAAATCCCAGATGGATACTTTGATTACATCGAAAACATCACGATAGAACCAAAAAGAGGAAAACTAATCTTTCCGGTAGTTGAGCCATTTGGCAGAGATTTGGCGAGTCAATTTGTCACCGGAGCCGAACAGGCACTGATTGATAAGTACACTTTTCCGGAGCTATACGACTCGACCAAAGTCGCAGCTCAACAACAATTTCCAACAAAAAACCGGTACCGCATCAAGGGTCGCTACAACTCGGCAATGGGTACAGAATACCAAATCGGAGCATTCAACATCACCAGAGGGTCTATACAAGTAATGGCTGGTGGCGCCATGTTACAGGAGGGAGTAGATTACACTATAGATTACGAAATTGGACGATTGAGGATATTGAACGAGGCTTTGATGCTTTCTGGACAGCCAATCCGCGTAACGGTGGAAGATGATGCAATGTACAACCTACAGCAAAAAACATTGATGGGGGGCCGCTTTGACTACTTGGTAAACGACAACTTGCAAGTGGGGGCTACCATCATGAACTTAACGGAAAAGCCCCTGACTGAGAAGGTCAATATCGGTGAAGAGCCTATGTCCAATACCATGCTGGGTGCAGACCTTTCCTACAATGCTCCATCTCGCTGGCTTACTCGGATGATTGATAAGCTTCCATTCTTGAGCACAAAAGAAGAGTCCAGTATTTCCTTCTATGGAGAGTTTGCAAAATTGATTCCCGGACATCCAAAAGGCTTGGATACGGAAAATGGCCGTACAGGTACTACTTATATCGACGACTTTGAAAACAGTGTTTCCTATATTGACCTCAAAAACCAATACAGCTGGCAGATATCGGGTACACCACGGATGTTTTCGGAATCTGCATTGACAGATAATCTACAGTATGGCTATAACAGAGCTCTTTTGGCTTTCTACAACATAGATCCTATTTTCTACCGAAACAACAGCCTAACACCAAACAATATCACCACCAATGAACTCTCAGACCACCGTGTCCGCGAAGTTGGCGAAAAGGAGGTATTCCCCAATAAGGATACTCGCTCGGGGCAGAATGAATGGTTACAGACGTTAGACCTAGCCTTCTACCCTACATTACGCGGGCCGTATAACTATACGACTACTGGGATTAATAACGATGGTACCCTTGCCAATCCAAAAAGCAGGTGGGGTGGCATGTTCAGAAAAATCGATAATACCGATTTTGAGGCTCAAAATATTGAATTCATAGAGATGTGGATGATGGATCCGGCCTTGACCAACCCGAATAAGGATGGTGGAGATGTTTATTTTAACTTAGGAAGTATATCAGAAGACATTTTGAAAGATGGTCGCAAATCCCTAGAAAACTCGATATCTCCAATTGGCGACATGTCTCAAGTGGACCAAACTAACTGGGGTCGTGTCACGAAAAATCAACCTGTAGTACAAGCTTTTGATAACGATAGCCAAAGTCGAGAACGACAAGACGTGGGTTTAGATGGATTGAATGATGCGGACGAATCAACTTTTCATGGTAGCTTCCTCTCTCAATTGCAGGGAATCTTAAACCCTACGGCATTGGACGACCTACGTAATGATCCATCAAGCGACAATTACATGTATTTTCGTAGCCAACAGATGGACCAACAGGCTGCAGGTATATTGAAACGATATCAGCGGTACAATGGTGTGGATGGCAACTCCAAAACGAATGAGCAATCACAACGGGACTTTGGTGTGGAAACATCTGCTAGCACGTTGCTTCCTGATGGCGAAGATGTCAACAGAGACAATAACATGAACGAGATTGATGAATACTATCAGTATCGCATCTCGTTACGTCCGCAAGACTTGATCGTTGGTAAAAACCATATTGTGGATGAACAGATAACGAAAGTGAAATTGGTCAACGACGCGGAAGTAGATGTAAAGTGGTATAAGTTCCGTATCCCATTGACGCAGTATGAAAGCAAATTTGGCGATATACAGGATTTTAAATCCATCCGTTTTGTTCGTACATTTTTGACAAATTTTGCTGACACGGCTATTGTAAGATTGGCGAAGATGCAATTGGTAAAAGGTGAATGGAGAAGATATAATGCGGAGAACAATCCATCTAAAGTCATCAGCGACTACTCCATGGGAGTTGTAGCTTCAGACAATTCTATCTTTGATGTGGCCAATATCAGTGTGGAAGAAAATGGTAATCGAGACCCTATCCCTTACATCCAGCCCCCTGGAATTAATAGACAAGTAGATTGGACGAACAACAACTATAACGTCCGTCTCAATGAACAAGCGCTTAGCATGGATGTATTGAACCTACGGGACGGCTATGGGCGTGGAACATACAAAACTTCATCGCATGACTTTAGACCTTACGGTCGTATTGAAATGTTCATCCACGCAGAGGGACAAAATCTCAGAAATGGAGATGCACATGCATTCTTGCGGGTGGGTACTGATGACCGCTACAACTACTACGAGTACGACATGCCACTATTTGTCACTCCTTATGGTACAACATCACCTGATTTGATTTGGCCAAATGAGAATAGGATGAATATCCAAATCCGCCTGTTCCAAGACGCCAAACTCGCGCGTGACAAGGCGACACTTAATGGACAACCATGGCCACTGGATGTACCTTTTGAATACAAAGATGGAAACAATATTATCACAGTAGTGGGTGCGCCAGATATCAGTAAGGTGCGCTATTACATGATGGGCGTACGTAATCCATTGAAAGGTAGCTCATCGAGCTCTACAAATGATGATGGTAGTGATATTTCGGGTTCATTTTGGTTCAATGAACTTCGCCTTACAGACTTTGATGACAAAGGTGGCTGGGCAGCTACTGCACGATTGAATTTGAAATTAGCCGACTTCGCGAATGTCTCGGTATCAGGCACCAAGTCGTCAATAGGGTTTGGATATCTTTCGCAACGGATGAATGAACGTAGTCGGAACGAGGACCTTTACTTTGACTTTATGTCAAATGCCGAATTGGGAAAATTCTTCCCTAGAGATTTTGGGTTGGTGATTCCATTCTACTTTAGCTACTCGAAACAAACTTCTACACCGGAGTACAATCCGTTGAATCCAGATATTGAATTGAATTCGGCCTTGGCAAATCTTTCGAGAAACCAACAAGATTCGTTGTTAAGACTTGTACAGGACTATACGACCCGTAAAAGTTTTAGCCTCACGAATGTCCGCAAAATAAGAATGAACAATGAAAGACCGATCCGTCCTTGGGATATCGAAAATTTCAGTGCTACTTATGCTTTTTCAGCATACAACCACCGCGATTACTCAGTGGCTTCATCCATTCAAAAGAACTATCGTGCTGCTTTGGACTACAACTTTAGCAACTCGTCAGTAAAATTTATCGAGCCGTTAAAGAATGTTATCAAATCTGACTATCTAAAGATTCTGAAGGACTTTAATTTTAATTTAATGCCATCGTTGATCAATTTTAGGATCGATGTAAACAGAATATACAGTGAGAATACAATCCGAGACAATACATCGGACAATGTACTTCCGACGTTGTACAACAAAAACTTTGACATGAGCCGAATCTACGGCATCAGTTGGGATTTGACAAAATCCCTTCGTCTGGATTTCAATGCGACCAACTACTCCATCATTGACGAGCCAGATGGTCGAGTAAACGGTGTGAAGAGAGACACGATGTGGAACAATTTCTGGAAAATGGGACGCACAACGGACTACAATCACATGTTGAATATCGCCTACACACTACCTATATCTAAATTACCTTATCTGGATTGGGTCAATGTAATCACAAGATATGGGGCACAGTTCAATTGGCAAAGCGAGCCGTTGCTATCTTTAAGAAGCCCAGATATCAATATTGGTAATAGCATCCAAAACAACAGAACCATCCAAGTGAATCCATCTTTGAATATGGTTGGACTGTACAACAAATTTGGTTTCATCCGACGTAACTCAGGCCGTAACGCTAAAGGCTCAAATGCTTTCTTGGTTCAACTCTTGACTTCAATCCGTAAGATTGATGGAGCTTACACCAAAATAGAGGGAACTTATTTACCAGGGTATTTACCAAAAACCAAAGCTTTCGGGTACGACTTTGATGCAAATGCTCCGGGTTGGGGATTTTTGTTTGGCAGCCAAAGCGATATCCTACAACGAGCAATCAATAACGATTGGTTGTCTACAGACTCTATGCAAACACAAATGTTTACGCGATCATTTGCCGAGAATCTATCCTTGGTTGCAAATCTAGAGCCTGTGAAGGGCCTCCGAATAGATTTGACTGCTGCTCGGACGGATAACTACAACTATACAGCTACTGTACAATTCAACAGTACTACAAATGCTTTTGAGAGTGTAACGCCATACACCACTGGAAATTACAGCATTACACAGATTGCAATCAGCACGGTATTTAAAGACCATCAAGCGCTATTCCAGAAGTTTGAAGAAAACAGAATGACCATATCGCATAGATTAGCCGAAATCAACCCTAACTCTGTGGGATCGGCAACTGACTTCTATGCTGATGGATACGGAAAAGCCCAACAGGATGTGGTTGTTAATTCTTTCTTGAGCACATATCTAGGAAAGAACATTAGTAAGGAAAAACTAAGCTCTACTCCTCGCTTCCCGCTTCCTAACTGGCGTATCAGTTACAACGGATTGAATAAAATCCCAGGACTTGAAGACATTTTTACATCCCTGACGGTATTGCACAGCTATGCATCACAATATACCATTAGCGGATACAATTCAGTCATTAGATACGAAGAAAAATCAGATGCTCCTAGCGCAAGAGATGTGAATGGTAACTTCTTGCCTGAGAACCAATTTCAACAGATTTCCATCATTGACCAATTTGTTCCATTACTTGGATTGGATGCAAGGTTTAAAAATAACCTTTCGGCAACATCAGAATACCGAAGAAACCGAAATTTGAATTTCAGTCTACAGAATAGCCAAATGGCCATGATGACTGAAGAAGCATTTGTATTGGGCGTTGGATATAGAAAGAATAATATTAGATTGCCATTTGGATGGTTTAGCGACCGCAAGATGAACAGCGATCTGAATTTCAAATTGGATGTGGCAATTAACGATAGAAAAACAATGGTATATCGATCTGATTTGAATAGATCAGAGATATCTGCCGGAAACAAAAGTATCAGTTTCAACCCTACACTTGATTACATGATCAATCAGATGTACAATATTCGTTTGTTCTTGAACACCAACTCAGTCAAACCGTACACTTCGCAAAATTATGCTACATCGTACACCAACTTTGGCATCAATCTTCGAATCATGTTCCAATAGCCGAGATACAAGAAGCAGAAAAAGGGGAGTGTTATTCAAAAAACACTCCCCTTTTCTGTTTTTTACGCTGTAAGGACAAAATTCTATGTAGCTTTGTTTACTATTTTAACTTTCTTTACTATTCAGGATTACTGTCATGGCAGAAGATTTACATATACTAACGGGTAATAAAACGGAACAATATAAAGGGTTACTCCCGCAGATAGAAGCTTTGCTAAATGGCGAATCAAATCTGATTGCAAATCTGGCCAACATTAGTGCAGCGTTGAAGGAGCAATTTGGTTTCTTTTGGGTAGGCTTTTATCTTGTTGACGGAGACGAATTAGTATTGGGCCCTTTTCAAGGCCCGGTGGCCTGCACGCGTATCAAAAAAGGAAAAGGAGTGTGCGGTAAAGCATGGCAGCTGGATGAAACGCTGATTGTACCGGATGTAGAAGCATTCCCCGGCCACATTGCATGCAGCTCTCTGTCCAAATCGGAAATTGTTCTTCCATTACGTAAAGATGGCCGTGTGATAGGTGTGCTGGATATCGATAGTGATTCCCTAGACTCATTTGACAAGGAAGATGCTATTCACTTAGAAAGGATACTGTCGTTTATCTAGACTTACAATCTTATAGACGGTATTATCATAAATTACTTCCTTTCGATATCTCTGAATAAACTGATGGCAAAGTAACAAACCAATACAACTGCTATTATTAGCCCTCCCCATAACAAGATATTCCCTAATTTGCCGCGCTGTTCATCTTGCTGAGCATCCTTAAGTTGCGGCTCTACACGAGTCAGTTTATTAACCTTCAATATTGGGAGTTCATGATTGGCTTGGAGTTTAAACAATGCCAGATCATAATCGGGCAGTTTAAAAGAGGAATCAACCACTATAGCATACTGCTCTCCCTCCGAAAGGTGGGTCACGAGTGTCAATGGTTTCTGCCCTAAAGAAAAATTATCTACTTGTAGGGGGGGACTATCCATATTCTCAATATGGATATAAAAATCTTTAACAAATAGACTAGGTAACTCTAATGTGGTATTATTGGGACGTAGCTCATATTGCCCGATTTCGACGAACTGCTCTTCTACCTTATTCCGTCGCACCTGCACGCGTTTTTTCACGAAAACTGATGCATTGCGTTTGTATAATCTAGGGCTGGAAATGTGAAGAGTCACCTTGTCTACGACTTGTGGATGGGGCAATTGAACGCGAAGAACAGAGTTCTTGTCTTTGATTCCAACATCCAGTTTACCTCCATTAATGGTATGATAAACCGTAGAGGAGACAACATTATCATATCGGCCGATTGCCATTATATTAAGCGGATTAGTGCCTTTGTCCTGAATACTTATTTTAAGATATTTGTAGTTATTCAGTGGAAAACTAATCTCCTGCTCTTTGAAAGTCTGATGATGTCCTGTTAGATTTTCTAAGACCTGGTCTTCCAAAAGACTGAACCAATCAAGAGAATCGTTACTACCGGTTAGTGTATATTGCTTCCTACTATTACTATTGGCCACCCTTAGCCATAATCCTGTCCAAGTCTCTTGTTTTTCATTTTTGACAATGAGCGTAGTGACACTATCGGGAATTATCTCTTTACGAACTATATTAAGTGGGACGAACTTGTCGTCAGCAATGGTTGCTATATATTTGACAAAGGGCGTCTCCCGTCCCTCACGATCCCAAATCCGAACTTTAGCAATGTCGTTGCCAATCAATGAGCGAATAGGCTGCGGAATCTCAAGCTGAAAATACCCAGCCTGCTTATTGCCCTCTAGAGAGGCACTGTACTGCTGACCATATATCTGGACCATAGCACAAATGGTACATAAAAATATGCTAACTAATCTTTTCATTGGAGTATGGCTTGCTTATTGAGGAGTGGTGTCATCGGGACTCTCCTGAGCATCCACTACTATTAATTTCTTAATTTTTTGGTATACAAAGGAAATCACGAGTATCAAAACACCTAACAAGATAAATGCGATGATCTTACCGGTCTCTGAAACGTCCTGAATGTCATAAATAAACAACTTAAGGATGGTGACACCAAGTAAGGATAGTGCAACTATGCGTAACTCCCGCCAATCTTTCTTGATTCCAAGAATTAAAAATATAAACGAAAGAATTCCCCAAGCGACAGGAAACATGACTTTAAAGACCATATTCTCTCTTGTATGATAAATATCAAAGGTGGCGGAGAAAGACAACGTATGGACACTGATCTCGACACTAGCAATGAATACGAGAACGAATACGAGCGGCCATATCAACAATTTATGCCGATAGTATAGGCTCGAGGGATTTAAGATACTGTCTCTGCTAATATGATAGATTTGAAATATCAGACAGAATAGAATAAGATAATGTAAGACAAAGGCGATATAGCTATTTTCAATTTGATTCAATCGGCTTATCGTTTCCATAAATGGAATTTTGTGGAGCAACACTATGTAGGCTACAATATTGACTAGGATCAATATATGCGCCAGTGGTTTTGTCAATTTAGAAGTGCCAAATCTCGTCCCGAAATAAATTAAAACGGTAGCAAAGACGAAATGTGCTAATGTAACGCATGCCATGACCGACCCATCATTAGACATTCGATTAGAGGCTTGATAGGAAACTTCGAGAATCAACACAAGATAGCTCAAAGCTATGGCTACATTAGAGGTAATCTTCCAATATACTGCTGGGTTGAAATGAATACCATATCCAAAATTGACAACTTCTTTCGAATCTTTTAAAAGTCTATATGCCACAAAATAAGATGCAACCACAAGCAAGCCTGTTAAAAAGATTTCATTTAGGCCTATGTACATCAAGGGATCGGTCACACTGTAATCTATTGTCCAATCTATCAACAAACTGATAGCGACCAAGACCTGCAAAATAATGGCAAATAAGTAATAAATTGTAAATCTAGATTTCATGGCCAACCACAATAATATGACGGTTTGGCAGGCCCAGAATGCAGTAATATAATGTCCTTTGAATTGGATAGGAATGGTGACGACTGCAAACAACAATGTCAAACCAATCAAAAGATATACAATCTCCTCGCTCAACTTATATTTTTTATAAATGGTGACCGCGAACAGCAGGTTGTATATAGCGAGTATCAATGTAAACAATCCGTTGTATCCTGAATTCCATTGGGATAGTATAGCGAGTCCAAAACTGAAATAAAGAAATGTGTTTGTCAGGACAATGATGAGCTCCCACTTCGTAAATCTATTTTTGAACCGAACATTGTTAATGATGAATGCGAGGCTAAAAATAAAAAAGAAGAGGGTGACGTATCCGAATGCTCCGGCATAGCTTGCTTCTTTTGCAAAATCTACTTGGAAATACCATCCACTGTATATGAGATAGGTAGCAGCAAAGGCCACAAAATTGCCCCAATTCCATCTTTTAAAGTAGGAAATGCTCAACATACCGACATTCAAGATAGAGAGGTAGCTGAATAGTACGTGATAATTACCCTGTCCTGTACTGACCATAAATGGCACCGCAAATCCACCAATAATGGATAGAATAGCGAGTTCCTGTCGGTTGTAAAGCAATGATATGAGGATGCTAAATACAGTGATTAGAACCATTATACCAAAGGCGACCGGCTGACTGAATAAATGATAATCATGAAAGGCAATACCAATCGTCAGATAGAATACACTGATAGCTCCAGCAACGAAAACGGAACTAAAAGCCGCAAATCTACGTCGTAAAAAATGTGCAACTCCCATCAGAAGACCACCAGACAATACGCCTATCCCTACACGACCAGCTTCATTGATCCAATCTCGATCAATAGCGAACTTAACAAAGAAACTGATACCCAATACCAAAATCAAAATTCCAATTTTATTAATGAGGTTTTCGCCAATAAACTTTTCAAGGTCAGGATTGTTTCGCCTAAATTTCTGAAACCAATTTAAAGGGGGTTCTTCAACGACATTGTGGATATGAGATACTGGCTCTGTAATAGTGGAAGCTATAGGTTCGGGCGCGAGAGGGAAAGTGCTAATCGGCTCTGGTACTTCGTAAGATTCGACTTGGCCTGGCTCTGCTTCTAGAGGTAGTGATTCGGACATTGGTTGAATTACGGGTATTTGACCAACAGCACTATCAGGAATAGGAGGAGGATTGATAGGGAGTGTATCGACCAAAGGCCTAACTTCATTAGCTGGCCTTTCCAGCTCATCCAGTTTCTTAGCGATTTGATCTATCTTTTGCTGAAGCTCAAACTGATGTTCTTGAAATTTATGCAGGCCATCGTTCAGGTTGTTTAATTGTCTTCCCGCCTTTATAATAGAAAAGATAACAATAACAAATAAGATAAACCCCAAGTATTCCATATATGATTTGATTAGATTGGCAATATAAAGCTAACAAACCAAATCTAACCAAAAACATTTAGAAATATAGTGGCTTTTTTCTAGGGCGCTGAGACGCTTATATTGTCACTTCCCACACGCGAACAACCTTGTCATCCCCAGCTGTAATAAAACGTGTGCCGTCTGGGGTCCAAATCCCCACATTGATGGAAAGGTGATGGCTATCAAATCCTTTATCACGGCCAACGATGCGTAGCAATGCATAGGTATGCTTATCCCAAATCTTAAAGGTCTTGTCTCGACTTACGGTTGCGAATAGAGGATGCACGGGGTGAAAGTGAATACCATATACCGTAAACATATGTGGAATGAAAGAAAGCTGCTCGGAAAGGTCATGGGTATTCCAACCGACCAATTTGGCATCACGCCCACCCGACAATAATCTCTGACCATTCGGATCGAATGCTAAGGAGGTCACAGGATGCGTATGAACGGCTGCTGATGCGATTAAATGATATTCTAAGGCATCATAGAGGTGCACACTTCCGTCTTTACTTCCAAATGCTAATTGTCGCTCATCGGGCGATATGGAAATAGTGCGAACAAGTGTGGGAGCAATTCGGAATTGATATAGCAATGAAAAATTATCCAAGCACCATACATAAGCAAATCCATCTTCACCAACAGCAATCAATTCTCTTTTTGATACCAATGTCTTGATGTCAAAAACAGCACCGTTCGCTACGTTCAATTTTACAACCAATTTTTGATTTTCGACATCAACGATCATGATAAGCCCTTCGCGAAGTCCTATTGCCAAATAGGAAGTGTCTGGAATAAGATGCAGGCTGTATACAGAGGAATTTACAGAACAGAGGATCCTTTTGAAGGTGGATGTCTCCAGATCCCACTCCACAACACCTTTGTCATTCCCTCCGGAAAATAAAGTATTGGCAAAAAAACCGTTCTCTAATGTAAAGACAGGATTTTGATGGCCCTTAAGGGTGGATATAAGTTCAACTGAAAGATTGTCCATAAAAAAAGTGCTGTACACAAATGTACGGCACTTTTAAGATTATTATGTCATGTAAGGATAACTTTGCTTACTGGTGTCTACTTTCGAGGTTTTTGGCGATAGTCTCCAACGAAAACCCTTTTTCTCGCAACAATACAATTAGATGAAACAATAAATCGGAGGTCTCATCTATAAATTCTTTGTCAGTCTCTTTGAGAGCGGCAATGACAGTCTCGACAGCTTCCTCCCCTACTTTCTGAGCGATTTTATTAATCCCCCTGCTTCTCAACCTGTTGACATAGGATTCGTCGGTTGGATGCGCATAGCGATTGTGTACGATACGCTCTAATTCAAAGAGAAAATTCTGTCCATATTGGGTACCAAAGCAACTTCTACTCCCCGTATGGCAGGTAGGTCCTTGCGGACTAGCCTTGATTAGCAAAGTGTCTTGGTCACAATCTATATGATAGCCTACAACGTGTAGAAAATTTCCACTCTCCTCCCCTTTAGTCCAAAGCCGGTTCTTGCTCCTTGAAAAGAAGGTCACTTTGCCCTCAGCTTGTGTCTTGGACCAGGCTTCTTCATTCATATATCCCAACATTAGGACTTCTAATGTCTGCGAATCTTGGACAATTACAGGAATAAGTCCCTCGCTTTTTGAAAAATCTAACATTCTATTAGTATTGAATATTTAGTAATGAGTATAGGGACAATAGATAAATAATCGAGGAAAAAGCATTGCGCTAAGAACCCTAAGCTTATCTGTATTGTCTGTGTCTCTTTAATCTTTGTCTATACTCTTGTCATCGTACAATGATACCGTTATGGCGGAGTGTTGCTTTCAATTCTGGGATTAATATCTCACCATAGTGGAATACGGAAGCTGCTAGAGCTGCATCAACATTGGTCTCTTGAAATACGTCTACAAAGTGCTGCTGTGCTCCTGCTCCTCCTGAGGCAATCAACGGGATACGTATAGAATCGTTGGTCTTCTTTAAAAGAATATTATCAAATCCATTCTTTGTGCCATCATGATCCATCGATGTTAAGAGAATCTCACCTGCCCCACGCTCTTGCGCTTCGAGCACCCATTTTTCGGTTTGTAACTCGGTCTGAATACGACCACCGCTCAAATGAACAAAATTTCGCCCGGCAATGTGTCTAGTATCAATAGCTACGACAACAAACTGGGCACCAAATGCGGCAGCCATTTGATCGATCAAATTAGGATTGCGTACTGCTGCAGAATTTATTGAAATCTTATCTGCTCCAGCATTCAATAGAATTTCGGCATCTCTTATTTCATTGATGCCACCACCTATAGTAAATGGAATATTGACCTGTCTGGCAACGGCACTTACTAAATCAATAGTAGTCTTGCGCTCCTCATGGGTTGCCGTAATATCGAGAAAGACCAATTCATCTGCTCCTTGCTCGGAATAGGCATAGGCCAACTCAACCGGGTCGCCGGCGTCGCGTAAATCAACAAAGTTTACTCCCTTTACTGTCCGTCCGTCTTTGACATCCAAACAAGGAATTATGCGTTTTGCAAGCATCTTAAAAACGGATTAACGACTTTAAGTTCCAATCTTGTATTTCTTCAATCGTAATTCTATTTTCATAAATAGCTTTACCTACGACACATGACTCCATCCGACCTAAATCGCTTAGGACTTGTATATCTTGCATAGAGCTGATGCCTCCAGATCCAATCAATTTGATAATGGGAGAGTGATCAAGTAACTTTTGGTATAATTCTACTCCCGCACCGCCCAACTTGCCATCTTTGCTAATATCTGTACACAGAAAGCGGTAGAAGCCTAAAGCCAAGCATTTATCAATATATTCGATAAGCTTGATAGGAGAGCTTTCCAGCCATCCAGAATATTTGATAACTTCGTCTAAGACATCAATCGCGATGACGATGTGGTCTGCATATTTTACTTTGCCTTCATTCAGCACACTAAGTTCTTCGAGAAACTCAGGGTTAGTAATGGCTTGTGTACCGACGATAACCCGAAATATCCCTGCATCAATCAGCTCCTTCACTTTTTCGATACTACGTACACCACCACCATACTGGATTTTCATTTCAGTCTTGCGGATAATGTCAAATAGGTATTCTTGATTGCTAAAATCGCCTTTAGCTCCATTTAGGTCAATAATATGAACCAGTTCAGTCCCGTTCGCACGATATTTTTCAATCTGATCTTCAAGACTGATATCGTAAGTCGTTACATCATCATAATTTCCTTCACGCAGACGAACTACTTTTTTGTCTAATACATCGATTGCTGGTATAATATACATACTTGTAAATATTTTATTTCTAGTTTATTTTTGAAAAATTCATTAGTAACTGTTCTCCCGCCTTTCCTGATTTTTCGGGATGGAATTGTACGCCGTAAAAATTGCTCCTGGCCATCGCAGCCGAGAAAGATGTGCCATAATCACACTTTGCAATCGTGTAATCCTCATGATATTCAATAAAATACGAATGCACGAAGTAAAAGTACGCATTATCTTCTATATTGCTAAAAAGCGGGCTTTCTTTCTGGGGTGAAATGCTATTCCAACCCATATGGGGTACCTTTTGATCAATACGTCCGCTAAAATGTAATGTTTTAATGGGGACAATATCTAATAGATTGACATCACCTTCTTCTGAATAGGCGGTAATTAGTTGCATACCTACGCATATACCCAAAACAGGTTTGGTTATATGCGCTATGCAGTCGGCAAGTCCCGATTCACGCAGCTTAGTCATAGCTGCTCCGGCATGCCCCACACCTGGGATAATAATTCTATCGCAATGATCGATCTCATCAGGTTTATTCACCATCATATAAGATAGACCGACTCGATTAAGCGCTGCAGTTAAAGAAAAAATATTGCCTGCACCGTAGTTGATAATTCCAATCATATGTTAAAGATACGAGCTATTGATTGATTTATTGACCTCAACTCCTATAAAACGCCTTTGGTACTGGGCAGCTGCATATTATCGGCATCCCGTCGCACGGCTTTTTTTATAGATTTGGCAAAGGCTTTGAAGATGGCTTCAATTTTATGATGCTCATTATCTCCCTCAGCCTTGATATTCAAATTGGATTTGGAGGCATCAGAAAAGGATTTGAAGAAGTGGAAAAACATCTCGGTAGGCATATCGCCTATTTTTTCGCGCTTAAATTCAGCGTCCCACACTATCCAATTACGTCCGCCAAAGTCTAGGGCGACTTGAGCAAGGCAATCATCCATAGGTAGGGTATAAGAATAGCGTTCAATGCCACGCTTATCTCCTAATACGTTTAAAAATATCTCTCCAAGTGCTATCCCAGTATCTTCAATGGTATGATGTTCATCAATATGCAAATCTCCTTTGGCTTTGATAGTCAAATCCAATGCACCATGTCTCGCTATTTGGTCAAGCATATGATCAAAAAACGGTAATCCGGTATCGATGTTGGATTTGCCCGAACCGTCTAGGTTAAGATGGATATAAATATCGGTTTCATTGGTCTTGCGGATATGCTCGGCACTACGGGTCCCTAATTTTAGAAACTCATAGATTGACTTCCAATCAGTGGACTCAAGTGCAATGACCTCAGGGTTTACTTCCAGATTCTCGAGTGCTCCGAGTTGATCATTGGTGCGCAACCAAATTGATTTGGCACCTAAATTCTGGGCCAGTTTGACATCATTGATACGGTCACCTATAACGAAAGAGCGTTGCAAATCATATTTTGACGGGTCAAAATATTCAAGTAACATTCCAATTCCAGGTTTGCGTGTGGGCGCGTTTTCGTGCGGAAAAGTACGATCGATATGCTCTCTCTCAAAGGCAACGCCTTCCCCAGCAAATGTATCTAAGATAAATTGGTGTACGGGCCAAAAATTGGCCTCTGGATGGGCATCGGTGCCTAGACCATCTTGATTGGAAACTAGAATCAGCTCAAAATCCAATTCCTTCGCGATACGTGGTAGGTATTGCAATGCCCCTGGATAGAATTTCAGTTTGGAAAAGGAATCGATTTGTTCATCTTCGGGTTCGAGTATCAATGTCCCGTCACGATCGATAAACAATACTTTTTTAATAAGGTTAGGCATGATTATATATAAATTATATTAGCCTGCATAAGCAGACATCTTTTCTAATAGCAATCTATTTTCAGCAGGGGTACCCACTGTGATGCGCAAACAGCCTTCACAAAGTTCCACTTTTGAGCGGTCTCGCACAATGATGCCATGACTGACCAAATAAGTGTAGACACCGCGAGGGTCATTCATTTTTACCAAAATAAAATTGGCATCGGAAGGTGTAATGTATTGTACATATTCAAAATTGAAGAGCTCTCTTACCAAATACTCTCGCTGGGCAACCGTTTCCTTAATCCAATCATTGACCTGCCCCACATTGTCTAATGCTTCTAAAACAATGTCTTGGGTAGCTTGATTGATGTTATAGGGAGGCTTAATTTTATTAAATACGTCAATGATAGCCGTACTCGCAAATGCCATACCCAATCGAAGTGCAGCCAACCCCCACGCTTTGGACAAGGTCTGTAACACCACAAGATTAGGATAGTCGTTCAACTCTTGGGTGAAAGACTTGGTTTGTGAGAAATTGATGTAGGCTTCGTCCACGACCACTATACCATGAAAGTTATTCAGAATGACTTCAATATCCAATCTATTGATAGCATTTCCGGTCGGATTGTTGGGTGAACAAATAAAAATCAATTTGGTATGGGCATCTACAGCTTCTTGAATACCGTCTAAGTCCAACTGATACTCTTTCGTTAAATTGACCTTTTTAAACGCGACATCATTGATATTGGCAGATACCTCATACATGCCATATGTTGGCGGAACCAAGATGACGTTGTCTATACCTGGCTTGCAAAAGGCTCTGAACAGGATGTCAATGGCCTCGTCACTCCCATTTCCAAGAAATATATTTGCAGCAGGAACTCCTTTTATAGTAGATAGTTTTTCCTTTACTCGATGTTGCAAGGGATCTGGATAACGATTATAATCATGGGCTAAAGGAGAACCAAATGCGTTTTCATTTGCATCAACTAAAATTGATGCTTCTCCCTTAAACTCATCTCTTGCAGAAGAGTAAGGCACGAGATTTTTGATATTATCTCGCAATAAGTCGGTTAAGTTGAATGGATTATCCATTTTTAAAAGAAATTAGAGCCGTAAACTTAGATAAAATGCTTTGGATTCACAAACCGAAGATAGGGTATTCTATCCAACAGAAGATAAGCCCACATATCCCCTATCGGCCGGATATAGAATATAATGTTTTATTGGGCTGCACCTGTAATTATGCCTGTTATGAAGAGCATTTTCGATAACAGAAATATCGGGTCTTAAATCGTAAACCATTTGCCTTCGACTGAAAGCTGCGTATGTGGGAAAACGGATCTAGCCTCATCCAAGAGTGGCTGCAAATCACGATATCGGGCGGAGTAGTGCCCAAGTAAAAGCTTCTTGGCACCAACTTCTACCGCTATCTCAGCTGCCTCTAGCGCTGTGGTGTGGAGTGTCTCCTTAGCTCGATCGACCATTTCGTGAAGAAAGGTAGACTCATGATAAAGAAGGTCGACACCTTTAATGGTTGATAGATAATCGGGGACTCTTACGGTATCGGAACAAAAAGCATAGCTTCTGGAATCGGGAGCTGGCGTGGTCAACTCCGACGCCCTATATACGGCACCGTCTGGGGCTGTATAATCGATTCCCTTTTTCAATCTGGAAATATAGATTTTGGGAATATTGATTTTCTCCACCAATTCACCAATAACAATGGCCGAACGCCGACCTTCATCAAACCTAAATCCCGTACAGGCTATGCGATGGGTCAGCGGGAAACTGGTCACCTTAAAGGCTGGCGATTCAAAAATGACTTGTTCATTTTCGGGATCGGTAGGGTGAAAGATAAGATTGTATCGCAATACAGTCTCAGAACATCTAAACTGTACCTCCAAAATTTCTTCCAAATCTTTGGGTCCGTAGAGATGAAGATCGGTCTTACGACCGACTAAATGCATGGATGATAATAACCCTACTAATCCTAGATAATGGTCTCCGTGTAAATGACTGATAAAAATGTGACCTATACGATTGCTCTTGATGCCATACCTAAATAGCTGCATCTGCGTACCTTCTCCACAATCAATCAAAAAAAATTGTTCATTGAAATTGAGAAGTTGACTCGTAGGGTGACGTTCGTACATGGGAGTCGCAGAGCTATTCCCTAAAATCAAAACCTCAAACCTCATCTGTTATTCTTTTTCGCCTCTATAGTCCATCTCCAGTTCGTGTGCAAAAATAACATCCTCAGCTTGTTTGATTGAATCGACAATGTGTAATTGTTGATGAAGATGGGACATTTCGAGCACGTCCAATACTGCTGAATCTACATTGGCCAAGATAAATAGCCCGCCAATGGAGTTACATAATCTATTGGCTAAAATACCTATACGCACGCCTTCTTCGTCGACTTCCTTAACGTTGGATAAATCGAGGACAATATTGCGCTGTCCAACAGTATTTCGCAACAATAATTCACCTTTCAACTTTGCTGCCCGCTCCGCATTCAACACATCAGACAGGGGCTCGATCACAACATAGCGATCATGCTTATCAATCGTATATTTCATATGTATATTGTTTACCTTAAATATAAAAACCCCGTTTAGCATCTTGGGATTTTTAGCCTCGTGTTACCATTGCTCTCTCGCAACAATATAACTGTTGTTTAAAACTCAGATAAAGTTGCTCTAAATATGCAAAAAAGAAACCTTATCTATCTCTTCCTTCTGCTGAAGGACTATTTATAGCGGAAATATACTAAATCTAGACTAATATCTCAATGTCTTTAGTGCTTTAGAGACATTTTCTTCGACTCTTACCAAAACGTCACTTGGACTGGGGTACTCAAACTTCTCGCCCGTAATGTGCTCAAAGAGCTCGATATAACGTTCGGATATGGAGCTTACAATATCGTCTGTCATCTCAGGTACTTGCTGCCCATCCTTACCTTGAAACCCATTTTCAATCAACCATTTGCGAACAAATTCTTTGGATAATTGCTTTTGAGGCTCCTGTTGAAGTTGGCGTTCGTCATATCCATCTGCATAAAAATAACGGGAAGAATCCGGCGTATGAATCTCGTCAATAAGGTATATAATGCCATCTTTTTTACCGAACTCATATTTTGTATCCACTAGAATCAGCCCTCTTTCTTTCGCGATCTCTACTCCCCTTTGATAAAGGGCATGGGTATACTTTTCCAACTGAACATAGTCTTCTTCACTCACAATGCCTCTACTTAGAATTTCGGCACGAGAGATATCTTCATCATGCCCGACGGCAGCTTTGGTGCTTGGTGTGATGATGGGAGTAGGAAGCTTGTCATTCTCATGAAGACCATCTGGAATCTGCTCGCCACAAACTTCTTTGCGACCTGCACTATATTCTCGCCAAGCGTGACCGGAAAGATACCCTCTAATGACCATTTCAACTTTAAATGGCTCGCACATATGTCCAATGGTTACACTAGGATCAGGGACAGAAACCACCCAATTGGGCAAGATATCTTCAGTGGCTTTCAGAAACTTGGAGGCAATCTGATTCAACACTTGTCCTTTATAAGGGATAGCGCGGGGCAATACAACATCGAATGCTGAAATCCGATCGGTGGCCACCATGGCAAGATAGTGATTGGCAATTGTGTAAACGTCTCTCACCTTACCTCGATAAAAGGCTGTTTGATTTTCAAAATTAAAGTTGGTCTCTCTTATTGTATTCATGGTCAAATAAATTCAAAATACTGTTGGCAATGTGGTACAAAAATAAAACCTTATTGTAGTATCTTCATCAATCAAGGATGAAAATATTTTAAGGCTTGCTGTTGTCTGTATAAAACAAACATGCTTTTAGAAAAAAAAACTCGACACTTTGCAGGTCGAGTCATATTACGTTATCAAATGTCCCCGTAAGCTTCGAGGATGCGTTTTACTAGCTTGTGTCGCACGACATCTCCTCCACTCAGGTAGATCATATCAATCCCTTCGATGCCTTCTAGAAGCTTGACGGCTGTGGCAAGTCCAGATTGGTTTTTCTTAGGAAGATCTATTTGGGTCATATCGCCAGTGACTATGAATTTGGCGGTAGGCCCCATTCGAGTTAAAAACATCTTGAGTTGCATGTCCGTAGCATTCTGTGCCTCATCTAATATGACAAAGCAATTATCAAGGGTCCGACCGCGCATAAAGGCCAATGGGGCAACTTCTATAGTCCGATTCTCTAGATATCCTTTTAATTTCTCGACAGGAATCATATCATCAAGCGCATCGTACAAAGGTCGTAGATAAGGGTCCACTTTTTCCTTAAGGTCACCAGGAAGGAAGCCCAAATTTTCGCCAGCTTCGACTGCGGGTCGAGTCAAGATGATGCGTTTAATCTCCTTATTACGCAATGCTCTAACCGCTAATGCGACAGCTGTGTAAGTCTTCCCTGTACCTGCGGGTCCAATAGCAAATAGGATGTCGTTCTTGGATATACTGTCCACCATCCGGCGCTGATTGGGTGTCCTTGCTCGAACAATAATGCCATTAGGTCCATAAACAATTGGTTCGCCACTAAAGGCAGGAATGCCTACAGGGGTATCCTTTTTATCTGGATGTACATTTTTCTTTTCGCTCGTAGGCTTGGTTGCCCCCAAGATTTCTTCTAAATCCAAAATGGAGAGATTGTGAAACTTGTCGATATGTGAAAGAATTTCCCGAAAACCAGATTCAAAAAGCTTTTGCTCATGCGATTCACCTAGTACTTTTAGCTCATTGCCTCTAGCGACCATTCGTATTTTTGGAAATTGCTTTTTGATGAACTCAAAATTCTCGTTTTGGGCTCCCCAAAGAGCGACCAAATTAACGTCTTCTAATGTGATGAGTAGTTCGTTCAAATTATTATCCTTTAAAAGTGATGAGGGCAAAATATGGGACTAAATAACACATCCCTATTTCGCTCTAAATGTAGTAAATTTTTAGCGGGATAACGCGTACTATTTTTCAAAATATTTGACATAAATTTAGTACTTTGCACAGTATTAAACCAAAAAAACTTAAAGGATGTACCGCCACTTGATTAAAGTAAAAAGTACATGAAGAATTCGTATTTAGCAAAAAAACGTGAAGCTATTTTAAGAAAATAAGGATATCAACTTCCGATTAAAAAAAGATAAAGATTAATTGATTGTAAACTATGAATCCAGTAAATTACTGTTACTTTTGTAGTCCTTATCGAAAAAGTGTTTCGATTCAACAATTGTCGCGAGCTATTTTGGGGAAGGCCGCCAAGATCAACAAAAATTAAAGAAAAAATACGTTTTGCGGTTATATGGGAGTTATTACATTAACGACGGACTTAGGATATCAAGACTTTTACCAAGCAGCACTGAAGGGGAGTATAATCTCTCAGCTTCCGGATGTACGTATCGTAGATATCACCCATGAGATTCCTTCGTTCAATGTACAACATGCAGCCTTCGTGCTCAAAAATGCTTACCACTATTTCCCTAAGAAGACAGTACACCTAATTGGGGTTGACACAGTATTCCATGAGGGATCGAGATATATCGCGATGAAATACAACGGGCACTTCTTCGTTGGCGCCGACAATGGCATTTTCAGTATACTTTTAGGGGAAGATAAAGCAGAAGAAGTGGTGGAACTTGACATCATGCAAGATCTTAGATATTTGCATTTCCCACTAGCTGATATTCTCACCAAAGCCACTTGCCACATTGCCAAGGGTGGAAAGATGACGGATATTGGTATACCAATAGATGACCCTGTGGAAAAAGCCACATTCCAGCCAATCTTTGACCAGAATTCAATAAAGGGACACGTGTCTTATATCGATTCGTTTGGCAATGTCATCAGCAATATCAGCAAGGATCTTTTTAATAGGATACAAGCTGGAAGGGGTTTTACATTGTATTTTAAAAGAAACGAGACCATTGACAAGATGAGCTGGCACTACAACGAAGTATCCGAAGGGGAAAAACTTTGTCTATTTGGAATCAGTAACTTCTTGGAGATTGCAATCAATAAAGGAAATGCGAGTCAACTATTAGGCTTGTATCAGGACGAGACTATTAGGGTAGAATTTCACGAAGCACAATAATATTAAACCTTCATCGGATTGTTTGGGTCGTTAATGAAAAACAGAAAGCATATGAAAATCATCGCTCTTGCACTACACTTTTTTATCGCCCTATTGTATACAAACACCCTGTATGCACAACAAAACACCGACGATAGTACTTCATACGAATCTCAGCGCAAACGCGTCAATGACCTGCTGCATGCGAGAAGCACCAAATTTGGAGAATACGACGTGAGCCTGCAAAAGAAAACAGGGGTATTCGGACTTTTCAAGTCAAAAGGGGATATGCAAAGGTCAATCGATATCCTAAAACAAATAGTCATAACGGACAACAATGTCTTCATTGAAACAAAAAAGCTGCTAGACTTCAAGGATTTTGAACGTGAAAAGTTCCAAAAGTTGGCTACAGAATATGATGGACAGATTACGGCCTACATGACGACAATCAATAAACTACAGAATGAGAACGAAGAACTGAAAGAGCAGCTGAGCGCATTGGAAGGAAAGGACCAAGGCAATGACCTATTACTTTACTTAACGTTTTCAGGTATTATTGTACTTGGCTTCTTCACTTATAAGTTCTACAAACAGAGGAGTGTCAAAAATTGACGTAAGTGTGATAAGGCCACATAATAATATACCTAGTTTTGCAATATAGATTTTTTTTATAGTCAATAGAAAATGGCGAGAGCAAGATTGAACAGCGGAAATACGCAATCTGAAGATTTACCCAAGCCCAAATTAAATAAAGAGTTACTTCAAAAGGCAAGCAAAATCTTTTCATATATTAAACCATACCGGGTCAAATTCGGCTTTGGGATGTTTTTTTTAATTGTGTCCAGTCTGACCATGTTGACTTTCCCGGCCCTACTAGGAGAGATGATTGACGCAGCACAAGGAAAGCCTACTTATAAATGGTTGCCCAATAGCATCACAGCCATCGGGAGCATTAGTTTTTGTATTCTCTTCATTCAATCTTTTATCTCCTTTTTTCGAATTCGATTATTCGTAGAAATTGCGGAAAAGGCATTGGCCAACATCAGGAGAGACTCCTACAACAAATTGATTACGCTTCCAATTGAATTTTTCGCAAACCGGAGAGTAGGTGAGCTCAATAGCCGCCTATCGTCTGACTTAGCTCAAATTCAGGATACGATTACCACTACTTTGGCGGAGACTCTTCGACAGCTAATCAGCTTGGCTTTTAGCGTCATCTTGTTAATAGCTGTATCACCGAAACTCGCCTTGATGAACCTATGTATCCTTCCTATCTTGGTCGTGACGGCATTGATATTTGGGCGATTTATTCGAAATTTCTCTCGTCAGGCACAAGATCAATTGGCCGATTCGAACAGCATTGTACAGGAAACGCTCTTAGGAATCCATAATGTAAAGGCTTTTGTCAACGAATATCATGAAACACGCAGGTACTCTGGCAAATTGGATGCTGTCGTAGCACTTGCTGTAAAAGGGGCCACATATAGAGGTATTTTTGCCTCTTTTATTATATTCTGCATATTCGGAGCGGTGATTGCTGTAATCTGGTATGGGGCATCTTTGGTTGCTGCAGGGGAGATTACCGTTGGAGACCTGACAACCTATATCCTCTATTCCATGTTCGTTGCTGGTTCAATGGGAAGCTTTCCGGAACTATACGCCAACATTCAGCGCTCGCTTGGGGCCAGTGAGCGGGTTCTTGAAATCTTAAATGAAAAACCGGAGGACATTGAGTTAAGTGAGGATAACAAAACGATTAAAAGGCAGATTGAAGGTCACCTAACATTTAAAAATATAGAATTCACCTATCCTGGAAGGAAGGAAAACCAAATTCTTAAAAATATTTCCTTTGATGTAAACTCAGGACAAAAAATAGCGATTGTGGGTCCTAGTGGCGGTGGAAAATCGACCATAGCTTCTTTAATCCTTCAGTTCTACAAACCAAATAATGGTCAGATATTATATGACGGAGTTCCAGCAAAGGACTACCTACTAACAGATATTCGAAATCAAGTAGCGATTGTACCACAGGATGTTTTGCTTTTTGGAGGTACAATCCGTGAGAACATTGGTTACGGTAGACTTGGAGCTGATGCTGAAGATATCATCAAAGCTGCACAGCGCGCCAATGCGCATAATTTTATTATGGACTTTCCAGAGGGATATGATACCTTGGTCGGTGAAAGAGGGGTTAAGCTCTCTGGAGGCCAGCGCCAACGTATTGCTATAGCGAGAGCACTTCTTAAAGACCCTTCTATATTAATATTGGACGAGGCTACATCTTCGTTGGATTCAGAATCCGAACGCTTGGTGCAACTTGCACTAGAGGAACTGATGAAAAACAGAACATCAATCATCATTGCACACAGATTGTCAACAGTAATCGATGCCGATAAAATCATCGTCCTTGAGGATGGCATGGTGTCAGACATGGGCAACCATATCGAATTGATGAGTAAGGGATCTGGTTTGTACCATCACCTATATTCGCTTCAATCTTCTCAAAAAGAGGAACTGTAAAAAAATGTTAATTTTTGAAAGCAAGAAACTTTTTGGTGCAGCTATTGTTATCCTAATATAGAATTGACAATAGTATTGAAATCATTAAAAGAGGAAATCATGAAAAATAAAAACGGTATTGTAGCATTTGCTTTACTAGGATTGGCAGCAGGAGCGGCCGCATATTATTTGTTGGCAACGGAAGATGGTAAGAAACAATTGGATCGTGCTAATGATGGCGTTAAAAGTTTAACAAAATCTCTTAAAGAGATGTCTAAAAAAGAGGCTAAGCGTGCTGCAAAATTTGCTCAATCTGCTAAAGATGAAATCATGGAGATGAAAGGGAAAGCGAAGGAATTTGGCAAGGACCTTGCGGATAAAGCAAGTAACGCAGCACACAACATGGCTAACAAGGTAGACGAAGGAGCTTCAAAAGCGAAATCGGATATCGAAAACGCGTAAACCGCCCCGACTGTTGTATTCACTTTCGCTATATCCAAATTTGATTTTTGTATCTTCGTAGCGAATGAATCTATATCAACAAGTAAAGACTTTAGTATATAAGGACGTCCTCTTGGAGTGGCGTTCAAAATATGCAATCAATGGAATTTTACTCTACGTAGTATCTACGGTTTTTGTTTGCTATCAAGCATTCACAGCCGTAGATCCTATTGTTTGGAACGCATTATTTTGGATAATAATGTTGTTCGCATCTATCAATGCTATCAGCAGAAGCTTTGTCCAAGAAAGCACCAATCGCCAACTCTACTATTATTCAATCGTAGGGGCTAAAGCAATCATTCTATCTAAAATTATTTATAATATACTGGTAATGGTCTTATTATCCGGTATAGCTTTCTTAGTCTACTCCGTAATATTTCGCAACCCACTTGGAGACCCTCTTTTGTATTTCATAGCGGTACTACTCGGAAGTATTAGTTTTGCCTCGGTATTTACGATGGTATCGGGGATAAGTTCAAAAGCAGGGAACAATAGTACATTAATGGCTATCTTGAGCTTTCCAGTAATTATCCCGCTACTACTGGTACTCATCCGCTTGTCTAAAAATGCAATGGATGGGCTGGATCGAAGTGTGAGTATGGATGACATCGTCGTGTTGCTTGCGATTAATGTTATAACTGTTACGATTTCTTTGTTGTTATTTCCTTACCTTTGGAGAGATTAAAACAGCATTAAATATTCAATTGAAATGAGAAAAAATTGGTGGAAAATCCTTGCCGTAGTCTTAGTTTCAGCATCTATCGTAGCAGGGTTTATCGGTCCGGTCCCTACTCTTCCGATTCTTCACGAAACCATTCGAAATCTATACTTTCACCTCCCAATGTGGTTTGTAATGGTCACATTGTATCTAGTATCGGTCATATACAGTATTAAATATTTAAGTTCTGGGAACATGAAGTTTGATATCATAGCTGTAGAGGCGGTAAATACTGGGATTGTTTTTTGTTTCATGGGGTTGGCGACTGGAATGTTGTGGGCAACCTATACGTGGGGAGATCCTTGGCCGAAGGACCCTAAATTGAATAGCTCAGCAATTGCAACACTGATGTACTTAGCTTATCTTGTATTGAGAAATGCCTTGGATGAGGAGCAAAAACGCGCTAAGATATCAGCGATTTACAACATATTTGCCTTCCCAGTGATGATTGTCCTATTGTACATTCTACCTCGACTTACCGATTCGCTCCACCCTGGAAATGGTGGAAATTCGACGTTTAGCGATATCGATATGAACAATCAACTTAGATTCGTCTTGTACGCTGCTGCTATTGGTTGGATTTTGATCGGAGTATGGATTACAACGCTCCGCTACAGAACCCGCTTGATAGAAAATAAAGTGCTTGACAACGAATTACATGAATCGAATTGAATTTTATCGTGAAAGAGCTACATAGGAGCAGCTTTACAAAGATGCACTCCTACCATCAAAGGCAGACGAAATTGTCTTAATAAATAGAAATAACGGAGTGTGACAATCATTTATTCAAGAAATACTCACTACTCATAAATAATTATATACGTATGAAACATTATATTTTCACACTATCGCTTTTATTAATGTCATCCTTATCTGTATATGCTCAAGGGGAGATAGAAATGGCTACTGGCCTAAGAAGCTCTGGCAAAATATGGGTAGTGGTCTTAGTGCTACTGATCGTATTCTTTGGGATAGCAGCTTACCTATTTACACTGGATAAAAAAATATCTAAATTGGAGAAGCACAATAAGTAATCGTCGGAAAAGAATAGATGTATGGGTATAGTTGAAATGGCAGACCTGACTGTGGATCTATTAAATAAGGGCAACTTTGCATAGACATCTGGGGATATGATCATTAATCAATTCAGGAAATTCACACCCATCAACATTGGGTTATTAGCATTAATTGGGCTATCGCTGTGTTTAGGGGTATTTCTACATTTGCCAAATGAACTGACCCCAATACTGTTTGAGCCTGCATTAAATAACCTGCTGGGCTTGCAATCGGGCCTTTCGCTGGCTCCCCAATCCAATGTCATTACCACCTTGGGATTGACAATATTACAGGCATTCTTACTTAATAAAGTGATGAATGACTTTAATTTCTTGGGTAAACCTAGCTTTTTGACAGCATTAATGTATATGACACTGGCGAGTCTATTCATCCCCTTTTTGGTACTGTCACCAACATTGATTTGTAACTTCATCTCTATTCTGATGTTAAGGAAGCTGTTGACAATCTATCATCAGCAGGATATCAAGAGCTTAATGTTTGATCTGGGCATGATTGTGGGTATTGGAAGTTTAATATACTTTCCTTTCATTGTCATGTTTTTCCTACTTTGGATCAGCTTAATTATTTTCAGACCGTTTAGTTGGCGTGAATGGATAGCGACGCTACTTGGTCTATGCACGATTTATTTCATGTTGGCGGTCATTTACTACTGGTTAGACCGAATGGAGGAATTCTTCAATATATTCAAACCGTTTACCTACAATTTTCCGACTGCGCTAAGTATGGATTTCCATGACTATCTCGTCTTAATACCAATCTTCATCGCGCTGGTATTGTTTCTTTTGATATTAAAGGATCAATTTTTCAAAAGCATAGTGCATGTGCGAAAGTCGTTTCAATTGCTCTTTTTCATGCTACTACTGGCTATCGGTTCCTTCTATCTTAATCCGATTATCACAGAGAGCCATTTTCTCCTATGTGCACCGCCAATAACTGTATATCTGGCTTATTACTTTACATATGCCAAGAACAAATGGATATACGAGTCAATGTATGCCGTCATTATTCTCACAATCATCTACTTCCAATTCATGTAAATATCTGAAAAATAGATGTTTAACCTTTTTTAACAAATAGAATCTACGTAATAACCAAAATTTAGATAGTTTTGTAACTGAAAAAATTGGGATAGAACTTATTTGAATCAGATAATTTATCTTCATTTTAACTTATAACACGATCAAAATTGTCATCAAATATAAAGCTGAACATGAATCTTTACTCCTGCCGTCCAAATAGAGATGGCATTGCCAGCATGAGGAAATTGATCCAATATTATTGTTTGCGAAGTAAAAGATTCTTTTTGTCCTTACCCGACCAAAATGTGCTACAGATAAATTTATACAGAATGAAAAGAGTATTATTGATGTCATCAAATAGAATCTGTAACGCGAATATCAATTTTTAACATGCAGAAACACGATATACACGGGCTGAAAAAAGCAGCTTCAACACTATTTATTGCATTAGGTCTATTGGCATGCAGCACGAGTGTGTATGCGCAACAATCCACTTCGGCCTCTCCATATTCAAAATTCGGACTTGGTCAGATGCGCGGAGACTTACTTCCCCAAACGCGTGCTATGGGAGGTATTTCAACAGGGGTGCGGTTCTTGGGAGGTGCCAACACCTTAAATTTGGCTAACCCAGCATCCTATACTGGATTTCATCACACTATATTTGACGCCGGGTTGTATGGAAATTTGACACAGCTCGAAAAGGGTAGCGCTGCTGACAATTCGGCTGACTTTGCATTTAGCCACATTACAATGGGAATCCCGTTGGGCAAAGCTGGAGGTATCGCTTTTGGCTTGATGCCTTTTTCGGATGTAGGTTATTCTTCAAGTAGCATAAAGACTTTGGACACGCTGAATTACAGAAGTACACTGTCTGGTCAAGGGGGGGTAAACAAGGCTTTTATCGGCTACGGTGTAAGTCCATTCAAAGGCTTTAGTATCGGTGCCAACGTGAGTTATATTTTTGGAAATCTTACGGATATCAGTAAAATAGATTTTCCATATTCACTTGATGCGTTTAACACCACAAGAAAAGATATCCGTTCGTTCACAGGAGTATCTTTGGACTATGGTGTCCAATATTTTAAACCACTGGGAAACAAGTTGAGCTTAACTGTAGGATATGCGGGATCATTAAACAACACAATTAAGGATAAATCGACATTGGTAATTACGCGCACAGAGCCCAGCTTTTCTGATGTAGAAAACATTCCGAAAGACACCTCTTACATCAATGAGAAAAGTTCAAGAAAAATCAACCTCCCATTGAAGCATAGTGTTGGCTTTACGCTGGCAAAATCAAACAAATGGATGGTTGGTGCCGATTTCAAATATGAGGATTGGTCAGACTTTCAGGTGAGACAGGGTGAACCTAGATTGGGTAAAAATTATGGAGGGGCAATAGGTGGTCAATTTACACCTGATCCATCTTCCATCCGTTATTTGAATATTGTGGACTATAGACTAGGGTTCAGATATAACAAAACGCAAATGAGCTACAACGGTACGGATATAAAGGATATGGCGATTACGGTGGGGATGGGACTTCCACTTCCAACACAACCGTATTCGAGAACTTTTTCCAAGATCAATGTTTCAGCTGAGTTTGGACAGATGGGTACGCTATCAAACAATTTGGTACGAGAACGCTATATCAACCTTAATATTGGTTTTACGCTAAACGACAAGTGGTTTATAAGAAGAAATTATGATTAACATCAGATAATCTTATGTTTATCAACGTTTGGTTCATAAAAAAATTTACACCCCTATCCTTATTCATCTGGTTAGGGGTTATCTTATTGGGATCTTGTGAGCCGGATTTAAGAGAAGTTGACAGGATTGCGAATATGAAGAAGGGTGAAGCTGTGGATATTTCCTACGGAGTGACCCTAACTTACAGTGATTCGGCAGTGGTAAAGGCTGTAATGACGAGCCCGGAAATGAGGGTGCTGCATGATAGTACACAAAACTATGAGTTCCCAAAAGGGGTACTGATTGTATTCTACGATGAGAGCGGGAAGGAAAGCCACCGAATTGTCTCGGATTATGCCATCCAACGTGAGAAAGAAAAAACGACTACTTTCCGTAAAAATGTAGTCGTCACCGCTATAAATGGAGATATTGTAAAAACGGAAGAGTTGATCTATGATGAAAACTCAGATACGTTTTACAATCATACGCTAATCACGGCCTACTCTAAAAACGACAACCTGCAAGGGTCGTCTTTTACGTCTGATGGTAACTTTAAAAACATCAATATTGAGAATGCTACTGCGCTATACCACGTTCAAAGTGGCACTGCATTCCCTAATTTTGGCAATTAAAGTGTTTATAAACAGAAAAGTAACAGAATAGTTTTCATCAGTGACAAAATATTACGCTTTTTTTTATAAAAGTTGTATCTTGCACCTCGTTTTTAGTGTAGGTGAATTATTAAACTAAAAATCAGCATTTAAACAATAAAATACAGTTTATAAACTATGGGATTAATGACCTTTTTGCGAAACCGTGCGGGTTTGATCGTAACCGTTATCGGTATTGCAATTGTTGCGTTTTTGTTAGGAGACGTTGTTCGTACTGGAGCACCTTTTTGGGCTAGCAGCCAGAATCAAGTCGGAAGCATCAATGGAGAAACAATCAGCTACAATGATTTTAATGCACAAGTCGACCAGACTTCTGCGATGTTTCAACAACAGATGGGTGGAGGAAGCCTCACACCTCAAATGAAGAATTATGCCGTTCAGCAGGTATGGAATCAATTCGTTACGAAAGAAATTCTAAAACAGGAAGTTGAAAAAATTGGACTTACTGTCGGTAAGGATGAATTGAATACGTTGGTGAGTGGACCAAACCCATCCTATCAAATCGTACAGGCATTTACAAATCCACAGACAGGTCAATTTGACAAAGCTCAACTTAATATGTTTATCGGACAGCTTTCTAGTGCAGGAACTCCCGAGATGCACCAGCAATGGGAAATGTTATTGGAGAGTGTACGGGATGAGCGTATAGGCACCAAATACACGAATCTAGTTAACAATAGTTTTTTTGTTACTTCTTTGGAAGCGAACGATGACTATCTGCAACGTAATAAATTAGCTAACTTTAAATATGTACTATTAGACTACTCTTCTATCAAAGATGCTGATGTTAAATTGACAGATGCAGACTATAAAGAGTACTATGATGAAAATAAGAATGCTTTCAAAAATCCAGAAGAATCTCGTTCTATTGAATATGTCGTAGTAGATGGCCGCCCTACCCAAAAGGATACAGCAGCGACATTGGGTGCTATTGAAAAACTGAAAGCAGATTTAATCGCGTCTACAAATGACTCCTTGTTCGCAAGTATAAACTCGGACACAAAATATCCATACACTTATCTTAAAAAAGGACAAGTGAGCCCTGCACTAGACTCTGTTCTCTTTACAGCTGCTGTTGGTACCACTGTAGGCCCTTATCTATCCAATGGGGCATATGAGATTGCGAAAATCAAAGATGCTACATTTAGTCCTGATTCGGTCAAAGCTAGTCACATCTTACTTGATCCAACCGCTGAAGGTGGTATCGATAAAGCAAAGGCAAAGGCAGACTCGATCAAGAGCTTACTTGTAAAAGGTGAGTCATTCGCTCCATTGGCTATACAATTCAGCCAAGATCAAGGCAGTAAGGTCAATGGCGGTGAGTTAGGTACGTTTGCCCGTGGCCGCATGGTTCCTGAATTTGACAAGGCTGTATTTGAAGGAAAAACTGGAGATGTGCTGGTAGTTAACACACAATTTGGGGTTCATATTATTAAGATTGAAAATCAAATCGGCAATTCGAAAGTCGTAAAAGCAGCTATCGTCGATAAAGCAATTACGAGTGGAAAGGAAACAATCGATGCCGCTTATGCAAAGGCCAACAACTTTTTCACAGCAATCAATAAAGATAATTTCAAGGAGCAGGCTGCTAAACAAGGGCTGAAAGAGGCTACTGCTAAGCGTGTGCTGGCAATGGACAATACATTGGACGGCAATGAAGTACCTCGCGAATTGATTAGATGGGCATTTGAGGCTAAAAAAGGAGAAGTTGCGGATAAAGTTTACGAAACGGACCATACATTTGTAGTAGCTCGCTTGGTAGATATCCAACCAAAAGGTTCTCTTCCATTGGAATCTGTTAAAGCAGATATCGAAACTCCCGTGCGAAACCTTGTGAAAGCTAGACAACTGAAAGAAAAGGCTGAAGCAGCTGTTAAAGGGGCTTCTTCTATCGACCAAGTTGGACAAAAACTAGGAAAAGCTCCTATCCAAGTTGAAAATGTAGTATTGGCAAATCCAGTAATTCCAGGTGTTGCATTAGAAAATGCTGTAGTGGGTACTGTATTTGGACTTCAGCCTAATAAGCCATCTGCTGCAATCAAAGGAAATCAAGGGGTGTATGTCGTTCAAGTCAACGGTTTTGTTAATCCTAAAAACCAAATTGACAGTGAAGTGAAAGCACAACAAAAACAACTAATGGCTTCAAAAGCACAACGTGCTTGGAATTCAATCTTCAAAGCACTTCAAGACAAGGCAAAGATTGATGACAATCGCATTAGATTCTTTTAAAAGATAAATAAGTAACTTTGTAGCCGGACTGTATGGTCCGGCTTTTTTATTTTTATAGCATCATGGATATCCAAGAAAATATAATCAACAAAGTTGCCCAAAGTGGACTTGTAACATTTGACCTAGCTACTCTCGCACCAGATGGAGACTTGGTAGAATATGATATCAAAGACAATCTTTTCCATGGCCTTATCCTCAAAGAGAAAGACTTTAGAACCTTTATAAAGGATAATGACTGGTCCCAATATGAGGGAAAGCACGTGGCCATTATGTGCTCAGCAGATGCCATTATCCCAACGTGGGCTATCATGCTTTTAGCAAATAAACTTGAACCTTTCGCAAAAACTGTTATTTTTGGGACTAAGGAGGATTTAAGAAATCAACTATTTGATGCTAAATTAGCAAATTTGGACATGTCGAGATTCGTGGATGAGCGTGTCGTTGTCAAAGGTTGCGGTGATATATATATCCCAGAATCGGCATTCGTTACATTGACTGTCAAACTCAGCAAAGTGGCCAAAAGTATTATGTATGGGGAGCCCTGCTCCACTGTACCTGTATTCAAGAGAAAGACATAATTAAACTTCTAAGACTGCAAACTGTCCATAACTATATGAAAAGAACCTTTACGCTACTACTTCTTGTCTTATCCAGCGTGACCTGTGCCTTAGCACAGAGTCTACCCTATCTGAAGGAATCGGCCTATCAAGCCGGTGAAAAACTGGAGTATAAATTGAAATACGGCATTATATCTGCTGCGAGTGGCACACTGATAGTGTCCGATTCAAAATTGAGATTCAGTAATCCTAAGACTTTTCAACTTACAGCACTTGGACAAACATCTGGAGCATTCTCGGTATTCTATACAGTAAAAAACAAATACAATTCTTATGTAGATGGAAGCACGTTCCTTCCGTACTTATATACAGAGGATATACATGAAGGCAGTTATACAAGACAGGATTATGTCACTTTTGAGCAAAATACACAATCTATAAAAGGGAAAAAGGGGAATTTCAAAAGTCCTACGGCTCAAACATTTGACCTCCTATCTGCTTATTATTTTTCTAGGAATTTGGACCTATCCAAATTAAAGATTGGGGACTCATTTAAGATTACCTATTTCCTGAACGATGAGGTCGCAACTTTGGGCATCAAATACTTGGGAATTGAAACAATAAAAACAAAACTTGGAAGCCTGGAGTGTATCAAATTCAGTCCTGAGATTAAACCCGGACGTATATTTAAAAAAGACAGTCAATTATACCTTTGGGTAACTAACGATGGCAACCGTATCCCAGTAAAAGCTGAGGTAGAGATATTAATTGGTTCGGTAACAATGGAACTGCACAAAGCTAGTGGATTGAAACATCCGCTAGGCAAGCGCGTAAGCTATTCAAAATAAAAACATGATAGAAGTAGGAAGTGTACTCGTACACGAAGATTTGATTGAAAATGATTTTGTATGTAATCTTTCAAAATGTAAAGGAGCATGTTGCATTGAAGGAGATGCTGGTGCCCCTCTTAAGGAGAATGAACTTGCCATTTTGGAAGAAATCTATCCTAAAGTCAAACCTTATATGACTGAGAAGGGTATTATGGCTGTAGAAGAATATGGAACGCATGTAATTGATATGGATGGTGACCTCACTACTCCTTGCGTAGATGGGAATAAAGAATGTGCTTATGTAACCTGGGAAAATGGGGTGACCAAATGTGCAATTGAAAAAGCCTATGAACTGGGTGACATCCACTGGAAAAAGCCAATCTCCTGTCACCTCTACCCTATTCGAACTACCGCTTATCCAGAGTTTGATGTGTTGCATTATGACCGATGGCATATTTGTAAAGATGCGTGTTCATTTGGCAAGGAATTACAAGTTCCGGTGTACAAATTTTTGAAAGATCCACTGATACGCGAGTATGGTGAAGAATGGTATCAAGAATTGGAGAATACTGTAGCATCATTATAATCTATTTGTTATCTTTAGGCCTCTTAAAAGGTATCTAATTCATGGTTTTTAACCATTATTCATGCTCAAATTAAACGATATCCAGAAGCCTATAGCCACTGAATTGGCGGCTTTTGAACATAAATTTAAAGCCTCTATGCAAAGTTCGGTTCCTTTGCTGGATAGGATAACGCATTATATTGTCAAACGTAAAGGCAAACAAATGCGTCCTATGTTCGTTTTCTTCTCAGCGGGGCTTTGTGGGTCTATCAATGAATCTACATATAGAGGCGCTTCATTGGTAGAATTATTACATACAGCTTCTCTTGTACACGATGACGTGGTAGATAACGCGAATGAACGAAGAGGTTTTTTTTCTGTAAATGCACTATGGAAAAATAAGGTCGCTGTATTAGTTGGAGACTTTCTCTTGTCTAAGGGCTTACTCCTATCTGTAGAGCACAATGACTTCCATCTTTTGAAGATTGTATCAGAAGCTGTGGAGCAGATGAGTGAGGGGGAGTTACTTCAAATCGAAAAGGCTAGAAAACTGGACATTGAAGAAAGTGTTTATTTCGAAGTAATCAGGCAAAAAACAGCTTCTTTGATTGCGTCTTGCTGTGCATGTGGAGCAGCATCAACTGGTGCTGACACCGAACTTGTGAAACAAATGCATGCCTTCGGAGAAAAAGTAGGTATTGCATTTCAAATCAAAGATGACTTGTTCGACTTTGGACTGGACGATGTAGGTAAACCTCTTGGAAATGACATTAAAGAAAAAAAAATGACGTTACCTTTGATACATGCACTCCAACAAACGGACAAAGCGGAGAAACGTCGTATCATAAACTTGGTCAAAAATCACAATGAAGATCATAAAAAAGTAGCCGAAGTGATTGAATTTGTGAGAAGTAGCGGCGGATTGGATTATGCAACCACAAAGATGTTAGAATATCAACAGGAAGCCTTTGATATTTTAAAATCTTTTCCAGAAGGAGCGTATAAAACAGGATTAGAGCAATTAGTAAGGTACACTACAGAAAGAAAAAAATAAATATGAGTCACGAATTAATGTTTTTTGGAGGATTTATTATCTTCATCATCCTTATGTTGGCGATAGACTTAGGTCTATTCTCGAAAGGAGACAAACCGATATCACTTAAAGCTGCGGCAATCATGAGTGCGATATGGGTACTTTTTGCGTTAGGATTCTTTGTAGTGCTAAAAATATGGGGAAACGAACTACACAATGCCCATGACATAGCGAGTCTACAGGATGTAATTGCCAAACATTACCACAATATCAAGATAAATACGAATGACCTAGCAGGAAGTATTAAAATATACAATGATAACTTGGCATTAGAGTACATAACTGGTTATGTAGTTGAATATGCACTTTCTGTGGATAATATTTTTGTAATGGTGCTATTGTTCCATTCCTTTGGGATACCTGAAAAATATTACCACAAGGTATTGGTATGGGGTATCTTAGGGGCTGTAATTTTGAGATGTATCTTCATATTCGTAGGCGCCGCCCTAATCGCGAAATTTGGATGGATACTGTATGTATTTGGCGCATTCTTAGTCTACACAGGAATCACGATGTACATCAATCGGAATCAAGAAGAGGAAGTGGACCCCCAAACACATCCTGTTGTTAAATTTGCGTCAAAGTACTTCAAAGTATATCCAAAAATCGAACATGGAAACTTCTTCCACATCGAAAATGGCATCCGCTATGTCACACCTTTGTTTTTAGTGTTGCTAGCTATTGAATTCACCGATCTTATCTTTGCGGTAGATTCAATTCCGGCAATTTTCTCGGTAACGAAAGACCCATATATTGTATTCTTTTCAAATATATTTGCTATCCTAGGGTTGAGATCGATGTTCTTCCTATTGGTGAACATCATCCACAAGTTCCATTACCTAAAGGTTGGGTTGGCATTCCTTTTGGTATTCATCGGCGTAAAAATGCTCTTGCATAGTTGGTTAGAGAAACTAGGCTTTACGACCTCTCATTCGTTAATCATCATTATCGGTATATTGGTCCTGAGCGTCATTGCCTCATTAATGTTTCCGAAAAAGAACAATGATCCCGCACTGAAATAAACGAAGAAGGAGCTCTAAACGAGCTCCTTCTTCGTTTTATAATGACCAAGCTTTAGCTAATTGTTGTAATAATTTTACACGCTGTATTCAAGGTTTATTGATAATAAAGCTAAATTCGTCCCATAATTCGGAATCTTCATCGGACACTAGATGAGGGATTCTATTGAACATAATACTGGAAATATCTTTTCAACATCAAAATCAAACTGTTATATATGAATTGGAATAAAACCCTTGTACTTGCTGCTTCTCTATTTGCAGCATCTTTTCACGTTCAAGCACAAGACAATCTCATCAATGCTTTAAAGGCAAATCAAAATGACAACAGCAAGTCCGGATTTACTTTTACCGAAGTAATCAATCTTGCCAATACATCGATCAAAGATCAAGGCTCATCTGGTACATGTTGGTCCTACTCTGGAAATTCATTTTTAGAGTCTGAAATGACTCGTATGGGCAAAAAACCCATAGAGATTTCTCAAATTTTCTCGGCTCGCAATACTTACCTAGAAAAAGCTAAGACATATGTACGACTACATGGAGGGCTATCCTTAGGTGAAGGTGGCCAATTTCATGATGTATTGAACGCATATCGTAAATATGGTGCATTACCGCAGGAAGTGTATACTGGCTTACACTATGGGGCTAATCGCAATAATTTCGGTGAGATGACGAATATGCTAGACGCTATGATCGGCACATTTGTTAAAGCAAAGAAACTAACACCGAATTGGGAAAAAGCATATGCAGCCGCAATGGACAGCTACCTAGGGGAAGTACCGAAGCAATTTGACTACCAAGGAAAAACTTACACCCCTAAAACATTTGCAGATCAAGTAATAGGTATCAATCCAGACGACTATATCGGACTTGCATCGGTCACCGATCAACCTTTCTATAAGAAATTCGTTTTATTGATTCCTGATAATTGGTCTTTTGACAGCTTTTATAATGTACAGATGAATGACTTAACCTCTGTCATCGACAACGCTCTGGCTAAAGGATATACCGTAGCTTGGGCGACAGATGTGTCGGAAAAGGGATTTAGCTGGAAGAATGGGATTGCTTACGTCCCAGAAAAGCCCGTTGAAGAAATGACTGAAACGGAAAGACAGTCTATGTTTGTAGGTCCAAAACCAGAAGCTAAAATCACACCTGATCAGAGACAACAGGCTTTTGACGACTATAGCACGACCGATGACCATGGTATGCATATTGTTGGATTGGTGAAAGACCAAAATGGCAAAGAATACTATATCGTTAAAAATTCATGGGGTACTTCTAATGATTATAAAGGATATCTTTACGCTAGTAAGGAATTTGTTCGTTACAAAACGACTTCTTTATTGATACACAAAGACGGGATCCAAAAGGACTTGAGGTCTAAAATGGGCTTCTAGCCCTATATAATCCTTGATGAATGGGTTCCTGAGCTGAAATGCTCAGGAACCTATTTTTTTATATTGAATATTTTTTTACATTCATATGAAATATGTAAGCAAAAATAGATTTGCCGACACGACGGTATTTCTCGCAAATACGATATAACCATAAAAAGAGCTCTTAAGGATAACAAATTTTAGGTACCTAACTAAACTAGATGATGATGAAAAAGCTAATTTTTATACTGTTCTTCTTGCCATTGATGTGTGTAGCACAAGAGGGAGCTACTGTATTTGAACACGGTCTTTCCTGGACACAGATTAAAGAGAAGGCGAAAAAAGAAAAGAAATATATATTTGTCGATTGCTTTACAACATGGTGTGGCCCTTGTAAATATATGTCTAATACGATATTCCCCCAGCCAAAAGTTGGTGATTTTTTTAATAGCAAATTCGTAAATGCTAAAATACAGATGGACAAAACCAAAAGTGACAATGAGGAAGTCCAAAGCTGGTATACAGAAGCGGCTCGGTTTGAAAAGGAATATAATATAAAAGCTTATCCAACATTCCTTATCTTCAATCCGAATGGCGAGCTTGTACATCGTATAGTTGGCGGTGGAGAGGCGGACCAATTCATAGCTAGAGCAAAAGAAGGATTGGATCCACAGACGCAGTATTATAGTCTATTAAAGAAATTCGAATCTGCTCCAAATAACATAGCTGTTGCAAAAAGTCTAGCAAAAGCAGCAGAAAGTGCTTATGATCAAGAGAATCAAAAGAAAGCCCAAGCTGCAATCATCAATTCACTAACAGAAAAAGAACTATTCGAAAAAGAAAATCTGGAAATGCTTTTGAAAAGTGCGTCATCTTCAGACACCAAATCTTATCAATTGATTTCAAAGAATAGAGCGAAAATCGATGAAATAATGGGCCCTGGCACGGTAAATAAAACCTTGGCCATGATACTGATGAATGAACAGGTACTTTCAAAAATCAAACAGGATCAAAACCTTGATATCAATATACTTCAAGATGAATTGGCCCAAAGTCACGCCGATATTGACATGACCGAGATGTTTGTGCGCTTCAAGCCGCAATTCTATTTCAGCAAAAAAGATTGGCCAGCATTCAAAGAGTCAGTAGAGAGTTTTCTAGCGAAAACAGATGTCGCTCCCCTTCAATTGAATTCATTCGCATGGACTATCTTCGAAAACTGTGACGATAATTCATGTATTGAGGCTGCTTTAACTTGGAGTGAAAAATCATTAGAGGACGACAAAAACAATTCGGCGTTCTTGGATACTTATGCGAATCTCTTGTATAAGAAAGGGGATAAAGATAATGCTATTTTGACACAAGAAAAAGCCGTCGCAACAGCAGATGAGGATTCAAAACAAGAGCTTCAGGTCAATTTGGATAAAATGAAAAAAGGTGAGCCTACCTGGTAAAAGTCTTATATACGAATGCAAAAGCCTCTGACGTCAGAGGCTTTTGCATATCTTAACTCCTGAATTCGATTCTAATTTAGACTCTTAATCCCCATGCTCCAGAGGGTAAAGGCAAATTTATCGGCTGTTTCATTGATTACAACATCTGTCGAGCGTCCTGCTCCATGCCCTGCTTTGGTCTCGATACGAATTAGGACGGGATTAGGACAAGACTGCTTGGCTTGTAACTCGGCCGCAAACTTGTAAGAATGGGCAGGTACTACTCGATCATCATGATCGCCAGTGGTCACCAATGTAGCAGGATAACAAACGTCCTGCTTAACATTATGCACAGGAGAATAAGCCCTCAAATATTCAAACATCTCTTTGCTATCATTGGCAGTACCATAATCATGTCCCCAACCTGCTCCTGCGGTAAAGGTATGGTACCGTAGCATATCGAGAACCCCCACAGCAGGCAGCGCTACTTTAGCAATGGTGGGATTGATCGTCATCGTCGCTCCGACCAAAAGCCCTCCATTAGATCCACCAGCAAGTGCTGTATAGGCGGGTGAAGTATAATTTTGCTGCTGAAGATATTCTGCCGCTGCAATAAAATCATGGAATACATTCAATTTGTTGAATTGTCGCCCCCCGTCGTGCCATTTCTTTCCATATTCTCCACCTCCACGTAGGTTAGGAACAGCATAAACTCCGCCATTTGCGAGCCAAGTTGCAGTAGATACACTAAATGCAGGTGTCAGACTAATATTAAATCCGCCATAACCATATACAATGGTAGGATTCTTGCCGTCCATCTTCAACCCTTTTTTATGTGTAATAATCATAGGAACTTTAGTTCCGTCCTTAGAGATATAAAAGACTTGTTTGGATTCGTACTCGTCGCTGTCAAATTTGACGTTAGGCTTAATATAAAGCGTGGATTGTCCACTCTCCACATTGTACTTGAAACTGGAAGAAGGTGTGATATAGTTAGAGAAACTAAAATAAATATCTTTTTCTTTCTTCTTTCCCCCAAATCCAGAAGCAGTACCTACGCCTGGCAATTGAATTTCGCGAATCTTTTTGCCCATATAGTCATATTGCTCCACTACGGATATTGCATCTTTTAAATAATTCGCAAATAGATATCCGCCACCAGTCGATATACTCAATACATTCTCGGTCTCGGGAATAAGTGTAATCCAATTACTCGCTTCCGGTTTACTGCTGGCTACTTTTACTAATTTATTGTTGGGGGCACCTAGATTGGTCATGAGGTAGAACTGCTCGCCATCATTGTCTATCACAGTCGTATTCGAATTAAAATCGCCAACGATGGTCTTAATCTTGGCATCATTTTGATTCAAATCTTTAAAATATAATTCGTTACCCGTAGTGGTATTTGCTGCTGTAATAATAAGGAAACGCTCATCGTCAGTAAGGTAAGCCCCAACATAACGTCTCGGAGTCTGGGGACCACCAAATACCAACTGATCCTTAGACTGAGCTGTACCTAGTTTATGATAATAGAGCTTATGCTGATCTGTTTTTTCAGACAGCTCAGATCCTTTAGGTTTGTCATAACTGGAATAATAAAATCCATCATTTCCTTTCCAGGCGATGCCTGAAAACTTGACATCAACAAGTGTTTCTCCTACTTTAGATTTGTCATTCGTCTTCCAAACAATCACTTTTCTCCAATCCGACCCACCTTCGGAAATAGAGTAAGCCATCAGACTACCATCTTTCGAAAAGCTTACATCAGCCAAAGAAGTAGACCCATCTTTAGAAAAAGTATTGGGATCTAAAAAAACCTCTTCTTTTCCATTCTCTCCCTTCTTCCTGTACAATACCGAATGCTGTTGTAATCCATCATTTTTATAAAAATACGTATACTCGCCTTCTATAAATGGGGTGCCAACTTTTTCGTAGTTCCAAATATCCGTCAATTGTTCCTTGAGCTTGCCTCGGTAAGGAATTGCATTTAGATAATCAAATGTAGTTTGATTTTGCTCGGAAACCCACCTCTTTGTTTCCGCAGACCGGTCATCCTCTAGCCAACGGTACGGATCCGCGACTTTAACACCGAAATATTTATCGTTTACACTCCCTTTTTGTGTAGATGGATAAGCTTTCAATTGAGGTTCAGACTGCGCTGAACCACGTTTTTGAATAGTTGCTAGACTTAACACCATTAAAACCATTCCTAATTTTTTATTTATCATAACTGTATTGTTCCTTGATTCACAAATCTAATAATAATACCAAACAAATAAGACTAGCACACCCAATCTGTAAGCATTTTTTCAACAAGAGCACCATTCAATTATTAAGTTAGCAAAAATAACGACATCTGACCGGTATTATTTACGCATTCGGCAACATCACCTCAAATTCCCTCAACTGAAACCACTGTCGGTTACAGTGGTGTTATAGCATCAAAGTATTCAATTTTATTGGACTCCGAATTTGAAAATTAAGCCTATTTAGGTAGTTTTGAGGCAAATGTCCGAAACGAAAAAAATCTATTTTGCATCTGATTTTCACTTAGGATCATATCCTGCAGAAAAATCACTTTCCAGAGAGCGCGAAATTGTGCGTTGGCTAGACCACATCAAGCACGACGCCACAGAGCTTTATTTAATGGGAGATGTGTTTGATTTTTGGTTCGAATACCAAACTGTAGTCCCCAAGGGGTATATCCGTTTCTTAGGTAAGCTTGCCGAGCTAGCTGATATGGGCATAAAATTAACTTTTTTCAAGGGTAACCATGATATGTGGATGTTTGGTTATTTGAAAAAGGAGCTTGGCGCAACCATCATTGATAATGAGCTAATAATTGAAAGGGATAACACTTCATTTTACTTACACCATGGGGATGGGTTAGGAGATGGCGATGTTAAATATAAATTATTAAAAAAAATATTCCGCAGCAAATCATGTCAATGGCTTTTTGCCCGTCTCCATCCTAACTTAGGTATTGGAATAGCACAAAGATGGTCCCGTTCTAGTCGAGCAGCCAATGATACCGACGAGATTTTCCTGGGAGAAGATAAAGAGTGGTTAATCAATTATGCGAAGGAGCTGGAAGTAAGCCAACATTTTGACTTTTATATCTTTGGACACCGCCACCTGCCGTATGATATACCGTTATCGAGGAACTCTCGGGTGCTGAATTTGGGAGAATGGTTCAAAAATCAAACATATGCCGTGTGGGATGGTTCGCAATTGGAATTAAAGTATTGGGAACACTAAGTAGTAATATATGAATTGGATTATATTAATAATCGGTGGATTATTCGAAGTCGGCTTTACGACTTGCTTGGGTAAAGCCAAAACCTCCTCTGGCACAGAAATGTATCTGTGGTATGTAGGCTTTATCATCTCTTTGTTCGTAAGTATGGCCTTGCTAATGAAAGCTAGCCAATCACTCCCACTCGGTACTGCGTATGCAGTGTGGACTGGCATCGGGGCGGTAGGTACAGCATTAATGGGAATCTTTTTCTTCAAGGAGCCAGCCGAGTTTTGGAGAATATTCTTTATTTTCACATTAATAGTCTCTATAATAGGTCTAAAGGCCGTCTCTCCGCATGAATAATACTTACTAAAAAGCGACAAAATTTCTTTATTTTTGTACACTTAAAAAAGATGTACCGAAATTTCTTTCGGTATTATCGTGATACTTTGATTATATGTTAGATAAATTACAAGCAATAAAAGAACGTTGGGAAGAAGTAGAAGCTGAATTGAGCAATCCTGCTACAATCAGCGACATGAAGCGCTTTGCAAAACTCAATAAAGAATACAAAGACCTTGGCAAAATCGTAGAGCAATACCATCTATACAAGAATATGGTGAGTAATATGGAAACAAACAAGGATATTTTGGCCAATGAAAAAGATCAAGAACTTCGCGAAATGGCGAAAGAAGAACTCGACCTTTTGTATGAACAAAAAGCAGAAAAAGAAGAAGAAATCCGCTTGATGTTAATTCCTAAAGACCCAGAAGATGCGAAGAATGCTATTATAGAAATCCGCGGAGGTACTGGAGGTGATGAAGCAGCGCTATTTGCAGGAGACCTATATCGCATGTATACACGCTTCTTCGAAACCAAAGGCTGGAAAAATGAAGTAATGGATGTAACGGAAGGTACTTCCGGTGGATACAAAGAAGTAATCTTAAAAGTCATAGGTGATGACGTATATGGACAGTTAAAGTACGAATCGGGAGTACATCGCGTACAACGTGTTCCAGACACAGAGACACAAGGGCGAGTCCATACTTCGGCAGCATCAGTGGCTGTGCTCCCAGAAGCGGAAGAAGTGGATGTGGAATTGAACCCTGGAGATATTGAATTACAAACATCGCGCTCAGGTGGAGCTGGTGGACAAAATGTGAACAAGGTCGAAACCAAGGTACAGCTTACGCATAAACCAAGTGGAATAGTCGTAGTGTGTCAAGTGGAACGTTCACAATTAGCCAATCGTGAGCTGGCGATGGAGATGCTCCGAAACAAATTATATGAGCTTGAGGTGCAGAAAAAACATGGAGATGTAGCTGCAAAAAGAAAAACAATGGTATCTACAGGTGATCGTTCGGCAAAAGTACGTACTTATAACTATCCACAAGGGCGTGTGACAGAGCACAGAATTGGATTGACACTTTACAATCTTCCAGCGGTTATGGACGGTGATATTCAAGGAATTATAGATGCATTACAGTTTGCTGAAAATGCTGAAAAGATGAAAGACGGAGCCGTAGAGTAGTTTTTTTAAAAAAATAGTTAGCAAGTAAAGAAATTAACGCTATATTTGCACACCTTCTCAGGAAGGAAAAAGGTCTGGTAGTTCAGCTGGTTAG
>JROE01000016.1 GCA_000783305.1 Sphingobacteriaceae bacterium DW12 | reverse complement strand
GGGATTCACTATCGATAAGACGGTGCCAATCGTGACGGGCGTCGAAGATAGTAAATCATACAATGACGATCGTACCATCAGCTTTAACGAAGGTACAGGTATACTAAATACGGCACCATTTACTTCGGGAGCTACGGTTACCGCTGAGGGCACCTATTCACTCGTTGTGACAGATGATGCCGGTAACGTGACGACTGTAGATTTCAAGATTGATAAGACGGCGCCAATCGTGACGGGTGTTGAACATGGCAAATCATACAATGACGATCGTACCATCAGCTTTACCGAAGGAGCTGCTACGCTAAATACGGTTTCCTTTATTTCTGGAGAGATAGTGGATGCAGAGGGGGCTTACGAGTTGATTGTAGTAGATGTTGCAGGTAACAGGACAATAGTAAACTTTGTCATTGACAAAACTGCACCAGCACAGCCTACCAATTTTGTCGCGACTGCTGGCAATACGGAGGTCAACGTGACTTGGGATGCAAATAGCGAAGTTGACTTGCAGGGGTATGTTTTGTATTCGCAAGCGCAGGGCAGTAGCAGAATTAAGTTAGCCGATATCGCTAAAGGGACAATGTCCTTCTTACATACGGGCTTGACCAATGGCATATTGTACCAATATTTCTTGGTAGCAGCGGACACCCTGGGCAATACGAGTACGGAAGCGCTTACCTCAGCAACTCCTATGGGTACACAGAGCATTACATTTACTCCTTTGGCCGATAAGACGTATGGGGACCTAGATTTCTTGTTGAGTGCCAGTGCAAGCTCTGGTCTTCAGGTATCTTATACGACTTCTGATGCAACTGTGGCCGAAGCCTACAAAGATGCCGCAGATGGAAATAAATGGAAATTGAGAATAACAGGTGCGGGTACTGTGGATGTAATAGCAAGTCAAGGCGGTTCAGTTGCCTATTTACCTGCTGTTGATGTTACACAGACCTTAAAAGTAGGTAAGGCCAATCTTATGGGTATCAGCTTTACCAATGCTACGTTTGGTTATGACGGTACGGCCAAATCACTTGCCACGACGGGTACTTTGCCTGCGGGTGTCACGGTCAACTATAGCGGCAATGCGCAGACGGAAGCTGGTATATATCCAGTAACGGCTACAATTGATGGTGGCAACAACTACATCGGGGAGACACTTACTGCTGACCTGACGATTACCAAGGCTGCCTTAGTGGGCATCAGCTTTACCAATGCTACATTTGGCTATGATGGAACGATCAAGTCGCTTGGTGTTAACGGTATTTTACCTGCGGGTGTTACAGTCAACTATAGCGGTAATGGCAAGATGGAAGCTGGTATATATCCAGTAACGGCCACGATTGATGGTGGTAACAACTATATCGGAGAGACACTTACTGCTGACTTGACGATTAGCAAAGCGGCCTTAGGGGGCATCGGATTTGCCAATGCGACCTTCGTTTACGACGGTACGGCCAAATCACTGGCTATTACAGGTGCCTTACCGACAGGTGTTACAGTCAACTATAGCGGCAATGGCAAGACGAAAGCTGGTACATATCCAGTAACGGCCACGATTGATGGTGGCAACAAT
>JROE01000015.1 GCA_000783305.1 Sphingobacteriaceae bacterium DW12 | reverse complement strand
CACTTACTGCTGACTTGACGATTAGCAAAGCGGCCTTAGGGGGCATCGGATTTGCCAATGCGACCTTCGTTTACGACGGTACGGCCAAATCACTGGCTATTACAGGTGCCTTACCGACAGGTGTTACAGTCAACTATAGCGGCAATGGCAAGACGAAAGCTGGTACATATCCAGTAACGGCCACGATTGATGGTGGCAACAATTACATCGGAGAGACACTTACTGCCGACTTGACGATTAGCAAAGCTGCCTTATTGGGCATCGGCTTTGCCAATGCTAGCTTTGTTTACGACGGTACGGCCAAGTCACTTGCTATCACAGGTACCTTGCCGACAGGTGTCACGGTCAACTACAACGGCAATGCGCAGACGAAAGCTGGTGTACATCCAGTGACGGCCACGATTGAC
>JROE01000001.1 GCA_000783305.1 Sphingobacteriaceae bacterium DW12 | reverse complement strand
ATCGTCATGCTGAATTTAATTCAGCATCTCTATGTAGGTATCACATCCAGCGTAGTTTAAGTGTTTGTAAAGAAGATATCGTCATGCTGAATTTATATCGTCATGCTGAATTTAATTCAGTATCTCTATCTAGGTATCATATCGAGGATAGTTTAAGTATTTGTAAAGAAGATATCGTCATGCTGAAGGTTGCTCCGTATTTGTATTATAAAACCTGTCGTCTCTTTACAAATTTGACGAATTAACTTGAAGGTTTCAACCTCTCCCTATCTGTTGTTTTGTAGTAATCTGTAATTGGTGAAATCGGGCATCATAAACTTTTAATTGACGAAATAACTTTCTTCAATTGATGCAGATGGCGCTGTGTATGGTAGGTGTTGAACCAAGCCCACTCCAGTCCCGTAAAAGGACCGTACTCTGGAATGGCAAAATCAAGGCAAGTAGCCGAGAGGTCTCTGGTATTGATTATCGTTATCATCTGCGCGGTACGATTATGGAGATTTGTCATCAAGCGGTGTTTGTTAAGATGCTTTTCCGAGGGCAATATAGCTGTAGGAGACTCCATACGTATAGTAAAGTCAGTGAATATCGCTTTAATGGACGGCATTTTTTCATTTGGTTCGCGATCAGTTGGTTCCGTACGTCCAGTCATTATCTCTACAGGGGCATATGACTTGTATATATGATCGCCGATTTGCCCAGGAGACCAGTCTCCGTAGCTGGGCTTCCTATTCAACTCATTTTCGTCTAATGCTTCCATTAGCGCTATGAATTCGTTTGTCACTTGCTGAAAAGTTTTACTTAGTTCCATATTCCTTTTATAACATTCATCCGTTATATTTGTTTAAGATTGCAAAGAAGATATCGTCATGCTGTGGGCACATATCTTGCATCATAGCACCTAGGGCAGAAAGTGATTGTTTACGATAGCCAAGATGATTACGATGATTTTATCATTGAAGACTTAGACCTCTTCCTTATTATGGTCACAATACACTGAATCTTAAGAATCTTCATAACAGGTCTGTCGGAGATGTGATTAACATGATTGGTGGCGGTATCGATGCCGGGCACAATAATAAAGAATGGGATTTAAGACATCTTTTGAAGTAACCACAACTACCACGGACCAATACCTTTAGGATTTCAACTAGTCTGTAGAATCCAACCTTACCGTAATCAACACTAGACTGCCCGAAAACAAAGTGATACTTCTCTTAGTGTATTTACTGCCATATTTAAAGTAACTCTTCTCCGCATCAACATAAGATGGCTCCCCAAATTTTTCTCCAAATTTTTTTACAGACTCACTTGTGATATACGCGGCATTTTTTGCTTCATTTTTATAGAAAAAGGAGACTTCTGTGAGTATATCTTTTTGATTGAACCTGATAGCCCCTAGTGTAAATTCTCCTCCCGGTGGTAGCAGAGATACCAGTTCATTCTGGTTCGCCACCTGCTTAAGCCTATCCATGACAGGACCTGTGATATGTTTTATTTTTTCTAATTTTTTATTTTTGATTCCCGTCGTCAGTTTACCGATATCAAAAGCGTAATTCGTGGCGACTTCCGTCAAGCCTTTGGAGTTTACAAAATAGGGGATCTTGTACTTCTGAACCACCGCTTTCCATGTTTCGTCCTCTGATTGCACTTGTTTGAATTGGCCATAAACAAAGTCTTCAAATTGCTTTCTGGTCATCCCCACAGCATAGATTCCAGTCTGGATCTTGTCGACAGCTAAAGATTTCTCCTTTTTCTCGAATTTATAATACGCCAGATCGCTGAATAGATTCTCGGGCTCGTTTTTCCAATAGTCATAGTAAGCGGTCGCCGTATTCTTTTCAACAGTCTGTTTCCATTTATTACGTTGGCGGGCCGCATGCTCTGCGGTCAATAGCCCTTTCTTTACTTTGGTGAGATATATCAGTTCGGCAAGTGCATCAAACATTTCATTACCCTTTGTTTTTTCGGCAGATGAAAAATAGAACGCAATATCTTGTAGATCAGCGTTTTTTGTTTGCTCATTGGCGACCACTGTGTAGCCCTGTTTTCTGTTTGTCGAAATAATTACCATTCCGCAGCCTCCGAATGATTCATCCAAGATTCCGATTGCTTTGACATCAGATAGGTCAATGTTTTCATATACCAACAATGCATCTTCCACTTTATTGATATTCGTTGCGCTTTGTTTATGATAGTTGAAAAAGAAGTTATCAGAAGGAATACTTAATATTAAATCCGTCTCGTCGCCCTTTACTTTTTTACCGTCGGCTGTCCGTTGGATGTCATTTATTTTCTTTGCTAGCGCATCAAATCTTTTATAATCTGCAACATCTTCTTGCGCAGATATTGATGCCGTACATAGCATGAATAGGAATGATATGATTTGTTTTTTCATGACACTTATGACATTAATTGCTGTAATGATATTCCGTCAGTAAGTAACCCTCTTTTTCACCCACGATATTCAGGTTGAAGTCTGTCACGATGGCCTTTACCGTAACGATAAAGAATTGTAAATCTCGCCACTGCTCAAATGGGGGCCTATAGTTAGTTACAGCAGTTCTTGCTGCTCCATCACTGGTGTAAAATCCCAGTACCTTTCTGTAGTCAAGGTCTCTCTTCGTTTCTTTCGTCGTGAATCTTAGAAATTCAGGAATAGACAAGTATTGATAGAATACAATTGTTTTTTCATCTTTGTCAATCTTATAGTTATGAAAACTGGGAAAGCTCGTTAGCTCTTTTCCCAGCGGGTCAAATAAGATAATCTTGCCGCTCTTACCAGGATTATCGTAAACTCCCTTATAAAGAACTTCTGCATTGGGATCTATGCCATAGAAATAATCTGTTGAGTCTAATTTTGATATATCATACTTTATCCTACTTTTCGGGAATCTATTGATAGGAATATCATGGTAGACAAAAACATACTCTGCTGCCTCTTGCTTTACCTTAATGTTCTTTAGGTCAATTTCACCTGCCCCTCCATTTTTCTTCAGTTGCGCCATAAGTTTCGCTTTCATCTCCCGTTCCGTCTTTTCGTCGGCTATACGTTTTGCTTCTGTTTCTTTCGCTTTTCTTGCTGCTTCAGCTTTTTCATCCGCGATTAGTTTTTCTTTCGCCGCTTTCGCTTTACGTGCTTCTTCTTCTCGTGCTGCTTTTGCATCTACCAGACGCTTGTCCTCTTTCGCCTTGGCTTCGGTTTCTTTTTTCGCCTGTTGTGCGCACAGCGGGCAGCTATAATGCTCAGCTACAGTTCCGGCCAATTTGCATTCGCCGCTTTTGTAAGTGTGTGCTTTTGCCTTATCCTTATCATCCGTTGCTTCTTCGCCCAATATTTTTCTGGTTTTAGCGATGCCATTTTCCGCTCTTGTTTTATCAGATACATCTATATAGCTTGCCGAATAGTATTGAGCTAACGCATGGTCGTAATTTTTGGCTGTAAACAAGCGGTCTGCCTCCCGGAGTAAATTCTCGTACTTGTGTTGGTTCGCTTTTGCTGCTTCCCGGTCTTTTTCTTTTCCGATATACCTTTCTATAGCCGCATGTAGGTCACTAGAGTTAAAGTATATGCGTTCTGGAACAAACTCAATAAGTGTCGCGTTAGGGAAGGATTTAGGCACTTTGCTCGATAGTTCGTAGTTATTTCCACCAAGACTACCCGACTGGTCGGCATAGCCCCCGATGTATATTTCCAATTCTCTTTCTTTCTCACCCGCCTTCAATCGGCTATCATGGACCTTCAGTGCGCCCGTTACAGTTTTGATATCTATATTATTGAGTTCAGGTATTTCCGAGGGCGTATAGGTTTTACCTTTGTACGTGTAGCTTCGCCCACTATTGGGCGCTACGGTGAGTTTTATTCCAATCCTCAAAGACCCACCATGATCGTATACGCGGTATTGCCCGAAAAATTTTTCCGAACGCAATCCATCCCCACCTATACTGTTGTAATAAGACATTGTCTTAAAATTGGCGCTAAAATCAATTTTGTTCTGCCCCTGAGTTGTTCCCGCCCAATTGATAAGGAACAGCACGATTAATAATGTGGTTTTCATAGCCTGAGCTTCTATCCTTCGTGGTAATTCGACTTTATATTGCTCTACAAATAACAGAAACATTTATTTTTAATAAAATACCTAAAATGGGGTATTTTTGATTTAGTCTTTACAGCAGGTCCAGTCACATTCTCGCCCTTGGCGAAGCGGAAGTTGGCATTTTATGCTAAGCTGCATATTTGAATAAGAACATACCTATTGGCCATTCGGAAGTTCGCCCTTAGACTAATTTGAATTTATAATGGTACGGTAGCGTATATCCCTTACTTTTTCCCAATCCTACCGAGATGAGTATTCTTAAAGCTATCACTGAATTTTAGGCCATAGCCAAACATCCTATCCATTGCCGAGTGCCCCAATAAAATCACACCTGTTAAAATAAGCAAAGAATTGTCCAGCCAATATCCTAGACCCAAAATAGCAATTGCTATCAATTTATGATGAAAAAAATTATAGATCCAGGCACCTGTCTTGGTGTTGACTAAATAGCCGATCATGGATAAATCCGGCAATAGAATACACGCTGGGAAAACCCACCACGAATATTCCAATTGGTTAAATAAGAAGATAGAAAGTAGTAATTGTCCCAATTCTTCAAGTTTCAGAAGGTTATTCATATTTGCGGCTTTATTTTAAGCAAAGTTCTGAAACTTTAATTCGATACCTCTTGACAAAAATCAAGGATTTCCTGTTCTACGTTTCCTTATTCGGCTGAATGTTTCTGGTGTCATTCCCAGCACAGAGGCAATGTATTGTAGCGGGACCTGATTAAACAACGCCCTGTTTTGTTCAAAATACAAGTCATATCGTTCTTCCGCTGTCATTGATAGGTGCGAAAAAACCCGATCTTCGATCATAGCAAAGCATTTTACCATCAATCGCTTTTCAATCTCGTGCCATTTGGGGAATTCTTTGCAAAGTTTGAGATAGTTGGTTTTGGTAATGGTCAATAAAGCTGTGTCGGTAAATGCCTGTATGTTCCAACGGTTCGGCTTATCAAAAAAGAAACCTAAAACTTCCGTAATCAAGAAGTTTTCAGTAGAAATCCACTGTGTAATTTCCTTTCCATCTGACAAAGCATAAACCCTTAAAATTCCCGATTTAACAATGCTGAGCTTGTCGCAGACTTTAGTTGACTTCGTGAAAAATTCATTTTTTTGTAGCTGTTCTTCTTGAAAATAGAAATGGATTGTTGCCAACTCCTTTTCTGTAAGTTGGCCAAAATGCTCCTGTATTAATTTATTAAAGTCTTGCACCTGAGGATTTGAAATTGTTGTCAATCAATTTCAAAGATACAAAATAGCTATTAGTGCTTTACGATCACAAGTCAAGCAATCCGTTTTTGATACCATTCAGACTATCACCGAAGAGTTTATCCCCGACAATATACCCACCATTCTGAAAGGCAAGTATAAGATTGTGTATCATTTCGATGCAGCGAGCTTTCTCAACTGATACAAAGGCACCTTCACCAATGCCGATTTAGAAAAAATCACAGGCATCAATCAGCGTCAGCTACAACATTACTCATCAGTAGGAGAGAAGAGCTATTCCCAATCTTATAGCCAATTTTGCCACGTTCAGGCTTTTCAACCTTTTTCGAGTAGGATGAATACGTGTGTAAGACCCGCTAAATATTCAATTCTCCATCTCGTCCCATATCCATTTTTTGGCCGGATATAGCGCTAGCCGCAACTTTAAAAATAGTAACCAACTTACTGGTTTTATTGTCCCAATAATGAGCATCCTCAACTTTTACTTTCAAAATACGAATATTCGGGTCCTCTTTTCCTTTCTCAAACCAAGCTTCCACAAATTTATTCCAGTATTTTTCAATGCGCCCCTTATCATTGGATATTTCTGCTATACCGTTTATACTTAGAAAATTATAATCACCCACATGCGAGAACAATACGCTAACTTTGCTGTTGCCTTGTAGATTTTTAAAAGTGTCACTTTCCGCTGAAAATAAATACCAAATATTGCCGCCATCATCTACCTCCTGCCTGCTCATGGGTACAGCGTGAAGATATTCATTGTTTCCAGGATAGGTGCACAACATCCCGACATCAATTTTATTGACCATTTCCTGAAGTTTTGTAATTGCTTCCCTATTGTTCAGATTTTCTGTAGCCATAGTCTAAATAATTTTATTGATTATGTTCAATTAATAAAACAGCCATCCATTGATAAAGTTTTCCGAAAGGATTATCGATTATATGCCGAACTCTCGAACACTGTCATTATTTCACTACAAAGTATGTTTTGGCAGTTGGAATCCGAATCCCGAACTGTTTTTTTTAGAGACAGCTATATGTATACAGGCCGTTCTACCGTACAATTCCTAATCTATGTGTAAGATTACCGATCGAATTTCTCTCACCTCAGCTTTTTACTGTTCTTTCTAATTTCTGGGGTATCCCGCATCGTCATAGTGTTTAATGTCAATAAAATAGTTGCGAAAATATACACCATATTATAGAAATAGAACCCGATATAATTGGATAAGTAGCAGTATAGACATCTTTATTATGGCTTTACCTTTCCCAGGTTAAAATTAGTAAAACTTTCTACTTCATCAATTCTTCAAAGGTGGGTCTTTCACGCACTCCAGATAGCACACCATTTACGATAGATCCAATATGCCTATTTACGCTATCATCGGGCTGCAGCCTGAGGGCTTCTTCAATCGTTTGTTGGGCGTCGATATCTTTATGTGCTAGGAGTAGGTTCATGGCGTGGTTGCCCATTGCAGCGATATCATTAGGAGCTCTTTTAAGGGATTCTGCCGAATAGTACAGCGCCTTGTCCATATCTTTCATGTGCACTGCTTCTGTAGCAGCTTCCATCGGGATAGTGTGGTTTTCCAGTTCTATTTTGCAAGCCGCTTCCAATTGTTGCAAAGCTTCCGCATGCCTCTCTAATCGTTGGAGCGCTTTACCCATCAACACCATGCTTTGCCAATGGTCAGGCACCATTTCAATGCATTTCTTGAAGTCTGCTATTGACTCTTCAAGCCTCAGTTTTTCAGCGGGTTTTACATCTTTGATTTTATATCCATCCAGGTAGATCAGTTTCTCTTGTCTCTTGCTGGCCCTTTCATATATTTCGATAAATTCTTTCACGCGTCTCTCTTCGGCTTCATATTCGTCAATCCTCTCATATATCGAACCATCCAGTAGGGCTTCTATCGTTTCCGGGGGGAATTCTCTTGCATGGTCTGAGTAGGGGTTCAGGACAAAGCGCGCCCCTTTGGTCGCTTCAAATAGGTCTTGCCCTCTAAACGTGATATAAGGTACTCCTTCTTTTATTACGCCTTGATCAAATACTCTATTTCCGGAGGTGAATATCGGGATTTGCCCTTCTTCAAGAGTCATTAACTGAGCCATTGTGTTTTCTTCAGGCGGTTGATTCCCTTCTTCTGTACACGGTTGCACTACCTCCAATACAAGTAGCTCACTCCATAGTAATTTTTGGAAGAACTCCTTTTGTTTGGATGCACTCCTGGCTATATCCAGTAGACTTCTCTCCAGTTCATTTTCTGGAAATGTGCTGTCGGTCGTCCTTTTTTTAAACATGTCGAATATTCCCATCCCTTTTATAGAATTGAATGTAGATTCGTCTAATTTCAATATATCTTTCCCAATTTAATGATAATGAATTGAAAAAGAAACTACTATAGGCGGATATTGAAAAGTATTTTTTTTGCTTCATAGCAGTAAGCACATTACCATTGTGCTGTGGAGTTCTAGATGTGCTTGGCGGTTTAACGTATAAATTATCCATGCACATTTAAATAATTAGCTCCCGATTTCCATGATATTAGAAAGGAAACTGACATGAAAACATTAAAGATTTTTCTCGAACGCAGCGACGACATGTTCAGTGCATATGCGGAGAATGCCAAAGGCATCTATGGAGGTGGAGATACTGTCGAAGAGGCCAAGCAATTCATCCTAGATGCGATAACTATTATTACAGGTGTCAATCAGCGTAAGCTGCAACATTACTCCCCGGGGTGGGAAGAAGCCCCGCAAGCCTAAGCTTAAGAAGATAGAAGAGGGGCTTCAACGTCTGGCTGCAGAACTGCAGTCCGCGAAGTCGATATAGCCTATCGTCATTTTTATAATGCAATAGACTAATAGGACTAGTGTGCTGTATGCAACACGATATAATTGAAAAAATAAGTGACGATGAAAATATCCAATTAAAGCCTTCGGCAACTCCTTTTAGGGTTCGCACTCTAGGCTGGAAGCCTCTGAGCACGAACCCTAAAAGGACTGATGTGACACAGTTCATTTTACACTACCCCATAGCAACCTTTTATGGTTTTTCACACAGTTGTTGAAGATACTCCTTTGGTTTGTAGAGCCAATAACGTCCATTAAGATGGATACCTGTAGTAGCGTTTAAAGACTTAATTTTGGCAATCAATAGGGTTGCCAAAATTAAGTCTTTGGTCTTAGAGCTCAGAAGCAAATTTTTCTTTTATCAGAAATCAATTCCGTTTATAGCACAATTGGCAAAATTAGTAGTCAAACGAAACTTTGTCGAATGAATCCTTAAAAAACTCACTGAGCTTTTCATCATATGTCGGGGACATCTTTAATTCAAACACTAATAGTTCTTTTTCGGGCTTTTTAATTTCCTTAGATTTAAAGTAAATAACATACTCTTGCCCTTCTTTCAGTCTCACATTAGATTTTTGGATAATCCAGTCGGATAGATTTTTTGGGTCTTTCGAGCGATTAAATGCCATACGTGTAGTAAAATAACGTTCATTAGTATCGTCATTATTTGAATCTGTACTTACAATAGCAAAGGTCTCTAAATTATTATTTTTTATTGCTTGAAAACACCAATAAACATATCCATCTATCGGAGCTATAAACCTTAACCCAGAAAAGTAGCAATCTTCTATCTTTAGCGGATTTTTGAACAATTGAAGCGATTGACGGTCCGCTGGAATCTCTACCAAGGTAAAATGTTCGTTTATATTTGTATTCTTTATTGTTTTATTCAATTTTTCCTTAACAACATACACTTCTTTTCCATTTTTATAGTATTCCTTTTTATTGCTTTCTGTCAGTCCATTTTTATAAGTTTCTGTGGTCTTTAGTTCTCCTGTTTCATAAAAGGTTTGTTGTATTCCGTCTCTTCTACCTTTTTGATTGTAATTGATTATACTTATTAGATTGCCACTCTCCGAAAACTCTTCCCATCTTCCTATCTTTACTTTCTCTTCACCATCGACAATACAATAACCAACTTCTTGCACTTTACCATTTGCATGATATCTTCCCATTTTTTGCTTTTGGGCCTGAGTAACTCCCATACCCAAGAGAAAAACTAAAATCATAAACAATTGCTTCATCATTTTTTTAATATTTAGTGAGTATTTCCATCTAGCTCAATCGAGCTGAAAACTATTCCCAGTTTCTTATACTGCGCCAGTATTCAGCTTTTGCCTTATCCATTTTCATCCCATAACCTCCTTGGTTGTATATTTTGATGAGATTCTCGAGGTAGGCTCCGCCTTTCTTGCTTTTGTTGTAATACTCTTCATAATATTTGGTTGCTTTGACATAATTGTTCGGTATACCGCCTTTGCCCGAAAAATATAGATTGGCTGATTGAAGCATGCCTTGTGCATAACCAGCTTCAGCAGCTTTTTCAAAATTTGCCAATGCTTTTTGGGGAATATTGTTATCCGCCAAACAATACATATTTGCTATATTTAGATACATGTCTTTACTTCCTTTTTCAGCCGCTTTTTGGTACCATTTTTCCGCTTGTAAATAGTCCTGAATATAACCACTTACTCCCTTTTCGTAAGCCCAACCAATAAGGTACATTGATTTGGTATTACCTTTATTCGCCGCTTTTTTGAGATATGGAAGTGACTTTGTGAAATCACCGCTAATTCGATATTCTTCTCCTACTTTATAGAGCGCATCAGCACAACCCATGTCAGCAGATTTTAGATAGTATTCCATTGCTTTACCCTTGTCTCCATCTACATTTTCAGCCCGCCAACCTAAATAGAAATAACCGTAGGGGTGTCTTAACTGAACCATTTTTTCAAACCATTTTCCTTCGTTAGCGCCATCAAGCTGAGCTAATAATAGCATTCCCAACGCATTTTGTTTGCTCATGGATTTATTGGCCCATTCAATCGCCGTTTCTTGTTGGTTTTTTTCGTGATAGAGTAAGCTTAAATAGACCATAGCCCAACTATTACCTTGATTAGCTAAAGATTTCCATAGTGGTAAGCTTGTATCATGGTGTCCGTCATCATATTGTTTCTTTGCCTTCAAAAACTCCTGACTTTGACATTCTGCCAGCTTCAAACTTTCTAATTGATCTTCAATTGTAGCTAATTTTATACAGTTTTCTAACGGAATATCATTGTTCGTTATCTTCTTTTCATTTGTTCTATATTGCAGGACTTCTTCGTAAAGTGGTTGAATCAGGTCCGGATTGAATAAAACGTTCATATCGGCAAGCGCATACAAACTTTCTATCTTTAAGCATGATATCTGGGCACTCCACTTGGTAGAATGTTTTTCAGCATTATCAAGATGTTTTATCGCGGTTTCGTAGCTTTCTTCTCTAAATGCATGTAAAGCCTTTTCAAATTCCAAATTGGAAATCGTGGTGTTTTGCGCTTGGACAAGTGTGAGAGCAGATACTAAAATAAAGGTGTAAAGTCCTTTCATATTTTTTACGTATTCTACTTAATTTTTATATTCTTTATAATAGATATCAATAATCGTTTATTAGGTTTTTTCTGTTTTAACATATTCGTTTAGTATCTGTAGACAAAGGTATCGGGCCAATATAGGAAACACAATACCCAGTATTAGGTATATTTAGTTTGGATAGAGCTGTCAATTCTTTTTTTCCTACGCCCATCTCCAAATGGTTTTCAGATAGCTACTGCCACTGTCCGAGATTCTGAAGCAAATAGCCAAGGGAAGTAGGTTTATACCCTCTAATGTAATAGATGATCGTTCTCGAGAAGCGGCAAGATTGGATGTAAGTAATCTTGCTTTTCTGCAGATTCTTTACCCAAAAGGCGATAGGTTCCTTAGCAGAGTCGTGTAGCTCTTTTTTAGCAGATGCTCTATATTCTGTGAATGCTTGTAAACTGTTGTCTTGTATTGAAAAAGCCAGGATAATTGGTGAAATTTTGTATAAGAAGATGGGATGACGAACTTATGCAAGTTGAATCTTCATTCCATTTATCTTCAATATATATATCTTTACATGCTTAAAGAGGGGGATAGTCAGTTTCAAACAAATCAGCTAATTGACATTGACTTAGCCAAACCGTTTCACCGTAAAACTCAACCATTACTCTTCGTTTTATACGAGATTAGCTATCGTAATAGATATCGTTAAGGTAAAATGGAGATAAATGTTTCCAGCCAGATATATATATCCATTTCTAATGCTTTTAAGCCTCAAATGTGGAATATCTCGCCCTGAAACATCCCTTGATCCTCGTGAATTATCAAAAAATTGAATAGAGTTATATTTTTTATGATTGATTTAAAAATATCGATTATATTTATGGCTTCAAAAAGAATAATCAAGACCTAGATATAAGCAAAACTGTGAGTAATGCCTCTGAATTTAATGAACAAGAGATTCTTACCCTGCTCAAGCATGGAGATAAGAAAGCCTTTGAGGTTATTTATTCAAAGTATGCCCATAAAATTGCCATTAAATTGCTTCAGTTATTAAAGTCTGAAGAATTAGCGCAGGATGTTCTTCAAGACGTTTTTCTTAAACTATGGGAAAATAGAGCGTCAATTGATCCATCCTTATCTTTCAATGCTTACATCTATAAAATTGCCAAAAATATCTCCTTAAATAAGTTTCGAAGTTCATTGATGGATCAACGCTATCGTAGCTCGTTAGTAAATAAAGAATTTTATAATCCCATCGAGGAGAATTTATTTAAAAAGGATTATAGTAATATATTGGAAAAAGCGCTTCAAATTTTAACCGAAAGGCAGCGACAGGTATTTGTCTTACATCGCATTGAAGGCAAGAGTTATAAAGAAATAAGTGACGAGTTGAATATAAGTTACTCCGCTATAAATCAGCATCTCCAGGCTGCCAATAAGCATTTAAAACACGTGTTAAAACCACATTATCTTCATCTAGTGCTATTTTATTTATTGTACTAATCAAAAAAAAACAATCTTTTTTTTACCTCGAGCTGTTAGTTTTCTTTTTTTAAGTGTATTAGATACATACACGGAAAAATTATAAACCAACTGCATGGAGAATAAGGAACACATTTCAGCACTTTTGGAGCGATATTTCGCTGGCAATGCATCGGCAGAAGATATAGATACATTATATACCTATATGCTAGCCGACCCCATCGATCCAGCGATCGACGCCTTGTTTGAAGCGCATTTCAAGAGTAGAGAAGAGGCTACAAATGACCTTCGTCTAAAAGCTGCCCGTATAGTCGATAATACTTGGTTGATTATCCAAGATCGACTAGATCAGTCTGTAGCCTCTACACCACGCATCAATAAATTCCCCATCTGGTCTCGTTATGCAGCAGCTGTATTAGTATGCATAGGTATTGCAAGTACCGTATATTGGGCATCCAGAGATCACAAATTGTTCAATAATAAGGCGGATATTAACCTACAGGTTCAAGATATTATACCAGGATCAAATCAAGCCCTACTTACCTTATCAAACGGAGAGACACTTGCCTTGAGCGGCTCCAATTCGCAGGTTGTGCAACATACCGATCAGATTACTTATGGGGATGGAACAAAAATTAAACATCTTGCGCATAATGAAACAGTCACTTTAAGAACTCCCAATGGAGGGACCTATTCTGCCGTACTTCAAGATGGCACCAAAATATGGCTGAATGCAGGTTCTGAAATTACGTACCCTTCTACTTTTAGTCAAGATCGTAGAGAAGTAAAAATAAAAGGCGAAGTCTACTTTGAAGTTGTTAAGGATAAAAATAGGCCATTTATTGTTCATACAAAAGAGCAACAGATTGAAGTTCTGGGCACCTCATTCAATGTAAATGACTACGAAAATGAGAAAAATAGTAAAACCACATTGCTTACAGGTTCCGTACGTGTGCGTACAATCGATCAAACAGGTCAGACTATTGTACTGTCACCCGGCGAGCAAATCGTCTATGGAGCAGATAAAAAGATGCAAGTACACCCTGTAGATACAGAAGCCATTGTATCATGGAAGAATGGATATTTCAATTTTCATGCAATCAGTATCGAAGAATCTTTAAAACAAATTGAACGCTGGTACGACATTAAAGTCATCTACAAAGGAAAGAAATTAACCGGCTATTTAGGGGGGAAAATGAGTAGGGGGGTCAAGTTGTCAACTTTTGTTCATTTCATTGAACAAGAGTTTAATTTAAAATCAGAATTTCAGACCAATCGGACCCTATTGCTATATGACGATTTTAATCCTAAAAAATAATATATAACCCAACAATCATTACATGAAAGCAGCACCGACTTAAGCTTAAGTGTTGTATCAAAGAAAGCTGGGCGTGTTGACCGCACGGCCCCAGCAATATACTTAGGATACACGCTAAAATAGAATGGACTCATATTTTAATAGTAAACCTTAGCAAATCAAAATTATGAAAAAAATGCGAGGAAAGGAAAGCATATTCCTGCCCCGAAGAAAACTACCATTATCATTTTTAAAGAAAACGATTATGATCTTTAAGATAGTTTGCCCTTTAATATGTTGCTTTTGCATCCATATACAGGCCAAAAGTTATTCTCAAGTTATTTCGTTGGAGGTAAAGTCAACGACTATAGCTAAAATATTTCAGTTAATCGAAAAGCAGAGTCCATATGTGGTTTTATATAATTTAGAAGATCTCAAAGAGGCAAAGCCTGTGACACTTTCTGTTAAATCAGTCCGTATAAACCAACTGATGGACGTATTATTTAAAGATCAACCCTACGAATATACTTTAGATGATAAAACTATTTTAGTTCATAGAAAGACTAAAAAAGAAACCCTCTCTGTTAAAGGAAAAGACACCTATCAATTGCCCGTAGCAGTTCAAGAAAGAGAAATAGCGGGTATCATCAAGGACGATCAAGGCAAAGCAATTGCCGGCGTTACCATCCAAGTGAAAGGATCCAATCTGCAGACAAAATCTGATGAGAGGGGGCATTTTAAGATTAAGGTTTCTCCAACAGACAAAGTGCTGGCATTCAGCAGCGTCGGGTTTGAGACTCTGGAGCAGATGATATCTGCCAGTGATCATCTCGAAATTCAGCTTAAAAGTTCTTTGAATAACCTCAACGAAGTCGTCGTCGTAGGGTATGGTACGGCTTTAAGAAAAAACCTAACGACAGCCGTCTCCACGATAAAGCCTGATAATATTTCAAAAGCAGCCATTAGTAATATGTCACAAATGCTTTTAGGAAGAGCCGCGGGCTTACAGGCCACCCTGAGCAGTCCACAGCCAGGAGGAGACGTTAATTTGTCCATACGGGGTGCAGGCACACCCATCTATATTGTCGATGGCATCATGATGCCTAGCGGACAGTTGGAAGTAGGAGCAGGCTCTACAGATGTCCCCAATTCTATACGCCGAGGCGGATTGGCAGGGTTAAATCCGAATGACATTGAGTCGATCGAAATACTAAAAGACGCTTCGGCGGCGATTTACGGTATCGGCGCAGCAAATGGTGTAATTTTAATTACCACCAAGAAAGGAACAGAGTCTTCACCCAGGATCAGCTACGATGGCTCACACTCTGTCGTTAAAAATTACCCTTACCTAAAACCATTGAATGGACAAGATTATATGAATCTTGCCAATCTTTTTAATAAGGAAAATTATCTGTTTACCCATGAGATGTATCCGTACGGCCCGCATGCATTTGATCACAATTGGATACCACAATTTACGCCAGACGACATCCAGGCGGCGACTACAACAGACTGGTTGGATCATGTATTGAAGAATGGAAGCATTACCAATCAAAACATCATGCTATCTGGTGGTACAAAGTCATACAATTACTATCTATCTGGTAACTATTTCAACCAAGACGGTACCGTGGCCAATTCCGGTCTTAAGCGCTACACCATGCGCTCCAATCTTTCAGCTCAACTATTTCCTTTTTTAAAGCTGACCGCGATTGCCAATATCAATCAAAATTACTTTACCAACTCCAGTGCAGAAGGAGGTTCAGGTGGTCACGGTTCCGGCTCACTTCAATCTGCATTGACATATCCCTCATACCTGCCTGTGTATGGTGCAGATGGTAAAGCAAGTATATACCAGAATTTTCCCAATCCAGCAGAGATGGTCAAGATCAAGGACAATACCCGATCTAATGGCTATTATTTAAATTTTGCAGCCGATATTGATGTTATTAAAGACGTGTTGAAAGGAAGGGTTATTTATGGTCTAAACAAAGAAAATACCAATCGTGATTTATACATACCATCCGATATCTATTTCTTTCAGATGTATAAATCAAGAGGACATCTTGGGTATATAGAGCGTCAGCACCAGACCTTTGAATCCACCTTGTCATTCAATAAAAAAATAAACGAGCAATGGCGTTTAGAAGCTGTTGCCGGCATAGGCAAATACCTGCAGAGTGGCCAAGGTTTAGAAATCGATTACCAGCAAATTAATGACAATATAGGAGCCGACAATATTGCCGCAGCAGAAGGAGATTATTTTCCTACCTCCTCCCGAAGCGGAAGCGAGAGGCGATCCCAATTTGTCAGGGCAGGAGTTGACTTTAAAGACAGGTATATCGTATCCGGGACTTTACGTAGAGACGGTACAGACAAGTTTTTCCCAGGTAAGAAATACGGCTATTTTCCATCTGTATCGGCAGCATGGAAGATCAGCAACGAACATTTCTTACAAGGTGTCAGTTGGATAGATCAACTTAAGTTGAGAGGTAGTTGGGGAGAGACCGGTAGTGACAATTTAGGTTCTAGTTTGTATGGCACCTATTATGTGGCCAGTCAGTTTATCAAGTTTTCCAATAATTCCGTTACCTATATCCCTTATCTGTTAAGTGGGCCAGATTATCCAGATGTATCTTGGCAAAAGACTACCATGAAAAATATCGGCGTAGACTTTACTTTGTTTGCCAATAGAGTAACTGGAAGTTTTGATGTATTTCGAAATGATATCACCGATTTACTGGGCAACGATCCCGCATCACCCCTGAGTTCAAGTGGTACTGTACCGATGAATTTCGGCCATTATATGCGGACAGGTTGGGAGGCGAGCGTCCAAACCCATCAAATAAAATCAGCTTCCTCTTTTCAATGGAAATCACTCATAACCCTTTCCCATTACGAGTCTACTTGGGTCAAGCGTGAGCCAAACCATTATTATGAAGAATATAGAGCACGGTTTTACGAGCCCATGAACGCCTATTATTATTACGATACCGATGGTATCATAAATAGTGATCGGAGCAATATGCCCGAATCCCAAAAAAGTTTATCTCAAGATGCTCAAAAACCCGGATACCCCATCATAAAAGATAACAACGGCGATAATGAGATCACGGTAGACGATGTTAAAATGAGAAACCTCGAACCTCAGATCATTCTTGGATTTGGTAACACATTCAATTATAAAAACTTCGATTTAGATATTTTTATGTATGGTCAGTTAGGTCAGTGGAAGCGCAATTATGCCTATAGTTGGGCCATGGTCGGTGACCTGTATTATCCTGGGCCGAAAAATTCAAATCAGTATGCCTTTGAAATCTGGAATTCCCAGAATAATACAGAAGGTACCAGAAGAGGTATCGCATCAACTAAAGCTGTAGCCTTGCCTGGAGATGTCGGCTATGTTGAAGATCTTCAAGATGCATCATTTGTACGTGTACGCAACATCACACTTGGATATAATTTCAATCTACAACAGCATAAGGTTATCTCCAAATATGTAAAGAATATCCGCTTATTTGTCGATACCCAAAATCCATTTACGTTTACAAAATTTGTTGGGGTAGATCCAGAAGCACAGACAGGAGGGTATTATACAGGATACAATAGTTTGTCCGCTGCCGAATATCCTATGGTCAGAACCTACACAATCGGTGCGGCAGTCAGTTTTTAATGATTCATTATGAAATACTCATGTTTAGCAAAGCACAAGCACCCATGAGTATTCCATATGACAAGTAAAAAAACAAATAATACACATATGAAAAAGAAGATATTATATTTAATTGGTGTCATTTTTCTAGCCACGAGTTGTGAGAAAAATTTTGACCCACAATTATACGGAACCTTAAATGTCTCTAATTATCCCAAAACAAAGGCAGAGTATGAATCCTTTATGATGACCTGCTACATGCCTTTTACCGCGACCTGGACCTATTACATTGGGGCAGGTACAACAGGTAACCAACATAGCTGGTATATTCCTGCAGGTGGAGTGCTTAAGCTTTTTGATTATCCCACAGAAGAAATGGCGATTTGGAATAATGGTTGGGGAGGGGAATACCTCAGACTATCCAGAGCCGATTTCAGTCAAGCTGTTTATTATGTGCGTGGTACACTAGATGATGCAAGACCAAATCATTTTCCAAAACTAGCAGAAGTTACCTACTTCACAAATGTTATCGGGACACTTGATAAGGCATCTACGTCCATTATGTCCGAAGACGATAAAATGAAACTTCTTGCCGAAGCTCGTCTATGTCGTGGTTTGATGATGTACTATTTGTTACATGTATACGGTCCGGTACCGGTCATCGTCGACCCAGACCTAGTGACCGACAAAGTAGCTTTAGAAAATTTAGAGCGACCTACCTTGGCACAAATGTCCCAATGGATTATGGATGACTTTGATTTTGCATACCAATATATCGCCGAAACTCAGCAAGATATAGGACGATACAACAAGGATTACACACGGGTGTGCATTATGCGTCATTGTTTAAATGAAGGCTATCACCAGCAAGGCTATTATACCAAAGCATTGAAGATGTATGAAGAATTAAAAGGAAAGTATAATTTGTATAGCAAAGGAGCTAATCCGTACACCGAAGTGTTTAAGAATGCCAACAATTTCAATGAAGAGATTATTATGGCCGTAAGTGCCGATGAAAATGCAGACGGTGGTAATAAATCTGGAAACTTCAATCCGTTGATGATGTTGGCTGTTCCTGATAATGCAGCGCGGATGGATGATCAGGGTAAGCCTACTGCATTCGCCTTGCAAGGCGCCGGATGGGGCCAGACGTTTAATGTAAGCCCTCGTTTTTACGATACCTTTGAACCCAATGATTTGCGTAAAGAAGCCATCATTACCCGCTACTATACCACCGCTGGCAAATGGATCGATCGTAATAATCCTATCTGGGATGGATTTATCCTCAATAAGTTCCCCATAGAGACAGCCACCCCTTTTCAAGGCACTGATATACCACTAGCTCGGTGGGCAGATGTTCTTTTAATGTATGCAGAAGCCGACGTACGGGAGAGCAATGGCATTCCCTCTGCAGAAGCAATTGCCGCGGTCAATGTCGTGCGCAAGCGGGCGGGCTTAAACGATCTCCCAGCACTAGCACTCAGCAATAAGGAATCCTTTTTAGATGCCATTCTAACAGAGCGGGGCCATGAACTATATTATGAAGGACTTCGTAAAATCGACCTCATCCGATTCAATAAATTTGCCCAGCGCAATTTTCAGTTAAAAGGAGTCATACCAACCCATCAATATTTACCCATACCCAATTATGCCGTTCAACAGGCCAAGGAATCTTATGGAAAGAATTTAGTTCAAACCTTTGAGCGCGAAGGCTGGCGGAGTGACGTAGCAAATGCAAGGTAGTTCAATAATAAGTTAAACATGAAAAGAATAGTATATATACTCTTTGTATTGATCTTTATTTCCTGTCAGAATAAAGATATCACCACACCGCAGTGGCCAGAATGGCCAAATCCATCTGCACCTACGATTGTGCATGCAGCACTAAAAGGAGCTAATGGAGAGATACAAATTCCTGCAGGAGGTAAGATCAGATTCACGGCCGACGTAAGCGACACCAACAATGACCTGGTTTCTTATCAATTATTAATCCGCATGGATGAAGCCGAAATCTTAAATATAACCAAAAACATTTCCGGACGATCATTTAAGATTGTGGAAGAAGCCGTGTTGCCATTTGTGGCAGGTTTTAAAAATGGCAAGTTGAACGTATCCCTAAAAGTGAGCAATGCATTGGCAAATACAACCACGGAGTTGGTCTTGAAAGACGAAGAAAGTGTAGACGTCGTCAGGCCCGAAAATCCCGAACAGTTATTCCTAATAGATAGCAAAGGCGCTGTTTACATCATGCAAAAATTAGTGGATAGCCCTTACGGTTATCGTACTACAGCAGCAGACCTGACTAGCGTAGGGGCAGACTTTAAGATAGCACAGCGGATGATTGATAACAAACCCGATTATTCCGGATTAGTTTGGGGATGGAAAAACAACAAGATTTCAGTCGTAACAGAAGAAACATCAACTAGCATTTCAACCCCAAATTCAAGCAATTTTCCGATTCAATATCTCGAATTTGACATGCTTAGTTTTAACATTTCCAAGTTGCTTCAACATCGGATACAGGTCGACCTAAGCAGCTTTTTTGCTATTGGAGGAGCCTATACCCAATCCGATATCAATCTTGTAGAAGACGCTGTGGTGAGTTTTACCGGCATGGGTTCCGATTTGGCTAAAAACTTAAGGCCCGAATTCTTTAAGCCGCTGGGAGGTACAGACGCCAAGTTTACAGGACCAACAGCCCTATATAATCTAAAATTTAATTCCAGCACCAAATTTCTGTATTTGGAAAGACCACGAGATGTGTTTTATCCTGAGGTTATGTACATCCTAGGCACAGGTGCCGGATTACCTATACAACCTTTTGTAGCCACTTTAGAATGGGATTTTAGTTACCCACATCAATGGCTGTTTTTTAAGAAATCAGGTCCCCAATTATTTGAAGCGACTTTATATCTCAACAACAGTATGGGCTTTAAATTTTTTAAAGGATATGGTTGGGCACAAGAAGTGGATACCAAAAATAAATACCAGGTGATTCCCAATACCCTAGTGACCCGTTCAGGAGCTGGCGACTTAATACCTGGGGCTCAATTTAAAGCGGGTATCTATCAGGTAAAAATGGATGTAGGTCAGGAGATAATCGAATTTATACCACAAAATTAAAGCACTAATTAACATGAAACATATGATGATTTATATATTCATACTGCTGCAATGGGCATGCGCACCGGAGCCCATGAAAGCTTTTTTTTCAATCGAAGGAATAGCCGAAAAAATTGTAGTAAGTGACCATGCCGGTCAACAGACATTGAAAGTACAATCCAATACAACGTGGAAGATCAGTTCCATTTCTGAACAATCCTGGTGTACCATCAGTCCTGCAGAAGGAGAGGGGCAAGCAAGCGTACAATTGCAGGTTGAGGAGCATAGTGAAGGCGGAAGAACAGCAGCATTTCGCATCTCAGGCAATGGCATTGCAACGCAGGTTATCCAGGTACAACAAGGCAAAGTATACATGTACAAGGAGCAAGATGAAATGCCAATAGTTGCGTGGACAGGCATAGAAGCCGAGAATGCGTACACTAAGTTTTTAAAACTGAAAGAAGCAGGCTTCAATACCTATTTAGGATGGTATGATGATGTAGCTACCGTCCAGCATGTGCTCCACGAGGCAGATAGAGCTGGCGTTCAACTAATTATTTCAAGTCCAGAGCTTAAAACCAATGTTCAGCAGACCGTTTCAGCAATCGCAGATTCACCCGCACTTATGGGATACCACCTCGACGACGAACCCGAAACATCCGAATTGGATGAAATCGGATCTTGGGCCCGAAAAATTCAGGCCGTTGATAGTAAGCATCCCGTGTATGTCAATGTATATCCCAATTGGGCCTGGGGCAAAGAGCAATACAGGTCTACCTTGCAGACCTATTTGGACAAAGTACCCGTTCCGTTCCTATCCTTTGACAATTATCCTATTGTATCCATCGATGGCAACCCCAGCGTAGTCCGACCAGACTGGTACAGAAATTTAGAGGAGGTTGCACAAGCAGCTAAGAAAAAGAACATCCCCTTCTGGGCATTTGTACTGGCCTTATCACATCGTTTGGATGCTAGTCATTTTTATCAGGTCCCTACGTTAGGAGAATTGCGGTTGCAGGTATTTAGTAATTTGGCCTATGGTGCCCAAGCGATACAATACTTTACCTTCCATGGTGTTTATAGAGAGGCAGAGACACCCGTCTATGCATTGGTTAAAACTGTAAACCAAGAGATTCAAGATCTATCTACTGTCTTTATGCATGCTACCGTACAAGACGTGTGGCATACCGGGTCCGCACTTCCCGAAGGAACCAGAGGCATCAGTAGTTTACCCGGCCCTATTAAATCAATCCATACGGGAGAAAAAGGGGCCGTGGTCTCTCATCTGACCAAAGACAACAAGGACTACCTGATTATAGTCAATAAAGATTATAGATCAACCATGGAACTAAAAGTCGAAGCAGATTCAGGCGTCAAAAGGATGTTGAAGAATGGGCAGACCCAGAGCGCAGCAGATACTCCCATTCAAGTGGAAGCAGGAGATGTAGTAATTTATACTTGGAATTAAAAAAAGATAAAATCATGAAAAATAGAATCGTTGTTTACGTATGTTTAGTGTTAGCCGTATTCCAATCCTGCAGTGCGCAGAAGACAGATACAGCCGATATTTGGAGTAAAGAAAAGGCATCCACCTGGTATGACAAACAAGGCTGGTTGAGCGGCGCCAATTTTATACCTAGCAATGCCATCAATCAGTTAGAGATGTGGCAAGCAGATACCTTTGACCCCGTCACCATAGATCGTGAATTAGGGTGGGCTGCCGCTATCGGTATGAATACTATGCGTGTCTTTTTACATCATGCCTTATGGGAGACGGACAAAGAAGGCTTTAAGAAGCGCATCAATCAATATCTAGACATATCCCATAAACACAAGATATCCACCATGTTCGTATTCTTTGACGATTGTTGGAATCCGGATTTCAAAGTCGGTAAGCAACCAAGTCCTAAACCTGGAGTACACAATTCGGGCTGGTTAAGAGATCCAGGAGACCTGTACTACAAAGGCGATACCACCGCCGTTCTACCAAAATTAGAGGAATATGTAAAAGATATACTCAGCACCTTCAAAAGCGATGAAAGAATCCTAATGTGGGACCTGTACAATGAGCCAGGTGGATCAGGTCCTTATCGTTACAACGAGAAAAGTCTCTTTTTACTGCAAAAGATTTTTAGCTGGGCAAGATCCGTAAATCCATCACAGCCTGTCACAGCAGGTATCTGGGATCTAAAACTACAGGCATTGAACAATTTTCAATTAGAAAATTCAGATATCGTCACCTACCATACTTATGAACCTTTAAACGAACACAAGAAATTGATAGATTCTCTCAAGCAATATGGACGGCCACTGATATGTACAGAATATATGGCCAGGACACAGAAGAGTACATTTCAAGACATCATGCCTATGCTAAAGCAAGAAAATGTAGGTGCTATAAATTGGGGACTCGTATCTGGTAAAACCAATACCATATTTGCATGGGATACACCACTTCCTCATCTGGCCGAACCCACACTATGGTTTCATGATATCTTCCGAAAAGACGGAACAGCCTACCAAGAATCCGAATTGGAGGTTATTCGCTCGCTCACGGGTGCCGTTGATACACAAAAATAAATTCGTTAAGACCCCGTCCAATTCGACGGGGTTTTAACGCTCTTTTATAGAGGGATTTATTACAATAGCGGTTCCATCGCACAACGTTTCCAGTACTATTACATATTCCTCATCTCAATCCTATATACAGCTATGGGCCGATGTAACCTGTCTTGTATGTATACTAATTATTTTAGTTTTTTTTGTATATTTGATTAATAACCAGTTAATAATGATTATGGCTAGCTCTAAAAAGCATCTTGGCAAATATGTTGATCCACGGACAGACTTCGGTTGGAAGTTTTATTTCGGACGAGAAGAAAACAAGATTTTACTGATTGACTTTCTGAATAGTCTATTTGAGGGAGACAAGATAATATCAGATTTGCGGTACAAACCAGTTGAGCACGATGGCGATTATGAGGAGATGCGTCGTGTTGTGTTTGATTTACATTGTATCGCGAGTGATGGCGAGGTTTTCATTATCGAGATGCAGCAGCTCTTTCAGGAATTTTTTAAGGATCGAGCTGTGTACTACACCTCACGTTTGATCAACAAACAATTAGCTAGAGGCAAAAAAGGGAGTGACTACCGTCTACCTGAGGTTTACTTTATCGGTATATTGGAGTTTACTATGGACGGGAATGGTGGCTCCGAGATATTTCGTGCTACGGATCGCCCATATTTTTATGATATAGCACTTTGTGACAAACAGACCAAAGAGATATTTTATGACAAACTTGGATATAAGATGGTTTCATTACCAATGTTTAAAAAGCGACCGGAAGAGTTAAAGACCATAATGGATCAATGGTTATACCTTCTTAAGCATCTGAGTACCATGGATAAATTGCCTTCATTTTTGGATAAAAGGATATTTGGTCTTATCTTTGAAGTAGGAGAAATAGGTAAATTAACAGCGGAGGAACTCATGTCATACGAAGCAAGTTTAAAACATAAGCGTGATACCGAGAGTGTATTAAATTCGGCCCGTAAATCTGCAGAGACTGTAGGTCATGCTAAAGGTTTGGCTAAAGGTTTGGCTGAAGGTAAAGCAGAAGGCTTGGCTAAGGGTAAAGCAGAAGGCGAGCGTAAGAAAGCACTAGAGGTTGCTTTAGAATTTAAGAAAATGGGATTACCTGTAGCAGATATTGCTAAAGGTACGGGTCTTTGTGTAGAAGAGATTGAGAGGCTCTAGAGAGCGCCAATGATATAGCATATAAGATGGCCGTTCCAGATTTGGAGCGGCTTTTTCGTGTCTTCATCTTTTTGCTGACGATTTACAGTCTACTAATCTAGAAAGAGAACTTGAGATAGGGTCTAAAGAAGGAGTAACCATACATTTTCGCAACTAAATTAGCTCTTGTATAATTATCATAATCGATTTTTTTAAAATATTTTTTTATACTTGCAATATGAGAATGACTGTAATGTTATAAATACTCCTTTAATGCTTAATATTTAAGCAATAGGCTATGATTTCCTTTATAGCCTGTTATTTTGTTTCCCTTTTTTTGACAATTGCTATTGCGTGATCAGCATCAAAATGTTGGTTCAACAGTAGTACGATATAAAATAAACGAGTAAAAATCATGTTAAATTTATTATCTGATAAAGAAATAGAACAGTTCATCCAGAGAGGCTTTGTTCGTATTGACAACGCCTTTACAAAAGAAACTGCCGATGCCGCATTAGATGTTTTATGGGCAGATCTTCCTGTGGATCGTAATAATCCTTCAACTTGGATTGAGCCCGTAATACGTTTGGGAATGTACTCACAATCGCCATTTATAGAATCACTTAGCCATCCCAAGCTTCATTTGATTTTTGATCAGCTCGTTGGGCAAGGTAATTGGGTCCCTTGTAGAAGCGTCGGAGTATTTCCTGTAAGATTCCCTTCAACAATAGAACCCCTAGACACGGGCAAGCACGTTGATGCGGGTTTTCCAGGTGCTGATCCTAATAACTACTTCGAATGGCGTGTTAATATTCGTTCAAAAGGCAGAGCACTTTTGATGTTGGTGCTATATTCCGATGTTAGCGACTTAGATGCTCCAACTATTTTATACGAAGGCTCGCATTTGGACGTGGCTAAAATATTATCGTCAGAAGGCGAAACAGGGCTCTCTTTCATGGAACTTGCCAGTAGGTTAGACGAGACACCAACTAGAAAGGAAGTTTTCGCCTCAGGTAAAGCCGGTACAGTTTATCTTTGTCACCCTTTTTTAGTTCATGCGGCGCAGGCCCACAAGGGCTTAGTTCCTAAATTTATGGCGCAACCTCCGTTGTTTTTAAAAAATGAGTTGTCAATTTCAGAAAATGGGAGAGACGATACACTTGTAGCACGAGCTATCCGCTTGGGGATAACCATGGACTAAGGAATATAAAATGAATTTATTCCAAAAGGGGGTATTAACCCCCTTTCCCTTCTGCTTTCCTGTATGGCCTTTATCATAGCTTTCAAAGTCTTTTTGTAATCTTCCCTTAGCTAGCTAAACTCAAGACTAACGAATTCCAATCAGCAGGTTAAGGGAAATATTGAAAATTTGTGCATTTTTATCCGCCGTTATCGCCAAGCCGCGCTCGCCGATTGCGGCAATTTGACAGCGAGACCGACATTTTATATTCGATAAATGAAAATCACAAAACGACTACTTAAAATATTATTACCCGTCTTAGCGATAATATGTACGGTGGCATTTATACCTTGGGACACTTTATTAGTATGGACATCACCAGTACCTAATACAGTTCAGGAACAAGTTGAAGAAGCAATCAGTCATAATCTTGACGGTATTATTGTTTATGTAGATAGAAAGGGGGTAGCGCCTGAATTTTATTCATCTGGTTGGAAAAATAGAGAACATAAAATTCCTAACAATCCGCAGGCGTTATTCAAAATTGCCAGCATCAGTAAATTGTATATCGCTGTTGCGGCTGCCAAATTGGTTCACAAAAAAAGATTGTCGTTAGACAAAACTCTTATTGATTATATACCTGAACTTGCTGGAAGAATTGAAAATGCAGAACAGATTTCAATAAGAATGATGCTTCAACATCGAAGTGGCATTCCCGATTTCATTAACGACCCAAAATTACCTTGGTCTAGTTTGCCCATAAACCCAAACGAATATTTACAAATGATATTGGATAAACCCGCTGATTTCAATCCGGACAGTCGTTATCGTTATTGCAATACAAATTATCTATTAATTGGCAAAATCCTCGACAAAATATTAGGGTACGACCATCAGCAATATGTGAAAAAAGAAATCTTAGATAGTTTAGGCCTAACAAACACTTATGGTTCGCTTAGTAATGTGGATTTAGAAGATGTAGTTAGTGGGTATTATAAAGGCTACGATGGAGATTTAAAAAGTCAAAATTATGTTGTTGCAGGTGGCTCTATGGTTGCTACAGCACAGGATGTTGGCGTTTTTTTGAGAGCCTTGATTGATTGTTCGTTATTAAATAAAAATGAACAATCAATTTATTCTAATATCTACGTTTACGAACATACAGGTTTGTTGCCAGGATATTCGAGTATAGTCCGATATCATAAAGATATAGACACAATAGTGGTTATGTTTGTAAACACAAGTGGCGGAAACTCCTGGACAACATTAGAAGTAATATATAACCGAATTGTCAAGATTTTGCGTAAACAATCAAAAAAACAATAAATTAACCAATCAAATTTGACTAAACTGGAACATAATACTGCCGATAACAAGGTATTGCCAAAACGTTAGCTGTTATTTAGTGGGGCTGACAGTGCAAAACTCAATTTTTGTAATGCTATCAACTTTTATGCTAAAAATTCCCGCCTTCGGCAATACCTTAACCGTTAGGTGCAATTTTACAGCGACACCCGATAAAGTTTTTCGAAGTCCGTTCTCTAATTCTCCCCAATACTTTGTCCGGATTATTGTCTTTAGCCCTGAATATCAAATGCACGTGGGTGGGCATAAACGTTTTAACGAATTGCAACGAACAATTAACGGCATTTCGGCAAGAGTGCTTTCAAATGAATTAAAGCAGTTAGAATTGAACGGATTGCTTAAAAGCACCGTGCAGGCAGACAAATTTCCTCCTATTGTAGAATATATGCCTACGGAATACGCAGCAACACTTAAAGACGTAGTTTCTGTATTAGCAGACTAGGGGCAAAAACATAAAAAAGAAATCACGGATAGACAAAAATGCGCTGTTGGATTATTTTCGCTATATTAGACATATCAGCTTCGATTGGATATATTGCCTGCACCAAGTATGTGAGCTGCTAGCGGTCAAATCTAAGAGAAACGAACCTTAATACAGCTCTTCAACATAAAAAAAATCAAGAAATGGACAGCGATTGGGATAAATTCGACCATCTTTTTAAACGAAAGGAAGTTCCTGCCAAAACAATGCTGTTACAAGAAGGCCAAATTTCGAGAACAATGTTTTTTATTGAGAAAGGCTGTTTGCGGACCTGGGTGAATAATGATGGAAGAGAAATTACTACGCAATTTTTCTTTGAAGGCGACAAGGTCTCTTCTATTGAAAGTTTCAGGGCAAATCAGCCAAGTCTATATAGTATTGAAAGTTTAGAACCTTGTATTTTACAGACCATTTCGCAACAAGACTTTCAAAATGCATTAGAAAATATGCCTGAAATAAAAAAAGAACTGGAAGAGCATTTGTTCAGACGACTTTTACACGCTCAAAAACTTTTCTATTCCTATCTTAAAAACACTCCCCAACAACGCTACCAAGAACTTATTGAAGAACATCCCCATATTATCCAACGCATTCCGCAACATTATATCGCATCCTATTTAGGCATCACCGCTGTTTCATTAAGCCGAATACGCAACAGGCGATAAGTCCATTTTCCTCCAAATTTATTTGTGATGTGAAATACCATACAAATAAAATCCATTGGCTATTTCTTTACAATTGTTATCGTCAGGGCGTTTGCCACTTCTCAACTTTGCAGAATAAAATCAAGTAAAGTAAAAAATGAGAGTAGCAATAGTATTTAATCATCCTTACGAGAGAAGTTACAACAAGGCCATATTAGATGCCGTAATAAAAGGGCTAAAAAATGCAAATCACGAAGTTGACCTGATGCATCTTGACAATGACGGATTTAATCCAGTAATGTCAACGGACGATTTAAAAGCCTTTGTAGCACACAAACCCATAGAGCCGCAAGTAATAGATTACAACGAACGTCTAAAAAAAGCAGATCATCTGATTTTTATCTTTCCTATCTGGTGGGATTTAATGCCTGCAATGACCAAAGGATTTATTGACCGGGTTTTAAGTCCTGGAATTGTATATGACCATCATCCAAGAGGTTTTGGATTAGTGCCACTTTTGAAAAACCTAAAAAGCGTGACTATCATCACTACAATGAACAAACCCCAAATAATGTATTCCCTGCTTATCGGAAATTTAATCAAGAAAGCAATGCTAAAAAGCGTTTTTAAGACTATGGGATACAAAAATCTTAATTGGATAAGCTTTGCTTCAGTAAAATCAGTAAGTCAGGAGAAGAGAAGCAATTGGCTAATTAACCTGGAAAGCAGGTTTTCAAAATTCAACTAAACAAACCTTTGTATTATGAAACCGAATAGAAATTATATTACCCCATTTATTTCCCTGGTCTTTCTTGTTGTTGGACTTTCAGGCTTACTGATGTTTTTCCATTTATTTGACGGTTATACCGAAGTCGTACACGAGTTCCTAGGTGTATTTTTTGTTGTTTGTGCCATTTTCCATATTATACTCAATTGGAAAGCCCTCAAAATTCATTTCAAAAAGGGCGTCTTCATTCCGACCACATTAGCTGTTATAGTCATATCTATACTATTTATCGTTCAGCAACATTTCAATCCGAAAGTGGATACCATACTTTTGGATAGAATAATAAAAGCACCTATTAATGACGCTTTTAGGGCGTTGGGGATTGATTATTCCGAAGCCGTAAAAAGATTAGCTACAAAAGGAATATCAGTCGAAGGTGCGACAACAATAGAAGCTATTTGGATTAACAATAATGCTGACCCTGAAGAAGTGATTGATTTTATTGTTGAATAATTATTTGAACAAAGGAATATTTACAATAGAGTGAAAACATTTCTCATTCATCGTACAGCAGCATTGGTGTTGTAGAATTTTGTTTCCCCATATTTTAGAATTACCGTTTGCAACGCTTCGCTTTGTGAAGGCATCTAAAATTTGGAAGCTCTATTGGATGCGAGGATCGGGCAAATGGGAGGCTTATGAACCGAAATCCGAGAGTACTAATCTGCAATTATTGTTGGATGAAATCGATGAGGATGGATATGGATGTTTTTTCGGATGATAAACTCTATGAAAAACTATTTCCTCATATCTTTTTTTGTAGCACCGCGGTAATATTTCTTTCCATCTTTAGCGCCATCCCATACACTAGTTACACCTTGGATTTTACTTGGAGCCTCTTTTTCTAGACGGATTAGTTTTTTACAAACTTTTCTAAAAGTTCTATTCCATCGCCTTTTGTCTTGTTTTTCTGTTTCAGTTGTAGTAATTCCGAATATTTTAGTTTTTCTTACTGATCGAGACATCGTTGTTTTATAAGTATTGATTTGATCAAATGTGTGAATGCAAAGATAAGTGTGCTTGGCGACTACCCAAATTTTACTAAAATATTTAATCTCAAATACTATTGTTTGCTGTAACAAATATTCACTAAATTTGTTACAGAATAACGAATTTATAAATGCCGGAAATAGCTAAAAATAAGATAGAAAGCAAAATTTTGAAATCGTCTCGTGGTAAGTTGTTTTTCGCTGATGACTTTAAGAATTTTGCTACACCAGAAAATGTCCGAGTGACGCTTTTCCGTATGGAGAATGATGGTCTTATTGAAAGACTGGCCCACGGTATCTATATCAAACCAAAGAAAGATCCTTTGCTGGGTACGATATATCCTAATATCGGAGAGGTTGCAAAGGAAATCGCCAAAAGAGACAAAGCTCGAATTGCTCCAACAGGTGTGATGGCACTGTACTTACTGGGGCTTACGACACAAGTACCATTAAAGGCGGTGTACTTGACGGATGGCTCCCAACGCGAAGTGAAAATAGCAAATCTAACCATCAAATTTAAACGAACTGTTCCCAAAAGTTTTGCCATAAAAGATGAATTACTGCATCTTATTGTACAGGCTTTTAAGGAGAAAGGGCAACAGGAGATTACCGAAGATTTTTTAGAGACCATCAAGCAAGCCGTAAAAAAGCTAGATGAGAAAGTGATGAAAAATCAAGTAGTATATGCACCAGTATGGATTCAGAAACAAATCAACAACCTTTATCAGTCTTAACTTATGTGGATAAATCTAGCCGATAAGCAAAAGCTACAGGTCTTGGAGCAAGTTGAAAATGCAATTGGATTACCCACGTTTGTAGTCGAAAAGGATTGGTGGGTATGTGTTATATTAAAAGCAGTTTTTCAGTCCAAATATGCAGGTTCCATAATCTTTAAAGGTGGTACATCCTTGAGTAAGGCATATAATCTGATAGATCGTTTCTCCGAAGATATAGACCTGATCATTGATCGTCATCTGTTAGGATTTGATCAATTGGACTCTAAAACTCAAATAAAAAAAATGAGGAAAGCTTCTGGTGATTTTATTATTAATGAATTCCGCGAGGAACTTATAACTGAACTGGATCAACTTGGTATTAATATGATTTAGATAAAATTATGAAAGCTGAATACGGTGAAATAGCCATTGGTGATGATGAATTGTTCAACACCATTGTTGAGCATCGTAAAACGGTTACACCATTGAGAGGAATGGATTATTCAAATCATGTGAAAGGAAAACTAAGCATTATACCGCCAGATGCTATCATAGAAAAGTGGGAAATCGATTATAAAACGATGCAGGAAAACATGATTATGGGAAAGAGTTTGAAATGGGATGAGTTATTGGATAGAACCAAGGAGATTGAGAGGCGATTTAATCAACTGTTTTAATTGATTATATGTGGTTAGAATAAACATAACGGTCAAATTTAAAGTATTGAGATATAGATAAAACTATAGAAGTCATTTCTGTCGTAGATATAGGATGATACATCCGATTGAGCAAATCCCGATTGAAGCAATGCTGAGAAAATCCATGCCGTCATTGTAGACCGCATGAACATTTTTAAAGGATTGACACTAGTTTTCATGAAATAAAATTAACACTTTGACAGTATACAGTAAATACCCCAAATAGGGTATTTTATTGGTCATGCCATTACTATTGATGGCCATAGCTTAGCGTTCTATATAACGGTCTACTGAATAGTATAAGATAAGTGTATACCTTATTGCAAACAAAATAGCAGAAAGCCACGGTAAAGTTCCCTTTTTTTGAAGCCTTCCCTGTTTTTCAAACCAGTTAAAAGTATTAAATTAGTTTATTTGAAAAACTTCCTATCTTTCGGTAGAACAACATCATTTGATAATGAACCATACTAAAACCCTTTTAAGCCGTTTAATTCTATTTTTATCGTTAATTATTCCAGCAAAGCACGTAATGGCCCAAGACCGATGTGACTGCTCATCAGAGTTAACATGGGTCAAGAATACCTTCGAAAAAAATGATGCTGGGTTTGGATACATTTTGAATGAAAAAGGACAGAAGGCCTATGAAGAGCACACGGCACTGTTGATGCATCAGGCAAAAGATATACGGACAAAAAATGATTGTAAGAATTTAATATATAACTGGCTTCGATTTTTTAGAAAGGGACACATAGGAGTGATCGTCCTAAACGAGGAGAAGCAATCAGCACCGATACTTAAACTGGACAGTAATAAGATACGAAACCATGAAACATTGGGTTTAGATGAAAGGCGTTTCCAGAATCAGATAGCCAATGAGAGCGAACCATCCCCGATCGGAGTCTGGGAAAGCTCTCCATATAAAGTAGGAATAGTTCCCACCGATAGCGGTTATAGCGGTGTCCTCTTGGATGCTCCAGGCACACCGTGGAAAAAAGACCAGATAAAATTCAAGTTATATCCGGATGGAGATAGTTTCAGGGCTACGCTATGGTTTCGGGATTTTTCAGTTAAAGAAAATGTGCCGGTACACTTTATAGGGAATAATATCATTCATATCGAGGGCATGTCCTTCTTTGTCCGTAAGTCCCGAAGATTTGAGGACAAACCACTTGTCAAGAATTACATCAATTATCTTTACACCCACTCTCCCTACTACGAACAACTTTCGGACCGTACAGGCTACCTTCGCATTCCGAGTTTCGCCATGTCAAACAAAACGGCGATTGACAGTGTGCTGCGTACCAACCATCAAAATATTACAAGTGCCCATAACCTGATCATAGATCTTCGCAATAACGGTGGGGGATCCGACTGGGCATATTCATCCCTGATACCCTATATCTACACAAATCCCATAAGAACGGTTGGAGTCGAACTTCTATCGACCGAATTGAACAACATGGCCGTTTTGGAGCTCTCTCAAGATACGTTGTATGGGGAAAACCAGCGGGCGGAGTTTAAGGAGACCTATGAAAGGCTGAGCGCCGATCTCGGTAATTTTGTGAGGGTAAAGGAAGCCAATGTAACCGTTGACAGTATGGACTCTATTCTAGCCAACCCCCTCCGTGTAGCAATCTTGGTGAACGAGTACTGTGCCAGTACAACAGAGCAGTTCCTCCTTGAGGCAAAGCAGAGCAGCAAGGTCAAATTATACGGAAGCTCTACATTCGGGGCCCTTGACTTTTCCAATATGACCTCTGCAATTTCGCCGAGTGGGGAATTTCAGTTATGGTACTGCAGGTCGAAAAGCCTTCGGATCCCAGGAATGGAAATTGACGGCAGCGGAATTCAACCGGACTATTACCTAGACCCCTCCATATCACAGAAAGATTGGGTAGGATTTGTACTGGATACCATTGAGCAGGATAGTGTTCGAGATCATTCCAAGACACGTGGAGAAGGAAATACCAATCTCTAAGTATTTAGCAAATCTAGCGGAGAACTGAAGTGAAAGTTATCGAAAAGGTTGGATGTATTATAACAGAACATTTATCTCATAATTGAAAATGGAATTACAATATTGTCAGGATATTGGAAAAAGGGATACTTTTCATAGGGTCTATCTAGGACTTCCTTTTCTATGTTCCCTATTATTTGATTATCATTCATTAAATAGTTTAATACGAATTGTTTGAAAATTCTTCGTTCTGCTCGATTGCTTCCAATATCTTTTTTAAGAAATCGCTCTTTCCTATTTTTTTTTCTAATACCCCATCAGATCCTTTGATACTATATTCTTTATTTCTCGTTCGAGAAGCACTTATCCACTCCGTTTCAGAATGGCTATCATTTAGTATGGTTTTTAGTTCTTCAAAGCTTAGTGTAACTACACCGTCATTACCGCACACCAAAAGAACAAAGATAGTTTGGAACTGCTTCTGCATTTGAAGTATTTCATCTTGATGAACCTTTTGAAAACTAAAGCGCCATGGAGTCATCCTTTTAGTAGAATGTTTAACATAAATTCCTATATTATCGTTTATAACATAGGAAGCATTACTGGAACTTTGGTATAATTTAATGGAAAAGCCTTCAGGTATACTATGGATCAATTTAGAAAACACTACACCGTGGTAAAACTCAAATTCTTTTATCATTTCTTACCAGTTTTTAAAAAACGAATGTTACCCTCGTATTTATAAAAAATACGAGCTTTACCATTTTCATTATATAATATATTAATATGATGTATAGAGTCAGGATATTTTGCTAATTCTAGCTCTCTATTTCCTATAAAACCTCGGGAACGTGTGATTGACGCCTTATCGACCTCACCTTCTTTATCAGTATAACCCGCAATCGTTTTGGGTTCGTGAATTACAATTGATTTGTTTCCTGAAGGTAGGAAAGTTTCTATGTAACTTATGAGATATGTTGGCAAACTATCATCTCCTAATAGCTCCGATATCATTTTAAGCTTTGCAATAGGCGTTTCTTTTTTATTAAGTATGAATTTTAATTTATCCTCCTCAAAGTCAAATAGACCAAAACTCATTTCACCTCTGTCAACTATCACATTTGCTTTGTCTATACTTGCGCTAGCTACCGCAGTAACTCTATCCCCATCTAACCAAACAGGAGTTGTTTTATTTTGTTTTCTCGATTCGAGAGACAGACGATGAAATATGAAGCACTTTTGCCAGTCAAGGTATAGTGTCTTAGGAATTATTAATTCGAAATACTTTAGATAATTATCTCGTGAACCAAACATTCGAGCTCTTTGAATATATGTGTCTTGCTGTAGCTTATGCTTTACGTCTCTGGTGAAAAACATAGAAAGCAAATTGTTAAATGTCACTCCTCTTGAAACTATATTTCCTCCAATTACAATAGTAAAAGGAGCTGTTGGATCGGTTGCAGTCCTATTGTCAGCAGCATTAACCTCCTTATCGCTATTCATCACAACTATATTATTACGATCACAAGCTTCTAAAACATATTGTGTAATATTATCTTCATAACCAGAATAACGGGATTTAGCTATCTCCCAGATTTTTCTATAATATACTTCGTGGTTTGAATTATTCTCATCTTTTAATGCTTCAAATATTTTTACTATTTGCTTATAATCTACAGAATGGTCTGCTTTTTTCCCACTGGTATGTATTAGAAAGCTATAATTTAGTTCAGGTGTATTTATTTCACTATTTAAGAAACCAACATTGACCATAAAACAAAATAGTGCTTCTCTTAGAAATTTAGGATCATCTCCAGTATCTGGAAGAAAGGTCAAACGGTAAGGTAGATTATCTGTTGAAACAGGAAAAAAAATATCTTGTCCAGTATAATTTGAATGAGGGGGAAAATCAATCCAATGTTCGTTTTGATTTTGGTGTGTGTGATTCAAGTCCAGTCTAGCTGGAGTTGCTGTTACGCCGATATAAATTCCTTTTTCTCCTATCAACTTACCAGTCAATTCATTTATTTTGCTTGCTTCATTCCTATTGATTTTTGAATTGGGTGTAGCGTAATCTGCTTCATCATCAATTACAACGCAATTGTCAACGCCATTCAGTTTATGGATAAGCTTTTGTAAATCACTGGAATTTTTCTTGCAGAAAATAACCCATTGTTGTTCTCCAATTTTTATCTCAGGTGACAAAATCTCACTGAATTTTTTAGGTGACGGTGACAAGCCAGAACGTTGAAACCGTTCTAAATTTTGGCCTAACAACTGTACGCTATCATTTAGAAGAGCGACAATAATTTTGAATCCTTCATCCAGTAATTTTGCAGTTAGCGCAATCATCATTTCTGTTTTACCACTTTGAGGTTCCCCATAGATAATGAATGACTTCTGATCAGCTTTGATATTTGTTATTGCATTTTCAATAACAGATTTAATCCTTGATATATCTTGACCATCCGCTGTAAGTTTCGCTAACCTGCGATCATAACGATTATTGTGAGTTGTTTGCTTTTTCAGATTCTTTAGGTTAAACATGAGTATAGCGTTTATATGGTCTAAATGTTGTTAAAAACTATTTTAAGTTATACAGCCTTAAGCTTTGTGGGATTGCCGGTACGCCAACTCTTCCGATATATGCTAAATATCTTTGTCGTAACTGATAAATATAAGGAGAGTTGAGTTTGTATCCCGATCTTTTTTCTTCAAAATCAGCTTTAGCTTTAACCACGAAAGCTGTTTCAAAATCAATCAATGCCGACAGATTATATATTCCATTATCAAAAGGGAAAGATGGTAATAAATGATTTTTAATATCACCATTATTAAAGTCTTTTATTAGCTCTCTTAATTTTCCCTTTAATTCTTTTGTTGGATTTCCTTGAGCATCGTTTCTATAGCCTTTTGATTTAATGTCTTCATAATTTCCTTTTTCATACTCCCGCTTGCTTTTTAGAAATTCGATATAATTATTTTTCTGAAAAACAAGGAATTCCAAAGCTTTTTCTTTTTTTGTATTTACATCACATTCAGGAGTAAAAAGAATTGCATAGTCTTCCTCACTAAATTTAAAAATATCTCCCGTCATTAACGGTGCATCATCTTTTAATTTGGTATAGTATATTCTATTATACAACTTTGCTAAAGACTCTTCTTTATCACCAACTACAATATCTTCATCGGTAGTGTTTGCATCAATAGCATTCAAAAGAGGTTTGTTTTGAATTATAGATTCACTTAAAAGATGATGAAATACACTGATCACTTCAGTATTAGGTTCTGTTCCATCGTTTTGAGCAGTGGTATAGATTTCCTTTAACCAATTGGGGTCTGCTTGTTCTAATTCTGAAAAAATTTCTTGTGAAGATTTGTTAATAGCCTGACTCCAAATAAACGGAACATTTAAGTGTTTATTATTACTTTCAAATCGACTAATCCCTGTAATTATCTTTTCATATTCAATATTAGCTTCGTTATCTGCATTTTTTGTTTCAAAAAATATCTTACCTGGATATAGGCTTTGCAATTCATCTTTTACTTCTTGACTTATATTTGCTTGTGAATAAACATAGACGAGAGAATATACTTTATTAGATTTTAGAAATTCTAACGGAGTCTCATCAGGAATAACCAAGCCATCCTCTTCAGCGCCTTCTATGTTTCTCTCAAAATTCCAATCGAGAATTAAAGCCTTGTAAGTAGATATTGACGTAATAGTTTTTTCTAAGTTGTTTAAATTGTTTATTGCGAGAATGGAAAAGTTCCCTTCGTTATTGAATTTCTGAAATAAAGCATTTTCAATCCTTCCTGCTTCGAAAATATGATCATCTGCAAATAGTATAACTCCTTCCATACTACAATTCCTGATTAAATTTGATGACAAAATTGGCTCCTGATAAAAGTTTATCTTTCTCTTGTTCAAGCACAAATATTTCTCCATTAATCCTGAGAAGAATTTCTTTAACGATGTATAATCCCAAGCCACGACCATCTGATTTTAAAGAGAAAAATTCATCGAAAACAAAAGGAGCCGCATCTTCTCTAATTCCTGAGCCACTATCTGCTATTATCAATGTGCTTTCTTTTGTGTTTAATTTTAATATTATTTCTTTCTCTTTCGTTTCATTTCTGTTGACCCAATAGATGGCATTATCTAAAAGATTTATAAGAATTTGAAGTACAAGCCCCGTATTAGTCTTTACCTTAATGTCATTATCCTTAATAATCTTAACAATGATTTTTCCAGCTATATCCCTTCTAAAGTATTTTATAACTTTTTCTATACTCTCGTAAATACTAACATCTTGAATCGATTTACGTTGATTTTTAAACAGAGGTTGAATAACCTGCATTTCATCATAGACGAAATTTAGATTTTCATCCAATTCACTTAATAATTCAATTAGTTCTTCATTATGATAATTCGATTTTTGAGCCTTTACTTTGAAATCCCTAATATTTCCACGCATTTTGGCTAATATTGTCAAAGCATCGTGAGAAGCTTTTTCTACAGCCATTCCTAACCCTGCCAAGTCTTCCACAGTAAGCATTCGTTCTTTGATAAGGTTATTATGATTCTCTACTGTCTTAAGAAAGCTATTTGCCTTCTCTAAAACTTCCCTATCATTGATTTTTTCAAGGCTACTCTTTAGACTATTAAAAGATTTTGATACCACATCATTAGATTCCCTGTATGCTTTCTTTTTGATCTCTAATTTTTGTTTATCAATTTTACTTTCAATATTTAATATTTCTGTAACAGCAGTGACTAGATTTTGAAAGTCGTCCAAAGCACCATCTACATTCATAATCCCTTGACGGTTAGAAGCATCTTTTAGCTTTGGATTGTCTTTCTGACTTATATATACAAACCCCGTCAGGTCATTGTAGCTAATAAACTGACCTGCTCTTACAGTTGATCGTAATTTATCCAAATTCAACCAGTCTATGCCTTTTTCACCATAAGGATACACTCTAACACCATCTCTTAGTACGAAAACAAAATTGTCCTTTACAAAAGATTTAATAGCGGGAGTAATAAGTAATTTATCAGGTTTATTTAAATCAAATGCATAAAATGAAAACTTAAATTCACCACAAGAAAGCTCTTTACTATTCTTAAATCCTTTTTTTATTGCATACAAATCATACCCATTTCTATCAAGTTCCTCTACATCAAATAAATTTATAGTTCTTTGAATAGCTCTTTGAGGAGCTTTTGATTCATATTCAAAAGATAAAATACCTTTATCAGAAACCGTCCCAATCATCTTATATTGAGCCCTTTCAATGACATCTTTAAATGTTGTAGCATCTTCAGAACTATAAATATCATCATCTTTATAAATCTCAATATCAAAATCCTGCTTAAAATCAATACCTAACTTTTTAGCATTTTCGTCTACAGGAGGAATTAATCTTTGTATTGATTTATACAACTCTTCAAAATCAGATTCTTTCCAATGCTCTCTTAAATGAGATATTCTGATTAAAGTTCCTTTCTCTTTTGTAATTACTTCAGGAGTTAGAGTTTCATACCAAGTATTATCAACCTGTTCTAAAAGCTTGAAATCTATATTTGTTGGCTGATTAAATAAATCTACTTTTTCTGGATTAAACTCTGTAAAATCCATTTCAAGCTTAACCTCATTATGACCTTTCGATTTGGTGTACAGCTCAATTTTTTCCCCAAGTTTGTGAATAGCAAATCTCCCAATACCTTTTTCCCCTTGTATAATTCTGCCTTTTTTCGTTTCGTTTTGTTTACGAACCTTTTTCTCATACTTACTTGGTGTTGCAGGGCGAAGCCAAACTTTTTCGATAATTTCCAAAGTCATTCCATCTCCATCATCCTCTATCTCAATATATGGTTGTTCATGTTCAGGTAAATAACCTAATCCATAATTTTTCAAATTAAAAAAACGAACCTGAACATTTTCGGCATCAGCATCATAACTATTTTTTACTACCTCAATAACAGCTACTTTCTTATCGGTAATCAGCTGATCACCAATAATATTCATAAGTCTTGCATAAGGCTTAAAAGGTTGACTATATTTTTTTCTTTCTGACATAATTTTATGCAGTATTATTTTTTTGCAATTATTATGTATTCTTCAGGATAAACTTCCTTACTATTTTTATTCGAAAGTGTAGTGAACTTTCCTGAAACATTATCTCTAATTGTTGGGATCAATTTGTGGGGGATAGATCTTTTAATCACTTCATCTATTTCAAAACCACTACTTATAAGCATTTCTACAAAAATTTCTGCTGAATTAATCTTCACGTTTTTATACGTTGTATTACCAATAACAATAAATGCTTTGCCTCCCACTTTTAGTATTCTGAACATTTCATTTGATACTGCTGCCATATCCGAAAAATAATTCGACATTTCCTTCGCAGTTCTTAAATGTTTTTTTGAAATTTTTTTGACGGTTTGATTAGCTAAGTCCGAGACAGTCTCTACAACTTCACCGTATGAATAGAATGTCCCTATAAACTGTTTTCGGAATGCCAAAAGGTTTTCTACATATTCAAACCAATAACCTGTAAGCTGGTGTAAATCCGCATATTCATATGATGTAACGTAAGGCGGTGAGGTAATCACTGCATTTACAGATTCTGAATCTATACCCGTAGCTCTTGCGTCCTCTAAATAAATATTACACTCAGTATCTAGAAAATTCAAATTGGCTAGTTCTTTGTAAAATTCAGCATTTTTCCTAAGCATAGATTTTATCTGTCTTTTAAATGCTATAAAAGGGTCTGTTGGAATTTTATCAGGATCAATTTGGGGTTTTGTACTTGACTGTAACCATTTTGAGCAGTTCTTAAGTATATTAGATAAAGCCACTAAGAAAAAATCTTTAATTCTTTGATCTTCCTGAAGATTCAAAATTACCCCATAAAGAAAAGCAATTTTACCTTTATTCTCAGGAAAGAACCAGTAATCAATTCGTTCATGTGTAGCAACATGAATATAGTCTTCCAAAATAAAATCATCAAACTTTTCTAGAATCATGCTGTATGCTTCATTAAGCTTTGCAGGATCTATGGGATTTGTCTTAACGCTAGTGATCAGTTGTGCAACAGGATTGATATCAACTCCAACAGATTTTCTACCATGGATTTTTGCTTCTACTAACGTGGTTCCACAACCTGCAAAGACATCCGCCACGGTATCACCAACTTCCGTGTGTTCTTCAATAATTTTCTTTACAATATTTGGGAGAAATTTTGCGGGATATCTATGATATCCGTGAGTCCAATTTTCCACAGAACGCACGTTTTTAAATGTCCATTCTGAACTCACTGGAATATTATCAAAACTAGTATTTTTCTGTATTCGAATGCTCATAGTTAGTTTTTAGTAGAATTGATAAGCTCTTTGATATCAACATTTAAAAGCTCCGCAATTTCAACGAGTGTATCCATTGAGGGTTGTATCTCATTTGTACACCATCGAGATACTGTGCTATCACTTTTCCCCAACTGCTTAGCTAACCATTTACCCGTTTTTGATTTTTCAGCCAAAACAATTTTTAATCTATTGATTTTCATTTGATGCTAATTAATCCGCATAGTATGCAAATTTAATATTTATATTCTTGATTTCAAAACCAGACAATTCACTGGTTATCAGTTGTTTTTAAATTTTCAAGATAGACATCATATAAAACTAGTAAAAGTGTTATTACAGCTTGTTTTAATATCCCTTGATTTTTTTGAAAAATATATGTATATGTATATGTATATGAAATTTGGCTTTTTAAAGTGAGTTGTAAATATCCTGGTCATATTTCGGAGTGGAATACGAGGTTAGCATAGCAGAATTTTGATCGGATAAATCTCCTCTATGCGCTATGGTATCTCCTTAATGGTTTGATTTTAGAAAACGTATCATTAAAATTTTGCTTGTAAGATATCCATTATTGATATACTTGAAATCATTATCTTATTGAGAGTCGCACGCGAAACGCGTGCGCCAGCTAGGGACTTTTTTCCATAATTTCAAACACCCCGGACGATATCAAATGTTTGATCATGATACTTTCTACTAGGATGTCCTTTATTATCAAGAACATCAGTTTCATAAATGCAAATTCCTACTCGCAAAATACGTTACTGCAAGTTTATGGTGTTTTTACATTTAGGATAACTTGTACAGCCTAAGAAACTTCCGAAATTTCCGTTTCTATTAATCATAAAACCACTTTGACAACTGGAACATACTATTTTATCTTGTAGTATTTCTAAGTTCTTAAATGTCTGGTTACAACTTGGGTAATGTGTACATCCTAGAAATTGAGTTCCGTTAAGAGTGTTTTGTCTAACTACCAGTTTCCCTGTTTTACAGTACGGACATCCCGTAGTGTTTAGCGATTCGTCAGTTGTGGTCAACAGATAATTATTATCTTTCAAAAGTTCTTGTGCAAACAACGAAGCGTCTAAGGGAGTGAGTAGGACGACTTCATTTTTAGTCCTTGTCAACGCGACGTAAAACAATCTACGCTCCTCCGCAAATCTGTATCCCTCTACCTCGCTTAGTAATAAGGACAGTATTGGGTCATCCGTCATTTTGTTAGGAAAACCAAGTAAATGGTTTTTTAGTTTTAAGATAATAACATTATCTGCCTCTGTACCTTTTGACTTATGAACGGTTAAATATTTAATGTCAATCTCTTCAAATCCATTTACTTCCAATTTTCCTGTTGTTTCAAAATATTTTACTCTATTGTCGAAATCAAGTGCTATCAAATCATTAATATCAAAGCTGTGTCGTCCCAGAACTAGAATTGATTTGTTCCCATATTTACTGACGAGGATTTCTATTTCGTTGATGAAAGCATCTTTAATATTATCTTCATTGTAATGTGCAAATCTAATAGGGGTTTCAAAATTTTCTTTTTTTGACTTCGGATTTTTCAAAATTTGTTTCGGATTCTTTTGAATGTATTTTGAACTGATATCTATAAGCGATTGTGAATTTCTATAGGTTTGTTCTATCAATAGCTGTTCATATTTACCAACATATTTCTCAAAATTACTAAATAGCGAAATATCGCTTCCTGCAAAACGGTATATGGATTGCCAATCGTCTCCTACACAAACCAGCCTTGCGCCAGACATTTTTCTTATTTCCATAATCAAGTTAAATCTAGAAAAAGAAATGTCCTGATACTCATCAATGACGATGTATTTGTAGGTGTATATTGGCTTGTGATTCTTTACAAAATCAGTTGACAAATTGATCATGTCATTGAAATCAAGCTCATTTCTCTGATTTAAAGTATGGTCATATCTTTTAAGAATTGGTAGTACAAAGTGTAAGAACATTTCTTGTCGTTCATACATGAAATCATTTTGAGCTTTAGCTTTATCGGAAAATAAGATCGAAAGGTCATTGTAGTTTAATCTTCTGGATTTACCAAGGTTAATAAAGCTTTCGATGAGCTTAACTATTTCTTTACCAAAATTTTGATCGTTGTTGGATACTTTGGTATAAATCTCTCTTGTATCTCTTGGCTTCAAGATTACTCCCTCAGCTACTAACATATCTTGTAGCTTTTGTAACAATATATTGTCTCTGTTATAATAGGAATATGTTTCTAGTAGTTTTGTGTTATAAATCTTGTGGGTTTCTCTTTTTAATAGCATTTCCTCGACATATTTTTTTTCGTTAAGAGGCGAGAGCCATTTTGCGCAGTTATGCTCATCTACCCCAAAATGCTCTAGATATATGTCATATTCTTTTAGATAGAAGTCAGGGCGATACATTGTTTCTCCATGCGGGTAAGAGATTTCGTAGTCATAGTCAATTCCATTCAAGTATAGAAAATTAGCTATCATGAGTTCTTCTACACTTTTTACTCTTTCTCCTTGAATAGTGTCATGTTTAGATTTTGACACTATATTTAGCGTTTCGCATTTTGATTTCAATGTTTGGAAATCAATACCTTTCTCCGTGTCTATTTTTGCGCCGTAGGAGTCATAATTATCGTATTCTTCAGGAACGTTCATATAGCACGCAACATATTGAATAAAAGACTGTAGAGCTTCAGTATTTTCCAAAATATCTGTTTGCAGATATGCCTTTGTTACGTTTGTTAATGTGTTTTCATTCGTAACAGCGGGAATATTCGCACTGTGTCTTTTAATGATATCGTACCCTAGTTTATGAAATGTAGTTGCTTTAGTAGCGACATTGATTTTTTTTAATCTTTCGTTGAGCTCTTCAACTGTTTTCTTTGTAAAAGACAGGAGTAAAATATCTTCCGCTTGCACGTTTTTATGTTCGATAAGATATTGCACTTTTCCAATGATCGTTAGCGTCTTACCTGAACCGGCACCTGCAATTATTAAATTTGAGTATTCGTCCGTTATCACGGCTGTACGTTGCTGGTTATCGAGCTTTTTGCCTTCAATATTGTCAAAATACCCCTGAAGTTTTATTTTTTGTACATTGACATAGTTCTGGTTGTATCGAATGACATATTGGTCGAAGTCTTTGAATATTTTATTGAAATTTTTTACGTTGGCTTCTTTCTTGTAATAATTGGTTTTATTCTTGAAAAATCGTCCGACTGTGGCGTATTCAGACTTTATATGATCACGCTGCACCCAAGTGAGATAATCGTCTAATGAACGAATCACGCTTAGAAACTCCATGACTGCTTGTAAGTTTTTTAGATATAGCGCATTTTGATATTTTCTTTTTACCAGTAATTGCCTGTAAACAATTATAGAAAATGGTATAATGAGAACACAGGTAAACTTTAATATTATCTCCATTAATTAAGTTGCTTAGATTTTTGACCTTTTCTAGTCATGTCTTTTTCGATTTTGTATAGTTTAGAAGGCAGCTTTTAAAATTTGGTTGAAGAGCGTATTACATCCGCCTTCCGTTGACGATTTATAATCAGGTTTGTAGATAAATGTTATTGCCCGCAATCGAATTTCCTTCTGTCTATCAAAACTATCTAGCGAATGCAAAATAAATCTAGTTCCTCTAAAAACTGGATGAAGCTTTTCCTATCTGTGACTTTAAGGTCGTATAATGGTTTTTTTATAAAGCTGATTTAATGTGGTTTCAATTTTCACCTAGAAATTTATTGAAGATAAATCCTTCGCTACTCCCAGGATAATTAAAACAACTATGGTGCAGAAAAATACATGTCCCATGAAAAAGATTGTCCTCTTTTTTATAGGTTCCTCTTTAGCTTTATAACTTCTCCAGTTATAGTATAAGCCTATAGGCGCTAATACGAATACAATTAATACGGGTAATAATACTAGTGCTTCAATAAGTATTAAGTAGTCGTCACGTAGCGGTCGTAATAATATATTTGTAAGAATTAAAACTACCAACGTAATGGTATAAAATCTAAATATTTTTATGGACTTTTTTAAATATAAAGGTTCTTTTACTATAGACATTTACTTATCACTTTTCAATTGCCTTTTCAGGCATAAAGTCCTTGGGACTACATTCTAATATCATGGAGAGCTTATTCAGTTGGTCATAAGAATACATCCTCTTAAGCTTTTTACTTTCTATTTGCCCTATATATCCGACAGTTACTTCTAATCTCTTAGAAATATCTTCTTGACTCAATTTTAGTTGCTTGCGTTTGCTTTTGACAATTTCAACTATATATAATTCTAAAGCAGTTTTGGTCAAGGCCATAAATTATTTTTTGTTATTTTACTAGTTATTGCTAGTAATTTTATTTATCTTTGTTTAAGCGATTTGAAAATCATGGCATTTTGCCTTGATGAACGATGTTTTCTCGAAACCAAAAAAGGACAAAATTTTTCGCCGAGAGAATCGTGGAAATCGCTCCATGCTATTGTATGATTAAAAAGTTTTGATACTTTTGACATATGCGGCATGTGGGCGGCTTCACGTTAGCTTTGGCGAAACATTTTCAAAATCTAGTTATAGATGTGAAGATGGGGGACTTGTCCTCCCTGGTTTCAAAGTGTGAAGCTGCTCCGTGCTTAGCTATCTAAGGAGCCCAATCCACTAGTTTACATCGTTCTACATAAACTAAATTATGAGAACGATTACATTAACCATCCAAAAGAAACCCTCAGACTCGATCCAAGATCGCGGTCATTGGTTTTCCCTTTCATTACTCGTAAAGAACGTAATCGTGCCGCCAGAATAAAGTACCCCTTCCTCATTACGGGCAAAACAAAAGGAGGGTAGCTTGTCTCTTTTGCAGAGAACAGCTCTCAAGACGTAATCCATATCTTGTGACAGCGAACCACGTTCGAAGAACTTATATGTTAGTCTACCTATCCTTTAATTTTCCTGTATGCCAACTTCCCGTATTTTTGAAGAGCTCTTAGCTTCCTTTCAGTCGATTCTCGACACACTTTATAGTTTGCATTCTAAAGGTATATCGATTTTTCCACTAAAGCAAGAGCATTACATACTATTTCGTGTATTTTCTTAAAAGGGAGGTTTGGTTTTTTAATTAACCAATTATTGATAATGGTAGGGAGTAGATGCTATCCAGCAAGATTACCGCCATTAAACCAAATATTATGAAGCAAATCTGCTCCATCGGGATTGCTTTGTCCATAACCAAGGGCAAAGAATACCGATTACTACCACATATTTTGCCAATGCTGGACACGGTCCAACATCGACATAAACAGATTGCCGTCCACTTTCAACGGTATATCAAGACAATAGCACACACCCTTTCTTCGGTAATCCCGTGGAAGGGCTTTGCCATTTCTCCTGACCATGGTCGGGAGAAGTTTTGGACAGCTTCGGTATTCGTTCGAGTGTGCTGTGATTCTTTACCAAAGCGCCACCCAGCAATTCTCGAAGCCGATTCGAAGCCGACTCGAAGCCGATTCGAAGAAGGAGTGAACAAAGACCGAACAAATACCCTAGAAAGGCTAAAGAAAGGGCAGACAAATGGTAAAGGAACAGCAAAAGAACCCCAAACAAACAATAAGGGACTGGGACAATTTGCTTTCCTACCAACTTCGCCCTTTGTTCGTCCATTATTCGGTGCTCGACCACCTCAGCTTAACCTTTGCATAACCAAATCATTACCTCGTCACCACGATAAAGGTGAGGATAAGGTAGTAATAAGGTGGTCGGAAGGTAGTAAAGCTCCGAAGCGGGGGCGAATAACTTCCGAAGAATGTCCGAAAAAGAGAGGAAAAATAGGGGTGAGCCTAGCTCAAGCCTGCGATGACTATAGGATAAGCCTTGCTCAAGCCTGCGATGACTATAGGATGAGCCTAGCTCAAGCCTACGATGACTATAGGATGAGCCTTTCTATAGACTATCTATACACTGGTTTGAGCCTGCAACAAGCCTCCGATGAGTATAGGACAAACCTACCGATAGTCCACCAAGGATACACCAAGGGTGTACGGTTAGTTCACGGGAAAGGTACCGAAAAGGTACTGCAGAGGTACTGGAGATTCACCAAGAAGGTACTAAAGAGCTACCAAAGAGGTACCGGACATCTACGAGCTGCTGGTAAGTGGATTGTGGATAAGATGGGTATCAAGGAGCATACTGCGCTATCTTGGCTGCCGGAGGATAGAGAAGCTTCTGTTGCAGAGACGAAGGTCAGGGATTACGTCGTACCTTCTCGCAATGAGGGAAAAAATAATCCTGTAAAGGGAGGTAGGATAATACTTTTGAAACCGACGCATTTACAGGTGATTTGCGGCGCTGTGTTACAGCGAGCGAGGTTGATGTTGCATGGAGTTTTATCATCGCTTAAAAGGGCTCTAAATGGCTTAATTCAACGAGGTTGTAATTTGTGGCAAATAGCCCAAGGTAGATTGGAGGATAGTGACTGCGAACATAGGTGTCATAGTTTTACTTTCAGGGGCTTCCATCACAATTTCTTAATGCGATATCGCCCAAGGTCATTAAAGAGAGAGGTAGATTGTAATAGCCTAGGTAATCGGGACGCCAAGTCGATTGAGAATTATGAGAAAAGGCTTATCAGGAATGGTCAGTGGCATATCGCTTATAGGCTTCGGAGGACAGGAAATGGTATAAAGGCTATGGTACGCCGCCTATTGCCTACGCTCAAACGAAGAATGCCCAAGGTCTACGGCTTGCTGCTGGGTGCCTATCGCAAAATCTTGATCATCTATTGCAAAGTACTGATCGCGCAAAGCAGATGCCGGATAGTGTACTGCAAATTACTGATCGCATGCTGCAAGAAATTGATACTTTCTGTTAATGGTCAAGAAACTAATGGTTTGTCTAGTGATAAGAGAAGTTTTACATTAAGAATGATGATGGCGGGCTTGCTGCTTGGGATAAGGATAAAGAAGCTGATGACGTATAGGAAAAAGCTGATCGCTTATAGCAGATGGCTGATGGTGTTGGTACAGCTGTTTACGATAGTGTTTATGTTCAATGTTTCAGCTCAGGAGCTGCCCGGCAACCAACGGGCAGCGAATGGGCCTATGGCTATCTGGCCATTGCAGATTGGGGATACCATTCCGGAAGCGCTGTGGCACATGCCCTTGCAGGTGGTGAATCACCCAGCGGGTAAGGAAGTGGTCACCCTGAACGACTACCGCCACAAAAAACTGATCGTATTGGACTTCTGGGCGACATGGTGCGCACCATGTGTCAAGTCCATCGACAAATGGGAGGGAATTAGCCAATCCATGGAACAGCAAGTGGGCTTTTTGGCTGTCCATATCGATCATGCCTACAAAGCTGATCCATTTATGAAAAAAAGGGATTGGGTGTGCTCATCGATAGTAGGAGAAGATGCCTATATGTTGAACGACCTCTTTTTCGATCGGGATGTCGTCAGTCGGTTGGTCTGGATATACGACAACAGATTATTGACCATTACAGGGACACAGGACTATGGAGCCATGGATATCTTAAATATCCTAAAAGGCCACACGGAGCATATCCCTATCAATATGGAATGGACGCATGGAAGGAGGGGTGCCGAATGAAGTACGCTGTCTTTTTAATGCTGCTATTGATTAACCATATAATAGCTGATGCACAGATAAATGGTGTTGTCATATCATCTGAAAGTTCAAATCCGATTGCTTTTGCCTCACTCAAGATGCTCAGCAGTGGCACCGAAGCAATGACAGATGAGACGGGAAGGTTTTCAATAGCTGTAAATACCCTTCCGGATACGCTGTCGGTGCATGCTGTTGGCTATCATCGCGTGAAGATAATACTCACCGAGCGCAACGGGACGAAGACCATACACCTCAGGCCTGCTATGCATGAGATAGAGGAGGTAATGGTGTACACAGGGTATCAAACCCTTCCTAAAGAAAGGTCTACAGGCTCGTTTACGAGCATCGACCAAAAGCTGATCCAACGTAGTTTTGGCCAAGATATACTCAGTAGACTAGAAGGTGTGGCCAATGGCGTAGCATTTGAACTCCCTTCTACCTCTTCGCGAGGGGAGCCTTCTTCGAATGTCAACCTAAGGGTAAGGGGCATCGGCACCATCAGGGGCACCACGGAGCCACTGATAGTGGTAGATAACTTCCCATATGAAGGCGATATCCGGAATATCAATCCCAATGACGTATTGAACATAACGATATTGAAAGACGCGGCCGCAGCTTCCATATGGGGAGCTAGGGCAGGGAATGGCGTGATCGTGATCAATACCAAAAACGGAGCCGGGCAATCTAAGACGAGGTTGGAAGGCGTGTTGAATACCACCATAGCCCAAAAGCCGGATTTGTTATACTCGCGGATATTTCTCCCACCGACAGAGGCAATAGAATTGGAAAGAAAGCTGTTTGAGATGGGTAGATATCAAAAAAACGATTGGACAGCCTTACCTCCGGCGGTAGAAGTGCTGATTGCCCAGAGCGAAGGCCGTATTGATGAGGTCCAGGCGGAGCAGATGCTGGCCAATCTGAAAGAAGGGGATATTAGGGAAGAGGCCGCACGATATCTCTACAGGAGCAAGATAAGCCAGCAATATGCGCTGAGTGCTCGGGGAGGCAGCGATCGTTATTCCTACTACCTCTCTGGTGGATTCGATCGGGATCAAGGCCCGCTTGTCGGCAATCGATCTAGTCGGTTAACGACGAGTAGCAAGATGGATTTTAGGCCCACGGATCGGCTTACCGTCGGGGCGGCATTCCACTACGCTTTGACCAAAGGCCAAGCCAACGGAATCGGCCTCACGTCCCTGTCCCCGGCAAGCATGACGGATCCTTATGTCTATGGCCGACTAGCCGATAAAAATGGGGATGCGCTGCCGCTAGTGAAGAACAACAGGATAACCTATACCGAGCGGGCCCTACAAGATGGTTTGCTGGATTGGCAATATAGACCGCTAGAGGAGCTCGGATTGGTGGACAATACGTCGACGAGTCAAGAGGTACGCCTGAATACCCATGTCGAGTACAAGGTCGTGGCGGGACTAAAGGTGGAGGCACGGCACCAGTACCAGAATTCCATTTCCAACGATAGGCAGCATTACCTTGCGGACAGTTACTACGTGAGGCATTTGGTCAATCAGTTTACGCAATTGGATGGCAGACAGATCGTTCCGGAAGGGGGTATACTGGATCGATCATCCAGTACGTTGCAGGCTCATTATGGTAGGGCCCAACTAAGCTACACAAAGGACTGGTCTAAGCACAGCCTGAATGGACTGGCGGGATTCGAAATCCGACAAGAGCGGAATGTGGGCTTGGGTTCGTCCCGGTTGTATGGCTATGACGATGATGTGCTCACGCATATCGATCGCATGGATTTTACATCGGGCTACCCGACAAGACCGAGACAGAGTGCAAGCCTCATCAATACGGGAAATACCGCGGGCAGGTCTGTCACGGATCGATTCGTATCCTATTATGCCAATATGGGCTATTCCTTTGACCGTAGATACCTCGCCTCGGCCAGTATCAGATGGGATGCCTCCAATATCTTCGGTGTGGATTTCAATCAAAAGGGGGTGCCACTATGGTCTTCGGGCCTCGCATGGAACCTGGCCGAAGAATCGTTTTTTCAGATCGATTGGGTCGATAGGGTCAAGCTACGGGCTACCTATGGAGCCAATGGCAATATCGTGAGCTCGCTATCAGCAACTCCATATGTGTCCTATGGCTTCAACAACGCGACTACGGGTATGCCAATGGCCCTATTGGGCAGTGTGGGCAATCCCGACCTGAGTTGGGAGCAGATCAACACCATCAATCTAGGGGCCGATATCGCTATCTTGAAAAATAGACTTGCTTTGAGCCTTGAGTGGTACCAAAAGAAAGCGAAGGACTTGATCGGGGAAGATGTATTTGACCCTACGGTAGGGATAATACCGGCCGTAATTGGTTACAATCTGGACAATCGACGGAACTATGCCGATCTGATGACCAAAGGCCTAGATATAGCGCTACGGGTTGCCCACACCCGTGGGCGGGTCAAGTGGGATACCCACTACATATTGAATATCGTGAACAATAAAGTTACCAACTTCCACAATCCGGCCGCCCCCAAGGGTGTAGATCTATTTGGCTCGGTCGCCTCCCGACCATTGTTGGTCGGGAACCCAATCGATCAAGTGTATGCCCTGCCGTGGTATGGATTGGATCCCGGTACTGGTGCACCATTGGTCATGGTGGATGGTACATTAGGTATGGATTATAACCGCTTTTTCAACGAACTGACCGTGGACGACCTGCTGCGATCCGGAGTAACCATGCCTACACATATTGGAGCGGTACGCAATACCGTGCAGTGGGGCAGCTTGACCTTGGATATGAACGTGACCTTTAAATTCGGTGCCGTATTTCGGCGAGAAAGCTTGAACTACGGCAGTCTATTTGGCAATACAAAGACCACGAATATCGAATACCTATCCAGATGGCAACAGCCGGGTGACGAAAGGTACACCGATGTCCCTTCTATGCCATCGGCAAGCAATACTCGACGAGACCAAGCCTATATCTATAGTGAAGCGGCAGTAGAAAGCAGCGACCATATCAGGCTGCAGGACATCAATATAGCCTATCGGATACCCAGTCGCTATCTGGGACGCCTAGGCATCAGTCAATTACAGTTTGTGGGATACGCCAAGAACGTGGGTATCCTTTGGAAAAGAACCCGTCAAGCCATCGATCCGGATGTCCGAGCATTGTACCCACGTCCAATTCAATTTTCAATCGGATTACAGATTCAGTTATGAGCATTATGAAAAGACAAATAATAACCTATCTCTGTATGGTAGGTACGACGATGGCCCTATCGGGCTGTATGAAGGACTATCTGGAGGAAAAAAGGGACAAATCACAGGTAATTCCCGTGTCGTTAAAGGATTATCAGATGATCCTGGAGCATAACAAAATGAACAACATGTACCCGGTATTGGGCGAAGTGGGAAGCGACGATTACTATATCGCGCAGACGCAATGGGAGGGACTATCCGATCCCGTACAAAAAAATGCCTATGTATGGGCGGATGAGGTGTTTGAAGAATCTAGGAGTATCGATTGGAACAATGGATTTGAAAAGATCCTGCTGACAAACTTTGTGATAGAGGGGGTCCGGGACATGGAATATCCAGCAAGGGACGCTAGCTTTCATCATACGGTATTGGGGTCGGGGTACTTTTTGCGGGCGTTGACCTATTTTAAGTTAGCACAGCTATTCTGCAAGCAATACGATGCGAAAACGGCCGATAAGGATTTAGGCATGCCCCTGCGCACCAGTCCAAATATCAACAAACATTTTCCGAGAGCTACCGTCGGTGACACCTATCGATTTATCTTGGACGATTTGCGAGAGGCCAACGGGCTATTGCCCTTAACGGCAGAATTGAATACGAGGCCTTCTAAAGTAGCTGCCCTTGGCGCACTTGCCATGGTATACCATCAAATGGAAATATACGAAAATGCGGCCATCTATGCGGATAGTGCGTTGAGGATACATGCTGCCCTCATCGATTATAATACGGTAGACGTGGGCTTGGCATCTCCATTTCCGCTTTATGGGCAGGGCAATCCAGAAATTGTATTCTATAGCTCTATGGGATATATGGCCATATTGGCCAATGCACGGCTGACGGTAGATAGTACGCTATATGGGATGTATGAAAGCACCGATTTGAGAAAGCGGGCATATTTTACGACCAATGGCAGCCGTATAGTGCCCAAACCGCTCTATTTTGGACAACCGGATGGATTTTTCTGTGGGATCACCACGGCTGAGCTTTTGCTGATCCGCGCCGAAAGCAGGACGAGGCTCGGGAATCGGGAAGGAGCAATCGAGGATTTGAATCGACTGTATACGCATCGCTATACTAGTGGCAACGCTCCGAAAATAGCATCGGATATCAGTAATGGGGCTCTATTGGAGAAAATACGGGTAGAACGCCGTAAAGAGTTGGTGTTCAGAGGGCGGAGATGGAGTGAGCTTCGCCGATTGAACAAAACACCAGAGACGGCGACCTCCATCCGTCGAAAACTGGGAAATGAAGAGTATCAACTTCCCGTAGGGAGTGCAAAATGGACGTGGCCCATACCATCCAACGCCATAACGCTAGGTGGATACGAACAGAATGAGAGATAATGGAAATAGAGGAGGCTCGCTTGGTGCAAGCCTCCATCGTATTGAAAGTTTCAGTCGTCCTTAATTGGCGGGTTCGGTATCGCTGGTGGCGACATCGTAAGCGCCAGGGATATCCTCGACGAATTCAACGGAGCCATCACCATCATAGTTGACTGCGCACGTAAACTCTTTTTCAAGGGCGGTTTGGCAATCTCCGGCAGGTAGTGAAGGGCCTATGAGATTGCCTATGCGATGTTTGCCTTCTGTGGCATCATAGGACGCCTCATACCATTGGGTTGACGCTGTTGTTCCAAACGACATTAAGCCATAACTGGCTGCTGCAATGGCCAAGGCTACCAAGGCCATTGCATTTTTTTTGATAATTGCTAACGTTCTCATAATCTTTAGATTTGAATGTTTGTATTTAAATGATTTGTTTTACCCTTTTCCAGCGATCGATTTTTCTGTACGTAGCCATTGATGCTGTATAGGGAAGGCTAAAAAGAGTCTTCTGGCCGACACGCCCTTCATCTGGACTGACCTAGAGCCCAAAGTCCGCTGTATATCTGACGGTTATTCTGGATGGAGCACACGGCTTGGTTTCGAATCAAATTTGCTAATGGATAGGCCTATGATACTGACGATTAGGAAAAATAGATTGAACCAAAGGTGCTGGGCCCAGCTCATCCCTGAAATGATGGAGCCACATCCGCAAGGAATTTTGCCCCAAGCCCCCGATAACGCTAGCCCTATATAGCCTGTAAAAACAGCCATCAATAAGGTGGATAATGCAAAGCCCCACCTACGATAACGAGGCCAGACGAGAAGGAAGACAACAACGGCTTCTAGTACAGGTATAGCATAGCTGACGATATAGGCCAGTGTGTGGGGAAAATGTTGCCTAAGGACAGCATGCTTGAATGTTGTAAAGTGTACCAGCTTATCCAACACAGAAGGTATCCAAAGTGCTAGCAATACGATGGTTATGACCTGTAATATGTTCTTTTTATTCATCATTTTATAGTTAGATATTAGGAGTTAGATATTCTAGTTGCTCATCACTACGTCACTGGTTATGATCAAAATTAGGGGGAGAATGCAGGTATTTTAGGGGTAGTTTATAGAGTGCTGGGTACGCCGAGAGGGCTATAGAGGAGGTGTGCTGTTAACAAAGGGGGTAAAGGTGTATGCTAGTAACGGCGGACGGATTCTTGGCAAAAGTACATTTGGGAGGATGTAGCGAATGATTTTCAACGATTACAACGGAGGTGAAAAGGGGATAGTGGGGGATAATCCCCCCTAAATAAAAATAAACGGCAAATTCACCTATAATTAACGATTTGTAAACATGGACATCATATCGGACGGTTAATTTGGGCAGGTTAAAAAGATAACGCTAAATGAAGATATCGTCTATACTATCGATTGCTGTATTGATTGGCCTAAACTCGTGTAATCAAAGCAATAAACCCCAAAATCAAAATGCTGCTCAAGCAGATACCCTGCAGGTCAAATCGGATTCGACCGATCCAATAGTCTCCGGATTCAACCTGGAACAAATCCCTATCACGACGCAGGATGTGGGGGAGTTTCCCTACCTATCGGCTCCGGCGGGCTACCGACAGGCAGGCGAAAAGCAGAAATCGCTGGAAGAAAAGTACTTTTTCTATAACGACAGCCTTGTGCGGAAGGTCAGTGGGCAGTATTACTATACGGCCGTCTTTCAAGAGGGCGACGTTTTTGAGGATACGTATGTCGTCAATGCATACAAAAAGGCTATTGAAAAGTTGGGAGGCGTGGAATTCTATACGGGAGGTCTTCCGGCATCGGCTTCAGATTTGATCGAAAAGACAAATCCGGCCTACGTCTCGGACATGTACGATCCCCGCCCATATAAATATAAGCAGTTTTTGATTCGTACACCCAAAGAGCATATCTGGATCGAGCTCTGCCACGGTCTTAACGCCAATCAAATCGATCTGACCGTACTACGCGAAGAAATCGTGACAGCGGAATAGCTTAATAGGGCCAGTCGAGCGACCTCTACTCTTACCCCAGCGTAGTCAGAGGTCGTAGTCCTTTTTGATCTTGAGGGCCATGTTTTGGAATTTTTTGTAGATGATGGCTGCAGCGCCCAAAAATTCCCGTTTATCGATCTTGAGGAGGGTCTTGACAGAAATATGATTGCCGGTCTTGCTCTTGATGTGGTTTGAAAATGCTGCAGCAGCAGTCCGCTTGGAAGGATAGAGCAGCATGTCGGAGTCATAGATGTAGTGAAAGATGACGGCGAGCTGCTGCGAATTGAGTCCGGTGATCACGCCATCGATCTTGTCCCAATTGGCTGATTTGATATCCTTGACCTTATTTTCGACATAGTCGTGCATATAGCTGAGCAAGGATGCACGCTCGCGGTTGTAGGCGCTTTTAAACTCGTGATCGTCACGTCGCAAATGGCTGCGTAAGCTGAGCAGGTATTTCTTGGATGCAAAAGGCTCCATTTGGCTCACGATCTGATCTACATATTCGCACCAGCGATTATAGAAGCCCATATGGTTGAAGTTGTGGGCAATCAATTGCTGGATGAAGCGCTCGGTCCATTTTTTGGCTCGCCTGTCATCGGCAAGTTCTTGCAACGCTTTTACCAACTTGAGAAGATAGTCGTAATGATAAAAACGGAGGTCGGGGAGCTTACCTTTTTGGAAAAGACTATCCATGGCAGCGCTGATCTCCTGTAGATAGGCACTTGATATTCCTTTCGCCCCCAATTTGGCCAAGATAGCGGGAAGCTGTTGCTGCAACCGATCCTCCAACTGCGCCTGATAGTGTAGGGGCAGCTTGGCATCCGGGTCTATATATTCTTTGAATAACAGTTCTTGCTCTTGAAGCAAGCATTCCAATGCCGATAGGGCTTCGGGATGGGCTTGGTCCCATTGTGTCGTGTGGCGGTATAGGGTATCACAGATGGTGATCAATAGGCGGTGATATTGCCTAAAGGCGGTCGTGGCACGCTTCTCATTGCGATACTTTTTATGCGCTTTGATAGCTTCTTGCCTGTTGGCCTGGCACAACCCTACAACCGACTGTACCACCTGCGGTAAGAGGCAAGGGGCGGCGGCGTAAAGACGGGCCAATTCGGATTGGAGCTTCTGTAATGTACTGATCATAGCGTAATGAAATGGCTATATAGCTGACAACATGTGTAGACAGCATCATTTTTGATGAGGTGAATAATGGTATTTAATTGGGTTAATTAACACGGTTAATGTATCAAATAGGTTTGAAATAAGCTGTTTAACCATGATATATTCAACTATCTATTTAGGTTTTTGTAGTATTTGCTCGACAGGGCCGATGGCTATAATTTGAATTAGCTATTTGGCTCAACTTCTGAAGCTCCCTGCCTAAGGATGCTACCGCCGTATTCGCAAAGATGCATTGGAATGCCTTTTTTTTGAATTAAGAACTGGTGCGCTTTGGATGACATTGTAACGATGTGGGATACGCCACATATCAATAGATTGGCGCCTAAAAATTAGATACAAAAAGAGGGCTACATATAAAACGAGGTCTTTTCTTATAAATGCTATTGCTATGCAAAGTAGCGGATGTCCCTGCGAGGGACATAAGAAATGTGCCCCACTATAGTTAGTAAGGAATGGATTTCAAAATAAATTGTCTTTGTACAAAAAAGACGTATCTTGGTACCTAAGAATAAAATCAATTATCCAGTATTTTAATCTTATTTTTTTAGAATGCCTCGACAAACGAACAATTCAATGAACGAATAACTTGATAGATATGAGACCAATATTAGCTTTTGCTTTTCTTTTTGCCAGTTTTTCGACTACGATGGCGCAGACCAAACATGTGTTGTTGGAGAATGTCAGGCTTCTGGACCATCGGGCAGCAGACCTTACGGCACCCATGAATGTATTGATATCGGGCAATGTAATCGAGAAAATCAGCTCATCGCCTATTGCGGTGCAGGATAAAGAGGTAATCAAGATCAACGGTAAAGGCAAGACCTTGATGCCAGGCCTAATCGACGTGCACGTGCACTTGGTATTTGGAGCACTCACCATGCCGCAGATGATGACCAGTGATATGTCGGAAGAATTTTTGGTGGACAAAGTGGGAACATCTGCCGCAAAGATGCTCTTGCGTGGGTTTACGAGCGTGCGGGATGCTGGTGGCCCTATTTTTCCGTTGAAAGCGGCTATAGACAAAGGGCAACTGGTGGGGCCACGGGTATGGGCTTCGGGGGCCACGATAAGCCAAACGGCGGGACATGGTGATTTTAGGACGCCGGAGGAACGCTCGCGTCGCTTCTTTGGGATGGTATCCAGGGCAGAGCGCTATGGGGCTACCTTCATAGCGGATGGTCGTGACGAGGTATTGACCGCGGTACGAGAGAACCTGCGCTTTGGGGCGAGCCAGATCAAGCTAATGGCAGGTGGTGGCACATCCTCTGCCTATGACCCAATCGATGTGACGCAATATACGCTTGACGAAATGAAGGCGGCCGTAGAGGCTGCCGAAGATTGGGGGACCTATGTGATGGTGCATGCGTACACGCCTAGGGCTGTGCAACGTGCGGTAGAGGCGGGTGTGAAATCAATAGAACACGGTCAGATGCTGGATGAGGAAACGCTGAAATTGCTGGCCGAGAAAAATGTGTGGCTCAGCCTTCAAAATCTAATGGATAATAACGACAATATGGATGCGCAACGCAAGGCGAAACGCAAGCCGGTATTGGACGGACAGGATAAAGTATGGCCATTGGCGAAGAAATTGGGGGTAAAATTGGCCTGGGGGACGGACTTCCTCTTCGAACCGGAATTGAACGATGATCAAAATAGCTACATACTGCGCCTCCAAAAGTGGTTTACGAATGGAGAAATCTTAAAAATGATCACACAGGATAATGGAGAGCTCTTGCAGATGTCGGGCCTGCGTAGTCCTTATCCTGGAAAACTGGGGGTCGTCGAAGAGCAGGCGCTGGCGGACCTGCTATTGGTGGATGGCAACCCGTTGAAAGACCTTGCTGTGATTGCAAATCCAGAAAAGAACTTTCTGCTGATCATGAAGGATGGACAGATCTATAAAAATACTATCAGTAAGAAATAGGGTGCTGGCGACAGTATCCCGATAAGCATTGGTTAAAAGAAAATCCGTTTTTCAATATCGAAAAACGGATTTTGTCGTTTGCACTCGCCTGTAGCGGGGTAGTTTGGTTATAATTTTCGGTCCAACCAGTGTATAATGTGGAGCAGAAATGGGGCATTGTGCATAGCGGAAGGATGATTCATCCCTCTTTTTGCACTTTTGATACCATGTAGCTGTGCCGAGAAAGGGGCGCCATCCCCAAATATGACAATACGACCTTTGCCAAAGTGGAGATAGGCGCCATTGACGAGCCCTCTTCCCGAAATATAGGGAAGGGTGTCGGGGAGGGGCTTCTTGATTTGGGCGACGTCGCTGGGAAGGTAGAGGTTGTAATCGTCTCCTAATTGGGAGATAACTTGGGCATCCGAAGGGGCAATAAACCCTGTACCTCCCCAACACATAATGCTGTCTATCTCTCGGCCTGCAGGGCTGGTGATGTCATTGGACAGCAATGTATTTCGCTCCCTGGAGAATATTTCAGGCATCCCATCCTTTCGGAGGGCGAAACCGTTGATGATGTTGAACCCAAATCGTGCGGCCAACTCATGGACGGAGGCCCCGCACGGCATATGGTCTGTAACGAGTAATAAGCTTCCGCCGTCGGTCACCCAGTTGACGAGTTGGTTGATCTCATCGGCCGAAAAAGCGGATCGCGCGGGTAGATTCCAATCTTCGAGATCGTACATGGCATTGACCGTGACATAAATATTTGCTTCTTCTAAGAGGCCTGAACTTACAGGCTCTTTGCTACTTACTACCTGATAACCATCGCTCCTGAGCAGGGTAGCGAATGGAGAATAGACGCCCCTGAGGGTAGAGGCATTATTATGGGCCTCATCGAATACAATCAGCGAGCCACTGCTAGCCGCGTACATAGGGGCAGGTATCGAGTAGTGGAAATTTTCGTCTGCTACTTGCTGCGCTAGCCCTTTGGATGTGCAAAGGACGAGCATAGGCCACAGAATAAGAAGTCGATAGAGCGCCTGTCGTATCATGGCTGCCTATTGTGCTTTGAACCAGACATCGTCTTCAAAGCAGGTGACCTGCGTGGCTGCTCCACTGCTTACTGAAAATGTAAGTGGAAAGGTGCCGTCGGCATTGACGAAGAACGTTTCGGATCTAGGGGTAAAGGCTATTTCTTTATTGTCCCAGAGCTGCTTTACCGTGAGCCCACTTGCTGAAGATCGGATATTGAGCTTGAGGGTGTTGTCGTCCTTGAAGGTATACGTCCCTTCAAGCTGCTTGAGCTGGGCTGCGGATAGCTGCTTGACCGTAGTGGGGTCAAAGCCGACCTTTACAGTAGTGATGCGCCCCAATATCTTGGCGGAAGTAAACTGACCGGAACTGTCCTTGAGGAACTCGACTTTGTGGCCTTCCTTCTTTGATTCGAAATGGGTCTCGTCAAGCTGGGCGAGCTCATACACTTTGTTGTCCCATAGCTGCGTAGCGAATAGGACATTGCCTTTTACCTCAAATCGAATGAAAGCCACTTTATTAGGGAGCTGGTAATACCCGACAAACTGCTGCAGGGATGTGGTGGTAGCGAGCGAAGTGTGCTGCTGCACAATAATGCTTGCATGGGTAGGAGGTACGGCATAGCCATTTGTAGAAAGGAATGCGCTTGCGAATAGGATGCCGCCGATGGCCCACCCCAGTGTGGGTGCAATGGCGCTGTGGAATGTGTTCATTGTCTTCATATGTATATTTTTTTGATACGATACAAGGATAAGGCACCGACGACGAGCAGCTGTTCGGATGGATGCAAATGGACAAATAAAGGGCAAATGCCGGTGAACCACCCCCCCCCCACATTGCGGTGAGGATTTGGGACGCACCCACCAGGGCTCGAAGAGGGGACCAAGTGAAGATATTAACACAAAAAAAAGGTGTTCCAATTTTATTTGGAACACCTGTGATACATCAAAAAAAATTACCGCTTTTTGATTCGCTTAGCCTCCTTTCCAATTCTGGCAAAAGACTTATCCCGTTTACGTCTTTCATGTTCAGAAGTAGAAAAATACCTGGATTCTTTTCGAAGCTTGAGATAACTCTGATAAACTGCTTTGGCTAAGAGACCTTTATTGACAGCTTCAATAACCGCACAACCGGGTTCTCCTTCATGCTTACAATTATCAAAACGACAGGAGTCCTTAAAATCAGAAACATCCAAGATATCAGCCAGCACCTCCGGATTATCCGATGCTAACCCAAATTCCCTTACACCTGGTGTATCTATTAAAACACCACCACCTTCCATTAATACCATATCCCGACGGGTAGATGTATGTCGTCCCTTGCCTGAGGACTTACTTACCTGAGATGTCAGAAAAACCGTGCGCTCACATAAGATATTAATCAAAGAACTTTTCCCGACACCGGATGACCCTACGAGTACAATCGACTCTCCTTGCTTGATAAATTTTCTAATAGGGAGTATGGTGTCAGGTGAAAGAATACTTGTGAAAAAGACGGGCATCTTGTTGACAATATGGCTCAGCGATTCATCTACCAAATGGCGACTAAACTCTAGGTCAGACTTGGTGAGTATCAACACCGGTTGGATATTTTCCTCTAATACCTGAACTATAAAGCGTTCTACTCTGCGAATATTGAAATTTGCATCGAGACTTTGAACGATAAATACTTTGTCAATATAGGCTGCAATAGCTTGTTTGTCGGATATGCTACCGCTCTTTCTTCGGTACATTGTATTTTTACGTGGTAAAATATCAACTATTATCCCTTGGTTATCGTCAAAAGATTGAACGATAATCCAATCACCCACACAGGGAAGCTCAAATAATGACTTGCTATAGAGTAAATTGCCGCTTAATTCGCATACCAGCAGACCCAGCTCGGTGATGACTTCATAATTGGTCCTGTTTACGGCCGAAACCCGACCATGAAGAAGATGTTTGTATGGTGATATCTGTTTTAGTTGAAACAGTTCGTCGTTCCAACCATAAAATGATAAGTTATTCACTACATATAATTTAAAATGATGAAATAGAATTGCTTAATTTCTGTCATCCGAGTGATTTGCTCCATACCAATCACCTTTGATAGCATGGGACTACCAATCGGCAACTTCAGGAACAGGACACCCGGAATTAGGCAATCATTCCAATTGCTAAACTATAATATGTGAATAGTTGTTTTTGCATGAGATACGAAGATAGTAAAATTTGCGCAGAAACAATTGATTTTATATCGCTGTAAAAAGATCTCATTAATTAAGCATTAGCGCTTTTCAAGGCATTCGTTCATCCTATTTATGAACATATCAAAGTCAGGCTGCCCTTTATAATAGAGGCCGGAGGAACTCCGATATCTATTCTTAAAGGTTGCATTCACGGGAGCCAGGGTATGCCCAAACAGGATTAGGTGTCGTTTTGATTTATTAAATAAAAAATCAAAAAAGTGGTATTTCTGATACATTGACCCCGTATATAAAAAAAATAAACCCACGATATTTCAGCTTGTAGCATAATTGTAAGCTTCAATAATCTTAAATGTTAGGGGATTGACACGGCCTTTTTACGGACAATTCACCTAATTGTGATTGGAATTTTTTAGTTTTGAGTATCGCACGTTAAGGGGGGATTACCATATCGCTATTATTCCCCCAGCGAAGGAACGTTTGGAGAAACATAGAAATACGTACGAAAGATGATACTGAAAAAAACAATCGGCTGTAATTATCTGAAACATATATTTACCGGAATCTTTTCAGTTGTGCTGGTGACAGGGTATGCACAGGAAGAGGAAAAACAGCAACCAACCACCCAACGGGATCAAACGCAACCAGCAGTTTTTGATTCGATCGCAGTGGTACGTGATTACCGACCGATGCTGGCCGATGCCGTAAAGGTCCGCCGGAGTCCGGATATGAATATTGATAGAAAAACACTCGAAAATGAGCTGCGCCGGACCGTTGCCAGCATGTATTTTGCGAGGAACCCCTACAGACAAGCTTTTCACAGTCCACTGCCAGAAAGGTATCCGAATGCCTTACGCAATAATATCGATAATAACAGGATTGGCATCTTGGCATATCGCGCGGGCGAATACGAAAGAGCGACATCTATTCTTTCCAAAGTGGAACCTTTGGATGCTTTTTATCAGAGCTCGATAATTGCGTTAGGTCATATTGCCCTAGAGACCGGGGATAAGCAACGCGCACGGAATACGTTTTATAAAGCATCCAGAATGAATTACGACCAAGAATTGACAGCGGATGGGCTGTATAACTATGGTAAAGTTTTATATGAATTGGACTCGGTCCAAGTTGCCTTGAAGCCGCTTCAGGAATATATCGCGATGAAAAATGCAGATCGTGATCGTGATCCTGATGCAAAAAAAATAGAGACTACGGAAACAAGAATGGCCGAAGTCTTGTCGGGTAGCAGCAATTTTTTGGCAGCTGTATATTTGTTGGAATCATTTACCAATAGGGAGCGTAAAGATGATATGGTGTATCAAAAGTTAACCTATTACCGCGGATTGGAGTTTTATAACGAACGTGCTTTCGAAAACAGTATATCGATGTTTATGCGATCGGAAATATTTCAATTCGATCCGGAAATGGCAGCGCTGGCCAAATACTGGAAGGCAGAGGCGATGTATGAGGTTCGAAAATACAAAGAAGCGGTGGATAACTTCTCTAGTTTCCTGCGGTTGCCTGCCGCACGAAACACGAATGTATACAATTATGCGAACTATGCATTGGCATATGCTGCATTCCGGATCAACAAGTATAGCCTGGCGGCAGAGTATTTTGAACGCTTTTTGGCATCTAAGGAAAGCTTGTCGGATAAAAGTATACATTATGATGTAATCGCACGGTTAGGCGATTCGTATCTGTCCATACGCAATTATGGACGAGCAAATGAATACTATGACCAATTGATCAACGATAGAGCGCCCAATCAGGATTACGCCTTGTTTCAGCACGGTATTATCCAAGGATTGCAGGGAGACAATGAAGCGAAGCTCAATACCCTGAAGTCTGTTGTTGAAAAATTTCCGCGTTCGAACTATGCGGATGATGTAGCGTTTGAGATCCCCTATATGCATTTCACTACCGGGGATTACGATACGGCAATCCAAGGACTGCAAAAGATGATCGAACGGTATCCGCGCAGTAGCTACGTCCCTCGGGCATTGATGACTATAGGGCTTGTCCAATACAATAAAAATGACACCGAAGCCGCGATGGCCACCTTCCAGAAGATCGTGAACGAATATGCGACAACCGATGAGGCATCGCAAGCGATGCTTTCTATTCAAAACATCTACCTGGATCAAGGGGATGCGGCGAGTTATATTCGGTACGCGACCACCACTAATATCACAGATCTGAGTGCCGCGGAGCAGGATAACCTGACTTTTCAGGCAGGCCGCACATTATTTTCAAGAGGACAATACGCGGCGGCGGTGGAGGCAATCAACGCGTATTTTGATAAGTTTCCGAAACCCAGGCAGGAGAAGCATGCTCGCTTCATCCGAGGGGTGAGTTTATACCATACAGGGCATCCAGAGGAAGCGCTGCACGACCTAAACATTATCCTGAACGACTGGACAAGCCAGTATACGGAGCAAGCTTTGATGACTGTGGCTGCTCTATACCTAAACTTGAAACAATACAATGAGGCCATCGTGCACCTCAAAAAACTAGAGCTCAATTCAGATTATAAAAACAATTATGGCTACGCAGTAACTAACCTGATGATCTGCTATTTCGAAATCGGTGACTTGGAGCAGATGGATAAGTATGTAAAATTGATCAAGAACTACAGTCGTGCATCTGATGAGGAAATTGCCAAGGCACACTTGTACAGCGCCATGGCCTTGCAAAAGAAAGGAAATGTGGAGGCCACGATGAAGGAGCTGAACTTGGCGGCACTGAAAAGCCAAACGGCAGTAAGCGCCGAGGCAAGGTACCGTCTGGGGCGACTGCTGTATGAAAACAAGAAGTATGATAAAGCGCAGGAGGCGGCCTTTGATGTGATCAATAATATGGAGTTACAGGATTATTGGGTGGCGAAGAGCTTCATTCTGTTGGCGGATACCTATCTGCGCAAGGGGGATACGCTTCAGGCGAGAAGTACATTGGAAAGTGTGATTGAAAATTATACGGAAGATGATGATGTGATACCTTCCGCAAAAGAGCGGTTGCAGAAATTGAAAAAATAAGGAATAGGTTTTTTTTCGTCAACCGGGAATATGCTATCAATTTCTTTGGAAAAATAGTCCGTACGGTATTGGCGGAACTTTTAGTGGAAATGAAAAAAAAATCCCCATATTTCTATGAGGATTTCTGTGCGCCCACCTGGGCTCGAACCAGGGACCAAAAGATTATGAGTCTTCTACTCTAACCGACTGAGCTATAGGCGCGGTTATTTTTGTTGTCTTTTTGCGGGGTTTATCCCGTTTTGACGATGCAATTATCGATATTTGTATTGATAATTCAAAATTTTTGTATGCAAAAAATTAAAAATATTATTCTCGACTATGGCAATGTGATCTTTATGATTGACTTTCTAAAAGCACAGGAGGCCTTTACTTCGCTGGGTATCAAAAACGTAGAAGATTTTTTCGGACATAAAGGCCATATCTCTTTATTTGATGCGTTTGAGACGGGCGAAATCAGTGCAAAAGCCTTTCGTGACGGAATTCGGGAATTTTCAAAGGTTCCGACTCTTACCGACCAACAAATAGATGATGCTTGGAACTCCTTGTTGATCGGTGTACCACAGGGCAACCATGAGCTACTTTTGGAACTGAAGCAGAAGTACCGATTGTTCCTGCTGAGCAACAATAATGAAATCCACTATGATTGGATCATGAGGTACCTGAAGCAGGAATATGACCTGGACGACAATTCTTCTTTCTTTGAAAAGGACTATTACTCGCACTTGATGAAGATGAGAAAACCGAATGCCAATATCTTTCAATATGTATTGGACACCCACGCGCTCGATCCTAGTGAAACATTATTTATAGACGACAGCCCCCAGCATTTGAAAACCGCAGCGGAAGTGGGCCTACATACTCGCTTGCTGACCCAACCGGACACCTTGGCGCAAATGCTGAAACGAGAAGGAATCCTTTAAGGATAGGAGGGACTTCCTCCTCACGAAGAGGCTGGTATCTCACAACGGTGGGGCAGCCGATATGCCTTGCCGACCTGCAATAGGGTATAGCCAATAACGAGGGATGAAAATAAGTGAAATTAAATTTCAGATATTCGACAGAGCTCCGTATCTTTGTGCCACTTTAAAAAATTAAAAGGCTACGAAAGGAGGTATATTAAAGCATGATCATTGTAAATATCAAAGACGGAGAGTCATTAGACAGAGCATTGAAACGTTTCAAGAAGAAATTCGAGAAAACTGGAGTATTGAGAGAACTTCGTTCACGTCAAGCTTACGAGAAGAAATCAGTCACTCGTCGTATTGCCCGTAAGAAAGCAATCTACAAACAAGGATTAAACCAAGAAACTGTTTAACTCCATTGTTTTAAACATACTAAAGCCATTCATATTCGTATGAATGGCTTTTTTTGTGGCGGCAACTTGCGCAGGTATAGCAGACACAAAAAAAGCAGACTTGCACAGCAAGTCTGCTTTTTGGTATGTGTTCCCAGCGGGAGTCGAACCCACATCAACAGAACCGGAATCTGCAATTTTATCCATTAAACTATGGGAACAAAAGCATGCGAATATAAGTAAGTTTACCTTAAAGTGTATATTTTTTTTGTAAATATAACCTCATGCTTTGATTTACAGCCTGTTCATTTTTTATAGAAAACAGTGTTGAGGGTGGAATATAGCACCCTCAACAAAAAAATCATTAATGGTCGTGGTCGCCTTCATTAACAAGGTGCACCCCTACGCGTAGATCCAGGTCATTCTCACCGGAGAATTTAGTGAAGTTGGCATTGTTCCAGTCTGCAGGGGTAATGCTCGATTTGACACCTGGATTAAGGTGGCGCAAGATGTAACGCAAGTCAAAGGTACTTGCTTCCTTATTTATGGTAAGGTATCCGGTCACGCCAACATTTACCTTGGTACCATCGGCTTTCTTGTCTGCATATGCATATGTAAGCGTCTCTGCAGGTGCTCCTAGGATAAATACACTGTGAATATCATCGCGCTCTACAAATGTCTGCTGAGTCTCGCGGCCTGCAAAATCTTTTGCTACCAAGGTGAGTCGATACGTCTTTCCAACCTCCAAATGTAGGTGCGCTCCAGTAGGCGGAAGTAAAGGGTTGCCACTGAATTTGACTTCTTCTACTTCTGCATCTGCGATATCGTTGTAATGATAATGGTCACCGTGAGCTTCGCGCTCTACCTCTGTAAAGGTCAATACCGCGCCGCCAACTTCCTCTTGATCTTCTTCAGGAGTAGGGTCGTCCTTGGAGCAGGATTGTAAACCTATGAATGCAAATGCGGTGATCAGGAGTAAGAAATGTTTCATGTTAGTCTTCATAATATCTAAAAATTATAAATGTGATGTTTCGTTTTTAATAACTGTTTTTAAAAAGTGTACGCCAAGCGGAAGGATACATTGCGTCCTGCTCGATGCGCATAATACCGAAAGGTATCCATGTAATCCTTGTATAGCTTGTTGGTCAGGTTTTCAACAGAAAGGGTCAATTCGATCTGCCTACCTCCCCATTTCCAGGTACTGCCTGCATGAGCATCCAATAGCTGATAAGCGGGTGGAGGTGCTACATAGTCCGAGCCTACCGCAAAACGGGCCTGCCGAGCTACATAACGGTGGGTTAATTTTAAGTAAGGGAGGTGTCCGAGTGCTGTATGGCTGCCGTAAGTCCATTGTAAGCTATGGGCGATCCTGTCAGATGGAATAAAAGGCAAATAGGTGTCCAGTGACACATTTCGCGCTTTGACTACCGAATAGGAAAGGTCATACTTCCAGCTTGGTGACAGTTGATAGCCTGCCTTTAGGTCCCAACCGTAGAAAAAAGCATTGTGCTGCTGGTAGCTGTAGATGGGAAAGGTACCCCGAATGGTCTGCCTGACGGAGTCTGGATTGGGTACAGCGTAGATATAGTCATAGATGTACTGGGCATAGACATCGGCCTCCAGTTCAAGTCCATCCCGATTGTAGTGCAGATTGTTTACCCATTTGAGCCCTTTTTCGCTTTTCATGTCTGGATTGCCCACCTCGTATATGCCACTGCCGTGGTGCAGGCCATCGCTGTAAAGCTCATTTGCGGATGGGGCTCTCCAGGCAAGTCCGATATTGCTTTTCCAATTGAACCCGGGAGCGATATGGACCAGCATCCCTGCAGTACCGGATATGTTGTGAAATGTACGATTGCCGGTGTATAAGACCTGACTGACCACGCCATCAGGATTGGGATTTTGGTAGTCATAGCGGTAGCCGGCTGCATCAAAGTATCGGTAATCATAGCGGAGGCCCAGCTCAAAATGGTAGCTGCCGCGATGTAGCTGGGCAATCCCAAATACGCCAATATTGTGATTGTCATAATTGGGAATAATGGGAGTAGTGCCCGTGCCAGGCTTATTGTTGTTGACCTGTAACGCACCATTGACTCCGACCTGAAAGTGCTTGAAGCGGTATACGGCGTCGAAAGCCTGTGTCATCAGGGAGAGATCTACCATGGGGAGATTGTCGGATTCTACCCGACGGAGGTCGTATTCCTGACGATGATTGCGTTGATAGCTATACTGCAGCTCTAATGTACCTTTGCCGTCAAAACGATGCTCCCATTTCAACTTGGCCAAATCATGGGCGACTTGTTGTCTAGGTGCGGCAATGGTATAGTCGAAATCATAATGACCAAAGGGCCTGCCATTGTCGATGATGCTGTAGATATCTTCCAACGTACCCACATGCGCACCACTAAAGATGCCCATATTTGTACCAAAATGGCTGAAGTAGGCATCTAGCTGACCTGCTTTTAAGGTATACTGCAATTGGGTGGAAAAGTTCAACTCCTCGGCACCGGTATTGCCCATATAGTAATCGGCCGTTTTGATATTGCCCAGTTTGCGTGTCGACGCCTGTGCTTTCCATGCCAATCCGGGAGCAGCTTTCACATTGCCGGCCAAACTGGCCGAAAGAGCTCCACCACGACCATTGCTCTGCCCCATGAGGTCGATACGGCCACCTAATGCTATTTCGGGATCCAGGGCAGCAGGTGTTGTCAAGACGATGCCTCCTAATGCATCGGCGCCATAGCGTACCGCATCGGCCCCTTTGATGACGCTGATGGTATTGGCCGTAAAAGGGTCGATCTCCGGCGCATGCTCTGTACCCCATTGCTGCCCTTCTTGGCGCACGCCATTGTTCATAATGACGATACGATTGCTGTGCAACCCATTGATGACGGGCTTGACAACAGATGAACCCGAACTCAAAGTGGTCACGCCTGCAATCCGACTGAGGGCATCACCGAGTACTTTTCCGGTACTTTCTTTGAAATCTTGAGCAGCTAACTGATGCTTGCTGGAAGATAGAGCACCTCCTTGTACGCCGGTGACCTCCACGTCATCCAAATGGATGTTTAAGGGCTCCAAAAGGAAGGACTTCTTTTGATCGGTAGGAATACGCAGCTCTTGTGCTGGCAATGCATGATACCCAACGGATGTGATGGCTATCGTATATTTGCCTACGCAGAGGCCCGTCATCATGAAGTAGCCATTGTCATCGGTCACGGCAGATTTGTGAAGGGGAAGCAACACGACCGTAGCACCTGCTAACGGGGATTGGGTCGTGCTGGATAATACCCTGCCAGACAAGACGTGGTTGCAACTTTGCTGCGCGAGGGCAGTGTAATGCAGGCAACAGATAACGATTGCCATGATTATTCTATTAATCATCTATGATTATATTCCTATTTGTTGTAAAAAAAAGAAAGTCAGCCTACATGAGCACCGATGGGATAGTCCCGGGGACTGCACGAATAAGCTCCAATTTTGGAATTGGTATCGAGGGGAAGCAAAAGCTGTATATAGGACAATAATGCCTGTGTAGCAGCCGCCCTTCAATCCCGCTTCTGGAAATCGTGGCTAAGGGATAACGCGTATCCGCTTACTTAAAAGAAAGGGGTATGGGGAGGGTCTTTATTGGATTTGAGTCCATGGTATCCGACAAGGCAATCCACAAGTGCTGCTTGGCCAAAGCTGAAGACATACGCTTGCGTGAAAGGGGTAAAGTCGAATGCTAAAGAAACAGGGACTAATACCCGGCTAGCACCAATCAAGTGACAGATGCCACAGTCTACGGTAATATCATGCTCATGCTGGGAGCAATCTTCTTGGGTAGCGTTACTGGATATATGGCTGTGTGTGTATTGGATGGCCGTGAAGTACGACATCAGCACAATTGCGAAATACGCAAAAAGACGTGATATATGTAAAGGCTCTCTCAATAGCTTATGCATTAAATGCTGCACAAAAGTACAGTAAATACAACTGTGTTGCAAGTAAAATGTTGTATTTCTTAAGATCGGGGATGATATTGTGTAATGACGGAATGAAGATATTCTTTATCTATATGTGTGTAAATCTCTGTAGTAGTGATGCTTTCATGTCCTAACATATCTTGTACAGCGCGTAAATCGGCTCCTCCTTCGACGAGGTGAGAAGCGAAGCTATGCCTGAACGTGTGGGGACTGATGGTCTTGGTCAGTCCAATTTTTGCCGCTAAATCTTTGATGATGATAAAGATCATAACACGAGATAGGGAAGTACCTCTCTTGTTGAGAAATACAAAATCGGCAAATTCGGCTTTCTGCGGTTGATGAACACGGACCTCTTCCAAATATAGTTTGAGATATTTGATGGCCTGCTGGCCAATAGGCACCAATCGCTCTTTGCTACCTTTGCCTTCTACTTTGATAAACTCAACTTCTAAAAAGAGGTTAGATTTTTTGAGATTGATCAATTCGGATACACGAAGACCACAACCGTACAAAATCTCCAGAATTGCTTTATTGCGTGGCCCCTCGGCCGTACTGAGGTCCAAGGCGGCGATTAGTGCATCTATCTCTTCGATGCTGAGCACGCTGGGTAGCTTACGGTTGAGGCGAGGGGATTCGATAAGCGCTGTGGGATTGGCCATGATCAGCCCCTCTAATTGCAAATAGGCATAAAAGGACTTCAACCCCGAAATCAAACGGGACTGCGTGTAGCGAGATATCCCAAAGCTATTGACCCAAATTAAAAAAGCTTGTATATCAACAATGGTCAAGTGTACAAAATCGAGTTGCATATCCTCGCAATACACCCGAAGCTTGGACACATCGTTCAAATAGGCCTCAATCGAATTGCTAGCTAAGCCTCGTTCTAGCCGCAAGTATCGTTTGAAATCCTGTATAGCAATATCCCAGTTCATAAGCGTGGGCAAGATAACGTAAATATATCTTGATATACAACGATTAGCACGAAAAATTATTAACTTCACCCCGAACTTTTATAATAAACCTCATTGGTTAAAGATTGATTTTATGAAATTATTAAAACCTTTTGCGCTGGCCTTTCTATTGCCGGCGACTTTTGCTTTGGCCCATGCCAAAGATTCGTTCCCGACGACCATACAGTCAGAGGCGAGACAAATCTTAGCGGCAGATACCATTGCCTGGGAGAGTAAGCTTCCATTTGACGACGAGGTAATCTCGGGGACATTGGCGAATGGATTCCGCTATTACATCCGTAAGAACGTAGAACCCGAGAAGCGGGTAGTAATGTATTTGGCTAATAAAGTAGGCTCGGTACAAGAGACGGATGAGCAGCTGGGCTTAGCGCACTTCCTGGAGCACATGAATTTTAATGGGCTGAAACACTTTCCTAAAAACGAACTTGTGAACTATCTACAAAAGGCGGGGGTTCGTTTTGGAAGCGACCTGAATGCCTACACGAGCTTTGACGAGACCATCTACCAATTGCCTATCCCTTCGGACGACCCCGAGCTGTTGAAGAATGGTCTGCAAGTGATGCGTGACTGGGCGCAGGATGCATTGTTGACAACTGAAGAGATCGATAAGGAGCGTGGTATCATCATGGAAGAGATGCGCGGTGGACGAGGTGCACAACAGCGTATGCGTGATCAATATCTGCCTATGCTACTCAACAATTCGCATTATTCTAAACGACTACCTATCGGTACGGAGGAGGTGGTCACCAAGTCAGACCCGGATCTTCTGAGACAATTCCACAAGGACTGGTATAGGCCCGATCTACAAGCGATCATCATTGTTGGGGACATCGACGTAAAGGAGATGGAGGCATCGGTCAAGAGCTTGTTTTCGGACCTGAAATCTCCTGAAAATCCAAAACCAAGGGTAAAATATGATATCGCCCTTACAGGACAGAACCAATTCAAAGTGGTGACAGACCCGGAGATGTCCTACACGGTGGGGCAAATTATCTTTAAACATCCGGAGGATAAAACAGCAACGGTGGGCGACTACCGCAGGGAGCTGCTAAAAGCCGTATTCAATGGCATGCTCAACGCGCGATTCAGCGAAATCATGCAGCAGTCCAACCCTCCCTTTATACAGGCCGGTGGCGGCGTAGAGGAATTCCTCGGCGGATTGGACAACTTGGGCTTGTTCTTTGCAGCAAAACCGGGTGAATTTGAAGGTGGATTCAAAACCTTGGTGCGTGAAATGGAACGTATACAAAAATTTGGATTCACACAATCGGAATTTGATCGGGTGATATCTTCTATCCGTAAAAACAATGAAACGGCTTATATAGAGCGTGATAAAAAGAAATCGGACAGCTACGTGCAGAGCTACATGAATTATTTCTTGGAAAAAGATCCAGCACTTAGCAATGAGTATAGATACCAGATCACGAAGCAGCTACTTCCAAGCTTGACATTGCAAGAAGTGGAGGCTATCGGCAAAAAATACTATGTGGACAACAATAGGGATATCCTGATCTTGGCTCCTGATAACCAAAAGGCAAGTCTTCCTGAGGAAGCTGCTGTCAATGCTTGGCTGGGAGAGGTCGAAAAAGAGCAACTCACGGCTTATGAGGACAAAGTATCGGATCTGCCATTATTGAGCCAGACGCCGAAGAAAGGAAGTGTAGTGAAAGAAAGTGCGGCAAATGCCATCGGCGTGAAGGAGCTGGTCTTGAGCAATGGGGTGAAGGTGCTCTTGAAGCCGACGACTTTCAAGAATGATGAAATCCTGATTTCGGCATTCAGCCCAGGCGGCACGTCTCTCTATCCGGATGCAGACTATCAGTCAGCTGCCAATGCGGCAGGTTTGGTGGATGCAAGTGGTGTGGGGCAATTGAACAATGTCGAATTGCAAAAATACCTGACTGGAAAACGGGTAGGCATCACGCCATTCATCGGGGAGCGTTCAGAAGGATTTAACGGTCGCTCGGATAAAGAGGGATTGAAGACCATGTTTGAATTGCTATATGGCTACTTTACAGAGCCGCGTCTAGATGACGATGTGTTCCAGAGCAACATGATGAAATCCCTATCCTCGCTTGAGAATATGGAAAACGACCCGAGCTACGTCTTCCGTAAAGAGGTATTCACGACATTGTATGGCAATAATGTACGTCGTCAGCCAGCTTCTAAAGAGTCTGTCAAACAGATTGACAAAGATAAAGCGCTTAGCATTTATAAAGATAGATTTGCGGATGCGTCGGACTTTACCTTTACTATAGTGGGCTCTTTTACAGAAGAAGAGATCAAACCACTATTGGAAGAGTATGTCGCTTCGCTACCGAATGCTAATAGAAAAGAAACTGCGAAGGACCTCGGTATCGTGGAGCCCGAAAAAGGAGTGGAGAAGGTGGTCAATAAGGGGAAAGAACAGAAGGCGTCGGTACAATTGGCTTACTACGGGGATTACCAATACTCAGATGAGGAAAATATCAACATGGATGCCTTGGAGAGTATATTGAGTATTACGTTGATTGAGCAACTTCGGGAAGAAGAGAGCGGGGTATATGGGGTAGGTGCAGGTGCCAATTATCGCAAATTCCCGAAACCTCGTTATAGCTTCAGTATTGGATTTGGATCATCGGTAGACAAGATACAGCCGCTTATCCAGTCGGCGCTGGGTGAGGTTCAGAAAATCAAGACCGACGGGCCTAAACAAACGGATCTGGACAAATTCGTAATCGAACAGAAACGTCAGCTGGAGGTCCAATTGAGAGAGAATGGATTTTGGATGGGACATATCAGCAACTCGGCCCAAAATGGAGAAGATGCTACTAAGGTGCTCACCTATATCGAAGATTTAGGGAAAGTGACGGTGGAATCTGTAAAAGCGGCTGCTAACAAGTACCTAAAGGATGACAAATTGTTCAAATTTATCTTAATGCCTGACAAAGTAGCGGAAAAATAGACCAATTGGTCCATGAAGCAAAAAGCTCCACCTGTACAGGTGGAGCTTTTTTTTGACTCTTATATTTGGATTAACCTAAATATGATTTCAAAATTTTGCTTCGAGAAGTGTGACGTAAGCGTTGTAGCGCTTTGTCCTTGATTTGACGAACACGCTCCCGAGTTAAATTAAATTTTTCGCCGATTTCTTCCAATGACAATTGATGATTGGAGCCTAGACCAAAGAACAACACGATAATTTCGCGCTCTCTCTCCGTCAACGTTGCCAATGATCGCTTGATCTCTTCAGATAATGACTCATCAATCAAAGAACTATCCGTATCCGGATCATGATTTTCCAAAACGTCTAGTAGGGTATTTTCTTCCCCTTGCACAAAAGGTGCGTCCATGGATACATGTCTTCCGGAATTGCTTAAGGTGTCTGATACCTTGTCAACAGTTGTTTCCAAGATGTCAGCCAGTTCTTCGGGAGATGGCTCACGTTCGTATTCCTGCTCCAATTTGGAAAATGCCTTACTGATCTTACTAAGAGATCCTACTTGGTTCAAGGGCAGACGTACGATACGCGATTGTTCGGCAATGGCTTGTAAAATCGACTGACGAATCCACCAAACAGCATACGAAATAAATTTAAATCCTTTGGTTTCGTCAAAACGTTTTGCTGCTTTAATTAATCCTAGGTTTCCTTCGTTGATTAAATCACCTAAAGTCAAACCTTGATTCTGATACTGTTTTGCAACTGAAACCACGAACCTTAAATTCGTTTTCGTTAATTTTTCCAAAGCTACCTGATCGCCCTCGCGGATGCGCTGCGCCAAGATGACTTCTTCTTCTGCGGTAATTAAGTCTACTTTACCAATCTCGTGGAGATACTTGTCTAATGATTGTGATTCCCGATTGGTAATCGATTGTGTAATTTTGAGCTGTCTCATTGAATATTATAAATACCTTTCTCGCTGAAATGTTTGCAAAAATATAAAAAATTTGCCTAATAATGCGTATATAACAGAAATTATACACTCATTATTAATAAGTTATGACATTGTGTGAGGTAGATAAGTATCATCAAAAACTGTTCCATTATTGCTTATTCAAGCAGTGTTCGAAGGATATAGCCTTTATCCTAATTACGTAGATCACTTAAACTCTTGATAAGCAATAAATTAAAAAATACTTAAATATTTGTTAAAAAACTGACACATGAAGAAACCCTCTACCTGACAAAATTTCAATAATCTTGTCACTAAAACTTTTTAATATGATAATTGTTTTAAAAAAAGTAAAAAAGGGAATTTTATGTATCATTCGCTTACAAACAACCTACATTATGCCTATTATAATTCATTTGGACCGCTTGATGTCTGAAAAGAAAATGACGCTCAATGAACTTAGTGCGAAGGTGGGCATCACCCTGTCTAATCTCTCTATTATAAAAAATGAAAAGTGTCGTGCTTTAAGGTTGACGACACTTTCAGCAATATGCAAAGCTCTAGACTGTCAGCCCGGCGATGTACTGGAGTATGTAGAGTAGGGGAAGAAAGGGACCTATTGGTTGGCCTCGAATCGATATCCTCTTAAGAATTCGTCTACCTGCATCCGTTTTTTTCCCTCGATCTGAAGGGTCTTGACCTGGATATACCCGTCTTGTGCAGCAAATTTAAGGTAGGTCTTCCCGTCTGTATCTACTTGTCCAACACCTATTGTGGGAGCTGTCACCTCTTTATCTGTCTCGTATATTTTCAACACTTTGCCCTCCAGGTAGGTATAAGCGGCTGGGTAGGGACTCAATCCTCTGATGAGATTAAATATGTGTGCTACGGGAGCATCCCAATTGATAGCGCAATCTTCTTTAAAAATCTTAGGCGCATGCTTCAATTCGGCAGCTTCTACTATCGTATCCTGCGGAATGGGCTGTATATTGCCCGTGCGAACGGCTGCCACCGTCTTCAACAATACTTCGGCTCCTTTGTGCATGAGCTTATCGTGGATAATGCCAGCGGTATCGTATTCTTCTATAGGTACTTCGCCTTTAAACAGGATATGGCCCGTATCGATCTCGTGTTGCAGTAGGAAAGTGGTGACGCCGGTCTTTTGCTCGCCATTGATGATGGCGTGATTGATCGGAGCTGCACCTCTATACTGTGGAAGGAGCGACCCATGGACATTGATGGTGCCGAGTGGCGGCATGCTCCATACGACTTCGGGGAGCATCCTGAAGGCTACGACTACCTGCAAGTCTGCTTGGAAATCTCGTAGTGCATCTAAGAAGTCGGGATCCCTTAGCTTGACGGGTTGCAAGACAGGGATACCATTGGCTACTGCAAATTGCTTTACGGCAGATTCGTGAAGCTTCTGACCCCTGCCGGCAGGCTTATCGGGTACAGTAACGACAGCTACCACTTGCTCGCCAGCTGCTATCAACGCCTGGAGGGATGCGACTGCAAAGTCAGGGGTACCCATGAATATAATGCGCATATATTAAAACGATATTATGTTAAAAAATCTCTTTCTATGTCGATTGACAAAAATGATTACCTTTGCGAAGGTACAAATTATATTAATCAGGCTTGAATTTTCCTTACTTCCTTGCTAGACGAATTACTTTTTTAGGAAAGCGAACCTTTTCAAAGCTTATTGTACGCGTCACTGTGAGCGCAATAGTGCTGGCTATCGCAGCAATGATACTCTCCGTAGCGGTGTTGAGAGGATTCAAAGAAGAAATCACGGAAAAACAAAGGGGCTTTTTTGGCGATGTACTGGTCACCAAGCAAGACCTCAACAATTCGTACGAGAATACACCGATGTCACTCTCTGCCGATCGTATCGAGAAAATAAAATCGCTCCCCAATATACATTCTATCTATCCATTTGCAACGAAGGCAGGTATTATGAATGTAAACGGAGAAGTGGAGGGGGTCTTGATGAAGGGCATAGACTCTACTTATAATCAATTGTACCTTTCTAAGACCATCGTGGAAGGCGATACGATTGACTTTACAAATCAGGAAGGCTCCGAAAATCCAATTTTGATTTCCTCATATTTTGCCAAGCGGATGAAACTAAAGACGGGAGACGACTTTCTCATGTATTTTATACAAGAACCCGTTCGTAAACGCAAATTCGTGGTCAAAGGGGTCTTCAGTACGGGGTCGCAGGAATTGGACAAAGTCTATGTGGTGGGCGCATTGTCCATGATTCGACGACTCAATAATTTGGGGCCCAATGATGCAGGGGGCTATGAGATAAGGGTGAAAGACTTTGAACAATTGATCCCTTCGACGGAGCATGTTAACGATGCATTGCCTATTGACCTCAATGCGCAAAGCATCGTGGAGCGTATGCCCGATATATTCGAATGGCTCGGTATGCTGGATATGAATGCCAACATCATCTTTGTGCTGATGGTTATTGTAGCGGTCATCAATATGGTGTCTTCGCTGTTGATCAATATACTAGAGCGGACATCCATGATCGGCATTTTAAAGGCTTTGGGCTTTAATAATCGCGGGATTAAGAAGGTATTTATGTTCAATGCGTTATATATCATTGGCTTAGGGCTGTTTATCGGTAATATCTTGGCGCTATCGGTCTATCACTTCCAGAAATATACGCACTTCTTCAAATTGGACGAAAGCATGTACTATATTTCATATGTGCCGGTCAAGGTATTCTGGTATGACGTGGCAGGACTGAACCTAGCCCTGGTCATTATCGCCGTGATATCACTGATGGTACCCTCTATGCTCATTACCAAAATAAGCCCGATTAAAGCCATACAGTTCAAATAGCTACCGGATTGAGAGGGTTAGGCTCCATTCTTCCCTAATTTGGCAGACTTTAGACAGTAACTAACTGGAGGGAATGTCAAATAAAGGCCAATATGCTTTTTTTATGTCGAATCTACATATACTTGCATATAAAAGCAACTTTCAATAAGTTTGAAACAATTAATCCAATACCCATGTATTAACACTAGTCAGATAATACATATTTTATGACATATCCATGTAGCATAACTTTGACAAGCATCGGGAAACAAAAGGGTTATGCGCTCGTTAAAACTTGGTTTTGGATAGTCTATCCCATTATGTTGGGAAAAGTTAACGGTCATAAAAAGATAAATACATATATATGAATAAAAATGCACTAGACCACATACAGCACGCTTTTGAGGCACCTTTAAAGAGTCCTGTACTTATTTTTGCCCTTGTCCTATTCATCATCTTACTCTCTCCAATCCTGTTGCGCAAAATCCGAATCCCAGGAATCATTGGCCTAATTATGTCGGGTGTGGTGATAGGACCTCACGGTCTTAATTGGCTCGAAAAGAATTCTGCCGTCGACCTATTCTCTACCATCGGATTACTCTATATCATGTTTATCGCTGGTTTGGAGTTGGATATGAATGAATTCAAGAAAACAAAGCATAAGAGCATTTGGTTTGGTTTTTTTACCTTTATCATACCCATCACAATCGGATTTCCGGTATGTTACTACGCTTTGGGTTACGATTTTTTACCCAGCCTGCTGATTGCCAGCATGTTTGCTACGCATACGCTAGTTTCGTATCCGATCGTAAATAGCTATGGTATCTCTAAGAATGAAGCGGTGGCCATCACTATCGGAGGTACCATCCTCACGGATACTGCTGTCTTGATTATACTCGCCGTTATTTCGGGTGCAACACAGGGCTCCATCAACAATGAATTTTGGGTGACCCTTGGGGTGTCTTTCACCATATTCCTATTTATCATGTTTGGCATCATTCCTCGGATCGCGAAATGGTTTTTCGAAAAGGTGGAAAGCGAAAAGACAGCGAATTATATCTTTGTATTGGCGGTGGTTTTCTTTGCCGCATTCCTCGCGGAAATCGCCGGATTGGAACCTATTATCGGAGCATTCGTGGCTGGTCTAGCCTTGAATAAGCTTATTCCGCATTCTTCGGCGTTGATGAATCGTATTGAATTCATTGGCAACTCTATTTTCATCCCTTTTTTCTTGATAAGTGTGGGGATGATCGTGGATGTGAGCGTACTGACACATGGCCCCACCGCATTGATCGTGGCTTGTACACTCACCGTGGTGGCTGTGGTAGGTAAATACCTAGCGGCATGGATTACGCAGATATTCTTCAAATATACGAAGGCTCAACGGAATGTGATATTTGGCTTGAGCAGTGCACATGCTGCGGCAACGCTGGCGGTAATCATGGTGGGCCATCGGAATGGCTTGATCGATGATAGCGTCTTGAATGGCACTATCTTGTTGATATTGGTGACCTGTATCATCTCTACGCTGGCGACAGAAAGTGCTTCTAAGAAAGTAATCATGGATGGAGATCAAGATGAGCAACACTTTTCGGAAGTGAATGAAAAGGATGAGCAACTGATGATCCCTATCGCCAACCTTAATAATATGGAGTCTATCCTTGATTTTGCAACGCTGATCAAGAGTAAAAAATCTCCACATCCTATCAATGTCGTATCGGTAGTAGCGGATAATCAGCAAGCAGCACAGAATATGGCTACTGCTCGCAAAAACTTGGACAATACAGCAAAATATGCCTCGGGGTCGGAAACAGAAGTGGCCGTGATGACTACAGTGGATATCAATATCGCATCGGGAATCAGCACGTCTGCACGTGACATCATGGCCGATTGCCTGATACTGGGGTGGCCACAAGAAAGTGGATTTATCGAGAAAATCGTCGGTGAGAAAACAGAAAGTATCCTCAATCGGACGGACGCCAATCTATTTATGTGTCGATTTGACAAACCGTTTGTTTCGCATAAATCCATCATCTGCTTCGTGCCGCCACTGGCGGAATCCGAATTGGGATTTGAGTATTGGATGGAAAAGATGCTGAAGCTTGCACAGGAGCTCTCGATTTCTTTAAAATTTGTCTGTAATGCGCACACCCAAATGGCATTGGAGAAATACCTAAAGGAGGTATCCAGTAGTGTACCTAGTATATTTGAGAATTATGAAGATTGGGACAATGTATATGGATTGTCATCGTTTACAGACGAGAGTTCATTGTTGGCCTTTGTGTCTTCGCGCTCTGGCGAGGTGTCATACCGTGATTCATTGGATGGGCTTGCGAAGCGGATAGGCAGATTCTATAAAGAACAGAATCTGATCCTGATCTTCCCTAGCCGCTTACCAAACCAGCATATAGATGACTACGAGGACATGAACCCTGCCCCAATATTTCGCAAAATCAGTAGGGAGATCGGCAATATGTTCAGTAAAGACAAATCATAAAATTGGAAACAGATGGATGCAAAAATATCAAAAGACCCAAATGGTCAATTAAATGTCCCGAATCAACCTGTAATCCCATTCATTATCGGGGATGGAATCGGACCGGATATCTGGCATGCTGCAGTGCGCGTATTTGATAAAGCGGTAGCGCAATCATACGGTGGAAGCAGAAAGGTGGTATGGAAGGAAGTCTTGGCGGGCGAAAAGGCTTTTCAAGCAACTGGGGAATGGCTGCCGCAAAGCACCTTGGATACCCTTCGGGAGTATTTGGTGGGGATCAAAGGCCCATTGACTACTCCAGTAGGAGGAGGTATTCGCTCACTGAATGTGGCACTCCGGAAGGACTTGGACTTGTACGTATGCCAACGCCCTACCAAATGGTACGAAGGGGTGCCTTCACCTGTGAAGCATCCCGAGTATGTGGATATGGTAATCTTTAGAGAGAATACGGAAGATATTTATGCAGGGATAGAATTTGCTGCAGGCTCTGCCGATGCGGACAAGATCCAGGCTTTTTTGCAGGATACGCTCCATGTAGATTACAATTATTCGAATACGACGGGTGTGGGTATCAAAATGGTGTCAGAGGAAGGATCGAAGCGCTTGATCAGGGCGGCTATCGATTTTGCAATCGAGCAAGGGCGAAAATCTGTTGCAATCGTGCATAAGGGTAACATCATGAAATATACGGAGGGAGCTTTTAAAAATTGGGGATATGAGGTGGCGGAGTCGGAGTATGCCGATAAAACGTATACTTGGGGACAATGGGAGCGCACGAAAGAAGCGAAAGGCGATCAAGCGGCCAACGACGAGCAAAAGGCGGCAGAAGCTGTTGGAAAAATAATTATCAAAGATGTCATTGCTGATAATTTTTTACAGCAAATACTCTTGAACCCAAGGGACTATTCTGTCGTGGCAACGCTGAACCTCAATGGAGACTATATTTCGGATGCACTAGCGGCTATAGTAGGTGGAATAGGGATAGCTCCTGGCGCCAATATCAACTATAAGACGGGGCATGCGGTCTTCGAGGCGACACATGGTACAGCACCACGCTTTGCCAATACAGATAGCATGAACCCTTCGTCGGTTATTTTGAGCGGCGTGATGATGTTCGAGTATCTGGGATGGCACGAAGCTGCAGAAGCGATTGTAAAGGGATTGTCGCAAACGATAAAGGACAAAACGGTCACCATAGATTTCTACAACCTGATGACGGATGCAACCTTGGTCAAAACGAGCGAATTTGCGGATAAGATTATTGAAAAAATGTAATGATTAGTCTCCAAATAGTCAAAATGTTGGAGATAGACCGAGCCTAATAGCTGTTGCATAGGCTTGTGCAGACGGGCATGGGTGAACAATTGTATCTGTCTGAAAATTAGAAAGACAGGAAAATGTTGGACAAACTATTAGGGCAGGCATTATGTCGTCTAGAAAAAAAATCTTACATTATGGCGTTTTTACAAAATAACGATAACATATAACATTGAAATTCACTGAATTCGGTTTTGCCCCTTTATTGGAGGAGGGGTTGGACAGCATGGGATACCTCGAGGCTACACCCATACAACAACAGGCCATTCCTGTTATCCTTCAACAAAAAGATCTCATTGCTTGTGCACAGACTGGTACGGGTAAAACAGCGTCCTACTTATTACCTATTCTACATAAGATTGCAGTAGAGCCGTCGGATCATATCAACACGATTATCCTTTCGCCTACACGTGAATTGGCCTTGCAGATAGATCAACAAATCATGGGCTTGGCTTATTTTACCGGAGCGACCTCTATTGCCGTGTACGGCGGTGGCGACGGTATGGACTACGAACAGCAGAAAAGATCCATCAGGGAAGGGGTCAATATTATTGTGGCCACACCTGGTCGACTGATTGCGCACTTATCATCTGGAAAGGCGAACTTTTCTAAATTGCAACATCTGATATTGGATGAGGCCGATCGCATGTTGGATATGGGATTTTATGAAGATATTATCCGGATCATCAGCTACTTGCCCGAGAAACGACAAAACTTGCTTTTTTCTGCAACTATGCCTTTTAAGATAAGGGCATTGGCCAAGAAGATATTACATGATCCAACGGAAATCAACATTGCACTATCTAAGCCTTCTGACGGTATCAAGCAACAGGCCTACCTGGTGTATGATGAGCAAAAGGGGGAGTTGATCAAAAGCATACTGAGCGACGAGGCGTATTCGAGCGTTATTATTTTTGCCTCTAAGAAGGAAATCGTCAAGCGACTAGCAATCGAACTGTCAAAGAAGGGGATTACCATAGAGGCTTTCCACTCGGACCTAGAGCAGGCCCAACGGGAGGATATCATGAATCGGTTTAAGGCGAAGCGCATTAATGTGTTGGTAGGTACGGATGTAATATCTCGTGGTATAGACGTGGTGGGCATAAGTCTGGTCATCAATTATGACGTGCCACCGGATCCGGAGGATTATATACACCGGGTGGGGCGTACTGCGAGAGCAGCGACAACAGGAACCGCAATAACGTTTATCAATACAAAGGACCAATTTCGTTTCGGTAATATCGAAGATTTGATTGGTTCGGAGATCGAAAAAGTACCGCTACCAGCTGGATTCTCAGAGGGACCTATCTATGATCCTAAACGGAAACCACAAAAGAAGAAAAACAATAGAAAAAAGAAGAATTTTAGAAAACCGGCTGGTGCGGGTGCGCCCAAGGTCGAAAAGTAGATTCTATTTTTATTACACCCTATACATCAACCATCCGTTTGCAGCGGATGGTTTTGTATTTATAGTCGAATTGTAGACAGATGGGGCGATGTGGAGGTATTGCAGCTTAGCGAGCCTCCAGCGCTTGCTTGAACTTGATCAGGCGGAGATACTCGGGACATTTTTCCAAATCTCTAGTCCAGGCCTCCGCAACCAAGAAAGAAATACGGAGAAATTGATCGACTTCTGTAACGACCATATCGGGACCGATCTGCAATTCTGAAGGAAGATCTTGGGCTTGAAAAAATTGTTTGAGCTCGTCTAATGTCATGTTGCAAAGGTAGCATTTGTACGAAATAAAAACAGGATATTTTATATATGCTAATTAATTTAGTATTTTTACCGATAAGGCGATTGTGGATGGGCCTATGGTATCCAGAAAAATGAAGGAGACTATGGGGAGAGGGGGCTTTGCGCGATCACGATTTCAAATGCAGCGATAGATGAAGGACTCCGAAAATTTTATGATGACAGCCATGTTGACCTACCGAAGGACTATTCGAGCGGTCACGATACAGGTATGTCCAAGCACCGGGGGAGGCTATAGCTATATCCTGTTCTCAAAAGATAGGGTACGCACATTTTCATTTGAACGGGACGAAGACCAGCAATGGGCACAAATCGGTGGTGCGGACTTTGGAGAAGAGGCCCTAGCCGCTATCTACAATATGTTAACGGAAATAGATGACGACCTCAAGTGTTGATAAAGCGGCCAACCCTATTCCAAGCGGGGAGGTACTCGCAATAAGTATAAGACTCAAATCCAGTATGACGCATATGATGAGAGCGTCAAGAAGGCTCTAAGGATATGCAAAGGCAGTGAATAGTTGTTAAAGTGTCATAGGATAGAATGACCATCAAACTGTCGCTATTATTCCAAGTAAACAAGCTCCATCATATCCTTAGAGGATTTGCTGGAGCTTGATATATTGTAGGAGCATGATGGTCTTTCCGTCTTTAATATCGCCATCTGTGATCATGGCCATGGCTTCATCTATACCGATTTCTAATACTTCTATATTTTCTTCTTCTTGCTCAAGACCACCTCCTGCATGTATTTTCATTTCTTTGCTATATTCGGCGATAAAGAAATATAGGATTTCGGTGACGGAGCCTGGAGACATATAGGCTTCAAAAACTTTGCGAACATCCGTCACTTTATATCCAGTTTCTTCTTCGGTCTCGCGTCTGATGCAATCTTCCGCGTTCTCTTTGTCCAATAGACCTGCGCAGGCCTCTATCAACATCCCAGTGTCATTGCCATTTACATAGGTGGGCAATCTAAATTGGCGCGTCAGGATTACCGTTCGGGCGCTTCGATTATAGAGCAGTATGGTGGCTCCATTGCCTCGGTCATAGGCTTCTCTACTTTGGGTTTGAAGCGTGCCATCTTGTTTGGTATATTGGTAGGTAATCTTTCGGAGGATATACCAATTGTCCGACAATACCTCTGTCTTCGTGATTTTAATATTATCTATCATTGTCGTATCGCTTATTAAGTAACCGCTAGCTATCGGCCTGCAATATACAGTTTATGGCTTTTCTGTAATTGATTTTTCAAAAAAATAGATATCCCGTGATAGCCAAAAAGTAAATAAAAAGCGAAAGAGAACAACATATCCCATTCACCTGAAAATCAACTTTATTTTTTCTTTGACAAAAAAATAATAAAATATATCTTTGCCCTCGTTATTATTTGTATTCAATCTAAATAAACAAAAATGCAGGGCCACCTCACATCACACTACCACACGATTACAATAGGTAAAATCATTAGGAGATTATTGCCTATCTCTATACTATTAGCAATAGGGACAGGGTTGCATGCACAGAACGTCAAATTGTTGGTCACCGATGTGAACGCAAAACCTATTGCGAATGCAACTATTTCTATTGAGAAAAGGCAGGAGGGGAGCACAGATACTAGGGGGATATTTGAATTTGATGTTAATAAAAAATCTTCTGTGGTCATCGGTATTTCCGCTATTGGATATCGAAATATGAATTTGAAAATAGATAGAGATACCTTACCGGATGCTATTCGTGCAATACTAATAGCAGATGATCGACAACTAGATGAGGTTGTGGTAACAGCGGGCAGGAAAGCGGAAAGTATTTCGACCGTTCCATCTTCTGTAAGTATCCTCAACCGTCAGGAAATCGAGTCTCAAATCAATATCAGTACCAATCTCTCTTCTATTCTAGGGAACACAATTCCCGGTCTAGGGACGTCGACTAATAAGGCTACGAATTCAGGACAGACGCTAAGGGGGCGCGCTTTGCTCGTGCTTATTGATGGTATTCCACAATCTACCCCTTTGATGAATGGTATGCGGGATTTGAGAAGCATAGATCCTAATGTTATCGAACGGATAGAAGTTATCAAAGGTGCTACTTCAATCTATGGCAACGGCTCTGGTGGGGGCATTATCAATTACATTACGAAGAAAAACACGGAATCTAAATCCCTAGGAGGCCATACAATTCTCGGAACCTCTTTCAATCCCTTGCATGGAAATGGGACGCTGGGCTATCGATTGGGGCAATACTTTTCAGGGAAATCTAACAAAGTGGACTATACCGTCGGTGGTAGTGTGGACTATACTGGCTTGCAGAGAGATGGGGAGGGAATCCCGATTGGACAAACGGACGGATTGTCTAATTCATATCAATACAATGCTTTCGTGAAATTAGGGTATGAATTCAGCGATAATTCATCATTGACAGGTTTTTATAATTATTATGGCAGTACACAACATGCCAAATATATTAGTCAAAATGGTGTATACGGTCAATCGCCGACAATCGGAGTAAGGGGAGAGGAGCCAGGTGAACCTGCAGGGACACCTTATAATCATAATGCCATGTTAACATACTCGAAAGCGGATTTATTCAGGCATTCACAATTGGATGTGACGGCTTACATTAATTCATTTCGCTCGATGAATAGGTATGTGGCGGCGGGTACGGCTTGGTACGGCCCCGGCCAAACAAAGATAAACTCCAATAAAAAGGGGATAAGGGTAAATATAAATTCACCCTTCCTTGTTGGGCGTATCCCGATGGAGGTAACCTATGGGCTAGACTTGCTCAATGACGTTACCAACCAAGACTTAACAGATGGTCGAGTGTATATCCCCGATATGAACATGGTCAATATAGCACCATATGCGCAAGTCAAAATGGACTTCTTCGAAAACTTGATCTTTAAAGGCGGATTGCGGTATGAGAATGCCACTGTACGTGTCAAGGACTTCCATACCATCGCAACGGGTCCTGATGGACAAGGTAGTATATTTGTATCGGGAGGAAAAATTCCTTACAACGCGACGATGTTCAATGCGGGATTGAGATATAATAGATACGAGATTTTCAATCCGTTTGTAAGCTTTTCGCAAGGATTCGCGATTAATGAGTTGGGCCGAATTCTGCGTCGTGCCGATGAAAATACGATTGGAAATTTGGAAACAGATCCGATTGTGACTAATAACTACGAAGCTGGCGTCTCAAGCCGATTGGGAATATTCAATCTTTCAGCAGCATATTATATCAGTACTTCTGATCTTGGAGTCAATCTGGTGGATGTAGGTGGTTATTTGATGCCGCAACGCGAACCTGAGGAGGTACGTGGATACGAAGTGGCCGTCGATGCAAAATTGTCCCCAATATGGACAATAGGGGGTAGCTATGCCTACGTGGAAGGGAAGGCTAAGTTTGACGACGGCCGCAAAGTATACCTCAACGGATCACGGATCGCACCTCCTAAAGCAACAGGATACATTTACTACAAACCTACGACTAAACTCAATGTCCAGCTTTATTGGGTATATACGGGCTCTCGAGATCGCTTTGACGTCAATAAGACTGGTAAATATAATAACAGCGAAGGACCGATCAAGGATGTAAACCTCTTTAATGTGTCTTCGAGCTATGCTTTTAACAAGCAGTGGAATATAGGATTAGGAATTGAGAACCTACTCAACAAAACCTATTATCCTACAGTCAGCCAATATAGGGCATTGGATGCCGACTATGTACGTGGCGCAGGAATGCAAGCGAACCTAAACCTTCACTACAAGTTCTAGACATGTTAAAAAGGGGCATCATATGGATACATAAATGGCTAGGATTGATCAGTGGCATTATTGTACTGATCGTCAGTCTTACGGGATGTATCTATACATTCCATGATGACCTCAAAGTACTCATATATCCTCAAAAATATCACATCCAAGAAGCGGAAAAAAGTACCATTAGTACGAAAAGGCTTCCATTAAGCGAGCTGATCAGCAAAGCAGAAAGGGTTCTCGGAACAGATAGAAAAGTATCACGCGTGGACCTGTATCCTTCTACTGATAGGACTTGGGTATTTAGGGCGATGGAGACAGATCCTTCGTCCACTATTTTTTGGAATTATTATAGGTACTACGATCGGGTGTTTGTCAATCCTTATACTGGAGAGGTGCAGGCCATAGAGGATTCAAAGCGAGAATTTTTTCAAATTGTCCTGCAATTGCACATGAACTTGTTGCTGGGGAAATCTGTCGGGGAGCCAATAGTTGGAATAGGGACTATCATATTTGTGGTGCTATTAATAAGTGGACTGGTGCTTTGGTGGCCTAAGAAATGGAAAGGAAAGGCATTAAAACGTGCGCTTTGGCTTGATAGGAGAGTCAAGTGGAAACGATTCAACTACGACCTGCATAATGTTTTGGGCTTTTATAGCCTCGTCTTTGCCTTGATATTGTGTATTACAGGATTGGTATTTGCGTATCCAGGCTTTAAAAGTGCCTATGTGAACTTCTTTAATGGATTTTCTATCAGCAAGACGGAGCTTGTTCCAAAACACATCCAACCAACTGTCCCCCAGGTCACGTTGGACACACGTGACAATGCACTCGTATATGCGCTTGTTCAACATCCTGGTGCAGATATGATGTCCCTTCGATTGCGAAATAGGAAAGAAGAATATCATGATATACAGGTTAGGCTTAGTCAGGATAAAACAAGTGATTTTGTTTGGTATTATTTTAGACAAGAGGATGGACAGATAGATAAGATAGTAACAAGTGAGTCTATAAAAGCAGGGGACAAATTGGCTTCTATGAATTACGATATTCATGTGGGTAGTATAGGTGGCATCTGGACCAAGGTGTTGGCTTTTGTCGTTTCGTTGATTTGCGCGTCTCTCCCTGTGACAGGTGCTGTCATCTGGTGGAACAAGGTCCGAAAGAAGAAATCATAACTTTTAGAATGAATGTATAAATAAAAAGGAGATCATGATTTCTCTTGATCTCCTTTCAGTACCCAGAGCCGGGATCGAACCGGCACGGTTTCCCACTAGTGTTTGAGACTAGCGCGTCTACCAATTCCGCCATCTGGGCGTCTTTTTTGTAGTTTTCTCCGTTGTTTGGAGTGATGCAAAGGTAGATATTCTTCTGAGATATCCAAAAAATATTTTACTCTCGATTGGAAAAACGCTGATTATTAAGGGAATTAATTTTAAAAAAATATTTGCGATAATGATTGGACTTAACTTTTTTTAACAAAAGGTGATTAAACTTTATTGTCTTTTTTTACTCTATCTATTTTATAGACGGTACATTGATTACTAAAGCAACATAAAAATGAAAAAAATGTTATTGTTGGTAGGCCTAATGTCAGGATTGACATTTGCTACCTTTGCTCAACAAACCGAAACTTCCAAAGAACAGAAGAAGCGTCCTGAGCGTTCGTTCAAAATGGTAGAAAATAAGTCTCCTGAGGAGATGGCAAAAATGCAAACCGAAAGACTTGATAAACAATTGACGCTTTCTGAGGATCAAAAAAAACAAGTCTACGAATTGCAACTCAAAAATGCACAAAATCAAAAGACCCTCATGACCGAGAAAAAAGATGATCGTGAAGCATTCCGTGCTTCGATGAAGGCACATCAAGAAGAACTCAATAAAATATTGACACCCGAGCAACAAAAGATTTTACAGGAAAAAAGGGAACAACGCAAAGATGGACCTCGTGGTAAGCGTAGCGTAGAATAAAGAATTGTTCATATTCGATTTGAGTGTAAATTGAAGAAAGGCCGGTTTTCAGAAATGAAACCGGCCTTTTTTGTAGCAGCAGGGTCAATTTATAGAAAGAACAAGCTGTACATTATTTTTTTATCTTACGGATGACATCCAATATGAGTGGATACGTATTTTCCTTCACCTTCTTCAATTTAGAGGGGGACAACCATTCGGCTTGGGTGATATCTTCTTCCTGTTGAGGGATCAATTTGGGAACTTTATTGACGCCCATTCGATACCAGTTGGTGATTTTGAGTACAAACTTGCCCTTCATATAGTAGGTGTGATAAGTTGGTGAAATCTTGGGGCCTAGATAATCGATCCGGATGCCGGTCTCTTCTTCAACTTCCCTAACAGCAGCTACTTTCATCTTTTCGTCTTCTTCGACCTTGCCTTTGGGTAAGTCCCAACGCCCCAGTCTGTAAATAAAAAGAAAGTCTCCATCTCCATTTTCGACCAATCCGCCAGCGGCCCAGATAGTCTTGGTATTGTCGACAATGTTTTTAAAAACCATTTCGTAATCCGGGTGTATATATAGATAGGAGATGGGCTCTAAGGCTTTGGAGGACTCGTTGAAAAGTTTTTCAAGTTCAATTTCTTGAATGCCAACCGTTTGGATATTTTGAAGGTCTTTGGGAACGAAATCTGTCAAAATTAAAACAGATTGGTTCATATAAATTTTATAAATTTGCGCCATGAATAATTTAAATGAGGTTGAACAAAAAATTGCTGAATCCTTACTGCAAATTAAAGCAATAAAATTGCAACCTAAAAGTCCTTTTACATGGGCCTCAGGATGGAAGTCTCCAATTTATTGTGATAATCGTGTTACATTATCCTATCCATCTATCCGTACGTACATCAGACAAATGTTATCAAAATTGGTGCAAGATGAGTTTGGTTCGGTAGATATGATTTCAGGTGTCGCGACTGCGGGTATCCCACAAGGAGTGTTGGTCGCTCAGGAATTAGGATTACCATTTACATATGTTCGTAGTAGTGCCAAAGATCATGGTCGTCAAAATCTGATTGAAGGTGAAGTGGTCAGCGGTCAACGTGTGGTAGTGGTAGAGGACTTGGTCTCAACGGGAAAAAGCAGTCTACAAGCTGTAAAAGCGCTACGTGACGCTGGCTGTAATGTTGTGGGCTTGGTCTGTATATTCAGCTATGGATTTGAAGAGGCCACAAAGAACTTTGCTGAGGCAAAATGCTTGTTCCATACATTATGCGATTACGAGGCTTTGCTTCAAGTTGCTGCAGAACGCAACTATATCCTCGATGAAGAGGTAGAAATGCTAAAACAATGGCGCTTGAGTCCCTCGACTTGGGAACCAAACGTCTAACATATTTGACAAGATATGACAGTCATCCAAAGCAATAAAGAAATCGGTAGGTCTGTAAAAGAGGTGTACCAATTTTTGACAGATTTTAATAATCATGAACAATTGATGCCGGAGAATATTTACAATTGGTCTTCGACCAATGACGAGGCTCGATTCACGATTCAAAATATGGCAAAGCTGGCTCTTAAGATAGATGAGCGAATCGAGAATGAGGAAATTGTGGCATCTCCTAGTGAGAAGGCACCTTTTGACTTGACGCTGCGCTGGAAGCTAACCCCGATTTCGGATACCACTACTAAAGCTGACTTTGTCATTGAAGCAGACTTGAATATGATGATGAAAATGCTTGCTTCGGGACCGCTTCAAAAGCTTGCCGAATATCAAGTCAATAAATTGAAAGAAATACTGGGATAAAATCCCTTTGTATATTTAGAAAAGGCGCCTCAGCAATTCATTTGTGAGGCGTTTTTTATTACTAATAGGCAGGCTAAAGATGCGAGGCTATCGATAAAAATGTAAAAAAAAGATATTTAAATTGATGACTCAAATATGAGGTGAAGTTCGTAAAATAGAACATCTTCCTTAAATTTGTAACTAATTTATAATGCTATTGTCATTCTCGCAGGATAATGCCATATTTGAAACTTTTACTGCGTACTTTTGAAAAATAGTAAGCGACAAAAACAGCAATTCATGGAACTGAAATTAAAAAGACCACTTGCATTTTTCGATTTGGAAACCACTGGTGTCAATATCCCATTGGACCGAATCGTCGAAATATCAATCTTGAAGATCATGCCTGACGGAAAGGAGGATGTGCTGACACTTCGCGTCAACCCTGGGATGGCTATTCCTGCGGAGTCTTCCATGTTTCACGGAATCTATGATGAAGATGTAAAAGACCTTCCTTTTTTCAAAGAGTTAGCAGTTCAAGTGGCTACTTTTATCGGAGATGCTGATTTGGCAGGGTACAATTCTAATAAATTTGATGTCCCTATGCTAATGGAAGAATTTCTTAGGGCAGGGGTAGATTTTTCATTAGAAGGTCGGAATTTTGTGGATGTACAGAATATTTTCCATCAAATGGAACAGCGCACACTTAAAGCGGCGTATCGTTTTTACTGTGACCAAAGTTTGGAGAATGCACACAATGCGGAAGCGGATGTACGCGCGACTTATGAAGTGTTGAAGGCGCAGCTAAGTCGCTATGAAGGTAGCACATTTGAAGACAAACATGGAAATAAATCGACACCTGTCGTCAATGACGTAGAGGCGTTGCATCAATTTACCAATCTGAGTAAGCCCGTAGATTTTGCAGGAAGACTTGTTTTCAACGAAGAGGGTATTGAGGTTTTCAGCTTTGGAAAACACAAAGGGCGCGCGGTGGAGGATGTCTTTGAGATAGAACCGAGCTATTACTCGTGGATGATACAAGGTGACTTCCCGCTATACACGAAGAAATGCCTTGAAAATATCTGGACTAGATTTCGGAGTAAAAAGAAAGCGGCTCAACCCATCAAATCCACTTCAACTCCAGCGGAAAAGAAGCAGGTGAAAAAAGACTTTCAGCAACAGAAACCGGAAAAACCAAAGGCAATTACAACGGACATGCTGAAAGATCTTCAAAGTAAGTTTGGTAAATAGAGAACTAACACAAACCATATAATTATCAATTATTTAATACTATATGTCACAAGATAGAGAACATATCAAATGTTTAATCATAGGCTCTGGGCCTGCTGGATATACGGCTGCCATCTATGCCGCTAGAGCTGATTTGAACCCTGTGGTCTATACAGGTATCGTCCCCGGTGGACAGCTCACGCAGACTACGGATGTCGACAATTTTCCGGGTTATCCTAAAGGTATATTGGGACCAGAAATGATGGAGGATCTTAAGGGGCAAGCCGAACGATTTGGTACGCAGGTACGATTTGGATATGTGACCAAAGTTGATTTTTCGGGAGATGTACATCAAGTCGAAATAGACGGGTCTACAATCGTAACGGCAGATACGGTCATCATAGCGACAGGTGCGACAGCGAAATACTTAGGGTTGGAAAGTGAGCAAAAATATAATGGCTTTGGGGTATCGGCATGTGCGGTATGTGATGGATTTTTCTTTAAGAATAGAGATGTTGCTATCGTAGGAGCAGGTGATACGGCCGCAGAAGAGGCGACGTACTTAGCTAAATTGGCATCGAAGGTGCATATGTTGGTGAGACGTGATGAGTTTCGCGCATCTAAAGCAATGGTGCACAGGGTGTTGAATACTCCTAATATTGAGATTCATTATAATACGGAAGCTATCGAAGTGCTGGGTGACGGACAAGTGGTGACGGGCGTGAAAGTAGTCAATAATCAGACCCAAGAAACAAAAGATATTGCTATCGATGGATTTTTTGTAGCAATAGGTCACAAACCGAATACGGAACTGTTTGCAGGTGTATTGGAAATGGATGAAACAGGATATTTAATCACGAAGGCAGATAGTACACAGACGAACATACCAGGAGTATTTGCTTGTGGAGACGTGCAGGATCATGTGTATCGTCAAGCAATCACTGCTGCAGGAACGGGCTGTATGGCAGCTTTAGAAGCGGAGCGCTATTTGGCTGCAAAAGAAGATATCGCAGTTTAAATTAAGCTCGTTTTGGAAATAAATATCCGCCGCATACATTGATTATGCGGCGGATATTTTTATTGTACGGTAGCGACAGTCTCTCTACTTGTTGCTATCCTCTTGTTCAAAAACAGCGTCTATTTTCCAGTTGGCTTTATCTTTGGAAGCAGCTACAGCCAATTGGTCGCATCGTTCATTCTCGGGATGCCCTGCATGACCTTTGACCCAAACAAGCCTAACTTGATGTAGTTTATAGCTCTTTATGAGGCGCATCCATAAGTCTTTATTTTTCTTGCCTTGAAATCCTTTTTGAATCCAGCCAAAAACCCATTTTTTATCTATAGCATCAATAACGTATTTAGAATCGGAATAGACCGTTACTTGTTGTCCTGGACTTTTGAGGGCCTCAAGGCCAATGATAACTGCCATTAGTTCCATACGATTATTGGTCGTTTTTCGGAAGCCTTCAGAAAATGTCTTCTCAATCAGTTTGCCTTTGAAAGCTTCATTGTCACCATTATAGCGTGTTCTTAAGATAGTTCCATAACCACCTGGTCCAGGATTTCCGCTGGATGCGCCGTCCGTAAATAATTCAATCATTGGTAACAAAGTTAATTCTAATCCATCAAAATCCATGATTTAAGTTTGAAAAACCATGGATTTGTGTTATTTTTCGACATTTATAAGTCTCATTAATTTAGGTCTTTTCATGAAGAGAAAAACAATTATTGCAGTGTTGATGGCTGCTGCTTTCAACTTTAATGCGGTCGCGCAGAAGCCTACAGAAACAAACGCGAAAATGGAGTGGTTTGAGGATGCAAAGCTGGGTATTTTTATACATTGGGGGATCTACTCGGTACAGGGGATTTCGGAGTCTTGGGCTTTTTTCAATAATTATATCAATCATGAAAATTATATGAAGCAGCTAAATGGGTTTACCGCTTCGAAGTATAACCCAGAGGAGTGGGCTAAATTGATTGAAGGCTCGGGGGCCAAGTATACGGTAATTACGACCAAACACCACGATGGCGTATCTCTTTGGGACAGCAAAGCTGATAAGGCGATTACAACAAAATTACACGCAAAGGCGCAAAGGGATGTTCTTGATCCATTTGTCAAGGCTATCCAAAAGACAAGTCTAAAGACTGGCTTATACTACTCACTACCGGACTGGAGCCATCCCGATTATGATGTGAATACGCGTACAAAGAAACGCTATACATTGGCAGAAGACCCTAAGCGCTGGGAAAATTATGTAAGATATTATCAAACGCAACTTAATGAACTTTCCAAAAAGTATCGACCAGATTTAATCTGGTTTGACGGGGACTGGGAGCACAATTCATCTGAATGGAAGGCTGAACAGACGTTGGCGAACTTGAGGAGTTATAATCCGAATATTATCATCAATTCGCGACTGAACAATCACGGGGACTATGACACACCGGAGCAAGGTATCCCTGTAATCAAGCCTCATGCCCGCTTTTGGGAACTCTGCTATACGATGAATGACTCATGGGGCTATCAAGCATTTGATAGGCACTATAAAACGCCTAATATGATTGTGCGCACCCTAGTGGATTGTATCAGCATGGGAGGGAACCTGCTTTTGGATATAGGACCTAAAGAAGATGGAACCATACCTGAGGAGCAAGTGGCTATATTGAGGGAATTGGGAAGATGGACTTCTATCCACAAAGAGGCCATATATGGCACACGTACGGGTATTCCATTTGATAATTTCTATGGTAAATCAGCACTTTCTAAGGATGGCAAAACGCTCTATCTCTACTTAGATGAAACTAAAGCGCAGGTACTGCTCCATGGAATCGAATCTAAGGTCAAAACGGCGCGTATTGTTGGACAGCAGAATACTAAGCTGACTTTTAAACAAGAAAACAAGACAGTGGCTATTGACCTGAAAAATGCAGCGTTCGACCCAACGGTAACAGTTGTGGCTTTGACTTTTGATCAACGGGTGCAGGTGAACAAACCGGAGTCCCAGAATACAACCTTGGCAACGGTCCTCAATAATCCGAATACGGAAACTGCGATTTATCAGCTTGTCCAAAATCTATATGGAGGAAATAATCTACTTGATCATGCAGGGTTGACGGCTGATGGTATGGATATGAAGTTACCGGGCCAGGAAAAAGCGAACCCAAAAATGGTAAGCTGGATCAGCAAGCATGCGGAATCTTTGTATCAAACGGGGGCAGGTACCCCAGAAGGCCATTATGCTGGAATGAGCGCCCTTTCAAAGGACAAACAGACCTTGTATCTATTTGTAGAAGGAACACCGAGTGGCCCGATTGCAATCAAGGGATTGAAAAATGCAATTGCTCGAATTCGGGTGGTTGGCGAAGGATCAATGATCGGGCACGACATTTACAATAAGCTATACTGGAGTGCTACTCCAGGAATCGTATACATAGATGTTCCGCATGATAGAATGGATAGTGCGATGACCGTAATTGCTGTTTTGCTGGACAAACCGATCGATCTCTATCGGGAAAAGGTAGGGGCAATAGAAAGCAATCTATAAGTGAAATGGAGAAAAAGAGAATAGTCGTATTTACTGGAGCGGGAATATCTGCAGAAAGTGGCCTGAAAACCTTCCGTGGCCATGATGGGCTTTGGGAGGGGCATCGGGTGGAGGATGTAGCGACTCCTGAAGCATGGAAGAAAAACGCCCCACTGGTCCAAGAATTCTACAATCAACGACGGAAATCTTGTCTAGCAGCGACACCCAATGCTGCGCATATGGCTTTGGTCCTGTTGGAAGAAAAATATCAAGTAGACATTATCACTCAGAATGTAGACGACCTACATGAACGGGCAGGAAGTGTGAGAATTCTTCATCTACACGGGGAAATCGTAAAAGCACAGTCTTCTGTAGATCCGAGATTGGTCTATCGTATTCAAGGTGATGAAATTAAAATGGGCGAAAGATGTAGCGAGGGGTCGCAGCTTCGACCTTATATCGTTTGGTTCGGTGAGGCTGTCCCTGCTATGGTAGATGCTGTGCGATTGGCAAAGCGAGCGGATATCCTAATAGTGATTGGCACTTCGTTGCAAGTGTATCCTGCAGCCAATTTGGTATATGAAATAGAGGAGACCTGTGATATATACATCATCGATCCGTGTGCCGGAACGTATACTGTGCCTTCTCGTACCATCGTAATCGATAAAACCGCTACAGAAGGAGTGCCTGATTTGGTACAGTATTTACTTGAATATGGAAATGGGTAAAGTAGTTTTTTTTTACTTATTTGGCTAAATATTGCTGCCAAATTTAATTCTGTTTCAATACATAATTGACTGTAATTTAACTTTTTATGATATTTATATTTATTTTTAATGTAGATTAAGTATTTGTAAGATATTCCAAATAAGCAACGGGTTCCAAATTAAATTTGGAACCCGTTGCTTATTTATTGTATCATTAAGGTTTTCAATCTATTATGGTTTTTATATGTATAGTTTATTCATGTCTTTGATAAGCTTCGATAAAAACTGTGCGCATGGATGAAAATTGAGCAAGTACATGGTTGATAAAGGTCTCATCCAATATTTCAAAAACCCCATTTACCCCGCCCACAACATCTGTTTCAGCAAGCTTATAGGATTGTTCAAGTGCGCCTTGTTCGAACTTGATGATAAATTTTTGATTCATTCCGAAGATTGATATTTTGCAATCTGGATGGGGTAGTTCGGCGAGTATTCTCATAGTTGATTCTTTTATGTTGATAACGAATATACAAGGTCGAAGATATTATTCTAGGAACCCAAGAAAAGACAAATCTAAGATTTAATTGAAGAGCTTGTACTATCGGAGAACGGAAATAGCATGATAGCTCCCCTGTAATTATATAATAAATATTAGGTATCGTCAATATGAGCCTGCATTTTTTTTATTACTTTTGTCTGTAAATCAAGAATATTGAAAGCACTTGCTTACATATTGACCCTTTATTTTGTTGCCCTGACGCTCGTTCCCTGCCAGGACAATCATGCTGTTGCGGCTACCCAACACACGGCTAGGGAACAGATGCATAGCCATGAAGAGAATAGAACAAAGCAAGCCGACAAACATGGTCATAAGGATAATTGCTCACCACTATGTGTATGCGGTTGTTGTTCCATAGCCATGAATATGGCTGAGCATCTTGATTTTTCTTTTGAATTACACCTCATATATCGGGATAAGCCCTTGGCTTATCATAGCTTTTCCTTTCTGGACACTTACTTCAACATCTGGCAACCACCCAAGATAGCATGATCAATAGTTGCGTGTATCCCCATGTTCTAAATCTTGTGGATATGCTTTTTTAATTCTAACTTACTCACGGGTAAGTGATCATCAATTAATAATGTTATTATATGTTGAATGCTATTATTCGATTTAGTATCCGTAACAAGATTATAATCGGACTACTCACTGTAGCGCTTATTATATGGGGGGTATGGAGTGCCATGCGCATCCCTATAGATGCCAATCCTGATATTACCAATAATCAAGTTCAAATCATTACGAGCTCACCATCACTTGCTACACAAGAGGTAGAGCAATTCGTATCCTTTCCTATTGAACAAAAACTAACAAATATCCCCAATCTCATCGAACTGAGGTCCATATCGCGCTTTGGACTATCTGTGGTCACAGCGGTATTTGACGATGATGTAGATATTTACTTTGCCCGGCAGCTGATCAATGAAAAACTTAAAGAGGCAGAAGAGAATATTCCGGAGGGAATGGGCAAGCCTGAATTGGCTCCAATAAGCACTGGACTAGGAGAAATATATCAATATGTACTTCACCCTACAAAAGGTTCGGAAAATAAGTATAGCCCATCCGACCTTCGGACATTGCAGGACTGGGTAGTCGCCAGACAACTCTACGGTACGCCAGGGGTAGCTGAAGTTAATAGCTTTGGAGGAAATCTCAAACAATATGAAGTCGCCATTAATCCTTATCAGCTTAGGTCTATGGGGCTTGGCATCAATGATGTGTTTAACGCGTTAGCGGAAAATAACCAAAATACCGGAGGAGCGTATATAGATAAAAAGCCCAATGCCTATTTCATACGTGGGGTGGGACTCATCTCCAATATGGATGATATCAAGAATATTGCTATTGGCAAGCGCAATGGTACTCCTATCTATGTCAGGGATGTCGCAACAATTCGAGAGGGATCTGCTGTACGATATGGCGCATTGACCTATAATGGAGAGAAAGAGGCCGTGGGAGGGATGGTGATGATGCTCAAGGGCGAGAATAGTGCAGAGGTGGTTGCAGCCGTGAAGGAAAAACTCAAAGTTATAGAAAAGTCACTTCCTTCAGATGTAGTTGTAGAGGCATTTGCCGATCGTACTGAACTGGTAAATAGAGCCATTAGCACCGTTCAAAAAAATCTTATAGAGGGTGCACTGATCGTGATTTTTGTTTTAATCATTTTCTTGGGCAACTTTAGGGCGGGGCTAATAGTGGCATCTGCCATACCGCTGTCTATGCTTTTTGCCCTTGGTATGATGCGAGTATTTGGAGTGAGCGCTAATTTAATGAGTTTGGGGGCCATTGACTTTGGTCTAATCGTAGATGGCTCATTGATTATCGTGGAGGCGACGATGCACCATTTAGGCCTCCGCAAGTCTCAAGTGCCGCTAACTCAATCAGAGATGGATGAGGAAGTATACCAATCATCCTCTAAAATTAGAAATAGCGCGGCATTTGGAGAAATCATCATTTTGATTGTCTACATTCCTATACTGACATTAGTAGGGATTGAAGGCAAAATGTTTAAGCCTATGGCGCAAACGGTTAGTTTTGCTATCATAGGAGCATTGTTGCTGTCCTTGACCTACATCCCGATGATGAGTGCTTTATTTTTGTCTAAGAAACCACATACCAAGACTACATTTGCGGATAGGTTAATGGCTAAACTGCAGGGTTGGTATCAACCTTGGATCAAGAAAGCGGTTTACTACCGTAAGTCATTAGTTATCGCATCGGCATTGTTGTTTACCTTTTCCGGTTTTCTCTTCTCTCGTATGGGGAGTGAATTCATTCCGCAACTTCAGGAGGGAGACTACGCATTCCATTGTATCCTGCCACAGGGAACATCGCTGTCACAGAGTGTGGAGACTTCAATGGAGGCGGCACGTATTCTTAAAAAATTCCCAGAGGTGAAAACAGTGGTGGGTAAAACGGGGAGTGCAGAAATACCTACAGACCCCATGCCCCCAGAAGCCACCGACCTGATTGTCACACTCAAACCTATGAAGGAATGGATAAATGGTGATACCTATAAGGGGCTTGCTGATCGTATGATGGACTCCTTGGCTGTTATCCCAGGAACATTTTTTGAAGCATCCCAACCTATACAAATGCGCTTCAATGAACTAATGACGGGTGTAAGGCAAGATGTGGCCATTAAAATTTTTGGCGAGAATATCGACACACTGGCAATGCTCGCCGATCAAGTCGGGCAAGTGGTGCAGACTGTGAATGGTGCATCCGAACCGCAAGTAGAGCGGACAACTGGATTGCCTCAAATCTCAATCGAATACAACCGTGCGCAACTGGCGCTACATACTCTATCTGTGAATGCGGTAAACAATATGGTATCCATGGCTTTTGCGGGTACCAGAAGTGGATTTGTATATGAGAATGAACGCAAATTTGACCTCGTTGTTCGTCTTGATAGTGCATACAAGACATCTATTGAAGACGTCAAAAATCTGCCGGTACTAACTGGAGACGGGGAACAAATCCCGTTGAGCCAATTGGCTGATATATCCATGAAGGAAGGGCCAGCCCAGATCAGTAGAGAAGAGGGAAAGCGAAGAGTGGTGATTGGGTTTAATATACAGGATCGTGACGTAACTTCAGTTGTGAATGATATTCAAGGGAAATTGAGCCAACTGAATATATTGCCAACGGGCTACTACTATACTTTTGGCGGGACTTTTGAAAATCTAAAAGAGGCCTCCGACCGTCTGTTAATTGCGGTGCCGGCAGCATTGCTACTTATATTTGTGCTACTGTTTCTCACATTTAGGTCTGTAAAGGAATCTATACTGATTTTTACGGCAATCCCGATGAGTGCCATCGGCGGGGTGTTTGCCCTCTTATTACGAGATATGCCATTTAGTATCTCCGCTGGGGTGGGATTCATAGCATTATTCGGAGTGGCGGTCCTGAATGGTATCGTGCTGATATCGACATTTAATCAACTGGAAAAAGAAGGGGTGAGCGATGTGCTGGAGCGGGTGTGGAGAGGAACGACAATGCGACTAAGACCGGTATTGATGACTGCCACGGTAGCCTCTCTTGGCTTCTTGCCGATGGCGCTCAGTACTGGGGCAGGAGCAGAGGTACAAAAGCCACTGGCCACTGTAGTAATTGGCGGCCTGATTTCGGCGACAATACTGACACTCTTCGTACTTCCAAGTTTATATGTTCTTTTTTTCCACAAGACAAATCCAATGAAAAAATCATTAAATAAGGGGTTTATTGTACTGATTCTAGGATTTCTATCCATAGGCGGCATGACGGCATTTGCACAAGAGAATGTCAAGCGTATTACATTGTCGGCTGCTATAGAACAAGCTTTGACCGCCAACCTAAATCTCCGGAGGTCGGAACTGGAGATCCAGCAATCAAAAATTGATAGCGAGCGGACGTTTGATGGAAAGACGGGCCTGTTTGTGGAGAATGAAGAATTTTCGCCATTGGATGCCAACGGAACCTGGCTTGCGGGTATTTCACAAGACTTTTCATGGCCTGGATTTTACAATGCGCGAAAAGCATATTTGAAAAAAAATGTCGAAGTGGCTTCTGCTAAGCAGGAAGAGATGAAGGCCCAGATTACAAAGACTGTATCGCTAAATTACTATGAACTATCTTTTTTGGAAGCTAGACAGAAGCTTTTCAAGCGGCTGGACAGCACGTATCAAGAGCTTTTCAAGGCTGCGGACCTTCGGGTTAAGACGGGAGAAGCAGCTGGATTGGAACGCATAGCAGCCGAAACGAAATGGCAAGAAAATAAGGCTATTTTGAATCAGAATTACCAAGACCTATTGATTTCGGCACAAAATTTTAGTGTCATTCTCAATCAGAATGAATTTTTGCTTCCTAATGAGAAGGATTTATTTAAGATTGGGGTAAAGACAGGCGCAATTTCCTTGTCTGAGCACCCGTCTATCCAAGTACAGGAAAAAAACCGTGAACTTGCCGATGCGAATATATTGGTGGAAAAGAAGAACTATATGCCAGATTTTTCCACTCGCGTATTTTCTCAACGTCTCTGGGGACAAAAGAATCCGCTGACCGGATTTTCTATAACGGCGAATCTCCCGTTATTTTCATCGGGTTACTATCGTAACAAAGTCAAATCAGCGCAGGTGGAATCCGAGATTCAAGAGCAAGAGTTGAATGTCCTGATGCAATCGCTAAACGCTGAAGTCAAAAACGCAGAAAAGGAAATTAATCGAAATGAAAAGCAGCTCCAGTTTTATGAAGAATCAGGTCTAAAGCAGGCTGAAGCTATTATGAAAGCTGCCAACTTGGGTTACCAAAGCGGAGAGATCAGCTATGCTGAACTAATACAGTTCCTGACACAGTCTATTGATATTAAAATCAATTATTTAAACTCACTTAATCTATACAACAGAAGTGTAGTTAATTATCAATATTTTCAAACATCCATAATCAAGTAAAGATGAAAATCAATATATTTTATATACTGTTATTGTGCGTACCGCTTTTAGGGCTGAGTAGTTGCGACGGAGATAAGGCCCAGAATAAGGAAGAGACAGTGCATGAGGAAGGTGAGCATGGAAATGAATCGACTACGACGTTAACAGCGGCTCAGATGAAACAAATAGGCCTGACTTACACCTCTGTATTAAAGCAGGTGCTGAGCGATGTCCTTGTATTAAATGGACAGCTTTCGGTGCCGAATGACAAGAAAGCATATGTGACTTCTGTCTTTGGAGGCGTATTGCAACAGTTATTTGTGCAGCCGGGAGACCTTGTAACAAAAGGACAGCGGATTGGAATCCTTAATAATCCCGATCTTATCAAAACGCAGGAACAGTTACAATTGACAAATAATCAGATTCGGCTAACTGAAATCGAAGTGGCACGACAAAAGGAGCTGGTAGAAGGAAATGCCGCTCCACTTAAGCGGTTACAGCAAGTAGAAATGGAGCTGGCAAACCTTAAAGCGCAGCGTAGCAGCCTTTCTAAGCAGTTGACAGCAGGAGGGGGGAGTACTCAATTGTCTTCGCAAGTATCGATTATTGCACCTATATCGGGCACAGTATCTACTATCTCAGCGCAGATTGGTTCCAAGGTCGATGCGTCAAGTCCTATCCTCGAACTGGTCAATAATGATGCGTTACATGTAGATGTCTTTGTGTACGAGAAGGACTTAGGGAAAATCAAAAAGGGACAAAAGATTCGATTCTCAACGGTCAATAATCCCAATACATCGTATGAGGCTCGAATCGATCAAATCGGACAGGCATTTGAAGCTTCTACGAATGCCGTAGCGGTGCATGCTCAAGTACTAGGTGACAAATCAGGCTTGATCAACGGCATGCAAGTGCAGGCCAACTTAATTACATCGGACAATCAAGTGGAGGCTGTGCCTAATGAATCAATTGTTAGTTTCCAAGGGCAGGATTTTATATTTATACTGACGGATGCGCATCGAGAGGAAGAGCATCATGAACACGGGCACGAGACCGAAGAGCATGCACATACACACGCTGATAAGACTGTCTCAGAAGAAAAACAACTGGTGTATGAACGTATCTCGGTAGTAAAGGGTGTGTCCTCGGGCGGATACACGAGCATCATTCCTACGAAAGAGATTGGTCAGGACACGAAGATTGTACAAAAAGGTGCTTTTTTCCTTTTGGCTAAGATGACGAATTCTGGCGAACATTCCCATTAATAACTATTGGTTTGCAAGTTTTTACAATCCCTTTTCCATTTGCTTCGGAAAGGGATTGTATTTTTAGTATAACCGATTTACCTGTTACGAATTGCGCGGACTATTACACTGTGGTTGCCAGCAACGATAGACTGGCAAAAATTGCTACAAGTGAAAAGACAACTTCATGAATTGAGCATATTATTAGAGCCGACTTTGAGCTGCTTTTATACTTGCTCATCTGTTAAACTAAAGTCTTAAAGTTTTTCAAAGCTTTCGCTGTAAAGAACTCATTTGACATTTTGATTAATGTACAAGATAAGAATGGTTTGGACAATAATTAAATACGCGAAGCAACAACCTGAAGAACGCATCACTTATATACAATTCCTTAAGCCGTATATATAACAATATTATAAAGCCATATAATTTATATTATGTTAAATAGAAAATTATGAAAAATAAAGAAGCACCCTACTCATTCGTAATCCCTGTATACAATTGTGTATAGTACAAGTATCACAATTGTATACAGGGAATCATGAAGGGAATAAGAATATAGAAACCTTATGCAACGTCTTCCAATATCAATGCGCCGACGGTCAAGTTGGTCCGTGGATCTATGATAATTGTTCTTGCATTTTCAGGGTTGTCGGAAGATTTGTCAAAAATAATATCCTCTGCAGCCTTAATGTAGACTTTGCCAACATCGTTAAGGGCAATTGGCTCGTTATATAGATTTTGAAGTGTATTGATATCGATTTTGTGTACGATCTCGTAAATCTTGACTTTGGTAAGCTTGCTGTGATTTTGCAGCAAATATACTTGATTGGTATCTAGAGGCTTATTATCAAACCAACAGATATTGGCAATAAGATTGCGTTCAGCTAAAGCTGGATTTTCGGCCGACACGATGATGTCGCCCCGACTGATATCTACATCATCCGTCAAATGTATAATAACCGATTGGCCATCTTGGGCCTCACTGATTTGATTTTCGGCCAGCTCTATGGATTCGATTCGGCTGGAAGTTCCCGAGGGCATAATGAGTACTCGGTCTCCAACGGAAAGCCCCTCGCCTACTACCCTACCAGCGTAACCCCTATAGTCATGTAAATCTTCTGTTTGAGGCCTCACAATCCATTGAACAGGGAATCGCCAATTTTCGGATTTACTGTGCTCAAATGTAATGGTTTCAAGATAATCTAACAATGCAGGTCCAGTATACCAATTCATTGAAGAAGAATTATTTACAATATTATCTCCTCGAAGAGCTGATACGGGAATATAATCGACCTCAGATAGGCCTAATTGGGCCGCTAGCTGCTCATAATCATGTTTGATATTTTCGAATACGGCTTGTTCATAATCCACCATATCCATCTTATTGACGCATACCAATACTTTCTTGAGCGATAGTAACTTTGCTAAAAAAGAATGTCTTTTTGTCTGCTCAATAATACCTTTACGCGCGTCAACCAGCACAATAATCAAATCTGAATTGGACGCACCTGTAACCATATTGCGTGTATACTGTATGTGTCCAGGAGCGTCGGCAATGATAAATTTGCGCTTCTCCGTCTGAAAATACTTATAAGCTACATCGATGGTAATCCCTTGTTCACGTTCGGCTTTCAATCCATCTGTTAAAATAGCTAAATCAACTGTACCGTCATCATTTTTGCGGTTTGCTTTTTGTATAGCTTCCAGTTGGTCGTCCAATATCGAATTGGTATCATAGAGTAAACGACCAATCAAGGTGCTCTTTCCATCATCCACCGAACCAGCGGTTATAAATTTGAGTATGTTCATTCTTTTTATTAGTCTTGAGTCTTAAATGCGGCCATGTTATTGCTGCTAAGCTTGGATGACCCTGATCTAGTTACGTACTTCTCTTTGTATTTGCTATTATAGATTTAGAAATAGCCCTGTTTTTTACGTTCTTCCATGGCAGCCTCTGAGACTTTATCATCCATTCTAGCTCCACGCTCGCTTACCGTAGAAGCTTTTATTTCGGCAATGATATCGTCTAATTCAACGGCTTTGGAATCTACTGCAGCAGTACAAGTCATATCACCTACTGTTCTGAAACGTACCGATTTAACTTCGACTAGATCTTCATCATCTATTCCCATAAAAGGTGCTGCAGCCATCAATTGTCCATTTCTGGTAATGACCTCACGTTCGTGGCTGAAGTATATACTCGGAAGCGCGATATTTTCTCTTTTGATATAATTCCAAACGTCTAACTCAGTCCAATTGGAAATAGGAAAAACACGGACATTTTCACCTTTATTGATTTTTCCGTTCAGTAAGTTCCATAATTCTGGACGTTGACGCTTTGGATCCCATTGTCCAAATTCATCTCGTACAGAGAATATGCGTTCTTTTGCTCGAGCTTTTTCTTCGTCACGTCTAGCACCTCCGATACAGGCATCGAATTGGTATTTCTCGATGGTATCTAATAGGGTAACGGTCTGTAAGGCATTTCTACTTGCATTTTTCCCCGTTTGTTCGACAGCGCGACCTTGATCTATGCTCTCTTGCACATGTCCTACGATAAGTTTTTCTCCCAATTGCTCTACTAACCAATCTCGAAATTCAATGGTCTCAGGAAAGTTGTGTCCCGTGTCAATATGCACCAATGGAAACGGGAACCTCCCTGGTCTAAATGCTTTCTTTGCAAGATGTACCAAGGTAATAGAATCTTTGCCTCCAGAGAATAAAAGTGCGGGGTTTTCAAATTGACCTGCTACTTCACGAAGGATATAAATGGCCTCAGCCTCCAAATGATCTAAATAATCCATAAATCGATTCTACTTTTTTTATTTTGTTGTAATATGTAATCCACACTCCTTCTTACTTTGGTCTTCCCACCACCAACGGCCCGCTCTGAAGTCCTCTCCTTCTTGTACAGCTCTTGTACAAGGTTGGCAGCCAATGCTAGGAAATCCCTTGTCGTGCAGTGTATTGTAGGGGATATTTTGGGCCTTGACATATGATCTTACCGCTTCATAAGTCCACTCAAATAACGGATGTATCTTGATAATCTGATTGCCTTCATCAAATTCAATATATTCCATATCATGGCGATTGGCTGATTGCTCTGCCCGAATTCCTGTAATCCAAACCTGATAACCTTTTAATGCGCGTCGCAAGGGTTCGATTTTTCGAATATGACAACATTCTTTTCTGTTGTCCACAGATTCGTAAAACGCGTTTGGACCTTTATGTGTTACAAACTCTTCTAAGAGATCTTGGTTTGGGGCATATGTATGGATGGGCACTGAAAAGCGCTCGAGTGTCCGACTCCACAAAGAGTACGTTTCCTTGAATAGCCGGCCTGTATCCAAGGTAAAGATCCTAATATCCAAATGATTTCGACCTATCCACTCCGTGACAATTTGATCTTCGATGCCAAATGAGGTCGAGAAAATAACCTGCCCCGGAAAAAGGGTACAAATATCTTGGAGTAATTCAACTCCTTGTTTACCTTCCAATTTCTGTTTTAGTTCCTTAATCTTCATCTTTTCCAATCAAACTTTTGGTATGGGCATTCAATGTTCTTACTTTTTCGTCAAAATCTCCTTTCAAGCGATCTCGAAGTTGGCTCATTAGTTCTAACGTCTCGTCGATTTCTTCCGGTAGAACTTCATTCAACAGCTCTTTGAGTCGCTTGGCTATCGTTGGCGACTTGCCATTGGTTGAAATTGCGACCTTGAGATTTCCTTTACGAACGATAGACCCTAGATAGAAATCGCAAAGATCGGGTTTGTCCGCTGCGTTCAAAAGAATGTTTCGGGCACGGGTGCACTCCCTTATCTCTTCGTTAAGTACTGGATTATTGGTTGCTGCAATTACCAACTGCTTTCCATCTAAATCCGCAGAGTTAAAGGGGCGCACTTGGATATTTATACCTGCGTACCCTTCGGCCAGTAAGTGGACTGCCGTAGACACTTCTTTGGCTACTATGGTGAGTTGGACGGCCGAATTTTGCTGAACCAGTGCTTGTAATTTTTCAAGTGCTACATTCCCACCCCCTACCAAGAGTGTCTGGACCTGGTCCAGCTTAATAAATATGGGGAATAATGTATTCATTTAAAGGGCTAACGCCTGTTGTTTGATTCTGCTAAATTCTTGGTGCTTAGCCACCACTTCTCCTAATATAATGATGGCAGGCACTCCAACCCTTTTCTCCTGAGATTCGTCTAGAATGTTATCTATTCGGCCGAGCACAACTTTTTCGTTGGGTAATGAACCATTTTGGATCAGCGCGATTGGAAGATTGCCTCTATTATTTTGTTGGTAAAGCGCGACAATCTCTCTCAGTTTGCCATATCCCATGAGAACGACTACAGTGGCATTAGAACGTACTGCGATATCGAGATCTGGAGAAATAGAACCATCGGATCTGGAACCTGTAATAACCCAAAAGCTATCGCTTATACCTCTATAGGTTAATGGGATCTGTTGGAGACCGGTGAGTCCAATGGAGGATGAAATTCCCGGAATGACGTCCGTATCGATATTGTGTTTGCGTAAGTAATCTATTTCTTCACCACCTCTTCCAAAGACAAAGGGGTCTCCACCTTTCAAACGGACTACATTCCCATAATGTCGGGCATAATCAACAAGTAAACTGTTGATTTCGTCCTGAGACGATGAAAGCTGTTCAGCGCGCTTTCCGACATATATCTTGACGCAATCTACTTTTGCATGATCGAGTAGCTCACCGCTGATCAACGCATCATAAAGTATTACATCTGCATGCTGGATGGCCTTCAGTCCTTTAACGCTGATGAGATCTGGGTCTCCAGGACCAGCTCCTACTAATGTAACCTTTGGTTTTGTATTCATTGTATTCTTTATTAACAGCCTTATCGGCTTATTGAGGACTGGTGTAAATAAAAGTTAGACGATTATTTACATCTTTAGTCTATGATATCTATTTTTTGACAGCTGTACAGATTAAGTCTGTATGCATACGCATTTTTTTATTTTAGTCTGCCTGTACAAGATTTTTTCGGGCATACACTTCGCTAAAGAAGAGAATAGACTTTTCTAAGTATTTTTTTGCAAACTCCGGTGTGGGTTCGTTTTTACTTATTTGTAACACTATTTCAGCGAAACTCGGCTCAAAATCATATTCTTTGTTTTCAACGAAATGTGTGTCAAATTCCTGAATGACGGCATTTTGTGTGCTGACATTTACTCCTTTTTCCAATAAAAGTGCTTTTGCGCATTGTACAAAAGCATTATATGCATGATAGATTGCATCGGCATACTTCCCATCTTCAAAAGATGATTTTGCCCACGTAATCTTTTCTTCCGCTTCATAAATGAGCGTGGCGACTAAATCAATTACAACCCCCGCGCACTCTCCTACTCCAATTGCAGTTGCAAAGGTCTCCTGATGTCCCCAATCGATATATTCGTCATCGCTCAAGGTGGTCAAGTCAGCTAATGGCTTGAGTAGGGTGTAGAAATAATTCTTTCCCTGACGATCGTAATAATCATGGAAGTCTTCGCCTTCTACAGTTTGTTTCTTATAGTCATTAAGTACGAGGTCGACTACATGCAGTACTCTTTTGGTGGGCACTTTGATGATTCGCTCAGCTACTCTACCGAGACCATCACCTATTGTACCTCCGCCTATCATCACTTGTGCTGCGGGTACCACTTTACCATTGGCCTTGACAGAGCTCCCATGAAAACCAATGTGTGCAAGGCCATGTTGCCCACATGAATTCATACATCCCGAAATCTTGATTTTCAATCGACGATTGTAAATAAAATCTTGGTGGAATTCTTGAATATAACCTTCGATGACGCGAGCCATTTCTGTACTGTTGGAAATACCCAGATTACACGTATCTGTGCCGGGGCAAGTGGTGACATCGGCCGTGCTTTCAAAGCCTGGAGACGCAAGATCTAACGCTGTAAGCAGATTGAAAATGTGAGGAAGAGATCTTTCAGTCGCATATTTGAGTAGAATACCTTGATTCTGCGTGACCCTAATGTCGTCTGCAATAAGCCCTTCTAAACCAGCGATTAGCTTACGGGATTTTTCTGTTGGAAGATCGCCAGTGGAGACCTTTACAAAAACCCCGAAATACCCTTCTTGCTTTTGCAAAAAAGTATTGGTTTCTTTCCAAACGGTGTAAGCTGCCGAATTACTCATGTCCAAGGCATCCAATAGCTCAGTATTTGGAGCTTGTGGCTGTATGATGCGCGTGCGGTCAATCTCGTAACGCTTCACTTTATTGGCTATTTTTTCAGCTTCAATGAGCTGAAGTACTTCTTCGAGACCAAGTTTTTGGATGAGGTATTTAAACCGCGCTTTATTTCTATTGTTGCGTTCGCCATGACGGTCAAACACACGTAGAGAAGCTTCTATGTAAGGAATCAGTTCGTCTTCGGGAAGAAATTCTTGGGTAACACTTGCCAAAAAAGGCTGGGATCCTAACCCTCCTCCTAGCAAAACCTTGAACCCACGATATTCCTGACCATCAATATGTTTCACTTTAGGGATAAATCCAAGGTCATGGATATAGGAGAATGCAGTATCGTCTTCGCTTGAAGAAAAAGAAATCTTAAACTTACGTCCCATCTCTGCGCATACTGGATTTCTTAAGAAATATTCAAAAGTGGTATGTGCGTAAGGAGAAACATCAAATGGTTCCTTTGGGTCAATCCCAGCGGTAGGTGAAGCGGTCACGTTGCGTACTGTATTACCGCATGCTTCACGTAATGTAATATCATCCTCTGCAAGTTTGGCCCACAACTCTGGAGTGCGATCTAAACTGACGTAATGGATTTGAATATCTTGCCTTGTGGTGAAATGAAGATTGCGGCTAGCATATTCATCCGAAACATCTGCTATCCTGGTCAATTGCTTAAATGTAACTTTTCCAAAAGGCAATTTAATACGAACCATTTGCACGCCAGGCTGACGTTGGCCGTATATTCCTCTGGCTAACCTTAAGGATCTAAACTTTTCATCAGGCACCTTACCCTCTTTAAAAAGTCGGATTTTCTTCTCAAGATCAATGATCTCCTGCTCCACTACTGGATTTTCTAATTCTGTACGGAAACTTTGCATACCCTTTTTTGATTTATTCAATTATCGAAACTGGTGTCGACGGATCAAATTTAAAAATAAAAATCATAAAAACTATAATATCTACCAATTTAATATATATTTGTCGTTATAAAATATACATGATTACTTCTATAGACTTTAAGTAAATGCATAAAATAACACGTAAAACACTGTTGTATAGTGTGTTAATGATACTGATATTATATTCATGCGCTCCAAAAACCAAGAGTGGATATAGTGAGGAAAGAGGATATGAGGGTAATATATCCGTTTCAGGTGCATTTGCTTTGTATCCATTAGTGGTCTTGTGGAGTGAAGATTTCAAGAAAATACATCCTCATGTACGATTTAACATTTCAGCAGGTGGCGCAGGAAAAGGAATTGCAGATGCGCTAACAGAAATGGTCGACATTGGATTAGTGTCTCGGGATTTGCATCCACAGGAGATCGAAAGACATGCTTATCCTATTCATGTAGCAAAGGATGCTGTAATCTGCACCATCAATAGCAACCATCCGAATTACGCCATTCTCATGGAGCGAGGAGTGACAAAGATTGAATTGGAGAATCTTTTTGTATTGAAAAAATATAAAACATGGAATGAACTGGATGCAAGGTTGACTAAGGAGCCTATAGCCATCTATGTGCGCTCTGATGCCGCCGGAGCCGCTGAAACTTGGGCAAACTTCCTAGGACATAAGCAAGAGGACTTAAGTGGTGTCGGTATATTCGGCGACCCTGGTATTGCACAAGCCATCAAGGACGCTCCAAATGCCATCGGATTTAACAATATAAACTACGTATATGACCTGAAAACGAAAAAGGTCGCGAAGGATATAGACGTACTGCCGTTAGATCTGAATGAAAATGGAAAAATTGATGAAGAAGAAAGCTTCTACCGTTCGATCGACGACCTAACGGAGGCGGTGTCTAAAGGTAGATATCCCTCTCCTCCTTCTAGAAATCTAACTTTTGTGACCCGTGGCAAACCGGAGTCTGCATTGATTAGAAAATTCATCGCTTTTGTTTTGGAAAAGCAATCCCAGAGTATCTTGCTTGAAAATGGATATGTACCACTTCATCAAGATGTTGTAGATATAGAACTGAAAAAAATACAAAATGTTCAATAGTAGACTTCTAAAAGACAAAATTATACAACGATCGACATTTGTACTGCTAATCTTGTCGATTTCCATTGTTGCGCTAATCGGTATAGGGTTGTCCATCAAATCAATCCCGTTATTTGAATCCACCAATATCATCTCTTTACTGACCCAAAAAGTGTGGTCACCTATGAAGGGAAATTTTGGATTCCTGCCGTTTATAATGGGCACATTGTCCGTGACAATGATTGCATTGGTAATTGCTACGCCGCTATGTATTTTGACAGCTGTATACTTAACAGAATATGCCACCGTGTCGCTAAAGAATATGATGCTGCCTTTGGTGAATACCCTTGCAGCGATCCCACCAGTACTATATGGAGTATGGGGTGTACTTTTTGTTGTACCAGCGATACAGGAATACATAGCGCCCATGTTTGGTATCCATACATCGGGGTATAGTGTATTGGCTGGAGGTATTGTGCTTGCTGTAATGATATTCCCCATCATGATCAGTATAATGGTAGAAGTGTTGCAAACGATTCCTTACGAGGTGAAATCCGCGTCTTTATCACTAGGCGCCACAAAATGGGAGACTATTCAACATGTGACCTTAATAAAGGCAAAGCCTGGAATCATTGCTGCAGCGGTATTGGCTATTTCCAGAGCTTTTGGGGAGACCATCGCGGTGCTAATGGTATGCGGTAATGTACCTAAGATACCAACTTCTATCTTTGATGCCGGATACCCCATACCTGCATTGATAGCAAATAACTTTGGAGAAATGATGTCGATACCACTTTACGATTCGGCATTGATGTTTGCAGCATTGCTGCTATTTGTGATCATATTATTGTTCAACCTGGTATCTAGGTTAATCTTGAATAAATTGGAAGGGAAATATAATGGCTAGTGTGAAAACAAGACTTCTAAAAGAACGCATTGCAAAATTGTTTATGCGTTTATCAGGAATGACGGTGACGGCTTCCTTATTTTTCATATTGGGAACAATCCTGTACAAGGGGCTACCCTACTTATCTTGGGAAATGGTATCACAGGTGCCGCAAGGCGGATTCTACATAGGCAAAGAGGGAGGTGTATTGAATGCGATATTAGGCTCCTTGTATTTAGCAGGGGCCGCGACTTTTTTGGCTACGCTTATTGGGGTACCTATTGCAATATATATGAATATATATATCCGAGCGGGATCTAGGTTGTCTAGGTTATCAAAGCTGCTTTTTGACGTTTTGTTTGGCATACCTTCCATTGTCTACGGGGCAGTCGCTTTTAGCTTAATGGTGTGGATGGGTATCCGGGCGTCGCTACTTGGCGGGATAATCACCATTACATTCTTGACATTGCCAATCGTAGTACGTACGGTGGATGAGCTTATCAAAACAATACCAGGAGACCTTAAACATGTAACACTCTCTTTGGGCACGACCCGCTGGGAGGTCGCTAAAATCTTTATCCGTTATATCAAGCCAGGCATTCTAACAGCTATCTTGCTTGCATTTGGTCGCTCTATAGGAGATGTTGCCGGGGTGCTACTAACCTCTGGATTCAGCGATAATCTTCCAAAATATATTGATGAACCGGCTGCTACTCTGCCATTGGCTATTTTTTTTCAATTAAGTAGTCCTATTCCAGAAGTGCAAGGTAGAGCGTATGCTTCCGCACTCATACTATCATTTATCATTTTAACCATCGTTTTATGTACACATATCCTACAAGCGAAACAGAAGAAACACAAGATATAAAAGCCTTGGGAATGCCTCATTTGGAGATCAAGGATCTCAATGTATACATGGAGGGCAATCATATCCTGAAAAACATCAATCTTGCACTGCCAAACAACTCTGTAACGTCTATCATCGGACCTTCGGGTTGTGGTAAAACGACACTTTTGAAAACGCTCAATCGTTTATTGGACGATACGCAGGGAGTTGAGGTAAAGGGATCCGTATTGGTAAATGGAGAAGATATCTATGCAAAAGGTGCAGAGGTTACACATATCCGAAAAAAAATGGGCCTTCTTTCCCAAAAACCATTCCCTTTGCCTATGTCAATCTTTGACAACATTGCATATGGACCACGTATACATGGGGTGAGGGATAAAAAGAAATTGAATAAAATAGTGGAAGACCAACTTCGGAATGTGGGACTGTGGGAAGAGGTGAAGGACAGGCTCGACCAGTCTGCTACACGACTATCTATCGGCCAGCAACAACGCCTATGTTTGGCTCGCGGACTAGCTGTAGAACCCGAGATCATCCTTGGGGACGAGTCTACTTCAGCCTTGGACCCCGTATCAACGCAGACGATTGAAAACCTACTAATCGAGCTCAAAAAGGATTACACGATTGTACTGGTGACGCACATCCTACGTCAAGCAAGACGCGTGTCGGATTACATTGCATTTGTATACAATGGCGAAATTCTAGAGTTTGGACCAACAGAGCAAATCTTGCTCAATCCTCAACATGAAATAACTAGACAGTATGTCAAGGGGTTTATCTCTTAATAACCTCTTGACATACGCTATGTCTGAATAGCGAGATTATAAGAACATTCTCATAAAATCTCGGTTCGAAAGCCAGCTCATAAGTTTTTTTAAGTTTTCGGTGGCTTGTTGTTTTGTCTCCGGCACTATCTTCTTATTCTTGGTCAAGGATGTCGGGACAGGACTATTGTTCAGCTCGACCTTGGAAGCAAAATAATTGAGATTAAGTTCGGGGATGGCTACACCCAATATCATCCCGGGAAGACCATTAATCAACTCCGGGCCTCCAGAAATAGGAATTTGGGGCGTGTAGAATGCCACAACATAAATAGAGTCTTGTATAACGCCATTGACTCGCCTACAATCATAACCAGCAATAGTCCTGTACTCGTTGGTGAATTTCCACTTTACTGTAGGGATAGAATCTACCATCAATAATTCATCGTCACCAAAAGGAAGCAGCTTTTTGAACGTTTTGTTCTTAAAATTGACATAGGTCTTGGATTCGCTGTAGTATTCTCGGTTACGGATAATATTGCGATAAGTAGCTGGATATTCTTCAACCAAATTTTCAAAGAAGGTCTCTTGGTCGCTGAATTTTAATGTGTTTTTGGTAACAACTTCAGCAGGCCCATTTTTTAGGAGATCTTCTAAGAACATCTTAGAAAAGACATGGTTCTGATCGGTGCGCTTGAGTTGAGTTTTAATATAGTTGTGAAGATGTAGTTTTCGTTCATATGTAACCGTCCCATTATCCGCGAAAAACGCGTACTGCGCACTTGCAGATTGAGGAACGAGAAGCGAAAACAGGATGCAGATTACTAGGATTGCTTGCTTAATCATTTTTGGCTCCCTCCTTTCATTGTTGTAAAATTGTATATGACTTTGAACATAAAATATCTATTGATTACGTCATTTTGAGTTTCCGTATATGTTGACCCCGACTGACTTCTTCGGATGCCATTCCGCTGGTTGAATAAGTCATTGACGGATAGCCTTGTCTCGAGGCTCTTGTCCTTAAAGAATTTCTTTGATACGTATGCATTGACATAGTAATTGTTGATTGCTTTATTGAAGACAGAAGTGGCGGCTTGATAGTCTTGATCCATGTCTATTGCGACTTTATATTCTTTTGAGAACAGGTAACTGACATTGCTAAAACTCCTGAATGTAAAAGCTTTACTATTATTTTGGGGTTGAACGCTTGAACTCATGAACGAAACTCCAGGTCTGAGATTGGTATAAAAGGTAAAGCCGCGCTCAACATGCCGATTGAATCCAATATTTGCAGAATAATTGACGGATTTTCCAAGATTCAATTCTGGGGAAGAGGTTGTTGCGGTGATATAGTTGTATCCTGCATTATAATCGAGCGATAGTCCAACGGAGGACTTCAAACTATATTTCTTCTTCAGGTTGAAATCAAAACTTCCATATATACTTCCATTTAAATTTTTCTTGTCAAACACATTTACATATTGCAGGGTACGCATGCCGGTTGTTGGGTCGATCGTCACAAATGAGGTGATATTGTCACTGGTATTGCCCAGATAGATACTTACATAGAAATATTGTTGCTTGAGTTGCTTGAACGAGTTGTAGGAAACTGAAACGGTATTTCTGAAACCAGCTTCTAAATCTTCATTTGGTAAAAATGTGGTTTTTTGATCGGTATTTTGCCGAAGGGGAAGAATTTGGTTTAAGTTGGGTTGGATAGTATTTCCATAATAATTAAGTCGGATCGTTTTACTCTTGGACAGCTTGTAGTTAATGTTCAAGTTTGGATTGTACGAAAGTTGATCAATATCCAATATACGTTGGTCAACGTAGTCATTTCGGAAATTACGAGATGCCGTCACTCTATTGGTCAGATTGATTGTGGTCTTGTCCGATACATAATTGAACCCCAGGTTTCCCGTATTTCTATTGTATTTGTAGCGTATATCATTCAAAACATCCTCATCTAGATTGGTATACTCTTGCGTAATCGGGTCGCGATCGAAGGATTGATTAAGCGATTTGCTCCGGTTGTCGTTATATTCATAGCCTACAGTTGCCGTAAGGCGTTTGGTAATGGGCTCAGAATAATTGACCGATGCACTCCACCCTTTATTGTCGGAAAGATTGTGTTTATACTGGTCCACGATATCAATACTGTCTTTTTTGAGATATTCAACACTGGAAAAATATTGGTTTCTGCTATCTTGATCACTGCTATTTGCTGATATCTTGAATGTTAACGATCTTTTGGGTTTGGCAAATTTCTTGGTGTAATATGTTGAGAAGTCTACATTATCTGATTTGGCCTCTTCGAAAGAGCGACCTATAGACTTGTTGATGGGGTCATATTCTAAGGATTGCTCCAAACCGTTGGAGGAAGAACGATTCTCTCTATTACTGTTCTTATAACCAAGCGTAAAGGTCATCGTTGAACTCGAATCCAACTGTAAATCATACTTCACATTCGTATTGTGCCCTTGGGTGAGGTTGTTGGTCGTGGATTCGTTATTTTCAATACGTGAGAAGCCTGGCAATTCATTTTGCATGAATGTCCGGTTATTGTTGTCTACTTGAAGACGGGAATATTTATAATTGGCATTGATTTTATGCTTGCTATTTGCTGTCTTATCTGAATAGCTAGCCCCTGTATTTATGGACTTTGGCACCCCATTGCCTTCAAATCTACCACTGAAACTATCATCGTCGTTGTTCGTTATGAAGATGCCACCATCCATTGTCTCCATGGAAGAGCTACCTACTCCGAACTTTTGATTCGAGAAAAACCCCAATCCAACCGTTCCCTCGTTGCCCGCAGTTCCGAAAACAGCAATCTTTTGCGCGCCTTTAAATCGATTGACTACGCCAGTAGCACTGTAGTATTTATCCGGACTTAGGCCTGCTGATAACTCACCAAACGCCCCCTTCTTACTGTCTTCCTTGAGTTTTATATCTATCGTCTGATCGCGCACACCGTCATCAATACCCGTACGATCTGCAAGTTCAGACTTCTTTTCATAAACCTGAACTTTCGATACCATATCTGCTCTTATATTTTTAGTGATTAATGTGGGGTCATCGCCAAAAAACTCTTCACCATCAAGAAGTACTTTTTTGACAGTCTTTCCCTGTGCTGTAATAGAGCCGTCTGGATTGACAGTGACGCCGGGGAGTACACGCAAGAGCCCCTCAACTTTAGCACCCTCCTCTACCTTAAAACTAGCCGCATCATACTCTACCGTATCCCCTTTAATGACAACCGGAATCTTGCCTGTGACCTGCGCTTCTTCCAATAAAATTGCGGCTTTGGACAGCTCGATTTTGCCAAGGTCTACAGGTTGATCTGTGATCTTGATGTCTTTGACAACATCCGCATACTGCGGATAATTGACAATCAACTGGTAGTGCCCAGTATCTACATTGGAAAGTGTGAATTTACCATCGGGATTTGCTCTAGCAAAGTTGACTAAAATAGAATCTTTTGCGTTCAGCAAGACAATAGAAGTCCTTTCAAGTGCAGTTTTGTCCTTGGAATCTATGACCGTCCCAGTCACAATTAGCTTAGATTGGGCCATGACCGTACTACAGAGGCACGCCGCGAGGAAGAATACCAGATATTTTACCATAATTCAGAATAGGTTTTACGAACTATTCGTAAATATAGCGTACATTTATTTAAAAATAATACGAAATCAATAATTTAACATTATTTAATAAATGAGTTAAAATTTTCCTAAAATCAGGAAGGGTTTAATTTATGGGCGCTCTTAAACGTCAAGATGTATGAAATGTAAAGCTGAATAGACGTAGAAAGGGTATCACGCCCAGAATATTAATGTGACGCTAGCCAAGAAGGCCAATATTCAATCTAAAGGGATGAAGGACGCAAGTAAATATACACCTAAAAGAAAATGGCGGTCACAGATAGTGAATAAGGTGCCATTAGGCAATATTCCTAACAGATACTAAAATCAGTGAAGCAGGGTGGATATTAATTTGGGTAAGAATATAATCAGCCCTACCGCTAGCGCTCCGAGAGCTGCAATGAATACGGCTCCCGCTGCTATATCTTTTACTTTTTTGATATTGGGGTGATATTCCTTAGTTACCGTATTGGACAAATGCTCCAATGCAGTGTTCAACCCTTCCAAAGCCGTTACTAGCGAAATGCAGAGTATGACCATACACCACTCTAACATCGAGATCTCTAGCAGGAAGCCAAAAGCCACTACTAAGGCGGCTGCTATCAAGTGTATCTTTGCATTGCGCTCTTTCCCAAAGAGCAAGACAAGTCCTTCAAGCGCGTACTTAAAACTAGCAATCTGAGTCTTGAAGACATTTTGTTTATTGGATTTTTGCATCAGCTATACGAAAAACATAGATTACTCTGTTACACCAAAACGACCTTTAAACTTAGTCAAATTTGTATTGATACGCAATTATACTTTGGCACATACCTGCAGATTTGCACATATTTAGCTAACTCAAAAATGTAAAATCTAAAAAGAAAGCTGTCTTTTTTTTAGGCTATACCAATTGAAATAGATCCGATACGCCCAGTATTTTGCGTGAGGTAAAGCCTTCTGCATATTTGGCTTGTATGCTGCGTCCCAACTCCTGGGCCCTACCTTTTGTGGAACTCATAAAATCAGGATTTGAAATATAAGTTTGTGGGCCATCCTCCTCCCCTACAGAATTGAATTGGGTGCTGTATGCCAATATAGACTGCTCCTTAACATCCCAATAGGGAGTAATGTCAATCACAATATCCGGTTTTATGAATAAGTCTTGTATAAGCTGTAACTGTAGACGTGGTCTAAAGGGCTCCTGTATATGACCATCCAAGGTCGTCTCGACGCGCCTTAAACCTGCTAAAAAAAGCGCATCATTGACCAACTGGCTAGCTCTTCCATGATCAGGATGCCGATCGGATAGTGCATTTGTAATAACGATATCGGGACAGAATTTTCGGATTGATTTAATAATTTCCAATTGCTCAGTCTCACGATTCTCAAAAAAACCGTCTCTTAAACCTAAGTTTTCACGAACACTGACACCTAGAATAGCAGCTGCTTTGGCAGCTTCGTAGGCTCTCGTTTCGGCTGTGCCACGGGTGCCTAGTTCACCTCGTGTTAGGTCGACAATTCCCACCTTTTTTCCTTCATCAACATATTTTGCAATAACACCGCCTGCTCCCAATTCGGCATCGTCAGGATGCACGGTCATAACCAATAAATCTAACTTCATGTTGCAACATCATTTACAGTTGTTGACAAAGGTATGAATTTTACCTTCACGATATTGTCATTATTCGTTTAGCAATGTTTCAATCTTACGATGCAATCTAGCAGTATTGGGGCCTGTGAAAGGATAAAAATAGTCAACTACCTCTCCTTTTCTATTGATGAGATACTTATGAAAGTTCCAAAGTGGCCTGCAATCAAATTTGCCGTTGAGTTCTTTGTGAGAAAGGTATTTAAAGAGTGGGTCCACATATTCCCCCACGACATGCGTCCGTTTGAAAACAGGGAAAGTAACTTGCTGTTGTAGCCGGCAAAATGTTTCCAAGCGTATGCCTGTGAGCGGTTCTTGATGATTAAAATTGTCTGATGGGAAAGCGAGGATTTCGAATCCTTTGTCTTTATACTTCTGATAAAGTTTTTCCAACCCCTTATACTGCTTAGTAAACATACATTTACTAGCTGTATTTACAATTAGCAATACTTTGTCATGGTAATCCCCGAGAGATTTTTTCTCACCATTGAATTCTAAAGCATGAAAATTGTAAATGGACTGCATGGTATATATTTGATTTAAGGAAGCGGTGGAGAGGCAACCTGCCGGGTCCTTTCCATGCCTCTTATTATATTTTCAATTTCAAAGTCTTCACTCTTGTCATAAGTATTCTTCAGGTCATGTCCCACTACTCTAGCGATCCCTTGGTAAAAGAAAGCGGTAAGTCCTCCTTTCATCTCTTTGACCATATCATAGCTAGTCTTGCCGGTCTGCCGATCTACTAATTTAATCAAGATCTTGCCTTGTGTTATAGAGAGGTTTTTAATCTCTTTTGTGAATTTCTCCTTAATTTCTTCCTCACAGGCTTTAATTAGTCTTTTTTGTATCTTTTCGTCATCCACTAAAGCGAGATCTCTATCGAGCTGATCGTAGCGCTTTTGCGCGTATATAGCGTAGGGCAAGACCCTAAGGACATTTCTTCTTAGTCTTAAATATTGTAATCTCGCATCTTCGCTAGTCCATACGCGCTTTGCCGTCACGACTACTTCGGGAATAGGAAACCAAGGGACCACCTCACCATCGTCTAGTGTGGTGGTGGGATAGTACTCCACTACCTCTGGTTGCCCAGCGCCATAATGCGGCTTAGTAAGTGTCTGCGCCTCGATTAGTGAGGTCAAGCTACCCATTAATACCAAACCAAAAAAATGCTTAATATTCATTTTCACATCAAAAAAAGTCTATTTTTTCATTCTGTTAAATAATTTTACTACATTTATTCAGAGAACACCATTAGACACATAAAGGTACTTTATTCTATTCTAATTTAAGAATAAATATTGGAAGTATCCCAAAATATTACAGCAAGTTTATGAAAGAGTATGTGATTGATATAGAAGCTGAAAATAAAGAAATTCGTAAAAGATATAGAGATTTACTAAGGGCATGTAAGCCCACCTTACAACGAGGAGATAAACAAGAGATTCGTAAAGCATTCGATTTGGCCCTCGAAAGCCATAAGGAAATGCGTCGTAAGTCTGGTGAGCCATATATATTCCATCCTATTGCTGTTGCAAAAATTGCTGCAGATGAAATTGGATTAGGTACGACTTCCATCGTGTGCGCATTGTTGCATGACGTCGTGGAGGATACGGCTATTACACTTACCGAAATTGAAGAGCAATTTGGAAAGAAAGTTGCACGGATTATCGATGGCTTGACAAAGATATCGGGCATATTTGACCCGAACAGCTCCATGCAAGCAGAGAACTTCCGAAAAATGCTCTTGACCTTGGCCGATGATGTCCGTGTGATTCTCATCAAGCTGGCTGATCGCTTACACAATATGCGTACCATGGAATTCATGGCAAGAGACAAACAGCTAAAGATTGCCTCTGAGACGAGCTATCTTTATGCACCTCTTGCGCATAGACTAGGGCTATATGCCATTAAATCGGAGTTGGAAGATCTGTCCATGAAGTATACAGACCCCGACACATATAAATTTATAGCGAAGAAACTAAATGAAAAGAAGGCGGAAAGGGAAAGATTTATCTCCGATTTCATAGGTCCTGTCAATGAGATTTTGGAGGAACAGGGCATCAAGGCCGAAATCTTCGGACGACCGAAATCCATCCATTCCATTTGGAATAAAATGCGTAAAAAATCAATCCCCTTTGAAGAGGTGTATGATTTATTTGCAATTCGCGTAATCATAGATACACCATACGAGAAAGAAAAAACGGAATGCTGGAAGGCATACTCTATCGTTACGGACTTGTACAGGCCTAACCCTGACCGCCTACGCGATTGGATATCATCTCCTAAGGGAAATGGGTATGAATCACTCCATACTACTGTGATGGGGCCTAGAGGCCAATGGGTCGAAGTGCAGATTCGAACCAAACGAATGAACGAAATTGCGGAAAAGGGCTTTGCCGCCCATTGGAAATATAAAGAATCTAATTCGGATAGCGGATTGGACCTCTGGATCCGAAAGGTAAGGGATATCCTAAGCAGTGCAGATACAAATGCATTAGACTTTGTGGACGATTTTAAAATGAACCTTTTCTCGGATGAAATCTTTATTTTCACGCCGAAGGGGACATTGATTCAACTACCTCACGACGCGACGGCCTTGGACTTTGCATTTGAAATCCATTCGGATATTGGTGCGACTTGTATTGGAGCAAAAGTGAATCACAAGCTTGTCCCCCTAAGCCACAAATTACAAAATGGTGACCAGGTTGAAATCATTACCTCTAGTAAACAGACTCCTAAAGAGGATTGGCTTAATTTTGTAGTCACGGCCAAAGCAAAGTCGAAAATACGATCTTCACTTAAGGAGGAAAAACGGCGGGTGGCGGAAGATGGGAAAGAAATCTTGGAAAGGAAGTTGAAGTCGCTAAAGATTACTTACAACACGGATAATATCAATAAGATTGCGAATTATTTTAAATTTCCAAGTTCACAAGAGCTATTTTATAATGTAGCAAAGGGGCTCATCGATATTAAGAATCTTCGTGAGTATGCGGTAAGTGAAAAAGCGATTGATACTTCGCAGAGCCAATTCAATTCGCATATTAGCGGTTTGGTTGAAAAGATCAACAAAAAGGATTTGGACACACTGTTGATTGGAGATGATTTGCAGAAAATCGACTACACCCTTGCTCCTTGTTGTAACCCGATACCTGGAGATGATGTCTTTGGATTTTTGACTGTTAACGATGGAATTAAGATTCATCGTACGAGTTGTCCAAATGCTTCTAAATTAATGGCAAACTATGGTTATCGTATCCTGAAAGCCAAGTGGTCTTCGTCAACCAGCAATAATGTGGCATTCCTTACTGGGCTGCGCATTGTCGGAATAGATGATGTGGGCTTGGTCAATAAGATTACAACTGTTATATCCCAGGAATTTAAGGTGAATATACGATCGCTTTCTATCTCAAGCAATGAAGGTATATTTGAAGGAAATATCATGGTATTCGTGAATGATACAGATCAGCTGGAAAATTTGATTAAGAATCTGAGAAATATCAACGGTATCACGGGTGTAACGCGATATGAGTCGGAAAATTAATCAGTTGAATCTCACAATTTATAAAAAGTCATTAATTTGAATCTAATTTGGTAAATTTGTAAAGAATCTTAGTTTAGATATGAATCCATCAGAAAATTACGCTACAGTAAAAAAAATATTTGAAGCTTACTTAGAAAATAAAAGTCTAAGGAAGACTCCTGAACGCTACGCTATTCTTGAAGAAATTTACTCGCGCTCGGATCATTTTGATGTGGAGTCGCTGTACATCCACATGAAGAACAAAAAGTACCGTGTAAGTCGTGCTACAGTATATAACACATTGGAGCTATTGGTGTCCTGTGACTTGGTTACCAAACACCAATTTGGACGCAATATGGCCCAATTTGAGAAGTCGTACGGCTTTAAACAGCATGACCATGTTATTTGTATAGAATGCAATAAGGTCGTTGAGTTTTGCGACCCCCGCATTAACCAAATACAGAGTCTAATGGGTGACCTACTGAAGTTCGATATCAAACACCATTCTTTAAATCTATACGGCGTATGTGAAGACTGTCGTCTAAAAGAAGAGAGTATTAAAGAAAAGGCCTCAAAAGTGGTTATTTCAAATTAATTCTCATTATTCGTAAAATATTGTGTTACATTTGTTCGGAAAAACGACTGCCGTTATTTTTCCGAACTTTTTTATTTTAGAATATATCATTATCTAAATATTTTTTTAATCTCAATACAAAAAAGCTATGCAAGTTGATGTGCTTTTGGGCCTGCAATGGGGCGATGAAGGTAAAGGTAAAATCGTGGACGTACTATGTCCTAAATACGATTTAATCGCTCGTTTCCAAGGTGGCCCTAACGCCGGACATACGTTGGAGTTTGATAACAAGAAATTCGTATTGAACACAATCCCTTCCGGTATCTTCAATGAAGGTACAATGAATCTGATTGGGAATGGTGTTGTTATCGATCCAATTATCCTAAAAAGGGAACTAGATAATTTAAAGACAGCTGGATTCGATCCTGTTGGAAAAGGTAATCTCGTATTGGCTCGCAAGGCTCATTTGATCCTTCCTACCCACCAATTGTTAGATGCTGCATCGGAATCTAAGATGGGGGCGGGTAAAATAGGCTCTACATTGAAAGGTATTGGTCCAACCTACATGGACAAAACCGGTCGCAATGGACTACGCGTGGGTGATACCACTTTAGCTGACTTCAAAGAACGCTACGAGAGACTAAAGGAAAAACATCTTTCAATCTTATCTCATTATGGCGAAATTCCTGATTTTTCTGAAAAAGAAGAAGCTTTCTTGGCGGCAATCGAATATATCAAAACTATTCCACATGTCGACTCTGAACACCTGGTCAATCAGTATCTAAAGGAAGGCAAACGTGTATTGGCAGAAGGAGCTCAAGGCACATTGTTGGATGTAGACTTTGGCTCTTATCCATTCGTCACCTCTTCCAATACGACAACAGCGGGCGCTTGTACGGGTCTTGGTATCGCTCCAAATAAAATTGGAAAAGTATTTGGTATTTTTAAAGCTTACGCTACTCGCGTAGGTGGTGGTCCTTTTCCGACAGAATTGCATGATGAAGTCGGTGAAAAGTTGCGCCAGTTAGGCCACGAGTTTGGTGCTACCACTGGACGTGCACGACGTACAGGGTGGATTGACATCCCTGCGCTGAAGTATGCCATTATGTTGAATGGTGTTACTGAATTGATTATGATGAAAGCTGATGTGTTGGATACATTTGACAAGATTTATGCTTGTACGCATTATAAACATGATGGTCAAGTAATCGATTACATGCCTTATGAAATCATTACAAATGAAGCTGAGCCTATATTGGAGGAGATTGAAGGTTGGAGTCAAGATCTAACTGGAATTACCTCGCAAAATGAGATTCCAGCAGCATTAAGAAATTATATCGATTATCTAGAAAGAGCGCTGGAGGTACCGATTACGTTCCTGTCTGTAGGTCCTGATCGTAAGCAAACATTAACTTTATCAAAATAATCCATGTGGGTCGAAGACAGCTTTGTTGTCGATTCATCTAGCAAATTTCATCAAAAAGCTTTGCATTGGGCACAGCAATTTGATGAAATTTGCTTCTTTAATGCTAATGGTATTAGTGACCAATGGTCAAAATTTGACGTTTGCTTAGCTGTAAAAGCCAAATTGACTTTCGTTGGAAACGACACGAATACATTTGAAAGAATACAACACTTTGTCAACCAACAACCTGCTGCACCTATTATCCCTGGTTTTTTTTCGTATGACCTGAAGAATGAGACTGAAAGTCTGAAAAGCAGGCATGTAGACCGTCTTGGATTTCCATCAGCATTATTCTTCGTTCCAGAAATTGTCATAAAAATAAATGAGGATTGTGTGCGCATCTTTGCCCCCTCCCCTTTGTCAATATTCAATGAGATTAATAATGCACCAGTTTCGAGCTTAGAAAAAGTATTTAAAGGTGAGATTCGACAACGATGGTCCAAAGAAGAATACTTAGCAGCATTCAATAGCATGCAGCGGCATATTCAGCAAGGAGACATCTATGAAGTCAATCTTTGCCAAGAATTCTATGCAGAACATATTGAAATAACTCCCTTTCAGGTATACCAGCGTCTCTGTCAAGTATCTCCTGCCCCATTCTCTTGTTTCTTTAAGTTTCGGGATAAATTTATCCTATCTGCATCTCCTGAACGATTTTTGGCCAAGAGAGGGAAGCAACTTATTTCTCAGCCCATAAAAGGGACCGCAAAAAGGGGGCTCACCGTGACCGAGGATAGACAACACATTTCTGCGCTGTTAGAATCAAAAAAAGAAATTGCGGAAAATGTAATGATTGTAGATCTGGTGCGCAACGACCTGACCCGAAGTGCGGTGAAGGGAACCGTCAAAGCTGATAGACTATTTGAGATACAAACATTTCAACAGGTCCATCAGATGGTATCTACAATCACTTGTGAAAAACAAAGTGAAGTCAGCGATTTACAAGCAATAAAGAATACCTTCCCTGCAGGCTCTATGACAGGCGCTCCCAAAATTGCAGCGATGAGACTAGCCGATCAAATTGAAAATACGAGAAGAGGAATCTATTCAGGAGCTGTTGGTTATTTTATGGGTGTCGATGATTTTGATTTCAACGTAGTAATCCGTACGCTACTCTATAATTCGTCCGAGGGATATCTTTCCTTTCACACTGGAGGAGCAATTACCAACCAAGCAATTGGTGAACAAGAATATGCCGAATGCTTGCTAAAAGCAAGGGGAGTACTTGAAGCCCTAAAAACCTCTATCTCCTAATTATCTATACTCATTTGGTAGATAAAATTTATTAGCTCAATTATTTTTCGGAGATTTGCAGCTTGCAAACATATGGCTGCCGTTTTTATCGATATACATACACATAATACCGGGATAGAAGATGACTCTTCTCAGATATTGCGTATCCATAATGTAGCCCTAAACCATGGCGAGGATGTGCAACACAGACCTAGTACAGCTGGCATCCACCCCTGGGATATTGATTACGGAACTCTTGATAATCTATTCAACAGATTGAACGGTTTGCTTACAGAAAGGGCAATTATCGGTATCGGCGAATGTGGGTTGGACAAAGTTACATCAACAGATTTCACTTTGCAGCGAGAAGTTTTTGTTGCCCAGATTCAATTGGCGCAAACACACCATATGCCCTTGATTGTACATTGCGTTCGAGCTTTTCAGGAGGTGGTTGAATTGCTCCGGCATCAACAGCATACCGGACGTGTTATTTTCCATGGTTTTCAGAAAAATAAGTCGCTAGCAGACTTGTTATTGAGAAAGGGCTATCTTTTATCATTTGGACAATCAGTCTTTCAGGGCCGTTTGGACAGTCTATTAATGGAGATACCTTCAGATAGATTCTTTTTGGAAACGGATACAGCGGCCGTGCCTATAGCATCTATTTATGAATATGTTGCAAAAATTAGAAATGTCGAAGTGTCACAACTTCAAGAACAAATATTTAAAAATTATCAATCTGTTTTTCATTAATTTATGAAAGATTTATCATGGCTATCGCGCACTGAAGCACTCGTGGGGCGTCCAGCGTTGGAAAAATTAGCACAATCACATGTTATGATACTGGGATTAGGTGGTGTAGGATCATTTGCCGCAGAATTCGTTTGCCGTGCAGGTGTCGGAAAAATGACCATCATCGATGGAGATACGGTAGATCCTACTAACCGCAATCGTCAATTACCTGCCTTGGCTATCAATCACGGTCAAGCAAAGGCGCAGATTATGAAAGAAAGATTGTTGGCAATCAATCCCGAATTGGATTTGACTGTCGTTGAAGATTTTATTATTCCTGAAAAAATCCCAGCTTTATTGGACCTCAAGCCCGACTATTGTGTAGAGGCGATTGACAGTATCACCCCTAAGCTATTTTTTATTCGCTTAGCATTGGATGCTAAGGTCCCTTTTGTAAGCTCAATGGGCGCTGGAGGAAAAGTTGATCCGACCAAAATTAGAATTGCAGATATTAGCGAATCCTACAACTGTAAACTAGCTCATCATATTCGAAAAAAGCTGCGTAAGCACGGAATTCGTGATGGTGTAAAGGTTGCCTTTTCAACGGAACTACCAGATAAAAATTCACTTCTCTATACTGACGGCAGTAATTTTAAAAAATCAGCCTATGGAACGATATCCTACTTGCCTGCTGCATTTGGTGGGGCTATAGCTTCTGTCGCCATTAGAGATTTGATGAATCCATAGTTTTTTTAAACTCGAATGTCATAACTATTTTTTTTAGTATTACATTTGTATCTATACTAAAAAAATGAGTTGTATGAAGGGTAATACCTATGCCATAGTAGATATTGAGACTACTGGAGGCCATGCGGACAAAAGTGGAATCACAGAGATTGCTATTTATGTCCACGATGGTGTTCGTATCATAGATAGTTATCAGACGTTGATAAATCCGGAGTGCGATATTCCATATCATATCCAGGTATTGACGGGCATTACTCCTGAAATGGTAGCGGATGCGCCTCGCTTTGAAGATGTGGGTGATCAAATTTTCAAGCTACTGGAAGGGAAAATTTTCGTTGCGCACAATGTAAATTTTGATTATTCATTTGTACATGCTCAGTTCAAAAAAATAGGATATACCTGGAAAGCTCCCAAACTGTGCACCGTGAGGTTGTCCCGTGGTATTTTCAAAGGCTATCCATCTTATAGCCTAGGGCGGATTTGTCAAAGTTTGGATATCCCACTGACTGATCGCCATCGTGCTGCCGGTGATGCTAAAGCGACAGTATTGCTATTTGAAAAGATACTAAATGCAAATGGAAAAGGACTTATCGATTCGTTTCTTCAACCACATGCTAAGGAGCAGTTGTTACCTACTCACATTGAAAGGTCTGTATTTGAAGAATTACCTACTGATGTGGGTATTTATATATTTCGCAACAATAAGGGGCAAATTATTTACGTAGGCAAAGCAATTAATATTAGAAAGCGCGTACTGAGTCACTTCACGGGTAATAATACGACTGCCAAACGGCAGTTATTTGTAAACGAAATCCACGACATCGAAGCTATACTTTCTGGAACCGAATTGATGGCGTTGTTGATGGAATACAACCTGATTAAGAAGTACTGGCCTGTGCATAACCGCGCACTCAAACAGTATGAGCCCAAAATCGGGATTTTGTCTTACGAAGATATGAAAGGATACCAACGGCTGGCGGTGACTAAAGTTGCCAAGGGAGTGCGTTGCATCCTCTATTTTGAACGTCCATATGAAGCTAATCAAATGTTGTTGAGTTTGATAGATGAATACGGCTTGGATCCACTTCTGTGTAACTTTTATTCGCCGTCTGGGACACAAAGAGGCGATCGAAATCTTCCAGAAGAATCGCACGAACTCCCTACGCAAGCGCTGTATAATGTCAAGGTGTATTTAGCTATACGATCATTGGGCGAAAATAAGAGAAGCTATGTTATCGTCGATAAGGGACGAACAGATGAAGAACAAAGTTACATCTATGTTAAGGACAATAATCTGTATGCGATGGGATTTGTTGATGGATATCAGGATATTCAATCTATTGAGGACATGATAGGCTCAAAGGATTTGTGTACGAGCAACTATTATGTGATGCAGTTGATACGCCAATATTTAGAAAATAACCCTCAGAAAGTGACAGATATACCATCACTATCTACTATAATGGAAAATAGAAAGGAGGGATAACCTAGATGAATCCCTCCTTTCTATTCTCATCGTATTGACTATCGCGAGTTAGTCCAATTTACCAACCACAACCCTGACAAGATTTTCTTTCCTAAAGTACTTTTTAGCAATATCCATTACACGCTCTGCTGTGATTGACTTGACAGCCTGGGTGTAACGATCATAGTAATCAAGGGATATGCCCGAATAGTGTACATTTTTAAACTTATCTGCATGGGAAAAGATACTCTCTAGGCTCCCCAGCATAGAGCCTAACATATAGCTTTTTACCGTTGCAAGCTCTTCGTCAGAAACTAATTCTTGCTGTAGTTTATCCAACTCTATATCAATTTCGGTCAAGGTAGCTTGGGTAAACTCCGCCCCTACTTCTGATGCAATCGTAAAAAAACCACCGTGCTTCAAACTGGCTACTGCAGAGCCTATGCTGTATGTGTATCCCTTTTCCTCCCGTATGTTCCGCATTAATCGAGATCCGAAAAAACCGCCGAGAAGTGTATTCACCACCTGTACCTCCGGGAAATCAATGTGGCTTCTCCCAATAATAGGGTAACCGAGTCGCAAGGCGGATTGTAGTGCTTCTTTTCTCTCCTCGTATATCAGCTTGCCATCTGTAGCCCTTAATATAGGGGTGCTTAAACTAATTTCAGGATGAGTGGCGGTCCATTGTTCACCAAAGGTGGTTGTAATTGCACCCATCAGGGCATCATCAATCTTTCCAGAAATGAAAAGGCTACAATTATGAGGTTGCACTTGCTTAGTATATAAATCGATAATTTGCTCCCGAGTTATACTATCGTACTGTTCTACAGTGGGTACGGTACCGTACCTGTTTTCACCAAATACATCTGTGTAGAATAATCGACGCGCTACGAAGTCATTTTTTTGAAGCGAGATACTTAAGGTTTGTTTATTATTCTGAACGTACGTATCCAATTCGTTTTGAGGAAAAGTAGCCTGCGTCAATAGTTGCTTGATAACCGGTAGCAGCTTGCCAATATGCTTGTTGAGGACATACAAAGTGATACTTGTCTGGTCGTAGCTGTATTCCGGAATCAGGTAGGCGCCATAATAATCGACGACCTCTGCAATTTCAGCACTTGACATATCCAATGTTCCTTCCTTTATCATAGCGCTGAGCGTTGTATTCAAAAGCGGATTTTCGTTTTCGTCAAATACATTGTTAAATATCCACTCTAGACGGACAAGTTCTTGTCCCGGGCTATCAAACAAAAATAACCTAAGACCGTTTTCAAATATAGACTCTACTGGTGAAATGAGCTGAATACCGTCAATGCTGTTGAATTGGGGAGGTAAAGACCTATTTAAATTATTTTGATTTTGCATGATAGATAAGTGTGGAGGAGTTTTCTGGTCTAAAGATTTGTGAGGCCTGACTCTGGATATTTTCAGGACGGACGGCGAGGTATTTATCAATCTCGGAGTTGTATCCATGGGCATCACCTAAAAGCTCGTAATATGCGAGGTTCATTGCTTTGTCCAATATGGAAAGCTCTGCAAAAACCAATGTCGACTCAATTTTATTCTTCACTTTCTCCAATTCCTCTTCGGATACTTCTTGATGCTTAAGTATATCTAGTTCCATCCATATAGCTTCTTCCCCATCTCTAGTAGAGATACCACTACTTGGCTTACCTTCTATGACAAATAGATTGTCATCAATACTACCTGTGACGTATGCATTAATCTCACTAAAAATTTTCTTCTCTTTAACTAATCGACGATATAGTCGGGAGGAAGCACCTCGAGAAAGCACATCAGAAATTAAGTCCATAGCCTGATAGTCCGGGTGCATTCTTGAAGGACCGTGAAACGCTATATGTATGGCATCCACAGGCACATCTGCGTCAACCTCAAGTCTTCGAGCTTCTGTCTGCAACGGCTCAGTAGGGAGATTACGTTGATACTTCTCCCCTGCAGGGATATCAGCAAACCATTTCTGAGCTAAATCACGCACTCGATCGAACGTCACATTTCCAGTGACAACCATAATAGCATGCTGTGGATTATAATGTTTCTTGAAAAATGTTTTGACATCCTCCATTTTAGCTTCTTCAATATGCGCGAGTTCTTTGCCAATAGTCGCCCACTTGTAGGGATGCTCTCGATAAGCTAATGGACGCAATTTAAGCCATACATCTCCATAGGGTTGGTTCAAGTAGCGTTGTTTAAACTCTTCTATAACGACTTGTCGTTGAACTTCTAAACTTTGATCCGAAAATGCGAGGCTTAACATACGATCAGACTCTAGCCAAAAAGCGGTCTCTAGATTAACAGCAGGAAGAGTGATGTAGTAGTTGGTAATATCATTTGAGGTAAAAGCGTTGTTCTCTCCACCAACTTGTTGTAGCGGGGTGTCATAACTGGGTATATGGGCCGACCCTCCGAACATAAGGTGCTCGAATAGATGAGCAAAGCCAGTTTGATCGGGAGATTCATCTCGCGCACCTACGTCATACAGCATGTTTACACAGGCCATGGCGGTATGATGATCTTCGTGGACCAGTACACGAAGACCGTTGTCTAATATAAATTTCTCAAATTTGATCATAAAAATCGTTATCCATAAAATTGTTAAACCCAGTCAATTCCCCGTTTTAGCAAGGATAGTGTCTTTTCTTCTGCAGATCCAGGGATTGCCTTGTAATCGTACGCCCAATTTGCTTGCGAAGGAAGGCTCATGAGTATAGACTCTATTCGGCCATTCGTCTCCAATCCAAACTTGGTACCTGCATCGTACACCAAATTGAACTCAACATATCTGCCGCGGCGGATGAGTTGCCAATCTTTTTGCTCTTGGGTGAAAAGTTCATCGCGATGTCTATTAGCAAGTTCAATATAGACTGGCGCAAATGTACGTCCCAAATCACAGGAAAAGTCAAAGATCTCTTCGTAGGAAAGCCCCGTTTTCTCAGGAGTGAGCCTATCATAGAAAATGCCCCCGATACCTCGCGTTTCATCACGATGTTTAATGTAGAAATAGCGATCTGCCCAAGCTTTAAATTCGCTATAAAAATTTGGATGGTGTTTATCGCAAGTATCCTTTAGGGTTTGATGAAAGTAGGTGGCATCTTGTGGGTATACATAATGTGGTGTTAGATCTATCCCGCCACCGAACCATCGGACTTGTTCGTTCAGTTCAAAATAACGTATATTCATATGGATGATCGGAACCAAAGGATGATGGGGATGTAGAACGATAGAAACACCCGTCGCAAAAAACTGATCTTCATCTACACCGAAAGCTTTCTTTATAGGAGCGGGTAATGTGCCATGGACAGCAGAAAAATTGACTCCGCCTTTTTCCAGAAGGTTGCCTCCCTGTATAATGCGTGTGCGCCCACCTCCACCACCTTCTCGTTCCCAAACCTCCTCTTGGAATTTGGCTTTGCCATCCAATCGTTCCAATGCTTGAGTGATTTCGTCTTGTATCTTCTTATATGTATCTGTTATGTGGTCTCTTGTCATAATCATTATTAATTTAAGGAGTCTGCAAGTGTTTTTACAGTCTGCAAAGCGGATCTGTGCTGGTATAGTATTTCATAAACGGCTTCACAAATGGGCATATCTAGCTGGTATTGTTGTATGACACGTTGTATACAGGCTGACGCATAGTACCCCTCTGCAACCATATTCATCTCCAACTGGGCCGATTGGACACTGTAGCCTTTACCAATCATATTGCCGAAAGTTCGATTGCGGCTAAATTGAGAATATGCCGTAACCAGTAAATCGCCAAGATAGGCAGAAGCATTAATTTCCCGCTCCTGCGGATCTATTACATCTAGGCAAGTCTCCATCTCTCGTATCGCGTTGGACACGAGGACAGCTTGAAAATTATCTCCAAAGCCTAATCCATGGCAAATTCCTCCCGCTAATGCATATATATTCTTCAATACTGCACCATATTCAACACCTAAAACGTCGGCAGATATTATTGTCTTTATATACCTATTTTGCAGGATTTCCGCTATTAATTGAGCATTTTCAATTTCTTTGGAGGCTAATGTCAGATACGACAATTTTTCCAAGGAGACCTCTTCGGCATGACATGGTCCACCTATTACAACAATATTTGCAAGATCAACATCAAAAAATTTCATCAAATATTCGCCAACAATTAGATTTTCATCAGGAACAATCCCTTTTATGGCAGAGACAATGACCTTCCCCCTTAGGTGCTCAGGCTTGACGTCCCGGAGCGCAGCCTTTAAATAAGCGGCAGGAGTATTTAAGATTATGATGTCCGATTTCTGTATGATGCTCAAAGCATCAGTGGATATTTGATCGCGGGACAATTTTATTTCTACAGCACTTAAATAACTAGGATTGTGCCTATACGCTAATATATAGTCTCGATCCTCCTGTTTGCGGACCCACCAGAGAATAGTCTTTTCAGCAGTATTGTCCGTCATCATCTTAATCATTGCTGTGGCCCAACTGCCGCTCCCAATGACACCAATTTTCTTATATTGCATACACGTCTGTTAATTTTTTTCAAACTTAACGTTGCAAATATACTCAAATTAAAGGCGTAATAAAGGTTATTCGCACGATAATCCGCTCCAACCCTGAGAGCTGTTGAAGCGGATAGAAGTATTTGGTGCTTTAAGAATTTATTATTTCTCTAGCTGTGTTTTCAAGTTTTGTAAACCAATTTCGAGATCTCCTCCAAGCATTTTATCAAAATCCATGCATAACAGCATGATATTCATTGGATAATCCATATGCCCGTCGAATCCCCACTTGACACGGGTAGTAGAATCAGATAGCGCTTCAGTCGTCATATGCGCCTGATCCTTGGATTCAAAAGGCTCAATAAACCTCAATTCGAAATCAATGCGTGCTCCAGGTTCAATTTTCTTAATCTCCTGCTCACCCTTGCCAACGTCTTTCTTCTCGCTATCCCAAGCAGAGATAAAACCAACTGTCCCATCAATGCCGTCATAACTCTTTTTCATATGGGGATCCATCGTGGCCCATTTACTAAAGTTGTCTTGATTCTTGAGGAGTTTGATGTAATCAAATACGAAGTCCTTGGATCTGTTAATGACAATTTCTCTCTCAACGGCATAGTCCTTTTTCACAAATAGAGCCGTAATAAGTGGTATTGCAATAAGTATAGCCACCACTAGTAAGATAATTTTTAGAATTTTCATAGGTATATACTTTATCGTGTAATATTAATTGGTACATCAATTTTTGCAAATCCTCACATTTACATTTGAGCTTATCGTTACCAGTATATTAGGGTGTCGTTATACACACACAGTACCCGGTGAAAAAAAATTAGTATTATAGTCTCTAAATTGGTTGTAATCGTTGTAATTATTATCGACCCTACGCGCTAAACTAACTTCCTTCTTTCATGAAACAAGAATTAGTTAAATAAAGTTAACGATAAATTCTGTATTAAATCAACATGTTGATCAGATAAGTATCTTTAGAAAATCTTCTTCCACCATGGCTTTTCCAGCCCTATATAAAGTCTATTGGATTCTTCTTTAAGGGGAAATATTTTTAGATAATCACCTTGCCCAGGGTCTCCGCGACCACTATCTAAGGAGAAAGCGTGACGATGGTAGGAGCATATTATCCGTCCATTTTCGCACCAGCCACTAGATAACAAGGCTCCAGCATGCGGACACTTGGCAGCAAAGGCAGCCCAATGGAGACCATTTTTGATCAAACAAAAGTTCAACTCAGGTAGTTTCACCAAAGTAATCTGATTAGGGCTGGTTAAATAACTTTTTGGAATCTCAATCCATTGCATACTTAAATATATGCATTAGTTAGTTTGAATTTTCTATCTTTGTGCAATTAAAAAAAACAGCAACATTCATGGCTTTACAATGCGGTATAGTCGGCCTACCAAATGTAGGAAAATCGACATTATTCAATTGCTTATCCAACGCAAAGGCGCAGGCGGCAAATTTTCCATTTTGTACTATAGAACCGAACGTAGGTGTTATCACAGTACCTGACGAACGTCTTAATAAACTAGCTGAACTTGTGAACCCTCAACGTCTCGTCCCAAATACCATCGAGATTGTAGATATTGCAGGATTGGTAAAAGGAGCTTCTAAAGGAGAGGGTCTTGGAAATCAGTTCTTAGGCAATATCCGAACAACAAATGCGATTATCCACGTATTACGTTGCTTTGATGATGGTAATGTAATCCATGTGGATGGTTCGGTAGACCCTATTCGCGACAAAGAGATCATCGATACAGAGCTGCAGCTCAAGGACCTGGATACTGTTGTAAAACGTATTCAAAAGGTTGAAAAAATGGCCAAAACTGGTGGTGACAAGGATGCTAAACGCACATTCGAAATCCTTTCAGTAGTTAAAGATCATTTGGAATCGGGGAGATCCGCGCGTACAGCACCTATTACAGCCGAAGATTTTGAGTTCATTCAAGACCTAGCCTTGTTAACTGCAAAGCCAGTCGTGTATGTGTGTAATGTTGATGAGGCATCTGTCAATACTGGAAATGGATATGTAGACAGGGTTATGGAGGCAGTAAAGGATGAGAATGCTCAAGTACTGATTATCTCTGCACAGATCGAATCTGAAATCGCACAGCTAGAGAGCTATGAAGAACGTCAGATGTTTTTAGATGACTTAGGCTTAGCTGAATCTGGTGTGCATAAGCTTATTCGTGCTGCATATTCTTTGCTAGACCTAGCTACATATTTTACCGCAGGTGTACAGGAAGTGCGTGCTTGGACAATTGAAAAGGGCTTTACAGCTCCACAAGCTGCGGGAGTGATTCATACGGATTTTGAAAAAGGCTTTATACGAGCAGAGGTTATAAAATATGAAGATTTTATTAAGTATGGATCTGAAGCTGCGGTAAAAGAAGCGGGCAAGCTAAGTGTCGAAGGGAAAGCTTACGTAGTTGAAGACGGTGATATTATGCATTTCCGCTTTAACGTTTAAGATTTGCATATTAGCTTTTAACAAGAAAGTGCCCCTCATATTCATGAAGGGCACTTTCTTTTGGAGGGGATATTTAAATATTGTCCGAAAACCCATGTTGCTTTAAGACATCTTCTGGAACCCCCTTCCAGACACCAGGTATATTACCTGCGTACCCTATATCCTTCACTCCTATTTGGCTAGTGAAAAATCCTGAAGACGTTAGATTACGCATCAAAGAAAAGAACGCTACCCCTTGTTGCATCTCCGGCTTGGCTTTTACCGGGTAGGCAATTTCATCTACAATCGAAAGTTTTTCATTGTCCTTGCACTTAATAAACACCTTACCATAAGTTTTCTGAGCATGGACATCCAACCATTTCAAACCTCCTCGCATAGGGAGCTTATTGTCTGGTAAATCCTTGACTATAAATTCTATAAAATCAGGCACTCCAGCATCAGTAGCACTGCCCGATATGTCGTCTTTTGGGATAATAATGTCAGCTAATACAGCTATCGTAGCCATTTCATGTTCATCAAAGAACTTTTCTTCATACAACTTCTTATTACGTTCATGCTCAAACTCCTGCACTCCAGGAAGCTTTTTGACCTCATCTCCATCAACAACCTGATTGGCTCCTGTCTTATCTTGTTTGCACGCGCTGGCCAACAACCCTGAACCCGCGGCCATAAGCCCGAGGGCTTTTAGTGAATCTCTCCTATTCATGATGGCTTAGCTATTTAGTTTATTCTTTTGTTCCAATATATACTCTGCGGTCCTCATGGATAACGCCAAAATAGTCCATGTAAGATTTTTATCTCCCTGTTGGACAAATGGTCCAGCGTCTACAACGAATAGATTTTTACAATCATGTGCCTGCCCCCACTTATTGAGCACAGAAGTTTTGGGATCATTTCCCATTCTAGTCGTACCTCCTTCATGAATGATTTTCCCCGGGGCTTCGAGTCCGTACAAGGTGTCTGCTCCAGGTATATTAGACGTGATAACCGCCCCCATCTCATGCATGATAGACTGAAAAGTCTCTTGCATATGCTTCGCCTGTGCAACCTCTTCGTTAGCCCACTTATAATTAAATCGTAGAACAGGAATACCAAACTTATCCACTTTATTGGGATCGATTTCACAATAGTTTTCTTTACGGGCTAAAGCAGTACCTCGACCAGCCATACCTACATTTGCTCCATAGAAGCGACGATAATCCTGCTTCAAGGATTGACCATAGCCACCCTTTTCTTTAGCATTTCCATCTGCACCTGGTGTAGTGTCATTGACACTGGGTACCCAATTCAAAAAGCCGTAAGATGGCATGTGCATACCGCCTCCATACTCAATGTGATACCCCCTAGGGAAACTGAGCTTCTTGTTGTCCAACCACCAAGGTGAATAGATATGAACACTGCCTACCCCATCTTCATTGTATCGCTTGCGATCTAGTAATTGCGGTAGATATCCTGATAAGCTTGCACCAGTAGAGTCATGTAGATATTTACCAACTAATCCACTACTATTTCCAACGCCTCCAGGGTGGGATTTAGATTTTGAATTGAGCATGATGCGCGCACTTTCACAGGCACTTGCTCCAAGGATGACAGTCTTTCCTTTGACGCTATATTCTTGCAAATCATGAGTATTAACATAAGAAACACCAATTGCCTGCCCTTCATCATTGGTCAGAACCTCACGCACCATGGCGTTGTCCACTACAGTAAGATTTCCAGTCTTCATCGCTGGAAATACCAGGCATGATGACGACGAGAAATCACCATAAACCTTGCAGGATCGGCCACATTGCCCACAGTAGAAACATACACTACGTCCTTCAACCCCAGGCAAGGCTTCGGTCAAGACCGATCCTCGGCCTGGTATGACTGTCACACCCGCTTTTCGAGCGCCTTTTGTGATATACAACTCATTAAGACGAGGCTTTGGTGGTTTTAAAAATACCCCGTCAGGCTCGTTGCGTATGCCCTCGACCGTACCGTATATTCCAATCATACGATCTATTCGGTCGTAATACGGTTTCACCTCATCATAGGTTATTGGCCATTCATCGGTAACTCCGTCAGTGGGTTTGAAGTCATCTGGCCCCATGCGTAAGGAGATCCGACCCCAGTGATTGGTTCGCCCCCCAAGCATGCGCGCCCTGAACCATTCAAACTCCGTTCCAGCTACCTTGGTATATGGTTCACCTTCTAATTGCCACCCACCGAAGGCTGCGTCAAAGTCACCAAAAGGGCGTGTAGTTGAGGCACCTCTGCGCGGTGATTCCCATGGCCATCTAAGTTGTAAAGCATCTTTGGCAGGGTCAAAATATGGACCAGCCTCTAGCATCAGAACCTTGAGTCCTGCATGTGCCAATACATAACCTGCCATACCACCTCCCGCTCCCGAACCCACAACTATAGCGTCGTATACATCAGGACTCTCCTTGATTTGGTAGTCATTCATAAATAAGTGTTTGTTTTGTTTTGGTTTATAATACGTGTCATTTTTAGTTCTACAGTTGATCTCTCAAAATCAAAATTTGGTTTGCTAAATTGAATTAGCAAATATAAATATAGCAATAAAAGCTAACTAATTGGACCCCCTAAGTTACTATTTTAAGCTTAAAATAGAAACAAATGTGTTACAGATAATTGTTGCAATTTAAATCATGCTATTAATAAAAACAAGAAGGCATATTTGACTAGTCAAATATGCCTTCTTGTTTTATCCAGTAGAATATAAACCCAATGTCTAGTTATAGTAAAGAAGAGCTCCAGATACGTTCCAATAAGAAAGGCTTGTGCCCTCTGGAGCACCTTGAGGGATGTGCACTTTAATGGTGTGTTCGCCAGCTTTAAGATTACCGAGGTCGATATAAATGGGGTTTGTGACTGTTCCCGGACACCAATTGGAACGGCTCAAATCCGATGAAGATAAGCCACTTTCAAAATTACCAGACGCAGGGTTTGATAGTCGGTAGGAACCACATTCGGTGCGCCATGGTGTAAACTTGAATACCTGTTGCCCATCCAAAAATATACTATTGGGTTTGGGAACAAATTCGTCACCATTGCCCCAGCCGCCATGACCAGTGGTAATATATCTCAGCTGTACATTCTTAACCTCTTGAGTTAGCTTAAATATCACTTCGACCCCATTATCTTGATTAAACATAGTTGGATACTCCTGCCCTCCCATTTCCATTACATTAGCCGTATTGAATAATGACAATACTTGAGCTCCCTCCGCCATCTGTGGTCTGCCAGGATGAATCGTTAAGCTGACAGTGACTTCGTGCCCTTCTTTGTCGTAATTGCCTATATAAGTACCTATATATACTTCTTTCCCAGCAAAACGAGGTAATAATTCGGATATATCTTGTCGGTAGCTGACACTGTCTTGCCAGTGCTTTCCTTTGATTTGGATATGATTGAACTGACTCACACCAAATGGCGTAAAAAAACGCATTAATTCAATAACGGGTTCATAAGTCGTGGTGAGGGTCATCCCCTGATATTTCTTTCCATTTCCATTCTCATATACAGGTAATGTATTTATTCCTGCTTTCATTCCTTCCAAGAAATTGATATCCTGATCTGTTGGTATCAAAAAGACAGATCCCGTACGATCATAGGCGTCTCCTTTAGATTGTTGGACGACTTCTATAAAAGCTTGGCCTTCATTTTTCTTCAATTCCGGGACTTTAATCTTTCGCACAATTACCGTCCCTCCAGCAAAACGAAGTATACTATCTGATTGTATTTGGTCGCTATAACGAATTCGTTGCTTAGTAAATATAGGAATACTGACAAATCGGCTTTTCCAAAGAAGATCTTTATATGTCAGTTCATTAACGAAAGACGAGATGGTTGGGAGCTTGATAGCATTGGGAATAGATTTTATCTTTTCTATATTTGTTGCTGTGACCGTCGAGTTTCCATTTCTCACCATTTCAAGTACCAATCCCAGATTTTGTCCCAATTCTACTGGAGAAGCTTTTATACCTAATTCTTCGGTGTACCACAGGTCTATTGTATTGGAATTGACTGATGTTGTGGCCTTGCGCACCTTGTGTCCCAAGATTATTTTGCTTTCATCAGTAATAGTGAACTTCTGCTTTGCAAAGACAGTTGAATCGACCGTGGCAATCTGCCGACCATTTTCAAAGGTTGTAATTTTATAATATGCATTATTCGTGCGATTGACATAGTATTGTTCATAGGGCACCCGAGCAATACCCTTAATAATTTGTTGATTGGTAATGGTTGTCTGATTTGTCCCTACATAGACAAGAGTGGGATTTTGTTTGTCATCAAACTTACCATTATTACTCCTTTTATAGGTAATAAGATAATTTGACTCCTGCGCCAACACGACATTAGAAATCAGAAGTAGACATAAAAAATAGTAGATTTTCATCATGTGAATTTGAATCTCAAAATTAGCATTTTACTTAGCGTAGTCCAAATTGAAAGTCACTTCTTTCATAATGAAGAAAGCCTGAGATAATCGGGCGATTTCCCAGGCTTTAAAATACCTCTTGACGAGGCAATCAACCTAAACCTAAGTCAAAATTAGAAGTAATATTATTAACTTGCAAATTTATTTTATCTTTTTGGGAAATTATTTTTGATTTTGTAGCTGTGATATAAATTTTCGGCGAAATATCTATTTCTAATGCATTTTGATTACCTATTAAAAAGCGTTTTCATCGCCTTACTCAAAGACAGCAAAAATAACATTTTTATTGAAATTCGATATCTAGATAAAAAAGATAAAGGTTTCCAAACGGGGAGAATGGAAACCTTTAATAACCAATTATAAACCTAAATTATGATGGAACAAATATAGTGTATTTTGTACACTTATCAAATTATTTTTATTTTTTTAATAGCCAGTCATTTGACAATTTCAAGACTACTGTACCAGAGGTCCAAAATTCAAGTTGCATATCTCAAGTTAGGATTGAAGAACGCTTTCATATTGTATATCGAGACTATTTTGGCTATTTTTGTAGAAATCACTTAAAGTTATGTTTACAGGAATTATAGAAACCCTTGGCGAGATTGTAAATATCAAAAAAGAAGAAAGCAACCTTCATTTGTACATCAAATCTACAATTTCCCAAGAATTAAAAATAGATCAGAGTGTCTCACATAACGGTGTGTGTCTAACCGTGGTCGGTTTGAGTGATGGTATACACAAAGTGACGGCCATAGACGAAACCCTGAAAAAGAGCAATATTGGTCGGCTTCAAATCGGCGATACCGTGAATCTAGAAAGATGTACTATGGTTGGTGGCCGCCTAGATGGGCACATTGTACAGGGACATGTGGATCAAACAGCAACTTGCACTGGAAAGGAAGACCAGCATGGTAGCACTATTTTTACCTTTAACTACTCCCCTGATTTGCTGAATTTGACAGTAGAAAAAGGATCTATAACTGTAAATGGGATAAGTCTGACAGTCGTAAACTCAAAGAACAATGAATTTTCAGTAGCCATTATTCCCTACACACTTGAACATACCAACTTGGGAAATATAGGCGTTGGTGACGTGGTGAATCTGGAGTTTGATATTGTTGGCAAATACGTATCGAAGATACTTTCTTTGAGGTCATAGTACTCGCTTTGATTACTCGAGGTATTGGCCTTGACGCATGAGGAGGGCTCGATACTTATTAAAGACACTCGATTTAGAAACAAATCCGAGGTAGTGGTCCTCTTGATCTACCACCGGGAGTATCCATACATCGTCTCTATTCATTTTAGCCATTACGATTTCCATATTTTCATCCCCTTTGATAATATCGTTGGGTTTTTGAACGAGCTTCTCGAATGTTTTATCCATACCATCTTCCTCGCCCAGCAAGATCGACAACAAGTATTCAATATACAGCACTCCCAAGAATTTGCCCTTATGATCGACTACAGGGAATATATTGCGTTTAGAATGAATAATATCATGCTTCCGATCCACCGGCGTCTCATTAGGACGTAAAATGACAAAATTTGTTTCCAACACATACCGTAGCTTCATCATACTTAAGACAGATCTGTCTTTATCTTCGTAAGATAAGAGGTCACCTGAATCCGCCAGTACTTTGGTATAAATAGAATGTTTTAACGTACCTCTGTTAATTAGGTAGGATATAGAAGAAACCAACATTAGCGGGACCATCAATGTATAACCTCCTGTGATTTCGGCTATCAAGAATATACTAGTCAACGGAGCATGCATGATACCTGCAAGCGCCGCAGCCATCCCCGCCATTACAAAGTTAGGAATATTCAACGTTACGACACCTGTCAGATTCATTCCATATGCAAATGCAAACCCCATTAATCCTCCCATAACAAGGCTAGGGCCGAATACACCACCATTCCCTCCCCCATTGAGTGTAAATAAGGCCGCAAAAGATTTTCCAAAAATGGTAAGGACAGTATACCCCACAATAATCCATCCGATATCTTTGTACTGGGCAAACAGACTATTTTTCACAATAGAATCAAATCTTCCGTCTAATAATTGTTGTATGGTGAGGTACCCTTCCCCATACAGTGCCGGAAAGATAAAAATCATGAGTCCCAACGACACCCCACTAATCCAAACCTTGCTATAAGGGTTTTTAATCTTGGCGAACCAGTCTTTGACGACAACACTTATTTTCGCAAAATATATGGTATAAAGGCCAATAAGAATAGCTAACAATATGTAGAAGAGCAAAGCGGCCACCTCCCAATCAGAGGTGGCAATATGGAATAGAGGCTCACTGTACAGAATTTTAGAGACAACAGATGCTAAAGCCGCGGACAATAATAGCGGGATGAATGCCGGTATTGAAAATTCAGGCAGTAAGATTTCGATGGCAAAGATCATCCCTGCAACTGGACTATTAAAAGCCCCTGAAATACCCGCAGCAGCGCCACATGCTAGTAGCATGGTTATTTCTTTATATTGCAAACCGAAGAACCGAGCTACATTTGAACCTATCGCGGACCCGCTGTACGCAATTGGAGCTTCTAAGCCGCAGGACCCACCGAAACCGACAGTAATAGCACTCGTAACAATTTGAGAATATACATTGTGAGCTTCAATCTTGCTGGAGCGTCTCGAGATAGAGTAGATGATAGGTGTAATACCGTGTTCGAAATTTTTTCCTTTCAAAAATTTACGGATGTAGAGTACACTTAATAGAATCCCAATCAATGGAAAGATAAGGTAAAATGAATATTTGTAGTGCCACTCCACGTCATCTTGTAATGCTGAAGCAATAAAATGTGTCATCCCTTTCAACACAGAAGCTGCTACCCCTCCTATTATTCCTACCAAAGCCGCCAAGATGATGAGAAAATTTCGATTGGAAATTTTTTTCATCCGCCACTTGTTCAATCCCTCAAGCTTTTGCCAAAATTTCGTACTCATATTATCTTCTAGTTTTAGAGCTTAAACTCCATCACATCTTTTCTTTTTTTATTTTTAAACCGATCAGGTATTACACGCAATATTTCTTTTTCTAAGGCTTGTATCGCCTGGCGTTTGACAAAATTTTGAGTTGTAACGATGCTGATTTCCCTTACAGGTTCAGGCGACTTGAAGTACCGGACATGTGCCAATTGCTCTTCGTCATAATCCATGATACTCATCTCAGGCAGGATAGTCATTCCCGAATTGATATCCACCATTCTTTTGAGGGTCTCCACACTTCCAGTATTGTATTCAAAATTACCGTCCATATTGTGCTTGTAATGGCAAATATTCAGTACCTGCCCTCGCATGCAATGCCCTTCGTTCAACAACCATAATTTTTCATGAGCCATATCATCTGTGCTGATGACTTTTTTTTCAAACAAATCGCTCTTTTCTGAAACATAGCCTACAAATGTTTCGTAGAAAAGAGGGGACTCCAATATATTATGATCATGCAGTGGAGTAGATAATATCCCGCAGTCCAAGATACCTACTTTGAGTTCGTGCACAATACGCTCTGTTGTGTATTCCCAAACCTGTAATTGTAACTTAGGATACTTTAGCATAAAGGATGCCAAAACACGAGGTAGCAAATATGGAGCTACCGTAGGTATGACTCCTATTTTTAGAGCCCCTTCTAATTCCCCTTTATTCTGTTGTACAACTTCCGCTATTTTCCGACTTTCGGTCAGGACGATACGGGCTTGGGTGATGATTTTCTCTCCTATTTCAGTAGGTATGACAGGCTGCCTGCTCCTGTCAAATATCTTAGCACCCAAAGATTCTTCCAGTTTTTGAATTTGCATACTTAAAGTCGGTTGAGTCACAAAACACTTTTCGGCAGCAGCTACAAAACTGCGATAAGTGTCAACCGCTATAATGTATTCTAATTGAACTAGCGTCATAATATCAATTTTGATTATACAAAAGTAGCAAGTTTTTCAGCAAAAGCCTATTAATAATGGTTTCTTCAAAGATACTGTTGATCCTCTTCCAAAGTTTTAGTACATTTGAAGTCTTAATTTTGGCAGGTACAAATGAATTTTGAAGACAATCATCTAGATATAGCAACGCACATTGTAAAACGCGCTTGTGTATTTAGGAAAGCATTCCCTACTATTCATATTCCGTCAAGTTTGAGGATTATATTGTCATCGAAAGGATAATGAACAACATATGAATATTTTTAGTAAAAAAGGATTGGCAATAGCGTTGCTTTTTACCGTTAGCACCATCCATTTCTCGGCAAAAGCTCCAGATGAAGGCATGTTTCCCCTGAGTGAACTGAATCGAGCCGGATTGAAGGCTGCGGGGTTGAAGATTAATGAGAAAGATATTTACAATCCAGGAAAAGTGGGATTAGTAGATGCATTGGTCCAAATTAGTGGATGTACAGGGTCGTTTGTCTCTGGAAAAGGACTTATCGTGACCAACCATCATTGCGCTTTCAGTGCGGTGCAACTAGCAAGTACACCGGAAAACGATTACCTAAAGAATGGATTTGTCGCCAATTCATTTGAGCAAGAGGTTCAAGCGAAAGGATTGACAATTAGAATTACAGACTCCTATGAGGATGTGTCTAATCAGGTGTTGGGGGCAGTGGCAAATATCACGGACCCAATCCAACGGATCAACCTTATCAAGCAAAAAAGAGAAGAGTTGGCTGCTACCGCTCAAAAGAAAGACCCCACTATTAAAGCGGAGGTCTCGGAAATGTTTATCGGTAAGACCTATGTGCTGTTCCGCTATAAAACAATTGAAGATGTCAGATTGGTCTATATTCCAAGAAGGGATATAGGGGAGTTTGGCGGGGAGACGGATAATTGGGTGTGGCCACGTCATACGGGCGACTTTTCCTTCGTGAGAGCTTACGTAGCACCCGATGGATCATCAGCAAAATATGCGAAAGAGAATGTCCCCTATCAACCCAAAAAGTTCTTAAAGGTAAATCCTAAAGGTGTGGATGAAAATGACTTTGTATTCATTTTGGGGTATCCAGGTAAAACATTTAGACATCGTCCGACACAATATATCGAATATCAGCAAAAATTTCTGCTTCCTTACACTGCTGAACTCTATGACTTTCAAAATAGACAGATGGATCTTGCAGGTAAAAATGATAAGGCGACAGAATTGGCCTTGGCCACCCGCATAAAGCGTAATGCAAATGTGATGAAAAATTATAGGGGTAAATTGAAAGGACTGCGTAATATTGATCTTATCTCCAGTAAACGCAAAGAAGATGAGGACCTCTCGACCTTTATCAATAACAGGATAGACCTCCAAACCAAATATGGTAGCCTGATGGAGAATATTGATAAGTACTATAAAACGATATTTGAAGACGCTCAAAAGGAACTTTGGCTGAACAATATCTATTCCAGTACTAAATTGCTCTCTGCTGCACGTTATATTAATGCCTTTAAAGACGAACTAGCGAAATATAAATCAGCCAAGGATGCCGAAGATTTTTTCAAATTAAATATTGAACAAGTAAAACGTGATGTAACGGTCTTGTACGAGAGTTATAACCAAAGCGTAGATGAGTCGATTGGGGCCCGTATGTTTGGAGATGGTTATGAATTGGAGGGGCTAAATAGTATCAGATCCATCCAGGATAAGAAATTCAGCAATCGTGTCCAAGCGGAAAATTATATTACAAAACTCATCAAAGCGTCTAAATTAAATAGTCTACAATCTTTAAATGACAACATTCTTTCTTCCTCTAAAGAACTATTGGGATATCGTGATGAACTTCTTGATTTCCAAAGAACATTGGAATCTGAAGTTCAGATATTTAGTCAGGAACAGCAACGTAGAGAAGGTGAGTTGAATAAGTTAATGGGGGATTATGTTGCTGTAAAAGAAATCTATCAAGCTAAAAACTTTATTCCCGATGCCAATTCTACATTAAGACTTACTTATGGAAACATCAAAGGGTATACGCCTGTAGATGCTACTTATATGAAACCATTTACCACTATAAAAGGCATCTTGGAGAAAGGAAATGATGACAATCCAGAGTTTGCTTATCCAGACGCTATTAAATCGGCATGGCTTTCTAGAAACTTCGGGGCATATGAGAAGAAAGACTTGAAGGATGTTCCAGTGAATATTCTTTATAATATGGACACCACTGGAGGCAATTCTGGTTCTCCAATTATGAATGCTTATGGAGAATTAATCGGTGTAAACTTTGATCGTTCCTATGACGCGACCATCAATGATTTTGCATGGAATGAAAGCTATAGTCGATCTATAGGGGTTGATATCCGGTATGTACTCTGGATTGCTGACAAAATTGACAATGCTCAATTCATTATTAAAGAGATGGGAATTTAATCAATCGGAAGAATATTATCCATGCTTCAAAGAAGGTGCCCTTGGGCACCTTCTTTTTTTGGCAGCCAGTTTTAAATCTCATCCAGCTATTAAGATAATCTTTCACGACTGATGCGCCCTATGTTCCGCCAACCTGTAGCGGATGGACATAGCACTTGTCTGGTCGTGTCTATTTGAATATTTCAGGGACGTATTAGGTAGTTGATGAATACCAAGTAAGACAGAAAGTTGCCAAAAAGAGCAAAAGTGTAATATCCAATCTAGCCGAACGTCCAAAGAAAATGCACAAGAATTTGGAAGAGTGAGTTCTTTCGCAAAGAATATCCGATGTGCATTAAGAAATGCCATGGCTCAGCATTATGAACTATTTTATGAACCCTCTAATCTCAATAGACTGGTCAAACGATTAAATCTGATATTAAAAGCAGATAAAATCAATATGCGAGGCAAGAGAGAAATCTTACCGGCCAACATGATGTTGTTAAAGTACTTTAACTTCAACAACAGCTCATCTTTGAAGGATACCTTGCTGCTACCGTATCGCCTTGTTTATCGCACAAAAAACTTTCACGAATATGAATCCATAGTAAGTATCCATTAGTCTGTAACGGCTACCAAACAAGTGCCAGTTAACGTTTATCGACTTTTTGGCCGCCATTCCTTTTTTGTTCACATGGAAAAACAAAGCTTTAGCTCTTTTGTTGAATTATTGACTTTTAAGAAAGAACGAAATGGAAAATTATACCATTCGTCAACAATTATATAACGTTGCAATTTTCTATTATTCCGACCTTTACCGAAGGTAATTAAAGCTTAGAGATGATGACACAAAAATTTAAAATATCAGGAATGTCCTGTGATGGATGCAGGGCTAAAGTTGAAAATGTACTAAATGAGATATCTGGTATTGATGCCACGGTGAGCCTGCATCCTCCCCTTGTAAGCATTACGTCCGAACGGGATGTTACGCTTCAAGAATTTCAAGATAAGTTGTCAAATATCGGGCAGTATACGCTTGAAGAAATACGTGACGATATGCCTATGGGGGTCCCTTCGGTAGCAATCTCCGACAAATATATATGCCCGATGCACTGCGAAGGCAACAAGACCTATGATCAACCTGGAAGCTGCCCTGTATGCGGCATGTTCTTGAAGCCTATAGCTAGCGAAGATAAAGACATCCGAGTCAACGAAGATGCAGGACATCCTACTTCTCATCATAAAGTGAAAGCCCGCGAAAACGAACCACAATCAGGCACATACTATTGTCCTATGCACTGTGAGGGAGATAAGACCTATGACCAATCCGGAAACTGTCCCGTATGTGGGATGTTTCTAGTCGAAATGAAAAGTGGACATGCGCATCAAGAACATAAAAATACCTCAGAGAATAAGCAGACGCAATCTCCTGCATCAAAGGTTGCTTCTGGAAATCATAAAAGCGAAATCTATTATTGTCCGATGCACTGTGAAGGTGATAAGACCTATGAAAAACCAGGTAATTGTCCCGTTTGCGGGATGCACTTAGAGAAAGTTCCTGAAATTAAGACAAGGGCACAATATACATGTCCAATGCACGCTGAAATTGTACAAGATGGCCCAGGAAATTGTCCAATTTGTGGCATGGACCTTGTCCCCATGGCATCTACTGAGGCGGATGACAGTACCTATCGTATGCTGTTGAAAAAATTCTGGATAGCGCTTGGATTCACGGTTCCGATTTTTGTTTTAGCTATGGGAGAAATGATTCCTGGCGATCCAATTGGTAAAGTAGTGCCACCGCATATAAATGGATGGATACAGTTGGGGTTGACGGTGCCTGTTGTTTTTTATGCGACTTGGATATTTTTTGAAAGGGCTTGGACTTCGTTCAAGACATGGAAACTAAACATGTTTAGTCTGATTGGTTTAGGTGCCGCGGCAGCATTTATTTTCAGCTTAATCGGATTATTATTTCCTGAGATTTTTCCTCAAGAATTTAGAGGACATCATGGTGGTGTAGGTCTCTATTTTGAGTCTGTATGCGTGATATTGACATTGGTATTATTGGGACAAGTTATGGAAGCAAAAGCGCATTCTAGGACCAACTCTGCAATAAAGGAGCTGATTAAGCTAACCCCCTCCGAAGCTATCGTTGTCGATAATGGGCAAGATAGAAAGATTTCAGTGGAAGCTATCGAGTTGGGCAACATCCTGAAAGTCAGGCCAGGTGACAAAATACCAGTTGATGGTGTCATCACGGAGGGTAATAGCACCATCGATGAATCGATGATTACTGGTGAGCCCATCCCTGTGGACAAAGTTGTTGGTGACAAAGTATCTTCAGGTACAATTAATGGTAATAAAACTTTTCTTATGGAGGCACAACGTGTAGGTGAAGAGACACTACTTTCACAGATTATAAACATGGTGAATACAGCCAGCAGAAGCAAGGCACCTATACAAAAGTTGACGGATAGAGTTTCGAGCATTTTTGTTCCTGTTGTGATTGTTATTTCGATTTTAACATTCGTTGCTTGGATGATTTGGGGTCCTGAGCCGAAGATTGTATTTGCTTTTGCCAATCTCTTGGCGGTCTTAATTGTGGCTTGTCCTTGTGCATTAGGATTGGCTACGCCAATGTCGGTGATGGTCGGAGTTGGTATGGGGGCAAAGAATGGTATATTAATAAAAAATGCCGAAGCGCTTGAGAAGCTCAATAAGGTAAACGTCTTGGTAACGGATAAAACGGGGACCATCACCGAAGGAAAGCCTACGGTAAATGAAGTAGTTCCTTTGGCAGGATATACCAAAGAAGACGTCCTTCGAGCTGCAGGATCTCTCAATCAAAACAGTACCCATCCACTTGCCGAGGCAACTGTTCTCAAAGCAAAACAAATGTCGATTACTTTTAATCAAGTGATTGATTTTGAGAATATATCAGGAAAAGGTGTTGCTGGAAAGATCGACGGTAAACATATTTTGCTCGGAAATCATACTCTTTTGACGGATTTCAATATTACCCTTGATGCGGCAATCCAAAATCAGGTTGAAACTGAGCAGTCAAAGGGAAAGACCGTGTCTTATCTCTCTATTGATGATCGACTTGCAGGATTTATTACAATATCAGATGCCATTAAGACTACTTCAAGAGAAGCTATACACAAATTGGTGGAGCATGGTGTGGAGGTAGTCATGATTACAGGGGACAATGAGCGGACTGCGAAGGCAGTTGCCGATGAACTGGGGATCAAGCACTATTTGGCTCAGGCGCTACCTGAAGACAAGTTGAATGAGATTAAGAAAATGCAAGGAGAGGGTAAGACAGTAGCAATGGCAGGGGATGGCATCAATGACGCCCCTGCCCTAGCGCAAGCTGATATAGGAATAGCTATGGGAACGGGTACCGATGTAGCGATAGAGAGCGCACAGGTCACTCTCATCAAAGGAGATTTAAATGGAATTGTGAAAGCTAAAATTTTAAGTGAAAAATTGACCCGAAATATCAAAGAAAATCTAACTTTTGCATTTTTATATAATGTCTTGGGTATACCAGTGGCCGCAGGGCTTCTATATCCTTTTTTTGGTGTTTTATTGTCTCCAATGATTGCCGCTGCCGCGATGAGCTTTAGTTCAGTTTCCGTCATCTTGAATTCATTGCGGCTGAATGCTGCAACATTGAAAAAATAAACTTCGAATTGTCATTTTTAAGTGAAAAACCCTCTAAAATAAAGAGGGCTTTTTTTTTGTGTTAATAATGTCTAATTTTGCGCTTCAAAACTTGTAATGCGACATCACCAGATACTTCGCTATACCTTAATCGGTTTGCTTTTTATCATTCAAATTCTATTTCTCCTAGCAATTTTTGAGGAGCACATGCAGTCGCCTTGGATTGCCTTATTTATCATTGCGTTGTCCATATTGATATTACTGTCGTACATAAAAGCACCTATACACCACGACAAACACTTGTACGACCATATATGGGTTGCAGCTGGAGTGCCAGTTGGGGCCCTTCTATGCTATTACTTGCACACGCAGCATAATCTAGGCACTGTCTTGTCGGCTGGTATAGTGGGGACTCTAGCTTCCTTCTTACCAAGCATTAATAAAAAATCAGACTATCTCAGTCAAATTCCAGCAGCTATTTATTGCGGGGCATTTGTTGGAATGTCGAGTGGAGGTGTGGCCAGTGGTTATAGCTTTATTCTCGCGGCTAGTATTTGTACAGCAGTATTGTTGATTGTTTCTAAAAGCCTTTTCTCTGGTATCGGTGGTAAATTGGGAACATTGGCCTTTCTCGGTGTGTCACTGACCTATTTAATCATATTTCTAATTAAGTAATCGGATGGAAATGTTGATCCTAATTCTTGTAGGCGTGGCTGGGAGCTTACTCTCCTACTTCACAAATGTAAGCTTAAAGCAAGGTCCGATTCGTTCCTCTGCAATGTTAACGATGTTTGTTGCGGGGTTTTTATACTTGTTTCCAGGACTACTATCTCCATACTTAACCAAAAACATACCATATGTTTTTATCGGCGCTTCATTTATTGGAATGGTCTCAACGCATCAACTTTCGAGCCATTTAGGTATAGGGCTGGCCGGGCTCATTTTTACATTTATCTTTCTCCACACGAGCAGATTTTTCGATGGTTTTGGTGGAGCTTTAGGTACTTCGGCTTGTGTATCTATCTTGGCTGTGATGAGTATTCCTTTTCTAAAGACAAATAGAAAGGTTACGGTGGGCTTTCTTCAACTAAGACGTGTAGTTTTTCGCCAAAAGAAAAGACGCAAAAATAGGCAACGTTAATATGCTCCAAATACGTAGGAGCGCAGATCTAAATATTTTTCATTTCTTAAAAAACCAACAAACCCATAGTTTATAAAAAATAAATTGTCTGCATATATATTATTTTTTAAATAATATTTTATGTTTTATAATTTGTACCTTTAAGGTTTTATGAATTTAGATTTTTATGGAAGGAATGAGAACCGAATCAGATTTATTAGGAGAGCTTGAGGTGCCTAGCACTGCGTATTATGGAGTCCAGACCCAGCGAGCGATCGATAATTTCAAAATATCCAATCACAAACTTGGTCAGTACCCACAGTTTGTTAAGGCTTTAGGTATAGTAAAGTTAGGTGCCGCAGAGGCGAATGTGGAGATGAATATATTGCCATCGTCAATTTTTGAGGCCATAAAATTTGCCTCAAAAGCTTTAATAGATGGAAAGTATACCGATCAATTTCCAATTGATATGATACAAGGAGGAGCAGGAACATCAGTCAACATGAATGCAAATGAGGTTATTGCCAACATAGCCCTTGAATATCTTGGGAAAAAGAAAGGAGAATATCAATTTTGTTCGCCTAATGATCATGTTAATCTCTCCCAATCAACTAACGATGCATATCCTACTGCACTAAAAATAGCTTTATATGATATGCATTTGACTTTGTTGGAATCACTCAAACACCTGCAAGTATCATTCGGTGTGAAAGCCGAAGAATTTAAGAGCGTAATCAAAATGGGACGCACCCAGTTGCAAGATGCAGTACCGATGACCTTAGGGCAGGAATTTGGAGGGTATGCTAATGCGTTGGGAAAAGAGTTGAATTCACTATCGTTTGCAGCCATGCAATTGTTAGAGATCAACATGGGGGCTACCGCGATTGGTACAGGTCTCAATGCTTTACCTGGATATGCAAAATTGTGTACAGCCAAGATTGCCAAGCTTTTCAACGAACACGTACGGCTGGCAGATAATCTGGTGGAGGCCACTTGGGATACCAGCGCTTTTGTGGCTTATTCTTCGGCATTGAAAAAATTAAGCATCAAACTCTCTAAAATCTGTAACGATTTACGGCTTCTGACCTCGGGACCAAGATCGGGTCTATTTGAAATCAATTTACCTGCAAAACAGCCCGGCTCATCTATCATGCCTGGAAAAGTAAACCCCGTGATACCCGAGGTTGTCAACCAAGTCTGTTTTAAGATTATAGGAAATGATACGACGGTCTCTTTTGCTGCTGAAGCAGGACAATTGGAATTGAACGTTATGGAGCCCATTATCGGTTTTAGTCTTATGGAGTCGATACAATATCTTACAAATGCAATCGATACCCTACGAGAATCCTGTATTGAAGGTATTACAGCCAATGCTGAACATCTAAAAAGGGAAGTGCAGAATAGTATAGGTATTGTTACTGCCCTTAATCCTTATATTGGATATAAAGCAAGTACAAAAATCGCCAAAGAAGCCCTAGAGACGGGAAGAAGTGTATATGTATTGGTACTGGAACAAGGGCTACTTTCGCAAGAAAGGCTCGACGAAATATTAGACCCAAAGAACATGCTGGGACCTACGGTATAAAGCATAAAATAGGAAGTGTTCATTGGCCGTGTTCGAATTTGTAATGTTGGCCACTATAAACTATATAAAATATTTGGTATATTTCATGTATCGGACAGTCCCACCCCTTTATTGGGAATTCGAGTATCATAAGTACTACTATTAACTAAAAACAAAAGACTATGGCACAGACGTTTTTAAAATCAATCCGTTCTACAATAAAGAACTGGTACATCCCATTAATTATAGGAATTTTATTAGTAGCTCTCGGAATATATGTAATGACGACGCCAATAGAGTCTTATTTGGCCCTATCATTTCTATTCAGTTGGTCTTTCTTATTGACAGGAGTGTTACAAATCATTTTTGCAGTCAACAATAAGGATGAAATGGATAATTGGGGTTGGCAACTGGCAGGCGGTATCTTGTATGCCGTCTTTGGTTTGTTTCTAATTGTCAATCCAGAAGTATCGATTGCCACCCTTCCACTAGTCGTTGGATTTTATGTTCTTTTCTATTCAATAAGTTCTCTAGGCGCGGCATTTGATCTTCGGAATTATGGCGCTGAAAATTGGGGCTGGGTAGCTGTGTTTAGTATATTAGGACTTTTATTTGGATTTGTTTTACTATGGAATCCAGTATTTGCGGGTCTGTCATTGGTAATATGGACGGCAATATCAATCATCACGGCAGGATTCGTAGCAATAGTGACCTCCTTCCAACTGAAGCGGATAAAAGATATTGCCAAAAAAATTCCTTCAGACATAAAAGAACGCATGGAAAAATTGAGAATGGAATACTACGAAGCTATGCGAAACAAATAGCCGACTAACGATTAAAAAAAGCGGACTTTCCTAATAGAAAGTCCGCTTTTTTTTAAAAACCCTCGTCCGTTATTTATGATCTACCTTCTTACGGATTTTGAGATAGACAAATAAAGCAGTAAGTGACAGCAGCAAAAAGAGCACATCAATTGTTAGGATATCAAAAGCATTTGATTGGAAGGTTACCCAAATCCAATTCCCCCCAAAAATTCCGTTCGCAATAGGTACCAATAGACATAGGATTACAGAAAGTAATACAGATTGCTTATTGGTAAGTGCGATGCTACGACGTGCTATAAAATACACACTCAATACCAGCCAAGAATAGAAATACCAATGGTAGATATCCGCTTGGGTTGGCGAATTCAATACCTTTAACATGATAAACGTAAATGCAGTCACCGGCAACATGCTTAGACAGGATGCCATGAAAATATTCGCAGTCCAAAAGTTGAATTTTCTTTTATAGGCAGGCACGTTATTTTTGTCACGGGCTACTAACCAGATGAGAATTCCGGAAATGATAACGACGCACCCCATTACTCCTAGAACAAAGTAAACGACACGTAGTGGTTTTCCTCCAAAATCTCCAAAGTGCAGGTGATATATGAGTGCCTTTATATTATCGATATAAGATGATTCCCTATTCGCTGATTTTTCACTGATAATCTTATCATCTTTAACTCGATAAGTCAACTTGCCTGCTCCGGCAAAGTTTTCCTTAGGGCTAGGCTTAGCTTCGACAATCACGTGCATATTATCATCTTGATAGTTTTTGATAAATATACGACTCACTACGGCCCCAGGCCATCTTTTTTCGACACCCGCCACAAATGTTGTTAGATCGAAATCTTTATGGAGCGGTTTATAGGTATACTCATATTTGGAGGCATCATTGTATTGCAAATCTTGATAAATCTTTGCCTCCTCTCCCTTGTACAGCACCTTACTATAAGGAGTCATTAAGACAAAGTTCACAATAAGGATGACTCCCGTCACAGCAAACATGAATTGAAATGGGAATCCGATGACACCAAGAGCAGTATGGATATCCGTCCATACCGTTTTCCATTTACTCCATGGCCTAAAAGTAAAAAAATTAGATTTAATTTTGTCCCAGTGCAACAATAGTCCGGTAATCAACGCGAACAAAAACAAGAAGGAAACAATGCCTGCCACTAAATAGCCAAATGGTGTACCTATATTGATAGGTACCTGATTTAACTGTGCAAGGAAGTGTAGCCGATATAGAAATTCCCCCATATCATACGATTGTGTATAATCTGAGGTTTGCCGTTTCGCAAAATCATAGGTAAAATATGCCGAATCATCATTCTTTTCTCTTCCCCGCCCTCTTTTTCGCCCCTCTTTCTTCGGCGTGGGTTTCTTACTTACAGTTGTGTCGTTCGAAGTAGTCATATCGACGTAAGTACTGAAACTATTACGTTTCAAATAAAAAGAGAAATCCCTTCCCTTTAAATTATGTGTACTGGATAGGGAATCCATTAAAAAGTTGTAATCCCTTTTGACTAGCCCGCGATTAGCTTCGTAAGATGAGTTTTTTTGCCAAGCAGAAATTTCGTCTTTGAAAAAAGAAAAGGACCCCGCAAAGAATATGACATACAATAATGCGCATATGATAATCCCGCTTATAGTATGCGTATGAAAATAGATATTGTATCTTCTAAGATTCATGGTTGTAAATTAAATAATAGGGGGGCTAAGAACAATAGACTCAAAACAAGATAAGTGAGCCAAACTTTCCAAACATTTTGGGCTATGAAAGCCCATAAAAGCAAAAAAGCCCATAGTATATATCCCGTGATGAACGAGGTAGCGATTATATTTTCCTTAGGAAATAAAAAGGTCAAGCACAGATGGAAGCTAAGCATCACGACATACCCGCCTACAAATCCAGCAAGAATTTTGACCAGTCGAAGCCAAGGCGATTTGGTGAGATATTTTTTGTTTGCAGGCATAGAAGATCAAATGAATAATTCAAGTCCAAGAAATAGGCAATAAATAAGTATCAGCGACCAAGAAGTGAGATACCGAAATGGGAATATGGATACTATTAAGCTACCAATACCCATAATAGCTACTATAGATGCGCATATACCACTCATCCATCCTAACTGATGTATCATAAGGGCAGTTGCAATTACGAAAATAAGGGCTACCGCTGCCTTGCTCAACTGTGGCTTAGCCTCCAAGCGGAGCAGAAATTGGGATTTATCCTTCCATTTGGCTTTTTTTGACGTATTGAACCAAAGAAAGAACCCGATGAATACCAATAACAAATATGTACTGAACATTTACTAATTAAGGTTTTTAAATAATCAGCAGCTGGCACTATTGCCAGCCGCTGAAAAAATTAAGAGAGAGAATCTTTAACGTGCATATCTCAATTTTGAATAATTGTCGAATTGAGCATACCGCAATATTATACATTATTTAATTTCAAAAAAGGTAGTGGATCCCTGCCATGCATGTGTAAAGGCCTTCCCCCCCCAATTACCAGTTTCTGGCAGATATTGAGAAGCTTCTATAACATAAGGACCCTTCCAGAGTGGGTCAAAAGAAACTTGACCTTGACTATCGCTTTTGAACGTTTTACTCCAACCTGAAGACGACATCACAATCACTTCAGCATTTTCAAGCGGCTTTCCATTCTTAGATACCAGCGCATTGATTTTGGAATTTTGACCAGAAATATCTGTTTGTACGCTGACAGACAAAGGTTGGACGATGGACATATCTCTATTAACAGCCTCATTTCCAACTTTTACAGGAAGAAAGGAAGAAAACTCGTATTTGGTCGTACCCCCGAGTTCTTTTGCCGTGTGTACCGTAGTAATATAATAAACACCGTCCTCAGAAGGCAAAAATGACGATTGTAGGTAATCTTGCTTATCTTCTAATTGTAGTTTAACACGCTTTTTACTTGGGGTGTGTAACCACACTTCGATATTTTTTAAATCCGAATACCATTTATCAGTCTTCTCGATTTCGCCGCTTGCGTATTCACCGTAAAACACTTTAACATCTTGAGATTGGTTTTTTTGAGCTACAGATGCACTTTCAATCCAAATAGCGTGTGCCATTGCCACTTGCCCTCCTAAAAGGAGCAGAATCATTAGAATAACAGGTTTAGTAATATTTTTCATGTTTTATTTAGACTTATTATAAACAATGAGACAAAGTTAGAATAAATTATATAAGCTCCAAGAAAAAAATAAAATCGATTGAATTTTATCAAAAAAAAGAAAAGACCGATGTTGCCATCGGTCTTTTCTTTTTTCTAAGGATACGTCTTATTTGTTTTTCCAGTTTGGCATTCTTTTCTCTCTTTGCGCGACTAGCCCTTCTTTGAAATCTTCCGAAGTCTTCAGATCGTTTAAAGCTTTTAATAGGTATGGATATCGTGCTGATTCACCTAATTCTTGCAGCTTTTCCATAGCTTCAAATCCCTTTCGTATGGCGAGTGGGGCATGTAAACAAAGTTGGTGGATCAACTGTTTGACGTTATCATCATCCTGTGCTTCTATCAAATCAAATACTATTCCCATATGTTTTAATTCGAGAGCTGAATATGTGCATGCCCGAATACACATATCCAAGGCCTTGTTTGAAGGTAAATGTCGCAATAAGGACGCCAATACTTGGAAAGGAAAAAGTCCAATCTTAACCTCAGGTAGTGAAAACTTGACATGAGGCTTCGCAAATACATAAGTACAAGCCAAGAAGATTAGGAAACCTCCGGCATATACATCCCCTTCCACTATGCATATCGATGGTTTATGAAGTTGAGCAAAAGCCGCTCCCAAAGAGATGTCCTTATTTTGTATATATGGGTTACTCTTATCGAGGCTCGGATTCTCAAAAACATTTAAATCCATACCAGCACAGAAAACAGGTCCCTCAGCGTTAATAACGACAAGTCTGATTTCCGAATTGGTTTCTGCTTGAAATAAAGCATGGTCAATTTCATTGACCATTGTTGGGGTAAATGCATTTCTTTTGTCGGGACGAGAAAGGGTCAAGTAACAAACATGCTCCTGTGTTACCACTTTGATGTAATGATATATCATACCTTAATCATTTTATTAAATTGTTGCTCTAATGCAAGTATTCTGATTGGATCGCCCCGCTCGAAATAAAACAGTAGATCTTCCATTGCGATATTTCCAACAAGCTCGTCAGTCGCAAATGGACAGCCGCCAAAGCCAAGTATAGCTCCGTCAAACTTTCTACACCCAGCTTCGTAAGCTGCTTTTATCTTCAAAAGTCCAGTGGTTTTGGAAGAATGAAAATGTGCCCCTATATTTAGCTTAGGAAAATCCTTATAAGCCTTTTCAAACAATGTGGTTATTTGAAAAGGATTTGCTTCCCCAGTTGTGTCCGCAAGTGAAAAATCGATAATACCCAGATTAGCAATCTCACCTAACCAATATGTGACCAACTCTTTGTTCCATTCCTCTCCATATGGATTGCCAAATGCCATAGATAGGTATACCACGACTTCCTTACCGTTGTCATGTGCTATCTGAACTATATTTTGGAGACGTCGGAAAGAGGTTTTGATATCACTATTGGTATTTCTTCTTTGGAACTCTTCAGATATGGAAAATGGATAGCCGAGGAAATGAATTTTGCTTAAAGAGGCTGCCTTTTGCGTCCCTTTTTCATTGGCCACAATCGCTAACAATTTTGTATCATTTATCAGCTGAAGCCCTTCCAAAACTTGTTCCGAATCTGCCATTTGGGGTACCGATTTGGGTGAAACAAAACTACCGAAATCTATACAATCAAAGAGATTGCTTTCAATCAATGCATTTATGTAGTTTATTTTGTCAGCAGTTGGAATAAACTTGTGGATGCCCTGTGTCGCATCACGAGGGCACTCCACTAATTTGACTTTATGCTTATCCTTAGACATCTTTTTGTATTTCTCTAGCTATAACCATTTTCTGTATACTGGATGTTCCTTCACCAATGGTACACAATTTAGCATCTCTAAAGTATTTTTCAGCTGGATAATCCTTTGTAAATCCATATCCTCCAAAGATTTGAACACTTTCATTAGAAACTTCTACCGCTACTTCGGAGGCATAGAGCTTAGCCATTGCACTGGCTTTTGAGGATTTTTCACCTGCTTCTTTTTTAAATGCAGCTTGTCTAGTCAGTAATTCAGCAGCCTCAACTTGTGTCGCCATTTCAGCTAATTTAAAACTTACTGCTTGAAATTCAAATATTTTCTGATCGAATTGCTCCCTTTCATTGGCATATCGCAATGCGCATTCATAGGCTCCCCGAGCAATCCCCAAAGATAGTGCGGCTATGGATATACGACCACCATCCAACAATTTGAGCGCCTGAACGAAACCTTGCCCCTCCTCTCCTATTACTTGATCTTGGTGGACTCGACAATTATCGAAAAATAAACACGCAGTTTCTGAGGCGCGCATGCCCAGCTTGTTTTCTTTTTTACCTGCGGAAAAACCAGGTGTACCTTTTTCGATTATAAATGCTGTCATGCCTTTTTTATCGCCTTTTCGTCCAGTACGGGCTATCACAACTGCCACATCGCCGCTAATGGCATGTGTTATGAAATTTTTCGAGCCATTCAATACGAAATACTCCCCCTCCCGTTCCGCAACGGTGGTCAATCCTCCCGCGTCAGATCCCGAACCTGTCTCCGTCAAGCCCCAGGCACCCAGCCATTCCCCAGTGGCTAATTTGGGTAGATATTTTTTCTTTTGAGATACGTTGGCAAAGCTCAATATGTGGTTTGTACATAGCGAGTTGTGCGCGGCCACTGATAACCCTATAGAACCACAGACCTTAGAAAGCTCATCCAATATGGTGATATACTCTTGGTACCCCAATCCAGCCCCTCCGTATTCTTCAGGAACCAATATCCCCATGAATCCGTATTCACCCATTTTTTTAAAAAGGTCGATGGGGAAGGTTTGTGTTTCATCCCATTCCATGATATGAGGCTTAATATAATTAACAGCAAAATTGGCAGCACTCTGCCTGATTAGACCCATTTGATCTACATTCGTGACAAACATAATTCTTTATTTACTTGTTTATTAAATTGGTGATTTTATCGAGTCAAATATATACAAACTATTATATATACAATTACAAAAATATCAAAATATTGTTTTATTTTTACCCAATATTATGAAATTATCAATATTAATAGCCTATATAAATCAAAATAACAAATGAATACACTTATTGATATTTTAAAGAGGAAAAAAGAAGCACTGGCCTTGGGGGGAGGTCTAGATAAAATTCAGAAGCATAAAAAGAAGGGTAAACTCACCGCCTGGGAGCGGATACACTACCTACTGGATGTCGATCGAGAGTTTATCGAAATTGGTATTTTTGCTGGAGATGGTATGTACGAAGAAGAAGGAGGCTGCCCCAATGCAGGTGTGGTCTGCGTCTTAGGCTATGTCATGGATAGACAATGTGTAATAGTCTCTAACGATGCAACAGTTAAAGCTGGAGCATGGTTTCCAATTAGTTGTAAGAAGAACCTGAGAGCACAAGAAATTGCAATGGAAAATCATATTCCAATTATTTATCTGGTGGATTCGGCAGGAGTATTTCTCCCTATGCAAGATGAGATTTTTCCTGATAAGGAGCATTTCGGTCGCATTTTTAGAAACAACGCGCATATGTCTGCTATTGGTATTCCACAAATCTCGGCCATTATGGGAAGCTGTGTTGCTGGCGGAGCCTACTTACCTATCATGTCCGACTATGCTTTTATAGTAGAAGGTACTGGGTCGGTATTTCTTGCGGGTCCATATCTCGTCAAATCCTCCATTGGAGAATCTGTGGATGCCGAGACATTGGGAGGGGCTTCCACACATAGTGAAATATCAGGTGTAACGGACAATAAATATCCCACAGACGAAGCTTGTCTAGATGCTATCAAGGGTGTGATGGATAAGCTGGGATCCCGACCTAAGGCAAATTTCAACCGTAGAGAGGCAAAAAAACCGAGTCCCTCAGCCAAGCGAATTATTGATATTTTGCCATTGGATCGAACCAAGCCATATGATATGGGGCAAATTATTAATGCGCTTGTAGATGAAGGAACTTTTGAAGAATACAAAAAAGATTATGGAAAAACCATTATCTGTGGATTAGCTCGAATAGAAGGTTGGGCCGTCGGTATCGTAGCCAACCAACGTGAAGTCGTTAAAGCTAAAAAAGTAGGGGGTGCTATTGAGATGCAAATGGGAGGAGTTATCTATAGTGATTCTGCAGATAAATCAGCTCGATTTATTATGAATTGTAATCAACAGTCCATTCCGTTGGTCTTTTTACAAGATGTAACCGGTTTTATGGTGGGTAGTCGATCTGAGCAAGGGGGAATCATCAAAGATGGAGCTAAGATGGTCAATGCAATGGCTAATTCTGTTGTTCCCAAATTTACGTTCATCGTAGGTAACAGCTATGGTGCAGGCAACTATGCCATGTGTGGAAAGGCCTATGACCCACGTCTGATATATGCTTGGCCTACCGCAAAAATGGGTGTTATGAGTGGCGCGGCAGCGGGAAAGACACTCCTTCAAATACAAGAAGCAGCACTTAAGAATAGAGGGGTCAATATTACTGAACAAGAGGAGTCTGCGCTTCTCAAAAGTATAGAAGATAAATACAATGAGCAGCTAAGTCCCTATTATGCCGCCTCACGACTTTGGGTAGATGGCATCATTCATCCTGATGAAACCCGGAAAGTGATCAGTCTCGGAATAGAAGCGGCCGATCACGCACCAATCGAGAAGCGTTATAATGTAGGTGTCTTGCAAACATAATTCGTAACATGCGCATATTTGCTACCCAAAGGATGGGGATTGAAAATTCAGCAAGATTCGGATTTTATACGCGCAAAATACTTCGGATATTTGTGATGTAAATTTTAAGCTATGGAAACACAACACCATGCCGACTTTCAGCGAATTGCGGAAGCGATCACATACATCAAATGCCACTTTAAAGAGCAACCCTCTTTGGATCAGATTGCTGACCATGTACACGTTAGCCCATCTCACTTTCAGCGGATGTTTACCAATTGGGCGGGAACCACACCTAAGAAATTTTTGCAATACATCTCCATCGAGCATGCAAAAAAGGTGCTTCGTGTTGATCAGCAGTCCACCTTATTTGATACGGCATATGAAACAGGGCTGTCCAGTACCAGTAGACTTCATGATCTGTTTATTGGTATTGAGGGTATGACACCAGCAGAGTATAAGCATGGGGGACGCAATCTTCAGATTAAGTTTTCATTCAAAGAAAGCCCGTTTGGAAGACTTATTGTTGCTTCGACAAACAAAGGAATTTGTTTTATTGGCTTCGTTGAGGACAATAAGGATGGACTGGGGCAATTATCTTCTCGATTTCCAAATGCTAGGACGATTGAAGAGCAAGACCCCATGCACGACCAAGTACTTTCATTCTTTCAACAGGACTGGACACAGCTTCCACAGATTAAATTGCACCTCAAAGGAACAGATTTCCAATTAAAAGTCTGGGAGGCTTTGCTGAAGATACCTATAGGTAGACTATCCACTTATGGTATGGTAGCAGATGGACTCGGTAATCCCAAGGCTTCTCGTGCAGTAGGGACAGCCATCGGAAGTAATCCTATAGCTTACTTAATACCTTGTCATCGTGTCATCCAATCTACAGGTGCCATAGGTGGCTACATGTGGAATCCTGTACGCAAGACAGCCATAATAGGATGGGAATATGCCACAAACGAATTACAGACCTCGTTTTAATCTTAATTTTAGCATATCATGCACCTCTTTGATATAGTATACGATAGTTCGAAAAATATTCTTCCTTATGACGGAGAAGTATATTATTATGGACGGATGATAGAAGCGGTACAAGCGGATCATTACTACTCGCGGTTATTGGATAGCATCTCTTGGCGGAATGATGAGGCTGTAATTTTTGGCAAGCACATCCTAACCAAAAGGAAAGTGGCTTGGTATGGTGATTTACCCTTTTCATACACGTATTCAAATATTACCAAATCCGCCCTGCCTTGGACAGATGAACTTCTTGAGCTCAAAAACAGGGTTCAGGAAGTTACAGGTGAACAGTATAATTCCTGTCTTTTAAACCTTTATCACAATGGTGAGGAGGGCATGGCTTGGCACAGTGATGGAGAAAAAGACTTAAAGAAAAATGGCGCAATTGCCTCCATGACGTTTGGTGCAGAGCGCAAATTCGCATTCAAGCACAAGGGCACCAAACAGGTGATAGCATTGGAATTGGCTCATGGAAGCATACTAGTGATGAAAGGTATTACGCAAAGCCATTGGCTACACCGCTTACCTCCAAGCAAAAAGCCATATGGCGCACGTATCAATCTCACCTTTCGTACAATTGAAGCGTAGCATACCTCTACCTCATTGACATGACAACCTTTTGCGACCAACGTATATTGGTACAATTTTGATAACAGTAATTTTATCTAGCCTGTAAGTCTAAAAAGTAATATTTTATCTACCTTTGTCAGACTTATTTTTGCCGACGCACAGACTAGTTGTATATGCATAGATTTAGAATTAACACACTGTTTTTGACCGCGGGTTTAGGGCTATTGTCCTTGTCCTCCTGCAAGACACTCTATACCAAAGCTTCGGATAGCCATCAGGACTATACTATTGGGACAGAAATTGCTGCAGACAGTTCAATCGTGGCCCTTTACGCCCCGTACAAAAAACAGATGGAAGACGAGATGAACCGTGTTATCGGGTATTCGGATATCCACCTTACAAAAACTCGAGATGCAGAGAGTCTTATGGGCAATTTCTTTGTGGATGCTTTGCTGGCTATTGGTCAGAAGCTCGATCCAGAGAGTGTGCTTTCTTTTGCAACGAAAGGTGGGATTCGTAATGATATGCGTCAAGGGGATATCACCGTTGGCAATGTATTTGAAATCATGCCATTTGAGAATAAGATTTCGATATTGGAATTGACGGGACAAGATTTACTTAATCTTGCCGATTATGTGGCGGAAACAGGGGGGCAGCCGATTGGTGGATTGCGTGTGGTTATCACAGACAAAAGGCCATCAGAGGTCCTGCTTAACGGAAAGGCGATAGATCCCAAAGCACATTACAAATTGGTCACATATGATTATATCGCTAATGGAGGCGACAATCTCAAGGCATTGATGGCCCCCATAGGACGAAAGGATTACGATACGAAGGTGAGAGAAGGATTGATCGAGTATATTACCGAACAAACAAAATTAGGGAAACACATTGAGGCCAAATTAGATGGAAGAGTTAAAGTCAGTCAATAGAAGAACCTTTATAAAAAGTGTAGGTGCATTAGGTGCGGTTGCGACTTTCAGTAGTCTTCCACTTGAAGTGCTTGCAGAGAATGAAGTAAAGATTACAATTCTCCACACCAATGATGTGCACAGTCGCATCGAACCTTTTCCGATGGATGGATCTCGCAATCAAGGCTTGGGTGGTGTAGCGCGACGAAGCACCATCATCCAGCAAATCAGGAGTCAAGAGAAGAATGTATTACTATTGGATGCTGGAGATATGTTTCAGGGCACCCCCTACTTCAATCTTTTTGGAGGAAAGCTAGAATTAGACCTGATGTCGAAATTAGGCTACGACGCCGGCACTTTTGGAAATCATGAATTTGACAATGGTCTCCATGGACTTATCAAATATCTGGACCATGCTTCGTTTCCTTTTCTCACAGCAAATTATGATTTTAAAGGGACGGTATTGGAGGGCAAGACACAAGATTATGTTGTTTTTAAGCGTGGTGGTGTCAAAATTGGAGTGTTTGGTGTATGTATCGATGTAGAGGGGCTGGTAGATCCGACTAATTGTGCGGGAATGAAATACCTAGATCCCATTCCCGTTGCCAATCGACTGGCAGCCAAGCTTAAGAACGAACACAAATGTGCGCTCGTCATCTGTCTATCCCATTTGGGATATAAATATGATAATGACAAGGTATCAGATACTATACTGGCGCAAAAGACACAGCATATAGATCTCATCATCGGGGGGCATACACATACTTTTCTAGACGAACCTGTATCGGTAAGCAATCTAGCGGGAGAACAAACCCTTATTAATCAAGTAGGTTTCGCAGGTATCAACTTAGGTCGAATCGACTTTATTTTAAAGCCCTATTCGGGAAAGAAGCGAATCGAATCCATTGTGTACCAAGTGGACCACCATATTAAGCCTTCAATTTTAACATAACAGACGAACAATAAGTTTAGTAAAATGTCAAATCGAGCTACTGATCTTCAACTCCGATTTGACATTTTTTTTGTACTCTTTTTTGCAATGTACATTTGGGTATTGAAACATATACTGTAAAAATGAGGTTAACGATTAAATACTTACATCAATAATGAAAAAACTCGTACAGATATATATAAAGTCATACAGTGGTCTTTCTCCAGCGGCTTGGCTATTGGCCCTAGTCATGCTCATCAATAGAATGGGCTCTATGGTTATACCATTTTTGGGTATGTATATGACCAAGCAGCTAGGGTTCGATATTTCGCACGTGGGCATTGTATTGGCCTGTTATGGTTGTGGATCTGTAGCCGGGTCCTGGCTTGGCGGCTGGCTTACAGACAGGGTAGGCAATTTCAAAGTACAGTCGGTTAGTCTTATTTTAACGGCTCCGCTATTTCTGATTATGCCACTATTTACAACGTTTGAATCTATGTCTGTCATGGTATTCGTACTGAGCTTGGTCGCCGATACATTTCGCCCAGCAAACTCTGTCTCGGTAGCTCGATATGCTAAACCAGAGAATCTGACCAAAGCCTATTCTCTAAATAGAATGGCGGTTAATTTGGGGTTTTCAGTAGGGCCAGCACTCGGAGGCTTCTTAGCCACATTCTCGTATCATTGGATTTTCTATGGAAATGCTATAGCCGTAGCCGCTGCAGCAATTGTTTTTCTTTATTTTTTTTACAATCGCAAGGGGAATACAGTCAACAAAGAAATCAAGATTGACACCCCTCCTACCAAACGTGACCGTAATCCATACACCGATGGTCCATTTATCCTGTTTTCGGTATTATGCTGCCTGTTTTCTATGGCATTTTTCCAGCTCATCAGCACGTTACCGCTATTCTATCAAGACGTGCATAAGATGACCGAAGGAGAGATTGGTTTGATACTTGGTTTCAGCGGATTTGTAATCGTCGTATTCGAGATGATCTTGGTTCATATCGTTGAACACCGCGCTACCATTACCCGCATTCTCTTCTATGGGACCCTTTTCGCAGCTATCTCCTACTTCATGCTTAATTTTAACTTTGGGATAGTGTGGTTGTACTTGGCCATGTTTATGCTGTCGCTGGGAGAAATGTTGACTCTTCCATTTATGGCCACTGTCACGGCATTACGATCTACACGCAATACACAGGGCGCTTACATGGGGATGAACTCTATTGCGTTTGCATCGTCCAATATATTCGGACCGTTCCTGGGTACGAAAGCAGTTTCTTTATGGGGATATCACACACTTTGGTACATCGATGCGGCTATCTTGCTGGTTGTAGCTGTTGGTTTTATCTGGTCGATGAAACGACTGAATATAAATTGATGATTCAAATCACCTCAGAGATTTTAACCAATATTCCGTTCATAAGGGACACGTGTTGCAATCGATCGGCCTAGGGTGATTTCATCGACATATTCAAGTTCACCACCGAAGGCTATCCCTCTCGCGATTGTGCTGATTTGGACAGCGGACTCTTTGAGTTTGCGATAAAGATAAAATATAGTGGTATCGCCCTCCATGGTTGCACTCAATGCGAGTATAATCTCCTTTACTTCACCAGATGCAATGCGCGAGGCCAACCCTTCAATCTTTAGGTCAGATGGACCGATTCCATCCATGGGAGAAATCAAGCCGCCGAGCACATGATATACCCCTTGATATTGATTCGTATTTTCAATGGCCATCACATCTCGTGTGTCTTCGACCACACATATCATTGTTTTGTCCCTCTTCATCGAACTACAAATATCACAGACATCATGATCAGAGATATTGAAGCACACTTTACAATACTTGATTTGCTCCTTAAGCTGGTCAATTGCACCGGTAAATCTGGCGACCTCTCCATCGGATTGTTTAAGCAGATGAAGAACCAGTCGCAAGGCTGTCTTCTGTCCGACACCCGGTAGGCGCCCAAACTCGTCAACAGCCTGTTGCAGTAATTTCGATGAAAATTCCATTGCACAAACTTATAGAAACTACTCTTTATATACAAGTCTCCCGAATATCAATTTCATACTATTAATGGTGTTTAAAACAACACTGCTCCAACAAAGAAGATTTCCTTTTTTGTTTTTCTCCCATTACATTTCCTACACACAATCCGCAAAAAATTTATATCTTGTAAATGCCCTCCTGACATCAAGGGGGTATACTATTAAAGGAATAAAAATATGAAGGAAGATAAAATTCTAAGGGCGTTTGAGAATAAAACATGGCAAGAGATCAAAGTGAAGGATTCATGGCAGATTTTTAAAATCATGTCTGAGTTTGTCGATGGGTTTGAAAAATTGGCTAAAATTGGCCCCTGTGTTTCTATTTTTGGATCTGCGAGGACACCGCGTGAGCACAAGTATTACCAGATGGCTGTAGATATTGGAAAATTGCTGACCGAGCGTGGCTATGGAGTTATTTCGGGAGGTGGCCCTGGAATCATGGAAGCTGCTAATAAAGGGGCATATGAAGCTGGGGGCAAATCCGTTGGATTGAATATTGAATTGCCTTTTGAACAGTTCCATAATAAATATATAGACCGTGATAAGCTACTGGAATTCAATTATTTTTTTGTACGAAAGGTGATGTTTATGAAGTACTCGCAGGGATACATTGTTATGCCTGGAGGATTTGGTACTATGGATGAACTTTTTGAGGCTATCACATTAATTCAGACCGGAAAAATAGCTCGTTTCCCTATCGTGTTGGTAGGCAGTGATTATTGGGGAGGATTATTGGAGTGGATACAAAAGACAATGCTAGGCAACGCCTATATCAGTGAGGAAGACCTTAAACTGTATCGGGTTGTAGATACCGCAGAAGATGCTGCGGAGCACATCTTCAGATTCTACGACAAATATTTACTCAAACCCAACTTCTAAGCCTCATGGTCCATGGTTATGGACCATGATTTGAACACTTCAAAAATCTGCAGCTTGCTAAGGAATTGCTTAAGGCCCCGTCATGTTCAATATAAACTCCGCTTAGCAGTTTTTTTATGGTGTTTCCAAAAGCGATACTAGTCTACACTACTCCCCAGCCTTATCCATTGTAACATGATAATTCTCTTCGACGGAGACCGCTTTTCGACTCGACTTTTCGATATTCTTCCCTTCCAATGTCCAAAGGAAAGGGACAAAATTGAACACCTGCATACCGTCCACTTCTTTGAGATCATGTTTCCAGGTTTTCCATTTGAAAGTTTCATAAAATTGGTGGATATTTCCCTTTAATGCCCAATGGATAAAGTCTGAATAGCCACACTCTAGGCTTTCCCACTGTAAGGTGTCTTGTGCAAAATAGTATACATTCCCAATCTCGTCTCCCAAACCGCCTGCATTGATGGCAAAGTATCCACCAAGTACATCATCTGCAATCAGTAGAAAGCCTCCTTTTTCGCCCTCCCGCTCAAAACTCTTGTGCTTATTCCATTGCATGATGCCCCGATTCAGCTTTGTCGAACCCGAACCTAGGATACGTAGCCAGCCGTGGTCAATCAGTATACCCCCTGTCTGATATACGATTGCTCCTATGGGTGATTTGGTCGAAATTTGAAGTCTTAATAGCTCTTCATCCGCTTTTCGGGGATTCCGTGGCAATACTTCATACTGATTTACAGCTGTCTTCATCCAATCTTGCACCAATTTCCAACCTGAATCTACGCTGTGTATTAATTCTTTTAATGTTTTCATTTCCTATTTACGTCCACTGTCGACCATCTGTATTGATCATTTAGATGACTAAAGCGCCACCATAAACCGCTTATCTAACGCTCTATATCTTTAAGATTACTCATTTTCTTGTATTCCAAAAATCCTTTGATGTCTTCAAAATGTTCACGAACACGTTTATTTCCAAACTCAAATACTTTTTTGGCTAAACCATCTAAGAAATCGCGGTCATGCGATACCAAAATCAAAGTGCCGTCAAAATCTTGAAGAGCGTCTTTGATAATGTCCTTCGTCTTCATATCCAAGTGATTGGTTGGCTCATCCAGGATCAATACATTTACCGGCTCTAAAAGTAACTTGATCATCGCCAATCGCGTCTTCTCGCCTCCAGACAATACTTTTACCTTCTTGGTCGTATCATCACCACTGAACATGAATGCACCTAATAAATCTTTTATTTTAACCCGCACATCGCCCACTGCTATTTGATCTATAGTTTCAAAGACAGTCAATTCACCATCCAAGAGAGCTGCTTGATTTTGGGCAAAATAACCGATTTTGGCATTGTGTCCCACCTTTAGACTTCCATCAAAATCTATTTCGCCCATGATGGCCTTTATCATGGTTGACTTACCCTCTCCGTTCTTTCCAACAAAAGCCACTTTCTCTCCTCTTTCGATGACCATATTTGCTTTCTGAAAGACAACATGGTCGCCATAGGTCTTGGTCAGCTCCTCTACAAGAACGGGATACTGTCCCGAGCGAGGCGAGGGTGGGAATTTCAACTTCAATGCCGAATTATCCACTTCGTCAATCTCTATTACTTCCAGCTTTTCCAGCATCTTGACCCTGGACTGCACTTGTAGCGTCTTGGAGTAAGTTCCTCTAAATCGATCTATGAATTCCTGATTATCAGCAATAAAGCGCTGTTGTTCTTCGTAAGCTTTTAATTGATGTAGGCGACGATCTTTACGTAATTCTAAATAGTGACTATATTTCGCTTTATAATCATAGATCCTTCCCATAGTCACCTCTATCGTTCGGTTGGTTATATTATCCACAAATGCTCTATCGTGCGAGATTACGATAACCGCCTTTGCTGAATTTAATAGAAAATCCTCAAGCCATTGTATACTTTCGATATCCATGTGATTGGTAGGCTCATCCAGCAGTATGAGATCTGGCTGTTTTAGAAGTATTTTTGCCAATTCAATCCGCATGCGCCAACCACCTGAAAATTCGGAAGTATGCCGCGTGAAATCCGAACGTTCAAAACCCAGGCCTTTTAGTACCTTTTCCACTTCCGCATCGTAATTTACCTCCTCTATGGAATAATATTTCTCACTCAACTCTGATACCCGCTCAATAAGCTGCATATAATCATCCGTCTCATAATCAGTCCGAACATTTAATTGCTCATTCAATCGTTCCAACTCATCTCGCATATAATACACTTCTTCGAAGGCTTTTGAGGTCTCCTCAAAAACGGTCACATTATCATGTGTTAGCAAATGCTGAGGTAAATAGGCTATTACCGCGTCTTTGGGTCCAGAGACGTTGCCAGTGGTTGGTTTACCCGCTCCAGCGATGATCTTCAAAAGTGTAGATTTTCCTGCACCATTTTTACCCATCAATGCTATTTTATCGTTTTCATTGACCGAAAACGATACATCGCTAAAAAGCGTTGTGCCTCCAAACGAGACCGAAATGTTATTTATGTTAATCACGCTGTATCTGCTTATTTTTGTGCAAAGATAAGCGAATCATGCTTACAAAATAATAATCCCTGAAAAATGTACCCTCACCACTGCTCAAGGCACTACCTACGCCTTTGATTAATCAAGGTACCAGGCTTGTCCGCAAGTGGATGGCATCTGCAACAAGCGCCAGGGCTAGTGTCGTATCCGCGTTATCCTCGGCAAGCCAATATGTCGAAAGGCCTGACCATGCAACAAGCCAATCCACCATATGCCTTTTTGAAAAATTTGTCTCTTGACATATGATATCCAATTGCCGAACCAATCGCTCCTCCGACAGTGCTATATCTGCGGTGGGATTGCACAGTATATTTGCAAAATCAAATGCACGGTCTCCATATAACCCCTTGGGATCAATGGCTTTCCAGCCTGTTCTATCGCCATATAAGATATTCGCGTGATGCAAGTCGCCATGCAGTACGGTTATCTCTTTTTGTTTTTTTAGCACATATCTAGCCACCTCCGCACTGATTTGAAGCTCTTGGGTTGAATGATTGGGTTGACTAATAAAAGGTTCGAACCACTCGTCTAGCGTTATTAAGGGTGGTAGCGAAGTTAATCGAGGTTGATGTAGCTGTTGAGCGACGTCACATATTATGCGCGTAGCTAGATCGTCCTGACTGCCGTCTACCAAGCCTTTCAAAGTCAATTCGGCAGCATTTTCAATTCGTTCCAGTAGCAAAGCATCTTCCGAATGGCAATAGACAGTTGCTGCTCCATTTCCATCCCACCACCTCATCAAGTATGAGCCACGACGCTCTTCTTCTACCCTAGGGAGTTTGAGCATCGCTTTTCTATCTTGGTGATTACAGGCTTGTAAAATACTGGTCTTAGTAGAAAATGGAGACGAAGTTGGTTCAAGGCCCCATTTTATTATGTAATAATCCAGTCTCTGTCTCTCATGGGGTGTCATGATATCTATCGCGTACTGTCTTTTATTTATTTTGTAAATGGTTGATAATCCCTATAACGTCCTGCTCGCCAAATCCATTATCATGGGCAGCTTGGTAGGTATCCACCAATTCCTTTGTTAGTGGATAGGCGGCACCAGCACGTTGAGCCAGCAAAATATCTTTCAACATTAGATCCAAGGCAAAGGCCGGTGCATAGCTGTCCTTCAACAACAAAGGCGTCTTCACACGGGTAGCACCACTTCCACTAGCACTTTCATTGATAATTTCCAGCATATCCGTTCTAGCGATTCCCAATTCTCCAGAAAAGAGCACCGTTTCAGCAAGCCCTTGGTAAATCGTCGCCAAAAAGTAATTAATGGACAACTTTGCTGCTATTCCTTTCCCATTAACTCCTACGTGTTTCGTTAACTTACCCATTTTTGCAAAATACGGTTGGGCGCGGGTAATGTCTTGCTGTTCTCCACCGGCCATAATAATGAGGGTACCCTCCGCTGCCGGACCTGTGCTTCCCGCTACCGGAGCATCTACAAAAGCCCCATTTCCTTCCTTTACTAAAGTCGCGATTCTCGCAGTGGCTTCTTGTGATATGGTGCTCATATCTACGAGTAGCTTCCCTGTAATATCTAATTCAAGAATACGCGCATATACAGCCGCTACAGCATCATCATTTGTTAACATCGTAAAGATGATGTCACATTCTCTGACTAACTGTATAATACTATTACATACGGTAGTGCTCGGAGAGAGACCAGCAGCTTTTTCAATAGTTCGATTATAGACTGCCAGTGGAAATCCGGCCTTTTCCAAATTCTTAGCCATGGGATATCCCATATTTCCCAAGCCAATAAATCCTATTTTCTCTTTATCCATTGTTATGTTATTTTTTAGCCAATCCGTTTAACGGCATTTTCCTTTCGATGAGGGTGCGCAACTACTCGCTTCCACTACGAAATTAAGGAATAACTATGAATTCCCTACCAATTCAACAGCAGATGTGTACCTTTCAAGACCGCTATATATCGTACATCTATTCCTGCCGATAATTCTATAATATGGAGGCCCTAAGCTCCGCTGCCGATTGAGGTGATAGGTACCCCAAAGGAACATCAAATACGGTACATGCTCCAACATGGCCTGCAACCACCATCTTTGACACAGCTCTGGCATAAGCGACTAAGACACTAGACGTGAATTCTGGATTATCGTCCAGCGTCAAGCTGAATTCCATGCGTTGTTTGGAGCCGACACCTGTCTGCCCTGTACGGAATACCGTGCCTCCATGTGGCATCCCGGCATGATTGGTTATCAACTCGTACTCGGTGATAAAATGAACGGTAGTGTCATACTGGTCAAAGTAGTGGGGCATCCTCTGGATATCTGATACAATCGTTTCCCGACATGCACCTTCTTCAGCTACTACATAGCACACCCGCTGATGTCGTTCTGCTACAGAAAGTCGCGGGTTTCCTCCAGCACGTACCTGATCTATCGCGCTATCCAAGGGTATTGTATACTGCACCCCATTCTTTACCCCATCTACACGCCTCACAGCATCCGAATGTCCCTGACTAAGACCTTTCCCCCAGAAGGTATAATCCGCTCCATCTGGGAGTATACTCTGCCCTAGTAATCGCGCGATAGAAAACAAGCCTGGATCCCAGCCTGTAGAGATTAAGCTCAATGTATTATTTCTTTTACCCACCTCATCCACGCGTTCAAAATATTCAGGTATTTTGGCATGCGTGTCAAAACTATCTACCGTATGGAAATGTTGAGCTACCTCTAGTACTTGTTCGGGTAAATCTTTTGCAGAGCCACCACAAAGTACCATCACATCTATCTCTCCAATAAAATCTGTCATTTGGTGCATCCAGAATGTGGGTACTTCTATATTTAACAATGCTGGATTCCGTCTTGTAAAAACGGCGACTAGGCACATATCAGGGTGTTGGTTTATTGCTCGCTCAACCCCTTTGCCCAAATTACCGTATCCTACGATACCGATTCTTAGCAGTTTTTTTTGTTTATTCTCCATTTCACTTTCTATGTTCAATACAGTCCACCTTATATATGAACTGTGGATTTCTTATTTATAACTTGGCAACAACAAAAAGCCATCTAGCCCCTGTGATTTGAACACAGGGTTTTAACAGTAGAATTACACTCATGCTTTTTTGTTCTCTTTGCAGAAAACAAGTGGATTGAGGCTAGGCTTTAACCTGCTAAAATAAGGAAAATATAGGGAAATAAAAGTAAAAACGATATAACACTGATTGTCTTAGGGTTACGACAATCCGCAATCACTATTAGGTATGCACTTCGCTGACAAAGGTGACTGAATTCATGTCACAATATACCTTTCCAAGAAACATTAAGGTACACTTCAGCTGCAAATCAGTCCAAGGTGCTGCAGGACAAAATCAACTCTTTCAGGAACTGTAGCTTTTGGCACTTCGACAATTTGGTATCCATACCGCAGATATATTTCTTTCATTGTTTTATATGTATAGACGGCCTCGTTCCAAGATTGTAATCTTTCATTATCGGTTTCATAAATCTCTTGCCACGGAGGCAGCATGAACACCGTGACATTGTAGCGGTATTGTTGAGCAGCTTGCTCCATCTCGTGCGTGACTCCTTGTCCAGTCATCTCTGCATAACAAATAGCATCGAGTATTCCCCTATCAAAGACATACACTTCCGGAGCTTCACGTGCTTGCACTTCATAGGTTTCTATAGATGTTTTCAGCATCAAGTCCGTATAGAATATTTTATTTGCCCATGGCAAGCCATCACCTCCATTAGATAGTTGTTCTTTAATAATCCGACGCGCATCTTCAGGTACAACTTTTAAGCCTGTGCATGCCAATCCCTCCAATAGCGTTGTTTTGCCAGCGCCAGGGCCGCCAGTTACCACATAAAAATTAGATTTTAACATAGTTATATTATTTATTCATAGCAATGGACTATCAACCTTCAGAACTAACAACAGGTCAATTATCACTACACACGTCCGAAAGCGGATTTTATCAAGGCGAGCATGCCCCTATCTAAGTATTCAGCCGTTCAAATCCGAAGACATCTTTTCGCTTGTCTCTAGTTCCCGATAGTTGGTTTCGGAGTATCTGAGCCGCAATCATACTAAACGTTATGCCATTTCCCCCATAACCAAGGGCATAGAGCATACGTTTCCTACCGGGCCATTCGCCAATAAATGGTAGACCATCAGGCGTTGATGAAAAGGTACCACACCATGCCATGCTGACCTCAAATGGGATTTCAGGATACATTTTTTTGAATTTATAAGAAAGCTTTCGAACTTTCTTTCGGAGTAAGACATCTCTCAACTTGGGATTTCTAAAAGGCTCGTCTTCTCCTCCCATCATAATACGGTTGTCTACCGTGGAGCGCATATAGAAGTAAGGCGACCGTGTCTCCCAAATGAGACTTCTCTCTTTCCAAAATTGCGATGGATCTATGGGGTTGCTCACCAAGGCATAGGTCGAATTCAGCTTCATCACCTCTTTTGGGAGGAACTTACCCGCTTCAAATCCGGCCGCTATGATGACATATTTGCAATATACTCGCCGTCCATCATTAGTCAAAAGCGTATAACCCCCTTTTCGTTCTTGATAGTCGATAATTTCTACTGGCGAATATACCGATAGCTCTTTTCGTTTGAGGTGGTGCTGGATAATGCCGGTGGATGCGCTGTAGCAGTCCATCTGTGCAGATCTGTCATTGTATAATGCGCCAAAAGCTTTTATCCCATATTGTTGTTGTAGCTCTTCCTCATTCAAATAAGATACGGGCAGTCCGTGCTGTAATCGACATTCATACTCGGCATTTATCATGCGTCGCCCTTTACGGTTACTGGCGACAAATACGGTCGATACGCTCTTAAAATCTGCTTTTACTTCGATTTTAGACAATAGCGCTTGGATATCGTCAATGGATTCTAGGCTACAGTGATAGGCCGCTACAGCCCGCTTCTCCCCAACATCCGCAATCATCTCGTGTAGCGGTACATCTATTTCATATTGAAGCTGGGCAGTGCTAGCTGCCGTACTTCCCGTAGATACCGTTCGCTTATCGAAGATGGTACATTCGATTCCGGCTTCACACAGCTCATGAGCAACCAAAGCCCCCGTAATACCTGACCCTATAATGGCCACGTCAATTTTTAAATCCTCCCGCAGGGGATTGTAGTAATCATAAAGTGCATTTTTAACAATCCAAAAAGGCAATCCGGAGTAAAGATCCATATGGTATATTTACGTTAATCAACAATCTGGGCAAACAAAAGTTTCGTTTTTTCATTAAATAGAAAAGGCCTCTTGTTATGGTCAACCAATAAATTAGGTGCAACAAATCCAGAAACATTAAATTTGATTACATGAATATCCATACTTTACAAAATACGCTAACCATCTAAAGAAAATATTACATATAACTATTTAACGGACAAACTGAGCACCATCAGCTCACTAAACAAATACCTGTATATGAATAAATCCTTCTATCGATTTCTTGCAAAACTGAACAAATCCATATTGCCAAAGCTAAGTGACAAAGATCCATCAAAACTTACAAAATGGCAACAGGCTATACTTGCCTATCGTTATTATATCACTACTCGCTCTTTGGATTAGCCTTGGAAATAAGCTTATCGTTTCCAAAGACGTCATTAATGATGTGCAGCTCCGTCTGTGGAAACGGGATGCTGATACCATGTGCATCCAACGCATTTTTAATGGCCTCTTGGTTGGCATTAGCTGTTGGCCAGTAGTCTTCCTTTTTAGCCCATCCACGAATAGTCAGATTGACTGAACTATCTGCCAATTGACTTACGAATATCTCGGGTGCGGGTGTCTCTAGCACCCGTTTGTCATCTTTTAAGACTTGAAGGATAATATCTTTCGCTTCCTTCATATTTGCATCGTAGGAAATACCAACTACATACTCAAATCTACGCGAGAGGATCTTCGAGTAGTTTTTGATTACCGAATTAGCCAAAGTGCCATTTGGGCTAAACTCTTTTATCCCTTCAGCGGTGACCAATGTTGTGTATAATAAATCAATCCGCTCTACTGTACCAGCCGATCCGTTCGCACTGGAGATATAGTCCCCTACTTCAAATGGACGAAACATTAATATGAGTACACCTCCAGCAAAATTTGAAAGACTTCCCTGTAAGGCCATACCCACAGCAAGTCCAAATGCCGATAATGCAGCGATAAAAGAAGTAGTCTGTATTCCCATTGTACTTGCAGCCGTCAAAATCAGTAGAGCATACAGTACAAATTTCAACATACTAGCTACAAAAGCACGAATCGATACATCCACTTTTCTTTTTTCAAAACGCCTATTGAGCATGTTAATGAAGAACCGGATAAGGTATCCCCCGAAAAATAGAATAGACAAACCCACGACGATACTGGGGATACTCACGATGACCACGTCTATCAATTTGTCAAACCACATTTCAAATTTGCTGATGTTTACTGTCTCCATATTATTCTTTTTAGATATTTCCTCTTAAAACAATTAATTTCAAAATTTGTTCGTCCACCTAACGGCTTTACAATCAAACGGGACGCAATTTGGCTACCAAACTTTCGTATATATAGAAGTTTGTGTAAGTTTGATTTTGATTCAAAGGTAGAAAGATTTGTATGTATGTCCCTTATTTACTTAGATAATAATGCAACCACAGCGCTCGATTCACGTGTGCTGGATGAAATGCTGCCCTATTTGACTACCGAGTACGGCAATGCTTCCAGTGTACAACATAGATGGGGACGCAAGGCCAATGCAGCTATTCAACAAGCTCGACTTCGTGTAGCGCAAGCGATTCGAGCTAAGGAAAAAGAGATTTTTTTCAATTCAGGTTCTACCGAAGCTATCAATACTGTACTTAAAGGTATCTTCGAGTTGTATCAGGTAAAAGGGAAGCATATTATCACCGCATATACAGAGCATAAAGCTGTTCTTGCCTGTTGCACATATCTTGAAAAGAGAGGAGCCGAAATAACCTATCTCCTGACCGACTCAAACGGGCAACTGGATTTATCCGCACTTGAGCGTGAGATTCGTCCAGATACCATATTAGTCGCTTTGATGGCCGCCAATAATGAGACAGGTGTCATCCATCCCATTCAGCAGATTGCCAAGATTACAAATGCAAAAGAGACATTATTCTTTTGCGATGCCACCCAATATGTTGGCAAAGCGGACCTAAATTTAGAACAAATAGGAATTGACATCTTATGCCTTAGCGCACACAAATTTCACGGTCCAAAAGGTGTGGGAGCATTATATATCCGTCGTAAAACAAAGCCTACCCAAATCCAAGCCCTTATACATGGAGGAAAACAAGAAGGTGATTTTCGTGGAGGGACATATAATGTATCTGCTATAGTGGGCATGGGTAAAGCTATTGAAATTGCTCATCAACAGCTCCACAGTACACAACAATCCGTGGGCGACCTACGAGATCAGTTGGAACGACACATTTTGGAACATATTCCATCAGCGGCTATTCATGCCCAAGGCACATCGCGGCTTTACAACACGAGCAATATCGTATTCAAACATACTAAGGCAACCGAGATCATGAGCAGATTGCGAGATGTAGCGCTATCGGCAGGTTCGGCCTGTGTATCCGGAGATCGCGACCCCTCACACGTATTGAAGGCTATGGGCCTGAGTGATGACGATGCTTATTGCAGTTTAAGATTTAGTTTGAGTCGATATACCACTGATGAGCATATTAGAGAAGCACTGTCCCGAATAATAGCCGTTGTAGCTGATATTCGGTCCCAATCTCCAGTTTGGCAACTCTACAAGCAGGGACTGATTGACTAATTTGACACAATACTAACAGACATTCGATTGTTTGTTCTCAAAAAAATATCGTAATTTGTAAGAGAAAAGATAAAGGAAAGAACGCATGGACAGCATGATCACAATAACAGATAAAGCAAAGGAACGCATTGATACCATCATGAAGGACGAGAACTATGATGGCTCCTATTTTGTGAGGGTTTCAGTAGAAAGTGGCGGATGCTCTGGGCTATCCTATAAATTGAACTTTGACAACGAGGAGAGGAAGGGAGATCAATTTTTTGAAGATAGAGGGATTAGGATTTGTCTGGATATCAAATCATATTTGTATTTAGCAGGTACTGAGCTAGATTATTCAGATGGACTCACTGGAAAAGGATTTGAGTTTCACAACCCCAATGCCAGCAGGACATGTGCTTGTGGGGAGAGTTTCTCTGTGTAGACATTAGAGTTGCTCCTTCATAAAAAAAGCTCCTTTCTTTCAGAAAAGAGCTTTTTTTATGAACAATATTTGGCTCTTATTGTTCTTCTACCAAAGAGTCACACTTATGTATATTCGTCTGCTACGATGCTGTATAACCATGTCTATCCTTGCAATCAGTTGCCATAATCCCAGTCGTCAAAATAGCACGAATGATGTACAGGATAGCGTACCTGCAGATCGACAATCGCCCAGTGATGCTATCAAAGAAATACCTCAGGGCAGGGACAAATGGGAGATGACGCTGTTTCAAAAGGCGCGGATCAAAGACACCTTTGCATTTGTCAACGAGGAGTATTCAAAAGTGTCCATCCAAGTGTCGCCAATACATGATTCAATTGGAAATATTCGTATCAACAACATTATTATGCCAGACAATCAAACAGATGGTCCCTTTGGTCGTCAAATGGTATACCCGCTTCTACAGCGGGGTCGATATCGAATTGTTGTTGGTGAAAGCCAAATGCAGGGGGACGCATTTGAAGGGAACTATCGCATCAGCATCCAGCTTACAAAATAACTACTACCTTATGACTTGGTTGACATCCTCGACAAACAACTTTCAAGATGGATGGCAGAGAAAATGCATTTAATGAGCAATCGGTTTATAGCATTGGATGACGTAGACTACAAGGTATTTAAATAAAGATAGGTCTTCAACCGGGGAGATTGAAGACCTATACTAACCAATTATTAACCTAAATTATGAAGACCAAAGATAATTCGATTTAGCATCACATTCCAAATAATCCACCTCCTTTAACATAGTTTTAACAGATTTCAGACATATTCTTGACAATATCTTGCTCAATCGATCCGAAATCGGCTTTTTATCGCTATTTTTGTTACATGCAGATAGAAGCAATATTGACAAGGATGGGCATCTCTTCCCTAAATGAGATGCAGCATGAAGTTGTGCAATCGTTAGGGACGGATTCCGATATGATTTTACATGCACCCACTGGTTCGGGTAAGACCTTGGCATTCCTCCTAGCTGCATTATCTCATTTTGATGAGCGTAAAAAGGGAGTTCAATGCCTTATACTTGTTCCTACACGTGAGCTTGCGCTACAGATCGAATCTGTAGCCAAAAAAGTGCTTCATGGAAAACGTACAATTTGTTGTTACGGAGGTCATTCGACTAGAGTCGAAAAGAATGCGCTACAACATTCTCCAGATATATTGATTGGAACCCCTGGTCGCGTGGCACATCATATTCGCAAGGAGAATTTTTCAGTCGATTATCTAAATACATTGGTACTAGATGAATTTGATAAATCACTTGAGCTTGGTTTCGAAGAGGATATGTCGTTTATCATTCGAGAGTTATCCCAGTTAAAGCAGCGTATCCTCACATCCGCTACCACTATGGAGCAAATTCCAGCCTTTACAGGTGTCACCACTCCCACCGTCATCGATTATTTGAACCACGACGAATCTAGTCCCGACCTTACCGTCAAAAGAATTACGTGTAAACCAAAGGAAAAATTAAATGCCCTGTTGCAACTTATTTGTTTCATAGGTAGCAAGCGTATGCTTATTTTTTGCAATCATCGGGATGCGGTAGACCATATTTCGCAATTATTGATGAATCGTGAGCTTGTCCATGATGTCTTTCATGGAGGGATGGAACAGCCCGATCGCGAACTTTCGCTCTTGAAATTTAGAAACGGCACCTCTCAAATATTAATCACCACGGATTTGGCCGCTCGTGGATTGGACATCCCAGAGGTGGACTCCATAATCCATTACCAACTGCCTTATAAGGAAGAAGTTTTTACGCACAGAAATGGACGTACAGCGCGCATGAAAGCATCGGGAAATGTATTTGTAATATTGACAACGGATGAGAAGTATGACTATCTTCCGATAGATTTGGAGGAGCAGGTCTTGGATGAAGACATACAATTTCCTTTAAATTCACAATTCATGACGCTACACATCAATGCGGGCAAAAAAGACAAAATCAACAAGATTGATATCGTTGGCTACTTACTGAAAATCCCAGGGATGGAAAAAGATGATGTAGGTATTATCGAAGTAAAAGAGACTATGGCTTTTGTTGCCGTCAGTAGAGACAAAGCCCCACTAGCCATGAAACATAGTTCACAGGTCAAAATGAAGAATAAGAAAGTCAAGATTACAAGGAGTTAACCTCCTTTCTGAGTTTTGTTTTTCAAAAATGTAATGACTTCTGACGGCACCATCGAACTAATATCGCCATTATGCAAGACGACATCTCTCACGATGGTAGACGAAATATGGCCTGTGCCACTCGTGCTCATTAAAAAGATAGTTTCGATATCGGGTTGGAGTTGTTTGTTGTTTTGAGCAATCGCATTCTCAAACTCGAAATCATTTGTATTGCGCAATCCTCTCAAAATGTACTGGCCCCCGATCCTTTTACAATATTCTACGGTAAGGCCACTATAGGTTGTCACTTCTACCCTAGGCTGATCCGCAAATACCTTCGAGAGTATATCTGCCCGTTCTTGATGACTGAGTAGTCCCTTCTTCTCACTATTGACACCTACAGCCACGACAATCCTATCAAATAGTTCCAATGCCCGTATCACAATGTCACGGTGCGCTAAGGTGACAGGGTCGAATGAGCCCGGAAAGATTGCTATTGTTATTTGTCGATCGGTTTTCATACCTGTGCGTGTTTACTTGTTGTTTATTAGGGCGTACACTCTCCAATAGAGCAGCAGACGCTATACCAATTGTTGTTCGTCCTCACGGCTATAAAAACCAAAAGACGAATACCCATATTTCCTAACTTCCTGTAAGTAGGGTGAGTCATCCAGTTTCCGAGTAGATGGAAATTCTATAATCAATAAGCCATTGTCTTTTAATAAATTTGCATTCATTATCATCTCCGGAAGTTGAGGTAGCTGAGGAATATCGTATGGCGGATCGGCAAATATGAGGTCATACCGTTGTTTGCAGGAGTTGATATACTTAAATACATCGGCCTTTTTGGCTTGAATAGACGTTGCTTTCAGTTTTTTCGCAGTTTCGGTAATATACTGCACACACTTAAAGTGAAGGTCCACGGCAGTCACTGTAGCTACTCCTCTTGAGGCCAGTTCCAAACTAATGTTTCCGGTCCCTGCAAATAAATCTAAGCATTCCAGTTCTTCAAAATCAACTCGATGCTGAAGAATGTTGAATACAGCTTCTTTTGCAATGTCCGTCGTCGGTCGTACTGGAAGATTACTGGGAGGGTTGAGCCGTATACCTCCCCATGTGCCACCAATTATCCGCATCCTAATATTCAAATAATGTATTCAATCCAGCCAATTGTTCCTCTACCGCGGGTACATCTGCACGCATCTTCACTTTCGCCTCCATCACCTCTATCTTTTCAGCTAATTGGGTCAATCTAATACGATAGATATCCTCTGGTATCTCGCCCGAAATCAAGAGTTTCTGTACCTTATCTTTAATATGAAAATTGCTAAATATACGCAGCATGTAATACGTCAAATCTTCTAATCCGTAAACTTCAAAAGTATTATACAATTGAAATTGACCATTGATAAAGACAAAAATATCGACAACCTGGTCACCAAAGTGCACACCAACTACATCACCCTGCAAGGGTATATGTGCTTGCGCTTGTTCTAATACTACTTGAAATTCGGGAATGAATTGGGCTTCCGGAAACAACGTCTTCCAGCGGTTGTACAGAAACATATCAAATTGATATACGGCAGTAACACCGTTCATGGCTACCTGTTGAAATCTCGTGTTTTCAACCTGGTCATCCACCAAAAATTCCGAATACTCTTCCAATGCATCTTCTTGAAATACTTCTGTGGGGACGAAGACCAATCCTTGATGCGGCACCACCACCTTTACTTTATTGAAAGGTAGACTAAGCAATTGCAAGGCAGAGGGTTCGGGTTGTTCGCTTTCATACTCTATCATCACCTGTATGCTATTGCTTTCATCTATCACAACCAGTGTATCGATATGAAAGCCAGTCTTTACCAATAACGTATAGTGGGGAAGATATTGAATATTAAAATGGTCTGAAGTATAGTTCATGCGCTAAGTTACCAGTCTAAATCGGTAATCGATTTTTATCTAGCAAACTTAGATAAACTTATGTTTATATGCAAGTAATACCCCGATAGATCTCGGCTTTAACTTGCTTTTGAAGCCAAGTTTATCTAAGTTTGAAGGTGCATATCCAAGATCTCCTCATCCAACACTTTTATTGGTCTCCTACGCCACAGCAAAGTATTGCTTTCGGGCTGTTAAGTGACTTTATAGCAGCTTTCGATCGGCAGCGTACATTTGTATTAAAGGGGTATGCCGGTACCGGGAAGACTGCCATTATAAGTGCCGTAGTGAAGACTCTTCCGCAGCTGCGGAAGAAGAGTGTGCTCTTGGCCCCTACTGGACGTGCGGCAAAGGTAATGAGCCACTATTCTGGCAAAAAAGCATTCACCATCCATAAAAAGATATACCGCAAGAAGACAGCTATCGCCTTTGAGATGGATTTTGGATTGGCTGAAAATTTACATGAAGACACCTTATTCATTGTTGACGAGGCATCTATGATATCCAATGAGTCGGCCAATATTTTTTCCAAGAGCCTCTTACATGACCTTATCAAATACGTACAGTCTGGAAAGAATTGTACCCTTATGTTTGTCGGTGATACCGCCCAGCTACCACCAGTCGGTCTTCTACAGAGTCCCGCGCTCAATCCAGACTATCTTCATCATGAATTTCACCTACATGTATCTGCATTCGAACTTACGGATGTAGTACGTCAAGAGAAGAGTTCGGGGATACTGTTCAATGCAACTAAGATAAGGCGAGAAATAAAGATGGAAGAAGACAAAAATGACTATCCATTTCCACAATTTGTTACAAAGGGTTTTGCAGATACTTTCCAAATGACAGGCGAAAAATTAATAGAAGGCTTGCATTATGCCTACGACAAATTTGGAATGGAGAATACACTCGTCGTTTGTAGGTCTAACAAATCCGCCAATCTATATAATCAAAATATCCGCAATCGCATCCTCTTTAGAGAGGAAGAGCTTACAGGAGGTGACCTTGTTATGGTCGTACGCAACAACTACTATTGGCTCACCGAAAATAATGAAGATAATAAAAGTGGCTTTATCGCCAACGGTGATATGGCCAAGGTCCGAAAGGTAGGATATATGCATGAGCAACATGGATTTAGATTTGCTGATGTCACATTAGAGTTTAGTGACGACGAAGAGCCTATTACCTGTCGCGTGCTGCTAGAGAGTTTATATACAGACTCCCCAAATCTTCCTTACGAGCAGCAGCAACAATTATACGAAGCCATCGCTAAGGACTATGCAGACATTTTTTCTAAAAAAGATCGAATAGAGGCTATTAAAAAAGATCCCTATTACAATGCCCTCCAGATTAAATTTGCATATGCTATCACCTGTCATAAAGCGCAAGGAGGGCAGTGGGAAGCAGTCTTTATTGACCAAGGGTACCTGCATGACGACATGCTCAATACCGAATTCTTAAGATGGCTCTATACCGCTTTGACACGCGCTACAAAAGAATTATTTTTGGTAAACTTTAATGAAAAATTCTTTTAGATGAATCCTCCTAAAGATGTACTAGAGTTTGCTAAACAGAAGAGCCGATTTCTGGACACCCTGGCTCGTCATAAGCAACAGCAACTCTCCCCTTTCCAACATGACGAACTCGTTGTGCCGTCCTTGCTAGAATTGTGTTTCAGTAACGATGAGCACAACATTCCCTTGCATGCCATATGGCTCCTCGAAAAATACCTCAAAGCTCATCCAAATAACTTTGATAGCGTATACCCAACAGTATTGGAGCGATTGAATGAAATACAGATAGATGGTAATCAACGAATTGCTGGCAACATACTCATTCAATTGTTATCACCAAAGATCAACATCCAGCTTACTGCAGAGCAGGAAGAAGAATTGATTGAACTTATATTCGGTTGGATGATTAAGCCGAATAAGGCAGTTGCCGTAGTCGCCAATTGTTTTGAAATTCTGTATCTCTTAAGCCAGCGTCACGACTGGGTAAAAGACGAGCTTTGGGCTCAAATCGACTTTTTCAAAAAAAATGGACCACCTTCAATACAAGCCAGAGGCAAAAAGATACTCCGCTTACTTAAAAAGAATACCTAGCACCCACTGTGTAAAATGCATACATATCGTTAGATTTGGAATTGTAGTGTGGCACACGAAATCCATCAAGCTCATCATCTGCAAAAGAAAATTGTCCATTGAATACCACACTGAAATAACGTCCTGTCCGGTTTTTATAATTGAATTTGTTGATTGGGATAGCAGCACCAACATTTGCAACAGGAAAGAGCATGCTTTTTGTTTTTTCAGGCATTCTAGCAGTACCGGCTACAGCACCTTCTCCATAATCTACAAAACCATCCGCATGCCTTAATTCCTTGTATTTACTTTGCAGCCCGCCAAATCCCACACCTAGGTATATTGAGTTCAATAGTAACTCCATAGGTGACGAGTAAGATGACCCTGTAGACGTAAATTGGAAGGGATACACCGTTACATTTATAAAACCCGCATAGTAACTATTATTAGCTTTACGTTTATCTGTAGTATCTGAAACCGCTTCAGCCTTCAGCGAGCCAATCTGTCCTTCGAGCCCAACCATTATCCCCTTGTAGATCCGATAGTCAGCTTTGAGGTAGGCCCCTAAGCCCATGCCTGCTTTGGGTACATCACCGTATAGTACGGTTGGCCCCACACCTAGCGTGACGTGAAATTTGTCATTCGCTTTTCGCGCACCACCGATCACCGGTGGGCAGTCAAGTTGTGCGTAGCTACTAAGTGGAGCAAGTAAAGCAAGAGCTAAAAGGTATAAAAGACTTCTTTTCATATAATCGACTTTGAGTGATTGTTAAAACAGTGTATTTCCTTTGCTGTGATTGACGCGTCCTAGATGCTTGAATGCGGTATCGGTACATTCCCTTCCTCGAGAGGTGCGCATCAGATATCCTTCTTGAATTAAGAAAGGTTCATAGACCTCTTCTATTGTACCTTCATCTTCTCCTACCGCGGTTGCTATTGTTTTGAGACCTACTGGGCCACCTTTGAATTTATCGATAATAGTGGACAATATCCTGTTATCCATTTCGTCGAGTCCATTCTCATCAACATTTAGCGCGTTCAGTGCATATTGAGCAATAGCTCTATCGATAGAGCCGTTACCTTTAATCTGTGCAAAATCTCGTGTACGACGCAGAAGTGCGTTTGCAATACGTGGTGTGCCCCTACTCCGGCGAGCAATCTCATAAGCACCTTCATCCGATATAGGGGTATTCAAGATACTGGCCGATCGTAATACAATTGTAGTCAACAGTTTAGCATCATAATACTGTAGCCTTGAGTTAATTCCAAATCGAGCCCGCAATGGTGAGGTTAGCAACCCCGATCGAGTGGTGGCCCCTACAAGGGTAAATGGACTCAGCGATATCTGTACAGAGCGTGCATTGGGCCCGGTCTCCAACATGATATCTATTTTAAAGTCTTCCATTGCAGAGTATAGATACTCCTCGACAATAGGGCTCAGGCGGTGTATCTCGTCTATAAAAAGAATATCTCCCTCTTCCAGATTGGTAAGCAGTCCAGCTAGATCTCCAGGTTTGTCCAACACAGGACCCGAAGTTACTTTGAAACCCACCCCCATTTCGTTAGCAATGATATTGGACAAGGTCGTCTTCCCAAGTCCCGGAGGGCCATGCAAAAGAACGTGGTCCAGGGCTTCGCCCCTCAATTTGGCAGCCTTTACAAAGACGGCCAGATTTTCCAAAATCTTTTCCTGTCCCGTAAAGTCCTCAAACGTTTGAGGTCTGAGGACGCGTTCAAGGTCGCGTTCTACAGGGTTTAATCGCTCAGAGTTGGGGTCAAGGAATTCGTTCATATATCTTCTTCTATACTTAACGTCGTTATTCTAATTATATTTTTTAAACCAACTGCTTACTTTCAATTGGATGACCCCCAAAAAAGCTTCTCTAAAGATTTTGGTGCTCATCTTGGATGTACCTTCTGTCCTATCGGTGAAGATAATGGGCACTTCCTCCACCTTAAAACCATACTGCAATGCCGTAAATTTCATCTCGATCTGAAAGGCATAGCCCACAAATTTGATTTGATCCAAGGGTATCTTTTCGAGTACACGACGTCTAAAACAAACAAAACCTGCGGTAGCATCTTGTATAGTTATCCCGGTAATAAAACGGACATATACCGAAGCAAAGTATGACATCAATACCCGGCTCATAGGCCAATTTACTACATTTACGCCTTTCACATAGCGTGACCCTATTGTCATATCTGCCCCGTCCATACAAGCTTGCCTCAACTTCAACAAGTCCTCCGGATTGTGGCTGAAATCGGCATCCATCTCAAAAATATACTCATACCCTTTGTTTAGGGCCCATTTGAATCCATGTATATAAGCGGTACCGAGTCCCAATTTTCCTTTCCGCTCCTCAATTGATAGCCTTTCGCCAAATTCATCTTGCAACCCTTTTACAATATCGGCAGTCCCATCCGGCGATCCGTCATCGACAATCAAGATGTCAAATGCTACGGCTAGCGAAAAGACCTTTCGGATGATCTTTTCGATATTTTCTTTTTCGTTGTAAGTCGGAATGATGACTAAGCTATCTGTATTTTGCATAAAATAAATTGATGTAAACTTAGATAAATTTGCCTTCATATGCAATTTATTTATACAGCATATAGAAGTTGATTATCGCTTTTTTAGAGGTTCTTGACGCTATTTTAGCCTCTTAATTAATCCCGATTCCATAAGGTCTAACCCATACCATTTGAGGACCAAAAACAAAATGCGAGTCTGTATACATCCAGACCCGCATTCTATTGCAGCATATCGTGAAAAACAATTACTTCACACCATTCATCAATTTCTTTACTAGTGGCGAGATTACGATCAAGAGCACACCAGCTGCCAGTGCATATAGCCCCAGCTGCTTATATCCATCCGTGTAGGCCAGCAATTTGTCCATCAAAGAAGCATTTTCATCGGGTGCTGTCATGCCAGCACCCAAAAGACCCGCCAAATACTGCCCGTAGGCACTTGCCAAAAACCAAAGTCCCATCATCATCCCACCAAGATGTTTCGGAGACAATTTAGTCACCATAGACAACCCTATTGGAGATAGGCACAATTCCCCCACTGTCACCGCCAGATAAGCAAGCGTAAATACACCCAAAGAAGTCTTGCCATCAGCATCAGCAAAAAAACGTGTAGCAAAGAAGATATAGTAAGCCAAGCCTAACAGTAAAAAACCCAATCCAAATTTAACGACGGTATTAGGTTCGATTTTCTTTTTGGCCATAGCCAACCAAAGTAGACCTAATAAAGGGCTGAATATAATCACGAACAACGAATTGGCCCCATTGTTCACGATATTGGGATCAATACTAAAAAACAAAAGGTCGCGATGAAGGTTGCTGTTTGCAAATAGGGCCAACGATCCACCTGCTTGTTCAAATATAGCAAAGAACAATATGGAAAACAGGATCAAGATCAGAGCCGCTATAAGCTGTTGACGAGCTTTACGCTCTTTCTCTGCAAAGGTATAATAAAGAAAGTACAGCAACGCCAGCGGGCCTATGATATACATGAACATGTCCGTATATCCTGTATTGTGGATCATGATAAAAATCAAAGGTATACAGGCCAAAGCGCCCACGTAGACCATTATCTCTTGAGCAGTTTTTTTTGCTTTTGGCAAGTGAAGGATTGGACTCTCACCAATAGGTCCCAAAAATTTTTTCGTCATCAAAAAGATAAACAACCCGATCACCATCACCACGGCCGCAGCCAGAAAAGCCAGATTCCAAGAGTGCTCTTTACCTAGCCAGACACATAGTGCACCTCCCGCTAGCGCACCAACGTTGATTCCAGAGTAGAAAACACCAAATCCAGCATCTCTACGTGGGTCACCATCCTTATACAGTTCTCCTACCATCGAAGAAATATTAGGCTTAAAAAATCCCGTCCCGATAATAGTCAGGGTAATCCCGAAGTAGAAAAAATCATGGGGATTGACTGCTATCAATCCATTGCCCGCTATCATCATGATAGCGCCAAACGTGAGCGACCGTTTAAAACCAAGTATGCGGTCTGCAAAAATCCCTCCTACAAACGTAAAAGCATACACGAATGCCTGAATAGCTCCGTATTTTAAATTTGCCTCTTTATCCGACAAAAAAAGCTGGTCGACCATGAAGATGGCCAATACACCCCGCATACCATAGAAGCAAAATCGCTCCCACATCTCTACCAAAAATAAATACCAAAGCTGCTTCGGATATTTTCCTTCAAAATTCTGGATTTCTGCTAAAGTCTGTTCTCTATGTTCCATTCTACATAATATTGTGATAAGAACCGTTCAAAGGGTCCTTTTTTATTTTGAATACCTATGTTACTATAAAAAAAGCTTCCCTCATTTGGGAGGGAAGCTTCAAGCTTTTCTATTTTACACCGTGCATCAAGCGTTTGATGACGGGGTTTAGGAGCATCACAAGGAGACCTGCCGCTGCTGGAATCGCTGTAAACAAAAAGAAAAAATGGCTCAACGAGTATTCCTCTTTAATGATTTCGACCTGCCCCCCTAATATGGCAGCAAGCTTCTGCGCAATCGCAATCGCCAAATACCACACGCCAAACATAAAGGCCAGCATACGCGCCGGTACCAGCTTGGAGACATAGGATAGTCCTACCGGTGAGATAAACAACTCCCCAAGCGTATGGAAAAGATAAGTCAGGACCAAAAAAATCATGGAAATCTTCACATGCTCACTGATGCCAATAGATCCCAACCCTAATATCAAGAATCCAATTGCCACTAGTATAAGGCCAAATCCATATTTAAAAGCTGCTGATGGATTGTATTTGGATTCCCATATCTTGGATACCGAAGAAGCCAATGCGATAATGAAAAATGAATTGAGCGTTGAAAACCACGATACTTTAATTTCAGAAGTCTTAGCCGTAAATTCATTCGTCAGCATCCAAATCGCCGCTCCCCATATCAATATAAAGCAGACCAACAAAATCATGTTAGAGAATGCGATTTTCTTCCACGTCGCCTTCGCCAACAGAATGAGCACCCAAGATATAATGATTAAAGGTACGACGGTGAAGAGTGCATTGACAATATTGAAGATCAACAAACTATTTCCAGAAAGCTGCCTATCAATATGATCACGTGCGACCAATACCAATGAAGTTGCACCTTGCTCAAAACTCATAAAGAAGAAAATCAAGAAAAAGGCCAACAAAATCACGGCAAACATACGATCACGCACCACATTTCCATAACGCATGATACGGGATACAATCAGATAGATGAATATAATCAGTGCTATAAATATCATCAAGAATTGTCCCCTGAGGTGCTCTGTATCCAAAAATTTAAAGATATCGATGACACCGTTTTTTGACAAAGGATCATTGAACGCATACATAAATCCAATTACCGTGATGATACCAATCAGCACAATGTCAAATGTCGTATATGGATTCCGTTTTTCTTCCTCTTTATGTTCTATGGAGACTTTCTTTGCTTCTGCCTTGGCTGCTTTATCCAGCACCCCGAGATTGCCCATTAAAGGTTTTGCTGCCCAAAACTGTATGGTACCCAATAACATGAAGATACCCGCCAACCCAAATCCCCAATGCCAACCAACTTCTTCTGCCAGATATCCACATAGCATCATACCAAAGAATGCACCCGCATTGACCCCCATATAAAAGATCGTATATGCACCATCCTTCTTTTCTGGAAGGCGTTTATACATTTCGCCGAGTATGGACGGCATATTGGGCTTAAAGAAGCCTGTCCCGATAATCAAACAGCCTAATCCAGTGAAAAACATGAATGAAGAGTCGAAAGCCATAGCTGCATGCCCTAAAGTCATAATAGCTGCTCCAATGATAACTGCCCACCTCGAACCAATATAACGGTCAGCAATTATTCCGCCCAATATTGGTGTCAGGTAGACCAACATCGCATATGTACCGTAGAGTGCCCCAGCTTGCTCAGCCGTCCATCCCCATCCAGAGAAAGGACTACCAAAAATAACTGCCGAGGTCAAGAATTGAATGAGAAGTACACGCATTCCATAATAGGAAAACCGCTCCCACATCTCCGTAAAAAAAAGCACTAATAATCCGGATGGATGTCCCAGCACTGTCGATTGATCGATTCCATCATTCTCAAGCGTGCCTGATACAGCACGATTTTGATCGTTCATATATATGTAGTTTGATTTTTTGTGGCCATATGGAATATCCAACCCGAGCGCAAGCAGATCATGAAATCATGACAATCATTCGTGTTTGCGGAGTTAGTGCTATATGGATATTTCATATATCTAAATTGTTAATGAGGTCTTCCCGTCATTATACTTGTAAAAAGAGCTGGTTTAAAGGAAGTTCAACCGCCTTCCAAAAGTGATTATGGGTGTCTTATATACACCGAGTCAACCCACCCCTTTTGCCCAAATTTTGGTCTTTAAAACATCCACAAAGGTATAAATTTATCTTATTGCGAAAGGATTTAGAAACAAAAAAAGCACCCCTAGAGGTGCTTTTCTGTGTAAATATCTTGTGGTTAACGAATTCCATGCATCATCTTCTTTAATATTGGATTAAAGATAATGAGCAACAATGCAGTGGCCACCGGAATGATGGTGAATATCATGAAGAAATAAGACATAGAATGTGTTTCCGTAATCTTATCGATATACGCCCCCATAAATCCACCTAGGAAATTCGCAATAGCAGATGCGCAAAACCAAAAGCCGAATAGCAAACCCAAAAATTTCTTAGGAGACAGCTTGCTCACATACGATAATCCTACCGGTGATAAACATAGTTCGCCGGTAGTATGGAAAAAATAGGCCAACACCAACCATATCATGCTCACGGATGCCGTTTTGGCACCTTGGGGTATAGAAAGGCTTCCATACGAAAGGGCCGCGAAACCAATTCCAACCAAAATGAGCCCCAAGGCAAATTTTACAGGTCCAGATGGATTCCATACCTTCTCCCATAATTTACTAAATCCAGAAGCCAAGGTTACGATAAAGAACGAATTTAATATCTGGAACCAAGATACCGTCACTTCTGTACCAAAAGAAGTAAACTCACGGTGCACTTTCCAAATACCCAACACCCAGATAATAGCAAAAGAGACAGCTGTAAAAAGAATGGTCAACGGGTATTTAATGTATATCTTGGAAGCTAAACGTGCCAATACCAATGTGACGATCAAGATTGGAAATATTGTCAATGCCGCGTCTACCCATTTAAATGCAGAGGCCATTCCTCCATCCAGCACACGCTGGGTGTAGTCTTTTGCAAAAATAGTCATGGACCCACCCGCCTGTTCAAATGCAAAGAAAAATACAATACTTGCCACCATCAGTACAGCAACTACGATCAGTCGGTCACGTATCACATTGGAAGGGAGTACCTCATCTTGCTCTTCATTTGCTGCCACTTTACGCTCGTGATCGGCTTTGATTACTTTCGGATTTTCACCTATAAGGCCAAATATCTTCTCGCCAAAATAAAATTGAAGCATACCGAAGAACATAAATACGCCAGCCAATCCAAATCCATAGTGCCACCCAACCTTTTCACCAATATATCCACAGAGCAACATGCCCAAAAATGCACCAGCATTGATTCCCATATAGAAAATAGTATACGCTGCATCTTTCTTTGAGCTCGTATCGGGATAGAGTTTACCAACCATGGATGAGATATTGGGTTTGAACATCCCATTACCAAGAATCATGAGGATAAGACCTAGGTAGAAGAAATTGGAGGAAAATCCTTCCAAGGCCATAGACGCATGCCCCAGGGTCATGATTAGCGCGCCGATCAGGATAGCTCTTTTATATCCGGTCAATTTATCAGCGATGATTCCGCCAAGCAAGGGAGTCAAATATACAAGTCCTGTATATACGCCGTAGAGCTTCATCGCTTCCTCGTTGCTCCAGCCCCAGCCGCCTTTGGCGATCTCACTTACTAAAAATACGGTCAAGAGTGCCCGCATACCATAGTAGCTAAACCGCTCCCACATCTCTGTGAAAAATAATACGAACAATCCTGCGGGATGCCCCATTACCATTTTGTCGTCTACACCTTGCTTGGATAAGTGCGAGACCAATACTTCATCTCTCTCTTCAGTCATATGATATTTAATAGATTTAACATGGTTCAATATTTTCCTTAATCCGGAATAGTTCAATAGTTGTTTTAACAAACAATGCTACAAAGAAAACAAACTTTTTGAATTGATTAAGGATTATAAAAGAAATATTTTTATTTCAAGGACACTAAAAGCCACTTCTCTTTTCCACCTTTTTACGTGCAGGGTCCAAATACTCGGCTTCACGTCCATTTACAGGATTCATAAAGTCTATATTTGATTTGAAAAATAACTTCCCTGGAGCTACCTCATAGGCATCGTAGCTCAAGTCAGGTCCATAATATTGATACTTGCCAACCAGACTTTTATCTGCCGGGACTAAATGATCAAATACGATACGCTTGCGGCTAGCTTCATATTGCAACAGCATACTGGCTTCCCGAGTATAGCTGAATATCTTACGTACCACTTTGGGTTCATTTGAAAAATAAGCTAACCCAAAAATGGCCTCCTGACCTTTCAGGGTCAGTACGTCAATTACTTTCTGGCTAAAGAGCCGGTTGTGTCCTTTCCACCCCAGGAGTATATAGTGGTTGCCATTGGGGATGATAGCATAATATTGAGCACCATACCAATTTTGACCCGAGACAATATCGGTTTGCGGATTTTTGATTTCAAATGTTTTGTCCAGCAAAGGGATCAGATTCAATTCTCCATTAGACGTCTGCAATTGAATGCTTCCGTAGTATAAGTACGAGCCGTCATTGAGGGGTACATTCCAAGAGAATATCCTAAATTTTCGATCCGGAGAATTGAGGATCGAAATCATTTTCAGTCGTTCAAAGGGATAGTCAAACGACTTATTTTCTTTCAATGCAGAGACCAGCGTCTTCACAAATCTGAAGTTGGCGTCTATCCGTTCGGGTTCTGCTTGGTTTTGAAAGACCTGTTGACCGATATTGAGCAACGAATCCTCCCAAACTTTCATACTACCCATGGTCATTTGTCCATGTCCTGGTAGCATGATCGATAGCAGACATCCCAAACAGATAGACCTACACCAAATCTTCATATTATCTATATTAAGGACTTAATAGCTAGCGATTATTGAAATTTTTGCAATAATTTTTTAGTCAATGTAATTCCTTCGATTTCGCTGTGCTTGTCGCCTTCATACTCGATACCCACAAAACCTTTAAATTTTGCATCTTTAACAATCTTCATCATACGTGCGTAGTCTATCTGAGTCTCATTACCTTGCTCATCAAAGCTGTGGCTTTTTGCACTCACACCATGTGCATACGGCATCAAATCGGTAACACCTTGATAGCGATCGTACTCGTAAAAGTTGCCCAAGTCAGGTAGACTTCCACAGTTTTTCTTACCGACTTGCTTCAATAGATCGGATAGCCAATCACCATGGGAAGAAATACCACCATGATTCTCTACAATAACAGCTATTTTTGATTTCTTGCCATAATCTGCCAATGTACTCAAGCTTTCCACAACACGTCCCTTTACCTCTTCAGGTGTACCTTTTCCAGCGGCATTTACACGGATAGCGTGACAACCTAAAAATGCAGCAGCATCCACCCATTGGTAGTGATTTTCGACAGCTTGTTTACGTTTCGTTGCATCTTCATCCCCGAGGTTACCTTCTCCATCTACCATGATCAAGACATTACGCACACCGTTATCTTTCGCTCTTTGCTTCAAATCCTTCAAATAAGTCATATCCTTAGCTTTGTCTTTGAAGAATTGATTGACATACTCTACGGCACGGATATCAAATTTAGTTGCTGCAAACTCAGGAAAATCTATATTCTTAAGATCTCCTTTGAAAAGGGTGCGGTGCAAAGACCATTCAGCCAATGAAATTTCAAACCATGGCTTCTTGGCTGCAAACACATCCAAACTAGGAGTTAGTGCAAGGCCAGCTGTTGCCAGGCCTAAGTTTTTGAGAAAATCTCTTCTAGAATTCATAATTGTCTAAATAAAATGCTTATTATATAAAAATACTGTAATTTATTCAAAAACAAAGGCTCGGTTATCAATAATATTAACCTAATCAGCCTTTTGTTGACCTATATATTAGCCCAGCCCGAGGTCAATACATCAACCAAGTGTAACGTCCTTATCGGAAGTTGATGTTTATCGATATAGGCTTTCAATTGCAAGAGGCACGAAGCATCTGTGGATATGATGTAATCGGCCTTTACGTCTAGTGCATGCTGCACCTTTTGCTCAGCCATGGCCGACGAGATGCCTTCAAATTTGACGGCAAAGGTACCGCCAAACCCACAACACGTTTCTTGATCTTTCATTTCAACCAATTCCAGCCCCCCTACATTTGCCAATAACTGCCTGGGTTGATCCTTGATTTTACATTCACGCAATGCCGAGCATGAATCATGATAGACTGCTGTACCGACCAATTCGGCACCAAAGTAATCTCTTTTGACCACTTCCACCAAAAAATCACTCAATTCGTACATATTGCGTTGTATCCCACGACAGCGATTATGCTCTACCGAGTTCGTAAACAAATCATTATACCCATTCTTGATCATGCCCACACAAGATGCCGACGGCGCTACAATATAATGCTCTTCCGAAAAATCATTTAAAAACTTTTCCCCTACGACCTTCGCTTCATCCCAAAACCCAGCATTGTAAGCAGGCTGCCCACAGCAGGTCTGCTCTGGATTGTATATCACCTCACAGCCCACTCTTTCCAACAATTTGATGGTATTGAAAGCTGTTTCAGGATACATCTGATCTATAAAACAAGGTACAAACAGCTCTACTTTCATATGTATATTATCTCTCTTTTAACGGTATCATCCACCGGCTGGCGGCTCCAAACTATACTATTCGCGTTTATGTAACCTCTGCTACATGGATATTTAAACGCTATATCTTTCAAAAAAACTAAATTAAGCTTTGTTGAACTTTAATACCCTAAAAAGCAGTAAAAATCCAATTACAAAAAATAAAGATAGGAATAATGCCGAATATCTAATATTATGGGTGATTTGTTCAATCAGTGCAAAAGAGAATAGCCCCACCACGATCGCCAATTTCTCAGTGACATCATAGAAGCTGAAAAAGGCTGTGGTATCTTCGATATCTTGGGGCAAGAGTTTCGAATAAGTGGATCGGGAAAGAGACTGTATACCGCCCATCACTACCCCTACCAACACGGCTATAATGTAAAATTGAATTTCACTCTGCAGGTAATAAGCGCCAATACAAATAGCAATCCAAACCAGCACCACAAACATCAGAGTCAGGATATTGCCAACCTTCTTCGCCAGTGCAGACATGATATAAGCACCAGCTATTGCCACCAATTGGATCAGCAGAATCGTACCAATTAACTTAGGCGCCCCCAAGTGCAGTACCTTCTCTCCAAAGGCAGCGGCAACGATCATGACCGTTTGCACCCCTATCGCATAAAAGAAATAAGCAGGCAAGAATCTTTTGATGCCTTGTATTTCTTTGATTCGATGCCATACTTTTTCAAATTCTTCCCTAACCTTGGCCAACATCGGCTGCCCCTTATCTACCGCTACAGCATGGTTACCAGGCAGTGCTCGAAACGGGATTTGCGCGAATGATACCCACCACAGCCCCACCAAGAAGAAAGAAAGCCGAGCTGGAAACGATAAGTCCGTAATGCCAAACCATTCCGGTTTCAGTACAAATACAAAGCATATAATTTGAAGCAACACGCAGCCTACATATCCATAGGCAAAGCCTTGCGCACTCACGCTGTCCTGTTGATCTACCGTGGCGATTACAGGGAGATAAGAGTTATTGAAAGCCACCCCGCCTATATACCCCATTGCTGCAAGCGCAAAGAAAATAATACTCATTTCCAGTGTCTCCAGCTTGAAAAAATACAAACCCATACAGGCCGCACCACCGATATATGTAAATAATTTCATCAACATCTTTTTACGTCCTGTAGCATCCGCATAAGAAGTGATGAAGGGCAAGGAAAGCGCCATGAAAAGGTATGCAAATGCTAATGCAAAATTAGAAAGAGCCGTATTGACCACTTCCATCCCGAAAAACGTCACAGTATCGCCATGGGCTTCAGTATGGGTGATAGTGGTGTAATATACCGGAAAGATTGTGGACGTGATGACCAAGTTGTAAGCCGAGTTTGCCCAGTCATACATAGACCAAGCTCTTATCAATTTTTTGTTGTTTTTCTCAACAGTTGCCATAAAGCTTTTTTAAACGTTCGAATATACAACGATTATCCAAATAATGGTCTTGCTATACTTAATAATTCTGTCGTATATGGGTGATAATAGCAACCATCTCCTTTCGTATAGTACGAGGTGCCGTTACAAAATTGTTATTCAGGAAGGAGAATATCAAACGGCGTCCGCTGCGAGTGATGATATATCCACTTTGACAATAGGCCGAGTTTAGCGTGCCCGTCTTGGCCCACACAAATGGCTGACCTTGATCCAGTTCATAGGCTGATTTGATTGTGCCGTCCACTCCTCCTGTCGGGAAGAGGCGATGGAGCACACCCTCCTCCGGGATCTTGGATTGCAATAAGGCTAAGAGTTCGACTACGCTTCGAGGTGTCACGAGGTTATAGATAGATAGACCACTCCCATCTTGGAGGTCTATTTTATCGGTAAAGTGAGTATAGTACTCCTGTTGCATATCACTTCTAATCCTTCGGGTGTCAAACTCACCATATTTAACAAACGAGCACATCATCTGAAACTGCTCCGCCATAAAATTATCACTCGGCAACATCATCTCCCTGAGCATCTCATTTCGGCTATTCGAATATAAGATATGAGTATCCGAAGGCTTTTCATAGTCAATCATATTGACTTCTTTCTTAAGCGTATCCACTAAGAGCTGTAAAAATAGACTATCAGAATATTTAAATGGTTTTTCATTGACATACCCTCTTTTCACATCTATTGAAGACATCTCGAATACGTTTGTGTCAAATTTTCGAGACAGTGTGAAATTGGCCCTATTGCTGCGCTGCTCACGGACATGGATATGCTCTTGAAAGAAATTAGGTACCACCGATAGTGACCCGCTCTGCGGAGCACGAAAAGTAGCTACGTTTCCATATATCGGGAAGCTGCTCAACTCGGGTTGATAATATTCATCATAGTCTTCCATAGCCCAGCCGTTCCTGTAGAAAGGCTCTTTTGCCTGGGTAGACACATAGTACAGCTGTTTGCCTGATCGTTTTAAAAAGTCGTATACCTTGTGGCTATCCAGTCTATTATGTAGGAATGTCGGATCGCCAGTCCCCCAAAAAATAAGCGAATCGCCCCGCTCTACATACTGTAGGCCTGGAATGGAATCCGATAATATATGGAGTGCGGCCAATACAGTAAAGATTTTGGTATTCGATGCCGGCATCAGGTGCTTTTCTTCGTTGATTCCAAAGATAAATCGTCCACTATCGGCATCATAAAGTGAGAACCCATAAAAGTGGTGTTTCAAATCCTCAGCATGCTCAAATTTAGCACGTAAATCAACATCTATCTGTGCTTTTAGGATCGGTATAAAAAGAATTATCAGTGTTAGAAAAGATAGGATATACTTTTTCATTGCAATAAACATACAAAAATTTAATGAAACCTCCCTCGCTTACTAGCTTGGCAACTCTCCTATTATAACGAGCACCACCAAGCATTGCACGGCTAGTTGCCTCAAAAAAAGGGTCGCCATAGTATAGCGACCCTTGATATTTTGGCTTAATTATATGCTTTACAAATCATTCTGCTTCAATGTACCGCCGCTCTTATCGATTTCATCCTGCGGGATAGGGAAATATTCGTTTGTAGGTTTAAACACCAGTCCTTTATAAGATGGTAACAAGCTACCTTCAAATGTCGAGTAGCTTTCGATTACTTGCTTAGCTACCCCCCAACGTACTAAATCAAAGAAACGGTGGCCTTCCATCGCCAATTCCAGCCGTCTTTCAAATCGCACCGCTTTACGGGCATATTCTTGGTCTGGAAACACAGGGTACGGTTTCACTTCGTAATCTGCGGCTGGTACTCCTGCCCCAGTGAGCTTTGGAGGAAGTTTGGCGGCACGTTCTCGGATAGAATTGACCAAGGCCAAGGCTTCAGGAAGCTGATTAAGCTCTACATGACACTCAGCAGCCATTAATATCACATCAGCCAGACGGATTATGTTGACGTCAAGTGCTGTCAAGTAGGTGTCGGCTGTGGCATAACTGGCAAAGAGTTCCTGCGGAATCATGGTCTTGATGCCGACGAATGGCCCCGCGTATGCCTGATCGCGCACCCAACCTTTTCCTGGCATCACCCCGTAGTCGAGGTAGCGCACCCCTCTTCTTCCCACAGTATAGTCTAAGCGCGGATCAAAACGAAGATTGACGTTCAACGTATAGCTGTCTTCGCTTCCTAAATCCGATTTATACGGATCGGTCCGATACTCATTGTTTAGCATAGGTAGTCCTGCGTTATCTACCTTATAAGCATTGACCAAATCTATCGTAGGTTGATAGAATCCGCAACAGCCGACAGGATTGTTGCCATTCAGCCCACTCAGCATATCCCCGACATTGGCATTGTCCCCGCTCCGATCTGGGTTGATCGCGTGTTTAGAGGCCAATACCACCTCCGGTCCGTCCTCGGTGAGCACGTCAAAGTTGTTTTGAAAAGGCATGACCTTGATATCTTTGCCCCCAATCACGTCCTTTAACAGCACGAGGGCCTCCGGATACTTCTTTTGATACAAGTATACTTTGCCCAGATAAGCTTTAGCGATGTTTTGGTCCATCCGTCCTTTCTCTCCATTGATTTTAGCGATTGGCAGGTTGTCTTTCGCAAAAATAAGGTCGTCTATAATCTTGGGCAGTACATCTGTATTATTAGGTATTGTCTTGGCATCTTCTGTACTTGTGTTTTCATCCACATAAGGGATATTTTTGAATACCCGCCAAAGATAGAAATAGTAATGCGCACGCAACATCCTTGCTTCCCCAGCAATCTGCTTTGCACGATCGGTGCCTACCGTCTTTTCACCTTCTTGATCGACTGCGAGGAGCTTCAAGACGTTGTTGGCTCGCAGTACACCTTCATAGTACACCTGCCACATCGTGCTTAGGTTGTCATTTACACCATTAGCCGAATATGTCTCCAGTGCATTCATATTAGGTTGATCTGTCGGTTCGGACCCTTTATGTGCATTGTCCGAGGTCATCTCCCCAAATATCCACTGACTGGGGGCAGATGAGTAGTTGCCCCATGTGCCGTTTACATTCCCGTTCATAATACCGTAGGCTCCCAATAGTACCTGTTCGATACCGTCGCTCATGGACACCTCTCCCTCCGTCAATTCGCCTTGTGCGTTTTTTTCCAAAAAGTCTTTCCCACAGGAAGATACCATCAGGATGGATACGCTTAATATAGTCGTTAATATCGTTCTCTTGTTCATCTTCTTTGTTGTTAAATTTCCAATCATTACTACAGTTTAAAAACCAAGACTCAGTCCAAGCATATATTGGCGAGACTGCGGATATACCCCGAAATCAACACCTAACGCCGGATAGTCTGAAGGAGTAGCTGATATTTCTGGATCTAGCCCTTCATAGTTGGTGATAGTAAAAAGATTCGTCACGCCAAAATATACCCGTAGTTTACGAACACCACTTGTCGACCGAAAGATTTTCTCGGTAGGAAGAGTATAGCCAATCTGTAGGTTTTTCAATTTCAAGAAGCTTGCATCTTGGATGTAGTAACTAGAAGAAGCATACTCAAAGTTCGAAGCGTCTGATTTTCCTTGAGACGGAATCATACTACCGGGATTATCCTCACTCCATGCATCCAATACCCGAACACTCTTTTGCCCCTTGAATACCCCGAAATCCGTGAAGTATCGGGTCGCCTCATAGTTTTGGTTACCCTTTGAACCATAGAAAAACATCATCAGATCAAAGTTTTTATAGGTGGCATTGATATTCAAAGAATAGATAAAGTCAGGATGTGGACTACCGATCACGGTCCGATCGTCACCATCGATTTTTCCATCATTGTTGATGTCAGCATATTTGAGTCCACCTGCTCGTGCATCTTTGTATGCAGGTGAGTTCGCTACGTCGTCAGCACTTTGATAAATACCGATTACTTTATAGCCGTAGAAGGCTGCAAATGGTTCTCCAGCTTTTAAGATAGAGGTTTCCATACTCCGGAATGCACCAAAGTTGTCCTGTGTAATAGATGGCGACAAGGAGATGATTTTATTGATGTTACGTGATATATTGGCCGATAGATCCAATGTAAATGGTTTTTCTTGACGGTGTCCATAATGGTAACCAAGCGAGAATTCAATCCCCTTATTCTGCATCTCCCCGACATTGACATATGGCGAATTCGCCCGCCCTCCTGCAATAGCTGGAAGTGGCAAACGGTACAGCATATCTGTAGTGCGCTTGTCATACCAATCAAATGAGCCATCGATGTCCCCTTGGAGGATAGAGAAGTCCACACCTAGATTGAGGGCAGACACCTGCTCCCATTTGATATTTGGATTGTCGTAGTCACTCAACCACATACCGGTTACTACTGTGCCGTTGATTGGATAAGATGATGAATTAACGGCCGACTTGAATCTTCTTCTATACTGATCGGATGGGATACGTTGGTTACCCGTCACACCATAGCCCGCTCTCAGTTTCAGATCGCTGACCCAAGTGGACTCCTTTAAGAAATCTTCTTCCGACACTCGCCAAGCACCACTTACCCCTGGAAATACGCCGTATTTATTAGCTGGACCAAAGTTGGAAGAGCCATCCCTACGTACAGTCGCGCTCAACAGATACCTGTCCTTGAATGCATAGTCTACTTTTCCGAACAAGGAGAACATAGAGCCTACCGTACCCTCACTTCCACTGGATTGTCCATTGGCAGCGTCTAAGTAGAGATAGTCTAAGCTGCTCATCGTGAATAAGTCCCTTCCGCTGCCGCTCAATTGCCGATACCGATTTTGTATAGCTTCGGTACCTGCTAAGATATTCAGGCTGTGCTCACCAAATACTTTTTTGTAATTGAGGGTATTGGTCCAGGTCCATTCCGTCGTAAAACCGAAGTTTTCACTCATCGAGTTGCTCAAATTTCCTTCTGTAAACTCTGGATTGGGATAACGATACGATATACCGTTATAATTTTCATACTTCAAGCCGAAGTTTGTCCGCAAGGTAAGCCCATCTATAATATCATACTCCGAAAAGGCATTTCCAAAGAAAAAGTTGTTCTTATTCACATTGTCTTTTGCGCGATAGGCAATAGCTACTGGATTTTCACCATTACCAAATTCACCTCCGAGCGATCCGGCGAAGTTGCCCATCTCATCATACACAGGTATGGCATTGTGAATTCGATACGCAAATCCCAATACACTACCCTCGCCAATATAGTCACCGGCGGTGTTCGTATTTACCCCTATACCATGCCCCTGTGTAAAGCTATACTGCATATTCTCCCCAAAACGTAGCTTATTATTGAAAGCAGAGAAAGAGGTATTAGCTCTTACATTGAACCGTTCAAATCCAGTATGGATGATGGTCCCTTTCTGCCCTAAATATCCGGCTGACATGGCATATTTTGCATCATCCGTGCCACCCGCTGCACTTAGCTGGTAAGATTGTGTGGGTGCATTTTGAGATAATTCCCTGAACCAATCTGTGCCTTCTTTATTAGTCTTCGTGATTTGATAGAAATCAGTTTTATTCTTTACGTTATATTTGTATTTGGAGAGGTCTATATCAGCAGGCGTAATGTCATGCCCTACTTTACCTCCCGCCACCATATAATCTGGTAATGTGTTGTTTGTGCCATTAACACGATTTTCTATATCTAAAACCTGTTGCGGGGTCAACATTTTTGGGAATCTACCCCTATTCGGGACCTGCACACCATAGTAGGCATCCAGATTAATTTGCGCTTTACCACTTTTACCACTTTTGGTGGTAATAATGACGACCCCATTATTCGCACGCGCTCCATATATAGAAGCTGCTGACGCATCTTTCAACACCTGCATGGACTCAATGTCATTTTGATTCAGCCAGCTCAATTTACCTTCAAAAGGCACCCCGTCAATAACATATAGTGGTTCATTGTTATTGATTGTACTATAGCCCCGAATCTTAATCTGTGGAGTTGATCCCGGCGCACCATCTGCAACGATTTGCACCCCTGTAGCACGCCCTTGTAAGGCCTCAACTGCACTTGCTGTTGGCTGGCTCTTCAGCTGATTGACGTCTACCACGGATACCGAACCGGTTAAATCCTTTTTGCGCTGTGCACCATACCCTGTCACCACCACCTCTTCCAAAGAACCTGCCTCATTCAAGAGCTCAACGACGAGCTTGCTGGTGGGCCCTGTGACCGTGTGACTGGTTTTTCCGTATCCGATATAGCTGAACTCGAGCATATCGTTTACCGCAGTCTTGATCTCAAACTCTCCATTTCCTCCCGTGCTGGTAGCAGTGCTCTTCCCAACAACCTTGACCGTCACCCCGGATAAAGGGGATTTGGTAGTCGCATCCAGCACTGTTCCCTTGATAGTGATTTCCTGTACACCGATCATATTGGCTTTTGGCGTTCGGAAAGAGTGATTTTCAGCATGAATTGATTCAGCAAAAATTGGATTCACGGCAAGAACGGTGAAACTCGCCATCCAAAAGGTCTTTTTTAAGGAGAGGTGAATAGAAGGCCTACTCCTTCCATTAAAGTGTTTTGACTGTGTCATAATGAATGTTTAGTTGTTTATTGTTTGTTAGTTGGTTTTAAGCCGGTTGGTTTTTTGTGGCGCGCGCGGTTACATCATAGGCATGTTTCTTTTTAATTAGTGGATGATAGATTAATCCATGGTGAATGGATTAACGATTTATAACTTGGTTACCTAAATATAATCAATAAGAATTTGCTTTTGCAAGCAAAGTGTACGGGGTACATCATTAAATGTAACAAGATCTTGACAATCAGCCGCTTTGTTTTCGAAAAGTATTTAAGAGGTTTTTGCTTTGTAAAGAAATGGAGACAAATAAAGCACCTATTCGTTCCTCAAAAACCTCATCACTTAATAATGAACATGTTAGATAAACAGATGTTTTTGGATAGACAGGACGCTGTCTCAAAAAAAAGGTTCCCTTGGAACATCCAAGGGAACCTTTATAGGTGGCAAATCGCAGGCGCGACGTGCGCAATAGTTATACTAGACCACTATATTGATGATTTTTCCTTTTACGAAAATCAGCTTTTTCACAGCCTTTCCATCCAATACTTTTTTAACATCTTCATTAGCCAGCACGATTTCCTCCACAGCTTTGGCGTCGAGGTCTAGTGCTAGTGGCAAGTTCATTTTCATCTTTCCATTGACGGATACGGGATAGGCAAATTCCGATTCCACCAAATATTCAGGGTTGAACGTTGGATAGGCTGCGTAGGAGATTGTTCCTGCCTCATTTCCCAGTAACGACCACAATTCTTCCGTAATGTGAGGAGCATAAGGTTGTAATACCACTAAGAGTTGCTCCAGTATTGCTCTTTTGTTCGTTTTGAGGTCTGTCAATTCATTTACACAAATCATAAATGCAGATACCGAAGTGTTGAACGAGAATCTATCGATGTCTTCTTCCACTTTTTTAATGATTTTATGTAAGGCTTTGAATTCGGCCTTAGTTGGTTCCTCGAGAGATACGGCAAAGTTGCCCGCTCCGTCATGGAATAGACGCCACACTTTTCTTAAGAATTTGTACACGCCTTCTATACCGTTTGTATTCCAAGGTTTGGCTTGTTCCAATGGCCCCAAAAACATCTCGTACATACGCAGGGTATCCGCACCATAGGTATCGATGATATCATCTGGATTGACGACATTAAATTTGGACTTCGACATCTTCTCGACTTCCGATCCACAGATGTACTTACCATTTTCAAGGATGAATTCAGCGTCTGCATAGTCGGGTCTAGAAGCCTTGAATTTGTCCAAGTGGAGCACATCATTCACGACAATATTGACATCTACATGTAGTGCATTGGTTGTATATTGGTCCTTAAGTCCATAAGAGACAAACTGGTTCGTACCTCTTCCATCACCATCTAGTACACGATATACAAAGTTGGATCGGCCTTGGATCATCCCTTGGTTGATCAACTTCTTGAATGGCTCCTCCTCCTGATGATACCCCATGTCCTTCAAGAATTTATTCCAGAAGCGTGAGTACAGCAAGTGACCCGTAGCGTGCTCAGAACCACCAATATATAAATCAACAGACTTCCAGTACTCGACGGCTTCTGGCGAGGCAAAAGCCCCCTGGTTCTTGGGATCCATATATCGGAACCAGTACCAACTTGACCCAGCCCAACCGGGCATTGTACTGAGTTCATATTCATAGCGATCTTCATATTTCCAACCTTCGGCACGTCCTAGCGGTGGTTCCCCACTTTCCGTAGGCAGGTATTTATCTACCTCAGGCAAGAGCAACGGTAGTTCCTCCTCTTTTATCAAATAGGGCAGCCCATTCTTAAAGTATACGGGTACCGGCTCACCCCAATAGCGTTGACGTCCAAATATCGCATCCCGCATCCTGAAATTGATTTTAGCTTTACCCAGATTCAATTCTTCCAACTTCGCAATCAATGCAGGCACAGCTTCTTCATAAGTCATCCCGTTTATAAATCCAGAGTTGATGTATTTACCATTCTTATTAGCATCAGCTTCATCTTCAATCTGTTGTGAATCTGATATAGGCACAATCGGTAGGTCGAAGTGCTTCGCAAATACATAGTCCCGCTGGTCTCCAGAAGGTACAGCCATTACAGCACCTGTACCATAGCTGGCCAACACATAGTCTGCAATCCAGATTTGGACTTCTTCACCGGTGATAGGATGTTTAGCATAGCTGCCCGTAAATGCACCAGATACCGTCTTGGTGTCGGCCATTCGATCAAGCTCGGACTTCTTACTTGTATTATCTATATAAGACTGTATAACTGCTCGTTGACCTTCAGTAGTTAAAGCAGATACGAGCTCATGTTCTGGCGCCAATACCACAAACGATACACCAAAGATGGTATCCACACGTGTCGTGAACACCTCTATATTTGTATTCAACTGCGGCACTGGAAATTTGACCGATGCTCCGACAGATTTACCGATCCAGTTGCGTTGCATCTCGACTAGAGGTTCAGGCCAATCGACATCTTGTAGCCCACGTAGTAGGCGATCGGCGTAAGCGGTAATACGCATAGACCACTGCATCATCTTCTTTTGTTCGACAGGGTAACCTCCACGTTCAGAAAGACCATTGATAACCTCGTCATTCGCTAATACGGTGCCCAAGGCTGCACACCAATTAACGGTACTCTCCCGCAAGTAAGCGATACGATATTTCAGCAATTCCCGTTGTTGGGCCTCCTCATCGAATGACAGCCACTCAGCAGCAGTAAAGGTAGATACATCTTCATCAGATACGGCCTTAATACCAGCTGAACCTGTGCTTTCGAATTTGGCGACCAAGGTCTGGATGGATTCCGCTTTATCCGATTCGTTGTTGTACCACGAATTGAACAATTGCATGAATATCCATTGCGTCCATTTATAATATTCGGGCTCAGATGTCCGAATTTCACGGCTCCAATCATACGAAAACCCAATATTATCCATCTGCTCCCTATACCGATTGATATTGGCTTCGGTGGTAATCGCCGGATGTTGCCCGGTCTGTATAGCATATTGCTCAGCAGGCAGGCCAAAAGAGTCATATCCCATTGGATGCAAGACGTTGAAGCCTTTTGAGCGCTTGTATCGCGAAAAGATATCGGATGCGATATAGCCTAGTGGATGCCCTACATGTAGTCCAGCCCCAGACGGGTATGGAAACATATCCAACACATAATACTTAGGCTTATCATGTGAATCTGATGATTTAAACGTGTGATGCGCCGCCCAAAATTTCTGCCACTTCTTCTCTAATGATTTATGATTATACTCCATTTGACTAAATAAGGAATTATTAAGAACTGCGAAATTACAATTTTACTCCTATATATAAAAACCATTCTGTAGCACATCCTACAGCTTTTGATACAGCTTGATCATTGGAGGCGCCAGCTACGTCCTTCAGGACCATCAGACACATCGGAAGACTATTTTGGTAAAATGATTTGCACTTTAAACAATAATTGGAGATATTAGAAGTTAAAGAATAAAGTGACCCATCTCCTTCCAAGATGCATTCAGGATAGATTATTGGTCATCTCCACACGAATAATAGGTATACACTTCGTAAGTAATTGCAATATTTGTTCATAAAATCAGCGCAATTCCTTACTTTCGCAAACAAATAATTAAAATCTGCTTATGTCAGGATACGAATTAAGCACCACCAAGAAAAAAACAAAATCTGTATACGTCTCAACGGTAATCAGCATTGCATTGGTACTGCTCATGACTGGTTTATTGGGATTGATCCTTGTACACGCCCGCAACCTTTCCAAATATGTAAAGGAGAATATTGTCCTCAACATCATCGTCAATGATGATACGACCGAGGGGGATGTATTGGCGATGCAAAAAGATGTGGAAAAAGACCCTTACGTGCTACGCACAGAATACATCAGTAAAGAACTTGCTGCCAAAAATCTAAAAGAGGACCTGGGAGAAGACTTTGTTGAGTTCCTAGGGCACAATCCGTTGCTACCTTCTATTGACGTATACCTGAAAGAACAATATGCCAATACCGATAGCATACAGACGTTCATCAAAAAAGTATCCAACAGCAGCAAGGTCAAGGAAGTCGTTTATCAAGAGTCATTGATCGACATGGTCAATAAGAATATCCGCGTCATCAGTATCGTTGTTTTGGCGTTCACCGTCATCCTTTTGGTAATAGCGGTTGCGTTGATCAACAATACCATTCGACTAGCGATATACTCCCAGCGTTTCTTGATCAAGAGCATGCAGCTCATCGGTGCGACCAAAAATTTTATCCGCAAGCCCTACATCCTGTATGGTATTGTCCACGGTTTATTGGGCGCGTTGATTGCCATTTTACTGTTACTCTTCACTTTACAATTTTCGCAGAGGCAAATTCCTGAATTGGTCTTTCTAAGAAATTGGTACGAGTTTGGCGCCATCTTTTTGGGGGTCATCATTCTTGGCGTCCTGATTGCTGGGTTGAGTACCTATTTTGCAGTCACCAAATACCTTAAGGCAAAATCACATAGTTTATATCGTTAATTATATACCATTATGGCTCAAGCTAATAAAACTACAAAAACAACACCTGTCAATAAGACCGGATTTGCATTCGCAAAAATCAATTACCAACTTTTTGTAGCCAGTATCCTTGTCGTAATTATCGGTTTTTTCCTAATGTCGGGCAGTACTGATATTTATAGTTTTACCAAAATAACGATTGCTCCTATCGTTGTTATACTAGGTTTTGCATTGGGTTTTGTCGCAATCCTATACAAACCCAAGAACAAGAACGTATAAAATAGTAGATGAATTTAATTGAAGTCATTGTCTTGGCCATCATTGAAGGCCTGACAGAGTTTTTACCTGTCTCATCGACAGGGCACATGATTATTGCTACCGCTTTAATGGGTATCGAGCCCACAGCATTTGTCAAACTCTTTACCATTGTCATCCAGTTGGGTACCATCCTATCTGTCTTGGTTCTTTACTACAAACGTTTCTTTCGGTCTATGGCCTTTTACTACAAGCTTGTGGTAGCTGCGATACCGGCATCCATCTTAGGTCTTGCGCTGAATGATTATATCGATCAGTGGCTAGAGAGTCCACTAATGGTAGCCGTCAGTTTGGTCATCGGAGGAGTGATTCTTTTATTTGTAGACAAATGGTTCAAAAAGCCCTCTTTGGACAATTCAGACGATATTTCGTATGGACAAGCGTTCAAGATCGGTCTCTATCAATGTCTGGCCTTGATACCGGGCACGTCACGATCAGCAAGTACTATTGTGGGTGGTATGACGCAGCAATTAACGCGTAAAGCAGCGGCTGAATTTTCATTCTTTTTGGCGCTACCCATGATGTTTGGCGCATCCTTAGTCAAGTTGCTTAAATTTTTTAAAGAAGGTAATACTTTTACTCCCGATGAAATCAATCTATTGATTATTGGTAACGTCGTGGGATTTATAGTGGCTATTATTGCCATCAAATCTTTTATCGGAATCCTGACCAAATATGGTTTTAAAGCCTTTGGTTGGTACAGGATTATTGTTGGATTACTGATTATCGCTTTGTTGATGTCAGGCCATAGCCTACAAATTATTTAATGGAAGAACGTATAGCGCACGAACAAGAGCCCGTTTTCAACTTCGCAGAAGGGCAAATGCTTTTGGTCGATAAGCCACTCACATGGACGAGTTTCGACGTCGTCGGTAAGATTAGAAATTCAATCAAACCCCAAAAGATAAAAGTAGGCCACGCAGGCACCCTCGATCCATTGGCGACAGGTCTTTTGATTGTGTGCACTGGAAAGATGACCAAGCAAATCGACACCTTTCAAGCAGAAGACAAAGAGTATACTGGTATAATTACCCTAGGTGCCACCACACCTTCATATGATTTGGAGACCGATATCGACCAGCGGTTTGATATCAGTGACTTGACAGCAGATGCTATTCAGGCAGCCACGCAGCAATTTCTGGGCGAACTCGACCAATACCCACCCGCTCATTCGGCAATCAAAATCAATGGAGAGCGTGTGTACGAAAAGGCTAGACGGGGGGAAGAGGTTGAACTCAAATCCAGAAAGATTCGTATCAATAGTTTTGTTATCGAAAAGATTGAACTCCCTCACGTGCACTTTAGGATTTCGTGCTCCAAAGGAACATATATTCGCTCTATCGCACATGATTTTGGAAAAGCATTGGACAATGGTGGGCATCTAAGTGAGCTCCGTCGTACCAAAAGTGGCGACTATGATGTGGCCAACGCGTGGAACTTAGAAAAACTCATCGAAGTCATCCGATCTCAAAAAATTAACGAAAAACAAACAATCTAATTCAACCATTAACGAATAATAGTTGTTATTTTTGCGGCAAACTCAGTTTAATGATGTTGGTCGGGGTCTCGACCTAAGCAAATATGTACCGGATAAACGCAAGGTATATAGTCATTAAATAGAAAAAATTAATAAGACAGTGGAAGGGAACCGAGTCGACACCGTCGATCGAGCTCTCATCCGCCAACAAGTAGAATAGTTAGGATGGAACCGAGTCGACACCGTCGATCGAGCTCTCATCCGCCAACAAGTAGAATAGTTAGGATGAAACCGAGTCGACACCGTCGATCGAGCTCTCATCCGCCAACAAGTAGAATAGTTAGGATGGAACCGAGTCGACACCGTCGATCGAGCTCTCATCCGCCAACAAGTAGAATAGTTAGGATGAAACCGAGTCGACACCGTCGATCGAGCTCTCATCCGCCAACAAGTAGAATAGTTAGGATGAAAATATACAGAAATTTAGAAGACTTCCAACCTTTAGACTGCGCTGTAGTCACCATTGGAACTTTTGATGGCGTCCATATCGGACATCAGAAGATTTTGAGTCATCTTAAAGAATCTGCTAAGAAAATCAATGGAGAGACTGTATTATTGACTTTTTTCCCTCATCCGCGCCTTATTATCAATCCAGATGACGATAGTCTTCGCCTCATCAACGATATCGAAGAAAAGGTGTGGCATCTTGCCAAAGCAGGTATAGACCATTTAATACTAACGCCTTTCACCCGAGATTTTTCCAATCAGACACCAGAAGAGTATATCAGCAATGTATTGATTGGCAAGCTGGGCACCAAGAAAATTGTCATTGGATACGACCATCATTTTGGAAAGGATCGAAAAGGCTCTCTGGTCGAACTGGAATATTTTGCTGAAATTTTCGATTATACCGTCGATCAGATCCCCGAGCAAGATATCAATGATGTTGCCGTATCTTCTACACGCATCCGAGAATCCTTGATCAAAGGTAATATTGATACAGCCAATCAATACTTAGGCTATCCTTTTGAATTGACGGGTACTGTGATTCGTGGCGATCAGATTGGTCGGACCATTGGATTCCCTACCGCCAATTTACATGTACACGAGAAGCACAAACTGATTCCGGCCTATGGCATCTATGCCGTAGAGGTAGAGATTTATGACAAGGTGAAAGAAGTCTTGACGGGCACCTACGAAGAGGAAGTGCCTCTTCGCAGAGCCAAAGGCATGGGATATATCGGCACCCGACCTACTGTAGATGGTATGACGCGCAACATAGAAGTGTCTCTATTTGATTTCAACGAGGATATTTATGGAAAGACACTTAAAGTTAAATTTCTACACTTTGTCCGACATGATGAACGTTTTGAGAGTATAGACATCATGAAAGACAAGATAGAAGAAGACAAGCAGTACATCCGCCATTTCTTTGAGACCAAGTAAAAATATACAAATTAACATCCTCTTGTTTTCATAAAAATTAAAGAGTCCTTGGCTTTAAAGCCAAGGACTCTTCTCTTGGGTATACCTCCCATTTATCTTTTACACCTCTATTTTCACTCCGCTTTGGGTGCTATTGCACGCCACACTCCTGCTGCGACTAGCGCACCAACGATTGGTGCGACAATAAATAACCACAGCTGTGAAAGTGCCGCTCCACCCGCCAACACAGCAGGACCAAATGAGCGTGCTGGATTGACTGAAGTACCCGTCACAGGTATCGCCACAAGGTGAATAAGCAACAGCGTAAATCCGATGGCCAATCCAGCCATTGTACCATTTCCTACTTTGGAGGTCGTAGCCAATATCACGAATAGGAAGAGGAACGTCAGCACGGCTTCAGTTGTAAACGCGGCAACAACCCCATATTCGTTTTGATACCCTTCCCCCCAACCATTTGACCCATAGGCCCATGCACCAGCTTGGAAACCGGCAAGTTGTCCGCTTAAAATCTGCTGTAGCACAAATGCCCCCAACAATGCCCCTATCAATTGCGCTACGATATAGACCACTGCATCTTTTGCCGATAGACGGCCTGCAGCCAATACACCTATTGTGACAGCGGGGTTGATATGACAGCCCGAGATACCACCTATAGCATAGGCAAATACCACTACCGATAGACCAAAAGCGGTAGCAATACCCAATAGGCCCAAGCCAGATAGACCACCTGCGGTGTCTACACCTGCTATTGCAGCTGCACCACAACCAAAGAGCACCAAACCGAATGTACCAATCAGCTCAGCGACAAATTTTGAATACGTTTCTATTTTCATCTTTCTTATAGATTATATAATCGTTACTCAAATTTATAGTATACAAAAATCATTTCAAACAAAAAAAAGTGAATTTATAGTCGACTGGCTACAAGGATGGTAAAAAACCTTAATAATTTGGTAATAAGGAGATTAATGTAACAACGTCACGCCTACATCTGCAATGGAAAATGTTAGGTTAATCCGCTTGCTGAATTTGTATTCAAAGTCAGAGAAAATTTGTAAATTTGGCTCATTTATAAATACCTACCAATACAATTTTTATTTCTATATTAAATATATTGCACATACATTTATGCTTACACGTTCAAAGCTTATTCTTACCTTCTTTTTACTCTTCTTTACATTTGCCCTTTATGCGCAGCGCGTTGACCCAAATAGTTTGCACGAAGAGATATCCAATCTAAATGACAATAATCAAAATGAAAAATCGATCCTCTTGTTGGAGAAAATCCTCAACGATCCTAAGTCCACCCCTTATGACCGCTACATCGCCTACCTGGAGAAATCACTCACTTATAAGCAGCTCTATAATTACTCAGGAGCGCTCAATAACCTAGAGCTCGCTTATCTAGAGGGGCAAAAGAGCGATCGTACTGAAGAGACCCAAACACGAGTCACCGTAGAGCGCATACTCATCCATTTCGACCTCAAGAATGAAAAGGAACTTTTGGAACTATTGAAACGGGTCAAACCAGAGAATCTCCAATACATCAACAAAGAAACTAGAGCCTTCTACGAATGCGTATTGGGTCACCTAGAGCTTCGTAAAGAGAATTATACCGAAGCTAATCAGTACTTTGACGCTTGCATTCGATTATTGGAACAAGAAAATCCCAAGCATCTGCCCATCATCTATAAGGTCAAGGTAGAGCTTTACAACTTGATGGGACTTAAAGAAAAGGCATTGGAAGCCTTTAAAATAGGTTTGGACTACGCAAATAAATACAATATCGATCTGTACAAGATTACGATGTATGAAACCATTATCTATTATTATACATCAAATAAAGAGTATGAAAAAGCCTATCTAGCACAAAAAACCGTCAGCGAAGCGCGTAGACAATATGACGCAGCAAACCGGAGCGGCAAGCTCAATGTCTTGGAAAAGGAGCTATTGCAACAACGAAGTGACATCGAGACTATCAATAAAAGAAACATGATGTGGCTTTTCAGTTGCATCATTCTGCTGCTATGTGCGCTTATCTTCGTGCTATTCAAACTCTACCATTCCAATAAGCACCGCCGTATCCTGATGGAGAAAGAAATGGAGCAGATGCGTGCTCGCCTAGCGCAATACATTACACCTACTTCCGATGCATCCCGTGATGATCTCTCCGCAAAATTGGGCAACCAGCAGCTCAAACCGAGACACACCGAAATTATCGAACTGGTCAAACAGGGGAAGACCAACAAAGAAATCGGTGCCTTTCTATTCATCTCGGAGAATACTGTAAAATATCACTTGAAGACTATCTACGACATCTTAGACATAGACAATCGATCGGCGTTGATCGATAAAAATCAATAGTTAGTTTTTTTAGGCAATACCTATGACAGATGATATCCAGTACGACGTCGAGAGCATATTCATGCAGGCGCTGGTAGGCCCACATGAATAGTTCATCAAGTATCGTCTGTATGCCATCCAAACCCCATTGCCATAACAATCAGCAGTGCCACCAATGTTGCCCAATGTTGGGCTGATGGGATGTTCTGGGGGCTGGCTTCCAGGGAGATTAGTCGTTCTTCCTCCATCTTAAATCCCTTCAACCCCTGTTCCGTCTTAGATATCTCCGTATTTTCTACAGCTGTTGCCCTTCTTGCCTTAGACTTACTGGAAGGCGTTGATACCGTTTGCTTCTGCACAGCTGACCCTGTAGTTGGCTGCAGCTCAGAAATAGAACTACGGCCACTTTCTGAAACAGCATGGACATGGTTTTGGGATTCACTCCATACGCGTCCCAGCTCTTGATGCAAATTAGAAAGCGCCCTCTGCTGGTCCGCCGTATTCACGTTCTGTTCGACAAACTTCAACAGCTTCTCATTTCCACATACCTGGTCCGAGCAAGATACACCCATTTCCTGCCCGGTTTCCAGATAAGCGGTTACTAAACTTTGTAACGTTTCGTCACTAGGTCGCCAGTACTGCTTGCGTATGACTTCTAGCATACGAGCCAGCATCTGTTGATAGGCATATAGATTGCCAGCATCTGCAAAACGCTCTTTTATATCGAGCGAATATTTATCTTCTATATACACATCGTTCCATTCTTGCCAATCTGCCTCTTGAATAGCGTCATCAGTCGTCGCCTGCCAACCCCACATATTATCGACCACCTGACCGATCATACGAGTGCCAGCATATCCTTCGGAAGTCATTTTTTTTATCCATTCAGGATTGAGGTAACGGGTATGAAGTTCACGCCCGATAAATTTATCCAATCGCTCTTGTCGCATATTGCTCGGATCGATAAGGTTGGTCACTACAATGTCCGGTTCGACACCATCCACCTGTTTAATTGCAAGTGCCATCCCTCCCAGGTATTGAAAAAAATCATCGTTGTCAAGTACTCCATATACATTCGTCGAACGACTATGGACGACAGCCTTTGTCCCTGATAAAGCTTTTTGAAACAGCGATACCGCTAGATCTTTACCCGTTACACGCTCCAATTCAGCACCGCCTACCCCCCAGAACCCCTGTCCATACAGGTGACTTGACCGGTTAAAATATACCGATGCTACTGAAGTGTTACTTTCCCATTTATCGGATGCTTGCACAGCACGATCTACACCTATGCCATAACTGCCCGACTCCGACCCGAAAAGCCGAACCAGTGCAAGCCGCTCACGCAGCGTGCTATCCGTGATTCCCATCTCTGACAGTTGCTGTTTGGTGGAGTCGACATGTTGGCGTACCGCATTATCCAATTCAGGTGACGTATAAGCCAATACCACCGCTTGGTCGATAAGCTGCATCATTTGCGGAAACATATCACGATAGAGACCCGAGGGCGTAATTACGACATCTACACGAGGCCTTCCTAAGCTATCCCGAGAAATGCGTTCTACCCCTTTGACCTTGCCAAAGCCATCATATTGTGGACGTATGCCCAATAGACTCAAGAGTTGAGCTTCCATAATCCCCTCATGACGTATGGTCTCGACAGACCATAGGTTGAAGGCTATCTTATCGGGATAACGTCCACCATGCTTTTGACGATAGGACTCCACAAGTTCTGTCGCCAAGCGTTCTCCTGCTTCATAGATTCCCGGTGAGGGCATCCGTGAGGGATCGAAAGCATAAAAATTTTTACCAGTTGGCAACGCATCTGGATTTCGAATCGGATCATTACCCGTGGCAGGCGCTATGTACTTGCCGTCCAAGCCATCCAATAATGCCTGCATTTCGGCCGGACCACTGGCCAATAGGCGCGCATAGTAATCAGCTCGTTGTAGTTTCAACTCGTCTTCAGACAGCGTTTTCTGTCTATTGACCATCGCTTGGGCTGTCAACATGGCTTGTGTAGAATCTGGAGATACACCAAAGGTATGCATACCCATAGGCGTCTGCTTTTCATTCAGCTCTTGCAGGTAATGTTCCAATAGCTGAATATCCTGGTGATGCAGTTCATGAGCAATATCCAAGTCACGCAACAGATTACTGCTCTTCGCCAATCGGTTGACCTCCTTTAGATGCGCCGCAGCCAATACAGGACTTTTATCCATTGCCGTAGTATAGTCATTGATAGCCCCAGCCAGTTGGCGTAGCTCGGGGCGTAGGCCCGCTTCCTGAAAAGGAGGCGTCAGGTGATCGATAATGACAGCCCCGCCCCTACGCTTAGCTTGTGTGCCCTCCCCTACATTGTCCATGATATAGGGATATATATTCACCATACCTCCCAATAATGCGTCGGCCGCATCACTGTTATCAGCTCCCGCTTCCCTACCCGAGAGCCACTCTAAGGTGCCGTGCGTACCGAGGTGAATCAGTGCATTGGTCTTCGATTGATGCTGTAGATACAAATAGAATGCAATGTATTGGTGATGAGGGGGCAAGTTGATATCATGGAAGATGGCTTCGTCGTCTTCTTCCCAACCACGCGCGGGTTGAGGCATGAGATGTACTCTCCCAAAATTCACTTGTGGAAGCACCAAAAAAGCACGATGCTGTGCATCCTTCCAAACCATAATGTGCGCTGAATCAGGCACGCCCCATTTGCGAACCACCTGCTCCTGAAACTGAGGATTTAATTCAGCAAACCATTTCCTATAGGTTTCCATAGGTATCAACACTGGATTATCTTGCTGGACCATACGTGTCAATTCTCCAGGTGCCCAAGTGCCGATATTACGCCCACCCTTCATCACATCATTGAAGATTTTGTCCGCTGTCGGCAGGATTCTCCCTAGGTCATATCCGTTTTGTTGCAACGCTTGCAAGATGCTGTGCATACTCTTTGGCAGCACATTGAGGTAACTGGCACCTATATTATGCTTGCCTGGGTGGCCATTATAATAAATTAAGGTGACGTCTTTTTCATCATTACGAAGGCGCCTTAACTGCGACCAAGCTTTTACCTTTTCGACCAGATTCTCCACACGCCCCGGCAAGGCCATTTTCTGCTTGAAGACAAGGCCTACACTATCGGTATAAAGCTCCTGTGTAGCTACGACCGTCGGTTGTATTTGCCCCATGATCTCGGGGCGTACAAAGGCCATGGTGCGTTCCGCTATGGCTATGCCAACCTTGTCAACTTTCCACTCAGCTAGACTTTTACTGCTTGTGACGCCATTGATGACCGGCACCCCTAGCCTCGAAAAGCTCTCGGCTACGCGTTCTGGGGTTCCACCAGGAAGAGAAGAAAAGCTGACCAATGCATCGATTCTGGCTTTACCAAGACTGTCCATGCAGTATGCTTTCAGCGCTTTATCCAGCGGAAAGCCATAGAATAGCAATACCTGATATCCAGCATCCGCAAATCCACGCGCATAGTCACGCAGGTAGGCATCTTGACCAGTGACAAATTCATAACGGAAAGCATAGAGCCCTACCGTGGGCAATCCTACACCTTTCATACCACTAGCGTCCTCAAAAGCTGCAAATGACGTATAAATCTGTCCTGTACGCCAGTCTACGATACCCTGTTCTGGATATACTTGAGGGGGCTTCGTACTGAAGCTCGCCCCTAGATGCCGCACCACCAACAGTAGGACTAGCTCTTTGATGTTTGCCGCACTGGGATTCTCAAAATAATCATCTACTGTCTTGTCAAATCGCATGCCCCACTTCCGATAGTTGTCAGCCTCTGGACTACTCCCCACAGCATATACCCACCCCCCTCGTTGCACCACCTGCTGCATTTGCGGGGTGTAGCGCTGTAGCATCTGCGAGGTATGTACATAGCAGATGACCATATCGGCAGATTCAATGGAAGCCTGACCACTTTGACCGTTTATCACCTCAAAACGAGAGGAAAATCCCGGTTCCCGCTGTAACAATCCGATGGCATCCGCCACAGGCTTACTATAGTTGTCTGATACCAGAAGCGCAATACGCTTTTGGTTTTTCAGTTGCTGCGCTATACCGTATGGTATATGCAGCAACATGAAAAACACCAACCAACAACCAAGTCCTATTTTTTTTATGTCCATCTTACTTCTCTGGGATATAGATGACTTGTCCATCATCCAATTGATAAGCCGTACCTAGTCGCTCGCCTTGACCAGCGGCTTCTTCTGGTGATATCTTCTTTACATTGATTTGCTTGCCTTTCTTCGTGATGATTTCCATCTGGCCGTCTTTATTCTTCTTGGTCATCGTCATTTCGGTTTCCGGATCGAAAAGATCGAGCACATTCAAAGCCGACATAAGGGCCATAATCATGGCTACAATCAGCACTACGCTAATGTCGAACAAGTTAGCCACACCGCTGATGGGATCTTCCAATGGAGGGCGCACAACATCATATCTATCTTTATTCAATAATCTCATCATTGTATACTTAGATTATGCTCTTGTATTCTGTTATCTAATTGACGACCATCCGTTGCTTTCCGCAGTTGTCGTTCCAGTACAACTTCGCAAGTCAAGAAATCCTTCGCAAGCCACTGCTCCTTCTTCAAGGTGATCATATAAGCGACAATACCGCAGGCCAGTCCCACGATGGTTGCCGTAAATGCAACAACCATGTGGTTGGCCATAGCAGACATATCACCCGTAGATAGCGTCGCAAGTGCTTGCCCCATAGGAATTAAAGTACCCACTAATCCTAATGAAGGTGCCACCTTTATCAAGAATCGGATACGATCCAATTTTTCATTTTCTTTCTTTTCCCATTTTTGCACCAATTCGGTAAGATTGATATCCGCATTATCCTTATCGGCCAAGCAAATGCTGATCTCTTCGCTATTTTGTTCGAAAAAAGCATTGACGCGACCATCACGCTTACAGCTAAGCGCTTCGCGCAATAAGGCACCACATGACCACGCCACCCAGCATACCATCGCCAATAATCCTAGAAATACTGGTAGGTGTAGCCAATTTGCGAGTTGAAAAAGGATCTGTTCTATAAATGTTAGCATGATTTCTATTTTATAAGTTGTAATTAATGCCTAGCAGTATCGTCCTTGCTGGAGCATAATAGTAGCTCTTGGCCGAAGTGTAGCTGCCATAGTAAAGTTTGTCGAATAGGTTGTTCACGGTGAGATTTACACCTATTGGTCCAAAGTTTCTAGCAAGCTTAAGATCCACTACACTCACCGACTCCATTTTCTTCTCCGCGGTATTCTCCAGATCACCGAAGAAAGAACCTGTATGTCTACCCCATATGCTCGCATGCCCCACATGCGGATGGTCATAAATCAGTGCAGCCGAGTATATATTATGGGGATTGTCACTCATCTCCTTACCTACATATTCTGGATTGGTCTCATATTTCTTAATCTCCGATTGATTGTAGAAATAGCTCACTTGTGTCGTCAATACGGATGATATCCGGTATTTTGCAGAACCCTCTACTCCCCACAACCCAACCTTCCCAATATTAATATATTGGCGTACCGGCAAGTTGCCGGGGTCAAAATACGACGGCACTTCGGCGGGATCGATCAATACAGCAGCCAGAAAATCACTGTACTCAGATGTATATACCGTCGCTGACAACTCGAGTTGCTCCATCAATTGAAGATCAGCTCCGAAATCAATAGAATACCGCATACGTTCGGGCTTCAACTCAGGATTACCCAAGCGAAAGGAAGAGCCCAATGGAGCAGCGTTATACATATAGTATGCAGCCGGCGCCCTAAAGCCTGTCGCATATACAGATCGAAGACGCACATTGGAGAGCAGCTCATACGTAAGGCCAACTTTGGGGGTCAACACAGTAGAACGCGCTGCATCATAATCTATCGTGACTTCTTTGCCCGAAAGATTGTCAAAGAAATATCCCTCTCGATTCGCCCAATGGTCAAGCCGCAGGCCTAGGTTGGCATGTAGCCTATCTGAAAATCGCAAATCATCATTGATGAATAAGGAAACAAAATCCTGTCGGCCACTAAAATTCTGCATGCCCTTCTCCGGATATTCCTTGCTCGAAACGACCTCAGTAAAGCGTAAATCAGCACCGACTGTCAAATCGTTGATACCTACCCGATGGCTCACTTTAGCAAGGATACCATAGGTGTCTAACGGTACTCTGGATAGGTAGCTCGTACTATTAAATGCTTCGTCTTTGGCATTCCAATTGAGTGCCGTAGTCATTCGATTCTGCACATTATAATAAGCCAATATATCCGGCGCAAAGCGAGCTTTGTTATTTTGGTAGCGCAGTTGATAATTGCCCGTCATGCTGCTCTCATCATACAGTATCGATGTGCCCGTCAATGGCTTCTGCCTATTAAAGTCGGCTGTCGCCGTCAACGTACCGCCATTATCAAAATCATAGGTGAGCTTGGTGTTGATATTGAGCAATGAAGTCTGTGGCTTTTGATAATAGTCCTTCCATAGACTGTCTGCCATATACGCATAGCCGTCCGTCGTTTTGTACTCTGCAAATCCCAGAGCGCCCCAGCGCTTTCCAAATCGCTTTCCCAATTTAACACTTGCTTGGTAGGTATTCATCGACCCATAGCGCAGATCGGCCCCAAATAGTGGTGCATCTGTTGGCTTTTGGGTCACCAGATTGATGGTTCCGCCCATGGAGCTGGATCCGTATATAGAGGAGCCCGGGCCACGCACCACTTCTATACGCTCGATGCTATTGGTTGCCAAGCTGTTCCATTCAGACACACCACCGGTGTAAGCATCGTTGATGGGCACACCATCTTTCAATACCAAGGTGCGGTTAGCCGACCCCGTGCCACGCAGTATCACCCCTGTATGCGTACCGGTGGTCGTGAGCCCTCTGCTCCTATCCACCATCACACCTGGCATGTATGATAGGGCCTCATCAATACTCTGCAACTGCCGAAGTTCAGGTGCATCCTTTTGCAAGATAGATACACTGGAGGAAATCTGGCGCAGCTCCTTAGGCAAGGTAGATGCTGTAACGGTCACCATGTCCAAGAAGCTCGATTTGCGTTTCATCATCCAATGTTGTTGGCTACTATCCGGAGTAGCTCGTAGATTCAACTCTAATGCTTCAAATCCCACATGCTGCACCAATACGGCAGTGGGTTTGGCTAGATGCAATCTAAATTTACCGTAACGATCGCTCACCGCGACGATGCCTTTGCCGCGCTGCTGGATGGAAGCACCACTAATGGGCTCACCCAATGAATCTTGGAGGGAACCAACAAATATGGGTATCTCTGCTGCTTTGTGCTGTCCATAGACGTCGAATAAGAATAAACTAAATAATACAAGTAAGCCGAATTGGCGCTGTAATCGTCGAAAGTTTCGTCGATAGGTTCGTGGAGGAGAATATAATGTGTTCATAGTTTATAAAATGCAATAATGTTGCAATTATAGATATAAATAATTTTAAATGCAACAAAGATGCATATAAATATTTCATACATGAGTAGGAGGTTGTATCTACGTAGGTAGTCGGAGCAACATTTGAGGGACTGATCAAGATCGAGCTGACTAGTGAGACCTAATGTATACCCTACGTCATCTTTATTAACGAGAGACGTCTACTTTCTTTGTATCGAGGACACTTCATTATTTTCTAGTATTTTTACAAGCATTAGAAAGCGTAATGATGACGCTCTCCGATATACAAGTTAACCCCATGCGTAAGAAAGAAAAGTTCATTCCGACAAAGACGATGACCGATGAGTCCAACAGCGGCATCGTTATCGCTAAGGCTTCCTTTGATGAGCAAGACATCATGAGTTTGGATGATGCTCGACGGTCGCATCGCGACGACTATCATTCCTTTTTCTTGTTAGAAAAGGGCACTACCGATATCGAGATTGATTTTCAGCAATACACCATAACTCCCTTTTCAATCCTATACACCCACCCACATCAAGTGCATCGCATCATCGCGATGGAAAGTGTCAGCGGTAGCTTTCTGGGAATCAGCAGTGAAAATATCAATCCCGTATACCTTCATTTATTAGAAGAGATTGCACCCTTAAAGCCGCTACTATTGGAGCGAGAGGTATTTTCCATCTTATCCGACAGTGTTTCATTATCGATTACACTATCTCAGCGTAGACATGAGCGATTGTACAACACCTTGTTAAAAGACAGTTGCAATACCTTGATTGGGTTGCTCACTTCGCAATATTTAGAAGTCGCCAACACGGCTGATAAGCTTTCCAGATCAGAGGTGATTACCAAGAATTTCAAACTTGCGCTGCAGCGAGACTTTCTGACGATTAAGCGCCCCACCGCCTATGCCGAAGCCCTTAATATCGCTACTTCTTATTTAAACGAATGCGTCAAGGAAGCCACTGGCCACCCTGTGTCCTATCATATACAACAACGTCTGATATTGGAGGCCAAACGATTGCTCTACCATTCAGACAAATCCGTAAAAGAAATTGCCGACACATTAGGCTTTGAAGATTACGCCTATTTCTCCCGATTCTTCCGTAAAGCTGTCGGTATGTCTGCTTTGGCATTCCGTGATAAAAACCACGTTTAGTCCAATACTTCCTTCCTTTATTCCATTGTTTGAACTACGAAATCAGCGTTCCTTTGTGATGAACAAAAAAGGAAAACATGATATCAAGCATACCCAAATGGGCAGGTGGATTACTCGAAAGCCTTGTTGGCCAACGTGCTGAGGTACTCGCCACCACATACCTCAGCCCATATTTAAAAAAAGTGCGCTTTCAAGCCAATATCTCGCGAATGAATTTTCAAATCGGCTATGCCTGCGTGATTCGCGTCAATGAGACGGAGTACCGGAATTACACCGTTGCATACCACGACAGTCGTGAAGGCATCCTAGATATTATCTTTCATATTCACGGCAACGGTCCAGGTAGCGAATATGCGCACAGCCTCAGTGTAGGTGACCAACTCTACATCAGTAGTCCAAGGGGACATAAGATATACGACCCGAAGAAGCAATGGCAGTTCTTGTTTGGAGACGAAACCTCCCTCGGTTTAGCTTGCTCCCTACTTCCCTTTTTAAAGAAAAATAAACATACGTTCAAATTTTACCTCGAATTGGATGATATAAATAAAAACGTTCCAGCATTATTGGGATTGGAAAACTATAGCATATACCCCAAAAATAAATTGTTTTACCATGAAGAATGGGTTCGGGAGCTCCCAGTATGTATGGATAGCCGTTGGATCGAGGCCAATTTTGTATTGACAGGCAATGTGAAGGCTATCCAAACGTTCCGAAAAGTGTTGAAAAATAATGGCGCGAGCCACCTATATGCACAAGGCTATTGGCTACAGGGGAAGAAAGGATTGTAATATACTATAAGGAATTAAAATGAAGACCAACATGATTTATGTGTTTAAAACCTCAGTAGAGACCCGAGAGGATATCTTGACATTAGAATATGATTTGAATGTCCACTGCAATCCAGGCAAGTGGAATTTCGACCTACAGGACTGCGATCGAATTCTACGTATTGACACCCCAGCACGAAGCGCGCAAGCCATCATCGGTTTATTGCAGGCTAAGGGATTTGAATGCGAAGAATTACCCTATTAGATGGGATATGCATAGAGCGAGCACCCCCACAGTCTTAAAGCCATAGTCAAGTTAGGCGCTACCTAGATTATTCGCCCTATCCCTAAAAACGACCTAGCCTTCCGACTGCGTAATCGAACCGATGATAAGGCGCAAAGAATGAATCTATGTCTGAGTGAAACGAGTTCAGATTCATTCAGCCTATTCAAGGTGAGATAACATAAAGGAATGCAGTCTTGACTTTGGTCAAACTTTGTGTCAAGACAAATTGCGCA
>JROE01000014.1 GCA_000783305.1 Sphingobacteriaceae bacterium DW12 | reverse complement strand
TTACATCGGAGAGACACTTACTGCCGACTTGACGATTAGCAAAGCTGCCTTATTGGGCATCGGCTTTGCCAATGCTAGCTTTGTTTACGACGGTACGGCCAAGTCACTTGCTATCACAGGTACCTTGCCGACAGGTGTCACGGTCAACTACAACGGCAATGCGCAGACGAAAGCTGGTGTACATCCAGTGACGGCCACGATTGACGGCGGCAACAACTACATCGGAGAGACACTTACTGCTGACTTGACGATTACCAAAGCGACCTTAGTAGGCATCAACTTCGCCAATGCTAGCTTTGTTTACGACGGTACGTCCAAGTCACTTGCTATCACAGGTACCTTGCCGACAGGTGTCACAGTCAACTATAACGGCAATGGCAAGACAGAAGCTGGTGTACATCCAGTAATGGCCACGATTGATGGCGGCAACAACTACATCGGAGAGACGCTTACTGCTGACTTGACGATTACCAAAGCGGCCTTAGTAGGCATCAACTTCGCCAATGCGACCTTTGTTTACGACGGTACGGCCAAATCACTGGCTATCACAGGTACTTTGCCAATAGGTGCTACGGTTAGCTACAGCGGCAATGGCAAGACGGAAGCTGGTACATATCCAGTGACGGCTACGATTGATGGCGGCAACAATTATGTTGGGCAGGCGCTTACTGCAGACCTGACCATTACCAAAGCTGCCTTAGTGGGTATTAGCTTTGCCAATGCGACCTTCGTTTATGACGGTACGGCCAAATCGCTTGCTATCACAGGTACCTTGCCAACCGGCGTTACAGTTGGTTACAGCGGTAATGCCGAGACTGTGGCTGGTGTACATCCGGTGACGGCCACAATTGATGGCGGCAACAACTACGTTGGGCAGACACTTAATGCTAGTCTGACCATCACCAAGGCGCAGCAGGTCATTAGCTTTGCTGCTATCGAGCCTGTATATCGTGACGCTGGTGAGCTGCAGCTTGACATCAGCAGTAACAGCGAATTACCGATTAAGATCTACAGCGACAATGCATTGGTAGCAGAAGTCACAGGTGATCGGACCGTCACGGTGAAAGGCGTGGGCCTTACCCATATCCGTGCAGAGCAAGATGGAAATGCCAACTATATGGCTGCCGAGGCGGTAGTTCGTGAATTACGGGTACGTAATGAAGATGGGGCACGTCTGCCAGTACGGGTAAATCAGGCGGTATCACCTAATGGTGATGGTATCAATGATTATCTGCGTATAGAAGGTATCGATGAATATCCAGAGAACAAGATTGCGATCTTTGATGCCAACGGTAACCTCGTACGCGAGATCAAGAACTACAACAATAGTAGCAATTACTTCGATGGTGTACGAGAAGGCCGTGCAGTGCCAACAGGGACCTATTTCTATGTCTTAGAAGTTCGCATAGGTGGCAAATGGCACTACGACAAAGGATTCTTCGTAGTGAAGTACTAGACGACAGCGACATCTTGAATTGCTTACCACTTATAGCATAAATAACAGAAAATGAAGATAACAACAAAAATACCAATCTGCAGATACAGGATAATGGCGCTTACGGCCATTATCATGCTGCTGTCCAACGTTCGTGCAAGTGGGCAGCAGTATATCGATCCGGCATTGTCGGGCTCTTTTAGCAAGATGTTGAACCCCAGTTTTAACGCCCTGCTCAATGGAGGTGAAGGTGACGCGGCTTTGGTATATCGGTATCAATGGGCGGGCCTAGACGGAGCACCCAAGAGTATTTGGTTCAATGGGAACCTCGGTATTGGACAACGGGGCATTGCTGTGGGAATTAATGCCAAGCAGTTTCGCATAGGTGTGGAACGCTCCACTGAAGTGTCAGCCAATTTTACCAAGACCCTTCAGATTTCGGATGAAGAATATGTAGGCCTGGGCCTGAATCTTGGTTATACTCAGCAACGGGGAGATTTTACTTCCCTAGCTCCGGAGGACCCCGCATTCCAGAACGTACAGTATGGTACCCTGCTCTATGGACTATCGGCCTCTTTAGCCCGACCCGATAAATACTATGTTGGAGTATCCATGCCTCGCGCTATCTTTGGGTCCAATGATTCGGATTATGTCCGTCAATTTGGACGTGACAATACCTTCTATGTATCTACGGGTATGCTTTTTGATCTAGGCAGTAATTTTCATCTACGACCTAATCTGTTGGCCAGCTATAGAGAGGTGACGGGGCTACAGTTCGACGGGTCGGCGACACTCTTCATCAGTCCCAAGGTGGGTATCGGTGCTGGATATAGGCAACGTGGCGACCTGATGGGGATTGCGGAGTTCAACATTGGCAAACTTCGCTTTGCATATAGTTATCAACAGAATCTTAAGAATAAGGACCTGAATAGATACATTACCAACAGTAGTCATGAACTTGGTTTATCTTTTAAATTTGGGTCTCGCGGATTCTCGATGCTATAATAGCAGACTGATAAAGGATTATAGGGGTGTATCCGTAAAAGGATGCACCCCATTTTTTTACATATTTTTTGGAATTCAGATGAAATACTTTGGAAATACGAAGAGTATATCTACCGTATACTGTAGCCGTCATAAAATTCCCTATTTTTGGGGATGGTCGCATCGACATCATTTGATTACTTTTGGCGCTAAAATTTAAGGAGCAGGACAAGATTATGGAAAATGAACTAAGGAAAAAATAAATATGAAAAGCAGGAGAAATTCAAAAATAATACTCAACATAGTATTACTGACACTTTTAACCGGTTGTTCCTTTACTGCCACCCAACAAGGTTCGGCCGATGAGACTCGTGCAGATAGTGCCGCTACTATTACTACAAGTCCAAAGGTTAGTACACTATCCAATACATCAAGAAGTAAATCTCAGAAAGTATTAGATCTATTACCGGTGACCATATTGGAAGACCATGAAAAGGATGTGTTCAAGAAGTATGGAATTGAATTTACAGGAAATTGTTACGCTTGCGATCTGGCGAAGATAGAAGTCACTGCAAAGCAGGTGATTGCGACCAATGTATGTGATAGTACTTTGCAAGAGCGATTTGATATCATTGATTTGAACGATAGCGGGGCTGAAGTGAAGGTGAAAACTGTTGGAGTTGTATTTATTTTCAGGAATACCGAAGAGGGCCCGGTGCGTGAGTTCATTGTGCAAGGAGACCTCCAATTAAAAGAGGGACTCAGATTGTCAAAACATTACATACCGGTGGTCACCTTGGAAAAGTTTGAGGTAAAAGATTGTGGCGAGTTTGACGGTTAAATCACGTAATACAGCGGTTGACTACACTTTTGTCAGCCGCTGCAACATTCGGAAATATACTGTAAATTTGCGAGGCTCATTTCGTAGGCACCATGTGGAAGGCGATAGCCATTCGATTGAGCATGTTCATATGCGATATTGCCAAACTGAGATCAACAAGTTCCTTGTCATCGAAGTGCTTCATTGCATTTTCATATACTGCATTTCCCACCTCTTGCCCTGGGAGTATGGTCATTTCTTCGGCCCAGGCCAGGGCTGCTCTTTCAGATTCACTAAAAAAAGGCATAAACTTCCAGTTGGAAATAGCATTTAGCTTCCGTGGATCTTCGTTTTCTTTGATGGCATCCTTCCAATGTAAATCTATACAATAGGGGCAGCCATTGATCTGCGATACCCTAAGATATATCATGTGCAGCAATGCCGAAGGTAGGGTGGAGGTCTTAAGGTATCCATACATGGATAACAAGGTACGGTAACCCTCTGGTGATACTTTACTATACTCTATACGCATACAAATAATTTAAAATTATATCCCCAATATAGGGACTAATACCAATTTGTGCAAGTTGACTTTTTGTTCGTTATACTGCACCGGCAGCCCTGATGATTAAATCCGTTACCTCGGTGGCTTTCGAGGCCAAGGATGCATGACTGGCATCTAGGTGTAGGATTTCTCTCGCTTGTATATGCTCCGCCATTTCGACCTGTGTCTGTGGTGGTATCATGTGATCTCGGTCGGATACTTGGTACCAACTAGGTTTGGATTTCCAGGCCGGTCGGCCGGCGGCATCTTGAAAGCAGTTCGCGTGGATAGGTTTTTGGCAGAGCGAAAGGATCCGGCCTTCATCTTCATTTAGGTCGGCGCAGAAATGAGCATGGTATTCGTCATATTTAATCCAAAGAAAGCCCTTACTGTCTGGATATATGCTCTTACCTCCAGGCGGTTGGTCCCGACGAGAAAAGATACCTCCCAAGCTGTCTCCTTGGTCGGGTGCAAAGGCAGCAATATAGACCAGACCTACTACTTTATCGTGATTGCCTGCACCGGAGATTACGGCTCCCCCGTAGGAGTGCCCTACTAAGAGTACCTTCGCCTCTTGAGCTGCAATTAAATCGGTGGTTTTGTCGATGTCGTCTTGAAGTGAAGTCAAGGGGTTTTGCGCGCTCCTTACCGCATATCCTGCTTCCACTAAGGGTGTAATCACATGTCGCCAATGTGAGCCATCTCCCCATGCTCCATGCACCAGGATGATAGTCAAACCGTTCTTTTCCATAGTAATCCTATTTATCAATTGTATGTGTTGTTTTACAAACACAGGTTAATAAATAATTGTTTGACTCTTAAATACGATTCGGCTAAATAATCTTCCAGCGGATGCCGAGTTGGTATTGCCCTATTCTTGCATGTCCGTCATTGGGTAGATTTGAAAACCCTTTGAGACCTCCTCTATATTTGAAATAGAGCATTCCCATATCAATGCCTAGACTGTATGATAGTTGTGTGCTAGATTTGAATGCCTGCCTACCATCATTTAGCGTATAGCGGTCATCATTTTTCAATGTGTTGAATTCAGGACCTGCCAAGAGGGACATGAAATTCCCCAGGTCTACCTTAAATAAGATAGGCACACTGAAATAGGTGAGTTTTTTTGTGCCGTTGCCAATCATAGGGTCTTCACGGTCATAATTACGGTGTACATTGATCCGAGCTGAACTATACATGGGTTCTACCTGAATACCCAAATTAGGTTTGAAGTTATAAAATAGAAATACACCACCCTGAAGCCCCACTTTGTGTAGCGAGCGATAGTGGTCACCGTCGGCGCTGCTGATATTAGCCCCACCTTTTAAGCCGATGTGAAAACCTTGGCGTTGTGCGTAGACCTGAATACTACCAAGCAGAAGTAGCAATACGAGGGAAAGTTGTCGTGTAGTCATCTTGCAAAGATGGCCAAGATGAGTGAATGGTACCATCAATTTTGTCGTGAACCGTTCAAAAGTATGGGTGAATCGGACATCAACGGAAGCCGTTAGTAAGACTATGGTTTAAATCTCTGGAGAGATATTTTTTTATTTGTAACCAGTTAAGGTATATTCTGTTGTTTCCTATGAATTAATTTGTTACATTGCGGGTTATATCCAATTTTTTAATAATTCGATGTCCGCATGGTGGAAAGTTTTTCTAAAATCAAAGGCTGGTTCTTTTATTTTCCTCCTATAAGAGGGTATTATCCTAGGGGCAGCTTGCGCATGAATGTCTATGCGATGATGGTGGTATTTATGTACATAGAAGTGGTTGTCAAGATGTGTGGTAAATCACTTAGTTGGCCTATGCATCTCTTGACGTTCGGCTTGATTGGTGCTGTCATATTCATCTCAGGGGAGTGTGTAATCCGTGCTAGAATGTGGCACCACCTATTCGTTGCCAAACACCGGCCGCACAAACAGCCTCCTATAGCTGATGCTATCGCTATGACATTGTTGGCCCTGTTTCTATTGACCACGCTCTATGTATTGCCCTTTCATAAAATGGAGGACCCCGACTTGTTTCAGGTGAAATTGAAGTCTTTGTTTTGTTATGGTTTTTTGATTTCTGTATTATTGGCCTTTCCTCGTATTATGGAAATTATTATGGCAAATTGGAATAAAAAGAAAAAGTTGAAACCCATCGAGTTTGTGCAACATCCCCATATATTACGTAGGCATGCATCAATAGGTTCCCGGCTACGTTTGTTTATTAAACTGCCAACCTTGTTTGAGTAAATTAAACCCAATACACTTACTTATATTGACTATATTAGAATGAATAACATGTGCAACCCTATGTCGAGACCCCTTGATTGCAGGTCGTACACTTGCTACCTCTGAGTAACCAATTTGTATATGGAAGACGCTACACTTATTAAACTCTTGATTGCCGGAATTATCATCAGTAAGGTGATTGTAGGCATATTATTTTACCTCTTTTATAAAAGTAACAGGCTGCTCAAAAATGAACGGACCCAGTTGCTCTCTGCAACCGAACGAATAAAGATACAAGTTTCTCAAATCGAAAATCAGAATGATGCATTGCTAAAAGCTGAAGATTTTAAATCTAAGGTTTTTTCGGCGGTATCACATGATTTGCGCGTGCCTTTGAGCTCTTTTCATAGTTTACTTGCATTTTCTAAAGTAGTCGAAATTCCTGAAGGTGAGCTTCGGATTGCATTGGCTAGAATAGGGGCTGAACTCGAAGAATCGGGAAAAATGCTCAATGACATGTTAGTCTGGACTGCCGGACAATTGGCAAAAGACGAAATCAAGAAAAGTACATTTTTGCTTCACAATGTCATAGAAGAGACTTTGAGACTCTTTCAAGCACAAGTTGATAAGAAGGATTTAACGGTGCACAATACGTTGCCAAAGGATTTGGAGATTACCGCTAACAGAGAGTTTTGCAGCTTTATTGTCCGTAATTTGTTAAGCAATGCTGTCAAATTTAGCTATAGGGGAGGGCATATTACAATAGGTTCACGTATTCCAACTACCGATCAATACATTTTGTATGTAAAAGATGAAGGAATTGGGATGAATGGGGAGACCCTTACTTTTCTACAACAAAGGATACCCAGCACCAGCCAACTGGGTACATTCCAGGAAAAAGGCGCGGGAATTGGATTGGCTTTATGTCAAGATTTTGCCATGCGCATGTCTTGGTCCATGCATGTCGAGAGCCAACCTGAGCAGGGAAGTACGTTTCTTATCTCTATACCTATGTCTGCTTCAGGCGTCTCTCGACCTGATATTGCTGTAGCCTAAGTAACGATATCCTTACCGGGGGTAGCCCCTATTTGTATAGTAAGATTGCCACTGCATGTTGCAGTCTTATAGTAGTAAGTAGTGGCAATTGTATCCGTTACCATGCCAATGTGATGAGGAGAGGGTGATATTTTGTATCTTGTGCATGTTAATTTGCAAATCTTTAATATAGTATCGTTTGGGATGGATAGTTTTTTTCGTAGCCTGCTGATCTTTTGTTTTTCCATAACACTCACCATTGCCCATGCTGCACAGGATAGCACGTTGATATATCATGAATTGGATAAAGCGATGGAAGATCAGGCTTACTACGTTCAAAAACGTCAAGATGCCCTCTCTAGATTGAAGCAGGAGGCCAAGCAATTGCAGTATGACCATCGTGCCTACTTCGATAAGAATTATCAAATTTTTGAAAACTACAAAAAATTCCAGTCGGACTCTGCTATAAGCTATCTCAATATCTGCCAAAAGCTATCAGCCAATATGCATGACAGCTTGACCGTGAAAGTAAAGTTGGATTTGGCGTGGCTGTACTCCACCGTGGGGCGATATATTGAAGCACAGAATATATTGAATACCCTACATGCTAATAGCGTGGGTCCAGCTCTAAAGTACAAGTATTACGAGACTTATAGCTCCTTCTATAGCCATTATGGCCAGAGCAACAATATTACCGTTTACTACCAAAAAAGCGAGATATATCGGGATTCTTTGTTGATGTCCATTCCTCAACAGTCTGATCTTTATAAATTGACCTATGCAACCAAAGTGCTATTTAAAGGCGATAGGGAACAGGCGAAGACACTCTTTCTTCCTCTGCTGGCACGCTTTGAAAATAACCTCGAGAAGCACGCGTTGGTCGCTTACTTTTTAGGTATTATCTATAAACAGGAGAAAGATGTCGCTAGGCAACAATATTACTACTCTGTCTCCGCATATGCCGATGTGATTTCGGCGAATAAGGACAATGCTTCTCTTCAGGAATTGGCATTGACCTATTATGAGGCAGGCAATTTTGATAAAGCATTCCTATTTATAGAAAAAGCCATTGACGATGCAATGTATTGCAATGTACGCTATCGAGTTATTGAAGGTACATCCTTTTATCCAATTATAAACGCCGCCTATCAGCAGAAGATAAATGATCAGAATCGGAAGTTGTCCATTAATTTGATCTTAATCAGTATCCTATCCATTGTCTTGATCGCCGGAATTATTGTCATCTATAGGCAGATGAAATATCTCAATAAGATACAGCAAGAGTTGTCCCTCACGAATGGTCGATTGCAGACGCTCAATGAAGACCTCAGCTTAGTCAATAATCGTCTTTCAGAATCCAATCATATCAAGGAAGAATATATTGCCCAATTCTTTGATATGTGCTCTTCTTATATCGATAAGATGGAGAGCTTACGAAAAGTCCTACTGAAGCAGGCAACCAACAATCAGATTAAGCCTCTTATCGAATATCTTAAATCGACTAAGATGGTAGAGGCTGAAATTCAAGAACTCTATAATAATTTTGATAGTATCTTTCTAAATCTTTATCCTACATTTGTCCACGACTTCAACCATCTGTTACAAGACCAAGAACATATATTACCCAAGAAAGGGGAGCTGCTTAATACCGAGCTTCGAATATTTGCATTGATTCGACTTGGTATTACCGACAGTGTCAAGATTGCGAGTTTTCTCAGGTACTCTCTTCGTACGGTATATAATTACCGGACGAAAGTACGGAACAAAGCGGCAGTTTCCAGGTCAGATTTCGAAGATTTGGTGCGGCATATCGGTGTGATGGATCGCTAATAATACATCAATCACTACTAATTCAGTACTTTTTCGTCGGTCTTTTTGGATTCAATTCCTTCTTTGTCAGTGTGTTGTATATGTTTTTCAGTACTTTTCATGACCCTGCTGTTTTAAAGCCGTATTGCTTCACCTAGATTTGTTTTAAATCCTGGGCAGCTACAGAGGAGTACACACCTAAGGAAATAAAATAACCAATTTTAGTTAATTACCAATTCGAACAAACACATGAAACTTTTTACAAAAAAAAGTACACTGTTATTCTGGTCTACCTTTATTTTATGCCTGCTGGCTGTATTGCCCCTGCATGCACAAAATCAGGTGAGCGGCAAGGTGACAGATGCACTATCCAATGCGCCGTTAACGGGGGTATCTATTGTTCAAAAGGGGACCGGGAACGGTACTACCACCGACCAAGATGGGGTTTATCATTTGTCGGTACCCAAAGGCTCTTCATTAACAGTTTCTTATGTTGGGTATGATAAACAAGAACTTATCGTATCGTCTGGGACTTTAGACATTGCGCTAACGGCGACATCCAATATGCTCGAAGATGTGGTCGTCATCGGATATGGGGCTGTCAAGCGCAAGGACGTGACGACTGCTATATCATCAGTATCCACAAAAGACCTTGAACAACGCCCTATTGTCAATGTGGCACAAGCGATACAAGGAAAGGCGGCAGGTGTTGCCGTGGTGCAGCCGAACGGTACACCAGGAGCGGAGATGTCCATACGCGTACGCGGTACTACATCCTTCAATGGTAGCAACGACCCGCTGTATGTCGTCGATGGGGTCCCGGTGGATAATATCCGATTTCTATCGGCCAATGATATTACCGATATGCAAATCCTAAAAGACGCCTCTTCAGCTGCAATATATGGGTCTCGTGCAGCCAATGGTGTCATCTTAATCACGACAAAGGCGGGTGCGACCGGACAAGCCAAAATTAGTCTCAATGCCCAATTGACCCATAATGTGGTCAGCAACTCATTTGATGTGCTCAATACCGAGCAGTATCGCGAGTTGCAGAATGAAATAGGGGTGCTCAGTCTTCCTAATACGCTTGCCGATCAGACCGATTGGTTTAAAGAGACCTATAAGACAGGACGATTGCAGAACTATCAATTGTCTGTTTCCGATGGAACAGAGAAGCTGAAATACTTTCTTTCAGCGGGGTATGTCAATGAGACAGGAGTATTCGATGCGGCTTACTTTAAACGTTATAATTTTAGGGCAAATATTGATAATCAGATCCGTACATGGCTAAAGGTAAATGCTAACATTACCTATTCTGACTATGCTAACAATGGGGTGTCCACGGGTGTAGGTGCCAACAGAGGAGGCGTAGTGCTCTCCGTCGTCAACACGCCTACTTACGCGCCCATATGGGATCCTGAGCATCCTAAGCAATATTACAACAACTTTTATGGCATCAGTAACATTACCAATCCATTGGAGAATATAGCGAGAAGCAAGGATAATAGGGATAAGGAAAATCGACTGATTGCTTCTGGAAATGCATTGATCAGCTTTCTGCCGACCTTGAATTTGAAATCATCATTTACCTTAGATCGAAGAAATGCATGGAACACGAGATTTTTGGATCCTATCACAACAGATTATGGTCGAAATCAGCATGGCGAGGGATCTGATCTCCGCAACATGAATACCGTCCTCACCTGGGACAACGTGCTTACGTATAAAAAGACCATTGGGCTACACAACATAGAAGGAATGGGGGGCACATCATGGACTGATTCTCACTACACCAATAGCTATATTTACGGAAGCTACTACAATGACGAGTTGGTTCAGACTTTAAATGCGGCCAATAGGATTTCATGGGATGCTACCGGATCAGGTGCTTCCGGCTGGACCATTATGTCTTATTTTGCCAGAGCGATGTACAATTATGACGGCAAGTATCTGTTGACCGCTAATTTTAGATCTGACGGATCTTCCAAATTGCATCCTGATTCAAGATGGGGATATTTCCCTTCATTTTCTGCAGCTTGGCGTCTTTCATCTGAACCTTTTCTATCAGACATCAGTTGGATAAATGACCTTAAGATTCGTGGTGGCTGGGGGCAGACCGGCAATCAATCGGGGATAGGTGATTACGCTTATCTCATGTTGTATAATTTTGTGCGCAAACCTTGGTACCAAGAAGAATTTGCAAAAGCTGTCCCTGGACTAGCTGTTGCTAATCTGCGTACCAGTGATCTTACTTGGGAGACCACGAGCCAATCGGGGTTAGGAGTTGATTTCATGGGCTTGGACAACAGATTGTCCGTTAGTTTGGATTATTACTACAAGCGCACGACCGATATGCTGATGTTTTTATCCCTTCCTGAAGGTCCCAATGCGATTAATACCCTCGTTCGTAATGAAGGTATTATGGTCAACAAGGGTTTTGAAGTTACTGTTGGCTCCAAGAACGTCAGAGGTCCATTGAATTGGGAGACAGACTTTAATATATCATTCAATCGCAATAAGCTCGAAGACCTGGCTTTGCAGCAACTATATTCCACAGCCGTAACGAGTAATTTTGTCAATGAAGCTGTTGTCCGAAATGAACCTGGACGATCTTTGGGCGGTTTTTTTGGCTATATCAGTGATGGTGTTAATCCGGAGACAGGTGAATTGATGTATCGCGACCTCAATGGTGACGGCAAATTGTCGGTATCCGATCGAACTTACATCGGAGATCCCAACCCTAAATTTACCTATGGAATGACCAACAATTTTTCTTGGAAGAACTTTGACTTAGGCATATTTATCCAAGGAACCTACGGAAATGATATTTTCAATGCCAGTCGGATAGAGACAGAAGGGATGTATGATGGTAAAAATCAAACAACTAGAGTTTTGGATAGATGGCAGATACCTGGACAGATTACGGATGTCCCCAAAGCTGGATTCAATATTAAGAATTCGACTTATTTTATCGAAAATGGTAGCTATCTGCGGGTGAAGAATATATCTCTGAGCTACAATTTCAAAGGCGACCAGCTGCAAAGGATAGGAATATTCAAATTGCAGCCCTACATCTCGGCCAGTAATTTGTTGACGTGGACCAAGTATACGGGGATGGATCCAGAGGTCAATCAATATGGCAATAACGGTGCTGTCCAAGGGATAGATTGGGGCACATATCCACACAGTCGATCATTTGTAGTCGGTGTCAATGTAGAATTTTAAAACAGAAAGAGTCATGAAATCGAAAGTTATAACAGCATTATTGTCAAGCAGTCTACTGGTGTTGATCTCCTCCTGTTCATTGGTACAAGATCCTTTGGATCGCTATTCTGATGTGACCCAAGGAGTGGACGAATCCGGCAATAAAATAGTATTCAAGAATAAAGAGGAAGCAAAGAGCTACCTCACCACGTTGTACCAACAACTGCGTGATCGGCAAGAGCATTGGTACGTAGACTTATTGCTTATTGGCGAGTCTCATGCTGACAATGGGTATGCTGGTACTACAGGGGCAGAAGTACTTCCCTTTGAAAATAACGCAATAGAAGGATCCAACTCTGTCGTCAATAGAGACTGGCGTCGTTATTTGGAGGATATTGGTAAGGCTAATAGATTGATCATCCATGTGGATAGCGTGGACGATGCTTCCTTTTCTAGCCTAGAGCGTAACACCATCAGCGCGCAGGCCAAGATATTTAGAGCTTTGGTCATGTTTGATATGGTTCGCATCTTCGGCGCTATACCGGTTGTCACCACTGAGGCTCCAGATATCACCGGCGAAAATATAGAGGAAGTATATCCCCTTTATTTTCCAAAACAATCCACTGAGCAGGAAGCTTATTTGCAAATCGAAAAGGACTGCTTGGAAGCATTGCAATATGCACCTGACAATAACGCAGCAGACAAAACCAAGTTTAGTAAGTCTGTGGCACGGGCACTACTAGCCAAGGTATATGCCGAGAAGCCATTACGTGATTATGCAAAGGTCATCCAATACTGTGATGCCCTTGCTGTTGATGGGTTTGATCTGGTTACGGATTTTGCCGATCTATTTGGTATGAATGCTGCCAATACCGATACCAAAATGCGGAATACGAAAGAGTCTATTTTGGAGGCGCAGTTTTTTCCTGGAGGTGGCAATTGGGCTACTTGGATGTTTGGTCGGGATCTCATCAATTATGATAACAATTTCACTTGGGCCAAATGGGTGACCCCCTCCAGGGATCTCATCAAGGCCTATCAAGATGAAGGGGATCAGGTTAGATACAATCAATCTATCGTGTATTACACCACGAAATGGAGCAATTACTACCCTATGGCCAATTATCCTTTCATGTATAAGCTACGGTCGGCACATAGTAGCATTATCAAAATGCGATATGCTGATTTGCTGTTGATTAAAGCAGAAGCGCTGATCATGCAGGCCAGCCCCAATCTGATTGAAGCAGCGGCTATTATAGACCGTATACGTCTTCGTGCTGGATTATCGGGACTGACGAATGCCGCCAAAGCCAGTAAAGAGTCCATGTTGACAGCGTTGATAAAAGAGCGTCGCTTGGAGTTAGCCTTCGAAGGGCAGCGCTGGTTCGATTTGGTTCGACTCAATAAAGTGGAAGAGGTTATGAATGCCGTTTTTGCAAAAGACCCCGGACGTAAAGCCTTGGCCTATCCGTTTGATGCTAATTCTTATCGTCTACCTGTACCACAATCGGCGATAGACCAGAATCCAAATCTTGTACAGAACCCCGGATATTAACTATATCACGAAACCATGAATGACAACGTTAAATACAACAAACCTATGATATATACGCTTTTGCTGTCGTGCATCTTAGCGACCACATCTTGCAATAGAGATAGCTATACCCCCTCTCAGGGTAATGAAGAGAAAGACAATGGGGATGTAACCCTGTATGTGACTACTACCAACCGGTCGCAAGATTTTGAGCGCCTATACAAGGATTTTAGCGACAAATCCAATATGTCGCCCAATACAATCACGCTTGATCCTTCCATTAAATACCAAAGTATGGATGGCTTTGGAGCGGCTATTACAGGCTCCACCTGTTATAATCTGATGAAAATGAATCAGGCTGACCGAACAAAGTTTCTGACCGAAACATTTTCCGAAAAAGACGGTATGGGTATGAGTTACATCCGCATTGCAATAGGCTGTTCAGACTTCTCACTCAGTGAGTATACCTGTTGGGATACACCGGGGATTGAAAACTTCGGATTGCAGAACGAAGAAAAGAAATATATCTTACCTGTACTCAAGGAGATATTGGCCATTAATCCCTCCGTCAAAATTCTAGGCTCTCCATGGACACCTCCAAAATGGATGAAGGTCAATAATCTGACCGAACTGAAGCCCCATGATTCGTGGACAAGTGGGCAGTTGAATCCTGCGCATTATGATAACTACGCCACCTATTTTGTAAAATGGTTGCAGGCCTTCCAAGCGGAAGGAATCAAAGTGGCGGCTGTCACTCCACAGAATGAGCCTTTGAACCGAGGCAACTCCGCTTCTCTTTATATGACTTGGCAAGAGCAGCAAGCGTTTGTCAAGCAAGCACTTGGACCTAAACTCAAAGCGGCAGGTTTGACTACCCAGATTTATGCATTTGACCATAATTACAATTATGACAATGTCGCGGATCAAAATGATTATCCAATTAAGATGTATAATGATCCTGAGGCTGCTGCCTTCATAACCGGTGCCGCTTATCACAATTATGGTGGAGATAAAGCTGAATTATTGGATATTCATAGCCAGCGCCCTGATAAAGAACTCATTTTTACAGAGACGTCAATTGGTGAATGGAATGATGGTCGTAATCTTGAAAAAAGGCTAATGGAGGATATGGGCGAAGTAGCGTTGGGTACAGTTAATAATTGGAGTAGGGCTGTCATCGTCTGGAATCTGATGTTGGATACCGAGAAAGGTCCCAACCGTGATGGTGGGTGCCAGACATGCTATGGTGCGGTAGATATCAATAGTGCCAATTATAAGACGATTACACGCAATTCGCACTACTACATTGTTGGGCATCTCTCAGCAGTAGTCAAGCCTGGCGCAACGCGGATAGCAACCAGTGGATATACAGCCGAAGGACTCACGTATAGCGCTTTTCAGAATAAGGATGGGAGCTATGCTGCAGTGTTGTTGAACAATTCTGCTGAGCAGCGCAAAATAACGTTGAGCGATGGTAAGAAGCATTTTAGTTATGAGGTTCCAGCAAAATCCGTGGTTTCATATCGTTGGACCAATTAGAATAAGATAACATGAGAAGAATATTAATCACTGGAATTGCCTTAATATCCGCCCTCGGACTTTGGCAATCTTGCAAAAAGGACGATCAATTGCCCAAGGGTTCACCTGTGCTATCCGTTCAAACAGATGTTAAAACAGCGCAGTTTGGCGACAGTCTATTGTTTAAGGTCAATGTCTCCGATCCCGCAGTGCCTCTCTCCACAGTGAAGGTACAGCTATACTATACAGATGACTTGGTTGCAGAGACTGTTATCAGGACTAAGGAAAATGGAGCGTATATGGGTAAGGTCTATATCCCATACTTTAAGGATGTGCCTGATGGTACCGCCACCCTCAAATTTGTATTGCAAAATATCAGTAAGACAAAGGTCGAGCAAGCGTATGACTTGGTTTTAAAAAGGCCGGACTTCCCCTATCTAACACTGGTTACGGACAATCAAAGTTATAGAATGGAAAAAATAGCCGCCAATAGTTATGCCGTTACCCAGAATTTTCCGTATGCCGTGAAGGGATATATATCCGCACAAGCAGTAGGTGAGCAAGGGAACCCGCTAACCTTCGGATGGGAAAATAACAGTGTAACACTGGGCTCGGTCAATCAAATTCCGTTTTCTAATTCGGTGTCCGGTACCTACACCATCTCGTTCAACACCTTTAACTTTGGCGCTTCACCATTCATCATCGCTTATGCAGTTAATGGAAGTGTGATGAGTCGAGTCAATGATGATAATTTCAAAGCCGAACTCCAGATGACCAAAGGCGAGTTGGTGACCGTGGATGGAATCGAAGGAATTGACGAATGGTGGATGGATCCGGATTATTTCAAAAAGGACGATACTGGAAAATGGACTTTCCATGCTGTTACTGGTAAATATCGGGTTACGGCCAATTTTCCGAATAAGTATCTCATAGTGGAGGCAATGGATGGCAGTAATCTAGCAAGTTTGAAGGCAGACGGCACAGGTGCCATTTGGATTATTGGTGAAGGAATCGGGAAACCATCTGTTGCTGCCAATCAAGTCGGCTGGAATACGGATAAAGCCCTTTGTCTAGCGCCTATCGGAAATAAGAAATACCAGATTACTGTAACGGGCAATAAAACCATCAAAACCGACAACATCAACTTTAAATTCTTCCATCAGAAAAATTGGGGTGGTGAATTTGGTGGGACGGCTATCAGCACCACCAGTGATATTATTTTTATAGGTGATGGAAAGAACGGTCGGGATTCGGGCAATCTTGGGCTTGTAACAGGCAAGACTCTCGCTGACGGCAAGACATACGTCTTGACGGTCGATTTAACTGCTGGAATTGACAAAGCCGTATTAACGGTGACACCACAGTAGCAGTTGGTTTAGACGTACTTCAAGAGAAAGCCTTGCTCCAAAATAAATTTCGAGCAAGGCTTTCTTTTTTTTGAAAACGTGTCCCACCAGGATTATTTAATGACCACACAGCATTCTCTTATATCATTGACATCCGAATAATTTGTGCGGGCTCTTGCAAGAAATCGTCAGCCACACGCTGAAAGTTTTTGATGTATGGTTGTGCATTGTGGATGTCCAACCCATCTTGGTCGTGCCATATCTCATAAAAGACGAATACATTTGGGTCATCTATGGCCTGGTGCAAATCGTAACGTTCGCAGGCTGATTCCTCACGGGTTTGCTGAACCATATCTTGGAGCAAGAGGGCGAGTTTTTCGCGATGTTGGGGGTGGGCTATAAGCACAGCTGTTAGATATATTTTCATTTTTAGTGAATTATTAGCATAATGTAGCTTCAAGTTCTTTGGCAAATACCTCCCCTAAATGTTTGAGGTAAGCAGCTTTGTCATGTGCCATATTCGCATTCTTTTCTACATCATGAAAATGAAACCCCTCCATTTTCGTCAATGATGCAAAGGCATTCATACGATGGAAGCCAAAAAGAGGACCATCATCTACGGTGCGTTCTTGAAAGAATTCACCAGGCAAGGTGAAGGCAGTTTGAGGGGCATTCCAGCTTGTAGTCAATAGATACTTCCGACCGGCTAATGCTCCGCCTGTACCGTAGTTGATTGTAGGATTTTTCGATGATCGCCCATCGCTATTGTATATCCCTTTTTGATGACCAGCGGTGAAGACGACGTCTATGTATTTTTTAAACTCAAACGGTAGCTGAAACCACCAAATAGGCGTATGGTAGATGATGTAATCTGCCCATACAAACTTTCGGACCTCTTCGTCTTCATCATAGCCATCTGCTATACGTGTCATTTGAACCTCTATATCGTCCATATTTTTGAAAAAATCAAATGTAGCCTCCGCTATCGTATCGTTATATTTTCCTCCTGAATGTCCGAAATGCTGTCCAGCATTGATAATAAGTATTTTTTTCATCCTTATATAATTTTTGAAATGTGATGAAGCCACTGTTCCATACCTGTCAAAGGCTTCGATACAAAATTAAGAAGGAAATAATTATCAGAAAAATAAGATATGTTATACCTTTGTATTATATAAATGATAGCTCATGGTCAATCTAGAATGGTACCGCACATTTAAGGCAATCTATAAGACGGGGACGCTTACAGGAGCTGCGGAGACACTTTTCATTTCCCAACCAGGCGTTAGTCTGCATTTGAGTTCGCTGGAATCTTATGTAGGCTATAAATTGTTCGATCGTACTGGTCGTAAAATGGTGCCCACCGAGCGTGGAAAAGTATTGTTCAATGCTATTGTCGACCCATTGGTGAAATTAGAAGAGGTGGAGAAGAACTTTCAACGATGTACAGAAGCACATACGCCAACTATCAGTGTGGGCATGTGCTTTGAAACTTTCCAGATTACCCTAGAGCAGTACGTCTCCACATTACCCTTCAACCTTATCATCTGTTTTGGAGAGTATCCAGAGATGCTAGACCAACTGGACAAAGGTATCCTAGATTTGATTATTACCCCTCAAAAGGGTATTTCGCCTCGCATTGAGCACGAGGCTTTTTCTTCGGAGCAGATTGTGTTAGTAGGAGGGCCCCAAGTCGATACCAGCTATTTTGAACATATAAAAGAGGAAGCCAATATCGAGGAGATCGCGGATTGGTTGAAAGCCCAAAAGTGGTACGGTACTACCGGGGATATGGAGCACTTATTGCGCTTTTGGAAACTCAATTTCGATAAGCAACCTGATTTTAGACCGAACTATATCGTACCTAATCTTAATTCCATTGTCCGATGTTTAAGTGGTGGTACGGGCGTAGCTGTCATTCCAGACTTTCTGTGTCGACAAGAATTGAATTCTGGCCAGATTAAGCTGATTTGGGAAGGTCGTAAGAAGTTGACAAATACCCTTTATTTTGGCACTCGCAAGCAGAATAGCCATCAACAAGAAATAGACCATATCAAGGGGTTATTTAGGAAGGTAATGGCTAATGCTGACGCTTATATTGCACAGTAATCGATCTATGGTCGTGTTGCTACGATGGCATCAAGCTCGACGGATAACCCCTTAAGATCTTGTTTCATGAGGTTGATATGCGATTCCAACTGGTCGTACATATCAGCCCTGTTCTCCAATTGTTCGGTTGAGTAGCGTCCACCCTTACCAAAGTACAGTTCTATTAGTTTTTGTTTTTTACTGTCATCATCATCGTTGTCTATCTGTCCGAATGTCATCCACTTGGTGATGATTTGATTGCGTACGGATGATTTCTTACCATCTTTAGGGTCATAGTATTTGAGGTAGTACCATACTGAGGGGGGGAAGCTCGCAGATGTTTCCTCACCGTCCCAGATTTCTTTTAATGTATTGCGCTCGTGGTAGAAGTCGGTAGTCCGTTTATTAAAAAGCATCATCATACCCAGCGTAGCTTCGGTGACCCCAGTAGCCAACCCTACGTAATCGGCCGCTTTATCATCTGTAATCAGCACACCCGTAGAGACAGCACCTGATGCCCCCACCACAATAGCACCTACAGTAAGTTTGGTTTCGAAATCGTTCTCCTTACCCTTTAGGTAATTGGCTACCTGACTTGTGCGCTCCTCTTCGCAATCCAATTCTGACGATACGGCAGAGACTTCAAGAGAGGACAGGTTGATACGGTGGTCGATTTGTTGCTTGATTTCCATTACGGCTAGTCTATTTTCTACGGTTGGACGTCGCAATACTTCCTGCTGTAATTTGATATACTGCGATATCCAATCCAATGCACCAATGGCATTTGCCATATTCAGACTTTTAAAGCTCAATTTTGTGCGCAAAGAAGCGTCCAATGTTAGCTCATGGATAGGAGGTGGTACTTTATCCGCAGTGTAGGAATATGCATTGTGTTGATTGCAATTACTGGACAATAACTGATCTTGTATGGGCGTGTTTTTCAATCCAATACACGACATCATTAGACTTGATGTCAGCAATATCGTTAACGCGATACTATAGATGTCTTTTCTAACCGTCATAGTCTATGGGGTCGCTTTAATAGTCCTGTGTTTACTTTTCAAAATGAATAACACCCAAAATTAGGAATAGTTCGCACTATTCGGACATAAAGGGCGACAATTTTGTTTAGATGTAATAGGATGTTACACCTCGCTCGATATTCCCACTGGGAGTTTTCCGCTAGTATTACAAATTCGAAGCTATTATTTGCAGATAAAGAAGAATATCCGGGATGCTCGCTCTCGTTATTTAACGGTTTGATAGGGAGGGAGGCATCCCGGATAAGGAATGGATATTAATGTTTCAAGGCTGCAATCCGAACGTTTTTAATGCCGGCCTGATTTTTTCTTAAAAGGATTTTTTCCACTTTCAAATCTGGACAAAACGTAATCATTGTACGTTTACCCGCAATTTCAGCATCAATTTGCGAACCACCGAATTTGCTATCATACTTGACGATGATACGAACTGTATATGGTTTTTCTGTATCCAATAGGTTTTCAATGGCATAATGGCGGGCGCTATTTGGAGAGCCCCCCTCGCGTAGCGTTTTTTCTATATTCGAGAAAGCCTGAAGGTCACCTTTACCATATTGGGCTCTCTTAGTCGTCTGGTCTATCTGAAATTCGCAGGCAGGAATATCTTCCTGCTGGCCTAGGAACAGCGCGCCTATTTTTCCAGAAATGTCCTCGCCTGGTTCCACATCAAACGTCAGTAAAAAGGAAGGACTTTTGCTATCGAATGTTTGGTCTCCTTGTATTTCCGCTGAAATTTCATTTTCTTTTTCCGTTTGAGGGACAATTTCCTCCATCCATTTTGTTCCAATTCGGCCGTCAGGAAGTTGTAGCATCTCATGGATATTCAATGTACCTCCCCATCCCGCAATTGGTATCCATCCTGCCATGAGGAATCGGCCATCATTTATTTCCGTTACGGCCGGTACTGCCATTCCGTTATAGAAATCGAGACCCTGTTTTACGACATCTGTATATTTATCTTCTGCAGCACTAGCTGGCTTCGACCATAGCCCAGTAAAGCCCCCGATGACGTAGTCAAAGTCACCCCACCGGAAGAAAAATGTACAATCTCCACCTGGGGGGAATCCCGGATTGATGTTTTTCCAACCTCCAGTTATCGATTTTGATTCCCATGTACCTTTGGCGCCATAGTTGGCTAGCATGCGTAGCCGCCCTTCTGGATCGGTATATACACTCGGATTCTCACAGGGGTGATACAGTATATGAGTCTTTTTGAATTGACTGATTCCATCTTGGCTGATGGAGTAGGTCGATCCTGCTGGGAATCCTGGTATTGTGTCATACAGGAATGAACCCGTTTCTCCGTTTTTGTTGTAATATTCCCATTGCAAAGGTAAAGTTGTTTTTTCAGCGGGATAGATCCGGGTCGTATGTAAGCCATAGCTTATGCATAGCTTATTGTCAAATATGAAGGGTGTTCCTGTCCCCAATGTCTCCCATTGTTTTTCGATTGGGGTTGCTGCATCATGCTCGACCCAGGTTTTGAAATCTACTGTCGATAGGTGTTCGAAGTAATGTCCGCCTCGACCGAATTTGCTGGCGTGACCACGCCTATCGTAAAGGTAAAATACGTGATAGCGGCCTTCATGATAAAATGTAGCCACATCGCCTACCCAGGAGTTGTGACCTTCTGGTGTCCAATATTGGATTTCAGGTCTTGTGCGGGGTGTTTGCAGCGCAATTTTTTCAGGTTTGATGCCGGGGAAGAATATTTCTGCTTTTGATACCAATGAAGGGTCTATTTCCCAAGTAGATTCTTTACCCCACGCTGGATAGCCCAATGCAAAGTCATTATCCATCAATTCTCCGTCTATGTATAGCGTCCACTCCACCCCCGTGAAATTTAGTACAACCTCATGCTGGGTTTGTGGTTTTTCCAGCATAGCCAGCGGAATGCCTATTGGCATATCCTTGGATTCTGCTGGTTCTACTGGAAGGTGCAGGTGGAGTGCGGCCTCGAGCACAGGCACCGATCCATCTGGCATTGGATAGGCAGGATAATTTTGTATTTTCCGATCATTTTTTGAGTGTTCATATATCTTAAAATCCAGTACATTCGGGATTTTGAGTAAGCTTTTCGGCCCATTCTGAGTCGTTAAGTTCACTAGCATTTTAATTGTAAAGCTACTCGTATCGGCGGGTGCCGCTAATTTTGCCTGTTTGCTTTGTGTTGTTAAGATGCTGCTGGGCGTAGCGCTTGGAAATTGCCAAGGACTAGATTTCAATTGAAGGTGGACAAGTTCTTTTTTCTCCCCACAACCTGTAGTCAATAGGGAGCTGAATAGTATCAATATCCAGATTGATACCTTGTTTAAGTTGAATCTCATTTTTAATAGGTTTAAGAATTTTGATTATTTAGTTTATCTTATTATGGCCGAGCTTCATACTGACTAGAAGAACCGGCTCGAATCTCGTATGACGATATCGCCGTTAAGATTTATGGTGATCGGGATACGATTGTTGTCTTTTAATCTTCGCATCAAGAGCTCAATGCTAATGTTGGCAATCTCTTCGCATGGCTGTCTGAAGGAAGTCAAGGAATGTTTAAGGTGTTTGGAGTATTTCATATCATCAAATCCACAGATGAGAATGTCCTTGGAGATTTCAATTCCCAGATCATCAAGTGACGACATCAGTACTGCGGCGGTAGAGTCGTTGGCACAAATGATGCCCGTCTTACCCGGTATTACTTCCATCTGCTTAACATAATTAACCTCCTCCGGATTACCGCAGAATACATTTTTTTCCGTAAATGAGTGGCCGTGCTTTAGTACAGTATCTCGCACTCCTGAAATTCTTAGATCAACGGAGCTGGCCGATCCTGGCCGATAAAAAAAATGCAATCTTTCACATCCTCTATCAATCAAATGTTGGGCGGCAATACATCCTGCGTTAAAATTGTCGATAGACACTACATCAAACTCGCTTCTTTCGGGGGCAGTCACCACGTCCCGATCAATGAGCACCAATGGTATATTCGCATCCTTTATCGCTTTGCAGATCTTGAGATTCAAGTCATACGCATTCGGTACTCGTTCAAGAGGGGAGAAGAAAATGCCATCCACTTTCTTTTGTATATAGTTTTCGCAGCATGTTTCGATGAGTGTCTTTCGGATGTCGGCACTACTTGCCGTTGCTCCTTCCCATATGCAATTAAATAAACCTGATTCTGATTGTCTCAATAATTGGTCATTGATGATGGCAAATATTTCAGACTCACCCGATCCGGGGAGCAATAGGCCGAATGTATAAGGTCTATTCGAATATTGGTGCGTCACCACCGTTCCAAGCCCTTTTGTTTTCTTTACAAAGCCTTCTGCTTGCAATTGGTTGTAGACTTTTGCGACAGTCGGTCTAGATACGCCGTATCTCTTGGCGAGAACTTGTTCAGTAGGTAACATAGAGCCAGAACTAAAAGAGGCTTTGACGATTTGGTCTTTTAAAATGACATATATGTCTTTGAAGGTTGGTTTTAATCCCATAGATACATAATTTACATTAGCTGCTTCAAATGTAATGTTAATTGTTTAATTTTTTTCATTTCTTTATTGTTTTTCCGCTTGTGTATCAGACTTTTGATACATATTTCATGCGTATTTAGAAAAAATAATTGACTAAATGTTTACATTTAATGTAAAGTAATAATTTGGTGAATTCAATCCTTTATCTTGTACATATTTTTGTGTGTAATTATCTTTATTTGAGATAATTATAAATATTGTTGACAAATTGAATATCCCTCCGATTAGACCCTGTATTTTGCATTTTATGCTTATTTTTTTGTTTCGTATGTAAACAATATGATAACAAATAATAAATATTTTTTTTGTTTATGTTAGTTTGTGGTTTATATTTGTTGCCAATCAATAACCCATTATAATCAATTAAATGTCATGCTTGTGTCCTTGCATATGTTTTCATAAACAGACGCTCGTTATCAACATAAATCTATAGTCCAATGAAAAAAATATTTTTAGCAGTTCTTCTGTTGCTTACTAAGTCTTCTTTTGCTCAAAAAGTAACGGATTATAATCCTTCGATCCAGCGTACAACTAATTTGCAATATTTCAAACCGACCGAGGCACATTTATTTTCTGGTGATTGCATGCCCTATTATCATAATGGGACATTCTACTTATACTGGTTATTAGATGAGGGGCACCATGCTGGTTTAGATGGTTTAGGCGGGCATCAGTGGGCATTGAGTACCTCCACCGATTTAGTGAATTGGCAGCACCATCCAGTAGCTTTGGGTATCGACAATGATGAGTGGGAAAAATCAATATGTACGGGGTCCGTAATAGCTGAAGGGGATAAATTTTATGCTTTTTATGCTACTCGTGTCAAAGAGAATGAAAAGGTCCACGAGCAGTTAAGCTACGCCATTAGTCATGATGGGGGCTATACCTATGATAAGCAAACTCCCAATCCATTTTATTATGCTCCAGATCTCTGTATAAGTCGAGACTTTAGAGATCCCAAGGTTTTTAAGGGAGAAGATGGTTTGTTTCACCTACTTGTTTCGGGCAACCTCAAAGATCCTATTTTGAATGGATTTGGTGGTTATCTGGTCCATTTGGTTTCTTCTGACCTAAAAGATTGGAAGGAGATTGAGTCTCCTTTATATGGACAGCGAGGTACTCCTGAGTGTGCCGATTATTTCAAATGGAATGATTGGTATTACTTATTATACAGCATTGCTGGCCACACCTATTATGTCATGTCTCAGAATCCATATGGACCATGGGTTTACCCAGAATCTCAAACTCTGGCTTCGCATTTTGAATGCGTCTACAAGACTGCTCCATTTAAGGACGGACGCCGAATAGGGGTGGCTTACTCACCGTATCGCAAAGACAATAAGGACAATGAAGATCGAATCTGGGGCGGCAATATACTCTTTCGCGAAATTTGTCAGGAACCGAATGGCACACTATCTTCTAAGTTTTTACCCGAAGTGCAGCCTAGTGCTTCCCCAATTAGAGATCTAGTGATAAAAGCGCCTTTCAAATCTGCACAGGTTTCACCAGAAGATAAGATGCTGATCATCACTGCTGCCGGAAAATTATCGGATTTCCATGCGTATAGAGCCCAAGGGTAATTATGAGGAATTGGGCTTGTTTTTGCGTGCTACCGACAGGCATATGGATGGATACAGGTTAGAATTAAACCCCAATAACCAAACAGTCCTGATGCACAATTCGTCCATTCAAGCAGTAAAGGGGATGAAAGAGCCGTTTGATTTGGAGGTCATTGTCTATGAAGATTTTTTTGATGTATCTATTGACAATAAACGATGCTTACTGAACCGATTGCCGGAGCAAAAGGGGGATAAGCTATTTTTCTACGTGAAAAACGGAAACGCCATTTTTCGAGATGTAAAAGTGGAGGCATTAAAAAACTGAGCACTAGCTAGTTTTCGAGTGTAATGAATTAATCCTAACTGTTCTGATTACCGAGCAAGCATCTGCACGGTGTGGAAGACTACGTTTTAAAAATAGCAGCTATGTATTTACTATTGAATTTTGAGGGTGACACTTATCCCAATCGATCTCCTTGACTAATGGCAATTCGATTGGCCACGTTCATCACAAACGGGGCGTATGGGAATAAACCTCTTCGATACACACCTTAATAAACCTAATCCATGAAAAAAACAACTAGAATAATAAAAATGGCGAGCCAGTATGTGCTGCTGTTTTTATTAACCATTATTTCCGGCCAAGGGTTTGCCGGCGATATGGACAAAAATCATCAACAACAGCCGCAACAAATCGTAGCAAGCGGTATTGTTTTGACAAAAGCTGGAAAACCCATGCCCAATGTTTCTGTGGTTGAAAAAAATGCAGAACAAGTCAGTACACGCACTGATGCGGAGGGCCGCTTCAGCTTACGGGTTGCTAAGGGCAGCATTTTGGTCTTTAGCTATGTTGGTTACAAAGCGGTAGAGATGCCCGCTGCATCTGTTTCTGATTTCACCTTACAATTGGAAGAAGATGAGCTCCAATTGAATGAGGTTGTCGTAACAGGCTATACGCGTCAGCGCAAAGCTGATTTGACAGGGGCGGTATCTGTCATCAATGTCGATCAGATCCGTTCTAGTACCACCGGGAGTGCGATGCGTGCCGCTCAAGGCAAGGTCGCGGGTATGGCGGTGTCATTCAATGGATCTCCAGATCCATCGGCTTCCGTCCGAATCCGCGGTGAGGGTACATTGAATAACAACAATCCGCTCTATATCATAGACGGTACACCTACTACACGTTCCATGGCCGAGCTGGCTACCATGGATATCGAGTCGATCCAGGTATTGAAAGATGCTTCTGCTGCTTCCATCTATGGCTCGCGCGCTGCCAATGGTGTCATTATCATTACAACCCGTAGGGGAAAAAAAGGCACCGTTGTTGATGTCAATGCTTCCAATACGATTACTAGCGGAGCCAAGCCCTATCAATTGATGAATACTGAGCAGCGAGGCATTGCGCAGTATTGGGCAATAAAGAATGTTAATGGTGCGGCAGATCCCAATCAGGTTGGGATAGGTTTCGTACGTGATTTCGGCGGACTGTACCAGTATCAAGACCATCAAGATGCCAATAATAATTGGGTTCTTGATGGTGTGACTTGGCGTGAATATCTCGACCCTATCGAGAAGACCATGCGCTCTGCCGATACCGATTGGCAAAAAGAGATTCTAAGGACCGGACGGATTCAACAGTATAACGTCACGCTATCTAATGGTTCAGACAAGGGGACGTCCCTTTTCGCAGCGGATTATTATGGTAATGATGGGACTATCGACGGGAGCTTTTTTAGACGTGTCAACGCTCGTATGAATAGCGATTATACCTGGTTAGATGGTAAAATCAAGGTTGGTGAAAACTTCACTGTATCTCAATGGCGGACGAGTTATAATATTGGAGATGGTAATCTGGGCAGTACCAAATCTTTGATGTCTATCGTGCCTGTACGTACAGTGGATGGAATAGGCTGGGGCGGACCGATTGGAGGGATGAGCGATCGGCAGAATCCCGTCCGATTGATTGCAGATAATAAGCAGAATCATCAGGACAATTTGCGCCTGTTTGGCAATACCTATATAGATATTGAAATATTGAAGGGACTGAATTTTCGGTCTACATTTGGTGTGGATTTCGTTGGATACTGGCGAAAGACTAGTGATTTAACCTATAAGTCGGGCTTTATGAGCGAGATGCGCAATGGTGTATACCAGACTTCCAATTTCAACTACGACTGGAATAATAGCAATATACTGCAATATGTATTCGATGTGAGCAAGCACAAGTTTGACGTGATGGTTGGTCAAGAGACAGTAGACCATACCTTCCGTAGCCATTGGGGTAGTCGTCGTGTGTTTGCTTTGGAGACACCCGACTATATGCAGTTGGATGCCGGTGAAGAGGATCGTGAGAATGGTGGCGGAGCAAGCAACAATACACTTATTTCTTGGTTTGGAAAGTTCAATTACAACTACGGTGATCGTTATCTTGCTTCAGCTACTTTACGTCGTGATGCTTCTTCTGTATTTGGAGAGAACAATCGTTGGGCAACTTTTCCGGCGGTTTCCTTTGGTTGGGTCTTGAATAATGAGTCATTTTTTGAAGATGTCTTGTCTGGTTTTTCGCAGTTGAAGCTTCGTTATGGATGGGGACAAAATGGCAATTCGCAGATTGATGATTATGCAGCCTACTTGATGTATAGTTCGCTTTATGATTTGAATTCTGTATTCGATTGGAATTGGGGCACTGCTTATGATTTTTCAGGACAGGGTGGGAGCAATCTACCTTCTGGTTTCCGTCGTACCCAACGCAACAATCCCAACCTGAAGTGGGAGACCACCACGCAGCACAACTTTGGAATAGATTTCGCCTTTATGAACGCCAAGTTCAATGGATCGTTTGATTATTACATTAAGAAAACGACAGATATTTTAATGAAACCGGGGACTGTTGCGACCTTAGGTGAAGGTGCTCAGATGTGGCTTAATGGTGCTGATATCGATAATAAGGGGATGGAGTTGACCCTTAATTATAGGGACAAGTTAGGCGAAGTAGGCCTCAATGTGGGGGCTGTATTTTCACACAACAAGCAGCGTATCATGAAGGTCCCAGATGAGGTTATCAACAATTTTGCTGGAAATGGTACCGATCAGAATATCCTCGGACGCTCTCGCTCTTCGATGTATGGCTATATTGCAGATGGATTGTTCCAATCCATCGAAGATGTCAATGCCCATGCCGATCAGGTGGGGGCGGCACCAGGTCGCATTCGCTTTCGCGATATCAACAATGATGGTAAGGTCAACCAAGAGGATCGTGCTTGGCTAGGCAATCAAGATCCTGCTATGGAATACGGCATAAATGTATCGATGGATTGGAAAAACTTCGATTTTTCTATGTTCTTCAATGGATTGGTAGGCAAGAAACTCAATGTTCAGGGATGGAAATCTTGGACGGATATTTATGCTCTTAGTACATCGGGCGAGAATTACGGTGTACGTCTCTTGGACGCGTGGACACCGACCAACACCGCTAGTAGCATACCTGCTATATCCATCAACAATTACAATGACGAAGGGCGCTTTTCTACTTATTATGTGGAGAGTGGCTCCTATATGAAAGTCAGAAATATAGAGTTAGGGTATACCATTCCGCAGACGGTGTTGGAGCGAGCAAAGATTAAGCGAGTTCGTTTGGCCTTGCGCGCAGATAATGTATTGCGGATCAAGAAGACATCTGGAAGCAATCCATATACAGGTCTAGATCCGGAGACTCCGGGGAATGGCTATCCATTACCCTTCTCGATGACATTCGGAATCAATGCTTCATTTTAATAGTTTAAAAAAATAGCAAATTATGAAACGGTTAAATATATTATTTCTGGGCTTTATTTTACTAGTAACGGTGAGTTGTGAGTCCATGCTCGACACCAAGCCTCAGGGCGTTGTGTCGGACGAAGATCTCAATGAACCTGAGCAAGTAGAGAAGATGGTCAATGCCGCTTATTCATTCACCGGTCAGAACCACTTTAACAAACAGATGGGGGTGCCATACGAAGAGGGGTCCGTTCGAGGAGGTGAGGCTTATAAAGGTGGCTCTGGTACCAATGATAATGCTGAGCGTAACCGATGGGAGACCTTCACATACATGCAGGCTACCAATGTTGATGATCTTGACAATCTATGGTGGGTCCACTATGTCGCTATAGGTCGGATACACGATGCCTTAAGACGAGTGAAGAATCTAACGCTGGAGCAATATCCGTTAAAAGAGCAGCGAATTGCCGAGTTGCGTTTTCTACGAGGCCATATCTATATGTATATGAAGCAGTGTTTTAAATTCTTTCCTTATATAGATGAGGATACTCCACAAGATATGTACGACAAAGTCGGGACAGATGATCTGACCAACTTAGAGCTTTGGACCAAATTGATTGATGATTTCCGAGTTGGCGCCTCCGTGTTGCCTGATGTGCAGGGCGAGGTGGGACGCCCAACGAGCTACGCTGCCAAAGCTTATTTAGCTAAAGCACTTATTTTCTCGGCGTATGAGCAAGATGATAAGCACAATGTTGTAAACATCAATTCGGAAAAATTGACTGAGGTTGCTACGCTTTGTAAAGATATCATTGACAATTCTGGTAAGCGCTTGGCAAGCGATTTCGCAGAAAATTTCCTCTGTGAATACGAAAATGGAAGCGAATCCATTTGGGCTATACAATATACGACAGATACCCAGACTGGTCGTCTCAATTCGTGGTTAGTTTCACCTGTCAATTCGGACTACGGTTGCTGTGGTTTTTTACAGCCTACCGTGCAGCAGATGAATCGTTATAAGACTGTAAATGGGATTCCAGATTTTGCAAACTATAACAAAGGTATCATGCTGGACAACAAGGCGGCATTTGCTGCTACCCCCATGGATCCCCGTTTGATGCATACTGCTGCCGTTCCGGGCATGCCTTGGAAATACGAGCCTAGCTACATTATGGGGGAGAGTTGGGTACGCACACCAGAGGTATACGGATATTCCATGAGTCAGAAGTTGATTGTCTCGCCAACTTCGGATTGCTTCAAGAAGACCAATCCTTTTATGGGTGCGGGGCTCAACTGGGATGTGTTGCGATTGGATGAAGTAATGCTTTGGCGTGCTGAGGCTTTGATCCAGCTTGGTCAAGATATGGATGAGTCACTACGGTTGGTCAATGCTATTCGTGAACGAGCAGCCTCTAGCACCAATCGTTTGAAATTTGCAAATGGCACACCTACCGGTAGATTTGACGTGCAGCCCTATACACCTGGAGTCAACTGCCCCGCATGGAGTAAAGAATTTGCAATGCAGGCTCTTCGTTGGGAGCGGAGCCTGGAGTTCGCTACCGAAGGGAAGTGGTTTTTCGATCTGGTACGCTGGGGTATAGCAGCCGAATCGATGAATGCATATTTCGAAATAGAAAAAACGCGACGCTCATATTTGAAAGATGCGGTGTTCAAAAAGAATAGGGATGAGTATTTTCCTATTCCAGAGACGCAAATCAGTTATGTCAAAGGACTTTATAAACAGAATGCCGGCTGGTAAATGATTTCGATTCCTTCGACCTTTTCTTCACTTGCGGAATACCTTATCTTTAAGTGCCCGCAAGTGATTGCAGTACACCTCGTCCTGATATTCATATCCCTTGCTTGGAGATTAAATGTAGCCATTCATTTAAATTTGACATACTTCATGGCATCGATTTGTTAAGAATATAGATACTCCGGACGATTATCTTGTACCCGAGCAATCATCAACGATTGAATCCAACGTTGATAAGCTTCTTTGTCGTATTGATTATGCACATTTTATACATAAATAAAACAAACGGATGAAAAGAAATGATTTTTTAAACAAGATGATACCCTTGATGTTGGTGTTTTTTACCATGGGGTTCATCGATTTGATCGGTATTGCTACCAACTATGTGAAGAGTGATTTTGAGCTTTCTGATACCTCCGCAAATGCCTTCTCCATAATGGTGTACTTATGGTTTTTGGTTTTTTCGATTCCTACAGGCATACTAATGAACAAGATTGGTCGTAAGAAAACTGTTTTGCTTAGTTTGATTGTCACTTTTCTCGGGTTGTGTATTCCAATTATTACCTACACCAATATGTCCATGCTCATTTGCTTTTCTCTTTTGGGACTTGGGAATACATTGATGCAGGTCTCTCTCAATCCGCTGTTGACCAATGTGGTTAGCGGACACAGGTTGCCTAGTTTTCTGACCCTAGGTCAGTTTGTTAAAGCTATAGCGTCCTTTGTAGCTCCTATTGTTGCGGCGCAGGCGCTGATTCATTTCGGCGACTGGAAGCTTCTGTTTCCTATGTTTGCTGCGGTTACGGTCATAGCGACCATTTATCTTCTGTTCACACCTATAAAAGAGCATATTATTGAAGGTAAACCTTCTTCTTTCTCGGAATGTGTGACGTTGTTGGGCAACAGTTTTATCCTGCTTCTTTTCTTTGGGATATTGGTACACGTCGGTATTGATGTGGGGGTCAATATTACGGCGCCCAAGCTATTGATTGAACGAGCAGGCATGACATTGGCCGAGGCAGGTTATGCCACCAGTCTCTATTTCCTTTTCCGGACGGTAGGTTGTTTTGCTGGCACTTTTATATTGGCTAGGTTCTCTGCTTCCAAATTCTTTAGCCTAAGTGTCATCCTTATATTATTAGGAGTATTGGGGCTCTTTGTTAGTTTTGACACTCTTGCGATTTATTGCTGTGTAGCATTGATTGGTCTTGGAAATTCAAATATATTTCCCATCATCTTTTCAAGAGCTTTGACTTACAAGCCCGAGCGCAGCAATGAAATTTCTGGGTTGATGGTCATGGGAATTGCCGGTGGGGGCATTTTTCCGTTGCTCATGGGGGTCGCTTCGGATCAGGTAGGTGGTCAGTTAGGTGCCGTTATTGTGATGGCTGTCTGTGTAGCCTATTTACTTTTCTTGGTTCTACAGTTCGGGGTTAGCAAGCAACCTCAGTAAGTATTTTTTTGACAATTAGCTAGTGGACAAATAGAAGTAATTTATGCATTTTATTGGAATAGATATAGGAACAAGTTCGATTTGTGGAGTTGCTTATGATTATAACAGCAAGGAAATAGAGTCGATTACTTTAGAGAATGATACGGCCCTTGTGTCGGCTAATGCATGGGAGAAAATGCAAGATCCGCTCCAGATAATGGAGCTTGTAGAGCGTATTTTGCTTGATATCTCATCACTTTATACAGATATTAGGGGAATAGGGGTCACCGGACAGATGCATGGGATATTGTATGTCAATGAGCATGGTGATGCCGTCAGCCCGCTATATACTTGGCAAGATGGAAGGGCCAATCAACCTTTCAAAGCCGATCATACGTATGTCAGCTTTATGGCAGATCAAAGTGGATACGCTGTAGCTTCGGGTTTTGGTCTTGCTACACATTTTTATAACCAGGCCAATGGCTTGGTGCCCATGGGGGCTGTAAAAATCTGTACCATCATGGATTTTGTTGTCATGAAACTTTCGGGTCTGACTACCCCTTTGACTGACTTTAGCAATGGCGCCAGCCTGGGTTTTTTCGATCTTGAAAATTTAACCTTCGATTATCCGGTGTTGCAACGGTTGGGCATCGATACTTCGTTTCTTCCGGAGGTTTCGGATTCGGCTACATTTTGTGGTTACTATCGACATGGAGTGCCAGTTTATTCGGCATTAGGAGACAATCAAGCTGCATTCTTGGGATCTGTGCGGGATATCCATCGATCCATACATATTACTGTAGGTACAAGTAGTCAAATTTCCGTCTTTTCGCCAAAATTTTTAAAAGTCAAAGAATTGGAGACTCGTCCCTTTCCTGGGGGGGGGTATATTTTGGTTGGAGCAGCTTTGTGCGGTGGTCAAGCGTTTGCTATGTTAAGAACTTTCTTCGCTAAGACATTAAATATGTTCGCTCCTCAGCAATCGTTGGAGTTGGATGTATATGAAGTGATGAATTCCATTTTGTATAAGGATGATTCCAATGATTTACCTGTTGTGTCCACTCTTTTTGAAGGCTCCCGAATGGAGCCTGAGCAGCGGGGATCTATTGATAATATATCTTTGGATAATTTTTCTCCAGAAAATCTAGTTTTGGCTTTTTCTAAAGGAATCGTTCGGGAACTTTATAATTTCTATAGTTGTCTACCTGAGGACATCAAAATGGATAAGTATGCGATTATTGGTTCGGGTAATGCGCTCAAAAAAAATGCTGTTCTAAGCAAGGCTTTTGAGGAAAAGTTTGAGAGAAAGCTATTCCTTTGCGGTCATCAAGAGGAGACGGCTTATGGGGCTTGTTTGAGTGCTGTTATAGCAGGTAAGTATTTGTGATAATTTATGTATAGTCATTTCCAATTTGTGTCTTAGACGATTGTGTATCAATAAATTGTTAGTTTTATATGTATTAAAATGTTAGCATATTTAAACTCCAAAATCAAGATAGCATATTTTTTAAAGATAGATTTTACAGCATAACGTGATGAATATACTATATATCCATCCGTTCCAAGACGGGATAGCATTTACACAAATGGTATTTGGAATAAGGGCAACTGAAAAAAGATGGTAACTATGTTTGAAAATTTTGAGCGCTTCTTAACCTGAATAGGCCCAAAAACAATGTAATCATAGTACGATAATTTTCAGTATCTTAGGGGAGCCAATTCTCGCAAATAACCTTGTTGTTGATACATACAATAATCCAATGAAAAAATCTAACTTATTGATTTCGTTTTTTCTTTTTGTCACCCATTACACGTTAGCGCAGACGAGCTTTCAGCACGTTGAAGTTGGAAAGCTTTATAAAGGATGGAAGGAGGGGGAGGTGGATATCCATCATGTATATACAGGGCGTGGAGAGTCTAGCTTTCTGATACTTCCGGATGGCACTAGCCTGCTCATCGATGTGGGCGATTGGGATCCTACAGCAGAGGAGTATGCGCTCATGACCCCTCAATTGCCCGACTCTTCCATTAGGGCGGGGCAACGTGTGGCTCGCTATATTCAGTCGGTCAATCCAAATAAAGATCAAATCGATTATCTATTGGTTTCCCATTTTCACAACGACCATATTGGAGACGCTTCCAAAGGGGCTGGAAGGGCAAAATCTCCAGCACCTGGATATCAGTTAGCCGGAATAGCCGAATTGGGTGAATATATTCATATTCACAAGGTTATTGATCGAGATTATCCCCGGTATGATTTTCCGAAGCCCCTCGCCCCAGATGCTGATTTTGCTAATTATCAAACTTTTATTCAATGGAAAGGACAGTCCGCAGGACTGGCTACGGAGAAATTTGAAGTTGGATCGAGCAATCAGATTACCCTGCTAAGGAATAAATCTGCCTATTCCCATTTCGAAGTGAAGAATCTTTTCAACAATGGTTTGATTTGGAACAACCAGACCCAGCGGGTGGACACCATCTACAAACACGAGTACCAGGAAAATAAAGCCAGTTGGAATGAAAACACAATGAGCAACGGCTTCAGATTGACCTATGGAAACTTTACCTATTATTCAGGAGGGGATTTAAGTGGTCACGTGTTTGACAAAAATGGGCAATACGTCGATATTGAAGGACTTGCCGCGCAATCATGCGGAGAAGTTGATGTAGCTAAGGCAAATCACCATGCCTATAAGGATGCGATGACTCCTGGCTTTTTGAAGTACATCCAAGCGGCTTCATTTATTGTACCCGTATGGGATAAGGCCCATATCCAATCGGAGATTATTGCTCGTATAGAGCAGGTGTCGTCAGTAGGAAATAGGTCTATTCCCCATCTTATTTATACCTATTTCCCAGAAGAATTAAGGTCCGAATTCCGTGATAAGTCATGGGCACGGTCTATCCTGGAGGATGGACACGTTGTTGTTAAAGTCTTCGACAACGGAAAGCGGTATAGCTTGTACGTCTTAGATGCTCATCACGAACAGCGGATAGTAAAGGCAGTCTATGGACCGTTTATTGCCAAAGGGATTAACTAGGCTACAATTGGGGCGGTTAAACAAACGAAATTGATTGAAAAACAGGGAAGTATAGCCTAGTCATCGTTTCAAAAGCGAGCGTAAAGCAATAGTCCGAGGTTATTTGCTGGAATCAGCAAATTCTGCCGACAGTCTATTGATTTCTTCGGTAGACAGTCGTTCTTTTCCCGATGCAATCACCACGCGATAGCGAAACGTAGCGGACTTTCCCGGTTCCAATTCTAAATTCAATGCTTCTGTCCCGTTACTGAAAATTTTCTGTCCAAGTGGGTTTGCTGCAAACAAACCATATCCGCGCGCATGCCAATAAGTTGGATAACCGACATTGCTTGGGTGATCTATTATTACAATGCTGATTGTATCCCCTCCTTTTTTACCATAGAGCATACACCATTTGCCACGTGTTCCCCAAACATGGTCGCCCTCTTTGTTTTCGCTTGTCAAATAATTGCCTGTAACCATATCTTCTTCATTACCTTTTACAGTAGTCACGACACCGTGTATATCTGTAAATTTTCGCTGTTCTTTGGAAGGTAGTTCCAGTTCGTGTGCTACACGCAGTCCTAGTAGCCCATCTTTAACGTCTTTAAAAGAAACATGTTGTGCTGCTGTAAGTGTTGTCGTTCGGTCAATCGTCCGATAGCCCTCTGTTGCTGTAAAGATAAATGTTGTATGTTCTTTTAGCAAAGTATGCTGATTGATATCGCTCCAGTCTGCAACATATTTAATGACCCCTGCATCTCCACTTTTAACTTCGGATATAGCTGTTTTTTTTATCCAGCCGTATTTGCTTTTTTTCTCTGATGGGATGGCCGATGAATTGTTCCAAAAATCAAGACCATTTACACTTTCATAATTCATCCACAATCCGATGTGGTGCGGATGATCTGTCGGTTCGTTCGGCCGGGGTACGAGTGGGAATCCTCGGGTAATAATCTCACCGTTAGCAGCTAAAATAGGGTAGAGTGTTGGCTTCTCAAGGCTATCCGGATAGATAAGGGCTGTAAAGGGTTGATTGTTGACTTTAACCATAACTTCCTGCCGCGCTTTGTCATGCTGTACAGCTATATGTTGCTTTTTCTGCGCTAGGACTGAATGTACAATTACCCCTAAAAGTAGGGTTGATACTACTATTTTTTTCATCAGAATAGTTAATTATAAAGTATTCGTTGTCATTTGGATAAGCTATTGATCTTGGTTTTGTTCGTGATATGTCCATGATGGTAACCTTGGGAGGATTAGGTTAATATTTGAATATATTTCCTCCCGCAATTACCTCCTGTCGCTTGTCATCGAAAGTTACTTTTTCGCCCGTTCGGTAGGCTGCATTAGCCATAATAACAGCAATTGAATGGTTGTAACCAGCTTCTACTGGTGCATTGGGCTCTTTGCGGCTTCGGACACATTCCATCCAATTTCGTACGTGCGCCAGGGTAACAGGGTCGCCACCTGTATTGGCCTCTGTACTAATCCGGATATCATTGAGGTTAATCTCGGGTAATAAATTTGGTTTCATGCCCATCGCACTGGCATATTTTTCTGGAAGTCCGCCTGCCGGCGTAATCTTATTGGTGTCTAAGTTGAGCGTCCCGCCATTACTGTAATAGATTTCCTTTACTTCCTCTCCACCTAATATACCCGAATTTGTTTGTCTCGACTTGAACAATACCTGGAAGCCTTTGCTTGGGTCGTCCAGAGGGCCGTAATCAAAAACGGCTGTGAAGGTATCTGCATTTTCCCGACCATCTTTCCAGAGATAGGTACCCCCATTCACCGCTACGCTACGTGGGTGTGGAAGATCAGTAAACCAATGTACGGTATCGATTTGATGACACATCCATTGTCCGGGGATACCGGATGAATAGGGCCAAAACAATCGATACTCCAGATAATGCCTAGCATTGAAAGGTTCAACAGGTCTATTGAGTAAAAAACGCTTCCAATCCGTGTCAGACTCTTTCAACTTAGCCACCAAGTCTGGTCTACGCCATCGTCCGGGTTGATTTACGTTCCAAGTTAGCTCGACCATGACAATATCTCCAAATTTTCCACTCTTTATAAAATCATTTGCAGCAACATAATTCACGCCGCTTCTACGTTGGGAACCGATTTGAACAATCTTTCCACTTTCCTTCACCGCTTTTAGTACTGCACGTGCATCTTCCATTGTTTCGGCAAGGGGCTTTTCGACAAATACATCCTTTCCTGCTTTTACAGCTTCTATTGTATGTAATGCATGTTGGAAATCTGAAGTGGATACAAATACCGCATCAATATCCTTAATATCGTAAAGCGCTTCATTGTTCAAACAAGAAGTGATATCATGACCCAATTTTTGCTTCCAAAAATTTACGCCTTCCTCTCTGCGCAACTTCCAGATGTCGCTTACAGCGATAATATCAAAATTCAAATCCTTATAAGCAGCAAGAAACGAGGGAGCATGTGCTCCTTTATGTCTGTCCGAAAATCCAATGACACCCACATTGACACGATCATTTGCACCAATAATTCTCCGATAGCTAGATACACTGAATGCATTCGCTCCCGTATACATACTTGCACTTAATAGGCCTGCTTTTTTTATAAAATCTCTGCGTGAATTGTTCATCGATTTAAGTTTAGTTAGTTAATATAAGCATATTTTCTGTATTTTGTTTATATAGATGTTATTCATTATTAAATGCTTATCTGGAGACGTGTCTCTATAGAAAGGTGCAATATTGTCTATATGGGAGGTTGACTTAGTTTTCCTGATTGCTGTCAAAGATGAGACATGTCGACATCAGAGTTGCATTTTAGTCAATTAAGCCTAGATTATGAAGAACAATCATTAATCACTATATTAGTCGCCACACTAATACTAACTATGCCTGACCAAACCTTAATTTCGATTACGGATTTTGATGATGTGTATGAAAAATGGAATAAAAAGGTTTATCAATATGCGTTGAGCAAAACTTCTTCCTCTTACATTGCGGAGGAAACAGTCCAACGGGTATTCATCAAACTTTGGGGTAACCTTTTTCATAAGAAAGTAGCTATTGAAATAGAATCTCAGCTATTTTGTATAGCCCGGACTACATTATTGGATATCGTGAAAGAGGAGCGGAAGCGAAAAATAGTTTTGGAAACGCAATACACACAGGTAGATGTACCGACCCCGTCTGAGTTATATCGATTGAAAGAGATTAGTGCACATTACGAGCGAGCGGTGCAACGGATGCCTGCATCTCGAAGGAAGGTATTCCTACTAAGTCGACTTGAGAATCTCAGTTATAAAGAGATTGCAGATCGATTAGCTATCTCACCCAAGACAGTGGAAAATCATATTGCTTTGGCGTTGAAGGCGTTAAAGAAGACTCTTTTTCTTTTTGTCAGCTATATAATATTTTTTTTAAAATAATTTTAGGGGTAAGCGACCTTTCTGGAGTATTCTTAATGTATGAAGATTACTACGGATTTAATCAATCGCTATCTAAATAGCCAGTGTTCTGCCGAAGAAGCGGAGTATCTCGAGGATTATATTCAATATTTAGGGACCTCACTTGATCAGTTATTGCCTAGAGAAGAGTGGGATTTAACAGGAGCTGACCTAGATTATGAAGGTCAATATGAGGTTCGGGCTAGGGTACTGGCCGCCATACAACAAAAAAAGAAATCTACATTTAGAAAAAGATTGGTATTGTCGCTCTCTAGAGCCGCTGCAATCCTTGTTTTTTTAATCGGATTTTATCTTGGGATGAGCCCATTCCGAGATACTTTGCCATTGGATCGAGTTAAATCGACAGATGTTACTCTCCATACTCCCGTAGCCAGCAACCTCTACTACATTAATTCTGGAAATGAAAACATGGTGTTGACCGCAAGCGATGGTTCCATTATCACTTTATATCCTAAATCGGAAATCAAATATGCTGAAGACTTCAGCCATTTGGATGAAAGGATTTTGTACCTCAAGGGAAGAGCTAAGTTTGAAGTTGCAAAAGATAAAAGTAAGCCCTTTCGCGTCCATTCAACTGGTGTCACCACCACTGCTTTAGGAACGATATTCATTGTCGACGAATTGAGGTCTACGCAAACACAAATCAAATTATTGGAAGGTAAAATAGAAGTTAAAGCAGAAGACTTGAACAAGACCAAGACGCTAGTCCGCACCTATCAACCAAATGAAGAAATCACGCTAGACCATAACAATCTACGGATACTCGAAGAAGTAAAAGCACGTACGGTCGGTATGGATCGTGGGGGCTATTTTCTTCAAAATGCTGATGCTATCCAATTCAAGAATATCGCCTTAGAAGATGTACTAAACATCTTGATGCAAAACTATGACATTAAGTTGCACTACGACAAGGGCAAAATCAAAGACAAATACTACAGTGGCACCTTCGGAAACAAAGACCATGTCTATAAGGAAATTATTAAAGAACTCAACTACTTGCACCACGCTGATATAAACTATACCAATCCAGAATACTAAACAATAAACAAAAAAACAAAAATTATGAACATCTTTTTATCTAAGAAGCATCAACTACTTGCGATGCTGCTATTGAGATTTAAGAGTCCAGGGCGCGGTATGCCTCTGCGGCTAGGGATGCTGGGGCTACTCAGTATGAGTTATCATGTTGGATTAGCGCAGTCTACGGCCTCCGTTAATGGTGTAGTACGGGATGCCGAAAGTAACCCCATTACTGGGGCAACAGTCACTATAGAAAGTCCCACGACAAAATACAAGCAGGTCAATACGACAAATACAGAGGGGATATTCTCATTTGACCGCATTCCCGAAGGGCAGGGTTACGTGATTACTGTGAGCTATTTGGGCTTCAAAACCAAGATGCTTAGCAACTATAATATTGATTCGAAAGACAAAGTCGCTATTACCGTGGCTCTGGAACAGGATCAAGAGAGTCTGGAAGAAGTGGTAGTAGTGGGGTATGGAAAGCAGCGGAAAGCAAATATTACGGGCTCTGTAGCGTCAGTGAATGCCGAGCAATTGAAGAATATCGCGCCCTCTAATCTCTCCAATACCTTAGCGGGACGTGCGGCGGGTATCAATGTGACCAATACATCTGGTATGGCCGGAGCCTCTTCAAGTCTGCGGATTCGTGGTAGTTTTGCGGAACCTTTGTATGTCATCGATGGTATTGTACGAGATAAGGCAGCGTTTGACGCATTGGAAGCCAATGAAGTGGATCAGATGAGCTTTTTGAAAGATGCAGCTACTGCTGCTGTATATGGTACACGAGCAGGCAATGGTGTTGTGGTGGTAACGACCAAGAAAGGCACGGCCCAAGAACCTGTTTTCAATGTGCAAAGTAACTACAGCTTTGGGGCTCCGACACAGACGCTCTTGGCAGATATCACGACAGCGGCAGACGAATTGACCTATCAAAATAGGGTTTCTCAATTTCTATGGGAAAATGGACCGCGAACGCAACCTTGGGTAGCTCCCAATGGTCAAACCGAATTTGATTATTTTAAAGATAAAGACTATAGTGTCAATGATGTCATCTGGAGAAATCCATTCAGCCATAGACAATCTATCTCTGTATCCGGTGGTGGTGATCGCATCACGTACTATAACTTGGTCAGTTACCGTAAAGAGAATGGATCATATAAATCCTTGGAACACGAAAAATTCAATTTGAGAAGTAATGTTAGCGCAAAGATAACGGATGATTTTACGATAGATGTGAATATCTCTGCTAACCAGATTAACTCCAAGCGTTTTTATTGGCCATTCAGCACCTCTTCCAATGATGATGATTTTGATGTATCCGATTTTTACCGTGTGACCTTTAATTGGCCTAAGATGTACCCGTTCTATCTGAACAAAGATGGATCACCTAGTGATACCCCGACAGACTATCCTGTCCAAACTCCAATGGGGAGTTGGCAGGCGTGGAATGTCATCGATCAGGTAGTGGGGAATCGATACATCGATCGGAAGGTTCGACAAGTAAACCCAATCATGACTTTGGACTATAAGCTAAACAAACTAGTTGAAGGTCTCTCGACAAAGATAGTGGGGAGTTACCTTGCTGAAGATTATATGCGGAAGCGGTTTATGACCTTCCAAAAAAATTACACTTTTACTTCATTGAACCCGGATGGAAATAGATTCATACCGGCCCCACCTTCGGAGGATAAAATCAATATTTTCACGTTCAGTCAAGCTCAACCGTTCATGGACTATGCTCCACAACGTGAATGGGAATATCAGGTTAACTGGTTCTTGAACTACAATCGTAGGTTCAATAAGCACGCAATTGATGCGTTGGTTGTCTATGAACAGTTTAAAGCAGGGGGTACGTATGTGACCTCGCGTGCAGAGAATCCGATTGTCAGTATCGATCAAATGTTTATCTACCCAACCGACAGGACATTCAGGTCGACAGATGCCTACGAAAGTATCAACTCTCGAAGAGGTTTCATTGGACGCGCAAACTATAATTATGCAGATAAGTATATTGCCGAATTTTCATTCAGATATGACGGCTCTCCGTTATTTCCAGGGGATAAGCGTTGGGGTTTTTTTCCATCGATGTCGGCTGCGTGGCGAGTATCTGAGGAGCAGTTTTTCTCCACTATCAAAAATACATTTAGCGACCTGAAGCTACGGGCATCATACGGCACAACAGGTAATGATTTGAATGTCGCTGCCGAGCGGATAGGACAATTTCTTTATCAAGAGAAATATAGACCATCTGGTGGTTATATGTTTGGGGATCGATACTACAATGGTATTGCCTACGGTGCTACACCGACCCAAAACTTGACCTGGACAACCTCCCGAAGTATCAATGTAGGTGTTGACTTCGGCTTAATCAATAACAAGTTGACAGGTACATTGGATGTATTCAGTCGTAAGGAGACCGATATTTTGGGCCCACGGTCCTTAAAAGTACCTGACAACTACGGGCGTGAATTAGCTCCTGAAAATTATGCAGCAAGAAGCTACAAAGGTGGCGAGCTGTCCCTTAATTGGAATGATCGAGTAGGTGAGGTGTCTTACGGGGTTACGGCAAACATGGGCTATGCCAAGGATCGTTGGGATGTGTATGATGAGGAACCTGCATTTGCTGTAGGGGGCACGCGAAATTTTGAATCACGCGTGGGCCGGCCCGAAAATCGTATTGTTGGGCTGGAGGCCATTGATCTGGTACGGACGCAAGAGCAGCTCGATGCGTTAAAGAATCAGGGATTCAAGAGCTACGGACGGGATCCTTACCTAGGTATGATTTTGTATAAGGATATTCGTGGTGCAAATTATTCGAATACCCCAGACGGCAAGATTGATGACAACGATATGATGTTGCTCTCTGAAGATAATACACCTAGGATTAATTACGGCTTTGGCTTAAATGCCAGTTGGAAGGGACTTTCCATCTCGGCTTTACTCCAAGGGGTAATGGCTTACGATCGGGTTATCAGTAATCAAGAGGGGGGTGGTATACGCCAACATGGGGGAACCTTTCGACCTTATTATCCAATCTGGGCAGGAGATGTTTGGACGCCGGAGAATCCCAATGCTGACTACCCGAGAGTGGTCGGTTCTAATTGGCAGGAGTCAGGAACTGGAGCTTCGAGTTTCTGGATCCGTAATGGAGCCTATTTACGCTTAAGAGATTTAAATATTTCCTATAGCCTACCACAATCCGTTACAAACGCGATGAAAATCAAAAATGTGAATGTGTTTTTTAATGGAACCAATCTATTTGTATTCTCTCCGATGACGGAGTTTCATGATCCGGAGCAAAAGATGTACGATTCCTATCCTGTCATGAAGACATTCACATTGGGTCTGGATGTTAAATTTTAATCGAAAACAACATGAAAACTATATTTTATCCCTTAATAGCATTGCTACTGACGACTTGGTCCTGTAAAAATGTTTTAGATATCGATGACTTGAATTCACTAGATGAAAGCAAGGTCTGGAGTGACTCCAATTTGGTGCGGGCATATCTGACTAATCTATACCCTTTGTTTGGCAACTGGAGTGCTGGAGTCGACAATAATTCTGAGCAATTGATTGGAATTTCGTTTCCATTAGACGCTGTGACGGTCAACAATACTGCATATAAATCTTGGGACTATACCACTATAAGAAGAATTAATACTGCTATTCAAAAAGTCAACGAAAGTACCATCTTATCTACAAATTTTAAGAATGCGATGGTCAGCCAAGCCTTATTCATGCGGGCCTATATGTATTTTAACATGGTGAGGCATCACGGTGGGGTACCCTATATCACCATGCCGCAGGATTTAGAGACTGACGATTTACAAACACCTCGAAACACAACCAAGGAATGCTTTGACTTGATTATTAAAGACCTCGACGAAGCCATCGCATTACTCCCCGCAACTATTGCAAAAGGTTCAGCCGATTATGGTCGTATTGACGGCAATTTTGCGGTTGCATTTAAGGCGAAAGTATTGTTGTATAAAGCATCACCTCAGTTTAATCCAGCCAATCCTTATAACAATGGGTACTGGACTGAAGCATATAACGCTAGTAAAACCGCTTATGAAAGATTGCAAGCAAATGGCTATAGTTTGACAGCCGATTACGCCAATATTGCCTTGTTAGAAAAAGGGTCTGAGGTGGTTTTTGCAGTAATCAATGCCTATCCAAATAAAGTAGCAGCTTGGGACAATGGTGTACGACCGGGCTCAGAAAGTAGGGGGGCGGCAGGGGCGGTTCCGTCTTGGGATTTTGTAAAAGCATTTCCGATGAAGGATGGAAGACCTTTTTCGGACCCTACTGGAAAATACCACAAATCGGACGCCGAATTTCTGCAGTCATATTGGGAAAACAGGGACCCTCGATTTGACAAATCTATCGTATGGAACGGAAAAGTGTATGAAGTGTCTGGAAAAACCGGAAAGCGACAATATACTTCTGTGGGTATCGCTGCTGATTTGGACAATTTTGGTGTCAATCCAAAAGCAAATACCCCATCCGAGAATTTGAATCGGTATAGTGGTTTTTTTATCTTGAAGAACTCTAAGTTATCCCTTAAGCAAACAGAAGTAGAGACCCAATATGATGTGGATTATGTATTGATGCGATTTGCTGAAGTGATGATGAATTATGCAGAGACAGCAAATGAAAAGGGAGATTTCAACACGGCTTTAGACATTTTAAAACAAATTCGTATGCGTGCAGGTATCGAGGCCGGCGCAGATGGCAAGTATGGTATTGTAGCTACAGACCGTACGCAGATGCGGGATGCGATATTAGCAGAGCGGAATATTGAGTTTTGTTTTGAAGGGCATCGTTTTTGGGATTTGAGACGGTCTCGAAAATTGAATGTGTTGAACAACACCACCAAATATGGCGTGGAAGCAATCGCCATCAATAGTAATGGTACCGAAATGGATTTGGAAGAGGCTGCCGCATTAGCCAAAGCTTATCAACTGAAGGAAAATCAATTTAAATATAGCGTATTGCAGGTTCCGAACACTGGAAACAAAGTTAATTTGGTGCCTGATACCTATTACTTTTTTCCGATAGCACAATCGGTCATTGACAAAAATCCAAAAATCATTCAAAATAAGGACTGGGGCGGTGTTTTCGACCCCACTATACATGACTAATCCGTTTAGTTTGCATGTAATGTTTGAGCGACGGGTAGGCAATTATTTTGTCATTTTTTTGTACAGCGTCATTTTTAATAAGATGGCGCTGTACGGAAAATGTATTAGTGTATGTTAGATTGGAGCCAAATCTAGTTTTCCATTTACAAGAACCTTTATTGTGGTCCATACTAGTTTATTATCTATACCACTTTTGGAAGCCTTACCAGCTGGGAGTATCAGTATATCTACAAAAGTATTAAGCCTTCTGCCAGAATTGTCCTTCCTATTCGATATTGTGTTCAAACACCTTGAAGAGATAGTTTTGAATATTTATATATCGGATAGGTTGTTGTTTTTATTTCACAACTATCCTGTCCTCAAAAATTGTACTGTCCAGAAGCTGTATTTTTTCAAATATTGCTTTATGAATCTCATTTTTGGACAACCAATTGATATCTCTACCAAAGCATTCAATTTCATGAAACCCTATGTTGGAATAGATTTTGCTTAACTACACCGATAATCATACATGTTTCTACACATCTATATACATGGCAATACCGGAAAGTAGACCTATTATGGCCTCGGCAGTGATTTATCAAGGCCTTACTAGCGCAGTTTCTATTCGTGCTATGTTTATGGCACTGTTTCTATATTCCTTTACGGGCTATGGATTGTTGAGTTCAGCTAGTGGACAAGAGGCACGGTTATTCGATACAATCGTGACGGAGCTGGCCTACCAGGATGCCTACGGCAAAAATATGCTACATGTAAAAGTCACGAACCCGTGCAATGCTGAATTGCCTAGATTTGATGGTACTTTTACCCAGATCGAAGCCCAGCTCAAAAATAGAATAGGCATGACATCTGTTGCCTACGCGTATCCCTATCCACAAATGTCGCTCATCCATTTCGTAAAAGAAGAGATACAGATTCAAGACATTCGAGGGCACAAGGTCGGGATTATTCCTTTCTACTACTGCGGGGGATACGAAAGCTATGATAGGAAAGTATCCTATATAATCCTTTATCGAAACAAGAACTATATTTTCCACCTAGATTATTATTGTGGGGATGGGGTGGAGTGTAAGCCTGTCCAAAGCTTAGAAGTCACGCTTCGCGCGCTTCCGAAAGACATACGGACTTATTTAACTCAATACCTGACAGGGAAACATAAGTCCAAAGCTAGTTTCCATCAGGAGTAGGTGGCAAATCTCAATCTTCAAGCCAATAACAGGCTAACTATCAGATTTTATATTTTGAACATTATGGCCAATCGACTCTTTTGCTATGTCTTTAGTTAAATCCATTAGAAACACTAATTTTATATATAGAAGATTTGATTCGGAACGATTTTTACTGTAAGTATATTTATACAAATATGACCAATAGCGAATTTGAAACGAAATTGACAACGATATATAGGACGCTTTTCGATAGCGAACTTGTAGAAAACCGTGAAATGGATAACAATTGGCTAAATAGTATCACCCCATTTGTTGATGCCATTCCGGATAATGGCTTCCCTTTTTTTCTTCTTTTAGAAGAGGTAGATGATACAGTTGAATTCATTATCAATGTTCGTAAAGGCGATCTATTCCGAGCAAAAAAAGATGAAATAAGTAATGAGGAAGATTTTATTCCTCAAATCAAAGTAAAAGACACTTGGGAATCTTACGAGTTTGATTTTTCTAGTCTTTTACTTACGGATTTCGTGAATTGGCTATGGGAACAAATGCCAGATAAATTAGAAATGCAAATTTGGGGCTATGGATTATATATTCCTATTAAAGCATATTGGCACCAGTTCTTTAATCCGTTCTCTTATCCTAATAAGATTTGGATAGGTAAAGAAATACGATCAATTATCCTGCTTCAAAATGAGAGCGGTTTGTTGAAATGCTTGACAAGCGACAAGACTACTTTAAACGCCTCACAACACCTACTGGAAAACTAATTGTTTATGATATTTGACAGTAAAATTATTGTTTACAGTTTGGTAGATAATTTGGATGAGGTGGCTATTATTACATTCATTGATAATTTAACAAATGCTTTAAAAGTGCTAAAACGTATAAATATATAATAGATGAAATCCGCAATTTATTTAGGTATGATGGTGCCCTTTTTTGCCTGTAGCGGCAATCAAGAACATAATCGTGATAAGCAGCAAGCAACATCTTGTACATGTGAAAAGGAGGTTGAAAAAGACAGCGTTATATTTGCCACTAATGTCAGACTCATGGAAGGATTGAAGGGTAAGAATTTACGCTTTAACTGTGCCGCTATAGAAATGGGAATTGCCTCGATTAGTGATGAAAATGGGCTGAACGAACGCGAAAAGTTCATCTATGATGTCGGTTGTGTATCGGATGTAGACCAAAGGTTGGAGTTATCTCAAGATTTCAACTATTTTAGGGAAGGAATGCAAGCGCAGAAAGATTTTTTCCATGCAATCCAAGATAATCAAAAGCTCTTTTTTGAGTTTACGGTGCGAGCGCATCAGATTGTATCGATCTCGAAATTGAATATGGATCAATGAGCGTACTCACTAGCAAGGATAAGATTGATCATGAGCCTATCGGCGCCTCAAATACGCTTATTGATCTACTGTAAATAGTATAAATCTGTTTACTTTCATCGAGAATTTCCAAAAAGCTCGGTATCAATCTCCATCTGTCTGGTCGGTAATTGGTATGATTTGTTGTGAAGCTATTTTCTCCAAAAGCGGTTCAGTTTGCGCATAATTATGGATTACGCGGATAGCTAGCAGTGTCAAGGGGACGCTGATGATGTTGATAATCATATCTAACTCCGTCAGCGATCTCAGCTCTTCGATTGTATCTGATTTTATGGACAAGCGAAACGATACATTTCCTAGGATATTGCTTAGCATCCAGAGTGCCCACCAGCTATTGAGCGTGATGATACGGGATAGCGAATTGGATTGAATTTCATTATCGTCTAAGTGTTCTTTTGTTTTCTTGTACAACTCTTTCATCATCTGATAAGGCTTGTAGACATTGAGGATAGGGATAAACCAAACTATACCTGTATCTTTTTGTTGATAAGAGAGGTACTCGTCTATTTGTCCCAGGTTGTAGCAGGCTCTTCGAAACCATTGGAGGAAGTTCACCATTGTGGCAATAAAACATCCACTATATAGTATTGCAATGATTTGCTGTCTGATATCATTAGCATCTGCAAGCTCTTCTGTAAGTAGAGGGTTATGTAATAGCGTGTATTGCAGGTAATTGGAGATTAATGAAGCTATTTCGATCCCGAGCATAATCTTCAACAACAGCATGGCATTTTTTGCTCTAGAATGGTTTGGACGGAGTCCATATCCAGTGTTGGGGAATGGTTGGTAATTTATATCGGCCACACAATTATAATTGGTTTGATAAATGTATAGATTTTTAGCTAAATTTAAAATTACAGATCGATTTTTTATGATATATGGCCGTAGTAAATAATGATAACTGATAAATCGAGACGATTACAACCTGATGAAAAAATAATGTCTCTATAAAAAGAAAGAAAATGATAACAAAAAATGATATTCTAAATCTTGAAAACCAGCTTTATGAAGCTATGAAAAGTGGTAACGTAGAGATACTCGATAGACTGTTGCACAATGATTTACTTTTCATAGTCCCGAGTGGTGAAACGATTACCAAAGAAATGGATTTGGAAACATATCGTAATGAAAATCTGAAAATAGTTGAGCTAATTCCTAATGTTGAACAGCTAAATATTATGGATGATTTAGCCGTTATTATTTTGAAGATTGCTTTACAGGGAAGTTACAACGGTCAATCCTTTGATGCACAATATCGATACATTCGGTTCTGGAAAAATTTCTCCGATGGAATAAAGGTGGTGGGAGGGAGCGGTATTTCGATTTGATTTTTGGGGAAAAGTAGCGGATACGTAGATTGCTATTAGGAACAGGGATAAAGAACTAAACAGAAAAGTATAGCTACGATTTTGAGGTTTGGATAGCACTTTTATAACCTAGTATCTTATCTTTAGATACTATAGAGGATATGTGCCAGTCGCATCTCTATATCAGATTTGGCGCACCGTATTTTCAGCATCACGGTGCAGGTTAGCCGCCACTGTTCGGCGCGCAGATTGGATTTTAATTAAACAGAGATGAATATTTGACTTTATAAGAAAAAAATGCTTTAAATGTAGATGGGGGAAAGAAATGGGAAAAGGATTAGGAATAAGATTAGTAAAAAAAATAGTCTCTTCTATTTCTTCCCGAATGGTAAAACGTACAAATTTGTGATACCTTTGAATCGAATGAAAATCAAGATAAGAAAAAGACGTACATTTACCACTTTTTAGTACAATTAAACACATTTTTGGACGACAATATGGCAACATTATACATAAAAAATATGGTCTGTAACCGCTGCATCATCGTGATACAGAACGAACTTGATAAGCTTGGTATCTCGGCCAAAAATGTGACGCTGGGGGAGGTGACACTCGAAGAAGACTTGACTGACAATCAGAAAAAAGAGCTGAATCAAGCGCTAGGACCTTTGGGATTCGAGTTTATTGATAACAAAAAAAGTAGGATTATCGAGCGGATTAAGAATGTGATCATCGACCTGGTGCATCATCAGGATAAGGAGGTCAAGAATAATCTATCTGATATCTTAAGTACCGCGCTGCATCATGATTATAATTACCTCTCTAATCTATTCTCGGAAGTAGAAAGTACGACGATTGAAAAGTATTTCATTGCGCAAAAGATAGAAAAAGTCAAGGAGCTGCTGGTATACGACGAATTGTCGCTAAGTGAAATAGCCCTTCGACTGAATTATTCTAGTGTTGCTTACCTCAGCAATCAATTCAAAAAAGTAACTGGGCTTACCCCCAGCCATTTTAAGCAGATTAAAGAATACAAGAGAAAATCGTTGAATGAGGTCTAGTTCTAGAACGGTAACCCCAATAAATAAAGCGCTTTTTCAAATATAGGGCTGTTGATTAACGACAATCCTTCTCTATTTATAAGATGGAAATCTTACAATTCTTTCCTACAATAGTGTAATAATCTAGACTCCTTATTGTGCCATCTTTGTATAGCAAATAAAGCATACTATATATGGCAACTAATGATAATCAAACTGTTTTTCTTCCGCTGGAAGATGTGGAAAGTGAACACTGTGCATTGATTGTGGAGAAAGGGCTGGCACAAGTAAAAGGCGTAGAAACACATAAAGTAGAACTCAACAACCGGAGGGCTGCTATTACTGTCCGCAATGTGGAGGTGGTGACAGATGCGGTCCAAGCTATTAAGGATCTGGGATATGGTGTGACTACGTTAAAGCAGACTTTTCCTGTACTGGGTATGACCTGTGCTTCCTGTGCAGGGAGTGCCGAAAGTATAGTCAAGCATGCTGATGGAGTCGTCCATGCAGCTGTCAATTTTGCGACGGGCAATCTGACAGTTGAATACCTGCCTAATATGACCGATGCTTCGGGGTTAAAAAAAGCCGTTCAATCTGTAGGGTTCGATTTGTTAATCGAAGATGAAAGTACCCAACAGGAGACACTGGAAGCGATTCATGAAAAGAAATTCCGAACGTTAAAGAATAAAACTATCTGGGCGATCATACTGTCCCTTCCGGTGGTCGTGATCGGGATGCTCTTCATGGATATGCCATATGGCAATGAGATTATGTGGACATTTTCTACACCGGTAGTGCTCTGGTTAGGGAAGGATTTCTTTATCAATGCGTGGAAGCAAGCCAAGCACCGCTCAGCCAATATGGATACCTTAGTGGCACTGAGCACGGGTATCGCCTATATTTTCAGTGTGTTCAATATGTTGTTCATGGATTTTTGGCATGCACGAGGGGTGCACGCGCACGTATATTTTGAAGCGGCCGCCGTCATTATTGCCTTTATTCTGTTGGGTAAGCTACTGGAGGAAAAGGCAAAAGGAAATACCTCATCCGCCATTAAAAAATTAATGGGACTACAGCCCAAGACTGTCATGATCATACTAGCCGATGGAAGTGAAAGACAGATTGCTATTGAGGAAGTCAAAGCAGGTGATGTGATATTGGTAAAGCCGGGTGAAAAGATTGCAGTGGATGGAATCGTCCGATCGGGAAGTTCGTATGTAGACGAAAGTATGCTGAGCGGGGAGCCCGTACCGGTGCTGAAGACCGAAAATGAAAAGGTATTTGCGGGTACCATCAATCAAAAAGGCAGTTTTCAATTTGCTGCGGTAAGGGTGGGCAAGGAGACGATGCTTGCCCAGATCATCAAAATGGTTCAGGACGCACAGGGTAGCAAGGCACCTGTACAGAAGCTGGTCGATAAGATTGCGGGTATATTCGTCCCTATCGTCATCAGCATCGCGATATTTACATTCGCATTGTGGATGGTGTTGGGAGGTGAAAGTGGATTGGTGCAGGGTCTGTTGGCAGCTGTCACGGTATTGGTCATCGCATGTCCTTGTGCATTGGGTTTGGCTACGCCTACCGCTATCATGGTGGGGGTGGGCAAAGGTGCCGAAAATGGCATTCTGATCAAAGATGCGGAAAGCCTTGAGTTGGCTAAGAAGGTCAACGCCATTGTGTTGGATAAAACGGGGACGATCACAGAAGGAAGACCGCAGGTCACGGGTATCCAATGGTTGGACGGTGACAATCTTAGCAAAGATGTCCTATTGAGCATTGAAAAGCAGTCTGAACACCCATTGGCTGAGGCCGTGGTCAAGCACCTGAAAGGTGTACCTACTACGGCTTTGTCACTGTTCGACAGTATCACCGGCAAAGGGGCCAAGGCTGTCGCTGACAATGAAACCTATTTTGTCGGAAATAAGAAACTGATGGCTGAGAATAACATTGCTATTGCTGCCCAATTGCAGCAACAAGCGGATACATGGGGTGAAGAATCCAAGACGGTCATTTGGTTTGGAAATAGCAGACAAGTGCTTGCTGTCATCGCTATTTCGGACAAAATAAAGGAAACCTCTGTACAGGCAATTCGAGAAATGCAGGGAATGGGAATCGAACTGTACATGCTGACCGGAGACAATGAGGCGACGGCCAAAGCTATTGCAGAGCAGACTGGAATCCAGCATTATAAGGCGGAAGTACTGCCGCAGCACAAAGCAGACTTTGTAAAAGAACTGCAGCGGCAGGGTAAGATTGTCGCCATGGTAGGAGATGGTATCAACGACAGTACAGCACTGGCTACAGCGGATGTGAGCATCGCGATGGGGAAAGGTAGTGATATCGCTATGGATGTGGCCAAAATGACCATTATCTCCTCGGATCTGACAAAGATACCACAGGCCATACGCCTGTCTAAACAGACGGTATCGACCATCAAGCAGAATCTATTTTGGGCATTTATCTACAATCTCATCGGGATTCCGATAGCGGCAGGTATATTGTATCCAATCAATGGATTTCTATTGAACCCGATGATTGCTGGGGCGGCCATGGCTTTGAGTAGCGTGAGTGTGGTCAGTAATAGTCTGCGATTGAAATGGAAAAAATAATATATAACAAAACCTCAAATTTACAACACTCCTCTATATGAAAATTACTATATCTATAATTCCCGCGGCAGCTTTAATAGCTGTGTTGGCATATGCGTGCACGGGCGCTGATCCTAAAGGACATGCTGGGCATGACCATGCGTATGGAGAGGGTCTTAGTCATGAAATGGCAGAGAATCATACCTCCGCTAAAAAGAAGAATAAGTACGAGAACGAACATGGTCACGCACTGGATAGAAATGGAAACTTTATCACGGGCTGCCCTTCTCATAAAGAGATGATAGGGGTAGAGGGTGATCAATGTCCTAAATGCGGCTATATGACCATGCTTCCTATTACCTGGTCGCTGGAAGGGATCGATACCACAAGAGTGTCCAGTCTTCCGGACTATCATCCTAAGGAGGCTAAGCATACGAATTAAGTTGGATGGCGTGGGGTGAAGAACTGTACTATTCAGTGTGTTTGTGAAACGGCGGTACAATAATTTATTGGCCGCCGTTTTCAATTTGACTATTCCCGCAGATTTGAAAAGGAGAAGTTGTTTGTAAAAAATACCACTCCATCAGTAAATATCACAAATCAAATAGGAAATAGTGTAACAAACAGTCGCCCCTCAATGTGGTAATTTGTAAGACAAAAACATAATTGAAAATGAAAAATTTACAATGGAGTATACCTGATATGCAGAGCGCGCATTGCCAAGCACAGGTAAGTGCCGCAATCCAAGGTATTGAGGGCGTAAAAGTTGAAAAATTAGAGGCTGGAAAGTTGTCCTTTTCTTTTGAAAATGAGCAAGTAAAAACTGCTTTGCAATACGCTGTTGAAAAAGCGGGCTATCGGGTAGGTGATGATTCTGAAAGGGCGTCAAGCTGCTCGACAGGCTGCTGTAGCTAATGAGCTGTTTTTATCTTCGGGATGATGCAATTGACTGCGTGATCCTGGAGATATCCCCAGCTCATTCTTATCTAATATGGACGGACTAAAGTATGAAAAGATGTCTTATGTGTTTAATAGAACGGGGGTGCTGGTATCCGATCTGAGGTATTGAGTAGGGATTAAAAATCCTCTTTTAATAAGTCCTTTAGCTTTCGGTATTGCAGACTTAAATCCGTATACATTGTTTTTAATCTGCTGTTTTCATCATGCAGGTCAATGAGCTCGCTCAGGATATCGGTATCTACATTTTTGTATTTCTTTTTTAGTTCGAATATAGTGGTGCCATATATCCCATATTTTTCTAGCAGCTCAGCCCCGCTTATTCCAGCGTCATAGTCATTGAGCACCTTTGAAATTTGCTTGTCGGTAGTTTGTTTATTCATCATTATTCTGCTTTTATTTTAGACAAAATTCCGCAGGATTAAGAGCAGTTTTTATATGCTTTTCCTTGTTTAGTTTGTAACTTTTAATGATTAGCGGTGCGACGGTTATCTTTATTGATTGTTGGAAATTTCGCAAATCTAACAAGCAATTCCATCATACTTTATTCTTGACAAAAGCTGACCTTTACCTTCTCAATATTATACATGAAAAATATCTATTTAAACCCATGAAACTACTAATCAAAGGGATGGTATGCGACAGGTGTATTTACGTGCTATCGGAAGAATTGCCCAAGCTTGGTTTGGAAATTTCGGACATACGCTTGGGTGAAGTCTTGCTGAAAGAGACGGAGAAAATCATTGATGAGCAAGTCATCAGCACGATGCTTCATAAATATGGATTCGAATTGTTTTACAATAAGAATCAAAAGATTATCAGTCAGATTAAAAATGCTGTTGAGAATGGTATTAAGCGACAATTGGACAGTGGTCTGCACGTGAAGTTTTCGACAATCATCCGTGATGAATTGCATCGGGATTATGATTCGCTGAGTGCACTATTCTCTTCATCGGAAGGGTATACCCTCGAAAAGTTTATTATCTCCAAGAAGATCGAGAACGTAAAGGAGTTTTTGGTCTATACGGATCAGTCTCTATCGGATATTGCTTATGCTTTGGGCTATAGCAGTCCGGCGTATTTGTCCAATCAGTTGAAAAAATATACCGGTTTTACATCGTCCTATTATAAACGGATAAGACGAGATAAGCTGGCCGTCATGCAGGACCATTTACTGAATGACTAGAACTATATCACCCTAGGTGATATAGTTCTTTTAGGTCTGGTCACATCGTAAAATCCAATCAGATATCTATTCCTTAGATCCATACAGCGCTACCCGTGATAGTGCAGATGTTGGGCCGTCTTCCAGGTTATTTGTTACCTCGGCGTATCCCTCCCAATTTGCCCCTCGTAAAGCGTAAATATCACAACTCTTACCTGTAATTGCGTAAAAAGCAGGGCGGTAATTGTCTCTAATTTTGGTGCTATAATTTAATCGATTGTTACATCATTAAACATTTAAAATCATGTTATACAGACATACTAGACAAAAGTTGGGAGTGTTGATTCCATTATTGAGCATCTTATTCATTGCTTGTGAAAATAAGAGTGAAAAATCTGCGGAGAAGCCGGAAGCACCGCAAGCTGATGACAGCAGATTGCCGGTTGATGTCATCGTTGCGCAAGCATACGAACTCAATCAAGAGGAAGCTGTGGTGGGTACGATGGTGCCGTACCGTGAAGTGTCCATCGTCAGTGAATTGCCGCAAAAGGTGACACAGGTGGCTTTTAAAGATGGGAGCTTTGTAAGCCAGGGAGCTATACTATATACCTTGAATGATGGTGATATCCGGTCACGCTTGAAGCAAGTTGGAGCCGAATTGGAGCTGGCTCGGCTCAATAAGGAGCGGCTGGGTAATCTCCTCAAAACGGAGGCAGTACGACCTCAGGAATACGACGAAGCACTAATGCGGTTTCAATCCTTGGAAGCGCAGCAACAACTCTTGCGGGTGGATCTGGAGAAGACGGTCATCCGCGCTCCATTTTCCGGAAGAATCGGTATTTCAAAAGTGCATCTAGGTGCCTATGTATCGCCGGGGGCAGATTTGGTGATGCTACAAGATCAGAGTCGTATCAAAATCAATTTTTCTGTATCGGAAAAATATCTGCCTCTCATACAAACTGGAAATAAAATCCGCTTCACCTCTGAATTATCGGAACAGGACTATATCGCAACTGTCACCGCCACCGAACCGGGTCTTGATGCGGACAGCAGGAGTTTGCAGGTACAGGCTACTGCAGACAATGTAGGCGGGCGTTTTAGGGCAGGCTTGTCTGCCAAAGTTTATTTTAATGTGACAGATAAGGGGGCTAAAGGTATCATGGTGCCAACGGAGGCGCTCATGCCTGGAGATAAAGGGTACAGTGTCTTTGTCATCAAAAATGGGCTGGCGGAATCCAAAGCGGTGACCATCAGCGATCGGACGGAAACAGAGGCTGTCATCACTTCGGGAATTGCGTCCAGTGACAGTATCATTGTGACCAATATGCTGCGCTTAGGGGGGGGTACTCCAGTAAAGGCCGTCGTGTCCAATTAATCAATTTCAAATCTTAGCGTAATGAGTATATCAGATTTAAGTATTAAAAAACCCGTTTTAGCCGGTGTTTTTTCTCTCCTCATTGTCATTTTAGGGATTGTGGGGTGGAAGCAATTAGGGATTCGTGAATTTCCATTAACAGAGCCTCCAGTAATTACGGTTATTACCTTTTATCCTGGCGCAAGTCCAGATGTGATTGCATCCAAGCTAACAAGGCCAATGGAGGAGTCTATCGCAGAATCAAGTGGTATACGGACCATTTCGTCCGAATCCAGAGAACAGGTGAGTGTGATTTCGATCGAATTTAATCGAGAGATCGATATCGAGGATGCGTTGAATGACGTCCGGGACAAAGTTGCCAAATCTCGCAAGCAGCTTCCTACGGACGTGGATCCACCAATTGTACAGAAGGCCTCCTCTCCAGACAATCTAGTGGCCTTCCTGGAAGTGGAAAGTGATACAAAAGATATTAAGGAGGTGAGTCATTTGGCCTCTACTACGATCAAGGATCGGATGCAGTCTATCCCGGGCATCAATAATGTTGCTATCGTAGGAGAGCATAAGTATGCGATGCGTCTGCGCTTTGAGCCGGCCAAGCTTGCCGCTTATCAGCTGACTCCCGCGGATATCCGTAAGGCTTTGCTCCGAGAGAATATCGATCTGCCGGCGGGTAGGGTCGAAGGAAATAGTAGTGAACTGAGTATCCGTACCTTGGGACGCTTGACCACAGTGGCGGAATTTGAAAATATGCTGATCAAGCAAGTGGGACATACCGTGGTCCGGCTAAAAGATATCGGCTCAGCCGAATTGGGCGAGGAGAACGAACGTACGGCGATCATTAACGGGACAGATAATCTGAACCGGATCGGTATAGGAGTCGCGATCCAGATACAGCGTGGTGCGAATGCCATAGAAGTGGTGGACGAATTTTATCGACGATTGGATCAGTTACGAAAGGAAATACCGAGTGAATACCGATTGATCGTCGGGTTCGACTATACCCGTTCGGTACGGGAGTCTATCAAAGAAGTGGAGCACACTTTATTCATCGCTTTCGGTTTGGTAGTCTTGATTATCTTTCTATTCTTGCGGGACTGGCGGTCGACCATTATCCCGGTGATTGCTATTCCGGTATCTATTCTTTCCGGATTCTTCATTATGTATGTCGCTGGCTTCACGATTAATGTATTGACACTCCTGGGACTGGTATTGGCTATTGGACTGGTGGTGGATGATGCGATCGTGGTGCTGGAAAATATCTATAAAAAAATAGAGGAGGGGATGTCGCCCATACAGGCTGCATTTAAAGGTACCCGAGAGATTTATTTTGCGGTCATCTCGACCACTATTACCCTGGCTGCTGTATTTCTGCCGATCGTCTTCATGGGCGGGATCAGTGGGCAGCTTTTCATGGAATTTGCCATCGTGGTGTCCGGATCTGTATTGGTGTCCGCATTTGTCGCACTGACGTTGACACCGATGCTGAGTGCTTATTTCTTAAAGAAAAAGGAAAAGCCGAGCTGGTTTTACCGGGTGACGGAGCCATTTTTCGTGCGGATGAATAATGGCTATGCCTACCTGTTGATAGCATTTATGCGGGTCAGGTGGCTTGCTTGGGTATTCTTGATAGGCACGACCTTCCTGATCTATGCGGTTGGTAAAAAGCTGCCTTCGGAGCTTGCTCCGGTAGAGGACAGGTCGAATATGAATCTAATCGCAGTTGCTCCAGAGGGTGTCTCTTTCGATTACATGAAGAAGCATATGACTGAGGTTGGTAACTATGTGAATGACTCTACCGATGGATTGTATCAGACCTATTCGATGGTTGCAATCTCCTTTATCCCAGCACCAGCGCCTGTCAATGTAGCGGTACAGAGTATCTACCTTAAAGATCCGAAAGATCGGAAGGCTAGTATTCAGGATCTTTATAATCAATATGGGGCTGCTGCAGGCCGATTTAGAGGGTTCCTGTTGTTTCCATACCTACCGCCGACCATCGGAACACGATATGGAGGTGGTATGCCGATCCAGTATGTGCTACAGGCTCCGGATCTGGATAGCTTGACGACGGTACTTCCAAAATTCCTGGCTGCTGCGCGTCAAAGTAAAAAACTACTCTTTATCGATGCAGATCTTAAGATCAACAAACCGGAGGTGAAAATCAACATCGATAGGCATAAAGCTGCCTTGATGGGAGTGTCTATGGAGGAAGTCGCACATACCTTACAGCTTTCTTTCTCCGGTCAGCGGTATGGATACTTCCTGCGTAATGATCGTCAGTATGAAGTGATTGGTCAATTGGACCGGACGCATAGAAATGATAAAAATGATCTGAATGCGATCTATGTGCGCTCGACAACCGGACAGATGATCCCACTGAACAATCTCATCACAATGGAAGAGGCGGTAAGTCCAGCTGCTATCTACCGATACGATCAGTATACATCTGCTACCGTATCAGCGGCAACTGCTCCGGGAGTAAGTCTGGCAGAAGGAATACAGGAAATCGAACGGATTAAAAAGGAAGTATTAGGGGAAACATTTAAAACCTCACTAGCGGGTCAATCCCGGGATTACACCGAGAGTCAGGGTAACATCATGTTTACCCTTGTGCTGGCACTTCTGCTTATATACATGATCCTAGCAGCCCAATTCGAGAGTCTGCGTGATCCGCTGACCATCATGCTGACTGTACCAATGGCAGTAGCGGGAGCAGTACTGAGTCTGGACTGGTTTGATCAGAGTTTAAATGTATTTAGCCAGATTGGGATCATTACACTGGTAGGCCTCATTACCAAGAACGGGATATTGATTGTCGAATTTGCGAACCACCTGAAGGAAACGGGACTTTCGAAATACGATGCGGCGATACAGGCGGCAGAGCAACGATTCAGGCCGATATTGATGACTTCGCTGGCGATGATATTCGGCGCATTACCTATTGCACTGACAGCTAATAGTCGACAGTCCTTGGGGATCGTAATCGCTGGGGGACTGGTCTTCTCGGGTATATTAACGCTATTCATTATTCCAGCGGTATACTCGTATCTGTCGAGTAAGAAGTCTCCGAAAATCATTGAAGAAGAGGATGCTGAGGAGTTGGATAAAACAGCAACGGCAAGTGGATTGGTAAAACCAGAGTAGCGATTGGGTATCGAGATACTGCTCTTTAAAGAAATGAACAAACATACCGATCCGCGAACTGGCGGATCATGAAATACTATTCACATGAAAACAAATATTCTATATATCATTACCCTGCTGCTGCTAGGCGGTAGCCAATCGGTCTACGCCCAAAAAAAGGCGTTGGCACTGAAGGATGCGCTGGAAATGGCAAAACACGGAAATAAGGCCTTACAAGCACAAGTGCTCGAAGAAATACATGCTCAGGAAATGACCCGGGAGGCTAAAGGTGGATTACTACCATCTATATCGGCTAATGCAGCGTACTCTCGGTACTTCGAGCGACCGATCATCTTCCTCCCAGGCTCGTTTGCGGGCACGGATAAAGCGGTGCAGGATGTCGCCTTTGGCGGAAAAAATGCCTTTGATGTCTTTGTGTCACTGCATCAGCCGATCCTCGCTCCAACGATACAACAGCTTAAGGAGGGGTCGAAGATCAATGAACAGCTAGCGGATCAAAAAACTGCCGATTTGAAAAGTCGTGTGGCTTTACAGGTGTCTACCCGGTACCTAGATATCTTGATGATGGATCGACAGCTCGGCCTGCTGGAGCAGAGTCTCAAGCGTAATGTCAAGGCTCTGGAGGATGCTCGCTCGCTATTGACCCAAGGGAGGGGCCTTAAGTCTGATACACTAAGAAGTTTTGTTGCTGTAGAAAACCTCAGATCATCTGTCTCTTACCTCAAGAATAGGATGGAAGTGTCCAGTATGGAGTTAAAAAGGCTGATCGGACTGGATGAACCAATTGATATTGTGCTAACGGATCAATTGGAAATTGGAAACAGTCAAGGTGAATTTTATCAGGTAGAGGAGGCATTACAGATCGCCGAGCAAAACCGGAATGATCTGCATGTTCAACAGTTGGCTATTGATTACCAGCAAAACAAACTAAAGGTGGCACAAGCTGGACTGCTGCCGGAGCTGTCGTTGATCGGACAGTATCAGGTACAGGCGCAAGCTGATAATCTGAAATTCAGTCAGTATGCTTTACCTAGAACCTCTTTTCTCGGGTTGCGGCTGAGTGTACCGATTTTTAACGGAAACCGGACTAAATCGCAGATCAGTCAGGCGAGGATTAAAGCTAGGCAGGAAGAGATCCGGCTTAGCGATTTGAAAGATGAAGTCAAAACCGAACTTGCGACCATTATCAGCAAATGGAAAGAAGCAGTCACCCAATTGGGAATACAGGAGACAACAGTAAAATCAGCAGAATTAAATCATCAGATCATAGATGATCGGTTCAAAAATGGATTGGGCTCCAGACTTGAGTTGACGGATGCTGAGCTTGCGCTGACGCAAGCTAAAATAAACTATCTAAATGCAGTATATAATCTGCGGATGCTTCATGTGTCATTGCAGCATGCGCTGGGGCTGCTCAGGTTGTCGTGATGCGTGTCACAGCATCCATCAAAGTTGCATAAATGGCCTAAAGAAGACAATATAATATCAACAAACAAACAGATCCGCCAACTGGCGGATTATCCCATAACTGAGCTCCCGAGCTCATGAAGTAATTATATACAGATGAAAAAGAACACTAATCAAATAACGAAGGAACCTGCGGCATACAGCAAACGCTGGTCCGCACTTTTCTTACTATGTACCGCGCAGTTTGTCGTGATTATGGATACCTCTATTATCGGGGTGGCACTCCCTGCCATACAGGCTGATCTAGGCTATACACAAAGTGGCTTGCAATGGATTTTCAATGCATATGTCATTATGTTGGGTGGATTTTTGCTGTTGGGCGGAAGGTTGTCCGACCTATTTGGTGCTCGTAAGGTATTTATGTGGGGATTTGCGATCCTTTCGGGAGCTTCGCTTTTAGCGGGCGTGGCCTGGTCGGAGGCTGCCCTTAATATCGGACGTGGATTACAAGGCCTTGGATCTGCATTCATCGCACCGGCAGCACTGACATTGGTATTGGCTAAGTTTACCGATCCTAAAGAACTGAATAAGGCTTTAGGTTTTTGGGGGGCGTCTTCTGCAGCGGGTGGTTCTGCTGGCGTTTTCCTAGGTGGTGCTATTACGGAATGGCTTTCTTGGCATTGGATATTCCTTATTAATATCCCTATAGGGCTGGCTGTCCTTTTTTTCAGCCGTGGCCTATTATTTAAAGGGAGCATTCAAAAGGGTAAAGTGGATGTGGCTGGTGCAGTATTGGCGACAGTGGCTTTGGTATTGGCGGTATATGCTATTGTATCAGCGGAACATGCCGGATGGGCTTCTCTACAGACGATTGGGCTACTGGGCCTCTCTTTAGTCTTGTTGCTGATCTTTCTTGTACTTCAAAAACAAAAAAGCGAGCCGCTGGTACCGTTAAGCATTTTCAAAGTACCTAATCTTTTGGCAGGTAATCTAGTAATGGCTTTACTCGCAGCGTCATGGATCCCACTGTGGTTTTTTCTCAACCTTTACTTGCAGCAGACGCTGCACTATTCGGCTTTCTATAGCGGTCTAGCACTGTTGCCTATGACCGTAGCAATCATGTTTCTGATGGTTGGCGTCACGGGCAAGTTGGTCGCCAAATTCGGTTTTAAAGCAAATCTGATCGCGGGCTTAGTTGCACTTACGGCTTCACTTGTATTATTTAGTACCATTCCGGCTGATGGAAGTTTTGTCGTGCACGTGTTGCCTGCATCCTTACTAGGGGCATTGGGAATGTCACTAACCTATATTCCAGGTACCATCGCTTCGATGTCGGGTGCTAGACCTGAAGAGACGGGACTGGCCTCAGGCTTGGTCAATACAAGTTATCAGGTGGGATCGGCACTAGGTCTAGCGATTATCGTGGCTATCTCGGCAGCAAGTACCAATACGGCTAAGCTGGCCGGTGCTACCGATATTGTGGCCTTGAACACTGGTTTTCAGGTAGCATTCTTTGCGGCGGCTATTGTCTGTATCCTTGCTGCTATCCTTGCTACTTTTTCAATTAAGACACTCAGAAGCTAAAAGAAATAGGAGATATGAGAAGATATAAATGGCGTACGCATGAAATTATCATGGAAACAGCAGATACCCTAACCATTGTTTTTGACACTGGAGAGGAGAGATTTGGCTATGAATCTGGTCAGTATCTGAACATCAGGTGTACGATCGGGGGCGAACCGGTGAGTAGATCCTATTCCTTTAGCTCTGCACCTACTGAACGGTATCCGCGTATCACGGTAAAGCGTGTGCTCAATGGACGAATGAGCAACTATCTTGTCGACTATGCATCCGATATCAGCGAGTGGAATGTGGAAGGTCCTTTTGGGAATTTTGTACTGCACCGAGATATGTCGGCAGAAACGGAGGTCGTGCTGCTGGCAGGCGGCAGTGGCATGTCGCCGCTGCTGTCCATGCTGAAAAGCATAGGCAATGATGCACCAGCACCACTGCTCCTCTATGCATGTAAAACACCTGCAGATGTCCTCTTTAAAAGTGAGCTGGATGAACTGGAACAGGATAAGCGAGTACATACTTACTACGCCTTTAGCCTGGATATACAGAAGAGGTCGGGGGGCAATTGTATGACAGGCCGATTTTCACAACCGGTCATTCAATCCGTTATTGAGCAATACGTACAACGGCCAGAAAGTGCTCACTATTACATCTGTGGCCCTACCGCACTTATGCAACTCTACCAGGAAGCACTACAGCTAATGGATATCCCGGTGTCACAGATTCATTCGGAGTACTTTGATCCGGTGGCGACGGTAGATGTCATTCCAGGGGACCGGGACGGTGCTAAAAAGGAGGTATTGGTGAGTTACTACGAGATGCAATATCAAGATGCGGAGCAACAGACATACGAGTGTACTTTATTGATAGAAGTCCAGGGCGGACAATCTCTTTTGGATGCCATGCGGGCCTATGACATCGTAGTGTCCAGTTCGTGTCATAAAGGTACATGTGGGGCCTGTTGGGCAATGACTTCGAATGGAAAGGTCAAAATGACCAACAACTATGCGCTGACAGAAGACGAAGTTGCTGAAGGAAAGATTCTGCTCTGTCAGAGCTTTCCGGTAGACGATGCCGTCTCGATAATACTGGCCTAAAAGTAATGTGGGAGAAGGAGGGTCTGTCCAATAGGGGGCAGATCGTCCATATCCTTAAAAAGAGGCACATGATTCGGGAAATGAAACAGTAAATCTTACAAATCAAATCCTAAATAACGTAAAGTGGAGCAGGGTTTATTTGCGGAACTTTGTACTATCGATAAACAATTAAAATTAAAACAACATGGAAAGCAGTAATCAAAACTTTCAATTCAAGACAAATATTAACTGCAATGGCTGCGTAGCTAAAGTATCACCTTTTCTGAATGATGCCGAAGGTATCTGCCACTGGGAAGTGGACACGGCAAGTCGAGATAAAGTGCTGACGTTAAAGTCGGAAGGTATTACGGAGCAACAAGTCATGGAGACTGTCCAAAAAGCTGGTTTTAAAATAGAACCGTTAGCTTCTTAGAAAAGTAAATTCACAATTTTTGATTAAAACGCATACGACATGAACAATCCTGATCATACAGACGAACTACCTGTTTACGCTTGCCCAATGCACCCGGAAGTAACCGGGATACAGGGAGATAAATGTCCAAAATGTGGCATGACTCTGGTCGCCACTAAAGCCGAGGAGTCGGCTAGATACGAGGTAGAGCTTACGACTTTACCAAAGCCCATCGTAGTCGGGAAATCGGCTATCCTAACACTTGCCATTACCCAGGATGGACAGCATGTGCCCCTAGAGGTCTCGCACGAAATGAAAGTCCACTTAATGGTGGTGAGTGAAGATCTGAGATGGTACCGGCACATTCACCCGATACAGCAGACGGACGGGACGTATACCGTGACGGAAACATTCCATAATGGCGGCAGATACCTTCTATTTGCCGATTTCAAACCGATGGGCGGTGCGCAGGTTTTGCGTACATTACAAATCGATGTGGAGGGCTACCATATGACCTCTGCAGCAGAGATGTCTGCTAAATGGGTATCGGATGTAGCGTGCTATACGGTAACACTGGAGAATGGGAATGATTTTGAAACAGGTCGTGTACAGCCCTTGAAGATCACATTAGCGAAAGATGGTAAGAAACTGAAAGAAAGTGATCTGGAGCAGTATTTGGGAGCATCTGCTCATATCGTCATGATCAGTGCGGCGGATAAAGAATTTTTGCATATACACCCTGTATTCGGAAGCGATCTCCCAATCTATGCGGAGACGCATATTGAACAGGCTGGCACTTATCGCATGTGGGTACAGTTTAAAATAGATGGACAGGTGCACACAGCGGATTTCACGGTAGAGGTCGCTTCGGGAGAAAAAAGCGGTCAACAACAGTCCACGCATCATGCGCATCAGCACTAGTGCTATTGCCGGATAATTTATCGGCTAAGCGACGACCGATCATTAGAAATCCCTCCTTCGGTGACCCCATGCTTAGCTGTGACGAGGTACCCGAGATCAGACAGTAGAATATTTGTAACATAGCGGTAGCCGTTTGGTATGACCAGACGGCTTTTTTATTCCAAACACATCTTGTCTTTAAGCATAGACAAGTCCTTGGGGTTATTGTGTCTGCTTCAATAGCAAGTCCAATGAGAGCACATAGTTCGCCTATCATGGACGATTAACGATACGCATATTTTTTGACGTCGTTAGGATCTCCAGAGCATTGGCTAACAAAATGAAGAAGCGAAATGCTGAGCGGCTTACGTTTACTTTTTAACAGTGATCCTAATCTTACTATCCGTCCTGTTAGATGAATTGTCAGTGGCTGTCAACGTCAACTCAAATTCTCCTTCCATTGTAGGTAGCCCTGATAATTTCATTTTTTCGCTATCAAAATTTAGCCATGCTGGTTGATTTTGACTAATAGAATACGTCAGCCTTTCATCGTCAACGTCTCTAAAATAGTCCCTTGGAAGATTTATTTCGAACGCTGTTCCCATCCGAACGGTAGTGTCAGAGATTGGGTGAAAAACAAAGGGTTTAAACAATTTCGACGTCCTGACCCAAAAGATATCTGATTCGACTAATCTATTTTCAACGATCTGCAAGCGCGTAAAAAAAAGGAATTTATTGTCGATACTTACATATGGCCTCCTATCCCAATCTTCCGAATTTATGGTCGAATCAATTCGTTGGGGCTCCATCCAATTTTTATGTATATCCTGATAACTGATGTATAGATCGACTGCTGTAATACTATCTGTATATCTGCAAAAAATCAGGTACTCTTCCTTTGGAGATATGAAGACACTTTCCTCATCATTCGGCGAAGACAATTTGGAAATCATAGCCACATCTTGATATCGGCTGTCCTTTTGTCTGGTATAGAACAAATCTGCGGTGTAGCAACCATCCTTCCCGTAACAGTTTCTATTGGAGGAAAAATAGATGGTGCCATCGGAGGTCATACTGGCATTAGCCTCCCTACTTTCTGAACGTATCGAATCAGGTAATAATGCTGGCCCGCTCCATATACCATTAATCTTTCTAAGCATCCAAATATCCGTGCTGAGGTGGTCCGTGGCAGATTTGCTTTGAGCATAAAGGAGGGATTTGCCATCTGGAGAAAAATAGGGTAGATATACTGATTTATTTTTTAATGGCTCGAAAAGCAGCGGTTCATTCCATTTTTCATTAACCTTTTCAGAATTAAATATTTCTCCACTCCAATCGTCCTTATTTAATATCCCAAATATTAACTCCTTTCCATCCGACGCAAATGAAATGCCATGCTCTAATCTCCCCATCTTTGAAATGACACCTGGCGCAAAAACAAGGGGAATCGTATCTGGATAAGCCTGCCCGAAATAATCCCTTGATCGGGGTGGCGAGGTACAGTTAGAAAGGAAAATAACAGCGATAAATAGCTGGATGGTTTTGTTCATCTCGGTGCAAATTTGGCGTATCAATGTTTAATGTGGTTATCAACAAATATAATTTAATCCTCACATCTTTAAATAATCTAATCCGTTTAATAGATAGAATATGCAATAGGTATATCCTAAATTGAAGGCGGAATGACAGATTATCGCACTAAGATTGATCCTGATTTTTTTCTGATTACATAAAATAATACACTTATTGAAAGCATACCCAACCCGCAAATAAAAGTAGGAAATTTCCATTCGTGATTTATACTTTATATAGTCCCGCGTACAGAGCAGGTCTAGTGGGCGAGGTATAAAACTGGAAGCGGGAAAGGTAAAAGGCTCTGAATATATTAATATGAGTTAAGTGTATGTAGAGTTGGTGCCTATTTTTTCTATCTTTATTTCAAATACACTTGGACTTCTTTAGATAGTAATAGATAAACCCAATACAATGATAGATGCATCTTTTGACTGTGAAATTTTAAGAGCAAGCAGGACTAGATTATTGCAATTAATTGAAGACTGCAATGAATCTATCCTGTTCCAAATTCCAGAAACCTTCAGCAATAATATAATTTGGCAAATAGGCCATTGTATTACATCCCAACAAAGACATATGTATATGCGTAGTGGCTTATCCATGTACATTTCCCCTGAATTCGAGGATTCTTTTAAAATTGGATCGTCTCCAGCATCTTGGAAAATACCTCCAGATGTTGAAGAGGTGAAGCACCTATTGATTGATACGGTAGATAAGCTTGAATTAGATCTAGAATCTAATCTATTTGTTAACTATACTCCCTTTGAGTTACCAATCGGATTTCAAGTAAAAAATCATATCCACGCACTTAAAGCATCAAATTATCATGAGGCGGAGCACAGCGGTAAGATTTTTACCTATTTGAAGTTACTGAACAGAAAATGAATTTGATGTGCGATGTGATATATGACCTCTTTAGAATGGGGCGCTAACGTGAGATGATATTGTTATCTAACATAAATAATATTCGTTTTATCCCATTTTACTTATTAGAATGAATGATGCATGAGAGTCGGATTTTTTCAATATGCAGTTATTTGGCGCAATAGAGATACCAATTTATCCTATATCGAGCCGAGAATAAAGGATGAGAAATTCGATTTGTTGGTGCTGCCCGAATTGTTTACAAGTGGTTATGCCTATGATGACAAAGAAGAGTTATTTCCTTTTGCCGAAGATTTATCAAGCAGCCCAACAGTAGAATTCTTCACCCCGTTGATGCAAAGATGCGGAGGTTACATCACAGGTAGTATACCAGAGCTTTACGATTGTAAATTGTACGATTCCTCTATCTTAGTCGGAGCAGAGGGATTGGCGGCATCATACCGGAAAATTCATGTAACGTTTTGAAAAAAAATATACCAATAAATTGAAAAGGTCTAATAGGTTGTAGCAGAAGAATACACAACATATTAGAAAAGCCAAATCGTAGCTTTTAAATCCGTCTTGGAAACTTCCAGTTAGGTGTATGTTGTTATAGAGGTTTGAAGGATGCGTCTAGACGTTTATATGTACTTGTAGCGAGTCCTTGACCTGCAGCAAGGGGGAAGAGCACAAGGAAACCACCCGCGATGTATTCATTTGGCACAACTAAGTCGCCATTTCTATCTATGGCGAAGCAAGCCGTTTTTGTGAAGAACCTGTTGATTAAAATGTAAATGTCCACATCTGTATTTCGTATCGAAACGAATTCTTTCGGTTGAGACTTAATTTTTTTTGTTTTTTCTCGCACTATATTACCCATTGTATCTATCAGTTTGAAATGGATTTTCCTTTTCCTTTTTAATTCCAATGAAGCTTTATAGAGATATTGTAGGCTATCACGTTTATAATAACCTGGCTCAATAAAATTCCATAAACACTCGTCATTGTACTGCGGACTAATTTTCAGGTCAGTACTAACTAGGTTTCCTATTTTCTTTGGAAAATTCTCAAAGACATATACCTGCTTTGATTCCATTTTAGTGGTGTTGTAGTGGTCAGCTGTTTCTATCAAATATTTTGGAGATATAGAACCACAGGAACTTTGCAAAATCACAAATAATGTTGAAAATACTCCAATAGAGACAGAAGGAATAGTTCTATTATGACCTCTTATTTTACGCATAGCAGCTCATTTTATTGGTAAGTGGTTACTAAAATCAACGACCATCGTTATCTGTAAAAATAGTGTTTTCTACCAAATAATTATTGTTGATGAGAAAAAGGGAATGGTACCCTAGAAGTAATACGGTATAGTTGAGCTTATAACATCCGTTTAACTTATAGATTGATTGACGCTGATAAGCGCCACCTTTTTGGGGGTAACAATTTCCTGTCATACTTTATATAGTGATGAAAACAAAATATGAAAAATTATGAAGAACCTTTTACTCATTTTATGTAGCCTGTTGCATATCGGTTTGTTTCAAACCGTTGTGGCCCAGCAACGGCCTGAGCTCTACCTTGGGGGTGGACTTCTAAACGGCCCAAAAGAGGCCTATTTTGTATCCGGAAAAGGAGGTAGTTTAGGGGCCTATTTTCCGTTTCTTACGAGGCGAAATTTTAACTTAGGGATTGATCTGGGCGGCGGCATGTTTGCCTCCAAGCAGCGGAGCAATCAATCCCTGTCTCCCTATTCCTTTTCCGGTATCAGTTCTAGCTATGTCGGTCTAGATTCCAGTATGTCTTCTTCGCAGCGCATACTCCGATTTGGGGCAGGGCCAAGAGCCGACATTAGGTTAGGGCAGAAGCTGCAGTTAAGTGCAGCGATTGAGGGCGGGATAGCACACATACGTCAGGACGCTATCGCTTATGATCAGTATCTAGAAGTTGCAGGACCACCTGTCAAGAAACGAATCTATAGCCGGGATGAGATCGATAGTAGGTCGTTTCAACTGATGCCTCGATTAAGAATAGCCTACCCTTTGGGAGACAATTTAAAGATATGGGCCGAGGGCAACTACTTACTTTCCAACTATAATTTTAATGAGCAGCTTGTACAGACTGTCAATGCCGAAGGCAACCCCATTCGGGAATTGGGGCAGTTTGTTGAGGCAGGGTACACCAATAATGTTGGTCGCGATGCTTGGAATGCACTGGGGGGGCAAGTGGGTGTTGCCCTACAGCTTGGAAAGCGAAAGAACATAGCCAAAGATAGCAAAGTAAAACATGCGGACAGCCGTGCCAGTTCAGTCTTTTCTCGGGAAGAGATTGCTATACAAGAAGTAAAGGAAAAGCGATCTCTACAGCCTGTTTTACCTAAGAATAATAGTCAGTTCAATTCAAACAAAGAAGTACAGGCTTTAAACTGGCGTTTATTAGGGTCGGCATTGCCTGCCGCAAAGTATAGTGTTGAGTTAGTACAATTAGGCGGCTTAAATCAACCACACCGTACCTATCACGGACAATCCGCAAAGCCATCTATTGCTGTAGCCGAGCTGACCAAGGGACAGGAGCTGGCGGAAGGTCGGTACCGTTGGCAGGTGACTGAACTCAGCACAGGCATGGTCACACAGATTCAGTTTTTTGCTATTGGCAATTGCGATATCCAATTTACTATTCAGGATGAAAATATCAGCTGTCTGGGGTATGTGGGCGAAAATCGGAAATACAGGATTTGTTTTAATTCCGTATACGCCAGTGCCTCTGGCGATCTTACCTATACGCAGTCCGGGACGGGGTTAATGGTTTACGATCAATCCAATACCCCCCTCACTTATGCATTGGTCGCACCCCAACCTAACTTACTGCCCCAGGTAGGGGCTACGAGCTCCACCGTGCAATATTGCTTTGAGGTCGAAGTACCCACAAGTGTTACCGCTATCGGTATCGGTCTGCAGGGGGATGATCTCGATCCGGGGCCAATTCTTTGTCAGCCAGGCGTAGGCATCGTTATCGACAGCCTTCCCGAGTGTATCTGCGAAGACTGTAAGGATATGATTCTAACTTTTGATCCTGTTCAGATCCACCCATCCCAGACGATTGCCCATGCATTCAACTTTCAGGGAGATATCCAGGTCAACCAACCCATCTATGCCGTCGAGATCCAGGTGCTGTCGTATCAGTACAGTGCCGATCCGACGCCATGCTCAGCAGGTATTACTGCACTTGAACAGGCAGGTATGCTGCTACGTAACGGTTCAACAATTAACAATTCGAACGATTTAAATTTTTATACCTCGGCAGCCAATCCAAACAGTAATCCCAACGCGTCCAAAGTTGTTAAATATATGTCCCCTACGGCGATGTCTGGCAGTATTCCAGTAAGTCTCAATGTAGGGTTACCCGGACCGGCAACGGGGTTTGATGCCGATTGTTGTAAGATGAGCTATGAGGTCTGTTTTAAGATTGTAATCTATTATGATCAGGACAACTGTAAGTCCTGTGTGTTTACCAAATGTTTTCAGTTTACCAATTAACCATCACCATCATGAAAAAGTTACTTCATATAAAAAGTTATAGTCTGTTGCTATTTTTGATGACCCTTTGCATGATTGGAAAGGGGCAGATTGTGCTTGACAGCAGTCCGCAATCCATGAGCTGCACCATCGGATCTTTTGGCTCTATGAGCATCAGCGTGCCGTCCGAAGCGCTCACAGGCGACAATATACCTTTAAATATTACGCTTCCTGGCACTATGTCAGCCAGTTGCATAAAGACCGTTGCTGTGACGCATTCCAGCAACCTGCAGTTTCAGACCTCAGGTGGCGTCGGATTCATGCCTATGGCGCCCCAAACATATCAGAATGCCTCTCCTTTAAGCGGGAATGTCGGTCAGAATTTTAATCTTTTCTTTAAATTCCCGAACTACGTGACCTGCGATGGCAGCATGGGCTCACTACAGGTCAGTGTGACCGTAGACTGTGGTGGACAGCAATATACCTGTTCGGCTTCAGTGGATGTAAAAGCCCGTGCGGGCAATTATTGGAGTGTAAGAAAAGAATTTATATCCGGCAATTTGGTCTGCGGCACTTCCAATTGGCGCATCTACGTTGAACACAACAATCCCAATGGCGCAGGTCTTGGAACCTATTCTTTACAGGGGATACTTACCGAAGATGCGCCTACACCTGTCGTTTCAGGGGCCGTCAACGTTGTATCGATAACCAATCCATCAAGCAATGGAAGCTACGGTATATATAATGTATACCTTAACAATTGTATTGCCGAAGGAGCTACATTAACCAATAATGTAGACTATGATTTTCAATTGGGCAATAGCTGTGGCACGATGACGGGAACGGCAACCAAGACGTCGCCACCTATGAGTAGTCCCAATGCCAGTCTTTCCTTTACTAAATTCATTCGGGATCCACAAAAAACCAATCTTACACCGGGGTGTCAGGCACGATATCGTATCCAGTTATACAATAATGGAAACGTCCCTTGGACAAATATCACCGTCACGGATAATCTTGCTATTCCCGGTATTACTCTATTGGGCACACCTACACTTCCTGCAGGCTGGACAATGACCAATGTTGGCGGGCAATATACGTTCAATGGGGGAACCAACGTCCTGGCACCTGGGCAGACTATCACCATTGATATTTCATTTGTGATCGACGGTAGTACACCTATTGGTACCAGTATCGTCAATACGGCATATGTCACCTATCAGGCGGTCGGTGCAGATACCGGAAGCGGTGGTGGCAACACTTCGCCGAGTACCACTTGTCCAGGAATAAATTGCCCGGAGATCGATACGAATATACAGAATGATGAAGCAACCGAGACCTTCGTTGTGGAGGAAGCTCGACCAATCCCGATTATTAAAAAATGTATCCTTAATCCGCCTAATCCGCTAAACCCACCTATCTATCAAATTGGTAGTACCATCCAGTTTGCAGTCAATATCTGGAATATAGGATCAGGCAATCTGAGTACCGTCGTGTCCGATGCTTTGGCTGCGGCGGGACAAAATTTACAGATTATCCCATCCTCGATACAGTACCAGTATCTGACCGATGTCAACGCCAGTAATACGACAACCTGTAGTCCCTCGGGACAGCTGGAGGCTATTATTCCTTTTCCGGTAGTCGCAAATACCAGTGACCTGCAGCATCCTACATTCACGATTACTAATATGCCCGGCATGTGCGAGATAAATAGGGGGAATGTTTTACGTATTATATTTGAAGCCCATATCTTGCCTCAATTGCACGGATCGAAGACCAATGCTGCCAGTCTAGTTTATAACACTACAAACTTGACCTCTGTCGTCAACTATGCCGTCGATCAGGTGGGTATTCTCCATGTTCATAAGAGAGCAGACCTCGAGGTTGTAGAGAATGGTCAGACATTTAACTATATTATTGAGGTCAAAAATAACGGTAGTGTCCCGTTAAATACGATTCGTATTTCCGATCTATTGCCCAGTTGTGTGGAGCTGACTGGGCAGGTTTCTGTTACGAATGTGGTCGGGGGAGCTATTGCCAGCACGACTACAGGCAATATTCAGGTGGAGGTAGCTCCAGCTACGGCTCTCGCGCCGGGAGAGACCTTTACCATTACCATTCCCGTGCGCAAGACACAGGGTGCTACCTGTTGTAATGTTGGAGTCACAGCAACAGCACGCATGATTACTTCGGGAGTAGAATTGAGTGCCAACTACGGTACCGAAGGAGAACCAGCTGCCTGTGTGACCAGCTTAGAGTGTTGCGATATCCCAGGCTTTACAGCGCAGATGGTCAAGCGAGATGGTAAATACTATATACAAGTGTCGGGAGGTACTGTGCCTATTCAGGAGCTAGATATCACCATGCTGGATTTTCATGTCAGTTATAGTCAGGAGGACTGTAAACCAGCAGATATGGGTATCTTTGGCCAACTGTCGTCTACGATGACACAGCTGGGCGGATTAGTCTTACAGGGCAATGGGCCGGCCGGTAGTTTGACGTGGGGGCTGGGACAGCCGACGATGGTCAATGGTCAGCTTGAAGTAGAAGTGAGTGCTCCGAGTGTATTAGATCTTTCTTGTTGTGAGGTTACCTTTACCTTCTGTCTCAAAGTACGGGTTAAAGATGTAAACTGTAATGTTTGCGAAAAAACAATCTGTTACGATGGCGAGCCAGAGGTACCTCCTTGCGATCTAATAATTACGCAGATGAGTGAAAACAGAACCTTCTGTCCCGGAGATGTAATACAGTTCAGTTGGACAGGATCTACGCCATCAGGTTCGGTAGATATCTATCTGGTAGATGGACAGAGCCACACGACGTATCAGGTGCTTGCTTCAGGCGTTAGTGGTACCAATAGTTTTAGTTATACCATTCCTGCCGATTTCCCTTGCAGCACAGACCGTACTTGGTATGTTGTTATTAAAGATCCAAAGACAAACTGTTTCGTAGAGTCTAGAAAGTTCCGTATTATTTGTTGTGCACCGGTCTGCGCCTGTGGATTCTGGAAGACACACGATGTGATCATCAAGCATGTATTGACGGCTACGCCACACGATCAGTTTGAAGCCAATGCTTCGCTACTAAAAAAATCCAGTGTGATTAATGTAAGCCAAAAGGCACCCTGTGGAACCAGTATTCGCTTATCCAAAGGTTCTTATACCTTTACCGCACCCGATTTTGTATGCCAGCCTGAGAATTGTGCTGCTGCTTTTGAGTGGGAAATATCGGGCCCCAATGGTTTACTGATCCAGGGCGTAGGCAAGACCTTCGCGCATCAGTTTACACAGTTCGGAAATTACAGTATTAAGTTTACACCGATTTGTGGCAATGCGAAGTGTGAACCTTGTATTATCAAGGTCAATATCCCGAGGTTCATCATTGGAGGTGATATAGCACATGAGGTTTTAGAAGGGATACGATTAGATTAATAAGCCGTAATTTACTTATGTTGTTTCGTTTATAAAGCAGCCCTCTGTGAGGGCTGTTTTATTATTCCCCTGTAAAATCAATCTTATCTTGCAACTTCATATTTCAGTTAATTAGTTTTTAGGGCGCATATAGCCAGAGGGGATTGACTAATGTGGGTGATTTTTAATTTAAAATTTCTTCTACATTTTCCCAATTTTCATCGTCATTGATTTCACAATTAAAATTAACCAACCTGCGAGAATCTTTTTCAATTTCGTTGAATTTGTCAATAGCATTATCTACGTTATCGACATATAGTTCTAAGTTTATTCCTGTATCAGTTGTAATTCGGGCCACCATGTGGCAAATACAAACTTTTCGAAGTTGTGTCTTGAAATACTCTTCAATGTTAGCAAAATCAAGGTCTTCCTTTTGAGTGTTAAAGTCGTCTGTTAGATCAATACTAACATAACAGTTAAACATGCATTGACTTTTAAACTCATAATTTTTATATGCTTTGTCAACCCAATGAGTTGCTGGCTTCCCACTTTCCGTGTTCATCATAAAGAGAGTGATACTATTGGTTGGATACACTTTTTTGGTATCTACTTTAATTTCCTCCCAATTCATACGTTTTAAATCTAATTGTTTTTTTGTTTCGCGCATTCTGTCGGTATATCGCACCACACTAGATGGCCAATGCTGTAGACCGTTGACTAAATTAAGAAAAAAAGCTAAGGTTTATAGTAGAGGAATAATCGATTAAATTTCTCTCTTGCCTCCGCAAGGGTTTTCTACGTAACAGTTGGTATGCTAGAACTTTATCTGACGATAGATAGAAATAAGCTTTTTACTGTTGATGTCGAGCCAGTACGATCTCTTCAGGATTCCTCCAACGGGATAGATACACTTATTTCAGTGCCTACGGTATTTGAATTTATTTTAATTTTACCATTTAGATATTGGACGCGACGGCGAATGGACTTCAAGCCAATTGTGGACTTCCCAATGTTAGTTTTCTTTTCATCTAAGCCTATTCCATCGTCATTGATGGTTAATAATAAGTTATCATCTTCTTCATAAATCAGAATATCAACATTTTTAGCTTTGGCATGTTTAATGATATTGGTGATGGCCTCTTGAATAATACGGAGTAATGCTATTCGTGTGTCCATATCCACGCTTGATAAGGCGCTATTGTCGATATGAATATTCTTGTTGTACCTGCTATTAGGTAGCGAATTATCCGTTAGTAATATAATTTGCTTTTCAAAAGACTGTTCTTGTTGTTCGTCAGCGGCACTGAACCACTCATGGCTTTTGTTTCGCGCTGCTTTATAAGCGTTTCCCATTTCCTGTTGGAGCCTATCTAATTTTTTTTTCAAATCCATATCACTGGTGTCCATGATTATGGTTTCCAATTGATATTTGATGGCTGCAATAGACGATGAGAGGCCGTCATGAAGATCTTGTCCAAGCCGTTGTTGCTCATCCTTCACCGCTTGATGTTTAGCCTCTTCCATAGTCATGATTTGCATATTTGCAACGTCGTTGAGCGCTTCTATCCGAGCATTCGCCCTTCTGTCCCGACGGAGCATGATTAGATAGATGGTCAGCACAATCATCGTTGCAGAAATTGAAATTATTAGCAGCCATAATGCTCGTTGTGCATTTTTTTCGCTTAATAATTTATTTTGGTCCTGTACAGCATTGTATTCGATATAATCCTTGATAAACTCTTTTGATTTTTCCCAATCTGCTGTGATCGACTTATCCAACTCGGAATAGACGTTGATGATTTCGTCTTTATCTCCTAATTGTTTTGCGACTTCTAATGCACTATGTAAAATGTAAATTTCTACGGATTTGTCTCCTCCTTTTTGCGCTTCTTCATAAGCCTGATAAAGATACTCAAGCGCTTTTTTTGGATTGTTTTCGTAAATTCCTGTCATGAGGAAGAGTGAGTTGATTACCAAGTCTGTGTTGCCCGTACTTTTTGCCTGAAGTAAGGCTTGTCTTGTAAGTGGTAAAGCTTCCTGTAATTGGCCTTTTGAAAACAATAGTTCGCAGTACCATAATTGATTGTAAATCAACATTGCTTCGTCTTTGTAGCGACTTGCAATCTCTTTGGATTTGTTCATGTAGTATTGGACGCTATCTTGGGGAAGATCCGGGGTTCGGAGACAATAATGTGCATACACCTTGGACATGATACTATCTTTTTTTAGTTTTTTCCCGATTTGGATAGTCTTTTGCAAAAGTGAAATAATTTTTGTCCTATCGGCGACATCCTTGTTCAAAATATTGCCCATATCCAAGTGTACCTGAATGATTTTTTCGGTATCATTTAGTTGTGCATACTGAGATAGTATCTTTCCAAACAACTCCAGTGATTCTGCATATAACCCCCTTTTATAAAAAGCATAGGCAATGGAATGGCTTGCTTCCGTTTGTCCCTTCTGGTATTGTATATTGGCGGCCATAGCTTTGGCCTTAACCCCATAATAAAAGCAGCTGTCTGCATTTCTGGTTCGGTAAAGTACGCCCAGTCTGTTTAGACTGTTGATCAGGGCAACACTATCTTTGATTAAAGGTAACCCTTGTAATTGCTGCTCGATTTGCCGGATTTGACCTTGTGAGGAGTGGTTACAAACACAAATTAATACCATCAAGAGCAAACATCGTTGTAGTAGAAAGGAACGCATAATTAATTAGGACAGTACATGTCAAAAATAAAAAAAGTAGAAGAATACAGGTTCATTAATGAATTGTGTGAAAATTATGAAAAATATTCTCATTCGATATTTTTGCAGTAATTGTAGTCATACTTTGTTGAATTTAGGTTGTATAAACAAACATACAGATTATTTCTTGAACTCCTTCTGCACATTGGTAACTCCCGCTATTTAGCTACGCTGAGCTCGCGAGCTCGGTTCTTCCGGATTCTTGCTCGTCAAGGGGCGGACGCTTCTGAGCCACCTATAGAACCAGCGTATCTACCGCATTTGAGTTGGACACACATTTTAGCGATTATTCCTATCGAAGATTCATTAAATCGAAATTTTCCTAATTATATTTTTCGTTCCGTCTAATGGATTCCATAGACCAAAATTAGCCAAGTATTACCTCTTTCCAGATTAAATTTTTCTAGAATGTCGTCAGCCGAATAGTATTGTTGTAATTTTTGTCCTAGTTTAGCAGAGTGGTCAAAAACTTGGTAATTGGTCTCCGAAAAAAAACATGAAATCAAGTATTAATTTTTTATCCGCTATAGTTCCGTAAGCATCGTGTTCTAATTCTATTGTCGCTACTATTTTGAGGTTTTGCATTCGAGGTATCGTCGTAACACAAAAGTTCAATTCTTTCTATCTCTCTTTTTGCTTAGTTCACTCTATAGTATGGTTTAAAAATATACTTTTTGTTATGGTGCATAAGCATTCGGTTTACTCTGCTTCAGTAGCCATTTGTAGATATCGGGATTAGTTTCATAGAGATATTGGATACCGTGACCTTCACCTTTGAGTCGATGAAAGATAATATCCCCCTCACATTTTTTTAAACCATTAGCTATCCTTTCCGTTTCTTGTATGGGTATTTCGTCATCAGCAGTGCCGTGATATGTCAGGATTGGAATATCTTTGAGTGCGCAAATTCGAGATGTGTCACTGTCATTTATCCCGCCACACAACGGGACAATAGCCGCGATTTTTTCGGGGTGATCCATAGCGGCAATATATGTTCCGTAACCGCCCATACTTATCCCGGTCACGTATACTCGATTTTTATCGATGCGATAATTAGAAGTAACTTCGTTATATAACGAATCAAACCAATTTTCTGTAGACCAATATTTCCCTTCTGGACATTGCGGAGCCACTATCACAAAGTCAAATTCCCTTCCTTGATCTACTAAATAGGGAAGACCATATATCTTTAGTTTTTCTAGGTTATTTCCTTTTTGAGACCCGCCATGGAGATAGATGACCAGTGGATATTCAGAAGTGTCTGTTTTATAGTTTATTGGCAGATAGGTGAGGTGTTTATAATTGACCTTTTGCTTTTCTTGGGCAATTGACGATGATTTGAAAAAACTAGAAATGATAATCGAAAAAGCGATAATAAGCAGATAGTCCTTTGAACTGAAAGTGTTGATGAAAGATTTAATTCTCATTTTAATGGTCCAATTTTACGGTGTAAAATAGTTTATTTAACTGAAATATCCCCATCTAAAATAAATATGAATAGAAAAAGATTAGATGGTGAGATCAAAGAAGCCACCTCCCTACATCAGCGACGTGCTAGTTTCCATTCGTCAGCATGGGTGGGGAATATGTCTGTAAATAGGAAATTACATTCCGTTTTAAGGTTGTAATTTCTTAAACTTGTGCGGTCAACCAAGAATATTTAAATAGAATACGAGAAGCAAGTTTATACTATTTAACGGTGCGGTATAATTGCCACTATTAATCAATAAATCCAGTATAGACATCTGTTATTATTTTGCGTCTTCGTTTTTTATAAAAATCAGGAAAGCACTGCACTCCGATTCCCCCACCGCTATATCCCAACAGCACATTGTCCTTATAGAAAATATACGTGCGCGTGACGGGTTTACCTGGATACAATATTTCGCTCATAATAAAAGTTTAATAAGGAATATTACCTTTCCTTAATCTCAAAACAACATGCTGAATTTGGGGTAAGAGAAGTAAAACAACAATTACGAACGTTACACCTGTTAACATCCAATCATAGTAGTCTCTAGTAGCACGAGCCAATATTTGGTGACCTATCATTTGATTAAAATGGTCAGTCGATACCGTTTTTGAGGTATAGATATCGCTGCCAGCATGTATGTATTGGTTTTGGATATCCAGTAAAGTAACGGCTAATTGCGGATTCGTTTCTGTGATCGTCTCCCGAACCTTTTCCCGAACTCCCGATTTTGCAAATAATTGAAGTTCGTTATTTAGGGCTAGACTTGCTGTAAAACCTATGAACCTTGCTAATATGCCCATAAGCGAAGCATTTACCGCAATGTTCGGAAGTGCTGATGTAGCCGTAAATGAAACAATCGGAACAAATAGCACACCTGTTGACACACCATAAATAAACATAGGCAGGATGAAATCGATTGTTTCTCCCTGTACAGAAGCAAATAGTATCATATAGGCATAGTAGATCGCCATCAGCCCAAAGCCAACAATAATCATCCTTATCAGGTTATAACCCATCAAGACAAATCGAGAAGTAACCAACATACTCAGTGCAGTTCCTGCAATTACAGCAATCCATATCGGAATGGTACTCAGTGGATCATTTCCTAAAATCACTTCAAGATAGCCGTAGGCAAGCCCGGTACTTCCTTTAAAAATATAAAAGGTAAAAAGCAGCAAAAGCCCAATAACGAAATTCTTTGTTTTAAAAATCTGTAAATTGATTAAAGGTCGTTTAAGTTTTAATGCTCTGACAATAAAAAGAGGAAGAATGACGAGGTTACCTAAACTAAGTGTACGAATCCACGAACTACCCAACCATCCCAATTGCCTTCCATATACAAGAATGTATCCTAATGTTAAGATAAACGATACGTAAAACAGATAGCCTATCCAATCCACCTGATAGAGTGGTATCTTTTTAGTAAATCGGGCTTTACTGTTCATCGTCAGTAATACAACAAATGTCAAGATGATGAGTATGATAATAAATCCGTAGAATAGCCAGTTAAAATCAAAATAATAAATCACTATACTCGTATAGATGGAGTAGAATGGCATAGCGATTTGTATACTGCCGTAAAGAAGACTATACGCAATCACGCGGGCACGTACGGACTTTAACCGTGGAAAAATAAGCTGTAACACAATTCCTGACATCAATGCACAGGTGATTCCTTGCAAAAATTGGCAAATAACAAACAATGTCCAATCTTTGAAATGAAAACAGATAACCGAGCAGAAGGCATTTATGGCAAGAGCACTCAATAAATATTTCCTTGCAGCAAAATACTTTACTATGCGAATATCAAGAGCCAAGAAAGCCACCGTTGAACCATACATGACGACCATTCCATATTGTACATCGGTAGGCTGTATACCGTAAAAGCCCATCGCTGCAATCGGACTGCTGTAGAAAGCGAAGCTAAACAGACATGTCATGAGGATCGCAAATATGATGGATCTCGCCACCCATTCAGATACCCAGGATTTGAAAATCGGTATTTTATGTGCTTGCATCCTTAATCTTTTAAAACGTAAACATTGGCATTCATCCCTGCAGAGAGCTTCGTTAGTTTTTCGGGCCTATCGGTCAGTTTAATTCTCACAGGAATGCGTTGAGTGATTTTGACAAAATTACCTGTAGCATTATCCGGTGGGAGCAATGAATAGCGGGAACCTGTAGTTGGCGAAAGGGATTCAATTGTACCCTTGAATTCTTCATTCGGAAAAGCATCGACCTCAATAGATGCCTCTTGCCCGATCTTGAAATTACCAATCTGTGTTTCTTTAAAATTGGCCATCACCCATTTTTCCTCGGCTTTATTCACTAAAAAAGCCAATGTTTGCCCAGCTTGTATCAGTTGCCCTTCCTGAATAGTCTTTTTGCCAATTTTTCCATCAAAAGGTGCGGTGATGATTGTATATCGAATATCCAGCTCCTGCCTTTCAAGAAGCATTTCTTTAATCTTTATTTCTGCTTGTATAGCATTCCGCTGTGCCCTGAAATCATTTAATTTGGACTCCGCTACTCGCCAAGAAGCTTTTGTTTGATCATAATCCGATTGTGCGATTGACAAAGAAGCACTGATGTTGTCGAATTTTTGTTGTGTAGTAGATTCATCCGTCAGTAGATTTCGATAACGGTCAAATTCTTTTTGTTGTTGATCTAATCTCGCCTTGGCACCAGCCAGTTGGGCCTTTATGACGTCAATACTCCTACGTTGCGTTTCTTCGTTCGCAGCCAAGATCGGTAATTTGGCCTCTGAGCTCATGAGTTCTGCTGACGCAACATCTTTTTTTAGCCCGTATTCGTCCGATTCAATCACCACCAGCGTATCGCCTTTTTTAACCTGTTGATTGTCCTTGTAATGTATTTTACGGATATAGCCACCCACTTTTGCGTTTATGGGCGACAAATAGGCATCTACCTGAGCGTCATTAGTCTGTTCATAGTGATATCCTTTTAAGAAATGAGTAGTTCCCCAAATAATCATCCCAACCAATAAGGCTATTCCAGACCATTTGGTAAGCATTATAATAATTTTATCTGTTTTATTTTTGTTCATTATGTCTGTATTAAAGAATTCCGATAATTGCCAATAGTCTGATATACGTGAGTTTTACGTTTGTTTGTGCCGTTGTTAGATTAAATTTTGCTTCCAGCAAAGCATTTTCGGCTTCCAGCAGATCGGTCAGAAGAGACTCTTGATTTAAGTAGCTACTTCTGATAACGCGGACACTTTCGGTCGTTTTAATGATATTTTGTTCTGCAGTTTTCACGCTCTCCGAAGCCTGCTGTTGCTGCAAATAAGCTTCTTTCACCTGAAGAAAGATTTCATCCCTTTTAATGTTTGCTTTTTCTTTAGCCTGATTGCTGACAACTTGTGCGCGAGCAATCGAATGTTTACTCTTGTACAGATTCTCGACAGAAAACTGGACTTTAATTCCTGTCTGACCAAACCCCCATAAGTCATTCGAATACGGATAGAACGAAACCTGTGGATAGTTGTAATTATAATTGGAGTACAAGGAGACTTTCGGCAGTAGGGTAGCTTTTATCTGTTTGACATTCAATTCGCTCCATTTGATATCGCTATTGACCATTTTGTACTCAGGCGATGTGTTAAAAGCGATGTCTACATAGTCGTTGTAGTCACCTGCTGTGATAGCGTTCAATTCAATTGTATCTTCGTGTTTTATCGCCAGCTCAGCATCATTTTCACGCCCCATCAGTATATTGAGCCGTTGTTTAGCGATTTCAATCTTTTTTTCAACATCCGAAAGGCTAAGTTCCAGTTGCGATAATTTTACGGAGGTTCTCAGTACATCACTCTTTAGCACAGTACCGTTTTTATGCAAGCTCTCTATCCGTGTCAACTGTTTTTTTTCGGCTTCGATTTCTGCATCAAGAAAATCATAGAAGTGCAGAAATTTATACAGATCAAAATAGGCAACTGCAACATTGTATTTTACGCTATGCTTTTGTAGATCGACTTCATACTGTTTTCGAGCCTCTTCCTCCTTTTTCATGACGATATTCCTTTTATCCTTTCCACCATTGAAGAGGTTGACGTTTAAGTTGTAGCCTACTCCGTACCCATAACCTTTTATAGGTACGTCCTGTGGAGAAGAGAATAATCCATTGTCATAAATCAGAAATTTGGAATTGAGCTTCGCATCTCCGCTTAACGAGAGTTCTGGCAACAAACGATCTTTAGCCTCCAATATTTCTATCTTACTTTGCTGAAGATTTAGCGCAGATAGTTTCAGTTGTCGATTATTCATTTCGGCAACCTTCCATATTTCTTCCAAAGTTAAGGGGTGGACCTTTTCGGTATGCTGAGCGTATATACGCGGTGTAAATAACAGCATGAGTATGCTGCAAATTCGAGCTATTATTTTATATGGCTTCATCAGTCTTTTTTATAAATGATCTATCTTTCTTTGCTAACCAGTTCCTAACCATCTTTTTCAACGCATCAAAAGCAAAGGTCAAGTCCATGATGGGCATAAAGGGACTAGAATATGCATAAGCACACCAGTATATATCAGCTTTAGCAATTTCTTCAATTGGGTGGAGTAATTTGTCATCAGATTTTTTGGCTTGAATTTCAGGTTCAAAATCCTTTTCAGGACTTATAACTTTATGTTCCATAATGATTCTGTTATTATTTACACAGCAAAATTATCCAACATGCCAAGCTTTGCTTTTATATAATTAGCCTAATGTTTGCTATATTTGGCCATATGGATGCTCTTGACCAATTGATAAATAGTGTTGATCAACATCCTGATTCCATCCTCGTGATGCGACAGCAGACGGAGCAACGTTTGCCTGCTCATCATCATGATAAGGCTCAGTTGTTATTGGTTTATGGCGGGATTGCTTACTTGCAAACAGACGAAAAAGATTTCTATATTCCGTCCAATCATTATATCTGGATACCCCAGAATTATCCTCACAATTTGATGTTTAATACACAAGATCTGTATATTATCAATATTTATTTTCCGTATGAAAGAGCCGATGATTTTTATGATGAATTGGGTATCTATCCCGTGAGTAATCTTCTGGCAGAAATGCTCTCATTTAGTGAAAAGTGGCAAGGTGATTATTACAAAGGTTCGTGGGAATTTGAATTTTTATCAACGCTTAAAAGCGTATTATCAAAAGAGAATCTCAAAAAATTCTCCATCCAACTTCCTACGACAGATGATCAACGGCTCAATATCATTATCAATAATTTTAGGAATCGATTAAATGAAAATCTAAACTTAGATACTATTGCTCAGCAATCCGGAATGAGCGTGCGTAGTTTGACCAGGTTATTCCAAGCCAAGCTGCACATTACATTTGTTCAATACTTAAAAATGCTACGCATTATCCGTGCTATGGAGCTAATAAAAGACACGGATTTGAATATGACAGAGATAGCTTATGAAATTGGCTATTCAAATATAGCTGCGTTTAGCAATAATTTTCATCAATTGACCAATATGAGACCTACGGAATTTAAAATGAAATAGGGCTGTCCTGTACGTTCAGTTAGGGTTTGTTTCCGTCCGCCGTATTGATAAATAGACATTGAAATCTGCCTAATCTTTGAATTCGGCGCGTTGGTAAAGAATAAGTCGCTTAATACTTCCAATCAGCTTTGTTTTCCATTATATTTGGATTTAATAATATCAAACGATATGATCGGATATATATCCGCATGTGCATTCATAGGTATGGGCCTTAAGTTAAGGTACTCCTCTCAAGATGGTTGGGGTTCCTTGCGTAGATATTGGCTTTACTTTGTTCTCTTTGGATTTTTGTCACTGTTCTACAAATTGTATAAGTATTATATCCAATTATGATTCGGTCCCCAATATCCTTCATCGCTTTGCTGGTAATTTTGCTGTACACAAGCTGTGTAGTTAATAAAGATGATTTTCGTTCTTTATCATTGGTGTCTAGCAAAGGGGAGAAGCTGTATATCAACACATTGAATTGGGGTGTGAGCGGTGATTCCCAATTGACCTCTATCACCCACGACCCGAACACGCTTTTAGAAGGGCGTGATACCACCAACACGGTGAGTGGCTTACAGCCTTTTATGTACAATTTCAGTAATGATACGCTTTCCATTTGCTATAATGGAGAGGTTGATTATCGGACCACTGATGATTTCAAGAGCATTACCATTCTATATTTCTCACTTGATAATCCCAGTTATATGGAGGCTATTCGCGGAAGTATGGTAAAGGGTAAGATATTTCGACAGGTTCCTTAAATATTGACCAAATGTTTGACGAGATATCTGAAAAAACTAGCGTTTATTTCGAATTTTGATTCATTCGAACCCGATATTATTAAAATAAATATTTCATTGTATGATACATCTCAGATAGGTGTAGGAGTATTATAAGTTTGTAATAGCTAAGTTATAAATGTTTTATCTCAATAAAACAAACTGTATTTATCAAATCCCCTTGTTGGCTAGGCCTTAGCGTAGCCCTATTCATCGCTACCAGTGTAAATCAGTTCCTTTCTATGTTTATTCAATTGGATTGTAAAATGATAGGTTCCATTAACCATCTTTTCTTTATCTATCCAGTATTCACGAGTTATTTCCCTATCCGTTTCAAAGTCCACCGTGTCCAACAAGTCATAGTCAGCAAAGGGTAAGTCTGAATTATCTGTGAAAATACCTTTATAATTCCCTGTGCTCTTGATTTGGTCGGCTATCCGGTCGAAATCCTTATCCGATAATTTCAGTGTAAATGTTTCATAGTAATCTCGAAATCCCCACGTTTCATTTTGCAATATTTTGAAATCATCTTTCAATTCTATGCTATGGATTGAAAGGGTCCTGCGCGCATCGTTTTCATTAAATAACCAGTCCTTGATCCAAGGGTTTAATACCAGTAACGCAAAAGCAGTTGTTAGAGCCAAAGCAATAAGTGTCCCGATTTTCTTTTTGTTGAGCAATCTAAAAAACCAATAACTGATAAAAACTAACTGGAACATCAGGATAATTGGCCAAATAAAAACCACCAGCATATCTAGATTACCGATAAGAGTTAGGGTTATGATGATCGTTAAGATTATTCCAACGGAGGTTGCTATTTGTTTTTTATCCGATTTGAAAGTAAGGACAAAACATACGGCTGTCAATCCGTATAGTATTAAGCCGATAGTGATAATAAATGGATGCATGTCTTAATACTATTGAAACGATGTTTGACCGAATGAAATTCCGTTTCTCTCCACTAGTGTCAGCGCCTGTGATTCGGTTAGGATTGGTTCTTGTCTCACCATTTGTTTAAATCCTGTAGACTTAAAAGCTATTCTACCGTCCTGCAGTTCTATTACCCATTCGTAGATCCATTTACTTTTTCTTTCCTCGTTCTTAGCCAATAGATGCAAATCTGCAACCTCAAACATATCCGTTATTCCTCCGCGTCTGTCTATATCAATCGTAAGCGCATAGGTGTTTTCAAACTTTAGTGTACAGGGTGCGACCCAAAAAGAAAAATTTTGCTTCGGTGGAGTAGGATGTACCCACTTGAAAATGTAATCGATATCAAAAAGTATATTGGTCGTGAAATCATCAGCATTATCATTTTGAAATATAAAGCCATAAATACTGCAATCGTGCCATCCCATTTGCTCGAAGTCCCTTTCAGTCCAGATTGCTTTATCAAGTTGGTATTCGTTCATTTTACTTATTTAGGTTCCACCACATTACAATCGCGAAGTCGGTTAACAATTGACAGATTTTACCTGAACTGTCTTTTCCAATGTATGTAGAATAATAGCCATCTCCATATCCTGTTGAAAAGAAAATAGCATTTTGATTTTGGAAATTATAATTTACATAGTCTTCGAATTTTTCCGAAAAGATATTCTCCCAGTTTTTATCCAAGATAGCATCTAAGTTCTTCTTTGCGTCTTGGTCTACAAACAAACCTAACCCGGCATCCACGCCATAGCCATAGACATCGGGTGATTTTAGATCTATCTGAGATTGGCCCGGTAATAATGCGAATTCCCATTTTTCAACCGCATGGTCGGATAGTCTCAATCTTACAAAGGCCACTCTTCTGTCGTCGTCATTGGATTTAATATTGGCCATCGCTAGTTCAACGGGGAACTCCCCAATAGGGAAATTCTCCTTAAAAGCGATTGCGTCGCTAAGTACAACGGGGTCTGTGGCGATAATCTTGCCACTGGATACCTTTAGATTTCCAACACGTACTACGTCAAAAGTTATCTCGGCCCCTTGTTGTTTTATTGTCGTTCCAGGCTTAAAGCTTCCTTCAAATATTTGTGGATAGGCTAGTGAGGTGTCCTTAATGTCGATCGTCGGGATAGTGTCCGAAGAAATTAATTCAGTGACGTCAGTATCCACACCGCTGCCACTATTTGTTTTACTTTTCGTATTACATGACAATGACAAAAGTCCTATAATACATATTGATATAATTCGTTCGTACATACTGATTAAGAGCTTACTGCTACTTTCGCCTTTTGCGATAGGATGAAACTGTGCTGTATGTGCTATCGCCCTGCCATTATAAAGGCTTTAGGGACTATACAAGCCGTGCTTCTCTCGTTAATTCATCTTTACTTATAGAGAGATGTCCACTGAATAGCTCTATCAAAAGCTTTTCGATCTCATTTCTATTAAATGTCTCAGGGGTTTTTCGCAGTACAAGGTAGTTTTCACTTGTAATTTTCTTTGTAAGTCGCCCCAGTGTTGTTATCTAACTCTCTGCCTGTTTTACTTGCTATCCAGAATCCCAAAATCGAAAATATAATACCAAGCAATGCAATTCGCCAATTATAGAATAAGCCTAGAAATGATAAGAATGCAATGATTGCTAGCGTATTTGATATCCAATGCTTTGGTCGCATAATATTCAGTTTAAATCCTAATGATTTCTCTAATTTCTGCATTCTCTTGATTCGCCCTTTTCTCGGCAGAAATTCATTTATTGTTCGCTTGGGTGAGATTATTGCTTTCTCTATTTCACATGTTGCTGAGATTCTATTACGCAATTTGTAGAATACCTGTTGAGTAGTACAATCATCCTTTTGTACAAGGTTAATTTTACCAATGATATGGTCACACAGGCCACCAAAGCAGTCGATATGCTGTAATTCATATTTGGTAAACTGGATATTGAAGGATTTCTCAACGATAAGCAATACATCTTCAATGTCCTCCGGGTCGATATCTTTCAATTGGTAATTCGTCATATGAGCAGTTCATTATTTTCTGTAATGTACATTCGCGTAATTCTCATAAAGCTAGTAAAAGAAACATATTAAAAGCAGGCTCTTTTCGTCCTGAGGCCAAAGATATTTTGGAAGTTCCCGCCCCCAGCTCGGTTACACAGCATTTTTTAATATTTCTTTCACAATCGTATGATTTGAATAATTGAATATAAAAAATCTTATTGAATTATTCCGCTGAAAAAAAACAAGTTACAGTTTCCTTAATAATCTTCGATCATATCATCTTTCAAGTTGTGTTTGAATATGACATAGCTAAATTTCCCCATTCCACTTTTTTGCCACCCCGTCAGCACAGGATCACTACCTGCAATAGATATGCAATTTGTCTTATCCAGCTTTTCCTCGAACGAACTAAGAGAATTTATAGGGAGGATAACCGAAACTTCCCATTAACCAACATTATAAATCTGATCTCAAAACAGCACCGTTGCTTGCATTCGTAACCAATGACCTATACTGACCAAGCCACTTTGATTGCAAGGTTTTTTTAATAGGCACAAACGTTGCTTTCCGTTTGGCAATCTCCTCATTATCCAAATTAACAGATAAGATGTAATTATCTACGTCGATATGGATTTCGTCACCGTTCTTAAGTAAGCCGATCATTCCGCCTTCTGCTGCTTCTGGCGATACATGGCCGATTGACGCCCCTCTTGTTGCTCCGCTAAATCTTCCATCTGTAATCAGTGCAACTGAACTTCCTAATCCCATACCCATGATCAAACTTGTAGGAGTTAACATTTCCTGCATGCCTGGTCCGCCCTTAGGACCTTCATATCTAATGACCACGACATCACCCGCCTTTACTTCTTTCATCAGTATTCCTGCAATAGCTTCATCTTGTCCATCATAACATACTGCTTTACCGGTAAATACCCTTGCACCCGTAAGACCAGCTGTTTTTATTACAGCACCTTCTTCAGCAAGATTGCCATAAAGAATGGCTAATCCGCCTACCGGGCTGTAAGGATTGTCAATAGTTCGGATGATATTTTCATCTTTGATCTCTGCATTCGCAATTTTTTCCAGTAATGTTTCCCCGCCGATTGTCAAATTATCCAATAAAACTGCATTACCTCTTTTTGTCATTTCCTTCATCACTGCATTTACTCCTCCAGCCTTATTAATGTCTTCCATGTGTACGGTTGATAAACTAGGGGATATCTTAGCAATATGAGCAACTTTTTTAGAAATCGCATTGATGTCTTTGAGTTGAAAATTAACATCCGCTTCATTAGAAATAGCCAGCATATGTAAAACTGTATTTGAGCTTCCGCCCATTGCCATATCTACAGCAAAGGCATTCCTGATGGAATTTTCGTTCAGGATGTTCTTTAGCTTGAACTTTTCACCAGCAACCTCATCCTTTGCTATTTCACAAATTCGTTTCGCAGCACTTCTGTAAAGTGCTTCACGCTCGCTCGTTTGAGCCAGTATTGTTCCGTTTCCGGGTAACGCAATACCCATAGCTTCCATTAAAGTGTTCATTGAATTTGCGGTAAACATGCCCGAACAACTTCCTCCGCTAGGGCAGGCATTACATTCAATGTCCAGAAGTTCTTCATCACTCATCTTTCCTGCTTCGTGTTTCCCTACAGCTTCAAAAGCAGTGGCCAGATCAATTGGGGTTCCATCTTTTTTATATCCTTTGGCCATTGGGCCGCCGCTCACAAAAATTGTTGGCACATTCACTCGAAGTGCACCCATGATCATTCCCGGAACGATCTTGTCACAGTTGGGGATCGCTATCATTGCGTCAAGTTTGTGCGCATTCATCACCGTCTCTATCGAGTTTGCAATCAGTTCTCTGCTGGGTAGTGAAAACAGCATCCCATCATGGCCCATAGCAATACCATCATCAACACCAATGGTATTAAATTCGAATGGAACACATCCATTTCTTCTGATTTCATCTTTTATGATCTCAGCTACTTTATTTAGAAAAAAATGCCCTGGAATGATTTCTATAAATGAGTTTGCCACACCGATAAATGGCTTTGCAAAATCTTCGTCTTTTAATCCTGTAGCTCGGAACAATGCTCTATGTGGTGTTCTTTGATGTCCCTTTTTTACTTCGTCACTTCTCATATTGAATATTTATGTGTACCTGTACATTTGACAGGATAGGTGATATATATAGATTTGGTTCATTCAGCTGCTATCGCTGAGACTTTAGCCTGCTGAGCGTTTCCGGCGATATGTTCATGTAGGCCGCGAGATTGGAGTTGGACAACCTTTGAATAAGTTCAGGATTGTTTTTAAGCAGATTGCGATAGCGTTCAGTGGCACTCTGTGTGAGCAGATTACCTAATTTGGAAGTTATCACCGTTAATCCGTATTCCAGTATATGAATATACATCTTGTCCCATTCAGGTATAGTTTTTCTTAAATAAGAGAAGTCCTCGTATGTAATAACTAAAAGTTCTGATGTTTCCACTGCCTGAATATATTCTGCTGAAGGGGTTCTGGAAATAAAGCTTACAATAGAAGTTAGGAACGTATTTTCAAATGCCATGAACCTTGTAATGATACTTTGATCATCATTAGAATAATACAATCGAAGACAGCCCTTGTTAATAAAAAAGAGCCGGTTTGCTACCGCGCCATACTCAAGCAACTGTTCGTTTTTCTTTACTTCAACGGGTTTAAAGTATGAAATTACAGTGGCTAATTGCTCCGCATTGAGCACTGTTATCTTTTGGATTAAGTCTGCGAGTATCATTGTAATCGTATATATAACATTATTGAAAGTTAAAGTTGCAATAAAAATACGTAAGAAACATTGACGAAGGTCAAAATCGGACCAGTGGTAATTGATGCATATTTCTTAAGTATATATTAGCCGTCGCACCTCTTTACGGTTTCCCGTAGCGTAAGCAAGTATTTACATTGTATTTTTATACAAGATTTTTGATTACTATTGATTTTCAATTCTCTTAGGGAAGAACCGATTATTATATGGAAGTAGTACAAGTAAGTCTACCCAATGTTTTTTCAAAAATGAGCAACCTTATGTTGTACCTTTTCAAATGTATGTCTTTAATAATATATTGGAATATGAGAGACCGTAATGTTGGCTAGAAGGATGTGTTAATTTGGAAAAAGCACTTGTTAGTATCAAAAATGGCTAAATATAATTATCTTTGTGTATCAATTATGACAACTAAATAAGAGTGACCATATTAACCGAAAATAAAGTTAAGATTTCTTTAGGGACTTCAGCAATATATTCTGATCGAACGGGTATCAATCAATTATTGGAGTTTTACAACCAATGCTCCGCATATAATAAATCGACTATAGAGATTTGTTTGAAGAACCTAGAATGGTTTGATGGCAATTTGTGCGCTTTTTTAGGCGCGTTACTTTATAGATTAAATGCAACTAATGGATTGACCTTTTCTATTCAAGAAGAAGATGTTGAATCAAAATTTAATATATTTATTCATAATGAGTTTTTGCCGGTACACCTAACCAAAGCTACCAAAAGGAAATCCTGTATCCCTTTTAAAGGTTTTGAAGTAAAAGATAAAGATGGTTTTATTGATTACGTCGAAAATGAAGTCCTTAAGCACGAGGCTATGCCTCGGTTTTCCGACGATGTTATAGACAAGTTAATGGATGACCTAGGCGAATTGTATGCCAATATCGATAAGCATGCTTTTACTGATATGCCATTTTACGTTTGCGGACAATTTTATCCACGCTTAGGTGTAGTTAAATTTACTATCTGCGACCTAGGTATAGGCTTTTTAGAAAATATAAATGGATTAAAACCCGAGATAACCTCTTTTGACCAAGCAATAAAATGGGCTATTAATGGTAACAGCTCGAAACCTGATGCACCAGGGGGCACGGGGCTAATTGGCCTGAAGAATTACGTTGCGGATAGTAAAGGAAAGTTGCAAATCATTTCAGGAGATAGTATGTGGTGCAGTGAGACTTTTGAACAAAAACCCTTACTTTATCCAGAAGGATTAATGCCGCTAAAACATTTTTTCCAAGGAGCGGTTATTAATTTGGAATTTAACAAAAAAACGCTAAATTTATAGATAACCAATTGAAGCAAAGACAAATTACAAATTAAATCGTATCTTTGCAGACAATAATAGAATCTATTTGGCATTGTTTTAGTATTAAGTAATATATTATTATAGATATTATTATCACCCAAATCAAAATGAGAATCAATATTTACAATATTATCAATAGTAAGAATGCTTTATTGCATGACGATGGGCTTTTAGTTTTTTCGGAGGCTCAAAAATTGTACGAGAAGAATCATCGGCCGATTGAAATAGACTTTAAAGATGTTAATCGATTATCTACACTATTTCTAAACGCATCTTTTGGTAAGTTGTTAGCGAAATATGGAACCGAGGTAACCCGTCACAATTTTCAACCATCTAACTACACGCAGATATCTAGTTTCATGGATAAATTTAATGATATGTGGGATAATTTTGAAAATAGAGAGAATTATCAGGCGTATAGAGAGTTAGATTTCGCTTAATAACTATCCAACGTATATCGCTATGATATTTTTGCAACATTCTCCTTCACCTGCTGATGGAGATTTTTTTGTTTTAGACAGCAATATCTGGTTACCTATTTTGGGCTTTGAAGATAGTCTGTCGGATCACTATAAAACCTATTTCTCCAAAATCATGAAATCCGACAGCTGTAAAATTTTTATATCGCCACTTCAGATTAGCGAGATTGCGAACCGTTGGCTTCGGTTTCATGCTTATAAGCAATATGAAAAAGAGGGCAAACCTGCAGATTTTGGAAAATATTATAAAGCGAACTATAGACAATCAGGCGATTTCCTAAAGAAGTATAAGCTACTTAAGGAAGATTTAGGGAATTATATAGAAACAGAAAAATTAGAGCTTAAGGAGTTGATGAAATACAACTATGGTTTATTGACTGATTTTCCGCCCGACCAACTTGATTTTAATGACAATTATATTTATTTATTTGCTAAACAGCACGACGCAATACTCATAACCGATGATGGAGATTATAGTGGCCTAGATGTTAAAGTCGCTACCTACAATAAAAAAATATACACTGCCTATAAAAATGCTGTAAAGCCAATTGTCGGTTTGGGTTAGGTATTGTAAGGCACCCAGGTACTAAACTATTCCTAGCAAATGGGGATTTGGAGTTTTCTTTTTAAGGCCAAATAAACGCTTTAGATTTTTGACTTTCCGAATCAAGCCACTCGTCCGTTGTTTCTTGAAATATTGGATGTCCTTCTTTAGATGTTCTTGTTTGAATTAGATTTCCAACTGGTGAGCTATGTAAATACCGAAGTCTCTCGGATGAGTCAAATTTAACTTTTCCCTTATCGAGTAATGACTCGAATTTGCTTTCCAGTTGACGATATTATTGTGGTGAATGAGTCGTCATACATCCGGTAGGTTATTCCCATCTTACCTAATATTTCTTCAGCATCCACTCTTATCTGTACCCATGTAGGGTGTTCGTCCAGATATTCCCATTCCCATATTTCGGCGGGTATCTGATTGACCTTAGTTTTGAAAGTCAGAAGCTCTTGTTTAAGGATTAGTGATATTAAATCATTCCTGAATACAGTTTCGAAGCATACCGGGGTATATGCGTATTCCAGTTCCTCATACAGCTCTGCCAATGGGTCGACGAGGATATATGCCATCCCGTCTAGTTCTGCCGATTTATAAGTGTACAGGATGAGCGAATTGATGATATTGGTATAATAGAACTTGACGTACTTGTCATATTCTTCCAATTCAGCGCTGGTAAATCCCAGTTCATCAACCTGGTCTTTTTTTTGAGTGTTGGCTGCTATTGGGTCTATTTGTTCACGACAATAGTTTTTGCTGTTGTCAAGCCTCATTTCGGCAGCTAGTAGGCATAGTTCTGCCCACATTTCTTTCGGGAATTCTGGGACACCCATACCACCTAATTCCTTCAGGCACTCAATTGCCAGTTCCCATTCATTCGCACGATGATATTCTACACTTTGTTGATAGTATGTTTCATTAGCAAATGACTTCTCAAGAGAATTAAGTAGTTTTCTTAATCTCTTCCTCATCGAAGGCCTGCTTAATAGAGACCCGTCTGGAAAATGAGACGGTATGGTTGACGCAGGCACAATTGTGTGAGTTGTTTCAAAAGTCAAAATCCACTGTTAGCGAACATATTAAACATGTTTTTGAGGAGGGCGAATTGGACGAAATTTCAGTTGTTCGGAAATTCCGAACAACTGCGGCCGACGGGAAAAACTATGAAACGATTTACTACAACCTCGACGTCATTATCTCCGTAGGCTACCGTGTCAAGAGCCATCAGGGCACCAAGTTCCGTCAATGGGCTACGGCACGTTTGCGTGAGTATATCGTCAAGGGCTTTACGATGAATGATGAGCTGCTCAAGCAAGCCGGAGGAGGCAATTACTTCGATGAGTTATTGGCTCGCATCCGCGATATACGCTCATCCGAAAAGGTTTTTTTGGCGCAAAGTATTGGACATCTATGCCACCAGTATCGATTACGACCCCAAGACAGAAGTATCTCAACTGTTTTTCAAGACTGTGCAAAACAAGATGCACTTTGCTACACATGGACATACCGCCGCAGAGATTATTTATAAGCGTATCGACGCGGACAAGCCGAATCTTGGACTAACCAACTTTAAAGGCGACCAGCCAAACAAGCAAGAAGTACAAGTCGCTAAAAATTACCTAACAGAAGATGAACTTAATATTCTCAACCGTACAGTAACGACATATCTCGAGCTAGCCGAGCTACAAGCACTCAATCGCAAGCCCATGTATATGCAAGACTGGATAACACGGCTAGATGATTTCCTGCGAATGGTTGGCAATGACGTATTGCAACATGCGGGAGCGATTAGCCATGATCAAGCGGTGAAAAAGGCCGAGCTTGAATATACCAAGTACAAGGAAAAAACCAAAAACGAATTATCCAACGTGGAGAAGGATTTTGTTGCCTTTATTGAAACCACAGCCAAGAGTCTAGAAAGTAAAAAGAAGAAGTAATGATAGGTTTAGTGAAAAATAAATTTTGTCATATTATCAAAGCCGTATAAGGATCACAGACCGGCGTCAAACGGAT
>JROE01000013.1 GCA_000783305.1 Sphingobacteriaceae bacterium DW12 | reverse complement strand
ATTTTAAAATAGTTCGCGGGAACTCGTCGCACATCCCTTATTTCAAACGGAACGACCTCGCGATCGGACCATACCTCCCTTGCGGAGTGGTGCAAAGGTACAACTTTCAACCAACCACTTCCAAACTTTCAAACAAAGTTTTTTACCTAAAACTGGTAACGGGTTGATAATAGGAGAGATATTTTTAAAAAAACCGAAGCAACATCCGCTTTACATAGGGACAAAGTCATTTTTAAGCAAAAAAGACAAGAGAAACCATCGCTTAGGGGCAAATGGAAATAGAATTACTTATACGCAGATGACAGGTCCTTAATCTGTATATTTTTAAAATCCACAGGCTGCCCCTCGCTCTGTAGCGCAATATAACCACTCTTTAACAGTCGTCCATCGATTTTAAGTTTAGGATCATAGCGATTAGCTACACCTCCACCTATTTGGGGCTTGGAATACTGAAGAACCGTATCGCCTTCTATAATATGCGTAATCAACGAATCCCCGAGGACAATTAGCTCTGCTCTTACCCATTGGTCCCCATCATATGTTTTCGAAGTAGAGTTTAAACAATGAGACGCTGCAATCTTCCCCTGATAAACCACATTGGTACCAGGTGAGCACATGTTACCGGTAGGTCTTGGATTTCCGTCGCTCAACCCGCCCAAAAATTGCATTTCCACTGAAATCGGCCAATCTTGCTCCTTAGGCATGGATTTCGGATCCTGAGAATGAAACATTACACCACTATTCCGCAGAGTATAATCAGGAGCACCTTTATGCAACTCGCCTACAAAGCGGTATTCCAATTTTAGATGATAATATGAATACGGTGTTTTATAATAGAGATGACCATATTGTTCATTAAAATCTCCGTATTGGTCGTAGCGCACCTGAATCGCTCCATCCTCTACCCGAAAAGTGTTACCATAATTTACACCAAAATCATGATGATGAATCTTGACATTCCAATCCTTAATGTCCTTCCCATTAAACAAAGATTTCCAACCATGGACTGTCTTCACACTTGATTGCTCATCCGTTTTCTTAACGGCGCATCCCCAAAAAGACAATAAGCCAACACAGACAAAAAGGAATAGATTTTCTTTCACCACGATTTAGTTTTAGTTGAAAGGTCTAAAATACAAAAATTACCATTGAAGACAAATACAACTCCCCAGCAATACAATCGCCCCCTAAAAGGCACTAAAGCCCGTGATATCTTGCCCAGTAATTAACAGATGGATATCATGCGTTCCTTCATAAGTGATGACAGATTCCAAATTCATCATGTGCCGCATAATTGGAAAGTCTCCCACAATACCCATAGCGCCTAAAAGTTGCCTAGACTCTCTCGCGATTTGTAGCGCCATATTCACATTGTTACGTTTAGCCATGGAAATCTGCTGTGGTGTAGCGCGGCCTTCATTCTTTAATACGCCCAATCGCCAAGACATCAATTGCGCCTTAGTAATCTCCGTCAAAAACTCAGCTAATTTCTTCTGCTGTAATTGATAGGCTGCAATCGGCCTACCAAACTGCTCTCTTTCCATAGCATACTTCAGTGCAGTTTGGTAACAATCTATCGCAGCACCAATAACCCCCCAAGATATCCCGTATCGAGCAGAGTTAAGACAAGACAACGGCCCCTTCATAGACTGCACATCTGGAAGTACATTTTCCCCTGGGATATACACATCGTTAAAAATCAACTCTCCTGTCATAGAAGCCCGTAATGACCATTTATTTTCCGTCTTTGGCGTGCTAAAACCCACCATTGTCCGCTCCACGATTACCCCTCTTATCCTATCCTCTTCATCTTTGGCCCATACCACTGCCAAATCGCAAACGGGGGCATTTGTAATCCACATTTTCGCTCCATTCAGGAGGTAACCCGTTTCCGATTTTACAAGTTTCGTTTCCATGCGTGCTGGATCTGAACCATGGTTAGGTTCGGTCAAGCCAAAGCTCCCAATCCACTCCCCCTTCGCCAATTTGGGCAAATATTTCACACGTTGCTCCTCACTGCCATATGTATAAATCGGAAACATCACCAAAGACGACTGCACCGATGCAGCGGAACGAACTGCCGAATCCCCTGCTTCCAATTCTTGCATGATAAGACCATATGCAATTTGATCTAAACCAGCCCCACCGTATTTTTGAGGAATATAAGATCCCAATGCACCTACTGCCCCCAACTTCAACATAAGTCCTGACAATTCCCGGTGCTCTTGGGCAGCGACATCAATAAAGGGCTTTACCTCTCTGTTGATGAATTCACGAATCATACCCTGAATCATCAAATGTTCTTCTGACAGCAGTTCTTGCACCTGAAAATAGTCGACCTCTTTCATATCTATATAATTACTTTAGGACCCATCGTCCGAATCCCAACTATGTTATAACCCTATTTTAACAGCTATTCATGCTCTTTCCCAATCATTCATATTTGCCCAATCTGTGCCAAATGGATATTTCACAGAGACAGATATGTTCGAGATTAAGTTTAAAGATACACATTATTTAGACGGCAATATAAAACAAATTATATTCATATAATTATTATAAATTCAGAAAATTATTCCCTATTTTTAAAAAACAAACGAACAATAATGGAATCCATGATTAAAAAAGAATTAGAAAAATTAGGGATTAAGGAAGAAAACCCAGGCACGTCCACCGGCACCAATTGGTTTGCTTCTGGCGAATTGATCACTTCGTTTTCTCCAGTCGATGGCAAGGAAATTGCAAAAGTTACCTCGACCACCTATCCCGAATATGAAGACGTCATCCAGACCGCCACAACGGCAGCACAACTGTGGAAAGATATTCCCGCGCCCAAACGAGGCGAAATTGTCCGTCAACTAGGTAACAAACTCAGGGAACTTAAACCTGTGTTGGGTAAGCTCGTTTCTTATGAGATGGGCAAATCCTACCAAGAAGGCTTGGGAGAAGTACAAGAAATGATTGACATCTGCGATTTTGCAGTTGGCTTATCCCGCCAATTATATGGCAACACTATACATTCCGAACGTCCTGGACACCGCATGTATGACCAATACCATCCACTTGGATTGGTAGGTATTATCACCGCTTTCAACTTTCCCGTAGCAGTATGGTCATGGAATGCAACATTGGCATTGGTATGTGGCGACGTTGTCATCTGGAAACCAAGCGAAAAAACACCCGTCTGCGCACTAGCCTGCCAACATATCCTTGTCGAGATCCTGAAGAACAATAACCTTCCCGAGGGTATTTCATCGGTTGTCACCGGTGACGCTGAAATCGGCAAATGGATAAGCGCTGACAAACGTATCGCACTGGTATCCGCTACGGGCTCCACCCGTATGGGGCGTGCCGTAGCTGTAACCGTTGCCGAACGATTGGGCAAGTCCCTTCTGGAACTGGGAGGAAACAATGCAATCATCGTAACACCCAATGCCGACCTTAAGATGACCATCATAGGAGCGGTATTTGGAGCCGTAGGTACCGCTGGTCAACGTTGCACGAGTACCCGAAGACTTATCATCCACGAAGACATTTATAACAAAGTAAAGGCAGCCTTAGTAACCGCTTACGCTCAAATACACATCGGAGATCCGCTAGATGTCGAAAACCATATGGGCCCACTCATTGATAAAGCAGCAGTAGAAACTTATACAGCGGCTATTGAAAAAATAAAAACCCAGGGCGGTCAAATACTCGTAGAAGGAGGTATTTTGTCCGGAGAGGGGTATGAAAGCGGCTGTTATGTCAAACCCGTGATTGCGGAAGTCGAAAACCACTACGATATCGTACAGACCGAAACCTTTGCCCCCATCTTATATCTTATCAAATATAACGGTGAAGTACAGCAAGCAATCGCTCTACAGAACGATGTCGTACAAGGCCTTTCCTCCGCGATCATGACGTCCGACTTACGTGAAGCCGAGCTATTCCTCAGCAATAAGGGATCCGACTGTGGGATTGCAAATGTCAACATTGGGACTTCAGGTGCCGAAATAGGGGGAGCCTTTGGTGGGGAGAAAGAAACAGGCGGAGGACGTGAATCTGGATCGGACGCCTGGAAACTCTACATGCGTAGGCAGACCAATACGATCAACTATACTACTGACTTACCACTTGCCCAAGGCATTACCTTCAATTTATAACATCATATATAGCCTCGTTTATAAATATAAGAATTATGACAGCAACAGTTCACGAAAGATTATCCAAGCATATATTGGCAGATGGGCTACCTATGGTTATCGACTTAGAGAAGTCTCACGACTCCTATATCGTAGACATCCATGGGGTGGAGTATCTGGACATGTTTAGTATGTTTGCCTCTTCCCCTATTGGGTATAATCACCCCCACATTGTCAACAACACCGACCTTCTCAAAAAGGTGGCGATCAACAAATTAGCTTTATCGGATATATATCCAATAGAATTTGCAGATTTTGTTGACACCTTCGATCGTGTAGCCATCCCCAAGGAACTTAGCTATTGTTTCTTTATAGATGGCGGAGCTCTTGCGGTGGAAAACGCATTAAAAGCTGCCTTTGACTGGAAAACCAGGTTTAATTTATCTCACGGGATCCAGCAGGAAGCCAGTCAGGTCATCCATTTTAAACAGGCCTTTCATGGCCGTACGGGCTATACACTCTCGTTGACCAACACCAAGGATCCTCGGAAATACATGTACTTTCCCAAGTTTGACTGGCCACGTATCATCAACCCGAAGCTTCATTTTCCATTGACCGAAGAGGGAGTCGCCGAAACAATCAAATCGGAACAACAAGCAATCCACGAAATAGAAACAGCCATTGCCAAAAATCCGAATGACATTGCCTGCCTAATAATAGAACCAATTCAGGCCGAAGGTGGAGATAATCATTTCCGAAAAGAGTTTTTCAAAAAATTAAGGACTATCTGTGATCAGCATAACATTATATTCATTTTGGATGAAGTACAAACCGGATTAGGAATGACCGGTAAGATGTGGGCGTACGAACATTATGGCATCTTACCAGATATCATTGCATTTGGTAAAAAATCCCAAGTATGTGGACTGTTGGCCAACCGTAACAAATTTGACCAAGTGGCTCACCATGTATTCCAAGAATCAAGTCGTATCAACTCTACATTTGGTGGCAACCTAGTGGATATGGTCCGTTTTAAGCTAATCTTAGAAGTCATTGAGCGCGACAATCTCGTCCATCATGCTGAAAAGCTAGGCCATTACCTACTTGAAAAATTAGAAAATTTGGCTGTAGGGTACCCTCAAATTCAAAACATAAGGGGCAAGGGTCTTTTAGTGGCCTTTGATTTCGAAACAGAGGCTAAACGAAATCAATTTGTAAAAAATACAATGGCCAATAAACTCTTGATATTAGGATGTGGAGAGAAAAGCATTCGCTTCAGACCACATTTAAATGTGACTGTCGAACACTTGGATAAAGCACTAGCCCTAGTCGAAAAGAGCTTGTAGTCAGTAAGACTACCTCATCCCGACGACAAATACAAAATATAATCATATGATAGGCCACAGACTCTATCATATGATTACCACCTCTATTAAATAAAGGGACACCGGAATCAGCATCCCTTTATTTATTCTACAGAATTACTAATTATAGCCCGGATTTTGCTTCAGACTATTATTGCGTTGCAACTCATCTGGTGATATTGGCCAAAGAAGATCTGACTCCTTGAAAGTTGCTCCAAATCCGTTCTTTGCACCAATCAGTGTCTGATACTCGACCTTTCCTTTCTCCGTTGGTGAGATAACTGGAAATTTACCTGTCCTCAGACAATCATCCCACATCTTAAATTCCAATGGCAACTCACGTAGTCGCTCTGTCCAACACTCTTCAACAAATCTATCGACTGACAAAACCTGCAATTCGCTCGTGTACTCTGCCACAGTCTTGCCGGTAACATCAGCTCTCGATCGAACCTGAGCAAGGTATCCTGCGGCTTCAGCGGTCACTCCCGTGCTTTTCGCAATGGCTTCAGCCGCTATTAACAGCGCTTCTGAGAAACGATAGAAATTCCAGTCTTTAGTTCCTTGTCCAGCACCGAGTACTGCCGCTTCGTCAAAATAATACCACACACCGACCGCTTGAGAAGTCCATTTTTTTCCCGTAGTAGGGTGTGTATACTCCCAGTGAAAAAACTGATTGGGTTTTATACGCAAATCATTGACACCATATACATTTAGGAAACGATCCGTCGGACCAAACACCCGCTCAAAGATAGAATAAGATGTAAAAACAGCTGTAGCGGAAGAACTGAAGGCATAGGTAGGCCACCAACTACTATTACGAATCCCGGCATCGAATTCTTGAGCATAAATCACCTCATCCAAATCATCAGTGGTGCGCAACTTATTAAACGCACTGTTAGTGCCATAATCCCCATTAGGTGTTAGTTTATGTGTTGAACTGGTTACTATCTTTGCATAAGTAGCCGCATCAGCAAATTTATTTTGCTGTAAATACACATTGGCAAGTGCCATAGCCGCCGCGTACTTTGTAATGCGACGGGCATTTGCCAAGAAAGTAGTTGCAGGTAATTTTTCTACCGCTTCCTTTAAGTCGGCCTCAATTACAGCATATACAGATGCAGTAGTGTTTCTCTCTGGATAAAGGTTTTCTAACTTTTCATAAGGCTCTACCACTAATGGCACATCTCCAAACGTCTTAATCAGATAGAAATAGTTATAGGCCCGGAAAAATTTTGCCTCAGCGACCAACTTGTCTACATTTGCAGCCTCCATTTTAATCCCTGGGATATACTTAATGGCTCCATTAGCCGTATTGATGGCTGCATAGCAGCTATCCCATATACTATTCATCGTCGGTGATATTACGCTGGTGTGTTGCTGACGTGTCAACTCTTTAGCGTACAGACAGACCAATTCTTGCCCTTCATAACTATTGGTAAAATATCCAGTCAGCATAGTGGGGATAGAAGCGTTTGGCCCTACGTAGGCACTTGCAGCATCCGAATAACGTTGAGGAGCTCCTCGACGGTACAGCGCATTAACATTTGCTCGAGCCTGCGTTTCCGTCTTATAGTACTCTTGTGATGGTATAGAGTATTTTGGTTCTTCATCTAGAAAATCGCTACATGAAGTAAAGGATAATAGGCCAGCAATCAGCATAAGCCCTGTTATATATATTTTCATCTTATTATTCTCCTTAAATCTTATAAAGTTACATTTAATCCCAGCGTAAAGGTTTTGGCTCTCGGATAAGAAAAGAAGGTCACATTTTGACCGAACTTATTGTTATCCCCTTGCGATGTGCTTTCTGGATCGTATCCTTTAAAATCATCTGACATCAAAAGCCAAGGATTGTTAGCGCTACCATACACCCGCAATCCAGAGATACCAATTGATTTGCATAAATTAGGGGCAAACGTATAGCCCAATTGAAGAAGGTTTACTCGCAGGAAAGAACCATCTACGACCCACGACGAGTCTACATTAGTATCTTGACCCGCATGTCCAGAATTAGTCAAGTAGATAGCCTGTTGCATCGTATTAGGATTAGATCCATTGTAGGCATCGGTAAGTATTTCCTTTAATCCATTGGTAATACCGAAGCGATCATAGGTAGAGTGGTAGAACTGCTGCATGGTCTCCACGCCATATACAAATTGCAAATCCAAAGTCAAATCAAAGTTTTTATAATTAAATGTATTGATAAAACTTCCAGTCCAGTCAGGTGTTCCCTTACCCAAGATTTCCTTCTCTTTCGAACGCTTAGGCCTACCTACCTGTGCCAAGGTAGCTTCACCGGCCTCGTAATCTTGGATGGTATATATACCATAGCGCTTATATCCATAGAAGCTATTCATGTTTTCGCCCACGCGGATAATACCATTTGCACCCCCGACCCATTCATTGCGCAGGATATCTGCATTATTCTCTCCGAGTTTCAACACTTCATTCTTATTGTAATTCATATTCAAGCTGGTATTCCAACTAAATAATTCATTTTTTACTGGTGAGGCACTGACCATAATATCTAAACCACGATTTTGCACAGACCCGACATTCATCAATACCGACTTATATCCCGTTGTGCGTGGAAGCGGTACTTCCAACAAGAGGTCTGTGGTCTTCTTTTGGTAGTAGGACACATCAAAATTTAATCTATTGGCAAATAGTCCGAGTTCTACCCCCACGTCATACTGCGCCGTCTTTTCCCACTTAAGATCATCATTTGCGATGTTATTAAGATATGAAAATGGTGCACGTGACCCATTCAACAAAATGGTACCAGCCCTTGTTTTTGCGATCGACTCATAGGGGTTAATCTCCGAATTTCCGGTCAGCCCATAGCTGGTGTGAAATTTCAAATTACTGATTGTACTATTATCCCTTAGAAAATCTTCATTTGACGCATTCCACGCAAATCCAACGGATGGGAAGAAAGCATATTTATTATTCTTCCCGAATCTTGAAGATCCGTCGTAACGACCTGTCACTGTTGCTGAATAACGATCGTTATACGTATAAGCCATACGCAAAAAATAAGAGTTCATAGCCCATCTACTCCAATCTGATGTCGGAGCCCCAGGTGTGGTTCCTACCCCCATATTATTCCACTCGTAGAAATCATCACCAAATCCTTCCGTTCTAGACCGATCGATGCTGTAGGTTCGTTCCTGCCAAGACAACCCTACCATCCCATTGATCCGGTGACGATCTATAGTCTTATTATATGTTAGATAGGTCTCTTCTTGCCAATAGAGTGTATTGGTATTTTCAATCTCTGCCCAGCCATTTGGTCGAGAAATATTATTAAGGAGAATGGATGAATATCCCTTGTAATCCTTTTTGTGGCTATCCACACCAAATTGTGTTTTTAAATCTAACCCCTCCATAAGGTGGAAGGTTAACGCCGCATTTCCAAAAATCTGGGTATTATATCGCATACGCTTTTGAAGGTCCAAAATAGATACTGGATTTGCCATACCCTCGAATCCAAAGGCGTCGGCCATATTAGAGGAAGACGAAGAGGTATAATCTCCATTCACATCACGTACGGGCAGCCAAGGCAGCATTTCAATCATAGTTCGTCTTGCTTCCTGTCCACCGCCATCCTCTGGTGTATATCGACCCCAAGTATGATTCACTAACAGATTGACGTTTGTCGATAACCATTTTGCAGGTTTTGCATCATAGGCCAACTTACCATTGACACGTTTACTAAACGTATTCAACAATACCCCTTGTTGATCGCTATAATTTAAGAAAGCACCTACTGAGGAGCTCTCGTCGCCTTGTTGTATGTTCACTTGGTGATTTTGGGAAATTGCGGTTCTACTCGCTTCCCTTTGCCAATCCGTATCGTATATCGGGTTGCCGCCGGCATCAAAGTAGTTCTGATCCGTAAACCAAGTAGTCCTGTCTAAAGACCAATTCTTTCCTTGATACTTATTTTCGTTTTCCAGACCTATCATAAAGGCATCTGTCCACTCCTGCGCATTCAACAAATCCATATAGCGTGCGACAGAACTCACACCCGCTGAACCTTGATAGCTAAGTGTCTTCCGACCATCTTTACTTCCTCGTTTTGTCGTGACCATAATGACCCCATTTGCCCCTCTCGCACCATAAATAGCGGCAGAAGATGCATCTTTCAGCACCTCTATCCGTGCGATATCATTAGGATTCAAAAGATGAAAATCTTCCATTACGACTCCATCCACGACATATAAGGGATTAGAGGAAGAAGTAATCGTAGAGTTTCCTCGAATCACCACCCTATTGGCGTAAGCTCCCGGCTGGCTCGAATTAGAAAAAATATTTACACCTGCAGCCTTTCCTCTTAGATTTTCCAGTGCACTAAAACTTTGGGTTTTAATCATATCTTCGCCTTTAGCTATGGAAATAGATCCGGTCACATCTGACTTACGCATGGTTCCGTAACCCACCACCACAACCTCTTCTAAAGCCTCACTTTCAGAAGTTAGGTTAATAGTAATTCCTGAGGGTAATGTTATAGGCACTTCCGATTTCTTAAAGCCCACATACGAAACCTGCAAGGTGTCACCAACCTTTGCATTTAAGGTGAAGTTCCCGTTTTCATCCGTCTGGGCGCTCACCGTTGTACCTTTTACTGTGACAGTCACACCCGCCAAAGGGCTTTTGGTCTGCGCATCAAACACTCGACCGCTGATCGACTCCTGTGTAGCATTTGACAGATAAACACGCTCATTTTCATTCGGGACCAATCTGCTGGGAGATGCAGAGGCATAATTTAGAGCCAAAAGAGAAAGTGGGACAATCCACCACCTCGACCGACGACCTACAGGCCAATCATGTTTCATGTAATGTTTCATGTTAGTTAGATAGTTGTTTATAGTATAGTTGTGTGTTTGTAAAGCTAAAACGTTTTATATTTCATCCAACACTTCAGTTGTAGTGCCTATATAATTTTCCAGCTCTTCAATTATTATTTATAATTAGTCCGAGATTGCTTCTATCTTGGAAACCTTTTCAAATCAAAGAATGACTCAAATAATGTTGCAGTTAAATAAAAGCCAAAATATCGGCATGTTTTTCCGGTTAGATTAAAGTTAATTGTTTTAGCTCGAAAAACACAAACCTTTTTTACACTATATTAATATAAAGAGATGCTTCACATATAGTAGTTCGAAAAAAATAGAAAGTTTCAAAACAAAAAGGCTCCCTCTTCATGATCATGAAGAGGGAGCCTTTTTGTTAGCGATAGTAGCCTTAAAGGGCTTTTCTATATATTTCCTTTTTTCATTTCCCGTATCGCATAATCTACAGCTCTTGCAGAAAAAGCCATATAGGTTAACGAAGGATTTTGAGTTGAAGTTGAGGTCATCGCGGCACCATCTGTCACAAATACATTCGGTACAGCATGCATTTGGTTCCATTTATTAAGTACGGATGTTTTAGGATCGTGGCCCATACGCGCTCCACCCATTTCATGTATATCCAATCCTGGCGACTGCCCTTGATCATGTTGCTGGATATTGGTAAAGCCAGCTGTTTCAAACATCGCTGTCATCTGCTCTAAGTAATCCTTCTTCATCTTTGCATCGTTATCGTCATAATCTACCGCAATCTTCAATAAAGGTATATCCCAAGCATCTTTCCGGCTGTCGTCCAAAGTAACCTGTCCGGATTCTTTAGGAATGGTCTCGCCCATCATATGGGACCCTACCCCCCAAATACCATACTGCGGATTCAATAGATTATTCTTAAGAGACTCCCCATAGCCAGACTGATCTGCATTTTTGGAACGATAAGCTCCGAAGCCCGCAGCGTACCCTCTCAAAAAATCTGTCTCTTGTTTGTGTAGGTTTCGGAATCTCGGAATATATCCTCCTCCTGCAGGATTACGGCCATCAGTAGTATAATCGAGATAGCCTTCATATTCGGCATATATACGCGCACTATAGTTGTGAAAAGCGACATACTTACCCAACGTTCCGCTATCATTTCCTAATCCATTCTCAAAGCGTTTGGATCTTGAATTCAAGAGGATCAAATTCGTATTAAGTGCGGCAGCATTGACAAAAATCACCTTTGCATAAAAATCGATTTCTTCCTTCGTTTCAGTATCCAATACGCGCGCGCCTATCGCCTTCCCTTTGTCATCATCATACAATATAGAATGAACGACAGAAAGAGGGCGCAAGGTCATATTACCTGTTTTTGCAGCCCAAGGTATAGTAGATGCATTGGAGCTAAAATAACCACCAAAGGGACATCCTCGTTGACATAAGGTTCGATTTTGACACTGCACACGCCCTTGATCCAAATGTATTTGGTTCGGTTTCGATAGATGCGCACAACGTGCAGATATTACCTTACGTTCCGGAAACTTTGCCCGCATAGTCTGTTGAAAATACTTTTCGACGATATTCAATGGATATCCCGGTAAAAACTCTCCATCTGGGAGCTCTGGAAGCCCGTCTTTATCGCCTGCTATACCCGCAAATCGTTCGACATAGTCGTACCATGGCTTTAGGTCGGCATAGCGTATAGGCCAATCTACCGCAAATCCGTCGCGAGCAGGTCCATCAAAATCAAAGTCAGACCAACGCTGTGTCTGCCTAGCCCACAAAAGAGACTTGCCCCCTACCTGATATCCTCTTATCCAATCAAAAGGTTTCTCTTGTATATAAGGATGTTCATTATCCTTTACAAAAAAATGTGCAGCATCTTCATGGAAAGCATAGCATCGATTAACAACGGGGTTATCTTGCTTTACCTGATAGGGCATCTCGCCACGGTGTTCGAATTCCCAAGGATAGAGGTTCGTTGTTGGATAATCTTTTACGTGCTTTACATCTCTCCCACGTTCCAAAACCAAGGTCTTCAATCCTTTTTCACATAGCTCTTTCGCTGCCCATCCACCGCTGATACCCGATCCAATTACAATAGCATCGTATGTTCTCTCCTGTACACTCCGTGTATTAATATTTGCCATTCAAACGATTCCTTATTATGCAATGATTTTCATTTCCCCATTGTAGCGCCCCGGCACTAACTCATATATGAGCTTGTTTTTCATGACATACTCAGAGTTCAAGTACCCTTGTATAGTCCTTCTTTTGAAAATTCCATAAAAGGGGGATTTCTCTTCAGCTTTCTCCTGACCTTCAAAATAAGTTTTTAGATGGTCAGGAGACTTCCCGTCCAGTTCTTTCCTCGCTATAGCTAGCCCCTCGAGGAAAGCTTTTTGGTCTTCAGGAGAATGACAATCATCGACCATCTTCATCACAAAGAGGTGGAGATTTAACTTTTTACCTCCTGGTGAATCCGTTTCTGGGATTAGCATATCAACTAAATTGGCTAAAAACGCTTCATCCTGAGCCGTCATTTTGATAACGTGCAGATCGATGGATGTACCTCCCTGTTCGCGTAAGCAAGATGGCATTAAGGCCAATCCGCCCGCAATAATAAAAAGTTGCTTTACCGCAGTCCTCCGGTTCATACGATTTTGTTTATAATCTGTAATATTAGAAATATTCTGACAAATATCAAAAAGCTAAAACGATTAGACGGCACAACATGCTCGTGACACGTCATTTCTTGGGGTGCATTTTAATTCTTCAAAAAATTCCACACCTGCTCGAGATTGCTAAACAATTGATCTGCTACTTTCAATTTTTCACGTTCTATCGGTTGTTCCGAGACCGCTATACAATAGAGTCCTGCTGCCTGCGCCGCCGTGGTCCCAGTAATCGTATCTTCAATCACCACACAGTTCTGTGCATCTATCCCCATTTCTTCAACCGCCAGCAAGTATGGTTCGGGATTGGGTTTGGGCTGCTGCACACTATCTCGAGTGATAATTATTGAAAAGTAAGGCAATAGTCCATGATGTCCCAAAACTTTATCTACCGTAGTTCTATAACTAGAGGTTACCAATGCTATCTGAGTACCTTTTTCTTTAAGATTCGTCAAGATTTCTCGAGCATAGGGCATCAAATTAATTGTCGTCATATCAGAAGACTCATATGCTGCACGTGTACGCGTCCACATAAATTCAACTGTGGTGTCCACGCCGTATACCTCACGTATGGTCTCTACATTCGAGACCAACGTATGTCCAGCAAAATGTCTGACCCAATCTTCAAATGTCAATTCAATACCGAACTCTTCAGCTATAATAGGTCCCCAATTTTTAAAGTAATAGTACTCCGAATCAATCAATGTCCCGTCTAAATCAAAAAATACAGCTTGCAAATCGTTCATGTTTTTGTTCTAAAATCGTTAACAGGTAAAAATAGGAATTTGATTGTTAAGAACCGATTAAACAACTAAATAGTTCCTACGTAGACACTATCGGACAATTTATTGATTAGGGTATTGTGAAAACCTACATAGACATATATTGCACGACCATCCTTAGGTATCCAAGGTAGGTCCCAGATATCCATCCCTATCGACTCCAAACTTCCCACTTCTCGAAATTGCCGATAGTCATGTCCATCATACAAGAGTGCAATCAGTACATTGTTCCCCATCCGATTTTGTACATCCCACGTAATTGTCACCCTAGTATCTGTTAAGCTCACCTGCACATTTTGCGGTGGCAACAGGTCACCTCTAAAAACCAACACCTTCTCCGGATCTATCAACGGTTTGTTCCCTTCGCCATACTTAATGGCATTTTTTAACGCATAAGATTGCGCCATTTGAAATGGACCAACCCGGCTCCCTTTAGGGGCCAGATGCTGATAACCAAATACAATAAACGGCCTTATCATCTTAAGAAAACTTGATACAGCTCGCATCCGCCCTTGATTAATCAGCTCCAATTCACTGAATTTTTGGGATGGAGCCCGTCTCCCCACCGTCCTAATGACATTTTGGCCATTAAGTTGATAACCCACAATAGAACCTATTTTCCCGGAAAAGGTCCCCTGTATTCCATTCTTTGATACTGCCATAATTTTGAGTGTATGATTGGTTAGTAATTCGCTACAGATTTATATCCACTTCGTATTAAATATACAATTAAAAAAGTATTAATCAAGTCTTTATAGAGAGTTAATAGGGGGTTGATAGAGGTTATACCTCTATCAACCCCCTATTAATTCTTTCTCAATACACTATTAATTCTCTATTAATATCTAAGTATTGGTATACTTGATACGGATTGATGCAGAATTAAACCCGAATGTTGCGACCTTAAACAATCTCCTCTTCCACAATCGGCCTATATAGTACGCTCCCTTGTCACAAATCCGAATAAACACTTGTTAAAAAAAACAAGTTTGTCTAAGTTTGTTAAGTTATGACAGAATAGGAGGCTTCTCCTTCAATACAGTTGTCTCTAGAATACCCTATAGTATATACACGTCAATCGATATGAAGATAATCGCAGTAGGTCGCAACTACATCGACCACGCCAAAGAACTCAATAATCCAGTACCCGGAACGCCTGTTATCTTTATGAAGCCAGATACTGCGCTTCTTAAAGACAATAAAGATTTTTATTATCCAGATTTTTCTACCGATATCCATTATGAAGTGGAAGTGGTCCTACGGATCTGCAAAGAAGGGAAGCACGTATCCCCTAAGTTTGCCACCACATATTATGATGCTGTTGGTCTAGGAGTAGATTTCACGGCTCGGGATATTCAGCAGCAGCATAAAGAAAAAGGATTGCCTTGGGAGCTAGCCAAATCCTTTGATAGTTCAGCTGTCATTAGTTCTCTTATTCCTATGACCGATTTTGAAAATCCCGATCAGATAGCATTCAGTCTACAAAAAAATGGGAATATCGTCCAAGAGGGGAACACAAGGGATTTGATTTTTTCTTACGGTCAACTGATTGTATTTATTTCCCAATACATCACTCTCCGAAAAGGTGACTTCATATACACCGGGACACCTGCCGGTGTAGGTCCAATTGCCATTGGCGATCATCTGGAAGGCTTTATTGGAGAACAAAGCATGTTTACTTGTGCTATCAAATAAAGCCTCTGTGGCGCAGACGAGAAGCTTACTATAGCGTTGAATGTATACACAGAGACTACCAAAGGTTGCTTGAGCATCCTAAACAGAATAATAAACGATTGCATGATACTTACACTACAGCGCAGAAAAGGGGTCATCAGCCAATGAATAATAAATAATCGGATGAAAAAACTAAGTATATTTTTGGGTCTATTGACATTTACAGTTGCTTCTGCATTTTCGCAGAGCGTCCTCAAGTCCCGCACATATCCTCAAAATTATTTCAGACAGCCTATGGATATAGCACCTCAAGCATCTGGAGGTTTTGGTGAGCTGAGAGGCACCCATTTTCATGCTGGGAATGATTACCGGACACAGCAACGTACAGGTATCCCGATTTATAGCGCTGCCGAAGGGTTTGTCTCACGCGTGAGGGTACAAATCGGTGGAGGTGGCCTATCGGTATATGTAGACCATCCCAATGGATATACTTCTGTATACCTACATATGGACAGCTTCAATGACCAGCTATCACAGATTATCAAGGATGAGCAGTATAGGAAAAAAAGTTATGATGTAGATATAGAAATAGCTCGTAATAGAGTCCTGGTCTCCAAAGGCCAGCTTTTAGGAAAATCCGGAAATACGGGCGGCTCAGGTGGGCCACACTTACACTTTGAAATCCGTGACACCAAAACACAAAACCCGTTGAACTCGCAGTTATTCGGGTTGTATTTTAAAGATGATGTTCCCCCAATTATTAGAGGTATAACCTTCTATGATATTGGCACAGATGTATTTGATGAAAATACACCGCGTCGACATCAGACAATCAAGGCCCTAGGCACAGGTAAGTATGCACTGACAAGCGCAGCTCCTATCCCAGTAAATGGACGATTTGGATTAGGCATCAACGCTATCGACCGCCATACGGGGACGACTTTTAGTTTTGGGGTCTATTCAATCGAACTGTTGCTAGACGGAAAACCCATCAGTACGGTGGTCTTTGAAGAGCTTTCTTTTGCTACTTCACGAGCACTAAATTCGTATATCGACTATCCTTACTTTGTCAAGACAAAAGCAAAAATCCAAAAAAGCTTTAAGGACCCCAACAACACTGCTCCAATATATAGGCATCTTGACAATCTAGGCTTCATCGAACTACCAGACAACAATCCGCACGAGATCGAGTATATTGTAAAGGATGTGCATGGCAATACGAGTAAGGTCGGTTTTACCGTGCAGCAAAACCCGACATACACCATTTCACGCAAGCCCCAAAAAGGGACAGCAATATTCAAACATGGTCAAGAAAATAATTACAGCACCAATAACATGCGCATAACGATTCCTAAAGGTATATTGTACAATGATCTTTATTTTAATCATGCTGAGGGCTCGAAACCAAAAGGAGGGTATAGCAACCTGCATCAGGTCCACAATGATATGGTGCCACTATTGGATAGCTACAAGCTCAGTCTCAAACCTGACGGAACGCTCTCGTCTCGACTGCAGACTAAGGCGATAGTGGTTGACGATAAAGGGCGCTCGAAAGGCGGGCGTTATGAAAATGGTTGGGTAACTACTTCTCTACGAGATATGGGCAGTTTCTATATAGCCGTGGATACAGTCGCCCCGGTGATTACACCTCGAAACTTAAGTAACGGAAAAAATTTAACCAACCAATCCCGAATAGATTTCACAATTTCGGATAATCTTTCTGGCATCCAGAGCTTCAATGGATATATTGATGGCCAATGGGTATTAATGGAATATGACCCTAAAAATCGACATGTATGGCATAGTTTCGAACCATCATTAGGTAAGGGAACACATACCTTTAAACTGGAGGTACGGGATTTGAAAGATAATGTCAAGACATATGAAGCCAGCTTTTCAAAGTAGTGCTTTACAAGGTATTTAGTATTTATAATAATAAGAATTACAAAGAATCATAATAATATGGCAACACTGGAAGTAGGGCAGCAAGCGCCGGATTTTAGCGCTAAAAACCAAAACGGCGAGATCGTGAATCTCCATGATTTCAAAGGAAAGAAGGTTATTCTTTATTTTTATCCGAAGGACAATACACCGGGGTGTACAACTGAGGCTTGCAATTTTAGGGACAATTATCAATCGCTCAAAAAGGATGGGTTTGAGGTATTGGGTGTAAGTATTGATGGGGGGGCATCCCATCAAAAATTCATCACCAAGCACGAGCTTCCATTTCAATTATTGGTTGATGAGGACAAGAGTCTTGTTGAGAAATATGGTGTATGGGTAGAGAAGAACATGTATGGAAAAAAATATATGGGTACAGCCCGCACTACATTTGTAATTAACGAACAGGGGCGTATCGAGCACATTCTCAAAAAAATAGACAATAAAAATGCATCGCAACAGATTCGAGATTTATACGTTTAAAGGACAATAAGAAATAAAGACAATCTTTAATCCTTTGATCTTTCATCTACCAAATATTTCTTATATTCGCCTCTTATGAGCAAACAGACTGACGATTTTTTTAAAAGTATAGTATCACATGCAAAGGAATACGGTTTTGTGTTCCAATCGAGTGAGATATATGATGGCCTTAGTGCCGTATACGATTATGGTCAATTGGGTTCGGAATTAAAGAACAACCTAAAGACCTATTGGTGGAAATCCATGGTGCAATTGAATGAGAACATCGTTGGTATCGATGCTGCAATCTTCATGCATCCAACAACATGGAAAGCTTCTGGACACGTGGATGGGTTCAATGACCCAATGATAGACAACAAAGACTCCAAGAAGCGTTACCGTGCTGACCAATTGATAGAAGACAAGATTGCGCGTTACGAGGCGGATGGGAAGACCGATAAAGCAGCAGCTTTATTGAATGACTTGAACACGGCTTTGAACGCAGATGACCTTGTGGGATTGAAATCTATCATAGAAGAGCACAATATCGTATGCCCGGTATCTGGCACTAAAAATTGGACAGATGTACGTCAATTCAACCTGATGTTTGCTACACAAATGGGCGCAATGGCAGATGGGGCAGAACAAGTATATCTGCGCCCAGAGACCGCCCAAGGTATCTTCGTCAATTTCTTGAATGTTCAGAAAACTGGCCGTATGAAGATTCCTTTTGGTATCGCACAAATTGGTAAAGCTTTCCGAAATGAAGTTATTGCCCGCCAATTTATCATGCGCATGCGCGAATTTGAGCAAATGGAGTTGCAATTTTTCTGTCGTCCAGGCACAGAAATGGAATGGTACAACAAGTGGAAAGAAACTCGTCTAAAATGGCACTTAGCCTTGGGATTCAATCCAGACAACTATCGCTACCACGACCACGACAAACTCGCTCATTATGCGAATGCTGCAGTCGATATCGAATTTAAGTTTCCATTTGGCTTCAAAGAAGTGGAAGGCATCCACTCTCGCACGGATTTTGACTTGAAACAACATCAGGAGTTTTCAGGTAAAAAGATGCAATATTTTGATACTGAAATCAATCAGAATTATATCCCATATGTGGTAGAGACTTCAATTGGGCTCGATCGTTTGTTTCTAACCGTCCTGTGCAATTCATTAGTACAGGAGGATCTTTCTACTGAAGAAAAACAAGATTCACGTGTCGTCTTGAAGTTCCCTCCAGCATTAGCACCTGTCAAGGCTGCAATCCTGCCGTTGACTAAAAAAGATGGTCTTCCAGAGAAAGCAAGAGAAATCATGGCTAGCTTAAAGATGGACTACAACGTACAGTATGATGAGAAGGATTCTATCGGAAAACGCTACCGTCGTCAAGATGCTATCGGTACTCCTTTCTGTATTACAGTAGACCACCAGTCTTTAGAAGATAATACGGTAACCATCCGTCATCGTGATTCAATGGAACAAGAGCGTGTGGCTATCGCGGACTTGGAAAACATCACTAGGGAGCTAGTGGGCTGGAATACCTTACTGAAACAATTGCTGTAGACGCGGTTTCTATAAAAAAATAAAAGGAGGTCCAATGGACCTCCTTTTATTTCTAATAGACTGTAACGGTTACCCGTTCGCTTACACAAGTAGTTTCTTTATCTACTTTCTGGACAAATACTTTGATAGGTTGCCCTGACCGTTTAAGTGTCATGGTGTTATTTTTCCCAGTGGGTCTGACAAATTCTCCCCCTAGCTCGTCATACTGATAAATGGGTTGCCCCTCCTCATTACTCCATATGTAATTGTATCGTCCATCCTCTTTTTCATCGACCCATAATAGCACTTTATCGGAAGCTTTAATATGTTGCACCTTGACCTTCTTTGGCGGGACAATCTGTGGAAGTATCTTAATGTTAACAGCACGTCGTTTGGATTTTCTTCCCTTCCAAACGCCTTCTATATAATAGGTCTTATTCACCTTGGTTCTCGGTACGACAAAATTTGCATTTGTCTTTATCGGCACTCCTCCTGAAGGGGTATCATACCACTGATAAACAAGACCTGAGGCTGGGTCTTTCACCGTTATGACTTGATAGCCGTCGTAACAGGTTTCCAATGTATCCCCAAAAACGGAGACGGGCGAAGATAGCGCAACGAGGTGATTACTTTGGATTTTCCATTCCACAGTATAAGTATGCACAGCATGTTCAACACTGCGAACTAGAGTCGTGTAGTCATGCACCACCGCTTTTAGGCTATTCTCGCCAATTGTAAACATGCCTTGGTCTAAGTAGATACTATCTTTGTTAATATCAATGAGCTCGTCATTCAAATACCACTCTACTTTTAATGTGTTAGGTGATGGCTTGATTAAGGTCAATGACAATTTTGAAATATCCTCTGCTTTCAATATGTGTACAGCAGAGGGTGTCGCCCTCTTTATTGGATTGGTCAATTTATGAATCGTTTCTACAAAGGCCTCTTGACAAACGTTGCAAAACGGGGCCACCAAGTATTGCATCTTACAATACTCATGTGGTCTGAACCATGTTGATGGTGAAGCTTTTGCACCATAGGCGTATACGCCTACTCCATTAGTCCCGACCCAATTTTTCCAACGCACCCTTGTCGGGTCAGCTTCCTGGGATCTATTAGGACCTTCGATGGCATATTGATTTCCGGCCCAATACTCATCGGCCAATAGGGCAAAAGAATGTCCAATTTCGTGCACTGCGATGTCGCTACTAGCAGCATTGACCGTTGCCGTTGCATACTTTCCTCCTGAGCCACCGTAGAATGGAGAATTAACTAAAATCACAACCTGTGAATGATTGGGTACATGTTCCTTTAATACCTTTTGAATAGCTTGTTCATTGTGTGGAATCACCAATCTATGGAGTCCCATGTTATCAAAGCTACTACCAAATATGGTTTGCGGATTACTAGTAGGTACAGCAGCATTTCTAGCAAACTTGTTAAATCGAGCAGGCACTTCACCCACAGCATGTGCATCTTTGGGACAATCTGTTGCTATACCCTTATGGATAGCACCCGACTCTGCAGAAGGAGTTCGAATGGCAAAAACATTGAAATAGTTAACATATTGCCGAAAAGGCTCCGTCAGGAAGAAATAATTATTGAATCGCTTGGCATCTTCGACAAAATAATCCAATTCTTCTTCAGTATACCCATCAGCCAATATGACCATATTGACCATATGTTGATCGGTACCCTGATACTGTAAGGTATCAATTTTATACTGTTGAGCATAGGTAGAACTGCCTATCAACAACGATACTGCAATACATATTAAAAGTGCTTTTTGCATATTTTACTAGCTTCTGCTTATGAAATCTCTTTTAGCTTGTATGCTTCAACATATTCACTTGGAGAGAGTTTTATTACCTTTTTAAAGACTCGGTTAAAGTTGACAACATTATTGAAGCCCGTACGAAAGGCAATATCTGCCATGTTTTCGGATTGCCCGTTGATTAAAAGTTTACAGGCTTGCTCCACCCGTATTTCATTCAAGAATGCGACGTAAGTCTTACGAGTGTGCTTTTTAAAATACTTACAAAAAGCATGTGGAGTCATATGAGCAACCTCAGAAATCTGCTCCAACGTCACTTTTTCGGTAAAGTGGGCAAAGGTATACTGAAAAATATCGTTCATTCGAATCCCCTCGTCATCTGAATACTTTTTTTGGGGGATACCTGTATATAGCGATGTCCAAAGTTCAATCTTCTTACTGAGATGATCGATTAAATTAAGGAATTGCAATAGCCGCTGAGTACCTTCGGATTGATTTATTTTCAGAAAATTGGATTTCAGCGGAATAGCATATTCTGCTGTTAGCTTTTTGCTTCCATTGATTTTTTCTAAAAATGATTTTGCTCCTTCAAACTCTGGAAGAGTAAAAAAATTGGCAAAGGCCTGATAATCGATAAAGATATGTATGGCATGTATCCCTTGTTCCAATGGGGGCGCCGACACCATATCTACCTTCTTAAACATATGCGCCTCATCAGCATCAACAATAAATACTTCGTCTTCTTCAAAGTGATGTGAGAAATTACCAATCAAGAACGTTCCTTTGCCTTTTAAGATATAGGTCAACTGAATTTCTTTATGTCGGTGATAATTACCATAGAATTCAGGCAGTATATCTTCCTGCACACATACAGAGCCTTGGTCTGGGACCGGGACAGTAAATTGGACAATTCTCATCTTTGCTAAATTCACAACTTATATTGCTGAATATTTCAAAGATACGGATAAAATATAGCAATAAATGTAAAGCTAAATACTTTACATTCATTTACAAAGCTTTCTTGATAGCGGATAAGAAATCAGGTGTAGCTGGATCAGCCCCTCTTAGTTCCTTGATTTTAAGTGATTTTGGGTCGACCCAAATATATGTAGGAAAGCTGCTGACATTATAGTTGTTAACGATAAAGTCTTTATCGGTGACATTCAATAGATAGCTATTCAATCCTAACCCCAAGGATTTGTTACCCATCTCCCATTCTTCAAATTTTTTCTCGACGGATAGGTAAATTACCGAGATACCTAAATTTTTTAATTGCGGCTCCTTATTCAGCAAAGTGGGAATATCCATTTTTGAAAAGCGATCTCGACTCGACCATAGTGCGATGATTAACAGTTTGGAATCCCTGAATTTGGAAATATCCAAAGAATCACCTATTATATTACGAGGTGTAATACTTGGAAAAACGGGCATTTGCTCATAGAAATTCTTGACTCTTTCGACTTTAGCTTTTGCGGCAATCGTCAAAGGGTGCTGTTGTATTGAAGCGTCCAGACTATCTAATACAGTCCAATATTTAGCGTAGTTGTTTTCATTGATAGTAATATACTTGAAAAGGTAGGGTGTCATCAAGGAAGTCCGGTGTTCCGGTTTGTTAACAAATAGGCTACCCACCTCTTCCCTTGGATTTTTCTTTGCTAATTCTTGACTCTCTTTACCTGCATCTCGCATTCGATCTATGGCATAGCTATATTTGCGATCCTCTCCCTTACCGATGGTCATTAAAGAAGCTTTGAGCTGTGCAGCCTCGTTGGAAAGCGCTTCCCGTCTTGTATCCCATGTTTGCTTCACCTTAGCCACTTCCTTTTCAAAGACAAAAAGATTATTAGAGGCTTCGGAATTGGTTATGATTTCGGCAGCTTGAATTACATTTCCATCTCGATATTTTTGAACTTTAAATTCGTAGTCGCAATTGTTTTCCAGAAAAACTGGGTAGGTAATGCGAAATGATTTTTTCCCCGTGTCTTTGTCCTTGTAATCTGTCTTCACAATTAAATTATAGATACCGTCACTGACCAACTCTCCTTCCAAAATGAATTCGCCATTCTGAACTATAGTTTTTTGAAACTGCTGCAGTTCGTTATCGTAATTTTGAAGGTAAACTTGCATACCATCGTTGAAATCTACCTTCCCCGTGATTTTGTATTTCACAATACCACCATTCTTGGTTTCGTTTTTACGATTTGACTGACAAGCTTGCAATACGAATACAAGCAAAATACAACTGTAGATAAAGTAGGCTTTCATTCTATTTGGGATTAAAGAAAAAAGATTAATGATGGAAAGTCGAGGCTAAAAAGATTGGGAAGACAAAAGGATCAAAGCTCCAACACATCAAAATAGGACTTTTAATCCTTTTGCCCTTGCACCCATTTATCAGTCGTCTAATTTATGTTGGACGACTACGTCATTGACTAATACCAATACATGTCCAGGGCCTTCTCCCCCTATAATCTTGTACTCGAGGACTCTTCCATCTTTCCAAGTGATATCAATGGTATGCCCTCCTCTTGCCCGCAAGCCTTTTACTGAACCACTTTTCCAAGCTTTGGGTAGCGCTGGCAATAAATGAATAAATCCTGAGTGACTCTGAATCAACATCTCTGCAATACCGGCTGAACCACCGAAATTGCCGTCAATCTGGAATGGGGGATGTGCACAGAATAAATTTGGATAGCTGCCACCACCGACTTTGTAATTCGTTTCTTTGGTATAAGCGGGTTTCAAAAGCTGCCTTAATATTTCCAACGCGTGATCTCCATCTTGGAGTCTGGCCCAAAAAAGCACCTTCCAGGCTCTGGACCACCCTGTACCCTCATCTCCACGTACGGCTAATGTTTTTTTAGCGGCTTCTGTCCATTCGGGACTTATTTGTGGGGATATAAAATTTGCAGGGTACAATCCATATAAATGGGAAACATGTCGATGCTGCGGTTCGACTTCTTCATAATCTTCCAACCATTCTTGAACACGCCCACTTTTACTGACGACAACAGGAGGAGGCAGTTGTTGGATACGTGCTTTTAGTGTAGCAGTAAATGCATCCTTGGCCCCTAAAATACTATCTGCCTCGAGCAAATTACGATAGAGTTCACGTACAATTTGGTTGTCGATGGTAGGCCCCATCACTACCGCAGCTGTTTTACCGTTCTGCATCCGAAATGCATTCTCTGGTGATACTGATGGAGACGTGACTAGCCATCCCGTTTTGGGATCTTTGACCATGGTGTAGTCGTAGAATTCTGCAGCCCCTTTCATCACTGGGAATATATCTTGGAGATAGGCTTTGTCTTTGGTAAACAGGTAGTGCTCCCATAAGTGATTACACAGCCAACCTGAAGCTGTACTTGCTCCCCAGGATGCAGACTCTCCAGGTGCAGAATACCCCCAAGGATTAGTCATCATATATACAACCCAACCAGGGGCATTGTAATACGCCTTTGCCGTCTTTTCACCCGTTTTGGCCACTTTTTTAATCAGATTGATAAAGGGCATATGATATTCGGAGAGGTTGCTAACTTCCACCCCCCAATGATTCATCTGTGCATTGATGTTGAGGTGATAATCTCCATTCCATGGTGTCTGTATCTGATGTGCCCACAAGCCCTGGAGGTTTGGAGGTAATGCGCCTTGTGTGGCTGGATCGGTACTGGAAATATTTAGATATCGACCAAATTGATAGTACAGCGTTGCCAAGCCATTATCTTGAGCTGGATTATTGTAGAAGTCTTGAATTCGTTTATCTGTTGGGATACTTTCTTTGGGCTGCTCGTCTTCTAGTTTAAGCTCTACTCTGTTAAAAACAACTCCATATTTGGAGTGGTGCATTTTCACTAATTGAGGATAAGGTCTATTGTAAGCCGCTTGGAGTTCTTCATTTATATATTTTTCAGGATCAGCATGCAAGTAACTTGTCGCTGCGGTAAAAAAAATCAATACTTCTGAGGCCTTCGATACATGTAAGGCTGTATCGACAGCCGAAATCTTACCCCCACGATGATAGACTTTGATTTTAGACAGGAACGTGATACCGTTTCCACCTTTACCATCAGGCAATACTCCACGCATAAGAAGTTCGTTCCCTTGACTGGTCACTGTTGCATTTTCTTCACGAGACAAAGCTGTGGAGAAACTTAGGGTTCCCTTTTTATTGGCCGTTAGTCGAATGACACCAACATTCTGATCGTAAGATGTGAAATACTCACGGGTATACTGTACACCGTTCGCGGTATAACTGGTTGTAGCTGTAGCATTTTTAAGGTCTAGTGACCGCTCATATTGGGTGGGTGCAGATTGGTTTATAAAATGAAGATGGAGAAAGCCAAGGTTTTGATAAGCTCCAAAGGGTACCTTGGCGCCATTACCGTGTCCACTTCCTTTGCCACTTGTTACAAAATTTTGATTAACAAGATGTTCGGCTTCATCATTTTTACCTTGGAAAAGAAGCTCTTGAATATCCTTAACACTTTTATAGGCATCGTATTTATTAGGGTCTTCCTCACTGCCAGACCACATTGTGATTTCATTGAGTACGACTTTTTCATGAGTGATGCCTCCATCGGGCATCATACCTATTTGCCCGTTGCCCAATGGCAATGTCTCTTCCCAACGAGATGCAGGCTTATCATACCATAGTCTTAAAGGGTTGGTTTGTGCTGTGACATTGGAGATTAATCCTCCAACAATCAAACATAGGGCTACATATTTTATTTTTATCATCATCATTATGGCGTGTAAAGCTCGATTTCAGCGGCAGTAAACGAATCTCCAAGAATCTCTTTAGGGAGAAACTTAAGATACTTGGTACGGATAGACTTATCAAAGATTATTTTCTGTTGAATAGGATTGGCTTTGATATTCGAAAATTCTCCTGCTTTCAATAATGTCCAGTTCCTGTTATCTTCACTCGTATATACTTCATATTTAGTGGGTATACCGACAATCTTTCCATCCTGTCGTGGTAAATAACCAATTCCTGACACCTCGTTTTTCAGTACGAAGATTAGTCCTTCGCCTACGGTATTTATTGTTCCAATGGTCGAAGCTTTACCATCTAACGCTTTTTTGAAAGTTGCTGAAAGATCCATCTTGTAAGAAGAAGTCGGCAGTACTTTTGATGTAGTTTTAAAGGCTGCAAAAGGTTCGTCAAATTCTTTAAAGAGTCCAAAATCACTTAAGGCCGGCACTACGGGAGCATATAGCTGTACTCGTATTTTATTTGTTTTAACTGGCTGAGGGAGTTTGATTAACCGGGTAGCACCAATACTTGTTGCTTTGGCTAATGGCGTCCATTTTTTGCCTTGCCACATCTCGATATGAACACTATCGATACGCTGTCCTAGCTTGATATTTTCACGTAAACGAATAATATCGAATTCTTTTATTCCTGTTAAATCAATTTCTAGCGTTGGATTATTAACACCTTCATCGGATGACCAATAGCTATAACGATCGGCATCTAGGACGTTCGCCGGGTCGAAGGCCCTACTATTTGCCCTTATATTGGAGGCTTTTACTTTTGCTCCAGCGGTAAGGTTAAGTCGAAAGGTTTCCGTGACCTTCTTACCGAATGCTGCCAATGACTTTACATCATTTTCATGGAGTTGCCCAGAGGGCATAGGTGCTAATCCTAAATTCATATTGGCCCCTCTACCCACACTTTTAAGATATATTTCAAAAAGTTGCTGTGGGGTCTTGACCTTTTCGTTCTGATCTTCATGGTAAAACCATCCAGGCCTTTGTGGGACATCACATTCTGCAGGAATCCAATACTTACCATTGCGATTTCCAGTAGGCAAATTGCTATCGTCTACTACCCCGGGCACAGGTTTCTGTCCGTTGATACTACGAGGTGTGATGGTCGCCCAGCTAGTTTCCGCAGCAAAACCGTGCTCATTACCAACCCATCGCATATCTGGCCCAACATCACTAAAAATCATGGCCATGGGTTGTAATTTTCGCACGATGGGCCAAGTCTGCTCTTCCCATGCATAGTATGTAGTGCGGTCTACCGTACGTTTCTCGTTTCTACCGCCGTAGTACCCATCTCCACCATTGGCTCCGTCGTGCCAAGAGGTAAATAGCTCGCCATAATTGGACATCAATTCAGTCAATTGCTCTCGGTAGGCATCTGCATATGCGGGCGATCCGTAGCGGGTATCGTTACGATCCCAAGCGGAGAGATAAACGCCAAATTTCATTCCTGCCCGATGAGTGGCCTCCATAAATTCTTTGACCATATCCCCCTTACCACCTTTCCAAGGTGTAGTGGCGATACTATAGGTGGTGGTAGCCGTGGGCCATAGACAAAATCCATCGTGATGCTTAGCAACGCTGATGAGACCTTTGAATCCAGCACTTGCGGCAGCACTAGCAATTTGATCGGCATCAAAATTACTAGGATTAAATAAACTCGTAGGGGCATCTCCATATCCCCATTCCTTATTCTGAAATGTTGTTGGCGTAAAATGGATAAGACTATACATCTCCATCTCATGCCATTTCAATTGCCTTGCAGAAGGCAGTGCCCCGTATGGCTTTGGAGCATCTTGAGCGAATAGAAAGGTAGGTAGCATTAAGGCTCCTAGTAGGGTTTTAAGCTTCATCTTGGTCTATTTAAAACAAGTCTGTAAAATACGTATTTTTTCACACCCACAGAATCACTAGAATATATACAACAAAAAAGTATCTATAGATTTTATCGATAACACATTATTTTAAAAGATGTGTTATACTAGAAAGTTGTTCCTAAATTTGGACATAGGCCTACAGAAATTAAGAGATAAAATCACTAAGAATATGGAAGATAACAAAAAGAAAATCACGAGTGCATCAGGTGCTCCTATTGTAAACTATGAGGACTCGATGACAGCTGGGGCTAGAGGCCCAGTGTTACTACAGGATTATTTTCTACATGAAAAATTAGCGCATTTCAATAGAGAACGTATTCCAGAACGCATCGTCCACGCTAAAGGTTCGGGTGCATACGGTACATTTACAGTAACCAATGATATCACACAATATACTCGGGCAAAATTTTTGAGTGCTGTAGGCAAACAGACACCCATGTTTATCAGGTTTTCCACCGTTGGGGGAGAAAAGGGATCTGCGGATTCTGAACGCGACCCGAGGGGATTTGCGGTAAAATTCTATACTGAGGATGGGAACTACGACCTTGTGGGTAATAATACACCTGTATTTTTCATAAAGGATGCGAAGAAGTTCCCGGATTTTATTCACACCCAAAAAAGAGATCCTTATACAAATTGCAAATCACCCACTATGATGTGGGATTTTTGGTCTTTAAATCCAGAATCACTTCACCAGGTTACTATTCTGATGTCTGATCGTGGTACACCATATAGTTACCGTCATATGCATGGCTTTGGTAGCCATACTTTTTCGATGATAAATGCAAATAACGAGCGAATTTATGTCAAGTATCATTTCCGTACAGAGCAGGGTATCAAAAACTTAACTGATGCAGAAGCTGCTGATATGCGCCGCGAAGATCCGGATCATGCGCAACGCGACTTGGTAACGGCAATCGACACAGGAGACTTTCCAAAATGGAAACTCTACATACAGGTCATGACTGAGGAGCAAACGAAGACGTTCAAGTGGAATCCATTTGACCTAACTAAAGTATGGTCCCAAAAAGAGTACCCACTCATCGAAGTCGGGGTGATGGAGCTTAATCAGAATCCAGACAATTATTTTGCTCACGTTGAACAGGCTGCTTTTGCTCCTGCTCATGTGGTGGATGGAATCAGCTTCTCGCCTGACAAGATGCTACAGGGTCGAATCCTATCTTATCCTGATGCGCAACGCTATCGTTTAGGAGCAAACTATGAACAATTACCGGTCAACAGATGCCCATTCATGGTGACCAATTACCAACGTGATGGCCACATGGCTGTAAACGGAAATGGGGGATCAACACCTAATTATTATCCCAATAGCTTCGATGGGCATTATGAAGACCAAGCCTATAGGGAGCCTGCCATTCAATTGGACAGCACTATCGGAGACTTTTATGACCGTAATGCATCTGGCGAAGACGATCACTATACACAACCAGGAGATTTGTACAGGTTGTTAGATGCTGAGCAAAAACAGCATCTAATTAATAATATTGTTGGGGCAATGTCCGGAATTGATGGTCCCAAAAAGACAGACATCATCAATCGTCAATTATGTCATTGGTTTAGAGCGGATATCAATCTTGGTATGGGGGTTGCCCTTGGCTTAGGATTGGATATGAATGAATTGAGTAAGCAAATGCCTCAAAAATAAATACTTCCGCTCGTTAAGAGAGCGGCATGGTCAATGCGAACCAAAAGGGGCCTGCCAATCCATGGCAGGCTTCCTTGTTTTCGTTCTATCCCTCCTTACTTTCAAAAACCAGTTTTTGCGGTCATGTATTTTGCTGAGATCTTCTATTTTAAACAGTATATGTCAGTGGATAGACCTTCTAACCTACACGGAACAAGGTAGATATAGGGTGAAAAATAAATCTACCATTCGAGTAGAATTAAAAAAAACATTTATGTACATTTGAACCATCATGAATAAGGATCAATCTAAAATAATACGTGAACAGGCCGATCGTTCTGCTCTCCGCGAACATTCGGTACCATTATATCTTACCTCTAGCTTCATCTTTGACAGCGCTGAACAGGGACGAGCAATTTTCGCAGAAGAGGAAGAAGGGATGGTCTACTCAAGGTATGCCAATCCGAATACAACTGAGTTAATCAACAAGGTGTGTATTATGGAACAAGCGGAAGCTGGGCTAGCATTTGCTTCGGGTATGGCGGCTGTATTTGCATCTTTTGCTGCTCTTATCGAAAGTGGAGATCATATCGTATCTTCTCGTGCAATCTTCGGCTCTACACACCAACTTTTTACGCAACTTTTCCCAAAATGGGGAGTGACAACAACCTACGTAGATGCTGCAAACCCTGAGGAATGGGAGAGAGCAATACAACCAAATACGAAAATCATCTTCTTGGAGTCTCCTTCTAATCCGGGGTTAGAACTTGTGGATTTGGAGTGGCTAGGCAAATTCAAGGAGAAATATCCAAACATTATTTTGTCGATAGACAATTGTTTTGCAACTCCTTATTTACAGAAACCTATTCCCTACGGCTTTGACTTAGTGATTCATTCGGCAACAAAATATATGGATGGTCAAGGGCGCGTACTGGGAGGTATAGTGGTAGGCAAACAGGAATTAATAGAAAAATTGATGTTTTTTATCCGACATACGGGCCCTGCATTGTCACCATTTAATGCGTGGGTAATCTCAAAAAGCTTAGATACACTAGGCTTGCGTATGGATCGCCACAGTAGCAACGCGTTAGCATTGGCACAAGCATTGGAAGGGCATCCAGAAATTGAAGAAGTAAGATATCCTTTTCTCCCCTCGCACCCACAATATGAGTTGGCCAAAAAGCAAATGAAGGCAGGCGGTGGTATTGTTACATTTGTCGTGAAGGGTGGGTTTGAAAGGGCTAAAGCATTTGTAGATCAACTCGAGATGATATTGTATACGTCTAATCTTGGTGATTCACGTTCTATCGCTACACACCCCTCTTCTACTACGCACTCTAAACTAAAAGAAGAGGAAAGATTAAACCTCGGCATCCAACCTGGAAGTATTCGTCTTTCGGTAGGCTTAGAAGATCAAGAAGATATTATTGGGGATATCTTACAAGCGTTGGATAAAACCAAATAAAAAAGCGGGTTTAATCCCGCTTTTTTATTTATTTAAGTGTTGCTAACGCTGCATCATAGTTGGGTTCGTCTACGATTTCGGCAACCTGCTCTTCGTAAATAACCTGACCAGACTCATCTACGACAATGACCACTCGACTCAATAGGCCTTCTAAAGGACCGTCTACTAGCTTCAATTGATAAGCTTCTGATAATGAGGAGTCCTTATACTCCGAAAGGGTCACCACATTGTCGATGCCTTCGGCTGCACAAAAGCGACCTTGCGCAAAAGGTAAGTCTTTAGAAATACACAATACGACGGTATTGTCCAAATCGGCGGCAGCTTTGTTAAACGCACGAACCGAGGCCGCGCAAGTACCGGTATCGATGCTTGGAAAAATATTCAACACCACTCGTTTGCCTTTGTAATCAGATAGTGATTTGCTAGAAAGATCTCCCGCAGTTAATTTAAAATCTGGAGCTGTTGTCCCTACCTTTGGTAATTCACCTTTGGTATGCACATTTCCACCTTTGAATGTAATTGTAGCCATAAGTTGTTGTCTTAATTATATATCGTTTTATTTTTTTATTGATTTAAAAGAATACTCAATAGGTTTTCCGTCTTGTCTAATGCAGACCCAATAGAATGGTTCTTCCGAATGTAATAAAGATACGTTCTAAAAAAATGTTACACAAGAATTTATTATTTTTCGCCAAAAATTTATTATGTTAGCATTGTATTTTTTCCAGTTAGGGAAAAGTAATAACCAAATTATAATAGGTATGAAGAAATTATTATTCGCGCTACTCTGTGCTTCTCCTTCTCTACTATGGGCACAGGGATCACAAGTGAACCTTCAAAGTCCAAAAGCAGTAGGCATGGGAGGGGCTGGTTCGGCTTATTTCATCGATGAATCTTCTATTTTCTACAGTCCAGGGGCTTTGTCCAAAATGGATCACAACGCCATCATGGTTGCCGGAAATGCCGTTATGTTCAAATCTGCCTTCCGTGAATCGGGAAGTACTGTGGTCAACCATACCAAATCACAGGTTACACCTCCATTTTCAGTCTTTGCGGCATTAGGTCCTAAAAACTCATGGTGGAAAGCAGGGATTGGTATATATACCCCTTACGGCGGAGCTGTAGACTGGGGTACTGAGTGGGCAGGTCGATTTAGCTTGGTAAGCCTATCACTACGAGCCATCTACATACAACCTACCTTAAGCTTTAAGCTAACGGAAAATTTTGGTATTGGAGGTGGTTTTGTATACAATATCGGAAGTGTGGATTTAGAAAGTGCTATTCCTGTATTCTTCCCTGACGGCAAGGCTGGCCTTGCCACCTTAAAAGGGACGGGTAGTGGGACAGGATATAACGTAGGAGTCCATTACAACCTAGAAGATGATTTTGCAATATCCTTGAGCTATCGCTCAAAAGTAGTGACGAAGTTAAAAGATGGAGACGCTATATTTGACGTTCCAGAAACCGTAAGAGGATCTTTTCCAGAGGGTACAACCTTTAAATCCGAATTGCCTCTACCCTCGACTTTTGCACTCGGTATTGCTTTTCCTTTGACAGAGAAACTCAAGATGGCAGTCGATGGGACATTAATCGGCTATTCAATTTACCAAAATTTAGATTTCGACTACAGTCATAATACCGACAATATCATTGGAGACGATGCCTTAGAAGATTCCCACTACAAGAAAAACTATGTGAATGCAGCTTCTGTCAAAGCTGGCCTAGAGTACCTTGCAAGTGACAAATTACAACTCCGTGTAGGTGGTGGATATATCGCTACTCCTGTCCAAGCCAACTATGTATACCCAGAAACACCTGATAATGTACGTTATCTCGCTTCTGGGGGATTCACTTACCATGTCAATCCGAAGTTTGAACTAACAGGCTCTTTTGCTTACCAACGTATCTCTCCTAGAGAGGCCAACAACGTAGAGAGTCACCTGTCGGGAACGTACAAAACTAATATTTATGCTCCGGGGCTATCTCTCAGTTACAAATGGTAAAACTGCTCATTCTAAAACGAAAACAACATGAAACGAAATAAGCTTTATATAGGATTAGCTTTGCTTCTACTAGGTGTAGCATCCTGCAAACCTGAAATCAATGATTTTACTCCATCATCTGGAGGGAAAGCTGATTTCAGCAAATACATCGCCGTTGGCAATTCGCTTACTTCTGGCTTTGCTGATGGGGGACTTTATCGCGAAGGGCAACAAGTCGCCTTTACGAATCTAATGGCTGATCAATTTAAGCAAGTAGGTGGTGGCGAATTTAAATCCCCTCTTTTTCCAGAAGATAAAGCAAATGGAACGGGCTATCTTCGCTTAAAAGCCTTGGTAAATGGGCAACCTGTTATTGAGCAGGTAACGGAGAATACCGCATATCGCGCACCTGGCTTATTGGTCAAGTATCTGGATCCTATTCAAAATCTAGGGGTCCCTGGCATGCGTATCGACCTTGGACTTGCTCCTGCCTTCGGTGCTGCTAACATGCACTTCGAACGTCTATTACCAGATGACCAAGTAGGCAAAAAAAGTTATTTGGACTATGTGAAAGAGCATGAAAGTACTTTTTTCAGTTTTTGGCTGGGTAATAATGACGTGTTGGGTTACGCGACCAAAGGGGCGGTGTACAATCCGGCCGATCCAAAAGATCGGATTAACATGTTGACAGACGTGCCTACATTCACTTATGGCTACAACCAGTTTATAGAAGCATTGACAGCAAAGGGAGCCAAAGGTGTGGTGGCAACTATACCTGACGTAACTGCTATCCCTTATTTCACGACGGTAACTCGAGTAGCTTTATTAGCGGGGGTAAATGCCGCAGCTAAAGCTGCAAATCCCAATGCCCCTGAAATTACTGACATTTACATCCGGACAAAAACAACCGCAAGGGCCGCAACGGACAAAGACTATTTTGTGCTACCTTTTTCTTCAGCTGGACTTTTGGGCAAGCCCAATGATTTAGGTATACCTTATGGACTGCACCTTGGAAATCCTGTAGAGGATGTTTACGTCTTGGACGAGGCCGAAGCCAAACAAGTGGTAGACCGTGTCAACGAATTTAATGCTGTAATCAAATCCATCGCCTCAGCTAAAGGGTTGGCCATAGCAGATGTCAACGCATTCTTTACCTCAGTAAAGACCGGTATCAGTATCAATGGACTAGCAGTGAGTAATAAGTTTATCACTGGTAACGCCTTTTCTTTGGATGGAATACACCTCACCCCTATTGGCTATGGAATCGTTGCTAATGTTTTTATTGATGCAATCAATAAAACATATGGCTCTACAATACCGAAAGTAGATGTCTCGCAATATAGAGGAGTGAAAATGCCTAATTAGGCGATAATATATGGCTATAAAAAGGGCGGTTTCAAATTGAAATCGCCCTTTTTATAGCATTACCAGCAAGAAAAAATGGAATCTTTGACAGATTACATCCCTCTAGAATTGCTTTTAAAACGCAAATTCCCTAAATTGCACTTCAAGACAGTCACTCTTTGATTGTCTTTACAATAAGGAGAAAAAGAAAATGAAAGTATCACTAAATCGTATAAATCAAGCGGTTCATTTTGAAGCAAACAGTGAGTTATCGAACGTAAAAGTGCATATCGATGGATCGAAAGAGATAGGTGGAGAAGGCAAAGGGGTTAGACCGATGGAGTTGGTGTTGATGGCACTGGGTTCGTGCAGTGTATTTGACTTGGTTAGTATCTTGAATAAACAACGTCAGGAGATTGCAGATATTCACGTAGATGTGGAAGGCAAGCGTAGAGAAGAGATTCCGAACATCTTTACCGATATTCACATCAGCTTCACGTTGAAAGGGCAGATTGATGAAATTAAAGCGCAAAAAGCAGCAGAATTGGCTGTCAAAAAATATTGCTCGGTACATGACATGTTAGCAGCAGGGGGTGTCAACATCACCTATAGCCTTAAGATAAATTAGTCACAAAAGACTCGAAAACCTTTGGTTTTCGAGTCTTTTAGTATTTATTCTCTTTTCTTCCAGATACGCTCTGCCCATAGCCCTACAAACCAAAATGAGACGGCAAGGATGAGGAAGAAAATGGTTCTATTGATATTATCCCATAAATATTCCACAAAGCGAGTGTAAAGGTTCAAAATAAAAAATACAAACCCTATTTCACGCGTGATATTATCTTTTGCCTTAAGTCCATATAGAATCAACCCGGCTGACACTACCGTCGATAGCAATCCCCAATAGAAAATATGGAATTGGCGAACACGAGTCCACTCTTCGAAGTCACTGTAATTGCCAAAAATAGAAAGGCACCATAGCGCAATCATGGTATACAGTAAGCCTACGATATAGGAAGTGGATTGAAAAGGTTGTAATTTTTTCAGTTTAGGTTGAGCCAATAGCGCAAACAGGGTCACCAACACCCCAAAAATAGTGAATCGTAAGGGATAATTCATGCCCCAGAATTTGAAGCCCCAGTCGCTATGATAAGCTGTTTCGGTAGCAAACCAAACGCCAAGACTGATCAATGTAAATGTCCAAATAAGTTTTGAATCGAGCTTAACAGCCAATACACCGTAAATAATCACCGAAAGTAGAAAGAGCAATGAAAAGTGTAACTCATTACGATCCAATACTTGTCCAAGAAAACCGATACTGGTGGCTGTCGAAAAGGCTCCGGCCAACATAAGCGTCTCATTGCTAAAGGTTTTTTCGGGAAATTTCTCTTTATTCCGAAAGCCTACCACATAGAATACGGCTGCTAGGGCTGCGAAAAAGATAAAGAACACGATGTTGGGCGTTTCATAAAACCGCTTGACAAAATTGAGAAAAACGTCGTCGACAAATAGCGATAGCACTGAAAACACCAAAGAAGCGAGTGCTATCCAAAATGCGTACTTAGCAAGCACACCCCATTCGAAGCTCTTGACTTCTATTGAATCCCGCAATCTTGAGGCAATCTGCTCATCGATATATCCTTCTTTGCTCCAATGATCGATAGCGGATTCCAAGGTTTCCTTTTCTTGTTTATTGGTATCTATTTTTTTCATTAGAATGAATTGTCTATTAATGGAGATGGACGCGTCTCCAAAGTACAAATATTAATCCAAGTTCTCAAGATCCATAATTTGCCAATAGATTATTGTCGTTCAGCCATGTGGTAGTCAAATTTCACGACATCTTTACTTTATGGTCAGTCATAATCTTTTAAAATTCTGTAACTTTGCACTTTGCCGTTTTCCCAACGGTCAAAGCTAACTTTTTAAGTTCAATGAATAAAAATACAACGCCAGATTTGGGTGAACAAAATGAAGTGGAAGTCTTCGGCGCTCGAGTCCATAATCTTAAAAATATAGACGTCACGTTTCCTCGGAATGAACTTGTGGTCATTACTGGGTTGAGCGGCAGTGGCAAGTCCTCTCTAGCATTTGACACGATCTATGCAGAAGGGCAACGTCGTTACATGGAAACATTCAGTGCCTATAGTCGTCAATTTCTAGGCGGCATGGAACGTCCAGACGTCGATAAGATTTCGGGATTAAGTCCGGTAATATCCATTGAGCAGAAAACGACCAGTAAAAATCCACGCTCTACTGTTGGAACGATTACAGAGGTTTATGATTTTCTTCGTTTGCTTTTTGCCCGTGCGGGAGAAGCATTTTCATATGTCACTGGAAAACGAATGGAGCGGATGTCTGAGGACCAAATTGTGGATCGTATCTTAGATGAATTTGACGGAGAAGGAGTGAATGTCCTGGCCCCGATCGTGAAGGGACGTAAGGGACACTATCGGGAGCTATTTGAACAAATCCGTAAGCAAGGGTATACGAAGGTGAGAGTTGATGGAGAGATTGTAGATCTAGAGCCCAAGATGCAGGTAGATCGCTACAAGATCCACGATATCGAGATTGTAATTGATAGACTCACGGTAAAGTCCGCGGACCGCAAGCGATTGTTCACCTCTGTGATGCAAGCAATGAAATCAGCAAAGGGAATCATTAAAATCAGCAATAAAGAGAACAAGGAACAGTTTTTTAGTAAATACTTAATGGATGCAGAATCGGGTATTTCCTATGATGAGCCGCAACCCAATACCTTTTCATTCAACTCTCCATACGGGGCCTGTCCAAAATGCGATGGCCTGGGCTATATTTTTGAGATTGATAAAGCTGCAGTGATTCCTGACCGTAAATTAAGCATCCAAAAGGGTGCTATTGTACCATTAGGTCCGGCCCGTGATTCTTGGAATTTCCAAGTGTTAAAGGCTGTTGCTAAGAAACTTGAGTTTTCATTGACCTCTCCTATTGAAAAATTAACAGAAGAACAAGTTGATACGTTATTATTTGGTGCAGAGGAACCAATTCCTATTACCGTGGAGTACAGTAGCTACAGTGTAAGAGAACATAAAGTGACTTTTCAGGGGATATTCTCCATGTTGGAAGACCAAATGGGGCGCCAGAGTGATGACATCGCCTCATTAGAAGATTTTCGCACGAAGGTAACTTGCCCCAGTTGCCATGGCGACCGCTTAAAGAAAGAGTCCTTGCATTTCAAGATTGACCAAAAGAATATCAGCGAGTTATCAGCAATGGATATCATTACATTGATGGACTGGTTTAAAGATTTGGAATCTAGATTAGACGAGCGTCAACAAGTGATTGCTACGGAGATATTAAAGGAGATTCGTGCCCGCCTTGGTTTTTTATTGGATGTGGGCCTTACTTACCTCACGTTGAATAGAACGTCCAAGACACTATCTGGCGGGGAAGCTCAACGGATACGTTTAGCAACTCAAATTGGATCGCAACTGGTGAATGTCCTCTATATATTGGACGAACCCAGTATCGGTTTGCATCAGCGCGACAATGAACGCTTGATCAACTCACTGAAAAATCTGCGCGATATCGGCAACTCGGTACTGGTGGTGGAGCACGATAAAGATATGATCCTCAATGCGGACCATGTCATTGACATGGGGCCTGCGGCAGGGTTACATGGTGGAGAAGTGGTTGCAGAGGGCACCCCAAAGGAGATTTTAAAAGCAGATTCGCTAACCGCAGCTTACTTGAATGGTCGTAAAGAAGTGGCAATTCCTAAAACACGAAGACCTGGAAATGGGAACACGCTAACGCTTAAGGGGGCAACTGGGAATAACCTTAAAAACGTAACTGCAGAATTTCCCTTAGGCAAGTTGATTTTGGTCACAGGGGTTTCTGGTTCAGGAAAATCGAGCTTAATTACTGGGACACTATACCCCATCTTGAATAAGCACTTTTTCCGAGCTAAAGCGACACCTCTCCCTTATAAAAGTGTAGAGGGACTAGAGCATATTGACAAGATTATCGAAATCGACCAAAGTCCGATAGGGAGAACACCACGATCGAATCCTTCGACCTATACAGGTGTATTCTCGGATATCCGCACCTTATTTGTGCAGCTCCCGGAGGCTAAGATCCGAGGATACAAACCTGGAAGATTTTCGTTCAATGTGAAGGGCGGAAGGTGTGAAACGTGTCAAGGCGCTGGAATGAAAATCATCGAAATGAACTTTTTACCCGATGTACAGGTTCCTTGTGAAACATGTCATGGCAAACGTTATAACCGGGAGACACTGGAAGTACGATATAGAGGAAAGTCAATCTCCGATGTATTAGATATGAGTGTGGAAGATGCGGTAACATTTTTTGAAAACATTCCTTCTATATACCGTAAGATCAAAACACTATATGATGTAGGTCTAGGTTATATTACATTGGGACAGTCATCGACGACCTTGTCGGGAGGAGAGGCCCAACGGATTAAACTAGCAACGGAGCTTTCTAAAAAGGATACTGGCAAAACATTCTACATCCTGGATGAACCGACTACCGGTCTCCATTTTGAGGACGTGAACGTATTGCTCGGTGTCATCAATAGACTAGTAGAGCGAGGCAACTCGGTACTCATCATTGAGCATAATCTTGATGTGGTGAAGACAGCAGACTGGGTCATCGATATGGGGCCTGAAGGGGGTCGTAGCGGGGGGCAACTTTTGTTCGCAGGAACGCCTGAGGACCTCATCAAAGTCAAAGGAAGTGAAACGGCAAGATTCTTGAAGTTAGAAATGAAATAGGTTTGATTCTTCAACTAAGATTGTATGCTGTTTATCGGGCTTTGGGCTTATTTGAAATTTATGTTAACTAAGATTTCGGTTCTATTTTTTGTAACTTCGCATTGATTATGTCAGATATTATTCAATTGTTGCCAGATGCTGTAGCCAATCAAATTGCTGCAGGAGAAGTGGTGCAACGACCTGCTTCTGCTGTAAAGGAACTGATTGAGAATGCAATTGATGCTGGAGCAGATAAAATAAAACTCATCGTCAAAGATGCAGGGAAGTCGTTGATTCAGGTCATTGACAACGGATGTGGAATGAGTGTCACCGACGCTAGGCTATGCTTTGAAAGGCACGCTACGTCCAAAATTCGAAAAGCGGAAGATCTTTTTGCTATTCGTACGATGGGATTTCGTGGAGAGGCTATGGCTTCTATTGCGGCCATAGCACATGTGGAATTGCGAACCAAACGAATTGAAGATGAGCTCGGTACGGTCATTGAAATAGAGGGCTCAAAAATAACAGATCAACACCCCGAAGCGTTAACGAACGGGACAAGTATATCGATTAAGAATTTATTTTATAACATTCCGGCAAGACGTAATTTCCTAAAGAGCAATTCGGTTGAAATGCGCCACATTATTGATGAGTTTCAACGAGTTTCGCTGGCACATCCTGAAATCTTTTTCAGCCTACATAGTGATAATAATGAGGTTTACCATCTTCCTGCGGAAACGTTGAAACAACGCATTGTGCATTTGTTGGGCAATAACTATAACCAGCGATTGGTACCTGTAGAAGAGGATACAAGTATCATCACAGTGAGCGGTTTTATCGGAAAACCGGAGTTTGCGAAGAAAACTCGCGGAGAGCAGTTCTTTTTCGTCAATAAAAGGTTCATTAAGGATCCTTACTTACATCATGCAGTATTGAATGCATATGAGGATATATTACCCGCTGATAGCTATCCATTGTATGTGCTTTTTATCGAGATAGACCCGTCTAAGATTGATATTAACGTCCATCCGACGAAAACGGAAATTAAGTATGAGGATGACAAGGCCATTTATGCTATCTTAAGGTCTGCCGTAAAACGTTCCTTGGGTCGTTATAATATTGCTCCAACCTTGGATTTTAATCAAGAAACCGGTTTTTCGGGAATGATAAGTCCAAAGCCCTTGGACGAAATACAAGTTCCGACAATCAATTTCAATCCTAATTTCAATCCATTTGAAGCTGGATATAAGGAGACTTCTTCTCAATCTCGCTCAGATAACTATGCCTCTGGTTTTGAGAAAAAAACTGCCATTCCTCAAAATTGGGATACATTGTATCAGATTACGGAGCAGGAGTCATCTACTCAATTGCCTCTTTTGCCAGAAGAGGAGGACGATACCGCTAGATCTACAACAGCTCCGGCACCCACGCAGCCAACAAAGCAATTTTTTCAGCTTCATAATCGGTTTATCGTCTCACAGATTCACTCAGGATTTATGATTATCGATCAACAGGCTGCTCACGAGCGGATTTTGTTTGAACAATTTCAAAATCAGTTGGACCTTCATCAAGGGATAAGCCAACAAAGCTTATTTCCGCAAACGATAGATTTGAGTCCCGCCGATCATGCACTGATGGAAGATATTCTTCCTGAAATACAGAGTCTAGGATTTCAATTACGCCTTTTTGGAAAAACAACGTATATTGTTGACGGAATACCGGCAGACTTAGGGAGTAATGTGAATGAACGTGCAATCATTGAACAATTGTTGGAGGATTTCAAAAACAACAAAGCAGAGCTCAAGCTCAGTAAAAGGGAAAATCTAGCGCGTAGCCTTGCCAAGAGCGCGGCCATCAAAATAGGCACGCATCTAGACGGTCAAGCTATGGCAGAACTTATAGACAGGCTTTTCGCTTGTGAGTCACCTAGTATCTCCATCTATGGTAAACCCATTATCGTTACCTTTACATTATCTGAATTGCTAGAACGATTCGGCAAAACTTAATTTAGAAAAAAAAGAATACTATATGTTTCCAAACTTAACGCCCGTTGTCAAGAATCTGTTGATTATCAACATTATCTTTTTTTTAGGATCTAGTGTTGTGGGGGCATCCTACGATTATCTTTCAGCCTTCTACCCGGATTCTCCTTATTTCAAAGTTTGGCAAGTGATTACCTACATGTTTATGCATGGTGGTTTTACGCATATTTTTTTCAACATGTTCTCCCTATTGATGTTTGGTCCAATGATCGAACAGGTATTGGGTGCAAAACGTTTCATCAACTTCTACTTGTTCACGGGGTTAGGCGCATTGGTTCTTCAATATGGCGTACAGGCATTTGAATTATACCAAATGGTGGGGACTAGCTTCCCTCTCCGTCAGGGAATTGACCTGGGATCGTTAACGGGAAGTCAGCTGGGTTTCGTACAAGAAATTAACGGGACACGCCTTGTCGGTGCCTCTGGTGCGATATATGGTATCCTTCTGGCATTTGCCTATTTATTTCCAAACATTCCGCTTCAATTGATATTTATACCTATTCCGATTAAGGCAAAATACTTTATCGGAGGGCTGATTGCTATAGAAATCTATTCGAGCTTATCCCAGCCTGGGGACTCTGTAGCACATTTGGCACACGTCGGAGGAGCGCTATTTGGGTACATTTTATTGAAAATGTGGGGTATAAGAAAAGGTTTATATTAGTAACTTTAGCTAAGTTTGAATGATGGCGCAAAAAGAGTTTAAATCCTTCTGGAGGGACACCTTTAGCTCGGGGTCTCCAATACCAATTGTTATCATTGGTCAGGTGGGTCTTTTTGTCTTGATTCATATCTTTGACCTGCTTGCTGAAACCAAGATAATTACAAATCCGCTATACGATAACACGGTCCAATACTTGAGTTTACCGCTAGGTATAGATCGGTTTATGGAGCAGCCGTGGTCGCTATTCACATACTCATTTGTCTACACGGGTTTATTCAGAATCTTATTCGATTGTCTTTGGCTGTACTGGATTGGAAATTTGTTTCTAAATTTTCTAAATAGCAGGCAACTATGGTTTATCTACACCTCGTCCCTATTTCTAGGGGGGGGGATTTATCTAGCACTGGGTCAGATTCCTCTCCTAGCAAATAGCCCGCAAACGATTTTAAATACAGGGTCGATGGCATTAGCCGGTGTAGTTGCCGCCACGGCAACGCTAGTTCCACATTCAGAAGTACGACTTTTGCTATTGGGTAATTTGAAGTTGAGGACTATTGCATGTGTATATTTCGGTTTGGAAATCATTTTCTATGCACTTGTCAATAAAACTGCGGCTGCTACATACGTATGCATAGTGCTTTGGGGCTTTCTATTTATGCGAACTCTGCAACAGGGCAAAGATTGGAGCAAGATTATGCTTTTCAAACGTAAACCGAAAGTTAAACTACAAGTCGTCCATCAACGTAAAGAGTACGCATCATATAGTATCTCTACAGCTAGTGACCTTCCCAACCAAGAGGAAATAGACCAAATCCTTGACAAAATTTCCTTATCAGGTTATGACAGCTTGACTTCACGGGAGAAGGAAATATTATTTAAAGCAAGTAAGCAAGATTAGGGAGAATGACAAAGATTCGTTTCTTGAAAAAAAAACTGGGTTTTCTGAGCAAAGCTGTATTCTTCGCCAATATACTGGCTGTGGCTGCGCTATTGCTAAGTTATTCAGCTTCTTTCATCAATCCTAAGATATTTTGGCTCATTGCCTTTTTTGGTATTGCCTACCTCCCTATTCTGCTCATAAATATTGGATTCGTAGGCTATTGGCTGATGCGAAAACCAAAATATGCGCTGATTTCATTACTGACTATTATATTAGGTTGGAATCTGTTGACCAAACACTGGAATTTTGGAGGTGGAGATATCCAAAAGGTATCCGTCGCAGATAGTAGTATTCGAGTATTGAGTTTCAATGTCCATTTGTTTAAGATTGCAGAGAAGGCGGAAGAAAAAGATTTCAAACGAGAGGTGTTAGGAATTATTGACAGCTTAGAGCCAGACTTAATTTGTTTTCAAGAGTATTATAGCAAAATAAAGGGTAAGCATGTCTATGCCAAGGAACTGAAAGAAAACTATGGTTATAAATATTGGTATTTTGAACCGGCTTCGGTGAACGACTATGAAGCGTATGGACAAGCTATCTTTTCCAAATATCCGATAACCCACTCGGGGACGATTGTCAAAAATGAATTTGGGATCAACCGTATCATCTACGCTGATGTAGAGAGGGGAAATCAAAAAATCCGGGTTTACAATGTCCACTTACGTTCATTTGCGCTACAGAATGAGGATAAAGAATTTATCCAAAACCCTTCTGGAGAAGCGGACAAAACGAAAACAAGACGTGTCGGGAGAAAACTAAAACAAGCATTTGCATCACGCAGTGAGCAAGCAGAGGCCCTGAAAGAGCATATTCAAAATACCGAAACCCCGTATCTAGTCATGGGCGATTTCAACGATACGCCCATGTCCTATAGTGTGAATCTGATTGGTAAAGGTATGAAAAACGCATTTCAGGAGAAGGGCTCAGGCTGGGGGGTGACGCACTATGAAATGTTGCCTATCTTTCAGATTGACTATATCTTGACAAGCCAAGATTTCAACATCCTTAACTATCAAATCGTAAAGAGGAAGCTTTCGGATCATTATCCAATTTGGGCAGATATTCAATTAAAGCATTAATGCATAAAAGATGGATCGAGCAATTTGACGGCTTGATCGATAAAAACATCATGCCTATTCCTCACTTTAAAGTACGCATCTCGTCCAAAATAGAAACGCCCAACAAGTGATTCAATATCGGTCTGAATCAGCTGGTGAAGATCATCTTCCTGTCTTTTATTTAGGTGTAGCCCTTTATTTTTTAAATAGGTCATAAACTCTGCATATTCTTTATCAGGTAAATGGTAGCCTTGTAAAAAATTTTCTATAGAGTAAGCGGGAGATTTTTTTGTGAATCGCTCGTACACGAATTGTTCAATCAAACTGGAGGAATTTATTTCTCTATATTTAAGACTTACAGCATTCGAATCTATCGGCACTAGGACATCAGGAGAAATACCTCCTCCATTGAATACACGATTACCTGCTTTTGTGACAAAGGCTTTCGTATGTTGATAGGTAGTGTCCAGAAGCCACAGTTGCTCTGTCTGGTTTTGAAAAAATTGCGGATTGAGCGCGTATTTTTTTTGAATATCGCGTCCTAAAGGGGTATAATAGCGAGCTACACTGAGATTCATCGTCGACCCATCCGGCAACTCGAATCGCTCTTGTACCATACCTTTACCATAGGATCGTCGGCCTACAATGGTGCCTCGATCCAAGTCTTGGATGGCACCAGCAAATATCTCACTTGCGGAGGCAGAGTTTTCATTGATCAGCACGGCGACCTTGCCTTCAGCAAACTCGCCATCAGCAGCAGAAAAATAATCTTTCCTCAACTCGTTATACCCTTCAGTATAGACGAGCAATTTTTTATCTTTAAAAAATTCACTTGCTAATTGTATGGCCGAGTGGAGATAGCCACCGCCATTTTCTCTAAGGTCGACCACCAAGCTGCTTGCTCCACGCTTTTGAAGCTCTTTAAGGGCCTTTCTAAACTCTTCCGCGGTTTTAAGGCCGAATCTCCGAATTTTGATATATGCGACGGTGGGCTTAATAATATATGCTGCATCCAACGAACTAACATTAACCTGATCGCGAATGACTTTAATTGGCTTTCCAAGAAGATATCCTTCCCTTTTGACAAAAATCTGTAGGGCACTGCCTCTTTTGCCCCGAATAAGCTTATCTACCTCACTTAAGGGCTTCTGTACACCAGCAATGTTGACATTATCAATCTTCAACAATTGATCTCCCACTCTAAAGCCGGCCTTATCGGCGGGTCCATTCGGAATAATACTGACGACAAGGAGGGTGTCGTTAAGATTAAAGTACTCCAATCCAATACCTTCGAAAGTACCTTCTAAGGTTTCATTGAAATTTTGTGCCTCTTCGGGTTGCAAATAAGTAGAATACGGATCTAAATGGGATAATACGTGAGCGATCGCTTCATCCTGTACGCCATCCATATTAAGACTGTCAACATAAGTTTTGGAAATAAGGTCCATCATGCCCTGAATCTTATACGTATTGTCAACTCCCAAGGGATCCAAAATACCTCCCGAAGCACTTCGTTGTTCATTGGAATAATATTGACCTAAAATGAGACCTAGCATAAGCACCCCACCGTATGTCGCCGCCACAAAAAGATTCCGTTTTGTATTTTTCTGCATGTCTAGATTTTCCGACACAAAATTAAAGAGTTTTTAAAAATTTTTAGTTATAAATTATCAGATAATATAGTAACAAATCAATCTTTATTTAGTTTTTAATCAGGATTTTTACCAAATTTGACGCTGAAACGATAATCGAAATTTAATTCTTCAAAATCATGCACGAAATCGAACCTTTTTACAACTGGAGAGACGATTATATTGCTTCTGAAGATGACCGTTCCCCTTTTTTTGGAACCATCTATAACGAGTTTGAATACGACAAACAAATCTACAACTTCTTGCTGCATCCGCAATGGGATCATTTTGGTTCGAGTACGCTCTATCTAAAAGTCATTTATGCCGATTATGACAAAGGGTATGCTATTATTGAATTCATTGGAGAATGGAATGATGCGATTTATAATGACATTATGATCTTGAAAAGGGAACTGATTGATTTGATGATAGATGAAGGAATCAACAAGTTCATTTTAATCGGGGAAAACATCCTTAATTTCCATGCTTCAGATGACCTATACTATGAAGAGTGGTTTCAGGATGTTGAAGATGGATGGATTGCGGGGCTCAACTTCCGGGCGCATGTAATTGAAGAATTCAAAGCGCATAATATTGACTATTATATCAATTTTGGGGGTGTATTTGATCAGATGCCTTGGCGGACGTTAAAACCTAAACAACTTTTTCATCATGTGGATGAGCAATTGATGAAGCGCTTGGGTCATTGATGGAGGATTTAAAGAACAAATGCTTGTCTCTATTCACCAGAATCTCTTGGAGATCGTTTTCGGTTTCTGAATTAGTTCATTAACTTTGTTAGGTTGAAACCGAGATATAGATAATGTGGACCTATATGGCAACATTATTTGAGCGAACTCTCATCGGCAATCGAGAATACAATAATTAGATGAAAATATAAATCAAACGCTATGTCATTTAGAGTCGAAAAAGATACTATGGGCGAAGTACAGGTACCTGCAGATAAATATTGGGGTGCACAAACTGAACGCTCACGTAATAATTTCAAGATTGGACCTGCTGCATCTATGCCGCATGAAATTATAGAGGGATTTGCTTATTTAAAAAAAGCTGCTGCATATGCCAACCATGAGCTTGGGGTATTGCCTATCGAAAAACGGGATGCAATAGCTACAGTATGTGATGAAATATTGGCAGGCAAATTAGATGATCAATTCCCGTTGGTTATTTGGCAGACTGGCTCTGGTACACAATCTAACATGAACGTGAACGAAGTGGTTGCAAACCGTGCTCAGGTATTGGCGGGACATGGAATTGGTGAGGGTGAACCTGTACTAAAAGCGAATGATGATGTCAACAAGTCTCAATCATCTAATGACACTTATCCTACAGGTATGCACATCGCGGCTTACAAAGCGGTAGTGGAAGTGACTATTCCAGGTGTTGAAAAACTTCGTGACACCTTGTCCAAAAAATCTGCAGACTTCATGAACGTCGTGAAAATAGGTCGTACGCATTTAATGGATGCTACGCCTTTGACATTAGGTCAAGAATTGTCTGGATATGTAGCACAGCTGAACTATGGTCTAAAAGCGGTCAAAAACACACTTGTACACTTATCAGAAGTAGCCTTGGGAGGAACCGCGGTAGGGACCGGACTGAACACTCCTGCAGGATATGATGTGACCGTGGCAAAATATATCGCTCAATTTACGGGCCATCCATTCGTGACGGCAGAAAATAAATTTGAGGCCTTAGCGGCCCATGATGCAATTGTTGAGACACATGGTGCTTTGAAACAATTGGCTGTGTCTTTGAATAAAATTGCTAACGATATTCGTATGCTGGCTTCTGGTCCTCGCTCAGGTATTGGCGAAATCTTGATTCCGGAGAATGAACCAGGATCGTCTATTATGCCAGGGAAAGTAAACCCTACGCAATGTGAGGCTTTAACAATGGTGGCTGCACAGGTAATGGGTAATGACGTGGCAATCACGATCGGTGGCACTCAAGGACACTATGAATTGAATGTATTCAAACCCTTAATGGCAGCTAATTTCCTACAATCTGCGCGATTATTAGGAGATGCGTGTGTTTCTTTTGAGGAGCACTGTGCTAGTGGCATAGAGCCTAACCACAAACGTATTAAAGAACTGGTAGACAATTCATTGATGTTGGTAACCGCATTGAATACGAAAATCGGTTATTATAAAGCTGCTGAAATTGCACAAACGGCACACCGTAATGGGACTACACTTAAAGAAGAGGCTGTACGTCTTGGCTATGTAACCCCTGAGGACTTTGATGCGTGGGTGAAACCAGAAGAAATGGTTGGAAACCTAAAATAACATGGGGGAGCCATTGATTAATAAATCATTATTTCTAAAAGCATACCTACTTCCAATAGTAGGTATGCTTTTGATTTTTGGAGGTTGCCAAGCGAGATCGGATATGCAGGGAGAAGGAGCGGACTATCTCCAAGGTGTATGGCAGCAGGATAGCATCCCTAGTCAGGGACAGATGTTGTCATATACTTTACATGAGTTTAAATTCACGTGTGACTCTATCTATGCAAAAATGGACGTGCATACCAAAATCCAACGTATCCCAGACAGCTGCTATAATGGAGGTCAGTGGTCGGAATACGCAAAGGCTGTATATGTGGTGAGGGGTGACAGTATCATTGTAGAAGGAATCTATACAAAGGCTAACGGCAAACAAAAAATATCAGGCTGCTATAAACAGGGGCAATATCTTCCTCGGTTTCGAATAGCACAGTACAATCAGGATTCGCTTGTATTAGAGAGTCGTTATGACCAACGTCCCATCGTACTGCGTAAAATCAAAGATATCACCTGCGTACCGAAGAAACGCTGGGAGTTGTAATCTTGCTACAAATCAGATATTCACATGGAGGGCCATAATATCTATATCAGTAATCTACGTGTAGCGGCTACCATTGGCGTCATCTTGATACATGCAACAACAGGATATCTGCAACAAGTGCCGATCGGATCATTCAACTGGGATTATGCAAATTGGATGAATGGCCTTACGCGTTATGCTGTTCCGATTTTTGTCATGATTTCGGGTGCACTTTTGCTTCATAAGGAAGAAAGCACGTTGGATTTCTACCGTAAAAGGCTTTTGAAAATCGTACCTCCTTTCCTGTTTTGGACATTGGTCTATATCATTTATTATTTTTGGAAATCTGGTACTTGGGCTAATCTTTCTATGCAGCAGATTACATCTATTAGTTGGACCAAATTCAGAACAGGTGCTAATGCCCATCTTTGGTATCTATACATGATTATGGGATTGTATCTTGCTATTCCTTTTTTACGAAAGATGGTAAAACACTGCTCAACTCGTGAATTGGAGCTCTTTCTCTTGATTTGGTTTGTCTCACTTTTTATTGTGAACAAAAGATGGCAAGATATTGTAATCCGTATAGACCTGACTTTTTTCACAAACTACATCGGTTACCTCGTATTGGGGTATTATCTTTCTATACAGGATTTTAACAAGTCTAGGATCTGGTTTGTAATCCTTTGGTTGGCAAGCTGCGCATTTACGATTTATATAACACATACCCTCAGTGTCTCGCAGCAAAAGTATGATCCTTCATTTTATGGCTATGTCCTTCCAAATATAGCGGTTGCTGCTACTGCTTTTTTTGTATGCATAAAGTACTTTTCTAAGAGGGTAACCTCTCCCCTCTGGATAAGTTTGATTGATAAATATAGCTTTGGGATATACTTAGCGCACATCATCGTATTAAACTATGTGCACCCACAGCTACCTGATGCGATCTGGCTGAAGGTACCGTTGGCAACGATTGCTACATTAGCGGGTAGTATGCTATTGGTGTACATCATTCAAAAAGTGCCCTATGGGAAATATGTATCGGGTTAACACACAAAAGGCGTCATTAAATGACGCCTTTTGTGTGTTACACTTTATAAAAATGACTTATCTAAAATTAGAAAGGCAAATCATCGTCATCTGCACCAGATGAGGAAATATCTACAGGAGCAGGCATATCACCATATCCGGGAGCAGCAGCAGCGGCACTACCCGCCAATTTAGTCACTCTCCATGCTACCAATGAGTTAAAATAAGTAGTCATTCCGTCTTTGTTTGTCCAAGGACGTCCACGTAAGTTAAATGAAATTTCAATCTCTTCACCAATCGTCAAGTTATCAAAGATTGATGTTCTATCTTGCGTAGCTTCAAAACGAATATATTCTACAAATTGTGGATTTTCTGCGTAAGCAACGATCAAATCACGTTTCTTGAATGATTCTGTTACCTGCTGAGTCGCCCCAACTTCATGTACTTTTCCTCTAATTTCCATAATGCTAAATATTAAACCGTAAAAATAAGCAATTTTTGACTACAAGATTAACTAACTTTGCCAAAATTACTATGGAAGTTTTCAACACCCCCAATAAGGTCATTATTACGTGCAATAAGAGACTGAGTCCTTATCTACAACAGGAAGTAGAAGAATTAGGTTACGAAATCAAACGATCGTTCGGAACAGGAGTAGAACTATACTGCTCTGTTAATGAAACGATTAAATTGAATCTAAATCTTAGAACTGCCTCCCAAATCCTGTATTCTCTAAAGGCTTTTGACGCGAGCAATCCTGAGGAGCTGTACCGCGAATTGATGGAGATTGAATGGGAAAATCTTATTTCCTTCGATGGATATTTTTCTGTCACATCGAATGTGAATAATGAGACAATTACGACTCCGCTTTTTGCAAACCTTAAAGTGAAAGATGCGATTGTAGATCGTATCAAGGACAAAAAAGGCATACGTCCAAACACGGGTCCCGACCAAGGAAGAGCCTTGGTGCATTTGTACTGGCAGGACGACCGTGCTGAAATATTTTTGGATACTTCGGGCGAAACACTTGCAAAGCATGGCTATCGTAAGCATCCCGGCAAAGCGCCTATGCTGGAAGCCCTGGCTACGGGCGTAGTCATTGCGACAAAATGGGATGGAATATCCACATTTATCAATCCGATGTGTGGCTCTGGGACCTTGGCAATTGAAGCAGCTCTGTTCGCGACCAACCGTAGACCTGGACTGTACCGTATGAACTATTCATTCATGCATTTCATAGGCTATGATGAACAAATTTTTTTCCAAGAAAGGAGAGTGCTTAAGGACCAAGTCAACAAGAAAAACACACCGACAATAATTGCATCTGACCTTTCGGAACAAGCGATAGAAATTGCCAAAATGAACGCAAAAACCGCGGGAGTGGACCATATGATTACTTTCGAGGTTTGCGACTTTGAAGATACGACAACACCGGAGGGAAATGGGGTGGCAGTATTTAATCCTGAATACGGCGAACGCTTAGGGACACATGCCAAATTGGAAGTCACTTACAAGCGGATGGGAGATTACCTTAAACAAAAGTGTAAGGGATATCGCGGGTATGTATTCACGGGGAATCCGGATCTTGCCAAAAAAATCGGACTTCGAGCATCTAGAAAGACTGAATTTTACAATGGTAAATTAGACTGTAGGCTTCTGGAGTATGAATTGTACGAGGGAACACGTGACAAGCCCAAAGTAATCTATGAATAATATTATTGATAGGACAATCGCGTTTGTCCAACACACCTTAGCAAATGCCGAATCTGGTCACGACTGGTGGCATATCCAACGGGTATGGAACAACACAAAATTAATCCTACAAGAGGAGGAGGCTGATGTATTGGTATGTGAATTGACCGCACTGCTCCATGATATTGCAGACAGTAAATTCCACAATGGGGACGAGACCATCGGTCCTCGTGTTGCGGGCGAATTCTTAACGCAGGAGGGGGTAGACCCAACCATTGTCACGCATGTACAGGCCATTATTCTCAACATGTCATTCAAGGCGAGCTTGGGCGTGCGTACATTCCATTCCAAAGAATTGGAAGTGGTCCAAGATGCCGATCGCCTAGATGCGATTGGCGCCATAGGTATTGCACGGGCATTTACCTATGGTGGATACAAAAATAGAGAAATCTACAATCCCCATATTCCAGTAATCGAAAATATGGATAAAGAATCCTATAAAAACACAACCGCTCCAACTATCAATCACTTTTATGAAAAGTTGCTGCTGTTAAAAAATCAAATGAATACAGAGACTGCGAAAAGGATTGCAACAGATAGACATGTCTTCATGCAACAGTACCTAGATCAGTTTTATGCTGAATGGCAAGGAGTAAAATAACAGTTACTTAACATCTATTTTAAGTAAAAAGGGTACATTAGTGTTCATAAATTCACCTGTATGAATCATCAAGCCCTTGCCGCTCTCTTTTTTTGCTTTTCCGTCTGTTCGCTTACCTTGGCGCAAGAGGGTGACTCTGCGCAGTTTGTTTCGAAAGTATGGAATGAGAAGTCACTGAAAGAGGGAGTCGTTTGGAAACAGGCTCATTTTGAAAATCTTTTTGACGGCCACCAAGAAATCAACTTTATCGAAATCGACCTTACAAAGGTTAAACATCCTATCAAATTAGTGGGAATCTCGGAAGGGTTCAAGAATACGACAGCATTTGCAAATGAAGCCCATGCTATCGCCGCTATTAATGGTGCATTTTTCAACACCAAAACTGGAGGGGGGACCACATTGCTTAAAGTGGAGGGTAGATTGATCAATACGACTGTCCTTACAGAAGGCAAACCAAAAAAAAGGAGCTTCAGAAGCGATGGCGCACTTGTATTTGATAAAAAACACATCAGAATCATAAAGGGTGATGCGCGAGATACCCTGTGGGATCAAAAATTGAAATTCCCCAATGTGATGACTTGCGGTCCTCTCCTATTGTCTGAGAAGGAGCGTATTTCATTGGATAGCAATGCATTCAACAATAATCGACACCCCCGAACGGCTGTAGCACTAACCATTGACAAAAAGCTGATCCTCATGACTGTTGATGGGCGTAATGCACAAGCTTATGGCATGTCATTGCCAGAGCTAACCCATGTACTGAAATGGCTAAAGGGTAAGGATGCCTTGAATCTGGACGGAGGTGGATCTTCGACTCTTTTTATAAAAGGACAAAATGAAAATGGGATTGTTAACTATCCTACAGACAACAAGTTATTTGATCATGAGGGAGAACGTCCAGTAGCTAACGCTATCCTTGTTTTATAATCTACTCAATAGCAAATTACTCGCATAAGAGATATCCATATGAAACAGACCGTACAAACACAGACATGAATAGTATGATAAGTTCAGCCAGATGACAACTGAAAATCAACCGAGTGCAGCGAGCTCAATAATACAATATAACACCTACATTAATTATTAAACCGATCCGTCGACTGATGGGTCAAGAAACAATTATACATATGAAACATTTCGTTTTAGGCATACTTATCTTAGGAGCGAGCCTTTCAACTGCCTCAGCTCAGAAAAACCCTATTATTGCCCACAGAGGTGCGTGGAAGAATACCGAACTACCTCAAAATAGCATTGCTTCTTTAAATGCTGCAATTAGCGAAGGGGTATTTGGTTCTGAATTCGACATACACCTCACCAAAGACGACATATTGGTGGTCAACCATGACAATGATTTCTATGGCATCGACATTGCAACGGCAACCTATCAGGAGCTTTTAGCAAAAAAACATCCAAATGGGGAATCGATACCTACCGCAGAGGACTTTTTAAAGGAGGGTCTCAAGCAAAAGAAAACTAAATTGATCTACGAATTGAAAACGAATAGATTGGGTTTGGAACGCACGCTACTAGCGGCTCAAAAATCAGTAGAACTTGTCAAAAAACTAAAAGGTGAAAAAATGATTGAATACATTGCCTTCGACTATGATGCATGTAAAAAAATCGTTGAACTAAATCCAAAAGCTAAAGTCCACTACCTAACAGGTAACAAGTCTCCGCAAGAATTAAAAGCGGATAAGATGGCTGGAGCAGATTATCATTTCTCCGTATACAAAAAGAATCCAACTTGGATTGCCGAATTGCAAAAGCTGAAACTTAAAGTAAATGCATGGACGGTGAATGAAGAAGCTGAAATGAAAAATTTGCTGGATCAAAAGGTAGATTATATTACTACTGATAATCCGGAGCTCTTAGCTGAACTATTGAAAGTAAAAAAATAAAAGAATGAGAAGAACATGGATAGTGGCTTTGATGCTATTGGTCGTCATGACAATAGCAGAGGCTCAACAATTTAAAATAGCGACTTATAATATCCGACAGAAGAACACCCATGATGTAGGTAACATGTGGGACGAACGGAAAGATGCTGTGACCAATCTTATCAAGTATCATCAGTTTGAGATTTTTGGAACACAGGAAGGATTTAAAGATCAACTAGTCGATATGGAGAATAGACTTCCAGGCTATAAATATATAGGGGTGGGTCGAGATGATGGCGCAGAAAAGGGGGAATACTCGGCTATTTTTTATAACACAGCGCGCTTTGAAGTATCCAAGAGTGGCACATTCTGGCTATCGGCAACCGATATTTCGTCTCCTAATAAGGGTTGGGACGCAGCACTGCCCCGTATTTGTACTTGGGGAATATTTAAAGACAAGAAAACAAAAAAACAATTTATCATGATGAATACCCACTTTGACCATGTAGGTGTAGTGGCTCGCAAGGAAAGTGCAAAGTTAATGATGGCCAAAGCGAAGGAATTTGCGGGCAATCTACCTCTCGTGATTACAGGGGACTTCAATGTTTCGGAAACTGATGAAGCATATTTTACATTGGCCAATAGCAAAGTAGTAGCGGACTGTTATACAAAAATTGATTTTAAATATGCTCCCAGTTCGACGTTCAACGGATTTGGGAAAAATGTAGCGGCGTCAGGAAGGATAGATCATATTTTCGTTACTCCTCAATTCAAGGTGAAAAAATACGGTATCTTGACAGATACATATGCAGGTAAATATCCATCAGACCACTTTCCTGTGGTGGTTGACCTGGTTTTATAGTTTTGTTTAAAAAATAAGTAACCCTAACTCTGTGCGCCGAATTGGCACACGGGGTTTTTTAATGGTAGCTACTGCCCCACTGGTGCTTTTCGAAAAAAATAAGAGTCTGCTTATATTGAAACATGTTGTATAGCTCGTTTATAAGTGCCCCAAAAAGAGATATGAACAAATTGATAGATAAATTTTATTGGTTAATTAAACTTTTCCGATTATTCCTAATCAGAGTATTATCTTTACTCCATATTTCTATTGCGTTTATGAACAGGAACACATGCTTAGGCTTAATTTTACTAACGGGTATCATGGGTACCGGTCTCGAATCTCAAGGACAGATTTTAAAAAAAATACTCAAACCATCTAGTAAACAACACAATACAACGGCGACATCAAATAACTTGAGTAACACAGAGCTAAACTCGGGCTTGAAACAAGCGCTGAGCGAAGGCCTGACATCAAGTATCAACAGTCTGTCAACCAAAAACGGCTTTCTTGGAGATGCCGCAGTAAAAATATTAATGCCACCAGAAGCGCAGAAGATAGAAAAAACTTTGCGCAGCGTAGGAATGGGAAAAATATGCGACCAATTTATCGCTAGCTTGAATGGGGCAGCGGAGACCGCAGTTAAGGAGGCCGCTCCTGTATTCGCCAATTCACTTTCAAAAATGACCATTACGGATGCTTATAATATTTTATTGAGTGGCCAGCAAGATGCTGCTACTACATTTTTCAAGACTACAACAACACCGGATTTGACATCAAAATTCAGTCCTATTGTTGAAGGTGCACTTGGTAAGAATAATGTGAGTACCTATTGGACACAATTGACCTCTACTTATAACTCGCTCCCATTGGCTTTCTCCAAGGTGAATACAGACTTAAACGCATACGTCACACAAAAAGCAATCGACGGTTTATTTGTGAAGGTCGCTGAACAGGAGCTAAAGATTCGCAATAATCTGGGCGGTTCTAGAACAACACCTTTACTGCAAAAGGTATTTGGGTGGGCGGATAAGCAAAACTAAGGGCAAAAAGCATTGTACATGCTCCTCCCTCAACAAGTTGACCGAAGGATCATAACTATATCGTGGTCATTCCGAGCGTAACTATATTAGCTGCGCTCGCAAATTCACTTTACAACCACTATGTTTAATATATGTATAGGTAGTGACTCACCTAGAGATACTGAACCATGTTCCATGTGGCTATGGATTAGACCCAGTAAGTCGGCTTTTAGAGATTTTTTGAAAATAGTGAGTGTAGAGAATGGTGAGTTCTCGATATTTAAAAATGACCAATACCCCTAATCCCATGAGCAATCCTTTGATAGCTAATCCCAGCATAAAATAGTCCGTAATTCCAATATGGGTAGCCAGAAGATAACTGCCACTCAAAATCATAAATAATCCGCAAACGATAAGGTATATCTTAAATATTAGTTGCCCTAACCACATCCGTCTTTTCAGCAATATGGATATCAAGGGGACGAGCAAATAAGATAGCTGGACGATGAGTCCGATATGGACACAGATTTCATTTGCACTAAAAATCAAGAACACCTGGACAATGACCAGTAATACAAATGCTGTCTGATAAAAAGGTAGTGCTTTGGTATTCAAAATTCAAGTTTTACATAAAAGTAACTTAAAATAAGGCGATTACCAAATAAACTTATTACAATATCCACTAAGAGGCCTTATACCGAAAGGATAAAACAATTGGATAGCATAGCCAAATACAACAGTAAGTCCCCCTAAACAAGGGACTAAGCCGGGATAACGAACGCAAAAATGAATATCCATTAAAAAGCGTTGAAACCTGGTTTAAATTCGTCAATACCTTGATAGTTTCGTAATTTTGTCGGAATCATCTTATCAGTAAAAATCAATATGAGTAAATTTGATATCAATGGCATTACCGATTTTTCGGTATCAGAGCGATTTCAGCGTTATGTACAAATCGACACTCAATCTGACGCAGCATCTCCAACTTGTCCTTCTACAGAAAAGCAGAAAAACTTAGGCAATCTTCTCGTTGCAGAATTGTTGGCATTGGGCGTGACGGACGCGGCTATAGATGACAACGGTTATGTATATGCTACGATTCCGTCTAATACCGAAAAAAAAGTACCTGTGGTTTGTTTCTGCTCGCATATGGACACTTCACCCGACTCTTCCGGAAAGGATGTAAAGCCCTTGGTACATCACAACTATCAAGGTCAGGACTTAATCTTACCTGACGACCCATCTATTGTGATTCGATATACTCAACATCCAGATCTGGCCAATCAGATTGGACACGATGTCATTACTGCCAGTGGTGCCACATTACTAGGAGCTGATGACAAAGCAGGGATTGCTGAAATTATGGATGCAGCACGTATATTGATGAATCATCCAGAAATTAAACATGGAGATATTAAGATTTTATTCACACCTGATGAAGAAATCGGTAGAGGGGTAGACAAGGCTGATCTCAAAAGACTTGGTGCTGAATTTGCCTATACAATGGATGGCGAGAAAGCGGGGACGATAGAGGATGAGACTTTTTCTGCTGACGGAGCGGTACTCCATATACAAGGCGTATCGGTACATCCTGGATTTGCAAAAGGTAAAATGCAAAGCGCCGTTAAAATAGCAGCAGCAATTGTAGAGGCGCTTCCCAAAGACCGTTTATCTCCAGAAAGCACCAGCAAGAAAGAGGGATTTATACATCCAACTTCTATTTCCGGAACGGTAGAGCAAGCGGAAATACATTTTATCATCCGTGACCACATGACAGCTAAACTGCAGCAACATGCCGCCGAATTGGAGAGCATTGCGAAGACAATCGTAGATCAACACCCCAACTGTAGCTATACTTTGACTGTAAAAGAACAGTATCGCAATATGAAAGAGGTGTTAGACCAATATCCTCATATCATGGAAATAGGTATGGAAGCTATCCAACGCGCGGGCATGGCTCCTGAACGAAGAAGCATCCGTGGCGGAACAGACGGCTCTCGTCTATCATTCATGGGCTTACCATGTCCCAATATTTTTGCTGGGGGCCACGCTTTTCATGGTAAGCAGGAATGGGTTTCGGTGCAGGATATGCAGAAGGCAGTTTTAACGATTCTACATGTTGCGACCCTTTGGGAAGAACGAGCTTGATTCTAATAAGAAGATGAGTATGGCGATTGGTCTTTTAACTTTAGTACATTTGCACGCACTCCTAAGGAACATATGCCACAAAGGCAATAACGATTTTTTAATTTTCACTTTTATTCATAAAAATGGCAAACGAAGTTATTAAAGCAATACAGACCCGTCGAGCGGTCTTCCAAGCAAGCTTTACCCAAGAAGAGGTTAGTAAAGAGGACATCCTGACCATCTTAGAAGCAGCAAATGCAGCTCCTACACACAAGAGAACACAGCCGTGGCGATTTGTGATATATCGTCAAGAAGGCTTGCAACGCCTTGGCGCCGAACTATCACGTATCTATAAGACAGTGACACCAGCTGAAAAATATCTAGAAAAAACAGAGCTTTCTATGGGAGAAAAAGCGACATTGTCAAATGTAGCAATTGCTTTGATTGTAAACTATACTGGGGACCTTCCTGAATGGGAAGAGCTTGCAGCAACTTCATGTGCTATCGAAAATATGTGGCTAGCGGCTCATTCACTAGGACTTGGAGGCTACTGGGCATCACCGGGTTTAATTAATCACCTTGGCGGTTTCTTAAATCTTGAGGAGAATCAGAAGTGTATTGGTCTATTTTATCTAGGACATCACCAGTCAGAAATACGGGAGCCTGTTCGCACACCTATTGCAGATAAGATCCGCTGGGAAGAATAAAATGACATATGTATAAGGAATAGGGTGTTCGGAAGACTTCTATTCCTTATATGCGTTTATTCTGGAAAAATAATTTTCACCTCTGCCCTTTTTCCCTTCCATTGAGGGCCGCGCTCCAATAAAATAATGATTTCCTGAAAAATATGCTGGTCGGCTTCCGCGGAAGGAGCTACATGATAGGGCTTGCCCGAGGCGTCTATATCAAAACTGACCTGTATTTCTTTTTTGTTATTCAGACCGGAGTAATTGTGTTCGAGATATTCTTCAAACGCAGCCCACCCATCCACAGGTTGACCATCAAAAGCCTGATCGGCAACCACGGATATGTTCATTAGCTTATCATCCATCAACTCGACTTCGGTCACATTGGTCTCGCCTTTTTTGGGTATATACCGAATCAAGATTAGTGTACAAACAGTGAGAAACATTACTCCTGCCGCCATCCCTATGGTCAACCGCTGCCAACTAAAGTAGCGTCTGCTTTTTTCGGAAGCTTGTTGTTCAACTCTTCTTTCTAACCGTCTTTGCAACAGACTTAACGATCGGGCATCTACGCCCTGTTGCAATCTATAACCATCAATTGCATCCAGTAAAAAAGGGTCTTCGAGTGCTTCCCTTTCTAGGTCAAACATCTCTTCCCGGCTCATCAATCCATTGATGTAGTTATGTATACGTGATAGTTGATAGTTATTTTCCATTTTACTTCTTCTCCATACAGATTTTGAGGTTACGCTTTCCATTCTGGATATAGCTTTTGACTTTGTTCAAATCATAACCAGTCTCTTCTACAATATCTTTATAACACTTTTGCTCTAAGTAAAACAAGCGGACGCAACGTTCTTGTTCGGTATTGAGTGTCAACATACATGTTTCCAGCTTTTCGAATTCGGACTCTTCCCAAAGAGGTTGACCTCCAGACTCCATGAAAGACTCGCTTTCAACCATATGTTCATCAATATCGACTTGTGTCATCCGCTTATCTTTACGGAGCTCCATCAGACAAAAATTGCGAGAGAAGGTATATAACCAACTCTTGAAATGATCAACTTCGTGCTTACGTAGTTTGACGATTAATTCCTCAAAAATCTGCATTACCGCATCCTGACTTCGATCAGCATCGTTGAGATACTTGTAGCAAACGCCATATAACAGCGACATGTAAGGAGCATATATCCTGCCCAGGGCGTCTAAATCTCCAGTGGTACGATAATGTTGTAAAAGCTCCTTTTCTGTCATAGATTACTTGGCCCCTCGTATTATAGATGCATGAAGATAAGAAATTCCATAAAGATTGGTAGGATGTATTTGACAGTAATGGGTATTTCATAGAGAAAGGGAGCTAATAGCTCCCTTTCTCTATGAAAATATAGTGATTGATTATACTAATCGAATAGCAGCAGCGCTATTATTAGTGTGACCATAACGTTAAAAGTCTGTGCAAGGAGAAAAGCATACAACGGTTTCTTGTTATCCTGTTTAAAAAGGTCTTTGAAATTGGTCTCTAATCCGATGGAGGTAAACGCCAACGCAAACCACAATCCTTGTAAACTTTTAAGACTTCCCTTGACTGTACTCACTTGCTCTGGGGTAATAATAAATGAAAACAACAGAGATGCAAACACGAAACCGATTACAAATTTCGGAAAACGGTCCCAAATAATCTTCAAAGTGGGTTTTTCCTTTTTGGTCTCTTCATTAACCGACTTGGAATAGGTCCAATAGATACTTATTGCAAAAGCTGCAATACCGAGTAAGACATTCTGCGAAAATTTAACAATGGTACTAATTTTCAGGGCTTCTTCACCGACAAGGGAACCAGATGCAACCACGGCACCCGTCGTGTCAATACTCCCCCCTAGCCATGCACCAGTAACTTCTTGAGACAATCCCATCCAATTCGCCATATAAGGCATAAAAATCATCATAGGAATGGCAGTAATCAGCACAAGTGAAATAACATAAGACAATTTTTTGCTATCGCCTTTAATGGCTCCAGAGGTAGCTATAGCTGCAGAAACACCACATATAGAAACAGCGCTAGCTAACATCATGGTCATCTCATTGTCTATTTTTAGCTTCTTACACAGCCAATAAGCAAAATACCAAACAGACAGGACCACAGCCAAGGCTTGGATCAGGCCTTTTGAACCAGCTGTAAGGATATCGCCGAAGATAACCGTGGTCCCCAACAGCACCAAGCCTATTTTCACATATAGTTCTGTACTTAAAGCATCTTTGAACCACTGTGGCAATTTAAAGAAATTGCTAATAGCTAGACCGATAACCAAACTAAAAATTACCGCTTCGAGATTGTACTCTTTTAAGACATCATTACCTGCAACAATAAGGGCAACTACCGTAAGTATAAATACAATTGGAAAAACGACAAGTAGGTACTTGATGGACTTTCCAAGCAAAGCCGCACCTATAATAGCCGTCACATATAAGGCAACGAATTGATATAGAATAGCAACCAGATTACTACCGCTCAGGACTTGATCTTGCAGAACTACAGTGTCTGACCAAGAGAATTTAGGGGCTGGAATGATTAGGCCCGATAATGCTAAAAAAATGATTCCTAAACCTAAAATTACGACTACCCAATCTTCCGAAATAGAAAATCTTTTTGATGAAGACATAAAATAAATATTATTGTTTTGAGTTGATAAGTTGATTAAATGCTTGACGAAGATAAGGATAATGCAATTGAAACCTCTCATCCAATACATATTTGGAGGATTATGAACATCACCTCCAAAAAGCAAATCGAGGTCTAGGCACTATCCGTCATATATTTCTTCCTGCACTTGATATATTTGTAGCCAAAAAAATACATACTCGAGCATCCTCAGGATTGGTGATATAGGCTTATCCTTCATCCCGTTCTAATAACCGCACAATTATATCGTCTTAAAAGCGAAAATTTCAGGGTTTAAAAACGAAATTATCTTTATACCGATCATGGAACAACGCATACTCTTTCTCCTTACGTACAAGTTTAATTTTCAAATGAACTGATTTTACCATTCCGTCCAAGATAATAGTCTCCGCATTGGGGCGACTGTATTCCAATGAAAAATTATCGGTCTTGTAAACTTTATTTTTACTAAAAAAATTCAGTTTATGATGTAAAGAATCTATTTCGTAGTAGAAATGACGCCTCCCTCCCCCTGTCCCAGCAGATTCGTAGGTACGGTTAATATCCTCATATTGTTTACCACGACCAGCTTCTCCATGTATTAAAAACGTATTATTGACAGAGTAGGATAGGGTGGACCACTTTTCCAACGTCACATCTCTCCAGCGCACAGCATCGGTAGGATCGTAAGCAATGGTATCTCCATCTACAATAAAATCTTCCACCTCGTATGTACCTCTAGCATTCGCTAATCCAGGATTAGAAGGCACCTTATAGGAATCATATCTGTAATTATGCCAGTGTAGATAACCACTGTAGATAAAGAAAAACAAGAAAAGAAAGGTTTTAATTCCGTATCGCACAACTTTCTCCCATGGCTTGGAAAAAGGATAGTAATACACGTCTTCTTGGATGTTTTCCTCTTTCACAATCAACTGAAAAATACGAGTAAAATAGGGCCATAACACGTATAGTCCGCCGATGGTAAAAAAGAATGCTATCAGATGGATACCTCCGTCGTAAGCATGGTTGGCATAGGTGATGTTTCCAATCATGGCAACGGACAATGCTGCTCCCAATGCCCTTGTCTGTCTGAAAAATAAAAAAGCCATAATGACCAGTTCTGCCAGCCCCGCAAAAATTTCATATCCATGAACGAAGCTAAATTGGATCCAATAAAGCTTTTGAGCAGTAAAATCACCGAAAGGGGTATTCAATTGTGTAAGTGCCAAATCTGGCATTTGGGTAGGGAATATTTTAGAAAATGTCAACCCTTGCAACCGAATCGCCAAGGCTAGACTCACCGCGACCGACGAAAAATACAGTAAGGTCCTATAGTTTTTTCTTTTCCCATCAACCAATCCCCATATCAATGCCCCTACAATCCCAATTCCAAGTAAAATAAAATAATTAACATAACTGACAATATTGAAAGGAGCATCCTCTCCTTTAATGACACCTGGTTTCTCATTTTCAACACTCAGTCTCTGCTTTTCCCGATTATCATTTACCTCCTGATGATTCGAAACTACTGTTACAAATGATAGACCTGTACCGGAAAACCTCGGAATGTCCCTAATGTGCATTTCTGACCATTCTTGCGTAAACCACTGTGTGTAAAACGTTGTCTTGAATGGAACGATTAGTAGAAAAAAGAAAATAAAAAATACACGAAAGAAAAATTTCTGTGATTTACTCCAGATATATTGATGAATTGTTTCCATAACTGTCCTATTATAATTTTATCGGTTTTCGTCGTCCTTCTAACAACATATACTTCTTATTAACTTTTTGAAGAGCAACATCTATATGGCGTCCTTGCTCGTCCGAACCAGACAGATTAATAACAGAATCTCCAATAAGCTCGTATTGTAATTGGAACTTTTCCTCTTTATGATTTACATTTTTATTAGCTAGCATCAGGTTTTGGGCAGTCTTATCTATCTCATAGTGAAAATATCGTCTACCACCTATCCCAGCTGATTCAAAATTACGCTCGTAGTCGTATTTTTTGTAATCGCTAGCCACAGAGTTATCCAAGATGATAGGTCGTGCTGAAGCAATTGAAATGGTGGGCCAGCTTTCAAAAACAACATTTTGCCAACGCACAGAATCGGTACGAGAATAGGGGATTTCTTGCCCATTAACTTTAAATGTCTTCACATTATAATATCCATAAGCACCTTCCAATCCTTTGCCTTTTGGATATTTAAAAGGAGAAGTAGACCACGAGCATGCAAAAGACAACCCTATGAACAACAAGTACACATACACGGTTGACTTAAAGATCAAACGTCGCCTATTCCATTTAGAATTATATTCAGGAACTACATTATTTGCCTCTACCTTTTCAAATTTATAGAGCAATCTAAAAAGACGGCGAAAATCAAAGGTGAATAGAATTGTTGCGATGACTATAATCAATAGTGATAAGTATTCCTGTCCGCCTTGATAAGCCAAATTTGCTGCAAAAACATTTCCGGAAAAGCCAATAATGACTCCGGCACCTAAGGTGGTGGTATTCCTAAAAAAGAGTAAAATACCTGCAGCAACTTCTATTGCACCTAAAAATGATTCGTACCAAGGTGTAATACCCGTAGTATGGTAATAAATTTTCCAAGCGTAGAAGTCGCCATAGTTGGTATGCAAATTACTCAATGAAGGGAAGGGCATTTGTAATGGGAACAACTTTAGCAAACCATAGGCCACTAAAATAATTCCTAATCTATACCGTAATACCACCCTTGTCCAATGGTAGAGATTACTGTAGTTAATATTCCGTTGGCTACCGAAATACGCTATCAACAAGGAGAGTCCAATTAAGATGGGGATGTTCCAATACGCATTGCCGACAACAAATTCGGGAACATAATTTGTTAATTTAAATAGTGTAAAAAAACTTAGACCATCTTCGAAAACATATATCCAGAATTTATAATCTAATGGAATGCTTACAAAAAAAGTAAACACTACCAAGGCCCGTATCAACCACCGATGAGTAGGATTGGTAATGCCGTCTTGTCGTATAACAATTGGTAAGTTCATATCTAAAAAATTAAAATGTCTTGTTGAAACTAATAGCCTGGGTTTTGTTCCAATTTATCATCCAAATCTAGCTGAGCGACGGGGATAGGAAATAGATTTTCGTGCTCATCTACCTTAATCGTCGGATCTAACAACGGAATTAATGTCATATATCTTCCTGTGCGAGTCAGATCAAACCATCGATGTGCTTCAAAAGCAAATTCGTAGCGACGCTCTTGGTCTATCGCATCTAATATCACCTGCTTATCTGAGGACAATGTCACGGTTAGATCTGCACGTTGCCTTATTACATTAAGATCTTCTAAAGCATCTTCTAAATGACCTTGTTGCGCTCTCGCTTCAGCTCGTATTAAATACATTTCGGCTATTCTGAAAATATAGGCTGGATCGGTCGCTTGTAAACGGTAGTATAAGTTTCCAAACCACAAAGTGGTATTATTTTGTGTAACGCTCCCTATTAATGCCTTACGTGCCCCGCCCTTAGTTGGATTATTTAGTAGGCCGACAAAATTGTCGTTCGGTGCATAGCGGTAGGTTCCACCGGCAGTAGGATGCTGCATCTGCGATCGTATAGTACTCGGGTTTTGAGCACTATACTGCAATTCAAAAATTGACTCTGTAGTACCGATTACATTGTTTTTAAACCAGTCTGCGAAAGGATATACCAATTTATAGCTAGTGGTTCTATCAATCAACTTGGTGGCGTATACTTCTGCCAAATCCCATTTTTTTTGATATAGGTGTAGACGTGATCGTAAAGCCCACACGGTCTGCTTGGTGGCCCGAATACGATTCACATTCTCAGATAGCAGTTTTTCGGCTTCTTCCAAATCTTTTAACACTTGTTCATAGGTCTCTGCTAGAGATGAGCGAGAAATAGAGGGTCTAGAATTGAGATCATCTGTTGGTAATAAGTAGATTTGAACGCCCCCAAATGTACGAGCCAAATCGAAATATGCTAACGCCCGAATAAAGGTCGCTTCCCCAACGAGAGTGGTGCGTTCGGCATCAGTAAAATTGGCATCCGCCACGAGTGGCACTTTCTGAATCACGTGATTCGCTCGATTGATGGTATTATACGCTGCATTCCAAAATGAATTCAGGTTCGCATTATCAGCCCTAAAATCCCAGTTGACCAAATTGAGTATAACACCCGTCGTCAAACATTTTATATCTCCTGAAGGATAATAAGCCAAGGTGACGAAATTCTCACCATAGTAGCCAGAGGAGGCCAATTGTCTATATGTACCTCTCAAAGCCGTATTCGCAGACGCTTTGTCATAGATAGTATTTTCATCGGAGACATCATTAACAGGTTGTACTTCCAAAAAGGAATCACATGCTGCCGTTATGAGTACAAATAAGAAAATATAAAATATATTGAATTTATTTTTCATCTGTATATAATTTGTTTTTTTAAAGGTGATGAAGCTATCCGATCTATTCATTCCCTTGTGTGGTTTGATAAATCATGATGGTTTCACTGTCAAAGTCATTTATAGTGAAATCTGAATTCCAAATTGAAAGGTCCGTGGCTGTGGTGGGGTCCCGTAATCATATCCTTGAATATTCTCGGTTCCTAAATTTGCTTCTGGATCTGCTCCGGAATAAGGCGTGATCAAAAATAGATTTGATGCAGACACATATACTCTTAGATGTTCTAGCTTGATTCGCTGTACTAAATTTTTATTCAAGGAATAGCCGACGGTGATATTCCGCAACCGGAGGTAAGATGCGTCTTCCAAATAGCGGCTATTTTCTTGTATCGAATAGTTGGCCGTTGCTAACCTTGGCACATCAGTAATCTGTCCAGGTTCGGTCCAGCGATTAAGTTGCGACTTTAACAGTACGCGATTTGCGTCTAAGGTCCCTCCCGTTTCCCCCAGCATTTTGTTGTGATTCCAGGTTTTATTGCCTAAAGAAAACGTAAATAAAAAGGAGGCGTCAAAGGATTTATATCTTATGTTATTAGTCAGCCCTCCAAAAAGCTTCGGCCATGTATCCCCAATAATCTGACGATCAGCTACCGTAATCGCCCCATCGTCATTGACATCCTCGAATTGTACATTACCTGTTTGCGGGTCAACTCCGATTTGATGGTACAGCCAGTAGGAATATAAAGGATGGCCCTGTTGAAGCCTTATAAGGTCACGACCAGCAAAGGGTATATCGGCAGGAATATCTTCTATTCGATTTCTATTTTGAGCTAAATTTAAGTTGGCTGACCACGTAAATTTTTCTCTAGTAAAGGGCTGGGTATTGATAGAGAGCTCAAATCCTTTATTACTGATTTCCCCATAATTCGTAATATAGCTTTGGTAGCCAGTCGAGCCCGGAGTACCTACTAAAAGCAACGCATCCCTCGTGTACTTTTGATAGTAATTCAGCTCTAATGTCAAGCGGTCACTCCAGAATCCAACATCCAGACCAGCGTTAAATTGTGTTGTGCTTTCCCATTTCAAATCATTGTTTTTTAACTGCAAGGGAGCCGTTCCGGGCTTCTCTTCTCCTCCCGAAATATCAGCATACCCATCTCCGCCCTGCCATAATCCAAATGTTGCGTACTCGTCTATGCCAGATTGGTTGCCTGTAATACCATAGTTCAACCGAAACTTGAAATTACTTAACGTCTGTTGATGTTGTAAAAATGATTCTTTCGCAATGTTCCAAGCCAATCCTACTGCAGGAAAATATCCCCATCGATTAGCATCTCCAAATTTGGAAGATCCATCCGCGCGAAGTATGAACTCGGCATAGTATCTATTGTCGTAATTGTAATTTAATCTGGTGAAAAAAGAAGCTAATGTACTTTCCTTTTTCCATTGATCGGCAGTCTGGGTAGATGCAGAAGAGATTTGCGTATATGAATTATTGGGAAAATTACTACCCGAAGCAAACACGTTATTAAGTTTAGAAGACTGCAATGTATTCCCAACTAAAGCACCAATAGCATGACCTCCTATCTTGTCTGCATATGACAGGGTCTGCTCATTGACTAATGACAAAGATTGCGTATTACTCTCACTGGCCAAGCCTCCATTTACTCCAAGAATCGTGGAGGAATCCCACCATTCGTGTTCGTTGTATTGATTGAAATCGAGTCCTAGCGTTGAGCGAAATTTCAATTTCGGGCTAAGCGACACATCCAAAAAACCATTGCCTATATAGTGATAACTATCGGACCACAAGTTCTGATTTGAGGTCAATGTGTAAATATTATCGAAATTGACCCATTTTAATGGTGTACCAGCTTCATCAAAAACAGGCAAGTATGTAGGAATATTCAACGAAGCTTGCAATAATGTTCCATTCCCACCGTTTGCAGGTCGTGCTTGGTCACGATGTGATTTCGAAAAAGAATTACTGACACCTAAGGTTACATATTCACTTAATTTTTGATCGAGATTAAGTTTAAAGCTATACCTGTTAAATCCCATTGGTTTCCAGATGGATTCCTGATTAACGTATCCCCCACCAATATAATATCGTGTTCTATCTGAACCTCCTTGAATCGAGAGATCGTAATTTTGTAATGAGGCGGTACGAAAAAGATATTGGAGTCGGTCATATGTCTGCTGCTCGGAGGGGAGTCCCCGCCCTCCTTCTGAGGTTGGTCGGAATGGCTCCACCCGCCCCATATTTCGATTAAATTCATTGATTAATAATGCATGCTCTTCGCCAGAGGTTGTTTTCCATACCCTATTGGGCAAGGCTTTGGCAAATCCATTGGAAATGTTAAAGTCAATTTTGGCACTTTGCCCAAACTTGCCTCGCTTGGTCGTGACCAAGACAACGCCATTGGCACCGCGAGAACCATAAATTCCTATTGCCGTGGCATCTTTGAGGATTTCAATACTCTCGATGTCATTGGGATTAATATCTGATAGTGGTGACGTCTTACGATCTTGCGCTATACTTTGCAAGGATTCATTGTTGACAAATACGCCATCTATTACATATAAGGGATCATTGCCGGCATTGATGGACGTTGCTCCTCTGACGCGGATAAAAACATCAGATCCAGGGACACCCGTATTGGTATTTATTTGGACTCCAGCAGCCTTTCCTTGAAGCTGAGCATCAAAACTAGCCTCAGGAATTTGCTTTGTTTCGTCTGCATTTATTTTTGATATGGATGAGACTAGATCTCTTCTTTTCTGTGTGCCATACCCTACTACAATTACTTCATCTAAAGTCCTATCTTCGGGTAGCAATTCGATAACAGTCGGAGATTTTGAAACGACAATCGTCTTATTTTGATACCCCACATATGTGATGGTCAACGTAAATGGAAGTTTTTGCCCAGTGATGAATTGAAACTTGCCATCTCGGTCTGTTCTAACACTATGTGTCACAGCTTCAAGACGTATAGTTGCACCTTCAATAGGCTCTTTTGTCTCTGCATCAATAAGGGTTCCCTGTAAGGACGCATTGATGATAGGTCTGGTTTCATCCTGAGCTTGTACGCTGTGAAAGCTTATTAGGGACAATATAAGTATGCAAGAATAGCGGAATACTCCGTATTTTTTCATATTTTTAAACGATTTAATAGTGAATACTTGCAAGTGCCAACGCCAATTGAATACTTGTTTCATTATTGAACAGAATAGGGAAGCCATGGCTTCCCTTTCTGTTTCTATATTAAGGGAGAGAGACTTAATTACACATTCGACGGAATGGTAAATTGAATTTTATTGATTTTTGGATAATCATTTTTGTTATTATTTCTGTACTAGACATAGCTACTTTAATCTTATCATTACCTGAGATTATAACGAAGGGTCACACCGTAGGTTTGTGGATCTCCAACAACACCTGCATATTGACCAGCATTACCCGGCGCGGCTAATAATTGTTCGTAATAGTCTTTGTTGGTCAAATTCCGACTCCATACAATGACTGTAATCCCATTTGTCGCTTTAAATCCAACACGTGCGTTCAATAATGCATATGCATCAATGTTCAAATATTTTGATGGGGATGGACTAGATGAGAATTTTGACCGGTAAAAAAGGTCTGTTCCCAAAAAATAAGTACCTTGGAGACCTATTAAATTTCCTTTGGCCGTCAATTCTGCCGCGAGTGACCATGACCATTTGGAAATCCCGGGCAGTTCACCACCAGAGACATCTTTAAATGCCTCTGCCCCTCCAACCTCTTCTAAAGGAACTGGCGCATTGGTAAACTTCACGTATTTTCCATCCGTATAAGCTAATGCCCCATTCAACCTTAGAAAATCCCATGGTCTAATGCTCCCATCTAATTCAAAGCCCTGTACCCGAACTTTTTCAGCATTCGCTAAATATCCTCGATTTACGCCAGGGTCAGGTGTTTGGACTTGAGTTTGGTAATCTTTGATATTGGTTTGATACAACGTAAGGTTTAAGAAAGAGTTTCTACTAGGGCTTGTTTTTACACCAAACTCCACGTGATTGACAGATTCGGGTTTTACCTCGGCCAGGTCTGTGGCAACCTGTCCATCGATAACGGGTAATCCCCCTACATTAATACCTATTGGTTTGTAACTCTTTGAATAGGTGGCATAGGCATTATAGCTTGGTGTAAATTTATACTGCAAAGATAATTGACCAGATAAATTACCCGCATCGGCATTAATGTCAAAAGTCTGGTCTGAATAAATGCTATTTACGGCTGCCAGTTGTGCAGGAGTATATTCAATCTTGTTGTCGATATACTTGGTACGGTCGTAGTTGGCCACTTTTTTATCATAGTTATACCGTATTCCTGGCAACACATGCAATTTAGAGGTTACCGCCCAATCAATTTGAGAAAACACAGCCAAACTAGTGCTCTTGATGCCGTATTTTGTACGAATACCAACCTTATCAATTAGACCTGGAGCCCATTGGGTCTGAGAAGCATTGCTTTGCTGAAAACGCCATAAAGCATCACCAGCCTCCTCTGTATGTACTGGATCTGTCTTCAAATCCTGCCACAAACCAAATACACCTACCACACCGCTTACCTTCTCGCTTAGATCCCCAGAATAACGGAATTCTTGAGACCACTGGTCGTGAACAGAATTGCCGGCGGATATGGTGTATACAGGGACACCTAAATAATCCCTATCATTTAAAGGTACCCAATTCCAATATCTCCAGGCCGATGTGGAAGTCAATGTCCCATTTCCAATTTTGTAGTCTGCATTCAGAGATATGCCTCCTAATTCGTTATCGGCCTTGGAACGTGTATCCAAATCGACTTTTCTTTCAAAAGCACTTTTGTAAGGAATTTCATAACCAAGATCTTTTATAATACTATTAAATTGTCGATACTCTGAACGTTGATTCTGCACAACACCCGCGATACCCCATCCATATCCGTCTGGCCTTTGCTTGGTAACATCCCCAGCTAATGATATCTTCAGATTCTCGTTAGGGGTAAATAGCAACTGGCCTCGAACACCTAAATTATTAATATCATTTATATTCCGGTCGGAATAGACATTGTATAAGGTTCCGTCACGCTGTGTACCTGAAAATGATACTCTAGCGGCCAATTTGTCTTTAACTAGTGGGCCGCTGAGCGACGTTTTAGCCTGTATATATCCATAGTTTCCATAGCTTAACTCAAAATTTGCGCTTGGTGTAAATTCAGGTAGACGCGAGGTGATATTAAAGGCTCCTGATGTCGTATTCTTACCAAACAACGTTCCCTGAGGTCCTCTTAAGACTTCTATCTGTTCAATATCGATAAAATCAAGCCACGTAGCAGCAGGACGAGCTAAATAAACACCATCTAAATAAAATCCTACACCTGGATCTATACCGTCATTAGTGAGTCCATAAGTAGAGCCCAGCCCTCTAATATTTAGGGTAGTATTCCGTGCATTAGAGGAGTATAATTGTACGGTAGGAACGGCTTCCTTAATCCGGGCAACATTGAATGCTCCGGCATCTTCTATGGTACTGGCCCTTATTATAGAAACCGGTATGGGAACATCTTGAATCCGCTCTGATCTCCGACGTGAAGTCACCAAAACTTGATCTAACGCATTTAAACTAGGAGCTAGTTCTATAATTGTGGGCGAGGTTTCGACCACAATCTTCTGACTTGCATATCCTACATAAGATACATTCACGGTGAATGGCAACTTCTGTCCGGTAACAAATTGAAACTTGCCATCACGGTCGGTTTTGACCTGATGCGTCACGGCTTCTAACTGTACTGTCACTCCAGAAATGGGTTCCTTTGTAGTGGCATCAATGACTGTGCCGACCAACGAAGCATTGATAATAGGTTTTGGCTCGACTTGCGCCTGACCCGAGGTATGTATTAAAATGAAGGTGCTGACGACAAACCAGACCTGGTAAAACCTTTCTTTTTTCATAGGTGTATAATTTGATTTTCATTTGCCATTATTTTATCCCGATGTATCGGAATAGAATATCCAACTTATGCTATCTGTGCTAGATGGATATTTCAGACATATGGATGAATTAAATAGTGGATACGCATAAGCATAGACACCGATTGAATATTTAGATCCTGAATGTAAGGGGTGAGAAAAAGCTCCCGCTTATAGATAGTATGGAATGGAGCTTAGCAACACATTCGCATATGGAGAGGAAGGCAACAGCGATTGATAAATCCAGCCGATTTACTGATTAAAGATTTGGTACTTAGGTTGTTATTTTTCATAATATGATTTTAGTAAATACTCGTTGCCAACGCCAATTGTTAACGATGTTGATGCAAATATATAAATATTTTCAAATAGTCTACCAAATTAATAGATTTTATTTTTCAAAAAAAATAAAGCCTGCAATTTTCATTGCAGGCTCCAACAACCAAAACAATACTAGAATCTTAAAAACAATATCTATTTTCTTCAATCAATTTTTTAGCAATCCGTTGGCGAGCTTCTTTTACGTTAAAGGGTTCGGCTTTTGTAAATCGACGAAGACCTACAAGCATCATCTTGAGCTCATCCCCTTCTCCGAAAGAGTACAAAGCTTCCTTCCCGGCAACATTCACCTTATCAATGGCAGAATAGAGATATACCTTAGCTATATCTGTAGCATATGACGCTGCATCTATCCCTTGGGTGTGATAGATTTTTTCCGCCCGCAAGAGAACGGATTCAGCCACGTACACGTATCCGATAATATCGGCAATATTCATCAGGATTTCTTGTTCTTTGGATAGGGACATCATTAGCTTCTGAACTGCAGCACCAGCAATCAATAATCCAGCTTTCTTCAAATTGGCCAATAATTTTTTCTCAGTAGCAAATGGGGTTTCGTCTTCGTCTCCGAAATCGGGGATGGACATCAATTCATTAGCCACTGTAGTGGCAGGCCCCATTAAATCCAGCTCGCCTTTCATCGCTCGTTTGAGCAGCATATCTACGACCAAAAGACGATTGACCTCATTTGTACCTTCAAATATTCTATTGATTCGTGAATCACGATAAGCTCGCTCCATAGGTGCATCAGCAGAATACCCCATACCACCATACACTTGAACGCCTTCATCCACCACATAATCCAACATCTCTGACCCCCATACTTTGATAATCGCACATTCAATGGCAAATTGCTCCACAGATTTGAGCTTAGCCTTGGCTTCATCCATACCGCCAGCAACTAATGCATCATAGGTATCATCTATATTCTGTCCTGCACGATAAGAGGCAGACTCGACGGCAAATAAACGAATAGCGGCCTCGGCCAGTTTATATCGTATAGCCCCAAACTTGGAGATAGGTAAATTGAATTGAACGCGTTCATTGGCATAACGTATCGCTTGAGTCAAGACTCCGCGAGAAGAACCGATTGTTGCAGCACCCAATTTAATGCGGCCGATATTAAGGATATTGACAGCAATCTTAAATCCGTTCTCTCGATCAGAAAGCATATTCTCTATCGGGACTGGGCAATCATTAAAGAATACTTGGCGGGTAGAGGAACCTTTAATGCCTAACTTGTGCTCTTCAGGATTCATAGTGATTCCGCCAAAACCTTTTTCAACAATGAATGCTGTTAGATTTTTATCGTCGTCAATCTTAGCGAAGACAATGAATATATCCGCAAATCCGCCATTGGTAATCCACATCTTCTGTCCATTCAATACGTAGTGGGTACCTTCAGCATTTAATTTGGCAGATGTACGTCCAGAGTTGGCATCTGAACCAGAATTGGGCTCGGTCAAGCAATAGGATGCTTTCCACTCGCCAGAGGCCAACTTAGGAATATATTTCGACTTCTGCGCGGCATTGCCGTAATAGAGAATCGGCAACGTACCGATACCAGTATGCGCTGACAGGGCTACGGCAAATGAATATCCTGAACCTACAGCATCCGCGACCAACATGGAGGTATTGAAATTTTTTCCAAAGCCACCATATTCCTCAGGAATAGAGACACCCAAGAGTCCAAGTTCTCCTGCTTTATCCATTAGCGCAGGCATAAGTCCTTCCTCCTGTGCATCGATACGCTCTAACTTGTTTAGCACCTCGGTGTCCAGAAAGTCTAAACAGGTTTGACGAATCATCCTTGCCTCTTCGTCGAACTCTTCGGGTATAAAAATATCGGTATATGGTGTCTCTCTGATTACAAATTCTCCACCTTTGATTGTTTGTTTCATTTTTTTTGGATTTGCGTACTGCGTATTGGGTATGTAGACCACATCTCTCATACTGACTTACGTACGTACAATTTCGTCAATTCATAAAGTTTACGCATATCGCAATATATCTATCGCGACTCGCACATCTTCTACATCATTTCAAATATTCCAGCGGCTCCCTGACCAGTTCCCACACACATGGTCACCATACCATATCTCTTATTACGACGTTTTAGCTCGTTCAGAATTTGAACAGTCAGCTTTGCACCGGTACAACCAAGGGGATGTCCCAAGGAAATAGCACCGCCATTGACGTTGACTTTTTCCTCATCTAAGCCGAGCTCCCTAACAATAGCCAGAGATTGGGAGGCAAATGCTTCATTCAACTCTATAAGATCGATATCCTCTTTCTTCAGACCAGCTTGTTGGAGTGCCTTTGGAATGGCGTATATCGGACCTATGCCCATAATTCGAGGAGGTACCCCCACTACAGCGTAGCTCACTAAGCGAGCAATGGGTTTCAGTCCCAATTCGTTCATTTTTTGCTCAGACATTATCAGCACAAAGGCTGCTCCATCTGAAGTCTGAGAGGAGTTACCAGCCGTCACACAACCGTCAGCCGCAAAGACAGGCTTCAGTTTGGCCAATGCTTCTAAAGAGGTCTCTGCTCGAGGTCCCTCATCGGTATCCACGACGTAGTCACGAGTGGCCATCTTACCCTCTTTAATATAGTTTTCAGAAACTTTAATGGGTACGATGCCATCTTGGAGATGACCATTCTTAATTGCTTCAATGGCACGTTGATGAGAACGTAGTGAAAATTTGTCCTGGTCTTCACGACTCACGTTATATTCTCTGGCCACCGCTTCAGCCGTAAGCCCCATGCCCCAGTACCAATCGGGATTGGATTTGGCTACTTTGGGATTAGGGACAATCTTCCATCCTCCGAAAGGCATACCCGACATTACCTCTACTCCTCCTGCAATGATACAATCTGCCATTCCGGATTTAATCTTAGCAACTGCTGTAGCAATAGTTTCAAGTCCTGATGCACAATAACGATTGACAGTCACCCCTGGCACCTTGTCGGTATCAAGGCCCATTAGGGAAATCAAGCGTCCGACATTTAGTCCCTGCTCTGCCTCAGGCATGGCATTGCCAACGATGACATCGTCGATCTCCTCTTTGTTTAAAGAGGGTACAGAGGCGACCAAATGCTTAATGACATCTGCCGCCAGATCATCCGCACGCATAAATCGAAACCCTCCTCTTGGGGCCTTGCCAACTGCTGTACGGTATCCTGCTACAATGTAAGCTTCCATATGTTTTTAGTAGTTAGGTGTTAGATATTAGTATTTAGATTTTAGTATCTAGATTTTGCTGAAATACATAGTTGATTTTCTGCAGTTCACCAAGCTTTTCTAAACGGCTAGTCAAATCCTCTACTGATATGTAACCCAAATTATTTGAAATAATTAATTGTGTCTCTACCTCGTAAGTTGATGCATGTGCAATAGAAAGGAAGTACAGAAATTCTTTATCCGAATTTCTTCCAGCCCGCTTCCACGATATTTGATGGAATTGAAACAGCAGCACGATTTATCTGGGCAATCAAACCAAAACGTTCGCTTTCCGGAAAACCAATCGTGGTGCGGTAAATAGTAGAGACTATTTCGATTGCTTTCTACCATATTTTCAACTCCTTATACTGATGCATACATCTAAATACTAGGTACTAAATAGTTGACGTCTAATTTCGCAGGGCCTTTCCTTTCGTTAGCATAAACTGTATGCGCTCCAATGTCTTGCGTTCGGCACAGAGCTCTAAGAAGGCTTTACGTTCGAGGTCTAACAGATATTGCTCAGATACCTCTGTCGGCGCCGATAAATCTCCACCACACATCACCCAGCCTAATTTCTCAGATATCTTCTTATCATGATCGGATATATAATTACCAGCACGCATAGAACTAGCACCGACATATACAATGCCTAAACCCGCATTACCTAAAACTTTGATATCTTGACGAGGCGCCGGCTGTACGTATCCCGCATCCGCAAGTTCTACCGCTTTGGCTTTGGCGTCAGCCAGTAGTCGAGCACGATTCATAGTAATGGCGTACTTGCCTTGTTGTAGGTATCCAAGCTCATACGCTTCTACCGCTGAGGTCGATACTTTGGCTTGTCCAATGGTGAGAAACCTATCTTTTAAGGTATTCTGCACAATCTGATCATCCTTATACTCATCGGATGCACGCAAGGCAAATTCCTTCGAGCCACCCCCACCGGGAATCACACCAACACCAAACTCAACAAGGCCCATATACGTCTCGGCATGTAATTGTACAAAATCCGCATGCATAGAGAATTCACAGCCCCCACCTAATGCCAGTTGAAATGGCGCTGCAACGACAGGGATGGAAGAATATCGAATACGCATAGAGGTATTTTGAAAAGCGCGAACAGCCATATTAAGCTCTTCATAATCTTGCTCAACAGCCATCATAAAGATCATTCCGATATTAGCTCCTGCTGAGAAATTCTTCCCATCATTGGAGATAACCAGACCGCGATATTCCTTTTCCGCCAAATCGATGGCTTTATTCAATCCTTGAATCACATCGCCGCCGATAGTATTCATCTTGGTATGGAATTCGCAATTAATGATACCATCACCGAGATCTATGATGGATACACCCGAATTTTTCCAGATAGTCTTGCTATCACGGATATGATCCAATACAATCAGCTCTTGAGCACCGGGAATAGGTTTATACGATTTAGAAGCAATATCATAGAAATGGCGTACACCATTTTCTACTTTATAGAAAGAATCGAAGCCTGCATCCAACATATCGTGTACCCATTTGGCAACTTCACCACGTTGCCCAGGCAGGCGTTTTTCTTCTGCTTTGATTTTTTCAATGGATTCGCGTACACCTAATGCGTCCCACACTTCAAATGGACCGATTTCCCAACCGAAACCTGCGCGCATGGCATCATCTATACGGAAAAAATCATCCGTAATCTCCGGGACGCGATTGGATACATATTCAAAAAGAGGATAATGCATAGCCCTAAATAATTCGGCTGCTTTGTCCTTACCCTGTTCGTAAACTTTCATGCGCTTACGGATATCTTCTACTTGTTTGGTCGCCTCTAGGGTGGGAGATTTAACTTTCTCCTGCGGGCCAAATGTTAGCGTTTTCAAATTGAGTGATAAGATTTCCGAACCGCCTTTGTCATCTCTTACCTTCTCGTAGAATCCTTTTTTAGTTTTCTCGCCTAACCACTTGTTCTCCACCATCGTAGTGATGAAGGCTGGGAGTTGGAAGACGCCTTTGGCTTCATCATCAGGGGCATTTTGGGCCAAACCATTTGCAACATTGACTAAGGTGTCCAACCCGACCACATCCGCAGTGCGGAAGGTGGCGGATTTGGGATGTCCCATAGCCGGACCGGTGTATTTGTCAACTTCTTCAACGGTCAGACCCAATGGCTCGACAAGATGAGTCAATGCCAACATGGAGTATACCCCAATCCTATTCCCTATAAAAGCGGGAGTATCTTTACATAATACAACTGTCTTGCCTAAAAATTTGTCTCCATAATGAACCAAAAAATCTACCACCTCTTTATTCGTGTGCGGCGTAGGGATGATTTCGAGCAATTGAAGATACCTTGGGGGATTGAAAAAGTGAGTACCACAGAAATGGTCTTTGAAATCTTCACTCCTGCCCTCTGTCATCAGATGAATGGGTATACCCGAAGTATTGGATGTAATCAATGTCCCTGGTTTACGAAATTGCTCAATTCGTTCGAATACAGATTTTTTGATATCCAAACGTTCGACCACAACTTCGATAATCCAATCGACTTTTGCAATATCTTTCAAATCGTCGTCAAAGTTGCCCGTCTTAATCCTTTTCACGAATGATTTGCTGTAAATCGGTGACGGATTAGATTTAACAGCGGTTTCCAACGACTGGTTAACGATACGATTGCGAACGAATTTGTTATCCAAGGTCAATCCTTTGGCCGACTCCGCCGGAAGTAGTTCTTTAGGCACAATGTCCAAAAGCAATACCTCTACCCCAATATTGGCAAAGTGGCAAGCAATCCTAGATCCCATAACACCAGAGCCCAAGACTGCTACTTTTTTAATACTTCTGTTATTCATCCTTCTATATTTTTCTCTATAAATAATCACCTACAGCAAAGCAGATGTTGATATAAGATTGCGACAATTATCACAAAATGGAATTACAACTCTCCTTTGTATTCTTTAGCTAATTCATTGACCTTAGCTAAGGTCTTAATCAATTGTGCTCGCTCTCGGCCTGTCAAATTGGCCTCTAAGTACTGATTGAAATTACGAACTACATCTTTCGCTATTCTCCGTTTCTCTTGTCCCAATTCTGTTAGATACACATTTACGGACCGCTTGTCCACACTACTAGCCTCTCGATAAATAAAACCAAGGGCCTCTAGATTATTCAACACTCGAGATAGGCTGGTTGTTTTGACCCCTGTAAGGTTGGCAATCTGAGAAACAGGCGTACCCTCCTTATGGATATTAATCAAAATATAACCAGCAGCCTGGGTAAAACCATGTCGCGAAGCAATGGTATTATATTTATTGGCAACGGTCTGCCAACCTGTTTTCATGAAGTAATCAATTGTATTATCTTGGCTCATAACTTATACGCAAACATTTTACTATGCAAGCATAACAAATCTAATAGATTTATTTGTACATTCCAAATGCTAAATGTTAATTTATCAATAATTTTTGTCTGATTTGAATAGTTCAAAAGTTGAACGAAAACAAAATTTCTCGCTTTTTTCTATTTGCGCTGTAATGTTTTTATCTTTTTAAAGACTAACAAGTAAAGCAATTTAAATAAAGACATCCAAACGAAGGCATGGACATTGAAAAAGAATTCATAAGATTAATAACTTCCAATCAAACAATCATACATCGCATATGCTGCATGTATGTGGACAACAAGACCGATAGGGAGGATCTGTTTCAAGAGATAGTACTACAAGGATGGAAATCTTTCAAGAGTTTTCGGGGAGACTCCCAGTTCCCGACTTGGCTATACCGCGTTGGACTAAATACTGCGATTACCCATATCAAACGTGACCGCAGGCACACACATGCCGAGCTAAATTTCAGCCAAGAAAGTTACTGCGAAATCAAATATCACGAGGATGAAGCTATCCTATCTATGTATCAATCAATTGCGAAACTTTCAAAAATCGAAAAGGCCCTTGTGGCCCTCTACCTTGAGGACTATAGCTATAAAGAGATTGCACAAACGATGGGCATGACACCGAATCATGTAGCCGTGAAAATATCAAGAATAAAAGAAAAATTGAAAACATTAAGTAAAGAATAGCACTCATCATGGAACTAGACAATCTTAAATACAAAAACAGACAAAATGATAGGGATTCTTCCTCTACAATGCTATCTGGGGATGTGGTAAAAAAAATAACCGAACAGAAATCAACAAGTCTACTCGATAGGATAGATGAGAATCTTAAGCGGAATATGCAATATCAGTATCTATTCGTTCTTATTGGCATCAGCATCTTAGTATATAACTATGACCTCTTTTTTGCCTATTATCTCTTCTTTGGGTTCTTAATGGAGGCTGAACTCATGTACACAACGTACAAGCTTCGGAAGAGTATTTGCCAGAACTATGAAGCAGACCTTCCACTGAGCGAACGCTTTACCCGAATACAGGCACTTATTATAGCGTATCTAAAATTTCGAAAGTCAGCAGCTGTTATCAGATACATCATTTTAGTAATAGCCTTTTCATTAAATGACATCCAATCTTTTAACGTTGCCTCAGTCTTTAGCGGAACTGTTCTTTTCAACCTGATTGTAATCGGAATCATCTTCTATTTTATCCATACCTATTATTTCAAAAAATTCGTCAAGCCTCATCAGGATATGCTAGTGGATCTTCGTTATTATTTAGCTGAATTAAAGGAATCATCTCAAGCGGGTAGTAAAGATAGCCTAGAGGCTAAAGATGCAGATTAGGGAGACACAACATGTGGGAAACTTTTAAACACTAGACACTAAAGCTTTACGCCCCAATAGGGGTCTCTTATTCACACAGACATTAGATAAATCAAAAATAATTCGGTTAACTTTGTGTTAGATTTTAAAACACAAACAGTATGGCATTAGTAAACATACCTCGATTGGACTTATTGAACTACACCAGTGGTTCGGCAGAACAGCGAGCACAATTTATCCAAGATATCGGAAAAGCTTTCAATGAAACTGGATTTGTCACGATTGCAAATCATGGTCTATCCAAAGAATTGATTGATGAGCTCTATGAGGTCGTTCCTGCTTTTTTTTCGCTACCTACAGAGACTAAATTAAAGTATGAGTTCCCGGAGTTAGCTGGACAACGTGGCTATACATCAAAAGGACGCGAAAAGGCAAAGGATGCCAAAACACCAGATCTAAAGGAATTCTGGCAACGTGGACAAACAATCGTGGGAGAAGAATATTCGAAAGTCGACTTTCCAGACAACCCAACCGTGATGGAATTGCCTCATTTTAACGAAATCACTGCTGAAGTATATAAAAAGTTAGAAGATACGGGCCGCGAATTACTAAAAGCAATCGCGACTTATCTAGATTTAGATGTTCATTATTTCGAACAATATGTCGTCAACGGCAACTCTATCTTACGTGCAATCCATTACTTCCCTATCCTAAATCCGGATGAACTGGCTCCTGATGCAGTACGTGCGGGGGCGCATGAAGACATCAACTTGATTACACTATTGATTGGGGCAAGCGCTGACGGTCTGGAAGTGATGACAAAAGATGGCGAATGGTTCCCAATAAAAGCCAAAGGAGAAGATATTGTCATCAATGTCGGGGATATGCTCCAACGATTGACGAACAACAAATTGAAATCTACAACGCATCGTGTCGTAAACCCTCCTCGCGAAAAGATGGGCACATCGAGGTTCTCAATCCCATTTTTCCTACATCCGAAGTCGTCCATGAGTCTGGCTTGTTTGGATTCATGCATCAGTGAACAGTATCCTAAAGCTTATCCAGACTACACCGCAGGGCAGTACTTGGATGAAAGGCTAAGAGAAATCGGATTGAAGATGTAATGGTCTATTTATACCATACCAAAGAAGCCCTATTGTGCGATACAATAGGGCTTCTTTGGTATTGAACATATAGGATTTACAACTTAATTCCTACCCCTACATTCATAAAGATATTGTGAAGTCCAAAGCTAATGCTCTCGAAACCTGTTTTCATAATATTATTAAAGCCGTAGTCAAACTGCGCCAATGCAAAATAGCGCTTTGAGAAATTATAATTGCCCCCTAAACTTATCCCAACATCGATGGTACGAACACTCTTTGCAAAATCATACTCAGCAAAGTCGACATTAATCTTTTCGCCAGTGGGATCTATATTACGCATGTACCCATTTGTGGCCTCCCCAAAAAATCTCTTCTTAACAGCAAATGCCACATAAGGACCCGCTTGTAAATTCCAGCGTTCGGAAAGCTGATAAGTGGCCTGTATTGGAATAGAAAGATAGAGATTCTGTACTTTGGTAGTAATGTCCCCGGTAAAGTATCCTTTCATATTTTGAGAGGGATCATTATTAGCATTGAATGTCGTCTTGTATCCCTTTACAGTCGCCTCTGTATTCATTCCTTTACCTTCAAAAGTGAGCCCTAGAGACGCTCCCCATTTTTCATCGATAGCATAATGGGCCTTTACTCCAACAAAAAAGGGATAAGCAGGTTGAAAACCATTTATCTTACGAATCTCCGAAGGCAATGATAAAGGAGCAGAACCACCAATCTTGGTTCCTAATGCTGCGGTAAAACTTATTTTATGGAGGATACTGTCGATAGGCGTTGACCTTTCCGCTTTTAAACTAAAAGTTACTGCGAAAAGAAGTACGGCGGATATATAATATTTCAATTTCATTATTTCGTTATTATTTTCAAATCATCAACAATCAATTTACTTCCGACAGCCCCTTTGAAGATATCGCCATATTTACTAGAAGACATCACAATGGCAATATTATACCCAAGATTAGCGACAGCTTCCTCATTAAATTGTTTTATATAATCAAATGGTATGGTAAACTTAACAAATTCGCCTTCTTTGGTGGGGCTGCCATTTTCCAATCTTGCAATTGCAACTACACTTGGATGGGTAAGCACATTTGTACCGTCAAGGTAACCTTTCTTCGTTGAGGCAATTAGCTCTTCTCTATCATAAAAAACAGCATATATATCACATGAATCCGGCATGTTTACAGGGTTAAGATTTTCATCTGTCACTTGAGCTCCTGTTGTGTATTTATAATATCCTTCAAGTGCTACCGGCACTTTATTGAAAGGTAATCCAAATCGGGTTGCTTTAAGCGGGTCACTTAATAATGGTCCTGTATCGAAAGACCCAAGAAAAAGATTACCTGCTGCAATCGGCTTTTTGAAGGCAGCACCAAAGGCACCTGTTAACTTGGTTTCCATCAGCACGGCATACTCGCCACTATGTTTGTCTTTGGTAAACAGAGTAGGATATGCCTCGGGAGCCTTCGTTGCACTTGGATCAATTGACAACGTCAGCGAGAACCCCAGATTACCCGAGGACCAATTTTCCGCCTGATGACCATTAATCAAATCATAGAAGGATGTATATTTATCGTCTGCCTCTATTTCAAAGTTCTCAAAATCGAAAAAAGTAGGAACAGAACTATCGGATGTCTCGATAATAGATACTTTATACTTTTTTTGAAATTGACCATCTTCGGAGGTAACAGTATATTCTACCTTACCAGAAAAATCTTGTTCAGAACCCGACAATGGTGTAATAGTTGCCCCAGGAGTAACCTCGATATCCAGTTTATATTTCTTCAAATCGTATAGCCCTGGTTTTACATAAATAAAAACCGTACTGTTGGTAATCAGGGGATCAGTCAAAAAAGTACCTTCTTCGATATTAACAGAAACAATATCGGCTTCCATATTTAGCGGTTCATCTTTGATGCAACCACTTAACACTAGTATGACTAACAGGGTAAATAGTATTGTAGTTTTTCGTTTCATAAGTAAGTAATTATTTATTACATGAGCTCCTTACACTCAATTTGTTCTTCAATTGCCATTCACTTGCCGACATACAGTGGGAGAATGTTTCTGACATTAATAAATAGATGAAACAACATCTACTATTCCTACCGAAGAAGCTTGCAAAGATAGTATAACTCCTCTTATATATGTATTATTTCCCTCAGAAGTGTAGGACAGCACAAACAATTTACAATTAAGGAAAGGCTACAAATCGCGATTGGATGTAATCTCTTCACGTATACGCTTGGGAAGGGCTTTAACAATCATGTCATAACTTTGGTCAACCAACTCAAAAAGCTTAGCGTCGGACAGCTCTCTATTGGCAAATACTGTATTCCAGTGCTTTTTGTTCATGTGATAACCAGGTGTGACTGTCGCTTCATACTGCTCCCTCAATTGCACCGCATACTCGGGGTCACATTTAACGTTAAAAGACAGCTTGTCCACTTGATTGAGTCCAACCAACAGGAAAACCTTACCTGCGACTTTAAACACTAAGGTATCAGGACCAAAAGGCAATTCTTCAGTCACTCCATTTTTAATAATACAATAATCACGAAGTTGCTCAATATTCATAGATAGTCAATTATTTAGCCCTCTTCTATAGCCTTGCACGCATCTCAAATGCAAGCAGGCAAATCAAATATCCATATACCCAGACAATCCGATTAAATCTATTGAAGGCGATATAAAATTAGGCAATCTCTCCTAACTTTTCACGTAATTTTTTGGACCTCCTCCACACACAGGCAGCTCCCCCCAAAAAACAGAAATGAAATGATCAACCTCAAACCCAGTAGTTGACCATTTATTCCCAGCAACTAAACAGAATTATTCGTATTTTCCCTTCATGGGAACTCAAGAAATCTTTCCTGTACTCGAATTAAAAGAATTTCAATTCAGCCTAGAATCGGACTATAGCCTGCTTTATCATAGTGTCCAAGGGAAGAACAGGATTGAAAAACCTCACAAACACGACTTCTTCCTACTCTTCCTTGTAGAGAAGGGTAGCGGCACCCATACTATTGACTTTATTGAGCACCCCGTGTCAGACCATCAACTTCACATCTTGTTCCCCGACCAAGTGCATAAGTGGGAATTGGGAGAACAAACTTCAGGCTTCCAACTGATGATCAGTAAACGAGTATTTGAGACCTTCTCGACAAATCTACGCTTCTCCTTTATGTTTTCACAACACCATTCTGTGATTAACCTCTCTAAGGATGTATTCAGAAGCCTATTATATGAATTCAATACGCTCAAGCAGGAATTGGGGCGGATCCCGATCCATTGGGATATCGTATACAGTAGAAGTAAACTCGTTGCACAGCTAGTGACACGAGAGGTCGAAGAAAAATTCGACGACCTGCCCCTGTATCATGCCCATCCAATTTTATTGAAGTACCGCACATTGATAGACACCCATTTTAGAGACGAAAAGACCGTCACCTACTATGCGGACAGGTTGCACATCTCTGCGAATTATCTGAATATACTCTGCAAAACGCATTTAAACATTTCGGCACTGTATTTAATCCAGAACAGGGTGATATTGGAAGCTAAACGATTGGTACAGGCTTCCGAAAAATCAATAAAGGAAATTGGCTATTATTTAGGATTCAATGATTTGGCTTACTTTTCTAATTTTTTCAAGAGTCAAACTGGCTTATCACCACGTCAATTTAGAGAGCAGTTATAATATTCACAAGTTTGTGAATAAATATCGCATTCGGAACGAGCGATATATAACTAAATTTGTAGAAGAAATGATTAATTAGCATCCACCAAATACTGAAGCTTATGCACTATATCGTTTTATTTTTCTCTCTATTTTTTCTAAACTCTTGCCAAGCAGATACGGACATGAATACATCTCCCATTCAACAAATGGCCTTAGTCGAAGCTGTAAAAAAGAATCAACTCGCTGTGGTCTCTGAAGCGCTAAAGAAAGGTTCCGATGTCAATACAACGGATAAGGATGGTAAATCATTGCTTCTAATCGCAACGCAGTCCAACGCAATCGAAATGGCGAACTTGTTAGTATCATACAAAGCGGATGTCAATCAACAGGACCGCATACAAGATAGCCCTTTCCTCTATGCTGGCGCTGCTGGACACACCGCACTCGTACAACTCTATTTACTAAATGGGGCCCGATTCGACGTATTCAATAGATACAACGGTACCGCATTGATACCTGCTTGTGAACGGGGACATCTTGAAGTGGTCAAAATCTTGGTCAGTACCAAAGGGTTTCCTATTGACCATGTCAACAGATTAGGCTGGACAGCATTGATGGAGGCAATAATCTTAGGCAACGGGAGTCAAAAGTTTGTGAATGTCGTACAAGCCCTGATAGATGCGGGTTGCAATATCCATATCCCCGACCATGACAAGGTAACGCCTTTGCAACACGCAAAATCGAAGGGATACACGTCGATAGTCAATATTTTAGAAAAAGCGTCTAAAAAATAAAAAAGAGGCCCAGAAAGAATTTCCGCCCCCTTTATTTTTTACTTGAGCAGCGCTATCAATTCTTGTTGGATCTCGTGGCCCTTATCTTGGTTATACCATTTTTGAATCTCTTCTTTAATTTCGGAGAACGGGGCCTCCTTAGCTTTCAACGTTTCAAATACACGCGTACATCCAGCCGGTCTAGGTCCCCACACAGCGATATCTTCTGTATCTTGTTGATTCCGGATAACCAATTTAGGGATGGACTTTCCTCCGTTTGTTAGGTATTGATCGATCAGAAATGGTTCCTGATCACGAAGTTGGATATCCAATTCGATGTATGGGTTGGATTTGACCATTTCGTAAATCATGGGCACTGAATGCGCAGCATCTCCACACCATGGCTCAGTAATCAATATCCATTTTTGTGGTACGGTGATAGAAGCAAAGAATTCGTTGGTTTCAACTGAGGGTTGGAATTTCTTGAGCCACCTGCCCATCCTGCTCCAATTCATCTTAGTATAGTGATAATATTCTTCGTCCTCATAGCCCTTGTGGATCGTTGGATTTTCAAGCACATCTTCAAAGTATGTTAAATAGGCTTCAAATGTCATGATAAATGGGTGTTTAAATTTTTTGAGAGGGCAAAGGTGACAAAATAAATAAACGAAAGCAATATAGACAGTGTATTAAAACAATGATATGACAGTTTGTCACCCAAATAGTATCCTTTTAACCGTTTTGCAGCATTTTTACCATTTTTTTCCAATTGGCATAAGGGTTGATAATAGTATTGCAAACAATTAAAAAATTAATAAAATACAAGATATGTCTAAAATTATAGGAATTGACTTAGGTACTACGAACTCATGCGTTGCTGTAATGGAAGGTAACGAGCCAGTAGTTATTGCAAACAACGAAGGTAAACGTACTACTCCTTCTATTGTTGCATTTGTTGATGGAGGAGAGCGCAAAGTAGGTGATCCTGCAAAACGTCAAGCGATTACAAATCCAACAAAAACCGTTTATTCCATCAAACGTTTCATGGGAACGTCATATGATGAGTCTGCTAATGAGCTTACTCATGTACCGTACAAGGTTGTAAAGGGAGATAACAACACTCCTCGTGTAGAGATTGATGACCGTAAATATACGCCTCAGGAGATATCAGCAATGATTCTTCAGAAAATGAAAAAAACTGCTGAAGATTTCTTGGGTCAAGAAGTGACTGAAGCTGTCATCACAGTACCTGCTTATTTTAATGATGCGCAACGCCAAGCGACAAAAGAAGCTGGTGAAATTGCAGGTCTAACCGTAAAACGTATTATCAACGAGCCTACTGCAGCAGCTTTGGCTTACGGATTGGACAAAGCCCATAAAGACATGAAGATTGTCGTGTTCGACTGTGGTGGTGGTACACATGACGTTTCGGTCTTAGAATTAGGTGATGGTGTATTCGAAGTAAAATCTACTGATGGTGATACCCACTTAGGTGGTGATGACTTTGATAACGTAATCATCAACTGGTTGAATGACGAGTTCAAAAACGAAAACAATGGCTTTGATCTTAAAAAAGACCCAATGGCATTGCAACGTTTGAAAGAAGCTGCTGAAAAAGCTAAAATTGAGTTATCAAGCACGACTTCTACAGAAGTAAATTTACCATATATCACCGCTGATGCGACAGGACCGAAACACTTGGTACGTACATTGTCACGTGCTAAATTTGAGTCTTTAGCCTCAGATTTGATCCAACGTACAATCAAGCCTTGTGAGTCGGCTTTGAAAAACGCTGGTTACAGCAAATCTGATATTGACGAAATTATTCTAGTAGGTGGTTCGACTCGTATTCCTGCTATCGTTGACGCAGTTAAAAACTTCTTTGGAAAAGAGCCTTCAAAAGGTGTTAACCCTGATGAAGTAGTTGCGTTAGGTGCCGCTATCCAAGGTGGTGTATTGACTGGTGAAGTTAAAGATGTATTATTATTAGACGTCACTCCTTTGTCATTAGGTATCGAAACTATGGGAGGTGTCATGACAAAATTGATCGAGGCGAACACAACGATTCCTACTAAAAAATCGGAAACGTTCTCAACCGCATCAGACAGCCAGCCTTCAGTGGAAATCCATATCTTACAAGGTGAACGTCCAATGGCAGCTCAAAACCGCACAATCGGTCGCTTCCACTTGAATGATATTCCGCCTGCACCTCGCGGGGTTCCTCAAATTGAAGTGACTTTTGATATTGATGCTAATGGTATCATCAAAGTATCTGCTAAAGATAAAGCAACAGGTAAAGAGCAAAATATCCGTATCGAAGCTTCCTCTGGTCTTTCCGATGAAGAAATCCAAAAGATGAAGCAAGAAGCGGAAGCAAATGCAGAAGCGGATCAAAAAATAAAAGAAGAAGCCGATAAAATCAATGGTGCTGATGCATTGATCTTCTCTACTGAAAAACAGCTAAAGGAGTACGGTGATAAGATTTCTGCAGACAAGAAAGCTGCAATCGAAGCTGGATTAGAAAAACTAAAAACTGCTTACGCAGCGAAAAGTTTTGCAGACATCGACACGGCTTCAGCTGAGCTTGAGGCTGCTTGGAATGCTGCTTCAGAAGAAATGTATGCTGCTTCAAACAACGGCGCTCAGCCACAAGGTGATGCTGGACAAGCTCAAAATGGAGCAAACAGTGGTGGTGCTGATGATGTAACTGACGTAGATTACGAAGAGGTTAAATAAGCATCCTCCTTATTATAAAACAAAAGACCCCGAGAAAAGAATCCTCGGGGTCTTTTTTGCTTTTAGGATTTCTCATATAATCCATCTGAAACGAAGCGCTACAAAAGTAGAGTCTTCTTGCGTATAGCTGATTTCGCCGTTCAATCGCAACTCTTCCTCCAATCGATCGAGTATGATCTCCGATTTGACCCGCTCGAGCAAGCCATTTACGCGACCTTGACAGCACTCCTTATCTACGAAGAGAATAGTCCATAGCAGAAGGGCTACCCCTGCACCCATTCGAAATCCTTTGAATAACAATCTACTTAATTTCATAACACATAGATTTAAAGGCCTATATCAAACAAAAGTAATGGTTTATCCATATTCATACATGCGACAGCACTTAAAATATTTGTTACAATCACAACGAAGCTGCTGCGAGCGACCATCCTTATTGGAGGAAACAAATCAATTAATCGACGGAAACATGTAAAATCAGTCAGCGGACTTCTTTGGTTTATAATGACTTAAGATACCTTTATCTAGGGTCGCCCATATCCCTGCTGGCATATTAGCTCGTCTGAGGGCATTATTGGTCCACGTATTGCACGAGTAAAACAGATTGTAAGCTCCTTTAGCCTCATAAAAGGCATCTGCATCAGTATATTGAGCATTAGTATTGATATATATAGCGTTACCCCCACTATCTTTATCCAATGAGGCCTCAATGTAATCGACTAACGCTTTATATTGTAAAGTATCTATCATCCACTTATAGCATAGATTGTCTTCTTGTACTCGTTTATAGTAACTGACATGAAGCGCTGTCTCACCAAGTCCCGTCGCAGCAACCAAAGCGGTAGACACCTTTAGGTCTTTCCATTCGGGGGTATGAAGATAAAATCCCTTATCACCCCAACCTATCCCTAGATAAGTATAGGCTGTGTCTTTGCTGACAATATTGTTAAAGGGAAAAAGAGTAGACCAGTCTTTGAGTTCATTTTTGACAGGTAGGACAATGTCGGTGTGCACACCGTTAGACATAATGTAGACCGCCACTGATTGAGGCAGGTTCGACGGTTCGACCCTGGCAGCTATTCTAGAGAGGATGCGTTCGGCCAAGAAATAAAGGATTGCGAATGCAATGATAGCAATCAATACAACTAATAAGATTTTCAGCATCTTCTTTATCATATCGCTAAACTTAGATAAAATGCCCTGCATTCACAACATCAATTTGACAGCTTATAACGCCTGCAAGCATTCGCCCGCTCTTTATCCACGACAATAGAGATTAACCAGTTGCCGACAATTAGGTATTCATTCCAAAAAAAATCCTGCAAGTATAAATACGTACAGGATTATAAATATCGGTCGATCGATTGCCCTTAGAATAACTTTTCGGGATAAGCTCCCGAAGCTACCAATGCAGAAATTGATTCTTGGACAATAGGTTTATCTTCTTTATATGTAACACCAAACCATTTGGATGATGTCGGTATAACTTTAAAATCAGCCATTTTATTCTTGACCATATGATCTGGAACGGACGGAATAAAGAATTCCGATTTTGGATTATCCGCATTTGCCTCAACAAATGGAGCGAACATCTCTAAGGCCACATCGAAAATTCGTGGTGTAAAACCCCAGAAATTCATAGAAACACGTGTCTCCGGATTCAATTCAGTCTCTACACCATTCTCTTCATATACGATTGTTTTTCCGCTTTCCGTTTCTTTGTAATAGATATTCGTACGTTCGGTTACCGCAGCCATATTACCATCTGCATTCACGTCACAGACTCCTCTGGAGACATATCCGTAGTCGGACATCGTATTACCAACTTTGAAACCCATTAGCGCCATATGTGAGTCCGAAACTTCCGTAGTCAAGAACTTCGCCATTTTTTCGAAAGCATCGGTACCATAGAAATCATCGGCATTGATTACACAAAAAGGTTCCTTGACTTTATCATATGCACTCAATACAGCATGGGCTGTGCCCCATGGCTTAGACCTTTCAATTTCTCTATCTATTCCAAATTTCTTTAAATCAAAATCTTGGAAAGCATAATCCACTTCTATTTTACCTGCTAATTTCGCATCAAAAACTTCACGCATCTTGTCGACGAATTCTTCGCGGATAATAAACACCACTTTTCCAAATCCAGCATTGATTGCATCATAAATTGAATAATCTATAATTGTCTCACCATGTGGACCAAAACCATCAATTTGTTTCAAAGAACCGTAGCGACTAGCCATTCCTGCAGCTAAAATCAATAAAGTTGGTTTACTCATATTTTAATATAATAGTTTACGTGTTGATAGTAACTGTGTTACTTAAAGGGGCAAAGATACAATTTCTATTTTCTTTTCTTCAGAAATGCTGTCAAAAGTCCATTTGCCAATTTACCGAGAAACTTCACACCTTCTCTAGCAAGGGTGGTGGTAGCCGTCTTTTGGGCTGCTTCCAACGGTGTCTGCCTTCTAGAAGTGCTCCTAGCGGTAGAAACCTGTGCTTTCTCAGCCTCTTTCTGTGCTTTGGCACGCTCTTCCTCAGCCCGATAAGCAGTATTCTTTTCTTCGATGATTTCTTCAGCACTACGATTATTTATAGTCTCCTTATACTTTTGCAGTAATGGAGAACTATTTATAATATCATTATATAACTGTGGATCTGCTGCTCCCATCACCGAGCGCGGACCAATCATATGTGTAGCGACTACTTCAGTAGGTATACCCTTATCATTCAGCACTGTGATAATAGCTTGGCCTGTACCGAGCGATGTTAGTATCTTATCGATTTCATAAAATTCAGAATGAGGATAGGTTTTCACTGTCTTTCGCAATGCTTCTGCATCATTTGGAGTAAAAGCACGTAAAGCATGTTGTACCCGATTGCCGAGTTGACCAAGGACCGTCTCCGGAACATCTGTAGCAGCTTGGGTACAGAAGAAAACACCTACGCCTTTAGAACGGATCAACCGAATAATCTGTTCAACTTGAGACAAGAATGTTTTAGAAGCGCCATTAAACAACAAATGTGCTTCATCGAAAAAGAAAACCAGCTTCGGCTTGTCTAAATCTCCCACTTCGGGAAGCATTTTAAACAACTGCGCCAAAAGACTCAATAAAAATGTAGAAAACAAAAGTGGCTGATCTTGCACGTCAGCGATGTTCAAGAGACTGATTACGCCTTTACCGTCCATTTTCTCAAAGAGATCTTGGATATCAAACTCCCGCTCGCCAAATATATGTGCCAATCCCTGTTGTTCTATTGCAACAATTTTCCTTAGTATCGTACCCGAAGTGGCGGTACTGATCCTACCGTAGTCATCATTTATTTCTGCTGCTCCCTGACCTTCTGACAGATAGGATAATATTTTTTTTAAATCAGTGAGGTCAACCAAAGGCATCTGCTGATCTGCAGCATACTTAAATATTGCAGACAGAACACCCGTTTGTGTCTCATTTAAATCCAAGATTCGAGACAACAATATGGGTCCAAAATCATCAACTGTAATCCGCATAGGAATTCCCTTATTGCCACTAAGTGAATACAATTCAACGGGAAAACTCTGTGGTTGGAAAGGATAATCAATTAATTGTCCACGCTCTTCCAAAGCGGGGTTAGACTTTCCCTCTTGGGCAAATCCAGATAAGTCACCCTTAACATCCAACATGAATACAGGGACTTGTTCATTGGAAAGCTGCTCGGCAATCAATTGTAAAGTACGCGTCTTACCTGTCCCTGTCGCTCCAGCAATAAGACCATGTCTATTCATCATCTTTAGAGCCAAGTTGACTTTGGCACCTGCGACTATCTCTCCATTAAAAATACCGGCTCCTAAAAAGATAGAGGCTCCTTTTGGACTATACGATTGGGTAATCTTTTCTATAAACTGTTCCTTTGTTGCCATAGTTGATTCTTGGAATTGACAATTATAATGTGAATATAACACAACTTTGGCTATTATATCAAAGATTATACTAAAAGCATGAAATAGAATTTTGTATTTAAAAAAGACTCATTCACAAAATTTTTGTAATAAAATTGTCTTATTTAAGTTTTTAATTTTGATTTTTCCAATATTGCATTATTTTTGTACCGTTGAACCGAAATATTTAACGAAAAATGTTTAGTATAAATCACAGAAAAATATCAGCATTCATTTGCTTTTTCATCTTCTTCACGAAGATGGTGATTTCTGCTACACCCATTTTTTCGACGGATGTTGATAAAAACCATATCCTCCAAGTTGTCTTGCAACTAGAGATCGAGAACAACGCAAAGGGTAAAGCACAACAAGGTGAAGACCTACAAGACTCGGGAACCAAATATTTTGGAAGCTCAACAGAGATTAATCTGTATGCCTACCCGGAAGTCATTTGTGACAGCAACCCGTTTTTTGACAGAAATGAACGAGATATTCGTTCTTTCCATCCCTCTGTACCCACCCCGCCTCCTAACTGTTAGGCTATTGACACATGTGAATTGGATTGAACCCTTCCTTTGGACGCGTTCAAGTATGTTATCATTAGTTTTTTACAGTAAATAAAATTTTTATGTTTGGTACACGTATGTCTGCTTTTCTAAAACTATCGAAAAGAGACTTAAAATATGATTTCCCTGCAAGTATTGTCGTATTTTTAGTGGCTCTGCCATTATGTCTTGGCATTGCCATGGCTTCTGGAGCACCTCTTTTTGCAGGCATCTTGACAGGAGTAATTGGAGGTATTGTAGTAGCCTCCATTAGTAAATCGCCACTCAGCGTAAGCGGTCCAGCCGCCGGCCTTACAGTCATCGTGTTGGGCGCTATTCAACAACTAGGAGCGTATGAGACTTTTCTACTTGCAGTAGTAATTGCTGGGGTGGTCCAGCTTATCTTAGGGATATTGAAGGCGGGAATGATTGGAAACTATTTTCCATCTTCAGTTATCATCGGCATGCTAGCCGCTATCGGTATCACGATTATCTTAAAACAGATTCCACTAGCACTAGGCTTGACCGAAAGCCATGCCTTTGAGATGGACAATGGAGGTGGTATATCAGCATTTGCAAATACACTTTTTTCCTCAATTGGTTACGGCGCCTTAATCATCTGTACGCTGTCCATATTGATCCTTATTTTTTGGCCCAAGATACCTAAGCTGAACAAACTCCCAGCTCCACTATTAGTAGTAGGTGTGGGCCTTGGCCTAGCAATGGCTTTCCAAGGCACTGGACTGCAGTTGAGTCCAGAACAACTGGTCACCGTGCCTATCGTAGGTTCATTCAGTGAATTTACAGGCCTCTTTACGCTACCGGATTTTTCACAAATCCTGAATAAAGATGTGTGGATAGTTGCACTGACGATCGCTATCATTGCCAGTCTAGAGACCTTACTCAGTATAGAAGCAGTAGACAAGATCGATCCATTCAAACGTAATACCCCAACCAACCGCGAGTTGATTGCTCAAGGTGTCGGCAATATTACCAGTGGTATGCTCGGTGGACTTCCGATGACTTCTGTCATCGTCCGCTCATCTGCCAATGTAAATGCAGGTGGACGCACGCGTCAATCAGCGATCTTACATGGTACATGGTTGTTCCTCGCATTGTTGGCAATCCCGACAGTGCTTAACCTCATTCCATTATCTTGTTTAGCGGCAATTCTATTGCATACAGGTTTCAAATTGGCTAAGCCCGCGCTCTTCAAAGAAATGTATGTAAAGGGTTGGGACCAATTTATTCCATTTGCAATGACAATTGCAGCGGTGGTATTTACTGACCTATTAACAGGTGTAGGTGTAGGGATCGTAATTGCGACCTTCTATATCTTAAAGGCTAATATGAAAAATGCTTTCAAATTCGACATTGTCAAACATCAGGATGAAGAAACGGCCGTCATTACTTTGGCAGAAGAAGTAACATTCCTAAATAAAGCACCTATACAGCAAAAGCTCTACAGCTTACCAAAAAGTATTGGAAAAATCGAGATAAACGGCTCTAAAAGCAAGTTTATCGACAAGGATGTAATTGAGGTTATCAAAGACTTTCAGCAGAATGCGATAAGTAAAGGTCGAGACATCCAATTAACGGATATTATTTATAAAAAATAAAACATTTAATTGCCGAGATTTGTATGTAGAGTACAAATAATATCAAACAGCATATCCGAGAGTTGCTCCTTTCAATCAAAGGTAACCTCATCAATAAAATATACATTTACAAAGCCCTGCCTATTGCAGGTAGGGCTTTATCATTAAAAAAAAGACAAACCGAGTGGCATACACTCTCTTAAAATAATTTATTCAAATGAAAAACGAAGTTTTAAAAGCAGGATTCGATAAAATTATAACAGGAAACAAAGAATGGATGGATTTTGTAAAAAGCGACAATACAGGTCGTTTTGAACAACTTTCTAAGGGACAAAATCCCGAAATATTATGGATCGGCTGTGCTGATAGCCGTGTCCCTGCAAATGAACTGACAGGAACAAAACCAGGTGAGGTATTTGTACACCGCAACATTGCAAATGTATGTGTACACTCTGATATGAATATGCTCAGCGTACTTGACTATGCTGTTAACGTACTTAAAGTAAAGCATGTTATCGTGGCCGGTCACTATGGCTGTGGAGGGGTCGCAGCTTCTTTAAGCCGCAAACAATATGGTGTTATTGACAACTGGTTATGCCACATCAAGGATGTATACCGCCTACACGCAGAAGAGATCGACTCGATACAAGATACAGAGAAGAAAACAGACAGATTGGTAGAATTAAATGTCATAGAACAGGTCTTCAACCTCTGCACCACCTCTATCGTACAAAATGCGTGGAAAGAACGTGATGATCTTGCTGTACATGGTATGGTTATCAATATCGGTTCAGGTGAGCTAATTGACTTAAAAACGACCTTCACTAATAATGAAGCACTCGGAAAAGTGTTTGCTTTTTCTTAATACAAGAGAGGGGATCCAAATGGATCCCCTTTTTTTCTGAAAATGTTCGTACTCAATGGACATCCAGAACCTTTAGGTCTGTTGGTGATGCAAAGGAGTCATTGAAGTTTTATTATCGAACTATTTTGCCCTCTGCATTTACCCGAACAACAAAAGGATTGCAATATCTATCCACAATAACGGCAAACTGATACTTGGAAATATATTGTTCCAACTCGAAAGTCCCTTCGAATCTCAATTTTTTGACCCACTCCTGTTCAATTTGCTTATCCAATTCATCCCCACGCTGACTCACATATTTAATCATGCTTAGCGCATCCTTCCATTTGAGATAATCCCCAGTATTGTCCAAAAACCAAATCTGACTGCGCGAATAGAGCTGATTGAAGACCGGCTTGACATTTTCAAAACTGATTCGATCATCCTTATGGAAGAGATACTGTCCATCCGAAAGAGGCTCCTGCCATAAACTTGTCAATCCAAATTTTTGGATGCCGAGTGCAAACGGGTCGTCTACGGGTATATCTTGATAAGGAATCAATTTTGCACCATACTGTAGAAGTTCGTCTTGTGCCTTTCGGACATCTATTTTATCAGCAGAAGTTTTAAAGAATGCACAGTACCCTCCAATGGCGCCTAGTGCCTGCCCAATATTACTTCTCAAGGGCACATACTCCGTTTCATTGCCTAACGATATGATTAAATGTCGTACGTTAAAGTAATTATCCTTATAACCAGATAGAAAAGCATCCATCGCAAAAGCCATTACTCGATTGGGACCTATCCCACTCGCCATCCATAGTCGTTGCTCCGCTGTCGTATACTGCTCGATAGGTTTTACTTCTGTCGTTGCGGAGGGCTTGAACCCAATCAGTTGACTCAATTCTTCGGTATTCGAGAAGTCTAGAAGCACAGCCACCTCGTACTTTTGCTTATTAGCAAGCGTGACCTGCCATCGATTTCCGCCATTCTTTAGCCCTATTATCTTTTGCCCCTTTTGTACACTTAAATTAGGTTCCTGTGCCATCAATCTATCTACAGCATTTTTCATGAGTTGAGGATTCATATCTACTCGAATGGATTTGACAGTGGAATCGCTGGGAGTCATTGCCGGATGAGAAGCCAATAGCAAAGTTCGCCAAATGCCCGCATCCAGATTATCGTTCATCCGAATCGCGGTTCGTACTTCTGTCACAGCGGGGACGAGCTTTTCGCTATCAACTACCCACAGGGTGGGCACCCCCGACTTGGCACTCTGAATAGCCGCAGAAAAGGCCTCGATATCATGTCCATACACGATGAGTGTTGGCTTTTTCGGCTTATGCGCCTTGACAAGCAAGGGAAAGAGTACTATAATCAATAACAAATAGTGATTTTTCATCGGAGTATAATGTGTTTGAATAATGCTTGTGAGCTCTATTGACATCTTGAGCTCATTACGCTCAGTTTACATGCAAGTGATATACTAATGATAGTTACATCAGGTGACACATGCCAACCAAACGTGTTAAAGATATAAATAAATGGGTAAAACCAATCGAAGAAGGCTATGATTAGCTGCCGAATGTACTGCAAAAATATCAGGGTTAATAATTAACTTTGCAATATGGAAAATGAAGAGAAATCATTAAATTTTATCGAAGAAATCGTTGAGCAGGATCTCCGTATGGAGAAGCACGATGGACGTGTACTGACACGTTTCCCTCCTGAGCCTAATGGTTACCTTCATATTGGACATGCCAAATCTATATGCCTTAACTTTGGATTGGCAAAGAAATATAAAGGTAAAACCAACCTCAGATTTGACGACACGAACCCTGTGACTGAGGACACAGAGTATGTAGAAAGCATCAAAAAAGACATCAAATGGTTAGGCTTCGAATGGGCCGAAGAACTATATACATCCGATTACTTCCAGCAACTTTACGATTTTGCGGTTGACTTAATCAAAAAAGGCCTAGCCTATGTAGACGATAGCACCGCTGAAGAAATTGCAGCTGCTAAGGGAACCCCGACAGAACCGGGAACCCCTACACCATACCGAGACCGTTCGATAGATGAAAATATACGTCTATTCGAAGAAATGCGTTTAGGGAAATACCAAGAAGGAGAAAAGGTGTTGCGGGCCAAAATAGATTTGTCCAGTCCAAACATGCATATGCGAGATCCATTATTGTATCGCATTAAATATGCTAACCATCACCGCACAGGAAATGCTTGGCCTATCTATCCGATGTATGACTTTGCACATGGACAAAGTGATGCTATCGAGAAGATTACACACTCGATTTGTACACTGGAATTCATCCCACATCGTCCACTATACGATTGGTGTATAGAGAAGCTAGAAATATTTCCCTCAAAACAGTATGAATTTGCGAGGCTTAATCTGAATTATACAGTGATGAGCAAGCGTAAACTACTACAATTGGTCAATGAGCATCATGTCGAAAGTTGGGATGATCCGCGTATGCCCACAATAAGTGGTTTGCGCCGTCGAGGGTATACACCCGCGAGTATAGTAGACTTTTGCGATAGGATTGGTGTAGCCAAACGGGAGAATATCATTGATATGGGATTATTGGAATTCTGCATACGGGAAGACCTCAATAAAACTGCTTGGCGTAGGATGGCCGTATTGGACCCTATTAAAATGATTATCACCAATTATCCCGATGGTCAGATAGAAGAATTGGAGGGCGAAAACAATCCAGAAGTAGACGGTGGCGAGGGTTCTCGCAAGATTCCATTCAGCAAAGAGCTTTGGATAGAACGCGATGATTTTATGGAAGAGCCTCCTAAAAAGTTCTTCAGACTTGGTCCTGGGCTATCCGTAAGATTAAAGAATGCCTATATTGTAGAATGCCACAATTTTGTAAAGGATGAAAATGGCAATGTGACCGAAATCCACTGTAATTATATCCCTAATTCGAAATCTGGAGAGGATACCAGTGGACTCAAAGTTAAGGGAACAATTCATTGGGTATCCGTACCACATGCTAAAAAAGCTGAAGTCCGGTTGTACGAGCGCTTGTTCAATGTCGAAAATCCAGCTGCGGAAGAGGATTTCAAATCGACCATCAACCCCGATAGTCTGAAAGTCATTTCCAATGCTTATTTGGAACCAGACTTGGCAACAGCTGAAGCAGGAAAGGGTTACCAATTTATACGATTGGGATACTTTACCTTAGACACCAAGTCTACTACAGAAAATCTCGTCTTTAATAGAACCGTGACGCTCAAGGACTCTTGGGCAAAGGAAATCAAAAAAGGATAAAATTTTGTCAAAAGAAAAGCCTGTTGCAACAGGCTTTTCTTTTATTCTATTAATCACTTCCTCCTTGAATGAAGAACCCTGATCAGACCAGGCGATAGCAGCGCGAAGCGCACGCAAAGCGTTTGTCGGTTTATGAAGCAGCTACCTCTTTTCCCTTAAAATAACTGTTCCACAATCTTCTTGGTGGGACCGGGATTACTCATGGTATAAAAATGTAATACCGGTGCTCCAAAGTCAATCAGCTCTTTACATTGCTGAACAAGCCATTCCTGACCAACTTGGCGGACATCGGCATTGGTATGACAGTCCGCAATTGCATCGCTCAATTCTTCCGGAATATCCAAATGGAAAACGCGAGGTAATGTTACCAATTGTTTTTTGGATGTTATCGGTTTCAGTCCTGGGATAATCGGCACATGTATATCATGCTCGCGACATTTCGTCACGAATTCTTTGTATTTTTCTACATTGAAAAACATCTGAGTCACGATAAACTCGGCTCCCATCTCCACTTTCTTTTTCAAGAATTTGAAGTCCGTATTGAAATTAGGACTTTCAAAATGTTTTTCAGGATAACCTGCCACGCCTATACAGAAGTCGGTCTTTTCTGAATTGACAATATCCTCATGCAGATATTTACCGGTATTCATATCCAAGACTTGTTCGAGCAAGTCTGTGGCATAGGTGTGTCCTCCATCTGTCGGGATAAAATCAGCATCTCCTCTACGAGCATCGCCACGAAGAACCAATACGTTGTCGATACCTAAGAAATTGAGATCTATCAAGGCATTTTCAGTCTCCTCTTTGGTAAAACCTCCGCAAATTAGGTGTGGCACGGCATCCACTTTATACTTATTCATGATGGCCGCACATATGGCGACTGTACCTGGTCGTTTGCGATAAGCCACCCGTTCCAAAAGTCCACCTGCATGCTCTTTATACAAGTAATCTTCTCGATGGTAGGTCACATCTATAAAAGGCGGTTTGAATTCCATGAGTTCGTCCATTGTCTTATAGATACTCTGGATACTCTGCCCCTTCGCTGGCGGCAACAATTCGAAAGAAAAAAGCGTTTTCCCTTTGGCGTTTTTAATGTGATCGACGATTTTCATCTAATAATTTTTTCTTTATCTGTTGATGAGAGCTCGAGTAAATAATGATTGTCCTATTCGCCAACATTATTTATCTCTCGGTTTTCATCTAATAATTTTTTCTTTAACAGTGACGCAGTTATAGACATATATTCTCTACCCTACTTATCTTTTCATATGGAGACGGCATTCTCAATCCTGCTGAGTGAGTTGTCTCATTGACCTATCAGACTAAAAAACAGCTATATGCACCGCAGATAGTGATAGCAATAATAAAAATTAACATATGAAAGCTCAGAGAGAAAGACACCAAGGAACAGTGTTTTCGGCTTATCTTTCCCGTTGATTGGCGGGGTAGAATGTAGCACCTTGTCTTCAGACAGGTTGCTAAGGCTTCATCGGGTCTATTCCCTCTGCCTTTCTCCATAAGCGTAGCTAATATCGATAATCAAAGCGACAACTCAAAATTAAATCGTCAAAACAAGATATTATGTTCATCACTCCTGTTGTTCAATTGCATTTCGAAGATCTTTTAGATAATAGAATACCACCAAAAGACCAGACTTTTTGTATCGATTCACAGAGGTACCCTTAAAGGTCTTATACATCATTTGATACGCTTGATGGGCATCCCCTTCATCATAAAAGATAGCTTTCCAAGTATCGGGTACATCCTTCCAGTCGCGAAGGACTATTCCATTTTCCTGATACACAAGTGGTGTTGGGATACCATCCATCTTATATCCGTGATAGACACCAGAATTAAGTACATGTTGTACATAGGCACATACATAATCGAGGTTGTTCAACAGCCGATCTTTGATGGCTGCTTTGGACTCCTGCTCGCTAGGCGCTATTCTCCATTGATTAAGCGCATAGGAAAATTTACTTTCGCTCTCGATTGGTGTAGTTTCATCCCGTACAAAATTAAAATACAGGCGCTCGTTGGCGGGTACTACTTGACTGTAGATCTCATCAAAGACAGCAAAAAATTGGATACAGTCTTGTCCTTGTTTCTTCGTTTCCAAAACGAGCTCGGCACCCTTATCATCTTTTAGTCTAATCTTACGACCGTCGATTTCATAACTTCCATGTAATAAAATATCATCCAATCCGAGAACAAATGAATGATTGTCTTTTAACGATAGAAAAGATCGGTGATAAATCTCATGGTCACATGCCACATTACACCCTACCCTCTCCTTATTATGTTTACTATCGTTAAGATATTCATTTTCCTTATAAGCGCATGTCATCTGATAATTGCCCGGAGGTAGCTTTACCGATTCATTACATGAACTCAGGAGCACCGCCAATAAGAGGATTGATAGGTATTTCATTCAATTGGTCCGATAATAAAACATACTTCGCTTACTAGTCGTAATATAAATAGAAAAAGCTGCCTTTACAAGAGCAGCTTTTTCTATTATTCTTGATAGAGGTCTACCAATCCATCTGGGAGGTCTACTTCTATAATTTCCTCCTCGGGGTCTATCCCAAGAATGAGATCGTCATTCAACGGAAACATAAGTTCTTTGCCATTATAATCGACAGTCGCAACGAATTGCTGAGGTAAATCCTGCACTTCGGTAATTTCGCCCAATTCGCCATGCGTTTCATCCACCACCAAAAAACCGACAAGGTCCTTCATCCGAAAATCATCGGGGTCGCGCTCGGGCATTTTATCATTGGAAAGGTATACCTTCTTCCGTACCAACGGCTGAGCTTGATCGATATGATCCACATCTTCAAGATTAAGGTAAGCGGTACTATTGGTGTGGTACTTTATTTGATCGACAAAATAGGGCACCAGCTTTTTATTGACCTCGACAAAAAGCGTATCAAAATCTAAATCTTGATAATCCTCAAATTCAAAAAAGAGCTGTAGCTCGCCTTTCAATCCTCTTGTTTTGCTGATATAACCGATGTAAAAGCTCTGTTCTAAAGTCATGGTACAAATTTACAAAAAAGCCGGTCCTATACAGAACCGGCTTAAAAACTTTTTCTTGGTAATATAAAATTATCCTTCAGTTTCTTCAGTGCTATCAGCGCCTTCAGTAGCTTCTGGTGCTTCAACTTCTTCAGCAACTTCTTCTACTGCTGGAGTGTTTTTCGCAGCAATAGCCGCAGCTTTTTCAGCTTTTTTCTTTGCTTCAGCAGCTAAAGCAGCTTTTTTAGTTTCTTCTTTAGAAGATACTAAACCAACTTTTTTACCTTCGATTTGAGCAGTTTTGCTTTCTGACCATTTTGTGAATAGTTCTTCAGCTTTAGCTTCATCAAAAGCACCTTTTTTCACACCACCTTCTAAGTGTTTTTTGTACAATACACCTTTGTAAGAAAGGATAGCGCGAGCAGTATCAGTAGGTTGTGCACCATTGTTGATCCATCCTAAAGCCTTTTCAAAATCCAAGACGATAGTCGCTGGATTTGTGTTAGGATTGTAAGAACCGATACGTTCGATGAACTTACCATCACGTGGAGCACGTGAGTCTGCTACTACTACGTGGTAAAAAGGTTTTCCTTTTTTACCATGTCTTTGCAATCTGATTTTAGTTGCCATGTTTGATTATAATTTATGTATTCAACATATCCCCCGAGCATTATTGCAAGAGGGGACGCAAAGATAGTAATTCTTTTTCAAAAAACGAACCTGCGACAATTACTTCTTTCTGTCTCAACTCTTTACTGGTCCAAAATCTGTAATAAGCCCCTCCCACTAGGAAAATAAACCTCCCTCTTTGACAAATTGGACCAAAAGGCTCAGAACCATCAGCAAATCGACCTTTACAAAAAATGTGATTATTCGCCGGTGAATACTGTAATTACCATTAGACAAATATTCTGTAACTTCAACCTTCCAAATCAGTCGTGTATAACATGTCTCAAATAGCACCCTTAAAAATACTCAAAGCCTCAGCTGGATCAGGAAAGACCTTCAGTCTTACCCTACATTACATTTCTTTGTTGCTGGCAGATGAAAATAATTACAGAGAAATACTTGCCGTAACGTTCACAAACAAGGCTACGGCTGAAATGAAAGAACGCATCCTGTCCGTGCTCTCTGGTTTAGCCATGGCTGACCAAAATAGTAAGATAGCGGATTTTCGTACACGTTTATTGGTCCAGCATCCGCACTGGGATGCGCAGACCATCCAGGAGAAAGCTTATCAAGTATTTCGAAAAATCCTTCACGACTACAGTCATTTTACCGTCAGCACCATAGATGGATTTTCGCAGAAAGTAATCCGAAGTTTCACCTATGAACTAAATCTCGATGCCGGATACAAGATCGAGATGAACACCAATAAAGTAAAACAAGACCTCACCGTCATGCTCAATCACTTGCTGGATGAGCGTCCCGATTTGTTGGATTGGATTATCGAATTTGCAGACAAAAAAATAGCCAATAATGAAAACTGGAATTATCGTCAACAACTGACTGGGTTGGCGAGCTTGATCTTTACCGAAAACTTTCAAGAATTCAATGCTTTCTTGACTGTGGCTGATACCAAAGAAGTATTCAACCTCTTAAACAAAGAAATCCAGGACAAGACCCGCGCATTTTTAGAGACCCTTAGCCTCACCATTGAAATGTTTTCCACTACATTTAAGGGCTTTAATATCACAGCGGAGGACCTCAAAGGTAAATCACGGAATAAACTCATTACAACTAGTAAAGTGAGCCCCAATATTTTCAAGCAATCTCCCTCCGAACTACAGAAACTATTTGATAAATACCTGGAGCTCCTCGAAAATGAAGACCCATATACAGGGACTGATAAAGTCGTTAGATACGACATACAACAAGCGCTATATCCAATCTTACGGCAAATAGCCGATCTCTACCGATTTTACCCCAGCTTCATCGCTTATCATGCCGTCCAAGGCAATCTTTACTACCTACGCCTGCTCAAGGAAATGAGTGATCTACTAGGCCAATGGCGTAAAAATAACGGAGCGCAACTCATCTCTGATTCACAGATCCTGCTCAACAAATTAGGATTGGATGAAAATAGCGACCCCACTTTTATATGGGAAAAAATCGGCAATCGCTACAACTACTTCTTGTTCGACGAGTTTCAAGACACTTCTCGCATTCAATGGAAAAATTACAGCCCGTTGCTAATTAACGCATTAGGTAACGCTAAGCAAGAGCTAAGCGAACACCTAATCGTAGGTGATGTAAAACAAAGTATATACCGATGGCGTAATGGCGATTGGCGCATATTATTACAACAGGTTGAACAACAAATCGTGCAAACCTTTCACCTCCCAGCGAATCAGCAACATCAATTTATCGAAAATGGTTCGCTGGACACCAATTTCCGAAGCCTACCCAACATTATAGATTTAAATAATTATTTATTCCAGCGGATACCGCATGCACTTCAACACGTACTCAACGAGAAGGTTAAAGAGGGGCTTGATGAAAGCGACTGGCATTGGTGGGTGGAGTCTGGCAATAATAACATGTTGATCAAAGCCTATGAGAACAGCAACCAGCTCGTCCCCGAAAAAAAACGGGATGACTTGACACGAACTGGCTCTATTGAAATACAATACCTCCCCGTTACAGATGGGCGATGGCGCCGCAATCAAGTCATCGAAGAGTCTTTAGCACACCTTTGTACAAAAATTGGTGATTGGCTATCATCTGGTCGATACAAAGCTCGTCAAATCGGAATCTTGGTAAGAAGCAATGCGCAAGCCAAGCAGGTCATCCAACAACTGATGGAGTACAAAAATACAGTAGGCTTGGAATTGGAAGTAATATCGGGCGATGCCCTTACCCTGATATCCAACGACGCTATCCTACTCTTGGTGGAAACGCTCAAAGCGCTGGTCTATAATTCCGAGAGCCACACCCTACATCGAGCAAAGATGGCTTACCTCTATCAACTCATCCGTAACAATAGCTCTTTCGACACCACATACTGGCTAGCTTTCAAATCCAATAATATTCAAGATATACGCCCAATTCTTCCCTCTCAATTGGTAGAAGAATGGAATCAATTACAGAAATCACCACTGATTCATTTGGTCGAAAAACTGATTGAAATCTATGGCCTCACGACCAAACAAAACAAGCACTTACCATACATCTTGGCGTTTAAAGATATCATCAACAATTTTTCACAAAGTGGCGAGCGCGGCATTACCCAATTCCTAGAATTCTGGGAAGAAGATGGAAATCGGGCGACCCTGCCCTCAAGTGGAAAAGTCAATGCTATCGAAGTGACGACGATACACAAGTCGAAAGGACTGGCATATGATGTGGTCATGATACCGTTTTGCTCTTGGGACCTAGACGGCAAGCTCAACGGAGACTTTTGGATAGATGTACAAGATAGCCCCTTCGCCCAATTGGGCAAGATTCCAATCAAGTACAATAGCAGCGTGGGGCGGTCGATCTTCTACAAGCAATATTTTGAAGAAATGCTCTTCAACTATATGGATGCATTGAACACTTTTTATGTGGCCACTACCCGTGCCGTGGAGCACCTTTATATTTGTGCCCCTTCTTTCAAAGAAACTGTTGATAAAAAAACTGGAGAAATCCTAGGTTACGAAGTTAAGAATGAATACATCAGCGACCTCTTATACCAAGCGCTAGACCAAGACGACGCTCCATTTACCTTTGAAAATGGGGAGCTGGTTATTGGACAAACGGTGCTACAGAAAGAGGAACCTACTTTGTCGCCTAAAACCGTAGCTGAACAAGGTGGAAAAGTAACTCACCAATCAATAGCACTCGATGCATACCCCATATCACAGGAGCTACAAAAGGCATTTGACAAATCAACAAAACGCACCATCAACACTATCATGATGATGGAAAAAGCTGCTCAATATGGTATACTCGCCCATGAAATCATGTCTGAAATAAGCTTGGAAAAAGAGATAGACCGATGGGTAGACAAGTACATCGAAGATGGTGTACTCACTGCAGAAGACCGTCCCTTTATATTACGGGAAATCCACCAAATATGGCATCATCCGCAGATCAATAAATGGTTGAATGGTCAGTACAAAATTTGGAATGAAGCCAGTATCATTTTAGAAACCGGCGAAACCATTAGACCGGACAAAGTATTTACCGCCGAACATGAAACCATCGTACTGGATTTCAAATTTACCAAGGGAGACAGCGCAAATCACAAATGGCAGGTCGACAACTACAAAAAAGCACTCGAGAATCTAGGATATCAACAAGTAAAAGGCTTTTTATATTATGCAAAAAGCAACGAACTGGTAGAAGTAAAATAAATTAGAACTTAGTAAGGAGAGCAAAAATCACAGTATACCTGTAATCTTTCGTCTCGAATTCTTAATCAAACAAACATGCGTAAACCCTTTTTAAAAGTAGTTGCAGAAGATATTAGGGATAGATTTGGAGATGACCTCGCAGATGTTGCAATAGTATTCAACAATAAGCGTCCGATTACCTATTTGAAAAAACATTTGTCTGAGGTATATGGTAAAGCGATTTGGTCCCCACAGTTTTTCACAATCCAAGAGTTTTTCAGCCAATCGTCACAGGCTGCAGATGCTTCATCCCTTAGCCAGTTCTTCTATCTCTTCCAATTACATAATGACCTTTTGATTGCTGAGGGGCATGCTGCTGAGACATTAGAAGAATTCTATCCAATAGCGGAGATTATACTCAATGACTTTGGTCAATTGGACTATGAGCTGGTGGATATCGACCACATCTATATGGAACTACATGATACCACTAAAATAGATATCGCATTCCAACATTTCACATCAGAACAGCAACATTTCATCAAGCAATTTTGGCAATCATTTAGCATCGATGGACATACAGGTATCCAGCAACGGTTTTTACAACTCTGGAAGCGACTTCCGAAGCTATATCGGGCTTTCAAAGAAAAACTAAAAAAGGAAAGATATATCAACTATCCAACCTTATATCGTAACATCGTAGATGGTAGTGCTGATAATCCGACGTTTATCGAAAAATACAAGAAGATATTATTTGTAGGGTTCAATGCCTTGAACAGAGCCGAAACCCACCTCTTCCAAAAATGGCAACACGAAGAAAGGGCACTATTCTACTTTGATGCAGATGCTTATTACTTAGATGATAAAATACAGGAGGCAGGCTTATTCATACGACGCAATATCTACAGCAGCGGATTAATAAATGCCTTGGGAGATGCCCCAAATATTATCGGAAATCGACAGGAAAGGATAGATATCTACGCAACTTCGGGCAAGATTAGTCAAACCAAGCTATTGCATGACATCTTACAACAGCATGAGCGCGCAGACAAAAGCTCAGCCATTCTGTTAGCAGATGAAAGCCTGCTCGTCCCCTTGCTTCAAAGCTTACCTGATGTAAAGCCCAATATCACGACAGGATATCCACTGACCCAGTCTCAAATCTTTGGACTTGTTGACCTATGGATGGATGTACAGGCAGAAATCTCACACTTGAAAAAAGAGAAGGTACCCTTTCAATATGTTGAAGCATTCATCAACCATCCCTTAAGCAGATTGGACCAAGAGGAGCGATTCGCCATTTTCAAAGAAATCTCAGACAAGCAATTATTTGAGATGAATATCAGCGAGATTAAAATAAGAAGTAGCGTATTGCCTAATTTCTTCACTAGGCTCAAAGCACCCCAAGACCTCATTACCACGTTAATCCATCTATTGGACAACCTGCTGATATCGATAGCAGAACAAGACAAAATCAACCAGATAGATAGCAATCTTATCGTCGAAACGAAGAAGGTCTTACAACAACTTCACCTTGGGATTGAAAAGATTGCCCCTACTTCCATATCTTTCCAGATAGGTCTGATACGAAAAGCCATCTCCCCCATTACATCTGCAATAGAAGGAGATCCATTGAATGGATTACAAATTATGGGGCTCTTGGAAAGCCGATGCCTAAATTTCGACCAGATATATATCCTTGGTGCTAACGAGGGCGTATTACCAAAGACATCTAGCTCACCAACATTCCTACCCAATAATCTCAGGAGAGCCTACGGCCTCCCAATTCTGGAAAATCAGGATGCGCTCTCTGCTTACCTATTTTATCGACATTTGCAATATAGCGAAGGTATCCACTTGTTTTATAACAGTTTGGTCGACGAAATAAGTACAGGTGAGGAGAGCCGATTTATTAAGCAGCTTATGTTTGAAAGTAGTTTTCGCTTTGTGGTACAGACACAACAACAAACGATTCAATTCCAAGAGCCAAGTAGTGAATTGACAATCCCTAAAGAAGGAGCCATCTGGTCACATATGTGGCAGTCCTTCATCGAAAAAAAGAAAAAAATATCAGCCACAGCATTAACGACTTACCTGCAATCACCTTTACAGTTCTTTTTGAAATACGTGGCCGAAATCAAAGAACCACCTAGCATTTCCTACGAATTTGAGATGAATCGATTAGGCACCGTGGTACACAATGTGATGGAGACGATACTAAAACCCTATAAAGGTTTAGGAGAATTTACATCCACACGGCGTCTTATTGCTAAAATAGAGGATGTAGATAGCCTGGTGATACGCGAAATCGGAAATCAGTACTATATCGAAATCGACAGTATAGGAGAACTCAACAGCATGCAGCGAATCATGCAAAAAATAGCAAGTGAATACATCAAGATGTACCTACAATATGATATCGACCATTATAAGGCATTCAAAATCGTTGAGCTTGAAAATGATGAGGACTATATCTTAGATTTCCCTATTCACATAGAAGGTCAAGAAGAAACGGTCAGGCTGTATGGCATCATCGATCGAGTGGACGAAGTAGTGACTAAAGAGGGCCAGGTGTTGACTAGGATTGTAGACTACAAAACCGGAGGAGACAGTGTCGTATTCAGAGATATAGAAAAAGTGTTGACATCTAACACCGAGAACAAGGCTTTGGTACAAACACTCTTCTATTCGTATGTATTTGAGCGAGTAACAGGACGAGTAGCACTAGAACCCCATCTATATGTTGCGCGCAAAATGCGTGAAGATGGCACCTTATTCAATAGTAGAACCGAAATGTTAGCAGGTGAAAACCTCATACAGGTCAAACAGCACTTTGTATCCTTTCTAAAAGCAACCTTAGAGGAGATTTTCAATAAAGACATACCATTCAGACATCATGCTGACAGTAAGGTATATGAATCAGATCCATACACCCTTTTTTATCGAAATGCAATAGTGGAAGATGAAGAATAAAAAAAGGCACTTCCGCGAAGTGCCTTTTTAGTCTATTTATATTTTTTGATTGCTCGATTTGCTCTGGCTTTTGCCATCTGAATTTTGTAGTCAAACCACCTGCCTTTGAAAATTTTGCGCATGGTATCATCGAAATATCGTGTTATAAAGAGATTTCGCGCTCCTTTTAGCTTTTCACTGAATGATGAGGGCAATGCTCTCACCGATATCGAATACCCTTCGGTAGCATATTGGATATAATGCCACCATCCTGCCGGCATGTACAACGTCTCCCCTGGGTGTATCTCCGCTTCATATCCGTCCAAAAATTTCAGTGCCGGATATTCGGCTACACTACTGGTTTTCAGATTAGCGATCCCATGGAAATTATAGGGCAATTTGTACATCAAATCCGATTGACTATTGGGGAATACCCATATTTTTTTGACTCCTTGAAATTGGGAGATAAAAACATGAGACATATCAATATCAAAATGATTACGTGTCGCTGAGCCCTCTCCTCCAAAAAACATGTAAGGCAACCACTGCAAGACCTTTCCGCCCGTTACATCGTTGTAAATTACATCCTTCTTTAATTCGGGACGGAGCTTTAATAAATCAAATAAGAAAAGTCTCAATTCGGTGGGTTCCCTTTGGATCAAATCCAAATACTCGCCAAAAGTCATCTTCCCAACTGGCGCACTGGCTGCTCTATCTTGAGATTCTTCTTCTTTTCCATAAACAGAAATCACCTCGCTTCCGGCTATTTCTTTGAAATAGTCATAACTCCATTTATTCCAACAAGCACTTTCAGGACTGATAAAGTCCTTTATAATCACGGGTTGGCCCTTTTTCAGATAATCTCTAATGAAATCATTCGGAGCTATTCCGGAAATTTTATCTACTGGTTTTAATTTCACAAGACTGACTGTATTATTTATCCTCTGATACAAACTTAAAAAAAAATATTCCTATTAAGCCTTCTAATTTGTGATATAATTCTGTGAGTCATTATCACTACTTTCAGGAAGACAAGTTAATAAGAATATTTCTAAATAAGCAAAGTCTACTTTACTTTTATTATCTTAATATGACCATAGGTCTTGTTCATAGTCCATCAATGTTTTCTTGATTCTTTCAGACTCGTACAATCGCTCCAATCCGTCACCAATATAATCTTTAATTCTTAAATCTTCGGGATTGGATTGTTTGACGATGTAGCTCGAGAACATTCTTTTGATGAATACATCATCATAACTTAATCCAGTTGCATCATTATTTCTGTTGACGACCTCTTTATTCACGAATACATGTCGAGCTTCTGGAAAATACACCCAAAAAGCAGGTGTTGCATCTATCTGAGGACTAAATGTCGCTTCCTCCGTAGGTAACTGCGCTAAAGAAACATCCTCATTCGTAGGTTGGGCTGTAGCTGTCTCTGGTTGAACGGCAAAAGGATCGAAAGGATTGCCTCCCTCGACAGGCGCATTAGTACCAGCAGGAAGTATAGGATTGGTCGCCAAACCTTCAATATTAGGTGTGACTAAAGGGGCTATACCCACGATACGCGGTTCAAATACAGACCGTTGTTTGTCAAAAATCCAGTCCTCCTTAATCCTAAACTTAACCACATTCTCACCACTGAATTTTTTGGATTCATAATGTGAGCTCACCACTTCATTGTTCTCGTTGTATTCCTCTACCAATGTACTATCTCCACCAAAGCGGGACATGACTTGATCAACAGGAAGCACGTTCTTGAAACTATCGCCATTAGGATCATTATCCGTCGGTGTTGGATCGTAGGCCGTCAATTCGCCTTTCATAATCGCATCTACAATAATATCAATCAATCTTGATTTAGGCGAAGCGAACGCCTTATTCATCTTTTCCCTCAAATCCAACTCTCTCCATACACGCTTACTGTAAGCGATATCCGTTTGTCTAATGTTTGCGTATGGAATTACCTTACGCTCTGCAATATCAGATTTTACTAAATAACCATCCACAGGAGGCTCCTCAGCCTGAACGGGCTTGGTACTATTGGACAGATTCTCTTGCTGTGCGAAGACAGCCGTAGAACAAGTCGAGATCAAAATCAATAAAGCACCTAACTTTTTCATCGAAATAATTATTTATGAGCTCCTCCGATTACTATCGGAATCGTTCTATTCATTTAACGGAAAAGAAGTCCTCACTAACAGTTCAAGACTTCCCTCTCCCATTTTAATTTGTGACTTGGAATGAAATAGGGTCCAAGTTTTGTGCCACACCGTCTGGCCCAACCCCTACAATATTATAAATCGCTACCAATGTACCAGGAGTAATCGCTCCCAGACCAGTTTTCATCTGTGCAGAGAAGCTTGATCCAGAGGATTGATACGGTCCTATAGGATCCACTCTGGGCTTCAAGATATACATGTTAAATTTCGTAATACTAAACTTAGCATCAAATTCAAAATTATCCAATGCTGCTGACACTACATTTTGTCCTCTCAGCTGTGCGGCAGAAATTGCTCCACCAGTTTTACCGGCTACACGTGCTGCAGGTTTCGGGATGCGCTTCACCCGAAATTCTGTCGTACCGAGTTGCTGCACTTTACCATCAATCTTTGCAGATACACTAATAGTTGCCTTGCCTGGAGTGGATACTTTAGCAGCATACTTACCTCCCGACCCTGAAACGCTAACACCTGAGCCACTCACATCGATACTGCTCATAGGTATACCAGGGGCAGATACCGAAATTGGATTTGACACACCAATATACAAGACATTCATAGCATCAGGAGATACGACTGCCGAAGGCTTCGCCACCTGATAGGTCATGGGCTCCGTCATGTACTCTTTCATTGTACCGTCTGTCTGCTGCACCATAATCTTACCTTGCCATTTAAACTCTCCTACAGACGATGTATTCACCGAATATAGTCCCTGTCCATCGGTCACGTTCAATGCACCACCATTTACAGAAATCTGCGGATTGGACTTCGAATCATAAGCAGTCAAAAAGACCTTAGCAGTATACGGTTGACCTTGAATCAAGTACGAAGTGGGTGCTACAGCCACTGCTGAAAACCTATCCAAATTGACGACAGCCTGGTCCATCTTTCCAAAAATATGTTTGACAGCTGCAGATTCGGCATTCTTGGCATCTGCCTTTATTTTTTCCAATGCAGTGATTGCCGCAGTCAATGGGATACCATCTCCAAAGTTAGAATCTTCCCAACTTTTCTTGATACCTGCCCTTGCCGGAGGATCTTGTGCAAATAAACTGAAGTTGACTTCTTTATTTGTCAATTTCTCCAACTCAGCTTTCGTTGCATTTATCTTTTCTCTCAATTCCTTACCTCTTTTCTCGGTAATCATCAATCGATATGCAATATCTGTATTGTTTCTTTTTCTCAAATCTCCAGTCTCATCATCTTCCCCACCACCTTCTTGCGCCAATAACGTCTTCAATTCTTCTACGTACGAAGTCAAATTGCTGGTCAACTGTTGTGCTTTCTCCGCGCGTTCCAAGATAGGTTTGGCACGCTCTGGATTTTCCTTCATTTTTGTCTCTCTAAAAGACAAAAACATATTGTCTATCCCTGATTGCGTATTCTGGGTAGACGTGCTTAAGCTATTTGCTAAATTTTTAAATGCATCTAATATGGAATCACTTACATTGAGCGCTACTAACCCCAGTAGCACCAAATATAGGATTCCGATCATCTTCTGTCTTGGTGTTTCTCTACGACCTGCCATAATGTAAATTTTAATTAATAAAGGATGATTATTAAAATATTACCTATGATCTATTGGTATTCATAGCAGAAAGCATATTCCCATAAATGGCATTTAATGACGCTAAGTTTTTATTAAATGTACTTACTTGTTCTTTGAACTGATGCATATCTGCAGCAGACTCATTGAACGTCTGCAAATCAGCCGCCGCTCTATCAAAAGCATGACTTAATTGAGCCGCTCCTGTGGATGCCGCATTCAATTTGTCTGCAAATTGATTTGTTGCAGTAGCCGTATCAGCTACCTTTGAGATGGCTGCTACTTTGTCGCTGAAAGTACGTAGTCCATCACCTAAATTCCCAATCAGGTTCTCGTCGATTTTGGCATCTTGCAACAATTTATCCAATGCAGCAGTATTTCCTAGCGCTACAGCAGGCTGTGCTGCGACAGGGCGAGCACCTGCTTTAGGTAATTCTCCTTTATAGTCTTCGTCCAACTCTGGATAGACACGTGCCCAGTCTAACTCGGGCTCGCTTGCCAAGAATCCCATAATAAAAAACAATACCGCTTCTACCGCCAATCCAATACCAATCATCCATTCACCCCCTTTAAAATGCAATATTTTAAACATCAATCCTATGATTACGACTGTCGCTCCCCAGTTGATGAGTGTATTGATCCCAAATTTAAACTTACGCTTAGTTGCCATTTTGCTCTCTTGATTTAATAGTTTTAGCTTCGATTAGTTAGTATGTATTAATAAGATACTCCTGTGTAACGCGTCACGGATCTAAATCCTATATATGACTTTGCGGTATCTTGATATTCATATTGTCTCGTTGAATTTTGAAGAAAGTACCCTACGTCTTTCCAAGATCCTCCTCGCACGACTTTACGCTTCATTGCGTTGGGATCCGAAGATTTAGCACTATGCGAATACGTAGGATTCATATCATGTACAAATGAGTAAGCGGACTCATCATAACTAGACTGTGTCCATTCGGCCACATTCCCGGCCATATTATATAAGCCAAAGTCATTGGGCCAGTAAGAATAAACTGGCGCCGTGTAAGCGGCCCCATCATCTATATAGTTACCTCTTCCCGGTTTAAAATTAGCCATCAAACAGCCTTTTGCATTTCGGGCGGATGGACCTCCCCACGGATACTGCATACCTGTCTTGCCGGAGCGGGCCGCATACTCCCATTCGGCTTCTGAAGGAAGCTGATAAGGCATACGTTCTGTTTCGCGATTTTTGGATGCGGCATTGTTAAAAAGGCGTGTTCGCCATGTATTGAAAGCCTGTGCTTGTTTCCAAGTCACCCCCACTACTGGATATTCGTCGAATGATGGATGTGAGAAATACCCCTCCACCATAGGCTCATTCTGCGCATAACTAAAGTCGCTCAACCATACCGTGGTATCTGGATACACCAACAAAGTATCTCGCATAATAAATTCAGAACGGCTTCTCGAAGGGTCATTTTTGGCATCAATGGCTCTTCTTAGATCATACCACTCATAGTGGTATTTTAACAACCTCACATCGATTTCATTCTTACCAAAAATCCGGTCTTCACCTTGATAATACATGCTCCCAACACGTTCGCGTTGGTTGGCATCCTTCGTTTTCCATGGCGAATTTGCGTTTACCTTATTCCAATCAATATGTCGCTCACCACCCGCATTCTCACTTTGGATAAAATAACTATCGTCGCCCAAAAAATTGGTTATTAATATAGAATCTCTTACCCAATTGACAAATTGGCGATACTCACTGTTGGAAATCTCTGTATCATCCATATAGAAGGGAGCAATGGTCACCTGTCTATTCTGGGAGACTTGGGAAAATGTGATGTCTTCATCCGACTGTCCCATTATAAATGTACCTCCCGGAATCAACACCATCCCAAACGGTGTTTTATTTGCCTTTAGTTTATCAAGCCTTACCCCAACTAATTCACCATTATTACCTGGACCTTTACAACTAGCCATCCCAATGGACACTATAGCGAAGAGTGTAAGAGCCTTTAAAAAATTACAATTCATTTTTTATGAATTTGATCAAATAAGTAGATTTCTTTTCTATGCTTTATAATATATAGCCCATTCTCAATAGACAGCTATTTTGTAAAAATACAACGTTTAATTAATAATATGCCCCTCCTAATTGAAAATTTTTTTTTCTGTAAGGATAGGCCTACAACATCTAACAGGTGCATCCTTCTTTTGTTTTCGCTTTTTTACTTTTCTCGATGGCTAGCGAGAGCTCTCCGACCAGTCGGAATCGACCTTGTCGTATCATAACTTTAGTCAAAAAAAGGGCATTTGAATCAAATGCCCTTTCTCTATTTCTTTTATTCGGTCTATTCCTATTTGTTGACCAACTTAATATATTGCTCTACGGCCATCGTCATACTTGGTGCAGCTGGTGTAGGCGCAGGAATATCAAGAATAAGTCCATGATCTAACAACGCTTGCTGTGTAGTTGTTCCAAATGCTGCGATACGGGTATTGTTCTGCTTGAAGTCTGGAAAATTATCATACAGAGACTGTACACTCGATGGGCTAAAAAACACGATTACGTCGTAAAAAACATCCTTAAGATCGGACAAGTCACTGATTACCGTGCGAAACAATACTGCTGGGGTAAAATTATATCCATTCTCCTGCAGCCAATTTGACGTCTCCTCATTAGCGACATCCGAGCAGGGGAAAAGGAATTTTTCCTTGCTATGTTTCTTCAGCACATCTTCCAAGTCCTTCGCGGTCTGCTTACCAAAGAATATCTTCCGTTTGCGATACTGAATATACTTTTGTAAATAGAGAGCAATAGCCTCCGTGATGCAGAAATACTTCATTTCAGCTGACACTTCAAATCTCATTTCTTCGCATACTCGAAAAAAATGATCTACGGCATTCTTGCTGGTAAAAATGACCGCTGTATGCTCAGATAAATTGACCTTATCTTTTCGCACCTCTTTAGCAGGTACTCCTTCCACATGAATAAAGCCTCTAAAATCTAACTTAAGGTTATATTTTTCAGCTAAATTGAAATACGGGGATTTATCATTTTCGGGTTTGGGAATAGTTACTAGAATACTCTTAACTTTCTTAGCTCTTTCAACATCAGAAGTTTGCATATCTTTCATTTATTTGCTCAACGTCCGCACTAATATCAATATCGGTGCAATTTCTAGGCAGCAAAGGTACACAATTAAATAAAAAATAGGAAACCTAAGATTGCTAAACAAATGAAAAGCAGTGCGCAAAAACCTGTAAATGAACAATATAAATATTAAAATTAGTGATAAAGATATTACTATTGTAAAATATGCAGTGGGCAACAAACTCAAAATCAGCACTGCTGGCATTAGAATTAACATACTGTTAAAATAAACTAAATACAAAACAGCAATATATTCACGTACCAATTTATTCAATTCGAAAATATAGGAAATAAATCGGATGATCAAAATTTTCACGATGAAGAGAACCCCCACAATAAGGGACACTTTAAAAAAGTTTTCGAGGGTCAGCCATCGCTGGCTTTGGCTGAGGTAGGCGTCAAACATCAGCAGGAAAAGCCCTAGCGTAAAACTAAAAATAAGGTATAGAAAAATATAAGGCCAGGAAGTTGCCATATTATCCTCCTTACTCACCTGTTGAAGTAGTCTGTCCTTAAAATATGCTTCTATGATCACATAGAAATCTAATGGAAAATACCGCCTGACCATAGCAACAGCGAACATCAAGATCAATATAGTGGCCATGATCCACAGCGGCCGAGTAGTTTTTATATCCCCACTTTTGACCATATCTGTCGACTGTCTCTTCAGCGTATCGGCAAATTTCATCCATTTCAGGAAATCGCCATTGGTCACGATCACTTGATCTTTTATATATTGTGGTACGACCAACGCTCCATTTGGGTCTGGCTTGAGATATAACGGACGTGATGGAGCGACATGCATTGTATCCAAGGCAACATCATGAGCAGGGAGTGTGATGGCCGCTCCTAGAGAATCGTTTTGTATGTTTGTATTTTTGATGGAAGAAGATGCCAACGACAGCAAAGAAACCGATAAAAAGCTGTGATTGTGTACAAGCGCTTTTTTATCTAAGTTTGCTAACGATACCGAGGGCCAAAATGACGTAAGTAAGCTGGTCAAACATAAAAAAAACAAACTCCTGACTGGTATGGACATATTTCTTGATTCGAACGGTAAAGTTAAAACAAAACTTTCATGATTCCATAGAATCACAGACAAGCATGAAAATTCTTGATGGCAAAGTATAAGACAGACACTTTCATACAAATACTTTAATGACACCCAATATGCAAAATTCAATCACTAGATGTCCATGGTGCGGGACCGACGAACTCTATATGCGCTATCATGATGAAGAATGGGGCAAGCAGGTTACGGACGAGCAGATTTTATTCGAATTTTTGGTACTCGAATCCGCACAAGCCGGATTGAGCTGGATTACGATTTTGAGAAAACGCGAGCACTATCGAAGACTATTCGCAGACTTTGACTACCACAAGGTAGCCCAATTCACAGCTGATGATGTCGAACGCTTGCTCTTAGACCCGGGCATCATTCGGAATAGACTAAAAGTAAAGAGTACGATTGAGAATGCAAAGATATTCATTCGAATACAAGAAGAATTTGGCAGCTTCTACCGGTATCTTTATTCGTTCTTACCCCATGAGGCTCCTATCATCAACCAACTAAAAAGCCTTAAAGATGCCCCTGTCAGCACTCCTGAATCTGATGCTATCGCAAAAGATCTCAAAAAACGAGGAATCAAGTTTTTTGGCACAACGATATGCTATGCCTATATGCAAGCGGTAGGCATGGTCAACGACCACCTAGTAGATTGTACCTTCCGGGATCGTTAAGATCCTGAAGGTACGTGCTGATAAATGTTTGGGAGATTTCGGCATTGTCCATTGTAATCCAAGCCATATCCGACGACGAACTCTTCATCAATCTCAAACCCAATGTACATGATGTTGTCAAAGGTCACTTGAAGATTGGCCGGTTTCATCAACAATGCGCACACGGAAATACTCGCAACTTCCAACCGTTCCAAAGCATCCATTGTATATTTGAGCGAATGCCCGGAATCAATAATATCTTCGACGATAATGATATCTCTTCCTTTTAGATCCATCCCTACCCCGATCAGTTCGGAAAGCCTCCCCTGCTCCGTACCGCTATAAGATGCGAGCTTGACAAACGAAAGTTCGGAGGGTATCACCACCTGCTTCATAAGGTCTGACATGAACATAAAGCACCCATTGAGTACACCAATAAATACGGGATGCTTATCTTGGTACCTCATATTCAAATCAATACCAATTAACCGTATACGCTTTTGTATCTGATCGTGATCGATCATCAACTCAAAATCCAAATTATCTATCGTCAGACTCTTCATGCTCTATTTGTTTTTCTTTTATCGAAGGGTCCCTAATCAGCTGAATACGTGGATACTTCGTTCATTCTATTCTTAAAGAAACCTATTATTATCATTCTACAGGAGGTTTTTTATCGAAAATCTTATCAAAAAGACCTCTTTTTTCCTTTTCCTGTAGCTCTAATTCTCGAATTTTGTCCTCCTGCTCAGCATCAATATCCACATCTATCCCCTGCAGGCTATCCACCTCCAGCCCCGCAGGTCTATGAGGACGGAGATTAGGCTGTAGACTCACCGTATAGAATCCATAATTAGCGACTGTGGTATCACGCGCCAGTTGGCCGGTTTTCACCATTATATTGCCATAGGTATTGAAATATCGATAGACATTCTCCTTCAAGTGACCGGTATAGTCGAAAGAATACAGCCCTTTTTTGGGCTTAGGGACGATGCTAGATAGAAATAGGCTCTCGCCTAATGTAATCTCCGCCGGTGTCTTCCCGAAATAGTAACGAGCAGCTTCCGTAATTCCATAGACGTTATTCCCCCACTCGATAACATTGAGATATACTTCATACATTCGTTGCTTACTCACCTGCTTAGATGACTCCATCAACCACACGAGCATGATTTCTTCTAGTTTACGGACCAAGGTCTTATTCCGATTCAAAAAAACGTTCTTAACCAACTGCATGGATATTGTACTTGCCCCTCTTTTGAATTTGCGTTCTTTAATATTTGTGACAATGGACAGCTTGAAAGCTTCCTCTTGAAAACCATTGTGCTTAAAAAAGAACGGGTCTTCGGTATTGAGCAGTGTCGTACGCATATAATTCGAAATCCGATCATAGGGTGCAAAATTAGGATTTTGCGGCCCTACTGTGATTTCCCGCATGACCTTATCGCCTTCATAAGCGGTATAGACAAATGGCCCGTTTAGCTTATTGATATCAGCCTTACCCCATTTCTGGACCTTGAGCTCTTGGTCGTCTATCTTTGATACAAACTTCAATTGATCTGGTTTCTTAAGGTTGACTTCAAAATCAAGATCATACTGGATATTACCCTGAACTTGAACGCCTTCCAAGGATTCAAATAATCCCTTAGGTATAGCATCGAAAAGCTTCTGCGCCTCGAACCTGCCCGTATGAATGGACAGTGCGACAATTTTCTCTGGCTTATGTACATATTTGGCTTGTGGGCTAAATTCAAAATCTTTCACCTTCACCTTGCTCTCTTTTACCAATTCAATGGACTGCGCACCTATATCCACCCCTCCCTCCAACGTGGCTTCAGGAATATTGATATCTTGATCGGAAAGACGCCAGTGATGGACATTCAAATTCTTAAAGTGCCAGTCACCTTTAAGCGTCAAGAGTTCTTTGCCTTTACGATTTACCTTCTGTAGGTCGAATTCGATTTCATCAAAGCTCATCCGTATACCGAATTTACTACGTAGAAAGGGGAATTCTGTATTCTTTTTTTCGGAAGCAAGCTTGAGATTGAGTTCCTGAGCATCTGGGTTGACATGGCCCATCACATGCCAGCGGCCCTCATCACCGTTGAGGTATAATGCGGCATCAATATCCCCCCCTGCAATCTCGGCACGTGGCACCTTCAATTGTTGATAAGTACTATCATCCTTGAAAGAAATTTCGAAATTGCGCACATCCATGTTGCGCGGAATCTTGAAAAAGACCTTCTTTAGCAAACCATCAGCTAGGGCAGCGAGATTTTTTTCGGCCTTAGGGGTAGGGATAGAATCTTGTTTACTTTTCTTGAACAGAAAGTCATAATTATTGACCACACTATCTCGTTTTACGAGCGTGAATCGAGCATTTTCCATCTCGATGAGCCCAATTTTAACATCCCCGAAAAGCAGCGGCCATAATCGTACCGACACGGCAAAATCATCTATCTGCGCCAGCTGGTCTTTTCCCTTGGGCGTGACGAACACATTCTTAAAGACAACAGTCGAAAGCCCTCTGAAGCCGTAGTATTGGATCTTAAGGTCTACATTATACTGACTCTCGGCTTTCTGTTTGGCAGAAGCAATAGCTCCCTGTAAGATGGCATCCCTCTTGCTTAGCCCATAAAGCAAGCCTATCCCGCATATCAATACCACCACCGCAATTATGCCGATGATCCATCGTTTTTGCTTGATGGTGATTTTATTATAGAATTTTTTGAGCATATCCATATCTAAACGCTTGACGGCTTCTTTTCTTATTTGCTCACTATTGACAAAGCCTTCTATCCCGATAAGAGACCCTGTATAATCCTAAACCATAGATGATGCTGTCATCACATTTCACCCTGCAAGTATAATTAAAATAAAGCCAGGTTGGTTTAAGAGCTTATTTAAAATTTGTGATTGCTTTCCAGCACCTGTTCTTCGTTTTAAAAAACATCCAAATGACAGGATTCTGTTGCGCATTCATTAGATTTGTGTTTTCATATTGAAGCAATGGTTACTAAAGAACAGATTTTAAATGCCCTGAGCCATGTAGAAGAGCCTGACCTAAAAAAGGATTTGGTCACACTGCACATGATTCAGAATATAGAAATACTTCCCGACAAAATCAAGTTTGATGTAGTACTGACTACGCCCGCTTGCCCATTGAAGGGACACATTGAGCATGCATGTCGCAACGCTATCGCGCTCTTTATCGATAAACAATTGGTGGTCGATATCAATATGACCGCTAAAGTCACTAGTCGTGAGGGACATCAATTGTCCGGCATCAAAAATATTATACTAGTGGCCTCTGGCAAAGGAGGTGTCGGTAAATCGACCGTAGCTGCCAACCTAGCGCTGGCTCTTGCCGATACTGGAGCTAAGATAGGCTTGCTCGATGCGGATATATATGGTCCATCACTGCCCATTATGTTTGGACTTGAAGGTGCCAAACCACAGTCTACCCAGACTGTCGATGGCAAAACAAAGATACTACCCCTCGAGAAATTCGGAATTAAATTACTTTCGATTGGCTTTTTTACAGACCCTAATCAACCCATTCCTTGGAGAGGGCCTATGGCTACTTCAGCCATAAAACAACTTTTCAATGATGCCGATTGGGGCGAGCTGGATTACTTAGTCGTCGATATGCCTCCGGGTACAGGTGATATACATATCACCGTAGCGCAAAGCTATCCTATCGCTGGAGCGGTAATCGTGACCACTCCTCAACAGGTTGCCCTTGCCGATACCATTAAAGGAATAGGCATGTTCATGATGGAGGGAATCAATATCCCGATACTGGGTATTGTCGAAAATATGTCTTACTTCACGCCAGCCGAACTCCCAGAAAACAAGTATTACATCTTTGGGAAAGATGGTGGAAAACGACTTGCTGAAGAGAATCACACCGCTTTCTTGGGAGAAATTCCTTTAGTCAAAAGCATTTCCGATGCTGGTGATAATGGCTTTCCAATCTTGTTGGACGAGGAAAGCCCATTGCAACAAACCTTTGCCGATATAGCCGGTCGTACAGCACAGCAGCTGTCTATCGTACAGGCTACAAAATAAAATATTTAGTCGAAAGACACCATCCTACCGGGACAAGCCCGGCATGATGGTGTCTTTTTTGCATAACTAACTCTAGCCACATGATCGAATGTTTCCCGCCAAGACCGCGAATCTCACTTTTTAACACAATTCTAGTTTAATACTAAAATAATGTTTAACTTTAAATGAAATCAGCAATCCGGTTATTGCAGACACTACCTATTATAAGAATTAAATGTATGGAAAGCATCGATATCATATATAATGTATATCAGAGGACTGTCGGCAATTATAAATTTTCCATAAGGTCATATTATTCCCGCCATGTAGACTTGGGTATTGGATTCTTTGTCAATGACTTACCTCTGCCCATCTTCTATTATGAAGCGGAGAAGACAAATAGCATCCCAGTTCTGGAATTCAACCATGCACTGATACAATCGTTTATGGATTCTGATAATTACGAGAACAAGAACGTGACCGCACGCTTTATTAGTTTCAAATCCTTAATCAAGATGTTTGAGTTCTATGCTCACTCCCATTTTGCCGAAACACCCAACGAATCGTTATTGGAAAATCAAACCTATAGAGATTATATGAATCAATTGACTCAGAAGATAAGAGGATTAAAGTAAGAAAACATTTACTATCTTTAGTTCACTAACGATAAACGACGAACACTATGCACATCCTCTCTAGATTAACAGTTGTATTGACGACCGGTAGTATTCTACTGTTCGCTTCCTGCAATTCTGTATCCACAGAAAATCAAAATAGAATCCGAGTAAGTGGAGAAGGAAAGATAAGGGTGATGCCCGACCAGGTGACGTTGACCATAAATGCTGCATTTACCAAACCCAGGATGGTGGATGCCGTACGCGAAACCCAAGCTACCGTAGATAGTGTGATTTCTATCTTACAACGATACGGCAGTAACAAAGAAGATATCAAGACAAGTAGTGTATCCGCCAATAAGGATTATCAATATATTGGGAATACTACAAAATTCGTGGGGTATCAAGCTCAGCAGACTATCGATTTTGTCTTGCATGATTTGTCCAAATTCACAGAGTTGACCGGCAAATTGCTGGAAACAAAAATCAGTAGTATCTCTTCCGTCCAATTCAACCACTCTAAAGCAGATAGCATCTTGCGCGAAGCGGATTTGATTGCGTATGACGATGCCCTCAAATCTGCTCAAAAACTAGCTAAAAGAGCCGATGTCAAAATTGGCAAATTGCTATATATCGCCAATGACGGAAGTGTATTCAACGCATCTGCAGGGTATCAACCCGGCATCCAGCTAGAGACCTTTAATAAGGCTTACGGTGGTGCGGGATTTAAGATTGCTCCCGAAGTGCTCGAATTCACACGGAATATCCACGCCGAATTTGAGATTGACTAAAATCCCGATTTCCTCAACCCAACTTTCCCAGATATACTGCGTCTGACAGCTCGTCCCTAAAGTTGTCTACGAAGCCGATATATACATGCACTCCCTGATGTCGGTGGGCAAGTAAGGCTGACTGTACCTGATAATGGCCAGTATTTGCAGGTACAATTGCAGCCTTCACATCGGCTTGCTTCTCCACATCGACCAATACCACGTTGAGCTTGATCCAATCCTGCCAATGGTCTGCACTAGGCGTCCAGGTAATGTGTAAAGCATCCCCTACTACTTCCATTTGCGCATTCTCAGGCATAAACAATTTCCCTCTAAAAGGTTTGAATAATTCGGGGCGCACATAAGGCTCTTGATTTTCATCAAGAGCAATACATTCCTTCCGGACATGGGACTGAGCTAAATTAGCAGCATTTTTTGTAGGATGATCGACAAGTAGACTCTTATATCCGTACTTGACGACGGGGAATAGATATCGTAGAAAATCATTGGTCACTTTTGTAATCTTACGATTCAATTGCACAGCCTCGCTTGGAGGATGGGTAGTAGGCCTGCGACGCCCACGCACAATATTTTGTCCGTTTAGTACATACGCGTATGCACTACCGAATTTACCCCGAAGAGGCCCATTGGGGCCGTCATTTAGAATTGCCATAGCTTTAAAACATTAGTTTTTTTGAGTCTCAGTAAGTTAATCCTTCATTGATAACAATTTCGACCTTAAGATGTTTTTTAATTAGCCTTACTATAGCCTTTATATAGATATTGGCTATAGTAAGGCTATGTAAAGGCTATACTAACCCTATCTTAAGGCTAACCTAATATTTAATTTGATTAAAATTTGGCTCCCATTTTAGCTTTGCAAAATCTATCCTTGTATCAGCATAGCAGATCTGCAAGAACAGCACCGGTATAGAGCAGTTACAATTCCTCCCTTCGAAAAAGAAATCCATGTTTGGGGCTCGGGTTGGTTAAGGAAATCTACCTAAAAAGAAGAGGGTTGTAGATAAATCTACAACCCTCTTTCATAGGATTAAATACAAAAACCGAGAATATTATTTCTTTATCTTAAGTACAAAATCACCAAATCCACCAGCACTTACCGTGTAAGATAATCTCACGCTGATTGTTCCATCACAAGGATTAATAAAATTATCATTTCCAGGAACAGAGTTTACAGAGAATACACCGTATTGCCATGACCCGCCATAAGCGCCAACCGTTTGCTTCGCAACAGTCAGCGTGTTGTCCCGAGGGTCAATCTTCAATTTAATAGGCGCAAATCCAGGTATTGGATATTCAATCAACAATTCATCTTCAGTAGCGCCGGCTTTGACTTTAGCAGTAGAACCCACGCCAAAATCTTCCCATCCGTCCACTTCAACATTGTAATCTCCAACAGCTTCAGAAGCTACATAACCGCATATAGCAGTATACCGAACTGCAGGGCTTGCTCCTGGTTGTCCAGCTAGACCGGGACCATAACCAATACCAACCTCAGGATAAGCCAGATAAGTTTTACCATTGGGCATAGTAATATTCGCACCGATGTCAAAACTATCACCTGCAACAATACCCGTAGAAAATAAATCAGTAAGTTGCTGTCCCGACACATCTACTATAGTCGGGAAACTAGTAATGTCAGCCTTCAACGTCTTAACACTTTTTGGGTCACCATTTTTCATTACGACAAGGTCGTATTTTTTTGGCTTTTCCGAGTTTTTAAAGTATATATCCACTGAAACCTTTGCCTTAAAAGCCAATGGGTCTGTATCCAAAATAGCTGGGTCGGTTGATGCATCTTTAACAATCTGAGGTTGATTTAAGTAAACAATACCATCTGGCATTGAACCAATATCACTCTTCCGACATGATGAAACAACCACCGTTGATATCATCATTAATATATATAAAATTCTTTTCATTTATCAAAAATTAATTATGGCATCCAAAATATCTTAGCAGTGGCTAAATTAGCCTTTTGCGCAGGAGCATTCATATTCATATTCAATTCACTATTTACATATGGTAGCGAATTTGGAAATGGCCGATTCAGGATGACGGGTACTGCAGGCAGATTATCTCCTCCATTACCACCTGCTGGTGGTGTCACAAGCTTTCCCGGTACAGTATTAGGGTCGAATAGCACTGGATATCCAGTTCTTCTATAATCTGTATATTGATCCACCCAAGCCCCAACTGTAGATAACCATTTCTCCGTCATGATGTATTCCAACTTCTTACTAGTTGAAGCCGCATTGAATTTGGTCATAACTTTGTCTAAATAAGTTGTGGCATCAGCAGATCCTGCAATTGGTGGAACTGTTTGCGATGTACCTGCTCCTTTCACTACAAAATCAATTGTATTAAAGGATTCAGTAATAGCAGCCTTAAGTTTATCTGCAGCATTTCCTGAGATAACACCTTCATTAATCAACTCCGCTTGTAAAAATAAGACGTCAGCAAAGGTGATAAGTCGATAAGGTGCTGCCCCGGTGCCACTAGATGCCGAGGCCGTACCTCCCGCACCATCATCAAACCGCCCCCCTACAGGGTATATTCCAAACAGAGTCAGTTGATTTTGCACGTTCTTTCCTCTATTGCCCCCCTGACTACCAAAATACTTGGATACAAATGCACCATCACGATACTCTACATCAGGATTTGGATCGTCAGTCTTCTTCATTTGGTTGTAGAAATAGTAAGGTATTCTCGGGTCTTCTATTCCCGTAAGAATATTAGTATTGTATCCCTTCATAATCTCGTACAACCAAGGGCTTACATGCATAGTCCTTTGTGATGCAAAGTACTCACCAAAACCAGGATTTCGATCATCAGTAGCGCCGTTAGGCCCATAAGGAATGACAAAAGATTCCGCTGTGGCGCTGATGAGTTTATCCCCCGCAATCAGTGCATTAACATCAGCGCTTACATCCTTTACCTTGCGTTGTTGGACCAATAGTTTGAATTTGATTGTATTAGCCGCTTTTATCCAACTATCAATTTTGCCCTTATATACAACATCATCCGTCCCGGGAACAATCAAATTTTTCGCGTTCTGATTTTGCAAATCAGCAATCCCTTGATCTAATAATGAAATAAGTTGTGGATAAATTTCCGAGTCTTTATCGTATTTCGGGTATAAAATACCCGACACAAGTTGATTTGCTTCTGAAAATGGAACATCTCCGAATAAATCGACCAGGACACTACTCATATATGCTTTCAGGATCTTGGCAATCCCTACATATTTCATATTATCATTTTCCGTGCCTTTTGTAATAATAATATCAACGTTAGTCAAGACTTCTCTATATGAATAGTCCCATCCCTGATTCCAATAAAAGTCAGTCCCATCTGAGCCGTATTGATCAGCATCACCGTAATGCACCATCTGGTGAGTATAAGCAGAAAGATTGTTACCAAAACCTGTACCCATAGCCAAGGACTGTCCAACATATTTCTCCACTCGTGGCAATAAAACTGCTTCGGACAATGCTGTCGGATTATTCGGGTCCTCATTGATATCTAACTGTTTCGAACATGAACTAGCTAGAATCGCCAACGCTATATATAATATATTTTTTATCTTTTTCATTGTTCTATCTAATTTAAAATCTCGCGATCAAGTTAAAACCATATCTCCTGGTTGTAGGAGCCGCAGACAATTCAATACCTTGAGTTGTCGAAGATCCGAAACTATTAACTTCCGGATCAAAGTTTGAATACTTTGGAAAATTAGGTGCTAAAAACCAAAGGTTCCGTCCAGTCACACTTACATTGACTCCTTTAATAAAGGAATTACTAAACAATTTTGTCGGTAACTCATATCCAATAGACACTTCTCTCAACCGATAAACTGTTGCATCATAAACGTTCCATTCTGTAGCTGAATTCACTGCAAAAGTTTGACCTACATTTGGATCCGGAGAGAAATACAAATCATTGACTGTCAATCTCGTTTGGTTTTGTATTTTATTACCAGAGGCATCTACAATTGCTTTACCTGTTGCAGGATCACCATAGACTCCAGGTATAATAACATTATATTCTCTATTTTCGGTATCTTTAGTAACCCCTCTTCCTAACAAAGACGAATTCGTCACCGAGTACATATCTCCTCCTTTTGTCATATCGAATAAAGCTGCAAAAGTGAAGCCTTTGTAGGAAACAACATTGTTAATCCCCAATTTAAAATCAGGATTCGGATCCCCCACCATTGTTTCCTCAGGATTTTTGATTAAAGCTCCTGTTGCTGGATTAATCAAAAGATTTCCGTCTTCATCTCTATAATTCTTCGTTCCTCGTAGGTATCCATATGGCAAATCTTTCTCTAAGTAGGGAGAAATCGTGCCCGATAATACACCTCTAAGCGCGATTCTTTCAGTTCCTTCCATCAATTCAAGAACAGTGTTTTTATTCTTTGTAAACACTCCCGAAACTTCCCATTTAACAGGACTTGTTGATGACAGTGGTTTAACGCGCAAAGCTATTTCAACCCCTGTATTTTTGATTTTACCAAAATTGGTAAAATATTCGTCATAACCCGACGAGGTCGGTGTCGAAATTGGGAACAATAAATCTGTCGAAATTTTATTGTACCAAGTAAAATCTAAGTTCACTCGGCTCTGTAACAGTGCTATTTCTGCACCTAATTCAACCTCTTTAGTAAATTCTGGTGTTAAATTAGGATTGAAGGACCGTACTCTTACACTACCACTTGGTTGTCCTAAGAAGTTCTTGTCAATCGAATAGGTATTTAAAAGATTGTAAGGGTCTGTATCTCTACCCACTTTCGCCCAAGCTGCACGTAATTTACCGTAACTTAAGAAGTTACTTTTTAAGTCAAATGCATCGGTAAAAACAAAAGATGTGGATACTGCTGGGTAGAAGTACGATCTAGAGTTTTTAGGAAGTGTTGAAGACCAATCATTTCTACCCGTCAACTGCAAAAATAAGTACTCTCTAAATCCAAAGTTAACATCAACAAAAGCACCCATGATTCTTCTTTTAAAAGTCTCATCGGTATCGAAAATCTGTTGTGCCGTATTTGTTAAGGAGTAAATTCCTGGTGTAATGAATCTTTTCCCCTCATTTATATCTCTATCAATGATTCGTTGATTATAGTTGAATCCCACAGATCCTATCATCGAAAAATCATCATTAATCTTAGGTGTAAATGTACTCATGAAAGTAGATTCTAATTCTTTATGAGTACGTGCATCTGTGACTAGACCTCCCAGCCCTTCATATGCTCTAGAACTGATTTCGTAAATCTCCTTTCTATCCAAGAAGCTGATATTGGTACCTAAATTATAATCCAGTCTCCACCAATCGTTAATAGTGTAATCTAAACCAAATGTACCTATGACGCGATTTTCAACAGTATTTGCATAATTATTATAAGCGGACCACATCGGATGATCAAATTGACCACCGCCTAACCAGTTAAGGTTACTTCCATCTTCTTTTTCCCAAGGAAGAGATCCGTCCCAGTTACGCCCTAAGAATAAGGAACGAGCAAACTGCGACGCCGCACCGTCAACTTGGTTCTCTCCAAAATATCCTCCGCGTTGATTTGAGTTAGCAAATGAAACGTTAGCTCGAGCATTAAATTTTTCCGAAATTTTAAGCTTACCTCCTGCAGATAAGTTATATCTTTTAAAATGAGAGTTAGGGACATAACCTTGATGATCCATCTGAGAAGCGGTAATATTGAATCCAGAAGTTGCAGCACCACCACTAATTCCAATAGAATTTTCCCAAACAACTCCGGTATTAAACAGATCCTTCACATTATTAGGATATGCTTGATACGGTGCTTTTGATCCAACAGGCCACCTTTCAGGAAACGCAGCAATATAGTCAGGCCACATAGGTATACTATCCAGGTTATTAAAATTAGGTCCCCATGATCCGTTTGAATTCGAATAATTAAACTGGGATCCGGCACCAAAACTATTTTGATATTCTGGAAGATTGGCAATATTCTCCATGGACACTGAACTTTTTAGTGTAATTGCAGTTGGAGCGTCTAGCTTAGCACTACCTGATTTGGTCGTGATAATCACGACTCCATTGGAAGCACGAGAACCATATAAAGCGGCTGCAGCAGATCCTTTCAAAATGTTCATTGAAGCAATATCATTGGGATCAAGGTTCGCGATTCCTGAAGAATAAGCCGCTCCTCCAGATGTTTGCGAACTAGTAACGACGCTAGAATTATCATAAGGAACTCCATCTACAACAATAAGAGGCTGATTATCCCCGCCGAATGATGAGTTTCCACGCATTTGAAATCGAGTCGCTGCGCCTGGTGTCCCTTGTGATGTTCTTATATCTACTCCTGCTACTTTACCTTGGAGTGATTTTAACATGTCAGGCTCAGAATTCTGTAATAAATCATCCGGGTCCACTTTACTCGTCGCGTATGTAAGAGATTTGGATTGTCGCTGAATCCCCAATGCTGTAACCACGACTTCATCTAAGGATGTCTCATCACTGATCAATTGAACATTCACTGTAGAGCGCTCACCAACAGCTACTGTTTGGCGTTGATACCCTACATACGAGAATACTAACGTAGCGTTGCCCGCTACATTAATGGAATAATTTCCGGAACCATCGGTTTGTGTGGCTGAAGAAGTTCCTTGAACTGCCACAGATACGCCTTGTACAGGTGTACCATCAGAAGCTGAAGTAACTTTACCACTCACCTGACGATTCTGCGCATACGCAACTCCAACCAAGAGTGTACACACAAGAAAAAAACTGAGTAATTTTTGTTTCATATGTTTATGTTTATTAATAAAGTGTCCCCCGAAAGAGACGTGAGTAAGCAATAGTAGTGATTGGTATAGCAAATTATGAGTTTCACCCCACGGTTAGTATCAGCTGCAAAAACATTAATGTTAAAAAATGTTAAAACAAAAATAATAGTTAATCCAAGAAAAACAAACGATTGCATAAGATACTATTTGCGGAATCCGAACCCTAAAAACCTAAAAGCCTGATTATTAACTACCTAAAATTAAAATGCTAGCATAATAAATACTTAAAAAAAACAAGTGGTTACAAAGCATTTGTAACAACCCATTTTGACTTTAACAATATGTCACCGCCTCTTGCGAGTTGCGAGTAACAAAATAATATTCTTCATTCGAAGTGTTAATTTTTGTTAAACCGAGGGCAAATATAGAAATGACTTATTGTTATTGCAAGTATTTTAACATTTACACGAAGAAAATTCATTATTTATATTGTTTATACTTAAAAGATATAAATAATGAAACGAATATAATTTTGCATATATAATAAAAAACAAAATTTCATACAAATGACATACAAATAGACGGAACATTTAACAAAATATTGACATAAAATTATTACGGCTCTACTTCACAAGTAAGATTCTTATTACTATTGCATAGGCAACATGTGTCGAGCCACGCTTTACAATATCCCACCGTAATTAAGTAGCAATCATCTCTCTTAACAAATCACATACACTGGTAATCCCTTCCCCTCTAAAATGAAACCTGATAATTAATTTATAGACTTCTTAACTAGCAGGAATCGCATAATCAATATACTTTGCTAGAACTCAATAGAGATTGAATAAAAAAAGGCTCGCTAAATTTAGCGAGCCTTTTTTTATTCAAATGACCATTATCAACTAATAATCAAGCACTTTCACTTCCGTACGGCGATTAGCTTGGTGCTGCTGTATCGTGCAGGACACGCCATCAGCGCAATGGTTGACAAGCTTGGTCTCGCCATAGCCCCTAGCTACGATACGATCACGTGCTATGCCACGGCTAATGATATATTCAACCGCTGATTCGGCACGTTTTTGTGAAAGGGTCATATTATATTTATTGGAACCACGGCTATCGGTGTGGCTCGATAGTTCGATTTTAAGTGTTGGATTGTCACGCATAGTCGCTACCAACTGATTCAAAATAGGGCGCGCATCTGCTCGGATGTCATATTTATCAAAGTTATAATAGATGTTTTCTAATACAAAGGTTGCCCCTTTTTCAAAAATGGGTTCCAATCGTAATGTCAGGCTAATAGTTGTATCCTTGGTCGGGTAGATAGCGGCAATATTAACCGAATCGCCATGGAACTTCACCTTCTCTCCGACAACCCGATATTCCAATCCTGCTTCTATAGGAAATGTAAACGCTCCTTTGACGTCGCTCAACCTTCTAGATACTGTCTGACCGTTGCCATCTAATAGACTTAGTTGAACATCATCTAATAATGCATCTGTCTTTTTATTATACGTAAGACCGTTCAATAGAATTGTAATCTTAGGTTTAGCAAAGGAGAACGAATAGATATCGTCTAGCCCTTTTCCGCCAATACGATCCGACGAAAGGTACCCGTAGCGGGCATCTTTACCATCGGCCATGACGATATAACCAAAATCATCGGACGCTGAATTGACGGGAAAACGTAAGTTGGTCCGGTTCTTAAAGGATGCCTTGCTTCCGTCTGCGCTAAAAATATCCAAACCACCCATTCCTGCAAAGCCGTTACTGGAATAATAGAGTTTATTACCAACAACAGAAGGAAACATTTCATCTCCTGTGGAATTGATTTCCGTTCCTGCATTCTGCGGTGCGCCCCAAGTCCCATCTGCATTACGCTCGCTATACCAGATGTCCACCCCACCATTTCCTCCTGGCATATCGGACGCAAAATACAGCACTTGCTCATCGTCGCTCAAAGCTGCATGGCCCACTGAATAGCGCTTCACATCATTATACGGAAAAGCATTTTCTTTCCATCCATCGCCATCTTTGGTATAGATCATCAATTCTAGATTGTGCTTTTTAAAAGTATACCTACCCGATTTATTCTTCTCGGTATCCTTTCCCGGGTAAGTACGCGTAATATATAATATATTTTCATCCTTGTTAGCAATCACAGGGCCAACGTGATAGGCGCTTTCATTAAAGACATCTTGAAGGACATTGGGATATTGCAAAGTAATACCCTCTGCTTCCTTGGTACTGGAATATATACGCAAAAACGTCCGACCTGTCATTCCAGAGACGTCACCATTCCAATTATCCGGTTCGCCTGTATACAACACGCTTCCTTGTAGCGGAAATGTACCGAATTGGCTGTAACGGGTATTAATCAAGTCTTCATTCTTTAACTTGTGCACCGTCGGATTGGCCATCCACACCACCGCAGAGTCTGCTCCTTGAATGGCAAGGCGCACATCATCTTGCTTGCCGGTACGTTGTGCATAGGCCTCGAATTGTTTCTTGGCTTCGGCATACTTACCCATTTTCTTGAGCACGTCGGCATAATTCAACTGAGCCTGTTCGCTGAATTCAACACTATTGATGACTCTAGCATACCAGTTCTCCGCCAAGGAATAGTCATTAATACGATAGTAGCATTCGGCTAAGCGCTCCATATCTTGGGGTTTGGGTTTCTTTTTATCCACCAGCTTTTGATAAATTCCCGCAGCAGTATGATACTCATACTGTTGATACAGCTTGTCTGCTGTTGTCCTCAAACTGACCTGCTCTTGTGCCATCACAGGTACACCGCTGCCGATTAGCAAAAACCCTGCAATGATTAGTCTATATATATTGTACACACCCATTTCTGTATTGTTATCTTGTTAGTAGATATTAGTATTTAGATGTTGGCATTTAGATATGCGTAGCACGAATTGCGATGTCTTTTATCTCTATTCGTTAATCCTCGCTCTTACATCTTTTGTCCTTTTTCTTGATATCCTATCTTATTCCCGTGTCACTCCATCACTCGTCATTCATTCACTTTTTTCTCTTTACTAAAAGAACCTTGGACTTAAGTATTGGCTAGCAGCACGGCGTCCAAATGTAAATCCAAGCGTAATCTCGTGAGAACCATTCTGTAGTCCGCTCATCTTATTGATCATGGCATCATACGAATAACCAATACGTAGTCTTTCTGTAGCGTAGAATTGTGCAATCCCAGTGATAGCATTTGAAGAGCTCAACTTGTCAACAGTACGGTCCTGGTATTCTCTATTGAATATCTTGGCTCTAGTCCTATAGCCGGCACCAACCCAAAACTTACCATTAAAGACAAACATGGCATTGACGTCCAAAGAAGTAGGTCCCTTAAAATCTTCCTTTATCAACATGCTAGGCCTAAGGTGCACACCTCTATCCAATTCGAACAATGCTCCGGCAATAAAATATCCACTGATGGTACGGTAGAGATTTTCGGTTGTATTCTGATTGAATCGGTAATCCGACCCCGAATTGGTCCCGTTAAAAAGATCTTGAACAGATACACCAGCATACCATTTAGGATTGTAGTAATACACCCCTAAGCGAATATCCGGAGCCCAATCTGAGATTTTACCATTTGGAATAATCTGATCGCCATAATCATTGGGGTCCAATCTATTTCCATCAAGACTGTATTGGGACACGCCACCGGCGATACCTAAGCTCAATCGCTGAGTATCTTCAGCATCTAACTGTAATCTAAATGCATAGTTGGCATAGATTGAAGTTGCAGATTGGGCACCAAGTTTATCGGCAGTTACATTAAGTCCTACACCGTGCCTCTTGGCAACTGGATCCAGGACACCGTCAAGCGATACTGTACCGGTTTTAGGAGCCCCATCCCACCCGGTCCATTGACTACGCAAGCCAACTTGGGCAAACCACTCTTCTTTGTATCCCGCATAAGCCGGATTGACACTCATCGAGTTGAATATATACTGCGTAAACTGGATACTTTGTTGAGCACCAACTTTTGTCAGTCCCAATAATCCAATGACCAATGCGGTCGCATATTTTCCGTATCTCATCTTATATATGGTCTATTTTTAGCATCTGCTTTATTATGGTCAAAAGAACCTTCTGCCTGTCTCCATCTTTACAATGGTTGACTTTTGGCGGAGGTCTTTTGACCTTTTTCAAGTTAATGGCTCTGCTTATCTCTTACTTAATTTCTCTTAATCAAGACATCACCTTTGTAGAGCGTAGTTTGGCTGCCTTTGATTGCTTCAATGATATAGAAATACGTTCCAGCATTCAAGCCATCTCCTGCCCATGAGTTATCGTAGTCTGTACTGCGATATACTTCATTGCCCCATCTATTTACAATGGTAATATTGATTCGGTCATAATTCTCATGACCAATGATGACAAACTTATCGTTGAATCCATCTCCATTTGGTGTGAATACATTCGGGATATGAAGTTTACGACCTGTGATATTGATGGTTACTTTGGCCGTATCTGACAAACCATTCTCATCCGTAATGGTATATTCGAATACATCTTGTCCAACATATCCTGGATCCGGTGTATAGGTGACCGTACCATCTACATTGACGACTACCGTACCGTGTATTGGTTGTGTCACAATTGTCACCTTACTACGGTCGATTGGACTTGACCCAGCGTTGTCATTAACTAAGATATCAAACCTATTCTTTCCGTCTGTGTAATTGTCCTCATAAGGCAGTTCATAGGTATCATCATTGGCAATAGGCCCAGTGAAACTAAATTTAGTCATCCATGTACCTTCCTTGGTACGTATAGCATAACTCTCAACATCTGCACGAGTATGGACTCCTGCTGCTCCGAGTTTAGTCACATCACCTATCCAGTTGCCACTACCTGAGTATTGCATCACCTCGGCATTGTTATCGACAAACATCTTACCGTTAGTAATCGACTGATGAATAAGAGTATAATCCGACAACATATCTTTGTCTGCAAAGATGTGCCATACACGATCCATTCCGATTTCCTTGTCGTCCAGCTGTACAAATGCTCCTGCAGCTTCGTAATCCACTACACTGACATACAGTCTGGTCTCTCCTTGAGGCGTTAAGATGGCTGGTGTATAGCTGCTTTCACTGATTCCAACCGGGAATAAGAACTGCTCGCCAGCTTTGAGGCTTTTGATCAACAAGCTCTTTGGAATATTACCAGTGACGACATAGCCTTTAATATTTTGATTAGGCCCGGCTATACTTCCAGCATTTAAGAGTGTGGCGTCGGGGCCAAGTACCAACTCAAAGCCATTGAGTAAAATATCTCCTCCTTGTACGTTGAAATCAATATTGGACGCAACTTTAAGTGCCGCAATTCCGTCTGCATTTTCTTTTAAATCATATCCTGGATCGGTGATATCTGCCAATTTGATATTGCTGGCATTGTCGATGACGATATTCACGCCGATGAATGCACCGTTGTTCCCATCGATAACGGTCGGCTGAGTGCCCCAACCTTCATAATATGGATTAGCTCCTGGATCTTTTAATATCAGTTTTCCAGAACCTGTAATCTTGGCTGTCGGTGCAATCCAGATATTTTTACTGTAGACGTACAAATCGCCATTGATCTGCCAATCTGTATTAGGCCCTAGGAACAGCTTTTCGGAATAGATGACATCCGAGGTACCTTCGGCAAGGATCATCTGACCATTGTCCGAAAACAGGCTTCCCTTACCGTCTTGAGCAGAGACTCTTGTTCCTACTGCTACCAGTAGGAACAAGAATATCGCTTTTATACTTGTCTTAATATTCATATATCAAAATTGAATAATGTCTTCTATATACAATAAGATTCTTATCTTCTTGCCTTACTTGGAAGAGCAGGATTCGAAATCACATTACACCTCACAATAGTCACGGAGAAGGGCACTCTTGGACCAAAACATCCTTTGTCATTACCTTCTGCAGCATAATAAGTAAATGTACCTTCTCCTGTAGGTATTGGCGCTGTCGTTGTCCCTGTTCCTCCTGTTGAATTCGTAAAGTAATACAATTTATTTCCTGCTGCCGCACCTGTCGAAGAGACGGAGATTCCGCCTATAGTGATTGGCGAATCCGAACATCCTCTTTGATTCGTCACCGTAGGCTGAGTAGTAACCTTATCTAAGTATGTCTCCAATTTCAGATAACAACCATCAGCCATTCCTGGTACCTTTGCGTAAAACTTGGTCGCACTGTTTCCTGCTGTATTCAACGAAAAATCACCAGTCACAACCGAACTTCCTGTTGCTCCTGGAATGCCGGTATAAAACACTGTTCCTGGAGGATATTTAGCCGTAACCTCCGCTCTGGGGATAACGTTTCCCTCACATAAGGCTATGAATCTTTTAAATCCATCTTGTGTAATATTCTCCTCTGGACAGCTGACACCAGTAATATCAATCGTGCTCTTGAAGGCGCCGTAAATCGGTGTATTTCCACAATCAGCATTGTAACCGCTTACTAAGCCAGCTTTAGCGTCCGAATTTGAAATGGCTCCAGTTCCTGTAAATTGACCGTCAACGTCCAATTCAAGCGCACATGCTCCTCCAGTATTCAGCAGGATACAATCATTTGTCACACGTACTTTGTACTTCAAGGTCTTCCATATGGTTTCCGGATTTGCCGATAATGGTACTGTGCCTACGCTCCACTTCAGCGTCCCGCCTGGGGTTGTCTGTTGAGTTGCACCAACTGGTGCACCTGCAGGTGCTGTCCATGTGATGGTTGTTCCTGTAGGCAAGCCTCCAGGAGTAGTAGGACCTTCATAATAAACATTTGAAGGAAGATCAATGGTAATCACCCCATTGTTGACCGCTTCGGTACCTCTATTTTTAATCGTAGTGGTGAATTCGATAACACTTCCCGCATTTACCGTACCTCCATTAGCAATATTGGTATCTGTAGGCTTATTCTCGACAACAACTTGTGGTACATAAGCATCTACTGCTAAGACAATATTAAAGATGATGTAGGTATCACCACTCGTCCCATATCTAAATTTCGTAGAAGTTGCATCATTACCGATTAGCGTATTATTTGCATTATTGAGGTTGAACATCGCTACATCCAATCCTGTATTATTCTGTAGATTTGGATTTCTAGCATTGCCCCCGGTAAAGATAGAGGAATTAAAGAAGTTTGGAGTATTACCCGAAGGAGCGTTATTGGTATGATTAAGACGAACCCAATCATTGTTTGCTGCATTTCTTATCTCAAAATAATCTCCCGTAACGCCCACGTCACCCTCACCTGCCGTCACCCCTAGCTTTACATTAATATCACCACTCTGTGCCGTTCTAAATCCAGAAATAGGTAATTCAACATTTCCTCCGTTTGCAGTCATATAGCCATGGCCATCAAATACGGAGATATCGCGCCATTTCATTGTCGGATTCTTGTAGATGACTACCATGCTCCATCCACCGTAAAATCCAGTGGCACCGCCTGACCCTTCCCGAATGGCAATATCTGCTACAGTATACTCCCCAACTCCATTCGTACGCACATAATCCGTGACATCGGCATAGGCCGAATACATCGCTCCTCTTGTAGTCGTCGGATAATAGATGTCGTTGGCTCCTGCTGTGATTTCCTGATAGGTCCCCCCAGTTTTCTTCAATCTAACCTTTTGCTTATTAAATTGCTTGGTCACTCCTCCCTTGGTCACAGAAAATGTATTTGGACTGCTAGAAACACCAAAAGCATCCAAATCATGTGCTCTACCTGTCCAATATAATCCTGCAAATAATATTTCGGAACATTTGGGGTCTGCTTCGCCTAATTTCAGTGTTGCAGAAGAGGAATTTAGAGTAGTAGCATCATTATCCACGTCCACATACTTCATCTCAGCATTATTGGAGCCTGTATTACTATATTCTACACGGGTTAAATTGGTATTACCAAGCATAATGAAATCCCCTTGCACATTATAGATGGTCTTCCCTTGGTAGGGAGCCGGAGCTTTAGTCGAAGTTCTCGCCGTAAACGGTACTACTACTGACTGAGCAAAAGTCTCAACACCTATCACTAAACAAGATGTAAAAATCAAAATGCTTTTTAGAAAATTTTTCATTTTATAATGATTTTCATTGTTCATGTTCTATAACTTAACTCGGTTGCTCCAATTTTTCAAATAATACCTGAACTTTTGCTTCTCCTAAAAAGGACAATACATCTTTCAAAATATCTCTTAGGATGGTCTCGTTAAGCTCGTCGTAACTATTGATAAGTATATATTTCAATTTTTTAAATCGAGTCAATTGCTCACTAGTCGGCGACATGGCATTCTCTTTATCCCATGTGAAGATGAACACTTCCGCCGTTGCAAGCGGAAGTGTTAAATCATTATCATTCAAAAGTTCAAGTTTGGAGCCTTCTTCTATCTTTACAACTTTGGTTGCGCCTTCTTCTTTCCAGACATACATAGGAGCATTATCGTTTGAAAGTATCAGCTTTGATATCGCTCCATTTAGGAGATTGTTTAAGTCTGCTTGACCTTCTGGATTCATATTTTTCATCACCTGTTCGACGGATGATACCTTCACCTCTTGTGCCTGTAACAACGTCATTGAGAATATAAACATCCCAATTACAAAACATCTCAAACTTTTCATAGTCTTAATCTTTAACAGCAAATACAATGTTCATAAATGTTTTATTTGTAACGATGGCCCCGGGTTTTACAGCGTATTTTAGTTGGCCATTGGCGTCTATACTTACTGATGTAAATACAGCATCATCAAAATAGGTTACAAAGTAATCCAGTTCGCCTGCGTCTAATGTTGGTAAGGTGGCACTACCATTACTTCTTACCTGATTGGCCCCAGCTGTGTACCCAAATTGTTGTTTATAGATAGTATGCAATTCTATTGTTTGTACTCCAGTCAATACATTTGCATTCGCATCATGTGTTGGAATAGGGACAGAAGGCGCATAGAAATATTTAGGCATTGCCGCTTTTAGTTGCTTTAATACTCCAGCAGCATCCATTACTACATATTTATCTGTCTTTAAATCCCCTTTTTGAAGCCCTGTAACTGCTAAAGTATTTGTAGCATCAGTCTCAATCTTTGTAACTTCTTCAAGCTTACCTCCCAATTTCACGTTGTTCACTACTTTTGTCAAACCGTTATTTGCCGTAACCGTATTACCTAATGCTGATTGATTTATCCAGGTTGGTTTATTGTCAGCTCCGGTTACTAAAACTTGGTTCGCACCTGCATCAGCAATATCAACCGGGGCAATAGTACCGTCTTTAATTTGTGATGTTGTAATAGACTCTGCTTTTACACGTAAACTCGTTTCGACTAAAACTGATTTAACACCACCAGCAGCGACCTCAATTGTTGCAGCGGCTCCATCAGCTGCAGTTAGGTCTTTCGCTGCTATAATAHTGSCANGTATTTGCATCACCAAAACGGAAAAGGCTTATTGTCCAAAAGTGTTGGTAGCCGCGCTCATAGCTTAATTGGATAGAGCACCTGACTACGGATCAGGAGGTTAGGGGTTCGACTCCCTTTGAGCGCACTTGTTTAATTCCAAGCCTAATCTTATTTCTGATTAGGCTTTTATTTTTTTTACAGAAATACAACTATGCTAAACCTTGTTTTATTTGGCCCTCCTGGAGCGGGCAAAGGTACACAATCAACGAAGCTTATTGATAAATACCAATTGGTCCATATTTCTACAGGCGATCTGTTTAGAGCGCATATCCAAAATCAAACAACCTTAGGTCAGCAAGTTAGTCAAATCATTGCAGATGGAAATCTTGTTCCAGATTCGGTGACGATTGCAATGTTGGAAGAGGAAATCCAAAAAAATCCAGAAGCAAAAGGGTTTATTTTTGACGGATTTCCACGCACGGTTGCACAAGCAGAAGCTTTGGACAAGTTCTTAGAATCCGTTCAGTCTTCCATCACTGGAGTAATCGCACTTGATGTTAACGAAGATGAATTGAAAGCACGTATTGCAAAAAGACAAGAAATTTCTGGAAGAGCTGACGATGCTGCTGATAAGTTGACAAAGCGTATCGAAGAGTATTTTGAAAAAACCATCCACGTATTACCTTACTATGAAGCGCAAGGTAAGTTGTCAAAAGTGAATGGTATTGGAGAGATTGACTCTATATTTAGTGAGTTAACTAATATTGTAGACAAATACTAGAGAAGTCTAGTTAGTTTTCTTTTTTACTTTTAAGAGGTTTTAATTAAATGGCTCAAGGATCAAATTTTGTAGATTACGTGAAGGTGTGTTGCCGATCTGGCCATGGGGGGGCGGGTTCTGCCCACCTACATCGAGACAAGCATACCGCCAAGGGAGGCCCCGATGGAGGTGATGGAGGTCGTGGAGGGCATATTATACTCAGAGGCACTAGTCAACTGTGGACGCTATTGCACCTCAAATATAGAAAACATATCATTGCCTCGGACGGAGAACGAGGTGGTAGTGCATTGCGGTCGGGAGCTTTTGGTAAGGATGAGATATTGGAAGTTCCGCTAGGTACTATTGCTAGGGATGCTGAGACAGGTGAGGTGTTGTTTGATATTACCGAAGAGGGAGAGACCAAGATCTTAACCCCTGGAGGTATTGGCGGTTTAGGAAACTGGCATTTCAAATCATCTACCCAACAGACCCCACGCTATTGCCAACCGGGAATGCCCGGAAAGGAGCAATGGATTATCCTAGAGTTGAAGGTCCTTGCTGATGTAGGGCTTGTTGGTTTTCCAAATGCGGGTAAATCTACTTTGCTTTCGGTAGTGTCTGCTGCGAAACCCGAAATTGCCAATTATCCTTTCACCACTTTGGTGCCCAATCTGGGGATTGTAGCCTATCGAGACAACAAGTCTTTCGTGATGGCGGATATTCCTGGCATCATTGAAGGTGCTTCCGAGGGGAAGGGCTTGGGATATCGCTTCTTGCGTCACATCGAGCGAAACTCTGTGTTGTTGTTTATGGTTCCGGCGGATACCGACCGTTCAATCACTGAGGAGTACAACATCCTTTTAAAGGAGCTTACAGCTTATAATCCAGAATTGATGGATAAGCCCAAATTGTTGGCTATTACTAAGGCCGATATGCTGGATGAAGAGTTGGAAAAAGAAATGGAACTAGAGGTCCCCAAGGACATCCCATATATCTTTATTTCTTCCGTATCAGGTAAGAATATTCTTCAGCTTAAAGATATGATTTGGAAAGCTATACATGCTTAATCGATATTAATAATTTTCGTAATACAAAAGAAGGGGAGCATTTTTTATGCTCCCCTTCTTTGTAATTCCATCTCAAATAATGGGGAATAATTTTTTATTCACCTCGATCCTGAAATTGGCATCTATGGTATCCATAAGCAACTTCGATGGATTACTGTTTGCATCAAAGAGCATATAGGGGATTTCAACTACGTTGTCTTTTGTAATCAGTCTATAATAACCAAAAGATAGACCTTTGGTCTTTTGTATAGACTCTACCTGTTCTACGGCAGTTACATCACGGAGTAGATTGAAACGATAGGTTTTGTCCTTGACATATTCAATGACAAAATCCGAGGTGTCAGGGTCAAACCATACCGCTTGATTTTTTGTTGCTCGGATGTGATTGGTCAATACAAAAAGTTGGCCTATCAGGTAAAGACTAATGGGGAGTAAGATTAAAAGTATCTTTATTTTAATAGCAAGAACAAGGACGATGACCAATAGGATAAATCCCGCACCAGCATTCGCAATTGCCATATTTGATATTTTGCTAATCCGCCCCATACCTGCTCGCAAAAGAAGGTATTGATTCCTTCTGACTACTGTAGCAGTGGTACCTACAAAACCTGATATTTTTTTGGAAACGAAATAGAGAACAAATCCTATTAATCCAATTACCAACAGTGCCTTAAACATACTAGCGAATGATGATATTAGTACTGTTCATTTTCATTTGGATAGTTAACGGCTTTGACATCCGTAACATATTGTCCCACGGCTTTGGTCATTTCTTCATATAGGTTGAGATATTGACGTAAGAATTTTGGTTTAAAACCCTTTGTCAGCCCGAGCATATCGTTGACCACTAGCACCTGTCCGTCACAACCATTTCCCGCACCGATACCAATAGTTGGGATCCGAAGGGATTTGGATACCTCTGTAGCTAATGTGGCAGGTATTTTTTCCAATACTATTGCAAAGCAGCCTGCTTCTTGGAGAGCCAGTGCATCGGTCTTCAATTTTTCGGCCTCAGCCTCTTCCTTTGCCCTAACACCAAAATTGCCGAATTTATAAATAGATTGAGGTGTCAATCCTAAATGACCACATACAGGAATACCAGTGTCTACTATTTTTTTGATATTATCGATGATTTCCTCACCTCCTTCAAGTTTAAGTGCATGTGCACCCGATTCTTTCATGACCCTTACTGCTGCTTTGTAAGCGTCATTTACATCACCTTGGTAACTACCGAAGGGAAGATCTACGACCACCATAGCGCGTTTTGTACCTCTGACTACTGCTGAGGCATGGTAGATCATGTGGTCTAGAGTTATCGGCAAGGTAGTTTCGTAGCCAGCAAATACATTTGCGGCCGAGTCCCCAACCAATATAATTTCAACTCCGCCTTCATCCAAGGCTCTGGCTATAGAGTAATCATACCCCGTCAACATTGCAACTTTTTCTTTACGGTTCTTCATATCTTGAATGATAGAAGTCGTAATTCTGGTGATTTCTTTATTTACAGACATATTTTGATTTGTTGTATAAGCAAAAGTATAGTTTTTTTAAGCAAAAGCCCATTATCCTGCAGATTTAATGTCATTAATTAGAAACCTAATCCGATAGTAATAGCTATCTCAAAGGGATTTCGTAATTTTGCATAATGAAGCAAAGCGAAGGCAAACTCTTTAAATACCCCAAGTTCCCCGAACTGATCATACATGAAGATGATAACATTATAGTCATTAACAAACCTCCCTTTATAGCATCATTGGATGAGCGCGAAGGCGGTGAAGTCAATATACTTCGTCTCGCAAAAAAATACTTTGCTGAAGCACAAATCTGTCATCGCTTGGACAAGGAAACCTCCGGAATTCTCTTGATTGCTAAAAATCCCGAAACGTATAGACTCATTTCCATTGAATTTGAAAAGCGACGAGTAGATAAGATTTACCATGCGGTGATAGAAGGTACCCATGTGTTCAATGATCTTAAAGTCGATCTGCCCATCCTCAATCAAGGCAATAAGAATGTTTCAATCGATCGATATAATGGTAAGGCTGCTGAAACAATCTTTAATTCGATACAATATTTCAAGCATTATACTTTGGTCGAATGTAAACCGATTACAGGTCGGATGCATCAGATTCGTATTCATTTAGCTACGCAGCACGCCGCTATCGTCGGGGATGACATGTATCGAGGTAAGCCTGTGTATCTTTCTCAGATCAAGAAAAGAGGATTCACGTTGTCTAAGGACGAGGATGAGCAACCTATCATGAAGCGTTTTGCCCTTCATTCCAAAAAGGTAACCTTTACAATCGATCAAAAGCAATACACTTTTGAAGCTCCTTACCCCAAAGATTTTGCTATCTTGGTCAAGCAATTAGAGAAATTTGATGCTTAACACCTTTTATTGTATATCATGAATCCAAAAACTAAGAAAATCATCTTTAATGTCATATTTGTTGTGCTCATTGCATTACTGATATGGCCTACTAGCCGTTCTTATTTTCAACAAGGTCTGATGAAGATAGGGCTATTCAAGCCGACCTTGGAAGCACCAAAGGAATCCAAAGATAGTGTCGCAACGGCCAACACTACTGCCGGTGAGCCTAACCTTTCATTTGTAGATGCATCTGGAAAGCAAGTCAATACTCATGATTTGAAAGGTAAAGTTGTTTTCGTGAACTTTTGGGCCACTTGGTGCCCTCCGTGCAAAGCCGAAATGCCATCTATTCAAGTCTTATACGATAGGTTTAAGGGCAACGACAAGGTGGCTTTCTTAATCGTCGAAATCGAGAATGATGTCGAGAAAGCTCACGATTTCCTAAAAGCCGAGAAATTGACTATGCCGATACACTTCCCTGTCGGAGAGATCCCGCAAACTTGGTTGGGTGGGTCTATTCCGACAACACTTATCTTGGATAAGACTGGAGCTATTGCAGCACGCCACGAAGGCATGGCCGATTATAGTAAACCCGAAGTGACAGATTTTATCAACGAATTGATTAACAAATAATACTATTAATGACTAGAGCAGAGCTCATTCATCAAATACGGGTCAAGCGATCATTCTTATGCGTAGGATTGGATACCGACCTTACAAAAATTCCAGAACATTTATTGGATCATGAAGATCCAATTTTTGCGTTCAATAAAGCTATTATCGAAGCCACCGAAGATTTGTGCGTGGCTTATAAACCCAATATTGCTTTCTATGAAAGCTATGGTGTCAAAGGATGGGAAGCCCTTCAGAAGACCTGGGCTGCTTTGCCTAAAAATTGTTTTAGTATTGCAGACGCTAAGCGTGGAGATATTGGTAATACCTCTAAGATGTATGCCAGTGCTTTCTTCGATGATGTGAATTCCGGAATGAGTTTTGATTCGATTACGATTGCCCCTTATATGGGACAAGATTCCGTTACCCCTTTTCTTGATTTTAAAGACAAATGGGCTATTGTACTCGCTTTGACATCTAATCCTGGAAGTTTAGATTTTCAAAATTTTAAAAATGCTACGGGAAAACAATTGTTTGAAGAAGTCCTTGACAAGGTCAATACTTGGGGGAGTGACGAACAAATTATGTACGTGGTCGGTGCTACAAGGGGCGAAGGTTTTGTTAGGATTAGAGAGCATGCACCTACCCATTTCCTTTTGGTGCCTGGAGTTGGTGCGCAGGGGGGGAGTCTAGAAGATGTGTGTAAGTATGGGATGAACAAAGATTGCGGACTTTTGGTCAATAGTACGAGAGGCATCATTTATGCTTCAAATGGAAGGGACTTTGCTGAGCGTGCTCGTGAAGAGGCGCAATTGCTGCAGAAGCAAATGGAAGCTGAACTATTGCGCCACGGGGTAATTGGTTAACATTCTTTTAAATAGTAAAAGCGGGTTGTTTTCGTTATTGAAGACAGCCCGCTTTTTGTTGATATATTCATTATCTTGCGACTTTTATAATTATCCCTATCATGAAGCATCTTATTGTTTTGTTCGTTTCGTGTGTTGTGTTGCACACAGGTGCCGCCCAGCAGTCCAAGCCACAATCATTTATTAAAGCCTTTGAACGACATTTGGGGCAGTACTATGAAGGCAAGATTATTGCAGGAGGGAAAGAGGGTGACGGTTTTACAGGAAAGCCTTTGCTTATGCAGGTATTGAGCTGGGATGCTGGACAAGTTAAAGTTCCTTTTTATGTCGGCGACGATAAATCTCGGACATGGATTTTTTCACTAGTTGATGAGAGGATAGAGTTGAAGCATGACCACCGAATGTCTGACGGTACTCCAGATAAGATAACCTTTTACGGTGGTGTAGCTCCAAATGAGGGAACGGCCAGTTTGCAAATGTTCCCCGCTGATGTTGAGACCTGTGCATTGATTGATTATGCGTGTTTCAATGTATGGTGGGTCACGCTAGAGCAAGATAAGTTTACCTACAACCTTAGACGAATTGGGTCAGATCGTTTGTTCTCGGTTGAGTTTGACTTGACCAAGCCCATTCAGTCTGATTTTAAACCTTGGTAATCTACATATCTATTCATTTGCAATCCATGCTCGGATGTAAATGCTGAAGATTAGCCCTTGAAGTCCAAATTTAATCATATTCTACAGTTGATAAAATGATAGTTTTAATAGAAATATAGGTAGGCCAGGTTTGAGAATCAACGAATTATAATGAATAGTGAAGTTTAGGTGTGGAATAGATTGATTAAAATTTACTTCGATATATTTCAGCACAAATCCGTAACTTTGCGCCATGCCAGAAAAAATTATTATTCTCGATTTTGGTTCACAGTATACGCAATTGATAGCTAGACGTGTACGTGAACTGAGCGTATATTGCGAAATTCATCCATACAATCATCTTCCAGAGTTTGATGATTCGGTTAAAGGTGTTATCTTCTCAGGTAGTCCATATTCAGTTAGACAAGAAGATGCTCCACAGATTGATTTTCAATCTATCCAATCACGCTTTCCACTTCTAGGAGTTTGCTACGGAGCTCAATATATTGCCCAGCAATCTGGGGGCGAAGTTCTTCCTTCAGAAATTCGTGAGTATGGACGCGCCAACCTACAATTTGTAGACGAGCAAAACGAGTTATTGGCTGGAGTTCCCCTTCAGTCTCAAGTATGGATGTCTCACGGAGATACCATCAAAGAAGTTCCGGCTAATTTTAAGATTATTTCAAGCACTGATAAGGTACGGGTCGCAGCCTATCAGGTGGAGGGTACCCAGACTTACGGTATACAGTTTCACCCGGAGGTAACCCACAGTACAGATGGGCAGATTTTGCTGAAGAATTTTGTTGTCAATATATGCGGATGTGCACAAGAGTGGACGCCAGATGCTTTTGTCGAAACTACTGTCGCAGATTTAAAGCAACAGCTCGGAGACGACCACGTTATCTTAGCGTTGTCAGGAGGGGTAGACTCTACAGTAGCTGCAGTACTATTGCACCAAGCCATCGGCAAAAATCTACACTGTATATTTGTCGATCACGGATTGCTCCGTAAGAATGAGTATGAGCAGGTTCTTGATTCTTACAAGAACATGGGCTTGAATATAAAAGGAATAAATGCCAAAGAACTATTTTACGGTAGGTTGGCTGGAGTTTCTGAGCCGGAGCAGAAGAGAAAAGTAATCGGTGCATCATTCATCGATGTATTTGATGAAGCATCTAAAGAGATTCAAAAGGAACTTCCAGAAGGTATCGAGCCTAAGTGGTTGGGACAAGGCACCATTTACCCAGATATTATCGAATCCATTTCTGTAAAGGGACCATCTGCTACGATCAAATCACATCATAATGTTGGCGGATTGCCAGACTATATGAAACTTAAAGTAGTAGAGCCTTTAAAGACCTTATTTAAGGACGAAGTTCGTAAAGTAGGAAAGACATTAAATGTAGATCCAAATATCCTTGGTAGACACCCTTTTCCGGGGCCAGGCTTGGCAATTCGTATTTTAGGAGAGATAACTGCAGAAAGGGTACAGATTTTGCAAGATGCTGATGATATTTACATCCGAAATTTGAAAGAGTCAGGTTGGTATGATAAAGTTTGGCAGGCAGGTACCATATTCCTACCTGTGAAATCGGTAGGTGTGATGGGCGATGAGCGTACTTACGAGCACGTTGTTAGCCTTCGTGCTGTAGGGTCCTTAGACGGAATGACTGCCGATTGGATACATTTACCTTACGATCTACTTGCTAAAATTTCAAACGAAATCATTAATCATGTTAAAGGAATCAACAGAGTTGTTTATGATATCAGTTCGAAACCACCAGCAACGATTGAGTGGGAGTAATCTTTTAAGCATTGCTGCCGCACTTCTACTAATTGTGGCTTCCTGCGCACCGAAAGGTACGCAGGTGCTTCGCGCACCAGATTATAAAGGTGGAAATGTTGGTGCTGAGACTAAAAAAGACGAGGGAAAGACGACCGTTAAAGAACTATCTCCAGAAGAGAAAAAAGCGGCACTAAAAAAATCTAGGGTCAATCAGATTGCTTTGGTACTTCCTTTTCAATTGCATCAGATGAATATCCATGCACTTTCTGAAGAGGACGTCAAACGCTCCGCATTGGCATTAGATTTCTATCAAGGGTTTCAGATGGGGTTGGACGATCTTGCAAAAAAGGGAACCAACTTTACCTTGAATATCTTGGATTCTAGAGATGATGCTACCCATACGACAGCGCTTGCAAAATCTGATGATATTGAATACGCTTCTTTGGTAGTTGGGCCTATCTATCCAAAGGAAATTCGCATTTTTGGCGAAAACTCTATCAATAAAAATATACTTCAGGTATCTCCTTTAGCGGCTACTATGCCCACTGAATTCAATATTTCTAATTTGGTCTCTTTGACTCCGCCGATCCGTGTTCATATGCGCGCCGTAGCCAAAGATGTGGCTAAGCGTTATCGGGCTGGAGATGTCGTTGTTATCTATAATACTGAAGATAGTGATGGCAAGCAATTTTTGAATGGGCTACAGTCAGAGATAATGGCCAGTAAAGCAGACATCAAAATCTATTCTGTGAGTACCATTGATCAGCTCAATCAGCACCTTACTACTACAGGGAGTAATTTTATCTTGACTGGGACCACAAGCGCCGTCAACCTCAGATCTCTTTTAAGCAACTTAGAGGCACAGAGTAATGAGTCGTATTATGCTTTCAATGTATATGGTCATCCTAATTGGGATCGATTTGACTTCAAAGCCTATAGTAACGTGGATAGCTACAATATAGCTATTACTTCTTCCTTTTCCTTACAGGAAAATTCGTCCGCTGTTCGAAATTTTAAAACAAATTACAGAACGGTATACAAGATTGAACCTTCTGAATTTTCCTTCAAAGGATACGATGCTGCTCAATACTTTGGACGTTTGATTGCCAAGTATGGTAAAGATTACGCAAAGCATGTCGTCAATGAGCCGTATGACGGATTATCCAACTCGTATGATTTCCAATATAACGCTGCATGGGGATATGTAAATAATGCTGTAGGCTTTATGCAATATCGTAATGGCGCATTTCAATATCGCTAAAAAATAGTAATGGAAGTAAATGTTAATGAAAAGCGCGTTGGCCAGCAGATAAGAAGTTTTGAACGTGTGTTATCGGTCTATCAGGGGAAGGAACCATTTGCTCGATTTTTGACTCAGTTTTTTAGGGAAAACAAGCAAATGGGTTCTTCGGACCGACGGATGACTTCCCGTCTATGCTATAATTTTTTCAGGATAGGCAATGCTGCCAAAGAGCGGTCACTCATAGAGCGATTGACAATTGCTGAATTCCTATGCGAACCACAAAGCGATGTCGTAGCGATTTACCAGCCATTATGGGTAGAGCAACAAGCTTATACTCCTGCTGAGAAACTAGCATTCTTGACAAGCTCCGGTTTCATCAATAAGTTAGATATCTTTCCATGTATACAACACCTATCTCCTTCCATTGATACACAAGCTTTCCTCAATAATCAGTTCGAGCAGCCGCATCTTTATATCCGTGTGCGGCGAGGTTCGGAGCAACTTGTTGAAAGAGCACTAATTAAAGCTGAAATAGCTTTTCAAGCATTAGAGAAAAATACATGGGTACTTAAAAATGGGACCAATCTGCAGTTGTTGAAAGGCATAGCAGGTCACTATGAAGTACAGGATTTATCATCCCAGCAAACGATGAAATTGATTAGTGTGACTGCTGGAGAAAAATGGTGGGATGCTTGTGCAGCGTCGGGCGGAAAGGCTCTTCTCTTTTTGGATCAGCATCCCGGCACAGATTTATTGGTGTCAGATATTCGGATGAGTATCTTACGCAATCTCGATGAAAGATTCGATCAGGCCGGAATAAGGAAATACAGGAAGAAAATCATTGATTTAACGAAAGACCCTCTTGAAGCCCTCAACGGAGAGCAATTTGATGGAATTATTTTGGATGCACCTTGTTCTGGCTCTGGGACTTGGGGACGCAGCCCAGAAATGATAGCCCAATTTAAGGAAAAAAATATTGAGTCATTCTCCGTATTGCAACGTCAAATAGCTAAGAATGTGTTGCGTCATTTGAAGCCTGGAGGTACCTTACTATATATTACCTGCTCGGTATTTAAAGAGGAAAATGAAGATGCCATTCAATTTATAGAAGACAATCTCCACTGCAGGACTGAAAAGATATTGACACTCAAAGGATACGAACATCGCGCTGACACGATGTTTGCTGCAAAGCTTGTCAAGGTATAGCCCTCTCTCCACTACTCACATTTTCCAGGAATCACAAGTACTGGGCATGCGGCCTTACGGATGACACCTTCAGATACACTTCCTGAGATGAAATGGTCGAATCCAGTACGACCATTGGATCCCATGATAATTAAATCTGCAGCCCATTCATGTGCTACCGACAATATTTCTTGTTTTACCGATCCCACCTTATTGAACGTAAATACCTCTCCAGCCTCTGTAAATTCTCTACTCATTCGTTCTAAAAAGTCCTGCGCCGATTTTTCTTGTATTTCAGTAACCTCTGGAATGATAATAGGTTGTTGGCCCAAAAGTGGGTCCGCACCGTAGCTTGCAGGTGTGGCGGGAGGAACTACAGTCACCAAGGCGATAGAGGTCTTTAGCAATTTTGTAATCTCTTTCGCGTATAGTATGGCTTTTATCGAACACGGCGTGTCGTCAATTGCGACGAGGACACGTTGGAATTTTGGATGTGTTGCAGTCATGATTTATCATTTTAAAAAATTACCTTCGTGTTAGTAAAACATACATAAGCGCTATATTGTTTCACTACAATCGATAATTATGGCTATAGGCATTTGCAATTTATCAATAGTACCTTTGCGGGCAAGTGCATCGCACAGAAGTGAGATGGTCTCTCAAATATTATTTGGAGAAGCATTTGAAATTGTCGAACAAGATAGTGATTGGGCATCCGTCCGTACACTACAGGAGACATATTCAGGATTTGTGCAGCAGGGACAATTTGTAGTTCTTACCGAGGATGAGTCAGAGATATATTATGATAAACCGCGTCATTTGATAGGGATTGATGGTGGTATCGCTACAAATGGAGATATGCAGATCAATTTACTTCATGGTACCCGTATCCATACCGAAGTGCTTGACAAGTTGAATTTTGGAACTTTCACCTATCATCTAGAAGCCGATGCCTTCGTACCTGTCGCCGAACGATTTGATACGGATATCGAAGCTCTTGTACTACATTACTTATCCACTCCATACCTTTGGGGTGGGCGTTCCCGTTACGGAATTGATTGCTCTGGATTTTCCCAGTTAATCTACAGTCATTTTAATATAGATTTACCTCGAGATGCCTATCAGCAAGCCGAATTAGGTGCTACAGTAGATTTTTTGACCGAAATCAAAAAAGGTGATTTAGCTTTCTTTGATAACGAGCAGGGACGAATTACCCATGTTGGAATCATGTTAGATGAAGAACGTATTATCCATGCATCCGCCAAGGTACGGATAGATCGCATGGACCTAGAGGGGATTTTCAATGCGGAGCTTAATAAATATTCTCATAGATTACGAATAGTAAAGCGGTTTCTTTGATGTTTATCACTTAAAATGATGATAAATTAATTTATCATCATTTTAAGTGATAAACAGATACTGTGTACATTGTAAAGGCGTACGTAATTTCTTTTTCTATGAAATACGACGTTAAGATTTTTAGCGCACCTGTGGCTAGGCAGTAGTTGTGTTGAAGAATCAGCTTATTACCAATTGCCAGAATAACGAAGTCATGATATACATATGAATTAAGACGCTTCTTCCAACTTTTTTGGGTAATTTTGAATTATGGACAATTTGGACGAGCAGATTTCACGACTAGACGAACAGTTCAATCACCTAGGTTTGGCAACTAACGTTTCGTTTGTTTTATCAAGTTTATATTTATTCCCTTCACCCGAGAATAAGCGCGAATATAGCGTCTCTATAGCAGTACCTCGAGCTGTTTCATTGGCTGTATCAGCCATTAATCTATACACTGCTGATCAGATTGAAGAGGCGCAAGCGGTATATAGTCAAGCGATAGAAGCATATCCCGAGGAGCCTTTTTTCTATGCTTGTAGGAGTTTATTAAATACAGCTTTGGGGGATGATGAGGGTGCTTTTTATGACTATCAAGTCGCTAAGAAATTAGATTTCAATTATTATTCCTTTATGGAATGGATTGAACAGCGTGAGTTTGAGAAGGAACACCTCGCCAATAGCGAACATCTTTCTGATTTGAATGCCCTTGTTTATAAAGAACCTGCAAACGTTCGCCATCTCGTCAATCGTGCATTGGAAAAGGTGTACGCATTTGCATATTGGGGAGCACTAGATGACTATACGCTCGCAATTTCACTTAACCCCACTTTGGCTGAATTGTATGTTTACCGTGCCGCGTTACAGACTCGACTTCTTCGATATGATGATGCACTTTTCGACTATAATAAGTCTATTGAATTGGACAGCACGCATTTCAATGCTTATATCTATCGAGCAAAATTGTATGCTGCTATTCGTGAATATGATTTGGCACTGCAGGATCTATACCTAGCAGAAAATCTACGATCCAATGAAATACCAGTATTTGAAGAACGGGCTGCTATCTACCAAAAAATTGGAAATCTAGCGATGGCGGAGCAAGATTTTGACCGTTGGATTAGTATCGCAAAAGAAGATTTCTATCCGTATACCCTTCGGGCGGAATTATTAGAGAAGATGGAGAATTGGGATGGCGCATTGGCTGACTATGATATGGCTATCCATTTAAATCCCTACTATTCTGATTTGTATCAATATCGTGCCCAGATAAAGGAAAAGCTAGGGGATAAGACAGGTGCACAAATTGATTTTCAAAAATTTGAAGAACTGGAACAAGAGGGGTAATGTTCAAGGAGCTTTCCACTGGACAGCCCCTTAAATATTCATATTAAGAAAAGAGCGTATCATCTTTATGAGGGCCTCTCAAATCTAAATCAAAATTCTCATTTAACTTTTTGATAAAATGTGTAGCTAGTAGAGGTGATTCAAGCTCGATATTTTGATGGATAAAAAAATATAGATTTTCCAGACCTGCCGCTCTCCACTCTTTGATTACCTTCACCCAGTTGTCCAGACGCTCATAGTCACTTGGGTGATTAGCACCTACATAGCGTACGAAAGCGCTGGTAGTAGTCAATCTCATATGTAACATATCCCGCCTCCCCGCTGTATCTACCAGGACATTGCTGATTTTGTTTTTTTTGAAGACTTCATATAGTTTTTCACTGATGTTTTTGTCTGCAAACCATTCTGCATTGCGCACCTCCACGGCCAAGGGAACACCTTTAGGAAAGTCTTCCACAAATTTCTCCAATCTATCGAAGTCCTTGGGTTTAAAATTGTCAATCATTTGAAGGAACACCATCCCGAGTTTATCTTCAAAAAGGGCAACGGCATCAACAAAAGAAGCCACCTTCTCGCTGACGTTGAGCAGACGACCAAAATGACTGATCGACTGTGGGATTTTTGGGAAAAATTTGAAATCTGCCGGAGTCTTTGATTTCCACGTTTCGACCTGTTCTTTAGAAGGACTATTGTAAAAAGTGGCGTTCAATTCGATACTATTGAATTGGGTAGCGTAGTAGCTCAGTTCGTCTTTCGTGCCACGAGGATAGAATCCTTTCAAATCCGTTTTGTTCCATTTTGCGCATCCTACAGACACTTCAAATGGACGAGTGAGGTCACCTTGTCTCAAAACGTCCAACGTATCTGGTGGTGTTGGGGGAAGTGTAAAATCTATCTCTTCTGGGTTGCTGACTTGTCCAAATTTCATTACCTAATTAATTTATCTGTTTATTCGTTTATCATAACCAAGATGCGCTATCAACGTGAGGAGAGTAAAGCTGATACCCACGGCTACTACCCCTGTCCATCCATAGGCTTTCCATGCTTGTGCCGCTAGGTATGTACCCGTAGAACCCCCAATGAAATAGCTCACCATATATACGGTGTTCAGCCTGTTGTTGGCCCCTAGATTAAGTGCAAAAAAGCTTGACTGGTTCATGATATGCATTGATTGCAATCCTAAATCTATGAAAATAATGCCAATAATCAATCCAAAATAAGTGCCACCGCCAAAATAAAATATGATCCAGCTTGCTAGCATAATCAATGTAGAGAATAACACGATTTGATAGGCACCGACTTTGTGTGACAATTTTCCCACCAAAGCCGCTGCTAATGCCCCTGCAGCGCCGACCAATCCAAAAGAACCTACTATTGCTGGGCCATCATCAAAGGGAGGGCCTTCCATATGGAAGACCAGGGTGGTCCAGAATGCGCTAAAGGCTCCAAATCCCATAGCCCCTCTAAATGCGGCCAAACGGAGTACAGGTTGTGTCTTGGCTAACGAGATCAACGATTGCATTAGCGCTCTATAGGATCCTTTGAAAGTAGGTGTATTTTCAGGCAGCTTGATAGCTATTAGTATAGCTAATATAACCATAGCAGCAGCTGCCGCCCAGTACATCTCCCGCCATCCAAAGAAATCACCCACTACGCCGCTTACTACGCGAGAGAGGAGGATGCCTATCAATAGTCCGCTCATTACCGTTCCGATTGCCGAACTACGCTTCTCCGGTGAGGCCATTTCAGCAGCCATCGGAACAAAAATTTGGGGTATCACTGATGTGAATCCCACTAAGAAACTAAGAGGGAGTAACCAATTGACAGAAGGAGCCAAAGCCATGCCCATAAGGGATAGGATAATAAAGACAAAGTCTATAAGTATGATTCGCTTGCGTCGCAACATGTCCCCCAGCGGTACGATAAATAGGAGTCCAAAAGCATAGCCAATTTGGGTGAGTACGGCAATGTTGCTGATGCTTGATTCGCTGACGCTAAAGTCTTTAGCCATCAATGCAAGCAGGGGTTGGTTATAATAGTTGTTTGCGACTACCAATCCACTCCCGATAGCCATTAACCATAATAGTGAAGGAGTGAGTCTGACGCTTTTTGAGTCAACCATGATCTATTTTTTCGATATGAGGCTTTTGCTATTTGCCCTGAAATCTTCCCTCTACGTGATAGGTATTGTCACTGATTAGATTGATATGTTGCTTTTTATCAATAGCATATAATGAGTCTGTCACGTACACCAATTGTTCCACCGTATTGTACAGCATATTGTTGGTGATCTTTTCAATGCGCACAGCATGTACTTGACCATCTTGATTTTCTGTAATTATAATTTTCTGAACGGTAAGATCTGGTTGTAAAGCCGTGTATATGATATCACAGTCCAGGTGTTGGACCTTATACAAGCCGACATTTGCCCTTTTATTGATATCTGATGATAAAAATGAAGAAAGCTCATTTTCCCAATTCGAGATCTTGAGTGATTTTGTCTCTTTTTCCCCATCTTTTGCAACTGTTTTTTCAAGGGTAGGATTGGTTTGGGTCAATCGTATAGTTTCAGCTCGAAAGAAGCTATCTAAGGAGAAGTAGTAACGCTCATTGTTAGAAGAGGTGGTTACATTGTTGGTGCATGCTGTTAATAATAGAGCACCGATCCCGATTCCGATCAGTGCTCTATAAATAAGATTATTCATCTTGTAAGTGTTCTATTTAGCTAACTAAAATATTGCCAGACATGTCCACAGGAATCTCTACACCCAATATTTTTAATATAGTAGGTGCAATATCTCCCAATTTACCGTCATTGACATGATGGTAGTCCTTATCAATAAGAATACACGGGACCAAGTTGGTCGTATGTGCCGTATTGACCGATCCGTCTTCATTGATCATAAACTCCGAATTTCCGTGATCCGCGATGATAATAAAAGAATAACCCAATGCAATCCCTTTCTCAACAACCTGCTTTGTGCATGCATCTACGGTCTCCACTGCTTTTACTACTGCTTCAAATACCCCAGTATGCCCTACCATATCTGGATTCGCAAAATTCAGACAAATGAAATCCGGTTGCTTACTTTCCATATCATTGATAATTGCGTCTGTGATACCTTGAGCACTCATTTCGGGTTGAAGGTCATAGGTCGCTACTTTTGGTGAAGGGACAAGCAGACGGTGTTCACCTTCAAACTCTTTCTCCCTACCTCCTGAAAAGAAAAACGTAACATGCGGATACTTTTCTGTTTCAGCAATACGGGTTTGAGTCTTATTATTTCGTTCCAAGACTTCACCAAGTGTATTGGTCAAGTTGTCCTTTTGGAAAACTACCTGTACTCCCTTAAATGTCTCGTCATAGGCAGTCATGGTTACATAGTACAAATCCAATGCGTGCATGTTGTACTCTGGGAAGTTCTTTTGCGTCAACGCTATGGTTATTTCACGGCCTCTATCCGTTCTGAAGTTATAGCACAATACGACATCGCCTTCTTGAATAGTCGCTTTTGGTGTCCCATCTGCATTGGTGATGACGATTGGTTTTACAAATTCATCGGTGATATTCTCATCGTACGATTGTTGGATAGCTTCCACAATATTGTCTGTAGGTACACCTGTTCCATGTACTAATAAATCATAAGCTTCCTTCACACGTTCCCAACGATTGTCCCTGTCCATCGCGTAGTACCGGCCAATGGCTGAGGCTAAAGTGCCTGAGGAGTGGCTAAGATATTCTTGCATGTCTTTAACGTATCCGATTCCTGAATTTGGATCGGTATCCCTTCCATCTAAGAAGGCGTGGATGAATACTTGCTCGCTGCTTAATCCAGCATTTTGGGCCGCATCACATAGTCCTTTGAGGTGTTTGGTATGGGCATGTACGCCACCATCTGATAACAAACCAATGAAATGAACTTTTTTATTGTTTTCTTTAGCGTAGTTGAAAGCATTGACTAGTACTTCGTGTGTATTGAAGACTCCATCACGTACAGCTTTATGGATGCGTCCTAGTTCTTGATATACTATTCGACCAGCACCTAGGTTCATGTGTCCTACTTCCGAGTTGCCCATTTGGCCTTCAGGAAGGCCAACCGCTTCACCAGATGCCTCCAATCTCGAATTTGGATAGGTTGCTAGTAAATGATCTAAATATGGGGTATTGGCGGCTAATACCGCATTTGAAATATCTTCCTTGCCATATCCTAGTCCGTCCAGGATTAATAGCGCTACTTTTTTTGTGCTCACTCACAAATATAAATTTTATATCCCGTTTTTCCATGTGAATCCTGATTTTTGAATTTGAAATGTTAATATTGGGGCTATGTCATTTATTGGCATACTTTTGGCTGCAAAATAGATGATTGGATTTAATCTGTGGGTTAAATATTTTTACAGAGCTAAGAGCCTTTATGTTGATAATAAGATGAGTGTACGATGAGAAAATGGATGGTGTTAGCCATCACCCTTTTACTATGTTTAGGTAGTTTTGGTAAAGGGTATGGGCAGGATATTTCGGAGCGTATTTTAACTAGTCTTAGAGCTGGAAGTTCCAAAGAGCTAGCTAAGAATTTTGCAAGCTCGGTCAGTGTGGCTGTCAAACAGGAGGACGGCGTGTATTCCAAATTTCAAGCAGAGCTTGTGATTTCGGAGTTCTTTAGGCAAAATAAACCTACTAAAGTTTCTTTGGCGCAACGAATGACCAATAATGCGGCTAATGCATACTATGTTTTCTCATTGAAAACCCATAATCAGACCTACAGAGTATTTACCAAACTTATCGAGAATAAAGACACTTTTTACATCTCTGAAATAAGGTTTGAACTCGCTACTACAAAATAGCCACTTAAATTTCTTTTAGAATTTAATTTATTTCCTCATCTTCGTGTTGATTTATCGTGAGATATTATAATTAATATGGATAGAGTATTTGTTGAAAAGTTAACTTCTTTTGTTAACCAAGCCCTGCAAGAGGATCTTGGTGATGGCGATCATACTACATTGTCCACCATCCCTGTGGATTATCAAGGGGAAGCGAAACTGCTTGTTAAAGAGGACGGAATAATCGCGGGAGTAGAGGTGGCACGTCATATCATCAGGCTGGTAGATCCTGCTTTGAACATCGAAATACATATCAATGACGGTCAGACTGTAAATATAGGAGATATTGCTTTTTATCTTCGTGGAGCTATTCACAGTATCTTAAAGGCCGAGCGTTTGGTATTAAATGTTATGCAGCGTATGAGCGGCATTGCTACACGTACGCATCATTATGTCAAACTGCTCGAGGGAACCAAGACAAAAGTATTGGACACTCGGAAGACGACCCCTTTATTACGGTTTTTGGAAAAAGAGGCCGTTAAGATAGGAGGTGGGGTCAACCACCGATTTGGACTTTACGATATGATTCTCATCAAAGATAATCATGTAGACTATGCCGGTGGTATCACTGCAGCTCTACGCTCATCTAATGCATATCGTAAGGGGCTTGGTAGACCCATGGAAATTGAAATTGAAGTCCGCAATCTAGCAGAATTGAAGGAGGTCCTTGAGTTTGGACATGTCGATCGTGTGATGCTCGATAATTTTACTCCAGAGCAAGTTGTTGATGCCGTGCAGTTAGTAGATGGACGACTCACTACGGAGGCTTCTGGCGGTATCACAGAGTTAACTATTCGTGCTTATGCCGAAGCTGGGGTTGATTTTATTTCGGTAGGAGCATTGACACATTCGGTGAAAAGTTTGGATTTGAGCCTCAAAGCTAAACTTATTTAATTATATTAGAACTTTCTATTAACGGAATACATGATTTCAATTTACCTTCTGGGTATAGTAATATTGGCATATTTGTTTGGCTCAATCCCTTCTGCAGTATGGTTTGGTCAGGCATTTTATGGAGTTGATGTAAGGGAGTATGGGAGTGGAAATGCCGGTGCAACTAACACATTTCGGGTTTTAGGACCCAAAGCTGGGAGTATCGTCATGTTTATCGATATTCTCAAAGGATGGACTGCAACCAATTTGCCTTATTTGCTGGATTCTTCAGTGGTAGGTTCTCAAGACGCCCCTCAGTTCGTTAATTTTCAATTGGCATTGGGGGTGATTGCAGTTTTAGGGCATTTATTTCCAATTTTTGCGGGATTTAGGGGTGGTAAAGGGGTTGCCACTTTGTTTGGTATGGTCCTAGCTATTCATCTTCCGGCTGCTCTCTGTTGTGTAAGTGTATTTATTTTGACGTTATTGATTACACATTATGTCTCCCTTAGCTCTATTTTAGCGGGCTTTACCTTTCCTTTCAGTATTGCTTTTATATTTCGGACATCAGTCCCCTCTGTTCTTTTATATGGGATTGCTATCTGCGCTTTAATTCTGATTACACATCAAAAAAATATAGAACGATTGCTCAAAGGGCATGAATCCAAGATATATTTATTCAAGAAAAATACTAAATCCTAAATTTAGGCACAAGAATTGTAAAATACTTTGGTACAATATTAACATTATCATGTGGTATCCATGTTCTTTTGGAGCCTATTGGTTGATAGGAATCATGAGGATATTTTATCCCGATTATCGGGATAAATAAATAGGAATAGAAAGGCAAACCGAGTGTAACGAGCTCATGAAATAATTTTATACATATGAATAAGGTATTCAAGTACACAAGCATTGCATTGCTAGGTGTAACATTGGCAGGTTGTTCTACCGTTCCTTTAACCGGACGTAAACAGTTGAGCCTAGTCAGTGATAGTCAAATAGAACAGCAGGCTGCTGCGTCATATAAAGAATTCTTAGGGTCATCGAAGACCAAAGTTATTACAGGTACCTCCAATGCTGCTTTGGTGAAAAAAGTAGGTAATAACATTGCAGCAGCAGTGAATAGATATCTGAGCTCGCAGGGACTAGCTAACCAATATAACTTCAATTGGGAGTTCAATCTCATCCAGAGTGATGAAGTTAATGCTTGGTGTATGCCAGGAGGTAAGGTGGCCGTCTATTCTGGAATCCTGCCCATCACACTCAATGAAACAGGGTTAGCCACTGTAATGGGCCATGAAGTAGCACATGCCATAGCTAAGCATTCTGCCGAGCAGATGAGTAATCAGATGTTGTTGCAAACCGGAGGTCAGATCGTGGGTGCCGTGACAGCTGATCAAAGCATGGCTGTACGTAGTGGTGTCAATCTGCTATACGGTGTAGGTGGCCAGATAGGAATGTTAAAATATTCTCGTAGTAACGAGTCCGAAGCTGACCGCTTAGGTTTGATTTTTATGGCTATGGCGGGGTACAATCCAGGTGAAGCCGTTAAGTTCTGGGAGCGAATGTCCAATGGAAAGGCATCCGGTACTCCTGAATTCTTGAGTACGCACCCGAGTGATGCCAGGCGAATATCTGATATTCAGAAGCTCATTCCCGAAGCCCAAAAATATTATAAGAAATAGTAGAAAAGCCGCTTTTAGAAGCGGCTTTTTTGTAGCGTTTGATTTCTCAAAAACGTTATATATACATATAATAATACAAGAAGAGATATGATAAAATTCATTAAAGTTTTGACCCTTATTGCAACCATCGGTATGTCCAATGTTTATGCACAACAGCAGGCCAGTTCATCAGTATCCATGTTTCCAAAGCCAGAGAAAGGGCAAGTTCAATACATCATTGACGTGCCACATTCTACGAAAGATGATACCAAGAAGATTGAGTTTTTCGTTGGTAAAATGACAGAGACCGACGCTTGTAATAATCATGGCTTGATGGGGCAGTTTGAAGAAAGGGATTTGCAGGGCTGGGGTTACAATTATTACGAATTCAAAACGGATGGACAGATTCGTAGTACCATGATGGGCTGCCCAGATGCCAAGAAAATTCAACAGTTTGTATCCTCTACAGGTCAGTTGGTTCGTTATAATGGAAGATTACCTATCGTTATCTATGTGCCTGAGGGCTATGAGGTTAGGTATAAGATTTATACGACCAATGACGAAGTATTTGTCGGTAAGACTTTAAAATAGAAAGTACAAGCTGATTCCAATAGTCTTTTCAGTGAAAAGTAAAAAGGGAGTTTCAACTGGTTGAAATTCCCTTTTTTTGGTGCATGTTATAGCCAAATGCTTTATACAAGAAAAAGGTCCCGAATATACTGTTCGGGACCTTTTTCTTGTGTTGTATACCAAGTGGACGATTAATGTGCACTTAGATTCTTTGCTTTTTCTTCATCGAATGAAGCTTCTAACTCGGCAAGTTTTTTCTTACCATATGCCATTCTCGTAATAACGACGAATAGTACAGGTACTATAAATATGGCCAAGAAGGTGGCGGCCGTCATTCCTCCAAATACTGTCCAACCGATGGTCTGACGCGATACCGCACCAGCACCTGTCGAAAGCATCAATGGAATAATACCCAATATAAAGGCGAGTGAGGTCATAATGATTGGACGAAGACGTAGTTTTACCGCATCTAAGGTCGCTTCAATCAGATTCATACCTATATCCACGCGTTCTTTGGCAAATTCGACGATTAGAATCGCATTCTTTGCAGCTAGACCAATAATCGTGACTAGACCAATTTGGGCAAAGATATTGTTGTCAAGTCTTGGAATCAATATCAACGTCAAGATTGCTCCAAATACACCCAACGGTACAGATAATAAGATTGAGAAAGGGACAGACCAACTCTCATATAAAGACGCCAATAATAAGAATACAAATAAGATACAGAGCGCAAAAATCATGATTGTTTGCGAACCCGATTGTTTCTCTTGTAAACTTAAGCCCGAGAACTCATAGCTATATCCATTCGGTAATGTTTGCGCAGCAACCTCCTCCAAGGCTTTCAATGCATCACCCGAGCTATAACCAGGAGCAGCACTACCTGACACCTCAATACTTCTGAAGATATTGTAGTGGTTGATTAGTGAAGGGCTCGTTGTCAATTCATAGCTGACCAACGTTGCCATCGGTACAGATGATCCCGCAGCATTCCTAACATACAATTTATTGATATCCTCTATCCCCATACGGTAGCTCGTGTCCGCTTGTGTGACCACACGGAAGTTACGACCATATTTAGTAAAGTCATTTACATAGCTACTACCTAGGTATGCCGCGATGGTAGAATAGATGTTGGATACCGGTACCCCCATTCTCTTCGCCTGTTCACGGTTGACGTGAAGTTTGTAGTTCGGTGAGTTTGAGTTGAAGAGGGTATAGGCCATGCCAATCTCCGGTCGTTGATTTGCGGCAGCCAAGAACTTGCCCACAACGCCTTCAAACTCTTTGATGTCAACAGTCTGTTGATCTTGAATCATCAAGGAGAATCCACCTGAAGTACCTAATCCTGGAATCGCAGGAGGTGTCACCGCTAAAATTCTAGCTTTTTGATACCCCATGTATTTTGCCATAATAGCTCCCGTGATTTCTGCGGCTGTACGTTTACGATCTTTCCAGTGTTTTAAGGAAACGAATAGTGTAGCACCATTTGGCTTAAATGCACGGTTCAAGATGTTGATACCTGAGATTAGTGTCACGTGGTTGATTTCGGGGAAGTCTTTTCGCAAGTCAGCTTCCAATTCGCTAAGAACAGCATCTGTTCGAGCAGATGAAGCACCTTCTGGGAGAGTCACACCAGCGAAGAACATACCCCCATCTTCCGAAGGGATAAATCCAGTAGGCTTGGCGGTAAACATGAAGCCCGTCCCAACAAAGATACATACGAGAATGATCAATACCAATGGAGCCTTACGGATACATTGTTGAACACCTTTAGAATAATTGTTTGTTACCTTTCCAAACCAGATGTTGAATTTGTAGAAGAACTTATTCAGTCCCCGAGCATTCTCATTTACAGCCGTTGGTTTTAGCATGATCGAACATAGTGCTGGGGTCAGTGTAAGGGCAATGAATGCAGATAGCATCACCGATACGGCAATGGTAATGGCAAATTGTTGGTACAGCTTACCCACCATGCCAGGTATAAATCCTACCGGTACGAATACTGCAGATAGGATTAAGGCAATCGCAATAACCGGAGCAGTAATGTCTTTCATTGCACGTCTCGTTGCTTCTTTTGCATCCAGTTTATAATGGTCGATATAGTGCTGTACGGCCTCCACGACCACAATCGCATCATCCACCACGATACCGATGGCGAGTACGAATGCCAACATCGTCAAGTTATTGACCGAGAATCCGAATAACAAGAAGAAGATAAACGTCCCCACGATAGATACTGGAATAGCAAGCACCGGAATCAAAGTTGCTCTCCAGCTTTGAAGGAAGAAGAATACAACCACCGTTACAAGCAATAAGGCTTCTAACAACGTATGAATTACCGATTCGATAGATGCATTTACCACAGATATGGTTTCATAACCCACTACATAATCCACGTCATCTGGGAATGATTTTTTTAGTTGGTCTAGAGCTTTGTATATCCCTGCCGCAGTCTCTACAGCGTTACCACCAGGAGTCTGGTTGATCATCATACCTGTAGACACCATTCCATCTGTTTTGGTCGATGTACTGTAAGAGAATTGACCCAATTCAACACGAGCTACATCTTTTAGAAGTACGATCGATCCATTGGCATTGGCTTTGACGATAATGTCTTCAAAGTCTTCAACATTGGATAGGTCACCATCTGTCAGGACGGGATATTCAAATACTGTCGATGATTCTTGCGGACGACCACCTACGCTACCTCCAGGCATACGGATATTTTGCTCCTGTATGGCATTTGATACATCTGTTGGTGTCAGGCCAAGGTTGGCCAATTTATTGGCATCCAACCATACCCGCATCGAGAACGGCTGCCCAAATACGGTCGCATCACCCACACCTTTCACCCGCATAATAGCGTCCTTCACATACAAGTTGATGTAGTTCGATAGGAACTTATCGTCACGAGTCCCCTTTGGAGACACCAAAGAGACTAACATTAAGATGTCGGTATTGGCTTTACGTGTCGTGACCCCTAAACGTCTTACAGCTTCAGGAAGAGCAGGTTCAGCAATCCCTACACGGTTTTGCACATCGAGCGTAGCAATATCGATATCCGTGCCCACTTCAAAAGTGACGGTTATCTGAGATTGTCCATTGGAGGTACTGTTGGACGACATGTAAATCATCCCCGGTGTACCATTGATCTGACTCTCGATAGGGGTAGTTACCGTCTGCTCGACAGTCTGCGCATCAGCCCCTGTATAGTTGGCAGTTACAGATACAGTAGGAGGAGCAATAGAAGGGTACTGACTGATCGGCAAGGTGGCAACTGATATCGTACCAATGATCGTAATCAGGATCGATATGACAATCGCCGTTATGGGTCTTTTTATAAAAACTTCTGAAATCATATTTTAATTTTTAAATGAGGATAGCATTACCCTTTTTTCGGAGCTGCTCCATTCTCTGTTCCTGTATTCTCAGTTACTTTAACGCCCGGTTGTACATTCATCACACCATCTGTGATGACTTTCTCACCAGCGCTTATACCTTTCTTGATGACAACGTTTTCGTCTACTTTGATACCCAATTCTACATGGCGTATCTCGGCCTTACTGCTATCGTTGACCACATATACGTTGAATACGCCCAATTGTTCCATTACGGCTTTATAAGGCACCACCAATTCTTCCGTTGCTGATTCACGTTTGATATTCAAAGAAAGGTTCATTCCAGCTACTAAGCTCTTATTTGGATTCGGAAATGACGCTCTTACTTTTAACGTTCCTGTTTGCGGGTCTATTGCGCGATCCAAGGTATGGATAGTTCCGTGTGCTGAATAGGTTGTTCCGTCAGGTAATGTCAACGATATTGCTGATGAGCTTTGTTTGTTTTTTAATGCAGTAAATTGGCTAAGATCTTTCTCATTGACTTGAATCTCTACAGCGATTGGATCAACCGACGAAATCGTGTTCAAAAGCGTAGTTCCTGCAGATACCAAAGCACCAGATCTCACTTGTGAGATTCCCACAGTACCTGAAAAAGGAGCTTTGATGACCGAGCGAGCCAAGTTTGTATTTGCTGTAGTTAGCGCCGCTTTTGCAGAGAGTACCTGTGCTTCCTGATTGGCTAAGTCTGTTTTTGCATTATCAAGTGTTTGCTTTGCAATCGCATCTTGTTGCGCCAATTTTTCATATCTTCCTAAGTCCCTTTTGACCCGGTCGTAGTTGGCTTGTGCTATGTTTAAACTAGCTTTGGCTTGTTCAACCGCTGCTGTATAACGAATACCATCTATTTCATATAATTTTTGTCCCTTAGATACACTGGCACCGTCAGCTACATATATGTTCGTGATATAACCATTCACCTCAGCACGTAGTTCCGTTTCATTAAGCGGTACTACAGAAGCAGGGTAAGTAATATTTCCAGTAACGATTTCTTGGCTTGCGATAGCGGTGGTTACCGGTACCACACGCTCTGCTGGAGCTTGGGCACCCGCACCTTTTTGCTTTGCATCGCCACATGACTGCCAGATTAATGCAGAACCAATAAAAAATGCCGTTAATAATTGTCTTTTATTCATGATATTGTCGATTTCTTAAGTTTTTATTTCGTTTCTATATTTCCCAGTGCTTTCTGAACATCCAATTTGCTGGATAGTAAAGCATACAGCGAATTTAAATAATTAAGTTGGCTGGTTTTTAGGTCAGTCTCAGCAGTCATCAAGTCCAAGTATCTCGTGATTCCTTCGTCGTATTGAAGTTTGATGGTATTATAGACCTCTTTTGAAAGCTCCATGTTATCTTTTGACGTTCTCCAGTCATTCAGATTGGCATTGTAAGACGCCTTTGCAAGAGAATACTCCGTATCGATTTGGTTTTCCAAATTTTGGATATCCCAATCAATTCTGCTTTCTAACAATTGCGATTTACTGATTTCATGTTTTCTCTTGAATCCTTGAAAAATCGGGATTGACAAATTTAAGCCGACCATAGAGCTTGGAAAATTATCTTTAAACATGTCGCCAAATTGATCATTACGGTAATTCAAGCCGTAGTTGACAAAAGCACTGAGGCTAGGCAAGTATGTCCACTTGTGATATTGTGTAGTCAATTCTTGCATTTTCTTTGCTGTCTCCAATTGTTGAAGTTCGATACGTCTAGAATTATCTAGGCCAGTAGCGGTATCCAATAAGATTTCATGCTCCATATTGGCATTGTCAAAAGACAATGTAAGGTGCTCTTTAATGTCGAGGGCCAAAAGGTTTTTTAGATAATCATATTTATACTTACGAAGTTCAAGTGTACGCTTTTCATCTGCTTTTGTATTGCTTAGCGCTATTTGTGCCCTTTTGAAGTCAGTTTTATCAACCAAACCTACTTCGTATTGTACCTGAGCATCGTTCAGTTGCTTATTGAGCCTAATTATATTCTCACGAATGATATTTAATTGCTCTTCTGCGGTTAGGATGTCGTAATAAGCTTTGCTGACTTCGACTACTGTATTGATTTTGATATTCTCTGTATTCTGCTTGTTAGAGAGACGAACCAATTCTGCAGCCTTAGACGCTTGCATAAGGCCTGGGTTAAGCAGTTGCTGGTCAGCCTGTACAGTAAGCGCACTTGTGTTTTTCTGTCCCAAGGTAATTGTTTGTCCTCCAAAGTAATTGGTGGGTAGTTTTAGTGCATGGTTATAACTCCCGGTCACGCCGATTTGCGGATACCAACCTGATAGGGAAATGTCAATGTCCTTTTCTCCAATAGCCTCGTCAATTTGTGCTTGCTTGACTGAAATCTTATGCTCCAAAGCATAGTCGATCAGCTGTTCTAATGTCGCCTTTTCAGGAACTTGCCTTTGTTGTGCAAATGCCCCGCTGAATAGGGCAGAGGTGGCGAGAATGGATAATATAACTTTGTTGAACTTCATATCTATTTTACGTTGAGATTATTTTCATTTGTGACCCCATCCCAGACAATTTGAATCAATTGTCCGATTTGGGTTTCTGTATAATTTACTTTTGCGTAGAGTACTGTCTTTACCGTGGAGATTGCTATACCAATATAGGAGGTTAATAAAATGTTGATATCTAAATTCTTAAGCGTATTCGTTTTAATACCTTCAACAAGAAAATCGTGAATATTGTTTTCGCTAAGCGCACTATGTCTTTTGTTCTTTCCGCCGTGCTCAGAATAAGGCGAAGAATAGTATTGCTCTAAGAAGCCAAACATGTCTGGATTTTGAATAGAGCAATGGATAAATCGCTTCCATATCGTAAAAAATCTTTCCTTATAATCAGTTATCTCTTTGATGCCTTTAAAGATTAATTTATTGATGTGAAGTTTGCATGCTAGATGCAACTCTTCGATCAAGCAATCCTTTGACGGGAAATAGTGATAAATCGTGCCCGTAGCCACTTGTGCCGATTTTGCAATCATGCTCATCGCCGTTCCATGAAACCCATGTTGCACTATCAGTGCCAAGGTCGTTTCAAAAACCGCCGCCTTCTTCTCGTTAATATGTGTAAACCGAACGTTCATTCGGGTGCAAATGTAGACAAAAAGAGTTTAAACATATTGGTCAAAGTGTCAAAAAACTGTTATAAAAATTTTTTTGAATAAATTTAACACTTTCTTAAGATTTGTTTACATTTTTTAATGAAAATAAGGACAGTGAGGGGAGGAAGGGTAAATCTTATTAACAAATCAAGCTAAATTTTTGGAAAAATAGATTACGAAATGTGCCGATTTAAAGGTTGGGAAATCGAAAGTTATTTTTTTAAAAATAATAGTTGGAATCGATTAAATCTTTTATTACCTTTGCAGTATCATAATTTAGGTTTATAATTGGTTAGTAAAGGTTTCCATTCTCCCCGTTTGGAAACCTTTTTTTGTGCCCAATTTCCGTATTAGATACGCAAATATCCTGTTTTTTGATCGAATTACACTTTTATATGTAGATGGTTTATGTGTGTGGACATTGAAATTCCGTCTTAGTGAATATAAAGCCGTTGTCAAATAAACTGAATGAAGTATTACTGGAATAACTAATTACTCCTCCTATCGAGAGTGTGGGTTGAGGTCTTAGGAAATCAGGATTATCTTTGGGATTTAAGACTAGCTTTTACTTCCTCTAAGGAATATTTTTCAGTTTGTTTGCCAAAGGTCGTCGTAACATAAGTCAAAATGTACGCAATATCGACATCGCTCAGTTGCGGTACTCCCGGCATTTTTTCATTGAAATGCTCTCCATTCACCGTCATGGGACCCTCAATGCCATTCTTGACTATATTTGCTAGCTGCCCTCGGTTTTCTTTCAAAAAAAGCGTATCTGTGAGGGGAGGATAGAGCTTGCCCAAACCCTCACCTTTACTACCATGACAGTTTTCGCAGTGTGTTTTGTAAAGCTTTTGACCATTAACAGCGTACTGAGCTGTTTTAATACTTACATTTGGTTGGCAGGCATGTAATAGACTTAATATATAGACTATCACCAAACAGCTCAGTACGGTTATTATCCTCATGATATCCTGTAAAAATTCATCACTCTACTTTTTCGTTATAGTAGAGGGGGAGTTTGCTGCCATAGTTGCCAGCAAACGCCTCTCATTGTTACTTGTATTCGTTAAATAGGATTTCTAAATCCTTTAATAATTTCTCGACCTGCTCCTGGTCTGTACCATCATAAGCTCCACGTATTCTCTTTTCTTTATCGATGACCACAAGATATCCTTGATGATCATATCCACCCGGTACATTACTATCTTCTTTGGCAAATACCATATAGTCATTAGCGATTCCGTAAATATCGGCTTTGGAACCATTGACGAATTGCCATTGGTCGTTGGTGACACCTAGTTTGCTGGCATAAGCCTTCAATATATGGGGGTGATCGTATTTGAAGTCGATGCTGTGTGATAAGAATGCTATGCGGTCATCCCCCTTGTATTTTTCGTAAACCTTCAATAGGTTACGCTGCATAGTGGGGCATATGCTAGGACAATGGGTGAAGAAAAAATTTGCGATATAAATTTTGTTGTCGAAATTCTTTTCGGTCAGCATGACACTGTCTTGATTCAGAAAGCTGAATGGAGGAATCGTATGGTATACCGTATCCACTATAGTTTTTCCATCAATAGTCTTTTCTACAGGGTCTCTGTCGCCGTATATTGGCAGTTTTTTGGTTTCATTTGAACAACTGCTCAGGGCAAGTCCAAAAGCTAGTGCATATAAAAACATTTTTCCCATCATGGATTAGTATTTTGATAAGACAGTCTTGCTTTCCGCAGATACCTCATCAAATAATTTTTTCATGGCGTTAATTTTTTCAAGTTCATTTTGTTGATAGGCCGTATCTGTACTGTCTAAAGCATATCCCATCATCCAGTCTTGCATAGACTCCGTCGCTTGGTCCAATTTTGATTTCAATGCAGTTAGTTCAACACGTGCTGCTGCGGTATCTAAAGCCGTATTGGAAGCTTTAAGAGCCGTTAAGTTGGTCAAGACGGAGTCAATATGTAGACCGCTTTTATCAAATGCTGAAATCTGTGGCATGATTTCGTCGTGTATCGCAATAGCTTCCTTTTGAATAGAGGCTACGTCACCATCTTTTTTTTCGTTACCATTATTCTGACAAGAAACTGCGAAAGCTGTAACAGCTAAAAACATAAAAGTTAGTTTTTTCATTTGTTTTTGATTTTTGTTTTCAGTTTTAAATGAGCGCTCGAGTATATGCTGCCTACACAATGTATCGACATCATCCAGCTCTCGGTTTCATTTGTGTTTAATTATAGACAAAACTGTCGATTCTGACAGTAGAATGTTGCTCATTCGTGTTTTATCGCATCTATTACTCTATCTGATGTTTCAGCTTCAATTGTCGAAAAGTCGAAAAGTAAATTACGAATATAGATTTCATTTTTTGAAACAGCACACAAGGTACCGTTAATGTCATGTATTTCTATTGTAAAGACCTTTGTCATTTTTCCTTGGGAGGCAATTGTTTCCAAAGCCTCTTGCACTTCAGCCTCCGAGATACGAATAGAAATTTCTAAATTTTTCAATCCTGGCTTTTTATATTCGATATGGGCAGATTTGACCCAAGTCACCGTCCTCTTGTATCCCTTGGATTTAAATATTTGATCGATTAATAAGGGATGTAAGGGGTCTGTCGCGGCAAATATTGTTCCTCCAAAGATGCTTTTGTTGCCATTAATGTTGAGTAGACTTCTATATATTTTGACATCAGCACCCATATAATTGGGATAGATTTTTTTTACCCAAATACGTTGGAAGACAAATGGAGGATAACTGCGTAGTATCCATTTAAGCAAAGTAGGAGCTAACGTCAACATACACCTACAAAAGTAACACAAAATTGGGACGAAGGCGAACATATCGCAAATATGTTGTGATAAATAAAATCTATCACTAAATTAGTGACCATCAAAACCTATTGTATATGCCTGATCCCCTTTCTGTGCCCGTTCAAAATAGACGTATCTGGATTGTCGTATGTATTGCTGCGCTCGGGTATTTCGTGGATATCTATGATTTGATTATCTTCTCCATAGTACGCATTAGGTCGTTCGAGGATATAGGAGTAGCTGTCCAAGATATGCGTGTTGAAGGAGAGTTTGTCCTTAATATGCAGATGGGAGGGCTTCTGATAGGTGGAGTCATTTGGGGAGTAATTGCGGATAAATATGGCAGATTAAAAGTATTGTTCGGCTCTATTCTATTGTATTCTCTCGCGAATATTTATAATGGATTTGTACACGATGTGACGACCTACGGCGTTGTTCGCTTTATTGCAGGAATTGGCTTGGCTGGTGAACTGGGTGCGGGTATTACGCTTGTCAGCGAAAGCATGAGTAAGGAAAAGCGTGGCTACGGAACGATGATAGTGGCTGGGTTAGGTGTTTTAGGCGCTATATTGGCCTATTACGTTGCTGAGGCTTTTGATTGGCGAACGGCCTATTTCGTCGGCGGTGGGATGGGGCTCTTGTTATTACTGCTACGAGTGAGTGTATTTGAATCTGGATTGTTCAATAACCTGAAATCACCCGATATACAAAAAGGCAGTCTCAAGATGCTGTTTAATAATACCGAACGCTTCAAAAGATATGTATATTGCATGTGTATAGGTCTTCCCATCTGGTTTGTCGTAGGCGTGTTAGTTACACAGGCTCCCGAAATTGGACAAGCGTTGGGTGCCCCGATAGTTTTGAGTGCGGGGAAAGGCGTCATGTTTACCTATCTCGGAATTTCACTCGGAGATATTATGGCTGGATTGCTGGCACAATGGTTGAAGTCTCGGAAGAAAGTGGTCTTCATCTGTCAGATACTTATCATTATCAGCTCTTGTTGGTACCTGTCCAGTACTGGAATATCCGAAGAGAGGTTTCTGCTATTGGCCTTTCTGATGGGATTGGGAGTAGGTTATTGGGCTACATTTGTCACGATAGCTGCGGAGCAATTTGGGACCAACCTACGTGCCACAGTAGCGACCACAGCGCCTAACTTTGTGAGAGGGGCATTAATCCCTTCTACAATCTTATATGGTTATTTGGTAAGTTTATGGGGTATTATTACAGCGGCAATCGTCATGATTTTTCTATTATCTGCTATCGCTATATTTGCGCTGAGTCAGCTCAAAGAGAGCTTCAATAAAGACTTGGATTATCTTGAAAAATAGAGCTATCGGTCGGGACATTTCTTACAACGCTTACCTCGTTTGTATTTTTTACAGCATTTTTTGAAAATACAGCACGAAAAGTCTGAAGTAGGGTCCAAACCCTTTTTTAATTCGTCTATTCTAATATCCAAGGTATCCCACGTAACGCCAATTTGGCCTTCCCATTCATTCATATGACAAAGATAACTAATTTATTTATATCGGTTCTAAATAAATTTATATAATGTTGCTTATCAGTTTCCTGTAATCTTATTCGCTATAGCATATCCCTGTTTTTTTAGACATATTTATCGTGATTTGTCGAATAGTAGGCTCTTGGTTTAGGATGTCTTTTCTTGATGTACTAGAGAAGTCCTAATTCGATGCAGCGCTTGATAAGCGAGCTGCTGTTTCGAGTTTGGGTTTTGCGAAGTATATTTTTTCGATGTACGCGTACGGTCAATTGCGAAATTTCGAGTAGCTTGGCAATTTCTATACTGGACAATCCTTGGGCGATATGAGGAAGTATTTGTAACTCACGCTTCGTCAATATGTCCTGCAATTTGTTTTCTTTTGACAAGGGAGACAGGTCCATTTGATGGAAGTCATTTCGATCATTGATACCCATTACTGTGGCAATATAGTTGTTGACGGCTGTAAGATGCGAAATGTCTGTGTGGATATTCAAACTTCGAACGATTCTATCTTCTTTATCCACCACTAAGGTAATGGCTTGGTGGTGAAAAAGTTTATATTCACCAGTAGCTGTTCGCATGCGAAAACAATAGCATGTTTTGAGGGATTTTAGATGTTGACAACCAATTTCTAGAACCTTTTGATAACAATGTGTTTCTGCATTTAATACAAAAGGAATATCATCTGGATGGATCAGGTCAATGATTTCTTGCAGATGAGTCGGTTGTTTTTCTAATCCATGTATTTTATTTAGACTAGGGTGCTGATGACTGATTTCTTGTTGTCGTATATCGATGACGTAATAATAGTATTCCCCTACGATAAACAGTTCCGAAATCAACGCCAATATGTTAGCAGCATCCACAGATATATTTTCTGAGGAAAAGATTTCCGGGTATTTCTCCCAAATAGGGGTCAAGCTATGGTCATTGTGCTCCATTGTTACAATGATAAGTAATGTTCGTGCAAAAGAAAATACCTTAAATTAGGTATTTTGATCGTATGTCCTATTCGGAGAGGGAGGGGACTTTACATGGATAAAGGGACGAGTTCGTGCTAAATCAACCCCAGTTCAATACATTTTTTTATTAAGTTTCCACTATTGGTCACCTCTATTTTTTTTAATAGATTTTTTCGATGTACACGCACGGTCAATTCTGAGATGAAAATCTTGTTGCCAATTTGTTGGCTAGATAGTCCTTGTGCGAGCAAACTGAGTACCTCCATCTCGCGTTTGGTAAGTTTGGTAAGTGGCTTGCTCGAGGATGTTTTTGATAAATCCATTTGGCAGTAATCGGTACGGCCACCTATACCAGTCACTAAGACAATCTTGTTGTTCACCTGGGTAATGTGATGGATATCGGTATGGATATTAAGTGCTGTTGCAAGGCCCCCTTTTGCATCTTTAGATAGGTGAATAGCTTGATGATGAAAGAGATGATAGGTGCCATCAGCAACTTTCATTCGGAAGCAATATGAATTCTTGAGCAAAAGTTGATGTTCGAAACCTATCTCCTGCATTTTCTGTAAAGTTGCAGCCTCCGCTTCAACGACAAAATCGAGATCATCTGGATGGATATAGTCGATGATTTCTTGTACCGTTCTCGGATATTGGCTGGCGCCATGGAGGTGGAGTAGATTGTCGTGGACATGAGAGATTGTGTAGTCTGCTAAGGTGATGACATAGTAATAGAAGGGGCCGAGGGCCAGGGTTTCTTTGAGGTATTGTCCCACTGATATATTTTTAGCAACAACAGGTTGATGAGCCATAGCCTCGGGATATCGTTCCCAAATATCAGCTAGTAAATGATTTTGTTTTTTCATCTCTCCATCGGTTAATACTCATTTTGCCCAGCAGAAATTGGCGAAAGTTTCCATATAGAAGGAGTACGATGCGCTATTCAATCAGTCAATTATTGGTTTTGCAAAAATAATTAAATAATACTAAAACCACGAACTTGAATAAGTTGCAAAAAATACCCAATTTTAGGTATTTGCAAACGTTGATGTTTTTGCTTCATTTGTATGAACCTATTATGTGAGATGAAAAGTCTAACTCTGTTTAAAAGAAGTTCTCGTCATCGCTCTTTGATTCATCTCCATGGAAGATGTGAAGAGGCCTTATTGACCTTGATGCATATGTGTAACTGTGCAACGTCTCGTATTAGCGTGAGTATTTTGCATTTGCAAAGAATGTGGCGGTAGTGGTGTAAATTATAATAAGTATATATGAAAAGTATTTTTTTAACAACAGCTATACTACTCTGTTTCGTCCTACAAAGTAGGAGTCAGGGTAGAATTGATCCGCAGGTATTTCCTTATGCTTATGTTGTAAAGTTGAAGACCTATAGTATGGGCAGTAAATCGTACAATCATGGTACAGGAGTCGTCATCAATAGAAACTCCATTATTACCAATGCGCACAATGTATTTGGAAAAGATTCTATTATCATCATATCTGGATATGGAGGAAAGGATAGCACTAAGATACATTCTGTATCCGTCTCTGTAAAAAAAGATAAAAATGCTTTTTACCCGTCCGAGTACGATGAAAATGAAAATCAATTTGATTATGCAGTCGTCAAGTATGCGGATGAGCAGTTTTTCGATAACATATTCCGTCAGTCCAGTAATAGGCAACTTGAACTTCAAAAATTGAATTTCGCCGACTTAGATACGATACACATAGCAGGATATCCATACTATCGTTGGTTCGAAAGGTTTATAAAAGATAGAACTAAGGGAGAATTACAGATTGCAAATGCTACCGATAAAAAAGAAATATTGGATGACAATATCGTTTTACAATATAAGCTCGGCACCAGAAAAGGTAGTAGTGGTTCTCCTCTGTGGGTAGTACGTGATGGTAAATGCATTCTTACAGGTATTCATCGATCGGGGTTCGGGAGCAGCAATGCAGGGATTCTTTATAATTTGGATGCAATAGCGCAGATTAATAAATGGATGTCTATCCAATAAAATGACTTGAAATCATGAAAGACGGAACAATTTCAAAAGCAATTTTTTCCTAATCGACAAAGGTTATGGTCAAGCAGGTACAACCGCAGCGTATAAAAATAGACAGCAATGAAATTCAACTATTTTATCTTCACCCTGTTTGCTAGTACGTTTGCAGCATTTGCCCTTGCACAGCATACATCCTCTCGACATCAATTTGGTGCTAATATTGGTATACAAGTAGGTGTGAGACAGGAGACAGGCTATATGATGAAAATATTTGCGAATGGTGGTTACGGATACGAATTTAACTTTGCCTTTCCCAATGCACAGATTGGAGCAGCTTTTAACCTAAAAACACTCTCCACTAGACAAGAAAAGAAATCAAATAGTAAAAAATATAAGCCTAACACCTCCTGTGAGTTGGTCGGGGGGATATCATCGATTTTCAGGATTGGACCTTTGGACCGTCGCTCTACATGGGCCAAAGATTTTTATAAAGGCCAAGCTTTTTACAGCTATGCTAATTTAAACCAATCGCCACTGATGCACCCTTTCCATAGTAGCTTTGCTTTCGGTACCCAGTTTATCAGAATCAAAGATGATCGAAAACAACCAATGAAGCAGCGTGTAGGTTTTTTAAACGTGAAAATCCACCGGTTTCAGGCCTTCTTTCAGAATGACGGAGCCGAACCGTTTACGTTGTTAGGAAAGACATTAATCAATTATAAGAAAGATCGGTACTACACCAGTAGTGTAATGCTATCATGGCATTTTCCTACCACACATCTTGGACAAGTCAATACCTTATCATTCAGTTTTAACAAATTCACTGGTGAATACGGCGATGCTTATCGTATTGCAAATCGCCTTCGAAATAATACTGTAGACTATCGAGATACCCTGCAGTATGCATACAATATCAGTTTTGTTGGATTAGGAGTTAAGTTGAACGATATAGGAGAGATATCGCTCCGAAAATACAATCCTGAAGATAGGCTCGATCCACAAAATCTAATCCATTATGGACGTGATATGTCTTATCATATCAATAGTACACCAGGACATTGGGGTCTGGATGTCCAACGTGCTTTCGGGATATTATCAAATCAAAAAAATTAACTTGTGTAAGATGATAGAGAGAGTTGAAATCAGATTGAAGAGCTTATTGACTGCAATGAGTATCATATTGTCCCTAATATCTCTTGGTGGATGTGCAAAGAAGTTTAGTTATGTTCAGCAACTTCCGACTTTGCAACCCGCGGATTCCATCGATTTGAAATATTTTGACGTCTATGCGAATACCGAGTATTTTGATTTTGAAAAAAGACAGCGTAGGCAAGGAGATGGTTCCTCTAGTAACAATATTGAACGTATAGGCATTAATTATCTGCTTATCAAAAAAACAGGAGCTTACCCTAAAGAGGTCATACATATATCGCCTATAAAGTACTATTCTCAGGTTAAGATAAATGTGCTCGGCAAGAGAACTTCTGAGTTCTCCTCCTTTTCTCGGGAATATTTTGATAAGGGAAATATTCTGGATGTCCGACATTTTAATTGCTTTAGAAAAGGTTCTTATTTTGAAAATGGAAGAATAAGTTTTGATACGTTAGACCATTGGGTCACTCATCAACGTATCGCTAATCAGATAGAAATAGATAGCCTCACCTTGTCTGATGGAGAACTTGTGTCTGTACATAAGTACCTCCAGTTTGCACAAGTATTTGTCAAGGTAGACAATCCTAAATGGTTTTTTTCGAACTATAAATCCGAAAAAGAATACTATTTGACACCGATTAAATCGATGTTCATATATGGGAATGAAGAAAAAAACCAAGTATACTTTGAATTGGCCGAGCAAGACAACTTCAAAAAATATGTAAAATTTAGCAATCGTGTGCGTTAGCAGGTCACCGATAGAATTGTTGTAAAGATGATTTGCAGTCATTGTGGTTTATGCCCAGAAAAATCTGCTGGTGATTATAGCAGTGATGGATTGCAAGGGGTTGTATTTTAATCCTCTACTCGCCATAAAGGGCTGAGGATCTGAGCCGATTTGATCAAGTGTGTTGTTTTGTGCAATGCGGTGCTATAAGCACTATAGAAATCGCTGTAGGTCTGGAAATAATCATCCAATTGGTGATATACCTCTGTCATCTTTGCCAAGAAATCTTCCAGGTCTTTTTCCAATGTCCCTACGTCGACAGCCATGTCCGTATGATGATAAAAAACCGGGTCCAAAACCTTAAAATTTAAAGGATCTATGGGTTTTTCATAGCTGTAGTAGGTATCAGCAATGTCAATATATTCTTTTTCTAAGCATGCTATTTTGTCGTAGAATGTAATCATACGCCGATGCAGGTGCTGTACCTGGAGATGGTGGTCCCGCAGCTCGATTTGAAGTTTTACCTCTAAGTCGGCTATAATATTAGGATTTTCAAAATCTATCGTTTCTTTATAGAATGCCAAAGTATCGGCCAAATCGGTTCTTTCATCCTCTAAATCGTGAAGTTGGATAATCGTCAATAATACGAGTGCGTGCTCTTTTTCAAAACGCGTTTTCATTTCCCATACTTGGTCATGTGCTTTTCGATAGTCGGCTAAGGCCGTCCGTTCTAATTTTCCCTCTAGTGATGGTTCTTCTTTTAAATAGGTGATTTTTCTTAATGGATGATTGATAACAACACTCTTCATATTCATAATCTAGCAATTTTTAAGTTTAGCTTAGGGGTGAAAGGCTTTAGACACACATCAGTGATTCTGTTAGTAGGAAAGCCTCCATCAACATTTAAAATAAACAATAGTTTTACAAAAAACAAAGGACATCTTCCGATTGCTTCGAAAAGTAATCAGAAGATATCCTTAGCATCATTGGCTATACCACAAAGCAACGGACGTTATCACTGTAATTGGGTGTAGGGTCAGGGCCTAGATAGGATACCCTAAACTCGTACTCTTTTAAATGATCGAGCTCTTTGAGAGTTATCCTAGATTTGGAACTCAATGTGACAGTCCAATCAACCGCACCCACGATTCGGTGTTCAAATTGATAATACCGAGCGGATCTCCACGCCTTGGTGCTGAGATCAACCATCGTTAACCCTTGTTCGTGGTTGCGCACGCTTAAGATGGTGGGCTTGGGTGATATACCAACTGGTATAGAGCGTGGTTTCGAAGGAGTAAATCCCGCTGCCAAGATCAGGTTAGGGTCTCCTTTGGCCACCATTTCTACATGCAAAGACAGTTGGTACAATGCTTGTCGCAGGGCCGTACCATTCTGATTCTTGATGACGACCTGCCGCTTGTCGCGATAACTCGCTTCGGCGACACTGTTCCTGAACAGATCTAGCTCTGTCTTCAATGCCGCCACTAGCTCGGTCGCATCTGGAAAGAGTACCGCATTTTCTGTTGATTTTTTCAATACATTGTCTCCGTACTTCAGCAATTTTGCTTCCGATCCGATTTCTGTTGTTACTTTTGGCTTTGCCATAATAAATGAATTTAAAAGGTTAAAAAAAATTTAATTGTTCAACAAATGTACGACAGAGGTGAAGGGAAAATGGGGGTAAATAGTGCCAACTTTTGGACAGGATTAGGCTTTTTACTGTCACTATTAGACACCTTGTATCTTACTTTTAAATGAAAGTGTTTAGATGAAGCCGTAAAGGCACTTTTGGGGCTGAGTTGATATCAGTCACAGGTCATGACCTCTGGGACAAATGCGACCATCTTTACATCCAATGTACCCAACTTAGTGCTTAATGAGCGGATTGTTTGATGAAGCGAGACCACTTTTGTATCCAACGGGACTTTCTTTGGGTCTAATTGGACAACCGCCGTAAGGTATGTGACGATCTCAAAGCTAGATAATAAGATGTTTAATCCAGAGGTGTGTCATGTTAGGTATACCGTCTGCTACTTTTTAGTAAAGGTGTGTAGATCGGTTTCCAAGGCAATCTCTTTCTCGTGATAATAGCGTTCGTTTGATGCAATACTGCGTTCATTGTAATCAACGACAAAGTTTAATTGAGCAATAGTGGAGAAGTTTGTCTTGCCTGTTGTAATCTATTCTTAATCGAACCAATGTTTGACGAAGCTCTTCCGTTTTCCCATTTTCTCTCTGAATTCATTTGGTCCCATCCCGAATCGTTTTTTAAACAACCTAGAAAAGTGTTTTGCGCAAGAAAAGTTTAATGAAAACGATATACTAGCCAAGGTATCGTCTGAGTTCAGCAAAGTCTCTCGAGCACTGACCAGCCTATACTCTATTATATACCCGTTAACAGTCAAAGGCTTATTGGCAAATGCACGGAACAGCTTGCGCCGGCTCACGTGCATAGCCTCTGCTATCTTATCTGGATTAAGATCCGAATCCCAAAAGTGTTCACGTATATAGACCAAAGAATCGCGATATAGTATCATGTCGTAATCCTTCGCATCTTTTTTTTCGTTTGTCAATTCTTGAAAAACCAATTGACATAATCGGAGGTTCCATGCTGCAAGCTGAAAGTTGATGGCAAAGGGTTTGAAATCAAATCGGCGTAGTGCTTCCAAAACGGCAAGTATTTTACTGCTTACCATCATGTTTCCAATAACTTGCTGATCATTAAGTTGGTCCGCCGATTGAATAAGACTCCCTAGTTTAGGATAATCTTGAACAAGATTGGCCAAATGTTGCTGGGCTATACCCAACATAAAAATCCAAGCTTTCCCCTCCTCAAGGGATAGCGTTTGTGCTCCTTCGGTAGTATAGTAGCACAATAGCTTTTGTGTTTTCAAATATTGGGGAGTGGATAGCTCGATCTTTCCATCTCCTATTATTGTCAAAAGCATCCAAAGATGACCGTTTCCCTTATTTAAATGAAGTTCTATTTCCTGTTTGCAAATTCTGTCTTTTAGTTCTAGCCAGCAGAAGTCTTGATTTTGTAAAATTCGATGTTGAAGGAGGATAGTGTCTTTCTCGGATGGGTCCTCTTCATCGCTTAATTTATCTGCGACTCCAAATGAATACCCCGTATAGGGTAAGAATGCTAGATAGCCGTCATATTGGACTGTCTCTTTGTGGGGAGTTGGATTTAAAGATTGTAAAAATCTAGATCTTAGCATACTGCTCATTGGTCATCAATAGCAAGATACTAAATTATCGAGAATCAACAAAATGGAAGCAAGACAGTGCGATTATCCAAACCGCAATCCGGTTGCCATGTCTAGCCTTCATTCTGATTATATCAAGGCTATATAGGTTATCCTTTTAATGGGTATCTAACCTGAGGATGAATAGCGTGCTATAGCGTCGGGTAGATTTTAATGAGCTTTGGCTGGAGCAAAGATTTTTTTTCCGATCATAGTGAGGGCGACAATCACAATACCCGCTAGTAGGCCCGTTGCAAATTCTTTTACCACAGCTGGTAAATCAGGGGCAATATGGTGTAAATAGTCAATATTGTGCACAAAGATTCCACCTGAAACCAATATCAATGCTACAGTACCTACAACGGCAAGAAGCTTGATGATGACGGGAAGAGATTTAACCAGTAGGTGACCTATTCCGGAAAGCATGCCTTTATCGTTTGAATACGTAATTAATTTATGACCAGCATCGTCCATTCGAACAATTAGCGCCACAATTCCATAGACACCCACGGTGGCCAATAGAGCGACTACCGATACGGTGGCAATCTGTAATGCTAAACTTTTGTCCAAGACTGTTCCCAAAGCGATAATTACGATTTCTACGGACAATATAAAATCGGTTGTAACAGCAGACTTGATTTTGGCTTTTTCAGCGTCTTGACCGTTACTTTCTGCCTGTGCAATCACCTGATGTCCTTTTTTCTGACGATGAAAGAGATATTCGACAATCTTTTCTACTCCCTCGTATGCTAAATAGAATCCACCCAGAATTAAAATGAATTTGATAGCCACCGGGAAAAAAGCGTTGAGTAATAAGGCAATGGGTACGATAATGAGTTTATTAATCAGTGAACCCTTGGTAATGGCCCATAGCACAGGTAATTCTCGAGAAGAAAGAAATCCCGTCGCTTTCTCCGCATTGACAGCTAAATCGTCACCCAATATTCCGGCTGTTTTTTTAGTGGCGATTTTACTAGTAATAGCCACGTCATCCATTAGTGCTGCAATATCATCTAAAATTGCGAAGAAACCTGATGCCATATATGTGTTGTATCTTATTAGGCGTAAAAATATAAATATATATTTAATTTCAGCATGCGTTGATAAAGTGACCAATCCGGGTTATAGATTGGTGGTCAGGCATAAGGTGGAAGCGTATATAGTAGTAATTTGGTTAGTGGGATCGTTCTAGTCTTTTTTTGTGATACCTTAGTCATCTGAATTATGTTTTCTTAACATAGCATTCCTGTATGCTTCTCCCCATTTGGCTATTTCATCTATGATGGGTTCCAGTGTACGCCCGTATTCGGTCACCTCGTATTCAACTGTAATGGGTTTAGTATTCATGACTGTACGACTTATGAGATGATTTATTTCCATATCCTGCAACTCTTTGGATAGCATTTTGGCTGCGATACCATCAATCTCCCGAAGCAGGTCCATAAAACGCATTTTCCCCCCCTCCATTAAGGTACCTAAAATATGGAATTTCCATTTGCCGGATAAGATTTCCATGGCGTCCCTGATAGCAGTTGTTCGTGCTTTACAGTCAGGTCTATTGTTGAGGGTTGCATTTTTCTTCATCGCTATCGTTGTTGTGGGTTACAAAATTACAAGGTGAAATTACTGAAACGCTTATTAGTTTCCAAGAGGAAAGTAGTTTCAAAAAGGAAACTAATAGCGATTGTATACTATCGCTATATTACTTTTGCGACAGATTTTAAAAAAACATAAAATGAAAAAATTATTAGTTATCGCGGCAGTAGCGTCCGTCATATTAGCTTCATGTGGAGGCGCAAACGGAGATAAAGCACAAACTGGAACAGAACAGCAAGTGGCTGAACAAAAAGGAGCAACTTTTACAGTAGATACTGCTGTTAGTTCAATCCAGTGGAAAGGATATCACAAAGGTGGTTTCGATCCACGATTTGGTACATTGAAAAGTGAAGGTACAGTATCTGTAGAAGAAGGGGTAATCACCGCTGGATCATTCGTCATTGACATGAACTCGGTGTTGACAAATGCAAGCTCAGTAGATCCTGCAAAATCAGGTGGAAAGACCTCTGTTGATTTAGATGGACATCTAAAAACCGCAGATTTTTTCGAAGTAGAAAAATACCCTACCTCTAAGTTTGAAATCACAGGTGTGGCTACATTTGATGCTGCAAAAGATAAAAGTGTGATTGCTGATGCAACGAATGTCATCAGTGGAAATTTGACAATCAAGGATAAGACTGTGAATGTCTCTTTCCCTGCAAAAATCGTCGTTACAGACAATGAAGTAAGTGTTCAATCTAAATTTACGATCAACAGACAAGATTGGGGATTGGCTTACGGCACGGAAGGTGATCCTAAAGATTGGATGATTTCGCAAGAGGTTGATATGGAATTGAATATCACTGCAAAAAAATAATGATTGAAAAGCGCCTTACACCAAAGGCGCTTTTTTCATAAATCAGTTAACCAAGATTTAACCAGATTATAACAACATGTTGTTTATTTGGTAGCGTTACGTTAATATAGGTGTGATAAGTTTGTTCAAAACTTTAGAAACGCTTATGCTAACACTTCTACAACATTCCATTAAGAATTATCTAGTATTGATGCTGACCGTGATATCTCTATCATTCGGTCCACAGGCCTTTGCCCAAGGCACCCAAGCATCAATCAATGGGCGTGTCACCGATGAAACCGGTACAGCCGTGAGCAATGCTACTGTACGAGTACGGAATGAGTCAACCGGATTTACGACATCTACAGTTACAAATGAGCGCGGTGGCTATGACCTCAAACAGCTTCCGTTAGGAGGGCCATACACTATTAATGTCCTTTCGATGGAGAAAGGGGAGGGGTCCGCAGCCGGCATTCAGCTTAATCAGGGCGATGTGGCTCGCGTCAATGTGGAGTTGATATCTAGTGCCCGTTCACTAGATGTCGTCGAGGTGAAGGCCAACTCGATGAAGAATACAAAAGACTACTTAGGTGCTGCTACTGCGTTCTCCTCGAGAGATATTCGCTCACTGCCCGTCAATGGACGTAATTTCACCTCCTTGACCGATCTGTCGCCATTGGCCAGAGGGGGAAGCATTTCAGGACAGCTCGGTTCGTCCACTAATTTTACCATCGACGGGATGAATGCTAAGAATCCTACATCGGCAGGTTCGACTACAAGCCGTAGTGGTGCTCCTTATTCGATTTCGATGGAGGCCGTACGTGAGTTTAAGGTAGTGACCAACCAATACGATGTTACCTTTGGACGTAGTGGGGGTGGTACTATTTCTGCAGCTACCAAAGCAGGCACTAACACGGTGACCGGATCGGTCTTTGGCTTTGGACGTGCCGATTGGTTGACGAGCAAATATGATATCCGTGGTAATCCGCGTATCGGAGATTACTCGACCTATCAGTTTGGGTTTTCGTTGGGCGGACCTATCATTAAAGACAAATTACATTATTTTATGGTATGGGATCGGCAGCAGGACAATCGGTCTTTACTGATTGCCGATGTCCGTTCGGCGTCAAACGAAGAACTGTATAAGATTAATGCTCAGACATTGGATCGTTATTTGGGTATAGCACGTAGTAAATACGGGGTGTCCAACGAGCCGCAGACGGGTGCTATTGGCAAAAAGAGGACATCAGATGCGGTCTTTCTTAGGTTGGACTACCAACTTAATGATAAGAACTTGTTAACCATCCGCAACAACCTGACGTATGATTACAATCCGATGGGATTGGGAGACAATACCAGTATCAATATTCTGGAATCATGGGGTAATGACAAAAACTTTGACAACAGTTTGTTGGCCACATTACGTACCTCCATCTCACCACGTGTGACCAATGAATTGAAAGCTCAATATTTATATGTCTATCAAAATAGTACGCAAAGCGATCAGATTGGTAAGAATTATATACCTCGTGCTATTGTAGAGAATATTTCCTCAGATATTAATGGCAAATCTTTGGCGACTAATATCCAATTGGGGGGGCATCGCTTTGCGCAAGAGGGTTTCCGCAATAATGTATTCCAGCTGACCAATAACCTGTACTATGATACGGACTTTGCTAAGTATACCTTTGGTGCAGACGTGATGGCTACGCGTTCAAGCTCGGTTTATGGTTCAGAGGTTAACGGTCGCTTTCACTTTACAACCACAGCCAAGACTGCTACTGCAGCAGAGATTCCTGCTTTGGACAATTTTGAAGCCCTACGTCCTTACCGTTACTATAGAGAAGTACCTTTAAAGGATGATATCACAGTAAAGGGCACTATTGCAAACATCGGTTTATACGGGCAAATGAAGAAAAATCTAATGTCTGGTTTGGAGATGACAGCAGGTGTACGCATGGACTATGCTTCTTATCCAAAAGCGAACTTCAATCAAATGGTATACGATGAGCTTGGCATTCGTACCGATAATGGCATTAGTTCCTTCATCGTACAACCTCGTTTGCAGTTTTCGTGGGATATCAACGAAAACCAAACTGATTACCTACGTCTTGGGGCGGGAATATTTGCATCAGATCTAAATAACTATGTCATCATTAACAACTTGACATTCGACGGCTCTAACCTAGCCACAGTAGATGTACGCGGTAGTGATGTGCCTACACCTGACTTTAATGCCTATCGTAACGATCCTAATAGTATCCCATCTTTGGCAGCCCACCAACTACCGACAATCAACTATACCGGTGAGGACGTGAAGGTGCCAACAGTATACAAAGCGAATATCAACTACACCAAGTTCATTACGGATAGACTTAAGGTAGGGATTACCGGATACATGACCTTGGGCCGCAATAATTATACGTATGTGGAACGCAACATGGTCGACCAGCCTTTCTTTCGTCTAGCGAATGAGGCCAATCGTGGAGTATTCGTCCAGGCGGATAAAATTGATACTAAGACCGGACAGCCGGATTGGAAAGATGGACGCAAGTCTAGTAAGTTGGGCCGTGTATTGGAATTGACAAGTATAGGTAAGATTAATCAATATGCTGTGGTAGTGGACGCGACATACAATTATTTTAAAGATGGAAGTATCACGGCCAGTTATACTTGGAATGACACGAAAGATAATACTTCATACAATGGTAATGTGGCTAATACTGCAACATTGGCACAACCGGTCGTGGATGATCCACGTGACTTGAGCGCCATCACGTACTCGGATAATCAGTTTAGACATAAGGTGGTAGCTTATGGTACTCTGCCAACATTCTTTGGGGTACAAGTCGGTGTGCGTTATACCGGACTTGGTGGAACTCGCTACACCATTCGTTCTGGAGCCAATACCAATGGTGACTTTGTGACTCCTGATAATGACTTGGCTTACATCTTTGATTGGAAGGATACCAATCTTCCCGAAGGCATTATCAAGGGATTCAATGGTATCATGGACAATCCAGAGGCGAGCGAAAGTTTGAAGAATGTATTGAATGAATATAGGGGTCGTATTGCCGAACGCAATGCTGGCGAAAACAGCTTCTATGGAACGGTAGATATCCGGATTGCCAGAAATTTCCGTTTCTATAAGACTCACGGTATCGAATTGTCGGCTGAGATTTTCAATTTCGGGAATATGTTGAACAAAGAATGGGGAATAAATCACTCTTTGGGTAATCAGACACTGTACAAAGTAAACTCTTTTGATGCTGCAAAACAGGAGTTTGTCTATAGCGTGAATTCTGTTGGCGCTAAAGGTTATTCTGGAAATCCTTTCCAGGTCCAGCTGGGTATTCGCTACGCTTTTTAAGCAAAGTTATAAAAACTATATGATACAAAAAGACCGGCATATGCCGGTCTTTTTGTATAGCTATTGGCTGTCCTCTCAAAATTGGAAGCAAATTCTCATTCTATATGTATGAGCGTAGTAAGGCGTGAAACAATAGATGTATATGTGATCAGATGTTATAGTTTTTGCAACTATTTTTGTGCAATGCGAGCCCGTACTTCCTTACAAATATCGTCAGTGATTTCCCAGATAGGTTCGGGGTCGTCAATATTGTTGATAATGACCTTATCACACAATTCGCGATAAGGCAATAAGTATTCGTTATAGGAAGGTACAACATGGTTGATCCATTTGTAAAGGACGTCATCTCGATCGTAACCACGTTCTATCAAATCGCGTCTAAGTCTTCTTTCCAATGCAATAGATTCTTCAGCATCTAAGAAAATGCGCATATCCAGCAAATCATTGACTTCTGTATAGTGAAAGATAAAAAGTCCTTCGATAACCAAGATTGGAGCTGGTTTGATTTCCAACATCTTGGGTGTAATCGCTGGATTGTTGAACGTATACTCTTCTTTATGTATGGTTTTGCCGTCAAACAAATCTTTGATGTCCGAATAGAAAGCTTGTCTGTCTATCGATGTTGGGATGTCAAAATTGTAGAGTCTATTCTCTTCCTGTGTCTTCGTGTTTGCAGGTATGTAATAGTCATCTTGGGAAATCAATGTGATTTCCGTTGGGCCGAAATGCTTTAGGAAGCTGTTTAAGAAAAATGTTTTACCTGAACCGCTGCTTCCAGCAATCCCAATGACAAAGGGTTTGTTATCCATTTATTAAATCAAAAATATGGCTCTTGAGAAACAGAATGTGCTAGTCGTAAGCCACTACATACTTATATTATTGCTCCAAAGGTACGCCATAATTTATTTCTACCAAAAAACGTTTGTCTAAGGCGCCAATATAAGTTGCCGCAGATTTTGAAAGTACGACGATGGCATTTTCTGTTTCTGCGTTGTCATTGAATTTGCCGACAACTTTTGCATAAGTTACACTATTTGTCATCGGATTGGTAATCTTGAGGATAGTACCGATCGGGGCTGTCTTATGGAGAGCAAGGTTACTTTTTCCTTCCGAATTTAGATTTGTCATCCACACGGCTATCCCTCTTTCTTTTTTCTCACGAATCCCATATTTGTTGGCCGAAATCTCGTTGTAAGATGAATCTCGCTCTTTATTCTCGACACGTGTAGTATCAATAGGTGTCACTACTATCTTTGGCTCTTCGATAGGTTCAGGAAGCGCGGTGTTAGGGATTTTTAAGATTTGCCCCTCTTTGACAGCGTTATTCTTAAGGTTATTGAATTTCTTGATATCATCTACAGATATGCTAAATCTTTTAGAAATGGCATACAACGTTTCGCTCTTGCCAACTTTGTATTCTGTAAAATCACCTTGCTGGGCCGCATTGATTTGACTTTTTATAACCTCTTTTACAGTACTCGTGTTTTTCTCTTGCTGCTGGTAAGGTCTCCCAGTCGGTATTTTGACGATATCACCGGGACGTAGATCTTTACTGTTGTTGGTGGACATGATATTTTTGACCACCACATTATATTGTCGGCTAAGTTTATAATACGTGTCTTTTTGTTCTACTTTATGGAGAATATAAACCTCGCCTTTGATATTTTCAACGCCAACAGAATCCTTAAGTAAGGTGTAGGGTTTGTCTGAGGTTGCGTAAAGATTCGGAATAGAAAAACTTGCAAAAGCAACAAATGCTATTTTTTTAAAAATAGTAGATTTCGATAGTTTGTTCATGTTAAAATTATGCAATTATACTAAATACGAAACAATTTCCTGTTTATTATAAGACATGAGAAATAATTGTTCGTTTATTTGGAAATAGGGTTGGGGAATCATTTTTATCATATTATCCAACACCGTCATTTTTTGTAACTCTTTAAATTTATCGGATAACAAAATATCCAAGGTGTATCCATTTTCAGCTCTGGTGTGGTAGCACCAGATGAAGTTGTGCTTGACTTTGCTAATCCAGATAGTATCCTCATGTTCTTTCTTTTGCAAAAAATCTGGAAGTATACCATTATAAGCAAGTGGGAAATTGATGTGATTTGAACAATAAGCAATATCGATTTCAGGAAGACGAAGGTGCTGACCAGAACTTAGAGATAAGTATTCTTCAAAGCCAGCACTAATGGTATGATGCCTGACTTTCAATACGTTCTTAAAAATATCGACTAAGAGGTAATGGTGCCACTCGTGGGCAATATGCCGCGAAGGGATGTGAACAACGAGAATACCTGAAGCTTGCGGCGCATTAGCCCCGATTTTTTTTAAAATAAGGTAGTCTTTTTGAATCTCAGCCAATGTCCACTCCTTAGTCTTAAGTCTAAAATCATCCATCAACGAATGTCCTTCAAAATCTATGACATGGAAGGAGGGTGTGGTGTCTACCTGGTTGCGTGTCTCTATGGCCAATAGCCGAGCATCAGTATCAGCTTCGATCTTCCAGATAGGACTCGAAAACTTTTTCTCAAATGCTTTATTAATTGTATATTTAACCATTACGCTCAACACAAATTTCAACCAGTTAATGATTGAATATATGAACAAATTTACGAAAAGCTTTTTAACCTTTCTAGGCTTAATGTTATGTTTTGGCATAACAACCATTCAAGCACAACAGATTTACAAAGTCCAGATCAAGGATGAGATTGGTCCTAACGCTTGGCGGGTTTATAAAAATGCTTATCAAAATGCGCTTGACGTTAAGGCAGACTATATTTTAATCGATATGGATACTTTTGGTGGAGCAGTTAATTATGCGGACTCTATCCGTAGCGCATTGTTGAATTCTAGTGTAAAGACTATTGTGTATATCAATCATAATGCAGCTTCGGCAGGTGCTTTGATTGCCATAGCGTCGGACCATATATTCATGCAAAAAGGTGCGAGTATAGGGGCGGCAAGTGTTGTGGATGCCAAAGGTGAAATATTACCCGAAAAGTATCAGTCTTATATGCGCGGTTTGATGCGTGCCACAGCCGAGGCCAAGGGAAGGGATCCAAGGATTGCCGAGGCATTTGTAGACCCTTCTATTTCTATACCTACGCTAAAACCGGATGGCAAGCTCTTAACGATGACGGCTGGAGAGGCTGTAAAATCCGGTATAGCACAAGCAGAAGTAGTTTCAGAAAAAGATATCTTTGTAGCGCTCAAGTTCGAAAAACCTGTGGTAACACAACATAAAACGACTGTGGTAGATGCCATTATAGGGTTTTTAATTAATCCAATGGTGAGTGGTGTATTGATATTGTTGATTATTGGAGGGATCTATGCGGAAATGCAAACGCCAGGTATTGGATTTGCATTGGTCGTCGCCCTTGTGGCTGGAGCATTATTTTTTGCACCTTTGTATATGGAGGGGCTTGCTGCACATTGGGAGATAGCTCTATTTATAATTGGTATTGTGTTGATCGCTTTGGAAATCTTTGTGATTCCGGGGTTTGGAGTTGCAGGTGTGCTGGGCATTCTTTGTTTGGTATGTGGACTTGCCTTTAGCATGGTGTCCAATGATTATTTTGATTTTAAATTAGCGCATCCAGGGATGCTTTTTAATTCGTTTATGATTGTAATTGGTTCAATGATATTAGCCGTCATATTGATGGTGATTTTTGGGAAGAATATTTTGAAGTCTTCTGCATTTAAAAGATTGGTGCTCCAAGATGAGCAAAAATCAGGCGAAGGGTATACCTCTTCTATCCATAAAACTAGTCTGCTGCATAAACAGGGTGTTGCTAAGACAGTGCTAAGACCTTCCGGTAAGATTGAAATCGAAGGTGTGTGGTATGATGCGGTGGCCTTAGATGGATTTATCGAGGTGGGGGCACAGGTTTATGTAGAAAAGCATGAAAATTATAATCTCTTCGTCCGTAAAATAGAGGAATTGGATGCATAATTATAAAAAAGAATGGGCTACCTAAATCAAGTAGCCCATTCTTTTTTATAATTATATGTTACTAGAATTTTGCGCCTAAGGTCAAGACTGCACTTGTACGATTATTCTTGATTTCGGCTACTGGACTGGCGCCACCCCAAAATTCTTCGTCAAATACATATGGACTTTCGTAATGTTTGAACCTGTCTTGTACCACCGCTAAATCTAAGTATAGCGCGTTTGTGAGTTTTAATCCAAGTCCAACAGAGCCTGAGTAGTGACTATAGTCAGCATTTTTGTATGGGTTTCCGTAATAATTGAATCCGGCACGACCACTTAATATGTTGGTAATTAGGTATTCTCCACCGATTCTTGCATTAATCGCAGCTTTGTAAGTGTCTTTTACAGAGGCCTTCATGTTGTCTTCGAATTGTTGATCCGGAAAATTGATGGACCTGAATCGAGTAGTCGAATAGTCTGTCAAATCAGCATCTACTGTCAGTAGACCTCTAGGGAAAAATTTGGTAACCCCTAAGCTATATTCAAATGGTGTAATGATGCGAATATCATCTGGAGACTGATCTTTGATTTGAGCTCCCTGTAACGCCGTTCCGCTGCCTGTGTAGGTGAAGTCTGTTGTGAAGAATTTGTCGTCTTGCACCGTAAGCCAGGTCGGAGTTTTAATCGTGACACCTAAATTCCAGTCTACAGCCGGTTTGTAAATCATACCTAGTTTAAAGTCGAATCCCGAACCTTCGGAATGTTGGTCTAGATAATCGTCCACAGCATATGCAACATCGAGATACTTATTTTCTAATTTTGTGGGATCTAAGAATACGGAGTTTGGATTTTCGGCCTTAACTTCTGCCGCATTTTTGGTTGTGCCTTCTTCCGTAAATCGTTGATAAGTCGTATACCGGAAAGATGTCATCGAAAAAGTAGCTCCGATGAACAACGTATTGCTGTAGTTCGCTCCGAATGATAGCGAGGTCTTTGAGCGATCTCCTTTGCTAATCAATTCATTTTCTTGATACTTGTCTCCATTCTGTTTTGCGATAGGGAAATAACCTGATTTATCAATGTCAGGATAGCCAGTGATAAATTTGGAGCCAATGAGACTTCTTTCCCAATCCGAATTTGGCGAGCGATAGGCATCGTCGGAAAAAAACTGGCCTATCGTACTTTCGGGATTAGTGCCGGAGTAAAAAACCTTCTCTGCGAAGTTGTTGGTCTTGTCGTAGCTAAGTCCCACATTGAAGTTTAACCATCCCTGAGTTAAATCATCACCTATACCTCTTGCAGATGGAAAATGAAAGACAGCCCCTGCATTATCAATCTGAAAACGGTTTTGATCTCTGGAATTATTCTGGCCAAAGTAATTTGTCTTGGCGTTGTTATTAAAGTAATTAAAGGTTACAGCAATGTCAGATTGACCAAAGAAACCCAAACCAGCTGGATTGCCTGATATGGAGCTGATGTCACCACCTAAGGCTGTCTGTACATTACCCATTCCTTTGAAGCGTGCTGTACCTCCTTTATATTCCTGAGAAAAAAGAAGGGCTTCTTTGTTGAATTGTCCATGGGCAGTTCCTAGGACACCTGCGATAAATAGTGTTGAGCTTAGTAAATGTTTTAAATTCATGTATCTGATATAATTTACATCATTGGATGACAAAATAATAGTCAATACGCTTGATGCATATTGACTATTATTTTGTTATTGGATAATTAACGAGATCTTGTAGAACGGCTTGAGGCACCACCTCCACTGCTTCCTCTTGAAGAGCTTCCGCTGCTTACACCAGATGACCTACCTGATGAAGATGAAGGCGTATAGGAAGGTCTCGATGCAGGTTCAGATGATCTGCCTGTAGACCGACTGGAAGGTGCACTGCGAGTTTCAGCAGGACGTGAAGTAGGGTTTGTCGAGCGAGAACTAGGACTTGTAGAACGAGAGCTTGGCGTAGCACGCTCTGTTGAACGGGTTCTAGTCGAGCTAGATGGGTAAGTGGCCCTATTGTTGTCTCTTGATGTTGTGCCATTGTTGTAGCTGTCTCTTGTACGGCTAGAACGATCGGAAGTCACGGCTCCATTTGTACTACGGTTTGAACTTCGTACCTCTCCGCTTCTTGAGCGTGTAGTGGCACCTGTGATACGACCGTTTGCATCTCTACTTACAGCTGTTCCTCTACCGCCACTTCTAGCTGTTGCCGATCGATTTGACGTATTTCTATAGCTTGAACTTCTGGCAGAACCTCTACCGCTGGTATATGTATTTCTATAAGCAGTAGAACGATTGGAGGCTACGCGATGACCGCCACCCCAATAGTGATTGTGTCCGCCACCATAATATCCGCCACCATAGTAAGGGTGGCCCCATGAATTGTAATACGAGTTGTATCCCCAATAGTTGCCCCAACCATAGCCAGGATATCCACCCCAACCATAGTAGCCGGGACCCCAAGGATTATATCCCCAGTTGAAACCAAGAGACCAACCTCCACCAAATCCGAATCCTCCGCCGAATCCCATTCCTAGGCCGAATCCACTATAACCATACCATGGATCGAACCATGGGTCGTAGTAGGACATTCCAGGAGCGGCATAATAGAAGCGATTGATTCTATTTGCATACTCCAATTCTCCTATATCATCGTTGTATTCTTCATCTGAATACTCATCTGAATAGTAGCCTTCATCACGCTGTACATATTGATCTTCGTCGGTATAATAATAATCTGGACTCTGATATACCCGTTGAGCTTTAGATTGGTTATTATAGACATCATCCCTGTAGGTGATTTGCTTGCTGGTTGAACAAGAGCTGAGTGCGAGCACAGCAACTAACGTCAACCCACCGAATAATAATCTATTTTTTTTCATCTTAATTTTTTTTTATTCATTTGTAATGAAGTTATCATGACCATCTCATACATGTTTGTGAGCGTATGCTCATGTTCGATTCATGATTTCCATGTCTGTTAACCTTCGACAATACAGTCTAATTTACTATCTTAGACGCCAAATTAAACGATTAGTTTAACGTAATTTGTAAAATATTTAAAATTACGGATTTTAATCCGTTCGTATCTTATAAAGACGAGAATTAATCATAGAATGTTACAATTTTTTGAATAAATATATATGAGTAAAGGAATTACAAGCCGCGCTGAAGACTATTCGCAGTGGTACAACGATCTGGTAATTAAAGCAGATTTAGCCGAATATTCAGCCGTGAGAGGATGCATGGTCATCAAACCATACGGATATGGCATCTGGGAACGTATACAGGCCATTTTGGATAAGAAATTTAAAGATACCGGTCACAGTAATGCGTACTTTCCTTTATTTATTCCTAAATCATTTTTTTCTAAAGAGGCTTCTCACGTAGAGGGGTTTGCAACAGAATGCGCTGTTGTGACTCATTATAGGCTTAAGAATGACGGAAATGGCAATATCATTGTAGATGAAGACGCAAAATTGGAAGAGGAACTAATCGTGCGTCCTACTTCGGAAACTATTATTTGGAATACGTATAGAGGTTGGGTTGAATCCTATCGTGATCTTCCAATCTTGGTTAATCAGTGGGCCAATGTGGTTCGCTGGGAAATGCGTACACGTTTGTTTCTACGGACTGCAGAATTTTTGTGGCAAGAGGGACACACGGCCCATGCTACTGAGATAGAAGCTATTGAAGAGGCGGAAAGAATGTTGGATGTATATGCCGATTTTTCTGAGAAATATTTGGCAGTGCCTGTGATAAGAGGTAGGAAGACTGAAAATGAGCGATTTGCTGGGGCCTTGGATACCTATTGTATAGAAGCATTGATGCAAGATGGTAAAGCATTGCAGGCTGGTACATCACATTTTTTGGGACAGAATTTTGCCAAGGCATTTGACGTTAAATTCACTTCTAGAGAAGGAAAGCTTGAACATGTATGGGCTACCTCTTGGGGTGTTTCTACCCGATTAATGGGAGCCTTAATCATGGCGCATTCGGATGATCAAGGATTGGTATTACCACCTATGTTGGCCCCTATTCAAGTGGTAATCGTACCTATTTATAAAACGGATGAAGAAAAGGCTAACATCGATGTGTTTGTCAACCAGTTGGTTTCCGAATTGAAAACAAAAGATATCTCGGTTAAATATGACGATCGTGATACCCAACGCCCGGGATTTAAATTTGCGGAATGGGAATTGAAAGGCGTGCCTTTGCGAGTAGCGGTGGGATCGCGCGACATGCAAAATAAAACTGTCGAATTAGCAAGAAGGGATACCCAAACGAAAGAAACCGTAGCTCAGGAAGGGCTATCGGGACACATTACAACTCTACTGGACACCATCCAAGAAAATATCTTTCAAAAAGCGCTAGATTATAGAGATGGACATATTACGGAAGTGAATTCGTACGAGGAGTTCAAAGAAGTATTGGAAACCAAAGGCGGATTTATCTCTTGTCATTGGGATGGAACAGTGGAGACTGAAAAGAGGGTCAAAGAGGAAACGAAGGCAACGATTAGATGTGTGCCTTTGGACGCGAAGGAAGAAGCTGGTGTCTGTATTTTTACGGGCAAGCCTTCGAATAAACGTGTTCTATTTGCAAAAGCGTATTAACAGAAGTAAAAGTGTTATTGAGTTAGAAAGTTATCAAGTAATGGAAATCGATAAGAGTTACTTGGAGCTCTTTTTAATACGTTCAATCTCCATACGCCATACTAAATAACTATATGCGATATCTTATACTGGGTTGTGGTTGGGTAGGTCAATCTGTAGCTGACAAATGGTTGGCAGATGGGCATGAAGTTTGGGCTTCTACAACCTCCGTAGAAAAATACCATTGTCTTCAAGACAGTGGTATTTTTGCTTTTCAATATGATTTTGATACGAATGACCTTCCTGTTGAGGAAATGCCTGCAACTTTTGATTTTATTTTGGTAAGCATCCCAGCAACCAATCGTCATTCTGTTGAAGTGCTGAAGACAAGGTTTGAACACGTTCATACTTTTTTGGCCCGTCTTCATTATAAAAAGCTAATTTTTCTAAGTTCTGTGGGAATTTATCCGGACATATCTGCTCGTATAGATGAAGCTAGTTTGGAGGAGGGCGATCTTAACGAAAAATTGAGGCTTGCAGAGCGTAGCATGCAACTGTTGAGCAATGCATATGTTTTCAGATTGGGAGGATTGTTTGGTAAGAATAGAATATTTGCCAAATACTTTGAGAATAGGGTATGCACTACTGGTGCTCAACGGGCAAATTTCGTTCATCTTGATGATGTCATGGCCTTATTGGAATTGGCTTTTCGAAGCTCTTTGCGTCAACCGATTTATAATCTTGTGGCACCCGAACATCCATTGAAAAGGGATGTGGTCATCGCCTCTGCTCTAAAAAATAGTATGGCACTACCTAAATCCTTTCAAAATGACGAATCATTTCAGAAAGTAGTGCTTGGTGCGTCGTTACAAGACGAACTGAACTATACATTTAAATATCCCTCGCCATTAGATTTTTAATACACGATCGCGTAGCACTTTGATTACGGCCCGTTTGGGCATAGTACTCTTTTGTCCATTATTTACATTCTGTTTATCACATGTTTCAGAGACGAACATGAGCCCTTCGATAGCATGGGTGACGGCTTGTGAATACAAAGCATTTTATCTAAGTTTACAACTTACTAATTCATTAGAAGATGGCTTATAAATTTGCGACAAAGGCTATTCATGCTGGTCAACAAGCTGATCCTACAACAGGTGCAGTAATGACACCGATATATCAAACCTCTACATATCAACAAGCAGCTCCGGGAGATCATAAGGGGTTTGAATATTCCCGAGGTACAAATCCTACGCGCAAAGCGTTGGAAGATTGTCTAGCGGCTCTGGAGAATGGTAAACATGGCTTAGCTTTTTCAAGTGGCATGGCAGCTACAGACTGTGTTTTACGTCTATTGAAGCCGGGAGATGAAGTGATTACAGGTGATGATCTCTACGGTGGTTCGTACCGTATTTTTACCAAAGTGTACGAACAATATGGTATTGTTTTTAAATTTGTCAACACCTCTGATGTCACGGAGGTGGAAAAGGCTATAACGGCTAAAACCTCTCTTATTTGGGTGGAGACACCGACTAATCCGACGCTGAAATTAGCAGATATCGAAGCGATTGGCAAAGTGGCCAAAGCGGCCAATATCTTGTATGTGGTAGACAATACCTTTGCATCTCCTTATTTGCAGAACCCGTTGGATTTGGGAGCGGATATCGTGATGCATTCGGCAACGAAATACATCAATGGCCATTCAGATGTCGTAATGGGTGCGCTAGTACTGAATGACGATGATCTGTACAAAAAATTGTGGTTTTATTATAATGCAGTGGGAGGTACCCCAGGTCCTCAAGACGCTTTTTTGGCCTTGAGAGGTGTCAAGACTTTGCATCTACGCATGGAGGCACATTGTGCTAATGCTCGACAAGTGGCTACCTATCTAAAGAATCACCCTAAGATTGAAACGATCTATTGGCCTGGATTTGAGGATCACCCCGGGCACGAAGTGGCTAAGAAGCAGATGAAAGATTTTGGGGGGATGATTTCTATTGTATTGAAGGATGCTGATTTGCAGGAAACATTCAGGATATCTTCACAATTTCAAGTTTTTACCCTTGCAGAATCATTGGGGGGAGTAGAGTCTCTGATTAACCATCCAGCGACAATGACGCATGGTTCCATCCCAAAAGAAGCACGTGAACGGGTCGGTGTCGTTGATAATTTGCTACGCTTATCTGTTGGAATCGAAGATGCGGATGATTTAATAGCTGATTTAAAACAAGCACTAGCTTAAAATAATATATTTACACTCGCTTCGGATATCGAAGCGAGTGTTCTATCCTTATGTCTGATTTCAATCTTAAAGACTTCCTCGATCAAAAGGTCGATGAATATAATCATGTCGGGTTCATCCCTCACGATCCCATATCCATTCCACACTTATTTGTAGAACGGGAGAATATCGAAATTATGGGCTTTATTGCCTCAATCTTGGCTTGGGGCCAACGAAAGACCATCATCAATAAGTGTAAAGAATTAATCGATCGTATGGACGGGAACCCATATGACTTTATCTTGCATCATCAAGAGACGGACCTGAAGCAATTGTTGGGGTTTAAGCATCGGACGTTTAATGATACCGATTTGTTGTATTTCATTTCTTTTTTCAAGTTTCACTATTCCCGATTCGATTCACTGGAAGATGCATTTCTAATAGGGCAAGAAGATAGTGAAGATGTGAATATCGAAAAATCCTTAAATGAATTTAAATCGTATTTCTTTTCGTTGCCGGATTTTCCCTTGCGAACTAGAAAGCACATTAGCGCACCAATTCAAAAGTCTACTGTCAAGCGGATTAATATGTTCTTGAGGTGGATGGTACGCTGTGACAACAAAGGTGTGGACTTTGGTATCTGGACAAAAATTACACCTAGCAAATTGATATGCCCATGTGACCTACATGTAGAACGTGTCGCACGAAAATTTGGGCTGATAACCTATGATAAAGTAAATTGGAAGACAGCGATGGAGCTCACGGAAAATTTGAGGATATTAGACCCTAATGACCCTGTAAAGTATGATTTCGCGCTCTTCGGTCTGGGAGTCGAACGCGAAATGTAGGATTATAGGCTATTGACTCGGACCAAGAGATCTACTAATCTATTGGAGTAGCCAAATTCGTTGTCGTACCATCCTACAACTTTGACTAAGCCACCGACTATGGAGGTTAATTGTGCATCAAAAACACAAGAATAAGGGTTGTTAATGATGTCTACAGAGACGATGGGATCTTCTGTATAATATAATATATGCTTGAGCTGGCCTTCGGCAGCCTCCTTAAATTTTTTATTGATTTCGGTCACGGATGTCCGATGTTTAAGTGTACAGGTAAAGTCTGTAAGCGACCCATTTAACACGGGAACACGTATTCCAGCGCCACCCAATTTGCCTTCGAGGTGTGGAAATACATTGGTGATGGCTTTTGCAGCTCCAGTGGTAGTCGGGATAATCGACGAGGATGCTGCTCTGGCCCGGCGTAAATCCCGATGGGGAGCATCATGTAGATTTTGGTCACCTGTCATAGAATGCACGGTGGTGATATATCCATCTTCAATTCCCCAATTTTCATCCAAAATCTTTACCATTGGTGCCACATTGTTGGTGGTGCAGGAAGCATTAGAAATAATGGCGGTAGAGAGGTCAAATGTGGTGTCATTGATGCCCAATACAATGGTTGGGATTTCTTTATCTGTTGGTGGGGCGGAGATGATAACTTTTCTAGCTCCAGCTATCAGATGTAGATTGGCTTTTTCTTTGCTGGTGAAGTGCCCTGTTGACTCAATGACTACATCAATCTCAAGGGACTTCCAAGGGAGAGCCTCTGGGCTCTTCTCCTTGAACACGCGTATATATCGACCATTGATAATAAGGTGGTCGTTATCAAAAGCGATAGTGCCCTGAAATGGACCGTGTACGGAGTCGTATTTGAAAAGATGTGACAGCGTCTGGGTATCCGTCAGGTCATTGATAGCAACGACCTGAAGATCTTGATCCAGATTTCGAATTAAAATATTGCGAAGGGTGTGTCTACCTATTCGGCCAAACCCATTGATTGCAACCTTTATCATCAATTATTTAGTATATGCTGCTATGATTTCGTTGATATTTCTGTCGCCCTCCCAGTATTCTTTAAGCTGACCATCTGGACCATACACGTAGTTAGCTGGAAATTGTGCCGGTACGTGGAATTTCTGAATAAAGTCTTGATTTCTATCATAAAGCATTTCAATATTGGCTTTACCATTTAATTTAGGACCAAAGCTGTCTAAAAAAGAGGCCATCAAAGCTGGATCATTCATCGAAACGAAGTAAATGTTTACGTTTTTGATACGATCATAATTCTCAGAAAGTGCGGTAGCTTCGTGCTGGCAATGATTGCATCCCGGATCGAACAATACAAAAACCGAATTTTTGTCTTTTGCAAGGTCGATGTTGTTGAAGCTTATACCTGATTTTAATTTGTAGAAGGTGAAATCAGAAGGAAGTTTTTTTGCTACTTCTTTTACCATGGCAGGAGCTGCAGACTGTTGTTGATGTGCGGACGAGCTCGCATGCGGATCTGCGGCAGTCTCTGTAGTGCTGTTAGCTTCTTGTTGCTCACTAGACTTGTTCTCGCTATTGCAAGAAAGAAGAAGAGCGCTAAAAGCTATTCCAATCAGTCCTAAAATGAATTTCTTATTCATATGTATGTTACTTTTTCTTGATCGTTTAATATAAAACATGTTATTCCTCTGAAAGAGAGGTGCCTATATACAGATCCTGTTGTAATGAAAATTATGTTCAAAACTAGGAAAAAAATACATGTTTATACGGCAATAGTTCGTATTATGACAGTGACATGTAATAGTCTGGATTTGCAAAAATATGGTTTCTCCTTCGGGTTAGGTGGGTATCTGTGGTTCATCATCTCGGTTGGGAGACGACTTTCCATATTCATTGCTATACACCTTTAATAATACGCCAACGGAGGAAAGAATGAGAGGGCCAAAGATAACACCCAGCATCCCAAACAATTTTAAACCGAGCAATACTCCGAATACGGTTATCAATGGGGGAACATTGCCCAATGTCTTTAGGATGGTGAAGCGGAGCACATTGTCTATACCACCTATTACTATAAAGCCATAAGCAAGTAAGCCTAGTCCATTTCCCACCTGACCATTGGCCAATAGAAAAATAGATAGGGGAACATATACAGTCATTGTACCCAACACGGGAATAATGGTAGATAGTGCAGTCATCCCGCCCCAAAATATAGGGTTTTCAACGCCCAGTAACCAATAGCCGAGTACGGCTACAAAGCCTTGACATAAAGCCAATATAGGTATCCCTATTGCATTGGACCTAACCATCATATTTACTTCACTCCAGAGCTCTTGCTTGCTTTGTTGCGAGAAGGGGATAGCATGGTAGATCGTGGATTCCATCCGCTTGGCATTGACTAACATAAAATATAGGACAAATAAGGCAACAAGCAAATTGACGCCCACTTCGGCAATCGAATTTAGAATGTTAGGCAGGTATTTAGTCAATTTTTGTAGAACGCTCAATAGTGCTTCTTCGGACAGGTCTACATTTTTTAGAATGGGGACTGTCTCCACATAATTTTTGATTGAGTTGAAGTTTTTTACGATATCGTTTTTGTCGCCAACAAGGGATGTCAATTGAGGTGTAATATAGCTGATGAGCCCCCAAGTTGGTAAGACAATAAAAATAATCGTGATGAGGATAAAGAGCAAACTGACGAGTGGTTTGTTCCATTTGCGTCGCTCCGTCAGCTTGAAAAAGAAATTGCGAAAAAGAATGTACAATGTTACAGCTCCTAAAAAACCAGGGAGGTAGTAAGAAAGGTTGGTGAATATCAAAATGCAGATCAAAATTGTAATAGTGATCAGCATAATCTGATTGATCGAATTGTTGTGGATTTGTCTGTATTTCATTTTTCAATTACTTGATTTGAACCTGATTTCTCCATGTAGAAATAGAGGCGAACTATTTATGTACTCAACAGTTAATAAAGGGCAGAGAGACCTAATCATTTGTATATAGCAATTATATAAAAAAAGCGTCAGATTATCCGACGCTTCAATATATTCCGTTATAAAAAAAACGGTTATGACACCCTCCCTCTAATGCGATCTCAGCTTTATCCATAAATCCATTTGAACTTGTACTCTTTTATGGGCGTCTGCATACGGTCGGCAAGTCTTAAAAGGCGATCGGGAAGTTTGAGTAAATAATCCCTTGCTTTTTCGGCTTTTTCATTCAATCCTGTTAATTTGTCCAAGTTCCAGTCTGTATTTAACTCTTTGAGAATGTCTACATAATCTACTGCGGTATACACTTCCAATCGTTGTGCGGCATCGGAGAAATGCGAAAATGCTTGACCTTGTGGCTCCCCTGTCTCTCTTAAAAACTGTGCGGGCATGACAATTTTTTTGCGCATCATATCTTCAAAAGCCAACACTACTTCGCTGGCATCAACTGTCAATGCTTTAGAAATGAATGACATATAAGCTTTGGCATGCCGAGCTTCGTCAGCGGCGATAACCCCACACATTTTGGCTAAAAGCTTGTCTCCATGTTTTTTGGCCAGTCCCGCCACACGACGATGGGACACGTTGGTCGCAATCTCTTGGAAGGAAGTGTATATAAAATTACGATAAGGATCACTGCCTGTACCAATATCAAATCCATCTTTAATCAAATATTGGGCAGACCGTTCAAATTCGCGCATATTGACACGTCCCGTCAAGTAAAGGTATTTATTTAAGAGGTCGCCATGGCGATTTTCTTCTGCAGTCCATGCACGGACCCACTTCATCCAACCTCCTTGTTCGTTTTTTTCAACATCTTCCACCATAGTAAGCCAAGACTCGTAAGTGGGGAGCGCCTCTTCAGTGAGTGTATCACCTATCAATACGGCCATGAGATCGTAAGACAACTCTTTTGCGCTCTCCTGTAAGTCCCTCACTTCTTCAAAGAATGTATCCCGTGACGAATCTGGAAGGAAATCAGCCGGCTGCCACATATCCTCAACAGGTTTCAGATATTCGCTCATTTCATTAAGCATGAAAGGCTCCAAGTATTTCATGACCTCCTTACGGGATCCTTCGGGGATTTGTTGGTTTAACTCTTGCATAACAACACAAAGATAATTAAATAATGCCTAATAATTTTTTAATACTTCGATAATTTCCAGCGTAAAAATGTGTTTCGATTACAGAGATGCAATGGATAATGTGGTGAGGGTAAGGGGAGTGAAATGGTGCTGCAGCCAGCAAAGCAGGAGGAAAGATGGGAGATAGGTGACAATCAAATCGGACATTATTCTACATATGAAACCGAACGTGTGAGTGTATTGTAGAAATGACTATTTGAGCGATTGGTGGTGAAAACGTGAACGGAGTTCTAGAAGGTAGGGGAGTAAAATGAGAGATTGGGTTTAAAAGAATACAGTCAATTGACTTATTTCTGATTTAATACTATTAACTTTGTCTACTTTAATAAGATACATTTTGAAAAACTTAGATATCACTAAAATCAGAGCTGATTTCCCGATTTTGTCTCGGGAAGTAAATGGTAAACCCCTAGTATATCTCGATAATGGTGCCACTACACAAAAACCGAAGCAGGTGATTGATGCTATCGTCAAGTATTATACCGATATGAATAGCAACGTGCACCGTGGAGTACATTATTTAAGTCAGATTTCCACTGATGCTTTTGAAGTAACGCGTCGTAAAGTTAAGCAGTTTATCAATGCGGCGCACGAACATGAAATCATTATCACAACTGGGACTACTCATGCAATTAATATTATTGCGACCTGTTTTGGTAAAGCACATATTCGTAAAGATGATGAAATTCTTATTTCGGCAATGGAACATCATTCCAACATAGTGCCTTGGCAGATGTTGTGTGATGAAGTAGGTGCTAAATTGAAAGTCATTCCTATGAATAAAAAAGGTGAATTGATACTAGAAGAATACGAGAACTTGTTGAATGATCGAACGAAAATTGTATCAATTACCTACGTTTCCAATGCATTAGGGACGGTGAATCCCGTTAAGGAGATGATTGAGATTGCGCATCGATATCAGATACCTGTCTTAGTTGATGGAGCACAGGCTGTCCAACATATGGCTGTCGATGTTCAAGAATTGGATGCTGACTTTTTTACCTTTTCTGGGCATAAGATGTACGGCCCTACAGGAGTAGGAGTGTTGTATGGAAAAGAAGCGTTGCTAAATGCAATCCCGCCCTACCAAGGTGGTGGAGATATGATAAAGGAGGTAACTTTTGCAAAAACGACGTATAATGAGCTTCCTTTCAAATTCGAAGCAGGTACACCCAATATCGAAGCAGGTATATGCTTAGCTGATGCAATTGATTATATTCAATCCTTAGGACTGGAGAATATTGCTGCACATGAAGAGGAATTGTTGGCCTATGCAACAGAAAAGATGATCCAAATCCCTGGACTAAGAATTATTGGTACAGCAGCTCGCAAATCGTCGGTATTATCTTTCGTAGTGGAAGGAGTCCATCCTTATGACATTGGGGTAATATTGGATAAATTGGGAATTGCTGTGCGTACAGGGCACCATTGTGCTCAACCAGTGATGGAGCAGTTCGGCATACCGGGCACTGTACGCGCTTCTTTTGCGTGCTATAATACCAAAGAAGAGATCGACAAATTAGCGATGGGGGTAGAACGTGCAGTGGCTATGTTGGTGTAATAAATAGAATTATGACGATAAACGAAATACAAGATGAGCTCATCGAGGATTTTTCCTTCTTTGATGACTGGATGCAGAAGTACGAATACATCATTCAATTAGGTAAAGAATTACCATTGATCGATGAACAATTTAAGGTCGATAGTTATATTATTAAAGGTTGTCAATCTAAAGTGTGGCTTCATCCCGAAATGGAGGATGATAAATTGATGTTCAAGGCCGATAGCGATGCTGTTATCACTAAAGGGCTGGTTAGCTTAATGGTCAAGGTTTTATCAGGGCATACTCCTGAGGAAATCGCTAAGGCCGATTTATACTTCATTGATCAGATTGGATTAAAAGAACACCTTTCACCGACAAGGGCCAACGGCTTACTCTCCATGGTGAAACAGATGAAACTTTACGCAATAGCGCTTCACGCTAAGAAATAAAATAATGCATGTTTAAGGGGCAAAATGCTCCCTTAAACATGCTGTCCACGATACAGTATTGTTGTCACCCCGATTTTTACTTCTTCTTTCGCTCATCTTAAATATAGGTTCTCCTAAAATCCGTTTTACGTAATTTTGTCTTTTAATATGATATCTGCTAGAAAAATATGGACTCGGCGTAGTATCCTCATTATTACTGTGGGGACGTTTATTTTTCTGCTTACAGCTTTAATGCTATTACGTGTAATTAATAATCGGTCACAGTCGCTCAATGTGAGGATGTTACAAGAGCTGAGTGCCGAGAAAGCCCTGTTGATCCAGAAAGAATTTGATATTCTGGATCAAAATGTGTTTTTGATTCAAGAATTGGCCAATACAGGTGATTACGATGCGATTGACCATTTGATCGGTCGCGGAAGAAAAGGGGATTTTATAATGGCTTATCAAGTTTGGTCACCAGAAGGGAGAAAACTTCATCACAGTTGGAGTGCAAAGAATACCGATCTTGCGAATCTGTTACCCTCCGAAATCTTGCAGGGGTCACCTTCTATGCCTGATTCGGTTATCCTAGTGAAAACCGGGCAGAGCTTGTACGTGAGTAGGGGGTATGCTTTGAAAGACAAGAACCTCAGAGTCTACATAGACCTTTTGAAGCTCAATGAGTACTTCATGAATTCCAAATTGAGTGTGCGGGCTTATTTCGAACTTTATGATGCAAATGGTTGGTGTCTTATTCATCCTGATATCAAAAAAGTGGGACAGCGAGATGTGAAAAAAATCTCGATGGTCAAGGAGAAGCAGGATACGGTATTGATGTCCGACTATATAAATTTGAAGGTGCTTGTGCAAAAATATAAAATGGAAGGGATATTGGGACCTACTGAGGCCTTTATATCTGTTCTCTTTTTATTGACGGATGAAGATATAGAGGGAATCGGTCACCTTAGTCTATTTTTAGGACTTACTATGTTGGGAGTGGTCCTGCTATTGTCCTATATCCTGTATCGGGAAAGGCAAAAAATCTTTAGGTTGGAGATGGAGGGGTTACACCATCAAAAGGAGGAAGCCGTGTTTAAACTGGAGCGCTTGCGTGTAAAGATGGACCCACATTTTCTTTTTAACACGCTGGGCAGCCTGCAACAGCTTATTAAAAAGGATAGTGAATTGGCGCAGACATTTGTATCTAAATTGTCGAAAGTCTATAGGCGATTTTTAACACAGGATGATGGCGAACTATCTCCTATAGCCACTGAGCTTGCCTTGGCGGAGGAATATTTCTTTCTTCAGAAGATTCGATTTGGAGAGGGGCTCCAACCCCTGGATGTGCAGGTAGGGCAGGATATCTATGCCGGAAAGATACCCAAATTGGGTTTACAGATGCTTATCGAAAACGCTATTAAGCATAATGAAATTTCGACAACCCATCCATTGTCAATCAAAATTGAAGTTGAGGATGGGAGAATTGTGGTGGTCAACACTTTGAATCTAAGACGGTCTGCGGACGAGTCAAATGGCTATGGTATCCCATATTTGAAAAATGTCTATAAGTATCATGGTGTTGAGGGATTTGAGGTTATTCAAAGCGGACATGCTTTTAAAGTTTATCTTCCTATCTTATAAATAGGGGAGATGCTTCATCTCTTTTTTTCGAAGGTTCACTCCGATTTGAAGCGTATTCACGGATAAGGGCTTCCTATTCTCTGTATTTCTTGGCATCTTCACCACTCAAATTTTTTGGCCCTACTTAAAAGTACTAATACGTACATGGTTTTTTGGTCCATCGCAGAGCGAAACGGATATATTAATCGTGATATCTGTCTACAAGAGGCAGGAGTTCAGCGTCTTCAGAGTAGACAATTTTAGAAACAGATCAACCTTGCATCATTCCACGTCTATCAATACGCTCAGATTATTGGAACGAGGCTGCATCTGAAACAAATAAAGCAGAAATACCCAGATGAACAACATTAATTTTAAAAGTACTTCACGACTTGCAATCCTTTGCTTATGTTCAACCACGTTACTTGGCTCTTGTCAGTTGATGAGCACACTCGGTCTTCGGAAGGAAACTAAAACCGTGCCAATAAGTGATACGACTGCTAAAGATAGTACGGTTGCCTACGAAAAAATTGTCAAAGGAGCCAAATTGGATAGTGGTGTATTTAATGTTATAGCGAAAGGCAAGGATTTCTTTTTTGAGATTCCATTGTCCAAAATGGATAAGGACTTTTTGTTAATCAATAAGATTTCTGCTGTGCCACTTGCGCTAAATGAAGCAGGGTTGAACAAAGGAATGAACTTTGAAAACAAAGTACTTCGTTTTTCTGTAAAAAAAACAAGGAATGAAGTATGGGTGGGGGAAGTAAAGCCGCAAGTGGAAGTGCCGAATCAAGATGCCATCGCGCGCTCGGTAGAGGATAACTTTACTCAATCTTTTATTGAATCCTTTAAGATAGAGAGCTACAGTAAGGACTCGACAGCTGTATTGATTAAGATAAACAAGGTCTTTGATGGTACAGAAAAGAGCTTTAATGATGTGTTTACAAATATAGGGTTGGGTACATCGGCCAAAAGCGCTCTTTCCAATATTGAACAGGTTAAATCTTTTGAGAATAATATCGTCGTGAGGTCTATCCTAAGTACACGAGTCACGGAAGGTAATGAGTCTATTCCGATCAGCTTGACCATCACCAGTAATATCTATGAATTACCTGACGATAAAATGAAGCCCCGATTTGCAGATCCACGTATTGGGTACTTCACAACACCCCGCTGGTATTTTTCGGATGCGCAGCAAGAGATGGAAAAGCGGGAATTGGTAACACGGTGGAAGTTGGAACCAAGAGATGAGGATAGAGCGCGTTACTTGGCGGGTGAATTGGTCGTGCCTAAGAAACCTATTGTATTTTACATAGACCCAGCAACCCCTCAACAATGGAGAAAAGAGATTATTGCTGGTGTTTATGATTGGCAACAGGCCTTTGAGCAAGCGGGGTTTAAAGATGCAATTATAGCAAAAGAAGTACCTAAAGATATGGATTTTGACGTTGATGATGCTAATACCTCGACCATTACCTATGCAGCATCTCCTCAAGCCAACGCAATGGGGCCATCAGTTGTAGATCCTAGAACTGGCGAGATTCTAGAATCTGATGTAATTTGGTGGCATAATGTGATGACCATTTTAAACAGTTGGATGCGGGTGCAGACGGGAATCATTGATACCGCTGCTAGGGGGAACTCATTTTCGGACGAGAAAATGGCACACGCTATTCGATTTGTATCCTCTCATGAAATAGGACATACCTTAGGTCTTAAACATAATATGGGCTCGTCCTTCAGTTTTCCTGTGGACTCACTACGTTCACCGGGGTTTACAAAAAATATGGGCGGAACAGCTACGTCAATCATGGATTATGCCCGATTTAATTACGTTGCGCAGCCGGAGGATCATGTGTCTGCAATCACACCCGTAATTGGTCTATATGACAAATATGCTATAGCGTGGGCATATCGATGGAATGAAAGTAAGACACCTTGGGATGAACTACCTGAACTTCGAAAAGAAATTGAGAATCATCAACACGATCCACACTACTGGTATGGAGAGCAGCAAGATGGTAAAAATATAGTGGATCCTAGATCTCAATCCGAAGACTTGGGTAATAATGCGATGTTAGCTGGACAATACGGTTTACGTAATTTGAAAAGAACGATGCCGCACATTATTGAGTGGACAACTAAAAGCGGTGAAGACTATTACCGCGCAGGCAAGTTGTATATGGCTGTTATCGGTCAATGGTATGCCTATGCGGACCACGTAGTCAATAATATCGGCGGAATATACTTGGAAAATCCAGTATGGGGAGATGGTAAGAGTGCGTATGCTCCTGTGGCTCGCCAAATGCAAAAAGATGCGCTTACCTATATTAAGGATCAAGTGTATTATTTACCTGAATGGTTGTTCAGAATGGATTTAATGACTAAAACATTTCCCTTGAAAGATAGCCCAATGGGACCATTTGAATACGCTCCGTACAATTTGAAACGCGAGTTCCAATATAGCCTTCTTTACAATTTGGTCAAAGATGAACGCTTGTTACGGATGACTGAAATGGAGCTTTTGTTTGGGAGGGAAGCAGCCTGGAGCGTCGAAGAGTTCTTGACAGATATTCGTAAAGATATTTTTGCGAAATCCCTCAAAGGGCAACAGTTGGATGCGGAAACCCGCATGCTACAACAAAACTATATTGATGTCTTATTGGTTTCTACCAATAAGAATATGGAAAAATTGCAAGGTAAAAAACTTGAACTGGTCGATTTGTTTCTGAAAGAAGCTAGACCCGAAATCTGCGCAGTGCATGGTATTGCGCATGATACGGCTAAAGAATTGCGGAATGTACACGTATCTGGGATGAGTCGTACCTCCGAGATGTTGACAAGCAAGAGGTCTGAATTATTCCAGATTCGCAAGTTATTGTTCAAGGCCAAGGACTCGGGCGATTATATTAATAAAGCACATTATCAAGACCTGATCTCTCGTATAGATGGATCGCTAAATATCAAAGATTAACTTAAACCCACAAATGAACAGAGTACTGTTATTCATCATTTTTTCTTGTACGCAATTAGTTTACGGACAGGAATTAATCACGGTCAATGGCCGAGTGTTGGATGCCACATCGCACCAACCAATTGTCGGAGCTACTGTTTTTGTTGGCAGCTCTGCTGTCACAGAAGATACAGGTATACCCGGACAGATTCAGCAATCTGCCTTGGGTACCTTGACCGATAGTAAAGGAACTTTCGAATTAAAAGTGCCTAAAAATGCAGCTTATTTTACGATTTCTTATGTTGGCTATGAGAGCCAACCTGTCAAAGTATCTGAAGGAGAGAAAACTATTTATCTGAAGGTTGACAACCAGTCTTTGGAAGAAGTTATCGTCACGGGATATACAGACATCAAAAAGAGAAAGAACACTACAGCCTATGATAAAATCAAATTAGATGATATCAAACAAGTCGGCGTGTCTAGTATTGATCAATTATTGGAAGGTAAAGTAGCGGGTCTACAATTGAGCAATTTAAATGGTGGACCTAATAGTGCTCCTCAAATCCGAATTAGAGGGACAGTGTCCATGAATGGGACACAGGACCCGCTATGGGTGATCGACGGGTTGCCAATTGAAGGGGCAGTGATGCCTAATACCTTTGATAAGGATAACTTAAACAACTTGACCAATCTACCTATTGCAGGTATTAATCCGGATGACATAGCGGATATCACGGTATTGAAGGATGCTGCGGCAACGTCAATATATGGCGCTCGTGCAGCGAATGGTGTGATTGTAATTACGACGAAAAGAGGGAAAAGGGGGCCTGCTCAAGTGCAGATTAGTGCCAATACCTTCGTGACCCAAAGACCTGATTACAGCAAGTTGAATTTGATGAATTCTGCTGAAAAGATTGATTTTGAACTTGCCTTAGCTAGCAGATCGGACTTGGATTACCGTCTAGGCAATGGGGCTATTTCCAGACTATTGACCGCATCCAATGAATGGGATGTGTATAGAAACGGTGGACTTTCAGCATTGAGCAATGCTACGCAGCAGTCCATCAATAATCTGCGTGGTCAATCTACAGACTGGGGACGTGAACTTTTTAGAAATGCCCTTAACCAGCAATACACTGCATCGGTGTCTGGGGGTAATGAAAGTCACACTTACTACATCTCTGGTGGTTATTACGATGAGAAAGCCACGACTAAAGGTGTGGACATGCGTCGCTATTCATTGACTTTCAGCAACGATTTTCAGATCAATAGTAAGCTGAAGGGTGGATTGAGCCTATTAGGTTCTGCAACTGATCGTCATAATTTGATTCAGGATAGAGATGGTTTTTCAAACCCATCCCGCTATGCTCGTAACGCCAATCCGTATATGAATGTGCGCGACGCTGCAGGAAACTATGTTTATGATCCGGATATAGAAGGCTTTGAGCAGACGAGATATGTAGATTTTAATGTTGTAGAAGAACGTGAAAATACATCATATTCATTGGCCAACAAGAGTTTGAAAGCTATCGCCAACTTGCAGTACCAAATTATCCCGTCACTGGCCATCCGTACAGAGCTAGGTTTGCAACTGGAGGAGATTGGGACCGAAAAATTTGGTGATAAAGATTCTTACTATACCCGTAAATTTAGAGAAGGTACTCGCTACTACGATAGTTCTAGTAAACAGTATAAGTATTTCTTGCCAGATGGTGGAATTATTGAAAATTCTAAAAATAGTGGCTTTCAGTACAATTGGAAATCATTTGTCCAATACACCAAATCTTTTGGGGGGCGACACGAACTAGAAGCGATGGCGGGGACGGAATTGAGAAGATCCGATAATACAATTATCGAAACAAAGGGATTTGGATATGACCCTGTTACTTTGACGAATCAGAGTATTATTTTTCCAAATAGCTCTTATCAAAAGTTAGCGCTTTATCGACAATATGCAAAACGGATTGGTGCGACTTCATATGCCTCATTCTATGCGAATGCTTCGTATACCTTAGACCGAAAGTATAACTTCAGTGGAAGTATCCGCTATGATGGGTCGAACATGTTTGGAGTTGATCCTAAATATAGATTCTTGCCAATATGGTCGCTTTCGGGGTCATGGAATGCCTCGGAAGAAGAATTTGTGCGGGATATTGAGTGGATATCTAATTTGAAGATACGGGGTTCATATGGTATCCAAGGAAACATCGATCGTAACACATATCCATTCATTATTGGGGAGTATGGTAATACAACCTTATTGCCAGGAAACAATGAGCCAACGATTAATGTAGGTGCTCCAGCAAACGATAAGCTGCGTTGGGAAAAAACAAAATCATGGAACGCTGGGATAGATTTCAGTCTATGGAAAAATAGACTTTCATTTACGGTAGACTATTATAACCGTACGAGTACCGATTTAATCGGTAACAATAATCTGCCTCAAGAAAATGGTTTTGAGCAGGTATTACGCAACTGGTCTTCTGTACGTAATGATGGTGTCGAATTGACGATTTCTAGCCGTAACATAGTGAAAGAACATTTCACATGGTCCACTGATTTCAATATCGCCCATAATCGCAATAAATTGTTAAAGGTAATTGCTAATCCGAATGCATACATGCCTGATGGAAGAGCGGGGTATGGTATCAATTCGCTCTTTGTATTGGAGACAGCTGGATTAGATGCCGATGGTGTGCCGCAGTTTAGAGGCGATAATGCTGAGGTGATTAAGTTTGAAGATTTTTATGAAGTGTATGATCCATATGCAGACTTTATGCCGGGATATTTCCTTGCGACTAATTTAACGCACGAGTCGTACCGAAATAAATACAAATATAAAGGAAGCCTAGATCCGAAATTTGTGGGTGGTTTGACCAATAGATTTAAGTATCGCAATTTCGATTTAGCGGTATCTGCTATCTTCAATATAGATAAATGGGTAAAACGTGAACCTTTGTACAACCCTGCTAAGGTGGATAGAGGAATTAATTATTCAAAAGAAATTTTCCAGGCATTGGAAGGTGGCGGGTTGCCAAGTATAGGAAGTACAAGTATGGATCTCAACGACAGATGGATGGCATATAGCTGGATGATGGATGGGGATCCAGCAGGATCATTCAGAAATCTGGATATATGGGCAAAGGAAATGAGTTATTTCAGAATCAGTAGCATCCGCTTGGGATATACACTGCCAAAATCGATAAGTAACAAGCTGCGTTCATCTAATCTAAGAGTGAGTGTCGAAGGACGTAACTTATTGGTGTTTGGAACGGACTACACAGGCTACTTCGATCCAGAGACATATGGTAACAATTACGCGCAGCCGATTTCTAAATCAATCGCTTTTGGACTGTCGGCAACATTTTAATGTAATAAAATGAAAGCTAGTTCGAATATAGACGAGCTTTCATCAACAATGACAAAAAATAACAAGATGAAAAAAAATATTATATGTATCTATCTTTTGTCCATGAGTGTCATCTTGTCCTCTTGCGATAAGTATTTGGATATTCAACCCGTCGGCACAGTTGTGCCAAGTACGGAATCTGACTTCAGAGCACTATTGACCAGTGGTTACCAAGGATTTCCCGATCATAAGGCTTTTCTGAATCTTCGTACAGATGAACTTGTATTGAATGAAGAATCTACGGATTTATCATCTATTAAGGACATATATATATGGAACGATCAGAACCCTGGGCCAACAACGAGATCTTATGCATGGTTGACTTTTTACAAAAGCATCTTCTATGCGAATCACATTATAGCTGAAGCTGAGGAAAAGGTAGGTAATAGTGATGGAATCAGTCAAATTCGTGCAGAAGCATATCTTATGCGTGCTTATTCACATTTTGAACTGTTAAACTCGTATGCATCTTCATATAATCCGGCAACAGCGGCTTCGGATAAAGGTGTGCCAATTTCTATCAAGATCGATTTGGAACAAAAGTTTGTGCCCGCATCCGTTGAGCAAGTCTACCAGCAAATATTGGCAGATATAGCGGCAGCATCATCATTGATTAAGGTAACCGATAGCCCCACGAATGTCAAATATAGATTTAGTAAACGTGCTATTCATGCATTTGAAGCTAGGATGAGATTGTATAGAGGAGAGTGGCAGCTTGCTATGAACGCAGCAGAAAAAGCGTTGGAAATTAATGCCAATTTAGAGGACTTGACAAAGGGAAGTAGTTTACTGCCTAGTAATTTTGAGTCGGTTGAGATGATTCAGTCATGGGAAAATACAGGAAATTCGGTAGTCCGAAACTCAACATTTATCTCGGACGAATTACTAGGATTATATAACGTAGGTGGTGATTTACGATTTGATCGTTATTTTCAAAGTACGGATAAAGATAATCCGCGATATGTATCGTTGAAGGGAGGTGATAATCAATTTAACGTGACCTTCCGCAATGGCGAATTGTATCTGATTGTCGCTGAAACATCACTACGGTTGAATAATAAGACCAAGGCTATAGATTATCTGAATCGTCTTCTCAAGAATAGACTTACCCCAGAATATTTAGCAGCCCATACTACAGTGTTAGCCGGAATGACAGATGCGCAGTTGCAATCTGAGATTATGGATGAGCGTGCGCGAGAATTGGCTTTGGAAGGCCTGCGTTGGGATGATTTGAAAAGAACGGATAGGCGGCAGGTTGTACATAAGTTCTTTGGACAAGACTACATTTTGAACCAGAATGACCCACGTTATGTCATTCGCTATCCGAAGGAAGCGGTGGAGAAAAACCCCGATTTGTAATTCTTTCATCAGAAATGGACAATAACTGATCCCTACTCTGTAAAGAGTAGGGATTTTTTTTTAATTTCACCACATGGCAACTCGAATATTGATTGTGGAAGATGAAGGCTGGGCTGTAGACAGCTTGTCTGAGATGTTGTCGGATATGTGGACGGACGATTTTACAATTGAGGTGAAGGCTACTGTACGAGATGCAATTGATTGGTTGACCAAGTATAAAGCCGATCTTATCTTTATGGATGTACACCTAGGGGATGGTTTGAGTTTTGATATTTTTGATTCCATAAAGGTAAAGACCCCCATTATTTTTACCACCGCTTATGAGGAGTATGCTCTGCAAGCATTCCAGAACAATGGCTATGCTTATCTTTTAAAACCTTTTGATCAGGAGGAACTCCATGCAGCGGTTGCCAAGGTACAGCCTCTGATATCGAGGGCGCAGCATTCATCAGCCTATAAGAATAGATTTTTGGTCAAGTATGGCCTTAGATTGAAGTCTATTCGTGCAGAAGATATCGCTTATTTCATGGCTGAAGACAAGTTGTTGTACGGTTTTTCACTGGAGGGAGAAAAATTTATAGTGGATGAGACTATTACCAAACTCATTTCAAAATTAGATCCTCGCTTCTTCTTCCAAATCAACAGAAAGTTTATTGTACATATTCAATCTATTGTCGAAATGATTAAGATTAGCCGCAATCGGATACGACTAAAACTGAATCCAGATTTGGTCGATGATATCGAAGTCGTAGTGACCGAGGAAAAGTCCAATGAATTTCAAATGTGGTTAGATAAATGATACCATTGTTATAACGTTGTGGATTTTCGCACAATCAATAGCGGGTCCAATTCAATACGCTCATAGTTGGGTTGTATGTCTTTAGTGTGAAGGTTCAATATTTCAATTAATTTTTGTGCTCCCAATTGGCCCATCTCTTTTGCAGGTTGATATATACAGGAAAGTGGTGGTGAGAATCCCTTTGAATAAGCTGAGTTGGAAAACCCGATTAAGGCGATTTCTTGGGGGATCTTTACTTCCATTTCGTTGAGGATACCAGTTAATTTATTCGTCAAGACATCAGTTGCGGCAAAGATAGCATCTGGTCTAGGGGACGATTTGAAAAGTTTGGTAAGGGACTTCTGGATTTCATTCTCTAAACTCGTGGTATCTTGCAGGTCAAATTGCAAAATGTATTTTCGTTCCAACGTTATATTATGATCTTCAAGGCACCTTTTGTATCCATCAAGGCGTTCGGATACAACCCCAAGATTTTTCCCCGTAATGTGTACGATTTTTGAGCGACCTTGTTCAATGAGGTGTTGCACGGCTAAGTAGGCCCCCTCGAAGTTTTTTACCCCAATTTTGTCGGTGTTGAGGATATTGTTGATTCTGTCAATTACCACGATTGGACAACCATTTTCATGTAGGTTTCGAAGCAATTCTATATTTGGAGCATAGCCTACTGGAGAGATAATAATTCCGTCCACGCCTCGAGCATATAATGTCTCGATACATTTGCGTTCTGTCTCCGCATGCTCCTTACTTTGCATGATGACCAAGCTATAGTCGGTATGTACCAGATATTCGTCAATACCTTCTAGAATCTGCGAAAAAAAAGAATTGCTGATAGTGGAGATAATGACCCCAATGACTTGGCTCTTTCCTGTGCGCAGGCTTTGGGCTAATCGATTGGATTGAAAGTTATGCGCTTTAGCATAGGATTGAATAAGTTTTTTAGTCTCTTCATTCACCTCATGGCTGTCAGATAGTGCTTTGGATACCGTAGATATAGATTTATTAACGGCTAGGGCAATGTCTTTGAGTGTTAGCTTTTTCATATTAACCGCTTAGCATAAAACCGTAATATACCAAATTATCCAGTTCTTTCTATTGCTCAATGACCTTTATAGTAGTTGCATGTATAGATTGACCAAAAAAAATCTCTGCTTTTTCTTCAAACCCGATAGCATCATCAGTTGTATAGAATGTGAGTATACCACTTTTGGAACAAGTTTGCTCAACCTCAGGATGGCGATGTAGGTAGTCTACAAGGCTATCTGCTACAATTGGACCTTGAGAAATGATTTGTATGTGTCTTGGTACAAATTGTTCGATGATGGGAAGTAGGAGTGGATAGTGTGTGCAGGCGAGTACTATCGTGTCAATATCGTGGGACATCGACAACAGGGTATCAATATCTTTTTTTACAAAATAGCGTGCGCCAGGGGTATCGATTTCATTGTTCTCAACCAAAGGAACCCAAAAAGGACAGTCATGTTGGAAGACTTCGATATTTGGAGAAAACTTGTTAATCTCGAGTTTATATGATTCTGATTTTACTGTTCCTGTAGTTGCCAATACCCCAATTCTGTTAGTTTTGGTGAAGTTTTGGATGATTTCGGCGGTGGGCCTGATTACTCCTAATACTTTCTTGCCTGGAGGAAGGTCGTTTTGTTGGATGGTACGTAGGGCTTTGGCGGAAGCGGTATTGCAAGCAAGTATGACGAGATTACATCCTCTAGAGAAGAGTTCAAAGACACAGTCTTTAGTAAATTGATAGACGGTTTCAAAAGAACGGGTACCATACGGGATGCGGGCGTTGTCTCCAAGATAAATGTAGTCATATTGTGGTAGTCTTTTTTGGATTTCCTTGAATACCGATAGACCGCCGTAACCTGAATCGAATATACCTATCGGACCTATATTTGTATCTTGATCTTGCATAAAAAAACACTATTGGGAATACCCAACAGTGTTTTAAATATTGAGTATTCGGATTACTTAAGCAAAGATGGCTTTTCCTGATAAGTTTTCCATAACAATTCTCCAAATAATGTATTCGTCCATGCAAACCAGTGACGGGTATATTTTGTCGGATCGTCTTTATGGAAAGATTCGTGCATGAATCCAGTGCCGCCATGGGTTTTAATCAGCGTCTGTATACAATTGCGAATTTCAGTCTCATCGGAGGTTGTAAATGCACGCATGATAATAGACATCGGCCAAATCATGTCGCGACCAATATGCGGACCACCGATACCTTCTGCCGCGGTACCTTTGAAAAAGAATGGGTTGTCAGATGACAAAATGTATTTGCGGGTACGTTGATATACTTCATCATTCACATCTACAGCTCCTAAATATGGTAAAGCTAATAGACTTGGAACATTGGCATCGTCCATCATCAAATGACTACCAAAGCCGTCAACTTCGAATGCATATACTCGACCAAATTGCGGGTGGTCGATAATTCCATATTTTTGCACTGCTTGTTCAACCTCATTCGCTAGATTTTCCATCTTCGAGGCGAGGTCTGTATTGTTTTTTACTTTACGTAGTATCTCGGCAGATTGTCGCAGACTCACTACTGCAAATAGATTAGAAGGAATGAGGAAAGAGAATACGGTGGCATCATCAGAAGGTCTAAAGCTTGATACAATTAGTCCTACAGGTTTTACAGGATATCCAAGGCCATCTACTTGCAAAGTATCCGAACCTCTTGCAGTGGTCCTTTCAAATTTGTACGGGCCTTGATTCTCTTTTCTTTGTTGTTCAATAAAGGTGTTATAAATATTTTGTTGTGCTTGCACCCATTCCTCATCAAATGGAGTTGCATCATTGGACGCCTTCCAATAAGCATAAGCTAGGCGGATAGGATAACATAGCGAGTCGATTTCCCATTTACGCTCATGGATACCAGGCTTCATATCGGTATGATCGGTAAACCATTCCCCCTTTTTTGTAGGGTCATTATAAAACGCGTTAGCGTAAGGGTCTATATTGATACATTTACTCTGCTTACGGACTAAACCCATGATGAGGTTTTGAAGGTTTTTATCTTTCTTCATAAAAGGAAGATAGGGCCACACTTGTGCGCTGCTATCACGAAGCCACATGGCATCGATATCACCCGTAATTACATAGGTAAGCGGTTTATCACCATCTTTTTCTGGATAGACGGTTGTGTCCAACGTGTTTGGAAAACAGTTGTTGAACATCCAAGCCATCTCTTTATTAGAGACACCTTTTTGGAATTCGCTAATGACATCTTCAATAACTTTGCTTGAAAAATGTCTCTTATCTTTTGCTAGACGGACGACCGGAAAGGAGCTCTGCATTTCTGCAAAGGAGAGCTTGCTCGCCATCACTCCAGCACTTAATAGGGCCGCATTTTGAAGGAATGTTCTTCGTTTCATTATGGTGGTATTATAAATTAGTTACTATTAATCTCTCGCAATATAATAAAAAAAACTATTCAATTGATATCGCAAATACGTTTTAGCTTGGCGATAATAAAGGTTTGCAACCATTAGTTAAATATTATTTAGTTAATTTGCACTTCGGAATGGATTTTGCTTAATGATTCCCGGAAATTTGATAGGAAAAAAGGAATGTATATGCGGCCATAGTTAATAAGACCCTAAAGACTATTTCCTGTCCATAAATGCAAACTATGCTTGAAATATTCATGTAGCCTCGGCTACACAAACATGAAAAATTTAGTTTGGATATTCCATACCGATACATCGGGACAAGTTAATGATAGATGAAGATCAAACGGAGCTTGTGAGCTCAAGACGTAATTAAATACATATGAAATTTACTATACTCAAGCCTTGGTTGCGCTGGACGATTGCTACTTTGCCTTTGGCAATTGCCACACTCCCGACTTTTGCTCAGGTCAAAAACCAAACATACTCTTATCAATATTATCAAAAGTTCAATGACGTGGTTTATTCTCCAGATACTCGAGAATTTACGTCTTCCAAACCCTTTGTTTTTAAAGATTTACTTCTGTCGCGATACGACTCTTTAGGAAGTGTAGGGCAAGTAGACTCGGACAATCTCTTTATGCGGAAGATTTTTAATGAACATCTTGTTCAGGTTGAAAAGGAAGACCATACTTTTTACCTAGATTTTATGCCAGACTTCCAGATTGGAAAGGACCTAATGGGAGACAAACGAAGTACTTATATGAATACTCGGGGTTTTCAAGCTGGATTGACCATTGGAGATAAATTTACTTTTTATGCCAATGCTTATGAGAACCAAGCTCGATTTCCAGGTTACCTGGACGATTACATGACCCGTAATAAACTCATCCCTGGTCAAGGAGTAACCAAAATGCAGTCCAATAATGTCAAGGACTGGATGTATGCTACAGCAAGTGCAACTTATGATGTCAGCCCGTATCTTCAAGTGACACTTGCGTATGACAAAAATTTTATTGGTGATGGGTATCGGTCGCTTCTATTATCGGATTTTTCTTCCAACTATACTCACTTGAAATTAAGAGGAAAGATTGGGAATGTGCAATATACTTCCATTTGGGCTTATATGACAGACCCGAAGAATCCACGTGTTGATTCCCTCAATTCGGGAGGCCGTTTTGGCGATGGGATTAAATGGGGTGCGTTCCAATATTTAGATTATAACGCAACCAACAGATTATCGGTGGGTTTTTTCCAAGCGGTGGTATGGGCGAATCAAAATGAGGCTGGTCATCGCGGATTTGATTTCAATTATATCAATCCATTGATTTTTATTCGCCCTGTGGAGTCTAATAATGCCTCTTCACCTGATAAAATGTTTTTAGGACTGAATGCAAAGTACAAGGTATTGCGCAATGCAACTGTGTATGGACAGTTCTTGTTAGGTGAATTTACTGCAAAGGAATTTTTCGGTGGCAATGGGTATGCACATAACAAATGGGGAGTACAGTTAGGAGCGAGAGGATTTGACCTTTTCGGTGTGAAACATCTTAATTTCTTAGGAGAGTTCAATACAGTACGCCCCTATACTTATCAACATTTTACCTCTATCTCTAATTATAGCAACCACGGCGAACCTCTTGCACATCCTACAGGTGCTAATTTTAGAGAGTTGGTTGGGCTCTTGAACTACTCGTGGAAAAGGTTCGATTTCTCGGGACAGCTGTTGTATAACAGGTTTGGTACGGATCCAAATATGGAGACTAATATGGGAGGAGATATCTTTCAATCGTACAATACGATTCCCAATTTGTATGGAAATTCGATTGGTCAAGGGGTGAAAAATAACCTGTATTTTGCGGATCTAAAAGCTGCATATGTATTGAATCCAAAATATAACTTACGTTTTGAATTAGGGTATACGCAACGTTATCGTCAAATTGAAAATATGGCCACCCAAAAATCGGGGGTTATTTCAGTTGGGTTGAGGTCTTCGTTCCGTAATTTCTATGGGGATTTCTAATAATAGTTTATCTTTATAGCTCAATGAGACTATCGTGATTTGATAGCCCATACAATATGCGTTTTGCAAAGGTGCATCGAAACTGGTGAACAATTTTATATTGCCGTATGGCAACTGAAGATTAAATTATATACATATATGAAAAAAATATTGATCATCAACGGTCCCAATCTTAATTTATTAGGAGTCAGAGAGAAAAGTATCTATGGCGATCAAGATTTTGTTAGTTATTTCGAATCTTTAAAAATCAAGTATCCCGACGTTGAGCTGGAATACTTTCAAAGCAATATTGAAGGCTTTATTATCGATAAAATTCATGCTGTGGGCTTTGATATAGATGGTATCGTCCTAAATGCCGGGGCCTATACACATACGTCGGTAGCTATTGGGGATGCGATAGCGGCTGTCAAAAGCTCAGTCATCGAGGTTCATATCTCCAACGTATATGCGCGTGAGGAATTTAGGCATAAGTCATATTTGGCTAAGAACTGTAAAGGTGTGCTATGTGGATTTGGATTGGACGGTTATCGACTCGCAATAGAGGCTCTGATATAGGTGTGCACTTTAGTTAAAATGCACTTCTCATAAATCGTAACCAATTGCCGTTTGCTATCTTCTCTACATCCATATCGGTGTATCCTCTTGTTTTTAAGATAGTCGGAATCTTCTGGAGGTCAGCAATAGTTGTGATGTCGTAAGGACATTGTTCCGTCCCAAACGCACCGTCCAAATCACTCCCAATCCCAACATGGTCTGTATTTCCTGCCAATTGACAGATATGATCGATATTGTTGGCCACGATTTCTAGATTGCAATTCATGCCTTTCGGAGTGGAAACACCTCGCTCCCAATTGGGTACCATCATCCAAGCATCCAAGGCGATACCGATTACCGCCTGGCGATCGATTAATGTTTTAATCATGTCATCACTGTATTGGCGATTGTGGTCGACAAATTTGCGACAGTTGTTGTGGCTGGCCCAGATATTGCCTTGGTACAAATCCATTGCATCCCAGAAGGCATCGTCGCAGAGGTGCGTCGCATCGAGTATCATGCCCAGACGATCCATTTCGCGTAGCAATTCAATTCCTTTATGATTCAGTCGACCTGTTGCATCTGTGCCATTCGCATATCGCCCTGGACCGTAATGTGCGGGACCTATGGCTCTCAAGCCATAATTGTAAGCTATTTCGACGTGACTGATGTCGACAATGGAATCTGCCCCCTCTAGACTGAGGATATATCCAATGGGCTTATCGTTAATTGATGAGGTATCTTGCCAGAGAGAGAGGTGATTTTCCAACCCAATCTTGTCTTTAATCATGACCATCTCTCCAGCAGCTTCCATTGCTTTATACCAGGCTAATTGTCCTTGTGTTTGCGCCCATGCTTGTTCAGCGGAGTGCCAACCCGCACCAGGTCGATTATTATTAGCGCGCGTGACGCGTGCAATTTGCGTAGCGACGACAAGGCCGATATTTCCTTTTCGAAGTTCTGGGAAACAGGTGGTAGCATATCCTCGGTCAGGTTTGTCGGTCATCAACACCTCACTGCTATTGATTTCATCAATAGGCCATCGTAGGTCTCGGTTCCATTCCAAGGCATTCATACTTAAATCCAAGTGGGCATCGACGATAAATGGCTTATCCATAATGGTTGATTGTATTGTTTTAGATATTAATGATACGTTTACGGGCCACGATAGCCCATTCTTGGGTCTTGTTTTGATCAACAACGACATGTGCTACGTCGTAAAGAGCTACAGTAGGACAGATATGCACGGGTATACCATATAGAATGTCTCCAATCGAAAGTGCATGCTCCGGTATTTGTAAGACCAGATGTTCTTCACTTTGAGCAACAGGTTGTGCTGTAGGAACATTTAAAAAATGGACACGAGGTAACGGATTTTCCGCAGCGACAGACTTATGTCCCAAATCTACACAGACATGGTTTTTGTCAATGAGGGAAATTACCCTGCTAATCAGTACGGCAGCATATTGGAAATGCAACTCTTCCAACAGATGTTGATATCCCCAATCCCAAAATGCGAACGTACCCGGACTGCACTCAACCTCCTCACGTAGTAGATGTATAGGGAATGTAGGCGTGCCACCAATAACCATAAGTATGGGATGCCCCAATCTCTGAACGATGGTATCTTGTGCTTTTTTCGCAAGGAGGTAGCAATTATCTGCTGCTAATTTTCGCTGGGCAAACTCCTTATCATGTATGTGGCCATCATAAGCGTGTATCCCTTTTAATTGAAGAGTAGTGCAGCTTTCCAGCACATCCAATAAAGGTGAGATATGTTCTGGTTTTAATCCTGTTCGGTTCATTCCAACATTAATATCGATGAAAACATCGAGCTGTATATGGTGTGCCCGACATATATAATCAAGCTGTAGTGCACTTTCAACATGATCGATTAAGCAGGAGAATCGAGTAGAAGGGTAGGCCTTGACTAAAGCTACGAATCGATGGGCTTTCGGACCTACGGGTTGGTAAGCCAATAATACATCGGGCGCTTGAATGGTACCTAGCATTTCAGCTTCAGCGATGGTTGCACATTTAAACTTCGAGATACCTTCCTGTAGCATCATTTGGCATACTTCTGCGGTCTTTGTTGTTTTGACGTGTGGTCTCAACTTTTCGACCCCTCCCGCCATCTCCTTCACAAGTGATATGTTGTTTGCAATCCGTGATGGATAGACAGCCAAAGCGGGGGAGTCGATGTGATCAATATTGTCAATCTTATACCATTCCATGGGTGAGTTATCTTTATAGCGTGCCAAAATACTTGTATATGTTCGCAATAGTTCCTAAACAGAAGTAGTCAGCAGGCCGAATGAATGTTCTGTATAGTATACTTTCTAATCTGAACTCAGATGTTTTACTCATGTAGTTCAAATAGGGCTTCTATTTCCACTGGAATATTATCTGGCAACGAGCCAAACCCGACGGCACTACGCGTGCCGATACCATTTTCTTCACCCCATACTGCCGCAAATAGTTCGCTACAACCGTTGATGATATAGGGATGCTTTTCAAAATCAGACGTACAGTTGACCATTCCCAACACTTTAATAACCCTTTTTATTCTGGATAGGCTTCCGAGATTGCTGTGTATGGTCGATAACATTGTTAATCCTACTTGGCGGGCAGCCAATTTTCCTGTTTCCATATCCATATCGCTTCCTATACGACCTATGATTAAGGATTTGTCATCTTGAACCGGACCATGACCAGATAGATAAAGGTATTTACCATCGATGACATACGGCTTGTATACGCCTAGTGGTTTCGGCGCAGGGGGCAAAGTCAATCCTAATTTTTCAAATGCTAAATCAGCATTATGCATATTGTCCATATTTTATTAATTTAACGTGCTATTTCTTTTTTTATAAAAACATATTTATTAGCAAGACCCCCATCAATCCAGCGATGGAGACAATAGCTTCCATGACCGACCAAGATTTTAACGTGTCTTTGACACTGAGGTTAAAGTATTCTTTAAACATCCAAAATCCAGCATCATTGACATGTGAGAACATTAAGCTACCTGCACCCAAAGATAATACCATTAGGTTGGGATTGACACCTGATTGATGCATTAAAGGTGCAATCACCCCAGCAGCTGTCAGTGCAGCGACTGTAGCAGAACCTACGCAGCCTCGTATTATAGCCGCTATCAACCAACCCAAGATAAGCGGATGTACAGGCAGTTGTTGTAATATCTGTGCTAGTTCGTCATTGACTCCGCTTTCTTCCATCACTTGTTTAAATATACCGGAGCCAGCGATAATAAGCAAAATCATCGCAATATATTTCACGGCATCAGCATAGATATCCATTACAGCCTTAATACTTCTCTTTTGTCGAATGCCTAGTGTATAGGTTGCTATGATAATCGCAATTAACATGACAATGGCTGGGTCCCCTAAAAAAGAAAGCCATTTGTTCACGTTATCGTTTAGATTTGGTAAACAGTAGGGGATGACTGTTACTATGATGAGAAGAAAAACGGGTAGAGTGGCAGAGAAAAAGCTATTGAACTTTCCGGGTATGCCAATATTGAGATCTACACTTTTCTGTTCAAATAAGGTGACAGGCCCAGGCTGTATGCCAGTCAATGTTTTAGTGAATAAGGGGCCAGCAAGTATAATCGCAGGAATAGCGACTGCCAATCCGTAGATAAGGGTCATGCCCATATCCGCATGGAAGATAGATACTAGTGCGGCAGGTGATGGGTGTGGTGGTAGAAAGCCATGAGTCACTGAAAGTGCGGCCAGCATGGGTAATCCGATGTATACAGATGAAAGACGATATTTATAGACGATGGAAAAAATTAAAGGAACCAAAAGGACAAAACCAATTCCATAAAAAAGCGGAATGCCAACAACAAAGCCCGTGACCATCATCCCCCACTGGATATGTTTGATGCCAAAAGTGTTAACCATTGCTGCTGCTATTTTTTCAGCGGCACCGCTTTCGGCAACTAGCTTACCCAACATGGCGCCCAGAACAATGATTAGCGTAAGGCTGCCCATGATGCTTGCAATTCCAGTACTGACGATAGAGGGCAATCTTTCGACTGGAATACCAAGACCTATCCCTGCTATGAGCGACACGAGCAGAAATGATAAAAAAGCATCTACTTTGAAGTACGAAATAAGTGCAATCAATAGGACTAAGCAAAGGGCAACAATGAGAAGCGACATAGTGCGTTCAATGTAAAGGGTTATAGTTGATTCTGTTACGTTGGTTGTTACTCAAAAATATCAAAAGATATTGAATATCCAACTAAAAAACACCATAATTTAAACAGCAATATTCGTTCCCTCTTACTTCGAATATCAATATCAACGAACCGTCGACTTTAGTGGGTCATTTGATAAACCTTGGTAGAAAACGGTAGACAATCAAGCTTAAAAATGAACATCCCACCATTACAGATACCATTGGTGTCGCAGTCCCGTTGTGCAATAAGCTGACTGCAGCAGAGGCTAAGGCTCCGACACCCATCTGTACACAGCCTAGTAGTGCAGAGGCGCTACCTGCCAGCTCTTTGAAAGGTGCCAATGCCAATGCGGATGTATTGGGAAATGTAAATCCCTGCGCCAATAAGAATAAAAAGATAATACCAATCATCAGTGGTAGGGTAATCCAGCCAGCCAGCGTAGTGGCGATGAAGAATAATGCAACTATAGACTGGAATTGAACAGCAAATTTGGATATATCTGCACTAGATCTTCTATTGAGAGCAATGCGATTAATCTGGGTCGCAAAAATTAGGGCTGAAGCAATAAAAGCAAAAGCAATCCCATATTGTGCCTCAGACAAACCGTAGTATTCTTGTAAAACAAAGGGAGAGCCCGCAAGATAGGCATACATCCCCGAAGAAGATAGTGCCCCAACTAGACAAAATCGAAGAAAGACGGGGTGCTTTATAACACTCCAGAAACTAGCAGTAACTTCTCTAGGAGCGAGAGAAAGATTTTTGTTCCCAGCGTATGATTCGGGTAAGAAAAAGATAACGCCCAACAGAATTAGGAATGAGATAATGGTGAGGATGGCGAAAATAACATGCCACTCATAATGAGACATCACAAACGCACCGACACTTGGCGCTAAAATAGGGGATATACCTACAACGAGCATGAGCATACTGAAGATTTTGGCAGCTTCTTGTGGAAGGAAATAGTCACGGACCATGGCTCTGGAGGCTACCATCCCCGAACAACTCCCCAAAGCCTGTATAAATCGAAAAAGAATCAATTGCTCTATTGAGGTCGAGAAGATACACATGATAGAAGCAAAGATGTATAAAGACAGGCCTATTATAAGCGGTTTTTTTCGACCGAACTTGTCTAGTAATGGACCATATACCAATTGTCCTGCTGCGATGCCGATGAAAAATGAAGAAAGTGAAAGCTGAACTTGATCTACGGTTGTACCAAAATCATTTGCAATGATATTGAAAGCAGGTAAATACATGTCTATAGAAAATGGCCCTACTGCTGACAATAGGCCTAGTATAAAAATAATGGTAATTCTTTTTGATCGTGTGAAGTCGCGCATATAAAATATATAAATAAAAATCCCAACCGCTCCAGCCAGTACTCCAGCATTGAGTCTCTTAAACGGATTTTTTTAGTCTGAAAAGTGGCTGTATTCCGCAGTAGTCTCTAATCATTCACATCCCTGCTGTTCGTAAACTACCTGGTGGTGATGACTTTTGAGAAAGTAGTATTTCAGAAAAAAAGCCCTTTTATATAAAAGAGCTTTTAGGTGTTATTTGTTTTTCTGATCTGCCGGTTTTCGGAAGATAAGGTAAAAGCCTACGAGAATAAAAGGGATGCTTAAGAGTTGTCCCATATTGAACAACATGTTTTGCTCAAATGCTTCTTGGTCGATTTTGAAATATTCTAATACAAATCGTGCTCCGAAGAGCAGAACTAAAAAGATACCGAATAAGAAGCCCGATTTTCTAGTGCTCTTTTTGTTATAAAGGTACCACATTACGACAAAAATGAGTATGTAGGCTAAAGCCTCGTATAATTGTCCTGGATGACGAGGTATATTATCATGTTGCTTGAATACGACACCCCAAGGTAAATCTGTTGGAGGGCCAATCATCTCTGAATTGAAAAAATTACCCAATCGAACGAATGCTCCGGCAATGGGTACGACCAATACAAGGCGGTCAGCCACCCACATAAAGTTGATTTTTGTCTTTCTTGAGAACAAATATATAGAAGTCAATATACCAACAGCAGCTCCGTGGCTAGCCAATCCTGCGAAACCTGTCATTTGAAAATTGCCATTGGCATCCCAACGGAAAGGCAAAAATATTTCTAAGATGTGATCTTTGTAATAATCAAATTCATAAAATAAGCAGTGTCCTAGACGAGCACCAATCAACGTACCTAAGAAGATGTATATACTCAATTGATCTAATTGCTCCTGTGTCTTACCTTCTTTTTTGAAGACCTTAAGCATCAATACATAAGATATAGCGAATGCAGCCAGCCAACAAAGGGCATAATATCGTAAACCAAAAGAACCTATTTTGAATATTTCGGGTTGGATATCCCAATTAATAACGTTGAAAAAATTTTCCATTCGTGATGAATTGTTTTAGAGTTGTAAACTTAGATAAAATGCTTTGAATTCTCGAGTACCTAGAGGAAAAAAAACAAAATGTAATTTTCCCTTTTACAATTTTTAAATCAGCCATCACAGTACTATATGTCTAAATCATTTATGCAAATAGGAGTATCCTGTCTCTATACTACATAAATCCTAATGAAAATATATGTTAAACAGATTAGCGAATTCGATCCGTATACAAAAAAGGTTTCGGAGGAATGTAATGATATATTTGTAAGAAAATTTTAGTTTATCTATGTTTGTATATAGTGAATCCCGAGCGGATTAAATCTGATTTTAAATACGTTAACATGGCAAAAAAGAGCGATACAAAAGAAGTGAAACATGTACCGGTTGTAACCAAAGAATCTCTTTCTTTTTTTGAAAAATATATCAACAATCCATCCCCAACAGGATTTGAGTGGCAGGGACAACGCATGTGGCTGGACTATTTGAAACCTTATGTAGATCAAACTTATATTGATAATTATGGTACGGCAGTGGGAATTATTAATCCCGATGCTCCGTATAAAGTGGTTATTGAAGCTCATGCTGATGAGATTTCATGGTTTGTTAACTACATCACCAAAGATGGGTTGATTTATGTAGTACGCAATGGTGGTTCGGATCATCAAATTGCTCCTTCGAAACGAGTAAATATCCATACGGACAAAGGAATGGTGAAGGCTGTATTCGGCTGGCCTGCAATTCATACCCGTTCGGGTGAAAAAGAGGAATCACCCAGTTTGAAGAATATTTTTTTGGACTGTGGCTGCACTAGTAAAGAAGAAATCGAAGCATTGGGTATCCATGTAGGTTCTGTCGTGACTTACGAAGACGAATTTATGGTGTTGAATGACCGCTATTATGTTGGGCGTGCGCTAGACAACAGGGCAGGCGGTTTTATGATTACCGAAGTGGCTCGTTTGCTGAAAGAAAATAAGAAAAAATTACCTTTTGGCCTTTATATCGTGAATTCTGTGCAAGAGGAAATCGGACTAAGAGGAGCAGAGATGATTGCGGATTATATTAAACCCAATGTGGCCATAGTCACAGATGTAACCCATGATACTCAGACCCCGATGATAAACAAAATTACACAAGGAGACCTCGCGTGTGGTGCGGGACCTGTGTTATCTTATGCACCAGCAGTACAGATAAATCTCAATAAATTATTGATACAAGTCGCTGAGAAAAACCAAATTCCTTTTCAAAGACAAGCCTGCTCGCGTTTTACGGGTACTGATACTGATGCTTTTGCCTATTCTAATGGTGGTGTACCTTCAGCATTGATTTCATTGCCGCTAAGATACATGCATACCACGGTAGAAATGATTCACAAAGAGGATGTAGACAATGTAATCAGATTGATTTACCAAACTGTACTGGCAATAGAAGCTGGTCAAGATTTTAGAACATTTAAGAACTAATCAAAATTACATTACATTATAATATGGAAAATAATAGTCAGGAAAACCAAGAGTTGAGTATTGAGTTGACCGAAGAGGTAGCGGAAGGGACTTATTCCAATCTAGCCATAATTACCCATTCGTCTACGGAGTTTGTTGTCGATTTTGTGCGTATTATGCCAGGAGTACCCAAGGCGAAAGTAAAATCTCGGATTATCCTAACACCAGAGCATGCGAAAAGGCTTTTGGGCGCGTTGCAAGATAATATTGTCCGGTTTGAAGCTCAAAATGGTACTATTAAAACAAACGAAAACAGTTTACCACTTAATTTTGGTGGTCCTACAGGCGAGGCCTAGCCCTTACTCTTGCTGCATTTATCAATAGTACCTCCGGTAAATGCAGCAAGAGCATTTTTTCTTTCTTTGTAAATTCTCGATCAAATCGTTTTTCTGGACTTTGTTACTACTCCCTAGGCTGGATGTAGTATTGTACATGGTGGATGCAAGGACTACATTGTCGTGACCAATGGCGTGGTGTTAGGTGCAAGCAAAAAAAATAAGATGCTAGCACAACAGTTGGCACTGTTTTTTGTTCTATCTTACAAATAAAGTCTAAATCTTAGACAGATGGCAATAATAAAAAAAATAAGCATATATGGATATACAGGTAAGACCGCTAACCAAAAAAGATTACAGAGACTTGAAGAAATCAATGGAGGAGGCCTATCAAGGTATGGGAGAGGTATGGACGCGGGAGAACATTGTAGATTTGATTGATATATTTCCCGAGGGACAATTGTGTGTAGAGGTGAATGGACATGTAGTGGCATGTGCATTGTCCATCGTTCTTAACTCCAAGAAAAATAATATTTACGATAGTTACTACGAAATCATTGACGATGGTAAATTTTCCAAACACAACGATGATGGGGATACCTTGTATGGGATAGAGGTCTTTGTACATCCCGATCATCGTGCACTTCGATTGGGAAGACGCTTGTACGACTCACGAAAGGAATTGTGTGAACAGATGAATCTTAAAAGTATAGTTGCAGGCGGACGTATTCCGAATTATCACAACTACTCGGACAAAATGAGTCCGAGGGTATACATCGACAAGGTCAAGCGTAAGGAAATCTTCGACCCAACACTTACCTTTCAGCTGTCCAATGATTTTCATGTCAAAAAGATACTTAAAAATTATCTGCCTGAGGATGCAGAATCTATGGAGTTTGCCGTGTTATTGGAATGGAACAATATTTATTATGAACCTGATTCTAGGTCGATTTCTACGTCAAAGCAGACCATTAGGTTGGGCTTGGTGCAATGGCAGATGCGGCTTTTTGATAACATTGAAGCATTCTATGATCAGGTAGAATTCTTTGTCGATACAGTGAGTGATTACGGGGCAGATTTTGTGATGTTTCCCGAGTTTTTCAATACGCCATTGATGAAACCATTCAATGATTTGCCAGAGCGGAACGCCATGCAGCGTTTAGCAGCGATGACAAATGAAATCGTGGATCGCATTCAGCAATTTGCAGTTTCCTATAATGTGAATATCATTGCTGGATCGATGCCGATATTCGAAAATAACAAATTATACAACGTATCTTATCTCTGCCACCGCAGTGGAAAGGTAGATTCTTATCGGAAGATTCACATCACTCCAAATGAATTCAAATATTATGGAATGGTAGGAGGGAATGAAGTCAAGGTATTTGATACAGATTGCGGTAAAATCGGGTTGTTGATTTGTTATGATGTTGAATTTCCAGAATTGGGCCGTATTTTGGCCGATCAAGGGATGCAGATTCTGTTCGTACCTTTTATGACCGATACACAGAATGGATATATCCGAGTACGCACCTGCGCCCAAGCGAGAGCAATTGAAAATGAATGTTACGTCGCAATAGCAGGTTCAGTAGGAAATCTACCAAGGGTTAATAATATGGATATACAATATTCGCAATCCGCTGTATTTACCCCCTCGGATTTTGCATTTCCAAACAATGCTATAAAGGCGGAAGCTACTCCAAATGCCGAGATGGTATTGATTGCTGACGTCGACCTTTATGCCTTACGTGATCTACATGAATATGGTACCGTCAAAGTGATGAAAGACAGGAGAAAGGACTTGTATGAGGTCAAATTGCTTAAATAAAGCAAAAGGGCAGTCCTCGGGCTGCCCTTTTGCTTCATTGTAAGAAATAGTGTCTTAGGCTACGTCACGTAAATCAACAGCCACTACTCTCGAAATCCCCTGCTCGACCATCGTCACCCCATAGATAACATCTGTACTGGCAATCGTTCGCTTATTATGTGATACTACAATAAACTGAGACTCATTGGAGAACTCTCGAATGATATTGTTGAATTTGTCAATATTAGTATCATCTAACGGAGCATCTACCTCGTCGAAGATACAGAATGGAGCAGGCTTCAAAAGATATAGTGAAAATAGTAAAGCTGTGGATGTCAAAGTCTTTTCTCCACCAGAGAGTTGATTGATGGATAGCGGACGTTTTCCCTTAGGTCTGGCAATGATATCAATGTCGGATTCCAGCGGATTGTTAGGGTCCGATAGTATCAGGTCACAGCTATCTTCTTCATTAAATAAGGATCGAAATACTCGAATGAAATTGTCCCGTATTGTATTGAATGCGCTCATGAACTTGTCCTTAGCCGTATCATCGATTTCCTTTATGGTGGCCATTAACGAATCCTTTGCTTCCAATAAGTCAGATTTTTCCTTCGTTATAAAATTCGAACGGTCGTTCATTTCATCATAAGCTTCTTTCGCCATGGGGTTGATGGAACCATATTCGTCGAGTTGTTTTTTGATTTTCTGACAGCTGATTTGTAAATGTTCTTGGGAGGCATCGGATTCTGGCGGTTCATTTTCCAAAAGATCTTTAAGATCGATGTTAAATTCGACGGCAAGACGTTCTTTTAGGCTATTGAGGTCAATCTGCAGTTTTGTCTTTTTATCTTTAATTTCGCCTATTAATACATCGGTAAGATCTTTAGACTTGCGCAATTGGGTGATTTGTTCTTCCAAATCGATAATGATTTTGCGGGAGCTATAGAAATCTTCCTCGATGTCGTTTAATCCTTTTTCCAAAGATTCCTTTTGCGCATACATAGCAATCAGGTCTTCGTCATTATGGTCCACATGCTGTAATGTATCTTTTATTTGCAGTTGTACCATGTCATGTTCGACGGTGTTTTTTTCAATTCTTTCCTCGAATGATTCTTTTTGTACTTCTCTATATTCTAGATCCTTCTGTATGCTGGATAATTTGTTCTGTTGTTGGTGAAAAAGAATATTTTGTTGATTGAATACCGCAGATTTATCGGTCAAAATATCCGAAACTTCATTAAAGTTTTCGTGAAGATCATTTAAACTAATTTCCTTTTGTTGAATTTCGATCTTAAGGTCTTGCAAAGATGGGTCCGCTTTCATCAAATCATTCGTGATATTAGTGATTTTCTCTTCAATATCTTGTTTCCGATTTTGACTATTCGTGATGAATGTTTGGTATTGCTCTTGCTTGGTTTTGACCGAGATAAGCTCGTTATTGAAACGGTTCAACTGTTGACGGAGTTCGTCAATGACCTCTTTTTGGGAATTATTTTTAAAAGACGATAGTCGGGTTGTTTCCTCCACCTCCCGGTTTTGTAAATCTAATATCTGAATATTGAGCGTTTTTATTTCTTTTGCTAGGTTTTCCAAATTCTTGGCCCTACCGATTCTTTTACCTTCAAACAGTCCCACAGAACCACCCATTAACCCCAATTTATTTTTGGAAAATTTTCCCTCTTTATGAAGGATAACTCGATCATCACTCGGTAATACCGTCTCTAGGTCCGCAATCTCAGGGTTTTTAATGATTACAACATGCTGAAGAAGCAATTGGCACAATGCCTTATATTTCTCATCAACGCTAATGATGTCCAGAGCCGAAATAAAACGCTCATCTGCTAATTCGGTGATAGCGGGAGCTTGTTGGATCGCTTCTAATACGAAAAAGTTGGCTCGCCCTCTTGCCGAATCACTTAAGAGCTGTATGGCTTGCACTGCATCTTGTTGCCTGTCCACTACGTAATGATTCATGATGGGCTCGAGGTAGTTTTCAATTGCTACACGATAATCTTCTTTACAAAAGAGGATGTCGGAGAATAGTGGGAATTGTTTTTTCCAACCTGCATTCTTTCTTAGAAAACGGATAGACTCAGGAAATCCCTCTAAGTTGTCTACCAAAGATTTAGTCAGATTGTATTCATTTTGTTTGGCATCCACAATACGATTTTGTCTATTCAACTCATCTTTAATTTCTTGAACCTTGAGCTCGGTCTGGGAAATTTGACTTTGCAATTCTGTCTCTAGCTGTAATGTAGATTCATACTGCTGTTGTTGAGCCTCGACCCGTCCTTCTAACTCTGCTACAGCAATATTGAATTGATTTAATTCGCTTTCCTTTGATGCTGTATCATTGACATTGCGAAGTGACTCTTGTTGAAGCGCATCTTTTTGGATATTAAGAATTGCTATCTCTTTTTCTAAATGATAGATTTTATTCTGAAGTTCACTTTTCTCTCTCTGGACGACATCTAGCTTTGCCTTTGCAGATTGCTGTTGTGCCCGCAATTCCTCTACGCCTGTCTTATTGGTTTGGAGGTCATCTTGGATCGAATCAAATTTGGCTTGTTCTTCAAATAGTTCTTCGTTCAGCCTTTTGATGTTATAAATTGCATGATTGAGTTGCTGTTTGTCATTGGCCAATTCATTGGCCAACCTTGAATCCTTCTCCTGAAGGTGACGCATTTGTTCGTTTTTTATTTTTTTCTCGGATTCATAGGCCCGGATTTTATTGACATATTCATGTGTGCTTTTTTGTTGGATCGAGAGGTTTTGTTCTTTAGAGAGGATGTCCTTTTTTTTCTCTCGAAGGTCAGTCTCAACTATACCAATATGCGACTGGCTCTGTTGGTTAGTTTCTTGCTGTACTCGTTCTTGCTCTTCTAACTTTTCAAGATCTTGGCTGAAGTCCGCTAATTTGAAATAGGCCAAGCTGATGCTAGCATTTTTATACTCGTCCTTCAATTTGAAGTATTTATCCGCCTTTTTAGCTTGATTTTCTAGACTTTTAAGATTTTTCCCGATTTCAAAAAGAAGATCATCCACCCGGCTTAGGTCGGCCTCGGTATCTTTGAGCTTAGACAAGGTTTGCTTTTTACGGACCTTATATTTCGATATTCCAGAGGCTTCTTCGAAAAGGTCGCGACGTGAATTGTCCTTATTATTGATGATTTCATCTATCATCTTCAGCTCGATGATTGAATAGGTGTCGGCACCTAGGCCAGTGTCTAATAATAGGTCGGTTATATCTTTCAACCTACATTTGACATCATTGAGCCTATACTCACTATCGCCGTTTCGATATAGTTTACGAGTGATATTGACCATTGAAAATTCAGTAGGAAGGATGTTTTTTGTATTATTGAAAGTTAGTGATACTTCAGCTAGATTCGCAGGCTTACGGTTTTTAGTGCCATTGAATATGATGTTCTCCATCTTTTCAGAGCGAAGGGCTTTGGTGCTCTGCTCACCCAGCACCCAACGAATTGCATCTACTACATTAGATTTGCCACAGCCATTTGGCCCCACGATTGCCGTAACACCTTCATTAAAGTTGATCGTAATCTTATCACCAAAACTTTTGAACCCCTTTATTTCTAACTTCGTTAACTGCATATTTCTTGATTTACTTCTTCTAAAATTAACGTGCGAAAATACTAAATATGTTTATATTCAAGTCATACTAAATTATACAGTAGTAATAATTTAGTGAATAAATTAGTTGGGATCTAATCTATTTAGGCTAGATACAAGGATACCGACTTTAGTGGCGGTATCCTTGTGAGTATAATAGGGATTATACCTTGGCTAAACGTGCATACATCTCTGCTATTGCAAATTGATCTAGGAGCCATTTTTGGTCGGACGGCTTTGTATTGGAGGACCAATCTTTTCCAAAAAGACCATTTTTATCGCGCATGGATTTCCACGCATAATTTAGGTTTGCCTGAAAGGCTTCGATGAATTGTTTGTCATTGTCCTGATGGTACAATTCAATGTAACCCCTCAGCATAATGGCTATGAACCAATTGTCACTCTTTTTCAAGATAGGGTATGCTCCAGATTTACTTGTTCCAGTTGCTGGAGCAGAGAAGAAATAACCTAATGCGGATTTAGCTGATGCTTGTGCATTTTTTAGAAAATGTTCTTGTTTTGTTAATTTGTAAAGTAGCGCTCCTGCTTGTATCATTTGTCCCGTATTGTAAGGATATTTAGTTTTTTGCACCTCGCCCTTGAGATTTATATTGTCCCAATATAAATGATCGGCAGGATCTTCTAAATGCTTTATCGTCCAATCATACAGGCTGATTGCTTCTTTTAGGTAGCTCTCCTCTTGGGTGGCTTCATATAGTTTTAGCAAGTATACGACAGCGGGGGCATTCGAACAGGTGTTTTTAGATTCCTTTCGCTGTTCGCACCAATAGATTCCACCGCCAAGCTTGTCGTCCATTCCACTTGCTACAAAAGTCCATATTTCTTTAGATTTTTCTAAATATGCAGGTTCTTTAGTATGGAGATATAAATCCGCAAAGTCGATACCCAGCCAGATGTTGTCGTCGTAGAATCGGTCGGATAATGGCGCACTATTAACATATGAGGCATAAGCCACTGGTTGGCGTTTATCGTAGTAGTTCTCCAAACCTGGTAATACCACCTTATCGATATGGGCCTTAATGCGAGGGTCGTTGGATTTCTCAAGTAGAGCTGTGTAGGCAGAAAGGCTTCCCGAAAATGGCCAAAGATAGGAATAAGGGTTTGACTTCTTTTCGTTCTCTCCGCCTCCAAGATAACTTGCATTGTAGGCATTGTCAAAGGGATATGTTTCTCTATAAAGATGTTTCCCATCAGCAACTCCATAAAGTTTTTCAATTATAGAAAGACTTTTAGTTGCCTTTTCATAATTTGAATTATTGGTGCTTTTTTGAGCAAAAACACTTGTCGTGAGTACGACAGCTACACTTATTCCAATGATTTGCTTGATCATTTTAATTGTTTTTAGTTGTTTTTTCAAAATATACAAGGCCCTCAAATAACATCGCGGCGCTTGATTGGCTGGTTAACTGTGTTTGTCCCAAAGGTTTTTGCGTCCATGATGGGCTGAACAATACTATTCCTACATCGTTCCCCTGTATCCAAGCAACTTTGGCATTGTTTCGGAGAAAATTTTCAAATTTTGAACGAAATGCTTCTTGAATTCCGTCACGTTGTAAAAACTGAACGAAATATCGCACAAATATACCCTTGAACAAAGCTCCATCACCGTCTCCTTCATTACGTAGTACATTATTACTGGCATCTATACATTTGGTAACGGTGTAATTAGCGATTTTTTGAGCATCGTTCATATAAAGCGGATCTTTGGTGATATCATAGAGCTCCACTGCCGTTCCGAGAAAAGTACCTTGGTTATAGGTCAGTGCAGTTGTGTTTACGACATCGGTCTCCCCATTGATATTGTCATATACCGCACCTGTAACCCTGTCAAAAAGAGTTTCTTTCTGCCAGTCGTAAATACGGAGAGCCCATTCTAGATACTGTTCATCTTTTGTCAGTTTGTATAGTCGTGCGGCCAGTATGCTAGCTGGACCATTGGAACAAGCATTTTTGGAGTAAAGCATATCTTTTCGCCAAGCAAGCCCCCCACCTGCGTATTCTGTATTCCAAGCGGGGAGTATATCATACCATAAAAGTAGCACGGCATCCATGTATTTTTGCTCTTTTGTAATTTCATAAAGACGGAGCATAGTCAGCGCATTCCACTCCATATCATCGTAAAATACATTTTTATACGTGTTGCCATTTTTAATCTTGACACCATTAAACCATTTTTCAAAGTAAGCACTGTATTTGGGATCATTGGTGCGGAGGTAGCCATCTATCACGACATCCATTGCATGTGCATTGGGCCAGTATTGGAATCCGTTATCGGAGCCATCGCTACCATAGTTAAAATAACCCTCATTGTTCCAAAACTGCTGGATAAGTTTGTCTGTTGTTTTCTGCGCCATTTCTTCCCAAGAGACATCGAGATTATCGTCGTACAGATACTCGTCATCAATCTTAGTGCAGCTCCCTAAGCTTATTAAGCTCAACAGGAACAGTCCTATATGCTGTAGTTTCATTGTGTTGCCTTCTAATTTACAGTGACTGTATGTGTGTATTCTTTGTCTCCTTGCAAGATGACGCTGATTGTTGTGGATTTTCCATCAATAGCATCACCGAATTTCCACTTGTCATCCCATTGTGTGACCGATTTTAACAATTTGATGTAATAATATGATGGATCACTCGATGCGTTAGGGCGACTATCTGTTGGGTTTTTTGCACCAAATTGTTCAATAATGTTTTTTCCATTGACGACGGCTTCCGATTGAAGTTTGTATCTTTCGTCTTTTCCCCAACCTTCTTGTCTGAAATTAACAATACCAGTACCTGTCCATATTCCTTTACCTTGATATGGTAGGTTAAAGAGTATTTTATTTTCAGGAGAGAACCATAATCCAATGGATTTGATTTCCGCAAAGCTTATCGTAGCCACATTGAAATCGACCTGTATTCGATATACACCAGTTTGACTGACTTGCATACTGAGTTCCTCTACTGTTTCTTTCAGCTTCACCTGGTTGTCCGTGTAGAATCGGCGAGCATTTGCATCTTTGCGGTCTAAGAATATATAGTCCTTACCTGCTTCCAATTTTGTGTAAATTTCAAATTCACCGGTAGCTGTTTGTTTGAAAGCTAATGCCGAAGCAATATCTTTTCCGCCTTCGGATCCTTCTCCAGATACATACAACTCATTAGGGATGTCGGCAAAGCCCTCTAAGCTGGATATATTTAATTTGCGCACGATGGGTGAGAGCACACGGGTTATTCCACGAGAAGCAATAACTGTCCACTGCACGTCTCCGCTCTCTCCTGGGTTGACCCCGGCCAATGCCGCTACAGCATTAAGCACTTTATGGGTGACATAAGCATTTGTAGCGAAGCCCTTATTGTTAGATGTCAATTTGTATAATGGTTTTGAAAAATCTCCACCTATAACATCAAATGCGATTTCATATTGAGGGGCACCACCATCTTCTGTCAATGCAGACTCCCATTCAAAGAAAAGCGAAGCGGAAGCTGAACTGACTAGTTTCACGGCTTTATTGTCCACAGGTTCGAATAAGTTGTTTACAGCCGAGATCTGTACATCTGTATAGTTCATGTTTTCGGTCTTGCAAGCACCCAAAGAGGATATTAATGCGGCAAGCCAGATAAAAATTGATATTCTTTTCATGATTTCTTTGGTTATAGTTTAGTTAGCGTAACCCGGATTGTTGGGTAACAGATTTTTGTTTAGATCTACTTGTGCACTTGGCACAGCCCAGAGATAATCCCTGTTTTCATCAAATCGGCGATTGTCCAGACGGATATAGTCACTATTGCCGTTGGCAAATTTTGCACCATATACAGTGCCCTCCAGATAGGTCTTGCCGGCTTTCCAGCGCATAATATCGAAGTAACGAAGACCCTCTAAAGCAAGCTCGCTACGACGCTCATTACGAATTAAGGTTGTCAAGTTGGAAGCACTCATCCCTGTAGGAAAGTCTAAGGCCGTAGCTGCTGTAAATCCAGCTCTTTCACGAATTGCACGTATTGTTTGATTCCATATATTAGCGTCTAGCTTGCCAAGTTGTTGTTGCGCTTCGGCATACATCAGTAAAATATCTGCATATCTAATCATGATGACATTGAGCCCTGAGCTAAAGTCTTGGGTACCCGTGTGGTCATAGTATTTCTTAACGTAATATCCAGTAGGAGATGCATTACTGTTGGCGCCGGCATATTCATCCGATCTTTCTGTATCATTACTACCTGTTCCAGGTTTTATGTAAATTGTGCGAGTTACTCCGCTGAGGTTAGTCCATTGTCCGCCGTGAAACACGATTGTTGCCCCCATACGTGGGTCGCGATTCACATACGGATTATTTTCAGAATAGGTGGGGTCGCTATTTATTGGTAATCCATTTATTGTTAGGTAGTTGTTTGCCAATTCCTGAACAGGAGCATAGGCATTTAGACGGGCGCCAGAAGATAGTGGGGCAGCATCATAGAGTTTGTTCCACGTTTTTGCGTTTGGTACATATCCATAATCTAATATGACTTCTTCATTATATTCATTAGCAGGTTGAAATATGTCTCCATAGTTTTTGAGCAAGGAGTAGTTGCCATATATTTCCTGTTTCTGCATTAAGCTATCGCAATAGTCGGCTGTTTTCTGCCAGTTGCTTTCATATAGATAGGCCCTTGCTTGCAAAGCCAATACTGCCCCTTTTGTGATTCGACCTCTATCACTGTTGGCTAACTCATTGCGATTAGGTAGTCTTGAACTAATATTAGAGAGTTCTTCATGAATGAAGGTGAGGATGTTCGCTTTAGGTGTACGATTGATATTGCCGGCCTCTGATACAGTAATGTCTGAGGTAAAGAAAGGTACGTCTCCAAAGAAGTTGACTAATCGAAAATAAATAAATGCCCGTATAAATCGGATTTCCGCCGATCTTATTTCTTTCCAGTCTTCCGTAGCATCTGAAATACGATTCACATTAGCTAAAAAAACATGACAGGTTTTTAATCCGCGGTAAGCATCTGCCCATTCTGAGGCGAAAAGTGTGTTAGTCGGATTTGCTAGTCCATTTCGAATAAGCCTTTGATTGGTTGGAGATCGACCTTCAAAAATATTGTCACTCAGAGCTTCGTCATTCCACATTTTATCGGCCGAATACATCTGATTGTAGGCCATGTTGACCAATTGGTCGGCATTGGCAGTAGATTCCCAAAAGGTAGCATCTGTAAATTCGCTTGTCAGGACAGGGTCCATACTATTGCACGAGGATATCATAGCCGCTAAAAAGCTAGACAAGCCTATCATTTTTAATATTCTATTCATTGTCGTATATTTAAAACTGAATATCTAAACCTAATCCATAATATTTTAATGTCGGGTAGTTGCGTGCACTATTGGCTGCACCACTCATGTTCTCATTGAATTCCGAAGATTCAGGGTCAATCCAAGAATTGAGGGTCAAAGTCAGCAAGTTTTGGGCATTGACAAATATCCGAGCCTTCTGGAGATTTACTTTACTTGTCCAAGACTGGGGCAATGAATAACCGATTTGCAGATTTTTCAAGCGTGCATAGCGACCATTGAACAGAAAAATGTCAGACTCTGTTTGGTAATTATTGGTTGTCGATGTTGATCCCGAGGCAGTCAATCGTGGCCAAGTGGCACTCGTGTTTGTTGGGGTCCAATAGTCTAATTGGTGCTGGTAGATGGCATAAGAATAGTTTTCGTGAAATGGTTCGACCAATTCACCGCGTACCATCATATCTCTACTGCCCACACCCTGCCACAGCATACTGAAATCAAAGTTTTTATACCGAAGATCGTAGGTAAAGCCAAAGGTATAACGTGGAAAAGCATTTCCGAGGACAAATCGATCTTTTGAGTCTATGATGCCGTCGCTATTGCGATCCACATATCGGACATCTCCAGGTTGAAGATCAGATGCTGCGACACCTACAGGTAGGGCGGCAGTTTCGATTTCTTGAATATTCTGGAAATAGTTTTGGACCTTGAAGCCATAGTAGGAATTGAAAGGTAAGCCTTCTCTTATAACTTTTCGGATTCTATCAGATTCTGAAAACTGTTCTTTTCCTTCGAAATAGGTTACCTTATTATAAGAATCTCCTACATTTGCCGATACACTGTGCTGGAATTCACCAGTGTTTCCTCGATAGTTGAGGACGAGTTCCCATCCTTGGTTGGTCATTTTTCCAATGTTGGTTTTAGCGGGGTCAACACCTGCTGTAGATGCTATAGTTGGTGTGATGAGGATATCTGTCGTGTTTTTATGAAAATAATCGAAACTAGCGGTCAAGCTGTTCTCGAAGAAAGAAGCATCAGCTCCGATATTAAAATTATACGTCTTTTCCCAACGTAAGTCTTCATTACCAAAGGTAAATCCGGCACCATTTGCAATTTTATTATCAAATCCATAACTACCGGGTATAGGTATATATCTTGTTAGGTACTGATAGGGGGGGATATTTTGATTTCCTAATATCCCGTAGGATGATCGTAGTTTCAATTCCCCAATTTCTTCTTTATACGATTGCATAAAGCCTTCTTCCGAGAGTCGCCAGCCAAGTGACAGCGACGGGAAAAAGCCCCAACGACTTGGTTTAGCAAACTTTGAAGACCCGTCATAACGGAAGGAAGCTTCCATAAAATAACGTTGAGCATAAGCGTAGTTTAATCGCCCAATTATAGAAGTGATGTTGGTTTCTTCAGTCCTTTGAGGTGTTACTGCACTTGTTAGGTCGATTTCCGTGCCCGTTGTAGGTGTACCCAATATAGGATCAGTAAATCTCAATTTAATTTCATTCTGACGCCGCGTATAGGATTCATTTGTTGCTCCGAAGAGTCCTTTAAATTCGTGGTCGCCAAATGTACGGTTGTAGTCCAATAACAATTGGTAATTGAGCAAGGAAACTTTTTCATTAAAATCTTCAGTATTGCGAGTGGAATTGACGTAAACCAACGGTCTTTCTGCGTCAACGCTTGAGTATAGTGGCACTTGAATTCTGCGAATGAAACGATGATCAGCGTTGATGTCTGCGCCGAAAACTCCACGTAATTTCAAACCCTCCATCAGCTTCACATCCAATGCGATATTGGCATTGAAGTAGTCATTGTCATTCTTTTGGTATCCTCCTTCTCGTAATTCGGCCAGTGGGTTCTGATCTGTGAGTGCATTGTTGATAAGATAACGTCCGTTGTCAGCTTGCATGCGATAGTAATAATAGGACGGGATTCGGGATGAATTGATGATGGCATTGCTAGCAGTTGTACTTAATCCGTTGTTTCGCGAATATGCTAGGATGCTACTGAGCTTAAATATTCCAAATTCTGTAGAAAGATTGGAGCGGAGATTGAACCGTTCAATGCCGTAGTCTTTGTTGCCAACAAAATTGCTGCGTTGATTCAGGTACCCTCCCGAGAAAAGATAAGTCGAATGCTCACCACCTCCAGATATAGATACATTATGGTTTTGCTGTAATGCGGCCTGCATAATTCGGTCATAGTTCCATTCTTCTTCTTCCCGGTGGCTATATAAATCTAGGATTTGGTCTGGTGTAAATTCTGGATCGGCTCCAATGTTGGTCAAGGCCAGGTTTTTTAAGGTAGCATTTTGATAGCCCGCTACAGGTGAAAATAAGATTTTGGGATCTTGTATACCCGCCATTGCTGACATATTGATGCGTGGAGCTCGATTTTTGACGCCCGATTTGGTAGTCACGAGTAGTACACCATTGGCGGATCTGGAACCATATATAGCAGCGGTACCAGCATCTTTCAATACCGATACGCTTTCAATATCCGCTGGGTTTAGCTTATTGAGAGCTCCAGACTCGGAAACCAAACCGTCGATGACTACCAATGGACTATTGTTGTTCATTGTTGAAATACCTCTGATATTGATGTTCAAGGTATTGCTGTTGGGATCCATACTACGTTGCTGGATGTTCAGGCTTGGCGAAGCTCCTTGTAGGGCCTGCGTGACATTGGCCACTGGCCTGTTTTCTATAGCCTTGGCATTGATTTGGTCGACTGCCCCGACTACCGATCGGCGTGTTGTGGTACCGTAGCCGACAACGATGACTTCGTCAAGTGAGTGCGCATTTGGAGACAACTCAATACGGATCTCCAGGTCGTCGACCCGTACTTCAGAGCTCTGGTAGCCCAGATAGGTGATACGTAGTTTATCACCTATCTTAGCCGGTAGTGAAAAAGCTCCTTGGTCATCGGTGACGGCAGAGGCGGTTGATCCAATAAGGAGCACTGTCGCTCCCTGAATAGCATTGCCGCTTTCATCGACTACTTTCCCGCGAACGGCTTGCTGTGCTGCCGTCCATTTCAGGAAAGAAAGCTCGGTTGTTGCCAAAAGAGGATGGTGCCCCAATAGCAATATACCTGCAACAAATAATAATTTCGACTTCTTAAACATAATGAATAATGGTTTATATTCTGGTTACTTAAGCTTGTTAGCTAAACCGCATTAGCTGTATAGCTAAAGCGGTTTAACAAATGTATATATATAATTTAAAAAACCAATTATTCTGTCAAAAAATAATTTTGTGATTTAATATTGATAGGAGAAAAGGAAGAAAATACCATAGAAAGATTAGCTTAAAGTAGGTGAGGACGGCTAATGACAAAAAAAGGGACACAATTTTTTTGTGTCCCTTTTTTTGTATTACATAACACTGTTATGTAACATCTTTATTTATTCCTTCCAGTGTTTTTCCCTTTGTTTCAGGTAAGAAAATGATAAAGACGAACGACAGAACTACCATTGCTCCGTAAAAGAGAAAAATGTAAAAGCCCCCATTTTTTCCACCCTCTACAATGACCGGAAATATCCAAGAGATGACAGCTGCAAATACCCAGTGAGTCGTGCTGCCCAATGAAGAGCCTTTGGCACGGACTTCGTTTGGGAATATTTCTGCTAAGAATACCCAGATAACAGCACCCTGTGATAAGGCAAATGCACCTATAAAACCTATGATGTAAAATAGTAAATACGACGAATGCCCTTCCTTAAGGCCGAAAGCAGTCAAGATTAAAAAGATGAACATTCCAATGGCTCCTACTAAAAGAAGTTTTTTTCGTCCAAACTTATCGATTATACTCATCCCCAACAAAGTGAAAACAACATTGGTCCCACCAATAAATATCGGTTGTAAGTACGTAAGTTGTTCATCAAAGCCCGCTATTTCAAAAATTCGAGGCGCATAGTAAAGGATTGCGTTGATACCCGTCATTTGATTAAAAAATGCGAGGAGCACTGCAAAAGCTATTGGTTTACTGTATTTTCGTTGCCATAGTGAAATTTTCTTTTTGTGCGTATACATTTCAGTTTTACTGACCAAATGTTCCTGACCCAATTTGTCGAAGACAATGTTTGCTTGAACAATATCCCTATGTAATGCTAGCCAACGTGGACTTTCTGGTATTTTTTTTAATAGTACGTAAAATACGCATGAGGGAATAGCCATGATGCCAAGCATATATCGCCATGCATTTTCTCCTGTATTTACAAAAAGAAAATTGGTCAGATAAGCGACGAATATTCCACTAACAATCATAATTTGAAATAATCCTGTTAATTTACCACGGTCTTTAGCTGGCGATATTTCTGAAATATAGACTGGACCTACAACTGAGCTAATACCAACAGCCACTCCTCCGAGAAACCGGAACAATAAAAACATACTCCAGAAAGGAGATATACCACAGCCAATAGCGGAAACTAGATATAGGAGTGCAATAGTACTCAATACGGGCCTTCGGCCATAGCGTTCTGAAAGTCGCCCAGCAACAATAGCTCCGAAAATTGTGCCGATAAGCGATATGGAAACCGTCAATCCGTGCCAAAAAGCATCGAGTTGCCACAATTTTTGAATAATTTGTTCGGCTCCCGAAATTACAGCAGTTTCAAAACCGAATAGAAACCCTCCGATAGAGGCTATCAATGAATACTTCCAAACATTTTTCATAGGCTAAATGATGTTGCTAAACCAAAAAATAAATTCCATTCTTTAAAAGATGCTATGTATATCGGAATGTCAATATCCGCCTGCACGACTGGGAGAAATCTGCTATGTGCCTTTGAGATGCTTCCTCCTAATACCAACCCCTCTGGTTGTAGCGGTAAAATATGAAGCGTAATAAAATCTACTAGTGCCAGTGCTAGAAAGGAAAATGCAGCTCCACGCTCATCCACTAGTGTTTCGGTATCTACCAAGGCTTTGACATGTGCTACTCCCTCGATACCTTGTTGTCGAAGATACTCCAGGATACCCCTTGTAGAAATGTAGTCCTCAGCAATCCCATCACGAAATTGGGTGGATCCATAGTTCAGGTCTCCGACTATTTCTTTGTTGTAGAGTGCTGACCCTAAACCTGTCCCTAAACTCAGTCCCACAATTCGTTTGTTTTGTAGATTATGGTAGTATATCTCACCCAATAGAAAAGCTTCTGCATCGTTCAAGAATTTGATGTTTAGAGAAGATACACTGTATTTTTCTATAAAATAGGATTTGATGTCCATGTGTAACAACGCTTGGTATTTGTGCATACCATCCATCAAACAAATGCCGTTTTTGTAATCAAAGGGACCGGGAATAGAAATAACCATCTTCTCTATCTCTTGAGTTTGTGGGCTCCAAATCGATTGGATAATAATGTCCCATTGAGCTAGAATGGTTTCGCGACTTGCTGCGCTATCTACATCACCTTTTGCTTCTTTTAGAAGGGTGAATACTTGTGATTGCTTTTCTAACGAAGCGGCTGCAATGTGCGATCCGCCAATGTCTATGCAAACTACTATTTTATTTTTCATTGTAACCCATTTGTCTTTTGAGCAAAAAAGAGATTTCTGTATGATAAATTGGCATGACCAACTTAGTCACATCCATTCCAGTAGAAGGGGATGGATCAGCGAGATGCGATACACATAGATAAATTATACTAGGCATGATTTATAATGGTTGATTTAAACAAAATGGCAAAACCGGTTTTGCCAATTGCGTAAAGCTATAGAATTTAAGTAAACTCTCCAATTTTTTTTATAAGGAACTTTGTCTTATCTGAAGTTCGGAAGGAATAATGTCCTCTACTGTAGTATTGTTTCTATCTTTTAATTGGGCTAGTAATATGTGTACAATGCTTTTTGCAATTCCTTCTAGAGGTTGACGGATACAAGATATTTGAGGTTGTAACAGTTCAAAAACTTCGTGGTCATCAAAGGTTATTACAGCCAGTTTACCTCTCTTTTTAAGTTTTTGGATGGCCTTCAATCCTATTATGCAGAGGTAGTTCGTGCTGAAATAAAGAGCGTCTAGTTGAGGATTTTCTTCTAGCCATTCTAGTACTTCTTTCCAAGGTCCTTCTCTCTTTTCTCTATAAGATGTGAAGCAGACCTGGGGAGTATGACCTTGTTTCTCTAGTGCATGGCGATAAGCCTGGAGTCTGTCCTGCATCTGCGGTTGTTGAGAGTCAATCGTCACCATTCCAATGTTGCTATATCCCTGCATCAGTAGATGTTGGATAGCAGAGGTACTTGCTTCATAATTATTGGTACCTACGTAATTGGTGTTTATTCCAGGGATTTTTCGATCAAATAATACGATGGGGGTATTACCTTGGATGATTCTTTGGACCTCCTCCTGTATACCATCCGTTGGCGACAGTATAATTCCATCTACATGTTTGTCCAACATCGTTTGTACGATTTCAGCAGCAAGTTTATTATCTCCCATAGTGCTGCTATAAAGAACCTGATATTCATATTTTCTCAGATACTCTTCGATATACAGCGCAATGGGACCAAAGAATGAGTCACCAATATTTTCAACGATGAGACCAATTGTACGGGATTTTCCAGTAGCTAGACTTTTTGCCAATGCATTGGGTTTGTAACCTATTTCCTCAATATAATCTCGAATACGTTGTGCTAGGACCTTACTGATTCTGCCTTTTTCTGCCTTTCCATTGATGACCAATGATACAGTCGACTTGGAAACTTTTAAATGTTTTGCTATTTCACTGATGGACATAGGTTACCAACTTTATTGAAGGCAAAGTACATATTTTATATTGATATTAAGAAGAGATCGATTAAATCCCTAATGTCTTTTTGTTCTTGTGGATCCAATCATAGACAAGGGATGATTCAAAGCCTCTACTTACAGCATATTGGACGAGTTTGTTCGTCAGGATGTAAGGGTTTTGACCTTTTAGTGTGCTCACCTTTTTTAGTAAGATATCGTCTAATTTTTTGAGATAATCGTCTTCTTCGATACTGGATAGTGCTATTTTGATGAGCGGTGTCGATACCTTTTTGAAAGTCAGCCCTTGCTTAATTTTATTTAGACCCCAAGCTTTCATCCTGAATTTACCAGAAGCATAGGCCAAAGCAAATCTTTCCTCGTTGAGAAAATTATCTGTAATCAATTCCCCGATGATTTTTTCCACGTCCTCTTGGTGTTGCCCCCACTCATAGAGCTTGTCCCTTACTTCCTGTTGGGACCGTTCTTGATAGGCGCAGTAACTTTCAGCTTTTGATTTGGCTTGTCCAGGAGTGAACGACTGCCTTTTCTTTTCTTGATCGTACATTTTACAAACTTAGATAAATTCATACTAATAAAATGGATTCATGAATTCCACATCTAATATCAGGGCAAAGTTTGCACCAAAGTCAGAGTGACTTTGCATTTTTTGAATAGCCTTTCCTCTAATATCCTAAGCAGATGCATTTCTATAAATTTAGGTGAAAAAGAAGTCCAACTTAGTGAAAAAAATCGCAATCTTTGAAGGACAAAAAACGAGAGGGATATGTATAGTATTTTAAAGATTCAGAATATTCTAAAGCCGATTCAAATTCAAGTGGTCGATCTTCAGGCTGAGATTCATTATTTACTTTATGATAGTCGAAAAATTTCACATGAAAAAAATGCACTTTTTTTTGCCCTTATCAACAGGAACGACGGGCATAAATATATACAGGAAGCTTATCAAAAAGGAGTACGTAATTTTGTGTTGAAAATCGGAAGTGATTACATTGCAGATTTACCAGAAGCCAATATCTTATGGGTGTCAGATACTTTGTACGCCTTGCAGGAATTAGCGAAACAAAAGCGCAAGGAATTTGACCCCCCTGTCATTGGTATAACAGGAAGCAACGGTAAGACAATCGTCAAGGAATGGCTCTTTCAACTCATGTCGCCTGAGTACAGAATCTATAGAAGCCCGAAGAGTTATAATTCGCAACTTGGAGTTGCGCTTTCTCTTTGGGGGTTGACGGATTATCACAATCTGGCCATCATCGAAGCAGGAGTGAGTAAAGCCGGTGAAATGGAGAGATTGGAAGAAATGATTGCACCCACATACGGTGTGCTGACCAATATTGGAATTGCGCATCAAGAAGGCTTCAAATCAAAGATAACGAAAGCCGAAGAAAAGCTTCAATTGTTTAAAAATGCAGAAACGCTTATCTATCCGTCTAAGTATTTGGATGGGGTAGTCTGTCCATATAGACCACGAAAGTTTGCTTGGGGAGACGAGTCTGAGAACCAATTGGAGGTGTATAGTATAAAAAAACAGAGCGAGGGTAAAACAATTGTCACCCTATCTTATAGTGGTCGAGCATTTGCTGTGGAGGTTCCCTTTGTGGACGATGGGGCTATAGAAAATGCGATTACATGTATCGCTGTTATGCTCCGCTTTGGTTATGATACGGCTGTCATAGCTGAGCGTATACAACAGATTGTCCCAGTAGAAATGCGTTTGGAGCTTAAGAATGGGAAAAACAATACCTCTATTATAGATGACTCCTATAGTAATGACCTCGTGTCGTTACAGATTGCACTGGATTTTCTAAACCAACAACATCAACATGCGCAAAAGGTGTTGATTTTGTCCGACATACCAGGACTAAATCTTGCAGATGAAAAATATTTAAGCAAATTGAGGAGTCTAGTCTCCGAACGTAATCTTCATCAATTGATTTTGGTTGGCCCGGAATTGAGTAGATATGCAGTACAGATCGCTCCATCCGCTATTTGTTATCCTAGTACAGAGTCCTTGCAGCAGGAAATTAAAAAACTCGATTTTCGAGATGCTACCATCTTGTTGAAAGGTGGTCGGGAATTCCATTTTGAAAAGATTAGCAAATTGTTGGTCGCCAAATCACACGACACACTATTGGAAATTAATCTCAATGCGGTGGAACACAATCTCAATGCATATAAAAATCTATTACCCTCCAATGTGAAACTGATGGCTATGGTCAAGGCTTTCTCATACGGGAGTGGTAGTTTTGAAGTCGCTAATCTACTGCAGTTCAATAAAGTTGATTACCTAACGGTAGCTTTTGCAGACGAGGGCGTGGAACTTCGGAATGGAGGTATTACTCTACCGATTGTAGTGATGAGTCCCGACGAGAATGCTTTTGATGTCATCTTGCAGAATAGATTGGAGCCTGAAATCTATAGTTTCAGAATATTGCGTGCATTTTTGAGCTTTTTGAACGTTAAAAAAATCACGGACTTCCCAATCCATATCAAAATAGATACAGGTATGCACAGATTAGGCTTCGTGCCAGAAGAGTTAGGCGCCTTACTCGATTTATTAAAGGATCAGACGTTAGTAAGGGTGCAAAGTTCATTCTCACACCTAGCGTCTGCTGGTAATTCCATTGATAATGCATTTACAGAACAGCAGATAAAGACGTTTGACCAATTTACGATAAAGCTACAAGAAGTATTGGGTTACCCGATATTGCGACATATCGCCGCGACATCTGGAATAGAATGGTGGCCATCTGCATATTTTGACATGGTACGACTAGGCATTGGGATGTATGGCGTTGGGATGGGACGCCCTGATCTGAATCTTCAGGAAGTAGGACAGCTCAAGACTAATATAACGCAGATTAAGGACATTCCAAAAGAAGAAACAGTTGGTTACAACCGACACGGTGTGCTGCATAGAGATAGCCGAATAGCCACAATCAAGATTGGGTATGCCGATGGATATGACCGTAGATTCGGGAATGGGGTAGGACAGATGCTAATTAATGGGCAGTTGGTTAACACTATAGGAGATATCTGTATGGACATGTGTATGCTTGATGTCACGGACATCGATGCCAGTGAAGAGGATGAAGTAATTGTATTTCCAGATATCAAATCGGCAGCAACAACTATTGGAACTATCCCTTATGAACTATTAGTCAATGTCTCTCAACGTGTTAAAAGAGTATATTTTTACGAATAATCCGCACATCATTTTGCATCTTTGTATAGATTATTTTGTGCTTAGCAATTATGTTTTCAAAACTTTTTAGAGGATTTTTAAATTATTTCATCAAGGGGACATTAGTCGTTGTCCCTTTAGCAGGAGCAGTCTTCTTAATCCTGTGGATTGTTGCCTCGGTTGATTCTGCACTCAATTTGACCGAGCACTTCTTTGAAGATGAAAAAGGACATCCAATATATATCCCAGGTATTGGAATCTTGACTGTTATAATGGTGTTGGTACTCGCAGGAGTAGTGTTCACAAATTTTGTAACCGACCCCATTAAAAATTGGATTAACCATCAAATCAATAGAATTCCTCTTTTAAACACGTTGTATTCGTCCATAAAGGACTTTACAGAAGCCTTTGTAGGGGATGCTAAGAAGTTTAACGAACCCGTGTTGGTAACGGTTAACGATATGGGGCTTAAAAAGATTGGATTTTTGACTCAACATGATTTGAGTAAGTTAGACCTTCCAAACGAGGTCATCGTCTATTTTCCTTATTCCTATTCATTTGCTGGGCAAATAGTAGTTGTTCACGCCGATAAGGTGAAAAAATTAAATATGTCTGCCACGGATGCAATGAAACTAGTTGTTTCTGGCGGTGTCAGTGGGTTGGAATAGTTCACCCAGTTGTTAAATAGATACAGAAAGCTTCCGACTTTTGAATCGAATCGGAAGCTTTTTTATCATGTGTTGCTATATCGTAAGATTGGGCCTGCGCTGTTCCTTATTCGTGATTGTAAAACTAATCCAACAAACTTGGGTGACTAATCAAAATGCAAGCTGTTTGGAAAAGTTATTATTCTCATTTCGCGTGTCAAATTCCTTGGCAATCAATTGCGCCGTACTTAAATAGAAATGATAGATATCAGCCATTATATAGGTGTCCGAATTGCTGTAAATCGGATGTTCTAAAGGTAGTTTCAAAAATACTGGAGTTGTGGCAGGGATATTTTGCAAGGCCTCGATAATCCCCTTGGCAAAGAAAAACAATGTACTCTTATCGGTTTCCAGGGACCAGTTGATAAATAGCTGTAAATAAGACCAAGCAGCAGTAGGTTTCAACTCAAATATAACGGGCACAAAATTACCAATTGAGCTAATCAAGTAAGTATCTTCCTCCCGATCGGAGAGTTCTTGTTCTACACGCTCAGAAAGTTGCTCAGCAATGTCCTTCTGATTGTTTTTTAAAGCATAATAAGCCAGGTTGATACGGGTAACTATAGGTACACGTGCACAAGTATATTGTTCCTGAAGAATGGGATGAGCTTTGTTGTAACCCGCATCAAATTCATTTGCTTGGAGATGAACCAGCACTTCGCTGTCCAATTCGCAAGCTTGACAATCACTAATGCCATCTCGTTGAAATGCGGTAATTTGCCCCTGTAGCAACCGGCTGTTCTCGATATCCTTTTCTTCGGCGGCTTTGTGCAGCAATTTGGAATGGTAGGCCCTCAAGTTGTATCCTTCCTTTTCCGAGCGTCTTTTGAAATCTTTCATAATGCCGGCAATTTGTGTTTTACTGATATCCGGGTTTGACTGTACCTCACTAATAATCCATTTATACTTCCAAAGGAGTTCCTCCGGGTTGTGCTGGTCAGGACGTTCGTCATATGCATTTAAGAGCCAGCTGAAAGTAGGAAGAAAATTTCGTCGGTCATTGTGTTCCCATTCAATGTCCATTAATTGCATACGAAGCTCATACGCCCAATCGATATCATTGTTTTCATCGGCCAATTGAATGGCCTGAAGAAAATATCTTATTTTGTCCTTGTCCTTATCACTTAAGTGGGATGCTGTATTTAATATTTTTTGAATCTGTAAAGTATACATGGTATCACGTTATGAATCTAAATGTTTATAAAATTATCAATTCCCATAATCAACAGGTTGTTGATTCCCTCATTGAACATGGTCATTTCTCTATCATTTACAGGATATTTGCCAAGTAGCAACGATTGTACATATAGTACATGTACGATAGAGCGAATGACATAGTCGTCTTTTACCGACAGCAGATTGTTGATTAGCTTGTTGCTTGAATTTAGGCAAAGCACGGGTTTGTCCGCGTTCTTTTTTGATGAGATCGATCCTAAAATTTCGTTGAGGGGGTTGTCAGAGGATTTTTTGATCGAAGAGGAGGTGATGGATATATTGGACGCGATGTAGAGCGCAGGGATGTCCTGTGGAGTATACGATTTGATGACAACTTCACAACCTTGCTCGTTTAGCACCTCATTCGCTTTGTCTAAAAATGTAAGATAGGTAATCTCTTGTTCGGGGGCTAGTTCATGGAATGATGCCAAGATATCCCTTGGTGTGATTTCTTTGATTCGAATGCTACTGTCTAAGCGTTGCGCTTTTTTGAGTAATTCCTCTTCAAATGTATATGCTGCATTGATAACCAATAGTCCTTGAGATTCAGCAATGCGTCTCATTTGTTTGAAGTCGTCTATATTGGGGGTGTAATATATCTTATCTTGATATTGCCTAATGTTTTTGAACGTCCTGACTCCTTTATTGGTTTCAAATGGCAAATCTTCAAGAAAAACACGCAGCAATTCGATATCTTCTGCAGCAATGGCCTTTATGTGTAGATAGTGAGTGTGGATTAAGTTATTGTAGGCACCCTCATCTATTGTCCGTATGTTGCGGAGGTAATCCTTTAATGCTTCGGCAATTTCCTTCTGTGTCTCTTTCAATGCATCGCTAGCCATCAGTGACTCCCGTGATGCAGTAGCTTGTAACAGATCTGTGTTGATGATACATCTTACAAAAAATGCCCATTTAGGTAGTAGTCGACAGTCGTCATCACTTAAAAACATCCTTTTGAGATACAGTTTGTGACTTTGCCGATTAGAAAATTGTGCTTTATGTGGTAGAATATAGACAATTGCTTTAAGTCCTCCAGTAGGGGCATCGATACAGAATGCATCTATAAAATTGGTGTGAAAAATACTGTTACCCAATTTTAATAATTGGTCTTTCGGTACTTGCTTGGTCAACCATAGGCCCGTAGAGTCGTTAATACTGGCTTTCTGACTTTCTTCTATGCATTCGATCGGAATAGGGAGTAAATCTCCATAATAACTTAAATTGTGCTGAAGAGAAGTAAATGTGAAGAGGTGCGCCCATTCTTTTTTGGGACTTAGGATTACTCGAGTACCTATGGGGTGCTTTTCTGCTATTGGCTCTATTTGATAGGTTCCGTTAGAAAGTCCCGTCCACCTGACAGCCTTTTCACTCATTGCTGATCGTGTTTCCAATACAATCTCATTACTCACAACAAAGCACGAAAGCAATCCTATCCCAAATTTGCCAATAAAATCCTGTGCATCCACACTGTTGCGTTTCGAACTCTCACCAATGACAGCAATGAATTGATGTATTTCAGATTCAGTAAGGCCAATTCCATTATCCTCGAAAATTAGCTTTCCTAAGGCTAGACGCACAGTAATTTTGCCTTCGTGGTATTCGTCTATATGTTGTACAGCGGTAATAGCATCGACCGCATTTTGCAGTAACTCACGTACAAATGTATTGGGGTTGCTGTATAGATGTTCCGAAAGAAGGGATATCATCCCTTTTAAATTTACTTGAAAGATATACGATTCCTTATGTTCCATGGTTTATCTTTTTCCTCCGATGATTCGTTTGGCTTGTTTGTGTCCATTTTCGGCCGCGACGGTGAACCAATGAATAGCCTGTTCTTCATTCTCCTCGATACCCTCACCCATTAGATGACAATTACCCAGTTCGAATTGTGCTGCAGCGTTATTTTGTTGAGCAGCCTGTTCGAGCAGCTTAAATCCTTTTTCTTTATTCATTGCTACCCCTTGTCCTCGAAGAAGTAAGAGACCTGCATGATATTGTGAAGGAGCATCCCCATAGTTTGCGGCATTTGCAAACCAGTGGTAGGCCTGGCTCTCGCTTTTTTTGATTCCAGTACCGTTTAGATAACATTTACCTAAGCGATACATCGAATTTTTATTTTGTTGATTGGTTGCCACTTCATAATACTTGAATGCCTCTCCGGTATTGGTATCGGTGCCTATGCCATATTCATGACAGATGCCGAGACCTTCGGATATCAACTCATATTTATCGTAAGCCTCAACAAAGTAATCGAATGCTTTTTCATATTCATCTTTTTGGTCATAATTATATAGGTAGTAGTCACCTAGTTCTAGTAAGGCGTAAGGCTGTCCATTTTCTCGGGCTTTATTCAGCCAAATGAGAGCTTCATCCGAGTTGGCGAGAATGGGCGCTCCAAGATTGCCATGCAGAAGGTAGGAGCCTACTTTATACTGTGCATAAGGGTAGTTAAGCTCTGCCGCTTGCTTCATCAAATCGAATGTCTTTTGGGCATCAAAGCTTACGCCAAACTCATAGTCGTAGCACATAGAAAGTTCAACCATACTTTTCGGTAGACCAGCGTCAGCGGCCTTTTGAAAGTATTCTATTGCAAAGTCTGGATTTTGTTCGTATACAATACCGTATCGGTAACAACGTCCCAATTCGTAGATACTGTTGATATCTTGGAGAGCTGCACCCTTCTCATACATTTGCACAGCTTGTTCTAGATCACGTTCACCCCCAGTATGGTAGCCAAATTCAAGATATTGGCCTCGGATGTAACAAGCGTAACCATAGCCTCCATTCATCTCTGACGCTATAGTGAACAGTTCAAATGCACGAGAAAGGTCTTTTTCTAGACTTTCGTCTTCATACATAAAAGCCAACTCTGTGACTGAAGAGGGATTGTTCTGTTCAATTCCTTTTTCAAAATATACTTTAGCCTTTTCGTTGTTTACTTCCGTGCCTAAGCCATACCGATACATTCTACCCGAATTGCTGTTACCATATGAATGATTCTGTTGAGCTGCTTGTTCATAATGATTTAGAGCAAGGTCTAACTTTGAGGTGCCTGATGTCGTTAATCCCAATTCATACATATAGCCAAGCCGATAATGGGCATATGGGCTGTTGTGGCGTTCGATAGCTTTTTCAAAATAGAACTTGCTCATCTCTAGGTTTTTGTCGATAAGCTGACCTTCAAGGTACAGCTCGGCCTTTTCTACAAGAGCATCCATGAGTTCTTTGTCAGCAGCTATGTCTAAATTGGCCAGTCCTTTGGCCATATTTTGGTGATGGGGTACATAGAGCTGTAGTAGCGCCAAACGATATGTTGCATAAATGTTTCCGTACAGATGAGCGATTGAAAACCAATGGAAAGAATTTCGATATGCTTCTTCTTCAGCCGCCTGCGGAGGACAGGATAGGTGTCCAAAATTGCTCATGGCTTCCAGACTACCCAACTCTGCAGCCCTTTCTAAAAGGGCGAGTGCTGCCGCAGGTGTCTGGTCATCAAAAGTCAACAAAGCGTAGCGAGTCATGGCGTAGGACGAATTGTATGTGTCCACACAATACTTATATATCGTCTTAGCCTTGTCCAAATTGCCTTGCCATTCGTGGCTACAGGCCTCCAATATATAGCTGTTCTTTACAATTTTGCTATCTTGACTGGTTCTGAGCGATGAATAAATAGTAGTCAGGTTATCAAACTCTTTTCCTTCTAGGTAAAGGTATCCTCTGTATAGACTGCCCCATTCACTATTATCTTGGTCTAGCAAGCGGATGGCCTCCTCTTTGTCCTGTCGAGGGATATGATTGTAATACAAGAAATAGGCATATACAGGCTTCGCAATTGGGGCGTTGTGTGCTATGGCGAGTGTTAAGTAATGTGCAACCCTTTCTTTGTTCTGATAGCCCGTGCGAGCTTCGTGGTATTGTAAGGCTAGCTGAGCGTACGCATCCGGCCAATGTTGCGCAAGATTATTAAGTATAGTTTCGAGTGTGTTCCAGTAGAAATCATAATCTTCTTCGCTCAAAAGATGGCTGAATTTGAAGTCCAGCCCATCGTAAAAAAGCGTTTCGTATAGTTGTACGATATCTACTGAACACTGTTGGAAATAAGAGGTCGATTGACTTAGGATAGCGAGGCCCGTCATCCAATTTTGGTTATCCTGTAAAGCGTTGTAGCTATAGTCAAAATTTAGTAAATCAGCTATTTTGATGTTGGACTGTGTAGTTTCGTACCGAGTACTTAAATTCATGATAATTGTTGTTTCTGCTATATGGTGCAATACATTTATCACACGAATGTGAAATCTCCAGTCAAAATAATTAAAATTTATTTATAAAATAAATCTGTAAAGGGTTTAATTTTTTGAACATCCAGAGCTGTAGTTAATAAATCTTCTTATATGTTAATACTGTGGGTTTTATAAGTTTTCGACGTTTCGGTACATTGTCCCATTACCGGCAGTGATATACACGGTGAAATTGTAAGACAATTTATGTAAACTTGCATTTGTAAATCGGGTTTAACAAGTACAAAGATAGGATATCGATGTTTAAAATATTCAAGAGAGGGGAGTCGGCTGAACATGTGCCCACAGAGGAAGAAGGAATGGAATCTTTTTTAGAAAGCCAACTCGATCGAAATCTATTACAGCTATGGTGTGAACGATGCGTTGAAAATAGGATGGCAGAAGACCTCAATCTACAATATGCAAATCTCCAACGAATATCTTTTACGAGAGTATCACAAGTGATGTTGTCACTCCAGTATGAGGTTGAGTACATCAAAGCATACATCGCGGTTTACCAGAAAATGCCAATGGAAGAGTTTTATGTCAACTTTGTCTCAAAATGGACAGGAAGTGAAATATTTGTTCCACCGTTTATTCTCATTCCCCTTATTCAGAATTCGCTAGTGTATGGATACTGTAGGATGGAAAGATTTCCCGTTAAAATCAAGTTGTCGGGGTCAGAAAAAATGTTGACCCTCGAAGTAAGTAATCGTGTGAACCATCACATTCCCGACCAACGGACTACCGCTATAATCCAAGCTTACAAAAAACGATTAAACTTGATTTACCCCAAGAGATATCAATTACTTTTCAATAGTAATAGTAATACCTTTAAGGCTTCATTGACACTTGAACTCTAGATGACATCGAAATGCTTGAGAGCATTCCAAATACCGTCGTGATCCACGTCATCGGTTATATAATCTGCAATGTCTTTCACTTCCGGATTAGCATTGCCCATTGCTACACCAATGTGGGTGTGTTGCAACATGGTAATGTCGTTGCCGCCATCTCCAAATGACATGGTTTCGTTCAGCGTAATCCCAAAGTAGTCCAGAAAGATATCAATACCTACTTTTTTACTTTGTCCTAAAGGGTTGACATCTGCGAAAAGTGGTGTCCAACGAGAGGCAATTGAGTTGGGCATCACCGTTTTCATAAAATGATCTTCATGCTCTGGCTGAATGAAAATATTAGTTTGAAGTACCGTCGAGGTGTCAAAGTCTTCATATTCGCGCTGCATAGGGACGGGAAGATTCAGGGAGTCGTACATCTGCTGGATATCAGGAGTGACATTGAAAATCGAGATTTCCTGTTCAGACATTAACGAAAAACTTACCGGATTTGCTTGCTTTGCATAGTTCAAAAGAGATTGGATATCTTCTGCAGGTATCGGTTTTCTAAACAGGACAACTCCGTCTTTTGTGACGCAGTACCCCCCGTTGAAGGTGATAAATCCATCGAAATCTAAATATTTGATATGATTTAAGCTATTAATCGAGCGGCCGGTAGATACTATTATTTTGATACCTTTGGCTTGTAAGGTACGAATGGCATTTTCAGTGGATAATGGAATTTGGTGGGTGTTAAAACTTAATAATGTGCCATCGACGTCAAAAAAAACTGCTTTAATCATAAAAATATATCTCTTTTCGTAGTGAACTGCAAAAATACAAAAAAAGCGCGGGGAGGCATCCTCAATAGGATGGTCAATGACACTATCTATCTAATTTAAATACTCGAAACGTAGTAGAGATTCCAAACAGGAAATCATTAGAAAGAGTCTCTAGTGTATTTGTCATTGGCGAAGTGCACAACCGTTTAACTCAGCAGCCTGAGTAAGTCATCTTTGCTGAAGTCTGCAAATAGTGGATTCGTCCCATTTCCAATCAAGGTGGAGGCAATCTCTTTTTTCTGTTGCTGCAGTTTGATCATTTTTTCCTCAACAGTATCCGGTGTAATCAATCGTATTGCTGTCACCGCCTTGTCTTGACCTATGCGATAGGTACGGTCGATGGCCTGCTCTTCAACTGCTGGATTCCACCACGGGTCTATGAGATAGACTAGATTGGCAGCTGTAAGGTTCAACCCCATGCCGCCCACTTTTAGAGAAACCAGAATAACGCGAGTGTCTTCTTGTTCTTGAAAGCCATGTACTATCTTTTCCCGATTTTTACTTTTCCCGGTCAACACAGCCACCTCGATTCCAACTTTTTCTAAAGCTTTTTTTACCAATTCCAGCATTGATACAAACTGAGAGAATACAACAATCTTTTGTTGATCTTTTCGATCAGCTATTTGTTCGACCAGCGTTTCAATCTTAGCTGAATCTACCGCACTCGTTAAGTCCTCCGTTTTCAGTAATTTAGTTGAATTGCAGATGAGTCTTAACTTGGTTAATCCCTTTAAGACATACATAGCGTTCTTACGGATTTCATCTCCATCGGATACAGAAATAAATTCCCTAAACTCCTTTTCGTAAAGGTCATAGATTTTCCGTTGGTCAGGTTTCATGTCACAGTATAGGATGATTTCGTTTTTCTCAGGAAGTTCATGCATTACCTCTTGCTTAGTTCGTCGAAGGATGAAGGGTTGAATCTTTTGTTGTAAGGACTTCATTCGCTTGCGATCGCTAAAGGCATCTATGGGTGTAGTATATACATCTTTAAAATATTTTTTGCTTCCAAGTAGTCCTGGGCAGGCAAAGGAAAGTTGGGCATACAAATCTAACGTGTTGTTTTCAATCGGTGTACCTGTCAACGCGATACGGTTATAAGATTGAAGTAATAATGCAGCTTTGTATCGCTGAGAGTTAGGGTTTTTTATTTGTTGGGACTCATCCAAGAAAATATAGTTAAACGTGTATTTTTTCAAATAATTGATATCGGTCAATAGATTGTGATAAGATATCATTATTAGTTCATAATTTTTAAACGCCTCAGCACTTTTACGACGCTTTGGACCGTCCAATATTAAAAAGTCTATATCAGGGGCAAATTGCTGTAACTCACGCTTCCAATTGAAGATAAGTGTTGTTGGCAGTACAAGAAGATTACAGTTGCTCTTTTTTTTCTTTCGTTGGGAAAGGATAAAGGCGATAATTTGAATGGTTTTGCCTAATCCCATATCATCCGCTAGACAGCCACCCAGTCGAAAGTCATCTAAAAAATTGAGCCAATTAAGACCTTCGTGTTGATAAGGGCGTAGTGTTCCCTTGAATGTTTTAGGTATTTTTAGTTTATTTATGTTTTTGAAATTCTGAGTTTTATATTTAAGTAGTTGAATTTCCTTTTTAGTTTGTTTGTCTAACTGATGCTCCTCGAAAAGATGGTCAATCGTTGAAAAATTGTTTTTTGAAACGAGTATATTGCCCCGGTCGTCTATTTCGCCCGCCTCAAAGTAAGTAGCAAATTTTTCAATCCATTCTTCAGGTAGAATTCCGACCGTACCATCATCCAAAGCGATAAATTTGGAACGATTACGAACGGCTTTCTCCAGTTTTTTTATAGCAGCTTTTCTGATGCCAAAATTTAAATTAATATTTACATTAAACCAGTTGATTCCACTTTTCACCTCGACTGTTACTTTACCTTTGAATGGGCTGATGTTATTATTTTTAATAACATTGAATCCTATAATGCTAATACCATGACTACGCCATTCTTCAAAGACATTCAAAAACCAATTTTCATTTAGAAAGTGTTTTCTGTGAAGATAAAAGTATAGAAAGGATTCTTGTAGTTGCTCTTCAAAATACGGATGTTGCTTAATAAGAAGGGCAATCACAGCTTGTTCTTTATCGTTACATCTTTTTACTAAGTAGCTGTTGCCGGTTGGGTCCATCCCGACTATCTGCCTTTGAGAGCGTATTGGAACTTCTATATCTGCATATCGAAATACAGGCGTTAGCGTTACGTAGTCCTGCGATTCATCTAAGTAGATGATGGCCTCCCTGTCCCCGTAATACTTTTGATGCGCCAGTTCTCTTTTGCTAATTTTAGGCATGTCTGGATAACGAATCTCTATAGACTGTGATAGAGACTCTAAAAACTTCGTGTTAAATGTCTTAAATATGGATTGATGTATGAGTAATTCTTTTCCTTTGTCATGGAACAGGGCTATCAGTTCAGCAATCTCTATTAGAGGGATGTGATAAAGTGTGTGGTTGATATGGATGAAACGCGTCAATTTTAGTGTAAGCTCATGCAGGGAGTATGATTTGTTTTCAATGCTGAGCGAAGCATGCAATGTCATAAATGACTCTCTTGTACGAATTTCCATAGCAGGAACGGCTGCCAACGACTTTAAAAATACTGGGGTGAGTTGAGTGGATGTTAAAGAGTCTGCGTGAGCGTCGTTATGCATATACACCGCTAATCCAAGTGGGTTTTTAACCACGGCGGAGAGTGCTCGCTGAAGCTGTTCATCTGTTAGTTCATTGGTGGATTGTGACAGTTGTTGTATCGCACTATAAAATTGACTTTCAAATACGTCTTTGGACTTCCATATACTGTCCAGCACAGGAATGGGATGTATAGGGTTTTTTAATTTGCCCTGTTTGGTTTTTTGAGCCAAACAGAGCTGGATTTGCAGGTGTTTGTAGAAACGATGCCTTTTGATGACAATAATAGTATCTTGTAGCGGCATATTTTTTGAGTCAGTGTCATTCTTTTTTATTTTAAAATAATTATGATCTAGTGAGATAATACTATTGTTTTGAAGAGATACTTCTAATTTATCTTGGTATCCTAGCTTAAGGTATTTCTCTATTTCCGCCTCTTCTGTAAGGCCGTATCGGACGCCTGCTTTTCTCAAACAGGTATCATACCGTTTATCAGAAAAGAAAGTCAACCACTCTTCATTATGGAAAAGAGAGACTAATAGTGTCCGTTGGTGTAGACAAATTCCAAACATTTCTGTGCACGAACACGACAACAAAAGACTTGGCTTTTGATATACCAGTTGAAGCGAATAGACGTGATTGTCAACCGCTAATTTGAAGCTACCTTGATAGCGCTGGATATTTTCCACTTGTAGTACCGCATCCGTAACTCGGGGGCCGTCTAACTCGGTTATATAGGAAAAACGATCGATTCCATCAAAATCAATATGTTGGATTTTATACTGATGAAACTCTGTATTATTGTAATAATCCATTACTGTCCAAACGCTGCATAGAATTCAAACTTAGATAAAATGCATTGCATTTGCGAAGGTCGAATAGAAAAAAGGTTAACTTGATTTGAGATACATGTCTAATGCATTAGTTTGAAACCTATGTAGTAATTGCGGCTGGGGGCAGCGTTAAAATAACGTCCGCCAAATGCATTGATGTCATTTCCCAAGCTGTATTTTTCATTCAGCAGATTGTCTACACCAGCAAACAATTGTAAATTACATCCCTTTACGAGAGGTGTTGTCCAATTAATTTTGGCTTGTAGCAAATGATATTTATCCGCATACACAGTGTTTGCATCATTTAATGGAATACTTGATGTAAAATTATGCATTATATTGATGCCAAAATTTTTATCGAATGTTAATGATACGTGATTGACCCAAATCCAGTCGGGGGTAGCGGTTAATTTATTGCCGGAGAAATCGTCTTGCCCAACTTTATATTGTGCAAAACGATAATGGTTGTATGTCATATTACTTCCCAATGATAGGGATTGGATAAACTGTTGCTTTCTAGGGGCAATCAAGTAGGTCAAAATAGACGCTTCAATACCTTGTTGGTCTACTTTTCCAGCATTCAGAAAATACTCTTTCCCGCTCTCCCTAATCTGACGGATAATGGCATCATCCATGCGGAAATAGTAGTAGGCTGCGTCTACAATCAGTCTTCTATTCCAACTTTCTGCACGCAAGCCAATTTCGTAGTTGGTGCCCGTCTCAGGCTTGAGGTTAGCATTAAATTCATTATCTGAGGGATATATCTCTGCAATTGTGGGAGCTGAAAAGCCCTTACTGATAGAGGTTCGAGCAGCTATTTGATGTGTGAGCAGATAGGAGGCTCCAAAACGAGGCATCCACGTAGTGCCAAAATCAATTTTTCGGAAGCGTTCAGTAGCTTCGGGAAAGATTTCTTCATATTTGATGGCATTATAATTCAATCCAAGAGAGGCTTCCAACGTGAGCTTTTTAGCGATTAGCGTCTGTCCACGTAGGAAATAGAAATGTTGGTCATTTTTTAATCTATTCTTGTTTTGTGTATGGGTAGCAATACCTTTTTCATTGTCAAAGTTGTCTATTTTGTAATCTCCCTTTTGTCCTTCCACTCCTAATTGAAATTGTAATTGGAGCTGTTCATTATCCTCATTGTGATAAGATATATAGGAACGTAGCCCAATGTTGTTTTCGTCTCGCTTTTCAAAATTGGTGATAAATGGATTTTTTACATTAGCCAGGCTTCCAAATAAACTAATGACGTGAGTAAAATAATTGGACAATTCATAGGTATTGGAAAGACCTCCAAAAAATGTTTTATTATAGATTCCTGCTCTCTGTTCCATTGCTCCAGGATTGAGCCCCGCGGGTGGTCGTGCTGAAGTAGGATCTTCATCATATTGCGCCTGTGTCAACCCCCCAGGTGTACGATAACCAAGATTAGCATATAATGCTAGTAGTTTCAACTGTCCGGAAGGACTGTAGTTCCAGCGATGTGTTGTCTGTATGGTTTTCTTATTAAGTGCTGAATTCTGGCGATAGCCATCACTTCTGCTAAAACTCTGGTCTATAGCGAAATTGTAGTTTGGCGTAGGTTGTAGCGCCGTAGATAGCTGCTCTTGAAAGCCTCCGAAAGAACCACCCTGAATAGCGAGCGAACTACTAAGGTGTGCGTCAAAACCATTCGGAGTAAGTTGAATAACTCCACCGGAGTTTGGTCCGTATATTGATCCATCCGGGCCTTTGATGATATGGAGGCCACGCACAGAAGCGGGATCTAACAGATTAAGATAGGTGTTGCCACCTGCGTCGGTTAGCGGAAACTCATCAACATAGATTTTGGCGTTTCGAATACCAAATGGAGAGCGAATCAAACTCCCCCTCATAGCCAAGCGGTAACTGCCTGGCGATCGTTCTTCCATTCGTATACCAGGTACAGTATTGATTGCTGTCAACAAGGTCTGGTTGCCCTGACTAGCAATTAAATCCTGACCAATACTTTGGGCCGATGATGTCAACGTCAGAAGCGGTCGTTTGGCAAAATAGGCATTGATTTGTATAGGTGATAATGGATTATCAATACTATCTGTTAACTGGACTTCTTGGGCAATCAAATGGCATGAAGCAGAAGTAGAGAAGAAAAGAGCTAGGGCTTTGATTAGTCGCATGTCGTGTTTAGGATATAAAAGTTCCTAAATTAACAAAAAACACTAAACTTTGGTGTTTTCTCCTTTAAAATGCTTCATTTAGACCAAGAAAAAAACCTCTATTACCATACTTCCCAAAAGCATAATCCAAGCACAGATTGGTTCGTGTTGCTTTGTTGAATAGAACTCGTAATCCAGCACCACCTCCAGGTTGCCAGCGTTGGAATAGTTTAGTCCCAATTTCGTCACTCGCTGATTGCATATTGAAGAATGTAACTCCACTTAAGAATTTATTTGCCATTATGGGAAATCGATATTCAACTTCAGAATAAGCAAATGATATCCCTTTGAAATAACCTATAGTATATCCTCTTCCTGTACGCACATTGGTATCTTTACTTGTCCCTGGGAGGTCAAAATAAGGCAGTGTGCCACTAAGCCTATACGATCCCCAGTACCAAAAGGCTAGTAAATGATCAGGATGCTGAGTTGAAAGGCTGAAATACTTTCTAAAATCAGTCACCATTTGGACAGCATTTTTACTGCTTCCCATCCAAGTTTGGTTGACGCGTATCCCAACATCGGTGTACATGCCCTTGTAGGCTCTATTAGGATGGTCTCTAGTCATATATTGCACATTGAACAATAGTCCATTCGAATTGTATCGCTTAGGGTCGAATCCATGTTTGATGCTATAGAGATAGGGTGGGGTTGGACCATTAACTAATTGAGGTTCTTCGATTTTTCTACGCATGTCGAATGAAACGCCAGCGCCTAAAAAAAGTCCATCTGCCACTTGTCTATAAATCTTTTCATTGAAGACATAAGAATTATATTTGGAACCGTAGCGATTTCGTTCTGGATTAGCAATGATACGTTCTTCCTCTGTTGTCCAAGCATGCATATTCATCCCGATACCAGCATCAGGAGCTACCATGCGTACAACTGCCATGCTGCCCTGTAAATTCCATTTATTACCCGGTGTGAAAATATTATGACTCAAATAGGCAACCATAATACCTTTGGTTGTGATTGAGGCTGAAGTTGCCCCTACAGACATGGTCGTATTCGGTTGATTTCCCAACACCTTGCCCGCGACAGCTTTGATGCCCCCTTGAGCGCCAATGGTTGGATTGTAAGCAACATTCGGCATAATGGTAATGGGAGATCTTTTTTGCGAACGGTCAGCCTCACGACGAGGGTGGAATATGTTTACAAATAAATCGCTGATATCATATTGATCCGTATAAGCAAGTATTGGTTCAGTTTTATTTTCAGATATCAATGTGTCCTGTGGACGTATATGCACCACGCTACTAGTATCGTGCTGAGCGAACGATAGCGGAGCGACACCCAATAACAATATGATAGATAGCAGATAGTGTAAAGAGTAGCGTTTTATAAGTGTTTTGCTTGCTAGGGTTGTTAATATCATTATAATAGAGGTCTCGTCTGGTTAAAGATAGAAAAATTGATTAAAGATTTAACAAACAAGTCGGGCTATAGTTTCAATTCGTGCTAAAGACTAGATAAAAAGAAAAGCCAGCATGATTGTAATCATGCTGGCTTTTTAATAAAGTTTCTATTTTCGAGATTATTCTTCTACATATCCCATTTTGCTAAATTTCTCAATCCTCTCACTGACCAAAGTGTCTGAGTCTTTTGCTTTTAAGATTGTCAAATCTGTCAGGATTCTTTTTTTAACGGTTTCTGCAGTCGTATTTGGGTCTTGGTGTGCTCCTCCAAGAGGTTCTTCTATAATACCGTCGATAAGTCCATTTCCTAACATATCTTTGGCCGTTAGTTTTAATGCTTCAGCAGCTCTTTCTTTATGATCCCAACTTCTCCACAAAATAGATGAACAAGATTCTGGTGAAATAACTGAATACCATGTGTTTTGTAACATATATACACGGTCTCCGATACCAATCCCTAAGGCACCACCAGAAGCGCCTTCACCAATCACGATACAGATAATGGGCACCTTGAGGACGGACATTTCCAAAAGATTGCGGGCGATTGCTTCTCCCTGACCCCTTTCTTCAGCTTCCAGACCAGGGTACGCACCCATAGTGTCAATAAGAGTGACGACGGGTTTGTTGAATTTTTCTGCCATTTTCATCAAGCGTAATGCTTTGCGGTAGCCTTCAGGATTAGCCATTCCGAAATTACGGAATTGCCGCTCCTTGGTGTTCTTACCTTTTTGATGACCGATAATCATAACTGATTGTCCGCCAACGGAGGCAAAACCACCTATGATTGCTTTGTCGTCCTTTACATTTCTATCGCCATGAAGTTCAATGAATTCGTCACAAATCATGTCAATATAATCGAAGGTTTGCGGACGTTCTGGGTGTCTGGACATCTGTACTTTTTGCCACCCGGTCATATTATTGTAAACCTCAAGTTTGGTCTCTTCCAACTTCGCTGTCAAATCTTGGATAGTAGCATTCATATCTACCTTGGTTTTTTCAGCTACCTGGTTTACTTTTTCTATCTGCGTTTGCAAATCTGCAATGGGCTTTTCAAAATCGAAAGTCGTTTCCATATGTTCTTATGAAAAAAATTAGAGGGCTAAGGTAAGGGTATTTTTAGGTAATTTAAAATTTTAGTAGACATTCATTTGACCGATGATGTCAATTGCATTTGTTATTTTTGCAATGGTTTTGGACAACTTGCTAGATAAGTTGGAAATTATTAGTTCACTTTTTATAACAATATCATGAAATATTGGAGCCTATTTGCCTGTTGCTTCTTTTTTATAGTCACTGCAGTCAAAGCTGATACTTATCCTGAAGTGATATTTGATAATAGCTTAATAGGTGGCAGCTATGCCAAAAGTATGGTTACTTACAAAGGAAATAGCTGGGTTGAAAATGTTAAAAAGCACCTTCCTGTATCCGATACGCTATTTTTTACTCCAGGAAATGCATTGTCCTTAAAATACTTTGATGCCATTGATGGATCCTGGGAAGCGGATATATTTTATAGTAGACAGAAGTTCTTTTATCAAATATCCAATAAGGATGTCTTAACTTTAAAAATATACGTTCAGAGTCAGGCCACCACTTTGGACAATCTCCCAAAGTTGATTGTCAAACAAGGCTATAAAGAGTCCTTACCTATAAAGATGGATTCTTATATTGACGACTTTACAACTAATAGTTGGATTAATGTGGAGATTCCTGTTAAGGATATCAAAAATATTACAGAAGGAACCATAAGTGCTGTCAGCTTTAGAAATGAGGGTGGCAGCAATCAAAATCATCAGTTGTTTATCGATCAAATTGAATTTCTCCCTGAGCGGCACCCTGATGTTAAACTGTCCTCTCCGGCGATTCTATCTAAGGCTATGGCCTATGATAGGCAGGTCCTACTAAACTGGCAATTACCTTTAACACCTAGCATCCGTTATATCAAAATATACCGCTCTACGGATAAAGAGAACTTTGAGCCCGTAGCAGTACGACCAATACACATGCAGGGTTGTCTTGATCGTGTGCCTGAAGTAGACAAGACCTACTATTATAAAATCGCTTGGGTGGACTATAATTATATAGAATCACCCTTTTCAGAAGTGAAAGAAGTGAAGACAAAAAAAATGTCTGACGAGGAGTTGATGGATGTGGTACAAGCGGCACACGTGAACTATTTTATAGAAAATTTTGATTTCAATAGCGGGATGTATCTTCCTTATCGTAGAAAGGACAAGGCTATTGTCTCAGTTAAGGAGTCGGGATATGCAATATTAACACTGTTAATCGGCGCAGAGAGAAAGCAAATTAGCAGACAGGCTGTTCTGGGAAGGATTGATAAAATGGTCAATTTTTTGGAACAGGCACAACAAAAGGATGGTGTTTTCCCTGAGTTATTTGATGGAAGGACGGGGTTGCCGGAATATCGAAACCAGAAACCAAAGTACAACCTCACATCTACAGCGAGTATTATTGAAGCCCTATTGGTTGCTAGGCAGTATTTCTTTAAAGAAGATGTGCCCGAGGAGGTTGTATTACGTGAGAAAATCACCAAAATTTGGGAACGTGTGAATTGGAAAGCTTTTTCTTTCAATAGTGATGGGGTGGTGTTGTGGGATAGTTGGTCTTCAGTAGATAGTACCCAACGGTCATATCTTTTAGGCGGATTTAATAGCAGTATGAACGCATATTTGTTAGGACTGTCTTCGCCGACCTTCCCGCTTTCGTCGCAAGCCTACAATAGTGGCTATGCAAACATCCATCTTCACGGGGGGCAATTGCCTACTTATTTTTCACAGTTTGTAGTCACAGATTCCCTATCAACAGATTCTATTTCGGATGAGAATACCTTAAAAGATACATCGGCTATAATCTGGTCGCGGTCTATGATAAGTGATACAACCAAATTTGGTTTGGATACCAAAATTCCAGAGCTTGGAGTGCCTCTTGTAGATGTATATCGTATGTTTTTTACCATAGCCCCGCATGGTCGTAAAGATCAATTTATAGACTATGAACAACAGGTACGTAATCTTATCCATATTGCCAAGAGAAAGGATAATGAGATGGGAGTGGGGACGGCCCAATCAGATATTTGGGGATATTATCATTCTCGTAATGAAACAAATGGTACACGCATCAATCCCGCAGTAGGTACATCCGCTGTCTTTGTCGATAAGGAGGTAGGATTGAAAGCGATGAAAGTACTCTATGAAAAATATGGAGATGTTCTTTTGACGGAATATGGATTTAGAGCTTGGTTAGATTTAAAAGATAATGATGTTTCTGATGAGTATGTAGCAATTAATCAGGCCGCTGTAGCCATTATGATGGAGAACGAAAGGTCTGGTTTGATTTGGAATCTTTACAGCGAAATTCCAGAGATTAAGAAAACGCAAGAGTCTTTACTAAAAAGGGATTAATATGTTAACTGGATGGAAAGAATTACAAGAATTGTCGAATAGCCTCAAATCCCAAAGTAAACTCATGCCCGCACTCTTTGTCGGTCACGGGTCGCCAATGAATGGAATCGAGGACAACGAGTTTTCTAGAAATTGGGCGCAATTGGCGAAAGAGATTCCAGAGCCCCAAGCAGTATTGGTGGTGTCGGCCCATTGGTATACCGATAGTACAAAGATTACAGCTATGGAAAGCCCTCAGACCATTCATGACTTTTATGGTTTTCCCAAAGAATTGTTTGCGATAGAGTATCCAGCACCCGGAAGTCTTGTATTGGCCGAGGAAACCAAGGCTTTAATTACACATACGCATGTAGAGTTGGATCACGACTGGGGATTGGATCACGGCACTTGGACAGTAGTGCGACATATGTATCCTGATGCTAAGATTCCAGTACTCCAGTTGAGTATTGACTATCGCCAACACCCTTTATGGCATTATGATTTAGGTAAAGAGTTGCAGGGATTGAGGAGGAAAGGCGTACTTATTATAGGAAGTGGTAATATGGTACATAATCTCCGAATGATATCCTGGAAAATGATAGATGGAGGTGGATATGATTGGGCCTATGATATGAATGATACCTTCAAGAGTTTAATCCAAAAGAGAGAGCATAAAACACTTGTTCAATATGATCAGTTGGGAGCAGCAGCAATTTTAGCGATACCAACCCCAGAACATTATTTGCCGATGCTATATACATTGGGACTACAGGGAGATAAAGAAGATGTCACGTTTTTTAATGATAAGCTTGTGGGAGGTTCTTTAAACATGACGTCCTTTAAAATATCGCAATAACTCAATGCCAGACAACTGGTTTTAAAGATTTTTATTATCTTTAACAGATTAAAATCACAAAATTTCATAAGTTATCATTTTTTCATGAAGCGGATTAACATATTAGCATTAACCCTACTTTCAGCATTAACGCTTTTTTCTTGTAAACAACAAGCCCTGACTGTAAATCCTGGCGCGGTAGTCAGTAAAGATGGAACCGATGACGGGTTGAAAAATGTCAAAGAAGAATTTAACGACGCCTCCCGTACTGATGAAGGTATTAAGTTTTCCCTTTCTTCAGATTTTTTGTTTCCAACCAATTCATCTTATTTGACAGAAAAGTCTAAAGTTGAATTGAGTAAAGTTGCCAAACTATTAAAAGAGGATGCAAAAGCAAAAATTCGCGTAGATGGTCATACCGACGCTACTGGTGAAGCGGGGTATAACCTTTGGCTGTCGGAAAAACGTGCAGCATCTGTGAAGAAGTTTTTAGTTGATTCAGGGATTTCTGATGGTAGGATTGCGATAAAGGGACTTGGACAAACTAAACCTGTTTCAGATAACAAAACTCCAGAAGGTCGTCAAAAGAATAGAAGAGTAGAGGTCGTTATCTTAAACGGAAAGTAGATTGGCATTTTATATCTAAAGTAAATAAGGGCAGTATAGGTACTGCCCTTATTTACTTTATAGCGTTATTATTGTCAATTAATGGATAATTGTGTCGTAGCGAGAAGAGGTATAGGCAAGAACCGATAATGGGTAAAAAGAATATGAGTACCACCATCAACACCTTATCGCTATTGTCCTTGAATTGTCGTTTAAGTATATCTAGAATGGATACGATAATCAAAATCGTAGGAATGAAAGTCAGCGAAGCTAGAATCATTATTAGAATCATTTCTTGTATCCCAATGTTGAGGAAAAGTAAGTCCATAGGCTATAATTTTTATAATTTGTTGTAGGCTAATATAATAAAAGATATACCTGTTTTATATCTAAAAGGACTCAAAATCTTTAGTAATTTTGTATCTTCAAGGGGTAGTAGTTAAGAAGATATCGGTTAGTAAAGGAAGTAGATATGTATATAATATTTGATACGGAGACCACAGGTCTACCAAAGCGGTGGGATGCGCCAATTACAGATACAGACAATTGGCCTAGATGTATACAGATTGCTTGGCAACTGCATGATGAGATGGGTAATCTCATAGAGCATGCCGATTTTTTGATAAAACCAGATGGGTTTAACATACCCTATGATGCTGAGAAAATTCATGGTATATCAACAGCATTAGCCGAAGAAGAAGGTATTCCCATTCAAGAAGCCTTGATTAAATTCAATGAAGCTTTAGCCAAAGCGAAATTTGTTGTTGGTCAAAATATAGGCTTTGATATCAACATCATGGGGTGTGAATTGTATCGTTATCAGGTGGAGTCGCCCATGGCTAGTATGCCTGTGTTGGATACTTGTACGGAGGTGACGGCTAATTTATTAAAAATTCCAGGTGGACGCGGTGGACGATTTAAATTACCCAATCTGACAGAGTTACATACCTTCCTTTTTGGAGTGCCATTTGCAGAGGCACATAATGCGACTGCCGATGTGGAAGCAACGACACGTTGCTTCTTGGAGTTGGTCCGTCAAGAGGTCTTCACTTTGGAAGAACTTCAGCAGGACACCGGATATTTTGTTGAGTTCAGGAAACACAATCCAGAGCCTATACAGACAGTTGGACTGAAGCATATTAATTTAAAGCAGGCTTCGGATGAGATTCGATCAAGATTAAGTGAGGAGAGTAAGGAAAAGGTAATTGTCGATGCGGAGGCCGCTGCGGCAATGAAATCTGCAACCTTTGTGCACTTACATAATCACTCCCAGTTCTCGGTATTGCAGTCTACAATATCAATCGGAGGTCTGGTCGATGCGGCAATCAAGAATAATATGCCAGCTGTCGCATTGACGGATCATGGTAATATGATGGGAGCTTTCCATTTCGTCAGTCGTGTTATCGGACACAATAAAGAGGTTGAAGCGAAAAATCAAGAATTGATTGCTAATGGGGATATTCCAACCGAAAAAATTATCACGCCTATTGTCGGCTGCGAATTTTATGTTTGTGAAGACCATCTCGATAAAACTCGGAAAGACAACGGTTATCAAGTTGTATTTCTTGCTAAGAATAAAAACGGTTACCACAACCTCGCAAAAATGGCATCCATAGCATATACTAAAGGTTTTTACTACGTTCCAAGGATTGATAGGAAGGTAGTGGAGCAGTATAAAGAAGATCTTATTGTTTTGTCTGGTAATTTGCAAGGTGAGGTCCCTAGTAAAGTCCTGAATATTGGTGAAAATCAAGCTGAAGAAGCTTTAGTATGGTGGAAGGAACAATTTAAAGGTGATTTCTATATCGAAGTCATGCGTCATGGACAAGAAGACGAAAGTCGTGTCAATGAAACGTTGCTCTCACTAGCCCGTAAGCATCAAGTTAAAGTGGTGGGGACTAATAATACCTATTATGTCAATAAAGCCGATGCTCATGCCCACGATATTTTGCTGTGTGTAAAGGACGGAGAGAAATTGTCTACCCCCAAGGGACGTGGAAGAGGTTTTAGATTTGGACTTCCAAATCAAGAATACTATTTTAAATCCACTGAGGAAATGAAAAAGGTTTTTGCCGATCTTCCAGAAGCCATTGTCAATATACAAGAAGTCATAGACAAGATTGAAATATATAAATTAAATCGTGACGTCTTGCTTCCTAAATTTGAAATACCTGAACAATTTCAGGTTGCTGAAGATAACGACGACGGAGGAAAGCGAGGGGAAAATAAATTTTTGGCTCATTTGACTTATGTCGGAGCTACTAAGCGATATGCTGAAATTACCGATGACATCCGGGAACGATTAGATTTTGAATTAGCGACGATTGAAAAGACTGGATATCCAGGTTATTTTCTAATTGTACAGGATTTTATTTCTGCAGCTCGAGAAATGGGGGTTTCTGTAGGACCAGGACGTGGATCGGCAGCAGGTTCTGCCGTTGCGTATTGCTTAGGGATTACCAACATCGATCCGATTCAATATGATTTGCTTTTTGAGCGATTTCTAAATCCGGATCGTGTATCCATGCCCGATATTGATATTGACTTTGATGATGAGGGAAGGGGGAGAGTCATGCAATACGTAATTGATAAATACGGCTCATCGCAAGTTGCGCAGATTATTACCTATGGTACAATGGCTGCCAAATCATCTATTAAGGATACAGCGCGTGTGCTTGATTTGCCTTTATCCGAAGCGAATGAGATTGCTAAACTTATTCCGAATCTGAAATTAAGTAAGATTTTCAACATGGGGGAGAAGGCATTGAAAGAAGCCCTACGCGCAGAAGAATTGGAAGCTGTCAATAAACTCATATCCATATCAGAAGGTGCAGGTCTTGAGGCTGAGACTATCAAGCAGGCTAGGATCTTGGAGGGATCAATGCGTAATACGGGGATACATGCTTGTGGCGTCATCATTACCCCGGATGACATCACCAACTTTGTACCTGTATCCTTGGCTAAAGATTCAGACCTATATGTCACTCAGTTTGATAACTCCGTGGTGGAGAGTGCGGGACTTCTCAAAATGGACTTTTTGGGATTAAAGACATTGACGCTGATTAAAGATACAGTCGTCAACGTCAAGCTAAGACATGGTATTGACTTAGATCCGGATAATTTTCCAATTGATGATCAATTGACTTATGAGCTTTTCCAAAGGGGAGAGACTGTGGGGGTGTTCCAATATGAATCTCCTGGTATGCAAAAGCATATGAAGGATCTCAAACCTACTGTATTTGCTGATTTGATTGCAATGAACGCGTTATACCGACCGGGGCCAATGGAGTATATTCCTAGCTTTATTAAGCGTAAGCATGGTGTAGAGCCTATTATTTACGATTTGGATGCTTGCGAGGAGTATCTAAAAGAGACCTATGGAATTACGGTTTATCAGGAACAAGTAATGCTCCTATCCCAAAAGCTGGCCGGCTTTTCTAAAGGTGATGCCGACGTACTACGTAAAGCGATGGGAAAGAAGCAGAAAGCTGTATTGGATAAGATGAAACCAAAATTTGTCTCCCAAGCAGTCGAAAAAGGGCATCATGCCAAAACACTAGAAAAGATCTGGACCGATTGGGAAGCATTTGCGAGTTATGCCTTTAATAAGTCACACTCCACTTGCTATGCTTGGGTTGCCTATCAAACAGCCTATTTAAAGGCACATTTTCCAGCAGAGTATATGGCTGCTGTACTGTCCAACAATATGAATGATATCAAGCAGGTTACCTTTTTTATGGAGGAATGCCGTAGAATGGGATTGGAAGTGTTGGGGCCTGATGTCAACGAGTCGCATTACAAATTTACGGTAAATGATCGTGGAGCAATTCGTTTTGGAATGGGCGCTGTCAAAGGTGTCGGTGCAGGTGCAGTAGACACTATTGTACAGACCCGTGAAGGAAGTCCGTATAAATCTGTGTTTGATATGGCCAAAAGAATAGATTTGAGAGCTGCTAATAAAAAAGCTTTTGAAAGTTTGGCCTATGCGGGTGGGTTTGATAGTTTTAAGGAAACCCATCGGGCACAATACTTTAACTCGGATACCGACAATTCAACAGGACTAGAGAAAGCTATAAGATTTGGCCAACGCTTTAAGGAAAATGAGAGTTCTGCTCAGGCTAGTCTCTTTGGTGGAGAAAGTAGTGCAGAACTGCCAGAGCCAGTTCTGGCCCCCTGTTCGCAATGGGGCTTGATTGAAAAGTTGAAGTATGAAAAGGATGTTATTGGTATCTATTTGACCAGCCACCCTTTAGATAATTATAAATTTGAAATTAAACACTTCTGCCAGAATATTGTACGAGAACTCCAATTAATAAATAAAGTGAAGGCTTCTGAAGTCGAAGAAGAAGTATTGCTGGAATTCAATCGGATTAAGAATAAGGAAGTTGTTATTGGTGGAATAATTGCTGTTGCGAGTCATCGTGTTTCTAAGAATGGTAAACCCTTTGGGTCGTTGATTATTGAAGATTACTCCGACTCATTTGAAATGATGGTTTTTGGAGAAGATTATGTCAAATTTAAAGGATACCTTCAAGAAGGCTATTTCGTGCAGATACGAGGCTTGGTTCAAGAGCGATTTAGGCAGGTCGGGAATTGGGGCTTTGAGCTGAAGAGTATACAGTTGCTCTCGGATTTGAGAGACAAACTCGCCAAAAGCTTTACCGTACAAGTTCCTCTGCAGGTACTGAACGATGAGTTCGTACACAGTATGAAAGAACTCGTATCAGCGACAAAGACCGAAGGTCAAGAGGCTAATTGTCAATTGAAATTCAAAATTGTCGATATTCAAGATGGCTTCAATATTGAAATGCCTGCAAAATCCATTAAAATTAATCTTACCAACGAGTTTCTTGATGGAATAGAGCAATTTGAAGGTGTCAATTATAGATTGAATTGATGATGTATAGTTATTATTTAACAGCTGAATGACAGGAAATTTGTCGATGATGCTTATATTTGTAAGCATAAAAAATAGAGTATAACTATAGTGGCTTGGTCACTGTTTTAAAAAAAATAATTATGGCATTAGAAATTACAGACAGCAATTTTGAAGAATTGGTGTTAAAGTCAGACAAACCTGTATTGGTAGATTTTTGGGCAGAGTGGTGTGGCCCTTGTCGTATGGTAGGTCCAGTTGTCGAAGAAATTGCTAAAGAATACGAAGGTAAAGCAGTAGTAGGTAAGGTAGATGTAGATAGCAATCCTGAAATATCTGTTCGTTTTGGTATCCGTAACATTCCCGCACTTTTGTTTTTCAAGAATGGTGAAATCGTTGATAAACAAGTAGGAGCTGTTCCTAAGTCAGTATTGACCGAGAAATTGAACAAACAATTGTAAAAACAAAAGGGGGTAGTTTAACTACCCCCTTTTGTTTTTACAATTGTTACTCTATGATAGGGAGATGAGATCTACCCCTATATCATAAAAGCACTTTGGGAGAAATGACATTCGAAAAACCGTAACAAGACTTTTTATTAATTTTTTTTCTTAAATATTCTTTACCTTTGCGACATCAAATAAAGCTATGAGTGACGCTATAAAACACGAGTGCGGAATCGCACTTATTCGATTGCTAAAACCCCTCTCTTATTATCAGGAAAAGTACGGCACGCCATATTATGGCATTAACAAGCTGTACCTATTAATGGAAAAACAACACAATCGGGGCCAAGACGGTGCCGGTATTGCGACCATTAAGTTTGATACTCAGCCTGGTAGTCGGTACATCAGTCGATATAGGGCGATGGGGGCATCTGCTGTTGCGGATATTTTTGAATATGTACAGAAGAAATTTGCTGCAGTGCAAAAAGCATATCCTAATGAATCTAAAGATACAACTTGGCTGAAGGAGCACGTCAGCTTCACTGGCGAAGTATTGCTAGGGCATCTAAGATACGGTACTCATGGGAAGAACAGTATAGAAAGCTGCCATCCTTTTCTTAGGCAGAATAATTGGATGACCCGTAATCTTGTCGTAGCTGGCAATTTCAACATGACCAATGTGGACGAATTGCTCCAGCAGCTTTATGAGCTTGGGCAACATCCCAAAGAGAAAGCAGATACCGTTACGGTATTGGAGAAAATCGGTCACTTCTTGGATGATGAGAATCAGGAGTTGTTTGATAAATTTAAACAGGAAGACTATTCTAATATAGAAATAAGTTCGTTGATTGCTAAAAATTTGGATGTTGCCAAGATATTAACCCGTTCAGCAAAAACATGGGATGGGGGGTACACTATTGCCGGTATTTTTGGTCATGGTGATGCTTTTGTGATGCGCGATCCTGCGGGTATTAGGCCGGCATTCTACTACCAGGATGAGGAAATCCTCGTTGTGGCTTCTGAACGTCCAGTTATTCAGACGGCATTCAATATTCCTATTGGAAGCGTTAAGGAGATTAAACCTGGGCATGCACTTATTGCCAAGAAAGATGGCACTGTCACCGAAGAAATGTTCAGGAAGCCAGTTGAAAAGAAGTCTTGTTCATTTGAACGAATTTATTTTTCAAGAGGATCTGATGCTGATATTTACAAAGAACGTAAGGAATTAGGACGTCTTTTATTGCCTCAAGTATTAGATGCGATAGACTCGGATATCAAGAATACGGTTTTCTCTTTCATCCCAAATACAGCCGAAGTGTCATACTACGGCATGGTAGAGGGGGTGAATACATATGTTCGTGATTTGCAGAAGCAAGCGCTTTTGAATCGTGCTGATAAAATATCAGATAGCGAATTGGAAGAGGTATTAAGTATGGCTCCTCGATTCGAGAAGTTGAATGTAAAAGACGCTAAGCTTCGTACTTTCATTACACAAGATGCCGATCGTACCGACATGGTTCAACACGTATATGATACCACTTATGGAATCGTGCGTGATCATCAAGATACAATTGTTGCTATTGACGATTCCATTGTAAGAGGTACGACATTAAAGCAAAGTATCTTGACTATATTGGATCGGTTGCATCCCAAGAAGATAGTTATTGTTTCCTCAGCCCCACAAATTAGATATCCAGATTGTTATGGTATCGATATGTCTCGTATGGGTGAGTTCGTCGCTTTCGAGGCCGCCATCAACCTCTTGAAGCAAAAAGGAATGGCACATATCATTGACGAAGTCTATCAGAAGTGTTTAGCGTCATTGACCAAACCGAAAGATGAAGTTGAAAATTATGTGAAGGCTATTTATACACCATTCACGGATGATGAGATATCAACAGAAATCGCTAAAATCATTCGTCCTCATCATTTACAAGCCGAAGTGAAGGTGATTTTCCAGACATTGGATAATTTACATCAGGCGATTCCTGATCATAAGGGGGATTGGTATTTCTCTGGTGACTACCCAACTCCTGGGGGAAATAAAGTTGTCAATAAGGCATTTATGAACTGGGTAGAAGGTAAAAATGTAAGAGCCTATTTTAGTAGTTAATGCTATAATGAGGTGAATAAAAAGGGAGCTCATTAATAATGAAGCTCCCTTTTTATTGGGATTAAAGCCATCATTGATTTTGTTGGTATACTTTGCTCCGTGTATTTGCGGATAATTACACTTGATATAGCGATTGATTATGCTTGAAATACACGTTATTTGTGTAACAAAGCCAGTATCTCTGAATTGTATTCACTATCAGACTTTACTTCCGTATTTTATTCAGACTAACCACGGAGTCATATCAGAGACAAGTTAAAATAGCGACTATTCAAAATCCATTCTAATGTATACTTATTAAAGCTACCTTCTATCTACTTATAAAATGTTTATTCCTTTATCTCGCAGGTTTATTTTTTCTTCCTCGTCCCATATGCTTACTTGCACTTCTCCAATATGTGCTTTCTTAAGCATAAACATACATACTCTTGACTGTCCTATCCCGCCTCCGATAGCCTCTGGAAGTTGGTCTTCAAGTAATAATCGGTGAAAAGTCAAAGATGCGCGGTCAAGGTTGTTGCGGAGCTCTAATTGATGTTGCAATGCCTTCTTATCCACCCGAATACCCATAGAAGACAGTTCGAATGCGATATTCAGTGTTGGATTCCAGACAAGGATGTCCCCATTGAGACCATTATGGCCATTTTCATTGAGCGTACTCCAGTCATCATAGTCTGCCGCACGGCCGTCGTGAGCCTTACCATTGCTAAGTTCGCCTCCAATTCCATATAAGAAAACTGCTCCCAAGTCCTTGGTGATAGCGTGCTCACGTTCTTTTGGTGACAGCGTAGGATAGCGTTGCAATAATTCTTCAGAAGAGACAAAGGTAATTTGTTCTGGCAAAATTGCTTTGATATGAGGGTATTGTCTTTCGACTTGTTGTTCCGTAAATTTTAAGGCCTCAAATATTTTGAGTACTGTCTCCTTTAGGAAGTTTAGATTTCGTTGTTCAGGACTGATCACTTTTTCCCAATCCCATTGGTCTACGTATATGGAATGGATAGGAGTGTAGTCTTCGTCAGGGCGAAGTGCACGCATGTCTGTAAGGATACCTTCGCCCACGTGCATATCCAATTCTTGTAAACGTAGTCGTTTCCATTTTGCTAACGAATGTACTACCACAGCTCTACGTTCTTCAAGTGCTTTTATTGGAAAAGCCACGGGTCGTTCTATGCCATTGAGGTCATCATTGATTCCGGTACCATCCAACACCACCAAAGGGGATGAAATAGGTATGAGGTTTAGATTGTGTTTGAGCTGCTGAGAAAAGGTATCCTTTACAAAGCTAATAGCAACCTCAGTTCTTAATAGTTCTCTTCCTTCCATGAAGTATAAATATTTATAAAAATTGGTCGTTCGTGATTGACCAATGTCTTATTCAAATGTTAAAGCCTAAATTCTATCTAATAAAGGAACAAAAATACCATTATTTAATGCAATTTAAAGTTTTATTGATAATATTATTTTGATGCAGGTCTATCATTGATTATTTTTTAATAAAGCTCCAGAAGTAGAGTTTTTTTGGTAATGATTAGATATAAAAAAAGCCGTTACAAAAAAGTAACGGCAATCCACATTAACCTGAACCATTTTATAAACCAGATCTTCAATTTTATGAGGTCAGTTTTACTGCTGTTCTTTAGGAACATCGTAATAGAACATCACTTCATTGTCTGTCAAAAACTATTCGATATACAAATGTACATCTTTATATATTACTAAATGGTGACTTATTAATAAAAAATGTATTTTTGTGACAATAAATTTGTATGTGCTTGTAAACTAAGTTGAAAAATTGAACCTACAACCGAGTCCAATGTTCCCAAACGATAATCTAAACAGCTTGTGGAAGCTGTAATTAAAGTGTTGGAATTTCTTTTGTCAGGAAATACAAATTCATTTTGAGTTGCACAGAATCATGGCATGAACATTATAACAACCAGAATATGAATATAGATTTTAACAAAGCAACCTTCAAGGATTTTGAGAATATCCCAGGGTTTGACCTAGCTGATCGAGCAGAAGTATTTTATGATTTCCTTAAATTTATGAGGGACAACGGACACATGAACTATCGGTTGCGCACAGAGAGTGCCTGTGCGCCTCAGATGGATGTCATCCTGACTGGAGAAACCAAGAGCCGCAATTATATAAGCTATGTGTCGAATGATTATCTAGGGTTTACACAGCATCCGAAAGTCAAGGCCGCAGCAATTGCTGGTATTCAAAAATTTGGTACTGGAGCCGGTGCATCTCCTCTGATTGGTGGACATTTTGAGTATCATGAACTCCTCGAGCAAAAGATTGCGGGCTTTTTTGGTAAACCTGCTGATTGGTCTACTATCTATACAACAGGGTATACGGCCAATAGCTCAACATTGATGTCACTTTTGCAGAAAGAAGATTTAGCGATAGTAGATATGGCGGTGCATACTAGTGTACATGAAGGATGTATATTGACAAACAAAAAGACATTTCCGCATAATAATTTGGAATCTTTGGAGCATATTCTTAAGTTAGCACAAGGGCAGTACCGCACTAAATTAGTGATTGTAGATGGCGTTTATTCGCAGGATGGGGATGTGGCACCGTTGAAAGAGATCTATTTACTAGCAAAAAAATATGGAGCCTATCTCATGGTGGACGATGCGCATGGTATTGGGGTTGTTGGCGCTACCGGGAGAGGTGTACTGGAAGAGACAGGTCTTTTGGACAAGGTAGATTTTATTACGGGTACCTTTAGCAAGACTTTTGGAAACATTGGTGGATATGTTATTGCAAACCCGAAGCTAACAGCATTTCTTAAGTTTCAGGCTAGACAACAGATTTTTTCAGCGACCTCGAATGCGTCTGCATTAGGGATTGTCAAGGCAATTGAGTTGATAGATGAAGAACCGATCTGGATGGATAGGTTGAGAGATAATATCCAACATTTTAAAAATGGATTAAAAGGGTTAGGTCTAGATGTGGGCAATACGCAATCTGCTATTATTCCAGTAAAAATAGGTGATCCGCATTTAACCGGAGATATTGGACGTATGCTGTTGGAACAGGGGATTTACACCAATCCTATTTTGTATCCCGCCGTGCCGAAGAAAGACGCCCGCATTAGGATGAGTCTATCTGCATCGCATACACGAGAACAGTTAGATAAAACAATTGATGCTTTTGCATACATTAGCAAAGAATTGAATCTAGTACAAGTATAATATGGAACGAAAGATTGTTGATGGAGAGATCAGGAATAAGGAACGTACAAAGCAGAAATTATTAGATGCTGTTGGGGAAATCCTTAGGACTGAAGGACATGCCAAGTTGGGAGTGAATAATATTGCAAATAGAGCTGGGGTAAGCAAGAAATTAATATATAGGTACTTCGAGGATGTGGATAATTTGGTGGAAACCTATGTGAAACAGAAGGATTACTGGCTCGCTTTAAATGATGGGATGTCTGGTTTAATTGAAAGCAATAGTCACGATTTTGGAAAAGAATTGGCGGGAAGTTTTTTAGAGAATTTGTTTATGCATTTAGAACACCTGCCTGAAACTCAGAAAGTGATTCTCTGGGAGATTTCTGAAAAAAGTAAAATCATGAAGGATATTAGTGAGGTTAGAGAAACGATGGGGAATGAGCTTTTCAAAATGACCGACCCTTATTTTGAAGGGTCGGATGTGGATTTAAGAGCCGCGTATGCGATTATGTTGGGGGGTATTTATTATCTCAATCTGCATGCTAACGCTACAGGAGGTACATTTTGTGAAATCGATACCAAATCAGATATTGGAAAAGCACGCGTCAGTAAAATGTTGCGGATGTTAATTAGTTACTGTTTTGATGATGCTGGAACTAAAAATAAATAACAATAAAAAAGCTCAATCCTTTTAATTGAGCTTTTTTATTGTTATCTGTAAATAATTTGGTAGAATGCTATTTAAAGCGATTACCCATCAAATCGCGCTTGATGGCTATCAGTAATCCCTTTTCAAAATGAAGGTAATAGATGTGAAATTCCTTTTCTGATAAAGGGATTGAAAAATACCAGTTATTGGAATCGGACATTATGGGGTCAAATGCTTTCGCAGTGTTTTTGTCAAATAAAGATATGCGTTGCAAACGGGGAGCATACTTGGGGATGGAATTCAATTTTTGGAGCTTAGTGTATATAGTAGAAATTATATCGCCTACGGAAATCCTATTGGTTACAGATTCTCCAACAGGCCAATGGCTGAGTTTGTCACCATTGTTGGTCCATATGGATTTTATCTTGTCATCTTCGAAATATACTTGGACACCTTTAGAAGTGCCTTTTGTCTCATCAAAAAGTAGTTGATTATATAGATGGAGTCTATCCTTCAAGTCTTGGACGCTTGTAAATATATTGGCTACGATCTGTAAGTTTTTTGAAGTCTGTTGTTCTTCCTGAATTTTTTGGACGGCCTGATAGACTACATGCGCTGTATTACCTATGGTCATCCCTTGCATATTGCCTTCGAAGATGCTGTCGGATTCGAGTACAAAGAGCGGCTCTGGTTCAGGACCGGTACCAGTTGGGTCGAATCGAGGGTCAGTTTTAGAACAGGAGACCAACGTCATCAATAAAAGTACAAAATATGTGTAGGTTTTTTTCATGTTTTGGTTTCTTTAATAAGCAAAACGTATACTCTGGTCGATGTGCTACAAATTATACTATCTATTTTATTATATAGCGCTAACCCATTCGCGAATCTCTGTTCTCACAATAATTGTGAAAAAAAAGAGCTTCACTGAAAAGTGAAGCTCTTTTAGTGATCCCGCTGGGATTCGAACC
>JROE01000012.1 GCA_000783305.1 Sphingobacteriaceae bacterium DW12 | reverse complement strand
CTATCTTCGACACCCGTCACGATCGGTGCCGTCTTATCGATAGTGAATCCCAACGTCGTCACGTTACCGGCATCATCTGTCACAACGAGTGAATAGGTACCCTCAGCGGTAACCGTAGACCCAGAAGTAAATGGAGTCGTATCTAGTATACCTGTACCTTCGTTAAAGCTGATAGTACGATTGTCATTGTATGATTTGCCATGTTCAACACCTGTCACTATCGGAGCGGTCTTATCAATCGTAAAAATAACCGTCGTTGTATTGTT
>JROE01000011.1 GCA_000783305.1 Sphingobacteriaceae bacterium DW12 | reverse complement strand
ACCTGTACCTTCGTTAAAGCTGATAGTACGATTGTCATTGTATGATTTGCCATGTTCAACACCTGTCACTATCGGAGCGGTCTTATCAATCGTAAAAATAACCGTCGTTGTATTGTTGGCATCATCTGTCACAACGAGTGTATAACTGCCCTCGCTGGTAACCACAGAACCCGAAGTAAAAGAAGTATTGTTCAATGTTGCCGTTCCTTCATTGAATGTGATCGTGCGGTTATTATTGTATAAGCCTCCAGATGTAACACCTGTTACTATTGGTATTATTTGATCTAAGATGATTGTAGCACTTACCTGAGACATGTTTCCAGCTAGGTCCTTGATATTTACATACACCATCTTCGTTCCATCCACACCTGTTAAATTCCAAGATTTGGTAGCAGCAAATGGTTCCTCAGCACCCCATGTCGTGTTATCACTGGACAACTGCATAGTACCAAGATCGGTGTCTGTAGTCTGCAAGGTCAAGCTTACGTTATGACTGTTGGTATGCGTAGCTCCCCCATTTATGGTTAAGGTAAGTTGAGGCTTCTTTGAATCCACTTTTATACCCGGAGTAGCTCCAGCCGTGAAACTTAGATTAGCATTATTACCAGCTGCATCCTTTATTGTACCGCCATCAATTCGTACATTATCCAGTAGCTGGATACCGTCATGATCTTCCAAGTCTGACTCCACCGTATAGCGAAAAACAACAGTCCCTACACTGGCCGACATATAATTGGCGTACTTTGTCTGCCCGTCGATAGTAATGGCCAGTCTAGGAGTACCGCCTCCTGTATTTACAATTACAGGTTCCGAGAAATTCAACGTATAGTCTAAATATTGGCCTAAGGTGTAATATGCATTAGCTGGAACTGCTACCGATGTAATCGTAGGAACAACCCCATCTATCACAATAGTACGTTGCCCAGCAATGGAATTTGAACTGCCGACAGTTGGCAAGGTCAATATAGCAACGTCATTGTGGATATTTTCAATAGTTGCACCATTCAAAGAAAGCGCCGCAGTCGATTGATAATCCAGATCTGCAGAGATATCAGCAGCCTGTACCGTATAGCTAAATGTCAACGTATTACTTCCGTTACCACTTACATAAGCTGCCTCCCGGTCGATTGCTCCTGTCTCCAATAAAAGTGTAGGTATACCTCCACCTGTATTGACGATCACCGTCTGATCGAAAGTCACTGTCAGCGCAATGACATCGTCTATTTTATAGGTGCCATTAGCCGTTGAAGCGCTGACCGAAATTACTTTTGGACTAATCGAATTGACTGTAATAACGATATTGTCGATATCTGTTTTAGCTCCACCCGAGCCCGAATTGCCCTTATCATCTGTTATTATCTGTAAGGAAGCAGGTCCATTGTAACCTGGTGTCGGTGTAAATACCAATCCGTTTAAGGCGGCATTAATGTCTGCAATTGACCCTTCAAAAGTCATTGTCGCGTTTCCGTTACCGCCGAATATAAAGGAAAGTCCATTAATACCGCTAAGTGTTAACAAGCCGTTAGTTGCCGTCAAGGTACCCTTTACAACTCCACCTCCAGCATCGACATCCGAAATTGAAATCAAGTTACTATTTGCAGCACTAAAGACCAGTGTAGCATCCTGATCCACCGATTGCGCGCTAGGAACCGAATTGACCGGCGCATCATTCACCGCAGTAACTACTAATGTAGTCGTCTTCCTGTCCATCAATTCTCCTCCACTTCCCGTATTTCCATTGTCATTGATTTCAATCGTCAAAATTACGTTGCTGGTTGCATTCAGCGCTGTCGTAAATTGGACAGCATCCGCGGCTACAAAAGCATTGATATCCGAGAGGGCTCCAGTAAGAGTCAATGCCGATGAAGACCCTCCGATCGTGACACTCATAGCAGATATTGCACTCAATGTACCACTCGGTACCGACAGTCTAACGGTCACCAAACCTGTTCCAGCATCGACATCCGTAAAGCTAATTCCTGGAAGTGCTGTCGCAACGTCTTCCGTTACAGAAATACTTGCAGGTACACTAACTACAGGAGCATCATTTACCGGACTAACGATAATCGTCACAGTCGCTACATTACTCAATAAAGACCCATCAGACACTTGATATCTAAAGGTATCCGTGCCATTGAAATTAGCATTGGGTATATAGGTAAATGAGCCATCAGGATTTAAGGTCAATGATCCATTGCTAGGTCCAGTAACCAATGTAGCCGTTAATACATCACCTTCTACATCTGTATCATTCATCAATATTCCAGGAGCAGGTACTGTCAACGTCACATCTTCGTTAATGATATAAGAATCATTCGTTGCAACAGGAGCATCGTTGACTGCGGTCACTGTAATTTTCTTGGTGGCTGCCACCGATTCCAAGCTACCATCATTGACTTTAAAGCTAATAGTACGCGCGGCCGTACTCGGGTTCTGTGATGTATTTTCATAGGATACCGACCTCATAGCGGATTGCCATTGCGCCAATGTGGCGCTAGCTCCTGCGGAGGTCAGCATCAAAACACCTGTCGATGAATTGTATGTTTCCGTGATATCGCCCATGGTAGCCCCATCATTGGTAAATGTCAACACATCTTGCGTACTTTGTAAGTTTCCTGTAATAGCCACGGTTGCCGAGGTTAAGGTCGTGTTGTCCGGATCAGAAACCGTAAGAGCCGCATCGATTACAACAGGTTCTTGTCCTTCTATGAAAGCAGTGGTACCACCACTAGTAGTTACAACTGGCGCGTCATTGACGGCTGAAATAGTTACAGTAGATGCTATAGATAGTGTAGTCATATCGACGCCACCATTAGCCGTGCCACCATTATCCTGGATAGAAGATAACGTTATAATACGGTTAGACGTATTTGGGTTTTTGCTTGTATTTCGGTAAGTTATTCCATTAACAATGGTATTTAACATTGAGGTAGTAATACCTACAGTTTTCGACAATGTTACCATCGCAGTTGCGCCCGACAGCGATACTGATACGCTAATACCATTGGTCGGTGTTGTAACCGTTTCCCCATTTGAGAGCGTCACAGTGGCATCATCGACGATAAGTTGTTCATTGCCTAGATTTTCAACATTAGACACCGTCAACGTAAGTTGTTGTATCAACTGCCCCGCTTCAATCGTACTTATAGAAGTTCCGCTGAATAAAGAAACAGCTGTCCCGCCTTCTGTAAATGTTGGAGTTAAAGCTGTCGCAGTAAGTGTAGGTGCATCATTGACGGCCGTAATCTGTACTGTAACGTTAGCCGGAGTACTCGTACCACCATCCCCATCGTTGATGGTTACACTTACAGTACGCGCTGATGTGGATGGATCCGTCGTATTGGTATTCGTATAGGTCAGATTTCGAATTAATGCCTGCACAATATCGGGTGTAGCCGCCCCATTTAGCGTAATGACCAAATCATGTATATCCGCCCCACCGCTAGCTGTACGAGTACCGATGATTGTACCGCCATACGTAATATTCAGACCAGATGTACCGATCTGATCGGCATCTGTCCCTTGATTCCGAATGGAAAGTACATCTTCCGTCGGCACACGATTAGCCACGATGGAAACTCTTACATTGCCACCATCAAAATCAGGAGAATCCGCATCGGTTACAGTTGCGTTGGTCCCTTCGTCAATTAATACCGCAGTTTCACCCTCTATATAAGTGATAGCATCTCCATTCAAATTGCTAATAACCGGAGCTGCATTTATAGGAGCGGTCAACGTAAAGTCATTACCCGAACCTCCTATATAGCTAGCTGTTAATACAGTGTTGTTGCCTGCCGCAGTAATGGTCGAGCCTTCAGCTAAACCACTAAATGTACCGATATTGAAATCAGCCATATCGTTGACGATAATCGCGTACTGATCACCCTGCCCGGCTGTGTAACCATGATTTACTACTAATGTGCCTGCAAGGCTTACCATACCGTTAACGATTACCTGATCATAATCAGTACCCGCAGTAGCGCCATTGATTTCTATAGCCAGCGTACTGCCCGGATTCATTTGTAGGTTTCCATTTACCGTCAAACTACCGACATCGCTTGCAATAGCCCCGGGGGATAAAGTCCCCCCATTATTTACAGTAAGGCCACTAACACTACCTATTCCCACAAGGGTAGCACCAGAGGCTATAGACAGCTCAGAAACTAAAGTCCCGCCAACAGACAATGTACCAGCAGACACATTTGTCGCTCCGGTGTATGCCCCTGTTCCTGTCAATGTAATTAAACCTCCACCAACTTTATTAATTCCACCGCTACCGGATATAGCAGAATTTATTGTCGCCGTCCCTGTACTATTGAAAAGAGTCAAAATACGACCAGATGACACCGTGATCGCCCCACTTGTTAAGACAAGACCAGACGCACTGGAGATATCTAGCGTTAAGCTTTCGCTGACGGTCGTATTTAAGATATTAATCGTTTGGTTGGCAAATGTACTGGTAAAAATCAGCGTTTGTATCCCAGTAGCGTCAGCTGCAGCAATAGCAATTGCTTCATTAAAGCTAGTACCATTCGCTGGATTTATAGTATATGTATCCGTTGTACTGGTAATATAAATACTATAGCTTGTCACAGCTACATCCGCTGATGCACTAGCTGCACCATCGCTAAACGTGAAGCGCATAGTGGCATCGCCAGCTGGAGTATCATTCCCATAAGTAATACGTTGTAGCACATTATTGACCAACAGTTTTGTCGCCGTCGAACCCGAACTGGCAAAAGAAATCGTTAACACGCCTCCTGTATTAGTAAATGTCGCAAAAGTAGCCCCGCCACTTTGCAAGTTATTTCCACTAACACTAAACGAGGCCCCTGTAGTATTGAATCCGAAAACATCCGCACCCACGGCTACTCCTGAGCGCTGTACCACCAAAGAGGCACCATTATAATCACCTAAACCACCATTCAACGCATCCATTTCAGCATCACTCAAACTCGCAATACTACCCGCGTCGAGCGTCACGGTATTGCCTACTCCCGGCCAAGCGACCGAACCATTCAAGTCAGTAATTACAGGACTGGCATTTAAACTAAAGACAGGCGATATCACCCGACCTTCCCCAAGTAAAATCAACCGATATGAGCGATTTGCGCCATTGTACGTGGAGATATTCAACGCATTAGTTTTCGAACCGGAGTATCCACTTCCATCTACTAAATCAACAAAGGCCGAGCCATCCACACTACCTTGCCACTGATAGCTGCATACATTACTTGCAGTTACGGATATTGTGCCGTTACTAAACACAGGGCCACTCATGATTTCCGGCATATCCGGCGTAAAGGTGATAGCGGGAGGAAGTGCAAAAGCTGCTGGCAGGGCACTCTGTACGTCTGTATTGTCCGTAGTGAATGCTCTTGCAAAGAATGCCGCACGCAAGCTTTGTCCATACCCCGTCACTGGACCAGAAGCAATGACGGCATTGTAGGCCTCACCATCCACATGAGTAGCCGCAACATTCTGTATACTCCGTCCCCCCGTTAAAGAGGCAGAAGGGGCTATTGAGCGAGATGAGCTTAAAACAGTGCTTACTAGGCTAGCATCCCACGCACTTTTATTGACCAATAAAGCCGCTTCTATTATTGGAGATATCGGAGTACCAGTAAACGCAAATAGTTGATCACCACCGTACCCTAAATCAATAATTCGATTTATGCCTTTATATTCTACCACAGCTGCCGTACCCACTGAAGCCAATACGGATTGATTTTGCTTTAGATTGATAAGTACCTGTGTCCCTGCTTTAAGACCCGTGCTAGGGGCCGTCCATTTGACTATCCCATCTGCAATAGCTTTATCGGGTTCTTGAAAACCATTTGCGTCCACCAATCCGTAATCGGTAAAATAGATTTCCGCACCAGATGCGACGCTATCCATTAACAGGAACGAAAACATGTCATCTTGTAAAGGATCTGATTGTCCAGTCACGCGGTAGCCTGTAAAAGCAATCTTGCCCGTATTGAAGTTACATGGTACTTGCGCCTCTGCCGGACAAGCGTATAGCAGATTCAAAAAAAACTGTAAAGAAGCAGCTAAATAAAATAAATGAGCACGTTTCATGCGTGTGTAATTTAAGAACATAAATAGGTATTAAACCAACCCGCTGGGTTGGGTATGGGGTAGAGCCGTTTAATATCGGCCCATGTATTCAGATTGTCTTGAGCTGAGACGCTGAAAACCTGCTTCTCCCCATTTTCAATCTGTAGAAAATAAGAACCTGCGATAATGGTGTTTGATCCTGCATCCAACATTGCAGCACCTCTGGAAAGCTCAACCTGGCTATCTTCTGTAGCAAATACCCTGGCTATAGATAATGGTGCACCGGGTACCTTTCGGGATATCGCCTGGAGCAAAATCAATCCAGCATCCCAACCTAAAGCACCAAAAAAAGATGCCTCACGCTGGAACTCTTCTTCAAAGCAGCGAACAAAGGTTACATTTTCATTTATAGAGGAATCTTTATCCCATGCAAAGTGACCGAATACCTGATTTGCTAAAAGCGTAGCCGAATGAGCGGCAAGTGACTCCATTAAAAATGTTGAATTGCACCTCATTAACGGTCTTTTGGAAATTTGTATCCATTCCTTCCAAAAGGCGGAGGTCACCGGATTTGATTGTACTAGCAATAAATTGGCCTCTTTATCCAGATTTTTCAAATAGTCTAAAAGTGGCGCCATATCAAACGCTGCTATGGACACGGCCTTCGGGATGAAATTAGAAATGATCTCGCCCCCCTGCGCTAGGTAAGCATCAACCAACAGCTGTCCCATTGCATACCCGCCGTCATACTGATTGGAAAAGAAAACGCCCCCTCCCGCACGTGGATGCATACCAGTCGATCGGGCTAGTAGAGCCTCTTGGAGGTTGAGATGCGTGACACGAGGATGTATCATCCAGTCATCAGGCAACTTACTTCCCATATTAACTATCAACATCTCCCGATTGCATGCCTCTAAAAGAGGAAACAGTGTCGTTACTTTTGGATAATCTGCAAATGCAATTAAAACATCTGCCCGTTTGTTGAGCAGCAGATCTTCTGCTTTTGTGAGTATATCCCCGTCATCTATTCCAAATCCGATAGACGCACTTAGCCACTCCACATCAAACTCGCTTTTCTCTACGACCAATTGCATGCTTTGGTAAAAATCATAGCTCATTTGACTATGGGTAGTCGAGCTGGGCAATAATACAGCAACTTTCATTCGTTCATATTTTAGTTCCGCGACGGATACAGCCCCGTTAGAGCAATTACAAAATTAATGACAACATAGGGCTGTCTATTTTCATGTGCCTGTGTACCACCGGTAGGACTCCAGATATTGTTGGCATTTTGCGGGCTCACTTGGTATTTCAAGCCATTGGAATTCGAGGCTGGACTACCATATTGCTTCAATCCTGGCGCTATTGCGGGGTAAGGTGTAAGATTATCCCATTTTGAAGAAGTCCCCGGATCACCAGCCATCACGCGGTTGTTATGCTTAATGGTGCCCTGATGCGCATGTGCCGGCATACTATTGGCTAGTATAGTGACGCTTTCGCTACCATGTATTTGTCCGATTACGTAAGTGCTTCCTCCAGGCAGTTGTCCTTGATGTATAGGCACCCGTCCACATAGATTGGGCAATCCAAAAGTATTGATGCCATCACCTCCATAAGTTGTCCCAATAAGGGAATACAACGTTTCATTTTGACTAATAGCCAGTAGCTGCCCGTTGCATAAGGCCCAGCCTGCTGGAGCAAAAGTTCCAGCGAATGGAATAATCGTACCTATATAAGTTTCTGATAAATCTCCCATAATAAATTAATTTCTTGCCGGGAAAATTCCCTGAAGCGCTATACAAAAATTCAATACTAAATAAGGCTGCATATTATTATGTGCCCCGCTCCCTCCCGCAGTACCAAGGGGATCAACCTGTATACTTTGGGTCGTTGTTTTTGAAGAGTCTGTCGTGGTCGCGTATAAATTCTGACTCGTTTCCGCATAAACCTTATCAATTGGATTTGAAGACGTTGCTCCTGTGGCACTAGAGGTTTTAAATTCGACAATGGTATGTTGATGCGCCGGTATTTCGTTTGTGGTCAAGGTGACTTCCCGTTGCCCACCAGTAGCACCAAGCTCATAATACTCGCCGCCAATCGATTGCCCCGCTCCGATGAGAACATTTCCCTGAAGATTAGGTAACGCAAAAGTTGATGTACCATTTCCGCCATACGTCGTGCCGAGTAGTGAAAATAATGGTGAATATTGTTGTATGGATAATATTTGACCATTACACTGGGCATAGTTACGTGGTGCATAATTGCCCGCAAAAATTATAATCTCGCCAAAATAAGATGAGTGTCCTGCCATTTTTTTCTATTTAATTTCGTGAAGGATAGACGCCTTGAGTAGCGATACAAAAATTGATTACTAAATAGGGCATCATATTAGCATGGGGCATAGTGTTACCACTTCCTGTGGAGGAGATAGGTTGGATCGTTTGAAATTCCTCATCATAGGTACCTGCAAAACGACGGGACACACCTGCATCTTCTGCTAGAAAACCACCACTTGGTGAAGTGGTATCATTTATTCCTCCCACTTCCACATTTATGTCTATCGCTTGCTGGTGCATCGGTAGATGGAAATGCGAAGGCATTTGATTCCATGTCAAAGTAACCGATTCAGTCCCATCCCGCTGTCCTAAAGTAAAATATTCACCAGTTGACTGACCAGAATGCACTGCGGCTCTTCCTCTCAAATCGGGCAGCCCAAATGTTTGCGTCCCATTTCCTCCATAGGTGGTACCCAACAAGGAAAATAAAGCTTGATTTGTACTAATGGCCATTAGCTGTCCATTACACATCTGGAAGCCTCTAGGATTAAAATTAAAGGCAAACATGATTATCTCTCCTAAAAAAATATCCATATTTTATTAGATTTTGTGTTGATGATTTAATAAATTAAAACTTCCAGCAAGTCGCTGTTCCTTGAAGTGACTAGTTAAGTTATGGGGCAATACCCACTCGCTATGTGCAAAACTAGCCACATAGCGATTGATTAACTCTCCTGACATTGCAGCCAGCATTAACGTTACATCATTTCCGACGCTATTTTTCAGAATCCGATTGCCTACAGTATTTTCTTCAACAGCACCACAGGCGAGTAGATCGATATTTGTACTATATTGTGCCCAATTTTTGATGGCATCCAAACTATATCCGGCCGGTATGAGACAAATGGACATGGTACAACCTTTTTCTTCTTTTAAATACTGAGCTTGTTTAGTCACTTGGGCAAAATCCTGCTCCATATCGGTGGTACTCAATAGTGGCCCCATTGCCACGATGCCGATCTTCCTACCTCCAATATGGATGATCTCGTATGGCTTTATCCAAGTTGTCCAATTCTTGAGATTGGAGTTTCCGTGGCTCATGACCAAAGTAAATTGACATTGCTTCGCCAGTTCCAACAGCTTTTCCTTACCTAAACTCCATTCATGGGGGCCTACTGCTGAAGCCTGATATCCTCTCCTATTCATCTCTTGCACGATCCGATAATGGTCGCCCGTCTTAGTGACGAAATTCCCTGAATCCAACCAAAGTGCCTCGTGAGGTGCTACAGCATTTGGCAAGTTTGCGGATTGCAAGCGCGCTCCTTTTAAATTTCCAGTAAAATGAAAATGTACCGCGTTAAGGTCTGTCTGTAAAGAAAAACGAGCACTTCGTTCGATTTCTGCCCCCAAACCTCTACCTCCGATAAGTACCGAACCTGATACCAAGCCCATTTTTACAAGAAAATCTCGACGGTTATTTTTATACATCGTAGATTATATATGTTGTTAATAATTATGTTACAAAACTGAATAATTCTTCAGTCGATAGTTGTCCATTAAGGGGGGACAAATGAGGGGACATTTCTTAAAACACTGTAAAACAACGCCTTTCCAAAACCCCTATTTGTCAAGCTACGTCAGTGTTCAAAGCCGATATACTGAACAAATCTCGGCACCGACCCCTCATTGGGAGTAGCTGCATGTGGCATCGTCTCCATCCAAAGAATTAAATCTCCAGTTTTTCCCGCGATTTTTGTTTCCAATCCTTGGTTTCGAATGGCCTCCATCGCTGCCTGCAGGGAGCCATACTGCATTAAAAGCTTATCATACTGTTTGTGATAGCCGGGAATCAAACTGAAGGCTCCACCATCTTCTGTTACGTCATTTAAATATACAAGGGCCTGTATATGCTTTCTTGGTCCGCTACTTATGTCAATATCCCAATGTAATGGACTGCCTCGAAATTCAACTCCAGTGAAGACGGGCGGCATATAGCCCAAAGGACTACTGATCGGAAATAATTTTTTTGTACCGTGCAAATCTTCAAATACTGTACGGATAGCTGGATGTCTTTTAATATCCTCAATTTCCTTACCTTTAATAGCGTGAAGCATAATACCCTCCCATCTCGAGTCTCTAGGACACCAGGTAGACGGATTGTCCAATTGCACGTCTAGCTCCTTACATATGCGATTACGCGCTGATGTGCATGCATCTGATGTCAGCAACCCTGAAATCTTTAAATAGCCTTTCTCTTGCCAAAAAATGAATTGCTCATCTGTTAGTATTTGGTTGACATAGCTTTCTGTCGACATTAACGTCTCCCGTTTCCATGTTATAAATTGCGCTGCCGCTGTACGATAACCTTCATCGCCTAATCTATTAGTAAGCCAAGATTGAAAGTGATCGTCCCCCTTACATTCACTAAATAGAAAACCGTAAAGCTCCGATACATTTAAGTCAAAAATTGCCCGAAAAATGCGGCAAGCCCTAATAAATATTGGATCTTGACTTTTTTGATCAGGGCCAAGCATAACACCCTTACGAAATTGATGTAAAAAATTAACTAACTCTTTTCCATTCCCCTCTTTTGATAACAGGTTAAGAATCCAATTGAATAGCTTTTGGCTACTCTCTTCCACTGTAAAACTTCCTGTATCCAAGGTGAGATCTGCATACTCCGGCTTCTCGTAAGGATGAGATACCCCTGTGAAATGAGCAATATGATTTGGATCATCTGCAGCGAGCATGGCTTTTTGATACAAGCCCTTAGGGTCTCTCTCGATCAATACCGCTAAAGGACAGTCAAGGTATACCAACTTCGCATCGTAGCGTAGCTTAAGTTCACTACGGGCCTCTTCATAAGGATTGATAGCCGCGATTATCACAACATCATGTGATTCGACAAAAGATTCAGAAAAAACCCCTAATCTCCTGATATTCTCAACTCTATCCGATTTTGAAAACCCCAAATCATTGCACAACGTCTTTCGGTAAACATCACCATCTACTACAGCCACTTTATAGCCCTGGCTTTCCAGTTGGGGCTTGATTTCAGCCGCCAGAGTTGACTTTCCCGCCCCAGAGAAGCCTGTGAATTGGATTACTATTCCTTTCTCTAACTTCATAGCGACGGTTGGGTTAATTTTAAGTAGCTATTAAGACAATCTTGATAAGGAAATTCAGTCCACTGTTCTCCCTCTTCCTTAAAAACTTGTTCGGGATATTTACTATGATAAGATAAGCGACGACTCATCGCTACCCAATCGGAAATGATATGACCAACATGCTTATCAAAACCGGACAACATATCTGATAGACCATCTGCATAATCGAAAAAACAGTCTAGGGAATTACGGAAGGATTTTATTTTGAACAGTTCTTCATAAAAGCTTGTTAGAACATCTGCCGTGAACAGCGAAAAATTTTGGTAATGCTTCTTTTCAACTTTCACAGGATTGGCCTCCTGCGATAGATAACCTGGGATCATTTGAATACCCCTACGCCTCTCGTGAGAGCGAATAATAGCGCATGGTTCCCTACTGAGAAAATAAAAAGATGTGTGCGGAAACCATTTTCTCAACCATCCATAACGATGCATATGCCAACTATCAAGCTTGATAAAGAAATATTCTTGGTCTAGACGATTTTGCCCCAACAAAGCCAAAGTAGCCTTAAAGAGATTTTGACGTGAGATACCAATGGGCAACATTGCCTCATCCAAATTTAATATCTCATCCAATAAAGGTGCTTCAGGAATGACGATATGCTTAGAATTTGTGGACAAACATTGTGATAACAACGTGGACCCACATCGGCTAACATGAAAAATAAAAGCCGTAGGCTGGACTGTATCGATCGTCAACGCCCAATCACATAAAAACTTTAAGTCGCTAACAGAAACTAGATCGGACCTATCGCGCATCTTCATCTTACTTTTGTGGATGGTCTCGTCAAAAAAAGGTTCGACTATAGGCTGATCGCCAAGGTCAAGCCATAGTACGTGCACCATTCGATCGACGATTTCGAGCTTATATGGGATCCAGTTTTTAACCATTTTGCAATTCGCTCTTTAATCTCGCTATAAGTTCGCGAGCTGTATCGGTGTCCATCATCTCCAAATTAGCAATCATCGCCAATTTAGTTTGCTCGTCATATCCTGGTCTAGCAGACTCTTGATAGCCGTTGTCAAAAAAATAGCGATCGGTCTCCGCATCACGTATACCATCTATTACTAAATGGACCCTAATTTGATGGCTACGATTTACAATTTGGTGTGTTTTTGAAAAATCCAAGTACCAACACTCCCCCGGTTGCATCACTATACGCTCCCCATCTAGATAAAATTCCACATCGGGGTGGGTACATATCGGAATGTGGATACGATAAATTCCGTCACGATAAGAACAATCCAAATCTCTATGTGGTTTTATTTCACTATTGGGGTATAAGGCCATCAATCTGACAGACTCCTTCACGCCTGGGATACTATCAATAACCTCAGGCAGATAAGAAAGTTGTTGGAGTAAATCCGTATCCACATATGCCTCTCCATTACAAATCGCCCCGATATCCGAGCTGTCACCGCTTCTTGATCGCAGCGCAATACAGTCCCATTCTCCCTGATAATCCTGGGTATTAAAATGAGGTCTCCACCGTGCATTCGCACAGTAGTCCAATTCGGCGATTAACTTAGCTGAATCATATTTGGTATCAAACTTTATATAGCTCGTCATATTTTTCAAAAAGCTTCACTATCGAATATTAACCATTTCTGGAAACACGACATATCATATATTTACTCTTCTATTGAAATACATACTGGATTAAAGGCTAATCTTCTTTTCACTATAGGTATCAGATGTATTATAGAGCAAATTTAGTGTTTAGTTATCAAATCAAAGCCCATACTTTCGGGTAGTATTGAAAAAAGCTGAAATTATAAAAACCTATCTATCAATTAATTGCAGTTTTCAAAATTGATAGGCTCGTGAGGACCTAGAAAACAGGCGTTTTCAGGGTCGCTTTCTTCCCCAAAGCTCAGGGTGATATGAAGAGCGATTTGTTCAAGACATACTTGGGCTAAATCATTCGATTTGTCCCTTTACCACTTCGATAAATCATGCTATATTTTTGATTGATTGGTACTATTACGAAGCGAGCGAAAACTTTATCCTATACGCAATCGCTCCTCCTCCAAGTCTAGTTTTAGCAAATATCCTCTTACAATCTCCTCGTCTAGTTTCGGATTATTTCTATTTTCTTCCCGAAGCCATATACGCTGTCGCTCTAAGGTCTCCAAATATATTTCCTTGGCTTCAGTAGATAATTTGTGAACGGCGTCATCCTTATCTTCTTCTTCCAAGCGATCCATTAACTTTCTGAAATATTCATTTTCGCTTTTTTTGTCCTTATGGTGTTCGTTCAGGTAAGTGAAGGCCGCATGGCGCATGCCCTTCCACAATAATGCTTCTGCAGCTTCCTCAGAAAGATAATCACTCTTTCCTTCAGAAAGCTGGAGTCTTCCAATCAATGTAGGTAACGTCAGTCCCTGCACAATCAAAGTTGTCAAAATTACAACAAAGGTGATGAACAGAATCAAGTCGCGATGCGGAAACAATTCGCCATTGTCCAGGGTGACTGGAATGGATAATGCAGCCGCCAAAGAGACGACTCCGCGCATCCCCGTCCATCCAAATAACAACGGGGCTTTTAACCCTGGATTGGGGTCTGCTACCTTGATAAAATTGCGCATCACCAGAGTTACTATCACCGCTCCATATGACGCAATAAACCTCACGATGACGAGCACGACAGTAATCAATAGTCCATATCCTATCGCTTCAGAGAGGGCTATGCCTTCATGATTGAGCCCCTCCATGATTTCAGGAAGATCCAAACCAATCAAAAGGAATACGATACCATTAATCAAGAATGCAAAGCTCTCCCATACATTGGCACCACGTAAGCGAGATTCAGAGGTTTTCAAAAATTCATATCGTCTGACCGAAAGGAACAGCCCTCCGCTGACCACAGCCAATACTCCAGAAGCATGTACTTCTTCAGCAGCTATATACATGATGTAGGGGGCAACAAGACTAAGTATAGTATCCATATTGACGTCGGTCGGAAATACTTTATGGATTTTCAAAAAAACAAATGCGATTAGCAGTCCTATCCCCACACCGCCAATCAGCATCCAGCTAAAAATAAGGGTCGCATCTTGCCATAGAAATTGGCCAGTGCCAACCGCTACCATTGCAAAGCGAAGGATGATAAGAGAAGAAGCATCATTAAAGAGACTCTCACCTTCTAAAAGTGTCGAAACGTTTTTCGGCACTTTTACAAATTTTAAGATAGCTCCCGCACTAACAGCATCAGGAGGGGATACAATACCTCCCAACACAAAACCGAGAGCAAGTGAAAATCCTGGAATATATGCGTTGGCAATTAAAGCCACCGATATCGCCGTCAGGAATACCACGATGAAGGCAAAGCTGGTGATGATACGCCTTAATTTCCACATCTCCTTCCATGAAACAGCAAAAGCGGCTTCGTAAAGCAGTGGAGGTAAAAAAATAATAAAAATGAGCTCTGGCTCTATTTTTATAGCGGGAATGCCCGGAATAAAACTGATTAGCAAACCAGCAATGACCAATAAAATAGGGTAAGCAACCCTCAATTTGTTGGCCAACATTATGGCTACGATAATAACCAAGACCAATGCCAAGTAAAAAACAAAGTGTTCAATCATCGTGATACGGAGCTTTTGTAGTCAACTATTAACCTTAACTATCGTTAGTTTAGTCACTAGACACCTTGGAAAGTAGGGCGATATCCTGTACTTCCAAAATATGTTTTTCATACCCAGAGGAAGTCACCTCAATCATGGCCTTCCCCACCTCCTCCAGCGTTAGAAAATAAGTTTTGCTAAAAAATCTGAACAATGGAAACAAAATGCCTATGGCTTTATAAAATCCTTTCACATTTTTAGCGCCTGGAGTGGGATTCATAAAAGCAGGTCGGAAATTATAGACATTTAAGGGCAAGCTCATCAAATCATTTTCAGTCTTGCCTTTGACTCGCGCCCACATCTTCGTTCCCTTTTCACTGCTGTCGGTCCCACTACCGGACACATAGCAGAAGGTCATGTGCGGATTGATTGCCGCCAATTGCCTAGCAAAATCCAACGTCAGGTGATAGGTAACTTTTGTATACTCTTCCTCACTCATCCCAATCACAGATACTCCTAGACAGAAGTAGCATGCATCGTAACCTACAACCTGCTCAGCAATAGCCGAAACATCACTAAAATTGTTGATGATAATTTGTTCTATTTTAGGGTGCACGTAACTGCTCACTTTACGATTAATCAGCAGAATCTTTTCGACTTTAGGATTGACAATACATTCTTGCAATACCCCTTCACCTACCATTCCAGTAGCGCCGGTGATGATTACTTTTAAATCGGCTATCATATACCTAATCCATTTATATACACTAAAAATAGTAATAATATGGTTAAGTTGTAATAGTTAGTTTTACTCCGCTATTGAAAGAAAGACACCATTTTTTTGAATGTATTTCCAAACGCCGTCACGGTATACCAACAGTGGGAAAATATCTCCTGTAGTTTCCATATTGGAATCGAAATATGATGGAGCATCGAATAATATCTCGTCGAAATCAACCGACAAAATTATCTTACCCTTCAAATCGGAGATACCAAACTTATTGTTCTTTTGGAGCAATAGATAGTTTCCGTTCTGAATGGATCTTATTTGAGTATACGTAACTGGAAGCAATTCCTTCCCGGTACGGATATCTCCTAAACCATATTGATAACTATACCGATCGATTTTACTCAACACGACAGAATTACCAAGAAAATAGGATTCGTAGTGATTCAATCCTGAATTAATCAAGTCGTATTCTAAGGCAAATATTTCACCCCCTTTTTTATTAATAAAACCCATTTTGAAATTATGCGAATAGCCACCCTCGCCTTCTGATTGGCAGACCATCGCACCTTCTCCTACAAAATCAAATGCCCATACATAGGTGGGTGGAACGATTACCATACCTGCTTCATTAATGTATCCGTATCCCTTTTCATTATATATTAAAGCCATATCCCCTTTAAACGGTAGAATCACCAATTCACGTCCTGGATTCTGAGGCAGATAGCCTTGGGTTACAAAATCTAAACCGTAGGTACCTTTCAATTCTTTATTAGAGGCCAAGTCGTACAGTTTACCTACTTTGTCATCATTTGACACCAACACTACTTTGGTAGAGTTGATCCGATATACAGCCTTATATTTTAAAGTTTCAAACCGCATATTATCCATATCTAGCAACACGTATTTGCTCTTATTCTGCTCAACAACCTTAATCAAACACCGCTTTGTATCGATAGTATCCAACCGAGCTATATCCGCCTCCAGCACTTTTTTACCTTTCAAATCATACAAATGACTCCTTTGCGTATCAAATTCATCACTAGCTTCGCTTTCTGACACCCGTAAATTTGCTTTTAGAAAGCTTCTATCCCCAGATTTCCAAATCTCGAAGCGATCATACATAGCCGGAATCAATTCTTTTTTAGATTGTAAATCATATACTCCCGCTTGTCCATTTTTGACATATTGCACTAAATTTTCTGGGCCGTTGTAAAACCCCGAAACTCCGGCTAGATTTTCCAATAGCAAGCGTCCCGTTGTATCGAACAAACTGGATAACTTATTTTTTTCGGCGAGTAGATATTTCTGCCGACTACCTTCGTCTTTGAAATCGAAAAATTGGATATCGTAGTATTCTGGAGCCACATAAACACCTGTCTCTGCAAAATACAACCCATAAAATGCTCTTTTTTTGATTTTAAAAATAGGCATACCTTTACTACCTGATGAATAAAAATATTCATTTGCATGTACTATCTCCCCGTTCTCGATTTCAAAGAGAATCTTTCCCTCCTTGTTCAACAGATATGTGTTATGCTGTCGCTTAACGACCAAATAGTCGTCGTAAATCTTCACATCATCATATAAGGGCGGCAAGATTTCTTTCCCCAATAGGTCAATGACGCCCTTTTTGCGTTGTTTTGTCGTGATGAGGTACTCGCCACTATAGCCCAGGAATGAATTATCATTAGGTAATTCAATCTTTTCAAATTCGAATGGGACCCTAAGCTCCCCGTCCTGTCCATATGCTCCGTAGAGATTGTCTTTTTTGAGGACCAACAGCCCCATCAACACTTCGGCATCCCTAAACTCCGTTTTCGTAGGGATATGCACAATCAGAGGTTTCCCTTCCTTTGAAAACGAACGGACCCAATTATCACTCCGCATGCCATGGTGAGTATGTTCATATTCGAATGGCACAAGTATTTTTTCATTCCAGTCTATCACCCCCCATTTCCCTTCCTTTTTCGCATAGAGATAGGGTGAATCACTACCACAGCCCCCACAGTAATCGAATGCTTCGTAACCACCACTGGTGACTATTCTATTTTGTGACTTGCTAAAGAGATTCCACTTTCCATTTTGCTTCACATCGAAATATTGGCCATCTAAGTAACCGATATCTTCAAAAAAGGGCAAAAGTGTCTTATCAGGAAATACTAAGCTTATTTTTCCATCACGCGTCACTTTCCAAAACTGACGAAATTGGGTATCCACATCGTCGTACTCAGGATGGAGTAGCACATCCCCCTTGGGAGAGATGACACCAATTTTATCGCCCTTTCGATATTTTAGAGCCGTTTTGGGAAACAAGTTTGGGTAGGTCGCAATTTCTCGTTCATAGTCTTGCACCGCATAAGCATCGTTGAAACCAACCGATGAAGTTTCTAGAAGCTCGATTTTATCACCCCTTATGTCGATAAAATACACGTGACCATTATCGGTTATTTTGGCAAAACCATTTCTAAAGGGGGCCATGCGCACACCCTCACTACCATTAGAAGGGATATCGAATTGTGCTTGAGTGCTAGATGCAATAGCAAATGTGACAAAGAAATAAACTATAAATCGTTTCATTTTTCATTTTTTTTGACCGTTCTACTATCCGTAAAACCTGACGAGACCAAAGGATTTAACTAAAGCTAGTAATGCTTCTGCTTTGCTTTTATCGGGTACTTACGCCCCTCTTTATTCACAAAATAATACCATTCCCCTTCCTTCACCAAAAGCGGCCATGTTTTTTCGATATCATCGTAGTTCCGTCGAATATCATCGTACAGCGGTTGCACCAAGATTTTACCAGACCAGTCTGCCAAACCATATTTACCATTCTTCGTAAAAGTAAAGTTGACATAGCTACTACTGGATTCGATATCACTATACCCAGGACCAAGTACAGTGACGCCATTCCGGCGGACCATCATTTGCGCCCCTTCCTTCAGAAAAATCAATAATTCGGAATCCTTACCACTGGTATAGACTTCGTTATACTCAAATGGGACGACGATACGCCCATCCAAACCAATCATTCCCCTTTTGTATTTAAATCCCGAATGGCTCTCCTGATCCTCAATTTTCTTGGCTGCCAAAGCATATCCATCATAGAAATCGTCGACTTGTTCAACTTTGTCAAATCGTCTTTCTTTGCCTAATGTATCGATAAAGAGATTTCCCTCCTTGCTATATATTTTTTTTATCCCATGATAGAAGTCACCCTTAACGCTATCCTTATACGCTGGAAAGCGAATCAATTCATAACTCCCCTCCGATGTCCACGATGCGTTGGCATACATCTGCCTACCGTCTACATCTGTAATTTGCAAAGATTTGTCTTTGGCCTCTAGTAAAAAAAACCGATTGCTCAATAAACGTACATCTACGGTAGCAGGAGGAAATACACGATTGCCGCCACGCTCCAAATCGTATAAGACAAATTCATACTCATAATCCTCAATCAACTTCTTAGCTACAATGAATCGGTCATTTAGCATCGTAATATCTTGCTCGTGTGGCATAATCAACACCTTCCTTGTATCCAAATCAAACAAGCCTATACGCTGTGCATAGTGACCTTGCTCTTGCCCGTCAGAAAATACGATAAAGCGATTGACTAAATCGAGCCGATTCTCAATCGCTGATTTGGAATATTGGTAAGTATCACTACGACTATATTGAGGAGAAAGTATTTCACTTCCATTTTGGTCCACAATTCCCATTTTTTGATTGGATTCCACTAAGAAGAATGTCTCCCCATTATAATAATGCAACTGTACATTATTATACTTCCCAATTGGCACTATAGCTTTTCCGGTCCAGCTGTAGATTCCCTTTTGTCCATTTTTAACGACCTCGATAAGATAAGGCGCCCGTTCTATCTGCGCTTCATAAGACATTCTTTTCTTCACTTCCTCAGGGACTGCCCTACCTTGATCAGGTGGAGCAAGAGATATTACAGGAATACCATCATACTTAGGTTGGCCATTCGCAGTGAGGAATCGGACTTCCTCATGGTCCAACCCCAACAGGATTTTTCCATGCATATCAATCACTCCGTATTTACCTGCTTTCTTTGCAATTCCAAGACCTCTGATCCACGACGGTAGGGCCTCAAATTCATTGGCGACCATCACTTTTTGTGTAATTGGATTGATGACACCATATCGTTCGTCTTGCTTAAAAACCAAGTATTCCGAATCAACAATAGCTTTGTAGTCCGCATATCCGGAGAGTAGAACTTTTCCTGTGGTATCCATTAGAAAACGTTGTTTTCCCTTCGCCCCCTCTATATAGGTCTGTTTGCCCCCGATCACGTATCGCAGATAATCATCGTACTCAACTGGTATGATTACCTTTCCGTCAATTCTGGCCAATCCACTTTTATCCGGAGTACGCATCTCCACAAATTCATCTGACAAAAAATTTGTGACATAATCATACTTAGGCTGTTGTAGTACTTTACCATCCTTGACAGTAGCCCACCCCCATACATTATTTTCAGCGACACCAACAATATTTCTATTAACCACTTGAGCATTCTGAAACTGTATAGGTACGACTATTTTTCCATTCTGATCGGCAACCCCCGCTTTACCATCCTTTTTTAAGACAATATATATATAATCATATTGTTTTCCCTCATGCCACTGTCCCTCATACTTCGTCGCAAGATTTATTTCGTCATACTCAAAAGGCACGACTAGGTCGCCGTTATCCTTTAAAACACCGTAATGTCCATCCTTCACCACTACAAATAGATTTGCTGCGTGGTCCTCGACATCATCTATCCAATGGTTCCCGTTTAAATCATAGTAGAAGGCTTTACTATCTTTCTTTACTTTTACCAAAGGCGAGAGATAATCGCCAAAGGCTATCGACTCCACAACTTCTACCGCTTGTGCTGCTACCAAGAAAGGCTGTAATAAGAGAGTGAAAATAAAAAGATATTTCATTAGCAAGGTATTTGTTTTTTCAAATATCTTCATTTTCGTCGGAAAAATCTCCCCCTGAAACCAGCTAGTTTTTCTTTCTCAATCAGCCCATAATTGACCAATCGCCAGTCGGCAATACTCGAGGTTATTCAACGCCGCATTTATGCACCTATTAAATTCAGAGATATGGTTTCAGACCATTACAGTAGCTGACAAATTAGCGGTTCAAATCAAAGCATCCTAGTAACAAATAGCTCTTTCGATAACGTTAGACAGAAATCAATTTTCCTGTAAGCTGAAAATCGGTCCACGAAACCAATACTGACAATACGTAGAAGACAAATTTATTTTGAACGGTATTTCCTCAAAATCTGCTGAGATTCCCTTGCCGAAAGAATGGAGAAACGATATTGTTGCCTATGCCTATTGAGACTAGAGATGTCTCCTTGTTTTTCATGGTTAACAGATGTTAACAGTACAATTCCTTTGTCTTTGCAAAGATAATAACTGTATATGCCCTTGGGTGGGACTAGTTCAGTATGAAGAAGCCTATAATTGTCTTTTTTCAATTCCCTACTGAAATTAAGAAAGCTTGCATCATTATAATGGGCTAAAGTGATGCTGTTCTCTTCGCTTTTCTTTTTTATATTAAAAGTAAGGGAATAATCTTCGTCGCGTTTTATGAATACTACAGAATCTACTCTTTTTGACGTATTTCGATCTATTTGCAGCAAATAGTAGTCTTTTTCTAACATCATAATCTGCAGCTCCGGCAATGATGTGGTGCGCATAGATAACAAATCATCTAAACTGATGAGCTGACATTCGGCTTTCTTCCCAAAAAGAATGAAAAGTAGCATCAAAAGATATCTAAATTGAATAACTTTCATAAGCTTGGTAAACTATTAAGGGGATGACATCAGTATATTTTTGAGACCCCCCCTTCAAAACATTCATATGCTAAAAAATCAATGATTTTCGCACGATTGCTTAGTTATTATCGTTGGATTTCAGCTGACTGTCCATATCGATATATTCATCGTCCGATTTGATTTTATAGGCCTTTACACGGGCAGTTACCGTATATTTTTTTCCCTTTTGATCAACAGTATAGGTCGGATTCAATATACCATCTGCTCCCTTTTCAATAGCAGCTTTCTCGGCCATCATGACCGCTACGTTCTTGAGTTGATCTAGTGTATATTTTTTATATTCTTTTTTGTTCTCTACAGTATAGGCAGTATTACCACTCAAAATGGTATATTCCGACCTTTTCAACTTACCATCAATCCTAGTAGTTTGAGTATTGATACCCGTCTCTACCAACTTCTTACCTTTACATGAACCGAATAGACTCACTAAGACCAATGCAACCAAAACACCCTTGATAATTTTCATAATTACTAAATACTTAAAAATTTTGTTTGAATAAATTATTACGCCGCAAAGATAGAATGACCCTATCCATGTTGTCAAACAATCGACGGGTAGTTGTCGGCTAGGTAGTCGCTACTCCCTGAGTAGGTAAAGACAATGAATTCTTGATTTTCAAACCCTTAGATTGAACGACCATATAGAAACCACCACTCGAAACAATCAGGCGCGATTTCTGGGTTAATTAGCCTTAATTCCAGACAGTAAACAACCCTACCCTACGGGTAGTTAACCATGCAATTAATTGAAAATGAAAACATAGACATCGACTCAAAACTTAAAATGCTAGCAGCAGTCGAACGTTAAATTAATTAGCAAGTTGCCACTTTTTCTTTTCAAGTGCATATACAACTACTCCACAGGTAGTCACCAAACACAAGGAAAACTACCCAAAAAGCGGACTTTAAATGGGATAAAAAGGTAATTTAGTTGAGCCGAGCTGTCAGATTTTTGCCATTTTAATATTCAGACTATCCTGTTCAACGCCTATCTTTAAGTAGTCATACAAATAGCGGCTTACATAATTGCTGCTCTACGTCAATCTATCTCGATGAACAATAAACCATAGTCTACAAACGAATTAATAAAGACACCTACAAGGCTAATTCTCACGCAACTATTTGATTTACCGTATTTATGTGTACTTTAGCAAATGGAATAATCTGCCTATGAAAAGTTTCCGGAAATATTGGAAAGTCCTGATGGATACTGGTACATATTCGGGGATGTCCTATATCGAATCGAAGCGGGTTCATATGGTCAATCTGATTGCTTTGATATGTATATTTCCGACGATTTATTTTGCGACCGTCAATTTTGTTGAACATCGCTACCTCCTATCGACGATCAATCTCTTCAGCACAATTAGCTCCCTTTCCGTACTCTTATTCCAATACTATGGCAAACTTAATTTCGCCAAGATGATGTTATTGGCCAGCAACTATCTTTTTTTCTTTGCTGGCGCCTTGCTATATCGTAATGGGGGAGAATATTTTCTTTTATGTATCTTGATCGTCTCCATGCTCCTATATGATAGCCGACGCGTCCATATAGCCTTTGGAACGGCAGTTATCTTAGCCATAGTTATCATATATACATCACCCATTATCGTGTTTTTCGAAAAGTCTGTACCTAGGTCCCGTGCTGTATATAATATCGTCAGTGCCCTTGCTTTCATCCTTGTAGTGGTTAACTTTTTTAAACAGATCATCTACAACAATATGAGAAAAATTGAGCAGCAACGTCTCAAATTACAGTCAATCAATCAGGAAAAGGAAAAAGTATTTTCTATCATCGCCCATGATATCAAAAGTCCGTTTGCGAGTTTAGAAGGAATGGTGTGTGCGCTAAAGGAGCAACTACTCCACGGCGCTGCTGCTCCCGAATTCATCCAACATTTGCACCAACAAATTATCCAACAAAATCAAACGTTAGACGACTTGTTGCAATGGGGAAGCAGCAATCTAAGGGGAATAGAACATAGATCTGAAACCGTTATAGTCAAACCCATCCTTGACGATATTGTCAGGTTATTCGATGAACAAATACGACTCAAGCAATTAACCATCCACCTTAACATAAACGACAAAACCGCGGTCTTCGCCAACAGAGACCATGTCATTGTAATTTTACGCAATTTCATCAGCAATGCAATCAAATTCAGCTACACCAAGGGACAAATCAGCATCTACACATCGGTGAATAAAGAATTGACCTTTATCCATATCAAAGACGAAGGAATTGGTATAAATGCATCCCAATCGGCTTTATTATTTAACATCGTCCAGCACAAATCTCTAGGTACTGGAGATGAACCTGGAGCAGGATTGGGGCTTGTCCTATGCAGAGACCTGATCGAGCGAAACAATGGACAGGTCGATATCAAAAGCATTCCTAATGAAGGATCTGTGTTTTCAGTGGGACTACCAACACAAAATCCCCTAATCCTATATTCCGAAACCTTGTCTCGTAGAAATAAGTTAGGCATAAACGCCCCACCCTACATAAAAAAAACATTAAACCTGTGGCCATCGGGATCGGAGAAAACAAATCCGTAATATCCCTTACCAAATTCTTCTGGACGAGATACTACTCTACCTCCTACCCGCGCTACTTCTTCGGCCCAACGGTCTACATCGTCTTTACTTTCGGCAGAGAGTGTAAATATAACTTCGCTACCAACATTTGTATCGGCTAATTCGCCTTTCATCGCCTCGCGCAATACATCTTTAACAAAGAAGTTGATGACAAAGCTGCTGTCACCGAAAAAAACACTTGTCAACTCTTTTGAGCTTCCATTGATTCTAAATCCTAATTCGGAGTAAAACTGTTGCGTGCGCTCTAAATCGTCTACAGCCAAATTGGCCCATATCATTTTTGGATTCATAACACCATTCTTTTATAATTACCTAAAATTACCACTTTCAATTTTTATTGGACTTGTCATAAGGCAAGTCCATATTAAGGAGTATAACAAAATGGTGTGTGAAAAGTTATGTTACAAATAACGAGTTAAACAACAACGCCTTCCCCGGAAATCCAGGGAAGGCGTTGTCATTAAGTTGTAGTACGATTAGTTAAAGATGTAACGAATACCTACTTGTGCTGACCATCTAGAAATAATATCTTCTTCAAAATAAGGTTTATTATTATTTAGGTCGTTCAATCTATACTGAGGTATATTGGTACCAGCGACATAGCTATCGAAACTTACTGGTCTAAATGAATTATCCCAAAAGCTTCCACCTCCACTATATTGCTTGCCCCAGTTGCTATTAATCAAATTACCTACATTCATAATATCGATCGAAAGTTGAAGCTTGTTTTTTGTATTACCAATGTTGGTAAACAAATCTTGAACAACCCTTACGTCAAACTTATGCGTGAATGGTGTCTTAGCTCCGTTACGCTCAGCATACTTACCTCTACGCGACTTAAGATACTCATCCGACTCAATAAATTCATTAAATGCATTCCATTGTTGGGGGGCGGTCATTTCTTTAGTATCTACAAATTTAATTTCTGATTGATCTCTAGGAATGTACATCAAGGCAAACTGGTTACTACCACTTTGAGCCAAACCTGCTAATCCCCCAGTCACCAAATAAGAATATCTAGCTCCATCCTGACCATTGTAAACAAGTGAAATACTCGTTCCCAAATGTTTAAGATACTCTTTCGAATACGAGAGAATTCCTAGAACACGGCTTCCTGTACTAAACGGAGAATGCGCGACAGAGGCACTATTAGATCCATTTACACTAGCTACGCGATAGAAGTTAGAGTTGTTCTGAGAAGACGTTCCAGAAAACAAATCCTTAGATTCAGTATACGTATAAGCTAATGAAGTACTAAGTCCAAAGCCAAAATCTTTAGCTAGAGAAGCTGTTGCTGACCAAGAATATCCTTTACTAACGTTGTCAATATAAATTACTTCTGAATAATTATCCAATATACGGCGATCCTTGTTTACTGTGGAATACATCAGTCTATTATCTGCGCCCTCTAACTGTCCGATAGGTTTTTCTAAATTGATATCCGTAAATCTAAACGCACTCAAATTTTTTGCATACATAAATTCAAATGTTCCTTTGATTCCGTATGGCAACTCTTGATCGACACCTGCCGAGAAACGTGCAATTTGAGGTAACTTTAAATTTTCGTCAAGAACTGTAATATTACCGGAAGGCGTAACAGTACCAGTAAACTTAGGTTGATTATTGGGATCCGCGATAAAATCTACAACAGGTATATTATCTTGTCCTGAACTCAGATTATTTCCACCTAACAGGGCTCCACTCTGGGTAAATGCACCTGAAGACCATACAAACGGGAATCTAGAAGTGAAAATACCCAACCCTCCACGTAAAATCGTTGAACGATCAGAGTTTACATCCCAATTGAATCCAACGCGAGGAGAAAACATCAAGGCTGCTTTCGGCATCCTGTTGGTCTTAACATCATAACGCAATGCCAAAATCGAATTATTGAAGTCTGTATTTTCCATTGGCTTGTCCAAATACATCGGAATGTCAACCCTTACACCTGCTGTAATCTTAATATTTGGTTGAATTTGATAGTCGTCCTGTACATAAAAACCAATCTGAGCAGCGTTAAATTTCGCACCTTGCATAGGATCATTAGTATTACTGTACCCATACTGAGATGAGCGCGCTTTGCCTCGTTCAAAATTTTCAATAGCAGTATAAGATTGCCCTGTTGCTGGATTAATGTCAGAGGCTGGAGAATTCTCAAAGCTATAAGCTCCATTGGAGTTTGCCGTATAAGCATTATATATCTTATAAAATTCATTGTGAGTTCCGACTGTCACGGTATGTAATCCTTTATAAAAAGTAAGGTTATTTGTCAATGTGATTACATCTTGATCTAATTGATTTATTTTCGTAAAGGCGTCAGTTCCGAGATTATAGATAGGGTCGCCCATAATAATCTGTACTCTTGGAAATAAATCGCCATTGAAATCTCTAAAATCCCGTACTCTGTTATAGCCCACTAGAAAGCTATTTGAGACACTGTTATTAAAGCGACTATTAAGTTCTACCGTTGCATTATGGGTTTTCGATTTCTTTATCACTCCCCCGTTGGCAAAAGTCAATGAACTTGCACTTCTAAAATTACCGACATCGTATCCAGAGATATAATTATATCGCAATGACAACTTATGCTTTTCATTGATATTATAATCTAATCTTGTAAAAATCTTATCAGACTCATTTTCATTTACCAAATCAGAATAAGTACCTACTTCATAATTGTATTTATCCCTAGCAATAGCGGTAATTCTGTCCGCATCAGCGATTGATAATTTAGATTGTCCCTCGCCTACGGGATTATTCAAAGGGGTACTGCTCTTTGTTTTCTCGTAATTAAAGAACAAAAATAATTTATCCTTAACTAATGGTCCCCCTAGGCGCACACCGTATGTTTTCTCAGAAAAATCTGCCAATTTCGATGCTTTCTCACCATCACCTAAAATGAATTTAGGTGTTTTCCCTGTTAAATCTTGATTTCTGAAAAGATAATATGCAGATCCCTGTACTGTATTAGTACCGGATTTAGTAACTGCAGATATCCCACCCCCAGCAAATCCACTATAACGAACATCAAAAGGAGCTATCTGAACTGTCATTTGCTCAATTGCATCTAATGATATTGGATTAGTATTAGTCCCTCCGCCATTGGTACCAGAGGCATTTAATCCAAATACATCATTACTTACCGCGCCATCAATCGTAAACTGATTGAAACGGTTATTCATACCTCCAATAGACAATGAACTTCCCTTAACATCTGCTTGTGGAGTCAATCGTGTGAAATCATTGATACTTCTACTCACGGTAGGTAGATTTTCCAATTGTTTTCTTGAGATTGTAGTTTCTGCTCCAGTTTTTAAACTTTGTCCTTTTCTAACCGCATTTACAGAAACCTCTTCAAGCATTGTTTCATTATCAGCTAAACTTGCATTTAACACAAATGGTTGGCCTAACTGAAGGAAAATCTCATTGTATACCTGTGGAGAGAAACCGATATATGTTATTTCAACTTTATATGGTCCGCCAACCCTCATGTTAGGTAAACTAAATCTCCCGGCAGCATTCGCAGATCCGGAGTACACCGTTCCAGATGGCACGTGAACAGCTTTAATAGTTGCACCAGCTGTGGTCTGTCCGCTACTTTGCGTAACTAACCCAGTCATGCTACTTGTGGTGACCTGCGCTTGGATAGTACCATAGCTTGCAAGAACCAAAGCAAAAAATAGTAAAGATTTCTTCATTATTTTGAATTATGAATATATTGTTCTGCAAAAATATAAAGTCGTTTTGTATTATTTGTAAACTTAACACAAACTTAATATACAGTAGCCGCCTATTATCACCTTGCTATTTACAAGTATTCTAAACAACTAATAACTGGTTGCAAAATTCATAAATCTAGCTACTGTTTCAGGTTGAGAATAAGAGACAAAAACCTGATTCGTTGAAAAATTAACAAATTTTAACAAATGTGAATTGTGGATAACTATTTTCAATAAAAGTTACAACATTCATAATTAATGTTACAAATGGCCGAGAAGTATGAGGAAAAACTATGCGAACATAATAGACACATCTATAAACAACTATGCTTGCATAGCTACTCCTTCCAATAAAAAAGCCAGCTTCTAAATAGAAGCTGGCTTTCAATCTTAAAAAGAATCGAGGGAGTTACAATTTCTTCACGCGGATATTCCGAAAAAACACCTCCGATCCGTGTCCTAGAAATGCAATATGCCCAGACGTACGTTTCAAGCCTGGATGTTCTTTACCGTCTAACGTTCCATTTTTAGAAGCAGCAGCAAGATCGCCATCAAGGATCACAGTGCCATTCACCGTTACCTTGATTTTGTTTCCTTGAATACGGATTTCCTCTGTATTCCATTCACCCACCGGCTTCAAAGCACCTCTTTTTGCAGTGATGACACCGTATACAGATCCATGATACTGATAAGGTTTCAAATCCTTGTACACATCGGCCTCATTATCCAAAACTTGAATTTCCATTCCTTGGTAAGCTGCATCTCCGTTCAAAGGCGTGCGAAGTCCTACTCCGTTATTGGCACCAGGTGTTAATTTGAACTCAAATCTATATACCACATCTTGATATTCATCTTTTGTATATAAATTACCTCCGTATTTAGCATTCGGATAGACAATCAAATGTCCTTCCTCGTTGATACCATATCCTTCCGAAGGCATCCATTTATCTAGGTTAGTACCATCAAAAAGCATATCAAACCCGTCGTTCTTCTCTTGTGCACTCAGTGCAAACACTTCTTTCCTTGGAAGGCTCTTGATAAATACATCACGATAATACACTTTTGTACCATGCGCTTGCAATTCAATTTGTTCAGTCGGGAATATAGACTGATTCCGGTCCCAATAATTTTCCAACGGAACATTATCAGTAACGAGTACACCATTAAGCCATACGGAAACCTTATCATCAATCATCTTAATCTTAAAGGTATTCCATTCACCCAATGGATTATCAGCGACTTTAAGAGGATCTTTAGCGTGCTTTTGGTTGTTATATAAACCGCCAGAACCTACTTGTGCTCCAACGTTCGTTCTCGAAATATCCCAAATTTGTACTTGTGGAGTACCTCTCAAATACACACCTGCATCTCCCTCTTTACCATTCTTATCCAGTTTCCAATCGACCAACATTTCGATATCACCATACTGTTTGATAGTAGCTATATTATCTCCGTGGCCATCAAATACCAATTCGCCATTGACAACATGCCATCCTTCACGCATCTTTTGATCGGCCTTCACCTGCTCAGCTTCCAAAGTTTTGGCATCCATCTTAGACCTTTTGATTGGATCGGCAACCAAGCCCTTCCAACCACTTAAATCTTTGCCGTTGAATACTTGCTCGAATCCTGCTTTATTAGGCATTTCAGCAAGGTGGCGCACGACAGCTTCTTTTAAGTAAGAGCTTTCGCTACCCGAAAGATTGCCTATCACTTTGTTTAAAATAGCACGTACTTCTTCACCAACATACTCCTTATGATCAAGCGCTATATTCATGGCAGTATTAGAAGCACTAGATTTCAATGCAGCATTATCCATATATTGAGCTGCAAAAATCATAGCTTGATAAGTGCCAGTCCCCTGAAGTGAACCCAAAGCCTGATTACGTTGTGCGTCAGTTTTGGCGATTGCAAAAGCGTCTCTCAAATACAAAGCCTTTTGTTCAGCGCTGAAATCTCCAATATTCGTCAGTTTTATTAAACCTTTATAAGCCACATCAAAGTTTGCTCCATCGCTTTCCTTCCGGGAGATTTCCACTAGCGCAGGCAATGCTTCGGCTGTTTTCCATGATGCCAATGCTGCAATGGCTTTGCCCTTCAGGTCAGGTACATCCGAACTGCTATGCTGCTGTACTGCTTTTAGGGACTCTGAGCCACCCACACCCGCAAATATTGGGAAATATTTAGAGACAGACGTCGAAGCAGAAATGGACACATTTTTAGCAAGTTTTTCCAAAAAGGCATCTTTATCGTTGCTACTGGTGATTGCATTAATTAGAGCAACCTGCAGGTATGGTGTTTCTTTCTCCGTTGAAGTAGGCAATAACGCCAATAAATCATTGATATCGCTGTCTGTAGTTACAGTAGGCAATGCTTTGTACGCAGCTAGACGTACCTGTTCGTCAGCACTTTTTGCTAAAGGTAAGACGGCCTTAGCCGATCCTGCATTTGTTCTGCTGGTCAAGACCTCCAATAAGGCAATCTGCGTCTTCGTATCTGCAGTAGATAATGACTCGTTGACAGTATTCATAGTATTGGCATCTTTAGAAGCCAATAGCAATTTTTGAATAGCGGCCACCAATGGAGCATCAGCCCCCTTTAATTGACTAATCAACAAAGGCGTAATCTGACTTTTCGTCAAGGCATCTAGTGCCTGTAATCCAGCTATCTTAGCATCGCCTGTCGTGCTTTTCAAAACGACCTTCTCTATATTCTTGATATCGGAATCTTTACCTTCAAGTGCTAGGTAATCAAGTATGCTCTCTTGAACACCTGGACTAGACTTCTTCAATGCGCCGATAAGCTTTTTCGTGTCCCCAGCATCCCCCAGCTCTCCTATCAATTGAAGCGCGACATGACGATAAGCAGCGTCTTCACTAACGGCAGCCGCGAGTAGCGCTTTCTTCTGTTTAGTAGGATTGATTTTCGTCAAAATCTGTAAGGCTGCAATCTTTGTTTCGATAGCATTATTAGCGGTCGCTCCTTTAAAAAGAGCTTCAGCAATCTTTTGGGCCTGCTCGGATTTCTTATTATCAACAAGCGTCTCTGCATAATCTGCGGCCAAGCCTGCTATGTCATTAGCTTCGTACTGATACTTGACCAGTTCTACTTGATTTAAGAAAGCTGGTGCCGACTGCTCACCTCCAATTTTACTAAGTGCTGTGAAAGCAGCTTTTTGAAATTTAGGAGCATTGGTATTCTTAATCAACTCTAGAATCTTAGCTTCTCCCTCCGCAACTTTCAAATCACCCAAAGCAGTCACGATAGCCGTTTTCTTGACGTCCGAATCCGCACTATTTAAGGCTTGCACTAACGCTGATTTGGCATCATTGGTATTGATGGCAACAAGTGCTCTTGAAGCTTTACCTACCAAATAATCATCCGTTAAATACTTGCTTATTGAAGAGACAGATTCATTTTTCCCTACTTGTTGAAGCAGTTTAATGACATATCCCTTGTTGTCCTTATCAGTCAACTTGTCCAAGGCTACAAGCAATCCTTTGGCATATGACTCCCTTTTGGTGTCCATACCAGCTTGCGTTACATAGAATGCATAGGAATTTGTTGCATATTCGATTTTCGCATTATTGCCACCCTGCGGTTGCAGTTTGGTAACCAATTCCACGATATCATCGGGACTGAAGTTCTCCAATTCTTTCATTGCCGCCGCAAACTTTTCGTTTTCCTCGGCAGGTTGTTGAGCCAATACATCCGCAATCTTGGTTGCAGAAGTACGGTTAGAAGGTAGCTGCGCATGCGCGGCAACCTGTAATATAAATAGAGCTGTTAGTAGATTAAAAGTTTTTTTCATCCTTTTATATTTCTTAATGGCTGACAAGAGCCCTCCCTAATCAAATCGGGATTGGTTCCATCAGAATTTAAATTGAATCTTAAACGCGATGAAGCAATCATAGTAGACAAGATGTCCTTATTTAAGCAAAGCCTTGTATGATATGATGGTTTCATTTTAAGGTATTATTGGAAAGTAATTAAATTGTCCAAGGACCTCTCATCGGTTGATGAATCAAACGATTAGCTCCCTCATCATTTATAAATACCTGCTTGACCGAATCAAACTTCAACGATCTGTTCAATCTTAATGCTATAAGCCCCATGTTGACTAAAGTACATGAACGGAAACCATTTTCTTCATTCAATGCAAATTTCTGTCTTGTTCTAACAGACTCTAAAAAGTCCGTCATCTGTGGTGCTGGCTCTGGATATTGTGCCAATTTTCTTTCCATATCTGGGATATCCGAAACAAACCCCTTATAAAGCTTTCCTTTAGGTCCTTCAATATAAGCGACTCCCTCATCTTTACCTTCGCCATCCAAAATAATTTGACATCCATCAGCATAGGTATATACAACACGTCTCCAAGTACCAACAGCATCGCTATGTTGTTGAGGAGCATCCACTTCAACAGACACCGGACTCTCCTCATCTTTACCTAAGAAATACTGAACCGGATCAAGATAATGCTGTCCCATATCTCCAAGTCCACCACCATCATAATCCCAATATCCTCTAAAAGTAGTATGCACACGATGCGTACTATATGGCTTGTATGGAGCTGGCCCCAACCACATGTCATAATCCAATTCCGAAGGAACTTTCTCCACTGGCAAATCTTCTTTACCAATCCAGAAAAATTTCCAGTCAAATCCAGTATGCTTGCTAATAGTCACCTTCAAAGGCCACCCCATCATACCAGTATCCACCAATCTCTTAATTTTTGAGACCGGTACATTCATACCGTAGAAGTTATCTTTAAACCTAAACCACGTATTCAACCTAAACATGTTACCATGTTGCTTTACAGCCTCTTTAACCTTCAAACCTTCACCTATAGTTCGTGTCATAGGCTTCTCGCACCAGATATCTTTGCCTGAGCGGGCCGCTTCTACAGCCATCAAACCATGCCAATGTGGTGGAGTTGCGATATGCACGATATCTACATCTGGAGCCTTTGCTAAATCCCTAAAGTCGTGGTATTCCTTCACACCTCCGCCTAGCGCTTTTTGCGCAAGCGCTAAATGCCGCGTGTCCACGTCACAGATTGCAACGGTCTTGGTGCCCGCGTACTCAAAATGTCCTCTCCCCATTCCGCCTACACCGATTACTCCTTTTGTTAGGTGATCACTAGGAGCTAGGAAACCTTGCCCCCCTAACACAAAACGTGGTACAATTGTAAAAGCGGCAGCCCCTATAACTGACTTCTTGATAAACTCACGTCTTGAATTGTTTTGTTCTTTCATATTGTTGTTTGTAAGTTTTAGGTGTTGATTTATAAATCGTTACGTGAAGTCAAAATTTATCAACTCCATCTTTTAAAGATATTAAAATAATTTTATATTGATCTTTGAATTGAAAATTTAATTGTAAAATTTTTATGGTCAAACAAAAACTTATTAAACGATGATAACTTTTATCCCCAAAGATTCTAATCTCTCGACAAGTCTAGGATTTACATCTTGGTCCGTCACCAGTACATCTATTTGGTTCATCTCTGCAATTTTACCGAAGCTTTTACGTCCAAACTTACTAGAATCAGCCAGTACAATTACCTTCTGAGCGGATGCAATCATTGCTCTATTCAACCTTGCTTCATTGGCATTGGTCGTCGTAATTCCAAAGTCCAAGTCTATACCGTCGACTCCTAAAAACAACTTCGAGCAAAAAAAATCTTTAAGGATCATCTCCGCGTAGGCTCCAGTGACTGAAGTCGATGTTTTTCGCAGTGTACCACCGAGTTGAATAATTTCAACATTCTGATGCTGAATCAATTGATGAGCAACATTCAAAGCAGAAGTCACCACCGTAAGCTGTCCCTGAGGGTCTATCTCCTTCGCCAATGACTGCATGGTAGTACCCGAGGCTATTATAATAGAATCATTGGGTTCGACAAACTTTGCAGCCGCCCGCCCAATTCTCGTCTTTTCATCCGCATGCAGCTTTTCCTTCTCGAATACGGTCCGGTCCGTGGTATACGGATTTTGGCAAGTTGCCCCCCCGTGCACCCTAAAAAGTAAAGAACTATCTTCCAAAAATTTTAAATCCTTTCGAATCGTGACAGTGGATACACCCAGCTCTTCACATATATCCGAAACAGTGATATTCCCGTTTTGCTTTAGCTTATCCAGGATAAAATGATGCCTTTCGACGCTGTTCATAATATAATCTATTCAATTGCTCTAAGGTAAAAACTTTAAAGATTATAACGAATATAAAAAAACAATGACTTTCGTTTATTTTCTTTTACTTTCGTTTACTTATTTTATTATATTTGTTTTGTATTGCAGTGGCGTAAAAAGAAATTTCTAACAGCAGCAGCAAACATTTTGAGACAAAAGTTAATTATCATGGTATCCAGATATTTTCTGAAGAAGTTAACCATTGCTTACATTAAATAATACGTATATGAAGTTTGACAGAAATACAAGCATTCAATCCCTTTCTCAGACCGAGCATTGGGACATTGCCATTATAGGAGGCGGTGCTACCGGACTTGGGATAGCAGTGGATGCGGCTTCGAGGGGATTTAAGACCATCCTTCTCGAAAAATACGACTTTGCAAAAGCAACTTCGAGTCGCAGCACCAAACTTGTCCACGGAGGAGTTCGTTATTTGGCCAATGGAGATGTCAAACTTGTCTTCTCCGCATTGCGTGAACGCGGATTAATCTTCAAAAATGCTCCACATGTAGCGCGTACACAAAGCTTCATCATTCCCTGCTATTCATTTTTCAGTCGTGTTAAATACCTTGTGGGACTCAAATTATATGATTGGATGGCTGGAAGCCTACGTATTGGCAAGTCAATCTCCTTAAATAAAGCAGAAGTAATTGACCGATTGCCTACTGTGAAAAAGTCCAAACTACAGGGGGGTATACAATACTATGATGGACAGTTTGATGACGCCCGCTTGGCCCTAAATTTAGGACAAACAGCAGCCGAACATGGAGCAACCGTACTCAACTACGCCGATGTTACGCAGATACACAAAGATCAAATGGGCAAAGTATCGGGTTTGACATTTATAGACCAAGAGACGGGTATATCACACCAGATTAAAGCGCGCGCTATTATCAATGCGACGGGCATATTCGTAGACGACATCCTCAAAATGGAGGAACCTAAGCACAAAAACTTAGTGAGGCCCAGTCAAGGAACCCATATTGTTATCGATAAGAAGTTTTTAGGCAACACCGATGCCCTTATGATTCCCGAAACAAGTGATGGCCGTGTTCTCTTTGGTGTACCTTGGCATGACCATGTCTTGTTGGGCACCACCGACACCCCTTTGGACTTACACCAGATTGAGCCACGACCGCTGGAGGAGGAGATAAAATTTATTTTGGACACTGCCCATGCATATATGGAGACTGCTCCATCGCGCGCAGACGTATTGAGTGTATTCGCTGGTCTCCGGCCTTTAGCCGCCCCACAAGATAATGACACCAATAGCACCAAAGAGATATCAAGAGACCATAAGCTCATCAGTAATGCTTCAGGGTTAGTCACCATTACCGGTGGCAAATGGACCACTTATCGTAAAATGGCCGAGCAGACCGTAGATTTAGCTATCAAAATCGCTAACTTGCCTGCTGAACCATGTGTCACCACAGACTTAAGAATACACGGCTATGCACATAACCAAGAGCAGGGACATTGGAAATTCTACGGTAGTGATGTCGAAGGAATCCGTGAACTTGCATCCCGTATACCTGCTCTTGCTGCCCCCCTGCATTCTAAATTTGCTCACATCGGTGCTGAGGTAGTCTGGGCTGTGGAACACGAAATGGCTCGCACGGTGGAAGATGTATTGGCCCGCCGAATGCGCATCTTATTCCTAGACGCTCGAGCATCCTTGGAAATGGCACCAACGGTGGCCAAGTTGATGGCAGAGACCCTTAATCAAGATCAACAGTGGATTGACAACCAACTATTGACATACGAGCAACTTACTCTAAATTATATATTAAAATAACCCATTATAAACCATGGAGAACAAAGAATTTATAGTCGCCCTTGACCAAGGAACAACCAGTTCAAGAGCCATCATATTTAACAAATCGGGGGAAATTGAATGTGTTGCGCAAAAAGAATTCAAGCAACACTACCCACAGTCGGGATGGGTGGAGCATGATCCACAGGATATTTGGTCTACACAAATCTCGGTACTAGCCGAAGCGCTGTCCAAATCCAAAATCAATTCGTCCAAAATTAAAGCAATCGGTATCACCAATCAGCGTGAGACCACCGTTATCTGGGATCGAAAAACAGGTGCTCCTATCTACAACGCTATCGTTTGGCAAGATAGACGAACAGCTGATTACTGTCGTAAAATAGCAGAACAAGGACACGCGGCCCTTATCCAAGAAAAAACAGGCTTATTGATCGATGCCTATTTTTCAGCTTCTAAAATAAATTGGATTCTGGACAATGTTAAGGGGGCCCGCAAGAAAGCAGAAAATGGAGAATTAGCATTTGGAACAATAGACAGTTGGTTGATTTGGAACCTAACCAATGGACAGACACACGTAACAGATGTCACCAATGCCTCCCGCACCATGATCTATAACATCCAGAAAATGGAGTGGGATCAGGAATTGTTGACTATTTTTGACATCCCCAACTCGTTATTACCAGAAGTAAAAAGCTCTTCCGAAGTCTATGCAGAGACCTCACTAGACATCCTTTCCAATAACATTCCGATTGCAGGTATTGCCGGGGATCAACAAGCAGCACTATTTGGGCAGATGTGTACCAGCAAAGGAATGGTCAAGAATACATATGGCACCGGTTGCTTCATGCTTATGAATATCGGCCAAAAACCAGTATTTTCGACCAATAAGCTCGTAACTACCGTAGCCTGGCAAATAGGTAAAGAAACCACCTATGCACTAGAAGGAAGTATCTTCATCGGTGGCGCCATTGTACAGTGGCTTCGAGACGAGTTAGGTATTATCAAGTCATCGTCAGACGTGGAAAAATTAGCCCGCTCCGTAGCAGATACCAATGGGGTATATCTCGTCCCTGCCTTTGCTGGCCTCGGGGCTCCAATCTGGAATCCAGATGCACGCGGCACATTAGTTGGCCTATCCAGAGGCGCAAACTCAGCGCATATCGCTCGAGCTGCCTTGGAAAGCATCGCCTTTCAAACGCTTGACATACTCAAAGCAATGGAATCCGACGCAAAGCTATCCATTAAAGAACTTCGTGTAGATGGCGGTGCCACCCAAAACAACTTTTTAATGCAGTTCCAGTCGGACATCCTAGGTAGTACCACCATCAGACCGCAAATCACTGAGACTACTGCATTGGGTGCGGCCTATCTTGCTGGCCTTGCTGTCGGCTTTTGGAAAGATATTGAAGAAATTTCCAAACAATGGAAAGAAGACAAGACCTTCCGTCCAGATAAGGAAGTCGATACGAAGACGCTGATACATGAGTGGCACAGAGCTGTTAAGACCGCACTATTCTGGGCAGAGAACAAATAAGACACCTATAAACCTTTATGATAATTTATGACACCTTTTTTAGCTGAATTAATCGGAACCGCAGTTCTCATCCTTCTGGGAGGAGGAGTAGTAGCCAACGTAGTACTTAATAAAACCAAGGGCAACAATTCGGGATGGATTGTTATCACCACGGCCTGGGCTCTTGCTGTATTTGCGGGGGTAGTGATTGCTGGCCCATACAGTGGCGCCCATCTAAGCCCTGCAGTAACCATTGCCAATATGGCTTTAGCAAAGATGAGTATACAAGAGGGCGCCGTCTATATTACGGCCCAATTCTTAGGAGCCATGTCAGGTGCATTTTTGGTGTGGCTACTTTACAAAGACCATTTCGATGCAACTGAAGATCCTGGTGCCAAACAAGCGGTATTCTGCACCGCGCCCGCCATTCGGAATATCCCTATAAACCTAATAAGCGAGATTGTAGGCACATTTGTATTGATTTTTTCAATTTTCCATTTTACAGATGCCAAGTTAGCAGATGATTCAACCGTTGGCTTAGGGTCTATTGGCGCTATCCCAGTAGCCTTTATTGTATGGGTCATTGGCTTAGCACTGGGCGGAACAACAGGGTATGCCATCAATCCCGCTCGAGATTTAGGACCTCGTATTATACATGCCTTACTCCCTATCCGAAACAAAGCCAGCTTTGACATCGGATATGCCTGGGTACCGGTCTTAGGTCCTATTATCGGTAGTCTGCTAGCCGTTGGTCTTTATCTTACCCTTAATTGAGCGCAGACGGACGACAACAATCCAGACAAATGAAACCAACAATATTCAATATCGGAGGTCTAATTTTGACATTAGGCCTCCTATCCTGCTCCACTTTAAAAAAATCGGACTCAAACGTGAATACCAAATTCCCAGATTTCTCAGCAGAAGCTCATCGTGGAGGCAGAGGACTTTACCCCGAAAACACGATAGAAGCCATGCAAATGACCATGCAGGAATGGCCAAATATCACCACACTAGAGATGGATTGTCATATTACAAAAGACCAAAAAGTAGTTGTAACCCATGACGACTATCTCAATCCAAAGTATATCAAATATCCAAACGGAGAGGACATTCCCGCCGACAAAAAAGATCTAAAAGTATTCAGTCTCGCTTATGAAGACCTCAAAAAATACGATACGGGCACTAAGTTTTTCAAAGACTTTCCAGAGCAAAAAAAAATTAAAACCCATATTCCTCTGCTATCGGAGTTAATTATCGCCGTTGAGCAGGAAGCTAAAAACAAGCATCGAGCACCGATGTTCTATAATATTGAAACGAAGAGTTCCGCCAAAGGTGACGGTATACTTCACCCTGACCCTAAGACCTTCGTAGATTTATTAACCCAAGTCATCATAGACAAAGGAATCGCTTCTAGGACTGTCATCCAATCTTTTGACAAACGGACCATTCAATATCTTCACAAGATTTATCCTCAGATAAAATCATCCTATCTGATTGACGCCAAAAATCAGCAATCCATTGATGATCTTGTTGCAGACCTAGGGTTTATACCGTTTATTATCAGTCCCCATTACAAGATTGTCACCACTCAATTCGTAAAAGACTGCCATTCAAAAGGGATTAAAGTTGTGCCTTGGACGGCTAATGATAAGGAAGAGGTCCAGAGACTCAGGACATTGAAAGTAGACGGCATAATTAGTGACTATCCTAACTTATTGTGATGCACCATTTGACTCATCATGACAATTGGCAACCTTAGAGTAAGGTTGCCAATTTCTTTTCCATTATCTTGTCTTCCATTAAAAAACCAGAGCCAATGTCAATATCTTCTGTCCCCACACATTCAAATCCCATTTTATTATAAAAATACGCCGCCTCATTATACTTATTCACATTTAAAGCGAGCTTTTGATCCCCATGTAGTATGGCCTCTGCCTCCACCTTGCTGAGTAAGACCTTACCTACCCCCTTTCCCTGCGCTTCTGGTAAAACATAAATTTTATGGATTTTTGTAATAGCCTCATCATGATAGTGTAGTTCATAAGAGACATACCCCAAGTATCTACCATTCTCCACTCCGAGCAGAAAACAGTGCCTTTGTTCCTCAATCTGCCTCCTCAGCGCCTCTTGGCTATACATCATGTTCAACATATACTCAATCTGAGCTTCGGACAATATCTTTCCAAAAGTAATGGGCCACGTTTTAAATGCGATTTTTCTAATCTCTTCGATATGCTGTACCGCTGCACTTATAATATTTATCATCTTAATACTTCGTTTGCGTCAATACACCAAACTTAGATAAAATGCTTTTCATTCGGTAATATCTGGCTAAAAAACGCCACATAAACGATTGCTTTAGTATGTAAATATTAAAGATTAAGGAGCTACAAAATTAGAATACGGTCCAATCAAAAAACGTATGAATGGTGACATATTAATTGTTTTTAGTAAATTGTGAAGCATTATTTATAAACCAACCATTCATAGATGAAGAACCCCATTGGCATCAAGGATATTGCGGAAATGCTGAATATTTCCGTATCTACAGTCTCTAGAGCATTCCGAGACACGCACGATGTCAACCCCGAGACCAGAGAAAAAGTACTGGCCCTAGCGCGAAAACTAAATTTCAAACCCAACAAAAATGCCTCGGCTCTAGCCTCTGGATCCACCAAAAACATTGGTGTAGTCATCCCATTTATTACCAACTACTATTTTTCCATGGTTATTTCCGGCATACAGGAAGAAGCCTATGAACAAGATTATAATATCATTCTATATGTAACCAATGATAACCTTGCTCGGGAGAAAAATCTTATGGAAAATCTTTCAACGAGTAGTTTAGACGGTCTGCTCATCTCCATCTCTTCAGACTCCTATATCAATGACCATTTTGAACAACTTATGTCCAAAGGACTCCCTATTGTCTTCTTTGATCGGGTCCCCAATGACATGCAGGTTTCCAAAGTTGTACAAGATGACTTTGCTGGCGCCTTCCAAGCTACACAGTATCTCATCCAAAATGGATATACACGGATAGCACATATAGCTGGTCCAAAAGACCTCAAATTCACCCAACAACGATTAAGTGGCTATATAAAAGCCCTAGAAAAAAGCAAAATACCTATAGACGAAAACTTAATCATTCATTCTGGTTTTTCACAAGCCCATGGTACCGAAGATCTGGAAAAACTAATAGCGCTTTCCAAACGCCCCGATGCCATTTTTGCAGTCAATGACCGCAAAGCAGTTGGTGCTATCTTAGCTATCAAAAAAGCTGGTCTTCGAGTTGGAAAAGACATTGGTGTCATCGGCTTTACCAACGACCCCATTTCCACCGTGGTCGAACCCAATTTAACGACAATAGAAGAACCTGCCTTGGATATTGGAAAACAAAGCTGTGCATTACTCATTCGTCACATTAAAAACAAAAACTTTGAAATTAAAGACATCGTACTGCCTGGAAAGTTAATAGTACGAGACTCTGTTGTCCGAAAATGGTAAGTACGATTACCTCTGATAACAGGTTTCACCAAGCACATATGTATGGTGAATATTTATCTGCTCATCAAACAGGACAATATCGGCATCCTTCCCGATATCTATTGTGCCTATCCTATCAGCTACTCCCAATAATTTAGCAGGGTTGGCCGTTAGCATTTGTACAGCATCCAATAAACTGACTCCAGCCAGATTGAGCATTGTACGGATAAGCCTGTCTGCGGTAGCCACACTTCCTGCAAAGGACGAATAATCGGGTAGCTTAGCCACACCTTCTTCCACAATGACTTCCACACCTCGTTTCAAACTACCCAGAATACTTTTACCTTCTGGCATTCCAGCAGCCCGCATAGCATCTGTAACCAGTATTATTTTATCCGTTCCCTTCACTTTGTGAATCAATCGCAGAAAGGGTTCAGGCAAATGCACACCATCAGCGATGATTTCCACATCAATCTGATCAATCAGAAAGCAGCTTTCAATAGCACCAGCATACCGGTGGGCATTGCGGCGAGTCATCCCCGACATTCCAGAATAGAAATGCGTCGCTAATCGATATCCACTCGCTACTGCGGGTACGATCTCTTCATAAATTGCATCTGTATGCGCTAATGCGACCAATATACCATACGCATCGACTTTACGTCCAAAGTCCAAAGCTCCTGGCAACTCTGGAGCTGCGCTCCATCTAGCAATCAGATGGTGATACTTTTCCAAAATAGGCTCATATTCCCGTGGGTCGGGGTTACGGATATAACGCGGATCCTGTGCGCCACGTTGGTTCATCGCAAAATAAGGTCCCTCTAAGTGTAGGCCTAAGAAACGAGAACCCCCACTCTTTAGCTGTAGCACTTTTTCGTAAATGTCAAACAATTCCAGCAGCTCCTCTGGTTCACTGGTCAAAGTCGTAGGCAGCATCGATGTGGTCCCATATTTGACATGTGTCTGCGCAATCTGTACAAAAGCATCTACCGTATTGTCCATGAAGTCAGCACCACCACCTCCATGCACGTGTATATCGATAAAACCAGGTGCCAAATAGAGCCCTCTAGCATCTAACCATTCACCCGGCACTTCCTCCTTACCTACAGGATGCTCAGCTAAACCTATAATCTTACCATCCGCAATCCAAATTGTTCCATTCTCGATAATACGACTTGGAACAATAATCTTGGCATTTGTAATTGTCAGCATATATTATTATTTATGGGCGCTTGTCCAGACACGAAGTTGGTGACCTTTGAACGCATAGAAGACCAAATACAGAAAGCAGGGCGTCAATATCCAATACGCCGTCTTCACATCCACCGCATCTGCCCACAAGCCATATAGCAAAGGCAGTAATGCATTGCCACATAAGCCCATAATCAAAAGTGCAGACCCTTGCTTCGCATAACTCCCAAGACCATCAAGTGCCAATGGCCATATTCCCGCCCATATAAGGGCATTGGGCAATCCAATCAATACAATAAACCAGATAGAAATATCCAAGTCCATATTAAAAAAATGAACATGTCCATCCGTAGTACAGACCAATATCGCCAAAGTAAGTCCAAGTAACGTACAGATTTTCAACATCGTCCGTTGACTACAAATTTTAGGAATAAGCACGATACCCAACAAATATCCTATGATCGTAGCAGATAAGGTATAAGATGGAAGTGATTTTGCCTCGAGCAAAGATAAGCCCATAGATCCGGCATAGTTAATGATGGTGTCAATAGCTATAACCTGTGTGCCCACATGCAAAAATATAGCTACAGCCCCTAAAACAAGATGTGGAAACTGAAAAATACTTTTTTTCTTCCTTCCAGTCTTATCAATCTCCTCGTCTTCTTTTTGATCCAATTCAGGGAGAATCGACAGCTTGACTACTACACCGATTAGGAACAAAACAATCCCCACCACTGTATAAGGCCACACTACCCGCAAAATCAATTCGTCCAAAGCAGCTGCTCGAGTCAACTCGTCCATCAATGGAATCTGCTTAAAGAGTTCATTGTCCTGCGGACGTAAGATAGTCCAAGAAAAAACCAAAGGAGCCAGTATTCCTGCCCCTTTATTGCATATTCCCATAATACTGATCCGCTGAGCCGCTCGTTCCTTTTCGCCAATCATCGTAATATATAGATTAGCAACCGTCTGCAGCACGGCCAGACCTGCACCTAGAGTAAACAAACCTATCAAAAAGATGATATATGTCCTTCCGTAAGCCGCTGGCACAAATAGAAACGCCCCTAGAGCCATGATCCAAAAACCAATCATAATCCCGTTTTTATAGCCCACTTTTTTAAGCAGGTATGAAGACGGCATTGACATCACCAGATAGGAAATATAAAATGCAAATGCGACGAGGTAAGATTGAAAATTGCTTAATTCACATGCAATTTTAAAATAGGGTATCAGGATTGCATTCACCCAAGAGACAAATCCAAAAATAAAGAACATCATGCCGATGATACCTATAGACACGAATGTAGTTTTCCTATCTAGTGATGCTGTTGTCATATCTGGTGGTTAATTGAGTAAAGATGCTGACCCTTGATCCAAATAGCAGGTGCAATCTGCATGGTCCTGCAGTATACTCGCAGGATGTAGATTGGATATCGGAAGCGTAAGACAATTCTTCACAGCCAATGCTTTTCGCTCATCAGGTACGGCACATATTATTTTCTTCGATTGCATAATTTGATGGATGGACATACTAATGGCTTGACCGGGTACCTCGTCCAATGATGCAAACCAACCTTCACCAAGCTGTTGTTGCCTACATTGTACATCTAGGTTGACAACAAGATAAGCATCTTTTACCTCAAAATCAGCTGGTGGATCATTAAATGCCAAATGTCCATTTTCGCCAATCCCTACAAATGCTACATCAATTGGATGATCTTGAATTTTTTTATGGAGACGATTACATTCATCAATAGGGTCCTTTTCTCCGTTAATCAACACCACTTCTTTCAATGGCCCTACAATGTCCACGAAGCGCTCCGTCAAATATTTGCGGAAGCTAGCCTTATGCGCGACGGGCAGATCAATATACTCATCCAGATGGAACATCCTAACTTTCGTCCAATCAATATCTTTGGCACCTACTAATGTCTGCAGGGTTTCGAATTGACTTTGACCAGTCGCTAATATTACATTTGCTTCTCCTCTTGCTTCAATTGACGCTTTTATAGCTTCTACACCAGCTTCACCTGCATACTGGCCCAATTCTTCTCGAGTTTTAAATTTCCTTACGTTCACAGTTATTCTCTTTTTTAAATTACTATTTCAATACATTTGTTGTTCCACCTGCTATCAAATTGATATCGTGCACGTTATTCTCTTTCCAATTTCCGTTCGTAAAATCTGGGATTTCAATCGGGAGTGATCCATTAGCAACTGACCACTCACTAAGTGGACCAATCACACTCCAACTAGCCGCGTCATACACATCCATATCCACTGGAAGGCCATTTCTTAAGCAGTCTATCAGTCTCCAATCCATCATAAAGTCCATCCCCCCGTGGCCACCGATTTCTTTAGCTAATTGTCCTATTTTATTGACGATACCAGGTGTATATTGCTGTTCCAGTTTTGTCATCTCTTCTGCGCCCATAAAATCCTCATGTCCGATTGCAATCTTACCAGGAAGCGGGTATTTCTGAGCAAAAGCCTTGGTCCCGCTCACCATATGAATACGTGAATACGGGCGTGGTGATGTCACATCGTGCTGGAGCATGATGGTGCTTCCACTATTCGTCAATATATTGGAGATATTTATATTCCCACGGAAAGGCTTATCGACGTACTCCTCAAATCGCTTGTCCGTTTTCGCCATCTCTTTGGCCTTTTCGTTGATCATAAAGTCCTTGGACGACATGGAGCTCATATACTCCATCTTATTTCCTCGATTCACTTTCAACACTTGGCAGATAGGTCCCACACCATGGGTCGGGTATAAATTTCCGTTACGCGAGGCATTCTCCTTCAAACGCCAAAAATCGTAACGCTTCTTTTCATCAAAAAAGCTGTTCAAAATATCGTGGATGTAGGCGCCCTCACAATGGACAATATCACCAAAGAATCCCTGTCTTGCGAGATTAAGCGTCAATAGCTCAAAATAGTCGTAGCAGCAGTTCTCCAGCATCACACAATGTTTTTTTGTTTTTTCGGATGTTTGCACCAATCTCCAACAATCCTCTACTGTGGTTGCGGCAGGAATCTCCAATGCAACGTGCTTACCATGTTCCATTGCATAAATAGCCATTTCCGCATGTAGCTTCCAGTGCGTTGCGATATAGATGAGGTCATATTCATCCTCCTGGCACATCTTTTTCCAGTCTTCATCCCCCCCTGCATAAATCTTTGCCGGATGACCAGAGGTCTTGATTCGAGCCTTGGCTTCGGTAGCTTTTTCGGCGCGTAAATCACAAATTCCATTGATGACCACCCCTCCAATCTGGCTCATACGTTCTACCGCAGCAGAGCCTCTATTCCCGACACCGATAAAGCCCACTCGCACGGTATCGATTTTTGGAGCTGCATATCCAGACATATTAAAAGCAGCGGTATACTTCTCGGAGGCCTGCTGACGGATATGGTCCAAATGTGTTTCTGGTGTACCCTTTTCCTGTTGTTGGCATCCTGTCAAAAGTCCGATTCCGGCCAGACCGGATAATTTCAAAAATGATCTTCTGTTCGTTCCCATATTAACTATTTAAGTTGAAGTGAACCTTCGTTGTTAAATTTGCTTTTATAAATATTTACCTTCTCCTGGAGCGCTCTTCTCTCCTTTTCGGTACAATTCTTTCCCATGATTGTGCGGGCATCCTGTAAGGTCACCGAATCTCCGCTAAGGGCCAGTAGCAAAGGGATATCTCCCCATTTCAATATCCCGGGGATATGAATAGCCATGTTGTAACTATCCAAACTTCCTCTTAGCTCCGGTACATAGCTGATGGGCAGCTGTCGAAGCTTCAAATCTTGTCGGGTTGTAGCCAGTCCACTACTGATCAATGCTGCCAGCGCAGTCTCGCGATCGGCTACCACCTCCAATTTACGGCCCTTATTTCCTTGATGCAGGTATCCCAACACCATATCGATTTCAGTTGCCCATATACCCATCATCGTCTCACCTAGCCATATCGTGGATCGCGAAAGAGTATGAAAACGTGGCAATGCCCCATCGATAAGATCACCGCTTTTAGACGCACGCTCACCTAATCCGAATAAATCCACTATGGCAACACCATTCCCCTTCGCTAAGACTTCTTCAACCTCAGAATAAGAAAGCTCCTGCTTACCCTTTGAAGGAAAGAAAATGTGCATCGATGCAGCCTCCGTAGTCGGCGACTTCAACAACAGTGGAACCAATTGTCGATTGGCAGTCTCTAAAACAATCCTTTCCCATCCATCCATGGGAGGTAGGGTCTGCGTTGATAGCAGTTTGTCTACTCCTCTCTTTGACAGCAATTGTCGAAGTTGGCTTTGTACGCTCTCCTTATCCCCAAGTCCTGTATTCAAAAGCTCCTTTTCCACCTGACCAAACCGCTGACTGATGAACGCAGGAATAGTCATTATTTCATCCTTGGCGACACCTTGTCCCAATACGGCCAATTGAGTGGTATCCAGTAGACTAATACCAGTGGTATCGATGGCTCGACGGTGTATATTTCCAAATGCTTGATCAAACCACTTGACCATGCTGACATTCATCTCCGTTGTATAACTATGTGGTTCGTCAAATAGCTCATAGTCAATATGATCTGCTATGCCTCGCTGTTGATAAGCGAGCTTCGCAATGCGAAACGATTTAAGCATCTGATGTACATTGAAGGCTGCGTTACCATCTTTCAACGCCGTGAGGATCTTGATGGCTTTAGGTGCCATACTTTTCAATATGTCGCCTTCTTCAAAATGCAAAAGCCCATTAGGATGCAACTCGCATACACAATTACTGTTCATAATATAGGAGCGAAAAGTACCGACACTAACCACCGGAACTGCAGCCTTCACACGTGGATCTACCGCGGCCAACCACATTGTTTGATTCCCCCCACCGCTAGCACCAGTAGCTCCAATATACTTCTGGTTCACATATGGAAGGGAACACAACAAATCTATTGCCCGCCTATTCTCCATAAGTTGTACCCCCATTAAGGGCGTCCCCAGATCCAACAACAAAGATCCCAGATTGGCACCATGATACTCATGTTGATGCTCCCGACCTCTTTCGCCCGACCCCATTGCATCTATGCTCAAGCATACATACCCATTCATAGCCAATATCTGCGACGTACGTTGCACAATCTCACTTCTCCTTCCCGGCGGCCAGTGTCCATGACTGTTGAGTACAGCAGGAAATGGCCCTTTACCTTTGGGTACGTACAGATTGGCGGGCACATACACTCCTTCCATACTCTGGAAGATAAGATTGTGTATAGTGTAATTGCCTTTGTCGCTAGAAGAGACAATCCGCATATCCAATGCCGGAGCATCTCCAACATCCAGTTGCAGGTTATTTGCAATACCCTTTAAAATCGCTTCAGGATCAGCATATCCATCCGTATATACCTTACCCTCCAACTCATCGGCGCGATTTTCTATTAATACCCTTACCGCATCAATCTCTTTAGGTATAGACAAAACATTCGGCAGCAGCCCTTGCGCTCCACTATCTAATACCATACTCATCATCAGTCCAATTATCCATATGCTTTTGTTCATCATCTATCAGTCCACATCCCACCAAAGTCTTGTTGCAGCATTGTCTGCTCCTCCTAACAAAGCACGTCCCTTATTGAGTTCCGCCAAATTATCCGTTGCCTCAGTCAATGGGTAGGGCAATCTATTGATAAAAGAGCCTGCCTGCAGATCCGAATTATCAGATTGTATGACAGTATACATTTTTGGATATCCGGTTCTTCTATATTCAGCCCATGCTTCCATTCCATTAGGGAATATGGCCAACCATTTTTGTACACCAATCTGTTCGCGTTGTTCAGCTACACTCCCACCCCATTTTATAGCCGTATTGGCTACTGCTGGAGAATTGTGATAGTCTCCTGGTGCCATGGGGAGTTTCGTAGAAGACAAGTAGTTGCTAATTGTCCCCGCGTCGCCTGCACCCCATTGCTCCATACTCGTCCGTATCCCTTGCTCATACAGTTCCTGAGCAGTCCCCCCCATATTCCATCCATTGAGCGCACCTTCAGCTCTTAAGAAAAACGACTCCGCTGCACACATCACATGAAATCTCTGGATCAGATTCCCCTCGATGGTGCCTCCGCTGTATCTTACCCAGTATGTACCCACATTCGAATTAGATCCAGATTGATTTCTCACATTCCCCAAGTCAACAGACGTCGAACCATTACGTACACTATTGAATTGATTTCCATTTTTACTTGGTTGAAAATATATACCCAATCGAGGGTCTTCATATCCTTTCAAATAAGAAGCAATCGTTGAACTCATCGAGAATTCATTCCACACAGCGACCTGTGACAATCCGTTTGTATCATTACCAGACAGCGATTTCAACATCGAGGCATTCTGTATATTATCGGTCATCACGCCTGCGGCTACAGCAGCTTCGGCCTCAGTCTTTGCCTTGTTGGGGTTTATTTTTGAAATCCGTAAGGCCAGTCGAAGTCGCATAGCATTCGCAAACTTAATCCAGTTATCTTTATTTCCGTTGTAAACCAAATCATATCCCTCAAAGACCGCCGTCCCAGCAGGTAATGCCTTTAAATGTTCCACAGCCGTGGTCAATCGGGTAAAAAAATCATCGTAAATCTTGTCCATCGGATCATATGCAATTACATCTTTTGCCTCTGCCGCATCAAAGTATGGCACAGGGCCAAAGTGATCGGTCAATCGATGAAAAGCATAGACCCACATAATATTAGCCAATGCCGCTTCCCCTGAATTGGCCTCCGTATTTTCCAATATACTCTTCAATTGCGGCGCTGTATCGACATAGACGACTGTCCAAAAACGCCTTTGCCAATCCGGAGTCAATAAATAGCGATCAGTGGTAAAAGAGTTGGTCGTCAGGGCGAAATACTGCGCATAGAGATCTGCCCCTAGATTTTGCACCGTTTGGTAGAACGACCTGTTCATCGCCGAGGAAGATTGTGCCTTGGCAAACATAAAAGGTAGTTCACGCGGGGTGATGACCGTTAGGTTATTGGGATCTTTATTTATTTCTTCAAAGTCTTTGGTACAGGACATCAAACTTAGTCCTAACAATGTACCATATATCATGTTTCTTTTCATTGGAGTATTTTTTTCTATTATTGAAAATTAAGTCCGACCTACTTTAGTAGGTATCATGAGCATCCTATGTATTGTAATTAAAAGGTAAGCTTTAGATTCAAACCGAATGTACGGACAGAAGGCGGCAACCCAACCTCTATCCCTTGATAATTGCCCGCACCTAATGCCGCTTCTGGATCTATTGGATTCTTGGTCTTACCTATTCCAGGGATATCCAATACAGATTTTCCCCTGTAGAAAAAGAATAGATTCCGTCCGGTCACAGATACTTGGGCATTCTTGATGACTTCCGTGTTCTTAAGGTTAAATCTATAGCTAACTGAAAGCTCCCGTAATCGGACATTGGTCATATCATATGTAAAAAATTCCCCCCAGGCATCACGTCCATTTTGTGAAACCTTTGTCCACAATTGTTGCGCGGTAATTGCTTGTGTATTGGCAGCCCCATTCACATCTACAGCGTCTAATACCAATCCACCCTCACGATAGGCCTCTGTATAGTCTGCAACACCAAATGCCGCTAAATAGGCCGAAGTTCCGGAAACTATCTCTCCTCCGATACGGGCATCAATAAGCGTATTTACTGTAAAGTTCTTATAATTAAAGGAGTTGGACCAACCCAATAGTGCTTTCGGATTAAAGTTACCCAATTTTTGATTCGCCTCTACCAAAGGAAGTCCACTTGCGTCTACAACATATTTCCCGCTCTGCGCATCACGCTTCCACTTATATCCATACAAATCTCCATATTTTTCTCCCTCATTGACCACTACCGTCGCATACTTGGTATTATCGGTAATATTTGCCCGTTTGGTTTTTTCATGCAGTTCGATAATCCTATTGGTATTGGCAGCAAAGTTCACAGTAGTCTGCCATTCAAAATTCTCCCGCTTTATCGGAGAAGCCGTCAATTGAACCTCAATTCCTTTATTTTCGATATCCCCGGCGTTGATGTATTGGCGGCTATAGCCACTTGCCATCGGTAGACCGAGAAATAGCAATTGATTGACCGTGTTACTCTTATATAAAGTCAGATCAAATCCAAGTCTATTTTCAAAAAACTTCATATCCAATCCCGTCTCAAATGACTTGGTCAATTCCGGTTTCAAATCCGGGATTGCTTTGGTTGATGATCGGGAAACAAATCCTTTTCCAGCGCCAAGTCCAAATGAATAGAGCTGTCTAAGTAAATACGGGTCAGGATCATTACCTACTTGGGTATAAGACGCCCTTACTTTACCAAAGTTCACCCAAGAAGGCAAATTCAACCATTCATTGAATACTGCCGATACCCCTACTGATGGATAGAAGTAGCTATGAGGTGCCTTTAATGTAGAGGTCCAATCATTACGCGCCGTCATATCCAAAAACACATTATTATAAAAAGCCACTTGTGCGCTAGCATAGACGGAGTTGAGCCTTCTTTTATAACCACTTATCAAAAGGTACTCTGGTGTCGTGGCCATCTTCAAACTGAACTCATTGGGAATCGACAGCCCGTTGGCCATATTTTGAAAGGTACTATAAGTTCTATTTAGCGAGCTGGCTCCAACGTTGTAAGTCACCTTGATATCGTCGGATATGGCATTGTTACCGTTCACCAAGAAATCAAAATTGCTTTCTTGGTAGCGGGCATTGGTCTCAAAATACTTACCTCCAGGACGCACATCCCCTAATGATACCGTGCTCGCATAAAACGAACCGTCCGTCTTGTCTATATACTTATCAAAACTGTATCTTCCCATGATGTTCAACCAATCTGTCAACTGGTAAGTCACAGACCCCATGGCCGTAATTCGATCGCGGACTTCGTTGACAGAAGTCCGATTGGTACTCCAGTAAGGATTATCATAGATTGCAGCACCAGACCAATATTTGCGTAGTGGTTCACCTGTTGCCGGATCGATTGTCTCGTAATCTCTCAGTTCCTCCTGATCCATATCGCGCGGCATTATATAAGCTTCTATCGGAATGCCCATATCTCCCAAACGCGGACGATTGTCTATTTGCTGATTGACATAGTTTAATTTAACATCGGTTTTTAATTTCGGAATCAACTCCGTGTTTACCCGTAAGTTCACACTGTTTCTTTTCATATCATTCCCAGGGATGATACCACCAATCTTATTATTGGAGTAAGATACATAGCCTTGCACCTTTTCAGTACCACCGTAGGTACTGATACTGTTATTGAATGTAGCCGCATTTTCAAAAAAATCCTTTACGTTATTGGCATACGTTTGTCCCTGCGGCCCCCAGCTTTCTCCAACATTGGTTCCAGCTACCCCACCATTCCCTCTCCCATAGGCATTCTGAAAGTTGGTCAACATATTCACTTGATCGAATGAAGCACTACCGTTATAGTCGATGCTATACTTGCCCGATTTACCTTGCTTAGTCGTAATCAGGATAGCGCCATTAGCCGCCCGACTTCCATAAAGTGCAGCGGCCGATGGGCCCTTCAGCACATTGATAGATTCGACGTCATCTGGATTGATGTTCGCAGCGCCATCACTAGTCCCATAATTATACGTGGTACCTGTAGCTTGCTGTGCACTCGAGTTATCATACGGTACACCATCCACCACAATCAGTGCATTGTTATTGCCAGTGATGGATTTATTACCTCTCAACACTACTCTGGCAGAAGCCCCTGGCCCCGAAGCAGCTGTGGTAATGACCGCCCCAGCTACCTTTCCCGTCAAACTGGTCATGATATTACCACTATTGTCCCGTGCATCATTGACAGCGCTCCCATCCAACTGTTGGGTAGAATAAGTAAGCCCCCGGGTCTCTCGCTTGATGCCCAGTGCTGTAACCACTACCTCACCAATATGGAAGCTATCCTCAGCTAGCGACAGTTCTAATATCCCTTGGGCCGAAACCGTCAATTCACCGGCTTTAAAACCAATCAAGGAGAATTTGAGTTTATCACCAGCTGCAGCTTTAATCGTAAACTTACCCTCTTTATCAGTCCGAGCTTGTAATTGTGTTGTGAGATTTGCCACGGTGACACCTTCCAAAGGCATACGATCAGCAGAGTTTGTAACGTGTCCTGTTCTATCAGCAAGTTGTGCATGTAGATTCTCCATGCTAATGAAGAGATAACAAAGCAACGAGCTTAAGAAAAACAATCGTTTAATGTGGATACGATGTATCATAATTTATCCATTTAAAAATGTTAGCGTTTAGTTTATTTCAATTGTGTTATTCCCAAAGAAAAACCATCACAGCTAGAAATACAACTTAATCGCCGAATAAAGTAGCGGTAGCGTTATCGAAAAAAAGTCGCTATATATGGAGTGGTGTTTGAATGGTTCTAAAAAATATAGGTTGATTTAGTAACACGCTATTATTTACCGATAACGCTATCATAGATTTCTCTTGTTCATGATCAAAATAACAGCTAGACTTGTATCACGATCCATACACTCATCCCTGATAAGGATACATGGGAAAACAATTTATTATGATACACTTATCTAAGCAACATTTACAACATATAGACGCAACACAGGTTGACATACCACTGGATGCAATATTCAATCTGCCGGAGCGCGTTATTCAATTCGGTACCGGCGCTCTTCTAAGGGGACTTCCAGATGATTATATCCATAAAGCCAATCAGGCCGGTATCTTCAATGGTCGTATATTAGTCATCAAGTCTACATCCCAAGGAGATAGCAACTCCTTTGATTATCAAGATGGACTTTATACGCTTTTAGTGCAGGGCATTGAAAACGGACAAATTATTGAATCCAAGCAAATCAACGCTTCTATCTCCAGAGTATTATCCGCCCATACACATTGGCAAGAAATATTAGAAACAGCCGAGAACCCCATGATGGAGATTCTCATCTCCAATACGACAGAGGCTGGAATAGTAGAGACAGATGGCGATATTCATGACGCTCCCCCAAGTAGCTTTGCTGCCAAAGTGACGGCTTATCTACACAAAAGATTTCTGCATTTTGAGGGTGATATCACTAAAGGGTTGGTTATCATTCCCACGGAGCTTATATCGGACAATGCGGCGGTACTCAAGCGTATTGTAATTCAAATATCAGAACGACACCAGCTTGGCAATACGTTTATCACGTGGGTAGACCAAGCCAATTACTTCTGCAATTCATTAGTAGATCGTATCGTGCCAGGCAGTATACCACCGGAGACACTTCCCTACCAAGATAAATTGGCAATCATGGCCGAGCCCTATCGCCTATGGGCTATTGAATCGGATAGTCCAGTAGTTCGCGACAGGTTAAGCTTCTCTGAGATTGACCCATCAGTCAAGATTGTCCCGAGTATAGAACAATATAAAGAAATCAAACTTCGAATGCTAAACGCTACCCATACTTTATGCTGTGGCGTGGCACTTATGACCCACATTAAATATGTGAAAAGCTTTTTCGAGGAGCCAGTTTTGGATCGTTACATCCACCATCTGCTCTTTCAGGAGATTAGCCCGATAATCCAGCAGTCTGGAATTTCGGAACAAGATACCCAATCCTTTGGAACGGCCGTCATCGATCGATTCAAAAATCCATTTCTTTCTCATCAATGGCAATCAATTGCACTTCAATACACGACTAAAATGAAAATGCGGGTGTACCCCCTCCTTCGGCATTGGTATAGTCAACATGATACACCGCCAGTCGGAATAGCAATTGGATTGGCGGCCTACTTGATAACGTCTCGCGAGCAAGTAATAGGCACAGTCACTTTCCAAGATGATTACCGCTCAACAATGTTTACGCATGTACAGCAAAGCAATTTCCTTCACAACATACTTTCTGACAAGCAGATATGGGGCGAAGACACAAACTTTCCAGGTTTGAACGATCTCGTACAGGAGATTATAGACTATGCCCGACAACACAGCCTTATCAAAGCCATTGACTACTTCATTCCCCAATAATTCTTACAACAGACATGAATATCCTAAAAATACACCCTGACGACAATGTCCTAGTCGCTTTACAAGATTTACCGGCACAGACCACCGTACGGTATGGGCTTGAATCTTATCAGCTCATTGATGCCATACCTGCCAAGCATAAGTTCTTTATACACGATCTCCATCAAGGGCAAGAAGTTATCATGTATGGTGTCGTTGTAGGCCGCGTCCAATGGGATGTACGCAGCGGTGCCCTTATGGATATACACAATACCAAACATGCCGTTGACGCCTTTGCATATAGACCCGTTCAATACCAATGGACTCCACCCGATGTCAGTAGGTTTAGGAACCGCACCTTTTCGGGGTACCTTCGTTCAGATGGTCGAGTCGGGACGGCTAACTATTGGCTGTTCATCCCCACCGTATTTTGTGAAAATAGAAATCTGGAGATCATAAAAGAAGCCATGGTTAATGAACTAGGCTATGGTATACCCGATAGGTATACTGATTTCACACGTTCGCTACTACAGGCTTATCATAACGAAGAAGATCTGCGACAAATAGACTTCTCGCCCACGACCGAACCTATTCAAGGACGCGTATTCCCTAATATAGATGGAATTAAGTTCCTCCCCCATCAAGGTGGTTGTGGCGGCATTCGTCAAGATGCTGCCGTACTTGCCAAACTATTAGCTGCGTACGCCGATCATCCGAATGTCGCCGGAGTTACCGTGCTAGCTCTTGGTTGCGAAAATCTACAATTACACGATTTTAAAAAAGAGCTCGAACTACGTAATCCGGCATTCGACAAGCCTCTTTTGATTTTTGGTCAACAGGATATTGGCAGTGAGCGCGAAATGATACAAAGGGCTATAAAGGATACTTTTATTGGATTGACGACAGCCAACGAAATACAAAGGACACCGCAACCGCTCAGTAAATTAACGCTTGGTGTCAAATGTGGCGGTAGTGATGGTTTTAGTGGAATCTCCGCCAATCCCGCCGTAGGATATTGTTCCGACCTATTGGTCGCCCTAGGTGGACAGGTGTTATTAGCAGAGTTCCCAGAGCTTTGCGGGGCCGAACAGCAACTTCTAGATCGAATGGTTCAGGAAGATTCGGCACATAAATTTATCAATCTAATGTCGGCCTATAGTTTCGCGGCCGAACAATCAGGGTCTGGCTTTCACATGAACCCCTCTCCCGGCAACATCAAAGATGGGCTCATAACGGATGCTATTAAGAGTAATGGTGCCGCTAAAAAGGGAGGAACCTCTCCCGTTGTCGACGTATTAGACTATACGGAGCCTGCAACTAAGGCAGGTCTTCATCTCGTCTGCACTCCCGGCAATGATGTAGAAGCGACAACAGGTAAAGCCGCAGCCGGTGCAACACTAATCTTGTTCACCACAGGCTTAGGTACGCCAACAGGAAATCCAATCTGTCCAACGATTAAAGTCGCCACTAACAATCATCTTGCGGCACACATGTCAGATATCATAGATATCAATACAGGGCCTATTATTGATGGGACGATGACCATTGAGCAAATGGGTGCTGAGATTTTAGAATACTGTATTCAAGCAGCAAGCGGTCATATCATCCCCAAAGCTGTAAAATTGCAACAAGATGATTTTATCCCTTGGAAACGAGGAGTTAGTCTATAAAATACAGAAGTACTATTTCAGGAGAGAAGTTTATCCTGTATATTTACGTAATGATGAAATCCTGCCCACTAAGGGCAGGTACTTTGAATAGATTAAGTCAATCCTTTCAGAGCACCTTCACCACTACGTAAAAAACACTCCGATGAGAAAGCACTACCTTATCTTTATATCTTTATTGCTTATAGGAATCCATCCCGCATTGTCCCAGTCCTCGTGGAATATACAAGTCGATTCTATCCTAAGAGACAAAAAAGCCCATATTGGCGTGCACATACTCCATTTGAAAGATGGCGTTGAGCTCCAAGTAAATGGCGAAAACACATTTCCTATGCAAAGCGTCTTCAAATTTCCTATTGCACTTGCAGTACTCGACATGCTACAACAAAAACAACTTCCATTAGACCACGGTATCTATGTCGCCAAAAAGGATTTGCTTTTAGATACATGGAGCCCCCTGCGAGACCAATATCCGGAAGGAAACCTTACCTTACCTATATCAAAATTATTAGCTGTCATGGTCTCCCAAAGCGACAACAATGCCTGTGACATACTATTGAGATGGATCGGTGGCGAGGACGTTGTCCAGCGTTATATACAAAAATTGGGTATTTCAGATATGAAAATCGTAGCAAATGAAGAAGCGATGCATCGCGATTGGAATGTACAATATTTAAATTATAGCAGTCCAAAATCTAGTAATGAACTTCTAGTAAAAGCCTATAAGTCCAATCTATTGTCTCCCCAATACCTTGATTTTTTCTGGAAGGTCATGACGGAAACCAGTACAGGTAAGAAGCGGATTACAGCTCCGTTACCAAAGGGCAGCATCGTCAGCCATAAAACGGGGTCCTCCGGCACTACATCATATGGCCTCACAGGAGCGGTCAATGATGTGGGGATCGTTCAATTAGCGGACGGGACAGCATATGCCATCAGCGTATTTGTCGTCAATTCCCTCGAAGACGAATCTACGAATGAACAAATTATTGCAGCTGTATCACAAATTACCTATTTACACCTTAAAAAGTAGGAATGCACATTAAATAGCATCCTATCACGCTAATTGCAGCAAACAAATACAAGAAATTCCTGTTAAATTAAAAACATTTAAAATACAACACATATGATTACAACAAAAGGATATGCTGCTCAGAGTCCTGAGTCAGATTTAGCCGAATGGCAGTTTGAACGTCGCGAGGTAGGCCCCTATGACGTACAATTTGACATTCTATTTTGTGGCGTATGCCATTCCGATCTTCACCAAATCCACAATGACTGGTTTCCGGGCATCTTTCCAATGGTACCTGGTCATGAGATTGTAGGTCGGGTCGCTAAGATCGGGGACAAGGTCACCAAGTTTAAAGTAGGCGACTTGGCCGGGACCGGTTGCATGGTAGACTCCTGCAGGACATGTGACAATTGCAAGGAAGGATTAGAACAATATTGTGAGCAAGGCAATATCCAAACCTATAATGGGCGCAACAAATATACCGATGGTGCTCCTACCTATGGGGGTTACTCCAATACCATCGTGGTCAACGAGGACTTCGTTTTACGCATCTCCGATAAGCTTTCACTCGCTGCTACCGCTCCACTCCTGTGTGCAGGTATCACAACCTATTCACCGCTTCGCCATTGGAAAGTCGGTAAAGGACATAAGCTAGCCGTACTTGGTCTAGGCGGATTAGGACATATGGCCGTCAAATTTGGCGTGGCCTTTGGAGCGGAAGTCACTGTACTCAGCACCTCCCCAAACAAGGAAGCCGATGCGAAAAAACTAGGTGCACACCACTTTGTTGTCACCAAAGACCCTGCTCAGATCCAGCAAGCTGTAGGCACATTTGATTTCATATTAGATACCGTCAGTGCTCCGCATGATATGAATATGTACTTGTCTTTACTAAAAACGAATGGCGTACACATTTGTGTTGGCGCCCCCTCTGAAGCGCATCAAATTTCAGCTTTTGCGTTAATTGGTGGCCGCAAAAGTGTCGCAGGATCGGGTATAGGTGGAATTGCTGAAACGCAAGAAATGCTTGACTTCTGTACTGAACATCAAATCGTATCCGATATCGAATTGATTGACATCAAAAATATCCATCAAGCATACGAGCGCATGGAAAAGGGAGATGTTCGCTATCGTTTTGTTATTGATATGGCTACATTATAAGCCGACCGACATGATTACTAGCCATGTCGACCGTTGGCTCGCATGGCTAGTTTGACACCTCTTCTCGCCTAAATAATCCACGTAAAATTGCAGATCGATAATCGAAAATACGATTGAGCTTTCTTTGAACATATAAACTGTGGACCAAATTGCCTATGAAGCCAAATGGCAGCTCATAGACTACTGTATCGCTCATCAAAACACCTTTATCTGTCTCGACAAACTCGTGAAAATGGTTCCAATAGCGATAAGGTCCTTTTACTTGATAATCGGTAAAGCTTTTCAAGACATCTACCTGGGTAATCAATGTTTGCCACTTTAACGGGATCCCCAATAATGGCGAAACAGCATAATCGATTATCATCCCCTCATGGATAACATCATCGGCCAAAGTGGACAAAACCTTGAACTTCATTTCTGGTGGCGTAATGGAAGCTAGATTAGCAGCACATGAAAAAAAGGACCAAGCAGTAGTCAGGCTACATCCCAATTCTTGCTCCCGATATAGTGTATATTTCATCCCGTTGTCTAACTGATACACTCAAATCTACTTGGAATTATTAATCTATCCTAACGAAATGACGACAAATCTCCTTTATACCAGATGGGCCCGTATCCTGTCGGTTACGGGCCCATCTGGTAAAGTGCTATAATTAAAACAACAATACTTACTCCAATCCTGAATGCAACAATTGTCGATTGATTTCAGTCAGTATATATTCTAAAGCATGCGCCTTTTCAGAGGGCAAAGTGAGGGACAGCTCGGCCACAGCCTCATTCTTGACAATTCCCCTTGAAGAAATGACCACATCCCCGTACTGGGCCAATTCATCCACAGATGTCCTCCATTCCTTGGAAACGGGCACATCCATTTCGGCCAGTAGAGCGGGTATACGCTTGGGTTGCAAGACCGTTGAAAATACATTGTTCTTGACGATTCTTTCAAAACTCTTATTCGGCTTACCCCCTAACTTCCCCTGCTGTATATGGACTAACTCTTGTCTATCATTGGAAACCATCACAATGTCATCTTTAAATAAGACATACATCGGAAATTCCTGTCCACGTTTACGTGGGATTTCATAAATATAATCAACATACTGCGCCACCTCTTTCGCAACGGCCAACTGCAATCCCTTCACGATTAAGCGTTGGTCCTTAGAGGTAAACATCCACACGAAGCGAGGTACGACTTCTTCTTTACTCTGCATAACCTCTTTCATGTTGTAGTCGTCGTCATACTCGTAGTCCATATACTCCATTTTGAGTTTTGTCACTCCATTGACCACGACCAAGTTGTCTCCGGGCATTATCTTGGATATCGCATGCTCGTCAAAAGCAATATCAATAGCCAAAGTCGCTAATGATACTATTTCTTGCTCACTGCCAAACAACCATTGGTAACGACTAGCCAAATAATTTGGAATCCCTTTCATATAAGCTTCCGAATTGATGTTGAGCGACATGAATCCAACGGTGCTATCTGTAAGATATTTAAAGAACTTAGGATTTGGCTTATGGTTATAAATCCGTTTTGAGGTTTCGAGAAGATCTTGCACTAATCCCAATCGAGATGTAATTTTCAACGTATTGCCCTGTTGCTCCAAATCAAAAATAGCTTCTTTATAACCTGACATTATAGATTGGGGATTGAATCCTTGATATATGGATGATAAATAGCTCGTGGGAAGCATACTTCCATACAATTCGTCCACACTCTTTATCCATACACGTGCTAGCGGCATTTTTTTATGGAGACTTCCCAAGTAGCTGTCTGATAGCGGTTCATGAGACGGGGAAAGCAACTGCTTCATTTCATTCACTGTCCATTGCGCAGATAAGACATGGCGTATAGAATCATTCTTCTGCTGTGCTTCCGCATGTTGTGTAGCTACCGAATCTGCATACGCTTGATCGTAGGCAGTGTCTTCTATCACATAATCCGCCTCTGCTGTATCGACCTCTTCGTCAAATGGATAGGCCTCAAATGTCATCTCCTCTTCATCCTGAATAACATACGCACATGCAGTATCGATATCGTCCAACACACCGGCACTATCAACAAGCTCTCCTTCCAACCAGGAATCATCGATGACCATGTCCTCTTCATATTGCGTGGGCTCCGCAACATCGTCTTCCTCCAAATATTCGTAAGGTACGGCCATATCCACATTATCTATGCCATATCTATTGGCTATAGAATCAACGTCAAAGAACCCGGTATGCAGACTTCCTTCCAACACATAGATGACATCATTGTTCCATGCCAACAGCGTACCTTGGCTATTTTTCCAATATTGGTATCCTTCATACTCGCCCAACTTCACAAGACTATCAGGCAGCAAGCTTTCAAATTTTTCCAGGTTACCAATGGGCGCAATGTAACCGGTATACGAAATACTATCTGTACGTCTGTGGTAAGCATACATATACTGCTGTAGGTCCACTCCAATATCTTCCAAACGATCTACCGAATGCCCCATCGCATCTTGAAAATTATTAAAAAAACCGCTTTTCACCAACGTTTCATTGAGTAACTTTGCATTACTCTGAATCATGATTTCTTTGGGATTCAATACGGCAACAACATCTGCCTCCTTAGGTATACGGTTCGCGAGCTGCTGCGCTTTTAGCGGAATCGCCGTAACGGCACAAAGCCCAACAATCATTAATACGCTCAATCTTATCTGCATCTTCATTATATAATTAAAGGTAACTACTTAAAAACTGCATAGGCCTATCCAAATAGACAGGCCCAACAGCACTATACTAACAACCTATCACCACACCCACGGGGATATGCTAAAAACAATTGTACCACGATGGCTACAATGAATCAAAAGTAGTTAAACATCAGAAACACATCAATCCCTGAAATCAGGGTATTTTATCAAGCGTTAAGCTGATCAATGAGTTGCTCGTCGGGATGTGAGTCATTCAACATGCATGAAGTGCTAATCCTGCAGCTTGGAAATCCGACCTAACCCTATAAACACATCAATACCACAAGTAGAGGTATAAACGCAAGCAGCATATACTGCCAATAATAATTGCGCAAAAACAAACCCGTCATGAGTAATACCTCGTTTTCTATATTTCCAAAGATGACGCCTCCAAAAAGGTCGGAAGACATCTCATATTTATTTCCTGTATTATCGGCCAACTCCCATTTCGTACCTAACCAATTGCTAGACTTCCATTGATAGCAATTGCCATTTAGTGTCACAGTGGCTGTATTACCCCAGGCTGTAAGTACAATATCGCCAACAAGTTGGCACTCTGGGTTCAATATCTGAGTATGCTGTCTAAATGTTCCCTTGGTTTGAAACGTATACTTACTATTTCCTAGACTTGCTATAGCTTTCTCTTCAAATGTGGAGTTGTGTAAAGTTCCCAATTTTTGGGTTCCTTTATACAAGTAGCTGTCCGAAGTTCCAAAATCACTTCTCCAATGATATAAACTGCTTTCCATAATTTTTATATTTTGTTTCATCATTAGTATCCCCTCCCGGCAAAACGTTACAGTATAGTAATCTTTTTTTAAACATTTTCTAGATTACTCAAGTTGCTGCTTATCCCCTAGCAAAAGAAAGATGGGACAAACAGCACGATCGTACTCTTTTAAGACAAAATTATTAATACATCTTCTCTACCATACGCAGGGATTTTATTAACATCAAATTAAGTGTTAAGATACCTTTTACATAGGGTTAACATAGCCTTTACATAGCCTTACCATAGCCATTAGCTATATAAAGGCTACACTAATACTACTTAAAGAATATTTTAAATACGAATTTGTAGATAATAAGGGGTCGACTTGTTCAAAACCAGAAAACGCTAAACTTCAAGTTGTGAGATTATCATTCACGCATTTTGACAATGACCAATGATAATCCCACCAAGTTTTAGATGAATAATCCCATTGCAAGCAGAAATATGGTGGTACCACTCACGGATATTAATAAAAAAATTACGTAACTTACCCTAAATAATATACTGGATATAATGATAGCATTCTTGGATATACTCTTTTCACTATTAACCACCAATTGGAAACGTGTACTCTACAAACGCAGTTAGTAAACTCCTTATGACGGATACCAAATTTAACATTGCTGTACTCATTGACGGAGACAATGCACAAGCCAGTCTAATTAAGGAACTTATCGTAGAGGTTTCAAAATATGGCAAAGCCACTATCCGTAGGATATACGGTGACTGGACCAATCCACAGATGAACAGCTGGAAGGGCGTCCTCAATGAACATTCCATCAGCCCGATTCAGAAATTTGCATATACAACAGGTAAAAATTCGACTGATAGCTCCATGATTATTGATGCAATGGACATCCTTCATGGTAAGAATGTAGATGGATTTTGTATCGTCTCTAGCGATAGCGATTATACTGGCCTAGCCAAGAGGATTCGTGAAGAGGGACTTTTCGTTATGGGGATTGGACGCAAGAGTACCCCGCTTGCTTTTGTCAATTCTTGTGAAATATTTACATTCACGGAAAATCTAGAAGAAAAAGAAGAGGAATTGTTGACAGAAAAGCCTGTCAAAAAAGTGACGCCTAAATCTACAGCAGTTAAGACGGTCCAAAGAGCAGAAGTCAAGAACAAAGTCAAATCCAACGGGCCAGGTTCTCGACTTCCCAAATCGGAGCTGCAAAAAATAAACAAAGCTTTCGACATTGCCACCAATGAAGACGATGAGACCTTCATTGCAAAGGTCGGCTCTGCTTTACGAAAGATTGACCCCAGTTTTGATGCCAGAACATACGGTTTCAAAAACTTAACTCAGCTCTTAGATAGCCTAGATAAGTATGAAATTATCAAAAATGAAGTCAATGGACTTAATCACCCCTTGGTCAAACTAAAGTAAATCCAGTATTGCAGATCTCTACAACCATTCCCATACACTCTTATAAGCATCCAAGGATTCGGCGTATTGAATCATATCCGCGTAAAAGGGATGCTGCCCTATCGTTGAGCTATCACCAACGATTACGAGTTTATATCGCGCCCTTGTCATCGCGACATTCATTCTTCTGACTTCATTCAAGAAACCGATCTGGCCCTCAGCATTACTTCGGGTCAACGAAATATAGATAATATCGCGTTCCTGACCTTGGAAGCCATCAATAGTCTGTACTTGCAAGTGACTTCGATAAGTATTCAACAGCCCTTCATCCAAAATCAATTCTTTCAGCAAAAGTACCTGCTGCTTGTAAGGCGAAATAATACCTACAGAAGGTATTCGACCTTCGGCATTAAAAGTTGCAGCTTCCAAATATAAAGTGAGATGACGAAGCACAAACTGTGCTTCATCTCTATTAGAAAGCGTAGTTCCCTCTTGGAGCTCGTCGAATCCCGCTCCCGCGGTGTCTATAAAGAGGAATGCACGGTCATTGTCCATAAGCTGCTGCCCTACCACGGTAGCATCAGCAAGCAATGCGTTGTGGTAGAGTGCCCGAGATGGATATGCCATTATATCGCCATGCATACGGTATTGCTGCCGAAGTGTAGATACATACCCAGGATACAACGACACTAATCTTTCCATCAATGTGACATGAAGTGCAAGCACGTCAGCAGAAGTAGATTTGATTGTTGGAGGAAGTTGTAAGTGATCACCAGCCAAAATAAGTTTATCCGCTTTTAATATCGGAATCCAACAAGCGGGTTCCATTGCCTGACCAGCCTCATCAATAAAGACAGCTGTATAATTACGGTCTTGGATAGTGGTATGATTGGAGCCTACCAGCGTGGCACAAATGACCTCAGCATGGTCTAATATTCCTTTTTGCATGTACTGCGCTATTTGCTCAGCTTCTTTCATCAACGATCGAACTTCCTGGAAAAGTGCTTTGCGCTGCTCCCGCTCGGCTTTACCAAACTGGCGTTTATATTTCTTTGCCATATCTCGAAAAGCCTCGGCCTTTTTACGGATATTCTTCAGCTCTTTTTGCATTGGATGACGATCTAGTTGTCCATCCAAGGTCAACTCTTGAAGTTGTTCTGACACCTTTACTGGGTTTCCAATCCTGACCACTTTTACGCCTGCCTCGTGTAGCTTCTCTGTCATGAGATCTACCGCAGTATTACTAGGAGCAGTAACTAAAACTTGTCCGCTCTCTTGGGCTAGCAAGGCTTTTATCCCTTGGACTAAAGTCGTTGTTTTGCCAGTGCCTGGAGGACCGTGTAAGATTGTCAATGCATTGGCATCTAGGATTTGACTAACCCCTGCCTTTTGATAGCTATTCAACTCCGAAACGAATGCGGGAAGTTCGACGACACGATGAGCGTCGATCCTATTGTCCTCCACACCTATCAGTAGACGGATCAAACGACCAGCTTCTCTTTCATCTTTCAATACATCAGCCTTCTTTAAAGCTTTGAACATCTCTTGATAACTATTCTCGTCAAAGAGTAAATCCACGCCCAACTTTCCAGACTTTACCCAATCTGGCAACTCGTCCACACGCAGGGATATTTTCATTTGATCGCCGCTGACATATGCCACCGTACCCACCAATCTATCTTTTAGAGGATCATAATTTGAAAACAACGCGACCGACATCCCATATCTGAACCGATGCGATTGCCCATCCTTCACAGTCCGTTCCACCACAAGCTGAACATAATCTCCCAGACCGATTTCTTCGTTCCGAATCATGATGGGATACCAGGAGAGTCCCGCTTGCTTACGACTATTCAACGATCCAGTCTGCAGCAAGCGTTGATACTCTTCTTTATCATACTGCTGTTCCTTTTCTAATAAATGGCTTAGGGTTTCAAAATATGTCATCCGACAAGAATTAGCTTCAAAATCCAAAAATAGGTATTCCTCATCACAGTTTGATAGTTTGACGGTAAACAAAGAATTTGAAACTTTTGCTATCTTAGCTTTTCGAAGCACATTTTCCATCATGAAGAACATAGCAACAGTCACCAATGCAAGTATCGATTCGGCAGGTCTTCCCAAAGACTACAGACAAGTATTGGCCGAATATATATGGAATGGATTTGATGCTAAAGCCAGTAGGGTTAATATTAGATATGCAGCCAATGAACTCGGTTATCTCAATTACATTGCTATTGAAGATAATGGAGAAGGTATTCATCTACTGACGCTACGAGACTCTTTCGGTAACTTCCTCGACTCGCTTAAAAGACAAACATTTCAACGATCTTCTTACGTCAAGGGGAAAAAGGGCAAGGGGCGCTTTTCCTTTACTTTACTTGCCACTAGAGCCACTTGGGAAACAATCTATGCTGAAGGTAATCAGCTTATGCAATATGATATCCTGATGGAACGTGACCGCAAAAACGAATATGACGATTCTATCGCTAACCCGATCCAACATGGTCATACCGGCACAAAAGTGGTATTGGAAGGCATATTTGGGGTATCCGAACAGCAGCTGTTGCATCAGGATTTTGAAACATTCCTTGCAAAAGAATTCGGATGGTTTCTGTTGCTCAACAAAGACAAGCATTACGCACTCACGATAAATGATACCCCAATTCGATATGAACATTTAATCCAAGAGAACGATACCGTCACGTGGACCATCGCAGACAAGGAGGACCGTACCTATCGATTTGATGTTAACTTTGTACGCTGGGGAGACGTTATTGGCGATCGGTATTATTACTACTATCTCAATACGGATAAGATAGAGATTGGCAAGGAATTGACCAGCTTCAACAACAATGCGCTAGACTTTCATCACAGTGTGTATATAAAATCTTCGTTCTTTAATAATTTTGAGCGTGAATCTGTATCGGAGGGTGAAAGCGACAACCTTTTTAGCGAGTTGAACCACCATGTTGTCTATAGAAAACTTATTGCTGATCTACGCGATTTCCTAAGTAGAAAGGAAAAGAAGTATATTCGAGAGATGGCCGCGGAAAAATATATCCATGACATTCAACAAAAAGGCCTTCTTCCGTATTTCCCTTCAGATAATGAAGTAGATTTAGCTAGAAAAAATGACCTTATTGCTGTAACCAGAGTATTATATTGTGTCATCCCGCGCGTATTTAGAAACCTCAAAGCTGATCAAGAAAGAACCCTATTGGCTTTTTTGAACCTCACATTGCAGACGGAAAAACGGAGTCAGATCCTATCCATCGTCGAGCAGATTACACCGCTCACGGAGTCCGAATATGCCAACCTAGAAAGCATCATCAATCTTAATTTCGTCCATAACCTCCATACAAAATAGCACGTCAAACGATTAACGCACATGATGACAAAAAAGGCGATGCAGAATATTATTACTAATTTGCTTTCCTAGAGCACCCCTAGTAACTCCATTTCAAATATTAGGGTGCAATTACCTCCACTAGTCGTCGTTAAGGATTGAAATCCATATGCCTTGTCATGTGGAATATAAACCCTCCATCTACTACCTACCGGCATAAGCAATAGCACTTCTTGCCATCCGGCAATTAGGTCTTTGATTTCGAAAGTTTCGGGTCTCTTTCGTTTGTAGGAGCTATCGAATACTGTACCGTCGAGCAATTGTCCGCTGTAATGGCATACTATTTTGGATGTCTTTGATGGTAGCAGACCTGTGCCGGTATTCAAGACTTCATATTGCAGACCAGACAACGTTGTGATTACCGTACTTCGTTTTCCATTCTCTTGCAAAAATGTGATTCCTTCCTGCAAGTTTTTTGCTGCCAGATCTTTAATTTTCTTTAGATATTTTGTTGACGCTGCCACAGGGGGTATGTTTAATCTTATAAAAATACAAATCTATATAACCTTACTTTTATACGCAAGGTCAGAAGATAACAATTGCAAGTGCCTCCCGCATTCCATAAGCCCCTTTTCCCGTATCGAACTACAACAACAAATGGTTAAAATAGCGAATGGCATAGGGTAATCCGATAAGCTATTCATAAGTAAAATAATGATATTGCACATAAAAATGAAATTATGTAAGTTTGGGTATATCTACCAATAGATAAACGCACACTAAATAAATCTTATCATGAAAACAGTCAAATTCATTATCTGTCTATTATTTGGATTGATGTTCATTAATGCGGGTCTTAACAAATTCCTTAATTATATGCCCATGCCGGAAATGACAGATGAACAAATGACGGTCATTGGTGCATTCGTCACTATCACGTGGCTAATGCCGCTCGTCGGTGCGATGGAAATGCTGGGGGGGCTATTGTTTATTTTTCCAAAAACCCGGGCGCTTGGAGCATTGGTCATATTTCCGGTGATGGTAGGGATCGTATTACACGGTGTGATACTTGAACCCTCCGGTCTGATGATTGCTTTACCATTTTTTGCTATCAACCTTTGGATGATCGCCGATAATTGGAGCAAATACAAACCCATGGTCGCATAATTTGTTAATCCATTCGTTGGCTGATCGCATGTCTTGAACCAACAAGGCATGCAGCGCCTAGCTTTATGTTAGCCTTAACACCGAATGGGCATAGCAAACATTACACGCTATACATTGTTGTATACCAATAAACGAATAGGTATGCATACATTATATATCGGCGTCCTTGTAGGAAGTCTCAGAAGAGATTCATACAGCAGAAAATTAGCAAACAATCTAGCAGCTCTTATTCCCGAGCATGTACAGCTAAACTTCATCGACCTAAGTGAGTTGCCGATGTATAACCAGGACTTTGATGACGATGGTACCCCTCCTAATTCTTATACTTCTTTTCGTTCTTCATTAAAGCGCTGTGACGCTGTACTATTTGTTACACCTGAATACAATCGATCGGTCCCAGCTGTCCTCAAAAACGCAATCGATATCGGTTCCCGACCTTACGGAAAAAATATATGGGATGGTAAGCCAGGGGCCATTATTAGTGTATCCCCAGGGCATCTAAGTGCGTTTGGGGCCAATCACCACCTTCGCCAATCCATGGTATTCTTAAACATATTGCCCTTACAACAGCCTGAAGCCTATATTGGAAATATCAAGAAATTACTTGACGAAAATGGAAAAATCAATAATGAGGAAACTATTTTGTTTCTTAAATCATTTGTGGCTGCATTTTTGAAGTGGATCGAACAGGTCCGCAAATAGTGTGCGACTGTTAACATTTATATCGCATTTATGGAATACAAAAATACCTCAACTATGAAAACAAATATTTTAGCTATCATGATAGCTTCTTCATTGGCTCTTAGCAGCTGTGGATTATTTAAAAAAGGGACGCAAGACATGGGCAATCAGCAAAAAACGGAAACATCCGCTACCATTACGGGCAAGAAATGGAAGCTTATTGAATTGAATGGCAAACCGGTAGGTGATAAAATAAATGGGAAAGAACCCTTCCTGGAACTGGATCCTTCTGAGAATCGATATAGTGCTAGTGGAGGTTGCAATGGTCTAGGGGGGACATTTACACTGTCTGATAATATGCGCATCAAATTCTCCCGGGGAATGTCGACGATGATGGCCTGTGAAGACATGTCTATAGAACAAGGGCTGTCAAAAGTATTCACAACGGTCGATAACTATACCGTGAGCGGTAATATTTTATCGTTGAATAAAGCTAGAATGGCGCCATTGGCTAAATTTCAAGAAATCAAGCAGGACGGATCAAAAGAACAGGCTTTAAATGGTACTTGGGAGCTAAACTACATTTCTGGACCACGGATAGCGTTTGAGGGTCTATATCCAAATAAAAAACCTACGATTACCTTCGATGTAAGCAACAAAAAAATCAATGGCAACAGTAGTTGCAACAACTATAACGGCTCATTGAAGCTCAATGGTCACTCCATTAATTTTGGACCAATAGCTTCCACAAAGATGGCTTGTGAAGGAAGTGGTGAATCCGTATTTTTCAAGACGCTTGAAACCGTAACTACGTACGATATCCAGGACAACAATACCCTACATCTCATCATGGGTGACATCGCCGTGATGCGCTTCACCAAGAAGTAAGATTCCGGGAACAATATAGACTGATATCATTTATAAGTCAAATGTCAAAAAGCCAATGACTAAACTTCGCGGAAGATTTGGTTATTGGCTTTCTTTTTGCTATATTAGAATAAATCAAAAAGAAAGGATAAAATATATGATTAAAAAAAAGAAAGTAAACAACACCCAACTTCGGAAAAACCCCTACTTATTTTACGTTACAAATTGGGGATTTGTAAACCACACACCGGTAGAAACCTCTACTATCAAGAAAGAAGCGTTAACGACCCGTTAACCTTCAATCAAAATCAGATTTTTTAATTGAAAGATGCGCTTTTATTAAGGCGTTTTTTTTTGCGTGCTTCCCGGCAAAAACATAAGTTACTTTCAATACCAGACTTCAATTGACTCCTACAATACAACAAAAATCTACGTAAACTAAAAATATTAGCTATATTTACTAAATTTAATAGCCAGCTATAAGCGCACGTAGATAAGGATAACGATATGGATAGGATTCAAGAAAAATTGATGATACTGGCGGATGCGGCGAAATATGATGTCAGCTGTAGTTCAAGTGGTAGTAAGCGTAAAAACAATGGCGGAATTGGAGATGCGTCATCTTCGGGCATCTGCCACACGTATACAGAGGATGGTCGTTGCGTATCGCTGCTCAAAATCCTACTTACCAATCATTGCATCTATGACTGCGCCTTTTGCGTAAGTCGTAAGAGCAATGATGTCAAGAGAGCTGCATTTACTGTCGAAGAGGTTGTTGAATTGACTATGAATTTTTATAGACGAAATTATATTGAGGGGCTCTTTCTCAGTTCAGGGATCTTTAAGAGCGCTGACTATACAATGGAACGCCTACTATCAATTGTCAAAAAACTGCGCAGCGAACAGCGTTACAATGGATATATACATCTTAAGACCATTCCTGGTGCCAGCGAAGAGCTTATTAAGGAAGCTGGCCTATATGTGGATCGTATGAGTATTAATTTGGAGCTTCCCACAGAAGCAGGTCTCAAATTGGTCGCCCCCGAAAAAGACCACATTTCTGTACGCAAGCCTTTAGCTTTTGTACAACGTGAAATCCAGGCCCTGAAGTCGGAATCCAAATTGATCAAACACAAACCTCAATTTGTACCCGCAGGTCAAAGCACACAAATGGTTATAGGTGCTACTCCCGAATCCGATTTTGAGATTATGAATGTGGCCCAGGATTTTTACAGCAGCTATAAATTAAAACGGGTCTATTATAGTGGCTACATTCCGATTAACAATCAGAACAACTTGCTTCCACAGATAGGATCAGCGCCACCGTTAGTTCGCGAAAATCGGCTATATCAGACCGACTGGCTGTTGCGCTTCTATGATTTCAGACTAGACGAAATCCTACATCCTGGTTTTCAACAACTCGAACTTGATATTGACCCTAAACTCAGTTGGGCCCTTCGCAATCCGCACTTCTTCCCTATTGACGTCAATACCGCGAGCTACAAACAGATTATTCGCATCCCAGGTATTGGTCGTCAATCCGCATTGAAAATTATCCGTGCACGTCAATTTGGAAAGCTATATGAGTATCAGCTCATTAAAATAGGTGTAGCCTTTAAAAGAGCCCGTTTTTTCATGACCTGCATGGATACAATTATTCGCCTGGGTGAACCACCCATGTCTGCTATCAGACAGCAAATCATGTCAACATCAGCCAGTAAGTATACACAGCTTTCAGCTAACACTAACCAACTCTCGCTATTTTAATGCAATCTTATATCTTTGACGGCTCTTACTTGGGGTTTTTAACGGCAATATTTGAATGTTTCGAACGTAGAGAATGGCTGGCTATTCCCCTATCTCGAAGTAACTACCACCCCTCCTTCTTCGATAAGGATCGGTCAATCACTACTGACCCCCAAAAGGCTATACGCGTCATAACTGGCTTACGGATGAGGTGCAGCAAACAAGAAGTCAGTGGTTTCTATCGTACTTTTCTTTCCGAAGAGCCTAAGGCCTGGCATGCAATCTTTGCCGTCATCATCCTCATCTTTCGTCAGGATCGTTCCATCTTAGATAACTATGGTGACCCACAAGTCTTGCACTATGCTCAAACCCTAAAGAGAGTCAATCGAGAGCGGCATCGAATGAAGGCCTTTGTCCGTTTTGAAAAAAGCAGTGATGGCCTATTCTATGCCTTGATAGATCCTGATTTCAATGTACTGCCCTTAATTGTCGATTTTTTTAAAAAACGATATGCTGATCAACACTGGCTTATCTACGATGTCAAGCGCAACTACGGAATCCATTACGACCAAACCAACATACAAGAGGTGCAACTTAGTAAAATTGAACAAAACGATCTGATCACAGTTGGATCACATGTGACGCTGGACGACACAGAGAACAAATATCAACGGCTTTGGACACAGTATTTCAAAAGCACTAACATCGTTGCTCGGCGTAATATGAAACTGCATCTGCAACACGTTCCAAAGAGATATTGGAAGTATCTAACAGAAAAGAAAGCTTCTGAACTACTGTAGTTGTCATAGTAACCTTACAAAAAAACTGTGTATGCTATTGACTTGCCATCATTAATCTATCGGCAAAGCTATAGATACGCGATGCAGTCCTGGAAATGGCCGAGCTATATCGTGAAGGAGAATTCCACATAACCTCTCTTGAAAGCAATGACAGCATCGTTACCTTTCAGATTGAAGAAAAAGGACGAGACCATAGTTTTCTAGCGGAGGATGAAAAAGAATTTAACACGTTCCTTTCGTCGACGAACAAAACGTCGCTTATACCCAGTATCTACATGCTTACTAGCTATACACTAAAGAAAAAAAATGAAAGCGTCCCCTCTTAAAAAGCAATTTTTTCTTCTCAGAATATGCCGTTATTTGGAATCTTAGAGCTACGAAAATGAATGATAAACAAACAGAACTGCTGTTGACATATGTATCCTTAGCGCCAAATTTTGTAACGAAAATAGAACAGGAATTTAAGAGTGACATCTACTACAATAATATCATTCGCAAAATTGTTGTCAACGAAAAAAATGCATAAAGTTATTACCGATTTATTAGTGGATGAACTTCATGTCGATCAAGAGCTGCGACCTCCAGTGGCACCAACTCGATTATAAAGCTACTGGCTACCAGATTTCCAACTAATCCAAGTACTAGATATCAGAGTCACAATGCGCTAGTACGGGCTAGTCTTTACTTCGAGCGTTTAGGAAGTGTGGGGGGATGGGGTATCGAACCGTCTATTTCGTCAAGACTTACAGGTGCCATAGATTCAAATACAATTGTTTTATTCAAGGGAAATTGTTTTTTTGAAAATTTCCCTTCGTAATTCAGGTAATATATTTTAGAATCCTCGAAAAATGCCTGTATAAACACAGAATCGGTTTCATCAAAATAATTATCGGCGAGTTTAAAATTCAGAATACCTTTATCGTCAGCCCTTAGTTCTTTAACAACGACAACGTCATCTGCTATATCTTTAAAAAATTTTACGCGGACATTGGACGCTATAATACCATCATTCGTCACAAAGTTGAACTTCAGGCCAAATTGCTTTTGCGCCATCACCATCGATGTGCAAAATAGAAATATCAAAACACAAAGATTTTTCATCATCATCATTTAACCTCAAAGATAAGATAACAATAATTAGGACGCACTCCCTGAATATAGGGATAATTCATTGCACTTCGCTATCCCCATAGCGCCATCTATTTGCCAATACAGAATTTAGAAAAAATATTTTCCAATAAATCATCCGTTGATACGGAGCCCGTAATCTCTCCTAGATGATGTAGAGCTTGCCGAATATCCATGGCTAAGAAATCGGAGGTCACCGGATTATCAATTCCGAACAGCACTCTATCCAAGGATTCTTGAGTCTGCTGTAATGCCTCTACATGGCGAATATTCGTAACCATCACATCATCCGTATTGAGGTTAGCAAGATTGACTTGATTCAACAACTCGTCTTTCAACTCTTCTACGCCAATTTTCTCTTTTGCAGATATATAAATCGGGTTAAGTAAAGCATAACTTGCTTTTTGTTGGTCCGTTAGTAAATCACTCTTATTGATGATAGTCACAAAAGGGATCTCTAGACTTCGGACCTCCTGCAATTGCTGCTGCACCTCTGAAACCGTATCCTGTATAGGATCGAACAAATAAACAATCAGTCTAGCCAATTTCATCTTCTCCCGAGTACGCTCCACTCCTTTGGCCTCTATAACATCTACTGTCTCTCGGATTCCAGCCGTGTCAATAAATCGAAAAGTGACACCATGTATATTAATTTCATCTTCGATGGTATCACGTGTCGTACCTGCAATATCCGAAACAATGGCCCGCTCTTCGTTTAAAAGCGCATTCAATAAAGTAGATTTCCCGACGTTCGGTTTTCCGGCAATGACAACAGGTACACCATTCTTCAACACATTTCCTTGCTCAAAGGATTGGACCAATCTGCGGATTACCGCTGCAATCCTGACAATCAAGTCTTTAAGCTGGTCCCGATTTGCAAATTCGACATCCTCCTCAGAAAAATCCAACTCCAGCTCGATCAATGATGCAAAGTGAATCAAATCTTCGCGTAATTGTTTCAACTGGCTGGAAAAACCGCCTCGCATTTGTTGCATCGCTATCTGGTGTGAAGCCGCCGAGTTTGAGGCGATTAGATCGGCCACAGCTTCCGCCTGAGAAAGATCCATTCCTCCATTCAAAAAAGCCCTTAAAGTAAATTCACCCGCTCGCGCTGCACGAGCTCCCTTTTTTATCAACAAATGGATGATTCTTTCAATGATATATTTTGAATTGTGGGTAGAAATCTCCACGATATTCTCCTTCGTGTAAGAGTGGGGGCCTATAAACAAGGTGACCAATACTTCATCCAAGATTTCATTACCATCGCGGATTGTCCCAAAATGTACGGTATGTGATGGTTGCTCAAGTAGGTTCTTACCTTTAAAGACCTCATCTGCAATATCTATGGCCTGCTTTCCTGAGAGGCGGATGACTGCAATAGCGCCATTACCGCTAGCAGTAGCCAATGCTACTATGGTTTCTTGTTGTTGTATGACAGTTGAAGACATGCAGCAAAGATACATAATTAGCGGTAATGCAAATGTCCGCAGATTGTCTTAATAGCGTAACAACGACTATTTCACTTTTTTACCAACGATTTTAGTAGTAACTTGTTATACCTTATATCAAGAGAGATAACCATGAACAATTCAAAAGCAAAATCACTTCAGCAGCTGTCCGTCAATGGTAAACAGTACCATTACAGCTCGTTAAAGCAACTGCCAGAAGGCTCGGTCGAACACCTGCCTTTTAGTATCCGAATTCTATTGGAAAATGTATTACGCAATTTCGATGGATTCAGCATTACCGATGAACATATACACACACTAGTCAACTGGACCCCAGCACCAGTAGACAAAGATATCCCTTTCAAACCGGCGAGGATTCTTATGCAAGACTTTACAGGCGTACCTGCTGTCGTAGATATGGCCTCTCTACGAGCGGAATACGTACGTCATGGTAGAGATGGGCAAAAAATCAATCCCGCCATCCCTGTAGATTTAGTAATAGACCACTCTGTACAGGTAGATTATTATGGTACAGATTACTCCTATGATAAAAATGTACAGTTAGAATATGAGCGTAATACCGAGCGATACGAATTGTTAAAATGGGCTCAAAAGGGGCTTCGCAACTTCACCGTAGTACCTCCAGGCATGGGCATATGCCATCAAGTCAATCTTGAATATCTCGCTAAAGGGGTCATAGACCGTGACGGTTGGCTTTTTCCGGACTCACTTGTAGGAACAGACTCCCACACGCCAATGGTCAATGGAATTGGCGTTATGGGATGGGGTGTTGGTGGCATTGAGGCTGAAGCGGCTATGCTAGGGCAGCCCATTTTTTTTACATGTCCTGAGGTCATTGGGCTCAAGCTCCATGGCCACATTCCCGATGCATGTACTGCTACTGACATGGTGCTATCTATCACCAAAGTACTTCGTGACAAAGGTGTCGTCGGAAAATTTGTAGAAGTCTATGGCGATGGCTTGGACAACCTAACGGTCACAGACCGTGCAACTATATCCAACATGTCTCCAGAGTTTGGCTGCACGGTGACCTATTTCCCAATAGACAATCGCACTTTGGAATACATGCATGGCACCAATAGATCTCAAGAGCAAATCCAAATCGTAGAAACCTATTGCAAGGAAAATTTGCTTTGGCGCACAGGTAAAGAGACCATCCAATACTCTTCCATCGTCGAATTCGACCTCAGTACATTAGAACCGACTGTATCGGGACCTAAACGTCCACAGGATAAGATTTTCGTTAAAGAACTGAACAGCAAGTTTGCCGATCTATTGGAGAGGGAGCACAACCGAGAGTACCACCCCGTCGTTGATCGTCGCGAATCTGCGTGGCTAGCGGATGGTGGTTCAGGAACAGAGTTCATCTTTGGAAAGACTCCTATATCTGGCGACACGCCATTCCAGGTTGAACAAGAAGCTATTCAATCCGTTAGGATCAAACATAAGAACAAAGAGTTTATCCTAAGTGACGGTAGTATAGTCATCGCCGCTATCACAAGCTGTACCAATACGTCCAACCCTGCAGTGATGGTTGGCGCAGGATTATTAGCGCGGAATGCCATAGAACGTGGCCTTCGCACCAAATCATGGGTAAAAACTTCACTAGCGCCGGGTTCCAAAGTGGTCACGCAATATTTACAACGAGCTGGATTGGATGCCGATCTTGACGCCCTCCGTTTCCACACTGTTGGATACGGATGTACATCCTGTATTGGCAACTCGGGGCCACTACCACCACAGATTGCTGAAGCAGTGGATAAAGGAGATTTGATTGTCGCGTCGGTATTATCTGGCAATCGTAACTTTGAAGCACGCGTACATCCACAGGTCAAAATGAACTTTCTTATGTCTCCAATGCTAGTGGTCGCTTATGCGCTTGTTGGAAGGGTAGACATCAACCTCCTCTCCGACCCACTGGATTATGACCCAAATGGTAATCCTGTGTATTTAAAAGATATATGGCCTACACGTGAAGAGATCCTCAATACAATAAATGATTGTGTGAAACAAGAAGACTTTAAAGAAGTTTATGACATTATTTTCGACGGGTCGACGGACTGGCAAGAATTGGAAGTGAGCCTCGATCAGAATTACGAATGGGACGAGCACTCTACTTATATCAAAGAATCGCCATTCTTTGAAAACCTAGCCCCCGAGCCTCAACCTGTGAGCGACATCCAAAATACCCGTGTACTGTTATACCTTGGCGATTCTGTCACTACCGACCATATTTCACCTGCGGGTTCGTTTAAAGAAGAGACGGCCGCTGGTCAATACCTCTCAGGCCACGGCGTAGAACGCGCTGACTTTAATTCATATGGTTCCCGAAGAGGAAATCACGAGGTTATGATGCGCGGCACATTTGCAAACGTACGTATCAAAAACAAAATCGTCGATAAAGAAGGTGGTTTTAGTCGTTATTTCCCTACGAATGAGGTCAAGACCGTCTATGAGACAGCTATGTCTTATCAGCAAGACCACACCCCACTGATAATCTTGGCTGGAAAAGAATATGGTTCAGGCTCCTCACGCGATTGGGCTGCGAAAGGTACCTTTCTCTTAGGCGTGAAAGCTGTTATCGCCGAAAGTTTTGAACGTATACATCGCAGTAACCTAGTGGGTATGGGTGTAGCACCTCTGGTATTTCTAGAGGGACAAAATACAGAGTCTTTAGGATTGGACGGTACGGAAACATACTCCATCGCTGGCTTGGCCGATGAACTAACCCCTCATAAGACACTAGATGTCAAGGCTATTCACCCAAATGGAAACACTATAGATTTTCAAGTCAAGGCACGTTTGGACTCGGCCATCGAGATAGAATATTACAAAAATGATGGTATCTTACAATATGTACTGCGCGAATACTTAAAGGAAACAAACTAGACTAATTTCCAAAGTATGCTTCCTGGTATACATCTACAATCCCTGAAATAAATTACGGGGATTGTAGACAATTGCAGGTTATTTTCTATTCTCATAAAAAAAACGCTTTTTTATTTGATTACTATTAATAAAAGATTATTTTTGGCGTATTATTAATGACAAACATGAACTTTGCATGCGTACATCACTTTCATTTTCATCATCGCCCCTGCGGCGATATGTAATTGATGTGTTTCTACGTGAAGCATTTTTTCTCCAGTGTTTGAATCCTATTTATTAATAATTTACGGCTAACATTATAAAGCATTGAAAAATCTCAAAATAGCTATCCAAAAATCGGGTAGATTAAACGAAAAGTCTGTACAAATCCTTAAAAATTGTGGTCTTGTTTTTGAAAATTACAAAAGCTCCCTCATTACTTCGGTCGCCAACTTTCCATTGGAAATTCTGTTCCTGCGGGATGATGATATACCGGGATATGTAGAGCAAGGTATTGCCGATCTTGGGATCGTAGGCGAAAATGTGATTGACGAGTCAGAGGCGCAAGTTTCCTACATCAAAAGGCTTGGTTTCGGCAAGTGTACCCTAAAACTAGCGATACCCAAAGACAGTACGATAGCAGATTTGAAAGATCTAAATGGCAAAGCCATCGCAACTTCTTATCCGGTAATTCTTAAAAACTTCTTGGATGAGTACAATATCAATGCGGACATCCGCCTTATATCAGGTTCTGTTGAAATCTCGCCAGGTTTAGGGCTCAGCGATGCCATATGTGATATTGTGTCTACAGGAGGTACCCTTAAGAGCAACGGATTGAAACCTTTTGCTGATGTAAGACGTTCGGAAGCTATACTTATCGGCCGCAAGGGACTCGAAGACAATCATATCCTATGCGAACTCGTACAACGCATAGAATCAGTCCTAATGGCTAAAGAAACCAAATATGTAGTGCTGAATGTTGAGAAAAAAAATCTATCTGCGGTAACAACGTTGCTCCACGGTGTAAAGAGTCCTACAATAGTGCCTCTCGCTGAAGAAGGATGGGTGGCTGTTCATACCGTAATTAGTGAAGACGATTTTTGGGAAAAAATCAACAGGCTAAAGGCTGCTGGAGCGCAGGGAATAGTCGTGATGCCAATTGAAAAAATCATCATGTAAGCCTCAAAACAAAAATGTTGAAGAAATACCGCTATAATGAACTTACTGAGGACCAATTAACAGAATTGGTGACTCGAAATGCTGACCCCTCGGCTGCAATACAAGACACGGTCTTGCAGATTATGTCCCAAGTGCGTGCGCATGGGGACCAATCGCTCATAGACTACGCTGCCCAATTTGACAAAGTAAGCTTAGATAAGCTCTATTTAGATGCGGATGACATCGACGAATTGGCATATACCATTAACCGTGACCAACAGCGAGCGTTGGAAATTGCTTTTCACAATATTCACAAATTTCACAGCTACCAACTGAAGCGCGAACGTGTGGTAGAGACCATGCCAGGTGTAAAGTGTTGGCGTGAACCAAGACCCATTGAAAAAGTGGGACTATACATTCCTGGCGGATCGGCAGTACTGCCCAGCACGCTTTTGATGTTGGGTGTCCCAGCTCGAATAGCAGGTTGCAAACAAATCGTTGTATGCTCACCACCACAAGCAAGTGGCAAGATTAATGGATTCGTAGCCTACTGCTTAAAATTATTAAAAATAGAACGCGTGTATCTTGTCGGCGGGGCACAAGCCGTCGCGGCAATGGCCTATGGTACACAGACCATCCCTAAAGTGGATAAGATTTTTGGACCAGGAAATCAATTTGTCACCAAGGCCAAAAGTTTGGTGCAAGGCATGAGCAATGTCAGTATTGATATGCCTGCAGGACCTTCCGAAGTATTGGTTATCGCCGATGAATCGGCCAACCCTGCATATGTTGCGGCTGATTTGCTAGCGCAAGCCGAACATGGCGTGGATAGCCAAGCTGTATTAGTGGCGACTAACGAGCAAATTATCGACGAAGTCAATAAACATTTGTTGGATCAACTCGCAGTGCTCCCGAGAAGGGAGATGGCAAAAAAAGCACTAGACTCTTCCTATGGGGTAATCGTTGACAATCTCGTTGAAGGCATGAAGTTTTCTAATAGCTATGCTCCTGAACACCTGATTATTGAATCGGATCAGTGGAAACCGCTGACTAGTCAGATTTTAAATGCCGGATCTGTATTTTTGGGACACCTGACGCCAGAGAGTGCTGGAGACTATGCATCTGGCACCAATCACACCCTACCTACTTCAGGTTATGCACGATCATATTCTGGGGTATCGGTCGATTCATTTGTCAAAAAAATCACCTTCCAACATATCTCTGAAGAAGGACTTGAACAAATAGGGTCTACAGTCGAAATTTTAGCTGAGCTCGAAGGTTTACATGCCCATAAAAATGCAGTTACAATTCGGAAAAGCAAATAATCGAACGCAAATCCTTTTATATTCCCCTATACCTTCACGGTTTAGGGGAATTTTTAATCATCCTATCGCCATTATTATGACTTTTCTCTCCCGACTTGCAATTATAATCTTATTTTTACCTTATGAGTATTTTAACAGACCACTTTGCCACAGTACACAACACTGCGCCATTTTCTAAAATAAAAAACGAACACTATATTCCTGCTTTCGAAGCTGCTATTGATGCCACTAGAGAAGAAATTACAGCTATTACCCAACAGGTTGAAGCCCCAACGTTTGAGAATACCATTGGAGCACTGGCCTATTCGGGAATGACACTAGATCGGATATCCAATATATTCTTCAATCTTCATTCAGCAGAGACAAGCGATGAACTTGATCAAATTGCACAACAAATCGCTCCCAAGCTGACAGAACTCAGCAATGACATCACATTGAATTTTGAGCTCTTCAAAAGAATCAAAGCAGTGTACGATAAAAAAGACAGTTTGCAACTAACTGTCGAACAGCGAACATTGTTAACGAAAAACTATAAGGACTTTGTCCGCAATGGCGCATTGCTCAATGATGAACAAAAAAACATATTGCGGGATATCGATGCTGAGCTAGCAGTTTTGAAACTTACTTTCGGTGAAAATGTCTTGGCTGAAACAAATGCATATCAGCTGCATCTAACCGATGAAAAAGATTTGTCAGGACTTCCTGATGGCGCAAAGGAAGCAGCACGTGCCCTTGCCCAAACATATGAAAAGGAAGGATGGATCTTTACATTGGACTACCCTAGCTATATCCCATTTGTAACCTATGCTGACAACAGGGACTTAAGAAAGGAGATTAGTATTGCTGCAGGTCGTAAAGCCTTTCAACAAAATGAATACAACAATGAAGGCAACATATTAAAGATTACCAAACTTCGATTCCGTCGTGCTCAATTACTGGGATATGACACCCATGCACATTTCGTCCTGGAAGAACGTATGGCGCAGACACCTGCGAAAGTAAACACCTTTTTAAATGACCTATTGGTTAAAGCGAAGCCAGCAGCAGAGCAAGAATTCAACGAGTTAACAGCATTTGCAAAAGCAAAAGACGGCATAGATAGACTCGAAAAATGGGATGGAGCATACTATGCAGAAAAACTCAAACAACAAAAGTTTCAGTTAGATGACGAGGTGCTGAAATCCTATTTCCAACTCGAACACGTACTACAGGGTGCTTTTGATGTCGCAGACAAACTCTTTGGCATTCAATTCAATGAAATCCATACGATTGATAAATATCACAAAGACGTACAAACATTTGAAGTACACGACGAGAAGGGAAATTTTGTGGCGGTATTTTATGCAGACTTTTTCCCAAGAAAGGGAAAGCGTAACGGTGCCTGGATGACATCCTTTAAGCCTCAATACAGCAAAGCAGGTCAACAAGAGCGACCTCATATATCTATTGTATGCAATTTTACTCCACCCACCGCCACCAAGCCTTCCTTGCTTACTTTCAATGAGGTCACAACACTATTTCATGAATTTGGACATGCTTTACACGGAATGCTTGCCAATACAACCTACCCCACTCTCTCCGGGACATCCGTGTATTGGGACTTCGTAGAATTGCCCAGTCAAATCATGGAAAATTGGTGCTATGAAAAAGAAGCATTGGCATTATTTGCTAAACACTATGAGCAGGGCACCGAAATTCCGATGGAGTTGGTACAGAAAATAAAAGATAGTGCTTCATTCTTAGAAGGGATGGCAACCTTAAGACAACTTAGCTTCGGCATGCTAGATATGGGCTGGCATGGTCAAGATCCGCAAATGGTTACGGACCTTAAATCCTTCGAAAATGAGCAATTTGCAGCCACTCAACTGTATCCTGATGTAGCGAAAAACGCTATGAGTCCTGCATTCTCACACATTTTTAATGGCGGATATTCTTCTGGATATTATAGTTACAAATGGGCTGAGGTACTCGATGCTGATGCCTTTGAGTATTTCAAGGAGAATGGTATCTTCAACAGGACAATCGCCACTAAGTTCAAGGACAATATTTTATCCAAAGGGGGTACGGAGCATCCGATGGAGCTTTACAAACGCTTCAGAGGACAGGAACCACGTCCAGAAGCTCTACTCAAACGAGCAGGGCTGATATAAATTAAAAGGGGCGAAAGTTATAAACTTTCGCCCCTTTTAATTTGTCAACACAAAGGTGCTTATGCATCCTTATTTTCTGTTGCTGATTGAGCAGCAGCGTTTGTTGCAGGTGCTTTAGTTTCAGCTGTAGGAGCAGGTGTACTTTTAACCACCGTGGCCGCCACCTTTTTTGCAGGAGTGGCCGCTTTCGCAGCAGGAGTGGTCGCTTTCGGTGCAGCTGATTTAGTCGCTGCAGGAGCTACTTTTTTAGCTGGTGCAGGTTTCGCAGCGGGGCTTGCGGCCTTCGCCGTTGGGGTCTTAGAAGCCACAGGCTTTACTGCAGGGCTCTTCGGAGCAACCTTAGCAGGTGCTTTCGCCGCTGGAGATTTTGCCGCTACAGTTTTTGTTGGTGCTGCGGGTTTCGCTGCGGGAGCTGTTGATTTAGCTATAGGTGCTTTTGAAGTGGGCGCCTTTATCGCGGCACTTTTAACTGGTGCTGCTGCCTTTGCTGGTGTGGCTGTCTTAACTGCAGATGCCTTAGCAGGTGTGGTTATTTTAGTTGGTGTACTAGTTGTCTTAGCAGCTGTAGTTGCTTTTGCTACAGGGGCTTTAGCAGGTACGGTTTTAGACGAAGCTACTGCTTTACTTGCAACAGGAGCTTTTGTCGCTACGGTTTTTGCTGCTGGCACATTTGATTTTGTAGCAGTAGCTGGTTTTGCCACTGGCTTAGCCTTAGTCGCATTTTTTGGTGACGATGGACTTACCTTTACTGCTGGGGCTTTGGTTGCAATCTTTTTAGGACTTACGGCTTTCTTATCTGCACTTTTATCACTAGTGACCTGCTCGACCGCTGACTCTACATTCGCTTTCAATTTACCAACCAAAGATTTCACCTCTTTCGTCAATTTTTTATAGGCTTTTTCGAGTTTAGAATCCTTTTGTTTACTCTTAGTTTTCTTAGCTTTATCTTTAGCCTTTTTTGCATCTACCTTTTTCTTGGTAGTATCTTTTTTCTTAGTAGCAACTGCATTTGTGTCTTCTACTTTCTTCTTTTCAGACTTTTTTGCATCTGCTTTTTTTCCTTTTACAAGTGGAGCCACTTCTTTCTCCTTCTTGTCTTTTTTTTCATTGGATGATTTTGACTTGGCCATTTTTTATCTTTTTATATATTTTTAATTATAATTTTATCAAAGCATAAACAAATCAAAACTGCATTTGTTTTATCGTAAATCGTATTTTCTAATATACGAATTAATTTCCTAAATACCACCTAATAAACCTTTTAGTCCAATACATATGATTTTTCACACGTTAAGTCGCACTAATATTCCCCTTTTACATCTCCTCCATATTTTCTATTTTGGATGAGTCCAATCCATGCTTAAACGGCCACAACTTGTATATACCGTCGATTTTAACTACTTTTGTAGTGATTACAATAACTGAATGGGGTCGACCGGAATTGACAGGATGGAGACGGTTATGTAAGCATGCAGTGCGTTGTTAGTAGAGCACTTTAATCGGAACTTTCAGAATTACAACTGGCGAAGAAAACTACGCCTTAGCTGCTTAAGTTAGACTTAACATAGCTATTTGTCCCGTTAGATCCTGTTCTTTGGTTTAACACTCGGGGCATCGAACAATAGAACTGGCCACTGTGATTTTGCTAAGCAGCGGTGAGAAACAGCAAATACGGAGAAAGGTATAGGTTCGCAACTCACCTTCCCTCTCCCGACAACCAAAGAGAAGCTAAGCATGTAGAAAGCGTATACAGTACCATGACTGGACGAGAGTTCGAATCTCTCCGGCTCCACAAATAAGAAAGGTCCCACGGAAGTTGGGCCTTTCTTATTTGTGGAGAGATGGAAACAGATTTTTTATCTACCATAAAAATGGCAAAGCCTCCCCTCCTGAAATAGAAGAATGTATATTGTATCCCTATAAAACAAAAGAATTATAAAGGGGACGTACATATCAATTCCTCCCCTAATTAGCCTATAACTTAGCCTTGGTGACAAGTTTTAAATGGAGGCTATCGTTCCTCTATCTATTTCATTACCCCTTTATAAACCGTACTACGCAGTATGCCTTGATCAGTATCGCCACCATATTCCCAATACATTGCTCCCCGCAAACCTTTTTCCATTATATACTTGCATTTAAGAACAATAGATTCGGGAGTCTCGTAAGTCAACACGAAATCGCCTTTGTCATTCAACATGTAAGCGGCCTTAGCTTTCTCGTCCCATTTTCTTTCGAATCCCTCCAATTGTAAAAGATCCTTGTAATCAATAAAATTCTTAATTTCGGTTTTGTTTCCACGTCCGTAAAACGGAATACCCAAAACAAGCATCTCTATAGGCATACCAGCTGCTACATGTGCATCTACAGCCTCCTCACAGGTCACATTTCCAGACATTTCCGATCGATATAGACTAGCATGGTGATAAGGTGGCCCCCCAGAATCATAGGTCATGATATTCACGAAATCCACATAAGGAACGATATCACCAAATGCAATGTATTTCCCATTCGCTGCTGAGGCCAATGTCAACAGTTGCTTATTTCCAATAGCACTTCTTATATCTTTCATCAACAACGTAAAATTGTGCGTATCGGCCTGGGAGGATGATATCCCCGCCGCGTTACTGGACGGATACTCCCAATCGATATCTATACCATCTAAATTAAATACCTTCACTACTCTAGCGCAATCTTTTGAAAACTTCTCTCGTCGCGACTCGTCTGCAGCCATTTCACTAAACCTCCCGCTCCCCCAACCTCCAATAGATAGCAAAACCTTGAGATCGGGATTCTTTTGCTTCAAAGTCACAATTGTCTTTAGTCTAGATTCGTTGTCAATACGAATGCCGTCAAAGCTATCATTAACGTGGCCAAAAGCATAGTTGATATGCGTGATATGATGAGGATCGGGAACTACGCTAGTCCACGATGTTACATATGCAATCACAACCTTTTTGGGAGGCTTATCGGCGAAAGTGCTAATTGGTAAAATGCTTCCTAATACCACTAAGAGGATAACAAATCCATGTACGGTATATTTTTCTAGGTGCATTGTATTTCTAAGCATATCAATCATCATTACGTGAAGGTTAGGTCAATAATTTAGCCGGTAGACTTGTTCGTCTAATGGATACAAGATACAAAAAAATCTCATTATCGCTACTAGCTATAATTTGTAGAGGAAATATGCTTGAAAGCTTCTGTAAAAAATGGAATCAGTTACATAGATGTTCCTTGATTGTCTGATGTATGGCCATTAGCGATTTTTTTTGCTCCGCCTTCCATCCACGATCATCATTTCGATAAGCATGCTTCGCCGAAGCAACCTTGGATTCGATAGCCTTCAATTTGGTTACCTTTTGAAAAAGGCATTGTTTTCGCTTAATCGCCTTGTTTATTTCTTCAATATTATCAAGCTCACGACTCAAATACTCGTCTATCTGACAAAGTTTATATTCTGCCTCCATTCGCATTAGGACAAAGACTTCAAATGGATCATATTTGCCATAGGCTTTTTGTAAATCTTTTTGGCTTTTATAATCCACTTTATTTGTTTTTAAATAATGTAATTGGGTAGCTTTTTCATCATTCTGACGTTTTTGTTCTTCATGAAATTTAAGCTTTAAAGCCGCGCAACTGCTAGCCAAGACTTTCGCTTTAGCGATATTTTTTTCAATATCCATTGAGTACCCATCTGTTTCTTCCAAGTGCATGGATGTACGGGTAAGTTCCTCCTTTCTGAAATTTGCCGCGAAAAAGCATTCACTTCCAGCAATTTTCTTCAGATCAACGATGGCTGATTCGGTTTTGTCTTGTTGATACCCTAATACTAAATAGGTACCTTTGGAAGTATGGATGAAGCCAATGCCATAAGCTCCCAAAAATTGGTAAGATTCGAAACTATCGGGAAAGTTTTCGTCAACCAGAACGAAAATAGATATACCACCATTATCTGAAACATATTGTTGCCCTTTAAACTGAGCACCTCCGAATTCTTTTGCATAATCTTTATGGTAGAATTTCTTCCCCACATACATATTTTCAGGACTTGCCGACTCCGTATTCCCCGTGCGAACATAGTGATTAATCGTCTCGATCTTGGACCTGGGTTCTCGCTCTATATTATTATAGTAGGTATAAGTATTCCCTTTAAGCGTGTAGAGAAAAGCATTGAAATCCTTACTTTGGAAATCATAGTTGCAACCTGACTGAGTAGCTTGATCAAATCCGAAGCTCAAAACGGCACCAATCTCGATATTGATAAAGAAACAGCCGGTAGTAGGCCGACCATTGAACACACCACTAAAAACAACCTGATAATCGAAGCATAGCTTGTCGTTAGGTTGAAAAGGCTTTGCATTTTCTGGCTTTTCGAATACTTCTACTTTTTTCTCTTCTTGGGCATCTGTCGTCTGGAAAAAGATAAAAAATATTACAAGGAGTATATATTTCATAAATCATATCTTTAGTTAGTAACTGATCGCTGTCTAGCAATATGTACAACCGAAGTCTTCATTGGACCACCACTATACTGCTAAGTGTAGCATGGTTGTCGCCTGTTCCAACAAACACTTCTTTTCCATTTTTCCAATATTTAGCCAAAGTGATTCCGTTCTTGACCTGAAATCCGGCCACATATACATCACCATTCAAGATGTAGATTGCTCTAGCATTTTCTTGAAAACGTCCATCCGACAGCGGTATCGCAACACCATTTTTCCAATATTTAGCCACAGACACATTTTCGCTGTTGTGTTCAAACCCTGCTACGTATACATCTTGCCCAGCGATAAAGATCGCATGAGCTTGTGCATAGCTAGACGCATCACTCAACAATATCGGTTCCGTATTTTTCCAATACTTGGCTATTGTGTTGCTTCCGACAGTGGCATATCCAGCTACATATAGGTCCTCACCTTTCACAGCTATATCCATAGCATAGTTAAAAGCACCTGGTTCACTCAATGGAACGGCGACAGTATTCTTCCAGTATTTAGCAATAGATCCTGTACTGTTATTTTCATAACCAGCCACATATACATCTGGACCCGATACTGCTATACCTCGACCGTATGTATTGTATGCTCCATTGCTCAGAGATACAGGCGCACCATTTTTCCAATATTTGGCTTCGAAGCTAGCGGCGCTTTTTTCGGCCCCTACCACGTAAACATCATCCTCGGAGACTGCGATACCGAAGGCATTTGCACTGCTAGTTGTCGGAGTAAGCAGCATCTGTTGGTTGTTCTTCCAATATAGTGCAATATTAGACATTCCGTTGTACATAGTCCCTGCGCTATAAACGGTACCTTCAGATACTGCAATTGCTGAGATAGAGGTAGAAAACTCACGATCGGAAAGAAGGGTTTCTTTTCCATTTCGCCAGTACTTAGCTACTGTCTTACCTGCGATAGACTCGCCTCCCCCAACATACACAAAAAGCTCTTTATCTGACACCTCTGGCTCATTGTCAGATTTTTTACCACACATACTAAACATGGTGATGCAAAGCGCAACGGTGAGTAATCTCATTGTGATATCCATTTTATATGTTTTTTTTAAATTAATATGCATGATTTCCAATACGCTTCCCTTAACAAGCATTTACTGTCGTAAAAACTCGACTCTTCTATTTTGTGCCCGTCCTTCTACTGTCTGGTTGTCTGCCACAGGGTCGGACTGCCCCTTTCCTATAATCGATAGCCGTTGGTCTTCAATACCAAAGTGCGTACACAGAGCTGTCTTGACGGCAATGGCTCGTTGCTCAGATAGTCTTAGATTAGTGGCCGTATTACCCACATTGTCTGTATGGCCGACGATAAGTAGGCGCAGCTCGCTATTTTCATTTAACAGGGCTGCCAGTTCTTTGAGTACAGCTTGAGATTGCGGCTTGATTACGGCTGTACCAGTATTGAAATAAATGCCCGTGGTGCTGTACTTGCCACCTTCAGCAAGCAAACTCCTAGCGTCCTTATCAGTCTCGGCTATGCGTAGATTACTGATATAGAAGGCATCTGTAGCCTTGGGCAATAGTTGTGCTGAACGAAAGTGAAAATTGTTGCGATAGGTTGCTTTATCAAACCCTTTGGGTAAATCAACAATCTTACGACCTTGAATGTACAATCTCACTCTAGTACCGTTGACTGCAATACTGATATGGTTTTTGATGTTCACGCTTTTGTCAACTGGCCATTCCAACATTGTCTCTCTTCCAGAATACATAGTCATGCTGTAACCAATAGCTTGTTTGACCGAGGGCGGAATTAAAAAATAGAAAATATTTTTATGCTGCAATGGGGTTCTATCTGGGAATGCCACTTCGGTAAATCCAAATGTAATCGGTGGTCTTTTACCTGTCTCAGGGTAATACAAATCAAACTCGATGGTAAAGTGCTGGGGAAGTAGGCTTCCTAGCTCTGGAAAACTAATGCTATTGTCGGGTATTCTGAGCCATTTACCTTGCTCACTCTTTAGGGATACGACCTCACCAGCACCATTCGTACTCCATCGTGAAGGGAAATCGCCGATAGCCTCATGTTCGAAATCGTCATAAAACAGAATCTTATCTCCTGGAACAAAGTCAAATTTCGAGTCATAGCTGAAGTCATCGGCCATAGGTGAGTCAACAGCGCCTACCCTTGTACTTCCATTCTTCTCGGGTCTAGTGGATGGCTTAGACATAGTGGAGCTCCCTTCAATAACGTCTTCAGCTTTGTCCAAGGTCTTATCAATCGCTTTGTCGGTCTTACGGTCAATGCGTTGATTTACTTTCTGCTCTACTTTCTTACCAATTTTATCCAGCAATTGGCCCTCAGCGACTGATGATGCTACGACGAGTATCAATATGATATTAACCCATTTTTTTTTCATAACCTCAATTAATTAGTCCATACACGAGAGAGAAGTGGACTCCATAGATAAGCAAAGCTTCCATCTCCTTTCAAAGGTAAAATTAGGTTACTTGCAAAGAATTAGATTGTAAAAAAGCCCAAACTTATCAAGGGTGATACAGAATGACAAAGCGGCTATTTATCGATGGAGGTGATATGCTCAGCGAGATTTTGGTAACTTAAATGCATTTGGGAAGGTGAATATCCAAAGAAATGCTTGAACTCGTGGATAAAATGGGACTGGTCGAAATAGCCATAGCGATCCACAATCTCCATCCAATCAGTACTAGCGCCTGCCCGTAAGAACCTATTCAATTGATTAAAACGTACAATGCGGCTATAAACCTTTGGAGAAAGGCCCACCTGCTCTTTAAAATAATGTTCCATAGAACTCTTAGACATACCACAAGTACTATTCAATTCTTGAATAGACAGCTTCCCCTTGTGCAGGATAATCTCCTCACAGGCCAGGCGAATACGGTTGGTATCCAGATGACGATGCCCGTGGAACTGCTGCAACAGCCACTGTTCTAGGAGAGCAATCACAACCTTGGGATTATGTGCTTGGTCTTCCATCTTGGAAAATATTTCATGAATACTGCTGCCCAATAAATCGAATAACGATGTACATTCGTTTTTAAGCAAATGTTGCGGAATACCCAACAATTGATAGGCTCCATGGGGCTTGAATAGCACATAGACCATTGACGAAGACGATGCTAAAAGATGATGGTATCGATCCAATTGTCCTGTAAAATTAAATCGGACATCATAACTCTTGTTAGTGCCGGAATTAAAAAGTTGATGGCTCTCTTTAAGAATAAATGCCATAAGACTGTATCCTACGGGAAAAAGATCTAGTTCCTGTAATCCAACATCGTTTGGATCTCCAACACATGAATACACGAAACATTGAACGTAAGGCCTTAGCGACTCATGCGGAAGATATGATTGGGATTGCATAGCCAATTGGTTAAATGTTCTATTCCTAAAATTACGAAAGAAATTTCATATGTATCAAAACTTTGATGAAGGAAGGAACTTTGCACATATCATTAGATTGTAGAACGTCAATAATCTAATTACCATAACAAAGACCCAGCACTGCAATAAAATGGGCTAGGCCTTTGTTAATGTTAAATTATGAACTGGAAACGAATCCATGATAAACCTTTATAACCGTATGTGTCAACCGCTACATAAAGATGGACTACTAAAATACGAATGACGGAGGTGCGCTCTGCTCGGCAGCCCCCCATTGTTTATTGGGATATTTGTCCATCGTCAGTTCAATAGTGGCTCCTGCGGAAATATCCTCATGTGAAAACCAAGGTTTATTCCACGGCTGACCATTAATCTTGACTGCTTGTATGTATTTATTTTGCTTGGATAGATTGATGGCCTTCACAGTAAGGACTTTGCTGTCTGGAAGCGCCATACTGGATTCTTTGAAAAAAGGGGTACCAAATACGTACACAGGCAAACCCGGTGTGACCGGATAAAATCCAAGCATGGAAAATACGACAAAAGCGGACATTCCACCCCCATCCTCATCGCCTGGCATGCCCATGAGGTCGTTTCTAAACCATTGATGTATCAGTTGATGGATACGCTTTTGTGACTTCCAAGGTTGACCAGCATAGTTGTACAGATAAGGGATGTGCAGGCTCGGTTCATTAGCCATAGAATACTGTCCAACGTTACCTGTATGATCAGGGAGGTGACTGTAGAATTCAAATTTGCTTTTACCTAGTCCTTCTCTAAACGTCTGATCCAAATTAACTATGAAGGACTCTCTCCCTCCCATCAGTTTGACCAGGTCATCAACGTTATGTGGTACATCCCATCGGTATACCCAACCGTTGTTTTCGCCGTAATATTCCCGAGCTCCTTGTCCACCAGCGTAGCGATAGTCAAACGGCGTGATGAAATTTCCATCCTTGTCTTTTGGATGGAAGAACTTGGTTTCGGCATTGAACACATTGCGATAATTGAGGGCATGCTCTGCATACCGTTGATAATCCTGTTCTTTACCCAATGCCTTTGCTAATCGCGAAAGACACCATTCATCATATGCTGTACCTAACGTAACGGCTATAGGTTGGCGTTTTTCAAAATGATGGACTTCAGGTACGGTCTCTTCTTCACCTGGATGCAGTGCTGGTATGTAGCCGTGCTCTTTATAGAAATCGTCCAACCAGCCAGCACGTGCGGCTGACCAAGGGGCTAAGGTCTTCTCTTCGATAGCACGCCTTCCGCTCTCATAGGCGGTCGCGACATCAAAGTCCTTAAGTCCCTTAAAATAGGCATCAGCAATGGTTGCAACTCCATGATTGGAGTTCATCCGTCGAGAATCGCCAGTGATTTCGGGAAAAGTAGGAAGCCACAGGTCGTTCATTTGCTGGGCCATCCTGACAAAAGATTGAATGATATCTGCCTCTACTTTCTGGTCAATAAGTAGTCGCAGTGGATGTGTGGCTCTATACGTATCCCAAATCCAATCGTCCGTATAGAAGGGACGACTGTCTGTATGCACTTGACCGTCAAATGCACTGTAATAGCGTCCGTCTTCGGAAATATTGACTGGACGCTCGAAACATCGATACAACGACGTGTAAAAGACTTGTCTATCGTCCTCGGATAGCGCTTTAACATCTATTTTTCCTAAGGTACTATCCCAAAGCTTTCTTCCTCGTTCGGCAATCAGATCAAGATTAAAACCCTCTATTTCCCTCCTTAGGTTTCGTTCGGCTTGCTCCAAACTAATAAAGGAAATGCCATAACGAATCTTTAACTGCCTAGTATGGGCTTTAAATTGCATCACAACAGTAGCATCGTCAGATGCTGTCACGGTAGTATTGGGTTGGACGTGCCCCTGCTGGGAAAGTGTCCCTGCTTGAATCGGAGCTTGATCTACTTCGGCAAATAGGAAGACAGTGGTATTATTCTCAATCTGCTGGGTTGCAAAGATGCTATTACCAACCACAGATATTGTTCCAGCACGTGTATTCAGCACCAACGTAGGGCTATAGGGTTGGACAAAGGTGACTTCATAGATTGCCGACTGATGGGATGGCGCGTAGCGGACTTCCATATCCCCATTCTCCAACGTTGAAGTATATAGGTGGGGCTTTATGACCTCGTTGTCGTAGTCTAGAGCGTATACTCGGTCGAAGCGACCGACTCCAGTACCATCTACTACACTAAGATTGAAAGCTGACCTCCCCCTATGACTGGTGACCATGACGGGCAAGCCGTAAAGTTGATCACTGGTGTTGTCCTGTCGTTCGGGGTATACCCGGAGCATGCTATTGGGTAAGTGTATAGTGGGATATGTCGGGACAAGCAAATGACTGATATTTCCCATATAGGGGTTTACGGCATCGGATGGTCCCGTCCCCTGCTTGACGGAGACGCACCCTGCGCAAGAAAGCGCTAACAAATAAAGGAAAATGTTTCTAAGTATTGCTATCATAAAAATCTCTATTTTGAAAAAAGCCGATCCAGACAGGCCTACCTTTGTTGACCATCATTTACATGGCACTTTGTCTTGGTCCTATCTGGATAGCTTTTCACTAACTAAACATATTATCAACCTGCGAGTATCTTTGTACCTGCAATTATTGAATAACAAGTCGCAATGCAGGAGCATAATTGAATTTCGCCTCACTGGCATCAATCAATGCGCCTATACGAAAGAAAAAAGACTTTCCTTTCCCTAGCCTTGCGCTATTCGTGTCCAAATCAATTTCTAAACGGTAGATCTGAGACTCGTTTGTCTGTGCATTGATATCCAATTGGCTACTCACCAAGTTAAGAGGTTCACCCACATTCAACTCACTATGCGCAAAAAGACCAATACGCTTGACCGGATTGGTCACTGTCTGTTGAATCTGAAAGGTTCCAACAATTTTGTTTCCTTCTTGCTTGATACTGCTGTTGCGGATGCGAATATATGGTTGCACCTTAAAATCGACTTCGGTATCACCTTTGACTTGTACCTCTTGACTTTCGATTGGGACAAAATTGCCTCGAACAGGTCGAATGGAGTATGTATTGGCAAACATGAGGTTGTTCCTATAGGAACCATCGTTTTTTACAACAATGTATTGTGTCTGTGGATTACTGAATCCGTGCTCTATGTATTCGATCTGCATCCCTCGAATGATATCTTGCTGGACGAGCTCATTGGTTTCTTTATCATAGATACCGCCCGAGAGGGTCGCATTAGGACTGTCGTAATTGTCAATCTCGCTCAGTTCACAAGAGGACACGCTCAATCCCAGTACAGCCATTGCTACTAATTGGATGATTTTCTTCATTGTATTGAATTTTTAAGATTAATGTTGAGGATTTTGAATAACACCATTTCCAGACACATTTGGAATATGTCTGTAATAGTCCTTTTCTGGAAAATTCAAGCTATTGGCTCCCGGAACATTCTTCCGGACATAGATATACTGTGGTTTTACACCTCTAAGATCCAACAATGGGACCAATGCTTGCTTAATCTTATCATTGAAAGTGGTATGGAATGTCCGCCTACGTATCAAGTCCCAATATCCCTTATTCTCAAAAGCCAGTTCCACGGTACGTTCACGTATTACATTATCCAAAGTTAAAGCTACCGCTACTGTATGACCAGCTCGAAACCGAATATCATTTATTGCCTTTGCAGCTAGGTTGGTAGCATTGTGCTCGCTGTAACCACTCTCTACCACAGCTTCGGCAAAATTGAGCAATACCTCTGCATAACGCATGTCGATGAAATCTGTGGTAGATTGTAACCAAGTAGCATACCGATTATTTTCAGTCATAAACTTGCGCATCAAAAATCCAGTACGAGTCATATCGGCCGACCCGTCAAATCCTGAATACTGATTTGCGAACTCTTTTCCATAGGTATAATAAGTCGCACCGCCAGCTGTGACCTCACCCCTACTATCCAATAGAGATCCATCAGGACGGACAATACCACCTTGAATGACAATAGACTGATTCTTCCATGTCGAATTGGGATAAGTGATGGATGCAAAAAAACGAGCGTCCTTATTTTTGAAAATTTCATCTGGACTATCAAAATGTCTATATGCTACAGACGCTTTATACCCTTCTGGTACAGATACCTTGCCGTCCATCGTCGTGACGATTGGAGCAGCGTGGCCTGGATTATCGTAGCTTTCATAGAGATCGACCAACTCAAGGATGGGATTAGTACGCCCTCTATGCGGAAATCCTTCAGAAGTTTGATTTGGGCCATTCCAACCGTCCAAATCATGGGACAAGTTGTTGCCTACCTGAGCATAGCCTTTTATAAAAATTGTTTCAGTACTAGCCAAACTAGGGTCAACGAACATCTCTTGATAATTCTTTGTGGCTTCCGCAGGAGTTGTAGGTTGTGCTTTATATAATGAGAATTTTCCAGCATTCATAATAGCCAAGGCAGCTTCTATCGAAGCACTATAAAAACGGTTCGCAACACTCGCTTCCATACCGACCAACCCTTTGGATACTGCTTCACCTGAGAGGGGTGCTCTTCTCCAATATTTGGCAACCGAAGCGGCGTGTAATGCCACTCTAGATTTCAAGGCATAAGCTGCCCATTTGGTTGCCCTACGTTTATCCTCCTCCCCATTTGCATGTGATTCTGGGAGCGTAGCAATTGCTTTATCACACTCCTTTAAAATAAGGTCCCAGGTTTCCAACTCGGTGCTTCTCGGTACTTTCAACATTTCAAAGTCGTTGGTAAAGTCTTTATTTTCCAAAATGAGAGGTACTCCACCATACCTTTTGGCAAGCCCAAAATAGGTATAAGCTCTCAAGAAAGCAGCTTCACCTTCTAAAATTTGTTTTTCGCTATCGGCGATGGTTAAACTAGGAATAGCCTGTAGAAGAATATTGATACTTCTATTCAATTTGTACCCTTTCTCCCACCAATCGTTCGCATACTCGTTCCAGTTTGGCCACTCGGAGTGGATTGCCTCCATACCATATTGGGCCAAGGATAGAAATCCGGTATTACCACGGGCATTGAATCCTGCACGTGGGAGGTATACATGGTCTTCAATAGGTGCTTGATAATACAGGTTAGCCAAGAAAGCCTTGACGCCATTAGGATCTGATAGTACAGCATCCCCAGGAATCTTATTTCGGGGGGTAACATCTAGATAATCTGAACAACCGATGCAAAACATCAAGAGTATGCTGCATAATGCTCCAAATATTTGATGATATTTCATAATTCAATAAATTTAAAAGGTAACGTTAACACCAAAATTATAGCTCTTGATTAGTGGGTAGTTGTATCCAGCTTGATAATCGCCCTCGAATCGTTCAGGGTCAAACTGCTTGATGAATGAGTCCGCAAAGGTCAATAGGTTGTGTGCATTGGCATATACACGAATGCTGTTTATAAAACGCTTTTCGGATGCTTTAAGTGGGATTCGGTAACCTACTTCTATACTTTTGAGGCGAAGATAATCGGCTTTCATTCGCCAAGCACTGCTTTCCCGATAGTTGGCACCCATATGCTCAGCAAATCGATTGGCAGGCCATTCACCAGCTACCCACTCGCTGTTGGAATCATATGGATCAGCTAGGTGCCACCTATCATAGAAATACGCGGGTAAATTGCCGTTGTTGAAAAACATTTGGGAAAATACTTCATTGAATCGCATGCTGTATAGGGAAGCTCCTTGAAAGACCATGTTGAGATCTATATTTTTCCATTCACCATTTAATACAAAGCCATAGAACATCTTAGGGACACGATTTCTGAAGATTGGCATTAAATCTTTATCATCGATTACTCCGTCGCCATTGACGTCCTCGTAAGTAAAATCTCCGGGCAATACTTGGGTATTACCCCTGTCTCCACCATATACAATACCGTTGTAAATCTGTTCATAATTCTGAAATTGGCCGGTTTTGTTGAATCCCCACTCCAAATCGTTCCAACGGTCCACATATCCATTTCTCCAACGCTCATAACTGCTATTGGCTTCGGCCTTGTCTACAATCTGATGCTTGGTCCTGGCTAAATTCATATTGAAGCTCAGCCCATACTTAAAGTCACGTAGTTGATTCTGGTGAGATATCACAAAGTCGAACCCTCTAGTCAGCTCACTCTCAAAATTTTCGACCGGCATAGACCCACCAAATGTATTGGGTAGTCCACCGCTTCTAACAATGGGTTTTCCTGTCTTTTTACGCTGATAGTAATCCACTTCAAAACTTAGTTTACCACGGAATAAGGTAGCTTCCGCTCCTATGTCTGCGATTGTGGACTCTACCCAAGTAAAGTTGGGATTGATGACTCCAGGAGCACTCAACCCACCGGTGTAGGATCCGTTAATAAACTCTGCACCTTCGTTCGTCTGTGGCGTAAAACCAAGGATATGTTGAAAAGGGTCGCCCACATTCTCCCCTATACTACCATAAGAACCTCTAATTTTCAAATTGTTCACGAATGGCAGATTGTTTTTGATAAAGCTTTCTTCTGAGATTCGCCACCCAGCAGATACACTTGGGAAGAATCCCCATCGTTTGCCTGGTGCGTAACGATAAGATCCATCATATCTAAATGAGCTTCCTAACAGATATTTACCTTTAAAATCATAATTGACACGGCCGATGTAGGACATATTGCGTTCTTCGAACTCATTTCCGTTATTAATTTGCCTTCCAGAGGCGTAGTCGACAATATCCGTTGTAAAAAACTCATATTCCCGCCACAGATATGCATGTTTTTTGGTATATTTCTTCAACTCAAAAACCGCAGTTGCACTAATATTATGTTGTTCGGCAAATGTTCTATCATAATTCAGTTGCCCTTGAAAAACCATTCGCTCCGCGTCATCCGCATTATTGGCTATCCGAGGATTATTGTAGACTAAAGAGCTTAAATCTGGGTTGTAAATACGATAATTCTTCCAAACATTTTTATTGAACACATTGTAGCTATCATATGAAATAGTTCCCAACGCTTTCATTCCTTCAACAAAAGGAACATCATATGTAAGCGTAATCGCGGATTGAAAGTTTTTGTTCCGATCTTCGGTATATCCGGCATAGTCACGCTGGGACATCACGACTGCATTTTGCTGATTGTAGATATTGGCAGGGTAATTAGGATCGCCATTGATATAAGGAGATTCATTGGGTCTACTGATAATGGTGCCTTTATACATCCAAATGAAACCATCACCCCCTGGGAACTCACGTTTCCCCCTTCTTCCGGATACCATAACATCTGCTTTGAGTCGATTGCTCAATTTGGCGGATAAATTGCTTCTAAAGGTATATCGATCATACCCCATATCTCCACTTTTAAACAGTCCCCCTTCTTTAAAATAACCAACACTGGTGAAATAATTAATATTCTCAGTACCGCCTCTAACCGAAAAATCATGTTGTTGCTGTACTGCGGTGTTTTTGAAAGTAGACGCATACCAATTGGTGCTTTCATACCCCGAAATTCCTTCCCTCCATTTATTCAACTCTTCCTTACTAATACTATGAACGCCATCACGGTAGAATATAGCATCGTTGTACATCTCCAGATATTGAGCAGCATTGGCCATTTTGGGTACATTGGTTGGCTGCTGAAACCCGACAGTACCGGTATAATTAAAAGTTGGTTTACTATTATTTCCCTTTTTGGTTGTGACCAAAATGACACCATTGGCAGCATTTAGTCCATAGATGGCAGCTGATGCATCTTTGAGCACAGAAATACTCTCAATATCATTGGGATTAAGCTGCTGAAATTCTACTCCACCGTCTCGGACGATCCCGTCAATCACATATAAAGGCTCGCCAAAACCTCGAATATTAATCGTTGAGCTAAAGGCTCCAGGCTCTGAATTCTGTTGTCTAATTTGCAGTCCTGGAATTTTTCCTTGCAGACTTTGTGCCAAACTGGAATGGGTAGTCGTCAAGATATCCTTGGATTGAATCGTCGATATTGCCGCAGTTACGTTGCCTCTTTTTTGGGTGCCGTATCCCACGACGACGACCTCTTCCAATCCGGTGGCATCGACCAACAGTCGTACTGTAAGATGATCACGGTCTACTGTTATGTTGCGAGTTACATACCCGACATAACTAACCTGAATGACAGCACCATGATGGGTATCAATCTCGAACGATCCATCAACACCTGATCCGACCTGTCGTGGAGTACCGATAACTGAGATTGTGGCTCCAGAAATAGCTACTCCATTTTCATCGACGACATGCCCCTTCAGCCGAACCTGTTGGTTGACATCAATCGGGGTGGTCGAAAAGAGGTTGTCAGAGAATGCAAAAGTCTCATGAATAGGGGTCGCTACGCAGCCCAAAAAAAGCGCATAACGTGGGGCATACTTGACATGCCGGTACAGGATTCCTCCGATAGACCGAAATGTTGGTTTACTCTTCAAATTACTCATACTTATTTAATTTGATTTTTAATGGCCATATGGAATATCGAAACTTATTTGTGTTTGTGCAGCTTTTGCTGCATAGATATTTCATACGAATTCAGGTTTATAAAATGACAGGGTTACCTCATAGTAACCATACAATATGTCCGGGTAAGAGACAAACGTTGGTGACTGGAAAATCAAGGAGTGGCAAAATCACGATGTGTTGAAATAGGTAATCATATTAAGTTCTTTAATTGGTATCTGCAAATCAAATCAAGGAGGCTTAATTTTGACTTAATATTTTATTAATTAGATCCAACATGAACATAATAAATCACAAACAGCTATATTACAGCTATTTAATTTCATCATTAAGAGTGAGTAAAAAAGTATTAAAAGGAGTTTCCTTTATCTTTCTTCAAGATTTTCAGAAGTGATATGGGGTAAAGTTCGTCATAAAGCTTATGGTATTCCTGTGTAAAACTCTCATAAGTCATCTTCGCCTCATTATGCATTCCTAATCTCGACATCATAATGCATCGTACAGTCATCGCTTCTTCGTTCATCGAACTGAATTTAGCAATCTTACTGGCCAAGGTCAATTCAATATCTTCTTTCGCGGTCTCCAAATCAATCGTATTTAAATAGTGCACATAAGCTTCAGAGACAAGTGATGACACCGCACTCTTATACTCGTCCATCCATTCTAAATTCATACCTTCCAAAAAGCCACCATGTTGGACTATGTCCGCAATATGGGAAATATAGCTATATGTGTCCTTTGATTTATGTTGTTGTACACTCATTAGACTACTATAATCGATGCTGCAGAATTGACAATCATATATTAGCGACCAATAACCTGTCTCTTTGGATAATTCTAGGCCATCCAAATCTGACAAGATTGATTTTAATTTCCCCATATTAACCAGTAGATTATTTCGAGCGCTCTTCGTTGACTTGTCCGACCATAGCCATTCGTACAAGCGCTCGGAACCAATGCCTTTTCTAGAGGAAAACGTGGATAGACATATGCTAATAAACAGCTGTCGGAGCACTGGCGTAAACTGCTTGGTGATGTCTACACCATGACGATTGAATACTCTGAAGGAACCAAAAAGAAAAATAGCATTGGCAATAGGTCGATCTGGAGGAAATAAATTGTGATTGGTCGTAATGGTCATAGGTACAACAGCTACCTCACCCTTCTTGGAGCGTCCTCTCTTTCTAGTGCAAAACCACCAGACAAGTCCTCCCAAAAAGATTACAGCTACAACAACTAGAATAAGCTTGATTGGTCGGCTTTGGATTTCGACTGGAAGGCTGGAGACAATAAAATGTGGTCGAAAACTAATGCCATATACTTTAATTTCGGTCTGCGCGCCAGAGTCAAATAGCGTAACTGCTATTAATTTTTGATTTTCTTTGGCCAGATACAGATCAGAATAGGATTTGATATCACTAAATCGATAAGGTATGCTATCATTCAAAATATCAACTTCACTTCCATCTAAGCGTCCACGAATCAATTTGATGTGGGTCTCGAACACATTCTTTTGATGCATTAGCGCATAAAATGATTCCTTGGCACTGTCCACAACAAGAGAGTTTCCGAATACCATTTCGCGTCCCGCAAGCGGCAAATCTGCAATCTTCCGAATACTATTGTTCTGAGGTGTATATGCAAGTAAATCGTAATAGAAATGTGGATTTAGTTCCTGCTTGCCCGATTCGTTACCATAACCACCCAAAATATAGACCTTGTCGGTCGTCTGTCCCACGGCAGCAAGATATCGTGGAGTATAGCTCGTATTAGCCTGCAAGTCAATTGTACGCGATTCACCACTTGACAGATTGGTTTTGGCAATCTGATTTTTATATGTAAAATATCCATACCCTCCTAAGGTATATAACGACGAGTCTTGATGCCAATAAAATTTGTTTGCATGCCAATAGGCTGTTGTTGCCCCAGGCCTATATTTGGCGGACCACTTTTTCGTCATCCAATCAAAAGATGTGAGCAATTGCTGATCGGGAAAATAATTATAGAGCTTGCGATCCCTACTCACATAAATAGACTGATTACCTTGAAGCATTCCCAACCTGCCATCGCTATAGTCAATCTTTGATACTTTTCCTGAAGCAATGTGATATTTAATAAGATATTCGTCTCCTATGACGTACAACACTTCCTCTACCTCATCGAAACAAATACTAGCGGCAGAACTGCTATGCAGGCTTACTAATGGAACCCACTTGCGATGCAGGGCCTCTACCCATACAGGATTCATTACTAAGGCCTTCTTCTTTTGTATGATATCTATTGGTTCAGTTGTATTTTCATTATCCAAAAGCCAATTGTATTTATCGCCGTCAACTGTGATTTTGATATCGCGGATGTATATTGGGGGGACGTCTGTAGTCGAATATCCAGCGATAGTGGTCGCGCCAAATGCGATGTTCGCCTGTGTGTGACTAGAAATCGCTACGGGGACATTTACAAGCTCTCCTCCCAGTTGAAACGTAATTTGCCGACGTCTTAAATCTAATGATAGACTTGCCCTCAACCATGTATAGTTAGTCTTTTCATTATTGGGCAGGTTTATTGGATATTCTCGATCACCAACGACCAAACTCAACTTCTTGTGCTGTACACCGTAGTCTCGACTGACAAGGTCTACATTGAGCTTTTCATTTAATACCAACCGAAAGATATACCCATAGTAAGCGTCTTGACCGGCTCTATACCGCAGGTCGAAATCCATTTTCAAAATCGTGCTAAAGCTCAATGGCTGCATAGGAAATAGTTCGATACCTGTTCTTTTGTTTTGTACTTCTTCGTGGCTCACGAAATACAATCCTTGCCCATGACTGAGGGAGTGTGACATGACAAGAAGGCAAACGAAAAATAAAAACAATAATCTCTTCATACTAATCTGTAATCTACAAGAATATCTCCCGGTTGAAAATAGGCGACAATAATATAAGGTATATGAGATTGCTTACGTAGAGACCTCAAACTCCAATCATATTCCAAAAATAGTGATTAACCAAGGGAATCACAAGGTATCATATGACATTGGTCGGAGAGATTAGCTATACCTTTCATTTTCACGACAATGAAACGGTTTCATTGATATTACTAAAAAATAAACGATTTTTTTTTCACAAAAACTGTAACCTTTATCGGAAATTGCAGCACTAATCTAAAAGATTTAGAAATTATGGACAGAACAATCGCCGTTTTCATTCCCATCGCATTTTTCATTTGCGTGACCTTATGCGTGTATTTTATTAACCGTTATAAATTTGAGGCTATTACCAAGCTAGGTGGCCCAATTCCTCGCACACCGGCAGTAAAGCAATCTTGGAAAAAAGTAGGTATTGTGGTTATAGGATTCGCCTTAGGATTAGTAGTCACTGGTCTCACCTTTGTTTGGAACATAATCCAACGGACTGATTGGGATGGCTTATTTGTAGTGGGTATCGTCTCTTTCTTTGTGGGTCTTTCTTTGGTAGTAGCGGATAGATGTGATGACAAAGACCAAACAATAGATGGATAGTCTTTACATCGACAAAGTTCTATTGGGAGACCGCCATGCTTTCAGGTATTTTATTACTACCTATAAAGACATGGCTTTCTCTGTTGCCTTGTCACTTGTGAAAACCGAACATCTAGCAGAAGAAGTAACTCAAGAAGCTTTTTTGCAAGCCTACCTATCCTTGCCAAACTTTAAAAAGCAATCCAAATTCAGCACCTGGCTATACCGCATAGTTGTACATTGTGCGTACAAGACCATGCAAAAAAAATCTATTGAAATGGTTTCTTTCGAAATGGAGACTCACGATATACTATTTGAAGAAGATGCTATAAACAACCTGCTACAAGTGGAACAACGACAAATCATCAATGAAGCACTCATTCGCATACCTCCAAATGAGAGTCTAGCCCTCCGACTGTTTTATCTCGAAGAGCTCACCATACAAGAATTATGCGAAATCACGGGCTGGACAACAGCCAATACAAAGGTACTATTATTTAGAGCGCGCAAAAGTATGTACATGTCCCTAAATAATCTAATAAAAGGAACTTACTATGGAACATAAAGACGATAAACTTAGAGACATGATGCAAATGGCCAAAATAGAGCTGCCATTTGACGATTTTGAAAATACAGTAATGATGCGAATCGAAAAATTGGAACAAGAGAAATCTGCGGTTGCTAAAACAAAAAGATATGCGTTAATCTTTTTTGCTTCAGGAACTTTATTTGGTCTGGGGCTTAATTATCTACTAACAGATTTACTATATTCTATCTCTTTGAATACGGCAATGAAAAACACACTTCTGCTAATTTCACAGATTATTTATGTGTTGCTCATCGTCCTCTTTTGCGATAAAGCATTAAAGCTATTCAAAATGCGAAGAAAACCAAGCATTTAGTCACGGAAGAATCATTCCATATTCGCACGATAATTGCACAGAGCCCCTCTACTACCCAAGATCCTGGATGATATTTTCAAATCGACATATCTGTATCTTTAATACGTCAAAGGAGGTGCTTCCAAAAGGATTTAAGTTGTGGATTGAACTCTGATTCATCCATCTATACAAGCAGCACTATCTTCAAATAATATAACAACATGACTGTCAGCGATGTTGAAGCCACAAATGAAAAATAAATACCTTGCTTTTGTCTGAATTTTTTTTCTGCCTCCCGTGACCAGTCTTTGGGTTCATTAAAAGTTCCATACTTTATCTTCAGAAACAGGACGTAAAACAGTGAAAGCAGTAAGAATGTTCCAAAAACAAAGGCCAAGACTATCGGAAAATTAGGTGCACCTTTGTAATTGCGACCAAACTTATCAACAAAGAAATCGTAAATCCTAATATGATGTTGAAGATCTGAAAACACCCAAAGTAGTAATGGTATAGTAATCGCATGGAGCAATAGAAAGAAAAGCCAGTCTGATTTGTCGAATTTTGGTACTTCTCGAACTTCGTGTGTTATTTTTCTATTTAAATGGAAATCTCCTAGGCGAGAAATTTGTCTCGAGGCAATCGGATAACCTATACAAATGACGGCCCCACTTAATATCCACAATAAAAATTGCTCAGCACTCGCTTCTGATTTAAAATAAGTGCCCCCAATATATACGGCAGTAAGCCAAATCAAAATCATGACGAATACAGTCGGCAGTGTAATCGCTAACATCTTAATCACTTGAAGTTTACTTTTCGGTTCTTCCATCCTATTTAATAAGCACCTATCCTTCTATTCATACGACAAGATATCATAAATCCACGAATCTACCTGTAGAGCTATTACAATTTATAGATTTTGCTTTCAAATCGGCACAAAACTTTTCAAAAATAGTTTTTTGTTTTTATAATCAAGTTCTCAAGTCTTACCCATCAGTAAATACCGGGACCATATCCCATAGATTTTTCTCATTCGCCCAGCCAAAGTAAAACACTTCGAATCGAACCTTCACGATCTCCAAAAAGATTGCACCTGCGGACCGAAAAGCCGAAAATGTTGATTAACTTGGGAATGCTACTGATGAGCAAATATAAACTTATCCATTTATAAACTTAATTTGCAAACCGAAATGAACGAATCATCCCTATCTAGGAGAGCATGGTTGAAAAACGCATCGCTACTCGCCGCCACCACTGCCATATCACCCTCCACTATCTTGGCTGAGACATGCAGGCCCGCTATCCTCCCACAGAAGTCCTCACCTCCCATCCGATTTGCAGTATCAACATACTCGTACTGGCACTTTGACAAGATTAAGTACCCTATTGAAAAAGTAATTGAGAATGCCTCTCGCATTGGCTTTGATGGTGTTGAGATCCTCCACCGTCAAATGGAAAGTGAAGAAATCCCCTACATGAACAAATTAAAACGACTAGCTTTTGACGCTGGCTTGGCGCTACCTATGCTATCTATCCATCAAAGTTTTGTGAAGCCAAACTTAGAGGCCCGTAAAAAAGATATTGAACACACCCGCCGCTGCATCAAGTTGGCTGTACAATTGGGGATACCATGTATACGTATGAATACAGGCAGTTGGGGTACAGGACGATCGGCTCCTGACTACTATCAAACTGGTAAGGAAACCCCTTTGCAAGGATATACGGATGAAGATGCTATCAGATGGTGTATTGATGGACTAGGGGAATGTTTGATAGATGCTGAAAAAGAGGGGGTAATATTGGCTATCGAAAATCACTGGGGGCTGTCGTCAAACATTGACTATCTCGAACGAATTTACCTCGCGCTTAGAAATTCGCCAGCTATGGGACTCAATCTAGACACCGGTAACTATGTAGGAGATCCCTACCCACAATTTGATAGACTGGTGCAATATGCAAATATCATCCAAGCCAAAACTTATTATGGCGGAGGCGTCTACTACGACCTGGAACTAGACTATCCACGTATAGGCAAGATTGCTAGAGAAAAAGGGTTTAAGGGCTATGTGTCGCTTGAAATGGAAGGGAAAGAAAATGCCGATACAGCTGTACCGAAGAGTTTGGAAGTACTACGAAAGGCTTTCAATGGCTAACTGGTCTAAATTTCTTGTGGTTATCTTATATAAAAAAAGCTTAGCATTGGATGCTGCTAGTCAGCTCCTGTGCTAAGCTTTTTTTAGCTCACGACCAATGCAATCGCTAACCTGCTATCATTTGAGACAACTCATTCAAAAGACCTTTTGCCTCATTTAAATGTTGATTCCAGGTAGCCGTACGTTCTACAACTTTCAACTTCTGGATTGCCTGCTCTAAACGTTTCAAATTCACCTCATCCCCCTTGTCTTTAAGTGCCTTTTTCACGACTTGAATTTTAGCATAATCCTGGAGTCCCTCCAACATGCGTTCGTAGCGAATGGAGCTTCGTGCATTGGGATACACAATGTAAGTGTCTCCAGCTGGCCATGTTCTGAATCTCGAATCAAGCAATGGGTTTTCAACCCAAGAGTTGAATGCCCAACGCAACATACCATCAAAATTAGCAGCTTCTGCATACCAGGCTAAAAAAGCAGATTCTGCAGGATCCGAAAACGTAAATTGATTTGGAAATCCATCACTACAACAGATGTAAAAACTCGTAATCAAGCCTCTAGATTGACGATCTCTTAAGTCTTCTGGAGAAAAAGGATGAGACACCGCTATACTGATATCTTCACTATCTGGGTATCTCTGATAGGTCTTCTGGTTGTCAGCGTAGGAAACCCCAAGCTCAGGTGCGACCTCTTTCAGCAGTGTCAAAGCACCATCGACCTCCTCCTTACTGCGTTCATCAATAGCAATATTGGTAATTTCCAACCATCCTTTTGACTGTAGATGGCGTACAAAATCCTTCAGAAAAGGTGTCCATACCTCCGCAAAATCCACAGTTCCTGGTTTTGCCACCGCATTGACAACCTGATTTTTACTTGCGTCAAAATAATGAATCTCATTATTCCAAGGAATAATAGAATAGCAGTTGAGCATCTTGGTCACGCCCAAGTCCATCATAAACTGTACCCATCTATCGAAAACAGCATAATCGTACTTCCATGTACCATCAGCACCTTTTGTCCATTTTATCATATCAGCATAGGGATCATAGGTTTGTACATTCCACGGGTCTTTATTCACGGTAGCTGTAATAACCTTCTGTCCAGCGTCTACCAACATTTGCATAACAGGACGCATAGCTTCGAAATGTGCATCACTCCACATTTCAAGACCATGGACTCGCGCCACAGCCGATGGATGTTGCCACTGATCTAAATGATAGGTCCACTCACTGGACTTTGGCAATGCGGTGTTGATTACTGTCAAATCCAAATCCAGCTCTTGACTAGAAATACCCTTGCCGGTAATACGAATTTTACCTGCATATGCTCCAGCTTCAGCATCTCGAGGAATATTAATACTTATCCATACCGGTCTTGCTTTCTTAGCTTCTAAATCAAAAGATTGTAAATTATCAAGCATATCCGGAGACAATGACGATGCAAAGTTTTCAGGTTTACGATGTCCGCAACCTCCGGCAAACTCATCGGTCATGACATATCGCACAAAATGTGCCGAGGCAGCACCTGACGCAATCTTCCCCCCTTTTTGATTTTTCAATTCAGAAACCGTCACCGTGACCTCAGGTCTGGCTTCCGTAGTCCATAGTAATATCTGAGCTGAAATACGCTCCCCTTTCCATCCCGTAACCGACTGTCTCCGTTCCACTTTCACATTTGGCACTTGCGATTTGGCATATCGCTTATCAATCGTGACAAATGAACTATGTAGTCCCTTTTTCACGGCACTCCAATCGGAGAGTGTATCTTTTGTGGGATCGGCCATTTCTCTAAAATTAACGAGTTCAAACGCAGGCCGCTGTGCTTGAAGCGTCTGAACACCGAATAGGGTTCCGAAAAACAGGATAGAATTTAATGTCAGATTATTAAATCTCATGATTTGAAGATTGGTCTATAAAAATGTATCAATTAAGTATCTAAAATACCCAATTACGCAAGAGCATACAAACGTCGAACAAAAGCAATCGATTGTCCAAAATTCAAGTACTCATTCGATGGAATTAAATCAAATACAAGCATCCTCGATTCCACCCTACAAATTATCCGATCATTCGAACTAAAAATCAGTGAGTTGTAATCTAAACATTATAGGACAAGCATAGTGTCCGACCCCCTCTCTGTCACCAAACTCATAAAAAACGATACAGCTAAAGTTTATTGAAATAATAATGCGACAAGAAAAAAAATAGATGGATAACAAAATAAAAATATCATTAAATCAACAAATTATCCATATATTGAGCATAGAAATTATTAACTATGAAACTTCTCATTCTAGTAGACCGCTTTAATGTGGGGATTTTCTCTTTCAGCACTTACATTTTCGAGCATAAAAATGAAAGTATTGGTTATGGTATTTTTTTGGAAGAATTCAAAAACCCAATGATTATGTTCGAAAATTTTGAAGACAATATTATCCGGGTATCCATCAAAGAAACACAGGTCCAATTTATTTCAGACCATAGCCATGCTGATAAGGAACAACGTCAGGAACATTATAAAGAATTCATGCAATTCGTACATTCTAGTGAGAAAATCGCTGCAGCCAAAGTATTCCGTGGAAAAAAAATGGAATATCTAGCCAAGAGTAAGTTCTTGGCTGCAATGCGAAAAATATATTACGAAGGAAGGGAATAAAGAAGGGCTTTTACATCATACCCGTGGCGATACCATCTTCATCTCTCTTAAACAACTAAAATCTTTATCCCTATAAATTATTAATAGCCTTGCTTCCTTTGAATATAACTGGATTCGACACTCTCCTATAGCGTTCATAATGTATCGTATTTAAAATTCTAGTGGTCGGCTCATCATCAGGTATGTCAATTTTTTCCAACAGATAGGTTTCCAATAAAATCGCATCTCCATCTAGCTTACGGACGATTTTATAATCTGTAGTTGTTTCAGATTTTAATGTCAACACGCTATCTTGCATGCTCCAATCGTAGCGTTCTGGCTCCCCATGGCTGCAATCTGCTACGCTCCCTTCGTAATACCGATAGATTGCTTTTCCATTGTGGGTAAAAGTAAAGTTTCGACTTAATCGACAGGCGTCAAATGGCTTTATCTCGCGATTCCCAGATTCGTAAAAACCTGCTTCCTCAAGCTTCCATATCCCAACCAAGTCGACTTCATCCCGAGTCTGCCCAAACAAAGGGATCCAGACAAGAAGAAAAAATAGGGTCAATATATCACTTTTTTTCATTCACTTTCTTTTTCATTCAAATCATACTTTATAAGCTGTTGCTGGATCCACATATCCTTCAACTGATTATCGTGCAAATATAAAATTTCCTTTTTATTAAACACATGAGCATATGCCCAATCATCCACATAGACTACTTTTCTACCGCATATTGTCCACATTTGGTAACGCTTTAACAATTAAATCATATAGTCTTGACAGCTACTTAACAGTGTTGTTGTACATTTGAATCGTAAATAAATATTAAAAGAACATGATTAAAGATGAATTGTTTGTATTAGATGTGGTAACAGATGGATGTGAGTTCACATTAGACGGCGATGATTTTCTCTGCGGAGAAGACTAAAAACAAGCCCTCCCTTCTAATTGCTGCTTTAACAAGAGATTGTTAAAGTTTTTTTGTTTATAATCAATTATGCTATTCAGGAATCTATTAATTTATTTGGAGGTATAAATTATAAAGCACATCTTTACCAATTATTAGAACCTAATTAATTATCGCGTAGAGACGTATATGAAAAAGTTTCTTTCACTGACTTTATTCCTGCTTGCATGTGGGCTCAATGCACTGTCTCAGGATTTTACTTTTGGTAAAATCACCCAAGAGGATTTTTCCCTTGACCACCAGTCTCTTGATAGCACAGCAAAAGCAGTTATCCTCCGAGAGTATGGAAGTGCAAACATTGTAATCGATGATATAAAGGGTGGATTTGTATTGGAATTCTACTACCATGTCAAAACCAAAATTGTGCACAAGGACGGATTCGATCATGCAAATTTTGAAATCCCAACCCATATATTAGGCAATTCAAGAGAAACAATCTCATCCATTAAAGGTACTACTTACAATCTCGTAAATGGAAAGGTTATAGAAAATGAACTGGATAAAAATGGGACGTTTCATGAAAAGTCAACAAAATCATTGACCATCACCAAATTGACACTTCCCAATATACAAGAGGGCAGCATTATTGAATTAAAATATATGATTCGATCGCCATTTCTATACAATTTGCGAACGTGGAAATTTCAAAGCTCAATCCCAAAAGTCTATAGCGAATTTGTATCAAAGATTCCCGAAATATGTATTTACAATGTCAGCATGAGAGGCGCATTGCCGGTTACAAAACATAGTAAAGAGAGCTATAATACCCAAATGCGATCAGAAATTGGAGATGTAAATGGCACGAAAACAACGTATGGCCTTTCCAACATCCCTGCTTTTGTTACCGAGGACTATATGACTGCTCCAAGCAACTTTCAATCAGCAATCACATTTGAACTGGCCAGTTACCGAATCCCTATGGGGGAGAGCTATAACTTCACACGAACATGGGCAGACGTAGAAAAGCAACTTTACGAAGATGAAGATTTTGGCGGACAATTAAAAAAGACAAACTTATTTAAATCCCTTGCCACATCTTTGGCGCAAACCGCGCAAAGTGACTTAGATAAGGCTAAAACAATATGCCAATACATCAACAAACAAATCCGCTGGGATAATACCAATGGGTTATATGCATCTAAGGGCATAAAATCGGCACTAGAAATGAAAATAGGAAATGCTGCGGATGTCAATCTGGCTCTTATTGCGGCATTGAACGCAGCAGGAATTACGGCATCTCCACTTATATTGTCAACTCGGGCCAATGGCTATCCCAACTTTGTACACCCTGTTATCAGCGATTTCAATTATGTAGTGGCCAGTATCAATATCGATTCCACGACTTACTGGCTAGATGCAACAGAAGCCGAAATTCCATTTGGGAGCCTCCCTCTTCGATGCATTAATTACCAAGGTAGACTACTTCCGAAAAACACAGATTCACAATGGGTCGACCTGGTGTCCCAAGAGAAATCTTCGGTATCTTACAATTTTGATGGCACACTTGATGAGAACGGTGCGTTAAAGGGCACGCTACTCATCCAACGATTTGGATTTGATGCGTACAATAAACGAAAGGAAATCAAATCATACAATTCATTGGAGGAATATTTTGAAAAAGTGGAAGAGGACAACGGTAAGATATCCTATGTATCTTCTAATGTCGAATATTTAGACAGTACTGAAAATCTTTTGGTAGAACGCTTTGACATACATATTAAAGACTTTGGCACGACACAGTCAACGACTATTGCTTTCAACCCGCTATTTATTGGTAAAACGAATAAGAATCCGTTTAATCTTGAAAATCGATCTTATCCCGTAGATATAGGAAGTGTAGTAGAGGAAACTATTTACATGCAAATAGCGCTCCCGGAAGGGTTTCAAATAAAGGAAATGCCAAAAAGGCTAAACATGGTATTACCAAATAAGGATGCTCGATATATCTATACGACCGCGGTGGCCGACAATAAGGTATCCATCAACGTTGCAACGCAAATCAATAAGCCCATGTTCATGCCGGAAGAGTACTTTGATCTAAAAGAATTTTTCAGCAGAATCATCCAATCCCAGAAAGTGGAAATGGCCGTAACGAAGATTTAACATTAAAAGAAGGGCCCCTCTGGCCCCTTCTTCTAATGTCTGATTTTATCCAAAAATCTCGTTTAGCATTTTTGCTAGACGAAGTCCCCCCTTCAATAAAGCTTCTTCAACAATGTACTTATTGTCATAGATATAGCGATAAGAAAGATTATTGTCAATAGTCGCGTCCGCATAGATTTTATTGGCCAAAATATGCGTATCATATAACCAAGAGGCATAGTCCCCTACCGTCAGCTCTTGATTATGACGTTTATTGTGAATATCCAATACGCTGGCATACTCCGTGTAACTGTACTTCTCATAATCAACCAAACTGGAATCCCATACGCGATGTAAATTATCTGGTTTTCCGAACCAAGTCACATTTATCTTATTGCCCCCTAAATCTTCCGGGCGCCCAACATGCATCGGTTGATGCGCATCCCCGACCAAATGAATCAGAAAGTACAGGTTTTGCTGTTGTACCGTTAGAGATAAGTTGCGCTGTTTCAACTCAGCCGTCAATCGCACCAATTGCTTATAAATATTATTTTCTGGAGAGCTCTGTAAGGCTGTCCTGAATTCCTCTGGCGACAAGTTTCCTGCGGTATTAATGTAGTGATAGGGTGAGGTTTCATCAAATACATGATCCGACTTGACAAAGTCCGGCCAATTCGCCCAATAAGCCAAGTGCTGTCTCCCAATAAGCTTCTGTATATTTCGCTTTGCTTTTTTTGTCAAATGTCGCTCTGCTATCTCCGACACTACACGATGCCCAGTCAGCCCCCAGGCCCACGCATGGCTAGCGGCTCCTAAAAAGATGATCGTTAAGATCAATTTCATTATCTGTTTCATAGTACTGCAATTATGCTGCAAAAGTATCGATAAAAAAAAGAAACTACCTGAATAAATCAAACCCATGCTGGGCGTTATTCCAGAATTCGTCCAAGATAAGCAGTCGCGATTTAAAGAACATCATTAGCATTGGCCAATCCTCCTCCCGAAAAATACTCACCCCTAGTAGTGTTGTACCGATGAACGCCCACTCTTTTCCATGTTCGTCGACATGTTCCAGCTGCCACTCCCACTCTTCTCCCAACATTCCGTTTAGCAGAATTTTATACTGTCCAAACTGCTCCATCATCAAGGTCCTAATACCCGAATCTGGATGATCCATCTGGATCAAGATACTTGCAGACTTGTTCGTGGCGTCCATCCTGAAGTACAAATGCTTTATCCCTGTCTTATAATTGACCCAATTGATTTTTTCGCCTTCACTATTTAGCGTCAAAGTCATGAACTGTCCGAATTTGGTCCAAAACTTCTCTTTTATCTGTTTTATTTCATCTCTAGCGTACAAGATATCGCGTTATTTTTTTTCAAAACTATCAAAAAAAATCAAACATATCGACGGTCAGGGCGTTCTTAATATATAAGTACGGCAACTATGAATAAGAAAAAATCATTAATCCTACTCTCTGCAGCAGCCGTAGGTACATTTTTGTACAAGGCGCTGAAACCAGTCAGATCCGACATTAAAGGCATACCCAACTTTAAAGTCAATTCTTATTTGGGAACTTGGCATGAAATTGCTCGAATGGATTTTCGTTGGGAAAAAAACCTTAAAAATGTAACGGCACATTATTCTCTTCGTGACGACGGGAGTATAGAAGTGACAAATAGTGGATATGACGTCAAACAAGAGAAAGAAAAGACAACTATCGGCAATGCTATCTTTATGCGAGAACATACGGAAGGAGCCTTAAAAGTGAGTTTCTTCAGACCCTTTTCATCCGGATACTACGTCATGAAAATAGACGAAGACTATCGTTATGCCTTGGTTTTTGGTGACAACCTTGATTATATGTGGATTTTGTCGCGCGAAAAGTCCATACCTGGAGATATAAGGGCTGAATATCTTGACTTTGCTTTGAGAAGTGGATTTGAAATCCACAAACTAGTATGGACCATACAGGATTAATCAAAAATAGGACGCAGCACAGCATACTCCAAAGTGGGGTCGCCCGCCAACTCATGCGCTACCTCCTCCATATCCGAACCGCTCATTACGTTCTGTATTCCCTGGTTATATAACTGACAGAGATAATAGGCCGCGGCTTCCTTCTCGGATATTTTCAAAACGGAACTTCCTACATAAAAATTAAGGACAGATGTTGTATAATCCCCAAACTCTTCAAATCCAAAACCTCCATTTGTCCCCAAGCAATAAGTCATGAATTTTTGAAAGTCAGTTTTTAAAGTATCTTTTATGCTATCGTTCATTTAGCTTGCCAATTAATAATGAATGTATATTCTCATCCCCTATAGCCCTCATCCTCTCTCCAATTAATAAAGACACAAAAGTGCAACAATTTTTTATCCAAAACAAATAAGGTACAGCAGATGCTGTACCTCGGTTAGGGTTAAAAATTGGTGTAAAATATCTGCAAGATTTACAACTCTTCGTCATGCTGAGTACGATCGAGACCAAGCTCTTCGTCCTTCTCATGCACACGCAAAGGTGTAATCCAATCTGTCACCTTAATAAGTAGTAAAGATCCAAAAAATGCAAAAATAGATACTGCAACTAAGGCAACCATATGGGAAACAAACAACGCCGTTTCACCAAAATAAAGTCCGTTGGTTGTCACCACACTATTGACATTGCTATTGGCAAAGACGCCCGTCAAAACCATACCGACCATACCGCCCACACCATGACAAGGGAATACATCTAGCGTATCATCAATCCGTGTTTTACTACGTAAAAATACGACAAGATTGCTCACTAAGGCCGCAACCAAACCAATGACAATAGAGTGCGGAATACTTACGAAGCCCGCTGCTGGGGTAATCGCAACAAGCCCTACCACCGCACCAATACAAGCCCCCATAGCTGATGGTTTTTTACCTCGGATAATATCTACAAAAATCCAAGCAATAGCCGCAACAGCAGATGCCGTAGTCGTGGTTGCAAATGCATAGGCGGCTAAACTATTGGCTCCACCGGCTGAACCAGCATTGAATCCAAACCAACCAAACCACAGCAGTGCAGTACCCAATATAACATAACTGATCCTTGCTGGAGAATGGGTAGGAGTCTTGCGTCCTTTAAGATAAATCGCCGAAGCTAGTGCAGCCCAACCTGCGGACATATGTACTACTGTACCACCTGCGAAGTCCAAAACTCCAAATTTTGCCAAAATACCTTCTGGATGCCACGTAGCATGAGCCAAAGGCATGTAAATAAAAACGCTAAACAGAATAATGAAGACCATAAAGGAGTTGAACCTAACGCGCTCCGCAAAAGCGCCTGTTATGAGCGCGGGCGTGATAATGGCAAATTTCAATTGAAACATAGCAAAAAGAACCAAAGGAATTGTTGGTAACGCCGACCACGTAACACTTCCCAGCATGCCCTTCATCATATAGAATGTCCTGGGATCTCCAATGATACCGCCAATATCATCCCCAAAAGCCAGACTAAAACCAAAGATGACCCAAAGTACCGAAATCAAACACATACAGATGAAGCTCTGCATCATCGTAGAAATCACATTCTTCTTGCTTACCATCCCTCCATAGAAGAAGGCCAACCCTGGGGTCATGATCAAAACTAAAGCAGAAGACGCAAGCAACCATGCTGTGTCTCCAGAGTCAATCTGTACTCCTTCTTGATTAACTACATCCAAAGATGGTGTAAGTAAACCAATAATAGCCAAAAGGACCAAAACTACAAGTGGGACGAATTTTTTCATAGAGTTTTTACATTTTTTGATTAACATTTTTACAAACAACCTTGATTTAACATATAAATAAATCAAAAATTGTCAACAATGATTGAATTTGAAACAAATATAATGTCATTTTTTTTGAAAATCAAGAAATTTTAAAATAAAATCATATATTTGAATCAAAATCACCTAAAAAAAACACACAAAAACACTAAAAAACTAGATTATCAACACATAATAAATGAAAAAATATAAATAAACAGACATAAAATAGCCGATACAACAAAAACTAGAAGTGTTTTAGTGTTTTTAAATGCATTAAAAAATCATTTATCCATTTAAAAACATATAAAAATGAAAAAATCAATCTTTACCACACTAATTTCACTTACATTTATCGGAACAACGTATGCTCAAACTGAAAAAAGTGAGCTACTCGGCCTCGAAATCTCTGGATCTGTTGACACTTACTGGAAGTACGATTTCCAAAAACAACCCAACATCAACACATACTTCACCGAAGACAACAACTCAGTGTCTATTGGAATGGTAGATTTAGCACTCAAAAAAACAGCGGGCAAAGCATCATTTGTTGGAGAACTATCTTTCGGTCCCAGGGGCCAATATCGCTCGATCTTGAATGGAGATGGACAAGCAGGTGATGACAAAAACAGTTTCCACATCCAGAATCTTTACATTACATATGCCCTTACCGACAGATTAAGTGTCACGGCCGGCTTCATGGGTACATTCGTGGGCTACGAGGTCATATGCCCTTCTTTTAATTTTCACTATTCCACCTCATATCTCTTTGGTGCAGGTCCATTTCAAGATGCAGGGCTAAAAGCGCAATATAAATTTTCGGACAAAGTAGGACTAATGGTAGGAATATTTAATGATTGGAATGTATACCAAGACCTTAATGGCGTATCGCACCTAGGGTCTCAACTGTCGGTGACTCCCAATGAAAAATCCAGCTTTTATCTAAACTTTCTCACCGGTTCATCACAGGGCGGTGCCAGCAATTATAGCTCAGGTACCTTAATCGACTTCGTGGGCAACTATAACTTCACACCGCTATTCACCCTAGGATTAAACGCTACCGAATACAAAAGAAAAGGCGATGGCGGCTACGCTGGAGCAGCACTCTACCCTCGGGTCAACATCAATGAAAATATAGGTATCGGTGTCCGTGGGGAATACTTCAAAATCAAGGAAGCACCCATGCATGAGGTGACCGCAAATGAAGTCATGTCGGCCACACTAACCGCCAATTTCAAACATCAAGGTTTCACTTTCATTCCTGAAATACGATTCGACAATAGCAACATGGAAACCTTTGTCAAACAAGATCTCACCCCTACCAAGAATGCAGGCCAGTTTTCCCTGGCCTTGGTATACGCATTTTAATCCCAACAACAAAGGCGACCTTACTGGGTCGCCTTTATCTTATATTTCTATTATTATTTCCCTACCGCACACTTACCGAAACCCGTCTATCTTTGATACGATCGGACTCTGGCGCATTAGCGGCGTATGCAGCAAATTCAGAACCATATCCTTCAGCTCCAGCTACCTGACTCCCCAAGCCCTGCTGTTCTAAGAACGCCTTGACCGTATTAGCTCGCTCTAATGACAGCTTTTTATTGAAGGACTCATCCCCCGTCTTATCCGTATATCCACCAATCTTCACTTTAGCTTCTGGAAACACTTTCAATATAGCTGCTAAATTATCCAACTGACCCTTGCTTTCCGGCAAAACCTTTGCTGTCCCAGTCTCAAAATTCAAATTATCGAAGTCAAACCACTTGTTCTTCAACTCTGATTCTGGCAAGGATTTATAGTCAGATTGTAAAAATTTTATTAAATTATCTTCTATACCGTTTGCATAAGCATTGATATCTTCTCCGTTAGATAATTTCAAGACCACTTCATTTCGTACGGCATTTCCCAAGTTCACGCCTTGTGTATCTACAGCTGAAGTCATGGACTGCGTATCTATCATATTGTCTGTCGAATCAACACCTCCCATATTATTGCCTCCACAGCTTTTACCAAACAAGAACCACAATGCAATTAGAACCAGCGGTATCAAAAGCCACCATATTCCATTGGATCGCCTGACCTCCTTTATAGCTTCCCGTGTATGCACCACAGGCTCCTCCTTTATAACAGGGGGCGTCACTGGCGGCAACGTTGCGGCTGGTGGTTCCATCAACGGAATTTCCGAGGGTGGTATAGGTGTCTCTACATGCGGCACTTTTACATCTGCATTAGAAAAAGCAGTTCCAAAGGCACCTAATCCCATTCCTGCGGGGAGCGCCGCCGCAAAATTACTCTTATTTTCGTTCAAGAGATTTGTTATAGATGACAAATCCCAATTAGTCCCTTTATTGGTCAAGCTCGAGAACACAGCAGGCAAAGCTACACCCATCACTTTCTGAACAGTAGCTGAGTTAAGTCCTAAAAAACCGGAAATAGTATCTACTACAGTTGTAGACTTACTTCCCAAAACGGTCTGTAACATATCACCATGCTGGCCATCGGCCGAACTTGCACCTTCTCCAGTATCATCCGCATCGCCGTTTGTCCATCTAGACAAATCAAGATCACCGAAATAGCGCTTTGCTTTGTCAAGTATAGTGCCTAAACCCGAACTACCTTCACTTTGCAAACCTAAAAAAAGAGCTGGCACTGAAACATCAGCTCCTTTCTTGATATTCTCCTTGTCCTCTCCCAACGTTGAGGCCAGTCGCGAAACCACTTCTTCATTGAAGAATGACTTTGCTGAATCCAAAAGATTATTTTCCATAATATTACTTAATTGTGTAACAATAAGATTAACAACGGGTAACGCCTTTTGTTTTACTTCATCAAATTCTCTTTACTTAACATTGTCTTAATATGTATAAGTTATTTTTGTATTTTAACAGATTATTGCTTTCACTTATAAAATCTACGATGAAACAACCAAAGAACATACAACCAACCAACTTTGACAAATCCTGCCTCACCCGGACGCAATACTTCCGAGGGGATACACCGCCAAACATCATAATCCCGAGGTAGATATTGCCCTAGAGCACATTTCTCAAAAGATGATGCAACTCGACAAACACTTCGATTCCTTCAAAAACAAACAGATTAATCTATAAAAACAAAACCAAGCGAAAGCGTTCGAACCTATAAACAACTGAGTCAATAGACGCAGCTATATAATTGAACACGAAAACTCTTAAACAATCAAATTCCAATGAAAAAAATCTCTTTAGTGCTCGGACTTGCACTACTTTCGATGCACCTCGTCAGTGCACAGCAAAAACCAAAGTATATCTTCTATATGATTGGCGATGGCATGGGACTCAACCAAGTCAACCTAACAGAGATGTACCTTGCCGAAACAGAAGGACGAATAGGTATTTCGCCACTTGTCTTTTCACAGTTTCCAGTTGCATCATTTGCCACTTCCTACTCATCCTCTAATGGCGTGACAGACTCTGGAGCGGGAGGCACTGCACTTGCGGTAGGACACAAAACCAAAAATGGCGTTATCGGCATGGACAGCACAAGGATAAAACCGCTAAAAAGTATTGCCTACATTGCTAAAGAAAAAGGAATGAAGGTAGGAATCACGACCAGCGTCAGTATCGACCACGCGACGCCCGCCGCTTTTTACGCCAATCAACCCGACCGAAACATGTATTACGAAATCGCCAATGACATTGTCAAATCCAATTTTGATTTCTTCGGTGGTGCTGGCTTCCTCAAACCTGAAGAAAACCACAAAAAAGAAAAAGTAGCCTCTATTATACCCGTTTTACAAAAAAGTGGTTATACGGTAGCCAAAGGCTTTGACAGCTACAATCAAGTGAAGGGAAAAAGCAGTAAAATCATCCTCACCAACAACGAACAAGGAGATGCAGGATCTCTAAAATATGCATTAGATCGTAAAGAAGGAGACCTTACTCTGCAGCAAATTACCAAAGCTGCCATTGAATCCCTAAAAAAAGACAACAACAACGGCTTCTTTTTAATGGTAGAAGGTGGCAAAATCGACTGGGCTTGTCACGCCAACGATGGTGCCACTGCAGTACAAGAAGTCCTCGACTTCAACCAATCTGTAAAAGAAGCTCTAGCGTTCTATGAACAACACCCAAATGAAACGTTGATCATCGTAACCGCCGACCACGAAACTGGCGGAATGGTACTTGGAATAGGCAGCTCCAAACTTTCTTTTAAAAATCTTGCCTTGCAAAAAACATCTCAGTCCGAGCTTTCAACCAAAATTTCAGCATTGAGAACTTCTACTCCCAATGCATCTTGGGAACAAGTGAAACAACTCCTTTCTGACCAACTGGGACTGTGGAGCACAGCTCAAGTCAGTAAGGATGACGAAAAATCACTTCACGAAACCTATCTAAAAAGCTTTGTAAACCACGAATCAGAGCAATCCAAAAGCTTGTATGCGACAGACGACAAGCTAGCCACACTAGCCGTTAAAGCACTCAACAAGGCCTCTACATTAGGCTGGGGCTCTGGAAATCACTCGGCGAGCTATATTCCTATATTTGCAATTGGCGCAGGAAGTGAGAAATTCACGCACAAAATGGAAAACATAGATATACCTAAAAAAGTTGCCGAGTTATTAGGTGGGCAACTGGACTAACTCCCTAAAAATACGATAAGCTACACTTCAATGGAAGTGTAGCTTATTCTTGAAAGCCTGAAAGCCATATCGGCACAACAAATTCACGAGCCAAATGCGCAAAACGGTACTGCTGATAATCCAAGACATTCACCCATACCATCTCTTCCAATTCAGCCATAGGCGCCAATCCATGTAGATCTCCGGCCCCCAATAATGCTTTAAATATGTATCCTCTTACACGTGTGTCCCCCTCGTTAACAGCAGTTGTCTCATGCACCCCTAGGTACTCCAACCCGCCAGGCGTCGCAACTAACCCAATCTCCTCAAAAAGTTCGCGCTGTAGCGCTTCCAAATGACTCTCGCCAACTTCAATCTTACCTCCCGGAAGTTGATAGTAAACAGAATTTCTTTTCCGAACCATCAATAGCTCATTGGCCACATTGACAACCATGCATCCGCAAATTTCAATTGTATGCATTTTTCTTATATTTTACTTCTGTTAGAAGTGGGATTTCTATACAAAAATAAGGCTATCTTATTAAATAAGATAGCCTTAAAGTATATATGTCGTGAATAACTTATGCAATAGTTGCAATAGCGGCATTTAACGTCGACGAAGGACGCATTGCTTTTGCAGCCAATTCATCGTTCGGGAAATAATATCCGCCAATCTGTTGTGCCTTTCCTTGTGCCGCAATCAGTTCTTCATTGATTTTAACTTCATTGTCAGCAAGCACTTGCGCCAACGGAGCAAATTTAGCCGCTAACTCAACATCTTTACTTTGACTTGCCAACGCTTGCGCCCAATACAAGGTCAAATAAAAATGCGATCCCCGATTGTCCAACTGCCCAACTCTTCTTGCAGGCGATTTATCATTTGCCAGGAATTTTTCGGTAGCTTCATCCAAAGCTTCAGCTAATACCATGGATTTGGTATTGCCCTGGGTTTGGGACAAATGCTCCAAAGAGGCTCCAAGAGCCAAGAATTCACCAAGTGAATCCCACCGCAAGTATCCTTCTTCTAGGAACTGCTCTACATGTTTAGGAGCTGATCCTCCGGCACCTGTCTCAAACAAACCACCACCATTCATCAAGGGAACGATGGACAACATTTTTGCTGAAGTACCAACCTCCAAGATTGGGAACAAGTCCGTTAAGTAATCGCGAAGGACATTACCTGTAACAGAAATTGTATCCAATCCCTGACGGATACGTGCTAATGATAATTTAGTCGCTTCAATTGGGTTTAAGATTTGGATATCCAAACCTGTTAGATCAAACGAAGGAAGATATCTCTCGACTTTTTTGATAATCTCTCTATCGTGTGCTCTATCCTTGTCTAGCCAAAAAATTGCGGGTGTGTCTGATAACCGGGCTCTATTTACTGCCAATTTAACCCAATCTTGAATTGGAGCATCCTTGGTCTGACACATACGGAAGATATCTCCTTTTTCAACTTTTTGCGTCATCAATACTGCACCATTGGCATCCACCACACGGATTACCCCATCGGCAACTGCTTGAAAAGTTTTATCATGAGAACCATATTCTTCGGCTTTTTGCGCCATCAAACCTACATTGGGAACAGATCCCATTGTTCTAGGATCTAGGGCGCCATTCGTTTTACAGTCTTCTATAGTTGCTTCGTATACACCAGCATAGCTGCGATCAGGAATGATTGCAATTGTATCTTCTTGTTGACCAGCTGCATTCCACATTTGACCTGAAGTACGAATCATTGCCGGCATAGAAGCATCAACTATAACGTCGGAAGGAACATGTAGATTGGTGATTCCTTTATCCGAATTGACCATAGCTAAGGCTGGACCATTGGCAATAGCAGCATCAATAGCAGCTTTCACCTCCGTCTCTTGCGCATGCCCCGCAATCCTAGAGTATACCTCTCCGAGACCATTGTTAATATTGACGCCTAAGCCGCTAAATAGTTCGCCGTATTTGGCAAATACATCTTTAAAATATACTTCTACGATAGCACCAAATATAATAGGATCCGATACTTTCATCATCGTTGCCTTCAAGTGAGCAGACAACAACACACCAGTAGCTTTTGCCTCTTCGATTGCGGATGCAACAAAAGATTTTAATGAAGCGATATTCATGACAGAGGAGTCAATTACCTCGCCTGCTTTCAAAGGAGATAACCCTTTTAATTCTGTAGTGGCACCGCTAGTATCTACGAATTCGATTTTAAATTTAGAATCTTGATCAATAGTCACAGACTGCTCGGATCCATAGAAATCTCCCGTGGTCATAGAAGCCACTTTCGTTTTGGAGTCCTTAGACCATACGCCCATAGAATGAGGATTTGCCTTAGCATAGTTCTTTACAGCTTTAGGTGCACGACGATCGGAATTTCCCTCACGCAACACTGGATTTACCGCAGATCCCAATACTTTAGCATACTTAATCTTAATTTCCTTTTGCTCTTCTGTCGTCGCCTCATCTGGATAGTTCGGAATAGCATAACCCGCCTGCTGTAACTCAGCTATCGCACCCTTCAACTGTGGTATGGAGGCCGAGATGTTAGGTAACTTGATGATGTTAGCCTCAGGAGTAGTCGCCAATTGACCCAACTCAGTTAATGCATCTTCAATTTTTTGATCGTCCTTTAAATACTCTGGAAAGTTCGCCAGGATACGACCTGCAAGTGAGATGTCTCTCAATTCTACATCAATATTAGCAGAAGCTGCAAAAGCTTGAACGATCGGTAAAAATGAATACGTCGCTAACAAAGGAGCTTCATCTGTCTTGGTGTAGATAATTTTTGATGTATTTGACATGGTTATCTATAGAAATTTATTAATCTTTTGATTTTGTTGATATCGGAACGTCTTCAACATGACTTTCCTAAAAATTTTGCCTAAAGATAAGAAATTAAGAATAAAACTGGCACCAAACCTTCATATATGACAAGAGAATCGTGTAAAAAAATATTTTTTGGCTAGAACAGATAATTCTCCTGAGCAGCATTATACTACCTAACTCTTAGGAAGGCTCCTGCTGCCCAGTCAACTCGGGCTGTAGCTAAAATTTGACTATTACGCTATTTTTTATTATATTTGCGATAATATGAGTAAATTTTTAAAAGATTATACAAGTAGCCAACGATTAAGTAGCTTAAACTATACCAAAGGAAGAAGCTACCCCTTTTTCGAACCTTAGCGCTAGCAGACCATCATTTTTTAATGTGGGGCACTTGCTCCAAATTTCAGCAATCTCTTAAAACGACAGAGGTTCTTTGCATTTGTCTGTCAAATGTGGACTTGCTGTCGCGTGACTGGAGCAATCCAGGACTATCATTCATTTAAAAAAAATTAAACATGATGACTATGACAAACCTTAAAGTAGGAATTATAGGTGCGGGTCCCAGTGGCCTTGCAATGTTACGCGCGTTCGAATCGGAACGCAAGAAAGGAAATCCTATTCCAGAAATAAAATGTTACGAAAAACAAGATAACTGGGGTGGTATGTGGAATTATACTTGGCGTACAGGGGTAGGTAAATATGGCGAACCGCTCCACGGAAGCATGTACAAATATCTATGGTCGAATGGTCCAAAAGAGTGTCTCGAATTTTCGGACTACACCTTTTCCGAGCACTTTGGCCAACCCATCTCTTCATACCCACCAAGAGAAGTATTATTTGACTATATACAAGGTCGTATTAAACAAAGTAATGCGCGCGAGTTTATTCAATTCAATACCGTAGCAAGGTGGGTGGATTACATAGAAAATCAAAAGCAATTTAGAGTAATCTTCGACGATTTAGTCAACAACATTACTTTTGAAGAAACATTTGACTATCTAATCGTCGGGACTGGTCACTTCTCCACACCAAACCTCCCTTATTTTAAGGGGATTGAAAATTTCCCAGGCACCGTCATGCATGCGCATGATTTTAGAGGGGCAGATCAGTTCATCAATCAAGATCTCCTCTTGATTGGGAGTAGTTATTCAGCTGAGGACATCGGTGTCCAATGTTACAAGCATGGGGCGAAAAATGTCACAATCTCTTACCGCACCAATCCAATCGACTGTAAGTGGCCGATAGGTATACAAGAAATGCCACTCGTAACCCATTTTGAGGGACGAACCGCCTATTTCAAAAATGGCGAGGTTAAGGACTATGATGCTGTTATATTCTGCACAGGGTATCAACACAAATTCCCATTCTTGCCAGACAATTTGAGATTAAAAACAAAAAACTGTCTGTACCCAGACGGCATCTATAAAGGGGTGGTGTTCAATGACAACGAACGATTGATTTACCTGGGTATGCAAGATCAATACTACACCTTTAATATGTTCGATACGCAGGCATGGTTTGCGAGAGACTATATATTAGGAAGGGTGACACTACCTGATTACGCAACCCGTTTGGCTGATATTAAAGCTTGGATTGCAAAAGAAGGAGCGACACATTCTGGAGAAGAACATGTTGACTTTCAGACTGACTATATAAAAGATTTGATTTCCTATACGGACTATCCAATGTTCAACCTAGATAAAGTGGCCGATATGTTCAAAAGCTGGCTAAAAGACAAAGAGGAGAACATCCTAACTTACCGAGATAAAGTGTATACCTCGGTCATGGACAAAACGTCGGCCGAACAACATCACACACCATGGATGAAAGAGCTCGATGATAGCTTGGAACGCTATCTCGACGAAGTCCCCGCTGATGAGAACGAGTTGAGCAAGACAAACTACTACTAATAGCACGCTACTAAAGGCCTTTTGTAAAAACAAACAAAAGGCTTTTTTTGTATTATATGTACCTGCTGTAGGTAAGCGAAATAAAGAACGATTTTATCATTTGTAAAATATTTACCGCATATAATTAATGACCTTTGAACCGTAATATTTAATCAACTATTATGAATTGGATTATTCTAATTTTAGGTGGACTTTTTGAAGTCGGGTTTACTTTTTGTTTGGGAAAGGCAAAAGAAACAAGTGGAAACGAAGTACTGATGTGGTATGGCGGTTTTGTAGTCTCTCTGGCTATCAGTATGTACCTATTAATAAAAGCAACACAAGGGTTGCCATTGGGTACGGCATACGCCGTATGGACGGGAATTGGCGCGGTAGGTACGGTACTTATAGGCATATTGGTCTTTAAAGAACCCGCTACCTTTATGAGGCTACTCTTCATCACGACGCTAGTAGGCTCCATCATTGGCCTTAAAGCCGTTTCTAGCCATTAAAGCGACAACTACATTTTAAAAACATAATTATTGGTCGGATACAATATTGTATCCGACCAATTTTATTTTTACAGGACTTGCATTTTTTAACATTTGTAAAATTTTATCTCGCTTATTCAGTAGAAATTTGCGCCATTATTTTTAAATATATAGAACATGAACTGGATTATTCTAATCATTGGCGGACTCTTTGAAGTTGGTTTTACTTTTTGTTTAGGCAAAGCGAAAGAAGCAAATGGAAATGAAATGTATATGTGGTATGGGGGATTCATCGCCTCACTATTAATCAGCATGTACTTATTGATTAAAGCAACACAATCATTACCCCTAGGTACGGCATATGCTGTATGGACGGGAATTGGTGCGGTAGGCACAGTGTTGATTGGGATATTGGTTTTCAAAGAACCCGCAACATTCTTACGCTTACTTTTCATCACGACGTTGGTAGGTTCGATTATCGGCCTTAAAGCAGTCTCTTCTCATTAGGTTATTTTTTTCACTCTATACAAACGCATTTAAGCATGAACAAAGGACCTATATCTACATTTGTAGAAAAGAACTACTTACATTTCAACGCTGCTACATTGGTAGACGCAGCCAAAGGTTACGAAGCGCATCTCACAGCTGGAGGGAAGATGCTGATATCGCTAGCAGGAGCAATGAGTACTGCCGAACTGGGTATATCCCTCTCGGAGATGATCCGTCAGGGTAAGGTTGACATCATTAGCTGTACAGGTGCTAACCTAGAAGAGGACATCATGAATCTAGTCGCTCACTCTCACTACAAAAGGATTCCTAACTACCGCGACCTGAATCCGCAAGATGAGTTGGATTTACTCCACTCTAAATATAACCGCGTAACAGACACCTGCATTCCTGAAGAAGAGGCTTTTCGCAAAATACAGGGACATATCGAAAAAATATGGAAAGATGCCGAAGCTTCGGGAGAGCGCTATTTCCCTCATGAATACATGTACCAACTGCTCTTAAGTGGGGTATTGGTCAATGATTATGAAATTGACCCGGCCAATTCTTGGATGCTAGCAGCAGCTGAACGCAACCTCCCTATCGTGGTCCCTGGATGGGAGGATTCCACAATGGGCAATATTTTCGCTTCTTATGTCATCAAAAATGAATTACAGGCTTCTACCGTAAAAAGCGGAATAGAATACATGATTTGGTTAGCCGGCTGGTACGAACAGAACGCCGTCGGCCATGGCGTAGGATTTTTTCAGATAGGTGGTGGTATAGCAGGTGACTTTGCCATGTGTGTAGCTCCCATGTTGGAGCAAGACTTGGAAAAGGACAATGTATTGAAATGGCGGTACTATTGTCAAATCACAGACTCAACGACCTCCTTTGGGTCTTATTCGGGATGTATTCCGAATGAAAAAATCACCTGGGGCAAACTTGATGTAGATACGCCTAGCTATGTAATAGAATCCGACGCAACGATAGTAGCGCCATTAATCTTCGCGTGGGTACTCGATCAATAGCGCAAATTTTATCCTTAAAAACAGGGTCGGCTTCATCTACTGGGTCGGCCCTAATTGGCATATAATTTACCTCCGTTCAGCGCGTATTCGACTCAAACTGACTTGGGTAATTCCCAAATAAGAAGCAATATATCCTAATTGTACCCGCTGCAGCAACTGTGATTGATTAGCTAACAGCTCATGATAGCGATCGGACGCAGTCTTGAACTCCCTATTAATCATCCGCTCCTCCGTTTTGAGCAGTTCTTTTTCGGCAAGCTTACGCCCCCAATTGGCAATATGGATATCACTTTTGAAAAGCTCCTTCAAATCGTTGCTATTCATTTCATAGAGTACGCAGTCCTCCAAAAGCTCTATATTCTCATAGCCCTGCTTATCTTCAATGTAGCTTCGCATGGATATAATCGTTTCGCCTTCAGTACCAAACCAAAATGTAATCTCCGTATCTTTTAGATTGGAATAAGCTCGCGCGATTCCCTTATTTATAAAGTATAACGAGCGTTCGATTTTATCCGCCTCCAACAAAAGATATCCTTTAGGATGATTAACTTCCGTGACGATGTTTTTTAGCTGAAGGAGCGATTCGGCAGGAAGTGGATGTATCTCATTAATAATATTATTTAAGAGCATAAATATAAGGTCGTTTAATGAGCTGCCATTTTTGAAAAAAGATTAATAACGATGACACCTGAGGTGATCAGTATCAGTCCAATGATTGCTGGAAAATCAGGTGTCTGCCTAAACATGACAATACCGACAAATGTAATCAATACAATGCCTACTCCTGACCAAATCGCATAAGCCACCCCTACAGGAATGGTACGAAGGGTAAGACTCAGGAAATAAAACGCCAGTACATATCCCACTATAGTGATAACTGACGGTTTGAGCTGTGTGAACTGTTCGGATTTCTTTAAAAATGTGGTTGCTACGATTTCAAAAAATATAGCCAACAATAAAAACAGGTAGCTTTTCATATACTCTAATTTGTCTTCTAAGGAGCATCCGCCAACTAGCGGTTTTAAACAATGGCCTATGCCGGACAGGTATTTTATATCCCTATTTAGCACATGCAACGGCCTAAAGGTACAAAAATCATTAAGCTACCGACAGCACTAGGTTAAAAATAGATGCAGGCGTTCCTGAATGACGGAGTAAAAGCTTGTACTAAATGATTGACTACTGCCGTATCCGACCGTAGTTGCGACCTGTGACCGGTATAAGGTCTACCTCCTAATAGTTCGATACTTTTAATAATACGAACCAATTGTAGGTATCTATAGAACACATGCCAAAAAGAAAGTAGCTACAGAAAAAAGTAACGGGTTTGGTTAAATATTGTAACAAAAACAAAGCACTTCATTTAATAGACACAGCTTTTAATATATTTGTAATCATGTCTAAACGAATTTTTGGCTTCTTGATGCTCTTGTTATATGTGAATGCAATTGCGTATCATGAAACCATCATTTTCGATAAATTTGACAACAACTTAAACTCAGGGATTACACTGGTCAATGTCTTACTCGACGATGTATTTGACATCCCTTTAAAAGCCGAACAAGAAGTTTCCGACTTTCAATACGATGAATATCGTGTAGCCAATCAGGTAAACGCCATACTCCCTATTCTTCTTCTCGTATTTTATCTACCCAGAATTTTAAAATCGGACAAACTCCGTACACTAGTACCAAAAAGACTGAATAAAGCTATCCCGCTCCAATTGGGATACTATCAATATCTATCTAGGTTAAAACCCTTCTAAGGAATTTCGTTCCCACTTCTTTCCTAATTTACAATCAAACTTTGTCCTGGATTAAGTTATTACTTGACGTCCATTGTATTTGTTTGATTCTCGATCAGTATCATTTTTTATCCAAACATACTTACAGAAGGTAGAGTATCCCACAATGAGCCAATATACGAATAGTATATGCCTTATAATCTTGGATATGAGTCTTCACTTAAACACTTTTTTAAGATATGAAAGCAAATTTCATCCGCTACATCACATTCTCTTCACTAGCAGTTACCCTTTATTCCTGCCAAGAAACAAAATCATCTGAATCACCAAAAGATGATATCGCTGTGATCCCAACTACGAAAGTAACGCTATTGGACACGACCATTACGCATGATTTCATTACGGATATCCAAGCAGTCAAAAATGTCGAACTCCGCTCCCGTCTGAATGGATTTTTAGAAAAGATTGCCGTTGATGAAGGAGATTTCGTTCGTAAAGGGCAAATTCTATTCACCATCAATGCTGATGAATTCAAAACGGAACTTGCCAAGGCCAATGCCCAGCTTAACAATGCCATTGCCGAAGCGAAGCGTGCTAGCCTAGAAGCCGATCAGACCCGGATTCTACTCCAAAAGAACATCATCTCCCGCACAGAAATGGATTTAGCGGAAGCCAAACTTCAAGCGGCGGAATCGAAAGTAGATGAAGCCCGATCCTTGGTCCAATTTGCACATACACGTTTGCAACAATGTTATATAAAGGCGCCTTTTGATGGCAGTATCGATCGGATTCTCTTACGTGAAGGCTCATTACTGACCGAAGGTTCATTAATCACCAATATTTCAGACAACAGTAATGTTTACGCTTATTTTGACATTACCGAACAACAATTTCTGTCTATGCAAGCGGATTCTGCAGTAGACAACAGAACCTTCAGGACACCTGTGACTCTGACGCTAGCGAATGGAGAGAACTACGAGAGTCCTGGCGTAGCCGAACTGGCCGAATCTGAATTCAATAGCCAGACTGGAACCATATCCCTACGGGCTCGCTTTGCCAATCCAAAGTTGGCGCTACGTCATGGCGCCTCAGGCAAAATCAATTTCCCTATACACGTAGACAATATGATTGCCGTACACCAAAAAGCGGTTTTCGAAATTCAAGATCGCACATTTGTCTATACCGTAGCAGATGATAATACCGTAAAAATGACCTCTTTTATCCCAGGACCTCGTATTGGGCACTACTATTTGGTAAAAGATGGGTTGGTCGAAGATGAACAAGTCGTCTTTGAAGGTACCCAAGGACTAAAGGATGGTAACAAAATCAAACCACAATTGAAAGAACAAGCAGAAAATAAATTGGCTCAGAAATAAGTAAAATCAAATGTTTGACATTTTTATAAAACGGCCGATTTTATCCCTGGTGATATCGGTCTTCATTACCCTATTGGGATTACTTTCCCTATTGACACTTCCGGTGACACAGTTTCCGGATATCGTCCCTCCTTCTGTAGTGGTGACAGCAAATTACACCGGTGCTAATGCAGAAGTGAGTACAAATGCGGTAGCAATACCTTTGGAAAAAGCCATTAACGGTGTTGCGGGGATGACATCCATGTCCACAGTAAGTACCAACAACGGAAATACCTTGATACAAATATTCTTCAAAGTAGGCACGGATCCGGATATCGCAGCAGTAAACGTACAAAACCGCGTAACCACGGTATTAGACGAACTTCCAGAGGAGGTCATTAAAGCTGGTGTAACGACTGAAAAAGAAGTGAACAGTATGCTTATGTACCTCAATATTTATAGTGAGGACGAGCGTGCAGATGAACGCTTCATCTACAACTTTACCGACATCAATATCCTCAAGGAATTGAAACGTATAGAAGGAGTAGGTTTTGCCCAAATTATGGGAATGCGGGATTATGCTATGCGCGTATGGTTAAAACCTGACCGCCTAGCCTCCTATAATATCAGCGCAGATGAAGTAATTGCTTCTCTTAGAGCTCAAAACATTGAGGCTGCTCCCGGTCAAACTGGAATAGGATCAGACAAAGTCGTCAATATGCAGCAATATGTCCTGCGCTATACCGGAAAGTTTACAGAAGCAGAGGAGTATGAAAATATTCCGATAAGAGCTAATGCCGATGGATCCGTATTGCGAATCAAAGACATTGCAACTTTGGAATTTGGTTCGTTGGACTATGAAATGGTGTCGAAAACCGACGGAAGACCTTCTGCTTCAATCATGATGAAGCAATTGCCTGGATCGAATGCTCAAGATGTCATCAACAATGTAAAGCAGCGCATGTCCGACCTAAAGGAAACAAGCTTCCCGCCAGGAATGACCTACACATTGGGCTATGATGTTTCGCGCTTTTTGGATGCGTCTATCAGCAGTGTCATTACCACATTAATTGAAGCCTTTTTGCTCGTTTTTCTGGTGGTATTTATTTTCCTGCAAGACTTTAGGTCCACATTAATTCCGGCTTTGGCTGTACCGGTGTGTTTGATAGGAGCACTTTTCTTTATGCAGATGTTGGGATTCTCCATCAATCTGTTGACACTCTTTGCACTGGTATTAGCTATCGGTATCGTGGTAGACAATGCCATTGTCGTGGTAGAAGCGGTTTTTGCCAAAATGGAAGACGATGAAACACTCACACCTCGTGAAGCAACATTTGCCGCGATGAAGGAAGTGGGATCAGCAATTATTGCCATTACATTGGTCATGTCAGCAGTATTCATCCCTGTGGCTTTCTTGGATGGACCGGTTGGGATATTCTATAGACAATTCTCGCTCACACTGGCCTCAGCAATCGTCATCTCAGGAATCAACGCATTGACGCTTACCCCGGCACTCTGCGCCATCATGCTAAAATCACCACATGGCAAAAAGAAAAACAACAATCTACTTACTCGCTTTTTCAATGGGTTTAATAGATGGTACAACAATACCTCTGGTAAATATGCCGTTGTGGTCCGTACTATTGCCAACAGGCGTACATTAACCATCGGCCTACTCGTTGGCTCATTTGCTGCCACGTGGGGAATGAGTAGCATATTACCGGGCGGTTTTATCCCAACCGAAGACCAAGGAATGATTTATGTGAATGTCACTACTCCGCCTGGAGCGACGGTAGACCGTACAGAAGTAGTCATGAATGAAGTAGACAAAATCAGCCGCGACCTAAAAGCCGTAGAGACCGTATCCACGCTATCTGGCTATAGTCTTGTGAATGAAGTTTCGGGCTCGTCGTATGGAATGGGAATGATCAACCTCGCAAGCTGGTCAGACAGGGAGCAGTCTGTCTGGGAAATTATCGAGGAATTAAAAGAAAAGACAAAACATATCAAAGATGCCGAAATCGAGTTTTTCCCACCACCTACAGTACCTGGCTTTGGAAACTCTTCTGGATTTGAACTTCGTCTATTGGATCGTTCGGGTAAAGATGATCTCACAGCATTCTCTGAGGTAGTCAATACTTTTATGGAAGATCTTAAGAGCAGTGACGAAATTGGAAATGTCTTCACGTCTTTTGAGACTAACTTTCCGCAATACATGCTCCATATAGATTATGACCTGGCTGCCAAAAAGGGGATATCTGTCGAAAATGCAATGAATACCTTGCAGACATTGATGGGGAGTTTTTATGCTACCAACTTTATTCGTTATGGACAGATGTACAAAGTCATGGTGCAAGCAGATGCGATGTATCGCCAAAAACCAGAAGATGTACTGCAGCTTTTTGTGAAAAACGATAAAGGTGAAATGGTAGCTTACTCAGCTTTCATGCGAATGGAACGAGTTTATGGACCTGAACAAATTACTCGTTACAATATGTATGCCTCTGCAATGCTAAATGGAGATCCGGCACCTGGCTACAGCTCTGGTCAGGTAATCGAGGCAGTAGAACGTATTGCTAAAGAAAAATTACCTGCCGGTTATGCATTTGAATGGTCAGGAATGACGAAGGAACAGAAAGCTTCTGGCAATCAGGCCGTCTATATATTCGGAATATGTTTGCTTTTTGTATACCTCCTATTATGCGCCCAATACGAAAGTTTCTTACTTCCAATGCCTGTACTTTTCTCTTTGCCAGCGGGAATTTTTGGGGCCTTCTTTTTCCTAAAGGTATTTGGGATGGAAAACAACATTTATGCGCAAGTAGCCTTGGTCATGTTGATTGGACTATTGGGAAAAAATGCTATTCTAATCATTGAATATGCGGTAATTAAGCACAAACAAGGATTATCCGTAGTTGAGGCATCCATTGAAGCAGCAGTGATGCGCCTACGCCCTATCCTCATGACCTCTTTTGCCTTTGCGGCGGGTCTAGTTCCATTGGCAATGGCCTCAGGAGCTGGAGCACTTGGCAATAAATCTATCGGACTTGCGGCTTTAGGGGGCATGCTTATAGGCACCATCTTTGGGGTCTTGATTATACCAGGGTTATATGTATTGTTCAATGCAACCAAAAAGACCATTGCAAAAAAAGGTAACCCTAAAATCGTTGAAGCAACCATTGGGATTGTATTCATTCTTGTGCTATTTGGAAGTTGTAAAATACAGTCAGACGTTCGCGATACTTTTGTACCATCCAAACTTCCCATAACAGATTCTACTTCAGATGAGGGGAAATTAATAACTGACCTCAAGTGGAGCACTTTTTTCAAGGATGAACACTTACGCAAACTAGTGGACACGGCATTGATCAACAGCCCTGATATTGGAGAAGCCCTTCAACGTATTGAATTCAGCAGGGCCAAGCTCACCATGCGCAAAGGTGAGCAACTCCCCCAAGTGGACTTAGCAATTGAAGGAAGCCTCAATAGGTTTGGAGATTACACGATCGATGGTACTGGAATCTTTGATCAGAATCTTTCGGACAACATCTCTGGTTCCAAAATTATACCGAATCCTGTACCGGATTATTTCATAGGGCTTCGCTCTGTTTGGCAATTGGATATATGGGGCAAACTGAAAAGCCTAAAAAATGCAGCTTACCACGAATATTTAGGGAGTTATGAAGCAAAAAAATTGGTGCAATCCGAATTGGTTACTGAAATTGCGAACAGATATTACGACCTAGTTGCCTTGGATGCTGAACAACAAGCTATTCGAGAGAACATCGCCATTCAGTCCAAAAGCTTAGATATCATGGAGGTTATGAAAAAAGCAGGAACTGCCAACTCATTAAGCGTCAACCAATTTAGAGCAGCGCTATTGAATGCTAAAGCCCAAGAGAAGAAAGGACTGCAACAAATAAGGGAAATTGAAAACGAAATAAACTTTTTAATTGGCAGATTTGATGGAAAGATAGAACGCACGATTCTTCCTGAGAATATCACGACCATATTCGAAGCCATCCCGTCTACTCATACGGACATTATGCTGGCTTCACGCCCTGATATTCGTCAGGCCACTTTGAATCTCATGGCAGCAGGTATGGAAACCGATGCAGCTAAAGCAAATCTGTACCCATCTCTGGTCTTGTCTCCTCAGATTGGATTGAATTCCTTTCGAATAGAGAAGCTCGTATCTACTTCGTCACTCGCCTATAGTTTACTTGGGGGTGTCTCTGCGCCTCTGCTTAATAGACGTGCATTAAACGCAACTTATGCACAATACAAAGCCAACTATGGTATCCAATTCTATCAATATGAACGAACTGTACTAAAAGCTTGGCAAGAGCTATTCAGTCAACTAGAAATTCAAAATGATGCAAAAGAACGGCAAGAGATATTGGCACAGGAAGTAGATGTACTGAATGAAGCGGCGACTGTATCCAACGATCTGTTTGTAGCTGGACGTGCTACATACCTTGATATATTGAGTGCACAGCGATCAGCGTTAGAAGTAAGTATGGAAGAAATACAAAGCCGTAAAGAGAACATCCTGATTCAATTGAACATCTACAAAGCATTAGGAGGTGGTTGGTAACTTACATCATTTTTTTAAGAACTAACATAATAAAACAGTCCGACTAAAAGAGACTTTAGCCGGACTGTTTTATTAAATATCATCCTACATACAATTAAACGGTCCTTCCTGTATTTTGACATTTTTTTAAAGAGTCAGACATAGGCCCGACCTCATAAGATTTAAATCTTGTGAATTCAGCATATTTTGATTGCCTCTTAAAAACATTATAATATTTATGTCTTAGGATATTCGTGAAATACATTATTTTTGAAATCATTCAATCAAATTGCTCACCCATGTATATCAGAAAAGCACAACCAACAGATGAAGCCGCCGCTGCCCTAATGCTGCAAGCTATGGAAGATATTGTGTATCGTTTCATTGGAAAAAAAGACAAAGAGGAAGCTACTTATTTTCTAACTGAGCTTTTTAAACAAAAGAGCAATCAATACAGTTATGAGAACACATTTGTCGCTATTGATGAAAATAATCAAATTGTAGGTAGTATTACTGCCTATGATGGCGACCAACTGTCGTGCCTAAGAGCCCCGGTGTTGCGGCTCATGCAGGACAAATACAATCAGCACTTGCAACTCGATAATGAAACTGATGGGGATGAGCTTTATCTCGATACTATCGCTGTAGCTCCCAACCAGCAGGGAAAGGGAATCGGAGGTCTATTGCTCCATCACATCTTGAACTACGCCCAAGAGCACAATTTTTCAAAGGTAGGCCTATTGGTGGACTTCGCCAATCCAAATGCACAACGCCTCTATGAACGTGTCGGCTTTCAAATCGACTCCAAAAAGGACTTTGCCGGTGGACAGTATTACCATATGATTTTTCCTTGCAAATAGCACCTTGCCTTTAGATAATATTACGCTCAACGCTTCGCTAAAGGGGAATTGAAAAATCTATCTTTCTTATCTTACATCAATGCTCACGCAACTATTCGTGTATACCTTTGTCTTATCACAAAAGTAATCTAACGACTAGATTATATGCTAAGGGTCAAAGTACCCTTTTGTAACGCACGAATTAGCATTCATAAAAAGGAGAATCAAGATGAACACAAAAAAAATTGAAAAAATAATAGCGCCTAGAAATGCACATTTCGTTGGCGACGGATTCAGGGTCCACAACTTTATCCCGAGTACACCTGGTGTTACGATGGAGAGAATGAGTCCATTTATCTTACTGGATTATAACGCAAAATTCACATTCCCTCCGTCAGAACATTTGAAAGGGGTCGGTGTGCACCCCCACAAAGGCTTTGAAACTGTCACTATTGCCTATAAGGGTAAAGTTGCACACCACGATAGCAGTGGCGGTGGAGGTGTGATAAATGAAGGAGATGTGCAATGGATGACAGCAGGATCCGGTATACTTCACAAAGAGTACCACGAAGAAAGCTTCAATAAAACCGGTGGTGAATTTCAAATGGTGCAGCTATGGATTAATTTGCCGGCAGTGAACAAAAAAAGTTCTCCAAAATACCAAGCAATAGCGCATGCGGATATGACTGTTGTCAACCTACACGACCAAGCCGGTGTAATAGAGTTAATTGCTGGTGAGTACAAAGGGAACAAAGGTCCTGCCTCAACATTCACTCCTGTTAACCTCATGACCTTGAAATTAAACACTGGACGGCATGCAGACTTTTCTTTTCCATCGTCCTACAATACAGCATTGGTCGTAATCGAAGGCAATATTAAAGTCAATGGGCAATCGGTCCCTACGGATAATTTTGTTCTTTTTGAAAACAACGGTGAGGATTTTGATGTTGAAGCTACAGACAACGCAATTGTACTTATATTAAGTGGAGCGCCCATTCACGAGCCCATTGTAGCGCACGGTCCCTTTGTCATGAATACAAAGACCGAGATTGTCGAGGCATTTGACGAATTTAATAAGGGAAAATTTGGCTATTTGGAAGATTAACCCGAAATTACTAAAGGTAAACAGCATAAGAAGAAGGCTAAGGATTTTTTCACTAAACATAAATATCCATGAAAGAAGAATTTTTAAGTATCCCTTTGGTTAAGAACGAAAAGGACCACCAATATGAGATAAATATTGAAGGTAGCAAAGCATTCATCACGTATCGAGAAAGTGCATCCCAAATTACCTTACTTCATACCGAAGTAGAGGATTCCCTCCAAGGTCAAGGAGCTTCTACTGCTGTCATCGAAAAGACATTGGAGTCCATTGAAAAAAGTGGAAAAAAGCTAAATCCACTTTGTCCATTGGTGGTCGCGTACATCAAAAGACATCCAGAATGGAAAAGAATTATATCCGACAATAGAACTTCATTAGATTAAAGAATACATTATGTCAAATATAGGATTGATAATTGAAGAGCGTGCTGCTGACATTGGAAACTTTATGGTAGGCAGGCTTTTGCCTTTTATTCAGAAACGGGCAGTCGGTCCGTTTGTTTTTATCGACCATATGGGACCAGCTGCACTTAAAGATTACGAAAACTTGGACGTGCCCCCTCATCCACATATTGGGTTGTCTACGCTGACTTATTTATTTGAAGGTGCAATATTTCATCGGGATAGTATTGGGTCCGCTGTCGAAATCCAGCCAGGTGCAGTTAATTGGATGACAGCGGGTAAAGGTGTCGTTCATTCTGAACGGACGCCAGAATACTTGCGTAATTCTGAAAAGAAACTACATGGATTACAAATATGGGTAGCCCTTCCGAAGGACTTGGAGCAGAGTGACCCCACATTTACTCACATCGAAGCCTCTGACATACCTACATGGGAGCAAGATGGCGTACAATTCAAACTTATTGCAGGCAAAGCATTTGACAAAATTTCACCTGTACCGATTCACAGTCCGCTATATTTTCTGGAAATAAAAAGCTCCAAAGCCGCAAAGGTCAACATAGGCGAATACCTTTTTGGAGAAAGTGGTTTGTATATCTTATCGGGGGAAATTCGAAGCGAAGGTAACACCTATCAACCGAAACACATCCTGATTGCTAAGGATTCCAAACTCTGCGAATTTGAAATAGGAGAGAATACAACAGTATATATTTTTGGAGGAGATGCTTTTCCAGAACAACGATTCATCCATTGGAATTTCGTCAGTTCTGATAGGGCGACCATAGAACAAGCCAAACATGACTGGAAAGATCAAAAATTCCCAAAGGTACCTGGTGAGACTGACTTTGTCCCACTACCGGCTTCTTCTCTCAAATAAAACTTAAAAAAGGAGGGGTACATGTGTACCCCTCCTTTTAATTTAGGATAAGTTCAATTACCGGTATCTCTATATTTGGCTTGACAACTGGCAAATCCATAATCAAATCCCCCTCACCTGCCGTTATCGCCATGTGCTCTCCAGCAGAGGCGGCACTTCGCGACGAAAATTTAATTTCCGAATTATCATGCAAAAACTGAGCATACTTCACCTTTCCCTTAAAGCCAGGAAGATATAAAGTCTTAAATGGCCATTGAAGCAGGTGGATGTACATTCTTTTAGATTCCGGATTATAGGTCAGATAGGTATTATCAGGCTTCTGAACATCGTCGGGCGCTGCGGTACATCCATAAATTGACTTGCTATTATACTTCATCCACTGCCCTATTGCATCCAAGCGTTCGGTTGCACGACCATCAAAATACCCTCTAGCAGTTGGGCCAACATTCAACAGCAGATTCCCCCCTTTACTCACCACTTCAATGAGCATCGCTATCAATTGGTTATTGCTTTTCCAAGTATTCTCATCTCGATGGTATCCCCAAGAGCCAGAGAATGTTTGACAGGTCTCCCAAGCCACACGCTTCCCATTATGCTCGGGCCACTTATTAGGCATGAATTGTTCTGGCGTCTTATAGTCCCAACCCCAATCTGTTTCCATTAGATCTAATCGATCGTTCATGATAATCTCCGGCTGCAGCTCCCTTGCTAACTTAACTAACCCCTCACTATCCCAATCTTGGTGTCCTTTACCATCTTTACCAGGATACGAAAAATCCCAAAACAATAAATCAATCTTCCCGTAATTGGTCAACAATTCACGAACTTGATCTTTCATAAACTTACGGTATTTGGTCATATCGCGCTTTGCATTTGTTTCTCTGGCTTCCTTACTATTGCGAAGAGCGTGGGTACCATCTATTGTAAAATCTGGATGATGCCAGTCAATCAACGAATAATAAAACCCGATTTTTAACCCCGCGGCACGACAAGCCTCGACAAAAGGTTTTAAAAGATCACGCTTGGCGGGCGTATTGGTCGCTTTGAAATCACTTACTTGTGTATCCCACAAACTGAAGCCATCATGATGGCGGGTAGTAATGACGACATACTTCATTCCGGCTTCCTTAGCGTAAGCGGCCCATTCAACTGGATTGTAAAGATCAGGATCAAACAAGTCAAAATAAGTTTTCTTGTATTTCTCTGTGCTCATTTGCTCACGCTGCTGTACCCATTCATGACGAGCTGGAACGGCATACAGCCCCCAATGGATGAACATTCCGAAGCGATCGTGTGCCCACCATTTCATACGTTCCTGTTGGTCTTGATTAGCACGTTCAGCCCATTTGGGTGTACTTGGAGATGATGTTTGGGCATCTACTTGGACTTGATTCATAATAGACAAGCCCAGCATTAAAATGATTTTTGTGAGATAATTGGTCTTCACTTTTGAAAGTTTTTAGGGTGACGGAAATACTTATTTGGTCGTATAGCCGATAAAACGTCAACCGGCTTATCAATATGAGTACAATAATATAAATAAAAGCAGGAAACTACAAAGAGATGAGCAACACAACCGTTTGCACAAGTCACATCCACCGAAAACACTACGCAAAAAGCAGGTCACTTTCAATTGCACCGGGCACATCCTGACAGATTGTCCAATTAAAAAACTGACAACAATTACAAAAAAGTCAATATGTCACATAAAGTCTAATACATGCTTTGTCATATCAAAATAATAATGGATTAAAAGGCATTTAAAAGGATATTGATAATCAATCAACTACACCAAAAGCTTATTCTGTATTAAAAAAAATCAAAATAAAACAGGTACTGGCACAAACATTGACCAATAAGGTTAAACGGTCAAAAAGTAAAGACCTTATAAAAATTATTATCATAACATATTTAAAAATTAAAGACATGAAAAAATTATTCCTTACTTTAACAGCTATTACAGCATTAACTTTTGCCGCAAACGCACAAACAGAAAAAGGGAAATTTATTGTGGGTGGACAAGTAGGATTTTCTACGGAAAAAATTCAAGATACAGATCTGAAAGAGAATAGCTTCTCCCTTATGCCACAAGTTGGATATTTCATAACGGATAACTTCGCTATTGGTACAGGTGTAGGATATGAGTGGTCTAAAAAAGAAGCTGTCGGGGTTGAAACTGTAAACGATGCTTTCAAAGTAGCACCATTTGGTCGTTACTATATGGGCGAGGGGCCAGTTAAGTTCTTCGGACAATTATCTGCTCCAATGTCTTGGGGAAAAGTAGAAGTAGACGATATAAAGACTCATAAAGTTAACAATTACGGTGTGGAATTGGCTCCAGGATTTGCGTATTTCCCTACTTCCAAGATTGGTATTGAATTCAAAGTAAGAGGTTTGTACTACAATCATAACCAAACAACCAATGAATTGACAGATGCAAAAGTAAAAACAAATAGCTTTGGTTTAGATGCCAACTCTTTGGCTCCTACCATTGGTGTACAGTTTCATTTTTAATAAATAGTTCATATAGTTGAAAGGGAGCCTTGTGACAAGGTTCCCTTTTCTCATTTTATAATATTTCTATTAATCAAAAAAAGTCCGTAATCGAGCGACTACGAACTTTTATTAACCAATTATAAACTTAAATTATGAGATAGCTAAGATACGTGTTGTCACATAAATATCAAAATATTCTTGCATTTTTATGCATGTTTATGCTATCGATCTACTTCTCCAAGCACAATATCCAAAGATCCCAATATTGCAATTAAATCTGCAATCAACACACCTTTGCCTAACACAGGCAATACCGACAGATTGTTGAAGCTTGGTCCCCGAGCTTTAACCCTTTTTGCAATATCTGTTTTGTCTTGCGCAGCAAAATAAAACCCCAACTCTCCTTTTGGATTTTCGGCCCTCACATAATAATCCTGCGCCTTCACATTCACTTTTTTTGGAACTAGGGCCCTTGGATCAAAATCTGGTGTTCTTGAAAAATGCTTCTGCAGGCGTTCGATACATTGCTCTATTATCTTGACTGATTCTTTAATTTCGTCGACACGGACTTTATACCGATCCCAACAATCACCTAATCCACCCATCTCTCCTCTTCCTAACGGAATTTCAAATTCGAGCTCTGGATATATCGAATATGCATCTACTCTTCGTAAATCCCATTTTATTCCTGATGCTCGGAGCATGGGGCCAGAGCATCCATAATTTATAGCTACGTCCGCCGGCAAAATCCCAATATTTGCCGTACGAGAGATAAATATTTGATTTTGGGTCAGTAATTCATCAAGTTCGACAAGCTTCGGTTTAAAATAGTTAATAAACTCAAGACACCTTTCTTCAAAACCCACTGGTATATCATAAAATAGACCGCCTATCCAAATATAATTATACAACATACGAGAACCTGAGGCCCATTCCAACATATTCATGATATGTTCTCGATCTCTAAAACACCACATAAATGGTGTAAACGCACCAATATCGATTCCGTATGTACCAATTGCGATAAGGTGTGAAGCAATGCGATTGAGTTCACATACCAACACCCGGATATATTCAATACGTTTGGGAATTTTGGTATCAATACCCAACATCCTCTCAACCCCCATTACATAGGCATGGCTGTTATTCATGGAAGCTAAATAATCCAAACGATCGGTAAATGGGATGGTCTTAGTATAATTGACAGCCTCTGCATGTTTATCAAAACATCGATGCAGATATCCCAAGTGAGGAATAATTTCTTTGACAATCTCTCCATCGGTAATTAACTCCAATCGCAGTACTCCGTGCGTGGAAGGGTGTTGAGGACCCATGTTAATGACCATTTCTTGAGAGCCTATATCTGCTATCTTTTTATGGTAGGCTGCTAATGCCTGACCGTAGCGTTCTTGTGCCATGTTATCAAAAAATTAATTGATGTTAATCCCGTGATATTGCTCGGGATCCTGATAATCTTTCCTTAACGGGAAACCTTCCCAATCATCTGGCAATAGTATTCTCCTAAGATCAGGATGTTCGGTAAAGAAAACACCCATCAAGTCATATGCCTCACGTTCATGCCAATCGGCCGTCCGCCATACCGACGACACAGAGGGCAAGGTAGGTAAAGTCTCTGTCGATCGATCAACGGCCAATTCGACCTTCAGGGTCAACTGCAATTGATAAGGGATGGAGGAAAGGTGATACACGATGGTAAAGCTATTTTCGGGATAATTATCAACTGCTGTTAGGTTGGATAAAAAGTCAAAGTAAGTATGAGGCGATTCACGCAACCACAAGCATACTTCCATTATTCTATCCGCTGGTAAATAAATTGCGGGTTGAAGTCCTGCCGCTTGCTCCCTGATAATTATATCCGGACCAAACGCTTCGACCAATAATTGTTTTATCTTTTCAAAATTCATATTTAAGGGGCTAATCGAGTTATTTTCCAGAAATCCGAAACGCTGGTGTACAACAGTCTATCATGCAATCTACTACTCCTTCCTTGCCAAAATTCCATCGCCACCGGACGAACGAGATATCCCCCCCAATGTGCTGGACGACTAACAGGTTGCTTATCAAGATACTTCTTTTCGACTTCTGCCACCCTAGCTTCTAAATAAAGTCTATCGGGAATAGGAGTGCTTTGCGGCGAAGCGATTGCACCAAGCTGGCTTCCCAACGGTCTAGATTGAAAGTATTCATCGGAGTCTTCGGCGGGGAGTCTCTCAATCAATCCTTCGATTCGTACCTGCCGTTGAAGTTCTGGCCAGAAAAACAAAAGGGCCACCCGTGGATTTCCGGAAATCTCATCAGCTTTTCTACTTTCATAATTCGTAAAAAAGCTAAATCCATCGCCTTTCAGATCCTTCAGCAATACAATTCTCGCAGATGGGAAGCCTACTGCAGAAACGGTCGATAAGGTCATCGCATTAGGTTCTACAACCTCGGCATGTAAGGCTTCTTCAAACCATTTTGCAAATTGAAGCATAGGATCGGGACAGACGTTGTCTTCTGATAGATTCCCTAAAGTATAGTCAGCTCTAATGGCTGCAATGTCTTTGTGCTCGATGGGCATAATGAAATAATTGTCTACTTGCAAACTTACTAAAAAGCACTGTTTTTCGCCTCGAATATCCACTAATTAAAATCAGAAAGAAAATAACGCGTAGCACTTATCCCCTATGGGACATGAAAATGACTTTTTAATGGCAAAAGGAACTTTGACTGGTTTAGTCCTAACGATGCGCTATAAATATATTGGATATAAACGTAAAATTAACTAAGTTTATCAAAGAAAGGAGATATAGCTATGTTCAATGAGTTTAATCCCCAAAAAGGCAGTCTGCTCCTATCAGAACCTTTTATGTTGGATCAAAATTTTAAAAGATCGGTCATTTTATTGGCCGAACACCAAGAAGTCGACGGGTCGGTAGGTTTCATTCTCAATCAACGTACACACTTGCAGCTCTCCGACTTATTCGAGAACATATTACCTACAAATAATTTTCCCTTATATTTAGGAGGACCTGTAGAATGTGAATCATTATTCTTCATCCATCGGGCATATAACCGCTTGCGGAGTGGCCAACATATCATTGATGATGTGTATTGGGGCGGAAATTTGGAAATGTTACTAACCTTGGCAAAAGGTCAAAAGATTACGGCAGACGAAGTCAAATTCTTCATTGGCTACTCAGGCTGGAGTCCTGGACAACTAGACAAAGAAATCCTTGAGAACAGTTGGGCTGTGGATAATAAATTCAACATGGATTTGACTTTTATTACGGATGGAGAGGATCTCTGGAAACAAGCCTTAATCAGTATGGGACCCAAATATGCACATGTAGCGAACTTTCCAAAGTCACCGGAGTGGAATTAGTACCATGCAAGGATATGAAGCTAGAATAAACTGATTTGCAAATTGGATTCGTCGATAGAATCATCGTGGACGAAATTAGAGACCCCTATCCCTAGCAACCTGACTTTGGAGTCTTCAAGTTCGATCTTGTTGAAAAGTTCAGCACCTATTTGATAAAGTCCTTCGGCATGGATAATAGGTTCTGTCGTAGTCAAACTACGGGTGAGCAGAGAAAAATCGGAGAATTTCACTTTCAGGACGACCGTGCGTCCTTGTAACTCTCGCGCACTTAATCGCTTATTGAGTTTGACAGCCAGCTCTTTTACAATCTCAAGTAGAATTTCGCGGTCACTGATATCTTGATCAAAGGTATCCTCGACACTGATTGATTTAATGGGTCTATTTGTTTGTACGCTTCGGTTATCAAACCCTCTGACAATTGCAAAGAAAAATCGGCCAGACTTACCAAAATGTCGCACCAAGGACTCCTCTGAAAACTGCTTTAAATCGCATCCATTGAATATGCCCAATTTCTTCATCTTAGCGGCCGTCACCTTACCAACACCAAAGAATTTTTCAATGGGTAGGCTTTCCATGAAAGGAAGTATTTTAGACGCGCTGACAAATGTCAACCCATCAGGTTTGTTGTAGTCAGAAGCTATCTTAGCCACGAATTTATTGCTCGATATTCCCGCCGAAACAGTGAGATTGAGCTCATTTTTAATATCAACCTTAATACGCTTTGCTATCTCTACTACAGAGTGGATTCCCTGTTTGTCATCTGTAACATCTAGGTAAGCTTCATCCAGCGATAGTGGCTCTATCAAATCTGTATAACGGTGAAATATTTGACGAATCTGTCGTGACACTTCCTTATACACATCAAACCGAGGATAAGTAAAGATAAGTTCAGGACATAGCTGCAATGCTTGTCTGGAAGACATCGCAGATTTTACGCCGAATTTACGAGCTTCATAGCTGGCGGTAGCGACCACTCCACGTCCATCTGGAGAACCGCCAACAGCCAAAGGTTTACCTCGCAATTCAGGAAAGTCTCGTTGCTCTACTGAAGCATAGAAGGCATCCATGTCTAAATGGATGATTTTACGATTTGTAACTAATTCAATTTTCTTCAAAGTTCACCAAAATAGTCGGATGCAGGGACAAAACTAAACCAAAAAAACTACTTTTGTATAAAAATCGATATGGAACGTTTTATAAAGCTAGTTAATCAAAAAGGAATGTTGAGCCAACTCGCTACTGATTTTTCTTTGATTGTAGACGACAAACAGCATGTACATGGGTGTATCTTCAATATAAAGATAGATGCGAAGAGCTTTAAGCTGGTGGTCGCAAGTCCAGCCCATGAAGCATTGATTGAAAATGACCGAACACCTACGATACAAGAAATCATACGGATCAAAGACGTTATGTTATTGGGATAGGTTCGTTATCGCCTCTATTTTTGCACACTTTTGGTCATCGTCAGTCGGTGTAGGATAGCTTATGTTTCTCAATTGACTTTTGAGCCAACTCTAGGATGCGCTCGCGTAAAAAATCAGGCTCTTCAATCTCAGCCAAATCTGCAAACATCATAAACCATCTCGCAAATTCGTCATTCACATGCTTGCACATGAATGTCAACCGAATTTCATCGGGCTCTATTTTTTCCTCCGAAACGAATCCATAATTATCTCGCTGCCAAACGAGATACCTTGCTATCCGCTGATTCATCCTTAAGACGACTTTTGTACGATCGACGTTTTCCCTCTTTTCCAAAAATTCAGCAATGGGTGGGTGGGACAACGTGAACGGCGAGTCCAAAATATCTAATCCTTTAATTCGATCGGTACGAAACTGACGATAGTCATTTCGGAGATGACAATAGGCGATAATATACCAAAACCTATTTTCGTGAAAGACACCTACTGGCTCAATAGCCCGCATCTCGGGACAATTGCCCTCTATTGTCTGATAAAGGAGGTTAATTATTCTTTTTTTAGATATACTGATAAACAGCGATGAGAGCGCATTGGGGACCGCATTGTTCAAATTTCGATTGCTTGAAGGGATAAGTATCTGTGGTTCCAATTCAGAGACCCAATCCTTTTCTACAGATTTGAGTACTGCCTTTATTTTATAAATGGCGGATGAAAAATGGTCTAAGACTCCCTTATCGACATAATGCTGCATGAGTTTTTCTGCTGCCACAAAACTTGTCGCTTCCTCCTGAGTGAACATAACGGGTGGCAATCGATAACCTTCCATCAAGGAATACCCTGTCCCGGCCTCGCCATAGATTGGCACCCCAGATGCCTCCAGTGTACGAATATCTCGATATATTGTCCTGAGGCTCACATTAAACCGTTCAGCCAATTCTTGCGCCCTTACAACGCGTTTGGATTGTAGCTGAATAAATATGGCAACAGTGCGATCGAATTTTTTGGGAGTATCATCATTCATCATAGGGCTTAAAGTTAATCTTTTCTATAGAATTATGACAAAAGTAAAGACTATTGATTGTACCTTTGCCGCTCTCTTTAATTTACAACAAATGAACAAAGGACTTATCGCCTTGGCATTTGGAGGACTGGCAATCGGCATGACCGAATTCACCATGATGGGTATTCTACCTGATATTGCAAAAGACCTTCAAATCGAAATCCCTACTGCTGCCAATCTAATTGCTTTTTACGCCCTAGGGGTGGTAGTGGGCGCACCAACACTTGTAGCATTTACTTCCAAGTACTCACCCAAAAGCATTTTATTATTCTTAATGCTGTTGTTCTTTATATTCAATGGTCTCTTCGCTATATCGCCTGACTACAACACTTTGCTACTCACTCGATTTGTATCAGGACTACCTCATGGGGCTTTCTTTGGCGTGGGATCGGTAGTTGCTGCAAATTTGGCAAAAAAAGGAAAAGAGGCCCAAGCGATTTCGGTCATGTTTACTGGGATGACAATCGCGAATCTCGCAGGAGTGCCTATTGGAACTTATATCGGTCATCATTTTTCATGGCGCATTACTTATGGAATCATTAGCTGCCTTGGACTATTAACGTTCCTTGCACTCTCGGTTTGGCTGCCTAAGTTAAAAGCCAACAAGGATAACAACATCATCAGCCAGATTTCATATTTTAAAAAGTGGCATTCATGGTTGATCATTGCAATTATTTCCATTGGAACAGGAGGACTCTTTGCGTGGATCAGTTACATTGCCCCTTTGGTCACTAAAGTATCAGGCTTAGACCCTGACCGAGTTCCATTTATTATGGTATTGGTCGGTTTAGGAATGTTTTTCGGAAATCTTCTAGGCGGTAAGCTTGCTGATAGTATTCTCCCTACGAAAGCCTCCATGGCAAGCTTTGGCGCTATGGCCCTCTGTCTAGTTGTCGTATTCTTTATATCCCATATTGGAGAGCTGGCCTATGTCATGGCTTTTGTGACGGGCATGATATCATTCACTATAGGTCCATGCCTACAGATGATGCTAATCAATAATGCTAAGGGAGCAGAGACCTTTGCTGCAGCAGCGGGCCAAGCAGCGTTCAATATCGGGAATACATTAGGTGCCTTTTTTGGTGCGATTCCCATAACCCTAGGCTACGCTTACAACTACCCGTCACTTGTTGGAGCAGGTATGGCCTCGATAGGGACCATCTTAGCTTTTATATTTCTAAAGACCTATGTGCTCAAAAAAGGATTAGCGAAGAAGTAAGTACGACAGCTTGATAAGCGGAGCTGTCAACAGACGGCAACAGCGAAACCGCCTAGCTAGATTATCGTCACTATGAACGTTAATATCTGCTTTGGAATATCTCACTTTAACGAAAACCTACGTATCTTTGCTTAACATGAATGTCAACAGTTTACTAGAACGCGCCTTGAATTTTGAATTTCTTTCAAAAGAAGAAGGAATCTATTTATACCAACATGCTGCAACAGCGGATTTGGCATATGTCGCTAATGAGTGCCGCAAGATACAGGTGCCCCACGGAAAAGTTACCTGGCAGATCGATCGTAATGTAAATACAACGAATGTCTGCATCGCTAACTGCAAATTTTGTAATTTTTTCAGACGCCCTGGACATGAAGACAGTTACATTACCGATATCGAGACCTATAAGCAAAAAATCGAAGAAACCTTCAAATATGGAGGCGATCAGCTGCTACTTCAAGGTGGACATCATCCGGATTTAGGGTTGTCCTTTTACGCCACTCTATTCAAACAGTTAAAAGACCTCTATCCCACCCTTAAACTGCATTCATTAGGGCCTCCGGAGATTGCTCATGTCGCCAAATTGGAAAACATGCCCCATCTAGAGGTGTTACGTGCACTGAAAGAAGCAGGGCTAGATTCTTTACCTGGCGCTGGGGCCGAAATATTGAACGACCGTGTAAGGAGATTGATTTCAAAAGGTAAATGTGGTGGTAAGGAATGGCTGGATGTCATGCGTGCTGCACACCAGCTTAATCTTCCAACATCAGCTACGATGATGTTTGGTCATATTGAGACATTGGAAGAGCGATTCGAACATTTGGTCTGGATTAGAGACGTTCAAGCCGAAAAGCCGGCAGATGCATATGGTTTTATCGCTTTTATCCCCTGGCCATTCCAAGATGATGGGACATTGTTAAAGAGACTTCGTGGAATCACCAATGATGTCACTGGAGAAGACTATATACGCATGATTGCGCTAAGTAGAATCATGCTTCCTAACATCAAAAATATCCAAGCTTCATGGCTAACTGTGGGCAAGCGCACAGCAGAGCTGTGCCTGCATGCTGGAGCCAATGACTTTGGCTCTATCATGATCGAAGAGAATGTTGTCTCCGCCGCGGGTGCCCCCCATCGCTTCACCTCTAAATCCATACAAGATGCAATTAGAGAAGCCGGATTTGAACCTCAATTACGTACGCAGACATATCAATTCAGAGAATTGCCAATCAATATGGAAGAACAGGTTATCAATTACTAAAAAACGATTATTTTGAAAGACGTATTACTGCATATTGAAGCTGTTATATTTGCTTCAGAAGAAGGAATAGCAATAAGTGACCTTAAACAAATAGTCCAAGACTCCTTGGCAATTACGATCTCTAAAGAGGAGCTCCAAGAATTAGTTGATCGTATAGCCATTAAATATCAACACGAAGATTCGATTCTGGAATTAAAATTAATCAACAACTCTTTTCAATTCCTAACAAAGTCTATCTATCATGTATCGGTCAACCAACTGATCTCTCATAAAGAAAAGAAAAAATTAAGTCAATCAGCTTTGGAAACCCTAGCCATAATTGCTTATAGACAGCCCATTACCAAACTGGAAATTGAGCAAATTCGCGGAGTCAATTGTGATTATTCGGTCCAAAGATTACTGGAAAAAAACTTAGTCCGAATTGCCGGTAAATCCGAAACTATTGGCAAACCATTGTTATATGGGACAAGTGAGCAGTTTATGAATCATTTTGGAATCAATAGTACGAAAGACCTTCCTCAACTGAAAGACATTATTAACGAAGAAAACTCCATTGGAGAAACGGCGGACTAACTATTTTCTTAGCATAATAGTATAAGATCAGAACTCCACTGCGACAAAACATTTAAAAAGCTGAATTACAGTCGATTATTTTTTAAAATTATTTTTAAAAAAAGTTTTAAGTTCTGATTTTGTTAGCTAATTTTACTGTGTAAAAACAACTATCAAGAAAGCAAAAAAGGGATATGACTATGATGCAAGAGACAGCAATGGACGTTTTGGAAGACGAGATGATTCTTTCGTTTAATGGTCCTGAAGATGATTCGGATGACGATTTTGAAGAAGATTTTGAATTGGATGAAATCGACTCAATTGGTGATTTTGAAGATTTTGATGAGGATGAAGATTTCTAAATAAATCTGTACCTAAAGAAAAACATTTGGAGGAGAACTGTCTGCCTCCTAAAAGAAAAGGTCGATTTTAGCAATCGACCTTTTCTCGTTAGACACGGAAACAGACTATTTTTTATGTAATTGTTCGTATAAATCAATTACTTTTTTCTGTAACTCAATCACTTCTGTCTCTCGGACTTGAAGTTTCTTAGTCATGTCTGACAATTCGTTTTGATACTGTTTGTCTTCCTCAGAATCAGAAGTAGATAAAAGCTGGACGACACTTAGACCAAATAATTTGGAAATCTGATTTAACCTGGACAGATTTACATCTGTAATTCCAGTTTCAATTTTGGAAAATGCAGGTATAGAGATATCCAACCTCTTTGCAACATCCTCCTGACTCCAGCCTTTCTGGTGTCTTAGTAGTCTGATTTTTTTTCCTAATGCATTCATGGGTGTATGTGATGTTTATAAATATAACCAAAGTTAAGTAAAAAATTTAACAATTCGATAAACCAATAAAATTAATCATTTTTAAAAAACTTATCAGCAAAACTAACCATATTAACCCCACTGTAATTACTCGAACTCATAAACAAAAGGTTGTAATCCTTGGACCTAAAACCTTCTAAAAACTCGTTTAAATCACTTATTTCCAAAATTACACGAATAGTTGGATTAGCAAAAGATATACGAATATCTTCTTCAATATTATCAATATTTTTACCTTTTTCCTTAAAAGATTCTTTATTTATAAAAACTATCGGGATATCAGCTTCATCCATTGTGCCGACATATTTTTCCAATAAATCCTTATTCAAGCTGTCATATGCATTTAATTCAATTACAGCGACCAATTCTTTCTTTGGGAATTGCTCCTTTACAGCATGTATGCTGGACCTGAGCTTGGGAGGTGTATGTGCAAAATCCTGATACACCACACTTCCATCTTGACTAGCAACAAACTCAAGGTATCGAATAGAGCTTTTGAAGCTTCGGATTGCATCAAAAAATTCTTGTTTTTTGACCCCTAACCACTCACATACCGTATACGCTCCTGCGATATTTGACAAATTAAACTTACCGAACACATGCAGAGCGATCTCCTCATCTCCATTATGAAGATATGTAATCCCTTTGTTGATGGTATATTCGGGAGATTTATAGCCATGTCGATTGATTTTACATGCCATGGTCTCCCCTACCAAAGACTGCAGGACTTTATCTTCTTTATTATAAACAAGTGTTCCTTTCGAGACGATTGTGTCAATAAAAATTCGGAACTGATCATAGTAATCGTCTCTGGAAATAACAGATTTAAAATTATCCCATTCGACATTACTAATCAAGGCGATGTTGGGATGATAAAGATGGAATTTGGATCGGTGGTCTATACTGGAAGCAAAATACTCGTCTCCTTCAATAATGATTATAGGATTGTCGGACGTTAGGTGAACCAGTCTTTGAAATCCTTCCAACTGTGCCCCTACTACATAATCAAAAGAGCGGTTCAGTGTTTTGAGCACATGCATCACCATACTGGTAATGGTGGTCTTGCCATACGTACCCGCAACAACCACCCGAGTCTTATCCCTACTTTGTTCATATATAAATTCAGGGAAGGAGTAAATTTTAAGTTCGAGTTCCTGCGCCCGAAGCAATTCAGCATTATCCGCATCGGCATGCATTCCCAAAATAACAGCATCAATATCTGTCGTTATTTTTTGAGGGAACCAACCAATTTCAGCCGGCAATAGATGTGCTTCCATCAGCCTGCTTCTGGAGGGCTCGACAATCTGGTCGTCAGACCCAGTAATCTGATGACCTTGCTCTGCCAAAGATATAGCAAGGTTGTGCATGACACTCCCGCCTATTGCAATAAAATGAATGCGCATTATAGCTTATGATTTAGTAAATTTTGCCGAGCACCACGTATCCAGTACTTTCTTACTAACAAATGAAAAGCCTAGTTGTTTAGCTTGACGGGTCAATATAGCTAGATCCTCTCCATCATAAAATCCACTCAGATAGAGTTGTCCATTGTCCGCAATAGATTTGCTATACTGCTCCATTTGCTCCAATAGGATATTCCTATTAATGTTGGCCAGAATAATATCAAAGACCCTGCCCGCTAACAAATCGTAGGAACCGCACTCGGCACTTATATTTTCAATTTGGTTCAGAATCTTGTTTTCTGTCACGCTTTCTACACATATAGGGTCGTAATCTATTGCCAAAACATTAGAGGCCCCCTTAAAAGAAGCTAGAATAGCTAAAATACCTGTACCACAGCCCATATCTAACACATATTTATCCTTCATATCGCTCTCCAAAATATAAGATAACATCATGGAAGTAGTTTGGTGGTGCCCAGTTCCGAAGGACATTTTGGGATCAATAACAATCTCATACGCATATTCTGGCCTATGTTCATGAAACGTAGCACGTACATAACACTGATCATCCACTATGATTGGATTGAAATTGCTTTCCCAAAGTTTATTCCAATTCTGATCTTCCAGCGTAGTAACCTGATAATCGACGTTAAATCCCTCCGGAGCATGTAATATTGTGGTCTCTAGCTTTTGCAAATCTAGATTTGCAGCAGGAATGTAGGCCGAAAACCCTTTTTCTTGATCTTCGAAGGTATCAAAACCAATATCAGCAAGTTCAGCAATAAACAAGTCTTTCTGCCACTCTTCAAAAGAGTGGCAGGTAAAGATAACTTGGCTGTATTTCATATCTTAAATTAAGAATTGAATACTTTTACAATGTCTGTAAAATCACGTGATTTCAAAGATGCACCACCTATCAAACCACCGTCAATGTCTGGTTGGGAAAATAAATCTGGCGCATTTGTAGGGTTGCAACTACCACCATAAAGAATACTCGTGCTATCTGCTAGCGCTTGATTATATTGGTTGGCCAAAGTCTCCCTGATGAAAGCATGGACTTCTTGCGCTTGTTCGGGAGATGCAGTCAAACCAGTGCCGATTGCCCAAACAGGTTCATACGCCAATACAATTTTAGTGAAATCTGATTCGGACAAATGGAACAATCCTTTTTCCAATTGACTTTTTATAACGTCAAAAAACTGACCAGACTCTCGTTCTTCTTTGGTCTCTCCGATACAAAACATTGGAGTCAATTGGTGCTTTAATGCAACGTTTGTTTTTTCAGCCAAAACTTCATCAGTCTCTCCAAAATAAGCTCTTCGCTCCGAATGTCCTAGAATCACATAGTCTGCACCGACAGATTTGACCTGACTTGCAGAAATTTCACCTGTAAAAGCCCCTGACTCTGCTTGATAAATATTTTGAGCACCGATGGATACATTAGTAGCTGAATGAGCTAATTGACCCAAACTGTAAAGATGAACGGCAGGGCTACACACAACAACTTCTTGTTGTCCAATGACCTCATCTTTTACCATGTTCACGATTTCAGAGAAAAGACTAACGCCAGTCTGATAGTCCAAATTCATTTTCCAGTTTCCTGCTACAATTTTTTTACGCATGTTACTTTAGTTTTTATTTAGAATTGATGTTTATTAATTTAACTGCATCGATCTGTTGATGTAGATATTTCAAGATATCAACATCCCCGCTCAAATACTGTTCTCCTTTTAAGTTTTTCATATTCTTGAACATTTGCTCAAATCTATCCCATTCATAAAGCTCTACTCCAGCGTCTACGCACCAACTGAAGTTGGGAATAAATTTAGCAGAGTATCCACTCTTGGCATACTGCACGCCCACACCCACACATGTCCCTGTCGTAAAAGAACTATTGATGGCACTCATGGCATAATCCCCCATAATCAATCCACACTTATACAAGGCTGTATTTCGCATCGTAGATAGCGTATAATCGTATAGGCTCACCGTGCTCCAGTTATTCTTGAGGTTGGAATTACTCGTACCTGCACCTAGGTTACACCCCTCTCCGATTACGGAGCAGCCAAGATAACCGTCATGGCCTTTAGAGGAGTATCCCCACATGACAACGGATGAAAGCTCTCCGCCAACTGTACAGTGCGGACCAATTGAAACGTTTCCGTATATCCGTGTTCCCATCTTCACTCGTGTGTGCGCGCCCAAAGATAATGGCCCACGTAAATGGCACCCTTCTTCAATCTGTGCACCTTCTCCGATATAAATAGGCCCTTCAGAGCAATTAAATGTGCAACAATGAACGGATACCCCCTCCTCAATAAAGAGCTGCCCTCCTAAACGCGTATTCGTTGCCGGCACCTCACATGATATCCGACCATTTGTCAGCAGGTCATAGTCAAACAGCAACTGTTCACTATTCACAATAAAAATATCTTCAGGATAACGAATCATACAAGGTTCTTCCATGAATTCGATAGAAGTTAGACCTTCAATTTTTTGCTCATCGATGCTCGTTTTAGCAGAAGGGGCAAGCTTGGCTGCTATCCACTCGTGATTGTACCATAGAGCCTCACCGATATGCAAACGTTCAATGGCTTCAATCAATGAAGTAGAAGGGCATACATTCCCTTTTATCAATAAAATCACTCCCGTCGAAGGCGCTAAGGGATAGCGTACTGAAAGGTAATCGACAGTATAATAGCTGACTTGCACCTGAAAAATCCTCTGCCACTTCTCAGCCAATGTCAATATACCCACGCGTAAATTAGCGACGGGACGTGTATAGGTCAAAGGCAAAAGAGAGTCCCTACAAGGAGCTTTATCGAATAAGATGATATCAAAAGCCATAGAAGCCATAAAAGTACACAAAAAAATCCCGATAAAGATTATCGGGATTATAAAATACGCTTTAAGGTTAAAGCAGAAATTACTTTTTGTTGTAACGACTGCGGAATTTGTCGATACGACCTGCGGTATCGACTAATTTCATTTTACCTGTATAAAATGGATGTGAAGTGTGAGAAATCTCTAATTTGATTAAAGGATACTCATTACCGTCTTCCCACTGAATCGTCTCTTTTGTATCAACACATGATTTTGTAATGAAAGCATAGTCATTCGACATATCTTTGAAAACAACTAATCTGTAGTTTGATGGATGCAAATCTTTTTTCATTTTTTATCTATGATTACTTATATTCAACAATTGAGGTGCAAAGATAATTATACTATCTTTCAAATGCAACACTTATCGTATCATTTTTATCTTTTCAACCCAAATGTAGCAAAAAAATAAAGATTAAATATTTTTTTTAATTTTCACAACCTGATTATCAACTACTTTCCATAAATTCATCCATCTATTCACATCTTTAAAAAAACGAAGAATTATGAGCAAATTAGATGAAAAAGTAGCCGCATATGTGGCCGAGGCCAAAAAGCTGAACCTGTCATTAGACGAATCTTTAATCCGTGCTGTTGCCAAAGGCCTAGGCCCATCCATTTATAAGGCCGACGCAGAGACAATCGCCGCTTCTGACAAAGAGGAACTCAATAGGCTAAAGCAAAATTTCCTGGTCAAAAAACTCGGACTAAAAGATAGCCCCGAACTGGATAATGCAATCACTGAAGTCATCGACCAGGTAGGCAAATCCAACAAAAATAAATATCGAGCAATCGTATATGCGCTACTTGTAAAGAAATTCAAAAAGGAATCTGTCTACAAGTAGCCAGCCCGATTAATCGAAAGTGATATTCCCAAAAAATTCCGGTAAATGAAAATTAGGAGTTGGGAAATCAACACGATTCCAAGATAAGAAATGTGGGGCTGGTAATTCATCCCCACATTTATAAAAATTAGCCTGTAGCGTCTTTCCCTTTAGTGACGTAGCAGACAATGCCGATTCCCGTTCGAAGACAACGTAAGGAATCTCTAGAACGGTGTTCCACTCCTTTTTTCCATTTATACTTTTCACCTCTGTGTAGGCATTGATTTTTTTCACGGTATCACTGCTCAACCGATTACGAACATCCTTATTGGCTGTACCATACCCAATGAGACCTGTTCCGAAGGGATTCATTTCGATATTATAATAGGTGTTGCGATTGTCAAATGAAACAAAGAACTCGATACAACTGTCCTCCCAAACGGCTTCATTAGGACGTACATACCTCGCCTTGACAAAATCCTCTTTTACCATATAATGGATATACAGGGCTTCAGCAGTATACATTATTTGAAACTCCACTTGTGGTCTGTTGGGATATTCAGCTTCCCATGTTGCCTCACTTAGATAATGGATAGGCAAATCGTCAAAAGCTTGATGTAAGGTGTAATAATTCTTACTTCCAATTGGAAGGTCTTGATAACGGATAGATAGATTTTTCATTGGAATGATTAGTTTGCCATTCTCCAGTTGATGGCTTTAGTAAATATTTTAACATCAATTTCGTTATAAACCGGTGATAATTAGACCATCCAAGCATCTTGTTCAGATACATAAGGGCGGACTTAACCGCTTATCATAAAAAAAGCACAACAAATAATGTCATGCTTCGAGTTCTAATTTACTATTATTTTTCGAAAAGAAAGAACACATTATTGACCTATTGCACGTGCTAATATATCTTTAAGTTGATCTTCATGTTTTTCCAATTCTTTCACCAGCTTAAGTTGTGCTTTTGTCCGGACCAGATTATGTGTAGGATAATGAATTTTATAATAATGGTCACTTTCTAGATAATCGGTCAAGAAGCGAACCCCTTGCATATAGGGCAACAGGAAAACACCTGGCAACAAAGATTCTTTTTCATATTCATTCAAAAACTCCTTTGCTTCACTAAGATACCCTTTAGCATAGGCCTCGAAAAGAGGAATGTTCAATACGACCAAATCCAAATCGGCCTCATCTTCGGCCCCTGAATTAATAATTGTACGGATTGCATCACCAAAATCATAAGCAATATATCCGGGCATTACTGTATCCAAGTCTATAACACACTGTGCCTTGTCATCTTGATCAAGGAGAACATTGTTGAATTTGGTATCATTGTGTGTAATCCGAAGAGGTAACTTCCCTTCTTTACCCCATTCTAATATAGTACGCATGCGCCCTTCTAGAGCAAATATATAGTCGAGCAAATCCTGCACCTCTCCTACCCGATTCGCATTATCTTCCAATATTGCGTTATGCAGGTTAGAAAGTCGAAAATCTACATTATGGAAATTAGGTAAAATTTCCACCAATTTTTGTGCGTCCAAGTTAGATAGCTGTTTCTGAAAATGACCAAAAGCCATCCCCCCTTCGAATGCTTGGGTAGTAGTCTCTACTACATCATAGCTTTTTGTATTATCTAGCAGGATAAAGGTACGCCAATACCCCCCATCCTCATCCCGATAATAAGCCAACCCGCTCTTTGTTCTGATTAATGTGAGTACTTTCTGATTGATAACCTCTTCACGCAATCCCTTATTTCTGAAGTCATCTTTCAATTGTTCGATGACTATCCTAATATTCTCCATTAGACCATCTACATTCTGAAAAATATGATGATTGATGCGCTGCAACAAATACTTTGTCGTCCCGCTGGTAGTAACCTTAAAGGTATCATTTATATGGCCCGATCCGAAGGGAACAACATCTATAACTTCGCCATCGATAGCGAACTGATTGGCAATAAGTAAGTTTCTATCTATATTAACAGAATTCAAATCTGACATAACTTTTTTAAAATATTATTAGTTTTTATACTTGATTAGTTTTGCTAATATCAACATAACTTATTTAAATAATAAAAAAAATTAAAATCAATCGTTTGCATAAATTTTGATATTTTGAACAAACGATTGCACAAAAGTTTTTTAGAAATCTATGTATATATTTGTTTGTGTTAAGTGATTATAAACCTTTTAAATGTATGCACTTAACACAATAAAACTAAAAAACACACTTTTTAGTTGATTTAAATAGTAACAAACTGCTATGGATAGAAGAAACTTTATTAAGAATACGGCTGTGGCTACAGCTGGATTAGGAATCTTGTCGAGTACAGATTTATTTGCCCAAACTGGAAAAGTGAGACTTGCCTTTATAGGTGTTGGTCTAAGAGGTCGTAACCACGTTGCGATTGCTTTGAATAGAGATGATGTCGAAATAGTGGCTATCTGCGATACGCAAGAAGAATCTCTAACACAATGTCGCAAGCAGTTCGATAAAAAGGGCGCAAAATTACCGAAAGAATATACAGGTGGTGTCGATGCTTACAAAAAGATGCTGGACAGTGAAAAACTAGATGCTATCATCATTGCTACCCCGTGGGAATTCCATAAAGACCAAGCAATCGATTCCATGAAAGCTGGACTCTATGTAGGATGTGAAGTTATTGCAGGACTTACTGTAAAAGACCATTGGGACGTGGTGAAAGCATCAGAGCAAACAGGGAAGCCTTACATGACCCTAGAAAACGTAGCATACCGCCGTGACGTATTGGCGGTATTGAACATGCACCGCCAAGGATTGTTTGGAGAAATCCTTCATTTGGAAGGTGGATACCAGCATGATTTAAGAGAGGTTCTTTTCAATGATGGTAAAAGCTATTATGGTAAAGGTGTTGAATTTGGTCCTCAAACTATTTCGGAAGCGCAATGGAGAACAAAATATAATGTGGATCAAGACGGAGATCTGTACCCTACTCATGGCTTAGGTCCAATCATGCACTTTGCAGACGTCAATGCTGGAAATAGATTCACTCACATTACGTCATATTCAAGTAAAGCTAGAGGATTAGCCGCTTATATTGAAAGTAAATCACCAGGCCATCCAAATGCCAAACTTAATTACAAAAACGGGGATATCACGCAGACCATGTTGCAATGTGCAAATGGCGAGACGATGCTTTTAACACATGACACACACTTACCTAGACCATACTCTATCGGATTCCGTGTACAAGGAACCAAAGGTATCTGGATGGATGTAGCAAACGGTATCCATATCGAAGGCCAATCTAAGCCTCACGCTTGGGACCCTGCAGCTGAGTGGGTCAAAAAATATGACCATCCCGTTTGGAAAAAATACGAAGAAGTAGCGAATGGTTCAGGACATGGCGGCATGGATTGGTTTGTATTTAACGGATTTATCCAAGCCGTAAAGCAAAATCGTCAAACACCTATCGACGTGTACGATTCAGTAACGATGAGCGCTGTATTCCCGCTATCGACAGAGTCTATCAAAAAAGGTAATAAAACATTGGCATTCCCTGATTTCACAGGTGGAAAATGGAAGACCAAAAAGAATACATTCATGTTGGATGATAGTGGGTTTTAATCCGCTAATTATCCAATGACCAAAAAGATGGGGCCTTGATTTTCAGGGCCCCATCTTTTTGGTATACGACTGATTTAAAAGACCAGCATTCATCATTTCGGATACGCATATCTCGCCCGATATTGTTATCTTTGCATGTTAAACAATTTTTAGAACAGAAATGAGTAAAGTTAAGGTAGGGATTGTGCAGATGTCTTGTAAAAAAGACAAGCAAGAAAATTTGGACAAGGCTATTTTTAAAGTCAGAGAAGCCGCTGCTAAAGGTGCACAGATAGTATGTTTACAAGAACTTTTTACATCATTGTACTTTTGTGATGTAGAAGACTATGACAATTTTGATTTAGCTGAGGCTATTCCAGGTCCTTCTACAGACGCACTGTCTGCATTGGCGAAAGAATTGGGCGTAGTGATCATTGCCTCCCTATTTGAAAAACGAGCGCAGGGATTGTACCATAATACCACCGCAGTACTGGATGCTGATGGTAGTTATTTGGGCAAATACCGTAAAATGCATATTCCAGACGACCCTGCATTTTATGAAAAGTTTTACTTTACACCGGGAGATCTAGGATACAAGACTTTTGACACCAAATTCGGAAAGATCGGCATCCTAATCTGTTGGGACCAATGGTATCCTGAGGCCTCTCGCATTACAGCGTTGATGGGTGCTGAGATTTTGTTCTACCCAACAGCTATTGGTTGGGCTACAGACCAGGATGACGAGACCAATGCAGATCAGTATAATGCTTGGCAGACTATCCAACGCTCTCACGCTGTCGCCAATGGAGTGCCAGTAGTAAGCGTAAATAGAGTGGGATATGAACAAGATGGTGCCATGAAATTTTGGGGTGGCAGCTTTGCAACAAATGCTCAAGGCAAGCTCTTATATCTAGCTTCGCACGATCAGGAAGAAGTGGAGGTCATAGAGCTCGATCTTACGCAATCCGATTTCTTCCGTAAACACTGGCCATTCTTAAGAGACAGAAGAATCGACTCTTACCAACCGATTACAAAAAGGTTTATAGACGAGGATTAATTAATATAGCTACAAATGCATCATTAAGTGGGGATGGAATTCTCTTGATCTACTTTAAAAAACATAACAACTCAAGTGAATACCGATATAGACGTATCAACAACGCCTAAAGCATTAGGATTTTCTTTTCCTGCAGAATGGGCACAACAAGAGGCAATGTGGCTTAGTTGGCCGCATAAAGAAGAATCGTGGCCAGGTAAATTGGAAACAATATATATCCCCTACGCCCAATTTGTCAAAGTAGTCGCCGAAACGCAAAAAGTGCGAATCAATGTGGCGGATGAAGTGATGAAGTCAACCGCTATACAGTATCTACATGCTGTCAGCGCGAACCTATCTAATGTAGAATTTTTCTTAAATCCAACGAATGACGCTTGGTGCCGTGACCATGGCCCTGCATTTTTGTTGAATACACTGTCAGGAGAAAAGGCAATCGTTGACTGGGGCTACAATGCTTGGGGTGACAAATACCCTCCGTATGATCTTGATGATGTAATTCCTACGAGAATCGCGAAAAACTTTGGTCTTAAACTCTTCACTCCCCCTATTGTTATGGAAGGTGGTTCGGTAGAGTTCAATGGCGCAGGCACTATACTGACCACCACAGCATGCCTTCTGAATAAAAATCGTAACCCGCATCTAACAAAGGATCAGATAGAACAGTATTTATTGGAATATTATGGTCAGCAGCAGGTGCTTTGGTTGGGTGATGGTATTGTGGGGGACGACACGGATGGACATATTGATGACATTACCAGATTTATCAATGAAGATACGGTCGTTACTGTGGTTGAGTCCAATCCATTGGATGAAAACTATCATTTGCTTCAAGAGAATCTAGAAACGCTAAAGTCATTTAGATTATTAGACGGCAGACCACTGAATATAGTCAAACTACCTATGCCCTCTCCGGTCATCTATGACGATACTAGACTGCCAGCGTCATATGCCAACTTCTATATTGGCAATGATGTGGTCGTCATGCCTACATTCAAAGACGTGAATGATCAAATAGCGTTGGATATATTGAAAACATGTTTTCCTACACGCAATGTCGTAGGTATTGACTCGGTAGATATCATTTGGGGACTAGGAAGCTTTCATTGTTTAAGTCAGCAGGAACCCGCAATATAAGGCACATATGCAACTTTTAAAGATTACCAAAAACCCACTATTAAAGACAGGAATCTTATGTTCCATGCTCGCAATGTGTGGACTTACAGAGGCACAAGAGCGTGATGATAGGGCAACCATCCTCAATTTTAAAGGTATACAGTTCACGAGTAAAGACTCTCTATTCTATACCAATTTTAGATTTAGGATGCAGAATAGGATAAAATACACCAACACCTTAGATGGTGAGCAAAACGATGAATGGGAAGCGCGCGTAAGACGTCTTCGTATGCGTATAGATGGGTATATTTATACACCAAAGATCAGCTATTCAGTTCAACTGGCCTTTACGCGTGGCGATCAGGATTTTGACGATTCAGGAATTCCTAATATTGTCCGAGATGCAATTATCTTCTATAATTTCAGTGACGATTTTTATATCGGTATCGGACAGAACAAACTTCCAGGTAACAGACAGCGAGTAAATTCTTCCGGCCAACTCCAATTTGCAGAACGTTCTATTGTCAACGCTAACTTTTCTGTAGATCGAGATTTTGGACTTTCAGCCAATCTATCTAAGAAGATTGGAGATATGCCAATCAACCTAAAGGGAGCTATCTCAACGGGAGAAGGAAGGGCTGTCAATACAACAGACAATGGCTTGGCTTATACTGGCCGTGTAGAATTCCTCCCCTTAGGCGAATTTACGAATGCAGGTGATTACTCTGAAGGGGACTTGGAAAGAGAAGAAACACCTAAACTATCTATAGGAGGTGGTTACAGTTATAACAGTAAAACGACAAGATTAAGTGGTCAGACTGGAGCATTTGTTAAAAATGCAAAAGATCTAAGCACTGTATTTGCCGATGCAATATTCAAGTACAATGGATTTGCCTACCAAGCTGAGTACATGCAGCGGAATGTCAATGACCCGTTCAACATGAACATGGAAGATGAGCAAGTATATGTTTACAAAGGATTTGGTATCAATCAACAAATCAGCTATTTATTCAACAAGGGATATGAAATTGCAGGACGATACACCTATGTTGAGCCACATAAAGATATTCGTCAGTTTGAGAAAAAAACTGAAATTTTAGAAGCAGGTCTTACTAAATACATGAAGGCACACCGTCTAAAATTCCAACTAAATGGGAACTATCTAGTTAAAGATGGTCACTATGATAATTCAATGGACAACAACAAATGGGGCTTTACATTCCAAGTGGAACTCGGAATCTAACTCAGATTTCTTAAATATTTATTTGATAAGGGCTACCTTTGGGTGGCCCTTTCTGTGCTAACCCGTTCATCCGTCAATATTTTCACAAGTGTCTATTATACGCTGTGCAATTTACCAGCCTCGTCCGCTGCCTAACGAATACGATTATGGTGAAAAAAGTATGCAAAACACCTTCTTTTTGCATCTTAATTGTAATAATGAGTATCTTTAAACATATATTGGAAAGTGGATTTTAAATGAAATACTATATAATAGCTGGAGAAACTTCAGGAGACCTTCATGGTGCTAACCTGATCAATGCCTTAAAAAAGGAAGATACAAAAGCCGAATTTAGAATCGTTGGTGGTAATCAGATGCAAATAGCTTCCGCGCAGCAAGCATTAATCCATACATCCCAAATGGCTTTTATGGGATTCGTAGAGGTATTAAAAAACTTGGGAGCTATTGCAAAAAACCTCAAAACCGTCAAACAAGATCTTCAACAATATAGGCCCGATGCGGTCATCTTAATAGATTTCCCTGGTTTTAATCTCAAAATCGCGAAATTTGCAAAAAAACAAGGTATTAAAGTATGCTACTACATATCCCCAAAAGTATGGGCTTGGAATCAACGACGGGTCTATAAGATAAAAAAAGTAGTTGATCACATGTTCTGCATTCTTCCATTTGAAGTAGATTTTTATAAAAAGTTTCGTATGAAAGTTGATTATGTGGGTAACCCTTTGTTGGATGCTATTGCCCAATATCAATTCAACCCAACTTTCCAGGAAGACAACCTCCTCAATGAACGACCTATAATCGCTTTATTACCAGGAAGCAGACAGATGGAAATTGAACGTATACTTCCTGACATGATTGCTTTGTACTACCTATTTCCTGCACATCAATTTGTAGTTGCAGGAGCACCAAACTTTGATGAGTCGTACTATCGACAATATATTCAAGATCTTCCTATAAAGGTTGTTTTCAATCAGACCTATGACCTTCTTAACAATGCCGAAGCTGCCGTGGTCACGAGCGGGACAGCGACTCTAGAGACCGGAATACTCCGGGTGCCACAAGTGGTGGTCTACAAGGCAAATGCACTATCAATCATGATAGCACGGTGGGTTATTAAGGTACGTTTTATTTCGCTCGTCAACCTTATCAATAATTATCTATCCGTCATTGAGCTCATACAAGACGACTGCAATGATTATACCATCGCAAAAGAACTTGACTTGCTGATCAATAATCAGGAGCATCGCAACAGTGTTCTGGAGAATTATGAGGTCCTGTCTCAAAAGCTCGGCACCCCAGGTGCTTCCGAAAAAACCGCCAAACTAATTGTTAGTTATTTAGCGGATTAAAAAACTCCTGTAAAAAAAATAATATTCAAAACTGCATGATTTATTAAACCTTTTCTTTTGTGAATTGTCTTAGTATCAGTATTAAAAGATAGGTTATTTAAATCAATAAACGATGAAAAAGTATATCATAGCTTTAATGGCAAGTTTAGCAGTAGTTTTTGCTGTACAGGCTCAAGTGCAGACAGAACACATTTCTAAATTGGAAATTGGCAAGAAGGCGAAGAAGAATTTCAACAATAGAGATTCTAGTATCGTGCTGCACATCGACACATTGATTATGGGTGATCGTGCTTCCTTAATGTTTTACGGGAAGAAAGACGTAAAATTGGTAGTCGGTCATGCCGAGATTGGAAATCGAGCATCGATTTCGGGCACAGACGGTAAAAACAATGGAAGTAATTTTGACATACAGGTCAATTTTCAAAAATTAGGTTCTCTTTATGTTATTGCAAAGGGTGATGATGCATTTAATGGCACCAAAACCAATCCAAATGGAAATGGTGGTCATGTAAAGATAACCCTAGCTCCGAATAGCATAAAGCCTCAACAAACAGACAAAAAGGCGAAGCAATATTTGTATGCGGATGTGAAAGCAGGAGGTAAAGCCGTAAATGCGACATCAGACCTACGTAACATCTACGATCGCATCAAGATTTCCCCTGGAGGACTAAGGGGGCTTCCTCAAGGACAAATTTACTCCGGTAGCCCCGGAAACGAAGGGTCATTCGAAATTATTACGACAGAGTAATTTTTCGGTTAAGCATTACATTTGATTGATAGCAGTCAAAAACAAAAGAAGCGGGATAATCTCCCGCTTCTTTATTTTATTGGCAACGCTGCCCTAGTTAACCAACCTGCACCTCTTGAGCGGCCACATTGATTAATGGGTCTTTTGGTAAAATCACGGTCAACACACCTTCTTCATAACTCGCGGCGACGTTTATTGTAGAAACCTGTTCATCCAATTGGAAAGATCGCTGAAAGGCCTTTGGAACGAACTCACGGTATATATGCAAAATTTCAGGATCATGCTCACTTTCGACAAAAAGATAGCTGATGACCAACATTTTACCTTTCACTTCAATCTTAAAACGATCCTTCTTTAGCCCAGCAGCAAACAACTGCAATGTAAAAAATGACTCGCTTTCTGAAATATTAACGGGTGGTAGACTATTGTCATGACGATAGGAATACGCTTCTAATACGTCTTCATCTTTACAGAACTCGTCTCTGATTCTTCCAATTTTTTGCGCAAACGTACTTTTCAATTTCCCGTATTGTTCGTAACAGTCTGCGGTATTGCTATTAGTATTAAACATAGTTATTAGTATGAAAATTAATGGATAGGGATAATGGCTAGAGTAGAATGTTGAACACCAATATTCTGGGGTTTGATTCCAAACGAAGAATCATTTCCTACTTGAGGTGCAATAGGACTGTTGTACTCCTTTAACATCTTTGGACGTCTTTTTTTCTGCATTCTAGAAGCGATAAAGAATCCCGCGCTTGCAAGGAACGTGCCAACAACCAATAGCTTGAATAAAAGCCCAATCACCAAGGATAGTAGGCCAACGATAAGTGTAGCTCCAATCAACTTAGGTACTATAAATCTGATTTTATTTTTCATCATTTTGTCTTTGTTTAGGATCTACCAATAAGTAGACCGATTTGCTTTTCTTGTTGATGAAACCATTTCGCGTAAATGGTTCCGTGTTTATTCGTATGAATATCAAAGGCCTTTTTATAGAAGACGTCCTACACCGACCAATACTTTAATCAATATTTATTTTTATAAAAGAATCCCAAACTTTATGTTTGGGATTCTTCATTCTTTCCACGGTCTTTACACATCGATGAAAACCTGCGCTTCCATTCTTCTCTGAACTTTGATCTATCATCATCCGTCAAGTGTTCCCATTTCGATCTGAACTGTTGCTTGTCACACCTTCCAGCTCCCCTGCCCTTGAATCTAAATCCTCCAAAAAGGATTTTCGACAAAAGCAAGATTCCGAACGCTTGCCAATATGTAATCGCTTTCCACCCTATTATTTCGGGAATCAAGCCATTCCATAAGAGCTGCACACCCCAAACAAATAGTAAAGTAAGTCCAACCACGCAAGGTACCATAAAGAGAATCTTTCTCTTCTTATTTCTACTCAATCTCTTATTCATAATCCTATCTCTTATATTCTATTTCTTGATACAACACCCGAAGTCGTTGTCTAAGATGCTTTACTGCATAGCCTTTGCGGCTAATAATAGTTTTAATATTTTCCCCTTCCTGATTCGCAATCTCTTGCAAGGTCATTTCCTCAATTTCGTGCCATATAAAAGTATTTCTTTGTTTCTCGGGCAATTCGCCCAATGCACGCATCAACTCTTCCCAAAACACTTCCTTAAACATTTTCAGCTCAGCATCGTTTGTGTCATCAGATAGCAGGATTTCCTTAATCTGTATGCGCCCGTCCTCATCTTCATATGTTTGATCCTCGATGGCTTCTGTCTTTTTTTTTCGGTACAGATCGGTTATTTTATTTCGCGTAATGGCATAAAGCCATCCGCTAATATTCTCTAATTGATCAATATTGGAAAGTCGACTGGTTTGGTACCACACCTCCTGCAAAATATCTTCGGCGTCTTCCACCTTTTTCACCTTCCCCTTGATAAAACGAAGCAATTGAGAGCCGTAGTCCTTAACAACTTCGGATAGAGAAGACGGGGTTTTATCAGACATGTTTAAGATATGAATAGAGTCCATACAACAATAGACGAAGACAATCAGCTTTTACTTTAACCATTCTTGAATAAATGTAGTAAAATGAAAAATGATATTGCAAACGCACAATATCAAGCTTGAGTTTAACCGGGCAACAAAGGCCCAAGAGGGTGTCTATGATTTCAATTCCCCAGGGGATATTCCATAATATTTCTTAAACGCACTGCTGAAATTATTCTGATGACCGAATCCAGTAAGTAGCGCAACTTCGTAAACCGTCATTTGCTTAGCCAGTAGAAGTATACGTGCTTTTTCCATACGTATCCTGGTTAAATAGTCATGGATAGTCACAGAGAAATATTCTTTGAAATCCTTACGGAGTTTACTTTCACTCATGAGGACTTCCGAGGCCAATTCCTTTTGTGTAGGTGGATTAGCAATACGTTGCTCCAAAATCTGTCTCGCCAATTCCAATCGCTGTATATCTTCCTCGTTAAAGACATCAGTGGCTGGTGTACCCAATTCGCTATATTGCTCAAACTGGTACATCAATAATTCCACAATTCTAGACTCGGTATGTAAACGACGTATTTCGCCAGATTTCTTCGACTCGATGAGCTCTTGTATAGTATGCTGCATCTCATATGTAGCTACCAAGTCCTGCTCGGCGTAGGACGTATATACTCCTTTCTCAATATTTTTGACAAAATCACGATGTAGATGGGAATCTCTTTTGATTAGATTGAGGTAATAAGCCTTGGAAATGACTGCAATAAAGTAGCTATACTCCACGTCCGTTTTAACTTCGTGACTGGATTTGACCGTCGGAATATATCGGATATTATGACGGCTCATGCCAAAAGGCATCTTACTGTCGGCGGCTTTGTAAAAGATAAACTGACTTGTGATTACCTCGCCTTCAACCTCTGTGTATATATGAACCGGTTTATGAAACCGCATTTGCGTATGTAAAATGAATAAACCACTCGTAGAAAGCTGATAATTAGTCATCGTTATTGGGTCTCGCCTAATCTCGATCCGTTTCTCAATCAATGGCTTATCGGGAATATAAAGGTCTGGAATCTCTTCTATGAAAAGCCATTCATCCAATTCTTCAATTTTACTCTTGATCAACATATAGCAGGATAATCATGATAATTTAAGCTAAAGATACATATTTTCCTTACAGAATCACCACTTATTTAAACTCTTTCTAAATAACAATCTATTAATTGTCTCGATTGGTCGAACAGCGGAAGCGCATAGTACGGTCTCGATCAGTTTTTTTGTCAACAATCCCAGCTTGAACTAAAATCCGAAGTGTTTGGTATATGCAACTTACACTGGCCACCCGTTCCAGACTAATCCATAATTCGATTGCGTCAATCCAATCATGTTGTTGTAACATCCGAGCGAGGATCACATGTCTTTTCTTGGAATACTGTAATTGTTGTTCGATACAATAAGCTTGTAACAAATCGTGTACATCTTGATGTACAACAGGAATAGAAGTACGCATCATATATTGGATTTAATTGGATTATTCATATTTCTTGCATTACAATCATTCTTTCCCCCATCATATAAAGTAATATTAGATAAGTTATTATCCACACTAAAGCCAAGTGACACAGCATATCGACTATTCAACAACTCGGTATTAAAGGTGTTATTTTGCGCAACTGTACATGTATCACTTGAGGTCAATCCATTGATTTTATCCAATGTGACCGTTGCAGCAGGATACATAATTTGGTAGCGTCCTCCTTGATCCACCAGACCTGTTATATATCCCCTACAACTGTAGCATCCCTCCTCTGTATTCATCAAAAAGTGAGTATGGGCCTTGATAGATACCGATTGTGCTAACACCCCCTTCCAAGTGTTGACTGCCACATTAGAGTTTACTTGTGGATCGAAATCCAAGACCGGAGCAGCTGCTTCGATTTTTAGAGAATCTATTCCCACGTCAACGGCTTTATATTGTTGAAGGAGCTTGTGATAGATTGTAGAATCACTCTGCCCTTCAATAAGCACAATCTTATGAAGCAATCTTCCTTGTCGGTCGAAGAAATAGAAGCCATTGCCCCATTCGTTATTAACAGCTACGCCTACTTTCCAGAGCGAGGTTCTAAGTTCCATACGATATTCTCCATTGTCTATAACAAGCCCGTTGGACGTGGATATAGGCGGTGTGTAGCTGCCTCTAAATTCAATCTGGCCCACTCGGCTAATCGAAAAAGTCTGTACAGCCCCCAAACCAACCACGTCACGTATTAATCCAACAAAGTCTTCTTTCAATGGACTCACTTGTAAGGGATAGGCAAGTTTTAACAATTCCAATTCAGAGCAACCAACCTCCTCAATCACTTTATCAACATCAATATATGGATTTGTCTTATAACTACTTACCCATTTCTCCAGAATAGCATTTTGAGATATGGGTATCACAGGAAGCTTGGTATTAAACTCACTGGCATTCAAATGCAACTCCTCAAGGCGAACAATAGGTTGGAGTGTTTTCGTATCAATAGCAACATCGGCTTGCACCGAAAATACAGCATAGATGTTCTTCCTTTCCAACACCTCAATAGGTGTACCTTCACACCATTTACGCCCGTTTTTGAGCATGAGGATGCGATCAGCATAAACTGCAGCAAGATTGACATCGTGTAATACCACCACCACCATGTATCCTTTACGAGAGAGTGCTTTGGCCAGTGCCAATACCTGTTGTTGAAATTTCAAATCGAGAGCCGATACAGGTTCATCCAATAAGAGTAAACTGTCTGGATTGTCCCAGATTTGCGCAAGTACTCGTGCTAATTGCACCCGTTGCTGTTCTCCTCCAGATAAACTAAGGTAAGAGCGTTCCGCAAAAGCATCTAATCCGCAAACCTCCATCACCTCATCAACAATCTCCAAATCATAAACAGATGGGATTGATTTATAGTGAGGATAACGTCCCATCAATACAATTTCTCTTACATTGAATGCCATTGTCATATTATTATGCTGTGCCAGCATAGCCCGCATTTTAGCTAGCTGTATGGGCGCATATTGCTTGAGGGATTTACCCATCAAACTAATTTGACCTTCGGAGGGAATCTTATCTCCACATAATAGACGCATCAACGACGACTTTCCAGCACCATTGGCCCCCAAAAGTGCTAATACTTCGCCTTTGCGCAATTGAAAGGAAATATCCTTGAGTAACGTTCTACCCTTTACTTCATAGGTTAGTTTTTCGACACGTAGCATTTCTGTTCTTATTCTTCAGTCATTAAAATATAAAGGAACACAGGTGTCCCCAATAAAGCAGTAATCACACCTATCGGCAGTTCAATAGGCGCTACCAACACCCGAGATATGATATCTGCTAAAGTCAGCATCAAAGCACCTAAAATCGCTGATGATACCAGCACATAGCGATGCTCTACTCCTCCAAGTAATCTTACTGTATGTGGCACCAACAAACCTACAAATCCGATGATTCCTGACACCGCGACTGATGCGCCAACGGCCATAGTAGATAAAATAACAACCCACCTCTTAACCAAGTCTGTACGCATACCCAATAAGTCTGCTTGAGCCTCACCTAAAGCAAATGCATTCAGCGGTTTGCTAAACCAAGGCAGTGCCACTAGAGGAATAAGGATGAACGGTAGAACTGCTATAACATTATCCCAAGTTGCACCACCCAAGCTACCCAACATCCAAAAGGTAATGGTCCGCAACTGCTGCTCATCAGCAACATATGTCACCAATCCAGTAAGTGCTCCTGCGAAAGCATTAATGGCAATCCCTGCCAATAACATCGTCGTCACACGAGGTCTTCCTTTCTTCTTAGACAGTTGATAGACCAATAAGGAGGTAAGGCCCGCTCCTACAAATGCACCAAATGCCAGTAGGTAGTATCCTAGCAACTGGCTTAGACCTACAAATACGACCGCCTCAAAGGCAATAATTAACACAGCAAATAAAGAGGCACCCGCGGATATACCAATCAGTCCCGGTTCTGCTAAGGGATTGCGGAATATGCCCTGAATAGCAGCGCCCGATATCCCTAATGCCGCTCCAACCAACACCCCTAACAATACTCTGGGAAATCGTACGATAAACAGGACCTCACTATATGTCTCATCAATAGATGCATGTGACATAAGCCCTATTTTTTGAACTAGTAAGATCAAGACATCCCGTACAGGTATAGAGAATGCTCCAACTCCCAACGCGATGACTACGGTAATCAATAGTCCAAGAGCAAGCATAATGATAATCATTCTTTTATCCATATAGTCTCTTATAAAACAGCATTTATGGATTTGTTCAATTGAAGTATTGCCTCAGGAAGACGTGTACTAAAATTGATGAGAAGTGGACCATTCATCTGGATAATCCGCTTATTTTTACCTGCGGAGGTAGCTCGTACGCCAGGCATCTTCAAGATAGCATCCTTCCCTCCAAGACTGGTTATCCCAAAATCAAACATGAGGATAATATCGGGGTTGGCTTTGACCAGGGACTCTGTTGTGTAAGGTTTGAAATCAGCAAACTCTTGTACAGCATTACGAGCCCCCGAAAGCTCAATAATAGCATCTAGACTGCTTCCTTTACCAGCAACGCTCATCGTCCCCGTTCCCCTAGCATAAATAAACAATACCTTTGGTTTTTTTCCAATCGCGCTTTTCTGAATAGCCGTTTTTGCAGCACTCAGCTCTTGTTGGACTTTTGCGACCAATGATTTGCCTTTTTCCGTCGCATTCATTGCCTGCGCTACGGTTTGGATATATTGTACTGCTCCTTTTTCAGAGTATTCTTGTCTCACCTCAACTACGCGAACTCCAGCTGATTTTAACTGATTGACAACAGCAGCTGATATGTCGCCTGCCGGCGCCAATATTAAATCTGGACGATAGGCAAGAAGCCCCTCGGTGGAGACAGATCTATTTTTACTAACCCTTGGCAATTTGGCAGCCTCTGCTGGTGACACACTGGTCACATCGGTAGCAACGATAAAAGCTCCGTAACCCATTGCATACACCGTCTCAGTCAAAGCGCTGCCCAATGTAATCACTCGCTTTGGAACAACCGCCCCTGCCGGTATCCACAAGATTGTATATACCAATACAATCAATATCCATTTTTTAGTATTCACCATGTCCATTCAATTTCAATATAATAGTTACACGACTCACCAGCTGGCAAATCATTTTTTATTACTTACAACGATATCGTGTAGATGTAAGCTATTCAAGCTGACAAAAAACATTTTCTTGGTTAGCATTTTTGTATACTACCCATATATTATCCTGACAGCTTTTAAATAAATTCTCCAACTCCCGCACCTCATATATCAGGGCAATCTGATACAAAACAATCAATAATAAGTCTAAATAAAAATATTTGTACAAAAAATAAACAAAGAGAAAAGCAAAACAAAATCACACAATAAGCTATATCACAACAACTTAATGGTTAAATCCATTATCACTATCAAGTCATAAATATCACTTTAAAGACAAGAATTGACGGATTTCATACAGATAATGTCATCAACAATTACTTGATTTGCATATTATTTAGAATGATTAAAAATAAATTTAGTGAAGTATACCCAAGTGTTCATCTCATTCCTGATTGGTGTATTATTGCTATTCTGCTTTCAGGATTACGCTATAGGGCAGCAACGCTATCGCTTTAGTGGAATAGTGACCAATCAGGTAGGAGAATCTATTAGTCAAGCTACGGTGGTACTCCTACCTGATCGGCAGACCACCGTTACAGATGCTAAAGGTCGATTTACCTTTTCGAGATTATATGAAGGTACCTATCAGGTACAAATCAGCTGTATAGGTTACCATCCGACAGAAAGCAGTATGGAGATTGAACAAGCAGATATCCTCTATTTTAAACAAGTACTAATACCGAATGAGACAGCTATATCAGAGGTCGCGGTCAATGAGCGCAAATCGAGCGTGGATAATCTTTTGCAGGCCGAACAAGCTGCAATGCCTGTTACGATTATCACACGTCGCCAAATTGAATTGATGGGAAGTAGAAGACTAGATGAAGTCATGAAAGAACAGACGGGGGTGGCTGTTGTAAATGATATCGCGGGAGGTTCTCGCGCTGTAGGTGTCCAAATCCAAGGTTTCAGTAGTAATTATGTCATGGTACTGGTTGATGGTCAACCCATGTTGGGGCGTAACAGTGGAAATTTTGATCTCTCGCGCATCTCCGTCACTAATATTGAACGTATAGAGATCATCAAAGGAGCTTCCTCATGTCTTTATGGTAGCGACGCTTTGGGTGGTGCCATCAATATCATTACCAGACATGGTGCCATTGCTCCTCAAGCACATGCTTCTCTACTTTATGGAACGTTGAACACCCTAGATGCGACTCTAGAGGGAGAGACGCCCTTTGCTAACCAACGAGGCTCAGTAGTACTATCCGGAAATTACTATCGAACAGATGGTTTCAATACGGACAGCAAATTCTTGACTGAAAACAGTACAACCTTCCCTCCCTATGAAAATTATAGCTTCCAAGGGCGTACCCGGTATCGGACGAGCAAAAATGGCACTTTAGGCTTTACTGCACGGTATGCTACTCGTAACTCTAAGATGATCAATGCATGGTCGGATGACATGACCATTGAAGACCGTCAAAAAGATCAAGACATCAATTTATCGGGCAGTTATGATCATACCTTCGAATCGGGATTTAGGAGCATGACGCGCTATTATTTGACAAGGTTTCATACCGTCATGCAAGCCCAGTGGCTTCGACAAGGTTTGTTGGCAGGTGCGGAAAAGTTTGGACAGCAGGTACACCGCCTAGAACAGCAATTTGCTTATAGTCCACAACAGGCACTTAAGTTCACAGGAGGTATAGGTGGAAGCATAGAAAGAATGGATGATCAATCACTTGACGAAAAGCGATCTCTGCATACAGCTTTTGCTTATCTACAGACAGAATGGAAACCTATGGACCGTGTACTGACCACATTCGGCCTACGCTATGACTATACCAATGTATACGATAGTCGACTAAGTCCAAGCTTTGGATTACAATATCAAATCAGTCCAACACTGCTGGCAAAGGGGGGCATTGGAGCTGGGTTTAAGGCTCCCGACTACAAAATGCGTTATCAAGTTTTTTATAATCCCACAGCTAATTACTTAGTTGTCGGAAGCGACCGCATAGCCGATGTCATCCAGGCGATGGAAGCTAGTGGCGAAATCAGCTCCAAGAACACCTATATGGTTAATTTGGTTTCCGGTAATTTGAAGGCCGAAAAAAGCCTATCAAATAATATCGGCTTGGTTTGGAAGCCAAGCGCTAAATGGCAAACCGAGCTGTCAGCTTTCTATCACCGGATTAATAACCAAATCAGTACTATTAGTGTAGCGAGGGGGACAACCATTGAACAGATATACAGCTACCGCAACCTACCCAAAGCTGTCAATAAAGGTTTTGAGGTATCGACCACTTATCAGGCGACTACAGACCTCCAACTCTCGGCCGGATATCAATACCTAATCGCAAAAGATTTAAGCGTACTGGATAGCATACGCGCTGACAAATGGCCCTATAATATCCCTATTACAAATCCCATCACTGGAGAAACTCGTCGCCCAACGACCAAAGATTACTGGGGAATAGAAGACCGATCGCGTCACATGCTCAATCTAAAGGCTCTCTATGAATACCGACCTTGGCAACTTAATTTTAATCTTCGGGCCAATATCCGGGGAAAATATCCATTTCAAGAGACCTCGACAAACCAGTTTATCGACGAATATGATGCATTTGTACCTGAGCATATATTGCTGAACCTCACGATAGAAAAAAATCTATGGAACAGAAAATTAACCCTTCGCTTAGTGGCTGACAACTTACTCAATTTCACCAACCGATATATGCTTGGCCAGCCAGGTCGAATTATTCTAGGTGGCATCAGCTATCGCTGGACGAAAGAATAAAAATAATAGCACAACTAATACGTTAGCATCCGTGAACTTAGTTACTTCTAATGGGGCAACAATCACTAGTTTATAAAATAAACTCAAGCAAATGAAAACACGACAAATAATCTTACAAGAACTAAACCTACTCATCTGGTTACGAAGAAATAATTGTGGTATCTTGGGAGTCATCATACTCTTCAGTACGCTGTCTTGCAGCAAAAATAGCGATGACCCACGCCCTTCACTTGAAGACGGCCAAAGTACGGTCATATACGATCTTCCTGGCGACATCGAAGCTTCTATGGGAGAAGGTGTGGATGGAAAGGATAAAAGAGACTTCTATACTTTTTTATATCGTTTCAGAGATAAGCGCCAGATATGGATCAAGACAAAAGCAGACTCACTACAGTGGCTTAAATCCAAAGATTGGGACCTTGCCTTTACAGGTCCTTACAATTCGGAAGTCTATGTTAATAATGCTAGCGACAGATTCAATCCTGGCTATGCCGGAGCTGCTACTAATGCTGCGGTCGTCCTTTTAAAGCAATCTTATGAACGGGTAAATATTGCTCCTTCAGATACAGATTTTGACAACAGTGAGGTCAGCAAAATAGGATGGGCATCATCAGAGAACTCTAACGGGTGGTTTCGCTATAGTCTCAATACACACATTATGCAGGCATTGCCCGATCGGACTTATGCCATTCGACTACCTGATGGCAAATATGCGAAACTTCAACTGATCAATGCCTACAAAGGCAATCCACCCGCCGTGACCAATCTTAATTGGCCTGCTCCTTATTATACCTTTCGGTATTTTGTCCAGCAGGATGGTGGCAAAAATCTGTCTACACAATAGTTTTTCAACTTCAAAACTCCATACATTAAACAAAATCACATGAAGACAAACTTTTTTACTAAAAAACACAAGACCTTAACTTACTTCTTGCTCTGTACGCTTTCGTTAACAGCATTTTCGTGTAGCAAAAACGATGATTCCTCTCCAAAAGAAGAAGAGTACCAAGCAAAAGTCATGTTGAAGGATGGCGAAACTAAACGCTTCATTTCAACCTCCAGTACAAAAGGAACAGAAGGTCTTATAAGTCGTCAAGGCGACGTATATGCTATAAGAGATTTTAGACAAGGTAAACTCAATACAACTGGAACAGCAATTGAAATGGCCAATGCCGTATTCTATTTCAATTTTAAGGAAAATGACGGGATGGCTGAATCAGATGCCCAGTTGGTATTAAATGCCACCCAGAGAAATATGGATCTCATCCCGCACATCAAAAATGGTTATAAGCTGTCATATATAGATAAAGCTTTGAGCGAGGTCAAGCCAACAGATCAACTAATTCCAATAGAAAAAGCTGGAGTTTCTTTTGGCTCGGGTATTGGGTGGGCAAATTATGATTTCACTATCCATCATGTAGTTGCAGCCGAAAATAGAACATTTATACTCAGTAAAGACGAAAAGGTGTTATTCAAATTTCGAGTCAACAGTGCGTATTCAGGCGGCAAGCCCAATGCAGAGCGGGAATCTACCAACTACGTCTTCTACTCGATTGATTATCAAGAATTCAAATAAAATGTCATCTTAGAGCCGCAGAATTGCGGCTCTCTCTTTAGATCCAGAATTCATCTGCTAAATATCGATTCTTATGTAACTATCATATACACTTCACTTTATACCTACATCATGTAGAAGGAACTAAGATTTACAAAAATTAAAAAGGTTAGAAGTGGTGAAAACATTACAATTTACTAACTTCGCACTTATATAATACCCTATACTATATTGATTTACCATGTTATATTCTATACTCAGATCTTCACGGATGCATAAGTTGTATAGTAGCCTCTTTGTAGCTATGATTATCATTAGCATGTCGGCCTGCAAAAAAGATGATGATGAGAAACCACGGTTAGATGATGGAGTCCCCACGACAGGCACCCGAATACAGTTTACACTGGACTCCATATTTTTGTACGCAAAGGAAGTCTATTATTGGCAGGAGGCGCTTCCAACTTACAGCACTTTTAATCCAAGAAATCGATATGGAGCAATATCCTCTGATATAACAGCTTTCAAAAAGGAGCTTTTTGACATTACACAATATAAGCTCAATACCAATGGGGTTCCTTACGAAAAACCCATATCAGGCGAACAACCTCGCTACTCTTATCTAGAAAAGAAAAACAGCACTACTGACAGAACAACTTCTACCCTAGCCTCTATTACTGCTGTCAATATTGGCGGTTCAGTTATCGACCTGTCAACAAAAGCAAAAATTAATGAAACGAAAGTTGGCTATCTGACTATAGGCGCTTTCGAAGAGTTGAATAGTATGAAAACTGATATCGACAAAGCATTTGATGCGCTGGCCGAGGCTGGTACCGAAACCTTGATTATTGACCTTCGTAGCAATGGCGGCGGGTATGTCGAAACAGCGGAATATATTGCCAACCAAATTGCCCCTTCATCCCTTAATGGCAAAGTCATTTTTTCGGAACAATTTAATCCTATATTACGTTCGGGCAAGGCCAATATCCTGAAAAACCAGCTCTTTTTAGACGCTGAGGGGAATACGGTAACACTAAACAATGGTCAACTCGCCACCATGGCAAATGCTGATTTTAGCGAAAAAGGCAACATTACCCATTTCAGTAAAAAAGGAAAATTGGAAACCCTTAAAAATGTCTACTTCATTGTCACAGGTAGAACGGCCTCTGCAAGTGAATTATTAATAAGTTGCTTCAAACCTTATCTTCCCGTAAGATTAGTTGGTCAACGTACTTACGGCAAGCCAGTTGGCTTCTTTGCTGTCAATATCGATCAATACAGTGTATATCTTGCCAGTTTTCTAATTCGCAATGCTGATGGTTGGTCTGACTATTTCGACGGTATCCCTCCTGATATCCACGTTACCGGCACCTCATCCTACCCATTGGGAGATCCCCGAGAGCTATACCTTGCGACAGCACTGAATGACATCTCGGGTAAATCATCTCAAACGAATGGCTTATCGCTAAAGACAACCGCCAAGGTCCATGCAGAGTCAGAGTCCATTGCTAATACCCAGCAAACGGATGTCGATTTTGTACCTATCGTTAAACAACATTTTAAATTAAAAGAGTAAAAGAAGTGCAAACTACTGGAAAAGGTGGAATCAAAAAACAATACTGAGCCGAATAGACCCTCGAGTAGCAAAATGACAGTATGGTTCAAAAGAATTGGACTGGGTGCTTTTCTATTTTTCTTAGCCAAAGGATTGGTATGCATAGCCATATTTCTTTTTTTTGCAAAATCTTGCCAATAGCTAGGTAATCCAACTCACATCAGTTTCCTCACGATGAAGAAAACTGGTAAACACCTATTATCCTCTTTTAACTATACATCTATTCGACCCATGGTAAAAAATATATCTCTTGCCACAGGGACATCAGCACGGCGCAGCACAATGTATATCTTCACAAAGCGTCCACTAATTGGAAAACGGACAAGGGGCTTGATTAGTCCAATACGACTGATAAAAAACCAAGATTCGTCAAAAAAACAAAACTGATTCACAGATACATAAAACAAATAAAGTATAGGATTCCTTTGACACACCTTGCGGTAAAATGTTCAAACCAAGTCCGACCAAATCGGACCGCCTCCTGCCAAAACCACCACAATCTGACATCACCTTTTCACGTTGATATACCTCTTGTTTGAGAAAAGTGATTACATTATCAGAAACAGTGAACACTTTTCTGGAGGCGGGAACGACATTTTGAGAACGAGTAGACCCCAAAGGAGAAGAAGTGTTTACCCGATAAGAAAGGTAAATACCTTTGTGGCGAGCGGGGCACCTCCTTTATAACAGAGTCACCCCCCAAAGACAAACAGAGAACAACATATTGGAGAATATGAACACCCAAGCCCAATCGGTGACCACTCTTTCTGAATAGGCCGTTATTCATCCGCATACGGTGACTACCCTTTGGTATATAGGCGCACCCGTATGGTATCCGGTAAAGTCATGATGACAAACTGGATGCGCATGTTAGCAAATACAGGATACCGCAGAGCAATAGGTCATCGCATTTTGGGACAGTTTGCTCCCTATACTCCAACATGTGATTTCCCAATGGCAAACTATAGTTCCTGAATGCTCCACGGTACTTACTCTATCCTGTCGAAGCGCCCCTGCTTATAACATCGTGATTACCATTTGACACAGTGTACCACCCAAAAGTCAAAAACAGGTCACATATTTGCTCCCTTTTTCGGATTTCCTTTACTGCTCGGCACGCGTTCACACTCTCCTATCGTACCTTTATGAATCTTCTGCTTAATGCTAACTGCATAGATCACCTTAATATTTATAGAGACTTGAGCTAATCAACGAAACTCTACATATCAGCAACTTAAATTTTAAACAAAAAAAGATATCTGCTAAGTGCTTTTTTCATATATCCAAATAAGTTCAGTAGTTTCGAAAAAGCGAAATTCATACATGAATAAGCGAAAAGAAGCATACAAATTGTCAAATAAATACGAACCTTTGTATAGAATCGTTATAAATAAAAAGATAAAGACATGTTAAGCCAAAATATCAAAGAGAACACCACTAGCGCTCATCAAAAATTAGAAGGTACTGTTGTACGTCAACTAAAAGCTATTCGTTCCAATGCTGATTATGCCGAAGTATTGAAAAATTTCTATATCTACTTCCATACTGTAGAACAAGCTATCGCGTCATTTATGACAGCAGAAATACTCCCTGATTATGCCGAACGTAGAAATTCTAGTCATATCAAACAAGATATCCTATCACTGGGGGGATCGATTGACAATTTGCCAGAAGCTGTAGCTCCCATTGTCAACAATACACTAGAAGCGTTATCTGCACTTTACGTATTGGAAGGTTCGATAATGGGGGGACCATATATCGTACAAATGCTTAATAAATATGGTATTACTGAGGGTACATCTTTTTTCTCTGGATACGGAGCAAATACTAGAGAAATGTGGCATGCATTTATCACAGTATTAAACCAACATGGCGAAGATTCTTCTACTCACGCCAGAGCCATCGATGTTGCAAATGAAACGTTCTCTAGATTTGGAGATGTATTTAGCACTGAACAGGTGTCCTAATTAATGCCATAACCATCTAGCACCAACGAGCTATATCACATAGGAGATTTTCCCTTATAATTAATCTGGAAAATCTCCTTCTTTTACACCTATCTATCCAAACGATAGTTTTTCATTTTGGCGTGACAGCGTCACTTAATAAACTTAATCCAGTATAAAGCATACTTCCCATCGCGTGATGAAAAGCTTCCTCATCTACGTCAAATGTTGATGTATGTAATGCCGAACATTTATGCTTCTCGGCATTGGCCACACCGATTAAATAGAAAACAGCTGGAAATCTGTGTGTATAATAAGCAAAATCTTCCGACGCCATCCAACTTTCAACTGTTTGAAAATACTCCTCGCCAACATAATCCAAAAAATAGGCCTCCAATTGGTTCGCGAGTTTGACATTATTGAAGAGAAATGGATAGCCCTTTCTAACTTCTAGCTCTACCTGAGCACCTAATGTTACGGGCATCTCTCGTATCATTTTTTCAATTTGTAGAAGAGCCCGTTCACGCCATTCCTCATCGAACGTCCTGAATGTGCCTTCCATATATACTTCTGCCGGTATGACATTGGCAGCCCCATTTGCCATGATCTTCCCAAAGGAAAGCACAGAAGGGACTGCGGGATTTGCTACACGGCTGACAATATGCTGTAAGGATGTCAGCAATTGTGCTGCAATGATTACGGGATCGATAGTCAGATGTGGTTCTGCCCCATGTCCGCCCCGCCCCTTGATACGCACATAAAATTCATCACTTGATGCCATAAATCGGCCTTTGCAAAGTCCGATTACCCCAGTTTTCAATCGCGGGGATACATGCAGTCCAATCATTCCTAGCACCTGTTTACCTGAAAATTCCAATTTGGTCGAACGGAGCACCTCTACAGCACCGCCTGGTATCTTTTCCTCTGCAGGCTGAAAGACCAATACACACGTGCCAGCGAACATATGCTGTATGGATTTCAGAATCTGTGCCACTCCCAACAGATTCGCTGTATGAAAATCATGCCCACAAGCGTGCATAATCCCTTCTTCTTGGGAGTGATAGGCTACTGCATTCTCTTCGTGGATGGGCAATGCATCCATATCAGCCCTAAAAATTACAACCTGATCCGAAGTGGCTAATTGTCCCTCGACCCTAACCAATACTCCAGTATTTGCAACATCGTCATACACAAGCCCCATTTCCGTCAACTGTTGCTTTATATACAACGAGGTATTGAATTCTTGAAAAGACAATTCAGGATACTGATGTAAATGTCTACGATACCGAACTACCTGTGGAATCAACCTGGAAACGTATTGCTTTAATTCTAATTTATCCATTTTAAACACCAAATAAAAGATAATGACATGCGCTAACGTATGTATAGAAGATAAACGCTGGATTTCCAGCTACTAAATCTTTACAAAGATGCGATTCTTAAACATCCACCAAAGTATTAAAAAAACAAATAAAAAATTGCATGTTGTAATCCATGGGTCGTAAAAATCACCCAGCATTGGCTGCAATCCAAAAAATAAGGATTGAGGTATACTCCTAAAATTGACCACTTCAGCTAAGACATAAGCTGTTATGGAGTTCATCCCATAAATCTGTAACCAACTCAAGCCATAGGTAAATTGTCGACAATCTATCACCCAATAGGATATACCCATCAACAACATGCATATACCTCCTGAAAAAAGCGTCATGCTGGCACTCCAAATCGGCTTGATGATTGGCATGCTCGAACTCCATAATATCCCAACTATAACACAAGTCGTCCCAACCAACAACATATATCGTACATGTTTTAATCTAGCGATGGGCAATTTCATTATTGTCCCTGCAAAGGCCCCCATTAATACCGTCACACCAAATGTTAAGCTACTCCAAATCCACGTGTAGTGATAGTGAGGGGAAAAGGTCCATTGACCGCTATCATTCCACGAAACACCATCCATAAAGCGTCCCAAGATGGTTCGGTCCACTTTCATTGCGAAATTACCTTCGGGAGAAAAGTCTCCCCACATATACATCGGAATAGCATATATGGCAAGTAGTATCACTGCAGCCGAAATCTGCCATCTCCATCTCAAATTCATGATTACAACAGCACTAATTAGATATCCAATGGCAATAGCCTGCAAAGTGTTACTATACAACCTTAGGGAGCGTACATCTAAATCCAGAAGATTGCCCTGCACAATCATTCCTAAGATAAACAGTATCAACACTCGCTTTAATATGCGCCTATAACCCTTGCCTTTTTCTTTTTCACCTACATATTTACTCAAGGCAAAAGGCATAGATACGCCGGTCATGAATAAGAAAAGTGGCATAATCAAATCCCAAATACGAAATCCCTCCCATTGTTCGTGACTCAGTTGATGACGAATGGCATCTATCACCGGATGATCGACATTTCTAAAAAATGCCATAAATATTGGTTGAAAAAAAACCAATAAAAAAAGGTCTAAGCCTCTAAGGATATCTAAAGACAGTAGTCTTCCAGGTAGTGTTTTACTATTCATTTAGTGATATGCATTAGTATAGGTCGTATTTAGGAAGCGACATAGATAACTATGCCTACTGTTAATAGTATCCCAACTAAAAACCTTGTAGGCAAGCTAATATACAAAATTATAGAAACTCTAAAGGTTCAAAAAAGTAATCGGTTATCTAAAGTTACGTACGTATCAGATTTACCGCTCGCAATAAAATGGAAGTTGTCGTTGATTAGGAAAGCCCTATAAACTTCGTTTACCATATCAATCGTGGGCAACTAGGTTCAATTGTGAGATAAATGCATCCTACAGCCGGCTTTCTCGCACAACAACGGTTTCAAAAACAATCTGATATTCCACAGTAGAAAATGAAAATAAATTTGCACTTAGTGTTTTAAATACACTATATTTGTACTATCATAATTTAGGTTTATAATTGGTTATAAAGGTTTCCATCCTCCCCGTTTGGAAACCTTTTCTTTTTGCCCAATAGAGTAGACTATTTTCATTTTCCAGTTTGGATCTACCTGTCGAAAAATCGAGTCAACCGATTATCCTTATACCAGATTGGCACCTCCCAAAAGCACTTTTCATCGATAAAATACCACTTTACAGCAACCATTATCTCCAAAAAGTCCTTTTATTTGCAACCTATTCCCTTTCGAGAAGACCCAACATAGAGATTAAGGCAATGTATTTCTAATACGAAGTAAGACGACCAATACTATTTATCAACCTTCATCTGAACGTTACCGCTATCGTAATCATGATTTTTTCAGAATTGGTTCGGCACGAAAAAACTCAATTTCCAAGATATACTTTTACATTAAATCTATCTACCCCTTTTAATATACAGCTAGCACAACCGCAGTAAAATAAACGTTCACTAAGAGAAATGTTGATTCCCCCTTCTATGCCATATAATTGTAAATAAGTATACATCAATTAAATTGCACACAATTTAATTGATAAAAATCAATACCTTTGTATAGTAAAACACATCAAAATGGAAGATCTATTGACACTGGACAAACAGCTTTGCTTTCCGCTATATGCACTTAGTAGAGAAGTTATACAACGCTACCGCCCGCATCTGGATGAACTTGGATTGACCTACCCACAATATTTAGTATTAATGGTACTTTGGGAAAAGGACAAACAGTCTGTCAACCAGATTGGTCAAAAGTTATTGTTGGACAGCGGGACATTGACACCGTTATTAAAGCGATTAGAGCAGAAAGAACTTCTATCCCGTCAACGAAGCTTGGCAGATGAACGAGTAGTGGACGTTTCATTAACAAATGGTGGGCATGATTTGAAAAAAAAGGCACAATGTGTTCCTAAAAAATTAATTGATGAATTAGGTATAACACTCGAAGAGGTAGAGATAATGCGTAGCATTGCATACAAAATCTTAAACATAAAAAAACAATAGACATGACCTGTACTTTGGTATAGTATTTCACAAATATTCGCCTGGTTTAGATAGGCAATCATTTAAACAATTTCAATATGAAAACTTTATATACAGCTGTAGCAACTGCTACTGGGGGTCGAAATGGACAGGTCAAATCCCATAATGGTATCCTAGACTTACAGGTGCGCATGCCGAAGGCTCTTGGAGGTGTCAATGATGACTATCCCAATCCCGAAATATTATTTGCGGCCGGTTATGCTGCTTGCTTTGACAGTGCGTTAAACAGAACTATCAGCATTTCAAAGGTAAAGACAGGAGTGACCAGTGTGACCGCTCACGTAAATATCGGCCAATTGGAGAATGGAAGCTTTGGACTTAGCGCCGAATTGACGGTAATCATTCCAGGAATTTCTTTAGAAGAAGCACAACAATTGGTAGAACGGGCTCATCAGATCTGTCCATATTCCAATGCAACACGAGGCAATATAGATGTCAAATTATCCGTAGCCAATGCTTAAGCAATTGTATACAACAATAAAATATTTTTAATCACATTATTCAAAAATCCATAATATGGCATTAATCGAAAATTTGCAGTGGCGTCACGCTACTAAAGCATACGATCCCACTAAAAAAGTAAGTCAAGAAAATATTGGCAAAATTGTTGAGGCAGCGCGCTTAGCGCCTACCTCTTCGGGACTACAACCCTTTAGGGTCATTGTGGTCGAAAGTCAAGAAGTCCGTGAAAAACTCATCCCTGGAGCATTAAATCCTGAATGCATGCGTGACTGTTCACATCTCTTAGTATTCGCAGCTTGGGACAAATACACACCCGAACGCATCGATACCATCTATGGGCGTACAACTGAAGAGCGTGGCCTCCCAGAGGGACGTTTCAATAGCTACACGGACATGATCAAACAGCTTTACGCTTCACAGACCGAAGACCAACATTTTACACATACAGCAAAACAATCTTATATAGGACTGGGCTTAGCATTAGCGCAGGCTGCAGAACTACGTATTGACAGTACACCTGCCGAGGGCTTTAACAATCAAATAGTGGATGAAGTATTAAACTTAGCTAAATTAGGTCTGAAGAGTGTTTCCCTAATGTATGTAGGTTACCGCGATGCGGAGAGAGATTGGTTGGCCCCAATGAAAAAAGTCAGAAATCCCATTGAAGATTTCGCCATTTATATCTAAGATTGTCACTTGTTGAGCAGACAAAAGATCTTCGAGTTAGATACTCGAAGATTTTTTGTCGTGCTGTTGATAGGCCAATAAATGCACTACAGCATCGAGAACGTTCGCTTTCCAAACTTGACGGATACCCCCAGTTCATGTGTACTATTGGTAATGTACCTATTCAAGTCTTTGTTCTTAAGGTTTTGCTGATAACTATAAGCAAATCTGAGCTTTCCAAGGTTGAATTCGGCCATCCCCATCAAATCCCCTCTTTGTCGATAGCCAACCCCGATTCCTATCTTTTGACTAAAGAAAAACATGGCCGACCCATCAAACTGCACGCCAGTGACTTCGCGATAGCTTACCAATAAGTTTGGGCGGATATGGAATCCATTTTTTGTCTCGAATAGCGCCCCCCCCGAGATATAAAAAGTATTGTCCCGACCAAATTGACGTACGTAATCTGATTCATTGGAACCAAATACTGCCCTCGGCATCGAAATGCCTACATAATATCGCTCTGGATGTACCAAAGATGCTGACAAGCCATAGAGCAACGTCCCATATTGAACATTCTGGAAGGCAGGATCGGCAGGATCTAGCGAACTATAGTCCCCTCGTTGTTGGGTGTACCCGAGGTTCAAACCTAATCCAACATATTCCGATTCGGAAATCTGGAGTGTTTTGGTAAAATTTGCAGATGCCTCAGTGCTGCGTTCTACCCCAATACGAAACTGTTTAACATTGACTCCCAACGCAATACCCCGTTGTCCGACTCCAAGATTACCATTGAACCAAACACTTTTAGGAGCGCCATCCAATCCCGCCCATTGATAACGGTAGACCAATGCAGCATCTCCCTCCCCTCCCTGCAGCAATGCGTTGAAACTGGGGTTAAGCATTTTTCCAAATGAACCCGACAATGCAGGATCAATGTACTGTTGTGCTTTTAGTGGGGTAACAAGTGGTAGTAAGGCAATCACCGCCATACCCACCATCCTATATATAAAAATCGATTTGCTATTTCTTAGATTCATTTTTTATTTTTTTATAAACAATCCTACACACTAGTATCTGACAACAAAAAATCCCTTGTCATGATGCCATTTTTCTCCGATTTTGACTTCCATAACATAGAAATAGGTGCCTGGCGGAACTCCGCGGCTTTCTTTGAACCCATCAAAATTATTGCTTTGATTGTCGTATCTCATTATCTCTCTTATCAAGATACCATTGGCGTCGAATATTGTTACCTTGTTTTCAGGGTATTCATCAATCCCTTCAATTCGTAGGTAGTCGTTTATACCATCTCCATTAGGAGAAAGCGCCGGATGGACACGTACCGGAAGACGTGCACCGTCGTCATTACGAACTCTTAATTCACGTGTCACGGGTTCAGCTGCCAAATAATTTGCGGTTTCTTCCTGTTCAGCGACAATTTTCGTTAGCCCTACGCCTTTTATTGTCACCTCTCGATCGCCAGTAACCTCAGCCACTAGTATATTGTCACTGTATATCTTTATAGGCAGCGGGCTATTGCTGCTGATATCGAGCATCAACGTTCCTTCATCGCGATACACTTCTTGAATTACCGCAAAACTGATGATCTGTTGGGCCTTATTAATCTTTAATTCAGCTGTCAATACCAAATCTTCGTAATTGGCTCCACCAACAGTGGCCGTGACCGTCTGGCTTCCTGCATCCGTACGCGTGTTGTTTTCATAGCTCACAGAAGTACCGTTCGGTAAGGTACCGTCTATTGATAGGGATTTGGCAGTGCCATCGTAGACAAAACTCTTGTCTTCAAGAGTGATACCGGTAATATCGGTCTTGGTGATGGTCAGTTCAGCTGTCAATGCCAAATCTTCGTAATTGGCTCCACTAACGGTGGCCGTGACCGTCTGGCTTCCCACATCCATACGCGTGTTGTTTTCATAACTCACAGAAGTGCCGCTCGGTAGTGTACCACCTATTGATAGGGATTTGGCAGTGCCATCGTAGACAAAACTCTTGTTATCAAAGGTAATACCGGTAATATCAGCCTTGATGACAATCAGTTCAGCTGTCAATACCACATCTTCGTAATTGGCTCCACTAACGGTGGCCGTGACCGTCTGGCTTCCTGCATCCGTACGCGTATTGTTTTCATAGCTCACAGAAGTGCCGTTCGGTAGTGTACCACCTATTGATAGGGATTTGGCAGTGCCATCGTAGACAAAACTCTTGTCTTCAAGAGTGATACCGGTAATATCGGCCTTGGTGATAATCAGTTCAGCTGTCAATGCCAAATCTTCGTAATTGGCTCCACTAACGGTGGCCGTGACCGTCTGGCTTCCTGCATCCGTACGCGTGTTGTTTTCATAGCTCACAGAAGTACCGTTCGGTAAGGTACCGTCTATTGATAGGGATTTGGCAGTGCCATCGTAGACAAAACTCTTGTCTTCAAGAGTGATACCGGTAATATCGGTCTTGGTGATGGTCAGTTCAGCTGTCAATGCCAAATCTTCGTAATTGGCTCCACTAACGGTGGCCGTGACCGTCTGGCTTCCCACATCCATACGCGTGTTGTTTTCATAACTCACAGAAGTGCCGCTCGGTAGTGTACCACCTATTGATAGGGATTTGGCAATGCCATCGTAGACAAAACTCTTGTTATCAAAGGTAATACCGGTAATATCGGCCTTGGTGATAATCAGTTCAGCTGTCAATACCAAATCTTCGTAATTGGCTCCACTAACGGTGGCCGTGACCGTCTGGCTTCCCACATCCATACGCGTGTTGTTTTCATAGCTCACAGAAGTGCCGCTCGGTAGTGTACCACCTATTGATAGGGATTTGGCAATGCCATCGTAGACAAAACTCTTGTTATCAAAGGTAATACCGGTAATATCGGCCTTGGTGATAATCAGTTCAGCTGTCAATACCAAATCTTCGTAATTGGCTCCACTAACGGTGGCCGTGACCGTCTGGCTTCCCACATCCATACGCGTGTTGTTTTCATAGCTTACAGAAGTGCCGCTCGGTAGTGTACCACCTATTGATAGGGATTTGGCAATGCCATCGTAGACAAAGCTCTTGTCTTCAAAGGTGACACCAGTAATCTTTTTATTGTATTGCACCGTCAACATATTAGACATTCTATTCCCGTTATCTGCGATATTAACAGCCATGTTTTCTGGGATGGATATCTGTATATCACCCTCTATTGTAGGTGTAAGCAAAAATGTATAAGTAATATTGTCCATTGTAGATAAGTTACTGACAGTCACGCCAACTACATTTACATCAGACACAGAAAATCCGGTTACTGCTTCACTAAAGGATGCCACTACTGTAAAAGGCCCATTGACAATAGTAGATGTCGTTGACAATGTAACTGTGGGGTGTTTAGTATAAACCAACACGCCATTTGTATTGCCAATCTGTGTTAAAAACAACGTAGTTTCATTTCCAGCGAAATCCTGTATCGTTCCACCGTTCAGAACCAGCTGACTATTAATAGCAATCCCATCCAAATCCTCATCACCATCTTGTATCGTATACCGAAATTGCAAAACATTCGAACCCGAACCACCGAGGTAGGCTGCGTGGACCACTTGTGCCCCAACTGCAATCTGAAGATATGGAGTTCCACCAGTGGTTATGACATTTACATTTTCACTGAAGTTCACCTTTAAATCCAATGTGTTTCCTGTCTTATAGTAGCCATTTTGGGGCACTTCTACGGATACAACAACAGGGCGAATCCCGTCAATAACGATATCGTATGGTCCGGCAATAGAATTAGCACTATTGAGTGCCGGCAAAACAATAATCGCATTTTCTCCAAATGGAGACTGAATCGTAGCTCCTTCCAATCTCATTGCATCTACATCCAAATATTCCAAATCCGAAGTCTCGTCGCCCTCCTCTACCTCATAAACAAAGGTCATCGTACTTTGATAACGACCTACAAATGAAGCCTTTCTATCAGTTGTTCCAGTTTCTAAAGTTAAGGTAGGAACACCTTCACTTACATTTATTTCTTGATCAAATTCAACATTAATCTCGATTTCATCACCTAGTTTGTAGCTGCGATTTCCATTCACTACAGATACCTTTTTGATGACAGGGTTCGAATCTCTAATGTCAATATCAAGGGTATTAGTCACTGTTTTTGCTCCCCCCATTCCTGTAGCTCCCAAATCGTTGGATACTATTGTTAAACTACCTTGAGCTAAATTACCAATTGGTCGGAATTTCAATCCATTAAGAGCCAAGTTAACATTGGAAAGCTTTCCGTCAAACTCAATACTAGATGTATCACCATTCCCCCCTTGCCTAAAGACTATACCCGTCGTTTGTCCCAACGTGAGAAGTCCGCTTGTAGCTTTCAATGTTACCCGTAGAACTTCTTCACCTAGATCAGCATCCGAAATGAGTATCGCGTTCTGATTAGCGTCGCTAAAAGTTAATATGCTATTACGAAACACTGATTGTGCTGTTGGAAAGGTATGCAGTGGTGGGTCATTGACACCCTGAACAGTAAA
>JROE01000010.1 GCA_000783305.1 Sphingobacteriaceae bacterium DW12 | reverse complement strand
AAACCGGAGGGGCTTTTTTTGTTTCCCCCTCCCGGGACACTTGGTCCATCCGGGCCTCCCGTCCGGGGCACACAGCTGCCCATTCCCATCATATCCCAGGGGATACCCGACACGTATTTGCAGCGGATGGCAGATAGGACAGTAGGTCGACACCATACGAAGAGACAAGGCCAGTAGAAGTATATCTACTGGCCTTGTTATAAGGTTATACCATTTGGATCTAGTCTTCTGTATAAAACTCGATTAAGGAAGAGATATACGGATCTTCCCAGCCCTCAGAGATTTCTTGGTATGCTTCTTCAGGTATATTGGTTTGGACAACCTCGAGGGAGGTGCCCTTTTTATGCTCATGGAGTTTGATTGTTACGATGGAATCTTCCTGTTCTCCAAAATACCAGTGCTGTACGATTTTCTTGGAAGGTTCTAGCGTCACAAATTTTCCAACAATAGCACCATCCCACATGGAGAATTCGCCTCCCTCAATAGCTTCCATTTCGACCTCGTCACCTGTCCAAAGACGAACCGTGGTTTCAGTGGTGAGCGCCAGATAGACATCCTGTGGTGGAGCGGGTATGATAAAGTATTTTTTTAAATCTTTCATGTTACTATGTAAGGTACAAACTTAGACAAAGTTAAATCTTTTTGCAAGTTAGATTATGTGCTCTATGGTATATTGAAGGAATAAATCTTAATTGTATAAGGTTGTTATCAATAAATAACTTCGATTTTTTTTGATAATTATTAACTTTACAAGCATAAACATATCACTACACGATGAGTAATATCCTGCCAAATTCGCTAATTAAGAAGCTAGGTGTAAATCCGACATTTGACAAGGAGGCTTTTATAGAAATTCATGAGAGAGGCGAGCGGCAGAGTGCCGTACGTATTAATGATAAGAAGATTACTAATGTCCCATTTTTAGGAGCGGAGAAGGTTCCTTGGTGTGCAAGAGGTTTTTATTTAGGTAATCGACCTTCTTTTACGTTGGATCCACTTTACCATGCAGGAAGTTATTATTCTCAGGATGCTTCTTCGATGTTCGTCGCGCACATTATCGAGAAGTTGGGTTTGGATAAGGAACCTAATCGGGTATTGGACCTTTGTGCCGCGCCGGGAGGAAAGACTACATTGTTAAATAGTTTCCTTCATGACGAAAGCCTAATAGTAGCAAATGAAATTATTAAGTCTAGAGTAAATATCCTAATGGAAAATGTCATTCGATGGGGTAACTCTAATATTGTAGTGACTAACAATGATCCTAGTGCCTTTAGCAGGTTACCTGGATATTTTGATATGATGTTGGTCGATGCTCCCTGTTCGGGCTCTGGTATGTTTAGAAAGGATAGTGCTGCTATAGACGAATGGTCTGAGGCAAATGTCAAACTTTGTAAGGAAAGACAACAGCGCATTCTTGCGAACTCAATTGATTCGCTGCGGAGTGGTGGAATACTTTTGTATTCGACTTGCTCATACTCGGAAGAGGAAAATGAGGATATTGCGGATTGGTTGATTGGAAACTACGGACTTCAATCTAAGCGTATAGCTGTGAATTCGGATTGGGGTATAGAAGAGACGAGATCAAAGGAAAAGGCTGCTTATGGTTATCGTTTCTATCCACATAAAGTAAGGGGGGAGGGATTCTTCATTACAGTTTTTGAAAAAATCACGGCTCAGGAGACATTTAGTAGGAGAAAAATAAAAGCGGAAAAGTCGGAGGTGCCGAAAGACCTCTTAACAAGTTGGATAGAAACTCCAGATGATCATACGGCTTTCTTACACCATGAGCACATACATATTTTTCCAAAACGATACGAACTGGATTTGAAAATACTTCAAAATGTTCTTTATCTAAAGTTAGTCGGAACGGATATAGGTAAAATGTCGGGGAAGGATTTAATTCCGAGTCATGGATTGGCTCTGAGCAATCACATTAAGAAAGAGATTCCAAAACTAGTTGTCTCGCTTGAGGAAGCACAAGATTATTTGCGAAAGGAAAATATATCTCCACAGCACGAAATGCCAAATGGATGGGCATTGGTTTACTATGACGGCGTTGATTTGGGGTGGGTGAAGGTGTTGACGAATAGAATTAACAATTACTACCCTAAAGAAAGTAGAATTGTTCATTTGTAAGCTTTAGCTTTTAGCTAGGTGCTTCACAATAATCTGACAAATGTCTTTTGCGACTTCCATTTTTGACTTCAATGCAAAGACCTGCTCTTTGCCATTTTGAGTAATAATGGTAATTTTGTTGGTGTCTTTAGCAAAGCCAGCACCGATATCTTGCATAGAGTTTAAGACGATGAAGTCTAGATTTTTCTTAACGAGCTTCGCCTTTGCGTTCTCTAGTTCATTATTTGTCTCTAAAGCAAAGCCAATAAGGACTTGATTATCCCTCTTCCGTTTTCCAAGAGTTGCCAATATATCGATAGTCTTTTTCATATCGATGGAGAAGGTGTCTTCCTTTTTTTTAATTTTTTGGTCTGCAACTGTTTGAGGGGTATAATCCGCAACCGCTGCACTCATGACTATAATATCGGATTGTTCAAAATAAGCTTCCGTCTTTTCAAACATTTCTTGAGCAGATGTGATAGCAATTCTATCTACCCCTTGAGGTTGTTCTAAAGCGGTTGGCCCTGAAATCAGGGTAACAGTTGCACCAAGTTCTTTTAACCTTTGAGCTATTGCATAGCCCATTTTTCCGCTGGAGTGATTACCTATGAATCTGACTGGGTCAATTGCTTCATGTGTTGGACCTGCGGTGACTAACGCTGTTTTTCCTTTTAAGGCTTCTCCATTTTCGAAAAAAGAAGATAAATGAGAAAGAATCTCAGCGGGTTCGGCTAATCGTCCCTCACCAATTAATCCGCTGGCAAGCTCTCCTTCACCTGGTGGAATCATTATATTCCCATATGAGTTTAATGAGCTAATATTACGAATAGTACTTGGGTGCTTCCACATGTCCAAATCCATAGCAGGAGCGTAGAATACCGGACATTTGGCTGAAAGATATACGGCTGTTAGTAAATTGTCGCAAAGACCATTTGCTAATTTTCCAAGTGTGTTCGCGGTAAGCGGGGCAAATAGTAGAATATCTGCTTCGAGTCCAATATGGACATGGTTGTTCCATTCTCCTGTTTTTTCGTCGAAATAATCAACGAGCACTGGATTATTAGAGAGTGTAGATAAGGTAAGAGGAGTGATGAAGTGAGTAGCCTCATGGGTCATTAGGACCTTGACTTTGGCTCCTTCTTTAGTAAGAAGGCGGACAAGTGTCGCAATTTTGTATGCGGCAATACTGCCGCATACACCAATTACAATATTTTTGCCTATCAAAGACATTTTGTATTATTAATCTTGTTCTTTAGATGGGTTTCTGTAATAAACCTTATCATGTAGGAACTCATCAATAGCCACTAAGCTAGGCTTAGGCATGCGCTCGTAATGTTTTGAAATTTCGATTTGTTCGCGATTTTCGAAAACTTCCTCAAGGTTATCGTTGCTACTAGCAAATTCGGCCAGTTTACTGTTCAATTCTTCCTTAATATCAACGGAAATTTGATTGGCTCTTTTGGATATTACTACAATAGATTCATATAGGTTGTCTGTGCCTTTATCTAATTGTCTCAAATCACGTGTTACAGTACTGTTAGGAAGACTGTTGTTGTTTGTTTGACTCATATTGATGGTATTTACTAGTTTCTTAATTATTTTTGCTCTTCAGCTGTATTCTCACCTTGTTGGTTGATGCCCAACTCTCTTTCTTGCTCTTCAATAGATTTTTTAATTTCATTCCATTTCTTAATGGATTGTGCCATACTCACCTCCGAATCTTTTCTGATTCCTTCTACCTCTTTCAGGTGCTTACTCTCTGGATAGTCTTCGATAAATTCTTGATAGTAGTCGATGACTTTGCTGTAGCGTTCTTCTTGTCTACGAGGGTGGCTTTTTTCTGCGTATTTATACTGTGATTTGATGATAAGATAATTAATCTCCTCCGCATACTTTGTATCTGGGTAATCTTTCAAGACATTTTCTAAAGCAATTACGGCCGCTTTATAGTCATCGTTTAATCCCATATCATAGTAGAGTCTGGCATTCGAAAATGCTTTTCGCTCTAATTTATCTCTGAGGGTTTGAATCAAATCAGAGGCTTCTTTAGCTTTTTCCGACTCTGGATATAGGTTGACAAATAATTGCAACTCATCTATAGCTTTTCTTGTGTTCTCTTGGTCCAAGCTGTAACGAGGGGAATCAAGATAGAAACAGTAGGCAGACATGAAACGGCATTCTTCTGCTTTTGCACTATTTGGAAAAGTTTGTGCAAATTGTTTAAAATGGTAACGAGCAGATGTGTAGTCTTTTAGGCGGTAGTTAGTGTAGGCCGTATAATAATACAAATCCTCTGCCTCAGCCTGTCCTCTATAGCGCTGCATCAAATCATCAAATAGGGCCAGTGCTTTTGTGTACTTTTTCTTCTCGTAATATTTAACCGCCTCTTGATACTTTAAAGGTAGATTATTGCTTGCCCGCAACTTCTCATACTTACTCTTACAGCCACTTACAAATATAATGAGCAATAACCCGGCAACGACTGCCACTAAACGCCTATTTAAAAACATTTTACAAAGATAAGTGAATTTGATATAATAGTCAATTAATTTTTGATATGCAATATAGCGCAAAGATAAGTTCCTCACAATTACGCTTCCGAATTTAACAAACTTTAACTACAGCGTTGACATCATAGACAAAGTATATTTTTGTCACAAAGGTGTTGAAAAAAGGTGAATGTGACGGCAGCGATACAGGGTAATTTCGAATAATTCCTTATATTTACAAATCAAATTAATATAAATAAATTGATATGACGTTACACGAGAGAGTTGAGCAGGCCTTAGATACTATTAGACCTTATTTAGAGACAGATGGAGGGAACGTAAGCGTGGACGAGATTACAGCTGATAATGTTGTAAAATTGAGACTTACAGGGGCTTGTGCTTCCTGTTCTATGAGCATTATGACATTTAAAGCGGGGTTGGAGCAGGCAATACGAAAGGCTGTACCTGAGATAACCGCAGTAGAGGCACTTAATATTACAAGTGTAGATGATCCAAATGCTACAACACCTTCTCCAAATGTTCTCTAAGAATATTGGTTGTTAAACTATTAACAGATTTTAACAGCACCATTTATGGTGAATTGTTTAGTTTTGTAGTTATGGTAATAAACCGAAAATATACTTTTTTATTATTTTTAGCTTTAATGCTGTCTTCTCTTTCTTTTGCGCAAGAAAAGAAGATTGTACAGTTTAGCGGAATAATCCATGCTATTGGATCGGAATTGCCTGTACCATTTGTAACAATTAGAAATGGAGATCGAGCTGATCAGGTCTACGTATCTAATCACGAGGGTTTTTTTTCCTTCGTAGCGCATGTGGGGGATACGGTGCGGTTTTCTTCTATAGGGTATGACCCTACTTCCTTTGTCATTCCTCACACCGCAGATGATAAGTATACTGCTGCTATTCTGATGAAAAGTTTGGTAAAGGAATTGCCTATGGTTACCCCGTTTCCTTGGGCAAGTATCGAGGAGTTTAATATTGCTTTTATGGCCCTCCAAGTTGGCGACGATGCGATGGCTACGGTACGTAAGAATGTTTCTCCTGAAGCATTGGCAGCGTTAGCGCGAATTACACCTCGAAGCGCAGAGGAAATTCAAAATTTTAACTCCGTTCAACGTCATATAGGACTCACCAACAAAGCAATCAATCAAAAATATGCCAACCCTCTCTTGAATCCCTTCGCTTGGGGAAGCTTAATTAATGACATTGTAAAGGGCGATTTCAGCCGTAAGAAATTAAAATACTAACTTTTCTTTTTATTCTGATGTTTTTGTATTTAGGCTACCGATTGCCTTGACGCTTAAGTAAGACGAAAGGTACGAGATGACGATAGACACTAATAGCACTGTCAAAAAAACTAATCCAAAATCAGTTAGCCTCATGTCCACTGGGTAAGCGTCTATAATACTATTCTGTCCCTCTTGCGTGCGAATGAATCCGAAAGTATCCTGAGCGAGACAAAATATATAACCAATCAGTATTCCAAAAGTGCTGCCTATTAGTGAAATTAGCATCCCTTCATTGTAAAAGATTCGTTGAATCAGGGAGTTTTCAGCACCTAAGCTCTTGAGGATAATCATATCTTGACGCTTATCTATGACGAGCATCGTCATAGAGCCTATGATATTAAAGATTGCAATAATGCCGATAAAGGTAAGAATGAAGAAAACAGCCCATTTCTCGGTACGGACAGTCTTATATAGAGTCGGATTTTGTTCTTCCCGATTCAAGACTCTAAATTCATCTCCAAGTACAGCTTGTATTTGTTCCTCAATGGTTGTCAAGCCATCAGGATTGTGTGTGTAGATTTCGATAGCAGAGACTTTCTCATATTCTCCTAAAGCATCTCTAGCAAAGTCTATAGGGGTTATAATGAGGTTGTCAAATCCTTGCTGGTACTTCAATACCCCTCTAGGGCTAATTCCCCTCTGTATGATATCATCAGCTGGATTTACAGCGTTACCGCCACCCTTCTTCGGTGAATTGACCAGCATTGTATTTTGGAGTCCTACGATTGGGATTTGTAAATTGGCCTGTACGCTAGCTCCGATAATGGCATAACTTACATTTTCTTTTGAAATGGTGAATTCTCCAGCGTATAGCATACTATCTGCAGCATGTTGGTTCAGGCTTTTGGGCTCGATTCCTTTGATTTGACCAATGAACTGGTGATTACCATATTGTAGTAATACCTTTTCCTCCAACACTTCGCTGTAACCTTTGATTTCTTTTTGTTTGCGGAGGTTTTCAAATAATTCGTTGTGGGTTGAGAATAATTTTCCTTCAGCAGGTTCGATTCGCAATTCGGGGGAGAAGGTGCTAAACATGGAAAGGATTACCTTTTCCATGCCGTTATAGAAGGAGAGTACAATGACTAGTGCCGCACTACTTACCAAAACGCCCACTACACTAATTGTCGAGATAATGTTGATGGCATTTACCGATTTTTTCGAAAAAAGATATCGTCGGGCAAAAAAGTAAGACAGCTTCATGTTTTATTTAACCTCTAACAAATGGATTGGATTTTTTCTCTTCACCTATTGTGGTTGCAGGACCATGTCCAGGGTATACTGTCACGTCCTCAGGCAAAGCATACAACCGTTGTTTGATACTCGTGAGGAGTTGATTATGGTTCCCTCCTGGTAAATCCGTTCGACCTATGCTACCCCTGAATAGTGCATCTCCACCGATCACAAATTTTTGCTCTTCATGATAGAAGCAGAGATGTGCGGGAGAGTGTCCCGGTACAAAAATTAGCTGGAGTTGTTCCTCTCCAAAAGAAACGGTTCCCGTCTCGCTTAAAAAATGCTCTCCTATTGGTGATACTTCATAACGAATCCCCATTTGTGGTGCATAGTTTTGAACTTCAATGAGTAGCGGAAGCTCTCCCTCATGAAATTGCGGGAACAGACCAAAATGCTCATGTACAAAATGATTGCCAAGTACATGGTCTATGTGACAATGTGTGTTGAGAAGTAGAACCGGCGTCAGTGACTTCTCTGAAATAAATTGTAGAAAAGCAGTTTCTTCCGTATTTCCATACATACCAGGGTCGATGATTGCACAATTTCCTTGATCATCGTAGAGTATATAGGTGTTTTCTTGATAGGGATTACAGACAAACTGTTTTAAGTGTACCATAGTGAATCAAAAATACAATTTATTTCCAATGAATCGTTTCGATGATACGTTCAATATCATTGTTTATGAAATCCAATACAGGTTGTATAGAGTCCAGATGTGGCTTTTCATTAAAATATAGCGCACCTCTAAGGTAGTGTGTAGTGCTGTCAGATACAAAAAACTGGTCATTTGACGCCGTATTTCCTCTAATATAATATTGTATGCCATAGATGCGACGGCCTTGGTCGAAGATTCTCTTTTGTTCAATAGCCGTCGCTTTGACCGTGTGATTGAAGGCAAACGTCCGAGCATCTTCCGTCAGCTGCTGCAACGATGCACTGTTGTCAATATGAAAGTAGCTTAAATGTAGACGAGCATTGAATCCCGGAAAATCTAGATTGAGCCAGCATGGTTTCGCTTCTTTATTATCGTCTTTGCTCAGTCGAGCGTATGTTGGGATTTCAAAATCAAAAGGACACCCAGTTTGGGTGCTAGCATATTTTTTCTCTGGAAATTCAATTCTAAAATAGCCGCGTGGTTTTGGCGAGTAATCTTCGTGACAGGCTTGAAGACTTAATAATCCAATTAGCACGAGTGCAATAGCTACGTAGATTCGTTGATTCATAGGTTTTCATTCCAGACTTCCCAATTTTTCTCAGCTTGTAATAGAAGCATCTCATATCCGTTTTTGATTGTTGCTCCTCTTTCTTTTCCTTTCTGAAGGAAAAGCGTAAGTTCGGGGTTGTAGACCAAATCGTATAGTAGGTGATTTTCGGATAGCGACTCGTAAGGGATATTCGGACAGCTGTCTATATTTGGAAACGTACCCAAGGGAGAGCAGTTGATAATTAAGCTATACTCCTGCATCAGGGCGCCGTTCAGATCTTGATAACAAAGGTTGTCTTCCGTTTTTATTCGGCTCACGAAACGGCAATTAATACCGAGCTTAGACAGTGTATAGACTACTGCCTGAGCCGCGCCTCCATTACCGAGCACCAGTGCATTGCGATGATGGGGTTTTAACAATGGGACTAAGGATTGTTCAAATCCAAAGGCATCAGTATTGAAGCCTTTCAGGTGGTAGTGCTCTCCTTTCTTGCGAATCTGTATACAATTGACAGCTTTTATTTCTTTAGCCTCGTCAGATAGCTCATCCAAAAATCGTATAATACTTTGCTTGTGTGGAATGGTGACATTGACGCCATAGAGACCTTCTATAGTCTGATACAGACTGGGGAAGGTCTCGATATCTTCAATAGCGTAGAGATTATATTCTATATCTTTAATATTTTCTTTCTCAAATTTTTCCAGATAGAATTTTTTTGAAAAAGAATGTCCTAGCGGAAAGCCAATCAGGCCTAATTTCTTCATTAGTCTTTTAAAGCGTATTTTTTTATGATGTCAACAATAATCTTATTGCCCTGAAGCTGTGGAAGGTACTCAAAGATGATATAATGCTTCTCCGGGTCAGTAGCTAGACCTATTTCTAGAAAGTTGAGTGCCTCGTTGTATTGACCGTTTGCAAACAGATAAGCAACCATTCTGTAATACAGTTCGGCCGCGTCTGGATTATTCTTGATTGCATCAGCGATAGTATCAATGGCTTCCAAAAACTTACTTTGTTCAAAGTAAATAGAGGAGAAATCTAACCATGCCTCTATATCAGTAGGGTTGAGTTCTACAACCTTTGCATAGGCTTTCTCAGCTTCTTCAAGTTGCTTTAATTTATATCGAGCGTCGGCAATCGCAAACCAGTAATCGGGGTTTTTATCGTCGATATCCAATGCCTTTTTATAAAAGTGAAGCGACTCAAAGTAACGTTCTTCAAAGTCTAATGTGACGCCGATTCCGAACCACGCGTCGCCCATGTGGCTATCTAGTTTGACCGCTTTTTTATAGTACTGGCGGGCGTCATCCATCTGCTCCAGTTTTTCATAACATTCGCCTATAGCGCAGTAGGTTTCTGCACTTGGGGGTTCATATTCAAAAGTCTGCTTATAGACATCTATTGCCTCTTGAAAAAAGTCTAGGTTGACCAACGCATTTCCCTTATTGAAATACGCCGACGAAAAGTTTTCCTTAATCAGGATGGCATAGTCGTAAGCGTCTATTGCCTCCCGGTATTGACTCAACTTGTGATATGCATTCCCAAGATTGTACCAAGCGGCGTAGGAGTAGGGGTCATTGTCAATATATTGAAGATAAAAAGCGACACTTTCCTCCTGTTTGTCTAACACGTCGTAACAGAAGGCTAGTTCATAGAGCGCGTCTTGATTTTCCATATTGAGTTCGAGAGACTTGCGCAAATAATGGATTGCTTTATCATAATCTCCCTCAGATTGGTACAAACCACTGATTTGATAGTAAACTTCATCTTTGCTGTCTGAAAGTTCGAGTGCCCGCTCTAAATTGCGGTGTGCTTCTTCAAAATTATTTAAAGAGCCTAGTATACTACCTTTTATGAGATATATATCCCCTTCAGACGGCTCTAACAATTCCGCTTTCTCTAGTGCCGTTAATGCATTATGAAATTGGTTGGTTGCCGCAAATAGTTGTGCCTGCTTCAAAAAGAAGTTCGTCTCGAAGGGATGTTGACTAATTGCGTAGTCAACAACTTGTAATGCTTTTATAGGATCATTTTTATCCATATAGTATTCGATGATTCCCTCAAAAGCCTTCGTGTCGAAGAAATATTGATCTTCATTTCTGATCATCTCTTCATAGCGGTCAACTGAAAATTTCTGTTCTTCTGGAGAACCAAATTCGAATTCCTCTTCCATCGTATTCCTTTCTATTTAGAAATCATAATCCCATTCACTAATCTTAAAAGAAAAATAAGACTTTTTATTGAATATATGATGTACATGTTTTCCACAATTCGTGAAAATCATACTGCAAAGGTACAACAAATAAACTTATTGTGTTAGAAAGACAAAAAGCCGGCTCATTTGAGCCGGCTTCTTATATTCAATTATTCGGTTATGAATAATTATTTTTTGATCTCAACACGACGGTTTTGGATACGTCCTTCTTCAGTAGCGTTAGATGCAACTGGATTAGCTTCTCCGTAACCGTTAGCTGTTACTTTAGCAGCAGCAACACCAGCGTTAACTAAGTATTGTTTTACTGCATTAGCGCGGTCTTTAGAAAGAGTTTGGTTGTAAGCTTCAGTACCTTCTGCTGATGCATAACCTGCTAAAGAGATTGATGAGTTGTTATCACGTAATTCTTTAGCCAATCTGTCTAATGTAGAGTAAGATTCAGTTTTCAATACAGAGCTATCAAACTCGAATTGAATGTTGCTGTACTGACCTGTAGAAGCAGTATAGTCATTTTTAGGTGCTTCTGGGAATTTGATAGGACATCCTGAACCATCTACTACTGTACCAGCAGGAGTGTTAGGACATTTGTCAAATTTATCAGATACTCCATCACCATCAGAATCTTTACCTAATTGGTCAACAGTTCCTTCCAAAGTAGATACACGTTGTTTCAATGCTTCAACTTCGTTTTTCAATGAAGGATCTTTCAACTCATCGTACAAGGTAGCTACTGGGTTAGCAAAAGTCAAGTTTTGTTTGTCTCTTGAACCTAAAGTGAATTCTAAACCACCGTATACGTTAGCAAATTTACCTTTAACATCAGAACGACCTGGTCCGTAAAGCAAGTTGTCATCAGTGAAGTTCATTGTGTAACCTAAGTTCAAGGCAACAACTTCAGATAATTTGAATTTAACACCTACACCAACTGGTACGTAAGCTGCCAATTTGTTGTCTCTATCTCCTGAGTTTTCTCTGTCTCCAAAGATTTCATCTCCCCATTTACCTTTGTTGTTGTAAACTTCAGTACCAGTGAAATCATTGTTTAAGTATTGGATAGGGTTATTAGCCAATACTCCCAAACCTACTTTAGCGTAGAAGTTAACTGCATTTTCTCTTCTCATGAAGTCGATAGTACCCAATTGGAATACTCCGTTCAAGCTAGCTGCCCAGTTAACATCAGTTCTTGCTGATTTAGCTCCGTTTGCAGTTTCAGCAGCAGGACCAGATAAATCGTGGTTGAAAGTTTTGATCTTACCTCTATTACCTTCTAATTCTAAACCGAAAAGGTGAGAGAATTGTTTACGTACAGTCAAACCGTAGTACTCACCAACTTTATTTTGGAAGTAACCAACTTTCTGACCGAAGTTGTTAGAACCTCCGATAAGTACGTTAGGAGTAGTGATACCACCTTGTACTCCGATAGACCAAGTTCTGTACTGTGATCTTCCTCCGAATACTGTAGGCTGTTGCGCTTGAGCAACCTCAGCGTAACCTAGAGCGGCTACTAGTGAAGCAGCGATAGCTGTTTTTTTAATTGTAGAATAGTTCATACTCTTGTTTTTAAGGTTATTAAAATTTTAATTGTTTTCTTAACTTTATTTAACGCTATTAATCCAAACAATAACTGTACCAAAAATCAAAAATGCCTAAAATGCATTCCATCTAAGGGAGCCATCTTCTTTAGACTCATATAACTAGCGTGTAAATGTAGTTATTTTGGTTATTATTCGCAAGTTTTTGAACATTCTATTCATCGATTGCCAATAAATGAGACATTAATGTAGGGTTTTAACTACAATTATAAAAGATAATGGATAATCGCAAGTGTTATTCCACCGAGTAAGGCAGATACAGGTATAGTCAATACCCATGCCCATAATAGGCTAATGGTGACTCCCCATCTTACTGCCGATACTCTCTTCACAATGCCCACCCCAATTATTGAACCAGTGATTGTATGCGTAGTAGAAGCAGGGATACCGAAGTGCTCTGTGATACCTAAGGTCACAGCACCTGCAGTCTCAGCACTTACTCCTTCCAAAGGCGTGACTTTTGTGATTTTGGTACCCATTGTTTTCACAATTTTCCAACCTCCACTCATCGTTCCTGCAGATATAGCTGCATAACATGTAAGCGGTATCCACTCGGGCATATGCTCCGTATTCTCTATATATCCACCAGCGACCATTGCCACCAAGATAATACCCATTACTTTTTGTGCATCGTTACCACCATGTGCAAAGCTCAATGCCGCAGAAGAGATAAGCTGCAAAAACTTAAACCATTTTTCTGCAATCCGCGGCTTGGTATTCTTTGCCAAGTTGATGATGATCAATGTAATAATGATCGATATGACCATCCCTATTACGGGTGCCAGTACTATGAACGAGATTATTTTTAATGTTGCGTCGATATTGATGGCATGAATAGGGTCTCCTCCCATGATAAAGGCGTAGGCCATTCCTGATCCAGCGAAACCTCCGATAAGTGTATGCGAGGAGCTAGAAGGGACACCGTAGTACCATGTGAATAAGTTCCAGCCAATTGCAGCTACCAGCCCTGCAAAAATTACCTCCAAAGTAATATATTCTTCAATAACAGTTTTGGCAACTGTATTGGCAACCTTATGGTCCGTGAAATAGAAATAGGCAGCAAAGTTGAATATTGCAGCCCATAGTACGGCCATAAAGGGTGTAAGTACTTTTGTTGAAACAACTGTAGCAATTGAATTGGCCGCATCATGGAAGCCATTGATGTAGTCAAATGCAATTGCGAGTATAATTACAACAACTAATAGGGTTGAAATCATTGTGAAATTCTTAAAACTTAAAGACGATACTTGTCTTAAGCATTTTTAACTAAAATACTTTCCAATACATTTGCGACATCTTCGCATTTGTCTGTAGCATCTTCCATTGCAGATAATACTTCTTTATATTTGATTAAGTTGATAGCATCCTTTTCATATTCAAAAAGTTCGGCTACTGCTTTATCGAAGATATAGTCAGCCTTGTTTTCTACACTATTGATACGTACACAAGAGTCCGTAATATTGCGGATATTTTTCAGATCTTTTAGTTCATAGATTGCTTTTGCAACGTGTTCCGTTGCTTCGAGGATTAAGTCTGTAATCTCAATCATTGGTTGGCTTGGTTCCAACACTTTATAGAGTTCCATTCTATTGGAAGCGCCGTGGATAAAATCAGCGACGTCGTCTAGCGAGCTCGCAAGAGCATGAATATCTTCCCTATCAAAAGGTGTAATAAAATTTTTTCCTAATTCAAGGTGGATTTGGTGCGTGATATTGTCGCCCTTATGCTCTAGATCCTCAATCTGTTTGCTGATTTCTCTTCGGGTGTCCAGATTGGTTGTGTTGACGGCCTGCTTCAACAGCTTTGCCATATCTATTAGGTTGCTTCCCGCTTGCTCGAACAGAGGGAAGAATTTTTTGTCCTTCGGAACAAAATAGTGAAAAATGCTATTTAACGACATATGTTAATATAATTTGTGCAAAGTTATAAAGTCTATGTTAAGTTAATGTTAAGTTTCACCGAAGTTCATATTTAGGATTGTTCACTTCCGCTTAGGAACTTAATTTTTTGCTTTTTCAAGTGTGAATCCAAAGGTAGTCCCGATTCCTTCTGTGCTTCTCACGTTTACATTCTGTTGGTGAGCCTCTATAATGTGTTTGACAATAGCGAGTCCCAATCCCGAACCACCGATCCCTCTAGAGCGGCTTTTATCCGTTCTGAAGAAACGTTCAAATACACGGGATAGGTTCTTTTCTTCGATTCCTTGTCCATTGTCCGTTACCTCTATCAAGATCTGTTCAAAGAGTGGGAATATACGAATATCCGTATCACCTCCAGCCATGCCATATTTTATCGAATTGTCTATCAAATTCGTAAGCACCTGCTGTATTTTCTTTCTATCAGCTTTTACAAAACAAACGTTTTGATATTTTTGTTTGAACATCAGCCTGATTTTTTCAGACTTCGCCTTATCATCAAGGTTTTCGATAGTCTCTTTAATAAGTTCTACGACGTCAAATTTTTCGATGTTTAAAGATATACGTCCCGATTCCAACTTCGATATTTCATCTAAATCATAGATGAGATAACTAAGTCTATCTAAGTTTTTAGAAGCTTTCTCTAAGAAGCCTTTGGCCATCTCTGGATCATCGTCAATTAACCCGTCTTGAAGTGTTTCCACGTAGCCTTGAATTGCAAATAGCGGAGTCTTGAATTCGTGGGATATGTTTGATAAAAATTCCCTTCTGAATTTTTCTTGATTTTTTAGACGATCTATTTCTGATTTTTTCTCTTTAGCCCAATCCCTTACCTCCCTTTCGGCATCCGTGATAGGATCGTCGCTCACATACTCCCCGAGTGCGTCTTTAAGGTCTTTTCCTAGTTTTAAATTATGAATCAGTTTGTAAATTGTATTTATTCGTCGATAAATATACTTTTCAAATAGAAAATAGAATACGATGAAACTTACAACTAGTGATATTCCAAAGGTGATAAGGGCCGCCATGAGGTCATGTTGGTAATAGAAACTGACAATTGCAATAGAAAGGCCTACTGCGGCAGCATTAATGAGAACGAGTAGTTTAAAATTCATAAAAAAGCTCCGAAATACTTTCGAAGCCTAAGATAAGTAATGCTTTATTAAATCTATGTTAAAATCTCCCGATTATTGTTTTGCCACCCACGACCTTGTCTTCAAGATTGACATCAATCTTAGTACCTAGGGGTAAGAATACGTCTACACGTGATCCAAATTTGATAAACCCAAATTCCTCGCCTTGGATTACCGCATCGTTTTCTTTAACATACCATACGATTCTCCGAGCCAAAGCACCAGCAATTTGACGAAAAAGCACTTCCTGTCCATTCTTCGCTTGTACAACAGTTGTCGTCCGTTCATTCTCAGTCGATGACTTCGGATGCCAAGCCACTAAAAACTTTCCAGGATGGTATTTAAAATATTTGACGAGACCACCTACAGGATTTCGGTTCGAATGTACGTTAATAGGAGACATGAATACCGATACCTGTATACGTTTGTCCTTAAAGTATTCTTCTTCCGTTGTTTCTTCGATGACGACGACCTTTCCATCCGCAGGACATAGGATGATGCCGTCATCAACCGTGATATGACGGATTGGACTTCTAAAGAATTGTACAATAGTAATAAAAAGGAATGCTGACACGATATAAATGATCCACTTAACAGCAGTAGGAGCATCATAATAATCCGCAAGCGCACTGGCTACAAAAATAACAAATACGACGATAGCTAAACTGGTATAACCTTCTTTGTGAAATTTCATTATTAATAATATTGTGCAAACTTAGATAATCTTTCTTTTATATAAAAGAAACTGACCCTTTTCCGAACGCTATAAATAGAAAATTATAAAATAATTTGAAAGGCTGCATTAGCCTTCAGCAGGTCTCTTAATCACCAAGGAGTGGACATCTACCCCTCCGGCATCATTTTTCTCTAATCTCCCGGAGACCACAATATTGTCATTCACAGGCTGTCCATCCTTTAATGAAGGAAAGTAGTAAGGCACATCGTTAACCACCCTCATCAGCAAGACTTGCGTATCGTGGTCATCAATTCGTTTTTGAAATTCAGTAGACCTTGGCTCTCCGTCCGACGATAATTTGACTGTATATTCAAATTCGCCAGACACGATACCGTTGGTGAGACGAAATTCTTCAAATCTTTTTTCAATTTTATCCGTTAGATAGTTGGTGAAGTTGCTGTAGTCGTCGAAGTTGCATTTTTTGAATATTAATAATTCACTTCGAAAAAAATACTCCATTGGCAAAAGAGGAAATTGCGCTTCAGAATAACTTTCGTCTTTAAAATAATCATCCCCTCTTACTAACGCTCCCGCTCTGTAGTATTCTTCGGCCGCCAATACCGTATTCTTTTTTTCATCTACAAATTGCACTGTCCAGCGCTCTTCAGGTACACCATTCACCACTTTACCCCTTCTTCTCAGAAAAGGGTACCCATATTCTGTATAACCTTCAAAAGGAATTGTAAATTCATATATTCCATTTCCTTCTTGAATCAACTGTTTTCTCTTCTGATTCCAAAAAGACATGATTTTCAATCCGTTGGCTTGATATAATAATGTCAACATCGGCTGCCCATCTGGATAGTAGAATTTCCAGTCCCCTTGCGCTTGATTGTCAACAAAGGTCACTTCCCATTTCAATATACCATTGGGATGGTACGCTTTGAAAGCGCCAGCCTTTTTGCCATTTTGATAATGTCCCGTCAATAATACATGTCCATTTGGTCCAAAATCCTTAAAGCTACCGTCAAAATTGTTCGTTTCCTTATTAAATCCCGCTACACGTTCTATCGATTTAAACTGGCAATCCTTTTCCGTCAGATAATAAAAATTATCATAATAGAATCGCATCAAGCTATCCGAGACCATTTCAAAATAAATCGGTTTCACTTCTTGGCCCTTTACAAGCGATGTGACGAGCGACGTGAATAAAATGAATAATCCTAATTTTCTGAATATAACCATTTTGATGTCTTTTATTTTAGTGGGCTTCAAGCCAGTTGTCACCCTGTCCTACTTCGACCTCTATCGGTACTTGCAATTCTATCGCGGTCTTCATTCGGTTTTCAATCAATGTTTTGAAAGTCTCCACTTCCTGTAGAGGTACATCGAAGACCAACTCATCGTGCACCTGCATAATCATTTTCCCCTGTAAGCCCTTGGCCTGAATATCTTCCTGTATCTTTATCATGGCGACTTTAATAAGATCAGCAGCCGAGCCTTGAATCGGAGCATTAATCGCATTTCGCTCTGCAAATCCACGGACCGTCATATTGGCCGAATTGATATCCCTTAAATAACGTCGTCTCTTCAAGATTGTTTCGACAAATCCATTCTCTTTGGCCGAATGAATTGCCTCTGACATGTAGGTTTTGATACCTGAGTACTGGTCAAAATACTGTTCTATAATCTCTGCAGCCTCTTTACGAGGGATGCCTAGGCTTTGTGATAATCCGAAGGCCGACTGTCCGTATATAATACCGAAGTTGACAGCCTTCGCATTACGGCGTTGCTCAGATGTGACCTCCTCCAATTCGACACCATATACTCTTGCAGCCGTAGCTCTGTGGATATCATGTCCAAGTTGAAAGGCTTCCAACATATTTTTGTCTTGACTCAGCTCCGCCATAAGGCGAAGTTCGATTTGAGAATAATCCGCCGAAAGAATGACATGACCCTCAGCCCTTGGGATGAATGCCTTTCTCACCTCTCTACCCCGTGCCGTCCGGATTGGTATATTTTGGAGATTGGGATTCGTTGAGCTTAAGCGTCCGGTAGCAGCCACTGCTTGGTTATAGCTAGTATGGATCAGACCTGTGTGTGGATTGATAAGACTCGGGAGTGCATCCACATATGTAGATTTAAGCTTTTGAAGCTGCCTGAAATCCAGTATATCTTGTACGATGTCAGACTTATGTGCTAGGGCCAGCAGGACATCTTCACCAGTTTTGTATTGGCCCGTTTTCGTTTTTTTTGCCTTCGGGTCTAGTTGTAATTTATCAAACAAGATTTCCCCCAATTGTTTTGGCGAAGCGATGTTGAAGTTTGCGCCAGTTTTTTCATAAATGGTTGATTCCAACGTCTTGATGTCAGTTTCCAGCGTTTTGGAAAATAGCGAAAGGACATCTATATCTACCTTTACTCCATTTTTTTCGATTTCGGAAAGCACATATACAAGCGGGAATTCGACCTGTTGAGCCAGTTCCAATGTAGAGGTTTCGGCCAGCAAAGGCTTAAATTTTTCCTTAAGCTGCAACGTAATATCAGCATCTTCAGATGCGTATTCTTTCACCAGACTGATTTCTACGTCGCGCATATTTCCCTGTTTCTTGCCCTTTTCTCCAATCAGTTTCGTGATTGACACGGGGATATAACCGAGGTAGTTTTCAGCAAGGATATCCATTCCATGGCGCGTGTCTGGATCAATGAGATAGTGTGCCAACATTGTGTCAAATAGCTCCCCTTTCACTTGCACACCATATCTGGACAACAGGAGAATATCATATTTTAGATTCTGCCCTATTTTTTCAATCTGCTCATTCTCTAGCACAGGCTTGAAAATTTCAACTATCTGTAGAGCCTCTTCACGAGAAGCGGGTGTAGGCACATAGTAAGCCTTGCCGATTTCAAAAGCAAAGGACAGCCCCACGATATCTGCAATCAAAGCATCTATACCTGTTGATTCAGTATCAAAGCAGATGCTTTTTTGAGCCGATAGAAGTTGTGCGAGCTCCTTTTGGGTAGCGATGGTATCCACTAACGTATAGACATGAGGAGTATTTTCTATATTGTTACTGGCAGTTATAGTAGGTTCCTCTTGTGAGAGTGAAATTTCTGCAGTTGGTGGCGTACTGAAGAGATCCATTTGTCCAGACGAGGGGCGGCCATTATCAGCCACAGAAAAATCCTCTCCAAACACCCGCTTGCCAAGCGTTCTAAATTCAAGTTCGGCAAATAGAGGTTCTAGCACCTCACGATTCGGCATTTCCAGCTCTAGCGACTTTTCATCAAACGCTATCGGTACGTCCAATTGTATCGTCGCTAAGCGCTTCGAGAGCAATCCCTGTTCTGCAAAATTCTCAACATTCTCCTTCATCTTGCCTTTTAACTTATCCGAATTAGCGATGATGCCTTCTACAGAACCAAAGTCTTGAACAAGCTTTTTAGCTGTTTTTTCGCCGATTCCAGGTATGCCTGGGATATTATCTACAGCATCACCCCATAAGCCTAGAATGTCTATTACTTGGAGCACATTTGAGATTTCCCATTTGGCCAATACTTCCGGTACCCCCATGGTCTCGGCGCCATTGCCCATCCTCGCAGGCTTATATATAAATATATTGTCCGATACCAATTGAGCAAAATCTTTGTCCGGCGTCATGCAATACACGGTAAAACCGTTTTGTTCGCCCTCTTTTGCCAATGTCCCGATGATATCATCAGCTTCATATCCATCCATCGTGATGATCGGTATGTTGAAGCCCTCGATAAGTTTAAAGATATAAGGAATCGACGCCGAGAGATCCTCAGGCATCTTTTCGCGATGAGCCTTATAAGATTCGAATTCTAGATGCCTATTGGTGGGTGCTTCTGTATCGAAGACAACCGCTATATGGGATGGTTTTTGATTTTTTAATACCTCTAGGAGCGTATTGGTAAACCCCATGATCGCACCCGTATTCAAGCCATTCGAAGTTAGCCTTGGTGTCTTACTCAGCGCAAAGTACGCTCGGTAAATGAGCGCCATTCCATCTAAAAGAAATAATTTTTTCACAAAATCTTATTTAGCAGTGTACACACAAAGGTAATAAATTCAATACGTCTTCAGATTAATAAATTTTTACGACTTTTGTAACATGAGAGAATTAGGTTTTGCCATTTTAGGACAGATATGAGAGGATTGGTAACTAAATCGACCGGTAGTTGGTACCAAGTTGAGGGAGAAGATGGCACTCGCTATGAATGTAGGATAAAAGGAAAATTTAGGACCCATGATATTAAGACCACCAATCCAGTAGCAGTAGGCGATTGGGTCTCTTTTGAAGTCGAGCCCGGACAGGAAAGCGCCGTAATTACCCATTTGGAACCTCGTCGCAACTATATTATTCGACGCTCTATCAATTTATCCAAGCAGACCCAGATTATTGGAGCAAACTTGGATCAAGCAGTGTTAGTAGTCACCCTCGCATCACCACCGACATCCTTAGGTTTTATCGATCGTTTTCTGATTACGGCAGAGGCCTACGGTATTCCTGCAGTTTTGGTTTTTAATAAACTGGATTTATTCAGTGACGAAGGACTCGATATACTTAAAGAATACGAACATATATATGAGTCCATTGGTTACCCGTGTTATGAAGTTTCTGCTTTGGAAAATATCAATGTTGACCAACTAAAGGAACTCTTAAAAGATAAAGTTACGCTTGTCTCGGGTCATTCAGGTGTCGGCAAGTCCACACTGATCAATGCGTTGATTCCCGATGCGTATCTCAAGACGGGAAGTATTTCCGATTGGTCCGATAAAGGAAAGCACACGACTACTTTTGCAGAAATGCTAGATTTATCCTTTGGGGGCAAGCTGATTGACACCCCTGGTATTCGAGAGCTCGGGATCGTCGATATAGAAGCAAATGAACTTTCTCATTTCTTCCCAGAGATGCGAGCATTATTGAATCAATGTAGGTTCAATAACTGTAGGCATATCAATGAACCGGGCTGTGCAGTTATGGAGGCTGTAGAATTGGGGCAGATTGAACCATCCCGTTACGATAGCTACCTCAGCGTCTACCGTAACGAGAATAGTCGAAATTAAATTAGTTGATAAAGTCTCTTAAATATGAGCAAGCCCGCATAGCTGATTGGTAGAATTCTGTTTGAGCATATCCCTTTTGTAATTCCGTGAAGTATTTGTTGTTCACACTATATTGGTAGAAAGGTGATTGAGAGAATATTTCGTAGTATGCCCACCTTCCTTCCTGTGTGTATATGAATTCTTTCTGTTGGCATTTTGCGAGCATAAATGTACACCTCGCCCTAAATTCTTTGTTTTTACTTAAAGATCGTGCCTTCTCATACCAAACCTTGGCCTGTCTAGCCTGTAGATAGTCATATTCCCAACCCAATTCAGGTTTGCTGTGCGCGTCCGTACTGCTCCACTCATAGCTCACCATCATCCATGAATTTCCAAAAGTAGAGGTTTGATAGACTCCATTGGCCATCATAAAGAAGATATTTGCCAATTTGTCAAGATCCTTTTCCGCATTTGCTTTCTCCTGCAGTTGGAGCATCTGCTTGGCGAAGTCCAATTTATAGTATGGCTGACTGCCTCTATCTTTAGGGTAATCATTGTTCATCGTTATAAAAGGCTTAGCGTACACCTCTTGGTCAGCATAGTAGTCTTTGAAAGACTGGTATACATACGTCTTGGGCAGTTGCTTAAGACTCTTTACAGCATTCGCGTAATCATGTATTCGAAGATAAGCCGTCCCTAGGAGTTCGGTGATGGCATTCTGGTCAGTCTTGGTAATACCGTCCAATATATATTTGGTGACGCCCTGTTGTTTTTCCGGGTTTTGTAGATAGTCTCGTATCTCTAAGATAGATTTTGGACTCAGGTATTTCTTCCAAAAAAGCTCTGTACCATACGAAAAATTCTTTTCTAACGTATCTTGAACAATACCGTGATTACTAAATACATCCGCTTTTAGTGTAGATAAGCTTGCCATTGCCGTGTCCCCTTTGGCCAGATATTGCGGCACGAGTATATTACTTAAGATATTCTTTCCAATGAGACTGTATGGTGCATCCGCAAAGTATGCCGAATAGTAATCTCGGGGATTATCTTTCCCCGCAGCTTCAGTCTTCGATTTTTCGGATAGCCATGCCAAGGTCTCGACTAGACCTTCTTGATGGACAGTGGCATCTTTTTGCCAATCCGTTAATTGGGTCAACATTTTGTTGATTTGATATTGGTCCGATTGTGGGGACGCCAGTTTGTTAATTTCAATCCGTTTGAGTAGTGCTTTTGCCTCATTATTATTGCCCTGTAACCAACTGATATAACTTGCAGATAGTAGGCCTAGCCCTTTCTGCTTTCCAGAGAGTTTTAATGCAAAATTTTTAACCTCTTCAGCATGTTGAGTCACCCTATCCTTATCTTCTTGTTGAATATAGAGGTTATAGTTTGGCCAGCTCAGGGAATAGGGCTTAATCAGCTGCCCCTCGATTTTATTGATTTCGCGGGTTAAAAGCATGCCTATCGCTTCATTTCGTTTATCCAAGTCGAAGCAAGTCTGTAAGTACTCCATCGTCATGTCAGATGTGGAAAACCCTAGAATTGCAGCCAAGCTGATTCGGTCAGCATTCGTCGTCGTGAGTGATTTGACCTCATCTATCGGGACGTCTATATAGTTAAAGTTTTTATAGGCCAGTACCCTTCTTTCGGGATTCGAGCTGAAGACTTTAGCATACAAAAAAGCCGCCTCTGCTAGCTGTCCATTCCATCGCTTTGCACCAGCATAGTTGGACATTGCCCAGCCCATTACGGCACTTTTAGAACGAGTAGGGGCGATGTAATGTTCATAGATGCCCATTGACTTCTCATATTCCTTTGCATACAGGTATAGTCTGGCCGCTTGATAGGCATATCGCAGTTTTAAGAAACGATCACCCCGCACTGTTCCCATTTTTTCCTCCGCTTCTTCCGCTAATAATAAGATTGCCGAATAATCTACTGGCGAAGGGTCCCAATAATTATAGGGTATGAAAGTGAGATATTCTGCCTTTTTTGTAAATAAAAAATACGCTTTTGCGTTCGAATACTTTTTCTTTAATAACGTCTGGGCAAAAGTATTTTGAGTCACCGAGTCTGCTAGATTTTCAACTCCGATTGCTTGGTTTAATGTCGCAATGGTAAGACTATCAGCTTGATACATCAAGGATTGGATGTCATTTTTTTTCACTCTTTTCCCCAAGTAGTCTCTCCACTCGTCCAAGTTGATTGCCGCTTCACTTTGCGGTTCATTTTCAGTATAAAGGAATTTGTAAGGTATATATTGAAAGGCCGAATAGCTACCAGTCTCAATATTAGGGAGAAAATAAGTCGTCTGGTTGTCATACGGGTCTATTTCAGGACCGCAGGCTATATTGACAGCTATTTCGCCGAAATAAGCCGCGAGAAAGAGACTAAAGAATATCAACGATTTTTTGTAGGACATCATTAGGATAGCTTGTTATTATTGTTTTATCTAAATGGTAGAATATAATCTTCCGATCTTCATTTTTCAATTCTCTCTTCAAAAATGACGCCGTTTTCATCAACTCTTGCTTACTAATGGTTTCATATCGGATAATATCATTTTTCAATAAACCCTTTTCCGGAAGATCCTCTCGTAGTACATATAGGTTGGTATTTGGATTATGAGCGAATAAAGATTTGTTTTCGAGGTCCTCACGGTCTATTCTTTTGGAAATCCCAGCATATTCCTGATTGCGAAATACCACAAACCACTCAAATAACGGAAGCGCCACATCCAGTTTTAAAGGATAGTTGCCCAGATGATCTTTGAGATACAGTTGGAGGTCCTCTTGGTTTAATATTGAGTTTTGTGGACCAAACTTTCGGAGATTGCCCATATTGTAGCACATTAAGGTGGCTCGAGATACCGGCGGTATCCCACTGCTTTTGATGTTCTTTATTTGATGAAGTCTTAAAGTCGAAGTTACCTCCACATTGGCCAATTCCGGGAAAGTCTTCATGAATTCGATGAGGTAGAAAAACTTATCTCTAGAAGAAGTCGTCCAGTCACAGTCCAGCTGCAGTTCGTTAAAGGAATTTGCCCCGCTTTGTTTGACCTTTTCACGAACAAACGGAACGACTTTATGCGCTAAGCTCCTGATGGCTAAGCTGTCCATGTGTTGAAAGATCTTAGTGTTGATAAATACTACTGGTACGATGCCTACATCTGGGGGTAATGTATCTGTAAAGCTTATCGGTGAAATTGGCACTGCTTCTCGCCCCATCATGTCCATATCAATGTCCATGATACGCATATAGAGTTTTTTAACACCCAAATGTTGTATATTCGTTTGCAGGAGGGAGTCTGATGCGTACGTTGTTTTCCAGTAGTAAAACGAGGTTTCTTTATGGTGTCGTTGACATCCCGTCAGTGTGACCAACAATATAATAGCAAAGGACAGATAATTTCGGAGAAGGGTATAACTCATTATTGCATAAAATTAAGATATTTACCTTAACAAGCACAAAAATAGTACTTAGTAACAAAACATAATATTAGAGCCGTTGTTTTTATATCAGATTAACTTAAATTGTTCAGAACAATGAGACCAGTTTGGAAATGGGTTATAGGAATAGTTGCGTTTATCATCATTGGGTTGATGAGTGCTACGTGGTACCTCAGTACACGCTGGAAACCTATCGTTGAAGATCAACTTAAAGAGGCCATCAAGAATGCCAGTGATAGTCTTTATACATTAAAGTATGATGATTTGGATATCAACTTAGGATTGGGGAATGTAATCGTTACCAATGCTGAGCTCATTCCTGACTCAACAATCTACAAAGAAATGGACCTCCGCAAAGAAGCCCCGAATAATAGGGTGCATATCAAGGTCTCCAAGATTAAGATACTCAATTTTAGTATTCGCGAAGTATTGGTGAATAAGAAGTTAAAAATAAAGACAATAGCATTTGAGAGCCCAAAGATACATCTCATGAATGAGTTCCATGCCTATAATGATACCCTTTCCACTAAACCTCAGAAAACACTTTACGAAAGTGTCAAGAAATTCTTAAATGCTATACAGGTCGGCGGGGTTGAAGTGGGTGATATCGACTTTAAATATAGTCAACTCGACAAAGGAAAATCGACGAACATGGAAATCAAGAAGGTCAATCTTAAAGTACGTGACGTCCTCATTGACTCGACGTCGATAGATGATTCCGCTCGATTCTATCATACCAAGATGATAGATTTGGAGATTCCTGAGTTTGAATATACCTTACCCGGCGGACTTTATAAGGCCAAGTTTGAAAAATTAAAGATCAATACCGAAGAACAGAATATATTGTTGACCAAGGTCTCTTATGCTCCAGCACTCAAAAAAGAAGCTTTCTATCAAAAAAAAGGAAAAGGCGGAAGCATCAGTACCATTCAATTTGATACCCTACGGTTGGAGCAGTTGGATTTTAAAAGTCTCATGCGTAATAAGCAGGTTATTGCCAAGCGTATGCAGGTAAAGAATGGTTCCGTACGCATTGCTGCGGACAAAAGATTTCCGGGACCTCCGACAAGTAAAATCGGACAGGCCCCTCATCAGCGCATTCTGCAGATGAAAAGTTTGATCCGACTAGATACTGTTTTTTTGGAACATGTTGACGTAACCTATTCCGAATTTAGTAAAAAATATATGCGTGAAGGCTCCATTTCCTTCAATCAGGCCCGAGGATATTTGACAAATGTGACCAACGACTCTGTGGCTCTTGCCAAGAATAAATGGATGCGTGCAGATCTCTTTGCCAAAGTGATGGATAGAGGGGTCTTACATGTCAAGTTTGGGTTCGATATGCTAAGTAAAAATGGTGTGCACACCTATAGTGGTAATCTTGGAGCAATGAATGCAACAGCATTCAACCGAATTTTAAGACCACTCCTCAACGTAGAGATTGCCTCAGGCAATATTCAAAAGATTGAATTTGATTTTCAAGCCAATGACCATCGCAATTGGGGTACATTTAAGTTTGATTACAATCATTTGAAGATTAATTTGATTGAATTGGGGGAGAAAAAAGCTTCGACCAAGTTGGCCGTTTCCTTTCTAGTCAATAATATTCTGCTGAATGACAGCAATCCCGATGCGAATAAAATCTATCATGTGGGACATGTCAACTATAAACGTGTAGCGCAGCACACATTTTTCAAGACCCTTTGGCAAAGCTTGCTTGCAGGTATTAAGGAGTGTGTAGGGATGAGTCCTGAACGGGAGGCCAAATTAATGGGCACAGCGGAGAAGGCTACAGGCACTGTAAGCAAGACCAAAACATTCTTTAACAAGCTCTTTAAGAAGAAGGATAAAGAAAAAGATAAGAAGTAGAGGATGTTAAGTTTCTTAAAGTTTATTTTCAAGTATAATAATCGGGTTGTAGATATCATCATGTTCTACGTGAGCATGATTTGTGCTTTTGCCGTTATTCTCCACGTGGGATATATTACTGATGCCAAGCTTGCCAACATTTTCGAGAACGTCATACATGCCATGTTTTATGGTCTTTTTACATTGGAGGCCTTTCAGACCTTGTCCTCTATTTGGGTCCAAAAGAAAGTCAAAATTCAACATATCGCTGGATTGACAATTATCGTTTATTTCTTTGTCATCATCATTGCTAGACTTTCTGGTAGTGAATCCTTATCCTATCTAAGACAGGAAGAATGGGTATATCTCGGCATTTATCTCATATTTTTGTCAGCCTTATCCAAGAATAGTCTCTTCTTTGATAATTTCTATTTCAACCCTACCATTTTATTTGTCATCAGTTTTTTAGTTTTCATTCTGATAGGCACGCTGCTTTTGATGTTACCCCGAACCACACTTGTAGCCCCCCTCTCCTTTATTGACGCCTTATTCATGGCGACGAGCGCCGTATGTATCACCGGATTGTCTGTCACCGATATTTCGACCAATTTTTCAATGTTTGGCCAGACTGTTGTTCTTGTTCTGATTCAGGTCGGAGGGCTTGGCATCATGACATTTACAGGTTTTTTTGGTTATTTTTTCTCAGGTGGATTTTCCTTTAAGAATCAATTGATGTTTGGTGAGATTCTTGAAGAGAATAAGCTCAATTCAGTGATTAGCACTTTGCTTACCATTATCTTCATTACGTTACTTTTTGAATTTATTGGAGCCATTTCTATTTACTTCACCCTAGATGCTAGACTATTCGATTCTGTCGGTGAGCAGATTTTTTTCTCCGTTTTTCATGCCGTATCTTCGTTTTGTAATGCAGGATTTTCTATTTTGGAGAACGGTATTCAACATGCGGACTATCGCTATAATTATAACTTTCAACTAGCTTTGGCGATGATTTTTGTTTTCGGAGGTTTAGGATTTGGGACTGTTTATAATTTTTATACCTACACAAAGACCAAACTCCAGGCATTATTTTATAAGATTGTTCTTAAACGTAATTTTGTCCACAAGCCTTGGACATTTAGCTTCAATTCGAAGTTTATTCTTATCTGTAACTTAGTTGTAGTAGTCCTTGCGACGAGTTCCTACTTTTTATTTGAGTACACCAAGACCTTGGATCAAGACCATAATCTATATGGGAAGATGGTATCCGCTTTTTTTATGACAAATGCCTCCAGGTCGGCCGGGTTCAACAGCATAGATCTTAATTTTTTAAGTGGCCCCACCTTGATTATGATTACCTCTTTGATGTGGATTGGAGCCTCTCCCGGTTCGACAGGAGGTGGAGTCAAGGTAACGACAGTTGCCATAGCTATTCTCAATATTTTCTCTTTAGCCAGAGGTAAGGATTCTATCGATTTATTTAGACGGCGCATCATTCCGGAATCTGTTAATAAGGCTTTTGCAATCATTCTACTTTCTGTTTTGACAATTGGATTCTCTTTTGTGCTACTTAATTTTTCTGACCCAAGTAGGAGTATGAAGGAGTTGCTATTCGAAGCGGTTTCTGCCTATACCACTTGTGGGCTTTCTTTGGGCGTGACTCCCTCTTTAAGTCCTGCAAGTAAAATCATTATCATTACCACCATGTTTGTTGGACGTGTGGGCACGCTCACCTTACTTGTGGCCTTTATTAAAAATATCCGAAATCGGAATTATGTATATCCGAGCGAAAAAATTCTATTTTAGTGTTTAGGAAGACATCCTATTAGGAGTTGCGGACAAAATAATATCATTTAGAGATGAGAGCTCTCATCAACAAAAAAAAAAGCAAATAATTAGATGAAACCGAGAAGTGAATAATATTTACACGAAGGACAATATTATTGATTTGAGCTCTCATCAACAACTAAAAAACAAATAATTAGATGAAATATATAGTATTGGGATTGGGGCACTTTGGGCGGTCATTAGCCATTCATCTTACTGAACTGGGGCATGAAGTAATCGGTGCTGATCGGAATATTGCCATTGTCGAGCAACTCAAAGATCGAGTCACACACACCGTTTGTATGGATACGACCGATCGAGAGTCCGTTAGCTCTTTACCGTTGCGGGATAGCCATGCCGTTATTGTAGCGATTGGTGAAGACGAGGGTGCCTCCATGTTGACCACAGCACTTTTGAAGCAGCTTCACGTGAAACGCATCATTGGACGAGTCGTTTCGGATCTTCAAAAAACCGTGATGGAAGCCATGGCTATTGATGAATATATTATGCCAGAAGAAGAGGCTGCAGAACGTTTGGCGATGAGGCTGGACAATGTGGATATAGTGGATTCTTTCAAAATTTCGGACAAATATAGCATCGTCGAGACGAGGGTACCGCCCAAATATGTTGGTATGACATTGCAGGAAGCCAACTTGACTAATACTTATGGCGTTATTGTTCTGACCACAGTCAGCCAAAACGAGGTCAATGAAAAAGGCAAGACGGTGTTGGTAAAAGAAGCTACGGGTATTGCAAAATCTGATACTTTGCTCAGGGAGGCTGATATATTGGTGCTATTTGGCGAGTTTTCGAATATCAAAAAGCTAATCCAAAAAGGAGAATAATAGACACCTAGAGCGTTTATATTTGTGAAAAAAGGATTTAGGCTGACATATCGCCTAAATCCTTTTTTTAATTCTAACGAATTTTAAAATGATTTGTATATTTTTGAGCCTTAATCATTAAATACAACCTATTTAAAGAACAAATGAAACGATCATGATTTTTCAAACCACATAGTGGTAGAATACATCTGATAGCTTCAGCACCTACTAAAGACAAATTTATACGGATGAAAAATTGGTTTAAGGAAAACGCGGTACACTTTGCGATTATTGGAATATTCATCGTCCTGGTGTTTTTTTATTTCACACCGATCTGGCAAGGTAAGACCTTGGCGCAGCACGATGTGCTACAAGCAGAGGCAAGTCAGAAGGAGCTTTTTGATTATAGGGCAAAAGATGGCCATGCCCCCAACTGGACAAATTCCATGTTTGGCGGTATGCCGACGTATCAGATTTGGGCCGAACACAGTAGCAATGTCGGGACATATATTTCCAGAGCGCTCAAGACGGTCTTTCCTACCCCCATTGATGTGGTGTTGCTGTATCTTTTCGGGGCATATTTTCTCTTTTCCGTACTCCGTGTTAGGCCATGGTTGGCTGCGGTCGGAGCCATAGCCGTAGCATTTACGTCCTATAATTTCATTTATATTGAAGCAGGACACGTCAATAAAGCCTATGCCATTGCCTATATGGCTCCCATTATAGGTGCTATTATTCTCTGTTATCGAGGTAAGTATTTACTTGGGGGGTCTATTTTGGCGCTGACCATGGCTTTAGAGATACGAGTCAATCACATTCAGGTCACTTACTATCTTTTCATAGCACTTTTAATCTTGGTTGGCATCGAATTGTATCATGCTATCAAAGAAAAGCGGATAAAAGGATTTCTACAAGCTACCGGGGTACAAGTCATTGCTGTAGCCTTGGCTATTTTGGTCAATGCGTCGGTTTTGTATCCCACCTATGAATATAGCAAATATTCGACTCGAGGAAAGGCGAATATAATTAAAGTCGATGAGACCAATGAGCAGAAAGGCCTAGATCGCAGTTATGCTTATGATTGGAGCCAAGGTGTCGGTGAGACTATGACCTTTTTGATTCCAAATGCTTATGGCGGTCGTACACAAGGTGTCTTCGACGAAAAATCCAATGTCGCTAAGCTTTTCGAATCTAAAGGAACCCCCACAGTACAGGCTACCCAGATAGCGCGTCAAATGCCGTCCTATTGGGGAGAAAAGCGGATTACCGCCGGACCATGGTATTTCGGGGCTGGAGTATTATTCCTCTTTATATTGGGGCTCTTCGTTGTTAAGGGGCGGATAAAGTGGTGGATATTCAGTGCTACCGTGCTTATTATTTTCTTGTCCTTTGGACGCCATCTACCATTTATATCGGATTTATTCTTTGATTACTTTCCAATGTATAACAAGTTTAGAGCCGTAGAATCCATTCTGGTCATAGCTGCTTTGTTGATTCCTGTATTAGCTATTTTGTGTGTAAATGAATTAATTACTCAGACAGCTGAAGATAAAAGCATACAGAAAAAAACCTTATATACTTTTATAGGAATTGGCGGACTTTGTCTATTGGTTGCCTTGATGCCTGATATGTTTTTAGGCCTCCGCAGTTCGAACCATCAAGCACTAGTGGATGGGCTGACACGGGAGATTGGTGATCGCGCTCTTGCCAATGAGACCGTTACTGCTATTGTGAAGGATCGTGCGGCTCTCGCTAGTAAAGATGCATGGCGTTCTTTATTTATTGTAGCCATTACGTTTGGTCTAGTATGGTTCTTTTTAAAGAAAAAACTTAGTTATGCAGTTCTTGTAGCAGGTTTAGGAATTGTGTTTTTGACAGATCTTTGGTCGGTCGATAAGCGTTATTTAAATGACGATTCCTTTTCAAATCCATCTACAGCTCGTATTGCTGAGCGAGAAGTTGATCAGCTCATCCGTTTGGATGCAGATCCAAGCTATCGTGTATTAGATTTGACGACCAATGCATTTTCGGATGCTACCGCTTCTTACTTTCATAAGAATTTAGGTGGATATCACGCTGCCAAAATGATGCGGTTTCAGGAAATTCTAGAACATCAATTTAATGGAGCGTTAAATGAAGATGTCCTCGACATGTTTAATGTACGTTATTTGATTACAGCAGACCCTTCCAATGGGGCGCAAAAGGTGGTGCGGAGAAGCACAGCACCAGGCAATGCTTGGTTTGTGGAGAAGGTTACGTTTGTCAAAGACAATGCCGAAGAGATGCAAGCTATTGGTAGCTTTGATCCTAAAAAAGAGGCTTTTGTTAATCAAGAATTTAAGGATAGGATAGATGCTAGTCGCTTAGGAAGGCCGACCAATTCAACTATAGCATTGACCTCTTATCATCCAGATACCTTGAAGTATGAGTACTCCGCTCCAAATGATGCACTTGCCGTGTTCTCAGAAGTTTTTTATGAAAAAGGATGGAAAGCATATATTGATGGAAAAGAAGTGCCCATCATTCGTGCAGATTACATCTTAAGAGCATTGCAAGTGCCGGGTGGTAATCATAAGATTGAATTTATCTTCGCCCCACAATCGGTTCAAGTCACCAATCTTCTTTCCGCAATAGCCTCGGTAATTTTGGTATTGGGATTACTTGGCGCCATATGGATTGCAGTTAACAATCAAAAAAAGAAGAATATTAAAGACCAAATAAGTATTTAAAGGACTCATTTACCCAAATAATATCGGAAGACCTTTAGAATAACTTGAGCTGCGGATCGGTTATTCTAAAGGTTTTTCTGTGATGTGGGGTCAACCCGTGTTCTAAGACCGCATTGCGGTGCTTCACTGTAGGGTAGCCTTTGTTTTGTAGCCAATCATATGTTGGATATTCCGTCGCTATATTCATCATGTATTCGTCCCTATAGGTCTTTGCTAAGATTGATGCCGCCGCAATAGATAAATACTTCCCGTCCCCTTGGATAATACACGTATGCGCAAGGTCTGGGTAAGGAATGAATCGATTACCATCCACAATAATGTACTCCGCTTTGATCTTTAATTGGTCAAGCGCTCTATGCATGGCCAAGTACGAGGCATTATGGATATTGATTTTGTCAATTTCCTCCGCAGATACGCTAGCCACAGCATATGCAAGAGCCTCTTTTTCAATGATTGGGCGCAAAGCCATTCTTTTTTTTTCGCTCAATTTTTTGGAATCATTGAGCAATTCATGATGATAGTTTTTAGGAAAAATGACCGCAGCAGCAAATACTGGACCTGCTAGGCAGCCCCTTCCGGCCTCATCGCACCCTGCCTCCACTAAGAGATCCTGAAAAGTAGATAATAGCATTTTATTTAGATTAAGGACCAAAAACTTCGTTATTACTTGAATTAAGGGCTAAGACGTGTGTACAATTATTTCGTCCTTGTCCTCCAAATCCTTCCGTCTTTGCTCCAAATTTTGTCTCAAACTTAGATAAAATGCCTTGTATTCACGAGTATCTAAGCGAAAATAAATACGTAAGGATAACCTTTCTCCGCAACTCCGACATCTCGAGATATGGGTTGTCATACCGTTTTCCTCGTGTAACTTCTCTGTGATTAACATGCATTTACACTTATTAACACTTCTTATCTGTTGTTTTGTAACAAATATGAGGACTTATCAAACCTTTGCTGTTTGTTTTCGTCCATACCATATCCATTACAGAATAAACTATATGAGAAGTGTCCTGTTGCTATCCCTAATCTGTCTGACTTCAACAATCGTTCATGCGCAGAAAAAGTCTAAGGATATTATCCTTCCTATCCCACGTGTTAGCGGATTGGTGCTGGATGCTGACTTAAGCGATTGGAACAATAGACTTCAACCCGTGGATCCTGATTCCTCTTGGAGTTATGCAGTCGCTCGCGATGAAACCCATCTTTATGCCAGTATACGTATTAAGGACAAAAATTTGCAACGAGAAGCCGTTCGGCTGGGTCTTACATTTGGTGTAAACTCGACTGGAAAAAAGAAAGAAGAGGCCATGTTGATCTATCCCCTTGCCGATAGAGAGGATATACGTGAATTTGCACAGACGGGAGAGCACAAAGGGAAAGATACCCGCAAACTTTTAATCAATACAGCCAAAGGGTACCACGTAAAAGGTTTTCCAACCGTAGTAGATGGTAATCTATCTTTTCAAAATAGTTATGGCATTATTGCCCGTATGGAAGTCGATGCACAGGACAACCTATGCTATGAAGCCGCGATACCCTTAAAACAACTTAACTGGAATTCCGGTCAGAGTGAGGTTGTCGCGATTCAACTGCGTGTAAATGACATGTGGTCGCTGCTCGACAAGAAGGTGCGCCAACGGACCAATGCTGTCGCTAGACCCTATGGAGGGCAACAGCAGGCTAAGAAAAATAATAAAATACAAACCGAAGTCTGGATATTGACTTCTTTATAATACCTGGACTAATACTTACAATACTTCATATGCTTAAACATTGTTCATCCATTTTTATTCTCTTTTGCTTCACGATTTTGACCACTTTCGGACAGACGAATAAGACCGTTCAGGGATTTTTACGGGACAACAAATCTCGGGTAGTCGCTGGTGCATCGGTGACCCTCGTGTCGGATAAAGACTCCGTCTCGACGAGTTCGTCGATGGCAGGTCTATATTCTTTTAACAATATCAAGGGCGAAAAATTTAGGATTAAGGTCAGCAGTATCGGCTATGAACCTTTTGAAAACGAGTACACGTTCACGACAGGTCAATCCAATTTGACCATTCCCAGTTTCGAATTGATTCCGATGAGTACCATGCTCGAAGAAGTAGTGGTCGATGGGGTCCCAACTGTGGTCGTCAAGACTGACACGTTGGAATACACCACGCGCAATCTTAAACTGAGAGATGGGGCATTAGTAGAAGACGCATTGAAAAAATTGGAAGGTGTCGAAGTGGATAAAGATGGCACGGTGACCGCGCAGGGCGAGCAGATTAAGCGTATCCGAATCAATGGTAAGGACTTTTTTGGTGGAGATGTCAAGACGGCTACTCAAAATTTACCCGCTGATATCATCGAGAAGATTCAAGTAATCGATGATTATGGTGATATGGCTAATCTGACAGGTAATAAAACCGGAGATGCGGAGAAAATCTTGAATATCCAGATCGATCCCGAGAAAAACAATGGATATACTACCATGTTGCGGATGGGCTATGGTACTGACGATCGGTATCAAGCTACAGGGATGTTCATGAAAATGAAAGAAGGCATGCAGATTTCTGCTATTGGTAACCTGAATAATATCAATGCTCCGCTTTTTGATTTCAACACACAGGGAGGCGGTGCTCGAAGACGCCAAGGTGGTGGTGGGTCTCGAGGTGGTGGTATGTTTGGCGGATCTAACGGAATCACCAATACACGGTCCTTCGGTTTGAACTACCGTCAGGATTTCAATGATAAAGTGACCGTATACGGTAGTTACAGCTTTAGTCATGACGATAACGATGTGATATCTTCTAGTTTAAACACATTCACTTATCCAGACTCCGTGCTGAATAGGAATACGGAGTCGACCACTAATACAATAGGTAATTCGCACAGATTGGAAGCCAATCTAGAATGGAAACCTACGCAAAACGACTATATTAAGATCACTCCCCAATTGTCCTATGGCAGGACAACGACGGATGGCTACAGCTATAATGAAAATTTGCTGAACGATGTCCTCTATAATACCGAAGCCAATACTTCAAACAGTATTGCAAAGAATCCTAATCTAGGGTTCAGTGGCCTTTACAATAGGAAATTAAATGATAAGGGGCGGAATATCTTCTTCAATATGAATATCAATTCATCAGGAACGAAGCAAGATCAAGATCGTATTATTGAAACATTGGTTGGTGATCCCAACAATGCCAATATGACGATGGATAGCTTGTATCGAAAGACATTATTGGAGCTTGACAATAAAAGTTGGAATGGAGGCGCGAGCCTATCCTACATCGAGCCAGTAAGTCAATTTGGAAAGATTGAGGTTTCTTATGATTACAACGTTAATACATATGACAACAATCGTACTCAGGAAGCCTTTAATGAAGATGGGTCTTCTTTGGAAGACGATATTTATACTTTCGAGCGCGTTTATGACTATTCGTTCAGTACCCACCGCTTCGGTGCCAATTACAATTTTAACAACGACAAGATTAAGTATGCTATTGGTGCCTCCGTCCAACCTTCTATTCTCGATGGAGAAGCGCAAGTCGACGGTAACACTATCAATATCAGCCGCAAAGGATTCAATTTTATCCCAATAGCTCGTTTTGAATACAAATTCAATCGTCAAAAAAATCTTCAAATCAATTACTCTGGAAATTCAAATGAACCTTCCATTACACAGATACAACCCTTTACAGACAATTCCAATCCCACAAGTATCGTCACCGGTAACCCCGATTTAGCAGCAGAATTCCGTCACAATCTGAGGTTTCGGTACAATGCCTCAGATTTCCAGAAAGGAAAGACGTTTTTTGTTATGCTAAATGGTACATTGGCACAGGATAAGATTGTTTCCAATAATCTAAGAGCGAGGGATCCAGAACTGGGTATCATACAAGAGATAAATTATTTAAATGAAGATGGCGCATTTAGTTTAAACAGTTTCTATCATTATGGACGTTCCTTTAAGAGTAAGACCTACAATCTAAATTTTATGGGTGGCATTGGATATAACAACAATCCTTCCTATACAGACGGTGAATTAAATCTTGCTAAAAACTGGACGTTGAACCAAGGCGTAATGTTTCGATATAACCCTTCTGAAAACCTGGAAATTGGCCCTGGTTTTAGATACTCTTTAAATCACAACAACAATACCCTTAACAACCGTACTGTCGTTATGCAGTCTTATGCCCCGACCTTGATAGGGTCCGTCAATCTTTCGCCAACTCTAATTTTTGGCGCAGATCTTTCTAAGACGTTTAACGACGGGAACGCTTATAGTGAAAATCCCTTTATTATCAATACCTACGTCGAGAAGAAATTTTTGAAGGCCAATCGGGCTACGCTAAGATTGCAGGCCTATGATTTGCTGAATGAGCAGACTAATATTTCGCGAACCATTAACGATGTCCAGATTACCGATAGTCGCACCAATAGATTAGGACGCTATTTCATTCTGATGTTTACGTACAAACTATCCAAATTTGCAGGTGGAGTAGCTCCGCAGGAGGATAGCGGTTTCCCTGGTGGAATGCGTAGACCTCGCATGTAGTCGCGAATAAGTTCGCTACAAAACGGTTGCGGTATGATACACCGCAACCGTTTTGTTTTATATTACGTAGATTTGCATCTTTATTACTAATGAACACTATTTCTGAGATAGATAGTGTACTCGCCCAACACAAATTGAATACAGCAAATGGAATATGAGATTATTCGTTTATCAAATGGTATAAGGGTCGTATTATACCCCCAGTCCACACCCATTACGCATACTTGTTTGATTGTAAATGCAGGGTCACGGGATGAGGAGGAGGGTAAGTTTGGCGTCGCGCATTTTATTGAACATCTACTTTTCAAGCAGACAGAGCGGCGGAATACCACTCAGATTCTGAACCGCCTTGAGGCAGTGGGGGGAGATTTGAATGCCTATACTACAAAAGAATATACATGTATCCATGCGTCCATATTAAATCCTTATTTAAGTCGAGCATTAGATTTATTCGAAGATTTAATTTTTCATTCTACCTTTCCCGAAGTGGAAATGGAAAAGGAAAAGGGCGTCATCCAGGATGAAATGGCCTCTTATTTGGACAGTCCCGAAGATGCTATAATCGATGATTTTGAAGATTTGATGTTCGCAGGCTCTGGCCTTGGGCATAATATTTTGGGAGTAGAAGAGCAATTGGTAGGATTGAATATAGAAGATATCAGACAGTTCATCCAACGCAATTACAGTACCCACGAGATTGTTATTGGAATCACAGGTGACTATACGCGAACATCTATAGAACGAATGGTCGAACGTCTATTCGGGAACATTGCTTCTACAAAAGGAGTACGTCAACGGGAGGGATTATACACTGAAAATACACAGCATCTAGTATCGGCAAAGCCTATCAATCAAGTGCATTATATGTTAGGTAGGCAGGCCTACAGCATTCGTGACGAACGAAAGACAGGCTTGCTATTACTCAATAATATGTTGGGCGGATTGGGAATGAGCTCGATCTTGAATCTCTCCATACGCGAGAAACATGGGATTGCCTATACCATCGAGTCCAACTACACTATGTTTTCGGATACCGGTATATTTTCTATTTATTTAGGGACAGATGAAGAGAAGGTGAAAAAAGCGAAATCCCTTGTTTTTAAGGAACTGCACAAGCTTCGTGATAGGGCGCTCTCTGCAAGTCAGCTGCAAAAGTCTAAGGATAAATTCAAGGGACAGATTGCCCTCGCCGAAGAGAATCGCATGAGCATGATTATCGCCGTGGCTAAAAATGTACTGGACTATGATCGTGTGGTGCCTTTGGAGGAAGTCTTTTACAAAATAGATCAAGTGACATTGTTGCAAGCGCAGGAGATTTGTGCAGATATTTTTGACCCTGATAAGATGTGTTCCTTGAGTTTTATACCTACGGACGAGTCCTAAAATCTATTTCTTTTCGAATTAATCCTTTAATCCATTGTGTGGCTGATTTGCACATGATAGGGTACAACTTGGGTTTAATAGGCATATAAATAGGGATTTAATACGCATATAATGCGGACTTTATACGGACTTCATTCGGATAAAAGCGAATAATATCCGATTTTAATACGTTTAAAAAACGATTAAACTACCGATTAATATTTAAGTTGATATCCACTTATATCCCAGTTGTCTCCTATCTGCTGTCTCTATTTTAGATGATTGGTTGATTTTTACGTTCAAGTTTAGAATTCAAAAAGTTAATGTAAATTTGCTCAACAGAATAGTGCTGTCTAATCCATTTATGGGAAGAGCACTCATCAACAAATTAAAAGAAGATATAATAATGATGAAACCGAGTCCGCTTGTCGGAAGAGCTCTCATCAACAAATAAAAAAAAGATAATAATGATGAAAACAGCTTACGTTTTTCCGGGTCAGGGAGCTCAATTTGTGGGTATGGGCCAAGATTTATACAATTTGAACGATGATACAAAGGCGCTATTCGAGCAAGCAAATGATATCCTTGGATTTCGCATTACAGATATCATGTTTTCGGGTACAGACGAAGAGTTGAAACAGACCAAAGTCACTCAGCCTGCGATTTTCTTACACTCCGTTATATTGGCCAAAGCTTTAGGCGATAGTTTTCAACCCAGTATGGTTGCGGGACATTCACTTGGAGAGTTTTCGGCACTTGTATCAGCAGGAGCACTGTCCTTTGAAGATGGGTTGAAGCTTGTCGCCAAACGCGCTAACGCTATGCAAAAAGCTACCGAATTGGAGCCTTCTACCATGGCAGCGATCCTGGGATTAGAAGATGGCATCGTTGAGGAAATTTGTGCTAAAGTAGAAGACACTGTTGTCGCTGCAAACTACAATTGCCCAGGGCAAGTCGTTATCTCCGGCACTGTAGCAGGGGTAGACAAAGCATGTGAATTGTTGTTGGAAGCTGGGGCAAAGCGCGCGTTGAAATTAAACGTGGGTGGTGCTTTCCATTCTCCTTTAATGGAACCAGCACGATTGGAGCTTCAAGCGGCGATAGAAGCCGTTGAAATTCAGAGCCCCATATGTCCGATTTATCAGAATATCAATGCGCAACCTCAGACAGCTCCCGAAGCAATCAAAGAAAATTTAATAGCCCAGTTGACTGGTGCTGTTCGCTGGACGCAAACCGTTCAACAAATAATTGCTGATGGTGTTGAGGGATTTGTTGAAGTAGGTCCAGGAAATGTATTGCAAGGACTGGTTAAGAAAGTCGATCGTCAAATGCCGACTTCAGCTGCTACTGTCGCCTAGTTGCCGTACTAATAACGTATCTTTCGAAAGGCTGTATCATAAAAACATCATTGCGAGAAAAGTTTTATTGTGATACGGCCTTTTTTTGTGAAGGAGTCTCGTTAATTAGTTGGTTATCATATGTAAATCGCTTAGCTCCTTGGGAGAGGTACAGTCTATTTGTCTCTGAATAGGGCGTAGTGATCCTTGATAACTGTATCAATAAATTCTTCTGGACTTTTTTCACGTTTGACACCAAGTAGTTCTTCAACCCTAGTGGCTAAAGCTAGGATAATATTATAATCCTTTCGTTTATATCCTTTGTCGAATATATCCTTAATGGCATTTGCATCGAAATCACTTAATTTAATCACTTGTGGATAGGTAAGACTACGCTCAGTTGTAATCTCGGCAAATAAGGTCTGATTTAAGTTTGTATTTACTTTCGTGCTGATTACTGTTGTTTCAGCGGCCAGATCTCCAATGCGCTGGCCTTTTTTTGATAATATGATGCTACTTAGTCCTATCGCGCCAAAGCATAGGAAAACATCAATAATTGAGCATACCCATCTGATAAAGTATTGATAGGCAATCGCTCGGGTACCATCTATTTTGACGACTTTTAGATGCATTAATTTCTTTCCCAGTGTCTGCCCAGAGAGAAAGGTTTCCAATATAATAGGGTAGAAAAGCGCTGGGAGGCTAAAAAGGCTATATAATCCAAATGTAGTCCAGCTGTCGCTAAGGTTAAATACCCCGCTATAAAGCAATAAAAATAGCATGAGTAGTATATAGGATATAATGATAAGCTGATCAATTCCGAATGCCAAGATTCGAGCCCCAAGAGTCGCTAAATTATATTCAAATTTTACGTTTTGTGGGGTGTTTATTAACAGCTTATTCATATATTTGAGTGTCAAAGGTGATAAATTAATTATGAGAGAAGCTTCATTTATCGAACGAAATAAGGAAAAATGGGTCTCTATCGAGCAGAATCTAGCAAATAAAAGCCAGGTCGATCCCGATGAGTTAGCTTCAAACTATATCGAACTTACAAATGATTTGGCATATGCCCAAACATTTTATCCACAAAGTAAAACAAAGGAATATCTAAATGGGCTTTCATTGCTTGCCCACCAAAAAATATATAAGGATCAAAAATCTTCCAACAATCAATTTTTTCACTTCCTTAATTACGATATCCCGTTAGCTATTTGGCAGATCAGGAAGCAGATGCTCTATTCGCTTCTTATTTTTTGTTTAGCTGTAGCGATAGGATTCCTATCCGCTCATTATGATGACCAATTTGTCCGTCTGATACTGGGTCATTCCTATGTTGATTTCACAATTGAAAAAATTAAACAGGGAAATCCGGCAGCCATCTACGATGAAGGAGGGATGATGGGCTCAGCTATTGCTATTACCATTAATAATATTAAGGTGGCATTCAACGCATTTATTTTTGGAATTTTTTACAGCATTGGTACAGGTTATATCCTTTTTTCGAATGGTATCATGCTAGGCGCTTTTCACTATATGTTTTTCAAGTATGGTGTTATGACAGAGGCGATGTCAGCTATTTGGATACACGGTACTATTGAGATTGCTGTCATTATTATTGCGGGAGCCTGTGGGCTCACATTGGGCAATAGTATCCTTTTTCCAAAATCGTATACTCGCCTAGAATCATTTAAGCAAGCCGCAAAGCGAGCCAGTAAAGTGTTGATCAGCACTGTCCCCTTTTTTATTGTGGCAGGTACGCTTGAGGGCTTTGTGACCCGATACTATCAATCTTCTGTCGCTATGTGTGTGATGATTATTGTTTTGTCCTTGCTAGCGATTCTTTATTTTTATGTTTTAAGACCTTATCAATTAGCGCGAAGATTTGGATGGAGTTAAACTTTGAGTTCAAGAAAGAACGTAAGCTCGGGGAGTTCGTTCAAGATTTTGTAGACCTGCTGAAAATGGTCATTCGTCATTTCTGCATGACCTTATTTAGACTTGCGGTGGTGCCCCTCGCGATTATGCTCCTTTTATTTTATTATCTGACCACGAAGGTAAGTTTCAGCGGCGATTTTAGCGCGACCGATGAGTTTGGCATTTGGGGATTATTTTTTGGGATATTAGGTGTATTGATGATTTTGGTACTTGTTTTTTTCGGAATAGCCATCGAGTACTTTATTTTGCTTCGCAATCACAACAATACTAAATTTGGCTCGGCTGAGGTCTGGTCTAGCTTTAAGGCGCATATTGGGACCTACTTTCGGTTCTTTGGAGCTGCGATTATTGCGACGGCCATTATCTCCATTCCGCTATTTATTGCATTTGCTATTGCTTCTTTTATTCCCATTATAGGGAGTTTTGCTGCTGGTATTTTGACGTCCTGTGTAAGTGTCTGGTTTTTCTGCGCGTTTATGCTGTATAGGGAAGGATATTACACACTTGCCGATTCTTTTACTTCGGCTTTTGATATGCTGAGAAAGAAGATATTTGACTATGGCGTCTCTTCTTATATCGTGAGTGCAATCTTTCAAATTTTATTGATGATGATGAGCTTAGTCCCTGTACTTGTTCTAGGGTTGATAGCTTATAATACGATTGGTTTTGATGACCGTTTTTTCGATACGTTTTACGGTAAATTGATTGCATCCCTTGGTGGGACTATTTTTGCCATGATCATGATTGCTAGTTATATGTTTTCCGTGCTAATCTCAGGATTGATATATGAATCGGCAAAAGAACTTCGCTTTGGTGAAAATATTTATGAGACCATTGCTAATATAGGGAAGGGCGTAGATGGTCATTAGGGAGATGTATATAGGTGTACTTACATTGTTGATGCTCGGCCTACCTTGGATTGGTTGTGCGCAGACCACTGATAGTGCCCAAGCCGAAAGTAGTGAAGAGGTTGTGCTGGATGACTTAGTGCTAGACCCAGATACAGATACCACGATTGTTAACTATAATACCCACCCCTATTGGGAAAAGGGTCACTACGATGCCGTGCCTTATGTGCCACATATCCACAAGGTGCAACCGCATGAATTTGACACTGCCTTTGCGCACTACCAAACGGATGATTTTCTTTATATCGAAAAAATATCCGATAAAATTGGGTTTTGGGATCGGCTAAAGCGACGGGTTAACAACTTTCTGAACTCCCTATTTCCTGATTTTTATTTTCGTAATCCTGACTGGTTCTATAAGGTTCTAGGAGCTGTTGGCGCTTTATTGCTCGTATTGATCATCTATCGATTAATCTTTACTGGTCGAAAGGTTTACATTAAGCATACTGAAGAGCATGAGGATATGACGGGTGTCGAATTTGTAGAGCGCAATCTTTTGCGAGTGGACGTGAAGACTTTTATAGATCAAGCTCTTCGTGATGAAGATTATGCTTTGGCTATCCGCTATCAAAATTTGCTTAATATCCAACTTTTGGCTAATAAGGGTTTAATTGAATGGAGTCACACCAAGAGTTCCATAGAGCTTATGGCAGCGATGGAAAACGTCGAGTTGAGAAGAGATTTTGAGCTATGCAGCAATTTGTTTAATCACGTTTGGTTTGGCAGTTTTCCAATATCGAAAGCTGAGTATGAAAAGTATACCGTTTTATTCAGTGAATTTCAAATGAAATGGGCATGACAAATAATAGCAAATTCGGTATATGGATAGTCCTGTTGGTCTTGCTCACGATTGGTATCATTGACGCCATCAGTAAAAAACCTATTGATTGGGCCAAAACCTATAATCAGCGGGACAAGATTCCGTACGGATTGTATGTTGCACGAGAAGAGCTTGCCCATATCTTGGGGAATAAGGTCAGTATCACTGATACCAAAAAATCTATATATGAACTCTTGGAGGAGGATACGCTTGTAAATGACCAAACGGCATTTATTTACATTGACGATTATTTTCATGTGGGTGCCACGGCTGCCAAAAAACTTTTGGAATTTGCGGCCAGTGGCGGAGAGGTTTTTATTTCAAGCAAAGACTTTGATGCCGAGCTGTTGGATACATTGAAGCTTTCGGCTACGAATCTAGACGCGTTCAAAATATCATCCAATTTGCTTTTCGAAGATGTAAGTTTTTCGCTTGGCTATAAGGGCAAAAGATTAAAATATGACAAAATAGAATATACTAATATCTTTGATTTAATCGATAGTACGAATATTAGCATCGTTGGTACTGCGTCTGTACAGCAGCATGCCATGCCCAATTTTGTACAGATTTCGTGGGGCAAAGGGAAGGTATATCTGCATCTAGAACCTGAAGTGTTTACAAATTATTACATGCTCAAACGGAATAATTATGAGTATGCCTCAGCAGCGTTAAAAACGTTGACTGCAAAAGATATTATCTGGTACGATAGTCATTATCAGGAAGGACAAGCAGATACCCCTCTACGGATGATTCTTTCACATCAAGGGTTGAGAGAAGCTTGGTACTTATTGTTATTTGGCTTGTTATTATTTTTAGTGTTTAAGAGTAAGCGTGAGCAACAAGCCGTTGAAATTGTAGAACCAGAACCCAATCTCTCCAAAGAGTTTGCCAAAACCATTGCAACGCTGTATTATGAGAACGGCGAGCCTGGAAATATGGTGGATAAGAAAATTGATTATTTTTTATTCGACGTGAGACGGTCTTTTCACTTAGACACTATGGATATGGAGGACGAAAAATTCGTCAGAAGTTTGGCACTTAAGTCGGGAGTGCCTCTTGAAGATACTCAAGAGCTGATGGCTTTAATTTCAAGCTATCGTACCCGACGTGGTCTTACATTAGATGATTTGAAGACATTACATTATAAAATAGAAGAGTTTAAAACCAAATCAAATATGATATGAGTGGATTAGAAAGATATATGCCTGATTTTGAAAGTCGCTTAGACCTATCTGGGCTACAGGAAAAAATGGAAGGCGTGAAGCGTGAAGTTAAAAAGGTAATCGTAGGCCAGGATCAAGTCATCAATATGTTGTTGATGTCGATTTTGACATCTGGGCATTCATTGATCGAGGGCTTGCCTGGGGTTGCGAAGACCCTTACTGCAAAATTGATTGCCAAAAGCATCCAAAGCGAGTTCAAACGGATTCAATTTACCCCTGATTTGATGCCCTCGGATGTAACGGGTTCCTCCATATTAGATCTCAAGTCCAATGAATTTGAATTTAAGCGTGGACCGATTTTTGGCAACATCATTCTAATCGACGAGATTAATCGCGCTCCAGCTAAGACACAGGCCTCATTATTCGAGTGTATGTCTGAGCAGCAGGTCACTGTAGACGGACATACGTACCGCATGCCTAGCCCTTTTCTTGTATTTGCGACACAAAATCCTATTGAGCATGAAGGTACTTATCGTCTTCCCGAAGCTCAGTTAGATCGTTTTCTTTTTAAGATTGTCATCAATTATCCGGAGTTCAGCCATGAATTGAGAATCTTACAGGAACATCAAGCGCAGAAAGCAGGCGATAAAGAAGCCCTGGTACATCCCGTTGTTACCGGTGATGAGATTATCGCTTTTCAAAATATCGTAAAGGCAGTGTACGCCCATGAAGAGGTATTGAACTATATTGCCCAGATTATCGTGCAAACGAGGGTCAATCCTAACCTTACATTGGGCGCCTCTCCTCGGGCCTCGATTGCTATTCTCGAGGCGTCAAAATCTTCTGCCGCTCTTTTGGGGCGAGACTTTATTACACCAGACGATGTAAAATATGTAGCGCCTGCAATCTTAGGTCATCGGGTCATGCTAACGCCAGAGAAGGAGATGGAGGGATTTACGACTGAATATATGATTAAGCAAATTGTTGATGGTGTAGAAATTCCACGATGATAACATTTATAAGAAGACTCTATTTTACCAACCAGTTTTTCTACTCCCTTTTGGGAATGGCTTTCCTGTTTGCAGCTTCTTTTTTTATGCCCCTTTTTATATGGGGCGCTACAGCTGTATTTTGGTTGCTTTTTGTAGCCTGTATCTGGGATATTCTGTTTCTACATTTTGGTAAGAATAGTGTTTTTCTAACGCGCAAATATCCAGAAAAACTGTCCAATGGGGACTTAAATACCTTCGAGTTGGAGGTTTTCAGCACTTACCCCATTGCTGTGCGTGTTCGGGTACTGGAGGAATATCCCATACAATTGCAAGTTCGGAAAAATGAATTTAGTTTTTCCCTTCGCCCCCAATTGCACAAACACCTTACTTACCAACTTCGCCCAACAACACGGGGGATATACATTTTCAACCGTTGCCATGCACTGATCAGGCATTTGGGGTTTTTTGAAAGAAAGTTTGTGTTAGAGCAGCCGCTTTCCATTCCTTGTTACCCTTCGTTTATACAGATGCGTAAATATCAATTGATGGCTACCACCGATCGGTTGAAAGAATTGGGTGTGAAACGCATCAGAAAGATTGGGTCTACCCTGGAGTTTGACCATGTTCGCGAATATGTGCGGGGCGATGAGTATAGATTTATGAATTGGAAAGCTTCTGCAAAGCATAAGAAGCTCATGGTCAATCAGTATCAAGAAGAGAAATCACAACCCATCTACGCTTTCATCGATGTGGGGAGGGTGATGCGTATGCCTTTTGAAGAGATGACTTTATTGGATTATGCGATAAATGCGACATTGGTGCTCTCTAATGCCGCGATTCTCAAAGAGGACAGGGCGGGAATGTTGACCTTTTCAAAGCATGTGGGTAATCATATTCCCCCAGAGAAGCGGAATAAACAAATGCAAAAGATTTCGGAGGCTCTTTATGGTATCAATACCCTATTTGAAGAGTCTGAATTTGGGAATCTGTATACCTTTGCCAACAAGCATATCAATAAGCGTTCACTTATCTTTGTCTACACGAATTTTGAAACGCAGGATAGCCTTAATAGACAGATAGCCTATCTAAAGATGTTGAATAAGACACACATCATCGTTGTTGTCGTTTTTAAGAATACAGAATTAATTCAAATGGCCAAGGAGGCAGGACACCGTACCATTGATATATACAACCAAATTATAGCCGAAAAATTCGTTTACGAGAAGAGCCTGATTATACAGGAGCTACATCGCCATGGGATTCAGACCATTTATACGGCGCCTGAGCAGTTGACGATTAATTCGATTAACAAATATTTGGAGATTAAAGCTCGAGGATTAATCTAATAGCGTATCATATACGACTACTTTAGTCCAATTGCTACTATAATCTTTTATAGCCTTTAAGTGTATAGGATGATTTTCATAGGTGTTGATATGGTCCATATGGTCAAATACAACAATTAGATTGTATGTCCAAGTTTGATCCACGACAGGCCTAGGGTTGGTCGGAGCCGGTCGGCCATATTTTAAACTTACGACATTGGGTATTGTTTTGAGCGCTTCGAAAAAAGCTGCGAAGGCGGTGATTTCTTTTTCTGTTGACCCTTCTTTCAGCCAAAAATATACCGAATGTACGATTTGAGGTTTGACGACGTTATTGCTATCCGCAGATACCGTAGTGGTCAATGCCGTAGTGCCGATTAAACTAGCGGTAGATTGGATAAATGTTCTTCTTTTCATCGTTTTGAAGGTTTTGCTGTATACATTAAAGATAGGGATAAAAGAGGAATTATATCAAAAAAAAGAAGCCTATCTTGGAGGCTTCTTTTTTCGGTATTGTGTTATCAAAGCTTGAAAGCTTCTTTTATTTTATCTACGTAATCTAATTTTTCCCAAGTGAACAGGTTGACTTCGACAACTTTCTGCTCACCATTGCTATTTTCAAACGTCTTAGTGACGGTCAGTGGCGTTCTACCCATGTGACCGTATGCTGCCGTCTCCGAGTATATTGGGTTGCGAAGCCCGAGCCTAGTTTCAATACCGTATGGCGTCATATCGAATAGATTTGCTATTTCTTGCGCAATCTGTCCATCTGATAAATTCACTTTGCTTGTTCCATACGTGTTGACATAGATTCCCATTGGATCTTTTACTCCAATAGCATAGGACACCTGCACGAGGATTTCTTCTGCTACCCCAGCAGCTACTAGGTTTTTGGCAATGTGACGTGTGGCGTATGCTGCTGAACGATCTACTTTGGATGGGTCTTTTCCGGAAAAAGCGCCTCCACCATGCGCCCCTTTACCACCGTAGGTATCTACAATAATTTTTCTTCCTGTCAAGCCTGTATCACCATGTGGGCCTCCAATGACAAATTTGCCTGTAGGATTGATATGAAACTTGATGTTGTCATCAAATAAAAGTTGTAACTCGGGTTTGAGCTGTTCTTTCACTCGAGGGATCAATATAGCTTTGATATCTTCCGTGATTTTTTTCAACATTGCAGACTCTTCATCGAAGTCGTCATGTTGAGTCGAAATGACGATTGTATCGATGCGGACAGGTTTGTGGTGACTGTCATATTCTAAGGTCACCTGAGATTTTGCATCGGGACGTAAATATGTAATTTCTTCGTTCTCTCGGCGCAAGGCCGCAAGTTCATACAACAATCGATGAGATAGGTCAAGCGCTAGAGGCATGTAGTTCTCCGTTTCGTTGGTTGCATATCCGAACATGATTCCTTGATCTCCAGCTCCTTGGTCTTGTTTTGACTTGCGGTCCACTCCTTGGTTAATATCTGCAGACTGCTCATGAATAGCAGATAATACGCCACAGGAATTCGCTTCAAACATGTACGCGGACTTGGTGTAACCTATCTTTTCGATTACATTGCGGGCAATTTTCTGCACATCTAAATATATCTTGGATTTAACTTCGCCGGCAAGTACCACTTGACCTGTAGTCACAAGTGTCTCGATGGCAACACGCGCATCCTCATCCCAAGCAAGAAAGTTGTCTATTAAAGCATCTGAAATTTGATCGGCAACTTTGTCTGGGTGTCCTTCTGAGACCGATTCTGAAGTAAATAAATAAGCCATAAGTATCTTAATTAATGTAAGATGATTCGGCAAGGGAAAAAAATCACAGATAAGTGAAAAACACAGAAGTTGATAGGTCTTAGCACTTTTTTACTGTGGTTGCAATCTCCAGTCATGGAATATTATCCATTGACGCAAATCAATCCACAAATTGTTGCGCAAATCTACGACTCTTTACCGAATTTTAAAATTCAATTTTGTAGTCAGCAAGTCAAAATGAAACCGTTAGTCTAAAGCAAGGATTTGAATATTCTTTTTCGAATGGCGTGAACACTTGAAATACCCCTATAGTATAGATTGCACAAACACGAATGAAAAATCGTTTGATATTCCATCCCACAAATCAAGTAGGGTCTGTCGCAATTGGAGAACGAATCAAATAGATATGAAAGTGACTTGATATTGTACATCCTTTCGCCTAATATAGGGGCTTTTGTCTATCTTTATCCGGTAAAAGTTTAAGAGAAACCTGTATGGCCGAAAGAAAGCGAATATTATTTGTAATCAACCCTATCTCCGGAGGACGAAGGAAGACTGCATTCAATAAGCAGGTGTTGGAAGTTTTAGATTTAGAGAAGTTTAATCCTACTTTTCAACAGACAAATCACCCCAATCACGCATATGAATTGGGTTTGAAAGCCATTCAAGAGGGCTATGATGCGGTAGTTGCTGTCGGAGGGGACGGCACCATCAATGAGCTGGGGTCAGCATTGGTCGGTTCTGGGATCCCATTAGGGATTATTCCCGAAGGCTCTGGGAATGGCCTTGCCCTTTATTTGGGAATTCCTATGAATGAAAGTGCGGCACTGAGGAGGTTGAATCGATTTGAATCAGTCGAAGTGGATTCTGGAATTATTAATGGTCGGAATTTTTTCAATATTGCAGGAATTGGTTTTGATGCATCCGTTAGCGATCGATTTGCAAATGAAAATATCAGAGGGCCAATCGGCTATTTAAAATCCGTTATCAACGTATTGACAAATTATAAGCCCTGCACATACAAGCTCACCATTGACGGAGTGCCATATGAACGTGAGGCTTTTATGATTAGCGTGGCCAATTCTCCGCAATATGGCAATAACGCTTATATTGCTCCACAAGCGTCGGTTAATGACGGATTGCTGGATGTCTGTATTGTGCATAAATTCCCGCTTTATACATTGCCAATGATGGTTTTTCACCTTTTCAATAAATCTGCCGATCAATCTGAATATGTCGAGATTATTCCCGGAAAGGAGATTTATATCGAGCGCGAGCAGGATGGTGCGGCGCATGTAGATGGTGAGCCTTTTGAACTAGGAAAAAAATTGGATATCAAAATTTTACCTAAGTCACTTCGAATAATTTGCTAAATTAGTATTATGAGTAAACAAAAGAAACAACGATTTGAAGGAATAGTATATTCTACCTCTGATGACTTTGAGTATCAAGGGGGAGAGTTAGCCGAGGAGGCTGATACATTGCCCCCAAACAAACAACAGCTCAAAGTGATGTTGGATAAGAAGATGAGAAAGGGTAAAGTTGTTACAATTGTTGCTGGTTTCATCGGTGCTGAGTCCGATTTGGAAATTCTAGGCAAGAAGCTCAAACAAAAATGTGGAGTAGGGGGTACAGCTAAGAATGGTGAAATAATGGTACAAGGAGATTTTAAACAAAAAATAGTTGAATTATTGAACGCAGAAGGGTATAAAGTCAAAGTGGTTGGTGGATAGTGGTTTAGCCTTGGTTCTTCGTTTGTTTGTTGGTATTTGTAACGGCCTTGATATAATATAACACATAATTTGACGTTAAAAAAACACTTGGTATTTGAAAGATTGCTGTGAGTAACCACTTACTTATTTTTAACACTTAATGATTTATTAATTTGGATATCAAAAAAAAAATGGTTTTCATTGTAAAATATTACAGCATTACGCATGGCTTTGACATGATAAGACTGATGGACAATGATTCTGCTGATGGATTGTTCGTAATTAGAGTTCAAAGTTAAATGCAGAATTTAATAAATTGTATTTTAATGCAGCATTAATTTTGTTTTTACTACAAAATGCTATATTTGTTTCTCATATGGACAACAAATAGAGAATTGAATTGCACATAATTGAATTAAACATTATATTAAACAACAGTAAAAAATCTAAAATTTAGTAAAAATGGCAAACGCACCAAAAACAACTAGTCCTGCAAAGCAAGAGAGCGGAAATTCAGGTTCCCTATTTGCAAGTTTAGCAATCATCATTTGTTTCATTGTTGGTTTCATCGTATGGAAATATGTGATGGGAGCTCCATCTAACTTCCAAGAAGGAAACCCAGAAAATCAACCACTACAAGGAAATTACTTAGGAATGGTTTACCACGCAGGAGCAGTAGTACCGGTTCTAATCGGGTTGTTCTTGATGGTTTGGGTATTCTCTATCGAACGCTTTATCGTTATCAACAAAGCTTCAGGTACTGGTAATGTTGGAAACTTCGTAAGAAAAGTACAAGTATTAATCAACGGTGGTAATATTGACACAGCTATTGCGGAATGTGACAAACAAAAAGGTTCAGTAGCGAACGTAATCAAAGCAGGATTGTTGAAATACAAAGATGTATCTGCAAACACAGGATTAGATGCTGAAAAATCAGCTGTAGCTATCCAAAAAGAAATTGAAGAGACTACAGCATTGGAAATGCCAATGTTAGAGAAAAACTTGAACGTTATCGCTACATTAGTTTCTATTGGTACATTGACAGGTCTATTGGGTACAGTAACAGGTATGATCAAGGCCTTCTCAGCTTTGGCAACAGGTGGTGCTCCAGATTCAGCTAAATTAGCAAACGGTATCTCTGAGGCCCTTATCAATACAGCAACAGGTATCGCAACTTCAACTTTTGCAATCGTTATGTACAACATCTTGACTGCAAAAATCGACAAATTAACTTACTCAATTGACGAGGCTGGTTTCTCAATCGTACAAACGTACGCTGCTAACCACAAATAAGATTTGCTTTTTTTCAGATTCTTTATGGAATCTGAAAACTAAAAGCATCATATAGTCAAAGGATTGAGTAATTAATTTTAGAAGTAAAGAAAAATGGGAAAAGCAAAAGTAAAAAGATCAAGTACGTCCATCGACATGACGGCGATGTGTGACGTATCGTTCTTGCTTCTTACATTCTTCGTATTGACATCTACAGCGCGTCAACCAGAAGCGTTCCCTGTTGATACTCCTGCTTCCACTACAAAAGATAAATTACCAGATACCAATCTTGGAGTTATCACAATCGGTGGGGAAGGTAAAGTATTCTTCGGAGTAAAGGAACGTGAAGTCCGCAAAAGGATGTTGGAGAGAATGTCCGCAAAATACAATGTCCAGTTCTCTGCAGAGGATTACGAGAAATTTGAGCTTAGCGAAGATTTCGGTGTTCCAATCAAGAATCTGCGTCAGTTGTTGACCCTTGAAACGAGTCAACGAGTACTACCGGGCGTGCAAACGGGAATTCCTGTAGATAGCACGGAGAACAATACGAACGAATTGTATCATTGGGTACAGTCAGCAAGACTAGCTACTGCTGAAATCACAAAGGAAAAGGAAGGCGAAAAGAATTTCGTTGATCCAGGACCGATGAAGATTGCAATCAAAGCAGATGCTAATGAAAAATATCCATCCGTTAATTTAGTCATTGAGACACTTCGTAATCAGAAACAAAATAAATTCAGTTTTGTAACTGGGTTGAAAGGTAATGAATAATCGGAGTCTCATTAAATAGATAAAAGAAAAATGGCAGAATTAAATCAAGACTCCGGTAAAAAGGGGAAAGGTGGCAAAGTAAGAAGTAAGAAATCCGGTGGTAAGGTCGATTTGACCGCCATGGTAGATCTTGCGTTTTTATTGATTACCTTCTTCATGTTGACCACGTCTTTAAACAAGCCTCAAGCGATGGACGTTGCGATGCCTGATAAGAATAAGATGGATGCTTCCGACAATTTAGAGATTGCGGATAATCGTTCTATTACCTTACTATTGGGTTCAGATAATAAGATTTTATGGTATTACGGACAATTAAAAAGTCCGATTACACCTCCGACAGCTATAGATTATAGCACAGAGGGATTGCGTAAAGTCATCACTGAAATGAAAGCAAAAGTTCCGGCTGCCGCTGGAGGAAAGGATTTGATCGTAGTAATCAGACCAAGTGAGAAATCTGTACAACGTAATCTAGTCGATGTATTGGACGAGATGAAAATTGTAGATATCAAACGCTATATGATTTCTAAAATCACTCCAGAGGAAATAGATTTGTTAAAGCGTGAGAATTTGTATAACGATTAGTATTATAAATACTTAAACGCAAAAAAATAAGAAATTATGTTTGGTTCAAAATTAGATTTATTCAAAAAGGAATGGCTAGACGTCGTTTTTGCGAATAGAAATAGAGAATACGGAGCTTACCAGCTACGTAAACTGGCGCCAAGAGCTACTAACATTGGTTTAGTAATCGTAATTGGTGTGGTTATTCTCTTGAGTATTCCAAAGATCTTCAACATCAAGTTGATTCCTGATAAGCCGGTCGAACCACCTCCTGTGATCACAGAAGTGACATTGGAAGACTTGGTGATTCCGGAGCCAGAAGAGGAAGAAGAACCTCTTCCAGTGGAAGAACAGCCTCAGCGTATCGCTCAGGAGCCACCAGCGGAAGACCTTATACGTTTCCCGGAACCGAAAGTAGTACCTAAAAACCAAGTAAAGGAAGAGGTTGCTGCTCAGGAAGAATTCAAGGATGACAAGAAGACCCCTGCACGCCTTACTTTGAAAGGTACTAAAGGAGCTTCTGGTGTACCAACCGGAGAATTTGGTCCTAAGAAAGTTGATGGTGCTGTGACAGGTACAGAGAAAGGAACTCCTGACGGAGCAGGTACAAATGAAATCTTTACTGCGGTAGAGGTCAACCCTGAGCCACCAGGTGGAATGAAGTCCTTTATGAAGTGGATTGGTGACAATTACCAATACCCAGCTGCGGCAACGGAGCAAGGTGTAAATGGTGTGGTACAAGTTTCATTTGTCGTGGAGAAAGACGGTAGCCTTACAGATATCAAGGTGATTCGTGACTTGCAGTACGGTACAGGACAGGCTGCTGTTACTTTGTTGAAAAAGGCAAAGAAATGGTCTCCAGGTATCCAGAATGGACGCCCGGTGCGTGTGGCCTACACACTACCAATTCGATTAAATATTGTTAATTAATAATTTGGTGACAAATAGTAATTTTAACAGTTCAAATTATAGACAGAAATCGCCTCTAAAGCGATTTCTGTCCATTTTAGGACTATTTATGTTCGGCCTTTATTTTACATTGGGCCTGTTGATTATTTTTTGGAATAAGTTTCCATTGGATATAAACCCAACTTATCGCACGTTCTTCGGAATCTTGCTGATCGTTTATTCTTTCATGCGGTTTGCAAGGTTGTGGCAGAACAACTTTAGGAATTAATATTCCTGTTTAATCTTTTTACTAAATCTATAGTCATAAGTCGATATGATACGTAAAATTAATTTTCAGATTATTTTGTCTTTAATATTGTTCGTTACAGTCAGTACATCGTGCGCTAATCGTAAAACGGCAGACGAGGATGACGCAAAACATGGCGATATATTGAAGGGGCAGCTGCCCGTTATTGTCGATGAGACTTTGATACCTATTGTCAAGGAACAGGTTGATGTTTTTCAAAATTCATATAAGGAATCAAAAATTCAGCTTATTGGCGCGCCGGAGGTAAAGGGTATCAATTTGATGTTGCAGGGACGCGCAAAGACAGCTATTATGACCCGGACATTGAACGAAGTAGAAGAAGATTATTTTAAAAAGAAGTCTGTCACTCCGAAAATATTTCAGATTGCAACAGATGCTGTAGTTTTTGTCGTGAATAACAGCCGTCCTGACACGAGTATTAGCGTAGAAAACGTGTTAAGAATCTTAAAGGGGGAAAATATTGGCGCCGATTATTCGTTAATATTGGATAATGTAAACTCTAGTACATTAAGGCAGTTGAAAGAGATTGGTAAGGTGGAAAAGATTTCATCCCAGTATGTGAAAGCAATGGAAAATGGCGATGAAGTGCTTGCTTATATCGCACAACATACAGACGGTATAGGCGTTATAGGATACAATCAATGGTTAAATGCAAAACGATCTTTTAAAAATATAGAGAAAATTCGTACCTTAAGCGTTCAAAATTCACTGACTAAAGATGGCGATGGTAAATTTTACCGTCCTAATCAGTCAAATTTGGCAGCAGGTTTGTATGCATTAAGTCGTCCAGTGTATATTTTGAACTATCAACCTGACATGGGACTTGGGCTGGGATTCTCCGCCTTCGTAACTGGAGATCGTGGACAACGCATTATGCTTAAAGCGGATTTGGTCCCGGCAACAATGCCAGGAAGAGAAATTATTATTAGGGATAAAGTGGAATAATTCGTTAATTAGAAAATATAAATAGAACACAAATAGATTATGACAAAAAGCAAATTATTTTTAAGTCTATTATTTGCAGGAGCTGTTGGAACAGCAAGTGCACAGAGCTTGAAAGATGCTCAGGCAGCGATGGAGGCCGAGCAATATGATAAAGCAAAAGTGATGTTGGAGAATTTGGTGCAAAAGAAACCAAAGGATGGAGAGAATTATTTTTATTTAGGTCAGATTTATCTTGTGAATGATCGGGTTGATTCTGCTGCTATTATCTTCAATAATGGATTGACAAATGACCCGAAAAACATTCAATTGAATACAGTTGGTTTGGGAATTGTTGATTTGAAGAACAACAATCAAGCAGCGGCCGAACAAAAATTCACGACAGCGACTTCTGATTTAGGCAAGAAGGACTACCTCCCATTATATTTTTCAGGTCGTGCATTGATCGATGCTCCGAAGCCAGATTTTGCTAAAGCATTGGAATACTTGACTCAGGCCAAAGCCAAGAATGCAAAGGATGCATTGGTTCCTTTAGCATTAGGAGATGCATATGCGGGCATGAATGAGTCAAGCTTGGCTTATGTTCAATATCGTGATGCCCTCACATTAGATGAAGGTTTGTTACGGGCCAAAATCGGACAGGCTGTTATTACACGTAGAGCACAAGCTTACGATGTGGCTATTGAGCAATTAAATGCGTTGACACAGGAGTTTGCTACCTATGCACCAACTTTCCGTGAATTGGCGGAAACGTATCGTGCATCTTCTTTAAAAGAAGACGATGAGGAGAAATATAAAGCAATCAACAAACAGGGGGTAGATGCATATAAAAAATACTTGGACCTTACCGGAGACAAATCTTTAGAGGCCAAAATTAGATATGCGGATTTCTTGGTATATGCACGTGAGTACGCGGAGTTGAAAAAGGTTTCTGAAGAATTAGCGCAAAATCCTGATGTAGATCCAAAAATCTATCGTTACTTAGGTTACGGAGCTTATAACCAAGATAAAGATTATGCAAAATCATTGGAGTATTTGAACTCCTTATTTGCTAAGATGAAGCCAGAACGTGTTATTTCCCGTGACTACTTGTTCGCTGGATTGGCTAATATTGGTGTAGCAGCAGCTGATACTACAGGTGCTTCTGTAGCAAATAGAGATAAAGGAATAGAGCTTTTGAAAAAAGCTATAGAGATGGATAAAGATGAGTTGTTGCCAGAAGTTGCTGAAACGGCATTTGCAAAGTACCAGGATCAAGATATGGCAGCTGCTGCTATGATTTTTGAGATTCCTGCTTCCATGCCAGAGTCAGAGTACTACTATGATGCGAACTACTACATTGGCGAAATCAACTATAATTTAGGACAGAAAAAAGTTGCTGCTGAAGAAGATGGTAAAGCTTACTTTGATAAAGCGGACAAAGGATTTGGAGTTGTTGTTGCAGCTACGAAACAAGAAGTTGTAGATAAGTATTTGATTCCAGCACTTTACTACAGAGGATTTGCGCAATTAGGTTTAGACAACATTGCTGAGCCTGAAAAAATACAGGGATTATTTGTTCCTTCATTTACTAAGTTGATTGAAGTTATCAAGGCAAAGCCAGCTGATGCAAAATATAATGAATATTTGGTAGACGCAAATAACTACCTTGGTTACTACAACTACGCAAAAGGTGACAATGCTAAAGCAAAGGAGCATTTCCAAGCGACGTTGAGCATCAATCCAGAAGATGAGTTTGCAAAGTCTTATATTGAAGCTTTGTAATTCTTACAAAATCATATTGATAGAGACGGCCGATTTTTTATCGGCCGTCTTTTTTTTGTGTAAAAATTTGAATGCGTAAATGTCGCGATGATGCCCTTGCGCATCTGTGTCTTGGGTAAGTGTAGATAATACATCACTGAGACTGCTACAGCCTTGTATTTTAGCGGATAAATGCTTAAGTTTAGGGCGTAAATAACCAAAAATAAACGAATGGAAACTGTAAACCTCGCAAATGCTCCGATTGACTATTTACCCATATTGATCCAACTTATTGTGGCAGTGGGATTTGGTGTTGGTACCATTATCATCACACACATGATTGGACCTAAAGTTAAGACCGAAAATAAGCTCTCTTCATTTGAGTCGGGAGTCGAGGTCAAGGGAAATGCACGTCAACCTTTTTCGATTAAGTACTTCGTTGTGGCAATCTTGTTCGTGATTTTTGATATCGAAGTCATCTTTATGTACCCTTGGGCTGTCAATTTTAGGGATTTTGGGATGCAAGGATTAATAGAGATGTTTGTTTTCATGGGCATATTGCTTTTGGGCTTCATTTACATTATCAAGAAGAAGGCACTGGATTGGGATTAGAATAATTCTAAATAGTTTTTTTGCGGTAATAACGACAGGAAATAACAGTATTTTTAAGGAGTATTCTTAGTATGTAGAATACATCAATATAAACAATAAGGACTAAATCATGAGTAATGTCAAGTTGGCTGAGGCTCCCCCGGGAGTAGAAGGATCCGGATTTTTTGCGACTACTTTAGATAAAGCGATTGGGTTGGCTCGAGCAAATTCATTGTGGCCATTACCCTTTGCAACGTCATGCTGTGGTATTGAGTTTATGGCGACAATGGGTTCGACCTATGATTTGGCGCGATTTGGTGCCGAACGGCCTAGTTTCTCGCCTAGGCAAGCAGATATGTTGTTGGTAATGGGTACTATCGCCAAAAAGATGGCACCGGTATTGAAGCAGGTATATATACAGATGGCTGAGCCACGGTGGGTGATTGCAGTAGGTGCGTGTGCCTCTAGTGGGGGGATTTTTGATACCTATTCAGTGCTTCAAGGTATAGATGAAATTATCCCTGTTGATGTCTATGTCCCTGGTTGTCCTCCTAGGCCCGAAGCTATTTTAGATGGCGTGATGCGTCTTCAGGACATTGTCAAGAATGAATCCCTCAATAGAAGAAATACACCTGAATATAAAGCCCTGTTAGAGCGGTACGGAATAGTTACAGATAATGGATAAGTTGACTAATATACAATTATGGGAGCGATTGCAGACGCAGTTTGGAGACAAGCTCAAAAATGCATCGGAACCCTATGGACTTTTAACCCTCCATACAGCTAAAGAGCATATCTTGGATGTGTTGTCTTTTCTCAAGGACGATACCCTCTTACAGTTTACTTACTTGACCGATATCACCGCAGTGCACTATCCAAATCAGGAATTGCCTTTTGCTATAGTTTATCATGTACATAGCCTTGTGCACAACGTCCGTATCCGAATCAAGGTTTTTATAGGTGGCGAGACGCCCACTATCCCTTCGGCTACTGTCCTTTGGAACGGGGCGAATTGGATGGAAAGAGAAACATATGATTTCTTTGGGATTCAATTTGAAGGACATCCCGATCTTCGTCGGATTTTAAATGTGGATGATATGGAAGTGTTCCCCATGCGTAGGGAATATCCACTGGAAGATCCAAACCGTATCGATAAAAAAGACCTTTATTTTGGCCGATAACTAATATTTAAGATGAGCGATTTCATAACCAAGATAACCCCAAATAAGCCTGTTTTTTCGGATAATGATCCGCAGGATGAACTGATAACCCTAAATCTTGGACCTACGCACCCCGCTACGCATGGTGTTTTTCAAAATGTCATACAGATTGATGGGGAGCGTATCGTTAGTGGAGTTTCTACCATTGGTTATATCCATCGTGCATTCGAGAAAATTGCAGAGCATCGTCCGTTTTATCAAATTACCACGCTTACTGACCGTCTAAACTATTGTTCTTCTCCGATTAACAATATGGGGTGGCACATGACTGTTGAAAAGCTCTTGGAAATTGAGGTTCCAAAGCGCGTGCAGTACATGCGCGTCATCGTAATGGAACTGGCACGAATCGCTGATCACATTATCTGTAATGGTATCTTAGGAGTGGATACAGGAGCTTTTTCGGGTTTCCTATATGTCATGCAAGAGCGGGAATTCATCTATGAAATCTTTGAAGAAATATGTGGTGCCCGTTTAACGACCAATATCGGTCGTATCGGCGGTTTTGAGCGAGATTTTAATGAGATTGCATTTGCTAAGATTCGAGAGTTCTTAGAGCGGTTTCCTCCCGTGTTGAAAGAATTTGAAGAATTATTTGTCCGTAATAGAATTTTTATAGAGCGTACCTCGGGTGTAGCTGCTGTCACCCCAGAGCAAGCATTGAGCTATAGTTGGTCTGGACCTATACTGCGAGCTACGGGTGTTGATTACGACATGCGGGCGCAGGAACCCTATTGCTCTTACGAGGAGTTCGACTTTGAAATACCTGTAGGCACTACTGGGGATGTGTACGACCGTTTCATGGTGCGTAATGCAGAAATGTGGCAATCTATGCGTATTATAGAGCAGGCGCTCAACAAAATAGCGAAGGAGCCTGCGGGTGTATTCCATGCGGATGTTCCTGAGTTTTACCTCCCGCCGAAAGAGCAGGTCTATACGAATATGGAAGCACTTATCTATCATTTTAAGATTGTGATGGGTGAGTGGGATACCCCTAAATCCGAAGTGTATCACGCCGTCGAGGGGGGGAATGGTGAATTGGGTTTCTATCTCATCCATGACGGAGGGCGCACGCCTTACCGTTTACATTTTAGAAGACCGTCATTTATCAATTATCAGATGTTTGCACCCATGAGCAGTGGAATGTTGCTATCTGATGCGATTATTAATATGAGTAGTTTAAACGTTATTGCAGGAGAGTTAGATGCTTAGTGTAAGAGACAGTCAACCCGTAGAGTTTTCTTCCGAGCTTTTACAAAAGTTTGCGGAAGTGGTATCAAGATATCCAGAAGGAAGGCAAAAATCGGCCCTATTGCCCATCTTACACCTAGTGCAAGCCGAGTTTGGCTGGCTAAGTGTAGAAGCGATGGATAAGGTTGCCGCTTACCTTGACATTCAACCCATAGAGGTGTATGAGGTCGCTTCTTTTTATACCATGTATTTTTTAGCACCCAAAGGGAAGTATGTGTTGGAGGTGTGTCGCACCGGACCATGCTGTCTAGTTGGAGCAGAGAGAATCATGACACATATTGAAAATAAATTGGGCGTCAAAGAGGGAGAAGTGACCGCCGACGGTCTTTTCTCTTGGAGAGGAGTCGAGTGCGTGGCTGCCTGTGGCTATGGCCCTGTATTGCAGATTGGACCCGAGTATACATTTTATGAGAACCTGACCGAGGAAAGTGTGGACCGACTCATACAGGATCTCCGAGAAAAACAGTAAATCACCTTGCAAGAAGAATAAAAAATGGCCCGTAAGTTATTACTAACACATATCAATGTTCCGGGAATCAACACCTACGATGTCTATCGTGAACGCGGAGGTTACCGTGCGGTAGAAAAGGCGTTGAAGACCATGTCTCCCGATGATGTCGTCGAGGAAGTGAAAAAATCAGGTCTCCGCGGAAGGGGTGGAGCAGGTTTCCCCACTGGGATGAAATGGAGTTTTCTGGCTAAACCAGAAGGTGTATCTCGTTACTTGGTGTGTAATGCAGACGAATCTGAGCCTGGTACGTTTAAAGACCGTTTCTTGATGACACATATTCCCCATGCCTTAATTGAGGGAATGATTGTGTCTAGCTATGCTTTAGGTGCCCATACCTCCTATATTTATGTTCGGGGTGAGATGATGCCACAAATTCGCATTTTGGAGAAGGCTATCTTAGAAGCCAAGCATGCTGGCTTTTTAGGCAAGAATATTATGGGAACTGGGTATGATCTCGAGATTTACGTTCAACCCGGAGGGGGAGCCTACATCTGTGGCGAAGAGACCGCGTTGTTAGAGTCTTTGGAAGGAAAACGAGGTAATCCGCGGATTAAACCTCCCTTTCCTGCCGTTGCAGGATTGTACGGCTGTCCTACAGTCGTGAATAATGTGGAATCCATTGCTGCGACAGTACCTATCATTAATGACGGAGGTGAAGAATACGCTAAGATTGGTATTGACCGGAGTACCGGTACAAAACTGATTTCGGCAGGTGGGAATTTGGCAAAGCCAGGTGTTTATGAAATTGAATTGGGACTTCCTGTAGAGGAATTTATATATTCAGATGAATATTGCGGCGGAATAGCGAACGGAAAGAAATTAAAAGCGGTAGTTGCCGGGGGATCATCTGTTCCTATCCTACCTGCCAATTTGATTACGAAGACCATCAATGGTGCAAGTCGCCTGATGACATATGAATCGCTTGCGGATGGTGGTTTTGCCACTGGAACAATGCTGGGGTCGGGTGGGTTCGTTGCCTTTGATGAAGATCAATGTATTGTTCGGAATACGTGGAATTTCACGCGGTTTTATCATCATGAGAGCTGTGGACAATGTTCTCCATGTCGGGAGGGGACTGGATGGATGGAAAAAGTCCTCCATAAGATTGAATCTGGAAAGGGTTCGATGGAGGACGTAGATTTGCTTTGGGATATACAGCGTAAGATTGAAGGAAATACCATCTGTCCTTTGGGAGATGCCGCCGCATGGCCAGTAGCAGCTGCAATAAGACATTTTAGGGATGAATTTGAATGGCACATCACCCATCCCAATGAAGCATTAAGCCGTAACTTCGGTCTTGCACATTATGCGGATCCATTGGCACCGGTTGTTTAATTAACGTACTAAAAAGAGAGTAGAAAAATGGCAGAGGATGTAAAAATCAAGGTAAGCATAGATGGGATTCCTGTAGAAGTAGTTCCAGGAACGACAATTTTGAATGCTGCCCGTCAAATTGGTGGAGATATTGTTCCTCCAGCGATGTGCTATTATTCCAAGTTAGAGGGTTCTGGGGGGAAATGCCGAACCTGTCTTGTAAAAGTCAGTAAGGGCTCCGAGAAGGACCCTCGTCCGATGCCTAAGCTTGTTGCATCTTGTCGGACGACAGTCATGGATGGGATGGAGGTGTTGAATATTACTTCCCCAGAGGTTGTAGAGGCACGTAAGGGTGTCGTGGAGATGCTCTTGATCAATCATCCGCTGGATTGCCCAATTTGTGATCAGGCGGGAGAATGTAAACTTCAAGATTTGGGATACGAACATGGGAGTGAGGCTACGCGGTACGAGTTTGAGCGACGTACATTCGAACGGATTGATATTGGCGATAAGATACAGTTGCATATGAACCGTTGTATATTGTGTTATCGCTGTGTATTCGTTGCCGATCAACTTACTGAAAAACGTGTTCACGGTATCGTAAACAGAGGCGATCATGCAGAGATTTCCACATATATACAAAAGGCTGTGGATAATGATTTTTCAGGAAACGTGATTGACGTTTGTCCGGTCGGTGCATTGACTGATAAAACATTCAGATTCAAGAATCGAGTGTGGTTCACTAAACCTGTAGATGCTCATCGGGATTGTCCTACCTGCGCAGGTAAGGTCACTTTATGGTATAAGGGGACTGAAGTATTGCGTGTAACAGCTCGTAAAGACGAATACGGAGAGGTGGAGGAATTCATTTGTAATACTTGCCGATTCGATAAGAAACATACAGATGATTGGGTATTGGATGAGCCAACTTTGATCGATAAAGATTCGGTCATTGGCGCGAATCACTACCTGGATTTCAATCCTCCAGCAGTTATTAAGGAAGATTTGGAATTGCAGGAAGCCAATCAAGAACAATTGGCGCGTACAGAAAGATTAAAATAGTATAAGATATAAGCATGGAAACAGCTTTCATTATAGAAAAATCAGTTTTAGTTGTTATTATTTTCGTTGTCACGCTTGTGATTGCGATGTATTCAACATTGGCGGAGCGAAAAGTTGCCGGATTTATGCAAGACCGTTATGGCCCTGACCGAGCGGGTCTATACGGCTTACTTCAACCATTGTGTGATGGCGGTAAGTTTTTCTTCAAAGAAGAAATTATTCCTGCGGGAGCACATAAGACGCTTTTTATCCTAGGTCCTACTATCGCTATTATCACGGCTTGTATTACGTCAGCAGTAATTCCTTGGGGACAAACATTAACAATCGGAGATAGGGCGATTATACTACAAGTCGCCGATATTAATGTTGGGGTGCTTTATATCTTTGGAGTGGTGGCGTTGGGGGTCTACGGTATTATGTTGGGAGGCTGGGCTTCAAACAATAAATTTTCCCTAATGGGAGCTATTCGTGCCGCATCACAGAGTATTAGTTATGAACTCGCGTTAGGTTTGTCGCTAATTGCACTACTGATGGTCACTGGGTCGCTTAAATTGGGTGATATCGTTGCGCAACAGCACGGCTTTGTCAATTGGAACATTTGGGTACAACCACTGGGCTTCTTATTGTTTATGGTATGCTCGTTTGCGGAATGTAATCGAGTGCCATTTGATTTGCCAGAATGTGAGACCGAATTGGTCGGGGGATATCATACGGAATACTCATCTATGAAGCTTGGACTATATATGTTCTCTGAGTATATCAATATGTTTGTGTCTTCTGCATTGATGGCATCGTTGTACTTCGGTGGGTATAATTTTCCATTTATGGATGACCTTGGACTTTCACAAAATTGGATTACTATCATCGGGGTGATTGTATTCTTTATCAAGATATTTGCATTCATCTTTTTCTTTATGTGGATACGTTGGACATTGCCGCGCTTTCGCTATGATCAATTGATGAATCTGGGTTGGAAAGTATTGATTCCATTGGCTATAGCCAACATTGTGTTGACAGGTATTATCACTATTGCAAAAGATACGTGGTGGAGCTAGGGGTATGGAGTTAACGTTATTAAGTGAAGAGAGCAGAAAGGTAACAAGCGCACGACGTGACAATAAAAGAAGAAGCTATGCAATCATTATCAAATAGAAAAAAAGTACTGGAACAAAAGCCAATGAATATATGGGAGCGCATGTATCTCCCTGCTATTGCTAAAGGGCTATCCATTACATTGAAGCACTTTTTTAGGAAGATACCGACGATTAAATATCCAGAGCAAATTCGTCCTTATTCTAAAAATTTTAGAGGACAGCACTCTCTGAAACGTGATGAACAAGGAAGGGAACGATGCACGGCATGTGGTCTTTGTGCGCTATCTTGTCCAGCGGAGGCCATTACAATGACGTCGGCAGAACGAAAAAAAGGAGAAGAAGGGCTTTATAGGGAGGAGAAATATGCTGCAGTATATGAAATCAATATGCTCCGGTGTATTTTTTGCGGATTATGTGAGGAGGCATGTCCTAAGGAAGCGATTTACTTGGACGGTCCTCATGTGACTGCGGACTATGTACGAAAGGATTTCATCTACGGCAAAGATAAGTTGGTGGAACCTAAATTTGATATAACAAAGCTATCCAATACACCAAAAAGCATAACCTAATTAGCAGATGACGATATTTTATTTTATAGCCTTTTTGTCTATTTTCTTTGCGTTAATGACCATTTTCACAAAGAATCCAGTACATAGTGTGCTGTACTTGGTTATTACTTTTTTTACATTTACAGTACATTATATTTTATTAAATGCCCAATTCTTGGCCATTGTAAACTTTATCGTCTACATGGGGGCCATTATGGTGTTGTTTCTTTTTGTATTGATGCTCTTGAATCTCAATAAGGAAACGGAGCCTATGCGGTCACATCTCGTCAAGATTATGGGGACAATCGCTGGTATGTGTCTGATTGTTGTCGTCTTGGGCTCTCTACGGGTGTTAGAGGTTGATAATGGGCAAGTGCTTGCTCAGCCAACCATAGGGTTGGTGAAGGAGTTAGGAAAGGTATTATTTGACAAATTTTTATTGCCTTTTGAGATTGCTTCCATCTTGTTGTTAACCGCAATGGTGGGTGCAGTTTTATTGGCTAAAAAAGATACACAGCGTACAGATGGATAATATTGTTCAACAGATACAGGGGGTACCCTTAAATCATTATTTAATTTTTTGCAGTATCATATTTGCAATAGGGGTGATTGGGGTACTGATTAGACGGAATGTGATCATCATCATGATGTCAATAGAATTGATGTTAAATGCGGTTAATTTGCTCTTGGCGGCATTTTCTTCTCATCATGGAGATCCAGGCGGACAAGTATTCGTCTTTTTTATTATGGCTTTGGCGGCGGCGGAGGTGGCAGTAGGTTTGGCCATCATTATTATGGTATACCGAAATACCAAGTCCGTGGATATCGCGTCTTTAAGTCGCTTACGTTGGTAATATTTTGAAGATTAAGGCATAGAAAATTATGATTGAATTAATTTGGTTGATTCCTTTACTCCCGCTGATCGGGTTCTTAATAAACGGTATAGGGCAACATATTCTTCCTAAGTCGATTATCGGGATAATCGGAAGTGGTGTTGTGCTAGGGGCTTTTGTGGTGAGTTGCTTCGTGTTCTGCGAGGTATACGATGCTCGGGCTGCGGGTGCTAATGGTGTATTTACGCAAGAGATCTTCAATTGGATCCAAGTTGGTAAATTAAACGTTGCCTTGTCCTTCTTAGTAGATCCCCTCAGCGCAATCATGCTATTGATTGTGACTGGGATTGGATTTTTGATTCACCTCTACTCAATAGGATATATGCATAAAGATAGCGGATTTGGTAAATTCTTCGCTTATCTGAATCTCTTTATCTTCTTCATGTTGTTATTGGTGCTTGGATCCAACTTTTTGGTCATGTTCATTGGTTGGGAGGGAGTTGGCTTATGTTCGTATTTGCTTATCGGATTTTGGTATACCAATGATTCGTATGCCTCTGCAGCTAAGAAAGCATTTGTAATGAATAGAATCGGAGATTTGGGCTTTCTTTTAGCTATCTTTTTTATTTTCTATACATTCGGTTCCTTCGAGTTTGCAACCGTATTCCCACAGGTGAAAGAATTCGCTGTGGGTGATATGACATTGACCGTTATTACCATTCTGTTATTTATTGCAGCTACGGGTAAATCGGCTCAAATTCCATTGTTTACCTGGTTGCCAGATGCTATGGCTGGCCCAACGCCTGTATCGGCTCTAATCCATGCGGCGACGATGGTGACGGCAGGTATTTATATGATTGCTCGATCCAATATCATGTTTACCTTATCGCCACTTACTATGCAGATTATCGCAATTGTGGGTGTGGCGACTGCAGTGATAGCCGCATTTATTGCATTGACGCAAAATGATATTAAGAAGGTGTTGGCCTATTCTACAGTGTCACAGCTTGGATATATGTTCTTGGGGTTGGGGGTCGGCGCATTTACCGGAGCCTTCTTCCATGTACTTACCCATGCCTTCTTTAAAGCTTTGCTTTTCTTAGGGGCAGGATCTGTGATCCATGCCATGAGTGACGAACAGGATATGCGAAAAATGGGTGGGCTCAAGAAGAAGCTGCCAATTACCTATGTCACGATGTTGATCGGAACGATAGCCATTGCGGGAATACCCCCATTATCGGGGTTTTTCTCAAAAGATGAAATTTTGGCCTTTGCCTTTGCTGAAAACAAATTGTTGTGGACATTTGGTTTTATTGCCGCATTGTTTACTGCTTTCTATATGTTCAGGTTGTTATATCTGACTTTCTTTGGAACATTCAGAGGCAGCCAAAAACAAAAGGAACATCTACATGAGTCTCCTCTCACGATGACATTCCCGCTAATTGTATTAGCTATACTAGCCGCTATCGGAGGGGTAATGAATGTGCCAGAGGCGATTGGTGGGGGGCATAAGCTGGCAAACTTTCTTGCACCTGTATTCTCAGAGGGACAATCGATCAAGGGAACCATCCACATCGATCATCAAACAGAGATTGTTCTAATGGTGGTATCCGCATTGGCAGCTATTATCATGGCGGTTGTCACTTATATCAGATATGTGAAGAAAGGGTATATTCCAAAATCGGATGCACTGGAGGATAATGGTCTACACCGTCTATCTTACCAAAAATTGTATGTTGACGAGCTTTATGATAGCGTGATTGTCAAGCCTCTCAATTCGTTTTCTAAGTTTTTATATAAGATAGTGGATCGGTCTGGAATAGATGGTATAGTCGAAGGGGTAGCCCAGTTTTTTGTGACGTCAGGTAAAGGAATTCGACAGTTGCAGAATGGCCAAGTCGGATTCTATATCTTCATGATGGTAGTGGCCGTAATTGTCTTATTTGTGTATGGAATTTTCAGCTTTTAGAAAAAAAATAATTGTATAGATGACTAATCTTTGTATACTGCTTTTATTACCGCTGGTCAGTGCTTTTGTCTTAGCATTCGTCAAGAAATCTCAAATTGCTAAGGGAATAGCACTTGTTCTTTCGTTGGTGCAGTTGGCTTTTACAATTCCTTTTCTGTGTCAATTCGTACCGAACGCACTGGTACAGTTTGAGCAAAATTATGTTTGGATCCAAAGTTTAGGAATCCACTTTCATATCGGGTTGGATGGAATTAGCCTTCCCTTGGTATTGCTTACAAATGGGTTGATGCCATTGATTATCTTAGCTACTTTTTCAAAAGGGTTCAAGGGCAATTTATATGGATTAATTGCATTTATGCAGACAGGCCTTCTTTTGGTTTTCTTGTCTTTGGATGCCTTTACTTTCTACGTTGGGTGGGAAATTGCCTTGATTCCGATTTATTTTATTTGTGCATTATGGGGAGAGGGCGATCGTATTAAGGTCAATCTCAAATTCTTTGTTTATACCTTTCTGGGAAGTATTTTCATGTTGGTGGCAATTATTTATCTGCAACAACAGACTGCTTCCAAGGATTTTGAATGGACCTCATTTGTCGGATTACAATTGTCGGAAGCTGCTCAAAGGTGGGTTTTCTGGGCGTTCTTTTTGGCATTTGCAATCAAGATTCCGTTATTCCCGTTCCATACTTGGCAACCTAATACGTATACGAATGCACCGACAGTGGGTACTATGTTACTGGCGGGGATTATGTTAAAAATGGGCGTGTATGGATTGATCCGATGGCTCATTCCAGTGGCTCCTTTGGGGGTAGCCGCTTATGGACAATTGGCCATGGTCCTTTCAGTAATAGGAATCGTGTATGCTTCTATCATTGCTATCCAACAAAAGGATATCAAACGATTGGTCGCATACTCTTCTATTGCTCACGTTGGCTTAATCAGCGCGGGTGTCTTCTCTTGGAACTTGCAGGGGCTACAAGGGGCTATGATTCAGATGATCAATCACGGGATATCGGTCATCGGTCTATTTTATGTATTGGACATCATCAGTTCAAGAACTGGAACTCGCTCATTGGCAGATTTGGGGGGCTTAGCCAAGCGTATGCCTAATCTGTCTGTGTTTTTTCTAATCATTGTTATGGGGGCTGTAGGTTTGCCATTGACCAATGGATTTGTTGGTGAATTCTTACTCTTGATTGGGGTTTACGAATATGGTTTTTGGTATGCTGTGTTTGCAGGTTTGACTTTGATACTGGGGGCTGTATACATGTTGAGACTTTTTCAAAAATCGATGCTTGGGCCTTTGAAAGAGCAGTATGCAATGGTGTCTGATATTAGCGGACATGAGGTGCTGCTGTTGAGCATTGTTGCGATAGCAATTATTTATATTGGTGTTACTCCCAATGGACTGTTAGGCTTGTCGGAAGCGTCAATCCAACAGTTGATTGATGGGGTAAAGTTTTAGAATTATAGCGAAAAAATATTAGATCGGTTTTATTATGGGTGCGATTATCACGCTGTCTTTATTAGCAATATTAGTTTTGTATTTGGGCCTTTATAAAGCAAAAAAGGCTATTCTCCCCGTGGCTTTATTGGGCTTGGGCGGAGTATTGGCCTTTCTCCTAATGGAATGGAATACCGAAGCAGAGCCACTCTACAATGGCATGATTATTTTTGATCATTTTTCGGTGGCGTTTTCTGTGCTATGCGTGGTGCTCACGGCATTGGTACTATTGCTTTCGAGGGCCTATTTTGGTGCTATAAGTGAGCATGTAGCGGAGTATTATTCGTTAATCCTATTTTCTCTTACCGGGGCGTTGTTGGTCAATTCGTATCATAACTTCGCCATGCTATTTATGGGTATCGAGATTATGTCCGTTGCTCTTTACATTCTCGTAGGTATCCGTAAGAAGGATTTTGCATCTAATGAGGCCTCATTAAAATACTTTTTGATGGGGGCTTTCTCTACGGGATTTCTTTTATTTGGGATTGCGTTGCTTTACGGGGTGTCGGCTTCTTTTGACCTGGAGGTTATTAAGGAATATGTGATTGCACATCCTCATGATATATCGCCGATGTTTTATGCAGGAATTTTATTTTTAATTGTTGGACTTTGCTTCAAAGTCGGTGCGGCACCTTTTCACTTTTGGACACCAGATGTCTATGATGGGGCCCCAATTTTGATTACCACTTATATGAGTACTGTTGTGAAAGCTGCTTCCTTCGCAGGTATGCTACGCTTGTTCAGTACCGTTTTGGTGCCATTAAATGATTTTTGGACACCGATTTTATTGACCATCGCTATTATTACCCTATTCATTGGTAATATCTCCGCTATGATGCAGCATTCATTTAAAAGGATGTTGGCTTATTCAAGTATTGCTCATGCAGGTTATATGTTGTTTGCAATAGTTTCAGTAGGTACACAGTCTGCGAGTGCAGTGCTCTTGTATGTCGTGGCGTATTCCCTTTCATCGGTTGTCGCTTTTGGAGCCTTGATTTTAGTCAAACGCCAGGATGGTACCGATCATTTCAGCTCTTTTAATGGTTTAGGGAAAAGTAATCCTTGGCTAGCATTGACCATTACTGTTGCGATGCTGTCATTAGCCGGAATTCCCCTGACAGCTGGGTTTGTCGGCAAGTTCATGATGTTTACTATTGCGATGAATGACTACCATATTACGTTGCTTGTCCTAGCGGCAATAAATGCGGTAATAGGGGTCTTCTATTACCTACGCGTGGTAATCGCTATGTATTTTAAAGAAGCAGAATCAACAAGCATATCTAGTCTTTCGGTACCCTTAAATTATAGTGTGGTCTTTTTTGTCGCTATCATATTAACAATTCTTATTGGAATTTATCCAGACTGTTTGATCCAACTGATTTAGTGATTTCAAGAGAGATGTATACCTGTCGGCAGGAAAATTGTTGAAGTGATTTGGGCGATCGAATCGCTATAGACAGTAAGTACTTTTCGAAAAATATTGTGATGCATGGTATAAGACCATGCATTTTTCATTAAATCAGGTGTCGATACGGGTTGATGTAAATAATATTTGCGCTATGTGTTGAAATTATTTACATCTCGGTTTCGTTATCTATTTTATTCTCCCGTTACAAATTGTATATTTATGGAGATGTGCAGGATTTAAGTATGATATATCAGAAGCGACTAAACTATATTTTACTTGTTGGATACCTATTGTGGATGACCTATCCTGTGTTTGGCCAGCTTTCAATCAAAGGAAGGGTTGTGGATAAGAATACGGGATATGGAATTCCGAGGGCTACCGTGGTGCTGTCCCCCGGCAATGTTGGAACTTCTACCGATACTGCGGGTAACTTTTCGGTGCTTGCGAATGCAAAACATACCTCGATCAACTTTAGAGCAATGGGCTTTAGTCCGGTAACCTTACCTGTTACAAGGGATACACTCAAGCAACTTCTTGTTGAGTTGGACTATGCGGACAACATGTTGGAAATGGTGACTATTTCAAAGAAGGGAAAGCCAAAGAGGGACACCGCTGCATTGGAATTGATAGATTTGGTAATCAAACATAAGAAAGGTAATCGGCTGAGATCCCTGGAGCAAGTGCATTTTGAAGAATATGAGAAGGTGCAATTTGGATTGGTGGATCCACGGAAAACAATGGAAAAGCGGCTTGGCAAAGCGGGGTTTATCTTTAAAAACCTAGATACGGCTTCTATCAAAGGAAAAGCACTATTGCCGATGTATATGGAGGAGAATTTTTCAGATGTATACTCGCAGACAAATCCGTCTAAGTTTAAGAAGTTGATTAGATCGCATAAAAAGACTGAGTTCGATCCACGATATATCAATAACGCAAATATCCAGCAATACCTTAATTACCAATTTCAGCCAGTTGATATCTATGATGCTAATGTTTTTGTCGTCAATAAGCTGTTCTTAAGTCCTATTGCTGATGAAGCTAAGACTTTCTACCGCTATTATATCTTAGATACTATCGAAACGTCCGAGGGACAGTTTATCGAACTGGCTTTTGAACCGAAGAATAAACAAGACCTACTTTTTAGCGGGACGCTACAGGTGACGGTAGATGGACGATATGCAGTCCGTCAAGCAGAATTGATTGTCGGGAAAGAGGCTAATATTAACTGGATAAATGATATATTGATTAGTCTACATTATAATCCGAATGAAGATGGCTTTATGTTATTACGTCGATCTGATTTATTGATTTTATTTGGTGGCCGTAAAGAGGACGCCCTTTTTGGTCGTCGGGTCTCTTTTAATTCTAACTATGATTTCCAAACGCCAGTGTCTTCTGATATCTTTAAAGGCGCTCCTACAGAAATGACGACTACCGCTAGTCAAGATAGCGCATTCTTAAATCGCAAGCGACCTATTCCTTTGAATACGGTTGAGCAGATGGTGTATTCCAATACCGATTCGCTTAATAATATGAAAAGTGTCAAGCGCTTGATGGCATTGGGATATCTATTGGCACAGGGTTTCTACAATGCGGGGCCCGTGGAGTTTGGCCCATTGGAATATACCTATAGTTTTAATGAAGTCGAAGGAAACCGTATCCGTTTTGGAGGGCGTACGACCAATATACTGTCGGATAAAGTTTATTTGGAAGGATATGTAGCCTATGGCCTCAAGGATCAGCAGATGAAGTATTATGGACGATCGGCGGTGTCGGTGAATGGGGAATCAGTCGCAACTTTTCCAGCACATTATGTAGAGGCTATCGTACAACATGATTTGATGGAGCCTGGTAGAGGCATTGGCTTCAAAAAGGGGGATAGTTTTTTCAGCTCGTTAAGTAGTAACAAGCCAGATAAATTTTTGTTCAATGATGCGTACAAATTGAACCATGTTTGGGAGTTTGGAAACCACATTAGCATCAGCACGGGCTTTACTTATTTCAGACGTGAAACAGCTGGAACATTGATTTTCAATAAAACAGGGACACAGTCCGGGCAAATTTTACCTCGTATTATTACCAATGATGCTGAAATGATACTGCGCTGGGCTCCGAATGAAAAATTCTATTATAGAAATTTGACTCGTAGTACGGTTATCGAACAGCACCCTGTCTTTTCATTGCAATACAATCGAGGTATTAAAGGGTTTATTGGCGGGGAATACAATTACGATGCTCTTCGATTCTCGGTTTCCAAAAGATGGTTTTTAAACCAGTTGGGCTATATGGATATGACTGCTGTCGCAGGCAAGATTTGGGGAACGTTGCCGTATCCATTATTGGAAATTCCAAATGTGCAAACGGTCTTGGATCGCCATACTTTTGATTATTTCATGATGAATAAGATGGAGTTTGTGGCGGATCGATTTGTCAAGGTGGGGGTAGACCACCGATTGAATGGATTTTTCCTGAATAAAATACCGCTTGTTAAGAAGTTAAAGTGGCGTGAATTGTGGCGACTTCGGATGTTTTACGGGGATCTAGCACCACAAAATAATCCATATATTAGTAATGAGGTCGTACATTTTGATCGCGATGACGAGGGCAAGATTGCAACCCGTACCATCGGCGAAAAGCCCTATCTTGAGGCGACTGTGGGATTAGAGAATGTATTCCGATTTTTTACGGTGGAGTACGTTAAACGACTTTCCTATAGAGAATATGATAATATTCGAAAGGAGAGGGTTCGTTTTTCGGTTCATTTTAATTTTTAAACAGCTGATTATGAGTGCATTTGAAAATATTTTAGTCAAAAAGGAAGGTCGAATTGCATATGTCACGATAAATCGTGAGCAGCAACTCAATGCATTGAATACCAAAACAATAGAAGAGTTGATGTTGACCTTAACTGATGTGGCTTCAGATATAGACGTCCGGGGCATAATTGTGACGGGAAGCGGGGCAAAGGCATTTGCTGCAGGGGCAGATATCAAGGAATTCCAATCACTAGGTGAAGAGGAAGGAAGGAAATTATCCCAGCTGGGGAGTGTAAAACTAATGGATCGTATTCAGTATTTTGAAAAGCCGGTAATCGCGGCTATTAATGGCTATGCATTAGGAGGAGGGCTTGAGTTGGCTCTTTCATGCCACCTAAGAGTAGCAGTAGCGGAAGCGAAAGTTGGCCTGCCAGAGGTTTCTTTAGGACTGATTCCTGGCTATGGGGGTACACAACGGCTTACAGAGTTGGTAGGAAGGGGAAAGGCGCTAGAAATGATTATGACTGGAGGGATGATTTCTGCAGATGATGCCAATCGTTGGGGCTTGGTCAATCATGTGGTCGCTGCCCATGAACTAATATCAACATGTGAAGAAATTCTCCATCAAATATTCTCACGGTCTAAAACAGCAGTGGCAGCTGCAATTCGTGCTGTTAACGCGTATGGAGATAAGCAAAAGAATGGATATGTAGTGGAGAGTGAAGAGTTTGGGAAGTGTTTTGAAACTCCGGATTTTGAGGAAGGAGTAGCAGCATTTTTGGAAAAGCGAAAACCCAGATTTTAACTGTTGAGGTGCAAATGGGCGAAGAAAGTGTAAAGACTTTCAAGACACTGCTCGGTTATTTTTCTATCCTTATTGCTTAATCGATAAGGCTATTCTACGGCATAACCAAGCATGTACTCGCCGAATTTTTCAAAGTGGACATCGTATGTATGTGTGTATGTTGAGGTCGTCAATTGCAATTGCAATACGCCCTGTGCCTGATATTCAAATGGCTGAATGGTCATGTTGTCTAGAAAAGAAACACCTCTGTTGCCTTGGAGTTTGTAGACAGCTTCTTTTGCGCACCAACATGCATAGAGTTGCTCGATGGCATTTTCACCTTGAATGAAGGCCAGTTCTTCTGGTTTCAAGAATTTATGCTGAATGCGTACTACTTTATCCTTTACAATTTCTAGATCAATTCCGACTTCACCCTTAGAGCTGAGCATGACAGCTGCATAGTCAAAGGAGTGAGTTAAAGATAATTTATAGGGAAAGTTGACGAGATATGGCTTTCCATTCGAATCAGAGGGACAGTCAATATATTGATCTGTTTGGAGTAGATAGCGTAATAGCACGCGTGTAGTCATCCAATGTAATATGCGCTTTCCTTTACCGAATGAATCTAGTATTGCCTTCTCACGGGTGTCTAATTGCAGGCTTGACAATAAATCGTCCGCAGACTCTTCAATCTTCCAGATCGCAAATTTGGTGTGTTCGTCCAACTCTCGTAAGTATACTAAGGGCATAGTGAGGATAATATAATGGATGTATGATAGATGCAAGTTACACAGACGAAAAATTAAAATCAAACAGATTTGAAGAATGTTTGGAAATTTGTCGGTATTAAATAAATTCGGAATAATTCACGATAATTATTGGCTAAAACTGTATTTTTGAAGGCTGACTATGTGTGAATTACCAACATAGTCAGTCTATTTTTACAAATCATGATTTTATCGGACAAAAGAATACTGGAAGAAATTGAGTCAGGAGCGATTGTTATCGAGCCGTTTGATCGCGGGTGTCTAGGCACAAATTCTTATGACGTGCACCTAGGGAAATATCTTGCAACCTATACTGACCGAGTATTGGATGCAAAGCAGCACAATAAGATTACACATTTCGAAATCCCTGCGGAAGGCTACGTGTTGGAACCTAACACGCTTTATCTTGGGGTGACCTTGGAGTATACAGAGACCCATCAACACGTTCCATTTTTGGAAGGGAAATCAAGTACTGGACGATTGGGGATTGATATCCACGCGACTGCCGGTAAAGGAGATGTAGGTTTTTGTAATACCTGGACCCTAGAAATTTCTGTCGCCCAACCTGTACGTATTTATGCAGGAATGCCTATAGGGCAATTGATTTATTTTGCAGTGGAAGGTGATATTGAGACTTTTTATAATACAAAAGGTAATGCAAAATACAACGGTAAGACCGTCCGTCCTGTAGAGAGCATGATGTGGAAAAACTCATTTTAGTTATTTAGGAATGAAGAGCCTGTTTAAAATGTTTGTAAGGAGTTTAAAAACAGGCGCAAAAGAGCGGAGATAAAAAAAGCAAGGCGTAAAGCACTTAAATTGGTCTTTATTCCTTGCTCTTTGATTGTCAATCTTTGTTCGGGAAGCTAGCCTCCAAATTCCATAAGGTATGCTTTTAAAAACAAATCGATATCTCCATCTAATACAGCTTGCGTATTGGATGTTTCTACGCTTGTGCGTAAGTCTTTAACCAATTTGTATGGATGCAAGACATAGTTTCGAATCTGTGATCCCCACTCTATTTTTTTCTTGGACCCCTCGATTACGGCAGTGGCTTCTTGGCGCTTACGCATCTCGATTTCATACAGCTGGGATTTTAACAAACGGAAAGCATTTTCCTTGTTTTGTAATTGTGAACGGGATTCTTGGTTCTTGATGATGATACCAGTAGGCTTGTGGTGTAACCTCACAGCTGTTTCAACCTTATTCACATTTTGTCCACCGGCTCCACCTGAGCGGAAGGTATCCCATTCAATTTCGGAATCTTTTACTTCAATTTCGATATTATCATCAATGAGCGGATAGACATATACGGAAGCAAAGGAAGTATGTCTTTTGGCGTTAGAATCGAATGGTGAGATGCGCACCAGACGATGTACGCCATTTTCTCCTTTTAAATAACCATAAGAGAAATTTCCTGAAAATTGTAATGTTACCGTTTTTATCCCCGCAACATCTCCTTCCTGTGAATCTTGCTCGGTAACTTTACAGCCGTGTTTTTCTCCCCACATGATGTACATTCGCATCAACATAGCAGCCCAATCGCAGCTCTCTGTACCTCCAGCTCCCGCCGTAATTTGAAGAATGGCATCGAGCTGATCTTCTTCAGCACTGAGCATGTTCTTAAACTCCAATTCTTCGATGCCTTCTCGCGCAAGTTGATATTGCTCGTCTAGCTCCTGTTCGGACGCGTCACCACTTTGGAAAAAATCGTACAGTACAATCGTGTCTTCTACAGATGATGCAACCGAATCGAATTGATCGGTCCAAACTTTCTTGGTCTTGATAGCGTGTAGAACTTTTTCTGCGGCTTTGGAATCATTCCAAAAGTCGGGCGCAAGGGTCTGCTCTTGTTCTTGGTTTATTTCGTCTTTTTTGGCATCAATGTCAAAGATGCCTCCTCAGGGACGTGACACGGTCCCTCAAGTCTTGAATTTGTTCTTTGGTCATATGTCAAAAGTAGAAATTAAAAAGCGAAAATTGAAAATTAAATCCCAGGACCCTTCGCCGTTCCTATAAACTGCAAATTAAAAAAGGCTAGAAAAATGGAATTTGTTATCTTTGAACAAATACAAAAAATATGTTACCAAGAATCGATTTTACACAGACAAATGCATTTAGATATTTGACTGACCACTATATCAATATTAACCAATACAGCTTAAAAGAGTTGTTTCAGGCGGATCCGAAACGCTTTGATAAGTTTTCCATCGATTTGGAGGAAATCCTGCTGGATTACTCCAAAAATAGAGTGAACGAAGAGACAATGGCGCTCTTGATGCAATTGGCTAAAGAATGTAAATTGGAAGATGCTATCCGTGCAATGTTTGCGGGGGAGAAAATTAATGAGACAGAGGGACGGCAGGTACTCCATACAGCACTTCGGAATAAAGGGGGAAATCCACTTCTTGTGGATGGAAAAGATATCATGCCACAGATTCAGAGCGTATTGGAGCATATGCGTGAGTTTACAAATGAGATTCTTTCGGGCGACTGGAAAGGGTTTACCGGGAAGGCTATTACTGATGTTGTAAATATTGGCATAGGAGGGTCGGACTTAGGGCCAGTGATGGTGACAGAAGCTCTTAAGGCCTACAAGACACATTTGAATCTACATTTTGTATCGAATGTGGATGGGACCCATATTGCGGAAGCTTTAAAGGGAGTAAATCCGGAAACTACTTTGTTTTTAATTGCTTCGAAGACCTTTACTACTCAAGAAACCATGGCTAACGCCCGCACTGCACGTGCTTGGCTACTTGACCAAGGAGCAAAAGAGGGAGATATTGCAAAGCATTTTGTGGCCTTGAGCACCAATGCTGAAGCTGTTTCAGCTTTCGGTATTGACACGAAAAATATGTTTGAGTTTTGGGATTGGGTAGGTGGACGGTACTCATTATGGTCGGCAATAGGGCTGTCCATTGCATTAGGTATTGGATTCGACAATTTCAACGAGTTGCTAAAAGGTGCTTACACGGCGGATCAACACTTTCAACAGGCTCCCTTTGAGGAAAATATTCCCGTCATTTTGGCCGTACTGGGTATTTGGTATAATAATTTCTTTGATGCGGAGAGTCAAGCTATATTGCCGTATGATCAATATTTACATCGTTTTGCAGCGTACTTTCAGCAAGGAGATATGGAGAGCAATGGAAAATACGTGGATAGAAACGGCGAGCGCGTAGACTATCAAACTGGACCTATTATTTGGGGAGAGCCTGGGACAAATGGGCAACATGCCTTCTATCAGCTTATCCACCAAGGAACAAAATTGATTCCTTGTGATTTTATAGCACCGGCAATCTCCCATAATCCAATTGGACAACATCATCAAATGCTACTGTCTAACTTCTTTGCCCAAACCGAGGCTTTGATGAATGGTAAATCTGAAGAGGAAGTCGTAGCTGAATTTAGGAAAGTGGGTAAATCTGAGGAAGAGATTGAACGACTGAAAAACTTCAAAGTCTTCGAAGGAAATAGACCGAGTAACTCCATTTTATTGAAGGAGGTCACACCTCGTTCATTGGGAACGTTGATAGCGCTTTATGAGCATAAGATTTTTGCCCAAGGAATCATTTGGAATATTTTTTCGTTCGATCAATGGGGGGTAGAGTTGGGTAAGCAGCTTGCAAATCAAATACTTCCAGAATTGGAAAGTAGCCAAGAGATAAATACACATGATTCTTCCACAAATGGGCTTATCAATAGATACAAAGCCTGGAGAGGTTAATAAATAATAAAGGGAAGCTTAGCTTCCCTTTATTATTTGTTTATGTTTTCGTTTACTGATTTTTTCTGCATTAACGGGTTGCGGTACTTTGACATAATACCCTGTCCCATCATACTGGCGTTTTCTAGGATGTTCTTTACAGACATCTGAACAGCAGCCATCTAGTTCCACGCCACAGGAATCACATTGAGTAAAATGCTCATTGCAGACAGGATTGGCACAATTTATCATTTTAGCGGTAGTGGTACCACAATTTCGACAAGTGGAGACAACCGATGGATTGACGGAATTGACATCAACTGTGACTCGATTATCAAAAACATAGCATTGTCCTTGGAAATCTTCTCCCCCAGCTTCTTTTCCGTATTTGATAATCCCTCCATGAAGTTGGTAGACATCTTCAAACCCTTCTTTTAGTAGTAAAGCTGAAGCTTTTTCGCATTTTATGCCACCGGTACAATAGGTGAGGATTTTCTTTCCCTTGTATTGTTCAAGTTCTTTGATCTTTTCTGGAAATTCGCGAAAATTCTCGATATCCAATGTCACTGCATTTTTGAACCTGCCGACCGTGTGTTCATAATTAGACCTGACATCTAATACGACAACATCGTCTTGGTCTTTCATTTCTAAAAAATCTTTGGGTTCTAAATGAATCCCTGTTTGACGATTGGGGTCAATTTCTTTGGGATTGCGCATCCCGGAATGGACGATTTCGGATTTATAGCGACAGTGCATTTTGATGAACGATGGCTCGTCAACGTTATCGATTTTAAATTCGGTCTTATTGAAGCGCCCATCTGCATAGACAGCATCCATATAGGCGGTACAAGATTCTTGTGTACCTGAGACTGTCCCATTCAGACCTTCGTCTGCAACAATAATACGTCCAACAAGATTTAAGGATTGGCAGAATGCTAAGTGGTCAGCTGCAAATTGTTCTGCATTTTCAATAGGGCTGTAACAGTAGTACAGTAAAGTTTGATATGTCATGATATTCATTGATACCGCTGCAAACGGCGTTTAATGTGAACTAAATTAATGCCGCAAAGATAATCAATTTATATGAATGAAAAACGCGATTCTCGTCACTTCTTGATAAGTGGGGTCAATAGGTATTCCAAACCGTTTAGTTTGATTTCATATAAGGTGGCTAATTGTACGCCTAGCTTGCCTTTTGGAAATCCTTTTTGCCTGTACCATACGATATAGGCTTCTGGGAGATAGCAGAGTAGGACTCCTTGGTATTTGCCGAATGGCATTCTGGTATTTGCTAGTTCTGTCAAAATTTCTGGATTCATCATTAGTCTTGGGTTTTACCGTTCTTAATTCGATACGAGAGTAGCCTGAATGCGATTACAAGATGGTTGAATAGGTTCGTGAATTTTCCATAATGTTTAGCGAAAATGGTATATCGCTCTTTAAGGCTTTGTTTATGTCTTTTTTGAGACATACCACCGACTAAATATTTGGCCACATATTGATGAGTATTCACTGTGGTCTTTGCTTTTTTAGCCGCTCGAATGACCCAGTCAATATCTGCACTGAGTTGGTATTGTGTATCGTAGGGCTCTGCAATGGCTCTTTTGATGTAAATGGCCTGATGGCATATATTCATGCCATATTTAAAGCTTTTCCAATCAAACTGTTCGGGGGTTTTGTGTCTTCTATCTCCTAATATATGGCGGTTTTCGTCTACCAATTTGGTCTCTCCATAGTATATGTCGGCATAGTCCCCATGTGTAAAAATATCGGATAGTGTTGTGGGGGAATAGAGTTCGTCTCCGGAGTTTAGAAATAAAACATAATCGCCCGTTGCTCGGGCCAAACCTTTGTTCATGGCGTCGTAAATACCGCTATCTTTTTCAGAAATCAAAATATCAATATCTTGTGCATACTTGTGGATTACCTCTAAGGTGCCATCTGTAGACAGTCCATCGATGACGATATACTCGATATTGGGATAGGTCTGTCGTGACACAGAAGCAAGGGTATATTCAATATCTTTTACATTGTTGAATACAATGGTAATGATGGATATTTTTGGCAGATTCGTAGGCATCTTTGTTATCTGTAATTGCTGATTTTTTTTAAATATCGAACTCCTCTTTGCCATAAGTTTCCTTTACGGTGAGCATAAAAGTCCTTAATAGCAGCATAGGCTTCTGCCGATTCTTCAATCTCCTGTGGAAAGAAATGGGCTTGTTGCTGGCACAAAGATACAACATAAGTGGATTCGGCATCGGAATGGGTACCTGTGCCATCTGTGCCAATATTTTGAATATAAGAATGCCGAGGGTACAGGGTTAGGCCTTTTTGTAGGAAGACGGATAGATACCACCTTATTGCCCAAGAGTTGATTTTTCCAGATCTGAATTGTTGGACCTGTTTCCAAAAGTTTTCTTTTCCTTCTATGCTAAATTGGTGAATTGCGGCTGTATCTAAGGGGCTTATCAGCGTTTCTATATCGGGGTTGAAATACTTCCAAGCTCGACTCCATGTTGCCCAGCCCCAGCTGTTGGTGACCCGAAAGAAGAATGTCTCTGGGAGCGTCTCTACATTTTTTAGAGGATAGTTATAGCCACTGATGGACATTACTTTCTCTTCATGTTGATACCGGTTCAAAGCATCGTTAAAATATTGGAGGGTGTAGGGAGAGGTTTCTAAATCATCTTCCAGTACGATTACTTTGCCAAAATGGTTAACGATGGTGCTGACGCCATCGATTACATTTGCGGCCAATCCCCAATTCTCTTGTCTTTCAATGATAGTCACGCTTTTGAACTTCCAGGGTAAGGCGGCTATTTCACGTACTTGTCCAATCTTTTCTTGTTTACTGTCAGGTTTTGCACCATCTGCATATATAAACAAATCGGAAGCCATTGCAAGGGTATTTTGCTCCAAGGCAGTAAGCGTGCGGATGGTATGATCCGGACGATTGTAAACAAAGAGAACTATAGGGGCTAGAGAGGTTTCCATGGTTTGATTTAAGAAGCTGGATTTCTAAGTTTCTATAAGATGTTCCATCATATGATTGTACGCAGATAAGTTAAAGTATCGCTGATAACAAGCTCGATTATGCGCGATTTCATCGTCATTTAGCTGATTTAGATTTTCTTCGCTTTTGAGGTCATTTTCGATACTGAATATGATAAAATCACGATCTGTTAACCATTTCAGTAGATTGTTTTCATTTCGAAGGAAAACGCGCGCGCCCATATTAAGGAGCTGAAATATATTGCCAGCGGCTTCCTGTCTCCTCATTCCGAAGACGGCACATCTAACCTGTGACAATTTGTATTGATAGGTTTCTATTGACACAAACTCCTTCATTATTTCTACGCTATCTCCATAGTTTTGTTGGAAGGCGGTCGATACGTTATGGGCATATTCCATATCACCATAGCTGAGTGGTAACAACGGTGTTAAGCCAATTTTTTTGAGGTCGATATTTCGTAATGTAGTGAGAAGTGTTAAGTGATTGCCAGTTGGAGAGGCAGAGTGGTTTATTAAGAGGTACTTCCGTTCTGTATTTGTGATTTCACTTGCCACACCTAGGGCCTTGTAATAAATAAAGGATTTGAAAGCGGCTTTGACTTCAAAGTTGTCTTTGAATAAGTAAAAGTCGTTTTCGTTCCAGAAGCAAAAATAGTTGATTTTAAGAAATAATTTTTGGATGGCATGGTCAGGAGTCACTCCAAACCAAACAAGGTATTTCAAGGATTTGATCAAATTGACGCCTAGGGGCTTTCGTGGCTGATCTTCTTCTCTATCAAAAAGCGGATAATCCTTGTGCTTTTGAAGATAACCGTATAAATCGCCCCCATAGAATATCCAATAGACTTTGATATCATATTTAGCCAATACGGAGAGTGCCATTACTGCTTTGTAGCTGTCAATATAGTGGATAAATAGATTCTTGCAACTATACTGTGTGATGGTCGCTAGTATTTTTTCTGTATTCTTTCTATTTCTAAGATTTAGAATAAGACAATTGGTATTGGGATGGGTATATCTCAAACGGCTAATATCCGAGGCAAATATGATGTACAAATTTTGGCCTGGAAAATAGCTGTCGAATTGTTCAATCGCACCATCCGTAAACTTATCGTCATGTAAGAAGTGTATGTTTTTCCTGATGTGATTATCCATTTTTTGAAACTATTCTAGCAGGTACACCTGCGACTGTTTGGTAGTCCGGGACATCTTTTGTAACAACAGCCCCGGCACCTATAACGACATGCTTGCCTACTTTTACCTTCGGTAGAATGGTGGCATTTGCTCCAACTTGTGAAAAATCATCAATGGAAACATGTCCAAGCAGGGTCGCTCCTGGTGACAATTCGACAAAGTTTCCAATTTTGCAGTCGTGAGTTATTACTACTCCGTAATATAGGAGTACATTTTCGCCAATCATACTGCCATTGGAAATAGCGATGTGATTTAAGGCGGTGAGCCCTTGCCCGATGGAGACGTGTCTACCAATCGTATTCCTGTCTCCAATCACAGTGGAAACTTTTCCGCCTATGGAGATAGCCATCTGATAAAGTCGTTCTCGTGTTTTAGGGTTGCCAATGCCAAGGGCAAATTCAGGGCTGTGATCCTGGAAATGTAGACGAAGTGATTCTTCGGTCTTTAATATTGTATAATGATCAAACAATTTGTCAGGACCATCTTTTGTTGTATTGTCAAAGAAAAAAATCGATTGTTTGTTGTCCAACTCTTCAAGTACCTGCAGAAGTTCTTTGGCAAATCCACCTGCTCCAATGATGACCATGATTAATTATTTTGTACACGTAGTATAATTCTTGTAATCAGATTAATCTCTTCTATAGTCAAATCGTGATACAAAGGTAGGCAAAGTACTCTTTTCGAGATATCATCGGTAATTGCAAACGCTGATGGAGCCAGATAAGGAAGGGAACTTGCTAGCGACGGATAAAAATACCGACGTGTGAATATCTGATTTTTATTGAGCTCTTCTACTAATTGCAATAAGAATTCTTCACTTTCCAGTATAACTGGAAAATAGGCAAAATTGGGAGCTGATTGGGTATTCCAAATAGGGTATGTGGCTCTAAGGGTCTTTAAATTGCGCAAATAAGTTGTTGAAAGTTCTTTCCGTTTGTTAAATATAGCCGGCAAATGGGAGAGGTTGACTAACCCCATCGCGGCATGGAATTCGGAATTTTTGCCATTGATTCCGATATCGCCATAGGTGCCAAAACCAGAGATGCCAAAATTACGCATTAATGCTACTTTTTTTAAGAGTTCGGGACTTTTTGTGATAATCAAACCTCCTTCGGTAGCATGATATAGTTTGGTCGCATGCAATGAACAGATGCTGATATCTCCAAACTCAAAGATCGACTTGCCTTTGTATTTTACCCCAAATGCATGTGCAGCATCATAGATGACCTTTAGTTTGTGCTTTTTCGCGATACGCTCGATTTGATCAATGTCACAGGGATTGCCATATACATGAGTGGCTAGGATTGCAGACGTCTGTGGCGTAATCGCGGCTTCGATTTTTTCAGGGTCGATATTCAGTGATTTATTATCAATATCTACAAAAACAGGTGTACATCCTTCCCACACAATGCTACTTGTAGTAGCAACGAATGAAAAAGGAGTCGTAATGATTTGACCTTTCAACTCTAGGGCTTTGATTGCAATTTGCAGAGCAACGGTGCCATTGGCGACAAACAGGAGATGCTTCAGGTCTAGATATTCCTTAAGACGCATTTCTAATTCGCTAGACAAAGGGCCCATATTGGTTAGCCATTGTCTCTTCCAAATTTGTTCAACATAACGTTGGTATTCGTCGATGGGTGGGAGAAACGGTTTGGTAACTTGAATCATGGCTTGTATTCTTTAACTAATTTGAGCGCAAACATAAATGATGGTGTTTTGAACGCAAAATTTGCACCAACATAAAAAGTAATAGCGAGTATAAAACTAACTAAAATCTGTAATATTAAAGGCGAATCGGACAGAAAATATATTGTCAAGGATACAAGGCCATACAATAGCGCGGACAGTACAAGAGTGGGGAGCATATCCAAAAGTTGCCTTTGGGTAGAATAACCAATCATGCTTGCACTGTAGTGCGTATTGATAAGTAGGGCAATGACAGACAGGATGACGCTGCTCCAGACGAGCCCCATCACTCCAAAGGGTATGGAGAGTACAATGACGACTACAGTTATAATCTTTTTGATAACTTCTAATTTTAAGAATAAGTCTGTCCTACCGAATACCTTCAGCACATTCAGATTGATGGAGTGAATCGGGTAAAACATGCTTGCTAAACTTATGATTTGAAAGTAGGGGACAGCTGGTAGCCACTTGTCATTGAATAATAATTGAAATAGGGGATGGGCGACTGCCGCTAAACCAAACATCAGAGGGGCGGTAATGAAAAAGGAGAGTCCCAATATCTTTTGATAAGCATTGGATAGTTCCTCTCGATTATTCTTTATATTGGCAAGGAGCGGATAAGTCACTTTGGAGACGATGGAAGTGATAATGTTGGTAGGGTACTCATTGAAGGTTCTTGATCGCTCGAAGTAACCAAGTAAAGTTATAGAATAGAACTTGCCAATAATAATGTTGTAAATATTGTTAAAGACGGTGTTCAGAAGTCCTGATAACATTAGTTTGTATCCAAATATATAGTGGAATTTTGCTTTTTCTTTCGAGAAGATCAATTTTGGCTGCCAATCTGAAAAAGACCAAAAAAAGATGGTCTGCAGGACTTGTGTGACTAGAAACATGGCTGCCAATGACCATACACCATATCCAAGATAACCCATTGTGATACCAACTATTGCTCCAAGGACCGCTCCTGGTATATTTAGCTTTGTAATCTTCTTGAATTCCATTTTGGCTGTCATCATGGTCAATTGGACGGAAGAGAAGGCGGAGATTATAAAGGTGAGGCCGTACCACCTAAGGATAGGCGTTAGAATATCCTTGTCATAAAAAGTGGAAACGAGCGGTGCTGCAAAAAAAAGAATAGCGTAGATTACTATTGCACTGAATAGGCTGAGAAAAAATACAGTGGAATAATCTGCTGAGTCTGCATTTTTAGTCCGAATAAGTGAAGCGGTCATTCCGCTCTCGACAAAGGAGTTGCCGACTAATACAAAAACTATAATCATCCCAATCAGACCGTAATCATCGGGTGACAGCAAGTCTGTTAATATCAAGGTGGTTACAAAGCCAACTCCCTTGATAAGTAAAGCATCTATCAACGTCCAAAAAATTCCCGAAATTGCACTTTTTTTTGTAGACATTATCTTTCCCGCTAAACACAAATAAATACAAGGAGAGGCTTGTCGAAAAAGATAGGAGTCATTTTCGATGTGGAAACGGTTTAATACAAAGAATGGACGAGCCTATTCGGATATATTTTCTTTCCCTTTGTTGATACCATTCGTTTTCGTTGCGAATCTTGTCTTTTAAAATCTCTAATTCCTTTCTTTGAATGATGGCCTCCGGATTGGTTGCAATATTTCAAGCCAATGTTATTCTTGTGCTTGAAATATCTGCGTTACGTTAGATTACCTTAATCGTCTTGTTAAATTCTTTTAAAGATGGATGCGCTGGGTCTAAATCAGTGACTAGGAAAGAGACATCCCGTAAAGGTGCAACTTTCATTTTTTGATTTGAATTTAGTTTTTCAGCAATACTTAAGATGGCAACTTTATGGGAGCATTTAATCATTGCACGTTTGATTTGAACGACTTCCCAGTCGGAATCTGTAATACCATCATCTATTGATAGACTATTAGTCCCCAAAATACAAAGATCGACCTTGATTTCAGATAGCTCATTGATGACTTGTGCTCCTGTCACAATATTCGTATTTCTGGAAAGCTTACCACCTACTAAAATAACTTCTATATTCTCTTTTTCTGCCAATTCTAACGCAACAAGAGGACTAATTGTAAAAAAAGTGCATTGTATATCTTCTGGAATGATTCGAGCCAATTCGATTACGGTGGTGCCTCCTCCTACAAGTACCGTCATTCCATTTTGGATGAGTGAGATAGTTTTGCGTGCGATGCCTTTTTTTGACTCTTTAGCATATACATTCCCATCTTGAAAAGGAAATTGAAAGGACTTGGAAAGAGCTCCTCCATAAACTTTCAACACCTGCCCATTTTCTGCAAGTTCGTTCAAATCCCGACGAATAGTATCCTCAGATACATTTAATTGGACACTCAGGTCCGAAGATAATACCTTATTATGGAGATTGATTTGGTGTATAATGTAGGCTTGTCTTTCTTCTTTTAACATATTTATAGCTGATTATTGTTATAAAGTTAAAGCTTTTCTTTGTATTCTAGATTTTTTCACGAAAAAATCAATCTTCCGATGAAGAATCTTCATTAGACTTGTCGATTTTGGTAATGCCGGCCCTGAAACGTGGTTTAAAGCCTAAAGGGCTGGTTGATGTGGGCTTCTCGGCGTCTTTTGGATTTTCGTTTGCCGATTTGTCTAAGGTTGTACTGTCAGAATCTGCTGAAGTCATAGCATCAGGGTCTATAACGGATTCGGGGAGGACAGCTGGCTGAACCTTACTGACTCCTGCTTTGAATTTGGGCTTGAAACCAAGTGGCTTTGGGGGTTGAGAAGAGGGAGGAGGGACGACTTCGTGGCTCGGGCTTGCAGATATTGCGTCCTCTATACTATCGGTTTTATCCTCTTGTTTGTTGACAGTGGTGGCTCCCGCTTTGAACCGAGGTTTGAAGCCGGTCGGTTTGGCAGTCTGCTGCGTTGGCTCAGCTGATGTATTGCTTTCTGCTGGTGCCTGTTGGGTATTGTCTGTTTTATCCTCTTGTTTGTTGACAGTGGTGGCTCCCGCTTTGAACCGAGGTTTGAAGCCGGTCGGTTTGGCAGTCTGCTGCGTTGGCTCAGCTGATGTATTGCTTTCTGCTGGTGCCTGTTGGGTATTGTCTGTTTTATCCTCTTGTTTAGGCACACTAGTGGCTCCAGCTTTGAACCGAGGTTGGAATCCTGCAGGCTTTGGTGCAGTGGAAGTAGTCGTTGCTACTTGTTCCTCCGCTTGCGCTATCGGTACCTTTGTATTCTTAGAAAGTGGTTGCTGTGCTGTAGATTCTAGCAGTTTGTAATCTTTTCGAAGTCGATTGAACCAAAATTTTTTGGTGTGATCAAAACTCTTTTCGCCCATTAGGGCGTAGTGCTTTTGAAACTCATCATAGAGAATGGCATCAGCGCGCTTCAAAGCGTTGAGATCAATGTTCTTCTTAATAAAAAAATCTTCAAAAGTCATATGAAAGAGTGTTTATACAAATGTATCCTTTTTTGTCAAGATGATAAAGCCCTCATGGCCAGCTTATCTTCTTTTGAATGGAGGGAATGAACAATGTAATAAGAAAAAAGAGGGAATAGTCCCTCTTTCCTTATTACATGTAGGGTTCGCACCTTATACTATTCCATATTGTGATATACGGCCTGTACATCATCATCTTCTTCGATCTTGTCGATTAATTTGATGACATCGACGGCGTCTTCTTCCGAAATTTGGGAATGAGATAGGGCGATGCGTTCTAATTTTGCAGATTTTATTTCAATTCCTTTTTCTTCAAGCAACCGCTGCATATTGCCGAAGTCTTCGAAGGAGGTCTGTACGACGACAACGTCATTACCTTCTTCATCTGACTCGAGATACAGTTCTTCCAACCCTCCGTCTATCAATTCCAGCTCGAGCTCCTCTACATCCAAATGCTCTTGTGCGTCGAATCTAAAAATTGATTTTCGATTAAAAATAAAGTCCAAAGACCCCGTTTTCCCCAAAGTGCCGCCAGCTTTTGTAAAATAACTGCGAATATTGGCAACAGTTCTGTTGGTATTATCGGTTGCGGTTTCGATTAATATTGGAACACCATGTGGTCCATAACCTTCATAGACATACTCTTCGTATCCCTTTGCATCTTTTTCGGATGCACGCTTGATTGCAGCTTCTATACGGTCTTTCGGCATGTTGACCGCTTTACCATTTTGAATTGCTGTACGTAAGCGTGAGTTGCTTTCTGGGTGAGGTCCGCCTTCTTTTACTGCGATAGCAATTTCTTTTCCTAAACGCGTAAATTGGACGGCCATTTTAGCCCAGCGTTTAAATTTGCGCTCCTTTCTAAATTCAAAAGCTCTTCCCATTTTTTTATGATTTGTTTTTAAGGTTTTGGAGCATGTCAGCCGTCATTTCGGTTAAATCGAATTTAGACGTCCATCCCCAATCTTTACGGGCAGACGAATCGTCAATGCTTGCAGGCCAAGAGTCTGCTATGGCTTGACGAGGGTCATGCGCGGCGTAAGTAATCGTAAAATTAGGAAGAATTTTTTTAATTTCTTCAGCAATCATCTTTGGAGTGAAGCTGATACCCGCTAAATTGTAACTCGAACGGATTGTCAATTGGTCCGCTGGTGTGTCCATTAATGCTAGGGTGCCTCTAATGGCATCTTCCATATAGAGCATCGGTAAGGCAGTGTTCTCTGAAAGAAAGCTCTCATAGGTGCCGTTCTTCAATGCTTCAAAGAAGATATGTACGGCATAGTCTGTCGTCCCTCCTCCTGGTTCGGTTTTCCACGAAATGATTCCAGGATAGCGTACGCTTCTTACATCAAGCCCAAATTTTTCGTGGTAATATTCGCATAGACGCTCTCCTGCAAGTTTACTAATTCCATAAATGCTATTGGGGTCCATTGTGCAAAATTGCGGGGTATCAGTCTTAGGTGAATGTGGACCAAATACAGCAATAGAACTTGGCCAAAAAACACGATTAATTTTATGTTGTAATGAGAGGTCTAGTACGTTTAAGAGTCCGTTCATATTGAGATCCCAAGCTTTCTGCGGATATTGCTCGCCTGTTGCTGAAAGCATTGCCGCAAGGAGATAAATTTGAGTCGGTTGGTATTTATCAAATAGTGTACTGAGGGCTTCTTTGTCCAATACGTTGATGGTCTCGAAAACTTCATTTTCAGCCAATGTTTTCGGCGCTCGTATATCTGAAGTGATTACATTTTCGTATCCAAATTTCCCTCTCAATGCCAGGGCCAACTCGGTCCCTATTTGACCGTTGGCACCAATAATTATTACGCGATCTTTCATTGCTGCAAAGATACTCATTTTGTTTCCTTTGTCAAGAAATTTACTGGGTGGATGCAAGCACAAAACTCCCCCTAAAAGTCCTCAGGAAGCCTTGATTGTCATATAATTCGATCATGTAAAGATAGATGCCAGGAGCGGACAATTGACTGTTTTCATCTCGTCCATCCCAGTGTATCGTGCCCGAAGAAACGATACTTTTATTTCGTATCAATCGATTGATTATTCTTCCTTTATCATTGAAGACAGTCATGTTTATCATCGCATTGGGCGTCATTATTTCATAGTTTATTTCGAGCAAATCTTCTCGACTATCCCCATCAGGAGAGAATGTTCGAGTGCTCATAAAAAAAGTATTTTTTTTGAAATAATTGGCATCTGCCTGCGAATTTTTGTAACCGGGGGTCGCTCCGTCACCAATTGTGGCCGAAGAGCGAAAATTTCCAGGAGCATTGGTTGGTTGAGTTGAAGATTCCCGCTCCAAAGATATTCCTTTGGGATTGCTTACAAAAGGCGTGTGCATGTCATGCGAATAGTTCAAACTGTCAATCATCCTATTCTGGTAATATAGGGTGACGGTTCCTCTTTCATTGGGATAGGAAGGCATTTGGGCAAGTTGAATCGCATTCTCTTCCTGAGCATTTGGGTAGTGTTGTTGAATGGTAGCCGTGTTGGTCGTGATATAACGATAGCTTCCGCTCGGTATTCGGTGTATGGTGTCAACTATCGCATACTTTCCTAAAGCCCAGTTGGTGAGGTCTATTTCCTGAGCGCTGTTGTTATAGATTTCTACGAAATCTACACCGCCTTGTCGAGGGTTGAAAAGAACTTCATTTATGATAATATCGCCTAGTTGTGCATGGTAAGGAGGGGTATAAGATAGTTTAATGATACTATCTAAGGCAAAGGTAAGTCCAGTGAATTGGGTTACATCTTTAATACGAAGGTGTACCCCTTGTCTATCTAGCTGTTTTTCTAGCGATAACCGCACGGTCGAATCTTGCACGTGGATGCGATTGACGGAAATTGCGGGGGAGAGTTGATAATGGGATGGACTTTTCATTTGTGTACTATCCAAAAAATCAGAAAAGGTCAGTAGGATTTCATCTTCCTTAATGACCTCAGCTTTATGAAGTGTCATGGTGTTTTCGGAAGAATAAGGGCTTATGCGGATGTAATGATAGCTTAGGGAGGAGCGATGCTCTGGGATAAAATGGTTGGATAGTGCAATGTAGGGATGCAATGGATAGGAGAGGTCTTGGATAAGGGTGTGCTCCGTGAAGTTTGAGAGAGGGACATACTCTCCATCGGCTGGTGTTTTGACGAGGATTTTCCAATATCCCCGCTGGTCCCTACTAATTTTTAGTTGGGCAGAAAGTACGCCGGACGGGTTGGGTATAGGTCTACTTTGGAAAATCAAGGCTCTGGACGTATGATGTTGACGATAGAGCTTATAGGTATGAAGTCCCAAAGCTCCATCTACCTGTAAGTGATACCCCTGATGGTCGTTCGCTAACGAAAGGTTGTCAGCGGAGAGATAAAATCTAAAAAAGGTTGAGGAGGTTAGGGGTACTTCTGTACTAAAACCTAATTCATACATCATGCCGTAGGCTGGTACTATTTTACTCTTGATATAGGTCGGAGAAGATGAATTATTACGTACTCTTAGCATCTTATTAATAACGGTGTAGGCTTCTGGCGACGACCACTTGTCCAGTGAAGGGTTCTCAAAATCATCCTGATAGAGGCTTTTGATAAGCAATTTATCAGGATTTAATTTTTCTTGGGCTTGGGCGATACTCGCGAGTATGAAAGATAGGATAATAAGCAGAGAACTTCTAAAGTCTTGAGTTATTTCTATTGTACCGTTCATATTATGTCAAAATTCTCAATATTGCTCCTGAAAAGTTGAAAAAATTAAAATATATATAGCTTTGGTTCGGCTAAATTTGTATGTTTGGGATTGGACAAAGAACCAAGTTAAGTAAAAATTAATAGATTTTATAACATTTAAAAAAGAACACATTATTATGAAAGTTGCAGTAGTTGGCGCAACAGGTCTTGTTGGGTCAGAAATCTTAACAGTTCTGGCAGAGCGTAATTTCCCGGTAACCACTTTGATCCCCGTCGCTTCAGAGAAGAGTAAGGGTAAGCAGATTGAGTTTAAGGGTAATAAGTACGAAGTTGTGACCGCTGATGAGGCTATTGCGATGAAACCTGACGTGGCTCTTTTTTCAGCTGGAGGAGGTACCTCTACTGAATTTGCACCTAAGTTTGCAGCAGCTGGAATTACCGTTATCGACAATTCGTCTGCTTGGCGGATGGATGCAACAAAAAAACTGGTTGTCCCGGAAGTGAACGGAGACGTGTTGACTGCAGATGATAAAATTATTGCAAATCCAAATTGCTCGACTATCCAAATGGTAGTGGCATTGAAGCCTCTACATGATAAGTATAAGGTAAAACGCGTTGTGGTGTCAACTTATCAATCGGTAACCGGTACGGGGGTTAAAGCTGTGCAACAGTTGAATGATGAACGTGCAGGGATAGATGGCGAGAAAGCTTATCCATACCAAATCGATTTGAACGTAATTCCGCATATTGATGTTTTCCAAGATAATGGATATACCAAGGAAGAAATGAAGATGATTCAGGAGACGAATAAGATTATGCAAGATGATAGTATTCGTGTGACAGCGACGACTGTGCGTATTCCTGTAGTGGGAGGTCACTCTGAATCTCTTAACATCGAGTTTGAAAACGAATTTGATTTAGCCGGTATTAGAGCGGCTTTGGAAACACAAAGTGGGCTTATTGTGATTGACGATCCTGCAAATCTAGCATACCCTATGCCTAAGGATGCACATGGACGTGACGAGGTCTTTGTAGGACGTATCCGTCGTGACGAGTCGCAAGATAAGACTGTCAATATGTGGGTAGTGGCCGACAATCTTAGAAAAGGAGCTGCTACTAATGCTGTTCAAATCGCTGAACTGTTGAACCAAAAAGGCTTGATTTAATAACGTAGTTATTTACAAGAAATAGTGAGCGGCATATTAATTATATGTCGCTCTTTTTTTGCTTTCTTTGACCGATTATCAAGCTTTAGCCGAATCCCTTCGGTCAGTGAAAGAGGTTGTTTCTGCTAATATCTAAAAACTTTCGAGTTGTGGAAGAGTAGACTTGCCAAATTCTTTGGACATAAAAAAGGGAGAACGATTTCGTTCTCCCTTTTTATGCTGATATAGCTTCTTATCTTACTGGTGTAAATACCCAGTTGTCATCAAATTTGAAAGAACCATTAGCTCCGGTCGCAACATAACCTTTTCCATTTACAGAAAATGCTGCTGCTCCCTCACGTGCAGAACCTTGGAATGCTTGGTGTTTGCTTTCCCATGAATCATTGGATGGATTGTATCTCCAGACCGTATTCAATATAGAAGATTTTCTACCACCTACAACAAATCCTGTCTGCCCAACTGTAAATGCCGAAGCACTTTGACGGGTTACATCGATATCATCAGTTTTGATATTACCTAGTTTTTCCCATTTTGTTCCATCAAAAGAATAGAAATCTTCAGGAAATGCATTGTTATCAAAACCACCACCTACATATGCCTTATTGCCAATGACAAATGAGAAGGCATTTACTCTTTTGTTTTCAAAAATAGTGTTTACTGCAGTCCAAGTATTAGCAGTCGGGTCATATTTGTAGAAATCCTTTAAGGTTTTATCCGCTTTAGTAGAACCTAAACCTACATATCCAAACCCGCCTAGAGAGAATGCTACTGCGCCATATCTTGCTTCTGCATCAGCAGGAAGAGGAGCGATTGGAGACCATGTATTAGATGCAACATCAAATTTGTAAAAATCTTTCAATGCCTCTGTTCCATCATATCCTGTACCTACGTATCCTACTCCGTCGATAGAGAAACCTACAGCAGCGTTACGTGCATTTCCTGGGAAATCAGCTCTTTTAGTCCAAGTAGAGGCTTTCGAGTCAAATACCCAAGTATCTTTTACTCTTTCATTAGTTTTTAAAATACCGGTTGTGATAAATCCATTATCACCTATCGAGAAAAATGCAGCAGCACTGCGAGGATCGCCGTCAAATGCTGAAGCTTTTACCCACTCCGTCGGCCCGTTATCTGTGGTACTATCTTCATCATCACTTTTTTTACAAGAATTAAAAGACGTTAAAGCAATAGTACAGGCTAAGAATAAGGTTAGCCAATTTTTCTTGTTCATAAATTGTTAAAATTTAGTATATACGATGTTTAATTTTACTTTCGGTTTGTTATTTTCTTTGGCAATTTCCATCGAATTGGTCGTTGAGAACAAATTGGGAGAAGAGACCGTCAAAAATAACGATGTGTCATAATAGTTTACAGAATTTATATTTTTCAATACTTCAATCATGTCGAATACATATTTTCCGTTGGTACCTGTGTCATTACCTTTAATATACTGAGCATGTTGAATTGTTGTCGTAAAGGGTATGTTAAGTGCATTGACAGGTATTCCGTTGATATTGGCCAGCATGAGCATGACTGTTGGCGGTGTTGGGTACGGCCCACTGGATAGTGTCGGTGTTTCGATTGTCAACTGTGCCTTGTTAATGGATATTGTCTCGTCAGCCATGAACTCTCTTAACGAAGGAATCTTAATATTTGCTACAACACCGGTACCACCTTGTATAAATACGTCGTTGTTGGTGTCTTCGCTTTTTAGTTCTTTATTAGTGTAGGTCAATGTTTCGTAAGCAGTGCCTGTCCTATCAAAAGTAATGTTATTGTGTTGATAGGCGCGGCTGTCAATCGTAAACGTCTTGGCTGCTTTGGCCTTGAAGCCATCAGCACCAATGTATGAGTAGTTTACCTTTACAGCAAGAGTGTCACTAAAACCAATAAGGGCCGAATTGCTAGTTGCTGGGACAATAACCATCCCCTTAAAAAATTCCTGAAAATTTTGGTTAGAGGCTAGTTTGACGTCATTATTTTTGAACATATCAAACAAGGTGCTCCCTAAGGTTTGGTCTAACTTAATTGACAATGTATCCATAGAGCGCACTTTTGGAGCAAATGTAACTTCGCCTAATGCGGTACTGTTGTATGCAAATGATTGTTTTCCAAATAGTGTAGGGCCTGTTACAAAAACAGGGGTAAGATGGCTATCCATTCCTGAGGTGATATCTTTCAAAAGAATGTTTTCCGTAACTTGGTGTACACTTATTTTTTGATTAGCGGTCGTATCTCCGTAAAAATATCGAGCACGATTGGGTTTAATGACTAAGGTAAGCGAATCAAATATGGCATCTGTAGGCATCGTCGATGATACATCTCCCAACCCTAAACGGAAGTAGCTACTCGAGCTGACCGAACCGGTCTTTGCTGAGGTTGATTTTCCGACGAGCAGTGTTCCTGTCGATGAGCTGGGCAAATTATCGATCTGAAAGGTAGAAACCTGGATTTCGAAATCTTCTTGTACGCTAAGGTTTAGGTTATCATCGTTGCCGTCAAGCGAAATGCTCATATCTTTATTGCATGAACTTAAAGCGACTACAAATAGAATTGGTAAAATAAACCTTATATTTCTCCTTTTAAAAAAATGACTCATGTTAAAAAATTACGCAATGACGCAAAAGTAATGATTGCCCACTGTTAATCAGTGTTATATTTTGTTAAATTAGGTTAATTGATAACCGTGGAGCAAAGCTACTAATTTAAATTTGTTTTTAATTATGCTGAAAAGGTATAAATTGTTGATCACATTGATCATCCTGACGGCGTTAGGGGTGGTTTTAGTCCTTTCCGGATGGCTGTATGGAAGTTACCAAAATCGAAAGGATTTATTTCTGTCTACTGCTGAAAGGGGTATGTTTAATGTCATTCAGGACGTGTACCAAAATACGATCAATAAAAATGGGGGAGACTCAACAGCCTTGAAGCAGCGTATGGCACGAAAGTCGTTTGTCGCCTATCTCCATCAACGATATCCGTCTATAAACTTTGACTCATTGCGTACGGCATTTGAAGATTGGAGGTCCAAGACAGAAGATAAGGCCGGATCTTTTGACAAAAAGGAGGACGGTCCTTCTCAGATTATTCCGCCCTATCTGTTTCGTGACTTTGAATTTACGCCTGACCTGCTTGATACAGTAAAGCGGAAGTTTGAAAGTGCATTGGATGAAAAGGGAATCAATATAGGGTTTGATGTAGAATTACTGACGCTGAAGCGAGAGGACATTACTGCATTTAGGGGATATACCAAGAAGAACAAATTGATGTGGACGCGGCCTACGCTTGTCAACCCCGAAAAGGGACAGTTCGTCGTGGTCAAGTTTGACAAGCCGTGGCGACATTTGTTGTTTGATATGGGGTGGCAGCTCTTGGTCGCAGTTCTTTTAGTGGCTTCGTTGGTAGGATCTTTTGCTTACCTTATCTTAACAATCTTCAAGCAAAACAAGCTGGCTGAACTACGTAAGAATTTTGTGAATAATATGACGCACGAGTTGAAAACGCCGTTATCGACGGTGATGGCAGCCATAGAATCTATCCAATCTTATGGAGCTAAAGACGATCAGCGGAAGATGGAGCTATATCTTCAGATCTCAAAGAATGAATTGGAACATCTTTCAGATATGATTGAAAAAGTATTGCAGATGGATATCGATGAGCGTGGAGGGATGAGCTTAAATCATGAATCGGTAGACCTCTTGTTTTTATTGCAACATTGTGTTGACACTGCGCGGTTAGGGGCCAAGAAGGATGTGAATGTGTCTTTGGAAAGTGAATCCTCCTCTGTTTTGGTCCTTGCTGACGAAGCCCATCTTAGGAATGTCTTTAATAATTTGTTGGACAATGCGATTAAATACGCTGGTGCAATGGTAGAGATTGTCATTCGAGTCAAGGATATAGGTCAGGAAATTGAGATTGAGATCCAAGACAACGGTAAGGGAATACCTCGACAGTACCACAGAGAGATTTTTGAGATGTTTTTTCGGGTGCCTGAAGGTAATCTATATGATGTGAAGGGCTTCGGATTAGGCTTATCGTACGTAAGGCAAATCGTCCAGCAACACGGGGGACGGATTGCGGTAAGTAGCGATGTGGGCAAGGGTAGTATTTTCACGGTTACACTTCCAAAAGAATAATATATGATCAATATTTTATATGTAGAGGATGAGCAGAGCTTGGCCTTGATCTTGAAAGATACATTGACTATGCACGGCTTTCAAGTGACACATTGTTCAAATGGGCAGGAGGCGATGAATTCCTTCAGGCATCGGATGCCAGATTTAATGCTGGTAGATGTGATGATGCCGGTGATGGATGGTTTTGACTTAGTGAGGAGGGTTAGGGAAGAGGAACATGCATTGCCTGTAATATTTTTGACGGCAAGGACGCAGACGGAAGATGTTGTTGCTGGATTTCATTTGGGCGCAAATGATTACATTAAGAAACCGTTCAAAATAGAGGAGTTGATTGTACGGATTGAATCTTTGTTAAAAAACACGCAAAAGCCGAATACTAAACCGCGACTTCGGATTGGAGAGTACTACATGTTGGATCACGTCAAGCATGTGTTGACTTTTGGCAATCAAGAGGAGAAGCTGTCTTTTCGAGAAAGTGAGCTTTTGCGAAAACTAATGGAAAACCGAGATCAGGTGGTGCCACGGGAAGAGATTATCAAAGCGTATTGGAGTGACGACAACTACTTTACCGGTAGGAGCTTGGACGTGTTTATCAGTCGAATACGGAAATATTTAAATAAGGATTCTCGGATTAAAATTGTGAATATTAGGAGTGTTGGATATATGTTGACCATTGAACAGTAGTGTGTTATGAATCTTAAGAGTGAGAAAATAGCTTTAGTTATAGTGGACGTACAAATGGATTTTCTGCCAGGCGGAGCCTTAGCCGTGGAGGATGGTGATCAAATCATACCTGTCATCAACGACCTTCAAATTGGGTATGGATTGGTGGTTGCAACGCAGGATTGGCATCCGAAGGGGCACAGTAGTTTTGCTTCTCAGCATGAAGGGAAAATGGTATACGAAATTATCGATTGGGAAGGAATGCAGCAGGTGCTATGGCCCGATCATTGTGTGCAAGGGTCAATAGGAGCTTCGCTATCTCCTGTGTTGGATAGCAGAGCAATCGAGGCTATATTTAGAAAAGGTATGGATGTAGATATAGATAGTTACAGTGGTTTTTATGATAATGGCCGAAGGCGTAATACGGGTTTGTATGGATATCTAAAAGATAGAGGAGTTAGCGAAGTACATGTTTGTGGACTAGCGGCCGACTATTGTGTGTATTATACGGCGATGGATGCGTTGACACTTGGATTTGATACGAAAATTGTTCAAGCAGCTACGAAGGCAATCGATCAGCAGAATTTTGAACGGCTATGTGAAGAGTTCATCAAGCAAAGGGGGCAATTGATTTAACCTTCTTTTTTTCCACCAAATTTTCGGAGGTGATAGGTAAAACTCAGTAAAAAGTAGCGGGTTAAGGTATTAGACTGCACGTCAGATATCGAAAACTCGTTCATCCGTCTATTCACATTTTTTGATTTGTTGAAGATGTCAAAGGCTTTTATAGATAGTTCGGCATTCTGCTTTCGAAAGAAACGTTTCCCAAGGGAGGCGTTCCAAATGACGGTTTCTATATCCGAAGAGCCTTGGATTCCTCCATTCAGCATATAGTTAAGATGAGAGGTTACAAATAAGTTCTTCCATAAATCAATCGAAAGATTATTGTTGATGGTATGGTTGTATATGCTATATTTTTTGACTTGTAAAGTTGGATTTTCCGTAAATGTCAGGTTGCCGTTGTAAGATAGACCAATTACTGTCTTCTTTCCGAAATTGCTTGATATTCCGACTCTTTGACGAATTCCATAGGATTTGGAATTTAATAGTTCTTGATTTAATACGGAGTAATTATTATTATAAAAAATGTTGTTGGTAAGATTCAGGTTTAATTTGAGCTTTTTCAAGGGTAATCCTAGGCTATTGTCCATCCGCACGGTATAAGCTCCATCAATGTTTTCGGGACGGATATATTGTCCCCCGGCTCCCAATATGACATCATTGGTAATCTGTACGGCAGTATCTGTCAGTAGTATGGAATTGACAATCTTGTCTTGGGTATAATCGAAGTTTAAACTGGAATTGAAACTTCGGCCACTAGATTTTTGAACATCTTTGAATTCTAAACGTACGCTGTGCCGGTATTCCTGATCGAGCTCTGGATTTCCATTTTGGATGCGTAGTGAATTTTGATTGTCGATATAGTCTTGAAGTTGGTTGATGGATGGTGCATTGGTAGCCGTATTGTATTTGAGTTCTACTCTTTTTTCCTTGCTGATATGATAGGTGATATTTAGCTCAGGGAGGAAACTTTTAAATGCAGAGGAAGTAACGACATTTTTTGGAAATGTCTTATCATTTTTACGTTTGGCATATTGATAATTGCTTCCTGCTTGGATAGTCAGACTATCTTTTTTTGAAAAGAGATACGATATGCCCGCACTGTGAAAGTCGTAGTCGTTGCGGAATTCATTGGAGAGGCGCTCATTCAATTCGCCAAGTTGTCCTGTTTCTGCTAGAAATTCAAATGTCCGTCGGTCGGAGTAATTTACTGTATTGCGATAGTTGTAATTGAGTTGAAGCCTACTTAGCTTGGATATGTTTTCGGTAAAGGACAAGCGTCCGTTTAAACCATTGCCATACCCTTCTGTCATGCTCTGATTATTGTTGGTGTCGATGCGATTCAGAAGGGCATCTTTAAAATATCGGTTTAATGCGAGTGATTCTCCGTCATTTGTGTTGGAGGAATGATTACCATTGATATGGACGGAGGCAGTCCTCCCCGGTTTTCGTAGTCGAATCATATACGTCATATCTCCTGAGAAATTGAAATTATGACTTTTATTTACATTTGATCGGTTGGAGGTATTAATCGTATCGCGCAGTTCATTAAAAGTGAAACTGCTATTTTGATTGCCGCGTTGATTCGAAGAATAGGAGAAAGAGGGCTTGATGTCCAATCGTTGGGTAGAGTCAATGTCCCAATGTAGTCGGATGCTCGCATTGTGATTGATACCCTTGCTTTCTCCTCTTTGTGATTGATTGCTGGTTTGATTGGCGCGAGGTCCTAATATATAACTCGTATTTGTAAGACTGTGGGTATTGGTGGAAGAGGATTTAAAATTGTAGTCGCCACCTATTTGCATTTTCTTGTCGAGATAGCTGTTGTTGAAGTTTGTGGCAAGGGCATATGTCTTGGATAGACCGCGTTCTATATTTGAGTTGCCGCCTCTGTTGCCTCCTTTTCCTTGCTCACCAAAGTTCGTCTCATTGTTGTTGTTGGCCATCCCGGACAAGGCATATCTTTTTTCGCCTCGAAATCTATTGACATTGGCATTGGTGGCATATTTGTGGTCATTTCCAACACTTCCATTTGCTTTTCCAAAATACCCTTGTTTGCGATTGGGCTTGGTAATGATATTGATTACTTTGTTGCGTTTGCCATCATCAAAGCCCGAAAACTTGGCCTGCTCGGTCTTATCATCAATGATTTGGATTTTGTCTATTATATCTGCAGGAAGTGACTTGAGTGCAATCTTGGGGTCCGTACTGAAGAATTCTTTTCCGTCAACAATTATTTTTGTGACGGCTTCCCCGTGAGCGTTTACATTTCCATCTTCGTCTATCTCTATTCCTGGAATCTGTTTCACAAGCTCATCTGCATCAGCATTTTGGGCTGTCGCATATTTGTTGGCATTGAATTCCATGGTGTCGCCTCTCAAAGAGACTGTCTCGGCCGAGATTTCGATTTCGTCAAGAATGATTTCAGACGATTCGAGCTGAAAATTTGTTGTTAGGGGGGTACTTGTCAATGTTAACTTGCGTACGTCTGTACGATACCCCATAAAATTGGTGCTAATAATATAAGCGCCAGCTTTTATCTTGTCAATGACGTAATTCCCGACAATATCACTGGGTACTTTGTATAGGGAAGAATCTTGTGTATTGAGCAACGTGATGCTGGCTCCCACAATTGGTTGAGATGTCATCTTATCAGTGATTTTACCTGAAATTTTCAATTGCCCTGATGCGGATGAAAACAGGAGGACAAATAAACTCATTAGAAGGTATGGTCTCATGGAAAGATTCTGATAGTCAATTAGGTTGAAAGTGTATGATAGACGTCTACGGCTTTACATATGCGAATATAAAAAGAATAGGTATATTTGTATGATCATAGCAATAAAGATACATGAAAGAGAATGCGATGAGTCGCAAAGAACGAATTATGAAGGAGGCGTTGGCCTTATTCGCTGAAAAGGGATATGCCGATACGTCTACTAAAATTATTGCCCAGAATGCTGAGGTTTCAGAAGCCCTAATTTTTAAGCATTTTGGGAATAAAGATTCGCTGCTATTTCATTTAATAAAATCAGGGTACCGTAGAGTATTGTTGCACCACAAAGGAATGATGACCTACAAAAATCCAAAAGACTTCCTCAAAAACATGATTTTTCTACCAAGTAAGCTTGTGGCAGACGAGCCTATCTTTTGGAAACTACAGGAGCGATTGTCTCATAATTCTTTTTCAAGACAGCAACATGAGCAGTTCATGAAGCCGGTACACCCCATCATTATAAGAGCTTTTACAGAATTAGGATATGAGAGCCCAGAATTAGAAGCTCAGTTTTTATTAATTGTAATCGATTCTCTTTGGAAGAAAGAGGCGAGTGGAGAGATTGAGCAGTCTTTGGATTTGGCCTTTTTATTAGAAAAAAAATATAATTTGCTGTAGCAGGTTTTTTTTCCAATAACATGCGGTTTTGTGCGACACTTTTTTGTAAAAACGCATAAATTATTTTTATAATCGATTTAAATTATCGTAATTCGCAGTACCTAATTAATTTTAAAACATATGATAGTTAGAAAGATAAGTGCGCTCATCGCCTTGATGTTTTTGTCGATAATTGCATTGGCGCAGTCAAATAGCCAATTTGTGACTTTTATCAACCAGAAGCACAGTTGGGTGGATTCGGTATTCAACACGCTGTCCCCTAAGGAAAAGATTGCTCAATTATTTTTAGTGCGGGCGCATACTAATCTTGGTCAGCGTTATATTGACTCGGTCGCGACGGTCATTCAAAAGGAACAGTTGGGTGGGCTGGTGGTTTTTCAAGGTGGCCCCGTCAGGCATGCAAATATGTTCAATCAATATCAAGCACTGTCTAAAGTTCCTCTCTTGATTACATTTGACGGAGAATGGGGATTGGGGATGCGCATGCCAGACTCTACAATTTCCTATCCCTATCAGATGACTTTAGGTGCCATACAGGACGAGACTTTACTCTATCAGATGGGACGTGAGGTTGCTAAGGATTTTAATCGGATCGGTATGCACTTCAATTTTGCACCGGTAGTAGATATTAATAATAATCCAAAGAATCCAGTTATTAATTTTAGATCATTTAGTGATAATAAGTACAACGTTGTACGGAAAGCCAAAGCTTATATGGACGGAATGGTCGATGGAGGGATCATTGCCTCGCTTAAGCATTTCCCTGGGCATGGTGATACTGACGTAGATTCGCATCATGACCTTCCCCAACTTACATTTAGTAAGGAGCGATTGGATACATTGGAAATGTACCCTTTTAAAGTGCTTATCAATGAAGGTGCTCCTGCAGTCATGGTGGCACATATGAATATTCCAAGTCTAGATCCTACCCCGAATATGCCTTCATCTATCTCCAAGCCAGTAGTCACGGGATTGCTTAAGGGAGAGCTTGGATTTAGAGGTCTTACGGTCACCGACGCGATGGACATGAGTGGTGTTAAGAAATTTTTTCCAAATGGAGAGGCTGATGTCCAAGCAATCATCGCCGGTCATGATTTGTTGGAGGTGTCAGAGAATAGTGGACGTGCTATAGGGTTGATAGAACAAGCGGTGAAAGAGGGAAGGATTCAACAGGCGGATTTGGATGCTCGGGTGAAGAAGGTATTGGCTTCAAAGTACTGGGTAGGCCTGAACCGCAAACGAGTCATTAACACGAGCTACTTGTATGAGGATTTGAACAGGAGCAGTGCTAAGTATCTGGTACAGCGTTTGGCTGATGCATCTATCACATTGTTGAATGGTAACAACCGTTTGTATTCATTCTTGCCTAAGGAAGAGACTGCAATCATAAGTGTAGGGACAGCTACGGCGCAAGATTTTGAAAGGGAGATGTCTGCCCGATTGAATGACGTACACATTTTTTATGTAAAAGGTGATGAGACCCGAGAGCAGTTGGACAAAGTTTTTAAAGACGCCAAAGAATATAAGCAACTGATCTTGGCGATTCACGATAGCCGCTCTCGCCCAAGAAGTGAGCTGAATTTTAGCGCTGATGTCAATAAAATGATTGCGAAAGTTGCTAAGCGAAAGGTCATCACTTGCTTGTTTACAAATCCATACGCGATGGCTGGCCTTGCGGGAGTAGAGAAGAGTCCTTCTATCCTGATGGGATATCAGAATGACAGCTTCATGCAAAAGGCTGCGGTAAGAGCTATTTTTAGAGAGATAAAGCCACAAGGGAAATTACCTGTGACTATTAGTGATGATTATAAAAACGGAGCAGGTATTTAAGAGCAGGTTGTTAGAATAGATAAAGGTGGGTCGCTTTTCGAAGTAGTCCACCTTTTGTTTTTAAGGGACGATAACCTCCCTGATGTTGGATATTTTGCTTTCGTTCTTCATTCGGTCAATAGCCGTTACCATATACAGATAGTGGGTGTGCGGGGAGAGGGAGTTGTCCGTGTATTGTAGATAGTCGCGGTCATAGGAGATTGCGAGGATGTGTGCTGCACTGTTGAGGTCTATCTCTTCACCTTGTACGAACCGGTAGATGACATATCCATAGATTTGTTCTTGACCCTCATCAGATTTTTGCCATTTTAATGTATTGGACCGGAAGTCACTGGCGAGCTGAGCTTGTAGCCCAAAAGGAGCACTGGGGGGGATACTATCAATCCAGTCCATCGTAGGGGGGAGGGCTTTATACTGATATAGGTTGTACTGCATAGAGTCCCGAAGACCAGCAAGATTGTCTGTAAGGGATTTGGAACTGAAGTAAATACTGCCTTGCACTTCATGATGAGCTCTTAGATGTCGTATCTGCTTGGGAATTTGCCCTTTGTCGGTCCACCCAGGTCTTTTTTCGTTAACGCGATAGGCTGCATGACCAACGTAGAAATGTCGACCATACGTGTGTTTTTCCCACCAATCCAACAGGATTTCAAATGCGGCGGCGCGGTTGTTAAAGGGGAAATAAATTTGTGGATTAATATAATCGATCCATCCTTCTTTCATCCATTTAACACCGTCAGCATAGAGGGTTCGAAAGCCACTCAATCCAAATGTCTCGGATCCCTCTGGGTTATCTCGTTTGTTGTCCCATATCCCAAAGGGGCTAATGCCATATTTGATATAGGGTTTTTCTTTTTTTATGGCTAGCCCTAAATCTCGAATTAGTATGTCAACATTATCACGACGCCAGTCATGGATATTTGCAAAGGCTTTTCCAAATTGATGAAAAGTAGTCGCGTCGGGCAGCGGTGTATTGCGTGCATCTGGGTAGGGGTAGAAATAGTCATCGAAATGTACTCCATCAATATCATAATTTTTGACTACGTCCATGATGACATCAATGATATATTCACGTACTTCGGGAAGTCCTGGGTTGAACAAGTATTTGCCGGAGTACTTAAAAAACCATTCTGGTTTAGTCTTGGTGATGTGATCTTTTGAAAAATGATCGGCTCTTAACGTCGTGGAGGCACGGTAGGGGTTTATCCAAGCATGGAGCTCCATTCCGCGTCTATGTGCTTCTTGAATAACGAATTCTAAAGGGTCGTAAAAAGGGGAAGGTGCCTGTCCTTGATAACCCGTGAGGAAGCGGCTCCAAGGTTCCCTGCCTTTTGCGTAAAAGGCATCGGCAGATGGTCGTATCTGAAAAAATACAGCATTGAGGCCTGCTCGTTGATGATTGTCTAATATATCTATAAGTTCCTGCTTTTGCTTCTCGGGATTGATATTGTCCCGACTGGGCCAATCAATATTGGCGACAGTTGCAATCCAAACCCCTCTTAGTTCACGTTTAGGGATCGTTTGCCCTAATGCTAAATAAAGGTTGCTAAATATGAATAAGATGAGTATGATTGCCCTTTGGAAGTATAACATTTTTTCGATCCCCTACACTATAAGCTGCCAAAGATAGCAAACATGTGGTAACTCATCTGTTACGTCTAGAGGAGGGGGTGTTAAATAGTGTTAATTTTTGGAAGCTCTTGATAGGATGTGGGGTAGGATTGAAAATATGGTAAAAAGTGGTGTTAAAATAAGCGTTTCAATATGATATTTCTAATAGAATATATCATATTTTTGTGGCGGGTAAATTATAAATCAAAAAATGGCTAACGAGCGGATTTCTATATTTGACATGTTTAAGATTGGTATTGGACCTTCCAGTTCACATACTTTGGGGCCTTGGCGTGCTGCGCAACGGTTTACAAAAATATTGACGGGTCTTAAGCTATTGACGGATGTAGAATCCATTAAAATCCTATTGTATGGTTCGCTCGCCAAGACTGGTGTAGGACACGGGACTGATATTGCGATTCTTTTGGGACTGAATGGGGACGATCCTGTAACCTGTGATGTCGATCAAGTGACACCTATAGTGGAGCGGATTAAGAGCTCACATGAAATTCTCTTGGCGGGTATTCATAAGGTCCCTTTTGAGGTGAAAGAAGATCTGCTTTTTTTGTTTCAAGAAAGCCTTCCTTTTCATCCTAATGCGGTCACCTTTCAAGCGTTTTTGAAAAATGGAAAGGCTATTAGTGAGACTTATTACTCGATTGGCGGTGGATTTGTCGTGCAGGAGGGAGATGATTCGAGTTTCTTATCTGAAATTGATTTACCCTTTCCGATTGATACAGCACAAGAGCTGATGGTATCTTGCATGCGCACGGGATTGAAAATTTCGGACTTGGTTCTGGAGAATGAAACTGCTTGGCGTTCGGAAGAGGAAACTAAAGATGGGGTATTGAATATATTCAAGGCCATCCACGAGTGTATATACAGAGGCTGCCATACTTCAGGCATCTTGCCAGGTGGATTGAATGTCGAGCGTCGGGCAGCGAAGTTGAATCGCAAACTTATTGGTGGTCGTCCTTATAACGATTATAGTAGTTGGGTCGAGGCCATTAGGGCTGGAGGGAAGGAGTTTGATTACATCTTGGATTGGGTAAGCTGCTTTGCTTTGGCTGTAAACGAAGAAAATGCGTCTTTTGGACGGGTGGTTACGGCTCCAACTAATGGTGCAGCAGGAGTGATTCCGGCCGTATTACAGTATTTTATTACTTTTCACAATGGCTTCGATGATAACAAGATTATCCAATTTATAGCTACGGCTTCAGAAATTGGTTCTATATTCAAGAAGGGCGCTACTATATCAGCAGCTATGGGAGGATGTCAGGCGGAAATTGGGGTGTCATCAGCAATGGCTGCTGGCGCACTGACGGAATGTTTAGGTGGATCGCAACGGCAAGTCTTGATGGCTTCGGAAATCGCAATGGAACATCATCTAGGGTTGACTTGTGATCCAATTGGAGGTCTTGTGCAAGTGCCTTGTATTGAGCGTAATACGATGGGTGCAATAAAGGCGATTACAGCAGCACAATTGGCACTAAGGTCTAACCCAGACAAAGCTAAGGTAAGCCTAGATGCGGTAGTCAAGACGATGTGGGATACGGCACAAGATATGAATGTAAAGTATAAGGAGACGGCAGATGGAGGACTTGCAGTGCATATCCCATTAAGTTTGCCTGAATGTTAGTCTTATATGATATTTATGGTGTTTTGAAATATACTATCTTATTTTAATAATGAAATATGCAGCTATAGCTTCAGGGTCGAATGGTAATTGTTACTATGTAGCGAAAGGGAACGATGTGATTTTGGTAGATGTAGGCATCAATACCAAACATGTGGAATTGCGTATGGCTAATTTGGGGTTGTCCCCTGCGGCAGTCAAAGCTATTTTCATTACCCATGAGCATACCGATCATATCAAGGGGCTTTCGGTCTTTTGCAAACGATACCAAATTGGAGTTTACCTAACGGAAGGGACCTATAAAGGCTCGAAGTTGCAACTTCCCGAGCATTTGGTCCATATTATTAAGCCTGATGCAGAGGTCCGTATTGGAGATATATTGGTGAGAGGAATCCCCAAGTATCACGATGCAAAGGAGCCGTGTAGTTTTGTAGTGACAGATGGGCGAGTGAATATTGGTATATTGACGGATTTGGGAAGAGGCTGCGACCACGTGAAGCAGGTCATCCGAGATTCGGATGTTTTGTTGCTGGAATCTAATTATGATGAAGATTTACTCCGGAATGGACGTTATTCGTACTATTTGAAAAATAGAATCAGCAGTGGTTGGGGACACATCTCTAACAAGGTGGCTCTTGAGCTCTTTTTAGAAAATAGAACTACCCGTCTCAAGCACCTGATTCTGGGACACCTTTCTGGTGAGAATAATAGCCTAACATTGGTACAGGATACATTTTGCTCGCATTGTGCTGATATCAAGCTTTCTATCGCTACGCGATACGAAGAGACAGAGCTATTTGATGTGACCCATATTTTGACAGAACGTCCTTTGGACATAGAAAGCCGTCCACTAGCTTATCAGCAGAATGCTCTTTTTTAGTAAACCTCGGAGGTATAATTGTACCAAATAGATTTACCCTTTTTGAAAGTCTCGCATTATAACGGGAAGTTTGGTCAGCAAGGCTTTGCAGATAAATAAATCATTTGCGTCGGTAATGTCGAATATGAAAAGTTTTTCAAAAGCGCATGCGAGTAGCTGATCCATCAAATAGCTCCATTGTGCGAAGGTTTTGAAACCAAAAAAAATGCGTAGAAATTTTGAAGGTGCTATTACTTTGTCCACGTCCAAATGCCCACTAAGAAGCGCGTGATTTCTGTTGGGTTTGAAAGGTTTTTTATATGGAATTAACTTATACGTCAAGAGAGCAAGGTGAGCAACTTCGATTTGGGTTTTGATATTCTTGTGGGTCCAAGTTAAAGACCTGTTGTCTAGATGTAATTCTTTGGCCGTTGTAGATTGTAGAAACATCTTTTGTATATCTTGTTGAAGATTTTCGATATCTCCTGTCACAGAAAAAGTGTTGTTAGTTATTGTTTTGTTGATGTTTTTTAACTCGCTTTTAGATAAATAAGCGAAATATCGATGGTCAATTTGATTTTTCATTTTAATTGTTTTTCGTGGAGAATATTTACTCGGCGATGATAAATTCTATTTCGTCGGCGAAGGCTAGGATATAGCTCAGTTCAATTATTTTGGTTAAGGATTGATAAATGAATGTACTGTATTCGTGATATTTACCAGAATATCCATTGTGCGACAAACCATATTCTAACCATGCATATAAAATCTCTTCCCATTCATAATTGCTAAAGGGCTGTAAGGCATTTAGAATCGCATTAAATGGGTTCTCGATTTCGGTTGAGTCGATATAGTAGAATACAATATTACCGTTTTTATGATGAATATGGATTGACGGAGTTTCTTGAAAAATGGCCAGGGTATCCTTGCTTTTAGAATCCTGTTGTACAATATGATCGTCAGTCAATTCATCAAAGAACATTTCGAGGAAAGAATGTATACAGGAATACAGGTATAATAGATTCGCTCCGGAAAATCTCTTATCGCGGTTAGTAGACCAGTATTGCTCCTGGGCGATTATTGCTTGATACCAATTTCGAATATTGTCTCGCCACCCTAGCAAATCATCCTTATCAAAGAATGCGCGAAGGGCTTCTGTGGAATACGGTTGCGGAGCTAGCCAGGGAGGTACTGTGACCCTTTTTTTAGGATGGAATTTGGATGGACAGCTCAACGGGAGTTGTTGTTCTTGGTCTTTATCAAGTGTCTTTTCTTTCTCTTCGTATTGTTCACCTATGCCGACGTGTGCCAATTCGCCAAGTTTAGATAGCGGATCTGTAGTGTCATGCGCAGGTGTTGGGTCGGCTTTGACGTAAGGAGGTACCGGAACCAACAAATGCTCATCTTCGTAAATGTAGTGGAGAGCGAAGGCTAGGCGAATGAGTAACTCTTTAATTGCAAGAATTTTATCTCCAAATTTGTCATAATTGTCAGATTCCCTTTTGGACATATTGGTCATGAGTTCGTCCATTGTCCTGTACCATTTGTCTAGACTCTGGTACGAGAAGAATTTACTGATGATATCTTGGACATCCCGTTTTCCGTTCCTAGTATATTCTGTGTGGAGGATATAATTAGAATAATCTTCTCGTTGCGCTACAAATTGTAATGGGTAGGCTTGTTTCGGAATACGACATTGTTTGAAGATGACATAGGCGACTTCAATTTGTTCGATCATTTGCTTGCATTGGAAGCCGTTCTCGGCATGTCGGGTGTTAGCCATTTCGGGATAGCCTCCTGCCTGTACAAATAGGTTTATATGGTTTCTCCAATTTGTGATGTCTGTTTTATATCGATAAAAATTTCGAATATAAATCATTGGATTTTTGATGATATCTTTTGATAAATACCTAAAATGTTTTGCTTTTAGTTTCTTTTGCGTATTTTTCATCTATAAATAATTTTTTGTTTCATCGGTCAGATGAAGCTTACCACGATTAAAATTTGCATTTCCATGTGTGGTGATCAATTTTGATCATGGACGGTTTATAATTGTTAATCAAACATAAGATATAATTTTATCTTATGCAAATAAAAAGATAAAATAATGTCTAGTGTAAAAGAACGCGTACTATTAATTGCGGAAGAAAGTGGGCGAAATAAAGTTGATTTTTTTAAAGATTTAGGCCTTTCTTATGCAAATTTTAAGGGCGTTCAAAAATCTTCGGCTTTAAGCTCGGATGCGATGGTTGTTATTTTATCTAAATATAACAAAGTGAACCCGACTTGGTTATTGACGGGGGTGGGTGAAATGTATACGGCTAATGTGGTGAGAGATGGCGGAGAACAATATCTTCCGGTCGCTGCAGGCAGTAATAGTGGCTTAAGTGTCGTAGAGGCATTGCAGACGGCAATTGCTGCTTTAGAGCAAACGGTGCGCTCGCAGGAAAAGACAATCTCTTCTTTGGAAAGACAGCTAAGTGTTGTGGAACAATTGAATAGCTTGAAAGGGCTGTAGGACGTTGCTTTTTTCAACGCCCATTGGATTAAAAGAAAAGTCGGTTTTGGATTGCTTTTTATTACTGTTGAGGGGTTCCTAGCCAAGCTCCATATGGAAAAGGTCAGCGATATGTTCTTTTAGTTTGTCTTTTACCGCATTCATTTCCAGTTTGTGACCTAGCTCGCGCTCCATAGAGGTGACGTCCTTGTCGTCAATTCCACATGGAACAATGTTGCCAAAGTAGCTTAGGTCGGTGTTGACGTTGAATGCAAAGCCATGCATGGTCACCCAACGACTGGCGCGGACGCCCAATGCGCAAATTTTTCGTGCTCTATCATTGTCAGGTTCTAACCACACGCCCGTGTATCCTGGATAGCGTCCAGCTACAATTCCATAGTCTTGGAGTGTCAGGATAATGGCTTCTTCGAGTGTACGGAGATATAGGTGGATATCCGTAAAGAAGTTGTCCAAATCAAGGATAGGGTATCCTACAATCTGTCCAGGGCCGTGGTAAGTGATGTCCCCTCCTCGGTTAATTTTATAAAAAGTAGCGTTTTTTTCAACTAACCCTAAATTATCCAATAATAGATTGTCTACATGGCCACTCTTCCCGAGGGTATATACGTGTGGGTGCTCGGTAAAAATCAAGTAATTGTCCGTGGGAAGGTCCGTATGTTGTACACGATTTTGATGTTTTATGTCCAGCAAAGTTTTAAAAATTCCTTCTTGTCTATCCCAAGCATCTTGGTAATCTACTAGGCCCCAGTCGATATATTGTACTTTTTTGTTCATCGGCAATGTGCTATAAGCCGTTTATTTTTTGATGTAAATAACTATTTTTTTATCCAGCTTGTTTCAATAAAGAGTCTGATGATAAGTCATCGGGAATAGGTGGTTCGTTGTGTTTGAAATTAAGCTTATTGCCTATCCCCCATGCCGTAGAACCCAAAATTAATATAACAGGTTATTATATGGATATCTATCGTTGTGCATTTTGACGATAATATCATACAGCTGTTGCTTGAACTCTTCTACATTTGTCTTGTGTGTAGCGGAGATAAAAATGGCAGGGGCAGAGTTTTTTGCCATCCAGCTATTTTTGAATTCATCCAGTGTTACTTGCCGTTCTTCTCCTTCATCTCCCTCCTCGACGGCTGGCTTATAGGCATCTATCTTGTTGAAGACAGTCACGACAGGCTTGTCCAATGCGCCAAGGTCTTTCAGCGTTTCGTTGACAGCATGGATATGGTCCTCGAAATTTGGATGCGAAATATCTACAACGTGAATCAGCACGTCGGCCTCACGGACTTCGTCTAATGTCGATTTGAAACATTCCACTAGATGATGCGGAAGCTTACGGATGAAACCGACAGTGTCTGATAGCAAAAAGGGCAGATTGTCAATGACAACTTTACGGACAGTTGTGTCTAGTGTTGCAAAGAGTTTGTTCTCGATCAGTACATCTGATTTGGATATCATATTCATGATGGTCGATTTCCCAACGTTGGTGTAGCCCACTAACGCAACGCGAATCATCTCTCCTCTGTTTTTACGTTGGGTTTCATTCTGTTTGTCGATAGATTTGAGCCGCTCTTTGAAGAGGGATATCTTGTTCAAAATCATCCGTCTATCGGACTCAATCTGAGATTCGCCAGGCCCACGCATCCCGATGCCGCCTCGCTGGCGCTCCAAGTGGGTCCACATACGCGTCAATCGCGGCAGAAGGTACTGTAGTTGGGCTAATTCGACCTGAGTCTTTGCTTGTGCGGTCTTTGCATGGCTAGCAAAGATGTCCAATATTAAGTTAGAACGGTCCAATATCTTTACCTTAAAGTGGTTTTCGATATTGCGGAGTTGTGAGGGACTCAATTCGTCATCAAACACAACAATATCGATCTCTTCGGCGTCTACAAATGATTTGATTTCATCCATCTTGCCGCTTCCGATGAAAGTGGCTTTGTCAGGATAGGACAGTTTTTGGGTAAAGATGCCTTTGGTAATACCGCCGGCAGTCTCCACTAAAAATTGAAGCTCTTCTAAATATTCCCGTGCTTTTGCTTCTGTTGTATCAGGTGTAATTACGGATACCAGTATTGCTGTTTCGGGTTTTATAGTGGTGTCGTGTATTCTAGTCCAAGCCATATGATGGTTTTTCGTGTAAAGTAAGTGTAGGAAAGTTTAACTAAGTAGACCTAATATCTCTAGGGGCATTCCTCATCCATCCCATGCTCAAGGGTTTCTTGCATTGAACACGTTACAAAGATAAGCGTTTTTTAAGAAATTTTGTCCCAAGAGATTCCTGGATTACGTTGGCGTAGATAATCCCTAAGTAAAATGTTTTCGGCATGTTGCAGCTGCGGGTCTTCTTTGAATATTTGGATTACGGTACTGCGGGCTTCCGTCAAAATCGCTTGATCACTAGCGAGGTTGGCAATCTTCATATCTAGGACACCTGACTGCTGTGTGCCGGAGATGTCTCCCGGTCCTCGTAGTTGAAGGTCAACTTCAGCTATTTCAAAGCCGTCATTTGTACGGACCATTGTCTCCAATCGTAATCTTCCCTCTTTGCTAAGCTTGTTGCCCGACATGAGGATACAGTAGGATTGTTCGGCTCCGCGTCCCACCCTTCCTCTGAGCTGATGCAGCTGTGAGAGGCCAAATCGTTCGGAATTTTCAATAATCATAACCGACGCGTTAGGGACATTGACCCCGACTTCGATGACGGTGGTAGCGACCATAATCTGGGTCTCGTGCTTAATGAAGCGCTGCATCTCAAAGTCTTTGTCCTTTACAGGCATTTTACCGTGGACAATGCTTATTTTGTATTGGGGAAGGGGAAATTCGCGTTGTAGATTTTCTAAACCCGCTTCTAAGTAGAGGAGGTCCAGTTTTTCACTTTCTTTGATTAATGGGAATACGACATATACTTGGCGTCCTTTCGCAATTTCTTCTTTCATGAATCCAAACATGCGCAGTCGGGAGCTTTCGAAGAAATGTACTGTTTTGATAGGTTTGCGTCCTGCCGGAAGCTCGTCAATAACCGAGATGTCAAGGTCACCATACATGGTCATAGCTAATGTACGCGGGATGGGGGTGGCTGTCATGACTAACATATGAGGAGGGATGACATTCTTTCGCCATAGTTTTGCACGTTGCTCTACTCCGAATCGGTGCTGTTCGTCGATGACAACAAAACCAATGTTCATGAACTTGACCTTGTCTTCAATAAGGGCATGGGTACCGATTAATATGTCGAGCGTTCCTTCTTCCAGTTCCTGATGGATAATACGCCTGTCTTTAGTGGACGTTGATCCGGTCAACAATTTTATATTGACAAATCCTTCTCCCAAAAGTTTCTTAATACCAACATAATGCTGAGTGGCCAGAATTTCGGTCGGAGCCATCATACAGGCTTGGTATCCATTATCTATAGCGAGTAGCATAGTCATCAGTGCAACGACTGTTTTTCCAGAGCCCACATCGCCTTGCACCAAGCGATTCATCTGAGCTCCGGTGTTGGTGTCTATGCGGATTTCCTTAATAACTCTTTTCTGGGCAGTGGTTAATGGAAATGGAAGTTTTTCATTGAAGAAGATGTTGAATTTGTCCCCGACTTGATCAAAACGGTGCCCTTTGAATTTAAGGGTATTAAGCTGCTTGTTGTTAAGCAAGCGCAGTTGTATAAAAAAGAGCTCTTCAAATTTCAACCTTCTGATAGCCGCTTGTAGTTCCGACTCTGACTTTGGAAAGTGGATAGCTAATAGAGCTTGAGGATAGGAAACCAGTCGATGTGCAGAGGTCAGATGGGCAGGCATGGTTTCGGTAATATTTTTGTATACGGTCTCTAGTGCTGTCTGCTGTAGTCGTTGAAGACCACGGGTATCCAGATTAAATTTTTTGAGTTTTTCGGTTGATGAATAAACAGGCTGTAATGTTTGGTTGCCGATTTTTTTTTCCTGTGGATTGTACAACTCCATTTCGGGGTGGGTGATAGAGATGTGCCCGTTAAATGTGGTTGGCTTGCCATAGAGAATATATGGGCTGCCCACCTTTAAGGATTTTTTTAGCCAAGTAAGGCTCTGAAACCAGACCAACTCTATAGATCCGGTATCATCTTTAAATTGGCCTACTAATCTTCGGCCTCTCTTCTCGCCAACTTCTTGGAGGCCTACTAATCTCCCGAGTACTTGAGCGCCGATCATATCGGGATGAAGCTTGTTGATTTTGTGGAATTGAGTCCGGTCTATATAACGAAAAGGGTAATACTCCAATAGGTCACCAATGGTAAAAACCTGTAACTCTTTTTTAAGGATGTCCGCCTTTTGAGGACCTACACCTTTCAGATATTCAATAGGAGTAATTAAACTTAAATCAGCCACTGCAAGTATTATTTCGCTAAGTGGCTAATTTAAGAAAAATGCTTTAAAATAGACTAGTATTGTAATACAGGCTTACCATTTTCACAGACTACGCCTTTAGCGGGTTTGTCATTGACGGTTGGGCAGTTCATGGTAGTGTCCAAATTTCTTTTGGCTTGATATAACTGGGAGTAACGTTCCATTTTCTCTCCAAATACTCTAAAATTAGGGGTTTGGGTGGTGACAAGGGGAATAAACTCACAGTCTTTACGGATGGTCAATATATGCCATTTGGTATTGTCACTACAGCTCTCCTCTTTGAAAAAGTTCAAAATTTCGGGGAGCAACTGTTCAAGGCGCGTATTGATTTCTGATAAGCTGAGGTCATTCGCCATCATAACCTTCATCTTGCCCTCTACGCAGCGAAGTCCAAAATGTGGGGGGAGATATGTGTATATGTCGACCAGGGCAGTATTGTAAGGAACAGGACCTTTAAAGGCTTTGTCCGCTCGTTGACGGAGGGTCGTATATTCGGCCTTTAGATTTTCGTACTCCTGTTTGAAACTTGGATGTATGGGTACATACCTGTAGTATAGTGTGTCTATACTCCATTCGTCTATATCTCCGCAAGGGCAATCTTGTGTGAGCTTGACTGCTTCTTGTAATTTGAGGTCAGCAATCCTGGACAGCTCTTCATAAGAGTCTTCCTTTTTGCAGCTGGTAAATAGAAATGTAAAAGTGAGGCAAGTAGGACAAGTATATTTTTTTTGTTCATAATATAATATAGGTTTTAAGAGTATAACGCTAGATGCTGAAGAAACGCTACAGTCGGGCATGGATTTTTGTTCATGTGCGAAGACTGTTGCTTTTTCCTCTAGCTTTTATTTTGCTTTTTTGGTCGATTGACGAGTTGAAATAGTGTTTTCGAATTAAATAAAAATACGGCAATGACCAATAGTCCATATGCCCAATACTTATAAGAGTCGATGGTTTCATGAAAATAGGTAATGGCCAAGACGAAGGCAATGATAGGATTGACGTATAGCATCACGCCTAAAGTAGAAGAAGATACTCTTTTTAAGGCGTACATACTCAATAACAAAGGGATAATCGTGAAGGCAATTGCGATGGTGGCAATGACAATCCAAAATGAGGGGGTATCTGGGATGGGGTGGGGATTGGTCAATACGCTTGGGATGACGGTCAATGTACATATAGCCATCTGTATGGCGAGGACATTGAGTTTGTCAAAGCCCTGCACCACACGCTGTATGACCAAGTAAAAAGCATATAGGCCGCCAATGGTGATGGACCATAGGACTTCGGTCAATGAGCCTGTAGCCAACATAATCACGCTGCCAAAGGCTAAAAAGAGTGCAGTTTTTTTGATTTTTGAAAGCTCTTCCTTTAAGAGAAAGTACCCTGCTGCGGTCGTGATCAATGGACAGAGTATATAGGCGAAAGCACCTGCCTGTACACTTACGTTATTAATGCAGTAAATATAGGTGTACCAGTTTCCGAAAATAAGGAAGGCAGCCATTAGCGTTAGATAAATGACCTTTTTCCTTTCCAGGGGAGGCAAAGAGCGAAAATGAAAATAGTCCTGATGTAGCTTTTTCTTTCTGAAGATGAAGATAAAACTCCATAATACTACCACGGCAACTAGAATCCTGTAAAATAGAATATCTTCGGCAGGCCAAGCTTTGACCAGTCTGACGGGTACGGACATGAATCCCCATATCACGGGTGCTAAAAAAGCCGCTAAAAAGTATTTTTCGCGGCTTTCGCTATCTTGTGGATGATTGCTCGCTAGTCTTTCCAAGCAATGACGGAGATTTCTACATTAACGTGTTTTGGAAGCGTGGCCACAGCAACACATTCACGTGCCGGTTGGTCTAGTGTGAAGTATTGTGCATAAACTTCATTTACGGTGGCAAAATCATCCATATCTTTTAGGAAAATCGTCGATTTTACAACATCTTTGAACGTGTAGCCTGCGTAGCTCAAAATGGCCTCTACATTTTTGAGGACCTGATGTGCCTCATCCCGGACGCCTGTTGAGACTAATTCCATTGTTTCTGGAATGAGTGGGATTTGTCCCGAGACATATAGTGTATTTCCTGCCTTGATGGCTTGGTTGTAAGGGCCGATGGCCGATGGTGCTTTTTCGGTATTTAAAATGATTTTCTGTGACATTTATCGTTCGGTTATTTAAAAAAGAGATATTGAATGACTTTAAAAAGAATAGCGAGAACGAAAATCGAAATCGCAATAATATTAATGCTACGCATTAATCTCATGTTTGAATTGACAGGTTTTTCGCTATCTTTTTTGTTAAAAGAATCCATAATGCTAATTTACGGACCTTAATTGATATTACCAATGGCTATCTTTATATCTAATGGAATCGTACACGGACCTAAGGAATTGGGAGGATGGTTGGTTCCTTTATTGCGGCCCTATTAAAAAAATGATTCTGCTCGTAATATTGCGGGCTGATTGAAAAAATGATAATTAGAAATCAAGAAATGAATACAGCACTTATTAATGGAATTATCTATACGGGAACTCAAGTACTAAAAAATCAGGTTCTCTTGCTAAATGATGAGCATATTGCTGAGGTCGTGGGAGTTGATATGCTTCCTCCTGATGCAACTATTGTGGATGTTAAAGGAGCAAATATCGCGCCTGGGCTGATTGATTTACAAATTTATGGTGCGGGAGATCAGCTTTTTTCTGCGGAGCTGTGCAGTGAGTCCATTCAGAAGATTGACCAGACATTATTGGGGCAAGGTTGTACATCTTACCTTCTCTGCTTGGCAACAAATACCATTGATGTTTTTAAACAAGCTATCGCTATTGTAAATGCAAATCCTCCTAAAGTTGCTTTGGGATTGCATCTGGAGGGGCCTTTTTTGAATGCTAAGAAGCGAGGGGCGCATCCAGCCGAGCTAATAATCACACCGAGTAAGGAGAAAATAGCGGATTTGTTGAATGAAGATGGATTGGGATTGGTCAAGATGATGACTGTAGCTCCTGAATTGCTGGATACCGATAGCCTAGAGCTTTTGCTTGAAAAGGGTGTGCGAATAAGTGCGGGACATAGCGATGCAACTTTTGAAGAGGCCACTAACGCGTTTGACCAAGGTATTGTTGCAGCGACGCATCTTTTTAATGCAATGTCTGGTTTTCACCATCGAGAGGTAGGGCTTCCTGGGGCGGTATTTAATCATGGCCAAGCTCAGGCAAGTATTATTCTTGATGGGATACATGTGAGTTTTGAAGCTGCTAGAGTGGCAAAACGCTTGATGGGGGACCGCCTTTTTATGATTACAGATGCGGTAGCTCCATGTGATAAGGGAATCTACCATCATATACTGAACGAAGACCATTATGTACTTCCAGACGGGACGTTGTCTGGATCCGCATTAACACTACTTGGGGCGGTGAAGAATGCCGTAAATAAAGTGGGGGTGCCTTTGGATGAAGCATTGCGGATGGCCACACAATATCCTGCGGATCTTATCGGACGTGCAGATTTGGGAAGAATAGAAAAAGGCGCGCGTGCAAATATTATTGTATTTGATGATTCTTTTAATCTAGAGCAAGTATTTTATGAAGGAGTTCCTGTCTTTCAATAGCTTGATTCTTGAAATTTAAGATTTTGATCTTGGGTTAACGTCGAAAAGTGTAGTTTTGTCATTTACATTTTGTCGATTCTGGCATCGTTTATTGAAATTATATGAAGAAACAGGTAGTCTATTTTATTGTGTTGGGTTTGGTGGTCGCTGTGATAAGTGCGTGTTCATCAAAGAAAAGGGGCAAAAGCCAGCCTGTACTTGTCGCACCTACAACGGTGGTGCAGATAGATACTACTCCTGTCGAACTTTCTAAAGTAGAGGCACCAATTGTCAAAAAAGAGAAAGAGAAAATTGACGTGGAGCAAATAAATCTTCCAGAGATACCGCGTGAATTTAGAGCGGCTTGGGTAGCCTCTGTGGCTAATATAAATTGGCCAAGTAAGAATAACCTGTCTACGGAGGAGCAGAAGCAGGAAGCAATTTCACTTCTTGACTTTTTGAAAGCCAATCGCTTCAATGCTGTGATTTTTCAGGTGCGTCCAGCTGCAGATGCATTGTACAAGAGTGCGTATGAACCTTGGTCGGTATTTCTGACTGGGCAGCAAGGCCAGGCGCCTTTTCCATATTACGATCCATTGGAATTTTGGGTGGAACAGGCGCATAAAAGAGGGCTAGAGCTTCACGTGTGGCTCAACCCTTACCGAGCACATCACGGGACAAGTGGTCAGGTGACAGAGTCGTCTATGGTGAAGAGAATGCCAGAGTCAGTTGTCAAATTGAAGCAGGGATACTATTGGTTCGATCCGTCAATGAAATCTACGCAGGACCATGCATCGCGAGTAGTATTGGATATTGTCAAACGGTATAATATTGATGGTGTCCATTTCGATGATTACTTCTATCCTTATGCGGAGTATAATGGAGGGCAGGATTTTCCTGATACACAGAGTTGGAACGCTTATGTTAAGAGTGGTGGACGACTATCACGTGCCGATTGGCGGAGAAATAGTGTGAATACGTTTGTGGAACGAATTTACAAAGAAATCAAGGCTGAAAAAAATCACGTGAAATTTGGTATTAGCCCTTTTGGGATTTGGAAACCCGGATACCCGTCGGGAATACAGGGGTCTAGTCAATATGACCAGTTGTATGCGGATGCCAAACTTTGGTTAAATAAAGGTTGGATTGATTACTTCGCTCCACAGCTTTATTGGCCAATAGAGCCAGCGAAGCAAAGTTTTACGACTTTATTACGTTGGTGGCAGAGTGAAAATACCATGGGCCGCCACTTGTGGCCGGGGATTAATACGGTGGGTAAACGAGCGCCAGAATACTCAAGTGAAATTGTACGTCAAATCGCAGTCACGCGACAGGAAATACCCAATAGTATTGGTGCAATTCATTGGAGTATAGCTGGACTGACCAAAAATCCGGGAATGACCAATGCGGTGTCTGAAGGGCCATATCGTAAAGAGGCGTTGGTTCCAAGGACTCCTTGGTTGACTTCTTTTTATTTGTCAGCTCCATTTGTGCATGGCGAATCTCATAAGACCTCGGTATTTGTAAAATGGTCGCATCCACGCTCTGCACAGGTAAGCAAATGGTTGGTGTATGTCAATTATGGAGGGGTGTGGCAATATGATATAGTGATGCCGGATGTATTGAGTAAAGAATTTGCAAAGGAACAAAACGGGAAGAAATTGAAGATGATTGTTGTGAAAGCGGTAGATCCATTGGAAAACGAAGGAGAGATGGGGATATATCAAGTTAAATAGGTTTGCATTTTTTTGCGCCGTTGTGACATTTTTGCGTTTTTGAAGAAAAAAGCCTGATAATTTAAATTATCAGGCTTTTTTATGTTTAATCGTTGAATTTGATTGTTTAGGTTGGTTTTTGATAGCAATGTGATGTGTCCAAATAAATGCATTTGCTTTTGTTTGTTATTATTTTTAATAAAGTTTTGCATAAAAATGCATTTTTTAAAATTTATTTCATAACATTGTGAGACTAATTGCCTGAGTATATGAACAAAAGCACATTAACCTTTTGCTCCTATCAAGTTTTTTATTAACCTAAAAACCAACTGTCAAACATGAAGAGAAAACTACTCTTATTATTTTTTGGGCTGATGCTCATATCAGCCAGTTTGATGGCGCAACAGAAAACCGTGACGGGGAAAGTCTCCAATTCAACCGACGGTACGCCATTATCAAGTGTGACGGTCCTTATCAAGGGTAAGTCGGCGAGTACGCAGACGAACGCGGACGGAAGTTTTTCTATCCAGGCAAGCCCTGGGGACGTGCTTATTTTTAGATCCATTGGAGCTAAAGAGGTGCAACAGACGGTAAGTGCTGGGGACAGTATCAACGTATCGCTGGCTTTGTCCGAACAAGCCTTGGATGAAGTGCTGGTTACAGCGGAGTTTGGCATGAAGCGGGTGAGCCGTGCTATTGGTTCTTCTGTACAGCAAATTGACGGATCAACGATTAGCGAGTCGGGGAGAGAGAACTTTATTTCTGCTCTTGCTGGACGAGTTCCGGGACTTAATGTTACTTCTACGGGTGGATCTCCAGGGTCGTCATCAACGGTAGTACTTAGAAATATCACATCCATATCAGGGAATAACCAACCTCTTTATGTCGTCGACGGTGTGCCGATGAATAATTCGACATTCGATCCGCTGGGTATGGCTGGTGGCGGTGGGGATACCTATTCCGTCAGAAATCTTGATTTTGCATCTAGAGGGAGTGATTTTAATCCTGAGGATGTCGAGTCTATAACGGTTTTGAAAGGTGCTGCAGCTGCTGCGCTATATGGCTCTGATGCTTCCAATGGTGCAATAATTATCACCACAAAAAAAGGTAAAGCAGGTAAAGGAACTATTACTTACAGTAATTATTTCAAATGGGACAAAGCATACGGCTATCCGGATATGCAGACCAAATATGCCAATGGTAACTATGGGACTACAAATTATTATAATACTGCTCGTTTCGGAGGTCTGTATCCAGAGGGGATGCGATTGTACGATAATATTGACGCTATACTTCAAACTGGGACACAGCAAAGGCATAATGTCTCGGTTGATGCAGGGTCGGAGAAAGCAACAATACGGGCTAGTTTCTCACAGCTGGGGCAAGATGGTGTATTGAAGAGTACTGGATATGATAGAACCAGTTTAAGTTTGTCGGGGCAAGCTGTGGTAACCCCATGGCTTAAATTTGAAGGCTCGATGCAGTATACTAAAATCGGGAATGATAAAGTGCTGAGAGGGACTGATGGACCATTGTATCGGGCCATGCTGTGGCCGATAGTGGATGATGTAAGCAATTATCTTGCTGCTGATGGGAGTCATATGAGAAAGCCAGACTATTATTTGGATGAAGATCTTCTAAACCCGCTTTTTGCGATGAATAAGAATAAGTTTTATGACAAATCAGATCGATTTCTAAGTAATATTGCGATGAATTTTACGCCTATTGAAAACACGTTTCTTCGCGCGCAAGTTGGTTGGGATGTCGGAATGCAGACTTTTGAAACATCCACTCATCCTTACTATGCGAATAAAAATGCTGGAGTTGGGCAATATAATTTAGTACAAGCTAATTTTTCGGACCCCACGATCAATATCCTAGCGGGATATAATAATAAGTTCCTAAATGATAAGCTTTCCTTTTCAGGACAGGTGGGGTATCATCAGATGGAAAATGGTGTGACACGATCGGCTGTAAATGGTACTGACTTTACTGTCGCAGATTTTCAGTCGATTAACAATACGAATCCGCTTACTCAAACAGGGTCTCAAAGAAATACGAAAAGGCGGATACAAGCTCTTTCTGCCCAAATGGAGTTTGGATACGACAATATTGCTTTCATTACGCTAAGAGGCCGTAACGACTGGTCGTCTACCTTACCGACGAACAACAATACCTATTTTTATCCTGCTATTGAGGGGTCATTCATTCTATCTGATTTAGAATTTATGAAAGCTATCCCAGCGATTAACTATGTTAAGCTAAGGGGGTCCGTGGCGCAAGTGGGTAAGGATGCAGGGCCTCTTGAAATAGCACCTCAGCTTGTATATAGCGAATTAACAGGTGGAGGGTTTCAATATGGGACTACTGGGCCTAACCCAAATCTACGGCCAGAAATGACGACAGCACATGAAGGTGGTATAGATTTGAGATTGTTCAACAATAGAGTCAATGCGAGTTTCACCTATTTCGGGACGAGAAATGCCGATCAGATTGTAAAGGGTTTTAGATTGAGCTATGCAACTGGATTTGTATTGAACAATATGAATGTGGGGACGTTTAAGACTTGGGGATGGGAAGGTCATATCGATGGAGATATTATAAAGAAGACGAATGGGTTGACTTGGAATCTAGGTGTGAACGCTTCACAAGGAAAGTCTAAAGTCTTGTATCTCCCAGAAAATGTGACAGAATATTATAACGCATATACTTGGAATTCAGGAAATGTGCGTAATGGTATAATGGTGGGACAACCCATTACTACCTTGACGGGGTTAGCTTACGAAAGAAATGACAAGGGAGAGGTGTTGGTCAGTCCAAGTACAGGGCTGCCTATCACTAAAGCTCAATGGTCTGTAATTGGTGATAGAGAACCTAAAGTTAGATTCGGTGTGACGACCGCATTGACCTACAAAGATATTCGACTCTCTGGGCTGTTTGCTGGGCGCTTTGGAGCAACCGTTATCAATGGTACTAAACGGACGATGATGACGAATGGGACAAGCTGGGAGTCGGTCGATTTGCGCGAAAGAGGTCCATATGTCTTTAATGGAGTGTTAAGGGATGGAAACGAAAATACAGATACACCTACCAAGAATAATATTGGAGTTGATTATCGACTTTACGGAACCACGATATTTGGAGGAGGAGATGAGGATTGGTTAGAGAAAGATGTAAACTATGTAAGGTTACAAGAACTGCGGCTTTCTTATCGGCTTCCGAAAAAGTTCTTAAGTCGTGGGAAGATAATTTCTGCGATGGACGTTTACTTTGTGGGAAATGACTTGTTGACCTGGACTAATTATTCGGGAATAGATGCAGTGGGCAATACAGTCTCAGCTGCAGCCGGAGGGACTGGGGGTGAGGGTTATGATATTTGGTCTATACCTAACCCCCGTGGTTTTTCAGTGGGATTGAGTCTAACATTGAACTAAAGTTAAATAGGAAAACATGAAAAAGAAGTTAATATATATACTCATTCCCTTTCTATTGGTAATGGGGAGCTGTGAAAAATACTTAGATGTAAATAAAAATATCGATGCACCCGATTATGTGGAAGGCTACTTGTATCTGGCGAATATTACGCAGCAGTACCAAGGGATATACTGGGATGGTCGTGCTATTGGTCCCATGACGCAGATGATGGGGACAACAGCGTACACATCCTTTGCCAATCACTTTTATTCATTGGGAAGTGATGCAGGAGGGGAAATGTGGAGGGTGGTCTATTGGAACCAAGGAATGAATTTGGAGAATATGATTAATCAATCTTTAGAAGCAGAAGATTGGACATTGGCGGGGATTGGCTATGCTATTAAGGCGTTCAGTTGGGATGCCCTGACGAAGATTCATGGAGAGGTACCAATGAAGGATGCTTTTGTGCCGGAACTTCTCTCTCATAATTATGATTATCAGGACGCTGTTTATGAGCAGGTAAGGGGGTGGGCTCATACCGCAGTTGAGCTGTTAGAGCGTGAAGATAATCATGATTATGGAACGAAAATTAGTGGTAATGATTATATATATGGTGGCGATAAATCCAAGTGGATTAAGTTTGCCTACGCAGTGATTGTACGTAATCTAGCTTCCCTGAGTAATAAAAGCGATTTCAAAGATAAGTATGCGCAAGAGCTCATCGAGGCAGCTATGAAATCTTTCCAAAGTCCGGATGATGACGCTACGCTGAAAATCGCTGGTGGTTCGCAAGAGGCGCCTTATACGGGTTACAACAATTTTTGGGGTACCGCGCGAGGAAGTTTGACATATGATTATTTTCAGCATGAGTATGCAGTGCAGGTGCTCACGGGTACGGTGCCTGAATACGACCAATCTACAGGGGATAAGATTCGAGAAACCAATAACCCGTACTATCCTTTCAAACTCGCAACAAAGCAAATCGTAGCAGATACCTTATTGAAAGTTAAAGGGCATTTTGATCCTAGAGTGGCTGTGAAATTATCGACGGTCAGCAACCCTAATTACCTATATCTGAATAATGCAGATAGTGTAAAAACTTACAAGTATTACGGAGGAACGTTTACGGCCAAAGTGGGGCCAGTCGGACAGGCTCCATCTTTTTATGGAAGAACGATAGCTTCTGTACCTAGTGGAGCTGTACACGATGGAACTGGCCGTTGGATTTATCGAGATGATGCTCCGTATATTCTGACCACATATGCGGAGATTCAGTTATGTTTGGCCGAAGCTTACTGGAAATTAGGTCGTGTGTCGGAAGCATTTGAGTCGTTTAAAAAAGGTGTTGACGCAGATGTGAAGACTACAGCTCGATATATTTACCCAGGCAAAGAAGGTAGCCCTACAGGTGGTGATAAAATCACCAAGGAACTTTTCAATACATTGGGGAGTGAGTATATTAATGGCCCGTTTGTGGGTGGTTTGTCTGAATTAACGCTTTCTCATATCATGATGCAAAAATGGGTGGCACTTTATCCTTGGGGTGCTACCGAGGCTTGGGTTGATATGCGTAAATATCATTACGATATTGACTATAATGGAGAGTATCCGAGTAACGGAAATGGATGGATTCAAGCGCAACTGGAGCAAAAATGGGATACTAATTCCTCTAAAGTATATAAGGGGCTTTATCTGGCGCCCGCTCAAGTTGAAGGTCGAAAAGGAGCTTATGATATTCGAAATGAAGGTTCGCCAAGTTATAGGTTGAGACCACGTTTTAATTCTGAATACATGTGGAATCTTCCTGCATTGGAAGGATTAAAGCCTATTCCGGGTACGGCCGACAACTATCAGACGTCGATACCTTGGTTTGCTTATCCTGGCGATATGCCAAAATAGAGAAGTGTTTTATGATATATACCGCAGCTTTTGTTGCAATTTAAATATATTTCAAATGAAAAATCTAAATAAATTATTGTTAATCCTAACGTGTGTACTATTCTCGACTGCCTGTGAAAAACATGTTGTAGAATATAAAGCAACATTGGTGGATGACGAAACCACAGCGCAGTTCCAAATCTTCTATATGGTGCCCCTAACTACCGGAACAGCAAATAATATAAATAAGGTCGAGTTAAACGGTGAACTATTGACCAATGAGACGACGCCATTGTCGACCTATAATTTTATACCTAGTGGTGCGGTAGGGAGATTCTTTACGACGAAACCCGGAGCAGTTAGTCTAAAGCTGTATAGAGGAGCTGTTAATAGTCTAACGCTTGCCTATGATCAGAGTTTTGATCTGCCTGCTGGTAAATACAATCTCGTTGTTCATGATTTTAACAAACCCCCAGTAATTATTAAGAATGAGACGCCTTATCCTAAAGTGACTACCGAATTTACAGGTACTACTGCTTGGATAAAATTTTCTAATTTTCTATACGAAACTACTGGCGTACCTACATCTCTGAAATTGCAGTATCAGTTTCAGTATATAGTAGATAATACTACAAATCAGAAAAGTGATTGGGCAAATTTGGGACCTCCTGTCGCTTTTGGTGAGGCAACGGGTTGGGAGCCAGTGACTGTCAACAAAACGGTGGAGATCTCTTCAGGTAGTGCCCGCATTGACTATCGGATTAGGCTGATAGGCGCAGATGGGTCTGATCAAGGTAGTTTAAAGGTGAGAAATAGTGCGGGTAATATGATTGATTATGCTGATTGGTGGAATGCTAATATTGGCCGGATTTATCTTCATACACTGGCTGGGTTTAGAGCTGCTACACCGATAGCATCTGTACGCTCTGCGGGCGTATTGTAATCTTGAGGTTTTTATTTTTGGTGAAAGAAGGTGCTTTTGCATCTTCTTTTTTTTTATGTCGATTCATAAGGTATGACGATGTCACGTCTTTGCGGGACTTGAATGGTAAGAATGTTTGCTAGAAGTATAGTTGTCTTTGTCATGAGGCCGTGGTTAAATAATGCAAATTCAAATCGAGTAATTGGGTTTCCAAACGGGGAATATTTCTGTAGTGGGTTAGAGAGCTCCTCTGTCTTCTGTTTGAAGCGTGAATAAGGACGTTGATGCGGTTTATTGAGGCTGAGGTTTATCTCAAAAAGGGGGAGCAGGTATCGGTATTGAGTGCGTATAGAGCAGGGATTCGTGCACATATAGAGCAAATGGGGCTCAATGCTGGACCTTACTTAAATAGCACTTCAGTCGTGCAGAATGCGGGACAATTGACATTGAGCCACATTATGATCCAAAAGTATATTGCCTTGTCCTATTCTCCAGAAATATTTTCTGATGTTCGTAGGATGAATTATTGTACAGATGCTACTAATGAGTATAATGAAGCCACAGGTATTTATAAGGGGTTCAAGCGTCCCGGACATGTATTTACCCAAGAATTTCCAAATACAACTATGTGGCCGAGACGTTTTGCTGTGGCATCGTATTCGATAAATTATAACATCGATCAGGTTTTAAAGCAAGATCCTGAGGCAACTAAAGTTGGGTATTTGGCAAAGCCTATATTTTGGGATAAGTAAAACGAGTGTTGTACTTATCCATTAATAAAGAACTGTGTTAGCAAAGGTTTTTGAGTTGTACGAAGAAGGTCGTTAATTGACGAACTTCTTCGTATATTGGATTGATATGAAAAATTTAATGCTCGTCACCCTTCTAATTTTATCGTATTTTTCTACTGAAGCTCAAAAGCTCAAAATTATCCAGACACCGATAACATGGAATGCGGAGCGTGAACGACTTTCGGTGGAATATCTACAGATTAGGCATGGGCTTAAACAAGAGACTGCTAGCATAACTCCGCAGATAATCGTGGTGCACTGGACCGCAAATAATAGCGTAAAGGCGACTTTTAACACGTTTAATCCTGTGCTGTTACCAGGGCGGCCTGAGTTGACAAAGGCTAGTAAATTGAATGTCTCCTCCCAATATGTAGTCGATCGTGACGGTACCATTTATCAGTTCCTGCCGGATACGATATTTGCTAGGCATACTATAGGATTGAATTACTGTGCTATTGGAATTGAAAATATAGGTAGTGAGAAAAACCCGCTGACGGATGCTCAGCTTAAGGCTAATAAACAGCTAATCGATAAGTTGGCTCAAAAGTATCCCATAGAGATGGTAATTGGTCACTTGGAATATAAGCAACTAAAGAATACAGCGTGGTGGAAAGAGACTGATCCGAACTACATCACGGGGAAGTCCGACCCTGGGCTGGGCTTCATGAAGCGGTTACGCAGTCAGTTGAACCGCGAACACCTTCGAAACTTTAGGGTTTCTAAATAGAGACTGGCAGATGAGGCTCCACCATCTGTTTTATGTTGGGTCATTCTCTAATACTGTCTACTATGGTGTCCTGAAATTAAATATTTAAAGCCTATTTTCAAGCCACTATCCTTTTCTTATTGAATCACTCTTTTTTATTTCGACGCGAGGTTCCAACCTTCATCAAATGATTGCATAAGGAGTGTGCATTATTGTGCATTATTTTACATTTTCTTATTTGTATTCTATTTGTTACATTTAGGTGTTTCTTATACACTGTTGATGTAGTTTTTTATGATTTAAGTTGCTTGTTTTGTGGTGTTTGTGATTATTTATTTTGTCTGCAAAATTTACTTAATCTCTTGTTTTTGCAAATAATTTTAACTTAATGATGCGTTTTTGATTTTTTATTTTGCTTAAATCGACAATATTCGCTTATTTTTATTCTGTTTTATGAGAGTTTGCGAGGTAATTGTGCATAATAATGACCATTTACTTTTTTTATTAACACTAAATTATGAGAAACTACACCGTCATTTTAGGGACTATTTGTTTGTGCATATTAACCTATGCTTGTATTGGGAAATTTAAAGATTCGCGCAGGCAAAGGGTCGACCAAAATGATAGGCGCGAAATGAAAATTATCCCCGGAGCAGATCGTATATCGGTGTATTTACCTCTTTTAGAAGGAAAGAAGGTGGGCTTGATGGGTAATCAGACCTCTGTTGTCGGTGACGAACATTTATTAGATGTGCTACTGCGGGAGAAGGTTAATTTAAAATTCGGATTTGCGCCAGAGCATGGGTTTAGAGGGGATGTTGAAAGAGGGGAAAAGGTGAGTAATGATGTAGATAAGAAGACAGGTGTGCCGCTCTATACCTTATATGGAGGGAACGAAAAGCAAGACTCTATTGTACAGTCTATAGATGTGATGATATTTGATTTGCAGGATGTGGGGGCTCGATTCTATACTTATATTACTTCCCTTCATCGGGTGATGGAACTTTGTGCTAAACATAAGAAAGAATTGATTGTGCTCGATCGCCCGAATCCTAATGGGGATCAAGTAGACGGTCCGGTTCGTACGGATGATAAGTTCAAGTCGAATGTTTCTTTTCATAAAATTGCTATGATTCATGGTTTGACCGTAGGGGAGCTTGCGAAAATGATCAACGGAGAGAAATGGCTGGAGAACGGAGTCGAATGCAAATTGACCGTAATAGCGGTTGAAAATTACGATCATTCCATGATGTATGACCTTCCGGTGATACCTTCTCCTAGTCTACCCAATCCCCTTTCTGTACGTTTATATACCTCTTTATGCTTATTTGAAGGTACTGATATTTCAGTGGGGCGAGGTACAGACTGGCCGTTTCAAGTGGTCGGATACACAAATCCTGTATATGGTGATTTTACATTTACACCTACTTCTCGGGCAGGGATGTCTAAGCATGTAGAAGGTAAAGGTGTCACCAACTACGGAATTGACCTTAGGGAGCTTCCTGCAGCTGAGCAGAAATTCACTTTAAAGTACTTGTTAGACTTTTATAACAAGATGCCAGATAAAACTAAATTCTTTGCAAGGGCTGATTTTTTTGATAAACTGGCTGGTACAGATGAGTTGAGAAAGCAAATATTGGTGGGAAAGTCCGAACAGGAGATCAAAGACTCTTGGAATGACGAGTTGAGGAAATACAAACAGATGCGGAAGAAATATCTGTTATATAAGGATTTTGAGTAATCATTGAGAAATGCCTAGCTAATCTTTATTACTAGTGTTTGAATTGGTTTCTCAAATACAGGGTCTATTACAATTTTGAACTAAATATGATTGCAACCTATTATTTAACAAACTAACGAATGAGGAAAACTATACTTTTTTCTGTTGCTTTGGGATTAGTTTTGTCTACAGATGTCCATGCTGATCGAGTAGCAAATTTCTCTAATCTATCAGCTGCTACTGGCTACTTTTCGGAAAGGCTAGTGCAAAATACTGTACAAGGTACAGTGACAGGAGCAGACGGTCCTTTGGCAGGGGTGACTGTAACGGTTGTTGGGTCTTCGACTTCCGCTCAGACAGATGCCAATGGACACTATAGGATTAATGCAGCACTGGGGGGTACACTTCGGTTTACCAGTGTGGGGTATAAGTCGAGGGATGTTAATGTCTCTTCGAACAATTTGAATGTTACCTTGGCGACCGATGAGTCATCGCTTGAGGAGGTCGTTGTTGTTGGTTACGGAACACAAAAGAAAGCACACTTGACAGGTGCTGTTTCTTCGGTAAATGTAGAAAAGGTAATGGGCGGACGTCCAATCTCGGACGCAGGACGAGGGCTTCAGGGCGCTGTGCCAGGTCTTTCGGTGGTTGTGCCAAGTGGTGAGGTAGGTTCTGATCCTATTATGAGGATACGGGGACAAGTTGGTTCAGTCAATGGAAGTAGTAACCCGTTAATCTTGGTGGATAATGTGGAAGTACCAAGTATTATGGTGATTAATCCCAATGATATTGAAACCGTTACTGTACTAAAAGATGCTGCATCAGCTTCAATTTATGGAGCAAAAGCGGCGTTTGGTGTAGTCTTGATTACTACAAAAAAGGGAGCAAAAACGGACGGTGTCAAAGTGACTTACTCCAATAACCTATCGTGGCAATCCCCTTTTAAGAAAATTGAGGTGGCCGGGATTGATGGATTGGAGTATACCCTAGATGCCCACGAAAATATGAAGACTGCTGGCCCTGCTGGAGGATTCTGGCGTATAGACCGCAATAGTTTCGAAAAAATTAAGGAATGGCAAGATAAGTATGGAGGAGTGGTTGGAAATGATGATCCTGTCGTATATGGCCGGGATTGGATGTGGGATGGCACGCAGAAATTTGGTTATCGTATATACGATCCGGTTGCTGCGATGGTTAAGAATAATGCGTTTTCGCATTTACACAATTTAGGTTTGAATGGTAAATCAGGAAATACTACTTATAATTTTAGTCTGGGATACCTTGGACAAAAAGGAATGATGAAACCTGCGGTTAAAGATGACTTTCGCCGTATCAACCCTACTTTAAATGTATCAACTAAAGTGTCGAATTTTCTTACGATGCGTGGAGGGATGATGTATTCTGAAGGAACGAAGCGGTACCCTAATTCAAACAACTCGGCAGGTTTCGGGGCAGACCCATGGCTCTACTTATACCGTTGGAGCCGTTTATTCCCAATAGGCGTGCAGGAAAATGGCCAAGATATTATCGATCCAGCATATTCTGCGCGGACTTCAACTCCGGCAGAAGATACTAAAAGATATATGAACTTGAATCTGGGCACTACCCTAAATTTTACTAAGAATTGGGATTTGCAAGCTGACTATTCGTATAGTACAGATAGTCGAGAGTCTGTCTCTTCGCTTGTGGCAGTAAAAGGTAAGACACATTGGTATGGAGTCGAACCGCTGAAGGATGCAAACGGAAATAATGTGTTTGTAGATGAGAATGGTCTGCCTGTCGATAATGGTGGTATGCAGGCTTATCAATTTCCAATGACTGACTATGTGTTGCCAAGTGCAACATATTACTATCAAAGCTCGTATGTTGCAAGGAAACAAACCTTAAATGCATTTTCAACCTATCGGCTAAATCTGAACGATCAGCACGAATTTAAGTTTATGGCTGGGACTAACTTGGTGACGAACAAGTGGAATAATCATTGGTCGAATAAGACACAGGTTGTGAATAACGAGAACCCTCAATTTCCATTTGCGGTGGGAACACAAACAGCCAATGGGAATAGAGATTGGGATTCGCAGATTGGTTTTTTTGGAAGGACTAATTACGCTTTTAAAGATAAGTACTTGGTTGAGGCAAATTTGAGATATGATGCTTCCTCTCTATTTCCGTCTTATATGCGTTGGCAGTGGTATCCATCTGTCTCTGGAGGGTGGGTGATTTCAAAGGAGGATTTCATGGAATCCCTGAACCCTATTCTAAGCTTTGCCAAACTACGTGCTTCGTGGGGATCTATTGGTGACCAATCAATAGATAATGGCCTTTATAAAGCCGAAATGTTTATTGGCGGTAGTAGTTGGATTTCTGGCGCTGGAACTCCTTTTTTCGAATTAAGCACACCTAGAGCTGTGGGAGATGGATTAAGCTGGCAAAATATCGAACACTTAAATATTGGTGCTGACTTGAGATTCTTTAATGATAAGCTTGGAGTTACTGGGGAGTGGTTTCAAAGGTCGACCCAAGATATGATTATCTCTGGAGAATCGCTGCCAGCTACTTTTGGAAGAGGTGTTCCGTTAGGCAATTACGGTAACTTGAGGACTAGAGGTTGGGAATTGGAGATTGATTATAACCACCAATTTGAAAATGGACTTAGATTGACCCTTAATGCTAATATCTCAGATGCTGAAACGATGATTACCAAGAGTGCAGATTGGAATACTCCTTGGGAAAATAGAAGCTTAGGAACGACATATTCTACGGGTCGAAAATTTGGAGATGTGTATGGGTTTGTAACAGATCGCTTATTTCAAAAGGAAGACTTTGTGTATGATGATCAGGGAGCATTTGTCCAAACGAATATTGTTTATAATGGAACCAGCAAAAAAACAAATATGTTAGCGGGTGACAATCCTGTTTATCAAACCTATTTTGAAGATGGTAACCAGACCTTATTGATAAGTCCTGGAGATGTGAAGTTTGTAGATGTTAATGGAGATGGATATATAGATGCAGGAAAGGGGACGAATGGAGACCCAGGAGATCGAGTAGTGATTGGAAATATTACACCCAGATATCAATATGGATTTAGGTTAGGTGCTGATTATAAGGGGTTTGATTTTTCTGTGTTTCTTCAAGGTGTAGGTAAAAGAAGCATCTGGGGTTCTGGGCAGTTGGCAATTCCAGGATATTATGCCAAAGAAGGGGCTATGCCGCAGGCAATCGCTGGCGACTATTGGAAACCCGATCGTATAGATGCTTTTTATCCTAGGGCTTGGAATTTAAATGGCGCTGATGAAGGATATGTGATGCGTGCGCAGTCTAAGTATATGTTAAATATGGCTTATATGCGGATTAAAAATATAACGTTTGGCTACTCTGTTCCGACTTCTTTGTTAAATCGCATAAAGATTTCAAATGCACGAATATTTGTGTCACTTGAAAACATGTTTACATTTGATAAGCTGAGGGGGCTTCCGATTGATCCTGAGGCTATTTCGGGATATTCAATGCTGAAATCTGGCAATAGCTATAATTTAGGACGCACGGGTACATCTAACCCGACGTTTAAATCAGCTTCAATGGGTATACAAATTGGATTTTAACCGTTAAATGATGAAAAAGATGAAAACTAAATATATATCTGCGGTAGTGGCTCTAGTGCTTTTATTCTCTAGTTGTGAAAAATTTCTAGATCGACCTCCATTGACGACTTTGGACGATAACGTCAATGCATGGATAAGTGAAGATATGGTGAGACTCTATGCCAATAAATATTATACAGAATTTTTTGTGGGATATGAAAGTGGATTTTCTGGTGGTGGGTCTCCATTGATTGGTTTCACTAATAGTGATGATATGGTTATACTTGGAAATCAGATGAATTTTACGAGATCTGTACCGAATAGTTCGATTTGGAGCTATACTACAATTGTTTCATTAAATATTATGTTGGATCGGATTGAAGAGAAAATGACTAGTATTCTTACTCCCGAGGCCAAAGCTCACTGGACAGGAGTTGGAAAATTCTTTCGAGGTTTCAGATATGCAACGTTAGTGCAGTCCTTCGGAGATATACCCTACTATGATCATGTCGTCTCCGATTTAGATTTAGATGCCCTATATAAACCAAGAGATTCTCGTAACGCTGTTATGGATGCGGTGTACGAAGATTGGAAGTTTGCATTGCAAAATATTAGGTTGAACGATGGTGACCAAAATCTAAACCGATACATGGCTGCGGGTTTTGTTTCTCGCCTAGCCTTGTATGAAGCTAGTTGGCAAAAGTATTACTACAAGAATCAGGATCGGGCAAAAAAGTTCTACGAACTTGCCGAGGAAGCCGGTAGTCTGGTGATTTCTAGCGGTAAATACGATATTGTAACAGATTATAAGACATTATTTACTTCAAAAGATTTGAAGGGTAACAAAGAGATGATTTTGTATCGGACGTATGATGCTACGGTGGGTGTCACGCATTCTGTTGCTTCTGCTGGAAACTTGCAAGAGTCAACCAATAACGGTCCAACTTCTGATTTGATGAAGGCTTATCTCTGTACGGATGGTTATTCTTGGGAAAATTCTTCAGAAATGAACGCTAATAAGTTCGATTTGAGTAATTTGATTAAGACTCGCGATCCTAGATTTGAAGCGACTTTTTACAGTAAGCCCAATCCTTTAAATAAAGGGGCAATGGTATATATCACAAAATATCTTCCCCGTGATGTCGAAAAAATGGTCAAAGTAGAGGGGAAAACATTGCCTGCAGAATTTACTGGTAATAAAAATGAAACGGATGCTCCTGTATTACGTTATGCTGAAGTACTTTTAAATTGGATAGAGGCAAAGGCTGAGTTGGAGACTTTTGGTGGTGCTGCATTGACATCAGATGATATAGACAAATCAATTAATAAAATTCGCAAACGTCCACTTGCACAAGAAGCCATCGATCGCGGTGTCAAGCAACTAGCAACATTGAGTATAGACAATATTCCGAACGATCCTAATAGAGATGCCACCGTTTCTCCATTACTTTGGGAGATTAGAAGAGAACGACGTTTAGAATTTGCGTTTGAAACGTTTAGATTGTCTGATCTGAGACGATGGTCTAAGTTGGAATATATGGATAATGATTTAAATAAAGATTTATTGTCTGGAGGCTGGGTAAACTTTAGTGCAGAACTACCTTCAGAATTGGTTGCTAAAAATGTTGGAGTATTGTCTGTGGTCAATGTGTTAGGGCAAGAGACGATTTACAACGGTACTAATGATGCCCAAATGAATGGTTTTTACAAAAACACAATAAATAAGCCGCGTCTACCCTTCTTGAATCAAGCTAACGTCAATCCTTATTTAACTCCTGTTGGATTGGTTCAGATGGATCAATATTCTACTAGAGGCTATCTATTAAAACAAACCGAGGGATGGCCGCAGAACTAATCAACTACACTATTAGATTGTATTAAAATGAAAAGTATATATAACAATTCAAAAATTGGGCTTCTTGCGACACTCTGTGTGTTGCTTATCCTTACCTCATGTAAGGATGATCTGCCTGAAGCATTAGATACATCGGCAAATCTGACTGTCTTGAAATCTATAAAAATAGTAAATGCAGGTGCAAATGGAGATATAGTATTGGAAGGAACCGTTAATGAAACAACAAAAGAAATCTCTTTTCCAAGGATTGTTCCTGAAACGGATTTTTCTAAATTAAAGTTTGAAGCGGAACTAACCGAAGGTGCTCAGCTTGATAAAGAGTCTTATCCAGTTTCTTTTCAAGAAGGAGAGTCAGAGAAGGTAATCGTCGTAAAGGTATCGAATGCACCTCGCTATCGGGAGTATTTAGCTAAATTGAGGTTGAAAATCCCTGTTTTTGGAGCTGATTTTGAGAAAGGAGTTACATTTGACTATACGAGTAACCCCTTAGGTAACCCTATTTATGCAGCCTTTGCAGGTGCTGCAACAAGAGGTAGCGGGTTTGATGGACATAATGTGCTCATTGTTACACGTAACGCAATGGGATCTCACTTGCTTAAAGTGTCGGACCTTAGGAATAACGAAACAAAGCCTCTTACTTTAAATATGACAGGCGTATCCCAAGGAACTTTTACGGTGAACATGGGAGCTCAGGTAAATGGACATTCCTATGTCGTAAACTTGTCTAGTAATACTGCTGCGAGTCCATTAAAAGTATATCATTGGACAGATCCAAGTATTGCGCCGGAAGTCATTGCTAATATTAATGTTGGAACAATTCCAGGGGCAGGAGTTCGACATGGTGATAATTTTTCGGTCAGTTTAGATGACCAAGGAAATGGTTACATGTTTCTAGGAGACAATGCTGCCACCAAAGTCCTGCGCCTAAAAGTTTCTAATTATACTGTTGTAAGCGATCCTTTTGTTTTCGCGATACCTGTCACGGGAGCAGGATCATGGACTTCGTACAATCGTATCGGAAATACTGGAGAGTACATTTTTACAGGTCATGATGCGCCAGTGTCATTAGTAAACGAAGGTGGTGCGCCCTCATTTACGATGAGTAGAACAGCAATTCCTATCAGAAGTTCGGATGCTAGGGTTATTTATTTTAATGAAGAGCGATACCTTATTGTGACAACAGCCGCACGGACTGGGTCTGAACCGACGAATTTTATTGTTTACAATATCACAAATGGAGGAACCGTAGCAGAAGCGTTGGCAAATCTGAACTCATCTGTGTCAATCAAACCTGTATTTGAATATTCATTAATGGGACCGGTGAATACTTCTCCAGCTTCACAAACCGGTTGGTATGTGAAAAAGGATGGACAAGGTAAAGACGAGTCCTTGATGTTGTATTCTGCAGCAAGTGACGCAGGTTTTGTTTTCTTTGAATTCCCAAAGAAAGTTGCTGAAGATTAGTTTTTATGATTTAAATCTAGAAAATTGGATAGGGTTATGTTCGCTTACAAAGCTCTATCCACTTTTTAGAGTAGGTCACTATCCCTTTTTTCACGTATTGTTAAATAGAAAAAAATGAGAAGAAATTCTTTATATATCGTCATCGTGGTATGTACAGCACTGTTATTAAATGCCTGTAGTAAAAAAACAGATGGACCGGACGTCCCTAATCCAGATCCGCCTATCACAGGTCCTTTACTTTCGTTTCCTAAAAAGGAGATGCGCTCGGTATGGATGACGACAGCTTGGGGATTGGATTGGCCTCAGACGGATTATAATGTGGTCAGCCAAAAACAACAATACATAAATTACCTTGAAAAGTTTAAAAGTCTTAATATTAATACTATATTTTTTCAGGTCAAGCCAATGGGGGATGCGTTCTATAATTCTCCATATGAGCCTTGGAGTGTAGCCATAACTGGTACTCGTGGTAAAGACCCCGGTTATGACGTGCTTAAATTCATGATTGATGAAGCGCATGCCAGAGATATAGAATTTCATGCGTGGATGAATCCATATCGTATAGCAACTAGGACAGGTACAGGTTCTCAATACCCCGCTCTTCATACGTCAGTAAAGTCTGAATGGGTTGTCGATCATGAAAAGATTCAGATTTATAACCCAGCAGTCCCTGAAGTTAGACAAAGATTGGCCGATATCGTTAAAGATATAATCACGAAATACGATATTGACGGAATCCATTTTGATGACTATTTTTATCCAGATCCTTCAAGTGCGGGGCAAATGGTTTCCGATCAAACTGATTTTACTAAATATGGTCAAGGATATAGTAACGTCCAAGACTTTAGACGAGGAAATGTAGATAAGGCAATTAAAGCTGTATATGATATAATCGTAGCCACTAAGCCAGCTGTTGTTTTTTCTGTATCTCCGGCGCCAAGTAGGGATTACAATTATAATACCCTGTTTGCAGATGTTGTTAAATGGTGTCAAGAAGGATGGATAGATATCGTGATGCCTCAATTGTATCAGGAGATTGGTAACAAGTCTAATGATTTTCAAGCAAATTTAGCCTTTTGGGCACAAAATCGATATGAGGCAGCGGTGATGATTGGACATGGTTATTATAAATTTGGAGATGCAACTGCACCTTCAGCTTTTCAATCCACAGATGAACTGCAAAAACAATTTGATTTGACGAATAGAGATACACGTGTGCTCGGCAATGCCATGTATAGTGCGAAATACATAACTATGAATAAGATTGGTATTACGGATAAGTTGGCTTCGATTTATAAAGACAAAGTTGTAATGCCATTTCTAGGAAGAGGTGTAGCGCCTGTTCCACCCGCTCCGACTAACGTCCGGATCGAGGGAACTCAATTGAAATGGAATGCGTCTGGGAACGTAAAATCGATAGTCTATTATTTTGCGAACAAAGATGAGAAGGGAAAAGTGTTGACTATTACTAAGGACTCGGGAATTGACATTACAGCAAAAGGGCTCTACTCAGTATCAACATTGAATGTGGATAATCAGGAGAGCGATCGCTCCTCTGCTATTGAAAAAAAATAATAGAAGGGTTTAAATTATGAGGTTCATCTGGCAGGGTATATTATATATTGTTTTTCTCTTTTCTTTTGCTGAAGGCTACGCGCAATCTTTCAAGTTTGCCCATGTCACGGATACTCATATCGGGGGAGCTACGGGAGCAGATGATTTGCGTAGGACAGTTAATGATTTAAATAGTCAAGAAGAGATTGATTTTGTAATTCTTTCAGGAGACATCACCGAGTTTGGCGCAGATGCTGAGTTGAAATTGGCAAAGCAAATTTTGGATAGTCTACAATTGCCCTGGTATGTAATACCGGGCAATCACGATGGTAATTGGTCTGAAAATGGTGCTAATACGTTTAGGACTGTGTTTGGAGGAGAGACTTTCTTTTTTAGGCATAAAGGGTTTATGTTTATGGGGACCAACTCGGGTCCGAATATGCGCATGAGCCCAGGTCAGATTCCACGCGAAAACCTAGTGTGGATGGATTCTGTCTTCAAAGCGAATCCAGATACCGAGACGCCTTTAATCTACATTAATCACTATCCACAGGATTCTTCGCTAAACAATTGGTATGAAGCTATTGATCGAATTAAGCAAAGGAATGTCCAGTTAGCACTCTGCGGTCATGGACATGCGAATATGTTATACGATTGGGAGGGAATTCCTGGTGTTATGGGGCGATCGAATCTAAGGGCTAAGGATAGTATCGGTGGGTATAATATCGTTACTGTATCAAAGGATCGAGTAATCTATCAAGTGAAAAAGCCGGGAGAAGCACTGGCTGCGTCGTGGGCCGAAATCGAGTTAAGACATCATCATTTTCTGGCGGATCGGAAAGCTTATCCAAGACCAAGTTTTCAAATCAATACACAATATCAGAACCAAGTCCGGGTCAATTGGACATTTGAAGATGCTAGCGATATCGGAACAGGTATGGCTTACTATGACAAGTTGTTGATTACTGCAAATACCGCTGGTCAGGTTATAGCCTTGAATAGCAATACTGGTGAGCGGGTCTGGAGGTTTGCTACCAAAGGTAAGGTGTACTCTACCCCCGCAGTTTGGAAAGATATTGTAGTGGTAGGCTCTTCTGATCATTTCATTTACGGAATCAACGCTAGGACAGGAGCCCTTTTGTGGGAGTTGAAAACGGCAAAGGCTGTTTTAGGGTCGCCGGTAATTGATCGCGGTATTGCCTATATTGGAGGTTCTGACGGCACCTTTAGAGCTGTTGAAGTGAAATCTGGAAAGGTTAAATGGGTTTTTGAAAAAGTGAAAGGATATGTCTCTACACTACCGACAATAGCTGCAGATAAAGTGATTTTTGGTTCATGGGGAAATGGATTTTATGCACTTAATAAATATAGTGGAGCGCTGGAATGGGAGTGGAACAACGGACATGCCAATCGAATGTTTTCTGCGGCAGCCTGTTATCCTGTAGTTTCAAATGAAAGAGTCTTTATAGTTGCTCCAGATCGATATATGACTGCCTTGGATCTAGAAACAGGAAAAGTAATTTGGAGAGAGAAGAAAGATCCCTTTCGCGTGCGGGAGTCTATGGGGGTATCTAAGGATGGAAAAACTATCTATGTAAAGACAATGGATGGAGAACTCCTCGGAATATCGCCGTATGACAACACTATGCAGATCGTTTGGAAATCAAAATTGCAATTGCCTTATGAACTTAGCCCTTCGGCTCTCGTGTCGAACGGTAATTACGTGTTTGTGCCAAGTCATTCTGGGTTGGTTTCGGCAGTCAATGTACAGTCAGGCGAAGTGGATTGGCAGTATAAAGTTTCTAATGGTATGGTTAATCCTATATTAATAAGCAAAAAAAATAGTATTATTGTAAGTACTATGGATGGGAAGATCATTTCTTTATCATATCAACCTTAGCCCAGACAAAGATGATTGAGAGGAGTTTGAATATATCTAGAGCTATTTGCTTGCAATTTATTTTGCTTGTTCTTGCTGTTTTCACTTTTAATAACGCTAGTTCAAGAGAGTTGTCTTGGATTCGGGTCAATCAACTTGGTTATACACCATCTTCCCCGAAGGTAGCTGTTTGGGTTTCTAAAGGTGTTGTAATACCTACTTCGTTTGAAGTGATTGAAAAGAATACACATAAAGCGGTTTATAAAGGCAAAGCGAGTAAAAACTTTGGAGCCTATGGTCCATTTGCAAATTCGTTACGGTTGGATTTTTCAGAATTTAAAGCGGACGGCGAGTATTACATAAAGACTGGAGATACCCACTCTGTAGCCTTCAAGATCAATAAAGATGTATATAAAGGCACTACTGACTTTGTGCTTCGGTATATGCGGCAACAACGCACGTTGTTCAATCCCTTTCTGAAGGACAGTTGCCATACCCATGATGGTTTTACAATGTATGCTAGGAAAGTTGGCATTCCTGATAGCACAATAATTGACGCCGGCGGAGGTTGGCACGATGCGTCCGATTATCTCCAATATTCGACGACTTCAGCCAATGCTACTTATCACCTATTGGCAGCGTATCGTGATTTCCCAACAGTATTTGGAGATAGCAAACAAGCAAATGGATTAGATGGGCGGAATGGAATTGCGGATGTGTTGGATGAAGCAAAATGGGGCTTGGATTGGCTTGTCAAAATGCACCCAAAGGCAGATCAGATGTACAATCAGATTGCCGATGATCGAGATCACGCCAGCATGCGTATACCAAAAGAGGATCCTTTTTACGGAAGAGGCAATGAACGTCCGGTTTATTTTATTGATGGGGAACCGCAACAAAGAGGCAAATTCTTAAATAATACAACGGGTACAAGTTCAACTGCTGCCAAATTTTCTAGTGCATTTAATTTAGGTAGTATACTTTTTGAACAAATAGATAGCGACTACTCCGACATGTTGGATAAAAAAGCAAAGACTGCATTGGATTATGCTGACCTAAAGCCGGGCGTCACACAAACGGTGTCCGTTAAGTCTCCTTATATCTATGCAGAAGATAATTGGGTAGATGATATGCAACTGGCGTTAGCTAATATGTTTGCGAAAACAGGTGATTCAAAATTTGCCGATAGAGCATTTGCGTTTGCCAATGAAGAGACCATTACACCTTGGATGATTCGAGATACGGCGAACCACTACCAATACTACCCGTTCATTAATCTTGGGCACTATGAGCTGGCCAAATCAATCGATAGCGCACGACGAGATACATTAACGTCATATTATAAAGCTGGAATTGAGCATGTATGGCATAGAGCTAGGGAAAATGCTTTTTATAGAGGAGTGCCCTTTGTGTGGTGTAGTAACAACCTAACCGTGGCATTTGCTATCCAATGCAGGTGGTATCGAGAGCTAACTGGAAGTCGGGAATTTGCTGCGCTTGAGCAGGCTAATATCGATTGGCTATTTGGTGTCAATCCATGGGGTACGAGCATGGTCTATGGACTACCCCCTTGGGGAGATACACCCGTTGACCCTCATTCGGCATTTACAAAAATAGGAAACTATCCTATTGATGGTGGATTGGTCGATGGGCCGGTATATGCCTCTATATTCAACAATTTGATCGGTATCAAACTCAATGAGGCTGATGAATATGCCGAGTTCCAAAGTGACTTGGCCGTGTATCATGACGATTATGGGGATTATAGTACCAACGAACCGACGATGGATGGTACAGCATCGTTGATTTATCTGTTGGCTTCACAAGAGGTAGTTGAGCAGAATTTTATAAAAGATGCTTATGGGGCTCTTGTCAAGGGAGATCCTTCTAAAAAGCGAATAGCGTTGGTATTCACTGCCGATGAATTTTACGATGGAGGGACTAAGATCCTTAAAACGTTGGACCAAGAAAAGGTGAGAGGGGCCTTCTTTTTGACAGGTAGATTCCTGATAAATAAGCAGACAGCAGGTATTACAAAGGGGATAATAAAGGGTGGACATTATATTGGGCCACATTCCGATGAGCACATCTTGTATTGTGATTGGGCTAATCGGAGTCAAACTTTAGTAAGTAAAGCTGAATTTTTGCAGGATCTAGAGCAGAATTATCAAAAATTACAGAAATTTGGCGTCATTAAAGAGAAGGCTAACTACTTTCTCCCTTCATATGAATGGTATAATAAAGATATTGTGGATTGGGCGAGTGACGGTGGGGTTAAGATTATTAATTTTACGCCTGGACTACGTACACCAGCAGACTATACCTATCCCGAAATGGGAAAGCGATATATGGGATCTCAAGCTATTTATAATCAGTTGATTGAAAAGGAAGAGAATGGGGGATTAAATGGACATATTATATTAGTACATTTGGGGACCGATCCGAGACGAAAGGATAAGTTTTATGATTTGTTGCCTCGTCTGATTAAAGAATTAAAACAAAAGGAATACCATTTTATAGATATAAACGAAATGCTGTGATAGCTATCACAGCAATTAGAAGTGACTTAGACAATGATAAAGATGATTAATACCACGGAGAAAGAGTCCAATTATCAGGATTTGGATAAAATGTCTGTACACGAATTGTTGACAAACATAAATGAAGAGGATAGGAGCGTGCCCTTGGCTGTAGAAAAGGCCATTCCCCAAATCGAAAGATTGGTGGTGGAAACAGTGACGAAGATGAAGGCCGGTGGACGTCTTTTTTATATAGGAGCAGGTACTAGTGGTCGATTGGGCATTTTAGATGCTTCTGAATGTCCCCCTACATTTGGAGTCCCATTTGATTGGATTATAGGCTTGATTGCAGGAGGAGACATAGCAATCCGTAAAGCAGTGGAATTTGCTGAAGATGATGGGGAACAAGCGTGGAAAGACCTTGAAGAATATGGTATTAATGATAAAGATGTCGTTGTCGGCATTGCGGCCTCTGGATCTACGCCTTATGTCATTGGCGGGCTTGAAAAAGCTAACCAAAATGGCTTGATAACGGGATGTATCGTATGCAACGGAGGCTCACCAATTGCAGAGGTTGCCCAGTTTCCTATCGAAGTCATCGCTGGGCCGGAATTTGTGACTGGGTCAACACGAATGAAAGCGGGTACCGCCCAAAAATTGGTATTGAACATGCTTAGTACTTCCGTCATGATTCAACTTGGGCGTGTAAAAGGAAATAAAATGGTCGATATGCAATTGTCCAATCATAAGCTTGTGGCTCGAGGAGTCCGTATCATTATGGATGAGACCGGTGCAAATGAAGAAACGGCTACACACCTTTTGGAAGAATTTGGCAATGTGCGTAAAGCAATAGAAAACTATTCGGGGAATAGATAAACACAAAAACAAACTAAACAGATGTCACCAATTATATTATTAACATTTTTGTTAGTGTACTTCAGCGTGTTGCTTGGAGTCGCCTATTTTACGTCGCGCAACTCTGCTGACAATTCGACATTCTTTGTCGCCAACCGTAATTCGAAGTGGTATATGGTTGCCTTTGGGATGATTGGAACTGCACTGTCAGGAGTTACTTTTATTTCTGTGCCGGGAGCGGTCGGTCACACTGAATTTAGTTATTTCCAATTTGTACTGGGAAATGCTGTCGGTTTTGTGCTGATTGCTTATGTGTTACTTCCGCTTTATTACAGGATGAATCTGACCTCTATCTATACCTATTTGGAAGAGCGGTTTGGTCACAAGAGTTATAAAACGGGAGCCATGATATTCTTGGTATCTCGAACGATAGGGTCGGCATTTCGGTTGTATCTAGTCGCAATCATTCTACAGAAGTTTATCTTTGATGAATTCAAAGTTCCTTTTGCCGTGACGATTATCATCTGTCTTGCCCTTATTTGGTTGTACACGAATAAAGGAGGCCTGAAGACAATTATTATTACAGATACCCTACAAACTTTTTTCCTATTACTTGCAGTGGTGCTTTCCATCTACTTTATGGCTGATGGACTGGGGATATCGGTCATGGAGGCTTTTGAGAAAGTAAAGGATAGCTCTTACTCTGCTATATTCGTATGGGAAGATCTTTTAGGAGATAAAAATCATTTTCTGAAGAACTTTATCGGTGGTATATTTGTAACTATTGCAATGACGGGACTTGATCAGGATTTGATGCAGAAGAACTTGAGCATGGGAACCATCGGTGAGGCTCAAAAGAATATGTTGACATTCACGGGTATCTTTGTGGTCATCAATTTATTCTTTCTTTCGGTTGGCGCACTATTGTACATCTATGCGGCAGAAAATAATATTGATGTATCATTATTGCGCACTCCAGATTACATATATCCCGAGATTGCTTTAAATTATCTGTCGTTGGCGCCTGGTATTATTTTTATGATGGGACTTACGGCTGCGACTTTTGCCACAACCGACTCTGCTTTAACTGCATTAACTACTTCTTTCTGTGTTGATTTTCTGAATTTCAATAAAAAGGAAAATCCCAATGACCCTACTTTGGTTCGTCAACGCAACTATGTGCATGTTGGATTTTCGATTCTGATGTTGGTCGTTATCCTTATTTTTAGAATATTGAACGATGATTCGGTCGTGACAGCCATCTTTGTTGCTGCCAGCTATACTTATGGCCCATTATTAGGATTATTTGCATTAGGGATACTTACAAGATATCGCGTCAATGATAACCTTGTACCAATCATTTGCGTGATCTCTCCAATCATTTTGTTCTTGGCAAATTCGTTTTTCTTTATTCCCCATACGACCTATCGTATCGGGCATGAGCTTATCGTGTATAACGGGTTATTGACACTGTTGATGCTCATCCTCACTTCACCAGGAAAGCAACACTCTGATACAAAAGATTTATAAGCGAGGAAGATAATATAAGTCGATATTTGTGCGTGCAAAAAAAATGAATTAAGTTTGATATTCAAGAAGATTTGCACGCATGTATCAATCAATAGAAGAGACAGTATCGTTTATACAAAAGAGAATTGGCGATTTCGCTCCTGAGTTTGGAATCATCCTTGGAACGGGATTGGGCAAGTTGGTCGATGAAATAGATGTTCATTACCAACTTATGTATTCTAATATTCCTAACTTTCCTATATCAACGGTAGAGTTTCATTCTGGAAAGTTGATTTTTGGGACACTTAACGGCAGACGGGTTGTCGCTATGCAAGGACGCCTTCACTACTACGAGGGTTATAACATGAGGGAAATTACATTCCCAGTAAGAGTAATGAAGGTGCTTGGTATTCAAAAGCTCTTTGTGTCCAATGCATCGGGGTCTTTGAATCCTAATATTCGGAAAGGAGACTTGGGGATTATCGATGATCATATAGATTTGCTACCTGATAATCCGTTACGAGGAGGCAATGACGGTTCTTTTGGTCCAAGATTTCCGGATATGAGTCAGCCGTATGAACAACAGATGGTGAAACAGGGATTGGAAATTGCTGGGAGGTTGAATTTTAAGGCTCATAAAGTAGTTTATGTATCGACTCCTGGACCAAACTTAGAGACACGAGCCGAGTATAGATATATGCGAATCATTGGTGGCGATATCGTCGGCATGAGCACTGTTCCCGAGGTAATCGTAGCGAACCACATGGGATTGCCTGTCTTTGCTATTTCGGTAGTAACGGACGAAGGATTCCATGAACAACTTAAGCCCGTATCTCTTCAGGAAATTGTAGATGTGGCCGCGAAAGCCGAGCCAAAAATGACAGCAATCATGAAAGAATTAATTGCACTACAATAATCTTATTTTTTAGCGTTATTTTTGAAGCAAGAAATAATAGAACAAATATCGATTGATTGTAGATGAGAGTTATACTTCGCATAATAGTGTTATTAGGGTTTGTCTATCTAGGTGTGCAAAGCGCCAATGCCCAACAAGAGGAGGAGTGGAGTACGGCATTAGATTCTGCAAGAGCTAAAGAGGATAATAAAAAAGATTCTGTTGAGTTTTCTGCTCGATACGTACGTTATGCTACGCTGGAGATGCTTAAAAAAGCAACCCATACCGTTCAAATCGATACTTCCCATCGCAATTTTCAATACTATAATAAGCAGAATTTGCCGTGGAACCCGAGTATTAATTTAGGGTCTTATGGTCTAGCAACACGAGATTTGCTTTTTACACCCAGTAAAAAGATAGGTTTCCAAAGCGGATTCCACGCATTGGAACGGTACCTGCTAGACCCTGATTCGGTCCATTATTATCGCGCTCGAGCCCGCTATTCCGAACTGTACGCTGTTGGTTTTTTCTTTGATGATCAGGTGTTTAAAGCCAAATTGGCGCAGAATATCAATCCTAGATGGAATATTGGGGCTGAGTATCACGCAACTAATACGGATGGTTACTATACCAATCAAAAGTACAGCGATAGAAAAGCTGCTGTATTTTCATGGTACGAGTCCGAAAACCACCGATATAATCTGTTGGTCAATGCCGTGTTTAATGCCTTGGATGCGACGGAGAACGGTTCCATAACCAACGATTCATTGTTTAGTAAACCTACTGGACAGGCTCCATACACTTTTCAGACTAGACTAAGTGGGCAAGGTGAAAATCGACCATATAACAAATGGAAAGACAATTCATTCTTCTTGCGACAGTCTTATTATATAGGACGATTAGATACACTTAACGTAGGTACTCCTGAAATGGAAGTGCATCCGACAAATGCCATTGCTCACAACTCTTCGGTGCGAATGCAGAAGTATATGTTCCATAAGAACGAGGCTGATCGCTATGACGCCTTTCCCGTTGGGACGGATAATCTCGCTCGTGATACGACAGATATAACGACAGTATCCAACGAATTCACCTACACATTTTACTTTCGGCCCGGGGGGAAATTAAAGAACGAAGCCAAATTGAACCTTGGATTTAAAAATGATTTGATTTGGTACGCAATGTCAAAGGATATTTCGGGAAAAGACTTCATGCAAAACAGCACCATTTGGGGCGACTTGGGATATAAATTCAGTGATAGAGTCCTATTTCAAGCAAAAGTCGATCAGATAATTTTAGGTCGTAATATAGGTGATTATCTATACGAAGCAAAAGCGGATCTGTTATTGAGTGAGAATATTGGAAAAATTAGTCTAGGTGCTTATACACAGAATAAGTCTCCAGAGGTGATTTTTAGTCGTTTGAATTATACCTATCATCAATGGGATGAGAGCTTCGAAAAGACGAAAACCCAAAATCTTTCTTTTGCCTACAATAATCACAAGCTTGGCTTTACAGGAAAAGTAGAATATTTCTTAATCAACAACTATCTGTATTTTAAAGAGGTTGATAATCCAAGTAATAGCGAAGATTTGGATAGGAAAATCGAACCAGCACAATACGGAAATATGAATCTTTTAAAGGCTTCGGTAGGTCAAAATTTCAAGTTTGGACGATTCCGGTTTGATAATTTGATCGTGTATCAAAAATCTGATGCTTCAGCTGTTTTGGCAATTCCGGAGTTGTATACCTGGCACAGCTTTTATTATAATAATAAACTGTATAATGTAATGGATTTTAACTTAGGCATGGATGTGAAATTTAATACCCCTTTTCGCACGCCTTCCTATTCCATTAATTCCGGCCAATTCTATAACGACAATGCGGGACTAGAGTTTTCAACCTATCCGATTATGGATGTCTGGATGACAGGAAATATAAAGCGGGTCAATCTGTTTGTCAGCTACAATTTTTTTAATCAGCTTGTCTATCCTAAGGGATATTACACCGTGCGTCGATACCCGATGAATGAGGCCAACTTAAGATTTGGTGTAAGTTGGAAATTTTATGATTAGTATCCGAATTTTATTGGGTTGTTTTTGAGTTAATTGTGTGTGAGCGATAAAAAATATGTTAGAAATTGTTTTGAAAACCGAAACAAACGGCTATATTTGCACACGCAATCAGAAATAACAAATCGTTCTTTTATTTTGATGCATTTGGAGAATTAGCTCAGCTGGTTCAGAGCACCTGCCTTACAAGCAGGGGGTCACTGGTTCGAACCCAGTATTCTCCACATCGCAAATTTGGAGAGGGACAGTCTCACTGGTTCATGTTTAATTGAAGAGTGTTGGAGGTCTCATATCTATTTTAAAGTTTAAGGAGAATTAGCTCAGCTGGTTCAGAGCACCTGCCTTACAAGCAGGGGGTCACTGGTTCGAACCCAGTATTCTCCACACAGAGCATCCTCTACAGGGTGCTTTTTTTTTACCTAATTTTCTATGTTCATCGTCTGTGTGCTATATTAAGCTACTTGGCAGATATTAGGTGGGCATGACCCAATTTGGTATGAGCTTCTACAGAATTGCATAAATAGAAAGAGCACCTTAGGGTGCTCTTTTAGAAATCGTTCGATTGAGTGGGGTTTTAGAATTTATAGCCAACAGATACTCCCCAAATCTGATTCCGCGCATCCAGGGCTTTGTTGATTTTGTTAAGCCCATGGTTGTATCTCACATCCAATGTAAATTTGTTGACATCTACTCCTATATTTACCAATGCATCATATGAAAATTGTTTAAAGGAGGTTGTGGCTGTAGTATTGTTCTTCTTAAAGTCATAATTAAGTTGAGTACCGGCCGAGAGTCTTAGGTTAATTTCTTCGTCCTCATAGAATTTGTATCCTATTTGAAGGGGGAGATTTACCTGATAGAATTTGGGTTTGTAGTTTACATTCTCAAAACGGTATTTTGCACTTGACATTGTAAAAGTCAATTCGGGTTGAAAATAAAGGCGGTCTGCGGTTCTCGCAAATACACCAACTTGAGCCCCAATTTTGCCTGATTTGTCTTTTACATTTTTGTTTCCGAAAGATGTGCTATTGTACAATCCGCCAGCTTTAATACCGTAGTCAAAATTTTGTGCACGTACAGATGTGCTTAGCCCCAATACTAACGCTAAGAAAGCGACGCTTGTTTTTAAATTTGTTTTCATTTTCGTTGTGTTTTTTACTGTAGTTGATATTAATCTTTTCTTTGTTTATTCATGAGACAATCGAAATGTAGATTACCCTTGTCTCTATGCCAATTACTTCCATCGTCGATGCGACCATAGCCAATATGAGGGGTTCTTCTTTATTGAATTTTCTAATAGTTTCGTATAGGCCTTTGTAATTTCACCTTCAGGAATATGTGCTGTAGTTTCGCATATTGCTTTACAGAATAGCTGCCATGTGCGATTGTCTATTGCTTGAAGCTCACCATAAATAACATAGGCATTAAGTAATTTTGCGGTTTTTTCGGGACCATTAAATGCATAGGTATTTTGATTCAGGAAGTTGACGGGGTAACCGTTTTTTAAACCTGGATATTGATCTGCGATAAAGAGCGTGATTTTAGGTGTTTCTTTTTCCTTTAATAAGGTGCGTAAAGCTTGTTGGGAAGGGAGTAGCCTCAATCCATATTTGGTTCTATTGTGTTTGATGACATTGTTGAAAAATTTGTTCTTCAGAGGTTTGTAGAGTGCTTGGACAGGAATGTCCAGTAGTTGTGGAAGTCTATTTAGCATTTCCCAGTTTCCGTAGTGACCAATGATGATGATGATATTGCGACCTTCTCCATGTACCCTACGGAATGCATCTATGTCATGTTCCGTTAGCTTGACGGTGGAGACGCGGGGCGCCAACATTTCTATGCATAGCCTAGCAAAGCTTTGGTAGAAAGCTTTGGTTTTTGCGGTCATGTCACTATAGTGGGTGTCAGGGAGGGCCCGAGCTAAATTTTGAACGACGACAGTATACCTGTATCTAAAAACGCGGCCAATTAGGAAACCCAGGAATTGATGTACTCTATGCATGTTGCTCTATCTCGGTTAGGTATTTATTCCGCGCTCTCTTCTATGGATCTTAATATTCTCCATAATATCCAAAAAGTGTAAAGGATTAGGCATAGCCCAGAGGTGATAGATAGTATAAGGATAGTCATGTCTTAAAGAATTGTTTTATAGCTTTGACAATTAATAAGACTTTTACCCTTGCTTGCCATAACAGTTTTATGCTTATTGATGGTCGTTTGAAAAAAAATAAAATAAGAACAAGGGTACAATGATGTTTGCTTGTCTCTATATAAACTGGATATCCAGAATGAATTTTAATTAGTCCAACATTAGCTATAACAAAACATATGCTTCTTCAAAAAGAACAAACATTTGAAAAGATTTTTCGGGAACATTTTAAGGAATTGCATCGATATGCTTTTCGCTTTTTGGAAGACTCGGACATAGCGGAAGAAATTGTCCAACAGGTATTTATGAGGCTGTGGGAAAGAGATTGGGAAAACGAGATCCATACCTCCTTGAAAGCCTATCTATATCGGTCGGTGTATCATGAGAGCCTCAATACATTAAAACGGGATCAGTTGAAAAGAAAATATCAGACACATCAGACAGCTTCAGGTGAAGATGTAACTTACCTCGATCAAGGAGATACAGAATTGAAGAAACAACTTCGATTGGCTTTGTCTCATTTGCCTGAAAAAAGTAGGATAGTTTTTGAAATGAGTAGATTCCAGGACTTGAAGTACAAAGAAATTGCAGAAGTATTGAATCTGTCTCTCAAGACGGTAGAAGGGCATATGAGTAAAGCATTGCGGCATCTCCGTGTGCATCTGGTGGAATATTTAACAGCGTTGGCTATTTCTTTAATGTTTGGATTATGAAAGAGGAATTATTAATACGATATATTGTCGGAGAACTCACGTCGGAAGAGCGCATTGCTGTTGAGGAATGGATTTTTTTGGACAAAAGAAATGAAAAAGTTTATTCAGAGATGAAAAAAGTATGGGAGCTAGGCGATCATGTCAAGCAGCCGAAGGATGTCGATGTGGATGAAGCTTGGGCTACATTCGTGAGTCGGCGGTCTGATCGGGAGATGAGCACTAAATCAGTTGCGGTGGTTTCGATCAAGCGGAGGATTCAATGGGCCGCAGCAGCCGTGTTGTTAATCGGACTTTCGTTTTATTGGTTAGATGCGAGTAGGAGCGATTCTAAGCATTTGCAAACTTTGGCAAATATACAACGAGATAGTCTTCCTGACGGTAGTGTGGTGACTTTAAATCGGAATGCTGCACTGACGTATTATGAGTCATGGTTCAATAAAAATAGGCAGGTTAAGTTAATGAATGGTGAAGCTTTTTTTGAGGTCAAACGCGATGAGAAGCATCCCTTTGTTATAGAATCTGGCAAATCCCGTATTACCGTATTAGGAACTAGTTTTCACGTGCGTCAAGATAAGAGTGATACTGAGGTGATTGTCGCATCTGGGTCTGTGCGGGTTCAGTTTGGTAATCAGGAGGTGGTTTTGAAACCTCGTCAGTATGCGTTGATAACAGATAGTGTGAAGAATAGTATCAAAGTGGATACCGTACCGGACCAATTATATAAGTACTACGTTCATCAAGAGTTTGTTTTCGAAAACACTCCACTTACGCGTGTGTTCCAAGTCTTAAGCAAGGCATATGATATACAATTTGTATTAGATAATCCTGAGCATGGCAGAAAGTTGTTGTCGGCGACCTTCGAACAGCAGACATTGTCAGAAATGATTGATGTCATCCTGAAAACCTTTGATCTGAGAATAGAAAAGAAGGGGCATGTTTATCACATTAAATAAGCATTATGTTTAGATTTAAAATCGTTCGTCGAATGAAGTTGATTGTTTTTTTTGTGCAAAGATTAAAATTATTTGCGCTCGTATTCTGTTCTCATGCGATTGGTCCATATGCGATTGCGCAGAGTAAATTATCGCAAGAGGTGCGAGTTCCCGAGTTCAAGGGAGCGGTTGTTAGAGATATCTTTAATTGGGTGAATGAAAAGGAGGGGATAAGCTTCTCTTATAACAGTCGATTGCTCAACCCAGATAGTGTTGTCAATGTCAAACCTTTTAATGGCGTCTTGGTCGCTTATTTGGAAAAGGTCTTGGGGCAGCAATTTAGTTTTAAAGAGACTTCATCCCATATTATTATAAACTATGCTCCCCAACGTATGGATGTAGAAGTCAACATTCCTGAAGAAATTAATAATAGGATGATGATTACAGGGTATATCCGAGATCTACGTACCGACAAAGCTATTCCTTATGCAAGTGTATATGATAGGGGGGCTTTTGTATCTACATTGACAGATCGTAACGGTTACTTTGAGTTGGACGTGAAAAAGCCGGATAATCTAATTGCAATATCTATGAGTAAAGAGGACTATAGGGATACTTCTATCATGTTGCTGCTGCCTGTCGAGGCTGCCGAGTTGTTGGGAAAAGGAGGGAAATTAGGTTATTACAGTGATTATGGTCAGGGAAAGACGATTTTCTCTACTTTTTTTGGAGGTCTCTTTTCAAATTCCTCACAAAGACTTCAAAGTCTCAATTTGGCGGGCGTATTTGCTTATAGCCCCTTTCAAGTATCGCTGACTCCAGGATTGAGTACCCATGGTTTCTTTGAATCTCAAGTCGTCAATAAGTTTTCTTTAAACGTACTAGGTGGATATACCGCTGGTGTAGATGGATTTGAGATGGCAGGTGCATTTAACATCAATCAATATAATGTAAGGGGGACGCAGGTTGGAGGATTATTTAATGTAGTTGGAGGCAATGTAAAGGGAGTGCAACTTGCTGGCGGAGGGAATATTGTTGTACACGATCTTTCTGGGGTACAGATTGGTGGAATTTGGAACAATGTAGATACAGTCAAATCAGGAGCACAAATTGCTGGAGCTCTTAATCTTGCTTGCCAATCTAAAGGTGTGCAACTGGCCGGAGTGACAAATATATCAAGAGCTGATGTGGGCAGTCAGATCGCTGGTGGAGTGAATATTGCCAAAAGTACAAAAGGTGTACAATTGGCCGGGTTGGCGAATATATCAAGAGCTAATGCGGGCAGTCAGATAGCTGGAGGTGTCAATATCGCAAAAAAAGTAAAAGGAATACAGCTTGCAGGGCTAGTCAATATTGCAGATAGCAGCGACTATCCAATAGGTGTTTTCAACTTTATAAAAAATGGAAGTAAAGAATTCTCCATTAGTGTGGACGAAAGCAAGTTAGTTGCTTTTAATTTTCGTTCTGGAGGGCGCGTGATGTACAGCTTGATTGGGGTGGGGGCATATGTTGATAGCGAGGATTCAAAGTATGCGGTCGAGTTCGGGATAGGGGCTAATTTGATTCGTCGTCAGCGATTTTCACTTGCGACAGAATTGGCAACACGGACAAGCTTTACCTCTGGATTCGATGATGATGTCAATCGGGCCATCTTTCGAGTAATTCCCAGATATCATCTGACAAAGAATCTACAAGTTTATGTTGCACCGTCGTTTAATTACTCCGAATCTATGCTTTCAGCAGAAACAAGGGAATCCGTGCGGTGGAAGATTTGGGGAGCCGACAAACGGTCCAATACGTTTCACGGGGGAGCGTCTGCAGGGCTTGTCTTTCATTGGTGAAGCTTTAGTGTTTTAGTAGTCTGACCCGTCAAACCTATTTTTTTGAGTAGCGGGTCAGATTGATTTACAGTTCTCTAATTTTTATATTTTTAAAGGCAACGGAGTCTGTATGATTTTGAAAAGCAATTTTACCGGATGGGATTTTAGCAAAATCGGGATGAATTTTTAGGTTGCTTTGTTGAACTTTTCCTTTCCAAGAAGGTCCGTTGAGATTCTCCTCTGCGGTTATGAGACCGTTAAGCCAAAAAGTGATGATACCATTTTTTTGAATGATTTTAGATGAATTCCATTCTCCATAGGGATTGGGTTTGGACTGGCTGCCGTTACAGCTGACGTCATAAATACAGCCAGCCCAATGGGTGCTGTCTTGTTGGTGTCGAGGTTCGGCATTTGCATTGTCCAATAGCTGCATTTCTATTCCAGTGACAAAGGTCGCGCTATATTTGGGGTCTTCTTGTACATTGATGAACACTCCGCTATTACCCCCCTTTCCGATACTCCAATCAAAAGTCAATTCAAAGTTTTCATAGCTTTTGTCGGTAACAAGATCTCCATATACACCATCCTTTTTGTGGGGTGAGCAGGATAGTATATTCTCACCTACAATCCATTTGGTATTGGTGTCGGTTTGGTTGAAGACATGCCATCCTTTGGTATTTTCTCCGTTGAACAACAGTTTCCAGCCGTCTTGCTTTTCCTCAGCGGATAGTACATTGGAATCAGGCTTTGGTTGGTTACAGCTTTGGCAGAGAAAAACAATTGCTAAGACGGGGATTACAAACTTTTTGAACAGGTCCATTCCGATGTTGATTATTGATGAACGGTAAAGATATAAAAATTATAATTTCTTAATTGTCTGAAAATGATTAATTAATATGCGTTTTGCTTTTTTGTAAAAACGAAATGACCTATGAAACGTGAAGTAGATTTAGTTATTCTTTCAGACGTGCACTTAGGAACATATGGCTGTAGAGCCTATGAGCTCTTGCAATATTTGAGGTCAATTAAACCACGTAAACTGATTTTGAATGGTGATATTATGGATATTTGGCAATTTAAGAAAAGTTACTTTCCCGATACTCATTTGTCGGTCATTAAGTACGTTTTCGAAATGGCTTGCCAAGGGACCGAAGTCATTTATATCACGGGAAATCATGATGAAATGCTCCGAAAATTTGCCAATGTTCATTTTGGGAATATCCTATTGGCCAATAAGATTGTGCTTAATTTAGGAGGGAAGTTGGCTTGGGTTTTTCATGGGGATGTATTTGATGTATCTATACATCATGCCAAATGGTTAGCAAAATTGGGTGGCTGGGGATACGATAAGCTGATTCAGCTTAATAACCTCTTCAATTGGTTTTTAGTCAAGTTGGGGAGAGAAAAGTATTCCTTTTCCAAAAAAATCAAAAACAGTGTAAAGAAGGCTGTTAAGTATATCAATGATTTTGAGGATACAGCCTCGGAGTTGGCGATAGAGCAGGGATATGATTATGTCGTGTGCGGACATATTCATCAGCCTCAAATTAAGTTGGTTAAGAATAAAAAAGGAGAAACCGTGTATCTAAATGCGGGTGATTGGGTGGAAAACCTAACCGCTCTCGAGTATCACGAAGGGGAGTGGGTAATGTTTAACTATGAAAGTAGTAAGCATCTTCTTGGGAAGTATCCTGCTCCAGATTTTTTGTTCAAGGATACGATTGACAGTCTTCTTGAAAATATTCTTAAATCGAAATAGCGCTTGGACTAAAAGCGGATAATTTCGTCCAATTGCTCATTGACAAATTTGACAGTGGTGGGTTGAAAAAGCTCTTGTTGTTCATTTAGCTCCGACTGAATGTGCGGGATATGTATTTTTAAGGGGAGGACATGCATTCGAAGGTAATTGCATACTCCTGTAAAATGATCGATGCCTCTGATGTTGCCGTACTTACCACTGGATACTCCCACCAACGCAGCTTTTTTATTGAAAAAGCTGATTGGGAAAGCACAAGCATCAATAAAAATCTTCAAGACACCGGGGTAGCTACCGTTGTATTCGGGGATTATGAATATAATTCTTTTTGCCTCTGAAACCTGCTCTTGTATGCGTCTAAAGGCTTCACTACGATTGTTATACAGGTCTGAAACGATGATGTTGTCGGGTAAGTCTATCAGAGATAGAAGTTGCCATTGCTCTCCTTTTCGTTGGAGCTCTTGTTGATAATATTTTGCTACCTTTAAGGAGTGGCTTCCCTGTCTATTCGTTCCAGATATAATTAAATCCATTGTCGTCTTGTTACTTACAAAAACCGCGTCAGCTTCGGGTTATGATATCGCTGATTTTTTGTATCTTAGCGGTCTGTGGTATAGTGTTCTAAACCTCTACCAAAAGTACGAATTTAACATCATTTAAGCATTTTATTCATAAAACGTCAGTAAATTTGTGATTTGAGTTTAATAAATCTTGATTTTCGGCGATTTAGAAGAGTAGGAAGTATACAACGAATTAGATTATCATTCAATGGGTAAAATTATAGCTATCGCAAATCAAAAAGGAGGGGTTGGAAAAACAACCACTTCCATCAACTTGGCCGCGAGTTTGGCAGTATTGGAGTATAAAACGCTTCTAGTTGATGCCGATCCTCAAGCAAACTCTACCTCTGGTATAGGGTTTGATCCTCGTGGCATCAAGGCCAGCGTCTACGAATGTTTGGTGAATGATTTGGCTGCACGTGACGCTATTCAGGCGACCGAAACCCCGAACTTAGATCTTTTTCCAGCGCATATTGATTTGGTGGGGGCTGAGATTGAAATGATCAATATGCATGAGCGAGAATATAAGATGAAGAAGGTGCTGGACGAGATAAAGGATGATTACGATTTTATCATTATTGATTGCTCACCTTCTCTAGGACTAATCACGATTAATGCTTTGACTGCTTCTGACTCGGTCATCATACCTGTTCAATGTGAGTATTTTGCCTTGGAAGGTTTGGGTAAGTTGTTGAATACGATTAAGATAGTGCAGAATAGGTTAAATACAAATTTGGAAATAGAGGGTATTTTATTGACGATGTATGACGTGCGTCTTCGCCTATCAAACCAAGTGGTAGAGGAGGTGCGTACCCATTTCAGTGATTTGGTATTTAGTACTATCATTCAACGGAATACACGATTGAGTGAAGCTCCAAGTTTTGGTATTTCAGTAATTATGCATGATGCGTCTTGTAAAGGTGCTATCAATTACCTGAATTTAGCCAGAGAGATTTTGGAAAAAAATGGATTGATTAAAGAGGAAAAGCAAACGGTAACCGCATAGTATGGCTGCACAACAACGTAAAACAGGATTAGGGAAAGGGCTTGGAGCTTTGCTTCAAGATGAGAATATGGAAGTGTCGAGATCATCGAGCGTCTCGGAATCGGATATAATGGAGAGAGGCAAAACCTCTGGAAGTATAAATTTTATACGGGTAGATGAGATTACTGTTAACCCATTTCAGCCAAGGACAGACTTTGACGAGCAGGCACTCCAAGAATTATCAGACTCCATCCAACTACAGGGCCTGATTCAACCTATTACCGTACGCCAAGTCGGTGATAGTGCTTATCAGCTCATTAGTGGAGAACGTCGTCTTAGGGCCTCCAAGTTGGCCGGAATTAGAGAAATCCCGGCTTATGTCCGTACGGCCAATGACCAGCAAATGTTGGAAATGGCCTTAATTGAAAATATTCAACGTGAGAATCTGAATGCCATTGAAGTGGCTTTGAGCTTTCAACGGATGATAGAAGAGTGTAATCTTAAGCAAGAGGAATTAGGGGATCGCGTCAGTAAAAACCGTTCCACTGTCACCAATTACCTTAGACTGTTGAAATTGCCGCCAGTGATTCAAGCTGCGATTCGTGATGGACAACTCTCCATGGGGCATGCTCGTGCATTGATTAACGTTGGAGAGGTAGAAAAGCAATTGTTTATTTTTAAAGAAATCATCGAAAAAGGTTTGTCGGTTAGAAAGGCTGAACAACTTGTTCGGGAGGTTCAACAGGCGGCAGCCCGTAAAAAATCACCAGGAGAAGACAAAACGGCTTTGCCGTTTCAGTTTCAAAAAATTGAAGATGACTTGGCAACCAAATTTTCTTCTAGAGTCAAGCTGAATGTTAAATCATCAACTAAAGGAAAAGGTGCAATTGAGATTCCTTTTGAGTCTGAAGACGATTTGAGCAGAATCCTTGAACTCTTGGATTGGTAATCTTTATCCATAATGACGAAGTCACTCTTTTTATTTCTCGTTTTCTTTACTTTTTGCCTTTCGGTCTTTGGACAAAAGCAAGATAGTGTCAAAACAGCCATTTCGGTGCAGAAATCTGCAGAAAAGATGGATGCAATCCAAGACACTGTGAAAAAAGAAGAGACACGTAAAGAGAGACGGAGGCGAGAAAAGGCGGAGAAGGAAGCAAAAGAGGAAGCTGAAAATGCGCTAAAGGACTCTGCACGTTTAGCCATAGAGCATAAGTCAACAGTCGCTTGGAAGAGGTCGCTGATGGTTCCTGGATGGGGACAATATTCTAATGGAGGACTTTGGTGGATCAAAGTTCCAGTTATTTACGGAGGGTTTGTTTCAACGGGTCTCGTTATCGAATTTAACCATCGATATTACAAACGTGTCATCAAAGAGCTGGATTTTCGGCAAAAGAGTGGAGGTACAGAGGTTAGTGATGAAGAGATGAAAAATCAGTCCACCGAAGGATTGATTCGAATCAAGGATGGTTATCGTCGAAACCGTGACTTGGCGATTCTAGGTACATTAGGATGGTATGGTCTAAATGTCGTTGAAGCATATGTTGACTCTATGCTTAAAAACAGATGGAGCATAGGGGATGCCAAGCGCTTCACGTACCGATTCTCTCCTACAGTCTTATCTGGTAATGGACAGTATGCATTCCAACCTTACCCCCTAAAACCACATTTTGGAGTCAAAATGACCTTGCAATTCAAATAATACATACAAATCCCTTTGTAAATCCGTTTAAGTCATTAAATTAGCGTGGTAATTTATAATGGCTTGGAGAAGTAGCCTATTCATATACACTTTGCTCATCACGTGATGCTAGCACTGGTTATTGATGAAAGGGGTATTATTTAAACAAAATCATATATGAAATATCCATTGGCAATGTAATATGCCGATATCAATATTCCCCAGAGCATTTGCCCTCGAGGGCAAATAGAATGTTTGAGGACGAATGTTGTGGCTGTCCTATTATGACAATGTGGAGATTAAAACATACACAGATGAACCTAATATGATGAAGGGAATCATTAAGCTGAAAAGCAATGACTATTTTATCACCAAAGGGTCTCTCTAATAGATAAAAAAACAAAATATATACAGATGAAAATTGTTCTTTTGGGATACGGTAAAATGGGTCAGCTCATTGAAAAATTTGCACAAAAGCGAGGGCATGAGATTATGTTGATTGTCGATCAGCATAATAGAGAAGCATTAACTGCTGTAGATATTCAAGGTGCGGATGTCGCCATAGATTTTAGTATCCCATCGGGTGCATTGGAAAACATTAGTCTTTGTTTCGAGGCTTCTGTTCCTCTTGTTGTAGGGACAACTGGTTGGTACGACCATCTAGAAGAAGTTAAAGAAATCTGTTTAGCGGACAATCAATCTTTGCTATACGGTTCGAATTTCAGCATCGGAGTCAACGTCTTTTTTCACATTAATAGAATGTTATCTAAAGCCATCCAACCATATCACCAATATGATGTCCAAGTAGAAGAGATTCATCATGTGCATAAGCTGGATGCGCCCAGCGGGACGGCAATTACGATAGCAGAGGGAATTTTAGAAAACAGTGATAGTAAATCCAAATGGGTCAATGAGCTTGTCGATAATGGAGGCAGCGAGATTATCCCTAAACCCAATGAGTTACTGATCGAAAGTCTTCGTATTGAGGAGGTGCCTGGTACACATACTGTACTATATAGTTCCGAGGTTGATCAGATTGAATTCAAACACACCGCTCATAGTAGAGAGGGATTTGCTCTAGGTGCTGTTATTGCAGCAGAATGGCTTGAGGGGAAGAAGGGGTTTTATCAAGTAACCGAAATGTTTGACTTTAACAAATAGAGACTATGATCAGTATTATTGTATTCGTTATCTTAACCATAGTTGCCTTATTTGGATTATGGAAACTTCTTGTAAAAGCTGGAAAGCAAGGATGGGAATCCATCGTCCCTTTTTACAGGGAATATGTATTTGCGAAGTTGACAGGCAGGCCTACATGGCATGTCTATTTATTGGTTATTCCTATTGTCAATATATTTGTCTTTTATGGACTTTACCTTGATTTTGTTAAGTCCTTTGGTAAATTTCGCTTTTGGGAGCATGCTGCCGCAATATTGGTCCCGTTTATAGTATTACCGATGTGGGCCAACGATCCAACAGTCAAATATTTGGGACTATCTGCCACTGAAGAGTTTCGTAAGAAGTATCCATACAAGAAGACAATGACAAGAGAATGGGCGGACGCCATTGTCTTCGCTATTGTAGCCGCTTATTTTATCCGTAGTTTTGTCATCGAGCTTTATTTCATTCCTTCGGGCTCCATGGAGAAAACGTTGATGACGGGTGATTGTATCGTTGTGAGTAAATTTCATTATGGCGTACGTTTGCCGATTACTCCTCTGGCGTTCCCACTTGCGCATCATACAATGCCATTATTAGGTACAAAAGCCTACTCTACGCTTATACAATGGCCTTACCGTCGCCTACCAGGATTACAAACGATTAAAAGGAATGACATTTTTGTCTTCAATCTACCCGAAGAGGCAGATCCACCATTAAGTCGCCCAATTGATAAGAGAGAAAATCTGATTAAGAGATGTGTCGGCGCCCCTGGAGATATCATTACTTTGAAAGAGTCAGTGCTTTATGTAAATGGTCAACCGGGCTTTGTCCCTGAGGAAGGATTGATGGATTATTTTGTCTTTACAGACGGTACGGGTTTGAATCCTGAACGTATGTTGGACAAGAGAATTGAGTTTTATTCTGCAGGTCAAGAACCTTATCAGGTTTTTTTGACAAAAACCGAATTGGCCGACATGAAGACATGGCCAAATATCAAACAGATTATTCCCAATATTGCAAAACCTTCTGACGTAGATCAGGGGGAGGGCATATTCCCACACCATCCAAGCTACCATTGGAATGTTGATAATTTTGGACCTCTGCAGATTCCGGAAAAAGGATGGACGGTCCAATTAGACAGTTTGACCATGCCTTTGTACGAGCGTGCGATACGCGTGTATGAAGGCAATGAGGTGGAAGTGAAGGGGCAGGATATCTTCATCAATGGGGTTAAGTCTGCAAGCTATACTTTTAAAATGAATTACTATTGGATGATGGGTGACAATCGTCATAATTCTAGAGATGCAAGAGTGTGGGGGTTGGTTCCTGAAGACCATATTGTCGGAAAGCCACTAATCGTGTTATATAGCAAAGATAAGGATGGATCATGGTTTTCTAGCTTTAGGTGGAATAGGACGTTCAAGAGTATAAACGATTAAGTAAGGGAGTAGGAAGTCAGCATGTGGTATATTATTGGGGGAATAGCGTCCCTTGTTTCATTATATGGATTGTGGAGATTATTTGAAAAAGCGGGACTACAGGGATGGAAAGCGCTGATTCCTTTTTATAGAGAATATGTGATAGCCCAAGTCACGGCACGCCCCACTTGGTGGATAGCCCTGTTGTTGGTGCCTGTCGTTAATATCTTCGTTTTCTATGGAATATATTTCGATTTTATAAAATCTTTTGGACGCCGACGTTTTTGGGAGCATGCAGCAGCAGTTTTGGTACCATTTGTCGTTCTTCCCATGTGGGCTCACGATTCAAATGTTCAATATCTTGGGGCATATCATACGGAAGAATTTCAGAAAAAATATCCCTATACCAAGTCGTTTGCAAGAGAGTGGGCAGATGCTATTGTATTTGCAGTTGTTGCTGCTTCATTGATACGAGGTTTTTTGATTGAAGCTTATATGATTCCTACCGGATCTATGGAAAGAAGCCTTCTTGTCGGCGATTTCTTATTCGTCAGCAAACTTAATTACGGCCCACGTGTTCCGATGACTCCTTTGGCATTCCCATTTGCGCACCACACGATGCCCGTGACAGGAGGGAAGGCATATTCTGAATTCATCACAATTCCCTACAAAAGACTGCCAGGGTTTCAAGACATCAAGCGCAATGATGTTGTTGTGTTTAATTATCCGATGGAAGCTGACGAACCCTATAATAGACCCATTGACAAAAGAGAAAATTATATCAAAAGGCTTGTTGGAATGCCTGGAGATAAAGTCTCCATGAAAAATAAGCACCTGTTTATAAATGACCAACCTGCATTTACAGATAAAAATATGCAACAGGCGTATTGGGTATTTACGGATGGGTCGGGGCTAGATGATGCGGTGCTTGTTCAGAATAGGTTTGAATTTGATCGAAGTTTTATTGAACCCTATTTACTACATATAACAGCAGATGAGGCGGCCGGTCTTAAGAAATGGTCCAATGTGAAGCAAGTAATTGCATTTTCCAATCAAAATTCTGCTTTTCCTCACGTAAGTACCTCAGGATGGACCTTTGATACTTTTGGCCCATTGATTGTTCCTCAGAAAGATTGGACAGTGACGTTGGATACCTTGACATTTCCTTTTTATGAGCGAGCTATCCGAGTGTACGAAGGAAACTCGGTCGACTTGAAGTCGGATGGCATTTACATTAACGGTAGGAAAACGGATAGGTATACCTTTCAGATGAATTATTATTGGATGATGGGTGATAATCGTGACAATTCTGAAGACTCCAGGGGTTGGGGTTTTGTTCCCGAAAATCATATTGTAGGTAAAGCTATTTTCGTTTGGTTGAGTTGGGATAAAGATGGTAGATTCTTATCTAAGATTAGATGGAATAGGTTATTTAGAGGAATTGAGTAGTAATTGTTTATTTTGATATAAAAAAGAAAAGGGCGTACTATTCGATTAATAGTACGCCCTTTTCTTTTTTATATCTCTGCGGTAGCGGATTAATAAGGATTATTTAAGCGCATTTAGATACCTTTTTATCGTCTCTTCCAACCCCAGATAAAGTGCATCTGAAATCAAGGCGTGACCTATGCTGACCTCCAATAAACCAGGTATATGTTGATTAAAATAGGGGAGATTATTCAAGTCTAAGTCATGTCCGGCGTTAATCCCTAAACCGACCTCGTTTGCTTTTTGGGCTGCTTTGAAATAGGGATGTATAGCTGTCTCGCGCTCATCTAAAAAAGCATTTGCATACGCTTCCGTATAGAGTTCGATGCGGTCCGTTCCTGTTGCTGCAGCAGCTTCTACCATCTCTACATCTGGATCGACAAATATAGATACCCGAATACCTTGATCTTTGAACATTTTGCACATATCCGTTAGATATTCTCGGTGTTTTATGGTGTCCCATCCGTGATTTGAGGTGATTTGACCTTCATCGTCAGGTACAAGTGTGACCTGCGCAGGCTTGGTGGCTAGGACAAGTTCTACAAATTTTTTCTCCCTACAATTGCCTTCGATATTAAATTCTGTAGAGATTTCAGTCTTTAGATTATAGACATCTGCATATCGAATATGTCTTTCGTCTGGTCGCGGATGCACAGTGATGCCTTGAGCACCAAATCGCTCACAAGCCAATGCTGCTGCAAGAACGTTGGGGTTATTGCCCCCTCGAGAATTACGAAGGGTAGCGATTTTATTGATATTTACAGATAATCTAGTCATTCCAAATATGATTAACATTAAGCTTATACAAACATAAAGATAAAGTGGTGACTTGGCGTCTTTTTTTACGAAATGATGTCCTGTATTGATGAGTGCCTACAGTCTTTAGAATTATTTTAAGGAATATCCACCGTTGTTTATAATTCGCCAATAGCGGATTATCAAAGTTTTTTTTAACTTGCAACATATACAGATTAGCGAATGGATTCAAGTTTCTTAAGTGGCTTTAGATTATTAGACATAGTGGACATCTTTTTGGTGGCTATTATTATTTATTACGTCTATAGCCTTATTCGAGGAACTATTGCTGTTAATATTTTAATTGGAGTTGCTCTTTTCTATGGCATATATCTGATTGTGAAGCAGATGGAGATGCGTCTTTTGACGGAGATTTTCGGAGGTTTTATTTCTGTTGGATCTATCGCTTTGATTGTCGTTTTCCAGCAGGAGATTCGAAGATTTTTGCTTCATGTCGGTAAGAATATATCTATGAAGAGAAAGAAATATCTTTGGTCTTTTTTGGGTAATAGGAAGGCAGTCGCACAGGAGAATACAGAATTTTTGAAGCCAATCATAGATGCCTGCCGTAGTATGGCCAAATCTCGTACTGGAGCTTTGTTGGTGTTTGCCAAGTATTTTGATGAAGAATACTATCAGAGTAGCGGAGAGTTGATTGATGCACATATATCTAAAAGATTAATTGAAAGTATTTTTAATAAGAATAGTCCTTTACATGATGGAGCCGTCGTCATCGTGGATAATAAGATTATGTCTGCAAGCTGTGTATTGCCCTTGTCTGATAGTGAGGATCTTCCGCTTCAATTTGGCCTTCGGCACCGTGCTGCTATCGGCGTGACCGAGATTAGTGATGCCGTTGCGGTAGTGGTATCCGAAGAGACAGGTGAAATGTCCTTCGCTAAAGACGGAAATGTCAATATGAATATCACTCATGAAGAGCTTGAGGAGCTTTTGAAAGCCGAACTCTAATCTTCTTTTCATTTTTCTACACGTTTTTCTTTGCCTTTTTAAGTTGCAGGTGTTAACATGGTGACATGTTGGGCAATTGTACTCAAGAATCTTTCAATTTGTAGTTGATCTTGATTCTTTTTCCATACAGCAAAGATTTGTGTACGATGTGTAATGTCCTTTAATTCTACTGTCTCGACTCGCTCTGTCGCGGATTTGGCCAGCGAAGTAGGGACTATCGAGATACCCATACCACAGGCCACCAATGTGAAAATAGTTGGTCCATGTATAGCTTGATGTGTGATTTTAGGGCTAAATTCTGCGGCAGCACACATGTTCACAATCTGTTGAAAGTAAAAATCACTTTTTGTATTGGGAAATAAAATGAAATCTTCACTTTGGAGACGTCGAAAATCGATAAAGCCTTTCCGCGACTCTGGATGACCTTTTGGAAGTACTAATGTAAATGTTTCTTCAAGAACTGGCATTAACTCCATGTTTTGCCCAATTTGATTGGATCTCATAAAGCCAATGTCTAAATCACCATTTTCCAATGCCTCCAATTGTGCTAGATTATTCATTTCTTCCAATCTCATGCGGATACTGGGAAATGAATGATGAAAATGCTGGATAACAGTGGGCAAAAAGGAAGACATAGCAGAGGCTACAAAGCCGACTCTCAATTCTCCTTGTAGACCTTCTCTTAGTAAAGAAAGTGTATCCATGCTGCGATCTACTTGGGTGATGATTTTAGTCGCTTCTCTGTACAATTGTTGTCCCCATTCGCTCAATGAAATCTTCTTGTTAAACCGATCAAATAAGGGAGAGCCTAGTTGTCGTTCCATTAATTTTATCTGTTGGCTCAAAGCTGATTGGGAGATACGCAATTTTCCCGCAGCATGTCCATAATGTAGTTCCTCTGCAAGCATCTTGAAATACCGAAGTTGACGGAGTTCTATTTGGTTAGTTTTACTTATCATCATTTAAGATTTATTAATCAATACTAATCATAAAAAAGGGTAAATTTGAGTAAAGAAGCAGGATAAAATTAGTTAAAATAATAACCTTGATTATGAAATTTGAGAAAAACACAGCTTTGGATTTCGTCTTGAATGATTTGTTTGAACACTATCGCCAACATGTTGTCGCAGTTGATTGCATTACCAATGCTCTTTTAGAAGCAGGGGTCGTGGCGTCCCAAGCTGATATTGTCAATGATCATATAGCCTTTCGTACGTTAGGGGTAGCACATATGGGAATTGCGTCGTTTGAAAAGATTTTTCTGGCACATGGATATCGGAAGATGGACTATTATCATTTTGCCGCCAAGAAGTTAAATGCCTATTGGTTTAAACCTCCGAGCCCCGATTACCCAAGAATTTTTGTGTCCGAGTTAATCGTATCCGAATTAAGTGATGAAGCCAAAGGAGTCATACACAGATATACAGATGCAATTGTCGCCGATCCGGTTGATTCATTGAATCTAGGAGACGGTCAGCAGATTGCCGATTTCCTACAACGACCGCTATGGGAGTTGCCAACCTCGCAGGATTATAACAAGCTTTTAGAAGAGAGCGAATACGCAGCTTGGGTCATTTTTAATCGCTATTATTTGAATCATTATACCATTAGTATTCATGAATTGAAAGAAGGATACAATACATTGGAAGAATTTAACACGTTTGTGGAAGGGTTGGGGATTAAGCTCAATACCGCTGGAGGAAAGATTAAGACTAGTGGCGATGGGTTGTTAAGGCAGTCCAGCACGGTGTCCGCATGGAATAATGCCCTCTTTGCAGATGGGATTACACTTCAAATAGCAGGAAGTTACGTAGAATTTGCAGAAAGAAGTGCGCTGTCCGAATTTCGAAATATCCCGAAAAGTCAGCTTTCTCCACAGCAACGTAGAGATGGATTTGAAGCGGATAATGCGGATAAAATCTTTGAAAGTACGTATACGGACCAGATTAAAGATAAAGGATAAACAGTCGAAATCAGACAAAGGTATGGAGGAAAAGCTAATAGAATTGGCAAAAAAATTGGAAGGAGAGTTGTATTGGGATGACAAAATCAAGATTTTGTATGCCACCGATGCATCAGCTTATCGGGAGATCCCATTGGCTGTTGCATATCCGAAGACTGAGGCGGATATACAATGTCTGATTCAATTTGCGAAAAATGCCAACACCTCCTTAATCCCGAGGACCGCAGGAACTTCACTGGCAGGTCAAGTAGTGGGTGCAGGTGTTGTTGTAGATGTATCCAAATATTTCACAGCTATATTGGAGATTGACGAAGCTGCTTCTTGGGTCCGCGTACAGCCAGGCGTAATCCGAGATGAGCTTAATATGGCTCTCAAGCCTTACCAACTTTATTTTGGTCCGGAGACATCCACAGCCAATCGGGCTATGATAGGCGGCATGGTAGGCAACAATTCCTGTGGATCCAATTCGCTGATCTATGGTAGCACTAGAGAGCATATTATAGAAATCAAAGGCTTTTTGAGTGATGGTTCAGAAGTAGTATTCAACGCGTTGACTTTTGATGAATTTGTAGCAAAGAGTGAACTAAATACATTAGAAGGGCGAATATATCATCAAATTAAAACCCTGTTAAGTAATTATGAGAACCAACAAGAAATACGCCGAGAATTTCCAAAGAAAAGCATTCCTCGACGTAATACAGGTTACGCTATCGACTTGCTCCTAGATACAGATCCTTTCACAGCTGGCGAAGTGCCTTTTAATTTTTGTACACTAATAGCCGGTTCCGAGGGTACATTGGCTTTTATTACGGAGATCAAGCTTCACGTAGCTCCTTTACCTACTAAGCCAAGAGCATTACTAGGAATTCATTTCCATAGCCTCGAGGAAGCATTAAATGCTAATCTGATTGCACTAAAATACAAACCCTTAAGTTGCGAACTTATCGATCACTATATTTTGGAGTGTACTAAGAATAACTTGGAACAACAACAGAATCGTTTTTTTATTGAAGGTGAGCCAAAAGCGATTTTGCTCGTTGAGTTAGATGGGAATGATGAGCATGCCATTTTGCAGAAGGTACACGCTGTTGAAGAAGAGATGAGAACCAAAGGGTTCGGATATTATTTCCCTATTATATTCGGTCAAGACATGCAACGAGTCTGGGCACTACGAAAAGCAGGGTTGGGCTTGCTGAGTAATCTACCTGGTGATGAAAAGGCAGTAGCTGTCATAGAAGATACCGCAGTAGATGTACAAGATTTGCCCGCATATATTCAAGAATTCAATAATATACTGGCAAAGTATGGGCTTTATGCTGTGCACTACGCGCATGCAGCTACGGGAGAGTTGCATCTGCGTCCTATATTAAACCTTAAAACAGTTGAAGGCAATGCACTTTTCCGTATTGTAGCCAAAGATATTGCAAGGCTTGTTAAGAAATACAGGGGGTCGCTCAGTGGTGAGCACGGCGATGGGCGTCTAAGAGGAGAATTCATCTCTTATATGATTGGCGGACACAATTATGCCTTATTGAAGCAGATTAAAGACCTGTGGGATCCCCATCATATTTTTAATCCCAATAAGATTGTGGATACTCCTGCGATGAACAGTATGCTTCGGTACGAGCCAAATCATAAGGTGAAGAAAGTACATTCGGTATTTAGATATCCTGGGCAAGATATTTTACAGCATGTGGAGCAGTGCAATGGGTCGGGGGATTGCCGTAAGACTCATCTAGGGGGCGGTACGATGTGTCCTTCGTATATGGTTACCCGTAGCGAACAGGATACGACACGTGCACGGGCGAATTTGTTAAGGGAGATGTTGACATATTCAGACCAGGAAAATCCCTACGATCATGAAGAGCTCAAGGAAATCATGAATCTCTGCTTGAGTTGTAAAGGCTGTAAGAGCGAATGTCCCTCTAGTGTGGACATGGCTAAGCTTAAGGCTGATTTTATGCAAGGCTATCATGATGCCAACGGGATTCCGCTACGAACCAGAATGATTGCCCATATTGACCAAGTATCGAGGATAGGGGCAGTATTGCCTGTACTTTATAATTGGAGTGTCTCTAATCCTCTAATGAGTAGATTAATAAAACGAGGCATGGGAATTGCATCCCTTCGGTCACTTCCGACTATCGGTCGTCAGTCACTTAGGCGTTGGTTTCTTTCGCGAGAAAAACCGAATGCTTCGCTTCTTAATCGGGGCACGATTTACTTTTTTTGTGATGAATTTACCAATTATAATGACGTTGAGATTGGGAAGAAAGCGATTTTGCTTTTAGAAGGACTTCGTTATCAGGTATTGTTAGTGCGTCATGTCCAAAGTGGTCGAGCGCTTTTATCAAAGGGCTTTCTTAGAAAGGCGAAGAGAATAGCAGAGGAGCAAGTTCAGACCTTCAAGAATCGGATTTCTGCCGAAACCCCTTTGTTAGGGCTCGAGCCTTCCGCTATTTTAACCTTTAGAGATGAATATGTAGACCTCGTGGACGAATCTATGGTGGAAGATGCTCGGCGTATTGCTAAACATGCCTTGTTGATTGATGAATTTTTGGCCAATGAAATGGAGAATGGAAAAATTGAAAAAGAGGAATTTTCAACGGCTGAGATGTCAATCAAGCTACATGGACATTGTCAGCAAAAAGCTTGGAAGGTTGTGAATGCTTCCGAACGGATATTAAGCTTTCCAGAACATTATAAGGTCGATTCTATTCCTTCGGGATGTTGTGGTATGGCGGGCTCATTCGGTTATGAGAAAGAGCATTATGATATGTCAATGCAAATTGGGGCATTGGTTTTATTTCCAGCGGTGCAAGCAACGTCTGCTGAAGAGCTCATTGCAGCTACAGGTACAAGTTGCCGTCATCAAATCTATGATGGAACCAAGGAAAGGGCTTTGCATCCAGTAGAGATTCTATATGATGCCCTCTTAAACAAATAAAGCCCAGAGTAGGGCTTTATTTGTAAAGAATAGCCCAACGATTATTTTTTGGCGTTGTTCAACGCATTTGTATTTAATTTAATATATTCTTCGTTGCTACTCTTTTTCGCCATCTCAAGACCTTCTTGCGCAGCTTGCTGAGCTGCTTTTTTGTCTCCCGATTTCAATAAAATCTGAGATTTCCAATATTTTATCCAAGGGGCTTCTGTATTTCCTTTATCAGCCTCAATGACCCATTCTGTAGCTTTCTTGATGTCCAGATTATTACTGAAATAATATTGTGCTGCTTGGAAATAAGGTTTTTTATCACCTTGCATGGCTTGGTCGATAGAGGCTAAGATTTCTTTGGATTGGTCTACATTGATGTCAAATTTAACTGCTGTTTTCTCCCAGGCGATAGTGACAGAGCTAGATTTGGTGGTCACGTTATCAAAGCTGATTGTGAAGGTCTCTACTTTATTGGATAAGGCAGTTGGCTTGACTGTAAAGCGTACAGCATCCTCTTCTTGTTTGTAGGTGTAGGAACCCCATTGCTGACTATTTTTACTTAAGATAATTGTCCATTCGTTTTTATTGGGAATGGTAAGTAATCCGTAGGTTCCAGCAGGCACTTTTTTTCCGGCAATGGTCACCTCTTCTTCAAACGTAAAAGAAGAAACAGTATTTGCTCCTGTACGCCATACTTTGCCGTAAGGAACCAGTTCTCCGAAGACAACTCTTCCATTGGTATTCGGACGGCTATACTTCAAGGTAACGTTGCGAATCCCTACGGCTTGTTTTACTTCAGTAGCGCTACTCGCTTGAGGCAATTTGACTTGTGCTTGTACACCAAGGGAAAGCGTCGAAGCAAGGATAATTGTTAAAATAGATTTTTTCATCTGTTTTATTATTTGTTTTTATTTTTTACCTATTAATCGTACTAACATCGGACAACCTAGTTGTGGTTTACCACAAAATTAGATATGCGCCTAATTTAGGGTTTTTGTTTCAACACACAAAAGGACCAATTGAAATATACAGCACATTGTTGCTTACGGCCAAATAACAGCAGGAAGAGGGGCATAAAAAAAGGCAAATATAAATTTTATACTTGCCTTTTTTTAACGCTATATGTTTTCGGTTAGCTCTTTGCTTTTCCAGCTTTATGTCCAGCTACTGCATAATATAATATAAACAGGTAACATGGCAGAGCAATCCAATACGCCTGGTGTGAACCAATTAGCCCCGATAATTTTCCGTATAAAAGAGGTATAATAGCTCCCCCAGCGATACCCATAACCAATAAGCCTGATACAGCATTAGTAAACTTACCTACACCTTTAAGCGCAAGTGGCCATATTGCAGGCCATACCAACGAATTTGCCAATCCAAGTAATGCAACGAATGTCAAAGAAACCATTCCGCTGGTAAATACGATTCCCAGAGAGAAAAGCATACCAAATATTGCACAAAATTTAAGTGCATTTTCTTGGGACATATATTTAGGAATAGCTACGATACCGATAAGATAACCCACTACCATTGCGCCCATAGTAAACGACGTAAAGAACTTGGCTGTACCTAATGCTATTCCTTGGGATGTTCCATAAGCAATAATACTGTCTCCAGCCAATACCTCAACACCGACATACATGAAGAGTGCGACAAAGCCCAAGATAACGTGTGGGAAGTCGAATACACTCTTTTTGCCGTCAGAGACATGGTGATGATCTGCAGTCTCTTCTTCATCTCCTTGAGCTTCAGGTAAATTAGAACGAGAAATCCATATCGAAAGAATCAATAAAACAACCACAATACCGATATATGGATTGACGACCTGAAGAGCGACTTGGTCTAGAGCAGCTGCGTGTTGCTCAGGGGTCATACTGTCCATTTGTTTGGTTACCTGGTCGGCTTGTTCTAGATTAAGGAACATTCCTAGGATAATAGGTGCAAGTGCGCCTGCAAATTTATTACAGATACCCATGATGCTGATTCGGCGAGCGGCGGTCTCAACAGGACCAATAATCGTGATATAAGGATTAGATGCCGTTTGAAGTATAGCCAATCCGCCTCCCATCACAAATAGGCCAATCAAAAAGATAGCATAGGTACGCATATAGGCCGCTGGAATGAATAGCAATGCCCCCACTGCCATGATACCCAGGGCAATAGACATTCCTTTTTTGAAGCCAAATTTGTTAAGCACACGTGTAGAAACAGGTGCCATTACCAAGTACGCAATGTAAAAAGCAAATGTGACCAAGTAAGACTGAAACTCTGTTAATTCACATGCTATTTTTAAGTAAGGAATAAGAAGTGAGTTCAGCCACGTAGCAAAACCGAAAATAAAAAAAAGCGAGCCAATGATAATCATTGGACCCAAGGTAGATTGTTGAGTTTTTTGTGGTTCCATGTTTAGGATTATAGATTATTTGTTTGTTGGTAAAATTCTTAAATACAAGACTACTGAAATAATTTCATTTTTGAAATGCAAATGCTTATGCAAACGATTGTTGAATAGTCTTTTTAAAAAATCATCTAATATTAATAAAAAATTTATGATTTGTAGCATATTATATTAAGGATTTTACAAAAACAAGAGCGCGTCTACGTTGGGCGTAGACGCGCTCAAAAACTAAACCGTATCCAAAACCATTTGAATGGTTTCTATGACTATTAGACAAAGGTGCGGTTAAAAAGTTTTGTAACAAATTATCTTTTAGGAATGATTGCGACTGTAAGCCGCGAAATACAAACCAACTGGTTGATGTCATTTTTAATCTTAATGTCCCATACGTGTGTTGTCGCGCCGAGATGTAAGGGAGTACATGTCGCAGTCACAAGACCATCGGAAGCTGATTTTACGTGATTTGCGTTGATATCTAATCCCACTCCCATGTATTTGTCGGTATCGATGATCATATTGGACGCCACACTCCCTACAGATTCAGCCAGTACTACGGAAGCTCCGCCATGCAAAATGCCAAAAGGTTGCTTTGTTTTGTCATTCACCGGCATAGTGGCTACCAACAAATCATTTCCAATCTCCGTAGCCTGAATATCCAGATATCCAGTCATATATTTTGCGAAAATGGAATTGACTTCTTCTAACGTGTAAGGTTTGTGCCAGATGTTATTCATTATCAGGATTTAGATAACGTTCTTGAATAATAAATTTATGGTGATTCAAATGTCCGGCGACGATGTATACAAATGCTCTTACACTGATTAGTCTATCGGATGCCATCCCTTTTCGGGTGAGTTCGGTCTCGTTAAACGTTTGAAAAAGCAAAAGATTAGACTTTCTTAAATACTTGAATTCCTCTGTGATACTTTCCATAGTTCGCTCATTGTGACGTGCATTTTGCACAAATTCTTCCTGTTCGAAGGCGGGTAATGAGGTCATGTCGTTGCGGGCAAATCGTAATGCACGGTAAGACATGACACGCTCGGCGTCAAGGATATGGCAAAGAACTTCTTTGATTGTCCATTTGTCTTCTGCATATTTATAGAGTTCTTTCTCTTTTGGAATGGATGCTACAAATTCGGGAAATGCTGTTAATTGATCTTCCAAAACTTCCATCACATCTCCAACGATAGTCTCGATGTAATCTGCATAGATGGCTGGATACTCGTCAGATTTGAGTGGGTTCATATCTTAAATTGCTTTTTAATACTATTCTAAATGTTGTTCCTTTACCTATTTCAGACTCTTTGACAAAAATATGCCCTTGATGATAGTCTACCATCCGCTTGGTCAAGCTAAGACCGAGTCCCCACCCCCTCTTTCTAGTCGTAAAGCCAGGTTGAAAGACGGTGTCAAAATTTGACTTTGGGATTCCTTTCCCTGTATCGCTAATGTCTATAAAAAATTCTTCTTTTGCAATGTTTTCTGAAATGTTAACAGTAATTGTCCCTTCCGATTCGATTGCATTAACTGCATTTTTTAATAAATTTTCCAATATCCAGTCAAATAATGGAGCATTTAAATTGGCTTCCACGTGTTTGTCTCCTGTTAGTATAAACGTAATTTTATCACTGGTCCTTACCCTGAAATAGTTTACAAAATCTTGAACAACCTGATAGACATTGTAATTGGATAAGGAAGGAGTGGAACCTATTTTTGAAAAACGGTCAGCTACAATTTCCAATCGTTTGACATCTCTTTCCATTTCGTTCAAAATGTTGTCATCTTCAGCATCAAATCTCATCCGAACTAATTCAAGCCAACCCATGAGAGAGGATATGGGGGTGCCCAGTTGATGGGCAGCCTCTTTCGCCATCCCCACCCAAACAAGATTCTGTTCAGACTTTTTGATCGAGTTAAATACAGTATAGGCGATAATTAGGAAGATTGCAATTACCGAGAGTTGAATGTATGGGAAGATGCGCAATTGGATAAGTTCGTCAGAATCCCTATAAAAGACAAACCACTTATCTCCAGAGTCGAGATTGATGACAATTGGTGGATGACTTCTTTTCATCTCTTTTAAAGCAGTCTCAAAATATTGGGGGTCATAGATCGGCGTATCAGCTGCGACAGAGTCTTGGTCAGTATGTTTGATATTTGTTTTCGTAGAGTCCAAGTCACGCCAGAAGATAATGTTATCCTTTTCATCCGTGATAATGGCAGGCAACGCTAGGCTATCTCTGACGGCATAGATAAATGTGATAAACTCGTCATCCACATCCGGCATTGTAATAATGCTTTTTGTGCTCATAGCCCACACTTCTGCCTTTGTTCTTTCTGAGGATGATAGATTTTTGACCAAATTATTGGTGTAAAATAAGGAAGCTCCCGCAATGATCGCGGCAAAAATCAGCAATACGAATTTCCAGCGTTGTTTGTTGTACCGATAAGGGTTCATGTACTATATTTTGCAATGTAATGATGCAAAATAGCTAAAATCCATGAGTTGTATAGTGAGATGGATAATTTAAATCCATCTTGGGACAGTTGTACGTCACGAAGATGTCGCAAATCGAAAATTTTATGGTAATTTTGCAGCATGAGTTCTCAAAAAAGAGTTAGGGTGCGTTTCGCGCCAAGTCCTACAGGTGGACTACATTTAGGAGGTGTCCGCACAGCCTTGTTTAACTATCTATTTGCACGTCATCATCAAGGTGATTTTATTTTAAGAATCGAAGATACGGATCAGACACGTTTTGTGCCAGGAGCCGAAGAGTATATAAATGAATGTCTAAATTGGTGTGGCATTACCCCAGACGAAAGCCCACAGAATGAGGGCGCCTATGGACCTTATCGCCAAAGCGAACGCAAAGCGTCCTATCGGCAGTATGCAGAGGAGCTCATTGAAAAAGGATATGCTTACTATGCATTCGATACTCCTGAAGAACTAGAAGAAAAACGCAAATTGCTACCCAACTTCAGGTATAGTCATGAAAATCGATTAAATCTCCGAAACTCTTTGAGTCTACCTCCCGAAGAAATTGAAAAATTGTTGGCTGAAGGTCGTCCCTATACGATACGTATTAAGATGCCTGCAGAAGAGACCGTGTCGTTTGAAGACATGATTCGTGGACGCGTGAGTTTTGAGTCAGGTCTTGTCGACGATAAGGTACTTTTGAAAGCAGATGGCATGCCGACCTATCATTTAGCCGTTGTCGTCGATGATAAAGCGATGGAAATCAGTCATATCTTTAGAGGAGAAGAGTGGTTGCCGTCTGCCCCCGTGCATGTGTTGCTTTGGGAGTATTTAGGTTGGAATGATCAGATGCCTAAATGGGCCCATTTGCCATTGATATTAAAGCCTGATGGCAATGGTAAACTTAGTAAGCGGGATGGAGATCGGCTAGGGTTTCCAGTATATGCAATGAATTGGGCGGATCCTAAGACAGGCGATTTGACTAAAGGATTTAGGGAGATGGGGTTCATGTCAGAAGCATTTGTAAATATGTTGGGAGTGTTGGGATGGAATGATGGTACTGAACAAGAATTATTCTCGTTGTCAGAATTGATTGAGAAATTCGATGTTTCACGTGTTAATAAATCTGGAGCTAAGTTTGATTTTGAAAAAGCGAAATGGTTCAATCATGAGTGGATTAAGAAATCTGATAATGCTGAATTGTTGCCGCAATTGAAAGATATATTGCAAGCTCATGGGGTCAGTAATGTTCCTGAAGGGTATTTAAATAACGTATTGTCTTCAGTCAAAGAGCGTTTGACGTTTGTTGAGGATTTTTGGGCACAGGCCTCATTTTTCTTTGTGGTTCCCGACAACTTTGATATAGAAGCAGTCAAGCCTAAGTGGAATGAGCAAAAGGAGTCCTTCTTTAAAGAGGTAATAGATTTGTTCAAGCAACAGCCTGATTGGAAAGCAACTGTATTGGAGGTCATTTTCAAAGAGAAGATCGCAAATTCTGGATTAAAAATGGGCGAGCTGATGATGCCCTATAGAATTATGTTAGTCGGAGGTAAATTTGGTCCAGATGTTTTTCAAATTACAGAACTCTTAGGTCAAGACGAGGTAATCCGCAGAATAGAAAAGGCTTTGCCTTTATTTAGATAAATATTGACGAGTATATTGTTGAGCCTGTTTAGAAATTATTATGTTTCCAAACAGGTTTTTTTTGTAAAATTTTCGTGAGTGCCTTAAATATTCATCCGCCACAACTCTTCTTTGCGCCCTAGATTCGTTAGTTTTGATGTATCAACTCATACCAATACGAAACAAAAATAAATTACGATGAGAATATTCAAATTAATTACCTGTCTGTTTGTTGTACTGACGGTCATGATGTCCACTACTTATGGTCAGCGAAAGTCTTCGAAATATCCCGAGAACAAGTTTCATTGGAAGTTGGGTTCGCAAGCCTATACATTTCGGTTATTTACCTTTGCACAGGCTTTGGATAAAATCGATAGCTGTGACCTTCGATATGTAGAAGCTTTTCCAGGGCAGACTATAGGTGCTGGTATAGAAGGAAAGATGGATTACAGCATGTCCGATGCGAGTAAGAAAGCCGTTAAAGAATTATTAAAAAAGAAAAATATCACCCTGCACGCATATGGTGTAGTCTCTGGCAAGGATGCTGCAGAATGGGAAAAGATATTTGCATTCGCAAAGTCAATGGGTGTTGCCGTTATCAATTGTGAACCCAAGGAAGCTGATCTGAACGTTGTTTCCCAGTTGTGTGACAAGTATGATATCAAAGCTGCAATCCATAATCACCCCAACCCTTCTTTTTATTGGAATCCAGACAAAGTATTGGAATTGCTAAAAGGTAAAAGTGCAAAAATGGGGGCTGCTGCAGATGTTGGTCATTGGGCTAGATCCGGTCTCAATCCTGTGGAGTCCTTGAAAAAATTAGAAGGTCGAGTATTTCATATGCACTTTAAAGACCTAAATACTTTTGGGGATAAAAGTGCTCATGATGTACATTGGGGTACAGGTGTCATCGAGATGGAAAAAGTCATACAAGAGTTGAAAAGACAGAAATTTACTGGAATGATTTCAGCGGAGTATGAATACAACTGGCAGAATAATAAAGAAGACGTAAAAGAAAGCGTTGTGAACTTTAGAAAAGCCCTCTAATGTGAAAATATTTCTATTCAAAGAAGGGCACAAACTCGTTGATATGACCTTCTTTGAATAGGAAAATCTTAAAGATTATCCTCCTTGATATAATCCATAAGTTCTTTATTGTTATTAATCATATAAGCCATGTTACGAATGACACGGTCGTGCTTTTTGACAAAGGAGTTTTCTTGATTCCAGACATAACCGGCTAAGACTGCACATATCTTTCGTTTGACATCGAGATTCTCTGGCTGATGAAAAAACAATGTTTGTAGATTTCCAGTGTACCATTCCTTCACATAGGTGGTGAATACTGCTATACCATCTTTCATATAATCTGAATATTCGCGTTCCCAATCGATGACTTCGCCTCGTAGCTGACGTAGCGCCAATTTCGCAGATAGAATACCTGATTCGGTGGCAAAACATACGCCTGAAGAAAATACCGGGTCCAAAAATTCAGAACTATTTCCAGTAAGCGTGTAGCCTTCGCCATACATCTTTTTCACAGCAGCTGAATAGTTGGTCAATTTTTTTGGCTGAAATACAAAAGGCAAGTTGCCAAACCGATTGATATAGAATTCAGATAGTTGAATTGCATTTTGAAGCGCCTCTGCTGTGTCACTATGATCGGATAGAGAGTTGATGAATGTGGTCGGCCCTACGATACCTACACTGGTGTTTCCATTGGAGAATGGGATTACCCAAAGCCACACGTCTGTCTGCAGAATATCAAATGAAATCTGCGTGCCCTCAACCCCTTCAGGTCTGTTGACATCTAATATATGCGTGAATACAGCCGAATGTGGACTGAGTTGGGATGGCTCATCCAGTTCCAGTAATCGAGGAAGTACTCGGCCATATCCGCTTGCGTCTATTAAGAATTTAGCTTTTATTTGCTTCAGTTCTCCATTTTTCATCCTTACAGTGGTGGTTGAGTTCACTCCTTCAAAAGCAGTTGCTACTACCTCCGATTCAAATTCGATATCTACACCTTTTCTTATCAGTTCTTGAGTGCCGACGTAATCAAATTCGGCTCGGGGTATTTGCCACGTCCAATCCCAGCCTTCGCCAAATTTATTGCTAAAATCGAACATGCAGATTTCCTCCCCACGAATAAATCGTGCTCCAAATTTCTTTTCGAATCCTTGACTATCGAGTGCATCCAAAAGACCTGCCTCGGCATAGTGATCCATCACGCGTGGAATTAAGCTCTCGCCCACTACAATTCTAGGGAACAAGGTTTTCTCGATAACCTTGATTTTTACGTTATTCTTGTGAAGATACCCCGCCGCAACACTCCCTGAAGGCCCTGCTCCAATGATTAACACCTCTACTTCCTCAATTGTCATGATGGTATAATATTTATTAAAAAAAAGCTAAATTTGGAGAAAATTAGCCCAGCTAAATTAAACACATTAAAACGAATAAAAAAGAAATCTAAATCTTATTTTGGATTAACTTAAATAACTACATGAGACATATTGAGGAGCGCTTAAGACTTGAGGATTTTTATGCTGTGCTATTTAACAATGATACAATTGAAATTAGTCAGGAAGCAAGAATACGTGTAGAAGAAAGTTTCAATTTTCTTAAAGAATTTGCTGAAAATAAGGTTATTTATGGTGTCAATACCGGATTTGGCCCCATGGCTCAATACCGTATAGATGATGCTGACCGTCAACAGCTGCAATATAACTTGATTCGAAGTCATGCTTCTGGGACAGGTGAGCCTTTGTGCCCACTTTTTGTCAAATCGGCAGTACTTGCCCGTTTGAACACCCTTTCAATTGGATATTCTGGGGTACATCCTTCTACTATTGAATTGATGCGTGAGCTTATCAATCGAGATATCACACCGTTGATTTTTGCACATGGGGGGGTAGGAGCTAGCGGCGATTTGGTACAACTGGCACACTTAGCACTTGTATTGATAGGTGAGGGAGAAGTATTTTATAAAGGTAAACGCTGTCCAACCCATGAGACTTTTGCTGCAGAAGGCCTTTCACCAATAAAGATTGAAGTACGTGAGGGGCTTTCGCTGATTAATGGTACCTCTGTGATGACGGGAATAGGTATTGCCAATGTATTAAGAGCACGTAAATTATTAGATTGTGCAATTAAGGCGACCTGTGCAATCAATGAACTGGTTCGTTCTTATGACGACCATTATTCTGAGCCGTTGAATAATGTAAAGTTGCATACTGGACAACGTAATGTCGCTGCATCTATGCGAAGCATACTGGCCAGTAGCAAGCGTACGCGAAAACGCGAAGAGCATCTTTACACAGGTGATAACCAAGAACGAGTATTTAAAGAAAAAGTTCAAGAATACTATTCGCTGCGCTGCGTCCCACAGATTTTGGGACCAGTGATGGATACGCTGGATGGAGTCGCGTCTATTTTAGAAGACGAAGTAAACTCTGTTAGTGACAATCCTGTTGTGGATGTCGCGAATAAGCATGTGTATCATGGAGGGAATTTCCACGGAGACTATATTTCGTTGGAAATGGATAAACTTAAGATTGTAGTTACCAAACTGACAATGTTAGCCGAGCGTCAACTTAATTATTTGCTGAATTCGCGCATCAATGAGTTTCTGCCGCCTTTTGTTAATTTGGGTCAGTTAGGTTTTAATTTCGGGATGCAGGGAGTGCAATTCACCGCGACATCGACGACTGCCGAGAGTCAGACCTTGTCCAATCCGATGTATGTGCATAGTATTCCCAATAATAATGATAATCAGGATATTGTAAGTATGGGGACAAATGCTGCCGTACTTGCTAGCCGAGTGGTGGAGAATGCCTTTGAAGTATTGGCTATCGAATGGATTACCATTGCTCAAGCTGTGGACTATTTGGGGTGTCAAGCCGAAGTTTCGGAATCTACGTCAAAGATATATGATAGTATTCGCCAAATCATCCCAGTGTTTAAGGATGACCAAGTGATGTATCCATATGTACAGCAAGTTAAGGATTATTTAATGAAAATGGACTAATTTTTTGCAGATGAAGTGTGCATTGGTAACAGGAGGATCTAGAGGTATTGGTAAGGCAATCTGTAAAAAGTTGGCCCAGGAAAAGGATTATCATATCCTCATCAATTTTCAATCAAATGAAGCTGCGGCTTTGGAAACCTTGGATGAGGTCAAAGGTCTAGGTGCTACAGGCGAAATCTTGAAATTTGATGTCTCTGATCCTGACGACGTACAGCGTGTATTGACAGATTGGACGACTAAAAATAAGGAATATACCGTCGAAGTGATTGTCAACAATGCTGGTATCACTAGAGATGGCTTGTTCATGTGGATGAAATGGGAAGATTGGAAATCCGTACTTGATATTAGTATCGATGGATTTTACAATGTAACCAACTTCTTTATGCAAAAGATGTTGCGTAATCGCTACGGTAGGATTATTAATGTAGTCTCCCTATCTGGTATGAAGGGGACTGCAGGGCAGGTCAATTATTCAGCAGCTAAAGGTGCTTTAGTAGCTGCAACAAAAGCATTGGCTCAAGAAGTGGCAAAACGCAATATCACAGTCAACGCTGTAGCCCCAGGGTTCATCAAAACCGATATGACCAAGGAGCTTGATGAGCAAGAATTGCTCAAGATTATACCAGTAAATCGTTTTGGAGAAGCAGAAGAGGTGGCCGACTTAGTAGTGTTTCTGTCCTCAAAAAAAGCTTCCTACATTACAGGGGAGGTTATTAACATCAATGGGGGAATATATTCGTAAGAGGCTCCTTGGTGTATGGAGGTGGTACACGCAATAGATAAAAGATAATAATCGGATGAAACCGAGATGTAAATAATATGGATATATGGGGTAATTATTATTTGCTCGAGCTCTCATCTGCCATTGAAAAGAAAATAATCGGATGAAAAGAAGAGTTGTTATTACAGGAATGGGTATTTATTCTTGCTTAGGTACCTCTATCGAGGAAGTTAAGCAGTCGCTGTATGAAGGCAAATCAGGCATTGTATACGATGACGAACGTAAGCAATTCGGTTTTCGTTGTGCACTGACAGGAACAGTGCCCCCCCCTGATCTTAAACAGCTTCTTGGACGTAGACAACGGATTTCCATCGGTGAAGAAACCGAGTATGCTTTTATGGCTACAGTAGAGGCACTAAAGAATGCTGGTCTCTCCGAAGCATTGTTGAACCAACGAGAAGTAGGGATCTTATACGGTAATGACAGTGTCTCCAGAGCAATTATTGAAGCCACTGACATTGTGCGGGACAAAAAAGATACTTCACTGATTGGTTCGGGTGCTATTTTCAAATCCATGAATTCTACCGTTACCATGAATCTCTCTACGATTTTTAAATTGAGAGGCGTTAATATGACCATAAGTGCTGCCTGTGCGAGTGGTTCTCACTCAATTGGTTTAGGATTGATGATGATTCAAGGTGGACTACAGGATATGGTTATCTGTGGAGGAGCGCAAGAAATCAATAAGTATGCAATGGCAAGTTTCGACGGTTTAGGGGTATTTTCCCATCAAGAGGGAGCACCAGCTTTAGCTTCGCGTCCATTTGATGCTGCCCGTGACGGATTAGTACCTAGTGGGGGAGCTGCCACTCTTGTGCTCGAAAGCTTGGACTCGGCATTGGAGCGGGGAGCACCTATTGTCGCAGAGGTGTTGAGTTACGGGTTCTCTTCAAATGGTGGACATATATCGACGCCTAATGTAGCAGGCCCCGCCCTCGCAATGACTCGTGCTTTGCAAGCCGCAGATTTGCAAGCGTCACAAATTGAGTACATCAATGCCCATGCGACTTCTACTCCCATCGGTGATGCAAACGAGGCTAAAGCGATACACGAAGTCTTCGGAGAGAGTAGGCCCTATGTGAGTTCAACCAAGTCGATGACAGGGCACGAATGTTGGATGGCAGGTGCCAGTGAAATTGTATATTCGACTATTATGATGCAAAATTCATTCATCGCACCGAATATTAATTTTGAGAATCCTGATGAGGATTCGACTCGATTAAATATTGTAAAAAGCACAATAAATAAGGAATTTGATTTATATTTGTCTAATTCTTTCGGATTTGGTGGTACAAATTCGGCTTTGATTGTAAAAAAATATTATAGATAACGAAATGAGTCGCGATAAGATCTTTGAGCATTTAAATGAAATTTTGGTTGAGGAGTTTGAAATCGACCGAGAGACCATTGCTCCTGAAAAAAATCTTAAAGAAACATTGGATTTGGATAGTTTGGACTATGTAGATTTGGTCGTTATTATTGAGTCAAATTTCGGAGTGAAACTTGTCGAGCAAGATTTTGCGGGCATGGAGACTTTCCAAGACTTCTATGATGTTATTGAAAAAAAAATAGAAGCAAATAAATAGCAGCTTATAATGGTGAGTCAATGGGACGGCAAGTCGAAAGGAACTCTATTAGGCTATAAAATTTTTGTAAATTGTATTAAGACTTTTGGAATTAGGGCCAGTTATCTCGTGCTGATTTTTGTGTCGTTTTACTACTTTTTATTTTCACCTAAAAGCAATAGATCTCTATTTTATTATTTACACAAGCGCCTCCAATTCTCTTGGATGCGATCTTTTTTTGGCTTATATCGAAGTTATTTCACCTTTGGAAAAACATTGATTGATAAAGTGGCCATCACGTCCGGATTGCGCAATCGATATTCTTATGAATTCGACGGTATTGATATCTTAAAGCAATTATTGGCCGAAAAGAAAGGTGGAATCCTCATTAGCGCGCACGTAGGTAATTTTGAAGTTGCCGAACACTTTTTCGAAGATATTAACCTGGAATGCCAGATTAATCTCGTGACGGCTGATTTGGAAGAAACGGCTATTAGTGAATATTTAAAGCAAGTATCACAACAGTCCAATGTCAAGTTCATTAAGATTAAGGATGACATGTCCCATATATTCGAGATCAGCAATGCACTCTCCAATAATGAGTTGATTTGTTTTACAGGAGATCGCTATTTTGAGGAGAATAAATTGTTATCAGGGCAGCTTTTAGGAGAGGACGCTCTTTTTCCAGCGGGACCATTTATGATTGCGTCGAGACTAGGCGTACCGGTCGTATTTGTGTATGTGATGAAGGAACCTCGTCTCCACTACCACCTCTACGCCCGTAGGGCGGAAGTGAAGCATAGGGATGCACAATCTCTGCTCAACAGCTATTGCCAAAGCCTCGAAAAAGTAGTGAAGCGATATCCTTATCAATGGTATAATTTTTTTGATTTCTGGAAGAAACTCAATGCTTGACTATAAAACTATCTTGATTTTTTTGGCTCACATAATGGATGAATAAATAAATGGCTTTAGCTCTCTTGAATATCGTTTATAACATTTACATTAGTGAAAACCGAGTTTGCGAGCTCATGGAATAAATCTGATAGCATTACCTTCGTGATAGTGTAAATTATTATGAAATACGCCTAGACTATAGACAGCACAAGTACAAATGGCTGCGAAGCAGCATGAATAGCAGCTAAAACAAAAATAGGGTCATAATTTATTTTGGACATTCCATATGACCAATAAAGAACAAATTAAATGCATATGAAAAATGTACTTGTTGTATATTATTCACAATCTGGACAACTAAAAGAAGTGAGTCAACGTATTGCTTTACCATTTGACCAATCCACAGACGTGCATGTCCAATACCTAGAGATTAAACCTAAGAAGGTGTATCCTTTCCCTTGGCCAAAGGAAGCTTTTTTTGATGTGTTTCCTGAGTCGTTTCGACAAGTTCCCGTCGATATTGAAGAGCCATCTCCGGAGATTCTGAATACCAAGTTCGATTTGGTGCTGCTATTTTACCAAGTTTGGTACTTGTCCCCCTCAATACCTGTTACATCTTTTCTAAAAAGTGACTATGCTAAGAAGATACTACATAATACAAATGTTGTAACGATCAGTGGAAGTCGTAATATGTGGGTGATGGCACAAGAGAAGGTTAAGATATTGCTTAAAAGCCATTCGGCTGATCTTGTTGGAAATATTGCACTTGTTGATCGTCATATTAATTTGGTCAGTGTAATCACCATTGTGGATTGGATGTTCACGGGTTTGAAGCGGAAAGTTTACGGAATTTTACCTTTACCCGGTATTTCCGATGAGGAAATAAACGAAAGTATTAAATTTGGCAAGATTATAGTATCACATTTGAGAAATGGGGAGCTCGGTTCCCTACAACGAGAACTTGTTACTAACAAGGCCGTCGAGATTAGGCATTTTTTGGTCTCGATGGATAAAAAGGCAAATCGGATGTTCAAGATATGGTCAGGAATCATCGCAAATAAGCAGGGACAGGCCAGAAAAAAATGGCTGATAGGTTTCAATTATTACCTGTTTTTTGCTATTTGGTTTTTGTCGCCGTTGGTTCATTTGATACATACGATATTATTGCCCATTACATATTTTAAGATAAAAAGAGAGAAAGCTTATTTTCAAGGGGTTGAATAGTTTATATGTCTGCAGTTTATATTACAAGAGTCGCTAAATATTTGCCAAATGCACCCATTTCTAACGATGAAATGGAAGATTTTTTAGGCAGGGTTGATGAGAAGGCCTCAAAGGCAAGAAGATTGATATTGCGCAATAACGGTATCAAGAATAGATATTACGCCTTAGACAAATCTGGGAGAGCAACGCATTCCAATGCTGATTTGACATCGCTGGCGATTGAAAAATTGTTTAATGATGAGTTTACTGCACATGATGTTGAAGTACTCTCCTGCGGGACATCCACCCCGGACCACTTATTACCCTCGCATGCGGCTATGGTCCATGGATTATTGGGCAATCGATCAGTCGAGCTCAACTCCTCCAGCGGTGTCTGTTGCTCGGGGATGAATGCGCTCAAATATGGATATCTCTCCGTAAAATCAGGCAATTCCGAGAATGCGATATGTACCGGGTCCGAACGCGTGTCGACATGGATGCAGGCGAATAAATTTGAAAGAGAGATCGAAAATTTGAGAGAATTGAACGAGCAACCCATTGTAGCATTCAAGAAAGATTTTCTGAGGTGGATGTTGTCAGACGGAGCTGCAGCTTTTTTATTGGAAAATCGTCGTAGGGGAGAGCTATCCCTTAAGATTGAATGGATGGAAGCTTTTTCTTATGCACATGAACTGGAAGCCTGTATGTATGCTGGCGGGGATAAGTTGGTGGATGGCACCCTGAAACCATGGAGTGACTACACGACCGAAGAGTGGCTTGGGCAATCTGTTTTCGCGCTTAAGCAAGATGTGAAGATATTGGATAAAAATATCTTGGAAAAAGGTGTGGAGAGTATGAAAGCAGCCATGGAGAAGCATTCCATCGGTCCAGATGATGTAGATTATCTATTACCACACGTGTCCTCCCACTATTTTATAGATGGACTTTATCAAAAGTTCTCCGAAGCTGGGATTGCCATCGAAAAGCATAAATGGTTTACCAATTTGGCCAATGTAGGCAATGTCGGATCAGCCTCTATCTACCTCATGTTGGAAGAATTAATGAATGCGGGAAACTTGAAAAAGGGCGAACGAATACTATTATCTGTCCCCGAAAGCGGACGTTTTTCTTATGCGTATGCGTACTTAACCGTTTGTTGATATGGCGATATTATTCATGCCTGTACTCGATCAGAAGATAGTGGAGCAGCTTATTCCACAGAGAAAGCCAATCGTCATGGTGGATAGTCTATTGGGCTATCAGGAGGACACTGTTATCGCAGGACTTATCATATCGAACAATTCTATTTTTGTAAAAGGTGCTTATTTTCAGGAATGTGGAGTGATAGAGCATATGGCCCAGTCCGTAGCCTTATTCACGGGCTATCAATATTTTTTGAAGGATCAACCTGCTCCTATGGGATACATTGGAGCCATCAAGCAGTTGACCATCACTCGTCTTCCAAGAGTAGGGGAGCAGATGGTGACAACCGCCACTATCCTCCATGAAATTATGGGAGTCACTTTAGTGGATGTTGTGACAAAAATAGAAAACGAAATCATAGCCTTTGGTCAAATGAAAACTGTAATTGCAAACTCGTAAAATAGAAATGGAGTCGCCTCAATATAACGCTGTTGAAATAAATAATTACCTGCCACATCGGGCTCCTATGCTCTTTGTAGATATTTTGGTAGATATACATCCCGAGCGCGTCAGCAGTACATTTGTGGTTAAGATGGATACGCTTTTTGTGCAAAACGGTCGATTACAGGAAATTGGTGTTATTGAAAATGCAGCTCAGACATGTTCGTCAGTCCTTGGTCAGACATATTTTCAAGATGGCAATGTCGATGCCAAGGTCATAGGATTCATCAGTGCCATTAAATATGTCAAGATATATAGCCTACCTCAGGTTGGCGATGAAATCTTTACCCAAGCCGAATTGATTCATCAATTTGAGAGCTCTGCTTATCAGATATGCACATTGAGTACCAAGACTCTGCTAGCCGGTACTGTTATTGCAGAAGCTGAAATTAATTTGTTTCTACAAAAACAAGAAGAATAGCGTTTTATAATTTTGGACAATGGTTGACAGCCGAAATATGGATAGCATACAACGACATACCAATTCTGTGGAGTACTAAAACCAAGCATATGAAAAAATCAGAGGTCCCTCAAGATAAAAGCAACCTATCAGAGCATAATATAAAGGAAATCTGTTATGCAGTAGATGATAGTGGAAACTACGGCACAGCACTAAGCTCGGGTTGGGAGGCGAAGACCATTATTCAGAAGCAGACAATAGATTCAATCAATCAGCGGATTGAAGAGGCTCAGCAAAAAGTACGACAGGGAGAAGCAAGCCCCATCTTGTACTTTATGGAATTGCACAAGATGGATTGGCAGATTTTGTCCGGCTATGTTGGCATGTGGCAATGGCGGGTCAAGCGACATATACGTCCAGATGTTTTTAAGAAAATGAATTACAAATTATTAAATCGATATGCAGAAGCATTCGATATCACCATAGAAGAATTACAAAATTATAAGGGAGAATAATGCAGCTGAATTTTACGCACCATCAAACAGCCCATTGCGAAAATGGAGTAGCTTCTAATCTGCTGCGAGACAAGGGCTATGATATCAGTGAGCCAATGGTCTTCGGGTTGGGGTCTGGGCTTTTCTTTGTATACCTTCCTTTTTTAAAGGTCAATCATGCTCCAGCAATCAGCTATCGACCCATGCCAGGTTGGATTTTTAACCGCATGAGCAAACGCTTGAATATTAAAATCAAGCGGGTGAAGTTTTCGGACAAAGGTAAAGCGAAGTTAGCCCTAGAGGCCAACCTTCTACAGCAGATACCCACAGGATTGCAGGTGAGTGTATACTATTTGAATTACTTTCCAGATGAATATCGTTTTCATTTCAACGCACATAATCTGGTCATCTATGGACAGGAGGGTGAAGAATTCCTAGTTAGCGATCCAGTTATGGAACAAGTTACACGATTACATGCCCGTGACTTGGAAAAAGCACGTTTTGCAAAAGGCGTATTGGCTCCCAAAGGACATCTTTATTATCCGACTTATATTCCCGAAAAGCTGGATTTGGAACCAGCTATCCGAAAAGCCATTAGACAGACTTGTCGTGATATGCTAGCGCCAGTGCCCATCGTTGGCGTCAAAGGCATACGAATGGTGGCGCGTCACATTGTGAAGTGGCCAAAGAAGCATGGTGTAAGAAAGGCAAATCATTATTTAGCGCAGATGGTTAGGATGCAGGAAGAAATTGGGACGGGGGGTGGAGGTTTCCGATTTATATATGCGGCATTCCTGCAAGAGGCAGCAGAGGTTTTAAATCAAGAGACCATGCGTGCTTTCTCAAAGGAAATGACAGACATCGGTGATTTATGGCGCGATTTTGCGCTATGTGCTTCACGAGTATACAAGAAGCGTAGTAATCAGGACGATGTCTATCAGGTGCTCTCGCAGCAACTGTTGCACATAGCAGACCTAGAAGAAGATTTTTTCAAGAGACTTAAGAAAGCAATATAAGAGATGTCAAGTTTGCCAATCATCCATATTGATAAGATTTCAAAAAAGTATAAAGATGCTGATGCATTTGCCTTGCAAGATTTGAGCTTACAGATACCCGAGGGGGAAATATATGGGCTTCTTGGCCCTAATGGTGCAGGCAAAACTACTCTTATCTCTATCTTATGCGGTTTGTTGAGACCTACATCTGGCCGCTTTACCATAGATGGTCTACATTACAGCGATAGGGGTATGGCCATAAAAAAAATTATAGGCGTAGTCCCGCAGGAGTATGCATTATATCCGACACTTACAGCAAAGGAAAATTTGGTGTATTTTGGAAGTATGTATGGCCTGAAGGGACATGAGTTGGATCAACGAGTTGATATCTTGTTAACGAAGATGGGCCTAGAGAAGTTTGCTAACAAATGTGTTGACACGTTTTCGGGAGGTATGAAACGGCGGGTTAATCTGCTGGCCGGTGTAATGCATCAACCCAAAGTGCTGTTTCTGGATGAACCGACTGTAGGAGTAGACGTCCAATCGAAAAATGCAATCCTTCAGTTCCTTAAAGAGATTAATGCACGCGGCACGAGCATCATTTATACATCTCATCATCTAGTAGAGGCACAGGATTTTTGTACCTGTTTGTCCATTATTGATCAAGGGCAAATCCTGCGCACCGGGACGCCCCAAGCGTTGGTTGCAGCGTTGCCCAATGCGCGCAATCTAGAGGATGTATTCATACAGTTGACAGGAAAGGAGTTGCGCGATGCTATATAAATTAGGACAATCTATTGTCAAAGAATACTTGCTACTAAAGCGTGATTTTGGTGGGTTGGTCATTCTATTTGTGATGCCGTTGGTGCTGGTAATTACCGTCACTTTGATCCAGCAGGATAGTTTTGATGCAATATCCGAGCGGAAGATTCCCGTACTGCTGGTCGATGAGGATCAAGATACAGTCGCTAAGACTATCCAATTGCAGCTGGAGCAATCCAATGCACTCCAAATCGTGACTACCCTGGACGGGAGAAAGCTGACCGAGCAAGCTGCGAGAGAGGCTGTCAATAGTGGAGCTTTTCAGTTGGCAATCATATTACCCAAGTTTCTGACGCGTGATTTGAATATTAAGGTGAGCCAGAATGTGGAAAGTATTTTGGGCGAATATAGTCTAACAGAGGTAGATTCTACGCTTTTAAAGACAAAAGTATCGGGTAAAGAGATTAAACTTTTTTTTGACCCAGCTACGCAAATGGCATTTAAGAACGAAGTCAAAAATGGAATTGACAAATTGATTTCGGGAATCGAAACTAAGCAGATTTATCGAGCTTTTCAAGATCAATTGGGGGATGGCAATACCCAAAAAACCATCCAACCGCAAAATTTTATTACCTTCAAAGAAGCTAGTCCAAAGATAGGGAAGCAGGAAGTGATACCCAATGCCGTACAACACAATGTTCCAGCTTGGTCATTGTTTGCTATATTCTTTGTTATTGTCCCTTTATCGATTAACATCGTCAAGGAGAAAAGCCAAGGAACATTCATTCGCTTGATTACTAACCCCATCCCGTATTGGATGTTGATCGCCGGAAAGACCGTTACTTACTTGGTCATCTGTCTTGTTCAATTTTACCTGATGCTGTTGATGGGGGTCTTTGTATTCCCATACTTCGGTTTGCCGGCTCTGGATATATCGGGCAGGCTGATGCTGATGACAGTAGTGACTATCTTTGCGGGCTTGGCTGCGATAGGGCTCGGACTGCTGTTGGGGACTATTGCTAAGACACAGGAGCAATCTGCACCTTTTGGTGCGACGCTGGTGGTTATTCTCGCTGCTGTAGGTGGCATATGGGTGCCTGTATTTGCGATGCCCCATATGATGCAGTATGTAGCCAAGATATCACCTATGAACTGGGCATTACAAGGCTTTTATGATATAATATTACGTCATTCTGGCCTTCTGGAAGTTATTCCAGAGATAATTTTGTTATTTTTATTTTTTGTATTGATGGTCGCTGTTGCGGTAGGTTATGATAAGAAGAAGAGATTTGTATAAGGAAATTCCTGAATTGACGGTTTCTAAAGAAATACGAGTTCGGTTTAATGAAACGGATCCCCTTGGTATTGTATGGCATGGTTACTATATTACCTATTTTGAAGATGGTCGCGAGGCTTTCGGCCGTGAGCATGGCATTTCCTATTTAGATGTACAGGCTGCGGGATACACCACACCCATTGTTAAGTCGGTTTGTGAGCACAAGCTTGCTTTAAAATATGGAGATGTGGCACGTATTGAAACCACTTATGTCGATGCGCTTGCCGCTAAAATGGTCTTTAGATATAAAATCTTCAATACACTTGGAGAAGTCGTATGCACTGGGGAGACTGTTCAGGTCTTTCTGGACAAAGAGGGCAACTTGGTACTCAATACACCTCCGTTTATAGAAGAATGGAAACAGAAAAAAGGATTGTTGACACCATGAGGAGTGTGTATATCGACCAGGTAAATTGTATCACTCCGCTAGGACTGGATATAGAGAAGTCTTGGAAGGCCTTATTAGCGGGAGTCTCTGGAATTGGTCGTGTACAGCGTATGGGTAATTTCTCGGACTTTTATGCTGCTACTATCTCTGACGATGATATTAATCCATGTTTTGAGGCGTTACGGACCGTCGGAGTGTCTTTCTCCAGATTGGAAAAGATGATGATATTGGCACTTGCTCCTATTTTGGAAGGGAAGAAGATTTCCAATAGGACTGGTTTGGTCATCTCAACTACGAAAGGAAATATAGAAGCGCTGCAACGGGGGGACGTAGCAGGCGCGCAGCTATCGAGCTCTGCGCACCGTATTGCTCAATATTTTGGACTCGAGACCACTCCTATCGTCGTCAGTAATGCATGTATATCCGGGCTACTCGCGGTTATGGTAGGGCGTCGGATGATGCTTATGGGGCGATATGATGAAGTGTATGTCGTCGCTGGAGATGAGGTCACTGAGTTTGTCGTATCTGGGTTTAATTCCTTCCAGGCAATGAGTAGCCGACCCTGTCGTCCTTATGACATAGATAGAGATGGCGTCACATTGGGCGAGGCCACCGCCGCCCTTTCTCTTTCTTTAAATACTGGAAGTATAGCCATTTTAGGAGAGGCGAGTATCAACGACGCAAATCACATATCAGGACCATCTCGTACAGGAGAAGGCCTTTATCGGAGCATTAAGGGAGCGCTTGGCGAAGCTGGAATAGCCGCTAGTGAAGTAGACTGCATCTCCGCGCACGGTACTGCAACCATCTATAATGATGAGATGGAGTCTATAGCTATTGATAGAATAGGCTTGTCAAAAGTGGCTGTCAATAGTCTGAAAGGTTATTTTGGACATACCTTGGGATGTTCAGGACTCTTAGAACTGATTATGTTGGTCAAGAGTCTATCTAATAATATCGTACTACCAACTAAGGGATTACATACCATAGGCGTGACCGGGAGCATGACGCTACCGCAGGAACTATTAACAAAGCCTTTAACCATCGGTATAAAGACGGCATCAGGCTTCGGCGGAAGCAATGCGGCTATGGTATTGACAAAGGTGAGCCATCATGTATAGTCCTCACGTAATATTACACTGGGGGTCTTTGGCAAATGGACAGATTTACTTGGATGGCGACCAGGTATTTGAAGCCGAGGACACTGGATTTGCTGATTTTGCAAGACGCGCCTATCAATTTATGGAAATTAGCTATCCTAAATTCCATAAAATGGATGCTTTGAGTAAATTAGCATTTTTAGGAGCGGAAGTCATGCTGGGAACTGCTGAATTCGACGATAAAGACGTCGCCCTATTGTTTATGAATAAATCGGGGAGTCTAGATACCGACATTCGGCATCAGGAAAGTATCAGCTCTCCCGATGGATATTTTCCCAGTCCAGCAGTCTTTGTATACACCTTGGCAAATATCTGTTTGGGTGAGGTCAGTATACGCCATCAGTTTCAGACAGAAAGCTGCTTTTTTGTAAGCGATACTTTTGATGCAGATTTGCTGTATAATTACGCAGAATATTTGCTCCAAAGTGGAAAGTGCAAGAAAGTCTTGTGTGCTTGGGTAGAATATCTGCAAGATGATTACAGTGCTGTATTTTATCTCGTAGGGCAGGGAACGGGTGTAGAACACCATATTAACGAAATAAGAAAAATTGTAATACAATAACATAAGATGGAAGCATTAAAAAGTGAATTGAAGAATAAAATTATTGAAGTCTTGAATTTAGAAGAAATTACGCCTGCAGATATCAATGACCACGATCCCTTATTTGGAGATGGACTAGGATTGGATTCTATAGACGCACTAGAGCTTATCGTATTGATGGATAAAGATTATGGAATCAAGTTGAGCGATCCCAAAGAAGGAAGGAATATCTTCAAATCAGTTGAGACTATGGCCAGCTATATTGCTGAACACCGTACAAAATAAATACAACTACATGGGGAAGCGTGTTGCTATAACGGGTATGGGAATAGTATCCGCTATCGGTATGACGGTAGAGGAAAACTTTGCTGCGTTGACCAATGGACTGAAAGGTATCTCGACGATTGAAAATATAGATACTATCCATCGGGATGAAATCAAGGTGGGTGAGATTAAGTTGACCAATCAGGAATTGGTTGCACTCTTGGGATTACCTGCAGCCCATTCGTTTACACGAACCTCTTTATTGGGAGCCTTGGCCGCAAAACAGGCCGTCATAGACGCAGGCCTGAATGATTTAGGTGATGGCCGTATTGGCTTTATTTCGGCTACAAGTGTAGGCGGGATGGACGCCACAGAGCAGTATTTCTACGAATATTTTGACAATCCTGAGGTTCAAAAATATATCCTAAGTCATGATGCCGGAGACTCCTCACTAAAGATTGCCGATTACCTAGGCTTGAAGGGGTACGTCACGACACTCAGTACCGCCTGCTCATCTGCTGCCAATGCCATTCTATTAGGGGCGCGAATGATTAAATCAGGACGCCTGGATCGTGTTATTGTCGGAGGCACGGATGCATTGTCTAAATTTACCATCAATGGATTTAAGACTTTGATGATCTTAAGCGATACTTACAATACCCCATTCGATCAGCATCGTAACGGGCTCAATCTCGGAGAGGCAGCTGCATATTTAGTGTTGGAGGATGCGGATAAGATTGACGAACATCGAATATTGGGCTATGTCAGCGGATATGCCAATACGAATGATGCCTATCACCAGACCGCTTCCTCTGAGCATGGGGACGGTGCATATATGGCCATGCAAAAGGCTTTAGAGGTAGCCGGTATACACCATCAAAGCATTGATTACATCAATGCACATGGCACAGCTACTCCTAACAACGATTTGTCTGAAGGACGGGCACTGAAGCGGGTGTTCGGCGAGCAAGTCCCAGATTTTAGTTCCACGAAGGCTTACACGGGGCATACGCTGGCTGCCGCCGCTGCAATTGAAGCGGTATATAGTGTATTGGCGCTACAGCATGGAGTGGTATTTCCGAATTTGAATTGGAGTACGCCTATGGAAGAGTTGGACCTGCTACCACAGATTAATCTTAGGTACAAAAAAATTGACCACGTACTGTCCAATTCTTTTGGATTTGGAGGCAATTGCTCTACGTTAATTTTTTCGAGATGCATTCCGAACACCGAAACGTTATCTCCCTCAGGTGCCAAACTGGCCGCGGATGAAGATGACAGGGATAAATCCATTCGACAGGATGTGGGTATATACATCAATGGAATAGGTGCTGTATCGGCACAGGCAGAAGGCCATTTGTTGGAGCAATGTAGACCACTTGAGGATATAGTCAATTATGTAAACCATCCATCTTACAAAGAATTAATTATCCCAGCAATGATTCGTAGGATGGCCAAAGGAGTCAAGATGGGTATCTATGCAGCTCAGGAAGCACTGGATGAGGCTGTTATTGCTAACCCAGATGCAATTCTAGTAGGGACAGGAATGGGATGTCTGGAAGATTCCGAAAAATTCCTCAAAACAATCTTGGATAATAAGGAAGAATTTTTGACCCCTACATCTTTCATTCAGTCCACGCACAATACGGTAGCCGCACAGATTGGACTTCGGCTCAAATGTTATGGCCCTAATTTGAGTTACGTTAATGGTGTTTCGTCCTTTGAATCGGCTCTTTTGGATGCGTCAATGGCATTGGAGGGAGGAGAGTATAGACACGCTCTGGTCGGGGGAGTGGATGAAATTGCAGATTATACATTGCGTTTGTTGCAGCTTATCGGTCGTGTCAAGAAACATAGCTCTGACGCATTTGGGTTACGATATGGTGAAGGAGCAACATTTTTTGTCCTCTCTGCCGCACGCACGCCCACGAGCTATGCACAGGTATGCGATATCGCTATTCAAAATACAATCGAATCCGAAGAATTGGTGGATTTTGTAACCATGTTCTTAAATAGAAATGACCTCCAGATCTCCGATATCGATGTACTCTTGCTTGGGCAGGATTCTGAAACTTCTTCAGATGCTTATGATGGAAAGATGGCAGATTTGCTGGCTGAAAGTACGCATATTAAATTTAAAAAATATACTGCCGCGTATGATGTAGCGTCTGCTTTCGCTTTACAGATGGCTGCCCAGATATTAAAATCACAGCATATCCCATCAGACATGACGGACAATAACGTAGCACGGCCAACTATACAGTACATCTTGATATATAATCAATCTTTTGGTCGAGATCATAGTCTTACCTTACTATCTTCATGCTAAAGCATCGGTATATTAGGTTGGCTTTTGGCTTTAGCTTGGTCGTTACGGGATTGCTTTGCTATCGGTATGCCTACCCGATATGGTGGTTCGTGATTTGTCTGCTCGTATTTGTGGGGCTTACGGTATGGGGAGTGTTCGATATTCGACTAAGCTATTTCACTACAGTGCGATACAAAATGAAGGATGTTACGGCACCCATTATTGCATTAACCTTTGACGATGGTCCTACCCCCTATACTGCCGAAGTGCTCGATCTCTTGAAGAAATATGATGCGAAGGCTACTTTTTTTTGTATAGGGAAGCAGGTAGAGGCCTATCCCGAGTTGACCAAGAGAATTGTCCAAGAGGGACATTTGATAGGTAACCACACCTTTACTCATTCCAATAAAACTGGTTTTTTCTCGGTCGAACAGCTGAAACACGAGTTGAAGATGACAAATGACTGTCTGGCGGATAAGATAGGCCAACGGCCCAAATTATTTCGCCCCCCTTTTGGAGTGACTAATCCTTCCATTGCTTTGGTAGTCAAATATATGGCGATGGATACGATTGGATGGAGCATCCGCTCGTTGGATACGGTTATAGGAGACCCCATTCGTGTATACAAGCGGATTACATCCCGCCTAAGGCCGGGTGATATTGTGCTGATGCATGATACCTCTGCCTTGACCGTGTCTGTATTGAATGAATTATTGAAATTTTTGCATCACCGTAAATTCCAGTTGTTGACGGTGGACAATCTTTTAAATATTAAAGGATATGAAGATTAAAATAGCGATTACAGCCTTCGCGTTACTCTTCGCTTTTGTAGTAGTTGGGCAGGAGAAAGCAATGAGTGCGAATGAAATGGCTGCTTTTAAACAGGCTGTGTTGAATGAATCAAAATCAATCAAGACCCTTTCTTCGGACTTTGTCCAGTATAAACATGTGTCTTTTATGTCCAAACCTATTGAATCCACTGGGAAAATGTATCTCAAATCACCCAATATGTTAGCGTGGAGGTATGTGAAGCCTGTCTCATATAGTACCATCTTCAAGAATAATAAGATGTATGTAGACAATCAAGGAAAAAAGAGCAATATCGATCTTGGGGCAAACCGAAAGTTTGAACAGATGAATGAGATGATCATCGGTAGCGTAAGCGGGAATATGTTTAACAGTGCCACGTTTGATATCAGCTATTTTAAGGCAGGCACACAGCATCTGGCTAAATTTGTTCCCAAATCTAAGGAACTGAAAAAATATATGAAGCAGATTGTCTTATATTTTGACAGCAATCACCAAGTCAATGAGGTTAAATTAGTCGAGCCTACAGATGATTTTACAAGGTTGGTGTTCAAGAATAGAGTAGTAAATGGAAAAGTTGACGATTCGGTGTTTAATAATTAGTGGTTTACTGTTCGCTTTGACCTCTTGTCAATCTTATCAGCTCGCTGATGTGATTTCACAAGAACCCACTGAACGTGAGATTGTCAATCCGTATTTTTCGACCTTAGAAACTGATTATACCTATCGCGCCCATGTGGAGATTTATGGAAGGGAACTGTCTGGGCTGTTTATCGTCAAACGCATGGATAGTGTGACACACCGGATGGTCCTCACAACTGATTTTGGAAATACGCTCGTAGACCTGACCATCGGAAATCATGTATTCAAGATTAATTACGTCATGGAGGAGCTCGATCGGAAAATGGTGCTGGACATGTTGCACGAAGATTTTAAGACTTTACTATCTCCCCATCAACATGCTGTCGTACACCATGCGTTGGTAACCCAAGATGCCTATCAAGTCAAGGAAAAGTCAAATACCTATTACCTTATGGATAAGGAGTCTGGATATTTATCAAAAATTGTGAAGGCCTCTAAGCGAAAAGAACAGGTCGTTTACGAATTTGAGACATCCAATGGAAAGACTGCGGATCAAATTGACATTACACATAAAACCATTCGGCTGAAGATTAGTTTGACAAAGACCGTCCTGTAATGAGTTTTGCAAAAAACTTAATATATGGATACCGATAATTTTATAGGGATTGTATCCAAACATTGTATCTTTGAAACTTAAATTGCGATTACCATGTTATTGACTGATTTTTATAGCCTTGATGCGTTGACACAGATAGATGCGCAAAAGCACGTTGCAAAGATTCGTTTAAATAAGGATAACGATATCTTCAAAGGCCATTTTCCGGATAATCCAGTCACACCCGGAGTGTGTATGATGCAAATCATAAAGGAGATTGTTGAACAAATTGTTGAGCAGACGTTGTTTATGGAACAATCTTCCAATGTGAAGTTCATGGCAATCATCAATCCAGAAATAAATCCAGAATTGATTTTGGACATCGATATCAAAGGAGATGCAGATACAGGATACCAAGTTAAGAATACAAGCCGTTTTGGTGAGACAGTGGCATTGAAGTTATCTTTGAATTTTAAATGCATATAGTATGAAGATGTTGCTTGTTTGTTTTTTTTTCATTTTTAGTCAATCAGGTACCGAGCTGACTACTATTCGCGAGAATTTTAAGAAGTCTGCAGCTTCTAAGACTGCGGCAGATGAATTTTACGCATCCCTTCAGGATTATAATAAGTCAAATGCCACCATACAGGGGTATCAGGCCTCTTCAAAGATGGTTAAAGCACGCTATGAACAAGGCAAGGAGAAGAAAAAAAAGCTTTTTACAGAAGGGGCAAAGACATTAGCCACGCTTATTGATTCGAATCCATCCAATGTGGAAATCCGGTTGATACGCTTAGCCATGCAGGAGCATAGTCCTAAAGTATTAAAATATAAGTCCGAAATCGCTAATGATAAATCTGAAATTATAGCGTTATACAGTAAGCAGTCCTCTGGATTGAAAAGCTTGATAAAAGATTATGCAAATCAATCTAAGGTATTTAGCGAAGTCGAGAAGAAGAAACTAAATTAGAGGTATGGGGGAGTTCAGTAGTCATTTGACGGATAAATGTGAGCAGGACATCTGTATTATTGTACCAACATATAATAATGAACGGACACTTGCCCGTGTATTGGACGAAGTGCTTGCGTACTCGCTGCCCATTATCGTAATCAACGATGGGTCCACGGATACTACTCCTTTTATACTCCAACAGTATCCACAGATTAAGCAACTTCATCTCCCTACAAACAAGGGAAAAGGAAATGCGCTACGAGTAGGATTTGCACAGGCCAAGACACTAGGGTATGATTATGCTATTACCATAGACTCGGATGGTCAACACTTTGCTAAGGATATTCCAGCATTTATATCTGAGATTCAAGGACGTCAGCACCCCGTTCTTTTGATTGGAAGTCGCAATATGACACATGAATCAGTCCCAAAGAACAGCAGTTTCGGGAATCGATTTTCGAATTTCTGGTTTTGGTTTGAGACAGGAATTAAACTGACTGATACACAATCCGGCTTTAGAGCTTATCCATTGGCAGCATTGCCCTCCAGGTTATACACCGATAAGTTTGAATTTGAGATTGAAGTCATTGTCCGTGCCGCATGGAAAGGTATTGAGGTGAAGAATGTGCCCATTGAGGTGCTTTATGACCCTGAGGAACGGGTTTCACATTTTAGACCCCTTAAGGATTTTTTGCGAATCAGCATCCTGAATACAGTGTTGGTCTGCATCACCTTACTGTGGATCAAGCCGAGAGATTTCTTTCTCAACTTTAAAAAAAAAAGTTTTAGAACCTTTTTAAGAGAGGATGTTTGGGGGACCACGGATTCTCCACTTATTAAATCTCTCTCCATAGCATTGGGCGTGTTTATGGGAATTGCCCCATTTTGGGGATTTCAAACAGCGATTGTAATTACCCTAGCAATCGCTTTTCGGTTGAATAAGGGATTGGCATTCTTGTTTTCTAATATCAGTATTCCACCTTTTATTCCTGTAATTGTATATGTTTCTTTACAGACAGGAGCCTTCTTGTTGGGCGACGGGTTTGACCCTTTTTATGCCTTTGAGCTCAATTGGCAGGGATTAAAGGAGCATGCGGTACAATATTTGGTCGGTAGCTTTACGTTAGCTTTGGGGGCTGCATCATTGTTCGGTGTCGCCAGTTTTGTTTTATTCTCGATATGCAGTCGAAAAATTAATTTATCTGAATAATGCATCGTCTGTTTTACGGCATATATAAGTTTGTAGATCAGCATAAACTGGTGTCTATCGGTGTGGCGCTAGCTTTTTTGCTAGGAACTGGAATCGTGGCTTCCAAGATTCAATTTGAAGAAGATATTACCCGTATTATCCCCAAGAGTGAACGTAGCGACATGACTTCTAAGGTCTTGAAGCAACTCAATTTTTCAGATAAGATTGCGGTTATTATTGAAAATAGAGCACTCGAACAGACAACTGAGTTGTCCGATATCGCAGATGCTTTCCTAGATTCCCTATCCACTCTTAGCAACTATTACACATCTGTGCAAGGTCGGGTAGGACAAGAGGATGTCGAGCAGACAATTGATTTTGTCTACCAGCATTTACCCCTATTTTTGGATTCGACTGACTATGGTTTCATTCATCGGCGCTTATGGCCAGATAGCATCAAGAGTCAGGTAGCGGCTAATTTTAACAGTTTAATCTCACCTAGTGGGATGGTCACGGGACGTTTTATTCAGCAAGACCCATTGGGATTGACTTGGATAGCTTTGCAGAAACTGCAAAAACAACATGTTGGCGATCATTTTATACTTCTAAATGATTATATCACCTCATCTGATTCGAGTGCGATTGTTCTATTTATCAGTCCCAAATACAGTGGTGCTGAGACTGCCCACAATACATTGTTTGTAAAAGGTCTCGAGCGAATCCGGGACAGCTTGAATACTACATTCCAAGGAAAGACAGATATCTCGTACTTCGGAGCTTCATTGGTAGCGGTGGCGAATGCCAAACAGATCAAAAGTGACATCGTCACTACGGTACTGACTTCGATGTCGGTACTCATGGTACTCCTGATTGTTTTTTACAAGCGACTACTCGTTCCGATTCTTATTTTTATTCCGACTATTTTTTCGAGTGTTTTTGCCATTGCGTGTCTAGCGCTGCTCAAGCCAACAATATCGGCCATATCATTAAGTATTGGAGCTGTGCTTATCGGCATCACAATTGACTATGCCCTGCATATATTGACCCATTATAAACGGCAAACTTCGATAGAGAGCCTATTTAAAGAAATAACGAAGCCTTTGATTATGAGTAGTGCGACCAATGCTGTGGTATTTTTGTGCCTGCTGTTTGTAAAGTCTGAAGCTTTGGTCGATCTTGGAATTTTTGCATCTATCAATATATTCTTTTCGGCTGTTTTTTCGCTGATTATCATACCACATTTGTATAAACCCAAGCAGGAATTGGAGCGCTCTTCCTGGATAGATAGATTGGCTCGATTTCCTTTTGATAAAAGTAAGGTCCTCATCGGGGTATGCTTGATTCTGATTGTAGCGAGCTGTTTTACTTTCGACAAGGTGCAGTTCAATAACGATTTATCTTCGCTCAATTATTTTCCAAAAGCACTTAAGCAGGCCGAGCTGAAATTGGATACACTCGCCGCATCGGCAGAGAAATCAGTGTATGTCGTGTCATATGGAACCAGTTTCGATGAGGCGATGGATCGCCACAGCGCATTGACAACAGTGCTGAAGGAGCAGAAGACTACGGGAGCAATTGTGAATTATTCAGGTGTGGGTGAATTGGTGATGTCATCAGCAACACAAAAATTAAAATATAGTAATTGGACACACTTTTGGCAGGTCAATAGATTTGATGCCGTCAAGCGAGAACTAATAACCGCTGGACACCCCTATGGTTTTAAGACTAATGCGCATCAGTCGTTCTATGAACTGGTCGAAAAGAAACCAGACCGCTTACTGTCTTTTGCTGATTATCAGTTGGTAGATGCGATGGGCGTAAAGGAATTTGTGTCTCATCAAGATGGCCTGTTCACAGTAGCTGCTTTGGTGAAAATGGAGGAAAAGCAAAGGGATGCATTTGTAATACGAATAGAGCAGGAACCTTATACCCTAGTGGTGGATCGGAAGAATTTGAGCGAGACATTTCTAGGACAGTTGAATGCAGATTTCAACAACCTGGTTAATTATTCGTTTATAGCTATTCTGATTATTCTATGGCTCTTCTTCCGTCGTATTGAACTCGTCTTACTGAGCGCCATCCCGATTGGCTTGACAGCGCTTGTGACGGCTGGTTTGATGGGGATATTTGGTCTGGAGTTCAACATCTTTAGCGCCATCGTATGTACATTAGTATTCGGTCACGGGGTAGACTTTAGCATTTTCATGACAAGCGCACTTCAAAAGGAGTATACGGATGGAGAAGATGGATTGCCTGCATATCGGACCTCCATATTGCTGGCAGTATTGACTACTATCTTGGCGATAGGGGCTTTAGTATTCGCGAAGCATCCGGCCTTGATTTCCATTTCGACGGTATCCCTCGTCGGAGTATTTGCCGCCGTAATTGTGACCTTTGTCTTCTATCCAATTTTGTTCCGATCGTTCATTACTAACCGTGCAAGAAAGGGGCTTTCTCCTATTACGCTGCGATTATTCATTTCCAGTATTTTATTTTTCATCTATTATGGATTTGCGACCTTATTCTCGTCACTAATCGGGCGCGTAGTACTGAAGGGGCTTCCCATCTCGAAACAACGTCGACAAGATCTATTTTCCAAATTGATGGCTAAATACATGTGGTCAGTGCTACATCTCAATCCATTTGTCAAAAATCAATTCTTCAATCCCTACCAGGAGACTTTTGATAGACCGGCCGTTATTGTTGCAAATCATACTTCTTTTTTGGACACATTGACGATTGGACAGTATGCTTGGCGTATTATTTTCTTGGTCAACAAATGGGTTTGGAATTCGCCCGTATTCGGAAAGGTGGTGCGGGCAGCCGGATTTTATCCCGTCATGGACGGAGTGGAAGAGAGTATAGACGTGCTGAAGGAAAAAATAGCAATGGGTTACTCGCTGATGGTCTTCCCTGAAGGGACACGTTCGTATGATAATACGGTCAAAAGATTCCATAAAGGCGCATTCTTTTTGGCAGAACGCCTGCAAGTGGATATTGTACCCATGTATATCCATGGAAATTCAGAGGTGATGCCCAAAGGTGATTTTGTAGTGTATGATGGAACAATTTCAGTCCGCATTGGAAAGCGTATTGCATATGACGATAGGAGCGTTGGCGACCAATATGGTATTCGCACCAAGCGCATCACGCAACTTTTTCGACAGGAATTTCAAGAATTCCGAACAACCCTGGAAAATGAAGACTATTTTAGAAAGAAACTGTTATTGAGTTATCTATATAAAGAGGAAGAAATCTATCAACAGGTCAAAAGGAATCTAATCCAGTATTCGAAGGAGTATTATGCTTTGAATAATGTTTTTGCGGCAGATGAGACTATCGTGCATTGGGCTGCTGATTATGGAGAGTTGGATTACCTGCTTCTTTTACAGCAATCCGGTCGAAAAATATATAGCTATATAGCCAGTGAAGAAAAGCGGCAGGTAGCCAAATTGAATTATTTGAGGATACACCGTCATTTGCACTTCACAGATTCTTTAGGAGAGAAGGGGAGCACACTATTGGTATCCAAGCCTCTTTTACCTGATGCAATAGAATTGGAAAAAATGGTACGGTTTAGTAAAATTGTAATATTCCAAAATCGGGAAATTAGATTTTTACTTCCGAAAGCGGGGTATGTAGAGGAGCACTCTTCGGGTGTAATTACTGTTTTTAATAAAGCGAACGTCATTGGATAACAAGATTTACGATATCGTCATTGTCGGAAGTGGGCTGGGAGGCTTAGCCTCTTCTATTATTTTGGCCAAGGAAGGACTTTCTGTGTGTGTATTAGAGAAGAACAACCAATTTGGGGGTAATTTGCAGACATTCTCTCGCAATAAGACAATATTTGATACAGGTGTTCACTATCTTGGTGGGCTTGAAAAAGGGCAGAACCTATACCGTTATTTTGATTATTTAGGGATAGTGGACGAACTGAGATTGAAGCGGATGGATATGGATGGATACGATATCGTCACCTTTGGCATGGATAAAACCGTATATCCTCATGCACAGGGATATGATAATTTTGTCGAGCAACTAATTCCGTACTTTCCCGAAGAGGAGGTTGCGCTACGACGGTATGTCAAGGACCTTCAGGATACCTGCGCCATGTTTCCCCTCTATCATATTTCGATGGATCATCACTATGATGTAAATATCCTAGGCGTGAATGCCAAGTGCTATTTCGAACAGTTGACCTCAAATGTGAAATTAAGAGCTGTATTGGCTGGTACTAGCTTGTTGTATGCTGGAGATGGTGACAAAACACCTTTTTACGTACATGCGCTTTCCGTCAATTCTTATATACAGTCGGCCTATCGATGTATAAATGGCGGAAGTCAGATTACGAAGTTGTTATTAAGAGAACTTCGAAAATCGGGAGGAGAGGCTTTTCGTAAAACCGAAATAGTCGATTTTGAAATTGTAGACAATAAAATTGTGAGTGTTGTATCCAAGGATGGGCTCCGTATCCAAGGGAAGCGATTTATCTCAAATATAGATCCCAAGACGACGTTGCAAATGATTGGGCGGGAACATTTTCGGAAGGCATACTACAGTCGCGTACAAGAATTGCAGGTCACCACGTCTTCATTTAGTATCTTTTTGGTGTTGAAAAAGGATGTCATTCCCTATCGCAACAATAATCTATATTACTCGGATACCTATGACCAGGTCTGGATTACGGATAGTCATGCAAGCAAATCTTGGCCGGCAAATTATATGCTATCGATGGGTGTCTCTGTTGAAGATCAAATGTATGCGGATAGCATGACATGCATTACCTTTATGGATTATGAAGAGGTCAAGCAATGGGAGAATACCTATAATACAGTATTGAAAGGCGGAGATCGGGATGATGCCTATCAACAATTTAAGCAGGAGAAGATAGATCGTTTTATCGATAAGGTAGAGGAACAATATCCTGGACTAAGAGAGGCTATTCGATACGCCTATGCTTCTACACCGTTGTCTTATCGCGATTATATTGGCGTCACACGTGGTAATCTATACGGACATGTAAAGGATTCTAACCATCCGCTCAAGCATTTCATTGCGCCGAAATCCAAGATTGAAAACCTGTTTTTCACAGGTCAGGGGGTCAATATGCACGGCATCTTGGGGGTGACGATTGGGGCCGCAATTACCTGTTCCGAGATGCTGGGAGCAGATTATCTCATTCGTAAAATTGGGAAGCATGCTTAAAGTCTTGATATGGCTATTGATGTCCTGTTTACTGCTGTCGTCCTGCAGTGTTAGGCATAAGCGGGATCTCCCCGATCTAAGTGTATTTTCGCAGCAAGATCACCCCTACTCCTTTGCCGTCCAGATAGACACCCTCAGGGCAATTGGGAATGATTTTCTAATTAAGAATAAATATGCAAATTGGGAATTGTATGTATCAGGCTCCCCCTTTGAGATCGGTAGCAAGATTGGTGCACTTACAGAAGATTTGTATCGTCAGCAAGATCAGATTTTCTTTGATAAATTAGAAGAATTTGTTCCTTCAAAGTTTAAGCAACGGTGGTTGATGCACTTTATGAGGTGGTATAATCGAAAGCTGCCCCACTACATACCTGAAGAATATAAGAAAGAGATATATGCCTTATCCCGCTATAGTGACCCCAAGTATGATTTTCTAGCGGATCAATATCGACGCGCACTCTATCTCCATGGGGCACATGATATTGGCCATTCTATGCAAGACCTAGCCGTTGTAGGCTGTTCCTCATTGGCCGTATGGGGTGATAACTCTGCAGATGGAGGATTACTCTTGGGGCGCAATTTTGATTTTTATGTGGGGGAGGAATTCGCCAAGAACAAATTGATTTCATTCATCCGACCCGAACATGGAATTCCCTTTGCTTCGGTCTCTTGGCCTGGTATGATGGGCGTACTCTCAGGGATGAATCTGGAAGGATTGACGGTTACGATGAATGCAGGTAAATCTACCATACCATTGGTGGCGAGAGCCCCTATTTCTATTGTCGCAAGGGAGATTTTGCAGTATGCCACCAATCTAGAGGAAGCTATTGCCATCGCTAAAGACAAGCAGGTGTTCGTATCAGAATCGCTGATGATTGGAAGTGCGGCAGACAATAGGGCGATTGTAATCGAGATATCGCCTAAAAAATTTGGTGTCTATGAAGTGGACAATGCAGATTATCTAATTTGTACGAATCATTTCCAAAGTGAAGAGTATGCACAGGATAAACGCAACCAGTTGCATATTCAGGAAAGCCATTCGCAATATCGATACGATAAAATCAATGACTTCGTATCCAAGTCTGGAAAGTTGACTCCAGAGCAGGTCGTGGGGCTGTTGAGGGACAAAAAAGGCAAAGAAGGCCAAGAAATAGGATTGGGAAATGAGAAAGCTTTGAACCAATTATGGGCACATCATGCCGTAGTATTCCAACCGCAGAAGCGGAGATTTTGGGTCTCCACCCAACCTTATCAATTGGGAGCATTTACCGCCTACGATCTGACGGATATTTTTGAACAAGATTCATTGACCTATACCTCTCAGTTGTTATCTTCAGCGACAATTGTAGCAGACACTACATGGAGTTTACAAATGCTCGTGAACTTTGAACTATTCAAAGAAGAGCGTCGGAAAATAGAGAATTGGATGGACAGTGGAAGCGAGATTTCGGAGATGGAATGGGAAGCTTACCAGCAATTAAATCCTGAATTGTGGAGTGTGTATTATCAAAAGGGGCAATATGATTACGGTCGTAAAGATTATATTCGTGCTAAGAAAGCGTTGGAAACAGCACTTTCAAAAGAAATCACGACCCTTCCAGCAAAGCGTAAAGTCGAACACCTACTTGAGAAGGTGGAGCTTAAGATTAGATCAACCGATACTTAATAGTGGGTATTGATTTACAATAATAAATCGCCATTAGCAACCTGAAAAAAAGAAATGAAACCAACAATAGAATTCGATTCGTTAACAGCCATCCAGAGGTATCAAGAAAATCTTTTGCAGGGACAATTGTTATATCTCCAACAACACTCGCCATTTTATCAGAAGCTGTTCAAAGACAATCAGATAGAGGTAGGAGGTATCCAATCACTACACGACCTAGAGCGCATTCCTTTTACCAGCAAGGATGACTTGCAGCGGAGCAATGATGCGTTTTTGTGTGTACCGCTGACAAAGGTAGTAGACTATACCACTACATCAGGTACCCTAGGTGATCCCGTAACCTTTGGGCTGACAGATGGGGATTTGAATCGACTTGCTCATAATGAAATGAAATCTTTTCAATGCGCAGGCGTACAACCTGGAGATATCATACAGTTGATGACCACTATGGACAGACGCTTCATGGCTGGGCTGGCTTATTTTCTAGGTGTTCGAAAATTAGGAGCGAGTATCATTAGGGTAGGCTCAGGTATACCCGAACTGCAGTGGGATTCGATAGTGAAATATAATCCCAAATATCTAATTGTAGTGCCGTCCTTTCTGCTCAAGTTGATTGAATACGCCGAGAAGAATGGTATTGATTATCGGAATAGCAGTGTAAGAGCCGCCATCTGTATCGGAGAATCTTTACGTACTGGGACATTAGAGGATGCAATCCTCACCCGTCGTATAAAAGAAAAATGGGATATCGAACTCTTTTCGACATATGCCTCCACAGAGATGGGAGCGGCATTTACCGAATGTGTTGCATTTCAAGGTGGGCACGTACAACCCGACTTGATTATTACCGAAATCGTAGATCAAGACGGTAACCCTGTGTCAGATGGGCAGGTGGGCGAACTAGTGGTTACGACATTAGGGGTAGAAGCATTACCTTTACTACGATTCAAAACGGGAGATATGGTCCGTAAGCATGTATCTCCATGTTCCTGTGGAAGGTCTACCTATCGAATAGGACCGGTTGAAGGCCGCAAGCAGCATATGATTAAATACAAGGGAACTACGCTCTATCCTCCGGCGATGCACGACCTCTTAGCGTCATTTCCTGAATTAGAATTGCATTTGATTGAAATCACCGATAATGAAATCGGAACCGACGAGATTAATATTCGAATAGCGACAAAAGATGTAAGCGAAGATTTTCTCAATACAATCAAGGATCATTTTCGAGCCAAACTACGTGTAGCCCCACGAATCATTGTCGAGCGATTTGAAGATCTTCATAAGATAGTTTTCAATCCCTTGAACCGAAAGCCCACTACCTTTATTGATAAGCGAGGAGTGGGAAAGTAGAAGTCGTGTACTTATCCGAGTAACTCTCGCAAATCGTCTTGGGATAGCGATTTGATGAAACTTTCCTCCGTGGTGATTAGACTCTGTGCAATCCCTCGTTTACGATTTTGCATAGCCAATATTTTTTCTTCTACGGTATCTTTGGTGATGAATTTATAGATGAAGACGCTACGTGTCTGACCGATGCGGTGCGAACGGTCTACGGCTTGTTGTTCCACCGCCGGATTCCACCAAGGATCTAGAATAAAGACATAGTCAGCTTCGATAAGATTGAGACCGACACCCCCAGCCTTTATAGAAATAAGGAAGAGCTTTGTATCCTTGTTCTTTTGGAATTCGGCTACGGCTTCCGAGCGATTCTTTGTAGAGCCATCCAGATAAGCATATGGAATCTTCTTCTCGTCAAAGTAGGTCCGGAATATACTCAATTGCTTCACGAATTGTGAGAAGATGAGTACTTTGTTCCCAACAGGAAGCACAGATTCCAATGTCTCTAATACAAGGTCGAATTTTCCAGAATGTCCCACGAATTCCTCATCGATCATCTTCGGATGATTGGCCAACTGGCGTAATTTAGTCAACCCCTGTAGCAAGGTGATTTGTGAACTCTTGGCCTTTTCTTCAGCACTACCGTTAAGAAGTGCATTTCGATATTCTGACTTTATTTTCTCATAAGATTCGGATTGATTGTCCGTCATCTCACAGTAGATTATCTGTTCGGTTTTGGGTGGTAATTCCGTGGCGACCTGGTCTTTCGTCCGTCTAAGAATAAAGGGTTTGACAATGGTCTGTAATTTTTTTGCGCGATCTTCATCTTTCTTTTTCTCAATGGGCTGTACAAATTCCTTTTGGAAATAGGTGAAGGAACCCAAAAGCCCGGGGTTGGAAAAATGCATTTGCGCCCAAAGGTCAGATACCGAATTTTCTACCGGTGTACCACTAAGGGCGAGCTTGTGCTTACTTTTTAAGCTTTTAATCGCTTTGAAAGATTTGGAAGTGGGGTTTTTGATATTTTGGCTCTCATCCAAAATAATATAGTTAAAATAGAAGCCTGCGAGCATCTGTTCGTCACTGCGCACAATACCATAAGTGGTGATTACAAGGTCGAAATGACTTAACGAGAAGCTGTCTTTGACCCGGTTGGTCCCTGTATGCAACAATAGGCGAAGCTTAGGGGCAAACCGAGAAGCCTCTTTTTGCCAGTTATAGATGAGGGACGTGGGCAGCACCAATAAGGACGTGTGTGACTGATCTGAGCCGTGGAGGTCTTCTTTTTGTTTTTGTAATAGCGCTAACGTCTGCACCGTTTTCCCAAGACCCATGTCATCTGCCAGTACTCCGCCGAAACGGTAATATTGTAGAAAATGAAACCAATTGTAACCAGCTTTTTGATAATGGCGAAGTTGGCCTTTAAAGGCTTTAGGTTCAGCCACATCTTCAATCTCTTCAAAATCAGCTAGCTTTTCAAGCTTACGGCTGAAGGTAAGCGCCGTATGTTCACTAATGTCATTGAGGACACCAATATGTACCTTGTTGAGCTTTAGTTCATTCTTGTGCGTGGAAAAATGGAACAAATGCTGGTACTGGGCAAACCATTCGTCAGGAATGATAGCGACCTCCCCATTGGGTAGGACAAATTCTTTTATATTGTTGAGGATATTATTGCGGAGCTGGATAAAAGGAATCTCGTAAGGTCCAAATCGAGCGATGGCTTTTATATCAAACCAATCGTTGTCTTCTTCTACAGCTATGTCCAGTACGGTTTTGCCAATAAAATAACGTTTGGACGATGTTTCTTGGATAATCTGAAATCCAGAATTAACAAGTTGTTCTTGATGTTTTGAAATCCATTCTAATGTGCTAGCTTCGCCCCCGTGCTTACCGTCAGGCACAAGATTGCTGAACAATTTGTCTACCTTCTCCAAGCCGAATTCCTCCAATCTTGCGAGTTGTTTTTCTTCCCACGGCAGGGACCTCCGGATTCGATGAAACGTATATAAATCGTTGGCTTCTTCATATGTCATGCGTACAGTGATGCGATGTTCACCACCTGACTCGAAGAGGTATGGGCCATATTGAAACAGCAGCTGGAGTTGCGAGCGGCTCTCTAGATGTACCAATTTAAGAATGGGTGTTGCCTCATGTTGATAGGTCTTGATTTCAAATCCTTCAGCATAGACATGGTATTTTTCAATCAATCCGCAGACGAATGTTTCGAAATATTTCCGCTCGGTAGGCCTCGCTACCGAAATGTATCTTTTATTGAGAAATGGGCTTAATTTTTTCCCTTCTACGGGTTGATCAAAATGATATAAGGTATCCCCCAATAATAGCCAAGCTTGTTCATTGATGACGACTTGGGCATCTTTGAACATAAACTCAATCCTATTGTCCTCGTACTTGATGGTTGGGAAGTAGCGGGTTTCCTCCTCATTTCTGCGAAAATGAAAGAGAACGGAGGCTGTGTAAGGAGCGATATGAATGGGCTGTTCTGCAGGGTATCCGTCTTTACTCATCAAGAATAGGGGGCGTTCGCCGATAAGCTCAAGTGCCTTCAACATTTTGTTGTCTAGTTTTGGGCGGATATAGTCGTAGAATTTCTTGTCAAATATCTTCGTAAAGAAATCAACAGGTCGTACTGCTTTTTTGTGATAGCGTTTGATGACGTGGGTCTGCTCCGTCTCATCCAGTAATTTGATAAGTTTATGGTCAGTATCATCCAAGGCATCTTCAAATTCATCACTTGTATTGCTGAAGACGCGCTTGTACTTGAGCGAATAACTACCATTGGCATTTAAGAATACAATATGCGGTTCTATTAGGTAGCCCAGATATGGATGCTCCCCGAGAGAATATACAAGTTTGTATGCTAGCTTATCTTTTGTCTTCTGCATGTATAGGCCTTTCATCACTAAAAAAGGTTTCTAATATAGTGATTATTGTGGTCTTTCCGAGTGTTTTTGGAAATATCTATTTATTATATAGATAATATTTTGGTTTTGGGTCAGATTACGCCGTTAAAGACATAGTTAGCGGGGCCTTTTAGGTGGACATTCTTGAAGCTATTGCCATGTTTTACAAAGCTTATATAAAGTTGCCCTCCCAATACGCGAATCGGAATTTCGACCTCCCCCTCTCTTTTTTCTTCTATAGCCATAGCAATTGCAGCGGCTGTTGCTCCCGTACCACAGGCCAATGTTTCGTCCTCGACGCCCCGTTCGAATGTCCTGACAAAGTATCCATTATCTTCTTTTTCTACAAAATTGACATTGATACCTGCTTCCCTATAGGTATTATTGTTGCGAATGGTATGACCATCCTTGTAAACATCCATCTCAGCAAGGTGGTCTACCAGTTGGACATAGTGGGGTGATCCGGTGTGGAGAACGTAAGCAGCGCCATCTTTACTAATGTGATCGACATCAATCATTTGGAGGTTAACTTGTTCGTCTTCGATGTCAGCATGATGTGGACCGTCTACTGCCAAAAAGTCAGTTTTTTGGGAAATTATGCCTAAATCCCTAGCAAAGGCTACAATACAACGTCCTCCATTGCCGCACATACTCCCTTCCCGCCCATCAGCATTAAAGTAAACCATTTCAAAATCGAAATTTTTCGTATCTTGAAGCAGCATCAAACCGTCGGCACCGATTCCGAATTTTCTATCGCATAACTTTTTCACTAAAGCCTCATTTTGAGCGTCAAAGGCACCTTTTCGATTGTCGATAAGGATAAAATCGTTACCTGCTCCTTGATATTTGGAAAATTTCATTTGTTCTGACATTGGGCTGAAAATATAATGCAAATTTAATATTCTTGTTACAAAGTTTTGCGAATTCGTTAAATCTTGTTAAAATAGCCTTTATAAACCCAATACTTAACATTTTTTAACTGACATGAGTTCATAACAGCTGACTATTGGTACTACATTTGAATATACAATTTAAAATTGACCATTATTGTAATTTTTAGAATTAACAACTGATGAGGTGCTTTTAAGATAGCGTGGTTACGATATCGGGGTGAGCCCAATGGGAGAAATTACCACAAAGTGATAAAGCTTCATCACCATTAAACTTAGTAGAGCGATCTCATTGATTTAATTTAAAATAGACAATAGATCAATAAAAACAAATAGAGAGGATGAAACCATCAAGATTTCCAATCGGATAGCTTCATCACCATTAAATAACAAACAAAGAGGATGAAAAATAATATGAAAAAAATTGGTTTAACATTAATGACCGCTGCATTTGGGGGAGCCATTGCAATTGGAGGTTATAAACTCTTCGAAAACCAACGTTATGAAAACATGTCTTTCGAAGAGAGGCAAAAAGTGTATTATGCAAACAATGCTACAGGCGAGGTAATGGCATCAACAGGTAATCCTGATTTTACCCAAGCTGCGGCTGCAGTATCACCAGGTGTTGTTCACATTCGTACAACATATAATAGTAAGGCTTCTAGGGGTGGCGACTCGGGATCACCATTTGATATGTTTGAAGAATTCTTCGGGATGCCGCAGGGACGTCGTGCTCAGCCAAGAGGCCCACAACAAGCATCAGGTTCGGGTGTTATCATCTCGGATGATGGATATATTGTTACCAATAACCATGTCGTGGAGGATGCAGATAAAATTGAAGTACAGTTGACGGATAAGCGTACGTTTGAGGCAAAAGTTATCGGACGTGACGCTAATACGGACTTGGCACTATTGAAGGTTAACGCAACGAAACTCCCTATTGTAAAATTAGGTAATTCTGATGACGTACAGATAGGAGAGTGGGTGCTAGCCGTTGGATATCCATTGAGCCTGCAATCGACTGTGACAGCAGGTATCGTGAGTGCGAAAGGTCGCCAAATTGGTATCCTCGGTGAATCGCAAAATCAGCAAGGGAATCCACGCGGATACGGACAGCCTCAGGAGCCGATTATCAATACAGCTATTGAATCCTTTATCCAAACGGATGCGGTCATCAACAAAGGAAATAGTGGTGGAGCGTTGGTAAATGCACGTGGCGAGTTAATTGGTATCAACTCTGCCATTGCATCACCTACCGGTGTATATGCAGGATACGGCTTTGCTATCCCTGTTAACCTGATGAAAAAAATCATGGATGATTTTGTGAAATTTGGATCGGTAAAAAGAGGATTGATCGGTGTTACGTTTAGGGAAGTAAATGCAGCTTTGGCAAAAGAAAAAGGAATTGATGATTTAAATGGACTATATGTAGAGGATGTAGTGCCCAACGGTGCGGGAAAAGAGGCCGGTATCAAAGCGGGAGATTTGATTACCAAAATCGAAGGAAAGACCATCTACTCATCTTCTGACCTTCAAGAGCGTGTGGCACGTTTACGTCCCGGCGATAAAGTCAACTTGACCGTGAAATCAGCTGGTAAGGAACGTAATATCAGTGTCACTTTGAAAGGCGAAGAGGAATCTAAGGTTGCAGGTTCAAAAGCAAGCCAAAGTGCTACCGAGATATATAATAAGCTAGGAGCAAGTTTTGTCCCAGCATCCGCCGCTCGCAAGAAAGATTTAGGCGTTAATTCAGGTGTTGTGGTAACCCAGATTAATAGAGGGGGACTTTTTGAATACTTTGGTGTCGAGAAAGGACTTGTAATCACAGAGATAAATGGCAAGCCTGTGAACAATGTAGATGACATAGAATCTGCGTTAGAAAATATAGATCGTAATATGATTCGTATCAAAGGCGTGCCAGAAAAAGGTAGTACAGTGATGCTAAATGTCCCAATAGAATTCTAATCGCTATGCGATGAAAAGTAAAAGGGCTGTCATTTCTTGACAGCCCTTTTTTTATCTTATTTTGTACGGGACCGTAGCATAGGATTCGTGATTGCTCCACACACCACCACGGTATAGGAAATGATATTTGAAGTTGCCATACAGGAATGAGTTTTTCCATCTATTGATACGGTGTTGGTGGTTATCCGTCTATATTGGGCAGACTTCGTGAGTACCGGTGGTTGATAGTTCACTGAAGTGGCGTTTATAGTATTCCAAGTATTCCCCCCGTCAATTGATACTTCCCAAGAATATTGAAATTGTGGGTTGTTTTCGGCGAGTTTTGACTCTATGCCGGTGGGGGCTTGATTAATGCATAGCCGTGTTTTTGCTGTGGTGATTTCACCACCGCTTGGTTGTGCCATTACGGTCACTTTGATCGGTACTTTAGGGCTTTCGCATCCATTGCTATTACTTTGGGAAACATAATAGGTTCGCGTGCCGATGACATCAGTGCTTGGAGTAATAGCTGTAGTAGAAGGGACGCTATTGATATCTTGGTACCATTGGAGCGTATTGCCATTGCTTGTAGTCGCCGATAGTGGTGTCGCTACACTGTTGTGGCAATAGATGAAACTCCGTTCAGCTAATTCTGGAACGTTAGGAGTAATAGTGGTGATGATGTTTATGCTGTTGTTATTGGCAGCGGTAGGATTGTTGCTTTCTTTGACGGTAGAGGTACTGCTGGCATTTTGTCTAGTGAGCAGTGCCACTTTCGGACTGTTTGTATAAGTAGGACTGTTATAGTTGCTTGGTAATTTTATTGTATAGGTGATAGGATTAGAGCCGTAATACGCTCCGGCTTGAAGTGTCGTTGCGTTAGTGCTAAAATAATTTTTGTAACGGATACCATTTTTTACAGAATCCGCCGCCAATTCCCAACCTATATTGCTAACAGGGGCAAAAGTACTATTAGCAGGGATTGGGACCTGTACGTGTAGCCTTGTTGTAGGGTATGGGGATGCAGCTGTTAAGGTGAAGGGGTCACTTCCCACATTTTTAGCCTGTACGGTGTAGACATTACCATTCGTTAGGTCTATGCAATTGGTATTGGCTGTTCCCTCTATGGTGACGTCGATTCCTTCGTTAAAGACGGGTAGTGTCACAACAGATGTGTTGTTGTCCAAATCCTCATCCGTTATATCATTGTTGGAGACCGTTGCTGTATTTTTGAGATAATTGCCATTGGCCACTTTTAGCAGAGTACCCCTTACTGTAATCCTGCCTGTACTGTTTGCTTGAAGAGCAAGGCTGCCATTCAGGGTATTGTACCCATTGTGCGAGAGGGTAGGATTGTTGGAAAAACCGGAAGTAGTCACCTGATTGATTTGAAAGGTGCCGGCTGGGATAAGTACTCCCTGAGCATCTGTTAATTTATCTTCGAAGAGTATGTTGCTGAGTGAAGCTGGTGTATCATTGTTGACATCGATGTAATAGGTTACGGTATTGTTGCCAGCAGTGGTTTTCAAATAATCTACGTTTGCCGTTTTCGTCACGCGTAGGTTGCCTGGTGTTGTGATGACCAAGTTTCGGATTTCATGATTGTTGACAGCACCACCGGTTGAAGCAGCAAATCCTATTTTCATCAACGCCGGTGGCACTTCGGTAGTGATATACTGTACTTCTCGGACGAAATCTCCGGTAGGGCTGGTTTTGACATAGATTTCTAAGTTGTACTTGCCCGCATTGTTTCCTTCTTTGATGGGTTGCAATTTGAGCTGTACCCTTCTGTAGTAGCTATTATCGGTCGGTCTTGTATTTGTCGTACTTGGATAGTCAATAGCAAATGAAGTTAGGCGCTTGCCAGCTAGGAATGCTGTGGTAGTAGATTGGTTATTGGTTGTCTTTCCCCTCATGATAATAGACTGAGGTACGCGACCTCCCAATCCATTATCTCCGTTTGATGCCACATAATCACCTGTATAGGTCGTTCCGTTATAGCGTATTCCACCCTTCCTACCTTCATTACCCTTAGCAAAATTGCCATAAGCATCAAAGCCTATTCCCAGATATCCGCCCGAAAGGCCATAGGTATAGGTTGTGCTATTGGCTTGGAAGGCGGCGTAGCCAAGCGAGCCTCCGTAGCCTCCTAAAGAAAAAGAAGGAGTGGATGCATCAAAGAGAAAAACAGAAAAGCCGTCTCCTCCTTTGTAGCTTTCTTCGGCTTCTCGCCAAGCCTTGTATTCAAAATCTACTAAAAGACCAAGGGAAGAGGGAAAGGATTTGTTGATATACACATATCCTTTCTGATTTTTTAAAATACTATAGGAGCCATTTGAATTTTTAGTCGCAGCAGGTGTCAGTCTGAGCCAACCGGCTCCCACTGGGTCGATGTTGCCTGACGTAAATATCGCGTTGTCACCTTTTATAATATTGCTGGAGGGTTGATTTCTAAAATCTTCTACAATTGTAAATTGTGCTTGTGCATAGTTAGAGATGAAAATCGTTAACAGTAAGAAGAGTTTAAAGAAGTATTTTAGCATAGTGTAGTGTCGTTTGGAAGGACCTGATGATTAAAAAATGTAAATTTAGCGAAAAATGCTATAATTTATAAATTACATTAAGATAACATACTTTATTGTATTTTTAGCCGCTTAGGCTTTGTATTGGAGGAATTGCTTACCGGATATGAAACTTTCGTACGGTACAAAGGTATCCAAAGTAATATTGCTCATGAGAGAAATACATCGCTAAGAGAATAAGAAATAGCATGGATTTATAATATCTTAGCTAAAGGAGAGCCGCGCATGGCCTTATAAAAATAAGAGACACAATGAAAATTTTAATGGTTTGCTTGGGGAATATCTGTAGGTCACCTTTAGCTCATGGTATACTTCAACATTTAGCTCAAAAAAATAGCCTTGATTGGGAAATTGATTCCGCAGGAACAGGGGATTGGCATATAGGTCATGCTCCTGACCATCGTTCTATTACAGTAGCTTCCAAGTATGGTGTGGATATTAGCCAACAACGGGCTCAGCACTTTCATGCTGATTTTTTTGAATATTATGACCGTATATTTGTAATGGATGAGCAGAATTACAAGGATGTGATTGCACAGGCCACGACAGATGCACAACGAGAAAAAGTTACCCTTTTTATTCCGGATTCGTTTGTGCCAGATCCTTATTTCGACGCCAAATTATTCGACCCGGTGTATAAGATGGTGGAGAAGCGCTGTTTGGAATTGATTGAAGAGCTGCGTTAATGGATTATTTTACGTTTTATTTTTTACTTTTGAACTTATGAACGCTAGGCAGGTAAATAAAAGTTGGACAGAACTGCAAGTAAAAATCGCAGAAAATTTTGATATGGAGATGCCGGATATCAAGGTCATGCTGTTTTTAATAGGTGTTCAAGAGTTGGGAAAAGGTGCGCAACAATTTTCTAAAAGAGAGAAAGAAGAATTGATGCACATTGCTACTTGCAAACTATTTAGTGCAATGGGATTTTATGAACTCAAAGGAACCGATCAAGACGGTTGGCCACATTGGGAGTTAATCAAACCTATTCCGAACTATACATTGCTAGAGCAAGAATTGATTATTAAATCCTTAATCGTGGATTATTTCCAGGAAATGGAAGTTATCTAAAACAAAATTCATGATGAAACGAATAACGCTGCTGTGCTGTGCTGTGCTTTTGAGCGTGTCGGTTTTGGCCAAGACACCTGTATTTAAATATATTACGATTACCACTGATAAGGGCTCCTGTCTATTAAAATTGTATAATGCTACACCTCAGCATCGTGACAATTTTGTTAAGCTCGTGCGTGAAGGGTATTATGATAGCCTTTTGTTTCACCGGGTCATCAACCATTTTATGGTACAAGGGGGGGATCCTAACTCCAAGCATGCCGTTCAAGGGCAGGCACTGGGTGAGGGAGGGCCTAGCTATACCGTTAATGCTGAAATTCAAGATACATTGTTCCATAAAAAAGGCACTATTGGCGCGGCGCGGGATAACAATCCTGCGAAAGCATCTTCAGGGTCGCAGTTCTATTTGGTTGAGGGGCGGGTTTTTAGTAATGAAGCGTTAGATAGCCTTGAACAATTTAAGATGAAGGGACGAAAGTTTTCAGAGGCTCAACGTAAGATCTACACGACAGTTGGGGGAACACCACATTTGGACGGAAATTATACCGTTTTTGGGGAATTGCTGAATGGAATAGAGGTGATAGATAATATTGCACAGGTCAAAACGGATAAAAAAGATCGACCTATCGAGGATGTAAAAATGTATATGAAGCAATTGACCCGAAGAGAGGCACTTAACTTGGAGAGAGAACGGCAGGGACTAGAAGCTAAGAACGATTTTATCACCCGGTTTTTTGATATTTTCTCATCACCACACTACTAATGCTGTAGTGCGCTCGATACGTTCCGAACTTTGTGATTATCGTCCTCTAAATATTTTCAGGATTACTTCATTGCAGATGAAAAACAGTTATTAGAATGAAAATCGTTACCTATAATGTGAATGGGCTCCGTGCGGCGCTACGAAAAGGTTGGTTGGAGTGGTTGAAAGACACCAATGCAGATGTGGTCTGTCTCCAAGAGATTAAAGCGACTCCGGATTTGATACCTGAAATTGTATTGATGGAAGAGATGGGGTATGAACACTATTGGTATCCTGCACAGAAAAAGGGATATAGTGGCACGGCGATTTTCACTAGGATTTCACCTAAACATGTGGAGTATGGGTGTGGACATGAATTGTACGATTTTGAAGGAAGGGTGATTCGTGCCGATTTTGAGGACGTTTCGGTGATGAGTACCTACTTCCCTTCCGGAACCACAGGTGACGTTCGTCAGACATTCAAATATCAATTTTTAGCAGATTTTCAGCGCTACAGTGACGAACTTCTAAAAACTAATCCTAATTTGATTGTGTGTGGAGATTATAATATTTGCCATAGAGCTATAGATATCCACAATCCAAAATCCAATGCCAATTCATCCGGTTTCTTACCTGAGGAACGAGAATGGATGGAAAACTTTATAAATTCTGGTTATATAGATTCTTTTAGACATCTGAATACAGATCCACATCATTATTCTTGGTGGAGTTACCGAGCGGGGGCACGCGCTAGAAATCTAGGATGGCGTATTGACTACAATATGGTATCTAAGCCGCTTGAAAATAGAATTGCTCAGGCATATCATCTTTCAGATGCTATGCATTCCGATCATTGTCCTGTGGTGGTGGAGCTATTGTAGTAGAGCTCCGTTGGTCTAAATATTATCTTTCAAAATTTTCAAATATTCTTTGTTAATTTCTGTTTTCTCATACCTTCTGTGGGACAAAGTTTGAGTTATATTTTTCATGATGCTTATTTTTATTATGAAATTTTCTTTTTTATTAACTTTTTTGTTGTTAAAATATTTGTTTGGCTATAATTTTTGTAAATTATTTGCCAAAACGCAATTTATGTCCGTATATTGCTCGAATCTTCGAAATGTTAAAGCTTTTAACATGTGATTGTAGCGTAATCACTACAAAAAATCTGTTTTTTACCCCTCTTTTCGTCTATATCCTCTCTCTTTGTAGTATAAATTCTACAACTACTGAACTATAAAAAAATAGAAATCACTGCTTTGATACCTTTGTTAAGAAATTATTTGTAGATCGTTGAAAATCTACTCATTCTATCAGATTATTAACTTTTTTCAAAGAAACCAGTATCAAGTAAAATATTCAGTATATGAAAAAACGTCTTTCATTATTGTTCTTGTCTTCTCTTTTTGCAGCCGGAACAGCTTACGCACAACAGAAGATCAGTGATGGAACTACTGTTGGAGAGTCAAATCTTCCCAACAAGGATGCGATGATTGAATTGGAGAGTAAATTCAAAGGACTTTTATTCTCGAGAGTAGAGTTAGTTTCCACTACCAATCCAGCACCACTTCAAGGCAATAAACATATTGCGGGTATGATGGTGTATAATACGGCAGCTTCTAACGATGTAGTTCCGGGTATATATTACAATGATGGTAAAAAATGGATTGCAGCAGGTAGTTCGACTGGTGCGACAAATATTTCCTATAACCCTACTACTTACGAAATTTCGTTCGTGGATGCCAGTGGCAACCCTGTTACGATCAATTTGACGGAAGTTGTCAAGAAAAATGAGACGATTACAACTCTGGTTTCTCTTGGAGAAGGCAAATATGAATATACTTCTGAGAATGGCACGAAGACGATCATCAACGTACCCGCTGATGTTATTCAAAACTTCGAGACTATTGTCAAGGAAGAGAATGTCAAGAACGCAATCATTAATCTAATCAAGAACGTCGGTGGTAATGTATATTACGATGGTGATAAATTCACTTACGTAACAGAGACTGGCGAAACCAAAGAAATTACGATTAAAGAAATCGTTCAGGCAAATGAGACGATTACTACTTTGGTTTCTCTTGGAGAAGGCAAATATGAATATACTTCTGAGAATGGCACGAAGACGATCATCAACGTACCCGCTGATGTTATTCAAAACTTCGAGACTATTGTCAAGGAAGAGAATGTCAAGAACGCAATCATTAATCTAATCAAGAACGTCGGTGGTAATGTATATTACGATGGTGATAAATTCACTTACGTAACAGAGACTGGCGAAACCAAAGAAATTACGATTAAAGAAATCGTTCAGGCAAATGAGACGATTACTACTTTGGTTTCTCTTGGAGAAGGCAAATATGAATATACTTCTGAGAATGGCACGAAGACGATCATCAACGTACCCGCTGATGTTATTCAAAACTTCGAGACCATTGTCAAGGAAGAGAACGTTAAGAACGCAATCATTAATCTAATCAAGAACGTCGGTGGTAATGTATATTACGACGGTGATAAATTCACTTACATAACAGAGACTGGCGAAACCAAAGAAATCACGATTAAAGAAATCGTTCAGGCAAACGAAACCGTTACCACTTTGGTTGCCCTTGGCGGAGGTAAATACGAATACACTTCCGAGAATGGCACCAAGACGTTGATCGACGTTCCTGCCTCTGTCGTGGAGAACTTCGAGACCATCGTGAACGAAGGTCCTGTTACCATCAATGGCGATACGTTCAATACGATTGAAGATTACATCACCCATCTGGC
>JROE01000009.1 GCA_000783305.1 Sphingobacteriaceae bacterium DW12 | reverse complement strand
ATCATATCCCAGGGGATACCCGACGCGTATTTGCAACGGATGCAAACGATTGTGCTGATTGAGCAAACGGTTGCATTGTTTTTTTTGTTTTCAATTAGCATTAAGTGATGTATTATTGTATTGTCAATCAAATGACGTACGGAATAACCTTTATAAACAAGTAAAGCTCAGATATCAGGGTTCCGAAATTAATTAGACTGTTTAGTTTGTTTTAAAATAGGTGATTTTAAAGGGATTCTTAGGAGTCCCTTTATTTTTAGCTAATTTTGTATTGCCTCTTGCCTTAAATTACTCATTATTATGTATTTTGGAAGTATGAAAATATCCGTTGGCTGCTATTTGCTAATGCTTGGACAAAGTCTGATTTTTGCATCTTGTACAACTAATTCTAAACCCACTAGTTCGCTTAAATTTGAACAGGATTCTCCTCATTGTGTTACTGGAATTCCATCTCGTTTTTCTGGAAAAGTAGATAGTATAGCTACTGTAACAACTTCTACGGGTAAAGACAATGTAAAAATGGTTAAGATTTTGGGTGGCAAGTTTGAGATGGGATCGAACGATTTTAACGATGCGAAACCGATTCATACGGTCTCTGTTAACTCCTTTTGGATGGACGAGCACGAGGTGACGAATGCACAGTTTGCACAGTTTGTTAAAGAGACAGGTTATAGAACTGTAGCCGAGCGACCTCTTGACCCTCGCGATTTTCCCGGCGTGGATCCTGAAATGTTGAAACCCGGGTCTGCTGTATTTGCTATGCCAGATAGAGTTGATGGGCTTGAAAATCCATTGCAATGGTGGAATTATGTTGTAGGAGCCAGTTGGAAAAGTCCTGAAGGACCTAATAGCTCTATACAGCAGAAGGAGAATAGGCCCGTTGTACATATCGCCTACCAGGATGCTGAAGCCTATGCTCAATGGGCAGGAAAGCGTCTCCCTACAGAGGCGGAGTGGGAGTATGCGGCAAAAACAAATCAACACAATAAGGAAATCTATTACTGGGGTGAGGAGAAGACGGAGAACGGAAAGTGGCCTGCGAATATTTTTCAAGGTAATTTTCCCGTGAAGGATACGGGTGAGGATGGCTTCATAGGTTTGGCTCCGGTAAAATCTTATCCAGCTAATGCTTGGGGTCTCTATGACATGGAAGGTAATGTGTGGGAGTGGTGTGCAGATTATTACCGTCCAGACTACTATCAAAGTAGTAGTGTCGATAATCCTAAAGGGCCAATAGACTCTTACGACCCACAGGAACCGGGAGCTGTGAAACGCGTACAGCGAGGTGGGTCATTCTTATGTAATGATATGTATTGTGAGCGCTATAAGGCTGGAAGTCGTGGTAAAGGTGAGGTGAATAGCCCAACAAGTAACGTTGGCTTTCGTTGCGTGAAGGATATTTAGTATAGCGTATTGAGAAGGTACATGTAGCAATCGCTATTTAAAAAGAAGAGGCGAGATTCAATAAATCTCGCCTCTTCTTTTTATAGTAATGATGACTATTTGCTTAAGAACATTGATTTTTTGGCATATAGTTCTCTAAAGTATGGATCGTTCAAATCTTTTATGAACCGAATGGCTTCACCAGTGGATTTCATTTCTGGACCTAATTGTTTGTCTACTTCGGGGAATTTAGAGAAGGAGAATACAGGCTCCTTGATTGCATATCCCTCAAGTTTACGCTCGATCTTAAAATCTTTCAATTTATTCACCCCTAGCATGATTTTAGTAGCGATGTTGATATACGGTACATCATATGCCTTGGCAATGAAAGGTACGGTACGGGATGCGCGAGGATTGGCCTCAATCACGTATACTTTTTCATCTTTTATCGCGAATTGGATATTTAGTAATCCGCTCACGTTTAATGCCTTTGCCAATTTAACAGAATATTCTTCCATTTTGTCCTGGACATTCTGCGATAGACTGAACGTAGGAAGAACGGCATATGAGTCTCCTGAATGGATACCCGCAGGTTCAATATGTTCCATCATGCCGATGATATGTACATCATCACCGTCACAGATAGAATCTGATTCGGCTTCTTCTGCACGGTCTAAGAAGTGGTCAATCAAGACGCGATTTCCAGGTAGATTTTTGAGTAGATTGACTACTGCTTTCTCTAAATCTTCGTCGTTGATTACAATGCTCATACCTTGGCCTCCCAATACATAGGAAGGACGGACAAGAACAGGGTAGCCGACTTCATTAGCGACAACAAGAGCTTCTTCTGCTGATTCTGCGACTCCATATTTAGGGTATGGAATATCCAAATCTTTTAATAAATCGGAAAAACGGCCTCTATCTTCTGCCAAATCCATGTTTTGGAAGGATGTGCCAATAATTTTGACGCCTATGGCTTCAAGTTTTTCAGCCATTTTAAGTGCTGTCTGACCGCCAAGTTGTACGATTACCCCTTCTGGTTTCTCCAGCTCGATGATTTCGCGAACATGTTCCCAGAAAACAGGCTCAAAGTATAATTTGTCAGCCATGTTGAAGTCTGTCGATACTGTTTCTGGATTACAGTTGACCATGATGGCTTCGTATCCAGCTTCCTTGGATGCCAATAAACCGTGTACACAAGAATAATCAAATTCAATACCTTGACCAATTCGGTTAGGACCAGAACCTAATACAACTATCTTCTTTTTGTTGGAAACAATGGATTCATTTTCTTCTTCAAAAGTGGAGTAGTAGTATGGTGTCTGAGCCGGGAATTCCGCTGCACAGGTGTCTACCATTTTGTAGACGCGATTAATGCCTAATTCTTTACGACGAGCATAGACATCGTCTTCACTTACGTTGCCCAGTAACCAAGAAATTTGTATGTCTGAATAACCTTTTTGTTTTAAGGTCATAAAGAAATCTTTTGGTATGTTGTTGAGTTGGTAGCGACGTAGTTCGCCTTCTAACTGTACCAATTCTTGAATCTGTACGAGAAACCATTTGTCGATAAGGGTAGCTTTACGAATAGACTCCAAAGGAACACCTAATTCAAAGGCATCTTTAATATGGAATAAGCGATCGGCACTCGGGTGTTCAAGACTATGCATAATCTCCTCTAGGTTGCGACTTTGCTTGCCATCTGCTCCTAGTCCCGCACGGTTGGTTTCGAGTGATTGCGCGGCTTTCTGAAGGGCTTCGATAAAGGTGCGGCCAATAGCCATGACTTCTCCTACAGCTTTCATTTGTAAGCCTAACTCTGGGTTGGCTCCTTTGAATTTATCAAAGTTGAAACGAGGCACTTTAACAATGACGTAGTCAAGTGTAGGTTCGAAATATGCAGATGTTGTTTGGGTAATCTGATTTTGCAGTTCATCCAAGTTGTATCCGATTGCTAGTTTAGCGGCAATCTTTGCAATTGGGTAACCTGTTGCTTTGGATGCTAATGCTGATGAACGGGATACGCGGGGATTGATTTCTATTGCTATAATTTCTTCATTCTCAGGATTGACAGAGAACTGTACATTACAGCCGCCAGCAAAATTACCAATAGAGCGCATCATTTTGATAGCTTGGTTGCGCATGTCTTGATAACAACGGTCGCTTAATGTCATTGAGGGTGCAACAGTGATGGAATCACCAGTATGAATCCCCATAGGGTCGAAATTTTCGATAGTACAGATGATAATGACATTATCATTGGTATCACGAAGTAGTTCTAATTCGAATTCTTTCCAACCTAATACGGCCTGTTCTACCAATACTTCATGTGTAGGTGAAGCGTGTAGGCCCCTATTTAATGCGGCGTCAAAATCTTCTTTTTTATGTACAAAACCACCACCTGTTCCAGCAAGAGTATAGGAAGGGCGGATAACGAGTGGATACCCAATTTCCTGGGCAGCTTCTTTACCTTCTAAAAATGAATTTGCGATTTTTGAAGTAGCAACACCTACACCGATATCGACCATCAGTTGACGGAAAGCTTCACGATTTTCTGTTTTTTCGATTGCAGCAACATCCACTCCAATTACTTGAATGTTGTATTTTTCCCAGATTCCACGCTCGGAAGCTTCAATACAAAGGTTTAATGCAGTCTGACCACCCATAGTTGGCAATACGGCATCGATGTTGTGCTTCTGAAGGATTTCTTCGATGCTTTCACAAGTCAAAGGAAGCAAGTAAACATTGTCTGCTACGACTTTGTCAGTCATGATAGTCGCCGGATTGGAGTTGATAATGGATACTTCAATACCTTCTTCTTTTAAAGATAATGCTGCTTGAGATCCTGAATAATCGAATTCGCAGGCTTGACCGATGACGATAGGCCCTGATCCAATTATTAAAACCGATTTGATGGAAGTGTTTCTTGGCATTTTTGTAGTTCAAAAAATTATTTTTTTAAAAACGATTTTGAACAAAGTACAGCGAAAAGCTTTCTATGAAGGGAAGATTCCGACTGCTTTGTCGGAGTGCAAAGTTACATATTTTATTTGAATATCTTAGCATTAAGATGAATAGAGTTGAAAAAACTTTCATAATGGGAGGGAGGTAGTATATTTTTCAATTTTGGCGGATTGGTATAAATGAGCGTAAATTACCAGTTTACAGGTATTTTATGGAAGGGAAAAAAAGCAGATATTCGCAACGTTTAACGTGTGAAGTATTATCATGTCGATTTTTTTACATTAAATTTTGATTTATATTCGCCAATAATTTTTACAATCTATACTATAATTTATTTTTATGAAAAGAACATTTTTATTGCTTGCGACCTTGTTTTTGGTAACTTTTGCCTTTGGTCAGGACTACAAAAATTCAATCGGTGTGCGTTTTGGAGGTGGGTATTATGACCTTATAGGTGCTTCTTTCAAAACATTCATTAGTGCGCCGGCAGCGTTAGAGTTCAATTTGGGTTTAAAACCTAGTGTCTCTTATGGGGGGTACAGTGATGGTGTAACCAATGTTTCTATATCGGGGGCCTACCAACATCATTTCCAAATTGCCAATATCGAAGGATTTAAATGGTTTGTAGGTGGTGGTGCTATTATCGCCAATACGTTCTCTGATTATGAGGATTTTAAAGGTATTTCAGTCGGTATATTCCCTACAGGAGGGGTGGACTATAAATTAAAAAATGCACCTTTCGCATTTTCGGCTGATGCAAGACCAACAGCACACTTCGTTAAATCATACGGTGGAATCAACGGATTTTTATTCAATGGTGGACTAACTGCTCGTTACGTATTCTAGTCAATCGTCTCTAATTCAAAATAAAAGGGCTTGCAATTGCAAGCCCTTTTATTTTAGTAAATGATAATCTCATCTGTAAAGAGATAGCCTTTCATTGGGTTTGTAGCTTTTATTCTTACAAATCGTGCTGCTTGGCTTTTAGGTAACTTCAATTCGAATTTCTTGAATTTTAATTTAGGATCGTCGGTGCCTATGTCATTCTTGATGGTTCCGATTTCGCGAAAGGTTTTTCCATTGTCAGATACTGAAACCACAAACTCTCCGGGGAAGTATACGCCTGGTCCGGGTACTTGCATGAAGTTCATGGCTACACTTTTGATTTCTTCCCTTCGTTCAAAATCGACCGTTACATCGATGTCTTTGGTAAAGCCTTGCCACTCTCCATCACCATAGGTGAGTCCTCCTTTTTTTCCATTGGTAAGTGTGAGTTCTTTTTGTGCAGGATAGCCTTCCCAAGTTTGCTGATATAGCACGGTCTTACCAATTGCTTTATGCACATCTACCTCTATACTCTGTATGGGCCCCACACGTGTAGAGTCTAAGAAGATGGCCGCTTTGATTGTAGAGACAATGGCTAGGTCGATAGGCTGTGTGTATGGAGTGGAATTTGCGGTGGGATCACTACCATCTATGGTGTATCGAATGTCTGGACTGACCTGCTCGGTATGCAGGGTGATAAGGTTACTATATTTTTCTGGATTGAATAATACTTCAAATCTTACATTGTAAGAAGGGCGGTAATAATTAACCTCTAGTTTTTGGAGTAATTTGTAATGTCTTTGTAATCTGCTGTGAAAGTCTTCCCAGCTCTTGTCCACCTTTTTTGTCCATACAACTTCTGAGAGGGCTAGTGCTCTTGGGAAGGCCATATATTCAACATGCTGATAGGTTGGCATGTATTCGGCAAATAAATTGGCCTGTGCGCCTAAAACATGTTTGGTTTTATCTGCTGCAATAGTAGTGGGTATAGGGTCATAGCTGTATACCTTGTCAATAGGAAGGTAGCCGCCAATTGATTCTGGCTGCGTGCGTGGGTCGGTTTGATATCCATCAAAGTATAAATAGCTACCTGGGGTCATAATGACATCATGGCCTGCGTTAGCGGCTTTGATACCTCCCTCTTCGCCTCTCCAACTCATGACGGTAGCTCCGGCACTTAACCCACCTTCTAGTATCTCGTCCCAACCCAATAGCTTACGTCCTTTGGATTGCAGATATAGATCAATTTGCTTTATGGCATAGCTTTGTAACTCTTCTTCGCTTTTAAGACCTTCTTTTTTCATTAAGGCTTGATCTTTCGGACAATTTTTCCAATGTTCTTTGGAGGCTTCATCGCCTCCTATGTGTATATATGTAGAAGGAAATATGTCGATGACTTCATCCAAAACATTTTTAAGGAATGTAAATGTCTCCTCATTGCCAATACAAAATTCACCTTGTGTATACGGCTGTCCAGAACAGGCCAACTGAGGAAATACAGCTAGTACCTCTTCGGAATGGCCAGGCATTTCGATTTCAGGAATAACTGTAATACCCTTGCGCGCGGCGTAAGCAACCAATTCACGAGCTTGGTCTTGTGTATAATAACCCCCAGAAGCGTTTGGAGTGCCTTGCTCTACGTAATGGCGGCCGTTGTTCCACCAGTCTTTCCAACCGGCATGTGTACGCCAAGCTGCTTTGTTAGTAAGTTCGGGATATTTGAGGATTTGTAGTCTCCATCCGGCGCCATCTGTCAAATGCCAATGTAAATGATTGAACTTGTAAAGTGCCATCACATCTACGAACTTTTTCAATGAGCTGAAGGGCATAAAATGTCTGGAAACATCCAGCATCATTCCTCGGTAACCAAAACGAGGACTGTCTTCAATCTCAATGGAAGGGATGAATTGTGGATAATCTTGAAGATACGCTATTTGAATGAGCGTAAATATCGCGTTGATCATCAACTTGGTGTTTTTGGCTTTTAACACAATCCCATTATTATCAGCTTCAATTTTGTAGGTATTGTCATCAAATCTGTCCGTCTCTAATCCTGTTGTAAGCCGTATTCCAGTATTAGGTACTTTCTTAACCTTCTTTACAATCTCTATGGTATAGCTTTGGATGGCTGGATGCTCGGAAAGTAAATCGACAACTCCTTCAAATTCCGGAGTGATATAAATCTTGGGATTGGAAGGGATGCTGTAGCTTCCTTCGAGATAGTTGACTTTATTGGGTTTAGGGATGATATCTAAGATAGGTGTTTGTGCAAAGCCTATTTGTATAAATAGCATGAAGAATAGTACTGCTGTAGTGGTATTTCGAAGCATGTGAGCAATGTTTTAGGTACAAATATCTTAATTTAGGCGCTAAATATCGACTCTGGTCTTAAATAAATAACCAAAAGGGTCAGGAATTGTTTTATGATATTATTCAAACAAATTCTAAATGGTTATTTAATTGAATAATCCGTAACTTTGTGTCATGATTGAACTTCCAGTAATTCCCGTGAGCCAGACTCAGCGCAGACCTGATTGGCTACGCGTAAAACTGCCCGTAGGTAAGGAGTATAGACATGTGCGAGGTCTTGTTGATGAGCATAAATTGCATACGATATGTGAAAGTGGGAATTGTCCTAACATGGGGGAATGTTGGGGGGCAGGGACGGCAACATTTATGATTTTGGGAAATATTTGTACTCGATCATGTTCGTTTTGTGCCGTTGCTACGGGACGACCCTTGGCCGTGGATTTGGATGAACCGAATCGGGTGGCTAATTCGGTTAAACTCATGCAGGTCAAACATTGTGTCATCACATCTGTGGATCGTGACGATCTTAAAGATGGGGGATCTATCATTTGGGCGGAGACAATCAACGCAATACGGAAGGAAAGTCCAGAGACAACTTTAGAGACCTTAATTCCGGATTTTAAGGGGCAGTGGGATAACTTGGATCGAGTACTTGCAGTTCGTCCTGAAGTGGTTTCGCATAATTTAGAAACGGTTCGCCGCTTAACTAGGGAAGTTCGTATCCAGGCAAAATATGACCGCTCGTTGGAATGTTTAAGACGTATCTCGGAAGCGGGCTTGCGAACTAAATCTGGTATCATGCTAGGCTTGGGAGAAACGGAAGAGGATGTGGTCGAAGCAATGCAGGATTTATACAACGTGGGTGTTCATATCTTGACATTGGGTCAGTATTTGCAACCAACAAAAGCACATCACCCGGTCATTGATTGGGTCACGCCGGCTCAATTTGATAAGTATAAAGAAATTGGATTGAAAATGGGATTTAAGTACGTGGAATCGGGGCCATTGGTTCGCTCTTCATATCATGCGGAGAAGCATCTTTTTGATATGCAGTAAGCTCATAAAAGAATAGGATATAATTGGAGGCCTGGTAAAGTTTTATTTACTAGGCTTTTTTCGTCTATCATGGACGCTGATGCTACTTTCGTACTTTTTCATGGATGAAGTAGTTCATAAACGAACAAAAAAAGAGGGTAACCAATTGTATTTTTTCTATTAGATATTCGTGAATGCAAAGCATTTTATCTAAGTTTGATCAGTACCAGTTGAATAAACCAGAACCCATGCCCCACAGTGCCTATATATGTGATTTGCGCGCATTAGCAGGAGGAGATAAACTTGTCTTTGAACAAGTATATGATTATTATGCGGAACAGGTCTACAAATTAGCTTTCTTATTTGTGAAGGATAATGGTTGGAGTGAAGATATCGTACAAGAGGTATTTGTCAAATTGTGGAGGCACCGAGAGAAGCTGGATGTTAGTGGTAACATATGGCTCTTTTTGTATGTCCTTACAAAAAGGCAAGCTTTGAATAAATTGCGCGAAATACGGAATGCGCAATTGTCAACCGAAAAACTGTATATGGCGCTTGTCAATCAGCAGTTGATTTTTCCGAATGATTTGGAGGTTTCTGAGTTGGAGCAAAACATCTTTAAAGCCATGCGTAAGCTTTCTCCAAAGCAGCAGCAGGTATTTAAATTGAGTCGTATTGATGGATTAAGCCATTCTGAAATTGCCCAAAAACTTCAGATTTCGCAAAATACCGTAAAAAATCATATTGTGGAGGCTTTAAAATCTTTACGAGAACAGCTAAATAAAACGGATTATCTCTACCTGCTGATTCTATCTCTGTATATTTTTTAATTTTTTTTCTTTTTTACTAGTCCTGTTTTCTTTTTTAGGTGTTCTATGGGAAATCAACGCTTCAGAAGAGCGATAGACCGTATGATGAACACTGAAGATTTAAAGAGTCGTTTAGAGAAATATTTTAAGAATGAACTATCCAAGGAGGAGGTGATGCAATTGCTGTTGACCCTGGAAGAGTCTGATGGGGCAATAGTTGAAGGGTTAATCGATGATGTATTGACGACGATCAACTGGTCACGAATAGATGTTCTGGATTTTAAGAAAAAGGGGGTATTCGACCGGGTGAGAGCTGAAATAGCGGGAATGTCTGGGGTCGATAATTTGCATGAGGAACGAGCTGCTAAAAGGCATTTTAGGTTTAAATATGGTATTCCTGCCGCTGCAGTGCTTCTAATAGCATTGGGATTGATTTTTTATATGAAAAGAGAAGCTCCTCCAATATCGAGGATTGTTCAACAAGACCAACATGAAATTACACTCCCTCCATATACAGTAGCAACGTTGATTCTAGAGAATGGCAAACCAATTTCCTTAGATGATTTAGAGGAAGGGCAAGTGCGGGAAGTAGATGGAGTGCGGATAGAAAAAAGAAAAGGCGGTAGGTTTTATTTTGCTTATGCAAATGCTTCGCTTCACTCATTAGCGAAACGACAAGTGTTTAAGACTGCTAAGGGCTCTTCTGCTGAAATTATATTGGCAGATGGTTCGGTAGTCAAATTGAATAGCGCATCAAGTCTTTCCTTTCCCTTAATCTTCGATAATACACGTCAAGTCGATCTCAACGGCGAAGCCTATTTTGAGGTTGCTCATAATCGAGATGCCCCTTTTCGTGTGAAGACTAATACTAGTGAAATACAGGTCTTAGGGACTAAATTCAATGCATCGGCCTATCCAGAAGAACTAAACAGTGAAGTGACTCTTAGCGAGGGCTCTGTGCTAGTGTCAAGTAAAAAGATGCATGTTAGATTGGTGCCTGGGGAACAGGCTATTGTAAGTAGTAAAAGTGGTGATATCGTATCTCGAACAGTCAATTTGGAAGAAATGATGGCGTGGAAGGATGGATATTTTAGATTTACAGACCAATCGATAAAGCAAGTGTTGTATGAACTGTCTAAGTGGTATGACATTAAAGGGGTGGAAATTCTTTCTGAATCTTCAGATCGATTTTCCGGTTCAGTTAGACGTTCACAAAAATTGTCCGATCTTTTGGGACAACTGGAGCGTATATCGTCTTTAAAATTTAAAATTGTAGAAGGGAGGGTGAGGGTGATGAAGTAAACTGACCTAAGATTGGAGATGTCAAGAAATCGGAAGCGCTGCGAACGCTTCCGAAGAAATGCTTGTCCACAAAAAATAACCTTGTGATAAGAAGTAATTATAAATTATAAACCAAACATAAACCAAATGTATAAAACTTCAATTAGAAATTGTTGTATAACGCGACAAATCTTAATTAGATACCTTATTGTTATGAAATTAGTCATCTTATTTTTGACGACTTTTCTTTTGCAGGTCAATGCTTCAACTTTTGCACAGAAAGTAAGTATTCACGCTAAGAAGGCCAATCTTCGCGATATTTTGAACCAGATTCAAAAGCAGACAGATTATGATTTTCTGTATAACAGTGCAGAAATTGATAGTGATAAGAAGATTTCCATCCGATTTTTAAATACAGATTTTAAAGAGGTGTTGAAAGCATGTCTGGATGATCAAGGATTGACCTTTGAGTTGGCGAATAAAACGGTCCTGATTAAAAAAAAGCAAAGATCTTCAGGGAGCAATCTCCTCCAACAGCGAGAAATTACAGGTACGGTTAAAAATCCATCAGGAACCCCAATAACAGGTGTGACGGTAACGATTAAAGGTACGGATAATGCAACTTCTACCGATCAGTCAGGTAATTTTAGGATTTTTTTGGAGGAGGGAAAAAGTTTGCTTTTCTCTGCGGTAGGATACCAATCTACAGAAGTTGCGATTTCTTCGAATACGTCGATACAGGTAGTGCTGGAAGAATCGATAAGTGGTTTGGAAGAGGTGGTGGTCGTAGGATACGGTACGCAACTCAAGCGTGATTTGACTGGAGCTGTTGGGAAGTTGGATGGGAAGGAGCTTAAGAATATGCCCATAAGAAATGCGACTGAGGGCTTGCAGGGGCAAGCCGCAGGTGTACAGGTGACGTCCACAGGAGGGAGTCCAGGCACACCGCCAGCGGTTAGGATACGTGGTATTGGTACAGTCAATGATAATAATCCCCTGTATGTGGTAGATGGTCTTCCCCAGTCGGATATTGGTTGGTTGAATCCGAATGATATCCTTTCTATGGAAATTCTGAAAGATGCGTCAGCAACTGCAATCTATGGTTCTCGAGCAGCAAACGGAGTCATTATGGTGACAACAGCCAAAGGGAATCAAAAAGGGGATGTATTGAGCAATTTGATTTCATTCGATAGCTATGTGGGCTTTCAAAATCCAACGAAGACGTATGATATGATGAATGCATCTGAATTCATGGAGTATAAAAATCTTGCAAATATAAACGCTGGATTGGACCCTTATTTTAGCGAACAGAATAAAGCTGATGTTCTGAAATTCTTAAAATCGAATACGGGAAGTACGGAAGGAACTAATTGGTGGAAAGAAATCAACCATAAGGATGCTATTATTCAGAATTATGATATTGCTATTTCAGGAGGTATGAAAGATTTGGCATACCGCACGAGTGTGGGATACATGGATCAACAAGGAATCATCAATGGCTCCGATTATGATCGCCTCTCCTGGCGGACGAATTTTAATCACAACCTACGGAAATGGTTAAAGTTATCAGGAAACATAGGTTTGATTAATGAAGGACGTGGGAATGTACTGGAAAACAGTCCTGGATTCAATACGGCATTTATTGCTTTTGTAGCAGATCCCATCTCGCAGGTATATCGAAATAACTTGGTTGATATTCCAGATTTTCTGCGTCCGGGACTATTTTTAGATAAAATCGATCCAAACAATCCTTGGTCCAATTATGGCCCAATTCTGATGACAAATAAGGAAAATCCCGTAGCACAAACGGATATCTATAAAAATAATCGGTGGAAAGGTCTTGCTATAAAGGGAGGTGGAGCTATAGATATTCAGTTTACTGATTGGCTAAAGTACAGAAGTAGTCTTGGAGTGGATTTAGGAAGAAGTACTTCCGATTCTTTTTTACCTAAATATTATCTCAATGGTAACCAGTTTAATGTAGATGCTACAGTTGGTAAATCGACTTCTAAAACGGATTATTATGTTTGGGAAAATACATTGACCTATGAGAAGAAAATAGAGGATCATCATATTACGGCAATGATTGGGACTTCTGCGGAGCAATGGAAAGGAGAGTCTACTGGTGCTTCGAAGCAAGGACTGATATCGAATGACCCGAGTCAATGGATAATCGATGCAGGTACTATCAACCCTCAAGCTTCGGGAACAAAATGGGAAAATGCTTTGAATTCCTATTTCAGTCGGGTGTTCTATTCTTATAAGAACAGATATATGGTAACGGCAAATCTTCGCTATGACGGGTCGTCTAACTTCGGACGAGATGAGAAATGGGGAACATTTCCTTCGATATCTGCGGGATGGAACTTTTCGGAGGAGGAATTTACGAAGTCTCTTTCTTGGTTGAGTAGCGGAAAATTAAGATTCAGTTGGGGTAAAATTGGAAATCAAAATATTAGTAGTGGCGCATACCTGACGACTTACTCTGGAAATATGGGCTATTACCTGTTCGGCCCGCGCAACCCACAGCTGATTGGAGGTAGTAATTATATCGGTAATCCGCTTATTCGTTGGGAACAGACGGAGCAAGTCGATATCGGGCTCGATCTGGCATTTTTTGAAAGCAAATTGAATGTAACCGTGGATGCCTACAGAAAGAATACGGATGGGATGCTGTTAAATGTTCCTTTGCCGGCTTATCTGGGATTTCCCAATAGTCCATGGTCAAATGCGGGGGGGGTACAGAATAAGGGATTGGAGTTGGATATAGCCTATCGGAATAAGATTGGAGATTTGGGTTATACTATTGCGGCAAATGCCTCGACTTTTCGAAATAAGGTGTTGACTTTGGGTGGTGGTGAACCTATCACGGGAGGCGGATGGATCAGTTATACTACTACAATGACGGAAGAAAATATGCCTATTGGGTATTACTATGGCTTAAAAACCGATGGTATATTTCAGTCACAACAGGAGGTGGATAGCTATATACAAGAAGGTGCTAGACCTGGAGACCTTCGTTTTGTGGATGTGAATCAGGATGGAAAAATCAATAACCTAGATCGAACAAATATCGGAGATCCTTTTCCGGATTTGACTTACGGTTTTCGTATAGGATTGGATTATAAAGGGTTTGATTTTCAATTGTTGGCACAAGGAACGCAGGGTAACGAAATCATGAATATTTCAAAGATTGACATGAAATCAGGCGTGGGCTGGTACAATGCGCCGCGTGAGTTATTGACTGAAGCGTGGACACCGACAAATCCTAGCAATACACAATTTAAAATCAGTTCATCTAATCAAAATAACCTACAGGTATCTGACTGGCTTGTCGAGAATGGAAGCTATCTCCGAATCAAGAATATACAGTTGGGGTACACATTGCCAACCTCATTGTTGTCGAAGGCAAAAATAGAGCGCATAAGGATATGGACTGGTGCATATAACTTGTTCACGTTTACGAAATACTCCGGGTTGGATCCTGAAATTGGAAGTGGGTCACCACTCAGTATGGGGGTTGATCAAGGATACTATCCTGTGGCGAAGTCATTTATGTTTGGGGTTAATCTAAGTTTTTAAACAGATGAAAAATATAGTTTTATATATGTCGGCATTCCTTCTCTTGGGGACGGTAATTGGCTGCAAAAAGGATTTTTTAGACCGTGATCCGTATGGGATTTTGAACGAGAGTGAGTTTTTTAAGACGGATGGTGCAGGGTTGAAGTTGGTCACAAGCTGTTACCAACCTATGTTTGATGGTTGGGGTTATACGGTCAATAAAGTTGCTCTTGGCGATGAGAGTGTGGATAATGCAGATGCTGGAGGTTCTGATCCAGGAGATAGGCCACAGACAACAGAGGTGGGGCGAGGTCGACCGTTGCCATCTAATCCTTTGCTTTACGAGACTTGGGCAAATCGTTTTAAGGGAATTGGGAATTGTAACATTGCCTTGGATGCCCTGCAAAGAGAGGGAGGTAATCTAATTGAGAATGCCAAACCTGTACCTGCAGAGACGGTAGCACGTTATTTTGCAGAGATTAAATTTTTGAGGGCATGGTATTATTTTGATTTGATTACGGTATTTAAGGAAGTGCCCTTGATTGTCAATGTAGAAAAACCTGACACACGTAAGGCTAAGGCTCCACTGGCGGATTTAAAGGCGCAGGTTTATAAAGATTTACAGGAGGCCATACAAGAAAGTAGTCTTCCTCGTGCTTCAGGATTGTCTAGTTCAGAAACCGGACGTGTGACAAAAGATGCAGCCTATGCATTGATGGCTCGGGCCGCATTGTTTTTTGGAGGGTTGATGGAACAAGGAATTCTTGCAGGAAATGCACAGGATGAATATAAAGTGGCAAGGGATGCTGCGGGGGAAGTGGTGCGGAATGGACAGCTTAGTTTGTTGCCAGATTTTCAGGATCTTTTTAGGGGTGACTATGCTGTGGCTCCATTTTCGAAAGAATGTATTTTAGGGGTTCTTCGTAAGTTCGATCCAGCATTTGGTATTGGTGGTGACCCGTTTGCGATTATGAACGTAGGACGGAACAATGTCGGTGGTTGGGGAGGAAATACACCAACCAAGGATTTAGCGGCTTCTTATGACCCGGCGGATCCACGTCGTATGTTTACTATCATTAGTCACAACGATATTTTTAAAACGTCTTCTGGTGGGGAGGAAATACATAATTATAGGGGATACTTCAATGATTTTAACCTTCAACAAAGTAGAAAGGCTTTTGTCCCACAACAGTATAGGCAAAATAATGACCTACAGCGCAGCAATTGGCAGCCATATTGGATCCGTTATTCAGAAGTTCTCTTAATGTATGCAGAAGCTTTAATAAGGTCAGGAGGCAGTACAACGGATGCGCTTACACACTTGAACGAGGTGCGTAGGAGGGCTTTTGTAACGACCTCTAAGGTGGATGAGCCGGCGATATTTAGATTATTTGGTCAAGGACTTAAAACTGTTTCTGATGCTGATTTTCAAGCGCAATATGCGATTAAGCCATCTGACGATGTCATGACTGCCTTAAAGCGTGAGCGGAGGAATGAATTGGCGTTAGAGGGGTTCCGTCTATATGATTTGGTGCGCTGGGGGGAGTATGCCTCTACGATGAAGGCGTTCTATGAAAAATATGGCTTCGCGGATAAAGGACGGGATGCTGGCGACAATAGTTGGCCATTCCCAATCCCGCAGATAGAGATCGATCGATCTAATGGTGTACTGGTTCAAAATGATAATTATTAATAGCTTAAATATAATGGACAGAAGAAATTTTATAAAGAATACAACGGCATTGGCGAGCTTTTCAATCGTATCCAGCCATGTTCTGGGAAAAACACTGGGACATGTGGCTCCCAGCGATAAACTTAATATTGCGGGTATAGGTGTCGGTGGGATGGGACGCCGTAATCTTGCCAATATGAAATCGGAGAATATCGTAGCGCTTTGTGATGTGGATTGGAGATATGCTCAAAAGACTTTCAAGGACTATCCAGGTGCGAAGCAGTTCAAAGATTGGCGGGTGATGTTTGATGAGATGGGTGACTCGATAGACGCGGTGATGGTGGCAACTCCAGATCATACTCATGCTATAGCCACGGCGCATGCGCTGACACTGGGAAAGCATTGTTATACACAGAAGCCGCTTACCCACTCGGTATATGAATCACGTTTGCTGACTCGTTTAGCAAAAAAGCATAGAGTGGCGACGCAGATGGGAAACCAAGGAAATTCGTTTGACTGGTGTAGGCAAATTGCAGAATGGATTCAATCGGATGCGATTGGTGAGGTCTATGAGGTGCATTGCTGGACGGATCGTCCTATCTGGCCTCAAGGTTTGATGAAGCCAAAAGATGGAATGTCGGTACCTGATAGCTTGGCTTGGGACCTATTCGTCGGACCTGCAGAAAACAGGCCTTATCATAGTGTGTATACACCGTGGAACTGGAGAGGATGGTGGGATTTTGGAACAGGAGCTTTGGGGGATATGGCTTGTCATATTATGGATCCTCTGTATTGGGCACTGGATCTTAAATATCCAATCAAGGTAAATGGAAGCTCCACCTTGAGTAACTTGTATTCTCCTCCGCATGCGCAGATGGTACAATATACGTTTCCCGCTAGAGCAAAAAAGGGGAAGGTGAATATGCCAGAGGTTAAGGTCTATTGGTATGATGGCGGACTGGTTCCAGAGCGACCAAAAGAACTTGCACCAGGTGCGATGATGGGTGATGAAAATGGTGGAATCATATTTGTCGGTAAGAAAGGTAAAATCATGACTGGTTGCTATGGGATGAATCCAACGTTGTTGCCAGTGACGGATATGCCACATTTTCAGCAACCTAAGCCTTGGATTCCGCGTATACCAGGCGGAAATGGTGATATCTGGAATAGCAACGCGCATGAGCAAGATTGGATACGTGCGGCCAAGGAGTCGCCGGATAATAGGAAAGAGGCGAGTTCACATTTTGGATTTTCGGGACCTTTTAATGAGATGGTTGTAATGGGGGTACTGGCTGTCCGCTTGCAGGGGTTGCATCGAGATTTGTTATGGGATGGAGAGAAGATGGAGTTTACCAATATCAATGACGCAGATAAAATTAAGATTGTGTCGGTGGACGAATTTAGTGTGGTGGATGGAGATCCGCGCTTCAATAGACAATTTACTGAATTCAATGCTAAAGATATTGCGAAGGAATGGATTCAACATACTTACCATAATGGCTTTCGTCTTCCAGATATGCCCAAAATTTAAATCTAAACTGATATGAAGAAAGAAACAAATAGAAGGGATTTTATCGTGCAAATGTCGGTATTGGGAGCTGGGCTTGGGGCACTTTCGTTCTCAGATGGAATCTTTGAACGGCCTGTGCAACAAAAAAGAATTGGCATTATTGGATTGGACACTTCGCATAGTGAAATGTTTACACGGGATATCAATGAAGGAGCACTCAAGGATAGAGGGTACCGTGTTGTCGCCGCATACCCAAATGGGAGCAAGGATATTCCTTCTGCACTGGAGATGAAACCTGCTATCACAGAAGCGGTCAAGAAAATGGGGGTGGAAATTGTGACGAGTATAGAAGATTTGTTGAAAAAGGTGGATTTTGTACTGTTGGAATCTAATGATGGGCGAGTGCATTTAGAACAGGCCGAACCTGTGATAAGGGCAAAAAAGCCTTTGTTCATCGATAAACCAATGGGTGAGAATCTCAAGTCCGTAGAAAAGATCTTTGACCTAGCTGCGCGGAATAGCGTCCCGCTCTTTAGTTCATCATCTTTGCGATATGATGCGAATGTAAGAAAGGTTAAGGAAGGGAGTATTGGTCAAGTGTTAGGGGCGGATGTGTATACTCCTGCTGAAATCGAGCGTCATCATATAGATCAGGCTTGGTATATGATACATGGTGTGGAGATGTTGTTTACTGTGATGGGTGTAGGATGTAAAGAGGTGTACAGGGTATTCCATGCTGATTTTGAACAGGTGGTGGGTGTCTGGTCTGATGGCCGTATAGGATCGGTTCGTGGAATCCGAAAGGGAGCATCTAATATCGCGGGAAGGGCTTTTGGCGAGAAAGGAATTGCTGAATTAGGACCTTTTGCAGGCTATGGACCTTTGGTGTCGGAGATTCTTACATTCTTCGATACAGGGATACCTCCTGTCACTCCTGCAGAAACAATCGAGATTTTTAAGTTTATGGAAGCTGCCGACCGAAGCAAGAAAACAAAACGAATAGAACGCTTATAATTAGGATGATTGTACTATAGTCCTATAATGGGCTATAGTACAGTCTTTTTTTTGTGTGTTAAGGATTGAAGATAGCTTTCAATAGCCATTGTCTTCTAAGCTCATGTTGATTGAAAATAGTCACGGTGGAACTGATGTGTGGTTTCCATCTGGGTATTCATGTGTAAATCCTAGAAAGAACCTTTTGTTTTCATAATAGCGGGCTTGAACGTTGAGCTTCATTTGGAGGTGAACTTCAATCATTCAAATAATTTAGATAGGTATATAAACATTTGTGAAAAAAGGTAAGTTTGTCTAAGTTTGATGATATCCTAATTATTGGAGATGATGAAAAGAGCATTAGTTACGGTATTTGCTTTATTAATATTTTCGGTGTGCTATGGGCAGACTTACAAGATCTTGGTGAAGACTAATTATGGAAATTTTAAAGTATTGCTATATGACTATACACCTCATCATCGACAACTGCTGCTTGATGCAATCCGAGCCAAGGTGTATGATCAGGCAGAATTCAATCGAGTAATTGCTGATTTTGTAATACAGGGAGGAGACTTGGATGAGGAAATTTTAGCAAGAGAGGCGAAGGATATATCTGCTGTGGAACGTTTGAGTCCCGAATTCGATAAACGAGCGTTTCATAAAATTGGTGCGCTTGGTGCGGGAAGGGATGACAACCCAACGAAATCTTCTTTTTTGAATCAGTTGTATTTTGTCGTAGGAAAACCTGTGACGGAAGGCGATCTCCACACATTAGAACAAAAAAAGGGCATCAAATATACACCTGAACAACAACGTGCTTATCTAACGAATGGAGGCCAACCTCGATTGGATTATGATTATACGGTTTTTGGTGAGATTTATGAAGGTCTCGATGTCGTGACCGCTATCAGTAAAGTCCGTACTACGCCTACCGATTTACCAGTTGAAAAGGTGTTGTTTACCATGGAAGTAATAGAATAGGTGAAATAGTAGTACTTAAAAAAGACCGCATTCCGTGCTATGCTGCTATAATCTTATCGTTTAAAAACAGTTTTTCCTCCAATAACTGTACGTAGCGTCTTTACTGCTCGGAGTTGGTCGTTGGGTATTTTCATAATATCTTTTTCTAATATAATGAAGTCTGCATCTTTGTTTTTCTCAATACTGCCTCGATTTTTTTCTTGAAAGCAGGAATAGGCAGCCCAGATAGTCATCCCTTTTAATGCTTCTTCTCTAGTTATTGCATTTTCCATCTGAAATCCTCCGTGAGGATGCCCTTTGGCATCCACTCTTGCTACTGCGGCGTGAAATCCAAACATTGGGTTGAAGTGTTCGACGGGAAAATCGCTGCCTAATGCTAATTTTCCATATTGTTGAAGTAGTTCTTTGTAGGCGTAAGCTCCCTTTATACGTTCATTACCTAGACGATCTATAGCCCAATACATATCTGATGTTGCATGTGTGGGTTGTACGGAGGGGATAATATGGAACTTTTTAAATTTAGGGAAGTCTGAGGGGGCAATAATCTGTGCGTGTTCTATGCGCCATCTCTTGTCTTGATGGGTAGGGAGATATTTTCCATAGGTATCCAATATGATACGATTGGTAGAGTCTCCTATGGCATGGGTATTGGCTTGGAAAGGGCTATTGGCTAATTGACGTATCACGGTGTCAAATTCAGCTGGACTGTGTAAGAGAAACCCTTTAGTTGGGGCATCGTGGTAGTGCTCTAAAAGACATGCTCCACGTGAGCCTAAAGCCCCATCCGCCAATATCTTGAACGAGCTGATGGTGAGGTGGTCGGTGCGGTAAGGACCAGTTTGTAAGTAATGGTTAATGTTCTCTTTGTTTGCTGCAATCATAGCATAATTGCGGATGCGGAGTTGATTGGTTTTGTAGAACTTTTGAAGTAAATCCAACTGGGATTTAGGAAGCCCAGCATCTACTATAGATGTCAGTCCAACTGACAGCAATGAGTCCTCTGCGGTTTTCAATATTTTTAATGATGTTTCCTCATTGGCTATGGGAATGAACTTGCTGACTAAGTCCATAGCATTGTCTATTAGTAATCCGTTTGGAACAGTGGAAGTTCCCCCTACGATGCCACCTTCTATCGGAACAGGGTGTGTCAACCCAGCTATTTCCAATGCTTTGGAATTCACAACTGCAGCATGGTAATCTATTCTTGCTAGGTAAACCGGGATATCGGGAAAGGCTTTGTCTAAGAACTCCTTGGTCGGGAATTTCTTGTCTACCCAAAGATTTTGATCCCAACCGCCACCAATGAGCCATTTTTTATCGGGGTATTTACTACGATATGTCTTCATGCGGGCGATGACTTCTTCAAAGGACTTGCTTCCTGCTAAATCGACCTGGTCGAGAAGCTCAGCGAGCATGAAAAAATGGGCATGGGCATCGTAGAATCCGGGATATATCGATTTTTGTTGGGCGTCAATCTCTTCTTTGGCCATGTATTGGGATCGAATATCGGCGCCGCTGCCAATGGCAACGAATTTCCCGTCTTTTACGGCGAAGGCTTCGGCGATGGAGAATGCAGAATCTACGGTGTATATCTGTGCATTATAGACAATAAGGTCGACTTGATTTGAAGATTTGCAACTGAAGAATGCCAATAGACATAGGGTGCAATAGAGGAGGATACAGCGCATGGTTGTTTTAATTGATGTATACTAAAATACAAATCGTTTGGCTGAACTAACCTATTATTTTATATATTTTAGGAAGCGGCTAGGATATTCGTGAACATCGAAGGGATAATACGATTGAGCATCGTGGCAAAGTGTGTCCTCCGCAACATTTGAACCGAACCGTGGATAAGGCAGGCAGTATATTTGCTTGTCAGGGGCTACAAATAAAAAGCAATATTTGACAGTTTATGATAATAAAGTGATGGCGTATTTTGATTATGATGGAGCGGTGTTGCCAAAAAATAAATTAATGATTCCGCTTGCATATTACACAGGTGCTATGGGTGTATTCTCAATTAAATAATTCGGTGGGGGTAATAAACAAGGTCGCTCAACAATTGTTGAGCGACCTTGTTTATTCATAAATCAAAATGAGATCTAGCAGTACTCGTCAAATGCAGCGACTAGGTTGTCAGCAATCATTTGTGCAGGGCGACCTTCAATCATGTGTCTTTCAATCATGTGCACCAATTTGCCATCTTTGAAAAGTGCCATTGCTGGAGACGATGGCGGGAAAGGTAGCATGTATTCACGAGCTTTGTCTACAGCCTCTTTTTCCATTCCAGCAAATACTGTTACTAATTTGCTCGGGTGCTTTTCGTTTTTTACGGCAGCTCTTGCTGCTGGCCTTGCATTTGCTGCTGCACATCCGCAGACAGAGTTAACAACGACAAAAACCGTTCCTTCAGAAGGAATGGCCGCATCAACATCTTCAATTGTCTTCAATTCTTGGAAACCGGCATCCGTAAGCTCCTTACGCATCGGTTCAACTAAATATTCTGGATACATCTCTTCTCTATTTTTTTTATATCTACAAATATAAGGTACTTCGGGGCCTTCGTCAAGTTTATACTCTCAAATGAATGTCAGATTTGTAAATAGGAGGAAGCTAACGTTTTGAATTGATTGCTGTTAATGGTATTTTTGTCTTCTAACGTTATAACTAAAGAAGAGAAATTATGTCATCAATTGAAAGTACTTACGTGCCATACAAAGTCAAAGATATTAACCTTGCCGAATGGGGGCGTAGGGAAATAGAGCTTGCAGAAGCTGAAATGCCTGGACTAATGAGCCTACGGGAGGAGTTTGGAGCTTCTAAGCCATTGAAAGGTGCGCGTATTGCTGGTTGTCTACATATGACGATTCAGACCGCGGTACTGATTGAGACATTGGTAGAATTGGGAGCAGATGTCTCTTGGTCTTCTTGTAATATTTTTTCGACACAGGATCATGCTGCAGCGGCGATTGCCACAGCGGGAATTCCGGTGTATGCGTGGAAGGGAATGACAGCAGAACAATTTGACTGGTGCATTGAACAAACTTTATATTTTGGGGAGGAGCGTCATCCTTTGAATATGATTTTGGATGATGGTGGTGATTTGACGAATATGGTGTTTGATAAATATCCAGAGCTGATTTCAGGGATTAAAGGATTGTCGGAAGAGACCACTACTGGTGTGCATAGGCTCTATGAACGAATGAAAAATGGAACGTTGCACTTACCTGCTATCAATGTGAATGATTCGGTCACGAAATCTAAATTTGACAACAAATATGGTTGTCGAGAATCATTGGTGGATGCTATTCGTCGGGCAACAGATCTGATGCTTGCGGGTAAAGTGGCTGTAGTAGCTGGATATGGTGACGTAGGGAAGGGGTCTGCGGAGTCATTGCGATCTGCAGGTGTACGAGTTATCGTGACCGAAATTGACCCTATATGTGCTTTACAAGCTGCAATGGAGGGGTTTGAAGTGAAGAAGTTTGCGGATGCAGTAAAGGAAGCTAACATCGTAGTGACTACGACGGGGAATAAGGATATCGTGCGTGCCGAACACTTCAAAATGATGAAGGATAAAACAGTGGTGTGTAATATAGGGCACTTTGATAATGAAATTGATGTTGCTTGGTTGAATACAAATTATGGTGGTACGAAGATTGAAATTAAACCTCAGGTGGACAAGTACACAATAGATGGGAATGACATTATTTTGTTGGCTGAGGGAAGATTGGTAAACTTGGGGTGTGCAACAGGTCATCCTTCTTTTGTCATGTCCAATTCGTTTACTAATCAGACATTGGCGCAGTTGGAACTATGGGCAAATACTACCGCTTATGAAAACAAAGTGTATACATTGCCGAAGTATTTGGATGAAAAGGTAGCACGATTACATCTTGCACATATTGGAGTGGTGTTGGATGTTCTTACGGAAGAGCAGGCAGCGTATATTGGGGTAGCTGTTGACGGACCTTTTAAATCGGATGCCTATCGCTACTAGATAATATTTTATTCGAAACAAAAGGAGTAAAGTTTAACACAGTAGTCGTTAAACTTTACTCCTTTTGTTTTTTATGATAGATTTTAGTTCTGTTTGCCAGACCAACCACAGTCTGATAATAGCGTGTGTACTGCAGATAAGGCGTTTTGAAAACGGTCATCCCCTAAACCAGAGATGACTATGTATTGTGCTTTTAAAGCATGCAGTTCATTTTTCCATACTTCTAGAAAATGATCTCGCTGATTTGGGAAGTCCCTTAAGGGGTCGTCTTGCCAAGGGAGATCAATGTCCATTAACAGGTATAGGTCGTATGGTCTTTTGCATATTTCGTTCTTGACGTGTACTGGTGTATCTCCAAAAAGGTAATCGCACCAAATCTTAACAGTCAGTATAGTAGTGTCACAGAATAATAGATTCTGCTGGGCAAGTGGAATCAAACTGTTTTCTAATGCAACCTGCCCGTAGTACATGTTGATTTCGTCTTGCAATGTATATGCGTTATGCAAGTGTTTGCAATATTCTCGTGCATATTCAGGGACACCGATGGTTCTGAAATGCGCCGCAAGTGCTTGTGCGATTGTGGATTTTCCTGTTGACTCGGGCCCAACAACAGCTATTTTTATGAGGTCTGTATGTGTTGCAAACATATATGGCTATAAAGTTATGTATCTGGGGAGAGGATTATAAATTAAATGGATGGAAAAATGTACCTATGGAGCGCAGAAAGGGTTACTAGCCGTTCCAGTAGGGAGGTTTGGACTATTTGCTGTAGAATCTGTTGAGTAGGAGCTGACATAAGCCTTTGTATTTTCGAATCTAAAGATACAAACTTAGTCCGCTGTTAGGCGAAATCTTTCGTCTTTGAAGGGTACTGAAGAAAAAAATGAACCTAGCTAAGGAGGCTGTCAATCACAGCAAGGGGAATGGGTCGGATGCTATATGTCTAGCGGCGTAAAAGTGGTTGGGGATACATCGTGAGAAATGTCTAGATCTAGGTGTAAATCTTGAGTTCAATGATGGTGTTACTGATTTCCTTCGTTGTCAATGTAAACCGATCTATTTCTTTTGGAATCAATAATGGACGCTGAGACGTTTCGGACAGTGATAATGTCTTGTTGGCACAGATGGCTAGTTTTTTGAGCTTCTTTCTGATGGATGGTGTATTCAGGATGAGTTGCCACTTTGAAGTGTTGGCAGATTCATAATCTTTATGTTTCAAATAGCTGTTGAAAATGTAGCTATCCTCGTCTAAATAACTTATTTGCTTTTTCATAGATGTATGTCAAAAATAATTGGCTTATTCTTTTTATGCTCTCCTAGTAACAAAAGTAGTCATTCAATATCAAGTAAAATATACCTAATTATAAGTATTTTTTAATTAGTGGTCATTGGGTTTGTTGGGTATTTTTTGTTAAAATAAGCGGTCAAACCCACTGGCGCTATACCATTGTAAAGTACGGTAGTAATCGTGTAAGGGACCTTCATTGTCTGGATGTGGGATGTAGCAGGTCAACCCTCCATTTTTCTTGATCTCGTAACCATTGAATGAAGGAGTGTTTGCTTTGAAAATTACAGTGCGAGCGAGCTGCTGAGATATGGGTTGGGTAATGACAGGACCAAAATTTTGAAAGAGGAAGTCTTCAAAGTCAAATGCAATCAATGGATTGCCTATCCTGTCAAAATCCATACGTTGAATGTTATTGCGTTGTAAGTTTGGGAAGGGTGACGAATAAGCTTTCAGGAGTTGCTGGGAAGTCGTTGCTAGTGTAGCTAATTGTAGGCCATCTATTATGGATATAGTCGCCGACCTGAATAGTCCGCTCTTACTATTGTAGTGTTCATAATATTTTTGAGCAATCATCTGGTAGCTTTCAGGCGATATGTGGAAAAGGTCGTTGGTTATCTTGTTATATGGCATGCCGTTAGAGATTACCTCTCCAGGTGAAGATATAAAGTATTTTGCTTTTTCTTTTATTTCATAGAGGACCTCTACACTGGCCATGGAGCAGGCATCGAACATGATGAAATCGAGATTGTCGGGTAGGGCTTGTTTGAGGTGCTTGATGTCCATTGTGCTACCATTGTCGTCGCCAAATGACTTGACTTTGACACCTCCATGGTTAGGGGGAATCCATCCTGTAGCGTGTGACCAGAGGATGAGTCCGTAGGTCTGTGCTGGGTAGGCGGCTTGAATGTCTGCTATCACTTGCTTCATGACGGTCGGGTCAGAAGAATTATGAGGGGCGTACTCTTTGATTTTCTGGCTACGAATATCAGGGGTTTGATCGGGTGTTATCCTGTAAAGTGCTGGGTTGGTGCCTTGGAGACGGGCGTATACAATCAGGTCGCCGTCAACATTTCCGATGGCGGCTTCCATTTGATTGATATTTTCGTAGGCCTCGTTGATTAGACTGTTGTTTGCCGCGAGGTAAGCAATGACAGTTCTAAGTTTAGGCTGTTCTTCAGGGGGTGTGGGTAATTCTTTTTTACAGGACTGCAAGCCTAGTAGAAATATCGCGAGGGTAGATATGATGGATAGGAATCTCATGGCTGTGGTTCAAAAGGTTAATGTTAAGGATTGCCTGGTTAATGGAAATCTTTTTTGTTGAGCTTATATTTGACAACTACAGTCGCTATAAAAAGTATGATGGCAATCAGCAAATATAAGGTTGTTTTTAATAATTCCATGTTGATAAAAGGTTTATAAAATTTGAGGTGGTTGGTCAATGTTAAAAATAGGAGAAAAAAGAAGGTGGCCGGAGCCACCTTCATACTTCGAACTGGGTGTGTTAGTTCTTAGTTGTTTGGATTTACTACAATGTAGACTAGTTTTTCAACTTCTCCTATTGTTGGAGCTTGTCCTAGGTTCCACTTGTTATGTACCTTCACTTTGTAAACAAGTGTGATAGGTTGTTGCAAGTTTGCACCGTTGTTTGTCCATACGGCGTTGTCTCCATTGACTGTCGCTGTTGCTCCACTTTGAAGGGTTAGCGGTGTGCCACTTGTATTTGTGACTACTCCTGCATACGCACCTACGAAGCTGCTAGCAGTCAGGCGATAAGGTGTTCCTGAGAACGTCGCTGCAATGCCATTAGTTGTGAGGCTAATGCCGTAATTTGCTTTCAATGTGCCGTCATTCTCGGTTCCTGAAGCGCCAATGCCATTGAATCTGTAGATAATGTCATTATTGAAGTTGCTAACTTCGATGGCTCTACGAAGGTCAAAGGTAGACGTGTTCGATCCAGAGTTTTCTTTGTCTTTCATATCTCTATAAGGGGCACGAAGAACGATTGGTTTTACTGGATTCACAAATTTCACGTCGAAATTCTTCACTTCATAAACGGCTCCGTTCACCTTGGTGGTTACTGTCAAAACAACATTTCCATTGTTTACTCTGTCTCTAGCTGCGGAGTTAGTCGCATCAAGTTGTACTTCAGCAGTAGTATGGCTAGTACCGTTTACAATCGAGATTCCAGGATATGTTACGTTGTTGATGCTGTATTCAAACGTAGTTGTTGGTTTGTTCGCTCCTGATACAGATTGAATAGTCCAGTAATCCCACAGGTTAGCATATAGCTGCCAGTTGTTACCGCCAATGTTTCTACCATTGATAATACCGAATGTTTGTGAATTATCCCAGAACGGTAAGTCTTTGTTCAGCTTGTCAATCATTGTACCTGCAACTGTTACTGTGACGGATACATTGACAACTGGATCAGTAGATACAGACGAAACGTATTGACCTGTTAACGTGTAGGTACCAGGCATTACTGTGTTAGCAATGTTCACTTTTCTAGTCGTAGCTTGTACATTGGAGTTCATGTCTGCATGGAATGTGAATCCAGTTGGAAGAACACCTGGTACAAATGTGTACGTAGTATGGAAGTCAGTAGCAGATTTTCCAGTAGTGCTATACGCTACGTCCATAGAGGTAAGTGGATTAGGCCATACGATGTCCTTGGTAACTGAAGCAGTTGAAACTACATCGTGGTTGATTACGCCAGATAAACTGATAGGCGTAGGTGCTGTCTGCGTATAGTCAACTTTCACATAACGGGTTGCTATTGCTTGTGTGCTAGTTGCTGATGCATATAATTTTACTTCAACAATAGTGTGGTTGTTAAGAGCAGCAGTGTTGTAAACGCCAGGAGTAGATTCTCTTACGACAATCTTTCCTGTAGCTGCATCTACCTTGAGCCAGTTGGCTTCAGTGGTACTAGGATTGGCAAGTGCAAAACGCAAGTCATAACCCGCTAATCCGTGGTCATCCATGGATACAATTTTGTTGCCTACCTGCGTACGAGCGAAGAAACCGCGTAGATCTTTTTCTAAATCAACAGCTCCAGCATATGTGGTACGACCGTCAATATTGTTCTCGGCATTGTTGTAAACGTGCAATGTATAGTGAGCAACAGTTTTGGCTGCGGCATTTGTTGAAGAAATAGATGTGGCTTGGTTATTTGGTGCACCTTCTCCAAAAGCACCTGCGGAGAAATTAGGAGTTACACCACCTGCCAATTCGTATTTAGCTACTGGCTTCACTGCTTTTTCGATGGTTACTTCGTCAGCTTCTACAATTTCTTCTTTGGCAAGGTTATAACCTGAAGCAGCAAATCTTTGGTTGTCGGCTACTTTTGCATGTGTATTTTTTAATTGTAACGCGACAAACAAATCATTGTCATCAGAATTTTTCGGGAAGATAGAGTTTGCATTTCCATCGGGTTTAACTTTGACAGTAATATCTCCGAATGTCTTGGCTGTATTGGTAATGGTGAAACTGTTAGAAACGGATCCGCCAGAAGATCTGAAAGAAATCTTTTCAGCATTCTGCGTCAATAGGCCAGTAGCTAAATAGTTGTCAGTTGCAACACCAAATGGATTTAGGTTATACTTAATTTCAGCTTCACCTTGCATCCAAGTAGCTCTATTTACGTCGTCATTGACGATACGCGGGAAGAAGATAACAGGAGAATTATTGTTGGTGAAAGCTGGTACTAAAGCTAAGCTAGATACTGCAAGTGCTTCTTTTGAAAGGAATACAGTAGTCGGTTGGCCGTTGCTGTCTGTGATGACAATGGTGTACCCGTCATTGACCTCCATTACGGCTACTTCGCCAGGATAAGCGAGTACTTGTGGAGCTACTGCTACACCATCAATCGCCCAAACTTTTTTACCGGCAGCGTCGATAATAGAGACAACTGAACCATCTCTACCTGGTTGTCCGTCAACACCATCTTGGCCTGGAGTTCCTGGGGTACCAGGTGTTCCCGGCGCTCCATCTTGACCTGGGGTTCCTGGGGTGCCGGGCGTTCCTTGGTCACCTTTATCACCTTTATCACCCTTGTCACCTTTAGCTTTCGCTCCAGTAGATTGGTAAGTTTTGCCTCCATCAACACTGATTTCCCACATGTCGTTGACAATGCGGAACATTGTGCCTGGTTTTCCCTCGACACCGTCTTTGCCATTTGTACCGTCGGTACCATTTGCTCCATTTCTGATGGGATAGGTAGTAGTCTTGCCATCTGCACCTTTTAGTGTGATGTCAAATCCACCCGTCACAGGTGTGACAGCCGTAACGACATAGTTTTTAGCTAGGTCATCTAGTTTTGTTTTTAATCCTGCAAGATCAGAGGTGTTCTGATTGATGCTGTTCTCGAGACGATTGATATCATCGTCGTACTTTTTACACCCTTCAAATACTACCGTACTCGAGAGTGCCAGTGCCAAGGCTACTTTGGATAAATGTTTAACTTTCATATTTTTCGTAATGATTTTTTTGACATGGCCGAACCTGTTGCCAGTTTTGATTTTTAATTGTTTTTTTGTGTTACTATGATTTTGTTAAAAGCTGTTTTTTAGTTGTTAATAATAATCCTTCAGTTAAATTGCAATATTTTTGGTAAAAGTACAATATAATATTGTATTTGCAAATGTTTTTTAATTTATTTTTTTTGAAACTTATATTCTTCTCTGGAAACGGGGGGGTATGCGGGTTGAAAAATGGTCTTGGTATTGTATTATTCGTATATTTTTATTTCGATTTGAAAGATTTTTTCCTCTTTATTTTCATTGATGAATTTAATTTCTAAGATTGCTTTTTCACTTTTCTTAACTATCTGGATGTTTTTCTCGGGGTTGTTGACTTTTAATATGTCTACTATATCAGCATTAGTTTGACTCCAAAATGCACATAACTGCATCACATCCTGCATTGTGATATACGAGGGGTCATCTTGTTGGTTGCTGTCCACTATCATCGCGTGGTTTTTTTTGGTGTCTTTTTTTCTTGACATAACATAGATATTGGTAATAGGGGAGGCTTATGCCTGTAGCATATTTATCATGTTATCCGTTTACTGGGTGTTGAAATATGTGTACGTTATTATGGATTTCATGGTACATGTTCGTTATTTCTGTGGGTTGCATATACTTTTTGTAGGGTAATGTATGCGGCTTATGTTGATAATCTAAATAATAAATTGCAATTATACAATATTGTATTGTATAATCAAATTTTTTATTTCGATAAATATTATGGAAGGATTGATGTTTGGCGTCGTTTTTGCGTATTATTGTTTTTTTTAAAGTAACTGTAATTTTATATATGTCAAGTTGGGAAAGATTGGAACAGATTATTGAACATCTGGGACTCAATGTGAATTCCTTTGCGAAAGAGATTGGCCTGAAACGGTCCGAGCGTCTTTATCAGATAAAAAAAGGGAACTATTCCATCAGTAAAAATCTGTCTTCGATTATATCGGAGAGATTCCCCGATATTAACGAGGGCTGGTTACTTACGGGTAATGGAAATATGCTTCGGTCGGCTTCTCTGTTAAAGAAAATTCCGCTTTATGGGATTGGCTTGGAAGACTTGCCTGCAGATTTGAGCGTCCTTACTCCAACGGACGAATTGGAGATACCTGTTTTGTCGGGTAGCGACTTTGCTGTAGTGAATAATGGGGAGGCGATGTCACCTGAAATTGCACACGGTAGTATGGTTTTTGTACGCAAAGTGGAGGTCGATTCTGTTCTTTTTGGAGATATCTATTTGATTATTTCCGAAAAATTTAATGTTATCAGATTTGTTCGTGAATATGATTCGGAAACTTTGCGCCTTGCTGCAAAAAATGCGAGAGATTTTGACGATATCTTACTGAAAAAATCATCCATTCAAGCAATTTATAAAGTAAAGGGCGTATTGTCTATGCTGTCCATGTAGTGTATTGTGGGCATAACTGGGGTTTTCAAGATTAGTCAAAATCCCTTCTGAGAAGATGTTCAAAAGTCTGTCGTAAATCTTACTATAGTATCAATCTGCAGACTGATGGAGTGCCTAGCGTGAGTATTTTTTATTAATGTGTTCTCTTTCTGCACGTTCTTGAGTTTGAATGATTTTTCTTTTGTTCGAACGTAAGCTTTATTATTTTTCTTTTTAGTCTTTATTGTACCAATTTATTCGCGCAGTTTGTGCTGGCGAACGATTCGGGCTTGGCTTTGAATACAAATCCCATTCCCATGATATATCCCATGGCTTCTTTAAGTGCTACGTTTGATTGGAAGTTGGGGTTGGTGTTGATGTCGGCGTGAACTTCGAGGTCGACATGGTATTGGTCTAGGAGGGGACAGATGTGGTAGGCGATTTCGATGGATTTTTGGACTTCGAGTAGCATTCGCTCTTTGATGCCCATCCGGTAATTACGCCTGTCTTTGTGGATGAACATAAAGCCACCTTTGTGTTCTCGAAGAAAGACGATGACTGTTGCAAAATCTATAATTCCTCGCTTGACCTGAGAGTCTGTTCCGATGTATACTTTGAGTCTATTGCCTAAGTGCGTCTCTCTACTAATGATTTCTTCCACGGCTTCCATGATGGGAATGCGGATGTACTCGCCATTGTATTTTTGCCAATTCATAAAGTGAAAATTTTAAGGGTGAAAAAGAACGTACCGTATGATAATATAAATGTAACTGTTGTAAATCTTGTTTTTGCATTTTTGTGTGCTAAATTATTGTTAATTAATTATATATAATCGTTATTCCTTGTTCCCATAGGCGAGGTCACCGGCATCGCCTAGTCCTGGGACGATATATGCCTTACTTGTCAGTTCATTGTCTACGTCGCCCACCCATAGTATGGCTTCTGGTAGGAATGCTTTGACATGCCTGAGGCCTTCTTCGGACGCTATGACTACTGCAATGTGGAGTTCTTTGATGTTGTGCTCGGCCAAGAGCTCTTTACAACATAATACTAAGCTTTGGCCAGTGGCCAGCATGGGGTCTGCAATAATGACAATCTTGTCTTCCAGATTGGGTGTGTTGACGTATTTTTTGTGAATCTCAAATTCTCCACTTTTTTTTGTATGTCTATATGCGGCTACAAATGCATTGTCGGAACGATCGAATACGTTAAGAAACCCTTGATGAAAAGGTAGTCCTGCTCTGATGATAGTGCCTAGTACGGGATGTTCTATGGGAAGATGCGTCTCGGCAATACCCAACGGGGTCTCGACAGATACTTGTTTGTACTCGAGTGTTTTGCTTATTTCGTAAGCCATTATCTCTCCTATACGTTCTAGATTTCGTCTGAATCGCATTCGGTCTTGCTGAATATGGACATCTCGTAATTCGGAGATGTATTGATTGGCTATACTATTTTGTTTTGTCAGGATCGTTGTCATACGGTTTGGATGTTTGCTAGTTAATATACGTAAAAAATACTAAAATTGTTTGAAACAGCATAAACGAACCTTGTTATGCAGGTCGGATTTTTTACACTTTGTGATATTTGCCGACTTTAAGATTACACCATAGTTTGATTGCGATTATGATACCAAAGAGTATCAAGAGCAATGAATTTACTTACCTTTCCGATGTGCACTATTATTATTGTTATCGAGCTGTAGCGGGACTAATTTTTTAAGGTGGAATTAGACTGTCCTGCGTCAATAGGGGGGGCTTGCAGCTCTCGGTTTGTGAATGCAAAGCATTTTATCTAAGTTTATGTTTTATTGAAGGGTGCTACATGAAATTTAAACTCACGTCCGAATACCGTCCTACTGGCGATCAGCCACAAGCTATTAAAGAACTAGTTGCAGGTGTAAATGAAGGAGAGACTTATCAAACACTTTTGGGGGTTACAGGGTCTGGTAAGACATTTACGATTGCGAATGTGATTCAAGAAACGCAACGACCTGCGCTGATACTTAGTCATAATAAGACATTGGCCGCTCAGCTATACGGGGAGTTTAAACAGTTTTTTCCTGAAAATTCTGTCAATTATTTTGTGTCTTACTACGATTATTATCAACCGGAAGCTTTTATCGCGTCTTCTAATACCTACATCGAAAAGGATTTAGCGATTAACGAAGAAATCGAGAAGTTGCGGTTGGCGACGACGTCTTCGTTGATGTCGGGGCGAAGAGATATTGTAGTTGTTTCATCGGTATCGTGTATCTATGGTATGGGTAACCCCGAGGATTTCTCAAGGTCTATTTTTCGTTTTGCGGTAGGCACAACTATAAGTCGGAATGCATTTTTACATCGTTTGGTAGAAATCTTGTATTCGAGGACTACTACAGAGTTCAAAAGAGGAACTTTTCGTGTTAAAGGCGATACAGTGGATATTTATCCCGCTTATTTGGACTATGCCATACGGGTATCTTTTTTTGGAGATGAGGTCGATGAATTGAGTGAAATCGATCCCGTTTCTGGAAAGACTATTAATAAGATGGAGGATTTGGCCCTATTTCCCGCAAATCTCTTTGTAACACCGAAGGAAAAATTTACCTCTTCTATTTGGGCGATTCAGGATGAGTTGATGCAACGTAAAACGCAGTTGGAAGAAGAAGGGAGGATGTTGGAAGCTAAACGTTTGGAAGAGCGTGTCAACTATGACCTGGAGATGATGCGTGAACTTGGCTATTGCTCGGGAATTGAAAATTATTCTCGATTTTTCGATGGTCGCGAGCCTGGTATGCGGCCGTTCACACTGTTGGATTATTTTCCAGAGGATTATCTTCTTGTGATTGATGAGAGCCACGTGACTATCCCTCAGTTACGGGCTATGTATGGCGGTGATCGGTCGCGGAAGGTTTCGCTCGTAGAGCACGGATTCAGACTACCTGCAGCGATGGACAATAGACCACTTAATTTTTCAGAATTTGAATCTTTGACTAATCAAACTATATATGTATCGGCAACACCTGGAGATTATGAATTGCAGCAGACAGAAGGTGTGGTGGTTGAGCAAGTCATAAGACCTACGGGACTGTTGGATCCTATTATAGAGATTCGTCCGGCCATTAACCAGGTAGACGACTTTCTGGAAGCGGTTGATAAAGCGATTAAAGAGGGTGGACGTATATTAGCGACTACATTGACCAAGCGCATGGCAGAGGAGCTTACCAAATATATGACTCGACTCAATGTGAAAGTACGCTATATCCATTCGGAAGTAAAGACTTTGGAACGTGTCGAGATTTTGAGAGGACTACGGCTTGGAGAGTTTGATGTGCTGGTGGGAGTGAATCTGTTACGAGAAGGGCTGGATCTGCCTGAGGTGACATTGGTTGCAATTTTGGATGCAGATAAGGAAGGTTTTTTGCGCTCGGAGAGGTCGTTGATACAAACCATTGGGCGAGCAGCGAGAAACGATAAGGGAAAGGTTATTATGTACGCGGATAAGATGACTGATAGCATGCGGGTGACTATTGATGAAACGAACCGGAGGCGCGAGAAGCAGATGAGGTATAATGAGGAGCATAATATCACACCGAGGACCGTAGGCAAAACCAGGGAGGAAATCATGGGACAGACATCAGTTGCTGATTTTAATGGGATGGAACCTAAAATATATGTCGAACCTGATCCGACAGAAGTTATTGCAGCAGACCCAGTGATGCAGTATTTGAGTGAAAAGGATATTAAAAAGGCTATTGAAGTTACGCGCAAGAGTATGGAGAAGGCCGCAAAAGAGATGGACTTCCTAGAGGCTGCTAAGTTGAGGGATGAAATGTTCTCTTTGGAAAAAATCTATGAGGATAGATTTGGTTGATGTTGGTTTAAATATTTGATATTTAAGTAAATGTTTTTATATTTAAGTGTTTTTTGCCAATACTTAAATGACCGTGTATTGTATTTATTCCCAATGACGGATTATCTTTTATAGCCGACGATTTTTTTTCTTGGTATGAGTGAGATTTAGAACCCTGGAATTGCGGGGGGAGTGTTGTCATGCGACTTTTTGCCTGAAGAAGTAGAAGGTATCGATTGCATGAGGTGTAAGTTTAATCTTTTATCAATCATATATTATGAGAACGAACGCGAAAAAGAACTTCTATGCTATCCTGCTAATTGTATCGGGATTATTTTACTCTTGTGGGAAATCAATTCCCGATCCTGAATTAATTGGCGAGCATCAAATTAGATTTCAAGTAGACGGTTTCAGTGCTTCAGTCACTCCTCTTCCGTCTAATGATGTGAAGGGTGCTCATATGCTGGCTGAAGTATCGGGTAAAGTGCTATATCATTGGTCATTCAATCAAGAATCATTACATCCAGACCTAGCAATCGATAAATCTTCAATCGTTTGGAATATCCAGACAGATCGAATTAGTTATGTGGCGGGGAAAGCCTTAAAGCCATATGAAGCGGGAAAGGCGCTCTCTGTAAGGGGTATTTCCGAATTCACACTTGGCATTTCCATCAAGGATGTCAAGTCACTAGGAGAATTGGCTTTTCATATTTCAGGCTCGGATACAGGGCCGAAAAAGTTGGATTTGTCTTACTCGAAAGATGATGGGGCAACTTACCTTCCTCTCCTCCTGAATTTTGACTTCAGTGATGTCAAGAGCACGTCTTGGGGAGATGTAATCCAGGATTTGTCATCTATTGATTTGTCCGGAAATGTGCAAAAGCTGGTGTTTAAATTTATATTGAAAAATGCTTCAAATCCGACTACTGGAACCTTCAAAATAGATAATTTTAGAATGCAAGGGGAATATGATGGGCATATCGAAGAAGGGGTGCCTGCGATTAGAAAGTTACACTACTACATATTCAACCAAAATGATGGGGGACTTGTGGCGTCTGGCGAGGCGGAAGTTGCATCAGGGAGTACACAAGTGGAATTGCCCGTAGCATTGAGTTCGGGACGTTACCTGGCTTCTTTTGTGCTGAACCAATCTACAAAAGCCTTGATATTGCCCAAAACGATTAAAACAATAGATGATTTTTATATTTACAATTCTTTTGAAAACTTTGAAAACAATGTATATGGAGGGGTAATGATAGGGTTGGATATTGATGGGGACCAGCATGTGCCTATTACATTAAGACGCTACTATTCCGAGATTAGATTTGAATTTACAGATGTAATGGATCTCGCGAAAGTGGCTAATATAGAGATTGTTCAAGAACATATCCTTCCCTATTATGTGCCATTTGGTAATCGGGTATTTTCGACTTTGACAGACGCGACCAAAGTTTCGATTCCTACGACATTTGGACCGGATAATCGATTTATCCAATTTAACCAATTTTTAGGTGATTTGGATAACGTACGAGATGTGGCTTACCTTATTCGGGCATATGATCGAGATAAAAAGGTGCTGCGAGAGTTCTCGGTCAGTTCGGCTATCAAGAATAATGTTCAACTGACGTTTAAGGGGAATCTGCTAGATGGTATACATACGGATGGTAAGTTTGTCATTAATCTGGACGAGGCGTGGGGAGGGGACGTGGAGCAGCCTTTTTGATTAAACGAATATTATTTATTCTTTTACCGATTTTGCTTGTATTGTAAGCTCAAGTTCTTAAATTTAGCTTTTTAATCACCTCAATAATTAAGGGAGTTAGGTAAAGATGAGAAAACCGATATTGGTTGTTAAGTTCGGTTCGGCAGCCATTACTACAAAAGAAGGCGAAATAGATGAGCGGATTGTTTTGGAAATAGCAAGGCAAGCCGCGGAATTGCAACAGAGATATAATATTGTGATTGTGTCTTCTGGGGCGGTGGCTGCAGGAAAAAGATTTTTGCCTAAGTATGCTGGGACTTTGTCTGAGCGTAAAGCCGCCGCTGCGATTGGTAATCCACTTTTGGTTCGAAAATACAGTACGTATTTTAAACCGTTTAAGATTGGACTTGCCCAGAGTCTCTGTGAACGGCAGCATTTCGCGAATCGGAATCAATTTTTACAATTGAAGAGTACGTATGAAGAGTTATGGAAGAATAATATCATTCCGATAGCAAATGAGAACGATGTGGTCAGCAACAAAGAGTTGAAGTTCTCGGACAATGACGAATTGGCAACGTTGATAGCAGTAGGGTTTGGAGCAGAACAGATTTTGTTTAGTACTTCGGTGCCTGGTGTGTTGGATGGTGAGGGCAAGGTTATTCCAGAAATAAAAGTCGTTGATAAGGATGCGCTTTCTTTGGCGCGGACAGAGAAATCGGCAGCAGGCCTTGGAGGAATGACCTCTAAGCTGAACTTTGCTCGACTGGCTAGCCAATTAGGTATTAAGGCGGTCATCTTTAGTATGCAGACGGAAAATGGATTATTAAAAGCGGTGAAGGGGGAAACGGGTACGGTGTGCCTTCCTCAAGCGAGCAAGGTGTCGTCGCGTAATAAGTGGATTGCAAGTGGGAGTTTGATAAAGGGGGAAGTGACGATTGATAAGGGGGCTGTAGAGGCGCTCCAAAAAAGAAAGAGTCTTCTAGCCGTGGGTGTAAAGGAGATTGTGCAGGGCTTTGAAGCAGGGGAAGTTTTTCATATTTCGGATGAAGACGGCGTGAAAATAGGGGTTGGGAAGGCTCGTGTGGATGCTTCTTCATTGACGGATATGAAAAGTAAAAAGAATGTAGAACTGGCGAATGCCAATGATATTGTACTGTTGTAACGTGAAAAGTATAGAAAACCAACTGATGGCCGCAAAGGCGGCAACCCGCGACATTCAACGGGTAGAAAATCAAGAACGATCAGGAATGTTAATCCGATTGGCCGATTCGCTCGGTGAGCATATTGCTGAAATATTGCAGGCTAATGAATTAGATGTGATTCAACTGGATGTAAATGATCCTAAACGAGATCGTTTGGTACTAACTGTTGATCGCATTCATGATCTCCGTGCCAGCTTAATGGCTGTTGCTAAACTTGAAGACCCTACTGAACAGGTGCTTTCTTCCAAAGAATTGGATAATGGATTATTGATTGAAAAGAAAACAGTTCCGTTAGGTGTGGTAGGCGTAATCTATGAATCTCGGCCGAATGTTACTATTGATGTGGCATCTCTGTGTATACGCTCCGGTAATGTATGTGTGTTGCGGGGTGGAACTGATGCTTGGCACACCAATAGGGTATTGGTTGATTTGATTCGGCAAGTGTTGCAAAATAGTGGTGTGAATCCTGATGTAGTCCAGTTGTTGCCTACTGACCGTGCATTTGTAACTGAATTGCTGGAAGCCACAAATTATATTGATATCATTATCCCTAGGGGGTCGCAGTCATTAATCGAATTTGTACGTAGTCATGCGAAGGTGCCTGTCATCGAAACTGGGGCGGGGGTGTGCCACACTTATGTAGAGACGACGGCAGATTTGGATAAAGCAGCAGCGATTGTCGCGAATGCGAAAATCAGTAGGCCTTCAGTATGTAATGCCTTGGATACGGTATTGGTAGATCGCAATATTGCGGAGGCTCTATTGACTAAATTAATGCCTGCTTTTACGGAAGCTGGTGTGGAGATTTTTGCAGATAAGGAAGCGTATGAGATATTGGAGCGAGGGGGATATGGATATTTACAACAGGCCAACGACTTGGATTTTGGAAGGGAATTTTTAGATTTAAAATGTTCGATTAAAATATTGGAAGGTCTAGATGAAGCATTGGAGCATATTGCTAAATATTCATCCAAGCATTCGGAGTGTATTGTTTCACAGCGGCAGTCTAGTATAAAGCAATTTATGCAAGAGGTGGATGCAGCAGCAGTGTATGCAAATGCATCAACGCGCTTTACGGATGGTGGGGAGTTTGGCTTAGGGGCAGAGATTGGAATTTCCACGCAGAAATTGCACGCAAGAGGACCTTTCGCATTAGAGAAATTGGTCACGGAGAAATGGTTTGTAATAGGTAACGGGCAAACCAGATAAATAGAAACACGATGGGAATAAGATTTGAGAAAGACACATTGATGAACTGGATGAACGAGATTGGAAAATATCTGCGGTTGATTACAGCTCGATATAGTGCATTTGAAGAAGTGGAGGACACGGATTTCTTTAATCAGGGATATATTGACTTTTTTGGGAAAGATAGGAGTTTCTTCTTAGGGCTTTCGGACGAGGACCTAATGGCCTATATTCGAACAGATCTAGAGGTCGATCAGCTTCGCCCGTTAGGATTGGTTATAATGCAAGATGGGTTGCATAGTGGACAGCTTTCTGAACAGCAGAATTTGTTGATGAAGGCGAGACTAATATTGGATTATGTTATAAAGCAAACATCGAGCTTTGCTTTTGAAGATTATGGTTATCTAGCGACGATAGATGCTAAATTAAAATAAGGCACTTGATAGACCAAGTGCCTTATTTTTTCCCTTTTATAGGACGTCTATCCGTTTTCCATCCCAACTTACAGCTTTGACACTAGTTGTTCCTTTTGGAGTGCGTACTGTCGTCGTTGAGGCATCTGCAGATCCGGCCCCCACAAATGTGACTTTAACTAATCTGTCTCCAATATAGGTCTCATAGGCGACAGCATTTTGCCACTTGTTGTTGTCTATCAGTAGCTTCTTGTCTTCTTTTGAGTATCCTTTTCCCGTAGCCCCCATGACTTCCAGTTTATTTTGATAAGCCTTGACACTATTGGCGGTGATGTAGTGTAGGACTGGTGTGGAAGGTTTGGGATATTTTGATGTATATTTTTTAACAGTTAAGATGTCTTCATTGGTAATGGTCATCTGAGCGCAGGTGTAATCATCAACCCATAGGTCGATCGGTGTTAACATTCCTGATTTTTCGAAGAAATCAGATAGGTCAAGTTTAGTGGCATCACAAGCATTTTTGATGAATTCCAATTGGTAGTAGGCATCTGATTTACCTTTGGTTTGGGGAGCATCTATCGCTTTTGTGAAAATATCTCCATAAAAATTGGAATTGCCCCAAGAATTGCCCTGACCAGCAACAGCGAAGTACAGTTGGAGTTGCCATAGCGGTACCAATTTGACAAAGTGGTCTCCACCCCAATCGCGCGGACGTTCTCTATCCCATCGGTCAGGTCCAGCTTGTGTCAGCCAAGGTTGACGATGGATAAATGCAGACTCCATGTAAGCCGTGATACGCCCACCTACAGTAGGTTCATCATAGTCTTTTAATTTTTCGCGTTCTAACTTAGGTGTTGCAGTGTTGTATATGTATTGTGTCCATACGGAGTAAATGTTGTTAGTTACTTCGGTGGTACCCACCCACTTCATATTGGGACGTACTTGGTTGACATGACCAAATTCATGCGCTACTCCCCAAGAATTTTTGCGAAGATTGGTTACACTGGCGATATCCTTCATGGTGTTGTCATGAAAAGCGGCTCCAATGCCATCTGCATGCATGAATCCTTTCCAGATGACTCGTCCAAACATTCTGTTTTTTGGGATGCGCTTTGTTTGCTTCAAGCCCATGATCTGATGTTGGATGCCGATAATAGAATCATAGAGCTGTATAAGCTCAACTCCTTGGTCTGGTGCGTGGACCTTTAATGATGAAACGGCATAAGCTAAATGCACTTGTTTGCCTACAATGTCGATGACTGGACCGGAAGCATTATTTAATATTTTTTTCCAATCTTCATTGGTATGTTTACTAATATCAAATATCTCATTAAGCTGACCAGATAAGATATGGATGTCAAGCTTTTTTTTGCTAACGTTGCCGTCAGTATAATTGTGGATATATGCATTTCCTTGATTTTCAATTTTGAAGGTATTGTAACCTTCTTTTAAGGGGTAGTCCTTTTGTGCAAATTTTTCGTTGTCCCAATTCGTCACGCGTAGGGACGGTGTGGCTCCATGTGTCTTTCCAACCCAAATGACGGCGGAGTCTCCAGTGTTAAAATAGATTCCTGTTGGATTTTCATACTGTGAATATGGGCTTGTCTTGAGCTGGGATGCCAAGACTTTGGGGGAGAGGTATTGCGAATAACTACGATAACGTTGTGCTAAGGGGTATTCTTTGTTGTAAAGTTGCTGGGCTACGCGTTTGAATATAGGATTTTGTATCCCACTTATATCTTCTGATGTCACGTTTTTTTGTAGTGCTGTCAGATTGACATTTTTAAAAATATCGGTGGTATTGATTTGTGCATATGCCATATTGGACATGACTAGGCATATGAATAGTATTTTTTTCATAACAGGATTAAGTATATCAAACCCAAATATATCTAATCTCTTGTGCTATCTTTAAGGACTAGGGACGGGCAATCGATTGCCTAACTTTAATATCATGAAAAAGTTACGGATGAATGGATTTTTCTAATACTTCTAAGAGTGCGGGGATTCCAGAGTTTCTATTTTTTGGATTCCAAAGCAGGGATAATTGACTTCGCTGTGGAAGATGTGCCAACTCAATAAAATTGACGGGGATATCATATCCAATCTTTAGAGAGGTTGGTACGATTGCAACTCCGAGTCCTTTTTCTACGAGTTTGAAAATACTTAGTGCATTTACGGTCTTATGATGTACTTGGGGAATGAAACTATGGTCGCTGAAGATACTCATGACGAGCTCGTAGTAGGCATTCCCATAATCTCGAGAGAATAAGATAAAGGATTCATCTTTAAATTGTGTCAGGGAGACGAAGTTGTGTAGTTGTATGGGGTAATCCTTCGGGATGACTAGTGAGAAAGATTCATCTCCGATTTTTTTCATCAATAGACCGAGAGGAGGTACCGCAGTTCGGACGAATCCAAAGTCTAATTTATTGGTTTGAAGAAAGTGGACTTGTGTATTGTTAGGAAGTTCATTCATACTGACCTCGATTAATGGGAAGTCTTCATTGAGACGAGATAGGAGGTCGGGCATAATACTTTGTGCAGCAGAACCAATGAATCCAATGGAGAGGTCGGTAATCTTCCCATCGGCTATTTTTTTTATTTGTACACGGATATTGTCCAACTGACTCATGAGAATATCAACCTCTGTCTTTAGGAATGCTCCGGCGCTGGTAAGGTGAACAGCGCGTTTACCTCTTTCGAAGAGGCGAGCTTGATAGATGTCCTCCATCTGCTTAATCTGTCTTGTAAGACCGGGTTGTGAGATAAAAAGTCGTTCGGATGCTTTCCGAAAATGTAGTTCTTCGGCTAATGCACTAAAATAGATAAGATGCCTTAATTCTATTTGATTACTCATAGTTATCAATTCTTGACTTTTTTGGTATTTCTAATTATCAAATATAGCAGGTAAATTTGATAAAAGCTTCTCTTCTATTGAATTCAATGTAGCAGAAGTACATCCATTATAAAATCAAATCGCGCATATGATAAAATCAATATTCCATTACGGAGAAGATCATCTAAAGATATCAACGGCTTTGGCTATTGCGCAAGGGAAAATCCGTGCGGAGCTATCTTCATCTTATAGAGTACGTGTGCAACAGAGTGCTAAGATTGTAGAAAGAATTGTTGCTTCAGATGAGGTTGTCTATGGTATCAATACTGGTTTTGGTCCACTATGTACTACGACGATAAATCCTACAGATACGAAGCTATTACAGGAGAATATTCTAAAAAGCCACGCGGTAGGTATTGGAGAGCCTATTAATCAAGAGCTTTCTAAGCTGATGTTGATTTTGAAGGCTCATGCTTTGGCGCAAGGATTTTCAGGTGTACAGGAAAGTACAATCGATCGTATTATTTGGCATATAGATCATGATGTAATTCCGTTGGTGCCTAAACAAGGGTCGGTTGGTGCTTCAGGAGATTTAGCGCCACTTTCTCATCTGTTTTTGCCCTTAATCGGTTTGGGACAAGTATACTACAAAAATGAGGTGCGGGAGACTTCAACATTGTTAATTGAAATGGGGATTGTTCCTTTGCATCTGGCAGCCAAAGAGGGGCTCGCTTTAATCAACGGGACACAATTTATAGCTGCACATGCGGTCATGGGGGTAGTCAAATTGCATCAAACCTTGATGCAGGGAGACTTGATTGCGACCTTAATGCTTGAAGGGATGAATGCATCCATTAAGCCTTTCTTTAAGGAACTCCACGATTTAAGACCTTATGGGGGAAATAAGTTTGTAGCGAGCACTATCTTTAATCTATTGGAAGGGTCTGAAATAGTTACATCTCATGCTAATTGCTCGCGCGTGCAGGATCCTTATTCACTGCGTTGTATCCCTCAGGTGCATGGCGCTTCTCGTACAGCGTGGCTTCACTTGAAAGAATTGGTGGAGATCGAAATCAATTCGGTCACGGATAATCCTGTTTTAATCAACGATGGACTGACAATTAGTGGCGGGAATTTTCATGGACAACCACTTGCAATAGCTTTGGATTATGCTTGTTTGGCGACTTCAGAAATAGGAAATATTGCGGACAGGAGAATCTATCTATCGTTAGAGGGAGATACGCCGAATGTCCCTAAATTATTGTTAAAGTCAACCGGGCTCAACTCTGGATTTATGATTCTTCAATATACAACTGCAGCATTAGCTAGCGAGAATAAGGGGCTTTGTTTCCCCGCAAGTGCGGATAGCATTCCGACTTCTTTAGGACAGGAAGACCATGTCAGTATGGGATCTATTAGTGGACGCAAATTGTTGCAGGTATTGGATAATGTCGAAAAAATACAGGCAATAGAGTTGCTCTGTGCAGCACAGGCTTTAGACTTTCATGCGCCGCTCCGGCCTACGCCTATAATTGCTGGCCTGCACGATTATATCAGAAGTTTAATCCCTCACGTGGAAGAGGACCAGACAATGTCGGTGATAATAGATACTGCATTGACTATAGTTCGTAATGGGGAGTTATTAGATAAAGCCAAGAGGGTGGCTGCTCAAGAAGGTGTAGATTATGTTGGTGAGGGGAGCGAATTGTTTGACAGTTATTAAATGATAGTCATGAATAGAAATCAATATATACTGATTGGTCCTTTTAGTGAGGTTTTGACGATGGAAGGAACTCCTCTTAAGGGAGCGTTGCGCGATTCAGAATTAAAAGTGATTTGTGACGCCGGAATATTGTTGGACGGCGCAACGATTAAAGCTATTGGTAATTTTGAAGTCCTGCAGCATGAAGCTAAAGAGTTGTCTGCAACAATACTCTCTATTGATAACGACATGGTGCTGACACCGGGCTGGATAGACGTGCACACCCATATTGCTTTTGCAGGGACAAGAGCTCATGATTTTGGAATGCGAAATGCGGGAAGCTCCTATCTTGAAATCGCCGAAAGTGGCGGGGGAATTTGGAGTACGGTAAAAGATACTCGCCATGCGAGTGAGGAGGAATTGGTTTTCTTAATTCTGAAACGAGCAAATAGCCTGATTAAGCAAGGCATTACTACTATTGAAGTGAAGAGCGGCTATGGTTTAAGTGTGGAGGAAGAGCTGAAAATATTAAGAGCTATTCGGAGGGCGAGGATTACCTGTAAGGCAACACTCGTACCGACTTGTTTAGCTGCACATACGTTGCCCAAGGATTATGTAGGCACGCATACAGAATATCTGGATATGATAGCTAGCGAATTATTTCCGATACTGAAAGCCGAGGGGTTAACAAACAGGATAGACGCATTTATAGAAAAAAGTGCTTTTTCGAAAGCACAAATTGAACCATACTTTATGCGGGCGAAAGAAATGGGATTTGATATAACGGTTCATGCAGACCAGTTCTCCACATCAGGTAGTGAAGTAGCTATAGCGTTTGGAGCGCGGAGTGCGGATCATTTGGAATGTTCAGGCGAGCTGGAGATTCGACAATTAGCAGCGTCAGAGGTAGTTTCTGTAGCATTGCCAGGGGCATCTCTAGGTATTGGTTGTGCTTTCACACCAGCTCGACAGCTGTTGGATGCAGGTGCGAGTCTAGCTATTGCTAGTGATTGGAATCCTGGATCGGCACCTATGGGACAGCTGATGACGCAGGCATCGATTTTGGCTACGTTTGAGAAGCTGACGAATGCAGAAGTATTTGCGGGATTGACCTGCCGTGCTGGGGCTGCATTGGGTATGGTGGATAGGGGGATATTAGCCCCCGGATATAGAGCAGATTTTGCTATTTATAGGACAGCACATATTGAGGAAATAACCTATTTGCAAGGACAAATGATTCCAGAGGAGGTGTGGATTGGTGGAGAACGAGTATTGGACTAAAAAGGTAAAAGTATGACATTTCAAGAAGAAATTTTAGAAGGAATACCCAATCGGTTACCTGAGAAAAGAGGGCGTAGTATAACGGTTAGTCATGCACCAAATCGTAAGGCAATCTTGACTGAGGAGGAACGAAAACTAGCGATACGGAATGCATTGCGTTATTTCCCGGTACCTTGGCACGCGGAGTTGGGAAAAGAGTTTTTGGAAGAGCTGGATATATATGGTCGTATTTATATGTATCGATTTATGCCTAGATATACGATTTATGCTAGACCCATCGAGGAATATCCTGCTGAAAGCAAGCATGCAGCAGCAATCATGTTAATGATTCACAATAACTTGGATCCTGCAGTGGCCCAGCACCCGGAAGAGTTAATTACCTATGGTGGCAACGGTGCTGTCTTTCAGAACTGGGCACAATATCGCTTGACTATGCAATATTTGGCTAATATGACAGATATACAGACGCTGCATATGTATAGCGGCCATCCAATGGGATTATTCCCTTCTTCTACCGCTGCTCCAAGGGTCGTTGTAACGAATGGAATGATGATATCGAATTATTCTAAACCCGATGATTGGGAGCGTTACAATGCATTGGGCGTTACACAATATGGTCAGATGACAGCTGGGTCCTATATGTACATCGGACCACAGGGAATCGTACATGGTACCACTATTACGGTAATGAATGCGTTCCGTAAGAAGTTGGAATTGGGTGATAATAGTAGGGGAAAGCTATTCTTGACATCGGGCTTGGGGGGAATGAGTGGAGCCCAGCCTAAAGCTGGAAATATTGCCAAATGTATTACAGTATGTGCCGAAGTGAATCCTGTGGCTGCAAAGAAACGTCATGAACAGGGGTGGGTGGATGAGTTGTTTTTGGAGATAGATGCATTGATCAATCGGGTGAGAATGGCTATGGATCGAAAGGAAGTGGTATCTATTGCTTATATCGGGAACGTGGTGGAACTATGGTCGCGTTTTTATGAAGCGGATATTTTTGTAACGGTGGGTAGTGACCAAACATCTTTACACAATCCTTGGTCGGGAGGATACTATCCTATGGGTCTTAGTTTTGCAGAGTCCAATGCTTTGATTGTCTCGAATCCAAAGTTATTTGAGCAGAAAGTGAAACAGTCTTTGCTTGCGCATGTAGAAGCAATAGATAAGCATACGGCGAGGGGAACTTATTTTTTCGATTATGGTAATGCCTTTCTTTTGGAAGCTAGTCGTGCAGGTGCGGATGTGTTTGCGGACAATGGTATAGATTTTAAATACCCATCGTATGTACAGGATATTTTAGGTCCTATGTGCTTTGACTACGGGTTTGGTCCTTTTAGATGGGTGTGTACTTCAGGGAAGCCGGAAGATCTTGCCTTGACGGATCAGCTTGCTTTGGAAGTAATGTTGGAACTTAAGCAAGATGCTCCTGAGGATATCTGCCAACAACTTGATGATAATATCCAATGGATCCGTGAAGCGAGCGAGAATGCACTGGTGGTGGGCTCTCAAGCGCGTATCTTATATGCAGATGCTGAGGGACGAATTAGAATAGCAGAAAAATTTAATCAAGCTGTTCGAGAGAGATTGGTGTCGGCACCTATTGTTTTAGGACGCGATCATCATGATGTAAGTGGCACAGACTCGCCCTATCGGGAGACGAGTAATATTTACGACGGAAGTAAATTTACGGCTGATATGGCCATTCATAATGTCATTGGGGATAGCTTCAGGGGGGCTACCTGGGTATCGATTCATAATGGCGGTGGTGTGGGATGGGGTGAGGTCATCAACGGTGGTTTCGGGCTGGTGTTGGATGGTACCGCACAAGCGGATGAAAAATTGGTGCAGATGTTGTTTTTTGATGTGAACAATGGTATTGCCAGAAGGGCCTGGGCCCGTAATCTGGAAGCAATGGATGCTATAAAACGAGAATTGGAACGCAGTAGTCAGCTTAGGGTGACTCAGGCACACTTGGTCGCGGATGAGACTATCAGAAGCTTATTTAAATAATAGCTACATGGAAAATATTTTAGATTCTTTCTATTATCAGTTAGCGGATGCGAGCGACTGGGAAGGGAGAGTGGATGGTGATTCTACAGCGTATCTTCGTTGGCATCAGAGGATTGGTATAGCTGACCTCCGTACAGATAAGCCGTCATGGAATGGAGGATATGTGTTGTTAGGATTTTGTTGTGATGAGGGTGTGAGACGTAATCAAGGTCGTGTAGGGGCTGTTGGAGGTCCAGTAGCTATACGAAATGTATTGCGAAATTTGCCAGTACATCATGAAAGTGCATTGTATGATGGAGGAAGTATTGTCTGCCTAGATGGCCATTTGGAGCGGGCGCAGCAAGCTTTAGCTGATGCGGTAGAGTTGGTTATCAAAGGGGGAGGTTTTCCAATTGTATTGGGTGGTGGACATGAGGTTACATATGGTCACTTCCAGGGTATTGATCGATGTTTCGGAGCTGACCGTACAATAGGTATTATTAATTTCGATGCTCATTTTGATTTAAGAGCACCTCAGGGGGGGATGTCTACATCTGGCACAGGATTTTATGAAATTGCAAAGGATTTGGATATTAGGGACTGTGAGATGGCCTATTTGGCTATAGGTATACAACAAATTAGTAATACCAAAGTATTGTTCAATACGGCAACTGAATTGGGTGTGGAATATATTTTAGCGGATGAGTTGCGAATGAAGAATGATATTACTGAACATCTAGGGAAAATAGATGATTTTATCGAGAGGTGTGATGTTGTCTATCTAACGGTGGATTTGGATGTCTTTGCTGCGACATATGCACCAGGGGTCAGTGCAACTGCTTTTTGTGGAATTGTTCCAGATGATGTCTTTTTTAAAATATTCTACCGTGTCCTGCATAGTGGAAAGCTGATTTCATTGGATATCGCAGAACTGAATCCACTATACGATGTTGATAGTCGAACAGCTAAGTTGGGCGCTGATTTAGTCTTTAGATTATTATCCAAGGATATCTGACAGGGAGTCTTCGTTAGCGAAGACTCCCTGTCAGATATAAGATGTCTTTTATCTAGCCGTAAGCGCGTTATTTCCACGAATTCTTATCGGTTGTTTTTTGTGGTATTCATGGGTGTTCACATATACTAGCTCGGCATCTTTTAAATTCGTGGCGTCTGAGTTTAACTTTGTGACAGTAATGTTCGCAATATTGTTGATATCGACTAAATAGGTCGCTGGATTTTCGGTGATAACAACTCCATCTACTAGGTATATTTTGGCTGTAGCTGTTTTAATATATTTCTTATCTATATTTTCAAGACTTAGCAAGTTTGATTTGTCAAAGCTAGCCGATTCTTTTAATTTTATAAATATCTTACCTGCATATTTTTTTCCATTAATGGTTGTGTCTCGCTTATCTACATACAAGCTGTCAATTAAATTGGGCTTCAAGGTGGACATCACAGACTTTTGTGTGAAGATGTTATTGACAAAGTAAGCGGGCTCATTTCTGTCGTTATCTTTTTGAAAATGAACCTTTAAGTCCTGAGCAAGGACTGTAAGGGGTAAAAATAGAGAGAAGAGTACGAAGTATTTCATAACTAATGGCTTTACTATAAAGCTAAGTAAGAAAAATGGTTTGAGCAAGAGTAGTCAATGAATAAATGATGAAGGCGTTCAACTATTGTCGAACGCCTTCAGGTATAGCCCATTTGAGAACGCGTAGGAACGTTCCATTGGTGTTAGATATTGACTGTAGCATCCATTTGAAAGTCCTCATTCATTAAGTGGACAATCTCAGTTGCTTTTTCGTAGTTCGTAGATTTCTTAGAGAAGAAGTCATGTTGGGTTGTTTCGGTATTCAACCCATTCAGTACGATAGGGTTGACCTGCTTAACTTCGAAAATAGGATCAAAACCTAAATTCATCAAGGCTTTATTTCCATTGTAACGAACATATTCCTTAACTTCGGCCGTCAATCCTACAACGGTATAGATTTCTTCAGTATACTTTAATTCGTTTTCGTAAAGCTCGTTTAAGAGGGTCAAGAAGCGTCCTTTTACTTCTTCTTTATTTGGTAACTTTCTATATACATCTTGAGCGATTAATCCTACAAAAATACCATGGATAGATTCATCGGCAATGATTTTTTTGATGATATCGGCAGAAGCGACCATTTGCCCCTGTCCACACAACCAAAGCGGTAAGAAAAATCCAGAGTAGAATAAGAAAGATTCTAATAAAACCGACGCCGCTAAAGCCATGAACAATTCTTCGTCTGTTGGATTCTCTTTGTCAATCGATCGGTAATATTTATCAATTGTCTGCGCTTTAAATTGTAGATGTTTATTTTCCTCTACCCAACCAAATACATCGTTAATTTCATTGGTCGTGGATACAGTGGTGAATATAGTGGAGTAGGATTTGGCATGGATAGCTTCCATCATACACATGTAAGACAATACAGCTTTATTTTGTAGGGAATCAATGTGGTCAATGATTTTTGGCATCCCCGTATGGCTCTGTAGTGTGTCTAAAAGAGTAAGGCCTCCCAATGCTTTTTTGTAACACTCTTTCATATCCCAGCTCAATCCCTTCCAGCTATCGATATCTTTTGAGGGTATGTATTCCGTATCAATCCAAAATTGTTTTATATTCTGCTCCCAAAACATCAACGCATAATCATTGTCCGGGGTATTCCAGTTGACTGCTCTTATTTTTTTGTTCATAGTGGTATTTGTTGAAAGAAGCCGAATACTAACGAATGTAGTCGTTGATATTCAGCTTCTATATGATTATGTTTTTTTTCTTTTTATGCCGAACAGGATACACACTCGTCAATAGATGATTTGCGTGTACGCGTATAGTATAGCGATTTCAATCCCAATTTGTGCGCGTAGATATAGTACTTTGCCAAATCTCTTGTTGAGTCTTTCGAGTTGGTATGTAAGATGGTTGAAACACCTTGATCGATATGACGTTGCACAACAGATATTAATTTTAATACCTTCATTTGATCCATGTCATATGCAGACTTGAAGTAGAAGTAATTATCATTGGTTAAATATGGCATAGGGTAGTAAGTCGTACTATCTCCGTATTCGCGTACTTCGATGATATCTACAATAGGCATTACTGAAGCTGTTGAATTCATGATGTATGAAGTCGACTGATTCGGAGCAATTGCTAAACGGTAAGCATGGTATACGCCATGTTCTTTGACTTGTTCTTTCAAATTTGCCCAATCTTCAATTGTAGGAATGTACATATCTCCAAAAAGTTCTTTTACTTTATCCGACTGTGGAAGATAATCTCTGCTTAAGTATTTGTCAAAGTAAGATCCATCGGCATATCCTGATTTTTCAAAACCGACGAATGTTCTTTGGCGTTCTTTAGCAATCTCCATGGATGCTTCTAGTGAATAATAGTTCATCATCATGAAGAATGTATTCGCAAAATCCAATGCTTCGTCTGATTCGTACATGATAAAGCTTTTCGCTAGGAAGCCATGTAAGTTCATTGCTCCTAGACCTACGGAGTGTAACTCACGGTTGGCCTTAGCTATAGATGGCACCATCTCAATATCCGTTACATCGGATACGACCGTGAGGGCACGCATTGCCGTTTTGACGGTTTCCTTTACGCGCTTATTATCCATCACTGTCGCGATGTTCAACGATCCCAGGTTGCATGATATTCCGTAGCGGATAGTATCTTCTCTTCCGTAGATATTAATATCGGAGACTTCTGATACTTGCATAATCTCAGTACATAGATTCGAGAATTTGACCTGTCCAATGCCATTCAAAGCATGTTCACGGTTCGCATTCTCTTTGAAGAAGATATATGGGTAACCGGACTCCTTTTGGGTTTGCGCTATTTTCACAAGCATGTGACGAGCATTGATTTTTTTCTTCTTGATGTTGGGGTTGGTAATCAACTCCTCATACATCAGGTCCATATCCAGTTCATCGAGATACTTGCCATATTCTTGCATGACAGTATGTGGATAGATGAGGTATGCGGCTTCGTCTTTTTCAGCCAGTTCCATAAATTTATCAGGAACGATGATACCAATGGATAAAGATTTGATACGGACTTTCTCGTCGACGTTGATTTTCTTACAGTCGAGGAATTCTTCAATATCTGAGTGGAAGATATTCAAATAAACAGCCCCCGCTCCTGGACGCTGTCCAAGTTGGTTGGCATACGAGAATGTGTCTTCCATGATTTTCATAATTGGCAATACGCCTCCAGCACGACCTTCAACACCTTTTATGGCTTCTCCACGGCCACGAATTTTGGAAATATTAAATGATACACCACCTCCAATGGACGACAGTTTCATTGCAGAGTCTACCGCATAGCCAATCCCATTGAGATTGTCTCCGATTTCATCAAGAAAACAAGATACCAATTCTCCAGAACGTTTTTTTCCAGCATTCAAGAAAGTCGGGGTAGCAGGTTGATACTCTTGATTGATGAAAATTTCTGCGTATTCAATAGCTTTATTGACACCTTCTTCACGTGCAAGAAATAATGCGACAGCGACTACACGGTCTTCATAGCGTTCTAAGAATTTTTCTCCGGAGTCGTCCCTCAGTGCGTAGCTCTGGAAAAATTTGAACGCACTCATGAAGGATTGAAAGCGAAATTTTTTGGAGTAGACAAAGTTATATACCTCTTCCATTTGTTCGAATGTAAACCATTCATAGAAGTCAATATAATAATTTTGCTCGATTAGATAATCAATCTTCTCTTTCAATGTATAGAAGAATACAGTATTCTTATTTACATATTCCAAGAAATAGGCGCGTACAGCTTCTTTATCTTTATGCAAGCTATACTCGTCCTCATGTTTGATCATGATCTCATTGTTAAGCAATATCCAGCTTTTTGCTACCTCGTTCGCTATCATAGTTGTTATTCTTTATGATGTCAATAAATTGATTAATATCCTCCATTGTTCCTGACAGTTCAAATTTGAATGCCAGAGGGATGTCAAAGTCTGCGGCTATTTTGTCGGCTGCAAGACCAAAATTACGTCCCCAATTGCGATTCCCGCTAGAGGTGACGGAAATAATATGCTGTGCTTCTCTCCTCACAAAAGAAAGCGTACTTTCTGGTATCTGCCCGAAGTTGGTCGTAAAGGTGACTAGATGTCCCGCTTCTTCAACACGTAAGTCTTCGGTTATTTTATGCGTGTGCCAGCCTGTGACTTGTGTCAGCTTGTCTATAAACCGTTGCACATTGCCTGTACGCGAGTCGTAATAAATATGTACCATTTTCTGTTGATTGAATAGTGATACACATGATTACAACGCAATAGCGGCCAATTCTTCCGGTTTGAACCCAATAATACGACTTTTGATTTCCTCATCTTCAAGCACAATGACTGTAGGGACAGTACGGACTTTGAACTTGACCGCTAATTCAGGCTGATCAAAAGGATTAATGGTTTCGTATTGAATACCTTTTTGATCCAGGTATGCAGACACTTGTGCACATGGTGCACAGTCATTTTTTTCAAATTTGATGATTCTTGCCATGATTGTTAATGTATAAAGCCAGACATTTCACCCCAGGTCGAAAGTTAGTGTCTGAAGATGATTAAAAGTACTCGCGGGAGATAGTTTTCCCAAGCGTTGAACAAATATCAACTATTTTAAATGGGAGGGCTAATGATACTTTTCCACAACTGAACTAACAACTTGCTGTAAACAGCGTTCCTGCGTGATTATTTTTGGTAAATGATTGGTTTTCAGTTGATGTTGAGAATGTGGATAACTTTGAAATTAATTTTACAACCAAATTTCAAGAGTGAAAGTTCCATTTCATTGATGACAAAAGTAAGACAAAAATGACGCATTAAAATTGGCTTTTTTGCAGTATTTTTTGAATAGTCAAATACTTTAAATAAGCAAATAGAAAAATCGTTTTTTCTTTTTTTATAGGGGTAAGATTTTAGGAAATCTAATGGGGTGATGACGAAAGGGGACAGTTCTATTTTTGGTCGACAGAACTGCTTAAATCGGAGGCAGACGGCTTTTTCTTGTTTGGTTTTTCGGAAATCCTTAAAACAGACTAATAAAAGGCATGGCCAAGAAGATATGCTAGCGAAAAAAATAAATGATTTCGCTAGCATATATGTGGGCACTATATTACTTTGCTTTTTTAATATTGAAGGGTACACTATACGTACCCCAGAGTAGGGAAATCTTACCCGATTTGTCAGCATTGATTTTGAATTGTTCTTGTGCGGCACTAGCCGTTGTATTTTTGACATCTATGCGTAGAACATCTTGTGCTTGGTCATATTTGGAGTTGCCCCATTGATCCCACACTTTATTGAGGATTACGGTTGTTTGTTTTTCGCCGGGGATGGTGAATAATCCGTATTTTCCAGCAGCCAATTTCTTACCTTCTACCATTACGTCTTTGTCGATTTCTAATGTAGTGGCTTCATTGGCCCCTGTCCGCCATACCTTGCCTCTTTCAGCTACTTCTACACCAATCTGACGCCCTTTTAAAGAAGGACTACTGTAGTTGATATCTATCGTGACGCCATCATTGGTCGTGATTTTTGTATTGGCCGGAGGACTAGGACGTTTGGCTTTGTCTGTCTGTGCGAATGTTGCTATGCTGAGCAACATGGCGAATAGAAATAAGATAGGTGTTCTCATAAGGAGTTAATTTACAGTTTGATGTATTAAATATAACAAACTATTGATGATAATGTTGTGTTTGTCTGAATAAAAAATAAATCAATGATTACCGGGATGGGCTCCTATATGATGAGGATAATAACGGGGGTACATATGTATACAAGAAAAGCTCCTCTATGGGGAGAGGAGCTTTTCTTAATATTGATCGTCTCAACACCTATTCGTTGTTAGACGAGATATTCAAATAGTGTTTGATCTTTGTTGACCTCGATAACTTCAAATTTGTATTCTTTCATTCGGTCTATTAATGACTGGTAATCTTCTGGGTTGTTCAATTCTATACCGACAAGTGCGGGGCCTCTTTCTCGTTCGGTCTTCTTGATGAACTCGAAGCGTGTGATGTCATCTTTAGGTCCCAATACTTCGGAAACAAAAAGTTTCAAGGCTCCCGGACGCTGTGGAAAACGAACGATGAAGTAGTGCTTGTAGCCTTCATACAAGAGTGATAATTCCTTGATTTCACTCATTCTGTCAATATCGTTATTACCCCCAGAGATTATACAAACGACTTTCTTCCCCTTAATCTCCTCCTTATGAAATTCCAGGGCGGCTACAGAAAGAGCTCCTGCAGGCTCAACCACGATAGCGTCTTTATTGTAGAGTTCCAATATACATGTACAGATTTTTCCTTCGGGAATGGAACGGGTATCATCTAATAGTTGACGGGCTATTCCAAATGTAGTTGCCCCAATTTTTTTCACTGCGGCACCGTCCACAAATTTATTGATATGTCCAAGTTCTATAGGTTCACCAGCATCCAAGGCTGCTTGCATAGAGGGTGCTCCTTCGGGCTCTACTCCAAAACATTTGATATTTTTATTCTTGCTTTTCAGGTAATAGCTTGCTCCTGCGGCCAATCCACCCCCACCAATTGGAATAAAGACAACGTCTAGGTCTGGCAAGTCTTGCAGTACTTCTACAGCTACGGTACCTTGACCTTCAATTACTTTGAAGTCATCAAACGGAGGTATAAACGTCATTCCATGTTCTGCGGTGTAGGTGAGTGCTGCTTTTTGGCAGTCATCAAAGGTGTCACCGGTGAGTATAATCTCCACATTGCCATTACCCCACATTTCTGTCTGTGAAATTTTTTGACGAGGTGTTGGTCCTGGCATGAAGATAACTCCTTTGATGTCCAGCTTACGACATGAAAAAGCGACACCTTGTGCATGGTTACCCGCACTAGCACATACAACTCCTTTGTTGCGCTCTTCCTCGGATAGGCTAACAATCTTGTTATAGGCTCCTCTTAATTTATAGGACCGAACTATCTGAAGGTCCTCTCTTTTAAGATAGACCTCAGCCTGATACTTATCTGAGAGGTGTTGGTTATATTGAAGAGGTGTCCTGTTGACAACATCTTTGATGCGGTCAAGAGTAGCCTCTGAATTGATGGTTAGGGTTGATAAATCTAAAGTCATTGTTGTTTTAATTTCTGAAGTAATCAGGAGTGATAAAAGTTAAAAGGCTGCATCACGCAGCCTTTTATATTAAATCTTAGCTTGGATGAGGCCCTTTAAGTCATCATCACAAATATCTTTTTTGGCATCAGCTAATACCAAGAAACGTTGATATGTCTCAGCCAATTCGTCTTTTTCCAATAGAAATCCTAGACGCTCTAAGTGATATTTAAGTGCATGGCGTCCTGAACGTGCTGTTAGGATGATATCAGCTTCGATTAGACCGACATCTTCAGGGCGGATGATTTCATAGGTCTCTCTGTGCTTAAGGAATCCATCTTGGTGGATACCTGAGCTGTGGGCAAATGCATTGCGACCGACGATAGCCTTGTTGGGCTGTACCGGCATGTTCATCATCTCGCTAACCTTTCTACTTAAGTAGGTGAACATCTGACTGTTGATGTTGGAGGTCAAACCGCCGAATGTCTGATTGTGTACTTTTAGAATCATGGCCACCTCTTCCAAAGAAGTATTGCCTGCACGCTCACCTATACCGTTGATAGTACATTCTACTTGCCTGGCCCCGTTTTGAACAGCGGCGATGGAGTTGGCCGTCGCAAGACCCAAATCATTGTGACAGTGGGCAGATATAATTGCCTGGTCGATATTACGAACATTCTCAGTCAAATATTTGATCTTAGCACCATATTGGTCTGGTAGACAGTATCCATTTGTATCTGGAATATTGACCACTGTTGCTCCTGCTGCAATGACACCTTCGACCATCTTAGCCAAAAATTCCAAGTCAGCACGTCCCGCGTCTTCTGCATAAAATTCCACGTCTTCTACATATGACTTAGCGTGTTTTACAGCAGAAATGGCTCGTTCAAGTATTTCTTCGCGTGTGCTGTTAAATTTGTATTGAATATGTAAATCGGATGAGCCTATTCCGGTATGTATACGTGGTCTTTTTGCATATTTTAATGCTTCCGCTGCAACGTCGATATCATTTTTGTTAGCGCGTGTGAGTGCGCAGATGATGACATCATTTACGGCTTTTGACAACTCGACTACTGATTGAAAGTCGCCTGGGCTGGAAACTGGAAAACCTGCTTCGATTACATCGACGCCTAGTTTTTCCAAATCTTTTGCAATGTCAATCTTCTCTGGAGTAGTCAATTGACATCCGGGCACTTGCTCGCCATCCCTAAGGGTAGTGTCGAAAATATATAAGTGATTTGGATCGTGTAACATAGCTTTACGTTTTTATGTTTGAACCTTGTTTAATTCTATTTAATAAATTCTAATACCTTTGCACCCATTTCTTTTGTACCTAATAGTTTGTCGGCCGGAGTTTGGGTATTCGCTATATCGCCAGTTCTCCAACCAGCTTTTAATGTGTCAGCAACAGCTTGTGTGACTTCCTTGGCTTCATTTTGCAAGCCAAAGCTGATATCTAGCATCAATGCTACGGAGAGAATAGAAGCTAAAGGGTTGGCTTTATTCTGTCCTGCAATATCATGCGCAGATCCGTGTATGGGTTCAAAAAAACCAGTGCCATCTCCAATTGATGCTGACGCTAACATACCCATTGAACCTGCAATCTGGGAAGCTTCATCTGTAAGAATATCGCCAAATAGATTTGCTGTTAATACGACATCAAATTTCTTCGGATTCTTGACCAATTGCATAGCTGCGTTGTCGATAAACATGTGCTCAGTCTCTACATCTGGGTATTCCTTTGCTAATTCCTGCACGACTTCTCTCCAAAGGCGAGAAGTTTCCAATACATTGGCTTTATCTACAGAACATAATTTTCGGCCTCGTGTGCGTGCTGCTTCAAATGCTTTACGGGCGATACGCTCGACTTCATAACGATTGTAGTTCATGAGGTCGGATGCAAATGTGTTGTCTTCACTACGTTTCTTCTCTCCGAAGTATACATCGCCAGTCAATTCGCGAAAGAAGAGGATATCCGTTCCTTTGAGGACTTCTGGTTTTAAACTAGAGGCATCTAAAAGTTCATCAAACAATAAAATAGGGCGAAGATTGGCATATAATCCAAGCTCTTTCCTGATTTTCAATAAGCCTTGTTCCGGGCGTACTTTTGCTGTTGGGTCATTATCATATTTGGCATGGCCAATAGCTCCAAAAAGGATAGCATCATTAGTTTTGGCCTTTTGTAATGTTTCTTCTGGGAGAGGATCTCCTGTTGCCTCGATGGCCGTATGTCCCATGATTGCTTCGTCGAATACAAAATCGTGTCCGTATTTTTGACCAATCTTTTCTAAAACTTTTTTACCCCAAGTTGTTACTTCTTGTCCAATTCCGTCCCCAGGGATGATTAAAATGTTTTTTTTCATCTATTTTATCTTTTTTATTTACGGAGTATATGAACTCCATGGTGTAAATGAGCTCGGTACACTCGGTTCATTTACTGATGAGCACTCGAATAAATAATATTTGCTAGTGCATGTCAAAATTACTTATATCTCGGTTTCATTAGAATAAATTATTCCTTGATTCGCCGCTTGACGGATCTGTTCTTCTTTTAATAAAGTAATGAACGCTGTATTTCGTAAGCGATTATCTAGATTTGTCCGTTTCTAGAAGTAAGCGATTTCATTACTGTGGTATGCTTTCTATATCCTGTTCGCAGGCTTTTACTTTGCCTTTTTCTAATATTAATCGATTGTTGATACACGTTGGTAATTGAGATTGGAAATGTCCAACATAGATTAATGTCTGTCCATGCTTGCATAGGTCATCAACTACTTCATTAAAATACCTGGACTGTTCTGCATCCAGTCCTTGACAGGGTTCATCGAGAATTAGTAATTCCGGATTCTTGACAATCGTACGAGCCAAAAGTGCTAACCGCTGCTTTCCTAAAGGCAAGGTGCCCAACGTATGATTTTTATACTCCGTCAAATCAAAAAAATCGAGAACTTGATTCAGTTTTTGTTTTTTATCAAAGCCAAGGTTTTGATAAAGTCCAACGGAATCAAAGAATCCAGATGCAATGGTCTGCCATATTTTGGCGTTACTATCAAAGTACCAATGCAATTCGGGTGAGATTATACCCAAATGGGCTTTTATATCCCAGATGCTCTCTCCACTGCCGCGTTTTTTTCCAAATAGGTGGATATCATTCGCATATGCCTGAGGATGATCTCCATTTATTAGACTCAAAAGCGTGGATTTCCCGGAGCCATTGTGCCCTTGTAGGAGCCATTTGTCTCCAGCTTTGATTTTCCAGCTGATGTTTTTCAATACATGCTTGTCGCCATAGGAGATATTTATATTGTTCATCTGAACCATTACCTCAGCAGAGACGTGTGGATCTTGTTGGAGAAAATAGGGGAGAGGTTTTCGGATTCGATTTTCTTCTTTTTCGATTTCTTGTACTGAATTTACAAAATGAAGTTTTCCTTCCTTTATTTCTGCAAATCGATTGATACAGTTAGGAAGCTCGTCATCATTATTAATGAGAACCAATTGGGATCCTTTTTCCGCAAGTTCATCAAAAAAGGTATTTAAAGTTTTTCTTGTCTGCACATCTAATCCAGTATAAGGTTGGTCAATGATTAGCAGTTGCGGTTGTAGCCATAGCGCTTTTACCAACTGTAGCTTTTTGTGCTCACCGCTAGACATTTCTATGAGTTGTTGATCTTGGAAATTATCAAATCCAAAAGCTTCTAAATATCTTTGGACATCTTCAAAACGAAGGTGCTCCACTTTGGCATGGTGTAAAAGTTCTGCGTGAACTGTCAGCGTGTCGTTTTTTGCGAATTTATTATATCGTTGTTGATAATAGAAATTGCGATCACCTTCTAAGTTCGTAAATTGGAACCAGCTGGATACATATACGGCTTTAGGAGTTAGGGAGGGGGCTTCATGAAAGCGAATGCTTACTTCTCCCAATGTTTTTCGCTGTCCCACTATAGCTTGGGCCAATGAAGTCTTTCCTGATCCACTTTTTCCGCCAATGAGCCAATGTTCTCCTGGAAAAATTTGCCAATTTAAATCCTGCAATATCGTATGGCTACCGTATTGGAGGGATAAATTGACTATATGGACAAAAGGCTCTACCATTATTGAGTCTGTTCGAATGCTTCGATTGCTGTTTTTTGGTTTAGAATGAAATCAATGTCATCATATCCATTGATTAAACATGATTTTTTGTATGGATTGATTTCAAATGTACTCTGTTCGCCTGTTTCCGTCAACGTAACGGTTTGATTTTCTAAGTCTACCATAATTTCTGTTACAGGATTTTTGAATACTAAATCAAATATTTTTTCTAAAAACTCGTCTGTAACTTGAATCGGTAATACACCATTGTTTAAAGCATTTCCTTTAAAAATATCAGCAAAGAAAGAGCTTATAACAACATCAAATCCATAATCTTGGATTGCCCATGCAGCGTGTTCACGGCTAGAGCCACATCCGAAGTTTTTACCCGCAACAAGAATTTTCCCGTTGTAAGTGGGGTTGTTCATGACAAAGTCTGATTTGGGTTGATTGTTCCCATCAAAGCGCCAGTCGCGAAATAAATTGTCGCCAAATCCTTCTCTTGTAGTCGCTTTTAAGAATCTCGCAGGAATGATTTGATCGGTATCAATATTTTCGATAGGTAATGGTACTACCTGAGATGTTAATTTTTTGAATACTTTCATGTTTTCTTAAATATGTGTATTAAAGATATAAGATTCAAGACCGTAATAGATATGCAGAGAATTGTCTTTGTTCCTTTAGTCTTTGTTCCACATGTCTTTATTTATATCAATTCCCTTACGTCACTTATTTTTCCGGTAACTGCTGCTGCTGCTGCAGTAAGCGGTGATACCAGCATCGTCCTTGCATTAGGTCCTTGACGGCCTTCAAAGTTTCGATTGGATGTTGATACACAATACTTTCCAGCAGGTATTTTATCTTCATTCATCCCTAAGCAAGCGCTACAACCTGGTTCTCTTAATTGGAAACCAGCTTCTTCAAAAATTTTATCTAATCCCTCTTCTTTTGCTTGTTTCTCCACTTGCTTAGAACCAGGTACGATCCAAACTTCTACTTGAGGAGCTTTTTGTTTTCCTTTAACAAATGATGCTACTTCTCTCAGATCTTCAATTCTAGAGTTGGTGCAACTACCTATGAATACATAGTCTACCGGCTTGCCCAATACAGGTGCATCATCGGCAAATCCCATATAGTCCAACGCTTTTTTGTAAGATGGACGTTCGCTTTCGGGTTGAGACAGTGTGGGTGGTACGCTTTCACGGATGCCCATTCCCATTCCTGGATTGGTGCCGTACGTAATCATCGGAGCAATATCCTCCGCTTTGAACTCGAGGACAGCATCAAAAGATGCATCTTGATCAGAATATAACGTTTTCCAATATGCCAAGGATTTATCCCATTCTTCTCCTTTAGGTGCAAATTCCCGACCTTTGATATAATCAAATGTAGTTTGATCCGGAGCTATGAGACCTCCACGCGCACCCATCTCGATACTCATGTTGCAGATAGTCATCCTTGCTTCCATACTCAATGAGCGAATGGCTGATCCTGCATACTCAATGAAATATCCCGTTCCCCCAGCAGCAGATATTTTGGCAATAATATAGAGAATGATGTCTTTGGCACCTACTCCATTCTGAAGTGTACCGTTGACCTCGATTTTCATGGTCTTAGGTTTTTGTTGTAGTAAGCATTGCGTGGCGAATACTTGCTCTACTTGTGAAGTGCCTATACCAAAAGCAATAGCACCAAAAGCTCCATGTGTGGATGTGTGGCTGTCACCACATACCATTGTTTTGCCCGGCAAAGTGATGCCAAGCTCAGGACCAATAACATGGACAATACCCTGAAAAGGGTGTCCTAAGCCATATAGTTCTATCCCGAATTCAGCACAGTTCTTGGTTAACATATCTACCTGATATCTAGAAAGCTCTTCTTTAATCGGTAAATGTTGATTAAGGGTAGGGACATTATGATCTGCAGTCGCCACAGTCTGTTGTGGACGAAAGACCGGAAGCCCTCTTTTACGTAACCCATCAAAAGCTTGAGGAGAGGTGACCTCGTGGATTAGGTGCGTATCGATATATAGAATATCCGGAAATCCTTCTTCACGTTTGACGACATGTGCGTCCCAAATCTTTTCTACTAATGTTTTTGACATTTCTCTTTCTCTCAATTAATTTTCATCAGAATAAGTACTGTGTGATTCGCCAACAGGTGAATCGATTTGTTTTATTAACGAGTGTTGGCATTCACGAGCATGAATGAGCTCGTTTCACTCGGATTAATGATGATGAAACCAAACCTAATGTAGGTGCAATGCATATAGCAACGGTGTTATATGTATAAGGTTTTATCAATTTAATAAGGGGTAAATCTTATTTTCATAATCTTCACCCCTTATTTAACCCTCTAAATTACAAAAATTTTAAGTAGTTTTAATTGCTTTCATAGCAGTCATTGCTTTACGTAATTTTCTACCCACCACTTCGACAGGATGATCACGTAGGATTTCGTTGATTTCGACAAGTGTTGCATTATCTACAGCTCCATCTTTACCATCGTTGAAATTTTTACCGACTAAGTCTGTATCCACCGTCTTCATAAAATTACCTAACAACGGTTTGCAGGCTTGGTCGAACAAATAGCAACCATATTCAGCCGTGTCGGAAATAACGCGGTTCATCTCAAATAGTTTCTTACGGGCAATAGTATTGGCGATAAGTGGTGTCTCGTGTAAGGACTCGTAATAAGCTGATTCTGGTTTGATTCCAGCTTCAACCATCGTTTCGAAGGCCAATTCAACACCCGCTCTGACAAAAGCGACCATTAACAAATAATTGTCAAAATATTCTTGTTCGCCTATTTTTACATCTCCAGCAGGTGTTTTTTCAAATGCAGTTTCACCTGTCTCTGCTCTCCATTTCAATAGGTTGGCGTCTCCATTGGCCCAATCTTCCATCATTACACGACTGAATTCGCCAGCCATGATATCATCTTGGTGTTTTTGGAAAAGTGGACGCATAATGTCTTTCAAGTCTTCTGAAATTTCAAAAGCTTTAACTTTCGCTTGATTGCTCAACCGATCCATCATACCGCTTACACCACCGTGTTTCAATGCTTCGGTAATGACCTCTACACCATATTGTACCAGTTTGGAAGCATATCCAGCATCGATTCCCTTTTCGACCATTTTATCGAATGAAAGTATAGAACCCGTCTGTAATAGGCCACAAAGGATAGTTTGCTCTCCCATTAGATCTGATTTAACTTCAGCAACGAATGTTGAACGTAGTACACCTGCACGGTGACCACCAGTACCTACACAATATGCTTTAGCTTGCGCTAATCCCTTTCCTTCAGGGTCATTCTCTGGGTGAACGGCGATTAGAGTTGGTACACCAAAGCCTCTTAAATATTCGGCACGCACTTCAGAACCAGGACACTTAGGTGCGACCATGATGACGGTCAGGTCTTTACGAATTTGCATGCCTTCTTCTACGATGTTGAAACCGTGCGAGTACGACAAAGTCGACCCTTGTTTCATTAACGGCATCACTGCATTGACCACCGAGGTGTGTTGCTTATCGGGAGTGAGGTTGATAACAACATCTGCCGAAGGAATCAATTCTTCATAGGTTCCAACTGTAAAGTTATTGTCGGTTGCATTTTTCCAAGAATCTCTTTTTTGTTCAATAGCCTCTTTGCGTAAGGCATAAGAAACATCCAGACCACTATCTCTTAAGTTAAGTCCTTGGTTCAATCCTTGAGCTCCACATCCCACGATTACTAATTTTTTGCCTTTTAGTGCTTCCACACCTTCTGCGAATTCGGAATTGTCCATGAACTCGGCCACGCCTAATTGGTTTAATTGCTCTCTTAGCGGTAATGTGTTGAAATAATTTGCCATTTTTTTAATTCTTAATATTGTTGTTATTAGGTTGTTTACTCTAAATTATTGCACAAGTCTGCGTTGTGCCAACGCGTATCCATAGTGTACATTATCATGACCAGAAGTCAAGGCTACAACTTCTTCGATTGTTTCCATTGGATAACCATACGTTGCCGTTGAAAAGGTTGTGATTGTTCCAAAAACATTGTTTTCATAGTCTTTACGGATTTCTTCGATACTTTTGATGGCAATTGCTTTCAATTCGTCGATTTCAGTTTGTTCTACAAAACGGGTAGGCTTCGTATCTTTTTTATAATCCTCATTGTATTTGACCCAAGTAGTATCTGATTTGATTCCAGTACGGACATATACCAATGTTTGGGTGCTGACAACAATATGTCCAAAATTCCAAATGATATTGTTGTTGAATCCCGATGGAATATTGTTTAGTTGTTCTACAGAAAGGCTATCAATCAATTCAATGAACTTTTGGCGGGCCTGTAGGATAAATTTAAATGTCTCTTCCATCTGATTACATAGTAAATACATCATCACGTTTGTCGAGATATTCATTTTCGACAATCTCTTCAGATGGTTGTTTCTGTTCGAACTGAATTAATTTAGAATGAAATCCCGCACTATTTTTGATAATAGCAATACGAGCGCCACGTACAAACTCAATCAGTCCGTATTTGGTTAGCTCTTCTGTTAGTTTGTCAATTTCCTCACGGTGGCCAGCTGTTTCAAATACAGTATAATCATTCCGAATGACGACCGCAGATGCCCCATATTCACGTAGTAGGCGTTCTACAGGTGCTTTTTCGGCGATAATGTCTGTTGGTACTTTATATAAAGCTTGCTCTTGCCAGATAACTTCATCATTGGTGTTATAGTACGCTTTTAAGATATCTATCTGCTTCTCTAATTGACGACATAGCTTACGCACGACTTCTTCAGTCTCCGTAATAACGATGGTGAACCGATGTATGCCCTCGACTTCAGAAGGAGAGGTATTTAAGCTTTCTATATTTATTTTTCTTCTAGAGAAGATGGTCGAAATCCGACCGATAAGCCCGATAGAATTCTCTGTATATAGGGTGATAGTATATTCTTGTTTTTCCATTTTTACAGCTTTTTGGCTATAAGTCCTAGATGAGATATTGGTAAGATCAATCCTCTAGGACCTATGGCAATGTATTATTTTAATCGGATCTCTGAGACAGATGTCCCTTGTGCAACCATTGGGAAGACGTTGTTCTCTTTTCCCACCATTACTTCTAGAAGGTATGCGCCATCGTGATTCAGCATAGCTTCCAATGCAGTCCGAAGGTCTTTTCTTTCACAAACTTTTTGCCCTTCAATATAGTAACCCTTAGCTACCGCTACAAAGTCAGGACTGGTGATATTTACAAAAGAATAACGTTTGTCGTGGAACAATTGCTGCCACTGACGTACCATCCCTAAGAATTCGTTGTTAAGAATCAGTATCTTAACTTTCGCTCCAAATTGCATGATAGTTCCCAATTCTTGTAATGTCATCTGGAAACCTCCGTCACCAATAATAGCCACAACGGTTTTATCTGGAGCACCATACCAAGCTCCGATAGCTGCGGGTAACCCAAAGCCCATTGTACCTAGCCCACCCGAGGTAACATTTGATCTGCTGTTGTTAAATTTGGCATATCTACAAGCGACCATTTGGTGTTGTCCAACATCAGTTGTGATGATTGCATCACCGTTAGTTAATTCATTCAGTATATTGACCACCTCACCCATTGTCATCGTATCCGTTGTCGGGTGAAGTTCATTTTGAATGACTTCTTTTATTTCTTCTTTTTCTAAAGCTCTGAATTGGGCTAACCATTCGGAATGGTCGACTGGTTTGATTGCGGCTGTTAGAAGAGGAAGACTAAGTTTGCAATCTCCCCATACAGGTACCGTCGTTTGTACATTCTTGTCTATCTCAGCGGGGTCAATATCTAGATGTATGACCTTCGCTTGTTTAGCATATTTATCCAAACGGCCAGTCACACGATCATCGAAACGCATACCTATAGCAATAAGTACGTCGCACTCATTGGTCATCACGTTTGGAGCATAGTTTCCGTGCATTCCCAACATTCCGACGTGTAGGGGGTGGTCGGTCTCCAAGGCGCTGAGTCCCATGACTGTTGAAGCTGAGGGGATCCCCGATTTCTCAATGAAGGTCTTAAATTCCTGCTCAGCTTTGCCTAAGATTATACCTTGTCCAAATAGAACAAAAGGTTTCTTTGCTGCATTGATGAGATTGGCGGCCTGCTCAATATATTCATTTCTGACTTCGGGAGCAGGTCTATAACTACGGACGTGTTCACATTTCTGATACCCTTCATAATCGAATAATTGTAATTGGGCATTTTTTGTTATGTCAATGAGTACCGGACCTGGTCTCCCAGTGCTAGCAATATAGAATGCTTTAGCTAATGCATGGGGGATTTCAGAGGCGTCCGTTACCTGGTAGTTCCATTTTGTGATAGGGGCGGTAATGTTCATGACATCTGTCTCCTGAAATGCATCAGTTCCCAACAAAGACGCAAATACCTGTCCAGTAATGCAAACGATGGGATTGCTATCAATCAGTGCATCCGCTAAGCCGGTGACAAGATTGGTTGCCCCTGGACCACTAGTGGCAAATACCACACCTGTACGACCTGAGGTGCGTGCATAACCTTGAGCGGCATGTATACCTCCCTGCTCGTGACGTACCAAAATATGCTTAAGGCGATCGTTATAATCGTAAAGGGCATCATAGATAGGCATGATTGCACCACCTGGATATCCAAATACGGTGTCAACACCTTCACATAATAAAGCTTCCAACACCGCTTGAGAACCCGATTTTTGAGTAGATTCTTTGGGTTTTATTGTTGGTGCTTTATTTTCTGTTTTTTCCAGTGTACTCATTACTTTAATTTTAGTCGATTAGTTTATTAGTTTTAGTTGTTGATTATCCGGTTCTGCTATTAAAGGTCTGTTACACAGCCTTCGGATGCATCTGCCACGGTCTTGGCATATTTGTAGAGAACTCCTTTGGATACTTTTAACGCAGGTTGAGTCCATTTTGCTCGTCTTGCGGCAATGGTCGCTTCATCTACCTTTAGGTTGATAGAATTGTTGACTGCGTCGATTTCGATAATGTCATCGTTTTCGACTAAACCAATCAATCCTCCCTGATAGGCCTCAGGAGTGATGTGTCCTACGACAAATCCATGTGTTCCTCCAGAGAAACGACCATCGGTAATTAAGGCTACGGATTTTCCGAGTCCTGCTCCAATGATAGCAGATGTAGGTTTTAACATTTCTGGCATTCCAGGGGCGCCCTTAGGACCTTCATTAATGATCACGACAACATCACCTTGTTTGACGGTTCCATCTTGTATGCCTTTAATCAGACGTTGCTCTCCGTCAAATACACGAGCCGGTCCTGTGAATTTTTCACCTTCTTTTCCGGATATTTTAGCGACAGATCCTTTCTCAGCAAGATTTCCATATAAAATCTGAAGGTGTCCGGTTGCTTTTATTGGATCACTGAGTTTGTGAATAATATTTTGGTCGTAATCCATGATTGATTTCACGTTTTCCAGATTTTCAGCTAGTGTCTTCCCGGTTACGGTCATACAGTCTCCATGCAATAGTCCTTCCTCCAACAAGTACTTAAGTACTGCAGGTGTGCCACCATACTGGTGGAGATCTTGCATGAGATATTTACCAGACGGTTTGAAGTCTGCTAACACTGGCGTCTCATCACTCATCCGTTGAAAATCATCTTGTGTAATATCCACGCCGATAGCTTTACCTATAGCGATAAAGTGCAATACCGCATTTGTGCTACCCCCAAGGATGATAATTGATCTAATTGCATTTTCAAATGCCTTTCGGGTCATGATATCCGATGGTTTGATATCTTTTTCCAACAGGATACGGATATACTTGCCCGCCTCTAGACATTCTGCTTTTTTCTCATCCGATACAGCAGGGTTAGAGGAGGAATAAGGTAAGCTCATGCCTAAAGCTTCGATTGCAGAGGCCATGGTATTGGCGGTGTACATTCCGCCGCAAGCGCCTGCTCCGGGGCAAGTATGTTTTATAATCCCTTCATAATCTTCATCGGACAGGTTGCCGCAAATCTTTTGACCTAACGCTTCGAATGCGGATACAATATTGAGTTCCTCCCCTTTATAATGACCAGGAGCGATAGTACCCCCGTATACCATTATAGCTGGTCTGTCTAGGCGACCCATAGCGATAATTGCGCCAGGCATATTTTTATCACAGCCAGGAATAGCTATAAGGCCGTCATAATATTGTCCTCCGCATATCGTCTCAATGCTGTCTGCTATGACATCGCGGCTGACGAGTGAATAGCGCATACCATCGGTGCCATTGCTCATCCCATCACTTACTCCAATCGTACCAAAAGTCAAACCTACTAAATCATTGTTCCAAACACCTGTCTTGACGACCTGTGCTAGATCATTGAGGTGCATGTTGCAGGTATTACCATCGTATCCCATACTGGCAATACCGACCTGTGCTTTGTCCATATCAGCATCGGTGAGTCCGATCCCATATAACATGGCCTTTGCAGCAGGTTGTGTAGCGTCTTGCGTAAATGTACGGCTGTACTTATTCATTTCATTTTCGCCGTTAGATGATGACTTCATAGTTTTCGTTCTCTAATACTAGGTTTTTATATCTTCTTTGGATGGAAGCTCCTATAGTGTGCTCCCAATCCTCTTTAAAAATTATATGATCGATTTGTTTGATACCGATAATTTCTGCAGCTGTGCCACATAAGAAAGCGCTATCAGCCTCATATACATCTTGAATGGTGAGAGGTCTTTCGATAAGTTCAAAATTCAGTTTTTTGCATATATTGATTACCGCTGAACGCGTTATGCCAGGAAATACGGTTTTCAAAGGAGCAGTGTAGATTTTGTAATCTTTCTCGATAAAGAGGTTCTCACTAGATGCTTGCGCCACGAATCCTTCTTGATCTAAAAGAAGTGCTTCGTCAAATCCTTTTTTTATAGCTTCTGTACTTGCTAAGATGGAATTGATATATTGACCACTGATTTTTGATTCGACAGGAAAAGCCTTTGGACTTGGTCGTTGTATATTCGTGATGCATACCCTTAATAGATTTTGTCCTAAATAAGGCCCCCATTCCCATGCTGCAATCAACATCTTGGCATGTGTAGCAGAGGTAAGGTGCATATTTGATCCAGCTATAACCAGAGGTCGGATATAGGCTTCACGAAGATTGTTCAAGCTCAATAATTCGTAGGTCCTTTCGACTAATTCACGATTGTCCCATATATATGGTATACTAATAGCTTCGCAGGATTTTTGAAGTCTATCAAAATGTTCCTCCGCCTTGAATATACGCGTCCCATTATGGGTATTATAAGCTCTTAGACCTTCAAATGCTCCATATCCATAGTGTAACGCCTGACCGTATAAATCCACGCCAGCGGAAGATGCTTTTACAAAGCTACCTTCTAAATATATAAGCGTTTCATCGTTGTAGTATTGCATACATTTATCAAATTTTAATTCCACTTATTGTGATACGGATATTCCTCAATCTCAGTGAGCCATTTCCATTGGTACATTTGATGCTCAAAATGATAATTGTAAGATAGGACGAATAAAAATACTACGCAATAGCCGAGCTTATAATTTTGAAATAGTTTATAATTTTGTGTATGCAATATTTGCGGAATATAATTCTGTATATTTCTTTTGTTTTAATATTTTTCAATCTTTAAAGTAGACCAAAATTAAAATTGGTATAGTTTGACTTTTTTGTATTTATAGTCAGTTATGCTTAAATTCTTCCTAAAATAGGTTTTTGGTTGCTAAAAGTTTTAAAAAAAAGCCCTTAAAACATATCGTTTTAAGGGCTTTTTATAAGGTCTTGAATTGTTATTTTCTATTCTTCTATAATGCCCTCCGCCAGGACAGTAATAACATTGTCTTTTACTTCCACTACTCCGCCTTTAATATTAAGGATTTCTTCATTGTTACTGACCTTAATAATCACCTTACCATCCTCTAGCGTAGAGACGATAGCAGCATGGTTCTTTAGTATCTGGAATGAGCCAGCAGATCCAGGCACCGTTACTGCTGTAACCGTACCCTCGTAGACCAACTTGTCAGGAGTAATAATTGTAAGTTTCATTTATTCTATAGTATTGCGAATTGCGTATTACGTGATGAGAATTTTGCTTTCGCAAATCTAACTACGTAATACGCAAATCTATTATTAAACAGCCTCAGCTAATAATTTCTTTCCTTTTTCGATTGCTTCATCTATGCTACCGACTAGGTTGAATGCTGCTTCAGGATATTCATCAACTTCTCCATCAATAATCATATTGAATCCTTTGATGGTATCTTTGATGTCTACCAATACACCTTTAAGGCCTGTAAACTGTTCTGCTACGTGAAAAGGTTGTGACAAGAAACGTTGAACGCGACGTGCACGGTGCACAGTCAATTTATCTTCTTCAGAGAGTTCATCCATACCTAAGATGGCAATGATATCTTGAAGTTCTTTATAACGTTGTAAGATTTCTTTAACACGTTGAGCGGTATTGTAGTGCTCAGCACCCAATACTGCAGGAGAAAGGATGCGTGAAGTAGAATCTAAAGGGTCTACTGCCGGATAGATTCCTAACTCAGCAATTTTACGAGACAATACTGTTGTAGCATCTAAGTGGGCGAATGTTGTCGCTGGAGCAGGGTCAGTTAAGTCATCCGCAGGCACATAAACGGCCTGTACAGAAGTGATCGATCCATTTTTGGTCGACGTAATACGCTCCTGCATTAACCCCATCTCTGTAGCAAGTGTCGGTTGGTAACCTACGGCGGAAGGCATACGGCCTAATAACGCAGATACTTCAGATCCTGCTTGCGTAAAACGGAAGATGTTATCAATGAAGAATAGTACGTCTTTACCTTGGCCATCACCTTCTCCATCACGGAAATACTCCGCTACTGTCAATCCAGATAGAGCTACACGGGCACGGGCGCCTGGAGGCTCATTCATTTGACCAAAGACAAATGTACATTTAGACTCTTTCATCAACTCTTGGTCAACGGTTTCTAAAGGCCATTCGCCCTTTTCCATGCCTTCCATGAATTGCTCACCATATTTAATAATTCCTGATTCCAACATCTCACGCAATAAGTCGTTACCTTCGCGAGTACGTTCGCCTACACCGGCGAACACCGAAAGACCACCATGACCTTTTGCAATATTGTTAATCAATTCTTGGATTAATACTGTTTTACCCACACCAGCACCACCGAATAAACCAATTTTACCACCTTTAGCATAAGGTTCTAATAAGTCGATAACTTTAATACCTGTAAAGAGAACTTCAGTCTCGGTAGATAAGTCTTCGAATTTTGGGGGTACATTGTGGATAGGGCGTCCGTTGGTTTTGTCCAGATTCTTGATCCCGTCAATGGCGTCTCCAACTACGTTAAATACACGGCCTTTGATTTCTTCTCCAATCGGCATTTTGATAGGGGCTCCTGTGTCGACAACTTTCATTCCACGAACCAAACCTTCGGTAGCATCCATGGCAATTGTACGTACACAATCCTCACCTAAGTGTTGTTGAACCTCTAAAACGATACGCTGACCGTTATCTTTTTCGATATACAATGCATCGAAAAGTCTAGGAAGGTTCTCATTGTCGGCGAAGTTGACGTCAACAACTGGGCCGATAATCTGCGCTATTTTACCAATCTGGGGCATATTATAGGGACTAAATATTTAATAATCAATTACAAAACTCAAAATGAGTCCTATTTTGGACTGCAAAAATAAGCTATATATGCCGAAAAGCAAAGTGTTGGATGAATAAAATTTACTTTTTTTTTGTCAAAGGTAAATTTGAATATAATTATGACTGAATAAGTTAGAGAATAGGGCATACTCCAATTTGTTTCAAAGAATCATATGCATCAAAATTTGGCTTGGATGAACATTTTATCTCCCCAATGTATTTCGGACTTGGCTACCAGTAATCACTATAATTTGATTATTATATTTTAACAGCGTTATACTAAATCGCGTAACAAATCTGTTATATATAAACAGGGGCAGTATCCTTTGTAGCTCGGTATCGCTAGTCAAAGAATATTTCGATAGTGTTCCATTTTTTTCCACCCTCCTAATTTGTGGGCTTCTCTACTTTTCGCTATCGTGCCTGAATGTCAATTTTTTTTGAAATAAATAACAATATCTGAATAACAAAATGGATTTGACAACGTTATAATGTCTGTAATGCATGTAACAAATATGATACACTTGAGTGTGGCTGCGAAAATGAATAGTATCAAGTTGGTCTACTGTATTGCCATTTTTGGCTGAAGCTTATTATTTCAATTTAGATTCTTATATAAATATTTGACGTATGATGCATTATCTCTACCACTCGCTCTTTTTGACTTGCTGTCTTATTCTCTTTAGTCAGTCGGGGCGTGCAGACATTACCAAAGACAACTACCATTCCAAGATATTAGAATATTCTACACCACTTTCGTTCTCTCTGTTAGACTCCATTGGTATCAGTGGTACGGTCACGGATTCAGCGGGAATGGCAGTCGGTGGAGTAGTTGTCACCGAAAAAGGAACATCCAATAGCACGTTGTCCGAGCTGAACGGAACATTCAAAATTTCGGCAGATCCCAACGGAATTTTGGTTTTTATCAAATCTGGATTTGTGAACAAAGAAATCCATGTAAACAATAAAAAGCTTATCAAGGTGTCCCTTAGTACCGGCCTCGCCGAGTCTACGGTCGAAGGTTCAGCGGACTCGATTATAGCCCAGGCTGATTCTACAGTATCTGCTGTAGTCGTCGATTCCACTCATGTCGGTGTCAAAGACAGTTCGACTGTAATCGTTGCTCAGCCCGACAGCTTGAGTACCGTTGTTCAATCGGCCACACAAGGGAATGTATCAGGTACTGTCACGGGACCTAAAGGGCCTTTGCCAGGAGTCACGGTTACAGTAGTCGGAACAGGCCAATCTACCGGTACGGATGAGCTTGGGAAATTCCAAGTTGCGGCTGGGCCGAAAAATAGATTAAGATTTTCATCAGTTGGTTTTAAGGCCATAACGCAGACGGTCGGCAATAGGAAAGATATTCAAGTAGTACTGAGTTCAGAAACCAATATGCTCGACTCAGCACAGGTCGTAGCAGTTGGATACGGCACGATGAATCGAGCTACCCTGCCTAGTGCTGTATCCAGTATCGGCGCCAATGAAATCAAGGATGAGGTCCTGCCAAGTATTACACAGGCAATACAAGGGAAGGCTGGTGGAGTTCAAGTTACTCAGAAGTCTGGTTCCCCCGGGGGCGGAATCAGTATTCGAGTAAGGGGGACAACCTCCATTAATGCAAGCTCGGATCCATTGTATGTGGTAGATGGCATTCCTGTAAATAGCACAACCAACTTTACGGGAGGGTCTACCTTCGATTTTGGAGGGGGTACCCAAGGTATCAATGTGTTGTCGTCCATCAATCCTTCCGATGTTCAATCCATCGAAATATTAAAAGATGCCGCTTCCTCATCCATCTATGGTTCAAGAGCTGCAAATGGGGTGGTGCTGATTAGTACAAAAAAGGGGGTAGCCGGACAAAGTGAATTTAACTTTAATATGTACGAGGGGTTTTCACAAGTCCCGCGCGAAAGGTATTATGATTTTATGAATACCGAGCAGTATCAGGATTATATGAAAGACTATTACAGCATTCTTCAGCAGAAGGATCCCAAAGCAGTTATCCCTGATCAGATATTTTCCAATCCTAATATTAATACCGATTGGCAGGACGCAATTTTTAGGAATGCAACCACCAGGAGTTACGAACTATCATCAAGAGGCGGGGGTGAAAAGACACAGTACTATACTTCCATTGGTTATATGAAACAAGGGGGTGTTCTTTTAGGTTCTGATTTCAATAGATTAAGCGGTCGTATAAATCTTAATCATCAGCACAATGAAAAACTAAGATTTTCGACTGCCATTAATCTAACGAGAGCCATCAATCAACGCGTCCAAGAGGAAAACTCAAAAGAAGGAGCAACCAAGAGTGGTATATTTTCTCCACCAAACTTAACGGTATATGATGCCGCAGGTAATTTTGTATATGATCAAGTCAGACTGACACGCGAGAATCCAGTCGCTATGTTAGATCTACCTACCAATGAAGCGCAAACTTTTCGCGTATTGGCTAATGCCAGCGTGGAATACAATATTATCCCAGAGCTTTTGTTAAAAACTAGTTTTGGTACAGATATTAGTTTTATCGATGAAACGTTCTTTATGCCACCCGTGGGACTTAGGTCTTATGCTAGTCAGGGCGGCATTGGTGCACGCCGTAATACCCGAGATCAGCTATGGATTAATGAAACAACATTGACCTACGATAAGACATTCGGTGACCATAGTATTAATGCTTTAGCGGGGTTTTCAGTCCAAGAGTCAAGACTTGAATTTGTCCATGGACAACGGTCTAGTTTTCCGAACAATGATATCCCTTACATTACTGCAGGAGGTGTGATTACGGGGGCAAATTCTTATCCAGAAGAATGGGCGATCGCATCCGGATTCGCAAGGGCCACATACATATACAAGAATAAGTACATCCTAAATGCAAATGTTCGTTCAGATGGTTCTTCCCGCTTTGGTGCAGACAATCGTTGGGCGATATTTCCTTCATTTGCGGGGGCATGGAGACTTACAGAAGAAGACTTTCTAAAGGACTCCAAAGTGCTTGATGACTTAAAATTTCGTGCAAGTTGGGGAATTACAGGTAACCAAAATATCGGTAATTATGCTAGCCGCTCTCTGTATTCGGGAGGAAACAATTATCTGGGTATGGCAGGTTTTGTACCAAATGTACTGGGTGACCGTGATTTAAAATGGGAAACCACCCGTCAATGGAACGTAGGTATTGACGCTGGCTTCTTAAATAATAGAGTGTCACTATTGGCCGATTACTATTATAAAAAAACTACTGACTTGTTAATCGGATTGCCTATCCTGACTAGTTCTGGTTACCTTAATAGGTTCACAAACTCAGGGGATATAGAGAATAAAGGTTTCGAATTCGAATTGACGACGAAAAACTTGATTGGTCAATTTCAATGGACCACGGCCTTAAACATGACTTTTAATAGGAATAAAGTCGTGGCATTACCTGAGGGATTGGCAGAAATGCGTGGCGGAGTTGGCGATTTGAATCGTGCGATTGTAGGGCAGCCATTAGGAGTTTTCTATGGCTGGCAAGCAATAGGTGTTAATTCTCAAACAGGTATGATTGATTATTTAGGGCAAGGTGGTAATGCGGTATCTCCTACAGACTACGAAGATCACCGGATGATAGGTGATCCTAACCCTTCCTTCTTTGGGGGTATCACCAATAACTTTGCATATAAAAATTTTGACTTAAGTGTCCAAGGTCAGTTCACTTATGGGAATGATATTTTCAATTATAACCTAGCTTCAGGTCTAGAGGGGTTTAATCCAAGCTCCAATCAATTCATTGACTTTGTCGATCGATGGAAAGCTCCAGGAGATATTACCGACGTTCCTAGACCAGCTCCAGGTGATCTTAGCAATGGAGCGGTATCATCAAGATTTGTAGAAGACGGCTCCTTCTTTAGGCTTAGAAATATCACATTTGGATATACATTGCCATCTACTGTTACCGACAGGATTAAAGTAAAAAAACTACGATGGTACGTCACCGTTCAAAATGCATATGTATTCACCAAATATAGAGGTTATGATCCAGAGGTAAGTTCAAGCCATGGTGGCGCAAATACAGGGTTGATTTATGGGTATGACTATGGAAGTTATCCGCAACCACGCATATTCACTACTGGTATCAACTTAACTTTCTGACACTTGCTGATGGTCTATGCGGCATCTGTTCGCAGCAAGATTCTCTATTTCTAACAATAAAATATTCCAATGAAAAATAAAACAATAATAATCTGCTTAGTCTACATGATGGCTTCTTTTGGGACATCATGTAATAAATTCTTAGATCGCGATCCTTTGGGACAAATTGCTCAAGATAAATTGTTCAATTCCGAGACAAATGCAAATGCGGCTGTTTTGGGAATATATCGGACTATGATGAATTCATTTTCCTTTGGTCAGTCTGTGATAGTCGTCCCTGAATTTTCAGCGAGACATGTAAACCATTCGGCAAGCTTTCCTGAATACGAAAACTTCTCCGAACATAGAATACAAGCCATTAATCCATGGATTTCAAATATGTGGCAGGCGGTGTATACGACCATAAATGCGGCCAATCAAGTTATCGAGGAGGTTCCAAAAATGACGGAAGCGATGATTACTGAAGAGAAGAAGAATATACTTGTCGGCGAAGCTAAGTTTATTAGAGCGTTGAATTACTTTTTTCTCGTACGAGCTTTTAATAAAGTCCCTCTAAAACTTACTTATACCAAAGAAGGTGATAATATTGATATTCAAGAGTCTGATAAAGAGGTCCTCTATGAGCAAGTTGTCAAGGATTTATCAGATGCCATTGTATCACTTCCTGAAGAGAATCCCAATACGGGTAATGCAGCTAAAGGTCGTGCTTCTCATTGGGCGGCCAAAGCTTTACTGGCAAAGGTATATTTATATCAAGCTTCTATTACCAATGACTATAAAAAAGCAGCAGATTTGGCAAACGAAGTGCTGACAGCCGGCGGTTTTGGTTTAGTTACCGAATTTAGTACGATTTGGACTACACAAAACACAAGCGAAGCCATTTTCGAAATCCAGTTTGACGATCAAGTCACAAATCCGCTTGCCGCAGTAGCTAATGATAATGCAAGTGTATTATTTTTTGCTAAGGAATCAGAAATTCTTGATATATACGCGGAGCAGGACAAACGAAAGAATTTCACTGTGAAAAAGGGCAATAACGATAAGTACTTTATGGGAAAGTTTCCTAATTTCTCACCAGCCAGCCAAAATGTAACCGCTATTCGACTGGCAGAGATTTACTTAATCCACGCTGAAGCTCAGGGTCGAGTAGATAATGGTGTAAGCGCAGCTGCGTACAACTCGTTGAAAGCCGTTCAGGACCGCGCTGGAGTCACAGTACCTATTAATACGTATCCCAATCTGGAGGCATTTATCGTAGCGGTACAAGAAGAAAAGGAAAGGGAACTTATGTTTGAAGGTGAGACCTGGTTTGATTTCGGTCGGACCAAACTCGCACTCAAAAAATATGAGAGTCTGACCGACGAAAGATTTCTTTTATATCCTATTCCGTCTGCACAAATAGGTTTGGGAACTGGACTTACACAAAATCCGGGCTATTGATACATGTTTAAATATGCCTAATATCATCAATGGGTTATATTATAAGAAAAGCGGGCATTTGCCCGCTTTTCTTATAACCTTTTATTGAGCTCATCTTGAAGTTGACGGCGTAATTTTTGTTCGTTTTCTATTGATTTTTTTCGAAGTGTTTGCAGTTCATCTTGAACTTGCTCCGCCGTTGTCTTATGCTCCACAGTATCTACTTTCGCTTTGCGAAATGAAGCAAGCATGATTAAGAATAGAAGTCCAAATACGATGATTAAGGTCCAGACCAGCATATGATAGGTTGATTTGGAGAATGGAATGCCTAAAAAGGAAATACTGTCTGTTTTTGCTTGCTCTTGCTGTAATTCTTGTGTGACGTTGCCCAAAGAGTCTTGTAGTGCTTTGGTGTTTGCGGCTACATTGCTTGACGAAGATTTTAAAGTTGCAATTTCTTTCGTTAGGACAGTGATACTATCGCGGATGTTTTGTCTGATTATATCCAGATTCTCACTACGGATTAGCTTGTAAGGCGGTTGGGTTCTGGAAATGTAATTTAGATGCTGGAATTGACTTTCGATGGTACCCTTTTTTAAACCTTCGTTACTGTATTTAAAAGTTCCCGTTTGTGCAAATCCACTAGTGGGCAGCACCGATATGATCGTTAATAAAATTGTTGATATATAACAAAATAGTTTTTTGAAATTCATAGAATCATTTGTGTTATAAGTGTATTTCATATTCCGTGTAGATACTAATTGAGTAAGTATTTTTAATTACTAATTCCGTCTAATATACGAATAAATGGTAGAGAAGAAAACCCAAATGTAGATTCCCTGTTTCTATATAGTATGTTATTTGGTAATCCTTACCGACATAAGCTTATGTCCTATTTTTTTAGACATGACAGTTCATAACAGTTGAGCAGGATCTAATCTATAATTTGCAAGTGTTTAATTATTACAGATTAAGATCAATAGATTAACTTTCAAATACACATATGAACGCAATAGCTGGAGTATTATTTCATTTTATCGGAGGATTTGCTTCCGGAAGTTTTTATGTACCGTATAAAAAGGTCAAAGCTTGGTCTTGGGAATCGATGTGGATACTGGGAGGTGTTTTTTCGTGGATTATTGTTCCGCCCATTGCAGCCTATATCACTATTCCTAACTTTTGGAATATTATAAAAGATAGTGATTCCAATACGCTTGGTTATACATTTCTTTTTGGACTATTGTGGGGTATAGGCGGATTGACCTATGGGTTGGGAGTCCGGTATCTCGGTGTATCTCTGGGAAGCAGTATTATGTTGGGGTTAAGTATGGTCTTTGGTTCCTTAATGCCCGCAGTCTATTACTTCTTTAATGAAACAATAGGAAAGCACGGAATAGACTATTTCTTCTCAACCGGTCCAGGGATATGTGTGATGATTGGTCTTTTGATTTGTGTGGTTGGTATTTATCTATGTGGATATGCAGGTATGCTTAAGGAGAGAGGTATAAAAAGCCAATCTGAAGGTCTACGGCCTGAGTATAACTTTACCTTAGGCATCGTGGTGGCTATTGTTTCTGGGGTACTTAGTGCTTGTTTCAATTTTGGGATTGAGGCCGGAAAACCAATGGCGGAAATTGCAAATAATCTTTGGAAATCAGCCAATCCTGGGCAGGGCGAATTTTTATATCAGAATAATGTGACCTATGTGGTCATCTTATGGGGGGGATTTACGACTAATTTTCTGTGGTGCCTATATCTCTTGTTGAAGAATAAGACATATACTGATTACACTAAATCGACTTCGCCTTTGGCAAAAAACATATTACTATGTGCTTTAGCAGGGACGACCTGGTACTTGCAGTTCTTTTTTTATGGAATGGGAGAGAGTCGTCTAGGTAATGGTGCCAGTTCATGGATATTACACATGGCTTTTATCATATTGATTTCCAATGCTTGGGGGATAGCATTGAAAGAATGGAAGGGAGTAAGTAAGTCCACCTATCGCGCAATTATAGCAGGTATAGTGACAATTATCCTATCTATTTGTGTCGTGGGATTAGCAAAAACATTAGAATAATCATTTAAATATACATATGGAATTGAAAACATTTCAGTACGTCAACTATTTGTGGGACGAAGAAAAAGCTAAGACCATCGAGGGGGATGAAGTTGCCTTGTTGTTGTACCGGTCAAACTTACTAGGATCGGATCTGAGAATCACAAACTATGGCGGGGGTAATACCTCCTGTAAAGTGATTGAAAAGGATCCATTGACGGGTGAGCAGACGGAGGTGATGTGGATAAAAGGATCGGGTGGTGATATTGGTACGCTGCAGAAATCCGGATTAGCTGCGCTATACGTAAACCGTCTGCGAAACTTAGAGCATATTTATAAAGGTCTGGATCACGAGGACGAAATGGTTGAATTGTTCAATCATTGCATTTTTGATTTGCAATCTAAGGCCCCTTCTATTGATACCCCCTTACACGGATTTTTACCGTTTAAGCATATTGATCACCTTCATCCTGATGCCGCTATTGCAATAGCGGCCGCTGCCGATGGCGAGCGCATAACACAGGAGCTGTTTAATGGTCAGATTGGTTGGGTCGGGTGGCAAAAGCCTGGGTTTGATTTGGGGTTGCAATTGCGTGAATGTTTGAATAAAAATCCAGGTATCAAAGGGATTATGCTCGGTTCACATGGCCTATTTACATGGGGAGATACGGCTTATGAATGCTATATCAATTCTTTGGAAGTCATCGAGAAATGCGCAGAATATCTGCATCAACATGAAGGAAAGAAGAGACCCGTATTTGGTGGTCAGAAAGTCACTCCGCTTTCTGAGGATAGACGGAAATCACAGGCAGCAGCTTTGGCACCAATTTTAAGAGGCTTTTGTTCCAGTGAACGACACATGGTAGGACATTTTACAGACGATGCCCGTGTATTGGAATATATTGATTCATATGACTTGGACAGATTGGCGCCCCTAGGTACGAGTTGTCCAGATCATTTCTTGAGAACCAAGATTCAACCTTTGATATTAAATTTGGATAAAGAGGATGATTTGACAGATGTTGCGGGCGTTAAAGCTAGACTTTTGCCGGTCTATCAAGAGTATAGGGATATGTACAAAACGTACTATGAAACCTGTAAACATCCTGATAGCCCGGCTATGCGGGATGCCAATCCAGTTATTGTCCTATTCCCAGGAGTAGGGATGTTCTCGTTCGCAAAAGATAAACAAACAGCCCGAGTTGCGTCCGAGTTTTACATTAATGCTATAAATGTAATGCGAGGAGCAGAAGCAGTTTCGTCATATACTTCCCTACCAAGGCAAGAAGCTTTTAACATCGAGTATTGGTTGTTAGAAGAAGCCAAATTACAACGGATGCCTAAGCCAAAGGCGCTTTCAGGTAAGATTGCTCTGATTACAGGTAGTGCCGGTGGAATTGGAAAAGCCATTGCTAAAAAATTTGTAGCAGAAGGAGCAGTTGTAGTCCTGAATGACGTGAATAAGGAGCGACTCGAGTCCACGTTTGCGGAGTTTGTAAGACTTTTTGGTCGGGATGCCGTATGCACCTGTTCACTTGATGTCACCAACGAAGCGCAAATTACTTCGGCAATGCGCGAAGCCTCTCTATCTTTCGGTGGTGTAGATATCATCGTGAACAATGCGGGGATCTCGATATCGAAGACGATAGAAGAACATACCGAAAAGGATTGGGATCTGTTATATGATATTTTGGCTAAAGGACAGTTTTTTGTAACGCAAGCCGCTGTTAAAATTTTAAAAGCACAGGGAATAGGAGGAGATGTTATTAATATCGTGAGTAAAAATGCCTTGGTAAGTGGACCTAATAACGCGGGTTATGGGAGTGCAAAGGCTGCTCAACTACATCTTAGTAGATTAAATGCCGCAGAACTAGGTGAAGCAAAAATACGGGTAAATGTCGTGAATCCTGATGCCGTTATCTCGGACAGCAATATCTGGTCTGGAGGCTGGGCTGAAGGACGGGCCAAGGCGTATGGTATTACAGTTGAAGAATTACCTGCTTACTATGCTAAACGAACATTATTAAACGAGATTATTTTGCCAGAAGATATTGCAAACGCTTGTTTTGCCTTTGTTGGCGGACTGCTCAATAAGTCTACAGGCAATGTACTTAATGTAGACGGTGGAGTAGCGATGGCATTTGTTCGATAATTTACATAAATATTGGGAAGTATAATAGGTATTTATGTAATTTCAGTAATAAACCTAAAATTGATATAAACATGAGAATAGAGCAAAAGCATATTGACCAACACAATGAGTCACTTTTGTACACGCACATCCGAAAATTTAATTTTATAAAAGAAGACATCCTTAATTACGAGCTGGTACTTCAAAAACTCATGGCATTCCAAATTGGTATCCCAAGCTGGGCATTGGGGACTGGCGGAACTCGATTTGGTCGTTTTTCTGGAGGGGGTGAACCTGCAACTCTTGATCAGAAGATTGAAGATGTTGGGTTGTTACACGCTTTAAATAAGTCAAGTGGAGCAATATCCCTTCACATTCCTTGGGATATACCAAAAGACATCGAAAGTATTAAACAGTTGGCAGCATCTTATGGGTTAAAGTTTGATGCGGTCAATTCCAATACCTTTCAAGATCAACCCGGGCAGCAATATAGTTATAAATATGGTTCATTGCACCATGTCAATCCTGCAGTTAGAAGACAGGCTATCGATCATAATATTGAAGTTATTCGACAAGGGGTTGCTCTAGGGTCGACAGCGCTGACCATCTGGTTAGCTGATGGTTCTTCTTTTCCAGGACAGCTTAACTTTCGTGAAGCTTTCCAAAATACTTTGGAAAGCCTGGGTGAAATATATAAACATCTTCCCGAGGGCTGGAAAATGTTTATCGAATACAAGTGCTTCGAACCATATTTCTATTCTACTACTATCGCCGATTGGGGCCAGTCCCTGCTATTGGCTAATAAATTGGGGGAGAAGGCATATACATTGGTTGACTTAGGGCATCATCTTCCCAATGCGAATATTGAGCAGATAGTATCTCTACTATTGATGGAAGGTAAGCTAGGTGGATTTCACTTTAATGACAGTAAGTATGCGGATGACGACCTTACTGCAGGCAGTATCAAACCCTATCAACTCTTTTTGATATTTAATGAACTGGTTGATGGGATGGATTTGAATGGCCTAGACCATGCGACAGGACTGGGGTGGATGATAGATGCTTCACATAATCAAAAAGATCCTCTTATTGATTTATTGCAATCTGTGGAAGCTATAAAAATTGCATATGCACAAGCCCTGCTTGTAGATCGCAAGGCTCTGAGGGTTGCGCAGCAGGAGAATGATGTCATTCAAGCTCAGGAAATATTACAATACGCTTTTCGAACGGATGTACGATCACTTTTGGCCGAAGCAAGATTGCGAAGTGGCGCAGCCCTAGACCCTATTGGGTTGTTTAAGGAGCTGGATGTCCGTAGACAATTGACTGAGGAGAGAGGTGTGGATTCAATCGCGACTGGACTATAGGCATGGAACGGAGTCTGATTCCCACCATCGCAATATTCGATGTAGGTAAAACCAATAAAAAATTATTCCTATTTGATGAACATTACAATCTCGTATTTGAACGGACTGCTCGTTTTATAGAAACTGTTGACGAAGACGGCGATCCGTGTGAGAATATAGAAAGTCTTAGACTTTCTATATTTGATTCCCTGCATGAGGTTTTTACGAAGAGGCAATTTGATGTCAAGGCTATAAATTTTACTTCGTATGGTGCAAGTTTGGTGCATTTGGATGAGGATGGGCGGCCACTCACACCGCTATATAACTATCTAAAGGCTTATCCAGAGGAGCTTCAGGATCAAATCTATGCGAAATTTGGTGGCCGTGAACAGTTCTTATTAGATACAGCTTCTCCCTCTTTGGGAAGCTTGAATTCCGGCTTCCAATTGTATCGTCTAAAACAGCGTAACCCTGAAGTATTTAAACGGCTAAAATATAGCCTCCACCTTCCTCAATACCTAAGCTACCTTGTCTCCGGACAAATATATTCGGATATGACTAGTATCGGTTGCCATACGGCCCTATGGGACTTTAGTAAGCAAAGCTATCATGATTGGGTCATTAGTGAGGGGCTCATTGACAAGCTTGCTCCTATAGTAAAAGGAGAAGCGGTATTTCCCGCGACTTTTCCTGGTAGCAACTATTCTGTTGGCATCGGATTGCATGATAGTTCAGCAGCTTTAATTCCTTATATATTGAATTTCAAGGAACCTTTTATCCTTATATCAACGGGCACATGGTGTATTTCCTTCAATCCGTTTAATAACGATACATTGACACCCGATGAGTTAAATCAAGACTGTCTTTTTTACATGACGTATACAGGCGTACCTGTAAAAGCTTCTCGTCTATTCGCAGGTCATGAGCATGAGATTCAGCTCAAGCGAATCGCAGACCACTTTGATGTAACCACTGCTAAATTCAGGAATATAAATGTAGACTGGGAAATTATAGATGATCTGCAAACGCGATTTACATTTGATGGCACTTCTTTAGCTGCTTTTGGTCAACGTGTACTGTCTGATTTCGAAGATAGTATAGTCGCTTATCATGCCCTTATATTGGACCTGGTGGCTTCACAAGTTGGCGCGACCAACCTCGTGCTTGGAGACCGGAAAATACGTCGGATATTTGTCGACGGGGGGTTCAGTAAAAATAATATCTATATGAGTTTGATTGCCAAGACATTTAGCGATGTCGAGGTTTACGCGGCTTCCATGGCCCAAGCCACAGCTATAGGTGCCGCCTTGGTGATGCATGATCACTGGAACGAGCATACAATTCCAAGTGATATTATAGAACTTCGGTTTTATAGAGGAGGTGAATCCTAAGTAATCTTACTCGCTAAGAGAAGTAATTCGGTATTATCAATTTTTTTATTAAGAATAAATGAAAGACGTGTTTCGATTTGTTGAAACACGTCTTTTTTGTGGTGTGTGCGAATAAGGATAGCACAGGATAGTTCTTAGGAAACTTTCATTTAGCTGCTCTATAAAAACGTTTTAGCTTTTGTTATTCCATTTAAATTTAGATTTTTAAAGAGCTAAATCTATCTTTTTGACCTTAGTTTTTAGTCAGGATAGAGCATGATGAAATGTTTAAAATTCCCCCCTAATTTTAGACCATCTAACCAATAGTAAATTATATAAACCTTTTAAACCAAGAAAGAATGATGTACTTGATTTTCACCTATCACGTCAGTGATAACCTGGCTTACAATAAATTTTAGTCAAATGAATTATGAATGAAAAGACTTATATGAACTGTTTATTAAAAAGGATATGCTTCGTTATTTTACTCTTATTTTTTAACGGCATTTCTCTCTTCGCACAGGAGAGTTTTGAAGTAGAAGGAACTGTATTGGATTCCGAAAGTAAAGCTCCTCTTTCTGGTGTAACCGTGAGATTGAGCAATTCTGCAGCAGTTGTCTCGACTAATAGTAAAGGGCAGTATGTGATTAAAGCCCAGAGAAATGGGAATTTGACCTTTGATTTTCTTGGATATCGACGACAAGAGATTCGAATTGATCGGGCTCGAGTGATTAATGTTAGTCTTGTGTCCGAGAGTCGGAATATCGAAGAAGTTGTCATTGTCGGATATGGACAGCAAAAGAAATTATCAGTGACTGGTGCTATAAGTAGTGTTAGCGGAGAAGAATTAAGGAAGTCTTCGTCGGCAAATTTCACAGCTACTTTAGCGGGTCGAATATCGGGATTGACTTCAATACAATCGGGCGGAGGGCAGCCTGGGGTAGACAACGCTACACTGTATTTGCGAGGGGCGGCTACGACTAATGGAAAATCGCCTTTGATTTTGATAGATGGGGTGCCTCGGGACAATCTCCAAGCATTAGATGCATCTGAAGTAGAATCAGTCACCACCTTAAAGGATGCGTCAGCGACAGCTGTGTTTGGGGTAAGGGGAGCGAACGGTGTTATCTTAATCACAACCAGGAGAGGAGCGCCCGGCAGGACAGAGTTTAATACATCATTCGATCAGAGCTATTCTGCCTTTACACGTGAACCGGAACGGTTGCACTCTTGGGAATACGTGGATCTTAGAAATGAAGCTTCACGAAATGATAATATCGCTATCCCATTTAGCGCTGCAGTACGTGAGAAATTCGTGAATCCTTTATTAGGATTAGATCCCAACGATCCGGACTATGAATTTAAGATGAAGACACGACAGTATATCTATCCAGACCACGATTATTACCGTCAATTTATCAGTCGCTATGCCCCTCAGTCGAGATTAAATGTGAATGCATCTGGAGGAACAGATAAAGTGCGATTTTTCGTGAATACTGCTTATCTCCGTCAAGGTGGGAATTTGAACGTAGAGCCCAAGTCTAAACTTGGGTATAACTCTGCATCTCAGCTGGATCGGTATAATTTCCGAGCTAATCTAGACTATCATATTTCGAGCTCATTTAAAGCCTATTTAAACTTAGGGAGTTATATTGAGCGGGTGAACATGCCTTCGTCATCCGCGTATCCGAACAATGACGCTAATTGGATGATGCGTGATATTTTCTTCCAATCACAATCTATTCTGCCCATTACACCCGGTCCATTGACTATTGATGGATTCGGTGTTGAAGCTGGGCATGTTGTCGATCCAGGTTACTTGGACCGTTCAGCGTTTGAAGTCATGAACCGCATGGGATATCGGAATACGATGAGATCCAATCTGAATTCTACTCTTGGTGCAGAATGGGATTTGGGCAAGATAGTTACCAAAGGATTATCCCTAAAAGGAATGGTTTCTTATGACTCCTATGCCTCGTCTACCGTTCATGGAGTTAAAAGAGAGCCGCTCTATCAAGCAAACGTAAATTATGAGACTGATGAACTATCTTACACTGTATTCCGACCAGATGAGACCCGACTATCGGTGGGAAGAGGTGTAGATTCTCGTTATAATATCAATATCCAGGGTTCATTAAACTATGGGCGTACCTTCGGCGTGCACAATGTGACGGGATTAATCCTTGGGCAACGTGATTTTTGGGAGTCGACGGGAGGGGAGATTCCATTTAATGTAATCGGACTGGCCGGAAGGACGACTTATGCCTATGATGATAGGTATCTTGCAGAAGTCAATATCGGGTACAATGGGTCGGAACAATTTGCTCCTACAAAGAGATATGGATTTTTTCCAGCCTTTTCGCTCGGATGGGTGGTTAGTAATGAACAATTCCTCGCGCAAAATCCCTTTATTACAAATCTAAAATTGAGGGGGTCTCATGGTAAGGTTGGTAACGATAAGATAGGTGGAGCGCGCTTTCTCTATCAAAGTGATATCACTATGGGCGGGGGGCCTTTGGGAAGTTTGTCACAAGGACGCGGAGTGAACCAAGGACTATTGGGTAATCCAAATATTACTTGGGAGATGGCGGAAAAGACTAATATCGGGCTAGATATCCAACTGTTTCGTGATTTGGACCTATCATTTGATGTATATCAGGAACATCGCTCCGATATCCTCATTACCAGAGGTACAGTACCTAGTTTACAAGGCGTACCACTTGGAAATATTCCTAAAGTCAATATGGGAATTGTTGATAATAAAGGTTTTGAGGTGGAGTATCACTATCGAAAGAATCTAGGTGATAATTGGACGTTGAGGTCCAATGGTAATGTTGGTTTTAATAAGAATAACGTTGTATTTTTTGACGAAGCAAAACGGGATGCTTCTTACAGATATAATTATAGAACGACGGGTTTCTCATTGAATCAGGCTTGGGGGTATCGAATTGACTATAGTAATGGTAATGGCTATTTTAATTCTCAGGAAGAATTGTCCGAATATTTGTCCCGGATTACCTACGGCTTTGGGGTCCCACGTATCGGCGACTTCAAGTACATGGATATCAATGAGGATGGAATTATTAATGATAAGGATATAGCTCCTATTAAACATTCTGCTATTCCGGGACTAATCTATGGGTTCGATGTTGGTGGGTCGTATAAAAACTGGGATTTTACCGTTTTCTTTCAGGGGGTAGGGCGTTACTCTACTAACTTTGCTGAGCAAGGTGTTTGGGAGACGACCAAGAGTGGTAATTATTTTGGATATCATCGTGCAGCTTGGACAGAAGAACGCTATAAAAATGGTGAAAACATTACCTACCCAGCATTGAGTACTCAGCTCAACACTAATCATACTGCAAACGATTTTTTTATCATGGATCGTTCATTCATTCGTTTGAAGAACGTGGAGCTTGCCTATACGTTTGATCAGAAGTTCCTCAGTCATTTAGGTATAAAATATCTTCGTGCTTACGTCGCCGGCCAGAATCTTATCACATGGGACAAATTGAAGATGAATCACCATGATCCAGAGTATAATGATGCGCTTGGGTATCCCATTACGAAGATGTATAGTTTCGGATGCAATATTAGATTTTGATGAAAATATAAAATAGAGATGAAAGCAAAAAAATATATAATAGGAGTTTGTATAGTGCTCATATTGGCATCTTGCAATAAAACTCTGGATATGGCACCTGACGGGAAGATTGACTTAAAAGAAGTTTTTGAGGATCCAATTAAAGTTGGGGCTTTTTTGAACAGTTGTTACACTAACATCCCCGGTAAAGGAACTCGTTATTTCTTCTGGTCTAGAGGGCCCGTGGTGTGGAGTGATGAAGCCTGGGACACAGATGCTGAGGCAGAGCCAACTATTAGCTCTGGACGACTTTACAATGGGAATGCTTCGGCAGGCAGCCATCCCATTGAAACCCCCGTGTCTGTTGAAGCCGGGAATGGAAATTATTGGAACCGGTTTTGGGCTTCGATTCGAAATTGCAGTATTTTTATCTCTGAAATTGACAATGCGCAGGTACGGAGCGAAGAAGAACGCAGCCGTTGGAAAGCAGAAGCGCACCTATTGCGGGCCTATTACTACCACGAGCTACTGAAATGGTATGGCGGAGCTATTCCTATACTTCGTGAGCCGGTTGCATTTGATGCTGATTTCAGTACGCTTAATAAAGCGACATTTTACGAAGTAGCCAAATTTATTGAGGAAGATTGCAATATTGCTATGCAATCGGAGTATCTTCCTTGGCGGATCTCCAGTGGTGAATCTTATAGGGTTACCAAGGCACTTGCTGAAGCCATTAAGTCCAAAATGCTACTGTTTGCTGCAAGCCCGCTGTATAATAACGGGGAGAGTCACTGGGAAGAAGCCTATCAAGTAAATAAACAAGCGGTACAAAACTTGAAATTTAACGGATATGAATTATACAAGAAAATAAATTTCCCTCAAACCTATCAATCCGATGTGTCCTTTTTTGGACCTGACAATAATCGATACGCGGCATTATACAATGAGTATTTTACACAAAGTATGTCATTTGGGATTACTCAAGTCGATTTGGAGACTATTTATCAAAGTCGAGAAGGCCAGGGAAATATATGGAATATTGACGGCGTAGGAGCGCAAGACTCCTACAAAAGCGGCACTTGTCCAACACAAGAGATGGTGGATGCATATGAAACAAATGATGGACAACCTATATTAAACTTGGAAAATCCGTATTTGGATGAGAAGCACCTCCAACCCAATTACAATCCTCAAAATACACTGTATGATGCACAGAACCCCTATGCTAATCGCGATCCGAGATTTTATGCCTCTATCTACTACAACGGATCGAAACGTAAGGCCCTCTGGAATTTTGTAGAGTCCCCTCAATCCTATGAGAATTATCCGGGCGGAATTGGTAATCGCACCCGGATTATAGCGACATACGTTGGCGAACCCCAAACAGGGATTCATCCGACTACACGTAGAGCTACACGGACAGGGTATTTCCACCGTAAATTTCTACACCCGAATTCAGGAAATGATAATCCTGTAGCTGGAGCAAACTGGAAACTATTTCGTCTGGGAGAAATACTGTTGAATTTTGCGGAGGCCGCTGCTGAGGCCGGACATCTAGATGAAGCACGTACAGCGGTAAATGAAATTAGAGCACGTGTCAATATGCCTGAGATTCCGACTAACCTATCGAAGGAGGAGCTTATCGTACGTATCCGACATGAACGGCGCATCGAACTAGCATTTGAAGAGTGTAGGTATTTCGATGTGCGTAGATGGAGCACCCCTAGCGGAGATTTATCGAAGACAGATAAGTGGTTGACAGCGATGGAAATAACACGCAATGGAAATGGTTCTTTTTCTTATAAAAGAAATACGATAAGAGCATTGGAAAGACGTAACTATACCAATAGCTATCTATTGCTTCCCATTCCATTGGCTGAGGCAAATCGCCTAGAAGCTGTGACAGGGAAGACTTGGCAAAATCCTGGGTGGTGATAGCATGATTGCAGATAATTAATGAATACTAACTGAGATTTAAAAATCATATGACATCGTATATAATTCGAATAGTAGCCGTTGGTCTACAATTGTTTGTGTTGGGGCTATATCTGGCAACTGCACAATCATACTCTTTATTCGTAAAGGGGAAAATAACAGACGCGTACGGAAATCCAATGAAGGGTGTATTGATACAATCTGAACATGGCAAAAATGGAACGTCAACAGATATTAACGGACAATATACTGTTGCAGTAGATGACGGTAGTTTGGCGCTAATTTTCTCCATGTCGTCATTTACGACTCAAATACTGAAGATAGAAAATGGAGCTACCCTTGATGTTCGGATGGAACAGGATATTCACGGATTGGATGAAATTGTTCCATTGGGTTGGAATCAACAGAAACGAAGATTGTTAACAGGAGCTGTCTCAACTGTAAAGGGTACAGAATTGGAACGAGCCCCTGTCGCCAACTTGACATTGGGATTTGCTGGCCGCTTTTCAGGATTGACAACACAAGAAACGTCCTCAGAGCTATCCCGTGCCAATACCAACTTATATGTGAGGGGATTTTCTACCTCACGGTCAGGGGGACCCTTGGTCATGGTAGATGGTATTATGATACCTTACAACGCAAACCAAACATTGGATTATATATCCCCTAGTGAGATTGAATCTGTCGTGTTGCTCAAGGACGGGATATACCAATCCATGTATGGGATATTAGGAGGGAATGGGGTCTTGTTGGTTGAGACAAAGCGCGGTCGAAAGGGGGATATCGAAATCAACACCCGCTTGGACCATTCAGTACAACAGGTTACCACCCGACCTAATATGATGCCGTCGGGTGAATATGCGGCACTTCGTCAAGAAGCATGGCATAATGATTACAACAGTCAAGCGAATTATAAACCGCTCTATACTGAAGAGCAAATACAAAAATTCTTATCAGGATCTGACCCTTTGTATCCCAATAACAATTGGTATGACTACTATTTTCGTGAACTCTCAAATATGCAGCGTATTGGGCTGAACGTCACAGGAGGGAATGACAGAGTTAAATACTATTCCAATGTGAACTTCATGCATCAAAGCGGATATTTCAATACCGAACAGGAAGATTATAAGCCTAATCCTTACAATGTATGGGCCAACTATCGGTCTAATATTGACATGAAAATCAATAAGTACTTGACTGCATTTGTGCGCTTGGCGGGTAACGTGAAGAGAGAGCATACTCCCGGGGAGGGAAATGCAACTATATACAGTAGCATTTTTCATCTTCCGCCAACGATGTATGGCCCATTAACACCCGAAGCCTTTGATCCTGAAACAGGAGAAGAACTTCCTGACAGTAAGCAAGTCATTACCTCGGGAGATGTGACTAGCCCAACATACGGCATGCTCAATAGAAGAGGGTATCGTAATCACACTGTCACAAACATCTTTTCGCAATTTGGTGCTGAGCTAGATTTGGGATTTCTGACCACAGGGCTATCCGCCAATGGACTATTTACTTATCAGACGAATACTGTGGGTAGCATGAATACCTTACAGGATTACCGACGTATGCGTCGCAATACCCTTAATTTAGATGAGTTAAACTTTTCCCCAATTTATACGAATGTAAACGACCCTTTAGGTTATACTAAGTCCAGTTCTCATTATTATCATCTGTCCTACCAAGGACAGATTAATTATGGACGTACTTTTGGGAGGCACCATATCGGAGGAGTAGGGTATATGTTTTATCAAAATCTGACCAAGGCAGATACAGGAAGCCCGGGACTATTCCCTTATAATCGGATGAGTTCGGGGGCTAAGGCTAGTTATGCCTATGACGAGCGGTATATCGTAGATTTAATTGGGGGATATTCAGGGTCAGAGCAGTTTGCTCGAGATCGTCGTTATACCTTCACTCCAGGTATTGGCTTGGCTTGGGCCTTGACCAATGAAGCGTTTATGAAAGACGTCTCTTGGTTATCGTTGGCCAAATTTCGAGGAACATGGTCCAAGACTGCTACCGATCAAAATGGCCAAGGACGATTTTCATATGTCAATGATGTAACAGTAGGCCGCGGTGGACCTATCGCATATCTCCAATACCTCGTCAGCGAAAATAGATTTGGAAATCCTATGTATGCAGCCGAACAAATTGAAAAAAGAAATATTGGTGTGGATATCGGCCTGTTTAACGTAATCACTATCACGGCGGATTTGTTTGATGAGCGTACCGATAATATGATGGTGGGGGCGACTTCGGCAATCCCTACATTTCAAGGTATACCTCTTGGAAACTATCCCAACTTGAATGTCGGTGTTTTCGAAAATAAAGGGTATGAACTTAGTTTAGATGTAAAGAAATCCCTGAATCAAGATTGGTTTATTGGCTTTGGAGGGCATCTCAGCAAAACTAAGAATAACATAATTAGTAATAATGAGGCTGAGCGAGCCGAAGATTATATCTATCCATTCCGTTCACAAGGTTTTTCAGTAGGTCAAGCATTTGGATACGTAATCGATCATAGTAAAGGCAATGGATATATCAATACTGCCGAAGAACTTAGTAATAGCCCGAAATATGAGCGTTCCAAGCGCCTAGGAGATTTTCTCTACCAAGATTTAAATGCAGATGGAGTGATTGACGATCGAGATAGGGTACCTCTTGGTACAGGTGCCATCCCGACCTATTCGTACGGAATTTATGGAAAAGTAAACTATAAAAACGTTGACTTGAATGTCCTATTTCAAGGAGTTGGTGGATATTCTCGGATTGTGACCGGGTGGGGTGTTCAAGAACATCATTATGAAGGCATCTATGCAAATATTCATAAACAAGCATGGACAGAAGAAAGATATCAAAGCGGAGCTCCAATTTTATATCCAGCATTGTCAACAAATGCTACAGCAAGTCACGAAGGGAGTGATTTCTATGTCAATAATATGTCCTATCTACGTCTTAAAAATCTCGAGATAGGTTACACCGTACCCCTCAAAGTAGCCCAAAAAATTGGTGCGGACAAGATTCGATTTTTGCTAAGCGGACAGAATTTGTTGACTTGGAGTCATATGAAAACAGAAGACTTTGGGCCTGAGGGAGGTGGCTTTGGAGCAATACCAGTATACCGTGTGTTTAATTTGGGTGTAAACCTTATGTTTTGATAATGTATAGGATTTACATATTTAATAGCAAATTATTAATCGATAAGGTTATGAATTTAATAAAGAAATTTCTATATGTGGCCGTTTTAAGTATGGCTTATAGTTGTAATAAACAGTTGGACTTGCCGTTGGATGGAAGGATTACCATGGATGAGGTATTTAGCGATTACAACCGTACTCGAGGATATTTAAATTCATGTTATGGACATTGTCCTTCGCCAGGTGCCGCAAGAGCTTCGCTATCAGATGAGGCCCATGACTCGGAAGATATCGTAGCTAACAATCGATATTCGAACTGGTACAATGGTAATGTTACATCTTCAAATTTTGGGAGTGTACTGACTGATGGAAGTCCTTGGTCCAGCTTATATCAAGGGATAAGGAAATGCAATGTTTTTATAGAGAATATTCCAACATCTACTGCTTTTGCGTCAGAGACGGTAAAAGCTGGATGGAAAGCTCAGGCCCATACATTAAGAGCATTGTACTACTGGCAGTTGGTCAAAAGATATGGTGCAGTACCTTTGCTAGATGAGGCTCTTCCAGTCGGATCTGACTATTCATCTTTTGGACGGAAATCTGCCTCGGAGGTCATCCAGTTTATATTAGCGGACTGTCGTGAAGCATTGTCGGCTCCCAATGAAAGAGATGGCTTTTCCTGGAATATTTATGACAATCAAAATGGAGTTATGACGAGAGCGATTCCATATGCCATCATGTCGCAAGCCGTCACATATGCAGTAAGTCCATTATTCGATGATGGTACCTTTACTAAGGCGGAAGCAACAGCTATAAACGCAGAGGCTCTTGGTCAACTATTGGACAATGATTATAAACTTTTTGATGTCCAACCCAGTGCCGCAGTCGCAGAAAATGCGTATGCACTTTATTTCCTTACCAATCCTAACGATCAGCGATCAGTGGATAAGGAAACGATTTATGGTTTGGGGGGGCGTCAGGAAGTTTGGAGATATGTCGGACTTCCTTCTACCCCTAACCAAGAGCGTGCGGGACATTGTCCTACACAAGACCTGGTGGATGCATATGAAATGGCAAATGGAATGGCTCCTATTTTGGGTTATACCGACGCTGACAGGCTTCAACCTATTATCAATACTGCATCTGGCTACGATCCTGAGGCACCTTATAGCAAAAGGGATCCGAGATTTTATGCTTCCATATTTTACAATGGAGCGGCCAAGGCGTCGAGAGAAGAAGGACATGAGGAATATAACCTTTCATTACAACAGACCACTCGAAATCAAATGGATATAAAAGAGGAGAATGGATATTTTGATATAACTACTACTGGTGGTGACCCATATGTTCAAACAACTGCCTTAGCAGGCGATAGTAAACGTTATCCTATCGTGCATCTCACGTTTGAATATCAAAGTTCGACAGGAATTAATCGTCCCGAGTTTTTCTTTAGCCCAATTGCTGGTGGTCGATCCACGACATATCCAGACATTCCCGTTTCAGAGTCGTGGAAGCTCCATACAATCGATATCTCGGCTAGTGTAGCTAAATTTAACTGGGGAAAAAAGGGAGACGTGTTACGGTTTGATGTCGGAGCCGATCCAAATAAGCAAATCCGGATTAGGAATATCAAACTGACAGAAACCGCGCCTCCCTCCTCTGAGGTCGTAGAAACTTTTGTCGGTGGCAAGGATGAAATTTCCAATAGCAGTCGTAAAAATACCCGTACCGGATACTACCTTAGAAAATACTATAATCATAGTTCTACACTCAACAATGTTGCTGACGGTTATACTCGACTATTTCGTTTGGCCGAAGTCTATTTGAATTTTGCCGAGTCAGCCTATCAATCACATGGTCCAGATGTGTCTGTACCAATAACTGGAGGAGCAATGAGCGCGCGCGATGCCGTCAATGCGGTGAGGACGCGTGCAGGGATGCCTGGTTTTCCTACGGGGCTAAGCAAAGAGGACTTTGAAAAGAAGTATCGAAATGAGCGTAGAGTAGAGTTAGCATATGAAGAACACCGTTTTTTTGATGTGCGTCGTTGGAAAATATTAGCTGAAACAGATAAGTTTGTTACAGGGGTGAGCATCGTGAAGGGGCAAGATGGTTCTTTTGCCTACAATAGATTTAAGTTTTCCGATCGCCATTCATGGGATAGTAAATACTTGCTGTATCCGATAGATAAAAGTGAGGTGGATAAAATGGGGAGGTTGACCGGTCAGAATTGGCAAAACCCGGGATGGTTAGAATAGTAAAAAAATAAGAGATAAGTACCCATATAATTCAACTAGTTATAGCATCATGAAAGGAAAGATATCACTATTAATGTTTGGTCTAATAGTGTGTTGGAATGCACAGCTCGTAAAAGCCCAGCAGATTGTCAATAGCGATCAATGGTCTTTTACCGACGCATTGGGGCGCAAAGCCGCAAGCCAAGAAACTACCGGTTTAAAAAAAGACAATAAGTTGGTTGCCATGTTTTATTGGACATGGCATCAGGGACATGATGACACCACTTATCAAGTCAAAAATATCACCGAAATTGTTCGAAAACATCCAGAAGCCATGAAGGATTACCACCACCCTGCGTGGGGAACCAAAAAGCCCGGCTTTTTTTTCTGGGAAGAACCTTTATTGGGGTATTATAAGACAACCGACCCTTGGGTGCTTCGTAAACATGCTGAGATGCTGGCAGATGCTGGGGTAGATGTTGTTTTCTTTGATTGCACCAATGGGAGCCTAACGTGGCAAGAGTCGTATGAGGCCTTATTGAAAACATGGGATGAAGCTCAACGAGATGGAGTACGAGTTCCTAAAATAGCATTTATGCTACCTTTTGGGCCAGTCCCTCATTCATTGGTATCACTTCGGCAGCTTTACAAAGATGTGTATAAACCCGGCCGCTATCAGAATTTATGGTTCATATGGAAAGGGAAGCCTGGTATCATGGCCTATCCAGATAATCTTCAAAAAACAACTGAAGACCAGGAAATAGCCAACTTCTTTACTTTTCGACCTGGCCAACCAGACTATGTTGACGGACCAAAGCGTTCTGATCACTGGGGGTGGCTGGAGAATTATCCACAGAAAGGATATGTCAAGAATAAAGACGGATCATTTGAGCAAGTCACTGTGGGAGTCGCCCAGAATGCAGGGCCATCAACGAATGGTCACTGTAGTGCATTTAATCTTCCCGGGACCTATGGCAGAAGTTTCAGCCAGACAAAGGGATTTGACCCAAGAGTGGATGGCTATCTATATGGGTGGAATTTTCAGGAGCAGTGGAACCAAGCACTAAAAATCGATCCTGAATTAGTCTTTGTAACCGGTTGGAACGAATTTATTGCTGGACAATGGCTTCCTTCGGATAGTTGGACCGGAGATCCTTTCTCATTTGTCGATCAGTTTGATTGGGAACATAGTCGAGATATTGAGCCAAATAAAGGATGGGGAGACAAAGGGGATGTGTATTATCAACAATTAATAGACAATGTGCGTAAATTTAAGGGAATGGCAACGTTGGATATTGCCTCTCCGCCCAAGACCATAAATCTTGCCCAACCTAGTGATTGGGATCAAGTCAAACCCTATTATGCACATTATAAGGGAAATACCGAACACAGGGGTCATCGCGGGCGGTATGATAAATACTATACAAATACTACCGGAAGGAATGATATTGTCGGAGCCAAAGTAGCAAGAGATATCGATCAAATCTATTTTTATGTAGAAACCAATGACAAATTGACCTCTCCGAATGATCGCAATTGGATGCTGTTGTTTATAGATATAGATAGAGATAAAAATACCGGATGGAACGGGTATGATTTTGTAATCAATAGAATGAGTCCATCCAAGAATAAAGTCGTGATAGAACGCAATGTAGGAAATAGATGGGAATGGGAAAGCATCGGTCATTCTAAGATGGCTACACATCATAATAAACTGGTAATCGCCATTCCGAAAAAAGTGCTAGGGATTAAGGGAGAGGGATTGAATTTGGAATTTAAGTGGAATGACAATATGCAAGAAAATGGTAATATTATGGATTTCTATGTTAATGGAGATACAGCCCCGGGAGGGCGGTTTAATTTTGTCTATAAAACGGATTGAGCGTTAAAGAAATTTGCTGTGCAATGGAAAAGGGCCTTAGGTTATTATAGTGGAGTTGACAACAGTTATAAAACGAATGTATACCGCGTGTGAATTATGGAAAAAATAAGTATAAAGATAATATTAACCCTAGTCACCACATGGGCTGCCTTGGGCGTTAAAGGTCAGACGTTTACGGGTGTGGATGATCTCGGACGGATTTTGCCCCAATTCTCTGAAGTAGGACCGCAGAAGAAGGACAAGCAAATTGGGCTTTTCTATTTTTTATGGCAAGGAGATGACGGGTCTCCTACCTCTGCCCACCAATGGGATTTGGATAAGTTGTACCAATACAGTCCTGAAGTTTTCCAGGACTTCTATCACCCCGGATGGGGAGGAGGAGCGTCGGGTGCCGGGAAATACTATTTTTGGGGTGAACCCATCTATGGGTATTATCGAGGTGACGACTATTGGGTACATCTTAAGAATATTCAACTCCTAACCGATGCTGAGGTTGATTTTCTTGTTATCGATGCGACCAATAGGTTGACCTATTTCAAACAATGTGACGCTTTAATGAAGGCAATGGATGCCGTAAGAAAACAGGGGAAGACCCCCCCTAAAATCGTTTTTTATACGAACACAGCTTCCGGAGAAGCGATGCAAGAAATTTACAAAAACTTTTATGGTCCTCAGGCAATCAGCAATTATCCCGATAACTGGTACTATTTGGAGGGCAAGCCCCTGATCATCGGGTTATCCAAGGAGGCTGCAGGAAGAGATTACGAATCTTTTTTCACAATTAGAGAGTCGCAATGGCCCAATGAAGCCGAGAAGGTAAATGGTTGGCCATGGATTGAATTTCAACGGCCCCAACGCGTCTACAAAAATAAAAGTGGACAGAAGGAAATTATCAACGTTTCTGCAGCACAACATCCTAATCTTGATGCATCAATGGGAGGTAGCGCCTTCTATGGAAAGTCTGGCAATTGGGGGCGAAGTTTTCACAAAGGCTCACCAGGAAATCCCTCCAAGGATATCTATTATGGTTACAATATCCAAGAGCAATGGGATTTTGCTTTAAGTCAAGATGTACCCTTTATATTCATCACAGGGTGGAATGAATGGATTGCCGGCAAATGGAGTCGTGCAGATGAGAATAAGCATCACGCCCATTTCGTTGATCAAGCAAATCCAGAATATAGTCGGGATATTGAACCCTCGTGGACTGCCGGTCTTAAGGATACATATTACTTGCAGATGATTGCGAATATTCGCCGCTACAAAGGGACAAATCCACCCCTCTACGTCAATAAAGATGGATCACCTCAAAAAAGCATCAATTGGAAAGATATCACACCTCTTTATACAGATTTTACTGGAGATGTGCTACATCGAAGTCATCCAGGAGCACAATCAGAACCCAAAATAATATATGAGAACAAAACTGGGAGAAATGATTTCAAAGTTTTAAAATTAGCAGCTTCAAGTAAAGATCTTAGCTTTTATGTACAAACAGTAGACAAAATATCGACAAAAGCAGGTAGAGATTGGATGACGTTGTGGTTGAATATTGATGAGTCCTATTTATCGGGTTGGAATGGTTATGATTTTAGGGTAGTCAATGGAGACCAGCTACAACGGTACATCAATGGATCATGGAAAGATGTGGCTACTGTCCCGTGTGAGATACTCGATAACGAGATGATAGTCAACATATCGTATGAAAAACTTGGATTGTCCGTTGAGGGTGCGTCAATTGAGTTTAAATGGTCCGATAATATGCAAAAAGATGATCCCTTGGACTGGTATCTAAATGGGGATACGGCGCCTGGCGGCAGATTGAATCTGACTGTAAAAATAAAGTAACCGTATGAGCGTATTAAAATAAGCCAAGGCATACTAGGATTGCAGCGGTTTCAACAAAGAGCATAACCTTTATAATCGAAAGGCTAAAAGATCCTCAGATATTCTCAATTAAATTTTGAAAGCAATGGTTGATTTCACTAAGATAATGCCGATGGCATTCACCCTTGGTCTTCTCTTCTTCTATCATGTGGGAGAAAGTCAGACTGCCGCCCGTTCAGTATCCCAACCCGATACAGTATCGCTACTTGCAGATCGGAAATTTGAAAATGGTATAAAAATGGAAGGAGCAAATACCAGCGAGCCGAGACAAGGGAACTTTCTATTTCCATTCGGCAAGAGCGAGTCTCAACCGAAATGGAGTATAGCCGAATGGGGTACCAAGCATCTTGTATCGAATGTTGCCGTCCCCACTCAGGAAGAGGAGATCGTGTTTGCCAATAAGGCCAAAACGATCGGATTTAGAAAATCAAAGAATGAGATTTCCGTTCGTTTGGAAGTGTTGGCAGAGCATGAGTACGAAGCAGTCAGAAAGAATGGAGAATATTGGCCTCATTTATTGTTAGCGCAGACCTTTGGAGCTCCTTCACTGACGGATAATTTGGAAATGTTAAAGGTGAAGATGGATCTCCGCCTACTTTTTAGTGAATTAAAAATGCCTGAATCATTATTTGATAAGGGCTTGCACTCCGCTCAATTTCAGTTTTTTGTCACCCTGCAAGATGTCAATCCAAATTCCTCTGGGTATGATGATTTCTTATGGTTTGGACTACCTTTTTATGACTATAGGTACGTAGATATCCCTCCCTATATGGCAGAGGATATTGGTAAATCAGATGCTTCTGCCAAATTTATTTATATGCTCGGCAGTAATCAAGTCTTGAAAGGCAGCCTTCGGTCAGGTCAATGGCAACCTGTCGACATCGATATTCTGCCAAGCTTAAAGGCTGCTTTTAAAGAAGCACAAGCCAGAGGGTTCCTGAAAAACAGTAAGTGGAGAGATATGAAAATTACGACGATGAATATTGGTTGGGAAAGTACAGCGACGATCAATTCGGGTGTGGTTTTCCGGAATCTTGATATCCAAGAAATCCGGAAGATGAAATAAGATAACTGCTGTAATCTACTAAATTAGTAAGTGTAGAGCGTGTGTTGCATCTACATCTGTTACAGGATAGGGCAGGATGCCGCCATTTGATTAGAATATTATTATTGTCTAAATAATAGAAAGCGATGTACGTTCTTTCACCTTAAAATCCAACGTCTAGGATTGCTTTAGGGCATTCCAAACTTCTGAAAACCAATTGTAGTGTAGATGAAGAAAGATCTAATTTTATTGATTTCTCTAATGGGATTTGTCGTTGGCAGCGTAGTTGCTCAGATTGATACGACTCGATTTCTTATTCATGGCGATTGGAGTATGGATAGCAATGGTTACTTACATAGCCGACGATCGCCCAACTTCCCAAGCAACCTCTCCTCTTATTTTCTCAACAATCCTCCAATAGGCAATTCCATATGGGATGCCATATCCCTATCCTTTAGGCTAGAAGATTCCTTACGGGAAGAGAATAGCTTTGGGTGCATATTGAATTTCAGCGATGAGTCGACCTATCATTTTTTGTCAATCGGAACACGCGAACATCGTACAGTATTGAAATTAGGGAAAAGACAGTATGGTACGATTCGAGTAGTAGAAGAACTCGAGGTGATGGCACCGCTAGTATTAAATAAAGATTATCAAATTAAAATTTATCGAGCACCGGGAGTAGATAAAGAACATTGGAGGCCTTGGAAGGTAGAGGTTGTTGAGGTGGAAAGTCAAGCTGTTTTCCTGAAATGGAGCGTAGAGAATTTAATGCCTTTCTTTGGAAAGGGGAATACTGGCATATATGTAAATAGCTCATCGATCAAATTTAAAAATCACACGCTTCTGCTCAGTCGTGAGCAATTAAAAAGGAAGCAGTTAAAACCGTCCTCGTATTTTGGTGATAATATGGTCATCCAACGAGGAAAGCCCATTAAAGTCTGGGGAGTGGGAGAGCCGCACCAAATAGTCAAAGTCGAGTTGGGGGGAAACGAAGAGCGTGCAATTACAGATGAGAACGGATTGTGGTTAGTCACCCTAGGTTCCTTAAAAAAGGGCCGAGGACTGGAATTAAAGATTTCGTCTCTTACCGAGACAGTTGTGTACAATAACGTCGATATCGGCGAAGTATGGTTAGCATCTGGCCAATCCAATATGGAGATGAGAGCTTGGCAAAGTGATGTTCTGGACAGTTTGAGCAAAAGTCAGGATTATGACCTCTCTATGCTCAGGCATTATAAGCAGCAGCAATGGTCCTCTCCGGTTGAAGAGAACGAAACCGGAGGTAAGTGGTATGTAGGTGATTCCCTCGAAGTAGCTGGTTGGTCGGCAGTTGCCTTGGCGTTCGCCCTCAATCTAGAAGACAAATTAGATGTCCCGATAGCAATAATTACTGCGCATTATGGTGGTACCGGTATAGAAAGTTGGATTCCTCAAGATGCGTTGAATACATCCGTCTATACACGTCCCTATATAGAGCGTTATAAAGCGTATGATCTTTTGCTGAAAAAAGGAGAGTCGATACAGGTTCCTTGGCCCCAAAATTGGGATGTACCTGGTCAGTCGCATGCTCCTGGATATCTCTTTAATGGCATGATAGCCCCACTTAAAAATGTATCTATGAAAGGAGTATTGTGGTATCAAGGTGAAAGTAATTGCCATCGATCATCGCAGTATCAATATTTGCTACCCATGCTGGTCTCCACTTGGAGAAACTATTGGCAAGACAGCGCTATGCCTTTTTTGTGGGTACAACTTGCAGGTTTTGACGGAAAAGTCAGCGGTAATGAATTGACGGATGCATGGCCTCTTTTGCGTGATATACAAAGAAAAGTGGCAAATGAAGTGACAAATACCTGGTGTATATCTGCGTTTGATGTAGGTGATATACACGATATACATCCTAGGCTGAAGTGGGAAGTCGGCAATAGATTGTCAGCTGCAGCATTGCGTAAAGTATATCGTCAAACGGAGATTGTCTTTTCGGGACCAGATTTAAAGCAGGTAAAGTATAAAGGGGACAAAGCGATTGTTGTCTATAAAAAAGGAACAGACCATTTGACAAACGAAAAGACCTTTCTGCAAGGATTTATGGTTGCCGGTAACGACCAAAAATTTTATCCTGCCGAAGCGCGAATACACGGACAGGGAGTGATGGTCTCCTCTCCTCTTGTTCCTCATATTGCCGCTGTAAGGTATGGGTGGGAAAATTACCCCTATCTATCTAATTTTTTCAACAAGGAAGGACTTCCCGCTGTTCCGTTCCGAACGGACAATTGGCCTATTAAGGATATCTATCCATATTAAATAGTCCGGTCCATTAGCAAAGGATTTTCCAGGATGAGGTGAATCCCTTTTTTTTATTTTCGCTCGATTTGTTAGGGGACCTTTCAGCTCTTGATTGATACCGATGATAATGGCGTATAGAAAATCAAATTTCAGTAGGGATACTCCTAAAAAGTAGGTACGCAAGGATACACTTTGTAAGTGAAGATGGAAGAAAAAAAATCATTTTTGATTTTTTTTCTCGAGAATAATCAAAAAAGTAAACATTTTTTTTGATTATTTATTTATCAGTAGCTAAAACGTATAAGTGATTCAACGATGAGTGATGTGGGGCAAAAAATATTTGGAGAAATTAGCGTTAATTATCTATAAAAGTGGTTGTAAATAACCTGTTACAGGATGGGGCAGGACAGTGCAGTAATAAGTATCGGTATCTTTACAATGTAGTTGATGATGATGAATTAACCAAGCCAAAGACCTATTTTTTAGCTACATAACCAATTTTTTTAATTTTCCGATAACCTTCGAATAATTAATGTATTAATTAATAACCTATTACTATGGATACAAATAAGCATTCCACTAGTACGACAATCTTAAGCGTTGGATTGTTACTGCTTTTGTTCACCGTTCTATCTTGCAAGAAAGACGGCAGTACACAGGGCCAAGGAGAGGAGTACGACCCTTCCAAACCTGTGAAATTACAAATTGTTTATCCAGACTCTGGGAAATACCTTGAGAAGGTAATGCTAACTGGAGAAAATTTTGGAACAGACCCTAAGCAAATTCGTGTTTGGTTTAATAACAGAAAAGCAGCTGTTGTTGGGTCTACGGGAACAAGAATGTACGTATTAGCTCCTCGACTCCCGGGCGATACCTGTACAATATCCGTAGCGATAGGCGAGGATTCTTTAGCTTATACTCAAAAGTTCTTGTACAAGACATCTGTAACTGTGACAACCATCGCCGGTAATGGTAGTCGCAATTCCTATCGTGATGGGGATCTCACCCAATCCATTGTTGCCCCTCGATATGTATGTGTAGATAAGGAAGACAATATTTTTATGATTAATCGGGTTCCCGATATGTATCACGTGGCCCGAATAGACGAAGAAGCAAATGAGTTGATAACGGTTGCTAGAAATGTTATCGCCAATGTGCCAGCTGCAGACCCAGAAACCGGCACTATCAGCTTTCCAACGGAGACTACAGTGGGGTCTTATTATACCTTAGATCCGAAAGAATTTTGGGGACCGCGAATTCGAGAAATGAGATGGCCGGCTTCAGGGGATCGCCCCGATGCAGGCTGGAAACACTCCATGGTTTTTAATCCTACCGACGGCTTTCTTTACACACGTTATTACCATGGTCATATTGTCAGGATAAATCCGAGGACATATGAAGTCCAAACAATCTACAAAACACAACAAGGAGATAGTTATGGTTTGACTTTTAATCCGTTAAATCCTAATATTCTTTACATCTCATTTTATGGCAACTCAGGTGTAAATGCAAATAGCATTTGTAGTATTGATGTTACTGACCCAGAGAATACCTTTAAAAAATTAAGCGGATCGATAGCCGGTGGACATCGAGATGGTAGATTGGAAGTTGCGCAGTTTAGAAATCCAGAACAAATCTTCTGTGATGCGCAAGGCAATATCTTTATTGCTGATTCTGGCAATCATTGTATTCGAAGGATAACACCTGATAATATGGTGGAGACTGTGTTGGGGATGCCCGGTACAGCCGGTTGGAGAGACGGTGGAAAGGAGGAAGCACTCTTTAACAATCCTTCAGGAATTGGGATCAGCAAAGATGGCTCGGTGTATGTGGCCGACTTTAACAACAATCGAGTTAGAAAACTCTCAATTAACTAATCAACAAAAACCAACCTAAAATTATGAGACAAATAGTGTTTATACTGGGGGTACTGTTGTCAGTATCCACGATGCTTTTTGCCCAAGAGCAAAAGAACTTTCATATTGAGGGCACCGTTTATGACGATGCAGGAGAGGTTGTCGAAGGAGCTACGATATATCTTCGAGACAAGATTAGTATCGGAACAACAACCAATGCCAAAGGAAAATTTAGTATCAAAGTGTCAAAGGGAGATATGGTCGTGTTTAAATCAGTGGGCTACGATGCGGTTGAGTACCTGGTTACGGAAGAGAAAAAGGACATTCAAATTAGACTCATTGTAAAAGCCCAAGAGATAGAAGAGGTAATGGTAGTCGGCCTTGGGCAGCAGCGCAAGATTTCAAATGTGGCAGCTGTAACCAGTGTCGATGTTAAGGATCTACAGACACCCGCTGTCTCTATTGCCAATTTGTTGGGAGGGCGAGCAGCTGGGGTGATTTCCTTACAATCTAGTGGTGAACCAGGCAAAAATATATCTGAATTCTGGGTGAGAGGAATAGGTACATTTGGTGCAAATTCTAGTGCCTTGGTGTTGATCGATGGATTGGAAGGAAATATCAATTCAATAGACCCCGCCGATATCGAGAGTTTCTCCATCCTCAAAGATGCCTCCGCTACGGCGGTCTATGGTGTCCGCGGAGCGAATGGCGTGGTATTGATTACCACCAAACGTGGACAAGCGGGTAAGCTTAGTATTACAGGGAGAGGTAATTTCACGTTGTCTCGTTTGACTAGGCTACCCAACTACCTGCGCGCTCGTGATTATGCAGCTTTGGCCAACGAGGCTAGAGTCGTACGAGGTGAATCTCCCATATATTCGGACGTGGAGTTGGATATCATTCAAGATGGGACTGATCGGGATATGTATCCTGATGTTAGCTGGCAAAATGAAGTATTGCGTCCAAATGGCTTCAGACAGAGTTACTATGCCAGTGCACGTGGGGGCGCTCAGGTGGCTCGGTACTTCCTCAGTCTTGGAGGAAGCGATGAAACCGCAGCCTATAAATATGATAAAAGCAGTGTATATGCTGCTAATACGGGTTATAAAACCTATAATTACCGAGCAAACATCGATTTGGAGTTATCTCCAACATCGACACTTTACTTTGGAACGGATGGATTTTTGGCGGTCAATAATAATCCTGGAGTGGCCAATACTGACTTGATATGGTATGCCCAGTCCAACCTCAATCCTTTATTACTTCCTATAAGATATTCCAATGGACAATTTCCCGCCACATCAACTACTGGGTCCTTGAGATCGCCTTTGGTGATGATCAATCGTATGGGACGCAGGACAAGTCAAGAATATAGAGGTAAGTTCACATTGGCATTGGATCAGAAGCTCTCGTTCATTTTAGATGGTCTGAAGATTCGCGCACAAGGAGCCTATGACTTGGTGAGTTGGTTTAATGAGAGCCGTTTAATTGCCCCGGCATTGTTTCAAGCTGTTGGTCGTGATCAAGAAGGCGAGCTAATCACCATTGAACGTGTACAAGCAGGTACCGTGTCGTATGGAAAAAATACGGATCAATATCGGAAATACCATTTTGAAAGTACCTTGAACTATGATAAGAAAATAGGGGATGATCATCGTACATCAGCATTGGTATACTACTATTTGAGTGATCAAAAGAAAGTAAGTGATGGAAATAATAATTTGAGCGCCATTCCAATCCGTTATCAAGGAGTGTCAAGCCGATTGACCTATGGTTATAAGGATACTTATATGGTGGATGTAAACTTCGGATACACGGGCTCCGAGAATTTTCAACCGGGCAAGCAATACGGCTTTTTCCCATCGGTAGCTGCAGGGTGGGTTCCTTCCAATTATGAATTTGTCAAAGACCATATGCCGTGGATCAGCTTCCTTAAGTTTAGAGGTTCGTATGGGTCCGTTGGTAATGACCGCATTACCAACGATCGCAGATTCCCTTATCTCACTATGGTGAATCGATATATTAGCAGTCCTTGGGGATCTTCTGCTTTGTTGGAGGCTGTTAATGAGGGGGTTATTGGGGCTGATAACCTTCAGTGGGAAAAGGCCGTCAAATCTAATATCGGGATGGAAGTGAACTTTTTCAATGACAAACTAAGCTTCATTGTGGATTTTTTTAACGATCAGCGCAACGGTATTTTTATGCAGCGGGTGCAGGTCCCTGACTATGCAGGTTTGGTGACCATGCCCTTTGGAAATGTTGGTCGGATGAAGAGTTACGGGGCAGACGGCACAGGGTCATTTAAGCAAAAGCTAACAGACGATATGAGTTTTACTGTACGCGGTAATTTCACTTTTTCGAAAAATAATATCCAGAATTGGGAAGAAGCTAACCCGAAGTATCCTTATCAAGAGATTTCGGGATATCCTTATGGTGCTATACGAGGCTATCAATCTATTGGACTCTTTAAAGATTGGGATGATGTAGACAATAGTCCTGCGCAGTTTGGTAAAGTAATGCCAGGGGATATTAAATACCGGGATATCAATGGCGATGGACTTGTCAATACAGATGATAGGGTGCCCCTAACTCATCGTACATATCCATTATTAATGTATGGATTTGGTGGTGAGTTTAACTACAAAAAATTCACGGTAGGTGTACTATTTAAAGGAACTGGAAAGACGGATTTCTTCTATGCCGGTAATGGAATAGGAACAGGTTATGTTCCGTTTTTTAGCGGAGTCAATGGTAATGTGTTAGATATTGCGAACGATCCCACTAATCGATGGATACCTCGAGAGTATGCGGTTGCAAATGGTATGGATCCAGCACTAGCCGAAAATCCCAATGCACGCTTTCCTCGACTGGCATACGGGTACAATGAAAACAATGCACAGTTGTCCGATTTTTGGAAAGGAGACGCTCGGTATCTTCGCCTTCAAGAGGTGAATGTCAACTACAATTTGAAGGCACCGATATTACAGCGATTAAAGATATCCTCTATTGATTTGCAGTTTGTCGCAAATAATCTGTTTTTATGGGACAAAGTGAAATTGTTCGATCCAGAATTGGCCTATAAGAATGGGGAAGTATATCCCATTCCCACTACCTATATTTTGCAACTCTACATTAATCTGTAAAAATGAAAATAGTTATGAAAGTATTCGGATTATTATATAGAAAAGTGTGGTTTCCAATCATCTTGGTGAGCATACTCTTGGTTTCATCATGTAAAGATTTCCTCAGTGTAGACGATTATTTCAGTGATGAATTGAAATTAGATTCTGTCTTTGCAGAAACACGTTATGTGAAAGCCTATCTGTGGGGGACTGCAGGGATGTTCCCAGACGAAGGTAACTTACAAAATAATAGCCATACACCTGGGCCGTTTGCTACTGATGAGGCATTTACCGCCTTCCTGACCACTCATGGATACAATGGGATGCGCTTTGCGATTGGTGAAATTAATGCTAGCAGTTTGTATTCACTCAATACCTGGGGGCTTTATTATCGGATTATCCGTAAATGCAATACCATCCTTACCCGGATCGATGAAGCAAAAGATATGACCACCAAAGAGCGGTTCGACATCTTGGCCAATGCACGTTTTATACGGGCCTATGCCTATTACAATATTCTTGTGGACTTTGGGCCTCCAATTTTGCTCGAAGATGAAATTATCGAATCCAATGCTACTCTTGATGCATATGATCGTCCACGTAGTACTTATGATGAAGCTGTCGAGTACATCTGCAAAGAATTGGAGGAGGCTTCTGTCTTTTTGCCGAACTCTGTTTCTCTGGTTGAATTTGGTCTTCCCACAAAAGGAGCTGCATATGGCCTAATCACCAGGATTCGTTTGCTTCATGCCAGCCCACTTTACAATGGCGGTGAAGTAGCACGCGCTTACTTTGGAAATTGGAGAAGATCGACAGACAACAAGCAATATGTCTCCCAGGTATATGATGAGAAACGGTGGGCACTAGCAGCGGCAGCAGCGAAGCGATTAATTGACCTTGGAGAGACTGGGTTGTATAGGCTACATACGGTACCCGCCGATGGAGAAACCCCAGCCTTACCACTAGGAGTCACATCTGACCCCGATTATTATGAAGAATGGCCGTTAGGAGCCAACGGTATCGATCCCTATCGCTCATATTCAGAAATGTTCAACGGAGAGGCTGTAATCCCCGTTAATCCTGAGTATGTGTGGGCAAGACGTAGTAATGGAATTGTGGAAAGTACTCGAATGTCATTTCCGCAAAAAGTAGACGGATGGAATGGAACGAGCTTGACACAGAAGGTTATCGACAATTATTTGATGATAGACGGTCGCGAGATTAACAATTCAAGTGCAGCGTATCCTTATCAGGAAAGCGGCTTTACCAATGAGGTTAAAGTATTCTCTGGTTATCGCCTGAATGCCAACGTGAGTAATATGTATAGAAATCGAGAGCCTAGATTTTATGCGAGTGTTGGGTTTAGCGGCTGCTTTTGGCCGATGAGCTCCTCTACGTCGTCTGGCTATTATAATCAGACCATTGAATATTATTTTGATTCGCCCAACGGTAAAGGAGGCGTGAGTAGTCCTACTGACTTCCCCATTACAGGATACGTTATTAAAAAATTCATTCACCCGTCAGATGCTTGGGGTGGTACCAATGCAAGGCGTATGGACAAAGCGTTCCCAATCATTCGTTATTCGGAGATTTTGTTGTCTTATGCAGAGGCTTTGAACAACCTTACTGGGAGCCACACGATAGAAGTTGACGGCCAACAGCAGACTTTTTCACGTGATATGACCCAAATAAAAAAGGCATTTAATCCTATTCGTTACCGTGCAGGACTGCCGGGTATCAACGGAAATGAGGACGTCAAGACATTCCAGAGATTAATCGAAAAAGAACGGATGACGGAGTTTCTTTTTGAAAATAGAAGATACTATGATGTTCGGAGATGGGGCATTATGGAACAAGTCGAAAGCGAACCTATTCGAGGAATGAACGTAGAGGGTTCTAAGGAAGTGTTTTTTAACAAAGTTATCCCTAATACCTCTAGAATAGGAGCACGGATTGTGAGCAAAAAGTTAGCCCTACTACCACTACCTCTTAAAGAAGTGAGGATACTACCATCTTTAGATCAGAATCCAGGGTGGGAAGATTAATGGTTAAAAAAAATATTTATATATCATGAGAAACATCTTGAAATCCAGATATTGGTCCACACTATCCCGTCAAAATAGGGTGTGGTGTGCTATAATGTTGACCATCAGTATGCAGTCGTGTAAAAATGACGAAGTTTTCGAAAAAGAGCAGTATAAAAATGTCTTTGCTTTAATTAGTGCTTCTGACAATGTTTCTCGAAAGTTTCACAAGCTAGGAGAAGAGTCCACGGGGTATGTAGCAGCTTCACTCGGTGGTACGGAACCAACGGAGAAAGATATTATTGTCAAGCTCGTACAGGATCCTTCTTTAATCGATGCATTTAATAGGACTAACTATGATACCGATGTCTCCAAGTATGTACGGCCTTTGCCTACTAGCAAGTTTGACATCGAAAGTTATCAATTCACTATTGCCGCAGGAGATATCAGTGGTAGACTCCCAATCCGCATCAGGCCGGATGGTCTTTCACCTGACTCATCCTACTTCATACCGCTTCGTGTCGAGTCCTATTCTTCCTATGAATCCAACTCCGAAAAGAGCTTTATTCTGTATCAGGTGAGGACCAAAAATCAATGGGCCCAGGCCGATGGCAATACGATATATAATATGAGAGGGAAGTATAGGGTTCAGGGAGCTTCCTATGAACTGGAGATGCCGGGTACAAAAGTGATGCATCCCCTTACCAAGAATAGCGTTCGCATCATGGCTGGTAGTGAAGCTTATGCCTCAGATGTCAATGTATTTAATAAATCGGCAATCGTTCTCACCATTGGAGATGATAACAAAGTAAAGATTACATCATATAAAAATATGCAAGTAAACCAAGTGGATGGTGATGTAGATTTTCCCAATACATTTAGAATAGAAGATGACGGCTTTAAAACCTACAAAACGTTCTTATTGCGTTACAACTTCGTTTCTGGAAATACCACTTATGAAATGAAAGAGGAACTGAGATTGGAGTTTAAGGAGGAAGATGAAAAACAATAGTCACTTCCATTAATATACTTATTATAAAAATAAAGAATATGAAGCTTAAAATCATAACATACACATGCTGTATACTTTTATTCCTTTTATGTGTCGGATGTGACGATTATAGTCGGACAGAAGTTGAACATAATATTTATGTCAATAAGCCATCGATATCAGCTTTTGTTGGAGAAGAAATACAGCTGGCAGCAAGCCCCACAGACGGAACCCATCAATTTGCATGGACAAGCGAAGACCTATCCGTGGCCACGGTTGCTAATAATGGTCTTGTGAAGCTTGTTGGAGCAGGTACTACCGATATAGTAGTGAGCAGTGGTGATATTAAATTGAGGGTTCCTGTCACATCAATAGTCCGTATCCCGCTTCAAGATGTACAGCTGAGCGAACATTCTTTGGAAATGATGCCAGAAAACAGAAAAAATATTATTATCACACGTATTCCAGATGATGCCAATGATGTGACAGTAGGAAACTGGACCTCCGAAGACAGTAAAATTGCGACTGTGAATGAAAAGGGGGAGATTGTTGCTGTTAGCGAAGGTGTCACGAATATTGTCTATCGCATAGGTGCTTTGGAGCGGAAGGTACGGGTCGATGTCTCGTTTACCAGTCCTTTTAAGGGGCCACATGTTCTCCAAGCGAGCCAACCCTATGAATTGCCCGCCGCCAATTTTGATTTTGGTGGATTGGGGTATGCTTTTCATGATGATGTAGGTAATCCTTTAGGTCAGGATAACTATAGAAAGGCAAACGGGGATACCAAAAGTTTACCAGTAGAAATAGAAGGCGATGGAACAAATCTCGGATACATCAATGCGGGAGAATGGCTACAATACACTGTAGAGGTAAAAGATGCAGGCGAATATCTCGTCAATGTTTCTTTATCAGCTACAGCGGCGAGCAGCTACAGGATTGAAGTAGATGGTAAAAATGAGACCGGTACCGTATCCGTGCCAAGTAATGGCAGTTGGTCAAATTGGCAATGGACCCCCAGTACACCTTTAGTCCTAAACCTTACGGAGGGAAAACATAAGATTAAATTTTATATCGAAGTCTCTGGATTTAACCTTCGTGCACTTCGATTTACAAAGAAATAAGAAATACCTATCTGGGTCTATTGATCTGAACGGGAATTTTCAAGGTCCTTTTGAGGAAATTGAAGATTCCCGTTCTTGTCTCCTACCCAATACGACACATACTGTTAATTATCCGTCCCTTTAAGAAATGACAATTCGATTTATTAATTTTATATTTATGCAGTTAGATAAGATTTCATTAACATTAAGCAACGTCGCGAAGCTTTGTCTTTTCCTACTTTTGTTTATTCCTACCCTTGCGTTTGCAAAGAAAAAATCACCCTTAATTCCGACTCGGCTCCAAGTAGAGTATCTTCAGGCTCCTATTGGTATCGATATCAAGAAGCCTAGGTTTAGTTGGATATTAGAAACAAAAAAGGAAGATGTATTTGCGAAAAAACAAAAAGCCTATCGGATACTTGTAGCAAGTGCAGAGAAGAAGCTTCATCAAGATGTCAGTGACATCTGGGACTCGGGCTGGATACCATCTTCCGCGATGAATCAAATCCTTTATGAGGGTAAGGCACTGGTTTCAGATCGGTCCTACTATTGGAAAGTCGCGGTAAAGGATGAAACAGGTCTTGTGTCCGATTGGAGCGATGTGGCGCATTGGAGCTCAGGATTATTCGATTCCAACGAATGGGAGGCTGAATGGATAGGCGGGGATGAGGTCTTTGATCCCACTCAACGTGATTGTAATATTTGGGATCCGTGGCTACGTCAGGTCTTCGAAATCTCCCAAAAGCCACAACAGGCCAATCTATATGTTGCATCTATAGGATTTCACGAGGTTTATGTCAATGGAAAGCGAATCGGTGACGAGGTCATGGCCCCTGTCGTTTCAGACCATACCAAACGCGCACGATATGTAGTATATGATATTGCCCCTTATCTAACTAAGGGCAAAAATGTGATTGGTATTTGGTTGGGGACTTCCTGGTCTATATTTGCAGGGTATGATATTGATGGCTCGCGGCCTATGCTCCCCCTTGTCTCTGCACAAATGAAAATATATGGAGAAGGAACGTTGAATGACAATAGCCAACCTATCTATACCCTATTGACAGATTCAAGTTGGAAAATAAAACAATCGCCTAACAAGTTGTTGGGTGTGTGGGACTTTGGGCAAATGGGTGGTGAATTATGGGACGATCGAAAGCGCGAAGACAATTGGAATACCCTATTGTATGACGATAGCCATTGGGATGCGGTTAGCGTCTATCCGTTGAATCTGATATTTTCAGCGCAGAACGTTATGGGCAATCGTAGGAAAGCCGAGATACGCCCAATTGCTATAGAGGAAAAAGCTGATGGTACTTACCGCGTAGATATGGGCGTTAATTTTGCAGGGTGGACGGAGGTGAAAATGAAGGGAGAACCTGGCGATACAATTAGGTTTTATTATTCTGAGCGGGAGCAACAGGAAATGACCTTTAATATGCGAAGCATGTTTATCATGGGACAGCAAGGAACAGGTGTTTTCAAAAATAGATTTAATTATAGCTCGGGTAGGTGGATTACCATTAAAGGGCTGCGCAATAAGCCTACTTTGGCAGATATAAAGGGGTGGCTGGTACGCACTGATTACGCTGATGCAGGAAATTTTGAATCTTCGGATAGTTTACAAAACTGGATGTACAATAAGATTAAATGGACCTATGAAAATCTTTCTTTAGGAGGTTTCATTGTAGATTGTCCACAACGTGAGCGAATGGGATACGGCGGTGATGCACACGCTACGAGTGAAACGGGAATATTAAACTATCAATTGGGAGCCTTTTACACGAAATGGATGCAGGATTGGCGCGATGTGCAGGGCACAGAACCCATGGTGGGAAATATGCGAGACAAAAACTATGCGCGAAAAGGAGTGACGAGCGGAAGAATATTCAATAATGGGATTTTGCCACATACAGCACCCACATATTGGGGTGGGGGAGGTCCGGCTTGGGGAGGGATTGTAGTCACTTTACCATGGTTTATGTATCAACACTATGGAGATAAGAATGCGCTGGTCGAAAATTACGGATTGATTAAGAATTGGCTTGAATTTTTGGATTCGAATGTCGAAGAGGACTTAATGAAAAGATTTGGGGGTACGTGGGATTTCTTGGGTGATTGGTTGTGGCCCAATGCCACCGCTGAAGGCATGAACAACGATAAACCAGAGACACTCTGTTTAAATAATGCATATAGAGTCTTTAACCTGAGGACGGCGGCCAAGATTGCGCATGTCATAGGTGATGATAGTCAAGCGCGACATTGGGAAGAGAAAGCAAATCGGGCCAGCACTGCCATCAACAACAAGTTTTATAACAAAGAAAAAGGAATATATGCTGATGGGTCTATGGCCAATCTGGCCGCTGCTTTATTGGCTGATGTCGTGCCTCCTGCCGAGAAGCGTAAGGTCATCAAGAGCTTAGAAACCGAGATTCTTATCAATAGAAATGGACACATCCATAGTGGGATAACAGGAGGAGCTTTATTGTTCAAGTGGCTAAGAAACGAAGGACGAAATGATTTAATTTACAGCATGACCTCCCAGACCTCCTACCCGAGTTGGGGATTCATGAAAGATAATGGCGCCACCACCATCTGGGAAATGTGGGAGAAAGACTTACCCGGACATTCCCTATTGCACAGTTCGTACTTATATCCTGGAGCTTGGTATATGGATGGGTTGGCTGGAATCAAATTGGAGAAACCAGGGTACGCTCAATTTATTATCGAACCTCCTATCGCTGGAGAGGCTAATATCAAGTGGGTCAAAGCTAGTTTTGATTCCCCTGTTGGATTAATTAAACACCATTGGAAGCGAGAAAATGGTAAACTTACATTATCGCTCGTAGTCCCGCCTAATACAAGCTGTCTCCTCAAGCTATCTGCTATCGATGCGGTGAATATCGTAGAAAGGGAAGGGGTAATTACAAAGTTGCCAACCGAAGAGGGCAAGATTGTCTATGAATTGCAATCGGGGAACTATTCCTTTTAAAAAAAGAAAAAGCTAACAATAATGGCAGTGAAGTTCAAGGGCTTCACTGCCATTTGCATGTAAGGGCAGGATAGTAATCGATCTCCTAATTCATATATTTAACGTTCAGATATCAATTGATAAACCTTAAGCTCTTTTTATGAACGTTATGCCCAAGATACTATTGCACCTGTTGTCTTTTACATTGCTAACAGTCCCCTGTTTAGCGCAGATGAAATTAAGTGATGATAAGAAGCACATCAGCCCATTGACACGTGAGTATGTCTATCCGACTCGTATTATTTGGTCTGAAGGACAGGTGGGACGTGTTGAAAATCTTCTCATAGCGGGCGATGGTCAGGCCAGTTTGACCAATGAAAAAATAGTCATATTGAAGAATGGTGATAAACCGACAAGTAGTATCCTCTTAGATTTTGGCAAAGAGCTGAGTGGCTCGGTCGAGTTGGTCACTGGAATGTGGGGAGGTGGCAATACACCTAGAAATGTACGCATAAGACTTGGAGAGTCCGTCAGTGAGGCGATGTCTGAAATTGGCGAAAAAGGGGCTACCAACGATCATGCGATGCGCGATTTTAAGATGCAGCTGCCTTGGTTGGGGAAAAATCAAACAGGGGAATCAGGCTTCCGTTTTGTACGGATTGATTTCTTGGATCCGAATGCAGAGCTGCATCTCCGTGAAGTGAGGGCTGTATTTACCTATAGAGATATCCCATATTTAGGATCGTTCAAGAGTAGTGACGAACGATTGAATAAAATATGGGATGTAGGAGCCTATACCGTTCATCTTAATATGCAAGATTACTTATGGGATGCCATCAAAAGAGATCGTTTAGTATGGGTCGGGGATTTACATCCGGAAGTAGCCACCATAAATACGGTATTTGGATATAATGAAGTCGTTCCGAAAAGTCTAGATTTAGCAAGAGATGCTACTGCATTGCCAGGATGGATGTGTGGAATTAGCACTTATTCAATGTGGTGGATTGTCTTACATCATGATTGGTATATGCACCATGGTGACTTAGCATACCTCACAGAACAGAAATCCTATTTGCAAGGACTTGTGAAGCAAATTGTAAACAAAGTTAAAGACGGAAAAGAACAAATGGATGGAACCCGGTTTTTGGATTGGCCATCAAGCGAAGACTCAGTAGCCGTCCATGCGGGATTGCAGGCGATGACCATTCTCGCACTCGAAAGAGCCGCTGCTATTAGTGAAATCTTAAAAGACATGGAGACAAAAGCAATATGTGAGTCTACCGTTAAAGAGATGCGAAAGTATGTTCCCGATCATCATAATTCTAAACAAGCAGCTGCCCTTTTATCGCTAACAGGTTTGATGGATGCTGATAAGGCCTATCACGATGTCCTGAAGGTCGGTGGAGCAAAGAATTTCTCGACATTCTATGGTTACTACATGTTAGAGGCCATGGCCAAGGCAGGCAAATATCAGGAAGCCATGGATATCATTTCGGAGTATTGGGGAGCGATGCTTGATATAGGAGCGACTACTTTTTGGGAAGACTTTAACATGGATTGGTTGCCCAATGCTTCTCGTATCGATGAGTTGGTACCAGCAGGTAAGGTAGATATCCATGGTGATTTTGGTGCATATTGTTATGTAGGACATCGCCATAGCTTTTGTCATGGTTGGGCCTCTGGACCTACTGTTTGGTTATCCGAACATATATTGGGTATAAAACTACTTAAACCGGGAGGTCGAGAATATAAGATTGAACCTCATCTTGGGGACCTCACCTATGCAGAAGGAACGTATCCCACTAAATACGGTGTTATTCGTGTAAAGCATACGCGAAATAAGGATGGGAAAATCGTTTCGGAGATTAAAGCTCCTAAAGAAGTTCGGATAATAAAGTAAGAACCTTTTTATGACAAAGATCAAAGTTTTCGCATGGTGCCTGATACTTGTACTTACCCACAGCAATCCCTTATTTGGACAAAATTGGAAAGCTAAATGGATTGGTTTGGGAACCAATGAGGCCGATACTGCGAATTCTTGGGTTGCTTTTCGGAAGGATTTTCAAATGGAAGCCGTACCCAAAAAAGCTGTCGCCCGAATTGCTGTGGATAGTAAGTACTGGTTGTACATTAATGATAAACTTGTTGTTTTCGAAGGAGGCCTAAAAAGAGGGCCGAATAAGAACGATACATATTTTGATGAAGTAGATTTGTCAAACTATCTTATAAAGGGGGCGAATACAATAGCCGTCAAAGTTTGGTACTTTGGTAAGCATGGATTCTCCCACAATAGTAGCGGCAAGTTGGGTCTCTTATTTGATTTGCAAACCGATGCTACTACGATTGTCAGTGATAGTACATGGCTAGTCCAAAAGCTCAAAGAATACCAAACAGCTGCAGGAGCTATTCCAAATTTTAGACTTGCCGAGTCTAATATTTTATTTGATGCTCGACAAGCAGATACATCTTGGCATCTGACCACCGCTAATCCTGTTGGCTTTGGTAAGGCTGTCAGTTACGGTGCTCCAGGGATAGCTCCATGGAACCATCTTGTAAAAAGGCCAATCCCGCTTTGGAAGGACTTTGGGCTCAAAGAGTTTGCGCCTTCCTCCATCATTCGAAAGGGAGATACTGTTATTTGTAAGCTGCCCTATAATATGCAGTTTACGCCCTATTTCGATATAGAGAGTGAAGCGGGTATTTTGATTAAGCTCTTTACAGACAATTATTCAACCTACAATGGCTCTACGGAAAATATTCGAGCAACATATATCACAAAGGGGGGGCGTCAACAATATGAGAGCTTAGGCTGGATGAATGGACACCTTATGTACTTTGTACTTCCGGCAAATGCTAGAATCCATAGTTTGAAATATCGGGAAACAGGATATGATACTGATTTTGCAGGAGCCTTTGAATCTTCAGATCCCTTTTTCAATAACTTGTGGAAGAAAGCAAATCGGACCCTATATGTTACGATGCGCGACACCTATATGGATTGTCCAGATCGCGAACGAGCACAGTGGACTGGAGATGCGGTACTGGAAGCGCAAGAGGCTTTTTACGCTTTGTGTCCTAAGTCGCATGCCTTGGCAAAGAAATGGCTTTACGAACTTATCCATTGGCAAAAAGAAGATGGTACCTTGTTCGCCCCGATTCCTGCGGGTAATTGGGATAAAGAACTTCCAGATCAGATTTTGGCTAGTATTGGCTACTACGGTCTGTGGACATACTATATGCATACCGCAGATCGACAAATCCTTGTGGATTTGTATCCTGGTATTCGAAAATACCTAACGCTATGGGAGAAAGATAAAGACGGTTTAGTATTGCTGCGGGAAGGCGGTTGGCAATGGGGTGATTGGGGCGAGAATAAAGATATGTTGTTATTGTATAATCTCTGGTACTATCTAGCACTCAAGGGAAGTTACTTGACGACAAAAGAGTTGGGATACACCTCCGAGTCCAAGAAACTTTTAGAAGAGATGCAACATTTCAAGGAGGTGTTTAATACGCGTTTTTGGAATGGAAGTGAGTATCGGGATCCATTGTATAAAAAGAGTACAGACGACAGGGTACATGCACTAGCGGTTCTAGCCGGCATTGCAGATAGAAATAAATATGTCCCAATCTTAAAAGTTTTTGCAAATCAGGAACACGCGAGCCCCTATATGGAGAAATATGTTTTTGAAGCGATGTACAAAATGAATGAACCCATTTTAGCCAACAGAAGACATCAAAAGCGATTTGCACCCATGGTCAACAATGCGTATTTCTCCACACTGTTTGAAGGTTGGGGCATTGGCAATGAGGGGTATGGTGGTGGTACAGTAAACCATGCATGGAGTGGTGGCGGACTCACTATTCTATCCAGTGAATTATGTGGAATCAAGCCACTTCAACCCGGGTATTCACTCTTTCAAGTCGCTCCTCAAATGGGAGATATTTCCTTTGCGAAAGCTAGGGTATCGACAGTGAAAGGGATAATAGAGGTATCTGTCAACAATACCGCGGAGAGACGCTCCATAGACTTGACGGTGCCAGCAGGGACTAAAGCTGTAGTCTTAACCCCCTTGGATTTTATCAAAAAGATATTAATTAATAATAATGACCTAGAAAAGGCTGTCAACAAGCTGGGTGTAGTGTACGATAAGGAAAGCAAAAGTATAGTGCTACCGCTAGGACATTGGACAATTGACTTTGGTTTTTAAATTATAGAGATGAGACATTGTATTTTATTTATTCTATTGCAGTTCACTATTCCCTTGCTAGCCGAAGATATGCTTCCGGTAAATCTGAGAGCGGAATATAAAAAGACACCTTTTTTAGACGATCGGATTCCGCGATTGAGTTGGGAGCTCTCCTCAAAGGGATACGGACAGTATCAGTCTGCATATCAATTAATCGTTTCTTCCTCTTTGGACAAATTACAAAAAGATATAGGCGATATCTGGGATACAAAAAAAGTAAAGCAGTCACAGACCAACCATATTGAATTCGGAGGAAAGCAGCTTAATTCCCGTCAACAGGTCTGGTGGAAAGTGAGGGTTTGGGGCACGGATGGTAAAGTCGGCAGTTGGAGCAGCGCTAGTTCTTGGGAAATGGGGCTATTGGATAAAGGTGATTGGAAAGCGAAGTGGGTCGGATATGATTTGAATCAGCTAGCGTCGAAGGGTACTTACCATTTACCCCCTTCTCCATACTTGAGAAAAAAGGAACGAATAGAAAAGAAAGTCAAATCCGCTCGATTGTATGTGTCTTCTCTTGGGATTCATGAATTTTTCGTCAACGGAACCAAAATTGGTCAAGATTATTTTGCTCCCGGATGGACGGACTACAATAAACGGGTTTACTACAACATTTACGATGTAACTCCTTATATCCAAAACGGTGAAAATGCATTTGCGGCAATCCTTTCCGATGGTTGGTATGCAGGATACCTTGGTTATGCCTTACTTGTTGGCAGTAAGCAAGTGCGGGCATTCTATGGAGATGTTCCACTTTTAAAAGCACAAGTGGAGATTTTGTTTGAAGATGGAAGTAGACAAGTCATCATTACCGACGAAAGCTGGAAGGCATCCACTGGTGCTGTCCGTGAGTCCGATTTTTTGCAAGGAGAGAAATATGATGCACGAAAAGAGAAGGTTGGATGGAACAATGCTAATTTCAATGACTCGGATTGGGATCCTATACAGGTATTTGCAGATAAAGAACAACGTGAAATACAACTCTATCCGAGTCATCCGGTGCGAGTAGTCAAGGAGCTACCCATAAAAACGATTAACAGACTGGATGATGGGAAGTACATTGTGGATTTTGGACAAAATTTTGCCGGAATTGTAAAGCTGAAAGTCAAGGGAAAAGCCAATGATTCTCTCGTATTTAGATATGGAGAGATGTTACATCCGGATGGACGATTGGTCACGGAGAATCTTAGAAGTGCCCGAGCTACCGACACCTATATCCTTAGAGGAGATAGTCGTGGTGAGGAGTGGAGTCCCAGTTTTACGTTCCATGGATTTCAATTTGTTGAAGTGTCTGGATTGACCTCAGCTCCAGACAAAGATTTTTTAATGGGCTTGGTGATGAGCTCTGATTTGGATACCGCTGGACATTTGGAGACAAATAATAGTCTCTTGAATCAGCTTTACAGCAACATTGTCTGGACACAAAGAGCCAATTATTTGGACATCCCTACTGATTGTCCTCAGCGCGACGAACGCTTGGGGTGGACAGGAGATGCACAGGTGTACATCCGATCAGCAGCTTACAATAGCGATATAGCAGTCTTTCACAAAAAGTGGATTCGAGATTTAAATGACGCACAATGGTCAAATGGTGCGTTCCCTATCTATGCACCTATGCCCGTCGGTGTAGATGGAAAGGCAGCCATACGACAGTCTGATACTTATTCCCCCGGATGGTCAGAGGCTGGTATTATCTGCACATATGAGGTGTTTAGGGCCTATAATGATACCCGAGTCGTGAAGGAGTCCCTGCCTTACATGAACAAATTTATGGACTTTCTAGAAAGCAAATCCAATGCCGACGGATTGCTCCGTGAGGGCAGTTTTGAAGAAATAGAACCAAAGGGAGGGTTTGGAGATTGGCTTTCTGTGGGAGCTAAAACAGGACCAGACCTTTTGGCGACACTATACTATTTCTACTGTGCGAAGCTAATGGAGGAAATGTGCTTGGGGATTGGTGAAAAGAATTTGGCTACAAAATATAGTAATACAGCACTAGCGATCAAGAAAGCTTTTGCTAACTATTATACTCAGAACGGTCAGTTTAAGGTCAACCAAGCATCATATGGGGACGGCGCAGGCTATGTAGAAGGGCAAAATGGATTTTCGGGTCATACCCAGACAGCCTATGCAAACGCGCTTTATATGGGGGTGTTGGACTCGGTTGATTTTCAGAAAGCAGGTGGACATCTTCGGGAGTTGGTCGAGCGCAATGGCAACAAATTGACAACCGGTTTTTTGGGATTCAAACCCCTGTTGCCTGCATTATCCATGACTGGATCTTCGGACAAAGCCTATAGCCTCTTACTAAGTACAGAATATCCTTCTTTAGGATATGAAGTGCTGAATGGTGCGACGTCCATTTGGGAGCGATGGGATAGTTATATTAAGGATAAGGGTTTTGTCCATAATGCAGCTATGAACTCCTTTAGTCACTATGCATTTGGTGCTGTCAATGAATGGATGTTTGAGAATATGCTTGGTATTAAGCCCCTCGAAAGAGGTTTTCAATCTTTCATCATTAAGCCCGAAATACCCAGTAAAGATATGGACGTTAGTAAGGTCAGTGGCTCTTATCGCTCTATTGCCGGAGTCATCAAGAGCGGGTGGGATTATTCCGGTCAGAAAAAATCACATTTCTTTGAAATTCCGGTGAATACCACCGTCTATTTTTATTTAGAAACACCTTCACTGGCAAAAGCTTACCTGAATGGTGAATTGATTTCGAAAAGTCAATTGGTGAAAAGTGTCGCACAAGAAGGAAAATACTTTAAAATTAAGCTTGGCTCAGGAAATTATCAAGTCAGTATGGAGAAATAGTCGGTTCTTTTATGGACATACTGTAAGCGGTGCGAATCAAATCTAAGCCAAATGCATCATTTTTTAAATGCAATGTGTTATTTTTGAAAGAACCAGATAAGAAATCGGAACGCTGAGCTTTGGCGCGCAAACTAAACCATAAACCATGACTAAATCTACAATAGACTTTTTACATACGATACAAATCAGTGATTTTTCAGCCACACCCAAATATCAGCAGCTTGCGTTTGCCATTACCGATGCGGTTAAGAATGGCAGTTTAGTGAAAGATGATACACTTCCCTCCATTAATGAGCTTAGTGTTTACGTCGATATATCACGTGATACGGTAGAAAAGGCATATAAATTTTTGAAGGTGAAAGGGGTCATTGCTTCCATCCCGGGAAAGGGGTACTATGTTGCTACCTCAGATGTCAAGCAACGGCAAAAAATTGCTTTGTTGCTCAATAAGCTGAGCGCTCACAAGAAAATAGTATATGATTCCTTCGCTAAGGAATTAGGGGATGATGCAGCATTAGACCTCTTTGTATATAATAGCGATCTCTCTTATTTACGTACATTATTAGGCAATCTAACCAAGACATATGATTATTATGTTCTTTTTCCACATTTTAAAGAAGGACGTGATCAAGCGGCAGAAGTTATCAATAAGCTGATTCCTACGGGTAAACTAGTTTTACTAGGCACATATATAGATGATATCCACTATGAATTTCCGGCTGTTTTTGAGAATTATGAAAAAGATATCTATGGAGCGTTGGAGGAGGCCCTTCCGTCACTGAGTAAGTACGAAACCTTAAAATTGATTTTTCCGGATAATAGCGATTATCCCAAGGCCATTATAAAAGGTTTTTACAAATTTTGTCAGCAATATGCATTCAATCATATATTGGTAAGTGATTTGAATCAGGAAAAAATAGACAAATGTGTTTGCTATATTAATCTTGCGGAGGATGATTTGGTACAATTGCTGGATAAGATTATTAAGAAAAAATTACAAATTGGAAGTGAGGTAGGTGTTATTTCGTATAATGAGACACCGCTTAAGAAATTTATCCTCAATGGGATCACAACTATTTCTACGGATTTTGAGTTGATGGGAAAATATGCAGCCAATCTGATTAAGAAAAAGAAAAATGATAAGATAGAAGTCCCTTTTTACTTGACGCTGAGGGCATCAGTATAAGCAACAATCTAAAGATAATCAGGGATTTTATATGAATAATTCCTACATTAGCAAGCGTTTTTACAATCCTAAACCATAAATGAAATGAGTGAGAATATCATTCAATATAATCCCAAATATCCATCTATATTGGATCTAAAGAAAAAGGCAAAATCACGGATGCCTAAATTTGCCTTCGATTATTTAGAAGGTGGATGCAATGAAGAAGTCAATCTTCGCCTCAATAAATCCGATTATGAAAAAATCCTCTTAAAGCCCCATTATTTAAAGGCATACAAGGGTATTGATATGGGTATTGATTTGTTTGGAACACGTTATGCAGCCCCTTTTGGTATTTCTCCTGTAGGCCTTCAAGGGCTCATGTGGCCCAATGCTCCAGAAATATTGGCCAAGGCTGCGGCCAAACATAATGTACCGTATATTCTTAGTACAGTATCCACTAGTAGCATTGAACGTATCGCTGAGGTGTCAGACGGAAAGGCTTGGTTTCAGTTGTACCATCCAACTGAAAACTCTTTGCGAGATGATATCCTACGTAGACTGCGCGATGTAGCATGTCCTGTATTGGTGGTGTTGGTTGACGTTCCGTCATTTGGCTTACGTTATCGTGAGATTAAAAGCGGCTTATCTATGCCTCCAAAGATGAATATTGCCAATATATTCCAAGCAGCTATACGTCCACGTTGGGGAATCCAGACATTGAAACACGGCATACCTTCCTTTGCAACACTTAAACCTTATATGGAAAAGGGTTTGGATATGACCCAACTCGGAAAATTTATGAATCGTACCTTTACGGGACGTGTTGATGTTGACAAGATTAAGGCTATCCGTGAGCAGTGGAAAGGAGTACTAGTACTCAAAGGAATCGTGACAGAGGAAGATATGCAACAGTGCATTGATATCGGTGTCGATGGAGTGATTGTATCCAATCACGGAGGCAGACAAATCGATGCCGGCGAGTCTTCAATAGCATCGCTTCAACGTTTGGTATCCAATCCTCTATACAAAGATAAAATTAAAATCATGGTTGATGGTGGTATGCGATCAGGTGTTGACATTGGACGAGCCATGGCCGTGGGAGCTGACTTTGCGTTTATGGGGAGACCATTTATGTATGGAGTAGGTGCTTTGGGAGATCAAGGGGGCGATCACACTATATCCATGTTTAAGGCACATCTCAAACAAATGATGGAGCAATTATCATGTGAACGTGTTGAAGATTTTCCATTGTCGCTATTGAAATAAGTCTCTTGTCCATAAAGAATAGAGACATGTACAGGCCAACAATAGAACTTTTTTGGTAGACATGCTACAAGACCTCTAATAAAAATAGGAGCAATTGCTCCTATTTTTATTTTTTTATCTGAATCGGATATTGTTTCAAAATACCTGATACAACTTTTGGCAGATTATTGATTGCCTTTTCTGGGTTGTCTATTTCATGCGATCCTCTCGCCTGCCATACAACAGAATTCGTTTTTCTGTCAATGGCTTCAATGATCAGGTGGCTGTAGCGATAGCGCTCTTTTCCAACTGGGTAAGAGTAACCACCGTAGAATCCCCAAGGTCTATAAAATCCCCAAGGACCACCCCATCCCCAGTATGTATTACCATATACAAGACGGCTCTTATTGTTGACAATACTAACGTATCTGAAGAGTAGGTCTGGATTTTCTTTACTATATGTCAGCCCTCTAGCTTCAATTTCCTTATTTGCGGTACTCATGATATTGTGTCTAGCAATATCATTGTTGAAATAGTCCTTTGATAAAGAATCTATAGGTGGAAGCCATCCATAGGTTTTATATTGACTAAAATCTAACTCTTGTACTCGCGTCGTATTATATTTATACGACGAGCAGGATGATGCCACTACGAGCATAAGTCCAAGTGCGAGGAAATATATTATCTTTTTCATCTCTGTATAATTTTACTTTATGATTCACTAGATGGTGAATCCGTTTGTTGTACTAAGTTAATAATAACATCCTAATCTTAATGATACAGTCAACTGATCTTTCAAAATTATGATTAATTTATCTTTTTTACTTAAGTAATATTAAGACACCTTTCTCCTTTAAAGGTTTAATTACAAAACGGTTAAAAAGTATATTTTGCTACAAGTGGCATGGAACGCCCGCTTCCGAAAGCCTTTGGACTCACCCTTAGTATTGGTGGGGCCTGAAATCTTTTGAACTCTGCATTGTTGACCAGCTTAGTTATCCGTTGTACCACCTCCATGTCATAGCCCAGATGGATAATTTCCGAACCCGGTTTTTCCATTTCGATTAGTAGGTACAGTATTCCATCCAGCAATTCATAAGGCGGCAGTGAATCCGAATCCTTTTGATCGGGGCGTAGTTCGGCCGATGGCGGCTTGACAATGGTATTGATGGGGATAATCTCCCGATTCCTGTTGATGTATTTTGCGAGTTCGTAAGCTTGGGTTTTGTAAACGTCACCGATGACACTGATTGAACCCGCCATATCACCATATAGTGTACCGTATCCTACAGCAGCCTCACTTTTGTTCGACGTATTGAGCACAATGTAGCCTAGCTTGTTGGAGATGGCCATGAGTAATGTTCCTCTTGTCCTAGCTTGGATATTCTCTTCTGTAATATCGGTGCTCAGCCCTTGAAAAGTATCTTGGAGTGTGTGTTCAAAAGCTGAAGCTACATCTTTAATCGGAATAATTTGGTGTTTGCACCCGGTATTTTTCACAAGATCTAAAGCGTCTTTTAAAGAATGGTCAGAAGAATATATGGATGGCATAAGGACCCCCATTACATTTTCTGCCCCAAGTGCTTCACAGGCCAGAGCGGCTACTATTGCTGAATCTAGTCCCCCAGACAAGCCTAAGGTGGCTTTTGAGAAACCGGATTTGCTGAAATAGTCCCGAAGTCCCAAAATCAGTGCCTCATGAATTAAAGCGATTTCAGATGATGCCGCCTTCGGCGTTGGACTGCTGGAACAGATATCCCCATTGATATATTCAATATAGCGAATGTCTTCTTCGAACTTGGCTAGCTCGCAACAGATGTCGCCTTGTTTATCAAGTGCAAGTGATCGTCCATCAAATATGATGTCCATATGGGCACCTATCTGATTAACATATATAAGTGGGCATTTAGCACGAGATATTTGCTTTTTTAGGATGTGTAATCTATTTTCAAAGTGTGTATAAGAAAAAGGAGAAGCTGCAATGTTGATAATCAGCTCCGGGTCTTCTTTCAGCAGTTCGGCCATAGGATCTCCTACATAGGAGTTTGAGCTATCGTCATCCCAAAGATCCTCACAGACGGTTAGCGCAATTTTTGTTCCTTGGAATTCAAAGCAAGAAAAATGTCTGGAGGGTTCGAAATAGCGGTATTCGTCAAAAACATCATAATCTGGGAGCAGTCCTTTTTTACTAATGTGCATGACTTCTCCATTTTGGATGAAGAGCGCAGCATTATGAAGCGCTTTGCCTTCGGCATTTGTATTGTATATAGGTGCTCCGATGATACAAGCGATATCCGTACATTGATCAGCAATCAATTGAATCGAGTGGTTACATGCTTGTAGATAGGCTGTATTACGAAGTAAATCTTTGGCGGGATATCCTCCGATAGCCAGCTCCGCAAATATTATTAATGCTGCATTTTGAGCCTTTGCCTGCTGTATGGCTTCAAGAATGGAAGCATTGTTCTTTTCAAAATTTCCGATATGATAATTTAGCTGTGCTAATGCTACTTTCATTAGAGTATAATTAATTTAAAAGGTTCCCGATGGTAACCAGACAATTTAATGTGATAGCTGTTTAGGTTAAAAAAGCAATCCAATGTTCAACCCGAAATAAGAAACCTTTGGTTTTCCTTCGTCGAAGGCTTTGGTGAATCCATTATTGTAAGAAATCCCCGTCAAGACAGCAAGATTATTGTCCAACCGCCATTCGACACCTCCGCCAATCTGTAGTCCTAATCTCAGTAAGCTGGCGCCATCAATACCCCTCGATTTCTCTCCATCATCCAGTGTCTCTTTGCTCGAAACCTTAATACCCGTTGTCAGTCCAAATTGTCCGTAATAGCGAGCAGTGTTCATGGATGAGGTTTTCATCTTGATCGCCAATGGAATTTCAGCATATTGTAAACGTATGTCCCTACTTACAGAAGATGCGTTTTGAGGGTATTCCATTCTACCTTTAAGGGTATTGATCAACAATCCTGTTGAAAAGTAGTAGTTACGGGCAAAACCAATATCCGCAATTAGACCATAAGAAAAGCCAGCTTTGGATTCTCCTTTAACATCACTATCATCATCAAAGTTGAACCATCCAATATTGGGGTTGACAGTAAGGCCCAATGAAATGTTTTTATCTTCATAGCTTTGTGCGAATCCTGAAACTGTTGTGAGGAGAGCAATGCCTAAAAAGAGGTAGCGGAATAAACGTGCCATATTTGATACAGAATAGATTTTGTAATTATTTATGCTTTATTTTGAAACAAAATGAGAATTATCATGAAGTCCCTGCATACTATACAAATCTATCTCTTTTTTTTCATACTTGTTTTTATTTCATGTAAAGAAAAGAGAGATAGTGATGTCGATACCTCAAAAATTGATTTATCTATCAAGATAGAGCGTTTTGATCAAGATTTTAGTCAATTGGACTCGACAAAGGTACTCGAACAGAATGCGGCATGGCAAAAAAAATATGGACAGTTTTATATTGATTTTGTACAATTGATGCTGCATGCCGGTAATCCGGACAATAGCGTCCAAGTGAAAAAGAACCTGGAAACCATAGCTCGACAACCAGACTTCCAGGCCCTAAAGGCAGAGGTCCAGCATGTATTTCCAGATTTAAAGGAACAAGAGCAAGGTCTCACCGATGCTTTTAAGCGAATCAAATATTATTTTCCTACTATCCAAGTACCCAGGATGGTGTCGTTTTATTCTGGATTTGAAGTTCAGACGCCAATTGGAGAGGACTATATGGGAATTGGACTTGATATGTTTTTGGGGGCCAACGCTAAGTTCTATCCCTCCTTGGTATCTACTGTACCTCGGTATATTTCTCGGCGATTCACTCCTGAGAATATCGTACCACGCATCACCGAGAGTTTTGTTAGGCAAGAACTTTATCCACAGCCAAATGGTGACGTCAATACTTTGCAGCACATGATATACCATGGCAAAGTGTTGTATGCAATGGATATATTTATGCCTGAGGTTGCAGATAGTCTTAAGATTGGCTATAGTACAGAGCAGATACTATGGGCGCAAGCCTATGAGAAGGATATCTGGTCTTGGTTCTTGCAGGAAGATCTGCTGTATAATACGGATTATTTGCGGATACAGAAATATTTTGCTGAAGCGCCTTTCACGCCTGAGCTGGGCGAGAATAATGAATCTGCACCTAAACTAGGTAGTTATATAGGTTGGCAGATTGTGAGCCGATATATGGATAAGCATCCTGACATGAGCCTTCCAGAGTTATTTGCGATAGAGGATGCCCAATTGATTCTGAATGACGCCAAATATAAAGGAAAGAGGTAAATAGTTATTTTGTCTGATTACGGAGTAATCTAATACAAAAAAAGAAAAGGTTACCAAGCTCAGCCTGATAACCTTTCTTTTCGGTAGATAAAATATGCTTACTCCTTGATGTCAAGGACTTCTATCGTAAAATCTAGCGGTGAGTCACTCGGAATCTTGCCAACAGCTTGATGTCCATAGGCGTGGAGTGAAGGCGTTACAAATCTAATTTTGGCACCTTTTTGGAGACCGTTAATGGTCAATCCTCCTAGGTTATACTCACCAATTTTCGCAGGGAAAAAAGCATATAGCCAAGCACTGATGACAGATTTCGCTCCTGTATTGAGATTTGCTGCAACCATAAATTCTATTCCTGTATCATTTTTTTCAACAACAGTGCCATTCATTAATGTAACCGAGTATTTCACTTTTGTATTTGCCTCAATTACCTTCGCATTTTGGCTATCCTCGACTTTGTATATATAGCTACCAGGTGTGCCTGGACTAATGATTTCATACCAGATACCGAGGTTGGTGTCTAATATTGCTTCCGGAATATGTTGGTCTACATATGCTTTGATAATCGGTTTTTCTTCCTCAAATCGTTGTTTGGGGTCAAAGAAGTCTCCATTATCTGAGCATGATGACAAAGAAAAAGCGGTTACAATAAGAAGTAAGATATAGTGAGCAATTTTTATTCTCATGGAAAAAAGAAGTAAGGAAATTAATTTAGTTTGTATTCTTAATATCTGTCACTTCTATTACGTAGACAAGAGGTGAGTCCTTTGGTATAGTAACGCCATTCAAAGTTGTTCCTTTGTCAAAACAATATATAGATGGGGATACAAATCTGATTTTTGAATTTTTCTTTAACCCGTTAACTGTCAGGCCACCAACTTTTACTTCCTGATTGTTGAATGATATAGCACGTGGCAAGAATGCTTTGTGCCATGCAAGAGGACGGCTACCTAGTTGAAATACGGTTGTCTTGTCTGCTTCTGTTTGCTCAGCTACTTTCCCGTCTAAGAATGTACCCTTGAATTTAACAGTTACATTTGGCGCAACTATCCCTGTTCCTTGAGAATTGAAGGCATAAGTATAGGACGATGCTTCACCTTCCGTAATAACTTGGTACCAAATTCCGGTTGAATCATCAAGCTGCGGATTGGTAAATCCATTATCAGGGTCTTCCACAAAATCCTTAAGGACTTTCTTTTGAGCATTTAGCGTTGAATCTATCCTTGCTTGCTCCCTCCGCTGTTCTTCCTCATATTTATTCCAATCAAAATCATCACCTTTATTACAAGAAGTGAAAATAAAAGTACCCACTAGTCCGATTGCAATAAGTCTTAATACGTTTTTCATTTTTTTTATTTAATTATAATTTGTGTTAGCTATTTGTTATCTGTTTTATTCTCCATCTTCAATACTTCGATTGTATAGTCTAAAGGGGAGTTGGCTGGTATTTTACCTATCGTTACGTTACCATAAGCATAGAAAGATGGAGTTACGAATCGGATAATGCTGCCTGGTTTTAATCCATTCCGAGTCAACCCCTTTATTTGTGTAGTAACTCCGGGGATTTCATATGGCAAAAAAGCCAATTGCCATGAAGCGGGCTGTTCGATGAATGGAACCGAGATGCCCTCCGGTTTTTGCTCACTTTGTGCCACGGTACCATCAAGGAGTTTGGTCGTATAGCGAACGGTGATGATAGGGGCCAATGCTCGTACCACTTTCTGTCCTGTTCTAGGGTCTGTCACTGTTTCTGTCTTGTACTGGAAATTTTCTCCTTCCCCTTCTTTAATCAATTCAAACCATATTCCCGTAGAGTCCTTTATAGCTTTGGGCAGGTTAACCTTGACATAATTTTCGATGACAAGTACGTCTCTTTCATATTGTTCGTAATCATTGAACACGTCGCCATCTTTCATACAGGAAGAAAGTAGCCCAATGATTGCTATTCCAATAATCCACACGTTTCCGATTTTTCTTTTTGTCATTTTCTGCTTTTGAATAAGATATTGTTGGTCTTATCTGAGAGATAGAACGCAAGATAAATAAATTTTGCTACACATAGTGTTAAAAATAGTTAATAAATTTCTGTAAATGATTCATTGTCAGTCTGTTGAAATTGTTTCCGGAGTTTGTCTATACGTTATAGATAGGGATATGGGCAAATGGGGAATGATTAGGGGGCAATTTTCTATTTACCAAGATAATAACAGGGGATTAATTGGGGTATAATAGGGACCTTATAGGGATTTATCCGAATAATGTCCGAATGAAGTCCGTATAAAAGCCCTATTAAGTCCTGATTAGATATAAATTTGGTCTCTATCAATCCCCCAATTGTAGTAATTCAGGATAACACAAAGAACCTCTCTAATGAATGAATTAGAGAGGTCGATGAAATCTTTAAAAAAATAGGTGAAAACTATCGTATACGAGTAGCCGCGTGGAGCTAGTCTACTTTATTAATCTATTGTGGTCGTCTGGGAATACCAAAGTAGGAATATGCTTTTTAGCTTCATCCATGTCCATCTGTGCATAGGAGATGATGATGACAATATCTCCGACTTGCACCAATCGTGCTGCAGCTCCATTGAGACAAATGGTACCTGATCCTCTTTTGCCGGGGATGACATATGTCTCCAATCGAGCCCCGTTATTGTTGTTTACAATCTGCACTTTTTCATTGGCAATAATATTTGCCGCATCCATTAAATCTTCATCGATTGTGATGCTACCAACATAGTTGAGTTCGGCTTGCGTCACTCGTACTCGATGAATCTTGGACTTCATTACCTCAATTATCATAATACAAAGTTAGATTTTTAAATAAATAAATTCGCTTTGACGGTGTTTTTATGACAATTAATTCAAAATCATATTATCAATCAGGCGCACTCCTTCCACCCAGGCAGTTACCAGTGCAACATATTTTTTTCCTACTTCTATTTCAGTAGCTTCGGATAAGGATGTTGTTTCACATATGGTAAAATATTCCAGTTCAACTCCCTCTGCGCTTTCTAGAATATTTTGTGCGTCCTCTTTAAGAGTTTCCAGTGGTTTGTTCTCAAAGTGACTGCGCACATATTCCAATGACCTCGAGAGAGCAAGTGCCGTAAGTTTACCCTGCAAAGATAGCCTGGTGTTTCGGGAGCTCAAAGCCAGTCCATGCTCATCTCTTACTATTGGGCAAATAGCCAGCTCTACATCAAGTTTTTTTTCTTGGATCATCCGATTGATTACCATGACTTGCTGAAAGTCCTTTTGACCAAAGCAAGCGATATCTGGTTGTACCAATGTGAATAATTTGTAGACAATTTGAGTCACTCCTTGAAAGTGGCCTGGACGATGGGCACCCTCCCAGATTCGGTCGAGCTCACCTAAATCAACATGCCACTGCTCTTGGGTGGTGTACATTTCCGCTACCGAGGGCATGAAAAGAATATCGCAAGAAGCTGCCTCTAGGAGTTTAATATCCGATTCGATTGGACGGGGATATTTTTCAAGATCTTGTGGGTCGTTAAATTGGGTTGGATTGACAAAAATACTGCACACCAGTATGTCTGCTAATGGTTTAGCATATTCAATGAGTGATATGTGGCCTTCGTGTAGGGCTCCCATTGTAGGAATTAATGCTACCTTTTTTTCTCTCTGTTGAGAGCTGGATAGGTATTCTTGAAGCTCTTTTTTGGTCTTAAATATATTCACGTTTTAAAACTTTTTTGAGAAGCAAAATTGGGGAATTATTTTGTTATTCTAAAGCGAGGATTTGGAGTGAATTGTGAAAGTCATAAATAATCTGTATCTTTGTGGACCGATTTTACTGTTCTATTAAATAACTAAATAACTGGAGATGGCAAAAACGAAGATATTGTTTGTAACCCACGAGATGTCGCCTTTCCTCGAATTAAGTAAAATTTCTGAAATAACACGCCAACTACCTCAAGCAATGCAAGAAAAAGGTTTTGAAATCAGAATCTTAATGCCTCGCTTTGGTAATATCAATGAGCGTAGAAATCGTCTTCATGAAGTAATTCGATTGTCAGGAATGAATATTGTGGTGGATAATGACGACAATCCATTGATTATTAAGGTGGCATCACTGCCAGCAGCGCGTATGCAGGTCTACTTTTTGGACAACGAGGATTATTTTCAACGTAAGAAGATTTTCAGCAATGAAAATGGCGACTTTTTCGAAGATAATCACGAGCGTTCAGTATTTTTCTGTAAAGGTGTATTGGAGACTGTTAAGAAGTTGGGATGGTCGCCGGATGTAGTACATTGCCATGGTTGGTTCTCAGCTTTGGTACCTGCTTATCTAAAGACGACTTACAAAGATGATCCTGCATTCAAAGGAGCTAAGGTCATGTATTCGCTTTATAATGAAGAAGGATTTGGCACAGGGTCTCTTGGTGAGAAATACGCAAGTATTGCACCTGAAGGTGCTATGACTGCTGAAGACGCGGCACATTATGGGTCAGGAAGCTATGTCGATGTATACAAAGGGGCATTGGCGTTTACTGATGTGGTAGTGGTTGCAGATGAAGGGGTTTCGACGGAAATTATCGATCATGCTAAAAGTTTGGATATTCAAATATTCCAACCCGATGGAGATGAAGATTATGAAGCATTTAATGACTTATTCGATCAGTTTGCCCCTATAGAAGAGGAGACGACCGTATAGCCATATGTTGCTTACGTTCTAATAAAGAATAAAAAAGGTTGCAGATTAGGCAACCTTTTTTTATGAAAGCACCTTTCTAAACGTACGAGTTTTAACTCGTATTGTGATTTCAATAAGTTCGTTTGTTCGGTTTAATGAGCATTGTCAACTTTTGTCGCCATTTTTTTACCGATTTCTTTCCTCTTTTGTTCTTCTTACTGACTATCTTGTATTTATTATCTTACTAAACCTTATAATAAACTCGTGAAAAGAAGAATATTTCTGAAGAACTCATCTATATTAGGTACCGCTGCTATACTCTCGCCAGTGCTGTCCTCATTTGCATTTCAAGGGCAAAAGGTGCGCGTGGCTGCTATTGGTATCAATGGCATGGGCTGGTCCAATCTGAGTTCCATCATCAAGCATCCCGATGTGGTATGTACCGCCATTTGTGATGTAGATGCAAATGTGTTGAAAAAAAGAGTGGGCGAACTGGCTCAAAAAGGTATAACCGTTAGGACCTATGAAGATTACCGGGAACTGCTCAAATCAGATGATGTAGATGCCGTGATTATTGGGACACCAGATCACTGGCATGCTTTACAGATGATTGATGCTTGTAAGGCCGGAAAGCATGTGTATGTGGAGAAGCCCCTTGGTAATAGTATTGAGGAATGTGATGCGATGGTAGCCGCTGCCAAAAGGTACAATAGTATCGTTCAGGTTGGACAGTGGCAAAGGAGTCAGAAGCACTTTGCAGATGCAATGCAGCTTGTACACTCTGGAAAGCTTGGAAAGATTAGATTGGTGAAGGCTTGGTCATACGTGGGTTGGAAGAGTGAAGTGCCTGTCGTGCCAGATAGTCAACCGCCAGCGGGTGTCAACTATGCGATGTGGCTTGGACCTGCGAAAACTAGGCCATTTAATGCAAATCGTTTCCATTTCGAATTTCGATGGTTTTGGGATTATGCTGGTGGGCTAATGACCGATTGGGGCGTTCATATGTTAGATTATGCACTTCTTGGGATGAAAGTCTCAGAGCCAAAATCGGTCGTCTCGTCTGGCGGAAAATTCGCATATCCGACAGATGCCTCTGAAACTCCCGATACGTTGAATACGGTGTACGAATTTGACGGATTCAATATCATTTGGGAGCATACTAAGGGTATTGTGCTGGGACCATATGGCAAAGATCACGGTGTCGCTTTTATTGGGGAAAACGGAACATTGGTGCTGAATAGAAAGGGATGGGAAGTCATTCCTGAGGGGAAGAAAATGGAGGCTATTGCGCTTCAGAAACCGACAGACAATGGATTGGATATGCACACGACAAACTTTGTCCAGGCCATTCAACGAAGAGAGGCCGGAATGTTAAATACACCTATTGAGGCTGGGGCACATATTGCGGTCTTCTCGCAAATGGGGAATATTGCCTATCGAGTAGGAAAGAAAATTCATTGGGATGCTAAAAAGAGGCGATTCGACGATCAAGGCGCCAATGCACTCATGAAGGCCAAATATCATAATGGATACAAATTGTCGTAAGATAGGTTGTATCCCAGTAGTAAAACAAAAAAAGGTCATGTTGTTTTTGAACATGACCTTTTTTTGTTTTACAATTTTTTTATACTCTTGAATCTCCAGCGTTTGATTTGGCCTTTTTGTTACTCTTAGCCTTTTTTCCGCTTTTGATCCGTTGATTAGACGCGGGACCAAAAACATTGCCAACCATTGTCATGGCACATCTGAATCCAGTCATTGCATTCGATTGGTTTTGTTGCATAAACCTTCTTGTTGCTGGATTTAACCAATATGCTCTATCATTCCAGGATCCTCCTTTGTACACACGAGAGTTGTTGTTGACCAATGTGGTGTTTCCGTATAGTTTTGGGTCTATTTCGTCATCAAATCCTCTTGCATCATTATTATAACCTGTTCCAACGGCTGCGCTGTCTCCACCGTTTTTAGCTGCCTGAAGCTCTGCCCAAGATTGTTTTCTTGGAGCTTTAGCAGGTACTTTTACAGGTCTGCCATACTTGTCCTTTGCAAGAATACGATTTTCGGCGTCTTCATATTTATTGTTGGTGAAGACATTTCCACGAAAAGGATTAAAATCTTCAAAGTCTTCAAAAGAAAGTTGTCGGTATACATCTCCAACCCATTCATTGACGTTTCCGCCCATATTGTAAAGACCGAAGTCGTTGGGAGCATAGCTTGTAACAGGTACCGTAATATCCCCACCATCATTTAAATTGCCTGCTACTCCCATGTTGTTACCACTTGTTATCTTAAAGTTGGCAACCATCTGACCTTGGTCCTTACGATTTGCCGAACGGACGCCCAAGCCATTCCAAGGGTATATTTTGCTGGTGTTGATATTTCCTTCTTCCGTGTTGCCAATCAATCCCAATGCCGCATATTCCCATTCTGCTTCAGTAGGAAGGCGATAGGGTTGTTTCAATATCCCATCTTCCATTCTTACTGTTCGTTTTGCACCGGCAGGAGCACCTGGACGAGCGTCATTTGGCATATTTTGTCCATCGATTCCATCACCTTTCAGCTGGCCATTCAGATACATGTCTGTATTGAATTTACCGCCAGCATTGTTGTTCTGAGAGTTGGCTTGATAATCTACCAATACGCCACTTTGACGTAGTATATTTTCATTTACACGGTCTGTTCTCCAAGTACAGTACTCATTTGCTTGATCCCACGTGACCCCTACTACAGGGTAATCTTGAAAAGCAGGATGTCTGAGGTAAAGATTTACATAGGGCTCATTATAAGATAGTGGGTTTCTCCAGACTAATGAGTCTGGGAGTGCATTGTAATACATCTCTCCGTCCTCTGGAAAATTTTGAGCAATCCAGTGGAGATATTCAAGCCAATCCGCATTTGAGACTTCTGTCTCATCCATGTAGAATGAAGCGACCGTCACCCTTCTCTTTAGATTATCGTGCGCATAGCCCAAGTCTTCATTTAAACTGCCCCCCATTACGAAAGTACCTCCTTCTATGGCGACAAGACCCGGCCCTGGTGATTCCTTGACCTGTCTATTGATGTGAAGGCCACCGTTGTAAGGATCGTTATAAGCTACACCCGTTTTTGAAGAAACATCTTTATTGCCTTTTTTTGAGCTACAAGACGAAATCAAAGCCATACTGGTCGCTACAAGCAAAAGCGTAGATATACTAAAATTTGAAATGTTCATTTTCAAGGTATCTGTAATCAATATATATCTTTCAAAAGTACTAATAATTTTTTTTAAATGGGCGTGGGAAAATGATTGGGAAGTAGCTTTTTATCTACTAAATACCAATTTCTAATGATCAATGTCCATTCGGCACCATACCCAAGTATAACAATTATTCTTGTAATGAGTTTTATTATTCACAAAGCTTGTCGTACTTTCGTTCGAATATGGTGCGAGAGTGAGCAAAACGAACGCATGTATACTGTGTTAAAACATACTGTTGATAAATAATTATATACGGATGAAGATTAAAGTAGGTTTTGGTTTTGATGTACACCAAATAAAAGAGGGGCACCCTTTTATCGTAGGTGGAGTAGATTTGGAACATCATGCGGGAGCATTTGGACATTCGGATGCGGATGTATTGGTCCATGCCATTTGTGATTCCATATTGGGGGCTGCCAATCTAGAGGATATTGGATACCATTTTCCTAACACAGATGAGAAATGGAAAGGTATCAGTAGTTTGGTGTTGTTGGAGGAGTGTGTCGCCCTTTTGAAAAGCAAAGGATGGACGTTAGGGAACATTGATGCTATGCTCTGTCTGGAAGCACCTAAAATAAAGCCGTTTATCCCGCAGATGAAGGAGAAGATTGCAGCTGCTGCAGGCATCGAAGTGGATGATATTTCTATCAAAGCCACCACCAACGAAACAATGGGTTTTATAGGTCGTCAAGAGGGTGTTGTGGCTTACGCTGTCTGTCTGATTCAAAAATAGCATTAAAAGAAATCAGTGCCGATATTGGACGCATAATGTGCAATATCGGCTCTATGTTGAAAGAAATGACTTTTGATGCTAGAATTCAGAAGATTGATTTCTTTTTTTAAAATAGATAATTGCAATAATGGTAGCCACAAGGCACAATGCTGAAGCCATCAGAAATGGAGCTCCCGGAAAATAGGTTGGATGCTTGTGGTTGGTGAAAAAAGCAAAAATATTACTCATCAAGGGCGGTCCGATGATTGCTGTTAGGCTTACAATACTGGTAATCCCGCCTTGAATCTGACCTTGTTCATTATCGGGCGTGTGGTTGGAGATAAAACTCTGCACTGCTGGACCACCAATACCTGCAAATACGAAAGGGACACTCGCTACGAATAGCATCCAAGGCTCGTAAGAGAATGCCATCATTGGAAATGCAAATACATAAAGGCCAAACCCGATTACAATACTTTTTGGCAATCCTAATTTAGGAATAATGATGCGGAGTAGGCCTGCTTGTACTACGGCCAACAATACGCCAATAAATCCCATAGATATACCGACCATTCTTTCGTCCCAGCCATATCTTTCCATTGTATAGTATGACCAAGTGCTTTGAACAGCATGTGCCGCCACATTAATGAGAAATATGCATACAATTAACGGTTTTATCAACGGGTACTTGGCAAAATGTTTGAATGCTCCAATTGGATTTGCATTTTTCAGCACGAAGGGTCTTCTGTTCTCTTTTTTTAATGATTCTGGAACGAGGAGGTATCCATATGCGAAATTAAGGAAGCTAATCACCGCTGCAGCAAAGAACGGTACTCGTGGGCCATACTGACCCAATAATCCACCCAATACAGGTCCAATGATAAAGCCTATTCCGAATGCGGCACTTAATAATCCGAAATTTTGAGCCTTTCGATCAGGAGTGCTAATATCCGCAGTATAGGCAGCTGCTACTGTCATGCTTGCACCTGTGATGCCAGCTACAAGTCGTCCGATAAACAGCCATAGGATAGATGTGGCCAATCCCATGAGTAGGTAATTGATGCAGAAACCTAATAGGGAAAGCAATAAGACGGGGCGTCTACCATAGCGATCGCTCAGGTTGCCCAATACCGATGCAAATACAAATTGCGTAACAGCATAGCTGAACATCAGCCATCCGCCATATTCTGAGGCTTCGCTAAGTGTTCCTCCAGTTAATTGCTTAATCAATGTCGGTAATACAGGTATAATAATTCCCAAGCCAATAACATCAATGGCCACTGTAATGAAAATGAAGAGTAGTCCGGAGTTTTTTTGTTGTTGCATATGTTGATTAAATAAAGGTAAGACTTTTATTAGAATCACAAAATCAATCTCCTACACGTTTGGACTGAGCGGAGCCAAGAAATGTCGTGTTCTTTCTACTTAAATATTTAATTTTTAGATTTATGGAAAAGTAAAAGACTTAAAGTGGGGAAATAATGATATTTTTGCTAAATATAGCAGCAATGTGTTTTCTATAAATTTAATCACCAAAATTTTTAGTTAGCTAAATGATTATCAATAATAAAAGCTTCGAATTGAAATCTTATGTTCGTGTTGTTCTCACTGTATTTATTTGCAGTGGCTTGTTGTATGGCTGTAAGTCAATGAAGCAGAAGAAAACCCAAAAGGATAAAGACGGCCAAGAGTTGACTTATAACAAGTTGGAGAACTTCACCGCCAAGTACAACATTCTCTATAATTCCAAGCGTATGATGGAGGATGAGCAGCGAGCTATTGCCAAACTGAAGAAGGAAAACTATCAAGTTCAGCTTACGGTATTTGATGAGCCTACTGCACAGGGCGATCCACACCAATTGATGGATTCTCTTGTTCAAAAAGCGTATAAGATTATCAATAATAAGCAGGAAAGTAAATATATTAACGAGGCATATCTCATTGTTGGTAAAGCCAATTATTTCAAAGGATCATATTACACCGCTGCTGAATATTTCGAATATTTAAAGAAAAGTTCGGAGACTCAGCCCGAATATAAGCCCGTAGCCTACGCATGGAAGTCGAGAGCTCTTTTGCAGATAGGCCGACTTCCACAAGCATCTGCCGCCGTAGATTCAGCCTTTATGTTCTTGGACGATAGTGAGGCCAACCGAGCACTGGTCAATGCCGCAAAGGCCAATTTTCTTGTCCGAAATGGTAAGGTTCTAGAGGCGATTCCTTATTTAGAGTTGTCTTCAGAATCAACGAAAAGTAGAGTCGATAGATTGAGGTGGACGTTCTTACTGGCGCAGTTGTATAAGGAAAGCGGAGAAAAGGAGAAATCCTATAAGTATTTTTCAAAGATTGCAAAAAGTAACGTTTCTTATGACATGGCCTTTGAGGCAGATTTGCAGGCAGCTTTTTTACAAGGAGAGAAGGGAACGGGGATAGATGCTCGAATTAAACCGTTGAAAAAAATGTTGAAAGACGGTAAGAATGTCGATTATAAGGATCAGATATACTATGAAATTGGGAATATCTATTATGCCGAAGGTAAGATTGACGAGGCTCTTGCCTATTACCGAAAATCATTACAGCAGTTGACCCCGAGTCAATATCAAACTACAGAGACCTATTTGACCATGGCCGATCATTATTTTCATAATAAAGAATATCGAATGGCCCAAAATTATTATGATAGTGTCGCTACTGTTTTACCTGCCGACTATACGAATGTCGATCACTTGAGGCGGAAGCTAATCTATATGAAGGATTTGACGCAGGTGTTTGAGGAAGTGGCTTGGCAGGATACTATCTTAGGGTTAGCGGCATTAAATGCATCTGACCTAGAGCTCAAACTCCATGAATATGGGGATAAAAGTCTTCAGGCGAAATTGTTGCAGATTGAGCAACAAAAGAAGCAGGAGAAGAGGGGAAAGAAGGTGGTTGATAACGCTTACAGAAGGACCAATCTGAATGATTTTCAGGTCAATAATGCCAGCTACGCTGATAATAAATTCTATTTCAATAATCAGGATGCCATATTGTTGGGGAATGCCGAATTCAAAAGAAGGTGGGGTAATCGGCAATTGAACGACAATTGGCGTTATAGTCAATCATCTGCCTTGGAAGTAGCCGCCAATACGGAGCAGATAGCGCAAGATTCCTCTATCGCGAAAGATAAAAAAGATAAGAAGGTTGAAGAGTTTGATCAAGAGGCGTGGCTAGCTCAGGCAAAAGAAAGATATGAGATAGCAATCCCCCAAAATCAAATCGCTTACGATTCCATCCACCAGATCGTTCATGACGACTTGATTAAAATAGGAAATATCTACAGGGATTATACCCAAGATCCAACGGAGGCGATAATAGCTTATGAAAATTTTCTAGCCCGATACCCAAGTTCAGCTGCAGCTGCAGAAGTTTATTTTTCGCTGTATCGGATGTACGATGGTATTGATAAGTCCAAATCATTGGCATATAAGGAAAAATTGATACAAATGTTTCCAAATACCATACATGCACACGTCGCTCAGGACCCTTATTATTTGGACAAAGTGAAACGTGATAAGGAAACACTGGACAAGGCGTATGCAAGGATTTTCGAATTGTACGCCAACGGTGACCATGTTGCCGTGATTCAACAGGTGGATGAAGAACTCCAACATACAGAGGATAAACAAAGTATTGTGGCGCAGTTGAGATACCTCCAATCCCTTGCCGTAGGTCGTGTGGGCCGGGTGGATGATTTTGTGAAATCTTTAGATAAAATCGTGTTGGATTTTCCTAAAGATAGTCTCGTTACACCACTTGCTAAAGAGAATCTACTCTTTGTCCAAAACAATCCAACTATGTTTGATACCCGTGTAAATGCGTTACAGGATATTAAAAGTGATCGGATTGCCTTTGTTGATGAACCTTCGATGACTGAGTGGCCAGCATTGTCCATTAATGGAGATTATCGGACTGGAATTGCCCTGCCTACCAAAAAGATACCAGAAAAGGAGAAGCCTAAAGAAAAGGTCGTTGCGAAAGTGGAAGAGAAGAAAGTTGTAGAGAAAGTGGAACCTATAAAAAAGGAAGAGCCGGTAAAAAAGGAGGAGGTCGTTGCTAAAGTGGAAGAGAAGGTAAAGGAGATTGAGAAGCTACAGGCTGGCGAGTTGACAAAAGGTGATGCCAAATCCAACATAGGTGTAAACGGCGAAGTGAATGCCAATGTGGAGCTTAAAGGATTGAATATTACACCGGGTCAAGCAAAGATTGATTTGGGGCCCAACGATTATCGTGACAAGGAACTGCTTCCAGATAAAGGTGTTTATTTCTATGTGATCAATGTTGAAAGTCCTTCTGTTAACCTCGCGCCTACCCGATACGGAATAGGTCAGTTCAACAGAACTCGATACGCACAGGCAAAAATAGAACACATCCTTAGAAATATAAACGGTGAAAACCAACTGATTTTTGTGGGTCCATTCCATACATATGAAGAAGTTAAGACCTACGAAGCTAGAATTTCACCGTTGATGAGCGATATTATGAAGGTACCTGCCGAAATTTATAATACTTTTGTAGCGACAAAAGAGACAATTGGCACGTTAACTGATGGTATTCAGATTAAAAATTATCAAAAGGTTTATTCTGAGCAATAGGTGTCAACTATTGAAATATTAAAATGAAGAGAGTATCAAAACAAAGTAAACTGACAGAGGAGGATATTAAACGGTATACGGTCAATTTTTGGAAAATCATTATCGCGTGTGTACTGTTCGGTTTTTTGTTTATCTTAAGTGTTAGGCTTGGGGTGTTCGGAAAGCTGCCGTCGTTTCAAGACCTCGAAAATCCTAAGAGCAACCTCGCTTCGGAAGTATTGACTGAGGACAACAAGGTGTTAGGTACATATTATGTGCAAAATCGTTCAAATGTCAAGTATAGTGAATTGTCCCCCTATTTAGTACAGGCTTTGGTATCTACCGAAGACAAGCGATTCTATAAACATTCGGGTATTGACTATTGGCGTACTATGACTGTGATTTTTCACACCATGACGGGCAATAAGCAGGGCGGAAGTACTATTACACAACAATTGGCATTGAACCTATTCTCTGATGGACGAGCTAAAAGCTTCTCTAAGCGAATCTTCCAAAAGTTTCAAGAATGGGTGACGGCGGTTCGTCTTGAACGAAATTATACCAAAGAAGAAATCATCACTATGTATTTCAATACCGTAGACTTTGGTGCCTATAATACCTTTGGTATTAAATCAGCGGCTCGGACTTATTTCAATACTACTCCTGATAAGTTGACTGCTGAGCAGGCAGCTTTGCTAGTGGGCATGCTGAAGGGGCCTGGAGCATATTCGCCTATTCGATACCCAGAGCGTGCCATCTCTAGGCGAAATACGGTCTTGGATAATATGTACAACGAAAATTTCATCACCCAAGCAGAGGAAGCAGAAAGCGCCGCTAAGCCATTGGGATTAAAATTAAGAATCTCTAATTATGGTGAAGGATTGGCTCCTTACTTTAGAGCTGTGCTCAAAGAGGAGATAAAAAAGGAGTTTGCCAGATTGTCCATCACCAAAGCCGATGGTACACCATATGATTTGGATCGTGATGGTCTAAAAATTTATTCGACTCTCAACTATACGATGCAACAGTATGCCGAGGATGCACAAAAGAAAGCCATGCGCGAGTTGCAGGCCAGTTTTGATCGACAATGGAAGGGGCGCACGCCGTTCTCGGGTAAGAATGCACAATTATTGGTGTCAGGGATGAAGCGCTCAGATCGTTATAGGGTGATGAAAGAGCAAGGGGCCTCCGAAGAGGATATTAAAAAAGCTTTTAATACCAAAGTTCCGATGAATGTATTTACCTGGAAAGGTAGTGTAGATACCGTCATGACCCCGATGGATTCTATCAAATACAACAAGCTCTTCTTGCGCAATGCGATGATGTCTATGGAACCACAGACAGGACATATTAAAGCTTGGGTAGGAGGGATAGATTTTGAGCACTTTAAGTATGATCAGGTTAAGCTCGGGACACGTCAGGTGGGGTCTACTGCTAAGCCATTTACCTATGCTGTAGCCATCGATAATGGGTATTCTCCTTGTTATACCGTGCCCAATCATCAACAGACCTATGGTAATTGGACACCTAGAGGGACCGTGCAAGGAGGAGATCCTATTACGTTGAAAAAGGCATTGGCTTACTCCCAAAATTATGCTACAGCCTATTTGATAAATGAAGTCGGAGCTACATCTGTAGCCAATTTGACGAAGAAAATGGGCGTCACGACCAATATCCCAGCCTACCCATCCATTTCATTAGGGGCTTATGATGCTTCGGTATTTGATATGGTAGGAGCTTATTCAGCTTTCGTGAACAGTGGGACGTGGGTAGAGCCTACAATGATTATGCGGATAGAGGATAAGAATGGCACAACTATCTATGAAAAAGCACCAAAGGTTGTTAAAGCGCTAAACAGTGAAACGGCCTATATCATGGTGAATATGTTGAAGGGGGTGGTAGATGGGGGTACGGCTACGCGTATCAAGTGGTTTTATAAATTGAACTATCCGATAGGAGGAAAGACCGGTACGACAAATGATAACTCTGATGCGTGGTTTATCGGTGTGACTCCGCAATTGGTTACAGGTGTATGGACAGGTGCAGAGGATCGTGGTATTAGCTTTTACAGTACCAATGAAGGGCAAGGGGCTCGTGCTGCTATGCCTGTATTTGCCTACTATATGCAAAAAATTTATGGCGATAGCCAGCTGAATTATACCAAGGAAGATTTTCCATTGCCATCTGGAGGATTGACCAAAGAAATTGATTGTAGTAAATATGCACCATTCAATGGGACTGGACCGGCAACGGACGAGAATTTGGATGATGATAGATTAGGGTTTTAGAATAAAAGAATATGCAAGATGCCAGTCATTAAATTCAGTTAGCAATTTAATGACTGGCACAGTTGTTTTCAATGGATACTTTTGATTATAAACAGGAACTGAAACGGATCCCGCACAAGCCGGGAGTCTATCAATATTTTGATAAGGAGGGTGAGCTTATCTATATTGGTAAGGCCAAAGATTTGCGCAATCGCGTCGGATCCTATTTTATCAACGATAATCAGTTGAGCGGAAAGACGAGGGTGCTCGTTCGTAAAATCAACCGTATCCAATTCACCATAGTTGACACCGAAATCGATGCTTGGCTGCTAGAAAATAACTTGATTAAAAAACACAAGCCCAAGTATAATGTCATGCTTAAAGATGACAAGACCTACCCTTGGATTGTGATTAAGCATGAGCGTTTTCCACGTGTGTTTTGGACTCGAAAGTATATTAAGGACGGTTCCCGCTATTTTGGTCCCTATGCATCAGTCGGGATGATGCATACGGTTTTAGATGTTATCCGTGAACTCTTCCCCTTACGTACCTGTAATCTGTCTTTGACACCTGAGAATATCCGAACAGGTAAATTTAAAGTGTGTCTAGAATATCAGATTGGCAATTGTAAGGGCCCTTGTGAAGGTTATCAGTCAGAAGAAGATTACGATCAGAATCTGAGTGATATCAAAGATATCTTGAATGGTAAGATTGCTGTGGTAACCAATCGACTAAAGGAACAAATCAGTGGAGCAGTCCAGGCATTGAACTTTGAAGTAGCACATGCGCTTAAGTCCAAGCTGGATAAGTTGGATTATTATCAAAGTAAGTCTACAGTCGTCAGTTCATCGATTAGTAATGTGGATGTATTCAGCATCGCTTCAGATGATAATTATGCCTTTGTTAATTTCTTGAAAGTCATGAATGGTGTCATCATCCAGACCCAGACATTGGAGATGAAGCGCAGGCTAGACGAGACAGAGACCGAATTGCTTGCTTTGGCTATTCCGGAGATTAGAGGACGCTTTAACAGTACCTCCAAAGAGCTTATCGTTCCATTCGATATGGATATAGAAGGGAATGAGAATATGCGCTTCACAGTCCCTAAATTAGGGGAGAAGCGCAAGCTATTGGATTTGTCTCTTAAGAATGTAGCGTACTTCAAGAAAGAGCGTCTCTTGCACTATGAGCGGCTGAATCCGGACCTTAAGACCGAACGTATATTGTCCCAAATGCAGAAGGATTTACGGATGAATGTACCTCCCCAGCATATCGAATGTTTTGATAACTCCAATATTCAAGGTAACTATCCCGTATCTGCTATCGTAGTGTTTAAAGATGCTAAGCCTTCCAAGAAGGATTATCGCCACTTCAATGTAAAGACTGTGGTGGGGCCTAACGATTTTGCGACGATGGAGGAGGCTGTTTTCAGACGGTATAGGCGACTTTTGGACGAGGATCAACCTTTGCCTCAGTTGATTATTATAGATGGGGGTAAGGGACAATTGGGGGCAGCGTTGAAGAGTCTTCGATTGCTCGGCATCGAAAAAAATGTAACCGTCATCGGTATTGCCAAACGCTTAGAGGAACTCTACTATCCTGGTGATCAGTACCCTCTTTATTTGGATAAAAAATCAGAGACTCTCAAGATTATCCAACATTTGCGCGATGAAGCCCATCGTTTTGGGATTACCTTTCACCGTAACCAGCGAAGTAGAAAGACATTCGTGTCCGAGTTGGAAAATATTCCCGGGATAGGTAAGACATCTGTAGATAAGTTGTTGCAGACATTTAAATCGGTGAAGAAAGTCAAAGAGGCGAGTGATGAAGACCTAAAAAAAGTGCTCAACCTGAAACAGGTAAAAGCACTTCGTGAGTATTTTAGTTAATCTAAGGTGTTTCGATAGCAGTATCGAGATATAATGTCTAAGAAATTTTTTATATAGCCAAAAATCTCTCCTTTAATCCTAATCGTCGTATCCAAATCGTTTTAAGTAGTTTTTCTTGCTTCTCCAATCGGGGATTACTTTGACAAATATTTCCAAGAAAACTTTTCCATCAATAAATTCTTCAATATCCTTTCGCGCATAGGTTCCCACTTTTTTGATCATGGAGCCTGCTGTGCCAATAAGGATGTTTTTTTGGGAATCACGTTCTACAATTATTTCTGCAGCTATTCGGGTGATTTTAGGCTCTTCTTTATAAGAAGTGATAATTACTTCTGTACTGTATGGGATTTCTTTATCGTATAGCTTAAAGATTTTTTCACGAATCATTTCTGAAACAAAGAATCGCATAGACTTGTCTGTGAGTTCGTCTTTTTCATAGTAAGGGGCATGTTCTGGCAACCTATCTTTAATATATTGCATGATGGCCATTACATTGTGATTGAGCAAAGCTGAGATAGCAAAAATTGCTTCGGGATTAAGTGTCTCTTTCCAAAACTCAATCTTATTTTTAACATCTTCCTCGGTTGATTTGTCTATTTTGTTAATTAATACAGCTACAGGAGAGGATGTTTTTTTAAGTTTTTCGATGACATCATTTTCATCATATTTTTCATTGATGTCTGTCACGAAAAGAATAATATCAGCATCGATCAAGGATCCTTGAACGAAGTTCATCATAGATTCTTGAAGGGAATAGTTGGGTTTTATGACTCCCGGGGTGTCCGAAAAGACAATTTGGTGGTCTTCATCGTTAACAATACCAATGATTCGGTGTCTCGTTGTTTGAGCTTTCGGTGTAATGATTGACATTTTTTCACCTACTAAAGCGTTCATTAGCGTGGACTTACCTGCGTTTGGCTTACCAATGATACTTACAAAACCTGCTTTGTGCGACATTTTTTTTAAATTAAATTAGGAATACAAAGAAACAAAATATATCTTTGTGCTCCAATAAGGAAGGAAGTTATATTGGTTTTAGCTAGTAAAAAGCCAATTTTGAAATAAAAATATATTGCGGGATGGAGCAGTGGTAGCTCGTCGGGCTCATAACCCGAAGGTCATCAGTTCGAGTCTGATTCCCGCTACTAAAAGGGTTAGCGAATAGTGCTGACCCAAAGAAATTTATCGCATATTGCGGGGTGGAGCAGTGGTAGCTCGTCGGGCTCATAACCCGAAGGTCATCAGTTCGAGTCTGGTCCCCGCTACTTAGTCAAAGCTTCAGTTTACGAACTGAGGCTTTTTTTTTAACCAAATTTTCCACCATGTTCACGGGGCTAACTAGACTTTGCTAATATGCAAAGTCTTTTTTTTGTTTTCATGACATCGTCTTTTTTGAAAGGCTACATTTTTTACTCTAATACGGTTTAGTAAACGTGAATTTATATTATATCAATATATTATTTTGAATAACAGTGGTATTTCAGTTTATTTAGTAGCCATTTCTAATGGCAATTAGATTGTAACAACAGATTTTATTTCTAAAATATGTTATAACATGTTGATTAACAGTTTATTTTGCTAATTTTTATTTCTATTGTATCTAAAATAATTAAGCATTTTGAGCTAAAAATCAAGAGTGTACATTTTACGCAATCGTTTTCGTTTAGTTAACATTTTCTTAACAGTTTCAATTGCATTATAATTGTGGACTAAATTTGCATACCACATATCCTGTGCTTTTAAAAACGGATGGATATGAGAATAAACTAAGAAAAATATGATTAAGAAGTTTACGATTAAAACTCCAGTCAAACCACTTTTTCTTTCCTTGCTGCTAGTCGGGACGGGCTCTTCGGCTTCTATAGTAAAGGCTGAGAATAGAGGGGTAGACGCTTACTACAGGATGAGCACACTACAACAAAGTGTCAAAGGTAAGGTGACCGATGGAATCACTCCATTAAGTGGGGTGACCGTTACAGTAAAAGGGAGTGCTAAAGCTACGTCTACGGATGCTACAGGTAATTTTAGTATTGATGCTAAAAATGGTGATACTTTGATTTTTACAAGTATTGGGTTTTTAGCTGTTGAGCAGGTGGTTACTAGCGAAACGATGACCGTTGTTTTGAAAGATGATTCTTCTCAATTGGAAGAAGTCGTTGTCGTAGCATATGGTACACAAAAGAAGAGTAATCTTACTGGAGCTGTTGCCACGATCACGCCTAAACAATTGGCGGAGAGACCTGTGACTTCTGTTCAGAATGCATTGCAAGGGCTTTCCCCAGGTGTTACTGTATTGAGTAGGCCAGGAGAAGTCGGGAAAAGTACTACAGGGCCAGCATCAAATGCGGGTACTATTACGGTGAGGGGCCGTACAAATCTAGGCTCGCCATCGCCTATGTTTATCATTGACGGGATTCCTGCAACAGGAGCTGAGTTTGCGGCTTTGAGTCCTGCGGATATCAACAGTATGTCTATTCTAAAAGATGCTGCGTCAGCCTCACTCTACGGGTCCAGAGCAGCTAATGGAGTTATTTTGGTGACTACCAAAAATGGAGGTGGAGACCGCGCTGTTATTGGTTTCAGTGCCAATTATGGTTTGCAGAGTGCCACGCGTTTGCCAGATTATGCGGATGCTGCGACTTACGCTACCCTACATAATCGGGCGATGAAAAATGCTGGAAAGAAAGAAATTTATACACCGGAAGTCATAGAGTTGTATAAAAATGGTTCACAGCCTGATTTGTATCCAAACAGTGATTGGTACAAAGAGGTGTTGAACAAAACTGCTCCTCAGCGTGATTTGAGTCTCAATGTGAATACACCCGGAAAAATAACAAATTACTACCTGGGATTGAATTACTTCGATCAAGAATCACTTGTTCCGGGCAGAACTCAAGATCGTATTAATATCAAGTTGAATACGGATAGTCGAATTGTTGAAAATTTACTTCGATTTGGAACTAATTTTTCTTTCTTGAAGCAGGACTATGATCGTGAGGGTAGTGCCATTAGTTGGACAGAAATGGGGCGTGCGTTGCCAGGTACTGTGATTAAGCACAGTGATGGTACTTGGGGTTCGGTCTCTAATGGGGCTGCAAATGCAACTATTGCTAAGAACAATCAACTTCGGGCGATTACTGAAGGGGGAAAGGGAAATAATAGAGATAACTATTTCCAAGCGGCTGCTAATGCCTCGTTGACACCATTAAAAGGGTTGTCGATTGATGGAGCAGTTTCTTTGAAATATACTAATACCAATTCCTTCGATTTCATCAACAGGACGGATCCAGTTATCAATTTCTTGACCAAGGCGCCTATGGCCTCATCCAATACACCAATCAATGAATTGAAAGAGTATTGGGGCAAAAGACAGGAATTGTTGGTGCAAGGAACCATCAATTATGAAAGAAGATTCAATGATCATTATGGTAAGGTGACCGTAGGTGCATCAGAAGAGTCTAATGTGTATAGAGAAGCTTTCTTGGGTCGTAAGAATTTCGTGAGCAATGATCTTTCAACCATTATAAATGGTTCGTCATCTAGTTCAGATATGAGTTCGGATGACAAAGGATTAGCCAACCGTACGACACAGGAGGAGTGGTCTATCCGTTCTTACTTCGGACGTTTTAACTATTCTTATCTCGATAAATATCTTTTAGAGGCCAATTTGCGAATTGATTATTCTTCTAGGTTTGCACCTGAACTACGAAAAGCGACTTTTCCTTCTTTCTCTGCTGGTTGGAATATCAATAAAGAGTCCTTTATGCAAGATGTCACTTGGATTGATTTGTTGAAATTGCGAGGTTCATATGGTTCTTTGGGTAATCAAGATGCTGTCGAAATAGGCAACTACTATACCTTATTAGATCGTGAGCTGGCTTACAGTTTTGAAGGTAATGCTGTGGATGGCCTAATTCAAAAATTTGGAGCCAATCGATTGGCTTTATGGGAACGTGTATCCATGGCCAATGTTGGGGTTGACGCAACAATTTTAGGTGGAAAAATCAATGTTACAGCCGATTACTTCGTGAAGGAATCTCAAGACATTCTATTACGTCCTGTATCTCTTAATACATACGGCTTTGGTACAAAAGAAACCCCCTTTTATAATCAGGGAACTACCCGCAACAAAGGGATAGAGATTTCGGCCACCTATAATGGTAAGATTGGGGATGAATTTCAATATTCGGTGTCGGGAAACTTCTCTTACATCAAGAACGAAATACTTTCTCTGGGTGATGTGAATGAGATTGTTGACGGTCGTTGGATCAGTAGGGTAGGCAATAAAGTGGGTGATTTCTATGGTTACAAGTCAGACGGATTGTTTACTTCTGAGGCTGAAATCCAGAATCACCCAGACCAGACATCTTTGGGAGGAGCACCCAAGGTTGGTGATATCAAATATGTCGATGTCAATGGCGATAATGTGGTAAATGCAAACGATCGTACAATTTTAGGCAATGATGTACCTTGGTTGAACTATGGATTCAACGTAAAAGCGGCTTACAAAAATTTCGATATTGATGTATTAACATATGGAGTAAGCGGTGTGAAAACCAATTTAAGTGAAGAGGCATCAGCGCCATTCTTCAATGGAGCTAATATCAAGCGCCAGTGGATGAACGGTTGGACAGAGGAACACAATGTAGCAAATGCTGATTTTCCACGGATTACTTTGACAGGCGATGCTGCACGAAATTATGTTAATTCTGATTTTTGGTTGTTCAGCGGGAGTTATTTCCGTATTCGTGCCATCACGTTGGGCTATACTTTTGAGAAAGAAGCGATTTCTCGGATAGGTATGTCCCAGTTGCGCGTATTCGCCTCTTCTAACAATCCCTTTACATTCATGGCAGACAAGCGCTTGAGTGACTACGATCCAGAGACAGGGTCGGGGAGAGCAAGTTACCCAGGGGTTAAGACGATATCATTAGGGCTTTCGGCCAAGTTCTAACATTTAAAGAAAAGACATAATGAAGAAGAATATATTATTTTTTATAGTAGCAGGAGCTTTAACGTTAAGCGCATGTTCGAAAGATTTCTTAGAGCGTATTCCTGCCAATAAAGTTCCAGAAGAGCAATTTTGGAAGACGGAGAATGATGTTTATTTAGCCGTCAATTCGATATACGGAAAACTTCCAGGTGAAAGTATCGCTTATGATGATGGTGCTAGTGATTTGGTACACGCCCAGTATCCTTGGGAAAGCCCATCTACGGAGATTACATCTGGCGAATTCAGTACAGCGATAAATGCAGGATGGGATTATGTTCCCATTCGTGTTACCAATTATTTTTTGGAAAACGTAGATAAAGCAGTAATGGATGAGGGATTGAGGGCGCGATATATTGCCGAAGTACGTTTTGTACGCGCTTACCTGTACATCAAGATGTTTAGACGCTTTGGAGATGTGCCGTTGATTACAAAAGTCTTGGATAGAGATGAGGCCAATGTGCCGCGTACTCCAAGAGCGGAGGTGTTGAATTTTGTGCTGACCGAATTACAGGCTGCTGCAGATGTTTTGCCGGCGCAATATGAAGGCGGTTTGTACAAAGAGAAAGGTCGGATTACTAAGGGGGCCGCTTTGGCGCTTAAAGCTCGTGTCCATCTGTTTGAATCTAATTGGGAGATGGCTTCCAAGGCCGCTCAAGATGTGATGACACTGGGCTATCAGTTGTTTTCGACGACAGAGGAATCTGATTTAGATCGTGCAGATGATTATACTAAGTTCGTAGACTTCGATAATGAGGCTGATCAAAAGCGTTTCCGTGCTGGCTTACGCAGCTACGAAGGTTTGTTTCACCAAAAGAACGAAGGAAATAGTGAAGTTATATTGGATCATGGATATGCAGAGCAGACGCTTGCACAGTCATTAAATACGCTTTTTATGGAAGGTGGCGTTGGCGGTTGGAGCTCATTGGCACCTACTCAGCATATTGTAGATGCTTACGGAAGCTATAAAACAGGTAAGGCTATCACTCCGGTCACCGGCGCTAAACGTGCTGAGAATTACGCTAAGGCTGATAAGGCGGATTTTGTTGCTGAGTTTAAGAATAGAGATCCTCGTTTTTATGCTTCCATCCTTTTTGAAACGGCACCATGGAATGCGCTTACTTCGGATGGTGGTTATGCTTTCAAGTGGGTAAATGGTTCTTCCAATATGTCGCAAACGGGTTACAATTTTAGAAAAATGGTAGACCCAACTGCGAGTCGTGCAGGTATTGATAATCACGCCAATATCATTTTGATTCGATATGCAGAGGTGTTATTGACCTTTGCTGAAGCACAAAATGAGTTAGCTGGTCCAAGCACTGCTATTTACGATGCTCTTGATCAAATTCGTGTGCGTGCAGGCATGCCAAAAGTGGATCGCGTTGAATTTGCATCTCAGCCCAAATTACGTGAATTCATTCGCAATGAACGTGCAGTGGAGTTGGTGTTAGAAGGTCTACGTTATGACGATATCAGACGCTGGAAGACTGCACCGGATGTAATGAAGAGTATCAATAAGATTAACAATACGCTGGCCCAGCAAAGAGTTTGGGATGATAGGCTTTATCTCATGCCTGTCCCCCAACAAGAGATTGATTTGTCTTACGGAGTCTTGAAGCAGAATACTGGATATAACTAGTTCTCTTACTTTAACGAGTATATAAGCACATCAGACGGACTATCTTCACAAGGTAGTCCGTCTTTTTTATGAAAGGATGGGTGATCGATGATTATCAAAAAGGGCTAAATCATCCTCATTGTTGCCTATAAAAGGTGGAGCTACTTGTGCGTTTTGTTCACCATATCCGTTCACTAATAAGGAAATGCCATCAATTATCCGTAACTTTGTCCACTTATATCATAAAATTCACCAGAATAAGTTGCCGTGAGGTAACTCAATTCAATTGTTAGTAAAATATGGCAAATATTGTTGCAATCGTAGGTCGTCCAAATGTTGGAAAATCAACTCTTTTTAATCGTCTGACTGAAAGTAGAAAGGCTATTGTGGATGACTTTAGTGGGGTGACCCGCGATCGTCACTATGAGACTGCCGAATGGATAGGAAAGAAATTTACCGTCATTGATACCGGGGGTTTTGTTCACGGATCGGATGATATCTTCGAAGAAGCTATCCGCGATCAGGTATATATAGCCATCGAAGAGGCATCGGTTATTATTTTTATGGTAGATGTGACGACGGGGATTACCGATTTGGATGACGAAATTGCGGATATCCTAAGAAGAAGTACCAAACCGGTATATGTGGTCGCCAATAAAGTGGACCATGCAAAGTTGCACCATGATTCGGCGGAGTTTTATGCTTTTGGCTTAGGCGAAATCTACAACGTATCCTCTGCTACAGGCTCAGGTACAGGTGAGCTTTTGGATGCTGTAGTGTCGCATTTTGAAATCGAGGAAGAGGAAGAGTCCTCTTTACCTAAATATACGATTGTGGGACGTCCAAATGTCGGTAAATCGTCGTTGACCAATGCTTTATTGGGTATTGATCGTAACATCGTTACACCTATTGCAGGAACTACTCGTGATTCCATTCGTATTCATTACAATCAGTTCGGACACAATTTCTTGTTGATCGACACTGCTGGACTTCGTAAGAAATCTAAGGTCAATGAAGATATCGAGTTTTACTCGGTCATGCGTACCATAAAGGCGTTAGAAGATTCCGATATCGTCATCTTAATGCTGGATGCACAGGAAGGCATTGAAGGGCAAGATATCAATATCTTCCATCTAGCCGAAAAGAATAAAAAGGGAGTGGTAATAGTGGTCAATAAGTGGGACTTGATCGAGAAGGACAATAAAACAATGAAAGAGTTTGAAGCCCGTATCCGGGAAAAGATTGCTCCATTTATCGATGTCCCCATTGTATTTACATCAGTCACTGAAAAACAACGCATACACAAGATCTTGGAGGTTGCGGCCAAAGTATACGAGAATAAAACCAAGAAAATACCAACCTCAAAACTGAATGAGGTGATGTTGGAAGTAATCGAAAACTATCCTCCGCCAGCATTAAAGGGGAAATATATCAAGGTTAAATACGTAACACAGATTCCAGGAAGAGCACCTATGTTCGCATTCTTCTGTAATCTACCTCAATATGTTAAAGATCCTTATAAGCGCTACGTAGAGAATAAATTACGTGAGAAATTCGATTTCGAAGGAGTGCCAATCCAAATATTTTTTAGACAAAAATAGATTTCTGTTCATACTTTTTTATGGAAAACAATTTAGTTCTTTATAATACAATAACCAGAAAGAAAGAAAAATTTGACCCGATACATCCCACTATGGTTGGGATGTATGTTTGTGGTCCTACGGTATATAGCGACGTCCATTTGGGTAATTGTCGCACATTTGTGTCTTTTGACCTTATTTTTCGGTACTTATTGCATCTAGGGTACAAAGTGCGCTACGTTCGTAATATCACAGATGCGGGACATTTAGAGGGCGATCGTGACGAAGGGGATGACAAATTTGCGAAGAAGGCAAAATTGGAGCAACTCGAGCCAATGGAGATTGTACAGAAATATACGATTGGTTTTCACGACGTCTTAAGGTTGTTCAATACCTTGCCACCAAGCATCGAGCCCACTGCCACTGGGCACATCTCCGAGCAAATCGAAATGATCAACCAAATCATAGACAATGGATATGCCTATGAAGTCAATGGGACGGTTTACTTTGATGTAGAAAAATATGTCAAGAAGTATGATTATACTATTTTGACTAATCGTAAGCTCGAGGATTTATTGAACAATACACGCGAACTTGGCGGGCAGGACGAAAAGAAAGGCCGTTTGGATTTCGCATTGTGGATCAAGGCAAAGCCAGAGCACATCATGCGTTGGCCTTCGCCTTGGAGTGTAGGTTTTCCTGGCTGGCATATCGAATGTTCGGCTATGAGCAACAAGTATTTGGGTGCTCAGTTTGATATTCATGGCGGTGGTATGGATTTAGCCGCTACCCATCATACTAATGAAATAGCCCAATCAGAGGCATGTAATCATACTAGTCCAGCTAAATACTGGATGCATACCAATATGTTGACGGTTAACGGTGCGCGCATGTCTAAGTCTTCTGGCAATGGATTCTTGCCGCAAGAGCTTTTTACCGGCAGTCATCCCTTGTTAGAAAGGGGATATTCACCTATGTCCGTTCGATTCTTTATGTTGCAGGCGCACTATAGGAGCACTTTGGATTTCTCTAATGAAGCTTTGGATGCTGCAGACAAAGGGTTTAAGAGGTTAATGAATGCCATCGCATTGTTAGACAAAATCGTACCCTCCAAAGCAAATAACGGAATAGATATAGCGGGTATTCGTCAGCGTTGCTATGCAGCTATGGACGATGATTTTAATAGCCCAGTGTTGATTGCTGAGCTATTTGAAGTTGTGCGTGCGATTAATTCCATCTATGACGGGAAGGCTACGATAAATCAAAGTGGCTTGGATGATTTGAAGTCATTTATGACAACGTTTGTTGAAGATGTGTTGGGATTGAAGGATGACAATGGTGCTGGAGCTTCCGATAGCATGGATGCATTGATGGATGTGATTATCAATATTAGAAATACAGCTAAGCAAAATAAAGACTTTGCAACATCAGATCGTATACGAGAGGAGCTTTCGTCTTTAGGTATTCAACTAAAAGATAGTAAAGAAGGTACACTTTGGAATAAGATTTGATATAAGAGTGTTGCAAAAATAAATTTTAATGAATCATCATGGGTATATCGCTCATAAATGGTGTGAATATACCCATAATACTACCCTACATTAGGTAAGGGTATATTACCATTATAAGCAAAATCGCTCTCGGTCGCAATCGGGAGGGCTCATGAAATAACACTATTCCAATGAAGTTTTGGACAACAGCAGCTATATCAGCAGTATTTACTTTTCAAACGTACTATAGTCAGGCACAACTTCCGGATAAGGTCGGAAGCTTGATAACGGTAGATCGGGAGGCTGCAAAGCTTTCAAAGACTACCACTCCGCACCAGGCATTTTTGTCTATTGTAGACAAGGAGTCTATCTTTTTTACACCATCGGCCGTCAATGCCTTTAATTATTTGACGAATAGGCCCAATATCGCCGATATAATGACTTGGGATGCAAATTTTGTATTGGTATCCCGTAGCCAAGATTGGGGAGTCACGAGTGGACCTATGGAGTTTCAAAAGGTTGGAGCAGTCAAGCGTCATGGTCAGTATCTGATTGTTTGGAAACGGAATAAAAAAGGCGTTTGGAAAGTTGATTTCAGGGCGGAGGTCGAAAACTATGGAAAGCAACAGGCTTCAGATTTGATCTTCTACGAACCTGATGACAACTGGTATTTAAAGCATCGATCTAAGGTAAGACTTGGGCAGCGTGAGGAAGTAGTCATGCAGAGCGACAAGTTGTTTTCTACTGTATTAAAGGCTAATAATCCGACAGCCTATGGCGAATTTTTGACTGATGATGTCAAATTCTTATATCCATGGCAAGATCCTATTGAGGGCAAGAAAGATGTTATGGCTTTTTTGAAAAAGCAACGTGTCGAAATCCATACTAATCCTACGAATGTGGGAAGAGCCTATAGTGGTGAATACGCTTATACCTATGGTACGGCCGATGTTATCTCAAAAGATAAGACGGTCAAGTATAACTATATCCGTATATGGCAATTGAAGGATGACTATCAGTGGAAAGTAATGATTGAGATGATGTTTGAAAGATAGATAAGTGCGGCCTAAAGAATAAAATCATAAAAAAGGCCCGGAATCATATGATTCCGGGCCTTTTTTATGATTTAGCATCCACTATTAGTTGGACGCTTTGGTCGCTGCAATACTGTCTTCATTTAACGGTTTGAACCAGATCTGTAGGTCCTCACATTTATGAAAGTCTTCATTGATTGCAATAAATGTACTGTTCCTTCTACTTTCGAACCATTCGCTAAGTTTTCGACGGGTTTTATCTTCTGAGGCGGCCTCTTTTATTTTTGCAAAATCTTGCTCTAAGTTGGCTTTATGTGGAGGTATCCTTGTTTTGAGAAAACTAATCCGGTATCCACTTTTACCACCCGGTCCTTCATCCTGGAATAGCGTTGGTTGTGAATACTCGCCAGCTTTTAGTGGATCTATTGCTTTAAATACACTCGCTTCTAACTGGTTGACGGGTATCATTGTGGAACGATTTTGGTCGGTCACCATACCACCGTTGAATTTTGTCTCCTTATTATCCGAATAATGGGTCGCGGCCGTGTGAAAATCTAGTTTTTTGTCTACCAATTTTTGATATACAGTGTCTAGTTTTAGGCGGGTACGTTCTAAGCTCGCTGTCGTAGGTTTGACTGAAATCAAGATATGGCGTGCCTTGACTTCTTCTCCTCGTCTTTCCAATACTTGCAAGAAGTGAAAGCCGTACTCTGTCTCGAATACCTGCGATATCTCCCCCGCTTTTAGTTTGAATGCAATAGCCGAAAATTCTTTTACATAGTTGTCACGAGTAGAAAAACCTAAATCTCCACCTGCCATTGCCGACCCTTTGTCTTCAGAATAAAGACGTGCTATCGTTCCGAAGTCCGAGCCGTCAACAATCTGTTTCCGAAGGTCTTCTGCACGCTTCCGAAAAGATTCTTTTTCTTCTTTGGTCATTACCGGGTACATTACGATTTCGCCTATCTCTACTTCTGTGTCGAAATATGGAAGACTATCTTTATCAAGTCCTTCAAAATATCTTTTTACCTCAAGAGGTGTGACATCGATTTTTTGAACGATATTCTGCTGCATTTTCTGCGCTTTCAATTGTTCAGCAACACTTGTGCGCATCTCCTCTTTGTATTGAAGCAAAGACCTGTTTAGAAAGCTCTCTAACCGTTCTTTACCACCTGCCTGTCTGGACATATGACTAAGACGACTGTTGAGGTTGTCATCCACTTCAGACTCCGAGACTTCAATAGAATCCAATACTGCCTGTTGTGCAAGAAGCTTCTGGGTTAACAACTGTTGAAGGATGTAGCATTTGAAATCTTCGTTAGGGCTCATGCCTTGCACGAGGTTTTGGGAATATTGCATGTCGACATCCGACTGCAAAATAATATTAGAACCCACTGTCGCCACCACTCTGTCCACTATTTTTCCCTGTGCATAGGTTAGGTTGATACTACCTAGTACACAAAATAGGAACACGCATAACTGTTTGATCATTCTTAGCAAAATTGAATTACGTTTTTTGAATATGGTATCTTCTCTAAAAAAACTATCCTTCGATAGGGGAGGAGATATCGATAAATTTCATTTATAGGATAGTCTCATCAACCTTCCAGTACAGGAATGGTATCTTTGTTTGACTATCAAAATCTTACACTCTTCTAAACCTAACGCAAAAATATCAGATTATATTTACTTTTTGATGTTTTCCCCAAAATAATTATGGAATCACATGCTTAAAATTTATCTTTAAATCGACATTCGTATTTTAGAAAAAGCTAAATTACGGATTTGGTTAGTAGGACGCACAGTCATTTAACCAATTTTAACAAAAGTAGAGGTGGTTGAAAGGTGTTTTTAGTGTCTTTAAGCAAGTCTATAATAGGATATCCTCAACCTCTTTTGACCAAAGTTTAGCGCTCATCAGTAATTAAACTGCATGTAACGAGCTCATTTACATCTTTGAGTTCAAAGACGGAATAAATAAACGAAAATAATTAGATGACAATAATGAAACTTAAGAAAGTAGTATCTTATATGGTAATGGTTACATGTTTATCAATACCGGCTACATTATTAGCCCAAACCCACGTGCCACTTTTTGTGGGTACCTATACCCAGCCAGGGAAAAGCGAGGGCATATATGTCTATAATTTCAATCAAAAAACAGGGGGTGCCGAACTGATTACCTCCATCAAGACAAATAATCCTTCTTACTTGGCAAAGCGATCTGATGGACGGGTTATATATGCTGTGAACGAAATGCACGACGGTACGGAGTCGCTCTCGGCTTTTGCCTTTGACGGGAAGCAACTTAGTTTTTTGAACAGTATGCCTACTGGCGGTGCCGATCCCTGCCATGTGGCATTGAGCGAACGTGACCCTATTGCAGTTGTGTCAAATTACTCAGGAGGATCATTTGCCCTCTATAAGCTCCATAAAGATGGAAGTATCGCAAGTCAAGAAGCATTTGTCCAGCATTCCGGAAGTGGGGTAGATAGGGCAAGACAGGAAAAACCCCATGTACATTCCGCTTTTTTTTCCAATGACTTTAGCGCCCTATATGTCCAAGATCTAGGTACCGATAAGATTACGATTTATCCCATTCAGTCTAAAGAGGGGCATTATCAACTAGGCGCACCGTCTGTTGTTTCAACACCCGCGGGTGGTGGCCCTCGACACATCACTTTAAGTCGAGATGGTAAATATCTATATGTGGTTTTGGAAATGACTGCCAAGGTGGTGGTGTATCAAAAGGAAGCAGACGATTGGAAGCAACTTCAAGAAGTTACTATCAATAGAACTGGTTTTCAAGGTAAAGATGGTGCCGCAGATATCAAGCTTTCGCCCGATGGTCATTTTCTATATGCAAGCAATAGAGTGGATGCCAATGTAATATCTGCCTATCAAGTAAAGACTGATGGGACGCTAGTGCTCTTGGATACCTATGATGTAAAGGGCAAAGGCCCTCGTAATTTTAATTTTTCACCAAATGGGAAACTGCTGCTTGTTGCAAACCAGTTGACCGACAATGTAACCGTGTTCCAGCGGGATACGAAGAGTGGAAAGCTTAAAGATGTGCTCTCTACTTTAAATGTTTTTTCGCCGGTCTGTCTCGTATTTTAATAATAATTATTAACTTGCTCTTACAATTACTAACTGAGACCGTTTATCAAGAGGGAGTTATGGAATGAAGAAGTCAATCGATGAGCTGCTGTTTAAAAAATACTATCCTCGGCTTTGTCACTTTGCCTGGAAATTGGTGGGGGATAAATTAGTGGCCGAGGATATCGTCCAAGATGCTTTTTGTGCTTACTTTGATCAAAAAGATGAGCTGTGTAGTGAAGAATTGGCCATCAAAAATTTTCTTTATACATCTGTACGGTTCGCTTGTTACAATCTCTATCGTAAGGAGAAGGTTGAGGAGCGGTATTGGTTGTTGAATCCAATCATAGAAGGTGAAGATAGCAGGGTGGAGCACGACATTATCTTTTCTGAAGTCATTGCTGATGTTTATCGTGTTGTGGCAGAGATGCCAAGTTCTTGTCAGCATATATTCAGACTAGGCTATCTTGATGGACTTTCTAATTTAGAGATTGCCAAAGAATTGCAAATCAGTGTCAATACCGTCAAGACACAAAAGCAACGCGGGATGAAAACTCTTTTGGCGAAGCTGAATCCTGAATTTTTAGCACTTTTTATTTTATTCTTAAAGGGATAGTATTCGCTATTTCTTGGGCTTTTCATCCATTTAAAGCCTGTATTTCAATTTTTTTATTAAAATGTTAAAAAATCGTTAATTCCTTGTCACCCTATTGGCAAGTCAACGTTACTTTATATATAACCGACATTTATGGAAAGAGATAAGTTTTATATCAGTGTATTGATTCAGCGATACTTGCAGGGGCAACTGACCCAGGAAGAAGCTCGCGCATTCAATACTTGGTTTCTAGAAGATCCCAAGAACGAAGCATTGGTTCACCAATTCAGAAGCGCAAAGCATCTCGAGGGTGATTTGAATTTTATACGTGCTATAGATTCCGATAAAGCTTGGGAGCAGTTTCAAAAAAAGGAATTTAAGAAATCAAGAACGCGCTACTATCGATACGCCTCCATCGTGGCCGTATTATTGGTCTGCTTTTGTGCGGGCTGGCTTTGGATGAGCTCTCCTGACATCTCGAACGAAAAAACAACTTTAGCTATTACTGCTACAAAATACAAAAATGATGTCTCTCCTGGTACCGCAGGTGCACAGCTTATCCTCTCAGACGGTAGTAGTGTGGATCTAAAAGATATCGACTCTGGAACAAGCATCGCAGATGCGACTATAGAGGGTGACGGTAAGGCACTTAAATATAAGGAAGAGTCGGCTGTTACACCCAAGCAAGTTGTCTACAACACATTGGTCGTTCCCAAAGCAAATTTTTTTAAAATCGAGCTTTCTGATGGTACCAAGGTTTGGGTCAATGCGCTCTCCCAACTAAAATTTCCAGTTCAATTTTCACAACAGGAGAGACGAGTCTTTTTGGAAGGCGAGGCCTATTTTGAGGTTGCTAAAGATGTTGATCGTCCGTTTATTGTCGAGAGCAACGGGAGCTCAATAAAGGTCTTAGGTACACATTTTAATGTCAACTCTTATTTGCGCTCGGTCCGTACTACGTTATTGGAGGGTAAAGTAGAAGTAGCAGTCGGGAATGAGAAGGTCATCTTACTTCCTGGAGAATATTCGGCTTCTTCAGAAGACGGGATTAAGAAGGGGAAGGCAGATATCAAACGTGAGATGGCTTGGAAGAACAACGAATTCTATTTCAAAGGAGATAATATAGCACAGATAGCCGCCGAATTATCACGATGGTATGACCTTGATGTATCCTTTCTCGGACAGATATCTTTTGACAAAGCGTATTCTGGAAGTATAGAGCGGGATGTCAATCTGAGCCAAGTACTGGATATGCTTAGCTATGTTAGTCACCTGGATTTTGATATCGAAGGAAAGAAACTAACAATCATTAATAGACAACAAAACAAAAAGAATATGGAAAATTAATACAATAAAGAATGAAAAGAAGAACAGGAATGTTGCAGCATCCCTGTTCAATAGAAAATTAGGAACTGAAATTTAATTGCACAAAAATCAATTAACCCAATTACTCAAATGTATGAATAACTTATTATTTCGCAAAGGCCTCGCTGACGATAAGCGAAGGGCCGATTTGCGCCAATTATTACTCACCATGAAAATTACGGTTTTCCTATCTTTGGTTTTTATCACTTGCGTACATGCAGAGGGAGTCGCTCAGCGTGTTTCCTTGTCTCTAAAAAAAACTAAGCTGGTAGATGCTTTCACGTCTATATCCAAACAAACCAAGCACCGTTTTCTGTATGAAGACGATGTTATTAAAGATGCAGATTTAGTTAGCGTAGATATCAAAAATGCGTCTCTAAATGATGCCCTCTCAGAGATTTTGGATAAAAATGAGTACGCGTATAAAATTATTGCCGGGACGATTACGATAAGCAAGAAGCCGCTTGTAAATGCTCCTAATTTTACCGATATCCAACAATCCATCTCGGGGACGGTTAAGGATGCCAATGGAAGAGCATTGGCAGGAGCAACAGTTTCTGTCAAGGGGAGCTCTGTCTCCACATCGACCAACGATCAGGGACAGTTCACAATTAATGCGACGGCTAATTCGACATTGCTCATTAGATTTGTTGGTTTTTCAACTAAAGAAGTTGCAATCAATGGCCAAAACAATTTATCGGTTGTCTTACAGTTGAACGAGAATGAGTTGGATATGGTTGATGTGGTGTCAACAGGCTATCAAAATCTAAATCGTAAGTTATTTACGGGTGTGGCGACAAAGATAAACGCTGCTGATGCCGAACGAGCCGGAGTTCCCGATGTTTCTAGGATGCTGGAAGGACAGGTTGCCGGTGTATCGGTGCAGAATGTTTCTGGTACTTTTGGTGCGGCTCCCAAGATTAGAGTTCGTGGGGCGACCTCTATCAGTGGTGACAACAAACCCTTGTGGGTTGTCGATGGCATCATCTTGGAAGACGTGGTCAATGTATCCAATGAACAGTTGTCCACCGGAGATCCCAATACATTAATTGGGTCTTCGGTTGCAGGGCTTAATCCCGATGACATCGAAAGTTTTGAAATCCTTCGAGATGCTTCGGCAACGGCTTTATACGGTGCGCGTGCTATGAATGGTGTTGTAGTTGTGATGACCAAGAAAGGGAAAAATACGGATGGTAAAGCTAACCTTTCTTATACCGGCAACTTTACAACATTCTTAAAACCTACCTATGGCCAATTTGATATCATGAATTCTGCTGATCAGATGCAAGTGTATTTGGAAATGCAAGACAAGGGTTGGCTTAATCACGCTGACGTTTCTCGTAGTGCCAATGGCGGTGTATTCCGAAAGATGTATGATCGGATGTATATATATGACCCTGCTACGGATAGCTACGCTTTGCGTAACGATGCTCCTAGTCGATTGGGTTTTTTAAATCGATATGCTAATGCAAATACAGATTGGTTTGACGTATTGTTCCGGAATTCGCTGATGCAAGAGCATTCCGTTAGTTTGAATGCAGGTACTGCTAAATCTCGTTTTTATGCATCAACAAGTTATTTAAATGATAACGGATGGACTGTTGGAGATGGCGTGAAGCGGTTTACAGGCAATTTACGTGGTAATTTTGACCTATCAGATCGTCTACAAGTAGAATTACTTACCCAAGGTTCAGTTAGAGATCAGCGCAGTCCTGGTTCTGTAAATCGAGAAGATAATAGAGTCGAGGGACAAGTGCAACGTGACTTTGATATCAATCCATTCAACTACGCTCTCAATACCAGTAGGGCATTGACCGCTTTTGACGAAAATGGGAAGAGAGAATTTTTTGTTCGCAATTTTGCACCATTTAATATCCTACATGAATTGGATAATAATTACATCAATACCTCGATGATTGATCTAAAAGTACAGGCAGGATTAACGTATAAGATTATTAAGGGACTAAATTACTCCTTCAACGGGGCCTATAGATTTGTCAAGAACGATCAAGAGCATCGAATTACAGAATATTCCAATGCAGCTATGGCCTACCGTGCTTATGATAATCAAAATGTTATTGACAATAATCGGTTTTTATATGAAGATCCTTCTACGCCTGGTGCGTTGAAGAAAATTGTCCTTCCTGAAGGTGGTTTTTATAATGTACGGAGTAATAATTTGACCAATTATTACATGCGACACAATCTAGAGTATAATACCACCATTAGTAATGACCATCGTATTGGCGGTTTCTTATCCACCGAATTACGATACATCGATAAGCAAAATCGCAATTTTGATGGTGTAGGTTATCAATATGACCGTGGAGGTATACCATATATCGATTTTCTCTATTTCAAACAAGCGGTAGAGGCCAATTCCAATTATTATGGTATGGGATACGATTATGAGCGGTATCTTTCTTACATGGCCAATGCTTCCTATTCTTACAAGAAAAAGTACAATGTCAAAGCTACAATGCGTTATGATGGGTCCAATCTGTTAGGGATATCACCCACTGCTAGGTGGCTACCCACTTGGAACGTAGCTGGATTGTGGAATATAGACGAAGAAGATTTCTTTCAAAATCAAGATATCGTTTCGAGCGCTGCAATACGTGCCACCTATGGATTGACCGCCAACTCAGGTGCTGCTCGAAATTCGACAATGATCCTACGTAACCAAACGGTCAGACGTACCGATGATGTCGACAAGGAACCCTCTATCTATATAGATGGATTGGAAAACTCAGAGTTGACCTATGAAAAGCAATACGAAGCAAATGTTGGCTTCAATGTCGGCTTTTTAAACAATAGACTCAACTTTATTGTCGATTTTTATAGGCGCAACGCCTATGATTTAATCGGCGAGGTTAGGACTTCTGGTATCGGGGGGCAGGGTACCAAGTTTGCAAATTATGCTGATATGACTTCCAAAGGGATTGAATTCACGATGGATGCGCAGATAATCAACCAATCGGTTTTCAAATGGAGTACCAATCTTAACTTTGGATATCATGTTGGCAAGATTACAAAGTTGGATAATAACGCCACTATTTTTGACTTGATTAAGCAAACAGGTGGAGCTTACCTTAATTATCCAGAGGCAGGACTGTTCTCGATAGTTTTTGATGGACTAGATCCGGCTAGCGGTTTGCCAACCTTTATTGATGAAAAAGGGAATCGAAATGCAAGTACTGTATATTTTCAAGACAATGAGGTCTCCCATCTCAAATATGAGGGACAGATTAATCCTAAGTTGACCGGAGGTTTCAATAATCGATTTAAATATAAAAATTTCTCTTTGTCAGCTTTAGTGACCTTTAGCGCTGGTAATAAGGTGCGGCTCAATCCAAATTTTAGCGCCGAATATTCGGATTTATCTGTTATGTCCAATGATTTTGTACGTCGATGGACGAAGCCTGGTGATGAATTATTAACAGACATCCCTTCAATTGCCGATCGCTTTATCGTCTCTAATTTAGGAACAACCAATTATCCTTACAATGCTTACAACTATTCTACTGCGCGGGTAGCGGATGGTGGCTTTGCCCGGTTGAAGCAAGTCATGTTTTCTTACCAATTACCTTCCGATTTAGCTAAGAAATTTAGAGCTAGTAATGCATCGGTCAGTGTAGTAGGGAACAACTTGTGGTTGATTTATTCAGACAAACGCCTGAATGGACAAGATCCCGAATTTGTTAATAGTGGGGGTGTTGCGATGCCGCTTCCTAGACAGTTTTCACTGTCGCTAAAACTAGGTTTTTAATTATGAAAGGTAAGAAAATGAAATCAATATTATATTATGGACTAGTATTAGTTCTATCAGGGACATTGGTGGGATGTGATAAATATTTGGATCAAGTGCCCGACATGCGTACCGAATTAAATTCTACAGATAAGGTTGCACAGTTATTGGTATCCGCATATCCTAAGGCTGATTATATGAGTTTTACAGAGTTGGCTTCTGATAATGTAGAAGATAAGGGTCCCAGTACCGAATATTTAAATGTTGGAAATACCGGTCTGGCCTGGGAGAACACATACTTTTGGCGTGATGTTGAAAATGGTGGTAGCGATATTGGGACGACGGATTTCTATTGGAATGCATGTTATCTCGCTATCGCATCCGCAAATACAGCTTTGGGTTATATCAATGACAATCCGGACGATCAAAATTTGCAAGCCTATAAAGGAGAGGCATTGGTTGCCAGAGCTTATGCTCATTTTATGCTCGTAAGCTTATATGCAAAGACCTATGAACCCAATGGTGACAATGCATCGCCAGGTGTGCCATATGTCACCGAGCCAGAGCGTGTAGTCTTTGAGAAGTATGATCGGAGTACGGTTGCAGAGACTTACAAACGTATCGAAGAGGATTTGTTAGTGGGGGTGCCCCTTATTCGTAACAATATTTATAAAGTACCCAAATACCATTTCACCGTAGCTGCTGCCAATGCTTTTGCAGCGAGGTTCTATTTGTTTAAAGGAGATTTTCAAAAAGTAATCGATCATGCTCAAAAGGTGTATGGATCCACCGAGCAGTTCAAGGCTAATTTGAGACCTTGGAATACCACCTACGCAGGTCTTGCGGCTGATGCGTTTAATGTATCCTTTACCAAGTCTAATCAGAATGCGAGTCTATTGATGTGTGAGGCAGGTTCGGCTTGGGGTAGAAACTTCTATGTTCGGTACGGACTCGGGCAGCAGTTTATTGCTCGGAAATTGGAGACCTCAAATAATGTGGCAAGAGGCTCATATTCTTATCGAAACTTTAATCGTGATCCGTATTATTCACTTCAAAAATGGAATGAACTCTTTTTTGAGACTAAAATTGGTTCTGGTTTCGGGGATCCATACGTCATGATTCCATTGTTGACGGTTGATGAATTGTTGATGAATAGAGCCGAAGCCTACGCAAGTTTAGGACAGCATGATCTTGCCTTGCAAGATATCAACGCTTTTTTGAGTACTCGAATTGACGATTATAATCCGACAACAAACTTGGTGACCCTTGCCCGAATAGCTGATTTTTACAAAACAACCGATTCTAAAGAAGGACTTATTAAAACGATTTTGGATTTGAAACAGGCTGAGTTTGTGAGTGAGGGGCTAAGGTGGTTCGATCTAAATAGACATAAGATTGATATCAAACACATGACCATGGACGTCAATCGAAATGAAACCACGATTACACTTCCTGCAAATGATCCTCGCCGTATTTTTCAAGTACCAGCGCAGGTGGTTGCATCAGGGATAGAGCGTAATCCAAGATAATTGTTGAATTCATTAGGTAATATTAGATGAAAAAGATATTCTTAGGTGCACTTATATTAAGTGCCATGTTAAATGCTTGTAGTAAAGACGAGCAACTGAACGTTGACCTTAAAGAGCGCATTAGTGACCAGTATGTTCCCGGAGAAATCGATAAGTGGTTGACCGAAAACTTTCTCAACCCTTACAATATGGAAGTACTTTATCGCTTTGATCGCTTCCAAACCAAAGTGGACAAAGACTTGATACCCGTGCTAGAGAGTCAGGTGCAGCCTGTAATGGAGACCGTGCGCGATATTTGGATAAATCCTTACCTAAAGGTGGCTGGACCAACCTTTCTAAAACCTATAATGCCCAAACAAGTGGTGATGGTGGGTAGTGCTGAGTATAATACAGACGGTACGATTACCCTCGGTACCGCTGATGCGGGCCGCCGAATCAATCTATTTGTCATCAATGACTTTAACAAAGAGAATATACCTGGAGTGGAACAAATGCTCCATACTGTACATCATGAGTTTGCGCACATTTTGCATCAAAATACTCCAGTTCCTGGAGAGTATGAGGTTATATCTCCTGAATATGTAGGCGGTTCATGGATATCTTTTTCTAATGATGCGGCGGCGGCAAAGCGACTGGGGTATATCACCCGTTACTCCAGATCGGACAAAAATGAAGATTTCGCGGAGGTGGTTTCCACTTTGCTCGTTGAAGGGCAAGAATATTTCGATAGCTATGCCAATACAGCTTCAACTATCGCTAAAGATAAGCTGAAGCTCAAAGAGCAGATGGTGGTAGACTATTATAAAGGGATATACAATATTGATTTTCGAACCTTACAAAAAGAGGTACGATTGGCTAAGGAGAAGCTGACTGGTGTTGTTACTCCTTTAGGTTTTCGATTGAGCAATGGAGCGTTCAGGACAATAGGCATAGACAAAAATGTAAAAGGACAAGCTAAAGTATTTACCGATGCTTATGATTCAGCCATCAGAGGAGTTGTTGCTAGCCAGGGATATTTAATGAATGACAAGTTTACATTGGAATTTAAATCAAGCGACGCCACAGGAATCGATACCAAAAAGATGACCTTGAAAATTGCAAGTAAGGCACCCAGTGTTTTTCAGTTTTGGTATGACTTTGATGTCACGATTAACAGTACCACTGGTTTGATTAAGTTGACCCTTTCAACAACACAAGGACCAGGCAATGCGAGTACCATTGATTATTATGAGAATGGTGCTGCATTTGCTTCTTCCTTAAAGCCATTATTTGATTATTTGGCCAGTCAACAATTTTCGGTTCAGTGGATAGAAAGTCCAGATCCAGCATCAACTACGCGAATTGGAGGTTTTTTTGATCCAAAGACCCAAGCCTTGAATTTCCAAGCCGTGTTAGGTAATTAATAGATTTTTGAATATATGTGAGGTTTACGCTCACATCAATAAAAAAATATAGATATGAAATTTAAATTAATATTTATTGCTTCGGTAGTACTAACCTTCTTTTCTTGTAAAGAGGATAAGATAGAGCCCCTCGAAGGCAAGCTTCCCGAAGAGCGGATATCTGAAGCACTTTTAGCGTCTAAACAGACACTTTTGGGGGCCGAGAATGGCTGGAGAGGGTATCTTTATACCTCTGCTGTCGGCGGTGGTTACGCTTTTTACATGGATTTCAAAGAGAATAATCGAGTAGAGATGCTGTCAGATTTTAATGAAGATACACGTGCCACGACTATGGAGAGTACTTATCGCTTAAAACAGGTGATGGCTCCATCACTGATTTTTGACACCTATAATTACTTACATCTTCTTTCTGACCCGGATCCTTCAGTTGCTGGTGGAAATCAAGGTGAGGGATTTGGCTCTGATTATGAGTTTGAGTTTGCGGAAACCGTAGGCGATACAGTCAAGTTCAAAGGTAAGAAACGGGAAACCCTTTTTTACATGGTAAAAGCTTCTGCTCAAGAGAAGACCTTTTTCAAAGAAGGGGGATATGCGAATCAGGTTAACTCAATTACGACATATTTAAAAGACCATCCAAATCTGTATATTCAAGATGGAGAGGCTAAAGTAGCGGTAGGATTAAACCCAAGCACTACTAGTAAACGTTTTTCGCTGACATGGACAAATATAGATGGGGATATCTTTACGAAAGGGACTGGTTTCGCATTTTCAATGGATGGCCTTTTGCTTGGAGAGGCTGTAGAATATAAGGATTGGAAAATTGTCAACATCGTTTGGGATGCCTCTACGGAAAAATTGACTGCTGTAACCAAAGATGGAAAGCAAATTGAGATTTTAGAATCAGATATTCCAGTCCTACCGTTGCATTTTTACTTAGGGGTTACAAGTAACTTAATCTCGGTCCCAAGTTCCGGCACCTTACCATTGAAAAGCTGGTCCGCAGACTACGTGACTAGACGAACACAGTTTGCACGGTCTATCAAGACAGGAGGATATAATCTTGATCTTTTAGACATGAACTATTTATTTAACGATATATCCAAAACCATCAAGTTAACTGTACTTATTGCTCAAAGAGGGACGGTGTTCTCAGCTACATACGGGTATACCTATACGAAGACCAAGGATGGTACCTATAAGTTCAATGACTTTGAAGCTACAAATGGTAATGCAGGTCTTATTACAAATGATTTGGATCCAATTACCGAGCGCATGAATAATGATACATTCACGATCGAAATAGTACAAGATCCAGATGTGGGGTCAGTAGCGCAGTTTAGAAGTAAAGAACATCCAGATTTCTATTTCTCTGGCTACTTGCAATAGCAAGCATTCGAATCCAAGATTAGTTGAATATGCTTTTGAATCCCCCCGTACAATTTAGTACGGGGAGATTTATTTAAATTTTACAGTATGGTTTGAACTGGTAACTTATTTGAGATTTGGCTTTAAGAAGCAATACTATACGAGGAATGGTTCTTAAGTGCTTTTTATTGTTTATTTCCCTTGACTCTTATCTGTTGGTGATTACCTAATCTAGCAGTCTCTTCAATGTTAAATTTACTGTTTTTACGATATACTATGACCTATAAAACTCAAATTACCTCTGCTAGCTACCTTTGGGGGCTTTTAATGCTTGCCTTTACGATAGTGTTAACATACTCGTCGCTGTTAGAAGGCCGATTTTTCGGTGCTACCCTACTCTTGTGTATTTCGATAGCGGTGTGGTATTTTACTTTTCTATTCCCCACTTATCAGATAGACGAAGAGAAGCTACGTGTTAACACAATCAGTGGTAAAGTCCAGGTAGACATCAGTACAATCAAAAAAATTGAATCCAGTGCCGACCTTTGGGGCCTAGGTATTTTTAAGCCTATATAGAAAGGATTGCGGATTCATTATGGCACGTATGAGGATGTTTTTGTGAATCCCGCAAATCAAGAAGATTTTATCAATCAATTGACTCAGGTCAATCCTCATATTGAAGTAATGCTGAAAGAAAATTAAACTCTCTTTTATAATAAAGTGTGTCTTGTTTTCCACAAAGGCGCTTGATTTTCTTACGGTGTAAGTACTTCTTCCCTTTTGGTGTTTACTTGTTTTCAAAATGTCGTTCCCGCCTCCAAAAAAGTGCTCACTGTTTTCGAAAATGTAGTCACTTTTCTCCAAAACAAATTGTCAACTTGAAAAGGTGATGATAGATTGCGGCCGTTTTGGAAGGAGGTTGATTGAGTTGGTGTGACTTGATTTGAGCACTCTATTTTTCAAGACACTTGTTTTATGTTTGGGGCAGTGCCCTCGTCGGGAGTATGCTGGACTTCATATGAACAAAGTGAGCGAACTAAAACTCAATGAAGATGAAAAAAGGTGTAGTGAACTATCTCGGTCTCAAGGGTGGCGAATTGAATATCTTGACAGGTAAGGGGCTTGGAGATGGACAGTACGTTAAACGATTCGTATGTGGACCTGACGGATTTCCAAGTATAAGTTTGGATTGCATGAGCATACGGCAAAGTACCGGTTTTTTTAAACTGCTTTTTGAAAAAGTGTAGAAAATTTGTGGAATAGAAAAATGGAGAATATCACTTTTTTGGAGAGAGGGTATAAGCAGAGTTGATTGTCATATGGGTAAAAAATAATATCCATATGAAAAGGTTATCGATTTTTATCCTCCTATCACTATTCCAGAATCTGTTTGCAAATGCTCAACGGCAAGATTCTATCCCTCAAGGTCGCCAGGTATTGACCGAAGCTGTAAAAGGTACAATACTAGATGTCGACAACCGGTTACCCCTTGTCGGGGTGACTGTGACGATTTCATCCGGTACGGTGAACAAGAGCGCCAGTACAGACTCTAGTGGTGTTTTTCGTTTGGTAGGTATACCTGTGGGGCGGCAGGTACTACAAGCTAGCATGACCGGTTATAAACCCATTTTGCTTTCGGAGGTCTTGATCACCAGTGGGAAGGAAAATATAATGAATTTAGAGATGGAATCACAAGTGAATAATCTGAATGAAGCCATCGTCTATGCCAACTCCGGTAAACGTCCCCTAAATCAGATGGCTATGACTAGCGGACGGTCCTTTTCGCCAGAAGAGACTAATCGATATGCAGGGTCGTTCTTTGATCCAGCGAGGATGGCACAAAGTTTTCCTGGCGTTGTCGCCGGTGGTGATGACAATGAAATAATCGTACGTGGGAATTCTCCGAAAAGTTTACAATGGCGATTGGAAGGAATAGAGATTGTAAACCCCAATCATTTTGGTATGGAAGGTGCCTCTGGAGGAGGCGTGAGTATGATTAATACCATGGTACTCGGGAATTCGGATTTCTATACAGGTGGACTTGCTGCCGAATACAGCAATGCGATTTCGGGAGTCTTCGACCTAAAATTCAGAAAAGGTAATGCCGATAAACGCGAATACACTTTCAACGTCGGTGTATTGGGAGTTGGCGCGACGTTAGAAGGTCCTTTTAAAAAAGGAAGTGATGCGTCTTATTTGGTTAGCTATCGCTATTCTTCCCTTAGCTTATTAGAAAAGGTCGGTGTAAAGGTGTCGGATGCCGGTGTGCCTAAATATCAAGACCTCTCGTTCAACTTTGTTGTCCCCACCCAGAAAGCCGGAACTTTCTCGCTATTTGGGATTGGCGGACTGGGTAAGATAAAGGAGACTGCCGAAAGAGATTATCAAAAATGGGAAGAGCGGACCGATGCCTACGACATGAATCTCGGATTTAATTCGGGTAGTATAGGTTTAAAACACCTCTATGTTGTTAATAGTAAGCTCTATTTTAATAATATTGTATCCATGTCCACTAGTCGAAGTTCGAATAGGACAGATACACTCTCGCCAAGTTATGTCTTAGGGCTTAATCATCAAGATCGATTCACCAATACGGCAATGCGATATGCTGGAAGCCTGAATTATATATGGAATAGCACGCATACGTTAAGAGCAGGAGTAAATGCTAGCTTTCTAAATTATGATCTCTATGCTTTAAGCTATGATGCGCAGCAACAAGGATTGAGAGAACGGATTAATCAAAAGGGTAATACGAGTACTTATGATGCTTTCGCGCAGCTAAAGACAGCATTGACGGACAAATTAACGTTAAACTCTGGAATACATGCCAATTACTTCGTCTTGAGTAAAAGTTGGAGTCTAGAACCGCGATTAGGGTTGAATTGGCAAGTTGCTCCAAATCAGTTGGTTTCCTTCGGGACAGGACTATATAATCGACTCGAGCCATTGTCTTATTATTTTGCGCAAAGTGGTACTGATATCGATCAGACGCAAACGACCGAACCTTTATCACCCACCAAGTCTGCCCAAGCAGTATTGGGCTACGAAAGATTGTTTGGAGGTAGCTTTAAATTTAAGACAGAAATCTACTATCAGCATTTATATGATGTACCGGTATCTGCAGATCCAACCATTAATTTTTCCTTGCTGAATGTTTCGGATATTTCTGCAATAGGAACATCTACTTACCGTCAACTGATCAACAAGGGGACAGGTAAAAACTATGGAATAGAACTTTCGCTTGAAAAGTCTCTGAGCAAAGGGTACTATTTCATCGCAACTTCTTCCTTGTTTGATTCCAAATTCAAAGCACTGAACGGTCAAGAATACAATACCACCTTTAACACGCGCTATGTTGGTAATCTATTGGTCGGGAAAGAATGGAGTGTGGGCAGGAATAAAAGTAATCTATTTGGGATAAATGCTAAGTTGATTTATGCAGGAGGAAGAAGATATTCACCCGTTCTAGAAGAAGAGTCTATTCGTTTGGATGAAGAGCTAATCGATCAGGAACGAATTAATACATTAACGGCAGATCCATACATAAGGGTTGATTTCTCATCAAGCTATCGTATCAACCGCAAACGGGTAAGCCACTTATTTATTTTGGATATTCAAAATGCGCTAAATAGAGAGAATACTGTCGGTATGCGCTACAACTTTAGTAAGCGCATCATAGAACCACAAAAATGGAGTGGTATCATTCCCACGATCAATTATAGGATTGAGTTTTGATTATCCATGTATTATATGGTGGGGGCGTTCTTTTTGGGCTACCCCTTATTCTTTCTCGTCGCCCTTTAACTCATGAGTCTCATCGTCATATTTCCCTTTGAGTTCATCAATGATGGTCCCTTTCCATAGTGGAGTATGGGTGATGTACGCCGCTCGTCCGATCATATGGGCTGCAACTGGTGCTGTCAATACCAGAAAAAAAGTAATCGCGATCGCTTTGGTCGTCACCGATACATCTGGAAAGATAATCGCTGTGCATAATAAGAGTAGACCTACTCCAAGTGTCGCCGCTTTGACGGTAACAGACAGTCGTAGATAGAAATCCGGCATCCTAAGGATACCAATGGCCGCAAATAGGATGGCTAAGGCACCGATAGTGCTAAAAATAGCCAAGAATGTATCAGTCATGATGGTCTTTTTTTTCAATATAGTAAGCAAAGGCGACCGTGCCTAGAAAGGCGATCAGCGCAAGGATAATGGCCACATCCAATAAGACCTCCTGTCCTGTTCGGATGCTATACACCGTGATGATACCGATACCAATGGTGATAATCAGGTCCAAAGCAATCACACGATCCACAATGTTGGGACCCTTGTATAAGCGTATGAACGTCAGAATAACCGAAATAGTCAGTATCGGTAGTATAATATAGTCAAAATAAGTAGCTAGCGTCATCGTATAATTTCTAATAATCTCCTTTCAAAACCATTCTTGATCTGTTCGATGAATCGGTCTTTGTCCTTCAGATACATCACGTGGATGTACAGAGATTTTTTATCTTCACTCACGTCCATAATCAATGTGCCCGGTGTCAGGGAAATGACCATGGAGAGTAGGTTAATCTCGAAATCTGTCTTAGCATTCAATGGGTATCGTACAATCCCCGGTTTAAAAAAGTACTTGGGTGTAATCACATCATAAGCAACCTGTATATTGGCAACTATCATCTCGTATAAAAAATATAAGATAAAGCCTAATGTCTTCGGGACTCGATAGAAATATCGATGGTCTGACTCATTGATATTCATAATCCAGAGGATAAAAAATCCTAATAGAAAGCCAAAAAGAAAGTTGCTATAATACATCGAACCCGTCAATGCCACCCAAATAAAGGAGAGTAACAGGTTCATTAAAAAGTGCTTTATCATATCTTCTTTTTTTCTTTAAGTATAAATTTCAGTGGAATCTGGTGCTATTTTCCCAATACAGCTTTTATATAGGCACTCGTATCCAACATCTCTGTCGCAATCTTATCCGACACCCTGACGATTGCTTCTGCATTCAGACCGATATAAAGTGTTGTCGTAGCCAATAGCACGATAGGGCTCACCAGCAGAATTTTTCTATAAAGCGGCAAAGGCATAAATTTGTCTTCGATATCGTTGCTGTCTTTGGGGTTCTTCCAAAAGACTTCCGACCACATTTTGGCAATGACGTACAGAGTAATAAAACTTCCGATGATTACCGCTCCTATAAAGGCATATTGATGGAGCTTGAATGCATCTTGAATCAAAAATATCTTGGGCCAGAAACCAGACAATGGCGGAATCCCCACCAACGAGAAAAGTACAAGGCCAATCAATAGAGAAATCTTGGGATAGTCTTTATAAAGTCCCCCAATCTTCAGCATATCCAACGATCCCCGTAGCTGTCGGATAAGTCCTGCAATAAGGAACATATTGGTCTTCACTATGATGTCGTGTATCAGGTAAAACACGGCCCCTGTAATCGCTAATTTGCTGAACATAGCTAATCCACCAACCATAAAACCAATATGGCACACAATAAGGTACGAAAATAATCGCCGGATATTGGTCTTGGTAAGGGCACCGAAAGCGCCTGTCAGGATGGTGAGTATGGCAAGTGTCATGAGCAACGTCTTCGTAAAGGGACTTGGGATAAAGATGAGACTAAATACTCTGAACATGGCATATATACCTACCTTGGTGAGCAGCCCCCCAAATGTAGCCGCTACTGCCGATGGTGGGGTGTGGTAGGATGAAGGAAGCCAAAAATATAGAGGAAACACCGCCGATTTGATGCCAAATCCAATGATAAAGAACGACGAAGTAATTCCGACTAGGGTTTGGTCCTTGACGTTTGGGATTTTTAACGCCAGGTCCGCCATATTGAGCGACCCCGTGATGCCATACAAAATACCGATTCCTGTCAAGAAAAAAGTAGACGCCAAGATATTCATGGCCATATATTTGACCGCACCCTCCAACTGCGCCTGCCGCCCACCTAGCGTCATCAATACGAAAGAGGAAATGATGATGACCTCAAAGTAAACGTAGAGATTGAAAATATCGCCTGTCAGAAACGCACCATGAAGGCCAAGTATCAAAAAATGGAATATAGGGAAATATCCATAACGTATGCGCTGCCTGCTAATGCCGGTAGCCGAAAATATGGATACGGCCAAGCAAGCTATCGAGGTCAAGAGAACCAATGTCGTGCTCAGCATATCGGCAACAAATACAATCCCAAAAGGAGCGTCCCAATTTCCAGCATTCATCGTGAGGATAGGGCCGTCATATACTTTTGCAAACAACTTGATGGCAGCTGACAATCCCAAAAAGCTTCCCAGGATGCTAATGACCCGCTGAGTCGTGGTGCGTCGCCAAAACATCAACTGCACAATGGCAGTCAATAAATGGATAAAAATAGGGCTCAGTATGTAATTGTCAATCATAAATCTTCTTCTTCTGGGGTGTTCAAATCATCTAAATCATCGGTGTTGATCAATGCATATACCCTTTTTAGTAGGACAATAGCAAATGCCGTTAAACCAAAACTGATGACGATAGCGGTCAAAATAAGGGCTTGTGGAATAGGGTCTGCATAGATATCCTTGAAAACACTGAAATCGGCACCAATGACGGGGGGCTTGCCCTTTGTAATATTGCCCAATAGAAAAATCAAGATGTTGGTACCGTTACCTAGCAACATAATCCCAAGTAGGAGCTTGACCATACTACGTCGAAGGATCATATAAATCCCCGCAGCATATAGAAGCCCTATCACTACAACCAGAATCAATTCCATATTAGTCGGTATTTAGGGCTATGGTAAACAAAATGGTCAATACAACACCGATGACGACCAAGTAGACGCCAATATCAAAAAAAAGAGCCGAACCAATCATGCCGATTACGGGTATCTTTTGTTCGACCCATAAGCCTGTCATGGGTGGTTTGCCCAATGCTAATGGTGCAATCATGCTGAGAAAGCTGAGGGAAAGGCCAATAGGAATCAGGGATATGGGTTTATACCGGAGTACTTTCATGGTCTGCTCGGTACCATAGGCAAAGCTATGGAGTACAAAGGCAATGGAGGCAATCAACCCGCCAACAAAGCCACCTCCGGGGTAATAGTGTCCCCTCAATAGCAAGAACACCGAAAAGAGGAGTAGGATGGGAAGCAGATATCCTGCTGCTGTTTGTAAAATGGTACTTTTCATCCGTAAAAATGTTTTTTTGTCGTGACACCTATCTCCAGTCGATAGGAGTAGGGCACTTATTTTTTATTCAATTTGTCGAGTTACTGATTTGAAAGAGATGCATACCTCTACTTATTCTTTTTCCGAAGATTTTAATCTCAATTTCAGTAAGCTGTAGACGCCTAAGGCTGCAATTGCCAATACAACAGTCTCAAACATCGTGTCCATACCTCTATAATCCACCAGAATGATATTGACGACATTCTTACCTTTAGCGAGTAGGTATGCATTTGCACCATAAAAATCGCTCACTACCGTATCTACAGGTTCATGAAGTACACGTAGTGCAATCAATGACAGCAGGCATCCAAAACTTAGTGCGACGATGGCATCCCTAAAAAATATTTTGGGACTGACATAGTTCAGAAAAGGAGGAAGCTTGTATAGGACCAACACAAACAGGACGGTCGATAGCGTGTCGATCGTAAACTGGGTCATGGCAAGATCTGGAGCACTGTAGAAGACAAACATCAAGCATATGGAGTATCCAACAACACTGGTGGAGACTACAGCAGTAAGTCGTGACGATGTCGTAACGACAAGATACAAAGCTCCTATAAGGATTAGTACGATCCCGACCTCGTATATACTGATGGGCGATAACTTATCATAATCAATATAGACGGGACCACTCAAAAATAGTTTATAGGCCAAAAGAGCTTCGGCAAATAGAATAATCTTTAAGTGATAAGACCGCAAATAACCATTGTGTAGGGTGTGGGTATATTTGGCCGAAAAAGAGACGAATGCCTTACCCATTGACGTGAATAGGTATTCAGGCGAGATTGCCTTCAGTCGCTCAATCGCTTGGAGTTTCCTGATGTTTGGTTTATTGATGAAGAACAAGATAGTTCCTAAGGCTAGCGTGATGATACTTAAAAGCAATACGGTATTGAATCCATGCCATAATTTGAGATGAACATCTATTTTTGAACCCCATATACCTACCGCTGAAGCTTGGGCCAAGTGCTCTCCGATCCATTGCGGATAAATACCGAAGAGCAATCCTAGGATTGCTAGCACAAGTGGTGGAATCCACATCGCTTTATCGGGCAGATGTATTTTTTTAAATGAAGAGGGTAAGGTACCAGCGAATGGCCTAACTCCTGCCATGAATCCAGCAGCAACCAGACCGATGTTGGTCACTACGGCGGCTACAGTTAAGAATAATGCAAGATTGTCCTTGAAATGTAGAGTAGCTTCATAAATCAAATCCTTTCCGATGAAACCAAGGGTAAGGGGCAATCCCGCGCTGGATAGAGATGCCAAAAGCCCGGCAATAGCTACAGGAAGCAGCACTTGGCGTAAGCCTCGGAGTACAGTTATATCACGCGTACCCGTCTCATGGTCTATAATACCTGTAATCAAAAATAAAGTCGCTTTATAGAGGGCATGCACAAGTAGGAAAACGGAGGCTGCTATAATAGACTCTTCCGTTCCTAATCCAATAAGGAAGGTGAGGACGCCCAATGCCGAAATAGTAGAGTAGGCCAAGACGCTTTTCATATCGATGCGAAATAGCGCATGGATAGCTCCATATAGCATAGTAATTCCACCGATAATCAGCAAAGGATAAGTCCACAGGTCGGTCCCCCCAAGAATTGGGAAAAAGCGTGCCAAGAGATAAATCCCTGCTTTGACCATGGTAGCTGAATGCAGATAAGCGGAGACAGGTGTCGGTGCTTTCATTGCTCCAGGCAACCAGAAGTGGAAGGGAAACTGTGCGGATTTGGTCAGTGCTCCTGTGAAAACTAATCCCAATATCAAAGGGTATAGCGGATGCTCGATAAGCGTCGTGTGTTGATCGACCAGTTCAGAGATGCTGTATGTCCCTGCTATATTTCCCATTAATACCAAGCCTGCCAATAAAAAGAACCCCCCCAAGCCGGTTATACTCAATGCCGTCAATGCACTTTTGCGGGAGTCTTTATTTTCATTATTAAACCCAATTAGAAAGAAAGAACTAATACTGGTGAGTTCCCAAAAAATAAAAAGTAAAAAAATGTTGTCTGAAAGTACCAAGCCTAGCATCGCCGCCATGAATAGACATAGGAAACCGAAAAATCGATCCATATTGACATAGTCTTTCATATACGAACGCGCATAGATAAAGATAGCAGTCCCTATGCCTGTAATCAAAAAAGAAAAGAGCAGCGATAGCCCATCCAAGCGAAATTGAAAGTCAATGCCAAGAGAGGGTACCCACGGAATGTGCTGATAAATAGTGTATCCCGCATTTATTGCAGGCGTATACTGTAGAAAGTATAGAAATAGGAAAAACGGTAAAAATGCGAGAATAAAACCCCATTTGGTCCTTAATAATCTACCAAATGGAACAATAAGGCTCGATGTTATAAGTCCTGATAAAACGGCAAATAGCATTTAGTCTTTGTTTAAAAGTTTTGAGTCAAACAAAATACTAAAAAAATACTGAAAAAACAGAATTTTATTGGGGTTTCCCTTTCGAATAGACCAATCCCAAGCAACAGCTCGCCCCCTTAACTTGATTTTTAAGGAATATAAACGTTCACAGAATAACAAAAGCGCATGACCGAATTTCGGTCATGCGCTTTTGTTATTCTGTAGACATTTTCTATGTGTGTCTATTTTTTAAACTCCCTAGCACCTTCCACAATCGTTTCCACAATTGTCGGGTCTTGTAGGGTAGATGTATCGCCTAAGTTGGATTCTTCGCCCTCAGCTATCTTGCGCAGGATACGGCGCATAATCTTGCCAGATCTTGTCTTGGGTAGTTCTGGTACGAATTGGATGATATCCGGTTTTGCAATCGCACCTATCAGCCGGGTGATGGTCTGTAGGATATCCTTACGAGTACTTTCCGCATCGATATGGTGGTTGGCAATGACATACGCATATATTCCTTGTCCTTTCACGGCATGTGGGTATCCTACGATTGCAGATTCTACTACGTCAGAGTGCATATTGATTGCATTTTCTACCTCGGCTGTACCTATACGGTGGCCCGATACGTTTAATACATCATCGACACGTCCTGTAATTTTGTAATATCCTTCGGGACTGCGGTAGCAACCATCACCGGTGAAATACATGTTTTCGTAGGTTGCAAAATAAGTCTGTCTACATCTCTCGTGGTCACCCCATGTTGTACGGAGCATACCAGGCCAAGGAAATTTAATACAAAGATTTCCAGAGACATCATTGCCCTTTATTTCTTCCCCATTCTCATCCATTAATGTAGGCTGTACACCTGGAAGTGGGAGCATGGCGTATCCCGGGATAGTCGGTGTAATGCCTGCAATTGGAGTGATGAGATGACCACCGTTCTCCGTTTGCCACCATGTATCGACGATTGGCGCTTGACCTTTGCCTACTTTTTCGTCAAACCAATGCCAAGCCTCTTCATTGATTGGCTCTCCAACAGAACCTAGTGTTTTGATCGAAGACAAATCTTTGCCCTCTACAAAATCATTTCCAAAAGCCATTAATGAACGAATAGCCGTAGGAGCTGTGTATAGAATATTCACCTTGTGTTTGGCTACGATATCCCACAAGCGGCCCGCATCTGGATAAGTCGGAACCCCTTCAAACATTAAAGAAGTAGCCCCTTGGGATAGCGGTCCATAGATAATGTAACTATGCCCTGTGATCCAGCCGATGTCGGCAGTACAGAAATGTACATCTCCAGCTTGATATTGGAAAGTATTTGTGAAAGTATAACCCGCATATACCATGTAACCTCCGGTAGTATGTACGATACCTTTGGGTTTGCCTGTGGAGCCAGAGGTATAGAGGATAAACAATGTATCTTCTGCATCCATTTCTTCAGCAGGGCAAGCAGGGTTGCCTTGTGTCTCTACTTTTTTGATTTCATCCTCCCACCATACGTCTCTGCCTTTAATCATAGATACTGGCGTGCGTGTACGCGTAAGTACGATTACCTTTTCAATTGTGTCACACTGTAACAAGGCATCATCCACTATGTTTTTAAGGTCAATGGTCTTATTGCCACGGAAACTACCATCAGAAGTGACGACGAGCTTACATTGGGCATCGTTGATACGGTCGGCAATAGATTGAGCCGAAAATCCACCGAATACTACGTTGTGGATAGCTCCAATACGAGCACAAGCCAATACGGCGATGACCAACTCAGGAACCATAGGCAAGTAGATACAAACCCGATCCCCTTTACGGATGTTGTTATTTTTTAATACATTGGCGAATTGTTCCACTTTCGCAAGCAATTGCTTGTATGAAAGGATACGATGAGCCTCATTTGGGTCGTTAGGCTCCCAAATAATCGCTGGTTTATCCCCAAGGTTATAGATATGGCGATCTAAGCAATTCTCAGTAATATTAAGTTTCCCCCCCTCAAACCATTTGATCTTCGGCTCTTTAAAATTCCAATCCAGGACATTTGTCCACTTACGTTTCCAAAAAAAATTCTCGGCAATACCCGCCCAGAATTCCTCAGGATTTTCTACACTCTTTTTGTAGGCATCTTGATATTCTTCAAATGATTTAATCTGTAGATTCATTTTTATATTGGTTTATTCTTAATTATCTCCTATGTTTATCTGAATCGGACAAATATTTATTCATATTGTCCATTCTGGATAAATGAAGCACTAATTTACTTTTTTCGCTACTAAATATCAATTTTTAAATACCTAATCACGAAATTTATGATTTACATAACACAATTGTTATTTTGTCATTACAATTTGAAATCTAGTCTAGATGCGGTTCATTAGACAGCTGTTTTATATCTCTATATATACGAATTTGCTCATTGCATGTGCAGCAATGGCACAGTGTGCTATGACTTATTTTGTATTTGATCAAGCGATCGACTATCCGATTGTTGTGATTGAAGGAGCGGCTACACTGTTGCTTTACAACTTCAGTCTATTATGGTCTAAGCCGGTAGACCCTCAAGCCTCTAAATACGCACGCACAAGGTGGGTATTTGCACATGAATGGCTGCTATGGTTTAACGCCATCATCGCTGCTGCTGCTTTGCTGTGGTGCTTGTTTTATATTCAGCTCTGGGCAGTTTTGTTTTTAGGAGGTATAGGTGTCATCAGTGTATTGTATGGATTACCACTATTTCGGCACGAAAATCGCAAAGTAGGGTTGCGGCAACTCCCAGGAGCAAAAATCTTTCATATTGCCTTTATATGGGTATGCAGTAGTGTGGTGTTGCCCTATGTCGAATTGTATGCCGAGGGAGTACAGATTGATACAGCGTTACTCAGTAGCCTGTCGGTACTCAAGTTTTTGTTTTTAATCATATGCACCTTGCCTTTTGATATACGAGATATTGCACAGGATTCTTACTATCACTTGAAGACACTTCCCAATATGCTGGGAGAGAAAAATGCGAAGCGACTATGCTATCTTTTGCTGTCGGTACACGCTATATTGCTTTTTTTTACAGATTGTAGCTGGGAAATCAAAATATCGTTGTTTTTGACCGATCTAATCATTGCGATATTCCTCCGATTCTTGGTGTTCAAGAAACAAGGACATTATCACTATACCTATCTGTTGGATTTAAGTCTTATTCTACAATTTGTGCTCGTATGGGGTGCCGTCGTTCTCTTTTAGATAGTCGATGATTTTATCGGCAACTACTTCTGATAGTTTGACGTAGCTTTCGAATGTCCACCCTGCTACGTGTGGGCTTAGTAGCACGTTGTCTCTATTGATTAAGTCACTATACCAACTTTGCTCGGCGAGAGGTGGGAATTTTTCGACGGGTAACACATCAAATGCCGCTCCGATAATTTTTCCGGTATCGAGCCCTTTCAATACAGCAGATACATCTACTATTCCTCCACGAGCGCCCATTAAAAAGAAAATCGGTTTGCGAAAGTGGAATAAGTATTCCTCATCTATCATACCTCTTGTCTCTCTTGTCAGCGGGATGTGAAAAGAAAGGATATCTGCCTGCTTAACGACTTCCTCCATCGATACCTCGCGCGCGTACTGGTCTGAAAACCCAGTCTTATATTTATCATATGCGATTACGTTGACCTCAAATCCAGACAGCTTCTTAGCCATCGCTTGTCCGTTGTTCCCGTATCCAATAAGCGCTACTGTACGACCTTTCAGTTCGTAACCTCTATTTTCTTCTCTCCACCATTGACCATTTTGAATCTGAAGATGACCCCGATTGAGGTTGTTCATTAGACTGAGCAACATGCCAATCATATGTTCTCCGACAGCGTCGCGATTTCCTTCGGGTGCATTGATAAGCATGATATGCTGCTGAGCAGCATAGACATCATCAATATTGTCCATGCCAGCCCCAGCTCGAGCAATGAAAGCGAGTTGGGGAGCCAATTCCATAAAAGGTTGGTCGACTTGAAATTTAGACCGTATAACCAGGCCCGTGTAACCACTGATTATCTTTTCGGCCCCAACGCGGTCTATATTTGGATAGTAATCAAATGCTATTCCATTGCTCGTAAGTTTGTGCAGCAATATCTCGTCTACGTCGTCGACAATCAATATCTTATGTACGTTCATCTTGTATTATTTATGCTCATAAAATCAACATTGAGCAGCTTATTAAGTTTGTATTGCTGTAGTCTGTTGGGGAGATTTTTCATCAGGATATTACGGGTTTTTACAAGGAAAGGGTTTTCCCATTGTGCAACCTTTCCTATCATCCAAGAGGTTTCGGTAATGTATCTGGTTCTTTTTAATCGTCTTTTTTCAAAATTGAGGAATGCTGTTTGGATATTTTTCTCCCTTTTGAGCTCATCAACTAATACCGCTGCATCTTCTAATGCTTGACAAGCTCCTTGTCCCATGTTGGGAGTAGTCGCATGCGCGGCATCCCCGATGAGAAGGATGGAGCCAAAGGCGAATTTCTTCAATGGTTTGATATCTATTATGTCATTCCAAATCAAGCGCTCTTCTTGGGTCGAACGGATAATCTCTGGAATAGAAGCGTGATATGCTGCAAAATGGAGATATAGGTCATGTATGCTCCAATTTTTGTGAACAGTACTATTGGCTTCTGTATTAACGCAGGCATACCAATATATACAGTTGTTTGCCAAAGGTGTCATCCCAAAGCGCCCTCTTGCCCCCCATGTCTCGGTTCCTTTCTTCAATTGAATGTGAGTGTTATCCAGCGTACCTCGCCAACAAGTATATCCTGAATAGCGTGGAGTTGATGTAGGATCTAACTGTTGACGTAGCGAGGATCGTACGCCATCGGCGATAATGAAGTACTGGGCATCAATGCTGCTCCCATCTTCAAAAGTGACTGTGCTGCCATTTGCATTTTGCTTCAATCTAATCGCCCGCTTGCCAAGATGTAATTGGGTCTTGGGGATTTTGGACAATAGAAATTGATGGAGATCTGCACGATGTATCGCAAAATTGCTTTGACGGTACTGTCTACTCAGGCGAGCAGTATCTGGCGAAATCAAAACATCGCCCCTCTGGTCCAAAATATTGTAGTCGGGCAGTAGGTGTCCCAATTGCAATACTTCCTCTTGTAGTCCAAGAGTGGAAAGTGCTTGCATAGCGTTTGCCGCCAAGCCAAAGCCAGCACCGATCCCTTTAAGTTCTACCGCTGCTTCGTAGATATCCGCTTGGATTCCGATTTGGCTCAAACCAATTGCGGTGGTCAGTCCCGCTATCCCTCCTCCTATGATTGCGAAGCGCTGCATGGACAGTTATATTAATATGTGGATGATATTTCGTTTGTTAATGTGACGAAATCAGCAACAGAAAGACGCTCAGCCCGCAGTTCGTATAAGGGATTGTCTGACATATTCTCTTTTGTGACCACTCCAGAAAGTGAGTTGCGCAACGTTTTCCGTCTTTGGTTAAAGCCGGCTTTGACCACACGCCAGAACAATTTTTCGTCGCAGTCCAACTTTTCTCGATCGTTTCTGACCATGTTGATTACGCCAGAAAGGACTTTCGGAGACGGGCTGAATGCTCCGGCTTTGACCGTAAATAAATATTTGACGTCGTAATAAGCCTGTAAGAAGACACTCAATATCCCATATTCTTTGCTTCCCGGCTTTGCTGTACAACGCTCGGCAACTTCTTTTTGAAACATACCTGTCATCTGTACGACACGATCTCGCTCGTCCAGTATCTTAAACAGGATTTGGGAAGATATATTATACGGAAAGTTCCCAATGACAGCTACCTTTGGTCCAAAATGAGCAGAGAAGTCCAAGGCTAAGAAATCTCCATGGATAAGCCGGTCGCCCAATTGTGGATATTTGTCTGCTAAAAATTCTACAGATTCGGCATCTACATCAATCATGTACGTTTGATAGGTTGTATTTTGGAGTAAGAAATCAGATAGGACGCCCATTCCAGGACCTACTTCTAGTACTTTGTCAAATCCCAGTTGCGGATTCAATGCATCCACAATCTTTTGTGCTGCATTTTTGTCGTTTAAAAAGTGTTGCCCTAAATGTTTCTTTGCTCTAACCGTACTCATAGTAATCTGTTTGCTGACAAAGATAAGGATATTCAGGCTCAAGCCTATCGAGCTTCTCTTTTTTTAGGGAAAAAAGTGGGGAAACAATGAGCCAAGACCAAAGCTGTCGTTTTTTGGAGGTATTATTTATAGGCATAAAAAAAAGCACTTACATTAATTTGTAAGTACTTTTTTATTTAAGTGGAGATTACCGGGTTCGAACCGGTCACCTCTTGCCTGCCAGGCAAGCGCTCTAGCCAAATGAGCTAAACCCCCATTTCAGAGCGTGAAGATTGCTATTATTTATGTATTATCAAAATTTATTTTCAACAAAATATCGATATGCTTCATATCCAGTTGATTTTATGATAGCACTTTCCTCTTGGGGAGAGAGGGGCGTGCAACGCTCTTCCATATGGACGTAGCGCCACTTATCGGAAATAATCACAGCATTCGGTATAAGCAAGAGGTTGGTTTTTATATCAAGTAAAGTTTCGTTAAGTTTACTATTGTTTTGTTTGCTATTCCCGTCTTATGCTATTTCCTTTTCGAGAAGGCGGAGATGGGAAATAACTTTTGTATACAATGCCTTCATCGTTGTGGAGTATATTAGGGACAATGTATGAATTGTTTTTTTAATTTGTCGTATGCTGTCGGCTTTGTTTTGATGGCACGTATGAGTGCGTTGATAGCACGAGGCTCGGTTTGTGAATGCGAAGCATTTTATCTAAGTTTGGGAGGTTAAATTTACTATATATGCGTGAAAAACTAAAAATTGGTATTTCTATAGGAGATGTGAATGGAATAGGTCTAGAAGTGATTATTAAATCCTTGATGGACAGTCGTATTCTGGAGTTTTTTACGCCTATTGTTTACGGAAATACTAAAGTAGCTTCCTTTCATAGAAAGGCAATCGGTATTAATGATTTTAGTTTCAACGTGGTAAATGAACCCGATCAAGCCAATCCCAAGCGTGCCAATATGATCAATTGTTGGCAGGAGGATGTAAAGATTACCTTGGGGGAGGAGAATGAGATAGGAGGGAAATATGCTTTTCTATCTTTAGAAAAGGCTGTTGAAGATTTAAATGCCGGCAAAATAGATGCTTTAGTAACAGCACCTATCAACAAACATAATATTCAGCAAGAAGGTTTCAACTTTCCTGGACATACGGAGTATCTGCAATCAAAATGCGGTACAGATGATGTATTGATGTTTATGGTCAGTGACGAATTACGGGTAGGGGTTGTCACCGGACATATTCCGGTCAATGAGATTGCTGCTAAGATATCAGTAGATAGTATCCTGCATAAATTGAGGATGATGCACAACAGCCTAAAGACGGATTTTTGGATTCAAAAGCCAAAAATTGCTGTGCTGGGACTTAATCCGCATGCTGGTGATAATGGCCTCATCGGGACTGAAGATAGAGATATCATAAGACCTGCGATAGAAAAAGCAAATGAAGAAGGCATTTTCTGCTTTGGCCCCTATCCTGCAGACGGTTTCTTTGCTGGCGATACTTATACACAATTTGACGCCGTGCTAGCGATGTATCATGATCAGGGACTTATCCCATTTAAGCATATTGCATCCCGCACAGGGGTCAATTTTACAGCCGGACTTCCCATTGTGAGGACTTCACCCGACCACGGTACCGGCTATGACATCGCCGGTAAGAATTTGGCCTCCCATGATTCGTTTCTGGAAGCTATCTTCACAGCCTGTCATATTGTACAAAGGCGACGGGAACAAGCTGAATTGACGGCCAATCCTCTGGCTTTCCGTAAATTAAGTAAAGATCGCGATTAATAGTTGGTCAAAATATAGCATTGTCCAGAAGCGATGCTGTATACTTGTCCATCAATCTCGTTGATTTTTAATAAATTTCCTTACTTTTGCAAACTGATAGGTTTTTTGAGAACCGTGGCAAGCTATGAGTGACAATTTACAACATCCGATTTTTTCCCATATCAAAGATTTAGCAGCACAAACAAATACCGAATGTTATGTCATTGGTGGGTATGTGCGTGACCATATTATGGGGCGGCCATTTAAGAATGACGTCGATGTGGTAATTGTAGGTAGCGGAATTGATTTTGCCAACAAGTTGGGGGAAAAGCTCTATACCAAAGTGGCGATTTATAAAAGCTTTGGCACGGCAATGCTAGTCTATGATGGCCTTAATGTCGAATTTGTGGGTGCAAGGAAGGAGTCCTATCGTTCGGATTCTAGAAAGCCGATTGTAGAAAACGGCACCCTAGAAGATGATCAAAATAGACGTGATTTTACCATCAATGCGATGGCCTATTCGCTAAATATCTCCAACTATGGAGAGCTACTGGATCCATTCAATGGTCTCCAGGATATCGAACAAAGGGTTATCAAGACCCCTTTGGAACCCGAATTGACTTTTTCGGATGATCCGCTCAGGATGATGCGAGCCATTCGATTTGCGACACAATTGAGCTTTAAGATTGATATAGCGACGCTTACAGCTATCGCGACGACTAAGCATCGAATCAATATTATCTCTAAAGAGCGGATTACCGACGAGCTGAATAAAATTATAATGGCAGCCAAACCCTCCATCGGGTTTAAGTACTTATTCGATACCGGACTATTACCACTTATTTTCCCGGCTATGTACCAACTGTATGGTGTTGATATTGTAGACGGTAAGGGCCATAAGGATAATTTTTACCACACACTAGAGGTGTTGGACAATGTAGCTACTTATAGCGACGATCTTTGGTTGAGATGGGCCGCCATTATGCACGATATTGCAAAGCCGGCCACAAAGCGATTTGATAAAAAACTGGGATGGACTTTTCACGGACACGAGGATAAAGGCGCTCGCATGGTACCCAAATTGTTTGCCGAGCTCAAATTGCCTCTAAACGAGAAGATGAAATTTGTGCAAAAGCTTGTCCTGCTACATCTGCGCCCTATCGTGCTAGCCCAGGATATCGTGACCGACTCTGCTGTAAGACGTCTTCTTTTTGAGGCTGGGGATGATATTGATGCATTAATGATGCTTTGCCATGCTGACGTCACTACTAAAAACGAATTTAAAAAGAAAAAATATCGAGAAAACTTTGAGCTGGTCAAGCAGAAGCTTAAAGACGTTGACGAACGGGATCAGATTCGTAATTGGCAACCGCCTATCACAGGTGAGGATATTATGAAAGTATTCAACTTAGGACCGGGTAGAGAGGTGGGCAAAATTAAAAATGCCATACGGGAAGCTATTCTAGAAGGTGAGATAGCAAACTCTAGGGATCAGGCTTATCACTTTATGATAGATATAGGTGCCAAGATGGGATTGAAAGCCCAACACAAACTTAATATCTAGTGATTTGTTTCTTTTAGGTATTAAAGATAGTGGGGTCGCTCCGGTAGGGGAATACAACAGCATCACGCAGTAAGTGGACATAAAGTCCATATCAATAACTTGAATTGACAGCGTAAGCTGGTCTTTTGATTTTTATTAAAGAAATAAAATCGTAATTTTAGACCGCTTTTGCATCAAATGATACTATAGATTTCAACATATAAGACAATGGCTATTTACAGATTTAGAGTTACTTTCGAAGACTACGAAGATGTTTACCGTGAAATTGATATGCTTTCTAAGCAAACATTTTTGGACCTTCACCATGCAATCCATAAGACTACCGGTTACGAAGTCGAAACATCTTCTTCGTTTTATGTAAGCAATGATCAATGGAAAAAAGGTACTGAAATCGCCTTGTTACCTACCGAGAGGAAGATTGCAAACGAAGTCCTTTTGATGGAAGGTGTGCGGTTAAGTAAATTTATTGACGATCCGCACCAGAAGTTCTATTATGTATACAATTTTGACCGACCTTACGATTTTCATGTTGAGTTAATCAAAATCCTCAAAGAAGAAGAAGGGAAAGAATATCCTACTGTATTTAAAACTATCGGAGTGGCTCCGAAGTCACTTGGCAGTGCAGTAGTACCTGCGGTACCTGTGGATGAAGATGATGCCGAGTATGAAGAGGAGGAGACGCAGTATGGTGTCGATGAAGAGGATGATTTCGATATGTTTGATGATGAGCAGGGGGAAGAAGATACAGATGGAGGCAATCGTCCGTCAGGAGTAGAAGACGAGTATTAACAAAGGTCTCGCTTTGAAGCAAAAGACATTAATAGCCATAGTAGGCCCTACCGCGATAGGGAAAACTGCTATGGCTATTCAGGTCGCCAATCATTTTAAGACCGAAATTATATCTGCTGATTCTCGACAGTTCTATCGAGAAATGACCATTGGTACAGCCAAGCCCTCTATGGAAGAGTTGGCAGCGGCCCCACACCATTTTGTTGATTCACATTCCATAGAGCAGGATTATTCAGCAGGAGATTTTGAACGCGACGTCCTTGCTTTGTTGGAAAAGCTATTCCAGATTCATGATGTGGTCGTATTGGTGGGTGGATCGGGCTTGTTTGTTAAGGCCGTTTGTGAAGGGCTAGACAATCTGCCTAAGCCGCTCCCTGGAGTCAGGGATAGATTGAATAATCGATTTGAGGCGGAAGGCATCGAAGTACTTCAGACCTATTTGAAAGAGGTCGATCCCGAGTATTTTGAAGAAGTCGATCGGAGTAATTCCCAACGTGTGATCCGTGCATTGGAAGTCTATGAGAGCACGGGCAAGCCATTTTCATTTTACAGACAGAATACTACGGCAAAGCGGCCATTTAATGTCCTTACCATTGCCTTGAATACCGATCGAGAAAAGCTTTACGACAGGATCAATCGTCGTGTAGATACGATGGTGACCGCAGGGTTGATTGATGAGGTTAAGAGCTTGGTTAATTATAAGGATAAGCCAGCGCTTCTGACAGTCGGATATGCAGAAGTTTTTGATTATCTGGCTTGTACCCTTACATGGGATCAAGCTATAGACCGAATTAAGCAAAATTCAAGAAGGTACGCCAAACGGCAAATTACCTGGTTTAAAAAAGGTGGTGATGCTGTGTGGTTCGAACCGCAAGATATCGAACAGGTGTTGGACTATATACAGAAGAAACTCAAAGCTTGAAAGAAAAAAAGGCCGCATTCATGAATGCGGCCTTTTTTTCTTCCTACGAATCGCTTATACGATGAAGTTCCATCCAAAAGGATCTTCTATTTTTCCATATCGAAGGTCATTAAGATAAGATAGTACCTTGTTAGAAAATTCTCGGCTTTCTACTGCTGGTAATTCATAAAGCTCTCCATTGTATCCAATTGTCGAGATGGGTGTCAAAGTAGCTGCTGTGCCCGCTGCAAAAGCGTCGGAGACTATACCTTCTTTAATTCCATTGATTAATTCTTCTACGGATACATGGCGTTGTTCGATTTTGTATCCCCAATGCTGCGCAAGTTCAACAATCGTGCGGCGTGTCACACCGTGTAAGATAGTATCATCGTGAGGGGTGATAATAGTATCGCCAATACGGAATACCAAGTTGGCTGTACCGGCTTCCTCGATGTACTTGTGCTCTTTGGCATCTGTCCAGATCAATTGGTCGAAACCTTCATCATTGGCTAGTCGTGTAGGGTACAAGGACAAAGCATAGTTACCTGCATTTTTTGAAAAACCTACACCACCTTGTGCTGCTCTTGTGAAGTGAGTTTCTACTTTAAGTTTCAACGGTTTATTGTAGTAAGCACCGACAGGACTAGTGATAATGATAAATTTATAAGAAGCCGATGGGTGTACGCCTAATGCGGCTTCAGTACCAAACATGAAAGGTCGGATGTATAAAGAGGTTCCTGTGACTTGAGGGACCCAAGCCTTATCTACTTCTAGAAGTTTTTTAAGACCACCCATGAAAATTTCTTCTGGAACTTCGGGCATTTCCAATCTCGCTGCAGATTTATTGAAGCGCTCCCAATTCCTATCAGGTCTAAAGATACTGACCGTTCCATCTTCAAATTTATAAGCTTTGATTCCCTCAAAAATCGCTTGACCGTAATGCAAGGCTGACATTGATGGGCTAATGCTCAAGTTTCCGTAAGGGACGATGCTCACATCTGTCCATTCCCCATTTTCATATTCAGCCACCAACATATGGTCTGAAAGGATTTTTCCAAATTTTAGATTGCTAAAATCTACCTGCGAGAGTCTCGATTGCTGTGTGGGCTCTACGCGAATGGAATAAGTGTCTGTCGCGCTCATCTTTAATAATTATTTCTAAGGCTAATGTAAGCAAAAGAAAAATAGCATGAAACCGAGATGTGAATAATTTTGATAGGCAGGACAAAAATTATTCACCTGAACTCTTGGCTACAATAGCAAAGTTAATGATGGGATGAAGACGAGCGGATGGAAAAAAAAATAAATCAGGGGGTAACAAATGACAACAAAAGTTGATGTATACATGAAGTTCAAGAATAACAAGCTTGATGATTAATACATCAATAGAGCAAGCTGATTGACTAGTTCTCTGACTACAACGTAATAATAATTCAATAGCAAAATAATGAAAAGAACAACACGCAAACATGCAAGAAAATGGCCGTCTTGGAATTTAGGTGGGCTTATCGAGGTAATTATTTACCAATTTCGTCAACAAAAATGTCATTCGTTTGTTGGTTACCAACTGGAGAACGATTTCATTCCAATTAATGTAGTGATATTTCGGTGTATTTATAAACGAGAAATTAGAGAGCCAATGTCAATTTTAACACAAGATATAACACAACGGTAAACATCCATGTTTTATATAAATATGAAATTTTGATGTAGCATAGACTAACCAAGCACGAATAGTTATAGTGCGGATATTCCATACTACCGTTAAAAAAGCAACCCGATCCGCTAGCTTGTGGATCACAAAGTAATTATAAACCTATGAAAAGCAATAGACCAAGTGAAAAGATGAAACCTTACGGGACCTTAAGGTTTATCCTCGGATTCTTCGTTTATCTTTACAAGACTGCCATTAGACCTTAGGCGTCTGTAAGAGTAGCCTGCTATAGCCAGTAAAGATAAAATCAATGCCGATATTAGAAGGGACGTAAGGTCCCTTTTTTTTGTGAGTAAAATTTCGGTGTCAATTCCTGAATGATTAATATTGGCCCAATACCATGGATTTTGTCCCTGTTCATTCGAATGTGCTATAAAGGCTCTTTTGGCTTTTCCCAATGCGTTGATTGGATTTTTTTCCTGTAGAAGATTGGAATAGAAAGTTGTCGTGATGTCTAGCGTAGCCTCGTCATCCGCCAACCAATAGGTAGCCAGTACGGAAGGAACGCCTTTTGTTAAAAAGGCCCGTGTTAGACTTTCCATGCCTTCTGATGTGAGATTTTCGCCGGACGCCGTATTACATGCTGAAAGAAAAATTAGCGGTGAGCCAATCCACGAAGCCTTGATCTGATCGATAGATAAGGGTGTCCTTAGATAAATCATGGGACTGTTGTTATCATCTAAGGAGGTGTGCGCGGCGATGTGTAAGATGTCTCTGGAGGCAAAGGCACCTTGAAGATCGTCTATTGATTGTCTTTCTTCAGAGTACACTGCCGTTTGATATCTACGTTGTAACTCTTGTGCCTCTTGATCGGCAAATAGGAGGTTAGGGAGTGGCGGTGTATAGTTGGAACGATACAGAATGTTGATCTTAGAAGGAGGAAGGATTGGGGGACTGATGTACTCTTTCAGGATAAAGGTGTGGAGATAGGAAAGATTGTAGTGTTCTACAAGAAATTCATTGTCTTGGCGGAGCGCATCAAACGGGAGGCCGCTTAAACTACCGTCTGTTGAAATGAACAATGTTCCATCTCTTTGCGGTAGTTCGGGGAGAAGCGCCGAACAAATCGTTGTCGCCATCAAATCATAGGCTTTCGGGTCATTGTTGTATGCCTGTGGACTGTGTCCAAAATAGGTGGATTTGAAGGTGTCTACGGCTTTTACAATGCTATTCTCTACTTTGTGTAGTCGATAGGTCCCGTTGTTGCAGGATAGGATATAAAGTGAGCTATCTGCATTTGTAAAATACGTATAATGGTAATCTTTAGAATTGCCTATTTTTTCGGAGAATAGGTTGATATCTGGAATCTCAAATTTTTTCTCATAAAACTTCTCGTCGATTTGCAATTCCAGTAGCAGTTGTTGCGCCTCTCGCTTTAATTCCTTTTTTAATGGATTATCTTGGACCGAATGGATTTGCCGATAGATATGTTGTAACCTATTTAGTTTATGCCCCAATGTGGTGCTGTCCTGTGACCAATTGGATGAGCGGCTTATTTCATTGATAAGTAGTCGGCCTTTAGATAATTCTGTTAACCAAAAACAAGTTTTTAGGATTTCTTGTGCAATTGCCTCCTCTGTGGTATTGCCCCAGAGTCGGCTTGCGGTGGATAACATTTTCTCTACACGTTGCCGGCTTGATTTGTTGTTTTTGAGATGCCCCTCTCGACCTGTGATTAGCTGTTGTGTTCTGAAATCATTCTCGATAGCCAGTCTGTAATAATAAAAAGCAGAGTCATTGTCATGCACGAACTCATAGTTGTCTGCAATTCCTGTGAGTGCGTGGGTATAGGTGTAATCTGTTACATACCCATTGGGGTCCCTCAAAGGGCTCATTAAGGCAAGGCTTTCGATGAAATATTTTTTGGAATCTCCAGGTCTTTTGCTGTGTTTGTATAGTTCTGCTAATTGTAGATTGACTTTGGCTTTTTCTCGTTGATAACCGCTGTTACTCGCATTGTTCAACAACCTTAGCGCTGTCTCGAAATCCTTGGGAGATTCATTTAATTCTCCTCTGAGTAGCAATGCTGAAGTATACCAACTAAGCGTATCTGCTTGGAGAGATGAGTGCTCAAAGATAGCAATGGCTTTTTTATTAAATAAATAGCAACTATCACGATTTCCAATTTGTTGATATGCATTTGCAAGATTGTTGTAAATCAGAGCTTCAGTCAGTGTATTGCGCGGTCCCAATGACAATGATTGATGGGATAAACCGATGGATTTTTGTGGTGCGGGCAAGTAGAGATAAGCTAGGGCCAAGTTGTTTAATAGTGCGACTTTTTGTTGCGGTGCCGAGGTCTCCGAAAGGGCATGTTCCAGCAATCCTACGGTTTTCTCGATATCATCGATACGCGTATACAGATTGGCCAAAGGCTTGATTACGAGTGCTGCTATGTCAATCTCGGCGAGCTTATTTTCATGGATGTATTGATATGCCTTTTCATAGTATTTGATGCTTTCATATAGATTGCCATGCTCCTTCAACGAGTAGGCAACATTCATCAATATATAGGCATAGATTACTTTATCTTCTACACGCTGTATAGTGCCCTCTATTTGATTGACAAACGAATCGGCCTGCTGTATATACCGCTCAGGATATTGGTAGGCAACAGTTTCTAGCGAATCCAGTAATCGAGAAGAAACTGTATCTATATTCTGCGTGATCTCGTTGGATACCGTTCGCTTCCCACAAGCGTGAAATAGACATAGTATGGTTAGGACTAATATATATTTAAAACCGCCAGAGAGCATATATATTGGCCGTGTGTTTTACGTTTTTATCATAGTTATACCGAAATCCAACTGATGGACCTAAATAGACAAATCCGAGGTTGATGTCTACGAATGGATTCCACAGTATCTTGGATGTTTTTTCCTTTTCTAATACGTCCAATCGTGTAATGGAAGCTTCTACACCACTGGCACCACGACCGAAGTATGATGTGGTAGATTCGTTCTTGGTATTGATTTGTAAGCGTGCCATTGCTCCAATCCCAGCTGAGAGGTAGCGATTAAAGTTGTAACGCACCTGGGCCGGGATACTTAGGTGGAGAAACCGTTGTTCCAATGACGTTTGCGAAGCTATATATTGAAATCCCTTATCTCCATATTCTGGATCGGCAACGACACCATCGCCATCAACCCTCGGGTTGTCCGTATTTAGCCCGCTCGTTGTTGCGTACAGTTCTACTTGCCAATACGGTTTTTTGTATGGAGCGATTGGAGCTAGGCCCACACCTAGGGCTATGCCATTGGTATATTTTTTACTGATGTCATTTTCTCCTAAATCACCCGATATAGAGGAATTCAGCCCAAATGTCACAATAGGAGAAAACCCTTTCCTAAACCTTGATGTAGCGGTATTGGTGCGGATAGGTTCATTTTTATCAAAATATATATCCGTATGCGCCTTGAATGATTTGTTTTGGAGACGTTTGGTAGTATGGACGGAAAATAGGATAAAGCCTTGGGTGCTGTCCTGGTCTGTAACATCAGGCGCTCCAGTCCCAGGTAGCGAGATATCTTTGAAATGAAAGACTAGTTTTCCTGTATCGTCAAGATAGTACCGATAGCATCCTCTGCTGGATGCGGTCTCACAGCTATCACATTCTGGATATAAGGCAATCAGCTTAAAACTGTCCTTATCGACTTCCTTTGGTAGTTGCATCTCCAATCTTACATTTTTGGCATCGCCCTCACCGTCGTTTTGGAATTGGACTTTATAAGTCATTGTCTTCTTCTTTCGCATCTGGAGTCTATAATTCATTCGAGCTGGGCGAATGGACATTTTATTAGGATCATGAGACTTGATAATCGGCACATCTACTTGGTGTACATTTGCCAACCCATCCTCGGGGATAAATACACCCGATATTGTGACGATAGCATTTGTATCGACCAACATTTCCGGTGTGATGTCTAGGTTTACCAATGCAAACTGTGTCTCCCCATTGCTGGGGTCTACTTCATACGTGGACACTGTCTGATACGCCTCATACAGATTTGAAAAATAGGAAATAGCGTCCTTTTCCGATTTAAATTGCTGTTCCTCCTTAATCCCGTACGCTGGGCTTCCAGACTTGGTCAAGGTGGACTGTTTCACCGTAGCCCATAGCTGTTGCATCTGTGGCTCTTTGACAGCACTATCTATTTTTTCGTTATAGTAGCGGCTTTGCTCAGCAAGTGAAAAGCCAGCCAGTCCCGCTATTTTTTCATTCGTCAACAAATATATTTTACCTTTTTTTCCACCTGTATTCACTCCTACGACCAATGACATGTCTTGCCCCGGAATAGCATTACAGTTCTTAAAGATTTGGAAAGTCTGATTGGCACTAAAAAATGATTGTTCAAAACGATTGGGAATGGGGTTGCTGGCTAATTGTGTATCTACTTTTATCTTCTTTTTGGGTCTTTTGGGTCTTGGGCCATCATCATAGTTATTGACGGCGTAGATTGATACTTCATACTCTCCCGGTTTAGCATATTGGTGGAAAGGATTTGCTTCAGTGCTGAAATGACCATCTCCAAAATCCCAGAGATACGTGTAGAAGGGAGTTCGACCTCCTGGGACCTGAACTAGGGGACGCAGCTCCGCCTTGAATCGTTGTCCACCACCTTCTAGTTGACTATGGATGATAGTTTGGAAAGTATCAATCGGTACATCGCTGACAGTGTCCTGGGCAAATGAATAATGAGCAAAAAGCAAAGAGATAAAGGTTAATAGCCGTTTCATAAAGTAGGTGAATAAAGGATCTCTGACTGTAAATTAATAGAATAATTCTTACATTTACAAATAACCGATTTCATTTCATGCATGCTGACCAGAAATACATAGACTACCTTAAGTCTAATGATGCCTTAGGTATTCAAAGTATCTATACCCAATTTGGAAAGAAGGTGGTAAGGATGATTTGTTTTAATAACGGATCAGAAGACGATGCCTATGACATTCTACAGGAATCTCTAGTCGATATATACCATATGGGGCTGGATAAAAACTATCAACTGACAACCTCCTTCGAATCCTTTCTCTTAATGGTCTGCAAGCGTAAATGGTTGAATGCGTTGAAAAAAGCTAAACAAATAGAGGTAACAAAATCTACAGATGATTTATATGGTATCGAAGATGTATCAGATTTAACATTACAGGAAGAGTTGGAACATATTGAGCGGGAGAATGAGGTGATGCGCGTACTAGCTACTTTAGGAGATCGTTGCCAGGAGATTATCAAGAGATGTATCACCGAGAAACATCAGGAACAAATTGCGCTGTCTCTAGGTGTCACGTATGCTTATTTGCGAAAGAAGAAAAGCGAATGTATGGCCACGCTAATGGAACGTGTTAACATGTACACTTCATACAAAACAAAGAAATCATGAAGTCAAAAGCGGAAAAGATAAACGACTATATCGATAATTGCCTCGAGCCGCAGGAGCTCCTGGCGTTTGAAGAGGAGATGAAAGCCGACTCCACATTGAGAGAGGAGATCGAATTGTATCGTGATGTACAGGGTACGCTGTCCAAGCGTATGAGCCGTCAGGAACAAGAGTTGAGACAATCTTTGATACATGCTCAGCACAAGAGCCGTACGACCACTGGAAAGGCCCTTCCATTCAAGAAGATGTTGACCTTTGCTATACCAATTGTGGCCGCAGCCTGTATAATAGTGGTGGTCAGACTATTCTTCTTTAATGCTCCAGATGACTTATATAATCTTCCGACAATGCATACTGCCGTTGTACGGGGGGCAACTGATGGAGAGTCTTCCTATGCGAAGGCAGCAACATTGTTCAATGCCGAGGATTACAGCGCTGCAATGCCTTTACTCCAAGACCTTGTATCGGATGAGCCTACCAATCTCCAGTACAAATATTATTTGGGACTTTGTCACTATGGTATGGCCGAATATACGCTGGCAGCCCAGATATTACAACCTCTAGCAGCAGGCACTTCTGTGTTTAAGAATGAGTCTAGGTATTACCTTGCGTTGGCTTACCACAAAGGAGGAAAGGATCAAGAAGCAATTCACGCACTTAAACAGGTAGAGGATACAAGCACCATGTTCAAGAAAGCATCGCGCTTACTGCAAAAATTAGAACAAAAGAAATAGCTGATATTTACTTGCCAAGTATTTTGAGAATAGGGTCGAGGTATTCTCGGGTGTTCGATAGTCTCGGGACTTTATTCTGTCCGCCTAGTTTTCCTCTAGATTTCATCCATCCAAAGAATGTATTTTGGGGTGCATTATGAATGATAGGGAATCGTAATGCCATATTCTTGAATCGTTTGGCTTCATAATCCGAGTTGATAGACATCAAGGTGTCGTCTAATATCGCACAGAAGTTTTCAAAGTTATCCGGCTGTTGTTCAAATTCGATGATCCACTCATGGGCACCGGCTTCTCCATTATTAAAATAAACAGGTCCTGCAGTATAGTCTCTAACAATCGCGTGAGTTATATCGCTTGCTTTTTTTACCGCTACCTCGGCATTGTCTACAATCAATTCTTCACCAAAGGTATTGATATATTGTTTGGTACGTCCCGAGATTTGAATCCGAAAGGGAGATAGGCAGGTGAATTTGATTGTGTCTCCAATCATATACCGCCATAGACCTGCATTGGTGGAGATAATCAACGCATAATTTTTTCCGATTTCTACCTGATCAAGACTTAAGGTCTTTGGGTGTTCATCATGAAGATTTTCCATCGGAAGAAATTCGTAATACACACCATAGTCTAACATCAAAAGCAGATCGTCAGAATCCGATCGATCCTGCAAAGCGAAGTACCCCTCAGAAGCGTTATAGTTTTCGAGGTAGTACATATTATCCGAAGGGATCAGTTTTTTAAACTGTTCCCGATAGGGTTTGAAACTTACCCCGCCGTGGCTGTAAAATTCTAGATTAGGCCATACTTCTAGAAGATTGTCTTTTCCCGTAATTTCCAAGATGCGCTTAGCCATCACAATATTCCATGTCGGTACGCCAGCTAGATTGGTTACATTTTCTTTTATTGTGATTTGCGCAATACTCTCTATTTTTTCTTCGAAATTAGGATTAAGTGTGACCTCCAAGTTGGGAGTCCGTTTAAACTCAGCCCAAAAGGGAAGATTACGGATTAAGATAGACGAGAGGTCACCATAGTATGAATCAGAGCTAAAACTATTGATTTGAGAGCTGCCACCTAAGACGACAGACTTACCCGTGAATACCTTATTGTCCGGTTTATTGTGACAGAAGATGGATAGCATATCTTTTCCACCTTGATAGTGGCACTCTTCCAATGCTTCCTCACTAACCGGGATAAACTTGCTTTTATCAGAGGTGGTACCCGATGATTTTGCGAACCATTTGATGTCCGAGGGCCATAAGATGTTTTGCTCTCCTTTGATCATTCGATCTACATACCCTTTTATGGAGTCGTAGTCCTGTATCGGGACTCTTTGCTTGTATTCCTCGGGGGTTAGGATACTTTTGTAATCGTATCGTTTGCCCCACTCAGTCGCTTCGGCTGTCGATATTAAACTCTGAAACCACTCTTCTTGAACTTCGTGTGGATACTTGATAAAAAGATCGATTTGATGCATCCTTTTATTCATGAACCACGTGAAGAGCGAGTTTAATATTGCCATATCTTAGATTAAAATGATTAAGTCTATAATTTTTTGCGTCTCAACTCAAAATGGCGGCCCAAGTAGAACTTACGCGCCAATTCATTGTTTGCAATTTCTTCAGGGGTGCCAGTCAACATAATCTTACCTTCGGTCAAAAGGTATGCTCTGTCAGTGATGGAAAGTGTCTCCTGTACGTTGTGATCCGTGATGAGTATGCCGATATTTCTGGTCTTTAATTTAGATACGATGGTCTGAATTTCCTCTACGGCAATAGGGTCGACACCCGCAAAGGGCTCATCCAATAAAATGAATGATGGATTGGCAGCAAGAGCTCTTGCAATTTCCGTCCGTCGTCTCTCGCCCCCAGAAAGGAGATCGCCTCTATTCTTGCGGACGCGATGGAGACTAAATTCCGTCAATAGTTCCTCTAACTTCTCCTTACGCTCCTCTTTATTGGGATGATGGATCTCCAATACCGCTAGAATATTGTCTTCCACAGATAGCTTTCTAAAAACAGAGGCTTCCTGAGCAAGGTAACCAATCCCCTTTTGAGCGCGTTGGTACATTGCATCACTGGTAATCTCTTGGTCATCTAGATAAACATGTCCTTCATTAGGTTTGATTAGACCTACAATCATATAGAAGGAAGTCGTTTTTCCTGCCCCATTAGGGCCTAGGAGTCCTACGATCTCGCCCTGCTCTACATGGAAGGATACATCATTGACAACAACACGTTGTTTATATTTTTTAATGAGGTGCTCTGCTTTTAAGATCATTATGTATTCGTTTCAAGCTGATGATTTGGCCTAAGGCACTAGTATACAAACTTAACTAAAGTTTCCTTGAAATGGAAGACTGCGATTTTGGCTTCTTTTCATGCATAATTGCTAGTATCGTATAGACTTAATGTTCAATTGTAGATTTTTCTTACCTCTCCAATTGTTCTCTTCAATCGCGTAGCAAATGTCAAACGGTTTGCCGCTGTTGATATGGGGAAGGTGTTCGGCCAAACCAAATCCTATGCAGTCAAATGAAGCTGAATCCTCTTGTCGAATCGTCATCTTGAGGTGATTCGTTCCCACAATGTATGCGTTGCCGACAATCATCACCTTCTTTGTGAGAAAAATTGGAGCTTCATTTTGAGGGCCTAATGGTTCGAATTGTTTCAGAATCTTGAAGAATCGGACCGTTATATCTATTAAAGGAATAGTAATTTCAATGATTACCTCCTGTTGTAGCATTTCAGGTTTGATTTTAGCTGTGACCACATCTTCGAATTTCTCTTGAAAAGAGCTAACATTCTCCAATTTCATGGTCAACCCTGCGGCATATTTATGTCCGCCAAACTGATCCAGTAGGTCGCTACATTCACTCAAGGCTTCATACAGGTCAAAACCGATTACTGAGCGAGCAGATCCTGCAACATGACCATTCGTTTGTGTTAGAATGATTGTAGGCCTATAATATTTTTCCGTCAACCTTGAAGCGACAATACCTATTACCCCCTTGTGCCAATCGGCTTTGAACAGCACGGTCGATTTTCGCGCCTGTAGTTTTTCACTTTCATCAATAAGCGAAAGTGCTTCTTCGGTTATCTTCAGGTCAAAATCCTTACGGACATTGTTTTGGTCATCTATACTTTCTGAAAAATCCTTCGCTTCTGGAAGTGACTTAGATATGAGTAGTTTGACAGCATCTTTCGCATGATCTATGCGACCAGCAGCATTAATGCGAGGGCCGATTTGAAAGACAATGTCATTGACCGTAAATGTGCCTGTCTTGTTGGAGGATAGATTGATGAGTGCTTGAAGTCCACAGCAGGGGTTAGTGTTCAACTTTTGAAGTCCAAAATGCGAGAGGATCCTATTTTCTCCTGTGATGGGGACAATATCTGAAGCGATACTGACTGCAACCAAATCCAAGAATTGATAACATAGCTGGATATCCATCTCATTTTTCTGGATAAAAGCCTGTATAAGTTTAAAGCCAATCCCGCATCCAGATAGCTCTTTGTATGGATAGATACAGTCTTCACGTTTCGGGTCCAGTACAGCCACTGCCTGAGGGAGCTCCTCACCAGGGAGATGGTGATCTCCAATGATGAAATCAATTTGTTTGGAAGAGGCGTAATCTATTTTATCATTTGCCTTGATGCCACAGTCTAAAGCAATAATCAGGGTGAAACCATTTTCAGCTGCATAGTCGATGCCTTGGGTAGAAATACCATAGCCCTCAGCATAGCGGTCTGGAATATAGAATTCAATTCGGGTATGAAATTCCCTAAAGAAATTATATACTACGGCTACGGCTGTCGTTCCGTCTACATCGTAGTCACCGTAAATCAATATCTTCTCATTATTGCCTATTGCTTTTTCGATTCGAGATACGGCAATATCCATATCTTTCATCAGAAAAGGATCATGCAAATGTGTAAGAGAGGGTCTGAAAAATTCTTTTGCTTGTTCAAAAGTTTCAATCTCCCTGTTGATCAGCAATTCGCCGAGTACTGGACTGATACCTAACTCATCACTTAATTTTATGACTTTGCTATGTTCAGATTTAGACTTTAGTACCCACCTTTTTTGCATATCTTTGCATTGATTTAACGTGTAAATATACGTTTTGAAAAGCTACTTACCTAATCTTTGGTCAGTAACTAAAAATGTTGAAATCATAACTTCCATATTTCCAAGCATATAAATATGATACAAGCACATTCGCTTTTTGAAGGCTCTTTTTCCGTCGATTCCTCGAAAAAATTCATACCTTTTGATAAAGATAAAGACAGTCCAAAAGATCGTCCAGGATCCCTATTTGTACATGTACACCCTTTTTTAATTGAGTCTGCTGCAGGACTTATATTATGTGATGCAGGGTTGGGTATGACAGATGATGACGGGAATCTGACCATTCACAATAATATCCGAAAATTGGGCTTTGAGCCAACAGATGTCAAGTATGTGTTGATGTCACATCTGCACAAAGATCACACAGGAGGCATGGTTGAATTTAGAGATGGAGTAGGCCGCATCGCTTTTCCAGAAGCGGAATATATTGTGCAAAGAGGAGAATGGGAAGATGCGTTCAGTGGGCATTCATCTTCTTACAAGACAGATATATTTGATGTTATCCAAAGAAGTGGTAACCTCGTGTTGGTAGAAGGTGGAGGGATGGTCAACCAGGAGATTAGCTTTGAGCAAAATGGTGGACACACACCTCACCATCAAGCATTCCATATAGAGACTGGAGGCGAACATTATTTTTTTGGAGGAGACGTACTTCCTGAGCCAGAGGAAATCTTCCGTAACTTCATCGCAAAATATGACTATGATGGGCGCAGGGCCAAAGAACTACGTCAAGAATATTGGGAAGAAGGTGCTCCGAATGATTGGATTTATTTGTTCTACCATTCTAAAAGTATAGCTATTGGCCGACCTGAGCAACGTGAAGACGGGACATATAAGCTGATTCATGCGGAATAGTTGGCCCCTGAAGCACGATGTTATCGTGTTTTAGAAAATGAATACAAGACTGCGCTCCGATAATGGGCTTCAGTTTTCATATCAAAAAAAGTTTAACTAAGTTTGCAAGATACGGTTTAATAAGAAAGCCGTTTCGCATATAATTAATCACTAATCATTTACATTATGTCAGTTGTAAGAGAATCGGATCTTATTGGTATAGGTAAGAAATATCAAATAGAGACGGATGCAGGGGATAGCATGGTTGTTGTTATCCATGACGATGGAAGAAGAGAGCTGTATCGCTACGATACCGAAGAAAATGAGTCAAGGTGTGTCATGACCCTTTCTGATGAGGAGTCCAGGCAAGTTGCCGGTATTATAGGCGGACTTTCTTATAAACCCAAAGCTTTGGAAACCATCGAGGTCGCTTTGGACGACTTGATTATAGAATGGTATAAGGTCGGTGGGGGTGACGTCAGTTGCAACAAGACAATTGGCGAGCTAGGCGTTCGTAAAAATACAGGCGCGAGCATTATTGCTGGAATTCGAGATGAAGATACCGTGATCAACCCCGGCCCAGACTACGAAATTAGTCCAGGTACTACTCTTGTTGTTGCTGGAAAGAGAGGTAATATCAAGGCGTTAAAAGAACTACTTCATTAATTAATTTTTATCATATGCTATCTACTACCCTTATCTTAGAAATAGGTGTTGCTGTTGGACTCGTCGCTATCGTTGGTTTTATCGCGAATAAGTTGAAGTTCTCCGTTATACCTTTTTTTATATTGATAGGGATGGTTTTAGGACAGCATGCCCCTCAGTTGGGATTGATTGATTTATCCTTTACCGAAAGCAAACCCTTTATTGATTTTATGGGCCGCTTAGGGGTACTATTCCTACTGTTTTACTTAGGGCTTGAATTCTCGGTAGGCCGACTTATCAAATCTGGTAAATCCATTGTCACGGGAGGTAGCGTATATGTAGCCCTTAACTTTGTTTCGGGCTTGCTCATTGGATGGTTGATGGATATGCCCTTCAAAGAGACAATGGTCCTGTGTGGTATCATGACCAGTTCGTCTACAGCCATCGTGGCCAAAGTATTGACAGACCTCAAACGTACTGCCAATCCGGAGACAGAGGTCATCATGGGCATGATTATGTTCGATGACCTATTTATAGCCATGCACATTTCTTTTCTGTCAGGATTGATTCTTACAGGAAGTAGTTCATTCTGGACAGTCGCTGGTACATCTTTGTTAGCCTTAGGATTTATACTGGTATTTTTGATTTTAGGACGCAAACTCGTTCCGGCTATTGATAAGTTATTGCAGGTGAAGTCCTCCGAGCTTTTTATTTTGCTAATATTTGCTTTACTGTTTTTAGTTGCCGGTTTTTCGGAGACCATTCACGTAGCCGAGGCGATAGGGGCCTTAATGGCGGGCTTGGTCTTGGCAGATTCTCAGTATATTAAAAAGATTGAAGCCATGGTGCTGCCTTATAAGGACTTCTTTGGCGCTATGTTTTTCTTTAGCTTTGGTTTATCCATCGACATGATGTCGTTGGGAGGGGCTGTGATGTGGGCAGCCATTGCTGCTGTAATTACCATTGCGGGCAACTTGGTTTCAGGATATTTCGCTTCTAAATTCTCTGGAATGAAACCTCGTGTATCTTTTGATATTGGGTTCACATTGTCGGCTCGAGGGGAATTCTCCATCATCATGGCCAACATTGGTAAGGCTGGTGGTTTGCTACCCGTTCTACAGTCCTTTGTCGTGGTATACGTATTGATATTATCAATAGTCTCTCCTCTCTTAACGAAGGAATCAAGAAATATATGGAACAGGCTTTTCGGGAAAGATCAGGTGCCCACTAAGCCCGTTAAGAAATTGAGCGACTTGGAGGGGAAATAAACGTGGTGAATCCACCACGGATTGGCCTATAAAAATCCTAACTCCAATTTAGCCTCTTCTGTCATCATATCCTTGGTCCACGGTGGGTCAAATGTCAACTCCACTACAGCGCCTTTTAATCCTTCTATAGCTGCTACTTTTCGCTGTACCTCGTCCATGATTTCTCCGGCAACAGGGCAGCCGGGAGCTGTCAGTGTCATTACAATCTTGGCCATGCCATCCTCCTTTGTAATCACTTCATATATCAGACCTAAGTCCACAATGTTTGCGGGTTTAAGCTCCGGGTCGTAGATGCTCTCCAATACCTCTTGGATTTTGCTACCTAAGTTTAACTTGTCTAAAAAAATGATGCTCATACTACAAAGTTAAGACTTATCTTTTATAAGCATTTCATATTCTGTGGTTAGTTTTCTAATGACAATGTCAGGAGTGTATGATTGTTGGTAAAGATCAAATGCCTTTTGGCTCATTCCTGCTAATACTGCTGTTGGTGTGGAGTTAGCCTGTGTGATGGCATGAATAATAGTGTCGGCTTTATGCGGGTCGAATAGAAAACCCGTCTCATTCTCTATGATAACATCAGGTATAGCCCCTATGTTGCTGGCGATTACCGGGGTGCAAGTCGCAAACGCTTCAATAATCGTCAGCGGTACCCCACCCTCATAACAGACAGACGGTACTATAAGCCCTTTGCAGAATTTCAACTCATCTATAATCTGCGATTTGTCCATCATTCCCAAATAGTCCAAATTGGGGTTGTTAATAGCCATGCTCTTTACTTCCTCCGTTTGTGGACCTGTGCCTGCTATTTTTAATTGGATATCTGTACCTGCTAGAGCTTGAAGTAGATTCATGATTCCCTTCTCGGGTGACAATCTACCCACATACAGAAAATGTTTTCCTCTTTCCTTACTTTGGATGGTGCTTGTCATATCTACAAAATTAGGTTTGACTACAAATTTGTCACTATCCACAGGGAGTGTGCTGCTAATAAATAATTGTCTAGAAAATTCTGCCAGGACAAAATAACGATCGATAAGATTCCAGGTTCCAATTCTACGATGTATCCAATAGCTAAGAGCCGTCCAAAGTGTTTTGATTTTTGAGTTGTCTAGCACATTCTTCTCGATAGCCAGCCAGGGGAATTGTCGGTGTATGCTATCCGTAAATAAGGTGTTTTTATAGAAGAGAGTCGCTGAAGGGCACAATAATCTAAAGTTGTGGAGTGACATGACGACGATTTTTCCTGCTTTTTTTGCATGTCGGATAGCCAAAGGTCCACATGCATATTGCGTATTGTGAAAATGGACAATATCGGCATTCACTTCAGCTATCTTTCGTTGTACTTTTCGTGCAGCAAATACATTCCATGGACTGAGCAGAAACTGAAAAAGTCCCTTCACACCCTTGCGATTTTTAAAAATGAGGGTGGATACTTCGTGCTCTCGTCGCAGTTCGGCAACTTCTTGCTGAAAAACAATGTCTTCTCCGCCTAGGTCCTGATAATAATTATGGATAATGAGTATGCGCACGATTAAAGATTAAGCATTAAAATTAGAAATTAAATATCATATTGAACAATTTGATTCTAGAATAATGCCATCTACCCTCCTTGTATCGATGAGGCTAGCAGGCCCAGCGCTGTGTATTACTCGCGAGTAATTGCTATCTTCGCAGAGATAAGAAACGATATGATTACAAGTACTTCCCCCTCTCATTCTGTTCAAGAAGCTTTAGCTTCAGTGGTATTTCCAGAGACCCCTGCAAATATGTACGACCCTATACGCTATATCCTCACCCTTAAAGGTAAGCAGGTTCGCCCCGTATTGGTATTGATGGGGGCAGAGTTGTTCGGTCTTCAAGCGGTCACAAATGCCATCCCCGCAGCGTTAGCGATTGAATATTTTCATAATTTTTCCCTGATTCATGATGATATTATGGACAAAGCACCTTTGAGAAGAGGCCAACAGACCGTTCATGAAAAATGGAATGACAATGTTGCCATTCTTTCTGGAGATGGTCTTTTAATCAAAGCCTATGAGCAGCTTGCGAAGTGTCCCAAAGAGTATCTCTTTGACTTGTTGAATACCTTCAATAAAGTAGCTACTGAAGTGTGTGAAGGACAGCAACTGGATATGGACTTTGAGTCTTTTGAATCCGTGACCGAAGAACAGTATATTCATATGATTACCTTAAAAACTTCTGTCTTATTAGGAGGTGCGTTAAAATTAGGAGCGATTATTGCTGGAGCTCCTGTTGCGCAACAACAGTTGATTTATGAATTTGGCGTGTATGTTGGTGTAGCTTTTCAGCTACAAGATGATATTTTGGATGTATATGGTGACCCCGAAGCATTTGGTAAGCAGGTTGGGGGGGATATTATCGCAAATAAGAAGACATTTTTACTTATCAAATTGCTGGAAAATGCTAGTCAGGATGATATTATTGACATTCAACACCTTCTTGCATGTAACCTGCAGTACGAGCCAAATAAAGTACAATTGATGAAAGCATTGTACGCTAAATACAACATTAGAGCGTTAGCTAATGACAAGAAAGCACATTTTACGACGTTAGCTTTTGATACATTAGCAAGGATTGAAGTGGGACAGGATAGAAAAGAACAGCTCTATAATCTCGCAGGCGATTTATTAAACAGGATACGATAGTATATTTATTAATTACGATTATGATAAATCGTGATTTTTTATCATATTGTCATAATATTATTTTAATTGTTAAGGGCAATTATACACATACATGGAAACCATCAAGATTACAACTTTTCAAGCCTATTTGTTTTGGGAGAATATCGAGAAAAACTTGAGCAATATTGCACTACGTTTATCATCACTTCGGGAGAAAACAGATTTGATACTTTTGCCAGAAATGTTCAATACAGGTTTTACCATGAATGTTGAAAAATGCGCAGAAACGATGGATGGGCCTACAATGCATTGGATGTACGAAATGTCCCAAAAATTTGACTGCGTTATTGCGGGGTCTCTTATTATACTTGAAGATGGGAAGTATTTCAATCGCTTTGTATGGATGTCTCCCGATGGTAGTTTTGTCAAATATGATAAACGCCATTTATTTACGATGGCAGGCGAACACAAATATTTCGAACCAGGAAACCAACGCGTGATTTTGCAGCTTAAAGGTTGGAAAATATGCCCGATGATTTGCTACGATCTGCGCTTCCCTGTGTGGTCACGAAATCAACATGCAGCATATGATTTGTTAGTGTATATAGCCAGTTGGCCAGATAAACGTTCCGCGCATTGGCGCAGCTTGATTCCAGCACGCGCTATTGAGAACCAGTCATTTGTGATCGGCGTCAATAGAGTAGGGCATGATGGTAATGAAATTTATTATTCCGGAGGCTCGATGTGTATCTCTCCAATGGGGGATGTAATCTATTACAAGCCAGAAGATGAGGATTTGTATACATTTACCTTAAATCCTAAAGATTTACTCACTACACGCGCTGATTTTCCATTCTTGGGTGATGCAGATGGTTTTTCTTTACAGTAATAGATTTAGTATTTATATGGTCTTTCCAATATGGCCTGTTGTATAATGGCTTGACGTAGGTCAAAACGGACTTCCATTTCTCGTTCTAAGCCTACTTCATCAACATGTAAGCGTTTTGTGCGTTCTCTTTCCTTCCTCGCTTGAATCACCTCAACGGGAATCTCCTTTGGTAGGTTTGGTACCGGTTCTCTTTTCTTGTGCACTAAATGTCTCTCTGGTTGTTTGAAAACAGGAGATGATGGTGGTTGGGGTGGGGTATAAGGCTTGGTCGTTTGTACAGGAGACGGAGGAGTTGGCATCGCCTTGGGACGCTTCAAGTTGCGTTTGCGATCTTCCTCTTTTTGCTTATTAAAATTCTCGTAAATTTTATAGGCAAAAATAGCCAACCCGATTAATAAAGGTAATATCTGCTCCATATTAGGCTAAAGATAAGCATATTGAAGGAATTAAAAGTAATAATTTTGTTGCTAATCTTAACTTGTTTTGTTTTATTTGCATAAACAACTTAAACCAAACCACTAAAATGATTACCAATGAAACCATTTACACAGAAGATTTTTTTAATTTTCTGACAGGTAAAGCGACTACCGCACTCACAAGAAGGCTCCAGCAAAACCTAAAAGAATCTGGAGTGAGTATTACTTCAGAACAATGGAGTATCTTATACAATTTGTGGCAGGAGGAAGGATTAACGCAGCAAGAGCTGGCAAATCGTACATTTCGAGACAAGCCTAGTGTGACTAGGTTGATTAATAATCTGGAAAAGCAAAATCTAGTGATACGCGTCAATGACAAAGGGGATCGCAGATCTAATTTGATTTATCTGACAAAAGCGGGGAGACAAATTAAATCCAAAGGCTTAGAGCAGGCCTCTAAGACTATATCCGAAGCGTTGAGTGGAGTCTCCGCTGATGCGATTTATAGCGCGCATGATACATTGTCTAAAGTATACACCAATCTCAAGTAGACGTGTGCTCACTGGCCCTTCCAATGGGGGCCATGGCTATGGTCCAACTTCAACAATCACTAATTTAATATCTAAAAAAATCCTGACTACATATAGGTCAGGATTTTTTTTAGAATCTAGTTGAATACTTTCGGAGCAAAGTCTGTATGACTGTTAATCAGCTTTCCTTCCGAACCAAAGTATATTTCTTCAAAACTCATCGTCGTCCTATTATCTACTTTGCGGAAAAATTTATCTGCAGATACGTCATTCAAGGTTTTAAAACCACAGGCTTCCATTATCTCGACCGTGGCACGGAGTGTATTGCGGTGAAATTGAGCAACACGGACATATTTATTTTCAACATCCAATCCTTTGTAAAGGTTAGGTCTCTGTGTGGCTACCCCTACAGGACAAATATCTTCATTGCATTTCAATGCTTGGATGCAGCCTAGGGCGAACATCATACCACGAGCGCTATAGCATGCATCTGCTCCTAAGGCAATAGCCTTCAGTAAGTCAAATCCTGTTACAATACGGCTTGATACAAGTATCTTGATATATTTTTTTAGACCAAAGGAAATAAGTGTTTTTGTCACGAATGTCAATGCGTCATAAAGGGGCATACCCAGATTATCCGTAAATTCTAGGGGAGCTGCCCCCGTTCCACCTTCAGAGCCATCTATAGAGATGAAATCCGGTACGATTTGCGTAGTCTGCATCGCATGGCAAATATCAATAAACTCCTGTTTGTCACCAATACATATTTTAAAACCTATTGGCTTACCATTGGACAGCTCACGCATATGCTGAATGAATAGCATCATCTCCTCTGGTGTACCAAAAGCACTATGTGCGGGAGGAGACATCACATCTGTACCTGGGATGACGTGGCGTATTGCTGCAATCTCAGGTGTATTCTTTGCCGCTGGTAATATACCACCGTGACCAGGTTTAGCTCCTTGCGAAAGCTTGAGTTCAATCATTTTTACATATGGACGGTTGGATTTCTCTTGAAAGAGTTTTTCGTCAAATTTACCTTCCTCATTTCTACATCCAAAGTAGCCCGTTCCCACTTGCCAAATAAGGTCTCCACCGCTGATATGATATTCACTGATTCCTCCCTCACCTGTATTATGCGCAAAGTTTTGAAGAGCTGCACCTTTATTCAATGCTGTAATAGCCGTTTTGCTTAGTGCGCCATAACTCATCGCTGAAATATTGAATACACTTAAGCTATAAGGTTGCTTACACTGCGAGTTACCCACCATGGTCCGAAGATTGTGGTCTTGGATATGGCACGGAAATACCGAGTGCGCTACCCACTCATTGCCAATCGCATTGGGGTCGCTCTGCATACCGAATGCAACAGTCTCTCGTTCATTTTTCGCACGTTGATAAACAATAGAACGTTGGCGCCTGCTAAATGGGCGACCATCTGTATCGGACTCCCAAAAGTATTGACGCATCTCTGGTCGGATAGACTCAAAGAAAAATCGAAAATACCCGACCAAAGGGTAATTCCTTAGAATAGCGTGTTTGGTCTGGATGGTGTGATATATCGCAATCAGCAACATCGGAAGTGGAATAATAAGCAGCCAAAACCAATTCGTGGCAAATATCAACCCAAAAGAGATGATAATGAAATTAATTAATGCGATGGCTCCGATGATTAGATTTCTAACAGGCATAATCGTATGATATTATAGTGTTTGGATGTTGTACAGCAAATAGGGTGCTAAAATTTAGGGTAACAAGTAGGAGATACTTTCCAATCCTGAACACAGGAGCATAAATCTTGTAAATTGAAGCCATATCTGCCGACTTATAATCGATAAATTGATTATGTTATATAAGTGACAAAATTAGAAAGTAAACTGGTCAAAAGGAAATATTTGCGCTTCCCTGCGGTGATTTGTTGTTTTTGTAAGGAATACTTTAGTTACCTCTCCTTTTAGCAATTTCTATTGTCAATTGTTGATAGATTTCTTGCCAAGCCCTATTCTGCCTAAGAAAGTTCAAATGCTTGTTTATCGTAATATTGTCATTTCGTATGGCAGGCCCTGTTTGTAACGCTATGGGAGTACTATTTTTTACTTTTTTTGCCGTCTCTTGTATGATGGGAAGCAAAAGGTCGAACGGTAAATCATGTGCTTCCAATATTTCATAGGCAATTTGATAAAGGATGTTGCTGAAGTTATTGGCCATTACAGCTGCTACATGAAAAGCCAATCGTTGTTGGCTATCGCATTTAAAAGCCATTGGTGAAAGCTCTTGTGCAAGCTTCCAAAGCTTATCATAGGTTTCTTGGGAGCTGGCTTCCACTCCTATAGGAATCTGCTCCATCGCAATCGCCTGTAGTTTGGAAAGTGTCTGTAAGGGGTAGAGTACACCTGAATGTCCAAATTTTTCAAGTACTTGTATATTTGTCGCCCCTGATGTATGTACAATCAAACCATTTAGATTGTTTGGGAGCAGTTCAACTATGGTGGGGATAGCCTCATCACTGACGGCAAGTAGATAGAGGTCAGCATCCGCGAATAGTTGATCCAGTTCATCCACAGCAATAGCATTGACGGTTAAAGCCAATGCGTGTGCATTGGCTTTAGTCCGACTGTATATCTGTAAAATCGAATGACCTAGTTGATGTAAGCGTTTGGCAAAATGAGTTGCCACATTTCCACTTCCTAGGATGATGATTTTCATGCTTTTGTTGGTTGGGTTTTTATTTTTTGGTCTTTGACCCGACGATAGATAGACATGATAAATCCAATTGTCATGACGATTGTGCCACACCAGAAGAAGTTGATATAAGGAAATTTAATTGCTTTGAATACAATCCATTTTTTCTCTGGCAGGGGCTTCTGATAGACCATGATTTCAAGTTTATCTTGCTTTGGAAGAATATTGGTGAATCTGAATCGCAATCCCTCCGCTTCTACATCCTTATTGAAATCAAATGTATTGCCACCTTTTATTAAGAAAAGGGGTTCTACCTGATGCTCTTTCTTATCCTTCGCCACTACTTTAATCTTCAAGCCCACGAGTACATCATCTGGTGCTTTAGGAATTTTGTTGATGGTTGCGTCTTTATTTACCCCTTCTATAACGAAGAATCCATTGCGATATCTTAGGGTGTCACCCACATTGACTTGATAGGTTGCGGGCTCTTCGTAATCATCAAAGCTGGATTTCTCTTCTTCTGATTTATTTCCAGCTTGGGTCTGTGTATCCGCTTGGGCAGCAGTGATCAAGGTATAGATATCATGAGTAATGTAGTGTTTGGTTGACGGTGTCCCGATCAGACCCCCCATTTGTGGATTGTTCTGTGCAAACGGCATCAATAAGAATTGTTCTTTGACTTTTCCTGATTCTTCATCAAGTTGTTCAAATTTAATTTTATAGTATACATTAGGAGGAGCAATACTATCTCCAACATAGGTAATACGGTATTGTCCCATTTGTGCAGGTTCCCCTTCCGTTAAAAACAGATTTTCACCAGGTTTCTCTACTTTGTCAAATCCTGCAACAGCAATATAGCCGCTGTTATTAACGGAAATGACCTCGTTGGTCGCTGCTGCTACCACCGCACCGATAACCAGCAGCCCAAATCCTATGTGAGCTACTGCCGAACCAGCCAATCTCCATTTGCCTTTAAAGGCATCTCCCAAAATTTGAATATTAGCGATGATACTGTATGTACTTGCAAAAGCAATCAAGATGTACATGAAATTTGTGTATATCTTGGTCACGTATACAATTCCTGCAGAAATAATTAATGCAATGATAAGGGAGGCAATCGTAGCCGCGAAAAATTTACGTGAATCCGTTCTCTTGTATTTTAGGAATTGCGTAAAAGCGGTCAATATCAATACTACAACAGCAAAAGCACCTTGCCACTTATTATAATGCGGAATAGGGTCAATAGGAGGGGCTACATCTGTATTGAAGATGGCATTATATACAGGAATGGAAGTTGTCGAAATGATTTGGACACAGGCTACAACAAGGACCAATGCTCCAATAAACAACCAAAATTCACGAGAATAAATGTCTTCTTCTTTTTGGGTTGTCGGCATATCCTTTTTGCGGACAATCAATAGCACAACCATGATAGCGAGAAAGGCGACGTTGAAGATAATCAATTGTCCAGACATCCCTAGACTAGTGAAAGAGTGTACTGAAGTCTCTCCCAATATACCGCTACGAGTAAGATAGGAAGCATAGATTACCAGTACAAAGCTAATTAAGGCAAGAAAAGTCGCTGTAAAGTAAGAGTGACCAGAGTTTTTGTATGCCACCATGACGTGAACTGCCGCAATTAAGGTAAACCATGGGATGATAGAGGCATTCTCCACGGGATCCCATGCCCAGAACCCTCCAAAATTTAAGGCTTCATAGGCCCAAAAAGACCCCATAATGATACCAACACCCAGTATCATTACTGCAAACATACCCCAAGGCAACCCTGGGTTGATCCATTCCTTGTACCGTTTGGTCCAAAGACCTGCTGCGGCGTATGCAAATGGTACAATCATAGAGGCGAAACCCAAGAATAAAGTGGGTGGGTGAATCACCATCCAATAGTTTTGGAGTAAGGCGTTGAGACCTCTTCCATCCTGTATCATTGACAAATAATTAGGGTCGCTGAGGAAAGGCCAATTCATGGCATCTCTTAGCAGGATGAAAGGAGAGCTTCCTATACGATGTCCGAATATTTCTATGCCTAGCAACATGGAGGACAAAAATACTTGACACAGCATGACAAACGTCATTACTGGGCTTTCCCATGATTTGGCTTTGAATAATAAAATCATGGATAGGACTACTTGCCAGAAACTCCATAACCAAAAACTACCTTCTTGTCCTTCCCAGAAGCTGGAAATAATATAGTGGGTCGGTAGTGATTTGGACGAATGCGCAAAAGCGTAATGATATTCGAAAAGGTGATTGTAGATGATGTAAAATAACATCGCACCAATAGCGACCACTGAAATAGCATTCAACCAGGTTCCAATCCGAGCTATTGTTTTCCAAGATTTGTCCTCGGGATTTCGGGTTGAAAAGAAATAACTGATAAATGCTAAAAGAGCTGACCCAAAGGCTAAAATAACAAAGAATTGTCCAATTTTACCTGGAATAAGGTGTTCCCCAACGTAATTTACGTCCATTATTGAAAATAAGTGATACTGCTGATTATTGAATAGAAGCTGTTTTCGGAGTTGCCATTGATTCGGTAACCTCCATTTGATCTTGATTGTATTTAGACGGACATTTCATCAAAATTTTACTTGCATGAAATACATTTCCTTCCATTTTCCCTGTCAATACAATTTGTTCCGAACGTTCGATATCCTGTGGTTTGGCTCCGTTAAATACTACTTGACATTCTGTACTGTCGTTGTCATACATATAGAATGAGAAGTGATTCGCATCTTTAGTAGGCTCATAGATTAGTTTTTTTTCCTTATTCAATACCCCCACCACATACAATTCTGTATTTTTCTCCTTGGCCTGGGTGAAATTTGAATATGTACTCGAATCTGTGTAGATTACTAATATCATGGCTATAGCTACTGCAATGATAACTATTAATACAATCGAACTCTTTTTCATCCGTATAAATTATTAGTAAGTGCTAGTCTCGTTTAAGATAAATGAGCTCATCGCACTTGGTTTTTCTTTTTTTCTGTAATGAAATGCCATCCAATCCAAAGTCTGTATCGCAATTCGTCCTCATAACTACGTAGTTGTAAAGATTCGCGATGGCTTCATTTTTTATACACTTAATCAAGTGCAAAATTACGAAATACGAATGGAAGTAAGTAAAAAACCAAATCAGGAGCCTTATTTGGAATTGTTTTAAATAATATGGTTAAAATGTGGATTCGACTTATTCAAAGCGGATAAAAATCCGGAAATAATAATTATCTTGTCCTTGGTATGTACCTATATCCGAATTTTTACAATGTATTGGAGACGTAATCCTGTTTTTCTTAAAGTATTTCTTCTGATTACGATTTGCTTCTCAATGGTGGGAGCATCACCTGCTCAACAACTCAATTCTCATTTTATATCATTGCAGAGCGATAACGATGTTTATCTCATGACTGGCCAAGATCGGTATTATACTAATGGATTAATCCTTACATTGGAGACACCACTCTCTCAATCTGCTCTTAAAACGGATCTTTTATCGTTGCAATTGGGCCATCAACTGTATAATGGAATCGAAGTCTATGCGGGTGACGATGTATATTGGGATAGGCCATCTACAGCCTATCTTTTTTTGAACGGACGTTTTCAGCGTGTATTTTCTGATGAATGGATTTGGGCCATCAAGACCGAGGTCGGCGTCATAGGCAATGCCGCCAAAGGAAAAGAAGTGCAGGACTATGTACATCGTGTATTTGGCATGTATAAAGTCCAAAGCTGGGAATCCCAACTTAATACCTCCATAGGGGTGGATTTAGAAGCGAGTCTTGCAAAGCGAATCTGGCGGAATAGCTCTAATAAAGTTGAGCTTTCTGGTGGCGCTTCATTAAGAGGAGGGATGATTTTTTCCAATGCCACTGCTGAGCTTTCCTTGCGGCTGGGTAAACTAGCTAATTTCCATACCTCACATTTCGTGGGTAATGGCAGTTTCTTTGATACACGTTCTGAATACTACTTTTTTTATACACCGAGTTACTCTTCTCAATTTTACAATGCGACTTTACAGGGAGGTCCATTTGCAAAGAAAAAGGAAGATCGTTTTGAAATCATGCCCCGTATATGGCGACATCATCTTGGAGTAGCTTATTCCGATTCGCGTATATCAATAGAAGCAGGTGTATTGTTTAACACCAAAGAAGGAAAAAAGATGTATCAAAACCACCAATATGGACAGATTAAGCTAGGTCTTAGGTTCTGAGCTACACATCATTGACATCTATGAACTTTTCTCCCGAGAAGCGTGTGACCAGCATGGCAGCCATGGTATCTCCAGTAGCATTCAGTACTGTTGCTAGCGGATCTACTAATGTGCCGATAATCATCACGGCAGGGATGGCCTCTGTAGGCAGCCCATAAATAGAAATCATTAACATTTCTCCAATGTATCCCCCATTAGGGATACCTCCAGCCACAATACTGACCAGTACCGTTATTGCGACAGCAATAATCATAGTCGTTGGCTCGAAAAAATCCCACCCAATCAGTACAAAAGCAACATATATTTTTAAAATGGAGGAGAGAGAAGACCCATGTTTATGAAGAGTAGTGCCCAGAGGTATCACAACATTTGATACAGAGCTGGGGATGCCCATATGTGGTGCCGCATTTAAATTAACGGGCATAGTGGCCAAGCTGCTACATGTTGATATAGCTGTGAAGGAAGGTAAAATGTTGTTTTTCCAATAAGATTTTATTCCCTTCCGACCGTTTGCAATAAATACGTACATCGTAAAGAATACAAAAAAGTAGATGATTCCATATCCATAATAAATCGCCATGGGTTTGGCATAGATATCGAAAAGCTTAGGGCCTAAGTCATATACTTGAAATGAAAAATACGCTCCCAAGCCGATTGGGGCAATTTTCATAATCAATATCAACAGGTTTTTCATGACTTCATTGCCTGCGTTGATGAATATGATAAAAGGGCGTGCCGTATCACCTGTTTTGCGAGCTGCAATGCCAACTAAGAAAGAAAAAATCACAAACGCCAACATACTTTGTCGTGACAGTAAGTCTGAGAATTCTCCCACCGTTAGAAAGCGAACGATACGGTCTCCCCATGTTTCATCCGCAGCTAGCAACACCGAATCGGACGGTTGCACCTCTTTGACGACCTGGTCAATGGGGAATAGTTTGAGTACGACAATCATGCTGATAGCAGCAATCACAATGGTTGTTAAGAAGACCAATGCCATTACGGTCATAATCCTTCCCAAACGACTATTACCCTCAATGTTAGCCACTGAAGACGAAATGGCGAAAAATATAAGTGGAATAATAGAAACAAAAAGTAAATTGAGAAAAATATCTCCGAGAGGCTTGATATAGGGGACAATGTCCTTTGCAAAGATTCCGATTAAACAGCCAATCGATATGCCAAGCAAGAGAAGGAGTAGGCTCCCGTAATTATCTAAAAATGTTTTGCCGCTGCTTTTCATTTAAGTTTAATATAAACTTAGACAAAATGCTTTATATTCCCGATATGTCGTTGCAAAAAAGTGAAACAAATCATAGCTTTTGTAGGCCACACTATATTTTGCGATATACTGTCCCATTTACTCCCTAATTTTTATAAGTTTGCTAAAATTTAAGTAGTAATGGATTTAGTAACAACCGGCGACGGGTCTAAAACCCTATATAATGCAACCGTAGGTGAATGTTATCACTCTAAGCACGGAGCGGTGCAAGAAAGTAAACATGTATTTGTGAATATGGGACTGGATTATTTCTTGAACCAATATGAACGGAAGCAGGTTTCCATTCTTGAAATAGGGTTCGGGACGGGACTTAATTTCATCCAAACCTGTTCCTACATCTCGTCTACAGATATCCAGCTTAGCTATCTTGGTATTGAAGGATTCCCCTTATCGTTGGACATTGTGCAAGAGATGGGATATGGCGAATATGTATCGACCGTCCTTTGGCAACAATTTTTAGATAACTATAGCGCTTCATTCACCGAGCCGACGAAGGTTACAGCGCAGATCGATTTGCACATTGCACAAACGTTGCTTTTAGAGTTTAAGACCGATCGGCAATTTGATGTAGTCTATTTCGATGCATTTGCAGCCGTACACCAACCAGAGATGTGGTCAGATGAGTCTTTATCCCATATTACGCAATTTATCAAGCCTGGAGGTGTGTTTGTGACCTATGCTATTACCGGCAACTTGAAAAGAAGTATGAAGGCACTGGGCTTTAAGATAGAGAAAGCTCCGGGTGCCCCTGGGAAAAGAGAAATGCTTAGAGCAATAAAGCTATAAAATACAAAAGCCTCGAAAATGTTTTCGAGGCTTTTGTATTTTGAAGTACAGGCAGCTTAGTGGCTGTGTGTACCATCAGGTCCATGTGAGTGTCCGTGAGACAACTCCTCTTCAGTAGCTGGACGAACAGAGAGAATTTCGATTTCGAAATGTAGATTTTTTCCAGCCATCGGGTGATTCAAATCTGCTACCACAGCTTCTGGAGTTACTTCGATTACTACTGCACGAAATTGGTTTCCTTCGTTGTCTTGAAGAGGAAGAACCTCTCCTACCGGAGGTAGACCTGTTTCATTGAACATGTCTGCTGGTAATTGAGCGACCGCACGTTCGTCTTTTTCACCATATGCATCAACCGCAGAAAGTTCGAAATCAATTTTATCGCCAACATTAAGGCCTGCAATATTTTCTTCAAATTTTGGAAGCATCATGCCTACGCCATATAAGAAGTCCAAAGGATTTTCATTATTGGTTTGCTCTACGAAAGTTTTTTCACCGTTTTCAACTGTGTGAAGTGTGTAAGTCAACGTTACTACGTTGTTTGGTGCTATTGCCATTGGAATTAAATTATGGGAGATCAATCTCTCCCGTTATCATTTATTAAATTCAGTAGTGAAGCAATCGAATCCTGTGGAAGACTGCATGTTTTATTTTTGCAAAGGTATGCTTTTGATTCAATACCTTGTCTATTTAATAACAAGGGAAGGTTACTTTTTGTTCCTCCCAATGTGATTTTATTTGGAATGTAGTGCTTGTCTAGCAGCTTTCTCCACGTTACCGAGTCTTTTCCCGTTAAGGCAATTTCGTTTTTCCCGTAGATTTCTTCAAGCAGTAGGATGGCCCAATTGGAGTATGCCGATCCGTAAGATTTGATTTGCGGAAATACGTTAGCTAACAATTGGTCGGCGATTGCGGTATAGTTCTCTTCATCCAGCAGAAGGCCTAGATTTTTCAATTGTCGACCTATCGTAGAATTAGAAGAAGGGATGACATTATCCATAATTTCACTTTTTCGGGCAATAAGTTTTTCCGATTGATCGGCCGTATAGAAAAATACCTTTTTCTCTACATCATAGAACAATTCAATTGCCTTGTCCAATAGGATATGGGCTTGGGTCAACCAGTATTCCTCGAAAGTCGTCTCATATAAAGTGACAAAGGCTTCGATGGTAAAAGCGTAGTCATCTAAGAATCCCCCGATTTTGCGGTTGTGGTCCTTGGGTTGGTGCAACATAGTACCGTCGGCTTTGACAAGCTCTTTAATAATGAACTTCGCATTTTGAAGCGCTAGCCGAAGGTATTTTTCATTGTCAAATACACGATATGCATCTAGCAGCCCTTTTAGCATCAAGGCATTCCAGGTCGCTAGTTGTTTGTGGTCCAATCCAGGGCGCACCCTCTTCTCGCGATAGGTGTATAATTTATTCTTGACCTCTTTCAAGTAGATGTCCCATTCATCAGGCGTATACCCCGCATCCAAGGCCATGATATCTGCTTCTAAGTCGAGAAAAGGGATATTAGTAGATTCCTCTGTCCAATTTCCTTCGGCTGTAATATGAAAATAGGAGATGAAAAGTTCGGCGTCTTCCCCTAGGATATGTTCAATTTCTGTTTTGGAAAATGAATAATATTTGCCTTCTACCCCCTCGCTATCTGCATCTAATGCACTGTAAAAACCCATATTCTCTGCAAACATCTCCCGTTCAGCCCATTCCACAATTTCATCTACCAGACGTTTGTAAAAGCGAAGTGGACGCTGTTGGTAGGCTTCAGAATACAGAGACAGGAGCTGTCCATTGTCATAGAGCATCTTTTCGAAATGTGGAATGTGCCAATGGGAATCCACAGCGTAACGGGAGAAGCCGCCTCCAATCTGGTCGTAGATTCCACCTGAAGCCATTTTTTGTAAGGTGAAATGTACATGATCTACAAGCTGTTGATTGTTGGATAGCACACCATATCTCAATAAGAATACCCAGTTATTGGGAAGCGGAAATTTGGGAGCTCTGTTATACCCACCATCTTGTTTGTCAAATAGATCAATCCATGGATTGACGATGTCTAAGAGATCCTGCTGTGTGTATTGTTCCGGAATCGGATGTATAGGAAGCCGTTCGCTACGATGTATGCCATTGGTCAATTTGCTCGCATATTCAATAGCGACTTGGGGTTGTTCCTCCCACATTTGAGCGATTTGCAATAGGATATTCTGCCAGTCATGAGACTTGAAGTATGTCCCTCCGTAGATTGGGCGGCCGTCAGGTAAACAGATGCAATTCAATGGCCAACCACCGGCATTGGTCATGAGTTGAACGGCAATCATGTAAATCTGGTCTATATCTGGGCGTTCTTCTCGATCAATCTTGATGGGGACATAAAATTTGTTCATCGTCTCCGCGATGGCTTCATTTTCGAAGCTTTCTCGCTCCATTACATGACACCAATGACAAGCTGAATATCCAATGCTGATGATAATCAGTTTGTTTTCGTTTTTTGCTTTTGTCAATGCCTCTTCACCCCATGGCATCCAATGTACCGGATTATGGGCATGTTGTTTGAGATAGGGAGAGTTTTCAAATTGGAGTTGATTTGCCATAAGACATTAAAGGTACAAAACCCCACCCTTTATACAAAACCTCACTGGCGGTAGGAGGGGGTGATGTAATATATTATGCTAGCACCTTGATCAAATTCGAACTGTTAGCACTCACGTGCGCAAAATCAAAATTAGCTGGTAGTTCGATAATGGCAATGTTGGCGGTCTTGAGATCTACAGGCCGATCGGTGAGGTAGTCCACTAAGTCAGACAATCCAGGATTGTGGCCAAAAACCAATACTTTTTGGGAAGAAGACGGAACACTATTGATTACCTTCAAGATATCTCCATGATGAGCCTCATAAATATCACGCTCCAATTGGATAGCAGCTGGGGAATAGCCAAGTATATCTGCAAAAATATGTGCAGTCTCCAACGCCCGATTAGCCGTTGAGGAGATGAACAAGGTCTGTTCGTCTATTTGTAGCTCACCAGCTAGTTCGAGGGCAATTCGTTCAGCTCTTTCCTTTCCCTTGGAGATTAGATGACGTTCAAAATCACTTTTCGTAAAAGAGTGCTCTTCAGCTTTTGCATGACGGATGATGTAGAGTTTTTTATTTGGCATGTTATATTGCTTTACACTAAATGGTCTAAGTGCAAGATAAGGCTTTATTTTTTATCATTTTGATGGGTGAAAAAGAAAAATAATATATTTGAGAGAACCATATACAAGTAGTGTGTAAATGTATTATTTTTGTTGCAAATAAACTATCATTTGACATAGGCGTCTAAAGGATCTTTTATAGCCTCTCTTTACTATTGTATAGTGTGGAAAGAAGGTTAAAAAGTACACTTCATCTATCAAAGAGAATGATTTTGACGGAGGATTTGCGCTCTTGTTAGGGAAAGATGTTGTTGATTTTGAGGAAATAAATTTACGGATTCACTGTCGTTTTTTTGTTGAATATGTTACCAATTTAAACCGTTGCTTTGTACTGTAGTAGCATTTTTGCTATTACTTTCGTCATGCTACCAAATAGATGTTTCAATCTAAAGTATGGTAGATTATTAGTTTTTGTTTCTTTTATATAAGGTTGCTTACTTTTTCAACTTGGTCTAGCGTTATGTGCTTGATTCCGTGTTGTCTGTGTAGATGTCTTTTGTGTATTACAATTATTAATGGAATAAACTATGAAAAGATTTTTCTTCAAAAAGAAGAATACCCAAAAGCCTATACCGACAAAATACGGGTGGTTTGGAAATTATGTCTCTTGGAGTGCAGCTCAAGAGGAGACCTCCGGTTATGATCAGCTTAACATTTTGGAAAAAACTAGGTTTTCTTTAGCAAAGGTACGCGATGGTGAAGCCGTATATGAACGTGATTCAGTACTTTTTGATAAAAAGGAATATCCGTTTCCCGTTATAAGCAGTCTTTTATATATCGCTGCACAATGTGGTAATAGCTTGCGGGTGCTTGATTTTGGAGGTTCGTTGGGAAGTACATATTTTCAAGTTAAAGATTTTTTGAAACCCCTCAGCAGTCTGCACTGGCATATCGTTGAACAGCCTTCTTATGTTGATATAGGGAGGGCGGAATTTGAGAATCATCAGCTTAAATTCTATCATACAATTAGCGAAAGCATTGCTGAGGTTCGTCCAGACGTTATCATGCTATCTAGTGTTGTGCAATATCTAGAATACGCGCATCTATTCTTAGAAGATTTAAGTAAAATGAAGTGTCGGTATTTATTATTCGATCGGACAGCCTTTGTTCGATCGGGTGGAGACCGCCTTACTATTCAGCGAGTTCCTCCTGAAATATATGAAGCATCTTATCCCGCTTGGTTTTTTAATGAAGAGCAATTTCTTCAGCATTTTACACAGTATATTATATTGGCTGATTTTTCATCTTATGTCGTCGGTGAAGCAGATATGTATATTGACGGGGAGCTAGCGGGATATGACAAAGGATTTTTATTACAACATACCTTATGATCAATTATTGTACCCTATTCGATTCTCGATATCTGTCTCGAGGACTAGCCATGTACCATTCTCTAGAACGATACTGCTCTAGCTTTCATCTTTATATTTTTGCCTTCGATGATGTCTGTTATTCAACATTACGTAAGCTTCATCTACAATATGCCACAATAATATCACTCACGGATTTTGAAGACGAGCAGTTGTTGGCAATCAAACCCTCACGTACAGAGGCCGAATATTGTTGGACCTGTACTCCCTCGATTATCAAATATGCCATACAGAGCTACCAACTTGATTCTTGTACCTATTTAGATGCTGATCTTTTATTTTTCGCAGATCCTTCTGTTTTACTTGGCGAAATGGGAGAACGCTCTGTGCTAATTACCGAACATCGCTACACCCCGGAATATGACCAATTTGATTCCAGTGGTAAATACTGCGTACAATTTATGTGTTTCAAAGATACCGAAGAAGGAATGATTGCACTTGAATGGTGGCGCTCTTCTTGCATAGCGTGGTGTTATAATCGTATTGAAGAAGGTAAATTTGGAGACCAAAAGTATTTGGATGATTGGGCAAGCCGTTTTAAAGGTGTGCACGAGTTGGAGCATTTAGGAGGTGGGGTAGCACCTTGGAATGTTCAGCAATATGATTTTGAACATAGAGACGGTATCCTGTATGGAAGAGAGACGGCAACTGCTGTTGTTTTTCCGGTAGTGTTCTATCATTACCATGCATTTAAATATGCCGAGGCCAATGCTTTCTTACCAACATCCGTATACAGACTTTCGGAAAATGATTTACAATATATATATGGCCCTTATGTATATGCTTTAAAAGCTGCTGATCGTGCATTGGCTAGAGTTGAAGCAGTTCGGAAATTTCACGAGGCAATCGAAATACCTCGAATACGTAAATCTCTTCGCCGTATGTATCTCCTATTCATTAAAGGGCAATTTAATCGCTACTATCACCAATCTTATTTCTTACGAAAATGGCTTATCAGCTAGATTTGAAAACATTCACCGATGAGAGGGGCAATCTTACGGTAATCGAAAAGGTAGTACCTTTTGATGTAAAGCGGATTTTTTACATTTACGGCGTTAATGAATCCGTTCGGGGGGGGCATCGGCATCATAATACTTTACAAGCTGCTATTTGTATTAAAGGCAGTTGCGAAATCTATAATAATGACGGTAGTCATGAACATACTTTTCTCCTAAATAGACCACATAGTTGTTTGATATTGGAGCCAAAGGATTGGCATCGGATGTACAATTTTACATCAGATGCTATACTCATGGTTTTAGCGTCCGAATATTTTGATTCTAACGATTATATATACGAACCTTATATTAGATGATAGCATACGAAAACTTAAAAAAAAGTAACCAAACCTTTTTTGAGGAATACCATGAAATATTTAAAAGCACTTTAGACAGTGGTTGGTATATTTTGGGCAAAGAGGTAGAGCAATTTGAAATTGCATTCGCAAAATATTGTAAGGTCGAGCATTGTGTTGGAGTAGCCTCAGGGCTGGATGCAATGGTATTGGCATTTAAACAACTCGACTTTGCTATTGGAGACGAGGTTATCGTGCCGTCAAATACCTATATAGCCTCGATATTGGCCATCCTGCATTGTGGGCTGAAACCGATTTTAGTAGAACCCGATATTTGTACTTATAATATAGACCCTTTAAAGATAGAAGCTGCTGTTTCATCTAAAACGAGGGCTATACTAGCTGTGCATCTTTATGGTAAGATGTGCGATATGGGGGTTATAATGGCTATAGCAGAACGACATAGTCTTTGTGTGATAGAAGATTGTGCACAGGCGCATGCAGCACGGTATCAAGGAAAAATGGCAGGTAGCTTTGGAGACTTTGGCGCTTTTAGCTTTTACCCAACCAAGAATTTAGGAGCCTTGGGAGACGCCGGAGCGGTGACCACCAATAGCGCAATTGCATCCCAAAAAATACGAACACTACGCAACTATGGTTCATCAATAAAATACGTCAATGAAGAAGTAGGATATAATTCGAGATTAGACGAGTTGCAGGCCGCTTTTCTTTCTGTCAAGCTGAAATATTTGGATAAGATTACTGAGCATAAGCGAAAGTTGGCTTCCATTTATATGAATGAGATTAAACCCAATTTTGTATTGCCCGCTATCCAAGAGGGATTTGAGGACGTGTACCACATTTTCGCTATTAGGCACCCACAAAGAGATCGGTTGCGTAACTATTTATCGGATCATGGGATTAAGACAGAAGTGCATTACCCTATACCCCCTCATAAGCAAAAGGCCATGGAAGGAGTGTGGAGAGGAGGTGAGTACCCTATATCAGAGGAGATACATCAAACTATCCTTAGTTTACCAATATCTTATGGACATACAGAAGAAGAGATTTTTCGTGTTGTCCAAGTCATGAATCAGTTCTAGTAAATTTTTTATATCCAGTTGTTTTTGTCAATCTTTTGGAATTAATCCGAGTTTTTAGAATTTTTAGCTTTATTTTTGCCTCTTCCAACATTAAAGGAAAGGGTGAATGTAAGTTAGGCGTGGATATTTTTCCAAACAAACGCGACCTAAACTGAAAAATCTTCATTGTATCTTATCAAATCATCGCTCTTTCTTTTATAGTTTTTTGAGGTATATGCTATGTGTTACCTTCTTACTAAAACAATAATACCCTCTGGAATGAAAGTATTGTATGATTATCAGATATTTACGGCTCAGAAATTTGGTGGAATATCTAGGTATTTCGTTGAATTGATGCGAGGTATTGACGCGGTAGATGGGATTACCTATTCGCTCGACGTATTTGGTAATATCAATTATTACTTGCCCAATAGCAACCTGAGACAGTTCAATTTTGCTGAAAAGCTAAAAAAATACCCTCGTAAAGCCCATAAAATCCTACACAAAAATAGAGCGGTTATTGAAAACCAACTTAATGGGGACGTAGATGTTTTTCATCCGACGTACTTTGACCCCTATTTTATTGAATCATTGAAGAAGCCACTAGTTATAACCGTTCATGATATGACGTATGAGAACTTACCCGAATTTTTTCCGCCGGGAGACCCCACCGCTTATCAAAAACGACTACTAATCAATAAAGCAGACAAGATCATTGCTATTTCGAGGCAGACAAAAGACGATATATTGAAATACTATGGCATAGCAGATGACAGAATAGAAGTGGTATATCATGGAATAGACTTGACTGACGACATCTTTCACGAAGAGGTCGAGGGCATCCCCAAGGAGTATATATTATATGTTGGTAGTCGATATGGATATAAAAATTTTAGTTTGTTCATCCGAGCATTTGGTATTTTGGCCCAACGACATCCGAATCTTAAGTTGGTCTTGGCCGGTGGGCCGCTGGAAATAGCTGAAAAAGAGCACCTGTATAGACACCATGTTTTGGATAGGACGGTACAAATAGCTGCTACCGATAACCAACTGAATACATTGTATAAAAATGCGTTGTACTTTGTCTACCCGTCTATGTATGAGGGCTTCGGTTTGCCAATACTAGAAGCATTTAAAAATGAATGCCCAATTTTGTTGAGCGATGCTAGTTGTTTTCCCGAAATAGCCGAAGATGCCGCTGTCTATTTTGAAACAGACGAATTGGATTCTTTGGTAGAAAGAATGGAGTACTTATTGATGCACCCTGATTATCGTCTCGATTTAGTAAAAAAAGGGAGCAAACAGTTGCAACGATACTCACTAGACGATTGTGTGGATAAAACTATCGATGTTTACCAGAAATTAATCTAGTATTGCATGTGTCCGTCCCTTTTTTCAAGCATTATACTCAGGATAATGTTGCAGGACACATCTACTTGAATTTTTTCACGCCAAGGGCCCTCAATATCTTAAAACCTTTCGATGATTTTATCCTTTCCAAAGCATGTTCGTTCTGCTGAATATTCAGATAGTCTTCATAGAAAAGCGGGAAGGTCCTTTGGAGAAAATGTTTTCGTTCTTCAAGCATTATGGGTACATTCTTTGGATTAGCACTCATCCCATCCATGTCGAATATTGCAATAGTTTGTTCTATATGTTTTGTTGTAACATTCTCTTTTGCAATCACCTTAACCATGAAGGCCCAATCTGCAGCAATTTTATACGTTAAATCATAAGGCCCAAAATCTTCAAAAAGCCGTCTTTTCATGAATGTTGATGGATGACCTAGAAAATTGTGAAACAAGAATTTAAAGCTTAGTGATTTTGGGAATTGGTACACATATGGACTTTCCTTGTCGTCAATCAGAAGATTACCATAAATCACATCTTCAAGATGTAAATCAGTAAAGATTTTTTCGATGGTATGCGCTTCATACAAGGTATCTCCACTGTTCAGAAATAATAAGTATTCACCAGTTGCTAGCTTTATACCTTTATTCATGGCATCGTATACACCTGAATCTTTTTCTGATATCCAGTTGTTTATACGGGTGTTGCTTGCAATAATGTCTTTACCTCCATCGGTAGAATCGCCATCTATAACAATATGTTGGAAATCTTGAACGGTCTGTTGTTGTATGGATTGTAGTGTCTTTATTAAACCCAATTTGTTATTGAGATTAATAGTGATAATCGATAATTTCATGAACCAAATGCTAAAAAAAATGCTTAACCATTATATGGATTAATATTTGAATTTATTAGCAAGTATAAATATTTATTCGTCAATTTGGGGTATATTTTATTTTTTGTTCTTGCTATAAAATATATCCGACCTGCTTAAACAGGTGTTTTTTTTTGAAAAATATTTACTGACTAGATGTATGAATAGAAAGAAATATCTCTCTTTTAGTCTTTGGGGAGAGCTTCCTCTTTACACGATTGGGGCGGTCAAAAATGCAGATGCGTTGCAGGATATTTATCCTGGGTGGAGTATGATTGTTTTCCATGATAAGAATGTTCCAGGTGATATTTTGGATAAACTCAAGGAGCGAAACGTAGAGCTGGTATTGATAACCGACGAATCTATTCATCCATTGTTTTGGAGATTTTTTGTGGTTGATAGAGAAGACTGTGAAAGAGCCATTTTTAGAGACGCTGATTCTCGTATTTCAAAAAGGGAGGCCCTAGCAGTACGAGAGTGGATTGCCGATGGTACGATTCTTCATGTGATGCGAGATCATCCTTTTCATCAGATTCCATTTGGAGCCAGCAAATTGGGGATTCTTGGAGGAATGTGGGGAATTAAATCCGGATATCTTAAGATGTATGACTTGATTCAACAATTTGTAGACCGTCAGCAACATCAAGAATACGGAGTCGACCAAACTTTTCTCGAAACTATTTATCAAGATTTTCAGGATAGTAAAACGGTGCATGATGAATTCTTTGAGGGTAGAAAATTTCCCATCAGTAGAAAAAAATATAGATTTGTAGGTGAAAGAATTGATGAGTCTGAAGAACCTGTTGGAGACGACTGGAGACATATTAAAGAATATTACAAAAAGAGCAAACCTTCGTTGTTGCAAAAAATCAAATCATTATTTAGCTAGACATGCCTTTTTTTAGCATCATTATCCCCACTTTCAATTCGGCGAGAACTATTGGACGCTGTATTGAAAGTATCATTAAGCAGGATTGGGTAGATTATGAAATCATTGTACAAGATGGAGAATCTACCGATCAGACAAAAAGTTTAGTCCAAAGATTTGGTGATAGGCGTATTATTTTTAATTCAGAAACTGATGAAGGTGTCTATGATGCGATGAACAAGGCGCTACGAAGAGCGAGGGGGGATTGGTTTCTGTTTTTAGGTAGTGATGATGCTTTATTTGAAGACCATATTCTAAGTAGTTGCGCCGCTTATTTGAAATGTGCTGATTCCAAACTTGTGTATGGCAATGTAATGATAGATGGAGGTACACCATGGGCAAAGGATGGAGAAATTTATAAAGGTGAAATACCGCTTGAAGATTTTTTTCGACACAATATTTGTCACCAATCTATATTTTACCATCATACACTTTTTGCTGCCAATAACGAATATAATACTCAGTACGCAGTCTGTGCAGATTATGATTTTAACTTGAGGGCAATCTCGGCCACTAATCCCATATATATACCCTTGACTATTGCTCGGTTCGCAGGAGGCGGACTAAGTTCTACACAAGGAGATCCTAGTTTTGAGCTTGACAAATGGAGTATTATTATTTCCCACTATGGCTGGAAAATTGCCAATTCTAAGTTTAAAAGTGATAAAGCAAATATAAAAAAAGCTGCTTTTCAGTTTATAAAGAAAGGAGATGTTAAATTAGCAATACGAGCACTAATGATTTATTTAAAATTGAAATTTTAGAAAAAACAAGCTCACAGCTTGTTTTTTCTAAATGCTTCAAGATAAGCACGACCATGCTTTAAGTCTGGTTCCATATGGTTGCCCTCGGCCCATTCATTCCATGCATTGATGAAAAATATTCTTTCATCGCCTTTAAAGTTCCTGTCAGTAAAATCTGACACGAAGGATACCCATTTGCCAAATTTCTCAGGAGTAGATTCATGAAAAATCGTCGCTCCTGTCGTTCGTCTTGCCGAATTATCCCAAGAAGGTGTTACACATCGAAATTGTTTGTAGGGCTTCATAGGTTTAGCCATCATCTTTTCTATTAGTTCGTCATAGCTATGAATTCTGTTGGTGAAGTGGGCATTGGCTTTAAGTCCTGTTTTATGTAAAATCTTCTTCAAGAAATACACTATTGGGTTTCTTTTCAGGATTTTTTTGGTCATAGAACCGAAGTCCGGTGCAAATTCCATCGCCGCATTAAAACCATGTGTCTCGGGAGATATATTTTTCTCAAAACTCTCCATGCGAATAAGATAGAGATCTTTGAAACCTGCTTTCTGGACTTCCTCTCTCCAAAGCTGAGTAGCCTCTGATATATTGGGATTGAGTTCGCTTCTGTACATTGTGAGGACTGGGCAACCGTCGATTTTGATATATCTCTCGTCTTTGAAGAAGGGAATTAGATACTGGATATGTTGACGATCATCTTCTACATCATAATCCTGTGCTATCAATACCGATTTTTCAGAACCGTCCCAGATTCTTGTCCAATTTTCATTAGCCCAACAGAGACAAAAAGGCATGTCTATTTTTTTTGATGCCAACATCATTTCTAGAGGTTTTTCCATGAGAAGTTTGCCACTAAACCAATAATGGTAATAGCAAAAACCATATATTCCATATTCTTTTGCAAGTTGTGCTTGCTGTATAAAAGTTTCTTCTAATCTCAAGTCATAAAATCCGAGATCACTTGGGAGATGAGGTTGATAATGTCCTTTGAATTTGGGGGCTGACTTAGTAACGTTTCTCCATTCGGTAAAGCCTTTTCCCCACCATTCATCATTCTCTGTAAATGGGTGGAATTGAGGTAAATATATTGCAATAGGTTTAATGCTGTTGCTCATGATACTATAGTATGTGATTTTTGTTGGTGATGGTTTCAAATCTTCTTTCATTTTTGAAACCATCAAAACGGCTTGTTCGTTTATTTACTGTTCAGATGCTTCTATCCCTTTTTTTAATGCTTCCAGATATTGTGTGCCCCATTTTTCGTCAGGTTCCAAATGACAGCCTTCACCCCATTCATTCCATGCATTTATAAAAAGAAGTTGTTCGTTTGGAGGCAAATTTTCTCGAGTCTGTTTTGCCATTTTACTTACCCAATTTTCAAATAGAGAAGGTGTAGAATCCAAGTAGATGGTCGCATGAATCTTTCTCCTAGCCGAATTGTCCCATGTTGGGAATACCGTCCTGAAAAATTTATAAGGACGCTTAGGTCTGTTAATCAATTTGTCCACCATCCACTTGTACGTATATATGCCGTTTTGATAATGTACATTTGTGCGAATCCCTGTCTTATGGAGGAGTTTTCCAGATAAATATTTGAGGAAGTTGTTTTTCACTACTTTTTTACCTTTAAAATTTGAATCTGGAGCAAATTCCATCGCTGCATCACAACCATGTTCCGAAGGCTGTATTCCTTTCAAATGGTTTTCTACTCGAATAAGGTAAAGGTCTTCAAAACCTGCCTTCTTCGCTTCCTCCCTCCATAGGCGGGTAGCCTCTTGGATATTAGGATGTAGTTCCGTACGGTACATTAGAAATACCGGCTTATTGTCTATTTTGATATATCGCTCATCTTTGAAAAAAGGCATTAGATAATCGATATGTCGTTTGTCATCTTCTAAGGAATAATGTTGCTCGATTAATACTTGTTTATCTTGCCCGTCCCAAGTTCGAGTCCAGTTCTCATTTGCCCAACATAGGCAAAATGGCATCTTGGGAGTTTGCGCATTCAACATGTTGTGCAAAGGTTTTTCAAGCAACAAATGACCGCTAAACCAGTAATGATAAAAACAAAAACCCTCAATGCCAAATTGACGAGCAAGGTCAGCTTGCTTTTCAAGTACACTGTTGTCACTTAAGTCATAGTATTGGCCATCCAATGGCACGTGAGGCTGATAATGGCCGTCAAAGTATGATGTAGCTTTTTTCACATTGGTCCATTCTGTAAATCCCTCTCCCCACCATTTGTCGTTTTCGGGAATAGTATGATATTGGGGCAGATAGATAGCAATAGGCTTCAGATTCGGCATATTATTTTTTATATTGAAATGTATAAGAATATCGGCTAAAGATAGGGACAATCAATCATAATTATCCTGATACCGATTGGATTGTTGTTTTTATTCTACAGTAAGCTCCAGCTTATATGGGTTACCGTACGATATTTTTCATTTTTCCTAAATCTTTTTATGATGTTCTTCCGCAAAGATATCTTACTATATGCATAAAACAGAGTAGGGGATATTATGAATAAAATCTATACTAAAAGCTCGCGATTTCCTGAAATCCCGGTTCGCGACGACACATTTTTTTTGTGACGGTCTCCTTGTAGATGAGCTCATTCGGCTTGAAATTACCGCGAGAGCTTAGCGGATGAAAAATATGGTAGCCAATTGCGGCCCATTTTAATCTTTTTTTCTTTATCCCAGAGTTAATTAATCGTTCTGCAAATTCGTAGTCCTCCCATCCCCAACCTTCGAAACCATTGAAATAGCCATTTATTTTAATGTAATCCTCTTTCCAAAATGCCAGATTACAGCCTTTCACATTCCATGAACTAAAGGGGTTTGTCTTGAAAATGAACGATAACAAAGGAAAGCGAATTGCATTAAAGCGGGTGACCATACCCTTACTAAATGGACCGAGTGCGTATTTTCCTGTTTCCAAAACCTCTTTAGAGCGGGCCTCGCCAATCATTGTACGGCTACCTTGTACAAAAAAACCGTGTTGTGCAGCCGCTAAATGATCCTTGATAAAATGCTTTTGTAAAATAATGTCACCATCAATTTCAATAATGTAGGGGCAAGTACTAGCTTTAATTGCTTTGTTTAAAATAACACTTTTTCTAAATCCATTATCCTCTTGCCAAATGTGCTTGATGGGAAGTTGGTATTGTAAAATGAAGTTCGCAATAAACTGTTTAGTTGTATGGTTAGAGCCATCGTCAGCAATAATAATCTCATCAGGTCGTCTACTCTGCTTTAATACACTCAATAACACGAGATTTAAGGCTTCCGGCCAATTAAAAGTAGAAATCAGAAGAGTAACTTTTGGATATATTTTTATTCCCATAACAACAGCAAGACTAATTTTCTAACTATATAACGTAAGTGACATTCATTTTGTGTACAAAGAAAACGAGAATTTTTATATGATTATCAATATTTCTGCCAGTTTTTTTATTCTGGTTATCTAGAAGACGCAATACCGTAATAGTTCAATATCCAACTGCTTGCATACTTGATGTGCGTTTAGAATTCCTTTAAAGTTACAAAAAACTTTGTATTGTTCAATTATCTTCCTTATTGGGGAGAAAACATCACTTTTATCAGAAAATGGAAAACATTTTTAGAGGTTTATTTTGAACGAAAATTACTAAATCGTTCTCAATAATTGAGGCTGTCTCGTTATTATTTACCGTTTTCTTTTATTGCACTGTAAAGTTCTTTGTTTCGTCGGAGACAGACGCTGTGTATAAATTATGATACGGCATTCATGATTATTTCCCAATTAACAAATTACTCCTTATTTTTATGCTATATTTCTGTTTCTTTTTAGGATTTTGAATGGTAAAGAAGACAATTATTTTTGACGCAGAGCGTATGAAATATCATCATACGGGGTTGTATCATTTTTGCCTTAATTTAGGGCTTGCGATATCTAATAGTAAACCCGTAACCGACGATATATATTTTTACAACCATCATAAAAATCAAAAAGTCTTCGGTGAAGATGCAAATTATTTAAAACAGTACTCGTACCAAAAGTTTTTAAAACCTAGATTTAGGAGGTACGATATTTGGCATGCCACCTACCAATTGTCCTCATATATACCCACGGATCGGCAGTCTAAAGTAATCTTAACTATACACGATCTCAACTTTCTTAAGGAGGAAAAAAGCGAGGATAAGATAAAAAGCTATTTAAGAAAGCTGCAATATAATATTAATCTTTCGGAAGAAATTGTCGCTATTTCTAACTATGTAAAGAGCGATATCGAAAAATATTGCGAATTAGGTGAAAGAAAAGTTCATGTTATTTATAATGGAAGTACCATTGATGCTAATAGAATATCTAAAAACTATCAGCCAATAAATGAACGGTCCATCTTTACTATAGGCACTATTAATAGGAAGAAGAATTTTCATATCCTACCTTATCTACTTCTGGGGAATGATTACCACTTGGTAATAAGTGGAGTTGTACAGGAGGAAGAGTACAAAGATAAGATACTGCGCATTGCTAGAGATATTGGTGTGGACAAGCGTGTCCTATTGACCGGTCCAATCTCCGAAGAGGAAAAATATGAGCGGTTAAGCAAATGTTCCCTATTCGTATTCCCTTCTATCGCTGAAGGTTTCGGATTGCCCGTTATTGAGGCGATGTCGTTCGGTAAGAAGGTCCTTTTGTCTACTTACACGTGCCTTCCAGAAATTGGCGGAACGGAGGCCTATTATTTAGAATCAACGACCCCTTCGTACATGGAAGATTTTGGAAGAAATAAGTTGCAAAGTTTGATGGAAAGTCCCACCCGAGAAAATGAAATAAAGCAATGGGCACAGCGTTTTTCATGGCATAATGCTGCTCGTGAATATTGGAATCTTTATGAAAAGATGCTGAATCGATAATGCTCCTAAAAGCCAACCCACATTGACTAAGAAAGGGGATGGTATTGGAAATAGAGTTCTTTTTTCAATGATTTAAGAAGTATGTTTTCACAAATTAGAATTTCTGATAGAAATCATTCCATTGGTCAGCGAGAATATTGTCATTGAAGCGTTGAGCATAGTCGAGCCCTTTAATCTTCATCTCTTGTTGCATACTTGTCGAACTGATTACAGAGACAATTCCATATTTTAACTGTTCTAAGTCATCAATGTCAACATAATACGAATACGGACCCCCAGCTTCTGGAAATACCCCCGCGGCATTGGTGATGACAGGCGTCTCAGAGTATAGTGCTTCAATAATTGGAATCCCGAAGCCTTCAAAAATAGATGGATATACAAAAGCTATTGCCGCGCTATAGAGGATAGATAAATCTCTCATCGATAATCCAGAAATAAAAAAAATTCTATTTTCCATCCGGTGCTTACGGATAAAATCGGTGATTTCCTGTAGGTAGGCAGTCTGCCGCCCTACAATGACTAAAGGAATGTCCAAGTTTTGGATGGCTTTGATAACAGAAAGAATATTTTTTCTAGGTTCTATCGTTCCTACATTAAGAAGAAAGGTTCGTGGAAGTCCCAATCGCTTTAACAAGCTAATCTGATCCTGCTCGCTTTTCTTTATTTTGAATTCGATATGACATCCCTGGTAGATGACATCAATTTTTTCTTCTGGAACTTTAAAATACGTGACAATGTCCTGTTTTGTCTGCTTGCTGATTGCTACAACTCGGTCGGATTGATTACATGCATAAGCAAATTTTCGTGTGTAAATCGTCCTGTCCAAATACTTATATAATTCCGGATATCGGATAAAAATAAGATCATGTATTGTAACCACTGTTTTTATCGAAATCTTCCGAATCCCCAGAGGAAGTTCTCCCGAAAGACCATGGTAGATGTCGATACCATCGTCGCGCAGATCTTTAACAATACCTTTGGCCCTCCATAGATTAGGAAACATTTTGTCTAGGAAGTTTTTGGGTTGTCTATAACTTTGGGAAGGAGCTGATTCTTTATATTTAGCTGATACCTTAGGTGTGTAGAGTACATACTCATGCTCAGGATGATTGGCTAACAGAATTCGAATTAAATCCCGGCTGTAGTTGCCCAAACCTGTCGTATTGTGGAAATACCTTTTTGCGTCAAATCCAATCTTCATCACACGACCTCCTTAATCCTTTGAATTATCATCTCCTCCGTAATGAGGTCAATGGCCTCTATGCCATCACAAATGCAGGGTTTATTCCCATAGACCGAATTAGGTCGATTAGGATGGTCTACTTGTATACAATCTTCGTAGTGCTGGCCATACCCCAAAAATCCAGCGTATGGATGTGTTGCACCCCATATGGATAGACAGCGTATTCCCATCAATGAAGCCATATGCATGCCCGATGAGTCCATACTAATCATGAGGTCCAGATTAGCGATGATAGCGAGTTCTTCATTTAACTTGAACTTTCCAATCATACTGTGTACACGAGTGAATTGGTTTTCCCATTTTTCCGCAACGACCTTTTCACTCCCCCCCCCTCCAAAAATGTATACATCATATCCTGCCTCTGACAAATATTGCACCACTTTTTCCATCTTGGTAATTGCGAATACTTTATAGGAGTGTTGAGCGAAAGGAGCAATCCCAATTTTTTTGGACTCTTCATCTGCAAAGAGTGCTAAAGCCATTGGTGGAAGAGGTTTAACCACTTTAGCGAGCTGTCCAGATAACGTGAGCGAAAGACCGAGCTGGCGGAATACATCGGCATATCGTTCAGGGGTGGATTTCAACGCCTTTAATACCTTATTTGGAAACCTAGTTAACTGCTTCTTTTCTTTTCGACCTTTATCCAATTGTTGTACCTGTATTCCTGAAAGACGAAATAACATATCGAGTATTCGAGATCGCAAATTGAAATGTAAATCCGCGACCGCATCCGCCTGATAAGTGTCCAACTCAATTTTAAGCTTTCGTAGCCCAGTTAGCCCTTTGTGCTTACCCTTTGGGTCAAAAGGATGGAAAGTGACCCCTGTAACATCTTCAAAAAAAGCCCTAAACAATGGTCGGCTGACCATAATAATACGAATGTCAGGATATTGTTTAAGGAGTTCTTTTAATACAGAAGCGACCATGGCCACATCACCCATCGCTGAAAATCGGGTGACTACTATATTAGCAGGTATAGACATGTTGATTATTTGCCGCTAGCGTAGAGAATAGGATTGAGATTTGGGTCGTTGTACATTTTCATCTGTTTATAGACTTTCATGAACTTTTTACCCTCTTCTATGTCTTTTAGAAGTGCATCAATACTAGAGGATAGATCTGTACGTTGCTCTAGGAGTATATCCAGTTTTCCTTGGCAGGTCGTGATATGGGTTTGGTCCACATCCGTCCGTAAGGTCTCTTGAGACATATGATATATTTTCAGCGCTAAAATAGACAGACGATCTATTGCCCATGCAGGACTTTCAGTATTTATAGTTGCATTTTCCAATGGTTTGATTCCCTCAAACTCGTGCAAATAGTAACTGTCAATATATTCCACCGTATCCGTGCGATATTGATTAGATTCGTCGATACGTCGTTTCCAATAAAGAGCTTCTTTAGGATCTATATCCGGATTGCGGACCACATCTTCCATGTGCCATTGCGTCGTATCGATCCAACATTTTAAATACAATAAATGCTCCAATGAAGACTTATCATATGGATTTTCAATAGGGTGATCGATATTGTCATGCACGTGATAATCTTCGATTGCACGTTGAAAAATGGAATTTGCTATGGCGCTTATCATCTTACAAACTTAGATAAATTGTTTCTGATATGCAATTTTAACAAGCAGCATGAAAAGGCAATTTGTTGAGCTTTTAAGTGTAAATAGGAGTGCGTGTCTGGATGTCGGTTTGTGGGGTAATATGTAAGCGCAACATTATACAAAAACATCCATGAGTAACCCCGGGAAAATACCCAGTATCAAGGCCAGTACTGTGAAAAAAATGGCGATAATCAATAAAGGAGTCCATTTTAGTTCAAGTATATCCGATTTGTTTTCTGAACTTCTTAGAAATGCTTGTAATGGAATCTTGAAATAAAAGAATAGAGAAATAACGGCCGTCAAGGCACCTACTATTAATAAAATCAATAAACCGATATGGTTGTCTTCTTGGTATACGTCCAATACACTTGAGAAAATCATCAATTTGCCGATAAAGCCTGCAGTAGGAGGAAGTCCAATCAAAGAAATCAAGATGAATGTGAAACTTACAAATAGTAGGGGGTATCTTTTCCCTAATCCAGCATATGACTTTATAGTGGTCTGTTTGGTCTGTTGTTCCAACTGTCCGATAAAAATAAAGGATGCCAGATTCATCAGTACATAACTATATAGATAGTATAGCAGTATTTGTGGTTCATTGGGTGTGTATACCAAAATCATCATCAGCAGGATTCCTGTATGCCCAATAGAGGAGTATGCCATCATTCTCTTTATATCCTGTTGCTGCAAGGCGGCTAGATTTCCAATCAGCATGGTCAATATAGCGGCTGCAATCAGTATATAATAGAATAAATCCGAAAAATAGAATGGAGTGTCAGCCCAAGCCGTATATAGCCTTGTCAGGAATACGATTACAGCTACTTTGGGCAGTGTAGACAAAAAAGCCGTTATTGGAGTTGGTGCTCCTTGATAAATATCTGGAGTCCAAATATGGAACGGTACGAAAGCCATCTTAAATCCAATTCCAGTTAGAATAAATAATGTGGCTATGGTGACCACCAATTCTGGCGCATCAATCAAGCCTTTGATATGGTCTACAGCGTTAAACGTCAGATTCCCAGAAAAACCATATAGAAGTGAAATGCCATAAAGCATTACTGCGGCACATACCGATCCGAATAGGACGTATTTCATGGCCGCCTCTGACTCCCTCTTTTCTTGAGATAGAAAACCTACTAATGTATAGGAAGCAATAGAAATCATTTCGATGGCAATGAATGCCAATAACCAATTATTGGTCATGGTCAATAGATTCATTCCGATGATAGAAGCCAGAATGATTGGATAGATATCGTTGGATTTCTTTCGAGGTGTATGGAATGAGAAATACTGTTGAATGAACAACAAGATAATAAGCCCAGCCCCGACAATCAGTAAGCGCGAATAAATGGAAAACCTATCAATCGTGACCATGTCGAAGAAAACTGTTGGCGAATCAAAGGATAACTGTAAACCCAGTGCATATAGTGAAGCTGCGAGTCCCAACATACTGATCATCAGTGTGCTGTTCTTCCATATGCGATCCACAAATAGCGAACAACAGATGCTGCATACAAATGCTAATATCAAGATCAATTCAGGAGCGAGAAACGCTACACTTCCAATAAGATGGTCGAGAGTAGATGTCAGATTGTTATGCTCCATATTACCCGATGTAATGTTGAATAATCGTCGCAAAATTTAGAATTGTCGCATTCATCTTATCGAACACCAAAAACGGGAAAATTCCGAGGATAAGTGCGAGTGCCACTGTTGGAAATAGAATGAGCTGCTCACGACCGTCAAGGTCTACCAGTTTGGAAGCCCAGTCATCTCCACCTTTCAGTCGAGTCTGTCCAAAAAACATCCTTTGAAGGGTCCATAAGAAATAAGCCGCGCTCAGTAGTATCCCGATAGAGCCCGCAATTGCCATCCATCTCGGTAGTTCCGAGCCGATACTTTCAGCATTGAAGGCACCGATGATGACAAATGCCTCACCTATAAATGCCGAAAAACCAGGAAGGCCCAAAGATGCAAAAAATACAATAGCAACAAAGCCTGTATATTTCGGCATGATAGAAGCCAATCCTCTAAAATGATATATATATCGGTCATGTACACGGTCATATACTACACCGACCAAGAAAAATAATGCAGCCGATAGGAATCCGTGACTGATCATTTGGAACATGGCCCCCGAAATCCCCTCTGCAGTTAGCGAAGCAATCCCCAATAACACGAACCCCATGTGGGATACCGAAGAATAGGCAATCATGCGCTTTAAATCTTTTTGAGAAAGTGCATTCAACGCTCCATAAATAATAGATATAACACCAATCAGTCCTATCCACCAATTTGTTTGAGCAGCAATATCTGGAAAGATTCCATAACAAATACGGATGATACCATATCCACCAATCTTAAGTAAGATACCCGCCAATATGATTGAAATAGGGGTTGGCGCCTCCACGTGAGCATCTGGTAACCAGGTGTGTAGCGGTACGATAGGTACTTTGATTGCAAAAGCAAAGAATAGGACCACAAAGCCCACCAATCTGGTGGATAGTCCAAATATCGTAGATAGACTATCTGGTGAGAAGAATGCCCCTTCAATATAATGATCTGGATTCATCATCGTCAGCATATTGAACGTAAAGGCTCCTGATGATGGGTTGATCACCGAAAAATAGAGGCCCACGATTATCAATAACATGAATACCGATCCAAACAATGTGTATATAAAAAATTTGATAGCCGCGTATTCCCTTCTTGTGCCACCCCATATGCCTATCAAAAAATAAAGCGGTAAAAGCATGATTTCGTAGAAAACATAAAACAAGAAAAAGTCCAAGGCTGAAAAGATACCCATAACAGCCATATTCAAAATCATCAATAAGGCGAAATATCCTTTTGGGCTTTTACGGGTATTCCAAGATGCACCGACAGCCATCAACATCACGAACGTACTCAAGACAACCAACGGTAAAGATATGCCATCCAATCCAAGAAAATAATCAATCTCTAGATTCCCGATATTACCCAAGCTTAGTCGAATCCACGGGATTTGCTCAACAAATTGATATCCACCAACAGCATCGATTCCCGATTTGACAGTGTCGAACTGCTGATAAAGGTATCCCGAAATCAACAATTGAATAGCTGTAAACAGCAATGCAATGTATCTGTATGTCGCGCTCCACTTGATAGGCAGTATCAGTATCAGTAATGCTGCTACAATCGGGAGGAAGATGATGAGCGAAAGTAATCCCATTTTATTTTATAAAGCAATAAACTAATCCAACTAAAACGACTAAGAAAACCGAAAATAGGTAATATTGTAATCGACCATTTTGAAAATGTCGAAACACATTCCCCAACCAATAAGCGACAGCTGCTATGCCATTCACCGTTCCATCTACCAATACGCGATCGATCCATGTGATGATACTGGATAATCGAAGTATAAGCCATGAAGAAGCATGTACTGCGCCATCTACAAGATGCCGGTCCATTCCATGCGCGAATTGGGCAATATATACCGTTACGTTCACAAAGATAGTTTGATAAAACTCATTAAGATATCCCTGGTGTAACGACAATTTAATCAATAGATGATTTGGATTTAACGGATAATGCCCCTTAGCATACCAGCGATAACCAATCCACCAACTACCGATTGCGCCTATTAGCAAAACTATCGGAATGATGATATGGGCCAAATGATTGACAGCATATGGGTATTCTTCCAACAATCCGTCCATGATCCAAGCGTGATGGTAGGAAATAGGTTGAAGGGAAAATAGTGGAAAGATACACCATAGGCCTAGAAAGAACATCGGGATTAGCATCAATCGAGGTGCTTCGTGGAGATGAATTTTCCCCACTAACAATGTTTTAATGCGAAGGTCTCCGAAAAAAGCCTTAAAAATCAACCTTCCAATATAAAACGCAGTCATCACACTCACCACGATAAGCAAGATCGGTATCACGAAGTAGTGTGTCCCCTTCGTTGCACTCCATTCAAAAGCTGAGAGGATAATACTGTCTTTGGAAAGATAGCCTGAGGTCAGTGGAAATCCCGCCAAAGCAAGGGACGCGAGTGCCATCAAGAAAAATGTTTTCGGCATGTATTTTCGCAATCCACCCATATTGTTCAAATCTTGAGGGTCAAAATCTTGTTGACTGTGCAATTTAAGGTGTGCCATTTCGTGAATCACTGCCCCCGCACATAAGAACAAGAGACACTTAAAAAATGCATGAGTAGCCAAGTGGAAGATAGCGGCATCCCATGCCCCAATACCTATACCCACCATCATATAGCCCAGCTGAGAAATCGTCGAAAAAGCCAATATTCTTTTGATGTCATATTGCGCCAGTGCAAAGTAAGCTGCACTTGATGCTGTAATAGTACCTATTACAGCTATAAATAGTAAGACTGTTTCATTGAATAGTGGAAATATAGTCGCCACTAAGAATACACCAGCAGCCACCATTGTCGCAGCATGGATAAGAGACGATACGGAGGTCGGTCCCTCCATCGCATCCGGTAGCCAAACATGTAACGGGAATTGCGCCGATTTAGCCATGGCACCCAAGAAAAATGCTAAGCCTGCGATAGTCTGCCAGGAGGCATCCATGGTATTGGTTGGCGAAACCCACTGACCATTTGCAATCGTACTTTGCAAAAGTACCCCCTCTTTCCCCAATAATTCCGAAAGATTCAAAGTTCCGAAGTGACTGAAAATTATGGCGATCCCAATGAGAAAGCCCAAATCTCCAATCCGATTAATGATAAATGCTTTTTTATTGGCGTGTACAGCTGATTCTTTCGTAAACCAGAATCCAATCAACAAATACGACGCAAATCCGACGAGCTCCCAAAAGACATACATCAAGAGCAGGTTATTCATTAATACCAATCCGAGCATTGCAAAACAGAATAGGCTCAAATACATCCAATACCGATGTAGCCCATTATCTCCCTGCATATACGCCTTGGAGTAGAGGTGAACGGGTAGTGCAATAGCAGGGACGATAAATAACATGAGTGCACTGAGGTTGTTCAATAAAATACCAACCGTGAAAGTATGCGCTCCAATAGTAAACCATTCCGACTGCACCATTATTGGTGCGTTGTTCCATATCATTGCAAAAGTGAGGATGCCGGCACAGGCACTTAATCCAATAGTTGTGGATGGGATGATGCCTGACGAGTCCCGTCTACCAGCCATTGCTTGATAAAGAAAAGCAATCAAAGGAAAAACCAACGTCAGAAACGCAGTAGTAAGAGGTGATATGTTTACTAGATAATCCAATGCTAATCTTTTAATTCTTGAATATGATCGGGATTGATGGTATTGTAATGTCTGTATACATTCAGGATAAGTGCCAGCCCAACAGCAACCGCTGCGGCTGCTAGTACAATCGCAAAAAGTGCAAACACTTGACCTCCATAATTGATTTTGTCATAACGTCCAAATGCTACAAAATTCAGAATCGCGGCATTAATCATCAGCTCGATCCCAACTAAAATAAGGATAGCATTCTTTTTGGAAAGTACCGCATAAAGTCCTATGCTAAATATGCAAGCACTGACAACCAAAAAATGAGTCAATGTAATCATGACTGTCCGTCCTTTCTCGATAAGTGTGCTGCCCCCATTAGTGTCATCATTAGAAATATACCAATAATCTCAAATGGCAAAATATAAAACGTCATAAATCGAAACCCCAATTCCCGGATATTATTATCCGTTGCTTTTATCTCCGTCCCTTGAGCCTTTGCCTGTTCCACCCAAATAGGACCTTCAGTCTGCCACTCCACAAAAGCTGTGGCCATCACCACAAAAAATGCTAAGGCCAACAAAAGAGATGGCCAATTGGGTAGAGATAAAAATTTAGCCGATGTAGCCTGTAAATCCTTTAATAACTCTTTATTAGAAAGCATGAAAGCAAATATCATTAAAATCAAGACCCCACCAACGTAGACCATAATCTGCGTAATTGCAACAAAATCTGCCAATGCAAACAAGTATAAACCTGCCATGGCAAATAGAACGATGAAAAATAAGAAAAGGGCACGTGCCGTATTTTTTAAACTCACGACCAATAAAGCCGAGACAATGGCCAATAAGGAGAATGCGAAAAATAAGATTTCTGCTAAGGTCATGACTGTTTTTTTGCAGCCTCCTTGTCCGCTTGGAATTGGGTCCACTCCGCTTTTCGACTTGCAATCTCTTCATCGGTCATCTCTCCAAATCCATAGATCAAATCTGTTAGATTCGTGGTACTCCTATCATATTGATTGGTCATCGTGATACATTCTGTAGGACACACTACTGTACATAGTCCGCAATACATGCACTTCGCCATGTCGATATCAAATTTTTCGGCATATAAACGTTTCACACTTCCATCGGACGTCTTACCTATAGCCTCAGGTGATTTGATGGACGTGATATCGATGCAGTCTACCGGGCATGCTTTTGCACATAGATCGCATACAATACAGTCATCAATATCAACTTGAAGTTGATACCTCGCAACTTCCGGTATAGGCATTTTTTGTTTTGGAAACTGTATCGTCGCCACGCCATCTTGGCGGTCAAAATAGCGCTCTTTCGTAATATCTGTCTCCTGACGTTTTCTTCTAGCGCCAAATAGATGCCCCACCGTCAGAGATAGTCCTTTGACAGCAGTAGATAGTGCATTTATGGTCGTTTTGATCAATAGCATATTAGTTCATCATGACAAGTCTCCATATTCCTGATATGGCCATACACACAAAAGCAGTTGGTATGAGTACCTTCCAACATAAGGACATAAGTTGATCCGCCCGTAGACGGGGGAGTGTCCATCTAATCCACATCTGTATACCCACAATCAACAGTGACTTTGATAAGGTCCAAAATATTCCCCAAGCTAATCCTGTTGTCCAAGTCGCTAATTTTAAGCTCCCAATATTGGGAAGTGGTGTGTTCCAGCCGCCCCAAAAGATAACAACACCCAACATCGCGACCAAAAACATCATCGCATATTCAGCCAAAAAAATAAAGGCGAATTTGATGCCCCCATATTCTGTGTGAAAGCCACCAATCAATTCCGATTCGGCCTCAGGTATATCAAATGGCGCGCGATTGCACTCTGCTAAAGAAGCTAGGAAAAAGATGACATATACAATTAGCAAATGTGGGGCTTGGAAGATGTTCCAAGATAAAAAACCTCCAATATTCGTGACTTCCCAAATCCCTAAGAATTTAACTGTTTCCGTTGTTAATATACCCTGATTTAAAGCAATTTCATTTAGATTCAACGTTTGGGTAATCATCACTGCTGCAATGAGAGACAGACCCACTGGAATTTCATAAGAAACCATCTGAGCAATTGCCCTAATAGATCCCAACAGAGAATACTTGTTGTTCGAACCCCATCCCGCCATTAAGATTCCAATAGCATCTATTGAAACCACTGCCATAATAAAGAAAAGTCCGGTATGTGTATTGGCGGGAATAAAATCAGCTGCCCATGGCATCACACTAAAGCCAATAAAAACAGCTACAAAAATGATAACAGGCGCCGCTATGAAAAGAATACGATCGGCCGAGGAAGGAGTGATGAACTCTTTTTGGAGGAGTTTAAGGATATCGGCAATGGTTTGTAGACTGCCATATTTCCCCGTCTCCATTGGCCCTAAACGATCCTGTACAAATCCTGCAATTTTACGCTCTGCATATACTGCAAATAGCGTAAACACTGCAATAAAACTGAAGATTGCAATTGGGACCAGTATATCGATTAATAGGCTACTCAAGTTATTTTAGAATAATTCTTAATTAGAATGCAAACATAAACAAAACTGCGCATTTTTAATGCATCTAACTGCTAAGTTATACCAATTTAGTAGATTTTTTTTATAAAAAAAGGACGCCCAATTGGAGCGTCCTTAATAAGAAGATTAGAAAAGTCTTATTTTCTATCTTTAATGTCTGTATAGTCTCTTTTTGTTGCTCCCGTGTAGACTTGTCTTGGGCGACCTATTGGCTCTTTGTTCTCACGCATTTCTTTCCATTGAGCAATCCATCCTGGTAGACGACCTAATGCGAATAGTACAGTAAACATTTCAGAGTTAAACCCTAGTGCACGGTAGATGATTCCCGAGTAAAAGTCAACATTTGGATATAATTTTCTATCGATGAAGTATTGATCGTTCAATGCTGCCTGCTCTAATTTTTTAGCAATTTCCAAGACTGGATCATCGATTCCTAATTTTTCTAAAATCTCATCACATGCGACCTTGATGATTTTAGCGCGAGGATCAAAGTTCTTATATACACGGTGACCGAAACCCATCAAGCGGAATGGATCGTTTTTGTCTTTTGCCTTCGCAAGATATTTTTCAGCATCACCACCATCATTTTTGATGGCTTCTAGCATCTCAATAACAGCTTGGTTGGCACCTCCATGTAATGGACCCCATAGTGCAGAAATACCTGAAGATATGGAAGAAAACAGATTTGCATTGGATGAACCGACGATACGAACGGTAGAAGTTGAACAATTTTGCTCATGGTCCGCATGTAGAATCAATAATTTGTGCATCGCATTGATGACGACAGGATCTATTACCACATCTTCTGTCAATTGACCAAACGTCATGCTCAAGAAATTGTGCACATAGTTCATGTCATTCTTTGGATACATCACTGGGTGACCTAATGATTTTTTGTGGATCCACGAGACAATTGTTGGCATTTTTGCCAACATCTTGATAATTGTCAAATTATCTTCTTCTTCAGTAGCATTTGGATTCAGAGACTCTGGATAGAAAGCTGATAATGCCCCTACTAAGCATGATAACTGTCCCATTGGATGAGATTTAGAAGGAAATCCGTCAAAGAATTTCTTCATATCCTCATGAATCAAGGTATGCTTGCTGATGTCATGTCTAAATTTTTTCAACGTTTCTTCAGACGGCAAATCACCATATATCAATAAATAAGCAACCTCCAAAAAGGTAGACTTTTCTGCCAACTGCTCAATAGGGTAACCTCTATAATGAAGAATTCCTTTTTCGCCATCTAAAAAAGTAACAGCACTTTTAGTAGCACCTGTATTTTTAAATCCTGGGTCTAAAGTAATATATTCAGTTTGATCTCTTAGTTTGGAGATGTCAATAGCTTTTTCATTTTCAGTTCCTGTGATAACAGGAAGCTCATATGATGAATCGTTTAAAGTAAGTTTAACTGTCTCAGACATAATTTGAATATGTTGTATTATGCAAATGTAAATAAATTGAAATGTAAATCAATGTGCCGAAATGAATTAATATGCCATTTTTAAGTCAAATCCGGCCAATTTGTTGAAGACTTAAAGTAGAATTAGCAATATATTAACAACGAATCCTAAAGTATCTAAAAATATTGGATAAACAAACAAATGAGTGAAACTAATATTCAAAATTTAATATTCTAAAATCAAAAGAGCGACTTTCTTGCGTTAGAAAGTCGCTCGTAATCAGTGAATTATTGAGGAGGTCTAATTTACATCAAAACCATATTTTTTATAAATGGCCTTGGCCTTGTCCGATTGTAAGTAAGACATGAAATGAGCAGCGGCTTCTTTGTTTTTCGATTTCTTCAATTTACCAGCCATGTATTTGGCAGTGATGTTATGTTCCACGGGAATCTCTATTCCCTCTACGGGGTGCTTGATCATCTTTTGGAAAGCAACTTCCGAATACCATACAGGCGCGACATCTGCCAATCCGTTCAAGATCCTCAAAGGACTTTCCCGGTGATGTATCTTGGTTAAGTATGTGCTGCCGTCATTGGTCTTTGTTTCCATCACTGCGTCCACCAGTTTTTGTCCACCTGCCTTTTTGTAGGCTGTTTTTATCTGCTCGCCTACTCCTTCCCACGTTGGATTTGGCATAGCGATGCGTATCTCTGGCCGTTGTAGGTCCTCGAGTGATTTAATCTGCTTGGGGTTTCCTTTTGGAACCATGAGAATCAGCTTATTTTGTGCATACTCGATGGTCTGGTCAAAGTACTCCGCCATTTCTGTAATGCGTCTTTGGCCCGCAGTATAGATATCGGGGGTATGCGTGATTTTCAAATTGCCAATGGTCAACGATCCCCCTTGGATTTGTTTGGCTAAAATGCCTGGAGGTAAAGTTTCTACAAAAATACGTTGGTATTCGGGATGAAGCTTTTTAAATCCCTTGATGAGGTCATCGATGACCATAAACTGATTTCCTGCAAAAAAGATGACCAGTTGGGGATTTTCAATTTCGCCATATAAATCGGGGATATTGTCGATGCCTGGAATCGTGAAATTTACAGCAGCTTCAGGTGGGGTATTCCAAGGTGGATCAAAGCGGTGATCTTGTGCATTCGCGACGGATATTGCCGAAAATAGTACCCCTATATAAATGATGATTTTGAGCATATATTCAATTGTTAAGGATGAATTAAGTAGTCTATATTAGCTTGTTGCTCTAAGTTTTGGGTTACGGTTTGATGACCGTCCATCCCTGTGCCGAGCGGATGATGAGTTCGCCGTTACCACTAGGTACATAACCTACGAAATCAAAAAGCTGTTCCTTTGTCAGGTTCCTTTCTTTCAACGAGTTGAGGCATTGTGCCACTGTGACCCCACGTTGTATTAGTTTTTTCAAAGGTTCTTCAAATTTTGAACCTAGTAGGTAGGCTTCCGTACCTCCCGAAAAGGTAATCAATTCGATTTCAAGCTTGCCCTTAAGTCTCGGGTCATCCAGCACATTGTTGATATTGCGAATAGCTTTTTCAATGATTTTCGGGTCATTCGTGTCCAACTGATAAATCGCTTTATAGCTAGATTGCTCTGCAACAGCTCCTTGGAACGCTTTGTTTTTCTCTACGGTATTTTCTTTCATCTGTGCTTTTACTGCGCTTAGGCTGCATATAGCCAGGATTACCATCATTAGTGTTTTATTCATGATTTAAAAATTATAAGGTCCGTATTTATGTTGTAATTGACTGATTTCATCATTGAATGGTGGATAGGGCGTATCCTTAGGTTTTTTTGCCAAATTAGGATAGTCCAGCTCTTTGTTTGCTTTTTCAGGACGAGGGAACGAGTTTATATAAGCCGCAACGTCGTAGGCGTCCTCATCGCTGAGGATTGGTGCATCATGTGTAGCTCCTAGCGGCATGTTTCCCTTGATGAATTTAGCTGCGGTCAATAATCGTGACATACCTGCGCCATCGTTATAGGAATCTGGACCCCATAGTGGTGGATACTGGTATCCTTTGCTATTTGCTAATTTAATACCTTGCCCTTCAGCACCGTGACAACTTTGACATTGCCGCTGGAAGACTACCAATCCTGATTTTGGGTCCGCAGCACGTTCTGGAGCTTCAATCTTGACGAATCCCTGTCCAGGAATACGTTTGCCCACTGGGGTTTGATCGCTGATATGCTTGATATAGGTAATAATCGCCCGCATTTCTGTACTATTGATAGCTATTGCCTCACCGTTCATACTGCGTTCGAAACATCCATTAATGCGCTCCTCCAAGGATTCAATCTTATCTTCACGACCGATATAGATTGGAAATACCCCGGTGAGACCTATGTATGGGGCAGCAAATGATTTCGTGCCGCCATTTAAATGGCAGTTGGTGCAGGCTAAGTGATTCCCGATTTTCTGACCATCCCTATAAAAGTAGTTGTAAGTCTCTTTGATGAGCTTTTCGCCATATGAAGCCAATTCTCCCTCTTTGCTACTGGCAAATGCAACAGGTATATAGTGGTCAATATGTTTAATTATACTGTCGTTTGTAGCTTTTTCGGCTTGAACGCGTACTGGTGGACGGAGTGTCAAATATGAAGTAAGCAATATAAAACATACCAAGACGACGCTCAGTAATATAACGGTATTTGTAATTTTGCGATAGCTCTTTAGTTCTTCTTCCATAATCTTTTTCGGTTTGAAGCAAATCTAAAAGAACTTATGATGCCGTTATAATGTCCAATTATTATAGGGTATAAGCAAAGGTTATGTGTATATATTATTTTTATGTTGCTGGATATACTTGAAGAATTTTTGTGGCAATCCAGCCAAGCCACCATACATGTGTGTGATATAAAAATATCGGTCTATCGCAAAATCTAATACATCAATTATTTTCAGCTCGTTGTTGTTAATCTCTTCGTTGACTGCATGTATAGATACAAACGCAGCAGCATTGCTGTATTTTAGATAGCGTTTGATGCTTTCCGTAGAAGATAGCGTGATTTCAATTCTTAAGCGATGTATGGATATTCCATGTTGTTTTAAACGCTCCTCAATGATATCACGAGTGCCTGACCCCTCTTCACGAATTACGAGTGGTATAGTAGATAAATCCAATAGTGTACAGTCCTCTTTTTGAAAAAGCGTGTTCTGCGCGTTGGTAACCAATACAATTTCATCCTTTAGAAAAGGAGTAAATTTGAGTGAACGATTATCGGTCAATCCTTCCGTAATACCTAGATGAATTTCTTTTCGGATCAGTAGCTCCTCAACTTTTTTCGAATTATATTGATAGACCTTAATCTCATTTTCGGGATAGCTGGCCACAAATTGAGCCAGTATCTTTGGAATGACATATTGGGAGATTGTCGTACTGATTCCAATAAAAAGGCTACCGTTCTCTTTGCCGATGACTTGATTTATTTCATAAGTCGCCAGATTATATTGTTCAAAGATGAGTTGTGCATGATGGTAGAGTACCGATCCGGCTTTAGTCAGTGCCAAGCGATTGCCTAGCCGCTCAAATAATGGAGTGCCCACGGTATGTTCCATCTCCTGTATATTCTTGCTGACGGCAGGTTGGGAGATGAACAATTCAGATGCTGCTTTCGTAAAATTCAATGTTTTAGCAGCCACATAAAATACCTTCAATCTATAATCTATTTCCATATGTGAGGATTGGCAATTGCCTTTATTCAGGGTTATCCATTCTGATGATGTTGGTAAATCTATAAAAAAACACCTAGTTCTTCTTCAATACAACAGTATTGTCACAAATAGATGAATGTTAAAAAAATGCTTTTATATCGTTGTTAAATGCCTTATCGCATCATAAAGAGTTAATTACGGGAGGAAATGTTAAATATATTTGACTACCTACGATTTTTTCGTAAACTTGTAAGGTACAAATAATAGAAGGTGTTTTATGGAAAAATTAACAATACAGGAAGAAGAAGCCATGTTGTCGGTTTGGCAACTAAATGGAGGCTTTATAAAAGAGATATTAGATAATATCAAAGGAAGTACGGTCCCTTATACAACATTAGCTTCCACGGTCAAAAACTTAGAGCGAAAGGCATATGTCAAAGCAGTAAAGTATGCAAATGCAAAGCGGTATGAACCGCTAATTAGTGAGCAGGAGTATAAGGCCAAATTCATGAATGGATTTGTTGGAGATTATTTTAGGAACTCCTATAAGGAGATGGTCAGCTTCTTTGTCAAAGAAGAGAAACTGTCTGCCTCTGAACTCGAAGAAATCATGAATATGATAAAAAAGGGTAAAAGTTAATTGATGTCTTATGGAAAATCTCCTAAATTATGTTATTCAAGTAAATGTCCTGTTAGCTATTGTATACCTTGGGTATAAGGTTATGCTGAAGGGATTGACATTCTACGGATTGAATCGATTTTATTTTCTTTCAGGGATTCTGTTTTCCTTTGCTTACCCATTCATAGATTTACGCACATGGTTTGCCAAACCCCTAATCGTGATGGGTGATTACATAACCTATATTCCTAACGGTGTAAAAGAAACAAATGAAGGGGTAGCCTTGCTAGCAGTATTGATCGGTATATTGACGATTGGAATGGGTGTATTGGCCATTAAGTTTTTGGCACAGCTTGGGAGCTTGGTTCGCATACATCTGTATTCCAAGCCGGCAGAATGGCGAGACTATATATTTCGTAACGTGTGGATACCTATTGTTCCATTTTCATTTATGAATAGGATTTATGTAAATAAGGATTTACACGAGGAAGTTGAACTATTGGATATCTTTCATCATGAAGAAATCCATGTGAAAGGTAAGCATACATTGGATATCCTCTTGGGGGAAGCGACGTTGATCTTGTGCTGGTACAATCCTTTTGTATGGATGATGCGCTGGGCCATTCGTCAAAATCTAGAATTTCTTACCGATCAGCAAGTTCTCAATCGTGGGGTAGATAAGCAAACATATCAATATAGTCTCCTGCATGTAACTAAGCAAGGTGCAGCTATTGGAATAGGAAACCAATTTAATTTCAAAACGTTAAAACTTAGGATCATGATGATGAACAAACGACGCTCCTCGAAGTTGCAACTTAGCAAATATGCCTTTATGCTACCGTTATTGATTTTTACCGCGGGAGCATTGACCATCGATAGAGCCGAGGCCAAAATTGAAAATATAGTGAGTATAGCCAAAGAAACTGTGCTTGATGTGCCGAGGCCATTTATGTCGAAGGACACTGTCAAACAAGTTGATGTTCAGCCTGTAGACAAGAAAATTGAAATTGTCCAGGAGAAACCACAGCCGAATGTGACAATTCGTTTGACAGAAATGCCTTTAGATAATCAACCTATTTATTTCCTTGAGGGCAAACAGGTTGATGGGGATGTTATGAAAGCCTTGGATCCCAATCGTATTGAGGGCATCAGCATTTTGAAGGGAGAGGCTGCGGTTGTTGAGTATGGTCCGAAAGCAGTAAACGGTGCGATATTGATTACTTTGAAAGATCCTTCAAAAGCAAAGACCCCAACCGAAGTCGTGGACTCATTGGGTAAGAATAGACTCAATGGAAAAGTCACGGGTATTCGTGTGACTGATAAAGCGGATTCCACAAATAAGATTTCGTTACAACACATGATAAAGACTCTAAATGGGGAGGGAAGTACCTCAACTAGTAAGGTAGCTAATCTAAATGAGGTCTCTTTAGTTTGGAAAACAGAAAACCGCTTAACCGAAAAAGTACCTCTTTTTATAGTAGACGGTGTGGTTAAAGACTATCGGTCTGGGGAGAATGATTTGGATCCTAATACTATCCGAAGTATTTCGGTCCTCAAGAATGATGCAGCAAATGCATTATATGGTGATAAAGGAAAAAATGGTGTTATTCTAGTTACAACCAAGGCGGGTAAGGAGGATAAAGGTGCTGAGACGGTTGGTCCGAATTCGACTTCTGTTATAGAAGGGCGTAAACTGGATACCATCACCATTATGGGATATGGAAAGAAAGATAATAGTCGGATTGATACCATAAAATTTACGAAATAGTAACGATTAAACTTCCTAATGTAAAAAGCCGAACAATTATGTTTGGCTTTTTTGTTTTAGCGTGTACCCGTACTTCATTACAGATTCGAGATTAACTCAGGACATATGGTTAATACCTATCGAATCTAAGCTACAGCAAAGTAGACTCAGCTCCGTCAATTCCGATAGTCACTCGCTGGGAATATTTTTCAGGAAATGAAGTAGGTTATTTATTCATATTGGTCATGGTCAGCTCTATTCCGATATTAATAAAGCTATTGATCATTTGGACCGAACGTTCAATGAGCGCAGGTAGCTCGGGTTGTTCATCCTTATCAAAGGGAGCTAATACGTATTCCGCCTGACGGCCTTTTGGAAAATTGTCACTTATGCCAAACCTTAGTCTGGGGTAAGTCTGCCCACCACATAGGGCTTCAATGGATTTAAGTCCGTTATGTCCAGCACTGCTGCCTTTGGGTTTTATACGAATGGTACCCAAGGGAAGCGCCAGGTCGTCCACAAGCACCAATACGTTGCTAATGGGTACCTTAAGCTGGTGCATCCAATAGTTGACAGCTTTACCACTGAGATTCATATAAGTAGTCGGTTTGATGACATGTACATTGTGTCCGCGTTGCTTATATTCAGAAAAGAAGGCGTACTTTAATGTGGAAAATGAACCTCCAGCCTGCTTTACCAATTCATCGGCTATCATAAACCCAATATTGTGACGCGTATCTTCATATTCACGACCGATGTTACCTAAGCCCACTATAAGATAATTCATGTTGTATCTGTTGATCTAAGTCTGCAAAAATAGAGAATAGATGTGAGATTTTAGACGGTTACCTCGGTTTTAGGGAAAGGTTAGATGAAAGAAGAGATGTGTTAAGGGGTAGGGTAATAAAAAAGGCATCGTTTCGATGCCTTTTCTTATGACGTCTATTATAATCTATTTTAAGATTATTTCTTTTTGCCTTGAGCTGCTTTAGCTGCTTCTTGTTCTGCTTGACGTAGAGCACGAGACATGATGACAGATACAATGGTATCGTCAGCATTGTTCAACACTTTACCATTCTCAAGTTTCACCTGACCTACACGGAATGATTTACCTACTTCCAAAGATTCCAGAGGTACTTCAATTTCTTGAGGTAGGTTGTTTGGAGTAGCTTTTACACGAAGTGTACGTAATTTTTGCACTAATTTACCCCCTAATTTAACACCAGGAGAAGTACCTGTCAATTTAACAGGAATATTTACTGAAACAGCTTTGTCATCGTTCAACTCTAAAAAGTCTACGTGGATAACAACGTCAGTCAATGGGTGGAATTGAGCGTCTTGAACAATAGCTTTTGTTTTTTTTCCATTAAGGTCGAATTCTACGAATACAACTTCTGGAGTGTAAAGCACTTGTTTCAAATCAGCTGCGGATACAGATAGGTGAGTTTGAGTACCACTACCATAAAGAACCGCAGGTACATTACCTTCGTAACGCAATTCTTTTGCATCTCTTTTCCCTACGTTCTGTCTAACAGAACCGCTAATAGCAATTGATTTCATCGTTTTAATTTATTAAAATTTGAGGTGCAAAGATAAAGATTAAAAAATGAAAATTCAAAATCTTAGCGGTTAGATTTTCAGGAACATTATTCCGAATGTCCATAGTCTCTAGTTTGTGATTGTTACTTGGGAAAAGTTGTGATCAAATTATGATTAAGTACTAAGTTAAATTGACTTTAACTTACCTTTTAGATAGCCTTTATATAGCCGTAGGCTAAGTTAAGGCTATGTAAAGGCTATATTAACCCTATGTAAAGGCTATTTTATTGCCTAATTTGGAGTTGACTTAGTTCCTGAGGTATCATTAAGAATGTACTGTGTTTAAATACGGGGTTTTGCAAAAAAAATAGAGGGAACTAATTCTAGTTCCCTCTATTGTCATATATACTTGTGGTCTTTTGGACCCACAGATTAATCTACTTGAAAAAGGTCGGATATAGATCCGTGCTCATTTACATTTTTAATAGCATTTGCAAATAAGTCCTGTGTAGATAGAACTTTGATTTTACTGCAAGACTTCATTTTCTCAGTATCCAGCTGGATGGTGTCTGTTACTATCATTTCTGCGAGTACCGAATTTTCAATAGTCTCATATGCTTTGCCTGATAGCACCGCATGTGTACACAGTGCACGAACAGATTTTGCTCCATTTTCCATGATCAATGCCGCTGCTTTTGACAAAGTACCTGCTGTATCACAAATGTCGTCAATAAGGACTACGTCTTGACCGGTCACGTCCCCAATAATAGACATAGATTCAATTTCGTTGGCGCGTTTACGTCTTTTGTCACAGATGATAACCTCCGCATTGAAAAATTTAGCAAAAGTACGTGCACGATATGAACCACCCATGTCAGGTGATGCAATCGTTAGATTTGGTAGATTTAGGGATTTGATGTAAGGGACAAAAATAATAGAGCCGTCTAAGTGATCTACCGGAATGTCGAAAAATCCTTGTATCTGAGCTGCATGTAGGTCCATCGTCATGATACGGTGCGCACCAGCGGCTGTAATTAGGTTGGCAATCATTTTTGCTCCAATTGCTACTCTTGGCTTGTCTTTGCGGTCTTGACGGGCGAATCCAAAATAAGGAACTACAGCTGTAATGTAATGGGCGGATGCTCTCTTTGCAGCGTCAATCATCAACAGGAGTTCTAAAAGATTGTCCGTTGGCTGATTGGTAGACTGGATTAAAAAGACATCACTTCCACGTACAGATTCGTTGTAGAAAGGTTGGATCTCTCCGTCACTAAATTTTGATAGGGTCTTGTCTCCAAGAGGTTTTCCGTAAGATTTTGCGATTTTTTCTGACAATTCCTGTGTGCCGGAACCAGCAAATAGTTTTACGGTGTTAAATTGCAAAGGCATGGTGAGTGTTTTTGAATAAGGATTAGAATAGAATTTACTTTGATAAATTTCTGTTTAATTACTTAAAGTTGTCCCACCTGGATTCGAACC
>JROE01000078.1 GCA_000783305.1 Sphingobacteriaceae bacterium DW12 | reverse complement strand
AGTATATGCTAGGTGATAATGAAGAACGTAAAAAAGATTGGGAAAAACTACAAGGCATTATTGATGAATTTGTAGAAGAAAGCATCACTAAGGTAGCATTAGGATTTCATGCAATGGTTGATAAAGATCGGCTTATCAATTATTCAGAAATCCAACCTTATAAGGCAGTGCTTAATTATTACATCTTCCAAATGGTATTGTTTTCCATTGCTATAGATCTGCTATTAATTTATCTTACCAGAG